>NZ_JBBOPQ010000001.1:0-4800000 GCF_038003695.1 Paenibacillus sp. FSL L8-0494
GTGGACAGCCATACTTCCGAATTATGGCAGCAAATTTTATCGATTATTCAAACCAAATTAAGCAAGCCGAGCTTTGATACCTGGTTTAAGGCTACTAAAGCGATAACCTTCAACTCCCAGGTTCTCATTATCTCGGCACCTACAACGTTTGCTGTAGAATGGCTGGAAAGTCGTTACACCAAACTGGTAGGAGCAACCGTCTACGAAGTCACAGGGAAACAAGTGGATGTAAAATTCGTGATTGAAGAAAGCAAGCCGCCTGAGCTTGTGGTTCAGCAATCCGCTCCGACTCCCGTAGTATCAAGAGAAGAAGCACAAACGCATCTGCTTAATCCAAAGTACACTTTTGACACCTTTGTAATCGGCTCTGGGAACCGCTTTGCGCATGCAGCCTCACTGGCAGTGGCCGAAGCACCAGCCAAAGCATACAATCCCTTGTTTTTATACGGTGGAGTAGGTCTGGGCAAAACCCATTTGATGCACGCAATTGGGCACTATGTCCTGGAACATAACCCAAATAACAAGGTAATTTACATCTCGTCTGAGAAATTCACGAATGAATTTATCAATTCGATCCGTGATAACCGCGGTGAAAGCTTCCGTAACAAGTATCGTAATGTTGACATTTTGCTTATCGACGACATTCAATTCCTCGCTGGAAAAGAGTCTACACAGGAGGAGTTTTTCCATACTTTCAATGCGCTCCACGAAGAACGCAAGCAAATTATCATCTCCAGCGACCGACCACCAAAGGAAATTCCCACACTGGAAGAACGGCTGCGTTCCCGGTTCGAATGGGGCTTGATTACGGATATTCAACCACCAGATCTGGAGACCCGGATTGCGATTTTACGCAAAAAGGCTAAGGCAGAGAACCTTGATATCCCTAATGAGGCCATGATGTATATTGCCAACCAGATTGACACCAATATTCGTGAGCTTGAGGGTGCATTAATCCGGGTAGTTGCTTATTCTTCGCTTACCAACCAGGATGTAACCACTCATTTGGCAGCTGAAGCGCTCAAGGATATTATTCCTTCCAGTCGTC
The DNA here is from genome assembly GCF_038003695.1 of Paenibacillus sp. FSL L8-0494. Classification (NCBI taxonomy): domain Bacteria; kingdom Bacillati; phylum Bacillota; class Bacilli; order Caryophanales; family Paenibacillaceae; genus Paenibacillus; species Paenibacillus sp. FSL L8-0494. Next base: position 1,049 of record NZ_JBBOPQ010000001.1, read on the forward strand.
CCAAGATGATCACCATCGCTGATATTCAGCAAAAAGTCGGAGAATACTACAATTTGCGCCTTGAAGACTTCAAAGCACGCAAAAGAACCAAAGCCGTAGCGTTTCCACGTCAAATCGCAATGTATCTATCCCGTGAACTAACGGATTACTCACTGCCTAAGATTGGTGAGGCTTTCGGAGGACGTGACCATACGACCGTAATTCATGCGCACGATAAAATTACACAGGCATTAAAGGTCGATCAGGAGTTGTACAAAGTGGTAAATAATCTTGCGGAGAAAATTAAAAATCCTTCCTAAGAGGAACAAAGAGCCTATACACAATCTATACACATGTGGGTAGGCTTAATTTTATGCTGTTTGGTGGGGTTATCCACATATTCGTCGCCCCTACTACTAATACTATTAAATAACTATAATAATTCATCATGTAAAGACGCGTAATTAACAGACTCAAATCCATCGAAATTCCCAATTTTTCAGCTAGGAGTGAAATCATGAAAATAAGCATTCTTAAAAATGAGCTCAACGAATCCATTCAACACGTATCCAAAGCTATATCCAGCAGAACAACAATCCCTATTTTGACCGGTATTAAACTGGAAGTTAGCCATCAAGGCGTCACATTAACTGCAAGTGATACCGATATTTCTATTCAATCGTTTATTCCAGCAGAGAATGACAGCCACACCATCGTGAAGATAGATCAGCCAGGAAGTGTTGTTCTTCCCGCTAAATTTTTCGTCGAGATTATTAAGAAGCTGCCCTCCAAAGAAATCCACATGGAAGTAAAAGAAGGATTCCAAACGTACATTTCTTCCGGATCCACTGAGATTCAGATGGTAGGTTTAGACCCTGAAGAATTCCCAGTGTTGCCGAGCATTGAAGAGAATGACACGATCTCTCTACCAGGTGATTTGCTGAAAAATATGATTAAACAAACAGCCTTTTCTATTTCTACCCAAGAGACAACTCCGATATTAACGGGTATACTATGGAATCTGAGCGACAATGAGTTTAAGTTTACAGCGACTGACCGTCACCGCTTGGCAACAAGAGCTGCTAAACTTGAAGGCACGGAAAATGTCAATTTCGGAAATATTGTTATTGCCGGTAAAACCCTTAATGAGCTCAGCAAAATTATCCCTGACCAAAATATGCTGGTTGATATTGTCGTTGCGGATAATCAAGTTCTCTTCAAAATCGACAAAGTACTGTTTTATTCACGGATCCTTGATGGGATTTATCCTGATACTTCTAGAATTATTCCAACAACCTACAAAACAGAACTAACTTTAGATACAAAAAAATTAAGCGAATCGATTGATCGTGCTTATTTGCTGTCCCGGGAAGAGAAAACAAATATTGTTCGTATGCAGACGCTTGATCAAGGCGGTATTGAAATTTCTTCAAGCTCATCAGAGCTGGGTAAAGTTCGCGAGGAACTTGAAGTCATTGATTTCAAAGGTGAACCTCTCAAAATATCTTTTAACTCGAAATATATGCTTGATGTATTAAAGGTCATAGAGAGTGAACAGCTCGTTATTGCATTTACAGGGATGATGAGTCCAATCATTTTGAAACCACTTGACCAAACCAATAGCTTGTATATCATTTTGCCTTACCGTACAACAAATTAATGCCAACATTCATGAACATGTGGATAAGTGGCTGAAAGGATAAAAACCATGAAAAAAATACTTATCCACAGTGGATACATTAAGCTGGACCAATTTCTGAAACTCGCAGATTGTGTATCCACAGGTGGAATGGCCAAAGCGTTATTGCAGGAAGGTCACGTTCTGGTCAACGGAGAGGTAGAGGAACGGCGCGGCAGAAAACTTTATCCGGGTGACAAAATCGAAGTGCAGGATAACGGGACCTTTGAGGTTGAAGGCGGAGGAGTAAAAGAGTAGTACGCTAGGGGAGGAACCATTTCGTGTTTGTTAAAAATATCGGTCTGCAGCATTATCGGAATTACGGGCTGCTGCGTCTGGAGAGCCTGGGCGATGTGAATCTGATTCTGGGTCAGAACGCCCAAGGCAAAACAAACCTCATGGAGGCATTGTTCGTCCTGGCGATGACCAAAAGCCACCGTACCTCTAAGGACCGCGAACTTATCTCCTTCGATGCCCCCGGAGATGCAGCTCAGATCGTTGCCGAGGTAGAACGAAAGTATGGCGATCTCAAGCTGGAGCTCACCCTATCTGCCAAAGGTAAAAAAGCCAAGATCAATGGCTTGGAGCAGCGGCGCCTTAGTGAGTTTGTTGGATCTCTGAATGTGGTCATGTTTGCACCGGAAGATTTAGAGATTGTAAAAGGGACCCCTGGTATCAGACGGCGTTTTCTTGATATGGAGATCGGCCAAGTCCAGCCTAGTTATCTATTTCACCTACAGCAGTATCAAAAAATTCTCTTGCAAAGAGGTAATCTCTTAAAGCAATTATGGGGAAAAGAGGCTGCAGGGAAAGAGCTTTTGGAAATCTGGGATGCTCAACTTGTAGAGCATGGTGTTAAAATCGTCAAAAAAAGGAAACAATTCATAAAGAAGCTGCAAATATGGGCTGAAAGCATTCACCGGGGGATTACGAACGGCGGAGAAGAACTGAAATTGCTCTATGTCCCCTCTTTCGGCGATCGGGATGAGGAAGATGAAGCTGTCTTATTAGACAATTTTATGTTAAAGTTATCACAAACGAGAGAACAAGAAATCAGGCGCGGCATGACGCTGACGGGTCCCCATCGGGATGACCTGTCCTTTTTTATCAACGGAAGGGAAGCTCAGGTCTACGGTTCTCAAGGACAGCAGCGTACCACGGCTTTATCGCTTAAGCTGGCGGAAATCGAGCTGATCCATGAAGAAATCGGAGAATATCCTGTGCTGCTTCTTGATGATGTTTTATCCGAGCTTGATCCTTACCGCCAGACCCAGCTTATTGAAACCTTTCAAAGCAAGGTACAGACATTCATTACCGCTACCGGAATTGAGGGTCTGAATGCCGATAAATTAAAGGGCGCCAGCCTATTTCATGTTCATGATGGAAAAGTTGAGTTATAAAAGAGCGGAGGACGATCATGTATATTCATTTGGGCGGGGAGAAGATCATTAGGTCTTCGGAGTTAATTGCTATATTTGATATTTCGATTGAGAAATCTTCCAAGGTATCTAAGCAATTCGTTATTCACTCTGAGCAGGATAAGAAGCTTGAGCGGATTGGCGAAGAGGAAGCAAAATCTATTGTCGTAACTAAAAATATCGTGTATTACTCCCCCATTTCCTCCTCCACTCTTAAAAAAAGAGCCAAAATTTTGCTCGAAATATAACTTGCATTTGGTAACAAAGAGATAATCAGAAAGAAGTAGGTGAAGGCATGTCAATGAATCAACCGACATATGATGAGAGCCAGATTCAGGTACTGGAAGGGCTGGAAGCGGTTCGGAAACGTCCGGGCATGTATATTGGTTCGACTAGTTCTAAAGGTCTCCATCACTTGGTATGGGAGGTCGTCGATAATAGTATCGATGAGGCACTCGCAGGTTATTGTGACCGGATTCAAGTGATTATACATGAGGATAACGCGATCACTGTTATCGATAATGGACGTGGCATACCTGTAGGTGAGAATGTAAAGCTTAAGAAGTCGACGCTTGAAGTCGTAATGACCGTGCTGCATGCAGGCGGTAAATTCGGCGGTGGCGGATATAAAGTTTCCGGTGGTTTGCATGGTGTGGGTATCTCTGTAGTAAATGCCTTGTCTGAAAAGGTCCTTGTTAAGGTCAAACGTGACGGTCATATCTACCAACAGGAATATAGACGCGGTGCACCGCAGTATGATATCAAAATTGTTGGCGATTCAGATGAGACAGGAACGACTACAACCTTTCATCCGGATCCTGAAATATTTACGGAAACCACAGTTTTTGAATATTCGACACTGCTTACTCGTATTCGGGAGCTAGCTTTTCTTAACAAAGGAATCGAGCTTTCGCTTCATGATGAGCGGACGGATGTCACCAACGTGTTCAAATACGAGGGTGGTATCGTTGAATATGTGAAATATTTGAATGAGAAAAAAGAAGCACTACATGAGGATCCGATCTACGTGGAAGGCTCACGCGATATGATCCAAGTTGAAGTGGCTCTCCAATATAACGATTCGTATACTGAGAACATCTACTCTTTTGCGAATAATATTAATACGCATGAGGGCGGAACGCATGAATCCGGCTTTAAAAGTGCGCTGACCCGTATCATCAACGATTATGCTCGTAAAGCGGGAGTACTGAAGGATAGCAATTCGAATCTGACTGGTGATGACGTGCGTGAAGGATTGACAGCCATTATTTCTGTCAAAATTCCAGATCCACAATTCGAAGGTCAAACGAAAACTAAGCTCGGAAATAGTGAAGTGCGGGGTATCGTAGAATCACTGTTCGGAGAGAAATTACAAGAGTTCCTGGAAGAAAACCCAGCAGTATCACGTCGCGTTCTTGAGAAATCACTTTCCGCTTCACGCGCACGAGAAGCTGCCCGTAAGGCACGTGAGTTAACCCGTCGGAAGAGTGCGCTTGAAGTCAGTGCTCTGCCTGGTAAACTCGCCGACTGTTCATCCAAGGATGCCTCGATCAGTGAACTATACATCGTCGAAGGTGACTCAGCGGGTGGATCGGCTAAGCAAGGCCGGGATCGCCATTTCCAAGCGATTCTACCGTTGCGTGGTAAGATCCTAAACGTTGAAAAAGCTCGGCTTGACCGTATTTTATCTAACGCCGAGATTCGCGCCATCATTACGGCTTTGGGCACAGGGATCAGCGATGACTTTGACTTATCGAAGGCTCGCTACCATAAAGTCGTTATTATGACCGATGCCGACGTCGATGGAGCCCATATTAGAACGCTATTACTAACGTTCTTCTATCGTTACATGCGGAAGCTAGTAGACGCGGGTTATATCTATATTGCACAGCCTCCTCTCTTTAAGATTGAGCGCAATAAGGTTATCCGCTACGCAGGCAGCGAGAAGGAACGTGATGATATTATCGCTTCTTTTGGAGAAAATGCGAAGGTTAACGTCCAACGTTACAAAGGTTTGGGAGAGATGAATGCAACCCAACTTTGGGACACAACGATGGACCCAGAGACCCGTATGATGCTCCAGGTTACGATTGAAGATGCGATGCTGGCAGATAGTATTTTTGATACACTTATGGGTGACAATGTTGAACCAAGACGTGACTTTATCCATGAGCATGCCAAGAACGTTAGATACCTTGATGTGTAAGAACAATATTTAATACAACCTCCGGCTTCTATTCCTAACGGAATGAGAACGCTGGAGGTTCTTTGATTTCAAGCTTCTTTTTAGGCTCTTGTAGATTGTTTATTGCGGGTCGAATAAGGGGATTTTCTTGCTTTTACACGTCCATAGGCTACGGCATAGCGATGTATTTTACGATAGATTGATTTATCAGGAAATAATTTGAATACAGCAATGGACGGAAGAGTGTTGACTTCCAGCAGCCACATATCCAGATGTTGATCCATGGCAATATCCAGACCAATCTCTTTGATTCCTGGATAGGCAGATTGAAGCTGTGTCGCGATTTGTATACCCAAAGCTTTTAAGTGATTGATCGTAACTAGGACTTCAGAGGGCGGCATATAATTTTTTAGTAGAGTACTTACGGAAAGGATACTGCCTCCACTGTGATAATTGGTGACGATTTTTTGAGGGGCAGCTACTCTTCCAAGCATTCCTGTTGTTTCCCATACTCCTGATGGAGTCTTTTGGGTAAGAACCCGAAGATCAAAAGGGCGGTCTTGATGACGCAGAAGGTCAATCCCTTTTTGAATCAAATAGGTTCGATTCTGAATTCGTTTCTGTAAGTTCTCATACAGCTCTTCTGGTGAGAAAAACACTTCCGCAGTCTTCCCATATCTTAAAATATACAAGATCTGTTCTTCGGGCTCTTCTTTATTGACGTTATCGAGGTCGGTACCGTGTTCAGCTTTCTGTTTGCTAGTGCTAAGAGTTACAGTACGCTGCTCAGCTCTCATTACACCGATACCATAACTTCCTCGATCAGGCTTAATATAGACCATTGTATATAACGCAAGCATTTCCTTAAGAGCATTGACATCGAATTTACGGGTATCAGGCACATATTGCAATAGAGAGTGATTTTGAAGGATGACTTTCGTTTTAGCCCATTTGCTTGGGACGCGTTGAATCTTCATTATCTTCCTCCTTATGAGTTTTGTGCAGGAATAGGTCCTTTGGGTTCCTTGTTGTAAAAAATGCAGTGGCAGCATAATCTTTGACAGCTGAAAATCAGGACAAGCTACCTAAACAATGGTATAATATAAGGATATGGGGTTATGCCTTATCGAACGATATTAGGATAATAAAACCGTGTTTCTTGTCTTTACAGTCTATGTAGTAAAGATATTTGCGGAAAGGGCAAATACCCTGATAAGCGCAAAAAGAAATCAATATTAGAAGATAAAAGGCTATCATGTTTAATTGTGCTACTTTTGTGAAAGTAATATAATTAAGGGTAGCGGTTTTTTAACTGAAGGAGGTCCAGCAACTCATGGCTGAACAAAATAACCCACAAGTCAAAGATCGGGACATTGGCGTGGAAATGCGTGAATCCTTTATGGATTACGCAATGAGCATCATTGTTAGCCGGGCTTTGCCAGATGTGCGGGACGGACTCAAGCCGGTTCACCGACGCATTTTGTTTGCGATGTCGGAGCTTGGAATGTCTGCGGATAAGCCTCATAAGAAATCTGCAAGAATCGTCGGTGAGGTTATCGGTAAGTACCACCCTCACGGTGACTCAGCTGTCTATGAAACAATGGTACGGATGGCTCAGGATTTCTCGATGCGCTATATGCTTGTAGACGGTCACGGGAACTTTGGTTCGATTGATGGTGATATGGCCGCGGCGATGCGGTACACAGAAGCCCGTCTTTCCAAGATTGCAGGCGAAATGCTTCGTGATTTGAACAAAGAGACAGTTGACTTCGCACCCAACTATGATGGTGAAGAGAATGAGCCGGTTGTACTGCCAGCCCGTTATCCGAATCTGCTCGTAAATGGGGTATCTGGTATTGCTGTAGGTATGGCTACTAATATTCCACCGCATAACCTTGGTGAAGTTATCGATGGTGTGCAGGCGATGATTAAGAATCCTGATATCACGCCAATGGAATTGATGGAGTTTATCCAAGGTCCGGATTTCCCTACGGCTGGATATATTTTGGGTCGTGAGGGCATTCGTCAGGCTTATCGTACGGGTCGTGGTTCAGTAACCATGCGTGCGAAGGCAACGATCGAAGAGAACAACGGCAAGGCTCGCATCATTGTGCATGAGCTTCCATACCAGGTTAACAAAGCAAGATTGGTTGAAAAAATCGCAGAATTAGTACGTGAGAAACGGATCGAAGGTATAACGGATCTTCGAGATGAGTCTGACCGTAATGGTATGCGTGTAGTTGTTGAGATGAGACGCGATGTTAATCCAAATGTAGTATTAAACAATCTATATAAACATACTTCTATGCAATCCACATTTGGGATCAACATGCTTGCCATCGTAAATAACGAGCCGAAAATTCTTAATCTGCGTGATGTACTTTATCATTATTTGCAGCACCAGATTGAAGTTATTCGTCGTCGTACTATATTTGATCTTAAAAAAGCTGAAGCACGCGCTCATATCTTAGAAGGTCTGCGCATTGCGCTTGATCATCTGGATGAAGTGATTGCGTTAATCCGTGCTTCGCGGACAACTGATATAGCCCGCGAAGGATTAATGAGCACCTTTAGCCTCAGTTTAGAGCAGGCTCAGGCTATCCTCGATATGCGGATGCAACGTCTGACCGGTCTGGAACGGGAAAAGATCGAGAATGAATATAACGAATTGATCGTTAAAATTGCAGAGTACCGTGAAATTCTGGCTAACGAGCATCTTGTACTGGAAATCATCAGCAACGAGCTGCAGGATATCCGTGATAGATATTCTGATGAACGCCGGACAGAGATTACGGTTGGTGAAGAAAGTATCCTGGATGAAGACCTTATTCCACGTGAAGAGGTTGTTATCACTATTACACATACAGGATATATCAAACGTCTACCTGTCAGCACCTACCGCAGTCAGAAGCGTGGTGGTCGCGGAGTCATGGGGATGGACACCAAGGACCAGGATTTTGTGGAGCATCTCTTCGTGAGTAACTCTCATAACTATCTGATGTTCTTTACCGATAAGGGTAAAGTATACCGGATTAAAGCTTATGAGATCCCAGAATTGGGTCGTACAGCCCGGGGGACACCAATCATCAACCTGATTCAAATCGAACAAGGTGAGAAGATTAGTGCGGTAATCCAAGTGGAAGATGGCGATAGCGACAAATATTTGTTCTTTGCTACCCGCGAGGGTATCGTGAAGAAGACGCCTCTTGGGGATTATAATAACATCCGTAAAGGCGGTCTTATTGCTATTAATCTTCGTGAAGAAGATTCCCTGATCGAGGTTAAGCTGACTGATGGACAGCAAAATCTCATTATCGGTACAGCTCGCGGAATGTCGATTACGTTCTCAGAGAATGATGTGCGTTCTATGGGACGTAGCGCGACTGGCGTTAAGGGCATTACGCTTGACGGTAATGACCATGTCATTGGTATGGACTGTGTAGATAAAGAGCTTGAGGTTCTGATTGTTACTACCAAGGGTTATGGTAAACGGACACCAGCCGGTGATTATCGTTCCCAGACTCGTGGTGGTAAAGGGATCAAGACCATTAATCTCACCGATAAGAATGGTCCTGTAGTGGGTCTTAAGGTCGTTAAGAAGGATGAAGACTTAATGATCATTACGACTAGCGGTACCCTGATTCGTACCAGCATGGATGGAATCTCTACTATGGGCCGTTACGCTCAAGGGGTTAAGCTGATTAACATCCGCGAGGATGACGCAGTAGCTACCCTGTGTAGAGCTGACAAGAACGAAGAGGATGAATCTGAGGAAGTGGAAGGTCTGGAAGGCTTGGAAGGGCAAGAAGGCCTGGATGGGCAAGATACAGTCGAGGAATCTGGCGATATTGATCAGCCTGAGACTCTGACTGAGGACGAAGACACTGACTTAGAATAGGTTGAATTCAAAAATGAGCAAGGGCTTCTATTCCAGAAGTTCTTGCTCTTTTTGTTGCTTTTTGAATGAGCGATGCTTCATAAAATAAAATAAATATTTTGAAAGAATAGTTTTCACTGCACTAGTGTCTTCCATTTTTCCGTACTATAATTAGCCAATAGAATCCTATAAAGTACTAATTTCTCAGAAATTATCTGTCTTATCAATGTGAGGTAATGCTGGGTGTACGGCTTATAGAAATTAAGGGGCTGAGTATATGCCAAATATATTGGTTGGAGAAGTTAAAGCAGGCTCAAAGATAATAAAGGATGTAATTACACCTTTAGGGGGGACTTTATTCACTAAGGGAAAAATATTGCTCCCTCGTGATTTAGATATTTTACAGGCTTTTTTGATAGGGCAAGTGGAAATCGAAGGTGACCAAGGTGAGGCGAGTTCGGATGGAGCCAAAACAACAGCTAAGCAAGCTTCCCCTAAAGCTGGAGCCATTATCAACGAATCGATGTTGGCCAAGACTAATTCTCCTCTACATGATGAATACGATAAACTGCTCACTCTTATTAAGAACAGCTATCGATCGGTAACGGCAGCTTCACTTCCTATTTTTGAGCTGCGCAGTCAGTTAGAGACACTAATAGGTTATTTGAAGGATTATCATGTCTTGAAGTTTACACCGCGCACTTTAAAATATGAGGATTACAACTATCACAATGCTGTGTTGTCCGCGTTGACCTCCTATAAAATCGCTCAGTGGTGTGGGTACCCACAAAAGGATTGGATGCAGATTGCTTTTGCAGGATTATTACATGATATCGGCAATGCAAAAGTAGACAGCTCACTTTTACAGAAACCGGAGTCGCTTAACAATAGTGAAATAGAAGAGGTTCGCCGACACACTACATATGGTTATCAATTATTACGCAATGTTACAGCGATTAATGAAGGGGTAAGACTTGCCGCCTTGCAGCATCATGAGAAGGTTGATGGCTCTGGTTATCCATTGAAGCTGGATGGCAGTCAGATTCATTTCTACGCTAAAGTAGTCGCAGTAGCAGATATATTCCATGCTATGACCTTAGAAAGAGCCTACAGAAGAGCACAGTCTCCTTATTTGGTACTAGAGCAGATTCTGACAGAAAGCTTCGGTAAGCTTGACCCAGTGATTGTGCAGACGTTTATACAGAAGAGCACTGATCTCTTTAATGGCACTAGAATCAAATTAAGTGATGGCCGTCATGGGGAGATTATCTTCACTGATCGCGCAAACCCTACACGTCCGATGGTTAAAATTGAAGATACGATAGTTAACTTGATGTTGGAACGTGAATTGTATATTCAAGAGATCATTGCTTAGGGTGTAGTTACAAGGGAATAAGGCTGTGCTAGCCATTATATATCGCAGTATTGAGGCTTATGGCAGCACAGTCTCTCATTTATCTATTATATTTCAAAAAAAGACTTGTAATGAATCTCTATACATGATATATTCTAAGTCCGGCCAAGAAATACACATGCCGAGCTCGAAAAAGAAGTTAAAAAAAGAGCTTGACATTAAATAGCCGAACATGATATAGTATAAGAGTTGCTGCTGAGACATTAAACGGCGTCAACGAGAACTTGATCTTTGAAAACTGAACAACGAGTGAGTGGGAAATCACGCAAGTGATATCCAAAATTAGAGAATTAATTTTCTCGTCAGATGTTTCAAAATGAGCATATCGCTCTTTTCAATACTAATTGGAGAGTTTGATCCTGGCTCAGGACGAACGCTGGCGGCGTGCCTAATACATGCAAGTCGAGCGGAGTTATTTTGAAAGCTTGCTTTCAAAATAACTTAGCGGCGGACGGGTGAGTAACACGTAGGCAACCTGCCCTTCAGACTGGGATAACTACCGGAAACGGTAGCTAATACCGGATAATTTCTTTTTTCTCCTGAGAGAAGAATGAAAGACGGAGCAATCTGTCACTGAGGGATGGGCCTGCGGCGCATTAGCTAGTTGGTGGGGTAACGGCCCACCAAGGCGACGATGCGTAGCCGACCTGAGAGGGTGAACGGCCACACTGGGACTGAGACACGGCCCAGACTCCTACGGGAGGCAGCAGTAGGGAATCTTCCGCAATGGGCGAAAGCCTGACGGAGCAACGCCGCGTGAGTGATGAAGGTTTTCGGATCGTAAAGCTCTGTTGCCAGGGAAGAACGTCCGGTAGAGTAACTGCTACCGGAGTGACGGTACCTGAGAAGAAAGCCCCGGCTAACTACGTGCCAGCAGCCGCGGTAATACGTAGGGGGCAAGCGTTGTCCGGAATTATTGGGCGTAAAGCGCGCGCAGGCGGCTATTTAAGTCTGGTGTTTAAACCTTGGGCTCAACCTGAGGTCGCACTGGAAACTGGGTGGCTTGAGTACAGAAGAGGAAAGTGGAATTCCACGTGTAGCGGTGAAATGCGTAGATATGTGGAGGAACACCAGTGGCGAAGGCGACTTTCTGGGCTGTAACTGACGCTGAGGCGCGAAAGCGTGGGGAGCAAACAGGATTAGATACCCTGGTAGTCCACGCCGTAAACGATGAGTGCTAGGTGTTAGGGGTTTCGATACCCTTGGTGCCGAAGTTAACACAGTAAGCACTCCGCCTGGGGAGTACGGTCGCAAGACTGAAACTCAAAGGAATTGACGGGGACCCGCACAAGCAGTGGAGTATGTGGTTTAATTCGAAGCAACGCGAAGAACCTTACCAGGTCTTGACATCCCTCTGAATCTGCTAGAGATAGCAGCGGCCTTCGGGACAGAGGAGACAGGTGGTGCATGGTTGTCGTCAGCTCGTGTCGTGAGATGTTGGGTTAAGTCCCGCAACGAGCGCAACCCTTAACTTTAGTTGCCAGCAGGTAATGCTGGGCACTCTAGAGTGACTGCCGGTGACAAACCGGAGGAAGGTGGGGATGACGTCAAATCATCATGCCCCTTATGACCTGGGCTACACACGTACTACAATGGCCGGTACAACGGGAAGCGAAGCCGCGAGGTGGAGCCAATCCCATCAAAGCCGGTCTCAGTTCGGATTGCAGGCTGCAACTCGCCTGCATGAAGTCGGAATTGCTAGTAATCGCGGATCAGCATGCCGCGGTGAATACGTTCCCGGGTCTTGTACACACCGCCCGTCACACCACGAGAGTTTACAACACCCGAAGTCGGTGGGGTAACCCGCAAGGGAGCCAGCCGCCGAAGGTGGGGTAGATGATTGGGGTGAAGTCGTAACAAGGTAGCCGTATCGGAAGGTGCGGCTGGATCACCTCCTTTCTATGGAGAATCGTTCTCTGCAATGAGAACATTCAAATCGGAAGCTCAGCTTCCAAAACTCAGGTTTAGGCCTGTTACTCACTCGTTGCTCAGTTTTGAGAGTTTAAGCTCTCAGTAAGACTTGATCCTTGAAAACTGGATACCGAAACGAATTTGCGTTTTAGAACATCTTTTAGCAACTTGTGTAAACAAGTAAATGTTATTAGTGAGATGATTCCAAAAGAGAATGTCATCGTATGATATTTTCCTGCGGAAAAATCAAGGTTAAGCTAATAAGAGCACACGGAGGATGCCTAGGCGCCAGGAGCCGACGAAGGACGTGGCGAACAACGAAACTGCCTCGGGGAGCTGTAAGCAAGCTTTGATCCGGGGGTGTCCGAATGGGGAAACCCAGCTGTGGTAATTCGCAGTTACTCATACCTGAATACATAGGGTGTGTAGAGGCAGACCAGGGGAACTGAAACATCTAAGTACCCTGAGGAAGAGAAAACAATAGTGATTCCGTCAGTAGCGGCGAGCGAACGCGGAACAGCCTAAACCAAGGGGCTTGCCTCTTGGGGTTGTGGGACGTCTCACATGGAGTTACAAAGGAATATGGTAGGTGAAGAGGTCTGGAAAGGCCCGCGATAGAGGTAAAAGCCCTGTAACCTAAACTGTGTTCTCTCCGAGACGGATCCCGAGTAGTGCGGGGCACGTGAAACCCCGTATGAATCCAGCAGGACCATCTGCTAAGGCTAAATACTACCTGGCGACCGATAGTGAAACAGTACCGTGAGGGAAAGGTGAAAAGCACCCCGGAAGGGGAGTGAAATAGAACCTGAAACCGTGTGCTTACAAAAAGTCAGAGCCCTATTAATGGGTGATGGCGTGCCTTTTGTAGAATGAACCGGCGAGTTACGTTTAACATGCAAGGTTAAGCCGAGAAGGTGGAGCCGCAGCGAAAGCGAGTCTGAATAGGGCGATTTAGTATGTGGACGTAGACCCGAAACCGTGTGATCTACCCCTGTCCAGGGTGAAGGTGCGGTAACACGCACTGGAGGCCCGAACCCACGTACGTTGAAAAGTGCGGGGATGAGGTGGGGGTAGCGGAGAAATTCCAATCGAACTCGGAGATAGCTGGTTCTCCCCGAAATAGCTTTAGGGCTAGCCTCGGTATAAGAGTAGTGGAGGTAGAGCACTGATTGGGTGCGGGGTCCGCAAGGATTACCAAGCTCAGTCAAACTCCGAATGCCATATACTTATTGCCGGGAGTCAGACAGTGAGTGCTAAGATCCATTGTCAAAAGGGAAACAGCCCAGACCATCAGCTAAGGTCCCCAAGTGTGTGTTAAGTGGGAAAGGATGTGGAGTTGCACAGACAACCAGGATGTTGGCTTAGAAGCAGCCACCATTGAAAGAGTGCGTAATAGCTCACTGGTCGAGTGACTCTGCGCCGAAAATGTAACGGGGCTAAACACACCACCGAAGCTATGGCTAGATACGTATGTATCTGGGGTAGGGGAGCGTTGTGTAGGGGTTGAAGGTGTACTGAAAAGAGCGCTGGACACTACACAAGTGAGAATGCCGGTATGAGTAACGAAAAGATCAGTGAGAATCTGATCCGCCGAAAGCCCAAGGTTTCCTGAGGAAGGCTCGTCCGCTCAGGGTAAGTCGGGACCTAAGGCGAGGCCGAAAGGCGTAGTCGAAGGACAACAGTTTGAAATTACTGTACCACCGTAATCCGCTATGAGCGATGGGGTGACGCAGGAGGGTAGTGACGCGGACTGATGGATGTCCGTCTAAGCAGTGAGGCTGATGTGTAGGCAAATCCGCACATCATTAAGGCTGGGCTGTGATGGGGAGCGAAAATTATAGTAGCGAAGGTCATGATCTCACACTGCCAAGAAAAGCCTCTAGCCAGGAGAAGGTGCCCGTACCGCAAACCGACACAGGTAGGCGAGAAGAGAATTCTAAGGCGCGCGGAAGAACTCTCGTTAAGGAACTCGGCAAAATGACCCCGTAACTTCGGGAGAAGGGGTGCCCCGGTAGTGTGAATAGCACGAGGGGGCCGCAGTGAAAAGGCCCAAGCGACTGTTTAGCAAAAACACAGGTCTGTGCGAAGCCGCAAGGCGAAGTATACGGGCTGACGCCTGCCCGGTGCTGGAAGGTTAAGGGGAGTGGTTAGGGGTAACCCGAAGCTATGAACCGAAGCCCCAGTAAACGGCGGCCGTAACTATAACGGTCCTAAGGTAGCGAAATTCCTTGTCAGGTAAATTCTGACCCGCACGAATGGCGTAACGACTTGGGCGCTGTCTCAACGAGAGATCCGGTGAAATTTTAATACCTGTGAAGATGCAGGTTACCCGCGACAAGACGGAAAGACCCCATGGAGCTTTACTGCAGCTTGATATTGAATTTGGGTACGATCTGTACAGGATAGGTGGGAGCCGTAGAAATCGGAGCGCAAGCTTCGGTGGAGGCGCCGTTGGGATACCACCCTGATCGTATCTAGGTTCTAACCTAGTACCCTTATCGGGTACGGGGACCGTGTCAGGCGGGCAGTTTGACTGGGGCGGTCGCCTCCTAAAGAGTAACGGAGGCGTTCCAAGGTTCCCTCAGAATGGTTGGAAATCATTCGCAGAGTGCAAAGGCATAAGGGAGCTTGACTGCGAGACCTACAAGTCGAGCAGGGACGAAAGTCGGACTTAGTGATCCGGTGGTACCGCATGGAAGGGCCATCGCTCAACGGATAAAAGCTACCCTGGGGATAACAGGCTTATCTCCCCCAAGAGTCCACATCGACGGGGAGGTTTGGCACCTCGATGTCGGCTCATCGCATCCTGGGGCTGAAGTAGGTCCCAAGGGTTGGGCTGTTCGCCCATTAAAGCGGTACGCGAGCTGGGTTCAGAACGTCGTGAGACAGTTCGGTCCCTATCTGTCGTGGGCGCAGGAAATTTGAGAGGAGCTGTCCTTAGTACGAGAGGACCGGGATGGACGTACCGCTGGTGCACCAGTTGTTCCGCCAGGAGCATGGCTGGGTAGCTACGTACGGACGGGATAAGCGCTGAAAGCATCTAAGCGTGAAGCCCCCCTCAAGATGAGATTTCCCAATTAGTAAGACCCCTTGAAGACGACGAGGTAGATAGGTTGGAGGTGGAAGTGCAGCAATGCATGGAGCTGACCAATACTAATCGGTCGAGGGCTTATCCTATACTTAGAATGCAGATTCGTTTCGGATTCAGTTTTCAGGCATCAAGCCTGAAATACGCTTAGAAATTCATTGTCACTTCTAGTGATGAACCGAATTTCACGCGGCAGCGTCTGTTTCACAGACGCATGTTTGGTGGCGATAGCGGAGGGGTTCCACGCGTACCCATCCCGAACACGACCGTTAAGCCCTCCAGCGCCGATGGTACTTGGACCGAAGGGTCCTGGGAGAGTAGGACGTTGCCAAGCACACAAGACCACTGTTGAGTAATCGACAGTGGTCTTTTTGTTATGTATATTTACTTTAGGATTGTTGCAAATTAAATTATGTTTGACAGACTACAGTGTTTAACCCATAATACAATTCATACTAAACATATAAGAATTATAGGGGGAGCAAATTATGTCATACTTTAGTGTATCTATTAAGAAACCGATTCTGTTGGGGGCAATAGCAGTTTTGCTATTGATGTTAATTGCAGGGTGCTCGGGGTCTAATAATAAGGCTGATTCAAATAAAGAGGCACAGGAAAGTGCGAGTCCGGCAACTCAAAGTCCTCAAACTGCAGAGCCTGCAACGGGAGGGACTTTCGTCTATGGACGACCTGCTTCTGTAACTTCGCTGGATTTGCATAATCAGATTACGTCCAACAATGCTTTTGCAATCGACAAAGTCTTTGAATCATTAGTCGCTTTTGACAGCGAAGGTGAAATTGTAGATTGGCTTGCTAAGTCACATACTATCAGTGAAGATGGTCTGACGTATACATTCGAGCTTCGTGATGGTTTGAAGTTTTCAAATGGTACGGATGTGACTGCAGAAGATGCTGTTTTCTCTCTTGAGCGGCACTTGAAGGTAGGCGGCCCGCTGGCAATATCTGCAAAGGTCGACACAATCAAAGCGCAAGATAACAAAACGCTTGTTATTACACTTAAAGAGCCTTATACACCATTTATCTCGGAGCTATCTAATTTCTCAAATGGTATCCTTCCTAACAATTTCGGTGGAGTATCCGAAGAAGAATTCTTCAAGAAACCAATCGGTACGGGACCTTTTGTTGTTGAAACATGGGACACTGCAGGTGATCTGACCTTCACTAAGAATACATTCTACTGGCAAGAAGGTAAACCCTATATTGATAAGCTTGTTTATAAGCTGATTGAAGATGACAGCCAAGCGATTAACCAGCTGAAGGCTGGAGAAGTTAATGCTATTGAATCTTTGGCTCTGCAAAATGCCAATGAGATTAAAGATGGGGCTGACACTAAAGTAGTTACTAACGGTAGTTGGGTGACAGAGCAATTGTTCTTTAATACGTTGGATGAACATTTTTCTGATGTGCATGTCCGTCGCGCTCTGGCGCTGGCGCTTGATCGTGAGGGCTTGACCAAGGCGCTAACCTTTGGTTATGCACAAACAGCAAACTCATTGCTGCCAACAACGATTCCTTATAACGCAAATGATACAATCAAAGCACTGAACTTTAATATCGAAGCAGCCAAGGAGGAGCTTGCAAAATCTGCCTTCCCTAATGGCTTCACTACCAAATTACTTGTAGCATCCGGTAATAGCACAAGAGCTCAAGAGGCACAAATTATTCAGGCAGCGGGTCAAACGATCGGGATTAAGATTGAGATTGAATCGATTGAACTTGCCACTTTCCGTGAACGTTTCTTCGCATATGATTTTGCGGCAATGCTGAACAGCGGTCAGGCGGATTCCCCTGAAGCGAACTCAATTATTGCTTTCCAAACTGATCCGGAAGGCTTCAGCAAATCATATTGGACGCATTATACAAATAATGAAGTTACGAAGCTTCTATATGAGGGACAAAAAACTGCGGATGGCGATGAACGTGCACAAATCTATACTAAGCTGCTGCAGACCCTTGCTGATGAAGTTCCGTATATTCCGCTTTACTATCCAGATGTTTTAAAAGGTATTCGTTCTTCAGTTGACGGTCTCGTTGTTCTACCGAACGGCAGTGCCCGTTTCGAAGATGTCCGCATCAGCCAATGATGAATCTTAAGCAGGCGTTAAATCAACCGAAAGGAAGCAAGGGTTCTTATAACTGGCTTGTGATATCTCTTATAAAAGCATTGGCAGTGATCTTCTGTGTAATGATAGCAGTCTTTTTCATCATTCGAATCGTGCCGGGAGATCCAGCAAAAATGATTTTGGGAGAATACAGCACCCCTGAGGCGCTCAAGAGTATGCATCATACTCTTGGGCTGGACCTCCCTTTATGGGAGCAATTCATCCGATTTGTGAAGACGCTGTTTACTCGAGGAGATACTGGAAACTCCATTATTATGGGGACATCAACAAGAGAGTTGATTACACAACGGGCCCCTGTTACTTTGCTGCTCATCGTGATGGCTTGTGTGTTGGCGATTTTTGTATCTCTTCTGCTCGCTACGGTAGCCGCTACGCATAAGGATAAACTGCTGGACCATTTGATACGTATTTTTCCTACAATTACTCTAGGTATGCCAATCTTCTGGGTTGGCTTACTTTTAATTTTGCTCTTTAGTGTCCGGCTTGGCTGGTTCCCTGTTGGGGGAGTAAGTGAAGGGTGGGTCGGAACCTTGCATAGTCTTGCACTTCCAGCAATCACTGTTGCTTTTTCACAGGTTCCTACGCTTGTTCGTTCATTAAGAGCGCAGATGCTTGAAGTGTTAGAATCGGATTTTGTAGTCACCCTTAAGGCTGCGGGCATACCAAACAGGGTTATTTTATTTAAACATGTGCTGCGCAACTCTGCTCTTCCTACGCTAATGCTGCTGGGTGTGAATATTTCTTATTTAATCGGAGGCACCTTGGTCGTTGAGCAGGTATTTGGAATTAAGGGAATTGGCAGCTTATTGTTCACTTCAATTTCGAAACGGGACTTTCCGGTTATTCAAGGAATAGCACTTTACTGTGCGCTATCTGTTGTGATCATCAGTCTCTTGATTGAAATCATTTCCTGGTGGCTTGATCCCAGAACGAAAGGAAAACAATGAAAACTATAAGACTAGACTCGCGATTGTATGAAGACGGTAAGATAACAAGCGGCTCAAAGCGAATATGGAATACCCCTTCACTTTTAGTGGGAATTATTATGTTTGCAGCTCTTATTCTCTTGACTGTGTTTATACCTTATATAAGTCCTTATGACCCCTCTGAGCAAAATTTGAGTGCCTTTTTACAGCCTCCGTCAGCCGAACATTGGTTGGGAACTGATCAGTTAGGGCGTGATTTGTTTACTAGACTGATCTATGCAGCGAGGACTGATTTGAAAATCATGGTCTTGGCAGAAATCATTCCCTTTTGCACAGGTGTATTTCTAGGAATGCTGGCAGGATATTACGGCAAATGGATCGATACAGTTATTACGCTGTTGTCAGATACATTCATCGCCTTTCCTTTTTATCTGATCGTTATTATCGTTGCTTTTGCTAGTGGAGCAGGAGAACGAGGCATTTATATTACTTTTATCTTTGTAGGATGGATTGTCTTTGCCCGTGTCGTCAGAGGTCTTAGTGCTTCTTTTCGCAATCAGGAATGGGTGGCATCCGCTCAAACCTTAGGGCTACCTGGAGTGAAAATTATTTTGCGTCATCTCCTGCCTAATGTACTTCCGCAAGCCGTGGTCGTCCTTATGACAGATATGATTGGATTGCTTGTTGCCATTGTTACGCTCGGGTATCTTGGTATCGGCATTACACCGCCAACTCCTGACTGGGGGACAATGATTTCAGATGGACAGCCCTTCATCACTACAGCTTGGTGGCTCTCGGCCGTGCCGGGATTTGCAGTGGTGTATACGGGGATAGCTTTGTCGCTCCTAGGTGATGGTTTGGCAGACATATGGAGGAAAAAATGATGTCTATACAACCCA
Organism: Paenibacillus sp. FSL L8-0494; assembly: GCF_038003695.1. Classification (NCBI taxonomy): domain Bacteria; kingdom Bacillati; phylum Bacillota; class Bacilli; order Caryophanales; family Paenibacillaceae; genus Paenibacillus; species Paenibacillus sp. FSL L8-0494. The sequence goes on from NZ_JBBOPQ010000001.1 coordinate 20,568, forward strand.
TTTTAGAAATAGAGGCGCTATCGCTGGCAGCTAAGTCAAATGAGAGATTGGTCAATAATGTTAGTTTTTCGCTGGGTAAAGGGGAGAGTCTGGGATTAGTAGGTGAATCGGGATCAGGAAAATCGCTTACGCTGCGTGCAATTTTAGGCTTGCTTCCAAATGGTGTTGAACAGACTGGTGGCACCATTAAAAGTGCCGTAAGCAGTGCAATGGTATTTCAAGATCCAAGAGGTGCGCTTGATCCGCTCTGTACGGTTGTCAAACAACTGGCTGAAGTTGTGCATTACAGACAGAGAGTAAGCCGTAAGACCTCGCGGGTAATTGCACTGGAACTGCTCGAAAGGCTTGGTCTCCCCGATTCATTGAAGAAAAAGGACAGGTATCCGAGTCAGCTGTCAGGCGGTCAGTGTCAACGGGTAGTCATCGCTCTGGCACTGGCGTGCAAGCCAGGCATACTTCTCTGTGATGAGCCGACAACGGCGCTGGACGTCACGGTTCAACGGCAAATTATTGAGACGATCACGAGCCTCCAGCATGAGCTCAGTTTTGCCATGGTATTTGTTACGCATAACCTAGCGATTGCAGCAAACTTGTGTTCACGGCTATGTGTAATGAAACAGGGACAGATTGTTGAGCAGGGCAATACCCTTGATATTTTGCAAAATCCAAAAGACCCTTACACACAGATGCTGATTGATTCGGTGCTTCCTTTGCCAGAGCTTGAAGGGAGTAGAGACTCATGGAATTAGCCTTGCAAATAAAAGATTTAACTGTTCATTATGGCGGCTTTACTGCACTGGATCGTATCAATCTGAATCTTGAGCAGCACACCACCCTTGGGCTTGTTGGAGAATCCGGATCAGGGAAATCTACGCTGGCGCGAGTAATTACTGGACTGATTGCCCCAAATGAGGGGCAGATTCTGTTGGGTACCCAAGAATTAAAAAAGAAAAGAAGCCGTGAGCAGCACAAAACAATCCAGATGATATTCCAAAATCCAGATGCTTCGCTAAATCCTAAACATTCGATTAGGCAAATTCTTTCCGAGCCCTTATTGTTTCATAAAATAGTGGGGCGTGCAGGTGTTGAACAAAGATGCAAAGAGCTTTTGAATCAAGTTCATTTAGAACAGAAGGTCTTAGACAAATTCCCACATGAATTTTCCGGCGGCCAGCGTCAACGGATAGCGATCGCTCGTGCATTAAGTGTTGAGCCAAGCATCCTGATCGCGGATGAACCTACAAGTGCGTTGGATGTATCTGTGCAGCTTAGCGTGCTCGAACTATTCAATACGCTGAAGGCTGAGCTTAATCTCACCATGCTTTTTATTTCTCATGATCTAGGGGTAATCAATGCAATTAGTGATACGGTAGCAGTTATGCGGCAAGGAAAGCTCGTGGAGCAGAGTCCGCGGGACCAATTCTTCATCCGTCCTAAACATGAATACAGTTATGAGCTGTTGTCGGCGGTTCCGAAAATGCCAAAATAAAGTACATCAGGAGGTTTTCTTATGAACCGAGAACATAAAGGATATGTGCCACTTTCACTGGCTGAGTACAATAAGCTAACACATTTGATTTCCAAAGTCTTGTTTACTGAGCACCCTCCGGTTATCATCCCGGCTGAGGCAATTCTGGGAATCGAGGCGGTAGCCGCCGGAATAGCTGCACCTGGTCGAACCATTGTAAATATAGTAACAGGTCCCTATGGAAGTTTATTTGGAAAATGGCTTGAGCGGGGTGGAGCAACGGTTGTTGAAGTAAAGGTTCCTTTTGATGAAGTGGTCATTAGCGACCAAGTTGCTTCCGCGATTAAGGAGTTTAAACCCTGTGCCCTTTCTTTTGTTCAAGCTGAAGTGGTTACTGGAGGCTCTAATCCTGCTAAAGAAATATTTGAAATTGCAAAAGAATTCAATCTTATTACTGTGTCGGACTCCGTATCTGCGGTTGGGGGAGAGGCCCTGCTGGTGGATGAATGGTCCGTTGATTTTGCAGTTATAGGTGCGCAAAAAGCCTTAGCTGGACCCAACGGTGTTAGTGCCGTAAGTATTTCTCCACGTGGCTGGGAATTTCTTGAGTCGAATGAAAATGCTCCACGCAATTCTATTTTATCCTTGCTGGATCTGAAACCATCACTGGGAGACGCCGCGCCACTGCGGGTTGCCCCAAACATTCCTACGCTGGAGGCTAGAGCCTTGATTCAAGCTTTGACACGAATTGAAGAAGAAGGATTGGATCAAGTAATCAAACGCCATGAGCGAGCCGCAGCAGCTGCTGTAGCTGGTATTAAATCCTTGGGGCTTGAGCCTTGGCAAAAGGACAGCAGACATTATTCTACGCTGACTACAACGGTGCGGACTTCTGAAAAGCAAGAGTTGCGGATTGAGCAGCCTATAGGCATTGTGGCTCCCGGAGACGGAGAATTATTTGGCCATCTTCTGCGGATCAACCATTTTGGAACGAATGCTGAGCGGCAAAGTGTGGAGAAGGCTATATCCACGCTTGCCGAACTGTTGAAACAAGACCCTGTTCAGGCATTAGCAGCTGTTCGGCTGGCATGGGGGGAATGAAGATGATCCTTAAGCATCCAGAGCTGCAAACGTTCAATGATATTTTTATAGCAGGTATCGAAGGCAGACGTTTTGATGTCGTGATAAAGGATGGTCGTTTTTCATCCATTACTGAAGCGGAGCCGCATCAAGTGGAGTCAAATCTTGCAGGAACAGATCTGTGGCTAAGTCCGGGTATTATTGATCTTCATACGCATTTAGCTTGGACAGATTTTGACCACTCTGATCAATTGAAGCGCGATGCCAACCAAATCGAAATTATGCAGGCACAAGCTTTTGAAGCTACTCTTAGGACGGGTGTAACGACTGCCCGTGATGCAGGTGGGATTCTGCCGAGCACAGTGCAGCATCTTGTTCAGCAATATCAGCATCCATTAAGAGTGCAGACCAGTAGCGATATGATTGGAGCAGCAGATGCCCGTGGTCTCAAGCATTTAGAACAACGAATGGCGGAAATCTTTGCTACAGGAGCGGGTTGGATAAAAATCATGGCCACAGGCGGGCTTGGAGCACCTACCGAGAAAGTCGTTGACCCGATCTTTTCCGAAGAAGAGTTCGCGTTCATTGTTCGTAATGCACATGCCCATGATAAGAAGGTACTGGTTCATACCTGGGGTGGAGTGACGATAGACTGGTCCATCCAGGCCGGCGTGGAATCAATAGAGCATGGGATGTTTTTAACTGAGGATCAGGCAGGAAGACTTGCTAACTCGGGGGTAGCGTTTGTGCCCACCACATCAATTTATCGTATTGCTGCAGACCCAAAAGGCGTTCTAGCGTTAAACCCGATCATTTGCGACCGAGCTGCCCGCGCTGCCGAATGTCATTCCAAGGCCATTCATTATGCAAAAAGAGAAGGCGTTCGTATTGGATTCGGTACAGATTATGCCACACCTGCACTACATGGCTATAACCTTCAAGAACTGGATACATTGATTGATTATGGCTTAACTCGGAGAGAAGCGTGGCAGGCTGCGACTAAAAGTGCTGCTGATATTCTGGGGAGCGGTAACGAGCTGGGGCAAATTGCAGAAGGCTTTATTGCAGATGCTGTTGTTTTCAAAGTGGATCCATACGAAGCGCACGATGCAGATGCCCTTCGAAACAATATCGTTGCCGTAATTACTGGAGCGAAGGAAGCGGAATTAATCTAGAATCGTCTAAGCTTCTTCTAAAAAAACAACTGTTATCTTCTGCAGTTGTTTTTTACTTTCTAGATAATTAGATGATAAGTGGAGGTAGTTAGTATAATACGATAATACATAGATGATGTTTTATGCTTTTGATTTTATATAAAAAAACTCTTGCAATGCTTCTCCATACATGATATATTCTAAGTCCGGCCAAGAAATACACATGCCGAGCTCGAAAAAGAAATTGAAAAAAGAGCTTGACATTAAATAGCCGAACATGATATAGTATAAGAGTTGCTGCTGAGACATTAAACGGCGCCAACGAGAACTTGATCTTTGAAAACTGAACAACGAGTGAGTAGGAAATCACGTAAGTGATATCCAAAATTAGAGAATTAATTTTCTCGTCAGATGTTTCAAAATGAGCATATCGCTCTTTTCAATACTAATTGGAGAGTTTGATCCTGGCTCAGGACGAACGCTGGCGGCGTGCCTAATACATGCAAGTCGAGCGGAGTTATTTTGAAAGCTTGCTTTCAAAATAACTTAGCGGCGGACGGGTGAGTAACACGTAGGCAACCTGCCCTTCAGACTGGGATAACTACCGGAAACGGTAGCTAATACCGGATAATTTCTTTTTTCTCCTGAGAGAAGAATGAAAGACGGAGCAATCTGTCACTGAGGGATGGGCCTGCGGCGCATTAGCTAGTTGGTGGGGTAACGGCCCACCAAGGCGACGATGCGTAGCCGACCTGAGAGGGTGAACGGCCACACTGGGACTGAGACACGGCCCAGACTCCTACGGGAGGCAGCAGTAGGGAATCTTCCGCAATGGGCGAAAGCCTGACGGAGCAACGCCGCGTGAGTGATGAAGGTTTTCGGATCGTAAAGCTCTGTTGCCAGGGAAGAACGTCCGGTAGAGTAACTGCTATCGGAGTGACGGTACCTGAGAAGAAAGCCCCGGCTAACTACGTGCCAGCAGCCGCGGTAATACGTAGGGGGCAAGCGTTGTCCGGAATTATTGGGCGTAAAGCGCGCGCAGGCGGCTATTTAAGTCTGGTGTTTAAACCTTGGGCTCAACCTGAGGTCGCACTGGAAACTGGGTGGCTTGAGTACAGAAGAGGAAAGTGGAATTCCACGTGTAGCGGTGAAATGCGTAGATATGTGGAGGAACACCAGTGGCGAAGGCGACTTTCTGGGCTGTAACTGACGCTGAGGCGCGAAAGCGTGGGGAGCAAACAGGATTAGATACCCTGGTAGTCCACGCCGTAAACGATGAGTGCTAGGTGTTAGGGGTTTCGATACCCTTGGTGCCGAAGTTAACACAGTAAGCACTCCGCCTGGGGAGTACGGTCGCAAGACTGAAACTCAAAGGAATTGACGGGGACCCGCACAAGCAGTGGAGTATGTGGTTTAATTCGAAGCAACGCGAAGAACCTTACCAGGTCTTGACATCCCTCTGAATCTGCTAGAGATAGCAGCGGCCTTCGGGACAGAGGAGACAGGTGGTGCATGGTTGTCGTCAGCTCGTGTCGTGAGATGTTGGGTTAAGTCCCGCAACGAGCGCAACCCTTAACTTTAGTTGCCAGCAGGTAATGCTGGGCACTCTAGAGTGACTGCCGGTGACAAACCGGAGGAAGGTGGGGATGACGTCAAATCATCATGCCCCTTATGACCTGGGCTACACACGTACTACAATGGCCGGTACAACGGGAAGCGAAGCCGCGAGGTGGAGCCAATCCCATCAAAGCCGGTCTCAGTTCGGATTGCAGGCTGCAACTCGCCTGCATGAAGTCGGAATTGCTAGTAATCGCGGATCAGCATGCCGCGGTGAATACGTTCCCGGGTCTTGTACACACCGCCCGTCACACCACGAGAGTTTACAACACCCGAAGTCGGTGGGGTAACCCGCAAGGGAGCCAGCCGCCGAAGGTGGGGTAGATGATTGGGGTGAAGTCGTAACAAGGTAGCCGTATCGGAAGGTGCGGCTGGATCACCTCCTTTCTATGGAGAATCGTTCTCTGCAATGAGAACATTCAAATCGGAAGCTCAGCTTCCAAAACTCAGGTTTAGGCCTGTTACTCACTCGTTGCTCAGTTTTGAGAGTTTAAGCTCTCAGTAAGACTTGATCCTTGAAAACTGGATACCGAAACGAATTTGCGTTTTAGAACATCTTTTAGCAACTTGTGTAAACAAGTAAATGTTATTAGTGAGATGATTCCAAAAGAGAATGTCATCGTATGATATTTTCCTGCGGAAAAATCAAGGTTAAGCTAATAAGAGCACACGGAGGATGCCTAGGCGCCAGGAGCCGACGAAGGACGTGGCGAACAACGAAACTGCCTCGGGGAGCTGTAAGCAAGCTTTGATCCGGGGGTGTCCGAATGGGGAAACCCAGCTGTGGTAATTCGCAGTTACTCATACCTGAATACATAGGGTGTGTAGAGGCAGACCAGGGGAACTGAAACATCTAAGTACCCTGAGGAAGAGAAAACAATAGTGATTCCGTCAGTAGCGGCGAGCGAACGCGGAACAGCCTAAACCAAGGGGCTTGCCTCTTGGGGTTGTGGGACGTCTCACATGGAGTTACAAAGGAATATGGTAGGTGAAGAGGTCTGGAAAGGCCCGCGATAGAGGTAAAAGCCCTGTAACCTAAACTGTGTTCTCTCCGAGACGGATCCCGAGTAGTGCGGGGCACGTGAAACCCCGTATGAATCCAGCAGGACCATCTGCTAAGGCTAAATACTACCTGGCGACCGATAGTGAAACAGTACCGTGAGGGAAAGGTGAAAAGCACCCCGGAAGGGGAGTGAAATAGAACCTGAAACCGTGTGCTTACAAAAAGTCAGAGCCCTATTAATGGGTGATGGCGTGCCTTTTGTAGAATGAACCGGCGAGTTACGTTTAACATGCAAGGTTAAGCCGAGAAGGTGGAGCCGCAGCGAAAGCGAGTCTGAATAGGGCGATTTAGTATGTGGACGTAGACCCGAAACCGTGTGATCTACCCCTGTCCAGGGTGAAGGTGCGGTAACACGCACTGGAGGCCCGAACCCACGTACGTTGAAAAGTGCGGGGATGAGGTGGGGGTAGCGGAGAAATTCCAATCGAACTCGGAGATAGCTGGTTCTCCCCGAAATAGCTTTAGGGCTAGCCTCGGTATAAGAGTAGTGGAGGTAGAGCACTGATTGGGTGCGGGGTCCGCAAGGATTACCAAGCTCAGTCAAACTCCGAATGCCATATACTTATTGCCGGGAGTCAGACAGTGAGTGCTAAGATCCATTGTCAAAAGGGAAACAGCCCAGACCATCAGCTAAGGTCCCCAAGTGTGTGTTAAGTGGGAAAGGATGTGGAGTTGCACAGACAACCAGGATGTTGGCTTAGAAGCAGCCACCATTGAAAGAGTGCGTAATAGCTCACTGGTCGAGTGACTCTGCGCCGAAAATGTAACGGGGCTAAACACACCACCGAAGCTATGGCTAGATACGTATGTATCTGGGGTAGGGGAGCGTTGTGTAGGGGTTGAAGGTGTACTGAAAAGAGCGCTGGACACTACACAAGTGAGAATGCCGGTATGAGTAACGAAAAGATCAGTGAGAATCTGATCCGCCGAAAGCCCAAGGTTTCCTGAGGAAGGCTCGTCCGCTCAGGGTAAGTCGGGACCTAAGGCGAGGCCGAAAGGCGTAGTCGAAGGACAACAGTTTGAAATTACTGTACCACCGTAATCCGCTATGAGCGATGGGGTGACGCAGGAGGGTAGTGACGCGGACTGATGGATGTCCGTCTAAGCAGTGAGGCTGATGTGTAGGCAAATCCGCACATCATTAAGGCTGGGCTGTGATGGGGAGCGAAAATTATAGTAGCGAAGGTCATGATCTCACACTGCCAAGAAAAGCCTCTAGCCAGGAGAAGGTGCCCGTACCGCAAACCGACACAGGTAGGCGAGAAGAGAATTCTAAGGCGCGCGGAAGAACTCTCGTTAAGGAACTCGGCAAAATGACCCCGTAACTTCGGGAGAAGGGGTGCCCCGGTAGTGTGAATAGCACGAGGGGGCCGCAGTGAAAAGGCCCAAGCGACTGTTTAGCAAAAACACAGGTCTGTGCGAAGCCGCAAGGCGAAGTATACGGGCTGACGCCTGCCCGGTGCTGGAAGGTTAAGGGGAGTGGTTAGGGGTAACCCGAAGCTATGAACCGAAGCCCCAGTAAACGGCGGCCGTAACTATAACGGTCCTAAGGTAGCGAAATTCCTTGTCAGGTAAATTCTGACCCGCACGAATGGCGTAACGACTTGGGCGCTGTCTCAACGAGAGATCCGGTGAAATTTTAATACCTGTGAAGATGCAGGTTACCCGCGACAAGACGGAAAGACCCCATGGAGCTTTACTGCAGCTTGATATTGAATTTGGGTACGATCTGTACAGGATAGGTGGGAGCCGTAGAAATCGGAGCGCAAGCTTCGGTGGAGGCGCCGTTGGGATACCACCCTGATCGTATCTAGGTTCTAACCTAGTACCCTTACCGGGTACGGGGACCGTGTCAGGCGGGCAGTTTGACTGGGGCGGTCGCCTCCTAAAGAGTAACGGAGGCGTTCCAAGGTTCCCTCAGAATGGTTGGAAATCATTCGCAGAGTGCAAAGGCATAAGGGAGCTTGACTGCGAGACCTACAAGTCGAGCAGGGACGAAAGTCGGACTTAGTGATCCGGTGGTACCGCATGGAAGGGCCATCGCTCAACGGATAAAAGCTACCCTGGGGATAACAGGCTTATCTCCCCCAAGAGTCCACATCGACGGGGAGGTTTGGCACCTCGATGTCGGCTCATCGCATCCTGGGGCTGAAGTAGGTCCCAAGGGTTGGGCTGTTCGCCCATTAAAGCGGTACGCGAGCTGGGTTCAGAACGTCGTGAGACAGTTCGGTCCCTATCTGTCGTGGGCGCAGGAAATTTGAGAGGAGCTGTCCTTAGTACGAGAGGACCGGGATGGACGTACCGCTGGTGCACCAGTTGTTCCGCCAGGAGCATGGCTGGGTAGCTACGTACGGACGGGATAAGCGCTGAAAGCATCTAAGCGTGAAGCCCCCCTCAAGATGAGATTTCCCAATTAGTAAGACCCCTTGAAGACGACGAGGTAGATAGGTTGGAGGTGGAAGTGCAGCAATGCATGGAGCTGACCAATACTAATCGGTCGAGGGCTTATCCTATACTTAGAATGCAGATTCGTTTCGGATTCAGTTTTCAGGCATCAAGCCTGAAATACGCTTAGAAATTCATTGTCACTTCTGGTGATGAACTGAATTTCACGCGGCAGCGTCTGTTTCACAGACGCATGTTTGGTGGCGATAGCGGAGGGGTTCCACGCGTACCCATCCCGAACACGACCGTTAAGCCCTCCAGCGCCGATGGTACTTGGACCGAAGGGTCCTGGGAGAGTAGGACGTTGCCAAGCACATTAAGCCATTGTTGATTTATCAGCAGTGGCTTTTTTGTTTTTTTTGGACAAGAGTGATATTTGAAGGGGAGTACAACATCTGAAGGGGCTGTAATTGAGTGACATTTTTGTTACCGACGCTGAGGTCGATACAAGTATAATAGATAAGTGCAAATAATAAGCAACATCTCTAATACGAAGGAACTACTCATAAATTCTAACTTTGAATTTTCTTGTGTCTTTAGATGCATTGTGGAGGTAAGGAGGATTTAAGGCATGAAACAAACAAGAATTATTAAGATATTAATTTTTTCGTGTATAGTAGCTTTAATACTGGCAGGCTGCGGTACGAAAGCGCCCAGCTGGGATGCTTTTGAGGGTGCGCTAAACGAGAAGAATTTCCCTGTACCCCAAGAGGCGTACTCACCAGACCAGACTACGACAAACGTTGCTATGGATTATGTACGTTATTCTTTACCTGGATTAAAGGAGAAGAATGGTATCCCAGAGGAGTATATGGATACTATTAAGGCCTGGGGATGGGTTGAACAGGAAGAGGGGAATGCCGATTCATCTGGTGTTTTTCAGAAGGATGGAGTAACGGTTCATTTAACAGTACATGATGATTATTTTATAGTTATGATTCCTAAAGAAAAGAAGGCCTTAATTAAAGGTCTTAAGACAAAATAAATAATCGCCGTCCTTTATGGATGGCGATTTATTTATATGCGAATACAGGTTAACCGTACTCTATTGAGAGTAATAGGAGGCATCGGTTGGATTAAACTTCAGCATGCCTTCCTTGTTGCGTTGATTTATTTTGAACAGTGTATAGAGACGGGGTAGTAAAAGCCACAAGTGGCAAATAATCAGGGATACTGTAAATGCCGGTGGTGACCAAAAAATAAAGAGAGCTGCAATACAAAGACCAATATAAAAATTATGTAACTGTACTTTACGGAAAATGCGGTAACTAATGTGTTGATCTGGCATGAAGCCAAGCCACGGGATTTTAAATGAGATGGACCATCTTTTTGAAATAGGATGCCCGGAGATTAGAAGTACTGAGCGTGAAATAACATATTGAACCCAGAACATAACCGGAGCAGCTATAATTAAGTAGAGAATACTCCACCAAGAAAGAAAGACTGTCTCGAGCACAAGGACCAAAAGAGGGAGCAAAATATAAACACGCAGCAGAGGTGCCGTTAGATTAATTTTTTTGATTAATTTATATTGATAGAATGTAGCAGCGCCTTTGGTGTTGGATTCCATATAAAATAGACTAACCTCCTCACAGATTCATATGTTCTTAATATCGGCGAATGAAAGCATTTTATTAAACTATGGGCGAATATTCACCGATATGGGGGCAGCGGAATATATATAATACACGAAACGAAGGATATGAAAAAACTATGAAAAGGTTTAAAATGATAGAAGGTGTATCATACTGTTCTTAAAAGAGTCAAGGTGGGATGGTTATGGAACAGCAAACCGGGCAAGCTTGTATCATTTGTGGACAGGAAAAAGAAGAAGGTATTGTGATTGTCTCGCATTTTATTTGTGAGGACTGTGAGGCAGAAATGATCCGTACCGAGGCAGAAGATGCTAAGTACCGTTTTTTTATTGGCCAGATGAAAAAGATCGGATTGCAAAAGAACGCTTAAGTAGAGTAACTCTGTTAATTGATGCGGATAAGAGAGCGGTCTGGATGAAAGATATAAGGGCTGCATTAGAGATATTCATATACGGCTTCCTCGTTGTTTAAGCGGGGGGAGCCGTTTTGCTGTTCAGTCAGATGCTTTTATGAGGAAACATAGGAGTTTTTGAATATTTACGTTAAAATAGAAGGAACCCTATGGGAAGGAATTTAATATGAATAAATTACAACGATGTAGGGCGCCTGTATACGAAATGCTGGAGCAATATAGAATTGTGGGTAATATATCTTATCATGTGCCGGGACATAAAAATGGAGCAGCATATGACGGCGTAGAAGGCGCTGGGTATCTAGATGAGGTTATGAAGTACGATGTTACGGAGATTACCGGCACGGATGATCTTCATCATCCTGAGGGAGTCATTAAGGAAGCACAGGAGTTGGCTGCTGATTGCTTTGGAGCAGAGGAGAGCTTTTTTCTAGTTGGCGGAAGTACGGCGGGCAACCTAGCGCTGATTCTAACGGCTTGCCCCGAGCCTGGAATGATTCTGATCCTTCAACGAAATGTGCATAAATCAGTGATTCATGGTCTTATGTTAGCTGGAGTGCGGGCTGTTTTCGTCGAGCCGCTGATTGATCCACTCAGCGGCTTGGCAGTAGCGCCGGCGGCAGAAGCTGTTGAGGCTGCACTTGCAGCCTATCCTGAAGCCGCCGCTGTATTTGTCACCATGCCCAATTACTACGGCATGGGCAGTGACCTCGCGCCCCTCGCGCGTATCTGCCACGACAGCGGAGTACCGCTGCTTGTCGATGAAGCGCATGGGGCGCATTACGGGCAGCACCCGGCACTACCTGCCGGGGCGCTTGCTTGTGGCGCGGATGGCGTAGTGCAGTCCACGCATAAGATGCTCACAGCAATGACCATGGGCGCTATGCTGCATGTTCAAGGGCAGCGGCTCGACCGCGCCCTGCTCTCGCAGCGGCTCGCCATGGTGCAGAGCTCCAGCCCATCATATCCTATGATGGCGTCGCTTGATCTTGCCCGGCGGCTGCTGCACAGCCGGGGCAGCGATGCTTTCACGGCGGGGCTGGCCGCCGTGGATGTCCTGCGGCGCGGCCTTGCCGAGCTGCCGCGCTATGGATTGGTGCAGCCGGCAGAGCCGCTGCACGACGGTACGCCGCTGCATAAGGCGGCGTACGAGATGCAGGACCCCTTCAAAGTCGTCATTTATGACGCCACCGGGGTCCTAGGCGGTTTCGAGCTGCAGCGCAGGCTCGAAGCTAAGGGCTGTGTGCCGGAGATGAGTGACGACCGGCACGTAGTGCTGCTGTTCAGCCTCGGTTCGAAGGCTGAAGATGCAGCAAGGTTATTGCAGGCGCTGCGGGAAATAGAGTCGGAGGATACATCCGAATCACCGCACACCGCTGCCATTTCAGAATCTCGAAATATTTCCACGTGGAACAATTTGAATGTTTTACAAATCTCAGCACCCGTTCCCTTCTCTTTGAAGCCGGTGACAGCCAATGAGGTAGAAAGTATTAATCTTGAACACAGCGTGGGGAGAGTAGCTGCAGAGATGGTAATTCCCTATCCACCAGGCATTCCATTATTATATCCGGGTGAGGTCATCACAGATCAGATACAGCAAAGACTGACTGGTTTAGCTTATGGAGGCGCGAAGTTCCAGGCTTGTGCTGATCCGGTCTTGCAGCGTATTAAGGTATACAACATTCAGAAGGGCGGAGAAGTATAAGTGGGCAAAGAAGGTTTCTTCATAACATTAGAAGGGGGCGAAGGCTCCGGAAAAACAACGGTACTGGGCAGAGTAGCAGCATATTTGCAGAATCGGTCCATGCCCTATCGAATTACACGTGAACCTGGAGGCATTGAAATCGCCGAAAAAATTCGCTCTATTATTCTGGATCCTGCCCATACTGCAATGGATGCACGTACAGAGGCATTGCTGTACGCTGCATCAAGAAGCCAACATCTCGCTGAAGTAGTAGAGCCGGCTCTTAGAGAAGGGCTTACAGTCCTCTGTGACCGCTTTGTAGACAGTAGTCTCGTTTATCAAGGACATGCAAGAGGATTAGGTATGGAAGAGGTGTGGAGTATTAACCGCTTTGCTATTGGAAATCGCATGCCCGATCTAACCTTTTATCTGGATGTAGAACCTGAGATTGGATTATCACGGATTGCGGCCAATCAAGATCGCGAAGTCAATCGTCTGGATATGGAGAGTCTTGCCTTTCATCAGAAGGTTCGTGAAGGATATCATTTATTAATTAAGGCGAATCCGGAGAGAATAGTAGTTCTTGATGCAAACCGCCCTATTCATCTGGTAGAACAAGATATCGTGAGAACTCTTGAAGAGAGAGTATTAAAGGGTTTTTAGGGTGTTTTGTCTAATATAATAAGAGAAGTGGCATATAACTAAGCGTTTGCTTATGAAGTGAGGTTACTACTAAGAACACATTAAGTAGTAATACTCCATAAAACTTTTTTGGGAGGGAATGCGAAGATGAAGTTGATCATTGCAATTATCCAGGATAAAGACAGTAACCGGTTATCCAGTGAGCTAGTAAAAGCCAATTTCCGTGCTACCAAACTCGCAAGTACAGGTGGATTTCTGCGGGCGGGAAATACGACATTTATGATTGGGGTAGAAGACAGTCAGATCGAAGCTGTACTAAACGTTATCCGTAACAGCTGTAAAGTGCGTGAACAACTAGTCACTCCAGTAACTCCGATGAGTGGCACGACGGATTCCTATTTACCGCTCCCTGTTGAAGTACAGGTCGGTGGCGCTACTGTATTCGTGCTTCCTGTAGATCGTTTCGAACATTATTAAGTATAATATAAATGAGCAAGTCATTTACAAAAAAGGGGCGGTAGATAACCTTTGAAGATCAATCCGGGATATAGGCCCTTAAAGAGTGAGCTTCCAAATGCAGAAGGGGCTAATAAGCCTGTTCAGCAGAAATCGTTCTCTGACGTTTTTCAGCAGCAAGGTGAACAGAAAACCAAAGATGAACTAAACCGCCAGATCAAAGAAATACAGTCACAAGGCGACCGTTTATCTAAGTCTATGACCATTCGTGAACTCACCATTTACCGGATGATGATCAAAAGGTTTCTGGAAGAAACCGCTCGTAGAGGCGTTATACTGAAAGAGACACGTGGATGGGATAGACGTGGGCGGGGCAAGCGTTACAAGCTGCTTGAGGAAATTGATGCGGCTTTGCTATCTATGGCAGACGATCTGCTGAATAGTGAGCAGGGCCGAATAGATCTGTTGGGACGTGTTGGAGAAATTCGCGGGTTGTTAATCAACCTTTCTTTTTAAAGTTTTGGGAGGAAATTATGCCTTTTCATGATATAGTAGGCCAGGAGCATGCTAAACGGCTACTCCAAAATGCCTTGCGCAAGGACGCTGTGAGCCATGCTTATTTATTTACAGGACCAGCAGGCAGTGGACAAATGAAGACGGCGCTGATGTTTGCCCAAGCAATTTTTTGCACTGAAAGCAAGGATGACGCCTGTGGCGAATGTCTAGAGTGCCGAAAGGTTGAGCATGGAAACCATCCTGATTTGTCATTGCTGCAGCCCGACGGTGCAAGCATAAAAATAGATCAGATCCGTGAGCTGCAGCGTGTCTTTTCCTATCGATCTGAGGGTGTGAATCCAAAGGTTTATATTATAGATGGGGCAGACAAAATGACGGTACAAGCTGCCAATAGTTTGTTGAAGTTTCTGGAAGAACCGCCAGCTCCGGCAGTAGGAATCCTAATATCTGATAATAGTCGTTCTTTATTGCCGACGATTCAGTCACGGACTCAGCGGATTCCATTTAGTCCGTTAAATCCGGATATTATGCTTCAAGCGCTAGCAAGTGAGGGTGTGCCGATCCCCTTAGCTCGATGTGCAGTATCACTTAGTTCGGGACTTGATGGTTGCAGGGAACTTTTGGAACAGAATTGGTTTGCAGAAATGAGAAATCTAGTGTTACAATTAGCTAAGGAGTCCTTAAGCAAGGGCAGCTCCACGGTAGCAACTGCCGGGCAGAAGCTGTTCAAGACTGGGCTCGCTGAACATTTGGATATCCTTTTCAGCATGTTCCATCTATGGTTTAAAGATATGCTCTACTTCCTGTACCGCAAGCATGAAAGTATCGTTTTTATAGATCAGTTAGACTTTATTTCCAGGCATGCCCGTGGGCGCAGTGCGGAACAATGGGTGGCTTATATGGGATATGCAGCAGAGAGTACTAAGAAGCTGCGTTCCAATGCCAATGCCCAGTTGTGTCTGGAGCAGTTCTTAATCCGACTGGAAAGTTAAAGGATTAGCAATGATATATCCTCCGGATGTCGCTTTACCTGGAAGTATCGTTTTAACAGACGAGGAAGGACAAGCATGGATCATCAGGGAGCGGACATGCCCATAGGTTCCTTTTACCGGCAAACAAGGGGGTTAATTTTTGTACAGCGTAGTAGGTGTCCGTTTTAAAAAAGCGGGTAAAATATATTATTTTGATCCACTTGATTTTCCGATTGAACGAGATCAATGTGTTATTGTTGAGACAGCACGTGGGGTGGAATACGGTAAGGTTGTCGTAGGCAAAAAAGAGGTGGAGGAGTCCGATGTTGTACTACCCCTCAAAAAAGTGATGCGTATTGCCGGAGAAACCGACGCACGCGTAGTTGAGGAGAACAAAAGCGCCGCTAAGGAGGCTTTTACCACCTGTTTAAATAAAATACGCGACCACGGTCTCAAAATGAAGCTCGTAGATGTAGAGTTTACTTTTGACCGTAATAAGATTATATTTTACTTTACGGCCGAAGGACGCGTTGATTTTAGAGAATTGGTTAAGGATCTGGCAAGTATTTTTCGGACCCGCATTGAGCTTCGGCAAATTGGGGTACGTGATGAAGCAAAGATGCTAGGTGGACTTGGACCTTGTGGACGAGTGCTTTGCTGCTCCTCTTGGTTAGGGGATTTTGAACCCGTATCCATAAAAATGGCCAAGGATCAGAACCTTTCACTTAATCCGACCAAGATTTCCGGACTTTGTGGACGTCTGATGTGTTGTTTGAAATTTGAGCATGACAATTATGAGAGTGTAAAGGAAGAAATGCCAGCGGTCGGCAAGATTGTCGTGACCTCATTGGGGGATGGCAAAGTAGTAGGAATCAATGCCGGAAACCGTACGGTTCATGTACAGTTGTTTGAAGTGGGCAAAGTTAAGGAACTTCCAATGGATGATGTTGTCGTCAAGTAAACCATATAAGGTTACTTTCGGGGTGGAAACTTGGAGAAGAAAAATATATTTGCACACATGCAGGATATGGAAGCGCAGATGGAAACGATGCGCGCCAATCTTGGAGAATGGAAACAGACGGTAAAAGAACTGATGGAAGCTAACCAGAGGTTAACTCTGGAGAATGAACAGCTTCGCAAAATTTTAAAGCGGGATGCACCTTTGGATCCTACCGTAGATTCTGCGGAGGCGGAAGCTCTTTTAGCTACCGGAGAGGGAACAGAAGAGGTTGTCGGGGAAGGTTATGACAACTTGGCTCGACTTTACCACGAAGGCTTTCACATCTGTAATGTTTATTTTGGACATTTACGCACGGAAGGTGACTGTCTGTTCTGTCTTTCTTTTCTTAATAAATGAGGATATCCAGCCGTAGGAGATTAATCCTACGGTTTTTTTTGAATTTTGGCCAATAGGCATATGCATTTGAAGCAAGTTTTTTTCAACAAAACCTTTAGGAGATTATTACATGACGAATTCTTTTAATGATATATCTGTCCCCTTGTTACCGACGGAGCGGGTGGATGATTTACTAACGCATGACCTGCGCATTATTCAAAGTGATGAAGTATTTAGCTTTTCTATGGATGCTGTATTGCTTGCTCGTTTCGCCAGTGTTCCGCCACGTGGAAGAGTCCTCGATCTTTGTACGGGAAATGGTGTAATACCGATTTTAATGACTACCCGGACAAAAGCTTCTATAGAAGGTATTGAAATACAACCTCGTTTAGCTGATATGGCTCGTCGTAGTGTGGCTCTCAATGGCCTTCAGGATCAGGTTGTAATTCATGAAGGTGATTTACGCGAGTTATATACTACCGCAGGACATGGTGTGTATGATGCAATAACGGTGAACCCTCCTTATATGCCGCTTAATGGCAGTGATCTGAAGCTGAACAACCATCAGGCTATGGCTCGTCATGAGATAGGCTGTACTCTGGAGGAGGTTATTCAGGCTTGTGTGCGATTGGTTCGGACGGGCGGAAAGGTAAGTATGGTTCATAAACCACAACGGTTGGTTGATATTATCAGTCTTATGAGACAATATAGACTCGAGCCAAAGATTATTCGGTTTGTGCATCCACGTGCCCATCTAGAGGCTAATATGGTATTAATCGAAGCTGCACGTGATGGAAAGCCTGAGGTTCGTTTACAACCACCGCTCATCGTATATAATGAGGACAATCAATACTGTCCAGAGATTATGGACATCTACTATGGTGCTAAAGAGGGTAAATCATGACGATATCATGCCAAAGCAGTTTTCAAAACAAGACCAATACCAGTACTCAGGAGACAACAGGGTCGCTTTTTCTGGTGGCTACACCTATCGGTAATCTGGAGGATATGACCTATCGTGCAGTCCGCACTTTACAGGAATGTGATATTATTGCCGCGGAAGATACGAGACAGACCCGGAAATTACTCAGCCACTTTGAGATTTCACCTTCGATGTTGTTTAGTTATCATGAGCATAATAAGGCCGCCAGTGGACCTGAGCTTGTACGCTATATAATAGAAGGAAAAAATTTGGCACTCGTCAGCGATGCCGGTTTACCAGCGATTTCTGACCCTGGAGCGGATCTTGTAGCCCTTGCTATAAGTCATGGAATTCCGGTGATTCCTATCCCTGGAGCTAACGCAGCGTTGTCAGCTTTGATCGCTTCTGGTCTATCTACGAATACGTTCACTTTTATCGGCTTTCTTCCCCGAGAGCGTAAGGACATCCGAGCAGTATTAAGTCCACTTCGTTCGGCTCAAGGAACTTTGTTGTTCTACGAATCTCCCCATCGCGTAGTTAAGACACTTGCTCATCTTCAAGAAGCATTCGGCAATCGCCAGATTGTGTTGGCACGTGAATTAACGAAAAGATATGAGGAGTTTCTACGCGGTTCAATTGAGGAATGTACACTTTGGCTTACTGAACATCCTCCGCTAGGCGAATATGTTATTGTCGTAGAAGGGGAGAGCAAGGAAGATGCTGAAATCGCAGAATCGGCGTGGTGGCGTCAGTTAAGCATTGAAGAACATGTAGCTCATTACGAAGCACAGGATGTGCCACGTAAAGAGGCTATGAAAAAAGCGGCATCAGACCGGGGTGTAGCCAAACGGGATATTTATAATGCGTTGCTTGATAGAGCAGAAGAGTAAGTGTTGTAGACGAACTCTTAGAATAACTAAGGATTCTTGGAAACGGCCCGAGCTTGAATGATTTATCTGTGGGTTAAATGTACTTTGTACAGTTATTTTTGAATTTTTTTATGTATTTGTTCGTTTAGTTGTACTTCATACAGTTATAAAGGTGGAAATGATTGATTTCACGGAGATATAGGGAATATAAGTGTACAAAATACAATTAATTCGTTTAATGGTAAAAATCATTTAAAATTACTGTAAGAAATACAACTAAGTATTACTGGTTCCGTCTTGAAGCACATTGCCCTTAGGGAGGGGATAACCGGGAGGGCAAACCCAGACATAAAAAATACCTCCCGCGGTCACGGGAGGTCAAGGAGATATGAAAAGGTTAGAATTAACAATTTGATTAGTTCTATTATATACTATTTAATTTAGTTTGTCACAGGGGTAGGGATGGAAGAAATGCATTCATGACAAACTATTTTTCCTTTAAAGTAAGTTACGTTCTCAGCGTTGCCACAGAAAATGCAGGCAGGCTCATACTTTTTAAGCATAATCCGTTCGCCATCAACGTAAATTTCCAGTGCGTCCTTTTCGCCAATGCCAAGTGTACGGCGTAATTCAATAGGAATAACAACCCGTCCAAGTTCGTCTACTTTTCTTACAATTCCTGTTGATTTCATCATAACAATCGTTACTCCTCTCAATGTTCCAAAAACGTCATTATTCGACATTGTTCACTGTTTTATGATACTTATAATACCAACGATTCCCAAATCAGTCAACCTTTTTTCATAGGCTGAATAAGAAAATTTCCATAAGAACTTTGAATGTCCCTATAAAAATTAAGAATTACCCTGAAAGCATTTTGTCGATTTACCAAGACCAAAAATGATACTTTTCGACAAAGTACGACATAATTACTTATTATATACTGATATTAGTTAAAATCATATTAAATTATTAGAAGGAGTTGATCTCATGAAGCAGCCGCTCACGGAAGAAAAGGTTTTCAAGGATCCCGTTCATAATTATATTCATGTACAGGACACGATTATTTGGCGACTAATTAATACAAAAGAATTTCAGCGTTTACGCCGGATTCGCCAGTTAGGTACCTCATATCTCACTTTTCATGGTGCAGAGCATAGTCGATTTTCTCATTCTTTAGGAGTATATGAAATTACACGAAGAATCATTTCGCAATTTGAGCGCAGCGGGTATAAGGATTGGATTCCGGAAGAAAGTTTGCTTACTTTGTGTGCGGCTTTGCTGCATGATTTAGGGCATGGCCCATTTTCCCATTCTATAGAAGAAGCTTTTGAAATGAACCATGAGGATTGGACCTGCCGGATTATTTTGGAGGACACGGAGATTACCGAAATATTGCGTGATGTGGAGGAAGATTTTCCTCGTAAAGTAGCTTCAGTTATCTCTAAGACTTATGAGCATGAAATTGTTGTCAATTTGGTTTCCAGTCCGCTGGATGCTGATCGTATGGATTATTTGCTGCGTGATGCGTACTATACAGGTGTAAACTATGGAACCATCGACATTGATCGGATTTTGAGAATGCTTCGTCCTTATAATGGGCGGATTGTAGTAAAAGAATCAGGTATGCATGCCATTGAAGATTATTTAATGTCACGTTATCAAATGTACTGGCAGGTATATTTTCATCCGGTGACGCGCAGCTCTGAAATTATTTTGCGTCAAATCTTCCGTAGAGCTAAAGAATTGTTCCAAGAGGGATACAAATTTCGCTTTATGATCGCTCCGCTGGAAGATCTCTTTCGAGGAGAAGTAACAGTGAAGCAATATTTAATGCTTGATGAGGCACTGGTACAGACTGCTTTTATGCAATGGACACTTGAAGAAGATGAGTTATTAAGCGACTTGTGTACCCGTTTTATTCATCGTAAACTGTATAAATATGTAGAGATCGAGAATTTGGATACAGATATGATTACGGAAATCCGCAGCAGTTTTGCGGGAGTGGGACTTAACCCAGAATATGACCTAGAGATTGATTATCCGACAGATTTGCCTTATGATGTGTTCCGTCCAGGAGCAGCCTTCGACAATAATCAAATTTTACTGCTTGATCGGAATGAGCAATTGCGGGAAATTTCAGAGGTATCGGATATTGTGCGCTCAATAAGCGGAATTCATCGTGGCAGATATCATCTATATTTCCCACAGGACAAGCTGAAAAAAGCCCTTACACGCTTGCCCTCTTCTGTAGCAGAGATTTTTGCAAAATAATACAAATATTTATGGAACTATTGATAAAAACAACAAGGAGTGAGCTTTAAAATGTATCTGTTCGACACACATACACATCTAGATGCGCCTCAATTCGACGAGGATCGCGAGGAAGTTATTGCTCGTGCAGTAGAGGCCGGAGTTAGCAAGATGATCAATATTGGATTTAATCGGGAAACGATCCCTTCAACGATGAAGCTGGCTGAATCTTATGATTATATTTATGCAGCGGTGGGCTGGCATCCACAGGATGCGATTGATATGAAAGAGGGGGACCTCGATTGGATCGCCTCTCTTTGCAGCCATGAAAAAGTGGTGGCCATCGGAGAGATTGGATTGGATTATTATTGGGATACCTCTCCCAAGGATGTGCAGCAGGAGGTCTTCCGCAAACAAATCGGACTAGCCCGTGAACTAAAAATGCCAATCTGTATACATGACCGTGATGCTCATGAAGATGTTGTACGGATTTTACGGGAGGAAAAAGCAAATGAAATTGGTGGCGTGATGCATTCGTTCTCAGGCAGCTGGGAAACAGCAAAAATGTGTCTAGACCTTGGATTTCATTTGTCATTTGGAGGACCGATAACGTTCAAAAATGCCAGAGTGCCTAAAGAGGTGCTTGCACAGACGCCATTGGACCGATTATTGATCGAAACAGACGCTCCATATTTGACTCCACACCCCTTCCGTGGCAAGCGAAATGAGAGTGCTCATGTGAAGTTAGTAGCAGAGGCTGCGGCTGAAATTAAAGGGTTAACATGGGAAGAATTGGCTAAAATTACGTATGCGAACGCACTGGAACGATTTGGGATTGTCTGAAAACAGGAGTAAAACGGGTGAAAAATAGAGAATAGCCGATATATTAAACTTTTTTAATATAAAAACGGCTGATTATTACAATATTTTAACCATATATTTGCTTAAACGTGGTTGAATCGTCCTTTACAACATGCATCAAAACAGGATATCATCTTTTCAGTGATGTGAGCTGTTGTTATTGTGACAGCCATTGATTCATGGATCGTCTCGCTGAGTCTCCGTATGGAGAACGGGGGAACCAATATTGAACTGCCGCATGCCTGTATCTTGAATACGACTAGGAATTGCCGCAGAACAATATTTGATTTCTTCACGTGGTCTTTGGGGTGAATTTAAGGGCAACCGCCGTGAGCGGGTGACCTGAAATAGGGCGTCTCTCTTTCGTCCGAACCCGACAGCTAACCCCGTAAGCGCAAGTAAGAGAGGCAACCTCGTGCACAAACATTCCCGCGTATTCTGACATCGGAGAAGCCACGAAAGAGTCCTCAAGAGAACTCTTTTTAGGCTTCTTTATTTTTGAATAAACTGAATGTTGCCCGCATACTGTTATATAACAGGTGTGGGAGTAGCTGTGCCGAGCAGGCGATCCATGAGCAGGAGACGCTAAGTTAATACGTGCGTATCCTGTGACAATCTCAAATAGTTTCGTCAAAGAAATTCAGTCCTCATGATATACAAATTGACGACGAGGCTATGTAAGGAGGATGGAGAGAATGGGCTTATTCCAACCAGAGGTATCCCATGATTCGCAGTCATCCAGCAGGTCTTTCGCATTACGGTGGGAGCAAGTAAATACTCGCGTACTTTTACTTGCAGGTGTGATTTCAATCGCAATCGCGCTGTTAATTCTGCTGTACGTACACGGTCAAAGTAACAAACAATTTGTTTTAGTAATAGACGGGCAAACACAGACACTTGAAACGCGAGAAGCACTTCTTGGTGATGTGTTGGAGAAAGAGCAAATTTCGCTGCAGCCGCATGATGAATTATCTTTAGGTCTGAGTGATGAAATAAAAGACGGTGACCGTGTCGTTATCAATCGTGCGCAGAAATTTAGCCTTACTGCGGACGGAGCAACAAAAACGTTATATACGACCGAAGACACTATCGGTCAGGCGATTGACAAACTGGGTATCAACCTAGAAGGCTATGATAAGATTTTTCCTTCGTTAGACACCACCATCTCTGCTGACATGGAGATTAAGATCGTTCGTATCAACAAGCAAACGGTACAGCGAACAACTAACTTACCTTTCCGTGTTATTAAGACAGCAGATCCCTCCCTTACTGTGGGAACAGTTAGAGTGGCACAGGCAGGCAAACCAGGCGTCATGGTTCAGCATATTGAAAAGATCTATCAAGACGGAGAACTGGCCTCTATGCGCATGATCGGCAAGGAAGTACAAACGGTAACAAAAGATAAGATCATTGCCGTTGGTACTAAAGCACTTCCTAAGCCTACTGTAGTTGCTAAAGCTACAACAACTTCCAAATCAAGCACTACCTCCAAAACGACTAAAGTTAGCGCTAAGACTAAGAACGTCACAAGCAAGGCTGGCGTAGACTTTGAGTACAAGAAGATGATTAAGAACGTCTCCATGACAGCTTATTCGTCAGAAGAGCCAGGAATAGGTACTAAAACTGCCTCCGGAACACGCGTAACGGAAGGTCGTACAATTGCAGTAGATCCGAATGTAATTCCTATTGGCTGGTGGGTTTATATCGATGGGCTTGGATTCCGCCGTGCAGAGGATACTGGCGGTGCCATTAAAGGCAATAAAGTGGATGTCTATTATGATTCCCTGAGCCATGCTCGTAATTTCGGCCGTAAATCACGTACCGTATATGTGATTGGACCTGTGAAACCAGAGCTTAACTAGAACTGAAGCTTTTGCAAAAAATCCTTTGATAAGCTATAGTGATGATAACCGTAAGGAACGCTGGATGATCATTTCGTTGATCGCAGAGCAACCGCTCATCACTTATACATTCTTTAACCAAAAGAAGAGGAGCGAATCCTCTTCTTTTTGCTTTTTTTGGAAGGAGTCAAGAAATATGATTAAGGAATTAATCGTCGTTGAAGGCAAAAGCGATACCGTAGCCATTAAGCGTGCTGTGGAAGCAGATACGATTGAGACAGGCGGCTCTGCTGTAAACCGGACTGTAATTGCGAAGATTGCGCTAGCTATGGAACGCAGAGGGGTTATTATTCTTACGGACCCGGACCATGCCGGGGAGCGAATTCGTAAAATCGTTTCAGCGAAGGTGCCGGGCTGCAAGCATGCTTTTATTCCGGAGAAGGACGCAACTCGAAAAGGGGATATCGGTGTAGAGAATGCATCGCCAGAGGCGATTCGTCATGCGCTGCGTAATGTACATACCTCTTTTGAAGGAGCACCTGCTTTGATTGGTATTGATGACCTTATGGCCGCTGGAATGCTTGTACACCCTCGGGCTGCTGAAAGACGTATGGCGCTTGGTAATTTGCTTGGAATCGGATATTGTAACGGCAAACAGCTGTACAAGCGGCTGGCGATGTTTGGGATTACGCGGGAGGAATTTGCCGGGGCTCTCGCCCAAATTGATCAGGGAGGCATTACTTCATGAGTGGTAGAGAGGAAATTTCGACTCCAAAACGGACCAAAGAGATTATTCAACGTTATGGATTCAAGTTTAAGAAAAGCCTGGGACAGAATTTTTTGATTGATCAAAATATTTTGGACAAGATTGTAGACGCTGCTGGACTAGATAGCGATTCTGGGGCGCTGGAGATCGGGCCGGGAATTGGAGCGCTGACGGAACGTCTGGCACTAACAGCCGGTGCTGTAACTGCCGTAGAGATTGACCGTAGACTGATTCCAATATTAAAAGACGTACTTTCCCCTTATCCCCATGTTAAGGTTCGTAACGATGATGTCCTCAATGTGAACTTGCAGGAAATGTTCAAGGAAGATTTCACCACTGTGAACAAGGTCAGTGTGGTTGCTAACCTGCCTTATTATGTGACTACTCCGATTCTGATGAAGCTGCTTGAAGAGAAGCTTCCCCTTGATAACATCGTTGTAATGATTCAGAAGGAGGTTGCGGAGCGTATGGCTGCATCTCCAGGTGGAAAGGAATACGGAAGTCTTAGCATTGCCGTGCAGTACTACAGCGAGCCTGAGCTCGTCTGTATCGTGCCGCGTACGGTATTCATCCCTCAACCTAATGTGGAGTCTGCTGTTATCCGTCTGAAGGTTAGAGAGCATCCTCCGGTAAAGGTGGAGAGTGAGAAGCATTTCTTTGAAGTGGTTCACGCTTCTTTCACACAGCGCCGCAAGACGATTGCTAACAATCTGAAGGCTCGTTACTTCCCTGAACAAGGACGTGAGCAGCTGGAGGCTTTACTCGCAGAAGCGGGTATTGAACCGACCCGTCGCGGAGAAACACTCAGTCTTGAAGAATACGCCCGCTTAAGCGGTGTTTTGCTAGCCGCTGGAATTGAATAAGCAATAAGAAACGGTTGTTGTCTTAAAGGACGACAACCGTTTCTCGTAGAAATATAAGGATGTTATTCTGGTGGAGCATTATACATTCTTATATTATAAAAATATGGCGAGTTATGAACCAACTGAGGCCTTTGCCCATACGATGGGGTAGAGGTGGTGGTTGTAATGAATTTAGGAGACTTGGTCGTTCGCAAATCTTATGGCGGTGATTTAACATTTCGTGTAGATAATATCGTGCAGGATAGAGCCGTCATTAAAGGCACAGATTTCCGCCTGTTGGCGGATTCTCCTCTGGATGACCTGGTTCAAGTGCCTCCTACCCGAATAACGGAACGGGGACAGCAAGCACAGATCAAAGCGAAGGAATCACTGACACAGCTGCGGAAGGACCGTCAGGAGCAAAGTCAGCGGAGCGGGGGAACCCTAACAGAGGGGACATGGGCTCCACCGTCTAAGGAAGCTCCTTATTTTGAAGTGCCGGGTAAAGTACTGCATCTGGATGGCGATCCGGCATATTTGAATAAGAGCCTTAGCTTATACGAGCAACTGCGGATTCCCGCTGAAGGGCATCATGTTCATGAATCTGCAATGGCTGATACGTTATACCGGCTGTTGCCCCGTGTACGCCCAGACATTGTAGTGATCACTGGTCATGATGGGGTACTGAAGCAACAGCATACTTACGATCTATATAGTCTGAATAGCTACAAAAATTCGCAAAACTTTATAGCTGCTATTAGGGTAGCTAGGGAGTATGAGCGGAATTTTGATGCGTTGACTATTGTTGCCGGTGCTTGCCAATCTCATTTCGAGGCATTACTTGGAGCTGGGGCTAATTTTGCCAGTTCACCTGGTCGAATTTTGATCCATGCTCTGGATCCCGTTTATGTAGCAGCAAAATCATCCTTTACTTCCATCAGGGATACTGTAAATCTTAGTGATGTTCTGAATAATACCATCAGCGGTAATCAGGGTATTGGTGGTGTTGAGACCCGTGGCAGCTTCCGTATCGGAATGCCGCGGCTGCAGAATCTGTCGGCGCTAAAAGTGACACCATCAGCCATTTAAGCGGCAGAGATAGGTCTATGGTTTCAGGAATATAGGTAATTTGAATGGGCTGAATAGAATATCCAAAAGAAAGGGTGAGCGCTGAGCTTAACCCTTTCTTTTTTTCTTTGTGATGCCTATATTACAGATAACAAGGATATTAGTCCGGCGCTGATTTCTCGCAAAAAAATTCCGTTGACAACGAAATATGCATCAACTATAATTAATTATTTATTTGCTTTGACATTGTCCTGAAAAAGTTGTATAATGGACAAGAAAAGAGGTGGTCGTCAGGTAATGGCTAATAACGCGCTGTTGGAAATCAAACGCAGTCTTGAAGCTCACGTCGGTCATAAGATCACATTGCGTGCAAACGGAGGTCGTCGTAAAACCGTTGAACGCACAGGTGTCCTGGAAGAAACGTACCCTTCTGTATTTATTGTCAAACTGGATCAGGAGCAGCAAACTTTTAAGCGAGTCTCCTATAGCTATGCCGATATACTTACTGAATCTGTGGAAATCACAGTTTGTGAAGACGATGGGCAGATGCGGATTATGTATATTAAAGCTTAATGTTTCACGAACAGTCTCCTTTGGAGGCTGTTTTTTGTTTGCGTTTTTTGGGACAAATATTTGGTGCATGATCCGTGTTCTAAGCAAGCATACTAATTGGGCAACGGGTTAATCATTTATTT
The DNA here is from genome assembly GCF_038003695.1 of Paenibacillus sp. FSL L8-0494. Classification (NCBI taxonomy): domain Bacteria; kingdom Bacillati; phylum Bacillota; class Bacilli; order Caryophanales; family Paenibacillaceae; genus Paenibacillus; species Paenibacillus sp. FSL L8-0494. Next base: position 47,124 of record NZ_JBBOPQ010000001.1, read on the forward strand.
TCATAAGGGAGGAATTCCGTAATGAGCCGCAGAAAACGAGGCATGATGTCGGAGGAACTGAAGACAGAGTTAGCCAAGGAGCTGGGTTTTTATGAAACCGTAGAACGTGAGGGCTGGGGTGGAATTACAACTCAAGACGCTGGCAACATGGTGAAAAAAGCGATACAGCTTGCTGAACAGGCCGCGCGGAAATCTTAAATTTTAGGCTATAAAGTGAATATTACTGAAAAAGGGTGCGTCTAAAAGGCGACACCCTTTTATTATTGGACTTCATTAGAAGTTTCTCATATAATATGTTAAGTTGTTTTTACGGGAAAAGCTGAAGGTGGGTGAACGCCTTGAAAATGTATGAAAAGGCACCAGCTAAAATTAATTTGATGCTGGATGTGCTGCACAAACGTGCTGACGGTTTTCATGAGGTGGAAATGATTATGACCATGGTAGATTTAGCAGACCGCTTAGAGCTGTCTGAGCTGCCAAGGGATACTATTATAATATCAAGTCAGGCTGGTTATATTCCCCTGGACGAGAAAAATTTAGCTTTCCAGGCGGCAAGGCTTATTAAAGACCGTTATAACGTGAAGAGTGGGGTACATATCCATCTGGATAAAAGAATTCCGGTTGCGGCTGGCCTAGCTGGCGGCAGCAGTGATGCCGCAGCTACGCTACGCGGTCTAAACCGTCTGTGGCGTCTCGGTATTCCTGCGCAGGAGCTACAGGAGCTTGGCGCTGAGCTGGGTTCAGATGTGCCTTTCTGCGTCACAGGCGGCACAGCCTTAGCTACAGGACGAGGCGAAAAGCTTACGCCAATCAACAACCCGCCACAATGTTGGGTTGTGTTGGCGAAACCACCGATCAATGTATCGACTGCAGAAGTGTATGGACGCGTTCGGAGCAATAATATAGCTGTGCATCCTTCTGCTCGAAAGATGCAGCAAGCGATTGAAGCAGGAGACTTTGGGGGCGTATGCAACCATCTAGGCAACGTGCTTGAAGATGTTACCCTAAGGCTGCATCCAGAGGTTCAGCAGCTCAAGGAAGCGATGATAAAGCTCGGAGCAGATGGGGTGTTGATGTCAGGCAGCGGACCTACCGTATTCGGTTTAGTGTCCAAGCAGTCTAAAGTAGCAAGGATTTACAACGGACTGCGAGGGTTCTGCAAGGAAGTCTACGCAGTGAGATCACTGAATTAGTCTGCTTCTCTTGTGTAAACCCGTACAAAAGTGATATATTTTTCTAAAATATTCGGTTTTGGCGAGGAGCATTCCGTGAAGAAATTAAAAAGAAGCCAACGTTTGGTAGACATGACTCAGTTTTTACTTGAGCGGCCGCATGAACTACTGCCGCTGTCTATATTTGCCGATCGCTATGGAGCGGCTAAGTCCTCCATCAGTGAAGATTTGGCAATCATAAAAGAAGTATTTGAAGGTGAAGGCATCGGAGAGCTGCAGACTTTAGCTGGTGCAGCGGGTGGAGTTCGTTATATCCCAGTTATGCCTAAAGATATGGCGCTAATCTTTGTGCAGCGCTTATGTGTGCAGCTAGAGCAGACTGACCGGATATTGCCTGGCGGTTATTTGTATATGTCGGATCTACTTGGGTTGCCGTCTTTGATGGAACAGGCGGGTAAGATCATCGCAACGGCCTTTTACGGATCGGAAATCGATGTGGTGATGACCGTTGAAACGAAAGGCATTCCACTAGCCTATGCAACAGCAGCACAGCTAGGCTTGCCGGTAGTGCTTGTGCGACGTGACCATCAGGTTACAGAGGGATCAGCAGTAAGTATTAACTACGTATCAGGATCTCATAAAAGCATACACACAATGTCTCTCTCCAGACGGGCACTCAAGGAGAAATCGCGAGTACTTATCGTAGATGACTTCATGAAGGCGGGAGGGACTGTACGTGGTATGGTCGATCTGCTCGGTGAATTTAATGCCGAGGTTGCTGGGGTAGGCGTTTTAGTGGAATCAGGCGCTGTAGAGACGGAAGAGCGTCTGTTGCACGATTACGTGTCTTTGGTAAAACTAAGTGAAGTAGACTCCAAAGAGCGGAGAATTTCGGCGCATCCGGGCAACTACTTTTCCTCTTGATTAGCCATTCTCTTACATTTTCAAAAAGCGTGGAAATTGTCGAAAACGTAAGGAATATTAAGAAAACTACTCGATGTATGTCGAAAACAACATATCCCAAAAAATATATTTCTTTTTTAGGTATTTTATGGAATGAAAAAGAAGGAATTCGCTTTGCTGTGTGGAATTATACACCAAGTCTCTGATGGAAAAAGGTGGTGAACACACACATGCAAATTACGGATGTCAGACTCCGCCGCGTTAACTCTGAGGGGAGAATGAAAGCAATCGCATCCATTACCATCGATAACGAGTTTGTTGTTCATGACATTCGCGTCATCGATGGCAATAATGGGATGTTTGTTGCAATGCCCAGCAAGCGTACACCGGACGGCGAATTCCGCGATATCGCGCACCCGATCTCTTCGGGAACACGCGAGAAGATTCAATCCGCGGTTCTGGCCGAGTACGATCGCGCCGCTACGGAAGAAGAAGAAGTTATTGAAGAGGGAGCTTAGGCTTCCTCGGAAGACTGCTACCTTTTGGGTGGCGTAGGATCCGCCGTTTTTGATAAGATCACACCGACATACACTTCATGAATTAGCAGCCTGATCTTGCAAGAAAAGCTATTGCTGGTGAAGGATTTGACGACATCTTCGAAAGGCAGCGATAAATGCTTTTCTAACTTGGGGTTTATAGAAAAGAGAACCATGACTTCATGGTTCTCTTTTCTTTTTGCCCGGAATGAGATATATTCAGTAGTGAGTTCAAGAGTAGGAGGTTGGCATTCTTGAAAAGAATGGCTGTAGTACTTGCCGCAGGTCAAGGCAAGCGAATGAAATCTAAATTATATAAGGTGCTGCACCCCGTTTGCGGTAAGCCGATGGTAGGGCACGTGCTTGATACAGTAAAAGCGACCGGATGCCAGCGCACCGTTGTTGTTGTTGGGCATGGCGCAGAGAAAGTTAAGGCCTATGTAGGTGATGGAGCGGAATACGTTCTGCAGGAAACTCAGCTCGGCACTGGCCATGCTGTCAAACAAGCAAAGGATTTACTTGCTGGCGAAGAAGGAACAACTATAGTTATTTGTGGAGACACACCACTCGTAACCACGGAGACCCTGGAAGGACTCATGGCGCTTCATGAACAGCGTAATGCGGCTGCAACCGTATTGACAGCAGTTATGGAAAAGCCTACAGGCTACGGAAGAATTATTCGTGGTGAAGATGGCGGCGTTCTGAAGATTGTAGAGCAGAAGGATTGCACTACGGAAGAAGATGCGGTTCAGGAAATCAATACAGGCACTTATTGTTTTGATAATGCTAAATTATTTGCTGCACTCGAAAAGGTAACGAACAGTAATAACCAGCAGGAGTATTATTTGACTGATGTGATTGGGATTCTTCGTTCACAAGGGGATACCGTACTAGGATATCAGACCCATGACGCAGCTGAGTCTATCGGCGTTAATGATCGTTTAGCTTTGTCTGAAGCGGAAGCCTTTATGCGTCAACGTATTAATCGTAAACACATGCTCGGTGGTGTAACCATCATTGATCCAGCCTCCACTTATATCGGAGCAGATGTAGTTATCGGATCAGATACAACGCTTTATCCAGGAACCATCCTGAAAGGGAAGACTGTAATCGGGGACAATTGTGTGATCGGACCGGCTAGTGAAATCGAAGACTGTCAGATTATGGATGATGCGACGATTAAGCAGTCCGTATTGAATCAAGCTCAAGTCGGCGCACGGACAACCGTTGGGCCTTTTGCCTATTTGCGTCCAGGCTCTGTGCTTGGAGAAGAAGTTAAGGTTGGAGATTTCGTCGAGATCAAGAATGCTACTATTGGTGACGGTTCAAAAGTGTCACATCTTAGTTATGTCGGCGACGCATCTGTAGGTAAGAATGTAAACGTCGGGTGCGGTGCGATTACCGTTAACTACGACGGGTATAATAAATTCAAGACAACAATCGCAGACGATGCCTTTATTGGCAGTAATGTTAATCTTATTGCTCCAGTCACTGTGGGTAAAGGGGCTTTTGTTGTAGCAGGTTCGACAATTACACGTTCCGTTTCCGAGAACGATCTGGCTGTAGCTAGAGTAAGACAAGAGAACAAACCGGGATATGCAGAGAAGATCCGTTCCCGTGCTAAAGCGAAGAAAGACCACTCGAGTCCATCGTAAAGCGTTGCTAAGAAGCGCCGGACGGACTTATATTTCCGCGCCGGCGCCTTTGGAAAGCTAAATTCCGTCACGGAGGGTTTATATTTTATGACTTATTGTGATTCCAAGTTAAAGATTTTCACCTGTAACTCCAATCCTAAGCTAGCTAGTCAAATTGCTGATTACATCGGGATTCCGATGGGTGAATCACACACCACAAGTTTCAGCGATGGAGAAATTCAGGTCAAGCTGTCAGAAAGCGTTCGGGGATGTCATGTTTATATTGTTCAATCCACTTGTGGCCCTGTAAATGATAACCTGATGGAGCTTTTGGTTATGGTAGATGCGCTTAAACGTGCCTCTGCAAAAAGCATCAACGTGGTTATCCCTTACTACGGATATGCCCGTCAAGATCGTAAAGCCCGTTCCCGTGACCCCATTACCGCTAAGCTGGTAGCGAATCTAATTGAAAAGGCTGGCGCTCACCGTGTAATCACGATGGATCTTCATGCCATGCAGATTCAAGGATTCTTCGATATTCCAGTGGATCACTTGCTTGGTGTACCGATTCTGGCTCAGTATTTCCGTTCCAAGCAAATCGAGAACCCAGTTGTCGTATCGCCGGATCATGGCGGGGTAGTACGTGCAAGAAAGCTTGCTGATTTCCTGAACGCTCCGCTGGCTATTATAGACAAGCGTCGTCCAGAACCTAACGTCAGCGAAGTTATGAACATCATCGGTAATATCGAAGGCAAAACAGCCATCCTGATCGATGATATCATCGATACCGCTGGAACTATCGTACTTGGTGCTAATGCTTTGATGGAAGGCGGCGTGAAGGAAGTATACGCATGCTGTACACACCCAGTATTGTCTGGTCCTGCACACGAGCGTCTGGAGAATTCTCCAATCAAAGAAATTATCGTGACGGATACCATTCCAATTCGCAGCGCGAATCCAACCTCTAAGCTCAAGGTGTTGTCCGTGGCTCCACTTATGGGTGAGGCAATTATCCGCGTTCATGAAGAGTTGTCGATTAGTAAATTGTTCGAGATTGAATAAATATAACGAATGAATAGTACAAAAGGGTTACACCTCCGTTCTCGGAGATGTAACCCTTATCGGCGTGCTACAGGTAGAACTACTGGATTCAATATCCGGGGCGGGAGACAAAGGTGAATAAACTGCGGTTATAGAGTGTCCCTTGTAGCTCCACGAAAGCTTCGTCTACCGCTGTTAATACACCGACATCAATATGCACGTCGCCCTTATATATTTCCACGGGCACAGCATATTGGATGTGGTACTGAAAATGGCGTTGATGTGTCAATAATTCGCCTTTGTGCGGCATGGGTTATCACCTGTCTTCGGAGTATAATTTCGCTCTGGTTGCACAGAGATATGTAGATTAGATCTATTGTACCAAAAACGGACTCCTCTTGCCGGAGAGCCCGAATGGAAAGGAAAGGTTCGATAATGAAATGGATTGTCGGATTGGGAAATCCCGGAACACAGTACGCGAAAACAAGGCATAATGTTGGCTTTATGGCTTTGGATGAGCTTGCCGCCCAGAACGGAATTGCCTTCAACCAGAGCAAATGTAAATCCGTCATCGGTGAAGGGGTCATTGGTGGCGTCAAAACCGTATTGATTAAGCCCATGACCTTTATGAACTTGTCCGGTGAAGCCGTTCGCGCTTATATGGATTATTACAAAGTTCAACTTGAAGATATGATCGTCGTTTATGATGATTTGGATACAGAAATCGGAAAAATCCGTTTGCGTTATCAAGGAAGCGCTGGTGGACATAATGGAATTAAATCCATCATCCAGCATGTAGGAACACAGAATTTCAATCGGGTACGAATGGGTATTTCTCGTCCTGAGCCAGGTTTTGCTATTGTCGATTATGTACTTTCTACTTTTCCTAAGAAGGAAAGCGATCCGCTTAAGCAAATGATCCTTAATACTTGTGATGCACTGGAATACAGCTTACAGCATTCATTCGAGCAGACGATGGCTAAGTTCAATGGTTAATCTGTAAACCCTGTTGTTTTTAAGGCTAAAGATGAAGCTGCCCGGACATACTGAAGGTATATAGTACCTTCAGGAGGCATATAGATGGCAATAAACTATGTTTGTAGGCACTGTAAGACATCTCTAGGCAGTATTAATAGAAGTGATGTTACAGAAATGCAGTTGGGCCTTCATTCCTTGACCCCTGCGGAGCGCAGAGATATAATAGCGTATAATTCAGAAGGTGAAATCACGGTAAAGGTTACTTGCGACTATTGCAAGGAGGCTTTAGAGAACAATCCGGAGCTTAGCCTGCTGACAAGTCCGCTTCAGTAAGGTGGAAGCGCCTGTCTCTATCGTCATCCGCAAGCCTTGGCGTTACAGCTGAGGCTTCTTTTCGATTCCAATCATAATAGGTGACGGTGGTTATGCCACCGTTAGCCTGTTTAGTAAGAGAGGTGCGCCTGTTGTTACAAGGTCTTATAGAAGCTTTTTCCAAGGATCCCGATTTCCAGTCTATCACCCATGGTGTTGCTGCAGGTATGAAAGAGCAGCTCATATCGGGGCTTACAGGTTCTGCTAGACAGATTATGCTTGCAGCATTACATGAAGAGACAACTCGTCCCTTACTTGTAGTGACTCATAATATGTTTTCGGCCCAGAAGATGGCCGATGATTTGCAGGAAGCGCTTTCTCCTGACCGGGTTCTGCTCTATCCCGCCAATGAACTAGTGGCTGCAGAAGCGGCTGTATCAAGCCCAGAGACACTGGCTCAGCGTATAGATGTGCTGACCAAATGTGCTCAGGGCTTCCGTGGTATTGTTGTAGTTCCTTACTCAGGAGTGCGTAGATTGCTGCCAGCCCCAGAGGTTATGGCAGAGGCACAAGTCACCGTTTCCCAAGATGGAACGCTTGCTCTGGATGAATTTTTGATGTCCATGATTGAAATGGGCTATGAAAGAGTAGAGCGGGTTGAAAATCGTGGTGAACTGAGCGTACGGGGTGGAATAATTGATTTTTATCCAATGACATCTCCTTTGGCTTATCGGGTTGAGTTATTTGACGATGAGGTTGATTCCATAAGAACTTTTGATCCAGTGGATCAGCGTTCTATTGATAAGGTACGTAGTGTGAAGATTACACCGGCTAAAGAGATTATAGCTAGTAGATTGCGCCAGGAATCTGCTTCTGCTGAAGCCTCAGCTATGATGGAGCGACAGTTGGAGAAGATGGCGGATCGCCAGGCGAAGCTCAGGCTGCGGGAAGAAATTGGCCGTGAGCTGGAAATGCTGCGGGAAGGTACTTATTTCCCGGAGATCTATAAATATATCAGTCTTTTATATCCTGAACGCTCTCATTTATTTGATTACATGGCCCAGGATACCATTCTTATTCTAGATGAGCCGACAAGACTGCTCGAAACGGCGAGACAGCTTGAACGAGATGAATCGGAATGGAACCTGCATTTGCTGCAAAACGGCAAATCTTTACCGGATCTAGATCTCTCTGTCGATACGGATGTTGTTATGTATCAGCGCCCGTTCCAAAGTCTGTTTATGTCAATCTTTTTACGTCAGGTTCCGCATATTCAGCCTCAGAACATTCTTGGATTTATCAGTCGTGGAATGCAGGATTTCCATGGCCAGATGAATGTGCTGAAATCGGAGATGGAGCGTTGGCAGAAGTCCGGTGTTAAGGTAATGATGCTTGCGAGCAGTGAGGAACGGATTGAACGAGTGCGCAGAGTTCTTTATGATTACGGCATTAACGAGCCGATGATTGTACAAGGAAATCTGGGTTCTGGTTTTGAGCTGCCCTCTATTCATCTAGCAGTTATAACTGAGGGGGAAATGTTCTCTCAGAAGCAGCGGAAGGCACGGAAGATTTCCAAAGGAATAGATAATGCTGAACGGATCAAGAGTTACACAGAGCTGAAAATCGGTGATTATGTCGTCCACCAGAACCATGGTATCGGAAAATATATGGGAATCGGCACGCTTGAGGTCAGCGGTATTCACCGTGATTACATGCATATTCTGTATGCTGGCGGCGATAAGCTCTCAGTTCCGATTGAGCAGATTGACCTGATTCAGAAATATGTCGGTTCCGAAGATAAAGAGCCGAAAGTATATAAGCTAGGCGGCAATGAATGGACACGAGTCACCAATAAGGTTCGTTCCTCCGTTCAGAATATTGCTGATGATTTGATAAAACTATATGCTGAGCGCCAAAGTGCCGCAGGATATGGTTTTGAAAAGGATACACAGGAACAGCATGAATTTGAAGAAATGTTCCCTTACGAAGAGACCCGAGATCAGCTTCGGGCTATCGAAGAGATTAAGAAGGATATGGAACAAAACCGGCCAATGGACCGATTGCTTTGCGGTGATGTTGGATATGGTAAGACTGAAGTGGCTATTCGGGCGGCTTTTAAATCAGCGATTGAAGGTAAACAGGTGGCGGTGCTAGTCCCGACAACGATTTTGGCTCAACAGCATTATGAGACCTTCCGGGAACGTTTCGCTAATTACCCGCTTAATATTCAGGTCTTAAGTCGTTTCCGCAGCCGTAAAGAGCAGAACGAGACGATTAAAGGCGTTAGGGCAGGAACTGTCGACGTAGTTATCGGTACACATCGTCTGTTATCTCAGGACCTTGTATTCAAGGATCTGGGGCTATTAATTGTGGATGAAGAACAGCGTTTCGGCGTAACTCATAAAGAAAAGCTGAAAAAGCTGAAAACGAATGTAGACGTTCTTACGCTGACTGCAACTCCAATTCCTCGTACGCTACATATGTCGATGCTCGGAGTGCGGGATCTGTCTGTCATTGAGACCCCGCCAGAGAACAGATTCCCTGTACAGACGTATGTAGTGGAGCATAGCCAGACCCTTACGCGGGAAGCTGTAGAGCGGGAATTAGCTCGTGGTGGTCAAGTCTATTATCTCTATAATCGTGTGCAGGGCATTCAAGAAATGGCTGCTCAAATCTCTATGCTTGTTCCTGAGGCTAGAGTTGGCATCGGACATGGTCAAATGTCGGAATCTGAGTTGGAGAAGACCATTCTCGATTTCCTTGACGGAGAATACGATGTGCTCGTCAGCACAAGTATTATTGAGACGGGCGTAGATATTCCGAACGTTAATACACTTATTGTGCATGATGCGGATAAAATGGGCTTGTCTCAGCTCTATCAGCTGCGTGGACGTGTAGGCCGGTCCAATCGGATCGCTTACGCTTATTTCACGTATCAACGGGACAAGGTTCTGACAGAGGTTGCAGAGAAACGTCTGCAGTCTATTAAGGAATTTACGGAGCTGGGCTCTGGTTTCAAAATAGCGATGCGAGATCTGTCTATTCGCGGTGCAGGCAACTTGCTGGGTGCAGAGCAGCATGGCTTTATCGCATCCGTGGGGTTTGATCTGTACTCACAAATGCTGGCGGAGGAAATTCGTAAGCGTAAGGTTACTGTGCTTGGGGAGGAAGATACATCCCTGAAAGAAGGCAATACAGTCATTGATTTGTCGATTGACGCGTATCTGCCGTCAGAGTATATTTACGACAGTATCCAAAAAATTGAAATTTATAAAAAAGTTGCGGCAGTAACCTCCTTCGATGATGCTTCCGAGCTTGAAGATGAGCTCTTGGATCGGTTCGGTGAGTTACCTGAAGCCGTGGTGAATCTACTATCGGTTGCTCGTTTGAAAGTGTATGGAAAAATGTATGGAATTGATTCCATGATTAGACGCGGAGATGATGTTACCTTGAATTTCTATGAGGGAAGTCTCGGCGCTTTAGACACAGCGAAACTCGCCAAAGTTGGAAATAGCTTCGAAAGACGTGTACAATTTGATAGGGATGCGAAAGCCAGTATCCGGGTCAAATCGAAAGATTTAAGTGATAAACATCTGCTTGACTTGCTTGAACAGTTTCTTAAGGAAGCTAAACAGTCTTTTAAATCGAAGGGAGAACTACACAATGTCGTTAAATAAAACAAAATCATGGAAAGTGCTGCTCGTTTCATTGGCAGCGGCAGTTTCCTTTTCTATGCTAGCAGCATGTGGAAATAGTGCTGATGATAATCAAGCTGTAGCCACTTATAAAGGTGGAACGATTACACAAAAGGAATTTGCAATGGATCAAAAAATCATGAAATTCCTATCTCCACAACAAGCGCAATATTTAGAGATTGATGCGTTTAAGGAGTCCATTCTGAAGCAAGAAGTGGGCTTTGAATATTTGGCTTCCCAAGCAACGGATGAAGCGAAAAAGCAAGCGGAGAAAGAAGCCGATACTCAAATTGCAAGCATTAAGGAACAATTGGGCGATACCTATAAGAAGACACTGAAAGATGCTGACGTTACAGAGAAAGATATTCGTACTTATATGGAGCGTGTGCTGTCAGTTTATCAGGATATGCTGCTTAAAGTGACTGATGATCAAGTTGTCAAAGAATTCGAAGCGACTAAAGGCGACTTTACGGTTGCCACACTGCGTCATGTGCTAATTGGTCTGACAGATGCAGACAACAAAGAGCGTACCAGCGAAGAAGCGCTTAAAATAGCGAAAGAAGTTAAGGCGAAGCTGGATGGCGGTGCTGATTTCGCAGCCATCGCTAAGGAATATTCTGACGATACTGGCTCTAAAGAGGCAGGCGGAGAATATAAAGATAAAGCTGTAGGCACTTATGTGGATGAATTTAAGAAGGCTGCACAGACCTTGCCTCTAAATACCATCAGTGATCCTGTAGAAACTTCTTACGGTTACCACATCATCAAGGTGGAGTCCCGTACAGACAAGACTTTCGACCAGTTAACGGATGAGCAAAAAGAAGGCATTAAGAGCTCAATTGTATCCAAGAACCTAGAAACGTTCATGGAAAAGGATCTGGAAGGCATTATTGAGAACATCAATCTGCCAAAAAGCTCTGCTTCCGCAGATGAAACCGGAACAAATAGTGGAACAGAAGCCACTACAGCTCCAAGCGCATCCCCAAGTGCTACAGATGCCGCTGAATAAACATCGGTAAATATGGACAAGCTTACCTTAGAAAAGCCATCTTCACTTAAAGTGAAGATGGCTTTTTATTTCGCAGAAACGGTTGTAGAACTACCTTTATCTTGATGCAGATATTAATACATGTCAGCTTATGTATAAGGATCTGGGAAGAGATGAATACTATGGTCAGATATTACGATAAATCACTGGGATTATCCTTTCCCATAATGGACAGTAGTAAGACCATACTTCTTAAGAAAGCGGGGCACATGTGAAATGAAAGCTACTGGAATTGTTCGCCGTATTGATGACCTCGGACGCGTGGTTATTCCCAAAGAAATTAGACGTACTCTTCGTATTAGAGAAGGAGACCCACTGGAAATATTCGTCGATCGGGACGGTGAAGTCATTCTCAAGAAATATTCTCCGATTGGTGAGTTGGGTGACTTTGCAAAAGAGTACGCGGAGTCATTGTTCGAAGGTACTGGGCACATTACGATGATTGCTGATCGTGACACCTTCATTGCCCTTGCAGGCGGCTCCAAAAAAGATTATTTGGAGAAACAGGTGGGAGTGCTGTTGGAGAAAGTCATGGACAGCCGTAAGACTGTGTTAGAAACCAATGAAGGCAGTTATGAAATCGCTAAAGATCATCCGGATTTGGTGTCCTCATATGTAGCCTCACCGATCATTTCCGGTGGAGATCCTATTGGTTGTGTAGTGATGGTGAGCAAGGATGATTCGGCGAAGATGGCGCAAATGGAAATAAAAATGGCCGAAACGGCTGCCGCTTTCCTGGGCAAACAAATGGAGCAGTAATCTTAATTTAGACCCCGGTTTCCTTTTGGTAAGATATACAAAGGGCAAACGGGGTTTTGTCGTTTACACAAACCGTTTCTACTTGTGGGCATACATAAGTTATAATATAGAAATTCATCCCATCAAAGTTGTAGAAGCAGGTATTATATGAAATCCAGTACACAAACATCACGATTGCTGCAAGGCGCATTTATCCTTAGTGCCGCGGCCATTATCTCAAAGCTTATTGGCACACTCCAAAAAATTCCGCTGCAAAATCTAGGCGGAGATGCTGTATTTGGTATATACAACACAGTGTATCCCTTGTATACGATGCTGTTAACAGTAGCTATGCTAGGTCTGCCTGCGGCGATCTCCAAATTTGTCGCCGAAGCTTCGGCTGGGAGACGCGATGAAGAAGGCCGCCGGATTCTACTATTATCCGCGCTAATTACAGGCATCAGCGGCTTGATTATCGGCGCCATCACCTATGCAGGTGCACCCATCATTGCCGAATGGGTAGGTAACTCACATGTAATGCCTGCCTTGCGGACAAGCGCCTGGGGTTTGGCAGTTGTCCCTGTCATGTCGGCCATACGCGGGTATTTTCAGGGGCTGCATAATATGGTTCCTACTGCCGTGTCACAGATTGTAGAGCAGTCTGTACGGGTTACAGTGATGATTGTTCTTCTTTTATATCTCACTTCGCAGGGAGCAGGAGCTGAGAGCATCGCTGCTGGCGCGCTGCTTGGTTCTGCCGGAGGGGGAGCCGCAGGGCTTGTAATTATGCTGCTGTACTTGAGACGTCACCGCCGGAGGGTAAAACAGGAAGCTGCTGCTGAAGTAGCTGCTGCTGTCGAAAGTCAGCGTGTAAGAGCGCTGGATGCAGGACATGGACTAGGTTCCAAGCAAGGGTTCATGGGCATTAAAGCAGGTGCACTGCTGGCTTATGGAATTCCCGTAATGCTAGGTGCACTGGCTATGCCTCTTATCGGTCTTGTAGATGTATTCACTGTGCCTCGACTGCTGTCGTCTGACGGAAGTGAAGTAGCTGCGATGGCCCAGTTTGGTGTGTACAATCGGGGTTTGCCACTTGTGCAGATTATAACGATGATTGCCACCTCACTGTCTGTTGTGTTCATTCCCGCTTTGGCGGAAGCGAAGTACAAGGGAGATATGAAGCTGATTGAGACCCGCTGCAGCTTGTCGCTGCGTTGGTTCTGGCTGTTAGGTCTAGCGGCCTCAGCGGGCCTTGCAGTGCTTGCTGAGCCGATTAATATGGCTCTTTACGGCGATACCGCTGGCAGCAGCACAATGACTTGGCTGGCTTTTACCGCTGTTGGCGGTACAGTCAGCATCATCTCTGCTGCGCTCCTGCAGGGCCTCGGCTACGTGCGCGCCCCGGCCCTGCACCTTTTGGCCGCCGCGCTGCTCAAGGCGGCCCTGAACCTGCTGCTGGTTCCGCAGCAGGGCATTACCGGCGCGGCCATCGCTGGCGTGGCCGCGCATTCGTTCGCAGCAGCGCTTAACGTGCTGCTGCTGTACCGCCAGGGCCATCTGCGGCTTCGCCTCGCAGATGCCCTGGCACGGCCCGCGCTGCTCACAGCGGGCCTGGCTCTTGCCGCCGCAGCTGCCAGCTGGGGCACTGGCGCCGCGGCTACGGCCGCTGGCATCGGCGGCGGACGCACCGCCAGCTTGGCGCAGAGCCTGCTTGGGGTGCTCGCAGGCTGCGTTATCTTTGCCGTAGGCGCGGTGGTGCTGCGGCTGCTCAGCGAAAGCGAACTTCGCCAGCTTCCGGGCATCGGCCCGTCTCTGGCGGACAAGTTCAAAAAGCTGCGGTTATTTCCATAATTAACTCGCTTAAAAGGAGGAACACATATGAGTGCAACATTAACAGTTGTTGGTCTCGGGTCAGGTAATCCCGATCGCCTGACACTAGGAATTATAAAAAAACTGAAGGCAGCATCCGTTGTCTACGTTCGTACCCAAGAGCATCCAGTCATGGCTGCTCTCACCGAGCTTGAAATCGCCACGCAATCCTTTGATGGACTGTATGAAACATTATCTTCGTTTCCTGAGGTCTATACGGCAATTACTTCAAAATTGATTGAAGAGGCTCGCTCTGCCGCAGACGGTACAGATATTGTCTATGCGGTTCCGGGGCATCCCATGGTTGCAGAGTCAGCTGTTTCACAGCTGCGTCAGCGTTGCCCGGAAGAAGGAATAGAACTGCAAATATTAGGCGGGGAGAGTTTTCTGGACGAGGCGTTTGTACGACTGGGATTTGACCCTATTGAAGGGTTCCAGTTATTAGATGCTTCAGGCATTCGCAGCGCTCAGCTTCAACCTGAATTGCATACTCTGATTGGCCAGGTTTATGACAGCTTTACAGCTTCGGAGACAAAGTTATGTCTGATGGAGCTGTATCCGCCGGAATATGAAGTGGTGGTGGGTCATGCCCTTGGCGTGGAGAACGAAGAAAGCATTGTGACTGTTCCTCTATACGAATTGGACCGGCTTGAGGGTTATGGCAATTTGTCTCTGGTCTATGTACCTGCGAATCGTGATGAGAAGCTAAGAAGTCGTACTTTCGCTCGCTTGCATGAGATTGTCGATATTTTGCGCAGTCCGGACGGTTGTCCGTGGGATCGGGAGCAGACTCATGAATCTTTACGTAAAAATCTAATCGAAGAAACCTATGAAGTGCTTGAGACGATTGATGAGGATGACCCAGACCATATGAAAGAGGAGCTGGGCGACCTTTTGCTGCAGATCATGCTGCACTCCCAAATGGAAGAGGAGCTAGGCACGTTTAACGTATTTGACGTCATAGAAGGACTGAATGATAAGCTTATCTTCCGCCATCCTCATGTATTTGGTGACAAGAATGCGAATGACGCTGAAGAAGCTCTGATCAATTGGGAGGGCATGAAGGCAGAGGAGAAGCGGCGGAAAGGCGTAAAGCCCGAGGAACTATCCGTACTCAGTGGAGTTCCGCGTGATTTGCCTGCTCTTATGAAGGCGTACAAGCTTCAGAAAAAAGCATCCAAGGTGGGCTTTGATTGGGACAACGCTACGGATTGCTTAGCTAAGGTTCGTGAAGAAATAGAAGAGCTGCAAGAAGCCATCGATACTGACGCAGCCGCGGAGGATCAAATCCTGGAGCTGGGCGATCTATTATTTGCTGTTACCAATGTTGCCCGATTTATTGGTGCAGATCCGGAAGAAGCTTTAACCCGGACCAACCGCAAATTTGTGCGTCGGTTTCAGTATATCGAGCAAAGTTTGCGAGCCAAGGGTGTGAGTGTAGAGGATAGCAGCTTGGAAGAGATGGAAGAGTTGTGGCAGGAGGCAAAGACTGAGGAACGAAAAGTATAGTGATTTTCTCAGACTATGTACGGTATACGGACCTTAAGATGAGGCAATGCTGTGAAAGTAGCATTCATCTCTGATTTAGATTATGGCGAGTAGTTTAATAGTGCTATAGAATAGATTCTGCGACGATTTCTGAGAAATAACTGTTTCTTTTTTTAAAAAACGACGATTCGTGGCAGGATTTTAAGATGACATCAAGAATATCATAAAGACGAAATGACGACTTGCCCCATAATATGGCGGTGAATCTCGTTTCATTTATTTTTTCGTATCCTAGGAGGAACTTTAAATTATGAACAAGACAGATTTGGTAAACAACATTTCCGAGAAAAACGGATTGGCAAAAAAAGATGTAGAAGCAGTATTGAACGGATTCTTGGGTGAGATCACAGAAGCTTTGGCAAAAGGCGATAAAGTCCAACTGATCGGTTTCGGTACATTCGAAACTCGTAAACGTGCAGGACGTACTGGTCGCAACCCGCAAACGGGCACAACGATTGAAATTCCAGAATCAACTGTACCGGCATTCAAAGCTGGTAACAAGCTTAAAGAAGCCGTTAACTAATGCGTCTTGACAAATTCCTGAAAGTGTCCCGATTAATCAAGCGCCGGACAGTGGCCAAGGATGTGTCCGAACAAGGCCGGGTGCTGATTAACGGGCGGGAATCTAAACCAAGTAGTGCAGTTAAGATCGGTGACGAGATTACTGTGCAATTTGGACAAAAGCTTGTAACGGTCAAAGTCGAAAAGCTAGTCGAAACGACGCGCAAGGACGAAGCCGCTGGTATGTATACTCTACTTCGGGAAGAGCCTGTTGCCAAAAGCAGCGGATTGGACTGGTAGGAGTAACATAATGAATAGTAAATAAGAAGGTGCAACTTTACATATTGTAGAGTTGCACCTTCTTTTTTTCTTTTTGTCTCTCTTATTTTAGTGGATTGGAATGTTCTATAACTTCTTCTACTGCCATAGATTAGAGGTAAGAAGGAGGGGTACATGCTATGATCGAGCCAGGAAAGGTAAATAAACAGCATGATCTGCACATGCGCAGTCGTAAACAGCTAGAGTTGACGGGCGTGCAAAATGTGGAGAGCTTTGATAGCGAGGAATTTTTGCTTCGTACAGAACTCGGCCATCTCACCATTCGCGGGAATCATTTACATATCAAAAATTTAAGTCTGGAGAATGGACTGTTGTCCTTGGAGGGCAATGTACATTCCCTGATTTATCTAGATCCCGGATCGCAGGGCAAAAATAAAGGTCTACTTGGTAAGCTATTTAAATGAATCCTGCAGTTCAGTGGCTGACGCTGTTCTACATGATATTGGCCGGGGTGACAATGGGACTGGCCTATGACAGCTACCGGGTGCTGTCGCTCAAGTTCAATTTTCCCAAATGGCTGAATGCCATGCTTGACCTGCTGTATTGGCTTTGTGCTGCTTTGTTTGTTTTTAGAATGCTCTATGCCGGAAATCAGGGGCAATTGCGATTTTATGTCTTTTTAGGTTTATTTCTAGGAATATGGATCTATTTTTTGATCTTCAGTGTTACGGTGCGGCGTTTTGTGTTAATGTTAATTCAATCGGTTCAGTATATGTGCAGATTGCTATGGAGACTTATGGAGATTATGATAGGTAAACCTCTTCGCTGGTTTTGGCGCCTTATTATAGGGTTGCTAGTGCTGCTAGGTCGTATTCTATTATTCATCCTTAAGCTTCTGCTGCGTCTAACGAAGCCAATTTGGGTATTACCTGTAAGGTGGATTTCTCCATGGTTATCACGGCTTAAGCATAGCGCCTGGATCGTGAAGATCACTGGATGGATTACCAAATGGCGGAAACGCTGACCTTTGAATTAGGGGGTACGCTGCATGAACAGATTCACTGCGGAAGAGAAAAGTAATCCTAGCAAAAATTCGGCCGCAGGCGCGAAGAGAAGAAGATTCATGTGGATTCTCTTTGTGGCAGTATTTTTTGGCTGGGCGGGTTATACTTACTTCAATCAAAGTGCAGTTATTGCGGACAAGGGCGAGCAACTCGCCAAGAAACAAAAGACTAGCGAGAGTGTCACGTCATCTTTGAATCAACTGAAATATGAAGTGTCCAGACTTAATGATGATGAGTATATTGGCCAATTAGCGCGTAAATGGTACAATATCTATCCTCAAGGGGAAACTCCTATTCGAACAGAGCAATCAGAGCAATAATACTGGCTAAAAGAGGCTTTTACTCTGTTGCCTTGCTTTGCTCTTTACTGTATAATCAAATCACCGCAGACAGGATGACCTTAATATTCGTCTGTATATTTTTAAGGGAGGATCATTTTATTCTATGGCAATTGAAGTGGGCACCAAGTTAGAAGGCAAAGTGACAGGCATCACGCATTTCGGAGCATTTGTGGATCTGTCAGGAGGTGTCACAGGTCTCGTTCACATCTCGGAAATCGCCGATAATTACGTCAAGGATGTTAACGATCATCTGAAGATTAGTGATGTAGTAACCGTCAAGGTGATCAACGTCGATAAGGACGGCAAGATCGGACTTTCCATTAAGCAGGCTGTTGACAAGCCAGCATCGGAAGTACGTCCGCCTAGAGCTCCAAGACCAGAACGTCCTAGCGGCGGAGACCGTTTCGGCGGCGGTGGCGGCAGTGGTGGAGGCGGCGGTGGATTCAATCGTGAACGGGGTGGGCGTCCATTTAAGCCTGCAGCCGGTAAACCTTCATTCGAGGATAAAATGTCGCGATTCCTGAAAGACAGCGAAGAACGGATATCTTCGATTAAGAAGAACACAGAAGGAAAGCGCGGAGGCCGTGGAGCCAAACGCGTATAATCCAATACCTGTACATCATAAATAACCGCAAGGGCATTTCGCCCTTGCGGTTTTTTTGTCGTGTCATATAAACTTGCCGACAGCATCCATGTCATTTTCACATAACTCTAGGGCAATCGCTGGCGAATGACCGCCAGGCTTGCGCCTAAAACTGCACTGGAATCAAGCTTGAGGAGAAGCAAACTACTGCGCCGCAAGGGATCGCTCTATTTTTTTAGGAATAATGAACAAAGGCTTTTTTGTCGGAAATTTCTTATGACTGTCCCTCCATTTCTGACAAACTTTCTCAAATGACCCGCTATATAATGAGAACCATAAATTCTTAAACGGGTGGTGTAGGGAAATGAGTAAAAGCAATGTGGTGAATTTGCCAGAGTGGACAAGAGTGGGAAGCGAAGATAAGAAGCAGAGACAAGCCTTAGGCACGCGTATTATAGCTTGGGGTCAGAAGCAGCGTTATATTCAGCTTATAACAGCGAAGAAGTGGATGCTTCTGTTAAGCTTTATGGGGTTTCTGCTAGGTAGAGCTATGATTCTGGACGAGCTGTCCCCTTTTGCTGTCGCATATTTTGCCGTCATTGTGTTTATGCGTCGAGACTCTATGTTACCTGTAGCAGGTGCTATTATAGCTGGAAGTCTCTTCACTCCGTTTCCGGGTGCCTTGGTTACTACGGCTGAACTGATTATCTTCTTTCTTGTTTATAGAGGGCTTGAAAGTTTCGAACGAATAGATTTGTCCTATGCACCCCTTATGGTATTCGTATCCTCGTTTATGGTTGGCCTGTTCAAGATTGTTCTCGGACCTTCTCTTTCCTGGTACCCCTTTATGATGACAACTCTGGATGCTTTACTTGGGTTTGTACTTACTCTTGTGTTCATTCAGGCACTTCCTCTACTAACTTACAAACAAAAGAGCAGATCGCTGAGGAACGAGGAGGTTTTATGCCTTATTATTCTGTTAGCCTCCGTAATGACAGGCCTTGTGGGATGGACCCTTAATGGTTTGTCATTAGAGCATATATTGTCTCGTTATTTAATTCTGCTCTTTGCCATGGCAGGGGGCGCTCCCCTCGGTGCAGCTGTTGGGGTGGTGACGGGGTTGATCCTTAGTCTAGCCGATATCAGTGCTATCTATCAGATGAGTCTGCTTGCTTTTTCCGGAATGCTAGCGGGAATGATGCAAGGTGGGCGAAAGGGTGCGGTATCTATTGGCATGCTGCTAGGATCAACGATCCTTTCCGTCTATTTTACGGGTCCGGGTGATATGATGGCCTCAACATGGGAGACCTGCGCAGCAGTAGTGCTGTTTCTAATAACACCTAAGGCGATGATATCAGCGATTGCAAAATATGTACCGGGCACGTCAGATCATAGCCGATCTCAACATGAATATGCCCGCAGGGTCAGGGATCTGACTGCAGAACGGGTCACTCAATTCTCACAGGTATTCCAACAGCTCTCCAGTAGCTTTGGTCAGATTCCACGTGCCGGAGAAGTGGGCAAATCGGATCGTGAAATGGAAGATTTTATGAATACGGTCACAGAAGGAGCCTGCGCTGGCTGCATTCGCCGTACTCACTGCTGGGATGCAAAATTCTATCAGACATATAGATACATGACAGATATGATGACAACTGTTGAGGAGTGCCCTGATATTACGGCTGCTCAGCTGCCACCGGAATGGAGCCGTATTTGTGGCAAAACCGGTGAAGTGCTTGAGGTCATGAAGGGACAATATGATCTCTACCAACATGATATGCGGTGGAAAAGACAAATATACGATAGTCGGCAATTTGTTGCCGAGCAGCTGTCCGGCGTGTCACAGGTTATGGAAGACTTGGCCAAGGAAATTAAGCGTGAGGGACAGGCCATGTATCGGCAGGAAGCGCAAATCCGCGAGGCTCTTGAGAAATTGGGACTGTCTATTCATGGCATTGAAATTTTAAGTCTGGACCCCGGACGCGTAGAAATAGAAGTAGTGCACGCTTATAATCGCGGTTTTGATGAATGCCGTAAAATGATTGCCCCACTCCTCTCCGACATTCTGGATGAGAATATTGCTGTCATGAGTGAGACGGCGGTTCATCCCCGGGAAGGACTCTCGATGGTTACCTTTGGTTCAGCCAAAGCCTTTGAGGTAAATACGGGTGTGGCAGTTGTTTCTAAAGGTGGAGATATGCTATCTGGCGATAGCTTCAGCACCGTAGAGCTTGGAAATGGCACCTTTGCAGTTTCCATCAGTGATGGAATGGGGAATGGTGAACGGGCAAGGATGGAGAGCAGTGCCGCACTCGGCATGTTAGAAAAGCTGCTGCAATCCGGAATGGATGAGAAGCTGGCTGTAAAGTCGGTCAACTCAATTCTTTTATTACGCTCCCCTGATGAATTCTATGCTACTGTCGACATGGCTTTAATCGATCAATATTCTGCGCAGACAACGTTTATGAAGATTGCTTCTGCACCAAGCTTTATCCGGAGGGGGAGTGAGGTCATTCCAATAACCTCTAGTAATCTGCCGATAGGAATCATTAAAGATATTGATGTGGATTTAATCAGTATGCAGCTTCGCCCCGGCGATATTTTAATTATGATGACCGATGGTATTTATGATGCGCCTGGATATGCCGTTAATAAGGAGATATGGATGAAACGGATGATCCAAGAGCTTGAGGGTGATGATCCTCAAGATTTAGCGGACAGCCTGTTGGAGAAAGTGATCCGTTATCAGGGCAATGAGATCCTTGATGACATGACTATTGTCGTCAGCCGTCTTGATCATTTCCATCCGGAATGGTCCAGTCTGCATATGCCGGGCATTGGCCGTATGGAGCGCCCGCGTACGGTAAGTTAGTTATTTTAGGTTTAGTAGGTTTTAATGTTGGGTGCGCGCGAAGCGTCGTACTGCTTGTATAGTTTAAGGCACGCGTAAGATATCGTGCTGCTTGGGGCACGCGCGAAGCGCCGTGTTGCTTGTGGGTTTGTAGCACGCGTAAGGTGTCGTGCTGATGGAGGTATTCGAGGCGAGTCCGTGATGTGTAACTCGCCGGCCTCTACTATTCTCGTTTCAATGGTCGGCTGACTTGGGACGGAATCTGTAGATCTAAACTGTTTACTAGTAAAGGTATGGAACGGAGAGAAAGTTTGGAGCTGTAGAAGCGGAGCGTTCGCCTTTGTCCTCGGATTCCAACCGCGAGAGGCGGTTCTAATCAAGGAATCTGAGGACAACAGCGATCGAAAGCCCAAACATTTCTCGTAGTTCCCCTATTCACTAACCCCCTCTGTTTTGATCTAGACTCCTCACTTAACATCGACCGTTTGAAATCTCTCATTTCTGGATATGCTAGAAACAGAGGTTCAAACAAAGGGGGAGTTGAGGGTTATGAAGCAAATTATGCTCATTACTGACGGTTGTTCGAATGTAGGAGAAAGTCCGGTGTTGGCAGCGGCGCATGCTCTGCAGGAGGGAATCACCGTAAATGTGGTCGGTGTAGTTGATTATGGTACGATCGGTGAAATCGGCAGCCGGGAGATTGCCGACATTGCCAAGGCCGGGGGAGGCCTTAGCCGAATAGTCGGAACACCACAACTGGCGCAGACGATTCAGATGATGACACGCAAGACCGTGGTTCAGACGATCCAGCAGGCGGTTAATAAAGAGGTAAAAAAGATACTAGGCGACGGCTCACTGGATCAGCTGCCTCCTGTTCAACGTTCACAGGTTGTTACAGTTGTAGATGAACTGACAGAAACAACGCCGCTGCGCATTGCACTTCTTATCGATGCCAGTGCCAGTATGAAGCCTAAACTGGGTGCTGTGGAAGATGCAATCCGCGATTTGGCACTCAGTTTAGAAGCACGGGAAGGCAAGAGTGAGATCGCTGTGTTTCATTTTCCCGGAAATAACAGCAGTGAAGATGCCAAGCTTGATCTAGATTGGACGCATGACATGTCAGGTATTCGTACGCTATTCTCTAAATTACACATGAGAGGCGCAACACCGACTGGCCCAGCTATTTTCAAGGTGCTTGAACATTATCGTTATGATACACTGGATGAACATCGTGGACGCCGACTAAGCGATGACCACGACGAAAGAGAAGGGATGATTGGTGGGTATGTCGTCTAATCCGTCCTATCCTACTGGTACCTTAATTAACGGCAAATGGCGGGGTAACCGTTATGTCGTTGAGCGGATGCTGGGAAGGGGCGCGAACGGAACCGTATATCTTGTGCAAAGAGAAGGCAGACGGGAAAGGTACGCGCTAAAAATCGGATACGATACACTTGAACTTCAATCGGAGATCAATGTACTGACCTCGCTGCAATCGCGACGAAAGCGGAATGAACATCGGGCTCGTCGTGAGAATCCATTGTCTTCTTATTTTTTGGAAGCGGATGATTTTGCGAATGGGGATAATATCCCCTTCTATGTGATGAGGTATGTTGAAGGCAAACCGCTGCATCATTTTTTATCGAAAAACGGTCCCGATTGGTTAGGCCTGGTAGGTCTTGGTCTGCTTGAAAAGCTGCGTACACTGCATGAATGTGGATTTGTGTTCGGTGATTTGAAGCCCGAGAACGTCATGGTATCGAAATACGGTGAAGTGGAACTGATCGACTTTGGGGGCACAAGCCCTATTGGTCGTAGTGTGAAGCAGTTTACCGAATGGCATGATCGTGGTTTCTGGAATGCGGGCAGTCGAATCAGCGATGAGGGTTACGATCTTTTCGCATTTGCTGTGCTGTGTCTTCGTTTGCTCAATGAAGAAGGGCTCAAAAAGGCAGCCTTACAGCTGCCGCAGACGAGAAGTGTGGACGAATTATTTAAGCTGGCTAGAAATTTACCCAATAAGAAACTATCCTCCTGGATTTGTATGGCGTTAAAAGGGGGGTTCTCAGGCTCTGCGGATGCTACTGAGGTCTGGCGAAACCATATTTATAACTCGCGCAGAAAGCGCCCGGATAGTATGGACACCCCCCGGTGGTTAAAAAATGCATTCGCATTGTCTTTGTTTTTGCTCGCCTTTACGATTTATTGGGTATTCCGTTTTTGAACTCATACATATAGTTGGAGAGAGAGGGGGGCGCATGTGGAGCAAATGAATGGACTGGTGGAGTCTGTATTGGAGTCAGCAGCCGAGCATGAGCTGTGGGCGCCCCATGACACCATTGTAGTCGCAGTTTCCGGCGGCCCGGATTCTGTGGCTCTTTTGCATGTTTTACATGAAATATCTTTAAAATTTATACCGCTTACCTTAATATGTGCTCATGTGAATCATGGATTTAGGCCGGAGTCGAAGGAAGAGGCAGAGCTCGTACGTGGTATGGCTGAAGAACTGGGACTGCCCTTTGAGTTTGCGGAATTCGATATTCCCTCCTTGGCTAAAGAGAGTGGACTTGGTCCTGAGGGTACTGCACGTGAGAAGCGGTACGAATTTCTGATTGATACGGCACACCGATATGGGGCGCGTTCTGTTGCTCTGGCTCATCATGCTGATGATCAGGCAGAAACTGTAATTATGCGTCTATTACGCGGAAGTGGCTTATCTGGACTGTCGGGTATCAAGTGGAAAAGAACAGAAAAAAAGGTGGAACTCATTCGCCCATTCCTACGTATTAACAAAACAGCACTTTTAGGGTTATGCCAAAATGAAGGTTTCACTTATGCTGAGGATGCCACCAATCTGCTGACGAAATACAAGCGAAATGCCATTCGTTTGGAAGTTCTCCCTTTTCTGGAAAAGTATAATGGCAGAGTGAGGCAATCCCTCGTACAGCTTGCGGAAATTGCGGGAGCTGAAGATGAGTATATGGAGACGTCTGCGGCAAAATGCTTTGAAGAGCTAGTTTCGGAAGGGGATGGGAAATACACCTTTAACAGAGCTTCATTTGCTGCCATACCCTCCGCTTTACAACGGCGTTTGATTAAACTAATATTAAATTATCTGTCGGCGGATTTATCTGCCCTTGATTTCCCCAAGATCGAAACTGTACGTCGGGGAACGCTGCAGAGCTATCCCACCACCTGGAGCTTGGATTTGGGTGGAGGCCTGACTTGTGTGCGGCAATATGATAGTATCTTGTTCTCGTCCAAGCCCACGACGCCACAGGCAAGCTATACATATCGTCTGTTTTTACCGGACTCTGAGCTTAAATTGGAGGAAATAGGTAAGGTGATGTCGATGGCGGTACTGGAGAGAGAAAACTTTTTTGTACAGGGGGAGGATTATGGGAAGATGTCGGCTTGGTTTGACCGTGATGAACTGGTCTTTCCACTGACGATACGATCCCGATTGCCTGGAGATACCATAAGGATCATGGGATTAAACGGAAGCAAAAAGGTAAAAGATATTTATATTGATGATAAAATACCTGCTTCCGAACGGTCATTGATTCCCCTCGTTTGTGATGGTTTGGGCAATATCGTCTGGATTCCGGGCGTAAGACGCTCGATGCATGCCGCAGTAGGGCGGCACACGACCTCCGTACTTCTATTGTCTCTGGCAGAGCTGGATGACCGCGAAGAAACGTAATGGTCGAAGTAAGTCTTTCATAGTATAACTTAGGAGGTTTCGCAAGTTGCAAAACGATATTCAAGAAGTATTGATCACCGAAGAGGAACTTCAGCAGAAAATTAAGGAGCTCGGTCGAACACTGAGCGAAGAATACGCAGGTCGTACCCCTTTAGTCATTTGTGTACTAAAAGGTGCGTTTATATTTATGGCAGATTTGGTTAAAGCCATTACAGTACCTGTTGAGATGGATTTCATGGCAGTGTCCAGCTATGGAGCATCCACCAAGTCCTCTGGAGTAGTCAAAATTATTAAGGATTTGGATGTATCGGTAGAAGGCCGCGATATCTTGATCGTTGAAGATATTATTGACAGTGGTCTTACACTCAGCTATTTAATTGAGTTGCTCCGCAACCGGAATGCTGCTACTATCTCTGTGGTTACCTTGTTTGATAAACCATCAGGCCGCACTGTTAATCTTGAAGCCAGCTACACAGGCTTCGTGTTACCTGACGAATTTGTAGTAGGCTACGGATTGGATTATGCCGAGCGGTATCGGAACCTCCCATATGTTGGAGTACTGAAACCTGAGATTTATTCCAATTGAACTAAGGACTGCCTCGATCATACGGATCGGATACCCACAACTTCCTTTATTTGAGGTGTCCCAAGAGGCTATGGTACAATAACTTGAGTGTTGTGAGAGGAGGTAGGGGATGAATCGGTTCATCCGGAATTCTGGTTTTTATTTGATTTTATTTTTAGTCGTGGTGGGTATTGTCCAGTTTGTGAGCAATGGAAATGAAGCCGCCGATTTCCCTAGATACGACGAGTTACGGCAGGAGATCAAGAACAACAATGTGAAGGATTTGACGGTTCAGTTTGAGGGTAATGCCTTTCTGGTCACAGGCGAGTATAGAGAGCTGCCTGCCGATACTAAATCGAAAAGCTTCTCCACATATATTCCTCCTACAGATGCCGCTATCAATGAACTGATTCAAGCCAGTGATGTTAATGGGATTGAATTAACTCAGAAGAAAATGGAAGGTACCAGCATTTGGCTGACATTCCTTTCTTCAATTATCCCACTGGTAATTATGTTCATCTTGTTCTTCTTCCTGTTTAATCAGGCGCAAGGTGGCGGCGGTAAAGTCATGAATTTCGGCAAGAGCAAGGCTCGGTTATATAATGAAGAGAAGAAGAAAATCAGCTTTGAGGATGTTGCAGGGGCGGACGAAGAGAAGCAAGAGCTTGTCGAAGTCGTTGAGTTCCTGAAAGATCCACGCAAATTTGCAGCTGTCGGCGCACGTATTCCTAAGGGCGTATTGCTTGTAGGTCCTCCGGGAACAGGTAAAACATTGCTTGCCCGTGCGGTAGCAGGTGAAGCTGGCGTTCCTTTCTTTAGTATTTCCGGTTCTGACTTTGTGGAAATGTTCGTGGGTGTCGGTGCTTCTCGGGTACGTGATTTGTTCGAGAATGCTAAGAAGAATGCTCCATGTATTATCTTCATTGATGAAATTGATGCTGTGGGTCGTCAGCGTGGTGCCGGTCTTGGTGGCGGACATGACGAGCGTGAGCAGACGCTTAACCAATTGCTGGTTGAGATGGATGGATTCGGTGGTAACGAAGGCATTATTATTGTAGCGGCGACTAACCGCGCTGATATACTTGATCCGGCATTGCTTCGTCCAGGACGTTTTGACCGTCAAATTACGGTTGACCGTCCTGATGTGAAAGGCCGTGAAGCTGTACTTAAGGTGCACGCTCGTAACAAACCGCTTACGAAAGATGTAAGACTGGATGTTGTTGCTAAACGCACAACCGGATTCACAGGTGCTGATTTGGAGAATCTGCTGAATGAGGCAGCTTTGCTAGCTGCACGCCGTAACCGTAAAGATATTTCCATGATTGAAGTGGATGAAGCTATTGACCGTGTTATCGTAGGTACTGAGAAACGCAGCCGTGTGATCAGTGACCGCGAGAAACGTATTGTAGCTTATCATGAAGCAGGCCATACTATTGCTGGTTACTTCCTTGAGCACGCCGATATGGTGCATAAAGTTACTATTATCCCACGCGGACGTGCAGGCGGATACGTTATTATGCTTCCGAAGGAAGATCGGATGATCGTTACCAAGCAGGAGCTTTTAGATAAGGTTACTGGATTACTTGGTGGACGTGTTGCCGAAGAATTGTTTATTGGTGAGATCGGTACGGGTGCATACAGTGACTTCCAACAGGCTACGCGCATCGTGCGTGCCATGATTATGGAGTACGGTATGAGCGATAAGCTTGGACCTATGCAGTTCGGATCTTCTCAAGGTCAAGTATTCTTAGGTCGTGATATTGGGCATGAACAGAATTACAGTGACTCCATTGCTTATGAGATTGATCAGGAAATGCAGAACTTTATTACTTCGAGTTACGAACGTTGTAAAGATCTGTTGATCAAACACTCCAAAGAAATGCACTTGATTGCCAATACATTACTTGAGAAAGAAACACTTGAGCTTGATCAGATCACACAACTGATTGAACAAGGATTCCTTTCCGAGGATGGTAAACCAGAGGGTGGCGAAGGTGTTGCCCATGAAGTTGGCGAGCCTGTCATCGACAATATCGGTGATGTGCGAGTTCGCATTCAAGGCAAGCCTGAGGATGAACAGTCCACACTTCCTGACTTATCAAAGGATATCCCGAATAACCCTGATTCTGAGGGTAATGACGGTTCCGGTGATGACAACAAAGGTGGGGGCACTAGCCTTACCTAATTGGGTCCACCATTCATATGATGTAAATTTATCCGGAGAACGTAACTGTTCTCCGGATTTTTTATTTTAATTTTTAAGGGATTCTATGCCTTAAAGCCTGTCCAGTTACATTGACAGGGGCTGGAACGTTGTGTACATTAGTGATTAATATTACTTACTATTTATATCAGCATGTTCATTTTTTCACCATGATGGCGCATGCCATTTGATAACATCATGTCGGCGAAAAGCCGCGAGGATTTAAGGGGGAGAACAATCGGTGGAAGCTCTGGCGCTTGAGCGCAAGCAGGAACAGAATCGAGAACTTCGTATACGTCTTGAACAGCTTAAAAAGGAACGAAACGCAATCATTTTAGCTCATTATTATCAGCGTGATGAAATTCAGGAGGTTGCCGATTTCCGGGGCGACTCTTTTTTACTCGCTCAGAAGGCTGCAGAGACAGATGCGGAAGTTATTGTATTCTGCGGTGTTCATTTCATGGGGGAAAGTGCAAAAATTCTAGCCCCGAACAAAACCGTTCTTATTCCTGATGAACGTGCAGGCTGTCCAATGGCAGATATGGTCAATGTAGACGGTTTGCGTAAGCTTAAAGCTCAACATCCAAATGCTAAAGTAGTCACTTATATCAACTCGTCTGCCGAGATTAAAGCAGAAACCGATATTTGTTGTACCTCAGCTAATGCTGTGAAAGTAATCGAATCCCTTGATGCTGAAGAGATTATTTGGGTCCCAGATAAGAATCTTGGTCAATATGTACAAGATCAGACGGGCAAGAAGCTGATTATTTGGGAAGGCTATTGCAACACTCACGACATGTTGACCGTCAAAGATGTAGTAGAAATGAGAGCAAAATATCCAGATGCGGAATTTGTAGTTCATCCAGAGTGTCGTCCTGAAGTAGTGGCCATGGGTGACTATGTAGGCAGCACTACATCAATTCTGGAGTATTGCCGGAAATCGGATCGTAAGCAATTTATCGTTGGAACGGAAGATGGTACCGGATATCAGCTTCGTAAGGATAGTCCAGATAAAGAATTCCATTTTGCTACCAAATTTCTTGTTTGTCCCAATATGAAAGTTAATAATCTAAAAAAACTGGTGAAATGCCTGGAGACGATGAAGCCACAAATCTATGTACCGCCTGCTGTCGCCGACAAAGCCAGAACATCCCTAGAGCGCATGCTACAAGTCCGGTAGCATGCGCTACTCTTTCGTTGAAACAGGTGAAAAGCGGTCATGATTCCACAATATTTGGTTGATTTTGATCTTCGGGATATTCCTACGGTAAAGACAGATTGTATTGTTATTGGTTCAGGGATTGCCGGATTATTCACGGCTATTAAAGCCAGTGAAGATCGGCGTGTCATAATGATCACAAAGAAATCAGTAATGGAAAGTAATACTCGCTATGCACAGGGGGGGATCGCAGCTGTTATAGCTGAGGATGATTCCCCTGCATACCACCGGCAGGATACCTTAATGGCCGGTGCAGGTCTTTGCTCCTCAACAGCTGTCGATGCACTTGTTAATGAAGGGCCGGAAGGCGTTCATGAGTTAATTCGCTTAGGAACCCTGTTTGATAAGGAAGATGGGGTACTGGCTTTGACTCAGGAAGGAGCGCACAGCCACCGCCGTATTTTGCATGCTAATGGGGATGCTACCGGTTATGAGATTGTTCGTGCATTGGCGGAACAGGTAGCGGAACATGAGAATATCGAGGTCTGGGATGATCATTATGTTATCGATCTCATCACTGAAGGTGGAGAATGTGTAGGCGCATTATTGCAGCGGCCCGGTGGTGGACGGTTGTTCCTGCAAGGGGATGCGACCATTTTGTGCTCTGGTGGAGCAGGACAATTATATCGATACACTACCAACCCTGAGGTAGCTACAGGAGATGGTGTAGCGATCGCCTATCGCGCTGGTGCTCATATACGAGATATGGAATTTATTCAATTTCATCCTACAGCACTTAGTTACCCAGGAGCTCCTAGATTTTTAATCTCCGAAGCTGTGCGTGGGGAAGGAGCAGTCTTGCGCAATATTAATGGAGAGCGGTTCATGGAGCGTTATCATAACCTGCTTGAACTAGCCCCGCGGGATATTGTAGCGCGAGCTATTGTAAGTGAAATGGAACTTACTAAATCAACGTTCGTTTATTTGGATATTACACATGAATCTCCAGAGATGGTGAAGCATCGGTTTCCCACAATATATGAGACATGTATGGGCTATGGACTGGATATTACAAGTGATTGGATTCCAGTGGCTCCTGCTGCGCATTATATGATGGGGGGGATTAAGACCGATCTGAATGGAGAGAGTACCGTCCCGCGTCTGTTTGCTTGCGGAGAGGTTTCCTCCACAGGCCTGCATGGCGCTAACCGTTTAGCTAGTAATTCTTTATCTGAGGCCATTGTATTTGGACAGCGTATTATTGATCGGATTCATGAGCTTTCCCCGCTGGACCGTGATGTTTTATCGGTTATCAGTAACGAGGGCCGTGTAGATTCGCCAACTCAAGCTATTGTGGAACGTCGTTTGAAGCTACAGAAGGTAATGGTTCGATATGCCGGACTACGTCGTAACGAAGAGATGTTACTTAAAGGATTAGATGAATTAAAACGACAGCTGCCAATCTTTGGATCAGCTTTGTCCAAACGTGAGGAATATGAATTTGCTAATATGCTGACCTGCTGTTTGCTTGTGACAGAGTCTGCTCTGGCACGGGAAGAGAGCCGTGGGGCGCATTACCGTGAGGATTATCCGCAGCGGGATGATGATCAGTGGCGTAAGCACCTGCTTCAAATTCGCGAACTGGGAATAGTGGAGGAATTAAGCGATGATGTTTAATGGTTACAATGAAGAGCTAGTACAATCCATCAAGGCTTGGTTGCGGGAAGATGTTGGTTCCGGAGATGTAACCACGCAGATGACGATTTCAGTGGGCCATGAGTCCAAAGGGATTATTCATGCCAAGGAAGACGGGATAATTTGTGGCATCCCAATTGCAGAGCTGGTCTTTGAAATTGTGGATCCGGCGCTTAGTTTTACAGCCCTTGTCGAGGAAGGTCAAGCTGTAACCAAAGGGACTGTAATTATTGAGGTTGAGGGCAGCACACATGCGATTCTAACAGGTGAGCGGCTTGCGCTTAACTTGATGCAGCGTCTTTCGGGTGTGGCATCACGTACAGCTTCTTTCGTGCAGGTGCTGGAGGGATTACCGACTCGCTTAGTGGATACACGTAAGACAACACCAGGTCACCGGATGCTGGAGAAATATGCTGTTCGTATTGGTGGAGGCTTTAATCACCGTTTTGGCTTATATGATGCAGTTATGATCAAGGATAATCATATCAAAGGCGCGGGTGGTATTCGGCAGGCTGTAGGTCGTGCTCGGAAGAACATCCCGCATACGATGAGCATCGAAGTGGAGACCGAAAATTTAGAGCAAGTCGAAGAGGCGCTGGCAGCAGGTGCCGACATTATAATGCTCGATAACATGTCTAACGATATGATGAAGCAAGCCGTGGCTAGGATTAAATCCCAAGCTCCGCATGTTAAGACAGAGGCTTCTGGAAATGTATCGTTAGAAACCGTACGCGGGATTGCTGAAACGGGTGTGGATGTGATTTCTGTCGGGCGCCTTACGTACTCCTTCTCCAGTCTGGATATTAGTCTAGACCTTAATGCTAAGAAGGAAGGGCCTTTGTCATGATGCTTGCTGTCGATATCGGTAATACCAATATTGTTCTCGGTGTATATAGAAAACGCGAATTGCTGCATCATTTTCGGCTAAGCACTGCGCGCCAATCGACCGTGGATGAATATGGAGTAATGATACACAATCTTTTTCACATGTCAGGTATATCTGTCAAAGACGTTGAAGGTGTAATTATATCTTCGGTTGTTCCACCACTGGTTAAGACTATTGAGGATATGTGTATTAAATATATAGGGAAAGACCCATTGATTGTTGGACCAGGGATTAAGACGGGGCTTAACTTACGTTATGAGAATCCGCGTGAAATTGGCGCAGACCGGATTGTTAATGCAGTTGCTGCGATTGAACAATACAAATGTCCACTTGTGGTTGTTGATTTTGGTACGGCTACGACTTTTGATTGCATTGATGCAGGTGCTAATTATCTTGGTGGCGCGATAGTTCCTGGTCTAGGCATTTCAACAGAGGCATTATACCAGCGGGCATCTAAGCTGCCGCGAATTGAATTGGAGAAGCCTAAAAAGGTCATCGGACGTAATACGGTGCATGCGATGCAGGCCGGAATTATTTTTGGCTATGCGGGTCAGGTTGAGGGCATCGTTAAACGAATTAAAGTCGAGATGAACGCTCCCGAACTGAAGGTTATTTCGACCGGAGGCCTCGCCTCGCTAATTGCGGGTGAAACGGACTGTATTGATGAAGTAAATCCTATGTTAACGCTAGAAGGATTAAGAATTATTTACGATCGTAACCAATAAAGATAAAGAAGCCTAAAAAGGCGAAGAGATAGGAGGGCTATGCACCCAATGGAAAAAAAGAAGGATCGACTAATCCGCGGCACGGCTCTTAATGGTAAAGTGAGAGCGTTTGCTGTCCGCACAACTGAATTGGTTGAAGAACTGAGACGCAGACACGATACGTATCCAACGGCTACAGCCGCAATGGGACGTACAGTTACCGCTGCAGCCATGATGGGCGCTATGCTCAAGGGTAGTGAGAAGCTGAGTATTATGGTTAAAGGGAATGGACCGATCGGACAAATCGTTGCAGAATCCAATGCATTGGGAGAAGTGCGTGGTTATGTGCATAATCCACACATTCATTTACCGAGCAATAGTATGGGGAAACTGGATGTAGCTGGAGCGGTGGGAACTGAAGGGTTCATTGATGTTATAAAAGATTTAGGCATGAAAGAGCCGTACCGAGGTAGTATTCCTATTATCTCCGGGGAGCTTGGCGATGATTTTACTTATTATTTTGCGGTTTCTGAGCAAACTCCAGCTGCGGTTGGCCTAGGTGTATTGGTAGATACCGATGAGTCGGTAATTGTGGCTGGAGGGTTTATTGTTCAACTTCTTCCTGGTCTGACAGATGCGGAGATTACTGAGATTGAAAAAGCTGTAGGGGCGATGCCTTCTGTAACAGCACTTCTCGATCAGGGGCTGGAGCCAGAAGAAATGCTGCGCTACCTTTTGCCGGATGCAGTGGTTATGGATGAACTGGATATTAACTTTGCTTGTCAGTGTTCGCGTGAGCGGGTAGAGCAGACATTGGTTAGCTTAGGGCGGGATGAACTGGAGAGATTAATTGCAGAAGATGAACAGGCTGAAGTCGTATGCCATTTTTGCAATGAGGCTTATGTTTTCAATAAGGACGATTTACAGGTCATTTTAGAACAAGCGAATTCGTAGGGCATTGGGATGATGACGAGACAGGAACGTGCACTTCGCAATACGGTTATTATTCTAGCTGTTGCAACTTTAATGCTCGGGGGTCTATTATTCTGGAGTTTGCGCGCCATGGCCCTACTTAAAGGAGATACAACAGACAATGAATCACCGGATGTAGCGACTGCAGGCGGACAACCGATAACGGATCAGCAGTGGATGGATGAGCTCAAAAAAAAGCATGGAGAAGAAGTGTTAATCAGTATGCTTAACCATATTGTCGTGGACATGGAAGCTAAGGCTTTAGGAATTACCGTGACAGACGATGAGGTTAAGCAGGAACTGGCACGCACTATAGTTGGATACGAATCAGAAGCGCAATATTATGCTCAAATGCAATCTCAGCTGGGATTATCTCGTCAGGAAGTGTTCGCAGAGACAGCTTATCGTCTGTCCTTACAAGCGATAGCCACGGTGGGCATTACAATCAGTGATGCCGATATAGATGCTTATTTAGAGCAAAATGCCGAGCGCTTCGTTCCAAAAAAGGAAATGCAGCTTTCTATGATCAAGGTTTCATCCTATGAGGAAGGTCAGCAGGTAATGGATCGCTTGGAACAGGGTGAGGATTTCGCTGATTTGGCTAGGGAAGTGTCTATTGATGAAGAGAGTCGGCAGCATGGAGGCAGTTTAGGCAAAGTAGAGGAAGACGACCCTTTTTGGCCAGAGGGAATGTTAAAGACTGCGGCTGGATTGGATGTGGGTGATATAGCCGGTCCGATCGAGACAGGGGAAGACTTCGCCATTATTCGCTTGGAGAGTATTCACTCTCCAGAAATGCCAGATCAGAAAGAAATTCGGGCGCTTGTACGTCAAGAGCTGGCTTTGGAGCAAGCCCCTCCCTTGCAGCAGGTGGAAAGCAATTTACGCAATAAATATGAGGTGTCAATAAATATTGACAACAGCCTGCAAGATTGATAATATGATATTAACGTAAACCCTACCGTTTTAGTCGGAAATAACTGACGGTGGTCAACAATTTAAACTCCACACACAGAAGCATAAAGTCACAATTTACGTTCTTATATCGCATTTATCATTCTAAGGAGGTTTTTGCTCATGGCTAAAGTCGTTAACAACGTAACAGAATTGATCGGAGGTACTCCGCTCGTTCGTTTGAATCGTCTGGCACAGGAAGGCTCCGCAGATATTTATTTGAAATTGGAATATCAGAACCCGGGATCAAGCGTAAAAGACCGGATTGCAATCAGCATCGTGGAAGAAGCTGAGCGTGAAGGTCTACTGAAACCAGGAGGTACGATTGTAGAAGCTACTAGTGGTAACACTGGTATCGGCCTGGCACTTGTAGCTGCTGCTAAAGGTTATAAGGCAGTTATCGTAATGCCGGAAACAATGAGCTTGGAGCGCCGTAATCTCCTTCGCGCATATGGAGCGGAATTGGTGCTGACTCCAGGATCGGAAGGTATGAATGGTGCGGTTAAGAAAGCAGACGAAATTCTGAAAGAGAACCCAAGCTATTTCCCATCCGAGCAATTCAAGAATAAAGCGAACGTGAAGATTCACCGTGAGACTACTGGACCTGAAATCATTGACGCTATTGAATCCATCGGCGGTCCTTTGGATGCTTTTATTGCAGGTATCGGAACAGGCGGAACGATCACTGGTGCGGGTGAAGTGCTGAAAAGCCAATATCCTGATATTAAGATTTATGCTGTGGAGCCTGCTGCTTCCCCAATCTTGGCTGGAGGCAAACCAGGCCCTCACAAAATCCAAGGTATCGGAGCTAACTTTATCCCTGAGATTCTGAACCAAGATATCTATGATGAAATCATCCACGTTGAGAATGATGAAGCTTTCGAAACTGCACGTCGTGTAGCTAAAGAAGAAGGCGTCTTGTCTGGTATTTCTTCAGGTGCTGCTGTATTTGCCGCACTTAAAGTAGCCAAAGATTTAGGCCCTGGCAAAAAAGTAGTAGTCATTATCCCAAGTAACGGCGAACGTTACCTGAGCACACCACTTTACAATTTCGAAGCGTAATTGTTTGCAATAACGTAAATCTATAAGAGTCTTCATACCACTTTTTTGGTGGTGATGGAGACTCTTTTCGTTGATTTAAAAGGCATTAGGTACTGTGCATATATGGCAGGCTAGACGTGGTAATTTTATTATTGTTGAAAAAAGCTCTGGTTTTTGCAGAAAACGAAAAAATCATAATAATTTCCTATCGCTGAGGGCTTTTCAATAATGCCTTAAGTACAGTATACTGACAGGCAATATACTACTGATGATTGGACAAAACTAAGCAAATGCTTACGAAGCGAGTTTTGTCTCGAAGATTAAACTGTAAGATGATGCTAGACAAAACTTTTAGGAGGATGGCTTTGGAAATCATAACAACCTGGAACGAGTGGGAACAATGGGCTGCTGAAGACTGGAGCATGTTTCCCTTGATTATAAAATCTCCCCGGTGCACCAACGAATTACCTGCGTCCTGGGAGAAAGCCTGGGAGTTAGCTTCCCAGTATTCTGTAGTTTTAGAAAGTGGTAAGGGTGGCCGTTATACGTACTTGGGCTTGAACCCTGTTTCGATATTGAAGGGCAAGGAGGATAATGCGGAAGTATTTAGCTTCCCTACTGAATCTTTGGAATCAGCATCAGTGGACGAGGAGAGGATACCTGAGGCAACAACACTGCATGGACAACCGCTGGAGCTACTGCAGCAATGGATGTCGGATTTTACGTCGCCTAAGTTAAAGGATGAAGATGTTCCTCCTTTTTCTGGTGGATGTATTGGTTTCCTTGGTTATGATGTGGTTCGTTCTTTGGAACGATTGCCGTCTCTTGCCCAAGATGATCCTGGTTTTCCTGATTTTCTTTTTATGAGGTTTGACGAGATATGGATCTATGATCACGAAGAGCATGTGCTTTATTGTGCTGTTCACGTTCCAGTTCCAGCAGACTGTGGGATGGAAGAGCTGCAAAATCTTTATCTTGGCAGTATAGAACAGGCTGGACAAATGGTAGAGCAGTGGCAGCTGATATCTTCAGCCGCAGGGTTGGATGATGAGGCTGTGGGCAGCATTGAGGCCCTTACAGTTTCATCAGGAGAGTGGCCGGGCATGGCTTCGGCTTTCTCGCCTGAGAAGTTTCAGCAGGCAGTGCTGGACGTTCAGGAATACATCCGCCAAGGCGATGTCTTCCAAGTGAACCTCTCGCTGCGCCAGGAGGCGCAGCTGAAGTCCCCGCCGGAGGATGTTTACGAGTGGCTGCGCAAGCTCAACCCGTCCCCGTACATGGGGCTCTTGCGGTCGCCCGGCTTCGCGCTGTCCAGCGCTTCACCGGAGCTGCTCGTCAAGCTGCACGGGGACAAAGTGAGCGCCCGGCCAATCGCCGGCACCCGGCGCCGGGGACTCACTCCCGCGGAGGATGCCGCCATGGAGGCGGAGCTTCGCGGGAGCGAAAAAGAGATCGCCGAGCATATCATGCTTGTCGATCTGGAACGCAACGACATCGGGCGTGTCGCTGCATACGGTTCCGTCAGCGTGCCGGAGCTGATGACGGTGGAGCGCTACTCTCATGTGATGCATCTCGTTTCGCAGGTAGAGGGCCAGATTGCGCCGGATAAAGACGCGTATGCGGTTATCGCAGCTTTATTCCCCGGGGGGACTATTACAGGGGCTCCCAAGGTAAGGACAATGGAGATTATTGAAGAATTGGAGCCGGTTCGACGTGGACCCTATACAGGATCGATGGGTTTTATTGACTATAACGGCAATATGGAATTAAATATTATTATAAGAACGCTGGCTGTAAAAGACGGGGTCGGATATATTCAGACAGGTGCCGGCATAGTGATCGATTCCGATCCCTACCGTGAATACCGTGAATGCCATAATAAAGCCAAAGCGGTAGTGAAGGCAGTACTCTGTAGTGAACTGCAGCAGGAATTGCCAGCTACCAGCGGAGCCGAAGGGGGAGTAGCACTGTGATCTTGGTCATCGATAATTATGATTCCTTTACGTATAACCTCGTACAGTATTTAGGTGAGCTTGGGGAAGAGGTTAAAGTGCACCGCAATGATGAAATTACCATCGAAGAGATTGAAAAGCTGGCACCTGACCATATTCTAATTTCACCAGGCCCATGTACGCCAAATGAAGCGGGAATTAGTCTGGAATTGTTGCATCATTTCAAGGGGATCATTCCGATCTTCGGCGTATGCCTTGGACATCAAGCGATTGGACAAGCATTTGGTGGCAATGTCATCCGTGCTGAGCGTTTGATGCATGGGAAGACATCGCCTATTTACCATAACGGGACCTCAGTTTTTGAAGGTCTGGAGTCTCCATTTACAGCTACCCGATATCATTCACTGATTGTAGAGCGGGAGAGTCTCCCAGATTGCTTGGAGATTACGGCTGAGACTGAAGAAGGGGAGATTATGGCATTGCGCCATAAAGAATACCCTATTGAAGGTGTGCAGTTCCACCCGGAATCTATTATTACGGATCATGGTCATACGATGCTGCGTAATTTCTTGAAACGGAGAGCCGGAGAAACGGCATGAAATATATAGGATTTAACAATGGTGTCATTGACGCCCGAGAAACCGTGGTTTCTGCCTTGGATCACGGCTTTTTGTACGGCATTGGCTTGTTCGAAACCTTTAGGACCTATGGGGGAGTTCCCTTTTTGCTGGAGCGTCATTTGAAGCGTATGGCAGAGGGTTGCAAGGCACTGGGCATTCCATTTGAAGCAGAAGCGGCACATCTACTTGACTGGATTAAGCGCGTTATGGACAAAAATGAATTAAAAGAAGCTTATATACGCTATACCGTAACAGCCGGTGAGGATATTCTCGGATTACCTGCTGGTGATTATCAAAAGCCTAATCATTTGTTGTACATCAAAGCGCTGCCGAAAGTACCAGATAAACTCTATAGTGAAGGCAAAGAGCTGCAGCTGTTGTCCTTGCGGCGTAATACTCCTGAGGGAACAGTGCGATTCAAGTCGCTGCATTATATGAATAACATTCTGGCTAAGCGAGAGCTTAGAGGGTATACTTCTGCGGCAAATGGTGCTGAAGGACTAATGCTGACGGCAGAAGAATTTATTGCCGAGGGCATTGTCAGCAACATCTTTTTTGTAAAAAACAACAGGCTCTATACCCCAGATCTTACAACAGGGATACTTCCGGGAATTACCCGGGAAATGGTAATGGAGCTGGCTCTTAGTGCAGGCCTTAGTGTTGAAGAAGGAACATATCACTGGGAGCAGTTAAAAGCTGCTGATGAAGTGTTTCTTACCAATTCCGTACAAGAAATCGTTCCTGTTACTGGGGTGTGGCACGGAGATGCAAGATTTACTATAGGTACTGGCCAGTGTGGAACAATTACTGCTGGCTTGATTTCATTATATAGAGATAGGACGGCGATTTCGAAATGAGACCAGTCCTCTTTAAGCGGACATACCGTTGTGGAAATACAGACTTGGAGTTAGGAAATCGAACATTGATTATGGGCATCCTTAATGTGACCCCGGATTCTTTTTCGGATGGAGGACTTTGGGATCATCCGGACAAAGCAGTTGAGCATGCGCTGCGTATGGCTGCAGAGGGTGCTGATATTATTGATATCGGCGGTGAATCTACTCGTCCTGGTCATCAACCGGTGGGACTTGAAGAGGAGTTAGCCCGTGTATTGCCTGTGATCGAGAGTATTCATAAGGCGGCACCTCACCTTCCGTTATCTATCGATACCTATAAAGCTGAAGTAGCCCGCCAAGCTATAGCTGCGGGTGCCCATATCATTAATGACATATGGGGTTGTAAGGCCGATCCGGAAATGGCGGCAGTGGCCGCTGCTGCTGACTGTCCTATTATTTTGATGCATAACCGGCAGGACCGTAATTATACGAATCTGAGTGCGGATATGTCGGCTGACCTTAAGGAAAGTATTGATCTTGCGGTAGCCGCAGGCGTTAAGCCGGCCAATATCATATTGGATCCAGGTATCGGCTTTGCTAAGGATTATAATGAAAACCTGCAGGCAATGACGCTTTTAGACGGGTT
Source organism: Paenibacillus sp. FSL L8-0494 (assembly GCF_038003695.1). Lineage (NCBI taxonomy): Bacteria > Bacillati > Bacillota > Bacilli > Caryophanales > Paenibacillaceae > Paenibacillus > Paenibacillus sp. FSL L8-0494. Next base: position 86,153 of record NZ_JBBOPQ010000001.1, read on the forward strand.
GACTGAGTTAGGTTATCCGTTGTTACTGGCGACTTCCCGCAAAAAATTCATCCGCACGGTACTTGATTTGCCGTCTGATGATGTTGTGGAAGGCACCGCAGCTACAGTAGCTTTTGGGATAGCTCAGGGTTGCCAGATCGTACGTGTACATGATGTATCTCTGATTAAACGAACGGTTAAGATGTGTGATGCGATGTTGTATGCTGCACCTCCAGTGGTGCGTGAATAGCTATATTTTACGAAAAAGGGCGGATTAATCATGGATAAAATGACAATGCATCGCATGGAATATTACGGATACCACGGTGTATTTGAGGAAGAACGTAAGCTGGGACAACGTTTTTACATTGATTTAGAGCTGGAGCTTGATTTGCAGGGTGCGGGCTTGAATGATGATTTGAGTCAAACCGTGAATTATGCTGAAGTTCATGAATTAGTCAAAAACATTGTCGAAATAAAGTCTTTTAAGTTGATCGAAGCTTTGGCAGAATATATTGCATCCTCCGTACTGGACACTTATACTGTTATCAATGCAGTAACGGTTAAGGTAACTAAACCCCATCCGCCTTTCGACATTCATTTTCAGGGAGTGACTGTAGAGCTGCGCAGAACTAGAAAGTGAGAACAAGGTCCATGAATATACATTCCACCTCTGAAGAATCAGAGGCTTATATTGCTTTAGGGGCTAATTTAGGTGACCGCGAGGGCACACTGTCAGAGGCTTTGAACAGACTGGACGCTCATGATGAAATATCGGTGGTCCGCTGCTCCAAAGTTTACGAGACAGAGCCAGTAGGTTATTTAGATCAGCCGCAGTTTCTCAATATGGCAGCAGCTTTGCGAACGACACTTGCGCCCGAGTCCTTGCTGGAAGTGATGTTGGGGATTGAAACGCAGTTGGGTCGTATCCGGGATATCCGCTATGGACCGAGAACGGTAGATTTGGATTTGTTGTGGGTTGAGGGTCAGGTGCTCGATACACCACATTTAACGTTACCGCATCCACGCATGTTAGAGCGTGCTTTTGTATTGTTTCCGCTCAGTGACATCGTTCCACAGAATGAACAATCTTCCGGACTTCGCAAGCTGATTACAGCAGCGCTTCAAGACATAGACGGGAAGGAAGGAATTCGGTTGTGGACAACAAGCGTTTGGGACGGAGGGTCAGGGCATTCCGTAAGCTAAAAGGGTATACTCAACAGGATCTTGCGGATCTTGCCGGAATTTCCTTGGCTGTGCTTGGTGCAGTCGAGAGGGGTAACAGACGATTAGAAGATCAAATTTTAGATAAAATTGCGAATGTCCTAGGGGTTACAACAGAAGAGCTTGTGGATCCCAACTCATAATTTCCAAGAATTAAAAGGCAGGAAGTGATACGAATGCTGAAGATTGGCGATATCGAGATGAAAAATCAGGTTGTTCTGGCACCTATGGCTGGCGTGTGCAATCCGGCTTTTCGTCTGATCGCTAAGGAATTTGGTACAGGTCTGGTCTGTGCGGAAATGGTAAGCGATAAGGCCATTATTCACGGAAATACACGTACTCGCGAAATGTTGTTTGTAGATGAACGGGAGAAACCGCTTAGTTTGCAGATTTTTGGCGGGGATAGAGAATCACTGGTGCAAGCAGCAAAAGTGGTTGATAAAGAAACCAATGCTGATATTATCGATATCAATATGGGATGCCCAGTGCCTAAAGTAACTAAATGTGATGCGGGAGCCCGCTGGCTTTTGAATCCCGACAAAATCTATGAAATGGTCTCTGCGGTTGTCGATGTTGTCGATAAACCCGTAACCGTGAAAATGCGGATTGGCTGGGATAGCGAGCATATTTTTGTCGAAGATAATGCGCGTGCGGTTGAACGTGCCGGGGGTAAGGCTGTCAGCGTACACGGTCGTACCCGGGAGCAGCTTTACACAGGCCATGCGGACTGGAACTATATCAAGATGGCAAAAGAAGCAGTTTCTATTCCTGTTATTGGCAACGGGGATGTTAATACACCTGAAGATGCTCGGGCTATGTTGGATCAGACTGGCTGCGATGGCGTAATGATCGGGCGTGGAGCACTCGGCAATCCTTGGATGTTGTATCGTACGATTCAATATTTGAGCACCGGCGAGCTTATGCCTGAACCTGGCTTGGATGAGAAGATTAAGGTTGCTATTCTTCATATGGATCGACTGGTAGCTCTTAAGGGAGAAGCTGTCGCTGTCCGTGAGATGCGTAAGCATATGGCCTGGTACTTAAAAGGCTTGAAGGCTGCCGCTAGAGTGAAGGATGTTCTCATGACAGAAACAAAACGCGATGGAATGGTGAGGATATTGAATGATTTTGTCGTTCAATTAAAGCATGAAGAAGAGAGCAAGGGCATTGAAATGTCTTCTTCTGCTGTATAATCACCTTTTTTCTGCTGATATTTGAACACATCTGACTTTATATGTGGTGTCATTGACATTTTGTAGCGGTTCCAATATAATTTCACAGTATAAAATCGCCGTTACAGTAAGAGCAATGCAGCAGGGAGGGTTCTTATCCTTCTAGATTAGCATATAGTATGGTGTTTTCAATAATTGTATACGACAGGAGAATCGGTTGAGATGAGCGATAAAGAAGTCATCCTTACGCCGGACGGGCTAAAACGTCTGGAAGATGAGCTGGAGACCCTCAAATCCGTAAAACGCCGTGAGGTTGCTGAACGGATTAAGGTAGCGATTGGCTACGGAGATATCAGTGAGAACTCGGAGTATGAAGACGCGAAGAATGAGCAAGCTTTTATCGAAGGACGCGTTCTAACTTTGGAGAAGATGCTTCGCAACGCGCGTATCATCAATAGCGACGAGATCGTTACTGACGTAGTAAGTATTGGTGTTACTGTAAGTGTCGAGGATTTGGAATATGGGGACACTATGGAGTATACGATCGTAGGTACAGCAGAGTCTGATCCACTGAATAACAAGATTTCCAATGAAAGTCCGGTAGGCAAAGCTATTATCGGGAAAAAAATAGGTACGGTTGTTGATGTTTCTACACCTGCAGGAGTTATTCAATATAAAATTCTCGATATCAGAATGAAGTAATATACAGACCTTAATGTCTGTCAATAGATGTGCTGCCGTATGTATTAGTCATTTCACTGTACATAGGTAGATAAGGGAACATGTTTGGGAAAGCTTCCTTAGGGAAGCTTTTTTCAAATCATCCAGAAACGATAGGTAAAACAAACTGCTTATATTTTGAGCTGGAACGGGACTGTCCTCTAACTATGGAGACGGAGCCGTTTCTTCTTGTGTATATGATATTACTGAGTTATAAGGGGATGAATCGCATGACCGAGGAAATGAACAATGTGGACAATGCAGAGAACGAACTTAGTGAGCTTTTGCAGATCCGCCGTGCCAAACTGGACGAGCTAAGAGGACTTGGTATTGATCCTTTCGGCAAAAAATACGAACGCACAGCTAACGCTGGCGACATCGTAGCTAAGTATGATGGACTTTCCAAAGAGGAATTGGACGAGCTTTCTGTTGAAGTAAGCATTGCTGGACGTATTATGGCAAAACGCGTTATGGGTAAAGCCAGCTTTGCACATATCCAGGACCTTAGTGGAAGAATTCAGCTTTATGTTCGTCAAGACAGCATTCCTGAAACTCAATACGCGGCGTTTAATGTTCTCGATCTGGGAGATATTATTGGCGTTCGTGGAACAGTATTCAAAACCAAAACAGGCGAGACCTCCATCAAAGTGCATAATCTCGAAGTCTTGTCCAAATCCCTGCTGCCACTTCCTGAGAAATATCATGGTCTTAAAGATGTAGAACTGCGTTATCGCCAGCGCTATGTTGATTTGATTATTAATCCGGAAGTTCAACAGACCTTTATTGCCCGTTCAAGAATTATTCAATCGATGCGTCGCTATTTGGATTCACTTGGTTATCTTGAAGTTGAAACACCTACACTTCATACGATCGCCGGCGGAGCAGCTGCGCGTCCGTTTATTACTTACCACAACACACTTGAAATGCAGCTGTATATGCGGATTGCTATCGAGCTTCACTTGAAACGCCTTATTGTTGGCGGTTTGGAAAAAGTGTACGAAATCGGCCGTGTATACCGTAACGAGGGAATGTCGACTCGTCATAATCCAGAGTTTACTATGATTGAGTTGTACGAAGCATATGCTGACTACAAGGACATCATGAATCTCACGGAGAATATGATTGCACATATTGCCCAAGAGGTATTAGGTACACAACTGCTGGATTACCAAGGCAAAGAGGTAAATCTGTCTCCAGGATGGCGTCGTGTAACTATGGTTGATGCTGTTAAAGAAGTAACCGGTGTTGATTTCAGTGTTCACATGACAGATGACGAAGCACAAGCTTTGGCAAAAGAACATCGTGTGCCTGTTGAGAAACATATGACGTTCGGTCATATCCTTAACGCTTTCTTCGAGCAATTTGTAGAGGAAACGCTAATTCAGCCAACCTTTGTAATGGGACACCCTGTTGAAATTTCACCACTTGCGAAGAAAAACGATGAGGATCCACGCTTTACCGATCGTTTTGAGCTGTTTATTGTGGGTCGTGAGCACGCTAATGCATTTAGTGAATTGAATGATCCGATTGACCAGCGTCAACGCTTTGAGGCACAGATCCAGGAGAAAGAGCAAGGTAATGACGAAGCTCATGAGATGGATGATGATTTCATCCGCGCCCTGGAATATGGTATGCCACCTACTGGCGGACTGGGAATCGGTGTAGACCGTTTGATCATGCTGCTTACCAATTCTGCATCGATTCGCGATGTATTGCTGTTTCCACATATGCGTAACCGTACTGAATAGTATCTATACAACACAGGGCTTAAGGGAGCTGTCTAAGGACAGTTCTCTTGGCTACTGTTGATTAGAAGCGGTGCTTTCACTTCATTGCTCCTATAGAATGTAGAGATTTAATATTAGTTTCAAAAAAACTCTTGCAATGCTTCTCCATACATGATATATTCTAAGTCCGGCCAAGAAATACACATGCCGAGCTCGAAAAAGAAATTGAAAAAAGAGCTTGACATTAAATAGCCGAACATGATATAGTATAAGAGTTGCTGCTGAGACATTAAACGGCGCCAACGAGAACTTGATCTTTGAAAACTGAACAACGAGTGAGTAGGAAATCACGTAAGTGATATCCAAAATTAGAGAATTAATTTTCTCGTCAGATGTTTCAAAATGAGCATATCGCTCTTTTCAATACTAATTGGAGAGTTTGATCCTGGCTCAGGACGAACGCTGGCGGCGTGCCTAATACATGCAAGTCGAGCGGAGTTATTTTGAAAGCTTGCTTTCAAAATAACTTAGCGGCGGACGGGTGAGTAACACGTAGGCAACCTGCCCTTCAGACTGGGATAACTACCGGAAACGGTAGCTAATACCGGATAATTTCTTTTTTCTCCTGAGAGAAGAATGAAAGACGGAGCAATCTGTCACTGAGGGATGGGCCTGCGGCGCATTAGCTAGTTGGTGGGGTAACGGCCCACCAAGGCGACGATGCGTAGCCGACCTGAGAGGGTGAACGGCCACACTGGGACTGAGACACGGCCCAGACTCCTACGGGAGGCAGCAGTAGGGAATCTTCCGCAATGGGCGAAAGCCTGACGGAGCAACGCCGCGTGAGTGATGAAGGTTTTCGGATCGTAAAGCTCTGTTGCCAGGGAAGAACGTCCGGTAGAGTAACTGCTATCGGAGTGACGGTACCTGAGAAGAAAGCCCCGGCTAACTACGTGCCAGCAGCCGCGGTAATACGTAGGGGGCAAGCGTTGTCCGGAATTATTGGGCGTAAAGCGCGCGCAGGCGGCTATTTAAGTCTGGTGTTTAAACCTTGGGCTCAACCTGAGGTCGCACTGGAAACTGGGTGGCTTGAGTACAGAAGAGGAAAGTGGAATTCCACGTGTAGCGGTGAAATGCGTAGATATGTGGAGGAACACCAGTGGCGAAGGCGACTTTCTGGGCTGTAACTGACGCTGAGGCGCGAAAGCGTGGGGAGCAAACAGGATTAGATACCCTGGTAGTCCACGCCGTAAACGATGAGTGCTAGGTGTTAGGGGTTTCGATACCCTTGGTGCCGAAGTTAACACAGTAAGCACTCCGCCTGGGGAGTACGGTCGCAAGACTGAAACTCAAAGGAATTGACGGGGACCCGCACAAGCAGTGGAGTATGTGGTTTAATTCGAAGCAACGCGAAGAACCTTACCAGGTCTTGACATCCCTCTGAATCTGCTAGAGATAGCAGCGGCCTTCGGGACAGAGGAGACAGGTGGTGCATGGTTGTCGTCAGCTCGTGTCGTGAGATGTTGGGTTAAGTCCCGCAACGAGCGCAACCCTTAACTTTAGTTGCCAGCAGGTAATGCTGGGCACTCTAGAGTGACTGCCGGTGACAAACCGGAGGAAGGTGGGGATGACGTCAAATCATCATGCCCCTTATGACCTGGGCTACACACGTACTACAATGGCCGGTACAACGGGAAGCGAAGCCGCGAGGTGGAGCCAATCCCATCAAAGCCGGTCTCAGTTCGGATTGCAGGCTGCAACTCGCCTGCATGAAGTCGGAATTGCTAGTAATCGCGGATCAGCATGCCGCGGTGAATACGTTCCCGGGTCTTGTACACACCGCCCGTCACACCACGAGAGTTTACAACACCCGAAGTCGGTGGGGTAACCCGCAAGGGAGCCAGCCGCCGAAGGTGGGGTAGATGATTGGGGTGAAGTCGTAACAAGGTAGCCGTATCGGAAGGTGCGGCTGGATCACCTCCTTTCTATGGAGAATCGTCTTCTGCAATGAAGACATTCAAATCGGAAGCTAAGCTTCCAAAACTCAGGTTTAGGCCTGTTACTCACTCGTTGCTCAGTTTTGAGAGTTTAAGCTCTCAAGTAAGACTTGATCCTTGAAAACTGGATACCGAAACGAATTTGCGTTTTAGAACATCTTTTAGCAACTTGTGCAAACAAGTAAATGTTATTAGTGAGATTTTTCAAAGAAGATATCGTTCGATATTTTCCTACGGAAAAATCAAGGTTAAGCTAATAAGAGCACACGGAGGATGCCTAGGCGCCAGGAGCCGACGAAGGACGTGGCGAACAACGAAACTGCCTCGGGGAGCTGTAAGCAAGCTTTGATCCGGGGGTGTCCGAATGGGGAAACCCAGCTGTGGTAATTCGCAGTTACTCATACCTGAATACATAGGGTGTGTAGAGGCAGACCAGGGGAACTGAAACATCTAAGTACCCTGAGGAAGAGAAAACAATAGTGATTCCGTCAGTAGCGGCGAGCGAACGCGGAACAGCCTAAACCAAGGGGCTTGCCTCTTGGGGTTGTGGGACGTCTCACATGGAGTTACAAAGGAATATGGTAGGTGAAGAGGTCTGGAAAGGCCCGCGATAGAGGTAAAAGCCCTGTAACCTAAACTGTATTCTCTCCGAGACGGATCCCGAGTAGTGCGGGGCACGTGAAACCCCGTATGAATCCAGCAGGACCATCTGCTAAGGCTAAATACTACCTGGCGACCGATAGTGAAACAGTACCGTGAGGGAAAGGTGAAAAGCACCCCGGAAGGGGAGTGAAATAGAACCTGAAACCGTGTGCTTACAAAAAGTCAGAGCCCGATCTATGGGTGATGGCGTGCCTTTTGTAGAATGAACCGGCGAGTTACGTTTAACATGCAAGGTTAAGCCGAGAAGGTGGAGCCGCAGCGAAAGCGAGTCTGAATAGGGCGATTTAGTATGTGGACGTAGACCCGAAACCGTGTGATCTACCCCTGTCCAGGGTGAAGGTGCGGTAACACGCACTGGAGGCCCGAACCCACGTACGTTGAAAAGTGCGGGGATGAGGTGGGGGTAGCGGAGAAATTCCAATCGAACTCGGAGATAGCTGGTTCTCCCCGAAATAGCTTTAGGGCTAGCCTCGGTATAAGAGTAGTGGAGGTAGAGCACTGATTGGGTGCGGGGTCCGCAAGGATTACCAAGCTCAGTCAAACTCCGAATGCCATATACTTATTGCCGGGAGTCAGACAGTGAGTGCTAAGATCCATTGTCAAAAGGGAAACAGCCCAGACCATCAGCTAAGGTCCCCAAGTGTGTGTTAAGTGGGAAAGGATGTGGAGTTGCACAGACAACCAGGATGTTGGCTTAGAAGCAGCCACCATTGAAAGAGTGCGTAATAGCTCACTGGTCGAGTGACTCTGCGCCGAAAATGTAACGGGGCTAAACACACCACCGAAGCTATGGCTAGATACGTATGTATCTGGGGTAGGGGAGCGTTGTGTAGGGGTTGAAGGTGTACTGAAAAGAGCGCTGGACACTACACAAGTGAGAATGCCGGTATGAGTAACGAAAAGATCAGTGAGAATCTGATCCGCCGAAAGCCCAAGGTTTCCTGAGGAAGGCTCGTCCGCTCAGGGTAAGTCGGGACCTAAGGCGAGGCCGAAAGGCGTAGTCGAAGGACAACAGTTTGAAATTACTGTACCACCGTAATCCGCTATGAGCGATGGGGTGACGCAGGAGGGTAGTGACGCGGACTGATGGATGTCCGTCTAAGCAGTGAGGCTGATGTGTAGGCAAATCCGCACATCATTAAGGCTGGGCTGTGATGGGGAGCGAAAATTATAGTAGCGAAGGTCATGATCTCACACTGCCAAGAAAAGCCTCTAGCCAGGAGAAGGTGCCCGTACCGCAAACCGACACAGGTAGGCGAGAAGAGAATTCTAAGGCGCGCGGAAGAACTCTCGTTAAGGAACTCGGCAAAATGACCCCGTAACTTCGGGAGAAGGGGTGCCCCGGTAGTGTGAATAGCACGAGGGGGCCGCAGTGAAAAGGCCCAAGCGACTGTTTAGCAAAAACACAGGTCTGTGCGAAGCCGCAAGGCGAAGTATACGGGCTGACGCCTGCCCGGTGCTGGAAGGTTAAGGGGAGTGGTTAGGGGTAACCCGAAGCTATGAACCGAAGCCCCAGTAAACGGCGGCCGTAACTATAACGGTCCTAAGGTAGCGAAATTCCTTGTCAGGTAAATTCTGACCCGCACGAATGGCGTAACGACTTGGGCGCTGTCTCAACGAGAGATCCGGTGAAATTTTAATACCTGTGAAGATGCAGGTTACCCGCGACAAGACGGAAAGACCCCATGGAGCTTTACTGCAGCTTGATATTGAATTTGGGTACGATCTGTACAGGATAGGTGGGAGCCGTAGAAATCGGAGCGCAAGCTTCGGTGGAGGCGCCGTTGGGATACCACCCTGATCGTATCTAGGTTCTAACCTAGTACCCTTATCGGGTACGGGGACCGTGTCAGGCGGGCAGTTTGACTGGGGCGGTCGCCTCCTAAAGAGTAACGGAGGCGTTCCAAGGTTCCCTCAGAATGGTTGGAAATCATTCGCAGAGTGCAAAGGCATAAGGGAGCTTGACTGCGAGACCTACAAGTCGAGCAGGGACGAAAGTCGGACTTAGTGATCCGGTGGTACCGCATGGAAGGGCCATCGCTCAACGGATAAAAGCTACCCTGGGGATAACAGGCTTATCTCCCCCAAGAGTCCACATCGACGGGGAGGTTTGGCACCTCGATGTCGGCTCATCGCATCCTGGGGCTGAAGTAGGTCCCAAGGGTTGGGCTGTTCGCCCATTAAAGCGGTACGCGAGCTGGGTTCAGAACGTCGTGAGACAGTTCGGTCCCTATCTGTCGTGGGCGCAGGAAATTTGAGAGGAGCTGTCCTTAGTACGAGAGGACCGGGATGGACGTACCGCTGGTGCACCAGTTGTTCCGCCAGGAGCATGGCTGGGTAGCTACGTACGGACGGGATAAGCGCTGAAAGCATCTAAGCGTGAAGCCCCCCTCAAGATGAGATTTCCCAATTAGTAAGACCCCTTGAAGACGACGAGGTAGATAGGTTGGAGGTGGAAGTGCAGCAATGCATGGAGCTGACCAATACTAATCGGTCGAGGGCTTATCCTATACTTAGAATGCAGATTCGTTTCGGATTCAGTTTTCAGGCGATTAAGCCTGTAACACGCTTAGAAATTCATTGTCACTTCTGGTGATGAACCGAATTTCACGCGGCAGCGTCTGTTTCACAGACGCATGTTTGGTGGCGATAGCGGAGGGGTTCCACGCGTACCCATCCCGAACACGACCGTTAAGCCCTCCAGCGCCGATGGTACTTGGACCGAAGGGTCCTGGGAGAGTAGGACGTTGCCAAGCACACAAGACCACTGTTGAGTAATCGACAGTGGTCTTTTTGTTATATAAATAGAGAATTCATTAGGCTATATTTTGAAATACTATGATGGAGATAAGCGTGGGTAATAAGATGAGCAGAAATGCATTGTGGATTTTTTATACACTATATGTCCACTGAGCACGGACTAACGTCCAATAATTCGCTTACCCGGGGGCCGTTTTTTGAATACCTACTCTGATGATGTAATGTTCTTGACAGTCCAAATGCCCTTTGCTAAGATGGCAATAATATATTTTTGGATAAGCATCTCAAACCTTAATTGAAGATCTACACTTGTTCAGCCCCCAGATGTACAGAATTGTCTGTCGTGAATGGACTGGAGTCAAAGGTTCTTCTTTCATAAAGTTTGTAGGCGGGTATAATTTAAAACAACCGAGGAGGAATGACCCAGGTGTGGAAAGATAAGTTTGGTAAAGAAGGTCTAACTTTTGATGATGTGCTGCTGGTTCCGCGTAAATCTGAGGTACTGCCTAAAGAAGTGGATTTGACCACAGTTCTAAGTAAGAATGTGAAGTTGAATATTCCACTTATGAGTGCAGGGATGGACACAGTCACAGAAGCAGCCATGGCCATTGCAATTGCTCGTGAGGGTGGCATCGGGATTATACACAAGAATATGCCTGTAGAGCAGCAAGCGGAAGAAGTAGATCGTGTGAAGCGTTCCGAGAGCGGAGTTATTACGAATCCATTCTCACTTACGGCAGAACACATGGTATCTGATGCAGAGCTTTTAATGGGTAAATATCGCATTTCCGGAGTGCCGATTGTAGACAGTGACAATAAACTTGTCGGTATTCTAACTAATAGAGACTTACGCTTTATTCATGATTTCAATATTCAGATTAAAGAAGTTATGACACATGAGAATCTTGTAACAGCTGCTGTTGGTACAACCCTTCAGGAAGCAGAAGGTATCCTGCAACGTCATAAGATTGAGAAGCTTCCCCTTGTGGACGAGAATAATATTCTTAAGGGTCTCATCACCATTAAGGATATTGAAAAAGCTATTCAATTCCCTAACGGAGCCAAAGATGCACATGGCCGTCTACTTGTTGGAGCAGCTGTTGGTATCTCTAAAGACACGTTCGAACGTACTGCAGCATTAGTAAAAGCTGGTGTAGATCTGATCGTCGTCGATTCTGCACATGGTCACCACATTAATATTATTGAAGCGGTTCGCCAAATTCGTGAGTTGTATCCTGATCTTACGATTGTTGCTGGTAACGTAGCTACAGGCGAAGCAACCCGTGAACTTATTGAAGCTGGTGCATCTGTAGTTAAAGTAGGTATTGGACCAGGATCGATCTGTACAACACGCGTTATCGCTGGTATCGGCGTACCTCAGGTTACAGCCATTTATGATTGTGCGACAGTTGCTCGTGAGTATGGAATTCCTATTATCGCTGATGGCGGTATTAAGTATTCTGGGGAGATCACAAAGGCTATCGCAGCTGGTGCTCATGCTGTAATGATGGGAAGTATGTTTGCGGGTACAGAAGAAAGCCCAGGGGAATCTGAGCTCTATCAAGGCCGTAAATTTAAAGTATATCGTGGTATGGGCAGCATGAGTGCCATGAAACAAGGCAGTAAAGACCGTTATTTCCAAGATGATGATAAAAAGCTCGTTCCTGAAGGAATTGAGGGACGTATTGCTTTTAAAGGGCCTCTTTCTGACACTGTTCATCAATTGATCGGCGGATTGCGCTCAGGTATGGGCTATTGCGGTACGAAGTCATTGGAAGAACTGCGTAACGATACTTCTTTCATTCGCATCACAAGTGCTGGACTTCGTGAGAGCCACCCGCATGATGTGCAAATTACAAAAGAAGCACCAAACTATTCCGTATAATGGACTAACCGTATTATTTTTTGGACAGACAGGACTATTTCGTCCTGTCTGTCTTTTTTTGCGGGTACCCCTGTGTTAGAATAGAACAAGCTATTGATATGAGATTTAAAGGAGAGTCGTAATCATTGAAGCACAAACGAAAATTTAATGGTAAGCAAATTGTAATTAAGACAGCGACTGTAGGTCTGCTTTTAAATATGTTAATGAACCCAGTAATTCCAGCATTGGCTGAAGCGGGCAAAACTCCGGTTACAACCGAAGGTGCCGCAACTACTACTGAAACTGCACCCAAGACCAACGCAGTTAAGATCCCTTCTGTGGAATCTCTTAACTTGGAATTGAGTTCTGCTATTCTAATAGAACCAACTACAGGCCAAGTACTTATGGCTCTAAATCCAGATACACCACTCCCACCTGCGAGTATGACCAAGATGATGACTGAATATCTTGTATCTGATGCCGTGAAAAAAGGAGACATCTCTTGGGATCAGAAAGTTATCATTCAAGAGAATGCTTCCAAACAGGTCGGATCACGAATTTTTCTGGCAGCTGGAGATGAACATACGGTTAAAGAGCTATACATAGCGATGGCCGTAGGATCGGCGAATGATGCCACAGTTGCTTTGGCAGAATTGGTATCGGGTTCAGAAGAACAATTCGTAGAACTAATGAATCAGACTGCACAGAAGATGGGCATGAAAAATACCTATTTTATTAACTCAACTGGACTTGATCGGGCAGACATGCCGAAGAAATTCCGTCCTGATCTTGATAAAGAGACTGTAATGTCAGCTAGAGATGCAGCTACTCTTGCTAAATTTATAGTTACTGACCACCCGGACTTCACTGAATTTACAACGATTCAGTCTTATAAATTCCGTGATCGGGATACAGCGCCGATCATTAACTACAACTGGATGCTGGAAGCTAACAAAAGTATCCCCAACTTTAAGGCATATGCTTATCCAGGTCTAGATGGACTGAAGACTGGCCATACCACAAATGCAGGTAACTGCTTTACAGGTACTGCTGTGCGTGATGGAATGCGTCTAATCAGTGTTGTTATGGGTGCTAATTCAGAGGCACATCGATTCACAGAAACTAAAAAAGTGCTCGACTACGGGTTTAACAACTTTGAAATCAAACAGGTTGTAGCTCCGAAGGCTGTTATTGCTGGCACGGAAACAGTTCCGGTACTGAAAGGCAAGAATAAAGATGTTTCTATAGTTACTGATGAAGGAGTTTCTTTCATTGTTCCTAAGGGAACTGTTTCTCCTGAAGTTACTACAACTGTTGTAACAAATGACCCTGCAACTTTAGTTGCTCCTATAGCCCAATCCTCTAAAGTAGGTAAAGTTACCTATTCCTACAAGGCTGAAGGCATGCAAGCAGCACAGGAGAAAACAGTTAATCTGATCACTGTAGAGGAAGCTGAGAAAGCTGGCTGGTTCAAGTTGTTCCTTAGAGCGATTGGCGATTTCTTCGGTGATTTATTTTCAGGGATCAAGAACTTGTTCTAATGCAGTTCGGTGTCGAAATCAGCAGTAAATCCGAGTAAATGGGTTGTAGATTTCCCTTCATTGGGGTAAAATTACAAGTTAGATTAAGATAGATCATTCGGGGGGTTAGGACATGGAAACAGGTACATCGCGAGTTAAAAGAGGCATGGCAGAAATGCAAAAAGGCGGCGTCATTATGGACGTCATGAATGCAGAGCAAGCAAAAATTGCTGAGGCCGCTGGTGCAGTTGCTGTTATGGCTCTGGAACGCGTACCTTCTGACATTCGTGCAGCTGGCGGTGTAGCACGGATGGCCGATCCTACAATTGTAGAAGAGGTTCTCAAAGTGGTAAGTATCCCTGTTATGGCTAAGGCTCGTATCGGCCATTATGTAGAAGCGAAAGTTCTAGAATCTTTGGGTGTTGATTACTTGGATGAGAGTGAAGTTCTTACTCCTGCTGATGAAGTATTCCATATTGATAAACGTGAGTTCACCGTTCCTTTTGTATGTGGAGCGAAGGATCTGGGAGAAGCATTGAGACGTATTAACGAAGGTGCCTCCATGATCCGTACAAAAGGTGAACCAGGAACAGGCAACATTGTTGAGGCCGTGCGTCATATGCGCTTTATCAACAGTCAAATCCGTAAAGTAACGAATTTGTCCAAGGACGAGCTATATAATGAAGCAAAGAACCTGGGAGTTTCCTACGAGCTGTTGCTCGAAGTGCATGAGCTTGGCAAACTGCCGGTTGTTAACTTTGCCGCTGGGGGTGTAGCTACTCCTGCCGATGCTGCTCTTATGATGCATTTGGGTGCTGATGGTGTATTCGTAGGCTCGGGTATTTTTAAATCGGACAATCCTGAGAAATTTGCGCGTGCGATTGTTGAAGCCACTACACACTATACTGATTACAAACTGATTGCTGAAGTATCCAAGAACCTTGGTGCACCAATGAAGGGGATTGATATTGCAACTCTCACCCCGGCTGAACGTATGTCGGAGCGTGGCCGTTAATAGAGAGAAGGTTGTAGGATGAAGATAGGAGTATTGGCGCTTCAAGGCGCTGTTACGGAGCATATTGTTAGTATAGAGAAGACCGGTGTAGAAGGCGTGCCTATCAAGCGTGTGGAGCAGCTAGAAGAAGTTGAAGGCCTGATTATCCCCGGCGGAGAAAGTACAACGATTGGAAAGCTAATGCGGAAATATGGTTTCATAGAAGCCATCCGTGATTTTTCTGATCAGGGCAAGCCTATTTTTGGCACATGTGCGGGTATGATCGTGCTGGCCAAAAAAATTGCCGGTGGTGAACCGGGGCATTTGGAGCTGATGGATATTACCGTAGCCCGGAATGCATTCGGCCGCCAACGGGAAAGCTTTGAATGTGATCTGGAGGTTAAAGGCATTGATGAGCCGGTTCGTGCTGTATTTATACGTGCACCGCTTATCAACGAGGTAGGACCGGGAGTTGATGTGCTTACAGTCTATAATGATGAGATTGTAACCGCGCGCGAAGGGAACTTGCTGGTGTCTTCTTTTCATCCAGAACTGACCGATGATTTCAGACTGCACCAATATTTTGCCGATATGGTAGAGGCGAATAGGGAAGTCCAACAACAAAATTGCATATAAAGAACATCCTGACTCTTTCAAAGCTGTAATCAGCATTTTGAAAGAGTTTAGGCTGTTTTCAGGAGGGAAACATTGTGTTAGATGTAAAAATACTACGTAGTGATTACGCAAGAGTGGAAGAGGCTTTAGAAAAACGGGGCAAATCGCTGGACTTAATTGCTGATTTTCCACAACTTGATTTGCGTCGACGTGAATTACTGCAAGAAACCGAAGGTCTTAAGAACCGTCGTAATACAGTTTCGGGTGAAGTAGCGAAAAAGAAAAAGAACGGCGAGCCAGCAGATGATCTAATTACAGAAATGCGTACAGTATCTGACCGAATTAAAGAGCTTGATGATGAAGTACGTGAACTGGAAGCTCAGATTGCTGATCTTACTATGAATATCCCTAATATTCCTCATGATTCAGTTCCAGTAGGGAAGTCTGAGGATGATAACGTTGAATTACGCCGCTGGTCGGAGCCCAAAGAGTTCGGATTCACTCCGAAATCACATTGGGAGCTTGCGCAGCAGCTTGATATTATTGATTTCGAAGCTGCAGCAAAGGTTACAGGATCCCGGTTTGTTTTCTATAAAGGACTCGGAGCACGTCTAGAACGGGCGCTGATTAACTTTATGATGGATCTTCACAGTGGTGAGCATAACTATGAGGAAATGCTGCCGCCTTACATTGTGAACAAAGATAGCTTGTATGGTACAGGACAACTGCCTAAATTCGAAGAGGATCTGTTCAAGCTGCGGGATACCGAATACTATTTGATTCCTACAGCTGAAGTACCGGTAACGAACTACTATCGCGAAGAGATTTTGACGGCAGCTGACCTGCCTAAATACCATGTAGCTTACAGCTCTTGTTTCCGTTCTGAGGCGGGCTCGGCGGGCCGTGATACTCGCGGTTTGATTCGCCAGCATCAATTCAACAAGGTAGAGTTGGTGAAGCTCACCACCCCTGAATCCTCTTATGAGGAATTAGAAAAAATGACAGCAGACGCTGAAAGTGTGCTGCAGCTGTTAGGACTGCCTTATCGTGTACTTGGGTTATGTACGGCTGATATGGGCTTTACATCGGCTAAGACGTACGATTTGGAAGTGTGGTTGCCTGAGAGTGGGATGTACCGTGAGATCTCCTCTTGCTCAAATACAGAAGACTTCCAAGCACGCCGGGCAAATATTCGTTTCCGTAAGGATCCAAAATCGAAGCCTGAATTTGTTCATACGCTGAACGGCTCTGCTTTGGCGGTTGGACGTACAGTTGCTGCAATTCTTGAGAATTATCAGCAAGAGGATGGCAGTGTTCTGATTCCAGAATGCCTACAACCTTATATGCGCAATGTAAAATCGATACAACCAAAAACTATTTAAAGATATAGTTGCTTTTTCTTTGCATTGTATGGTACAATCCTAATGCATGTGAAATTTAAATGCATTTGGAGAGGTACCGAAGCGGTCATAACGGGGCGGTCTTGAAAACCGTTAGGGTGCAAGCCCACATGGGTTCGAATCCCATCCTCTCCGCCATTCCTTTATGAACTTAAAGAATAATTAGATAGAAACCGTTCCCTCTGGGGGACGGTTTTTTGTTTTGTTTGGTAGACCGAGTTCTATTGAGAATAAAAAGCTTCATTTCTCCGCAATGTATTAGAGAAGGAGGATGATCATAATCATGGATAGATCATTAGAAGTTGATCAGCATAAGCTTGTCTCAGCCTGGCAGGAGCGTTTGCCGGCGTTGATGGATGATGGGGATAGTTTCAGTGTGCTGGCGGATAATGGGGATCCGAATAGCTTGCTGATTCATTTTAATGCGGCAGGTCATCAAGGCTATTCACTGGATTTTCGCTGCAAGTATGTAGATAGCAGAGAAGTGGCAGTGGATCTGCTGGATGTGGAACAGAGCGGTCTCCATATTGATGAGCGTAGTGATGCCGTACAGCAGCTGGCACAGCAATACTCACGGCAAATTCATGAATGTGCTCAGGCTCTTCAGAACTTGACCAATCCTTAGGAGGAATGAAAATGTCGAAACCAAAAAGTATCCCTGTTCCTGGGGCAGAGCCAACAAGTGGTGAGCGGAGAAAAGACCATACTCCTTCAGGTCCAGAACCGCTTTCAGGTTCTAAAAAGGTGAAACAAGCGAACCATGTTGACCACCATAATCCACAAGGTTAACAAATAAAAACGTTAAGAATTTTAAAGAAGTGTTTCTTGATTTTTACAAATGGTTTATCATAGGAGGGGGAGAGATTTCTTTTACAATGGGAGAGGAGAACAATAATGAACAAAAAGTGGGGTTTGTCGGCCGCTGCATTGCTGCTTACAGCAGCAGTAATTCTGCCGGGATGTGCAAGTAAACAGGAGGCGCCAAAAGAGGCCTTAAAATCAGCCGCTACTAAAGCGACTACAATGTCATCTTATGAGATGAAGAGTAAATTCACGATCAACGATCTTACGATCGAGACTTCTGACGCTGAATCTGCTGCAATGACTACACAGGTACTTAGTATGCTTAAGAATGCTGATATTACCATTGATGGGGTATATCAAGCAGAGCCAATGCAGACAGAACTAACTATGGTTCTGAATCTGAAAGGCGATATGAGCATGAGCTTTAATGTTCCTATGGTAATGACTGCCGAGAAGTTGTATGTTAAGATTCCATCTATTCCTTTCGTACCGATTCCTGAGACGATCCTCAATAAGTTTGTAGAGGTTGATCTGAAGGCGTTGGCAGAGCAGGAGGGTGCAGAATTTAACCCAAGTACGATGGATACTCAAAAAATGCAGAAGCTGTCTAATGAAGTGGTGGACACTGTCCTAGCTGAATATGACGAAGAAAAATATTTTAACGAGATTGATCCCAAAGATGCTAATTTACCAGAAGGTGTGGAAGCTAAACAAGTTGTTCAGTTCCAAGTGACTAACGATAATGTTAAAGAAGCAATCACTATCTTGGTGAATAATGCCCTGCCTAAAATTATTGATATCGTAAGCAAGGAAGAATACAAGGATATGCTGCAGATTAAAGATGCAGATCTAGCTAAGGCTAAAGAAGAACTGACATCAGGTGAAGCTAGAACTGAATTGGATAAGGGCTTAGCTGATCTTGATAAGTACCTTACCATCAACCAGTTCCACTATAATACTGCGATCGATAAAGATGGATACGCTGTGTATCAGGATTTATTGATGGATGTTAAAGTAAATGATCCGGAAGATGGCACAAAAGTGGCCTTCTCAGTAAATGGAACGGGCCAATACAGTAAGATCAACGAGAAGCCGGTATTCAAGATTGGCATCCCTCAAGGTGATGATGTAATTACAATGGATCAACTTGGAGAAGAATTCGGTGGTATGGGAACTTATTAATCCCAGTTCGCAAGATTAAGACCCGCATGATGCGTATATTATACGCCCATGCGGGTCTTTTTTTAGGAAAAAAAGTAGCACTCATTCCTGCGACAATGCAGAATCTTATTTCCGTTCCTCAGTCAGCACATCTTCGGTTAAGATTGCGTAGGTTTGGTGATCCTGCCACTGTCCATTTATTTTAAGATACTGACGGGCGATCCCTTCAGGTTTGAACCCACTCTTCTCCAGGACGCTTCGGGAAGCTTCATTATGCAATAAAATAGCTGCTTGAACTCTATGTAGACCTAAGGCCCGGAACGCATAGCCGAGGACTAATCCGACTGCTGCTGTCATATAACCTTGTCCTTGCATCCGATGATCCATTAAATATCCTAAATCAGCATATTGTGCTATACCTCGTGAGACGTTGGACAATGTGATCTGACCGATTAGCTGTCCATCCAGCAGATAAATGCCGAACATATAAGCTCTGTCCTGTAGGGCGTCCTCAATACGCTGATTGATGATCTGTTGTTGACTCTCCAAGGTAAAGAAGTGATCATCACGTTTTGGCTCAAACGGTTCATGGGTTACCCGGTTATTTAAACGAAGCTCCAGCAGGCTCTGTGCATCCTTAAGCTCAAGTGGAGAAATATAGATGCCTTGAGAGGTATGATATAGAGTAAGGGTCATTTAGGAGTCCTCCTTTTGTTTTATTGGCTTTTTACGTAAACGGCGAAAGAAGGAGGTGAGTAGATCTGCACATTCTTCTTGTAAAACACCCTGTATTACCTCAGTTCTATGATTAAATCGCGGCTCTTCAAGCAAGTTCATGAGGGTGCCGGCACATCCAGCTTTAGGGTCAGGCGTTCCATATACCGTGAGAGGCACTCTGGACTGCACTATTGCTCCTGCACACATCGGACAAGGTTCTAGGGTGACGTACAGCTGGCAATCCAGCAGACGCCAAGAATTCATGACATTGCTGGCCTCACGAATGGCTACCATCTCAGCATGGGCTGTCGAATCCATTGTCGTTTCTCGTAAATTGTATCCACGTCCTATAATTTCACCATGTCGAACAATGACAGCGCCAATAGGAACCTCACCTAATGCCTCAGCTTTACGTGCTTCTGCGATCGCCTGCCTCATCCAATATTCATGAACCGCTTGTATATCTTCTGGCGATTCACTGGCTTTAATATTCAAGATCATCTTCCCTTCTTCTATAACCATTGTACAACGAACAAATATTCGTTCTTAACAAAATGTGCATAACTCTGTGGATAACAGCCTACTTATACACATTTTTGTACACACCGGACTTTAATAATTTGTTTATATGTGCATAAGATGTGGATGGTTTCTTATATATTGTAGAGAAACACCTTTTGAATTTCAATATTTGGTGAATTAATAGGCTTGTTTTAAATGTCCTTTTCAAATGAGGGGGCAAAAGGTATGATGTTTATTATAGGCTCCGCAAGGATTTACCAGTGGATAAGAGGTGAATAACAGTTTGTCCATAAAGACAAAACTATCTGCTATTATTTTTGGAGCGGTACTGCTAATTTTAGCATTGAATCTGACATTTAACCTTTATGCCGCTCAGAATAATCTAAGAAATGAAAACGTAAATAATATGCAGATCACCGCTATGCAAATGGCTGTTTCTGTAGAACAAAGTAACTATAGCTCTAACTATGTAGAATATCAAATCGCGCATAACTTAAGAATGGCTGCCATCTTTGCCTCTAAGGAATTGGGTCCGGATTATAAGAATATAACCAACGCTCAACTAAAGGCCCTAACTTCCAAGTTGGGCGTGTCTAATATTTCAATTCTGGTAAAGACTGATAATGATATCGTGGTGACAAGGGCATCAAATCCGATTGATATTGGAATGTCCACTCAAGGTTGGGGGTACTGGTACCTTGCCCTTTTGGAGTTATTTGATAATCAGGAAGTCACTGTGGGACAAGGACAGGCTTTGGATCATTTTTGGTCAGGCCCATTTGAATATTCAACCTACAATCCCGATTTCATTGAGAAGTGGGGTTATTATCATGATGAAGCAAGCAACTACATCATTAATCCTGTTATTCTCAATACTGCGGCAAGTGAATATATCGAAATCACCAACCCCGATCAAATTGTAGAGCGAACCAAAGAAGTTAATCCAGGGATTTTAGAGCTTACAGGATTTAATCCAACAACATTTGGTTTAGCAAGTATGGCGGGCGATGGAAGCGATGCATTTAAAAAGAAACTTGGCAACCGCCCAATTAAGTTCGGTACCTATACTTATGGTAATGTGGAGCAAGATAAAGCAGCTATTCTATTAGCTCAGCAGAAGCAGAAACCAGTTACACTGGAGACGAGGGTACGTGGGAAAAGAGTGCTCAAAAGCTTCATTCCTATTCAGAATCCTAAAATGGAGCCTTACGTAATCGGTGTAGTTTTGGATTATTCTGTGATTTCATCCGTAGTTCATGAACAATTAGCCAATTATTTGACTACGTCTCTGTTATTGCTAGCATTATTTTTGCTATGTAGTTACATACTTTCAGGTTTTATTACTCGTCCAATTCAGGCTATACTTGCCAAAGTCAATGATGTAGCGCGAGGTAAGTTCGAACCTCCATTAAAGGTAACCTCTCGTGATGAGTTAGGTCAATTAGCCTTGCGGATTAACGCTATGACTTCTCATCTTATGCAACGCACCAATCGTCTTAAGCAGACGCTAGAAGAGAACCGGGCGGTTAAGGAACATTTGGAATCCGTAATTAACGGTACGTCTGATGCGATTCATACGTTGGATATGGAGGGACGAATCACTAGCACTAACAGGGCCTTTGAGGAGCTGTATGGATGGAGTGCAACAGAAGTGATAGGCAATATGCCATATCTTGTACCCGCGACAGCGCTTAAGCAAGAGGAAGAGCGGCTTGACGCGTTAAGAAATGGTGCAGTTCTGCCGCCGATCGAGACAGTGAGACTTAAACGGGACGGATCATTAGTTGAGGTTAGCGTTAGTACCTCGATAATTCGAGATGAAGAGGGTTACCCCCATTCCTTTATTCACGTTTCTCGTGATATGACGGAACGCAATCGAATGGAGGAGCTGCTTAGACGCTCTGAGAAACTAACTACAGTCGGCCAATTGGCCGCAGGAGTAGCTCATGAGATTCGTAACCCTCTTACCACATTAAAAGGATTTCTACAGCTTCAACAGGAGAAGGAGCTCTTAGTTCCGCTTCATGTAGAGCTGATGTTATCTGAGCTGGAGCGGATTAATCTTATCGTCAGTGAATTTTTAATCCTGGCTAAGCCACAAGCCGTTCATTTTCAGGAAAAAGATCTTCGCTACATATTAGGCGATGTAGTGTCTCTGTTGGATAGTCAGGCTCATCTACATGATATTCAATTTAGTACGAAATTCTCTGAACAACCCGCTACTGTACATTGTGAAGAGAACCAGTTGAAGCAGGTATTTATTAATATTGTTAAAAATGCAATTGAGGCCATGCCTGAGGGTGGCGTCATTTCAATGGAACTGTGGAACTCTGTGGATTGCGTCTTTATTGTAATCAAAGATCAGGGTGAAGGGATTCCAGAGGACGTGCTGCCTAAGCTGGGTGAACCGTTCTTCACGAATAAAGAATCGGGGACAGGCCTTGGGTTAATGATTAGCCAGCGTATTATTCAGGCTCATAAGGGTCATTTGGAAATACAAAGTGAAGTTGGCCGGGGGACAACCGTTATGATTAAGCTGCCTGCAGCTGGAGGGGGTACACCTTGGCTTAACATTAAGGATGAACGGAGTGAAGAACAACGTGAGAATTAATAAATTCATCAGTGAGACAGGGTACTGTTCACGCCGAGAAGCAGACAAGCTTGTGGATGCCGGCAGAGTTACGATCAACGGAGAGCCTGCTGTGCTGGGCAGTCAGGCTGTTCCGGGCGATGATGTGCGAATAGATGGTATAGCGCTTGAAACCTCAAGCCAGACGGTCTACATTGCTCTAAACAAGCCGGTAGGGATTACATCAACCACAGAACAGCATATCAAGGGGAATATTGTCGATTTTGTAGGTCATCATGAGCGTATATTCCCGATTGGTCGTCTCGATAAGGATTCGGAAGGATTAATCCTGCTTACCAATGATGGCGACATCGTTAATAAAATTTTGCGGGCGGAAGGCCGGCATGAAAAAGAATACGTGGTTACCGTGGACAGACCCATTACGCCTTCTTTTATTACCGGCATGTCCAGCGGTGTGAAAATATTAGGCGAGAAGACGCTGCCCTGTGAGGTAACGCGTATTACGGAGCGTGTCTTCCGTATTATTTTGACAGAGGGCAAAAATCGCCAGATTCGTCGTATGTGCAGCGCTTTTGGGTATGAGGTTCGAAAGCTGCAACGCATTCGGATTATGAATATTCGCCTGGGGGCATTGCAAACGGGAGAATGGCGTGAGCTGTCTGCTGATGAGAAGAAAGAGCTTGGAGCTACGCTGAACTACGAGTTACTGTAGGAGTGTCATTACAATAATACAGTTCCATATAGAATGTAGTACTGCAACAAAAAAAAGAGCTGTCCGGGGTCTAAGACCTTTGGACAGCTCTTTTTATTACCTTACGAAATCACTTATTCAGCAGAGGGAATAATCCCTGTAAACTCTTTGGTTTCTTGATATTTTCGAATAATGGAAACCTCTACCCGGCGATTCTTGCTTCGACCGGTAGCTGTGTCATTATCGGAAATAGGATGATACTCGCCGTATCCAATCGCACTAAATTTGCGTGGATTTAAATTCGTGTTCTGCAGCAAAATCTTCATGAACTGAAGTGCCCGATCCGCACTCAGATCCCAGTTGGATGAATAGTTGCTATTAGAAATCGGAATATCGTCGGTGTGCCCTTGCACTACTACATCATAATCCGGGAATTGCTGCAGCATCGTTGAGATGGATTTAGCTAATTGCCGCGAATCATCCTTAACAATGGCTTGGCCAGAAGCGAACAATGCGTTATCACTGATCGTAATCATTAGCTGAGATTGATTAAGCTTCGTACTGAGCAGATCAGTTAGGCCGTTGCTCTTAATATATTGATCGAATTGTTTCTTAAGCTTCTCTAAATCCTCTTGTTCCTTTTGTCGTAGCTTTGCCATTTCTGCTTCTTCAGCTTTCTTGGAAGTAGAGCTACCCATCTTATCATTTTTCCCTAGATCTTCTTGAGTCTTACTAGGCATTGCTGCCCGCTCTTCAAGAATACCTGTACCGCCATTAAGTGCGGAACTGAAGGCCTGACTCATCTCTTCAAATTTCTTGGCATCCGTTGCACTCATAGAATACATAACGATGAACAGAGCCACCAGAAGAGTCATGAGGTCGGAGTAAGGTAACAGCCACGATTCATCGGCATGTTCTTCATGCTCTTCGTGTCTAGTCTTTTTGCTCACCTGATCCACCGTCCTTCTCATTTAACTTAACGCGTTGCGAAGGTGTTAGGAATACAGCAAGCTTCTGATTGATGGCAATAGTAGATACACCGGACTGTATGGACAAAAGACCTTCGACCATCATCATTCGAACTTCGATTTCTTGTTTGGAGAGACGTTTCAGCTTATTAGCAATAGGATGCCATAATACGTAACCTGTAAAGATACCAAGCAATGTGGCGATGAAGGCAGCCCCGATTGCCGCAGCCAGTTTGTTCATATCACTCATATCAGCCAGAGCGGCGATGAGACCGATAACCGCCCCGAGCACCCCGAGGGTAGGAGCATACATACCTGCCTGTGAGAAAATGAGGGCTCCTGCTTTATGTCTATCCTCTGTGGCGTGGATATCCTCCATGAGGACATCGCGGACAAAATCCTGATCATTTCCATCAATAATCATCCGCATGCCGTTTCTGAGGAAGTTATCTTCTATTTCATCGACCTTTGATTCTAGAGCCAACAGACCTTCACGCCGTGTGATAGAAGCCCATTCCATGAACATAGTGATTAATTCGGGTTTACTGATTAATTTCTTTTTGATAAAAATCATTTTGAACAGACTTGGAATCTTTTTGACCTCGTTGAAAGGAAAGGCCATGAAAATAGAAGCTGCCGTACCCACCAAGATAATAACGTAAGCAGCGGGTGTGGCCAAAGCATGAAGTGGAGCGTGCTTGAGGATCATGCCCCAGATTACAGCAACCAAACCAAAAATTAAACCAATTATTGTTGAAATTTCCATTTTGCACCTCGTCCGTGAGATTTAAGATGTGTTCCGACAATGCCGCGTATATCATCCTTGAAACAGCGGCAGGGCACTCTGTGCGAAACCGAATTAACGTATATTCTTATTTATCGACATCATTCGGTTTTTTGTGAAGTCATTTTTTCGGCTATAATGGATAAGGTAAGTAATTATTCATCTGTGAAGAAAACGGAGTGATATACGTGGGTGTAAAGCATGGTAGAGATTACGGTGAAATTCTAACCGATTTGACCGAAGCCGTCGGACGAATTTCCGATGGATATTTATTTTTTGAGATGGATCCGGACGAGTGGCAGGAACTACCCCAAGAATCAAAGCTGGAGGTATGGGAAGCATTGGCTGAGGATCTTTTCTTCGCGCTGGGTAATGAACCTATGATTGAAGTGGGGAGCGGCGTAATTATTTACGATAAGGACACGCACCGCATTAATATTCTAGTTGGCGAAGAGGATTTGGCTTCAGTAGTTTTGATTTAGGCAGAGGAGACGTCTGGACGTAATTTGCCCGTAGTTAGTAGCCCGTGTTAAAATTGATAAAGCCGAGTTATAATCGCTGGGATTTGTGAATACATTTAATCGAAAATATCGCCTTTATCCTGGCACATCCCTTGGACCTCAGAAGCTAAGGGATGTTTTGTTTAACGCCTAAGACAAGTAAAGGGAACTACGCACTTTACTGCAATTTTTTGTAAGGGAGGAAACGAATTGTTATTTACGGAAGAGGAACTGCGTGAGGAGATCACCAAGCTGGAGGGCTGGAAACTGGAAGATAATGTTATGGTGCGAAAATATATGTTCAGCCAATATATGAAGGGCATTGCGTTCGTTGATGAAGTAGCCACGATTTCAGAAGCCTTCGATCACCATCCACATATTACGATTGATTATAAAACAGTTACCCTGCGCCTGAAATCTAATGAAGAAGATGGGATTACAGCTCTAGATCTTCGAGAGGCGCATGAATTTAATGAAGCCTTTGAAAAAAATCATTAGTTTAGCCAAAATCATAAAATAAACGCCCGTGCACAGATAGTCACCTATCTCATACACGGGCGTTTTTGGTTGCTTGGCTGGTTACTTTTTCTCTGAGAGCCAGAGTGCGACGTTGGCGATCTCTTCAGGAGCTAGCTTCTCCTTAAAGGAAGGCATTTGGCCACGTCCTTTGGTGACGATGCTGTAGATTTCCTCAGCGTCATGCTGACCGCCTTCATTCTGAAGACTTGGTCCAACTCCACCTTGAAGCTGATCGCCGTGACAGGTGATACAGCTGGCTTTCACGGTTGCTTCTGCCTTTGCGGCGTCCAGTTGAACTACCGGCATCGTGGGCTTATTTTCTTCTGCTACCTCTTCTTTACCCGGAAGTGTAAACATGAGTACTACCGCAAAGGCACAGGCGGCAAAAAACAAACCGCTCATGATCCATTTCTGCATCCCAATTCGTCCCTTCTATGTAAGCTGCTCCCTACATTATAGCTTATGGTGAAGCGTTATCATAGGGTTTGTGACAAAAAAATGAACGAGAATACAATCATTCTTATGAAATATCTGGTATTTAATATCATTTGTCATAGACCATGCAATAAAAAGGTTTGTCTCCTGTAGGTGTGCGGCGTTCATACGTATCTGTAATCGTAAATCCACATTTTTGATAAGTTCGAATGGCGCGTTGGTTCCAGGTCAGGACTTCCAGATCTATCTCACGATCAGGATAACGACTCAAGGCTGTCTGGACGATGGCATCTACGAATAGTTTGCCTAAACCATGGCCGCATAGATCGGGGCGCATCCCAACTCCTAAACGGACGACTCCTTCCATCGGGAACAACTGTGCGAATCCGCACAAAACCTTATTTTCATTTAATATGGAGATATATTGTTCCTCCCGGAGCTGCGGATCACCAAACTCGATGCCAAGAGCCTGCATCTGCTCCCACGGCATCCAGCCATAAATATTATATGGGGGCGTATAGCTCCACTTACAAATAGCTTCTCCGTGAATTGCCTCCATAGGAACAACATGAAAAGTTACCGAGGGGTTTATCATAAGGTCAACGATCTCCTTTCACGAGGACATTGCTATATTACTAATTATATACAAAATGGGGGAGGTTCGACTCAGAAACTTTATATGAGGGGAATGTTTTACAAATTATGAGAGGGGTAAATAAGTAATAAGACAAAAAAACAAGCTCTCCTCCAAGAGTACCTTGGAAAAGAGCCTATGTACGTTATTTATTGCACATCATCATTGTCTTCCGATTCAGCAGCAACCGATTGGTAAGCGTCTGTGCTCATAATGCGCTTGGCACCAACGTAGCGTTTCACGTAGTAGCTATCACTCAGAGAGCTAATCGTAACACCGCGTGAGGTAGAAGCGTGTGCGAACTTACCTTCACCGACATAAATGCCGACATGGGAGACACCTTTGCCACTTGTATTGAAGAATACAAGATCTCCGGCTCTTATATCATCACGGGAGATTGCTGTGCCCATTTGATATTGGGAACCTGATTGGTGTGGAAGGTTAATGCCAATCTTATCAAACACATACATTGTAAATCCGGAGCAATCAAATCCGTTAGTGGATATACCGCCGGATACGTATTTAGTACCGATGGCCTTGTCAATCACTTTATCCATTTTGGAATCTGCGAAAGCGCTTCCTGCTCCGATGGTGAGGATGATGGAAAAGCTTAGTACTGCTGCTGCTAACTTCTTCTTCAAAAGTGTATACCCCTTCCAAATGCCTACGAGGTTAGCTTAAGGGTTCGGTTGAAGGTCCCCTATGACCCCTCTATATAATGGAGGTCAATTCACCCAAAGTTGGTTCCCCCGTTTTCCTAATAGTTAGGAAACTCGGCTCATACTGTTGATTAGGATTAGCTTGTAATCAATACATGACAAAACCTTTGTAAATAACAACTTAATGATTACAAAAATGTTACTAAAATCTCACTGCGCTAATTGTAACAAACAGAAAGCCGCTTGGCAATCGTTTTTAACATATTAATGCAGAAAAATTGGAATTTTTACGGTAGAAAGGCATATGTAAGCGTTAATAATGACCTAATTTTTAATATAATTGCAATTTTTATCAAATAAACGTGTTTCAATTGGGCTCTAATAGTGTAAAAATATATTATGGAATAAAGAAAAACCCGAATTTGATTACGGGCATAATCAGATTCAGGTTCATATAGTTGTAATTGTGAGGTTATAGTTGTGAGGAAGGTTTCAATCGAAGGCTACAGCTTGATAAGCTGAAGTACTCATTACTCTTTTAGCGCCAACATAACGATTGGCCCAGTAGGCCTGACTGAGTGAAGTGATGGTCACTCCACGCGAAGAGGACGATTGTGCGAATTTTCCGTTTCCAACATAAATGCCGACATGGGATACTCCATTGCCAAGTGTGTTAAAGAACACTAGATCACCAGAACGCAGATTGCTTTTGGATACAGCAGTTCCAACGCTATATTGAGCTTTTGATGTACGAGGTAAAGTAAGACCCACATTCTTGAATACATACTTTGTAAATCCAGAGCAATCAAATCCGGCAGTGCTTGTACCTCCGGTTTTATAGGCAACTCCAATAGTCTTTGAGATTACAGAGTCCATTTTAGAGTCGGCAAAGGCGCTTCCTCCACCAATAGATAATGCCATTACAAGTCCTAGCGCCGCAGCGACGCATTTTTTTCTTAAATTATGTCTTTTCAAAAGATGTACTCCTTCCAAGGCCTGCGAGGTTAGCTTAAGGGTTCGGTAGAAGATTCCCTATGATCCCTGTAAAGCGAGATCAATTCACCCAAAATATGGTTCCCCCACTTCCCGGTGCAAAGGAATTAGGCGTGTTAAGCACCAGAGAATGACGTTTCGACAGTTACACTTACGATAAATACATTTAGTTATGTAGGAATCGTTTCAATTGATTACAAAATTGTTACTAATAGCACAGGACTTATTGTAACAGAGCTTTTACGATTTTGCAAATACTCTTAAGTTATCCGTAATGAGAAAAAGTCCCAGCTCCTGAATACAGGAATTGGGACCTTTTTATTATGTCAAATAAGGTTGATTTATTGTGGAAATGCTTTGCTACGCCATAGATGATATTGTGCAGAGATTCCCCACATTTTTAAGAGCGTAGAAGGTAGTGGTGAGATTTGCCGTATTATAAGTGCCGGTAGGCCGGGACAGAACAGACCCGTCAGTCCGCACACTAGCAGTAAGAGCAGGCCTCCCGCCCCAAGTACAATGGAAACACCTATAGCAGGAATCAGTGACCGCAAGCAGATGATCAGTGAGGAGAACATTCCTGTACCGCCGGTGTAACCAAACTGCATATATAGAAGAAACAGGCGCACGATAAAAATATATATAAGCCATGCCAATACGTATGGTACTAAATGAAGTAACAAAGCGTAGTTAAACAAAGAGGATAAGAACAGCCCGTACATTTTTGGAGCAAGCCAGTAAAGCGGCAGCAGGGTCAGCACCCATTCGATTAGGCTAAAGACTAAGACAGGTAGTCCATAGATCTTCATGCCAGGGAAAAAGAACAGTCCACGCTCGCCCTTTCGCTCCTGGTGGAGCTCATGCAGCAATCCTGCCCTTATGAAAGGGGAAAGCAGAAGTCGCAAGACAACAAGCGCCAGAAGCATCCATAACCAAGTGCGTATCGCAGGGTCCGTATTCAAGCTGAACTGTCCCTCGATATAATACAACAGTCTGCCCATACCGCTGCCTCCGGCGTCTTTATCCGGATAGCGCAGTAGAATTGGAATAATAGCAGATCGGATGAAACCATACATAAAGTAGCCCCAGAGCAGTCGGTAGATGAAGAGCAGAATTAAAATATAAAATTGCTCCTTCATGCTTTGCCAGCCGCGGGTTATCGATGTTCTCACAATCATTCACCTCACCAGACAAGAGTTCCGAGCACGGTTTCAAGTAGTTTAGTTACACTTAATGTCCAGCGAGAGAGCGTCTTGGGCTCTATTTCCGCCAGCCTAAAGTTGTTTAGATGTTTGCTCTCCAATAAGATGGAATGTTCAGGGTCAATCTCAGCAGAGAGAAGAGGCTTATCGCTTAACAATTGAAACGTAGTCTCTGCTCCTTCACCGTTCCAGACCCGCTGCACCGAAGAGCTGTCGGCGAATGTGAATTTCACGGGAACATCAACGTAATGGCTCCCTTTGTTTGAAATCTTCACTAATGATTCGTAGCTTGGGGCATCGCCGCTGTTATTTTTTTTAAAAGTAATCGTATCTACTGAGAAGTCAGGCGCTCCATCACCATAAATGTAATCATCGAAATAGGCCTGCCATGATTTTTTGGTTACCTTCTCAACGACTTTCTGAAAATCTGACGTAGCAGGATGCTCGAAACGGAACTTACGAGCGTAGGAGGACATGATGTTGTTCATTGCTTTGGTACCTACCTGGCGTTCGATATCTTTAAGTACAAGCTTGCCGCGGATATAAACATTTCGGCTATAGGAATCCGCCCCTGCATATTTCCACGTTTCCAGATTTAACGGCTCAGGTATAGTTACCAGGCTGGCCTGTAAAGGCAAATTAGACTTGATACCGTATTCTTGCTCCATAAGTCTGTCTTCGGCATAGGAAGTGAAGCTTTCATCCAGCCAGGCCTCCTCGAATTCATTACTGGCTATCATACCGTAGAAGTATTGATGGCCGATTTCATGAATGACGGTTCTTTCAAGTGAGGTATCTGGAGAAGAATCCGCGGCCCCAAAGGCTGTAATAAGGGTAGGGTATTCCATTCCTCCAGCACCGTTGCCCTCCTTAGGTGGGACGACAATAGACAGCGTAGAGTAGGGATAAGGACCATACCATTTGCTGAAGTAGGTCAGGGCAGCCTTGGCAGCCTGAAGGTAACGCTCTTTTAAATCTTTGTGTAGTGGGTCGAGATACACCTTAATTCGTACTCCAGGCACCTCCGGCGTAGAGAAGGCTTCCTCAGCTACTGTAAAATCAGGGGAAGCGGCCCAAGCGAAATCGTGGACATCATCGGCGTAGAACTGATATATTTTCTGATCTTGTTTGAGCTTGGCATTTTTTACAGGAAATCCGGTCGCAGCCACCGTATAGTTGGAAGGGACGGCAATCGTTACATTAAAGATGCCAAAATCACTGTAAAACTCAGAGGTTCCGTGATACTGATGCAGGTCCCAGCCTTCTTCTTTAACTCCGCGTGTGCCCCTCGGCTCGTATACACTAAGCTTAGGGAACCATTGCCCAGCCATAACGAAGTTACCTGAAGCACCCATGCGTGCAAAGATTTTGGGAAGCTGGACTTCATACTGAAGCTTAAGTGTTACACTTTCCCCACCATTAACAGGCTGAGGAAGATGTACCTTTAGGAGCGTCTTATCGTTGATATTGCCGTCATCAGGTTGGACATATTGCACTCTTTGCATTAGCGAAGTTCCTTCTGTCGTGCGCAGATCGGTCAGCGTCATATTTCCGAAGCCATTCTCAGGCATACTGTCGCCTCTGAGCGTCCCCCCGGATTCCTTCATAAAGGTGGTATCTGATGAGGCAAATGCATTTGGATACATGTGAAAATATAAATCACTTACTGGCTTTACTCCGGGGTGTGTCCAGGTTACTGTCTCAGAAGCTTTTAAGGTTTCTGTGTCAGGAACAAGCTGGACATCAATGTGATACTCGACTACCCGCTGGCTTAAAGCCTCCTCTGCCGGGACGGGCGCGCTCTCAGGCAATACCTGCTGTGGTAGGGCTGCAGGCGCTGTGCCGCTGGAGGACTTGGCCTCTTTTGAAGCAAAGCTAGTAACAGAAGCTGTAGAGCTATCCCCTGAAAAGGCCCATATTCCTCCTCCCAGCAGCGCGAGGATGGCCAGGGTCGCAAAGATGATGTACTTTAATGACAGTGACTTCATAGTGTGATTCCTCCCGTGACAAGCATCTACGGGATGTATATGTTTGCAATCGCCGCATTATTAGCTAAAATTAAATTATTCGTAAGAGGAAGGGTGTGCACTCGTGGACAACATACAACCGGAGGGCAAGAAACAGATTGCCTTAAATATTGTGAACGCTAAAAGTAAACATAAAGGCTTTGGAGCAGGCTCTATAGATCTCAACAACGTTTCACCTGTCATTATTGATGGTGATGTGGCGGTTATTGATATCGGTGCCATGCATGCCAAGAGCAAAGTGGAAAAAGGAATTAAATTTTCCATGAATCGTGAAGATGTACCGAATGGAAGACAGGTTTGGGTGGTATGGGTAGCGGTAGACCGTACATTGGAAGCTCAATTTTATGGTGGAATCACAGCCTGTGAAATGTGGATTGATACAGAAGCGCGCCGCGGATGGAAAATTCTTGCCGAGCATGTCAATAAGCTGGATGCAGCTCTTAAACGCAAGATCGATGTGGCAGGGCTTGGAGCCATTGAGAAGTCGGCGCTCAAATCCCTTCTGATCTCTCATAATGAAGCATGGTGGAATGCATCCTCAGATGAGCTTAAAGCTGCACTGACTGAATAGTATAGGAGCCTCCAGAAGGGTTATCCGATATAGAAAAAGCTTCGACCTCCGGAAATAGGAGCGTCGAAGCTTTTTAATTTATGATTTGCTTGTGCTGCTAAGCTTGCGTTTGAGCTGACTCACTCTGGCTTGGCTAATCCCGAGGATTTCTGCAAGTTCTTTTTGGTTGGCATAGGGATGATCTTCAATAGCTTGTTCCAGACGTTGGCACATTTCCTCTGTCTTCGACTTTCGGATGCTGGTGTTGTGCTCAGGTGCCTCAACAACAAAATCCTCACGTGACTCTGGCAATTGAGACATGCGTTCAGGATCGACAATTTCTTTTAGACAGTTGCTACAAATAAACTGCTCTTTATAGTAGGTGACATGGTCGTGGCTTCTGCAAAATGTACACTCTGTCGAGGTGTACTTCCTAAGGACGATGATTTTTTCGTCTAAAACAAAAAATTCGATAGGATCACCAATGTCAATATTACGCGTCATACGGATTTCTGCGGGAACCACAATTCTCCCAAGACTGTCTAAACTCCGGATCATGCCTGTATCCTTCATCCCATGTCCCTCATTTACATCATTATATTTTGGTTTCTAATAACTATTATAGCAGTAATTGAGAGTTAAGAGAATGGGGTAAGCATAATAAATAAAACGGTTACATCCCTTGTGCGATAAGTGATATTTGAGTTTGGCAATCCTGTTGTTACTACAATATATAACTTATAAAAAAAGAAAAACCCCTTCAATATAAATGAAGAGGCTAATTCAACCACCAGCGTTTAATGTTCTTCCACAGGGAACGGTTTTCTTCAGCAGAATCTACCTTACTTTGTGTGTCATCCACAGCAGGAGCGGAGCCTGTGCCATGCAGTTCGCAGTATTCGGTGGGCTCAGTTCCACTAATAAAAGTTTCCAGTTCTTTGTCGGGACATGCTGCTGTAGCAAGTTTGCCGGATTGCGGATTGACGTATACGCTGACTATTCCATCTGGAATAGGGAAAATTTTTGGAGGGACATTTTCCAGCGCTTTTTCAGTAAATTGGGCGAAAATGGGGGCTGCGCGCCGTCCGTCGGTAGTTGCGATGTCGCGCCCCTTGTCGTAACCAACCCAGACTGCAGTTGATAGCTCCGGGGTGAAACCTACCATCCAGCCATCTGTATCCGTGGTGCCGGTCTTGCCGGCTACCGGACGTTTAATTATGGAAGCCACACGATTACCCGTCCCCCCAGTCTCGAATACTCCCTCCATTAAACGAGTCAGTACATAGGCAGCTGAAGGTTCTACGACGGTTACTCCTTTGGGTTGAGGTGCTTCATACAGGACCATGCCATTTGAATCGGTTATTTTTAGAATGGCTGTGATCGGCATTTTCTGACCGCCGTTTCCAATTACAGCGAAAGCTGCAGCCATTTCAAGCGGACTGATCGGTGAAGTGCCTAGGGCCAGTGATGGTACGCTTTGAAGTGGACTGTCAATGCCCATCTTCGCAGCCATTTCGCTTACTTTATCCGCGCCGATCTTCATAATTGTATTAACAGCATAGATATTGTCGGATGCTGCGATAGCTTGCCGCATATTAATTTCACCCAGATACTTATCCCCAAAGTTTCGGGGCTGATACGTTTTGCGGTTGTTATCATAATGAAACATCGTTGGCTGACTATTAAAGACCGAAAGTCCTGTCATCTCTTTGGATGAGAGTGCGGCCAAATACATAATCGGCTTAAAGGAAGAACCCGGCTGGCGTGTGGTGGCCAAAGCATGATTGTACTGGTTGGTACGATAATTTTTTCCGCCGACCATTGCTTTGATGTAACCGGTGCGAGGATCGATGGATACAAGTGCAGTCTCCAGATCACTAGTTTGATCCATCTCTTTGTCAACGGCATTTTCTGCGGCATGCTGCATGTCAGGGTCAAGGGTGGTATAGACATTTAATCCGCCTTGCTCCAGCTCATCATTACTGATGTGGAGAGACTCTATGGCCAAATTGCGGATATAATCCCGGAAATAAGGCGCAGCTACAAGCGTATCCTTTTGTCCTTGCGGCTTGAAGTTTAAGTTCTCTTGGACGGCTTGTCCCGCTTCTTCCTGAGTGATATTGCCTAAATTGGCCATGACGGTCAGGATGATTCTCTGGCGCTTTTTAGCATTGTCCATGTGGTTGTAAGGTGAATAATAGGTAGGTCCCTTTGGAATTCCAGCCAGCATGGTACTCTCTGCCAGGTCTAAATCCGCTGCAGATTTACCAAAATACATCCGTGAGGCTGCTTCAATGCCGTAAGCACCGTGGCCATAGTAGATATTATTTAAATACATGTTCAGGATTTCATCTTTGCTGTATTTCATCTCCAGCTGCATCGTATAGACAGCTTCTTTAGCCTTGCGCGTCCATGTTTTTTCATGGGATAGGTAGAGGTTACGTGCGAGCTGCTGAGTTAGCGTACTAGCACCCTGCGACCGGTTTCCCTCTTCCAGATTGACTAGAACAGCTCGCGCCATCCCCTTCAGATCAAATCCGGAATGTTCATAAAATTTACGATCCTCGACTGCTAGTGTAGCTTCAATGAGCAGGGGAGAAATTTGACTTAATTTGACGGGTTCGCGGCTGCGGCCGTCTGAGGTA
The DNA here is from genome assembly GCF_038003695.1 of Paenibacillus sp. FSL L8-0494. Classification (NCBI taxonomy): domain Bacteria; kingdom Bacillati; phylum Bacillota; class Bacilli; order Caryophanales; family Paenibacillaceae; genus Paenibacillus; species Paenibacillus sp. FSL L8-0494. The sequence goes on from NZ_JBBOPQ010000001.1 coordinate 121,189, forward strand.
AAGGTGGCAAGAACATTGCCCCGGGAGTCAAACAGCTTGGAGCGCACATCATCGCTAATCGGTGGAAGATCTTTTTGATATAGATAACCGAGCAGAGCTCCGGTGGTTATTACAAATAATATGATCAAGGCTGCCAGCAGCCGAAATAAACGCCGGAAGCGGCTTTTTCGTTTCGGTGGATTCGTTGATTCGCGTGTCATGGCACCAGACTCCTTTCTCTCATATTATGGGGAAGGATCTGGAAGGATATTCATTAGGGATATGGAGGGTAACAAATTGTTTCTATTTTGTGATTGTTTAAGGTAGATAGGCCATCATCTCTGGCGGTATAACAGAGTAGGGATTGTAAGTAAGGGTATATACATATTAGGAGGTGTCATCATGAAATGGACGAAAAAGATTCATAAGACGACAATAACCGCCCTCTCGGCGACGCTTATTATGGTATCAGGCTGGAGTGCACCAGTAACTTCTGTACATGCTGCGGCTGCACCAGCACCAGCGACTTGCGGCACAGGAGATCACGGCTTGCTACAGGCCCTGCAAAACAAGCACTCAGGTGATATATCCACACCGCTTAGCTTTTCTGATGTTCAGTTTTTGAAAGGGAATACCGGACGGGCAGCAGGTAATGGATTTATGATTGGTACCTCTGACGGAGGCTGCCATTTTCAAGAGATCTATCAAGGCCAATGGAGCTTCAAACAATTCGATTTTCCCGATAATGTACATGGCTTTGCGCTTGCTTCTGTAGAGGAGGGGCAGGCTCAATATTTAATCGGTACCTCTAACGGTGGCTCGGAGTGGAAGAGACTTTCGAACAAAGCCGTCAGCTTTGAAAGAATAAATTTTATCGATAGTAAGAAAGGTTTTGCTTATGAGAGAGCCGCAACGTATCACACCAAAGACGGGGGGCTGAGCTGGAGTAAGATTTCCACCCCACCCAATACAAGAGGTGCTTATTTTAGTGACCGGAATACCGGCTGGGCGGTTGTAATCGTGCCGGGAAGCGGGTATCGGGTAATGAAGACCACAGATGGAGGGGCAACTTGGAGCCTTTCACTTAAGGCGGCTTTTGCCGAGCCCGAGTTTGGACAAATCTCCGCTAAGGGAGATCAGGTCGCTGTAGTGCTCTATGGCGGTACGGGGATGAGTCAGACCTCCTACTCGCTGTATGAAAGTGCGAACAGGGGGGGAAGTTGGAATCGTGTGATCGCTCAGGAAACTGCGGGCGGCGGACCTGCGCCAGGAAGTGGCAAGGCTGAATTCAATAAAGGGCCAGCTGCTGGCAAACCTGGGAACCTGCAACTTGTGGGAAACAGCACCTCCTTTTTAGTGGGGTTTTCCCCAGCAGCAGAGAAAGTGGCGGTTGGACGCTCTTATAACGGCGGTAAGCAATGGACTAATCTTCCGGCGCTCGCTGGTTATGAGGGGGTAATCTCCTTCACTAGTAATAAAGAGGGCTGGCTCGCCATCCGTGAGCTTGATTACTCTTCCTTGTATGTGACCAAAGACGGCGGAGCTTCATGGGAACGCAGGTTTTCTTTGAAAGTGATGACCCAATAATTCTTTACAGTGCAAGAATATAAGTTCCGATGTATTGTGAAAATCGCAAATAGACAGCAGAGCAGCGATTCTCCGGATACTTGGGGAATCGCTGCTCTGTATTTTTGTCGTTGGTATCTTTGCTTGCTTCAATAGTACCCTTATCAGTGCCCTAATCAGATCCCTCATCCTCGGAGGGTTACGGACCCAGATGACGTTATTTGCAAATTTTCGGCCTTTGGGATAGAGTTTCGGACTCCAGTAACACTATTCTCTAGAAAGAGGTTCACATGGGTTGTTTTTTAGGCTAATAGCGACTATGAAGTCCGTTATCGCACCAAATATGGAATCATACTGCGCATAGGGTCATTTATGTCCGATAGGTGCTTGGTAGGTGCAAATATTATCGAAGTAAATGATATACATAGAGAATGGACGTTCAAAGTGTGCTTTTAATCATCAATATGGTAATATTTTATGTGCTTATGAAGATATGCTTGATTCTGTATTGAAATGCTTCTTTGAACTGGATTATAGTGTACAATGGGAAAGCGAAATAGGCCTTTGATTAATATAAAAATGTTTAAGCTTTGCCATTAGACGTTTTTCTTATGCAGAATGCAGAGGCTTGCAGAATGGAGGAACGTGTGATGCCTGAAATACAGTCTGACAAATATGATGTCTCTATTACGCTCGTGAGCCTTCAAGATGGTCAGCGAAATGTTATGGAAGCGAATGGAGAAGTAACATCCAAAGGACCGCATCTATATATTCAATATGAAGAATTAGAGCAGGGTCCTCGCGGGGAGGAAGTTTCTGTTCGTACAACGATAAAGATTGCAGGTAATCAACTGAAGCTAATCCGCCATGGCGGGATTCAGTCAGAGCAGAGCTTTGAAGCTGGACGGCGTCTGCCAGGATTCTACCGCTCGCCATATACGCAGTTCAATCTTTCTACGGAAACGAACAAGCTGGAAGTTGTGCGCGAAGGGCGCTCTTTAACGGTTGCCTGGGAATATGATTTGTACGTTTACGAGGAATTGACAGGAAAGTTCGCTATTAGTTTGCATATACAGGAGGAACCGAAATTATGACACATAGTAAGAATCCGTTAGAGCTTGTAAATGAACGGGTAAAAGAAGCCATCGCCGATGCGATTGTGAATGCTGGGCTGGTTGCACCGGAAGAGGTTCCGGATATTGTACTGGAAGTACCAAGAGATAAGGCGCACGGTGATTTGGCTACGAACGCTGCTATGCAGCTGACCAAAATTGCTAAACGTAATCCACGCCAGATTGCGGAAGCTATTATTGAGCATTTGGATACGAGCAGAGCTTCTATTGAGAAAGCGGAAATTGCAGGACCAGGCTTTATTAACTTTACCCTGTCTAAGAACTACTTGTACCCAATCATCAGCCTTGTTGCTGAGCAGGGGGATGACTATGGCCGTATTAATCTGGGTCAAGGTCAGAAGGTTGAAATGGAGTTCGTCAGTGCCAATCCAACAGGTAGCCTACATTTAGGGCATGCCCGTGGTGCTGCTGTCGGTGATGCGCTGTGTAATGTGCTTGATTATGCAGGTTATGAGGTGACCCGGGAATATTATATTAATGATGCCGGTAACCAAGTGGCTAATCTGTGTAAATCCATTGAAACCAGATACCTGCAGGAGCTGGGTCAAGAGGCAGAAATGCCGGAAGATGGTTACCATGGTGAGGATATTAAGGGTTTTGCGAAGGAGCTTGTGGCAGAAAAGGGCGATACCTTGCTCGAGATGAGCCCTAGTGAGCGTGCTGCTTTTTTCCGGACCTATGGACTTAATAAAGAGTTGGATAAAATCAAACGTGATCTAGGTCTTTTCCGTGTAAACTTCGATATCTGGTTCAGTGAAACCTCGCTGTATGAGAACGGAGAAGTACTGCGCTCGCTGGACGAGCTCCGTGATCGTGGAGAAGTGTACGAGCAAGATGGGGCAACCTGGCTGCAAACGACAAAATACGGCGATGATAAAGACCGTGTCTTGATCAAAAATGATGGCACATATACCTACCTTACCCCGGATATTGCTTATCACAGCGATAAGTATGGCCGCGGTTACGATAAAATGATTAACATTTGGGGCGCTGATCACCATGGTTATATTCCGCGGATGAAGGCGGCAATGTCAGCCCTTGGCAATGATCCTGAGAAGCTAGTGGTTCTGATTGCTCAGATGGTCAGCCTGTTCCAGAATGGTGAAAAGGTCAAAATGTCCAAACGTACCGGCAAAGCGGTTACGATGGAAGATTTGATGGAGGAAGTAGGAATCGATGCGATTCGTTATTTCTTCACCATGCGCAGCATGGATTCTCATCTTGATTTCGATATGGATTTGGCGATCTCTACTTCTAATGAAAATCCTGTATTCTATGTTCAATATGCGCATGCCCGTATTTGCAGTATTTTCCGTCAGGCAGAGGAGCAAGGGATTTCTATCCCTGATTACGCTGAAATTGACTTCTCCAAGCTGACAGCAGTGCATGAATATGACCTGCTGCGAAAAATTGGTGAGCTCCCGGCAGAAATCGCTGTTGCGGCTGAAGGTTATGCTCCACATCGCCTCATCCGTTATGTATATGAGCTGGCTGCGATGTTCCACAGTTATTACAAAGCTGAACGTGTAATTACTGAGGATGCTGCTCAAACCGTGGCGCGTCTTGCATTGCTTGGCGCAACGCGTACTACTATTGCCAATGTACTGCGTCTTGTCGGAGTTTCTGCACCGGATCGCATGTAAATCAACAGCAAACGACAAAAAATCCGCCTTCCGGTTTCCTGGGGGCGGATTTTTCTTTGCTGCCGTTCTTCGCACTGGCATCAGCTGCGCTCACGTCAGAGTGACCCACCCGGTGCCCGGGCGGGGTCTACACGTTCGCGGAGACCGAACGCTTCGCCCTTACTCCTGCTCTCAGCAGTCGCAGGGCATCGGCAGAGCCGCCGCCTAGGGATGCGCGGCGTTGCCCCTTGCGTAGCCGCACCGGGGACGCGGTGCGGCGCAAGAGCAGCTTCAGCTCCCTTGGCGTGAGGCCCGGTCGCAGTGCGAGCAGCAATGCGGCGGCTCCCGTGACATGCGAGGTCGCCATGGAGGTGCCGCTCATTTCTTTGTAGCCCTCCTTCAGCCAGCAGGAGGGCACGCCTTCGCCGGGCGCGTATACATCGATATATGAACCGCGATTGCTGAAGCCGGCAACCCGGTGTCTTTTATCGATGGCGCCCACGGCTATCGTCTCGGGATAACGTGCGGGATAGTCCCCGCCACGTTTGCCGTCATTCCCAGAGGAGGCAATGACGGCGATTCCGGCCCGATATGCTTTTATAACCACATTGTGGAGCGCCTTGCTTCTAGTCTTCATTCCAAAGCTCATATTAATGACGTCGATTCGGTTCTGCACACACCAATCAATACCTAGCACAATATCGGACACATAGGCTGATCCACTATGATCAAAGGCCTTGACTGGATATAGCAGCGCTCGAGGCGCCACTCCCATCATTCCGCGATTTCCCCCTGCTGCCGCTAAGGTTCCGGCGATATGAGTTCCGTGCCCGTTATCATCCAGCGGCAGCATCCCGCGGTGTAGTAGGTTGACTCCAGAGGCTAATGAATGCTTCAGATCGGGATGACGGTAATCCGCGCCGGTGTCAATGACGCCGATTTTGACGTGAACTCCGGTTGATTTAGACCATGCCTGAGGAGCATGAATCGCTTTCACCCCCCAAGGGAGCGCGGCGATTCCGCTTTTTTCGTTAGCTATGGAATGAATTTGAATCTGCAGATCGTCTTCGACGTTTAGAAGGTCTGCAAATCGGTTCATCAGCTTTCCGGCGGCAGCGGGCACGAAGAAGGCCCGAATCAGCGGAGATACCTGTACTTGACGCAGCTCGGGCTGCTTTGCTTTTAGAGCCTTCCATTGGGAGAAAGCTCCGGCATACTGGCGGGGATCGTTGAAGGTAAGAATACGCCGCTCACCATTTTTTGGGGCAACCGATATTTCTTCAAGAAGCATGTTCCAAAATTTGTAATAGTCCATAGGTTTCGCTGTCCCCCCTCGGTGCCCTGCTGCCATATTGTATGAGCGGAGGGAGGGGTCCGAATGGGAACTTGCCCTTTTTTAAGGAAATGGGCTGCCCAGCGTGTCAAAAGACGGCGCTTTACATAAAATAAACAGAAGAGATTAAAACTCTCTTTGTAACATCCCGTAAGGAGCCGATCCTTGGCGTGGATACAGTCATGCGCGGAGGTCTTCCTCCGCCTTTTTAAATCCCATTTCTGAAAACTTTGGGTGCGGCGACCCTTGCTACAATTACATATCAACTCTTCTTGATGAAGACAGGTTTCCTGTATGGATAATAAGCAGGAGGCTTTTTCTGTTGGGAGGTTCTTGCATTTGACTTGCATTTTGTTGTTAAATAGGTTTTACTTAGTTTTGTTAATGGATATTATTGAAATAAACCGTAATGTGAACAATGCGTGAGAGGAAGTGTCCTTTAGTGAGTACGCCACTCAATTTAAAGCTAGACCCTGAGAAAGTTAAAGAAATGCCAATGGTGGATCTTGCCTTTCTGGTGCTTAAAGCAGCCAATACACCGTATTATTACCGTGATCTGATGGTCGAGGTAGCCAAGTTACGCGGTATGACCGATCAAGAAAGCCAAGATACTATTGCCCAGTTATATACCGAGATTAACATTGACGGGCGTTTTGCCTGTGTCGGAACCAACCTTTGGGGACTGAAACGCTGGTATCCTCTAGAGCGCTCCGATGATCCGGTTGGTAACACTAAACGGGTGCGCATCATCAACGATGAAGACGATGATTTGGAAGATGACGATTTTGCTGATGAAGAAGAAAACTACACAGCTGAAGAAGAGGATTTCGACGCTATCGATGAAGATCGCGACGACCTCTATTCTGACGACGACAGCGAAGAAGAAGTCGACGAAGATGTCGTGATCGATGAAGATGACATAGACGAAGACGATACGGACGAAGACGATGCAGAAGATAGCGACGATGAAGATTCCGAGGATGACAAGTAAGATCAATAATCAGAAGAGTCTTGTCTGTGGCATAATTCCTCCCTTGACAGTGGGGGATCGTCAGAGTAAACTATTGCATGGGCTTATCATGTAAGTTAATAAACGTGTTTTCTAAAATAAAAAGTGCCCCGGTTCTACGGGTGTCACTTTTTTGTTTTTTTAGATGCAAAGTAGCTGTAGATTAATGGAATTTGCGGGATGACGTTTTATGTTTTCCCCGGTGAATTAAACTTTTGATTTCCCCTGTTTTGATGATAGTAAAACGGGTTACGATAAACACCATGTGCCGCTTTTATGTTTGGACTTTATTTAGGAGGGTTTTACAGTGACAAAGTATATTTTTGTAACGGGTGGCGTTGTGTCTTCCCTGGGTAAAGGCATTACCGCCGCTTCGCTGGGCAGGCTGCTCAAGAACAGAGGTCTAAAGGTAACGATTCAGAAATTTGATCCGTATCTTAACGTAGACCCTGGAACAATGAGCCCTTACCAGCACGGAGAAGTCTTCGTAACGGATGACGGTGCAGAGACTGACCTTGACCTTGGGCACTATGAACGGTTTATTGATATCAATCTGTCGAAGAACAGCAATGTGACGACAGGTAAGATCTATTCATCCGTAATCAGCAAGGAACGTCGTGGAGAGTACTTGGGTGGAACTGTACAAGTTATCCCGCATATTACGAATGAGATCAAAGAACGCGTGTTCCGCGCGGGCCGCGAGACTAACTCTGATGTTGTTATCACAGAGATCGGCGGTACTGTAGGGGATATTGAAAGTCTTCCGTTCCTGGAAGCGATTCGTCAAATCAAGAGTGATATTGGCCGGGAAAATGTGATGTATATCCACGTAACCTTGATTCCTTATATCAAGGCTGCTGGAGAAGTGAAGACGAAGCCGACACAGCATAGCGTTAAAGAGCTGCGCAGTATCGGTATTCAACCGAATGTCATCGTGTGCCGTACGGAATATGAGCTTTCCGCAGATATGAAAGCCAAAATCGCACTCTTTTGCGATATTGATGCTAATGCTGTTGTGGAATGCCGCGATGCTTCGACGTTATATGAAGTTCCATTGAACCTTCGTGATGAAGGATTGGACGAGATTGTTGTTAATCATTTGAAGCTTACAACACCTGCGCCAGATATGCGCGAATGGGAAAGTATGCTTAGCCGGATTCAGAAATTAGAGAAGACAGTAGAAATAGCAATTGTAGGTAAGTACGTAGCACTGCATGATGCTTATCTGAGCGTTGTTGAATCACTTTCACACGCAGGTTTTGCTGCGAATGCAGAGGTTAAGATCCGCTGGGTGAACGCAGAGGAAATTACGGATGAGAACGTGGACGAAATGCTGCGTGGCATTGGCGGTATTCTTGTTCCTGGTGGTTTCGGTGATCGGGGAATCGAAGGTAAAATCTCCGCTATTCGTTATGCCCGTGAGCAATTGATACCTTTCTTTGGTATTTGCCTTGGAATGCAGGTTTCTGTAATTGAATATGGCCGTTCTGTTCTTGGACTACAAGGTGCAAACAGCTCCGAAATCGATCCAAATACACAATATCCATTGATTGATTTGCTTCCTGAGCAAAAAGATATTGAAGATATGGGTGGCACTATGCGTCTTGGGTTGTATCCTTGTAAGATTATTCCGGACTCTCTGGCAATGTCTTGCTATGATGATGAACTGGTATATGAGCGTCATCGTCACCGGTATGAGTTCAACAATACTTACCGTGATGAAATTGAAAAAGCGGGACTGGTTATCTCCGGAACTTCTCCGGATGGCCGTCTAGTTGAGATCGTAGAGCTTCCAGAGCATCCGTGGTTCCTCTCGGTTCAATTCCACCCGGAATTCACTTCACGTCCGAACCGTCCGCAACCGCTATTCCGTGAATTTGTCAAAGCCTCTTTGACGCATTCCGAGCAGCAATAATTTATACACAGACAGAAAGAACCCATCGGTTCTTAAATAGTCTAAGAGAGCCTTCATCCGAAGGCTCTCTTTTTGTATTACCCTTTAATAGAAATATTGTAACTGACATTTATTTCATTTTAGACTCTTTATTTACCCATTTTATCCAATTAGCAGGATTTGGACAGTAAAGCACGAATAATAGGTTTCGTATGGAGTAGTTTCTAAAGGGGCCGGTCGCTGTGGAGAGCGCGGTATAGTCAATCTGCCTTAATTTCTGGGAGGGTATCGTATGGAAAAGAAGAAAGTATTAATTGTCGATGATCAGAACGGGATCCGGATTCTTCTTATGGAAGTGTTCAATAGTGAGGGATATACAACATTTCAAGCGGCTAACGGAAAATTGGCATTAGACATTGTTCGCAGCGAGTCACCCGATTTGGTCTTACTCGATATGAAAATACCGGGAATGGATGGACTCGAGATCCTGAAGCATCTAAAGGAGATCAATCCGTCCATTAAGGTCATTATGATGACGGCATATGGTGAACTGGACATGATTAAGGAGGCGACCAAGCTAGGGGCGTTAATGCATTTTACAAAGCCGTTCGACATAGACGAAATGCGCGTAGCGGTAAACATGCATCTTCATAACAAGTCTGTGGATCAATGCAGTTAGAACGGTGATTTCTGTATCGGTCCTATTTCGCGTGGTGACTCCGAAGAGGATGAGTCTAATTGCTATATGGGCTGGATAAAAATCGTCCCACCGGGACATTTTTTTGTTTACCCTATTTAGTATTTGACACAGGATGTGCTATAATAAGCCTGTATGTGATGTCGGTTTAAAAACATAGCCAACCAACATTCTTAGGAGGATGAAACCATGCCATTAGTATCTATGACAGACATGTTGAACAAAGCACTTGAAGGAAAATATGCAGTAGGTCAGTACAACATTAACAACTTGGAGTGGACTCAAGCTATTCTTGGTGCCGCTGAACAAGAAAAATCACCAGTAATCCTTGGTGTATCTGAAGGCGCAGCACGCCACATGGGCGGCTTCACTACTGTTGTTAAAATGGTTGAAGGTCTAATTATTGACATGAATATCACTGTTCCTGTAGCTATCCACCTTGACCATGGATCTAGCTTTGATAAATGTAAAGCAGCAATTGATGCTGGATTTACATCCGTAATGATCGACGGTTCCCATCACCCAATCGATGAGAACATCGATATGACTAAAAAAGTCGTTGAATATGCTCACGCTAAAGGCGTTTCTGTAGAAGCTGAAGTAGGTACTGTTGGTGGACAAGAAGACGACGTTATCGGCGGCATCATGTATGCTAAGCTTGATGAGTGCGTACGTATTGTGAAAGAAACAGGTATCGACACCCTGGCTCCTGCACTTGGTTCCGTTCATGGACCTTACCATGGCGAGCCTAACCTCGGATTCAAAGAAATGGAAGAAATCCGTGACGCTACTAACATCCCAATGGTTCTTCATGGTGGTACAGGTATTCCTGAACATGACATCAAGAAAGCCATCTCCCTGGGTACTTCCAAAATCAACGTGAACACTGAGAACCAAATCGTGTTCGCAAAAGTGGTTCGCGAAGTTCTAGCTGCTAAACCTGATGCTTACGATCCACGTACATTCATCGCACCAGGTCGCGATGCAATCAAAGAAACCGTTATTGGTAAAATTCGCGAATTTGGATCCAACAACAAAGCCTAATCATTGTAGCTTCCGCCTCAGGTGGACAAGCAATTTGTTAAAGGATAGGGCTATTACTCTGTCCAGTTGAATAGTTTGATGAGGAAAGCACACCGCTTAGCCGGTGTCTTTCCATTTTCATCACTAAAAGTCCACAGCACGTATTGCCCACCCAGCTGCAATACACGTAGGGGGAAATTGATAAATCTATGGAAAAATTAATGATTGGCGGTGGACGTCCGCTAGAGGGCGTTGTAACCATCAGTGGAGCAAAGAATAGTGCCATTGCGCTCATTCCTGCGGCAATTTTGGCCGAATCTGAAGTTGTTCTGGATAATTTACCGTCCCTTAGTGATGTAGCCGTTTACTCCGAAATCTTGCAAGAGCTTGGCGCTAATGTATCCTGGTCAGGCAATCAGATGAGAATTGACCCTTCACGTATTGTATCTATTCCAATGCCCAATGGGCCGGTTAAGAAACTTAGAGCTTCGTATTATATGATGGGAGCTCTGCTTGGAAGATTCAAAGAAGCGACAATAGGTCTTCCTGGTGGCTGTAATTTTGAACCTCGTCCAATTGATCAACATATCAAGGGTTTCGAGGCTTTAGGAGCAACAGTTACCAACGAACATGGTTCTATCCATTTATATGCAAAAGAGCTACGCGGTGCGAAGATTTATCTGGACGTATCAAGCGTAGGTGCCACTATAAACATCATGCTGGCGGCTTCACGAGCCAAAGGCTCTACAATTATTGAAAATGCGGCTAAAGAGCCTGAGATTATAGATGTAGCTACCCTATTGAACTCTATGGGCGCTGTTATTAAAGGCGCTGGTACAGAAACCATCCGGATCGAAGGGGTCTCGGAAATGCACGGTTGCCGTCATTCCATTATTCCCGATCGGATTCAAGCAGGAACTTATATGATTGCCGCTGCGGCTACGCGTGGTAATGTGTTGATAGATAATGTTATTCCTAAGCACTTGGAAGCCTTAACAGCCAAGCTTTTAGAGATGGGCGTGGATATTGAAGAGCTTGATGAAAGTATCCGAGTTATAGGTAGAGCTAATTATGAACATGCAGATGTTAAAGCACTGACCTATCCTGGATTTCCTACAGATTTACAATCTCCTATGACAAGTATGCTGACACAGGCAGAAGGGGTTAGTGTGCTTAGCGATTTCGTTTACAGCAACCGCTTCAAGCATGTGCCAGAGTTGGTAAGAATGGGCGCAAAGATTCGTGTTGAGGGCCGATCTGCAATTATTGAGGGCAGTAAACTTAATGCTGCAAAAGTAAAAGCAGCTGATCTGCGTGCGGGTGCAGCCCTTGTCATTGCCGGGTTAACAGTAGAGGATGGTATTACTGAAGTGACCGGCGTAGAGTATATTGATCGTGGTTATGATAATTTAGTGAGCAACCTTCGGCAACTTGGTGCTCATGTTTGGCGTGAGAATGAATAATATTAGGATATCCCGCTTGGAAGGAGTATTAATTTGCGGCCAAACCGCATATTTCCTTCCATTTGGGGTAATACTAACCTAATGAGCATTTTAATAGAATCATATTTTTGCCTAGTAGATAGACTAGGAAGAACTCATTTAAAAATTGAATAGGTGGTTATTACATGGATCTTCAAATTTCCGATCTGGAAGAAATGAAGCTGACCGAGTTATATAAGCTGGCCAAGAAATACCAGATCCCTTATTACGGACAGCTGAAGAAACGGGAACTGATCTTTGCGATCCTTCGGGCACAGGCAGAGCAGAGCGGTCTCATGTTTATGGAAGGCGTGCTAGAAATTTTGCCTGAGGGCTATGGATTTCTTAGGCCAATTAACTATTTGCCCAGTGCTGAAGATATTTACATCTCAGCTTCACAAATTCGTAAGTTTGATCTCAGAAGCGGAGATCTTGTGTCTGGTAAATGTCGGACACCAAAAGAAAATGAACGATATTTTGGCCTGCTTCAAGTCAATGCCGTTAATGGCGAGAACCCTGCTAGTGCAGCGGAGCGTCTTCATTTTCCAGCATTAACACCACTTTATCCGCAAGACAAGCTACCGCTTGAAACATCCCCTACTCATTTGTCTACCCGAATAATGGATTTGCTCGCTCCTGTAGGTTTGGGGCAGCGGGGTTTGATTGTAGCACCTCCAAAAGCAGGAAAAACGCTCCTCTTAAAAGAAATTGCCAATAGTATTTCCACTAATAATCCTGAGATTGAGCTCTTTGTATTGCTGATTGATGAACGTCCTGAAGAAGTAACCGATATGCAGCGTTCTGTAAAAGGCGAAGTGGTTGCATCGACGTTTGATGAGCTTCCAGAGAATCATATTAAAGTGGCTGAGCTTGTGTTGCAAAGGGCACTTCGTTTAGTTGAGCACAAGAAGGATGTAGTTATTCTTTTGGATAGCATTACGCGTCTGGCGCGTGCTTATAATCTGGTGGTTCCACCCTCTGGACGTACACTTAGCGGGGGGATTGACCCGGCGGCTTTTCACCGGCCGAAGCGGTTTTTTGGTTCTGCACGGAATGTGGAAGAAGGCGGCTCATTAACTATTTTGGCAACAGCATTAATAGATACTGGCTCGCGTATGGATGATATTATATATGAAGAATTTAAGGGTACCGGTAATATGGAGCTTCATTTGGACCGCAAATTGGCGGAACGCCGGATATTCCCAGCTATCGATATTCGTCGTTCAGGTACACGTCGCGAAGAAGTGCTCTTGAGCAAAGAAGAACTGGATACGATTTGGGCGATTCGCAAAAATATGAACGAATCCTACGATTTTGTGGAGGGATTCATCAAAAAGCTGCGTGATACGAAGACTAATGCTGAGTTCTTGGCATCCTTTGACGTTGCTGGGGCAAAAACAACACCAAACGGGACTGCAAGTAACGGGGGCACTTCCAACAGTGGTACAGCTGCTCGTCGTACCACGCGGGCGAAGACACCTTCAGTACCTACAACTTGAGAATTGATAATAAGAGGAGACTAACATGTATTTGGTATATGCCGACGGGCAAGGAAACGTATATGATCATCCTGAACTGTACGGGCTAGCCCGAAGTGGGGATATGATTGTTGAAATGCTGGAGGAAGAATTAATTCCATTACCAGAAGGTGCTACGCTCGTGGGGTTGCCTAGTACACGTGCTGTGGGTATGAATCCTGAGACGGGTGAAATGATGTCTTTGCCGGAAGGCTCGCAGGCTGTCGGAGCGCTGCTGCCGCAAGGCTACACTCGTCTATGTCTTCCTGGTTATGTGAAGACAGATAAGTCTTATAAGCTTCCTCTGTTTGGGTATTCGGCTGTAGTGTGGAAGGATGGCGGGTTCTATGTTGCGGCAGACCCTACCGATAATCCGGAGAAATGGAATCCACTTAATTGTGACAAAGAAGATCTTGAAGTCAGTGTTGGTGAGATGACAGCCAAATATCCTGATAACCGCCTCTATGAGCATCTTTCTAACTGTGCGCTTGGCTATGAATGCCTGACTTCCTCCAATACCTTTTTAGGGCGTTGGGAGGGCGGTGTACCCGTCTCTTATTCATGTAATGCTGGATGTTTTGGCTGTATTTCTGAGCAACCTGATGATAGCGGCTTTGTATCTCCGCAGACTCGCATGAATTTCCGGCCTACGGTCAACGAAATTTCACAAGTTATGTTGGAGCATTTAAAGACGCCTGAATCGATTATCAGCTTTGGACAAGGCTGTGAAGGGGAACCTTCCACGCAGGCAAAACTTATTATAGAAGCTATTCGTGAAGTGCGCTCGATTACTGATATGGGCTATATCAATATCAACACCAATGCGGGATTAAGCGATCATATGCGAGGAATCGTTGATGCTGGGCTCGATTTGATGCGTGTCAGCACAATCAGTGCCCTTGATGACCATTATAATGCTTATTACAAACCACGCGGTTATACATTGGCCAATGTAGAGAAATCTTTGAAATACGCTGCTTCGCAGGGGGTTTACACATCGATCAATTATCTAATCTTCCCTGGAGTGACTGATCGCGAAGAAGAGATTGAAGCGATGCTGGAGTTTGTAAGACGTACTGATCTGAAGCTTATTCAGATGCGTAATCTAAACATTGACCCGGAGAGCTATTTAGAGTTGATTCCTCCTGCCCAGGGTGAAATCCTTGGGATGAAGACGATGCTTGATATTTTCCGCGATGAACTGCCGGATGTAGTTATAGGCTCTTATACACATGTGCCACCAGCAGATATGGCGCGGGCTAAGCGGCGGGGAATCAATATTTAAGCGGCTAAAATGTAAAAATGAAACATATTGCCCAATTCGATATTTCGTGCTAAAATACCACAGTGTAATCATATAACTCTGGGTCCGCATGAGGCTTAGGGCATGAGAGGTGAAATTCAAAATGCAAGAAGCAATTCAACCAAAGTATAATTTAACTAAGGTAACCTGCGCATGTGGCAACACTTTCGAAGCTGGCTCTGTTAAACAAGAGCTTCGTGTCGAAATTTGCTCCAACTGCCATCCGTTCTTCACTGGCAAGCAGAAGTTCCTGGATGCCGGCGGTCGCGTAGATAAATTTAAGAAGAAATATGGTATCTAATTTGAACAGTCGCTTTGCGGCTTAACGGTTAGATTGAGCCCCCCAGCTGTATAGCTGAGGGGCTCATTTTATGTCTTGGAGTTGATTTTTGTCCGAGCGTGAGCTATACTTATCTTCGCCGTGCTAGACGGGGAGGTAGCGGTGCCCTGTAACTCGCAATCCGCTGTAGCGAGGTTGAATTCCTGTTAGAGGTGCTATCGATGTGAGGCCTTGGTTCCTATGGGCTGTGTTGACAGTTGGGTCCTCCGCAATGAGTGCTTATGAACCTGGTCAGGTCCGGAAGGAAGCAGCCATAAGTAAGATTACTCTTGTGCCGGAGGGTGGCCTAACTCGAGCAGTCATGTAGGGTTGCCGCTTGGATCGTAGCCATCAATAACAGGTGCACGGTTTATAATTCTGTTTATCATAGCATCTTTGCCACAAGCAAAGATGCTTTTTGTTTTTGGTCAATAGCCGATGAATATAGTATAATAAATTTGCGACAAATGCCGGGAAAGCGGCAGCTTAAGAGAGGGTAATGCATAGTGGAACATATCGCGCTGTACCGTGCTTGGCGGCCGCAGTCGTTTCAAGACATGGTTGGACAACAGCACATTATCCAAACGCTGCAGAACGCAATTCGTGAACAGCGGGTTTCGCATGCCTATCTGTTCAGCGGTCCGCGGGGAACTGGTAAGACAAGTGCTGCTAAAGTCTTAGCTAAAGCGGTTAACTGTGAACGTGGGCCAGGTCCGGAACCTTGTAACGAATGTCCATCCTGCCTGCGAATCGCTGCGGGTAATGTAATGGATGTGCAGGAAATAGATGCGGCATCAAACCGGGGCGTAGAGGAGATCCGTGATCTGCGTGAAAAGGTGAAGTATGCACCTACCGAGGTACGCCGTAAAGTGTATATCATTGATGAAGTGCATATGCTGACTACAGAAGCTTTTAATGCTCTATTAAAGACGTTGGAGGAACCTCCGTCACATGCGATGTTTATTCTTGCGACAACGGAACCTCACAAATTGCCAGCGACAATAATTTCCCGTTGTCAGCGTTTTGACTTCCGTAGAGTGGCGTTAGAAGAACAGACCGCCCATCTGACTGCTATTTGTGAGAAGGAAGGGATTACAGCGGATAACAACGCATTGCAGTATATTGCCCGTCTATCTGATGGTGGTATGCGTGATGCATTGAGCTTGCTGGATCAGATTTCATCCTTTACAGATGGTAATGTTACGTACGAACAAGTGTTAGGAATGACAGGAGGAATTCCCTCCGAGCAATTTGCACGTCTTGCCACTGCCATATTGGAAGGTGATATGGGTCTTCTTCTGGAGCTCGTTGAGCAGCTTATGCATGAAGGTAAAAGTGCAGATAAATGCTTAGAGAATCTCATGTATTATTTCCGTGATTTATTGATGATTAAGATGGTACCCGAGGCCGATCAATTAACAGAGCGGGTGCTGAATCCTGCTGAATTTAAAGATATGGCCACCGCATTTTCTCGGGAGCGTCTATTTCAGATTGTAGATACAATCAATAAATACCTAGGTGAAATGAAATACGCAACACATCCTCAGACACTGTTTGAAGTGGCGCTGATGAAGCTTTGCAGCTTGCAGCAAGAGGTAAGTCAGAGCGCCGCATTTGCTCCGTTAGGTGAAACAAATGCCGGAGTAGGCGCGAATAATTCGAGCGTTGACTCTGGTGAATTGGATCTTCTCAAAAGACAGATCGCAGCACTGGAGAAGAAGCTGGAACAGGCTATGCAATCCGGTGGTATTTCCGGAGGAGGGCGTGATGGTGCTCCTGCACCGAAATCGCATGCGGTTCCAACACCGCGGGTTTCTTCAGCCTCAAAAATGCCTCCTAACGTAGATAAGTTTATTGCTGGTAAAGATAGTCCCGATTTTGCAGCAATCTATAAACAGTGGAGCCTTGTCCTGCAGGGAGTAAAAGAGGAAAAGGTAACGGTTCATGCATGGTTTGTAGACGGTGAGCCAGTATCGATTATGGAGGATGCGGTGCTTGTTGCATTCAAGAACACGATTCACCGCGATACTACTGAGAAGCCGGCAAACAGACAGGTTATTGAGAGTGTGCTTGCAGCGCGTCTAGGCAAACCTTATAGACTTGTAACCATGATGCTTCGTGACTGGAATGAAGCTGCCCAGAAGTCTGTGGGACAGACTGGCAAAGAAGAACTGCAGCTGGAGCATGAACACGATACTGCAGAAGCTAAACCTGAACCTTGGATTGATGAGGCTATCCAGCTTTTTGGAGAAGACCTTGTTGTCATAAAAGAGTAATATAAACATACTAGCGCTAATTGCGCATTCCAAAGGAGAGACGAAGTATGAATAATATGAACCAAATGATGAAGCAAGTTAAGAAAATGCAGGAGCAAATGCTCAAAGCTCAAGAGGAACTCGGAGGCAAGGTTATTGAGGGTTCATCAGGTGGCGGCGTAGTTACTGTCCAAGTAAACGGCCACAAAAAATTGCTGTCTATTCAAATTAAACCGGAAGCCGTTGATCCGGAAGATGTTGAAATGTTGCAAGATCTTGTAATCACTGCTGTAAATGATGCATTGACTCAAGCTGAAGAGCTTGCTAACAATGACATGGGTAAATTCACTGGTGGAATGAAGATCCCAGGCTTGTTCTAATAGCCCACTCCACTTCAGTCTAAAGGAGAATTATTAATTTGTATTATCCCGAACCGCTAGCTAAGCTGATCGATGCTTTTACGCGTTTGCCCGGGATTGGACCGAAGACAGCCGCCCGGTTAGCTTTTCATGTGCTTAACATGAAAGAGGATGAAGTCATTGATTTTGCAAAAGCGCTAGTAAGCGTCAAACGCAATCTTCACTATTGCTCGGTCTGCTGTAATATTACGGATACGGACCCATGTAAGATATGTCAGGACAAAACTAGAGATCCTTCAGTGATATGTGTGATACAAGACTCTAAGGATTTGGTGGCTATAGAACGAACCAAGGAGTTTAATGGATATTACCATGTTCTTCAGGGCGCAATTTCACCTATGGAAGGTATCGGCCCTGATGATATTCGCTTGAAAGAATTATTGACCCGTCTGAGTGATGAGAGAGTAAGCGAGCTTATTATGGCGACCAACCCCAACATCGAGGGAGAAGCAACGGCGATGTACATTTCTCGTCTTGTTCGGCCGTTTGAGATTAAAATCACCAGGATAGCTCATGGCTTGCCTGTAGGTGGCGATCTTGAATACGCTGATGAAGTTACCTTGTCCAAAGCGTTGGAAGGCCGTCGCGAGCTATTCTAGCAGCTCTATAGTGGTATTTTTCAAAAAGGAAGCCCTCGGGTTTCCTTTTTTTTGTTCTAAGTTTGTCCCTATCCCGATATGAATGAGAATAACGAGATGTGTATTTTGCATCAAAATTATTCTGAGGAGGAATTGAAATGGGATGGTGGAGAGAGCTGTGGCGGGGAGTGGATAAGGAACAAGGCAAAAAGGAAAGTGAGGGATGGGAAACCCTCTTAGAGGTCCGTAAGGCGCATTCAGAGTGGGAGAGAGCATATCTAATGTTCGACGAGGCATTGGGACAGGATCAGATAGATTACGCGATATATATTCTGGAGGCTGCAGAACGTAAATATCAGATACATCTCAAACATGCAAAAAGCTTGGGGTTGAACAGTAGTCAAATATAAGGGCTTATAAATAAATGTATAAGGGGGATCTACATGCTTAGAATGATAGCTATGGGCGTATTGATATTATCCGTTATCTTATTAGGTTTAGTTGTATTTAGAAAAAAGCTGGGTTTTGGGTGGCTAAGCTTATTTGGGGTTCATTTGGTATTGGCTGCACTCGGGATATATGTAGTGAACTTCTCGGGTTTGCTCACGCAGGTGTATATCCCTTTGAACCCTGCAACTATAGGCGCAGTAACGGTTCTTGGGCTTCCTGGCGTGGTTATGTTACTCGGATTAAGAATAATTTTATTTTAATGCTTGACGTGGCTTTGAAAAATATGATACATTAAGTCTCGCCCGTTTGGACAAGCTGTTGATTAACAACTTGCTGAAATGGTCAAGCAAAAAAAGAAATTAAAAAAATGCTTGACGAAAACAAAGGCGCTGTGATATATTATAAAGGTCGCTGCTGACAAGCAACGACGACGAAAGATGAGACATTGATCTTTGAAAACTGAACAACGAGTGAGTGGGAAATCACGTAAGTGAAATCCAAAATTAGAGAATTAATTTTCTCGTCAGATGTTTCAAAATGAGCATATCGCTCTTTTCAATACTAATTGGAGAGTTTGATCCTGGCTCAGGACGAACGCTGGCGGCGTGCCTAATACATGCAAGTCGAGCGGAGTTATTTTGAAAGCTTGCTTTCAAAATAACTTAGCGGCGGACGGGTGAGTAACACGTAGGCAACCTGCCCTTCAGACTGGGATAACTACCGGAAACGGTAGCTAATACCGGATAATTTCTTTTTTCTCCTGAGAGAAGAATGAAAGACGGAGCAATCTGTCACTGAGGGATGGGCCTGCGGCGCATTAGCTAGTTGGTGGGGTAACGGCCCACCAAGGCGACGATGCGTAGCCGACCTGAGAGGGTGAACGGCCACACTGGGACTGAGACACGGCCCAGACTCCTACGGGAGGCAGCAGTAGGGAATCTTCCGCAATGGGCGAAAGCCTGACGGAGCAACGCCGCGTGAGTGATGAAGGTTTTCGGATCGTAAAGCTCTGTTGCCAGGGAAGAACGTCCGGTAGAGTAACTGCTATCGGAGTGACGGTACCTGAGAAGAAAGCCCCGGCTAACTACGTGCCAGCAGCCGCGGTAATACGTAGGGGGCAAGCGTTGTCCGGAATTATTGGGCGTAAAGCGCGCGCAGGCGGCTATTTAAGTCTGGTGTTTAAACCTTGGGCTCAACCTGAGGTCGCACTGGAAACTGGGTGGCTTGAGTACAGAAGAGGAAAGTGGAATTCCACGTGTAGCGGTGAAATGCGTAGATATGTGGAGGAACACCAGTGGCGAAGGCGACTTTCTGGGCTGTAACTGACGCTGAGGCGCGAAAGCGTGGGGAGCAAACAGGATTAGATACCCTGGTAGTCCACGCCGTAAACGATGAGTGCTAGGTGTTAGGGGTTTCGATACCCTTGGTGCCGAAGTTAACACAGTAAGCACTCCGCCTGGGGAGTACGGTCGCAAGACTGAAACTCAAAGGAATTGACGGGGACCCGCACAAGCAGTGGAGTATGTGGTTTAATTCGAAGCAACGCGAAGAACCTTACCAGGTCTTGACATCCCTCTGAATCTGCTAGAGATAGCAGCGGCCTTCGGGACAGAGGAGACAGGTGGTGCATGGTTGTCGTCAGCTCGTGTCGTGAGATGTTGGGTTAAGTCCCGCAACGAGCGCAACCCTTAACTTTAGTTGCCAGCAGGTAATGCTGGGCACTCTAGAGTGACTGCCGGTGACAAACCGGAGGAAGGTGGGGATGACGTCAAATCATCATGCCCCTTATGACCTGGGCTACACACGTACTACAATGGCCGGTACAACGGGAAGCGAAGCCGCGAGGTGGAGCCAATCCCATCAAAGCCGGTCTCAGTTCGGATTGCAGGCTGCAACTCGCCTGCATGAAGTCGGAATTGCTAGTAATCGCGGATCAGCATGCCGCGGTGAATACGTTCCCGGGTCTTGTACACACCGCCCGTCACACCACGAGAGTTTACAACACCCGAAGTCGGTGGGGTAACCCGCAAGGGAGCCAGCCGCCGAAGGTGGGGTAGATGATTGGGGTGAAGTCGTAACAAGGTAGCCGTATCGGAAGGTGCGGCTGGATCACCTCCTTTCTATGGAGAATCGTTCTCTGCAATGAGGACATTCAAATCGGAAGTTTAACTTCCATAATAGAACCTTCGGGTTCGAACACTCACTCGTGTTCAGTTTTGAAAGAGCAAGTCTCTTTCGCATGCGTTTGGTGGCGATAGCGGAGGGGTTCCACACGTACCCATCCCGAACACGACCGTTAAGCCCTCCAGCGCCGATGGTACTTGGACCGAAGGGTCCTGGGAGAGTAGGACGTTGCCAAGCGGACAACCAATTCATTGGTTGATTCACAATGTTATATATGTTATATGGGCTTTTAGCTCAGTTGGTTAGAGCGCACCTCTGATAAGGGTGAGGTCGGTGGTTCGAGTCCACCAAGGCCCACCATATAACATTATAGAGTAATTTTATGGGGCCATAGCTCAGCTGGGAGAGCGCCTGCCTTGCAAGCAGGAGGTCAGCGGTTCGATCCCGCTTGGCTCCACCATAAATTTTTAAATGAATAACTTTTTTACTTGATCCTTGAAAACTGGATACCGAAACGAATTTGCGTTTTAGAACATCTTTTAGCAACTTGTGTAAACAAGTAAATGTTATTAGTGAGATTTTTCTTCGGAAAAATCAAGGTTAAGCTAATAAGAGCACACGGAGGATGCCTAGGCGCCAGGAGCCGACGAAGGACGTGGCGAACAACGAAACTGCCTCGGGGAGCTGTAAGCAAGCTTTGATCCGGGGGTGTCCGAATGGGGAAACCCAGCTGTGGTAATTCGCAGTTACTCATACCTGAATACATAGGGTGTGTAGAGGCAGACCAGGGGAACTGAAACATCTAAGTACCCTGAGGAAGAGAAAACAATAGTGATTCCGTCAGTAGCGGCGAGCGAACGCGGAACAGCCTAAACCAAGGGGCTTGCCTCTTGGGGTTGTGGGACGTCTCACATGGAGTTACAAAGGAATATGGTAGGTGAAGAGGTCTGGAAAGGCCCGCGATAGAGGTAAAAGCCCTGTAACCTAAACTGTGTTCTCTCCGAGACGGATCCCGAGTAGTGCGGGGCACGTGAAACCCCGTATGAATCCAGCAGGACCATCTGCTAAGGCTAAATACTACCTGGCGACCGATAGTGAAACAGTACCGTGAGGGAAAGGTGAAAAGCACCCCGGAAGGGGAGTGAAATAGAACCTGAAACCGTGTGCTTACAAAAAGTCAGAGCCCTATTAATGGGTGATGGCGTGCCTTTTGTAGAATGAACCGGCGAGTTACGTTTAACATGCAAGGTTAAGCCGAGAAGGTGGAGCCGCAGCGAAAGCGAGTCTGAATAGGGCGATTTAGTATGTGGACGTAGACCCGAAACCGTGTGATCTACCCCTGTCCAGGGTGAAGGTGCGGTAACACGCACTGGAGGCCCGAACCCACGTACGTTGAAAAGTGCGGGGATGAGGTGGGGGTAGCGGAGAAATTCCAATCGAACTCGGAGATAGCTGGTTCTCCCCGAAATAGCTTTAGGGCTAGCCTCGGTATAAGAGTAGTGGAGGTAGAGCACTGATTGGGTGCGGGGTCCGCAAGGATTACCAAGCTCAGTCAAACTCCGAATGCCATATACTTATTGCCGGGAGTCAGACAGTGAGTGCTAAGATCCATTGTCAAAAGGGAAACAGCCCAGACCATCAGCTAAGGTCCCCAAGTGTGTGTTAAGTGGGAAAGGATGTGGAGTTGCACAGACAACCAGGATGTTGGCTTAGAAGCAGCCACCATTGAAAGAGTGCGTAATAGCTCACTGGTCGAGTGACTCTGCGCCGAAAATGTAACGGGGCTAAACACACCACCGAAGCTATGGCTAGATACGTATGTATCTGGGGTAGGGGAGCGTTGTGTAGGGGTTGAAGGTGTACTGAAAAGAGCGCTGGACACTACACAAGTGAGAATGCCGGTATGAGTAACGAAAAGATCAGTGAGAATCTGATCCGCCGAAAGCCCAAGGTTTCCTGAGGAAGGCTCGTCCGCTCAGGGTAAGTCGGGACCTAAGGCGAGGCCGAAAGGCGTAGTCGAAGGACAACAGTTTGAAATTACTGTACCACCGTAATCCGCTATGAGCGATGGGGTGACGCAGGAGGGTAGTGACGCGGACTGATGGATGTCCGTCTAAGCAGTGAGGCTGATGTGTAGGCAAATCCGCACATCATTAAGGCTGGGCTGTGATGGGGAGCGAAAATTATAGTAGCGAAGGTCATGATCTCACACTGCCAAGAAAAGCCTCTAGCCAGGAGAAGGTGCCCGTACCGCAAACCGACACAGGTAGGCGAGAAGAGAATTCTAAGGCGCGCGGAAGAACTCTCGTTAAGGAACTCGGCAAAATGACCCCGTAACTTCGGGAGAAGGGGTGCCCCGGTAGTGTGAATAGCACGAGGGGGCCGCAGTGAAAAGGCCCAAGCGACTGTTTAGCAAAAACACAGGTCTGTGCGAAGCCGCAAGGCGAAGTATACGGGCTGACGCCTGCCCGGTGCTGGAAGGTTAAGGGGAGTGGTTAGGGGTAACCCGAAGCTATGAACCGAAGCCCCAGTAAACGGCGGCCGTAACTATAACGGTCCTAAGGTAGCGAAATTCCTTGTCAGGTAAATTCTGACCCGCACGAATGGCGTAACGACTTGGGCGCTGTCTCAACGAGAGATCCGGTGAAATTTTAATACCTGTGAAGATGCAGGTTACCCGCGACAAGACGGAAAGACCCCATGGAGCTTTACTGCAGCTTGATATTGAATTTGGGTACGATCTGTACAGGATAGGTGGGAGCCGTAGAAATCGGAGCGCAAGCTTCGGTGGAGGCGCCGTTGGGATACCACCCTGATCGTATCTAGGTTCTAACCTAGTACCCTTATCGGGTACGGGGACCGTGTCAGGCGGGCAGTTTGACTGGGGCGGTCGCCTCCTAAAGAGTAACGGAGGCGTTCCAAGGTTCCCTCAGAATGGTTGGAAATCATTCGCAGAGTGCAAAGGCATAAGGGAGCTTGACTGCGAGACCTACAAGTCGAGCAGGGACGAAAGTCGGACTTAGTGATCCGGTGGTACCGCATGGAAGGGCCATCGCTCAACGGATAAAAGCTACCCTGGGGATAACAGGCTTATCTCCCCCAAGAGTCCACATCGACGGGGAGGTTTGGCACCTCGATGTCGGCTCATCGCATCCTGGGGCTGAAGTAGGTCCCAAGGGTTGGGCTGTTCGCCCATTAAAGCGGTACGCGAGCTGGGTTCAGAACGTCGTGAGACAGTTCGGTCCCTATCTGTCGTGGGCGCAGGAAATTTGAGAGGAGCTGTCCTTAGTACGAGAGGACCGGGATGGACGTACCGCTGGTGCACCAGTTGTTCCGCCAGGAGCATGGCTGGGTAGCTACGTACGGACGGGATAAGCGCTGAAAGCATCTAAGCGTGAAGCCCCCCTCAAGATGAGATTTCCCAATTAGTAAGACCCCTTGAAGACGACGAGGTAGATAGGTTGGAGGTGGAAGTGCAGCAATGCATGGAGCTGACCAATACTAATCGGTCGAGGGCTTATCCTATACTTAGAATGCAAATTCGTTTCGGATTCAGTTTTCAGGGAGTCAAATTCCTGTTTGGATTGCTGTGGTACTGATATCGTTTGGAGAGATACCCAAGTGGCTATAAGGGGACCCTCTGCTAAGGGGTTAGACTGCGTAAGCGGTGCGTGGGTTCGAATCCCACTCTCTCCGCCATTTTCAATCCATAGCAATACTAATTATTGTGGCGGTGTAGCTCAGCTGGCTAGAGCGTACGGTTCATACCCGTGAGGTCGGGGGTTCGATCCCCTTCGCCGCTACCATAATACCTGGAGGCTTAGCTCAGCTGGGAGAGCATCTGCCTTACAAGCAGAGGGTCGGGGGTTCGATCCCCTCAGCCTCCACCATTTTCATCTTTTTAGAATTGCTTTTACACCGTGCCGGTGTAGCTCAACTGGTAGAGCAACTGACTTGTAATCAGTAGGTTGGGGGTTCAAGTCCTCTCGCCGGCACCATTTTTAATTAATGCGGAACCGTGGTGTAGTTGGCCTAACATGCCTGCCTGTCACGCAGGAGACCGCGGGTTCGAATCCCGTCGGTTCCGCCATTTTTTCCACAAAATGAGTGGGAAGTGTAAGACTTTTCCGCTTAATTGTCATGTAATCTTATGGCTCGGTAGCTCAGTCGGTAGAGCAGAGGACTGAAAATCCTCGTGTCGGCGGTTCGATTCCGTCCCGAGCCACCTTTTTTGGGGGATTAGCGAAGTGGCCAAACGCATCAGACTGTAAATCTGCTCACGTACGTGTTCGGTGGTTCGAATCCATCATCCCCCACCATTTATGAGCCATTAGCTCAGTTGGTAGAGCACCTGACTTTTAATCAGGGTGTCGAAGGTTCGAGTCCTTCATGGCTCATCCCAAACAGAAAGTCATCACCTTATGGTGGTGGCTTTTTTTGTGTTTTTATGTCGTATTATAGTAGCGCGCTGCTGTAGTGATTAACATAATATTAGAGAATATGCTAAAATAGGCGAAAAGAGCAAAAGTGGTGGAGTATGGTGACTATGGATAGCGAAACATTGCGGAAAAAGTTAGAGCAGCTCACCGGAAAGAAAACCGGAATCAAGCAGTTAGGTAGGCAACATTCAGCTTCTCTTTTTAGCATGGGATTGGAAGCACAGGAACAGCCGGTAATCCATGAGGGTCATCTTTGGGCACCATTATATGAGACTGATGGACGTGTAACCGCTGTCTGGGTGGAATTGGATGGACTTAACTCTTTGGAAATTCAATTAGTGAATTATGCGGTTCGAAACTTTGCAATTGCACTAAAAGCTACTGGGGTTAGAGAAGAAGGGGAAGCGGAGGCTCGGCAGCTGGGTACCTGGTTGAACACCGAACTGGAGCAAGAGAAAAATGACTCTGAGATACCCGATGAGATGGCTCTAAAGGGACGTTTATTCGGAGATATGGTTCCATTCCTACTTAGCAGTGAGAATGCACATAGCCCGCAGATCACTTATCGTTCCTTAATGAAGTTGTTGCGCAGCTATTTTGAGAATGAAATTCTGCTTATACCTCTTCAAGAAAAAGAATGGTTAATATTGGCCCGGAAGGAACTACTCACGGGCGGAGATGATAAGGATGAGGAAGAAGAGAGTGTAGATGAAATTCTGGCTCAGACCAGCATGGGCTTACACGAACTGATAGCCAGCGAATGGGTAGGTGTATTCCATTTGGCTGTAGCTCCGGCTATTGTTCCTGTTAAGGGATTGACGGGATCCGTGGCCTTGCTGAGGGAGACTATTGTACTCGGACGTATTTTCCAAGTGGGTGAATATATTCATTTACCTTGGGAGCTGCATCTGGAACGTTTGGTTAACAGCATTCCTGATGCACGGCGTAAACAGTTACTTGGACAGATTGGCGACTATTCTTCCGTATTATCGGATAAAGAGATGCTGATGACCCTGGAGACGTTTTTTGAGATGGATTGTAATGTGAGTGAAACAGCCAAGAAGCTATATATTCATCGCAACACGCTTTTATACCGTCTGGACAAGATCAAACAGGAGACTGGTGCGGATGTGCGTAGCTTTGGGGACGCTGCTATTGTGAAGCTTACTATGCTTTTGTATAAAGTGACGAAAAGGAAATAGGTTTTTTGTGAACGTTACAAATAGCCACCGTGTCCCGTCTAGGGTAATATAAATGTACAAGGAAAAAAGAATTTTTCAATTAATCAATAATTAACTCGAGGGGGAAATACAATGGCAGGCGTACGTTTAGAGCATATTTTCAAAAAATACCCGGGTTCAGATAAAGCAACAGTAATGGATATCAATCTTGATATTAAAGATAAGGAATTTCTAGTATTGGTTGGACCATCCGGTTGCGGTAAATCCACAACTTTGCGTATGATCGCTGGTCTGGAAGAAATCTCCGAAGGTAAAATGTACATTGGCGATCGTGTAGTCAACGACGTTGCACCTAAAGACCGCGATATCGCGATGGTATTCCAATCCTACGCCCTGTATCCGCATATGAGCGTATACCAAAACATGGCTTTCGGTTTGAAACTTCGTAAAGTGAAGAAAGATGAAATCGACAAGAAAGTACGTGAAGCTGCTAGAATTCTCGATATCGAGCATTTGCTAGATCGTAAACCAAAAGCACTTTCCGGTGGTCAACGCCAACGTGTCGCTTTGGGACGCGCTATCGTACGTGATCCACAAGTCTTCTTGATGGATGAGCCTCTTTCCAACTTGGATGCTAAACTTCGTGGTCAAATGCGCGCTGAAATCACTAAACTGGTTAAACGCCTTGAAACCACTTGTATCTACGTAACGCATGACCAAACAGAA
Organism: Paenibacillus sp. FSL L8-0494; assembly: GCF_038003695.1. Lineage (NCBI taxonomy): Bacteria > Bacillati > Bacillota > Bacilli > Caryophanales > Paenibacillaceae > Paenibacillus > Paenibacillus sp. FSL L8-0494. Next base: position 148,237 of record NZ_JBBOPQ010000001.1, read on the forward strand.
GCTATGACAATGGGTGACCGTATCGTAGTTATGTATGATGGTATCATTCAACAAGCTGCTTCCCCTGAAGAGTTGTACAATGAACCAACTAACCTGTTCGTAGCTGGATTTATCGGATCCCCTACAATGAACTTTATCAATGGTACTTTGTCCGAAGCAAACGGTTCTGTCCGTTTCCGTGCTGAGAACCTTGATGTTGAAGTACCAGGCGGAAAAGCTCAAATCATCCGCAGCAAAGGCTACATTGGCAAAGAAGTAATTATGGGCGTTCGTCCAGAAGATATCCATGAAGAGCCAGTATTCTTGGAAGCTTCCCCGAACACAATCTTTACTTCATTGGTTGATGTAACTGAAAACCTTGGTCACGAAATGCTCCTTTACTTGAGCGGCCTTGGTAAATCTACTGTAATCGCTCGTGTAGATGGACGTTCCACTACTCGCGAAGGCAGCAAGCCAAAATTGGCTATTGATATGAACAAAGTTCACTTCTTCGATAAAGAATCCGAAGTTAACATTCTGTTGGGATAAGATCGCAGGATCTTTTCTCTCTTGATAAAGCCACCCGAAAGGGTGGCTTTATTGTTTAATTAGGGTCGTAATGGATAGGCGTTAAGATTGCATTCACAAGCGTTATCAATTAAGATAGCAGGAGAATTACCTCCGGAATTGTAATGAGATCGCTGTCAACCGGACGCAGTAAGCGGACATATACCGCAGGTGACGAAAGGACGAATTTACATGGCTAAGAAAGTAAAAGTATCTGAATTGGTACAACATTTTCAATTAGAGGTTATTTCCGGCCAGGAAGGTCTAAAGCGACCTATTACGGTAGATGACCTGAATCGCCCTGGACTAGAGATTGCTGGTTATTTCGAATATTATCCGGAAGAACGTGTTCAACTATTAGGTAAGACAGAACTCGCATTCTTCTCCATGCTGCCTGAAGCTGAACGTAAAAGTAGGCTTCGTGGAATCTGTAATGACAATACCCCTTGTATCGTAATTACCCGTAGTTTGGATGTACCACAGGAGTTAATTGATATAAGTAATGAAAAGGGACTTCCTGTGCTTCGTAGCTCGATGGCTACGACTATTTTCTCCAGCCGTTTGACGAGCTTCTTAGAAGGGAGATTAGCCCCTACAGCAACGATTCATGGTGTACTCTGTGATGTATATGGTGTAGGTATGCTGATTACTGGCAGTAGTGGTATTGGTAAGAGTGAGACAGCCCTTGAACTTGTAAAACGTGGACATAGACTGATCGCTGATGATGCCGTGGAAATCCGCCAGACTTCAGATAACCAGCTGCATGGTACAGCCCCTGAGTTGATCCGTCACTTGTTGGAAATTCGCGGAGTAGGTATCATTAACGTAATGACACTTTTTGGTGCGGGTGCTATCCGTAATCATAAACGGATTACACTTGTCGTTAGATTAGAGGCTTGGCAGCAAGACAAGCAGTATGACCGGCTTGGACTTGATGAGGAAACGACGCGGATTATTGATACCGATGTTCCACTTGTAACCATTCCTGTACGTCCAGGACGTAACCTTGCCGTTATTATTGAGGTTGCTGCGATGAACTATCGCCTGAAGCAAATGGGCTTTAATGCAGCCCTGCAGTTTACGAATAAGTTAACTGCGACCATATCTGAGGATATGGACGATCTCGATTAGGAGTGTGAGACAATGTTCCCATTAGCAATAGATCCTATTGTATTCTCAATTGGATCACTGCCTGTACACTGGTACGGGTTAATACTAGGGGTCGGTGCACTCGCGGGATTATTTCTTGCGATCCGCGAGGGCAAACGGTTCGGAATCCCGCAAGAATTCTTTATGGATATGCTGCTACTGGGTGTACCCTCGGCAATTATAGGGGCACGGATTTATTTTGTAGCTTTTAAATGGGACGATTATAAGCATAATCTGATAGACGTCTTTAAGATCTGGAATGGCGGCATCGCCATTTACGGCGCATTAATAGGAGCGATTATTTGCGGAATTATTTATTTCCGTTATAAGGGTTACCCTTTCTGGCGTATTGTTGATATTTGCGCACCTGGACTACTGGCGGGTCAAATGATTGGCCGCTGGGGAAACTTTGTCAACCAAGAGGCATACGGCAGCGTAGTTGAGGAATCTTTTTTACGGGATAAACTGCATTTACCTGACTTCATCGTTAATCAAATGTACATAGGGGATGCTTTTCATCATCCGACTTTCCTGTATGAATCTCTTTGGAGCTTACTAGGGATTGCGTTATTGATGGTTCTCCGTCGTCAGAAGTTTGTACGTGCTGGAGAAATCTTCATGTCTTACTTTATATGGTATTCCATCGGTCGGTTCTTCATCGAGGCTGTGCGTACTGACAGTTTAGCTTTTAACGGAAGTGCAGGACTGGCTTCGTTTATAAATGGCTTATGGAGTCCGATGGAATGGTTAGGTTTTGAACAAGGATATCTGGATCCTGCCTATGGTAATATTCGTATTTCTCAGCTGCTTTCTCTACTGATTATTGTGGCAGCTATATTATTAATCGTTATTCGCAGAGTAACCGGAGAGCCTAAAGCACATTATTCTGACCCTATCGTATGTACTAAACTGATCCAAGCAGATACTGTAGTGCCAGAAAGCGCAGTAAATACACCGCAGAAAACTCGTCAAGGAACACAACCTGAGCAAGGACAGCCAGCGGATGGAGATAAGAAGGAGCAGTAAAACTTATGATAGAATGCGTTCTTTTTGATCTGGATGGAACGATTGTCGATACGAATGAGCTAATCATTAGTTCATTTATGTACGCGCTGAAGGACAATGGTCTGGCTCCACTGACCAGAGAAGAGATAATTCCGCATATGGGAACAACCCTTCAGCAACAGATGAGAGTATTCTCTGGACTAGAGGATGTAAATGGTACGTTAGAAAAGTCCTATCGTTCTTATAATAATGAGCATCATGATGAGTTAGTGCGGTCCTTCCCGCTTGTAAAGGAGACCATTGAGGAGCTCTCGAGTCGTGGGATCAAACTTGGGATTGTAACTACTAAGATCCGTCCAACAACGATCAAGACTCTGGAAAGGTTCGATTTGCTTAAGTACATGGATACGATTGTGACTGTGAACGATGTTACTGAACCAAAGCCACATCCGGAGCCCGTTCTGACAGCGGTCAAAAACCTTGGCGTTGATCCTCGTAAAACCTTAATGATAGGTGACAGTGCGGTTGATATTCAATCAGCCAAAGCTGCCGGTGTATACGCTGTTGGAGTATCTTGGTCTTTGAAGGGCGAGGATACGCTCCGCAAGTATGATCCGGACTTTATCATCCATAACATGAAGGATATTATAGAAATTATGGAGCGAGGAACGAATGAATCGTGAGAAACGTAACCCGTTATCCAGTAGAAGGTCATAACTCACTTTGGTATATTTACCGTACGGTCAGCCCTTGGAAGGGTGTCCGCAACTTTATTTTTATTCAGATTGCCCGCTATTGTCCGATTCTACCGTTAAAGAATTGGATCTATCGACGGATGCTGGGGATGAAGGTTGGTAAACACACGGCTTTTGGTCTTATGGCAATGGTGGATGTGTTTTTTCCGGAGAAAATAACGGTAGGTGAGAATTCTATTATTGGTTATAACACGACGATTCTGGCGCATGAGTATCTGATCAAGGAATATCGCCTGGGCGAAGTGGTGATCGGTGAAAATGTATTGATCGGCGCGAATACAACGATTCTTCCCGGTGTAACCATTGGAGATTGGGCAGTTATAGCTGCTGGCTCCGTGGTGCACAAAAATGTGGCGGCTGGCTCTTTTGTCGGAGGCAATCCACTGCGAGAGCTGCGCCCCTCTTCAACGGAAGAACATGCGGAACAAGTGTAAACGATGCTTTTTTAACCCTGCAGTTACATATTGCGTTTTTTTAGCGCAGGTTCTGCAGGGTTTCTTGCGTCTTAGAGAAGATTATTAAGGAAACTTTAAGTTCTTCTTAAGTTTTTAGAACAGATACATTCGATATAATTAGCGTTAGTGATAAGGCGAATCCCACGCTAGGCATTCAGCTTCAAATATCAGAATGTAAAATCAGCAGGTGCAGGCTTCCTGGTATTTTCAGTTTCCACATTCCGCTTAGCGTCTCTATGAACAACCATCATAGTAGAGAAGAGGAATATAATATGAACACTGCGAGAAAGGAAAGGCTGCCCCAGCTGGATATCTTCAGAGCATTAGCGATCTTAGGTGTACTGCATGTGCATTCCTCATCTTTTGCCGCTGGAGAGCAGGCACTGCATTCACCTTATTATTACTGGCTGAACTGGATCAACATTTTCTTTAAATTCGGTACGCCCTCATTTATTTTTCTGAGCAGCTTTGTATTGTTTTATAATTATTATGGGCGCCCTGTGACACGCAGCTTGATTATTAATTTCTACCGTCGTCGATTAAAGTATATTTTATTGCCTTATCTGCTAGCCTCTATGGGCTATTACGCACTAACCTTATATGTGAACGGACGATTGACCCAGAACCTCGGTGGCAACCTGTACAGCTTTATTAGAGCGTTATTCTCAGGTTCCGCATATGCGCATTTGTATTTTGTATTTATCAGCATTCAGTTTTATTTGCTTTTTCCAGTACTGCTTAAGCTACTCCAGAGTTCCCGCTTTTTAATAAAATGGGCGATTCCACTCGGATTGGCACTTCAGTGGGGGTTTATTTTCTGGAATAAATACGAACTGCACATTGTTGAAAAAGGGAGCTTGGCGATCTCTTATCTGGCTTATTATATGATGGGTGCTTATATCGCAATTCACTTTGAGAAGGTGAAGACGTGGCTGATGAAGCCATGGAGGGAGCTAACTGCCAAACAAAAAGGATGGACTGCCCTGTTAGTGAGCGGGTGGTTAATTGCAGCCTTTATCCATGTGCAGCTATGGTATGTGGCCCGCCATTTTGGGGTGTGGACGGATTCGCTGTGGTACGAGCTATTATGGAATGTCCATACGATGTTATCTGCATTGGTTCTGTTGTATGCTACATTTCTGATCTATCGTAAGGCTCCTCGCGGGATTGTTGCTTTTTTAACTCGTTTGGGTGAACTCTCCTTTGCGATATATTTGATTCATCCGCTATTGCTGGCGGTATATCGCAGGTTCAGATATCATATTCCCCTAGAGTCGCTAACATATGTTTTGTTCATCTACGGTGGGCTTGTGGTCGCACTGGGAGGGAGCTGGCTTATTGTGCAGTTTGCTTTCCGGCGAGTTCCGGGTTCATGGATTATTTTTGGAAGCGTGCCTCGCTCTTTGGAGTCCAGTCCGCAGGAAAAGTCAGGTTATATCCCTGAGGAACGGGCAAAGGGATTCGTGCAGCAGGAGAAATAACGTTAAAAGAAGGTCTCATACACGCACACGCTTAAACGTGGGGAGGTAGCCTTCATAATACTTGATTAAAAAGGCATCACTTCGATGCGGAGCTTAACAGGAGGAAAGATTATGAGACAAAAAGAAAGAATTCCGCAGCTGGATATTTTTCGGGCGATTGCTATTTTTGCAGTGCTGGCTATTCATGCTACTTCACGAACGTTGGCGGAGACACTAGGCACAAACATGTTTCATCCGTTCTTATTTATTAATAAATTCAGCCAGTTCGCCGTACCTTCATTCATATTTTTGAGTGGGTTCGTGCTCTTCTATAACTATATTGACCGTCCGCTGGGTGGCAAAACGCTAGGAAAGTTCTACTCTAGAAGGCTGCTTTATATTATTGTGCCTTATGTAGTATTTTCACTGCTGTATTTTGCGTTAAAAATGAATGCCGGGAATACTTGGGGCTTACCTCCAGGGGAGATGGCTTCTAAGCTATGGAAGTATTTATGGACAGGAACGGCATATACGCATCTGTATTATATTATTATCATTATTCAGTTTTACGTGTTATTTCCGCTTATTTTGTGGTGCTTGCAAAAGGTTCGTCATCTGGCGGCTTGGGCGCCGCTGATCGGGTTATTACTACAGTGGGGTTTTGTGCTGCTGAATAAATACATGACCAATCATGGGTATTGGCAGTTATCCAAGGGGAGTCTGGCGATCACTTATTTCTCGTATTTCCTGCTGGGTGCTGGGATTGCGGTGTATTATTCTTCTTTGAAAAAATGGCTAGTGCCTTCACGTGAAGGCTGGCGCGCCGGTAAAGGTCCGGTTTGGATTACGTTGTGGTTGTTATGGATTGTAGCAGGGGTTGTTCATGTTGAGCTATGGTTTAACAACTACACGAAAAAAACTGTCATCAACAGCTTATGGTATGAGGGTTTCTCTAATCTACATGCGCTGCTCTCTTGTGTGGTGCTGTTGCAAATCTCCTTCTTGCTCTATGGAGCGGGTCGAAGCTTACTGACAAGACTTTTGGTATCGGTGGGAGCATGCTCCTTCGGGATTTATCTATTACACCCTATGCTGCTGTATTTCTATAGAAAATTACCGTTTCACGGGGGTTCTCTTGCGTACATCGCAGCGATTGTTGGAGGATGGCTTGTTGCGCTGCTGGTCTCATGGCTGGCAGTGGCTCTCGTCTTCCGGTATGTGCCTGCGTCTTGGATTATTTTCGGATCAGGCGCACCAAAGAAAGCTAAAACAGGTTCCCAAAGCGCATAGTTTACTGCTAGGTAATATAAAAGCGCCAGTCTCCCGTATATGCGGGTTGACCGGCGCTTTTTATTTTTCGTCTATTCTCCAGCTTGTTCCCGCTGAAACTCCGCAATAGCTTGATACTGGCTTTCCAGACTACGGTAGACGGAAATATAAATCGGCAGCAGCTGCTTGTACACTTTGGTATGTTCATCAATCGGATCATGCTGGTAAGTTGAGCCGATCATGTCGAATACAACATCGAAGGAGTCCACGCGGCCCGTTGCGTAAAGTCCAAGCACTACTGCTCCGAGGCAGGAGCTTTCGATACTCTCCGGAATGATGACTTCTTGATCAAAAATATCAGACATCATCTGTCGCCATACTGAGGAGCGGGCAAAGCCCCCTGTAGCCAGAATTTTGCTAGGACGCCCGATTTGCTCTTCCATAGCTAGCAGAACCATATACATATTGAAAATTACGCCTTCTAGTACCGAGCGAATCATATGCTCCTTATGGTGATTCATCGAAAGGCCGAAGAAGGAGCCACGAGCATCAGGATTCCACAGCGGTGCCCGTTCACCAGTTAAGTAAGGATGGAACAAAAGACCACCGCTACCTGCCGGAACTTGTTCCGCGATGCGCGTTAGAACCTCGTAAGGGTCAATGCCAAGACGTTTGGCGGTTTCGACTTCAGAAGCAGCGAACTCATCCCGTACCCAGCGGAACAACATACCGCCGTTATTAACGGGTCCTCCGATCACCCAATGTTTTGGGGTTAAGTTATAACAGAAGGTCCGTCCTTTAGGGTCGGTAAGCGGGTGATCGACTACGGTACGAATCGCTCCGCTTGTTCCAATCGTAGCGGCCACTACACCGGGCTTAATCGCACCTACGCCAAGGTTGGACAAGACGCCATCACTGGCTCCTACGACAAAAGGTGTGGCCGGGAGCAGTAACAGCTCCTCTGCTAGACCGGGAAGCAGGCCTTGCATGATCTCTGTGGTAGGAACAAGCCGTGAGAGTTGATCTGGTGAAATATGGGCTATCTCCAGGGCCTCTTTATCCCACTCCAAAAGTTTAAGGTTGAGCATGCCTGTAGAAGAGGCAATGGAATGATCGATGATGTATTCGCCGAACAGCCGAGCGAATATGTATTCTTTTATAGAAATGAATTTATAGGCTTGTTGGAACAACTCAGGCTGCTCATCCCGAAGCCACATTAGCTTGGTAATCGGTGACATAGGATGAATAGGTGTTCCTGTGCGCAAATACAACTCATGTCCGTTAAACTCGTTCTTCAGGCGAAGTGCAGACCCGGCACTACGGTTGTCAGCCCAAGTGATGCAGGCAGTAAGTGGTTTACCTAGCTGATCAATTGCAATGACACTGTGCATGGCTGAACTGAAAGAGACGAATAGGATCTTATCTGGAGTTACGGCGCTTTGCCGCATGACATTAGAGATGGTATGAAAGACTGCACGTAGGATTTGCTCTGGGTCCTGCTCCGCTATAGAAGGGGAGGGTTGATGCAAGGGATAACCCATATTAGCTTGTGCAACTATGGCTCCATTCTCCTCGAAGAGAACTGCCTTTGTACTTGTAGTACCAATATCAACGCCAATCATATAGGATTTAGTCAAGCGTTAGCCCTTCTTTCTAGGTGAAAGTATATTTTTAGAACACCAATTACAAAATTATGAAGTACAATCGTATTAGCTCATTATAGTATTCGATAAGCGGGGAGGCAAAAATAAAGAAAATGCCAAACGCTCGACTAAGGGTTTGATTGACGAAAAAGCAGTGAACATGATACGATATTGAAAATACTTTAATTTGCTACCACTTTACCATAGTAAAGTAAACATAAACAGTATCTAATGATAACTGACGAGGTGAACAATGAAGATGTCCAAACCAAAGGGATTTGAGAAGCCGTCTGGCGTTCGGGACTATCTGCCCCGGGCCGTAACGAAATTGCGCAAAATTGAGAACGATGTACTGCATTGCATGAGTCGCTGGGGATATCAGCAAATGATGACTCCAACGTTGGAATATTACGATACAGTTGGCGTGGCTAGCTCTACGTCCGACCAGAAGCTCTATAAATTACTTAACAATCGTGGTCAGGCTTTGGTGCTTCGATCAGAAATGACTGCCCCGGTTGCCCGTGTTGTTGCCTCTCTATTGAAGGATGAGCCACTGCCATTGCGTCTGTCATATCACGCGAATGTATTCCGTGCTATTGAGGAAGAAGCGGGGCGGGAAGCGGAGTTCTTCCAGACAGGTGTAGAGCTGGTAGGTGATGATTCACCAGAGGCCGATGCGGAGGTAGTGGCGCTTGCTATTTCTTCGCTGCAAGCCGCGGGTGTGAAGTCTTTTAAGATCGCTATGGGGCATGTAGGCTTTCTGAATGGGTTATTTCAAGAGGCACTTCCTGAATTACCCGAGGCTCAAGAGGAGCTGAAAAGTCATTTGCTGGGCCGTGACTATGTTTCTTTCCGGGAGACTTTACGGCGGCTGGATCTTACAGAAGCGCAGAAGAACGAACTGGATGGGCTGCTGCGTCTGCGCGGAGGCAAGGAGATTTGTGGACAGGCGCTAGAGCTGAGCAATCATCCGCTCGCGCGTCATTCGATTGATCATTTGTGCAAGGTGTGGGAGGTGCTGGTCTCTTACGGCGTATCACAGCATGTACTGATTGATCTGACGATGATCGGGGACTTTTCCTATTATACAGGCATGACTTTTGAAGGTTATGCAGCGGAATTAGGATTTCCGGTATGCAGCGGTGGTAGATACGACAATCTGCTGCAACAGTTTGGGCGTCCGATCCCATCCACAGGATTTTCCTTAAAAACGAATCGCATCCTGGATGGTGTAACTGGAGTGGTCGAAGAGGAAGAGCTGCCTATTTTGATCCAATATGATGCGATTCGCAGAAAAGAAGGCTTGGAAGAGGCAACACGCCTGCGGTCAGAGGGTCATGCAGTCGTTACTAGACTTGCTGCAGGTCCAGAAGAGCTTGAAACGGTGAAGCGTTTGGATACGGACACGGTTGAAGCAGAGGGTGTACGGTACGGTGAAATCTATACATTCGTATCTTTTGTAAGTGAGCATGGCTGAGGATATCGCTAGTACAAAAAGCGATTAACATAAATTTTGCATGGAGATGGAAAAGGAGGCAACTTAACAATGGCACAGATATTGAAGGTGGCTATGCCAAAAGGCCGGATTTACGAAAAGGCTGCTGAGCTGTTCCGCCAGGCAGGTCTTCCGATTCCACCGGACGGTGAGGCATCACGCAAGCTTGTTATTCCGCTGCCTGAGGCAGGGATGGAGTTTATATTGGCGAAACCAGTAGATGTACCTACATATGTAGAATATGGCGTGGCGGATATTGGGATCGTGGGCAAGGATGTTTTGCTGGAGGAAGATCGTGATGTATACGAGCTGCTTGATCTTGGCATTGCCCGCTGCCGGATGTCTATCATCGGATTGCCGAACTGGCAGCCGGGGATTCAGCAGCGTGTAGCGACGAAATATCCGAATGTAGCTTCAAGGTATTTTAGGGAGCAGGGCCAACAGGTCGAGGTCGTGAAGCTGAATGGATCCATCGAGCTTGCACCACTGATTGGTCTGGCCGATCGTATCGTGGATATGGTAGAGACCGGGCAAACGCTGCGGGACAACGGATTAATCGAAATGAAGAGTATATTCGAAATTACAAGCCGCCTGGTGGCGAATCGTGTGAGCTATCGGATGAAAAATGAAGAGATACAGCAACTGTGTGACCGACTACAGGCAGTTATAGGGCAACCTAATTTGCGGTAGGCGGCAACAGATGTTAGGGGTAAAGGGAGGAACCAGCGATGAAGGTTGTGTCGAGCAAGGACTTTAAGCTAGAGCGGGAAGTGGAGTATGGTACGCCAGAGCAAAATCAGGCGGTAAAGGAAATTGTGGCCGCCATTAAAAAAGAAGGAGACACGGCGCTTCTTCGCTATACGGAGCAATTTGACCGGGTCGTACTTACGCCGAATCAGCTGCGGGTAACCCCGGAAGAGCTTCAGGCAGCATATGGCCGAGTAGAGCAATCTTTCGTATCCGCTATTCAAGCGGCTGCAGCCAATATCCGGGCGTTCCATGCCAGACAGAAACGGAATTCATGGATGGACTTGCAGCCGGATGGCACGATCTTGGGGCAGATTATTCGTCCGCTGAAGCGGGTAGGGGTATATGTACCTGGTGGCAAAGCAGCTTATCCCTCCTCGGTGCTGATGAACGTGATCCCAGCTCAGATCGCGGGTGTGCCGGAGATCGTCATGGTGACTCCGCCATCCACCGGCGGCAAAGAAGGGATTGACCCTTACATCCTGGTTGCTGCTGCAGAAGCAGGTGTTAATGAAATCTACCGTGTGGGCGGAGCACAGGCGGTAGCTGCTTTGGCTTTTGGTACGGAGAGCATAGCGCCGGTAGATAAAATATGTGGGCCCGGCAACATATACGTTGCGCTGGCTAAACGCGAGGTATATGGCGCCGTGGATATCGACAGTATCGCGGGTCCCAGCGAAATTGTCGTGCTGGCAGATGAGACCGCTGAGCCGGCCTATGTCGCAGCGGATCTGCTCTCGCAGGCCGAGCATGACGAGATGGCCTCGGCGATTCTGGTCACGCCATCGCAGAGCCTGGCGGATAGCGTGGCGGCCGAAGTGGAGCGTCAGCTGCAAGAACTGCCGCGTCAGGCGATCGCCCGTTCTTCCGTAGAGAATTACGGCGCGATCATTGTTGTGGAATCTATGGAGGAAGGGATCTCCGTAGTGAATAGACTGGCACCAGAACATCTGGAGATTGTTGTCGAAGATCCTATGGGCCTCGTAGGCAGCATTGAGAATGCTGGAGCCATCTTCCTGGGAGCGTATAGCTCTGAGCCCGTGGGTGATTATTTTGCCGGGCCAAATCATATTATCCCAACCAATGGGACCGCACGTTTCTCGTCACCAGTGGATGTGGATGATTTTATTAAAAAATCAAGTCTGATCTATTACAGTAAGGAAGCACTCTTGCGTGATGGGAAGACCATTATAGAGCTGGCACGCCGCGAAGGGTTAGAAGGCCACGCACGAGCCATTGAGATTCGACTCAAGAACGAAGGAAAAGGTGGAGACGGATATGGAGAACAATAACGAACAGGCCTTGCGCCAAGCTGGATTAAGCCGCAAAACAAACGAGACGGATATAAAGTTGTCTCTTAATGTAGATGGAAGTGGAGTTTCAGAGCTGGAGACGGATGTTCCTTTTCTGAATCATATGTTGGATCTGTTCACGAAGCACGGACAATTTGACCTGTCTGTACAGGCGCGTGGAGACATCGAGATTGATGACCACCACACGGTTGAAGACATTGGGATCTGCCTAGGGCAGGCGCTGCACGAAGCACTGGGTGATAAAAAAGGAATCAAACGTTATGCGAGTGTTTTTGTACCGATGGATGAAGCTTTGGCGCAGGTTGTGATCGATATCAGCAATCGCCCGCACTTTGAATATCGTGCAACCTATCCTTCACAGCAGGTAGGCAGCTTTTCGACGGAGCTTGTTCAGGAGTTCCTGTGGAAGTTCGCGCTCGAAGCACGGATTACGTTGCATGTTATCGTACACTACGGTTCTAACACTCATCACATGATTGAGGCTGTATTCAAAGCGCTTGGACGGGCGCTGGATGAGGCAACTTTGATTGATCCACGTGTGAAGGGTGTGCCTTCTACGAAGGGAGTGCTGTAGGATGACTGTTGCAATCGTCGATTATGGCATGGGCAACCTGCACAGTGTGAGCAAGGCGGTAGAACGTCTCGGTTATGAGTGTGTAGTGACGGGTGATGCCGAGCAAATTCTCGCTGCTGATAGTGTCATTCTGCCAGGTGTCGGTGCATTTGGCGATGCGATGGGGCATCTGCGGGAGAATGGTTTGGATCTTGTCGTCAAACAGGTAGCCGCTGGAGAGCAGCCTCTGCTTGGGATCTGTCTTGGCATGCAGCTGTTGTTTAGCACCGGTGAAGAGCATGGCAGCCATGAGGGGCTAGATATTCTCTCGGGTTCAGTGGTGCGGTTCGCTCCTAGAGATGGCTATAAGGTGCCGCATATGGGGTGGAACAAGCTCAGCTTTAGACAGCCGGAGAATCCGCTTTTTGTTGGCCTTGAGGAGGGGCATGTGTATTTTGTCCACTCTTATCACGCGCTTGTAGCAAAAGAGAGTGATCTGCTGGCTGTCACAGATTACGGTTACCCAGTCACGGCTATTGTCGGGCAAGATAATGTGTTCGGTATGCAGTTCCATCCGGAAAAAAGCGGAGAGCTGGGAATCAAGCTGTTGGGTAATTTTTTGAAATATAAGAAAGTATAAGTTTCACAATACACTTTATCCTTATATTTCTCGCTTAAACGCTTACCGTCCTTATAAGGACGACGAAGGCGTTTATACTTGAAGATTAAGAGAGAGCGGGCGTAAGCCACGCTATAAATATAATGTAACGAAAGTGGGGAGCGCCAAATGTCTTCTTTTATTGTATATCCGGCGATTGATATCCGGGATGGAAAGTGCGTCAGGCTGCAGCAGGGGGATTACAATCAGGAAACGATATACAATGATAGTCCACTAAAGGTGGCAAAATCATGGGAAGAGCAAGGTGGAAAGTTCATTCATTTGGTGGACTTAGATGGTGCGAAAGCAGGTCATCCTGTGAACGATGCGATCATCGGTGCTATTGCTGCTAATGCTAACGTTCCTGTGCAGGTGGGCGGCGGTCTTCGCAATCTTGCGGACGTAGAGAAATTGCTCGGACTTGGCGTTAGCCGCGTTATTATTGGTACTGCTGCGATTAACGATCATGCTTTTACCGAAGAGGTATTGGCAAAATACGGCGATAAAGTAGCGATCGGCATTGATGCGCGCAACGGTTATGTTGCGACACACGGCTGGCTGAACACTTCCGAAGTTCGTGCTGAAGCTCTTGCCAAAGAATTGGCGGCAAAAGGAGCCGAGACGTTCATTTACACCGACATCTCCCGAGACGGGATGATGCAGGGGCCGAACGTGGACGGTATCCTGTCCATGGCGCAAGCCAGCGGTAAAACAGTGATCGCCTCCGGCGGAGTCACCAGTCTTGATGATCTGTTGCGTCTGAACGTGCACAGCGGCAGCGGTGTGGGTGGAGCTATTGTTGGCAAGGCGTTATACACGGGCAATATTGATCTTTCTGAAGCTTTGCGAGCGCTTGGGCAGAAGTAGCGTTGGGCGAACGCGCTAATTGATGAGCGGATGAACAAAAAGACGACATGGGTTAGCCAAGGAATAGTGGATCAATGAAACAGACAGAACCAACAGTGGGTTAAAGAAATAGACTTAACAGTAACGTAGTGAACACATATCACCAAATCACCAAACTAAATTAATAGACGAGCGAATGAACAAAAAGACAATAGATGAACTGGCCAATGAGCAGTGGGTAAAAGAAATAGGTGTAATGAATAAAGTAGCAAATCACCAATGACCAAACTAATTAATAGACGAGCGAATGAACAAAAAGACAACAGTTGAGCAATCCAATGAGCAGTGGATAAAAGAAATAGACGTAACAGTAAATGAGTAACTAATAATAATTAAATGAACGCACAGAGAAGCAAACTAGCAAAAGTTTAAACGACCAAACGAACAAACGACCAAACAAGTAAACCAGCAAATGGGCTTAACAACAAACCAACAAAGCAACAAAAGAGCTAAAACAAACCAGCTGACCAATAAAGCAACAAACCCAACTAGCTAATGTGTTTCACTTTGTACAATCAAAACTGGTTAAAAATCTCCTTTTCGTGAATTCTAAAGGAAATTATTGTATGAAATGCAACAGACTGCTCAACTAGATGGTATGAGTTCGATTCTATTGCACTGAGTGCAATAGAATGTTGAACTAAGCTGGTTATCGGCTAAAACCCGCAGCACAATCTGCTACAATAGGCATAATTAGGCGGCGGGGGGGTATTTTTCCTCGGATGATGATTTAAGTGTACTTTATACAGCTATTTTTCCTTTTTAGAGCTGATTAGCTAATTTAGTTGTATTTCGTGCAGCTATAACTCAGAGATGAGTTGATTTATAAGCTCATCCCCAGATTTAGTTGTACGAAATGCAGTTAAAAGAGTGGCTTGCAAAAAGGCTGATAAAATAACTGCACGTTGTGCAACTAAATACTCGTGGGCTTGCAGGTGGCGCGAGCTCTTACGACCACATAAGGGTCAAAACCGCGGAACATGAAGGTGTTATGGATCTAGGAAGTGGCCCCGAAGGGGTTAGCGATCATAGCACATGTTCAGTAGTGTGGGCTATGGTTCAGCCGGGTGGGCTATGATCCGCCATGCCAACAATCAAGGTTTCCAAAGGGCAGGGGCCCTTGGGCTCCCCCTGGGCTAAGAGGGCTTTAGGGGGACCGACACACTTTAGGCGTTTGAAACGCTTTTTAAAGAAAGGGGGATTTCATAATGTTAGCAAAACGTATCATCCCTTGTCTTGACGTTAAGGATGGACGGGTAGTCAAAGGCGTTAACTTTGTGAATCTGCGTGATGCTGGAGATCCGGTAGAGCTAGCGGCACTGTATGACCGCGAGGGCGCAGACGAGCTTGTGTTTCTAGATATATCGGCTTCCGTAGAAGGTAGAGCAACGATGATCGAGGTTGTGCGGCAGACCGCCGGTGAGATTGCCATTCCTTTTACAGTGGGTGGAGGGATCTCTACAACTGATGATATGAAAAGGATTCTTCGTGCAGGCGCAGACAAAATCGGCATTAATACGGCAGCCATCACTAATCCTCAGTTAATTTTGGAGGGTGCTCGCCGATTTGGCTCCCAGTGTATTGTAGTAGCGATAGATGCTAAATATAATGAGGCTTTTGGTGAATGGGAAGTGTACACTCATGGCGGGCGTAAGCCCACCGGCATCCGTGCTCTGGCTTGGGCTAAAGAAGCTGAAAAGCTGGGCGCAGGCGAGATTTTGCTCACTAGTATGGATGCAGATGGCACAAAAGACGGCTTCGATCTGAAGCTAACCTCGGCAGTATGCGATTTGCTCAGTATTCCTGTGATTGCTTCTGGCGGCGCTGGGAAGAAGGAGCATTTTTACGATGTATTTACGGAAGGGAAAGCCGATGCGGGACTTGCGGCGACCATTTTTCACTATAAAGAGATTGCAATTAATGATTTAAAGGCAGATTTGAAGCAAAAAGGGGTAGAAATCCGATGAGCGAAACACAAAAGAATACAACAATAAGCCAAAAAGAAGCTCTGGCAGGCATTCGCTGGAATGAAGCCGGTCTGGTGCCTACGGTTGTTCAGGATGCTAGCAGTTTAGAGGTACTGATGGTTGCTTATATGAACTCCGAATCATTACAGCTTTCACTGGAGAGTGGTCAGACTTGGTTTTGGAGCCGCTCACGCAGCGAACTTTGGCATAAAGGCGGAACCTCAGGCAACACACAAGCTATTACCTCCATATCCTATGATTGTGATAGCGACACACTACTCGTGAAGGTTGTGCCTGAAGGACCAGCTTGCCATAGTGGAGCTGCGTCATGCTTTTTCCGTGAGATTCCTTTGAATAACCCAATAACAGATGCTTCGAAACCAGTGTCTAGTTTGACAGATGGTGAGCGTTTTGCTGTTCTTGGTGAGCTGGAACGTGTGATTGCTGAGCGGGAAGTGGAACGCCCGGAAGGCGCGTATACCACTTATTTGTTTGATAAAGGCGTGGATAAGATCCTCAAAAAGGTAGGCGAGGAAGCTTCCGAGACCATTATTGCCGCCAAAAATAAAGATAACGCCGAGCTGCGCCTTGAAGTCAGTGATCTGATCTATCATCTGTTGGTATTGCTGCAAGAACGTAAGCTTCCACTGGATGAGATTATGGAAGAGTTGAGTACCCGTCACGAACGCCCACGCCGGGATCAGTACTAAGGGGGACTGAGTGATGCATATTGATTACCACACGCATCATGAACGCTGTGGCCATGCCGTGGGTAAGCTTGAGGAGTATGTGCAGCGCGGGATAGAGCTTGGACTTCAGCAGCTGGGGTTGTCCGACCACTTGCCGCTCATCCACGTAGATCCCGCCAGCTATTATCCTGAAATGGCTATGCCAATGGCTGAGCTGCCTCGTTATGTGGAGGAATGTCTGACCCTAAAGGAGCGTTACCGTGGAGTCATAGACCTGCGGGTGGGGCTGGAAGCCGATTATATCGAAGGATACGAAGAGCAAATCCGCGAGATTTTGTCGCCGTATCCATGGGATTATCTTATAGGTTCTGTGCATTTTCTTGGGGAGTGGGATATTACGGATCACCGCCAGGTTCATGGTTGGGAAGGCAGAGATGCGCTAGAGGTGTATCGTCTTTATTACGATGCGGTAAAGAAGTCGGCGTTATCGGGATTATATGATATTATAGGACATATGGATGTTATTAAACGGTTCGGTTATGGTCCACAAACACCGGAGAGCAAGGCTGAGGTGAAGGCGCTGGAGCTAGAGACCTTAAAGGTTATAGCGGATAGTGGAATCGCCATGGAGCTGAATGCTTCCGGACTTACGAAGCCTTGCGCTGAGATGTTCCCGGCAGAGCATCTGCTACAGGAGGCCCTAAGGCTCGGCATACCGCTGACATTAGGCTCCGATGCACATGATCCTGCCAAGCTGGGGGACGGGCTGCAAGAGGCGCGTAGCATGCTTTGGCACACTGGTTTTCGTGAGCTGGCTGTATTTGAGGGACGCCGCCGTACCACTGTTCAGTTCAAACTATAATAATTTATAATCCGCAGGAGGGTATTATGCATCATCAACAATTACGTATTTTTTCCGGTTCGTCGAATCCAAAGTTAGCGGCTGATATTGCGGAGCGACTTGGTGTTGAATTGGGGCAGATAAAGCTGACCCGCTTCATGAGCGGCGAGATTTACGTTCATTACGAAGAAAGCATCCGGAACTGCGACGTATTTTTGGTGCAATCCCTTTCGCATCCCATTAATGAGATGTTCGTGGAACTGCTGGTGATGATAGATGCTGCCAAACGGGCTTCAGCTCGCACAGTGAACATTATTGTGCCGTATTATGGATATGCTCGGCAGGAGCGGAAGTCCGCACCTCGTGAGCCGATCTCGGCTAAGATGGTGGCTGATGTGCTGACGACCGCTGGAGCAACCCGCGTGATCACTATCGATTTGCACGCAGCGGCGATTCAAGGCTTTTTCAACATTCCGGTCGATCATCTGACTGCACTCGATTTGATCAGCAGCCATTTGAAAGCCAAGGTAATGTCTGATCTGGTCATTGTTTCCCCGGATGCAGGGCGTGCGTCTATGGCTGAGAAGCTGGCGAATAAGCTGGATTCACCTTTTGCCATTATGATCAAGAAGCGTCCAGCCCATAATGAATCGGTAATCACTCATGTGATTGGTGATGTCGAGGGACGGACACCAATCATTATTGAGGATCTGATCGATACTGGGACGACCATTGTGAATGTGGTAGAAGGTCTGAAGGAGAGAGGTGCGAAGGACAGTATTGTCTGCGCGACGCACGGATTATTCTCAGGGCCCGCGCTACAGCGGCTTGACCATCCTTCTATTCAGGAAGTGGTTACGACAGATTCTATTGCACTGCCTGATGACCATTCAAGTCGGTTTACGGTATTATCTGTTGCACCGATGCTTGCCCAGGCTACGCACATCATCCTTGAGGGTGGTTCAATCGATAAGCTATTTAGAGACGCGGGAATTTAATTCCCCGTCTTTTTTATTTTTTTGTCAAAAAAGATGTTGTAAGCAGAGTGGTAGAGTCTTTCTCAACTTGAGATTCTCGCTGTCACATGTGGTATACTGTGTGGAGATACCCGCGCCCAATAAGGGAACGGAATAGCGATTAAGGATGGAGCTCCGGCATACCCCATAGGGCGCCGCCCTCCTATTTTTCGTTAGTATAAGGAAGCTTCTTATAAGGGAGGTGCCTTGCTTCCATGATTGAGAGAACTTCAGAGTATGAACTGGGGAATGATAATGTGATTCCTGTAACTCTGAATGCCAATTTTTTCTTTGAAAGAGCCGTTCGGTCCTTGGATCGCTTTCAATATGATAAGGCATTAAAGAATTTTCGCAAAGCTGTAGAGTACGAGCCGGAGAATCCGGTCAATCATTGCAACGTGGCTGGCGTATTATCAGAAATGGGTAATTATGAAGCATCCAACGACATTTTAACCCATGTACTGGAGAATATTGATCCGGCAATGACGGAATGTTATTTCTATATGGCTAACAACTTCGCCAATATGGAAAGCTATGAGGAGGCAGAACGCTCACTCGTCACTTATCTCGAAGAAGATGTGAACGGTGAATTTCTGGCCGAATCGGAAGAATTGATGGAGCTGCTGCAATATGAGCTGGACCGTCCTGCTCCACTTATCCGGATTAGAAGCCGGGAAGGTGTAATAGAGCATGAGCGAGCCCGAGCACTGTTGGAGGAGGGCAAGTTTACACAAGCCGTCACTTTGCTTGAAGAGATTGTGAGCAATACGCCTGACTTCCTGGCGGCACATAACAACCTAGCCCTAGCGTATTTTTACATGGGTCGTTTTACCAAAGCTAAGGAATGTATTATGCGGGTGCTGGAGCAGGACTCCGGGAATCTGCATGCACTCTGTAACTTAGCGATCTTCCTTCAGTATGAAGGTGACCGCGGACAACTGGATGGATTGTTACGCCTTCTGGAGACCACTATTCCGTTTCATCAGGAGCATCTGTTCAAAATGGCCACCACCATGGGGATTCTGGGACGCCATAGAACCGCCTATGGCCATTTTAGACGTCTGTTGAAGGATGAAGAGGTCGGTGGCGACGCCAGTCTCTATCATTATTGTGCGGCTGCTGCCAGCAATAGTGGCCTGTATACAGAAGCCCAGCGCTGCTGGCAGAAGGCGGCTAAGCTCGATCCGGAATCGGCTGTGCCGAGATTTTTTCTAGCTCAGCTGCAGCAGGCGCAGGGGGAAGGCAAAACGCTGTCGCTGGTCAGCTACAACTATCAGCTTCCTTTTCAGGAGCAGCTGAAGCTGTGGAAGGACAACAAGGGCAGCTTTACCGAAGAGGTACGGAACAATCCGCTGCTTCGCTCTTCCTTCTTCTGGGCGCTCCGCTACGGGGATGCCAATACGAAGCTTCAGGTTACAGAAGCTCTGCGGTGGATTGAAGATGAAGAGATGTCCGAAATTCTGCAAGGACTTCTGAAGCAGCAGCCCTTGCAGGAAGAAAAGCTGCAAGAAGCGGCACTTCTTAGTCTGCAGCGGCTGATTGGAAGTGTTCCTGAAGAGAATGTGCTTCAGGAAGTCAAAGAAACCTCTTCCCCGCGTCTGAAGGGACTGCCGGAATGGAGAGAGGATTGGCAGAAAGTTATCGATCAGACCCTTAGTATGATGGATCGAAGATATGATGCAATCCACAAAAAAGATGCTGAATTACTTTGGAAGCAATTTCTGAGCAGCCTTTATCCGGATATTCCGTTTATCCGTCATGCGAATGGCTGGTGTGCTGCCTTAGAATATCTAATTGCTAAAACGCATAACCTGCCGGTCACCTACCGTGAAGTAGCTCAGCGTTACAATGTTTCTGTATCTATGGTCAGTCGTTATGCTCGGCGCATAGATGAGGAATGTAGTTTCGAGGGAAGTGTGAGCGACAGTCTTCCGCCATTTACCGAGAATATCTAAAACGATCATGTAGTATTTCGTAGAAACGGAGCCCTTTTTATATGTCTTGCGTAAACGTTAATGTCCTTCTAGGGACACCGAAGGCGTCTATGCTTGCCAAAAAAGGGCCCGTTTCTTCTAAATAAACCCTATTGTGAGGAGGCCACTGTTATGTACAAAACGATTGTAATCGGAACAGGCCCAGCCGGGCTTACTGCTGCAATTTATTTGGCACGTGCCAACCTAAACCCACTTGTGATTGAAGGTATGCAACCAGGTGGACAACTGACAACGACAACAGAAGTCGAGAACTTCCCAGGCTTTCCTGAAGGAATTCTAGGCCCGGATTTAATGGACAACATGCGCAAGCAGGCTGAACGTTTTGGGGCTGAATTTAAGAATGGCTGGGTGGATTCAGTTGATTTTTCACAGCGTCCATTTAAAGTGACTGTAGATGGATTGGGAGTATTAGAAGCGGAGTCAGTGATCATCTCAACCGGCGCATCTGCCAGATATTTAGGAATTCCCGGGGAGCAGGAGAATGTGGGCCGTGGGGTCAGCACTTGTGCTACTTGTGACGGATTCTTTTTCCGTGGCAAAAAGATTATTGTCGTCGGTGGTGGAGATTCAGCGATGGAGGAAGCCAGCTTTTTAACCCGATTCGCTTCCAATGTAACATTGGTTCACCGTCGTGATGAGCTTAGAGCTTCGAAGATTATGCAGGCTCGCGCACGGGATAACAGTAAGGTATCGTGGGCTCTTAACCGTACACCGCTTGAGGTTACAACCGACGAGTCTGGCGTTAAAGGGCTGACGGTTCGCAACAATGAGACGGGAATTGATGAACTCATCGAAGCGGACGGAGTGTTTGTCGCGATCGGGCACACGCCGAACACCGGATTTTTAGGGGGACAAATTACGACCGATACCAACGGCTACATTGTGGTCAACCCTGGAACGACAGAAACGAACATCCCGGGCGTATTCGCTTGTGGCGACGTGCAGGATACCCGTTATCGTCAGGCAATTTCTGCAGCCGGATCTGGCTGTATGGCAGCAATGGATGCCGAGAAGTACCTAGAGGGCACGATGGTGCATGACTGGAGCGAAACACTGGATAGTTAATTTTGCGAGAAATCGTAGTCCGATGACATATAAGCAGGTTATCCTTTTTCTAAAAGGTTGCCTGCTTTTTTTATAATGGTGGGGCCGTGTCCGGAAATTAAATATGTTGTTTATTTATTACCGCTCGGAAGTTAAAATAACTGTAACAATGTCCTTATAAAAAGACTTGCGCATTTTAAAAATACGTTTACAATGAAGATATAATGTTAACGTGAACAATTTATATTGATACCTTTTACAAGCAATAATTTTAAGTTTAAAATATTTATTAGGAAATCAACTGATTGAATAAATGTTCACGTTAAACTTTGTGTAACTCCCATTTGAACTTAAAGGAGAGCAGCAAACCTCATGAGTAAAAAATTCATGGATGAGAACTTTCTATTGTCGAGCGAGACCGCAATTAAGCTGTTTCATAATCACGCGAAAGACATGCCCATTATCGATTATCATTGCCACCTCAGTCCAAAAGAAATTTATGAGAACAAAACGTTCAACAATATTACCGAAGCTTGGCTGTATGGCGACCATTATAAATGGAGAGTGATGCGCGCTAACGGTATAGAAGAGAAATTCATTACTGGCGATGCCAGTGATTATGATAAATTTATGGCCTGGGCTAGAACGGTTCCGATGATTATCGGGAATCCGCTATACCATTGGACGCATCTGGAGCTGCAACGTTTCTTCGGTGTATATGAGTTGCTGAATGAAGCTAACGCACCAAAAATTTGGGATGAAGTGAATAGACAGCTACAAAGTGAAGGATTCGGAGCAAGAGATTTGATCATTAAATCGAAGGTGACTACGGTTTGTACTACCGATGATCCTGTAGATAATCTGGAATATCATGAGAAAATCAGTAATGTGAGTGGGTTCAATGCTAGCGTTGTGCCGGGATTCCGGCCAGATAAAGCGCTTGAAATCAACCGTCCAACCTTCCAGCCGTGGGTAGCCCAGCTAAGCGAAGTTTCGGGAATGGCTGTTGAGAATTACGGACAGTTTCTTGCAGCATTGGAGAGCAGAGTGAGATTCTTCCACGCGAGAGCCGGCCGTGTATCTGACCATGCTTTGGATGCGGTAATGTTTGAGCCAACTACCTTGGAGGAAGCTACAGCTATATTCGCTAAAGCACTTCATGAAGGCACTGTAAGTGAGAGTGAAGAAAAGAAATATAAAGGATTCACGCTAGTATTCCTCGGCAAATTGTACAACGAGCTGGATTGGGCGATGCAATTCCATATTCATGCGCTTCGGAATAACAACAGCGTAATGTTCGGACGTCTCGGACCTGACACGGGTTATGATTCCATCAATGACGGCGTGATTGCTAAGCCTTTGGCGGGTCTGCTCGATGCGCTGGATCGTGAGAATGCATTGCCTAAGACCATTTTGTACTCACTGAACCCTAATGATAATCATGTTATTGCCAGTTTAATGGGCAGCTTCCAGGGCGGCGGTATTCCAGGGAAGATTCAATTCGGAACCGCATGGTGGTACAACGATAATAAAGACGGCATGCTGGAACAGATGAAGACACTTGCTAATCTAGGCGTACTTAGCCAATTTGTTGGGATGCTAACAGACTCCAGAAGCTTTTTATCGTATACCAGACATGAGTACTTTAGAAGAATCTTGTGTGATCTGGTAGGCTCTTGGGTAGAGGCTGGAGAAGCCCCGGATGATATGGAGTTACTGGGCAGTATGATTGAGAACATCTGTTACAATAACGCTGATCATTATTTTAATTTCTCGAAACAGGCATTGGTGACTAGGTAATCGTTATGATATCCTTACATGGAAGAGCCAAACCCGTTTGATAAGGAAGGTTGACCCATGGCACCTACAATCAAGGATATCGCCAAATTGGCGAATGTATCGCATACAACTGTATCGAGAGCACTTAACAATAGTCCACTAATTAAAGAGGTCACACGTAAAAAAATTGCCGAGATCGCTGCGCAAGTGGGCTACGTCCCTAATTACAATGCCAAAAGCCTTGTGATGCAGCGATCCTATACCATTGGTCTGTTCTTCACGAGTATTGCCAACGGCACAACTTCGGGTTTCTTCTCTGACACGATTCGTGGTGTAAATAGTGTCATAGATGTAGAGTACAATCTGTTCATCCGTGGGATCGACGATTATGCGGAATATTCCTCTATTCATCGCAAACGTTTTGATGGAATTATTCTAATGAGCCAGAGTGAAGCAGATAATAAATTCATTTACCATGTTGTCCAGCAAGGCATTCCAATCGTTGTGCTGAACCGGGAAATTGATGACCGCTCCATTATCAACATCATCTCGAACGACCGGGAAGGTGCTTATAATGCAGGCAAATACCTGATCGAAAACGGGCATCAAGACATTGCAATTATTGAAGGTGTCGAGGGCTTTAAATCCACACAGGAACGCAGAGATGGCTTTATAAAAGCTTTGATTGACCATAATATCCCTGTTCGTAATGACTACATGATAAGTGGTAATTATGATATGCAAAGTGGATATGAGGCGATGGGCAAGCTACTGGATCTCGAGAAACCACCAACTGCTGTATTTTGCTCCAATGATGATATGGCGATTGGGGCTATGAAAGGTGTGTTTGAGCGAGGGCTGCAGGTGCCAAATGATATCTCTGTTGTTGGTTTTGACGACATTGGGTTTTCACTTTTTGCCAATCCTTCACTCACCACGGTCAAACGTCCTATTGAGAAGATTAGTGAGCAAGGCGCTCGCCAGCTGTTAAGCTTGGTCAAGGAGCCCTCAGAAAAAGACGGGCGGATCTCGATCGAGACAGAGCTTATTGCCAGAGAATCAGTCAGGAAGTTGCAGAAGTAGAGGCTGCGTATAGCAGCCTAATCCTTTACTATCGTAAAGGGTTGCTATCTAAAATTTTCACGTGTGCATATATTTAATTAATTATCAATATAAATATGATTTTATATAGTTTGTTTAATTAGTTTATCGTGTGCATTTACTATTAGGAGGCGTTTATATGAAAAGATTAAATAGCGATAATTGGACAGCTTACAAGCAGTATCCTGAGAAGGTCCTACAATTTGGCGAAGGCAATTTCATGCGCGCTTTTGTAGATTGGCAGATTCATACCATGAATCAAAAAACGGATTTCAATGGTGGAGTGGTTGTTGTACAGCCGCTGGCTAACGGACTGGCGGAAATGCTAAATGATCAGAATGGGCTGTATACCCTTTATCTGCAAGGCATTAAAGACGGAGCGGCTGTAAAAGAGCACGAGGTAATTAATTGTATTACGCGGACGCTTAATCCCTATTCACAGCATGAGGAGTATATGAAGCTGGCTGAGAACCCTGAGCTGCGCTTTATCGTGTCTAATACTACTGAAGCGGGAATTGCTTTTGAAGCCGGCGACAAGTTAACCGATACGCCGCAGAGTAGTTTCCCGGGCAAGCTGACGGCCTTATTGTACAAACGTTATCAAATTTTTAATGGGGATGCTTCTAAAGGTTTTATCATCATTCCATGTGAGCTGATTGACCGGAATGGTGATGAGCTCAAAAAGGTTATTTTGAAATATGCTGAGCTGTGGAATCTTGGAGAAGGTTTTGTGAACTGGTTGAATGAAGCTAATACCTTCTGCTGCAGTCTGGTGGACCGCATTGTTCCCGGTTATCCAAGAGACAGCATTGCCGAGATTACAGAAGAGTTGGGTTATGAGGATAAGCTGGTCGTTGTCGGCGAGCAATTCCATCTTTGGGTAATTGAAGGACCACAGTGGATTAAAAAGGAGTTCCCGGCTGAACTAGCAGGTCTTAATGTGTTGGTGGTGGATGATATGGCCCCTTATCGGACTCGTAAAGTGAGGATTTTAAACGGAGCTCATACAGCTATGACACCAGTAGCGTATTTGTACGGTATTGATACGGTTGCTGAGGCCATTGAGCACGAAGAGGTTGGGGCGTACGTGAAGTCCTTAATCTACGATGAGATTATTCCAACGCTGGATCTGCCGGCAGAGGAATTGAATTCTTTTGCAGACGCGGTATTAGAAAGATTCCTGAACCCTTATGTGCAGCATTACTTGATGAGCATTTCCCTCAATTCTATATCGAAGTTTAAGACAAGAGATCTGCCTTCTTTACTGCGATATGTAGAGGCCAAAGGACAATTGCCTGAAAAGCTTGTCTTCTCATTGAGCGCATTAATTGCCTTCTATAGAGGACGCAGAGGGGAAGAAAACATTCAACTGGCTGATGATGCGGATATTTTGGAATGGTTCGCCTCCTTATGGGGAGGATGGGATGGCACAGACACCGGGCTGCGCGCACTGGCCGTCGAAGTACTTGCCGCAACCAATCGCTGGGGCTGTGATCTGAATGAAGTGGCTGGACTTACTGACAAGGTGACAGAAGGACTGATTGCGATTGAGAAAAATGGCATGAAGCAAGCCTTAAAAGCGTTCGTGAAGAGACCGGCACACAACTAATACCCTGGAGGTGACAATGATATGATCAAGACGATGAAAGAAGTATTGCAGATTAATGAGGCTGATAATGTCGCTGTTGCACTTAAAGACTATAAAGCAGGCGACACCATTGTGATTGGTTCAAAAGAGATTAAAATTACTGAAGATATCGCTAGAGGCCATAAAATTGCACTGTCCAGCATTAGCGAAGGTGAAAACGTATTGAAATATGGTTACCCCATTGGTCATGCTATAGCGTCTATCGCGCCGGGGCAGTGGGTGCATACCCATAACACTAAGACAAACCTAACAGGGGTAGAGGAATATACCTTTGAGCAGAAGCTGACGCCGAATCCTTTTGCAGCGGAGAATTTGACCTTTAAGGGGTATCGCCGCTTTGATGGATCTGTAGGTATCCGCAATGAGCTGTGGATCGTCCCTACTGTTGGTTGTGTGAATGGAGTGGCGGAGCAGATCATCAATATTTTCAAAGCAGAGGTTGGGGATATCGCACCTTTCGATAACGTGCTCGTGCTTAAGCATAACTACGGTTGCTCCCAGCTGGGCGATGATCATGACAATACACGTACGATACTGGCTAACGCGGTTAAACACCCGAATGCGGGCGGCGTGCTTGTGCTCGGATTGGGCTGTGAGAATAACAATTTGCATATTTTTAAAGATATGCTTGGCAGTTATGATGAGGATCGTGTGCGTTTCCTTGTCTCCCAGGAGGTTGGGAATGAGATTGAAGAAGGCGTGAAGCTGCTGAAGGAAATCTATAATAATGTCCAAGGCGATCAAAGGGAAGAGGTATCACTCTCTGAGCTGAAAATCGGTCTGAAATGTGGAGGCTCCGACGGGTTATCCGGTATTACTGCGAATCCGCTCCTTGGACGTCTGTCTGATTATATGGCTGCTCAAGGCGGGACCACTGTACTGACTGAAGTACCTGAAATGTTCGGTGCCGAAAAAATTCTAATGGAACGTGCTGCGGACGAAAATATTTTCCACAAAATTGTCGATCTCATTAATGACTTTAAGCAGTATTTTATGGACTATAAACAGCCGGTATATGAAAATCCTTCTCCAGGGAATAAAGCCGGAGGGATTACTACGCTTGAGGATAAATCATTGGGTTGTACTCAAAAATCCGGGAACGCTACAGTGATGGATGTACTCAAGTATGGAGAGCTTATCACTAACAAAGGCTTAAATCTCCTTAACGCACCTGGCAATGATCTAGTGGCTTCCTCTGCACTGGCTGCTGCTGGCTGCCAATTGGTGATCTTTACGACCGGGCGGGGAACACCATTTGGTACATTCGTGCCAACGATGAAGGTATCTACCAATACCCCATTGTATGAAGGCAAACGTCACTGGATCGATTTTAATGCAGGTGTATTGGTGGAAGATGGTTCTCCAGATGAGGTCCTGCGCAGCTTCATAAACTATATTATTTCGGTGGCCAGCGGTGAATGGGTTAATAATGAAAAGAATAATTTCCGTGAGATCTCCATATTCAAAACAGGAGTAACGCTATAATAAATAATTAATTAATGACAGATCAGGCTGTCTCTTATGCTTTTTAAGCGTAGGGGACAGTTTTTTTTAGGTTCAAAGCATACATAATTCGTCTTTAAAAGAACGATAATTGCATTCTTGGAAATTAGTGATTGCAATCACAATGGTCCTGTACGGCCTGTGCTAATCTTTTATTGAGAATAGTTCTCACATAAAGGAGAAGAGTCAAATGGAAAAAGTGCTGAGTTTGGATGAATCTATATTCGAGATGGTATCACGGCATCCGGAGGTCATCGAGATTATGGTAGAGCTGGGCTTTAAGGATATTGCCAAGCCTGGCATGCTGCAGACCGCTGGCCGTTTCATGACCTTATCCAAAGGAATTAAGCTGAAGAAAATGGATCTCGAGCACGTGAAGCTAACTTTTGAACGTCATGGTTTCGAGATTATTTAATAAAGGAGTGTTAATATGAGCGAACTAATTAACAACCGTGAAGTTGATGTGCCGGAACAGACTCGTCGCCAGGCTATGCTTAAGGAAATTATTAAAGAGCTGCATGCAGGCAAAAGTGTAGAAGAGGTTAAGGCGCGGTTCGCCGAAGCTGTGGGTGATGTTACCGTAGCGGAGATTTCCGCGATGGAGCATTCATTAATGACCGAAGAAGGAATTCCGGTATCCGAGGTCCAACGTCTTTGTTCGGTGCATACAGCCATCTTTAAAGGCTCTATTGAGCAGATTCACCGCTCGTCTAAGCCCGAGGAGCAGCCAGGCCATCCAGTACACACCTTCAAATTGGAGAATCGTGAGATCGAAAGACTTGTTAACTTCCGCATGGATCTGCACGCAACAAAGTTTCAAAAGAACGATAGTGAGGAATTGATCTTCAAGTTGTTGGAGGATCTTAGCTTGCTGCTGGATCTTGATAAGCACTATAGCCGAAAAGAAAATCTGCTGTTCCCATACCTCGAAAAATACGGCATTTATGGCCCAACCAAGGTAATGTGGGGAGTGGATGATAATATCCGCCGTATGATTAAAGAGGCAAAAGCAGCGCTCAGCACTTATAGCGGAAACGCAGCAGAAATAGGCGTTCAGCTTGAGGAGATCATCAAGGAAGTTAATGAAATGATCTTTAAGGAGGAAAATATTCTACTGCCCATGGCCCTGGACAAACTGACGGAAGATGAATGGGTCAAAATCGCCCGGGAGAGCGATGAGATCGGGTTCTGCCTAACCGCACCAGAGCAGGAGTGGATCCCTGAGCGGGCTGCAGATCCGGAAGGCGCAGTGCCGGAAGAAACAGAAGGAGCGACGCCGCAAGGCGGGTTCATCCGTTTTGAGACAGGGTTGTTGTCACTGCATCAGCTCGAGACCGTACTCAACCATCTGCCTGTAGATCTAACCTTCATTGACGAGAATGATGTCGTTCGATATTTTTCACACGGGAAGGAACGTATCTTTGCTCGAACTAAAGCGGTTATCGGCCGTACAGTACAGAACTGTCATCCCCCGCAAAGTGTTCATGTGGTAGAGAAGCTTTTGGAAGACTTTAAGGCAGGTCGTAAGGATGCTGAAGACTTCTGGATCAACATCAAGGATAAGTTTATCTACATCCGTTACTTCGCTGTACGAGACGAGTCAGGCCAATATATGGGCACGCTAGAGTTCACACAGAATATCGCTCCAATCCGAGCACTAGAGGGACAAAAGCGCATTTTATCAGAATAAATCGGTACGTTGGGTTATTTTCCAGATAATAATATAGGTACGAGACTCTCTTACTTAGGTGTAAGGGGGTCTTTTTAGAATATAATAGAGTATACTCTTAAAATAAGGAATTCCCGGGTGTGTTGTCTTTCCTTGACCACAGAGAGGGCTTCTATTATAGTTGGTACTTAGGATTAACTATTTTAGTATAAAAAAAGGTGGCTTGTTACATGTCTGAGAATATCTACGTTGGCGTGGATTTGGGTGGAACTGCAATTAAGGTTGGAATCTGTAATGCTGAAGGTACCCTGCTACATACTTATGAGGGACCTACAGGAACTGCAGAGGGTGTCGATACTGTTATCGATAATATCGAGAAGTATGTACGCCAAATTGTGGAGGATTCCCCGTACTCTTGGGATCAGCTTGCAGGTGTAGGAGCGGGTGTAGCCGGGTTCACAAATATTCGTGAAGGAATCATCATCCTTGCGCCTAACATAGGATTTAGAGATGTGCCGATCCGTTCCATTTTGGAAGATCGTTGGAACAAGCCTGTCAAAATAGACAATGATGCGAATGTGGCTGCACTGGGGGAAGCTTGGAGTGGTGCGGGACGTGGCGTTGATAACTGTGTCTGCTATACGCTTGGAACAGGTGTCGGTGGCGGAATCATTATTAATGGAAAGATTTATCAAGGTTTTGCGGGATTAGCTGGTGAGCTTGGACATATCACAGTAGTGCCGGATCTGGAAGCTATTCAATGCGGCTGTGGCAACATGGGCTGTCTGGAAACCGTTTCCTCCGCTACAGGTATTATCCGCATGGCTAATGATGCAGTAGCTCGTGGCGATCGTACTTCCCTCTCTATGGTAGAGAAGATTGCTGCGAAAGAAGTCTTTGATGCGGCTAAGGCTGGCGATGAAGTAGCTATCCGTATAGTAAATCGTGCAGCGTACTATCTGGGTAAATCCATGGCTTCTGTTGCGGCTGTGCTTAACCCTGAAGTATTTATCGTTGGCGGCGGCGTGTCTAAGGCTGGAGATATTCTATTTGATGAGGTTCGTCGTGTGTTTGCGAAATTGACACCGGCTCCGCTTCAAACTGGTGTTTCGATTATTCCAGCTGAGCTTGGCAATGACGCAGGTATTGTTGGGGCTGCCGGCCTTTTGCTGCGTTCTTAAAAGACGGGAAGTATTCATATACTAAATCTAGGGAGGGGACGCTTTTATGACCGAATTGGACAATACCCCAACGGCTGGAGCCACCCTGATTATTATTACGGGAATGTCAGGTGCGGGGAAGACAATTGCTGTACAGAGTCTGGAAGACCTAGGGTTCTTCTGTGTCGATAATTTACCACCGGTACTGATTCCCAAGTTCGCAGAGCTAATTGAACAGTCGAAGGGTAAGATTGCCAAGGTAGCCCTTGTAATTGACCTGCGTGGTCGAGAATTCTTCACTGCTTTGTCTGAGTCTCTTGCCTATATCAAGGATGAGTCAACCATTGGCTGTGAGATCTTGTTTTTGGATGCTACAGATTCAGTACTTGTTCAGCGTTACAAGGAAAGTCGACGTCATCATCCATTAGCACCTAAGGGGCTGCCGCTTGATGGTATCAAGCTAGAACGTAAGATGCTTGAAGAATTGAAAAATTCAGCTACGTTATGTTTAGATACCAGCAGTATGAAGCCCGTGCAGCTTAAGGAGAAGATCATTTCACGGTTTTCGCATCTAGGAAAAAGTACGCTTTCCGTCAATATTACATCCTTCGGATTTAAGTACGGTATTCCTATTGATGCAGATCTTGTCTTCGATGTCCGCTTCTTGCCTAACCCACATTATGTGGACCATCTGCGGCCTAAAACCGGCCAGGATAGTGAAGTCTACGATTATGTAATGAAGTGGCCTGAAACACAGGTGTTCCTGACCAAACTGCTCGATATGCTTCATTTTCTAATTCCGCAATATCGTAAGGAAGGTAAGTCCCAGATTATCATTGGCATTGGCTGTACGGGAGGTAAACACCGTTCCGTAGCCATATCCGAGTATTTGGGTAAAATGCTGGGCGTTAGCGAGACGGAATCCGTAACCGTTAGTCATAGGGATTCCGAGCGTGATCGGCACTAGAGAGAAGGGGTCATAGTGGCTGAAGAACAAAGACAGCGTCCACGTATCGTCGTTATGGGCGGTGGCACGGGGTTATCTGTCATGCTTCGTGGTTTAAAAGAGAAGCCATTAGATATTACTGCTATTGTTACCGTTGCCGATGATGGGGGAAGCTCTGGTATTTTACGCAGTGAACTGCAAATGCCTCCTCCTGGGGACATCCGCAACGTATTGACAGCTATGGCTGATGTTGAGCCGCTCATGGCAGAGATTATGAGATACCGTTTCAACACGGGTGAGGGACTAGCTGGTCATAGTCTCGGCAACTTGATTCTTGCTGCGCTCACGGATATATCTGGCGATTTCGTTACGGCTGTTCGGGAGCTCAGTAGATTATTCGCTGTTCGCGGCCGGGTATTGCCTGCGGCCGGTGAAGCTGTAATCCTGCATGCAGAAATGTCGGACGGCACGATTATCACAGGGGAGTCCAAAATCCCTGAAGCTGGCGGGATCATCAGACGAGTGTCCTTGGAGCCGCCAGATGTAGAACCGTTGCCCGAAGCGCTTGAGGCGATTCGGAATGCAGATGCGATCCTGCTGGGTCCTGGCAGTCTGTATACGAGCATTCTTCCCAACCTGCTTGTTCCGAAACTGGCAGAAGCGGTTGTATCTTCGAATGCTATCAAAATTTTCGTCTGCAACGTAATGACTCAGCCGGGTGAAACGGATAACTATACCGTCAGCGATCATCTTCAAGCTGTATATGATCATATCGGGATCGATTTATTCGATTATGTTATTGTTAATGACGGTGAGATTCCGGAACAGGTCCAGACGAAGTACGCCGAGAAGGGCGCGCGCCCGGTGCAGCTTGATAAAGAAGCGCTGGATGGCAATGGATACAAGGTTATAGCCGATAAACTGGTTTTATTCCGAACTTATTTGAGACATGATACCGATAAGCTTAGCCATCACATTTATCAGCTTGTGCAGGATTGGATAAACAGAAACCCTAGGGTATAACTTATAGATGAGAATGAAGTACTTATCAAGAAAGAGGTGAGACCCTTGTCTTTTGCGGCCCTTACCAAAAAAGAGCTGACGATGGTGGAGAGTGAACCCTGCTGCGAGAAGGCGGAAATGTCAGCGCTTATCCGTATGAATGGATCTGTGCAGCTTTCAAGCAAAAAGGTTATTCTCGACATTTCGACGGAGAACGCCGCGATTGCAAGGCGGGTATATTCTTTACTTAAGAAATATTACCAGGTCCATATTGAGCTACTCGTGCGTAAAAAAATGCGTTTGAAGAAAAATAACGTCTATATCGTCAGAATTCCAAACCGTGTACAAGAGATCCTAAAGGATCTTAGAATTGTGTCGGAAGGATTTATTTTTACCGATGGTATTGATGATGAGATTGTTGGGAATAACTGCTGCAAGCGTGCTTATTTGCGTGGTGCCTTTCTGGCTGGCGGATCGGTTAATAATCCGGAAGGCTCCTCCTACCATTTGGAGATTTCCTCGATGTATGAGGAACATTGTAAAGCATTAGTGGATCTGGCTGGGGAATTCCACTTAAATGCACGCTGTATTGAACGTAAAAAAGGATTCATTCTTTACATTAAAGAAGGCGAGAAGATCATTGAATTCTTAAGTTTGATTGGAGCGCATCAGGCGTTGTTCAAATTTGAGGATGTAAGAATTATGCGCGATATGCGTAATTCCGTGAATCGGATCGTGAACTGCGAGACCGCAAATCTCAACAAAACAATAAGTGCTGCGGTGCGGCAGATTGAGAATATCAAGCTGTTGCAGCGAGAAATGGGACTGGAGAATTTGCCGGATAAACTGCGTGAAGTAGCAGAAATTCGAATGGCGCATCCAGATATCAACCTCAAGGAGGTTGGTGAAATGCTCAAAGGTACAGTCAGTAAGTCGGGAGTAAATCATCGGCTTCGTAAGATTGATGAGCTGGCGGACAAGGTTCGAGGCGGCTAATTACTTTTTTTCTAGTGTGGTTTACGTTATAATGATATAATAATATAAAATTAATGTGAAACTTTTGGGGAGAACTCAATTAGGGGGTAAGCGTTTCATGACAAAGCACCCGGTAGTTGTTCGGTTGAAGACAGGGCTTCATGCCCGACCGGCAGCATTGTTTGTGCAAGAAGCTAACAAGTTTTCGTCGGAGATTTTCGTGGAAAAAGATGATAAAAAAGTAAATGCTAAAAGTATTATGGGGATTATGAGCCTCGCTATCAGTTCCGGCACGGAGATTTACATTAGCGCGGACGGTGCGGATGCCGATCAAGCTGTAAACGCTTTGACAAGTCTGGTCAGCAAAGAAGAGCTTGAGAACCAATAATAGGAAGACAACATCGTTTCTGCTAGGAAGACTTTATTTATCGCATGACCAAAAGCCCTTCGGGGCTTTTTTTAATACCAAAAAATAGATTGAGACGTGCAACATTTACCAAAATGACTCGTCTAGAGGATAATAACAAATCACAAGAAATGAAAGGGGCTGGCAAATATGAAAGGTTTATTGAAGAAAATTGGTTCAGTGATGATCGTAGGGAGTTTGTTAATTGGAGGGATCAGCATGAGTGGTGTTTTCCAAGGTCCTGCAAAGGCTTACGCAGATGAAGTGCAGAAAAATGTCGTTAGTGTAGTAGGTAAAGGCGAATTGTCCCTCAAGCCGGATATCGTATACTTGACCATCGGTGTGGATACTACGGCCACAACTGCGCAAGAAGCGCAGAAGACCAATGCCGCTAAAATTCAGAAGATTATGACTTTACTAAAGAATACTTGGAAAATTGCAGATAAAGATATTCAAAGCACGCAGTTTTATGTGCAACCCAATTATAGTTACAGCGAAAAAGAAGGACAGCAAGTGAAGGGGTACAACGCCAATCATACGCTGTTAGTGTCTTATAGAGATCTGACCAAGGTTGGTGAATTGCTGGACGCTGCATCTGCGGCAGGGGCAAATAATATCGGAAATGCACGTTTTTCTGTGGAAGATACTTCTGCATTTGAAGCTCAGGTGATTGAAAAAGCGATGGCGAATGCAGATGTTAAAGCAGGTGCTATTGCTAAGGCAGCTAAACGCAGCTTGGGTCAAGTGATCACGGTCAGCCAAAATGATGGCGATATCACTCCGGTTTATTTTGAACAGAATCTAAAAATGAATATGGCTGCAGCAGATGCTGGTGCAAGCACATCCGTGCAACCCGGAGTAGTTAAAGTTACAACTCAGCTAAGCGTAATGTATGAATTGAAATAGTATCAGAACAAGGTGAATGCAGAGAGGAGAGGTGATCTTCCACTAATAATAGTGGGGGGCGCCTCTTTTTTTGTGTAAGTTCTCTACAATTCTGTTTAATAAATTGGAAAGGAGAGGAAAAATAAGATGATGAATATTATTTCAAAAGAAACAGTACGCAAATGGGGCATAGGTCTGATGTCGGCAGGTTTATTGTTTGGTGGAGGTCTGCTGCCCAGCGAAACGGGTTATGCAGCAGCTAGTAAAACGGAGAATAAAGCTATTGATTCGCGTATCGTTTTAAAGGCAAACGGGATAAATTCGTTACAGGAAGGTATTTTGAAGGAAGGACAGGCCTGGATTCCCATAACTTTTATGCGAGATGTGTTGGGATTACCGCTTGCGTATGATAAGAAGGAAAATGCGTACATGATTGGAAAAGGATCGGCCAAGGCGAAGTTGATGTTATCCAGTTACGGTACTTCTGTGTGGGTGAACAACTATTTCATTCGAGAGTATGAAGGGAAGTTAATTAATAATCGCCTCTATGTTCCATCAGGATTGTTAAATGATTATATGGGTTATAAGGTAGATTGGAGTCGGGCCGCCAGTAAGCTGAATGTGGTGAACAGACCGCAGAACGCGCTGACGGTAACCACGGAAACTTATGCTAAAGATCGGACAGAAGCTTTTATTCAGCTTGATTATCCGAAGATCAGTGGATTGGGCAATTCCAGTGCGCAACAAGCTATTAATAATACTTTGAAGGAAAGTGTTATGAAATTCGCGGCGGGTGCAGAACAGGATATCTCCGATCGAGATGGAGCAGAGCCCAAATACACCTATGATTCAGGTTATGTAGTGACCTACAATCAGAATGGTGTGATCAGCATAGTGATGCATCAGTATAGTGATACGGGCGGCGCTCATGGAATGACTAACCGTGAGGCATTCACCTTCTCGCTTAAAGATGGTAAACGTCTATTGTTGGGCGACCTGTTTGGAGCTAATCCAAACTACAAAAAACAGCTGAATGCTAAGCTGAGCAAGCTGCTGAAGGCAGAGGATAGTTATTTGGGAGGATTCAACGGATTGAATACGGAGAAATATTTCTATCTGAAGGATGACAAGGTTGTTCTGTTCTTCCAATTATATGAGTACACAGCGTATGCTGCAGGCTTCCCTGAGTATACCTTTAGTTTCAAAGAGCTTTTGCCGGATGACAGCAGCCCGTTTGCTGGCATGAAATAAATGGAGATACCTCGTCTCCGCTAATGTCAGCACAAGGCATCTCCCCCTTACCGGAGTTGTCTCTAGTTCATATGCTAAAGGGAGTAACTAGTTTATGAACGGGGGAGAGCTATGGGCTACCAATATACTGCAATTGGCGATTCCTTGACGACTGGATTTGGTGCTCTGCCAGGTAACGGTTTTGTTCCGGTGTACCGTAGAATGGCAGAAGGGAGACTGCGGACTGCTGTAGCCTCTACGAATTTAGGCGTGAACGGAATGACTACTTCAGAGCTGGAGCAGCGGCTGCGCGGAAATTCCATGATGCGTGAGGCCGTTCGAGAAGCCGATATCATCACTGTGTCTATCGGTGGTAATGATTTGATTCACGCGGCCAAATCAGCAGCAAGACAGCAAGGGAACTTATCCGCAGAACTGCGCAGATCGCTTCAGGAATGCAAACAAAATTTCTCTGCAATTATGAATATCCT
The DNA here is from genome assembly GCF_038003695.1 of Paenibacillus sp. FSL L8-0494. Classification (NCBI taxonomy): domain Bacteria; kingdom Bacillati; phylum Bacillota; class Bacilli; order Caryophanales; family Paenibacillaceae; genus Paenibacillus; species Paenibacillus sp. FSL L8-0494. Next base: position 184,537 of record NZ_JBBOPQ010000001.1, read on the forward strand.
TATACAATTGAAGGTGAGGACGCGTAGACCTTTTATCATTAGAATTGTGGGATTATATAATCCCTATCCTCAGGTGGTTGGTGCGACAGAGTGGGTCAGACAGTTTAATCAATACGCAGCACAGTACAGCAGCCGAGTATGTGGATTTGCTTCGATTTACAGTGAGTTCGCAGGAAATGAGAGAGGGCTGTTATCCATTGATCATTTGCATCCGAATGGCCGGGGTTATCGCGTAATTGCCGAGAAGCTGGATGCACTAGGTTATGGAGGGCTGAATTGATTGGATTTAGGTCTTCTATAAAATATAAAGAGGCTGTGCCCTATCCTTTATGGTTAGAGCACAGCCTCTTTATATTTTTACTTTATAGCTTACACACCGCTAGGCAATGTCTTCTCGATTACTTTATCTACGATACCGTATTCAGCCGCGTCTGCAGCAGTCATGAAGTAGTCGCGATCTGTATCCTTCTCAATACGTTCTAGAGGTTGACCCGTACGTTCTGCTAGAATACGGTTCAGCTTATCGCGCAATTTGAGGATGCGGCGGGCACGGATTTCAATGTCCGTTGCTTGACCTTGAGCACCACCCAGAGGCTGGTGGATCATGATCTCGCTGTTAGGCAGTGCAAAGCGTTTGCCTTTGGCGCCAGCGTTTAGCAGGAAAGCTCCCATGGAAGCTGCCATACCCACACAGATGGTGGAAACGTCTGGTTTAATGTACTGCATTGTATCAAAAATAGCCATACCTGCAGTAATGGAACCGCCTGGGCTATTCACGTAAAGGTGAATGTCCTTGTCAGGATCTTCGGCAGCCAAGAACAGCATTTGTGCGATGATAGAATTGGCTACCACGTCATTAACCTCCGTTCCAAGGAAAATGATGCGGTCCTTCAGCAGGCGGGAATAGATGTCATAAGCGCGCTCGCCGCGGTTGCTCTGTTCTACTACCATAGGAATATAACTCACGTGGAAAACCTCCTTGATATTGGTTCTTTAAATGTATTCATTTTTACTCTTGCCGTATTACCCACATGATAAACAAATTCAAACAAAAAGTCAAAGAAAGTCAAACTTATATTCAAAAAAAAGAGCCGACAAGCGGCTCTTTGGTTAAGTAGTAGTATAGGCACTACTAAATTATGTGCAAAAATGAAATTAATGGCGCGCCCGCCAAGAATCGAACTTGGATCTCAGGCTTCGGAGGCCTACGTCATATCCATTGGACCACGGGCGCAACAAAAATGATTATAATACAATTTTTACACAATTGCAATGTAATATTAATACTGGACAAGCGCTTTAGGGACAGGCATCGGGCGCTATATCTTTTTCTGACCTTATTAATGTATAAGAAGACAAGCGCTTGAGAATTCTACTCTCGGAAGACTTGCGCTTCGAGCAATATTTGGTTAGAATATGGGTGGGACTTAAAAAGTTTACCCGGGACGTTTTGAGACCATGAACAAGGGAATAGAGGAAGACGAAGTTGCAGGAGTGAAAGTATGCGTAATTTATTAGATATCCAAAAGCAGCTTCTGCCTGATCTCATGGAAACCCTTAAGAGACGGTACACGATTCTTCATCAGATCATGCTGTCCGATATTATTGGGCGCAGAACGCTAGCCGCTTCGCTAGATATGACTGAGCGGGTACTGCGTGCCGAGACGGATCTTCTGAAATCGCAAGGGCTTATTGAGATCGAGAGTGTTGGCATGCGCATTAGCGCTGCTGGACGTAGACTGCTTGATTTGCTAGAGCCGGTTGTTAAGAGCCTATTTGGTCTGGATGAGCTGGAAGAGAAAATTCGAGCAACGTATGGTCTGGATAAAGTTATTGTAGTACCGGGTGATTGTGAGTCATCGCCGTTCACCAAACGAGAGCTTGGCCGGGCGGGTGCGAAAGCGCTGCTGAGTATACTTCGCCCAGATGATACAGTTGCCGTCACAGGTGGATCGACGCTTGCCGATATGGCTGATCAACTGACACCACCGTTGTCCCTTTCCTATAAGAACGCTTGGTTTGTTCCGGCGCGTGGAGGATTAGGAGAGAGTATGGAGATTCAAGCCAACACGATTGCCTCAACAATGGCAAAGCGGGTTGGAGCCAACTACCGGTTGTTGCATGTCCCTGATTTGCTTAGTGGGGATGCATACCAATCGCTGGCACTTGACTCTAATATTGGAGAGATTGTACAAACCATCCGCAGTTCGCGTATTATTGTACATGGGATTGGGGATGCCATTGAAATGACCCGCCGCCGCAAACTGGACGAGGCTACAGTCTCGGAAATCCAGGGTGAAGGGGCAGTGGCCGAATCTTTTGGCTATTATTTCAATGAAGAGGGTCAGGTTGTCCATACCATGCTTACGATGGGTCTACGTCTAGAAGATATTATTCGGACAGAGAAAGTCATCGGTATTGCAGGAGGCAAACCCAAGGCCAAAGCCATTCATGCCATGCTGCGTTTCGGGCAGGAGAATATTCTCGTCACGGACGAGGCTGCCGCAGTAGAAATAGGCAAGGAAATTGACAATCAACTACAGCTATCTTCGTAGTTTTTAGATTGCAGGCAATACAACATACTTCTTGCATCATACTTAACATTGTTGTCATGACAGACCTCACCGTCTGTTTTGAATAAATAAAACGAATTCTAGGAGGAACTATTCAATGAGTGTAAAAGTTGGAATTAACGGTTTTGGACGTATTGGACGCCTTGCTTTCCGCCGTATTCAAAATGTAGAAGGTATCGAAGTGGTAGCAATCAACGACTTGACTGACGCTAAGATGCTTGCTCATTTGCTTAAATATGATACAACTCAAGGTAAATTCCAAGGTGATGTTGAAGTGCATGATGGCTTCTTCAAAGTCAATGGTAAAGAAGTTAAGGTTCTTGCTAACCGCAACCCTGAAGAATTGCCATGGGGCGACCTAGGCGTTGATATCGTACTTGAGTGCACAGGTTTCTTCACAACTAAAGAAGCAGCTGAAAAACACTTGAAAGGTGGAGCTAAGAAAGTAGTTATCTCCGCTCCAGCTACTGGCGACATGAAAACTGTCGTTTACAACGTTAACGATGACATTCTTGATGGTACTGAGACTGTTATTTCCGGCGCATCTTGCACAACTAACTGCCTAGCTCCAATGGCAAAAGTACTGAACGACAAGTTCGGTATCGTTGAAGGCTTGATGACTACAATTCATGCTTACACTGGCGACCAAAACACTTTGGATGCTCCACATGCTAAAGGTGACTTCAGACGCGCTCGTGCAGCAGCTGAGAACATCATTCCTAACACTACTGGTGCTGCTAAAGCAATCGGTCTGGTTATTCCAGAACTTAAAGGTAAATTGGATGGTGCAGCTCAACGTGTTCCAGTTGCAACTGGTTCCCTGACTGAGCTTGTAACTGTTCTTGATAAGAGCGTTACTGTTGAAGAAATCAACGCAGCAATGAAAGCAGCTTCCGATCCAGACACTTATGGTTACACTGAAGATGAAATCGTATCTTCTGACATCAAAGGTATGACTTTCGGATCCCTGTTCGATGCTACACAAACTAAAGTATTGACTGTTGGCGACAAACAACTGGTTAAAACTGTTGCTTGGTATGACAATGAAATGTCCTACACTGCACAATTGGTTCGTACTTTGGAGAAATTCGCTAAAATCGCTAAGTAATTGACTTGATATAAGCAACATCTATAGAGCGGAAACAGAAATTCCTTGTTTCCGCTCTTTCTAAATGTATTTCTTGTTTCCTGCTAGAAACAATTTTGGGTGTGGAGGAATTAATCATGAACAAAAAAAGCGTCCGTGATGTAGAAGTAAAGGGTAAGCGCGTATTTGTACGCGTGGATTTCAACGTACCTGTAGAAGACGGTAAAATTACTGATGATACTCGTATTCGCGAAACACTTCCAACCATTAAATATTTGATCGAGAACGGTGCAAAGATCATTCTTGCGAGTCATATGGGTCGTCCTAAAGGCGAATTCGTAGATTCCATGCGTTTGACTACTGCTGCTGAACGTCTGTCCGAGCTTCTTGGCAAACCAGTAGCTAAAGCTGACGAAGCAATTGGCGAAGCTGTAAAAGCAAAAATCGCTGAGCTAGGCGAAGGCGACGTACTTGTACTTGAGAATGTTCGCTTCTACCCAGGTGAAGAGAAAAACGATCCTGAACTGGCTAAACAATTCGCTGAACTGGCTGATTTGTTTGTTAATGATGCGTTTGGCGCGGCTCACCGTGCACATGCATCGACAGAAGGTATCGCTCATTTCCTACCGGCTGTATCCGGTCTTTTGATGGAGAAAGAATTGTCCGTTCTTGGTAAAGCTCTTTCTAACCCAGAACGTCCTTTCACTGCGATCATCGGTGGTTCGAAAGTTAAAGACAAGATTGATGTTATTGATAACTTGTTGTCTTTGGCTGATAACGTCCTGATCGGCGGTGGATTGTCTTATACATTCACTAAAGCACAAGGCTTTGAAATCGGTAAATCACTAGTAGACAACGACAAACTTGACGTTGCTCTTGGATTCATCGAAAAAGCAAAAGCACTTGGTAAAAACTTCATGCTTCCTGTTGATGTTGTTGTTGCTGATAAATTTGGTGCTGACGCTAACACTAAGATCGTTGATTACAATGAAATCCCAGAAGGTTGGGAAGGACTTGATATCGGACCTAAGACTCGTGAACTTTATGCCGATATTATCAAGAACTCCAAGCTGGTTGTCTGGAATGGACCTATGGGCGTATTCGAAATCGATAAATTCGCTGAAGGTACACTTGCAGTAGCAAAAGCTTGTGCAACTACTGAAGGTTACACTGTTATTGGTGGCGGAGATTCCGCAGCAGCAGCAGAGAAATTCCACCTGGCTGATCAAATGGATCATATCTCCACTGGTGGCGGTGCATCCCTTGAGTTCATGGAAGGCAAGGCGCTTCCTGGCGTAGAAGCACTGAACGATAAGTAAGACCTAAGAAGGAGGCAACATAAGTCATGAGAACACCTATTATTGCAGGTAACTGGAAAATGTTCAAAACAGTTCCTGAAGCAGAAAGCTTTATTGCTGAAATTAAAGGCAAAGCAGAAGTAGAAGGCGTTGAGACTGTAATCTGCGCTCCATTTACTAACCTGCCTGCACTTGTAGCAGCTGCAAAAGGTACTAACATCAAGATTGGTGCACAAAACCTACACTTTGAAGATAACGGTGCTTACACAGGCGAGATCAGTGGTGTAATGCTAAGTGATCTTGGTGTGGACTATGTTATCATTGGCCACTCTGAGCGTCGTGCTTATTTTGGCGAAACGGATGAAATCGTGAATAAGAAAATGCATGCTGCATTCCGTCACGGAATTACTCCTATCGTATGTGTTGGCGAAAAGCTCGAAGAGCGTGAAGCTGATCAAACTAAAGCAGTATGTAAAGTACAAACTGAAGCTGCATTCCAAGGTCTTAGTGCCGAGCAAGCAGCAAAAGTTGTTATTGCATACGAACCTATCTGGGCTATTGGCACAGGTAAATCTTCCACTTCCCAAGATGCTAACGAAGTTATTGCTTACATCCGCAGTCTTGTAAAAGATCTGTATGATGCAGCAACAGCTGAAGCTGTTCGTATTCAATACGGCGGCAGCGTGAAGCCTGAGAATGTAACTGAGTACATGGGCCAAAGCGACATCGATGGTGCGCTTGTTGGCGGTGCCAGCTTACAACCGGATTCCTTCGTTCAATTGGTTGAGGGGGCGAAGTAAGATGTCAGCTCCAAAACCCGTAGCTTTGATCATCATGGATGGTTTTGGTTTGCGTGGAACGACAGAAGGTAATGCCGTTGCTCAAGCCAACAAACCTAACTATGACCGTTACCTGAAACAATATCCTAACACTACACTCACTGCTTGCGGTGAAGCTGTAGGCCTTCCGGAAGGGCAAATGGGCAACTCCGAAGTAGGGCATTTGAATATTGGTGCAGGCCGGATCGTTTATCAGGATTTGACTCGTATCGATAAATCGATCCGCGAGGGCGAGTTCTTCGATAACGAAACCCTGGTTAGTGCAGTGAGAAATGCTAAGAACACTGGCAAAAAGCTTCACCTATATGCGCTTGTATCCGACGGAGGGGTACATAGCCATATTAACCACCTGTTTGCTATGCTTGACCTGGCTAAAAAAGAAGATATGCATGAAGTGTATATCCATGCTTTTATGGACGGCCGTGACGTAGCTCCTGATAGTGGGAAGAAGTTTGTCCAAGATCTAGTAGCTAAAATCGAAGAGATTGGCGTGGGTACAATTGCAACGGTGTCCGGACGTTATTACGCAATGGATCGTGATAAACGTTGGGAACGTGTAGAGAAAGCCTACCGTGCTATGGTTTATGGTGAAGGTCCTAAATACACGGATGCTGTGCAAGCCATCACTTCATCTTATGAAAACTCGGTATTTGATGAATTCGTTGAACCTAGTGTAATTGTAGACAGTGAAGGCAAACCTGTAACGGCAGTAGAGAGCGGCGATTCCGTCGTGTTCCTCAACTTCCGTCCTGACCGTGCTATTCAATTGTCACAAGTGTTCACGAATCAAGATTTCCGCGGTTTCGACCGTGGTCCTTTGTTCCCGCAAAACCTGCACTTCGTATGCCTAACTACTTTCAGCGAAACGGTACAAGGTTATGTAGCCTACTCACCGAAGAACCTGGATAACACATTGGGTGAAGTGCTTGTTCAACAAAACAAGAAGCAACTGCGCATCGCGGAAACTGAAAAATATCCGCATGTAACCTTCTTCTTCAGCGGTGGACGTGACGAGGAGCTTCCTGGTGAAACCCGGATCTTAATCAACTCTCCTAAAGTGGCAACCTATGATCTTCAACCTGAGATGAGCGCATACGAAGTGGCTGCAGCCTGCGTAGCGGAAATCGAAGCGGAAAGACAGGATGCTATCATTCTTAACTTTGCCAATCCTGATATGGTTGGACACTCCGGCATGCTGGAACCAACAATCAAGGCTGTAGAAGTGACGGATGAGTGTGTGGGTAAAGTAGTGGATGCGGTTGTTGCCAAAGGTGGCGTTGCCATTATTATCGCTGACCATGGTAATGCAGATATGGTATTTGACGAGAACGGTCGCCCGTTCACAGCTCATACAACCAATCCTGTTCCGTTCATCGTGACTACTGAGAATGTTGTATTGCGTGAATCCGGTATTCTTGCAGACGTAGCACCAACAATCCTAGATTTGATGGGACTTCCTCAACCTGCGGAAATGACCGGACAATCCATGATTGCTAGCCGTAAGTAAGGTAAGGTATAACGCCTTTGATTTTAAGCTATACAAGTAAGACCAAAACAATGTTAAAAGGAGATTAACTTACATGACTATTATTTCTGATGTATATGCTCGCGAAGTCCTTGACTCCCGTGGTAACCCTACAGTAGAGGTTGACGTTTATCTGGAATCCGGTGCTAAAGGCCGCGCTATCGTTCCTTCCGGCGCTTCCACTGGTGCTCACGAAGCTGTAGAACTTCGTGATGGCGACAAATCCCGTTACATGGGTAAAGGCGTTCTGAAAGCTGTTGAGAACGTAAATGAAATCATCGCTCCAGAAGTTATCGGTATGGACGCTCTTGACCAAGTGGGCATCGACAAATTGATGATTACTTTGGACGGAACTCCTAACAAAGGTAAATTGGGCGCTAACGCAATCCTAGCTGTATCCATGGCAGTAGCTCGTGCAGCTGCAGCAGCTTTGGATATTCCTTTGTACGTATACCTGGGCGGATTCAACGCTAAAACTCTTCCAGTACCAATGATGAACATCATCAATGGTGGTGAGCATGCGGATAACAACATCGACGTTCAAGAGTTCATGGTTCTTCCTGTAGGAGCTCCAAGCTTCAAAGAAGCTCTTCGCACAGGTGCTGAAATCTTCCACAACTTGAAATCCGTACTTCAATCCAAAGGCCTGAACACAGCTGTTGGTGACGAAGGTGGTTTCGCACCGAACCTTGGTTCGAATGAAGAAGCAATCACTACAATCATCGAAGCTATTGAAAAAGCTGGTTACAAACCAGGTGTTGACGTATTCTTGGGTATGGACGTTGCTTCCACTGAGTTCTACAAAGACGGTAAATACACCCTTGCTGGCGAAGGTAAATCTTACACTTCCGCTGAGTATGTTGACCTTCTTGCTTCATGGGTTGAAAAATATCCTATCATCACAATCGAAGACGGTATGTCCGAAGACGACTGGGATGGCTGGAAATTGCTTACTGAAAAATTGGGCGACAAAGTCCAATTGGTTGGTGACGACTTGTTCGTAACTAACACTGAGCGTCTTGCAACAGGTATCGAAAAAGGTATCGGTAACTCCATCTTGGTTAAGGTTAACCAAATTGGTACATTGACTGAAACTTTTGATGCTATCGAAATGGCTAAACGTGCTGGTTACACAGCAGTTATCTCCCACCGTTCCGGTGAATCCGAAGATAGCACAATCGCTGACATCGCTGTTGCGACTAATGCTGGTCAAATCAAAACAGGTGCTCCTTCCCGTACAGACCGTGTTGCTAAATACAACCAATTGCTTCGCATCGAAGATGAGTTGGGTGAATTGGCTCAATACAACGGCCTGAAATCCTTCTACAACCTCAAAAGATAATCTGCTTTTATAGCAGACTTCTAAGACCCGCCGTTATGGCGGGTCTTTTTTATGATTTGAAGAAGATAGACTTCAATAGGTTTATCCTTATCTTGCAAGAAAAGCTACGACTTAACAGTCTAAGCTGTTGTATTACCGACAGCGCTATGATAAAATAAGAATACTGTTTATGTATCGTGATAACCTAAATTACCATAGATAGTGATGCTTAGGCGTAGGAGGTGGAAGTGAATGGATATCTTTTTGAAAGTTGTGCTCCTGATTTTTTCCGTCGGTCTTATTGCGGTCGTTCTTCTGCAAAAGGGGAAAAGCGCGGGTCTTTCCGGTGCCATCTCTGGCGGTGCTGAGCATCTCTTTGGTAAAACAAAAGCTCGTGGTATGGAGCTCGTACTACAACGTGTAACTGTTGGACTTGCTGCTGGTTTCTTTATCATGGCGATTCTAGCTGCAGTTCTAATCGACTAAAAGATCTACCGTAAGCCCTCGCTCTGTTCTAAATGGAATAGAGCGGAGGCTTTTTTGTTATATTAAAAGGAGTTAAAAAGCACCTAAGGGTGCTTTTCTTTTCATATTCGCAAAGAAAAAGGCTGGATCGATAGGAAGTAAACCTGAAGTCGGCATGGATGTATTTCAGCATTTAAAGGAAATTTTGTACTGTGTTAACCTTTGGATGACAGTAACAGGGATGCGCAGGATTGATTTCGTGTATACTAGGGTATGAAGTAGTAAAGGTAAAATTTACTTGGCATTACTGCAGGGCAGGACAAGATATACATATTTGCCAGCGGCTTGAAGCCGCGGAGGGCTGGGGTGACGAACATGATAACACAAGAAATATTACTCGATTTCATGCGGGAAACTGCATATAAACCAATGACTTATGAAGAGCTGGTGAGTCATTTTGCTCTAGAGGATAGCGAGGGGTTTAAAAAGTTCGAGGAACTGCTGATTGAATTAGAGCAGGATGGAAGAATTGTATTAACCCGTACTGCACGTTATGGCGTGCCAGAACGGATGGATTTGCTGCGTGGACGTTTACAAGCACATGCGAAGGGTTTTGCTTTTCTAATCCCGGATGATCGTGATCATCCTGACGTATATATCCATGCAAATGATCTTAAGGGAGCTATGAATGGCGATATCGTTCTGATTCGTATTACCTCTAAAAGTCCGTCCGGCGGACGTATGGAAGGCGAAGTAGTACGTATTGTAAAACGTGGCGTGTTGCAGACGGTAGGTGTATTTCAGAACCTGGAGACCTATGGTTTTGTGCTGCCTGATGATAAGCGGATTAATCGTGATATTTTTATTCCGAAACAATCCTTTAAAGGTGCTGTTGATGGTCAAAAGGTCGTTGTGCGAATTGTGAGTTATCCGGAAGGCCGAGCAGCGGCAGAAGGTGAAATTATTGAGATTCTCGGACATAAGGATGATCCGGGTGTTGATATTCTTTCCATTATCCGCAAACATCAATTGCCTGAGGCATTTCCAGCTGAAGTGATGGATGAAGCCGATAGCGCTCCTGATTCAATTACAGAAGAGGAGATTGCGGAGCAAGGAAGACGCGACCTGCGCGGACTGAACATTGTTACGATTGATGGCGAAGATGCTAAGGATTTGGATGATGCGGTAAACGTACAGCGCTTGGAGAATGGACATTACAAGCTGGGCGTCCATATAGCAGACGTAGGTTATTATGTGCGTGAAGGCTCTGAGCTGGATAAAGAAGCCTATGACCGCGGTTGTAGTGTGTATTTAGTAGACCGGGTTATTCCGATGCTGCCGCACCGTCTATCGAACGGAATTTGCAGCTTGAATCCACAGGTAGACCGGTTAACAATGTCCTGTGAAATGGAGTTTAACGAGCAAATGAAGGTTGTGAAGCACGATGTCTTTACGAGCGTGATTCGCACCAAAGAGAGAATGACTTACTCCAATGTTCGTAAAATTCTCGAAGACGAAGATCCAGAGCTGCTGGAACGTTATAGTCCACTAATTGACGATTTCCGCCTCATGAAAGAATTGGCGATGAAGCTACGCGATGCGCGGATGCGCCGGGGTGCGGTTGATTTTGATTTTGAAGAGAGCAAAATCATCGTGGATGAGAACGGCAAGGCTGTAGATATCGTGAAGCGTGAACGTTCTGTAGCTGAACAGATTATCGAGGAGTTCATGCTGGCGGCAAATGAAACAGTAGCTGAACATTTCCACTGGTTGAAGGTTCCGTTCCTTTACCGGATTCACGAAGATCCAGACCCAGAGAAGCTGCAAAATTTCATGGCTTTTGCGGCCAATTTCGGATATCACGTCAAGGGTCGTGGCAATTCGGTTCATCCACGTGCTTTGCAGGATTTGTTGGAGCAAATCCAAGGCACAAAGGAGCAGACGGTCATCAGTACGATGATGCTGCGTTCTATGAAGCAGGCAAAGTATGATGCGGAGAGCACGGGCCATTTCGGACTGGCTGCGGAATACTATTCTCACTTCACTTCTCCGATTCGCCGGTACCCCGATTTGGTCATTCACCGCGTAATGCGTGAAGTGATTGAGAATGGAGGGGCATTGACCCAGAAACGGCATGATTATTTGTCTAGCCGGATGCCTGACATTGCTCAGCAGTCTTCGGAACGCGAGCGTGTGGCGGTAGAAGCTGAACGCGATACGGAGCAACTGAAGAAAGCAGAATACATGCAGGATAAAGTAGGCGAGGAATTCGAGGCTATGGTCAGCAGTGTGACCAGCTTCGGAATGTTCATCGAGCTGGATAATACCGTCGAAGGTCTTATTCGTCTCAGTGCAATGAGCGACGATTATTATCATTTCGACGAAGGTCATATGGCGCTCATTGGCGAGCGCACATCGCGTGTGTTCCGTATTGGTGACGAGGTGAAGATCCGAGTCGCCAAAGTAAATATGGATGACCACACGATCGATTTCGAGTTGGTCGACATGAAGCCACGCGCGCCAGGCGAGCACCGCGGTGGTGGCTTTGCGGGCGGCCGCGGAGGCAAGGGCGGCCGCTCGGGCGGCGGCTTCATTAAGCCGGCCGGGGGCAAAGGCGCCGCGGGCAAGGGACGCGGCGGTAAAGGCAAGCCGGGCGGCGCTGCTGCAGGCGTGGGCAAGGGCAAGCCGGGCGCAGGTGTGCGCGCCGGTGATGGACCGCGCGAAGCGGCCGGTGTTGGCGCAGCGGGCGGACGCGGTAAGCGGAAGCGCGGGCGCGAGGCCGGCGAGGATGCGAGCCGGGTAGTTGCTGCGCCGGGCGCAGAGCGCGGAGGCGAAGCCGGCGGCAACGCAGGCGCGCCGCGTGAGCGCAGCGGCGGGCGAGGCCGCGGCGGAGACACCGGCGGTGCCGGTGGTGGACGCGGCATCAGCTTCGGCTTTGGCTCCGGCAAAGGCGGATACGGCGCTCCTGCGTCCGACTCCTCCGGCGGCGAAGCGCGGGGCGTGGACGGCAGCACGAAGTTCCGCAGCCGCGAGGATCGCGGGGGTAACTTTGGCGGTGGAGAAGGCCGTAACGGCGCTCCTACAGGCAAAGGCCGCCGCAAAAAGAAAACCAAGGGCGGGGTGTTCATCGGCCAGTCCGTGACACCAGGCAACGTAGAGACATCTGAGCAAGTCACTTCTAAACGAAGTGACAATAATGGCGGCGCTCCAGAAGGAGCACCACGTAAGCGTAAAAAGAAATAAATGACGGTTATGCGCTGCATAACTCTATAACGATACTAAGCACCGTCCCTCCTGTGGCGGTGCTTTTTAACTAATAATCAACTTGGTTAATTGCATTATGTGCAGTTAAATTTGGGTTATGTAGTAAAAGTGGTAGCTAATTGCATTTTGTACATCAAAATCTGATCAGTTACCCATAATTGGTCTGATTTCGCTTTTTTAGCTGCAGAAAGTGCAACTAATTAGTTTTTTGGCGGTGATAAGGCTTAAATAGTTGCACGAAATACATTTATATAGAAAAACGTAGGTGATAGCAAGTGAATAGGTAGAGGATAGGATAGGTACAGTATAGGATTGCACAGTATAGGTAAAAGCAGCGCTATTTGAATAGGCGTCGAATAGATGTATATCCAAGAAGAGGGAAGCGGATAATTGAGAACAAATAGGTAATAAGTAAATAGGGTAGATGGATATAGATATGTGGAGATTAGTGGAAAAACTCCAGATCAACTCAGCTTAATGCTTTTTTGTAACAAATGCTAGATATTGGGTAATGTTACTGACAACTCTATGACAAATTAGGTGAAGTATATTTGGTTGAAGGTTCCTTGCGCTCACTTGATTCCATTTGTTACAATATAGATCAGACGTTCGATGGCTGTGTCGTTTAAGATTAGACAGACATGGTTACTTTAACTTATGAATATGATTCAAGGAGTGATTCTCATGGGTAAAAAAGCAGACGGGAAAGTACTTGCCCAGAACAAGAAAGCTTCCCATGATTATTTTATCGAGGATACTTATGAAGCTGGCTTGGTGCTGACGGGTACAGAGATCAAGTCGCTGCGTAATGGCCGCGCTAATATTGGAGATGCTTTTGCTACGATCCGCAATGGTGAGATTCAGATTCACAACATGCATATCAGCCCTTTTGAACAAGGTAATCGTGCCAATCCTACTGATCCCACACGCACACGTAAATTGTTAATGCATAAGGAGCAAATTCATAAACTGCTGGGCTTGTCCAAGCGAGATGGGTTTACGATTGTGCCACTTAAGATTTATGTGCGGAATGGCTATGCGAAGCTGCTGATTGGTCTTGGTAAAGGTAAAAAAGAGTATGACAAACGTGACTCGGCTGCCAAGCGAGATGCTCAACGTGATATCCAGCGTGTACTACGTGATAAGCAAAAGATCGCCAGATAATCTGGGAGAACTAGACGATTCAAATGAGTTCCAGTTTCAACCTTCAATTCCTTTAACCCACGTGTTAAAGTGTTGATAAATGTGCTATACTGAGTAAGTAAGTTAGTTATTGCTTCGTTACAGTTTTCTTGAATAAGAAGCTGTAGATTGGATCTCTCTTGCTTGGAAGATCCGCTTGATCCGAAGCGCCCTTTTTAATGAGGGGCCGTTCTTGGATTCGACGGGGGTAGTTCGAGCATGAGTAGCGAGTAGTGGGGACGCGTCCGCTTCATCAACGCTAAAGCCTATTAAACGGCAAACAACAAAACAACTACGCTTTCGCAGCCTAAGAAACTGTGTGCGTGCTTCTACTCTGCATCGCCCATGTGACAGGGATAGGGGCTAACAAATAGTGGGATACGCTGTCTCATCTCCGCCTGCGGTGAGCTGAAGAAGACAATCAGGCTGACCCAACGTATAGCCGGTTACGGGGCGATACTCGGGTGACATCAAAACTGTGACTACACTCGTAGAAGCTTATGTGCCGTTATCTTCGGACAGGGGTTCGACTCCCCTCGGCTCCATATGGAGTTTTAGAAAAAGCGACCTTTAGGGGTCGCTTTTTTGTATCCTCATAATTAAAGTTAGGCAATGCCTTTTAATGATTTCAGCCAATTCCTCAAATGTGTACTTGTGGTTTATCATGTCTACTATGTGGTCTCGGAATGTTTGGTATGCATATTTTTAAACTGCAAAAGATTTCTCTACCACCACGAATACCATCCGCATGAGGATGGTTCCCATACTATGGTTAACGGTACCCTTTTGCAAAGTTTCTTTGTTATAATTATTATAATAAATCTCTTCATTGGCTGGTGATTATGAATGAGTGAGAAATTTTGGTTAGTAGTACAGTATCCTCTAAAAATTGAAAAAGGAAGCCAACGTGATAACTGGTTAAGAGATAAAGTCATGGAATACCTGGACATATCTCTAGTAGATACTAACTTAGGTTGTGTTGATGGCTTTGATATGGGTAAATGCATTTCCGACCCGAAAAAATATGCTCTTAATATATTTTGTATCATTACGGAAGAAGAACGGAGTATAGCCTTGATAAAGAGAGTGTTAAGAGATAGCAGGCTTGATTATACTCGTATAAAAATTGCTACAATGCCCTATGGAAAAGAAGAAACATATAGTCTTAAATTTTCCTATAAAAAGGGTGTTACCGATTTTTCGCTATAGCACAGTTTTGAGTTAGAATTACAACTACACCGTAAACAATTTTCTGGTGGGAGTCATGAATTTTGTGACATCAAAACAGTAACTACATTCGTAGAAGCTTATGTGCCGTTATCTTCGGACAGGGGTTCGACTTCCCTCGGCTCCATAAGCAAAAAACCGCTGAGATAGCGGTTTTTTGCTGTTTAGTGATTGAATTGTAGACCGAATGCAGACAATGAATTATGGGGAACTAATATATTCATTTTTGTAGACATGTTGTCTACGTCTAAAATTAGATCATTCACTTTGAAGTTAATAATTAGTGGCACATTTTCCGAAACTACATCTATAAGAGCTCGAACTGATATAAGATTAGATTATGGCATTAAGCACTCAAAAGCAAAAACATTCGGAGGAATTACTATTATGAGTTTTACTATTGATTATGTTAAAAATAAAAACAGAATTATTGTAACATCGGACGGTATGGAAGTTGAGGATGCCTTTGCGTACGCAGAACAATTTCCGAAAGTACTGAAGAAAACTAAGCGAGGGTTTACAGGTATGACTGTAATTACTGGTGGCCTGGTATTTAAGCAAGAGGTGATGGCAATTCTTGCTCCAACTGGTGAAGATGCTGTGAAAGCTGGAATCTCTACAAAACATAAATGGGTGTATGTTGCGCCTACCGCGTTCTACAAAACGCAAATGAATCGTATGTTTAAAGATATTGCAAACTTGTACGAATCGATAGAAGAAGCTGA
This sequence comes from Paenibacillus sp. FSL L8-0494, assembly GCF_038003695.1. Taxonomy (NCBI): domain Bacteria; kingdom Bacillati; phylum Bacillota; class Bacilli; order Caryophanales; family Paenibacillaceae; genus Paenibacillus; species Paenibacillus sp. FSL L8-0494. The sequence continues at coordinate 200,043 of NZ_JBBOPQ010000001.1, forward strand.
AGCGTATCTTGATTCCGCAGGGAATTAGCAACTTCTAAAAACTTTAGTAAACCTTCTGGTAGCATACATAAGGTTATCGTTCTTTATTCAACGTTGTGGTTGGTGATCATAATTGTTGCTTGGATCCAGCCATCATCTGTAGCGCCAAAGGTACTTTCTGCGTATTGAAGAAGCACTGTGAAGAACCGATATATTCAGGATTAACTTATATAATTGGATCACTATACTAAGGAGTTATTCCTATGATCAGTCTCCTTAATCAGAATGACTCATCAAATATTGGATAGAATGCTTCTAGGGGACATCAAAACTGTAACTACACTCGTAGAAGCTTATGTGCCGTTATCTTTGGATAGGGGTTCGACTCCTCGGCTCTATTTGAAACCCGCTGATAAAGCGGTTTTTTTCTTGTTTATGGACTAAATTGCAGTCAAGGGATAAAAGGCTAACCTAAGATGTGATGAGTACATAAGGAGATAAATGAAAACCAGTACACTTATGCTATAATTTAATAAAGTGCTTCTGTGCTTTTAGAAAAATTGGAATAAAGGATGCATTGATCAACCATGTATGAGAATCAGACTTCTATGCACCACAAGCTGTTTATTATCGGCGCAGGTGCTGCCGGACTAATGGCCGCTGTTACTGCGTGTGATATGGGTATCGATACTGCCATTCTGGAGAGTAACGACCGGATTGGAAAGAAGATATTAATGACAGGTGATGGCCGCTGTAACATTACAAATGAATCCACTGCAACGGGTACAGATGAAGCAATCGCTTTATCGCGCAAGTATCACAGTAATCAGGCCGGATTTCCACTTGCGGTATTGCAGCAATTTGGCATCCGTCAGACCATAGATTTTTTCTCCTTTCTCGGGCTTCCGCTTACAAGATTGAAGGATGGCTTGATGTATCCGATGTCGCTGCAGGCAGCAGCGGTGCTGGATATTTTCCAGCTTGCGCTGGAGGATCGGAATGTTCCGGTGTACCTCAATAACAAAGTGTTGGATGTTACTGTTTCGAAGAATCATCCGCGCTTCAAGATAAAATGCCAAACGGAGACAGAGGAGGAGGTTGTTTATACTAGCGACTATCTACTTCTATCTGCGGGTGGCCTTGCCGGTCCAAATGCGGGAAAAGAACCTCCTGGGTATACACTTGCTGAACGTCTGGGACACACCCTGATTGAGCCTTTACCGGCCATTGTGCAACTGAAGCTGCAATATCCGAATATGAGAGCACTGTCCACTATCAAATCTCAGGGACAAGCTCATATTATTGTAAACGGTAAAGTCATCGGCAGTGAACAGGGCGAAATTGCCTTTACGGACTATGGTATTACTGGTCCGCCAATTCTCCAGCTAAGCAGGAAGGCTGCGTATCATCTTGCAAGAGGAGAACAGGTGAAATTATCGGTGGATCTGATGCCTGACCGCACGGAGGAAGAGTTAGTTGAGTTTTTAGAAAGGCTCTGGGAGACTTTTGGACACCGGACGGTTGCAGATTCTCTCGTTGGCATCTTTAACAAGAAGCTTGTTACGGTCCTACTCAAGGAGACCGGCTTAGATCAGCAGCCACAGCTGCTTTGCCAGGCTCTGTCGTTGAAAACTAAGGAGAAATTTTATCGAATCTTGAAGCGCTGGGAATTTAAAGTGACGGATACCAATGGCTTTACGAATGCACAAGTGACAGCTGGCGGCATCGATACGTCGGAAATAATCGAAGGAACGCTGGAATCCAAGCTAGTACCTGGGCTTTATTTGGCTGGCGAAGTGATGGATGTGGACGGAGACTTCGGCGGCTATAACCTACAATGGGCCTGGAGTTCCGGATATGTGGCCGCCATGGCGCTAGCTAAGTCAATTCAATAAATTTATTAGGAAAAGGGATGCATCAATTAACATGTATAAGGATCAGACTTCTAAGCACCACGAGCTGTTCATTATCGGTGGGGGTGCTGCAGGTCTAATGGCTGCAGTTACAGCGAGGGATCAAGGTATTGATACAGCAATTATTGAAAGCAATGACCGGCTGGGGAAGAAAATAATAACGACGGGTAACGGGCGTTGCAACATTACGAACCAATCCACCGCCACCGGTACGGATGAAGCGGCCGCTTTATCACGCAAGTATCACAGTAATCAGGAAGGATTCCCAATACATGTATTGCGGCAATTCGGTGTCCGCCAAACGATCGAATTTTTCTCCTCGCTCGGGCTTCCTTTTGTAAGCTTGGAGAATGGCCGGATGTATCCGATGTCGCTGCAGGCGGCTTCGGTGCCGGGTGTATTTAAGCTGGCGCTGGAGGATCGGAATGTTCCCGTATATTATAAACATAAAGTGTTGGATGTTACCGTTTCGGCGGGACATCCGCGGTTCGCGATAACCTGCCAGACGGAGACAGAGGAACAGGTTGTGTATACCAGCGACTATCTTTTTCTATGTGCAGGCGGCCTTACCGCTCCCAAAACGGGAACGGACGGCTCCGGTTATACGCTTGTCCAACGTCTGGGGCACACCTTGATCAACCCGGTGCCAGGCATTGTACAATTGAAGCTGGATTATCCGTATTTGAAGGAACTATCGGGCATCAAATTTGAGGGAGAGGCCCATGTTATCGTAAACAATGAAGTCATCCGCACTGAGTCTGGTGAGATTCTTTTTACGGACTATGGTATCTCGGGCCCGCCCATACTTCAGCTCAGCAGAAAGGCTGCGTATAATCTCGGAATAGGAGAATCGGTGACATTGTCGGTTGATTTAATGCCGGAGCGCACGGAGGAAGAGTTAATTGATTTTCTGGAGATCCACTGGGGGATCTTCGGACACCGGACGGTTGCCGATTCCCTTATAGGTATCGTCAGCAAGAAACTGATTCCAGTTCTGCTGAAGGAGGCTGGAATTGATCAACAGTTGCACCTGCTTTGTCAGGATCTTTCGTGGAAAACAAAAAAAATATTTTATAAAATCTTGAAGCGTTGGGAATTTAAAGTGACCGATACCAATAGCTTTACTAATGCACAAACAACAGCTGGTGGCATCGATACGACGGAGCTAACCGAAGGAACGTTGGAATCTAAGTTAGTCCCTGGACTGTATTTGGCAGGTGAGGTGATGGATGTCGATGGAGATTGCGGCGGCTATAACCTGCAATGGGCCTGGAGCTCCGGCTATGCCGCCGCGATGGCGCTTGCTGATCGACGTGCTAGCACCACGTAAGGGGGCAGATGGTTGCTGACTCTTAAACGATCACCTATTACTAGGCAGAGGTTTGCTGTAACAAGTCTGGTTTTAGTAATGTGAAAGCGATGAGGGTTGTTTCTCATCGCTTTTTTGTGATTTTTTAAAGTTTGGTGCTCATTTAAAAATGATTGTTGGGGTTTAGCGAAATATCAATATTCGTTGCTTAACTCTGATGTCTTCATTTTACCTCAACTTTATTGTCGTCCCTTTATTAATCCTTAAGTTTATCAATTAGAGCTAGTATTCGTCTATTTTTTGTATCTTCCTTTTTAGCAAGCTCAATATAATTAATCTGCTCTCGTTTAATGTAATCAGGCTGGTTTAGAAATGTATTCAGCATGTGGTACTCTTCAAGGTTTGTAGTAATGTAATCTGGCACAATCAGTTTACGATTTTCCTCGCATTTCTTAAGTATTATATGTAATGTATCACCGAGCTCTTTTTGTAATGCTCTTCGAATAAATTCGTTATAAACAAAATAATGCCCATTCTTTGACGGCAATAAAGTATGGTCAAATTCGTACCCGTCAACAGAGATTTGAATAGGTACTTTACCATTAGTATTGAATATCTCCCTTACTGAATAGGGGAAATAGACTACTTTCCATTTCATTTTACCTTCCAGCAGCTTTATCTCACTATCAAATTCATAAACCATATTAAATAACACTCCTCGTGGTAAAGAAGCTGATTTCGGTCACTCATTTTATCATAGCCACTTTGCTGTTTCTAGGTGATTCGAATTCAATATGCTGTTGCAATAACCTATATGATGTTGAACATGCCTTATCTGCATGAGGATAACATCAGTTTTAGTTATTTCTTCGTATAGTACACATGGTTCCAATAATCTGCAGTCAGTAAGTTCATCAAAAAAATTACGAGCCACACTCAATATCTCCTCTAGGTACGTCGTCATTTCCTCCTTAGTAGGGTAGTCAGAGCACTCCTTATCTAAGTCTTCTGTTATATCTTTACCGAAGTCAGGTATTTTGAATTCTTCATCCTTCTGCTGCCTAAACCAAAATTTCATGCTGGTTGTAGCGTGGAATATATGCTTCCAGTATTTATGCTTGGCATTCTTCCAAAAATGATCAGGACATACTTCGATAAGATTCTTCAACATTTCTACGGTTGGATCAAACTGTCTTCTTAAAACAGCCACCATCTTATCACTCATGTTCATCAACTCACTTCTTGAATTTTAGAATCTTAACTTTATTCTTGTTCTCAGCAACCAAAACCTTCCATTTTACGATGGTGCATTTGGAAAATTTGTGTCACATAATAATTTAATGAAGCTGTCGCTATTTATCTTGAATTAAAAGTATTGCAATATAGGATAGGTTCGCGATTCAATCATAAAAAAATTATTACTTATACTGGAGGAACCTCTAGAAGATGAACCCACAACTGTTACAGGATTTTCCGTTCTTTGAACATCTTGATGATGAATATTTAGCTGAAATTACTAAGGTATGTGGCGAGCGTACTTATATAAAAGGAGAGTCCATCTTTTTTGAGGGTGAAGAGGGAGAGGAGCTCTATCTGGTTCTATCTGGAGTTGTTCAAATCTATCAAGATAACCACTCTAGGGATGTAGTACTCTCTATTTTAGAGTAGGTGATTTCTTTGGAGAGATGGCTTTGTTGCAAAATGAAAGAGCGCGCTCTGCTTCTGCAAGGACCATTGAGAAGTCTACCTTATGTATTTTGAAAAAACGCGATTCATTACTTTACTAAAAAGTAATCCGGAAATACTAATCGGCATTTTGGAAACAGCATTAGATCGTCTGCGTGATGCCAATAAATTAATAACAAACTTAACCGTTATCGACGTGCGTACGCGTATTGCTCGCGTGTTGTTGCGTCTAACAGAACAGCACGGAGTGCCCTCTGATGAAGGTGTTCTAATCGATTTGAAATTAACGCATCAACACCTGGCGGATATGACAGGAACGGCGCGTGAGACCGTGAAAAAATCATTGCTTGGATTACAGGATGAGCAGTTGATACGTATTGATTAGAGGAAATACATTATGATGCGGCTCCATAGGTAGTAAAAGAAAAGACACCTTGAAGGGTGTCTTTTTACGTTATTGCAGCTTAAAAAGAAGATTCCAACAGTATTCCCGACTTTAATGAAAGTTCCCGGTTTCATTTTCCGTGAATTTGCCGTCGCTGTCATGCTGAGATTGCTTGCGGCGATCATTACGGGCTTGTTGCTGCTGTTGGGCTTCCAGGCTGTTTACGGGCGTGGCTTCCAAATCTTTTACAGTGTTGATCAGATTCTTGTCTGGTTTATTTGCGCTCAATTGAAAATTCCTCCTTGTTTACCTAATGGTTGTGAATTTTATTATGTGCTGGCTACTGTGTGGCTATTCGTGTTGTATGATCACAATCCATTCGCTGTCCTATAATCATTAGCTCAGAACACGGTTAGATATGGGAGATATGAGTAAATGATTGTTTCGGAACCTTTTTTAGTTTTGATATGTTGAACGTGTTCTGGTTCCAGAATTTGTATTATTTTCGAAGGGATACAGGGGCTAGATGCAGGATCTCTTTCTAAATATTTAGGAGGTGAAAAGAGAAACTTCATTTTTTGCAAGCGGTTACAATAATATCTGCAACAAATTAAAATCGGGAGGAAATAAAATGAAAAAAAGAGTTGCAAAGGTAACCAGTATTGTTGTGTTGTTTTCTCTTGCTCTTTCTTTAATAGTAGGTGGATGGACAAATACGGTGGTGCATGCTGCTGGTCTTGCGGTAACAGGCAGTGGAGGCTGGAATGAAACGGCATATGCGGAATGGTCACCTGTAAGCAATGCGACAGGGTATAACGTTTATGTTAAATTGGCAAGTGCAGCGGATTCTGGGTATCAACAAATTAATAATGAGTTAATCCGCAAATATTCTTCCTACTGGAGAGCAGATGCTGTTGGGCTTGCAGCCGGTAATTATGTGATGAAAGTTGAAGCTACCTTGTCAGGGGGTGGGACGGTAAGTGCGGTTTCAAATCCACTATCCGTAACGTCATATGACCGCTCAGGATTTGCTTTTTCGACTAGTTCGCAATATGGTACAGGATCAGGGGCTTATAATGAGAATGGAACCCTCAAGAATGGTGCTCAAGTGCTGTATATAACCTCTCAGAATGCGCAAACCGTAACCCTTGGTGTGAAAATCAACAGCTCCGGCGCTGTACAAACAGGGGTTGGCCTGGGTGGTATTCTGACACTGAGACAAAAAGGTTATGATACAACTCCACTTGCGTTCCGAATTATCGGAAAAGTTACAGCTGCTGATCTGAGTGGACAGCTTAACAGCAGTGGGTATCTTGAAGTCAAAGGTAAAAACAATTATTCGGAAATGAATATTACTATTGAAGGTATCGGGAATGATGCTTACGCGTACGGTTGGGGAATGCTTCTAAGATATGTAGGTAATGTGGAAGTAAGAAACCTGGGTGTAATGTTATTCCCTGACGATGGCATTTCAATGGATTCCGGCAATATGAATGTCTGGGTGCATAATAATGATATTTTTTATGGAGCTGCTGGAGGCGATGCAGACCAAGCCAAGGGCGACGGTTCCACAGACCTTAAAAATGGATCCAACTATATTACAATCTCTTACAACCATTACTGGGATTCCGGAAAATCCTCGCTAGTTGGTTTGAGTGAGCCGGCTGAATTTTTTGTTACCTTCCACCACAACTGGTTTGACCATTCGGACTCCCGTCATCCGCGGATTAGAGTGGCTTCCGTCCATATCTATAACAACTTTTTCGATGGTATCTCCAAATACGGTGTGGGTGTAACTACAGGTGCTTCAGCTTTTGTAGAATCTAATTATTTTAGACATGCTAAGTTTCCAATGATGATCTCCTTACAAGGTACAGATGCTTTAGGGGAGGGCACGTTCTCAGGCGAAAATGGAGGTGTGATTAAAGCCTATAACAATCTTATTGTTGAGGCTTCAAGTCTCATCTATGCGAATTCAAACACAGGGACAGCTCCTGCTAATGTTACCTCATTTGATGCTTACTTAGCTTCGTCCAGAAATGAAACCGTCCCAAGCTCATACAAAGCACTAAAAGGCGGAACAGCCTATAATAACTTCGACACGAGCGTAAATACAGGAGTGAACGTATCTAATATTGATAACGTAAGCAATGTTGAACAGATTGTTATGGCAAAAGCCGGACGTCTGAATGGCGGAGACTTCACATGGCAATTTAATGATTCAGTGGATGACGTTTCGTATGCGCTGAATACAGCGCTGATGTCTGCAATCAGAGGCTACACAACGGGACTTGTCTCTGTAGGGGGGAATTCAAACCCAACGAACCCGACTCCGACTCCCTCAGTAACACCTACGCCAACAGTAACACCTACGCCAACAGTAACTCCTGTGCCAACAGCGACCCCAGCTCCAACAGCAACTCCTGTACCAACGGCGACTCCAGCACCGACGACAACGCCAGTGCCGACAGCGGGAGCAACCGTTCACAACTTTACTACGGATGGAACAACAAGCAGCTTCTTCAATATCCAAGGCAATCTCTCAACAAGTAAGGGAACTGTGGCATATCAGGGTTTAACCCTATCCCAATGTATAAAAATTGAGAGTGCAACCAGCATTCAATTCACTTCTGCTAAAGCTTCAGCGCTAACCCTAGTGTTCAACACAGAGGGAACGAAAATCAAAGTGGATGGAACAAGTTACCCTATAACCAATGGCATTGCCACTGTCTCTCTGGCCGCAGGTGCGCATAACATTACAAAAGATAGTACGGCGAATCTGTATTATATGAAGCTGGAATAGGGAACTGACCGCCTCTACTTTAATATGGAGTATCAGAAAAGCGACCTGTAGGGGTCGCTTTTCTTTGCTTTTTCTTATGGTCTTATTACTTGAGTTATTGGTATCAATTTTGTGTTGATTTGATTAATCTTTATCATCAACCAAATCAATAATCTCACGAATATCCTCAATATTTAAAGCTTCTGCAATTTTGCTTATATGACTAAAGTTAATATTCTCCCTTTTTCCATTAGCTAACTCACTTAATGCAGCATGTCGGACATCGGATATTCTGGACAATTCTCGTAGGGAAATCTTATGTTTTTTGGTCAATTCTGATATTTTTACTATAACTCTCTTTCCCACTTCTAATCCCCTCACTAACTCTGAGTTTTCATCTTGACTATACGCATAAGCGTAACGTATAATAATTCCATAACTGGTACGCTTATGCGTATTGAATGCGTATTTTTAATTCTCACCAAAAAAATGTATCTCATATGAGAAGTTGAGGATAAGTGGTGGATATGAGCCTTTATTTAATTCGTATCACTAGAAGCAAACTATAATGAAAATAAATCTCCTCAAATATCTAAAAATGGAGGCTCCTATGCCCAACATTCTCGAATCTCTATACCACGGCAGCTTATTTCCCAGCGTGGATTTCATCTCCAAGGATCCCAGCTACCGTCCGATTAATAGGCAAATCACTGAATCATTAGAAATTTGGAAGCAGAAGCTGTCCGAAGGGGATTTTGATGAGCTGGAGTCTTTATTGGAACTGTATTCTCAAGCCCAGGGGATGGAGATGACTGCTGCATTTGTGTGTGGATTCAAGACCGGAGCGGCAATGATGATTGAAATCTTAGTTGATGATTAATAATAGGATAGTTTCTCTTCATAAGTAGTTTCCTCAAATACTTTCTTGGATTAGCTTTCCCCTCAAGACACCAATCAAGGTGTCTTTTTAGCCTATCAATAAGACTATGTCCTTCCTATGAAGGAATATCCTTACATTCTACCGAATTCCCTACATATTAATTCTAAATACGCGAACACAGAAGGAATAGCCATGGACGAAGAAAGATACCTGATTATTGTTAAAAACAAAGACCGCACCTCAGAAATCGCATCATATGAACAGTTGGGCGTAAACATAAGGTTGATTTATCGTAGTTCTAATAAACCCTATTATTACAATGCAAGTGATGTAATGATTCTAGACAAGCCCGTTATTACAGCAATCACCAAAGAGCAAGTGGTGTTTCATCGGGATAACCCTCTTAGCAATGTTATGCGAGTGCTGGATTTCGGATCTCGGATTCGTGTGTTTTTTAAGGATGGAACCAATCGGGTGTATGAAGCCGTGCATGTTCGAATCGAGAGCAGCGGAGTGAAGAGCTCAGATGCGTTGAAGGTCATGGAGTATTGGCGTGCCATTTCAGGGCATATTGAGGGCGGAGAAGATCAGCCGGAGATGGACGCTTTTTTAAAAAAGGAATTTGCCAAGCTCAGTTTTGTACACCCAGAAAGTGTATTGAGTCACTATGTTAATGGGTCTCCGGTGAGCGAGGATGTCACTGTTGAATTACAGCCGATCTTCCCATTCAGGTATAACCTTAGCCAAAAGACGGCCCTGGATCATGCCTTACGAAGTAAGATCAGTATCATTGAAGGCCCTCCAGGTACAGGCAAAACCCAGACCATTCTCAATATATTGGCCAACCTGGCTGTGATGCAAGAGAAGAAGGTGGCTGTGGTCTCAGGCAACAATGCGGCGGTGCAGAATGTGCGCGATAAGCTGGAGGCGGAGGGTTATCCCTTTTTGGTTGCGGGGCTTGGCAATAATGAGAATAAAGAAAATTTCTTTGCGAATCTGCCTGTCGCCGAGGTCTCTGGCTGGGAAAGCGAGTTGCCTGAGGCGGAGCTACTATCCAAGATACAGGAGCTGGATGGTCGTATTAATCGGCTGATGGTACTGGATATGGAGAAGGCGCGTTTGAAGCAACAGCTGTCGGCGTATGTGCTGGAGCAGAAGCATTTTGAGAACTACTACACCAAGCAGAATATAGAGCCATTAGAGAAGTTGTCATTCTATCATGAGACGCCTGAGCGGATGCTTGAGTTCATGAAGGATAGCCACCTTGCGGTGAGAAAAGGTAAAGAGAATGGTCTTTTGTACAAGTTCAAGCTTTTTGTCAAACATGGGTTCACGGAGCTTAAATATTTGAAGGAACAGGGGGCAGATGTGATTCTGAATGTTCAGCGGAAGTTCTATATTCTGCGGATTGAAGAGCTATCGGGTCGTATTGTAAGGATTGAACAAGAGCTGCAGTCTGCGTCCTATCAGCCTTTACTGAAGGAACACCAGCAGTGTTCCGTTCAGCTTTTCCAACATAAGTTGTATGAGAAATATCGTAATCTCCCTCGGTTGAAATGTAATGCAAAAGATTATCGGCAGAGCAAAAACTTTAAGTCATTCATCGAATATTATCCGATTGTCCTAAGCACGACTCATTCTTTGCGTAATTGCGTGCCGGCCAATGATCTGTTTGACTACGTTATTATTGACGAGTCTTCTCAGGTAGATCTGGTGACAGGCGCACTTGCGCTATCCTGTTGCAAACGTGCGATCATTGTTGGGGATACCAAACAGCTGCCGCAAATTGTGAGTATGGAGATTGAGAAGAAGGTTGGATGTGCTGCATCCGCTAACATCGACGAAGCTTATAATTATTTCCAACACAATCTACTGTCATCCATGCTTGCCCTATATGGAGATGATATTCCCAAAGTGATGCTTAAAGAGCACTATCGGTGCCATCCCAAAATCATTCAGTTTTGCAATCAAAAGTACTATAATGGCGATTTAATTACTTTTACGACTGAAGAGGATACAGAAGTTCCACTGCTGATTTACAGGACTGCGCCGGGTAATCACTTGCGAGAAGTAACCATTGGTGAGAAGAAAGGGAAGTTCAACCAGCGGGAGCTGGATGTCATTGAAGGGGAGATCCTTGCGGGTTGGGAGGAAGTAGCGGCTGGTCAATCGGATATTGGCTTCGTCACACCTTACCGCAAGCAGGTAGAGAAAGCAGCAGGACAGTTTGTCGATGATATCGAGAGTGACACGATACATAAATATCAAGGCCGGGAGAAGTCTATTATGATTATGTCTACAGTGTTGGATCAGACACGCTCTGGCAAAATAGGTATGAAATTTGTGAATGATCCCTGTAAGGTTAATGTGGCCGTATCCCGTGCGCAGAAGAAGTTTATTCTGATAACGGATCATGCCCTATTTCGGAAATATGGTAATGAAATTGGGGATCTCACACGGTATATGGAGTATAGCACGCTGGATGAGAACGTGGTGGACAGTGAGATAGTATCCATATTTGATCTGTTGTATCAGGAGTATTCGGGTAAGCTTCGGGCATTTAGAGAACGGGCTAAGAGAGTTAATGTATCTAAATTCAAATCGGAAAATCTGATGCAGGCACTGCTTGAGGGGCTTTTACAGGAGCCGGTTTATAGCGGATTTACACTCGGCAATCAGGTTCTTCTCAAGAATCTATTCAAGGATGTGACTAGATTGAAAGACCAGGAGCGGCGATATATCAGTAATAGAGCCTCTGTGGATTTTGTCATTTATCATAAGTTGGATCGGAAAGCGGCGCTTGCCATTGAGGTAGACGGATTTGCTTTTCATGAGAATAAACCGGAACAGAGAGAGCGGGATAAAATGAAAGATACTATTTTTAATACATATGGAATAAAGTTAAAAAGGTTCGCAACTAATGAGAGCTCAGAGGAGAGAAAGATCAGGGAGCTGCTGGATGCTATTATGCAATCAAGCTGATGTTTAATAATCACAGTACTCCGTAAGTCCACCTTTCAGTTTTTAAGAAAGCTGCTGTAAGTAAAGTAAAAGACATCTTAACCGTGTCTTTTACTTTACTATATAAGCACGTTTCAGCGCTTCAGGATAGTTGACCAGCCTATACTAATTCTCGGTTATTCCCCATACCGGTCAATCGCCATAGCTGCGGATTTCAGCATGCGCCGCTTAAGATGCTCACCCTCGACGATTTTTACGCGCAGGCCAAGAAAACGGATTTTGGACAATAGGAATTCGCTGTCGTCTCTCATGTAGATGACTTTGATTCGATAGATGCCCGAATTTTCATCAAAGGACACGGATTTATCAAAACAGGAAAAGGCGTACAGAATTCGGGACAGCTCAGCATTAAAGGTGGGAATGACTTGAATACATGCACATTCTTTCTGATCCTCTAATAATCGCGTTATTCTTGCTTTTAAGTCATCAATCCGTTTGGCAGGGAAGGGAGCTACTTCAACAGAAACAATGTTTTTTAGTTTAGTGGACATAAGAGAACGTTGCCGGGTGCTGTACCATTGCAAATACCACTCCCGCTTATACATGTTGTATTCCAGCTTATGAGGGAACCCGGTTTGGTCAGTTCGTTGGCCTCCATGCTTAATATGGAAAGTAATAAGGATCGCTTGATTCTGCATGATTATACGGCGGAGTGTACGAAGCATTGGGTGATAGACCTGCCGCTCTTTGCTTTTTGCTTTCTCCATAATAATTCCCTGCACTTCTGTGGACGCTTCTGCCTCCAATATGGAGTTCAATTTACTTAAGGTATCCATTGTAAAAGCTGCTTCTGAGGCCGGGTGCATTAACATGTTTTTCAGCCAGGAACGTTCCTGGGAGGTCAGCGCTAATGAACCCACTTCGTCGAGGCGTGAAATGATTTGGAAGTTAAATATTTTCTCAAATGGATTCATAATAGCTGTGAATCTCCTTCCACTCCGCGATAAATTGCTTACGCAGCCAAGGGGGTTCTAATACCTCGCAGCTCGAACCAAAGCTTCGTAACCACGGCTTAATTTCATAAATACCATTCACTGTGATCTCATAAAGGAATGTAGAATCGGACTCTTCCGTAATTACTCCCCACTGTCCCTGCGCTTCAACCCGCTCCCGAATAAAATTAACACCAGAGCGATTGGGGTTATAAAATCTCGCCACCATTTTAATTGCACGGGTGGTATCTATAACCCAGCTGTTTGTCATCTGCTCTTCCAGATTGCTGAGTTTCTGAGCAAACTCTGATTCTTCCACAGTGTCGCCCTCCTCAATTTGAGTAAGGCCCTCCATTCGGAATTTCATGATGCCCATACGTGAATTATGTCCGATTAAATACCAGCGCCCATATTGATGGTCATAGATGACGCGGAGGGGAAGAACGGTTTCTGTGACGCCCCTTGTTTCCCGCTCAAAGAGAGGATTGGTATTCTGAGAGGCGTAGTTTTTGCCCTTTTTAGGGGATAGATATAGAAACTTAATTTTTTTTCGCTGCTGAATCGCTGCAAAAATTGTGTATAGGTGTGCCTCGTCAAGAATACGTGAATGATAATTATACTTGTATCTATGGGTTTCCGTAGCTTCGGGGTTATAACCCCGCTTCCGCAGGACCTTTTTTAAGGTGTCGCGCAGCAGGTAACCTTGCACCGACGGAGTCTGCGTGTTGGCGATGACATCAACATAGTCGTAAAGATCCAAGAGCTGATCGCCCGATAATTGATCAATCAGATCGTTAGCAGCCTTGTATCGATAAGGACGGCCCTCATTTACACGAAGAATAACGCCAACTTCCTCAAGATATTTCAGATCTCCACGGATGGTCTTCTCATCGGGCATTGGACAATCGGTTGGCATTTGCTCACTGCAGACATCCTGTAGATCTTTAGCCGTTAGCTCCTGAGTCTGAAGCGCAGTTAATAGTAGAGTAAGCCGGATGCTCTCCGTTTCCTTAAGCGACTTCGCCCGGAACAAGAACAGGAGCAGCGGGTCGGCAGATTCATAATAGTTATAGCGGAGCCACTCAGAGAGTTCCGTTCCTTGTTCTGTAGGCAGGTCTTGTTGTAAGACGGTTACCATGCCCTTCAGGTTGCGCAGCGTTTTGTCATAGGTATGTACAGAAATGCCGAGACGATCGGCGAATTGTTGTCTGCTGTAAGCTCCCCCCGCTAAAGAGAGCATGCGAAGAAATTGAATCTCCTTGTCAAAACTTTCCCGGGCCATTTGTATCCCTCCAGCCTGTAGCGAATCCATTAGAAATAGTAGTACTTATTATATTAAGCACCAGAGTTGAATAAAATGGAAGTATTTTTGGCCGCCGCCATACTTCCGCCCTGTTCGTTACAGGGAAGATGAGCGAAGATAGATCCATGAAGCCGAAGCAATTCTGAAGAGGCGTTCGAATAGTATCAATGGTAGAGAATAGGGAAGTAACCGATCTGGAGGGATGAAGATGGATCCTATAAACAAGCTTATCTGTGAGCAGCTGGAACAGATTGAATATGAGGAGCAAGTTACAATATTGTATGCCTGCGAATCAGGTAGCCGGGCCTGGGGATTCCCATCGCATGACAGTGATTATGATGTGAGATTTATTTATCTGCATAAACCGGAATGGTATCTATCTATTTTTGATAAGCGGGATGTGATCGAGCGTCCTATTAACAATATGCTTGATATCAATGGCTGGGATTTGCGGAAAGCACTGAATTTATTCCGGAAGTCAAATCCACCGCTGCTGGAGTGGCTGCAATCACCCATTCAATATGCAGAAAAGTACAGTATAGCAGAGAAGCTTAGAAGCATCTCCCCGTACACATTTTCGCGGAAGTCTTGTATGTACCATTATTTAAACATGGCAAGAGGGAACTACCGTGATTATCTGCAAGGCGAACAGGTCAAGATCAAAAAGTACTTTTATGTGCTTCGTCCCGTTCTAGCTTGTGAGTGGACTCACCGATATGGAGAGATGCCGCCGATGGAGTTCGATGTACTGGTAGAGCGGCTTATTCCGAAGGATGAAGAGCTGTGGCAGGTGATTCAGCAATTGCTGGCACGAAAAAAATCCGGTGAAGAACTAGACTACGGACCGCAGCTAACCGTGATTAACGATTATTTAGAAGAACAGTTCCAAGTGTTGGATAAGGTGGCGGCGTCCTTGAATGCTAAGGAGAACAACAGAGATCATCAGCTGGATGCTCTATTTCGAGAAGCTTTACAGGAAGTATGGGGACGGGCCCTATAGAAAGATTGATAGGAGGAAGATGGTAGTGGCTATTGTACAACTGAAATCTACGAATCCAAACTTCACTTTTTTAATTAAAAAAAATCCAGTGACAGGTATGCAGCTTCGTCCGGTTCGTCAGGGATTGGCTTATGGTTGGTATTCTGATGAGGCAACTTATAACGTTTATTTTAAGGATGCAGATAACGATATATCCTACAAGCAGAACGGAAGCGAGAGCTTTGAGTATTTAAATGTCTCCCGGTTTAATACACCTCTATTTCCGCTTAATGCGGTCAATGAGTTTTTCTCTACACCCTTCAAAGCCCAGGATGAACGGGATGCGGAAGGATATGAGCATTCTTTTTTCATTAATATGGTTCAGGTTGAGCGGATACACTATATTGAATTTTTCCAAAAGCATTTAAAGGGATATACCTTCTCCTTGCAGCATCAGGCACATAAGAGCTATTCGCTGACGATTACCACACATAAAAGCTTGTATCACCTCTTGCATGTTGTTGGTGTGCTGTCCTTGTTCTTATCCATATTTGGGGATGAGTACATAGATATTTCGGATGCTATCTTGGATAAATATATCCGCAGCCTTAACGTCATTGATGCACCCTTTTATATAAGAAGTCTATTTGCAAGGAATTTCCTTACCTCGAAGGAACGGTTCAAGCGATATAAAGCCTCCATCGAACAAACGGACCAGTATTCTATTGGGCTGGAGTATGGCGGTACTGCGATGCAGCGGCGTACTTTTATTTCGAGTGTGCTTCCATTCAATAAGCCGATTCTGGACATCGGTTGCGGAGAAGGTTTCTATGCAATTCCGTTTGCCGGGAAAATAGAGAGTACCTATTATGCGGTAGATATAGCTGAGGAGCTGCTGGAGGTTGTGAATCGGAAAGCGAAAGCTAAGGACATTGATAACATTGCAACCTTTGGCTCACTGGACCATTTTCTGGAGTCGTACAACGGGGAGCAGGTTGATGTGATTCTAACAGAAGTTGTAGAGCACATGAGTGAGGGTGAGGCAGCAGAGCTTATTCAGCAAATAATCGGTAATGTGAATTTTCAACAGCTTATTGTGACCACACCGAATGCTGATTTCAATCGTTATTATGAGCTGGAAGGATTCCGGCATGAGGATCACAAGTGGGAAATGGGACAGGAAGCGTTCGGGCAATGGGTTTTGGATACGGTTCAAGGTTTAGCAGTCGAGGTGGAATATTTGATGGTTGGTGACCGGGTTGGCGAGATCCGTACGACGCAATGCGCTATTGTGCGAAGAAAGGAGGAATAGACAGTGGAAATTCAAACGCGTGTACATACCATATTTCTGCTTGTAGGAGCAACGGAATGCGGGAAATCAACTTTTGCTAAAGAAGTTCTGATCCCGCAGTTAAAACTAGAGGATGCCTCCAAAGGTTTACGTACGAATGTGCAGTATTTATCCTCGGATAGTATCCGTCAGGAGATATTGGGCTACGACTATGATAAGTATGATCAAGTTATGCTGGAGGCGAGTTCGCATACCTTTCAATTATTGTTTGAGAGATTGAAGTTAGTCACCTCTTTTCCGATTAATGCGGAGTTTGTGGTGATGGATACCATTGGGCTATCCGAAGATTATCGTAGTAAAGTCCGTGAGATCGCCGGGCAAAATAATTACAATCTGGAGGTTATTCTGTTTGATTACCGCAAACGGGAGGATTACTACGCCTCAGAGCGCTCGAAGAAGCTGATCTCCAATCATTTAAACCGGCTCAGAAAAGAAGTCTTGCCTGTTCTGTCACGGGAAGGTTACAACAAGATTCATAAAGTGCGTGCTAAAGATTTTATTCTCGAGGGTGAAGGGATACCTAATCCGGACTACCGGGTGATTATACAGGATTGGGATACTTACGCATCTACGGTACTTCTACAAGCACAAGAGTATATTG
The DNA here is from genome assembly GCF_038003695.1 of Paenibacillus sp. FSL L8-0494. Taxonomy (NCBI): domain Bacteria; kingdom Bacillati; phylum Bacillota; class Bacilli; order Caryophanales; family Paenibacillaceae; genus Paenibacillus; species Paenibacillus sp. FSL L8-0494. Next base: position 217,164 of record NZ_JBBOPQ010000001.1, read on the forward strand.
TGGTTGGGGATGTTCATGAGTGTGTCGAAGAGCTTCAGGGACTATTACGTAATTACGGCTATCGGGAGCACGAAGGTAAGTTAAGTGCAACAGATAAGCTCAGTAACACACGAGTCATTCTTGCTGGTGACTGGATTGATAAGGGTAAAAAGACGCGGGAGACGATTGAGTTCTTATTTGATAACCGCGAGCATTTCCTATTTGTTATGGGCAATCACGAGAACTTTGTATACAAGTACGTAAAGGGGGAGATTCAAGGAACCGATCCGGAACTGCTAAGAACGTACTTTGATTCCACCCAAGTGCTTAAGGAGGATCCCGCGCTTTTTAGTAAATTTTCGGCTTTAGTGGAGCAATCCCAGCCCTTTTACCGCTATATCGGTATGCAAGGTCCTTCTTTTTATGTTACCCATGCTCCTTGCCGTAATAAGTACATTGGTAAGCTGGATACGAATTCACTACGCCATCAGCGTAACTTTCGGCTGGATCGTGAGGTTTCCTTTGAGGAACAGCTTGATTTCCTAAAGCAAGAGGCTGTGAGTAATCACCCCTTTCATCTCTTCGGACATATTGCAGCCAAGCAGACTTTTCGGATCAAAAACAAACTCCACCTTGACACAGGGAGTGCGCAGGGTAATGAACTAACTTCTGTTCGCATGTCGTTTAAACCTTTCTATAAAAGTCAAAAATCGCATGTGACTACGGTGCACGAAGAGCTACCTATCCTGTTCCGGGAAAAGCAAACCGTATCCTTGCTGGAGCTTGATTACGAGTCTGTGCGCAGACTGCAGTATTCCTCGCAGAACCGGGTCAACTTCATCTCCGGGACGATGTCACCTGCGGATAAGGATGTGGCTGCCGGTGAGCTTGAGTCTCTGCGAAAAGGGTTGGATTATTTTGCCGAACGTCGTATTTCAGAAGTCGTTCTGCAGCCTAAATATATGGGATCACGCTGTAGTTTGTACCTTTATCGGAACTTAGAGCAGTGTTACGCAATTAGCCGGAACGGCTATAAGGTTCAGGCGGTCGATCTGACGCCTATCTACGAACAGCTGCTTCATAAATTCGGAACCTATATGGCTGAGCAGGGGATCCGTGTGCTTTTACTGGATGGCGAGCTGCTGCCTTGGAAAGCGCTTGGGGATGGGTTAATTGAGCGTCAGTTCCAGCCAATTGGCAAAGCGCTGGAGACAGAGCTGGATTTCTTAAGACAATATGGATTTGAGGAGTCACTGGGTAAACTGATACAGGATTTTGAAGTAAGCGGGTTTGAACAAGACCAGCACCATATGTCGAAAGAGACGCTTAACAATAACTATGGGTCTCATGTTTACCAGACTTTTAAGCATGTCCGTGACATAAGAGAATCGTATGTAGATCTTGACCAGCGTGACGAAGCCTACCGAGTATACAAGCAGCAACTGGAGCTGTATGCGGGTGATGCGGAATTAACATACAAACCTTTTGCAATCCTGAAGGAAGTGCTGGAGAATGGCGCTGAACGGGTACCTGACGGCAAAACCTCCGAATTATACAGGTTCTTAAACGAGGATGAATTTCTGGTTCTGGACTTGAAAGAGCCTGATGCTTACATCAGAGCAGAGGAGTATTTCGCAAAGATAACGGTAGAGAAACATATGGAGGGAATTGTAATCAAACCGGAGCAAGAACAGCAGGGGGTAGTCCCATACATGAAGGTCCGCAATCCGGGCTACCTGTCGATCATCTACGGGTACGACTACAAGTTTCCACATAAGTATGCCAAGCTGATGAAGCAGAAGAATATCGCTCCTAAGCTTCGTACGTCCTTAATCGAACACCGGCTGGGCAGACAAATGCTAGAAGTGAAGCTGGATGAGATCTCGTCTGACAACGAGGACTACAAGCAAATTGCAGCAAACTTGTTATTCGAGGTAACGAAAGAGAAAGAGATCGACCCGAGGTTGTAGAGGATTGTTACAGGCGAAGAAACTTGGTTTGCCAATTATGAGAATGAGTTCAGGCTGTCGGGAAGGTCCCGGCAGTCTTTTTTTCGTTCGGGGAGGAAGCGGAAACAGCTATCTTGCAACAAACAGACAAATTAATGCAAGAAAACGTAAGATAGTGGTCATAGGCCTTTTTTGATAATAATATGAAACCTGAGAGGAGGCAGCACAACTTGGAAATCATTTTTGAAGAGGACATAGAAATGGACCGGGGTACTACGAAAGTAACAACCCACCCGGCTGAAAAGGAACATTGGGCAAATATCGAAGTAGCCATTCAAACATCGGAGAAACGGATCATGGTCATCAACGCCAAAAATGATCGCAATGTCTCGATTGTATCCAGCTCAATCGCGGTCATAGAGCCGGAAGGCCGTATGTGCAGTGTACGTGTAATTACGGGAGAAATGTTTCTTCTTAATACACGATTGAAATTTGTTGAAGAAGTTCTGAATTCACCTCAGTTTATAAAAATTAATAATCAGACCATAATCAACACCAGCTACATAAAAGAGTTCTCAGCAACGGATAATGCGAGAATAAAAGTGATTCTGACGAATGGTTCTTGTTATTTTGTCAGCCGCTATTATATTAAAAATTTCAGGAGGAACTATCATGGTTAATCAATTAAAAAATTCATTTTTTCAGGTGTTTACTTTAACTTCTTTATGGATAACGCTACTGTTAACTGTGTTTTTCAAGGATCAATCTATTGATATGTTATATCTATGGCGTATTGCAGGTATCGCCATTATTTCCGCGGGGATATTCGGAGTGATGTACAATGTGTTGTGGAACTATTTCACGTTAAGACCGCTTTGGAATATTCTGATTTCTTCGACCTTCAGTATATTTGGCGGAATGGGAATGGTGTGGTTATTCTCAAAAGAAATGTTCAACTTCATAAGCCCCTGGTTGCCTGGAATGTTGTTGTTATCGGTTATACTGCACACTATAGCTTTCTATTTCTACGCCAGAATTAATAGCAGGAAACAAGCTGAGGAGTTAAATAAAATTTTGAAATAACCTCGTTCTAATTGTAAAAACAGGAGGACGCACCTTATCGGTCCGTCCTCCTATCTATTCCTCATAAATACGCTTTAACCCATAATAACGAGCACGTTGTTTTCTGGCGCCATTTTGGCGACGGGGATCAGGTTGCCTTGAATTTCTTCACCGTTAATAACGATATGGGTAACCCCTTTTTGTACACCTTTCTTGTTCTCCACCTGGATGTTCAGCTTCTTCCCACGGAATTCCCGGACCATGGAAAAGTCTGTCCAGTCGGAAGGAACACACGGGTTGAGGCGAAGGCCATCAAATTGCGGTTGAACCCCCATAATACCTTCCGCCAAGGAGACCATTACGGTTGAAGCGGTGCCGGTCAGCCAGTGGACATGGGCCCGGCCTTGATATGGGCTGTCCTTGGACTCGACAAACTGGCCATGTACATAAGGCTCGAGTTTGCGGATTTCGGCCTTATCGTTCATGCTGGCCGGACTGCAATTCAGGAAGTATTCGAACGCGCGCCGACCGTTGCCAATCATGGTTTCCGCCAGAATGAGCCATCCCTGCGGCTGGCTGAAGATGCCGCCGTTTTCCTTAGTTGAGGCGTTGAAAAGAGCCATCAACGCTACTGGCAAACCGTATTCACGGAACGGTGGGTAGAATAACATAGTGCCGTAATCGGTCCGCAGATTCTCATACACTTTGTCCATGGAGAGCTTCGCCTGATCCGGGCGGGCTGCACCGCTTAATACGGCCCAGCTTTGCGGATTAAGCCAGATTTTGGCCTCATCATTCTCCCAGGAGCCGATGGTATAGTTGTCTTCTGTAAATCCGCGGACGAATTGATCGTTCTCCCAAGCGTGCTTTTGAATGTTATCGTCCAGCTCATCAAGCAGGCCCTGCGCCCATTGAATGTCTTCAGGCTTGTTCTTATTTTGTGCAATTTCCATGAACACCTTGAATGCCATATACAGCTGGAATGCGACGAACAACGACTCGCCCTTCGCTCCAAGCCGTAGACAATCGTTCCAGTCGGCATGAAGCCCAACCGGCATGCCGTGTGCGCCCATACGATCCAGACTGAACTGAAGCGCCTGGCGCAAATGCTCGTACACAGTGCCCTCACCTTTATCCGAATAAGGGATTATTTCATCTGTAAAATCCCAGTTGCCACTTTCATTCAAGTATTTAATGACGGTTGGGAACAGCCATAAAGCGTCATCGGCCCGATAATGGGGATGACCAGTTTCCCGTACATATTCCGGATCATCCGGTGTGCCCTCATGCCCAGGATTGTGGTCAAATTTCACCAACGGAAGTCCACCGCCGTTGGAAACCTGGGCGGATATCATCAGTCTAAGACGTTCAAGGGCCATCTCATGATCCAGATGAATGATGCCTTGAATATCCTGCACCGTATCCCGATAGCCCAGTCCATTACGAAGACCGGAGTATTGGAAAGAGGCTGCTCGTGACCAGATGAAAGTGATAAAGCATTGATATGCATTCCAAGTGTTGATCATGTTGTTCAGGTTATCGCTTGGTGTCTGGACCTGGAAGCGGTTAAGCTTGCTGTGCCAGAATGCTTTTAACTCTTCGAGTTCTTTATCTACCACGGACAAGTCTTTATAATGGCTGAGAATCTCGGAAGCGCCTTTCTCATCATACTGTCCCAGTAGAAATGCGATTTCTTTCTCTTCTCCCGGCTGCAAATCTACGTTAATCTGCAGGGCACCGCAGGAGTTAGTATTGTAGTTTAATGAATTGGAGCATTGGCCGTTCTCGACAGAGGCTGGATTGCCATAACTGCGGTAATCGCCTAGGAACGTATCCCGGTCACCGTCATAAGCGGTAACTTCTGCACCTGCAGCGCCGAAGAATCTCCAGGTTTGTTCTTCGGGGGTGTTTTCATTGATGACTTGAAGGATCATATTATTTTTATAGTAGGTCCGTGAGATAAACAAAGTGTACTGAAGGTTGACGGTATCCTGCTCGTAGTTGTTATTGTTGGTTAATTCAACAAATCCGAAGAGAGCCAGCTTGCGTGCTTTGGAGTCATCATTGCGCACCTTCATGCGCCACACCTCGTAGGTTTTGTTCAGTGGCACATAATATAATGATTCTGTATGGATGTTATCGTAATCCGAGACGAGGTTCGTGTATCCGGTTCCATGATGGCATACGGACTTATATTGCTCCAGATCTTTACCCACAGGCTGCCAGGAGCCGGACCAATAATCCCCGTTCTCCAAATCTCTCACGTAAATATAGCGTCCGGGCTCGTCCTTAGAGTTGAAGTGGTAACGGATATGCCGCCCATTTGCGCCAGATTTTACAAAGCTATAACCGCCTGCGTTACCTGAGATGATCGCGCCATATTCCGGCGAGCCGAGGTAATTCGCCCAAGGCGCAGGCGTATTCGGCTTGGTAATGAGGTATTCCTTGTTTTTTTCATCAAAATAACCATATTGCATAACCATTCCTCCTATTAAGTGGTTAATGGGTCAATCTATAAACGCGCGTTCACAAAGGGGTGAAATATCCATGTGTAATTTTATTATAAGATACTTTTAGTAAATCGATAACCCTATATTTTAGCGAAAAAACGAACAAAAATGCTAACTTTTTTAGTGGGTGTAAAGCGAAAGACACCTTGAAAGGTGTCTTTTTTTATTTTTGCGGCATGTCTACTCCACTAAAACACCATTAACAAACGTCATAGATTTATCTTTGAATTCAAGAATAAACTTGTTTGGAAAATCCAGATCGGTATGAATCTCCGTCCCCAACATAACTTTTTTTCCTACATCATCAAAGGGATTATGAAGTAAACCTCTAGGCGTATACCTAGTTTCAGAACCGATTACATTATTATTCTCATCGCGGATAAATTTAGTTTTTCCTGAGAACACGAGGTCCTTGCCATTTTCCAAAGTTAGATGAACCTCCAAACGATCCTTTGTCTTCTGATAATCTATGACTACATCTTTAGAGGATACAGGGAAACCGATAACAAAAAATCCAATAAGGGCCGTAGCCAGTATAAGTACCGATAAGACGGAATAAATGAGAGTTTTTATATTCTTTTTTTTCACTTTTTTAAAATAATTGAGTTTGTTAACTTCCTCTTTATCAATAATAGGCACACTTAGATTTGCTGTGGCGGTCATTTCATTATAGGATTGAAGGCAGCTTTCACAGGATTGCAGGTGTTTTTCGATTTCTTCGTTACTATGTACAGAGGTTAGCTTTTCAATATAGGAAGGTAATAAATCCTGAATAATCTCGCATTTCATGAAGATCTTCCTTTCATCAATTTTTGTTTTCCACGGTAAAAGGTAACTCTTGCCCAGGTTTCATCTCTTCCAAGAATTTCGCCAATTTCCCGAAAACTGAATTCTCCGGTTAAACGCAGATATAATACTTCTTTGGTATTTGGATCAAGTAAATGAAGTTGTTTAAATAAATCCATTTTGTCCTGAGCAAAAATGAACTGGGATTCTGTTGAATTTGCGTTAGCCAAAGGAGCGTCTTCTAATTCCTCAGACTTCCGCTTGCGCTGCTTGTCCAGCTCCTGATACCACACATGTTTAGCAATTTGACAAAGCCATACGTATACTTTGCAGGTCCCATCGTATTTGTCTATCGATTTTATAGCTCTATAAAAAGTTTCTTGGGTAATTTCTTCTGCCAGCAAGTGATTATGACAAAGGCTAAATACGAATTTATATACTTGGGTTGAATATTCCCTGTATAATTGCTCGTTGTCCTGCATCCATTCACCTCCTCAAGTTATATATCCGTAAAAAGCTATAAACGTTACAAGTTTTTTTTAAAAAATTTGATTTATACAATTATCGCTTTCATCCCCGGTATGTGAGGGAATTAAGGAGGTTCAGCGTTAAGGCTGGTTTCACAGTTGGTTTTCCCTTTATAATTACATGAGAACTTATTGTACAAGTTACAAGGGGGTTCATATATGATAACAAAGGTAAACCGGCAGTTAAATGAGGGTCCTAAAATTCAAAAAGAGCAAGAGCTTGTTACCAAAATGATTCGTATATATTGTAAGAAAAAACATCATCATAAGGGGTTTTGTGAGGAATGTCAGGAATTAAATGAGTATGCGCTGAAGAGGCTAGCCTATTGTAAATTTGGTGAAGAGAAAACAGCTTGTGCCAAATGTCCTGTTCATTGTTACAAACCGGATTATCGCCAAAGAATTAAAGGGGTTATGCGTTTTTCTGGTCCGTGGATGCTGCTCTATCATCCCATTGAGTCGATTAGGCATATTCCGCTACCCAATAAATTGAGAAAATAAGTGAAAACCGGACATCATCTGATGCCCGGCTTAATGTGTTTTTAGATATCATTCTCCCAGTTTTTCAGCCTTCACCAAAATCTCTCGCAAAACCCGGGCAACCCGGCTTTTTCTTCTCTTTACTTTTACACTTATCCGTCTTAACGACTCTTGGTATACGGCGGTATCCTTGGGTTCATAGAGCTGTTTGGCGGCAATCCGTAACGTTCTTCTCATTAATATTGCTGATGAACGTGTTAACTTCGTTCGGTATCCTCTGCGCAAGACCCGTATAGTATGTTTGTACTTCTCTAAGTCTTCGTTTGGGGGAACAAGGGCGAACAGATTTAGGGAGGAGTCATTGAACCCGTAGCTTTTGAACATAATTTTTAGATTCTCAATATTTATGAGATTCCCTCTGAAGTGGGTTGGATGTTCTTGGTGAACGCCGACAACTTCTTTGATGCTGTGAAAAGGGATTTTTAATCGATGCAGTCGATACCCAAGGTCCCAATCTTCGAGTCCATAGAGGATAAACTGTTCATTAAAACCTCCAGCACGAGTTAATTGGCTGCGTCTTATGGACACACAACGTGTGACGAGTAACATCCAAGGGGCTACATCTGTGCTGGCAAATTGTTTTTTAGTATTTGGAGGAACTCTTGAGGGAAAGGTGACTTTTGATAACGTCTCCGTCTGCTGAAGGATATCATTGGGTGTGATTAATGGGATGATTTCAGTCGCTGATTCGAAGTCGGGATTCCATAAGTTAGAAGGCGAAAGTGTATTGCGGCAATGCTCTTTTTCTTCAGGAGAAAAGTCTGGGTAGTAGTGGGTATAAGCGTCATCCCATGAGTGTGGAATACCTGAAATTATGGACTTAGGATATTTACGGTGATACTGGTTTACGATCCTAATGAAGTCAGGGAATACTAGAAAATCCGCATCGCAGAAGATGACGTATTTCCCTTTTGCCTGACTCAGCCCCAGATTTCTCACGGCAGAACGGCCGCGTTGTTCCTGCTGAGCGACATAAATAAGCGGATAAGAAGTTTGAAAGCTTTCGACCATTTCCTTGGTACCATCTGTAGAACCGTCATCTGCGACGATCACCTCGAATCGATCCTTCGGATAGGTCTGTGTCTCGAATGAAGTGAGTGTAAGTAGCAGCTGCTGAAGTCGGTTATAGGTTGGAATTATGATGCTGTAACGGATAGCCAGAATGATCACCCCCACCATTTAATAAAAGCCCTTGAATAGGATAAATAATAACAATATATTCAGGGACTTTAGCCTGGTCTAGTCAAACGCCTTTAAGGATCGAAATAGGCAGTGGACAGGGGCCAATATGGGATGATCTTTAAAAAAGACAGCCCTTAAAGGAGATCTATCGATTCCTTTAGGGGCTGCTCCTTTTTATTTTCTATTTTCCACTAGGTAATAATTTATTCAATAAGATCGCTGCCAATGAAGCAGCTAGGATAGGTGAGCCTAATAAATACTGCACGAATGTAGGTAAAGAATTCAAGTAGTCACCAGGAATGAGTACCAAAGCCAAGGTGATGATCATAGGTAAGGCGATAATGTACATTTCTTTTTCGCCGATAGTTACATTCTTCATTACTTGCACACCATTAATTGCGATGATGCCACAGATGATGGCGAAGACGCCGCCGATTACAGCGGATGGAATGGAAGAGATCAAAGCGGCGAGTTTACCAGAACAACCAAAGAGGACAAACCATCCTCCTACAGCGAGGAAGACCCGGCGGCTGGCAACACCTGTAATGGAGATGATCCCTGCATTAGTTGAATAACCTGTAACAGGAGTCGAACCGAGCACAGACGCAATAAGACAGCCAATTCCTTCTCCAATTACGCCGCGGTTAATATTTTTGTCTGTCAAAGGTTTATTGATTACATTGCTGACCGCAAACCAGGTGCCTGTTGTTTCAGCCAGCAGCACGATATAAATAATAACCATGGTGATAATAGCTGAAAAGTTGAAGGAAAAGCCGAAATCAACAAAAGCGATCCGCGGCATGCTAAACCATTTAGCGTTGCTTATCGCTGAGAAATCTAAAACGCCCATAATATTAGCCGAAATACATCCGACTACTAACGCCATCATTACGGAAAGAATTCGGAAGATAGATCCTTTATTACGGAACAAAGTACCGAGAATCACAAAAATAAGCAGTGTAGCGCCTGAAATAAGGGCTAATAATACGTTTTGATTAATTGAAGCGCCGGAGGCTCCGTAGATATTATCTCTGATCGCAACAGGCAATAAAGATAGACCTACAATGAAAATGATTGTGCCGCCTACGATAGGTGGGATAAAGTTTTTGACGATTTTATTAAAAATTCCAGCATAGCCCAAAATAATAACCAGGATGGCCCCGATTAAGCTGGCACCTAACACGGAGCTCCAACCGAGCTCCCCGCCACCACTAGCCGCATAAATACTGACGATCGCACCAAGCGGAACATAAGAAGGACCTTGAGCGATAGGCAGCTTCATACAGAAATAGGTTTGCACAATCGTTGCAAGTCCTGCGGCAATAAAGGTGGATTGGATTAACGCGCTGGACTGATTGGGTTGTAAGCCGATTAACATCGCAATAAGGAATGGCACTACATAGACATCCATAGCCAATACATGTTGAAAACCGAGAATGACGGATTTACTAAATGAAACTTTTTCATCGGGTAGGACAGTTAATAGCTGTGATTCCAAATGTGCTTGCTCTTGTACGTTTGCTTGTGTTTTCACTCCGATGCCCACCTTAAGTTTTTTAGTTTAATTAATCTTTAACGCGAATGAACTTTTTCACCCTGTACCCAGACTTCACGGATATTTTCAGGCCGGGCCAGATACATTATCTTTTGAAAAATATCTTGCAAATCCTCATTCTCATCAAAGATGGGCAATTTCGCCGACGGTAATTTCGTATCAATAATTTGAACATCCCAGGTATAACCTTCTAGTAACCGGCCGATAGGTAAGCTTAAGCTTTCCCCGCCGCCAGCGGTAGCAAGATAAAAGGATTCATGGATCGTAATCCGTGATCCGGGTACTCCGCGATTTGGTGCAGACAGGGAAGGATTCACACCATCCTCCAGCATTCTTGAAGACATTACGGCTTGTCTAATGTTATCGAAGAGACTAGGTGAAAAACCTCCGGAAATATCAGAGCCTAAACCAATCTCCACGCCTTTGGCATGGAAGTCAGCGATCGGAATAACACTATTGGCAAAATACGCGTTGGATATCGGACAATGAGCAATAGCTGTTCCTGTCTCTGCAAACAAATTCACATCATCTTCATCTAAAAAATTACAATGTGCCATTACAGATTTATCACTGAGCAGACCAAAATCATGCAAGGCAAAAGCATCGTTTTTCTGGAACCGTTCTTGCACATAACCGTGCGCCCAATCACTTTCACTACAGTGCGATTGAACATACGTATCATATTTAGCGGCTAGTTCTCCCAAGCCTTGTAAAGCCTCATTAGTGCAGCTTGGAATGAACCTTGGTGTCACTACTGGATATACGCCTTGTTTAGTAGATTTAGCGAGTTCTTGTACAGCTAGTATAAATTCTTCCGTATCCACTAGTGCGGTATGGGTGTCGGAGTCGCGGTAATTCTCAGGATTTCCCTGCGGATCGTCCATAACCACTTTTCCAACGAGTCCACGTTGCCCTTTTTCCGCACATATTTTAGCCAATAATAAACTGGCCTCTTTATGCACCGTTGCAAAATAAAGTGCTGTAGTTGTTCCGTTTGCGAGCAAAGTGCCAACCACGTCATCGTAGACTTTTTTTGCAAAAGCCAGGTCCGAGAATTTAGACTCCAGTGGGAAGGTAGAAGTATTTAGCCAATCATAGAGTGGAATATCTAATGCAGTTCCAGATTGAGCCCATTGTGGCGCGTGAACATGCAGGTCGATAAAGCCGGGCAAAAAATACTGGCCTTCAGCTAATACATGAAAATTGTCCTGACCTTGATAAGCATCAAGCAAGGGTTGATAGTCGGGGTGCTTCGGTGCAACAATCATTTCTATCATCCCATCCGTGTTGATACAGAAGAGATGGTCCTTTAAAATTTGAATTTCTTTTGGGGATAGGCTAGAAAATGAAGTGCCTAGGAATATTTGCATATATTTTCTCATGATTTCCGCCTTAATGTTCGTCTTTTGGTGTTTATTCGTTATTATAATCCGTGAAAAAGGATAAGTCCAGACCAAAAGTCGAATAAAGGCGTAATTGACGGATAGGAGGAGCGGAGGAATTGAAACCGAATATGACGCATAGACGTCATGTTCGCTATGCTAGAATACAGAAAAAGATAGGGGGAAGTAAAATGCCAAAACATGAATATAGAAAGCATGAAAAGGAGTTATATCAACCCAAAGCTAAGCCGCAATTATTAGAAGTTGGGAAACAGAAATTCATCTGTATAAAAGGTAAAGGTGATCCTAATCATGAGGATTTTTCAGAAAGAGTCGGGGTTCTATACTCTCTGGCCTATGCGGTGAAAATGATGCCTAAAAATGGATTTACTCCGGAGGGTTATTTTGATTATACGGTATATCCACTCGAAGGATTATGGGATTTGACAGAGGAAGGTAGAAATCACAAGGATTTAATAAAAGATGAATTACTATATACAATAATGATAAGACAACCGGATTTTGTAACAAGAGAGACGGTAGAAAGAGCTTTTGAGATAGTAAATAAAAAGAAACCTCACCCCCTATTGAAAGAGGCATATTTTGATGAATTAGAAGATGGCTTATCGGTGCAAATCTTGCATATTGGTTCATATGATAGTGAACCTGAATCATTCCAACAATTAAAAATGTTTATAGATGAAAACAATTATGTGCTAAAAACGCTTGTTCATAGAGAAATTTATCTGTCGGATGCTAGAAAAGTAGAACACGAAAAGTTGAAAACCATTTTAAGATATAGAATTAATAAAAAATAGCAGGTCGGCTTCGATTCCTTTACGGTTATAGGAAATGAATGCGGTTACCATCTTGTGATATAATAGATGAAATCGATCGATAGTTTGAGAAAATTGGATTAGGAGTGTTGCCTGGATGAGAAGATACAACATTTGGCGCCCGTTGATGTTAATTATTATTGCTGTACTTACAAAAAGCTTGGTCACTAACCTGTGCATTTTGTTTGGTATGCAGGCTGAAGCAGCGAGTAGTATGGGAACGCTGGGCATGGTCATTGCCGGTTTAGTGATGTACAATCGCATGACAAATCGCCGTCGTAAATAAGGTGGCCGGATAGATTATAAACGTCTGGTTATTATGTTATAGTAAAGATTGAAATAAAACTTGTATAGACCTGAAAAGGAGTACTTCATGACACAGTTTGTCTACAAACAAATTATTGATGACTTAAAAATGAAAATTTTTGCTGGGCAGTTCCCCGATATGAAATTACCGGATGAACGAACGCTTAGTGAAACTTATCAAGTGAGTCGTAGTTCTATTAAAAGTGCTCTGACTAAAATGGCAAATGCCGGAATTATTTTTAAAAAGCGTGGCTCAGGGACATTTATAAATCCTTTATACATAAAAAATGAATCTATTTTTAACTACGAAGGCTCTAATTTAGGTGTCACCGACAATTTTCAAATGAATGGGAAGAAGCCAAAGATTAAAGTTCTGAAATTCGAGGTCATTCCACCAACGGAAGAACTGCAACGGGATCTGTTTTTAGGACCACATGATTTTGTATACAAAATCGTTCGCTTGCGTCTTTTTGATGATGAACCCTTTATGATTGAAACGGGTTATATCCCAATCAAAATCGTGCAGAACTTAAATCAGACTATTATTGAAGGATCTATCTTTAATTATTTGGAGGATTCACGGAACCTGGCGGTAACCAAATCCTTTTTATCGATATCCGCAGAACCCTCTGAGGCTACGGATCAAGAGCTGCTGCATTTGCAGGCGAATGAGCCAGTAAGCATTATGGAAGGGATTTTCTTTTTAGATAATGGCACACCCTTTGAATTCTCCCATATGCGTTTCCACTATAAATACTTAAAATTTAATACCTTTGTGTCCGTTCATTAAAAGTAAGACTGGGGAATTTTTCTCGGTCTTATTTTTTTTATTTTGCGCAAAATAGATGAAGGAAAAGCAGCAAATATCTCCCGCAAACTTCAGCCCATATTTTTACATATATATTAATATTGACGTATTTTTACAGACAATTGACACCGTTTTTCATACTATGTTCATATTTTCACAAAATTGGACCGTATCATTTGTTAAAAAGGTTGAATTAATTTTTGGCGGCGGTATGATGTACTTGTGGAAGAAATTACGGCAATGTAGACACAGAAAAAATTTTGGGGAGTGGAAGAAATGGTATTATCCATGGATGTTGATTACTCATCAAAAACTTATTTAGAGAAACTTGATGCATACTGGCGCGCAACTAACTACATCTCTGTAGGTCAACTGTATTTGAAAGATAATCCGTTGTTAAGAGAACCGCTGAAAGAAGCAGACGTAAAGATTAAGCCAATTGGACACTGGGGAACTATTCCCGGCCAGAACTTTATTTATGCCCATTTGAATCGGGTCATTACTAAATATGATTTGAATATGTTCTATATCGAGGGTCCTGGTCATGGCGGTCAGGTCATGGTTTCGAACTCCTATCTCGATGGTAGCTATACTGAAATTTATCCGGAAATTACACAAGATATCCCAGGTCTGAAGAAATTGTTCAAACAATTCTCTTTCCCAGGTGGAGTTGCTTCCCATGCTGCCCCTGAAACACCTGGATCGATCCACGAAGGTGGCGAATTAGGTTATTCTCTATCCCACGGTGTAGGTGCAATTCTGGATAATCCAGATTTAATCTCCGCTGTTGTTATTGGCGATGGAGAGGCTGAAACTGGCCCATTAGCGGCTTCATGGTTCTCCAACCGGTTCATCAATCCAGTTACTGATGGTGCAGTTCTGCCGATCTTGCACTTAAATGGTTTCAAAATCAGTAACCCAACGATTCTGTCTCGTCAATCCAAAGAAGAAATTACTGCATACTTTAAAGGTATGGGTTGGGAACCGTTCTTCGTTGAAGGCGAAAATCCTGATCTAATGCATCCAGAAATGGCTAAGGTGCTTGATACCATCGTAGAAAGAATTGAAGCGATTCAAAAGAATGCACGTGACAACAATGACCTTACGCGTCCGGTTTGGCCAATGTTGGTCTTCCGTTCTCCTAAGGGCTGGACGGGTCCAAAGCAATGGGATGGTGTTCCGAATGAGAACTCGTTCCGTGCCCATCAGGTGCCGATTCCAGTGGATCAAAAGAATATGAAACATGCTCCAGCGTTATTGGAGTGGATGAACAGCTATAGACCAGAAGAATTATTTGATGACAATGGTCGTCTGAACGCTGAACTTGCTGAGATTCTGCCAACTGGCGACAGACGTATGGGAATGAACCCAGTTACTAATGCTGGCAACCAGATTAAAGATCTAAACTTACCCAATTTCCGTAAGTTCGCACTTGATAATTCCAAACCAGGTGAAGTAATAGCACAAGACATGGCCGTTCTGGGTAAATACATGAAAGATGTTATCTCTCTGAACGAAGAGAACCGCAATTTCAGAATTTTCGGACCGGATGAAACAATGTCCAACCGTCTGGGACCTGTCTTTGAAGTGACGAAACGTCAATGGTTGGATCAAGTGATTGAGCCGAATGATGAATTCCTAGCTTCTTATGGCCGTGTTATCGATTCCCAATTGTCTGAACATCAGGCAGAAGGTTTGCTTGAAGGTTACGTATTGACAGGTCGCCATGGTTTCTTTGCAAGCTATGAAGCTTTCTTGCGTGTCGTGGATTCGATGATTACTCAGCATTTCAAATGGCTGCGTAAAGCAACAGATCAAAGCTGGCGTGCGGATATTCCATCATTGAATGTGGTAGCAACTTCAACTGTATTCCAACAAGACCACAATGGTTACACTCACCAAGATCCAGGTTTGCTAGGTCACTTGGCTGATAAAAAACCAGAATTTATCCGTGAGTATTTGCCGGCTGATGCGAACTCCTTGCTGGCTGTCTTTGACACCGTCTTAAATGACCGTCAAAAAATTAACTTGATCGTTTCTTCCAAACATCCTCGTCCACAATGGTTCAGTGCGGATGAAGCACAAGAGCTGGTGGATAAAGGACTGAAGATTATTGACTGGGCAAGCACCGATCAAGGTGGAGAGCCTGATGTTGTCTTTGCTTCTGCAGGTACAGAACCAACTATCGAAAGCTTGGCTGCAATCTCTATCCTGCATGAAAAACTGCCGAACCTTAAGATTAGATATATCAACGTGGTAGACTTGTTGAAACTGAGAAGTCAAAAATTAGATCCGCGTGGCTTATCTGACGAAGAGTTTGATCAATTTTTCACAAAAGATAAACCAGTTATCTTCGCTTTCCACGGATATGAAGGTCTGATTAAAGACTTGTTCTTTGATCGCCATAACCATAACCTGCACGTACACGGATACCGCGAGAATGGCGATATCACAACACCATTCGATATGCGCGTATTGAATCAAATGGACCGCTTTGACTTGGCGAAGGAAGCTGTTCTGAGCTTGCCTAATGCTAACGACTATAAAGCGATCGCAGATGAAATGGATGCTATCGTTAAGAAACATCACCAATTCATTCGTGAAGAGGGTATTGATTTGCCAGAAGTAGAGAACTGGGTATGGAATGCTTTGAAATAAACGTATAGCCAGTACCATAGGAAGTAATACAAAAAGACACCTTTAGAGGTGTCTTTTTATTTGTTCAAGTAAGCATACAAAACAATTATAATCATTTTTTCATCTTTACCACTGTAAATATATGTGAGTAAATAGGTGGGTAAAGAAAGGGGAGAAATGTATGACATCTATTGATAAACTTCCCAAGTCTATAGAAATACAGCTTACAGAACAACCTTTATTTCACTCTGTATCTGATTTAATGAAAGATGGGCAATTCGGTGAGCAGTGGCTTGTATTGACTGAGAAGGAGGTTTCCGTTTGGGGGACGGACGGGAAACTGGTCTCAAAGCTTCTAGTCTCGAATATTACCGATGCCCGGGTAGTAGGCGGGGTAGGCGGCGGTTCGTTGCTTGTGGATACCCAAGCGGGGCCTATTATACTTATACGTTATACAGCATCACTTACCTCTATATTTGGTTTTGCTGCTAAATTAATTGGCGCTGTAGCTAAAGGCGAGGAACGGCCAACCGCTTCTGAAAAAGAGTTTCCAAGAAATTGTCCAAAATGCCGCAATCCGCTGCCGGAAGATTCACAAGCTTGTCCGGTGTGCAAGAGTAACGGCAAGGTTCTATTTCGGATGTTGAGTTACGCTAAGCCTTATAAGATCCAAATGATCGCTGCGGCGATTATGTTGATTTTTACTACATTGGTAGAGCTTGTTCCACCATTTTTGACGAAGATGATCGTTGATAATGTGTTGACAGAAAAGGATATGGGCTCGACGCTTCTATGGATTGTGATCGGGCTAGCAGCCACGTCCTTAGTAATAACTTTAATGCAGACTGTACGTGGACTTATAGGGGTATGGATTGGTTCCAAAATCATGGGTGATCTTCGTCATGATGTGTATCATTCCTTGATGAAATTATCTTTATCTTTTTTCGACCGAAGACAATCTTCGCAATTTATTGGACGGGTGAATAATGATTCAGAGGCGATGCGGCAATTTATGACTGACGGTGTAATCTGGGTCTCGGGTGAATCGCTGCGGGTAATCGCTATTTTCACTATTATGTTCAGTATGGATTGGAAGCTAACGCTGCTTGCTATGCTGCCTATGCCGCTTATGGTGGTGCTGTCGACCGTGTTATGGCCGATGATTGGCAGACGTTGGTACCAGCAGTGGAGATCTATTTTTAGATTAAACGCTTTGGTTGGCGATTCTTTGCAGGGGATTCGTGTAGTCAAAGCATTCGGCCAGGAAACAACAGAGATGTCACGTTATACGGTCGCCAATAAGGAGTTGGTGCGGCATAATATTCGGATCGAAGGCTTATGGCAGGGGATGTTTCCTGCTTTTGCGTTGGTTGCTGGTGTTGGTACGTTATTAATTTGGTTTTATGGCGGAAAAACGGTGCTGGAGGGTCAATTATCCATCGGTACGCTAATTGCTTTGGTGACCTACCTTGGGATGCTTCTCGGACCTTTGCAGTGGGTGAGCCAAATGATCAACTGGGCCAGCCATGCGATTTCAGCAGCAGATCGGGTCTTTGAGATTATGGATACTCCGTCAGATGTGCCTGATACAGTAAATCCAGCAGCCATCGGCCGCGTAAATGGTGAGGTTGAGTTTAAGCGGGTTACTTATGGATACGAAAAACATCATCCTGTGCTCAAGAACGTGGATTTAAAAGTGGGTGCGGGCGAGATGATTGGTCTGGTCGGACATTCAGGTGCCGGTAAGTCGACGTTCATTAATATGATCTGTCGCTTCTATGACACAGATGAGGGAACCATTACCATCGATGATGTGGACATCCGAAATATCAGCCAGTCAGATCTGCGTAGTCAGATCGGTGTAGTGCTGCAGGAGACGTTTCTATTCGACGGAACGATTGCTGAGAATATTGCCTATTCTAAACCGGACGCTACGGAATTAGAAATCATGCGCGCTGCAAAAATCGCCAACGCCCATGATTTTATCGTTCAATTGCCGGATGGCTATGATACAAGAGTTGGGGAACGTGGACATAAATTGTCTGGTGGAGAGAAGCAGCGAGTGTCTATTGCCCGAGCAATAATTCACGATCCACGAATTCTAATCCTAGATGAAGCAACAGCTTCTGTAGATACAGTGACCGAGCGGCAAATTCAAGAAGCGATCTCGCGACTGGTAAAAGGCAGAACGACATTCGCGATTGCCCATCGATTATCCACGCTAAGAAATGCGAACCGGCTTGTAGTGCTTGAACGCGGTAAGATCATTGAAGTGGGTACACATGAGGAATTGCTTGCTGCAGAAGGTGCTTACTTCAAGCTAGTTGAGGCACAGAAGGAAATGTCGCAGATTAAGGGGGTTGAGATGCATGAGTGATCCGAATCTTGTTAACGGGGAATTGAATCCTAAAGATCCCTATGAGATTAACATTCTTGAACCGGGTGCAATCTCTTTTAGCCGCAGTCAAGGTGGCGTGTTTCAAGGAGTAGTGGAGGGTCAGGTCTATGAGGAATTAATTCTTTTTCGTATATTTCCATTCCAATATACCACGGAGTATATTTCAGTTCGTAACTCCAAGAGTGAGGAGATCGGAGTCATTCGTGACATTGATCAGCTCGATGAAGAAAGTCGCGTGGAAGTGGACACAGAGCTCCGGCTGCGGTATTTTCTTCCGGTTGTAACCCGCATTGATTCTATTAAGCAAAAAGCGGATATGTGGATTTGGGAGCTGCAAACGAATCTGGGCCAGACCCGGATCGTTATGCGGAACCTGCACGAGCATATGCAATATCCAAGTCATAAGCGAATCATTCTTACAGATATCAATGGGAAAAGATGCGAAATCCGTGATTATCTAGCCCTGGATGTTCAGAGCCGGAGCAAGCTGAAGGATGTTTTATAGTCTAGTTGTGAAAAAGCTCCGCAGCCATTTGTTGATGGTCTGCGGAGCCTCTTTTTTTTATCCGTAGATTCTACGAAGGAAAAAATTGATGGCGTTCTCTCATTGGTATGGTAATATATTACAACCGGATCTTTTCCATATGGGAGGTATGTGAGTGAAGCGTAAATGGATCAATTCGCCGTACACCTTTGCTTTAGGGATGTTTGCGATGATGGTTCCAAGTCAGGCATTTAGTTCATTTTACAGTTACTTTTATGTAGAAAAATTAGGATTGGGCATTGGACTAGCTACATTAGCCAGAACAATCTTTCTGATCTGGGATGCGGTAAACAATCCGTTATTTGGTTATTGGTCAGATCGCACAGAGACTCGTTTAGGTCGACGCAGACCATGGGTATTTGGCTCAATTCCGTTATTTATGCTGGCATTTGTACTGGTTTTCTCCCCTCCCGGCGGATTATCTGAGAATGGATTGTTCACTTGGTTTTTAGTCACACTTATTTTCTATGAGGCAGTCGCTACTGTGTTGTGGGTGAACTATGGAGCGTTACTCCCGGAGCTCTTCCGAGGAGACCGTATTCGGGCAAAAGCTTCCGCGATTCAGCAAGGCTATCAGGTCGTTGCTTTGTTAATCGGTACTGCCTTAACGCCAATTATTTTTGCAGCTATTAATTTCTCTAATATGGCTATAGTGTATGCCTGTCTCTTTGGAGTATTTATGTTTTTATGTATGATGAATGTCCAAGAAAAGAAGGAGCCCACAGAGCAGGAACCCTTGAAGTTGATTCCAGCTTTTCGGGAGACCATTCGGAATAAAAAGTTTTGGGTGTTTAATATTTCGAACTCTTTTGCTCAAACGGTGAATGGACTTGTAAGCTCGATGATTCCTTTTTATGCAAAATATGTACTTCATATCTCAGAGGCTCAGGTATCGATTTTACTCGCAGCTGTGTTTGTTTCGGTCATTCCATTAGTATTCGTGTGGTACTGGATGATTCGTAAGATGGACGGGGTCAAGGCGTGGCGGTTATCACTGATCTTATATGCGTTATCGGTAATTCCGTTATGGTTTGGTTATGATCTCTTAAGTGGTGTGGCTGCTGGCGTAGTTGTCGGTTTCGGATTAGCCGGATTTCTAGTGACCCCAGCAATAGTAGGTGGCAAGATTATTGATGAGGATGCGGAAAAAACAGGTCTGAGAAGAGAAGGAATCTACACGGCTGTAAGCGGATTCATTACTCGTTCAAGCGGGTTAATCTCTGCGTTAGCTTTTTTCATTGTAGGTATGATCTTTGGCTATCAAGGCGGTGATGACCCAGGGTCCAATCCTGAAGCGACATTTAGGTATTTAATAAGTGTGGTGCCATTATGTCTGTTGGCCATAGCTGTTGTCATATCCTTCACAATGAAATTTACATTTATGGACTCTTTGAGAGGTGAGGCTGACTATGAACAAAAAATTAATCATCAATTGTGATGATTTTGGACAAAGTCCCCCCATGAATCAGGCGATTAAACATCTGCTGGAAGAGGAAAAAGTATCCTCCGCAACGATTATGGCGGTGGCCCCTGGGTTTGAGGAGGCAGCTGCATGGTGTAGTCGCAGGCAACAACGAAATGTGGGACTTCACTTGACGATGACTAGTGAATTTGAGGCTTTGCGCTGGGCGAGCCTGACGGGAGAGACTTCTCTTCACGACGAGAGCGGACATCAATATAGGACGGTAAAAGAGTTCGAACAGGGAGCGCAGACAAAAGCCGTACTAAAGGAGATAGATGCGCAGTACGAGCGAGTAAAACAGTCGGGAATAGTGATTAGCCATGTAGACAACCACATGGGTAGTTTATACGGAATGGAAACAGGACGCAGCTTGCTACCGCAGACGTTGTGGAAAATTTCGCGCTGGGGATTGCCCTCACGATTCTTCAGATACATCCATGCTGAGGATCCGCTTTTGGCATCGCTGAAAAATATTAAACGACCAGTTGCCCTTGGAGCAGGGCTGGCGGATACGTTTGGGGTGCCGATTCCCGACTATTTGCTATCGCATCCTTTTGGTGTAGAGGAAGGCGAGACGTATGAAAGTTTTAAAAGATCTATTATTGCTAAGCTGTATTCGTTGCCGGATGGCGTTAGTGAGACCTATATTCATCCCGGGATAGACGATCCATGGATGCAAGCAAATATTCCGCACTGGAGTAAGCGCGTTTGGGAGTATAAGTTGCCCTTTGATGATGATTTTACCTATGCCCTCAGTGATGCTAAGGTTGAATTGACGAATTATCGTTATGTACAGGAGCATCTAAAACGTCCACGGTTAAGATCTGCAGGCAGATTGTTAAAGAACCTGATAAGATTATGAGCAAAAATAAAAGACACCTTGAGGGGTGTCTTTTGATTATCCCATTAATCCTTTTAGCCCGTTAAGGAAGGGGGAAATAGATTTAATCATATTGTAGCCCATCTTCATAACCGGCATAGTTTTTTGTACCATTCCAATAAAGTTGCCGATTCCCCCGAACCCCCCAAATCCGCCAAATCCACCGCCTCCAGAACTGGAAGCCCCTGCTCCTGCGGAGCCTAGAGCGCCTCCACCCATTCCGAAAAGTGAGCCGAATAAGGGCATTAATCCTGATACGTTTGCTTTCCGGGAGCGGGAAGAAGAGTGTTTTTTTGATTTTCTGTGTTTGTTTTTACGCGGTTTGGAAAGGGTAAGTCCATTCTTATCGAGGCCGGTTATCCATCCTATATACGTACGTCCATCATGTAACGTAATACACACGGGTCTACCTTTCAGCTGTTCAGCACGTTTGCGAATCTTCGTTGTATTTGCCATTTGTGGATCACCTCATTGGTCTATTTACTTCTATATTACTCAGATATTTTTGTGTTGCTTGTGCTGGTTCATCATAAAAAAATATTTGGGAGCAGTGATTCTTTATG
Source organism: Paenibacillus sp. FSL L8-0494 (assembly GCF_038003695.1). NCBI lineage: Bacteria > Bacillati > Bacillota > Bacilli > Caryophanales > Paenibacillaceae > Paenibacillus > Paenibacillus sp. FSL L8-0494. The sequence goes on from NZ_JBBOPQ010000001.1 coordinate 239,070, forward strand.
TACTGCTGTCTCTGGGACTGCCTTATGGGGAATTTGCAATGGGAGGAAGGCATAGAATTATGCCTCCACAAATGAGAGTCGCGTGTGGAGTTTCAGTAGTGATACAGCTAATTGCCATCCTGTACTTATTGCAGGCAGGTAATGTGATCTCTATTGGATTACCTTTTGATAGAAGGGTATGTTATTTTTTCGCAGTCTATTTAATGCTTAATACTATAATGAACTTATTGTCGAGGAGCATGAAAGAAAAACTTGTGATGACACCCTTATCTCTAATAACTGCAATCTGTTTTGGGATTACTGCTATGAATGGGTAAAAAGTAGTGCCGGATATAGATTCGACTTTTCTAGACTTTATATAGGATTGTTTTTAGGACACATCTGGTGAAGATGTGTTCTTTTTGCATCTATTGACTCTTGACCTATAAAAACGGATTCATAAGTCTAGGTCTTTCTTCTTATGTTATTATATTTAACATTGTTTTATATTATTTTTACAATTATATGATAATTGGTTATGTTTGTGTGATATAATATCACAGAAATTATGTGAAAATGATAGGGAGGACTAATATTATTATGGGATGGAAGACACGATGGAATAAGCCGATTGCTTCTGTATTAGCAACTGCAGTGCTTTCTTTGCAGGTGTTTGGAGGTATTGGTTTGGGTGCAGCTTGGGGTACAGATAAAGCTGAAGCAGCATCCGCAGCCACAGCCAAACTCCGGCTGATGAGCACGACGGACGTGCACACCAATGTCTACGGCTGGGACTATTTTAAGAATGCAGCTTCAGTAACTGTCGGTCTTGACCGCACAGCAAGCTTGGTGAAACAAGCCAAAAGTGAAGAACCCAACACCCTCCTACTCGACAATGGGGACTTGATTCAAGGAACTCCGCTAGGTACTTATGTGGCGAAGGAATCGGATCTGAAGGACCCTACTAATGTTACTGATATCCATCCGATGATTGCAGCCATGAACGCTATGGGATATGATGCTGCGACTTTTGGTAATCATGAATTCAATTATGGATTACAATTTTTAGATCGTACGATAAACGGTAGCACTGGTAATGAGATGACTACTGGAGCCAATTTTGATTATGTGAATGCGAATATATATAAAATGGATGGCGTTACAAATGCTTATCAGCCTTATGTTATTCTTCCTAAGAAAGTTACGGATAGTAACGGCGATGAGCAGACGATTCAAGTTGGTCTAATCGGCCTAGTTACTCCTCAAATCATGGAGTGGGACAAGGTTAATCTGGAAGGCAAAGTTGTCGTTGAAGATATTGCTAAAACGGCAGAAAAATTTGTTCCTGAAATGAAAGCTAAGGGAGCAGATGTTATTGTTGCTATGGCCCATACGGGGTTTGATGTTAACGCCGTTACAGGAGACGGTTCTGAGAATGATATTAACGCTTTGAGTAAGGTTCCTGATATTGATGCGATTACGTTCTCTCATACGCATAAGGTATTCCCAACAGGGAATAACGATACGTTGGACGCGTCGTTCAAAGATCCTGTTACTAAACAACCGTATGCAAACGAAAAGGCTGTGATCGATAATGTGAATGGTCACATTAACGGTACGCCTGCTGTACAAGCTGGTTACGGCGGAGCTTATTTGGGTCTAATCGATCTGAACATTGTATACGATGGTAATGACTGGACGGTAGACAAGCAAAGTTCAAAAGCTTCTGCTCGTTCTATTTATAAGACAGAGAATAAAGTGAATATACCACTGGTTGAGCCTGATGCGGCTGTAGATGCAGCTGTTGCAGCAGCACATGAGGCTACTATTGCTTATACTGGACAAAAGCTGGGTGTTACAACAGCTCCGATGAACAGCTATTTCGCAATGGTTCAGGATGATCCTACGGTTCAACTTGTTACGTATGCACAAAAGTGGTACGTTCAGAATTATATTGATATCAATGTTCCTCAATATAAGGACCTTGCCATTCTTAGTGTTGGTGCTCCTTTTAAAGCAGGACGCAACGGACCTGATGAGTACACCAGTATTGATAAGGGTGACTTGACTATTCGTAGCGCAAGTGACCTGTATTTATATGATAATACCCTTAAAGCAATCAAAGTTAAGGGTTCTGTTGTGAAAGAATGGTTGGAAATGAGTGCGGGCGCATTTAACCGCATCAAACCAGGGATCTCGACTCCGCAGTCTCTGTTGAATACGAAATTTTCGGTTTTTAACTTCGATGTAATCGATGGGGTTCAATATAAAATTGATGTGACGAAAAACGCGAAGTACAATCCGGATGGTACGATTAATGATGCTTCTTCGAGTCGTGTAACGGATGTCACTTACAATGATCAACCTTTAGATCTAGATCAGGATTTCATTGTTGTTACTAACAATTACCGCGCAAGTGGTGGCGGGAACTTCCCGGGTGTTAAAGGTGCAGAGCTGGTTGTAGACTCTCAAGATGAGAATCGTCAGGTTCTGATGGACTACATCAGTGAAGCTGGTACGATTGATCCAACTGCTGATGGTAACTGGTCCTTGGCACCTATCAAAGGCAATGTTGATGTTACATTTACAACAACACCTAAAGCGGCAAATGTACTCCCAGCGAACATTTCCGATACTGGACAGCAAGATAATAAGGGCTTTGGAATTTTCAAGCTAGATCTAAGTGTGAAGACACCTGCACCGACGGAAGATGTGGAGGTTCACCTTCTTGGAATTAATGACTTCCACGGTCAACTCGACACTGTTTCTACAGTGAACAATAAGTCTGTAGGCACAGCAGCCTATCTCGCGACTTATTTGAAAGCAACTCGTGCAAAGTATGAGAACTCATTACTCTTCCATAATGGTGACTCCGTTGGAGCATCCGCTCCAGTATCATCCCTTGAGCGCGATGAGCCGACTCATGCTTGGATGAACATGATGAAATTTGATGTGGGTTCTCTTGGTAATCACGAATTTGACCAAGGTGTTGATGCACTGATGACACAGCTTTATGGTGGTATCGACCCTAAGGATAATAAAGTTAACCATGCTGGATCTGATTTTGATTATGTTAATGCGAATGCAGTGGATGCCAAAACTGGCGAGCCAATTATTAATCCTTATGTAATCAAAGAAGTAGGCGGTGTGAAAATTGGCTTTATTGGTCTTGTAACAAAATCCACACCAAGCAAGGTAGCGCCTTCCGGTACGGCCGGCGTGCATTTCCTCACGCCTGATGAGGAAGTGGCGGCTGTGGAGAAATACGCTAAGGAGCTTCAATCTAAAGGTGTTGAGACGATTATCGTGCTTGCACATGATCCTGCAACGACCAAAGATGGTGTGACTACAGGTGAAGCGGCTGATCTGGCCAATGCGCTTCCTGCGGAATCCCCTGTTGATGTTATCGTTGCTGGTGATAACCATGCACTTGCAAATGGAACAGTAAACGGCAAGCTGATTGTACAAGCTTATTCTTACGGTACAGCATTTGAGGATATCAAGTTGATCATTGATCCTAAAACAGGTGATGTGAAGGACAAGTCTGCTGTGGTAACTTCCACCTTCCATGATGGGGTAACACCAGATCCGGAAAGTGTGGCACTGGTTAATGCTTACCTTGAGAAGCATCCTGAGCTCACTCAACCAGTGGGTACAACGGACGGAACTATCACTCGTACCGATGCTTACAATAATGAGGCTGCACTTGGTAATCTGATTGCTGACTCTATGCGTAATGCTGACTTCGGCGATGGTGCAAAAGCTGCCGATTTCGCCTTTATGAATCCAGGCGGTATCCGTGCGGACCTTCCGAAAGGTCCTGTAACCTTCGGCGATCTGGCTAAAATTCAGCCATTCGGCAACACGCTTGTGAAGCTGACACTAACCGGAGCGCAAATCAAAACATTGCTGCAACAGCAATGGAATGTAAAAGCTGATGGAACACCAGATATCAAAACGCTGCAAATTTCCGGACTGAAATATACAGCGAATATGTATCTGCCAGTAGCTGATCGTATTGCGAGCCTCACACTAACTGATGGAACACCAATTAATCCTACGCAGAAATATACAGCAGTAGTAAATAACTTTATGGCTGCGGGTGGAGATAACTACAAGGTTCTGACTCAAGCTAGTGATTCATTGGCTGGACCTATTGATTTGGACGTATTCTACGACTACATTGTAAAAACGTTTAATGGCAAAGAGATTAAAGCGGCCATTGAAGGACGTATTATTAATAAATTAAAGGCTGATTCGGGATCGGGCAATGGCAGTGGAGGCGGTTCTACCGGTGTAACTCCAACGCCTACTCCAACCGCGAAACCAACAGCAACACCAGCGCCATCAACAGCACCAACGGTAACACCTGCACCAACTACTGCGCCAGCAGCAAACTTCAAGGATCTGGGTAAGGTAGCTTGGGCGCAAGAAGCTATTGAAGCATTGGCTGCTAAGGGCATTCTGAAAGGTCTGGATGCAAATACTTTTGCGCCAACCAAAACAGTGACTAGAGCAGAGTTCGTTACGATGCTGGTACGCGCACTGAATCTTACGGGTTCAGCAACAACCAGTTCGTTCAACGATGTTAAACAAGGAGTTTGGTACACGGATTCTATCGCCCTTGCGGTGAAGGCTGGACTTGTACAAGGCTCTGGAAATGGCAAATTTGAACCGGGTCGTGAAGTGACTCGTGAAGAAATGGCCATTATGGTTGCTAACGCACTGAAAGACAAACTACAGCCGATTGATAAAAATGCAGCATTGGGTAAGTTTGCAGACAAATCCAGTATTGCTCCTTATGCACAAGAGGCTATCGCACAGCTAACTCAATTGGGAATCGTCAACGGTGTTGATGGTGGGAAATTTGCACCTAAGGGTATAGCTAATCGCGCTCAAGCAGCGGTTATCATCTATCGCATGCTTGGACAAGCATCATAATTCTATTGTTCTAACTAAAAGTGTATCGATGATCCTCGTGAGGGCATCGATACACTTTTTTTAAATATAAGAAAGTATAAGTGGCACCAATACTCTTATAGTCTTCCCTTAAACGCTTACTGTCCTTACAAGGACGCCGATGGCGCTTTTACTTGTTAAATTTGTTGTTGCTCTTTCTGTGAAATCATGTTAACTTATATTCTGCACTGTATTTTTTAATATTTTGTGCGGTCGTGGCGGAATTGGCAGACGCGCACGGTTCAGGTCCGTGTGGGCTAACCCCCGTGGAGGTTCGAGTCCTCTCGACCGCATACCTAAGTGCATATAAACAGGCAATACTTTTGAATCGCTCTTCAACCTGAAGAGCCTTTTTCTATTTATACGCATAATTCAATTTGACAAACTCTATGTAAAAGAAGTGAAGCAAAGATGGAGCCTAATGTAGGTGTAAATACGAAGCAAAGTGTGCGGTTTCTGGAAAAGTATTTCTCTGGTGAATCGATAGATTATCGTCAGATGATTGCTTTATTCATCCCTATCCTAGTGGATCAGGCCTTTGTGGTGGGTCTTAATCTAGTGAATACAGCTATGATAAGCTCGTCTGGTGTGGCAGCTATCAGTGCGGTCAATATGATAGATTCTCTTAATATTTTTCTCATTAGTGTGTTTATTGCCGTCTCAACAGGTGGGACGGTTGTTGTTGCGCAGTATAAAGGGAGCGGCAATGACCTCATGGTGTCAAAAGCTACGGCAGGTGCTACGTCATCTGTTTCGCTGATGGCATTTGCTATTGGGATGTTCGGAATTCTTTTTCACAATCCGCTGTTAAATTTACTATTTGGAGCGGCCTCACCAGAGGTTATGGAGAACGCCCGAATATATTTGATTGGGAGCTGTATCTCTTATCTTGGTATAGCTGTTGTGGAGGCGGTATGTGGTGCTCTTCGTGGAATTGGTAGAACGAGGGCCTCGCTTGTGCTTTCGCTAATTATGAATTTAACTTATGTCTTATTGAATCTCGTCTTTATTAACCTGTTGCATATGGGTGTTCTGGGGATGACCATTTCTATAAATATAGCTAGATACCTGGGGGCGTTTTGCGCACTTTATTATCTATTCCGATTGGACAACGATCTGCATATCCGTATTCGCGATCTTGTAGTGGTTAAGCTGTCTATGCTGAAAAAAATAATGTTCATCGGGATGCCGTTTGCGGCGGAGCAGATGTTCTTTAATGGTGGTAAAATTCTGACTCAGATCTTTATCGTTAGTCTGGGTACGTATGCACTTGCGACTAATGCGATTGCCTCCTCCTTTGCAGGGATTATGCAAATCCCCGGGAATGCGTTGTCCTTGACGATTATTACAGTGGTTGGACAATGTATGGGAAGTAATAATGTTAAGGATGCTCGAAAATTCATTAAATCCTTCCTTGTCACCTCTTCTCTTTCTCTGGTGGTGATGGGTTTGCTGATTATGCCGTTTTTCAATCCGTTAGTGTCGATGTTCCATCCTCCTGCTGAGATTGTGGGAGATATCTTCCTGATTGTGCTCATCAATACGATTGCGCAAATTCCGTTATGGTCCATAAGCTTTATTACACCTTCGGCGCTTAGAGCGGCAGGGGATTCCAAGTTTACCTCCATGGTTTCAATGCTTACGATGTGGCTGTTCCGTGTAGTGCTCGGATACATCTTAGGTATTGTTCTGGACTTTGGTATACTCGGCGTTTGGCTGGCGATGAATTGTGAGTGGGGGATCAGAGGTTTGATTTTCCTACGGCGATTTATGGGCAAGAAATGGGTTCAGCATCGTGTTATATAATAGATATAAAAAAATCAAAGGACGCCCTGTGGGGTGTCTTTTTTGCATGCTCTGATGAGTGCCTCTGGAGAATGCAACTTGAGTATTTCTTGGGTAGCGGGGTAATAATATGTAGGAATTGCGTCTTTATGCTTACTAAAACACACAACAAGGAGTCTTGCACAATGTCACATTTCGTTAGATCCGTTACTTCACCAAAGAAATTTATCTCCGGCCATAACTTACTTTCAGATCTGAATGAGTATATTAAGGCGTTTGGCGATCATGCCTATGTGATCTGTGATGAGTTCATTTTGGAACGTGCTAAGAAAGAGGCGGGAAGTTCCATCGAAGGTGCGGGCAATAAGGCTACTTTTGAAAAATTCAATTATGAATGTACTCAGGAAGAGATTAATCGTAATCGGGAACTTGCCCGTAAAGCTGGGGCGAATATCATCGTTGGTATCGGCGGAGGTAAAACACTGGACACCGCCAAAGCTACTGCTTATTATGAGAAGCTGCCTGTAGTTATTTTTCCGACGATCGCTTCTACTGATGCACCATGTACAGCGCTGGCTGTCATTTATAATAAAGATGGTTCATTTGATCAATACTTGTTCCTCCCAAGTAATCCGGATGTAGTCTTGGCTGATACAGCGATTTTAGCTTCAGCGCCTTCCCGTTTTTTCGCAGCTGGAATTGGCGATGCACTGGCTACTTATTTTGAAGCCCGTGCCTGTTATGCCTCTAATGGCGACAATCTCGTACTCATGAAACCTTCTACAACGGGTCTAGGTATATCAAGACTTTGTTATGAAGCTCTACTTAAGAATGCGGTAAAAGCAAAACGTGCGGTTGATCAGAAGCTCTATACACGCGCGGTGGAGGAAACTATTGAAGCGACAATTTATCTAAGTGGTGTGGGTGCTGAATCTGGTGGTCTGGCTGCCGCGCATGCTATCCATAATGGGATGACAGCCGTTCCTTCACTACACAAAGCTCAGCATGGTGAAAAGGTTACGTTTGGTCTTTTAGCCCAGCTAGTACTGGAAAATGCCTCAAATGAGGAGCTGGAAACTGTCATTAAGCTTATCAAGGATGTAGATCTTCCGCTAACCCTCGCCGATCTGGGGTGTACGGAATTTATCGAATCCGAATGGCGCCAAGTTGCTGAAGCTGCTTGTGCAGAAGGAGACACAATGGGCAATATGCCGTTCCCGGTTACTTCGGAAGATGTGTACAATGCGATAGTGGTAGCGAACTCGCTGGCAGAGTCTTATAAATAACTAGCACAACTAATATGCAGTGATAATGAAGGCACCCTTGGGGGTGCCTTTTGTTTTTATATAGGGTAAGCTTTTGAAGTACTGTAGTGGTAAAATTTTGCATATAGCTATTGGCTTCGGCACTTAATCGCGGGATAGGGTGCCTACAGAAACGAGATTATTGCTAATCGCCCCGCGCTGTGCCAATTGTACTCTATGTAATAAGGAGGAAGGAAAGATGAGAAAAAACCAATTGGGTTATCTAATCCTTATTATCATAATTATTGGAGCGGTAATAATAGCGGTAATTCACGGAAATTCGGAGCGTCAGAACAAGCGGGCAGCAGGAAGTCTTGGGATGGATTATGTGCGCAAAGAGTACACGGAAAGTGCGTCGCTGAGAGTTGCAACGGTTTGCAAACCCTTATTTGGAGGGTCGGGTTATCAGGTAGTGCTGGAGGATTCACGTGGGCAATCGTATTATGTCATTATCGTTCTCGGAACTACACGTAATCTTGTCACTATGGACGATCTGACGAAAGAGGTGCGGGAAGGTACATCTGTATTTCCATGCCACCAATAAAAAAATGATAAATGAATTGGATTTCATCTATATGATCATTGGGAGGCACTCCTAAGGGGTGTCTATTTTTGTTATATTGTATTGAATTTTGTTATTTATTTTCGAAATAACTAACATATATGCTAACGTAAAAGATAAAATAATTATAACAAAAGGCGATATTTTGATTGTTTTATGCCAATGTAACCGCTATAATCTTGCATATACCGGAATGTGTAACGAAATAAGAAGTTTTTGTTAGCGTTTGTTATCAATAACAAAGTTGGAGATGTGGAGGTGAATAGTTAGCGAGTAGGTCTGTAATTGTCTTCTATAAGGACAGATAGTTATTGGGTTCATAACAGCTGGTTGGCTATTCTTATTATCAAATCCATTCATTTTCGAAGGAGAATTAGGAATGAAAAAAGCGAAAAAGTGGCTGGGGAGTATACTTGCCTGTGCAATGATAATGTCTCCTATCCCTTCTGTAATTTCTGCAGCAGCAGCACCATCCACTGTTGGATTCGGTGATACACAGGGTCACTGGGCACAACAAAATATTGCGAAGTGGGTAGAAAATGGCGTTTTAAACGGGTATCAGGATGGTTCTTTTCATCCCAATGAAGGAATTACAAGAGCTGAGTTTGCTACGATCTTGAATAAGGTATTCGGTTTCTATATGAAGTCAGATCAATCTTTTTCCGATGTAAAAGCGACCGATTGGTATGCAGATCAGCTTTCGTTGGCACGATATGCTGGGTATTATGAAGGATACTCAGAGAATAAAGCACAAGCTACTGATTATATAACGCGTCAGGATGCGGTGACGATGTTGGCTCGGATATTTACTCTTCAAGCTACTGAAAGCGCTTCATCATTGAGTGGATTTAATGATTCCTCTCAGATTCAAGCTTATGCTAAGGATGCAGTTGATGCGCTCTCAGGATTGATCACAGGGTATGAGGATGGAACCTTTAAGCCGCTTGGAAGGATCACCCGTGCCGAAGTTATAACGTTAATTAATAAAATAGTGAAGAGTTATTACTCGCAATCTGGGAGCTTTGAAGGAGGAATAGTTTCTGGAAATGTAGTCGTTAATCATGATGGTGTTGTGTTAAAAAATGCAACGATAAACGGAAACCTGTATCTAACCGCTGGGATCGGTAACGGCGAAGTGACCCTTGAGGGCATTAAGGTTACGGGCACCACATTTATTGCAGGTGGCGGGGTAAACTCCATTCTTATTAAGAATAGCTCATTAGGCAAAGTAAATATAAATCGTAAAGAGGGTGAGGTTCGTGTCCTCACGAGTGGTACAACCCAAATCTCTCAGCTAACGGTAGATAGTCTAGCAAGGCTGGAGTTTGGAATTGGGACGATGATCACCACGGGAATTCTAAATAGAACTGTGGGACTGATCCTAGGTGAAGGCGCATCGATTGCAAATCTAAACGTTGCTGATAAAGCGACTGGAACCACCATTTCTGGTCAGGGCGACATTGCAAAAGCGGACGTTAAAGCAACAGGAGTAACGTTGAACGGTAAGCCCATTGCTCCTGGCACAATTGTCATTATCAAAGGCAATCAAGGTCCTGTAGCAACGGCTACCCCAGCGCCTAGCTCGGCATCGGGTTCATCAACAACGCCGGCAGGCCCGACTAATCCAACCGCGGCACCTACAGCGACAGCAACACCAACAGCAACGGAAACACCGACACCAACGGCAACACCAACAGCAACACCAACAGCAACACCGACACCGACCGACCCGACGGGTCCTGTGGGACGTATCGAGAATTTAGCGGATGTTGATGCAAGTAGTGAGACTAAATCACTATTCGCCTACTTACAGGATATCCGCGGCAGTGAGATCTTGTTTGGACATCAGCATGCTACTACAGAAGGACTTTCTATTACTGAAAAGGACGGAACGCAGTCTGAGGTCGAGAATGCAGTAGGCGACCTTCCGGGCCTGTTCGGCTGGGATACGCTTAGTCTTGAAGGTTTTGAGAAACCAGGCGATCTAGGCGCAACCAAGCTGGAGAATCGTGATAAATTAATCGGCGTGATGAAATCTGCTTATGAAAAAGGCGGCGTGCTTACATTAAGCTCACATATGCCGAACTTCGTCACAGGAAAGGACTTTTATGACACCAAAGGGAATGTGCTTACGCATATATTACCCGGTGGTGACAAACATGCAGAATTTAATGCATTCCTGGATATGATTGCGGACTTTGCGAATAACTTAAAAGATGATAATGGTAAAGCTATTCCGGTCATTTTCCGTCCATTCCACGAGCAAAATGGTGGCTGGTTCTGGTGGGGTGCGCCTTACCGTACGAAGGAGCAGTATGCTGAAATTTATCGTTATACCGTTGAATATTTACGGGACAAAAAAGATGTGCATAACTTCTTGTATGCGTTCTCACCGGGAAGTCCGTTTAACGGCACAGATGCGACCTTCCTTGAGACGTATCCGGGAGATGACTATGTCGATATCCTTGGCTTCGATAATTATTATGACGGAACAACTGAGGGTTGGTTTGATTCAGTCGTGAAGGATGCTAAGCTGATTTCGAAGCTGGCGGATGATAAGGGGAAAATTGCAGCATTTACTGAGTTCGGTTATTCGGGTGTGAAGCCAACCGGCACGAAGGACCTGAAGTTCTTTACCAAGCTAATCTCTGCACTGCAGTCTGATCCGGATGCTAAACGGATGGCCTACATGCAGACTTGGGCGAATTTCAATACAGATTCTATCTTTGTCCCTTATAGAAATGCTCCAAACGGACTAGGGGATCATGAACTGCTCCCTGATTTTGTGGACTATTATAATGATCCGTATACAAGCTTCAGCCATGAGGTGGCTGTTGCGGATGCTTATTCGAAACAGGTAACTACAGAAGCCGAGCAACCTTTTTTACACATTGTCTCACCAACGGCAAACCAAACAGTGCCCACGACAAAAGCATCGACCCTTCGTGTTCGTGTGTTAAATCAAGACGTGGATAAAGTAACCTACCTGATTGGGGATGACACAACAGAGTACAGCATGGCAGCTGACGCAGAAGGTTTCTATTACTTGGCAGATTGGACGCCAGGTGTAGCCTTCGACGAATCTGGCGTGATGCTTACTGTTAAGTCCTATGCAAAGGATGGTTCTGTACTTTCACAAACGATCCAAATCTTTGTAAGTGACGTGCAGGGCAATGGGGATCCATTGGTTGTAGATACTTTTGAGAATTACAAAGGGAATGATGAATTACTTCGTGCGGCATTAAGTCCTGCGGGCGATCTAAATACGATCTCACTTGATGCGGACCATAAAAATGATGGCAAGTATGGCCTGAGGTTCGATTATAATGTGGATGGTCAAGGTTATACAGGTCGTACCAAAAACATGAATAATGCCGACTGGTCGGACGCCAACAAATTGAAGCTCTGGATTGCACCTGATGGTAGTGACCACAAGCTTGTTATTCAGGTCAATGCAAGCGGCATCTCTTTTGAAGCTTATCCTTCACTGGCAGGTACGACACCTGGCATGGTGGAAATTCCATTCAGCCAGTTCGCTCCAGCGCCATGGGATACAGGAAATGCTGGTAAAGTAATCACTAAAGAGAACCTTAAGGACATTCGGGCAGTGTCTATCTACGTAAATAAAAAGGAAGCAGTAGCAAGTACGTCTGGTACGCTCTACTTCGACGATATTACAGCGTTTAATGATGGAACGGGTGGCGTTCCTAACGGGGGCGAAGGCCCTGGCAGCACGCCAGAACAGGCGAAGCTATTGTATGGCTTCGAAAAAGATACTCAGGACTGGACAGTAGAGCAAAATAATGCCAGTGCAAGCGCGGCAGTGATCTCGACTGATGAGGCTGCTGAGGGAACTCATTCGTTAAGCGCCTTGTTCTCACTCGATTCAGGTGGAGCTTTTGAGCTCAGTAAAAATGGCAGTCTGGATCTGAGCGCGGTAGATAAATTAAGCGCACAAATTAAACTGTCGAACGGAAAAGCGGATGCACGTTTGTATATTAAGACGGGATCAACCTGGTCTTGGGCTGACAGTGGAGCTGTGAAAGTAGATTCGAGCGGATTTACTACGGTTTCGCTCAACTTGGCAGGTATTGCTGATCTTAATAGTGTAAAAGCCATAGGTATCAAGCTCGAGGGATTCAGCGGTACGGGAACTTCTACGTTGTATCTGGATGATGTTCGGACCCTGAAGAATGGTACTGCACCTGAAGCTGTCGTCTATGGCTTCGAGGACAATACACTGCAAGGCTTCAGCATCAATGTGGATGAAAATAATAAATATAATACAGCACTGGCTCAGAATCTATCTGTGAGCAATGCTGTGTATGCTGAGGGAACTCACTCGATGCAAGCGGACTTAACATTGAATGGAGGGCAATTCCAGCTGCGTCGTATGGTGGTTACCAACTTAGCGAATGCATCAACAATTACGCTTAAAATCAAGGTTGTACCTATTGATGCAAGCGATGTTAGCGGTGTAATGGCTCAGTTGTTTACCCAAAGTGGCTCAAGCTGGGGAACATGGACTGCTTCTACGGCTGCACCAGTAGATGCCAATGGATTTACTACACTAACACTGGATATCAGCAAGGTAGCAGATCGTAATTTGACCCAAGCGATTGGCGTGCAAGTCATGACCACAGCAACTGATCCTCTAGGTAGTGCTACCGTATATGTGGACGAAATCACGATTAAATAGAAAGTAGTAAAGCCGGAAGCGAACATTTCACGATGTTCACTTCCGGCTTATTTATTTAGCATCAAATTTATTCATTTTAAGGTCTACGAGAATCTGCTTGAAATTAACGAAGCTTAATAGATCCGCCATCTACCATGATAGTCTGGCCCGTAATATAATCGGAATCTTCACTCGCTAGGAATACCGCAACACGACCAATATCACTTTCCAGTTCACCCAATCTTCTCAAAGGAATTTTTGAAATCATGTTTTGGTAATACTCAGGGTTTGCTTCTGCCCATTCAATCATGCCAGGGGAATTAGCAATTGGAGCAATGATGTTTACGTTGATTCCAAATGGACCAAATTCATTAGCGGCTACCCGGGTAATTCCACGGATGGCTTCTTTTGCAGCAGCATATGTTCCTTGATTGGTATCACCGTTGAGGCCAGCACCCGATGCAAAGTTAATAATTTTACCTTGAGTTTCTTTTAAATAGGGTAGTGCTGCTTGCATGAAATAGAAGGTTGGATAGAAGCCTGTATCAAAAGATAAATCGAAATCAGCCTGTGTAGTTTCTTCGATAGATTTCATTCTGGATGCGTGGGCATTGTTTACTAAAATATCTATTTTTCCGAATTTATCAGCTACTTGTTTAACAAGGTGAGCTATTTTATCGTGTTCCTTGAGGTTCGCTTGAATAAAGATAGATTCAGGTTGATATTCTTGTAATTCTTTAATTGTTTCTTTGCCGGTTTCTTCATTGAGGTCAATAATAGCTACCTTAGCGCCTTCTTTAACAAAAGCCAGGGCCATCCCTTTACCAATGCCGCCTGCTCCACCAGTAATAATAGCTACTTTTCCTGCAAGTCTGCTCATGTTGTGATCTCCTTTTTGTGAAAAAATGTAGTATCTAACTCTTATTCGAGGTAAGGTGTAATTGTTACTTCGACTATATATTACCCAAAATAGTAGCTATATTTACCATGAAGTAGAAACGGCATCATTTCCCAAGATGAATATAGAGGGGGATGATGAATGTTTCAGCAGCTGATGACGCCTATTCCAGCTCTTATGTACATGTTGAGCGATTGAATTAAGCGGCGCACCAATTGATGAGCAATTGATGATTCATGTGTCGCACCAAGTGATGCTGCAAGTGATGCAATAAGTGAAATATTTATAGAGTAATTAGGGAATTTCTCCCTGAAATTCAGAGATTTCTGTTCATCAGACTTATAATTAGGGAAAACTTACCTGATTTTTCAGTAGATTTAGTAACTAATTAAGAAATCCCCCTAATTATTAGGGAGTTTTTCCCTGATTTCGTGCATTTAGAGCGAATATCGGCTATTTTCAGGGAGTTTTTCCCTAATTAGTTTAAACCCTACCGCAAGCCGTACGAAAATCACACCTAGCAAGTCGCCCACCGCCCACTGCCTACGCCCACCGCCCACTGCCTACGCCCACCGCCCACTGCCTACGCCCACCGCCTACGCTCACCGCCTACGCTCACCGCCTACGCCCACCGCCTACGCTCACCGCCGCTCACCGCCCCACCGCCTATCGCCCACCGCCCAACCGCCCAACCCAATATCATAGAACACTACGCGTGGTGTCATATGGCACAGTAAAATCCATTACTTTTCTTTTCAATTCCATTCCATAAAAAAGAAGCTGCCCCCAAGTAGAGTTCACTACTTTTGAGACAGCCTCTTACGAATAATTATAAGGGAAACCCCATCGAGATGACCGCACCGCCATTTCTGCGGTTGCCTGCGCTGATCTGACCTCCACAACGCTCGATGATTGCGCGGGAAATAGCCAGTCCAAGTCCGGATTCTCCGTCTTTTCCTTTTACAAACCGATGGAAGAGATAGGGGAGCAGATCGTCCGAAATTCCAGGACCATCGTCACTTACGGATATCAGGGACCGGCCCTCCTTGACCGAAACATGGATATAGATATGTTGGTTAGCGTAACGTGTGGCATTCGATACTACATTAAGAAGCGCCTGTAGCAGCTTATCCCTATCCGCGCGGATCGTAAGAGAATCTTGATGATCGTGGGAGATATGGAGGGTTAATTCTTTTTTCATCAATAGAGGGTTCATTCTTTCGATGGTTTCTGTCAGTAGATCTTTTAAACAAATTTCCGTAGGCTTGAATATATCTTCCTCGCTGTCCAGCTTCGCAAGTAAAGTCATTTCGGACACGAGCTTCTTCAAGCGGCTGCTTTCGCTCATGATAATGTCTAGCCCTTTTACTACATTCTCACCTTCAAAAACACCATCCTTAATCCCTTCAGCGTAGCCGGAAATGGACATTAAGGGGGTTTTTAATTCATGAGACGCATTCTGGAAAAATTGTTTCTGCACATGGTTGAAACGATTTAATTCATCTGCCATGTCATATACCGATTGAGCGACGGATCCAAGCTCTCCACCAGCTTTAATTAATTTAACATCTGAGAAGCGGCGTTCTTTGACTTTGCAGAGTTCTTGTTGCAGCCTCATTAGAGGTTGAATCAGCTTCTTGGTGATAAATAGGCCAAATAGGAACATAAATGCTCCCGCTGCACTGAAAACGATCAGCAGTCTTTTGAGCAAAGCTTGTTCAATAGCAGTGACTGCGCTCATAGGGGTTAGTAAAGTTAGCGTGCCTATAGGTGTAGCCTTCACTTCAGTAATATACCGTGTATCTGTTCCATTCCAAATGTTCTGGAGCTCAGTGGCTTGGCCTGTGACACTCTTGGCATCGTAGTTTATTGCAATTGAACTCATCTCTGATGATGTGGACAAGACTTTTCCTGTTTCATCGCTAAGAATGGCTTCGACGCCTGCAGTGCTTAGAGAAGGTATGGTCACGGGCAGAGCTTCCAGCTGAGTGCCAATCTCCCCGATGTATTTACTTTCTTCAGTCAATGTAGCTGACATCGCCGCACCAATGGTTCTTAAATCCTCTTTTTGTGTTCCGACAAAATGGTTGAGTAGTACAAAATGGATCACGACAGCAGTAATAGATAGTAGCAATACCAATGCAATACTAAAGGCTAAATTAATCTGATGTGCTAGTTTCATTCGTATGCTCACCCCCATCTGTTCTCATGCGGTATCCGTGCCCCCATACTGCCTCAATGGGCAAATGCTCCAGTTTTTTGCGCATCCGTTTAATTAGATGATCCACGGCGCGATCACTTCCAAAATAATCGTCTCCCCACACATAGCTCAGCAGCTCATCTCTTGTAAATGCCCGGTTAGGGGCATCCGCGAATACTTTTAGCATGGTGAATTCCTTGCTGGTCAAGTCCACCTCTTCACCACACCAGAATACACGTCTTTCTTCCGGCAATAGTAGAAGCTGGTCGATTTCAAGACGGGTGGAAGTGGCCTGACTGTGCAACTTTTCGGCCTGATTACTCAGTTTGTACCAGCGTTGAAGCTGCCGTTTGATCCGGGCGACTAACTCACGAGGACTGAACGGCTTGACTAGATAATCGTCACTGCCAAGCTCCAATCCTAATATTTTATCCACTTCATTATCTCTTGCGGAGATCATAATAATCGGTACTTCGGCTTCGTTACGAATCCTTTTACAGAACTCATAACCATCCATGCCGGGGAGCATAACATCAAGTACCCACATATCCGGGGGGCTTGTCTGCCACAAGGTCCATGCTTCCTCAGCGCTGCCAAGGCCGATGGTGTGGTAATTTTCTTTTTGTAAATAAGCTTCAACAAGATTGCGTATATGTTCATCATCGTCGACTACGGCAATGAGGTATGGATTATTCATTTCGGGTTACCTCCAGATTATTCTCCTACAAGTATATCAATCCAGAGGTGGGTAGGGGTGGCTGCCATCGTTTTTCCACAAATTAACCAATGTTCTGCCACACCCCTTTTGTAAGCTTGGTCTTGTAAGATCATTCGAATCGACGAGGAGTGTTGTATTTATGAATCAACAGATGTTATTTAAAAAGTTAGCGCTGTCCGCCCTGCTAGTGTCCGCCGTTGCTGCACCGTCTGCAACGAACGCAGCAAGTGGAGCACAAGACGGAAACACGAAAACAACGGCCGCAGCGGTGGTTACTGCTGCCTCTAAAGGAACAATTGCCACTAAAGTGACCACTATTGATTGGGTAGATCCCCTGGAGTTGGCTAAGACCTACGCACCTAATACCCAAGAAGACTGGAAGAACACCTTGGATCAGTATTATAAGGTTGCTGGATTTAGTGTAACCGGAGTTGCCGAGCTTGTGCCTGCGGAACTGGTGGAGGGAGTTCAATTATCAAAAGAAATACTATCCACCGAAGCTCTACCTGCGGGATATATTGAAGCTGGTCGTAACCTTGAAGTAGTACCTGTAGTCGATGATATGAAGGTAGATAGCAATATTACTACTTCAATTAAAGCTGTAGACGCGACTTCAATTGCTATTTCCATTCCAGATCTTAGCGACGCGGATAAAGCTTTTTTCAAAGCCCAAGATGATCTGAATAGTGCCGCTAAATCCAAAGATGCGATTGTGATCAAGGAAGCTTTAGCTAATCTGTTGGATCAATATAAAGAGAAGATCAAGGAGCTTGAAACAGCCAAATAACGGCGATTAGCGAGGCTTGATACAGAATAGAGATACTGAAAAGGGTAAAGATAAAAGACACCTCGCGGGGTGTCTTTTTTGTATGCATATCAATCTTCACGCTTTGCCTTTGGCCCTTACTTGCTTCCGCCAGTTCACACCGATCACCCCGGCGATGATCATCACTGTACCAGTCCAATGGTACCATTCCAGTTGCTCATTCAGCAGAAGTACACCACCGAGAATAGAGACAACTGTTGAAAGACTGCCGAAAATGCTCACGCGTGAAGCTTCCATCCGTGATAAAGCATAGTTGGAGAGGAAGGAGGTCACGAGGGAGGAGAGTACGCCGAGATAGAGCATGGAGAATATAAATTTGGGCTCTTGAAAGGGTGTGAAATACTGATCCAAGGTTCCTGCCGAACCATGCTTAATGATCGCCAGTCCATTAAAAAATATAAATCCGAACAAAGTAATCATATAGGTAAGTTCTTTGGGACTCCAGGTAAGTGTCAGCTTCCGAGCCGCAACATTATAACCGGCAAGGGATAAAGCTGAGATTAGGATGAGCAAGACGCCCCAAAGACTAGAAGAAGAGATACTCAAACCTGGAATGGCAAAGATAAGAATAATGCCTGCAACTGAGATTAATGTAGAGATCTTTTGGAAGCTGCTCGTGGTTTCCTTTAAGAACATCGCCGCCAAAAGGATGGTGAAGATGGGCATTGTTGCCTGAATAATACCCGCTACAGCGGAGGTTGTATACAGAAGTCCATACGCTTGAAGGGTGAAATACAACGCTGGATACATTAAAGCCAGTGGGATGATCACTGCGGCCTTGGATATTCCAAACTTCACCCGCCCCCACCCTGGAAAAGTAAATAAAGAAGCGGCAAGGAAAGATAACGTGAAGCGATGAGCTAGCGTATCAAAAGGATCCGAGACGGTTAGGGCCATTTTTACAAATATAAAGGAAAACCCGACAATAATAGCATTCAAGACAGCTGCTGCTATCGCTTTTTGAGTAGAAGATGTATTCATTAGTAAAGACCTCCAAAGTGTTGCGCGCATTTAGGTACCGGTCCTGTTCTGCTCTTTATTCTAAGGCTAGAGTAGCTGTGCTACAATGTAATTATTATTCATCTGTACCGGTACAGAATAAGCTTGGAGGAAGGTGAAAGGGATGTATAAGTATTCGGAGTTAATCAACGAGCTGGAATTGCAAATCGCCGAGGATACGTATCGTGAGGGGGATAAATTACCGTCTATCCGGGAGTTGTCCTTACGTTATGGATGTAGTAAAAGTACGGTTATTCGCGCGTTGCAGGATCTTCAGGACAAACATTTAATCTATGCCGCCTCAAAAAGTGGTTATTATGTCATGAAACGAAGCGGACAGCGAAAAGACGAAGGTGCACATTGGATCGATTTTACGGTGTCTGCACCCGACCCGGATATTTTTCCGTATCTGGATTTCCAACATTGTATTAATAAAGCGATTGATATGTATCGCAATGACTTGTTCATCTATGGAACGCCGCAGGGGCTTCCTTCTCTTATTCGTGAAATGCAGCGCCATCTGGCTTCTTATCAGGTATTTGCCAATCCGGATCAGATTTTTATTACCTCAGGTGTGCAGCAGGCGCTTGGCGTATTGACCCGAATTCCTTTTCCGAATGGCAGGCAGCGAGTGCTGATTGAGCAGCCGGGTTACCCGTTGTTTATGGAATATCTGAAGACGTATGGCATTGAGACAGAGGGGATAAAGCGTTCGGATGCTGGGATTGACTTGAATGAATTAGAGCGGTTATTTAAGACAGGCCAGTTCAAGTTCTTTTATACCGTCCCGCGATTTCATAATCCGCTTGGCGTCTCCTATACCCGTACCCAGAAGAAGGCGATTGCTCAGCTAGCAGCTAAATACGATGTATACATCGTTGAGGATGACTACATGGCGGACTTGGAGCAGGATGCAAAAGAGGATCCGATCTACGCTTATGACGATGCTTCCCATGTGATCTATTTAAAAAGCTTTTCCAAAATTATATTTCCGGGCCTGCGTGTCGGTGTCGCTGTACTGCCAGAGGTCCTGTGTGACTCTTTTAACCGATTCAAAAGACTGATGGATATAGATAGCTCTATGCTGTCTCAGGCTGCCCTGGAGTTGTATCTGAAAAGCGGAATGTTCGAGCGCCACCGAAAAAAGATGCGTTCCTGCTACGAAAAAAGATCCGCGCTGCTCCATGAATCGATTATGAGAGAGTTAGATACAGCGACAGCACAGCATTATTCCTACCATCCAACCGGCCAGCTTGGTGTGCATACGTATCTGAAGCTTAGTGACAGCGTAAAGACAGAACAGATGATCAAACGTCTGCAAAAAAAGTTCATTCGCATCGAAATGGCGGACAGCGGGTATCTGCCCTCTTTTAATAAAGAGAAGATTCTAAAGCTTAATGTATCCAGTGTAAAAGAGCCGGATATTCGCTCTGGCATTGAACAGGTAATGCAAGAAATACGCTGAGAGCGCAGCAATAAATGAGTGGATAATAATGGTCGAAATGCTGGGAGCCATCTATAATAAAAGGTCAGTAATCCCTGGTTTCTCTATAAATATCCGAACACATTTTCTGGTGCAATCTTCGGCCGAGTCATGCGGACCTAGATGACGTTATTTGCTAGTTTTTAGCCTTTGGAGCAGAGTTTCGGACCCCAGCGCCGCTATTCAAGTAGAAAGTGATCATATTGAGTGGTGTTCACGCTAACAACTGCTGTGGGGTCCGATAGCACTCTAAAAGTGGGAAAAAGCCGCTTTAAGGTCAGCTGTATCCGATATCGAATTGGCTAAGTGCAAATTACCAAGATGCTTTATCCATCTTTGCTTGGGTAGCGAGTATCAGCAACAAGCAAATTGAAAGCTGTCGTTCCTTTCGGTACAATCCATTCCAACATCGTATGATTCCATCAAAAAGGGTGATCACTTGCGTAAAGATACGAAAACCATCGGCGAGGTGGCTAAGCTGCTGGGCACAACCATTAAAACCGTTCGTTATTATGACGATATCGATCTATTGAAACCATCCAGCCACAGCGAAGGCGGGCACCGTTTATATACTCCTGAAGATATTTCCCGCCTGCGGCTGATCACAACGTTACGTTATTTGGACTTCGGCATTGACGAGATTCGCCAAGTTATCGCTGGAGAAATCCAGCTCACTACAGCACTCAACTGGCAGATTGAAGCTTTGGAGACCCAGGTCAGTACGCTGACCAATATGATTTCGATTCTGCGCCAAGCCCAAGAGCATGTCTCAACAGGTGATTCCATGGATTACATGAATGAGCTGGTGGACTCTTTGTCCATGAATGCTGATAAGCGAACCCAGTTCATCTCCAGTAAAATAGAAGAAATACAGCCGCTCGGTCAATTGCCGTCCGAATGGCGGGATACCTTTTTATATTTGTTCAATAAATATATTATGAATGAAGTCAAAGTGACAGCCGCGCAAACCGTAGCTTGGAACCAACTACAAGCACTTATGAACGATACACAGTACATGGAGGAGCTTGTCCGATTTGAGCTGCCTTTTTTCAATATGGTTAGACATCCCCGCGTTCCCGCTGCGGTTTGGATTCGGACGCTGGAGAATATCCGAATTCGGGTGGAAGCAGCCTTGCAACAAAAACTATCAGCAGACAGCGCTGTTGTACAGGCAATTGTTGAAGATTTTGTGATGATGTATGCAGGTCCAGATCAGTTCCGCGATAAAGCTGCCTTTTTCCGCCAATATGCTCATTTGATGCAAACTGCTGCTACCGAACGGATAGAACGCTTTAATAAACTATGCTTGCTCCTCAATCCCAAATGGGATGTTATTGTGAGAGGCAACGCCTTGCTGATGGAAGGGCTAGAATGGAAGCTTGCGCAGGAGAATTCTCATTCCGCACCTTGTTGAAGTGTATACTTCGGATGGTCTCCCAGGTTGTTATTCAAATATTGCAAGGGCTGTCCTTTTAAATAATGGTCAAAAAAATCCAGCGTATACTCATTAATCAGCTCATGTGTTCCGCGCACATCTACATCTTCCATCCATTCAAACAAGGGGGTAAGCAGATATAGATCTGAGAAGCTCATGTGCTTGCTGTGTTTGAAGGTCAGCCAATAGTTCCCGCCTGCAGTTACTGGCTCATACCGTGCGAATAGCTCATTATAGTAGGCTGTAATCTCTTTCCTATCCGTCCCTAGTGCGGCGATTTCAGCATCGCTGGTTTGGTCTACTCCTTTTAAGGTGTCATCGGCACTCATGAGCAGAAAAGGTTTCTTCAAGCCGTCTGCAGGAATCCGCTTTTCACCGTAAAGCACCCCATCCATATCAATGCCTGCTTGAATTCTTTGATCCTCTATCAGCATCTGCACCGTTGTGGCTCCCCCAAAGGAATGACCGAACATGCCCATATGTTCAAGATCGATCCGGCCTGTAAACAGACCACTAGGATCGTCCGCAGATAAGGCCTCCATTTGATCCAGCACATACTTAGTATCTTCTACCCAGATTTCATTACGCCGATCCATAAAAGAATACTTCATTTGCTCATAGCCTGTTTTTCCTTCTGAATCAAACTTCACCACAGACTTGTCTGGAAATACCGAAGCTACGCTGCTATAAGCATGTTCAATCCCTACGACAATATAGCCGTGGCTTGCCAATTGCTCGACTTGAAAGGTGTTCTGATTTTTGTAGCCCATAAATCCATGCGAGAAAAGAAGCACCGGATATTTAGTTTCCGTATCTGCCAAACCGGCATTCGCAATAGCGTGGGTGTTGGCCAGTTTTAATCCTGAGAATAAAAACTCCGGCAATTGTAAAAATTCATGTAGTCCTTCTACATACGGAGTCGGATCAGATAAATATGGCGCTGGGCTCCCTGTAGCCTCCGAACTTGCTGGATACCAGATTTGCACCATTAATTCACGGGAGTCACCGGATGTTTCCGTGAACTTTTCTTCCCGTGCAGAATCGGTCCAATGGTAGGTGACGGTTCCTATCTTGTAAGGACCTGTGGGCTCCGCAAAAGAAAATACAGGGAACAGGAGGGGCAAAGCAATGGAAATGGCAGCATAAACCGCCCCAACTCCAGTCAGCACTAGTGTTTTCCAACGCCGTTGCGGTTTTCTTGCTGCCTTTGCTGCGGATCGGAAGAAAAGTCTTGTTCCGCCCACGATTGCCCACAGTGTGATCAGATACACTGGAATCATCGGCCACCGCAACCCTTCCACGAATGCATGGATAAGCAGTAAAGCAGTAGAAATCCCGCCGCCGATCAGCCACCCGCGCTGTGTTTTGGGCCGTCCTAAGGTTAGCCAACCCAACAACAATACATTAAATAAGACAAGTGTGATTTCAAGTAATCTCATAATCTATAATCCTCCTTGGTTTTCTTTTCTGGCTGCTGTACTGAATCCAAGTATAAAACCTCCTGTTAGGGGAGAATCAATTGCTCGCTGTGACTTCACTATATTTAGAGGATTATTTAAGATTTATAACAAGAAAAAAAAGAGACCGGGTTCGGTCTCTTTTAGTTATTTCTCGATAGGAGGTATGAATTAATTCGCAAAAAAGTTCGGCAGGAACTCTTTATTAGCTTCCAGCATTTCGTCCAGCATCCGAATCGCTACGTCCACGGACGGAACAAGCGGGTGATGTGCGAGCGCCTGAAGGGCAAGGGCGCGATCTCCGGTTACAGCGGCGTCAATCGCCAGCTGTTCATAGGTTTTGACAGCATGAATGAGTCCTTTAGCCATGGTTGGAATTTTGGTCAGTGGCAGAGGTAGCGGGCCGTTTTTGGTGACCACGCAGTTCACTTCAATGCTGGCGTCATCTGGCAGGAAGTCCAATATGCCGCGGTTAGCGACATTTAGGGTCTGAATGTCGTTTGATCCGTTATGGAGCGATCTCATGAGATTAACAGCTGCTTCTGAGTAAAAAGCACCGCCGCGCTGTTCCAGCTGCTTCGGCTTCTCGCTTAGCTCTAGATTGCCATAAAGCTCGAAGAGCTCTTCTTCTACACGTTTGACGACTTCAGCACGGTTAATGCCTTGTTTATGGGATTCCATCTGCTCTTCGAGCATGGCATCGGTCATATAGAAATATTTTAAATAGTATGAGGGCAGTGCATGAAGGGATTGCAGGAATTCCGGGTTCCATTCTCTTGCCGGTACGTTCTTAGCGCTGTAGCTGGTTGTATCTGCAAGCATATCATCCAGCTTGTCTTCACCTTCAACATCGATACGAGTAATCCAGTGCAAGTGGTTGAGGCCCACAAATTCGGCATATACGCGGTCTGCTGCTACATTATATTTGGCAGAGACTTGCTTGATCAGGCCGATAGGTGCGTTGCACAGGCCAATACTTTTAACCTTAGAATATTTCAGAACGGCTTCGGTGACCATCCCAGCAGGGTTAGTGAAATTGAGCAGCCATGCGTTGGGAGCCAGTTCCTCGATATCACGGCATACATCCAGAATAACAGGGATGGTGCGCAGTGCTTTCATCATTCCCCCAGGACCTGTTGTTTCTTGGCCAATAACGCCATATTTGAGCGGAATCGACTCATCACGGGCACGGGCATCAAGCATGCCGACACGCATCTGGGTGCTGACGAAGTCGGCGCCTTCGATAGCTTTACGGCGGTCTGTTGTCAGATGAACCTCAATCGGAAGGCCGGATTTATCCACCATACGTTTTGCCAAATTACCTACAATATTCAGCTTGCGAAGACCAGGCTCAATATCTACAAGCCATAATTCGCGCACGGGAAGTTCTTTATAGTGAAGAATGAATCCCTCTACTAATTCTGGGGTATACGAAGAACCTCCACCGATAACTGCAATCTTTAATCCTTGGTTAGCTGCCAAGATTAATCACTCCTGTCTTGTAGTTTGTTTGATCGATTCATAATCCTGAAATTTCCGCATTTTGTCATATACTTCACTACTAAGGACCAATCCATCTTGATCCATAGCTGACCATACTGCACCGACTACAGGCTCTGTGGCAAGGGTAACCACGGTTGCCTGAGGGGCTACAGCATGTACAGCTTTCTCGATAGGCTGGCGAATCCAACCGCGATCCCCTCGGGTTAGCAGACTTCCTGCCAGCACCACATCGAAGGTCTCCTGCTCCATGCCTAGCTTGTGAATGATAGCTGCAGCAGACTTACCTAGTTCAACCCCTTGCCGATGTAAAATCTCCAACGCTACGGCATCGCCTTCAGCTGCTGCTTCAAAGAGCAGGCGAGCAACATTTACAGGGACTTTTTTCCAATGATCGAGGAAATCGTGAAACATATGCCCAACTTCCTCATAACCTAGCATTTGTAGCAGTAAGCCTGTTAAGAGGGTGGGCTGTTCCCGGCCGTCCCAAGCTCGGATAACGGAACGAAACACCTCAATATTGAGTGCGCCACCTCCGCCAAAATCACCGTACATATAGTCAAAGCCGCCGCATTGATAATGCTCTCCCTGCAGGTTTCTGCCTGCTGAATTGGTGCCGGTGCCGCAGATGAGCGCGACTCCATATGGGCGATTCGTTCCGGCGCGTAGACCGATCATAGTGTCACAGTTAATGGTGTATTTGGTGAATCCTATCTGGCGTATCATCGGATGGAGAATAGCGTAGTCGGCCTCGCGATCAGCACCGGCAAGTCCGAGATAGGTATGCTGGATGTCTTCCAACCGGAGTCCGGCTTCAGCCAGTGCCCCGAATGTGGCCTCTTGAATACTGTTGGCGGCCTCAAGGGCGCCTGTCTGGTGGTTGCCGTTACCGCTCTTGCCTTTACCAAGAACATTGCCATGTTCATCGCTTAGCAGAGCATAGGTTTTCGTGCCTCCCCCATCGATCCCCAAGTAGTAAGTCAATGGTCGTCACTCCTAGTGTATAAAATTTAATCTACTCAGCTCCGGTAGACTCACGTACGATAAGTTCCGGATCAATCCGCATCCCGGCTCCGCGTTTCATCTTTCCAGAGATGCGTTTGAGCAGCATATCCGCGGCTGCCAGCCCGATTTTATCCGCAGGCTGACGTATTGTTGTCAGATGTGGATGAAGCTGTGAAGCAATATAATGATCGTCATAGCCGACCACTGCCACCTCTTCGGGTACCTGAATACCCGCTTCCATCAGGGCATTGATGACTCCTAGCGCGATATTGTCATCCCCGGCGAATACGGCGGTGGGCAGCTTTCCTTCCTTCAGCCAACGTTTGCAGGTATCGTATCCCATCCCAATATCGAAATCACCTGGTACGATCTCAAAGGGGGCCAGCCCTTGTTCCTGAAGCGCCTGTAGGAATCCACTGCGCCGCTCCCGCGTACTCCGAAACATTTCCTGACCGCAGAGATGAGCGATTGAAGTATGTCCCAGCTCCAGCAGATGACGCGTAGCTGCATATCCCCCCTTGAAGTTGTCGATCGTGATGGAGTAGGTATCATTTTCGGGCTTCTGATTATCTATCAGCACATAAGGGATACCCCGCCGTTTTAACTCCACAATATAATTGTCCTCTTCCATCGGAGAGAGCAGAATTAAACCGTCTACACGATCCTCCTGAATTAAATAATGGCTGTCATCCGATTCGATGCCTGTTGAGATGGATATCGCTAAAAAATAACCATGCATCGCTAATATTTCATTCAGCTCTTTGACCACTGCGTCAAAAAAGGAATCTTGCAGGGTAGTGACAATAATACCGATAATTCCCGTCTTACCGCTTGCCAGACTGCGTGCTGCAGCATTAGGGCGGTAATCCAGCTCTTTAATTGCCTCCAGCACTTTTTGGCGATTATTCTCGCGCACCGATTCGGCCCCATTTAACACCCGGGATACGGTTACAACGGATAATCCGGATTTTTTGGCTACATCAAAAATACTCACTTTCATCTTTAATTCTCCTCACGGCAGATTTTCCGATCCTGTTTTCTACTTCCAGTATACAGGGTTGGCAGACTGTCCGCTAAACGTATGATTTCACGCAGGTATACCGTCCCTAAAGGGGCGGTATACCTGCCAAACAGTTATCGCTGAATGATCTCTGTAACTTTCTTCTGAATCGTCGCCATCACCTCTTCAACCGTCTTATGTCCAGTTTCTACTGGCTGCAATTCATTAATGAACATGTCATTAATTTGCGAGTAGTTGGTAATTAAGTGGTTGTAGGATTCGAAGCCGTAGTTAACAGCACCCTCGTAGACATTTTTGATATCCTGTGGATCGATACCTTCAAAATGTTTATAGTAAGCTTCTGCAGCTTCGGTGTTGACTGGTGGGTTACCGCCACTAAGCTCAATGGATTTCTCCTGTACATCGCTTGTGATCAGGTATTTGATCCATTCAAAAGCTTCCTTCGGATGTTTGGAGTCCTTCAAGATCAGCAGCGGATCGACATAAAGGGTGCTGCGTACCTTATCATTGCCTCCCCAAGGCACAGCGGCAACGCCAATTTTGAAGGGGAAGTCATTTGCGCCTGCAAGGTTCCATGAGCCTCCGATAGACATGCCGATTTTACCAGCAACAAAGGGATCACCGTTCTGTCCAGCTACGCTTTTGCTCCATTCGGAAGAAGGAGAGACTTTATCCTTAAAGACAAGATCAAAAAGCTTATTGTAGGCAGCGATCACTTCAGGGGAGTCAAAATAAGTCTCGGAAGGTACGCCGCCATTAGTCCATGTATCCTCTGAGTAAGGCTCCGCTCCAAAATATAACGGCCGCATATCGCGTTCGGACCAAGTGAAGTCTACGCCATATTGAGTTTTGGCGATATCATCGGATACAAGCGTCATTTGTTTAGCTTCGTCGACCATTTTTTCAAACGTCCAGCTCTTATCTTCATAATCGCTTGTTGGATAAGTCAGTTTGGCAGCATCAAACATGTCTTTGTTATAGAGCATCAAGGTGACATACATATTGACCGGGATGCCGTAAGTGTGATCTTTAACCTTGTAGATGCTCATCAGATTCTCTGGGATGCTATAATCCTCTGCCTTGAAACCATCCTCTTTCATAAGGTCGGTCATATCGAGCAACATACCCTTATTGTAGTATTCTGCGAAACCTCCATACCCCCAGTGACTTGTCACGTCGGGCGATTTGCCGCCGGCAATTAGCGTTTGCAACTTGCTGTCGAACTGCTCATATGGCGCTTTTTCCACTTTCACTTTAATATTCGGATGCTGCTTCTCGAAGTCAGGGATTAATTTTTCGACAAATGTGCGGTCTTCTGAATCTATTGTGTAATGGGTAATCGTTACCGTTTCTGCTTTGCCTCCAGAATTAGTAGAGCCACCGTTTCCTTCAGATAGGGCGTTACCCGCCGATTTGCCGCCGCTACAGCCTGATAAGGCTAGAACAACGAGCATGGTTGCTGCAAGTAAAAGCGCAATACTTTTCCTGTTCTTGTTCATTAGCTAAACCCTCCATGATTTCAAGTATATTTGGCCGCCGGATGGCGGATTATTACTTAATCCCTGTAAGTACAATCCCTTCGACGAACTGTTTCTGGGCTACAGCAAACAGCGTAACGATTGGGACCATAGCTAGAACCGAAGCAACCATCAGCAGATGCCAAGGTGGAATGCGGAACCTCGATGAGGTGAGAGAAGCCATCCCGACGGGTAGCGTGAACTTATCTGATGAGCTTAAGTAAAGCACTGGCGTAAGCAGATCATTCCAGTTGTAGATAAAAGCAAAGATAGCTACGGTTGCAAGTGCAGGTTTGGAGAGTGGGATTGCTATGGTAGCCCACATTCGTATTTCGCCACAGCCATCAATGCGTCCGGCATCAAACAGCTCTTCAGGCAATGTAGAGAAGAATTGGCGCAGCAGAAAAATATTATAGGCTGAACCGAAGAAAGCAGGCACGATCAAGGGTAAAAAGGTATCGATCCAGTTCATTTGCGAAAAGAGTACAAATTGCGGAATCATAATGGCTGGATAGGGTAACATCATGGTGCTCAGCAGCAGGATGAACCACACCTGATTACCTGTACCTCTGAATCTGGCGAATCCATAGGCGACTAGCGCCGAAGAAATCAAGGTTCCCACAACACTAAAGCCGGCGATAATCAGACTGTTTTTATAAAGTGTACCGAACTGCAGGGTATCAAATATTTCTGTGTAATTGCTCCACTGCCAGCTCTCCGGAAGAAAGGTGGGTGGGAACTTCAGCATCTCGCGTTTGGACTTAAGTGAAGTGGAGACCATGAAGAACAAAGGAAGCAGCATCAGAAATGTTGTAACTACTAGAGTAATAAAGCTGAAAATCTTAACAGGCTCCGCTTTCCGGCGGCGTTTTGTTCCTTTAGTCCGGGGGCTTAGCGCTCTGACTGTACTCATTTGCGTCCGCCTCCTTCATAGTGAACATAACGGTTAGACAATTTCATAATTAGTGCGGTGCACAGCATAACTACGATAAGGAGCACCCATGCCAAGGCTGAGGAATAACCGGCACGATATTCTTTGAAAGCACTGGTGTAGAGATTATAGACATAGAACCAGGTAGAGTAATTCGGCCCCCCTTGAGTCATGACAAAAGCTTGGGTAAAGACTTGGAAGGAATCGATCAGTCCCATAATTAGTTGGAAGAGCAGCACGGGAGAGATCATCGGTAAGGTAATGTTCAGGAAGATTCTGAAGCGCCCAGCACCGTCAAGGTTAGCGGCTTCGATCAAGCTTGCCGGTACGCCTTGCAGACCTGCGAGGAATAAAATCATTCCTGAGCCTGCTGTCCAGAAAGTCATGATAATCAAGGCATATAGCGCAGTGTCTGGGTTCATCAGCCAAGCCGGTCCATGAATACCGAACCAGGAAAGGATGTAATTGAAGAGCCCGATCTGCGGGTTGAAGATCCAGTACCACAGCAGGGACATGGCCACGCCGGATACCATGCTTGGAAAATACATTGCTGTTCTGAAAAAGCCGCGCAGAGGAATGGTCTGGTGGAGCAATAGCGCAAAGCCAAGACCGAGCGCAAGCTGGATAGGTACACCGATGAAGGTATATCTCAGCGTGACAACCACCGATTTCCAGAACAGGTCATTGTGAAACATCTCTGTGTAGTTAGCGAGCCCGATAAATTTAGGTGGGTGTATGATGTCATAATCAGTAAAGCTGAAGTAAAGCGATGATAAGATAGGATAAAGGGCGAATACTAGGAAGCCGATAATCCAAGGAGAAATGAACAGATACATGTAGAACGTCTGCCGCCTGTTCTCGCGATTGATCATGACACACCAACCTCTCGTTTTAAAAGTATAAGCGCTTTAACTTTTAATCAAACTAACACTATTAATTAGCAATAATACTAGGCGCCTAGAGATTAAAGTTTAATCGCTTTAACTTTTTGATTCGCTTTAATAAGCTTATCATAGAGGATGATCACTAAATAATCAACACTTATTTTAACTATAAAAGCGCTATCAGTTATTAAACGTAACATGTATTCTGCTATTTTTGTGAAAAATGGACCTAGAACAAGATTTGAGAGATTATTGTGTTAACTATTATAACGCAATATTATTATTTTTTGATTGATATTTCTCATGCTATGATTAGGTTTGGTCATATTTTGTTAGAAATGAGGAAACTGAATGACGACTAGACCTTACTTAAAAATGATCCAGCATTCTGTTACAGCCTCAGGGATTAGCTTTGAGGAAATTACACCAAATTTCGTATATAGAGCGACAGATGGAGTGAAATCATTTGTGATGGTAGACGCTGAGATCGGACTAAACAACAGTGCTTCTACGATTATTGCCATGAGTAAATCTCTAACTTATGATGTTTTGCATAAGGCGAATATCCCAGCCGTAGAACATATTTATTTGCCGCATCCTGACTCCAAATTTAGCAATTTGAATCCTTATCCATTGGCTGAGCGTTATTTCCAAGCGCGCAATGGGGAGGTAGTTATGAAGCAGGATAACGGGGCGCAGGGAAAGCATGTGTACAAAATCAATGAGATAGCCGAT
Source organism: Paenibacillus sp. FSL L8-0494 (assembly GCF_038003695.1). Lineage (NCBI taxonomy): Bacteria > Bacillati > Bacillota > Bacilli > Caryophanales > Paenibacillaceae > Paenibacillus > Paenibacillus sp. FSL L8-0494. Next base: position 269,946 of record NZ_JBBOPQ010000001.1, read on the forward strand.
CTGCACGAAAAGCTCGATTTATTATTTTCTTTACAGCTTAATGGGGCAATAGGTCCTTATTATGAAGCGGAGATTGAGTATAGAATTGTAACCTTTAATCATCAGGCGCGTGTATTCCTTGGCAAAAAAAGAGTTCGTTCGTGGAAGCATAATTTGATTAACGGGGCTGTTACGATTGAGGTGAAAGATCAGGCCAAACAAGAGGCGCTGGCGGAGCTTGCCTCCCGGACCTCTAAAGCGCTGGGCCTTGATTTCTGCTCAGTAGATATCTTAGAGACAAATCAAGGCTTGATGGTGATTGAGGTCAACCATAAGGTGATGTTAGATGAATATTGCAAGCAAAATCCAAGTGAAGTACCTGGCCTCTCAGACCTTTACAGGGAAGTTATTCTTCAGCGTATGAATCAGTTATAAGCCGATATTCAGCAGCGATTGCCCGAATAATCTTTTGGCATTTCCGATTAGAGTTTGCGTACCCACGATTACAATAATCTCCGAAGGTGATTGTTCTTTAAGATACGTAAGAGCATCCTCTAAACAAGGGAATTCGGAACTTTTTTTGAGAAAACTTTTGGCGATTAGCAGGGCATCCGTAGGGAAAAATAGATGGCTTATATCGGGTTTGGTTACGATTAGTTGATCCGAGACTGTGCTCATGACTTCGATGACCCCTGTGTAATCTTTATCCTTAGGGACACCGATGATGGATGTGACGGTACGGCTGCGCTCAGGATTCACTAATTGAATAAGTTCAGCCAGATAGCTTGCAGAATCTCTATGAATAGCTCCGTCAATAATCGTCAGCGGGTCATGATAGATAACTTCACAACGCCCCGGCCATTGTAATTGTTCAAAACAGTGGTGTACGATCTCCTGATCCAAGGGTCCCCCTGTAATCTCTTCACAAAGTGACACTGCGCTAGCAGCATTGACCGCTTGAAACTGTCCCAATAGCGGGAGGGTCAAGGATGGATAAATGGCTTGCTTCGTCCGGACATCAAAAGTAGTCCCGATAGAAGTGGTTGTGATAGATTCAGCTAAAAACTGTTCTTCATAATATTGCACAGGGTTGGAGGAGAGGTTGTCCTTCATGATCGCAAGAACTCCCGATTTCTGTTTGCTAACATAGACATTTGTTGTGTTGTTTTTGACAATCCCCAGCTTGTGCAGTGTAATGCTGCTCAGATCAGGTCCCAAATGGGCTACATGCTCTTCCATAATTGGGGTAATGACAGCCCAGTCATTGCTCAGGACATTGGTGTCATCAAACCTTCCCCCTCTACCGCATTCAATCACATTGATATCTGTACCCTTCTCCTTAAAGTACAAAGCCGCAATAGCCAAAGCAACCCCAACCGGACCTTGATATTCGTCAGCAGCAAGCTGCTCCTCAATCTGGTGGAAGCCCCCGCGAATTACATTACCTAATCGTACAAAATCTTCGGTGGCTATTGCCTGCCCATTGACCCGGATTCTTTCGTTGAAATCCACCAGGTGAGGGGAGGTGAATAACCCCACTTTATATCCCAAGTGACTTAACAGAGAGGAGATAAATCTAGAGGTGGAGCCTTTACCTTTACTGCCTGTGACCAGTATGTATTTTTGATTACGATCCGGACTTCCAACTGCATCCAGTAATACTCTGGTTAACTCCGGTTTTCTAACTTCTTCATCCAAAGTTTGTGTAATGTTGTTAATGGCTCTTAGATAAGAGCTGTAGATCATATCTTCAACTTGGGATTGTGAAGTGAATTCCACGGAAATCCCTCCATTTAATTAATTTTGGCGCGTTCCTCAGATAGTGTTGTGTAGATGATAATCGGAAGTAACACAAGAGAAATGATGACGGTCAGAGCGATGCTCCAGTTCAAATCTTTATATAGCTGTACTATGGTGAACAACAAAGCGATAACAGGTAAGACCAGTTTGTTTAAGTGCTTTAGGAATAAGGAGTACATACTTCTTTTTACGGTAACTGATGTGCCGATGCTTGGAATTTCTAACTCGTTACGCGATAAGGCGGTGATTCCGATAAATAAGTGGCTGTCGATAAATTTAAGCTGCTCATTATCCGCATGAAGCTTGACCGACTGGGCAATATGCTCCGTATCGATGTCTAAGATGGGGATGGTGATTTGTTTTAAATTATAGGAGATCACGATCTGATCTGTTTCTTCCATGCCTAGCAGTTTTCTAACATTCGGATGAATTCTGCATAAATTCTGGTGCTCATCAAAAGGGTAAGGATGGCCCACTCTGAGGGTGAGCTCTCTTTTGCCAATAAAAAAGTTCCCTAATGCACTTAAGGGCCGTTGGATCAGTTGATTGATAAGTTTATGTATACCTGGCTTGGGTTGGGAACGCGTCCTAGCGCGAGTAATGATTAATGGGTCATGCCCCTCGGAATGGGTTTCAAGCAATAACATGATGTATCTGTTGAAGTAAAGGGTATTCGGTTTGGCTGTGCTATCTTCTCGTAAAGTTAGGTTTACCCGGAAGCCGTTTGTGGGATTGATTAGTTCCACTTGATTCGTATATTTACGGACGAGTGCTGGACAGGCTTTTACATAGGGTTTGGCAATCTCGTCCACTTTAGGAATTCCCCGAAGAACTGTGTCGTATTCTGGCTTCGTTATAGTTAATCCTGTAGTGAGGCAGTCCCCGAGCTTGTCCTTTGCCCGCTTGGATAATTGGATTGTACCTCTTGGCACCTCATCTGCCGATAAAATTAAACAGCTGACTTTCACACCATTCTCTGCTGTAAGATCAACGAAGATATGCTGGACTAAACCTAATTCCTTTAACTCTTCAGAGTTCATTGTGATTTCTTCACGAGGTTGAAGGCTTTGTTTGTCTAGAATAGTAAAGGTTTGCTCGATAATAATGTCAGACACCGCCCAATAGTTTAATGATTTGTTCAAGGGAATGAATGGTTTTTTGGAATAAATCAAACGCATTCGGGTTACGATAATTTCGATTAATTTCAATTTGAATACTTTGAACTAACAATTCCTTAGCACAATATGAAGTAATCGTTCCAGGATGGGAAGCGGAAAATGTATGATTTTGTCGAACTTTGGTAATACCATTATTGTTAAAGATGCCTATGACGTCATTTAAATTATTCTCTCGTATAGAGGTTCCGTACAGTGTCCCTAGGTCAATATCAAACTCCCGAAGTTTGGAAGCCCCGTGCAGATCGATCACAAACTGAATGCGATGTTCTTTGACAAGCGCTCGTAGCGCAGCCTTATATTCTCCACCTAAGATGTAATTTGGGTCTTCTTTGGAGAAGCTATTCGAATAAATACAGTAGCAATTTGTGAGCTTTTGTAACAAGAGGGCAAGGGAGCCTGTATACATGTCAGCTGGTTTTACAGCATGTTCTCGAAAATGGTTAATGGCATGTGGAGCTGAGACAAGTACAGGAAGGGAGCCTTCTACAATCGAGTAGGAGGGATCTACCCCGATATCGCCAAAATAATTATTATTGGAGAATTGTAGCTCATACTGTTCGATCAGAGATAAAATATGCAATCACCTATTCATAGTTATTTAATGGGTCGTTAACCATTAGTATGTCCTAAGCATTCACCATTCATGAATAAGGATGAATCTATTATAACGCTTGCAAGGTTTGCCGTGGGCAGTTTTTCCATAAAATGATTCTAAAAGATTAGCTATTGAAAAGTTCAAAATGGTGTGCTAATATTTCAATTGAAAACGTTACCGATAAGGATACCGATAAGGATACCAAAAAGTAGGCTGGGGATTACTTAAGCAAATGAAAACGCTGACATAATTTTCACTGAGAGCATCGGAACGTCTTCATGCGAAGTAATCTAATAAAAAGTACGAGGGGGAAGAAGAATGAAGAATATCAAAAAATATTTAGGGCTCATGTTAGTAATGTCTATGGTTGTTGTCTTAGCGGCAGGATGTGGGAATAAAGAAAATAATTCTGCATCCAATGATGGAAACGCTACATCTGGTAAAAAAGGGTCAGTTTATTTCTTGAACTTCAAACCTGAGATTGCAGAAATATATGAAAAGATCGCTAAGGATTACGAAGCAGAAACAGGGGTTAAGGTAAAAGTCGTAACGGCTGCTGCGGGTACTTACGAAACTAAATTGAAATCCGAAATCTCCAAGTCTGAAGCGCCAACTATTTTCCAAATTAACGGACCTGTTGGTTTTCAATCCTGGAAAGATTACACCTTGGATTTGAAAGATACTAAGCTTTACAGCTATCTGTCCGACAAAAGCTTGGCTGTAACTGAAGGTGAAGGCGTGTATGGTATCCCTTACGTAGTTGAAGGATACGGCATCATCTACAACGACGCAATTATGAAGAAATACTTCGCTTTGGCTGATAAAGCGGTATCGATCTCCACCACAACTGAGATCAATAACTTCGATACTTTGAAGGCAGTAGTAGAAGATATGACGGCTAAAAAAGACCAACTGGGCATTAAAGGTGTATTCGCCTCCACTTCCCTCGCTGCTGGCGAGCAATGGAGATGGCAGACTCACCTTGCAAACTTGCCGTTGTACTATGAATTCAAAGACAATACTGAGTTTGACAACACCGTTCTTGCGGGTCTAGCTTCTAAAGAAGTTGAATTCAAATACAACGATAAATTTAAAAATATTTTCGATCTGTACATCAAGAACTCTGTAACTAAAGAATCCTTGCTGGGTAGTAAATCCGTAGCTGACTCCATGGCTGAATTTGCACTAGGTAACGCAGCAATGGTTCAAAACGGTAACTGGGCTTGGTCACAAATCAACGATGTTGACGGTAACGTAGTTAAAGCTGAAGAAATCAAATTCTTGCCTGTTTACACCGGTATGGAAGGCGAAGAAAAACAAGGTCTGGCTGTAGGTACAGAAAACTATTTCGCAATCAACAGCAAAGTATCTGCTGAGAACCAACAAGCTTCTATCGCTTTCTTGGAATGGTTGTTCTCCAGTGAAAAAGGTAAAGCTTATGTAACTAACGATCTAGGTTTCATCGCTCCATTCAATACCTTTGAAGACAGCGAAAAACCAGCAGATCCACTTGCTAAAGAAGTATCTGCTTGGATGGAAAAAGATCTTACTTCTGTAGCTTGGACATTCGCAGCATTCCCAAGTGAAGAATTCAAAAACGTCTTTGGTGATGCCCTCTTGCAATACGCTCAAGGAAACAAAACTTGGGATGAAGTTGTAACCATCTTCAAGGACACTTGGAAGGCTGAAAAAGCAAAATAATAAATGCATGGAAAGATGCTTGAATAACTCTCAGTTGTCATACAGATAAAAGCTTAGTGCCACTGGGCTCCCTCGGGATTCAGTGGCACTAAGCAACAATTTGAGTGGATCTTGCTACGTTTCATCATTTTCCATACTGAGATAGGAGAAGACTCCATGGAAAAATCGATAAAAAAATATTTTGCTCTTTTTGCATTACCGACCATAATAGCCTTTGGAATTGCATTTGTGATCCCTTTTCTTTTGGGTATATATTTGTCTTTTACAGAGTTTACTACAGTCAATGATGCAACATGGATAGGGTTTGGCAATTACGCTAAAGCTTTTTCGAATCAAGAGTTTCTAAATGCATTAGGTTTTACCGTTAAATTCACAGTTTTATCTGTTCTTACTATTAATGTGTTCGCCTTCATCTTGGCGATGTTGTTAACTAGAAAGCTAAAAGGTACCAACGTATTTAGAACGATCTTCTTTATGCCTAACTTGATAGGCGGTATCGTATTAGGATACATCTGGCAGTTGATTTTTAATGGGATTTTGTACAAATTTGGTGTCACTTTGACCTCTGATGCAACGTACGGATTTTGGGGACTAATCGTTCTTATGAATTGGCAATTGATAGGGTACATGATGATTATCTATGTTGCAGGTATTCAGAATGTTCCTAAAGATATAGTAGAAGCCGCAAGAATTGATGGAGCTTCACGTTCTAAGATTTTGCGTAATGTGACTATTCCACTCGTAATGCCGTCCATTACTATTTGTTTATTCTTAACCTTATCCAATTCATTTAAATTGTTTGACCAGAACTTAGCATTAACCGCTGGTGCTCCGTCTAAGCAGACCTCCATGTTAGCACTGGACATCTACAATACATTCTACGGAAAATCAGGATGGGAAGGTGTCGGTCAAGCGAAAGCCGTCGTATTCTTTGCTTTAGTAGCCTTAATCGCCTTAATACAACTTGTCATTACTAGAAGAAAGGAGGTTGAGAACTAATGCAAAAGACTAGAGCAAAAGATTACTCCATATTCACCATTTTGTTGGTCTTGGCCATTGCGTTCTTATCTCCTATTTTTATTGTTCTGATGAACTCCTTCAAGGGTAAGTTCTACATTAGTGATACGCCGTTTTTATTCCCTAATGAGACTACATTTGTTGGTTTAAAGAACTATACTAGTGGTGTAGCAAAGATTGATTTTTTCAGTGCCTTCGGAATGTCCTTGTTTATCACGGTATGCTCGGTGGCTGTGATCGTGTTATTTACTTCCATGACTGCATGGTACATTACCCGGGTGAAGTCCAAATTCACAGGCATGATGTATTATGCATTTGTATTCTCGATGATCGTGCCTTTCCAAATGGTTATGTTCACAATGACTAAGACCGCAAACGTGCTGCATCTCGACAATCCGATTGGGATTATCTTAATCTATTTAGGGTTTGGATCAGGGCTGTCTGTGTTTATGTTTAGCGGATTTGTGAAGTCTATCCCGCTTGAAGTTGAAGAAGCGGTAATGATTGATGGCTGTAATCCACCTCAGGCCTTCTTTAAAGTGGTATTGCCCATCCTGAAACCTATTGCTGTAACTGTAGCTATCCTTAATGTAATGTGGGTATGGAACGACTTCCTATTGCCAGACCTGCTGATTGGTACAGAGTATAAAACGATTCCTATTGCGATCCAGTACCTAAAAGGTGGATACGGATCGATTGACATGGGAGCTATGATGGCGATGCTGGTCTTAGCTATTGTGCCAATCATCATTTTCTACCTGACTTGTCAAAAGTACATCATCGAAGGTGTCGTTGCAGGTGCGGTTAAGGGTTAAGCTTGATCTACCTCGTTAAATAAATTAATATTCATGTAAGAAGCGAGTAGGGTGTTTTTCTTGATGGGTGACCATCAGGAATCCCCTGCTTTCTTATTTTGACTATGAAGTTGAATAAGGATTAAGGAGTTTGATAGATACTAACAAGTAAAGGATAGATAGAAATGGAGAGACTGACTATTATAGACATCGCCAAATTATGCGGTGTTGGCGTGACTACTGTTTCAAGGGCTATTAACAATCATCCGGATATTAATGAAGAAACAAAAGCGATGGTTATGAGGGTTATCAAAGAAAATCATTATGTTCCGAACAACAGTGCAAGAAATTTAAAACGTTCTGATTCGAAAACGATTGCAGTATTGATTAAAGGGATATCCAATCCATTTTTTAGCCCGATGATCAAAGTGTTCGAAAAAGAGATTCAACGCAAGAAATACTCCTTCATCCTACAACGAGTTGATGAGAATCAAGATGAGATCGAAGTGGCGATTGAGCTGGAGAAAGAAAAACGGTTGAAGGGAATTGTCTTCTTAGGGGGGTTATTCTCACACTCTCAAGAGAAATTACAGCAATTAACGGTTCCATTTGTCCTTAGTACGATTGGGATGACGGAAGAGTTTGATTTGAGCGACTATTCCTCTGTATCTGTAGATGACTTTAATGAGAGTTATAAAATTGTCGACTATCTATGTAATCTAGGGCATGAGAAAATCGCGGTCATTACTGCACCAGAAGAAGATGTAAGTATCGGTAAGTTGAGATATGAAGGGTATAAAAAGGCTTTAGCTGATCATGGAATCGCTTATAATGAACGGCTAGTGCGGCGGATGAAAGAAGATATCGACAGTTACAGTATGGAAAATGGGTATGCGGTTACAAAAGAATTGCTAGAGTTAGGAGAAGAGTTCAGCGCTATTTTCACCTTATCAGATAGTATGGCTATCGGCGCCTGTAAGGCGATATTTGAAGCGGGCAAGCGAGTCCCGGAAGATTACTCGGTTGCTGGTTATGACGGATTGGATATTTCCTTCTATTATAATCCTTCTATTACTACCATCAAACAGCCGGTAGTAGAGATTGCGGAAGCGACGATTAAGATTCTTTTTGATCTCATCAATAAGAAGGTTAATCATGCGCATCAGATTTTCCCGGCAGAATTAATAGTTAGAGAATCTACGAGGTCTTTATTGTAGTTTCAACAAGTGAGTATGTTTAAGTTTATTTACGAATCGGGGTGGGGAGATAGAACCGCAAGAGATTAAACCTAACGATATCAACAGCATCACACGGTTTCTCACCGCATTTGGTGATCCTACTCGGATTCGGATTGTTACGTTATTAGGGAATAAAGGTCGGCTGAATGTTGGGGAAATTGCAGGTGAATTCGAAATAAGCAGGCCAGCGATTTCACATCATCTCAAAATCCTACGGGATGCCCGCATTGTTGACCATAAAAAGAGAGGCCAGGAAGTCTATTACTGGCTGGCGCGTGAACGGCTAGCAACAAACTTTAGGGCGCTTGCTGATTTGGCAACGTCGTTTAATCATGGGGACTAAGCCATCTCAAGGGAATGGTTCAGTCCCATTTTAGGATAACCAGGCATTTACCATACCCGAGACGGGTTTATAGATAAATATCATCCATCCCAGTGGGTTAGAGAACGAAATATGTAACGCATTAATAAGACTGAAGAAAGTTCCCAGCAACAGAAGAAATGAGAAAATCCACATCTCCTTGATTAATTTTTTCCTCCACATCAGGGGAACTTCAATGGCTGCTATAATGGCTACAACTATGAGAATCACTACTATACCCAATATTCACAACCTCCCAAACCATCTAGTTTCGTGATATTAAGTCTTTGCTCAGTGCTCTTCTGAACATTACTGCGCTTAACAAAACCAAGTGTAGTAATAGGTTAACACTCGATACTCAAAGATTCCACCTACAAATATGCGCCTTGCGATGTTATACATGGTTTTGTTCACTCCAATTCATCACTTCGTCTCTTCTAGGAAAGAGTTAGTCACTTTCCCTAACAGGCGAATCTTAATATCCATCTTTACGCTTATTGGAAGGTTAACAAAGGTCTCATCCCAATTGTTTCGCAGTTTCTTCCACGCCTGCGGGTTAGAACGATGGATGATTTCGCCGAATCCAAAAATATCGCTTTTGTATTCATTCTGTACCTTTTTAATAGTAGTTTTAAATAAATTTTGGACTTTTTTATTGGCGATTTGTTCTAATTCGGTGATAGTTTTTGTGTCTGTCAGTTCTAGATTTCTACACTGAACCTCTCCTATATCTGATTCTATATGTTGCTCAATACTGACTTCTGGTTTGTCACTATGGATGCTGCCTTTCATTTTGGAACGGGCTTCAAATACATCAAGCGAAACCTTTTTACCTTCGGGACATTGGATATAGAAAACAGTGCTCTCAACTTTATTGGTTAAATAGTTATACACTTTTGATTCCTCAGGATTTAGCCAACCAATCAATTTGTCCTCCTTGAATACGGCCAATCCGGAGTATTTCAATTCTGTTGGAGAGTCTACCGTTTCAACATTATTCGGAGTTTCTCCTACATCTACACTCCCCTCGATGACAACACCTGTTAAGACTGGATTCTTACCCCTACTCACAAGTTCTGTAATTAGTGTTCCTAATGTCACAGTAGATGTAGGTGCCCAATTTTTCTCCGAGCTTTCCAGACTGAAAAACAATCGCACGGCAGGAATCTTTTCAAGACTGGTTAATATTTTCAACGCATCTTCTGCCTTTGCATCCTTTGCTACCACTATAAAATAATCATTTCGCGTATCGGTATCTCTTGACATGAAATCAAGAACATCACTAATTCCCTCTTTAGCCAAATCCTCGCCAAGGACTAGGATTCGTAAATGAGAGATATAAATTTTACGTGGACTAACGGTTGTGATTTTCCTAAGGGCTTCATATACGGTATGCCCCGTCGCTTTGTAAAGGTTGACTGGTGCCTGAGGAGAGCCTCCCTTTGAGCCAGCGATTTGACTGGGTAAGACCACTTGTGCAGAAACTTGATATTGATCTCCAATTTTATCGATACCTATTCCCACAGCAATCGCAAGATCATTTAATTCTCGGCGGCTCCAGCAACCTGTTACAAATATTTGCATGAGAATAAGAACACAAATCAGAAGCGATCTTCGTTTCATGGTTTAATCCTCCGTTAGATCTTTCGGTATTCATGACTCCCAGCCCATCTTTAGCTTCTAGATTTTAAGCCTTTGCTCAGTGCCCTTCGAAACATCCCCACACCCAACAACACCAAGGGTAGAAATAACCCGAAGGTTATAACATAGTACACCCAATAATTATCGAATACTTTGTTGTAATAGGTGTAATTTGGCGCAATAAGAGGTGCTAGTGTAACCAAAATTAATCCTGTGGGTAGAGTTAGCACTCGGTACTCTTTTAGTTTGAATAATTGAGACAACCCCAGAACGAAAGCATAGAAGTATAAGGTAACTTCTATAAACAAGGTTAACATCCAAAGTAGTGCTATCATGGCTTCCACCCGCTCGAAGAAACCACCAACGGATATGCGCCTTGCAATGTTATAACTGGGATAGATATCCCTGGTTGTCAGATCCGGACCCAGCACTAATATGGAAATAGTGATTGTCAGGAAGATAATAATACCGCCTAAGAAACAGCCCTGTAATAAGCCTTTGGTTATCTTTTGTTGTTGGTGTACATATGGGAGAAACATTAGAAAAACAACCGGTTCTAAAAAGGTGTAAGCCGTAATGGAAATAGACCCTCTCACCACTGGTTTTATGCCATCCTCCAATATGGGCAGTAATCTGACAATCTCCATCTGAGGAATAATTGCGACCGTCAGAATCAGAAATAGGATAATAATCATAGGTGTAAAGATCTCTCCAGCTCGTCCTATGACTTCAATACCTAGTCGTGTAGCCATAATCACGATCACCATGAATAAGATTAAAACAGCCGGAATAGGGGTTCTCGGTAATATTTCGGATGTAACGAACTCACTGAGTTCTCGCATGCTTCCAACGGTGACGATAAGAAAATACATTAAGGTCAAAAGCGATAGAATAGTCCCAATCCATTTTCCAAAAGCCTTTTGAATCACTTCAATAAGCGTTAGTTTGGGGTACAACTTTGCGAACTTGCTGTACATATAGATGGCTAGTAAACCTACGATCATGCCAATTAATGCGGAAATCCAGGCATTTTGTCTGGCGTAGTGTGTAGTGGAAGGGGGGATTACGAGAATGGAGTCCCCGATCGTAAGGAACATAACCAGTATGGTAAGCTGGCGAGTACTTATTTTACCTTTTTCGAGCATGGCTTTGTTCACTCCAATTTATCACTTCATAGGTCAAGGTTTCAGGGGCTATTCCTCTGTGAGATCTCCCGGTTTTTCCGGTGGTGTGCTCTTTTCCCGAACGATATTTTTTTTATTGATTAGCTTAGGGCGGGTAAACATAGCCCAATGCGGCATTCGGAAAAAGGTGTCCTTTTGATCGGCGAGATTATAGGGAGCAAACGGGCTCAAATAAGGAACGCCAAAGGAACGTAAGCTGCACATGTGAAGAACTATCGCAATAACCCCGATGATGATACCGAACAAACCAAAAGATGCAGCAAGGAACATCATCGGGAAACGGAGCATTCTGATGGTCAGGGCAAGATCGAAGGATGGCAGCACAAAGCTGGAGATAGCAGTAATAGCGACGACAATAAGCATGGCAGCAGAAACAATGCCGGCATCAACTGCCGCAGTCCCAATCACCAGGGTGCCTACAATGGATACAGATTGGGCTATGGTTTGAGGCATTCGTACACTCGCTTCCCTTATAATCTCGAAGGCAAGCTCCATTAAGAGTGCTTCAATAAATGCTGGAAGCGGTACGCCCTCCCGTTGTGCAGCTAGACTGATCAGCAGGGTTGTGGGCAGCATCTCCTGATGAAAGGTAGTAATAGCTACATACAAAGATGGGGCTAGTAGTGAAATGAAAATACTGAAGTATCTAAGCATCCGTACTAAGGTGCTGACATCGGCACGTTGATAATAATCTTCCGCTGTCTGCATGAAGGAAACGAATAAGGTAGGCACCGTCATTACTATAGGAGTCCCATCTACTAATATGGCTACTTTTCCTTCCATAAGAGCAGCAGCTATAACGTCAGGACGTTCCGTATGATGGATGGTTGGAAATGGGGTATAGGTTTCATCCTCGATTAATTCTTCGATATAGCCACTTTCCAGGATACCGTCAATGTCGATCCGATCTAAACGTGAGTGTACTTCTTGCAGAATCTCATCACTAACAATGCCATTGATGTACATGAGGGCTACGTCTGTCTGTGTTACACGTCCAATTTGCTGTGTTTCTAACCAAAGATTGGGGTCTTTTATTTTCCGCCGGATTAATGCGGTATTCGTGCGTAAGCTTTCTGTGAAGGCTTCCTTTGGTCCACGAATCACCGTTTCAGTGGCACTTTCCGTTACGCCACGGTCTTTCCAGTCACGCATGCCTATGGTGAACCCTTTGGTATATCCATTGAGTAAGAGGATCACATCTCCGGATAATAGAGAGGTGAATAAAGAATTGAACTCCGTCGCATCTTTAATATCCCCTACAGTGAGCATGTGATCTTTTAATAATTGATAGTTGGCTGTTTGTGTATCAAGACTTGGATCTGGAAGTTCTAAGATTAGTGATTCCAGAATGAAATCCTGAATAGCTTTACTATCCGCCAATCCATCTGTATAGAAAATAGCTGCTTTAATCTGGTGTTTGGAACCAATAAAGAATTCTCTAATCACAAGATCTGTACTATTGCCGAGTGTTGTTTTTATATATTGAATATTATCTTGAAGTTTTTCTTTAATAAGTTCCTTAGGTAATTCTTTAGTGGGGTTGGGGTGCCCTAATGAAGGGTTCTTAAAAACTTTTGTTATTGTTCTGTTCAGAAATCCCATTGTTGTTATCCCTCTTCCGCTGGTGCTGTAAATATAGCTATTACCATAATGAGGTGGGATTATTCTGATCCATAGATGGGTTCATACACACCAAAAAAGCCGCAGAGAGATTCTCTGCAGCTAGCTAGAAGCGCTTAATTAAGACTTTAAGACGTCCAATCGTTATATAAATGCTTCTCCGTTAGGATGGACAACAACTGAATACCAACCTCATTATGGCCACCTTCAGGGATGATCAGGTCAGCGTATTTTTTGGATGGTTCGATAAACGCTTCATGCATGGGTTTAACTGTACTCAAATATTGATGATGGATCGACTGGATGCTCCGTCCACGTTCTTCAATATCTCTAAGGACCCGGCGGAGAATACGCACATCAGGATCGGCATCCACGAATACCTTGATGTCGAGCATTTCACGGAGATTCTCGTCAGAAAGGACGTGGAGTCCCTCAATGATTACAATATTGTTTGGCTTCAGTTCTACCGTCTCTGTAGTGGAGCGGGCATGGACTGTAAAGTCATACACTGGAGCGAATGCGGTCTGTTCTTCGCGCAGAGATTTAAGATGCTCAATGAGCAGCTCGTTATCGAAAGCGAAAGGATGATCGTAATTAATGGATTCACGTTCAGCAAAGCTGAGATGTGAGTGATCCTTATAGTAGTTATCTTGAGATATGAAAGTTACCTTTCCCGTTCCAAGACGGTCAATGACGGAGCGGGCTACGGTTGTTTTTCCCGAGCCGGTGCCGCCGGCGATACCAATAATGAGCATGTGATTCAATAACCCTCCCTAAGATTGCCGTTGCAATTCCAATATTGTAGCACAGCGCTCATGTTTTTTCACCTTAGATCGGGTAAAATTAAGATGGGATTTTTGGAAATTCGTCTATATTAGGGACAAGGCAAATCCGGAAGGGGTTATTCAACGAATGAACGGAAAAAAATCAGTACAAGAGGCTTTTAATGAAACGGCCTATCGAATCGCAGGGAATGGGAATAGAGATGTGCAAGTGTTGAAGGAAGCCTTGGCAGCCGTAGAGAACAGTGCGGCATCTGATATCTATGGAACGGGCGAAGTGATTGAAGATTTCCAGACGAAAATGGCGAATATCCTGGGCAAAGAAACCGCAGTTTTCTTTCCGAGCGGAACGATGGCGCAGCAAATCGCTTTAAGAATCTGGTGCGATGAAAAAGAGGTGAAAAAAGTAGCCTATCATCCCTTATGCCACTTGGAGATCCATGAGCAGGATGGCATGAAGGAATTACATCATATTGAGCCTATCTTGCTTGCGGATAAGGACCGATTAATCACTTTGGAGGATGTGGCGAATCTAAAGGACGATATCGCTTGTCTGTTGCTGGAATTACCCCAGCGCGAGATTGGTGGTCAGCTGCCAGAGTACACGGAGCTTGAAGCTATTTCTGCTCATTGCCGTGCACGCGGCATTAAATTGCATTTGGATGGGGCGAGATTATTTGAGATTCTTCCGTATTACGGGAAGTCAGCAGCTGAAATCTCTGCACTCTTTGATAGTGTGTATATATCCTTTTATAAAGGAATTGGAGGAATCGCTGGGGCAATTCTTGCAGGCAGCGAAGACTTTACGAAGCAATCAAAGATATGGAAACGGCGGCATGGTGGAGACTTAATCAGCTTATATCCGTACATCATTTCTTCTGATTATTATTTCCGGCAAAGAGAGGGCAGGATGCAGCAGTATTATGAAGGCGCGAAGGAGCTTGCTGCTTGGGTTAATCAATGTCACGACGTAACCACTCTGCCCGCTCAACCTGTCTCCAATATGTTTCACATGCATTTTCAAATGTCTAAGGAACAAATTGAACCGATCCTGTCAGCGGTGTATGAGGCGACAGGAATCGGTTTAAGCGCGGGTATAAGAGCTACCGGGGAACATACTTCTTATTGTGAGATCAGCATTGGAGACAAGTATGCCGACATCCCAAAAGAAAAGCTTAGAGAGTTTTTTCTGCTGCTCGATAAGCTAATGAGCGAATCATCTGCCGAGTAGCGTACGGAGTAAGGAGATTCGTAATAATTGTTTTTTAATAAGCTTCATGCGAAACTCATTTTTTAATTGATTGTAGATCAGCGGGCAATGGTTAAGCGCCCAATGGTACATGAATTTAAAGTCTGTAGCATCTTTTGCAGAATTTAATAAATAGTATGAGATCGTATCGTAAGCATTATGGTTGAACCATTCCGTCATTTCCTGTGCGTTATATCCATATTTCTGCACGGCCATATTCTTAATGAGTTTCTTTTCTTCCAGATTCTCAATTAAGAATCCTTGGCTCAGATTAAAGGTGATATTGTTCCCGTGTATTCTGTACACGCCGGCAATCACATCAATGAAGCCCGCATCACCTACCAGCAGGGAACGCAAATAGATGGAAGCATCGTTGACCATATTCATATCTAGGATATCCATAGCCATTAAGGCCTCTCGTTTAAAAACAGTAGTTAAAGTAGAGGCGGGTTTTGGATATCCTTTTTTCTCAAAATTCATGAAATAATCGCGTTTCTTAATAATGCTGCTAAGCTGCAGATTGGAGATTTTTAGTTGTTTGGCTTTGGAATACTCCAGGAACACATTCGCAGCTACGAATGAAATTTCGGGATGAAGGAGATGGAAGCGGACCGCTTTACTGAAATAATTCATGTCGATCAGATAATCATCATCATCGAGAAAAAGAACATATTCCCCATCACCATGTGCAGCGAAAGCTTTTCGGCGATTATTTCCAGGTCCGCTATTGGTAGCATTGCGCATGTAAATGACCCGTGGCTCCGCCCCAAAGTGTTGCTGCATTAACTCTTCCGTGCCATCTGTAGAACAATCATCAATCACTGTAATCTCTTTATTGGGATAGTCCTGCATTAAGATACTTTGGATCGCTTGGTATAGGAATGCTTTTCTATTATAGGTAGTGATAATGACACTGATCTTGGGGGAATCGGCTAAGGACTGGACCGTTGGATAGGAAATTTCCGTATCCGAAATGCGGCTTTCCATTTTAACCAACCCCTGAATTAAACCATCGATATCGCTGGCAACAATGCTGAATTGTTCAGATAAATAGAATTTCAAGGTATCCTCTGAAGCCCTCCCCGTGAGATAAGCATGAATAACCTCAGATAAGGTTTCCAGATAAGGTTTGATTTGTACATTTTGTTCTTGATCTATGATCTGGCGGCATCTTTGCAATAGTTCTGTATCATCTATTTGGATGGTGGGTGAATGGTTTATTTCATCATTTAGGTCATTTAAAAAGACGTAACAGGCTTGCTGTAAAACCTCGCTATGATCCATTTCCAGTCCTCCTGTTGTGTTATTTGGATAAACCACTTACCTCAGGCTGAGCGTTAATTTTATTTTTGAGTTTATATCGATACTTTTTGAGATGTTCCCATGTATAAAGGAAGACTTCCCGTTCCATTAAAGAGCCGATTACGAAATATACAGGCAAGATCACAAATCCTAGAAGTACACCCCAGATCATAAGCCCCAGATAGGAATGGATCGGGATGTCGATGGCGGTGATGATTAGAATAATGCCTACAAAAACTACTGCATTCGTGAGCCATCTTCTAAAAGTGACCCAAGGACTGCGGTCCAGTAAATGTTTGCTGGCATAGATTACAATATCTATGGAGCGGTATAAGAGGGCAGCTATCGTTCCCATTAGTACACCGTAAATTCCCATGAAGATTACGAAGACAATAGAAGCCACCAGATTAATGGCGGATTCCAGAATGGAACGGTTTTGTGTTTTTTTGAAATGTCCAGCGATGGTAATCACATTATTGGAAGACGTTCTGGCATTGGTTAATAATTTGATGACTACGAACAGGACCGGCAGCCACATATCAATGTAATTCACGTCGTTTACCCCAGCCGTATACAATTTCATAAAGGGTAAAATCAAAATGTAAGCCACCGTTAGAATCGAGAAGATAAGCCCCATAAAATACACTTCGTAAGCATCATAAAATTTAATAAATGCTTCTTTGCTCTCATGGTAGCTTTGCCCGAGGGCAGCCTTCACACTTCCGTTTATGGTCTGGACGATATTATCCACGATCGTAAAAATCATATTGTACATAACATAGATACTGACGATTTTTAGATTCGTAAAGATGGTTAATATGAGTACGTCCGTATTTCTAAACACCAAGTAGGAGATTTCATGGACTAATACGGAATTCTTTTGGCCAATAGCTTCATAGTCTGGTTTGAGATTCAGGTTGATCCACTTGTAATTCTTATTCATATAAATATAGAAAGCGATAATTTGAAGTAAGGTTAAGATAAAATAGGAAGCTTGAACGGCAATAATGTCCACACCTTGCAGTAATAACAGAATCCGGATCAGGCTGTTCATAATATTAGCTACAGTGACAATAGAAGTCTCTACATAGCTTTTTCCCTCCGCAGCGAGCAGGACCTTGAATTTTCCCTGAAAATAATAATTGATCGCTCCGCCCATCCCTGTAAGCAAAATAATGACCATAATCGATAATTTATCGATCTCAGAAGAGATCACCAGCGGGTACACGATGGCGAGTAGCAGTACGGCGAAGAAATAGTAAATGCCTGTTTTTTTATAATAGCTGGAGGTGGCAGCCAGAATAGAGTTAATATTGTTTTTATTATTCGAAGCTACCGGCTTATAAAGCGCTTGGATCGAGGCCGCTCCAACACCTGCTTCCAGCAGCGCCAAATAACTAATAATCTGCACAATCGAAGCGATCAACCCATTGGCCTCAGAGCCATAGTTGACCATTATCAGTCTGGGTATAAAAAAACCGAGGATGATCGTGATGAGTTGACTTCCCAGTCCAAAGGATAAGTTAAGAATGCTCCGCTTGGCTTTCATAACGAATCCCCCTTTCGTAAAGCGATAAATACGTATCTAGATGCTCGAAATGCCTTTCGGCTTGTTTTGCTTGCAGTGTGACATCCATAGAGCAGGTGATCATACTTTCAAAAATCTGTGCAGGCTGGACCTGTTCCAGCGTATTGAAATCGGCATACAGACCTGTGAACCCAACATCTTTCATTACATTGATCATTTTTTTGCTGTAGGCTACGGGGAATACCGGTTTATTAAATACCCAGCCCAGAATCATTGCATGGAATCTTGAAGCCACAATAGATCTGGCATTAGCTAACACGGACAATACTTCTTCCATGTTCGTTTTATATAAATGCACTTGCATAGCATCCTTGTAGGAGGGACCGATAAGGCGCTGAATCTCTTCAATTGCCAGTTGATCGCCTTCGTGTTCGCAAAATGACATGAAATGAACCGCGTAACCTTTTTCAATGAAATAAATTGCGAGTTCTTTCATTTTTTCATAATAGAGGTTGTCAAAACCGTTCAGACCTTTCGCAGAAGGTTTAATAACGGATAAGACGATGTAATCCTCCGGTTCGTTTGGAATATCTGGCGGGTCTAGCTGAAAAATAATATCTGGGGCTAAGCGGACATTATCCAGATCCTTAAATAAATCATAAGAGTACTGTTCTCTGAAACATATATCTGTATAATCCTTGAAAATCCGCTTGTGCTCATCATAGTATTCTTGATTTGTAAAAGGGCCAAAATTAGATCCTAACAGATAGTAAGGCTTATTTTGATTACGAATGACTTCTGCATTCTTGAAATGCTCTGCCCAGTGGTCTGCCTCCATGAAAATCGAGCCGCCGATATGAACGACGCCATCGGAGTGATCTGCCAGATATTTGTGAGCCACATTATGTATCTTTAGCTTCCTGCAAATATAGCCAATGCCTCTTAGAAGAAGGGAATCGGAAGGATACACTTTGAGGTTAGGGAGCTCTTTGAAACATTGTTTATAGAGGCGTGGTGCGCAAATTCTGAATTTGGTATCCGGATATCTTTCGCATAGCACCTTAATGAATAGATCATCACCCAGATTAAATTCGGTATAGGCGTATATCAGCATCTTTTTCATATTCTAGATTCCTTTCGGGTTCCGTTCCCTTTAAGTAGGTTTCGCTTGAACCTGGATAAGCCTCTCTCCACAGAGATGAATCTGTGATATAGAAGCGGGGAGATTAAAAATGTTCTGATATAAAGGGTTAATCTGCGATTATCTCCTCTATAACGTCTTATGAGTTCATCCATTTCTTGATTGAGCTTGGGATAGGTATGGTTGATGTCACGAAGTAATTCCTGAATGCTTACCCCTTCCGTACCATTTAGACAGGTTTTGAGGTTGAAAAAGTAGTTCTCAATTAGCTCCCGGTTCATTAACAATGGGGAGATCGTATCTAGTTCAGCAAAGGGATAGGTTTTGAAATATTCATCCACCCTTTTAAAAGCATCCACTACATCAAATTTATTCACGTTATAGCTGTTGGAGATGGAGGAGTTTCTCTGTAAATAAAATGATAGTATATCCGGGATTGAGATGACTCTGGCCGCTCTGGACAAGGCTTTGTAGATGAACTCTTGATCCTCTCCATTCACACAGCGTTCTGTATAACCTAGCTCGTGGAGAAGTAGGAATTCTCGCTTATAAGCGATACTCCCTGTCCATATTCGCAAGCTCTTGTTCACGAAAATCCGCGCCAGTGCTTCACTTCCCGTCACGTCGCTGAAATCAGAGGTACAGCTCAATAGAGTTTCTCTGCCTTCGGAGACATGATTATAACCCCAGCAAATAATCTCGGGTTGTTCATCTTGGGTATAAGACTGAAGGGTTGAGACCAAGTCTGCGGAGACATAATCGTCTCCATCTACAAAAAGAACATAATTACCTGTGGCTTCAGCTAAACCCCTATTTCTAGCCGCGCTTACTCCATGATTCTCCGTTCGAATGACTTTACAGAAAAGGCCGGGATTACGCGAAAGAATCTTTTCTATAACGTTGTAAGTGTTATCCGTAGAACCATCATCTACGATGATGACCTCGAAATGCGGATCGCTTTGGTCAAGGAGTGAATTGAACATAGGGGTTATATACTGCTCTATATTGTATACCGGGATCACAAGGCTTAGATTCATGGGCTCGCTCCTTTCCTGTGTAAAACGGGACGATAAGCTATCTTAAGCTTACCCCTCGTATGAAAAGATTGTATATACTACTTTAGTTTACTTATTGCTGGCTCTACTCGTTGTAGCATCATGTGAATAATAATTATTACAATATGTAAAATGAAAATATTATGGTTTGGTTTAACATAGATAGAAAGCCAACAAAACGTTCGAAGCGGAGGGATCTGGGATGCAGCTGCAAAAAATATTCGTGAACGGTGAGAGACTGAAGAGTACAATCGAGGCATTTGCCGATTATGGGCGTACAGATAAAAATGGCGTGACCCGATTATCGCTGACGGAAGAGGATATTAAAGTTCGGGATTATTTTCGTGCCTGTTGTGAAGAGCTCGGAATGTCTGTGAAGATGGATGATATGGGGACGATGTATGCCACATTGGCAGGCGAAAATTCCGGGCCTCCGATTGTGATTGGCTCGCATATGGATACTGTGAAAAAAGGGGGCAGATTTGATGGCGTCCTAGGGGTTATCGCGGGTCTAGAGGTTGTGCGGACGCTTGTAGATCACGGGATTAAGCCGAAGGTTCCGGTGACGATTATGAATTTTACGAATGAAGAGGGGGCACGTTTTGAGCCATCGATGATGGCCTCTGGTGTGCTATCCGGAAAGTTTGATAAAAGTGTTATGTTGAACAAAAAGGATCCAGCGGGCATTAGCTTTGGTGAAGCGCTGGAGAAGAGTGGATATAAGGGAGAAATGAGCAATCGTATCACCGAAGCCACCGCTTATTTGGAGCTTCATATCGAGCAAGGGCCTGTTCTTGAAAAAGAGGAGCTGGCGATTGGGCTGGTTAACTGTGTAGTTGGTATGGCCTGTTACGAGATTGAGGTGACGGGAGAATCTGATCATGCGGGCACAACCCCCATGGCGATGCGCAAAGATGCTTTGTTTGCTGCCACAGACCTGATTATTGAGCTGCGGAGCAAGCTGGGGGCGCTCGATTCCGAGCTTGTGTATACCATGGGCAGAATGAATGTGCTTCCTAATATCCATACCGTCATTCCTAATAAAGTGATTTTCACCATTGAAGCCAGACATAAAGATATGGAGATTGTGCGTGAAGTGGAAGCCATTATTAACGGTTTGCCAGAGCAACTGCTGGGTTGTGAAGTAAGCAAAACTAAGCTTTGGGGCCGAGATACGGTGTGGTTTGATCAGAATGTGTGTGATTTGGTGGAGCAAGCGGCTCAAACCTTAGGTTATTCCAGTCGAAAGATCGCAAGTGGTGCAGGGCATGATGCACAGTTCGTAGCCAGCTTTCTGCCATCCGCAATGGTGTTCGTGCCTAGCGTGAATGGTAAAAGCCATTGTGAAGAGGAACTAACCTCTTATGAAGACTGCGAAAAAGGGGTAAATGTAGTGTTAGAAACAGTGATGTTGTTATTATCAAGATAGTCCATGTAACTTAATATAACATTATGCGATATGGTAGTCGCTTTAATTTCATACAAAATCGTCAAAAAGGCACTCTATAGGGTGTCTTTTTTTATGAGATAATAAAGATGGTTGTGTTGAGTACCAAAGTGGTTAAAGATTAATGGGCAGTTAAGTCGGATCCTTTGTGTAAAAACACAATCATGGTAGATAATATTTTAATTTTTTAACAAAATGGGAATGCTAATCATATGTTATCATTCTTTACATAAGGGATCTACATTAGATGGGAGAGATGAATGATGATTATCGGAGTACCTAAAGAAATTAAAAACAATGAAAATCGTGTTGCCATAACCCCTGCGGGTGTAGTTAGTTTAATTACTGAAGGTCATCAAGTGCTCGTAGAAGCTGGAGCCGGTGTTGGCAGCGGATTTCCTAACGAAGAGTATGTCTCTGCCGGAGCACAACTGATTGAGGATGCAGCAAAAGTCTGGAGCTCCGCTGAAATGGTGATGAAGGTAAAAGAACCATTAGCAACGGAGTACCCCTATTTCCGTCCAGGCCTTATTCTATTTACGTATCTTCATCTTGCTCCAGAGCCTGCCTTGGCTGCTGCGCTTAAAGACAAAGGTGTCTTTGCGATCGGATATGAGACGGTTGTTCATGGACGCACCTTGCCGCTGTTAACACCGATGAGCGAAGTAGCTGGCCGGATGTCCGTCCAATTGGGAGCGCAGTTCCTGCAAAAGAACTACGGCGGACAAGGTATTCTTCTTTCCGGTGTTCCTGGCGTTAGCCGAGGTAAAGTGAGTATTATTGGCGGCGGTGTAGTAGGTACTAATGCAGCTAAAATGGCTATTGGCTTAGGTGCAGATGTTACGATAGTCGACCTCAGTGCGGAGAGACTACGTCAATTAGATGACATTTTTGGAGCACAGATCAATACGTTGATCTCTAACCGTTATAATATTGCGAAAGCAGTGGCTGAAGCCGATCTGCTGGTAGGTGCCGTGTTAATTCCGGGTGCCAAAGCACCGAAGCTGGTTACCGAAGAAATGGTCAAGACCATGAAGCCGGGATCGGTGATTGTCGACGTGGCCATTGACCAAGGTGGCATTGTAGAAACCATCGACAGAGTGACGACACATGATAATCCCGTGTTTGTGAAACACGGCGTGCTGCATTATTCCGTGGCTAATATGCCGGGCGCTGTTCCTAAGACCTCAACTATTGCCTTAACAAATGTTACAGTTCCATATGCCCTGCAAATTGCCAATAAAGGTGTGATCAAGGCGATTCAGGATAATGACGGCCTAAGAAGCGGCGTGAATGTAGCCAATGGCAGAATCACCTGCCAAGCTGTTGCCGAAGCGTTGGGTGAGACACCTTATTCGGTTGAGCAAGCCATGGAGCAGACATTCACATTGATCTAAAATAGACACGTTCCATAATGGAATGAGCCAAACAGCAAGCTCTCTGCGGGGAGCTTGCTGTTTGGCGTTTCTTGCGGAGGAGATCGGGTGGAAGTTTGTCAGTACGGTGTTAAAGTAAATAGATTGCGTTTCAGTGTGATTAGATACATTAGGTGTTTGCTCGTGTGGTGTGATGGTGGAAAGATTACGTAGTGAAGTTGGCTAGATCAAGCTAATTTTGATTAGTTTTTGCTTCTGCGATGGTGAAGGCTTTGATGGAGAGATGCTTTAGGGAAATTCTCCCTAAAAAAACGCGAAAATAGCTTATAAATGCTGTTATTAGGGAATTCCTCCTTAAAAAACGAGGAATATGCCTGTTTATACGCAAAACGGAAGAAAATCAGGGAGGATTTCCCCAATTATGATCGTGTGATGCTTAAAGTGCAGAATATTAGGGAGGATTTCCCTAATTATGATCGTGTGATGATTAAAACACAGAATTTCCAGGGGGTATTCCCTAAAAACCACTTATAACATTCGGTAAACACCAACAACTATTAAACCTTCCCAAACACCCCGACAAAACTCCCCACAAAACTTCCCACACCACCCCCAACAAAACCCCCACCAAACATCCCCGTCCCAAACACCTTCCTCAACTAGCCGATCTCGTCCCTCACCTAAACCAGCTATTTATCTTATAGTCAGTTAGGGGGATGCATACTATAATGAAATCACTCTAGAGTACAGGATTTGGTTATTCTTCAGGTGGGAGTGAAGCTAGTGACAGATAAAGATCCATTATTTGATCGTTTTTTCGACAGTATGGAATCATTGGCGGATACGATAAGTGAATCGCTACAGTCTCAAGTTACCATCGAGGACAGCAATCATCATGTGATTGGCTACAGCTCGCATGAATTTGAGAGTGACTCCGCGCGGATTTCAACGATTATCGGGAAGCGTGTACCTAACGCTGTGATTATTGGCTTGCGCAAAAAAGGGATTATGCAGCAGCTGGAGAGCGCGGCACATCCCATTCGAATTCCTGCGGTGCTGGAGGTGGGACTTGGTCCCCGGCTGGCCATTTGTATTAAACATCAGAAGGAAATTCTCGGGTACATATGGGTAGTAGATACAGGCAACCTGGTAGAAGGGCATGCCGAAAATATCGTTGAGAAGGCGGCAGGTATCGTAGGTCGTTATTTACTTAAGCAGCGAGGCTGGAAAACGAAGCAGGATAAAACGCATGAGGATTTTTTCTGGAAGCTGATTACCTCCCACTACGACAACGAAGCAAATATTAAAAAGGATGCGGAATTTTGGTCCATTCTTTTGCCGGAAAAATATTATATTAGCGTGTTTGAGAGTGACAAGGTAATCGATGATCATTTAATACTCCGGTTTCGGCAGGTTATGGCTTCTTATTCCGGCCTGCAATTATTATTTCTGACGGCTGAGCATAATCGGCTGATTATTTTGTTTTCTTTCAGCTTTGTGATCGAAGGGGCGGGTGGATTATCTTTATTCCTGCATAAAACAATGGAGGATATGTATAAGAGTGAAGGCTGCACACTGGCTGCTGGCTGTAGTCTCGATTACACCGAATATATGTCCGCGGCTATTGCCTATTGGGAAGCGGTATCCATTGTGGAGATCAAAAAGCTGCTGCCTTTTCATGGGCGGGAGCTGCTATTGTACGAGGAGATTGGATTTTGGGCATATATACCGGCTATTATGGAGCAAAAGCGCAGTCGAATTCGTAAAAGCCCGTTACTATATCCGCTAAAAGAACATGATCGCGAGCATAAAAGTGATTTTCTCAAAACCATCGCTGTCTATTTATCATTAAGCGGCAATTTAAAGGAATCCGCGGCTTTTTTACATATACACACTAATACATTGCTTTATAGATTAAACCGAATCGCAGAGATTACAGGCAAAAGCTTGAAGGATACGGGTTATCGCACTTCTATTTTCCTCGATATTTTGACGGAAGAGACACGGCAGCTTAACCAGTGGTTTGCCGATGCCTGAGAATCATGAGATTTAAGCACCAACCCGGTGACGAACACGTACAATAACCTATATTTAGAACCTATAGCATTGGAGGGACTAAGCATGGTGAAGGAAGTTCGTTCACCCGATGCCCTTGACTTTGAGCGCAAAATGAGAGAAAGCATCGTGGAATCGGCTGAAGCTTTAAATGAAAGTGGAGTGGATTTTGCAACATTTGATGATTCCCGCTGTAATCCGCTGTTTTGGACACGTACAGAGATTGGTGGACTTCAGCTGAACGCTGGCGTGGAACCCACAGTGGGGATTAAAGATATTTTTCGGAATGGACATTTATATGCCTTCGAATGCGCGACAGCCATGGTTATTGTTTTGTATAGGGCGACAATTGAAGCTATAGGTGAAGGAGCCTTTAATAAGTATTTTAAGGACTTGTTCTTATGGGACTGGAATTATGATGAGAATTTACGCTTAATCACAAACTACAACAAGGACCACACGCAGCGGGGAGACGTTGTATATTTCAAGAATCCCGATCATGCTCCGAGCAAGCCAGAATGGCAGGGCGAGAATGCAATTAAGCTTGAAAATGATCTGTTCTACGGCCATGGCATAGGGATTACTACTGGAGAGATCATCATAGACTCTCTGAATCAGGAAAGAGTATATGGGAGTGATATCTCGGCCTATTTAACGGATGAATCGGTGCATCCAGACTTTAATTACTTACAGCGGTTATCTGCAGGAACGGTTTTACCGGCAGCCAACAATAGAAGCTTCCGATACACTGTATGTTCAAGAATAGGGTCTAGAAACTATATTTATAAGATCTAGCGTCTGCCTATTGTATACTTACTGAGCAATGCAAAGAGAGGGCACTTTTGTATTGTTCATTTTTTTATTCACAAAAGAAAGGGATAGAGCTTCAGATAACTCTGAAAACTCTATCCCTCTTTTTTAATTAAGGACTACCACGTCGTTTCTAATTTGTTATAGCTCAATAAAATCGTTGCGGAATTTCTCGAAATCAGATTTTCTGCATTCCAGCTCAAGGCGTGTGCCTGTTTCTTCATAGCTAGTAGATTGAACATGGGCATGTTCATTGAAATAAGAGACTACATTACCCCGATCAAATGGAACCAGAATCTCGCACTGGACATAGTCCGTAAAAACATGGCTGCGGATCAGAGCGGTAAGTTCAGCCATTCCACTATTTTGCTTGGCGGAAAGGTAGACATTGTCACCTTCAATTTGCGGGTAAGGCAAATCAGTCAGATCAGCCTTATTATAGGCATAGATCGTTGGAATCTGGTCAGCGCCGAGTGCTTTAAGCGTCTCATCCGTAACCGCCATATGCTGTTGATGCTGCGGATCGGAAATATCGACTACGTGAATCAATAAGTCCGCTTCGGTAACCTCTTCAAGAGTGGAGCGGAACGCTTTGACCAGATGATGGGGAAGCTGGCTGACGAATCCGACAGTATCTGTTAATAAAAAGGTTTTGTGATCAGGCAGCTCAATGCTGCGAACCGATGTCTCTAGTGTAGCGAACAGCATATCCTTGGCGAATACTTGTTTATTGGAACCTGGATGGTAAGTCTCTACCATGACATTCATTAAGCTGGACTTTCCGGTGTTCGTATAGCCTACAAGGCAGACGACGGGAACTTCATTTTTATGCCGTTGTTTCCGCTGGATTTGACGTCTTGCTACTTGTTGCTGCAGTTCAACCTGTAAAGCAGTGATCCGCTCTTCAATTCTTCTGCGGTCCAGCTCTAGCTTGGTTTCACCCGCACCTCTGTTTTTAAGTCCAGCTCCGCCACCTTGTCTGCCCAGCGACTCACGAAGACCTGTCAGGCGCGGCAGCATATATTGCAGCTTGGCTACTTCAACTTGCAACTGTGCTTCCTTGGTCTTCGCTCTTTCCGCAAAAATATTCAAGATCAGAATGGTCCGGTCAATGACCTGACGGTCCAGTGCGGACTCCAAATTGCGGATCTGTGAAGGTGACAGTTCGTCGTTAAAAATAACAATAGGAGCATCGTGTGCTTCTAAAAGTGCCGATAATTCCTCGATTTTACCTGTCCCGATATAATGGGAGGGGTTAATTCGACTTGCCTTTTGACTAAGCTCTGCTACGACTTCAAGGTTACAGGCAGCTGCCAGATTGCTCAGCTCTTCCATCGAATAGGCGAAATTCGTTTCGTTCTGAAGCTGGACACCGACTATAATTGCTTTTTCTCGTATTTGTTCCATATATTTATTCATCCTCCAATAGTAAATAATAAACGCAAAAAAACACAGGCAATCTGCCTGTGCTTACGGTTCGTTAGAGGACGTCAGAGTTAGGGCCTCCATAGGTAGAATGAATTAAACAACAGTCCAGTCGCAGGGAAGAGGCACTTTGATCCCTTGCGAGCAGCAGTTGGCTAATCGGCTTCTATGGATGTTCAATTCTTAAAGGAATGGAGGTGAAGAGAATCCTCCCTACACGCTGTTGTTAAATTATCGGGTTACCTTTAAAAATGGGTAGACCAATCCTGAGTCCTCTGCACATGGGCAGAGCTTTAGCGCTATTCAATTAGCCGCGCAAAGTTCTAACTCGGATAAAGTCTATCACACGTAACCCTCCGTTCATAAAAAGTTAAGTCGAGTTTACCACATTCGTTATTTAGTGGCAAATCTCTATTTAGGCTCTGGAACATCTCTTGTATTTTAATTACATCCAATAATTCTAAACAATGTTTACATATCATATATGAATTGATATATAGGAGGTGTGATGACATTGCCTGTTCTGTCCACAAACACCATTATTAATTTACCTGTCGACGGTACTCGGCCAATAGATCAAGTAGTGATCAAAGTTGTTAACAATGGATCGGCTGGCGCGTTTTGTTATATTACGGGCTTATCCAATAGTGTCAGTCCCCAGGCCATTTTTGTTGAAGAGTTATTTGAGCTGCAATATCAGGAGACCTTAAGCAAGACCTATGTCATGGTAGAGGATTTATTCCAATTTAATTTTGTATATTCGCAGGAGCAGATGAAGATTCAGGTTTTCCTTGTTGATGTGGACGGTGTATGGACGGCCGTTGATCTTGAAGTGTTTCAAGTGAGCCGAATAACCTCGGAAATACGTGATAACGTGACCGTTACATCGACTGACTTCGCAGCGATCAGCTTTATGAGACGTCCTGGCTTTGCTATTCCACAAGGTCTTGCGGCTGAGATTCGACCGGCAGCTTTAGATGTTATGTCCAAAAGACCTGTGCGTTATATGGTCGTTGCAGGCGGGACCCTTGATGGGACCTTCGAGAATTATCCTACACCGACTACGGCTATTCCTGTCACGGAAACGGCACTGCTGGTGAACTACACCTGCACTACGGTCACGGGTGGAAAAGTTATTATGCAAGGTACAGGATCAGGGATTTCTGGTGCGTATGCGAATCTGGCGGTCAATTTGCTTAATGAGCGACTCTCATACGAGTTCCATGATGAACCGGTCACATTGGTGGTAAACTCCCTCTCGGGCGGCGACGATCTCGCAGTCACCTTTAAAATGTCCGAGCAATGGTAATTATTCTTGTGAAAAAGGAACATTCGCATTTACGCGAATGTTCCTTTTTGCTAGTCATTTAAGTCTCTACGCAAGGTAAAGAGATCTTTCAGAGCCTCAGTGGACAGCTCGGTAATCCAGCCTTCCGAGCTGGAGATCACATTATCGCTGAGCTGCTGTTTATTCTCCAGCATCTCATCAATCCGTTCTTCGAGTGTGCCCAGGGCGATGAATTTATGCACCTGCACATCACGAGTCTGGCCCATGCGGTAAGCGCGGTCAGTTGCTTGATTCTCCACCGCTGGATTCCACCAGCGGTCGAAGTGGAATACGTGATTGGCTGCAGTTAAGTTCAGGCCAACTCCCCCAGCTTTGAGTGAAAGGATGAATACATTCGGCTGATCAGACGGCGGTGCGTCTGGACGTGTAGACCCATCTTCCGCAGAAGGGGCTGGTGTCTGAAACCGCTCGATCATACGGTCGCGCGCCTGTTTGGAGGTGCTTCCGTTCAAATAAAGGACAGGTTCGCTCAGCTCCTGCTGGAGAACCGCCTGAAGCATTTTTCCCATACCCAC
This sequence comes from Paenibacillus sp. FSL L8-0494, assembly GCF_038003695.1. Lineage (NCBI taxonomy): Bacteria > Bacillati > Bacillota > Bacilli > Caryophanales > Paenibacillaceae > Paenibacillus > Paenibacillus sp. FSL L8-0494. Next base: position 299,087 of record NZ_JBBOPQ010000001.1, read on the forward strand.
ATATTGAGTAAAAATCAGGCAACGCTCGTCTTCCGCGCGCAGCTCCTTGACCATATCCAGCAGTCTTTCGAGTTTGGAGGAACGGTTAATAAGAAAGCTGGTATCCAGCTTGTTGTCCGTATCCAGTTCAGGGATAGCCTCTTTTGTTACAAGCATCGGGTGATCGCATAGCTGCTTAAGCCCGGTCAGAGCTCCAAGAATTGCCCCTTTGCGCTCAATGCCTTCCAGCTTCTTCATCCGTTCCAAGAGTCCATTTACGGTCTGATCGTAAAGCGCTGCTTGCTCGGCAGTCAGATGAACATAGGTTTTCATTTCGTTTTTATCAGGTATATCGAGCTGTATATTAGGGTCTTTTTTCTTGCGGCGCAGCATGAAAGGTTTCACTAGATTTTGTAGGTCCGCTGTACGTTTCGCGTCGTGTTCCTTCTCAATAGCATTCGTGAATCGGTCATTAAAAGACTTGGCGCTGCCCAGATAACCTGGGGTTATAAAATCATAAATGGACCACAGCTCGGATAATCTGTTCTCTATAGGCGTCCCTGTTAAGGCAACCCGGTGTAGTGCTGGAAAACTACGTACAGCAGCGGATTGTTTGGTTTGGGCATTTTTAATATTTTGAGCTTCATCCAGGCAGATCGTCGCCCAAGTGAATTCCTTCAGCAGCTCCTGGTCAAGCGCGGCAGTCGCATAAGAGGTGAGTACCACATCGGCTTGCGAAGCTGCGCCATAGAAAAATCCTGCGTCCAGACGGCGGCTTCCGTAATGAAGCATAACATTCAACGAAGGCGCGAAGCGTTGCAGCTCCTTCTGCCAATTGCCTAACACGGAGGTCGGGCAGATGATCAATGAAGGCCAACCTGGTGGGTCGGTCTGCCGCCGGGCTGAGCTTGCATCCGTGTTCTCTTGGATGTGTAGCAGATAGGCGATGAGCTGTACTGTTTTGCCTAGTCCCATATCATCGGCTAGGCAGGCCCCCAGCCCAAAGCGGCGCAGAAAGGTCAGCCAAGCGAATCCTTCATGCTGATAGGTGCGCAGCTCCGCCTTAAGGCTTGCAGGTACGGGCGGCTTAGGCCATTCTGAGCGCTGGCCCAGCTGACCGATAAGGCTGATCAAATGCTCGTTCAGCTCTACCTCCAGACGCAGACGCGCGGCATCCTCTTGCAGCTGCTCTTCCGTAGCTTCAGCGTCTGCCTCTTCACCTGCTCCTAGCAAATGGAGCTGAAGCACGTCTTGGAAGGACAAGCCTTGCGACTTGTCCATTCCCGCCATGGCTCTTTGGATCTGCGCCAGCAGAGCCGGATCGAGTGAGACCCATTTGCCCTTGAAGCGGACGAGCCGCTCCCCTCTTGCGACCAGCTCGGCAAATTCGGCTTCAGTGAGATCCGCGTCGCCGATGGAGATGCGCCAATCGAAATCGATGATCGAATCGAGACCGAACAGCGACTCACCGCCGCTGCGTTTGTCTTCGCCGGAGCTGATCTTTGCGCGCAGGCGCGGCTTTTTCCGGCTGGCGGCTTCCCACCACGCTGGCAGCAGCACTTGCCAGCCTGCTTCCAGCAGCCGCTGGCTCTCGGCCGTCAAGAACCGCCAAGCGATGGCATCGCTGAGCGGTTCGGCCAGCACATCGCCGCCCGCCGCGAAGCGCTCGGGCGGCAGACTGCCGCGGAGGCGCTCCAGCCATCCCGCGGCCCGTTCATGCACGTGAGCCGACCACGCGGCCGGCCACAAGCCGTACGGCTCGCCGTTATCGGCGAGCCTGATGGGAACAAGCGCGGATTCATCGCGCTTGTCCTGAAGGATCAGCTGCAGCCGCCAATAGGATTCATCCTCATCGGGCTCCAGTAGCTGTAGCGCGGGCCGGAAAGGCGCGGTGTCCGCCTTCCAGCCAATGGCGATAAGCCACGCGGCGGTATCCATGCCCGCTGCAAGTGCTCCGCTTCTATCGAAGAGAAGCGGGAATTCGCTGCGGAGGTCGCCGGCCTCGGCCTCCGTGCTGTAATAGCGCTGCGATACGGCGGCAGAGAACGCCGCACGTAATCCGCGGCTAAATTCGCTGCCGCCATTTAGCGCCTCAAGGGCTCCCTTAGCAGTGTCACTGTCCACTGCCACCTGCGCAAGAGCCCCTTCGTCCCAAGTCCATTGCAGCCTCCCGGCGCGGTAGGCTGAGATGTCGGGAATATACTGTTTGTGCTCCAGACATATTGCCAAAAGTGGCGCCAGTTCTGTGAGCTGGGCGGCATCGCCCTCCCAGCTCCATTCGATATGCGCCAGAAGCTTCTGCTCGGCAAAGAAGGGGATGACCTGCTCAGCAGGAAGAATCACTAGCTCCACGCCTTCGCCAGCTGGCTGCACGGTTAACTCCGTACCATAAAAAGACGCTTCATGCCAGGCGAAAAGCCGCTGCTTAAGCTGCAAGCCCGGCACGAGATCTTCGCGCTCATTCATTCCAAATATTAAAGCATCGCCATACTGGCTTAATGCAAGCCGGATGGTCAGCGTGCGTAAATGCATGTTCATGGTATTAGCTTTCCTTTCCGAAGCTCCTCTTGCAGCGCACGGAGCCTGCTATGCCTAATGGCGAAGGCAGTGAGGAACTCTTCCCAGCGTTCTTCTTGTTTCAGCTTTTTATACAGCTTGGATAATCGTTTCAATAATTTCACAGCCGCTTTGTAGCTATGTCTGTTCTTATCCAGCACAAATCTTTCGGCGGCCTGATGGTAAAAGGGCAGCAGAACCTCAGGCGCATTCTTTTCCACCGGTTGGAGGTCTTTGACACGAAATTCGGAGGGCTGTTTACCGATGGACAGCTGATAATCCATCCAGGTCTGCCATTTCTCATAGGTGATTAGCTTCTCTTCATAGACTTCGCCAGAGATAGGTAACATGGTGGCTAGTGTATCCCACATTTGCGGCTCAGCTTCAGGCAGGTGGCGAACAGCTTCTTCCCAACTGGTTGAATAGCTATTGAGATTATAGAGTCTGCTGCTCAGCAGTGGACCGATTTGAGCAAGCCAACCCACCAAACGGGACCAGTCCCCTGCAGCCAGCAGCGGAAAGGTGAAGCTCATGAGCTCATCGGGATGGAGACCCGGGCGCTCGGCCGCTTTATTCAATAAGTCCCAAGCCTTCTGGTCATCCATCAGATAGTAATACATACGGCTCTGAGCTAACAGCCACGCATGTTGTGAAAGGGAAGCACCTAATTCACCTTCTGCTTGCTGCAGCTGTTCGATTTCATTCAGGTAAAGCTTAGTTCCACCTATATTCGGATAAATCCAATTTCTCCACAGCAGATCATAGCTAAGAGAAAAAGAGGGTTGATCCCGTGAGCGATCCCGTGACTCCGTCAACATCTCGCGCCGCAGATAAGATAAAGTATCGATGACGTATGGCCATAGATCCTGCTCTTGCTCGGGGGACAGCGGAAGTGTCTTTTTTAAAAGACCTGTGATTACTTCCTGTAGCTCTGAGACCGCTACCTGTGTGTAATAACCAAGAGAAGGGGCGTAAGCGGCCTGACCGACGGATTGCGCAGAAGGCTTAGCAAGCTTTTCCAACAGAAAAAGATGAGCATGCAGAGTGAACAGCTTCTCCGTTTCCGGAAGCATTTTCGGTTTGAATTTATTGATTGCAGACAAGGCCCGACTCACATATTCAGGATTTCGGGTGGTATGGGCTAGAGGGGAGACACAGAATTCAAAATACTCCCGCCACTCCGTGATTTTTCCGCCAGCAATGCGGTTGGCCATCTCTCTCATTTGCTGCTGACGAGTTGCATCGGCTCCAATAGAGGCATTTGTTGCTGTGCTTGATATTTTGGGCAAAAAGGATGCAGCTTTAGCGTTGGCCAGAACCTGTACAGATCTATTCTGTTGTTCGGCATAATTCAGCAGCACAGCAGCCATATGTTTGCAATGACCTGATACTGGACAATTACAATGACAATTGGTGAAGCCGTCAAGATCAATGGTGACGCGGTAATCCTCTCTACCTTCAACTAGAGCGTTAATCTTACGAGGCTCCGTCATGGTAAACGGCTGCACTCGATTTTGTTTATAATATTGGAACCCTCGCTTGAGGGTAAGATCATCGAAATAATAGGCGACATTTTGGATGAGCTTACTCCACTGCGTATCATCCATAGCATAGGTTGGTTGCATACAATTGGTCTCCTGTAACGAAAATGGTCTTTATTTGTCTTTCATTATATCACTTCTGCAGGCTTCATCTTTAAATCGTTAAATTTTGATAGCTCGTAAGGAAACTCCGTTTAAAAGCTGGCGTGGAGATGATTAGAAGCTAATGGCTTGTATTGAACGGAAGGACTGAACATATAATAATCGTACTGCAAGTTGGGTCATGATTATATAGGTGTCATTTACGAAAGATCAAACAAAGGTCAAAATTGGTCAAATAAATAAAAAGAACTAATTTTCTCGTGTGAAATCAGTTAATTCGCCTGAATTTGAGCGATAATCGGCTTAAATCGGTTTTGTTATTCCTCAGTTAGGGGACTATAATAAGGTCATAGGTCAAATAAAGTCAAAGTCAATGAGAGGAGAATGGATAATGTTTGATATGGTTCCTTTTGGTAAACGTAGAGATGATGCTTTTGGTATGCTGGCTAAGTCTTTGAATGATGTTTTTAATGATGATTTTTTTGCACCGATTAAGAGTTCCACGATGTCCTTCAGAACAGATATTCATGAGAGTGAGCAGGCTTACCTGATTGAAGCTGAACTTCCTGGTTTGAAAAAAGAAGAAATCGACATTGATTATGCCAGTCCTTATTTGACGATTAAAGCGGTACGTAAGGAAGAAAATGCCGAGGAGAACAATGAACATCAGATTGTACGCAGAGAACGCCGATATGGTGAATATGTGCGCAGATTCTATGTTCAAGATATTGCAGAGGAAGAAATTCGCGCGTCTTTGAAAGATGGAGTGCTGAAGCTGGAAGTTCCCAAACGGCAAAAAATGCAAGGTAAACGCATCGAGATTCAAGACGGAGATTCTAATTCTACCGGTTCGCAGTCTGAATAAGCATAAATTAAGCGGAATGGACTTCCGCTCAGCCTTTTAGAGATGGCAGCGAGCTTTTAATATAGTGTTATGAATAGAAGGCGCATTGTAGTGGAGGATTCCGGCTATGGTGCGTCTTTTCTCGGAGTGCAATGGTGGTCGGTATGAGATTAGGGATGGAAAGGAGGAAGCGCGAGTGGCTAGTAAAAGCTATTATGATGCTTTGGGCGTGAGCAAAAAAGCTACTAAACAAGAAATTAAAAAGGCTTATCATAAGCTTGCCAAGAAGTGGCATCCCGATGTTAACAAAGCCCCTGAGGCAGAGGCGAAATTCAAAGAAGCAGCTGAAGCCTATGAAGTGCTTGGTAATGAGGATAAACGAAAACTCTATGATGAAGAGCTGCTTTATGGAGCTCAACGTGGCAGAGCTAGTGGAGGGGCGGCGAGTGGAGCCTCTTCTTGGGATTCAAACTTTGGTGGAAATGGAAGCTGGAACGGTGGGACTTATTCAACGGGAGGTTCTGGTATTTCGGAGGAAGATTTATTCGGGATGTTTTTTGGAAATCGGGGCTCGGCGGATCGGGCTGGCTTTGATTTTTTCTCGGGAAGTGGAACGGGGCGTGCGAATGGCAATCCGTGGGGCGAGGCCCGCAGTACTATGCAGGCGCAGCTGGATATTACCTTGGAGCAGGCTTATAAGGGCGCCACTGTAAGAGTACAGGTCAGCGACAAAACGGTGGATGTGAACATTCCGCCTAGATCCTATGAGGGTACAATTATTAAAATCGCGGGAAACACTCCGGGTGGCGACGTGCTGCTGGCACTTCATATTCTTCCTCATGATATTTATGAGATTCGCGATGGTGACTTATATGGCATGGTTGAAATTGCTCCTTGGCAAGCGGTATTGGGCGGAGAAGTGAAGGTTCCATTACCGGGTGGCGGCGCCGTGAAATTGAAGATTCCAGCAGGAATTCAGAGCGGTAAAACGCTACGCATCCCCGGCAAGGGCTTAAAACGTGAGAATGGTGCGAACGGCGATATTTTATTTGGTATTGAGATTGTTATCCCTGAACCCACCAGCGAAGCGGAGAAAAATCTGTACCGAAAGCTGGCAGACTCCAGCCCTTTCGAAGCCAGAGCTAAACGTCAAAACACTGGCACCCAGCGGCAAAAGGCGAAAGTGGGTAATTAATAGATAGGTAGAAGAGGTAGAGGTGAGGTGATTTCACTCGTTTGTGATCAACTCTGATTGGTGAAAGGCTGAATTGAATGCTAGTTGCAGAACAGTAACTTATTTAGCCACTAACTATAAAAGAACTTTTCGCTCAAACGGTGAAAGTCGGCACTATGGTGGGAAAAGAAGTGTCTTCGAAAGTGCCTTCGAAAGTACCAAACTGGGATCGATGGTCGAAAAGAAAGGCAAAAGTGCCTTAGAAAGTGCCGAATGGGGCTCGATGTGCGAAAAGAGAAGCAAAAGTGCCTTAGAAAGCGCTGAATTAGGCTCGTTGTTCGAAAAGAAAGTCAAAAGTGCCTTAGAATGTGACGAATGGGGCTCGTTGGGCGAAAAGAGAGGCAAAAGTGCCTTTGAGTGCGTCGAATGGGGCTCGATGTGCGAAAAGAACGGTAAAAATCCCGTAGAATGAGAGCAAACCAGCTAGTTATAAGAAAAGAACGGTAAAAATCCCGCAGAATGAGAGCAAACCAGCCAGTTACTCGAAAAGAGCGGCAAAAATCCCGCAGAATGAGAGCAAACCAGCCAGTTACTCGAAAAGAACGGCAAAAATCCCGTAGAATGAGAGCAAACCAGCCAGTTACTCGAAAAGAACGGTAAAAATCCCGTAGAATGAGCACAAAACGGCCAGTTACTCGAAAAGAACGGCAAAAATCCCGTAGAATGAGAGCAAACCAGCCAGTTACTCGAAAAGAGCGGTAAAAATCCCGTAGAATGAGAGCAAACCAGCCAGTTACTCGAAAAGAACGGTAAAAATCCCGCAGAATGAGCGCAAATCGGCTAGTTACTCGAAAAGAACGGCAAAAATCCCGCAGAATGAGAGCAAACCAGCTAGTTACTCGAAAAGAACGGTATAAATCCCGCAGAATGAGCACAAAGCGTTTAGTTACTCGAAAAGAGCGGTAAAAATCCCGTAGAATGAGCGCAAAACGGCTAGTTACTCGAAAAGAGCGGTAAAAATCCCGCTGATTGAGAGCAAACCAGCTAGTTACTCGAAAAGAGCGGTAAAAATCCCGTAGAATGAGCACAAACCAGCCAGTTACTCGAAAAGAACGGTATAAATCCCGCAGAATGAGCACAAAACGGCCAGTTACTCGAAAAGAGCGGCAAAAATCCCGTAGATTGAGCACAAAACGGCTAGTTACTCGAAAAGAGCGGTAAAAATCCCGCAGAATGAGAGCAAACCAGCTAGTTACTCGAAAAGAGCGGCAAAAATCCCGTAGAATGAGCACAAACCAGCCAGTTACTCGAAAAGAACGGTATAAATCCCGCAGAATGAGCACAAAACGGCCAGTTACTCGAAAAGAGCGGCAAAAATCCCGCTGATTGAGCGTAAACCAGCCAGTTACTCGAAATAAGCGGGATAAATCCCGCTAAATTAACCTATCCCCGGCCAAAAAGGCCGATTTAATATAATCACTCTTAAATAGAAAGGTGAGAGAGCTATGGATTTCAATAAATTAACTCAAAAGCTGCAGGAAGCAGTAGCTGCAGCGCAGTCGCTGGCATCAGACAGCGGTCATCAGGAGATCGATAATCTCCATCTGTTAAAAGCATTGCTTCAGCAGCAAGAAGGATTGCTGCCAAGATTGCTGCAAAAGATGAATATCCCTGTGACTGAGCTGATGCGCAGCACGGATGAATTGCTTCAACGCAAGCCGAGCATCAGCGGGTCAGGAGCAAGCACGGTAAGGCGTTTCGCCTCGCAATCGCTGATTCATCTGCTGGAGCAGGCGGAGAAGGAAGCGGCGAAGATGCAGGATGAGTTTGTTTCTGTGGAGCATGCTGTGCTGGCCATGGTGTCAGATTCGAGCGGGGAGAATCGTGAGCTAAGGGATCTTTTTGTCCGCCGTGGGCTGACCCGTGAGAAGCTGATGTCGGTGCTTGCTGAGATTCGTGGACATCAGCGGGTAACCAGCCGGGAGCCAGAAGCTACTTATGAGGTGCTGGAGAAATACGGCCGTGATCTTGTAGCTGAGGTTCGCGCGGGCAAGATTGATCCAGTCATTGGTCGTGATGGCGAGATCCGCCGAGTAATCCGGATTTTGTCCCGTAAAACGAAAAATAACCCTGTGCTGATCGGTGAACCAGGTGTAGGGAAAACAGCCATTGTGGAAGGCTTGGCACACCGGATTGTACGCAAAGACGTACCGGAGGGTCTGAAGGATAAGACGATTTTTTCACTGGATATGAGTTCACTTGTGGCAGGCGCGAAGTTTCGTGGTGAATTCGAAGAACGCCTGCAGGCGGTATTGAGAGAGGTTCGCGAAAGCAACGGCCGCATTATTCTTTTTATTGATGAGCTGCATACGATTGTGGGCGCAGGTAAAACCGAAGGCTCGATGGATGCGGGCAATATGCTGAAGCCGATGTTGGCCCGGGGTGAGCTGCACTGTATCGGTGCCACAACGCTCGATGAATATCGCAAATATATAGAGAAGGACCCTGCGCTGGAGCGCCGTTTCCAACAAGTGCTTGTGAGCGAACCCGATGTAGAGGATACGATCTCCATTTTGCGTGGTCTGAAGGAGCGGTTTGAAGTCCACCACGGGGTCAAAATCCATGACAGCGCCCTGGTAGCCGCAGGGGTATTGTCCAATCGTTATATTACGGATCGATTTTTACCGGATAAGGCGATTGACCTAGTGGACGAGGCTTGCGCCATGATCCGCACAGAGATAGACTCCATGCCGGGTGAGATGGATGAAGTGACCCGCCGCCTGATGCAGATGGAGATTGAAGAAGCGGCGCTTAAAAAAGAAACTGATGACGCCAGCAAACGCCGACTCGAAATATTGCAGCGCGAGCTCGCTGACCTGAAGGAGAAGCAGCTAGGGATGACGGCGCGCTGGGAGAAAGAGAAGTCGGCCATCCAAGGGATTCGCGACCTCAAAAAACGGCTGGAGCAAGCACGTAAGGATCTGGTCGATGCACAGGAGGAATATGATCTTAATAAGTCAGCCGAACTGAGCTACGGCATTATTCCTGATCTGGAGCGTCAGTTGAAAGCAGCGGAAGAAGCGGCACAGCAGGATCAGGATACAAGATTGCTACGTGAGGCTGTTACTGAAGAGGAAATCGCAGATATTGTCTCCCGCTGGACCGGCGTGCCCGTCAACTCGTAACTACTGTTTATGCCAGTATTATTTCCGAAATTCTCCAGTTACTCCCCTCTTTAATGATAGAAATCTTTTTGAATAACGCCTGCATGATATCTTTCCGTGTACGTTGTGAATATAACTCCCAATTATCTTTAATCTCATTAATCGTCTTGATCGCACGTTCAGGTGTTAAATGACTAACAACCTCTTTAGGAATTGTGGATAACTTTGCTTCAAGTTCGGTAATCCTGAGCATTTCTTCCTGCATACGTTTGCTGAAATCAGCATACGGCATGTTTCCATCCCCATAAGCAAGCTGCCATCTTTCGCGGCGATCTTCACTGGATCGTATCGCCTTTCTGATTTCTTCTTCTTCACTCTTTGTTTTTTTAGGGACGTGCTTTCTATTGTATTCATCACTAATGATATAAGTAGATTTAAACACGAGTGCTGTTAATTTTTTTTCTGACAACCCACCTTGATCGCACATACCAAATCTGGATTTATTACCGCATACATAATGTCGGTTTTTATTCTCGGTCCGATTATCCGTTACTCCCGTGTAAGAATACCCACACTTCCCACACTTTAAAATCCCTCCGAAAACATATTCTTGCGTGTTTTGTGAGATTGTTCCTTCTCGACGGCGATTAAGTACCGTTTGCGCCTGTTCGAATAACTCTTCGGAAACAATAGGATCATGCTGACCGTCTCTTACGATCGCATCGTCGTCTTTTTTGAACTTATTGTGCACTTTTCCGCAATAATGTTTATTTTCTAGTGTTAATAGAACCTTGCTATGATCCCAACGTGAGCCTTTATTTCTGCGTATGCCATGTTCGTTAAGGTATTTTGCTATCATGGTGGAACCGTCACCGGCAGCATATCTCTCAAAGATAAAACGAACCCACTTAGCTTCGTCCTCTTTAATTAGCAATCTACCATCATCCTGCCTCTGATATCCATATAGATCCACTGTGATGTTGTGTAACCCCTTCTCAGCACGTTTACGCATACCTTTTGTTACTTCTTCACCCAAGTTCTCGCGGAACATCTGAGCGAATATGCCTAGCAAATACACGAACATACGGCCCATCGGGTTTGAAGTATCAATCTGCTCAGATAGGCTGATCAATTTAACGTTTTTGGCGTTTACTAATTCAACAAGATCATAAAGGTCTGATATGTTACGTGTCAGACGGTCTAGTTTATGAATAATAACGGTATCAAACATTCCTGACTCTAAATCTCGAATTAACTCTTGTACTCCGGGTCTCTTGAGATTTTTTGCTGACACTCCAGGATCACTATACAATTTAATTAACTGCATATTATTAGAATTAACATATTCAATCAATTGGTCATGTTGTGCTTCCAATGAGTATCCTTCTGAACTTTGTTTCTCCGTGGATACCCTTGTGTATATTGCAACTTTTGTTTTACTTAACGGGGTACCGTCTGCTTTGACCACCATGTTATCACTCCTTGTCTGTATTGTAGGGGAGTGATAACAAAAAAACCATACCTAGTTAGGTACGGTTTCATAATAATATTCAATTATTTAAAGCTAAATTGATATATTTGTTATACCCATTAATCGCTTTTTGTTTACCACTGAATGTAGAATTGAATCCGTATTTACTACCATTTAAATAATTATCAAAATCACTTTGAGAATTTGAATAAAAGTACTTACTTAAAGAGGAATCCATATTTTTATAATTATCTATAGCAGTGTAATAATCATTTAATATTAGTGAAATTGAAGAATCGCTATAGTTTTTTGATTCGTTTAAAATCGAATTATATGAATCTATTGTTCCATTTAATTGTTTGTTAGCTGTAGTTAAATAAGAGTTAACTTTTTTCGCGTACATCTCGTCATAAGCTAAACTGTATGCACTAGAAACAAGTGTTAATGAATCTCCTAAAGATCTGAGTTTGTTAAAAAAATCAGCATTCTTAATGAAGTCTTTAATTGTTGATTCATCACTTTCAATTATTCCTAAGTTATTACTTGAATTGTTGCTTACATCTACTGTCTTATTAGCCTGATCCCAGTTATACCCTATTCCAATCTGTCCCAACATACTTATAGGAATCATGGTCCGACCGTTGTAACTGATCGCTGGAACATCACTAGTCTTCAGCGCAACGCCGTTTGAAGTGATGCGGATAATGTCATTACCCTTATAAGAACCCCAAACGCTTGCCGCGCTCACTACGCCCGTCACCAATAAACTCGATGCCATTACTATTGATATAATTTTTTTCTTCATATGTATATCCCCTTATATATCCACATCGGCTGCGGAATTTGCTAATTATGTATTTATCGACATTTCCCAATATTAACTTTAATTTACTGTCATATTTTGTGCAATGAATTTATTAGAAATCTCCCTTACGATTATCAGAAACATCTTAGGGAGCGCATAAATGAAATTAATAGTAGTGAAACTCAACGATAGGGTCGGTGATAATAGCGACTTTGTCGAGATCGATATCAATGAAGTTAATTATTTTGATCTATGGAAGAAAGATAGTAATTCCGATAAAGTCCTCGCATTCCATACCTCGAAGGGGTCTTTTCTTGCGTTATCAACTCTAAAAGAAGCTCATTCAGCATATTGTGAATACGGCTTCGAGTTATATGACCGATCAACTGGCGTAAATAATCAGAGAGTTAAAGAAGCGAAACAACATAAAAGCGGTTCAATTGTAGAGTTTCACGATGGAAGCACTGTGATTGTACGGAAAAAAATATATTAACAGAAAAGTCAATACCCTTTAACCCCCTTTTAGGTATGGGCGTTGTGCCAAAATTCGACAGCATTTCCTATCATATGTTGTTATAATTTGTTCATAAACCAACGTGGAAGATTAACTTATGTATCTGCGAATGATGAAGTACCATTTAAGTGGTACTGTTACCCGAGAGTAGCTATTGCCACTCCGCTATCGCCATTCCCATACAAAAAGATCATCAATCTTGCAGTTAAGGTAATAGGCAATGACAGCAGCTCTTTGTATCGAGATATTATCCATTCGTAGGTGTACAATATCCGACACTCTCTGTTTGCTTAACCCAGTCTTATCTGCTAACCATTGTTGGTTTTTGCCTATCTTTTTGAGTAAGTAAGGAATGCGACAGCTGACGGGTACTAACTCCATCACACTGCCACCTTATATTTTTTTATCAAAAATAGGAACATGTGTTTCTAATGTACCATTTATATGGTATTATTTTATAAAAAACTTCGTGTGAGACACAAGGGAGAGAATGATATGGATGAACAGTTATGTGAGTCGGCAGAAGTTATTATTAGTAGAAAGGGAATTCCCATGACGCAGGATATGCTTATTAATCACCTTTCTGAGTTGATTTCTTCATTTTCGCAAGATTGCGTATTAAATCCCTCACAGCTGCTTCAACCACAGGATCGTCCCTAAGGCTTACACCAAAATCTTCCTCTGCTTGTGAAATAACTTTTAATATAACTTCCTCTGGGAGCGAATTAGGTTCGCTCTCTTTTGTGTCTCTTCCTAATAGATAATCTATTGACTGATTGAAATAGTTTGCCATTTTCTTTAAAGTTTCTTGATCTGGACTCCTAGTATTTAATTCATACTGAGAGTACGCTGATCTTGTCAGACCTAGATTTTTGGCAGTTTGTTCTTGAGTTTCTTTTTTATTCTTTCTGAGTTCGGACAATCGATCCCCCAGTAACATTTCGTTATCTCCTTTGCAATAAATTAACATAATACAACATTCCATCCCTTAGTTTACTCCACAGAATGTGTCAGAAAAACACGATCCACAAAATGTTGCAAACAACTATTGACTTCCACGATTTGTGGCAGTATAGTTATCTCATAGACAGCCACATAATGTGGCAATTAGTTAGGTGGTGATTACATGGATATAAAGAGAAGAACCCTTTTAACAGAGATACGTAAAGCTGAAGGTTCCCAAGAGAGTGTGGCAAGTAAGCTAAAAATCTCAAGACAACTACTAAGCATGATTGAGATTGGGCAAAGGAATCCCAGTATTAAACTAATGTTGAAAATGTCACGTTACTTCGGAATTCAATCTGAAAAACTATTTCCAGACCTTTTTTTTGATCAGGATTGCCACAATATGAGGCAAAATAAAAAATCTGCATAGGGAGTGATTATGTATGAACCAGCTTCAACAATTTATGTATGGCCATCAAGAAATGAGAACTTTGAACATCGAGGGAGAACCTTGGTTTGTTGCAAAAGATGTTTGTGAAGTTCTTGAAATCGCAAATCCAACGCAAGCAATCAACCGCCTAGATACAGACGAACGGGCTATGTTGAACATAGGTCGTCAAGGTGAAGCAAATGTTGTAAATGAGTATGGCCTTTATTCCTTAATACTCGGCAGTAGAAAACCGGAAGCTAAACAATTCAAACGCTGGATTACACACGATGTTATCCCTAGTATTCGCAAAACAGGCGGTTATATGATACCGCAAACGATGCCTGAAACGCTTAGGTTACTAGCTGCTGAAATAGAAAAGAACCAAGCTATCGAAGCTGAAAACAAACAACTCGCAATTGAAGCAGCTGAAAAGGATAAAAAGCTTAAGGATCAAGCCACACCAGTGGCAATCTACAACTTAGCAATATCAGCTCACAATACCATGTCAATGCAAGAAGTTGCTAAGTCCTTAGGAACTGGAAGAACAAAGCTTTACCAAATCCTAAGAGAAGAAGGAATAATCATGAAAAACTCTACATTACCATACCAACGGTTTATTGATGCAGGATATTTCAAAGTTACCGAGAGACCTAGAGCCAGCGGCGATGTAATTGTAAATGATCCGGCCACACGCGTTACAGCAAAAGGATTTGATTATATTGCGAGATTACTGAAAAGAAGATCAGAAACAGAGCAATTAAAGAAGGAAGCATAACATATTTTTTCATATTAATAACAATTCAATTTTACACAACTAATAACCTTCTGAAAAAGAAGATTTTTCCAAGGAGGACAACATGGAAAAGACAAATATCGAGCAATTTCAGAGAGTGAAACTGAATGTTAACAACTTATCCCCAGAATTGATACTGCGAATGAGCAATGAAGTAGAACAGGCGAAGTTAAAGGAGGAGAAGAAAGTTGGCTAAAAAACTCGATGAAATCACAAATCGCAAACTTACGGTAATTCCATTCAAGCGACCGGACAAGCCCAAGCATCAAACGCGCATCTTCACACCAACTTGTGGGTGCGGTGCTGAAGCAGAGTACGAGGTTTACAACACTCTACAGCCACATTGCAAATCGTGCATGACGGAAGCCATGACCAGCACCATCAAGCCATTTGTGAGACCGATCGGAGGGTTTGACGATGCAAGCTAAGTACCCGCCACCAGCACCATCAATTCAATTTTACTTCACAACCGAATGTGGGCGTAACTTCCAGTGGGCTGCGGTAAGCATGGATAGCCTTCTCAGGGAAGTTACAGAAAAGGGACTACGTATTAAAGAGGTTCGCACCATGGATGAACAAAAAGCCCTTGAAGCATCAATAGAACTGGGTAAAGCCTACATCGAAAGAGAGCTGAAAGAATCTGCTTAAAACGGTATCCGATATTTTAAACCACTATAAGGGAGAGAGTGAAATGTTCGAGGTTGATTATATTTTCACCACATACGGAATGGAATACGCTGCAAAACGGATCACGAAGAATCCTTCTGAGGAAATTTTCAAAATAAAGATAGGTGCACACGGTGCACAGGTTGAGGTGAATTTCGGAATAAATGATGCCAAAAAACTGATAGAAGCGTTGACCGAACATGTGGAGGAAGTTGAGGAGCACGCAGAGCGCTTTAGACAGTTTGGAATCGTATGATCCCGCAGGACCGCACTTTATACCTGGAACTGGCGAAGCAGAGGCCGAATGATAAACGATGGGTGAGGACGTGCTTTCTGAACTATGCAAGGGTGCTAAAAAGAGAATGGGCAGCCGTTGGAGGGCCACCCATGTCAGTTGCTTATTAAAAAACCTACAGAAATCATAGCACGAATTAGGGAGGAATGACAGATGCAAGCGATTCGTTTGGTGGGCACCAAGGACATGGAGCATGACGAATGGTTAGAATGGCGGCGAAGTGGCATAGGCGGTTCTGATGTGGCTGCTATCTGTGGTCTAAGTCGTTATAAATCAGCTTTGGAAGTCTACTTAGACAAAATCGGAGAGATCCCACCTATCGCAGATAACCCAAAAATGAAGGCTGGCCGGATCCTTGAACCAGTTGTAGCTGATTGGTTTGAAGAAGAAACCGGGATACGTGTTCAAAAACAAAATTACATCTTTCAACACAAAGACCATCCTTGCATGCTTGCGAACATCGACCGTTGGGTCCCAGGAGAGAATGCCGGGCTTGAAATAAAAAACACTGGAGAATATTCGCGAAATCACTGGTTCGACGGTAATACAGAAGTTATTCCGACTGAGTACCAATTACAAGCTAATCACTACATGGCTGTTACAGGCGCTGACAAGTGGTATGTAGCAGTATTAATCGGAGGTTGGGACTTCCAGTGGCGTGTGATTGAGCGTGATGAAAATTTAATTAACAGCCTTATCACGATAGAAGAAAACTTTTGGAATGACCATGTGAAGGCAAAGGTACTGCCAGAAGTTAAGGCACAGGATACAAACTTGATGAATTACATGTTCCCTCGTAGCGCTTCTACAAGCGTCAATATAAGCGAAGTCTACTACGACCTTGTAAATAGACTGCTTGTTACGAAGACAGCCTTAAAACAGGCAGAGGAAGACCATGAGGACGTGAAAAACAAAGTTAAGCAGCTGATGGGTGAAAATGAGCTAGCAATATGGAAAGATGAAAAACTTTGTTCTTGGAAAACAAACGCACGCGGTAGTCGTGTATTCAAAATATTAGGAGGAAATTAACAATGAATATGACAACGAAAGCAACAACTAGTCAAAGTGATTTAGCAGGAAAATTATCAAGTATAGCTACAACAACTACAACAACACCAACCAAAGGTAAAACCATCAATGACCTATTCGAACAAATGAAGCCAGCTATTGCACAGGCTATTCCTAAACATTTAACTCCTGATCGTCTCCTTCGAATCGCTACAACCAGTATCCGCACTAACCCTAAACTAAAGGTTTGCTCACCTGAGAGCCTTCTTGGAGCCGTTATGCAGTGTGCTCAGTTAGGACTTGAACCCTCTATCTTGGGTCACGCATACCTCATTCCTTATCGAAATAAGAACAAAGAAACAGGACAATTAGTAGACGAATGCCAGTTCCAGATTGGATATAAAGGTCTGATTGAGCTGGCGCGCCGCACCGGACAGATTAGCAGCATCATGGCGCAGGCAGTTCACCAGAATGATGAATTTGAATATGAGTACGGAATTAATGAGAAGTTGAGACACGTTCCAGCCGATGGTGATCGTGGTCCCGTAGTGAAGTATTACTCTTATGCCAAGTTCAAGGATGGCGGTTACTCCTTCATGGTCATGAGCAGACAGGACATCGTGATCCACCGGGATAAATTCAGTAAGGCTAAGAACTTCGGGCCATGGGTAGACCACTTTGACGAGATGGCTAAGAAGACAGTTCTTAAATCTCTAATGAAATATATGCCAATCAGCGTTGAATTCCAACGCGCAGTAGATCAAGACGAAACAACCAAATACTTCGATTCTTCTGCTGAAAATATGAGCGAAATTGTGGACGTTACAGATTGGAAAGATGTTACTGAGGAAACGACAGAGACTGCGACTGATCCAAATCAAGGCGAGCTACCCTTCTAATGGAGGGTAGTAGTTAACGGAGTTTACAAAGCCACCCACGCGCGCGTGGAGTTATAAGGAGGAAGCATGAGTCAACGTGATGATGTTATCCAACAAATGGACAAGCACCTAGAAGTCTGCAAAACGTGCTCATTGAAACTGGACAAGCGATGGGCACACCCATCCTATAACCGGTTGCAAAGCATCTGCAAAAACGAGTGTCCTACAGGTAAGGAGCTACAAAAGATTGCTGATGATCTCGATCAGATCGTGAAGGAGAAACGCAAAAAGAAGGGGATGAGCGCATGACCAGTGCAGATTATGAAAAGTTGGCGCTACGTGAGATATCGGAGAACGGCAATGTATCACCTTCACTTGCTATCAAGATGCTGATACACATGAAATCTCTTGAAACTCCAAGAGTGCAGATTGATAATCGGCTGCTGGATCGGAGCTATGGATTCAAGGCATACAGAGAGAGGAAAGTGAGCGCATGACCAGGCAAGAACAGTTACGCAGTGACATTGCAGGTTGGCGTGAAGAAATTGAAATGTTCGAAGACTGTTTAAGATATGCAGTCAAGTACACAGTCTTGGGAGATATCGAGCATTACGGCGATTTACGTAATACAATAAACCGCCGTATCGAAGAGGCAGAGGAAGAACTGCATCGGTTAAAGAGTGCTTAGTCAGGGATGTATTCCAGCAGATCGCTTATATCACATTCGAAAAATGTACACAGGGTGTTGAGAGTAGCGAACTCGATGCCCTTAGCTTCACCCTTATACAGCTTAGTCAGTGACAGTCTAGTGATTTCAGTTTCTTCAGATAGTTGACGGATACTTTTGATTTTCTTATGGCCCATTAGAATGTGCAATTTACTATTTATCATGATTTACACCTACCGTGTGGAATTTTTCTACTTTATCCTACTTTGTACTATAACGGACTAATTGCCATACAGTAAAACTTTTCATCAAAATGGTAATAAAGTAGTTGCCATTTGGTAGTTAGTAAGTTACAATTAACTTAGTTAGTAATCAGGAAATAAATAAAGGAGGAATAACCGTGAACGAAAACAGCTTAGAGGTTAAGACGTTCCCATTGAGACTACAAACAAACTTCAGCGAGGTTGTTTCCAAGGCCGCAAAGCTAACGCCTTATAGCAAACATGATTGGGTGGTGCAAGCGATCAAGGAGAAGCTAGAACGCGATCAGGCGGTGTAAATATGGCAGGAGCGTTTCAAACTAGCCGGGAGCTATTCGACAATCCCATATGGAAAAACATCGTAGAGTTCAGACTTTTCTTCCTTATATATGGTAAGGCCGTGTACTCGGAAGATGGTGTTAGATTAGCCGACGACCTAATTTTGAAACGTGGGGAGTGGTGCCGATCGACTCGAAAGCTTCAGGAAGACCTTACTTATATAGAAAACAGACAGATCAAAAATTACTCAACTTCAGTGATTCACCGTGCTATAGTTTCACTCGTTAAAGCGCAAAGGTTATGCACGAGAAAGCATGAACTTGGAACAGTGTTTACAGTGCTTAATTATGAGCAGTACCAAGGGTTTGATAATTATAAAAACAGCAACTTGGAACGGAACTTGGAACAGTCGGGGAACAGTGTTGGAACAGTGGAGGAACAATCGGGGAACAATAATAAGAAAGTAAATAAAGAGAATAAGGTAAAGAAGGTAAAAGAAGAAAAGATATATCCACCCGAATTCGATGAATTCTGGAATGTGTATCCTAGGAAACTTGGAAAAGTTGAAGCATTTAAAACATGGACAAAGGTTATCAAGAACGGCGAATCATCAGAGATCATTATCAAGTGCGCTACGAACTATGCAACAGACTGCGAGAACAAACAGACGGAGCAGCAGTTCATAAAGCATCCCAAAACCTTTTTAAACGATGAGAGATACAAAGATTACACTTTGATAGCTGTTGGAGGTGGTAACGGTGGAGAGTTTAAGGGACGCACTAAAGACGTTCGATCTGGAGGCGATCAAAAGAAGAGCGAGTATGCATTCCTCGATGTCAGTAGCTCCAGAACAGGCACAGCCCCTTACGACCCGACCATCTTCTGATCCTATTTGCATAAAGTGTCGAGGTGCAGAAGGTGAGTTCTACCGAAACGAGCAAGGATACGAATACTGGCGTGAATGTGAGTGCGTGAAACAAAGGAGAGTGGCGCGTTTAATTCAATCAAGCAATATAACAGAAGAATTCAAGAACAAAAGCTTCGGAAACTTCGAAAAAGATGATCTTCATCAAGAAGTGATTAAAGCTCATGACCTTGCATTTGAATATACGAAGAAATTCAAAGAGATTCGAAAGGATAGACAGAATAGCATTTGCTTGCTGGGTCAACCGGGATGTGGGAAGACGCATCTGCTAATGGCAGTGTCCAACAACTTGATACAACGGGGCGTAGAGGTAATCTACTTTCCGTGGGTGGAAGGCTGGACGGAGATCAGCGAGGATTTCAAGATGATGCCAGAACGAGTAAGAAGATTACAACATGCTCAAGTTTTGTTTCTGGATGATGTGTACAAGGGTCGAGAGGAACCAACTAAGACGCAACGTGAACAGTTTTTCGCAATCGTGAATTATCGCTACATGGAAAAACTGCCAATGCTGATTAGCTCAGAACGGACTATATCTGAAATGTGCCAGTTTGATGAGGCGGTTGGTAGCAGAATAAACGAAATGTGTCGTGACTACAAGGCGATCATAAACAGAAATATGGAACTTAATCTGCGGCTTAAATAAGAGAGGATGGATGAAATGTACAACGAACTGGATGAAAAATTATCAAATTATACAGATAGTCTTCTGGAAAGAGCAGATGGATACCGGAATGAAGGAAAAACAGAGTTAGCCCATGAGGTGATGCAAATTTTGAACGAGATTCTCATGATTCAAGGTGTAATATGACAAAGCCTATCGACGATTACGACTTATACGACGAAGACTTTCGAGAATGGTGGCGGCGCGGACTAGAAGCATTTGGTATGGATCCTAGCATTGCAGATGCAGAAGAGGAGGAAGCAGCCTAATGCGAAGAGTGCGACCCATGAGAATCCTATGTAGACTATTCGGCCACAAGTACGACTACAACATGCGGAGATGGCACAAACGGTGTAAGCGGTGTGGGAAGAGTTCGGTGTATAGGAACGACAATTAAACGCCACTACGGGGCGTACAGAAGGTGAGAGGGTGAGCTTAATGGGGAAGTTCAAGCCAGTAAGTAGAGTAGATGAACGAATGTCGGATATGGCCATATCGATAGACAAAGAGAAACGAATTTTGCTTAACGCCAACTTTAAAAGAAAACTCGGAATTGAGAAAAGAGGAAGCCTATATCTGTTTTATGACGAGGACGAACAGAGAATCGGCGTATCCAAGGAATGCGAGGATGATAATGTCCAACCGTTCAACTTTGATGAAAGAGGATATACCAGTGCAAGAGGATTCCTCAGTTGGTGTGAATTTAACGTTGAAAATGGATCGATCAAATTAATATTCGATGGCATGGAAGGAAATGTATATGGATTTCGCATACCAGGACGCAAATCATTGACGCTGCAGCAGGAAAAGAACGGAAATCTTGAAAGGTTGAGAGGGTGAGGGGAATGGAAAAGAGAAAACCATTTTTTACAGGGTACAGACCTCAGTTCTACTTTAGGACGGAAGAGAACAAAAAGGAAGTCAGCGAGCGCCTTTTGCCGAAGGCCATCATATCGACTGAATACACTCAGCAAAGCGGTAGCCGTAAAGGGTCTGGGGGTTCCTATGAGTAAACTAACAGAGATCAAGCAAAGAGTAGAATCATTCAACGCTGATCCAAACTTATACGGAGTAGTTATGACAGTTGATGAAATGAATCACCTACTTTCTCTCCTAGAAGAAAAGGATAAAGCTCTAACATCTGCTGAATGGTCAATTGAGCACATGTTGAGAGAACAACCTAATGAAATGTGGACAGAGCAAGAGCGTGAAAGTTGGGAAAGTTTCGGAAAAGATTCCTTAAAAGAAATAAAGGTTGCCCTTAATACATCATCTAACAACGAAGGAGAGAGATGAATGACACCAGAACGGATAGAAGAGGTAAGGAGAATATTATCGGGGATGAATCAAAAAAGTCAATTGTTCCCGATCACTGTAGGCGACCTGAATTCATTGCTGGCTGATCTAGAAGAGTCACAACAAGAGGCAGAACGTCATAGAAAGGTAGCCGAAGCTAAGATCCTCTTCGTAAGCCAAGGAAATGAAGATTATGTATATGGACTACAAGAAGACTTGATAGAGGCACAGCAGACCATAGCCCGGCAACAAAAGGTGATTGATTGGTATGAGAGTGGTGGAAGCATGGGTGAATTGGTTGAGGAAGGGAGCGACAAGTCATGACACAGGTAAAGGATAAGACAAACCAGCAGCTTAACATGGTGCTGGCAGAGTTGATGGGGTACACGGTAGATAAAGGGCGTCCCGGCAGAGTCCTAAAGGGAAACATGTCCTCAATGCCTACAGACTATTGCACCGACCCAGCTGCCAGCCTAGAGGTACAGGCAAAGGCTATAGAGGTAGATGCAGCGCTATATTTGAAAACTTTGTCAGCGAAGGTATACGGGACAACGTACGCCAATGTTGAAGAATATGACCTCATAGCACTCATTGAAGTTAAACACCTATTGCTCGCCAGCCCCCGAGAGAGGGCAGAGGCGGCATATATCACGCTACAGGGGGCGAAAGCCTGATACGGCCTGAGCTGATTCGGTCGATACGATGGCGGCTATGCCGCAAAACCATAAACCAAAAGGAGCGATTACGATGGGGTGCGATATTCACATGTATGTAGAGGGCAAGAGAACGATACACGGAGAAGAGAAATGGGTCAGTGGAGACTATTACTCAGTTAACCCTTACTACACTGAAGGTGAAGACGGAGAGCAGAAATATAGAATTTCCCCAATTTATGACGGACGCAACTATAGATTGTTTGCGGTATTAGCTGGAGTGCGGAACTACTCTGATATAGAACCTATTGCTGAAAGCAAAGGCATTCCTAATGATTCCTGCTCGGAAATACTTGAAGCCAATGAATATTGGAGAGGTGATGGGCATTCTCACAGCTACTTAACACTTCACGAGCTACAGGAGTATGCAGCAAAAAAAATAAAAACGAAATACAGTGGATACGTTCACGAATCAGAAGCACATAAGCCATTAAATGGGGAATGCCCTTCGTCATGGTGCCAATCGACAAATGCTCCGGATCATAAATATATGGAATGGGAAGTAGAAGAAAACATTCTTAAACCAATAATCGAAGGGTTGAGAAACCGAGCAAAGGAACTGTTCTACTGTTACGACGAAGAGCAGATTAATGAACGCTCAAAAAAGATACGTGTCGTATTCTGGTTTGACAATTAAGTATGGTGAACGGCCGCAGGCCATCGTCCGACAGCATAAACCCAGCAACGCGGGGGCCGAACCAGATCATTAAGGGAGTAGGAGTATCCCTCCTCTCCCAAAGGCAGAGTAGACGCATACTGTGAAGGAAGGTGAGTGTATGAAAAAAGAAGAGATTTCGGAAATAATGCTGCATCTTTGGAGTAGCGTCGATCAAGCTCCAATGGATAGGGAATTGAAAGAACTGATGAAAACTGCTCCAATCGCAGTTCAAAAATCATTTATTGAGTCCATAATGTCGGATGAAAATTTCAATCAAGATCCAGATGCAGAAATTTTAAATAAAGCAAAACGGCTAGTGGGCATTGATGAATAGTACGAAGATACAGGGACAGATAGGGTTAATAGCCCTCCTCTCCCACAAGGAGGATATAAGAATGAATGACCAACTATGTGTATGCAGAGAGTGCAAGAAGACATTCCAAAGTATGTACAACGGCTATCTATGCAGGACATGCAGGTTATCCAAGAGAGGAACGTTACCAAAATAATATTTAGGGGAGGAAGCCCAATGACACAAAGGAACTGGCAAAAGGATATGGAGAGAGTCAATATTTTCGAGCATGCCAAAACGCTATGCAACAACCCGTTTCCACCATCCATAGAACATGAACCAACGGAGGTAGCTTTAGGGTACTGGCTCCAAGAAGCCAAAGAGCGCGGAGAAATGGAACAACGGCTGAAAGAAATGGTAGAAAACGAAATCATGTATTTAGAGACTGCTGGATTAACTCGAGCAAAGTTGCTGAGAAGGAAATTAAATTCCCTTTACCCAGATACCCCAGCACCCAAGGAGGAAGATAGCTAATGATCAAACATTGTGACCGCTGCAAATGGGATGAACTTACCCAATCTAAAGCAATACCCGATGGACTAACAGTCGATGATCTTACACAATGTCCGGTCTGCGGCGGGGAATTATCAGAAGCTACTGAATATGAATCCATAGATTGATTTGAGGAAGGAGATAACCAATGACACTCACAAGGGAAGAGATACAAACACTAACGCCGGGACGGGAATTAGATGCATTGATTGCCGAACACGTAATGGCCTTGGATATGGTTGAGGGACAACTGCCTCAGTTGCCGAGATACTTCCTCACAGACTACGAAAAGACGATTCACCGGGACGTTCCGTTGTACTCTTCTGACATAGCCGCAGCATGGCCTGTGCTGGAACGTATGCAAGTGTTAGGGTGGTCGTGGGATATGAAGATGAACAATCTCGCAAACGAAGTTGAGGTGCGTATTGGACGGGGGCAAGCAGTTAACAAGATCGTACCCCTGGCGATCTGCAAAGCTGCCCTAATTGCCAATCTAGACGCTATTAAATGGGTGACTGATGTCTAAAGAAATCTGTAAGGCTGCAGTAATGAAAGTATAACGGCCGACAGGCCTCCGATTCGACCGCAATACTTAGCGTAGCGGAGGCCGCAGGGCTGGATGAACTTATAAGGGGGCTGAGACACATGAAAGAACATTTTGATGATGGCGAAAAGGTTCGGTTAAAGGAAACGGGTGAGAATGTGACCATTCATCGATGGTCTATCACAAGAGGACCTGGGAAGATTCAACGGTACACATACACAATTATCGAAAAGCCTGGCACATTCTACTTTCACAGCGAGATTGAAGCAATTTAGGGGGCTGAGACCCCAATCAAAGGAGACGATACACGATGGGAAGAGAGATTAAGGTGAAGGCGTGGGACGAAGAACTCAAATTGATGTATGACGGTGACGAGATAGAATCCCGTGATGACCTGCAGGCCTATTTATCCTATGGCGAATTAGTCATATTCCGGATCACGAACGGAGAATATACCCAACTAACAAATCTGCAGTGTACCGGACTACCGGACAAAAACGGCAAGGTGATATATGACGGAGACATACTTCAGGTGCCGGACCTTTACGAGACTCCTGAAAATACAAGCACGACTTACCACACGGACGTAATCGACTTTGAAGAATACGGTTGGAGATTAGGCGGAAGTCAGTTGTGTGAGGATTACCAATACATTTCATATGAATGCGAAGTAGTGGGCAACATCTACGAGAATCCAGAATTAATAGAGGTATAAGGGGGAGAAGAGAAATGAGTAGAAAAATTATAGTTCACACGTTTTATGCGGGTGGTAAGGCTGTTTGTTTTTCTGAGTGGTATGAACCCCTAGATGAGTATCATTTGCGGCAGAAAGCTGCTGAATTTAAGGAAAGAGGTTATGGGGAAGTGGATACAGTCACAGACGGTACAGGAAGGCTAGTAAAACTTTCATAAATTGAGGGGGAGAAGAGTATGCTGAACGGCCTTGAGGAAAAAGTGTTTATGAGATTTCTCATGATTGTATTCGCCCAAGTATCTGTATGTGTGGGAATTGGCATTTTGATAGGTTGGATGATTTGGGGTTAACTACACCGGAAGTAGAGGGGGGAAAGAGGATATGAGCGACAAACAGATTGTGGTTAAGTGCAAGGATGAATTTGTTGAATACTGCCAAGGAAAAGTTTCCTGCGAAGCAAAGGAGGGCGAGGAATTTGTTGCGACCCTTCATGAAGAGAGTGGAGAGTATTTCTCTAAAGATTCAAAGGGGCGTGAAGTCTTCATCGGTGAGTTGGACATTGCCGTAAACTTGAAGTTGGAGGAATCATTTGAACTGATTGTCCATCCACCATTCGGAAGTTATGCCGCCCACCAACCAAACTATGAAGGATTCAAACGACTCGGGAAACTGGATGATTACGTGTATCAGTCACTGGCCCATTTGGGGAATGCGTCACACCATTTATCATGGGGGCTTACCGTGCTGGACTACACGGATGTTCCAAAGGATTTGAGAGAAGAAATTCGTCAGGCAGGCATAGTGATTCACAAGCTCCAAGAAAAGCTTAGAGAGCACAAAAAGTAAATCATTGGCCGGAGGCCATCTTACCGACAGAATAATCCCAGCAACGCGGGGGCCGGATAGGGTTTACATAATCAGGCTCCCCATAAAGAGAGGAACAAGACACAATGTATGAAATTGTTCATTATATTTTTCAAGCTTCTGGCGCTGGCTTGGAGCAGTGATATTGCTAGGAGTAATTGCAGAAGGATTAGGTGGGATGTTCAGAATCAAAGTTGTCCGCACTATAAAGAACCAGAAAAATGATCGGGAGGGTACAGACAATGAGCAGCAAGTACGGATCAAAAAAGACGAAAGTTGACGAAATTATTTTCGATTCACGCGCCGAAGCCAAGAGGTACCGTGAATTAATGATCCTAAAACGCGCTGGAGAGGTCACAGAGGTCGAGTTACAGCCATCATACGTATTAATGCCAGGATTCAAACACAAAGCCACAGGCAAGCGTGTACAGCCTATCAAGTACAAGGCAGACTTCTTAGTAACTTATGCAGATGGTCATCAAGAGATCGAGGATGTGAAAGGGATGAAGACTCCTGTCTACTCACTTAAGAAAAAGTTGTTCATGCACGCTTATCCAGACTTACAGATACGAGAGATAAGCGCATGATGGCGGCATGGATCAACCTAGGTGAGTCTTACGAGCTCGTAAGCGAATATGGAGCCCATGTAGGCACTCTTATAACGTTGGACAAGCAAATACATCACCGCAACTTAAAGTCGCTGTATGAGCCTCCTATTGGCTTTAGAGTAGATAAGTATAAATTCATCGAAAAGAGACTGCTAAAGAGAATATCAGCATGAAATAAAGTGAAAGAAAAACGAAGA
Organism: Paenibacillus sp. FSL L8-0494; assembly: GCF_038003695.1. NCBI lineage: Bacteria > Bacillati > Bacillota > Bacilli > Caryophanales > Paenibacillaceae > Paenibacillus > Paenibacillus sp. FSL L8-0494. The sequence goes on from NZ_JBBOPQ010000001.1 coordinate 325,465, forward strand.
AATCAAGAGATAATAGTACAATAATGGTAGTAAATATAGTATAATATAGGTAATATCAAAACATTTGGACGAAAAGAGGGGTATTCGTGGAAATATCGGAATTAGTATCTAAAAGGGAACAGTTACAGTATGAGTTAAACACGGAAAATCAGCGCGGAGCCGTAAAGGATGGGGCTAAGGTTACTCAACTAGAAAACGACATCAAAGCTATAGATATTACCATCGAAGAACAGAGTAAGGCTGAGGAATTACAGGCAGTTACGGCAGACGCTGCAAAGTTTATGGATAGTCTGGACTTTGGCGGAGACGATCCCAAGGATCTGTTTATCAACTACACTGAAGAGAAAGCGACATTATCTTATGAATACGTCAATGCTGTTATACAGAACGCTGTAGTTGAAATGAAAAAGGTAGACTTGCTGGAAATCAAGAAACTGAAAGCTGATAATGCAGCGTTGCAGGAGAAACTCAATCAGTCCGAGGAAGCTAACGAAGCTCTGAAGCACATAGTTGACACTGCTAAATTAGATATCAATGACGCAAACAGTAAGCGTGATGCAGCAGCTAAGGCGCTAGACGAAGCAAATGAGGAAATCGCTAGATTGAATGGTCATTTGGATGATCTTCGTAAAGAAATCGCTGTTGGATCGGCAAATGCTGCAAAGGTTGTTGAAGTTGATGTACGCAGCGCTCACGAAAAGCTGCTAGAACAACGTAGAAAAGAAGAAGAAGCTAAACCAGTCATCTATAACATTCGCTGGAAAGATAATATCCGTAGAGATACTTACCTTGCTAATTTGGCTGAAAATGACGAGCAGATTGAATTTCCTTACTTTGCAATGAACGGAGATATCAAGGAACCATCAGCCATGAAAGGAAGATATCGGGTGGTGACCAGCGAAGAAGCGCCCTCGTTTCGAACCGCCTACATCCAAGAACAAGAACGTAATCATGAGGATATGGCACAACATAGCAGTGTGGAGGACGAGCCTGTAACGGTTCCAGCCTTTCGTGATGAAGATACCAACAGCACAGAGCATGGATTGGCTGAAGGCACATCAAACATGGCTGGATCGTCAGTTACGAGAGAAGAATTCGAAGCGCTTAAAAGCACAGTGAAACGTCTGGAAAGCGCAGTATCTACAGTGAGGGAGGTAGCTTAGGCTACCTTTTCTCCCTCATGAAGATCGGCGATAGAGTGCGTCATAAGTCGGGTAGTAAGGGCACGGTGAAGAGGATTTCAGATCCATGGATATTCGTTGCGTTGGATGGAATGAACGTAGCTATACCTTATAGCGCGAGTAGCCTTGAAGTAATCGAAGAGGAATAAAAAGTTATCTATAGGGGGGGATAATTAATATGGAAACATGGGAAGAGTTTATAGCTAAGTTGGATGCTTATCCGAAGGTAGAAATAGGCGAAGTGAACGGAAGAATGGTGAAAATGTTCAAATGGTCTGGTGATGATCTGGAAGAAGCAAAGGATAATACAATGAACATCATAAACCATTACATCAGAGACAAAGAAAATGTATACGTTAGAATGATGCCTATAATCTCAGGAAGCACCGTTAAAGCAAGGATGCTAGCTTATTAATCCATACAACCTGTAGGGGAGGATAATAACAATGGAGCATGATTGTATTGAAAATGACAGTTGCGGAGGACATTCAACTACAATTTACAAAGATGCTGAAAACGAATGGATCATGAATGCACATTGCGGTGATGCTGTAATTGTTATAAATTACTGCCCATTCTGTGGTGAGCACTTGAAATAAACATTTTATCTATAGGGGGGATATACATGAAATGGCAAGATTCGTACAATGATACAGTTTCTGAATTACGTATCCTGCAAATTCGTGAGATGGAGATTAGGAGACGGGTAGATATGGCCCATGCAGTGTTATTCTCAGGAGGGATGCCGTCATCTATTTACTGCCATATACCACTTGATAAGGGGATCGAGAAGTATAACGCAGCAATTGATGAACTGGAATTAATACAGGCAGAGGTGGACCATCTACAGGAAGTTAAAAACGAAATGGAACAATACGCAGCTCAGTTCGAAGGTCTGGCAAATGTAGTTATATACAAACAGATAATTGAAAACAAAACATACCGTCAGATGGCACCGGAACTTGGATATAGTGAATCTTATCTGCGGAAACAAGTTATGAAAAGGAACAAAGAGGGAACACAAACTACAAAAGCATCATGATATTATGTAAGTATGAGGAATTGGCATTCGGTAGCGCGCGAACCGCCCCTAAGTGCTGATTCCTCGTCACTTTCATTCACTAATGTTCACTCCTTACTGAGCGTCGATTGCTACGGGTCGGCGCTACTTTTTAGCAACAACCGCACACTGACAAGGTGACAGACTCGCTCCTGGTGGTGTGGAAATGCATATAGATGCGATTGCATCAAACGTAAGAGTGACGGTTAACGCCGTTGCTCTTTTTGTTTTATCAATCATCTGGAATGGAGGGAACCAGTATGAAGAAAAAGAAAATTGAGTTTAAAACCGATGAAAACGGATGCTTTGTGATTACTTCACACAGGATAAATGGTGATGGTTATTCTTATTTTTACCGAAATAGTCGGCACCAGAGAGTGCACCGATTTATCTATGAAGAATGTTATGGAGAGATACCAGATGAATTGGTAGTTCGCCATAAATGTGATAATCCAAGTTGTATAAACCCAGAGCACCTTGAATTAGGAACGAAATCAGAAAATTCGCATGATTCTATTGATAGAGGGAGAAACGCCTTCGGAGAAAAAAATGGTATGTCAAAGATAACAAATAAAGAGGCTGGCATGATAAAAAAGATGCTTAGTATTGGAATGAGTACTAACGATATAGCCCATAAAATGAACGTAACATACCATATCGTTTATAAGATTAAGATTGGACAAACATGGACACATGTTAATATTTCCGCATGATAACGAAAGTGGAGGCCGTATACAGTGTCCAAAGACATTAGATACCTATACATCACACTAATACTCATGTACATCATAACAGCCTATTGTATGCGAGGTGGTAGTGTATGAACCTACAAGAGCTTACTCATAAGCGCACACAGCTAATGAATGAGTTATCGAAGGTAGATGATGAGATCGTAAAGGCTAGGCAAGAGGTGTATAAGAATATGCTTCGTAGAACGTATGTGGATTGTCTTAGTAGATCAGGTGTGACGCACTCAACGAGTTATATTAGTGATGCGGTGAATGATGAGGTAAATCAAGCATAGATGGAGGTGAACACATGAAAGAGGAGATACAGAGATTACTGGATGATGTAAATAAGATGATAGACCACATGAACGAAAATGTACTGGAGCTTGGAAACGATCCTATTAAACTGGCATATCATCATGAGTTCACAACGTTGATACTGGCTAAGTCGCAATTGTTGCTGGCACAAACTAATTTGGGTAGGTGAAAACAATGGATTCATTCCAAATTATTAAGTCTCATGAAACAAAGACAATAGAATATGTTGAACAAGTAGGCAAGAATATTGTAATCAATTTCTTTGACGGAACAAAACTGACATTGCTGGAACAAGGATGTAACACATGTGGCGGATACAGAGTTGAAGGAACAGATGATTGATAGGAGGTGAAAACAATGGCAGATCTAAGACCACAGATTATGATATTTGTTACCGAGTATCTGAAGAATGGAAACAATGCAACACAGGCTGCCATTTCAGCAGGATACAGTGAGAAAACGGCATACAGTCAGGGCAGTAGGTTGTTGAAGAGTGTTGAAGTTCAACAATATCTCAACAAAACTGAACAGAATCTCAACAGGGACTTGCGACAAATCTTTGCAGAAGACGCTGTTGAGGCTTATAAGGTGCTGAAAGAGATCATGTTGAAGCCTGAAGCAATGGACAAAGATAGGATAGCAGCAGCAAAGGATATTCTAGATCGTGGTGGGTATAAACCAGTTGATAAATTAGTTGCTGATGTACAAGGTGAGGTGACACACAATCATGAGTACCATATCGAACAACAAATCACATCAGACCCAGACAGTGCAGAATTACTTAAACAACTCTGGAAACGCCAAGCCAGTACCCTTGAAACGACAATTTGAGATACTCGCTAAGCATGACTTCAGTTTCTTTATGGACTATGACAGCGATGGGCGCGACGCTGATGGTAAACACTTAGATGTGTTGGATAAGGCGCTTATGGACGTTTCTGAGGGTAGGATAAAGCGACTTATAGTAACTATGCCTCCGCGTCATGGAAAGTCAGAGAGAGTGTCAAAGAAGTTCCCTGTATGGCATATTGGTAGATACCCAAACGATGAAATTATATTAGCTTCATATGCATTATCTCTTAGTAGGGATAACAACCGGATTGCCCGTGATACATTCATGGATAGATCGGGTATTTTTGGCGTTCAGATATCTGGAGCCAGACAATCAGCAGAATCATGGGGAATTGAGGGACATCGTGGTGGCGTAAATGCAGCTGGTGTTGGTGGTCCGATAACAGGTAAGGGTGCACGGATAGCGATCATTGACGATCCGCTTAAAAATGCAGAGGAAGCAAACAGTGAAGTCACAAGAGAAAGCCTGTGGAGTTGGTACACGTCAACGCTGTACACACGCTTAACGCCTGATGGAAGAATCATAGTCGTTATGACACGGTGGCATGAGGACGATTTGGTAGGGAGGCTGCTAAAGAAAGAAGCCGATGAAATAAAAGACGGAACACATAAGGGCGAGCGTTGGACTGTAATCAACTTTCCTGCAATAGCTGAGGACAATGATTACTTAGGTCGTAAACCTGGAGAGGCGCTCTGGCCTGAGTTTGGCTTTGATACCCAGCGTCTTGAACAGATTAAGTCAGACGTTGGCTCGTATGTATTCAACTCTCTGTATCAACAAAGACCATCAGCTGCAGGAGGAACGATATTCAAGCGCCAGCACTTCAAATACTTCCGTGAGGAGGTACTGCATGTATCGGCGCACTATCTACTTGTAGGAGAAAAACGATATGAGAAGAATGCATGTAGGATCTTCCAAACGGTGGATACAGCTAACAGTGAGAAGACTATAAATGACTTCTTCGTTGTTACTACCTTCTACGTCACGCCTGACAATGACATCCTGGTATACGACGTATTCCGTACTCACATCACTGGACCAGACCAAAAGCCACTCATGAAAGAGATGAACTACCGTTACCGTCCAATATTCCAAGCGATTGAAGACAAGACGTTTGGAACGAACCTTATTCAAGAAATGAAGCGCGAGGGAATGACGGTTATGCCAATCAAAGTAGATAAGGACAAAGTAACTCGCAGCTTACCAATAGCTGCACGTTATGAGGCTGGTAAGGTATACCACAGAGAGGGCGCGCTGTGGCTGACTGATTTAGAAGATGAATTACTGAGCTTCCCACGTGGCAAGCATGATGATCAGGTGGATACACTTTCCATAGCTGGCGAGTTAGTTCATACCATCGTATATAACGATAAGCCGTGGTCAGCGATGCCAACAGGCGAGAAGAGACAACCGTTTGATGAGGACGAAGATGATGTAAAATCTACCGCTAGAAGCTTTTGGGGGTGAACATATGGAACAATTCGTAATCATTGCGCTGTTGGCAGTGGTTTTTTTGTTGTTGTGCGCTATAGGATATCTGCTACGTCTGAATGACCGCTTAACTGAAAAGGTGATGGCTAAGGACTACAAAGAGTACAAAGCTTCAGAACAAAAGCCAGTGGTGTTTGCAGATGTGCCAAGACGTAAGCCGCAAAGCTGGGCTGATGATACGCATCTGCTTGAAGAACTTGGACAATAGGGGGTGATAACTTGGCAGGAAAAGTAAAGAAGCTGATTGAGGGTATCTTCGGTACGGATGATAGCGAGACGAAGGAACCGATCAATACACCAGAACAGCAGAAGATCGTTGACATGGTGATGCAGGACTTTAATGTGTTCAAAGAAAATAGGCAGCAGATGGACGAACAATGGAGGCAGGAAGGACGCTTCTACAAAGGAGATCAATGGCATGGGTTACGTCCTGACAATATTAATAATTTGCGTCCTAGTAATGTTGACAATATCTTCGGTGCTCAGATTGATAGCATTGTTGGCAAGATTACTGGTTGGGATCCCTATCCAGACTTTGAAGCGCAAGAGGAATCAGATGAACAGAAAGCACAAGACCTAAATGACTTCATGCCATCGGAACTAAGGCAGATCGGTTTTGGTTCAAAGTATTACAGAGCCATCCACACGGCTGTACTACATGGTCCGCTGATCTTCAAGGTAATCTATGACCCTACTGTCGAAGGCGGTAGAGGCATGAATCGTTTTGATGGACAGAACGACATCATCCCCGTGGACTTGGGTACATTCTTTCCTGATCCACGAGTGAGAGACTACATTTACCTACAAAAGATGGGTGCTGTGATCATCAAAACCCCAGAAACGTTGGAATACTTCCGTGAGAGATGGGAGAAGCAAGGGGCTAAGGTGCATTCAGACATGGATGTGAACGATGTAGAGATATTCAATCACGCCATTGGTTCGGAAAGCAGTTTTAACTACACAGATTCTTACTTGGGACAGGATACCACAAACAATAAAGTGTCAGGACTCATTGAATACTGGTACCGTGGACTTCCTAAGATGGTTACAGCCGAGGATAAAGAGTTGTTCGAAGAATTAGCTACCACTCAGCTAAATGAGAAAAAAGACCCGTCAGAGGCGCTAGCTAAGGCTGATGGAAAGATGGAAGGTATACACTGCATCTACGTTTCATCTGGCGGCGTGTTCTTGGAGCACAAGGCATATGTCTACGATCATGGTAAATACCCATTCAGCGCCCGTACATTGTTCCCTTTAGAGGGAAACATACATGGCAAGGGATTCGGTAGAGATATGATCAAGCCGCAAACGATGCTGAATAAGTTCACAGAGTTGGCTATTGAGACCATGAGTAAGCAAGGTAACAGCGCCATTATGTATGAGGAAGGTTCTATTAACCGAGTAGCCACATGGCAGGATCAACGGTCAACGGCTGGAGCTATGCTACCTACAGCGATGGGAGCACTTTCTAATAATCAAATAAAAGAATTGCAAGGTGTAACTGTACCATCAACCGTGTTTAGTATGATTGATTACTATCTAAACATGCTCCAAAAGATACCTGGACAGTTTGATAGCGCCAATGGTCAGGCATCCAGCAATGTTACTAGTGGTGAGCAAGCAAAAGCATTGATTGCAGCAGCTAGTAATCGACTTAATCCCGTTACAGATGCTATCACGCAGGCTATGACAGAAGTTTTCACATTGTATATCGAGCTTATCGCTCAGTTTTATACCACCGCCAGAGTTGCAAGAGTCACTGGACGTAAGGTGGAAGTGAGTCGAGACAGCTTAATTAGCGGAGTGCCTACAACGTTAACGAATGATTTAGAAGATGGCACACAAGAGACGCTAGACCTTACTGAAGAGTATGTCCCTATATTCGATATCAAGGTGAATATCTCAGCAGATAAACCCGTTGACCGAGATTATTGGATTGCCACAGCCAATAACCTAATCAAAACCATTGATCCACGTACTGGAATGCCAATGATAGACGCTAGAGCGTTACTGTACACCATTGAACATGGTCGTATGGAACCTATCAGTGTCATTGAGGAACGGATGAATGTAGAACTACAGAAACAGCAGGAATTGCAGGAATTGCAACAGCAAGCTGAACAACTTTCAGTAGAAAATCAACAGTTACAGCAGCAGGTTGGACAGGTTACACAGGAGCAACAAACTGTAAATCAGCAAGATAAAGAGTTTGACCAGTCCATGCAACAACAAAAGATGCAATTAGAAGCCGCTAAGGTGGCTGGATCACTCATTAAAGATACGAAACAATCAGCATAGTTAGGCCCTTCGCAGAGCAGCGTTGGGCCTTTTATATTGCTTTTACCTCGCTCCCACCCATAGGAGCCATTCGATAGGAGTGTTTGAACATGGAAAACGTGACCGATAACGCCTCCCATAGCGAAGAGATCACACCGGAAGCCTCACCACAGGCTGCCACTGGAGTCAATGAAGCTTTAGAAATGTTTGGGATAGAACCTACTGAACCTGTCGCAGAAGCAGAGGAAGAAGCTCCATCCATAGAGACTGAACCTGAGCCAGAACGCAAGGGCAGAACCTACAAGTACAACAAAGAAGAGGTATTTGTCCCAGAAGATCAGGTGGACGAATACGCTCGAAAGGGTCTGAACTATGACAAGATCGAAGGTCGAGCCAAAGATTATGAAGCTGCATTGGAGCGAACAGCCAAGCTAAACGGTTTTTCTTCTCACAAAGAGTATCTTGAGAACCTAGACCGCTTGGAACAAGAAGCCATTCAACATAAAGAAGATAGTTTCCAATCCCTACGCCAAGCCATGGTTGATCAATATACCGAGGCTGGATGGGATCCGCAACAGCTTGAAGAATTTCTTGATAACAACCCATTGCTACAACAAGCGAAGGAAGTTTTAGACCGAGAGAAAACCGCACAAGAATCTGTGAAGGCTCAAGAGGCTCAAGCACAGCAACTGAAGGGCTGGGAAGACCTTTTTGCTAAATATCCACACTTGGCTGAGGAAACTCCAGAAGTTGGTACAGCGTCATGGTACACGCCTGATATACAAGCGAAGATACAGCGCGGATATGACCCAATCGATGCTTATGAACTAGTTAACCGCGATGCAATTGCTGGTAATCAACGTAAGTTGGCTGAGCAAGACGTACTTAAACAGCAACGCTTGAACAAACGGGCTGCTGTGTTAGGCAATACATCCGAAGACTTGGCTCCATCCGTTCCTAAGGAACTGTCTGATGCATTTGCACTATTTGGAATTGAACCACAAGCAGCACAAAAATACGTTAAAAAGTGAGGTAATCAACTATGCCACAAGGATTCAAGTTTGCTTTCAATGACTACGGTGCACCTACGCACCACATGAGTAAGATTATGGCCACTAATGCTGAAGCTTTCGCTCAAGGCGAAGCTGTTAAATTGGCTGCCGGAAGATGGACCAAAGCCACAAACGGTGCTGCCATCGCTGGATTTGCAAACCAAAAGCTTACAGCTGGTACAGATCAGTATCTTGATGTGGTATTAGCACGTGAAGGAGATTGGTTTGATGCACCATACACAGGAACGCCAGATGTTGGGTTCATTGTAGGCGTTACAAGTGCTGATGTTGCTGCTGATGGATTGTCTGTCCTTGCTTCAGATATTACGGGTGGCCAATTCGCTGTATCTGAAATCAACACAAATACAAAAATGGTACGCGTTAAAGTTAAATCACGCGTATTTAGCTAATAGGGGGACTAAACAATGCAAACAGCACTTCAATGGGATAAAAACGTACTCGAACCAGTATTCCGTGAATTATATACGCGTGAAATGAAGGATAAACCGAACTTTATACCTGCTATGTATGATGTTGTAAAGTCAGATAAAGCCACTGAATCTATCGAATCCTTGGGTGGCGAAGGACTTATGGAAGAATGGGGTTACTCTAATAACCAAGTTAAGTACGAGGATGTTGAACAACTATGGCAAAAGTATTACCAACATATCAAGTACTCCTTGGGTCGTGAGATTGACAAAGATTTTGTAGATGACTTGAAACTAACTCAGATCAAAGACCGGATCACTTCACTGGCTGATGCTGTATACAAGACAGAACAAATGCAAGGTGCACAATGGTTTAACAACGGCATAGCTACTACAGCGGCCATCGACTACCGTGGTCGTACGTATGATGCCAGACTTCCAGATGGACAAGCGTTGTTCTCTGCTGCTCATCCGTATAGCCCTACGAATTCGGTGGATACACAGTCCAATCTTATGACAACTGAATTATCCATTGATGAGTTTGATAAGGCTTATGTAGCAATGCAACAATGGAAAGATGATAAAGGAAACTTGATGGCAGCTAAAGGAAATACGCTTTATGTAGCTCCTTCGCTTCGCAGAATAGCACTTCAAATTACTGGACTTCCTAATGGACGTTACGATAACTTCGAGCCTGGTAACGCTGATCACAATGCTAATGTGTACGCTGATGGCAGCATTAAAGTAGTTGTTAACCCATTCTTCACTAACACTAAAGCTTGGGTTCTGGCTGATGATAGCCGAATGAAACGTTCGATGAAATGGTTTAACCGCCGTTTAGCTGAGACTGGATCGATTACTGATTTCGATACTGAAGTAGCTAAATATAAAGTGGTTAAGCGTTGCTCGTTTGGAACAATTGATTGGGCATGGGGTATTGGATCTTTTCCTGTATAAACTAACCTAGGGGCGCTCACATGAGCGTCCTTTTGAAAGGAGTACATTTATGAACGTATCGTCAATCGGCATTAAGCAAACAGGGAAACCAGCTGTACAATACATGTCAAACATCGCACGGACAACTGTAGCTGTAGATCCTGCAAGCTTAGCAACAATGACCGGAGCACTCACAGCGGCTATTACAGTCACTGGTGCTGCTTTGGGTGACAGGGTAGAACTATTTCCACCATATGACCTTCAAGGCGTTATAGCGCAAGGTAATGTATCGGCTGCGAATACCGTTAAGATATCTTTTTTTAACCCAACTGGAGCAACTATAGATCTTCCGTCCGGTGCATGGACGATTCAAGCGATTAGGAAGTGAAGAAGATGCAAAAGGTAGGATTTGAAACCCAATCTTCGCAGCCGAAGAAAATTAAATATGTGACTTTACAAAAGACAAACGAGAGTATGAACGCATCTGAAAAGGAAGGCGTTAACCTTTGGAACTTAATGGTCACAACCCTTCGCAATAATAATCTGATGGAGGACAAAAAGTAGGGGGCGCTTTGCTCCCTTTTTTTGTTTATTGAGGTGAAATGACATGTTTAGGTTGGAAATTGATGCTTTGAACGCGATTTATGAGCAGCAGTGTAAGACGAATGAGCTACTGCAGAAGTTAGTTCATCAGAAAGAATCTGAAACCAAACGCCCTGCCACAAGGAATAAAGGCGGTGAACCATGTTAGTTCAGGAGATCGTTGAGGAAATCATTGAGAAAATACCGGATAATACGATGCCTGTAGTCTCAATACTTCGTAAGATCACCCAGACAAGAGATAGACTACTTCGCAATCTAAGCCCTGCACAGAAGCAATCAGACGTACTTAATCAGGCGTTTGATGTAACAGCAGGAACATTCTTCACAGACCTTGTATGCCCTCCTGGTAATGTCACAGAGGTGGCTATTCGCAATGCTATCTACACGAATCAAACGTTTAATGATGATGCTCGAGACTGGCGTAGGATTCCCCTCAGACAGTTTGATGAGCATGAACACAGACCGTACTACTACTTCGTATCTGGTCAGATTGGGATATATCCGCCACCACTGTATGATACGTTCTACGGAATTAAGATATTTTACACAGCTGTACTAAGTCCATTAACGATGAATGACCTTAACGGTGGAAGTGGTTTCGATCCGAACTTCGATATGTTGCTGGTTTATGGAGTATTAAAAGACATACTTCCAAACAACGGAGAGTTCCACGAGCGATACAATCAGTTATTTAAAGAATATAATTCTGCAACTAGCGGATATGAACGATATGTTGTGAAGGGAAGATGGTGATTAAATGACAAATCAATACCCATGGAGTTCTAACACCACACCGCCTATAGCATCACAAGACGATCCGCGCTATGAGACTCCGGGCGGCGCGCAGCATAAAATAGATACCCATGTGAGCGTGACAGGAAATATCGCAGACAGAGCCGTCACGCAGCCGAAAATAGCTGATTGGGCAGTTGGAGCACGTCAAATAGATCCAGCGTTGCTAGAGCATTACGGGGATATAGCAACGAATGCGAAGTTTGAGGTTATTGATGAACAATTGGCGGATATAGTAATTAACGCAAGAAGTTTAGGTTTGTTAGGCAATGGCACTGACGAATCTGCACTTCTCACCGATGCAATAAACTATGTGGCGGACAACCACTATACATTACTAATCCCGCGAGAAATGACAATATCCGTTAACGTTATGACCATATCAAATAAAAGTTCATTCGGTATTAGATGCGAAGGGACTATTAAGAGACTTGATAGTTCACCAACGGTGGGGGCTTTACTCAGACTGGAAAATTGCTCTTCTGTATCTATTCCTTTAATGAACTTCGATGGCAATGGGCTAAATAACGGATGTAATGAACTGGTTGCTTACACTTCTACCCAAGAGCAAAAACATTCCATGGTACTTTATGGGTGCAACAGGATAAGAATAGGGGACATGTACAGCCATAATAGCTGTGGTGATGTGCTTTATATTACAAACGGATCATATGACATTACTGCAAATTCTGTAAATGGCACAGCGGATGCTTATATTGGTCGGAATGTTGTCAGTATTATAAGTGCCCAAAATGTTGACATAACAAGCGTAAATGGTCGGCATTTTGGGCATTATGATATGCCAGGTGGACTTGATATTGAGCCCAATGCAAATACGGAAATTGTACGTAATGTTCACGTTGGCCTTGTTCAAGTAGAGGGGGGCGGAACCCTACCGTGTGCAGTCCAAAATACTAACGGTTCAACAGTGGATCATGTAACGATTGATTCGGTCAGCATCACAAATAATAATGTAAAAGCTTTGGGTTCAGGATCAGAAACGGGTTCTATCATGTTGGCCGGGTCCTCAATAAAGATTGGGAATGCCATAACAACTAATAACACCTCGTTTAATATCACCTCTTTGATCATTACGAACTTCAGCAGCACGGCAAAAGGCATTACTGTTTCAAGTCTTTATGCAACTGGAGGGTATAGAGGACTTTCCATTGGTTTTAATGGCATGGTCGAGGACGTTTCAGTAAACGCAATTATTCGTAATGTAAAACTTGACGGAATTGACTTATTTCAGGGCAGAAATATGCAATTGAGTGTTGATATCAATAGTGTTGGTAGTGATCGATTTATGATTAATAAGCCTGTTAATGGCCCGTTGGAGAATGTAAGGATAACAGGAGACATATCAAAACGGGGAACAGGATTGCGCGCGATGATTACGAGTGATGTTGCGTCGAACATCGTCAATCTGACACTTGAAAACTTGAACTTCACTGGATGGAGTACGGGGGAACGCGTCTCAGGAGTTGCATTTGGAAACGCAAATAAGATAAACTGCCTGAATCTAACGGACATGTCTGCAAAACCGACGTCAGAGCAATGGAAGATCGGAGACGTTGTGACCAATAATGCTCCCATCGAGTTAGGTACTGCTGGAAGCAAATACATTGTTGAGAAGTGGATTTCTGTTACTGCGGGGTCTGGTAGTAGTATTTTCAGAGATGGCAGAGTCTTAACGGGGAATTAAGAAAGGTGGAATCGCATTGGCGCTTCAATTAAAAGTTGAATTGGACAGCGGAGTTGTGTTGGATCATGCATATTGCAGAATCGGATCGCTCAGTGGAAATAAAAACAAAATAACCATCATGTTAGATACATTTATGAATCAAGAGACTTGTTTAACAGGTAGAAGTATAGTGCAGCAAGTAGGTTTTGAGTTCAAACCATCAGTAGAAGATAACGCACCAAACTTTATTAAACAGGGGTACGAGTATCTTAAAACTCTCCAGGGGTTTTTAGGTGCTGTTGATGTTTTAGAGTAGAATCCTACTGCACATCATCTAACGAAAGGAGGACACTATGCAAATAAGTGAAATCATATCCGAAGCAGATCTACTAGTCCCAAATGAAGTCCCTACAGCCGACAAGGTAATGTGGCTAAACGCACTCAACCAAGACTTCTTCAACGTAGTCAAAATACCACGGGTGATATCGTTCACTCCGGTGGTAGATCAAGCCACATACACATTGTCTACAGAGATACGATTAAAGAATATCGACCTCCTAACGGTTGGGCTAATCAAGTATAAAGAGCTATTACCAACCGCACCTAACCCGTTACAGAACACATATACATTCGACGACAGCACACATACTCTGACATTGCGTCCTGCACCGTATAGCAGCGGTTTGCAGGGCGTTTTACGTTACAGTAGGATTGCTACAACCAACTTTACTGCAAGCGACCTGAGCGCGGTTCCAGAGGCTCCAGAAGAGTATCATTTTAGTTATTACATTGGTCTGGCTTCATATATTGCGAATGCTATGGATGATATGAACAAAGGCTCTTTTTATGAGGCGCAATATCTCAAAGTATGGGATACAGCGGCAAGGCAATACGCGGGGGTGGAGACTAATGGTTAACTATGTACCTCGTGGGATTCCTGCTATTGCGCCCCCACTACCAGGTATTCAGGATCCTATCAGCATCCGGCAATGGCAGGGATTGAATACCTTCGATCCTTACAGCATTGCTGAATCCCAACTTACCGACATGTCCAATATGAGCACGAGTGATTACCCTGCCCTCTCAGTGAGGACGGGGTTTTCTGTTTTAGGTACGTTTGGCACCAGAATATTAGGGATGGGCGCGTGGAAGAGTGAGCTTCATGTAATCGCCAATGACGGGGTCTGGCATAGGTGGAATGGAAGCACATGGACAACGCTACTCGCTGGACTTGATACGTCGGCTGAGTGGTCGTTTACAGTGTTCCAAGGCAACCTAGATGATATCAACCTGATCGGTGTAAACGGTCTAGTGGCTAAGCGTTATGATGGCTCAACAGTCATTGATCTTAGCGGAGTTCCAGCAGGACTTAAGTACATTACTACTTACTCTAACCGTATCTGGGGAGCCGTAGGAAAGGAACTACACGCGTGTGCGCTAGATCAGCCGGAATCATGGACAGATTTCGGTGGTACAGATGAGGACAGCTTTGTGAAGGACATGGAATCAACGCGTGGTGAGGATATTAACTTCCTCTCTGGATCACTATCCAGGTTAACCATTGGCTTGAAAAACAGCATACATGAGCTGTATGGCGATCTTCCATCAAACTTCATGGTAAAGCTCATAGTTGATGGTGTTGGCGTTATAAACAATAAGTCCTCGGCCACTCAAGAAGGCATCATGCGCATTATTGATGAACGCACAATATACGACTACGCCGGAGGAAACCTGCCAAGTGCGGAATTCTCACAAATCGTAGGTAAATACCTTTCTGCAATGGACACTAATGTTGCTGCCGGATCAGACCCAGACAGACTGTACTTTCGTACTCACACAAACGAAATTATGGTGTACGATTCACGCTCTGGCGTAAATTGCTGGAGCCGATGGGCAAACATTGACCCAACATTCTTCTATGTGCTGGATGATGTGATGTACATCGGTGATAGCCTAGGACGAGTACTAAAACTGGATTCCTCCACCAACGATGCAGGATCGCCTGTAAGCTGGTCATTCACCACCAAGCCATTTACCAACCCTACAATGTCACAACGTCAGCGGTGGCTTAAATTGTGGCTGTATGCTGAGATTTCGGTAGGTACGACCGTTAACATCTATCTATCTACCACAAAGGACGGAAATGACTTTAACCTTGTGCACACCGTTACTGGCACAGGTTCCAAGGTTGAGCGCATTATCATTCCAGTTCGGAGCGTGGTACTTGAAAACACTGTAAGAGTAAAAATATCCGGTACCGGACCAGCGAAAATACATGAATTAGTACGCCAAATCAGACAACTGTCACTATTTTAGGAGGGTTATCATGGGTATATGGAAAATGTCTCAACTCAAGGCACCACCACTGACGGATGACGTGAAGGAATTGCGAGAGTACATCAAATATTTGTCCAATCAACTCGCTTCAATGCTGAAGGATCTGGACTTTACCTTGAACGGAGACGTGGATTTCAGGAACGTCCGCGCCAAGTCGATTAAAGCTGACCGAATGGATGTAGACGAGCTTTCAGCTATCAGTGCTAATCTAGGGCACATCATAGCTGGTCTTATAGAGTCGGTAGAGATTTATGGTAGTTATATCAGCACTAACAGGAACGGATTCCCCAGGACTGAAATTAGCAATACTGATAACCTATTAAGAACATCTTTTGACTTGAATAATTACATCAATTATGTCGCTAACTATGCCAATGCACCTGCGATTGAATTCGTAACAGGAGGAGTGTTAAGGGCGAGGTTTAGCACTATCTATACTGACTTGGAGATATACGCACCTAATGGAATTACATTTACATCTCCAACTAATAGGTTTCAAAACTGGTCCACTATATACAATTCAGATGAGAGTAAAACATTGCAAGATGAATTGAATGAAATATACGACCGATTAGAAGCACTAGAAGGACCATAATTAATGTGGTATATTGGAGAAAATTGGCACTAAAAAAGGAGATTGACATGAAAAAGTATTTTGTTGGATTCCTTGTAGGAGCTATTTTCACCTTATCTACTTCTGTATTTGCAGATGACATTAAATCTATTATTGGTCAGACGGTACAAGGAACAGCTGTTGTTTCCCTGGATGAAAAGGAAATAGGTTCTGCTGTTATCATTAACGGAACTAGCTATGCTCCAGTTAGAACGGTAAGCGAAGCATCTGGATTAAGTGTTGATTACTCTAAGGGCGTGGTGAAAATGAAAACAAAGGCAAAGCAATATTCTGCAGAGGATATCCAAAAAGAAATTGATAAGTATACCATGTTGATATCTTCGACTGAGGAAGGAATTGAACGCGCTAATACTTCGATTGCATCAGGTAGTTTAAGCGAAGATGAACTGAACTATTTAACTGAAGGAAAAGAACAGCGAGAAAAATTACTCGTATCTTACAAGAATAAGTTAGCCGAACTTCAGGCTCAACTAGCAGAACTGCAAAAATAACCAATCAGCTCAACTTTGAGCGTATCAATTACGAAGGTATGCGTAACATGCGGATGCCTTTTCTGTTTACAAAAGGGTATTGTTGGGTTATTTTTATCTAACGAAGGCAAAATACAACTGCGCAATGCATAAAAGACCTTACTCATAAGAGCAGGGTCTTTTTGTTAGCTGTAACACCTGAAATATTTTGTTTACATTTCGGGGTGTTTTGGGCTATTTATATACAACGAAAAAAACGAAGGACTACCGGATTATGGAGAGTCCTTTTTGTTATTAGTCAGTATCTGGATTTGTAAATAAATCAAAAGGAGAACCTGCATTAATCTCTTGAATTGTTGATTCTTTTACTAGAGGAATTTCAGAAAGCATATTCAAAACTTTTGTTTTAGCTTGTTCCGCCCGATCTTCGTATAGCGGTAAATTCTTTCTTAGGAATTCAATTTTCGTTTTTACGGATACCGGATCATCAGGATCAAAGTCTTTTGAAACTAAAATTTTGCTATGTGGGTTTAACTGAATTTCTTGCAGCTCATATTTAAGAATTGAAGCAGAGGATGATGCATCCTCATATATCCCATTTATTCTTTGACAGTTCTTTGTGAAATCTGTGACTCCTAGCATGAAATCAATACTTTGTCCCAATATCTCTGGAAGCTTTGAAAGAGTTTCTAAATTAGGTTCACCTTTATTACGTTCAAATCTTCCATAGTAAGACTGAGAAAGACCGAGTTTATCAGCCATATCTTGCTGACTTAAACTCATTGATTCTCGTAGCCATTTTAAACGAGCAGAAAAAACTTCCAAAATAACTACCTCCATGTATTGACATTAGACCATTGCGGTCTTATTATTAGACCATATCGTACTAAAGGGGGTGAAAAAGTGCGTACACCAAGGAATAAATTAACGTATTATCGGTTGAGTAACATCATGTCTCAGGAAGATGTAGCACAGAAATTAGGAATTTCTCAAGCATATTATGGAAGGCTTGAACGAAATCCTACAAATATCAATGTGGGAATGGCGATAAAGCTAAAATCAATCTTTAAAGTTAACACCTTAGATGAACTATTTTCAGACGCAAGTTAGACCAATATGGTCTTATTGTACATTTGTAAATTATTTTTTACAAGGGAGGATTAATTATGAATGAGTTAATGATGTTTGAAGGAAACGAAGTGATAGTGCTTCTTCCTGGTGAGGTTAACTTTGAATTCAAAGGTGAATTTTTGATTAGAGCAAAAGATGTGGCTAATGTACTTGGTTATCAAGGCACATCAGCTACACAAGAAGTATTGAAGTTCGTTAAAACTGATCATGTGATACTTGTAAAAAATTCAGATATGGCGATTCACCATATCCGAAAACTAAATAATGCTGGTGAGACATTCATAACAAATCTCGGGCTTAATCGCGTTTTGGGTAAATCTGAAATGCCTAAAGCAGAACCATTTCAAGATTGGTTATTTGAGGATGTTCTGCCTTCAATCAGTAAGCACGGAGCATATATGACTTCGGCAACAATCGAAAAAATTACAACTAATCCTGATTTTTTAATTCAACTAGGTAACGTCTTAAAAGCTGAGCAGGAGAAAAATAAAGTACTTGAATTAAAAATTGAACAAGACAAACCTAAAGTCCATTATGCCGAGGCAATAGAAATATCTGAAGATGTGATACTCATTGGGCAGCTTGCTAAAATATTAAGACAAAAAGGCATAGAAATGGGTGAAATCAGGTTGTTTAAATGGATGAGGGATGAAGGATATCTTTGCAAGTCTGGATCTGACTACAACAAACCTACACAGCGCGCCATGGAACTAGGATTATTTGAGATAAAGACAGGATATAGAAGTGGATCAAACGGAACGACAAAACTTACCTTTACTACTAAGGTTACAGGAAAAGGGCAAATATACTTTATCAACAAGTTTTTGAAAGCAGCTTAACTGAGGAGGATTAAAATGAATTTAAAAGTAATT
The DNA here is from genome assembly GCF_038003695.1 of Paenibacillus sp. FSL L8-0494. Classification (NCBI taxonomy): domain Bacteria; kingdom Bacillati; phylum Bacillota; class Bacilli; order Caryophanales; family Paenibacillaceae; genus Paenibacillus; species Paenibacillus sp. FSL L8-0494. The sequence goes on from NZ_JBBOPQ010000001.1 coordinate 344,312, forward strand.
GATGGGATAAAAAAAGACAAGCCAGATTACTATACTATGTATTCTAACGCATTTATTAGATGTTTAGAAAAATTGGCAGAAAAGAATTTATCTGTATTAGATTCTGATCTTATTGAAAGAAAAAGACTTGTTTATTATGGAATTAAATTAACAAATTTAGATGACTCTGAAATTTATGATTACAAATATTTGATTAAGGTTCTACAAAGAACGGAATATATAAAACTAGTTATGAGTTCATTAACTCCTTCTGAACTTGAAAATATTTTTCCTATTGAAAAGAAATACGATGGTACTAGATATGAGGTTAAAGATTACTTTTATACAAAAAACGTACTAAATAAATTAGATAAGAGTACAAATATCGGCGAGAAAATCAATGATTTATTGTGGGATTATCAAAATTGGGACATATCATTATTTGTAGTCAATAGTATGTCTTTGGTAAGTGACATACGTAGATCACAAGGGCAAAAAGGGTTGATGGAAGAGTTCCTTGACGAAAAAAATGTACCATACTACACGATGCATACGGATGAAAAAGGAAAAGGATATTTAGAAAATAGTCAAACTGGCGAAGTTACTAAAGTACAGAAGCCAAAACCGAGGTATTTAAACATTGTCAAATAAAAAAAGCCACTTATCAAAGTGACTCATTCCGGTTACCTATTCAGGCTTGGCGGTCGTTTAGGTAACCACACAGAGGGCAAAGCCCTTACATACACATTGTAACATTACAACACGAACGCGGCAATGCCCTCTACTTTAGGAGGGAAATGATGCAAAATGTACCGAATAGCTTGACACAGGGTAGTATCATAGACTCACTGGGCCCGATGGACTCCGAAGGCTATAAAAAGCTACGTGAAAAGATAGTTTCCATGAATGATGTGACATTTGAAAGCATTATATTATCGCTTGACCGTACGATCGGACTTATAAACTAATCCAAGGGTGCTCCTAACAGGGCGCCCTTTTTATATACACTCTCACTCAAGGAGGTCTACCATGGCACAGAGTATGTTCAATCTCGATACGATCCGTAAGGCTAAACAGTCCTATAAGGCTAACCCAACAACAATGCCTACCACAAACACACGTGTAAACCCTGTACAAGCGATGTCACAGGCTACGAGCTTAGTGCCAACAAAGACTATGACACCTACTACAGCTGCAAGTGCTGCGCAGAAAATGGTAGCAGCAACAACTACGCCATCACGCACAGAGCAGACCCTTGGCAACATATCTAGTGCTGTGAACACACCATTTACCTATGATGCTGATTCAGACCAAGCTTATCAGGCGGCTGTTAAGGCGGCACAGCAGAACTTAGCAGTGAATCAGAAGAACACTAACGCTCAGCTCAGAGCCACGGGGCAAGGTAAATCCTCTTACTCTGAGACGGTAGCGAACCAATTGGCGAATCAAACCACTGAAAATATAGCGAATAACATTTTGCCGCAGTACGCACAGCAAGAATATGGAAGATATCAAGACAACATAGCTAATCAAGGTAACTTATACGGTCTACAATATCAGCAAGACGTTACCACGCCTCAGAATGAAGCACAGCTTACAGGTAACTATCTACCTCCTGAAGCCAAGACAGCAATTAATAACCTATTGGGTCTTAAAACCCAAGCAGAGACGAAGGGGATCACCGCTGGAGAACGTTCTGTACTTAGTACAGAGGCTGATAAATTACGCTCACAACTTAAGTCACTTGGTATTGATCCAAGCTTCTATGGGGCTGATAAGACAGCAGCACAAGCTAGTTCAAACAATCCGGGTATCCGTACTCTTGCTGGACAGTCACAGGACTTATCTGCTCAGGCTCAAGCATTAGCTAAACAGCAACAAGAATACAACCAAGGCATTACAAACGCGCAGCTCACCGGGACAATGCCAGACGGATCCAAGACCACTGCCGAGCAACAGCGTCAGCTCACCAATCTTTGGACGGTGGCAGAACAAACAGGATCTATCCCTGATGGATTAGCTACTATGTATGGTCTACCTAAAGGTACAGAGACGCTTGCAGCTAAACAATTTGCGCAACAGTTGGCAATTAGTCAGCAGAATGCAGACACATCAAGCGCTAGCCTATCACTCAGCCGTGATAATTCAGCTTGGGATCAACAAACAGCAATCATTGATGCAGAAGCAAAAGCGCAACAAGCAGCAGCTAAAACCATGACCCCGCAGGATTATGCGAAGACTTACGTTAATCCAATTGCTAAACGTGATTCTAAAGGAGCTGTAACCAATAAGAATGACGTAATTGCTGCAATCGGCGCGTCTGGTTATGACGATGAGAAGATTGACACACTTCTGAGACAATACGGAATCACGGATACTGATGTTAAGGCATATCAAAAGGCTTATAACTTGGGGGAGTAAATAGCCCCCAGGCTAGTGGGGCTTATACAAATTACTACAAAGCTGAAAAAGACGCCAAAGCGAATCCTCAGAACTATGCTACAGCTAAAAGCGCAGTATCTTCTGCCATAACTGCTGGCGGATATCCGGCTAACTGGATTAACGATGTTTTGGAGTTGGTAGCTAGAGAGTCAAGCTTTAATTCTAACGCTAAGAATCCTAAGTCAACGGCAGCAGGGTTATTCCAATTCCTTGATGGAACACGCAAGAACTACGGTGGAAATAGCGTTAATTGGTCAGATCCTTATGAACAAGCCAAAGCAGGTCTTAAATACATTAAAGATAGATACGGAACGCCTCAAAAAGCACTGGAATTTTGGGATAAAAATAAATGGTATTAAGGCGGTGTAACGATGGGAAAGTATGACGAACTACGTAAAATAGCAGCGCAACCAACATCACAACGCACCGCTGACAATATCGAAGCGTACAGAGCGGCAGTTACTCCGGTTCCTGCTGCTTCTGAACCTACAGATCTAGGCACGAAATACGATTTCTTACGTAATCCGCAAAAATATATTGAACAGAATAAACTACTTTCTGAACAACAGGCATCACAAGCCGCGGCAGATAAGAAGGCGATCACTAGTCAAGTGCTTACAGACACCTTAAACAGTGTGATGAAGCCTACAAACACCAAAACCGAAACAAAGAAAACAGTAGACTTCAAACAAGATCAAGCGAACCAAAAGGCGGCGGCAACAGCGGCCCCTAATCTGTTCGCAGGAAAAACACTGGCTCCGGTTACACCTAATATCACGAATGACATTGGATCTACGTTGCAGGGTAAAGTTCCAGCAGCTTCTCTATTGCAGCAAACAGGAAAAGGTCCTGCTAACGCTTCGCAAATTCGCGGGATATCTGAGTATGATACAAGAGAAAAAAGAATAGATGAAACTAATATTCCTGAAGTACTGAAATTGCCATCAAGGGCAATGAATAAACTTGCATTTGATACCCCCTTGGGATTGGCTATATCAAGAGCTTTTTCTGGAAACTCTGGTGTAACTAGTCGTGACAGTACAGGAAACAAAACGGTAGATAAGATAACTGACGTAGTAAATGATTTAGTTACACCTCTTATAACTCCTACTGGCGCTCCTCTTGGGCAAGGTATTTTTGGATCAACTTATGACGCAACCGGAAAGCTTCTAAGTGGAAAAGCTGGTCAACGTTTATTACAAGGAGCTAGTAAGGTGATACCAGGGTCGCAAAATGTAGCTAAAGTAGCTGCTACAGAAGGTATAGCAGGATCATTGCAAGGTGTAGGTTTCGGATTGCAACAAGGTCAAGATAGTGGAAATGAGATTGCTCGCAACGCGTTTGGGGGTGCTGCTGCTGGTCTTGTTCTTGGTGGAGCAAGTGCGGCTTTGGGAGAACTTGGAACATCTTTGCTAAGTCGTTTTCGTAAAAGTGGTATCCCTGAGTCTGAAATTGCAGAAATCGCGCCTGAACTGCTAGCTTTACCTGAAGCTAACCCTAGAACAGTGCGCAAGCAGTTAGCTGGAGAGATTAAAACAACTCCATCTGGTGACACAATATCGACTCCGTACACCTTCCGTTTAAACGAAGCAACGCCTGAAACGGCAGCGGCCACAGCGAATCGTCAAGCGATGAAAAACTATGATCCGATAGAACTTAGTACAAAGTACGCCCAAGACGTTATCGACGAATATAAAACACTGAAAGAAACGAATGCCAAGAAAATTAGCAACAAGAAGCTGTATGAACAAGCTAGACAAAACGTAGACGATAGGCGTGTTACAGACGCTCCAATTGTAGAGAGTAAGCTTAAGGACACCAATATAAAAGCAACGGAACCAGCGCCATATACGGATCCTGTGATCCGCAATCCAGTGCAAGAGTTGTCCCGTGAGCAGCAGATACAAAACAAAGTGAATGCAGGGGAGTTTTTGCCGCAGGAAGATATTGATTTCTTGCTCAGTGGTAAGTATGACAAGTCGAAGGCTTTCCCTGATGAAACACCAACGACTTCAACATATGTTAAACCAAAATCAGAACTTGTTCCCAAAACGGAGATTAAGCCAGTTAAGCCAAAGGCAAAGCTTAAGCCAGTGAACAAAGAGGTAGCAGCAACTACAGAAGTGGCAGCCACTAAGACTCCTAAAAAGAAAGTGGTTGGCGAACGCGGTTTCTCTCAAACGCTTAAAAACTCTGAGAAGACACCGGAAGGATTCACAACTAAACTCGACACGAAGTATGAGCCGACCACTAACCGTGGGGATTTGGCTAAAGCAGAGGAACGTTTAAAAGATCGTGCAGATGCTACAAGATTCATCCTTGAGGATACTAAGGGTGGCATGACTTCTGAACAGTCCATCACAGCCCAACGTTTAATCGACACACATATTAAAGAAGGGAATATCCAAGCGGCTGAAAAAATGGCAGATGCATTGTTGAAAGAATCAACACGCAGTGCACAGTTTCTACAGTCGTTGTCAACGTACAACAAGCTTTCTCCAGAAGGCGTTTATATGGTGGCTAAACGTTACGCCAATAAGATCAATGAAACCTCTACTAAGATTGCTAAAAAGGCTGAGGTTACAGCACAAATGGCTGATGATCTCCAAGGTTTGGCTACTATCAATCAGAAAATGACAGGCGTAAAAGACTTATCCAATGATGCTGTAGACATTCTCAAACGCGCTAAGGCTGGCGAAACATTGACGGATGCTGAGACTTCTGTTATTCAAAAGTTCGTTGAAGAGTCCAAACAGTTCATAAAAGAGTCTGGTAAGGAATACAAACCTAAAGCACCTAAGATTCCAAAGGATAAAAAGGTGAAAGATAACGTTATGAAGTTCCTTGATGCTCAGGAGGCAGCAGCAAAAGAACGCTTGAGAGCCAAAGGGGTTCGCGTTAGTTCGACTCCAATTGATATCTGGGCTGATTACGCAGTGATTGGCGCTGCTAAGATGGGTAGAAACATTATCAACTTTGCGGATTGGTCAGCGCAGATGGTTAAGGACTTAGGCGAAGACATTCGACCACAACTTAAGTTTCTTTATGAGAAATCACGTGAAGTATATGATCTATCTAACAAAAAAGTGACTTCTCAGTCTGTAGCATCTGCTGAACGATTAACACAAAAGTTAATCAACTCCAAACAATTGAGTGAACATGAGGCGAATTCACTGCTTAAACTGGCTTCTCAAGTAGATGAATTGTCAGGTGAAGCGAAAAGAGTAGCTTCCCAAGATTTACAGGTGATTCTGCAAAGCTTGGATAACCCATCACTTGGTAAGAAAATATCCAGCGCCCAGACACAGGCTCAACTTCTGAACCCTAAAACTCAGGTTCGTAACGTGTTAGGTAATGAGTTGTTTTATCGTTTGGAGAGAATCAGTAAGTACGTTTCTACGCCAATTGACATCGCGCGTTCAAAAATTACCGGATCTGATCGGACGGTGACATTCAGAACACACAATCAAGGGAAGTATTGGGAGAACTTTATTGAAGGCGGATCTGCAGGTTGGAGAGGCGTTAACATCAATGGTATAGAGACTCAGTACGACTTATCAAGTCCAGCATTCAAAGGGAAATACAACCCCTTGAAATACACCGAAAAGGCATTGGGAGCCGCACTGAGAAGCTTTGATAACGCTGCTTACTCCAGAGCCATGAATAAGACACTAGGAGAACTCGGAACGCTGGACGCAATTAACAGTGGCGTTAAACCAAGCAAAGAGTATGTACAAGAGTTTATCCGTAATGCAGATGAAAACATAAATAAAATTGCATCTGAGTATGGTAAGTACGCTACGTTCCAAGATAATAACTCACTAGCTACTGGGTTTACGAAATTTAAAAGAGGTCTTAATTTCGGTAAAGACTTTGGTCTCGGTGATCTGATTATCAAATACCCTAAAACTCCAGGCGCTTTGCTCATGAGGGCTTTAGAATACAGTCCTGCAGGATTCCTGAGAACCATAGGTATGATTGCAAAACCTATGTATAAAAATGGAGTAGAAAACAACCCGCGAGCAGTAGTAGAAGGTTTATCCCGAGCAATTGTTGGTTCTGGCGGTCTGAGTATGCTCGGTTACTTCTTGATGGATAATAAAATCCTAACAGGAACAGCTAGTGGTGATAAAGATATTCGATCACTCCAAGCACAAACAGGAAAAGGGGCTTATCAAGTCAACTTATCTGCTCTGTATCGCTTCGTTAAATCAGGGTTTAATGAAGAAGATGCAAAGATTAAAGAAGGAGATAAGCTGTACAATTACGATTGGATGCAGCCTGTATCGGTAGCTATAGCACTTGGAGCAAATATAAAAGGAAATATTGAAGGAAGCTCAAAAAAAGGAGTCGGATCTACTGCTACCGGACTGATTTATGACAGTGCGGCGGGTGCAGTGAATACAATGGCTGAACAATCGTTATTAAAGGGAGTACAGGATGCTTTGTCCGGTTACACAGGTCAAACGACTACAGATAAGATCGTAAGCATAGTCGCGGACCTGCCATCTTCGTTCGTGCCAACGCTATCCAATCAAATCAAACAGTCCAGAGACAACACAAAGCGCGAAACATACTCACCTTCAACCGGAGAAAAGGTATTGAATACCGTTAAAGCGAAGATTCCTGGTCTTGCTGAGACACTGCCTAAAAAGTACGACACTTTGGGTCAAGAACAAACACACTATCAAGATGGAAATGCCTTCAATATCTTTGCGAATCCGGGATTTCCAGCCAACTATAAGCTTTCCGATGAAGCTCGTAAAATAGTAGACCTTATCGCTGCTACTGGTGACGAAACACTAGCTCCGCGTGTGCCAGGTAAGACAATCAACGGCGTGAAACTGACAGGAAAAGAGTACTCCAGATTCTCACAACTCCAAGGGGAGGAAACCAAACGTCTCGTATCTGAACTTGATACATCAATGAGCTTAGATGATCAATCTAAGGCAATGGAGAAGATACTAAAAGAAGCTGCTAAGTCCGCCAAGGAAAAGATGGTCAATGAATTCCCAAGGTTGGGTGATTAAATGATTGAATATGATGAAAGCGAACTAAGACAATCAGCAGTATCGGAGGATCTACTATATCTGATACTGCTTTTTCATGGCCCTGAAGTTAAGGATCTCTTTTTATACGGCGGTGAAACTATTGTGGAGTGTACTCGAGACGCTGTATGAAATTGCTTACTACCTATTAAAAAACATGGAGTCTCTCAAGTGGGAGGCTCTTTTGTTTTACCTTTTCTACCTATTCGGGAAACGGTCAGGAATGAAGATGTTCAAGAGATTTCTCACCGCGCACTTCCCTTATCTGGCAGATGAAAATGAGGACTGGCGAAGATGGGCAACAAACCAAATCGAATTGTTAGGTGGGCGAAAATGGCAGCCGACGAAATTGTATGGTCGTACGAAACAATTAAAGAGACTGGATCGGAAGAGCTCAACTACATTATCGAACTTATCACAGGTGGTCACAGACCAGGGAGGGCGATACCAGATGAACGAACAAAAGATACTAATAGCAACTGATGACGGACATGGGATGGAAACTGCCGGGAAACGTACACCGCTATTTCCAGACGGTACTTATATGAAGGAAAACGAATTTAATCGTGCAGTTATAGATAAGTTGAACGTTCACCTGAAGCGAAATAACTTCGATGTTCTGCATGTATCCGCGGGGGATAAGGACACCCCACTTAAAACCCGTACGGACCTAGCCAACAACAAAATCTCTAATGGATTCGGGCGTAAAGCAGATGCTATCATATCCGTACATGCTAACGCAGCAGGAAGCACTTGGAACAGTAAGGTGAAAGGAATTGAAATCTATTACCGCGCTGGCTCAAAGGAAGGTAAGAAGCTCGCGCAGGACGTACAGGAGTATCTTGTAAAAGGCACTCCATTGATCAATCGCGGACTGAAGACATCTAACTTACACATTACTCGTGAAGCTGATATGCCTGGCATACTTGTTGAAGGTGCGTTCATGGACAATCCAGACGAAGCAAAACTGCTGATGTCCGATGCCTACCGTGAGGAATGTGCAGAAGAGATCGCACGCGGCTTTTGCCAGTTCTTCGGCCGCCAGTACATCGAGGTATCCAAACCTGTAGTGCTTCCGTCCGGAATGTTTCCGGTGGAGATCATCATCGGTCAAACTTCACTGTTGGGGCTGCTGATTGAAGGACGCAGCTGGATACCTGTACGTGATTCCTTCAATGCTTTGGGAATTAACACATGGCTGTTCGATAAAAAATCAATCGTTGTAAACGGAAATGTGCTTGAGACGAAGATCATCAATGGTTCCAGCTATATTAAATCAATTGACTTACAGAGTCTTGGATTAGTTAAGAGTGTATTCTTGGATCCTGATGCTGTTAATACCAAACGTGTACTCATTTACCCTAAGGAGGCTGTTTAACCATGAATGACATGCTGAATCAAGTAATGGTGTTTGCTTCGGTGCTGGCTGCAATCGTGTTGGCGTTCCTGCAGTTGGTTAAGACTACCGTCAGCGTACCGAAGAACCTAATTCCCATCATTGGACTTGTGATCGGTTTGTTGGCTGGATACCTTGGCTATATCTTCACCGACCTCGAAACGGTACCGCGCCTATGGGCAGGAGCATTCGCCGGGCTATCCTCTACAGGAATCTTCGAGCTGGTGAAGAACAATCCCGGTCACACCAAGTAACGACTAAAAGCCCTTGCCTAGCGCAGGGGCTATTTTTGTTTATAATGGTGGTAAGGAGTGATTACATGCCTATACAACCAACTCTCATAACTATACCGATGGCTGAACACGTTTCTTCATATATACTCAATCGCGGAGGCTGGCCCGACTGTACACCTCATAAAATACTTGAACGGGCAACAAGCTATGAGGAACTACATAAATGGATGAGCATCGCAACAAAATCCCCGAGAACCCCATTTCCGACTAAACCCAAACAATCAGATGTATTCTACGTGGTCCACGAAGGAATTTCATATTGTTACATTTACATAAACGGAGAATGGAAACTAGTTGATGCTGCACCTACATGGTTGCGGTAATTCCATGATATTTGTAATAGTTATGTATGGACGGGTGTTCCGGTTAGCCGACTGGTAGAAGGCGAACGGGATAAGCTGCTGCGTCTGGAGGATACGCTGCATGAACGGGTAGTGGGCCAAGACGAAGCCGTCAGCTTGGTGGCCGATGCGGTGCTTCGGGCAAGAGCAGGAATCAAAGATCCGAATCGCCCGATTGGTTCATTCCTGTTCCTTGGCCCGACGGGTGTAGGGAAGACTGAGCTGGCTAAGTCGCTTGCGGTATCTCTTTTTGACCGCGAAGATGGCATGATCCGTATAGATATGTCGGAGTATATGGAAAAGCATAGTGTCTCCCGTCTCGTCGGCGCACCTCCAGGATATGTTGGATATGAGGAAGGCGGGCAGCTCACGGAAGCTGTGCGGCGTCAGCCTTATACTGTAGTGCTGCTCGATGAAGTGGAGAAGGCGCATCCCGATGTGTTTAACATTCTGCTGCAGCTGCTTGATGATGGACGGCTGACTGATTCACAAGGCCGAATGGTTGACTTCAAGAATACAATCATCATTATGACTTCCAATATCGGTTCACCTCATCTGATTCAAGGCACCGATGAAAAAGGTCAGCTCACGGAAGCTGCCAAGGATAGAGTGATGAAGGAACTGAGTGGTCATTTCCGTCCAGAGTTCCTGAACCGGGTGGATGACATTGTAATGTTCAAGCCGCTGACACTGGGTGAGATCGAGAAAATTGTGGACAAACTGGTGGATGGATTGCGTCTACGTCTGGCAGAACGGGAGATCGGGCTGGCATTAACTGAATCGGCGGTGCGTTTTATCGCTAAGGAAGGTTTTGATCCTGTGTATGGGGCAAGACCGTTGAAAAGATTCATCCAGCGCAGCTTGGAGACACGTGTGGCACGTGCGATTATTGCTGGTGAAGCCGCAGAGGGATCAGTTATTCAGGTAGATGAATCCGGCAACGAGCTTGCGGTAACCATTCTGAAGCCAGAAGTCGATGGGCCACAGAGTTCTGAATTGAGTTCGGAATAAAAAAAGCGTCCACAAAACCGTAACGGCTTTGTGGACGTCCTTTTTATTGTAAGCCTCACTCCACCCAAGGGATTAGATGAGGCTGTTCATCCAAGATGGACATATATTGCTCTTTCCAGCCGTATTTGCCGTCGGGGTCGAGGAGCATATAACGCAGATATTTTTCGAGCCGGAACTCGGCTTTGGACCAACCGAGATGCTTGAGCCGCAGGTTGCTTAGCTGATGAGACAGCTCGAAGATATTTTCCGGGAATCGCCCACAGTGCTGTGGGGATTCATTCCATACATAGTTGAAGTCTTCTTTATAGCGAAGCAAAAAAGGGCGGTAGTTCAGATGAGAGCGCCAGTAGGTATCCTCCCTGTAATGGTTCGCGTTCCATAAATCGTAAAGGCGGAAGCAGAACAGATCGACCCCATCAGCAAACAGCAAGGTATCTATATTTTCCGCGAAGCTGGCTTCAAAGATCTCATCCGCATCCAGACTCAGAATCCACTCGGGATTTGTCTTTAGGACTTCCTCCCACTGCTGTTTTCGCAGCTCAATTTCATTGCTGAACTTGGATTCGGTATTATGCACGAGATGAACGGGAATGCCGTCAAGTGCTTCCAGACAGACAGCTGCTGTATTGTCTGTGCTGCCGTCATCAATAATGACAGCCTCATCGATATATTTGCGGTGTTCCTCCAGAACCTGTCGCAGGAAGCGCCCGCTTTCATTTTTTACAACCATGGTAAGGGTTAGCTTGGGGCGCTTTTTGGTTATAGGAGCAGCTGCAGCCTCATTGGAATTTTCCTCGATGGGTGTGGGTGCCGATTCAGCTTTTACCCCTGTTGTTTCTCTGATGAAATCTTCAACCTTGCTCAAATCACTATCTCTGTACAAATGAAGGGCAGGATAATGGGTATCAACAAATAGTGGAATGCCAAGGGCCGCGGCACGAATGCAGAAATGGCGATCCTCGCCCCAGTATGAAATGTTCCGGATCTGATTGTAGCTTACCCCGGCTTTTAACGCATGCTGGCTAATCAATGTACAAGCGCCGAGACCCCCCACTTCATAGATTCCAGGATTGCGGAGTTTGGCTATGAATTCATGAAATCTGCGGTTGATCTCCTCGGGTTGCAGTTTTTCGCCGGGAAGTATCTCCCACTGATTGTATTCGTCATGCATCCAGACCTGCGGCTGAAACATGGTATCTGGCTGCCACTGTGTCCAAAATACTTCTGAAATAATATCTTTGTTCGTCCCTATTAAATGTCTTAGCGTATCTGGGTGGAGGATGAGGTCAGAGTCGATCAGGAAGAGGTAGTCATAGTTCAGGGTTTGCGCTCGGTTAATCATGAGGTTTTTGAAGTTGGCGACTTTCCAGACTAAATCAGAATTCCAAAAGTGGGTCGTATCATTGCGAATGTACGCATCGTGAAAGCCGGAGCTTTGAATAAAAATATGCTCACCCTTGCTTTTGAATTCCTGGAGCAGTCGGCTGGACGCTTCATCATCATTGTCATCAATCAGATGGAAATCCAGTTCGATTTGCTCGATATTCAGGCGCAGCAGGGAATTCAGAAATTCTCGCAACACATTGGGCTTTTGATGGATCGGGCTGCCGATTAATACGCGTGTCTTATTCATTGCGGCCTCCTTGGGGGACTCTCCCTTTCTTCCGAGAGGTATAGGTATGTTCTCAATATATTTACAGTTAGATAGTAATAATCCTTATTTCGCAAAGTTCTTATAGTAAATGAGAAATGAGAGTTGGATAAATTGAACTTTTTAGATATATTAATTTTTATGGATCTGCTGTACAATTACCGGATAATTAGATAAGAATGCCAGCCAGATGAGCACAGGAATGAGACTATGGATAAATCACCACTAAAAGCTCAGTAGTTAATCAATCTGTTACTGGCCATGAATCCTCGTGCGGATGTGTTCTGGTATGATGCAAAGGTAAATACCGACCTCTGCTGGATGGGGATGTTGAGGAAATATACGTACCGGAAGAGACAGCGAAGACTGAAGCTCATATTGGTGGCTGAACAGAGTTTAGGAGAGTAGTCACGATGAAGCTGGTCCATCAAGGTTTTTATAACGGTCTGACTTTCCAACGTGTGGTTCGTGGATTTATTGTCCAAGGGGGTATTGCGACCCTTGGCATACTGTATTCGGAAGAGTCATTTCAGGTATGGACCATGTGGATACTTTAAAGCGTGGGGATGAGTCATGAAAAAGGTCGGAATTTTCAGTTCCCTCAATATTACATTAATGTGAAATGCTATCCATTGTAATTCCTAGTATCCCGATATACAATATAAAAAACAAACAAAGACAATATAGACACGGGGGAGAAACTTATGCGTAAAGGATTATCTGGAGTTATTACTTTGGTTTTGTTAACATTTTTGATTAGCGCGTGCTCCGGGGGAAATAACGCCGCTTCCACAAATACAAATCAGACGCCTACGGCTACTGAAGGATCGACAGCAAGCACTGAACCAAAAGATGGTGGCAACTTAATTATTGGGGTCGCTGCAGATCCTGTCATTCTAAATCCGAACTATGCTGGTGATCGTGTCAGTCTGACGATTGACCAAGCGCTCTACGCGCCATTGTTCCAAGTGAATAACGGAGAGAAGACCTTCTACTTGGCAGACAGCCTGACACTTTCCGAAGATAACCTGACTTATACATTGAAACTGAAAAGTGGACTAACTTGGCATGACGGAGAAAAGCTTACAGCTGACGATGTCGTGTTCACGATTGATAGCATCCTCGATGAGAAGCAAAACAGCATGTTGAGAGCGAACTTATTCATCGGTGATAAACCCGTTAAGGCAGTTAAGGTGGATGATCTGACTGTAGAGTTCAAGCTTCCGCAGGTCAGCCCAGCTTTTGAAGCTACACTAGTGCAAGTATTTCCGATTCCAAAGCATATTTTTGAGAATGAGACGGATCTAGAGAAAAGCACCAAGAATGCTGCTCCGGTTGGATCTGGCCCATTTAAATTTAAAGAATACAAAGCAGGCGAATATGTTACGCTCGAGAGATTTGATAACTACTTTGGTGGCAAACCACATCTTGATTCTATAACGTACCGGATTGCTAAAGATACGAATGCTGCGAATCTCGCACTTCAGAATGGTGAGATCAACATTAAGTATCTAGATCCACAGGATGTTGGAACGATTGAGGCTTCGAACAATTTCGAAATCCTGCCTTATAGTGAAGGCCGATTGTCCTACCTGTTGTTCAATGCAAACAGTGATAGAGGTGCTCTTGCTAAAAAAGAAGTTCGTCAAGCCTTGTCTCTAGCCCTAAGTCGTGATGAAATCATTCAGGCTGCTTATACCTCTAACGAGTATGCAGACCCGGCGAAGTCCTTTTTGACTCCGGATGCATTGTTCTATACTAATGACGTACCTTCTTTTGATAATGATGTAGAAAAAGCCAAAGAGCTTCTGCAATCGGCAGGGGTTAGCGATCTGAAATTGAGATTGATTGTATCGAGCGGTAATAAAGCTCAGGAAGCCATTTCACTATACGTGCAGCAAAAGCTAAAGGCCATTGGCGCTGAAGTTGAACTGCAAAATATGGATGCCTCGGCATATGGTCAGAAATTCAGTGATATGAATTCAACAGATTTTGAACTTGCGATTGCAGGTTATATTATGGGTTACGATCCTGATGCTTACAGAATTTTGTATACATCTACTGCAGACTCTAACTACTCGCATTATAATAATGCTGAAGTCGATAAGTTGTTCAATGATGGTGCAGGAGAAGCAGATGTGACTAAACGTGGTGAGATCTATAAGAAGATCCAAGAGATCATTGCTGACGATGCACCGATTTATCCAATTGCTAATACTAAGACTATTGTAGCTGTCTCCAAGAACTACGGCGGTCTAGAAGAAGCAGTCTTGAAGCCTGTCGTTATTTTTGAAGATTTATCGAAAATCTACCTTAAATAAGAACGGGAAAAAATAAGCTGGTCAATCCAGCTTATTTTTTTACCGATATAGAACTGGGAGAATATACGTATGAGACAACTTATCGTCCGAAGATTACTGCAAACCCTGCCGATGCTGTTTTTTGTCTCGGTTGTGTGCTTTGCGATGATTAAGCTGGCTCCGGGGGATCCGGTACTATCCTTCGTTACGCCGAATATGCACGCGGATGATATTGAGCGCATCCGGCATAACCTTGGGCTGGATAAGCCAGCCTACATTCAATATTTTATATGGATCAAAGAAGTACTGCAGGGCAATTTCGGTTATTCCCTTGTGAATCATCAGCCTGTATTGGAGCAAATTCTAGAACGTTTACCTGCAACAGCAGGTTTGATGGGCAGTGCAATCGGCTTAGCCGTTCTGTTGGCGATCCCGATGGGTCTGCTTGCTGGAGCTAACCGGAACCGCTGGGTGGATAAACTAATTAACTTTTTATCCTATATCGGAATTTCAGTACCTTTATTTTGGCTGGCCATATTACTTATGTACTTATTTGCAATTAAGCTGCACCTGCTGCCTATTATGGGGATGCGAACCATTGGTGTGGAATCAGCGGTTGATGTATTGAAGCATGGTATTCTGCCTTGCGCCGTATTGGCTTTTGGATTTCTGGCCGGTTACGTACGATACATCCGCTCTAGTACGATTGGACAGCTAAAAGAAGAGTATGTGCAGATTCAATATGCTTTTGGATCCAGCAAGACAACGATTCTGTTCCGTCACGTGCTTAAGCATGTACTGTTGCCAGTAATTACATTGCTCGGGATGTCGATGGGTGATCTGGTGGCGGGTGCAATTGTAACGGAGACGGTATTTTCATGGCCGGGTATTGGCTCTTTAGGAATGACTGCGGTTAAAGGGATGGATTATCCCGTAATTATGGGAATAACTTTGTTCTCTTCTTTAATGCTGATAATCGGCAATCTGGTCGCGGATATTCTATATAGCTTCGTGGACCCACGAATTAAATTAACGAGGTGACCTCATGAATCGCAGTAAATGGAAAAGTGTTGGAGATGAGCTATTTACGAATAAATTGGGTGTCGCAGCCCTCATTACTTTAATCGTCTTCACACTAGGCTCTATATTTGCTTTTTTGTCCGGACATGATCCGAATGCAATGGATGTTTTGGCACGTTTGAAAGCGCCCGGAGCGGATCATTGGTTTGGTACGGATGATTACGGCCGGGACTATTTTGCCCGAGCTTTGTATGGTGGCCGGGTATCTTTGCTAGTTGGTTTTGCTTCAATGATCATTGCCACGGGTATAGGTGTGACGGTGGGCGTAATCAGTGGATATTTTGGCGGATGGATTGATAATCTATTGATGCGGATGCTTGATGTAGTGATGTCCATTCCATCTTTCCTTGTGCTGCTGCTGCTCAGCGTATTTCTGAAGCCGAGTGTAGGAAACATCATTTTAATTATTGCTCTATTAATGTGGATGAACATTGCCCGTGTGATTCGTGCGGAGACGATGACGATTAAAGAACGGGAATATGTACTATATGCAAAAGCTTCCGGCCAGAGCAACTTCGGAATTATCTGGCGTCATATTCTTCCGGGGCTAGTACCTGTTGTGATTGTAGGTGCGACGAATAATATCGCTTCCGCGATTATGATGGAGTCGTCCCTAAGCTTCCTTGGGTTCGGGGTACAACCTCCGAATGCCACTTGGGGCAGTATGCTTAACAATGCACAGGGATATATCGCTCAGGCACCTTATTTGGCATTGTTCCCGGGGTTATTGATACTATTAACGGTTCTGAGCTTTAATGTTCTGGGCGATATTTTGCGGGTTGGCTTTGAACCGAAGCTGATCCGAAGATAGGAGTGTGAAGACATCATGACGGAACGGCTATTGTCTGTTGAGAATTTGAAGGTTTCCTTCCAAACTCGAGATGGGGAGAATCAGGCAGTTCGTGGCGTTAGCTTTCATATAGATGCTGGAGAAACGGTAGGGATTGTTGGTGAATCCGGAAGCGGGAAAAGTGTAACTGCGAAGGCGATTATGTCGTTGATTACACCTCCGGGTAAAATTATCGCTGGAAATATTAATTTTCGGGGTGAGAATTTATCTAACCTTTCGGAAAAAGAGTGGAGAAAACTACGCGGCAACCGCATAGCGATGGTGTTTCAGGATCCCATGACCTCTCTTAATCCTGTGAAAAAAATCGGCCAGCAGCTTACGGAGGTCATCCGGCGGCATCGCGGCTTAAATAAGGAAGAAGCGTTCAAAGAAGCAGCAAGTATCCTGCGGCAGGTGGGTATAAATAATCCTGAGCAGCGGCTGCAGCAGTATCCGCATGAATTCAGCGGCGGGATGCGGCAGCGGGTCATGATCGCCATGGCTCTTTCCTGCCAGCCAGAGCTATTGATTGCGGATGAGCCGACAACTGCGCTTGATGTAACGATACAGGCCCAAATTCTTGATCTTTTTAAAGAGCTAAAAAATAATACCAGTACAGCTATAGCACTGATCACCCATGATTTGGGTGTGGTGGCTCAGGTATGTACACGGGTTATCGTAATGTATGGTGGACTAGTGATGGAGGAAGGTACGGTGGAGGATATTTTTTACCGCCCACAGCATCCTTACACGAAAGGTCTGCTTCGCTCGATCCCGAAACGTGACGGCAAATCACGTGAACGTCTGACTCCAATCGAAGGCACACCTCCGGATTTGTTGAATCCTCCTTCTGGCTGTCCCTTTATGGAACGTTGCCCTAATGCTTTTGCCCGTTGCAGCGAACGTCCTCCGGTAATCGAATTATCGCCCGGTCACCGTTCGATGTGCTGGTTAGCAGATGGTGTGCAGGAGACTCCAGCCGTAGCTGGCGTTGAAGGGAGCGGTTCGGTTGAGTGACAATAAGATTCTAGTGGACGTAAATAATCTCAAAAAACATTTCTCCAAAGGCAAGGATATGTGGGGACGCGATACATCGGTGCTTAAGGCAGTAGATGGCGTAAGCTTTCAGATTCGTCAGGGAGAGACCTTTGGGCTGGTTGGAGAGTCAGGAAGCGGCAAGTCCACGGTTGGACGCTGCTTGCTGCGCTTATATGATTACACAGACGGTGAAGTGTCTTTTGACGGGCAGCCGCTGAGCAAGCTTGGAGAGAAGCAGTTAAAACCTTTTCGCAGACGCATTCAGTCGATCTTCCAAGATCCCTATTCTTCACTTAATCCAAGCTTAAATGTGCTTGATCTGATCAGTGAGCCTATGAAAATCCACGGCATCCACGAAGGTGAAGAACGCAAAGAAGCTGTTGCGGCATTGCTGGAAAAGGTAGGTTTAAAAAGAGAACATCTCTACCGCTTCCCGCATGAATTCAGCGGTGGACAACGCCAGCGGATTTCGATTGCCAGAGCATTGTCCGTAAGACCTGAGTTTGTCGTGTGTGATGAGCCGATCTCAGCGCTGGACGTGTCTGTCCAGGCCCAGGTAGTGAACATGCTGGAGGATTTGCAGTCCGAATTTGGCTTGACCTATCTCTTTGTCGCACATGATCTGTCGATGGTACGGCATATTTCTGACCGGATCGGCGTGATGTATGGCGGTCGACTAGTAGAGGTAGCCGAAAGTGATGAGCTGTACGATAATCCTATTCATCCTTATACAAAGGCGCTGCTGTCTTCCATCTTGGAGACGGATCCCCGGCGGGCCAATCAGAGAATTATTTTAGACGGATACTCGCAAGAGTACGGCAGAGCTGAGACTTCTACACTACAGGAAGTAAGCCCGGGCCATTATGTTGCTTATGATTTTACGGTATGATTAGACTCTATATATAGATTGGGAGGGATCAGAATGTCAGAGAACTTAAACCGGGTAAAGTTATCCCAGTGGGATGCGTTATTGGTGGAATCACTCCGCTCCTTGGGGTGGTCTGATGAGGATATTCTTCGTAAAGTGGCAGAGGGCGATTTGCCCGTTGACGAGAGCGAATACCAATTTGATTATAAGCAGCTGACCGCGTTGCAGTCAGAGCAGCCGGAGTTGTTCGGGCAAGCGGTGAAGACAGGCTATCAGATCAAATACAATACGATTCGTGGGATTCGCAGCTGGATATGGGTAGCTCTGGGCAAAGAAGCGGCTCTGGAGCTTGAGGAAGGTAAGGAAGCCGCTGAGGTGGCTTTAACCTTGGCCGAGAAGGAACGTTTGGCCTCTGTGTTGTCCTTCGGTTGGCAGATCGAGAGCGATACGAAGGCAGCGGATGGAGATACAGCTGTCTACCGGATTGCGCCCATTGGACGATAAGCTGAATAGCTACAGTAAAAAACGATTGTTGCGGGGAAGGACTCCCTGTGCACAATCGTTTTTTTTGTTATATTTCTCGCTTAAATGCTTATCATTAATATACGCTTACCGCTGGGTAAGCTACCTCATATTGTGCAGCCTCAATCCAGCTTCCTGTCTTAAAATCTCTGCCCCGGACAAGCACTTTATCGCTATACACTTCCACATAGAAGCCTTGGCTGCCCGTCTTATGTTTATCTTCATTAGTCCAAAGATAGGCGACAGAAGCAGCATTAAACATCGTTGCGATCTCTCCATGGCCAGGGAACATAGTGTTGTTTACCTCCAGCTCCCAATGGGTATGTCCAGTGAATAACAAGGTCTGGGGATATCTCGACAGAATTTCTTTTAATTCCTTATCTTGTGTGACACCATACCAATCTTGCGATTCCAGTGATCCGGCTACGGTGTCTTTAAGCGGTTGATGCAGGAAGAGAAAGATAGGCTGCTCTGGTGAAGCTTGCTCTCCAAGCTTATGCTCCAGCCAATCAAGCTGCTCAGAGGAGAGATCACAGAACTTGGGCAATCCTTGCTCCGTCCCTAGCAAAATAAAATGATAGCCATTGATCCAGTGATCATGATAGGGTCCGGACATTCCGGTCTGTGACGTATACATTCCTAAACGTGATTCCCAATTTCCGAGCCCCACATCATGATTGCCTAAGGTAAAGGTAATCTCGGGCAGGTCGGTTTTATATTGTTTGAGGATACGAAGCATTTCTTCGTATTCAGCAGGGAAGCCGTGGTCTGTGACATCACCGATATGCATAATCCCGCTGCTGCCTTCCCCATGCGCTGCTATATCACGGAGTGCCAGCTCGAAGTTAAGATTGTACTCATGATTGCGGTCAGCAGTGACATGGGTATCCGTAATGATCTGAAAGGTGATAACTGGTTTATCTTCAGGTGATGTGTTCGTACTCATGTTTGGGCATCCTCCTTCATCTATGAACCTATCCAATACTGTTGCTGTTCGCTAATGCGTCTTGCCGCTAATGTTCAGTCCTATGATCCCGACAATGATGACGGCTATCCATACTAGTGAGGATAGGGTTAGCTTTTCTTCAAAGAACAGGGTTCCCATGAAGGAAATCAGGATGATTCCCGCTCCTGACCATATCGCATAAGCTACGCCTACCTTAATCGAGGTGAGAGCATAATTCAGGGAGGTGAAGCTGGCTCCATAGAACAGGAACATAAGCACGGAAGGCCAGAGCTGGGTGAACCCCTGAGATATTTTCATTGAGATGGTCCCTGAGAGTTCGAACACAATAGCCAGCGTCAGAAACATCCATGCCCACATTCCTTCTATTCTCACAGGGAAGTAACCTCAATTCTGAGCTCAGCATAAGATTGTACAATGAGATCTGCATCCGGGAGAATATGTGTTGAAGCACTAGTACCTTCGCTTTCTGCTAGGCCGATAGCTACCTGTACACCCGCTGCTTTAGCCATTCGCATATCCCCGTTAGTATCGCCGATAACCGCTGTGTACGCGGGTTCCACGGCTAACCTTTTGCAGGCCAGCTGCACCATGTCGGGGAAAGGTTTACCCTGATCCACAAGATCTGTTCCAATTACTTCGGAGAAATAATGCCGTATGCCCAGCCATTGGAGATGTTTGTCTGCGGCCTCTGTTTCATCTGCGGTCACCACGGCGAGAGGGATGCCTGCACTCACGCACTCATCAAGAAAACGATGAAGTCCCGGAAGGGAGTGAACAGGGCGTTTCTCTTCTAACATAACATCCGCTTCGAGACGGCATTGATGGACAAGCTCCATGGACTCCGCCCAAGATAAACCTTGCAGATAACCCTGCCATGACAGAATGGCATAAAGATCACTCATAGTCCCCATAGCCAGCGGTCCGTTGCGATCATAATTGGTAATGCTCCCCTGGGCATTGTGTATAGTTCCCATTAATGCAGGGAGCTGCTCTTCTGCAATCTGTAGTCCTTTTTCCTTCATATACTTCGTGAATCTCTCTAAAAAACATTCGCCCCAGCTGCCCCAGAGGGATACGAACTGGAGCAGCGTACCATCCTTATCGAATAGAATAGCTGCTACAGTGTATCTGCCTTGCGGAGTGATGAGCTCAGACATGAAGTCCACCGCCCTTTATTTTAATTTATCAAGCGCTGCTTGTGCCGTTTCTTGTGCTTCCTTAAGTGCTTGTGCTGCTGGGATATTCTCAATTTGCACCTTATCTGCGGCGATTGTCAACGCATCGTTAATTTTGCCGCCAGTTGGGTCTTGGAAAGGTGCAGAACCATGAGAAGCTTGCATCAATGGGACCTTAATCTGTGGATTGCTTTCGCTGAATGACACAAATGCCGGGTCTTGCAATGCGGATTGGCGCACCGAAATATATCCCGTATTAATGGACCAGGACGCAGTATTCTCAGCATTTGTGAAGTAGGTTAGCCATTTTATAGCTGCTTCCTTTTCACTGTCGTTAGCTTTGGATAGAATGCCGGCCATAAGTGCTTGGGCTACGGGTTTGCCCTCACCGATCCCTGCCCAGCCTGGCTGCTCCATAGCCGAAACAATGCTGAAGTCCAAGTCTCCCTGATCGCCGCTGGAGCCGGTGTAGCCTGCGGATTGACCCTTCATTACATCGTCAATCGTCTTGTACCAATACTCCCAGCCTTGACCGCCGGAATGAATTCGCATGATCTTATCCTCGTGAATCCACTTGCGGAACAAATCCCAGGTTTCAATCCACTCTTTAGAGTCGACCATAACTTGTTTTCCATCCTCACTAAGGATAGTGCCTCCTTTGCTGAGTACGGCATCAATCATGTTCCCTGAACCCCACATAGGCTCCCAACCATAAAGGGTGGTTTTGCCGTCGTCTTTCACTGTCATTTTCGCAGCTGCGGCAGCTAGATCTTCCCAAGTCTTTAGTGTGCTAGCATCAATTCCATTCTTCTCAAAAACATCTTTGCGATAGTACATGACCTGCGTTGTTCCATACATCGGCAGGAAGTATTGCTTACCATCAACCTGGCCCTGATTTAGAAAGGTTTGGACAAAATCCTCTTTATTAAAATCTGGCTGCAGTGCCATAAGCTCGTCTATCGGAGCGAAATATCCTTTACGGGCCCAATCTACATTGGAGGAGAGAGCAGCCGCAGGCACTTTTCCTGTAGCGATAGCTGCTTGCAGCTTCTGTTCGGTTTCAGTGTAGTCTGCCTGCGCGATACCTTTGACGATGACCTCTTGCTGAGAGGTATTAAATTTCTGAATCAGTGCCTCCATATTCTCACCAAGCTTGCCGCCGAGACCATACCAGAATTCAATCGTTACCGGCGCATTTTGTGTGGGTGCAGCCTCTGTGGAGGGGGAGGAAGAAGCTCCATTTGCCGCTGTAACATTGCCTGTATTCGCATTTCCTCCGCAAGCTGTTAACATTGTAAATCCGGCAACCAAAGACAGGGTGGACAGTCTCTTCAATACGTTCATCATCATTCTCCTCTTATTAAAATAGAATTGTTAGCTTATCCTTTGCTGGAACCAGCGGTCATGTTGACACTTTGCATGATCGTTTTCTGAGCTAGTAGAAATACTAGCAGCAACGGGGCGATGGTGAATGCGCTAGCGGCCATGATCAGCGGCCATTTTAATCCGTAAGCACCTCCTTGAGTAAAGAAACTACGCAGACCCGCCGAGACTAGCTGGAGATTAGGGTCTTTGGTGATCAGCATCGGCCAGAAATAGTTATTGTACTGATCAATGAAGGTGATCAGGGCTAGCACAGCAAAGGAAGAACGTGTAATGGGGACAAGAATGGTCCACAGAATCCGCATATGCGAGGAACCGTCCACTTCTCCAGCCTCCACTAGCTCATGGGGAACCTGAAGGAAGGCCTGGCGAATTAGAAAAATGGAGAAGACACTTACACAGTTGGATAGAATTAATCCGGCATATGAATCCAGTAGATGGAGCTGGGACAATACCAAATATCCGGGAAGATAAACAGCGGTGGCTGGAACCATGTAGCCGAAAAGAATAACGCCTGAGAACAGCCCTCTGAAGCGGAATTTCATATGCGTAAGCGCATAGGCCATCATCCCGGAATTTATTACCTGCAAAATAACAATCGACACAGCGACAAATATGCTATTGCCCATATATCTGAAGAAAGGGGCTTCGTGCCAGGCGGCTGAAAAATTACTCCACAGCGGATCCTTAGGCCAGATTGTGGGCGGAGACTGCCAGATTTCATCATTGGTTTTTAAGGCGCTGGTGACCATCCAATAGAAGGGGAAGGCCATGATCAGTGCAATAGCTGTAAAAAATAGATGGCGGGTCAGCTTGCCCACGCGTACGATCGTTGCATTCATCAGTCGTTCTCCTTTACAGCAGTTGTTATTGATAATGGGTTGTCCGTTTACTAACCTCTAGCGAGACTACGGATAGCAGCATACATATAAATACCAGAACCATTGCGACACTAGAGGCTTCTCCAATCTGGAAGGCTTCAAAAGCAGACTGATAATACATATAGAGCAAGGTGCGTGTTGATCCTGAGGGTCCACCTTGTGTAAGTACGTTAATCTGGTCGTAAGCCTGTAACGCGCCAATGATCTGTACGATGAACAGAAACAGTGTCGTTGGTGAGATGAGCGGTAAGGTAATGCGGATGAATTTTTGAACAGCATTTGCTCCATCCAATTGAGCAGCTTCCAGCAGATCCGTAGGGACATTGCGTAGTGCTACCAAGTAAAAAATCATCGCCCAGCCTACCGATTTCCATATCGTCACGAGCAAAATGCCGAGCAGTGCCCATTTAGGGTCTTGAAGCCAGCCGATTTTTTCTAGACCTAATAGATCAAGTACAGTATTGGCAAGGCCGATTTCGGGTTCATAGATCCAGGACCACACAATGGATACAGCCACGGTCGGCGTGACCCAAGGGGAGAACAGCAATACCTGATAGAGGGTGGAGCCTTTCAGCTTCCCGTTCATCAGGAGTGCTAGTCCAAGTCCGATCAGAATAACGGGCAGCACACTTCCCGCACAGAATAACAGAGTCACTCTAAGTGCTTTATAGAAGGCAGGATTGCTGAACAGATCCAGATAGTTGGTTAGTCCGACAAAGGTTTTCTCGGGGCTCATGAAGTCCCATTCGGTAAAGCTGAGATAAAATACATAAAGTAATGGCGCTAGCCAAAATACAACGAATGGAATCATTGCCGGCAAGGTGAAGAGCACCGGTTTCAACTCCCCTATAAATCTCGAACGTTTCATTATTCTGTCGATACCCCATTCCATCTTCTGTTTTTTGCGGTATAATTCTGAGGAAAGCTCTTCCGTTCAAAAAAAATTGTACACTCATCGAGCAGCTGCGTGGTCAAGTGGACGTAAAGATCGATGCGAGATTATGTAAAAATTTAAGAGATTAGCGCAGGTAGTTGCTATTTTGTGTAAAATAGAAGGGTAGATTATAAGTGGAATGAAGGTGCAGCTATGAAACAGGTAGCCTTTGGTGAAGAGAATAAAGACTTATCTCCACGCGAGCAGCTGCTGCGTCCGATGATCGATGCGATTGCTCAGACGATGGACCTATATGGTGCGAATTATTCATTCGGGCAGCTGTATGGAATTATGTTCTTTGAAGACCGTCCGATGACGCTTGAAGAGATGAAGAATGTGATGAATATGAGCAAGAGTAATATGAGCTATGGGGTCCGTTCTTTGATGGCTTCCAAGATGGTCACTAAGCTGGAGGAGAAGCGGGACCGAAAGGATCTGTATGCAGTGGAGACAGATTTCTTTCAGACCTTTAAGAACTTTTTTGGGATGAAGCTGCAGCGGGAGATTGATGTCATGAAGCAAGCCTTGGACGTTGTCATTCCTGAGCTGGAGGGACTGGTTCAAGCCGTGGATACGTCTGAGGAGGAGCGGCAATTCTGCCTGAAGGATCTGGAGAAGCTGGAGCATGCCGTTCAATATTATCATTGGCTGCAGCAGTTCGTGGGCGAGCTTGGGGAAGAGAATTACTTCGCAGATAAGAGAAGGTCCTAGACCGTCTACAATCACATATAGATGTACATAATTGTATATAGATCTCCATTTTTGCGGGGTGTTCCTTAAGACGGTTCAGGCTTGAGGTTCGCCCTCTTTTTTATGATAAAGAAACAAAAATAAGAAGAAAATGTAACCAATAGCAGGTGGAACTTCCATAAAATATATAGTTACATAGGGACAAGAAATGTTGTTAAGGAGATTCTGAGATTGAAAACGAAAAAAAATATGCTGCTTGTTATCATAGTTCTACTGTTAAGCCTTGCTGCTATTTTGAATACACAACGTGAACCTTCAACAATTACTATTAACGTAAATGGTCAAATGATAAAGACGATAGCTGCCAACCCAGCCTCGTCTGATGATCTTATGATCCCGAAGGCAGTAGCTGAACAGGCACTAAATACACAAATCGGCTGGCAGAAATCCGGACCGCTTCCGAAAGGCATTTACTACAGAGATCAGGTGGCTGTGCTGATGTATCATCATCTTTCCGAGAAGCCCATGCCACAGTTTCCTTGGGTGTTATCGGTTGATCGGTTCGACGATCAAATGAATCTGCTGAAGCAGGAAGGTTTTCATGTGATCACCATGGCGGAATACCGCGAATTTATGCTGAATAACGGCGCAGTTCCGGACAATGCAGTGCTGCTGACCTTTGATGATGGATATGAAAGTTTTTATGAATTGGCGTTCCCCGTTTTGCAAAAATACGGATATACAGCCGTCAATTTTGTTATCGTATCTACAATTGATCACCCAGATCCGAATAGCGTGCCGAAGCTCACTTGGGAGCAAATGCGGGAAATGAAGCATGCTGGGATGGGATTTTATAGTCATACCTATGATTTACACCATTATGGGATTGTGGATGCCGAGGGCGGGCAGCGGCCAGCTGCAAGTGCTTTGTTATATGTTGATGATGAGAACAGGAATGAGATGAATGTTGAATACTACAGCAGAGTTACACGTGATCTGGCCAAGGCGGAGCAAAGGCTGAAAGAAGAATTGGGCAATACGGATTCGGCAATTGCTTTTCCTTATGGGTCCTACAATGACAGATTGCTGGCTGTTTGTGATTCGCTGGGGATTTCACTGACCTTCAAAATTGAGGATGGGATTAACACTAGAGCGGATCGGAATGCCGCACGAATTAACGGGGGAAGTGAGACACTTACTGCTGCGTTGACGCTTGATCAGATGAAGCATATCGATTTGCCCATGGAATTGACCTTGAACAACCAAAAGGTGAATATGGTAAGGAATTCTCCTGAAATGAGGAAGGGAACCTTGATGGTTCCGTTTCATCAATTATGCAAAGATCTGCATATAGATATGAAATATGATCCGAAACGCCGAATCGTTGAATTGACTCATATGGATGCAGGAGCATGAAAAGTGTCACTTTTATTGATGATGAGATTACAAAAAGTGAGTAATTTCGTCATTTTAGGCGAATCACTAGTTGCTATAAGTGAATTCCTTACTGTAGACTATAAACAGAGTACTAATTGGTAGGCGAATGGAGAGAACTGATGGAATTGTTTAAGCGTTATTACGCAAATTTAACGGTCCGGCGTTTTTTGATTTTAGGATTGGTTGCTCTACTGCTATTCAGTATTAGAGATATGCTTAATTTGGTACTGTTGACGTTTTTGATTGCGTATGTAATGAATAGCTTTCAAGTGCTGCTCACGAAGCGCATTAACAAATATGTAGCAGTTAACAGCAAAGTGATTATTGTTATTCTATACCTTGCCTTAATCGCTGTAATTGTCATAACCCTCGTTAATTATCTGCCTAAGGTTTTCATACAGATTAAACAGTTAACGAATTTTTTGACCAATTTGACCCCTGAGAACATCCCGCAGAATGATATTGTGCAGTATATATTCGCCCAGCTTAAGGATTTGAACTATCAGTCGTACATGAAAGACGGTATTGAATATGTCTTGAAAATAAGCAATTGGGGCACCAGCTTTGTTTTATCAACCATTTTGAGCTTTGTATTTATACTTGAGAAAAACAGGATCGTTAGCTTCACTTCCCGCCTTAAAGAGAGCAAAATCTCTTGGTTCTATGTAGAGCTTGAGTATTTTGGCAGAAAATTTATCTCCTCTTTCGGAAAAGTGATCGAAGCACAAATTCTGATCGCGTTGTTTAATACATGCTTTACGGTGATCGGACTCTGGATTTTAGGTTTTCCTTACCTTTTCGCATTATCCATTATGATCTTCTTGCTTAGTTTAATTCCGGTTGTAGGTTTTGTTATCTCGCTAATCCCACTTTGTATTATTGGTTACAATATTGGTGGCCTAGTCATGACGATATACGTACTGGCAATGATTGCCGTACTGCATTTTGTAGAAGGCTACTTCCTAAATCCTAAACTGATGTCATCCAAAATGAATTTGCCTATGTTCTATACGTTTATCGTGTTGTTATTCTCTGAGCATTATCTCGGGGTATGGGGTCTGATTCTGGGGATTCCGATCTTTGTATTCTTCCTTGATATTCTGGAAATTAACAGAGAGAACAAGATAGGAACTTAGGGATTCTGTTATAGAATAAGTATTAAACATACAAAACCCGGCTAAATGGAAGGTCCATCTAGCCGGGTTTTTTGTGTATGTTACAGCGTCGCTGTATGTATTCCCTTAACCGAAGGAAGTATGGACACTATCTGAAACGATGTCCCTCAGCTCTGCTTTATATGCCGCATACTGCTCGGTTGTTATGCTTCCAGCGGCTAACCGTGAATCCAGTTGATCCGTTAGCTGGGCAACTTGTAGATCGATTACAGCTTCAATATCTTGGCCTTGTTCTGATGCAATATCTTGAAGTGACTTACCGTCATATATGGCCTCGTATAGATCCTCGTCCGTTGGCTGGTTAAGTACCTCCAATAATTCGTCTTGATCCGCGACCTCTGCGGTGGACCATTTTACAGGCGAACTTGCATTAGCGGTAAGACTAGTCCAAGCATTTCCGAAAGACATCACTACAACTACCGTTCCGACTATGATCACTCTTTTTATATCCATTAGAGTCCTCTTTTCTTGTTCTGCAATAACTTATCTTGCTTAAGCATCCGTCTAAAGTATCGTTTAAAATGGGTTCTAACTAGTTATATTGTAACCCGTGAAGCTGAACTGAAGCTTAAGCAATATTAAAAATAACCTAAAGATTTAACACGGCTATGATATAGCGATAATACACCACAGGTATACTTTCCAGATGAGCTTCAATGCATATTTATGCATTGAATCACAATCAAACAAATGGGGAGTGTTCGGAGTTTTGAGAATAACAGCAAAAGCTAAACGTTTTCTATCCAGCGTAATTGCCAGCAGTCTGATGTTTGGAATCATGGTTCCAGCAGGATATGCCGAGGAGCAGCAGCTGGAGATGGAGCAGACATCTTCCGAATTAGAGGCGCATTTTGATGAACAGGTTGAGCTCGACACGCTTTTAAGTCAACCGACTGTAATGGCAGATGTGTACGCGGTACCTAACCATCCAGGAGCATTACTGATTACAGAAGTTGTTCCGGATACTAAAAATGTAAAAGGGACAGATGGAACCTCTGTAGATGGTTACGAGTTCGTTGAGGTCTACAATAATACGGACAAGCCGGTTAATTTTAAGGATTATTATTTCTTTTATAATGACAAAGATACATGGGCACCTAATGGTGATGCTGTAATACCGGCGCATGGAAATATTGTTTTCTGGATTATGAACGGCAATAATCTGAATGTTCCTACGGAGGATTTCATCAAAAACTTTAGTCCTTCTGCAGCTTTGCAGGAAGGAGTGAATCTGTTCCGGATCAACGGTGGCGGGGGGATGGCTAATACTTCTGCGCGTAATTTACAAATTAAAAGCAATGCAGGAGATACGTTAATTGTTTCTGCTTCCTATGGAAAAGAACAGGTGAAGGAGAATAACGGGATCTTCTATCAATATTTGCAGGCAGATAGCTCCGTTATGAACCTCATGGCGAATTCAGGAACGGTTGTGGCTACGCCTGGAACCGTAGAGGCAGAACAAGTGCCTGAGCTAGTTCCTGGGGACAAGCAGCCAGTGATTGAACATATCGCACAGAGTAGTGTTGATCCAGCCGATCTCCCTATCAGTGCGAAGATTACTAATCTGGAAAGCGGGGCAGATGGATCACTACCCGTAGTGAAGCTACAGTATGGCTCTCCTTCTCAGGTGAAAGATACGGTAATCACCATGACCTCAAAAGGTGGGGACGATTATGCGGCAATGATTCCTGCAGCTGCGCTGGAAGAGCCGGAGCTGCATTACAGCATCCGCGTTAACAATGTGACAGAGAGTTATTCTGTTCATGTGAATCTGCCGGCGTTCGATCCGAACAATGTGCCACCATTGTTAATCACAGAGCTGCTGCCAAACTCGACGAATGTAAAAGGAACGAGCAGCGACGCTTTTGAATTCATTGAGGTCTATAACAATACCGATGCACCAGTTAATTTCAAGGACTACAAGGTCTATTATCGTTATCCTGATAAAGGTAACGCTTCTGATGTGAAGTGGCCTTCGACACCAGAGAACTTTCTGATTCCTGCACAGCAGTCCGTGGTGTTTTGGGTTATTAATAGTGCAAATAGCACTTACACTGCTAATGATTTCAATACAGAATTCAACACAAACTTAATTGAAGGCACCAATCTCTTTTTGATCAAAAGCGATGGTATGGCGAACTCAGGCCGCCGGGCAGTCGTAATCAAAAGTAACACGGAGAAAGAAATTTCCTCCGCGTATTATGATGCAGACCTCACCTACGATGGTGGAGCTAAAGGTGACGATACTAAAGAAAATAAAGCCCTTCTATACAAGTATCCTGTCAATGGACTAAGCAAAATGCTCAAGATCAGTACGGGCTCAGCCGTTCCGTCACCAGGCCATACGGATGTAACACAACTTCCAAACACGCCGATCCATGTGGAGCCGGATACGGAGAAACCATCAGTAGAAGATCTGACGGGCGTAACGGAGATTGACCAGTCGATGGGTCTCGATTTGAAGGCTTTTGCTGATGACAATAAAGCTGTTACTTCTGTGGAGGTTAGAGTATCTTCGGACAAGCAGCCGGAGGCTGTTAGCCACAATCTATCCCAAGAATTCAACGACAGCTTGTATCACTTTAAATTGACCTCTGCTGATTTGATTGGCAGAAATGAAATTCAATATTACTTTGTCGTTTCTGATGGAACGAATGAAACACAATCTCCAGTAATAAAAGTAAAAGTTACAGGAGGACAGGATCAATCCCCACTTCGTTTGAACGTGAAGGAGGGGCAATTGATCAATGGTTCTGTGACCGTAAAAGGAACCTCTGCCACCGATAAGGCTGATGATTTAGGCTTGAGCATCGACAGTTTGCTACTGGGCAATAACGAGGCATATACTGCACTTGAGAATGATGCCTACTTTGTATTTGAAGCCAAAAATGTGGATTATTATTTTAAAAATGCCATCACGATGGGACCGGAAGAACTAGGAGATGCCAGTATTCTGTATACCTTTCTGGACCCGATTACTACGTATACTACATTGACTTTTCCTATTTCTTCTGCCGCTTTACAAGTGGGCGCGGATAATGTGATTTACATTCGGGCGGGCTCTAAATCTTCCCCCTTTGACCCTCGTCCTGAGGAGAATAAGGATGATTTTGAAGTGAAAAATGTTCGTCTCCTGCTGGCAGACGGTACCGAAATTTGGGATCCGGCTTATGCAGAACGTGATAAGGAAATCAAGATGGGGGACAGCGCAGGTAAGCACGAATCCCTCGGCTTCCAGTTTGATCTGAAAGCGGATTTGTTCCGTTCAAAGGCGTATAACTGGAATACTAAAGAAGTACCTGACGGAGAACATAAAGTAACGCTTACCGAAGGTGGAACGAAAGTATCATCAAACGTGATTGTCGATAACACGCCACCATCCATTAAAGCATCGATAGAAGAAGGACAAACTTACCGTGGCAATTTTGAAATTGCTGCTGAAGTTAAGGATACCTATGCGGGTGTAGATAAGGTCAGTGTAAAGCTGGACGGTAATGTCATTGAACTGCCCTATGCTACTTCATCCGGGAAGTTATCCGCTGGGGATCATACGCTTTCTATCACAGCCTTGGATAAGATCGGCAATCAGGCAGAAAAGGTAATTGCATTCCATGTGCCGAATGAGAATCCATTTGCACCACTGCTTATTTCTCCTACGAACTGGGAGACTGCTGTAGGTACTAATCCGACTTTAAAGGTTAAGGTTGAAGATCCTAATCAGGATAAGATAAACGTTACCTTCTTTAGAGGATTCAAGTACGATGCTAACCATCCAGAGCACGGCTTTGCTGGGTTTATAAACGCATCCGATACAGAGCCGCCGAAACAATCCGAACCTGCGGGCGAACAAGCGCTTAGCGGTGACGACTACAGTAAAATAAGTGCGGTGGACGGACAATATTTAATTAATGATGCTGTTGATCAATTCCCTTATCAGCGTTATGAAATTAAGCTGGATGAGTCGGTTAAGGCGTCAGATCGTGTAGATATTAAATGGAAAGGGAATTCGTTGCCGGGACGTAAAGTAAGTCTCTACGCTTGGAGCCCTGCTCAACAAAAATGGGTACAGCTGGATCATTTAATCGCTGGAACAGAGGATTTTGAGCTGAAATCCACGGTTACAGCTGGAGCATATGCTAATGGAAATAGCATTGCTGTAATGGTTCAGGACGAAATTGCTTCTGTGGCTAAGACAGCACCTACAGTAACACAAGATACGTATGATTTCTCTTTTGTATGGATGTCTGATACACAATATTATTCACAGAGCTACCCTTACATTTACCGTAAAAATGTAGAATGGATAGCTGACAACAAAGAGAGCTTGAACCTGAAATATGTAATCCATACAGGAGATGTCGTGGATAAATCCTATCAGGAGTATGAGTGGAAGGAAGCTGACCGGAACATGAAGGTTCTGGAGGAAGCTAACATTCCTTATGGTGTTCTTGCGGGTAATCATGACGTAGGCCATCAAACCGGGGATTACACGAAGTTCTGGGAGTATTTTGGGGAGTGGAGATTCAAGAATATGCCGACCTTCGGTGGCTCTTATGACAACAACAGGGGCCATTACGATTTAGTGTCTGCGAACGGAAATGATTTTGTTATTGTATACATGGGCTGGGGATTGGCTGAGGAAGAAATCGAATGGATGAATGAGATCGTTGCCCGTTATCCAGAGCGTAAAGCGATTCTTTGTCTCCATGAATATTTGCTGGTTTCTAATAACCGTGCACCTATTGCGGATAAGATTTTTGAGATGGTTGTGAAACCTAACAAAAACGTAATCGCAGCACTGTCCGGCCATTATCATGATGCTGAGCTTAAGGTGGACGAGCTGGATGATAACGGTGACGGTATTCCAGACCGCAGTGTCTATCAAATGCTGGCAGATTATCAAGGTGCTGAAGAAGGAGGCCTTGGCTATATCCGTCTGCTTCAGTTCGATGTTGCTAATAACAAACTTCGCGTGAAGACTTATTCGCCTTATTTGGATGATTATAACTACTATGATGAAGACGAATATCCAGGCAAAGATGAGTTCGTTCTGGATCTGGATCTACAGCCTGTGACTAAACGTGTGGCTACCGACTATATCGGAGTCAAGGTTTACAGCGATCAGGAAATTTCGGCCAATCAACAAGTAGAGAGTGGCGCGGAGACTCAGGTCATTTGGAGTAAGCTAAATCCGGATAGCTACTACCAATGGTACACAAAGGTTGAGGATGATCACTCCGGCAGTGTGCTTTCAGATATCTGGGGCTTTTACACTGGAAAAGAGGATGTGACGCCGACACCAGAGGTGACACCAACACCGTCGCCAGAGGTAACGCCGACACCTGAGGTATCGCCATCGCCAGAAGTGACGCCGACACCAACACCTGAGGTGACAACGGCACCTCCAGTAGTTTCACCAGTGCCAATAGTGACTCCAACGCCTACCACCACACCGGTAGCGGAAAAAGGAAACATTGAACTTACATTAGGAAGTAATGGAACGTATACAGCTGATCCGTCAGCCTTGAAGAAGCGGATAGAAGAAGCTGCTACAGGGGGAAGCCTAAAGATTAGCGTAGGCGGAGCCGCTTCGGCTCAAGGTCAGATTAGAATTGCTCTTGATGCAGCGAGTATACAACAGGCTATCGATAAGAAGCTGAACCTGAATATTGTGTCTTCTAACGTTACATTGAGCGTACCGACAAGCTCCTTACCAGCCATCCCGGCAGGCAGTGATATGCTGCTACTAAGCATTGATATGAGTATGATTTCTGTACAGGCCAATGTCGCTGGAATGGGTCCAGCTAGAGCTACCGTTACGATGAACCTCAGTACATCAGCAGGCGGCAAAGAAACAGCTATCCATCAGCTTAAAGGTGCTGTTACGGTTACCTTGACGCTGACTAAGGAACAGTTTGCTAAGCTCGATACGGATTTTGCGGGTGTCTATTATGTAAATGGCAGCACGTTGGAATATTTGGGTGGAGTGTTTAAGGATAATACCGTTACCTTCACAACAAATCACTTTTCCTCCTTTGCGGTGCTGGAATACCATAAGCAATTTAGGGATACTGCTGGCCACTGGGCAGAGTCGTATATTTCCAAGCTGACGGCTAAGCATGTGATTAAAGGGATTGACGATACGCATTATGGACCACAGGCGAATGTAACCCGCGCAGACTTTGTTACACTGGCCATTCGTTCTCTCGGATTGGATGAGGCAAGTGGAGCTATCGCCCAGAGTGCTTTCGCAGATGTATCTAAAGATGCTTATTATGCACAGTCGATAGACAAAGCTGTCCAGCTTGGATTGATCCAAGGCAGTGATGGCAAGTTCCGCCCTAAAGATGCAATTACCCGTGAGGAAGCGGCAGTTGTCTTGCAGAAACTGATGCAGTATAAAGCTGGATCGCAAGCTTCCGTTGCTGCTACTGCAAGCTTCAAGGATATGAATAGCGTATCTGAGTGGGCGAAGCAAGCAGTCATTGATTTACAGGCTAAGGGAATCCTTGACGGCAAGGACAACAATAACTTTGACCCTCGTGGTAAAGTAACCCGCGCTGAAATCGCAAAACTGTTATATGGAATAATTAATTTATAAGATTGGATGGCAAAGGCAGGCAGAGGTGACTCTGGTCTGCTTTTTGTCATTTTTGGCGTGTAG
The DNA here is from genome assembly GCF_038003695.1 of Paenibacillus sp. FSL L8-0494. Lineage (NCBI taxonomy): Bacteria > Bacillati > Bacillota > Bacilli > Caryophanales > Paenibacillaceae > Paenibacillus > Paenibacillus sp. FSL L8-0494. The sequence continues at coordinate 378,416 of NZ_JBBOPQ010000001.1, forward strand.
TCTTCATGTTCTTCTATGAAAAAAAGGAAATTCTCACTACTCATATGATTTTTCATATATAATATTTTGGATTAATTTTTAATTTTCAAATTTTTCGAAATAAAAGATAGATTGCAAGGAGTGCAAGTGAAATTAAATATCTCCAATCTGCCACTTCAGGAATCGGGTAAAATATATTTACCGGTTAGAGCGTTATTTACCGGCCGTATAATCTTTTATGCAGGTTTATGATGAAGACAGTCATGCGCTTGTACTGGAAAGTGGTCAATAAGCTTACAAGTTAGAGGGCACCTTTGTGAGTGCTCTTTTTTTGAATTCTTAAAAATACGCACTTGACAGGTAGGAATAAAGGGGTATATGATATCACCAATACTTAAACAGTAATTAAATGAACAGTGAAATAATTCAACCGAGCTGATTGGACCACCAAAGGCTCCCGTACTTTTCCCTTGTCAGGGGTAGGTGCTGGGAGTCTTTTTTTATGGGCTGATTGGGAGAAAGCAGAGGTAAGCATGAGCGAACAGTATTGGAGACAGCTGGAGGAGACGGATTGGGCATTTCGCAAGGCGGTTCGCAGATTCGTGAAAGAGCGGGATAAGGTCGCCGTAGCAGGCATCTCCTTACCAGGCATGCTGATTCTGCACAAAATCATTCGCGATGGTGAGCAAAGGCTAGGAGACTTAGCGGATGAACTAGACTTCACCTCAGGTGCGATTACCGCATTGAGCGATAAGCTTGAGGCGGGTGGATATACCGTACGTAGACGTAAAGAAGGCGACCGTAGAACGGTAATGCTGGATATTACGGATAAAGGCCGCAAGCTGGCGGAGCAGAACAGCAACATCGGAGAACGATGTATTTCGCTTTTGTTTGAGGGGTTTACGGAGGAGGAATTGGCGCAGCAAAATGACTTTTATCAGCGGATCATTAGCAATTTAGAAGGATTCTCGGATATCCTGCTGAAGCTCGCCAAGGAGAATGCAGAGACCTCTCCAACCCTTGAACAGAAGCCACGCACAACCACTAAAAAAAGTAATTATCTTAGCTACTAAAAATTGAAAATAGGAGAGATGAACGATGGGACATTCAACCATTTATCCAACTGGAGCAACCGTATATAACCCTGACAAAGCCTGGAGTGGCTATACTGTATTTCAAGCTGGTGAAGAAGGTGTTGTACTGATAGATATGAACGGTAAAGAGGTGCATTTGTGGAAGGGGCTGCTTGGATTTCCGGCTAAAATCTTCCCGGGTGGTTATGTGCTGGGCAGCACAGGAAGAAGAGATCCCAAATTCGGCATACAGGATAATGTAGATCTGGTACAGGTGGACTGGGATGGGAACATCGTGTGGAAATATAACAGCTATGAACATATAGAAGATCCGGGTTATGAACCCCTCTGGTATGCCCGCCAGCATCATGACTATCAGCGCGAAGGCAATCCGGTCGGATATTTTGCACCAGGGCTTGAACCCAAGGTAGACAGTGGCAAAACGCTAATTCTTGCTCACAAAAATATCTACAATCCTCAGATCTCCGACAAACAATTGCTTGATGACACGATCCTTGAGGTGGACTGGGAGGGGAATATCGTCTGGGAGTGGGCTCCAAATGAACATTTTGATGAGCTAGGCTTTGATGAAGCTGCCAAAAATGTACTATTCCGTGATCCTAACTCACGCTCTTTCGGAAATCTAGGTGGCGGTGTTGGGGACTGGCTGCATATCAATTCGGCTTCTTATGTAGGACCCAATAAGTTTTACGATGCAGGTGACGAGCGTTTCCATCCGGATAACGTGATCTGGGATGCGCGGGAAGCAAATATTATTGCGATAACGGATAAGCGTACCGGAGCCATCGTTTGGAGAATCGGTCCGGATTACTCGCTGCCAGAAGTGAAGCATATCGACTGGATCATTGGCCAGCATCATGCGCACATCATTCCGAAAGGTTTGCCGGGAGAAGGTAACTTACTTGTATTCGATAACGGGGGCTGGGGCGGTTATGGTCTTCCAAATCCATCTTCTCCTTTTGGGCAAAAAAATGCACTCCGCGACCACTCGCGAATTCTGGAGATTAATCCCGTGACTCTTGAGATTGAGTGGCAATATACAGCGGCAGAAGCTGGTTTCTCTGTCCCAACCGATTCTTATAAATTCTACAGTCCATATATCAGCTCAGCTCAACGGCTTCCGAATGGCAATACCTTAATTACAGAAGGTTCTAACGGCAGACTCTTTGAGGTTACGCCAGAACATGAACTGGTATGGGAATATATCTCGCCATTTACGGACTCCAGAAATACCAACATGGTCTATCGTTCCTACCGTGTGCCTTATGCCTGGGTACCACAGTTGGAAGCGCCAGTTGAACAAGCGATTGAGCCAATAGACGTAACACAGTTCAGAGTCCCGGGGGCTGCACCTAAAGGATCGGATTCTGTGGTAAGTGTGGCGACAACCCTGCCCTTTGTTGAAGGAGCTGCTTGTGTGGCGACGACGGATGAAGGCAGCAGCCGCAAGGTAAATTAACAAATTTGAGGAGATGTGTCGGTTGAAAAAATCATGGATCAGCTCAAGCTTTCTGCTCTTATCTTTATCAGTGGTTATCCTTTTATCGGGCTGCAGCTCCAAGGGCGATGCGGCTGCCTCTAATGCCTCTAAAGAGGGAGCGGCGAACAGCAAAGATGAGATATTAAAGATAAAAATTGCTGACATCAATACGAATCCCACTTTTCGGGTGGCATTAGATAAAGGCATCTTTGCCAAACACGGGATTGACGCTGAACTAGTCAACTTTGGTTCCCCTGCGGAAGGTGTAAATGCCCTTTTTATTAAACAGGTGGATGTGGCTTTCGGGGCAGACTTCCCATTGCTGAACGCAGTGGCGAAGGGCGATTATGCTATTATCGCCTCGGCGGGATTAGCGACTGATGAAGCGTCCACTGAATGGAAATTGTTCGTACAGGACGATATTCAGAAGGCTGAAGACTTGAAGGGAAAGAAGCTGAGTTTCATACGCGGCACCTTCATTCCGTACCTTTGGGATGAATATTTGAAAGAGCATAATGCCGCTCTCAGTGATGTGGAGTTAATAGGACAGGGTGCCTTTGATGAAGCTTATATCGCTTTGAAGCAAGGTGCTGTGGATGGAGCATGGTTTTATGGTTCGGTTCTGAATGATAAGCTCTATGCGCTTAAAGGTGTTCATGAACTGACGGATATGTCTAAAACCACGGTTCGATTGGGGATGGGGATTGTAACGGAAAATGATTTTGCGGCTAAGAATCCGCAAGGTATAGCGAATTTCCTAGCAGCGGTGGATGAAGCTGGAGCCTATACTCAGGCTCACCCAGATGAGGTTGCTGATCTGATGTATAAGGAAGTGAAGCAGCCTAAGGAATCTACGATAAAAGACCTGCCGAATAATCCGTGGGCACTAGGATTTACTCAAGCAGCGTATGACAGTTTGACCAAGCAGAAGAAATATATGGTCGACAACGGAATCATCGAGAAGGATTTCGATCTGGATAGCAAGCTGAATCTTGAGCCGCTGGCGAAGGCATTGCCAGAAGAGGTTACGTACAAGAAATAGGGGGAGTTCAGAATGTCATTACCTGCTAAGCAGCATACCATTCATATTGAGCAGCTCCGTAAAAGCTACAGCGAACCAACTGCTGGGGACATTCACTACATTATAAAAGATGTAGATCTCGTAATTAAAGGTGGGGAATTCTTCGTTCTGCTTGGGCCGAGTGGTTGCGGGAAATCAACACTGCTGAATATGATCGCCGGGTTTGTCTCCAAATCTGGTGGGCATCTACGGGTGGATAATGTAGAGGTGAATAAGCCCGGCAGAGATCGGGCGGTTGTGTTCCAGCAGGCGGATTCCTCCTTATTCCCTTGGTTAACCGTCCGGCAGAATGTGGAGTTCGGATTGCGGATGAAGAAAATCGCAAAGGCGGAACGGCACACAATATCGGATAGGTTCATCGGGCTTGTTGGGCTGAACGGGCATGAGGAGAAGTTCCCGAAGGAGCTGTCTGGGGGTATGAAGCAGCGTGTTCAGCTGGCTCGGGTGCTGGCGAATGATCCAGCGATTCTGCTAATGGATGAGCCATTTGGTGCGCTGGATGCGATGACGCGCCGAACGATGCAGAAGGAATTGGTCAACATTTGGCGCCAGACACATAAGACGGTGATTTTTGTAACTCATGATATTCAGGAGGCGTTATTGCTGGGAGAACGAATTGGCATTATGTCAGTAGGACCGTCCTCTAATATTACAGATATTTATGACAATACACTGGCGTATCCGCGGGACGTAACCTCACCGGAATTCTACTCGTTATACAATCAAATTCAAGGTCATTTCGAAGAATAGGATAGGGTGAGACAGATGAGGAAATGGGTGGAGAAGAAGTGGGTTTCCGTAACCCTTCTATGGATTACCGCGCTCTGCGTCTGGCAGCTTGGAGCTGTAATCTATGGCCCCGATGTGATCCCCGGACCATGGAGTACACTTAAGGGCGGACGGGAGCTGCTGGAAGACGGAACCTTGCTGCAATATATAGGGATTAGCTTTTATCGGGTGCTCATTGGTTGGGTACTCGGCAGTTTACTGGCGATTCCCGTAGGACTAATCATTGGGAAGGTGAACTTGATCCGTATTTTTGCGGAGCCTTTCCTGAACTTTATCCGTTTTATCCCGCCGATTGCATTCATTACTTTGTTCCTAGTATGGTTTGGTATTGGGGAGCAGTCGAAGATTGCGTTAATTATGTACGCCACCTTTTTTATCGTGGTGCTGAATACTTTAACCGGTGTGATGTCCGTGGAAGAGGACAAAATCCGCTCAGCCCGCAGTATGGGCGCCAGTGAGTGGCAAATTCTGATTCATGTGGTCGTTCCGGCGACGATCCCTTATATTTTTACGGGTATCCGGTTAGCGATGGGCACCTCATATATGGCGATTATCGGCGCGGAAATGATTGCTTCGAACGAAGGTGTAGGTTATCTGATCTGGAATTCCCGGTTGTTTTTCCGTACGGATTGGATCTTTGTCGGGTTGTTCTGCCTTGGCTTTATGGGCTTCTTTACGGATCGGCTTTTTGGCTGGTTCGGTAAGAAGGTGCTTTACAGATACGGTGTTGTCAGTGTGGCAGCGCGTAGACGGTAGTTATATTCATACATGTAAAACTGCCTGGAAATGTCGGGCAGTTTTTTACTTGGACTGAAGTTTATACGAATATTTTTTGTCATTGTAAGTAAATTGTATTTCTAAGGGAAACGGCGGTCATCTAAAAAAGACGACAGGTCGTTTCTTTTTATTTACAAATATTCCTATTCTCCTTAATGCCGCGAAAATAGTACACGCCTATACTGCAATTGGGTGCCTAACAGTTGGAGCATAAAGAAGCCCGCAAATAAGAAATAGGAGTGAAGGGGAAATCATGAAAAAAGGGATCAAAAATCAATTATCAATGGGTCTAATGTTATCCTTGCTCGTCCTGTTGCTTGCTGCTTGTGGAAATTCAGCCAAGGCTGAAGAAACAACGAATGGAAAGGCTGGCACCAAAGAATTAAGTCTGACTGAGATCGAGAGTAAAGCTAAAGAAGAGGGCAGTATCGTCAGTGTAGGAATGCCGGATTCTTGGGCGAACTGGAAAGATACATGGAGTGATATGGACAGTAAGTATGGTCTTACACATTCGGATACCGATATGTCGAGCGCGGAGGAAATTGCCAAGTTTGATGCGGAAAAAGACAAACCAACGGCCGACATCGGAGATGTGGGGATTGCGTTTGGATCGGTTGCCGTGGAGAAAGGGGTAACACAGCCTTATAAAACATCCTACTGGGATGAAATCCCTGATTGGGCTAAGGACAAGGACGGAAATTGGATCGTCGGCTATCAAGGCACCATCTCTTTTCTGACTAACACTAAGCTCGTGGCGAATCCGCCGAAGAGCTGGGAAGATCTGAAGAACGGCAATTACAAAATCATCGTTGGTGATGTAACCAAAGCTGCTCAAGCACAGATGGCTGTATTGGCCGCAGCGATTGCCTTTGGTGGCGACGAGTCGAACATTGAACCAGGGATTGCTTTTTTCGAGGATTTAGCTAAAAAAGGACGTCTCTCCAATGCAGAGGCTTCCCTTGCCAACATTGAAAAAGGTGAAGTGGAAGTTACCCTGCTGTGGGATTTCAACGCTTTGAATTATAGAGACCAGATCAACAAAGATGGCTTCGCTGTAGCCATTCCACAAGAAGGCAGTGTCGTGAGCGGGTATGCCACGATCATCAACAAATATGCGCCGCATCCTAACGCGGCGAAGCTTACACGCCAATACATCCTTAGTGATGAAGGACAGATTAATCTTGCCAAAGGTTACGCTCGTCCGATCCGTGACAGTGTAACGTTGCCGGATGATGTTGCAGCTAAGCTGCTGCCAAAAGAAGAATATGTCAACGCTAAGCCTGTTGGTGATTACAAGGTATGGGAAGAGACGGCAAAAACCATTCCTCAATTGTGGCAGGAACGTGTGCTTGTGCATTTGAACTAGTATTCATTTCTCTCCAAAAAAGAAGCAGGGCGCCTTCGTCATGATGCCGTAAGGCGCCTTTGTTCTATTCCCGCGACAAGGAGCGAGTAAGATGAAACAAAGAAGCCGCGGTGTGATCCTGGCACTTATTCCATTTGCACTAATGGTGTTAGCCTTTCAACTGGTACCTATAATATCCATGCTGACGGGAAGCTTACGCACAGCGGACGGAACGGGATTTACGTTAGGCAATTATCTGCATGCGTTGCAAAGTGCCTATTACATGCAGGCGATTAAGAACAGTCTGCTAATCTCCATAACCTCAAGTCTGATAGGGATCATTGTCGGACTTTTTTGTGCTTATTGCATTACCCGGTTTACCCCGAGAGTACGCGATAGACTTCTAATGCTGTCGAATATGACCTCTAATTTCGCAGGTGTTCCGCTGGCGTTTGCTTATATCATTTTGCTCGGAAATAATGGGGTATTTACACTCTTATTTAAACAGTGGGGCTGGAGTGTTTTTGCCGATTTTGATCTATATAGCTGGTCAGGTCTAATACTGGTGTATGTATACTTTCAGGTTCCGTTAGCCTTATTGCTTTTGTACCCGTCCTTTTACGGAATCCGTGAGCAGTGGAGAGAGGCAGCGTCCTTACTGGGGGCTGGGCCTTGGCAGTTCTGGAAGACGATTGGCCTGCCTATTCTAACTCCAGCGATCTTTGGCACACTTGGAATTCTTTTTGCTAATGCAATGGGGGCTTATGCCACGGCTTACGCATTGGTTGGCGGAAATTACAATCTGTTGGCGGTACGTATCGGTTCACTGGTTGCCGGAGATGTGGTTACACAGCCACAAATGGGGAGTACGCTTGCTGTTCTGCTTGGTCTGACTACGATTTTGGCGGTTTATCTGAACCATTTAATGGTGCGGCGTGCGGAGAGGTTTGGAACGAAAGCACTCAGTAAACCGGATGTGAAAATCAAAGCTTCCCGGCGTTTATGGACAGCTCGTGAGGAGGTAGGGCAATGAATATACGCAAAGCAGGCTTCGCTCCACGCACCTTCATGCTGCTGCTCATGGTGTATTTGCTGCTTCCTCTTTTGGCGACGGGTATTTATGCTTTTGCACAAGACTGGCAGAATACCCTGCTGCCCCGAGCTTGGACCTTGAATTGGTTTGGGGAAATGTTTGAGGATATTCGCTTTCTGGAGGCGCTTTGGACCTCGCTTTATTTATGCCTGATCAGCGTGGTGCTGAGTCTGGCCGTGATGCTGCCAGCTGTTTTTGTCATCACCCTCTATTTTCCGCGCTGGGAGAGCTTTATGAAAGGTATTGTTGTTTTGCCTTATGCGGTGCCTGGTGTTGTGGCTGCGGTAGGTCTTATTCGTACCTATTCCTCTGGTCCTTTTGATATCGCTGGAACAGCGTATTTATTGGTGGGCGCATATTTTGTGGTCATCCTTCCCTATATGTATCAGGGCATTCGCAATAGTCTGTTAACGGTTAATGCCGTAGAACTGCTGCATGCTGCGGAGCTGCTTGGTGCCCGCCGAAGAACGGCCTTCTTGAATGTGATTTTGCCTAATATATGGCCTGGGGTTATCGTCTCTACACTGTTATCATTTTCAGTTCTATTCGGCGAATTTGTTCTTACGAACATGTTAGTTGGCGGACATATTCAGACGATTCAGGTATATCTATATCAAAGGGTTGGTGAAAGTGGACATTTGGCCAGTGCGATTGCGATCTCTTATTTTCTGTTTATTCTAATTCTTTCGATGGTACTAATGAAGCTCGGTAAAAAGATGGGGGGAGGTATTAAGGGATGAATGATTATCTAAAGCTGCAGGGTGTACGCAAAATGTTTGGGAATACCTGTGTGTTAGACAATGTTGATTTGGAGATCCGTGAAGGTGAGCTTGTGACACTGCTAGGCCCCTCCGGTTGTGGAAAAAGCACATTGCTACGCTGTATAGCCGGTCTTTCAGAGCTGGATGGCGGCAGAATTCTTTTGGAAAATAAAGATCTGGGAAGTTTGCCGCCCCGTAAGCGCGAGGTAGGAATGGTGTTTCAGTCTTATGCCTTGTTCCCCAATCTGACGGTGAGCCAAAATATCGAGTATGGTATGAAAATGCGGGGATTATCGAAATCAGCCCGCCATCATCGCTGCGCGGAATTGCTGGCATTGGTCGATCTGGAGGATAAACGGGATGTATATCCGCAGTCCCTCTCTGGTGGACAGCAGCAGCGGGTAGCGCTGGCTCGTTCTCTAGCGGTGCAGCCCAAAGTATTGCTGCTGGATGAACCTTTAAGCGCACTTGATGCTAAGATACGCAAGAATTTACGTGCTGAAATTCGTGATATTCAAAAAAGGTTTAACATGACGACACTATTCGTGACGCATGATCAGGAGGAGGCGCTGATTCTTTCAGACCGCATCTGTATTATGAACGGTGGCCGGATTGTGCAGGATGGCACACCTGAGGGGTTGTACTCCGCACCACGAACAGAGTTCGTTGCCCGGTTTATGGGCAGTTACAATGTATTGACCCGATCAGAAGTGATGACGTTGTTCCGGGGGATAGATAGCACGAAGGACCGCTTTGCTATTCGGCCTGAGGCGGTTACGCTGCTGCATGAGGGCGCGGGACTTCACGAGGTTGCTGCCGGAGTGCAACTGGTGGATGGCATCATTAAATCTGTCTCCGTATTGGGCAATATTATTAGGTGTACGGTAGAGGTGGAAGACATTTGCTTAACGGTTGATCTTTTAAATGACGGACGCTGGCTGAGGCTGGTGGAAGGGGCTAACGTCACCTTGGCTCTGAACCCTTCTGAGCTGCTGCATCTGGAACGAGAGGGAGCGTAATAAGATGACTGAAATGAACAATAAACTTATTGTGGTAGTGTTGGACGGACTTAGATATGAGGCCGCACGTGAATATATGGGGTATATGGAGCATCTGGTGGAGCAGGGGGAAATATCATGTCACCGAGTGAAATCGGAATTACCCAGTCTGTCACGCCCGCTTTATGAAGTGCTTTTGACGGGTACACCCGTGTCCAAAAATGGAATTACGGCTAACCATATTGTGAGACCAAGCCATGAAGAGAGCGTATTCCATCTGGCAGTGGGCGCTAATTTGCGCACAGCTGCTGTCGCCTATCATTGGGTCAGTGAGCTTTATAATTCGGCCCCTTTTGATCCGCTTGCTGATCGCCATCAGCACAATGTGATGAAGCCCATTCAGCATGGCAGTTTTTATTTCGAGGATCACTATCCCGACAGTCATGTGTTTGCCGACGCTGTGTATTTACGGAGTGCCTATGATCCGCATTTCCTATACATTCACTCCATGAATATAGATGACGCCGGGCATCGTTATGGCGGAGAGAGCAAGGAATATGAGTTTTCAGTGCGTAATGCTGACGGTCTGTTGGCCACTGTTTTGCCTATTTGGATGGAACAGGGCTATAAGATTATGATTACGGCAGATCACGGAATGAACGCAAATGGGTACCACGGCGGGATAACTCCTTCCGAGCGAGATGTGCCATTATATACGTTTGGGGTAGATGTATTATCTTCGGAAAAAGAGGAAGAAGTACTGCCACAGCTGCGAATGGCTCCTTTAATGTGCCACTGTTTGGGGCTGGCCCCTTCGGCAGCAATGAGTAAGGAGGGCTTGCCTCCACTTGTGCAGAAGCAATCCCATGACAAAGTGGAAGAACCTTTGCCGTTGGTATGAAATAAAATAATTAGCACGAGAAAAATCATATATTTCAACCAATTAGGAGGTTGTCTATTGAGCGCTTCTAAAGCTATGAAATGGATTACGGGTTCCTGTGAAATTATTTTGGCAATTCCAATCCTGGGTGCTGCTATTGTTATTGGCACGGGGTATTCCGTTCTGGGGTTGATGTTTATTCTACATGTGATTACATTGATTTTATCTTCAAGAGACCGTGAGTCTATCTACGGTTCAGTGCTAGGAATTATAACTTCTTTATTGGCATGGATTCCTTTTGTGGGCTGGTTCTTGCACTTAATTACTGGGATTCTGTTGATGGTGAGTGGAGGACAGAAGTCCCGTTATCCTTCGAACCATATCTATCCACAGTGATGTAAAATGACTTCAATACAGCCCAATTCGGACGTTTGTCCGGTTGGGCTGTATTCATGTTATAATGAGGGCACATTTTAGCAGTAAGCACAGAGAGGAGGCGCATCCATATGGAAATAACCGCACAAGAAGTAGCAGAATGGATGGTGAAGGAGATTCGTTTTACGGGTACCTTGCATCAGACGGCGGCGATTGAATATGTGAAAGAGAATTTTGGAGAACAATTTGTATTTGTGAATGAGAACGGCAATGCCTCACTCTCCAAAGAAGTGAAGAAAGCTTTCCGGAAACTCCATGGCGGGAGAATTGCTTGGGATCGAGACGGGTTCTTGTGGGCTTGGACCTAAGTTTGGCGCTTACAAAACATGTACAAACTGTTCAACTTATATAATTAGATAAAAAACGGACCATGCATGTACTGCAATGGCCCGTCTTTTTGCATTCTTTTTAGTTAGATATATTCTGTCATTCCCTGTTCCTTTAGAAGCTCCACGATATCTTTGACTGACTGCGCTTTATCCTTGGGACAGATTAACAGTGCATCCCCAGTATCCGCAATGATGAACCCGTCTACACCAATGGTCGTGATAAGTCTGCCATTTCCATAAATGATTGAGTTATGGGTATCTATTCCCACATGATTTGCTTTTATAATGTTGCCTGCATCATCCGGAGGGAAGATTGAACCCAGTGCATCCCAGCTACCGATATCATTCCAGCCAAATTGTCCGGAAAGCACGACAACTTCATCAGAGCGTTCTAAAATGCCGTAATCAATCGAAATATTCTGAAGCGTTGGGTAGATGGCATTAATAACTTCCTCTTCCTGATCTGTACCCAAACAATCACTGATGGGCAGCATGGTTTTGTAGAGTCGAGGTAGATAACGTTTGAAATTATCAATAATGACAGAGGTCTGCCAAATAAAAATCCCACTATTCCATAGATAATTACCGGATGCCAGATAACTCTGTGCATTCTGAAAGTTTGGTTTCTCTACAAATTCATCTACATCATATACAGCCACTGGGCTTGTCGCAATCGGCGTCTTATCAAAGGCAATATAGCCGTAGCCAGTAGATGGGAAAGTAGGCTTGATTCCGATGGTTACTATTTTGTCTGACTCCATGGCAACAGTACAGGCTTCGTCTAGTGTAAGACGGAATTGTTCCTCATCCGTTATATAGTGATCGGAAGGAAGGACGACCATTAAAGAATTGCCATGAGACTTCTCTATAGATAATGCTGCAAAAAGAATGCTAGCGGCTGTATTTCGCGCCACAGGTTCAATTAGAATATTAGCTTTGAGAACGCTGCTGTGCATAATACTCTCCAACAATACTGCTTGGGTACGATTAGTAACGATAACTGTATTCTCCTGAGGAATAATCCCTTTGAAGCGTTCAATCGTATCGTTTAACATAATGTCGTTGCCACTAATGTTCAGCAGCTGCTTTGGGATTTCTTGTCTGGACAGGGGCCAAAACCGTGTTCCGCCCCCGCCGGCTAGGATCGTAGCATATTTATTCATGATGCATCACCAACCGGGCAATTGTGAAGGATATAATGCTCTCCGAGCCTTGATTCAGGTTGAGCCCCGCCGCATGAATACCGTCATAACAAGCACCAGTCTGCGGATCGATTAGGGGGATTCCCAAGGAATTATGCCCTAGATACCAGTTGTAGCATAATTCTGCCTGCGCAAGATAAGAGGGGTCCTCAAGAACAACAGCTGCTTCCCGGCAGGCCAGCAGCATCTCGCAGGCTTCAATGGGCTGTTCATCATAGGGTGCAGCCAGCCCATCGCGCAGCAGCCAGCCATGGCTGCCGATCGGTTTATAGTAGCCTTTGCTGGAGAAGGTGGTGGAAGCTAGGAAATCCAGGCTTTCCTTGGCGGTCTCCCGCAGGTTTTTATTCCCGGAGATTAGGTAGGCCCGAAGCAGAGCCCAGGGCAGCATGGAATTGCCATAAGTGATGCTGTCCTCGAACCAATTCCAGCCGTGCCCCTTATAGCGGGTATATTGATTATGCAGCCGAACCGCAATATTTTCGATCAGACTCTCAATGGTTGCCCTTGGCAGAAAGGCGGCTTCTTCGGTCGTGTTTTCAGTATGCGGGTATGGAAAAGCATAACCTAATGGGCCGGGTGATTCGGTAAGATAACTTAAGCCGATGATGGCATAGGCTCCGGCCCGAGGTGAGCCCAAGGCTTCCAGATGCGGCAGTGCCTGATTGATCAAATACCGGCAGGTATTCATCAGGTTGTCAGGCAGGGAAGCTGCATGCGACAAGGCGAACCCTAGTGCCCACAAGGTACGTCCCTGGCAATCTTCAGAACCTTTATCCTCTATAAAGGAGCGGTTATAATCCATGAAATTGCGAAAATTGCCGTCCGCTGTCTGGGAATGATAGATAAAAGAGATATACGTATGAATGAGATCGAGTGCCACGGCATCCCGGGAATTCTCGTACATTAAGACCGCAGCAATCAGGGCGCGGGCATTATCATCGGTAGTGTAGCCCTTGGAACGGTCCGGAACCCCAAACTTGGTATGCTGAAAGATTCCTGTATCGTCCGTGATTCTGCGCATATAGCCTGGTTTAGACTGTACTGTGGTGGAGGTTTCCATTAAATCACGCTCCGATCAGCTGACGCCGAGCTCTGGATATGGCTGTGGAACAAGGCGGCATAGATTTTGGCGATTTCGTTCCAGCGCATAGTGAGCCCGAGCTTCAACGTGCGGTCTTCCATCGTTTGCACCAGAGCAGGGCTGTTCAGCAAGCGCAAAATGCAGGCTTCCAAGGAAGCAGAATCATGAAAATCAGCCAGTAGACCGCGGCCTTCTGCCAGCATTTCCTGGGCGTAGCGGTAAGGGGTCGACACGATGACCCGGCCATAACCGACTCCGTAGGCCAGGGTGCCGCTGACGGCCTGATCCTTACCCAGATAAGGAGTCACATAGATATCTGACATGACCAAGGACTCTATTACTTCTTCTTGGGTCAGCAACTTATCGACGAATTGGACATTGTCCTGCAAGTCAAACATTTCTACGAGGTCCGTCAGTTTCTGGCGGTAAACTTCCCCGGATTCCAGCTTGACGACCGGATGGGTCTTGCCCCAGACAATGTAAAGTGCTTCGGGATGGCGCTTGACCACGCCGCGCATGGCTTCGATGCTGTATTCAATCCCTTTGCCGGGACTGAGGAAGCCGAAGGTGGAGAGGATCTTGCGGTCTGGATAACCGTATTGTGCTTTAAGGCTGGTGCGTGAGGCTGTGCTAACTTGAGGGACACCGTGATGGATGAATGTGATTTTGGAAACTGGGATCTCATAAATAGTAGATAAATCGGTAAGGGTTGATTCTGCCATCGTCACGACCTGCACGCTACGCTCGGCCAGACATCGGATGATCTGATGCTGCTTAGGGGAGGGCTTGGTCAACACTGTGTGAAAAACAACAACATACGGAATGTTCAAACGTTCGACAAAGGGGAGCAGGTATTCACCGCTTTCTCCGCCGTAGATGCCAAATTCATGTTGGATGACCAACAAATCGGTATCAGAATTGTTGAGGAAATCGGCCGTATCTATATAATCTGCGTAATTATGCTGGTCGATCTGCCGTATTACCTGCTGATCGTAAGCGTAGGTTTCATTGTTGTTTATGGCAATAATCCGGGGCGGGTTGAAGCCGGGAAGGTGGATAAGTTCATCTAGCAGATCCTGTGTGAACGTGGCGATACCGCACTCTCGCGGCAGACTGGTTCCCAAGAACACGATGTTGTGATTACGGACTGTATTTTTCATTCAAAGAGCCTCCCTAATGGTCTTGCGATTGGTCTGGATACAAAAAAAGAAAATAAAGAAGACTCTATTTTCTGAATAGGGAAAGGTATTTGGTTTTCTGAAATTAGAAATGTTGCAAATTATTTCCTAATCCCACTGTAACATGACCGTTTTATCTTGTCAATTCGATTGACGCCTTGGGGTTAGTGCGGATATATTATTGGAGGAGGTGTAGGAATGCCAGTCATACGCAGTAAACTGAGTGAGGTCATGGAGAGGCATGATCCGAAATTATCGATCCGCAAGCTTGCTAAAGAGATCAATTACCATTTTGATTCGGTACGCCGAATGTATAAGAATGAGATGGTGCAGTATCCAAGGGATCTGTTGCTAAAATTATGTGTATACTTTAATGTCCAGCCCGGCGAGCTGATTGCCATGGATGCGGAAGACAACGATTGGGTGATCGATCGTTCAAATGATTACGAGGAGGACGGCGATGACAAGGAACCCGGCACGGACAGCCACCTGTAAGCAGCTTCTGGATACATATCATGCCGGACGCGGTACAACTACTGTAAATAAACTGACGTTCACCGGTGTTGGGCACCGGGATGTCTATAATATAACCGCCCCGTTTATGTATAACGGGGAAGAGGTACTAATGGGAAGAGTTGAGGAACGGGACAGTGAGTTCTCTCAAGTCTTCTTTTTTACATGCCATGATGGGGTTTGGAGACCTCGTGCGCATACGCATACGTACAATTTACAGGACCCGTGCTGGACCCGGATCAGGGGGGAACTGATCGTGGGCGGGGTGGAAGTGATTGCGGCAGCGGATGATCCGCACCGGATTGTCTCCTGGGTGACCCAGTTCTACCGGGGGTATCACATCGATTCTTTGACCCACTTTTCTTCAGGTCCCGGCACGATGAAGGATATCCGGCTTATCGAGCTTGATAATGGCAGTGTAGGCGTATTTACCCGGCCACAGGGCGAGCGGGGTGGGCGAGGACAGATTGGGTTCACAGTGATTCCTTCGCTGGACGAACTAAATGAGCAGACCTTCATTGATGCCGAGGTGCTACAGGATCAATTCGTGCCCGAAGAGTGGGGTGGAGCCAATGAAGCTCATCTGCTGCGGGGTGGGAAGGTGGGCGTGTTGGGCCACATTGCTTGCTTCGATAGCGCCGGAAACAAACACTATTATGCCATGGCTTTTTCGCTGAATCCTGAGACTTATAAGGCAACTCCGGTCAAAATAATAGCAGTCCGCAGTGATTTTCCGGCGGGCCCGGGCAAGCGCAAAGAACTGGAGGATGTCATCTTCAGCGGTGGCTTGAAACGTCTTGGAGGAGGCCGGGCGGTATTGTCTGTAGGGGTGAGTGACGCAGAAGCGTATCAGATTGAGATCGCGGACCCGTTTGACGAATATGAATCCTAGCGTTCTTTCAGTTGGTTTGACTAGATTATATGGTCATGTTACACTTAGTTTGACAAGAATTTATGGTCAAAGAGAGCGGGAAACCCAATGAATAAGTTTATTCAATTCAACACACGTAAGACTGACACCAAGTCCAACATCAATCAGGCGCGTAAGCAAGGACGTATTCCGGCTGTATTATATGGTATTGGTAAAGAGACTCTGACGTTGGAAGTGAATGAAAAAGAACTTCTGGACATTCTCAAAAAGAATCCGCGCGCAATTCTGCAAGGTAAGGTATCGGAAGATCTAGAGGTTCCGGTCGTGGTTCAGAACATTCAGAAGGATACCCTGTCCGGCAAAATTCTGCATATTGATTTTCAACATGTAAATATGAAAAAGAGCATGGACAGCAAGGTGACTATTCATTTTGCAGGTGAAGCCGTAGGTATTAAAGCAGGCGGTACGCTTCAGGTTGAAATTTATGAAGTGGAAGTTCGCTGTATGCCTGAAGATCTTCCTACCTCCATGGAAGTGGATATTAGCGGATTGGATATTGGCGACCAATTGCTTGTCTCTGATCTGATCTTTAAGGATGGGATTGAAGTGTTGACCGAACCGTCAACCGTAATGATCCAGATCAAGACCGTGCATGAAGAAGAGGAAGAAGCGGTAGTAACTCCAGCCTAAACCTATATTTTTATTAAAAAAGCAAGTTTCCAGGGAAGAGGAAACTTGCTTTTTTTGCGTTGAATCATACAGGAACTTCTCGTTGGTCCTTTGCCATAGGGGAACTACATAACGGGCAGGGCTTTGAGGTTAAATGATCCTCAGCTCCGCCCGCTTTCATGCGCGTCCAGCCAGGACAGGTATTGCTGGTACAATTCCATACTGGAACGACATGAGTTCTTGTCGCAGTTGTGCGACTGGTAGGTAAGGATCTTGTTGTCACTGTTCTGCTCACCGTAGTCGTTGCTGTGGAGGAAACGGCAGAGCGGAAGGCTGATAACATGAAGCGGGAGACCTCTGCTTTTTTGCCTCGATGCCTCGCAGGTGAACTGATAAATAGCTCTTCCCGGGCTCTAGTAACAGCTACGTAAGCCAGTCTTCGCTCCTCTTCCAGTGCAGCCAAGCTTGAACTACCACTATTTGCAGCGGCCAGCTTGCGGTCCTTGAGCCGGTCGCCCTCCAGTGCGGAGCTATGCGGAAGAATTCCTTCAGAGGCTCCAATCAAAAAGACCACAGGAAACTCTAAGCCCTTGGATTTGTGAATGGTCATAAGCGCGATCCGATTCCCTTGTTCTTTGGTACCCGGCTGACGATTATGTTCATTACGTTCCGTAACATTATCTATGAAATCCAGAAAGGCAGGGATACTATCAAATCGCTCTGCAGACGATTCTAGTTCATCTAGCATTTCTTTTAACGTCTCGCGATGCAAGGTTGCTTGATGCCGCTCATTTGCTTCGATGAAATAATCATAGAATTGCGTGCGGATCTGGCGGATCGCTTGGATTGGGGTTAACTCGCGCATATTGCGAATTAGATCCAGCCGCTCTCTAAGCTTAGTGCCCTTGAAATCCTCCATGCCGGGCATGGACAACAGATGGATTAGTGGGCCTTGCTTTGGTTGTCTAGCTTCCATTTGCCGGATGTGATTCATACCTTTTTCACGGTTCATATATAGAGTAGGCAGGATGTTCTCCATAGCCGCAAAATTCCGCCGATTCACGGAGAGACGCATATGATCCACGACCGGGGAGATTAGCCAGTGTTCGTACAGTAATTGGCCCTCTCCATAATCGATGTAGGGAATATCGCGTAAAAGAAGTAATTCCAGTACGGCCCGGTTGCTGCTAGACGCTCGATATAACATGGCGAAGTCGCTATATTCTCTTTTGCCGCTCGAAACCTCGTTTAAAATATGCTCAACCATCTGCTCAGCTTCCTCGTCTGCTGTCTGCGGACGCATATACCGGGGCTGACTCCCGCTGCCTTTGGCAGCTTGCAGGGTTTTGGAACGGCGGCGCGTATTGTGCCGGATAATACCGTTGCCGAGCCCGACTATAGCTGGACCAGAGCGATAATTAATATCAAGTGTAATAACCCTTGCTCCCGGGTACAGCTTCTCGAATTCCAGAATGAATTCACTGCGTGCCCCGTTGAAGGAATAAATCGTCTGGTCATCGTCGCCAACCACCATCAGATTATGCTGCGGGTGAGCAATCATTTTGACTAACTCATACTGCAAGGCATTTGTATCCTGGAACTCATCCACCATCACGTATAGATATCTCATCTGCAATTCCTGCAAAAGCGTTGGACGCTCCTTCAGCATCCGATAGGCGATTAAGAGGACATCATCGAAGTCGATTTTGAAATTGTCTAGTTTCCATTGTTCGTAGATTTCCAGAATGGATTTCATTTCTTTTTCAGCGGTGGTTCCTTCAGGCAAGCCTTCTACGGTACCCATGTTCATCTTGCAGGAAGAGAGCAGGGAGAGTAGCGTTTCCGGTGGATAGGCATCTTTAGGTAGCCCGAGCTCACGCATGATTTGTTTCAACAGGATGTGCTGGCGCCGCGTCTCACTGAAAATTTCTTGCTGCAATCCTTGTCTGCGCAAGAAAAATAAGAAAAAGGAATGAAAAGTACGGGCTTGCAGCCGCGCGACGTCCGCTGGGCCTACTCCCGGCAATAGGGTGATCCGTTCGCGCATTTCCGCCGCAGCTTTACTCGAAAAAGTCAGCAATAGCAGCTGA
Organism: Paenibacillus sp. FSL L8-0494; assembly: GCF_038003695.1. Lineage (NCBI taxonomy): Bacteria > Bacillati > Bacillota > Bacilli > Caryophanales > Paenibacillaceae > Paenibacillus > Paenibacillus sp. FSL L8-0494. The sequence continues at coordinate 397,061 of NZ_JBBOPQ010000001.1, forward strand.
CTTGGCGAGACGCCGCGCACGGACAACAAATAACCGGTTCTGCAGATCAGAACCGAGGTTTTGCCGGAGCCTGCGCCGGCCAGTGTTAGAAGCGGCCCTTTATGATGCCGTACCGCAGAAATCTGCGGACGGTTGAGCAGGATGCCGCCTTCTTCCAGCCTGCGGAAATAAGCGGAGTCCTCATCCTCCCGCTTCACCAGTTCTTGGCTTGTCTGCGCTGAGGCCACAGCCGCTTGCGGGATCCGCTCACCAGTAGCTCCCAGCGGGATAGTATGAAATAAAAGCTTATTCAATAGATTCACCTTCATTATTTCTGTATAGAGTAGTGATCTCAACAAACCTAGTTCTATGATGTTTGAGTTCATCTTAAAATGTGACGAAAATTTAGCCAATCTACAATATACCATCCCAAGCTTTTTGCTGCACAGGAAAAGTGTTGGATATTGAGCCAGTAAAAATCTGGGGATTGGTGTGGGAGTGGCACACAACGGTGGTATAAATCCCGTAGATAGGTAGGATTGTAGCTGCGCGGGCGAAATGTACGGTAAAAATCCCGTAGATAGGCCGGAATGTGGCTGCGTGGACGGAATGTGCGGTATAAATCCCGTAGATTAGCTGGAATGTGGCTGCGCGGGCGGAATGTACGGTATAAATCCCGCAGATGGGCTGAAATGTGGCTGCGTGGGCGAAATGTACGGTATAAATCCCGTAGATAGGCTGGAATGTGGCTGCGTGGACGGAATGTGCGGTATAAATCCCGTAGATAGGTAGGATTGTGGCTGCGTGGGCGGAATGTACGGTATAAATCCCGCAGATTAGCTGGAATGTGGCTGCGTGGGCGGAATGTACGGTATAAATCCCGCAGATAGGCAGGAATGTGGCTACGTGGGCGGAATGTACGGTATAAATCCCGTAGATTGGCTGGAATGTGGCAGTGTCGGCGAAATGAGAGGCATATTCGCCCTACTAAAGGGCGCTGGGTGCAGGTCTGTTTCTATTTTTATAATATAAAAATTTCCGCCCCGCGCATCACAGAATTGTTCAGCGCACGTTTGCCACTCCCCTGAACAATTCTGTGATGCCCATTCCCTTTTCCTATCATGCTCATATCCTAAAGCAAAAACATGATATGGAGATGACCCTATGCCCTCGCCCAGTAAGGTCCGCATCAGACATGCCGTTACTATAGACGTACTGATTCCCGCGATTGAAAAAGATTTACAGACCCTTCCCCATGTGATTGACGCTGTTAGAAAGCATGTTAAGCATCCCATCGGCCGGATATTAATTGTTGCTCCCAAAAAGAAACGGATGATTGAGTTCTGTCGCACAAAAGGCTGTACCTTTATTGATGAGAATACGGTGCTGCCGATTACGAAAAAAGATATTCATTACCGCTCACGCACCTGGGAACGTTCCGGCTGGCTATTCCAACAGCTGCTGAAACTGAATGGCGACAAGCTCTGCACGGCGGATTATTTTCTGGTTATTGATGCCGATACCGTTCTGATCACCCCCCACCGTTTTCGGGCGGACGGCAAGACACTCTTTTACAGCCGGAACTGGAGCCAACCACAGTATTTTGTAACCTATAGGAAACTCATGGGCCGCAAGGTGACCGCAAAATCGTCATTTGTGACCCATTATATGCTGTTTGAACGCAGTCAATTGACTCAAATGAAAAGAGAGATAGAAGCAAAACACCAAATGCCTTGGTATCGAGCTATTTTACACAGTATGAACCGTTCCAAGCAATTTGCCTTTTCCGAATTCGAAACCTATGCCAATTACCTGTATTCGAAGAATCGCGAGGGAATGAAGATTCAAAAAGCGCGTAATAAAGGTCTCCATATGAATGCAGGACAGCTATCCAAGCAGAGAGTGAATCAGCTGGCTGAGAAGTATAGATCATTGTCTTTTCATAAACGAAAGGGGTATGTGAGAACACCAGGGGCTAAATCCAGCGCAGGGGGGCGATAGGATTGCAGATCGTACTCCTTTCAGGGGGATCGGGGAAGCGGTTGTGGCCGCTATCAAATGAGATCAGGTCAAAAGCTTTTTTAAGGCTGCTTCCAACAGAAGCTGGCGGTGTGGAGTCGATGATCGAGCGGGTATGCAGAGGGCTGGAAGAAGTAGGTTTGTTGGATTCAAGCTGCATTGTGACTCATCGCAGTCAGGTGGAGATTACACGCAAATCCGTTGGTGCTCAAGTCCCTTTATTAGCGGAGCCGCAGAAACGGGGGACTTTTACTGCAGTAGCTCTGGCGGCGAGTTATCTGCATTCTGTGAAGGGTATGGACTCAAAAGAGATCGTAGTGGTCATTCCGGTGGATTCGTATGTGGAGGCTTCTTTTTTTAAACAGCTTCATCAATTTCCAAGTGTACTTGCCGAATCACAAGCAGATATTGCTTTGATTGGTGTTTTACCTGAATTTCCTTCAACACAGTTCGGTTATATTCTACCTGGTGAAGGGTCAGGGGTAGGAGGGACGTCTTTTTTAAATGTTAAACAGTTTGCAGAGAAACCGAACGAATCGACAGCGGCTGAGTTCATTTCTCAGGGAGGACTGTGGAATTGCGGCGTGTTTTCCTGCTCATTAGGATATTTGCTATCAAGTATGAAGGAACGGAATCTTCCAGTAGATTACATGGAGTTTTTGGGGCATTATGATCAATTGCCAGAACGAAGCTTTGACTATGAGGTGCTGGAACACACACGGTGTGCGGTAGTGATCCCCTATATTGGGGTATGGGCGGATATTGGCAGCTGGGATGCGCTTGTTCCCCATTTGCAAGGAACGGTGATTGGCGAGGGGAGTATCTCAGAGGATTCAAAAGGTACCCATTTGATCAACGAACTCTCTTGTCCTGTGCATATCATTGGCGCTCCTGGTTTAATCGTGGCGTCGGGGCCAGATGGCATTTTGGTTGCTGGGATAGAGCAGGCAAAACGAATTAAGCAGAAGCTGGAGGGCCATGCAGCGAAGCCGATGATTGAAGAAAAACGCTGGGGCACCTCACGCATTTTGGACTTCTCTCGCACGGCAGCCGGTATTGAGGTTACGACCTCAAAAATAACCATTTTGGCAGGTGAGCACACCAGCTACCATTTTCATCGGCATACTAAAGAAGTTTGGTCTTTTCTTTCTGGGAATGGAGAATACCGGATGAATGGCCATCTTCATGCGGTTGCCGCCGGGGACACGGTCACGATTCCTGCTGGTACGAAGCATGGGCTGCGGGCCATTACAGCGCTCGAATTGATTATCATTGAACTGTTGGAATTTCCTGAGGTGGATGACTACGTACGAGTGTCTGCCGAATGGGAGGGGGAGGACAGCTTCCTTGATGATTTGGGATAAATGGAAAGGTAGTTCGCTTTAACCCGGAGGCTGCTATAGATATGGATAGATTGCGTGGCTGAAGTGAAATAGATGTATTCAGTGCAACTATTTCGTGGAGTAGCGAATGTCTTGCGATTTAGATGTAGTTTGTACAGTTAAAAATCGCGAATTTTTGCGTTTTGAATAGATTTGCTGAATATAAGTGTACAGAGTGCAATTAAATCCGAATTAGCGCCTAAAAGAGGGCATTTAACTGTACGAAGTACAACTAATTCTTGAGAGGGACGGGGGATGCAATAGGCAAGCCACAGTAAGCTACAGGAAAGCGTTAAGTAAGCTATAGGTAAGCCACAAGTAAGCTATAGGCGTGCCACAACCTAAACCTAAACCTAAAGTGTAAATGAGAGACCCCTGCCTAACAAAAATAAACCCACAAATAGCACCGTGAGCAGAACTGCCCACGATGCTATTTGTGCATTCACTGCTTTATACAGAAATTATTCTTTAGAATTTCTATTTAAAAGATGCTCAATTCCTGCCGCGACTCCGTCTTCCTCATTGCTGGTGGTGATGAATTCCGCCATTTCCTTAAGAATTGGCGCTGCGTTAGCCATAGCAATCCGGTAGCCGGCCTTCTCGAACATCGGCTGATCGTTATAACTGTCGCCCATGACAGCTACATCCGCTAGCGATATACCATAATGGTCAGCAAGCATGGTTACCCCGGAGCCTTTGTTGGCCTCTTCATGGTTAATCTCGATATTATTTACATGGGAGGCGGTAATAATTAAGCCCGGAATAGCTGCGAAGCGGGTGGAAGCTTCCTTGAGCAGCTCTCGGTTTAGAGAAAAAGCCAATGTTTTATAAATAACATTTTCCTCCTTGCTCCACACTTCTTCCATACTCTCCACATAGGTTACCGCTGCTTGTTGAAACTGTTGATCGATCATTGCTTTCAGCAGCCAGCTGACTTCTTCAGGAACTTCATCATCGCTTAGTGCAGATAATTTCTCTAACCGTACACGTTTGTTCAGCTCTACATAAACGTTATCCTCAGTGTATACCTCGTAATACAAGTCCGGAATTTCGTTCATCCAGCGCAGAGCGGGAATGATGTCCGCTTTATTCAGCGGCGTGCTTGCCGCGAGGGTGCGATCAGATAATGTGACGACTGCGCCATTTAGACTGACTACAGGACATTCCAGATCCGCTAGCCGAAGCTGACGTTCTGCATCCATAAAAGAGCGCCCTGTAGCAATGATAACAATGTGACCTAGTTTCTGAGCTTTTATAATAGCTTCGCGGTTTTTTGGACTGATGTTTCCTTCTTCGTTCAGTAATGTTCCATCCATATCTAAAGCAATCAGCATATTGTATGAGCTCCTTTTCCAGGTAAAGTGGTACTTTTTAAGGGGTATTGAAACGTTACTTGTATCTTATCATTAATATTCTGAAAACCAAAAACCATTTTCATGCAAATGCACAATAATGAACGTCTAACAAGAGATAAGAGTTTTTACAGTATATTTTTAGAAAATAGTTCAGGCGTGGTACAATAGTTGTCAAACTAACCGACTAGCCGAATCTATCGTCAGCTTATGTTCGAGGAACGTGACCGACGGTATTTTTCCTGCGTAAGGACATCGGCAGCTGCTTATGTAAAGGGGACTATTTATGAGATCCAAAAACTTAGCCACCATGTCACTCGCCTTTATGGCATGTGGGTTTCTGATTACACTGTTTCTACCTGAAAACCTAGCCGTGATTCTACTGAGAGGTGGTTTCGAGGCCGGTTTGGTGGGGGGGATTGCCGACTGGTTCGCGGTAACGGCGCTGTTCCGCCATCCGATGGGATTACGTATTCCACATACCTCACTACTGCTCAAGAATCGCGATAAGATCATCCAATCACTAATCACCGCGATGGAGACTGAGCTTCTTAACAAGGAAAGCATTGAGAACAAGCTGCGTAAGTTTGGCTTTATATCAATGGGCTCCAAGCTGCTGACAAAGTTCTTTAGTAAAAAGAAGGCAAGAGTACAAATATTGGAGCAGCTTGGCGAATTCGTGTCTCGTCTTCCGGTAGAGAAGGCCGTACCGTTTCTGCAAAAGGCAGCCTCCGAATATGTTCGTGAAGCTGAGCTTGGCGTTGCGGCTGATAAAATAGTTACTAAGTTAATGAATGACGGTAAAGATGTAGCTGCTCTAGACTATGCGCTGGAAGGGGTATCTAATTGGAGCGGACGTCCTGAAACGAAAGCTATGCTTGGCAAGATCGCCAGCGAGAAATTGGCTGAAGTGAAGCTTGGCGGACTTAAAGGCATGGCCTTTCAGGCTTTTGTCGGGTTTATGGATGCAGATATGCTTGGTGAAATGCTGCAAGGTATGTTGCAGTCCGGTATCCGCGATTTTCGGGAAGAGGATAGCCCATACCGTGAAGAGATTATCCGTGAGATTCGAGTGGCCCTGTTCCAGATTGTTAATGATGAGGCTAGACTGGCTTCATTAAAAGAATGGGCACTGAATGAGCTTGAAGGCGAAGCAGCAACCGCATTTCTGCATACGCAATTGGAGAACATTCGCAGCAAAGCAATTTCCCTACTGGAAGAAGATCGGGCGGCTGGCGGACGCAAGCTGTTCACGTTATATACCCTGCTTGTACGTCGTATTGGCAAGGAACAAGAATGGATCAGTAGCTGGGAAGAGCGGATTCGCGCTTCGCTAATTGCCTTTGTAGAGGCTAACCACTACAGAATAGGTCTTTTGGTAAAAGAGAATCTGGACAGCATGGATGACGCTAGTCTAGTGAATATGCTGGAAGATAAAGTGGGTAAAGATCTACAATGGATTCGTGTGAACGGAGCCTTATGCGGGTTTGTCGTAGGGCTTGTGCTTACAGTTATTCAATTGATTTGAATTGAAGTAAATTACCTATTTAATGTAAAATTGACAAAAAAAGCAGAGCAGCGATTCTCCCGTGTTGGAGGATCGCTGCTTTTTGTTGTTGCTTATGGCCTGTCTGCATCGTGGAGTAATAATCCTTCTCTGAGGCTTACGGACCCATATGACGTTATTTGTTAGTTTTTGGCCTTTGGAACATGTTTACGGACTCCACCGACGTTATTCCTATGGATGCGTTCATATTGGGCATTTTTCATGCCAATAGTGGTTATAGGGTCCTTTAGCATTGCAAATGTGGGATAAAGCTGCGTTTGGGGTCAGCTGTGTCCGATAGCTACCTTTTATACGCATATATGACCTAATTCAATCGGAGATTGGTGTTTGTTTAGCTCAAGCAAACACCAAAAAGAAGGGAACCCAGCAGCCAGTTGATGGCTTATGGGGACCCCTACTTTTGGTGAGTCTACAATTGCATTCCACCTGCAAGAGTTCTGTACCCCTGCTGTGGTGATGTAGAAGCTTGGTACAGCTGTTCTAAATGGTTCGCTGTACGCAACCAATTGAAGGCTTCAAGCGCATCTGTTCTCCCTTGTGATCCGATGGTAACTGCCAATTGTGGATTGCGGGCTATCCGCAGCAAATGTCGGGCAAAGGGTAAAGCCTCGCGATATCGTTCTACCAGATAACCGTTATGGCCAGAGGCGACAATCTCTCGGATTCCCCCATTATTAGAAGCGATAACAGGTAGACCGGAGGCCATAGCTTCTACATTAACAAGCCCGAAGGATTCATGATTCTGGGAAGGGCATACAAAGCAGTCTGCTGCCTGATAAAGGGTGTGAATATTCTCATGAGCTACATTTCCTAGAAAAGTAACTGACACTCTCAGCCGCCGTGCAAGTAGCTTTAACTGCCGTATGTACGACGGTTTGCCCTTGCCTGCGATGACGAGATGAGCGGCGAGGTGTTTGTTTAAATGCGACATAGCACGTATTAATATAGGCACTCCTTTGCGGGGTATAACCCGACCAACGAACAAAACGGTAAAGGTCTGCGGAAGTCTGTAAAAACTACGAAGCTGTTGTTTTTCAGATGTCTGCACAGGGGTAAACCGATCAAGATCGGCTCCCAATAAGACAATGTGAATCCCTGTGGTCAGTTGAGGGAAGCGGCGATCCAATCTTCGCTGTAAGGAGTGGCTGTTGGCAATGATCAGATCTGCTTTTGCCAAGGCATTTGCCACTTTATCTGTACCCGGTGTGAAGGTAAGAGAGTGCAGGAACAGAAATACCGGGATATGAGGAAGCTGTTTCTTTACAGCAGACATAAGATGGGGGCGATTATCAACCTGAATGATATCAAAGGATTCTTTCTGAATGTATTCTAATACCGAAGTAAGATAATGGGCTGGGGTGCTTGCGGGCAACCGGATAATTCTGACCTGCTCCAATATAGTGGCAGCAGGTAGTCCAGGTAACTTCCGACTTACAATGGTTACCTTATGTCTCTCCGCGAGCCTTCTGGCAATGGCCCAAATGCAGATTTCTACTGAACCGTCTCCCGGAACTGGGAACTGCTCCGGTGCAATGATACAAATGTGCATGGTTCACGCCTCCTTTTATCCGCTAATGGATATCCTCTTCCACCATATGCAACACAGTAAACAGTAGATACATCCGAAAGCGGAGAGGGCGTTTCACTCATGCCATTTGTACAGTTGCAGCATAAAATACTAAGGCTTACTAAGGCCGTGATTATTTTCTGAGGGACAGGGGAGAGGACAGTTGGGAAAGAAGTTAAAGTCTGCATTGACCAGCAAATGGATTAAAACCAAGGTGCTCATGCGAAGCACTGAAATTTCACCGTTGATTCCCGAAACAGTAAAATTCAGTAAAGTCAATCTGAAAGCTATGCTGCTGAAATATGGAATGGTTTATGTCAAACCAGAATACGGTACCTATGGCAATGGTGTGATGAAGGTTGAACAGAGTAGAGAGACTTATGGAACAGAATACAAGTACCAAAGTGGAACAAGACTTAAGACTTTTAGAACCTTCGACGCCTTCCATTTATCCTTAAAGAAAGCGACGCGTGGACGTAGTTACCTGATCCAGAGAGGAATAGTATTGCTAAAGCACGGGAAACACCGCTTTGATATCCGTGTGATGGTCCAGCTCAGCCCGCAGGGCAAATGGGAAACTACCGGTCTGATTGGTCGGGTAGCTGAGAAAGGTAAGATTGTTACCAACTATCATAGCGGCGGCAAACTAACTGCTATGGAAAAGCTTCTGTCTCCTTATCTGAACGAAGCTCAGCAAGCGCAAATGCTTAGGATACTGAGAAAGCTAGGAGAAGATACCGGACGTTTCTACCATAAGAAATATCCTGGGTTTAGACAGATTGGTGTCGATGTAGGATTGGATAGATCCATGACGCCTTGGATTATTGAAGTGAATACTAGTCCGGACCCATATATTTTTAAACATCTTTCTGATAAAAGCATGTACCGCAAAGTAATGGCTTACCGCAGAGCGAATGAGAAGAAAAAAAATACTAAATGATCTGTTTCCTCGTATTAGCAATGACAACAGAAATCTTTTGTTCTAATTCTATGATCTTTTGCTTGTGCGTTGCGATTTGGCGGTAACCCGAGACGAGTGAGGACAGAGACTGAGTGGTTAATGTAAGGTTTTGCTTGCGAATCGCTGCTTTGAAGTCACTCCAATCTGCGGAAATCCGTTTATTCAATGAGGTGACTACGCTTTTGTTAGATTTAATTGAGACTTGTGGGCTATCAATGCCAGACAAGGTTTTGCGGGCATAGGTTATCTTTCGGGTACGTGTCTGTTTGGCTGCATTCAACTGATTCTGTTTGTCGCTAATCTCTTTGCGAGCCAACTGAACCAGGACCTTCATAGCATCGCCTTGGGCTTGTAGTACGGTATTCAAAGTCTTATTTTTAAGACCCTTGGCGATCTTGATACGTTTATTAAGCGCATTGTATTGGTCGAATAAGGGCTGATAGTGCTGTTTACAGCTCTTAACGGTGACCTCCAGCTGAGCTACGGCTTCTAAATCAATCTCTTTAATTTGCTTACGTACCGCAATCAGTGTTTGCTCATTGTTATAGTGAAGGGTTCGGATCTGCTCCTCACGGTTATTGTGTTGCATCTTTAAAGTAGATAATTCATTGTACAGATTAGTCATCTTCATCCTTGCAGGAGCCTCGGCAGTGGCAGCTGTTAGATCAAAAGCCGCTTGAATAGAGGGTGTTAATTCAGTCGTTGCTGCAGCAAAAGCTCCTGTTGATGTGCTTAACGATAGCAGGATCACCAGTAGTAGTAAGGGGAATGACTTTAGTGCGTTCATTGATTCGCTCCTCCTTTTGTCCGTATTCCTGAAGACAACAAAAAAGCACCCGTAGCAAAGGCAAAAGCCTTTATTACGGGTGCTTCCATCGTAATAGGTCACGAACGATATATTTATTGTTAAATATAAGTTGTTTATTTGCTTGCGTCAATAATTTAAATTTAAATATTTCCAATTTAAAATAATGCGCTAGACATTTCTTTCCCCAGTTCTCTTATCGTATACTGACATAAGAAGGTATAAGAGCTTTAGCGCTAGCAACAAAGGAGGTCTGGCTTAAATGGGCAGCTCGGTAGAATTTAACGCAATTCTGGATCATGCATTTATGAGGTCTCCAGAAGGAATGGCCGTACTGTTTTCGAATAACGGCAATTTCAACTGGATAAAAGTCAATCCGGCTTTTTGCAATCTACTTGGCTTTACGGAAGCCGAGTTTCTTGCCGGGGCTCTTTTTACAGAATCGGAAAATAGAGAGGCACATTCAAAAGAGCTCTCCTATAGAGTGGTAATGGATGAGCTTCAGAAATCGCCAGCGGGCAGCTGGAAGAAGGAGCATTGTTTTTTAAACAAAGAAGGTCAACCCGTCTGCCTGTTTCTCATGTTCTCTGGGTTAGGAGCAGAAGAAGGACAAGCCCCTTCATATATTATAGTATATGCTGAGGATATTACGGAACTAAAGATCGCAGCTCAGGAAACGGTGGATCATCGGGATCAGCAGCAGCAAATGGAAGAACAAATTCGTCAAAGTGAACGCAATTATAGATTAATGTCCGAGAATTCACTGGATTTAATCTCGCGTCATGCGGTCAAAGACAGTATTTTCTTATATTGTTCTTCGGCTAGTCGTACCCTGCTTGGTTATGAGCCTGAAGAGATGGTTGGGACAAGCGCCTATAATTATCTCCATCCGGATGATCTAGTTATGATGCAAGGTTTAATGGAGCAGAGCCGCAGCTCTGGCGTTATTCCGGCTGTAGCTTACCGCTACCGCCATAAGAATGGCACCTATGTCTGGTTCGAGTCGAGCAGTCGTTATACCTATGATGATGAGGGGAATGTCATGGAGATTATAGCGATTGGACGTGAAATTACGGAGCGCAAGCAGTTCGAGTTCAAGCTTAAGGAGAGCGAGCAACGGTATAAATCTTTGTTCGAGTATAATCCATCTGCCGTGTACTCTATGAATTTGCATGGAGATTATTTGACCGCCAATGCGAATTTGGAGAAGTTGACCGGGTATTCGCTGGATGAACTGATCGGAATGTACTTTGGCCCCATTGTCCATGAGAAGGACATAGAGAAGACGTTGTATCATTTTAACTTAGCCGCCCAGGGTTATCCTCAAAGCTATGATCTAACGCTTATTCATAAAGACGGACACTTTGTAGAGATTAATACTACCAATATTCCGATTATTGTAGATGATCAAGTAGTAGGTGTGTATGGGATTTCCCGTGATATTACAGAGCGCATCCGTTATACAGAACAAATTGAGAAGCTTAGCAATGAGTACACTCTTATTTTAAATGCAGTTTCGGAAGGCATCTTTGGACTCGACATGGAGGAGAAGGTGACGTTCATTAACCCTGCAGGTTTGCAAATGCTGGACTATGAACATGATGAAATTATGGGCCATCCTTATTTGGATCAAATTCAGCAGATAGCACTCGATGGGAGCCATTATCGGCCGCAGGAATCTCCACTAATGAAGGCTATTAAGTCAGGTGTATCTTATCAGAGTAATGATGCGGTCTTGTGGCGTAAGGACGGTTCTAGCTTTCTTGCGGAATATCAGGTAACCCCTCTGTTTGATAAGGGGGAGCCGAAGGGTGTTGTTGTAGTGTTCCGGGACATCACGGATGAGAAGGAAATCATTCGGGCGAAGGAATCTGCGGAAAAAGCAGACCAGGCTAAGTCTGAGTTCTTAGCTATTATGAGCCATGAAATCCGTACTCCGATGAACGGAATTGTAGGGATGACGGATCTCCTGGCGGAGACGGAGCTTGATGAAGAACAGCTTGGATATACTGACATTATTAAGGAGAGCAGCAGCTCGCTCCTATCTATTTTGAATGAAATACTGGATTACAGCAAAATTGAAGCCGGAAAAATGATGATTGTAAATGAGCCCGTGCAGCTTCAAGCCGTATTGGACAGCGTAATCGATCTATTTACAGCGAAGGCTTTGGAGAAAAATATTCAGTTATCATGCAGCATGGCACCTGAAGTGCCGCCACTGATTATGGGCGATGCCGGGCGGTTGCGTCAGGTATTGGTCAATCTGGTCAGCAATGCAATCAAGTTTACAGATCGGGGCAGTATCAGTATTTACGTAGAGCAGAAGCTGTCCGCAGATCAAAAGAAATTAACTTTGAAATTTAATGTTAGGGATACGGGAATCGGCATTCCTCTAGAGAAGCAGCATCGGCTGTTTCAGTCTTTTTATCAGCTGCATTCCTCGTTTAACCGCAAATATGGCGGGACCGGATTGGGGCTGGCGATTTGTAAAAAGCTCGTTGAGCTGATGGGCGGAGCTATCGCTGTAGAGAGCAGTGAAGGAGAAGGCTCTAATTTCTATTTCACGCTGCAGATCCATCCTGATAGTAAAGCTGAGATAGATGTGGAAGATACAGTGCAGACAGAAGAACGGGAGACAACAATGGAAGGGGCAGCAGTTGTAGAAGGAGAATTGGATGCCGGTACAAATGTGATTTTACTTCCGGAGGCGACTCCACATATTACTCCTAAGTCTAGCCCTTTAAGAGGGGATCTATCTGAATGAAGCATAGACAGCCTCGGATTAGCAACAAACTGCCTGCGGAGCCATATACACAGTGGGAGGTTGGGGTCGAATCCCCGTCCTCTGCGTGTGGCCCAGCTACGATGGCAGCGTTAACGGAGTATTGGAACACCCATTTCGGAGCGGACTTTATTCGGGGGAAAGGTCATTTTCCTTCCAAAGCCGCTCATATTAATTACATATACAGCCATCACGGCGGAAGACCTTGGGGGATGAGTGTGCGCTGTTTTACCAAAGAACTGAAGAACTATATCCATTCATCGACTTTACCTAAGGATCAGCAAAAGTTACTCATTACTACGTTTAATGATTTTGAAGTATATAAAACAGAAATTGATGCCGGCCGGCCTGTGGCTGTTAAATTTGATAAGTGGTTTCGTCTGCGGTGGAGAGGCAAGTTTACTTACGATTACCATTGGGTACTAGGTATAGGATATGAGGTATTTGATGACGGAGAGCGTCCTACCCTGATTGTTCACGATAATGGTGTGCGGTACAAGGATGGTAGAGTTACTCTAGGTAAAGAACGGCGTATTCCGTATTTTGCAAATAAAGACATTATTACGATGGTCGGGTTAGATATTGCAGATGCATCAAGGTAGAGGGGTTGTCCTGACAAAATAGCTTGAAAAATTTGAGTCCAAACGTTTGCACTACTTAGACGATCATACTATAATCCAGTTAATAACTGGAAAAGGGGATAGGTGCTTTGTCCGTACAAAGGGAAATGAAGGAACCCATTTATTATGGGGACCCTGCGGCTACTAGAGGGATTTCCGTGTTTGCTCAGGAGTTTGATCAGTTATTCAGCTATGATGGGGACGATCTTGGCCTAACGTACTCACCGGGTAGTTCAGCTTTTTGTTTGTGGGCGCCCACCGCTCAAGAAGCGGAGCTGGTACTTTATAATTCATGGCAGGGAGCAGCCGAGTGTAAGTATTCTATGATCCGTGATATCCGGGGCACGTGGAGAATTACAGTTGACGGTGATTTAGATGGCAAGTTCTATACCTACCGAGTACGTCTTGGAGAACAGTGGAATGAGGCGGTTGATCCTTATGCACGTGCTGTAGGAGTGAACGGTGATAGGGGAGCTATTTTAGATTTACGCAAAACAGATCCTGAGCGGTGGACGGAAGATAAACCACCCCTGGATGATCCTGTAGATGCCATCATTTATGAGCTTCATTTGCGTGACTTATCTATCCATCCAGCAAGTGGTATGACCCATAAAGGACAATATCTTGCTTTGGCGGAAGAAGGGACCCGCGGACCGGAGGGTATTCTCACTGGACTCGATCATATCGCGAACCTCGGTGTAACCCATGTGCAGCTATTGCCTGTTTATGATTATTCTACAGAGAGTGTAGATGAGACGAGGCTGGATGAACCGCATTATAACTGGGGTTATGATCCGAAGAATTATAATGTGCCAGAAGGTTCCTATGCTACAGATCCTTATGTGCCTGGAGTGCGTATCCGTGAACTAAAAACAATGATTCAAGCACTTCATGATCGGGGCCTCCGCGTCATTATGGATGTGGTTTACAACCATGTGTACGATGGCTACCGCGTGAATTTTACCAAGCTGGTTCCCGGCTATTATTTGCGTTACAAGCAAGACGGAAGCCTGTCGGATGGCTCTGGCTGCGGGAATGACGTGGCTTCGGAACGATTGATGATGTCCAGCTTCATTGTGGAATCCGTAGTTTATTGGGCCAAAGAATACCATATCGATGGTTTTCGTTTTGATCTGATGGGCTTGATTGATCTCGACACAATGGAGGAAATCCGGCGTCGTCTGGATGGGATTGACCCGTCCATCATGACGATTGGTGAAGGTTGGATGATGGGGACAGAGTTGCCGATGGAGCGGCTTGCCCATCAGAAGAATGCGGCGCTTTTGCCGGGAATCGGACACTTTAATGATGATTTCCGGGATGCAATTAAAGGGAATATTTTTCTGCATGATCAACCGGGCTTCATCAGCGGAATGATGGGTCTGGAGCTTGCGATAAAGGCCGGAGTCGCGGGAGGCATTGCTTTTGCCCCAGGCATTGGACAATTTGCCGTGGAGCCTCAGCAAACCGTCAATTATGTGGAATGTCATGATAATCATACGTTATGGGATAAAATATTACTGTCCACACAAGGGGAGACGGACAAACAGCGCCAATCTATGCATAGATTAGCTTCTGCGATAGTGTTCATGAGTCAGGGAATCCCCTTTGTCCATGCGGGTCAGGAATTTATGCGCACGAAAAACGGGGTGGAGAACAGCTATAAATCCTCGGTGAAGATCAACCAATTGGATTGGGAACTGTGCGCTGCTCATCAAGACGATGTGGTTTATCTGAAGCAGCTAATTGCCTTGCGAAAAGCGCATCCGGCTTTCCGTATGCGAACGGCAGATGACATTCGGAATTATCTAGTATTTGAAAAAGCACCGGTAAGTTCGGTAGCTTATACGCTGCGTGGCCATGCTGGAGGAGATGCGGCGAAGCATATCTATGTGCTTTTTAATGCTAATGTTGAACAGACGACTTTGGTTCTGCCACAGCTCGGGGCATGGAAAACGGTTTTTGGAGCCGATCTTGTGCAGAATCTGACGGGTAATAAGCTAAATGTAAGTGGGATTGGAATGGTAGTGCTGACGGTGAACTAGATGGTTTGTTATAGATAATTCGTCAAAAGCATACGGAGTATTGTGCTCAATGAGTACAGTGCGCTGTGTGTTTTTTTGCGCGGAACTTTCTTTTGAAAGGATGCTTTTATTTTACATAAAAAGGTGACATTACTCATTTTCGTTAAAGATCTAGGATGCTAATATTAAGGCATTTACTTTGGCGCTTTAGAGTGGCATAACAGCAGAAAGTGACAGAGAGTACTTTTCTTTGGTAGAGAGGATGAAAGAGATGGGGAAAGCAACCGGATTTTTAGAGTTTGAACGACAGACACCCTCCGAGTGTGAGGCATTGGAGCGAATTAAGAATTGGAATGAATTTTCGATTCCTATGGATGAAGAAAAGCTGCGCGAGCAAGGGGCACGTTGTATGGATTGCGGTACGCCATTTTGTCATGTAGGACGTCTGTTGTCTGGTATGGCTTCCGGCTGCCCTTTGCACAACTTGATTCCTGAATGGAACGATATGGTCTATCGTGGAAATTGGGAGATAGCGCTGAAACGTCTGCATAAGACAAACAACTTTCCTGAATTTACAGGCCGTGTCTGTCCCGCTCCTTGTGAAGGCTCTTGTACGGTAGGGATGAACGGCAAACCTGTCACCATTAAATCTATTGAGAAGTCAATTGTAGATAGAGGTTTTGCAGAAGGCTGGATTGTGCCTGAGCCGCCACTTCATCGCACGGGTAAGAAGGTTGCTGT
Organism: Paenibacillus sp. FSL L8-0494; assembly: GCF_038003695.1. Lineage (NCBI taxonomy): Bacteria > Bacillati > Bacillota > Bacilli > Caryophanales > Paenibacillaceae > Paenibacillus > Paenibacillus sp. FSL L8-0494. The sequence continues at coordinate 412,860 of NZ_JBBOPQ010000001.1, forward strand.
AGTGGGTTCAGGTCCGGCAGGCCTTGCCTGTGCGGCACAGCTTAATAAGGCTGGACATACGGTGACTGTGTATGAACGGGCGGACCGGATTGGCGGTCTGCTTACCTATGGTATTCCCAACATGAAGCTGGATAAAAAGACTGTGCAGCGCCGGGTGGATCTGCTTGCGGCTGAGGGTATTACCTTCGTAACTCGAACAGAGATCGGCCGAGATCTCCCAGCTTCACAGCTCAAGGCAGAGCATGATGCTGTGGTACTGTGTGGTGGATCTACACAGGCACGTGATCTTCCGATAGAAGGACGTGATCTGCGTGGGATTCATCAAGCTATGGAGTTTTTAACGCTGAATACAAAGAGCCTACTGGATTCAGGGCTTGCAGATGGCGAGTATTTATCTGCAGCAGGTAAGGATGTAGTTGTAATCGGCGGTGGGGATACTGGAACAGACTGTGTGGCCACCTCAATCCGCCACGGCTGCCGCAGTGTAACTCAGCTCGAGATTATGCCACAGGCGCCGCTGACTCGTCAGCCTAACAATCCTTGGCCGGAATGGCCAAAGGTGCTTAAAGTGGACTATGGTCAGCAGGAGGCCGCTTCACTGTATAAAGAAGATCCACGCCGTTATCTGGTTTCGACGAAACGGTTTGTCGGCGATGAGGGCGGGCAAGTGCAGGAGCTGCGTACAGTGCGCATTGAATGGAGAAGTAATGAACAGGGACGAATGGTACCGGTCGAAGTGCCGGGCAGTGAGGAGACCCTGCAAGCGCAGCTGGTATTGCTGGCTTTGGGATTCACAGGACCTGAAGAAACTGTACTGGGCGAGCTTGGGGTGGAACGCGATGAGCGGGGGAACGCCAAAGCAGAGTTCGGAGCACAAGCAACCAATGTAGAAGGTGTGTTCACAGCAGGTGATATGCGGCGCGGGCAAAGCCTTGTAGTATGGGCTATTGACGAAGGGCGTCAGACTGCGCGCGAAGTAGACCGCTTTTTGATGGGATCCTCGAATTTGCCGTGAGTATTAAGATATAGCGAGCTGGGCGTTCCTTTGGGAACGTCTGCTTTGCGTTGTGGTATGTTCAAGGTTAAGATTATTGTCTAAGCACATATTTACTTAAGTTAAGTTGAAAAGGAGAATACATGATGAAGTTAATGTTTATTTCCGACATTCACGGATCTTTATTTTGGCTGGAACGGGCTTTGGAAAAGGTAGAAGAAGAGCAGCCGGACAGTCTTATTATTCTAGGAGACTTCCTATATCATGGTCCAAGAAATCCGCTGCCGAAGGACTATAACCCACAAGAGGTTGCTAATAAGCTTAACGTATATAACAAAAACAAGCCGATAACCGCAGTGCGTGGAAACTGTGACGCCGAGGTAGATCAAATGCTGCTGGAATTCCCGATGATGGGCGATTATGTAATGTTTTTGCACGAAGGCAGACGGATTTACGCTACACATGGTCATGGCTTTAGCATTGAGCATTTGCCGGCGCTTTCCGAGAAGGATATTTTTATTCAGGGACATACCCATATACCAGTTGCCGATGTAAAGGAGGGAGTGTACGTGCTGAACCCCGGCTCCATATCGCTGCCTAAAGAGAATAATCCGAATTCCTATGCTGTTCTAGAGGGCGGGGAATTTATCGTTAAGGATTTTGAAGGCAATGTGGTAAAAAAGATTACCGTATAGTGAGAGGGATCGTTTAAAGGAACTCCTGAAGATTGAGAGATTGAACAAGGGAGACAATGCCAAAGGACAACATTACCAATCCGGATAGTTTGTTGAACAAGAGCTGTTTCGAACGTCCTGACATTATGTTGTTTCTGAACAAAGCGGTGCTCCCTGTCAAACCCATCCACCATAATGCGGAACCCAGAAAGACGCCGCTAACTAGAAACGGCATATTGGAGCTGCTATGAGACAGAAGGACGCCAGATGCGCTGAATACGCCAAGGGAAAAAATAATTGTCATGGGATTAGACAACGTCAGCAACAGCGTTACCGTGTATGAATTCAGTGAGCTTTTTGGGGAATTGGGTTCTGTTAGCTTCGTTGTAACGGATGAAACTTAAATTTTTTAACTGTAAAATGGGGGCTGCGAAAAAAAATTCCTTCCAACATTATTAATGTCCCAGGGAATTGAGCACTAGAACATATTATTGTATGATGAGGAAGGAGTTTTAAGGGTAGGAATGGCTCCAAATATATTAGTAAAGGTAGTTAACACATGAATCCTAAAGATTTGAACTATACAATGCCACCGGAATGGGGCAAGCATGAACGTACTTTTATCTCCTGGCCGGTGCAGGAATCTATGTGTTTCCCGGACAACCACGAGTCAGTGTGTCAAGGTTATGCTGACATTATCACAGCCATCGCCGAGTTTGAACCGATCACGGTCATTGTGAACCCGGAGGACGTGGAGCGGGTAGAACATCTGGTCGGCGGACCGAATGTAACGCTGCTGCCTATTGCGCATAGCGATGCTTGGCTGCGTGATAACGGACCTACCTTTATTGTTAATAAAGAAGGACAAATGGCAGGTGTGAACTGGAAGTTTAATGCTTGGGGCGGTAAATATTCACCTTGGGATCTGGATGACGAAGTGGCTCCGCAGATTCTGGAGCATGCACAGATCACCCGTTTTGATGCACCGCTTGTGATGGAGGGTGGCTCGATTCATACGGATGGAGAAGGCACTTTGCTTACTACAGAAGAGTGTCTGCTTAACCTAAACCGCAACCCGGAGCTGAAGCGCGAAGAGATCGAAGAGTACGTGCGGAACTATACAGGTACAGAAGCTATTATCTGGCTGAGACGTGGCCTTAGCGGCGATGAAACCGATGGTCACGTTGATAATATTGCTTGTTTTGCTGCACCAGGCAAAGTTATTATCCAGGTCTGTGAGGACCCGCAGGATGAGAACTATGAGATTACGCAAGAAAATCTGCGTATTCTGGAGAACGCTACAGATGCCAAAGGGCGTAAGCTGGAGATTATCAAGATTCAGCAGCCACCACGGGTCGATCATGACGGCAGTCGTCTGACGCTCAGTTATTTGAACTTTTATTTCGTGAACGGCGGAATTATCTTGCCTGTGTTTGGCGGCACCGCAACAGAAACGGATACACTTGCTGAGAAAGTGCTCGCTGGTTTGTTCCCGGATCGCAAGATTCGTACAGTTAACGGAATGGCCGTTATCACCGAAGGCGGGAATGTACATTGCACTACGCAGCAAATGCCTGCACAGCAATAATTTGAAGGAAACTAAACGTCCAAAGGGACATTTATATACAAGGAGGACAGATTCTTGAGAAATGTAAAAGTAGCTGCGACACAAATGAGTTGTTCCAGCAATATTGAGGAGAATATCAGCAAAGCCGAGACATTGGTCAGAGAAGCGGCAGCACAGGGTGCGCAAATTATTTTGCTGCAGGAGCTGTTTGAGACTCCGTATTTCTGTCAAAAAGAGAAAGCTGATTATTACGCATACGCAACAGAGCTTGAGCATAACAAGGCGATTAATCATTTCAAAGCAGTAGCCAAGGAGCTGCAAGTGGTGCTGCCAATTAGTTTTTATGAGAAAAAGAATTACGCGCGTTACAATTCACTTGCTGTAATCGATGCTGATGGAACGGTGCTTGGCAAATACCGCAAGAGTCATATTCCAGATGGCCCAGGTTATGAAGAGAAGTTCTACTTTAATCCGGGAGATACTGGCTTTAAGGTATGGAACACTCGTTATGCCAAGATTGGCGTAGGTATCTGCTGGGATCAATGGTATCCAGAAGCGGCTAGAGTAATGAGCCTGATGGGAGCAGAAATTCTGTTCTATCCAACGGCTATTGGTTCTGAACCGCAGGATGGATCGATCGATTCCAAGGATCATTGGCAGACCTGTATGCTTGGACATGCAGCTGCTAATCTTATTCCAGTCGTGGCTTCCAACCGTATTGGTGAAGAAATTGATGAGGATTCGAGCATTAATTTCTACGGTTCATCATTCATTGCAGGTCCTCAGGGCAATAAAATCGTTGAGGCTGGACGTGATGAGCAAACCGTGCTGGTAAGCGAATTCGATCTGGATGCTTTGGAAGTTGGACGGATCGAGTGGGGAATCTTCCGTGACCGCCGGCCGGATTTGTATAAATTGATCGGTTCTTATGATGGAGATATCACACTTTAATAGGTTTAAGGTTAAATCTAAAGGCATTGCTAGGGAGAATACAATCTCTGGCAGTGCCTTTTTGTGTTTGATGGTAATTTTTTGAGAGTGATGTACGTATAAAACTTATAAAATAATAATATTATGTTATATAACCTTACATAAAATAGAAAAGTTAATTGTCATGAATCCTTTAATCTGTTAAAATCTCTTTAAGTTATTTCCGAAAATAGGGGGTATGGAGATATGACAATAAAAAGTCGCGCTTTAATGTCAGTTTTTATCTCATTGGTGGTGGTTGGATTGGTAGGTTGTGGAGCAAATAACAGTAAAGCTGGTAACGAATCCCCGGCAGAGAAAATTAAGTTTGCCAGTGATGCCAGCTACGCTCCTATGGAGTACATGGACACGGATAAAATCAAAGGATTCGACATCGATTTTATTAAGGCAGTTATGGAAGAAGCGGGAATAGACTATGACGTAACGAACACAGGCTGGGAAACGATGCTTCAAAGTGTGAAGCAGGGAACGGAGTATCAAGCAGGGCTGTCTTCAGTATCCATTACGGATGAACGTAAAGAAACCTATGACTACTCCATCCCTTATTTCGAATCTACCAATATGATCATGGTTAAAGAAGGCAGCGACATCAAAAATGCACTTGATCTTAAAGATAAAGTAGTTGCAATACAAGGGGCCACAACTGCAGACGACCTGATGAGCGGAATAATGGGCGTCGACAACCCTAACTTGAAACGTTTTGACAGCAATGCGGTGGCATTGATGGAACTGAATGGCGGCGGAGCCGATGCGGTCATAGCGGATATTGCTATTGTACGTGAGTACATGAAAAACAATCCTAAGCAGAAGCTGGTGGGGATTGTAGACACGGAGAACTTCGGAGCGGAATATTACGGCATTCTTTACCCTAAGGGCAGTGAGTTAAAAGCGAAACTGGATCCGGCTATTAAGAAGGTATTGGAAAACGGAAAGTACACGGAAATCTACAAAACTTGGTTCGGCGAAGAACCTAACCTGGATAGCTTATTGAACGCAAAATAAGGAAAGAACCTAATAAGCATGCGTAATGATAGCTATTGCGCATGCTTATTTTTTTAAAGAGAGATGACATAAAGAAGAGAAGGGGAGAGTCCTATGGATTTTAGAATGGACATTATTATTCATTATTTGCCCGTCCTTTTAAAAGGGACACTGCTGACTATCGGCATTTCTGTAGTTTCTATTTTATTTGGCTCTATTTTGGGACTGGGGATCGGATTTGGCAAAATGGCTCCTAAATGGTATTTGCGCTGGCCTTTTCATTCATATATCAATTTCTTTCGAGGAACACCACTGTATGTGCAGATTCTGATTGTTCACTTTGGAGTGATTCCCCCGCTTTACGGCAAAACCAATGCTCTAATTACTGCGTTTGTTGCTCTGTCGCTTAATTCGGCTGCTTATTCGGCTGAGATTTTTCGGGCAGGCATTCAGTCGGTTGATCGTGGGCAACGGGAAGCGGCTATTTCACTGGGGATGACTAGTCGGCAAGCGATGAGATTTATTATTTTACCGCAAGCGATCAAACGGATGGTTCCGGCTTTTGGTAACGAGTTTATTGTGCTTGTGAAAGACTCCTCTCTTCTGGCTTTAGTGGCTGCACCGGAAATAATGTATTGGACCAACACGATGAAAGGGCAATATTTGCGGATATGGGAGCCTTATTTGACAGCGGCACTTATTTATTTCATTCTTACCTATTCTCTTAGCAAGCTGCTGAATTACGTTGAACGGAGGCTGAAATAGGATGGAGCCTATGATTTCAGTACGGAACTTACATAAATCATTTGGAACAAATACGGTGCTGGCCGACATAAGTATCGATATTTTCAGTCAGGAGGTAGTGGTGGTTATTGGGCCGTCCGGATCGGGTAAATCCACCTTTTTGCGTTGCCTTAATTTACTGGAGCAGCCGCAGGGGGGCGAGATTGTAATTGAAGGCACTTCTTTGATGGCGGCGAGTACGAAGATTAACGATATCCGTACAGAGCTTGGGATGGTGTTTCAGCAGTTTAATCTATTTCCTCATATGAAGGTTATAGAAAACATTATGCTGGCGCCGGTTCAGGTGCGTAAATGGTCTCCGGATAAAGCGCGGCAAAAAGCGCTTGAGCTGCTGCAAAAAGTAGGTCTAAGTGAAAAAGCAGAGATGTATCCAGCCTCATTGTCTGGGGGGCAGGCTCAGCGGGTAGCAATTGCAAGGGCGCTGGCTATGGAGCCCCAAATTATGCTCTTTGACGAACCAACCTCAGCGCTTGACCCGGAGATGGTGGGGGAAGTGCTGGCGGTGATGAAGGAGCTGGCCCGTGAGGGGATGACGATGGTCGTGGTGACGCATGAAATGGGCTTTGCGCGTGAGGTGGGAGATCGTGTGCTGTTTATGGAACAAGGTGAGATTGTGGAGGAAGGAAGTCCGGAGCAGCTGTTCGGAAATCCTGTGCAAGAACGGACACGCTCCTTTCTATCAAAGGTGCTGTAATTTTGTGGAAAGTAGAATCTTGTTATTTTATCAGGTATATTAGAAGAGTAACGGTTATTTCAGGGATTTATATGCAAAATCTGTCGGAACGTGGAGAGGAGGCTCTGGGGATATCTTTTGTTATCATAATCTTGCAGTGATAGAGGGAGAATACGATGAGCACATTTAAAAACTGGTTAAACACAACCAAAAGCGGACTAACAGATCAAGTGAAAAAATTCAAAAATAAAGATTTTATGAATGCTGTAGTTGCGGGCTGCGCTTTGGTGGCTGCGGCTGACGGTAAAATAGAAGAAGCAGAGAAAAATAAAATGGCCGGCTATATGAATATGAGTAATGAATTGAAGGTATTTGACATGAGAGATGTCATTGCTCAATTTAACTATTATGTAAGCAACTTCGAATTCTCACCGGAAATAGGGAAACAAGAGGCTTTGAAGGCCATCGCAAAGTTTAGCGGCAAACCAGATGCAGGACGTTTAATCGTGGGCGTATGCTCGGCAATTGGATCGGCCGATGGCGATTTTGATGACTATGAAAAAGCAGTTGTGCGGAATATTTGTAGCGTCTTGGGATTAAACCCTAGCGAATTCAGTTTATAAATTAGGTGGAGTCATAGATGAAAGTTCGTTGAAACGTAATTTAATCTTTATCGTATCACTGATATAACACCTAAAAGCTAGACTAACAGATAATGATTTTTATCGGAAACGGAGGTACGTTGATTTGGCTGGAATTAATCTGGTAAAAGGTCAAAAGATTGATTTGACTAAAGGTAATGCGGGCTTGTCCAATGTAATTGTGGGCTTAGGCTGGGATCCGATTGAAGCCTCGCGGGGATTCTTTGGAGTCAAGAAACAGGCGAATGTCGACTGTGATGCCTCAGCACTGCTATTAAATGAGGATGGTAAGCTAACTAAGAAGGGTAACCTGATCTGCTTCCACAACAAGCAAAGTCCTTGCAACTCGGTTATTCATTCCGGAGATAATCTGACGGGTGAAGGCGACGGAGATGACGAGCAAATCATGGTTAATTTGAAAGCCATTCCTGCCGATGTTCACAAGGTTCTGGTTGTCGTTAACATTTACGATGCAGTGAATCGCAAACAGGATTTTGGAATGATCAAATCAGCGTATATTCGGGTAATGAATGCTGCCGGGAATAATGAGTTGATTAAATTTAACTTATCAGACAACTACACAGGTTTTACGGCACTTATTTGTGGAGAGCTTTACCGCCAAGGTGGGGAATGGAAATTCGCTGCAATTGGTGAAGGCAGCCACGCCGCTCATATCAATCAACTTGCAGAACGCTACGTATAATCCAAATATAAGAAAAGAGGTATGTAATCATGGCAATTAATCTATCCAAAGGTCAAAAGATCGATTTAACGAAAACAAACCCAGGTCTATCCAAAATCACAGTAGGTCTTGGTTGGGACACTAATAAATATGACGGCGGAAAAGATTTCGATTTGGACGTATCCGTCTTTTTGACCAATGCTAGTGGTAAAGTTGATAAAGAAACAAACTTTATTTTTTTCAATAACAAGCAAAATGAAAATGCTTCTGTTGTTCATACCGGCGATAACCGTACAGGTGAAGGCGATGGTGATGATGAGCAGGTTCAAGTGGATCTTCAGAACATCCCTGCTGATGTAGACAAAGTAGCTTTTACTATTACAATTTATGATGCTGAAGCAAGAAGTCAAAACTTCGGACAAGTTTCCCGTTCTTATGTACGTATCGTAAACGATCTGAACAATGAAGAGCTGATTCGTTTCGACCTCGGTGAGGATTTCTCTATTGAAACTGGTGTTGTTGTAGGCGAACTGTATCGTAATGGTGCAGAGTGGAAGTTCAATGCCATCGGCAGCGGCTATAAAGACGGCTTGAGCGGTTTGACTCGCGACTACGGCCTGCAATAAATTTCGTTGTATATGCCAAAGATGAACCAAATGAATAATGAAGGAAGGTTTTGTCAGTGACGATCAGTCTCTCTAAAGGACAACGGATTGATCTTACCAAGACTAATCCGGGTTTGACTAAGGTAGTAGTAGGATTGGGCTGGGATACTAATAAGTATAGCGGCGGCCAAGATTTTGACCTTGATGCTTCAGCCTTTCTACTGCATGAAGATGGTAAAGCCAAGGGCTCCGATGATTTTGTATTCTACAATAATCCCTCGGGTGGCGCAGGTTCTTTGACTCATACGGGGGATAACCGTACGGGTGAGGGGGACGGAGATGATGAGCAGATTGTTGTTGACTTCAGCAAAATCCCTGCTCATATTCAGCGCATCGGAATAACGGTAACGATCTATGATTACGAAACTCGGGCACAAAACTTTGGACAAGTCTCCAATGCCTTTGTACGTGTGGTAGATGCTTCTAATGATCGTGAAGTGCTTCGCTTTGATCTGGGTGAAGACTTCTCAACTGAAACAGCTGTTGTATTCTGTGAGTTCTACCGCAATGGTGCGGATTGGAAGTTCCAGGCGATTGGAAGTGGCTTTGCCGGCGGTCTAAGCGCTTTATGCAGAAACTATGGACTGGACGCGCAATAGCATCCAAGTGGGCGGGGTCATTACCGATCCTGCCCTTTTTCTAAATATTTAGAGCAGTACAGACTCCACTTTGTGGGGTTCTTTTTTACAAAATTATGGGTTGGTTTACTCCATTTATAAAGGTGGCGTAAGAATGAGTGTTAACGTAGTCAAAGGGCAAAAAGCTGATCTGACCAAAGGCAATGCTGGACTTCATTCTATAATCGTAGAAATCGGCTGGAATGCTCCGGCTGCTCTGGAGATTGATAGCTCTGCTTTCCTGCTTGGATCAGAGGGTAAGGTAAGTAAAGACGAGGATTTAATATTTTATAATAATCCAGCCACTTCTTATATTAGGTATAAGGATGTGCCAGGATTCAATGACCGCAAGCAATTCGAAGTTCAATTGGATAAGATTCCTTCCGATGTGATGAAGATTGCCTTTACACTTACCATCTATGATGGGGAGAAAAGGGGTCAAAGTTTTGGGCAAGTAAGTCAGGCCTATTTTCGGATTCTGAATCAAGTAACAGGTGCGGAACTGCTCCGATGTGATCTCGACAATCTTTTCTCCGTGGAAACGGCCATTGTGGTAGGGGAATTATATAGATATAACAGTGAATGGAAGTTCAGTGCCATTGCAGCGGGGTTTGCCGGAGGTTTGAAAGAGATATGCAGCAACTTTGGTATTGAAGCGAATGAGGAGCCTGCTCCTGCTGCTCCACAGCCGGAGGTTAAGCCGCAGATTCCACCACGAATCTTCGCAACGCCGCCTGCGCAGCCAGTGAAACGTGAAGAGAGCCCTCCACCCACACCTCCGCCTTCGCCAATAAATCTCAACTTGAAGAAAATCGAGCTGAAGAAAAAAGGCGATTCCATCAATTTGAAAAAATCAGCCAGTGGTGATCTAGGGGAAGTGTTGATTAATCTCAACTGGAACCAGAAACAGGGCGGACTCTTTAGTCGTAAAAATGGCGTAGATCTAGATCTTGCTTGTCTGTATGAACTGAAGAATGGCAGTAAAGGAGTGGTACAAGCGTTAGGCAATGCCTTTGGCTCATTAAATCAACCTCCTTATGTCATGCTTGATGGGGATGATCGTACAGGCTCCGTAACTACTGGTGAGAATTTGCGTATAAATGGTATCAAAATTTCCGAGATTGAACGCATTCTAGTGTTTTCCTTTATTTATAAAGGGGTAACCAACTGGTCGGAGGCCGATGGGGTTGTCACCATCAAACAAGGCGGTGGACCTGATATCATTGTAAATTTGGACGAGCATAACAACCGAAAAGGGATGTGTGCCATTGCGTTATTCCGGAATGTAAGCAATGAAACATTTAGTGTTGAACGGCTGGTGCAATATTACAGTGGTCATCGTGAGATGGATGAAGCCTATGGATGGGGGCTGCGCTGGGTTGCGGGCAGCAAATAATCGATTTTACCGGAGGCGCAAAGTGTAATGGATTGGTTCGCAGATTTTTTTAGAAATATTAGTGAGAATTACGGGCATTTTTTCTCATGGAGTGATGTAGTAGGCACGCTCTCTGATCCTGTGAGCTGGGGGATTATCGGAAGCTTAATTCTACTAGAAGGTTTGCTCTCTGCAGATAATGCGCTTGTGCTTGCCGTTATGGTTAAGCATCTACCTAAGGAGCAGCAGAAAAAGGCACTTTTCTACGGTATCTTAGGGGCTTATTTGTTCAGATTCCTGGCCATTGGACTAGGGACATTTCTTATTAAGTTTACTTTGGTTAAGGTTCTTGGTGCGCTGTATCTCTTTTATATCGCATATAAAGGTTTATTTAAGGGCAGTGGCGAAGAGCATACGGAGAATAAAGGCACTTCTTTTTGGAAGACGGTACTCCTTGTTGAATTAATGGATATTGCTTTCAGTATTGACAGTGTCATTGCTGCATTTGGACTTAGCGATCAGGTTTGGGTTCTCTTTATGGGTGGTATATTAGGAGTTCTGATGATGCGCGGAGTGGCGCAGGTATTCTTGAAGCTTATTGATAAATTCCCTGAATTGGAACAGGCAGCGTTCCTGCTTATCGCCATTATTGCGGGTAAGATGCTAGCGGGTGCTTTTGGCTTTGAATTGCCGCATGTCGTATTCTTTACAATCCTTATAGCGGTATTCGTGGGTACGATCCTCTACAGTGCTAGACGTAAGAAAAAAGATGCCCACAAAAGTGCATGATTAAAAAAGTAAGTGCACCATAGAGAAGTCGGAGCCGATCATGCAAGAATAGAAACGCCTGCTTCTTTCAGGTAATCGTATATGTTATAGCGTAGGCCTTCACTTATATTTGAGAGAGCCAAGATGCCATCCCAAGGGACAGTATTGCCGGTTCTGACACTCTCTATGAGGAGAGGTCTACGCTTGTTTTGCTTGGCTTCGCAAAACTATAAGGGGGAACCGATTTGAGATACTTCGATTACCTGACGAAAGAACAAGAAAACTCTTTGTTTTACACTCCGCCTATCTCATTTGATCATACCACGAACAAGGAACTGCTAGCCTACGCTGTCGGCGCTGCCCTCTATATGCCGGCTACCCGTGCAAGTGTTGCAGAAGACATCATTAAGCTCAAGAATGCAGGTCTGGTGACGGTTATTATAGATCTGGAGGACGCAATCGGAGATGACCAGGTTGACAATGCAGAGGAGTCTATTATCCAGCATCTTATTTATCTAGCTGCTTACGCAGAAAATGAGCTGGATTCGGCAAACAGCCTCCCGCTTCTTTTTATACGAGTACGTAACCCGGACCAACTCCGGCAAATGATTTTCCGCTTGGGATCCTTGGTAACGATGTTAACAGGGTTTGTTTTTCCTAAGTTCTCTGTGGACAATGGAATTCAATATTTTGAAACGTTAGCTGAGTACAACGATACGCGTGGTTATAATGATCCTGTGCTTTACGGGATGCCAATCTTGGAAACTGCACCTATTATTTATCGGGAAAGTCGAGTGGACAGTCTGCTATCTATCCGTGATTTACTCCGTAATTACCGTGAACTTGTCCTAAACGTCAGAATTGGGGCAACGGATTTCTCCAGTCTGTTCGGACTGCGTCGCAGTCCTGATGTTAGTATTTATGATCTTACTCCTATTCGTGACTGTATCTCGGACATTATCAATGTGTTTGGGCGGGTTGAAGAGGGATATGTGATCTCAGGACCCGTCTGGGAGTATTTTGCGAATAAAGGCCATCGAGTTCTCCGGCCGCAGCTGCGGCAGACCCCATTTGAGGATACTTACGGCAAAAACGGCCGTGATATGCGGAATAGCTATATTTCGAGCAGTGTAGACGGGCTAATTCGTGAGGTTATTTTAGATAAAGAGAATGGAATTGTAGGCAAGACGATTATCCATCCTTCTCACCTCAGACCTGTTCAGGCGATGTATACGGTTATGCATGAGGAATACGTTGATGCTTTAAGCATTGTAGAAAGTAATGATGGCAGTTTGGGCGTGTTTAAGAGTCAATATTTTAATAAAATGAATGAAATTAAGCCCCATCTCAATTGGGCAAGACGAACTTTACTACGATCTCAAATATACGGGGTGTTACATGAACAACAGCATTTTGTCGGATTATTACCCGAAAACGAATTTACGCACGTATAACATAGTCGAGAACCTGCAAGTGAATGTAACCGAAACCTTTAACCCCTTTCATATGCCTCTGGATTCTTTATTCTCTATGGCGGCGCGAATTAATAAAAAGCGGACTTTTCTGTTTGTCAGTAAGGTGCTTGGCAAGCATATCCCCGTCGATCCGTATACTTCACTTCTAAGCGGAGCAGCGTTGGCGCTGCTGTTATATCAGGAGATGAACGGTGATTCCGTGGACAGTGATCGTATGACAGAGTTATTGGATATGGCGGTTCATGGGCTGATTCATCCTGAATTTGCTAAGGAAGCCTATCAACATTTGCTAGCGGCCCAGCTGGTTTTGCCCAAGCCTGTGGTTTTTATTGGATTCGCAGAAACGGCAACTGCACTGGGTCACAGTGTGTACAACATCTTTGCTGAGCAGGCATCATATATTCATACTACGCGTGAGCATATTCCTGATTTGGAGTCTGTTGTAAGTTTTGTAGAAGAACATTCTCATGCGGTTGATCATCTATGTTATGCCTTGGATACCGAACTCTTATCTGGGACAGAGCCTATTATATTGGTAGATGACGAGATTACGACTGGGAAAACCGCGATCAATACGATTCGGGATATTCAGTCAAAGTTCCCGCGGGAGGAATATGTGGTAGTCTCCCTTTTGGACTGGAGAAGCGGCAGCAATCTTCAACGCTATTGTGATCTTGAGCAGGAGCTGGGGATTCGCATTAAGTCGTTATGTCTGCTGCAAGGGAATATTGAAGTGATAGGTTCACCAGTGTTTAATAAGGATACAGAGCAGCTGGATAGAGAGGCTGCTTTAGAGTGTGAGGTTGTAACCACTTATGCTCCAGATGGAATGGAACGACTGGAGGTATCCTCTATCGATTCATATGGTGAGATTAACACAGCGCCGTATATGAAATATAGTGGACGTTTCGGAATTGTGTCGCAGGATAATCCGGGGCTTGATCAGGGTGTGAAGCGAATAGCTGAACAGCTGCGGCAATTGCGTAGAGGACCGAAAGCCTTGGTAATGGGCGTAGGAGAATTTATGTATCTTCCGATGAGAGTGGCGGCGGAAATGGGGGAAGGGATTGCTTATCAGTCTTCCACTAGAAGTCCAATCCACCCTGAGCGTCGACCGGATTATGGGGTGCATAGTGCTGCTGCCTATCCTTCAGCCGGCGACCCGGAGATCACAAACTTTATCTATAATGTAGCTCCTGATCAATACGATGATATATTTGTGCTGATTGAGCGTGATGTACCGCATGAACGTATGAAACCTATGCTTGATATACTGAAGAAACTGGCCCGCCATAAAGTGCATCTTATTGTACTGACCTCGGAAAGAAGAAGTGGAGGCCCTACCAATGAAGGGAACAGTAACTGAAGAAATTCTAAACAGAAGTATAGCCGAACCGGTTCCGCTAGGCAGCTATTCTCCATCAGATGTTATATTTTTACTTAAGGATCTGAGTGATGTTTCACTGGAGCGGGCGACTGACGAAAGAGAGGCCGCCATTCAATCAGGTGTACATTACTCTGAGATGCTGCCCGTGGAATATCAGCCTACTGAGCAGTATATTGAGTTATTTCACGAGACGCTGGAGCAATCTGCGGAGAAGGTCGCTCTAGCAGTAGCGGTAGTCTCTGAGATGATTGTCGCTCAACGGGGACTTGATACGGTGTTAGTCTCTTTGGCAAGAGCGGGAACACCAATTGGTGTACTGATTAAGCGTTATATCCAAGAGCGATATGATGCTGATTTGCCGCATTATAGTATCTCTATCATTCGGGGCAAGGGGATTGATGAGAACGCAATCCTCTATATTCTGCAAAAGCACGGGCTTGACGCTGATTTGCAGTTTGTCGATGGATGGACGGGGAAAGGAGCTATTCGCCAGGTATTGATTGAAGCGTGCAACAGCCTGTATGAGAAATATGGCATTCGGCTAAATGATGACCTGGCCGTATTGGCTGATCCCGGGAATTGTTCAGGCACGTTCGGTACTAGAGAGGATTATCTTATTCCTAGTGCATGCCTCAATTCTACGGTGTCAGGGCTGATGAGCCGGACAGTGCTGCGCGACGATTTAATCGGTCCGGAAGAATTCCATGGGGCTAAATTCTACAAGGAATGGCTCGATACGGATGTATCTAATGTATTCATTGCGGCGATCTGCCCGTATTTCTCCTCCGTTGCGGAAGAAGCACAAGCGATTGCTGAACAGATGCAGCAATCCCCGCCAGAAATTACATGGCAGGGGCTGCGTGATATTCAGAGTATTCAAGAAGTGTTCGGCATAGATAACATCAATTTGGTCAAGCCCGGAGTCGGAGAAACAACCCGAGTGCTGCTGCGCAGAGTACCGTGGAAGATTCTTGTCGATACTATGGATAATCCAAATCTCCGTCATATTATTCTCTTAGCAGAGGATAGGGGGGTTCCAGTAGAAGTATTCCCTGGACTCACCTATTCCTGTTGCGGGATTATTAAACCGCTGAGAGGTGAGACGGAATGATCTATGCCAGTGATTTGGACCGAACGTTAATCTATTCCCTAAATGCAATCGGTGTCCCGGAGAATACTCCGGGCCTGGTTCCTGCGGAGGTTGTGGATGGCAAGACGGTTTCATACATTTCCCAAAAAGCATTGGCTGATCTGATGGAGCTTACTTCCCGTATTATCTTTATGCCCGTTACAACACGTACAATCGCGCAGTATAAGCGTATTAATCTGTTTCAAGACACGATTATTCCAGACTACGCGATTACTAGTAATGGCGGGAATATTCTGATTGGTGGCGAAGTGGATAAGAGCTGGAGAGCTTCTGTGGGCAGGCTTGTTCAAAATGAATCGGCTGCGGCAGAAGAAGTTAGAATGCATGTTAGGTCTGTAGTGCACGAGGAATGGATCATTAGTGAGCGGTATTGTGATGATTTATTCTATACCTTTGTGGTAGTGCGTGATTTATTACCTATGGATGAGATTACGAATCTGGCAGAGCGATTATACGATTTGGGCTGGCGGGTATCCTTACAAGGGCGCAAGCTATATGTCGTTCCTGCCGCTGTAAATAAAAGTGATGCGATTGTTCATGTACGCCGGACGGTTCGGTCAGAACCGATGGTAGCATCGGGAGATTCCTTGTTGGATAAGAGTTTACTAGAAAGTGCGGACTATGCGATTGCTCCTTGTCATGGAGAAATATTTGCAGAGCAGCAGAGTGGTCTTGTAAAATCAAGGTATCCCTTTACGAAGCAAGCGGGTGTTTTTGCTGGTGATGAAATTCTACAGTATGTAAACATGATCTATAATAACTTAACCGTATTGGGAGTTGGGCCACTATGAAAAAGGTAAACATTTATTTCAATCGCTGGTTTTCCGTCGCTTACCATTATATGAATCTCATCCGCAATAATGAGGATGGCGTTCCTGTACAAATCTTCGCCACGCACCCAGATATTCACCATATGTCACTTCAAGGGGCTGATGTTGCTGGGACTGAACCGGCACTGACTGGAATAGAATATGTTCAATTTTGCGTGGATTTCTGTCGCCGCAATGAGATCGATATCTTTATTCCACGGTTACATATGCTGGATATAGCTTTGCATGCTGCTATGTTTGATGCGATTGGTACCAAGGTTCTGGTCTGTAGAGATTTGGACTTGTTGGAGACCATCATGGATAAGGGTAAGTTCTACGAAAGTGTTAAGGAAACCGGGATTATGACAATTCCTGATTATCATGTGGTAAGTACAGCAGAGCAGTTCAAAGAGGCTTATCATGATCTTGTAGCCAAAGGGCATCGCGTATGCTTTAAACCTACGGAGACAGAGGGGGGCCTCGGCTTCCGTATCATTGATAACACACGTAGTCCTCTCCAGGAGCTGTTTGGTCATGTAACACCGCTGATATCCTTCGAAGAGGCTTATCGTATTCTGGGAAGTGAAGCTACATTCCCTGAACTTATGGTGATGGAATTGCTGGAAGGTTATGAATATAGTATAGATTGTTTGTCAGATGAGAACGGCAGACTGTTAGCGGCTGTGCCCCGTCGTAAAGCTGGCGGCCGTCTGCGGCTGATGGAGCATATTCCGGAGCTGGAGGAGATCGCTTCTCGGGTAGCAGAGGTATATAAAATACCTTTCAATTTCAATATTCAAATGAAGTATAGTGGGGGAATTCCTAAACTGCTGGAGATTAACCCCCGGATGTCTGGAGGTCTTCATATTTCTTGTCTGTCTGGAATTAACTTTCCATACCTGGCTGTCAAAAGTGCACTCGGCGGAGAGGTCCAGCCTGCGGAGTTCGGCGATAATGTGCTTGCCAGCCATGTAGAGCAGCCGCTAATTATGAAAATAAACGGCGAATCCGTAATTTCGGATCCCGTGAATTGAGCGTTCGCAATCTCGCTCACAAGAGGTGAGAAAAATTAAATTTAAATCGAAAATATTGCTGTATGCCGGTATTGGCTATGTTGTCGCTGTATTAACGAGCTCTTTTCTGCCTGAGTTACTCTCCTTGCTGTTGCCTGTAGCAGGTGCTGCTGTAGGGGTTCTTGCAACGAGAAGTCCGAGAACCAACCTTCCGGCTGAGGTGCTGCCAGCAGGTCCAGAGACGGTACCTATTGCTCCAGCTCCCTCTGCAAATGCTCCGCAATTAAATAGTGCGGCAAATAATGCTGCACCATTTAATCCGGGCAATAGTGGTAGAACTGAGGCAGAACCGACGAAGATTGGACCGGAATTTGCTCCGGTAGTTGAGTACCTTAGCATTCTGGAAGATATGATTATCTCCGAAGGGCAGAAGGATACACTGGACAATGAAATTGTCGAGAAATCACTGGCGCTTTTTGCGAGACTTCAACGTGTAATTCCGCTGCTGCAGGAGCTCAATAATGGCGATATTAATCACACGGTCCGCAGATTGATTCTGAAGGATTTGAATGGTGTGATTAACCCATTTTTGCGCCTAAGTGGTGAAGCAAAGACGAAGAATCGGAGAACGCTGCTGAACGGTCTAAGAGATGTTGATTCCAAAATATCGGATATTGCTTCGACGATCGAACATAAAGACCTGATGGAACTTCAGACGAAGGCGGAACTGATTCATCAGCGGTATAGCAGTTCCGAATTATAGGAGGGAAACCCATGTCCACGCAGTTGATCCAATTAAAAAAAGAAGATGAACAAAAGGTAGTCGAAGAAGCGGCACAATTGATCGAGAAGGTATCCCAAACAGATACAGTCACACTTGATTCTTTAATGGATGATATCGGGAAGCTTGGGGTGAAGACGCAGGAAAAAGCAGGCCAAACCCTCAAACTGCTGGATCGTCCGGTAAATGACCTGATGTCCGGTAAGCGTGTTGAAGTGCCTAACATGATTATGAAGCTGCGGAATGAGTGTGAAAATCTGCAACAGAGTAAGAATGTTAGCTTTTTCGGCAAAATGCTGCGGAAGAGTCCGATGAAGAACTATGTGTACAAATATCAGTCTGTCCGCACGAATATTGATGCGATTGTTACCGGTCTACGCGACGGCAGGGATACCCTCGAAGAGAGTATTGTAAATATGCGCCAGCTGAAACGTACCTCTATGGAGGAGATCTATAACCTGCAGACCAAAATTGCCTTCGGCAATAAGCTAAAAGAGCTGTTCGAGGTGGAGATTGCGAAGCCTGAGAATGAGTTCCGTAAAGCTTATCTGGAGCGTGGTCTACGTAAAGTGATGGTTCGTATTCAGTCCATGACAGAGATGATTCTATTGTACAATCAAGCGATCGCTGCTACAGATATCATCAATGACAATAATGATAAACTGATCGATTCCGTGAATAATGCGATTGATAAGACCTCTAATCTGATCACAGTGTCGGCAATGATTGCGATGTCGCTGGCCGATCAGGAGAATGTTATCAATGCTGTAGAAGCAACAAATAAGACGATTGAAGATCAGTTTAAAGAAAATGCACGCTTGCTGCGTACGACTACAGAAAAAACGACCGAGCTTCTATCCAAACCTTCCATGTCTATGGAAGCCGTGAATCAAGCGATCGGCGATCTGCTTAGCGCATTAGACACTTCGGAACAGTCAAACCGTCGTATTATCGAGAGCTGCCAGGATTATACATCCAAAATGACGACGATCAATACCCAATTGGGCAATCGTCTAGGTCTCAATGAAGCGGACAAGCCTGAGGCGCTGAAACAAGGTGAAGCAGAGAGCCAACTGAGCAGTTTCTTGAACTAATTAGTTAAAAAAAGACCGTAAAAATATAGCAGAGCAGTGAGCCTTCGTTTCTGGGGGCTCGCTGCTCTGTTTTTTTTTGGTTATGGGGTAGTTTGCTTCACCTGCTGTATAGGCGTAAACGCGATCTAATCAAACGAAGTTTGCTGTAGCCAAACATAAAGCCCTATCCACATACATAAGTTGTCACAAGACTACATGTGGAGGAAGTGGGGATAGGCTATGGTTTTAGGCTGTTTGATACTCGTGCTTATCATCGTCGCCAGCAGTGAAAAAGCAGAAGCCATTGCTAAAATGAATGAAGACAATTAGCAAGAGGTAGCTTCGCTTCCCCGTAAGTATTCAGGGATTTTTTGGCGTGAATTGGTTCAAGTAATTTCCAGCGGGTTATTGGGTATAATAACGCAAGGCTGTACGATTAGCCCATAATCAGCTGGAAATACCAAAATCCCTAAGGAGGTCACATGGAGAACGAGGCGCTGCTTCAGGTTGAACATTTAGCACTTAAGAAACAGAAGATATTCCGGCAAAGCGTAATGCGCTATATTGCCAGAGCCATGCTGGCCAGTATGTTTATCGGATTCGGTGTAATTGTAGCCTTTAAGACAGGCAACTATTTCTTTATGGAGCAATCCCCCTTTGCATATCCAATGGCTGCGATAACTTTTGGAGCGGCTATTATTCTAATTTCTTTTGGTGGTGGGGATTTATTCACCGGAGATACTTTTTATTACACATACACGGCACTAAGACGGAAAATGAAATGGTCTGAGGTTGTCCGCATGTGGATCATGAGTTATATCGGTAATATTCTTGGAGCTGCCGTTTTTGCCTTACTGATTTTTTTGACAGGACTGTTCTATAGCTCAGATGTAAACGGATTTTTGTTATATGTAGTGGAGCATAAGATGGAAGCCCCGGCAGGTCAGCTTTTCTTTCGGGCCATTCTTTGTAACTGGCTCGTTTGTATGGCTTTTTTTATACCCATGAATATGAAAGGCGATGGGGCCAAAATGTTCGCAATGGTCTTATTCGTATTCTGTTTTTTCATCTCCGGCTATGAGCATAGTATTGCCAATATGTGTACCTTTGCGATTGCGCTTGTACTTGATCATCCCGGAACGGTATCGTGGTATGGAGTGTTCCATAACCTTGTCCCCGTTACGATCGGCAATTTAATTGGCGGTGGCGTACTGATGGGGGTAATGTATTATTATGTGAATAAACCTTTTTTGGATGACACTAAGCATTAACAGAAAAACAGAAAATAATAATCCTCCAAAACTTCGCTCTTTTACAGGGGTGGAGTTTTTTTGTGCAGAAAGTTATTTTTTAACATTGGGATTATTTGATTTTTAAGGATTGAAAAGGATTAGAGGGAGAGAGGTAGAATACATAATTATGCAATGCAAAATTGAAGATTCATACAGAATGGGGTAAGGGCTTTGGATGAGACAACAGGGATACTGACGGATGAGACCATTATTAAGGCTTCCAATCAGCATTGTATAGACCAAGGAATTGATCCTGAGCAACCGCCTGTCTTTGCAAAGGGATATTCTGCTGATGAATTGGGAGCGCAGCTTAGCGTATATAGTGAAGTGATTGAGGTTATCGAATTTTTTGTCAAAAAATTTCTGTCCTCAGTAAAGGGGAACCCGATCCTAATTACGATTTCGGATGATGCAGGTTATCTATTGGCGTTCCAGGGAGATGCAACGATTATTGATCTCGTAGGACAGGTAGGCATCAAAGAAGGCGTGCAGATGAACAAAGAGGTGGGTACCAATTCAATCGCTTTAGCCCTTGAATATCAGAGGCCATTCCAGCTGACAGGACGAGACCATTTCCATCATATTTTGCATCATTTAGTATGCTGTACGGCTCCATTTTATAAAGAAAATGGGCAGGAAATCTTAGGTACAATTTCATTTATGGCAGATATAGATGTAGCCCATCCCCATTTGCTGCCTCTGCTCTGTACGATGGCTGACTCGATTGAACGTGAGATTTTGTTGCGGAGAGGAAATTCTCAGCTGCAATTATTAAATCGGATTTTGCTAGAGACCAATTACTTAGGGGTAATCATAACAGATCAATTCGGAACAGTCGTGAATATAAATGAGAACGGTTTAGCCATGCTTCATTTGGGTGGTGAGCATCAAGAGTCTGTTGTTGGAACTAGTGTCTTTGAAATTAGGAATGTGGGCGCATACTTTCAACATGTCATCATACATCATGTCGCATGTGCCGGGTTAGAAGTGATTCAGGAGAAAAACGGGTTGTTCGAGCATTATATGTTAGATGTACTACCCGTTTACGATGCGAATGGTTATTTAGCGCGTGTGATTGGAAGTTTGCGCAACATCACGGAGATGAAAAGAACGGAAGAAGTGCTGCGCAATACAGAAAAGCTAGTGGTCGCAGGACAACTGGCCATGAGCATTGCACATGAGATCCGCAATCCCCTGACTACGGTGAAAGGGATGCTTCAACTGGCTAATAAAGATTCACGTCTGCTGCATTATGATCTCATTATGTCAGAAGTGGAAAGAATGAATCTCATTGTGAGCGAGTTTCTTATTCTGGGTAAGCCACAGGCTGCGCATTATATGACTGAACAATGTAGTACGATCCTTCTGGAAGTATTGAATATCTTCGCGATTCAGGTGGAGATGAATAATATAGCGTTGAATACAAAGATCCATTATGATGCTGAGATCGAATGTGACCGCAATCAGATTAAGCAGATTTTCCTGAATATCCTAAGAAATTCAATGGAAGCTTTGCCTTTTGGCGGGAGCATTACAGTAACTCTTGATGTGAAGGATGAATTCCAGGTGATTACCTTTACCGATAATGGAGAGGGTATGAACAAGGAAGTTCTGGAGAAATTAGGGGAGCCCTTTCACACGACCAGAGGCGATGGGAATGGACTTGGCTTCATGATTGTCAAAAAAATCGTGACTGCCCACAGAGGATATGTGGCAATAGCTAGTGAAAAGGGAGTGGGCACAGCCGTTACAATTTATCTTCCAATGGCACATTCATACCACAAATGAAACAGCAATAATTCATAATTAAAAAGACTCTTCCGCCAGATATAGGCGAAAGAGTCTTTTTGTATATCCATTTGCATCTAAGTGTGAGGAATCACCACTTTGAGCCACCCGATGAATTTCCACCGGATTTGCCGCCGCCACCGCCCCAAGAAGAACCGCCGGAGGATTTGCCGCCACTGCCGCCACCGCCCCAGGAAGAGCCGCCGGAGGAACGTCCCCCACCGAATCCACCTGAAGAAGGAGGACCAGAGGACATTCGTTTACGGGCTTGTGCACGCCGCTGTTGCTCTCTCATCATGGCTAGCTGGGCCAGCCGTTCTTCCTCTTCCTTTTGGCGAATGATTCGGTTCGCTTCATTCACAAAGGAAGTGATCTGAGCGTCATAAGCGCGGCCAATCGATTCCAGTTCCTCCAGGTTGTAAGGCCGGGATGCCAGCCGTTGCTCCAACTGGCTATATTCCGGCAATAAGGACAACTCAAAGCGGATTCTGGAAGACAAGCCTCTGCTGTGCAGCATTCGCTGGGTCGTCTCTACCCGGCTTTGTCCTTCGGAGAAGAGACGTTGTACTTTATCAAGTCTTTCATTTAATACATTTAGACTTTCAGAGACACCGTCATATTGCCGGCCAGCTTCATCCTGCAATGACAGCAAGCGCTCCAGCGCATCGTGGGCCTTGTCATATTCGCCCCGTTCATCACTGGTCCAGTTCTCAATTTGCGCCACTTCACCTGCGCCTTCCCGAAGACGTGTGCTCCACTCCGTCAGAATATTCTCTATAGTAGCTACATGCTGTTCTTCGAAATGTACACGTGCTTCTGTAATTCGTGCCTGCAGCTCGTCTCGCCGCTGTTTCAAATGGCTCCATGTGGTGCGGAATGTCTCTAGATCTCTACGGTTATTCTGCCGCAGCAGTGCTTGTTGCTCTGTCATAGCAATAGCTTCATCCAGAAGAAGGTCTAGACTGGCGCCGATTCTGCGCACCTCATCCATATCTCCTATACGCAGTGGCGCTTCAAGAGTCAACGATTCTGCGCGGGCCTGCTCCAGGTGATCATATGGCTTAACCTTCATATTGTGCAGTGAATTCTGTTCAATGATCCCGGTGATTTTGGCACGTGCCGCAGCTAATACCGTAGGGAATTTGTTTAGCTTATCATCATAGAGATCAACATCCTTCAGATCCTGTTCGATCTTTTCCTGACGTTCCTGTGCATCCTCGGTAACCTCTTGTGCAGCAATGGGATCAAAAAGCTCTAATTGGTCTGCCTTAGCTGTCTCCTCCGCAAGCTCCTTAAGTTCCTCTACAATTTCTTGAAGCTCATATCCGGTTTCTTTAACTGCACCTTGCAGTTGCTCTTCAAGCTCCGGCGTATCCTCTTTCAGCTCTGTAATACGCTGTTTGACATTGCGGTCAGCTTCGCTGATGACAGCAATGTGTTTCTCTTCCTCTTCAAGCGCTGCGCGGAAGGAAGCTTCGGTCAGCTGTAATTGTTTCACAGCTGTCTTGAGGGCAGCCAAGCGATAAAATGCCGGCTGAACGCCTTGACCTTCGCTTTGTAGTGCAGAGATTTCAACGAGCTTGGCAGACAGCCGCTTAGAAATACCCTCGACTAGCTCTCCCGTCTTGCCTTGAACGATCCCTTGAAAAGGATTTAGCGATTCCAGTGCCCGATTTGCCTGGACCATTAAATTAGATAACTGTTTCTGTTGCTCGCTAAGCTGCTTGCGACGACGCAGGCCCGTAACCACTACAAAGAGTACAAGGAGGATTAGAAGGGCTCCGATAAGAATCGCTGCAATCATAAACATGGAGCTGCTGGAGCGGTTTACACCATTCCCGGCGCCGACTGCGCTCCCGCTTCCTGCGGTTCCTCCAGTATTGCCGGCACGATCTCCAATAGAATGGATGGCATTAATCAAAGCCTTTGTCCCGCCAGCGAAGTCCCCTTTTTTGGCATAAGGAATGAAATAAGTGTCGAGCAGTTTTTGGATGGCTGAACTTCCCGAGGACCCTCCCTGATTCTTAGACCAAGTATTTAACGAGCTTTGAAAGCCTGGATTTAAGAAATTTAGCTCAATGGACTGGTCACCAGCGGAGATCAGCAGTAGAAGATCCCGCGTGGACAGTTTCCACGAGTCGTAAACCTTGTCTGCATACTTATCAGCTGGAGTACCGTCTGTGGAATCTACAGTGAGTAAATGGATGGTCAGGAGTTCTCCAGTAGCGGTAGCAGAAATAGACGCGGCTTCTGCGGAACTGAACATTTCAGCGTTATCGGTAACGAATCCCTGCTGTGCAGGAATTCCAGCGGCATATGCACCGGGTATCCATAACAGGCTGAGCATTAAGAATAAAGCTATATACTTTTTCAAGCTGACACGCTCCGATCTGAAGGGCTTTTTATTCTATATATTATGCTGATAATTATACTATATCATTAACCATCAGGTGACCTGGAGATACTCCTATTATTATATAGTATGTCGGCATACCAACAAAAAAAGCCATGCTCCCAATAAGGGAACACGGCGTATATTCAGAAGCATTATCTTGTCGGCAGACAGAGAATGTATTGCAGTCTGGATTTAATTTCTTTTTGCCATTTCAAATCTCCAACTTTAACGGCAAGATTGAGCAGATCCAGATAATCGTCAACCTGTAATGTTGTTCGGGTAGAGGTAACGTTCATGGGTGATCAGTCTCCTTTTAACTTAAATATAGTAAATTGAAATTATTAACGCTTATAATAATGATAATCATTATCATCGTTTTGTCGTTATTGCTATTATCCACATTTTCTATGTAAAAAGCAATATAAAAATCAAGACTTCGTAACTTTTATCATTTACAAATAAAAGAGTCCATCGAAAGATGGGGATTTGCGTATAATGTGTGGTTTTAGGAAAGAATTAGCAGGAATCTTACCATATTTTGTCGAATACTTTTTAGAATAATGCTTTAAATTCTAAATTTTTGCAAAAAGGGGAATTGGGCAATGAAGCGGTGCACAATGTTGCTTCTGATTATTTTTCTGCTTTTGCTCGTACCTCCTACAGCCGCTCACGCCGAAAGAGAGGATATAAGGTACCAAGTAGAACTGGAATATCCACCGTATAAATATGTAGAAAATGGGTATTTGACCGGGTTTGATATTAATTTGAGCACGATGATTTTTGAGAAGCAGGATTATCTTATTCACTACAGTACTGGGCAATGGGATGAAGTTTACAGTCGGCTGATTCAAGGAGATATTGAGATAGCAGGTCTTATGGCAATTACGGAGTCGCGTAACCAAGAGGTGTTATTTTCAGATCCAGTTATTAAAAACTATATTTCCATCTATGCGAGGCGAGAGCTTGAGGATGAGATCGATTTAAAGACGTTGGGAAGTTACAAGATTGGATTAGGGAATGGACAGTATTCTGCAACCGTGCTGAACAGCAAGGTGGGGATTACAAATTACATAGAATATGCAACGACTCCTGAGGCCTTGAAGGCTTTAGAAACTGGGGAAATCGACCTTCTATTTGAGAATCAGGAAGTGATCGATTATCTGATTGCTGAACAGAAATTGAAGGGGAGTATTATCAAAAAAATGAGCAATCTCTACCCTAGGGATGTTGCTTTTGCAATAAGTAAATCCGCTCCGGAGCTAGTAACTTATGTTAACGAGAGATTGGATCGACTGCATCGTTCCGGTGCTTTTGAAGAGCTGTATCAGCACTATTTCTTCGTTCATTCAGATTATTATAAAGTTATGATGCGCAATAGATTTATTGTGGGAGCCATTATTCTGCTTGGTCTTCTAATCATTAGTGCGGTTTTGCTAAAAATGTATATTAATCACTTACGGCGTGCGGTTTATTCGGAACAGCAATTTTTTGAGGATGTAATAGAGCATAGCGGTATGGTGGTTTGGGCTGTGCAGGCGGATAAAAAGGTAGTTCGGTTTAACAATTACGCTGAGCGAATGACGGGCCTATGCGAGAATGAAGTAGTGGGCAAAAACATTGAGGATATCGAGGGTCTGGCAGGCAGTACGGCGGCTATTCGGAATCTGCTGGAAAGGGCAGTTCAGCTTGACTATGTTGATAATATTGAGCATAAACTTCCGGACAATTCGCCAGCAGCGCGGTATTTTTCATTTCGGACCACCTTGTTAAAAGGATTGGATAAGCAGGCAGCTGATATTTTTGTGCTTGTAGGAGTGGATATCGATGAGCGCAAACAAAATGAGCTAAGGCTTCAGCAAAGTTATGAGGAACTGGAAGCTACTTACGAAGAGCTGTCAGCGACAGAGGTCGAGCTACAGGAGCAATTTGCTAAGCTGCAGGTAGGTGAACGACGGTTCAGTCTCGCGACAGAGGGTTCTGGTGCTTACATGTGGGAGCTTGATTGGGAGACAGGACTGTATAATCTATCGGATCGCTGGTACAAGCTCATGGGCTATACGGAGGATGAAATTAATTCATTCGAAAATGGGGTGCTTAGTATTATTCATCCCGATGACCAGCCATCATCCCAAAAGGCAAGACATGATCATCTGGCAGGTTTAACCCCTATCTACGAGACGGAATACCGCATGCGGACCAAAGATAATCAATTCGTCTGGTTTGAGGTAAGTGGTAAAGCTATCGTTGATCCAAAGGATGAAGTTGTGTTATTTATCGGTTCACTGATTGATATTAGTAAGCGGAAGCAGGTAGAGCTAAAGCTGAGCAACAGTTATCAGGAGCTTGAGGCAACCTATGAACAGCTAACAGCCACACAGCAGGAGCTTGTAGAGCAATACGATATGCTGGTGGAGAATCAAAAACACATGCATCGTCTAGCTTATGTGGATGAGCTTAGTAATTTACCCAACCGTGTATGTCTACTGGAATCTATGGAGAAATATCTGCAATGTTCAGGAGGCAAGGCGGCGCTGTTGTTCGTAGATACCGATAATTTTAAATACATCAATGATACCTTAGGGCATAAATCCGGTGATGTTCTCATTCAGAAGGCTAGCAAAAGGCTGCAGTCGTTGGTGCGTGAAGGGGATATGCTCTCTCGGCTCGGTGGGGATGAATTCGTGATTTTTATTAAGGATATAGAAGACCACGAGGATGTGTTAGACCTGGCGGAGCGTATCATGAGAGCGTTCAGGCAGTCCTTTTTAATCGGAGAGAGTTATTTGTACGTTTCCGTAAGCATCGGAATTTCCTTTTATCCGGAAGATGGGGAGACCACCGAGCAAATCTTAAAAAATGCGGATGTCGCTATGTACCGGGCAAAAGAGGATGGCAAGGGGACTTATGTGGTATATGACAAATCCATGCATACTGCGTTTAATGAACGGATGAATATAGAGAAGCATTTGCGCAGTGCCATGAATAATAATGAGTTTGAGCTATATTATCAACCGCAGGTGGATATCCAGTCTGGATTAATCTCTGGTTTTGAGGCTTTAATTCGCTGGAATAGTCCAACGCTGGGCTTTGTATCTCCACTTTCTTTTATCAAAATCGCCGAGGATTCCAGGCTGATTATTTATATTGGAGAATGGGTGCTTAGGGAATCGTGCATCTTTATGAAGGGCATTCAAGATCGTATGGGCATTCCTTACAAGATATCAGTTAACATTTCCATTATTCAACTATTGCAGGATGATTTCGTCGAGATGGTGCAGGAAAGTCTGGCTGAAAGCGGGCTAAAGCCTAGTTGTCTTGAACTGGAAATCACCGAGTCTATCTTTATGGAATCGTTTGAGAGTATCGTGAATAAGCTTCAATTCCTCAAATCCCAAGGCATTCGTATTGCGCTGGATGATTTCGGAACGGGGTACTCATCTCTTAGTTATTTGCAGCAATTGCCGATTTCTACGCTTAAAATGGATAAAACCTTTATCGATTCGCTTTCGGAAAAAGCTTACAGCCAGTCTTTTGTGCAGACCATTATACAGCTGGGACACAATATGGGGCTGGAGGTCGTTGCGGAGGGAGTGGAAGAGATCAGCCAGCTGGATTTCCTCAGAAAATCGGGCTGCGATAAGGTACAGGGGTATCTGGTTAGCAGACCTGTTCCGAAGCAGGAAGTGGTGGAGCTTTTGGAACCGCAGAAGCGTTACGGAATATAGCAGTTGATACACAGCCCTCATCTACAAGGTGGGGGTTTTTGGTGTGTAATGCTTCTGAGATTAAGTCTTTGCAAAAAAACAAGCTCCGACAGATAAACAGTGTCTGTGGAGCTTGTCACTAGCTGATGACAATTTTATTCTTCCCGGTGTTTTTAGCTTCGTAAAGTGCATCATCAGCCTGCTGAAAAGTGGAATTTTTGGAGTCTGCGCCTGTGTAATCATGCATCCCGATACTGACGGTTATGCTTTTACCTTCCATTTCGGCAAAAGGGGTATCGGCTACTTTGGCTAGAATTTGTTGCATGATTTCATAGGATCGCTCAAAGGTTTTGGTAGTCAAAATGACAATGAATTCCTCGCCACCGTACCGCGCGGCGAAATCATCAGGACCGATATACTCGAGCAGAATCGCTGCGACTTTTTGTAATACGATATCTCCAACGGAGTGTCCATAGCAATCATTTACTTTTTTGAAATTATCGATATCCATAACGGCAAGCTGCATGGAGAATGGATTACTCTGCTGATGCTCAATTAGCCAACCTAAATATTCGTGAAAAGTCTTGTGATTATACAGATCAGTCAGGGGGTCTATCTTAGATAGACGATCCATAATTATATTCTGAATGCGTAATTCCTGTTCTGACTTAACGGAGTTCTGCAGGGATTGCATCAAATCACGTCCACGAACGATTACTGCAAAACCTGCCAAAGCAGTGCCTGCAAAAATAAGAGCGATAATGATAGTTTGGGTGATCGGTAAGTACTCGTGAATGGGTGTCCTGATGAATAAAATGATCGTGTACAGTAGAGAAATAGCAGAAGTGGCTATCATATAACTGCTCTTCAGATAGATCATCGAGACTAGTAGCGGGAACAGCATAATTAATGATTTAACATGCAACTCATCGCTGAGATTGACGATAATCAAAACCGCAAATAGATGGCTTGCAACCGTAATGGCGAGTTGGGCCCACAGAGGCCTCCATCTATAGATTACTTCTAGAATAATGATCAAACTCACTATGATGGAATCAGAAATCAACGAGTGCTCAATATAATCGTTCCTGGTTGGGGTTTCCGGACGCTGGCTCCATAAGGATAGAGAAACAATGAACTGAATACTTAAATACACAATCAGGATGATCCAGAATGAATTGAGAAGCACACGATTCCAATAGGTCTGACGAGGAGTTTGAGGTGTGGCGCGCATAATGTGATCCTCTTTTCCAGTGGCAATATGCTTATATATTCGACAATAAGCTCAGGTTTCCTCTTGATGGCTTTCTTGGAAGCGGGAGTTCAACAAGCATCTTTATAAGGGGAGATTGCCTGGCCCGGGGAATGATTGAACGAAAAGGAATACTATAGAAAGTATTTCCTTTAATTAACTCTGCTGATATAATGTTAGAATACATAACATCAATCGAGTGGAGTGGAATTGAAGATGCAGATCCGTCCAAACCAGATTTTTGTAGTCGTCCTGTTGCTTCTTGTCAGTGTGTACAGCTTATTGATTGACATGCTCTGGATTCATAAGCTGGTGATTATTCTGTTTATGGGTTCTCTAGGATGGTTCTCGCTGAATACATCCCGCTACGGTTATCGCAAAGAAGCGCTGCTGAAGGAGTCACAGAACAAAGTGGAGCTTCTTGGCAATGAGATTGTAGTTACCTCGGATCGGCTGCATGGTGCACTTGAAGAAATCAGCCGCCATACAGAGCAGCTGCAGCAGACAGCGGATTATTCACACGCGTATGAAACGGATTTAAGGATTCGCAGCAACGAAGCTAAAGCCAATATTGAAGGGGCCTATCAGACGATGGGCGGTGTAGCTTCAGTTACAGCACATATCGAAGAATTGACGGAAAAACTAGGCTCGAATATGCAATATGCCCGGCAAGGAATGACAGCAATGGTAGATTCCCTGAGCATTGCAGATGGGGTGATGAAGGATCTGCAAACACAGAGTGGGGACATGTTAGCTAAGTTTACTACCCTGAGTAATCATATTGCGATGGTAGAGGAGATCAATACATTGATTAACTCCATTGTGAATGAGACCTCATTGCTCGCGCTGAATGCTTCTATTGAAGCGGCCCGGGCCGGTGAACAGGGCCGCGGATTTGCAGTAGTGGCCAGCCGGATTCGGCAGCTGGCTGATCAAAGCAAGAGCTCGGTAGACCGCTCCTCAGGCATCTTGCTTGACATTAATAATGGAGTACAGCAGGTGCTGGAATCCGTTACGAAAGAGCAAGTCTCAGTGGAGCGTGGGGTGAACGAGGTCGGCACGGTGAAGCTTCGACTCGATGATATCGCGTCGAGAGTAGATGAAGTAGGCAGCGCCGTGACGGAAACAATCGATGCTGCCGCGAAGCAGGGCAAGCTGATTGTAGAAGTGACAACGGAGCTGAGCGGTGCGGTGGCTATCGTGAATGAGACGATTGCCAATGTAGACCTTACGCTGGAGCAGGTGACACGGCAGCGGGATCAAATTGGGCAGCTGAACGAAGTCAGCGCCAATCTGTTAGCGGAGTCGCAATCCTTGCAGCAATCGGTTACTAGCATTGCGGGCAGAGCGGAAATTGAGATGAGCCAATATGCAGCCCGGCTTCAGGAAATGCAGAGTCTCTTGGAGACGATTTCCGCCAAGGAAGAACTTTACGCTCCAGATACTGAAGTTCATCAAGGTGTTTTGAACGCTTACATTAAGAAAATTCCAGATGTACAAGCCATTTGGTCTAATCGGACGGATGGAACCTTTATCTACTCCGAGCCAGCGGCTGGCTTGTTGAATGCTAAGCGGCGTGATTGGTGGAATGGGGCCATGAATGAAGGTGAATATGTCTCTAAACCTTACGTATCTGCGATTACGAAACGTTCTTGTATTACATTATCTAGAGCAATCCGGAATCGTCAGGGAGATGTAGTAGGCGTGGTGGGTATTGATTTAGCGGTGTAATAAAGCAACAGCAGCAAGCCCTTCTGTAGCAGAGGCTTGCTGTTTTTTTTATTCCGATGCTAACACAACTTAGCTTTAGGTAGCGCTGACCTGCAATTGCTTCCACGTTGCCTGCCAGTTTTTTTGTGCAATTCGTTTTTCATAAATAGGGAGTAAGCTTGGATTATTGTTGAAATGAGGGGTAGCCCGCAACACTACATTAATAACATCCGCAATCCCATGCGGAGCGGTTAGGATAACCTTACCGTATTCATCTAAGGAAAGCCCAAGCGCTGTAGCTGTTTCCGGAAACTTGGAGATGGCATCTACAGATGACGTATAGGGTGCAAGGTTGTTAATGGTATGCATTCTTGCTTCATTCTTAACGGACCATGGCACATGGGGATTTAAATCTCTTAGTTTTGCCTCCCATTGCTTTTCCACTTCCTCATGAAGATTGCTGCCGTCATAATAAATAACATCAATATCTGGCAAAGGGGTCCGTTCTTCAAATCCATGTAAGGTATCCCAGATTTTTGAACGTACAAACCCAGCACAAACCCACCAGTCAGGTAACTGTAGCGATCTGGCATTTTCTAAAATATCCATCATCCAGGGATCATTATGTACAAGCTGAATGATATCTGCCTCGTGTTCTATCTTGCGCAAACTGCCACCTCCTAATATTCATGCTTCCAATCTGTTAATATCATACAACAAGAGTTTCAATAGAGGTATAAAGGGACAGGCTGAATGGACAGAGGCATGAACTATCTTTATAATGAATCGACATCGAGACCTTTGGAGGCGGTGACCGTGCAATATACGTTTACTATATTACTGCAATTGTTGGAAAGAGCTGCGTTATTGCTGATGTGTCTATTTGTATTGACTCGTCTGCCGCGGTTTAAAGAGGTTTTTCAAAAAGGGAGTTACGCTCCGCAAGAGCTTGCTATTGCAACGATGATCTTCAGCTTATTTGCCATTTTCGGCACTTATAGCGGAATTAATGTGGAAGGTTCGCTTGTGAATGTACGAATTATCGCCATCGTATCTGGCGGGATTTTGTTCGGGCCATGGGTTGGACTTATAACAGGCATCATCTCAGGGGTTCACCGTTTTCTGATTGATATCGGAGGGGTAACCTCTCTTCCTTGTCTGATTACGAGTATCACCGCGGGCATAGTGTCTGGGATAATCTATCGCCGCACCTCTGGTGAGCGTCGCTGGATAGCAGGCATTTTGGCGGGAATGGCCTGTGAGGCACTGACGATGCTGCTCATTCTAGCGATGGCTCAGCCGATGTCGCTGGGTGTGGATATCGTGTCCAAGATCGCTTTTCCGATGATTATGAGCCAGATTAGTGTCGGCCTGATTGTCGTGTTAGTGCAGAGCGTGGAAGGTGAGAAGGAACGGATTGCGGCTAAGCAGTCCAAGCTGGCGCTTGATATTGCCAATAAGACCTTGCCGTATTTTCGCAATATTAATCAGGAGTCGCTGCACACCATCTGCCAGATCATCAAAGAGGATATCGGTGCAGACGCTGTAGCGATTACTGATACTCGGTTTATTCGTGCCTATGTTGGTGTGGGTGAGGAGGATTATGAGACAACTAACGATATTATCAGTGAGGAAACTAAAGTAACGTTGTCCAGTGGTGAAATTACCATCCGTAATGATGATAGTGATTACGTGAATCCGCAGATCAAGTCGCTGATCATTATTCCTTTGAAGGAAAAGGGTGAGGTGACGGGAGCGCTCAAAATCTATTACACCAAAGCCCACAAGATTACCTACTCACTTCAAGCTATGGCCGTGGGTCTGTCGCAAATGATCTCTACCTTGATGGAAGTGTCGCGGGTGGAAGGCATTAAGGAAATGGCGAACAAAGCGGAGCTGAAGGCACTGCAGACCAGCATTAACCCGCATTTTTTATTCAATGCACTGAATGCGATTGCGTCCTCGATTCGAATTAATCCGGATAAGGCGCGTGAGCTGATTGTGAATCTGTCCGGTTATATGAGATACAATCTGGAGCTTACCGATGAATTCATTGATATCAAACGAGAGCTACAGCAGGTCCAGCAATACGTAGAGATCGAAAAGGCGCGTTTTGGAAGCCGGCTTAACGTGCTTTATGATATTGATGAGGTTCAGGTTCGGATTCCGAGTCTGATCATTCAGCCGCTTGTAGAAAATGCGATTATACATGGCATACTGAAGGTAAGAGGGACAGGAACAGTAACGATTTCTGTAAAAGACCACGGGGATACCGTACGGGTGGGCATTCGCGATACCGGAGCTGGCATCAGCGAGGAAACGATAGAGAAGGTCTATACTGGCGATATGCCGGAGAATAAAATCGGGCTGTTTAATGTACACCAGCGGGTAAAGCTGATCTATGGGACTGGACTTACCATTCAGAGATTGGATAAAGGTACGAACATTTTTTTTGATGTTAAAAAGGAGGACCAATGAGAGCGATCATCGTAGAAGATGAAGAGCTGGCAAGACAGGAGCTGGCTTATTTAATAGAGACGCACAGCGGGATCGACATAACGGCACAGTTTGAAGATGGGTTGGACGCGCTTAAATTTTTGCAGAGTGATACGATAGATGTGATTTTTCTGGATATTAATATTCCCTCCATCGACGGAGTGCTGTTGGCACAGAATATCAGTAGATTCTCGGTAAAACCCTACATAGTGTTCATCACTGCGTATAAGGAGCATGCCGCTGAGGCGTTTGAGATTGAAGCTTTTGACTATATTCTTAAGCCTTATAGTGAGGTACGCATCAAAGCCATGCTGCACAAGCTGGAAAATGCGTTTGCCAGCCGTGGACGACATGGGGAAGAAGAACGTAATCCGGTCAGTGACAAGGTCAATCTGTGGAAAAATGAAAAGATTATCGTAGTGAATGCCGACGATATTTATTACGCCTCCGCGCAGGAAAAAAGCACAAGTGTGATGACTAAAGGTGAGGAATACAGCATGGCACTTAGTATCAGCGATTTCTTTCAGCGGCTGCCGCAGGATCGTTTTTTTCGCTGCCATCGTTCCTATATTGTTAACCTGTCCAAGATCAAGGAAATCATCCCGTGGTTCAATAATACGTATTTGCTGCGCCTGCATGATTTGGATTTTGAGGTGCCGGTAAGTCGCAGTAAGGTAAAAGAATTCAGGCAGATTATGCGCTTATAAATGCAATTCATTCTTCATTTCCGTCATCTCATGCCGGATTTCTCTCAACATCGGCTGGTTTAGCTACAATAAAGAGGCGATAGAAGCTCTTGTAGCAGACAACGAGAGAGAAAGAAGGAAAAGACCATGACTACGACAATGGACAGCAAAAGTACCAAACGGTGGCTAATCGTATTAGGTACAGTAATTATGCAAATGGGTCTAGGTACCATCTATACATGGAGTTTATTTAATGCGCATCTGGTAACAAAATTTGGCTGGGAGCTTAACTCCGTTTCGATTACTTTTTCTATAACGAGCTTTGCACTCGCTTTCGCGACCTTGTTCGCAGGGAAGCTGCAGGATCGTTTCGGGCTTCGCCGTTTGACTGCTACTGCTGGGATTGTGCTCGGACTAGGATTGATCCTTAGCTCGCAGGCCAATTCACTCTTCATGTTCTATTTATTGGTTGGGGTGATCGTTGGTTTTGCGGATGGGACAGCTTATATCACTTCATTATCTAATTTAATTAAATGGTTTCCGAATAATAAAGGTTTAATCTCCGGCGTGTCCGTTGGTGCTTATGGAACAGGGAGTTTGATCTTTAAATATATTAACGGCGGGTTGATTGACTCAGTGGGTGTGTCTAATACATTTATGTATTGGGGTTTGATTGTTATGGGCATGATTGTAATCGGTTCCTTGCTCGTAAGAGAAGCTCCGGTTCAAGCGGCCCCAGCACCAGCGGGTTCAACGACAGCTGCAGTAATGAGTTCACCGAAAGACTATACGGTCAAAGAAATGCTGCGGACAAAAGAAGCTTATCTGCTATTTATCATCTTTTTCACCGCTTGTATGTGTGGTCTGTATTTGATCGGTATTGTAAAAGATATCGGCGTGCAGCTGGCTGGACTTGATGTACAGACAGCAGCTAGTGCGGTGGCTATGATTGCGATCTTTAATACAGCGGGACGTTTAATTCTGGGTGCTTTATCTGACAAAATGAGTCGCTTGAAGCTGGTAGGCGCATCACTTGCTGTAACTGCGGCGGCTATGCTGACCCTCAGCTACGCGACCCTGAATTTCGGACTTTTCTTCACTTGTGTAGCAGCCATTGCGTTCTGCTTTGGCGGGAATATCACGGTGTTCCCGGCCATTGTCAGCGACTTCTTCGGACTGAAAAATCACAGTAAGAACTACGGAATCGTCTACCAAGGTTTTGGTATTGGTGCCCTTTCCGGTTCGTTTATCGCCGTCTTCCTAGGCGGGTTCAAACCAACCTTTGTTATCTTTGGCCTCTTGTGCCTGCTGGCCTGCATCATCGCGATTTCTCTGAAACCGCCAGTGGCGAAGTCGAAAGAGAAAAAAGCGCTGCGTCTCAAAGCAACGGAACGTACGGCTTAAGGTGTAATTGAAGTTAGAGCCAGGCAGCGATTCTCCGGTTAGTGGAGAATTGCTGCCTGTTTTTTTGATTTGCGGTGGCTTGCTGAGCTGAGACTTGTTTGGGCGGATTATCTTCAATTGGGAGAAGGAGTTTTGCTGGGATCTGAGAAGTAACTGCATTCTGTACAACTATTCCGTATGAAATAGTGAATCTTCGGACTTTAGCTGTATTCTGTACAACTAAAACCTCGAGATGTTGCTTAGAGGCGAAAAAACCAAGGAAATAGTTGCACCAAATACAGCTATATCTAATGGTGGCGTGATGCGTGAAAAAATAGTTGTATGAAATACAGTTAAACGTGACTACCCTTGCACCAGCACCAGCACCAGCACCAGCACCAGCACCAGCACCAGCACCAGCACCTATATCACTACGAGCGCCTAGCACCTACATCACTAGGAGCACTTAGCACCTACATCACTAGGAGCACCTAGCACCTATATCACTACAGGCACCTACACCAGCACCTACATCAGTACCAGCATCTGTACCAACGTCTGTGCGCCTGCACCATCACTTTTGCCATTCCTTTCCCTTTGTCTCTCTTTTGCGTCTAAACATTGCCTCCGTTACTGCTCAATATGTTTATTTAGAGGGTGGATAGATTTGTCGGACGCACAGCGGATTTTTTGTAACTAGGTAAGCAAGTACATCAATAGGACAGTGTGGTCGAAGCAGTGTTGGATGTGATCTGATTCTTGCGGAACTCGGATGGGGAGACCCCGCTAAGTTTATTGAATATGCGGTTGAACTGGGAGAAACTGTTGAATCCGCATTGCCCGGCGATCTCGGAAATCTTCAGGCGGGTGTAAATCAGCAATTGCTGGGCATTACGGACCCGGGTCATCTGAATATATTCTGTCAGCGTGGAGCCGGTAATTAACTTAAATTGGTGTGATAAATAATAGGAGCTGATAAAGAACTCTTTAGCGAGGAAATCAAGGGATAACTCGCTGTTGTAATGGCTATGGATGTATGCGGTGATCGAGTAGATTTTTTGCATAATGGCATTTCCGATCTCCTCTGGGACATAGCTGTTCTGATCCCTGCGCTGGTATAAAGCACATAGAAACTGTTGGAAAAGGCTGTGAATCAGTACTGGATTTAATGGTGAAGTGCTGTGTGATAAGGTGAAGATAGCGTTAAGAGGATCAAACACGGCTTTGCGCAACTCTTTTGGCAAACGGTAGATCGGTATTTCTTCCCAAAATGAGAGAAACATACTTTTGTAAGCGTTCTCTAAACCGGGTATATCCTTGGGCATGGCGAAGTTTATGATCAGCCGCTTAAACGGCGGCCCTTCCGGATATTGTGTCTTATGCATCCGATAAGGACGCAGGAGCACGATGTCATACTGCTGGAGGGCGCAGACATTCCCATCGATAATATGAGTGGCTCGGGAATCCATTAAAATATGAATCTCGTAAAAATCATGAAAATGCTGAAACTCCATATTGATATCGTGAGAACGCTGGTCATAATCAAAATAGTAAAAAAGGGGATCAACGGGCGTGTTGATACGTACGCTATATCCTTGTTCGTACAGTAAGTCGCTTTCAAGCAAATGCTCTCACCGCCTTATTCTGTAATATGCACTTATTATATGTTCAGAAAAGCAAGATTTGCAATATATGAGGGTTATTACAGCAAATATAAAGTAGTTTTTGTATGGAATGGTTTGATATATTACGGGTGAAGGAACTAGCCAACATGAGGGAAGACCCAAAATGGCAGGCGAAGGGGCGGAAAACAGATGAACAACAGCCGGATTAGTAAAGTTGAGATCATTGAAAAGCTGAACCGCGTGACGGATAAGCTGCTGAAGCTGGAGCGGCCGGAAAACGAAGCCGAACTGCAAAATTTAGGGGAGGATGCGGGACGACGGGGGTATTTTGCTCGTGATTTTGGCATGGAGGAATGGGATTGGCCGCAGGGAGTGGGGCTTTACGGACTTCAAAAGCTTGAGCAGCATTTCAAGGATGAGCGTTATCAAGAATATGCCAAGCTTTGGATGAGCAAGCAGCTGGGCAAGGGGCTGCCGAGCCGGAATATCAATACAACAGCGCCGTTGCTGTCATTGATGGAACTGAAGGAAGCGGAGGAATTAAGCCTGGAATGGGTGCAGTGGTTGATGCATGGCCTGCCGCGGACGAAGGAGTCTGGTTATCAGCATGTCACAACAGGAGCGAGCAAGGATGAAGTTACGCTCAACGATAATGAAATCTGGATTGATACGTTATTTATGGCTATTTTGTTCACGGCAAAAATGGGTGTGAAATACGATAATTCCGCATGGCGGCAAGCGTCGCTTTACCAACTGCTGCTGCATATCAAATACCTGTATGATAAAAAGACAGGGCTGTTTTTTCATGGCTGGCATTTTGGCGGCCGGCATAATTTCAGCGAAGCCTTCTGGTGCCGGGGTAATAGCTGGTTTACACTCGGCCTGCCTGAATACCTGGATTTGATGGGGCCGTATCTGGACAGTGGAGTGTTTGAATATCTCCAACAGATCCTGAACGCACAGGCAACAGCTTTATTAGCCTGCCAGAGCGGAGACGGATTATGGCATACGCTGCTGGACGACTCTAGCAGTTATACTGAAACGTCAGGCTCAGCAGCTATCGCAGCGGGTATTTTGCATAGCGCACGCAGGGGGTTGTTGCCGGAATCGTATGC
Source organism: Paenibacillus sp. FSL L8-0494 (assembly GCF_038003695.1). Lineage (NCBI taxonomy): Bacteria > Bacillati > Bacillota > Bacilli > Caryophanales > Paenibacillaceae > Paenibacillus > Paenibacillus sp. FSL L8-0494. Next base: position 451,425 of record NZ_JBBOPQ010000001.1, read on the forward strand.
AGGTCATGCCCTGAAAGCGATCCGGGCGGTGCTGGACAGAATTGACGATGAAGGCACGGTGCTTGGTGTATCCGGCGGCACTCCGATTGGTGCTGCAAAAGAAGATTATAAGCAAATCATTATTGCCCCCATGGCCTACGGGCAGGCCATGGTTTTAGTCGCACTAGGTGAAGCGTTACATTACTGTTGAGGTTGAGTAAATAGCTAAGGCGAGAGTCAAAAAAGCTGGAGAAATATTTGCTTGTAACTTCGCTGGTGCTTGGAGTATACTATTTTCGGGATGGTTAAGCGCTTACCTTGAAGGAGGATAAGCAAACATGGTAAATCCGATCGTAGTTGGCATTATTGGGGCAGGCAGAATTGGCCGGCTTCATGCAGATAATCTGCGTGTAATGCCGTCGTTTAAGTTGAAATCCATTGCGGAGGCTGTGGTAAGTGAGGAATTGCTGGTCTGGGCAGAGAGCCGGAATCTTGGCTCTGCATTTGTGAATGGGCAAGACCTTCTGAATGACCCTGAGATCGAGGCTGTGTTTATCTGCACACCTACGGATACCCACGCCTCTTGGATTGAGCTAGCAGCCCGGGCTGGGAAACATATTTTCTGTGAAAAGCCGATCAGCCTGTCGTCGGAGTTTACCCACCAGGCACTGAAGATAGTGGAGGATGAGGGTGTATTGCTACAGGTCGGCTTCAACCGGCGAATGGACCCTAGCTTCCGCAAACTTAAGCAACTGGTTCAGTCAGGAGAGCTAGGCAGTCCACATGTTGTGAAGATCACATCACGTGATCCGCAGCCTCCGGGTGAGGCTTATGTGCGGTCTTCCGGCGGGATGTTTATGGATATGACGATTCACGATTTTGATATGGCCCGTTATCTGATGGGTGAGGAAGTAACAGAAGTTTATACCCGAGGTGCCAATCTCGTTGATCCGATGTTTGGGCGCTGCGATGATGTGGATACAGCTGTCATCACGCTGACCTTTGCCAGTGGCGCAATCTGCGTCATTGATAACAGCCGTAAGGCTGTATATGGTTATGATCAACGTGTGGAGGTGTTCGGTTCCTGCGGCTCAGCCACCGCCGACAACTGCCGTCCAACAACTGTAGAGGTTTCAACCGCTGCTTCGGTCACACGCGATCAGCCGCTTCATTTCTTTCTCGAGCGGTATAACCAGGCTTTCGTGGAAGAGGTTGCCGCATTTGCCCGGGCAATCCGCTTGCAGGAGCCTATCATTTGCAGCGGGCTTGATGGGCAACAGGCGGAACGGATTGCCGAAGCCGCTAAAGAATCCTATCTTACCGGGCTTCCGGTCAAGTTGTCTTCTTGTGCCGGAGAGGGAATATCGGCGACACATGCTTTGTAAGCGGATGCAGATGCTGAAGATGGGGGAGGTCTGTGAAGATGTCCAATCTAATCATAAAAGCCGGAGCACCCGGCAAAGATGGACTTGTAGCGGCAGTTAGCAAGGAGAGCGCTGGATGGGAGTATGTAGGTTTTGAAGTGTACCAGCTGCAGGTTGGGGATACGCTGAGCCGCAGCGCGGAAGGGAATGAAATCTGTCTGGTGCTGCTGGCGGGCAAGGCGGATGTGAGAGCAGGCGCCCAGTTGTTCGCCGGGATCGGTGAACGTATGTCTGTATTTGAGGATTTGCCGCCGTATGCGGTGTATATTCCGGCGGGAGGGCATTATGAAGTTACGGCCTTGACGGAGCTGGAACTTGCGGTTTGCCTTGCACCAGGAACGGGCAAATATGCGCCACGTTTGATCGCTCCGTGCGATACTGTAGCCGAAGCCCGCGGTTCTGGCAGCATGTCACGGCGAGTGGTCAACATTTTGCCTGAGCAGAGTGAAGCCGAGAGCCTGCTGGTCGTGGAAGTACGAACGGGTGGCGGCAATTGGTCCAGCTATCCTCCGCACAAGCATGACTGTGACAATCTACCTGCTGAGTCTTATCTGGAAGAGACATACTACCACCGGGTTAACCCGGCTCATGGTTTTGTAGTGCAGCGGGTGTATAATGATGACCGCAGCCTCGATGAGACGATGGCGGTGTCTGACCGCAGTATTGTATTGGTTCCAGAGGGCTATCATCCTGTATCGGCACCGCCGGGTTATGATTCTTATTATCTCAATGTGATGGCAGGTCCGGTCCGCACATGGGTTTTTCATAATGATCCGGAACATGAATGGCTGTTCGAGATGCAGCAACACCAGAAGGATAAGAAGGAATAGTGTAGCAGCACGCACGAAAAGGGGGCTTCCGCAAGGCGGAGGCTCCTTCTTTGTGTCGATGTATTGACCAAATGTTCGCCACAGTAACAGAGTCCCTTGCACCGCTTAATAGACACTGTCAGAAGAGTTCCTTATAATCTAGGTATAGGATTGATTGTACGAACGTAAAGGCGGGCTCACTAACGATGAAACCTACGATATATGATGTGGCACGGGAAGCGGGAGTCTCCATCGCTACGGTGTCCAAGGTGTTGAACAAGAACGGGAGAATTAGCGATAAGACACGGGAGAAGGTTCATCGGATCATGGAGGAGCTGAATTACCAGCCGAGTCTGGTGGCCTCTGCGCTGACGAGTCGCCGAACGGGAACGATCGGGCTGATGATTCCCGATATTTCCAACCCCTTTTTTGCTGAGGCGGCCCGAGGTATTGAGGATTATGCTCAGGAGCAGGGAAGCGACTTGATTGTATGCAGTACAGACCGGGATGATGAGAAGGCGGCCCGGTATATCTCACTGCTCCTGCGCAAACGGGTGGACGGTATAATCATTGCTTCTCATACAGGGAATCCGGATATGGTCCGCCGCCTGCTGGCTGATCACGTGCCGCTTGTGTTATTTTCGGCTGATATCCGGATGATGGAGAGCAACAGCGTCACGGTGGATGACTATAAGGGAGGCTATCAGGCGACAGAATATCTGTTGTCCTTGGGCCATCGCAGGCTCGGCGTTATCTCTGACAATTTACCGGGGAGTAAGCTGCGCGTGGAAGGCTTTATGGATGCGCTCAAGGCAGCAGGTGTTGGCTTTGACAATCCGGCTAATCTCACGCATACCTCAGCCACGCTGGAGAACGGCCGCAAAGCGGCTGCCGCGATGCTAGCTCAGGCGCAGGAAGACCGGCCGACCGCGATATTCGCTTGCAACGATCTGCTCGCGATTGGGATATTGAAGGAGGCGCGCAGCGCAGGCTTGTCAATTCCCCGTGATCTGTCCGTAGTGGGTTTTGACAATACAATGCTGGCTGAAATTTGCCATCCCACCTTGACCAGTATTGCTCAGCCTCTGCGTGAGATGACGGAACAGGCGATGATTCTGCTGAACGAATCTATCGACAATCCCGATAGTCCTAAGCGCAAGATCATGCTGATGCCGGAACTGATAGTCCGCCATTCCACCGGACCGGCACCGCATTAGGAAGACACAAACTCTACAAACGGAGTAAGAACGCCGACTCCTATCTGAAGACCTGTACTTCGCTTAGCGGCGAGATACAGGTCTTTTCTTTGCTTTTTTCTGATACATGAGTTCAGATCCCAACTTCGTTTAAGTTCAGGATTGCCAAACTCCAATTTCTAAACTATACTAATGGAAATTAGGTTAAGCGCTTAACCCATCCCCCGATGATTGTTGTTTCTCATTAATCCATTTCACTGAAGTTTTCTCAAGGAGGCGTCATAATGAACGGTTTACAGTTCGATCCTGCACGACCGCTGGATTTAATCGCTGTCGGTCGGCTCTGTATTGACTTGAACGCTAATGAAACCGGAAGACCAATGGAAGAGACACTGACCTTTACCAAATATGTTGGCGGCTCTCCTGCCAATATCATAATTGGAGCAGCACGGCTAGGGATGCGCACTGGCTTTATCGGTAAGATATCCGATGATCAGATGGGCCGTTTTATCCGAACTTATCTGCAAAGGAATGGCATTGACGATAGCCAGGTGAGTGTTGACCAGACTGGTGCAGTGACTGGGCTTGCTTTTACTGAAATAAAGAGCCCTCAGGAGTGCAGCATTCTGATGTACCGGGATCATGTGGCTGATTTGCTGCTGAGTACGGAGGAGATCTCGGAAGAGTATATTCGGAAGTCCAAGGCACTGCTGATCTCAGGTACTGCACTGGCACAAAGTCCGTCCCGTGAGGCTGTGTTTGTCGCTTTGGAGTTCGCCCGCAAGCACAATGTCACTGTATTTTTTGATCTCGATTACCGCCCCTATACGTGGAAGTCAGCCGCAGAAACAGCGGTTTATTATAATCTGGCAGCTGAGAAATGCGATTGTATCATCGGTACCCGTGAGGAATTTAATATGATGGAGAGCCTGTACAATGTAACAGATGCAGATGACGAAGCAACAGTTAACCGCTGGTTCTCGCACCAAGCAAAGCTGGTCGTTATCAAGCATGGCGGGAGTGGTTCAATCTCCTACACGGCGGATGGGCAGAAGCATCGGAGTGGTATTTTTCCCGCTAAAGTATTGAAGACATTTGGAGCCGGAGATTCTTACGCCTCAGCCTTTATTCACAGTCTAATGCGGGGGGAAAGCGTGGGTGAGGCCATGCGCCGCGGCAGCGCGTCGGCATCCATTGTCATCTCCCGCCACAGCTGTTCGGATGCCATGCCAACCTTGGATGAATTGGAAGCGTTTTTATTGTCTAACGAGGAAATCACTTCAGGTGCAGAGTAAGTAGGCGGAGGTTGGAGAGGACACAACTCAAACAACCCCAGATCGAATAGCTATGCAAGATTAGATTACATTCGCGGGATCGCATTAATAGAGATGAAGGAGTGAGTAGAATGGCACAGCAAACCGTGCAAGTGCTGAACAACTATATTGACGGGCAGTGGGTAGAGGCGGCTGCGGAGCAGACAGAAACGGTATACAATCCAGCGTCTGGTGAGGAGATGGCAAGTGTTCCGCTGTCCAGCAGAGTCGATGTTGATCGGGCAGTGGCGGCGGCAAAGGCGGCTTTTGCAGGCTGGTCCAAGACACCGGTGCCGCGCAGAGCGCGGATCTTGTTCAAATATCAGCAGCTGCTGGTGGACCATTGGGATGAACTGGCGAAGACGATCACGCTGGAGAATGGAAAAAGCTTCAAAGAGGCCTACGGAGAGGTGCAGCGCGGCATTGAGTGTGTGGAATTTGCGGCAGGTGCGCCGACGCTGATGATGGGCCGGCAGCTGCCCGACATCGCGACAGGCATCGAGTCTGGGATGTATCGCTATCCCATCGGTGTAGTCGGCGGGATCACACCGTTTAATTTTCCGATGATGGTGCCTTGCTGGATGTTCCCGTTGGCCATCGCCTGTGGAAATACCTTTGTGCTGAAGCCCTCCGAACGCACACCGCTGCTGGCAGCGCGTTTGGTCGAATTGCTAGAGGAAGCCGGGCTTCCGAAAGGCGTGCTCAATCTGGTTAACGGTGCGCATGAGGTGGTAAACGGCCTGCTGGAGCATCCTGATGTGAAGGCGATTTCCTTCGTTGGCTCACAGCCAGTGGCCGAATATGTCTACAAGAAGGGTACGGCGTGTTTGAAGCGGGTTCAGGCGTTGGCAGGGGCGAAAAATCACTCTATCGTGTTGGCAGACGCGAATCTTGAGGCTTCGGCAACACAGATTGTCAACGCAGCCTTCGGCTCGGCGGGAGAGCGCTGTATGGCTTGCTCCGTGGTAACGGTGCAGGAAGAGGTTGCTGATGAGCTGATCTCCATCCTCCTGAGGGAATGTGAGCAGATGAACATCGGCAATGGTTTGGACGACGACACGTTTCTTGGGCCGGTTATCCGCCAAAGTCACAAAGACAAAACGGTCGCTTATATTGAACAAGGCGTGGCTGAGGGTGCTAAGTTGCTAAGGGACGGCCGGGCGGATGCCGCGGTGCAGGGACAGGGTTATTTTATCGGCCCAACCTTGTTTGATGGAGTGACCCGGGAAATGAAAATCTGGCAGGAGGAAATCTTCGCGCCTGTCCTGGCAGTGATCCGTGTCAAGGATGTAGAAGAGGCGATTGAAATTGCCAATACCTCTCGTTTTGCCAACGGGGCATGTATTTTTACGAATGACGGCGGGAAAGTGCGCTATTTCCGGGAAAATATCGAGTCAGGCATGTTGGGTGTCAATGTCGGAGTGCCAGCCCCGATGGCCTTTTTCCCTTTCTCCGGCTGGAAGGATTCCTTCTATGGCGATCTGCATGCGAATGGAAGCGACGGGGTTGAATTTTATACACGCAAAAAAGTCGTCACTGCCCGCTGGCAGTAACAAAAACGGCGAAAGGGAGGTTTCACGTGGATACGATTAGATTAACGACGGCGCAGGCGCTGGTGAAATTTCTGAACCAGCAATATGTGGACTTTGGCAATGGACCGGAGCGTTTTGTACACGGTATATTCACCGTTTTCGGCCACGGCAATGTACTTGGTTTGGGGCAGGCACTTCAGGAGGCGCCGGGTGAGTTGACGGTCTATCAGGGGAGAAATGAGCAAGGAATGGTTCATGCGGCGACTGCCTTCGCGAAGCAGAGCCGCAGACGGCGAATCATGGCCTGCACCGCTTCGGTAGGGCCGGGTTCAGCCAATATGCTGACAGCCGCTGCCACTGCGACGGCGAATCAGATTCCCGTGCTGCTGCTCCCCGGCGATACCTTTGCCACCCGTCAACCGGACCCGGTACTTCAGCAAATGGAGCACACCTACAATCTGTCGATAACGGTCAACGATGCCTTCAAAGCGGTGAGCAAATACTGGGACCGGATTTATCGGCCAGAGCAGCTGATGACAGCATTGCTGAACGCGATGCGTGTGCTTACTGATCAGGCAGATACCGGGGCAGTCACGATTGCGCTGCCGCAGGATGTGCAAGGGGAGGCCTGGGACTATCCACTTGAGTTCTTCCGCAAGCGCATCCATCGGATCGTTTCCCGTACTCCGCATCCGGATGAGCTTGCTGCGGCAGCTGATCTTATTGCCAGCAAACAGCGACCTCTGCTGGTCTGTGGGGGTGGAGTCCGGTATGCGGATGCAGGGATGGAATTACGTGCATTTGCAGAGAAATTCGCCATCCCATTCGGTGAGACGCAAGCCGGAAAAAGTGCCGTGGCAAGCGACTGTGCCTACAATCTCGGTGGCATAGGAGTTACCGGGAATGGCTGTGCTAATACGTTGGCCGCAGAAGCGGATCTGGTGATCGGTGTGGGTACCCGGTTTACGGACTTCACGACAGGTTCGAAGAGTTTGTTCGCCCATCCCGAGGTGGAGTTCCTGACAATTAACGCTTCCCTTTACCATGCCTCCAAGCTGGATGCGCTGGCTGTGGTCTGTGATGCTACCGAAGGTCTTAGAGCGCTGTCTGCCACGTTGGAGGAGCGCGGTTACCGCACCGCTTATACAGATGAAATTGTAGTGGCAAAAAAGGCATGGGAAGTGGAAAGAAAGCGTCTATCTGATGTGGAGTATACGGTGAATCAGGAGGCAGATCGTCCAGATCGTCCAGATCGTTCTTCAGTTTCCTTCGTGCCGGAAGTTGCCGGACATCTTGACGAGAAGCTATCTGAATATGCGGCGAAGTTGAACACTTCGCTGGCGCAAACACAGGTACTCGGGATTCTCAATGAATATCTTCCGAAAGACGCCATTGTGATAGGAGCCGCAGGCAGCTTACCGGGCGACATGCAGCGGATGTGGAATTCCACTGTGCCGGATACTTACCATATGGAATATGGCTTTTCGTGTATGGGGTATGAAATCTCCGGTGCACTCGGTGTGAAATTGGCGGAGCCGGACCGGGAGGTATATGCATTGGTGGGCGATGGCAGCTATCAAATGCTGCATTCAGAACTAGTGACGAGTCTTCAGGAGAACAAGAAGATCAACGTCATTCTGCTAGATAACATGGGGTTTGGCTGCATTAACAACCTGCAGATGGAGCAAGGACTGGATAGCATGGCGACTGAATTCCGCTACCGGGGCCCGGAAGGTCAGCTGAGCGGCGAACTGATAGGCATAGATTATGCAGCAAGTGCCGCGGGATATGGAGTGAAGACCTTCCGTGCGTCAACGGCTGAGCAGCTGCGTGACGCTTTGAGGGAGGCTCAGCTGCAGGATCGTTCCACCCTAATCGACATTAAGGTGCTGCCCAAGACAATGACACATGGTTACGGAGCCTGGTGGAATGTTGGTGTTCCAGAAGTGTCCGGCAGTGAGGCCGTTCGGGCTGCCCACGAGCAGAAGCTTGAACAGCTTGGAAAGGCCCGCAGTTATTAGTATTAGTAATACTGTGAAACGGAAGGGGTAGAATCGATGATGTTCAAAGAACATGCGGTCAAGCTGGCGATTGCTCCTATCGCTTGGACTAATGATGATATGCCTGAACTGGGAAAAGACAATACCTTTGAACAGTGCATTAGCGAAATGGCGCTTGCCGGGTTTCAGGGAAGCGAGGTGGGCAACAAGTATCCACGCTCTCCGGAACGGCTGCGCCGGGCACTGGAGCTTCGTGGACTTGAGATTGCCAGCGCTTGGTTCAGCGCGTATCTGACTGTGCGGCCATATGAGGAGACAGCGGAGGCTTTTTGCGCGCATCGTGATTTTTTATATGAGATGGGTGCGAAGGTGATTGTCGTCTCAGAGCAAGGGCGGAGTATTCAGGGACAAATGGATACGCCGCTATTTGCTAATAAACCTGTATTCACAGAAGCGGAGTGGGCCGCACTTGCCGATGGACTGGGTGGGCTTGGCCGACTGGCTGCTGAAAAAGGTATGGCGCTTGTATACCATCATCATATGGGGACAGGGGTGCAGACTGGGGGCGAAATTGCTAGGCTAATGGAGCTCACGGAACCGGAAGAGGTGTCCCTGCTGTTCGATACCGGTCATCTAGCTTTTGCCGGTGAGAATCCCTTAGAAGTGCTGCACATCCATTTACCTCGAATTAAACATGTCCATTTGAAGGATATACGTCCGGAGGTTGTTCAGCGTGTGCTGCGGGATCAGCTCAGTTTTCTCCAGGCTGTAAAAGCGGGCGCATTCACCGTACCTGGCGATGGATGTATATCCTTTGCGGAGATTTTCACCGAATTGGCAAGTTACTCTTATACGGGATGGTTTGTAGTGGAAGCGGAGCAGGATCCGGCACTTGCCGATCCACTGGAATATGCGATCAAGGCGCGCCGTTATATCAGAGATCTGAGTGGTTTATAGGCCGAGGAGGGCTACCACTTGGTGCTTGGCGGCTGCTCGGACAGATTTATATGCGGGGGTTCACGGCTATGGCTGTGCGCACCTCGCCTTTTTAATGAGCAGGTGTAAAATACGAATGGCTTCGTTGGTCGGGTTCATGTTGTATGTGTTATAATGGCAGCAAATTAGGCGGAAGAGTTTCCATTTCCATGATGGTGCAGCCAAATATCTATGAACTACTCGTGCATTAACGGCTAAACCGTGGCCGGGTATCCTAACGGTTGTACAGAGGGGGTTATCTATTGTTCCGTTCCTGGTATCGCCGATTACTGCTGTCCTACTTTCCTATTTTTTTGCTTACTGTGACGATACTGATTTTTGCCTCTTTTGTATTTATTAATGATATTTCACGAATGGAAACCAAAAAAGCGGACCGTATCACCGCCAGCTATCTTATGGATAATGTGGACCGAACGATCAAGGAAGCTGAATTGTCAGTGCTGGAGGCTGCTGAACGCAGCGATGCTTATAAACGTTATTTTAACAATCAAGGCCAGATTGATATGGCGACCGTCTACGCTGTTGCCCAGAATCTACGCAGCTTGACGCGTGAATCGCCCTATATTCAGTCCATCTATCTTTATGACAAGAGAAATGAAAGCGTTTTAACAGAAACTGGATTAAAGGACCTTTCAGGATTTGTAGACGAGGATTGGATTGGCCGCATCACCTCCGGCTCTTTATCGGAAGGCTGGCAGCCTGTTAGGGAATACAAAGATGAATTTCAGCGTACGTCTATACGTGTGCTTACCATAAATAAAGGTATGCCGCTGCCCTTCGGCTCGGAGGGAGTGCTCGTAATCAATCTCAAGATGAGCGGAATGGAACAGATCGTCGACGGTATGGTCAACGAACAGTTGTCCTTTCTGACCATCTTTGGCGCAGATGGACAGGTGGTCTATCAGGCCCATTCGGACAGTGAAGGTGCCAAGAATGGGAAGCAGTTGAACACTTTATATATGGAAAGGCTTGGCTGGACGTTTTCCAGCGGGATCAAAACGGGCAGTCTATTCAGCTGGGTGTCGGTGATTTCTTACCTTTGGGTAGCTATTGCCTTAGGTACGGTTGTGTGCGCGATTTTTTACCTGATCTATGTTACGCGGCGGAACTATAAACCAATTCAGGTGATTATGAACCGGATTGAAGGCCATCAAATTCGCAAGCTGGACCAATCCAACGACAGACCGGACGAAATGATGCTCATTGACGGGGTGCTGGAAGATCTAATCAACCATATGACGGATTATGATAAGAAAAGCAGAGAGAATCTGCTGTTACAGCGCAGCAAGCTTTTCAACGATCTCTTGCAAAGCGAACGGTTGGACAATGTCGTCCAGCGGATGGAAGAGCTGTCGCCGCTCTCCGGAGCTCATTCCACATCCCGCTTTATGGTTGTGCTAAGCGAAATCAACCGCTACGACAAGGTTTTTCAAGATCGGTATACAAGGGGCGATCAGAACACGCTTAAATTTGCCCTGATGAATGTCTTTCAAGAATTGGCGCGGAGTGCGGAATTGCAGGCTTGGGCGGAGTGGATTGGGACTGACCGGGCGGCAATTCTCTTCCTGACCACAGGAAGTGATGAAGAGATGGCAGAGAAAATCCGTGTATTCGCTGAGGACTGCCGCACCTGGGTGGAGCAGAATTTGCGCCTCTCCCTAAGCTTCGCTATCGGGCCAGTGGCGGCTGGGCCAGGGGAGATTCGCGATTCCTATGCGGCAGCGGAGAATGTGATGCAGCACAAGCTTTTAATGTACGAAGACATCGCTTTAACGGAATTTGGAGAAACGCGCCAGCCGCTTCTTGAGACATTCAAGTATCTACAAATGATTGCTGAGTTTGTTAAGCAGTTCCGGATGTCGAGCGGCCAATGGCGGGAACTGCTGGAAGGTGTTTTTGATGGTTTTAAACAGGATTATTTACAAGATGATGATATTCGCTCTCTAATTCAGGCCATGCTACAGATGCTGAGCCGGGAAGTGGCTGTCATGTCTGAGCAGCTGCAGGATGAGCTGTCAGCGGAAAATGCGGAGAAGCAGCTGAAGCGGCTGGAAGAGGCAGAATCCATAGATGAAATGAAGGGGATTTTGTTTGAGTATTTGACTGATTTATTCCGCACTTATGTTTCTGTCAGTGAGACTAAAAGCTACCGGGCGATGGTAACCGAGATGAAGAACTATATAGAAGAGAATTTTACAAATCCCGATCTCTCCTTAAAGCATTTGAGCGACCGGTTTCAGGTATCCGGCAAATATGCCAGCTATCTATTTAAAACAGAATTTAAAATGAAATTTGTTGATTTTCTAACAGAGCTACGCATGAAGGAAGCCGAAAAGCTTTTAGTGGAAACGGAATGTTCGCTGCAGGATATTGCACTCCAGGTGGGGTATGCGAATGCAATTACATTCGGCAGGGTATTCAAACGAGTATTAGGAATCACGCCGGGTGACTACCGTTCTTTAAAGCGCGGGCGCGGGACCTCCAGACTATAGGCTGCCGACTTTATTAATCCAATAGCAAGTGAACAATAGTTTTTTATAACCGCATCTGTGCACGCCAACCTCTATGATGGGGGCGCGAACACCGATGCGGTCTTTATTTTCACACTTTTGAAAGCGGTTTATTCTACGAAAATGGTTTGTATGGATAAACCGGAAGTCCGATTTTGCTGGGATATGAGCATCCGAAAGAGGTTTATTGTCAGACTGCCGAAATTCGTGAAATACTGTGGGCATCCAGAACAACAAGCGACCCAGTAGCACGGCAGTAAAAAGCATCACGAGCTATGGATTCCGCTGGGGATGGATAGAGTTAAGGCTAGGGGATCATAAATACACCATTAAAGCCTGCAAGGGCGAAGGGGATGGAAAAATGACAGTGAACGTACATCAAGGAGTTCTGAAGAAAGCAATCGGGATCGGATTAACCGCAATAATGGGCGTTTCTCTGCTAGCAGGCTGTTCCAATGATTCTAAAAACAACACAGCATCCGAGGGTGCCGCAGCCGGCGAAAGTGCCAAGCGCGTTACATTAAAGGTGGAAGTGTTTGATCGCGGCAACAGCCCAGCCCCTCATACCATTACCAATAACTACTTAACTAAACTAGTGCAGGAAAAGTTCGGAGATCCGAATAACATTGATGTGGAATTTGTACCTATCCAACGTTCTGAGGAAGTTACCAAGCTGAATGTTTTGATGGCGAGCAATACGGATGTGCCCGATATCGTATTTACGTATGATTCCAGTGTGTTTTATCGGTATGCCCAGCAAGGTGGCTTGACTGATGTCGGAGAAATTCTCGATGAATATGGCCCGAATCTGAAAAAGTTTATTGGCGAGGATACGCTGGCGTTCGGCCAGCTTGAAGGCCAACAGTATGCGATCCCTGGTAAACGGGCGATCACAGGCCGTTATAGCTCCTACATCCGTCAGGATTGGTTAGATAAATTAGGATTGCCTGTGCCAACGACGACCGATGAGCTGTACACCACTTTGAAAGCGTTTAAAGAAAAGGATCCGGGCAATCTCGGCAGCAAAAACATCCCGATGGGCATGGCACTGGCACCAGCCCAATTCGAGACGTTGATTTTCTCTTTCATGAAGCCGATCAGCGGCGATCTGACCTACAGCCAACGTTATGAGCTGCCGCTGCATGAGGGCTTTAAGGATGCCCTGCAATTTCTTAATAAGCTCTACAATGAAGGGATGATCAGTAAGGACTTCAGTCTGGACGAGGATAAAACACAGTTGGCCAAGGATATCCAGAACGGCAATGTAGGCTACTGGTCGGAGGATGTGGATGTCTTGTTCTATGCCGATGGTACCCTGGATAATCTCTACAAAAATGTAGAGGGAAGCAAGGTGCTGCCGGTAGACGTCTTAACCAACGCCAACGTTGATAACAAGCACATTAAATCCCGGTATGCCTCCAACGGCATGTACATCATGATTCCGAAGAGTAGTAAACGCGCCGTGGAAGCCGTTAAGTATCTCGATTGGATGGCTTCGGATAATAATCTGATTGATATCCAAAATGGCGTTGAAGGTGAAAACTACGATCTGGTAGACGGTATTCCAGTGGCTAAAACAGACGTTTCCCAGGAGTTCGCCGATCGTCTGTTTAACGCGGGTGACATGGCCATTATCTCCAACGGCAAAAACATTGGTGATCAGGCCACTAATGAAAAAGCATGGGCGCTGGGCTTCCCGGAACGTAACCGGGAGATGCTGACTCAATCAATCGCTATCGCCAACGCTGACACGGTGGGTCCGCTCGTCTTCGGCAAGCCGATAGAAGCGGAATCCCAATATGGCACAACGCTTAAAGATAAGCTCAACGTAATTATTGTAAAGACAGCAATGGCCAAACCGGAGCAATTTGAAGCGGTTTACGAACAGGAAATGAAAGATTACATGACTTTGGGCGGAACCAAACTGAAAGAGGAACTGGAGAAGTCGTTTAAGGAACTTTCGGCTCAATAAACAAATATATAGTGAAAACCGGGGGGAGATGGTGCTGCGCTCCACCCGGTTTTTCTCCTTAGGAGGAAAACGACTTGAGCAAAGCGACATACTTTAGACGGTATTGGCAATTGTACGCGCTGCTTTCGCTGCCTATTATTTATTTTCTGATCTTCCGCTATGGTCCGATGTATGGTGTGCAGATTGCTTTTAAGGATTTCAATTTGTTTCAAGGGATTGGAGGCAGCGAGTGGATCGGCTTTGATGCGTTCCGCGAGGTTTTTGGAATGAGAGAGTTCTATACCACCTTGCGCAATACCTTTATGCTGAATTTTCTGGATTTGCTGGTCTCTTTTCCGGCTCCGATTATCCTGGCGATTATGCTGTTCGAAATTCGTTCGGTGTGGTTCAAGAAAATATCGCAGACGATTTTGTATATCCCCCACTTTATTTCCTGGGTGATCATCGGGGGGATTGTGTATCAATTATTCGGCAACCAGTCCGGTATGGTGAACGGTGTGCTGGAGAGCTTAGGCCTTACTCCCATTCCGTTTCTGACTGAAAAAAATCCCTGGCTGATCACTTACTTATTCACAGGCGTCTGGCAAAGTGCTGGTTGGGGGACTATCCTTTATCTGGCGGCGTTAACCGGTGTCAACCGAGAGCTGTTTGAAGCTGCTGAAGTGGATGGAGCGACAAGGCTGAAGAAAATCCGTTATATTACGCTTCCCAGTATAAAACCAACTATCGTGACGCTGCTTATCCTCAATCTGGGAAAGATGGTCAGCATCGGTTTTGACCGTCCTTACATTATCGGTAACACTGCTGTGCGTGAGTATTCTGATGTGCTTAGTACCTTTGTGTACCGGGTGGGTCTAGAATCCGGACAATATACGTTGGCTACCGTAGTAGGATTGTTCCAGGCCGTGGTGGGACTGGTGTTTATTTTTGGCTCCAACTATATTTCGAAAAAAGTGACCGGAGACGGTATTTTATGATAAAGAAAGAAGGAGGCGGAGTGCTATGAGTGAACGTACCTCAAACCGGATATTCGATATCGTCAATATAACGTTTGTTGCCTTGTTCGTGTTGTTCTGCTTGGCTCCATTTTTGCATGTGATTGCCGTGTCGCTTAGTTCCAACCGGGCAATTACTTCTGGAGAAGTAACGATTTTCCCCATTGAATTGAACTGGAATGCATACATTAATGTTTTTTCCAATAATGCGATGATCCGCTCTCTTGTCTTTACGGTTATTCTGACGTTTGCCACAACGGTGCTGTGTATGCTTTTCACTGTCGCAGCAGCTTATCCGCTGACCAAAAGAAAATTGAAGGGCCGCAAATTTTTTATGTATCTGATCGTTATCACCATGTTTTTCAGCGGCGGTATTATTCCTGAATATTTGTTGATCCGTGATTTACATTTGATTAATTCGGTCTGGTCGCTTATTCTGCCAGGTCTGGTCAGCCCCTTTAACCTGATTATCCTGATCTCCTTTTTCAATAACATTCCTGCCAGCCTGGAGGAATCCGCCGAGATCGATGGCAGTTCCCATCTTCGTACACTGATGAGTATTATATTGCCGCTATCCATGCCGGTTATGGCCACGTTGGCTCTTTTCTACGCAGTGGGAAGGTGGAACGGCTTTCAGGATTCTCTGATGTATATCAATAATCCGGATTTGTATCCGCTCCAGCTTAAGCTGTTCCAGATGGTGCAGAACAACATGGTATCCGAACTGACACAAATGGAAGGTGCTAACCGGACCCCACTGACACCAGAGAGCCTAAAAGCGGCCACTGTTATCTTTGCAACAGTACCGATCCTTGCCGTATATCCATGGCTGCAGAAATATTTTGTCAGCGGGGTAATGCTTGGTGCCGTAAAAGGTTGAACCGTAAGCTGTAACAAGGGAGGAAAACATAATTATGGAGGACAAAGGCATATTTTCGTTCTCAACTTGCTGGAACATTAAACGCCACACTGCCGGTGACGCCATGCTGCGGGAAATCCGCGATCTCGGCTTTCAGCGGGTGGAGCTGAACTATAATGTGACTAAGGAAATGCTGGAAACGATCGAGCCGATGCTTGAGCGGGGGGAGATGGGGGTCTCCAGTGTCCACAACACCTTCCCGCATGTGCAGGACTCCGATTATGGCACAGATTCCGTGCTGCTAGGTTTTGAGGATAAGGAGAAGCGGCAGCGGGCGATTGAGCTGCTGATTGGCTCGGCTAAGTACGCTCAGCGTTACGGAGGAGAAGCCGTTGTTGTGCATCCCGGTGAGGTACCCTTTCCAAATGATATCAGTAAAGAGCTGGAGCAAATTTATAACGGAGAGGGTAGAGATTCTAACGCTTATCGCAGCAAATGGGCGGAACTGATGGAGCGGCGGGAAGCTTACAGCGCCGGCTATGTGCAGAAAATTATTGAAAGCCTAGATGAAGTATGTAACCGGGCAGTTTCTGAGGGGCTAAACGTCCGCTTTGGTATCGAAACACGTTCCAAACCGCAGCAGATTCCGACGCTTGCGGAAGCCAAAACGATTATTAAGGCGCTAAAGGGAGCGCCTGTGGGCATATGGTATGACACCGGGCATGCCATTATGATGGACCGTTTGGGTTTGTACGACAGTGTGGGGGAAATGGAAGGTCTGATGGATGATATTGTAGGTGTTCACATTCATGAGACCATCGGTCTGTCTGATCACTGGTGTCCTTATGTAAATAGCGGGAATATGGAATTCTATGATGCTTATCTGCCGATGATTGAACGGGCGCGAGTCAAGGCGTATGAGCTGAAGGCAGCTTGTCAGCCGGAAGAGATTGATGAAAGTCATCGGCTGCTTATGGCCAAGTTGGCGCGTAGAGGGCAGGTCTGATGTTGAACGATGAAGACCGTAGGTTAGCTATGAAGTATGCTCCGCGCTTATTTTTCGATCAGAACGAGCCGTTTTTTCCGGTACGTCTCGGTATAACGGTGATGCGGCAGGAGGAGGAGTCTCCTTCCTTCCGGCGCCGTCTAGCTGTGAAGCATCCGGATGTGCAGTTCGTTGTGGAATACGCGATTTATTACGATTATGATATTCAGCATTTATATGATCTGGAGCATGTGTGGGTTTACATCGGTAGAAACGGGGAAGTGGTGGATGCCGAAGCGAGCTTTCACGGGAAATTTCTTAAAGCGCTGCTGCGCGGGGGCAGCAATCTAAGCGGAACACGGGTGGACCTCTATGTCCAACCCGGCAAGCATGCCCTCGCCCCGTTCCCTGAAGTCTTTGAGCTGTTACCAGGATTCGCATCCAGTACACAGGATGGGGCAGGTGCGGAGGGTCTGATTTATGGTGACTTTTTCCGCGATATACTGGCATCGGATGAAGAAACTGACCGTCTTGTCCACCGTTATCTGCAAACCTGCCGGTTCACGCCTTCCCTGTCCTATTCGATCTGGGAATATGCGGACCGGGAGGAATTGTTCGTTTCTTGGATTCAACTGTTCACGGAAATTCCTGAACGTATCCGACAAGAGCTGGTGCGGCTTCAGCTCCTGTTACCACCCAGACATTGAGCAGATTGTTAACATGGAGGGAAGTATAATGTACAAGCAACTGGTAGCCAGTAATGATAGAGCGTCAGTGGAGGGATTATCCCGGCAGGTACTTGATCCGACGAGCCGCTATTACGGAGGGACAATAGATCCGGGTACTGGCGTTGCCTGGGTTAATCATACGACCGGCACACCAACCGATATGTGTTATTGGGGAGCGGCTCTGGTTAACCCGGGTTCCGCATTCTACCGTGATGAGCTGCTTCTGGCCCGCCTGCTGCTGGCGACGGAGTTCGTGCTGCGTGCACAACATGAAGATGGCTCGATCTCTCCGGGCTGGACGAACTATCATTCTCCCCCGGACACAGCCTTTGTCATCGTCGGCTACGCTCAGCTATACCAACTGTTGGCGTCGCAGGATTGGGCACCACTGCAACAGGTGCTTGATAATATGCTTCTGTTTCTTAAGCGAACTATTCCCGTCATGCTTACAGGGGGCTGTCACACGCCGAATCACCGTTGGGTATTGTGTGCAGCACTGGGATTTCTGCATGAACTGTTCGGACTGGAGGAGGCTGTCCAGCGGGCGGATCAGTGGTTGGCGGAAGGGATGGATATTACACCTGATGGAGAATGGACGGAACGCAGCAACGGTATTTATAGTGCGGTCAGCGACATCATGCTGATTCATGCCGCTCGTCTGCTGGGTCGGCCCCAGTTGCTGGAGCCAGTTCGTCTGAATTTACACATGATGGTCTATTTGGTGCATCCTAAGGGCGAAGTTGTGACCGATTATTCTGGGCGCCAGGATCTGGGGAGCTTTCACGACCTGTCTCCATATTATTTACCGTACGCTATTCTGGCCCGTTTCGATAAGGAGCCATTGTTTGCGGGGATGGCCGAATGGGCTGGCAGTGCACTGGAAAATCCGGGGGTCTGCTCTGTCAACGTACTTGTACGGATGCTGCTGGAGCCGGAGCTTCAGCAACCTTTTGAAGATTCGGCAGCTCTGCCTGTAAAATATGAGAAAATACTGAACGGCGATTTTCCGCGACACGGCTATCTGCAGGGTATGGAGAAGTCCGGCCATCAAGGGCGAATTTACCACAGCCGGCTGCATACTGATTTCGGAGCACCGGTTGCGCGCTACAGGGACGGGAACACTAGCGTGACCTTAATTACGGAGACGCCGTCTTTTTTTGCACTCCGTCACGGTGCCGTCAGGCTGCTTGCAGTGCATCTGGCTTCTTACTTTTCTCCGGGATATGTACCGATGCAGAAAATGGTCAAATTGCCGGAAGGATACCACCTGTCAGGAGAACAAAAGAAGGGGTATTACGGTCCTGTCGAAGGCGAACTGCTTCCGCAAACATCTGCGGAGCCGGTAAGCCCTTGGTATCTGCTCCCGCACCAGAGCCGCGCACTTACGCATGAACAGACATTCCGTGTGGAGACGGAGGTTCAGCGTACGGACAGAGGGTGGACCCTCCGGTTGCATGCTGAGGAGCCTAGAGAGGTTATGACACAGTTGTCTTTCGTTTTTGGACGGGAAGGATGTTTCACTTCGGGCGAATTGCAGGCTGTCGGAGAGGACCATTATCTCTGGAACGGCGGTAACCTCCGCTATAGTTGTGAAGAGGACTGGATTGAACTGACAGGGGGCGAGCTTGGCCATCTGGCGGCTACGGTGCGTGAGGCGAAGCTGCAGGATAACTGCAAGGCGGTGTTGGTCAATTTTATGACCCCGTTCGATAAGACGATTACGATCACTCTATCTCCTTCCATGATAAGAGAGTAGCCTTTGTACAATTTACAATCTAGTAGGCTTTGAAGTTACACCTCAGTCTTAGAATAATGAAGCCTTATTAAAAAACCTTCCATTAGAAGCAAACCTGGAGTTATCAGGTCTAATGGGAGGTTTTGTTATGCATCTGCTAAGCATAGACTCACCAGATTTAAACCGTGCATAATGGTATAAGTAAGAAATCCGGGCACACCAGCCGTCAGAAATTCAAATATTCTCCGAAGCTGTGATTATCACCTTTTATAAAATTTCCTTTAGTTTGGTTTACATAGGCACTTTTTTCGGCAGTCAAGTGTTATAGAGATATAAAGGTTAAGGAGGTGCTTACATCGCCACAGGATTCGCTAGACTCGACAGAGTTGGAAGAGCTAATCGTTAGGATTCAGGAGGGGGATTCCGAGCAGTATGCTTTAATTGTCAGAGCATTCCAAAAGCCGATCTATCGCTATTGCTATCGTTTGTTAGAAAACAAGCAGGATGCGGAGGACGCGGTTCAGGATATTTTGGTAAAGGGTTATCAATCTATCCAGCAATACAAATCGCAAATGCATTTCTCGGCTTGGCTCTATCGTATCGCATATCATCATTGCTTAAATCTGCTGCGCAGGCGTCGTCTGCACAAGCAAGTCATGCGTATTTTTCGTCCGGAAGTACTGTCTGCAAGCCCTGAACAGGAGCTGGATGCTCGGTTGTATAGTCCTTCATTGTCTGCATCTTTAGCGCGATTGTCGCTTGAGGAGAGAAACATGCTTATTCTGCGGGTGTTTGAGGAACAAACTTATGCAGAGATAAGTGAGATTCTAGGGGTCAGTCCCAATGCGCTAACTAAAAGAATGAATCGGATCAAGCTAAAGGTTCAGGAAGCTATGAAGTCGGAGGAGGAGATCACATGGAAAGAAACAAAATCAGCAATGAATACCAAGATATAATTTATGCCTCGGCTGGCAATGAACTTTTGGATGAGGTAGATGTAGAAGATAAGGTCATGGGGCGTATTACTGGCATAACAGGTCGAAAGCGATCGTTCTCGCTGCGGGTGATGAATAAAACAACGGCAGTGGCTAGCATGTTAACGCTGTTTCTGCTGATCTCTGTGACTGCGTATGCTGCATCTGAATATATCCAAATCCGCAATAGTGAAGGAGTAGTGAAGGTTCAACATGTTGCGCCGACCGAATCTGCAGAGAGGTCTTCTTATGATAAATATGCGCAGCAAGCAGAACAGTTCGCTAAACCGGGTGAATTGATCGGCTATCTTGTGAAAAATAAAGCAGGTGCAGCAGGCTTGGCGACAGAATTGCAGTTTAAGTATAAAGAGCAGCGGATAGATGCGTATTCTGACTTTATAAAAGAAATCAAAAGAACAGGGGCGCCAATGCTTCCCGAAACGGCAGCGGGGTACGCTTTTAAATATGGTGTAATCCATCCTAATTCTCCGACTACGGATACAGCTAAGCTAGGTTCTCTGTATAAGGAAACATTAAATGATCTTACCGCTCAGGCAAATAAGGACAAGGGGACGCGCAATTTGTTTATGAAGGCTATACCGTGGTCCGAGCCAGGGGGGCTAAGTGTAACTTATTCGAAGAACAATGCTTTTATAGGGATCTCAGCAACGCTCATGCATGGCGGCAAGGTTTTCGTGGAACAAACATCTGAGAATCAAGCTAATAAGCTCACAGTCGCAGGCACAGAAGTTATCTATAACAAGGTAGTAAGGGAAGAAGTCAGCTATGATTATCTGAATTGGTATAACGAGAAGCAGGACGCGTATTATACACTCACCAGCTATGGAGATGAGATTTTGACCATGGAGCAATTTTTACAGCTGGCTGAGGAGCTATTGAAGTAGAGTTTTGAAGTTTGAAGTTTGAAGTTTGAAGTTTGAAGTTTGAGGTTTGAGGTTTGAGGTTTGAAGTTTGAAGTTTGAAGTTTGAGGTTTGAGGTTTGAGGTTTGAGTTTTGAAGTTTGAAGTTTGAAGTTTGAAGTTTGAAGTTTGAAGTTTGAAGTTTGAAGTTTGAGGTTTGAGGTTTGAGGTTTGAAGTTAGTAGTTAGTAGTTAGTAGTTAGTAGTTAGTAGTTAGTAGTTAGTAGTTAGTAGTTAGTAGTTAGTAGATGCATGCGCTAAGTTAGTTGTATTATGTGCAATTAAAGTTCACCAATAGCTGTATATAGGTCGTTTAGTTGTATTTGATACAGTTATTACTGGTTAGATTAGTGGAAATAGACGTTTTTACGGATTTTAGTTGTAGAGAATGCAATTAGAGAAGAGGATATGAGCGGATCAGAAAGATATAAGTGTATAAAATACAGTTAAATCGTATGCAGGGAAGGCAGCAAGTCGATCCAGATATAAAAGAAGGTATCCCCAAAGCGAGAGCTGTAGGGATACCTTCTTTATATTCTTATGTCGTCGAAAAGTCGAAGAGCGTTAGCCTTCTAACAACAGTGCTTCTGGATCTTCCAGCAATTCCTTCACTTTGACGAGGAAGCTTACCGCTTCAGAGCCGTCAACGATCCGGTGATCATAGGAAAGGGCGATGTACATCATTGGACGGTTTACGGTTCTTTCTTCGTCCAGCGCGATCGGACGCAGTTGGATCTTATGCATCCCTAGAATACCCACCTGTGGTGTATTCAGAATCGGTGTGGATAACAAGGAGCCGAATACGCCACCGTTGGTGATGGTGAATGTTCCGCCTTGCAGCTCGGAGAGGCTGAGCGTATTGGCGCGTGCTTTGGAAGCGAGCTCGCCAATTTGGCGCTCGATTTCCGGGAAGCTGAGCCGATCCGCATCACGGACTACTGGAACTACAAGTCCTTCTTTCGCTGCAACAGCAATACCGATGTCGTAGAATTTCTTAACGACCAGATCTTCACCGTCGATCTCGGCGTTCAGCAGTGGATAGGTTTTAAGCGCACCGATCACGGCTTTGGTGAAGAAGGACATGAAGCCTAGTCCAACTTCATGTTTCTCTTTAAATGCATCCTTGCGACGCTTGCGGATGTCGAGGATCGCTGTCATGTCCACCTCGTTGAAGGTGGTAAGCATGGCCGCGGTCTGCTGCGCTTCGACCAAGCGGCTGGCAATCGTGAGCCGTCTGCGCGACATGCGCTTGCGCTCCACGTTTTTGCCCTCGTCCAGCGTGGCTTTGCTCGCTGCCGGCTTCGCTGGCTCCGGCTTGCCTTGCGGCGCCGGAGCTACCGGTGCAGCGGCCTGCGGCGCTGCTGCACCATGACCGGACACATCGGCCTGACCAATCCGGCCGATAGGATCACGGGCGCTAACCTCGCCGAGGTCGATGCCGCGCTCCCGTGCCAGCTTGCGTGCGCCCGGCGATGCCAATGCAGCGTGGCTGTCGCCACCTGCTGCAGGCACTTCGGGCGCGGCTACAGGCGCGGCGGTTGCTACTGCGTTGCCGCCTGCCGGTGCCGCTTTAGGCGCTTCGGCTTCGCTTTCAGCGGCCCGCGGCGTACTGCCGCTTGCGACTCCAATGATGCCGATGGCTTCGCCAACGGCTACGTTCTCGCCCGCTTGACGCAGGATGGTGGAGATGACACCCTCCACCTCTGCACTAATTTCCAGATTCACTTTATCCGTTTCCAGCTCAGCGAGCACATCGCCTTGACCTACCGTGTCGCCTTCTTTAACCAGCCATTTGTAGATGGTTCCTTCGGATATGGATTCTCCCAGATCGGGTACTAAGATTTCTGACACAGGCCGTTTCCTCCCCAAACATAATGGTTTACGCTATTGTGATACCGTCCTCTTAAGAGGACGGTACAGCCGCTTGTACGTTCGAATTTGATTTTAGGGCTTCTGTTACAATTCTCCGTTGTTCGAAGCTATGAACATCTGCATAACCACTGGCCGGGCTGGAACGTTCCGGACGGCCGATATATCTTACGCCGGCATTCTTTGGTGCGATGGCGCGTAACCGAGGCTCGCTATAACTCCAGCCGCCCATATTCTTCGGCTCTTCTTGCACCCAGACAATTTCCTGGAGGGAGCTGAAGGAGTTTAAATGTTCGCTTAGCTCCTGTTCCGGGAACGGATAAAGCTGCTCTAGGCGAAGAACATGCAGCCATGACCAATCCTTATCAGGTGCTGCTTCCAGTTCTGTTTGGATGTCGATAGCGACTTTACCGCTGCAGACTACGAGCCGTTTAACTTCACTTGGTTTCTGGCCAAGCAAAGATTCAGCTAATACAGGCTTGAATTGTCCTGAAGCCAGCTCGGTTCCGGCAGAAGTGCTGCGCGTATTCCGAATGAGACTTTTCGGCGTCATAATGACTAGCGGTTTAGCATCTTCCTGCCCGCATAACGCTGCTTGGCGCCGCAGCAGATGGAAATATTGCGAAGCGGTAGTCAGATTAGCGACTGTCCAGTTCTCCTCAGCGGATAGCTGCAAGAACCGTTCCAGCCTACCGCTGGAGTGCTCAGGTCCCTGTCCTTCGTAGCCATGCGGCAGCATGATGACGAGATTGCTGCGCTGTGTCCATTTGGCGCGTCCAGCCGCAATGAACTGGTCAAAAATAACCTGACCCGCATTGGCGAAATCACCATACTGTGCTTCCCAGATTACGAAGGTTTCCGGTGCGAACACATTATAACCATATTCAAAGCCTAATACTGATGCCTCTGACAATGGACTGTTGTATACGCCAAAGGAGGCACGGGAATCGCTTAGCTGATGTAGCGGAGAGAATAAATCTCCTGTTTTACTGTCGTGCAGCACCAGATGGCGATGTGCGAAGGTTCCGCGTTGGGCATCTTGACCGCTCAGTCGGATGGGCGTCCCATTTTTCAAAATGGTAGCGAAGGCTAACGTTTCAGCCAGTGCCCAGTCGACCTTTTCACCCTCATTCAGTGCATCTTTACGACGTTGTAAAATGCGCTCCAGCTTCGGATAAACCTGGAATCCAGCTGGAACCGTCAACAGTTCACGATTGATCTCCTGCAGGCTGGAGATGGATACCGCTGTAGTGTTTGCCGCTGCGCGGTCCGTTTGTAGAGGAATGAAGGCTTTGGGTTCTTTTTTCTTATGATTGCCTTCCTTCATATTATCGTACGCACGCTGCAATACGCTTTCTGCTTCAGCATTCATCTTTTGTACGTCTTCGGCGGTAAGAACCTTTTCGTTTTTCAGTCTCTCTGCATAAACCTTGTAGACGGTTGGATGATTGCGAACCTTGCCGTAGACAATAGGTTGTGTGGTTTCAGGATCATCCATTTCGTTGTGACCATGACGGCGGTAGCCGATGAGATCAATTACGAAATCTTTTTTGAATTGATGGCGGTATGCGCTAGCTAAACGTACGGCTGCTACGCAGGCCTCTGGGTCATCAGCGTTGACATGGACTATCGGGATTTCATACCCTTTGGCGATGTCACTCGCATAATGCGTAGAACGGGAATCTTCACTTTCAGTCGTAAAACCAATTCGGTTATTAACAATGATATGGATCGTCCCACCATTTTGATAACCTTGAAGTTTGCCGATATTAAGCGTTTCTGCAACAATTCCTTCACCTGGAAAAGCAGCATCACCATGCATCAGCACCGCCATAGCTTTACTGGTATCAATCTTCGGCAGTCCTGCAGTGCTCCGGTCTTCTTGTGCGGCACGAGTGAAACCTTCCACGACAGGATTGACGAATTCCAAGTGACTTGGGTTATTCGCTAGTGTTATTCTTGTGCGTACGGTTTCTCCTTCACGGACAGCACGGTCTGCACCGAGATGGTATTTCACATCACCTGTCCAGCCATAGTTAATGCCTGTGGAGCCTTCGGAAGGGAAAAGCTCCTTGTTCGGAGAATGATGAAACTCTGAAAATATGATATCATAAGGTTTGCCCAAAATATGTGCAAGAACGTTGAGGCGACCGCGATGCGCCATGCCCATCAAAATATGCTCTGCACCGTCATGTGCAGCAGCGCGTACGATTTCGTCTAACATCGGCACAAGAGCATCATTGCCTTCAAGACTGAAACGCTTCTGACCTACAAAAGTCTTGTGGAGGAAGGTTTCAAATTGCTCTACCTGAATCAGGCGGTTCAGGAGCTCTTTGCGTTCTGTATTATTTAGGGGTGCTGGTGAGCTGGTGGATTCTGCCTGTCTATTTAGCCATTGCAGTTCTTTTTCTTCATGCACATGCCCGAATTCATAGGCGATAGTCTTGGTGTATGCCTGACGCATACGTTGCACGGCATCCCACCCGGTATGCACATCATTCGGCGCATTTTCCCATATAAGCGTGGCAGGCAGTGCAATCAGGTCTTCGCGGGTCAGACCATAGGTTTCAGGCTCAAGATATTTTGCCATGGGATTCTGATCGCGTACCAGCGGATCAATTTCAGCGGCCATATGGCCATATATACGAATATTGGCGATTAGCTTGGAAGCTCTTACTGCTTTTCTAAGCCATTCGGTGTCTCCCGAGATGCGCGGCTGAGGAGCCGGTTCGCTATCCGGAGTTAGGGGAGGGGGTCCCGAATTTGTAAAAAGCTCGCGATAATTATTTTCTACGGTGGAGGGATCTTTCACAAACTGTTCATATCTTTCTTGAATGTAGCCTAAATTGGGTCCGTAATACTTACTCCAAATGGATTCGTTATAGGGCTCTTTGGCTGCCATGAATACATCCTCCTTAACGGATGAACTCCATACGTGACATTTTGTGTCAACGCTTACTGGAGCTGTGATGATTGCGGTTTCATTTCTCATCTTATTGTGCTACTTTCAGCCACTGTAATCAATTCATTCTTTCGTCCAATACGTTCGCAAAATGGTATAGGTTAGCTTGTTCTAATGAAAAGAAGGGTGTTTCTTCTCATTACCCATTCTAAAGGCCTATTAAAATGATTCTATTATCCTTATTTTTAACTATTAGGTCAGTAAATATTTATTTTGCTAGTACAATTTATTTTATGTAACGGACGAGTATCGTGATAATCGGACAAGATCTTTGAAAAAAAATCTTTTATTTTTCGTTTTTAAAATAGAAAGTAACCAGGAATCGACACACTTTTCCGCTTTCTTTTTGTATAATGTTATTGCAGATAGTAATTTTATAGTTTTTTAAGCAGATCCTTTCGTGAAAAGGGTCCAGTAAAAGGTAAACTTGCCGAAAGGCAGGGGCACAAAGTCGCGGGTCTAAGGTAGAGATACTATGACAGCCGGATTGCCTGGGGACGTAAAATCTTAGGGGGAGATTTTTTGGAAAAGTCCAACCAGGGTAGCAACAGAGAACAGCAGTTTATTGATCTGGATCAAGAGTGGGTACATTTATTATTAGCAGCTAAGAAGGCTGGCATTAAGGCAGATGAAATCCGCCAGTTCTTTCATGAGAAAACTGTGCAGATCGTGCAGTAATACATTAGAGGGGTTACATATCGAAAAAGGGCACAGCGGTTCTTCGCTGTGTCCTTTTTCGATATGATTTAGTAGAAGAGAGGATCGTACCAGATTAGTAGGAAGTATTAATCCTTTTGATCGAGCTTCCATTTCTGATAGTCCAGAAATTCTTTGAATTCGCGTTTGCTAATGCCTGAGTCCATAGCTTCCTGCACCAATCGGAACCATTCCGAATCTAAATGTGATTCCTCTGCATCATTTGGTTCTCCATAGAGTAGGGCATGAATGGATACCTGAAGCGCGTCAGCGATCTTTTCGATAAACTGGATGGATGGATTGGATTGGATGTTTCTCTCCACGTTGCTAAGATACGACTTAGCCACATCTGCTCTGTCCGCAAGCTCAGATAGGGAGAAACCCTTGTCTAGGCGGAGCTGCTGGATACGTTGGCCCATATTCTGTGGCACTATGCTGACGCCCCTCCGTAATTTTTGTTATTAGTATAGCAAATATCAATAAATCGGACAAAGTTTATTGTAAAGAGAAGAGCAGCAATCTGCTTATCCGTGGCCGGATTCAGGATCTGCTGCTCTTCGAGTATTTTATTAAATTACTTTATTGATCTTAGTAGTCTTTTTTCGCACCTTGTTTAGCTACGAAATCCCAAGTCAGTGTTAAGCTATCGCCTTGGAAAATATTTTGATCTTGGTTATTTTCCACAAATTCGAATTGGACGGAGAAGCTGTCATTGGTACCGGCTTTAATACCGGATGCTTCGGTAAAGAGTTGATCCCAACCTGTATTTTTTACGAGATCCGGATGCTGACTTTTTAAAGCAGCAAGTGTAGTCTCATAAACTACATTTTCAGGAGAGACGATAGGTACCCCTTTATCATTATTTCTAAGGAATTTAACTTTAATGAACTCGGCTAAATCCAGGTAGTTATCTCCTTTAGCATCCGTGATTTGAGTCGATGTATTCAGAATGATAGATCCGATATCGAGCGAACCATCGTTTTTCAATTTGAAGGATTTAGTTACAGTATCACCTGGTTTCAGGTTAGGAATATTAACGATGACAGAAGGGTCGGAGTTCAGATCGAGTGTACCCGCTGCGAATGTAGCTGTGCTTTGCGCAGTGTCGCTAAAGTATGCGAAGGTTCCTCCGCCGATTAATGATAAACCCAGTGCTGCAGATGCTACGCCAAGACCCAATGTTTTCTTGATACCCATAATAAAATTCCTCCTCAAATTTGTGTTTGAATTTTTTATAAAATTTATATATTGTATCTTCCGGTTCGTAAGCGGAAGTGGACAATCAACTTAGGGCTGTGTTTCTGTTGGGGACGGTGAGGCTGGCAGTAGGGCAGCATTTTTCTTTTCTAATGCAGCTACAGCCTTCCAAGAGGTATACAGAGCATAGAGCAGAAGCATCAAGCCAGGCACGATCATGAGGACTACACTTCCAGCTTTGGAAACCGCGAAATTCATAGCGTAACCGACATAGGGTACAGTGACCCCGGTATACTGAGCTACAACATTCGCAGAACTGGTAGGGTTCATGTCGGGTGCGTCGTTGTTATCGCCTTTAGTGCGATAAACAGCTTCACCAGTAGCGTTATTGACGGTCGCTTCTACAATCCGGTGAGTAATGAGCAGATTATCTTCGTTCCTAAAGGTGATGACATCGCCTGGTTTGAAACGATTCATATCCCCTCCGGGTTTTAATGCGACAATTGAGCCTGTCTGAATTCCTGGTTCCATCGATCCTGAGAGTACGGTTTTGATCTCATATCCGAAGAAAGCAGGTTCACCACCGGAGGCCTTGGATAACACTACGGCTGCCACCAGCAGAATAAAGATCACAAGCATTAAGCTCGATAAGGTATTATTGATAATTTTTTTAATTCGCATCTTATTCTCCACCTTTCTCAGGTTGAGGGTCCGAAGGAGCTTGGGTTGCTACCGGCGGGGTAGTCGTACTGTCTTCCGCCTTTGGCGTCTCTTGTGGAGCCTCTTGCTGAGGAACATCTTTTGGAATTGTGAGCTCTTCACCAATTTCCGGCTTAACCGGGTCAGTGGCTGGGGCTTCAGGTTGTTCTTTATTTGGGGCTTCCGGAGCAGCTTCACCTGACGTTGGAGGGGTTGCCTCAGCTTTCGCTTTATCCTCGGCTTCTTGTTGCTTTTTCTCCTCAGCCAAACGTTCTTCTTCCTTCTTCGCTTCTTCTTCCTTCTTCGCTTCTTCTTCTTTCTTTGCTTGCTCTTCTTCTAGCCGAGCTTTTTCAAGCTCTTCTAGTTTTTGCTCGCGAGTCTGACTGATCATTTGGAGTTTATCTTGAAGGGTAGTGATACCTGAGGTTGCCGATTCTTTAAGGTTAGTCAATTCGGTATTTAGAGCTTCATAAGTGGAGGTGAGGTCGCTAGAGATCACGCCATCTGGTTGAGTGAAGGTAATCAGGAATGGCAGTGGCTGTGGGAACTCTCCTTCGCGTAATTCAAGTTGTCCATAAGCATCACTGGTAACTACCGAAGCGAATGGAAGACCGACATCGTGTATGGAGGTTAGGTAACTAATAACTCCATTTAAGGAAGCATTCAAGGATTCCGAGATCACACCGCTTTGATTCAGGCTGCTTTGTAAATCTCTGAAAAATTGCTCATCCTTGATTTCTAGACAGTTTGAATCTAGAGAAGTCATATATCCTCCTATCTGGAAGAGTAAGGCTGCTGCTGCACTTAGCTCATTGTGGATTTGATTCCAAATTTGGCTGTTAGCCGCCAGTTGCTCGTTAACGCTATCTATTTGGGATTGAAGCGCCGCTATTTGCGAAGAAATCTCTTGTGCAGCGACATCAAGCTCTTCCAGCGACATCCCTTCTATTCCCGAAACGTCCGAGTAGTTAGCTGATGAGGAAAAGGGTTGTAGTGATTCTTTTAAAGTGAGCGCTCGATTAACATGCTCTTTGAACTCTGTAAGCAGTGCCTTGATCGAATTCGGAAATACTTCGCAAAAGCTAATCGTGCTAGTGGTTTGCGCAGCAGCTCCAAAGCCTCCATAGGTACCACCAACTTGCTGCGAGGTATATAGAAATAAGACGGAGACAGCCATTCCTGATTGCAGTATACGTAAACCAATTTTCCTGTTTCTTCTAGGTCTTCTCCTTGCTGATCTGGGTCTCAGAGGAATACCTCCCCTCAATGTCTGTTTCTTTGGTTCGTTATTATCGTTCTTTATTAAGAACGACTTCTGTAATGAATCATACATGGAATAAAACAAAAAGAAAACTGCCAATAACGCGCATTTGTACTCTATAAAGAACAAAAATGATAATTTATCTCTGAATAACTCCATTTATCGCTCGATTACTAAATATATTCGCAATAAAGAACGATCTATTAGGGTGATTCGCAAAAAAATACCCGGCTCGCAGTAAAAACGCGAGCCGGGTATAAGTGGAGTAATGAAGTTGAGAATATAAATGTATATGTTACGGAAGTTTTGAACCACGTGAACTAACATACAGGTCGTACCATTCCTTACGGCTAAGCTCCAGCTTGTCTGCATCGGCACAGGCAGTAATACGCTTCGGATTCACAGTTCCAATAACAGGCTGAATGGCAGCTGGATGTGTCATTAGCCAAGCCAATACAATGGCTTCGGGTGTTGTTCCTTTTTCATCTGCAAGTTGTTGGACCATAGCTGCTGTTTGGACGATATTCTCCGGTTGATCCTCTAATGAACGCCCGCTAAATAGACCTTGGGCGAGTGGCCCCCAGGCTTGAAGCTGAATGTTCTCCATTCGACAATGTTCAAGGGTTCCCTCAGGAAAGATAATATCCTTCCAGGGTTCACGATTTACACTGATTCCAGCATCCACCCAGCTGATCTTAGCCAAGCTCATATGCAGCTGGTTTACGATAAAAGGTTCATCGCAATAAGTCTGCAGCAGCTTGATCTGAGCGGCGCTCATATTGGAAACCCCGAAATGGCGAACCTTACCAGCGGCCTTCAGTTGATGTAATGCGGAGGCTACTTCCTCAGGATCCATTAAGGGATCGGGTCTATGCAATAGAAGAATATCAATGTATTCGGTCCCAAGTCGTGACAATATTCCATCCACGCTGTTCAGAATATGTTGGCCAGAGAAATCAAACGTATTAGTGCTGTCCCCAGGCTCCATTAGCTTAATTCCACATTTAGATTGAATTATGATTTCTTCACGTAGTCCTGGACGATCCTTAAAAATCTGACCGAATACCTTCTCCGCCTTGCCACGAGTGTAAATATCTGCATGATCAAACATGTTGATGCCGATGGAAAGTGCGGCATCGACCGCTTCATGCCCTTGTTTAACATTCTCCGCAGTAATCGGCTCATGGTCCCAGTCACCGCCTAGTCCCATGCAGCCTAAAGCAATGCGGCTTGCGGGAATCCCGCGCTTGTTTAAAGGTAACGCTTTCAACAATGTGATTCCTCCTTGGAAAATATGATTGCGTACTTGTAGTTATTGTACACTCTCAGAAGCCCGTATGGTATTTTTTGTCGCTGGAAGAGCGGTGTTTGGTCTCCTCTTTATTCTTTTCCTCTTGCTTTTCCAGTGTCAAATCTTCCATCGGAATCGGGTCTACATTCTGCTCACTTTCATGAAGATCAAATAGACTTTCTTTCTCTGTTGGATATTGTTCCGGGTGATCCCGTTTGCCACTATTCAGCTGATGTTTTTCTTGGGTCATTTTTACCGCCTCGTCTTCCTTTGAGATTTAATGGATATTGTGCTCGTTAATAAACGTATTTTGACTCCCTTAAACAGAAAAAGAGGCCATTAGGCCTCTAAATTCAACGGTGTCCCTATGTCTTTTAGCTTGCGTGCTACAACATCATCGTATAGGCGCTGCAGCCATTTCAGCTCAGTCAGGGTGTGCTCATATGTACCGTACATTAGATGCAGGGCAGAACGAGGCACGATGGAGATATGCTCCTCGTATACCTGATAAGCCAGATTAACCTGATGTTCTGTTTCCCGTAGGCGTTCCTCGAGCAGCTTCTCAACCTTGCTCTGATCGATATGACGGGACATAGCCAGGGCCATATACATCGGATGATAGAAGGGTTCGTTTTTCTTAATTTGTTGCAGGATAAGCTGTTCGAATAAAGCTTTACCTTGCTCCGTTATGGCATAGATTGTTTTGTCCGGCCGATCACTGCTGCGGATGACCTCTAAAGCTTCTATATAACCATCTTGTGCAAGCTTATCCACAGCATAATAGAGTGATCCCATCTGCAGCTTGGTGATCCGGTCCATGGAACGTTCCTTCATCACTAATGTGATTTCATAGGGATGCATGTTCCGCTCCAGCAGTAAACCTAGAATGGCTAATTTCATGGACATAATGGTTACCTTTTGCCCTCTGACGCCTGAACAGCTTTAGCAGGAATGGTAAGACGGTCTTTTGGCATGAGCAGTACAAAGACTAGACCGAGCACTGCAGGAATCAAAGCCCACATAAAGGTTTGAGCAATAGAGGTGGATAACGCACTTGATATTTTTTCTAATATTTCAGCAGGGATCTTCGCTCTTGCTTCAGGTGTTAACGCAGCGCGTGGATCTCCGAAAGCTGCTGACTGTTCACTACCGCCAAAAGCATCGCTTAGACTGTTAGTAAAGCTATTCCGCTGAATAATCCCGAAGATCGTAATTCCCAGCGTCATTCCAAGGGAGCGCATGAAGGTACTGGTTGATGTTGCCGACCCCCGTTGGCGCATATCGAAATTATGGATAGCTGCCATGCTCAGCACGGAGAAGGAAAAGCCTACGCCGAACCCAGTCAGAGCCATAAATACATTAAGCATGAGGCGGGAGGTATCTGGTGATAAAGTGCTTAGGCTGTAGACCCCTGCGACAAAGCAGACTGCGGATAGGATCATAATGTTGCGGAAGCTGGTTTTTGTTGTAAGCAGCCCCCCGGTCTGACTGCCAACGACCGTACCGATCATCATCGGCATAAGGATCAGCCCTGAGTTCGTAGCTGAGCCGCCAAATACACCCTGCACAAAGATAGGGATATAAATAGTAGCTACGATAAAAGCAGAACCATAAAATAAGCTGGTCACGCTGCTTGTTGCAAACAACCGTTTGCGGAACATAGCGAACGAGATCACAGGTTCAGCAGCTACTCTCTCAATAAGGATAAACGCCAGCAAGAGAACAGCAAAACCTACGAATAAGCCAAGGATGGCACTGGAATCCCAAGCATATTGATTACCACCAAGTTCCAGAGCGAACATTAGGCAGATAATCGCGCCAACCAGAGTGAAGGCTCCGCCCCAGTCAATGCGCTGTTTAGCGTGGGAGATCGACTCCTTATAAGAAGTTGCAATCAGGAACAGTGCAATAATTCCTAGCGGCAGGTTAATGTAGAATACCCACTGCCAACCAACATAGTCGGTAATATAGGCACCGAGTAAAGGTCCAAGTACACTGGAAATTCCGAAGACGGCTCCAAAGAGACCGGTCAATTTCCCTCTTTTTTCAGGCGGGTAAATGTCGAAAACGATGGTGAAGGCGATTGGCATTAGTGCACCGCCGCCGATCCCTTGAATGGCACGGTAAATGCTGAGCTGTGTGATACTGGTGGCAGTACCGCACAGAGCCGAGCCAATCAGGAATACAATCAATCCGAAAATGAAAAAACGTTTACGTCCGTACATATCAGAGAGCTTGCCGAAGATAGGGGTCCCGGCCATTACCATTACCATGTAAGCCGAGGTGACCCATACGATTTTATCCAGACCGCCGAGATCTGAGACTATCGTTCCCATAGCTGAAGCTACAATGGTATTGTCCATTGCGGACATAAGAATACCAAGCAGCAGGCCAACTACTACGAGTTTAAGATTACTTTCTTTAGTATGCATGCTTCGCAGCTCCTTCTTCTAAATAGTGATAGTTCTGTTCGAAAAATGTTCATAATTGGAAGCAAAATTTATTATATTCAAATTTGAATAGGGAGGCAATAGTTTTTTTGAAAAATAGAGATGTATAGCCAACCATAGAAGAATACGGCGGTAATAAAGGGACAAACTACCGGTGGAGATCATCTGTGGATGAATTAGGAATGCCTCTTGACATACCCTACGGGGGTATATTATATTATAACCAAGGAGGCTGATTCTTATGTCTACTGCCAAGAAAGAGCAAGCTGCAGAATCCTGCGACATAAATTGTCATTCTTCATCATCAGGAGAACGAAAAAGTCATCATTCGGCAGAATTCAAGAATAACTTGAATACGCGCCTCAACCGGATTGAAGGCCAGATCCGCGGGGTAAAGGGTATGATTGAGCGGGATACCTATTGTGATGATGTGCTCAACCAGCTCGCAGCGGTACAGGCGGCGTTAAATGGTGTCGGTAAGTTGCTGCTAGAAGGGCATATGAAAAGTTGCATTGTTGAGCGAATCGAAGCTGGTGAACATGAGGTTATCGACGAGCTCCTAATTACGGTTAACAAATTAATGAAATAATAAGCTAATGCTTCTAGAGCATAGCTTCACAACATTTATTGGAGGTTATATTAATGTCAAACGCTACATTAAACGTTGAAGGAATGTCTTGTGGTCACTGTGTTAACTCCGTAGAGAAAGCCGTAGGCAATCTTGGAGCAACAGCTAAAGTTGATCTTGCTGCTAAGAAAGTTTCCGTCGAGTATGATGAGAACAAAGTAAGCCTTGGCGCGATTAAAGAAGCGATTGAAGATCAAGGGTATGACGTAGTTTAGTTTGAAGCACAGTAATAAGGCTTGGAGTGATATGGGGAAGCAACCCGAAGCTCCAATGCCTTTTCTTTTAGAAATTATCATACCCTATAGGGGTATGTGGAGGCGTGGAAATCATGGATAAAACCAAAACAACAGCTTCACCAAACGAACAGCAGGCAACTGTACAGATTACAGGGATGACTTGTTCCGCTTGTGCAACCCGGATTGAGAAAGGTTTGTCCCGAATGGACGGCGTATCTCGTGCGAATGTGAATCTAGCCTTGGAACAGGCTACTGTTGGATTTGATCCGACAGTATCAGGGTTGCCACAAATTGAAGATAAAATCCGTTCTCTTGGTTATGACACTATTAAAGAATCTGCGGATTTTGATATATCGGGGATGACCTGTGCTGCTTGTTCCTCACGGATTGAAAAAGTGTTGAGCCGTACACCGGGCATAGCAGCAGTTAATGTGAATTTGGCGCTGGAAACAGCACATGTAGAATATACACCCGGTAATATCAGTCCAAGGGAGATCATGGAGAAGGTAAGCAGTATCGGCTATAAAGCTTCTCTTAAAGAAGACCGCAAGGATCATGTGGATCGTCGTGGAAAAGAAATTCAGCATAAAAAGTGGAAATGGATCATTTCTGCAATTCTTTCGTTCCCATTGTTATGGGCGATGGCGGGTCATTTCTCCTTCACCGGCTGGATTCCAACACCGGATATATTTATGAATCCTTGGTTCCAGCTTGTTCTGGCTACCCCTGTGCAATTTATCATCGGTTGGCAGTTCTACGTCGGTGCTTATAAAGCCCTTCGTAACCGGAGTGCCAATATGGATGTGTTGGTCGTATTAGGGACGTCGGCAGCTTATTTCTACAGTCTTTATCTGACCATTGATTCCTTAAGCATGAAGGGAATGAATCATACTGTAGAAATGTATTATGAGACGAGTGCTGTACTCATTACCCTTATCCTCGTCGGTAAATGGTTTGAGGCGCTGGCGAAAGGCCGTTCCTCTGACGCAATCAAAAGCTTAATGGGGCTTCAGGCAAAAACCGCCCTCGTAATTCGGGATGGGCAAGAAATGAATATCCCGACAGATGAAGTCATTCCTGGCGATATTGTATTGGTGAAGCCCGGTACTAAGGTGCCTGTGGATGGAGAAGTTGTCGAGGGATCTTCTTCTGTGGATGAGTCGATGTTGACCGGAGAAAGTATTCCTGTGGAGAAAAAACCAGGGGATACCGTGATCGGTGCCACTATGAATAAGAATGGTATCTTGAGAATCAAAGCAAATAAAGTGGGTCGCGACACTGCGCTGGCTCAAATTATCCGAGTAGTGGAGGAAGCTCAAGGCTCCAAAGCTCCGATTCAACGGATTGCCGATGTAATCTCAGGGATTTTTGTGCCGATTGTTGTGGGTATTGCTGTGATAACGTTTCTGATCTGGTATTTCTGGGCAGCCCCTGGCCAGTTCGCTGATGCCCTCGAAAAAGCTATTGCAGTGCTCGTAATTGCTTGTCCATGTGCGCTAGGTCTGGCAACGCCAACCTCCATTATGGCAGGATCGGGCCGGGCAGCAGAGCTTGGAATCCTCTTCAAGGGTGGGGAGCATTTAGAGGGAGCGCAAGGGATCCAGACCGTTGTGCTAGATAAAACAGGTACAGTGACGAATGGTAAACCCGTGCTTACTGATGTTGTGACAACAACTGGAATTGCAGCTTATGGAAAAGAAAACGCGGAAAACCGTTTGTTAGCTTTAACTGCAGCCGCCGAAAAGCTATCAGAGCATCCACTTGCGGAGGCTATTGTTGCTGGCGCCGCTGATAGAGGTTTGGCTTTGCCTACTGCTGAGCAGTTTGATAATGTGCCCGGACGTGGAATTATGGCGGTTATCTCTGATCAGCAGGTTATGGTAGGCACACGGCGGATGATGGAAGATCATCAGCTCGATATCACAGAATGGACTCCAATTATGAAGAAGCTGGAGGAGTCGGGAAAGACAGCTATGCTAGTAGCGGTAGAGGGAGAAATCGCTGGAATTGTGGCCGTTGCTGATACGATTAAACCGACCTCAAAAGCGGCTGTAGCCGCGCTTCATGATATGGGTATTGAAGTCGTTATGATCACTGGTGACAATAAAATTACAGCTGAGGCTATTGCGAAGCAGGCAGGGATCGAAAAAGTGTTAGCAGAGGTTCTGCCAGAGGGCAAAGCTGAAGAGGTTCGCAAGCTCCAGCAAAATGGGACTAAGGTTGCCATGGTTGGGGATGGGATCAACGATGCTCCGGCACTGGCTACTGCCGATACGGGTATGGCGATTGGGACAGGAACGGATGTAGCTATGGAAGCAGCAGATATTACGCTGATGCGCGGGGATTTGAAGAGTATTCCTGATGCGATTATGATGAGCCGCAAAACGATGAGAAATATTAAACAAAATTTGTTCTGGGCGCTTGCTTACAATACAATAGGAATACCGATTGCTGCACTTGGGTTTCTAGCCCCATGGCTGGCAGGAGCTGCGATGGCATTTAGCTCCGTGTCTGTTGTCTTGAATGCACTTCGGCTACAGCGGGTAAAGCTGTAATATCACCATCACTATTTAGGGAGTGGCCACAGTGCAAGTAAATAACGATACAATTTCTCTGTTAATGAAACATGCATCTGTCCGCAAGTTTCAGGATAAGCCAGTAAGTGAAGATCAGCTTAGCGCTATTATTGGAGCAGCTCAGATGGCTTCAACCTCAAGCAATGTTCAGGCCTATAGTGTTATTGCAGTTACTGACCCGGCACTAAAGACGGAGCTTGCGGGATTAGCGGGCAATCAGGCTTATATAGAACAATGCCCAGTGTTTTTGGTCTGGTGCGCTGATCTGTATCGGCTGCGCGAGGTGACGAAACCTCATTTGCAGGGAGAGACTTCTTATGAAGATTCTGCTGAGAACCTGATTGTAGCTACCGTTGATGTTGCGCTTGCTGCACAGAATGCTGCAGTGGCTGCGGAATCACTAGGACTTGGAATTGTATATATCGGTGGAATCCGTAACCGGATCGCTGAGGTATCGGAATTGCTGGGACTGCCTGAATTGGTCTACCCGATATTTGGGATGTGTGTGGGTTATCCTGACGGAGCTTCGGGCCTGCGTCCGCGGCTTCCACTAGAGGCTGTTCTGCATCGTAATCGCTACAATGCGGAAACCACTGTGGAGCAGGTCAAAACTTACGATAAAGTCTCTTCAGACTATATGCGTGAGCGGACCCACGGTGCCAAAGACACCCCTTGGTCGGCCATTATGGCGGAGCGATTGGCACAGCCAGCACGGCTGCATATGAAGGAGTTCCTGCTGGAAAAAGGATTCCTTCGAAGATAACTAAACTTTCTTCACCTAAAGAGGCTGCCTTATTAGTAGTTCATTCTACTGATAGGGCAGCCTCTCTTTTTTATTCGGAGCCAGGAAGGTGACAGTTGTCATCTTAAAGAAATGACAGTCCATACTAATGTCATGTCTTCTTTTTCCATATGATTGAAATAGATCAAACGCATTCGGAAGCGGAGGGATTACGTTATGGATAATATTATAGAAATGCACGGGGTCAGCAAAATATATAAGGATAAAATGGCCGTAGATAATATCAGCTTTAACATTGCTAAAGGTTCGATTACAGCTATTCTGGGACCGAACGGAGCGGGTAAAACAACGGCATTAGGCATGCTGCTGGGGCTAATAGAGCCTACCGAGGGTACAGTGGAGTTGTTCGGGCATCATCCGAAGGATAAAGCAGTACGTGAAAAGACTGGAGCGATGCTGCAGGAAGTAAGTGTAATGGATCGGCTAAAGGTGCGGGAGATCATTGATCTGATCCGCAGTTATTATCCAAAGCCTATGGATATGGAGTTTCTAATTAAGGCTACTGGACTTGCGCCAGCCGATTTGAATAGATACGCCGAGAAGCTCTCGGGCGGTCAAAAGCGTAGTTTGGGTTTTGCGCTAGCCCTCGCGGGTAATCCGGAGCTGATCTTTTTCGATGAACCTACAGTCGGACTTGATATTACTTCCCGGCGGCGGTTCTGGGAAACGGTTCGTGGACTTGCGGAGCAAGGAAAAACGATTGTGTTCACGACCCATTATTTGCAGGAAGCAGAAGATATCGCGGATCGTATTCTGTTATTCAGTAAAGGCCACTTAGTTGCGGACGGAAGTCCAGATGAGATTAAATCGCGGATTGTGAAGCGTTCCGTGTCCTTCCTGCCTGTGGGTGATCGCTCGCAATTGCGCAGAAACCTGCTAGAACTAGCTGCTATAGAGGATTGTTATGAAAAAGATGGCCGCATTCATGTGACCACAGAGGATACAGATGAAGCGCTTAAAGCGATTTTTGTGGCTGGACTTCCCGTGAAGGATGTTCGAATTGATCAGGGACGTTTGGATGAGGCTTTTGAACAATTGACCATGAACCAAGAGGAGGCTGTCTAACCATGAGACTAATTACTGTACAGTGTAAAGCAGAAATGCTGCGGATCATCCGTAATCCCTATTATGTGTTCTGGTCTTTGCTCATGCCCATCATGTTCTATTTCATCTTCACCCGGGTGGTCAATACAGGCAGCGATGACCTAACGTGGCGTGCTCATTATTTAATGTCTATGGCGACCTTCAGTGTAATGGGCTCAGCCATTATGACGCTTGGCATCCGGTTGGTGCAAGAGCGAACACAGGGCTGGACCACCTTTATTCGGATTACACCGCTGCCGGGTTCGATCTATTTTTTCGGAAAAATGTTCGGACAGACGATGATGCATCTGTTTTCGGTCATTTGTATTTTTATCGCAGGCTATTTAATCAATGGCGTCTCTTTATCCGCAGGTCAATGGGTGCTTAGCGGGCTGTGGATCCTGATCGGTTCTCTACCATTTTTAGCGATTGGTACGCTTGTAGGTGCTATGAAACGGGTGGATACAGCCAGTGGAGTCAGCAACGTGATTTATATGGCTCTTGCTGTAGCAGGAGGCATGTGGATGCCGATTGAGATACTGCCACGATTAATGCAGCGGATTGGTCATTGGTTGCCTTCCTATAACTATGGGAATGGAGCCTGGGAGATCGTTCGTGGATCAGCTCCGACGTGGAGTAATGTCTTGATTTTGCTCGGATATTTGGTAGTTTTTATGTTACTATCGGTCTATATTCGAAAAAAACAGGAAGCGGTGTGAATGAATGGCTGAGCGTGCGAAGTTCCGGTTATTTCCACAAAAACAGGGGTTTTTCCCTTTTGTATGGGCTGTTTATCTGGTTTTGCCCATCCTGAATTTGCGCGGGGAGACTGGAATGAAGCTCATTCTGGGCGGGATTATGATAGCGGTATTTGCCCTCAGCTATCGCCAGCTGTATTGGGTGCGGGGTGGAGTGTTTAATGTTTGGTTAATTATTCAAATGTTGCTCATCGTGGTGCTTAGTGTGTTCTATACCCCCTATAATCTGTACATGGGCTTTTTCACCGCAAATTTTATCGCATATTATACGGAGAATAAAGGTTTCAAAATTGCATTTACTTCTTTTGTGATCATGATCCTTTCGGTGCTGTTCTTAGTGGGTCGTGGGATGGAGTGGGGAAGTGTGATATTTTTAGCTCCGTTTATTGTTATTATGTTGATTAGTCCGTTCGGAGTGAGGTCCATGAATCGGAATCAGAAGCTGGAGAAAGAGCTGGATCAAGCGAATGAGGTAATTAAAGAGCTGGTGAAGCGTGAGGAACGAATGCGAATCGCCCGTGACCTGCATGATACCCTTGGCCATACCTTGTCCTTGATTACGTTAAAGAGCCAACTCGTAGAGAAGCTGGTGACGAAAAATACGGAGCGAGCCCAAGAGGAAGCGCGGGAAATCCAGCGCACTTCACGGGCTGCGCTCCGTCAAGTGCGTGAGCTAGTGTCGGAAATGCGTGCGGTCTCAGTAGCAGAGGAACTGGCTGAAGCTGGAGAGATGCTGCGGACGGCAGAGATCGCCTTAGAAGTGGAAGGGGATATCTCTCTGGAGGGGGTATCCGACCTGACGCAAAATATCCTCAGCCTCTGTATCAAAGAAGCGGTGACTAATATCGTGAAGCATAGCAGAGCGGATAAATGCTTCATAGGAGTGGCAAAGCTGGCTGGAGAAGTGCGAATTACCGTTAAAGATAACGGTATTGGCCTACAGCACGGGGAGAAAGGGAACGGCGGGCTTAACGATGGAAATGGCATGAAGGGGATGGCGGAGCGCCTATCCCTGATTGATGGCTCCCTGTCGCTAAGCTCAGCTGAGGGTCAGGGAGCTAAGCTGATCGTTGCCATCCCGCTAATCGTAAAAGATGCACAAGGGGGTGAGACTGCATGATAAGCATTGTTATAGCGGAGGATCAACGTCTGCTTCGGGGAGCGATGGCTTCTTTGCTGGATCTTGAAGACGATATCGAAGTAGTCGGAGAAGCTTGTGATGGGGCGGAGGCGTTAGCTTTAATCGACAAGCTTCAGCCGGATGTCTGTCTCATGGACATTGAAATGCCGTTCAAGAGCGGGCTGGAGGTTGCAGAAATATTGCGGAGTAAGGGGTGTCCGACCCGTATTATTATTTTGACTACCTTTGCCCGTCCGGGATATTTTGAGCGTGGAGTAAAGGCTGGTATTCAAGGGTATTTGTTGAAGGACGAGCCTGTAGATAAGCTAGCTGAATCTATTCGTCGTGTCATGGCTGGACATCGGGAGGTATCTCCGGAGTTAGTCTTTGGCAGTTTGCGGGAGGAGAATCCATTAACAGCACGGGAGCGAGAGATTTTAAAACTGGCTGGAGAAGGGCAAACCGCGAGCGAGATAGCCTTTTCGCTGCATCTGTCTTACGGCACTGTCCGCAATTACATCTCTGAAATACTCAACAAGCTGGAAGTGAAAAGCCGGATTGAGGCGGTACGGCTGGCGGAAGAAAAAGGCTGGATTTGAGGGGAGAAGGGTATTGTTATGCAAATATTTCTGATTCGTCATGGTGATCCGGACTATTCCATAGATAATCTAACGGAATTCGGGCATCAGGAAGCAGCGGCATTGGGAAAACGCATGGCATCTATCGGTCTGGTTGAATTATATGCTTCACCATTGGGGTATGAACTATCGCCCAAGGGGATTAATGGGTAATCATGTTTAAGGTGACTGATTAAGAGCGAGCAAGGACATTGTCTATGAAGTGAAAGGCCATCCCGCAGAGGATGGCCTTTTTTTTAAATACAACAAGAAAGTAAAAGTTCGACACCATACATTATCCTTCTATTTCTCGCATAAACGCTTACCGTTCTTTAGGGACATCGAAGGCGTTTTTGCTTGCATATAAGATTCGTGCCCCTTGCCCAGTTCCTGATTTCCACTTGCTATTGTACTAACGGACTTAGATGCAGCTATTTGTACATTTTAAGCCTTTTGGAGGAAGTTGCGGACTAGAGAGATCTTATTTCCATAAATGGAGGGAATATCGTGCTATTTTAGTGATATAAAGTCTCTGAAGTCCGTAGCATCCCAGAACAGCGAAATAGTTACGAATAAGGGCTGTGGTGTCCGAACGCAATTCTGAATTCTGCTCGCAATAAAGCTACATTGGCAGATAGCAGCAGCTTTTCATGAAATGGTCGACTCATTTTAGTTTTGAGCCTACTCTATCTGAAATTCCACTCTTCACCGTGGATTTAATTTCACCTGTGAACCTTTGCCGCCTGTCTGTATGCCCGTTTCCTTCGTTCCAACGTCCTTCAAGTCAGTCACTAGTCGCTCCAATACGGCCTTGGAGGCAGCAGCTTCCTTCGCACCGGATGCTTTGACAACTAATTGCACCGGCTTGCCGGAGCGGAGATGCTTCTCAGCCTGACGGAGCTTAGTATCGTAGTCGTGCTCTTCAATATGAGCAGTGAAGCGGAGCTCTTTGACCTTCTCCTTGCTGCCGCCCTTTGCAGCTGAACCCCCACTGGCCTTGCGTGCTGAGGCTGCCTCCTTCTGCGCGGCCGCTTTTGCTTTGCCTTTTGCAGTTAGGCTGCAGGGCGGTGGGCTGCTCATTAGCGAGGTGCATACCAGATCAGCACCTGCTGATCTGGCCATGGCCAGCGCCTCTTCCCGGGAGACGATACCCAGCTTCTCACCCCTAAGTCCTGTAAGGACTACTTCGGATGCTCTGATTTGTTCATTGATTAATACTGCCACTTCTATGAATCCTCCCCTGATAACGATGATAAAGCTATCATATATGGAACTAGCTTGAGGTTCAAATGTGGAGCGTAGGATTAGCGTTACTAATCCTCTCAATTTCTTCTTTTATGATTTTTAGGATTAGTTTTTTAGATGATGTTGCTAGATATTCTCGGTTGCGCCGCTGCAATATACCTACTTGAATGAACGGCTCGCTTAGTTCAACATCTATTTTTACGATATCTGTCATTAAAGCTGTCGAATCAAGCACTACCCCTACCCCAGGGTTCTTTCTTACAAAATGAGGAATAGCAGAAATTTGGCTTATGGTGGATAAAGTGGGCTTTGATTCGAATCTCGAAAATTGCTTAGCTAACCGAAGGTAATATAAGCAAGTGCGCCCTCCAGCTATAATTGGATATTCAAGAATTTCTCGAAATGAAATATCGTCTCGTCCGCTTAAAGGATGATTTTCATCTACTATAAAAGCGATTTTCTCGTGATAGAGCGGTTCGAAATAAAAGAAAGACAGGTCGGACGGCTCACCGCAGATGGCGAAATCCAGCTCACTTTGGAGGACAAGCTGTGAGAGGGAATCAGTGTTACCCTGAATGAAGTTACATGCCATCTTTGGTTTTTGCTCCTGAAACTTTCGCAAGGCGTTCGGTAGGACGGATTCCATCATGGATTCAATGCCTCCGATATGAAGTGTGCCAATTTCGTCATGCTGTAAAGCCTTGGTGAGTTCTGATACATAGTTCCAATGTTGAATAAGGTTATCGATTTCCCCTGCAAAAACTTGCCCAGCACTTGTCAGTTCTACTTCCCAGCCTCTGTGAAAGAGTTGTATGCCCAGTTCTTTTTCAAGTCGTTGAATTTGGTTGGTAATGGTAGACTGCGCATAATTCAACTTCTCGGCAGCGCGTGAGAAAGTGCCTTCTTGAAGAATGGTCTTAAAAGCCATCAGTTCTTTTAGATCCATCGATTGTCACCTCTATCGGTATAATTGATTAAGATTATTATCTTATTCAATTATATAAATCAAAATACTGAGAGTACAATAAAAGAATTCCAAAGAAGGAGTGAATTAAAATGCCTTTCATTAGAGTCAGTTATCTGGAGCAACAATACGACATTCATCAGCTAGAAGGAATATGCAGAGCGATTATGAGCGCGTTAATTCAGCATTTCCATGTACCGGAGGATGATATGTTTCAGGTTTTTCATGCGCATAAAGCGGGGGAATATTTTTATAGTAAAGATTATTTAAATATTGAACGAAGCGACGGACTGATATATATCCAAGTTACGCTAAAATCCGGAAGATCAACGGAACAGAAGAAAAGCTTTTACGCGAGGCTAGCCGAGGAATTATCGATGACGCTAAACATCAGAAAAGAAGATATATTCATTGTGCTCGTCGATACGGAATTCGAAGATTGGTCGTTTGGTAACGGTGTTGCTCAAATGCTACAACCTCCGGTTAGGGAGGCGTAATATGGCGCATCAGAAAATCGCCACAAATGTACGGGAATCGTTAGGCGAGTTCGCTCCGGCATTCGTCGAATACTCGGAAAATGTGTTGTTTGGGGACTTATGGAGACGTGAGCAATTATCACTTCGGGATCGTAGCATGATTACGATTTCTGCCTTGGTGATGGGGGGCATGACGGAACAACTCCCCTATCATCTGCGCTTGGCTTTAGAGAACGGCCTACAACTTGAAGAAATCGTGGAGGCTATCACCCACCTTTCTTTTTATGTAGGTTGGCCGCGAGCCTCTTCAGCTCTAGAGGTTGCAAAGGATGTAATAGGAAAAAATAAATAACGTCTAACTTTTCAATCCCATCCGTAACCTTTAGGAACTTCATTGGCACTTGTATATAATACGGAAGAAGGGAGCGGGGGAGAAAATGCTTCAGTATATCGAAGAGGCTAAACAAGGAGACCGACAAGCTTTTGAACAGATTGTTAGGCACTTTACACCGATGGCAATTGCAGTTGCGTCCGAAAAGCTGCGTGACTATCAGTTAGCGGAAGATGCTGTGCAGGAAGCTTTCACAGAAGCCTTTTTGCATTTGAATAAATTACGAGCAGTAGAGGCATTCCCGGGCTGGTTTAAAGCTATTGTGGTGCGGCAATGTTATCGCATCTTGCGAAGAAAGCAGCATCCTGCATTACCCTACGATGAAGCTGCGCAAGCG
Organism: Paenibacillus sp. FSL L8-0494; assembly: GCF_038003695.1. Lineage (NCBI taxonomy): Bacteria > Bacillati > Bacillota > Bacilli > Caryophanales > Paenibacillaceae > Paenibacillus > Paenibacillus sp. FSL L8-0494. Next base: position 496,009 of record NZ_JBBOPQ010000001.1, read on the forward strand.
ACAGAATCTTCATTTTCTATAGCAGATATTATTGAGAAAAAGGAAACCCAGCGGCTGGTTCACGAGTCTATAGCTGCATTAACGTCCAATATGCGGATTGCTGTTCAATTATATTATTTTCAAGGATACTCACTACAAGAGATTGCTGACTTTCTGGGGACTTCGGTTTCGGTATTGAAGAAGCGACTTTTTGATGCCCGCCGCAAACTGAAAGGTGCATTACCTGTAGCAGATGTTCTTTCCGTATTCAACCATTTGTACGAAGGGGGAAAAGATGTGCTTCACATTGTAAATGGAGATGTAGTGGGAGAGAAGCTGCGGCAAGGAATCGTTAAAGGTGATGTACTGGTGTGGAGAGAGGTATATTCGCATGGGCCCGTATTTTTGGATCCTGCCGATGGAGATAACCGTGCAGTTCGAGCGCAATATTTGGAACAAACGATGGGAATTCCGCAGAGGGAATTTATTGAAAATAGTGAGAGGCAAGAGAAGATTTTAGCTGATTTTCATAAATATGAAGAAGTGGTGTTATGGTTCGAGCATGATCTTTTCGATCAGACGATGCTCAGTTATTTACTCCATTGGTTCTCGAAGCAGAAAATGTTAACCACCAAGCTAAGCTTACTATGCATTGGAGAGTATCCGGGAATAAAGTTATTTCGAGGACTTGGACAACTTTCTATAGAGCAGATGGAAACATTATCAGGCACATGGAAGCTAATCGGAGCCAAAGAACTAGAAGCAGGTCAAGCACTCTGGGAAGCCTATGTATCACCGAATCCAGAATTGCTGCAACAACGATTAACTACCGATACATCGGCTTTGCCCTTTGCACATGACGCTTTTCAGGCGCATTTATCGCGCTTTCCCTCTACTACAAACGGACTTGGTATCGTAGAACAACTCACGCTGGAGATGATCTATGAGGGAATAAAATCACCCTATGAGCTGTTCAAAAATGTGGGTGATAAGCTTCATATCTTGGGAATGGGCGACTTGCAATATTGGCATATCCTAAGAAAGCTGGTACAAGGCACGTACCCTTTGCTACAAACCCATGGATGCAATGAGTTCCCTGTTTATAACGATTCAGTAATGCAATTTAAAGACTGTGAGCTTGTATTAACAGAGCTAGGTAAGAGTGTAATAACTGGAAACGAAGACTGGGTACAGAAGAATGGCAGCGATGAGTGGTTTGGAGGTGTACATCTGCAAGGATTGACTCCGCGCTGGCGGTGGAATCCGTTGGTCGGTGCGCTTCAGGATAGAAGTGCCGAGGCGTAATTTATTAATCTAAATGTTTGCTACACAAGGCATATTGAGCATGAAAAGACTTCCACTAACTTGGAGATACTCAAACGCTCCAGAGGGGGAAGTCTTTTTGTGTTGTATCCATATATTATATGAATAGTAAATATAGTATATATCATCTATTTAAAGGGTGATTGATCTTTGTTGGAGAATATTATCTATAGAATAAATAGTGAAAGTATTCACTTGTTGATGTAAAGGGAGGAATATTTGTTACACGATAGGAGGATGATGTATCAATGTCCATACAGAATAAAACAGTAATGATAAGAATTGCAAAAGCGAATTTAAAAGCGGAAAAAACCAAAAATTACTTTGTAGGCAGTGTAATAGCTTTAGCTGCATTTTTATTAACTGTTGTAATGACCTTTGGTTATAATTCTTTTACTAACCTACAAAATGAGTCGAATTTCCAAGCTTTATTCTATAACCTCAATAACAATGAAATCTCACGATTGAAAGAAATAGAGGAAATTAATAAAATCGGACTCTATAAGGAAATAGGCAGAGAGAAAAAAGAAGAACGTTTATTGTCCATTCTCTACACGGATCCAGCCATGATGGATTTATCAAATGCCAATATCGTTCTGGGGAAATTTCCTACAAAAGAAAATGAAATTGCAATAGAAAAAGACTTTCAGTTATCCGATGATCGAAGCCTGGGGCTTGGCGATTCTATTTCTTTGCAATTTAGAAACAACGCCAGCAAAGAATTTCAAACCAGCCAATTTGTGATTACTGGAATTCTGCAAACAACCGCATCAGGTAACGAGAATCGAATCGGTTACAATGCTCTGGTATCAAGCGCGTTCGTTGAGGCGGATCCGTTTCTTTCCAAAGAGGATTACTCCGCGGCAATTAGCATCAACAATAGCAGCAGTTATTCTAACGAGGAACTGAAGTCAAAAATCAAAGAAATAGGGCAGCGAATGGGTATCCCTGAGAGAAATATTCAGATCAATAATGTGAATGTGGATAGTAATAATCTGTCAGGAAGCACTGTGATAACCATCCTGTCTATCATGCTGATTATCGTACTGGCTTGTTGGCTTGTCATCTACAATATCTTTTATATTTCAATTACTAAGCGAATTAAACAATACGGACAACTTAGAGCAATCGGTGCAACAAAAAAGCAGATAAAACAGCTTGTTCTATATGAAGGGAAAAATCTTTCAAGAAAATATATCCCTATTGGAGTTATTTTTGGATGTTTAATGAGCTGGATTTTAAGTGGCTTTCACTGGACTGCAGCTCCAAGTTTTTCACTTGCTTTTTTAGCAGGTTTGCTCACCAAAGTAACAGTTAGAGCTTCATTAAACGCACCATCTAAATTCGCATCAAGAATCTCCCCTATAACAGCGATTAGACATGTAGATGCCGATGTTAATACAAAAAAGGAGAAAAGAAACTCTAAAAGACTAACACCATTTTCTTTAGCTGCATTGAACTTATCAAGAAGCAGGAAAAAGACGGTGTTAACTTTGCTGTCTCTTTTTTTAAGCGGAACGCTATTTGTTTCCTTGGGGACATTGTTAAACTCGGTCGACCCAATCTCAAAAGCAGAGAAATATTTTCCAAATCATGGTCAGTTTGATATTCAAATTAATAATGATTTGTATTCTGAAACAACCTCATTAAGTGATCTTCAGACGGAAGGGCAACTATCTACTTCTTTAAAAAATAAAATCCTAGCTATAAATGAAGTTGAGGACGTAATCGAACATCAGTATATTGAAGCTGCTATCGAAGGAATAAAAACGGATGACGGGGCCGCGATAGTCAGTATTGAGAATATCCCTACGTTAAACAACGAAAGATGGAGTAGTCATTTGGCTGAGGGGAAGATCCCGGATGTTGATTCATCGGATGCATCCTACATTCTCTTGAACAGCGCCAGTAGTGACTTAGATTATTACGGGGCTCATTACGCTGTCGGTGATCATATTTCATTCATAATTGCTAATGATCAGGAGAAGGCCAAACATGATTTTGAGATCATTGGAGATATTCCGGATAAGAATTCAGGAACTTCATTTTATCTTCCACCCAAAGTAATGCAAACTACAGCCCCTTTTAATAGCAATAAGAGCTACGAAGTTATTACTATGGATAAAGCGAATGAAGAGTTAATAAAGAGTGAGTTAGAGGGTATGATTCTCAATGAGGATACACTCAAATTATTGTCTTTTTCCGAAGTTGTGGAATCCAATAGAATTGCTTTTAGAACTATCACTATTTCAGTGTATAGTTTTATGGTTTTTATAGCAGTATTCAGTATGATCAATCTCTTGAACACCATAATCACCACTATTTCTGCAAGAAAAGGGGAGCTAGGCCTTATGCAAGCCATAGGAATGGGCCGAAAACAATTAATGGCTATGTTAACCTATGAAACAGGATTTTTAGTTGTCGGAAGCTTTACGATGGCTCTTGTTACGGGCAATCTAATGGGATACATGATAAGTAAGAGTGCGGGGAATATGGGGGGGCTTTCCTACATTCAATACCAATTCCCTTGGAGTGCTATTTTCCTGTATTTCTTGGTTATTTTACTTGTCCAGACTGGTATGGTTCAGTTTGTTAGACGAACAATATCGAAGCAGAGCATTATAGAGCAATTAAATTAACGATGCGGAAAGTTTAGCTATATTTAATAAATCCCTCGCCTTTATACGGGCCAAACGTGAAAATAAATAGTGAGTAGCAATTAACGTTGAAGGGTGATTTATATGCTGAAACTACCGGTGTATCATTCCGTTATTTCTTCCAATGCCTTAGTACCCGTAATTAATGATCTTTATGAAATCGGGGATGTTTTGGAGTGTAGTTTTTATGAGAACGGACTTAATGATACCTATTTACTAAAGACCTCTATTGATAAATACATTCTTAGGATCTATAAAGCTCATTGGCGAAATAAACATGAGATTGATTTTGAAGTGGAGTTATTGAATCACTTAAATAAGAACAATATCCCTGTATCGGCTCCGGTAATCAGCAGGGATGGTGGTTACCTAATTGAGCTGGAGGCTCCTGAAGGAACACGTTACGCAGTACTGTTTACTTTTGCAAAAGGCAATTATTCCGATGAAAAAACTAGCTGTGAATTATACGGTGAACAAGTGGCTAAGATGCATCTGGCTATGGATGATTTCGAATGTGGGCAGCAAAGATTTACGCTTAATCTGGATCATCTGCTTAAAGAACCGCTTCAATCGATTCGCAAGCCTTTATCCCACAGGCAAGAGGATATCGATTATCTAGAATCTTTGTCGGAAGTATTGGCAAATAGCATAGCTGAAATCTCATCAGAGCTGGATTGGGGGGCATGTCATGGTGATCTTCATGGAGCGAACGTACATTTCTACGAGGATACCCTGACTCATTTCGACTTTGATTGCGGAGGTTTTGGCTGGAGGGCCTATGATGTTTCCGTGTTTTTGTGGTCAAGGGTTAGAGGGAAAGAACGAGAGCATTTTGACAATGAACAATGGACTGTTTTCCTGGAGTCATACCAAAAGCATAAAGTATTATCTGAGAACGATCTAAAGGCAATCCCTATATTTGTTGCTATCCGGGAGATATGGTTGATGGGTCTGCACACAGGGAACGCACAGGTTTGGAGTTGTGGGTGGCAAAACGATCATTACTTCAATACTAATCTGCAATTCCTACGTAATTGGTGTGAAGTTCATTCTATCCAATAGACAATACCCAAACAAGAAGCCACTCCATATTTAGGGGTGGCTTTACTTCAGTCATTATTCATAAACGTCTTATGATAAGCGTTACGATATTGGGTGGGCGTCATGTTTTCGTATTTTCGGAAGAGGCGCATGAAATATTTATCGTCGGTGAACCCCGTCTCTGTCGCGATTTCCCTCACGCTTAATGCGGTTCTGGTTAGTAGCTCCTTCGCTTTAGTCACACGTGCTGAATGGATATATTCCAATGGCCCCATGGAGGTATGCTGTTTAAATAGCCGAGCTAAATAGTCCTTGTTGTAATTGAATTTATCCGCGATGATGGCCACGGTAAGCGGTTCGCTTGCATGTATCCTTGTCCACTCAGCTATTTTGACGAAGGTGACATCTTGCTGTGCGCGGATCAGCTTACTGGCGAACGGCTGAAGTGCATGCTCAGATAGCTCAATTAAAAGCGAGGTCAGCAAATAATTAACGCTGGAATAGGTTAAATACCCCGAATTGGCCACATGAAGGATTTGATTCGCCAGAATATGAATCCGGTCACTATGTTCGATTTTTATGATTTGGGGCAGATATAGATCATGTACAGACCATAAGCGCTGTGTGCGCGAAAAGATTTCTTCTGCCTCAGGCTTCATTTCCTCCTCACTCAGCAATAGCCCCTCGTTTGTCAGTTCGAAATGAAACCAATAAAACTTAACCCCGGGTCGTGACTCTCTATAGCCGACATGTGTGCGATTAGGCATGAGCAGAAGAGCTTCGTCAGGGCCTACTTCAAATTGTTTGTTTTCCTCACTCAAATATACTGTTTCGTTCACGCCAATGATTAGTTCGTAGTTCCCCATAACACGCTCCAAATGCTTCCATGGTGTTTCTGAGATGAATTCACCTGCCGCTGTAAAATGAACAGGTACATCTGCATTTATTTTTAAATAGCTCATGCGGTCCTCCTAGCAATCAATAAGTCGGGTTTGTCCACTATTTGTACGACTGATCTACCGACAAATCAACGTTCCGGTGTTATCTTATGGATACAAATATACACTTGTCATCTAACCCTGACAAGATTGCGAGGGAGCGATTTCATTGAAGACGCAAGCTTTTGATCTACAGAACGTACGAATTGATTCAGGTCCACTTCTCCATGCGATGGAGTTAAATACTGATTATTTACTCAAGCTTGAGGCAGATCGGCTTCTGTCGCGTTTTCGCGAATATGCTGGCTTAGAGCCTAAGGCTGCTCACTACGAGGGCTGGGAATCTCAGGGCATTAGCGGCCATACGTTAGGCCATTATATTTCTGGATGTGCGTTAATGTATGCCTCTACGGGAAATGAAGAGCTGCTACAACGCGTGAATTATGTAGTAGATGAATTAGAGCAATGTCAGGATGCGCATGGCAATGGCTTTATTTCCGGCATTCCTCGTGGCAAGGAGTTATTTGAGGAAGTGAAGGCAGGCGACATTCGCTCTCAGGGCTTTGACCTCAACGGAGGTTGGGTGCCACTTTACACGATGCATAAGCTGTTTGCAGGTCTTCGCGATGCTTATCGACTGGCCGGCAATCAGAAGGCGCTCGTTATTGAAACGAAGCTGGGCCTGTGGCTTGAGGATATTTTTGCAGGGCTGAGTAAAGATCAGATCCAAGAGGTGCTGCGTTGTGAGTTTGGCGGCATGAATGAAGCGCTGACGGATTTGGCAGAGGATTCCGGGGAAGAGCGTTTCCTCGCGTTAGCGGAAAGCTTTTATCATGGGGAAGTGCTTAATGATCTTGCTATAGAAAAAGATACCCTAGCTGGAAGACATGCTAATACACAGATTCCAAAAATCATCGGAGCTGCTAGACAATATGAGGTAACAGGGCAGGAGCATTATGCAGGTATTTCCCGCTTCTTCTGGGATCGGGTCGTGAATCATCATTCTTATGTGATCGGCGGCAACAGCTATAATGAGCATTTTGGTGAACCGGATAAGTTAAATGACCGATTGGGTGAAGGCTCCTGTGAGACATGCAACACGTACAACATGCTGAAGCTGACCAAGCATATGTTCCAATGGGATGCGTATGCAGCGTATGCGGATTACTACGAACGTGCGATGTATAACCACATCTTAGCCTCTCAGGAGCCGGTAGATGGCCGGGTATGTTACTTCGTATCTCTTGAGATGGGTGGACATAAATCGTTTAATTCGCAGTTCGAAAGCTTTACGTGTTGTGTAGGCTCGGGAATGGAAAGCCATTCTATGTATGGCTCGGCGATATACTTCCATAGTGCAGATGAGCTTTATGTCAATCAGTACGTACCTTCTACAGTGGCTTGGAAAGAGCAAGGCATTAGCTTGCAGCAAGAGACCAAGTTCCCGGCAGAGGGACAAGGTGTACTGCGGATCAGTGCAGCACAGCCAACGAAATTCACATTAAAGCTAAGACATCCTTACTGGGCTGAGCAAGGGATGAGTGTTAGCGTAAATGGTGAAGATGTTCAAGTAAATGTAGGCAAATCTAACTACTTTACTTTGGATAGAGAGTGGCAGGATGGAGACGTTGTCGAATACGATATTCCGATGTCGGTGAGAATCGAGACGATGCCGGATAATCCCAACCGAGTTGCCTTCCTTTACGGGCCACTTGTGCTCGCAGGTGATTTTGGGTCTATAAATGCAGAGGCCAATAGCGATCGCGCCCTTGCTTCCGTATTAATCGGAGATCGGGACACACTGACGGACAACCTCATCCAATCTAATGTGAGCAAAAATGTGTTCCGGATGAAAGGTTTAGGGTATACAGGGGATCATGAGCTTCGTCCGTTCTACCCTATGCATGATCATCGTTATTCCGTGTATTGGGATTTATTCACACCGGAAGAGTGGAAGCTGGCAGAGGCTGAATATCGCGAAGCCGTGGAGAATAACTTGCTGCTTGAGCAGTTAACTGTCGATTCGGTACAACCTGCTGAAATGCAGCCTGAACGCGATCATAATTTCACAGGTGAATTTGTAGGCTTAGGCAAAATCCACAATCGCAAGTATCGGGACAGCTGGATCAATGGCTGGTTCTCCTTCACGATGGAAGTTTTGCCGGATGAGCAAGTGGATCTGGTGGTCACGTATCTGAAGTCGAACGATACTTCGCTGGCATTCGATATTTTGGCGGATGGGGAGCAACTTGGTGTAGGCACTCTTGAGTCTGAGGAGATGAATAAGCTGGAGACGATTCGTTATGAACTCCCGCAACCGATCACGAGCGGCAAATCAGCGGTTACGATCAAGTTTGCTTCTCATGAAGGACATAAGGTTGGCCAAGTGGCCGGACTACGTATCGTTAAACGTAATTCTTGAATAAAAAGGCTTACAGAATTATAATAGGAACAATTCTTTTAATTGAGGTGAAATGGATGTCTTTCCGTACCGTTACAAGGAACTAGTTATCGGGCTGGGTGAAACGCGTACCAGCTATCAAGGGGGGAGTCTACCCTTTTGATTACAACTAACTAGAGCTTTGAACGGTGCCATAGGCAGCTGTTTTTGTAGAGCCAGGCACTTAACCTATTTAACTTAGAGAACCGTTTATTTGTGGATGGTTTTTTACAGTGGGATAGGGGTGCCTGGCTTTTTTGAATTCAATTAAAAGAGGGGATAAACGATATGTTAAAAAAGAGTCTAGCTCACCTAAAATGGTGGGTAGGTGGTTATATTTTATTGGGTTTTGCCATTCAGCTGTTAAGTAGTTTAGGTGTTGTTGTCTTTCAAAAAATATTAGATAAGGCCACGGTAATCAACAGTTTTGGTGAAATATCCACATTAATTATAGTGTATGGGGTTCTGCTGGCTGGGGTGGCGATCCTGAATTATATAGACGAATACCCGAGTGTGTTTTTATCGAACAGCATCACGGAGAGGTTAAAGATTATTGCACTGTCCAAAATATCAAAAATGGATTATCAAGCGTATCAGGATATGGGAACAGGGCAAATGATTAAGGTAATCGAAAACGGGGCAGCGGCTGGAAACAGCATTATTTTTTCTTTTTTTCTCAAAACACTACATGAGTTGTTACCTACTCTTCTATTCAGTCTAGTCTTTATCAGCTTCTATGACCTAAGGATCATGTTAGTGATTGCAGCTGGCTATGTGGTCGTCTTTCTGATAACAAATCTGTTGTTGAAATTTCTGTATGCCATGAAGGCAACCATTCTCCAAGAGCAAGAAAAGATGTCCAGATTCTCTATCCGCGGATTTATGGAATTGGTCGTCTTTAGAACCAACAAGAGATATGAGAAAGAGATCGATAAATTAAGCCAGACCGCACGCACTATCATTCATAAAAATGCTCAGCTAAAAATGATTCATGAAGCTTTTTTTGCTATATTCGAGTTATTTGTCACGATCATTAAAGTTGTTGTCCTGATTTATGGTGTGAAAAGCATTGTCGCAGGCGAGACCTCACTTGGTATTGTGGTCGCATTGTTTATGTTCATCGATAAAATTTATACCCCAATTGCCATCTTCAATGTTTTATTTGTAGATTACAGACTGAATAAAGTGACTTACAGAAGATTCGAGGAATTTATTGCTGCCCCAGAAGATAAGAACTTGGAATCCGGAGAAGCCATCACTGAGCTCCAAGGCAATATTGAGTTTAGGGAGGTGTCCTTTACTTATGGGAATGTGCAGATACTGAATAACCTGTCATTTTCGCTTACGCGAGGAACTTCTGTTGCTATTGTCGGACTAAGTGGAGGCGGGAAATCTACGCTGATTAAATTGATTGTGGGGTTATTAAAAAAGGGCGAAGGTGAACTCTTACTGGACGGTAAGGATATCGATGAGATTCGTTTGAATAGCTACTATGATCATATTTCCTATCTATCCCAAGACACGCCGATTTTCGATGCTACGATAAGAGATAATATTGTATTCGATGAGGATACTCTATCCGATGAAGAGCTATATGAGATTTTGGAAAAAGTTCATTTGCAGGAAAAAGTAAGCCATTTGCCGGATCGCTTAGATACTTTGGTGGGCGAAAAAGGTCTAAAATTATCAGGAGGCGAAAGACAGCGATTAGCCTTTGCCAGAATCATTGCCCAAAAAAGAAATATTCTAATTCTGGATGAGCCTGTGTCAGCGCTTGATAATATCACTGAGCAGAGTCTTATGGAGACGATTATGAATGAATTTAAGGACAAAACTATCATCATTGTGGCCCACAGGCTTAATTTTATAAAAGACGTTGATAAGATACTGGTAGTGGATCAAGGGTCAATTGTTGGGGAAGGGAAGTTTGATGATTTAATAGAACAGTGCGAAGCTTTTAAAGCGTTATGGAATAGAAAAATATCGTTTACAGATTATCGATAAATTGCTAGACTCTTCTAAAAAAAGAGGTGCTATCGATGGCTTTGCCAACACATATTGTAGCGGTGGGTGGAATTGCAATAAATGAAGAGGGAGATATTCTTTTAGTAAAAACACATCATGGTGGGTGGGTATTTCCTGGAGGACAAGTGGAAGTTGGAGAAAACCTAATGGATGCACTAATTCGCGAGATTAAAGAGGAAAGTGGAATAGATGTCGTTGTTTCTCAATTGATTGGCGTGTATTCGAATACAGGTATGCATAAATGGTATGACGGTGAGACGGATGTTCCTACCAAGGTCATGTTAGACTTTATCTGCAAGCCCGTGGGAGGAGAATTAAGTATTTCGGAGGAAACATCTGAAGTGATGTGGGTAGCCAAGGAGAAGGTGCTGGATCTGATTTCTGCAGCGGCTATTCGTACCCGCTATCAAGCTTATTTGGATTTCGATGGAAATACTAGGTACATGGATTATGTAACTGGAGGTGCGTTTGAAGTTAAATTGGATCGGACGGTGTAAAAAAGAAACTTTGAGGCTTTCCCGAAAGGGAAGGCCTCTTTTGTTGGGAATGAGCGATCATTCCGCTATATCGTATAAGGATTGTGACGAATCATCTCAATTAAATTCACTGCGGCTGCTGATAAGGGCTCATTTTTACGTGTACAGATCGCAATGGTGTTCTTCAGATGGATTCCTTCTACATATACTCGGCACAATTCTCCACGCTCTACATATTTGCGTACGACTAATGAAGAAACGAAGTTTGCACCATATCCGGCGATAACGGCTTTGATGGCTTCATGTAGTCCATTAAATTGCAAAGAGATGATAGGAGCGGGTGTGTTGTATGTGCGGCATAAAGATAATAATCGCTCCCGCGTTGAACTTCCTTTTTCACGCATAACAAAGGGTTCCTTCATCATTTCGGATAGAGAAACTTGCTGATTGGCATAACGATGATCGGGTGCGACTACAAACCATAACTCGTCCTGAAATAACTCCTCTGTCTGGATTGTATCTGGATAAGCCTCGGCGATTCCTCCATAAATAGCTATATCCACGTCTACATTTAACAGCTGCTTGAGGGCATCACTTGAGTTGGTAGTGGTGATCATCATCTCCACTTGTTCATATTGTTGCTTAAACTTTGCAATCCAGGTAGGAATGAGAAAGTGAGCAGGCAAATACGTTGCGGCTAGACGGATACTTCCGTTAGTGCCGTTAACATAATCTTGAGTGAATTGCTCAATTTGTTGTTCTACGGCGAACAGTCGCTTGGCGAGTAGAGTAAGCTCTTCCCCAGCATCCGTTAAAGCGATTCCTCTGCCTTGAGGTTTAAATAGGGTAAAGGACAGTTCTTTTTCGAACTTCTTAATCTGCGCAGTGATGGCAGGCTGACTTATATTTAAAATTTCTGAAGCGCGTGTCACACTGCCTGTCGATGCGATTACATGGAATAAGCGTAAGGCATGTAGGTTCATGGTTAAACTCCCATTCTCTGATTCATATATTAAATATATAAATTAGACTTAAAGATATATTATATTTATGATTATAACTGATTTACAATACAGATATAAAGATGAACTTGGAAAAATGAGATTAGGGAAAGGAGTAATGGAGAGGAGGTTTGGAACTGTAGGAGCGTAGCGATCGCCTTTGTCTCCGGATTTCAACCATGAACAAATACTAAAGGAGAAGTGATAAATATGAATCAAACGACTACTTGGGATAAAGTCGATCAGTATATTACAGAGCGCCTGATTCCACAGGACTCTGTGTTGGAAGAAGTGTTGGTCACCAATCAACAGGCAGGGCTGCCGCCCTTTGATGTTTCGCCCAGTCAGGGGAAATTCCTGAATCTACTGGTGCAAATGAAAGGTGCACGCCGGATTTTGGAGATTGGCACCTTGGGCGGGTACAGTACGATTTGGATGGCAAGAGCCCTGCCGTCTGACGGACAGATAGTTACCTTGGAGCTGGATCCCATCCATGCGCAGGTAGCTAAAGCTAATCTATCGCTTGCCGAGGTGGATCATCTGGTAGAGCTTCGTGTAGGGGATGCATTAGAGCAACTGTCTCAGATGAAACAAGAGGGCGTTGAACCCTTCGACTTTATTTTTATAGATGCCGATAAACCGAATAATCCTAACTATTTAAAGTGGGCGCTGCAATTCTCCCAGCCCGGATCGGTGATCCTTGGAGATAATGTGATTCGTGAAGGTGAGGTCATTAATGAGAATAGCGAAGACGCTCGTGTAGTAGGCGTACGGGAATTCTATGATCTGTTGGCTGAAGAGTCTAGAATTTCGGCTACTGCCATTCAGACGGTGGGAAGCAAAGGTTATGATGGATTTGTATTGGGGATTGTGAATAGCTGAGGGATTCCACAGGTCCTCTGAGCGTTACGGACCCCAGTGACGCTTTTGCTTAGAAAGAGGTTCATCTGTGTCCGATAGATGCCGGTGCCTCCTACCTGTAAATGATATCAAATCAAACAAAGGTGTCCCTAAGCCATGATGGATTTAGGAACACCTTCGTTATTTTAAAGCGCCTCTTTAATCACCTTTTTGTAATAGAAGACGGACAATATTGCAAAGATCGAATACAAAGCAGTGTATAACAGCATCACCAGAATCATCGGTGTCCAAAGCTCTGTGCCGAATAAGAACCAGCCGGATTTAACGGCGAAGTAGCTGTGAAGCAGACCTATGACTAATGGAATACCGAAGTTGAACAATTGTTTCATCTGTATACCTCTGAGCAGATCACCTTGCGTGAATCCAAGCTTTCTCAGAATGGTGTAGTTAGGTTTTTCATTTTCACTTTCATCCATTTGTTTAAAGTATAGAATACATCCGGAGGTAATCAAGAAGGTTAACCCCAGAAAAGCAACGATAAACATAATGAGTCCCATATTTTGTTTTTGACCTTTTATCGACTCTAATTGAGAGTCTTGTTTGTTATTCTCATCAAATTTTAAGGTCTTGAAAAGTTCATTTGCCTGTTCAACGCTGGCCCGGACTTTCATATCAATCCCGATATTAAGGGAGGATCCTCTTTGAAGGGCAGGATCTAAATCCTTCTTTAAGCGCTTAAAGATCGATTCGTCTACAACCGCAACCGGTAAGCCACCACCTGTGTAATACCCTGAAATGGGACTTTCGATATCTAATCTTTTATAATCCTGCGGAAAAACCTCATGTAACCCTTTGAGTTCAATCGCACCTTTATCTTTCATAGTAACAAAATTATCCAATGTACTGCTTGATTTCGTGAAATAAGCTTTATCTGGAGTTAGATCAACGTCTTCAAGTGCATTTTCACTTATGACCGCCAGGGTCATAATATTTGAAAACATATTGTCTCCGTCCGGTTTTTTAACAAGAATCTCTTCAACATCTACATCGACCTGAAGGACTTGGGTCCTTCTTTCTGTAAATACTAAATCATTTGCCGTTAGGATCTTTGTAAATTGTTCAGCCTCTTGGGCATTCGTGAATACAAAATCCGTTGGGACATATTGCTTGGAAGTTTTCTCAGCAGAGTAAAAGGAAATGTAGCTAAGGGATAATAAACCCAGCGCTAGTGCCGATACCGTTGTAATGATGGTTAATAATACGGCATTGGATTTCATGCGAAACATAATGGAGGAAAGAGATAGAACCTCTCTAATGTTCAGATAGCCGTTTTTCCGCTTACGAATGATATGAAAAATAAAACTTACCGAGCCTTTATAAAATAGATAGGTCCCAATAATGACGGATCCCAAAATAGTAATCATGGATATAGCCAATTGATTCATTGAGGTTACGTCTTCGGTAAGTAATTTAGAGGAGAGCACATAGCCCAGTAGGATTAGGCCAATTCCGACAATCCCTATGATCATTTCAAAGAAGGATAACTTTTTCACTGTACCTTCTGTTGTTGAGGTCACCCGGAACAAGGATAAAATACTTTGTCTTTTAATAAATCCATAATTCATCAGCATGATCAAAAGATAAATCACACAGAATACGATCAACGTCTGAATCAAAGCTTCGATAGAGAAATGAAGGGAGGCTATAGCATCGACCCCCATTATCTTAAATAAGATCATGAGGATTAATTTTGAGATAGAAAAGCCAACCAATATCCCCAGGACCAAGGAACCGAAATACAGAATAAAGTTCTCTGCCGAAAGAATGCGGAAGATTTTATTTTTGGTCATTCCAATTAACTGAAATAAGCCAATTTCTTTACCGCGTCGTTTGATGAAGATCGTATTAGCATATAACAGGAAAATAGAGACAATTACGACTAGTAAAATCGAGGCAGCCATGATTGCTGCGCCCCCTTTGATAGAGCTTTCCAGCTCATCCATCGAGGGATCATATTGCAAGGTGACAAAGGCGAAATATAAGGCCACACTAAAAACTAGCGCAAACACGTATAGGTAGTAATTTCGAATGTTTTTTCGCAGATTTCGAATCATTAATACATTAATGCTCATTCTGCACACCGCCTAATACACCCTGTGTTTTTATAATGTCGTTGAAGAAAACTTGTCTTGATTGTTCTCCTTTATTTAGCTGCGTATAGATTTTTCCATCTTTTATAAAAATAACTCTACTGCAATAACTGGCAGCCACTGGATCATGTGTAACCATAACGATAGTTGCTTTTCGTTTTTGATTGAGTTCACTTAGCTTATTTAATAAATCAGAAGCGGATTTAGAATCCAGCGCCCCGGTAGGCTCATCAGCAAAAATAATACTTGGATCATGAATGAAGGCACGAGCTGCTGAGGTACGTTGTTTTTGACCGCCAGAGATTTCATTGGGGTACTTATTTTTTAATTCCAAAATCCCCAATTCCTTTGCGAGACTTTCGAATTTCTGATTGGCGGCTTTCTTGGGTGTATTGGTAATGGATAGTGGCAGCAGGATATTCTCCTTTACCGTCAGTGTGTCCAAGAGATTATATTCTTGAAAAATAAAACCTAAATGATTTTTGCGAAATTCCGCGAGCTGCTTCTCTTTCATATTGGAGATTTCATTGCCCTCAATGGTAATAGATCCGTTGCTGATTTTGTCGATCGACGAGAGTACGTTGAGTAGGGTTGTTTTACCTGAACCGGAAGGCCCCATGATGCCAACGAATTCGCCTTCTTCTATACGAATATCGAGTCCGCTTAACACGGATTGTTTGTTTAATTTATTGCCATAGCTTTTATGAATTTTAGTAGCTTCTAGAATTGCCATAATGATTCACTCCTTCGTTTCTTCTTGTATAGCCTTATTATAAAAAAGTTTATTGTTCTTATCCTGCGATTGCCCGAACAAAATATAAAAGCATGTGACATTGTTGTCACATGCTTGAGATTTTAACGAATTCATTTTTGAGTGGGAAGGTTAGAGTAAATGTTGATCCCGCTCCAAGCTTGGATTGAACTCCGATGCTGATGAGTAAGGATTGAGCTGCTTTCTGAGCTAAATATAAGCCCATGCCTGTGGCTGCATTGTCGCGATGTACAGTAGTGGAAGTAAACCCTCTATCGAAGATGCGCGGCAGGTCCTTCGGATCTATCCCGCGCCCGGAATCCTTCACCTCAAGAACGATATGTTCAGCTTGCTGGTAGCTATTCACTGTAATATCAGAAGCTTCACTATATTTTACGGCGTTGGTTAGTAGTTGTCTGAGGATAAAAGCCAGCCATTTAGCATCACTAAGCACTTCAGCAGCTTCTAAGTGCAACTCAAAGCCGATTCCCTTCTGAATACACCAAGACTGTAACGTCTTAATCTCACTAAAAATAAGCGTTTCTATATCGATTTGCTCCATATACAGATCGTTTTCAATAAAGGGTATCCGTCTTTGGTGGAGCTGCTGATCCAGCAGCAGATGAATACGCAGCCACTCATAGGTCAAGTGCCTCTTCATAACATCATCTTCTATACGTTCAATCATTAGATGCATTGCGGTCAGTGGAGTCTTCACTTCATGAATCCAGGATAACAGCTCATCCTTCTCTTGCTCCAAGTTCATTAGATTGTCTGAAGCAGTACTCTTTAACAGTTTCACTTGGTTGGTGATGCTCTCTTCGATGATTTTCTCAAAAGGACTTTCGGCAAGAGCGATACTTGTCAGATCGAGATCATCGTCCCGCTCATTCAGGCTTTTATAAAATCTGGTTTCCTTAGGATAGCGAATGACTAGGAAAATTACGAAAAAAATCATCGATAAAGAGATCAGATAGAGCACTGAAGACAGGGGGATGGTCGGGTCCATAAAGGTGATAAAGAGCATAAATAGATGTACAAAGAGAAAGAGCAGAATCCAACCGAGTCTTTCGAGCAGGTACTTTTTTATCATAGACAATCCTCTTCAATGGCTACGTACCCTTGTCCAACCTTCGTCTCAATAAACGCCCCTAATTCAAGCTCGTCCAGCTTTTTGCGCAGCCGATTTACGTTGACGGTGAGGGTGTTATCACTAATAAAGCGCTTATCGTCCCATAAGCTATTAATTAATTCCTCGCGGGTGACAATTTTATTCTTTTTCTCAATGAGTAATTTCAATATGAAAATCTCATTTTTGGTAAGCTCAATCGATCCCGTGTCGTTGGTCACTGAATTCCGCTCATAATCGACGGTAGCTCCGCACCACGTTTTGAGTTCAATGTTATCCGAATTGTAATTGTACACACGTCGGAGAATGGCTTGCACCTTGGCAATGAGTACATCGAAATGGAAGGGCTTTTGGATATAATCATCGGCTCCCAGCTGCATGGACATCACCATATCTGTCGGATGATCCCGGGAGGATAAGAAGATAATCGGCAGGTTAGAGTGAGAGCGAATCATTCTGCACCAATGAAATCCATCGAATTTGGGTAATTGGATATCAATTATCACTAAATCAGGTTTGATTTCCGTGAATTCCTGTGTAACATTGTTGAAATCTTGAATGCCATATACATCATAAGACCACTGCGTAAGCCGCTCTTTGATCTCATTAAACAGCGTTGTATCATCTTCGATTAATAAAAGCTTGAACAAATCGGTCACCACACTTTTAGTTTCGTACCTTGCGTTTAGAATACGCTTAAACGATTGAAGCCATACTTTGATTGTGCTTAGAGCATTGCAGATAACACTGTCTGATAATGCGCAAATTCCTTCGTTTCATTAAATTGAGGGCACATTTTCAAGGAGAGCAGGGCGCTTTCGATTAAGAACTCTCTTGGTTCCTTGTTGTTCATGATCTCTTCTTGGATAAAATATAACAGCTTTAGTGCATTGGACAGGTTAGGATCATCAGCGGCGAATGATTTATCTATGATTTTTTTTAAGCTCACGGTCGCAAACGATAAATCATTATTAAAAAAATCAGTGTATTCGGCTACAGGTAATAGTTTCCCTACATGATCGGGGGAGATAAGCTGGATTCCTTTTTCGCTTACATCCTCAACAATCGTCTGGATAAGAGTAGTGCAATAATTAATGATTTGTTGAGAGGTAATGACTTCATTCATGGCACTGTTAATTTGCAGCATATGTTGCAAGATGCCTGTGAAAATGATGGCTCCATCCAGTAGATAGGGCTTCTTATCTTCAGAAAATATATGCAGGAAACGTTCATGCACCCAGGTTAATAAGGTGAATTTAGTTTTTTTGATGAACGTAATTAAGTCCGGATCATTGGAGACCAGGGCATCTTCAACCAGCTGCAACAATTTATTTTTCTTATTGATTTTCATAACCAGTTGAACTTGTTTAGCGAATATATCAATGTCAGAGGGGTCCTGGCCAATGAGCAGGCCATTTCTGCCTTCTTCCAGCTGGTCATGAATAGAGGTGAATACAGCTTTAAAGAGATCCCCTTTGGAAGGGAAATAATTATAAAAAGATCCTTTGGAGATCCGGCTGTGATTCAGAATGTCCTGTATGGATGTGGCGTGGTAGCCTTTTTCAATAAATAATTCATGTGCTTTTTGAATTACTTGCTCTTTCCGTTTATTTATCATCTTAGGTGCCCCTTTAAGCTGGACTCTTTTGTGCAAAAAAAACACTTCACGTAGAATAGACTAGCTTATATTTCCACTTAATACAATTTAGTTTTTAAATGAATTCTGACTTGCCAAGCAGTAAATATAAGAGTAATATATTCTACATTGTAACATAAGTTCAAATTTGAACCGACGGTATGATTATAGAATGGAGGGTTCCAAAATGAAAACGAAAGAAAGTAAAGCGTCCTATGGGATTTTGGCAATCCTTATGATTGGTGCATTTGTTGCTTTACTAAGTAATACACTACTCAATATAGCTTTACCATCGATTATGAAGGATTTTGATGTCAGTGCCTCAACGGTACAGTGGCTATCGACGGGTTATATGCTAGTGAACGGGATCATGATTCCTTCAACGGCCTTTTTAATTCAAAAGTATACAGCGAGACGATTATTCTTAATCGCCATTGGATTATTTGCAATAGGGACCTTTATTGGAGGCTTTGCTCCAAGTTTCCCTGTATTATTGATTGCGAGAATGGTCCAAGCCTCAGGGGCCGCAATTATGATGCCATTATTAATGAATGTATTGTTTACCACATTTCCACCTGAAAAACGCGGCTCGGCCATGGGGATGTTTGGTTTGGTTATGATTTTTGCACCAGCCATTGGTCCTACACTGTCAGGATGGATTATTCAGCATTATGAATGGCCTGTGCTGTTCTTTATGATTGCACCTATCGCCGTATTGGTGTTCATTCTTGCCTTCTTCAAACTGCATGATCCTAAAAAAGATGTGGCTATTAAAATCGATATTCTATCTGTAGTTCTATCAGCGATTGGGTTCGGGGGTCTTCTATACGGCTTCAGTTCCGCTGGGAATAAAGGATGGGATGATCCAATGGTCTACTCCACCCTTATTATCGGGGTTATTGGTTTAGTGATATTCATAATGCGCCAGATGAGAATGAAGGAGCCTATGCTTAACTTCAGAGTGTACAAATATCCGATGTTCGCTTTATCCTCAGCGATTTCGATTACACTGAATATGGCGATGTTCTCAGCGATGATGTTAATGCCGATTTACCTGCAAAATATTAGAGGCATTTCACCTCTGGATTCGGGACTCCTAATGTTGCCTGGTGCATTGATTATGGGGGTTATGTCTCCAATCACAGGTAAATTGTTCGATAAATTCGGCGGCAAAGTCTTGGCGTTAATGGGTCTGGCTATCGTAGTGATCAGTACGTATTTCTTTAGTGATCTAACTGAAACAACGAAATATTCGACACTTATGATTTTGTATTCTGTGAGAATGTTCGGGATTTCAATGGTTATGATGCCTGTGATGACCAATGGTCTGAACTCCATCCCGGCTAAATATACACCGCATGGTACAGCCATGAACAGTACGATTCAGCAAGTCTCCGGAGCGATTGGCGGGGCGCTGCTTGTAACGATTATGTCTAACAGTACCACTTCACATGTCAAAGATATGGTAGCAGAAGCTGTGAGTAAATTAACGGCTAAACCTTCTGCAGAGCAATTGCTTGGTATTCAAAACCAAGTCATCGCAAAAGCAACGATCGAAGGAATTAACGATGCGTTCTTAGTGTCAGTAGGCGTAGCCATCATTGCCTTTATCCTAGCTTTCTTCATAAAAAGAGGGATACAGCCTAAGGATACAGAAACAGTCGAAGAAAAAGTGGCTGTTAAACAAGTTTCATCCGCTAGATCGATGTAATTTGCTATGCAGAAAGACGCTCACCTGTGGTGGGCGTCTTTTTTGTCTTAATTAAAAATAGAGCTCTGAGTGAGTCTTGGGCCATCCTGAATGACCGTTATGGAGTCGTTTCCACCTACATAAATTCTATTTGTGAGCGGGTTTAGCACAGTACTGCCTGATACAGAGGGGAATCTTGCGAGCCGTTTAAACGTGGTGGCGTTATAAACGGACATATGATTTTTATCGAAATTACCAACAAATAAATGATTTGTATTCGGGTTAATGGTTATGTTGGAGGAAGTAGGAAGAACCTTTGTTGTAATGATTTTGTTGTTATTTCCATTGATGACGAATAGCTTTCCTTTACCTTCAACTTGTGCACTTGAAACAAAAATACGGTTCGTCAGGGGATTTATAACGACCTCGCTTTGCAGACGTCCCAGCTGTACATTACGCAACAATTTGTTGGTTCGGCCATTGATCACAGAAAGAAACCGGCTTAAGTTATTAGCGACATAAATACGATTGGTAATTTTATTAAGTGCTGGCGCTATCACGGGGTTACTTCCGACTTTTATTGTCGCAATGATAGCCTGTGTAGTTCCGTTAATGACGGTGACGCTATCATTTGCTGTATTGGTCACATAGACACGGTTTGTAAGCTCATTGATAACGATTCTGGAAGGGCGTCCACCGATTTCAATCTTTTTGCGGACCTGATTTGTTTTCCCGTCTATGACGAATAGGGTTCCGAATGCGCTAGTTACATAAATCAGATTGGTTAGAACATTCACTCCGATATTGTCTGGGAATCGGCCTACTTTGACAGTTTTGATTACCTGGTTTGTCCGCCCGTTTATGACAGAGACATTTTCGTCACGGAAGTTAGGTACATAAATCCGGTTGGTTTGGGGGTTGATTCCGAGCTGAGACGGCAGTCTTCCTACAGGGATCCGAGCGATAATGCGATTAGTTCTGCCCTCCAATACCCCGATAGTTCCAGCCTCGGTGTCTGGGTTTACAAAGTATACTCGATTCGTGACGACATTTACTTTTATATCTCCGATCGGTCCGGCAGAGCGGACTGTAGCAATCACTTTTGGCTGCGCCATGCTTTTACCCCTTTCCAAGTAAATAGATACTTCATTATATTTAGGCTTAGGCAAAAGGGTACTTCATTTATCCTTGCAAGATATATATTAGGAGTGTAGAATGGTACTCCATTATCCAAATATTAGGTTATGTGTAAGCGTTTTATTTTTTTTGAAAAATTGAGATTGATTGGAGGTTGGGGTTGAGATGGTGAAATCAGTGTTGTCGGATATTTTATTAACACCTGATAAGACGCAGCTTCATAGTGAATTGTTAGAGGAAATTGGGCAGTATATCACGCAAGAAATTCTAAATCATCCGTTAATGAAAGAGGAGAGTCAGCGGGTAAGTATTCTCCTTGATGGATCGACCGCACTTGGTGTGGTGGATGAGCAGTCGGATGTGGATGTAATCATTATTTGTCAGGACGAGTATTATAGCAGCATTAATCATCGGTTCGAGCAAGCGGGGTTGATCCCGGAGCAAAGTAGTTTTTTTATGGATTTACGACTTCCCAGCGGCAAGTCCGGACATTACACACTGCATAAAATATCAGAAATCAAAGCGGCGTTAATGAGCGGAAGTATGGAATGGCTGTGGAATGCTTCTGTTTCTTATATCTACTATGACCGATTGGATGTAAAGTCACTTTTTGATGCCTATGTGCCCCTCCAACCTGAAGTTCTAATGAGATTTCGTAAGAATTCATACATACAGTTAAGAAGTTATGCCAAAAGCTTAGATAATCCTGTAGTGCGTGGCGATGCCTTTCCTATTTTATTTTTAGCGGTTTCTCTTTATAAAGAAGCATTACGCTGTGCCATTACTATTGAAGGTTATCCCTACCCCTACGACAAATGGCTGGTACCTGTAGCCAAACAAACGACTGTCGGACGAAAGATTACGGAGTGTGCGGGCGATTTTTGGAGTTTTATTAGAGATGATGAATCCTTTGCCCCTATGTACCAAGAGGATAATAACTTTGTCAAAATGGAAAAACGTTTCCGGAAGATACTTGTAAAGGAATTCCGCATGCGGGGGATCGATGAACCTTGGTTAGTAGAGTGGTGGAAGTTTATGGAGGAGTGAATGGAGCTATAGGGTGAGTGTAGTGGTTGAGTGGTTGGGGTGGTTGGAGAGGTGGCGGAGGGAGTGAAGTGGTTATTGTGAGGTGAAGCTATGGTGGACTGTGGTGGCTGTAGTAGCGTAGTAGCTGTGGTGGCTGGAGAGGTGGCGGAGGGAGTGAAATGGTTATTATGAGGTGAAGCTATGGTGGACTATAGTGGCTGTAGTAGCGTAGTGGCTGTAGTAGCGTAGTAGCTGTGGTGGCTAGGGTGGTGGAATGGTCGGGTGGTTGAAGTGGCTATAGTGTTTGGGTGAGTGGCTGTAGTGATTAAGTAACTTAAATGCCCCCCCTTCCTCCTCTTGATTATGGTAAGGTATATTGAAGTGAAATTTTAGTGAGAGGTGATTATATGGACGGGACAGTTTCAATATTAGGAGTTCCCTTTTCAAAACTAACACTACATGAGACAACACTTCATCTAACAAAACATATTCAATCCGGAGAACCGAAACTTTTCCATTTGATCACGGCTAACCCGGAAATTACGATAACAAGTCAATCGGACGAGTTGCTACGAACCATACTTCAAGAAGCGGATTTAATCACTCCTGACGGGATTGGCATTGTGATGGCTTCAAAAAGAAAAGGCGATCCTATTGCTGAGAGGGTAACTGGATATGAGCTGCTTCTTGAGCTTTTGGAGCAAGGAAATAGCTTGGGATGGAGTTTTTATTTCTTGGGAACAGATGAGCTTACCAGTTGTAAAGCGGTCGAAAAGATCACGGAGTTATATTCGAATGTGAAGATTGCAGGAAGACATAATGGTTTTCTTACCAAGGAAGAGGAGCCTGCCATTGTAGCAGAGATTCAGCGTGCACAGCCGGATTTTCTGATCGTTGCGATGGGGGCGCCATACTCTGACAAATGGGTATATAAGCACAAACAGGAGCTTACGCAGGTAAAAGTTGTTTTTGGCGTGGGGGGCAGCTTGGATGTAATAGCGGGAAAAGTTACTCCTGCACCAGCGCTATGGAAAAAACTCAATCTGGAGTGGTTGCATCGACTTTTGTTCGCTCCAGTTGCGAAGGGACAAAAGTCGCGATGGCGCAGACAGGCAGTTCTGCCCAAATTCGTGTTCCGAGCTATGATTAAGAAATGAAGAAAAGGCCTCGTTTATGGGGGCCTTTTTTGGTTCGGTTGGTGTGAGAGGAAGAGGAGGCAGGTGTGAGAGTAGGAAGTAAGGAGTAAGGGGAAGAGTAATAGTGGTTAGTGGGAGTGAGGTGAGGAGTAGGGGGAAGAGTAATAGTGGTTAGTGGGAGTGAGGTAAGGAGTAGGGGCAAGAGTAAGTAGTGGGATTGAGGTAAGGAGTAGGGGCAAGAGTAAGTAGTGGGATTGAGGTAAGGAGTAGGAGTAAAAGTGAGTAGTAGGATTGAGGTAAGGAGTAGGGGCAAGAGTAAGTAGTGGGATTGAGGTAAGGAGTAGGAGTAAAAGTGAGTAGTAGGATTGAGGTAAGGAGTAGGAGTAAAAGTGAGTAGTGGGATTGAGGTAGGGAGTAGGAGTAAAAGTGAGTAGTGGGATTGAGGTAAGGAGTAGGAGTAAAAGTGAGTAGTGGGAGTAAGTGTAAGAGTAGCGAGTAGAATGTAAGTGCGACTATAGTTGTGACCTTTAAACAAATTAATAATAATAAACAACACCGATTCTGGTTGATGCCATAGCCTCGTATTTAATTCAAGCTAAAAGCTAAAGGGGTACAATAAGGGGATAAATTCCCTTGAGTCACTGGAATTCCGCCCGAAGAGGCAAAAGAAAGGAAAAAATGCCCTAGAATCGGTGCGATTCCGCCCGAAGTGGTAAAAGAAAGGCAAAAATGCCCTAGATCGGGTGCAATTCAGCCCGAAGCAGCAAATCAACGGTATATATCCCGTAGAATGAGCCGAATCCGGTCCGAAGCAGCAAATCAACGGTATAAATCCCGTAGAATGAGCCGAATCTGGCCCGAAGCAGCAAATCAACGGTATAAATCCCGCAGAATGAGCCGAATCCGGCCCGACGAAACAAATCAACGGTATAAATCCCGTAGAATGAGCCGAATCCGGCCCGAAGAGGCAAATCAACGGTATAAATCCCGTAGAATGAGCCGAATCCGGTCCGACGAAGCAAATCAACGGTATAAATCCCGTAGAATGAGCCGAGTCCGGCCCGACGAAGCAAATCAACGGTATAAATCCCGTAGAATGAGCCGAGTCTGGCTCGAAGCAGCAAATCAACGGTATAAATCCCGCAGAATGAGCCGAATCCGGCCCGAAGCAGCAAATTAACGGTAAAAATCCCGTAGAATGAGCCGAATCCGGCCCGACGAAACAAATCAACGGTATAAATCCCGTAGAATGAGCCGAACCTGGCCCGAAGCAGCAAATCAACGGTATAAATCCCGTAGAATGAGCCGAATCCGGCCCAACGAAACAAATCAACGGTATAAATCCCGTAAATGTCCCCAGCCCAACCCGGTTACTATCCATTACCAACACGGAGGCCGTTTTCGCCACACATTTAATGTGATCCCTACTATGATGAGTGAAATTTGTTAAATGAGCAGATACATCCGCACCAATTGTAAATATGTTAGGGAATTTATCGCTGCAAATAAATAACTGACACCGCTATACCAGCGATATCAGTTTACAGTGCTTAGCGATTAAGCTAGCGGCTGCCTATTTTTAGCTTGTTCCTCTCGCATCCACTGTGACAACTGGCGTTTGAGCTTAAGGAACTCGGGAGAGTCCGTAATCTCATCACGGCGTGGCCGCGGAAACGGCACATCGACTGTATGCAGGATGGAGCCGGGGCGGCCGGAAAATACATAGATACGATTAGAGAGCAGCAACGCTTCTTCGATGTTGTGAGTAATGAACAGCACAGAGCGGCGATTCTCTTCCCACAGCTCAAGCAGCCAGCGCTGCATTTCACTGCGAGTTAGTGCATCGAGTGCGCTGAAAGGTTCATCCAGCAACATTAGCTCCTGCGGAGCGAGCAATGCTCTGAGAAAAGCTGCACGCTGCTGCATCCCGCCAGACAGCATATGCGGATAAGCATGTTCGAACCCGCTTAACCCAACCTTGGCAAGCCACTGGCGTGCTTCCTCGCGGGCTCCATCCCGCAGTGCGCCCTTGATCTCCCCAGCAAGCAGCACATTATCCTCAATCGTACGCCAAGGAAAAAGAGCAGGCTGCTGCGGCATATAACTAATTTCACCGCGTTGACCTGTAACGACCTTACCGTTCATGCGGATCGTGCCTGCATCGGGTTTCACAAGGCCGCCAATCATATGGAATAAGGTGCTTTTTCCGCAGCCGGAAGGACCAACGATCGAAACGAATTCTTGTTGCTCTACCTTGAGAGAGACATTATTCAGAACTTTTGTCTTACGGCGACGATGGAAAAAAGATTTGGAGATGCCGCTCACTTCAAGGGCGGGTGCCACGGTATGAGCTTCAGGGGAGCTTATAACTTCTGTTGTTCTGTGTTGCATTTGCGTCGCTTGAGACATACAGGCATCTTCCTTTCTATGAGTTACGGCGCGGCTTCCAGCGAACCAGCCATTTTTCCAACAATGCAATAATAGCAAAGAGTACAAGACTTAAAAGTACAATAATAACAATAGCGACAAACATCCGATCCGTACGATAAGCGGATTTCTGCAGAAGCATATAATAGCCGATACCTTTATCCGCGCCAATCCATTCAGCGACCACGGCGCCCATAACCGCATAAGTAGCAGATATTTTTACACCGGAAAATAGTGCCGGGATAGAAGAGGGTAGCTCCAGCTTGGTGAAGATTTGCCACTTGCTTGCGCCAGCCATTTTCATATAATTCATCATGACCTGATCACTTTGGGCCAGGCCGCCCATCGCAGCGACAGCTACCGGGAAGAAACATACTAGTGTAATCAGCACGATTTTGGGCAAAAGACCAAAGCCGAACCAGATAATGAGTAGGGGGCCGAGCGCGATGGAGGGAACATTTTGACTCAGAATAATGAGTGGATAAAAAGCCCGTCTAGCCCAAGGCAAGAGATGCAAAAGCAAAGCGACGATCAGACCTACCCCCGTACCGATGGGAAAACCAATTAAAGTGAGCCGCAGCGTAGCCATCGTATGAGCCCAAAGACCAGAAGCGTTACTGGTGGATTCACGGGCAATATCAGCAGGACTCGGCAGAATCCAGGATTCAATATGAAATACAGATACAGATAGCTGCCATACGGTTAAAAAGAAGACGACCGCCACAAGGGGCGGCCATATTAGCTTCCAGGTCGATCTCACGGCCGATATTTCTCCGTCAATTTATCCATGCTGATTCCGTTAGGATTATGAGCGATTTTGATCTGCGAAATTACGCTTGGACTGCCTGCTTCGATCAACGCCTCTTGCATCTGACGCACAACCTCCAGCAGCTCGCTAAGCTCACCTTCCATTGTGGTTTCCAGCGGATTCACCTGATGTTTAACACCGGATTTTTGAATGACCTCAATCGCTTTATCTACGTATGGGATGGAATCCTCATTGTTCGGAGTTTTTGGAATTACTTGAATGCTTAGTAGGGTGTTAGCCACAATAATCAATCCTCTCATTTTATATGGTAAGTTCAAAAAGCCAACTTTGATAACGAAGTAATTCAGGAAGCAAACTCGACGTCGAATCTTGAACGAACTTGGGAAGTCCGGTACTCACGTAGCACATCACTACGCTCCGTTCCTCCTTCCTCAAGTAACGTCCAACCTTCTTGGTTCTGAAAGCCGTCTTTTTGAACTCTTAAATTATAAGTTAAGTTCAAAAAGCCAACTTTGATAACAAAGTAACTCAGGAAGCAAACTCGACGTCGAATCTTGAACGAACTTGGGAAGTCCGGTACTCACGTAGCACATCACTACGCTCCGTTCCTCCTTCCTCAAGTAACGTCCAACCTTCTTGGTTCTGAAAGCCGTCTTTTTGAACTCTTAAATTATAAGTTAAGTTCAAAAAGCCAACTTTGATAACGAAGTAACTCAGGAAGCAAACTCGACATCGAATCTTGAACGAACTTGGGAAGTCCGGTACTCACGTAGCACATCACTACGCTCCGTTCCTCCTTCCTCAAGTAACGTCCAACCTTCTTGGTTCTGAAAGCCGACTTTTTGAACTCTTAAATTATAAGGTAAGTTCAAAAAGCCAACTTTGATAACGAAGTAACTCAGGAAGCAAACTCGACATCGAATCTTGAACGAACTTGGGAAGTCCGGTACTCACGTAGCACATCACTACGCTCCGTTCCTCCTTCCTCAAGTGACGTCCAACCTTCTTGGTTCTGAAGTCCGCTCTCTATTCCGCCGGTAAAAAATCATTACTGAATGCACTAGCAGCATCCAGCGGTTTATCCAGCAACTTCAGATCATACATCCAGTCGCCGTAATTTTGCCAGACCTCGGTTTTTTGCTCGCCCCAGCGGGCAGCATCGTCCTTGTATTTTGGGCTAAGCCATTTTTGGCTAGCTAGGACAAGGTCGGCGTCCAGGTCAGGAACGGCCTTCGATAACATACCGGCAGCCTCTTCCGGATGATCAATGGCATATTGATAACCTTTTGATGTGGCTTTCATGAAGGCCTTCACCAGCTCAGGATGATCTGCAATTTGCTTCTCACTCGTCGTCAGCACAGGCGTGTAATAATCGAGCTGTGGCGCATAATCCTTTAAGTACAGCATATCCAATGGCTCGCCACGCAACTCAGCCTCAACGCCAGTCCAAGCGTAGAAAATCCAGGCGAAATCAATGTCACGTTTGACGGCGGTAAAATAATCAGCTTCACCGATACTGATCAACTTCACCTTTTTCACATCGCCACCTTCAGGATCCATGATAGCCTTCATGGCTGCTTCTTCGGCCGGTGAGCCCCAGCCTCCGTAGGTTTTACCTTCGAAATCCTTTGGTGATTTAATATTGCGATCTACTGGAGCGGCGAATCCCGATGTATTATGCTGAATAATAGCTGCTATCGAGACAAGGGGGACGCCTTGTAGACGGGCTAGAGTTAATCCTTCTTGCGCGCTGATGCCAAATGCGGCTTCGCCAGAAGTAACCATAGTATCAGAACCCGCTGCGCCTGGTTGAACGATTTCGACGTCCAGACCTTCTTCAGCGTAGTAACCAAGATCCTTAGCTACGTATAGACCGGTATGATTCGTGTTCGGTGTCCAGTCGAGTGCGACTTTAACTTTGGTGAGCTCTTTTGGAGCATCCGTCCCAGCCGCTGCAGTTGGATCAGTAGCATTTGCTTTGTTTCCGGCTGTATTCCCATTGTTGCTGCCGCATCCGGCAATGGCAAGAATGAGTACACAGGTGAGGCACAACGTAAGTGCTTTTTTGAGGTGCATGTCTTCTTCTCTCCTTTAAGGTTACAAGAATCCCGTCTTCACAACATGAACCGTAAAGTGTAGTATGTACGTTTTTCTACATCTTTTAGTGATCTTACAAAAAAAGCGCCCCGAGTGATCGGGACGCTGGCTTGGCGCAAGGTTAGTCAAGGTCACAGGGACCAGAACCAATTGGCGATTCCTACGCTGGCATTATCCAGATCAGGTATAAGGGTCAGTATCTTGTGGGATACAATCTCAGCCGGCCAATTCCAGCACCCCTGGTTCTATGAAGTTAACGGGTATTTCTATGTGCAATATAAGTAAGCATAAGTTTTGTACCTATACTTAATGTCTTATATTTCTCGCATACGGTGTATTATAGACGGCTGTACTCGGAATGTCTAGTAGTGCACTCCTGAATTTTTCCAATCCAGTAGTTTCTTTTTTGCTAGTCTAGATCTTTATATTTCTTGCGGTGACGCCGTTTAAGCTCACTAACCAGCGCCCCTAGCGTGAGGACAACGCTGATCAGAATCCCGCTCATGATCACGAAGAGGGCAAGAAATTCAAAGGGGGAATATCCAATCATTTTACTCCATTGAATCTTTCCATCCAGATCGTCAATGACCTGATTCATGCCGTAAATCCCGCTTACTACCGTAAATACAGTGAGAATCATCAGCAGATTATCCCGTCGCTTGGACTGAAACTTATCCTGATACTGAAACAGGTCATTTAAGGTTTCTTTCACTTCCTCGAATAAAGCGTCGTTTCCGTATACTTTACGCAGCTGAAGAAATATCTCCCGGCCCTGCGACTGGGAAATCAACTCCAAGAAGTAGAACTTTGCCGAGAACTTATTGATGGAATAGATTAGATTGTCTATTTCCTCATAATCATGATTAATCCGAAGTCGGGAGTGCATATTGGCGAGCTTCAGCAGAACGATTTTGTGGAAAATATTGAGTAAAAATCCGTAATAATATTGCCCATACATCTGGTTGGCTAGACTTACAGCAATCTCCTGTTCAGCCCGGGTCATGCAGCAAAAGGTCTGCTCATTCATCATATAATACGTGTCTGGGCCCCAGCGATTATAGGAATGCTCATGACAATAGTTTGCAATATACGCTGGATCGCTTGCACTGGCATAGGGCTTTCCGTTCAGATCAATTCCATCAAGCTGTGAGGCGCGATAGCGTAGATTTACACTAATCTCATCAGAACCTTCTTCATTCTGAAAGCCGTAAAAAGCTTGCACCTGCATTCTTTCATCTACGAAAAAAGGAAGGGTCTCAAAATAAGCCCCATTGATATCCGATTGATCCAGATATGGCTCCAGTCCATCCACCAAATTTCGGAAGACAAAATCCTCTACCATCTCATAGGTCTGTTCCCCGCAATGAATATAAGTGTAGTCATCCTGTATGAAGGTTTTCTCTAGCGCACGGAAACGATCCGCGAATTCTAGGGCAATACTAAAGGGAATCGAATCCCCCTCCAGCTGGACACGTATCGTCACGAATCCAAGCTGAAAGGGACATATGAATATATCCGTCGAGAGAATTTTGAAAAATATAGATTGCTGCGGAATCTCCAGAATGCAGTCGAGATTATTTACTCTGGAAAAACGGCGAAACGAGTCGGCATCCTTCCTGCGCGGAAAAAGGACGTGTGCGGCAAACGGTAAATAGGTGCGCTCCATTCGTTCATGGGAAACACAGTAACCTTCTCCATAATAGGCAGCTTCCAGTTCTTTGTTATCCAGAAAAAAACGTGTGAATCCGTCGTCCTGTAATTGCTGGATAAGCTGCTTAGAATCGCCCTTTTTTATAGAGAAGGGAAATATAAACTGCATAAGCGCAGTATGTAACAAAGGCTCAGTTGAAGACTCATTTAAAGACTCATTCATTCATTGTCCATCCTTGTGCTCAGAATATGCTTATAGATCACATTACCCTAAAAGGATAACGTTGATACTATTCTAAATACTGGAACTCTTTCCTTCCACCGCTTGCCTGGCTTGGAATCTCCATGCGGCAATGCTTAGCAGGAACAAGAAGGCAGCAAAAGTGGCAAGTAATCCGGCTGTTTGTGCCACTTCTAAATGGTCCATAGACCAGCCCGTAAACAGAGGTAGCAAAGCACCACCAACGCCTCCGGAAGCAATCATAATGCTGGGTGTTGACTCTTCGGTGCCAGGCAGCATTTTGCTGGAGAAAACCAATGCAATGGAGAAAATACCGGACATAAACAGCCCCAGCAGCAGAATTACAATGAAAGCAGTCATTCGATTGTCAGTGAACGGAAAGAGTGTCAGCAGTAACAAGGTTAGTAAACAGCTGCTGAGAATGTACGCGCGATAAGATATTTTTTCGGCAATTACACCCGCAAACAATCTTCCTGTAGACATCGCCAGCCAAAAGAAAGTGACTGTCAGTGCTGCCGCAGACTCTGTCATCCCTAGCTTGGCAATAAAGATAGCCGGCATAAAGTTGACTAAACTCATCTCTGTGCCTACATAAAGAAAAAAGAAAACGATGAAGATCCCTAGCAGAATCCATTGCTTACCTTTATACGGAAATTTTTTGTTAGAACGTGAGCTTGAGGAATGCGAATTGTCTGCTCCTTGGACAGAGGCACGTTCATCCAGCATGCGTTGTAGATTACCAAAGTGTCCTCTTGCCCAGAGGATAAGAGAAATCAAAGAGAAGGCAGCGACGATTAGAAAGGCCAATCTCCACGCTCCGGCAGCAATGAGCGGACTGGCGATAAGCGGCATCACGAGTGCGCCTATCCCGAATAGAACTTCGAGCCGGCTCATCGCAATAGCCGTTCCTTCGGTTACAGCACCAATAATGATGGTGCCGATAACCGCTTCGATCATCCCGAAACCAAAACCTGCGGCAACAGCGATAAAATACATCCAGCCCCAAGGCGGTAGAAAGGCATAGGCAACTTCTGCAACTATTAGAAGACTGGTGGCAATGAGGATGCCTCCACGTTTACCGAAGCGGCGATTAAGTAGGGGAGAGACCAACACGCCTGCTAAAAAACCAGCGAATTGACTAAAGATTAATTCACCGCCAGCACTGTAATTTTGATCATAATGTTGCAGTAGAACGGGCAGAATAGATCCCAGCACAACATGTGCCAGACCGATAACGAAGTAGGAGAGACAGCCGATCCAAATCAGTTTTTTCACGAAGTAAGCTCCTTATCTTGATGTAGTTTATGGAGTAAGGTCGGATTCAATGTGAACCTGAAGGGTACATTATAATAAGCACCATTGTTATGATAAATCCAAACGGTGAGCTTGGATATATAAACTTTTGTTTACATGCTTGAAGGGAGAGATTTACGTAATGGATAACAAACAACTGGAACAACTCATTATTAAAGCATTGGATGACAACAAGTTCGGTTCCTTTGGTACGATCGAAGAAGGAAATAAGCCGAAAGTACGTTATATGGCCATTTTCCATGAGGGTTTGAAGATTTATTTGGCTACAAATCGCAAAACTCATAAAGTGGAGGAGCTATCCGATAATCCGAATGCTTTTGTACTGCTTGGCTATGAGGCCGGCGGAAGCAAAGATGTGCTGGAGATTGAAGCGACCGCTACCGTCTCTAAGGATGAAGGCTTGCGCTCCAAGGTATGGAATAAAGAGCTGGAGCCATGGTTTACTGGACCTGATGATCCTAATTATGTGATTTTGGAGCTTACTCCAACACGTATTGAGTATGTAGGTAGCAATAAAGAGCATGGAGTATGGCAGCCATAAGCTATAGCCTTGAATTGATCAAACAGCCCTCCTATCCCCTATGGGGTAGGAGGGCTGTTTGATGTGTTATAATGACTTCAACTTTTTAGGTATTCATATCGGGGAGGAGCTAAAGCTACATGAGCGTTACTCTGTTATATATTGAAGATGATCGTGAGATTGGCAGCGTAGTGTCTGCTGATTTAAGCGAAAGAGGATATAGTGTCCGCTGGCTACGGAGCGGCGAAGGTGCGATGGAAGAAGCCGGCGCCTGCCAACTGGCTATTCTCGATGTTATGCTTCCTGGTCTGGATGGGTTTACGATCGGGCAACGATTGAAACGTTCCTACCCTAAGCTGCCCATTTTAATGCTCTCCGCCCGAACCTCGATTGATGATAAGCTGCAAGGTTTGGAATTCGCAGATGATTACTTGACCAAGCCTTTTCATCCGGATGAATTGGCCGCTCGAATCGAGGTGCTGCTCAGACGGAATGGGGCATCTGTACAGGATTCGCTCACACTTAAACATCTGGTCGTATATGAAGGGGATAACCGCGTGATAAATGCTCAGACTCAGGAAGAAATCATGCTTACAGGCAAGCAATTTCAGATTTTTTCCTATTTGCTGCGTCATCTTAACCAAATTATGACGAAGGAGCAGATCTACGAGGCCGTGTGGGGTGAGGCTTATATCGAAGGGGATAAAACTCTGATGGTACATATTCGTTATTTGCGCGAAAAGCTGGAGCTTGATCCGGGTAATCCGGAAATTATCGAAACTGTCCGTGGGATCGGATACCGGGTAAGAGCATGAGAGGATTGGAGCGCATTCGCAAGAAACGCAATTCCTCTTTGTTATCAGGGTATTTGCTAATTATCGTTTCTGCACTGCTATTTATCCCTGTGGTCCTTCCGCTGTCTTTTGTTGGCTACAATATTGTTAACGAAGTGACTAAAGGTGCCCCGCCTGTAGATACATCCCTGTATTCGAATATTGCACCGCTGGAGACTATGTGGCATAAGGAGGCACTTCACTTAGAAAATGCTTCTTCGGAAGCCATAAATCAGCGGCTGCATGAACTGAGTCGAAAATACACTGAGACTACTATGTTTTGGGTAGACGGGCAGGGAAAAACCCAGCTGATTCTCACACCTGATGAAGGGGATACGGATAAGATTTACCATGAAGTTCCTGATCAGTGGACTGCGGCTGAGGCTATTTCATTTATGAAAGAAAGTACGAATCGTGATCCTTTAGCCATCGTTGCTTTCGTGGGGGACAAGGTGGAGGCAGGCAAGGGATTTATAGTGATGCAAATTCCAAGTGAGCTGCTGAACAAAGGGGCTTATGGGGGATTAGGGGCTTGGGCTTGGTATAACTTTGTGTTATTTACCCTTTTTGGAGGGTTCGCTCTGGTTTCGTGGATGTTCTTTAGAAAAATTCGCAAACGGCTATTGCAACTGCAAACCGCGATGATGATTACAGGCCCGGATAGAATGCCTAAGTCTATAGTGACAGGCAAACTGGACGAGATCGGTCGCCTGGAGGAAGCTTTTAATACGATGGTAACCAAACTGGATGAAAGCCGACGCAGGGAAATAGAAGAGGAAGAGTTGCGTAAGCGTCTAGTCTCGAATCTATCTCACGATTTACGTACACCTCTAACCGTCATTCGCAGCCATATCCATGTTATGACCAAAGAGGATCTGACCTCAAAAGGTAAGCAGTCCTTACAGCTTATGGATGAGCGTATTGCGGATCTTAGCGTCCTGATCGAGAATCTTTTATCTTACAATCTGCTCAATAGTGGACGGGTAACCTTAAAGCTGGAACGTAAAGATGTTTTACGCTTGTTGCGGGAAAGTGCGGCTGCTTGGTACCCCGTATGGGAAAAAGAGGGCTTCGACATTGATATTAACCTGGAAGCCGAACCGCTATTCTGGAGGGTGGATGAGGTCTGGTTCCGCCGTATTCTCGATAATTTGTATCAAAACATTGTACGACATGCCAGCAGCGGGCATTATGTCGGGATCTCAACGGAGCAACGTAATGAACAACGTGCCATAATTATTGCGGATCATGGTCGAGGCATTCAGAGTCCATCCGATTACAAGGGGGCAGGTTTGGGATTGTCTATCGTCGATCTTTTGATGAAGCATATGGAGCTGGAATGGGTTATGGAGAGCACAGGCGAAGGCACTTCTATTGTAATCTTTGATCCGCGTCGTGAAATTTAAACAAAACTTAAACTTGGCACTTCCTTGTTCTTAACCTTGGGACGTTATGCTGTATACCGAGGTGAAGAACATGGAAGAAACAGTGATTAAAACTAAGGATTTATTGAAAAAATATCGTGGCCGGGCTGCGGTAGAAAATTTGAATTTAAATATCCGCAAGGGTGAGATTTATGGTTTTCTGGGTCCCAACGGAGCTGGGAAAACTACAACAATCCGTATGCTGCTTGGCCTAATTACACCGACATCTGGAAAAATTGAAGTGTTCGGCCAGGATCTTCGGAAGAATAAGCTGCAAATTTTACGGAAGGTAGGGTCGCTTGTCGAATCCCCCTCGTATTATGGGCATCTGAGCGCTGTGGACAATCTCGAAGCGATCCGCCGCATTCTGGATGTTCCGAAGTCACGAATCGCTGAGGTGCTAGATATTGTTTCTCTAACCGGGGAAGAGAGACGTCCGGTCAAAGGGTTCTCCCTCGGGATGAAGCAGAGACTTGGTATCGCAGCTGCCTTGTTAGGGAATCCAGAGCTGCTTATTCTGGACGAGCCAACGAACGGACTCGACCCGTCAGGGATTCAGGAAATTCGTGGGCTTATCAAACGTTTGCCACAGGAGCAAGGAATTACGGTTGTAGTATCCAGTCACCTGCTTAGTGAAATTGAACAAATGGCAGATACCGTGGGTATTATTCGCCAAGGGCAAATGGTGTACCAAGATACAATAGCTAATCTGCAACAACAGGCTGCTGGCGAGATACGCCTTGCGGTTTCGGAACCAGAGTCTGCGTTACGTCTCGCTGGAGGCCGGGGCTATGAAGGGACACTACATGAGCAAAAACTGATTTTTTCAAGAATGAACGATGCAAGAGTAGCGCTGCTAGTCAAAGCTTTGGTAGAGAATGGGCACGCTGTCTATCGTGTAGAGGAGCGGAGACAATCGCTTGAGGACTTCTTCCTACAGGTTGTGGGAGGCGGGGAATCATGATGTGGCGGGCGTTGTCAGCGGATTGGCTTAAAATCCGCGGCAAAGGAATTTGGTTTCTAGTGTTTCTAGGACCGATTGGTCTAGTAGCCATGCAGGGCCTTAACTTTGGCCTTCGTTATGATTATCTGCGTCAGCAGTATAGCGCGGATTTATGGGGAGGACTACTGGATAATGTGTCCGGGTTTGTGCCCACAGCTCTTTTTCTGGGAGGCACTTTAGTATGCTCGCTGATTGCAAATGTCGAACATCAGATGAGCTCGTGGAAGCAGCTCTTGGCACTGCCTATCTCCCGTACTTCAGTGTTTATGGCTAAGCTAACGCTCTGTCTGCTGCTTGTGGCAGTTTCCTGTTTGTTGCTCTCAGTGGGGATAGTTGTTTTAGGGCTTATTTTGGGCTTCAAAGCTGATCTTACTCCTTATGTGGATGTACTCAGAATTGGCTTTATGTCCTATATTGCGGCTCTGCCGGTCATCGCGCTACAGCTGTGGCTTTCCCTGGCTAATCGTAATCAGACACTGCCGGTTGCCCTGGGGATCACATTATCCTTGACGTCATTTTTCTCCATGTTCCTTTCGGAGTGGGTGCCTTTAACATGGCCATATTTGGCGTGGGACTCCTCTAATCGCCTCTTGTTCAGCGGTGCGGGTCTGCTGCTGGGAATGCTGGTGTTTTTGCCGGGTGCAGTGCATTTCGCTCGAAAGGATGTGGATTAAGATGAAGTCATTTTGGAGAGTATTATCCTCAGAGCGATTAAAAATGTCTAAATCATATGTTTGGCTTTTAGTCATAGGAAGTCCGGTTTTATCACTGGTTCCCGGATTGTTATCGGATAATCAAGGCGAGAAGATGACTTGGGAGCTGCTGTTAAGTGTGATGTCAATGATGCATGCTTTGCTGTTTCTGCCTGTGCTTTCAGGCATTTTTGCGGCCCTGATCTGTCGTTATGAGCATCATGACGGTGGCTGGAAGCTATTGTTGTCTCTGCCTGTAACCCGGTTGTCGGTGTATCTCTCAAAATATGTGATGATCATCGGATTGCTGGCTGCTGTGCAAATAACGTTCCTCGTTATGGTGCTGGGAATGGGCTTGTTCCGTGGGGCTCCAGATCCAATCCCTTGGGCGCTGCTGCTAAAATCAGTATTTGGCGGCTTTGTAGCCTGCCTACCACTCGCCGCATTGCAGCTGGCGATCTCGCAAAGCTGGAGCAGCTTCGGCGCACCGCTGGCGCTGAATGTGAGTCTGACCATTCCCAATATACTGATCGCTAATTCTTCAACCTACGGCCCCTATTATCCTTGGGTACAGCCGATGTTAGCCATGAGTCCTTATGGTGATGACGGATTTGGTGCCTTTAATCTGCCTTTAGAGACACTGATGATGATAGTGGGAGGGAGCTTGATTGTCTTTTTTGCCGCAGGACTAATCTCCTTTTATCGTAAAGCAGTCTAATTCATAATCAGAGGCTATAAACTCCTCCTCAATGGACATCCCGTGCTGTTTTTCTTATAATTAAAGAATATAATTAGCTAAGATGGAGGAGGGCGAGAGCATGGAGCCAACGGCATTAGAAGATTGCGACAATACATGCAAGGGTTCAGAGCTTGAACCGGAATCCATTGCATTGATCCTGCCAGACCGTGGGATTACTGATAAAATGGCAGAAATGTTCAAAGCGTTGGGTGATCCAACACGAGTGCGGCTCATTTACGCTTTGTCCCAGCAAGAATTATGTGTACATGATTTGTCCGTGATCCTTGATATGGGCCAATCTGCGATATCCCATCAGCTCCGTTATTTACGGAATCTACGGATCGTGAAGCGCCGTAAAGAGGGGAAAACGGTATTCTATTCGCTGAACGATGCGCATGTGGAGCAGATCTTTTTACAGACCCACGAGCATGTCCGACACGAATAGCTAGTTGCAAAAAGGGGGACTCCCAGCAGCCATTGGATGGCTTTTGGGAGTCCCTCTTTTTATTATGCCGACGAGTCCTGATCATCCGCTACGGCTTACGGACCCAGTTGACCTTATTTGCAAAATTAACTCTTTTTGAGCAGAGTTGCGGACCTCAGTGCAGTTATTCCTTAGAAAGAGGTCTTGTTTTGCTCTTTTTCATGCCAATAGCGCCTATGGGGTCCGATATTATGCTAAACCGGGGATAATACTGCTTTTAGGGTCAACTGGGTCCGTTAGCTGTGTGGGTTGCGACAAATATTGCTCTAATGAAACCAAGTTGAATCAACTGAAGCTTTGTATTTTGAAGCAAGGGTTAGCTTATTAACTGGCTTGATTTAGGTTCTTCGTTAGGTTTGGTTTTCTAAAGGACAACACTAGCCAGACACATTGCACTGCGAGCACTAGCAGGATAAATAGATCGATTCCCATGTATTCACTCGTATTATCATTGCCCACAAACTGAATTAAATTATGTATAAAATGAAAGGATATTAGCGGAAGAATATTATTATTTTTTAGCATCAGCAAGGCTAGCGCAAAACCGATCAGAAGCGCATATACGAGTTGTAGAAGAATTTGTGTGATATCTGTGCCGGATAATGCATTAAGTAAGTGGGTAATAGAGAAGAGAATGCTTGAAGTGATCACTGCTGTTTTAGCCCCTTTAGGAAGCAAGGTCTTAAAAATCAAACCGCGATAGATGCTTTCCTCCACAAAAGCGACCAGCAGGGTGAAAAAAATAAAGAACAGTACCTCGGATGCGCTGATCTCACGAAAACCCTTAAAGGATATGGTAATCAGGACCACTACTAGTGGGGCATAATAGATCCAGTTGCCCGAGGATATGGTGTTTAGAGGTCGGAAGCCGAGCGTGCTCCATTTGCGCTTAACTGTAAAGTAGATGATGAGTACAAGCGCGATTGGGATGAAGGAGATAAGTACAGGGGCGTTGTACGCAAGTTCCTTAATGGTTGCGTAAGCCCCGGCGGCAGTTACGGCTACAAGTAATAACACCTCGATAATAACTACGCTCCAAATGGGGTGTTTCTGTGAAAAAGAAGACGTTTTGGCTAGCTTTGACATGTTCTAAATTCATCCCTTCTGTGTAAATCATTTGCCCATCGAGCTTCATTGATAATGGGGTCATTCGTATGTAAGAAACTTACTTTCGGTCATACATGATTTTACATATTTTCACGTAAAGGTCAATTGATTTAATTTTTAAGATAATGTAGAAAAATGGTGTATATCGCGTATTGACCTTGAAATATAAAGGGAATATAATAGGGCTAAGATAACATATGAACAAGTGCTCATATATGGTTTTTATTTGAGGAGATGTGCCGTATGGATACAATGCAAGGAAAATTAAAACGTCAGTGGGAATTAGAAGGTTTGGATTGCGCCAATTGCGCGATGAAAATTGAAGATAAGGTGAAGAAGATTGAAGGTGTATCGTCTTGTTCCGTTAACTTTGTAACAAAAACAATGACGTTGGAAACCGCCGCAGGGTATGAGGAATCAGCGATTGTAGAAGCGAAGAAAACGGTGAAGGCACTCGAGCCCAACGTAAATGTGAAAGAGAAGGTTGGGGGAAATCACAAGGCGCGCAATAGCGGTGCTCATGAACATACGCATGCTCACGAGCATGGTCATGAGCACGGCCATCAAGCTGATGGACATCATCATGATCATGAGGATGCTGAAGGTCATGGTCATACACATGAGCATGGGGAAGGCGACACACGCAAAATATTGCTGCGGTTAGGCGCTGGTGGAATTCTTGCTCTAGCTGGGATATTCCTGCCCGTGGATGGAGTAGTTGAATTGCTGATCTTTTTGGCAGCCTATCTTATCGTGGGTGGTGAAGTTGTCTGGCAGGCGGTTAAGAACATCATCCGTGGCCAGGTGTTTGATGAGAATTTCCTGATGGCTCTGGCAACTATCGGTGCATTTGCGATTGGTGAGTATCCAGAGGGCGTGGCAGTAATGCTGTTTTACCAGATTGGAGAACTGTTCCAAGGTCTGGCTGTGAATCGTTCACGCCGATCTATTACGGCACTTATGGATATTCGCCCCGAGTTTGCCTATCTCAAGCTTGGAAATGATCTGAAGAAGGTCTCACCTGAGGAAGTAGCCATCGCAGATTTGATTGTTGTTAAACCCGGTGAGAAGGTACCCCTTGACGGAACTATACTTGAAGGTAACGCCATGATGGACACATCTGCACTTACTGGAGAGTCGGTACCACGATCAGCTGGTCCAGGAAGTGCGGTGTTAAGTGGTTTTATTAACCGGAACGGCGTAATTACTGTGCAAGTTACTCAGACCTTTGGAGAATCGGCCGTATCCAAAATACTGGAGCTAGTGCAGAATGCATCAAGCAACAAAGCTAAAACCGAGAACTTTATTACTAAATTTGCACGTGCCTACACACCTGTAGTAGTGATCACAGCAGTTCTGCTGGCCGTCGTTCCTCCACTGCTGATCAGTGGTGCGACTTTTTCGGATTGGATTTACCGAGCACTTGTATTCCTCGTAATCTCTTGTCCTTGTGCGCTTGTGGTCTCGATTCCACTGGGATTCTTCGGAGGGATTGGTGCAGCTTCACGCAGCGGTATTCTGATTAAGGGAAGCAACTACCTGGAAGCCCTAAATGATGTGAAGGTAGTTGTCTTTGATAAAACGGGAACGTTGACCAAGGGACAGTTTAAGGTGACGGGGATTTATCCGTCGGGTGGCAAATCTAAGGATGAATTACTGCGGACAGCCGCTTATGCGGAGAGCCATTCCAATCACCCGATCGCTGAGTCGATTCGGACGGCTTATGGTGAACAGATTTCTAAGGAAGCTATCACGAATTACAATGAAATCTCTGGTCATGGTATCGAAGTAACTATCGAAGGCAAGACCGTATTTGCAGGCAACGCACGTCTGATGGAGCGTGAGGGAATTGCTTATGAGGTCCCAGAGCAGAGCGGTACAGTTGTTCACATTGCGGTAGATCATCAATACGGGGGTTATCTGGTGATCGCCGATGAAGTGAAGGAGGACTCACTGCAGGCCATTCAGCGCCTCAAAAAGCTTGGTATACGCAAGACGGTGATGCTGACAGGTGATGCTTCCGCCGTAGCTGAAGATGTAGGGAAGCAGTTAGGGGTAGATGAGGTACACGCAGAGCTTTTACCACAGCATAAGGTAGAGGCCATCGAGAAGCTGGATCGTGAAAAGTCTCCACGCGAGAAGATTATTTTTGTCGGAGACGGAATTAATGATACTCCTGTACTGGCTAGAGCCGATGTCGGGATCGCTATGGGGGGACTCGGTTCCGACGCTGCCATTGAAGCAGCGGATATTGTAATTATGACCGATGAACCTTCGAAGATTGCTGTAGCTATCGGAATTGCCAAGCGTACACGGACCATCGTATGGCAAAATATTATTTTTGCTTTAGGTGTAAAAGCTATATTCCTTCTGCTCGGTGCATTCGGGATTGCCACGATGTGGGAGGCTGTATTCTCAGATGTAGGGGTAACCGTACTAGCCGTACTGAACAGTATTCGAGCTTTAAAAGTGCAAGACGAGGGTTAAGTATCTTTGGTGTTTAAATAAATGATTTCAACAAAAGTGAGCTTTAGGATTCCAGTTTTAGGGGTCTTAGGGCTTATTTTTTTTATTTGCCAGCAAAGAATTTGTCTTTTTTTGCCGATATAGAAGATATATCCACATCAGGAGACATTATAACAAATGGAGTGAGGAGGCTATTTCATCGTGAATGAAAATGAAATGAAAGGAAACAAGATGAAAAAAATGAGAAAAAATGTAACGAAGAGAAAAGCGACGTCAATTCAACTTAAGTGGTCATCTGTTATATTAGCTATTGCAATCGTGCCGCTCATGGTAGCGACCATATTTTTACTTGATTATTTCGGCAATGTCACACGCACAGACAGTGAGCAAATGGCGCAGGACACCATTAATACGAACACATTCCGGATGGATGAGTGGCTATCCAACAAAACCTCGTCCGTAAAGGATCTGGTGTCCCAGCATCCTGAGTTCGATTTTACGAATCCAGCGAGTATCTTCCCTGTGATAGAAGTGCTGGAGGAAAGTGACAGTGAGACAGAAGGTTACAGTGTCATCAGTAAAGACGGCCAGTTAACTAATATGATGAACATGACCGCAAGTGTAGCAGATGCGAGCTATTTCTTGAAAGCGAAAGAAACACATGCGCCTGTGTTGGGGGAAATGTCCTATCTGGAGCAGCTTGATAAATATATCATTCCGATCGTAGTTCCTGTCATGGATAAGGATAAGCAATTTATGGGAGGTATTGTCTTCTCGATTACTCCTGAAGTTCTTGCCCAAATGAGTAATGAAATTACTATGGCGGATACCGGATTTGGATACGTAATCTCAAATGATGGCATGTATTATACTTATCCAGACGTCAGTCGTATGGGCAAAAAAATTACCGATTACGCTAAAGAGCCGGCTCTTCAGAAGGTCGTTGACAAGATTTTGAGCAACAAAGAGGGGTCCGAAACTTATAAGGGCGAAGATGGTAAGAAAGTCATTACATACTTTAAGACCATTCCAGATACTGACCTGAAGCTTCTTGTAACAGTACCGGAGAAAGAGGTTTTTGCCAAAGTGACCTCTGCACAAAGAACAGCAATGTTCATCTTATTGGCAGTTATACTCGTCATAATTTTTGTTTCTCTCTACCTTACTCGCCTTATCGTTAGACCCAT
Organism: Paenibacillus sp. FSL L8-0494; assembly: GCF_038003695.1. NCBI lineage: Bacteria > Bacillati > Bacillota > Bacilli > Caryophanales > Paenibacillaceae > Paenibacillus > Paenibacillus sp. FSL L8-0494. Next base: position 538,358 of record NZ_JBBOPQ010000001.1, read on the forward strand.
TAAAGCTATTTCCTCCACTATGAAAAAGGTGGCAGAGGGTCATCTGAATGAGAGGGTTAAAGTGCAATCCGGAGATGAAATCGGCGAGATGAGTCAAAATATCAATGATATGATTGAGACACTCTCCGGTATTGTCAACAAGATTGATACAACGGTAGTGGAGGTTTCTTATTCCTCAGAAGGAATGCTGAAATCGGCTCAACGGTCGTCTTATACTTCAGCAGAGGTAGCAACAGTTATCCAAGAAGTGGCTCAAGGAATGGAAGAGCAATTCAGAGGCTCGGAGCAATCGGCAAGAGCAACGGAAGAGATGGCCGTAGGTTTGCAACGTATTGCTGAGTCCTCTGCAGCGGTATCAGATCAGGCTGAGACGGTCAACTCAGAAGTAGAGAGTGGCTATTTGGAAATCCAATCTACACTGCAACAGATGGCTGTTATCAGTTCCACAGCTAATCAGACAGCCGAGATGATTGGTAAATTAAGTGAGCAATCGGAACAGATCGGACAAATTGTGGATGTAATTTCTGAGATATCCAATCAGACAAGCTTATTATCTTTAAATGCTTCTATTGAGGCTGCCAGAGCTGGGGAACATGGCCGTGGCTTCGGGGTAGTTGCGAATGAGGTGAAGAAGTTAGCGGAGCGGACGAACAGTTCCATCATTAGTATAGTGGAGCTGATCGGCGGCATTCAGTCTTCGACAACAAGTGCAGCGGATTCCATGAAGAAGAGTATTGAGGAAATTGGCGATGGAATGGGAAAAATGCAAAACGTCGGTGTTTCCTTTGATCATATCCGTTCTTCGATCCGTGAAGTATCGTCGCAAATACAGGATGTGTCAGCAATTAATGAAGAGATGTCAGCTGGCACAGAAGAAATAACGGCTTCTATATCCGATATGCTCGGAATAGCTAAAGAATCTGCTGAGAATGCTCAGGCGGTCTCATTAGCTTCAGCGGAGCAGACGGAGATTATGAAGGATGTCGTGTCCTCGGCGGAATCACTTAATGAAGTGATGTCTGTGCTGAAAGAAGAAATCGAGAAGTTTAAAAAGTAGGAGATAAACTGAGATTCATCTCCTTATAATACAAAAAATCGCTCTTTGGGAGCTGGTGGGCTTATTTCACCAATTCCCAAAGTAGCGATTTTTTTTGTTCTTTATGAGATTAAATGCTTTCTTCCAGCTGTAGACTCTCGATGCCTGCACGTACAATATTGCAGGAGTTGTTCAATTTCTGGGTTTCCTCTGTATTTAAATTAAGCTCCAGCAGCTCTTGAATCCCAGTGTTGCCTATAATGGCGGGCACACCCGTGCATACACCACTATGTCCGTATTCTCCATCCAGAATGGCGGATACGGCGATAATTTTGTGCTCATCATTCAGGATCGAACGGGTAATGTAGGCAAGTGCGCTGCCAATCCCGAAATGTGTGGAGCCTTTACGGGTGAAAATTTCCCAGCCGGCATCTTTTGTCTTGCGGGAGATATCCTCCAGATCCAGATGCGGGAACCGCTCGCGATGCTGATCCAAAATTTGTAGAATAGGCTTGCCGCCAATTGTCACATGGGACCAAGCTACAAATTGAGATTCGCCATGTTCACCTAACGCGTAGCCATTAACACTACGCGGGTCAATGGAGAACACATCGGAGAGCAGTGTTTTTAGGCGCGACGAGTCAATGGAGGTTCCGGTACCGATAATTCTGTGGCGAGGCAGACCTGATATTTTCCAGACCATATAAGTGACAATATCGACCGGATTAGCGGCGACTACGAATATTCCATCAAATCCCCCAGCCATGATGTTGGTAATGATTTCTCTAGTAATAACAGCAGAGGCTTCCAATACGTCAAGTCGGGTCTGCCCGGCTGTTGGATTAGCACCAGCGGTTAAGATAACTACATCCATCTTTGCACAATCGCTATAGGTTCCGGCATATACCTTTGTGCGTGTGCTTGTGAAATCCATACAGTGCGAGAGATCAAGTGCTTGTGCCATAGCCCGATCATAGGTGCGGTCGATCATCATTATCTCGTCACAAATGGCCTGATTAACCATGGAGTAAGCACAGCTTGAACCCACCATTCCGGCCCCGACGATGGCTACTTTTCTCGATTTACTTTTCAATTGCCTTGTCCTCACTCTCTAAAAGTTATACGCAGTATAGGTTTCCAAATGATATTTATTTCAGCATTAAGGTCTTTTGGAAGCTTATCGTTAGGTATGCTTATAGTTTAACGTATCCCTTCGCAGGTTACCTGACATCGGACTTACAAAGAGTATATTTTTTCTTTTTAATGCTGAATAGGTGACATAATGCGTTAGATATTTTAGGTGATCTATCCCTATAGTGTATGTAAAGTACTAAAAGAGGATGTAATAAGAGGATGGCTAATTGATGTCAGAAAAGGGTGAAAAGTAGAAAAAAGCAGAGGATATAACATAAGCTTGAGTTACAAGAGGTAAGAAGTCATCTCAAGGATATCGGGTAAGCACCCTGAGATGGCTTCTTAGGATCATTGTTGACAATCATGGCTGGGGCAGCAGACTCCCCGAGGAAGTCATAGCCTTATAACGCTTGAACATAAAAAATCTCCAATGAACAATCATGCCGAAGGCTAAAATAAAGAACAAACCACCGGACTGTGGGATAGACACATAACGGTTAATAAATTCATGGAGTAAAGTGCGGACTAGAAGAAGTCCGAGCAGGATAAACGCAAAGCTCTTGGAGCGTTGAGCATAAATTTGTCCATCACGTTGTTCAAAATGGGTGCTGCGTATAAGAGGATACGCGAAGATGAACCAGCCAATCAGAAAGGCGACTGCCGCCCACCATAATGGGAACCTGACCGCAGGTGCTACAAACATGGCAAAACCCGTCGACATACCGAGAGGTGGAATCCATATTTTTCGAATGGTAACCGGACGTGCGCTTGCTTTTAGACGAATGAAAATAACCATCAGCGCCATGAACAAAGCCCCTAATGTAGAGCCAATATGTAGAAGCGAGGGGTTTATGTTACCCATGATACACGACCTCTCTATGATTTCAGTCACTTGTATCTTCATTATAACAGAAAAACGATGGCAAAACATTGAAGTGTATTGGCTCCATACCCGCTACAATTCCAGCTTAGGAATTATTTCTTAAAGGAGCGATACATACAAAAATCCCCGCCAGAGCATACTCTGACGAGGATTTATTGATGTGAATATTATTATCTCAGCCCAGACTTACGAACGGCTGCGTCCACTTGTCGAGCGAAGAATAAGGCTCACGATAAAGATCAGCACAACCGCACCGATCAAAGAAGGGAAGAAGTAGAAATCACTTACTTTAGGTCCCCAGCTTCCCAGAAGCACGCCACCGAGCCATGAACCGATAATACCAGCGATGATATTACCGATAACACCACCAGGAATATCTCTGCCCATAATCAGACCAGCCAACCAACCAATAACCCCACCAACGATTAACATCCATAGAAAACTCATGTTACTTCAACTCCTTCGTTTTGTTGTTTGCGATGTCTACTATTAACCTTTGTGACCATCTTTAAACCACATGGAAAAACTTACTTCTTCCGGAATAGTTAGGGAGTAGGCTCTAAATGCAGTTTCGATAATGTATTACAACTATAAACATGCTATAGTGAAAAAATATTATAAAATTATGAGTAAACCCCTATTAGTAAAGGGTAAGTAAGAAGTAATACAATACATAAAGATAAAGGAGCCACTATTATGGAACGGGCTAATGAGGCATTGTTTTATGTAGGAACGTATAACTCTGAGAATGAGAAGGCGATTCAGTTATGTGCGCTTAGTCTTTTATCGGGGGAAATGAGAATTCTTGAGGGTACCGAGGGAATTGAGAACCCATCGTTTTTAGCTGTGAATAGTGCAGGCAGCGTGTTGTATGCAGTTAGTGAGAAGGATCAAGGTGAGGTTTACGCATATGCAATTGATCCCGCAACTAAAGCGTTGCAATCACTTGGAAGTCGTTCTACGGAAGGCGGCGCTCCTTGTTATGTCTCCATTAGTCCTAAGGAAGATTACATATTCGTCTCCAATTACTCGGGAGGCAATGTTAATGCTTTTCCTGTAAATGAAGATGGTTCGCTTCAAGAAATGTCCGACCAAGTAAAACATGTGGGTTCAGGCATTCGTGAAGACCGTCAGGAGGCTCCGCATCCGCACTCTGTCATTCCGGACGCAAGTGGTAGACATGTGCTGGTGTGCGATTTGGGACTGGATCAAATTGTGATCTATCGCCCTGAAGAGGGCAAACTGGTAAAACATCGTGAGCTTAATCTGCCACCTGGTTCAGGTCCGCGTCATCTGGCGGTGCATCCCTCTGGACAATGGATCTACCTGGCGAATGAACTGAATTGTACAGTAACGGCATTTGCTAATGATGAACAGGATGCAAATCTAAATATTTTACAGCATCTTAGCACGCTTCCTGATAATTATACTGCTGGTAGTGACGATACAGCTTCCGATATTCATGTCTCCCCTTGTGGCAGATTCCTGTATGTCTCCAATCGCGGACAAGACAGTATCGCCCTGTTCCATATCGATGAATTAACGGGTCTGCTTGAAGCGGTGGATTGGCAGGTTACCGGCGGGCGTACTCCGCGTAACTTTGCAATTATTGGGGATAAGCTGCTTGCTGCTAATCAGAATAGTGATAATATTACCTCGTTCTCCATCGATAGTGAGAGTGGCAGATTAATCCCTACAGGAAATGAATTGGAAATGAAGTCACCTGTTTGTGTGCAAGCGTTGTAGGCTGAGACTAGGTTATTGTATGTCGTAAAAATAAGGGCTATTCCCGTAATCCATTCATTTTTTCGTGAGTGGAGGTTGGGAATAGCCCTATTTTGCAAATGAAGACCTAAGGATAATAGCAAGTGATTGTTAAAATGTATTTCTGATACCTAAATCGTAAAAACCGATGTCATCAAGCATGATCCGGTCGCCTTCTTCTTCAAGATAGAAGGTGATTTCCGTCAGGTTGTCAGGATCCAGCTCTGGTTCTTCCTCCTGAAATTGTTCGAACGGCATCTCGTAGGTTTGAAATACAGCTTCGGAAAGGTCGCCGTATTTGCCATCGTTTATCCGCTCTTCAAGCCATGGGAATAACGTGAACTGAGTTTGTGGAAGTGGCAGTATGTCCATTACTTCATCCAGCGTCAAGCGTGCTGAGGTATCGTTATGGTCAGTTAACTCCACCTCAACCTTTGGAGGTTGTGGAACATCCATTTCTTCATTCATGTCGTCATTCAGATTTGCCATGGAGAACGTAAGGCCATCTGCCCCTAAAAGAGCAGTTTCAGTACGGACACTGTCGTTAAGCTTAATGTTGTAATAAGCTTCTTCGTTTTTGCTGGCTGTGCGTTCAAGGACAACACCATAGGTGGCTTTGCTTTTCGACTCCCGGTCTTTAGCTAACTCTTCTGACCAAGAAATACCCGATGCTGCTGCTGTTCCCAGTTCTACAGTGTTTTTGTTACGGTCATCGTCAAATGTGGCTACAGGACGATATCCCCCGCTTTGGAATCTATTGTAGTAGGCGGTATCTGGTAACCACTTCAGCCCGCTGCGATAATCCCGGAACAAGCTTTGGTATTCCTCTTTTTTATGCAAGGTGGTCTCTAAGAAAGCTGATACATAGACCTTGGCGATTTGCCGTTGTTTGTCTGCATCCATGATTTGTGTCCGATTTAAAAAGAGTCCAGCTGGCAAGGTCTGATCATACCCGCCCCAATCGCTGTTGAATTGACTGTGATTGGCATCCGCAATATACAGCGAGCTTTTGAAAGCAGATGATCCTTGGGAATAGGAAGTGCGTATATACTGCCGATCACCATAGAAATCATGTACATCTCCATCGCGGGCTCCCTGCAAGGTCAAATAATTGATGTCTTTGAGACGGGCTTGCTGGTCATCTATTGTTTTGTCCGTCGGTGCAAGCGCGATTACAGAGGTTATATTAAAGCGATTAACTGCCGCCATCACCGGATCATCCTTAAACCAACGAGTGGCATCCGCGGCCATAGCTACGGCTTGTCCTCCGCGGCTATGGCCGAGCAGGGCGGTTTTTGTGAAATCTATTTTCTGATAAAAAGGACTGCCCGGATCATCTGAAAAATCTGCTAGCTGCTCTAAATGTTTCAGTAGGATCCAAGTACGTACTTTAAAATCATTGTCCGGAATGCCGGACCAAGCAGAATAATTCAGGAAATTCTCATCGAGCGAGATCGCGATAAATCCCCGGCTTGCCAATAGTTCGCCGAGATAAGCGTACCCGCCATCAGAGTAATCTTCCATCATATGATTGCCGTGCACCATCAGCACTACTGGATATGGACCTTCACCTTCTGGCATCCATACGCGACCATTCAGGGGAAGTGCCTTATAATCGAAACCCCAGAATAAAGTGCGCAGCTTTGACCAATCCTTAATATAAGCAGAAGCATCGGCCGTAGAGGATATCAAGCTTGTATCCTTGCCGTATTCGGCACGATGAAGATCGGTACCACTGGCATAGGTGAAGGTCTGATAAGCTAGATTGCCTGGTATTCCCGGATCGGAGGCTGTCAGTGGAACGACTTCCGTATCGTTGATATCGACCGACTCTGAAATAGGAAGTTCTTGTACTCCGCTTGCCAGCGCAAGTGGGGAAAAAGTCACCGCCACTGTTAGCAGAAGCCCTAGTGTTATTCTTTTGCTGCGGAGCAGGCCGATGGCTAGTCCGCCTAATGCCCCTAGCAGTGCAAGCACGACCGCGATGACAACCGCGGCTTCAATCTCAAAATCTGCGTAATATAAGATTAGTAGAATAGCTCCAAAATCACTCAATACACAGCCTGCAAATAATCTTGGGATACGCAGTCCGGTCAACGCTAGCAGAACAGCTAAGATATTGCCGGAAATCGCCAGCAGGACAGTGCCTGCACCTGCAGCAAGAGCGATATCGGTAGGTTTACCTAATCCAGTAGGAATGCCTAACACGGCTGTACTAAAGACTAAAAAGCATACTATCCAAAGACCGGCTATAGCTGTTCTCCAAACTGCTGTATCGTAACGGTAGGTTCCCCTAATTCTTCGTCCAATTTCTTGAGCCATACGTCTGTGGAGCCGTGGTTTCAACGGCGCAGGGACGTACTCTAACTCCATACCCATGACTCTCTCCCCTGACATAAAGCGGTATTTTCTCTTAACCCATAAGCTGTAGCAATAATATTACTTTATAGCATCAATAACAAGTGGATCTTACAGGAACCGACCCCATAGCTTGTACGGTGTGGTGTGTGGGAGTTTTCTTTGACATAGGCTGGAAAAAAAGGTTTGACACAGTTAAAGGGTTTCAGTATTATATCCATATAAACCAACTAAGTAGATAGGAATAATTGAAGAAAGTTCTTACCGTACGAACGGAGGAACGCCTGCATTAGGCTCGCAGACACGGTCTTAGGACCGGTTTGACCTGCCATACGTAGGCTTTCCTCCGTTCTTTTTGTGTTACCCAAGGGTTTGTCTGGTACGAAAAAACATGGGGGAGTGGAAGAGATGAAGAAAAAGATGAATAAAGGGCTTCTTGTAGGGTTTAGCTTGTTGCTGACGGCAGGGCTTACTGCTGCTTGCGGCAGCAATAACAATAACGGCAATAGTGCTAGTCCGGCAACAGACGCACCAGCAACAACCCATTCAGCGGAGGCCACAAATGCGGCTGAAGCAACAAAAACTCCATCTAAAGATCCAGTAGAACTACTGAACGTCTCATATGACCCTACTCGCGAATTGTACGAGAATTATAATAAAGCTTTTGCTGCCTATTGGGAGAAAGAAACAGGACAGAAGGTCACCATTAAACAATCCCACGGTGGATCAGGGAAACAAAGCCGTGCTGTGCTTGATGGTCTGGAAGCGGATGTTGTGACATTAGCACTTGGTTATGATATTGATGCCTTGCAGGAAAAGGGACTGATCAATGAGGGCTGGCAAAGTAAATTCGATCATAATAGCTCGCCTTACACCTCGACTATCGTGTTCCTTGTACGCAAAGGGAATCCGAAAGGAATCAAGGATTGGCCAGATCTGCTCAAAGAGGGCGTAGAGGTTATTACACCAAACCCGAAAACATCAGGTGGAGCACGCTGGAACTACTTGGCAGCTTGGGGCTACGCACTAGACCAGAACAATAACGATGAGGCTAAGGCTGAGGAATTTGTAAAAGAACTGTTCAAGCATGTGCCAGTGCTGGATACCGGCGCGCGTGGATCTACGACAACGTTTGTGGAGCGTGGAATTGGTGATGTGCTGATCGCATGGGAGAATGAAGCCTATTTATCTGTGGAAGAGCTGGGACCGGACAAATTTGATATCGTGAATCCTTCGGAGAGTATTTTGGCTGAACCGCCAGTAGCTATAGTAGATAAGGTTGTGGATAAAAGAGACACGCGTGAGGTATCCGAGGCGTACTTGAAGTACCTCTATAGTGAAGAGGGACAAAAAATCGCGGCTGAAAACTACTACCGTCCTACATTAGATAGCGTGAAAGAAGAATACAAAGATAAGTTCCCGGAAATCAAGCTGTTCACATTGGCTGACAAATTCGGAACCTGGAAAGAAACGCAAGAGAAGCATTTTAATGATGGCGGGATCTTTGACAAGATTTATGTGCCAGGTGCCAAATAACAGATGAATGAAACGGAGGATGTAATCATTGAGATTTGTCCCGGTAGGGGCTGATCGGCTAAAAGGCCGAAGGCGAGAAAGGATGAATAGGGGATGAATGTCACCACTACGGCTACACCAGCAGCAACACGGCGCAAAATACTGCCCGGCTTCGGGCTGACGATGGGCTACAGTGTACTATACCTGAGTCTAGTGGTTCTACTGCCACTTTCGGCGCTGCTGTTCAATTCTACAGGTCTGAGCTGGGCGAAATTCTGGGATGTAGCTACGGACCCGCGGGTATTAGCCTCGTATCGTGTGAGCCTGTCGACAGCTGCTGCGGCCGCTTTTGTAGATGCAATTCTAGGACTTTTGCTGGCGTGGGTACTGGTACGTTATGAATTTCCGGGCAAAAGAATATTTGATGCGCTGATCGATCTCCCGTTTGCCTTGCCGACAGCTGTAGCCGGTGTCTCTTTGACGGCGCTCTATGCAGGCAATGGCTGGATTGGGTCTTGGCTTGAGCCGCTGGGATTAAAGGTGGCATTCACTCCGCTCGGGATTACCTTGGCTTTGATGTTCATCGGCATACCGTTCGTTGTCCGGACGGTGCAGCCGGTGCTGGAGGATTTGGACAGAGATATGGAGGAAGCTTCGGCAACCCTTGGCGCAGGCCGCTGGAGAACCTTTCGCTCAGTAGTCCTGCCTGAGCTGTTCCCGCCACTGCTAACAGGTTTTGCTCTAGCTTTTGCTCGGGGCATCGGTGAATTTGGCTCCGTCGTATTCATCTCCGGTAACATGCCGATGAGGACGGAGATTGCTCCGCTGCTTATTATGTCTAAACTGGAGCAATATGATTATGCCGGAGCTACCGCCGTTGCCCTGCTATTGCTCCTCATCTCTTTCTTAATGTTACTTGTTATTAATACACTTCAGCGCTGGGTTCGTAAGACTTCTCGTTGAGGGTAATCTCCGTGACAGCTGACATCCGATCATGTTCAAACTTACTCGGAGACAATTCGTATCTGTTGTCGATACTGCATACTCGAAGTATCTTGTCTTCGTAAAACCCTTAAAGGAGGAATAATTTTGGCCGGTACCGTCCCCCTCTACACCCCCCGGCTACAAAAGAATGCGTCCTCGTCCGCGACAACAGAAACCCCAATTGTAAAATGGGTGTTGATCGGAGCGGCTGGGCTAGTCCTTTTTTGGCTGATTGCTCTGCCATTAGTTGTTGTGTTAACCGAGGCGCTGAAGAAGGGCTGGGATGTATATATAGCTGCCCTGACTGATCCGGATGCCCGCTCAGCGCTGCGATTGACGCTGCTTGTTGCAGCGGTAACGGTGCCTCTGAATACCTTTTTTGGTGTAACAGCGGCGTGGGCTGTAACCAAGTTTCGTTTCCGCGGCAAAGGGTTTCTAATTACCTTGATTGATCTCCCTTTTGCAGTTTCGCCTGTCATCGGCGGTCTAATCTTTGTGCTCGTCTTCGGTGCTAACGGATGGTTTGGTCCTTGGCTAAGCGCACATGATATCAAGATTGTATTTGCGCTTCCGGGTATCGTGCTAGCCACGTTGTTTGTGACGTTTCCTTTTGTAGCGCGTGAGTTAATCCCGCTGATGGAGGATCAGGGTACACAGGAGGAAGAAGCCGCAATTACACTCGGAGCACATGGGTGGCAAATCTTTTTCAGAGTCACACTGCCTAATATTAAATGGGGATTACTATACGGCATTATTTTGTGTAATGCGCGGGCCATGGGTGAGTTTGGTGCGGTTTCTGTGGTGTCCGGGCACATACGTGGGGAGACGAATACGCTGCCGCTGCATGTTGAGATTTTGTACAACGAATATCAATTTTCAGCATCTTTTGCAGTAGCTTCTTTGCTCCTGTTATTGGCTTTGGTAACGATGATTATTAAAAGCTGGTTGTCGCGAAAAAATGCCCATTGACATGACTTTTAGTTCCATGCTAAGTTAATTCATAGTATACTGGTTGGTAATAACGGAATTGAGGAAAAAAGGAATTTAGGCGGATATAATCCTTTGGTGAGAAAGGGAGGCTAGAGAATGGCTAAACCGCTGAAAGTGGACGATTTATGGCTTACGCGGATTGCAGGACTTCTGGATGATATGGAATTTGGCTCATTGCATATTGTGGTGCATGAAGGTCAGATTGTTCAGATGGAGCGTACGGAACGCAAACGGTTTGAGAATAGCAGTGGCAACGCAAATGGACGTTATATTGGTGAAAACGGCGGCCGGCGGGCCGATTCTCAATCCGCGGGACGTTGATTCAATCTCTGGGCAATCATAAAGATATATCTCATCTTTTTGGATAAAAGATTATGGAGTTGTCACATAAGCCACGTAATGGCTGCTGGGGCAACTCCTTTTCTTTGTATGCTTGGATATTCTGGCACGTATGACGCATCCCATCGGACTCAGTTGACGCTAAACGCAGTATTATGCCACATTTGCCACGCTAACGGACCGCATAGCTGCTATTGGCATAAAAAACACCACATATGGACCTGATTCTAAGCAATAACGTCCCTGGAGTCCGAAACCACGCTCCAAAAGCTGAAAAGGCGCAAATAACGTCATCTGGGTCCGTAGGTCGCAAGGAATGATGAGTGTTGAAGCAGACCGCTCATGAGTAAGAACAAAGCAATATGTCATCTGGGTCCGTAGGTCGCAGGAATGATGAGTGTTGAAGCAGACCGCTCATGAGTAAGAACACAGTAATATGTCATCCGGGTCCGTAGGTCGCCGGGAATGATGAGTGTTGAAGCAGACCGCTTACCAGTAAGAACACAGCAATACGTCATCTGGGTCCATAGGTCGCCGGGAATGATCTGTCTTTTTACGACTTTTACAAATGATTCGGCCCGTGGGACAGCTACATATTTTGATGTTGCAGGTACGTTTGTTAATAACGAGGGGCTTGGCGTGAGGCGGATACGCCCTCCATTAACAGGATGAACACAGTGATGGCATGCATAATCCAACCAACGATCGGAATAAAAGCTAAAATCGAGGTGATAATGCCCAGAACGTTACCCATGAATGGTTTATGCTCTCTCTGCAGCACAACAATGGCTACAGCGTGGAGCAAAAAGGCAATGGCCAAAGGGACCCAACCATTTGCAATGATAAAGAGTCCGCCGATCAACGGCAGAGCCAGAAAAGCTTCATAAAGGCATGTTCCCCATTTGAACAGCTTGGCTACAGGAGACATAATGCTTCACCCACCCTTTTATAAATATTGTTACAGATACTATTCCACACAGTCAGTAAAGGAATTCAAGAATATAAAACTTATCCCTCAGTTTCAAAAACATCCCTAGCAGTGAGCCTTGCCTGTGAACCATGCAGTCGTATATAGTGGGAACAGCAATGCTGAACGGAGGAGTGCGGGTGGAAACAACAAGTAAGCTTGATATACGCCATGAACAGCCTTCAGTGGAACAGTATTTGGCGCTGAGAAAAGAAGCTGGGCTGAGTGAAATGAGTGTGGAAGGTGCAGCGATCGGTTTGCCTCGTTCTATTTTTGCGGTAACTTTGTATGAGGAGAATAACCTAATCGGGATGGGGCGGGTGATTGGCGATGGGGGATGTTTTTTTCAGGTCACGGATATCGCGGTCAAGCCTTCACATCAAGGACAAGGTTTGGGAAAGCTGATCATACGGGAAATTAGAGAGTTCCTTAATACTGTACCGGACAAGGCTTATGTAAGTCTGATTGCAGATGGAGAAGCCTCGAAGCTCTACGCACAATATGGTTTTGAATCGGTTATGCCACGTTCTCAGGGAATGTTTTTGCGTCGCTAAGCTAAGGCGAATACATGCTGCTTTTTTTAGTAGAGAGTGCCCCTTGTATTGGTTAAGGGGTTTTTGGTCTGAAAGCGGGTTAGTAGGTGCGATCTGGTTTCGATTGGATCTCAGGGGATAAATAATGTTTAAAGGCTGTAAGGGAAAAGCTATTCAGATGAGCATCAAAAAAATAATTGAGCAGAAGGCTGCACGATAATGGCTTTGCTCGTAGAATGTGAGGAACAACAAGATGGATGTTGTAATATTGGGCGCTTCAGGAACGATTGGAAAGGCAATTGTACAGGAGGCATTAAAAAGAAAACACGAAGTAACAGCTGCGGTACGCAATCCAGAGTCAATAACTCTCGAACACGAGCGTTTACATGTAACAACGGTGGATATTCTTGATCCGGCTTCAGTAGCAGCTGCAGTCCGTGGCCATGAAGAGGTAATCAGTGCTTATGGACCAGGAGCGGGGCAAGAGCAGGATCTGATTACGGCGGCAAAAGCGTTGGTGGAGGGTATGCAGACGGCAGGGTTAAATCGGCTGTTGGTTGTTGGAGGTGCAGGTAGCTTAAAGACTGAAACTGGAGAGCTGCTGATGAATACACCGGATTTTCCGGAAGAGTTTAAACCAGTTGCAGAGGCGCATGCGCAGGCTTATGAGATTTACAAAAATACAGAATTGGATTATACGTATCTCAGTCCTGCTGCGGTAGTTCATCCAGGTCGTCGTACAGGTCATTTCCGCATCGGATTGGACCGTCTTATTCTAGATGAGAATGGTGAAAGCAAGATTAGTGTGGAGGATTTCGCTGTAGCTATGGTGGACGAGCTGGAGGAAGGGAATTTTAGTCGGGCCAGATTTACTGTCGCTTACTGATATCAGACTTGCGCCGGACTTGCGCTCGGACTTGTACTTGGAATTGCGTGTGAAGCTTTGGAACGGTAGATAGCGGAAAGGGGCTAAATCATGTATCTGGTAACTGCTGAGCAAATGAGGCAGCTGGACAGCGAAACGATCCAGCAGCTGGGGATTCCAGCGATTGCGCTGATGGAGAATGCGGGAAGAGTTATCGCCGAGGAGATCATCACGCTTTGCCGGGAGAGAGGCGGGGCAGGCTGCAGGAATGCAGCCGAAAGGAACGATACCGGGCTAAGGGAGGCCGCGCTGGGTGGCACAGGCAAGGCATTTAAGGTCAGCGCAGATCATGCGCTGACGCTTGCCTCTGCCGCAGCCGAGCGATGGTTCATCCTCGTCGGCAAAGGCAACAACGGCGGCGATGGCCTCGCCGCCGCACGGTACCTTCGCGAGACCGGCATCGCCGTCACGCTCGTCTATGCGGTGCCGCCGGAGTCGCTCTCCGGCGAGGCCGCCCTGCAGCGCGATGCGGCTGCAGCCATGGGCCTGCCTGCCGTAGTATACGGCAGGGATCGGCTGGACCTTGCCGAGTGCAGCGGCATCTTGGATGCGCTGCTCGGCACCGGCGGCGCGGGAGCCCCGCGCGGCGCCTATGCGGAGCTGATTGCCGCAGCGAACAGCAGCGGCAAGGTCATTGTGTCCGCGGACATCCCTAGTGGTCTGAACGCGGACACAGGAGAGACGCATGAGCCTTGCATTCATGCGTCAGTGACGGTATGCCTCGCGTTTCTTAAGCGAGGCCTCCTGCAATACCCCGGTGCAGGCGCGGCGGGGCATGTCAAGGTACGGGCCATCGGCATTCCGACTGCTCTGGCTCTTAACAGCGGTGTGCAGGCACACCTGCTGACACCGGAAGTGCTGCATGCCCATCTGGGTGTCGATCTGGCCCGGCGGCGGTCGCCTGAAGGCCATAAGGGTACTTATGGGCATGTACTCCTTGCCGCCGGCACCCTACGGATGAGCGGTGCTGGACTACTTGCAGCCCGTGCTGCGCTACGCACGGGCTGCGGACTGGTGACGTGGGCGCTTCCTAAGAAGCTGTTACCTTCCGTCATCGGTGTTGTTCCTGAATTGATGCTGGCTGATGTAGGTGGCAGTGAAGAGGGAAACTGGGTGGCTGAGACCGTGTCAGAGCTACTGAAGTTAAGCGAAGAGCGAGATGTAATAGCTGTGGGTCCTGGTCTTGGACGGTTTCCGGGAGATACAGATTGGCTTCGCAGTCTTTGGGAAGGCAGTGATTGCCCGCTGGTTATCGATGCGGATGCCTTAAATATTCTGGCTGACTCCGATTATAAGAGTTGGGTGCGGCGTCATTCTGTAATTCTGACCCCTCACCCAGGTGAGATGGCTCGTCTAGCCAACCTAACTACGGCTGAGGTCCAGCGTGACCGGATCGGTCTGGCTATGGACTATGCCAAGGAGCATGGGGTTACACTTGTGTTAAAAGGAGCGCATACCGTGATAGCAACTCCTGAAGGGCAAGCTTATGTAAATACCACAGGCCATCCCGGCATGGGCACTGGTGGAGCCGGTGATGTGCTAACGGGCATGATTTCCAGCCTGCTGGCTCAGGGACTTCATGCTACGCAGGCAGCAGCTTTTGGGGTATACCTGCACGGATTAGCAGGAGAGAGAGCAGCCCGTCAGCGGAATAATCCGGCGGCTATCATTGCCGGAGATATCATTGAAGCGCTTTGAATACACCTAATAAGGCTTATGACAACAGTAAACAGAGCAGTGGCAGAAACAGCGCGAATACTGGCAGCAACAGAGGGAATCTTTCCACACCAAGCTGGGTCACTCGAAGAATGAGCAGTCCCAGAATTCCACCCAGACCCCATAGCAGATACTCTGCACCTTGTTCCGCTGCCAGCCATAAACCTGCGCCGAAACCCGTGACGACGTATACAGCCAGAGGCAGGATTTGCGATTTCGAACGCAGAATATGCAGCAGTATATCCGCTACTAACGCCGCAGGCAATCCATAAGCATAAATGGCATAAGGAATCGATAGTGGCCAGCCTTCAGGGATTCCGTCGGATTGTGGAAATCCAAGCATAAGTAAGGTAACAAGGACGTAGGTTAACCCTGCGCAGGCTAATTTGGTTAATGCGTACATGCCACTGCTCAGGCGGACAGAAGAGATATCATAATCGTTTATCTTATTCATTTGATATACATTCCTCTCGTGGTGTAATGCATCAGCTGGTGACCATGTCTCCACCATTGACATGAATACATGTCCCGGTAACATACGAAGAATCCGGTCCCGCTAAATAAAGATAGGCTCCTGCTAACTCATATGGCTGTGCGGCACGTTTAAAGGGTGTATCCGTCCCAAATACACTAACCTCATCTGCGGAGTAGCTGGAGGGAATTAGTGGTGTCCATACGGGTCCGGGAGCTACACTATTGACACGAATGCCAGAGTCTACGAGTGATAAGGCTAAAGAGCGGGTAAAGGATACGATCGCACCTTTAGTTGAGGAATAATCTATAAGCTCTTTATTTCCTTGATAGGCAGTAATGGACGCAGTATTGATGATGGCTGCGCCTTTTTTTAGATGTGGAAGTGCGGCTTGCGTCAGGTAAAAGAATGGAAATATATTCGTCTGAAACGTTTGGTAGAGCTGTGCTTCCGTGATATCCAAAATACTTTTTTGTGGATACTGGACGCCATGATTGTTGACGAGGATGTCCAGCTTGCCAAAAGTGCGAAGGGTATGCTCCACAGCCTTGAAGCAGTTTTCCTTATGGCGTAAATCAACTTCGATCCGCAAACAACGTTGCCCTAATTCTTCAATTCGCCGCTGAGTGACCTCTGCATCTGAAGCTTCGTATAAATAAGCTATAGCGACATCTGCGCCTTCCTTTGCAAAAGCAATGGCCGCCGCTTTACCAATCCCGCTGTCGCCTCCGGTGATGAGTGCAATTTTTCCTTTCAGCTTTCCACTGCCGGCAATCTCCGGATCTTCACTGATGGGGCGAGGATTCATTAGACTCTCTAGACCTGGCTGACGGTCTTGGTGCTGCGGGGGAAAAGCAATAGGCTGTTCCTTACATATCGTTTGTTCCCCATAGTAGGGGTAGGTGGGATTCATTTTTACATACACTCCTCCTTGCCTTCTATCTTCCGTATATTTCTATGCATGCGCCTAGAAAAGCGTGCGCTGTTATCCAGTTATACCTGTGTTTATATCCTAGTCGGAGGGGCGTTTGTCCGAGATGAATGATTGGCGAAATATAGATTATTTGAATCACGGAACTCCAGTGCAAAAAGAGGTCTATGCCCTGTTAAGAAAATTAAATATTATGAGTTTGCTGGCCGACTATAACCCGGTGCTGGTTGGCACAGTGCCGCTTGGAATTCAGGTGAAGGGCAGCGACCTGGATATTATTTGTGAGGTTCATGATTCCGTAATGTTTACGGACATTGTTAGTCGATATTTCGGAACCATGGATGATTTTACTAGTGTATCGCGTGTGGTTGATGGGGTCCCTCGAACGAAAATTAACTTTATGGCCGGGGGCTGGCCTATAGAACTGTTTGGGCAGCCGCGACCCACAGCTCTGCAGAATGGTTACTTACATATGATCATTGAAGCGGAAATTCTAGCTCAGCTGGATAATGATTTTCGCCAGCAGATCATTACAATGAAAACGAACGGGTGGAAGACCGAACCTGCCTTCGCGCAAGTGCTGGGTTTGGAAGGTGACCCTTACGAAGCGCTGCTGATGCTGGAGAAGCTTCCGCGGAGTGCTCTTTATGCTTTTTGTCATTCTATACAAGCGAGGGGATAGACATGAATTATCGAGAGATGATTGCAGATGACTATGAAGCTGCCTACCAGCTATGGGCAAATACAGAGGGAATGGGACTCAGCGAAGCAGATTCGAGGCTGGAGATTGCGCGTTATCTGGAGCGTAATGCTGGCTTCAGCCAGATCTGCGAGAATGAAGACGGGCGGATTGTAGGAACTGCATTGTGTGGACATGATGGGCGAAGAGGTTATATGTATCATGTGGCGATTAGTAATGACTGCCGAGGCATGGGCATCGGGCGTGAGCTTGTAAAGCGTTGTCTCGGTAATTTACATACAGCTGGTATTGCAAAATGCCATCTGATGGTTATAGGAACCAATGAACAAGGAAGAGGATTCTGGGAAGGGATAGGCTGGCAGTATAGAGGTGGAATTATGTTATACTCCCAGGATATCTTGTGATACATAAGATGCGAAATGAAGATACTATCTAAGTAAAATATCATTAGATTAGAAGTGGATATATCACAGCAAATGTAACGGTGAACTCCGACTGCCAGTGCAGTATACTATATATGAGTTTGATAATTGCCTATTTGCAGGCAGGAGGTCTTTTATGCGTTTTAAAGATGTGTTTTCAATTATTGGTCCGGCCATGGTCGGGCCTTCAAGCTCGCATACAGCCGGTGCAGCACGGATCGGAAGGGCTGCAAGGCAGGTGCTGGGTGAAGTGCCGCGTGTGGCAGAAGTGACGTTTTTTGGTTCTTTTGCAGCTACTTATCAGGGACATGGTACAGACCGGGCTATTGTCGGAGGACTTATGGATTACGCTACCGATGATCATCGGTTACCCGACTCTCTGGAGTTGGCGGCTGAAGCTGGGATGGAAGTATCTTTTGAGCAAGGAACGGGATTGTTTCCTCATCCTAACACGGTTAAACTGCATCTTATCGGACAAGAGACAGGAAGTGAGCTGACTTTAACGGGGACATCCATCGGTGGTGGAAACATTGAGATCGTCGATGTGGATGGTTTTGGAGTAAAGCTTACGGGAATGTATCCGACGGTATTGATTCATCATATGGATTATTTAGGTGTTCTGGCGAGTGTTACAGAAGTGATGCGTAACGGACAATTTAATATAGGGCATATGTCTCTGGATCGGAAGAATCGCAGCGGTGCAGCCTTAACGGTACTGGAGCTGGATGAAGCTGCTACTCCTGAGCTTATTGAAGCGCTTAAAGCGCTCACTGCGGTGAAATCGGTGAAATTGGTTAATTTAAACGAAGGTAAGCAAGATGAGAAGGGGAAGGAAAGCTTAACATGAATTTTCAAACACTTAGCCAACTGGCTGTATTATGTGAGGAACGTGGCCTCACCATTGGAGCTCTTATGCTCGAAGAGCAAAGCGCGGAATCTGGACGTTCCAGTGAACAGGAATTTGCCACTATGCGTGAGTATTATGGGGTCATGAAAGAGGCTGTTCATCGTGGGATGCATGAAGATACCACTTCGCGCAGCGGCCTTACGGGAATGGATGCCCAGCGTGTAGGAGCCTATAACGCAGCAGATGAACCATGCCTAGGTGGACCCGCTGGTCAAGCAATGGCCTATGCTTTGGCTGTATCCGAGGTTAATGCCTCAATGGGCCGAATAATTGCTACACCTACCGCAGGTTCATGCGGAATTATTCCGGGTGTATTTCTCAGCTGCCAGGAACGGTTTGGCTGGGATGATGATTATATGGTTTCCGGTTTGTTCGCTGCGGGAGCAATCGGTTATGTCATTGCCAACAATTCGTTTGTATCTGGCGCAGAGGGTGGCTGTCAGGCCGAGGTCGGATCGGCCATCGGGATGGCGGCAGGAGCTTTAACCGAACTGCGTGGAGGGACGCCTGCACAAGCAGTGCATGCTGTTGGACTGGCGCTTAAGAACACATTAGGACTGATTTGCGATCCGGTGGGAGGACTTGTAGAGATTCCTTGTATCGTTAGAAACGGATTCGGTGCAGTGACCGCGCTCGCCGCCGCCGATATGGCACTGGCTGGTGTACGTAGCGTGATCCCTTCAGATGAAGTAATCAAGGTCATGCTTGAGGTAGGCTCAGCTATGCCAGAAAAACACCGCGAGACCGCAGGTGGCGGATTAGCACAGACACCTACCGGCCGCAAGATCATGCAGGATTTACGTAAAAAGAAATAATTTTAGAGCATTTTGAAACGTTCCAACTGTTCCCATAAGCCTTCCTTCCGAAGGATTTCTGCTTGTTTGGGTCCCATAAGGTCAAAGTGGGGGAATGGGGAACGATTATGAATATATTTAGCCGGCAGTCCATTTTCCTCACACCAATAGGTTAATCTGGTTAGGTCACTACAGCCTACCTTGGTGACAGTAGTCATGCCGGGAAAACGCGGGTCTAGCCAGTAATGGGTTAAGAAGGCGATTTCTCCTGCGGAGACTGCTTTTTTCCAGCGGGTTAATTCTTCTCTGTTGATGCCGAAGGCCATTACGTCTCCTCCTTATCTAGTATAGTTGACAACATTATAACCCATTGAAAGGGGATTACATCATGAACGGACAGGTAAGAGCCGATATTCGTCCTGGGCTTGAAGTGGATATTGTGCTTAAGCAGGATCAGCCGACGGGTAAGCTAACACATGGAACGGTGAAGGATATTCTCACCAACTCACCTCGACATCCGCATGGCATCAAGGTGCGTTTAACCAGTGGACAGGTAGGACGAGTTAAAAATATTGTTGCTAACTAATAATAAAATTCACCTTTAATTTAAAAAGCGCCCCTAATCAACTGAGATTGGGGCGTTTTTCTATTTTATCTGCTCATAAAATCCTCAACGGACTGATCGGCCTTGGTCTGATTACATAACGTACAAGCGCAAACGCAATTATCCGGAGTAGTATGACCACCTTTAGCACGGGGCAGCAGATGATCTATAGTGTCTCCATAGGAGCCACAGAAGTAGCAGGTATAGTTGTCTCTGGTCAATATATAAGCACGGAAATCCTTATTGCTGTATATCCTGCGGATGGTTCGGCGATTCACTACGATAGCGGCATGTTCTCTGACTAGAGTAACCGCAAGCTCGTAGTCAATTTCCTGATGCCAGTGCCGTCCTTTATCACTGTGGCCACGCATTAGAATTTTCCCTTTGGCAGAGGGAATCAATTGCGTTGGATCTTTGGGACTCAGTTTCGCGCCTTGAGAATGAGAATGTTTCCTTCGTTGTTCCAAGCCCCGTATGCGCTGATTTGGGTTGGATTGCGGTGAAGAAGCAACCGTGGGAGAAGGCTTTCCTTGTTTGGAGCGTTCCTTGACAGCTGAAGAAGGGGGTTGAATGGTATCAGGTTGTACTGGAATGGGACCTGCTGCAAGAGTGAGATCTATGTTTTGTCGTTGTTTGCGGCACTCCCGACAAGCACCACGGCGAGACTGGCCTTTGGAACGTTTGCCGGTACGTTTACGAAATTCAGAGAGCGGCTTCTGTTGCTGGCAATAGGTGCATTGTTTGGTGGATAAAAGATGGGTATCGTTCATAGATATGTTAGGTTCAGCGCGTCTTTGCGCCCGTCCTGTCTCCTTGTTTTTTAGGATCCAATGTATTTTATTTATTAGATTCAGTCGGCAGGGTTAACATTTCGTTCTAATCTTAGTATAGCGTAAAATACAATCGTTCACATCGCACTCAAAAAAAGCTTAAATACGGCTTTTTGTGTGATATCTATCTTGGTGACGTTCAGGAAAAACATGTAAAATTGAAAAGAGCAGTAAGGAATGCTCTACTTTTTTAACATGGGAAGGGGTATTGAAATGGAACCAACCAAAAGAAGGCCGTTTACGGTAACATTGCTTTATATTCTTCATATATTTTTGGGGGTTGGAGCGTTAGCAGGAGGCGGGTCAATGGTCATAGATCCTAGTGGTGATCTGATACACATGCCCACATCTATGCTGGAAAGATCGCCATTTTCAGATTTTTTAATTCCGGGTATTCTGCTATTCATCGTATTTGGTATCCTGCCCTTGTTTGTGTTTTATGGGTTGATCAAGAGACCAGAATTGCGCTGGGTGAATACTTTGAATCCCTTTAAGAAATTATATAGCTTCTGGGCATTGTCCCTATATATCGGATTTGGGTTAATTATTTGGATTATGGTGCAGACGTATATGTTGAACAGTGTGGCAATCATACATCTGATCTATATGAGTCTAGGGCTTTTGATCCAAGTCTTTACGCTGCTTCCTTCCGTACAAAGTTACTTTTTGCTGGACGGCGGTACCGAAAGACGTTAAAATTGCAGTGAACAGAAGGTATCAGAAGGTATTTCATTAGTCTGGGCAAGGAGTGAACCGGATTGACAACTATATATGATATTGCCAAAAGAACCGGTTACTCTCCTACAACGGTATCCAAGGCGTTTAATAATTATTCCGATGTACGGGAGAAGACTCGCCAGGAAATTTTCCGGGTTGCCCAAGAAATGGGATATTTGCCGAATTCCCATGCCCGTACACTGACTACTAAGAAATCATGGACCATCGGTGTATTGTTTGTAGAGAATACGGGATTTGGTATTCGCCATCCCTTTTTTAGCGCTGTGATTGAGAGCTTTAAGAAGGTTGCTGTGGATAAGGGGTATGCCCTCATGTTTATTTCCAAGGATGTTGGAGGTAAACAAAGTGGTTATTTGGAGAATTGCCGAATTCGTGGTGTAGATGGTGTTGTCGTATTCTTGTCTGATTACGAGGACCCTTATTTCCGTGAGCTGCTAGAGAGTGATATTCCTACTGTGATTCTGGATTTTGAGACTACGCAGTCGCATACGGTATGTTCGGATAATACGGCTGGAGCTCAGCTTGCGATAGAGTATTTAGTTTCTTTGGGTCATCGCAAGATTGCTCATATTTCCGGAGGTATGAACACTTTCCCTGGTAAAACCCGGGAGTTAGGATATAAGAACGCTATGAAGCAGCAGGGGCTTGAAGTGCCGGAATCCTATGTTGTGAATGGAGCTTTTTATTCTCGTGAAAGTGGTTATCAAGCGATGCTGGAGCTTCTTAAGCTGCCTGATCGGCCAACCGCTGTTTTTGCTTCTGGTGACATGTTAGCTTTAGGGGCTATTATGGCGGTAAAAGATAGTGGACTTTCCGTACCGCTGGACATTTCAGTTGTGGGGTACGATGATATTGATCTAGCTGAGTATGTTACACCTGCATTGACAACCATTCGTCAGGATACGGAACTTTTAGGAAGCCGAGCAGCGGACATTCTTTTAGCATCGATTGAAGGGAAACAGTTGGATAAGGAAGCGGTTCTAGTTCCGGTAGAAGTGATCGAACGGGAATCCTGTGCGCCTCCGAGCGGAAATTAGGGCTGTATCAAATTCCATAAGTACAGAGAGCAGGCTGCTGCCCACAGGATAAATCTTGACGAAAAGAAAAGAGTCCTGATAAAGTAGAGGACATCATAGCTCGAATTCTTCCTATGTGGTATTTGCTACAGCTTATTCAGAGGAATGGGGCTATAATGGGTATATTGTTATGCCGCTTTTTTTTCCTGCTCTTCGTTAGATCATTTTTTTTCGCAACATTCGAAACCGGTTTCGATTTTAAGTTTCGAATGAGCTGAAATCAAAGTTTACCGAAGGCTTCCTTGAATTTTCTCAAACGTTTCAGTGGCCCATCGCTCCGAACCCTAACATCGGATGGTGATCCAGTAAAGACAGTGCTTGTTGTTAGTAACAAAACAATTAGAGGAGATGGATGAAATGGCAAAAGTTCAAACTGTAGTAACTGCAAAAGATACAGGGGAACGCTTAACTCCGAAAGAGGCAATTGTTTTTAGCACAAGAGTTGATTCTGGATCTGCCGATGTAGAGCTTAAGCCAGAGCAGGAGTTCCAAAAGATGATAGGATTTGGCGGCGCTTTCACAGAAGCTGCGGCATATACGTTGTCACGGCTCAGTCCTGAGAAACGGGCAGAGGTTATTCATCGCTACTTTCATCCGGTAGAGGGATTAGGCTATAACATGGGTCGTGTTCATATTCATAGCTGTGATTTTGCGCTTGGAAATTATACTTATGTCGCTGATCATGATACGGAGCTGGCTACCTTTGATATCTCCCATGATCATAAGTGGGTGCTTCCGCTGATTAAGGATGCAATGCAGGTAAAAGGTGGACCGTTCACGATGTTGGCCTCTCCTTGGAGCCCTCCGGCATGGATGAAAACAAATGGTGAAATGAATAATGGAGGATCGCTCAAGCCAGAATACGCTGAAGTTTGGGCACGCTACTATACCAAATTTATTGAAGCTTATGGGAAGGAAGGCGTACCTATTTGGGCGGTTTCCGTGCAGAATGAGCCGGCTGCTGTTCAAGTCTGGGATTCTTGCATTTATAGTGCGGAAGAGGAACGCGATTTTGTTAAAAATCATCTCGGTCCAGTGATGCAGCAGGCAGGCCATTCCGATGTGAACATTGTCATCTGGGATCATAACCGCGATATTATGGTCGAACGTGCTTCGGTCGTGTTGTCTGATCCTGAAGCTGCACAATATGTGTGGGGTACAGGCATCCACTGGTATGGTGGTGAGGAGTTCGACAAGGTAGAGAAGGTACATGATCTATTTCCTGACAAACATCTATTGTTCACTGAGGGCTGTCAAGAGGGCGGTGTCAAGCTTGGCGAATGGTTTACAGGTGAACGTTACGGCAGAAATATGATTGGGGATCTCAATGCATGGACAGAAGGGTATCTGGACTGGAACCTGGTACTGGATGAGACCGGCGGGCCCAATCATGTAGGGAATCTCTGTGATGCTCCAATTATTGCAGATACAACAACAGACGAATTGCACTATAACAGCTCTTATTATTATATCGGGCATTTCAGTAAATTTATCGCGCCAGGTGCGGTACGGATTGGCTTTACTTCTGAAGCGGAAGGAATCCTACCCACAGCATTCCGTAATCCGGACGGCAGCCTTGCTGTCATATTGATGAATGAGAGCGAAGAAGCTCGCACGGTAACCTTGGGGCTTGGCGAAGAGATTGCCAACTGCGAGCTATCCCCTCATTCTATCGTAACGCATCTGATTTCATAAATAAGTAACAGTTTAGGAGGACATTAACGTGAGTAATTATTATTTCGAATCAGGTAATTTTGTAATGGAGCAGTTTGATACAGGAAAGCCTTTCTCTAGTTTCCTGCCAGGTCTTGCAGGTCTTAAGGGAATTCCAATGTGGACTTTTTATGTGAACCGGGGGCAAGCGATTTGCAGCTTTGGAGTACGCGACAAGAACTCGCCAATCATGGAATTTTCTCCAGCAAATATCTCTTATAAAGACGTAGGAACCACCGGCTTCCGAACCTTTATTAAAATAAAAGGCGAGCAAGAGATTTATGAGCCATTTCAATCGGCACGTCCAGATCCTGCCGCCAAGCGGATCATGACCATTTTGCCTAACGGACTGACCCTTGAAGAAAGCCATGCCGGGCATGGGCTGAAGACGACCGTACACTATTTCAATCTGCCTAATGACGATTATGCCGCGTTGGTACGTCGGGTGGAGATTGAGAATATCGGGGGCAAAGAGATTGAACTGGAGCTGATGGATGGTCTGCCTGAGATCTTGCCTTACGGAGTAGAAAACAGCGGCTACAAGGAGATTGGTAACCTGCTGCGCAGCTGGATGGACGTATACAATCTGGAGAACGGTATTCCGTTCTATAAGCTGCGTTCCAGCACCAACGATAGCGCGCAGGTTAGCGAAATCACAAATGGGCATTTCTATCTGTCGTTTACTGGAGAAGGAGAAAAAGTCGCGCCAATCGTTGATTTCGAGCTTATTTTCGGCGGCAATACCTCTCTTACTTACCCAGACCGCTTTGCGGGATTAACGCTTTCGGAGCTGAGTGAGCTTCCACAATATCCAGTCAATAAGGTTCCTTGCGGCTTCAGTGGTGTGGCTAGACGTTTGGCACCCGGCAGCAGCTTGACCCTGAATACTTTGGTTGGGCATGTAAATGACATCGATAAAATCAATAAAAAGGCAGAGCATTTATGCCGAGATGAATATATTCTGTCCAAATCCCAAGAAGCCGCAGGTCTGACAGAGGAATTAACAGAAGACATTGCCACGCACACTTCATCGGCTGTGTTTGATGCTTATTGCCGTCAGTCCTATCTCGATAACTTCCTGCGTGGAGGCTATCCTTTTATTTTTGACAATGGCGGAGATGGCTTTGTGGTTCATTTATATTCCCGTAAACATGGCGATTTGGAGCGCGACTATAACTTCTTCTCGCTTGCCCCAGAATACTATTCACAGGGGAACGGAAACTTCCGCGATATGAATCAGAACCGCCGGAATGATGTGTTTTTTAATCCGAAGGTGGGCAGCTTCAACATCAAAATGTTCTATAGCTTAATTCAAGCAGATGGCTACAACCCACTTAGTGTTCAAGGAACAACCTTTGAAGTGAAGTCAGACAGCAGAGCGAAGGCTGCGGAATGGATCGGAGAAGCGGCTGCGGATCATCAAGCTGAGCTTGTTAAGCTATGCAACAGTCGGTTCACCCCAGGCAGCCTGATCAATTACATTGCGGATCATAACGTTACGTTGAAGGTTAGTGAGCAGGAGTTTCTGTCGGGTCTGCTAGCCCTGTCACAGCAAAACATTGAGGCTGCTTTTGGCGAAGGCTTCTGGTCTGATCACTGGACGTATAATTTGGATCTCGTAGTAGGTTATTTGGACATCTTCCCTGACAAGAAGCAGGAGCTTTTATTTGGGGATAACACTTATGCGTTCTATGACAGCCCAGCATATGTGCTGCCACGTAGTGAGAAGTATGTAATTAGTGATGGAAAAGCCCGGCAATATGGCGCCCTCCTGGAGGATGAGGAGAAGCTGCATAAGCTGAAATGGAAAGCAGGAGATACCCATTGGCTGCGTGCTGAAGGTGGGCAAGGTGCTATTTACCACACCAATCTGTTCGTGAAGATGTTGTCTCTTGCTTTGAATAAATTTGCTACGCTTGACCCTTACGGCATGGGTGTGGAGATGGAAGGCAACAAGCCGGGCTGGAACGATGCCATGAACGGTCTGCCAGGATTGTTTGGCTCCGGAATGAGTGAGACTTTTGAGCTGAAGCGTACTGTAGTCTTTTTGCTGGATGTGCTGAACGGTGCTGAGAATGTACAGGGAGCTGTAAAGCTGCCAGAAGAAATCGCGGAGCTGCTTGAAGCGGTATATCACGCGGTAACTGCTGTCCTAGCAGGAGAAGTGGGACAATTCAACTATTGGGATACAGTAGCTTCAGCCCGTGAAGCTTATAGAGCAAGTATCCGGTTTGGCATTACTGGTGTTGAGTCCGCAGTAACGCTGGAGCACATCCGCGAAGCCCTTTCCAAGTTCCTAGTTAAAATTGATGAGGGGATCAACAAGGCGGTAGAAATGGGCAATGGACTTACCCCCACCTATTTCCGTTTTGAAGCGGAGAAATTCCATCAGGTAACAGATGCTGAGGGTCAGCCAGTCATTAGCGGATACGGACTGCCAAAAACTGTGGTTGAGGAGTTTAAGGCTTATGCCTTGCCTTATTTCCTGGAAGGACCTACCCGCTGGTTGAAAACGATGAAGAACCCGGTGCAGGCAAAAGAGATCTATAATCTGATTAAGCAAACAGAGCTGTATGATCGGGCAACATCTATGTATCAGACCTCTGTTAGTCTAGAAGGTGAATCGCATGAAATCGGACGAATGAGAGCCTTCACACCAGGCTGGCTAGAACGGGAGTCTAACTTCCTGCACATGTCCTATAAGTATCTGCTTGAGCTGCTGAAGGGCGGGCTGTACGAGGAATTCTACGGTGAGCTGAAGACGTCGCTGGTGCCATTCCTTGATCCTGCTGTTTATGGACGCAGTACACTGGAGAATTCATCTTTTATCGCAACTGGAGGCAATCCTGATCCAAATAACCACGGTAGAGGGTTCGTAGCGAGACTTAGTGGATCGACCGCGGAATTCTTAAGCATGTGGAGAACAATGATGGCTGGAAGCCATGTTTTCAGAATGGAGGATGGAGCGCTTACGCTGTCTCTCGATCCGGTATTGCCAGGATGGCTGTTTGATGAAGAGGGCAATCTGTCCTTCACTTTCCTTGGGAATACGGCGGTAATCTATTCTAACCCAAAACGTGAAAATACCTTTGGCGAGAAGAAGGTTAGCATTCAATCTTTGATGCTTGTATACCGTAATGGAACTGTGACTAAAATATCTGGAGCATTCGTGCGCGGTGAAGAGGCAGAGGCTCTGCGGCGTGGAGAAATCGCGCAAATTCAAGCAGTATTAGCATAAAAATAGAGGGGCGAGCTGCGGCTCGCCCTTAAATTTTCAATGAATCCGAAAAATGGAACCTATAATCCGAAATTCAAAGCCTTACGGAGACAGGCAAAAGCAAATACAATGGATACATAAACATTGTAAGCGCTTTAGATTAAATACAGATATAGAGCCTGGAGGTCCAAAGGATGGAGAACAAAAAAAGCATGGAAGTAAGCTCAGCGATGAAGCCGTTAATTCCTGGCAATTTCGAAACCGGTAAAGTAAATCGCAGTCCGCTTTGGAAGAGGTTCATTGCCCAGCGTCATTTGCAGACAATGGCTCTACTCGGCATTGCGTGGATGATAATCTTTAACTACATTCCCATGTATGGAATTATCATTGCTTTTAAAGATTACAACATCGTTAAAACGATTGCAGAAGCCCCATGGGTGGGACTTACACATTTCAAAGAGTTCATGGATGATGACAATCTCTCGAATGTAATTAAAAATACACTCGGCATTAGCTTGTTTAAGCTAATTATCGGATTTCCCTTGCCGATAATCTTCGCTCTATTTCTGAACGAAGTTCGTTCAATGAAATTCAAGAAGACCATACAGACGATTTCGTATTTGCCCCACTTTCTCTCATGGGTGGTACTCGGAGGGATTTTGGCTACATGGCTTGCTGATGTAGGAATTATCAATAACATTTTGCTAGCGCTTCATCTTATTGATCAGCCAATTACATACTTGGCTGAGCCGGGTTACTTCTGGACAATTATTATCTCCTCTGATATCTGGAAAGAACTTGGATGGTCAGCGATTATCTATTTAGCAGCAATTTCTGGTGTATCTCCTGAAATGTACGAGGCGGCGACAATCGACGGCGCGGGCAGATTTCAGAAGATGTGGTATGTTACCTTGCCGGCGATTAAATCGACAATCAGCATTCTCTTCATTCTCGCGGTCAGCGGAGTGCTGAACTCCAACTTTGATCAGATTCTGGTCCTGCGCAACTCACTGAATGATAGTGCAAGTAATGTAATTGATTACTATGTGTACTATACAGGGATTCTCTCAGGCCGCTTCTCTTACTCAACTGCAGTTGGATTGTTAAAATCGGTTATCGCTCTAATCTTGCTGCTGATTGCCAACCAAGTATCTAAAAAAATCAACGATACATCGTTGTTCTAGGATAAGGAGGACCATATATGTTTGCACTTAAGCGTAAAACGAAGGGCGAGGCCCTGTTCGATATCATCAATAACCTCATCATGTTATGTATCTGCTTCATAACGCTTTACCCGATCTGGTACGTATTGGTTAACGCCTTCAATAACGGTAATGACGCCATGCGGGGAGGAATCTACTGGTGGCCGCGGATGTTCAGCTTTGAGAATTTCGAGGCCGTGTTTGCCAGCCCCGGCATCATGCAGGCGATGTGGGTTACTGTCGCCAAAACACTTTTGGGTACTGTACTGCATGTATTTTTCACAGCGATGGTAGCTTATGCATTCTCCAGAAAAAACCTCATTGGCGGTAAGTTCTACATGCTTATGGGTACAGTGACTCTCTTTTTTGGCGGGGGACTCATTCCTACCTTCCTGCTGATGAAGGACCTTCACCTATTGGAGAATTTCCTAGTCTATATTATTCCGGTTATGTTTAGCTTCTTTGATCTTATTATCTTCATGACCTTTTTCCGGGAGATTCCCGATGGGCTGGAAGAAGCGGCACGGATTGACGGTGCTAATGATTGGTCCATCTTTTTAAGAATCGTACTTCCAGTATCCATGCCTGTAATTGCTACCATTGCGCTGTTCCATGGCGTGTATCAGTGGAATGATTACTTCACGGGTATGATCTATATCAATAATACTGATCTGCAGCCGATTCAGACGTATTTGTTCCGGGTCGTCGCACAATCGAGCTCTAGTCAAATGATGGTCGCTGTACAAGGCAGCAGCGTTACGAGAAGCGTAACGTCACAGTCCATTAAGCTGGCGACGATGGTAGTGACCACATTGCCGATAGTATTCGTGTATCCGTTCCTGCAGCGTTATTTCGTTAAAGGGATGATGATCGGCTCCATTAAGGGCTGATGTCTAGCAGTGATAACTCCTCTGGTTGCCTACAGCTGTAGGCACTGGGGTTGAGCTTATAATTAACATTCATAGAAAAGGGGTAAACAAGCATGGGCATGAAACGTAAGCCAAAAGCAATGGGAGTTCTGCTTCTCGCAATAATGATGTCATTGTCAGCCGCAGGCTGCTCCAGCGGGAATAATGCTGGCAAGAATGCCGAAGGTAATGCTAACAGCGCTAAAGCTACTAATACGGAGGCAAGTGCTGAACCGACTGCTGCTGCATTATCAGCAGATGAACCGGGATGGAAGATTGATACTTCACCCATTACATTTGACTGGTACCTTAACTTCTCATGGTTCCCTAATAAATGGGGCGTGGACCCAACCTCCCAATATGTAACTAAGAAGACCGGAGTTGATATTAATTTTATCGTTCCGGCTGGTAACGAGAATGAGAAGCTTAACACGCTGATTGCATCCGGTAAATTGCCTGATTTCATCACTTTGGGCTTCTGGGAAGATGCGATTAAGAAAATGGTCGAAGGTGAACTTGTTCTTCCATTGAACAAACTTGCTGATGAATATGATCCGTACTTCTTTAAAGTATCCGATGCTGATAAGCTGGGCTGGTATACACAAGAAGACGGCAATGTGTATGGCTATCCTAACTCTTCTTCCTCTCCTGCCGACTATGAGAAATATGGAGAAAATTACGTATCCAACCAAGTATTCGCTGTCCGCAAGGATATGTATGAAGCTATTGGAAGTCCAGATATGCGCACACCAGAAGGTTTCTTGAATGCGCTTAAATTAGCGAAAGAGAAATTCCCTGACGTAAATGGACAGCCGCTTATTCCACTTGGTTTGCATGAATTTACCGAGAACGGTAACGATTCTTTGGAAGGTTACCTGCAGAACTTCTTGGCAATCCCAAGAGAAAAAGATGGCAAGGTATATGCTCGTGAAACTGATCCTGAATATATCCGCTGGATGAAGGCACTTCGTCAAGCGAATCAAGACGGTCTGCTGGCTAAAGATATCTTTATCGACAAACGCCCACAAATGGAAGAAAAAATTGCCCAAGGCCGTTATTTCGCAATGCTGTATCAACGTACAGATTTTGCAGCACAGCTAGGAACGATTTACCAACAGGATCCAACCAAAACGTATATTGCTGTTGACGGACCTTCCAATACGAACTTGGATAAACCAACCCTTGATGGCCCTGGTATCTCCGGTTGGACGGTAACACTGATCTCAAAAGATGTTAAGGATAAAGCACGTGCTATCCGCTTCCTCAGCTACTTGAACAGTGAAGAAGGCAACAAAGACTTGTTCTTAGGCGAAAAAGGTGTCAGCTACGATACGATTGATGGAAAAGATCAATTTAAACCAGAAGTGTTTGATTTGATGAATAAAGACCGTTCGACGTTTGATAAGCAAATCGGATCTTCCTTTACATTCTGGATGCTGCAAAATACGAACATTACGGACCAATGGGCTCCTAAATCGGTAGAACCATTTAAGCAATTGGAAGATTGGACTAGAGGTAAATCCATAGGCTCCTCTGAGTTCCAACAAATCGAACCAACAGGAAACTCTCCTGAAGGCATCATCGCTTCGAAGCTGAAACAGTTGCGCGGCAAAACTATGCCGAAATTGCTCATGGCTTCTTCCGATGCGGAATTCGATAAGATTTGGAATGAGTATTTAGAGAAGAGAAAGAAGGAAGGCGAAGATGTATTTGATGCCTACCAACAAAAGAAATATGAAGAGAATAAAGTGAAGCTGTCCATAAAATAAAAAGCATGACCCAAAATGCCCGCTAACTGCGGGCTTTTGGGTTATTTTCGAATTATAATAAGGAATAGTTATTAAGTATTTGAATATTCACTATTTTAGCGAGGTGGACAGGACAGAAGTGTATAAAGTGAATAGGCGAGATCGAATCAGAGCATTATGGCATTCTTTTAGTTATTGGTGGGGGCGGAGATCTCTTCAGAGCCGTTTAATTGCAGCTTATGTTTTTATTGTTTTAGGCCCGTGTATGCTGGTTTCTGTCTATTCCTATAAAGCCATTAATAATACCTATCTCCGCGATGCCGTCGAGAAAAATGATTATTTGTCGCAAATGGAGAAGCTGCACATTCATAATCAGATTGAGGCGATGGAACGGGCGGCACAAATGGCTTATTCTGATGCCGAAGTAGAAAAATTCTTAGCGAATGAAACCGAGCCGCAGCTAGTAGATTTGGTTGATTTTAATACAAATGCCTATGTGAATATGACTCGTATTCAATTTAATAATCCGAATATTGAGCATTTACGGCTGTATTCGAGAAGCAATAAGGTGCATGAAATTTGGCCGATTATCTTTCGCGAAGAGCGAGTTTCTTCCACCCCATGGTTTCAGAAAGCGCTTCAATTGAAGGGGCAGGAATACTGGTCTTTTCAGAAAAGTGATCCGGATTTGATGCAGAGATACTTGGGAGCACCGACGGAGAGTCTGCCAAAGGTTTCTTTGCTGCGTGAGAAGAGTCGGCCAGCAGACAATCATATCGGCATGGTGCAGGTGGATATGCTGCTGAGTCGGTTTACACCCAAGACGTATACAGATGTACGGGATAATCAGACCCAGATGTTCCTTGTGGATAGTGAGCTGCAGCTTTTCACCAGGCCGGACAATTCTTTTTTGCAGGATAATCTAGAGATGGCTGATATGATTGCAGAACGGTATAAGCAGTTCCGGGAAACTGGCGAATGGGACAGTAATTACTCGGAGAATGGTAAATCGTTTTTGTTAATTAACACTCCGCTAGAACGAATTGATGCTTATTTGTTAAATGTAGTGTCAATGGAGGGAGTGATGAAGGATATCTCCCGCACGCGCAACTTAATTATTGGAGCCAATGTTGGCTTTATTACTTTACTAACGCTGATCGCTTATGTGACAAATGCCTTTATTCTAAAAAATCTACGTAGATTGACCGAAACGATGAAAAAAGTGCGCAGAGGTGAAGCGTACACTGGAATAATGATTCGTGGTGGAGGGGAAGTCGGGGAGCTTGCCCATCATTTCTCCAAGCTGATGAACACCATCAATACGTTGGTGGCTCAGGCAGTGAGCAAGCAGGCGTTGTCTAAAGAGGCAGAGCTGCGTACGCTGCATAACCAGATTGACGCACATTTTTTATATAATACGCTGGAAAATATAAAAATGCTGGCTGAAATTGAGAACCAGCGAACGATCTCGGATGCACTGACTTCGCTGGGTGGGATGATGCGCTATAATTTTAAATGGTCCGGAGAGTATGTGAAGCTGCGGGATGAAGTCCGCCATATCGAAAATTACATTGAAGTGATGAATATTCGTTTTGAATATCCGGTTAAGTTAGTGCTTCATATTGAACCTCGATATTTGGAGCTGGAGGTGCTGAAAATGTCACTGCAGCCTATTGTAGAGAACAGTGTTAAGCATGCTTGGTGCGACGGGAAAGAGAATTTACAGGACCCGAACATTCATATTCATATTTCGGAAACGGAAGGTGATATTTGCATAGAGCTTCGTGATAATGGCATCGGCTTAACTCCAGAGCGTTTGGTTGCTTTGAACGAGGCGATTTATGCGAAAGATGAGCGCTGTGAGAGTGCCTCAGAACAGAGAGATGTTGACCGCCGAACAGGTGGTATTGGACTGAGAAATGTACATCAGCGACTGCAAATCTTTTATGGTGATGAATATGGGCTTGTAGTACAGAGTGAGGCAGGGAGTTGGACGATGGTACGTCTGACCTTGCCGAAAGTTCTTTTGACAGGAGAAAAACAACTATGAAGAAGCTACTGATCATTGATGATGAAAAGAATATCCGTTACGGTCTCAAGACTATGATAGAAAGAGAATTTCCGTCCGTGTATACCATCACAATGGCGAGTAATGGCGCAGAGGGTTTCGATATATTTAAGACCGAAGGTGCAGATATTATTATTACAGATATACGTATGCCAGTGATGGATGGAATTACGCTGTTGGAGCAGATATCTAAGGTAACAAGTGGTGAGAAAAGCCCGGCAGTGCTGATCTTAAGCGGGTATGATGATTTCGAATATGCCAAAAGCGCGATTCGTTATCGCGTAAAGGATTACTTGCTGAAGCCGATTCGCCGAGATGAGTTGTTCGAAATTTTGAAGAATATCGATAAGGAACAGGAAGAACAGGATCTCAGCGCAAGGCAGCTGGAACAGGAAACGGAACACTTCCGCAGGGAACTGCGGTCCAGTCGTTTACGGGGACTGCTAATGCAGCAGGAGGTTCCGCTGGAGCGTGAGCAGCAAGAGTGGCTAAGTGATCTGCAAGCACCTTTTACAGTTGGTGTGTTGAATTACTATTACAATGACGGAACAAGAATGAAGTCGGGGGATGTTCAGGGACTGGCGGAACGATTGATCGGACCGCTTGAAAAGTTTTTCTCGGAAATCACAACGGATTGGGATGGCAAATTAGTCTTGATCGGGAGTAGAAAACAGGATTTTATGGAGCTGTCCAGACAAGCTGAAGCTAAGGAAATAAAGGGATTATCGATTGGGATTAGCAGCGAAGGAGGAAGTCTTGAGGACCTCCGTTCCTGTTATAAGGAAGCATGCCGGGCACTGCAATATACTTTTTTATATCCGCAAGTGAGTTTATTGGATTATGGGGATGTTGGCCAGGGACGGTCTAACTTTCCGTTACCTAAGGAGGAGCTTCGCAAGCTGCTCAATATGCTGGGAACAGAACGCGAGAAGGAGATGAAGCATCTTCTATCTGTGATTTTTCAAACTGAGCATTTGAAGGAACTGGACCTAGCTTATCTGGAGTCCGTGGGACAGAATGTAAACGAGCTGGTGTTGGATGAAGTGTTTCGGGTGCATGGCGAAGCCTCGGTAGAGGTATTGAAGCTGTATCGTACGGTAGGCAATATGTACAACTATCGTCATTTCCACGAATATTATCGTGCGCTGGAGAACTTACTCTTGAGTGTGAATGAATACATTGTAGGTGTAAGGTCTGCGCATACCGAGCATGCGGATATGGAAGAGGCACTGAGCTATATTGAAGCCAACTACGCCCGTCCACTGAATATGGCTATGGTCAGCAATCATGTATCCTTGAATTATTCTTATTTTAGCGAAGCCTTTAAGGCATATACCGGTGAGAATTTTGTTATTTATTTAAAAAAGGTCCGTATCCGTCACGCTAAAGAGCTATTGGCAAAAGGCTGCAGTAAGCTCGCAACAGTCTCAGAAGAGGTAGGCTTCGAGAACAGTAAACAATTTGCCCGTGTTTTTAAAGAGCTGGAGGGGATTTCCCCAGGTGATTATAGAGCGAAAATAGTATCCGAAGAGTGTTGAGGCTATTGAAGATGCATTTAGAAGCGGCCCTCCTATATAATGGATTTGAGAAGATTCATTGGAGGAATGAAGGGTGGAAGAAATACAAGGCAATTTGATTACGGTTCAGACATTAGCAGCGGATTTTCGTCGACTGGGCGTTAAGGCGGGCATGACGATTTTATTGCATTCTTCTTTTAAATCGTTAGGCCAATGGGTAGCCGGGGGCCCGGTCGCTGTTATTTTGGCATTGGAGGAGGTCCTCGGAGAATCTGGCACGCTGGTAATGCCTACTCATTCAAGTGACCTGACTGATCCCGCAGGCTGGAGCAACCCACCGGTGCCGGAGGCGTGGTGGCAGAGTATCCGCGAGCAGATGCCGCCTTATGATCCAGACCTGACCCAGCTTAGAGGAATGGGGGTTATTCCGGACTGCTTCCGTAAACAAAACGGAGTAAAACGCAGTGACCATCCGATACATTCGTTTGCCGCTTGGGGCAAGCATAGAGATGAAGTTATGTATGGTCATGCGCTTGAAATGGGTCTGGGGGAAGATTCTCCGCTGGCTCGTATTTACGATCTGGGCGGACATGTACTGTTGCTGGGAGTAGGCAATCTTAATAATACTTCCCTGCATCTTGCCGAATGCCGCGCATCTTATGCTGGCAAGAAGGAAACCCTTGGCGGGGCGCCCATTATGGTGGATGGAGTTAGACAGTGGGTTGAATTTAAGGAGCTGGATTGGGATTCTGACGATTTCGTTCAGCTGGCAGATCAGTTTGGACAAGAGACGGGACTTATTACATATGGACAGGTTGCTTCGGCAACCGCTCAATTGATTCCGCAACGGGAAATCGTTGATTATGCAGTGAACTGGATGGAACAGAACAGGAAGTAAAACTCATTGGATAGGGGAAACGGAAGGAGAAGCTGGCATGAGTATAACAACGATATTTTTAACCCGGCATGGTCAAACGGAATGGAACGTGCAGCATCGGATGCAGGGACATATGGATTCTGAACTGACGGCTCTTGGTGTGCAACAGGCAGAATGGCTGAGCCGGGGAATGCGCACTGAACAGCTGGATGTCATCTATGCAAGCCCCAGCCCAAGGGCGCTGCGCACAGCTGAGATTATTCGTGGAGAGCGGAGTACTCCGCTTAAGACCTCTGAGGCGTTCAAAGAGATTGGTATGGGTGTGTGGGAAGGCCGTGATTCTAATGAGCTGGAGAGCGAGTATTCGGAGCAGCATCGCAATTTCTGGCAAGATCCTGAGCAGTTTAAAGTGGAGGGCAGTGAGACCTTCGCAGAGGTGCAGGCACGGGCGCTGGGCAAGCTTCAGGAAATTCTCGTTGACCATCAGGGTGAGACCATTCTTATCGTCACACATACAGTAGTGATTAAGCTGTTAATGGCCTATTTTGAGGGCAGAGCGCTGCCTAAGCTCTGGGATCTGCCTTACATTTATCCGACCTGCTTATGCAGGGTTGATTTTACGGATGGTGTGCCGGAAATCCTGCTGCACGGGGATACGAGCCATTACGAAGAGAGTGAAGCTGGGATGGAATCATAACACTTCCTACAGATCAGGTTGGTTTATTAAAAAAGGCGGTTCCTCGGGTGCGTTACGCACTCGGGAACCGCCTTTTTGTCTTCAGAGCTGGAGATCAGTTTTTGCTAGTTGATAAACTGGAGAGATTTCAATGTCTTCTCCAGCATCGTAACCGCTTCGGCACGAGTTGCCAGCTTCTGTGGAGCAAAGGAACCGTCCGTTGCTCCTTGGATAATGCCCTCAGCAGCGATTTCTGCTACTGCTGCTTGGGACCAAGCAGGAATGCTTGCTGCGTCACTGAATTTAGCCAGTGCTGCAGGATCGGCATTTAAGGTTTTACCTGTGTACTTGATGGCTTTTGCTAATACCGAGGCCATTTCCTGGCGAGTGATTGGGCTACCCGGCTTAAAGCTGCCATTGGTATAACCGGAAATCAAACCGGCTTCTGCTGCGGTGCGTATAGCATCAGCATACCAAGCACTTGGGTTTACATCTTTAAATGTGGTCTCACCATTAGCTGTCGCAAGTCCCAGAGAACGCGTAATTAATGCGGCGAACTCAGCACGTGTGATCGACTGTGAAGGAGAGAACGTATCGTTGCTTGTTCCGCTGACAATTAGTTTGGTAGCTAATAGATCAATGGATGATTTAGCCCAGTGTCCGTTAATATCTGCGAACGTTTTGGAAGACTTAACAACGGTGTAGTAGCTGTTGCTGTTCCGTTTAATCGTAACGTCCGTTGTTCCATCTGTTTTAGGAACAAAGATAGCAGGCACGAAGGAGATCTTACCTGAAGCAGGATCGAAGACCACTGCCGTTGCGTTATTTGAATTTAAGACGGCAGGTACATTGATCGTGCGCTTCACGTAAGTACTGCCGAAATTGTTCAGCGGCACACTCTTACTTCCGGCTTGCGCTGAAACGCTGAATTCGATTACTGGAGCAGCTAAAGTAGCATTACCTAGCTGTGATGCGATAGCTTGGTTTGTGCTGCTTAGTGTTCCCGAATTCGCTAGTAGAATAGATACCGTAATTGTAAAGTCGCTGGTGCCTAATTGAGCGGCAAGCGCTGCACTGTTTACAACACGGAGTGGCAAGGAATAAGAAGCGCCATCAGTAGTAAAGGTAAGAACTGTGTTAGGCTGTGCTGCTGCTTGTTTAACAAGCACACTGCCTGGAAGTACTACTTGAGCGCCGCCTGTAGTAGCTTTAACCGGAATAACCAGCTCTTGACTACCCGCTGGCAGTTCAGCAAGTTGTTTGGTTAGATCAGCAGCATCAATTGTTGTTACTTGTGCTGAAGCAATTGGTGCCGCAGTTGGAGCAACAGTTGGTGATGGTGTAGCTGTAGCGGTAGGTACTGTTGGAGCCGATGTTGGTACTGATGTAGGCACTGAAGTTGGATCTGGTGTTGGGTCTGGTGTCGGAGTTGGATTTGTCTCCGGCAGCGGTGCACCTTTCAGATCAACAATCCGGCCCTCAACGGCGGAAGTGTTCGCAGTGACCGTTCCAACCTTCTGCAGATACTTCGTAAATACATCAAAGTCCGGTAGGTACAGCAGATTCACGCGACCTTCTTTATAGGCCTTTTCAAGTGAAGTATAGAAATCTCCACCCTTAGCTGTGAAAGCATTCGTAGCTACTTCGTAGGATGCGTTCAGATCCAGAGGGACGTATTTATCCCCGTTTTTCACTTCAATACGCAGTACACGTTCGTTCACAGGTTTCGTAGAGTCGTAATAGAATTTCAACCCTGCAACGTGTGGGAAACGTCCGTCTGCTGCCGGCGTTTTGGAAACCCCGTTCTCCATGGCATCCTTAATTTCTTGTCCAGTCAAAGTGATCGTAACCAGATCGTTGTTGAATGGAAGTACGCCGAGTACTTCGCCTTGTGTGATCGGTCCTTCGTTGATGGATTCGCGAATACCGCCGCCGTTTTGCAGGGCGATTACGGCATTAGTGCCCGCTTTTTGAGCTGCATAAAGCATGCCGTCGGCAATCAGGTTACCAAGATTAGTTTCCTTTGTGCGCACATTATCGCGAACGCCGTTTAGAACAACCTCTGAATTTCCTACTACCTCATTGGTTAGTTCTTGAATACCCGGCTTATACTCCGTATCCAGGATCTTTTTGGCTTCTGGGTCCTCGGCGATAACGTAGTTAGTGCCGTTTTTAGCATCGATGGAGATTAATTGATCTTTCCAATCGGTCAGTACGCCATCTTGGTTAAATTTAACTTCAAGTTGTCCAAGGAAAAGACCTTTTTCACCGGTCTGTACAATAAGCTTCGGTGCGTTAGGATCGCTGTTATCAACAACGGCTTGATTCAGTTGCGTGTGGCTGTGCCCCCCAACGATAATATCAATGCCGTTAACAGCTTTGGCTAACTTGAGATCTTCTTCGTAGCCAAGGTGTGAGAGAACAATGATCTTGTTAACATTCTCTTTTTCAAGCATAGCGACCGTTGCTTCCGCTTTAGCGAAGGCATTCTCAAAGGTCACTTTACCTGGTGAAGCAATGTTCGCCGTGTCTTCTGTCGTCAGACCCATGATGCCGACCTGTTGGCCGTCTACTTCTTTGATCAGCGCAGGGTAGATGGTTCCAGCATTACCTGACCGGCCGATTTCATTGGTGAACATTTTGCTAAGAATATCATCCGCTGAGAAGTTCACGTTGGAGGAGACGAATGGGAACTTAGCGTTGCCGATGAATTTGGACAGTACATCTGAATCTTTATCAAACTCATGATTACCGAAAGTCATAGCATCATATTTGACCAGATTCATAAAGGCCAGATCTGCTTGACCCAGATACTTATTGAAGTAAAGCGTTCCGGAGAACACATCACCTGCGTCTACAAGAATAGGATTCTCTGTAGTCGCCTTGGCATCTTGGATTGCTGTTACACGGCGTAAGATGTTGTTTGGCGAGCTGACAGTATCTAATCCTGCATGTGTATCATTGGTGTGCAGAATGGTTAGTGGGAAGTCTTCAGCAGTATTAAAATCAATCTGTGCCAAAACCGCATCATGATCGGATACCCGGCCATTCGATGGTGAGAAGTCGGCATTTAGATGAACGACATCTACTTTAGAAGAAGCCGTTAGATTTTTACTGACAAGAATATGATCTAGCACTTGAGAGTTTCCGTCATAGGTGTACGTATACTGCTCATTTAAAGGCAATGTATCGATCAAATTGTCTAGTTCTGTACCTTTTAAGAGGGTTGCAGTTTTAGTGAATTGGAAGTCATTCAAATCACCAAGAGCTACGATGTTGGCTTTAGGATTTGCAGTCAGAACCTCTTTGACAAATCCGTTTACGACCGCCGCGATTTTATGGCGCTGTGTTTCACTGGACAATACAGGGGGCTGAACGTTTCCGAAAGGACCGGTATCGCCGCCTTTTGAATTGAAATGGTTAGCGATCACAATTACTGTTTCGCCACCGAATACGAACTGTGCAGCAAGGGGTTTACGTGAACTTGCAAAGGCAGAGTTTGTTGGATCAATTCGGCCCGGATTGTAGGTCAATTGATCTGCCGCTGCATTATATCCAACGGGTTGTGTAGCTGTACCTTTTTGTCCGCTCACACTGTCTGCAAGCTGTACTCTTGCTGGATTGTACAGGAATCCTACGCGAATGTTTCCGCCTGGGGCACCGCCATCCATATTGTTCTCCGGAGCGATGTCTGTGTATTTATATACGGGACCGCCAGCGGTTTCAATGGCTTTAATCAGTTCGGCTGCACTTGCTTCAGTGATTCCATTATTGGTTTCACCATTGCTGTCCTGCATTTCGACAACACCGATAATGTCAGGTTTTTTCATATTGTTTGTGATGGAGTCGGCTAGTTTCTGGATTTTTGTTGCTCCGACACCGGGGTAGAAGTTTTCAATGTTATACGATGCAATCAACAACTTACTATCATTGACTTCAAGAGTAGTTGTTTCTTGCTTAAAGGTACTTGGAGTGATGGCTGGAAGCTTACCGTTTTCCGGAATTACTTTGAAGTTACCGTTGTTGTATCCGATGACACCAGTAACATCTCCAGCGAACTTATCTCCGGTGATGACTTCTTGCCCCGGATTTCCGTAAGCGATGATGAGGCGCTGAGGATTGTATTGGTTGTATTCTTTGAGAACTAATCCACCAGCTGGTGTGATGACATCAGGTGTATCATTTTCTACTCTTGTAGGGATGTTATAGAGCATAGAATTTCCGCTACCACTTGTCCAATAAGGACTGATAATCGTAGGGGTAGGGAGCTTGACTAGCATACCTTCTAACGATTCGTAGAAATCAATTGCATCTTCATTAGGCTCAAAATTAGCCATGCCGTCATTGTCAATTATGGTAGACGGAATTGCTCTCCCGCCTTTACCAAGTACAACAGGCACCGGCACAGTATAACTTGAAGAGGAGTCCACTTTTATTGAAGTCATAGTAATTTGAGTAGAGGTTAAATTACTTGCGTTACCTTCGTTGTATTCGGAAATAGCTCCACTAACTTGGACTAAATCTCCAATTTGAGGTTTAAGGGATGAATTAGTGCTGTATACAAAAATACCTTCCGAAGTGTTTACATTATCGTCTGGCTGAGGATCTTGCATAAAGAAACCTCTATAAGCGCCAGTTGCAAAGGTGTACCCGTATTGGGTAACGATGCCTTCTACATCAGAAACGTTCTGACCTGTATACTCAGAAGCATGAGATTCTCCTTGAATATCATGTATACGAGGGAGTTCAGACGCTTTATAAGCAAAGGTATAAACCTTACTTGTCTTGCCATCTGCTACGACAATTGCATTGACGGTAAGATCTTGATTAACTGTAATCGGATCTGAATAAAGTTTACTTGCTGTTGTTGGTTCAGTTCCGTTGGTCGTGTAGTAAATCTGTGCTCCAAGAGTAGGGCTGGAAAGGGTCACAGAACTTCCTTTGATGATGCGACCTGCGCCAGGGCTGGCCATAACGGAAAAAGTTTCTTCCACCAAAGCATTTTCGTTAAGTGGAATGAATTGATAAGTCGTATTATATTGCTCGATAACCCCAGTGATATTGTCAAAGGTTTTACCCTTAACTAGTTTAGGCAGGGTTGAAAAAATTGTGAATTGTTGTCCACCTTGGCTAGCAGTCACCGTGCTGCCATTTACATTGTCTATGGTCACATTATTCATAGTTACCAGCTGAGCTTCGTGGCTTTCGCCGTTCGCGGCAGACAAGTCGGTTGCGGTGATCAATTTTGGTGCAGGCACCCCAACATTTTGTGCAGCTACATTGTATTGAAGTCCACTTTGGAATTTGATTTCTTGCAGATTGCTGTAGATATCCATTGTGCCGCTTACTTCAACACGATCTCCAACGTTTGCGAACTCTGGAAATCCATAAAGTACGATCCCGCCAGATTCATCCTGAATATACATTTTTGCTGCATTAATGTAAGTTACGATACCTTCTGTTAAAATATTCTGACCTTTACTAGCAAGGCGTGCTGTTGCAACATCTGTTTTGGCCAGAATCGTGTAATCAAAAGTCGATACAGGGCTGTCTGGCATATTTGGTTCTGAAGCATACGCTTTAATCGTAGTGTCCTCAGTTAAGGTAATAGGCCCTGTGTAAGGTTGAAAATTAGTTGAACCACCTGATCCATAAACAGCTGCATAGACGGATGCTCCAACCGTTGGAGAATTTAAAGATATTTCTGTGCCTACCGGCCAGGCATTAGAGGCTGGTGAAGCTAATACGGAACTAGCAGTCTCCGGTAATTCAGGTAATGTACCGTAGCTGCTGTTTCGTGGACTTGGTGCTTGGACAACAAAATCCGTAGAGTTGTTATCCGTATCTAGACCGCGGCTGTCTGCCGGTGCATCAGCCGCAGCTTTACGGATAGCGGCTGTCGTATTGG
Organism: Paenibacillus sp. FSL L8-0494; assembly: GCF_038003695.1. Taxonomy (NCBI): domain Bacteria; kingdom Bacillati; phylum Bacillota; class Bacilli; order Caryophanales; family Paenibacillaceae; genus Paenibacillus; species Paenibacillus sp. FSL L8-0494. Next base: position 580,810 of record NZ_JBBOPQ010000001.1, read on the forward strand.
AGAGAGCAGCGGTCGCACTTCCCTCGACATTTGTGGCTGTTCCGTAGCCAACTAAATCAATCGTTGCACCTGATTTATCAACGAGGTCGACTTTGCCGTTTGTACCACTCATAGCAAGGATTCCCTTGCTAACATCAGGAGCAGGCAAGTCGCTAGTTCCTCCAGCTCCAGCGGCCTCCTCAATAAGGAAGTATCCATTTGCCGGGATAGTTCCATTTAAGTCTGTTCCACTACTAAAGGTTCCGGCCGCTGAGGTATACCGAACTTTCCATCCAGTCAAATCTACTGGATGATTCGTAGGATTGTATAATTCAATAAAATCATTTTTAAACTCCGCTCCGCCGTTTCCACCACCACCATAGACCTGCGAGATAACAATGTTGCTATTATCCGGTGCTGCCTCGGCAGTCTGGACAGCTGGTAACACACTGCCGGCAACCATTAACATTGCCAGTCCAGTAGCGAACCATTTTCTTACTCTTGAAGAAATAATCATTTGGATAAGTCATTCTCCCCTCGAATCTTTTATTTACAACCTATTAAATCTTAGCATTCAAATGTAAAATGAAAGGTTGTCTTACATGAATATAAATTAAAGTTTGCATCAATTAAATCTAAAAATTGAAATGTTGTGATTTTAGTATAAAAACAGTGCATAAATACAATATTAATAATAAATCTAGTATTTTTATGGTTAATAGAGCACCAACATGTTAATTGCATGTTATGTATATTGTTGAATTGATTATGGATTACGACAAATTTATTCTAGAGTTTTGTTAATTTTTACATAGGGAAAACAATAGAGATTAGAATTATATAGAATGTATCGGAACTAAAATAATGCCCCTCCAGCTTCTTATCGAGAAGTGGAAGGGCATTATTAATTTAAAATCTATTTGGACAACACAGTATTACTGATGCGGAAGCTCAAGCCGTTCAATTCCATCCATATATTTACGCAGTGCCTGCGGAATGTAAATGGATCCATCCTCCAGTTGATGATTCTCCAGCAGCGGAATTAGGATCCTTGGTGTAGCCACTGCGGTGTTATTTAAGGTGTGGCAGTATTGCAGCTTACCGTCTGTATCCCGGTAACGAATGCCCGAGCGACGAGCCTGGAAATCGAGCAGGTTGGAAGCCGAGTGTGTCTCTCCGTAGGCATCTCTGCTTGGCATCCAAGTCTCGATGTCATACTGCTTATGTGTCTTCAGGGACATATCTCCTGTGCAGACAGCCATGATCCGATAGGGGAGTTCCAAGAGCTGTAGAATATGCTCTGCATTCGCAAGAATTTCCTGCAGCATGCCCTCCGACACGCCCTCATCATTCCGACATACGATAACTTGTTCAATTTTTGAGAATTGATGAACACGGTACAGGCCACGCACGTCCCGTCCCGCCGATCCTACCTCACGGCGGAAGCAGGCCGACATTCCGGCGAGTCGCATTGGCGAATCCAGTTCGACAATCTCATCGCTATATAGCGAAACAAGCGACACCTCCGATGTGCCTACCAGCCAGCGATTGTCTCCGTTTAGCTCATAGGTCTGATCCATCCCGCCGGGGAAGAAGCCCGTACGTTCCAGCGCTTCCGGACGGACGATCACGGGAACATCCATCACCGTGAAGCCGCGGGCAGTCAGTACATCAATGGCCAGCCGCTGTACAGCCAGATGTAACAACAAGCCTGCACCCTTCAGCACATAGCTGCGTGGACCGCCTGCTTTGACGCCACGGGGGATATCGATGATATTGTGGAGCTCGCCTAGCTCCACATGATCACGCGGTTTAAAGCCGAATTCCGGCAACGTTCCGGTTCGTCGTAGTTCTACATTATCTTTATCATCATGACCGATCGGTGTATCCTGCGATACAGGGTTTGGTGCGAGCAGCATGAGTTCTCCACAGCGCCGGTCTGCTTCAGTTAGATCTGCCTCATAGAGATTCAGGCGGTTGTTCAGTTCTCTTACTTGTTCTTTAACTGCTTCTCCTGCCACGCTGTCACCCTGTCGTAAAAGTCGTTCAACCTCTTTGGTCAGGCCGTTACGCTGGGCTCTCAACTGTTCCGTATCTTGGCGCAATTCGCGCCGTTTCTCATCCCATTCCAGCAGTTCATCCAGTGGGAAGTCGACTCTTTTCCAAGCCGTAATGTTTCTTACAAGTTCCTGATTGTCTTTGATCCAGTTCATATCCAGCATACCGTTTCGCTCCTTTTTGGTTAAAAAAACGCAAAAAACGCCCTCATCCATGGGACGAGGAGCGTCAGCTCGCGGTGCCACCCAGGTTGATCGAATCTCCTTAACTGCAGGAACAATCCGACCCTCTTTGGTCTTCGCGGTAACGGGCGAAACCCGGTGAACTTAGGGAGTTGTTGTAGACTCCGGTCGCAGACGCCTCACGGTTGGATGCCGATCATTGGCCTGATTGTTGGATTTAATATTGTTGCTTAGTATAACTTAAGAGCGGGAGGAGCGCAAGTGGTTATGGTTTGACAAAAATATCAATTCTACGTTAGGATTAGTATTAATTTAAAGTAATTTTGTCGGGATAATAAATAAAGCAGTGTGAGCTGCTTAAGTGGGATGGAAGAGGTGGAAAAGTGGCTAAAATTGTTGTGATTAACGGAACGCCTTCCCTGGTATCGCGTATCAATGCAGCTATAGAATATGCGGAGGCCAGCTTAACCAATCAGGGCTTCGAGGTTGAGCGTATTAACGTAGCAGAACTACCCGCGGAGGATTTGATTCACACTAAGTTTGAAAGTGAGTCTATCGTCAAAGCCAATGGCCTTGTAGCGGAAGCTGATGCGGTAATCGTGGTTAGCCCGGTTTATAAAGCTTCTTATACAGGCGTGCTGAAGACCTTTTTAGATCTGGTTCCACAAAAGGGATTGGCCGGAAAAGTTGTACTCCCGCTGTTCATGGGCGGCAGTCTTGCACATCTGCTCACAATTGATTACGCATTGAAACCTGTGTTGTCCGTACTGGGCGCACGTTACATTCTTGGCGGCGTTTATGCCGTGGATTCTCAAGTGGTTCGTAATGATCACGGAGTGGTAGAGCTTGCTGAGGAGCTGAAGCTACGCCTGAACGATGCATTAGATGAGCTTGCAGAAGAAACTACACATCGTGTGGAACGCAAGGCATAAGACTAAGTAGCAAGCCTTCTGTGCTTAGTGCTAATAACAAATGTATAAGCGTCTCTTTCATACCTGATACCAGGGGAGAGGGGCGCTTTTTGCATTATATAAGCTATAGCAAAAAGGCCATCTCACTAAGAAAGTAGAGAATGGCCTCTTTTTTATATAGGGATTGTATATATCCGGTCTTACAAATCGTCGAATCCGTTATCGTCGCCAACCTTACCATAGTTGCGGGACTTGGCTTCGAAGAAGTCAGTTTTGGTAGCATTAAGCGCATCATCGGAGAAAGGTTTGATCCAAGGCATACAGTTAACGTCAACACCTTGATAAGCTTTTTCCATACCCATCAAAGTCAGACGTTTGTTCGCTGTATATTTGATGTAGTCGCTAAGCTCGTTAAGATCAATGCCACGCACGTTAGTAAGTGTGTAGTAAGCCCAGTTGGTTTCGAGCTCTACCGCGCGGTCGATGGTACGGTATACGTAATCCATGTTTTCTTTGGTGTTCAGCTCAGGGAAGTCTACGAGCAGCTGCTTAAATACTTCTGCGAAGAAGTAGCAGTGCTGATTCTCGTCACGTTGAATATAAGAGATCATTTGGCTGGTCGCCATCATCTTCTGGTCACGGGCCAGATTGTAGAAGAAGGCGAAAGTGCTGTAGAAGAAAATCCCTTCCAAGATGAGATCTGCTACCAGCGCATGGAAAAAGGTCTGTCTCGTAGGGTTATCACGGAACTCTTGATAAATATCAGAGATAAACTGATTGCGTTCCAGCAGGACAGGGTCTTTTTTCCAATATTCAAAAATTTCCTTCTGCTCACTCTCCGACACGATAGAGGATAGAACATAGGAATAGGATTGGTTATGCACCACTTCTTGCTGCCCGATAATAGCGGAGATAGCTTCCAAAGAGGAATCGGTGAAATAACGCTTCACGTCGCTCACGAACATCGTCTGCATCGAATCCAGCACAGCGAGTAGGGAGATATTAATCTTAAATACGCGTTGTTCCTCGGCATCCAGCATCGGGAATTGTTGCGCATCCTTGGACATTGGAATTTCATCCGCGATCCAGTGATTAAGCAGCAGCACCTTATACAGCTTGTACATATGAGGCATGCGAATATCGTTCCAGTTCAGAATACCTGAGCATTCACCGTCGATAATGCGTGTGGATTGATTAGGTGCTTCAGTATTAAAAATCTTTTGTAATTGCATTTCTTATCCCTCCATTTTTTGCGCGGGTAATCTTTCTTTGGTGTCTTGTTCATAGAAAGACGGTGATGGAGTAACGGAGAGGAAGTTTGGAGCTGTAGGAGCGTCAGCGTTCGCCCGAAAGCTTTCCGTAGGAAAGCTCGCATCGAAAGCATATGCTGTCATCGGATGTCATCCGCTAATAGCGGTAAAGATCAAGACATCTGATGACAATAGCGGCCGGAAGCCCAAACATTCCTCGCAGTTACGAAATTCATCATCGTTTTTCTATTCAGGGCACTAAGATAATTAGCTAGCGCAAGATTCACACTCTTCTATAGTCAAAGCACGGCTACGCACATAATAAGTTGATTTCAAGCCGCCCTTCCAGGCATTCAGATGCAGTTCCAGGAACTCGGTAGCCTTGATGTCAGGACGGACATACAGGTTAAAGCTTTGGCCTTGATCGACGTGACGCTGGCGAGCAGAAGCCATGCGGATCGACCAGTTTTGGTCAATTGTAAATGCTGTCTTATAGTACCAGATCGTTTTGTCGGACAGATCCGGTGCTGGGTTAGCGATCTTATAAGTTGTTTTCTCTTCATAGGATAGCAGTTCATACAGCGGATCAATGCTGGCGGTGGAGCCGGCAATAATCGATGTAGATCCATTTGGCGCAATGGCGAACATCCAAGCGTTACGCACGCCGTCCTTAGCTACTTCTTCTTGCAGCTCGCGCCATTGCTCAGTCGTTACATATTTACCTTCTTGCTCACCGCTAACATACCCGCGGGAAGTGAAGTATGCGCCAGTCTCCCAATCGGAGCCAGCAAATTTCGGATAACGGCCTTTTTCACGGGCAAGCTCCATGCTCGAACGAACCAACAGGTAGTTGATATGTTCATATAAATGATTGTTATATTCTACGGCTTCATCGGATTCCCAACGAATGCCCTTGAGTGCCAATAGATGATGCAGGCCGAATGTGCCAAGACCTACTGCGCGGTACTGGCTGTTCGTGTATTGTGCCTGCAGAACTTCAATATTATTAATGTCGATTACGTTATCAAGCATACGGACTTGGATCGGAACAAGTCTTTCTAATACGCCAGCTGGAATCGCCCGTGCCAAGTGAATTGAATTCAGGTTGCAGACTACGAAGTCGCCAGGGATTTTGGAAATAACGATCCGGGTCTGGCCATCTTTAGTTACTAATTCTTCTTGTTCAATTACTGTTGCAGACTGATTCTGCATAATTTCTGTGCACAGGTTGGAGGAGAAAACCATACCTTGATGACGGTTTGGGTTGGTCCGGTTCACGGTATCACGGTAGAACATGTACGGTGTACCCGTCTCTAGCTGTGATTTCATAATCCGTTTCATGATGTCGATCGCAGGAACAGTGATCCGGGATAATTCCAGGTTCGCTGTAGCTTCAGCATATTTTTCACGGAAAGTACCTTTGCCAAGCTCTTCATCGTAGAAATCTTCCAATCCTAGTGGACGGCCATTTTTATCAGTCCAGCCCATGACCTTTTTCACTTCATGAGGGCAGAAGAGGTTCCAGTGGCTGCGCGATTCTACAGCTTCCATGAACAGGTCAGGCAGGGAGACCCCGTGGAACACGTCATGTGCACGCATACGCTCGTCACCGTTGTTCAGCTTAAGATCAAGGAAAGCGAGAATATCTTTATGGAATACATCAAGATAAACAGCTACAGCACCCTTACGTGTGCCCAGCTGGTCTACGCTGACTGCTGTATTGTTCAACTGGCGAATCCAAGGGATTACGCCGGAGCTTGTGTTCTTGTGGCCACGGATATCCGAACCACGTGCCCGTACTTTTCCAAGGTAAACGCCGATGCCGCCACCCATTTTGCTTAGACGTGCTACGTCTGTATTGGAGTCAAAGATACCCTCTAGGGAATCGTCTACAGTATCAATAAAGCAGCTGGATAGCTGTCCAGCGACCTTTTTGCCGGCATTAGACATTGTAGGTGTAGCAGCAGTCATGTAGATGTTGCTCATAGCCCAATAAGCTTCTTTTACAAGCTCAAGACGTTTCTCAGCTGGCTCACGGTGCATCAGGTACATGGCAATAATCATATAACGTTCTTGTGGAAGCTCCATCACACGGCCGTCAAAATCATGCGCCAAATAACGGTCGGATAGCGTAAGCAGACCGATATAGTCAAACAAAAGGTCGCGTGTATAATCGATACACCCACCTAGTTCGATAATTTGTTCTTTGGTGTAATGACTTAGAAGTTCTTCGCGATAGATTCCTTTTTTCACGAGATCCGTAATTAGTGGATACAATTCACCGTAAGGCTCTTCTGGATAAGCTTTGTAGCGGCGATGAACAGCAGCTTTTTTATAAAGGGTTGTCAGAAGGGCGCGGGCAGCTGCGAACTTCCAGGTAGGCTCTTCTTTTGTTACAAGCTCTAGAGCGCTCATGGTGAAGGCGTTGCTGATTTCTTCTCCGCTTACCGAGTCACGACGCAGTTTGGAATTCACTCCACGCAGCAAAGTTTCTTTATTTAGTTGATCGAGACCTTCCAGAATACGGTCAGCGTAGACGGAAAGACGGTTCTCATCAAAAGCCAGTTGGCGATTATCCGGTTTTACTACGAATTGCGGCATGGTTAGTTCATCCCTTCTTATTTCAAATTAATTTTCAATATCAAAAATTGATATATTATAGCGCAGCAGGCTGCCACAGAAAGACCTCCGAGCCGTTCATGCTGGCCGGAATGTCGATAATGCGTTGGTTGGAGCTTCCCCGGTAGAGAAGCGTAGTATCTTTCAGTTCTTCTACAAATCTTCCATCTATTAACACCTGACACTGCTTAAGTAGATCCCATTCCGGCGTACCGGGAAGGGCTGTAAGTTCTTCGTACGTATAACCACTGTAAATCCAGATTGAGAAGCCTGGCAGTACAGCGCGAAGCTCATGAATGAACCCCAGCAACTCTTCTGCTGAGAAAAAAGGATCGCCGCCTGCCAGTGTCAGACCATCCAGCAAAGGGTTAGCGGCGATTTCTGCAATAATTTCATGTTGTCGTTCTAAGGTGAAGACTTCTCCATATTTAAAGTTCCATGTCTCGGGATTAAAACATCCCGGGCAACGATGGCGGCAGCCGCTGAGAAAGAGGACGGCCCGCATGCCCTCTCCCTCGTTAATCGACTCCGGATAGTAACCGCAAATATTCATAGATGCTTAACGCGATCCCGTACTTCAGCTTGTTTGGCGGCATTAAAGCGGGTCTGATAGTCGCCGGTTAAATAACCTGTAACTCTGCGCAAACGGCGGATGTGCACGTCATTCTCATGTGCGTTGCAGGAAGGACAGTTTGTCCCAATTACGCCTTCGTATCCACAGCTGGAGCAGCGGTCAATCGGATGGTTAATGCTGAAATAGCTGACCTGTTGTTCGAGCGCATATTTAATGATTTTGATAAAAGCCGATGGGTTGTTGCGGGCATTGCCGTTTAATTCGACATAAGAAATAGCCCCGGCATTGCAATATTCATGGAAAGGAGCTTCCAAGCTGATCTTCTGAGCAGCACCCAGATCGAAGTATACAGGGATGTGAAAAGAGTTCGTATAATATTCACGGTCGGTTACGCCCGGAATGGAACCCAGTACCTTGCGGTCAACTTTTGTGAATTTACCGGACAAACCTTCTGCTGGAGTTGCGAACAGAGTGATGTTGAGATCCAGTTCCTCACTTTTCCGATCGCAATAGTCCCGCATATGACGCACAATAGCCAGCGCCTTGGCATGAACTTCCATATCCTCGCCATGGTGTTTGCCGTACATAGCTTTCATACATTCCGCCATACCGATGAAGCCAAGAGACAGACTGCCATGCTTTAGCAGATCGCCTACAGTGTCATCAGGTGCAAGATGCTCGCCGCCTTCCCAGACGCCTTCTCGCATCATGAAATCGGAAGCTTTAGCTTTTTGTGCGGTTTGAATGTGGAACCGATGAAGAAGTCCTTCCAGCGCAATATCCATATAATGATTTAGATCTTCATAGAAGCCAGCTTCGTCTGCGATGGTACGTCTGCCTGTTACTGTGCCGTGTGCCAGACCTAGCCGAACCAGATTCAGTGTATTAAAGGAAAGGTTGCCCTTTCCAGAGCAATGATTACGACCAAAACGGTCACCGAGCACTCGGGTTCGGCAGCCCATTGTAGCGAACTCCGTATCAGGATCACTTGGATCATAATACTGCAAGTTGAGCGGAGCGTCCAGATTAGCGAAGTTTGGATATAGTCTGCGCGCAGAACATTCAGCCGCTTTTAGGAACAGTTCATAGTTAGGATCGCCTTGTTGTTGATTGATTCCTTGCTTGCATTTGAAGATTTGAATCGGGAACACTGGTGTTTCTCCGCTGCCAAGTCCGTTCATAGTTGCGGTTAGCAGAGAACTGATCACAAGCTGACCTTCTGGTGAAGTACAAGTACCGTAGTTGATGCTGGTAAACGGTATTTGTCCACCGGATCGGCTGGACATGGTATTCAGATTATGTACCATACTTTCAGCCGCTTGCAGGGTTTCGATTTCGGTTTCCTTTAGTGCAAAACGGAACGCTCTTGGATATAACTCCGCCAGATCGGTCCGGCTCATCGTAATCTCGCCCAAAGATTCATCAGCTTGTCCTTCTTCAAAATAATCCAGACCCTTGCGGAACAGCTTGGCGAAGGATTTGGTTACATAAGGTGCCAGATCATAGTCGAGTTTATTGGCGGATACACCACCATATTGAGCATTTTGCTGGGATTGGAAAATAATCGCTACCAGAGACATAGCAGTCATTATTGAGTTCGGAGGACGAACGCTGCCGTTGCCGGTATTGAAACCTTCACGGAGAAGTTTATCAAACGGGATAAAAATACAGTTCGTCGTTCCAATCGCGTATTGATCCAGATCATGCACATAGACGACATTGTCATCAATAGCCTGCACTAGCTGCGGCGGCATCGTAAAATTGCGGGCGTACCATTTTGAATATTCACTGCCGAACTTGCTCATTTTACCGGAGAAACTCTCTCCATTCAAATTGGCATTCTCGCGCAATAGGTCCATATCCCGACTGTCGATAATATCCCGGCCTAAATCAATGAGCTCTTCTAAAAGAACTTCCCGTGCATTTTCTACTCCATTAAATTGTCTCTCCAACAACGTCATTGTACAGCTCTCCTCTCAGTATAAAAGAAAAACATCTATCATCAAATCCATATATCCATAGGAAGTTGGACTGCCATAAGCAGTCGTATATTTGTTCTGATTACATAAAAAAAGCATCCCCTACCCGAGGATGGCAGAAAATGCCCGATGCGTTATGTAAATATCCACACGGATATTTGCAGAGGTCTCTACGTAGATGACCGCATGCGGACACCATCCCTGTTCCTCGCAGGCATCAATAGTTGGTGTCGTCGAAACAGGTAGGTCTCCTGGCTTCCGTGGGATCTCTCGGCGCCTTCCCAAGGGTGTTCCTAACCCTCAGTGGCATCTGCCGGGAGATGTGGATTCTCAAGCTTCCCAGAAGCTTAAGAAGGCCATCCGGTTACAGTGGCGGGACCGCAGCGGATTCTCACCGCGCTTCCCTATTAAGCTCTAAATCCGGTTAAGGATCAAAGCGCCTGTCTCCACTATATTTTGTTGTCGTTAGATAAAAATAACCCAAGATGTTGTGTTTGTAAACAGTTTTTTAGAAAACCCGCGCGGGGAGCGGGTTCTTTAAAAGTACTCCACAAATGATCCACAGGCTGTCCATAAGTAATCCACAATTGATCCACAGGGAGATGCGAAATGATTCATAAATTGTCCGAAAAGATGCCACAAAGAGTCCATAAATATAGTGCAGATGACCCTAGAATTTGCGCATGAGAAAATACTCTTAGCCCAAAGTCATATTTTGGAGTAATCAGAAGAAATAGAAGAGATAAGGGAGGATAATCTTGCTTAGTTTGTGACAGAGCGGTGGAATTGTTACAATGGAAGAAGATAGGTACTATAAAATTTCGAGGAGGTATTCTCATGCCTATTGCTGAAGTTACAGTTATTCCAATTGGAACAGGCAGTACCAGTCTTAGCAGCTATGTTGCGGATATGCAGCGGGTGCTGAAGACAGTAGAAGGGATTACATATGAACTTACGTCCATGGGGACGATCATCGAAGGGCCTCTGCAACGCATTTTTGCCGCGGTAGAAGCTTTGCATGAGTCTCCTTTTGCCGCAGGTGCAGAACGTGTCTCTACCTCACTTAAAATAGACGACCGCCGCGATAAACCCTCCACTAGCCGTGGAAAGTTAGAGTCTGTGGAGCGTAAGCTACAGGTAGATTAGCAGTTTAGGAGGGCGGAAAACAGGGAGAAATAGGCTTGCGTTTCTGGCTGAAAGTTGTATAATATTTTTTGTTTGACAGAAAAATCAGCCTTAAGCTGGTGTAGCTCAGGGGTAGAGCAACGCACTCGTAATGCGTAGGCCGGGGGTTCAATTCCCTTCACCAGCATCCCAAAAAACCATATGTGGCGCGGATTTCCGAGGGTTCGGGACCGCGTCATTTTTCATTGAATCCCCTGACTTCTACCATTCTTCTAAAAGATAAGACATGGCGAAATCGCTAATGAAAACGGTATGACTAGTGGTCACTGTCGAGCAGATGGAAGGTGTGTCGCAAGCTGACAGCAGTCAGAATGAAGGATGGTGGAGGAGGAGCAGCATAAGCTGCTTTTCTCTTGCGGGGGCAGATTGGTTAGATGGTAATTACTATAAAAATAAAAAAAGACACCACAAGGTGTCTTAGTACAGATACTTTTCGCTCGAATTTCACGAGCTCGTCAGTGAACTGAGTTCATAAGCAAGACTGGCTACGGCTAACAGATGAAGAGATAAAGTAATATCAATGTTAAAATGTGCGGTAATATTAATTTTCATAGATAACCACGCTCCTAAAGTATAAATACACATAAAGAAAACTTTATAAAGCGCTTGGCCTGCCATCATCAGTGCCAGGTAGCCATCCTGTACAGACGCCTTAGCGTTTCGACAGTAACATTATACTTAATGTTTTGTGTTTTGCAAACCAAAGCCCCCTTAAGACTGAAATAATGAGCAATGTGACAATTATGTCATTCTGAATTGAATATTGTTAGGTTAATCGATGGGGAAGTTTACGTGTCTCCCTTATACTGGAAATTAAATGATTTTATTTCCGAAAGGGGACAATCCACTGATGACTGACGTAATTAAAGCAATAATACTTGGCATAATAGAGGGCTTAACTGAATTTTTACCAGTATCATCTACTGGACACCTTATTTTAGCAGGCGATTTGCTTAGCTTTGAGGGAGATGCTGCAATAACTTTTAAAATTGTTATTCAGTTGGGTGCAGTGATGGCAGTTCTAATTCTTTATTGGAAAAGGTATTTGGAAATTGGGCTTAATATGATTAGAATGGATTTTTCCAAAAGCAAAGGATTAAATGTCATTCATATGATTTTGGCTATGTTACCAGCATTAATCCTATATCTTCTCTTCAAGGACACAATAAAAAGCCAATTATTTGGCCCAACCCCTGTTTTGATCGGTCTAGTTGTTGGTGGGGTGTTGATGATCATTGCAGCGCGGAATAGGCGGACTGAAACCGCTGATACTATCGATGGGATTAATTATAAACAGGCTTTCGGAATTGGTCTGTTCCAATGCTTGGCGTTATGGCCGGGATTTTCGAGATCAGGTTCGACAATTTCAGGTGGCCTGTTGCTTGGCACTAGCCAAAAAGCCGCCGCAGATTTTACATTCCTTATTTCCGTGCCAGTTATGTTTGGTGCAAGCTTGTTGGATTTGTACGATAGTCGTGATTTGCTGAGTTCTGACGATTTACTTCTAATGTTAATTGGCTTTGCGACATCCTTTCTTGTGGCAATGATTGCAGTAGTGACGTTCATCAAACTGATTAAGCGACTTCGATTGGAGTGGTTTGCTCTATACCGGTTTGTTTTAGCAGCTCTCTTCTATTTAATTGTCATACAGTAATTGGATTAGTCAATATGAACATCATGGGAAAGAAGCTTTTAAAAAGGGCTATACATCATATCCTGCACAGATTAAACTAGAGGTTCAAAACAAGGGGAAATCACCAAACAAGACAAAGCTCAAGTAGTCTATGAACTAAGGAATGAATTTTCGGTGAAAGCACTTCTACAGCTAGCCATTATCCCTCGTTTGTTTCTTCTACCATTAATATCACAAAGTGATTTTACAAGTGTTTGGGAATATGAAAAACCCCACCAGTTTAAGGTGGGGCTTTTGCTTACCAAGTATTATAGTTCGATTGATACTTAACTTGTTTATTCTCATAGCTCTCATTGGGGTAATCACGTCTGACAGACTGCAAGTAGCCTGAAATTGCAAATGCTGCAATAAGCCCTCCTATAATTCCTGTGATTAAGCTGAATGTTGAAAATCCGAATGTGGCAACTACTCCAATGGAAGACAATGCTACAAGCAATAGACTGAATATTTTCATCTTTATACACACCTCCATTTTGTATATGTAGTAATTTGAAAATTAAGATTGATACGTTACTATATTTGATCGGTTTCGATAAAAATAATAATATTTCAGCAAATCTTTAGACGGGCTTCATACTTATTTAAGCTAAGAGGATTATAGTAATCACATAACCCCCTTATAAAATAGATCTAGACCCTGCCGAAAGTGGTGGGGTCACTTTTTTGCACAGAGTGCATTTATAAATATGGATTTCTCCTTAAATCTACACAAAGAAGCGCCGCCCCTTTTGGAGAAGCCGCTTCTTTATAGTAGATTCTATTCTTTTTGCTCAATTCTTGATTTTGGTGATTTTTTTGGCGGTAACTTGTGCAGGGAATGAATCATCACTTACTTCAAAAAATACTTTAATCTCATCGCCTTTTTTATATTTAGAAGGTGCAATTTTATTTACCCAAATGGCTTGAGAGTACTCATTAGATTCGAGCACCTCCTTGTATTCCTTGTTCAAGTCTTCTTCTTTTAATTCGGAAATCACTAAAATTCTTTTATTTTCTACATCTATTGTATGTACAATTCCTTTCAAAACTTCATCATTCTTACTACAGGCGGTGACTAATAACAAAAAAAAAATAAGAGTCCATTTAATAGTAGTACGTGGTTTTTGAATCATGGACCTTCCCCTCTAGTGGTTACGACATTAGTTTAAAATCGGTTGCACAGGCATAGCATTTAGTACATTACCAATATAAGAATAAACAGCAGCATATCCATTATGACGACCTTTATTGATTCCCCTCGCACGCGGCAGTAACAATGTATCCTGAAATGCTTCCTGATGGTTTAGCCAAAAAATCACCATGATTAAACTAATTCGTACTTATAGTCATGTGCAAATTCTTTGAATGTAATGGGTCTTTTACCAAGTAATATTTGTAAATCGGGCGTGATTTTTTTGGCTAATCCAATTTTTGCAGTGAAGTAAATTCCAATCATAACAGTCACAAATTCTTTTTGAATTCCTTTTGTTAACATTTTATCTCTAAACTGAAGAACTGATGGATTAACATATTTGATTGTTTCTCCTAGCTCTTCAGATAAAATTTCAGCTACTTCATAGTAATCTAGCGCTTCAGTTCCCGTTAACGAGTAACCTTTATTTTCATGACCATTCTCAGTTAGGATTCTAGCTGTTACAGTACCGATATCACGAACATCGATAAAGCTAGTCTTGCCTTTTCCTGCGGGTACATAGATCTCCTTTTCTTTACGTAGCTCTTCCCCATGTTGAGAAATTAAGTTTTGCATGAAGAAACTTGGGCGTAAAAAAGTATATGGAATTCCTGATTTTTTAATGATTTTTTCAATTTTATGGTGTGGAACAATTGGGTTTTTCTCTACGCCCAATAGAGATAGAAACACAATGTGTTCAACTCCGACTTCCTTTGCGATATCTATGAGGGGTTGGAAATATTTTTTTGCGTCAGCTATATGAGGAGGGCGCAGTAAAAATAATTTTTTCACTCCTGTTAACGCTGGACGAAAAGAATCAGCATTTTCAAAATCAAAATAAACATACTCACTGTCTTTTCGATGGGAGGCAATTTTAAAAGGTGTTTCACTTTTCCTTAGTTCGTTAACCACTTCACGTCCTACATTACCGGTTGCCCCTGTGATTAGAATCATAAGTCTCACTTCCCTAACTAATATTTAAATAGATCGTTTTAAGCACGTTCATAAACGTGGACATTTCTTGTTCAGAAATATTTTTAAGTGCGTTATCCATGATTTCGTCACTAAGAACTTCTATTTGACTCTTAATTATCATTCCCGAATCTGTAATGAATACAAGATTTGATCGTTTATCATTTGGATTATCTCTAATGTCCAGAAGTCCTTTTGCTTTAAGTCGCTCGAGTATACCCGTTATTGTAGGGCGATCCGAGTAAGTTCGCTCTGCAATCATAGCTGGAGTTGTTCCTTCTAAATGAATAGATATATCTTTTAATACTGCCCATTGAGGAGCTGTTACATTATAAAGTAAAAGTTTTTTTGTTAAGCTTTTTTTCATTTCAAGACTTACTCTTATTAATAACTGTCCTGGGTTGTCCATAAATTAATTCCCCTCTTTATATAGTTTGCACACTAACTACTTGATTAGTATACAAACTATATTCTCCTTTATCAATTTTAATTATTTTATTTGTTTAAATTGT
The DNA here is from genome assembly GCF_038003695.1 of Paenibacillus sp. FSL L8-0494. Taxonomy (NCBI): domain Bacteria; kingdom Bacillati; phylum Bacillota; class Bacilli; order Caryophanales; family Paenibacillaceae; genus Paenibacillus; species Paenibacillus sp. FSL L8-0494. The sequence goes on from NZ_JBBOPQ010000001.1 coordinate 595,895, forward strand.
GGGGAGTTACAGGTGAATGTCAATAATATTGATATTTAGAACTTTTGTTTGTATATAATAAAAATGAATGTTCTTATTTTTAGAGGCGATCAATCATGGAAATGAGTATCGACCAAACGGTTGGGATTATTTATCAAGTCAAGGAGAGCAAGATTACACAACGCGAGATCGAGATCCGTGGCATCCGTGACAAACGTCCAACATAAACAAAGGGGATAAATATCATGCGGTGTATAACAATACGGCAGCCTTGGGCGACCTTAATTGCTCTTGGTGAAAAAGAGTTTGAAACTCGTTCATGGAGAACAGCCTACCGCGGCGAGTTAGGCATCCATGCCGGAATGAGGATTGACAAAAAGATTTGTGAACAGGAACCGTACAAATCAGTATTGGCGAAACATGGCTATACAGCGAATAATTTGCCGACAGGAGCTATTATTGCTACAGGTCAGCTCGCGGGATGTTATGTGGTTACTCCAGAGGTGGATTTAAGGGAATGGATCAATGGGAACGAATATGATTTTGGCGACTATAGCGAAGGACGTTTTGCCTGGAAGCTTGAAGAGGTTCACTCACTGCGCCATCCAATTCCAGCCAAAGGTCGGCTAAGCTTGTGGGAGCATTCGGATCACTTCTGAACGGCGAATGATATTTTTAATGTAATTTTTATGTGCCTATCAGCTTTTTTTCAGGTTCGAGGTATATATTGAAGACACCAAACACCCCCCAGTGTTTTGTGGTATATCTCTCTCAGGTCTTGCCAACTCCCATGGTAAGGCCTATTTTTTTGTTCACTAATTGATTGGGGGGAGAGTAGAGCGGCTTCTATACAGCTTTATTTAATCTGATACTGTTCTTCGTAACTCTTAAAAGAGGAAATATCCAGCCCTAGGTATCTGCGCATATGGATGGCAGCCTGAGCCGCAACAATGTCATTCAACAGCAGCATTCGTTCGTGATAGCCACGACATATATACTTGGCTTCAATTCCCGTATTAAGTCTGTTTTGCTCATACACCTTGATTCCCCGTCTTCTCATTTCTGCACGAACATCCCTTAGATCTGTTGTAGCTACTGCAGCAGCTGTTCCAAGCACCTCCAGATAAGGGGCGGGTGTTCGTAAGTGTGTAGATAAAATGGCGGAGTCCCGTTCGAAAGCTGATAAAATCATCGGAAGCAATAAATAAGATTTCACCAGCATGTTGTCCCTGCTTTCTGCTCTATGCATGAATCTCATCACCTCTAATAGGAACGTATATTCGTATTCTACCCCGATATTCCAAAAATAATCAATGGTATTTCTAAACAGCTTATCCAATGTGATTAAATTCACAACTAAATAACGAAGAATAAATTATATTAAAATTGTAATAATAAAAATTAATGTATCGGACGCACATAAAGGAGAATTATGATGGAAAAAGAGGGCAGCCTCCAGCGTGGATTGTTTTTTGGTTTAATTCTGAGTGTTCCCTTATGGATATCCATATTGGGCTATATACAGTTACTTTAAAATTTAATGAAAAACCTTATGCGAAGCGCCTTTAGGCGCTTTTTTTGTATGGTAATAATGAGGGGGATCATCGAAAGGAATTGATTGACAATTGTGGGTGTCGGGCGCTAAACTGTTATTAATTCAAAAAGTATTAAAAGTCATAGACGGTTATTGGAGAGAATGCTTCGGCTACCAGTTCTGGACTTGCAGTGTAATACATATATATAGTCATGATAATAGCAAACCGTCTGAAAGGGCGGGACGCAAAGTCCAGGAGTCTAAAGTGTCTTAAAGGCACAATGACCGTCCGACTGCCATGAGAAGGGAATTCCACTTCTTTTTGGCGGTCTTTTTTGTTGTTAGGTCCTTTAGAGTTTCTGGTAATTATTCTGATTAATATAAATCATAGTTTTAGGAGGTGTGCCATTTGAAAAGAAGAATAAGACCGTTACTCTCGCTTGTATTAGCTGGGATTTTGACGGTAGGTAGTGGGCTTTCCTCATTAGGAGCTGGAGTTGCTGGAGCTAGTAGTTCTTCTACATTGGGAATTGCAGGGGTCTACAACGTGTTTATTCTAGGGGATATAACAACGGTTTCGGATACGGAAGGAAGGTTTGCTGCTGGAGGTAACGTTAACTTAACCAACTATAGTGTTGGAGATAGGTTGACCGCTGCTGAGGTTTCCTTGACTGACACACTTGTTGTTGGAGGGAATCTTACTTTCAACGGAGGTACTGTTTATGGGAATATCGTGCACGGGGGAGATTTTTCAGGGAATGTAACGCTCCTCAAGGGAGGTACAAAAAGACAGGGGAGTACGATTGACTTTTCAGCCGTAGGTCAGTCTTTGAAGGACAAATCAGCAGAACTTGCAGCATTGCCGGCGAATGGAACAACAGTGTACCAATATGGCAGTCTTACCCTGACAGGTACAGATCCTGCGGTCAATGTTTTTAATGTTCCAGGAGATAACGTCTCTAATACCTATGGAATTACAATAAATGTTCCTTCAGGATCTACAGCAATTATTAATATTGATGGTTCTAACGTAAAAATGAAAAACTTCGGATTTCTACCTAATAACGTGTTGAACAGCAAGAAAATTTTGCTTAACTTTAGCCAAGCTGCGTATCTGGATATGGCAGGCATAGGTGTAATGGGAAGCATACTTGCCCCCTATGCTCATGTTGATTTTATTAATGGTCAGATTAACGGTACTTTAGTGGCGGCTTCACTCAAAGGGACTGGTGGTGGTGAATTTCACCACTATCCATACGATGGTGATGAACCTGGACCAACGCCAACAGTGACACCAACGCCAACGCCAACAGTGACACCAACGCCGACGCCAACAGTGACGCCGACGCCGACACCGACAGTGACACCAACGCCAACGCCGACAGTGACACCAACGCCAACGCCAACAGTGACACCAACGCCAACGCCGACAGTGGCACCAACGCCAACGCCGACAGTGACGCCAACACCAACACCATGTCCGACACCAACGCCGACAGTGACGCCAACACCGACGCCAACGCCTACGTCAACACCAACAGTGACGCCGACACCAACACCGACACCGACGCCGACAGTGACACCGACACCGACGCCGACACCAACACCGACGCCAATACCAACGCCGACGCCAACAGTGACACCGACGCCGACAGTGACACCAACACCGACGCCGACAGTGACACCAACGCCAACACCAACACCAACGCCGACGCCAACAGTGACGCCGACGCCGACACCGACACCGACACCAACACCGACGCCAATACCAACGCCGACGCCAACAGTGACACCGACGCCGACAGTGACACCAACACCGACGCCGACAGTGACACCAACACCGACGCCGACAGTGACACCAACGCCGACGCCAACACCAACACCAACGCCGACGCCAACAGTGACGCCGACGCCGACACCGACACCAACACCGACGCCAATACCAACGCCGACGCCAACAGTGACACCGACGCCGACAGTGACACCAACACCGACGCCGACAGTGACACCAACGCCGACGCCAACAGTGACGCCGACACCAACACCAACGCCGACGCCAACAGTGACGCCGACACCAACGCCAACGCCAGAAGCAACACCGACACCGACGGTAACACCAGAAGCAACACCGACACCGACGGTAACGCCTGAAGCAACACCGACACCGACGGTAACGCCAGAGGTAACACCGACACCGACGGTAACGCCTGAAGCAACACCGACACCGACAGTAACACCAGAAGCAACACCGACACCGACGGTAACGCCAGAGGTAACACCAACACCAGAGGTAACACCAACGTCGACACCAGAGACTTCGGTGTTACCGACACCAACGCCATCATCCGTAATTGGCACTATAGTTCTTGCAGAAGATCCTGTGCCGCTTGGGCCTGTAGCTTCTCCGACACCAGCGCCAGTACCAACACCGTCGAATAGCACAGAAGTACTTGTTGATGATGATGAGATCCCATTAGGCCCGGTACCGGCAGTGACACCAACGCCAACACCAACACCTGATGAAATCATCGTAGTGGACGATACGATCCCATTAGGTAAGCCACCTGTGAAGGAATTGCCAAAAACGGGTGAATCAAGTCCTGCACCTTACTATGTAGCAGGTTTAGGTTTTGCACTTATCGGATTATTAATGAGAACCAAGTTCTCCAAAAAGAATAAATAATAAACGGTAGAGCACAACATAGAGTCGCTTTCGGGGGGTGTCCCGATGGCGGCTCTATTTGTATGTCATGATTGCGATAGTTTGGTGCATTCTAAGTAGATGGTATACTCGTGTTGCAAAAGAAATGAAGAGGGGATGGCGAAGGCGAATTGATATGGTTCATTATTAGCGCTGTAATCATCATAGGGATTCTAATCTATGTGGGATTTTTCTTCTATGGTATTGCTATTAAACGAGCACCAAAGGTATTTCTAAGTAATAATCCTAATCTGAAGGCTGATCCTCCGGTTGCCGGAGCTTCTTGGGGGGAGGGGAAGGATTGGGTCTCTCGCCAGAGCTTCGAGAATATTGAGATCGTATCTGCAGATGGACTTAAACTAAGAGGTTTCTTACTCCAATCTAATCGTGCTGCGGGACGCACAGCCATTCTAGCCCACGGTTATTCAGGTAAAGCAAAGGATATGGGGGCGTACGCCAAAATCTACTACGAGAACTTAGGCTTTAACATCCTAATTCCCGATGCAAGGGGGCATGGAGATAGCGCAGGGGATTACATTGGTTTTGGTTGGCCGGAACGAAAAGATTATTTGCAATGGATTGAATACATGATTAAAAAGACTGGGTCTAGTGCTCAAATTGTGCTTCACGGTGTTTCTATGGGCGGTGCTACAGTGCTAATGACCTCAGGGGAAGATCTTCCGCCGCAGGTAAAAGCTATTGTTGCGGACTGCGCTTATACCTCAGTAAAAGCACAATTATCTTACCAACTACGGCGCATGTATCGTTTGCCAAGTTTCCCTTTCGTTCAAAGTGCAAGTCTAATCACCCGCTTGAAGGCGGGGTATGGTTTTGGTGAAGCCTCTGCATTAAAACAAGTGCGGAAAGCGAAGGTTCCGATTCTTTTTATTCACGGGGATGCGGATAACTTTGTACCTTTTGCTATGATGAATGAATTGTATGAGGCATGCCAGAGTCCAAAAGAGAGGCTCATAGTGCCGCAAGCGGGGCATGGATTGTCTTATGATACGGATAAGGCGGGGTATATAGATGTAGTAACAGCTTTTGTAAGCCGATATGTAAAATAAGTCCTGAACGTAGACAGCGCCCGATATCCGCTAGGTAGCGGTTATCGGGCGCCTATATTTTTCCACACATGACGTAGTCCTTGAATAAGGATCGTACCGTCATGCTTTCTCGTTATATTCATCCCCCGCCGTTCGTGAGTAACGGGTGTCTTGATTCCTTGTTATTTCCAGCAGCCGTGTGGCGAGAATAATCCTTCCAATACGACAAAAGCCCTACCTCTCTTTTGCCCTTGCGGCTCCATTGACCGCGCCAGTGTGAATCGGAATGCTATATTTCGAATTTAATCTCATAAAAAGGAAGAGTACTGCAAGAAAACATAAAGCCTCTTTGTCCAAAATGCCGATGTGTATAATAGTCGGCCTGACATCTTCTTGGTGGGGATATTCAATATATCGAAAAACAAATACCATATAAATATAACACACTATTGTTTAAAAGGCAAATATAATAATGAATTCCAAGATAAGGTTTATTTGATTCTAGAGAGAAACAAACCTCGATAGGGAGCGCTTAGATTTCGAAAGTAACTTAAATTGGGTTAATTGTGAATTATTCCGGAAAAGCTAGTAAACCAGAGGAGATGGGCGATCTCGGTGCAAATGGGCTAAAATGTAAGTTGGATATTTTTGCAAACGCTACAAACTACAACTGAAAATGCCAGAGACGAAGGGCTTGTGTCTGCTGGGGTTATTTTGCGTGCCTATTTTGTGAACAGCTCTCTAAAACTGACAATAAACTCCAACATTGATTGAAGGATTGAGGGTAGACCGTTATAATTAATAAGTCTGGATTTTAATTAAAAAATAAGGGAGATTTTTATGAAACGCGCAGATGTGTGGCTGATTTCCATCGTATTGATTGCTGCGCTCGCTTTTCTCGTACCGAGATGGTTTTCGGACAATGATGACAAAGGTGGGGCCGGTAAAAATCTCATAGCCAATGTAACGGTGGACGGTGAGTTATTTAAAACGGTAAAGCTTACAAAAGAAGAACAAACCATTGAGGTCCGCACGGAACGCGGCTATAACATTTTGAAGGTGCATGATTACGGGATTGAAATGTACGATGCCGATTGCGCTGATAAAGTTTGCCTAGGTTTTGGTTTTATTACCCTGCCCAAACAGACGATTGTCTGTCTACCGCATAGAGTATTAGTCGAAATCACCAGTGCGTCGGGGGAGGATGATATAGATGCCTATGTCCAGTAGTGAATCTGCAACAGCTTTAAAAAGAACAGTGATTATTGCGATTTTCGCCGCAGTGGCAGTAGTGTTAAGTTTAATAGAGGCACAGATTCCGTTATCCGGGATGGGACTGGTGCCGGGTGCTAAGCTCGGACTGGCCAACATTATGATTTTGACTTGTATTTACTTTTTACGTGGACGGGATGCTTTCCTGCTTGTCATCCTCAAAACACTGCTTACTGCATTTCTGCTAGGTACCTTCTCAAGCTTGCTGTTTAGTTTATTTGGTTCACTTTTTAGCTTTGTTGTTATGTTTGTGCTGATGCTGATTAGTGGCAAAGGTAAGAGTATAAGCTTGATCGGAATTAGTATAGCTGGTGGGGTTGCACATAATATCGGTCAGCTGCTGGCAGCTTCTATGGTATTTGCATCACTTAGTATTTTTTATTATCTTCCCATGCTGCTGATCACTGGGGTAGTAACAGGAATTGCCGTGGGCTATGCAGTCCGTTATTTGGTGGCGTCATTGTCAAAAATATCGCTGTTTGAAGAATTTTTGGACTGATTAGTCACATCAGCGGAAGGATGACTAACATGAATGAATCATACGAAGGTCAAGACTTAGAGGGAGAAGGACAAGCAGTCATCTCTCTGGATGGGGTATCGTTTGGCTATGATCCCGAGCATCCGATTCTTCAAAATATAACGTTATCTATCTCACAAGGACAATGGGTCAGCTTGGTTGGTCCTAATGGCTGCGGGAAGTCTACGTTGGTCAAGTTGCTTAATGCTCTGCTGCCTAAGGGGGCTGGTGAGATTGAGGTTAGTGGCATGCTGCTTAGTGAGGAAACGATCGGAAGCATTCGGCAATGTATCGGAATGGTGTTCCAAAATCCAGATAATCAGTTTATTGGAGCCACTGTAGAGGAAGATATCCTATTCGGCCTGGAAGGGCTTTGTTTGCCGTACGAAGAGATGGCTGAACGTTTGCACTCCTATACGACAAGACTAGGAATAAATCATCTGTTGTCCAAGCATCCGGGTGAGCTGTCGGGAGGCCAAAAGCAGCGTGTTGCTATCGCTTCCATTCTTGCTATGGAACCAGGCATCGTCATTTTTGACGAGGCCTCTTCTATGTTGGATGAAGGAAGCAGAAATGACCTTCTCGGCATTCTGCAGGATATGCGGGCAGAAGGGAAGTACACGATCCTCATGATTACGCATGATGCAGATGAGATTTTGGCATCGGATCGGGTGCTTGCGCTGCATGGAGGTAGTTTGGCTGCAGATGTTACACCGGCGGAGTTGTTCCGGAACGAGGAGCTTCTGGAAAAATGCCATCTGCGTGAACCTTATCCTTGGCGCCTTGCACGCGAGCTGCAGAACCAGGGTATTCATGTGGATGTTCCGATCAGTGAAAAGGAGCTTATAGACACGTTATGGCCATAGAATTACAGCAAGTAAGTTACACCTACGCTGACCGAAGCCTCTGGAAGCTGACGGCGCTCCGGGACATTAACCTCAGTGTACCCATTGGCTCGATGGTTGGTATTGCGGGGGCGACGGGCTCAGGTAAATCGACGCTGCTGCAAATGTTTAACGGGATACTGAAACCAACCGAGGGTACGGTAAAAGTGCTTGATGTAACCATTCAGGCTGGTGAGAAGTCCCCTAAGCTAATGCCACTGCGCCGCCGAGTCGGATTGGTATTTCAATTTCCGGAGCAGCAGATGTTCGAAGATACGGTCGAAAAGGATCTCATTTTCGGTCCCCTTAATTTCGGTATGAGTCTCGATGAGGCAAAGTCACGTGCACGTCAGGCCATGTCAGATATGGGGCTGGATCTCGCGTTGCTGGAGCGGAATCCTTTTCAATTGAGCGGTGGACAAATGCGTAAGGCGGCTATCGCTTCCGTGCTAGCTATGGACCCGGAGGTCATCGTTCTGGATGAGCCCACGGCAACGCTTGATCCCATTAGCCGTGCAGAGCTAATCAGCTTGCTGGAGCGATTATGCCGTGAGCAGGGCAGAACGATCATTATCGTTACGCATCGGATGGATGAGTTATTGCCCTATGCGGACAGCTGGGTTGTACTTAAAGAGGGCAGCACGGCGTTTCAGGGCAGTGTAAAGGCACTTGCAGGTGATCCTTCGATTCTGGAACAGTGTGGTTTGACGGTTCCGCAGTCCCTTCGTTACTGGCGTGCAGTTGCTGATCATTTAGGTCTTGTGGATGAAGTCCCCCGCTTGACGGCTGAGAGTCTGGCAGAGCTTATAGCTTCGCTGCCAGCGGAATCAATAAGCACTGGTAAGCCCGATGGAAAGAGGGATGACCATGAATGAGAAACTGATCTTAGGTCGGAGTATTGAGACCGGTTCGTGGGTGCACAAGCTGGATGCTCGTGCCAAAATCACTGGCATGCTATTATACGTAGCTGTTATCCTGCTCTCACGTTCGTGGATGGCCATGGCTGTGTTGGCTATTTTTTCGATAGCCGTTATGGCTTCCACGCGGATTCCGCTTAAATACTTCCTGAAAGCAGCTAAGCCTTTACGTTATTTAATGTTATTTATCTTTATTGTGCAGGTGGTGTCTGTGAAGACAGGGGAGGTAGTGCTGACTCTTGGTTCCTGGTCTATCTATGAGGGAGGGCTAAGATTAGGGGCATTTTCGGTCATCCGCATGTTCTTTCTTATCACCTTTACAGCGCTTCTGACCTTCACAACAACGCCGGGGAAGCTGAATCAAGGGTTGGAGGGGATCTTGACACCCTTCAAAAAGCTTGGCTTATCCCCTGACCGTATCACGCTGATGATCAGCATTTCACTTCGTTTCATTCCTACGATTCTAGATGAATCGCAGATCATAATGAAGGCGCAGGCCTCAAGGGGAGCTGATCTAAAAGAGCTGCCTTTGAAGGAAAAGGGACGGATGTTAGTCTCCCTGCTGGTCCCGATTATCGCCAGTGCTTTTAGGCGTGCTCAGGATCTGGTGTATTCCATGGAAGCCCGCGGTTTTCGCATGGATGCTCCCCGCAGTCGGTATCACCGCCTAAGGTGGGGCAAATTCGATACTGTTTTTATTGGGATGTTTGTGGTCATGGGAATTGCAGTAGCTTTGTTATAATACTCATTCCCTATTAGTAGTATCAACTTGGGAGGGAACTTGAATGGCACGTTATTTTAACGGTAGAGAAATTGAATTACTCGCACCCGCAGGAACGTTTGAGATTTTCAAGGAAGTGATCCAATCACGGTGTGATGCAGTTTATTTTGGTGGACCTGTATTGAATATGAGAATGATGCGCAAAGGTTATAATCTTACTCATGAAGAGATCGTAGAGGCACTTGATATCGCACACCGTCTAGACAAAAAAGTGTATATCACTGTGAATAATCTTTTTAGTGAGGAAGATGTGGAAGAAGCTAGAGAATACCTGCGTTTTCTTGATAGTGCTCGGCCGGATGCCTTGATTGTTCAGGATATGGCAGTATTGGAGCTTATTCGGGAGATGGAGCTTAACCTTCCTATTCACTCTTCAGTAATGATGAATGTTCACAACCTGGAGATGATCTATGCGCTGCGTGATCTGGGTGTAACTCGTGTAGTTACCTCGCGGGAAATGGATCTGCAGACAGCTAAGCTGCTTGGTCAGCGGAGTGGCATGGAGCTGGAATATTTTATTCATGGAGATATGTGCTCTGTGCATGGTGCAAATTGTTACTTTAGTTCCCATGTTTTTGGTATGAGCAGCAACCGGGGGAAATGTATGAAGCCTTGCCGCTGGGATTATCGGGTTAAAAAAGACGGATATGTATATCCTGCTGAATATCCACTGGCTGTCAAAGATATGTTTATGTATGAGCATCTTCCGGAATTGATTGAATCAGGCATTACTTCTTTTAAAATTGAGGGCCGTATGCGTGATAAGGAATTTATGGTGATGCTGGCGAATAGCTACGGCGAAGCCATTGACCGATATATCGATGATCCGATTGGTTTTGATCGTACGGTTGATACCAAAGAACTGTACAACAACCGCAAGCGCGACTTTTCGACAGCTTATGCTTTTGGTAAACCAGGGTTAGCTAATATCAACCGTCGTTATGAAGGTACGGGCAAATTCTATAGCACTGGAAAAGTATTTAGCACACCAACCGCAGAACGTGAGCTATCTGAAAAACGTGTAGAGGAATTGCGGGAACGTTTGGCGCAAGAAAAGAAGCCTAAGACAACAAAAGCGAAGCTGGCTGTACGTGTGAATAATGTGGAACAGGCGCGCGTAGTATTGGAACTGGGTGTGGATAGTCTGTATTTGCCGGGCGATGTATTTGAACCGGACAGACCTTTTACAAAACGTGATATTAAGGAACTTGGTGAACTAAAAGGCGATAGCAAAATATATTTAGGGTTGCCACGCATGATGACCGAGCTGCATTTCGATCAATATGATCAATTGCTTGGTGGAGAACGCTTGCCGATCGACGGTATAATCGTTACTAATTTGGGAGCGATTCGCAGATACAGCTCTACAGGTTATCCGTTAATTGGAGATGGTAGTTTAAATGTCTACAATCATCTTTCCGCCCAATTATATGCAAAATTAGGTTTGACTCAGCTTTCGGTTTCACCGGAAATGACGCTGGAGCACTTTGCTACCTTTGCCTCACGTTGTGACACGCCTTTGGAAGTTGTTGTACATGGTACACCTGCACTAATGTATATGGAACATGATCTTTATGAGAATACTGAAGTAATGGAACCTATCGCTGAAGAGGATAATCAATATGTGCACAATAATGTATTGGTTCTAAAAACAGACAAAGGTGAAAATCCGGTATATCGTGATCAGCACGGCCGTTGCCATCTTTTGTTCGCAAAAGAGCTCTGCTATTTACCGTTACTTGGTGAGATGATTGATCTAGGCATATCTAGCTTCCGTATTGAAGGAGCGACGTATAGTGCTCAGCAGTTGCGTGAAATTATAATTTCTTATCAACAAGCTATGAATCGTACTGAAGTGAAAGATGACATGCTAGGTGGTCTTGAGCCCATTTATGCGGGTTATACTCTAGGTTCGCTGCAATTTAACTAATTCTATTTTTTGGGACAAAATATCGTCTGCTAGTAAGAAGAATGCACAGTACTCTATCAATAAGTTACTATTTTCACAAGAAGAGAGGGAATCAATCATGGAACAGCAAGAATTCATCGGAAGAGAAGCCGTAGCGGCGAAGCGTAAGCAATATTTCTATCCGTGTACACAGCATTTTTACCGCGATGCGCCTCAGCTTGTGCGAGGTTCGATGCAGTTTGTGTATGATGAAAATGGCAAACAATATACAGATTTCTTCGCAGGTGTATCTGTAGTCGCTTGTGGGCACTGCAATCCAGCCATAACTGGACGTACGATTGAGCAATTGCAGCAGCTGCAGCATACGTCTACGATCTATTTAACTCAGCCAAATGTGGATTTGGCTGAACGTCTGGAAGAGGTTATGCCAGGCGGTCTACGCCGAACCTTCTTCGTGAACAGCGGCTCAGAGGCTAATGAAGGGGCGTTGCTGCTCGCCCGGATGTATACAGGACGTAAGGGGTTCATTGCATTGGAGAGTGGTCTACACGGCCGTACCAATCTAACTATGAGTGTGACAGGACTGCCGATGTGGCGTACCGATAAATACTTGGATCATGACGTTGAGTTTATTCCTCGCCCATATCATCCAGAACTATCTCTGGAGGAAGCCGCTGCACTCTCCCTGGAATCTCTGGAGCGAGTGCTTGAGGAGAAGGGGAATACTATCGCTGCAATGATCGTAGAGCCAATCCAAGGCAATGGTGGTATGATTATGCCAACGCCAACCTACTTCAGTGAGGTCAAAATGTTGCTGGAGAGATACGGCGTACTTCTGATCGCTGATGAAATTCAAACTGGATTTGGTCGTACAGGCAAAATATTTGCTATGGAGCATTTTGACGTAGTGCCCGATATTATAAGTATGGCTAAGGCACTGGGGAATGGAATTCCGGTTGCGGCTTTTGCGACAACGGATGAGATTGCACTTGCGCTGAACCGTCCGTCGGCTTCAACCTTTGGAGGCAATCCGGTATCTGCTGCAACAGCACTGGCTGTGCTTGATTATATTCGCGATGAACGGCTTCCTGAACGCTCAGTGCTGCTCGGAGAACAATTGAAAGCAGGGCTAAAGACCCTTCAAGAGCGTTATCCTTCGCTTATTGTGGATGTCCGGGGAATTGGGCTTATGTTGGGAGCGGAGCTTGCTGGTGAGAATGCTGAAGGCTCTGCGGCGCTTACAGATCAAGTGCTGGAAGCGATGAAAGACAGAGGATACCTGATCGGCAAAAATGGCATAGGACGCAACGTACTAGCCTTTCAACCGCCGATGATTATTACGGAAGAGGATATCGACGGGCTGCTTAACAACCTGAATGAAGTCCTTGCGGAGCTTAATGTCTAATACAATGAATTTCAAGTAGCGAAGAAAGAGGAAAACGAATGGCTATTCTAAACATTTTTAAAACTGCAGGCCTAAAGCTGAAAATGTTCAGTGAACTGGTGATGTTCTCTCATACACTTTTTTCGCTGCCGTTTGCCATTATCTCTATGGTGTGGGCCGCTGGGGGCTGGCCATCAGGGCATGTAATGATCTGGGGTCTGATTGCATTGATCGGTGCCCGTAATGGCGCTAATGCATTCAATCGGCTGGCAGACCGTACGTTTGATGAACAGAATCCTCGTACGGCACATAGGCATTTGCCACAACGGTTACTGGCAGAAAAAGAAGTGGTTGTCTTTGTTATTGTCAATTATGCCATCTTTATTGTGGCTTCAGGCATGCTGAACTTGCTCTGCCTGCTCTTATCGCCGGTAGCAATCGTATTGATATCGACTTATTCTTATACAAAACGTTTCACCTTTCTCAGCCATTTATATTTAGGCTTTGTCATTGCTTCCGCGCCGATTGGTGCATGGTTTGCCGTAACCGGAAATATCGCATTTACACCGTTTGTGATCGGAACGGTAGTTATGCTCTGGATTGCCGGATTTGATATTATCTACGGCACTCAGGACATTGAATTTGACCGGCGGCATGGGTTATGGTCTATTCCGAGCTTCTTTGGATTAGAGAATGCGCTGCGTATCGCCAAAGGTCTACATTTCATTATGATTATGCTGCTATTATTCCTATACGTATGGCAGGATCTCGGCTGGATGTATCTGGTTGGGATTGGCATCGCTACATTGCTCCTGATGACCGAGCATAAGATTATAAAACCTTCGAATCGTAAGCTGATGAAGGTGGCTTCTTATAATCTAAATCAGGTAATCAGCATAGTGATATTATTGTGTACGCTGATTGATTTTTTCTATGTTAGTTAGGGAGCTGGCTTTGGTGAGCCGGCTGGCTGACATTGGCGCATTGCCCGCAAACTAACAATAAAAGACAATAGCCTACCCAAAAGGGGTAGGCAAAGGAATCGGAAAGCTGGCTACGCTAGCTTTCCTTTTTTGTGTTAACTCGCTCCCCGCTCTGTAAGGGGGAAGCTAAATGCAAAGATTAGGGAAAACCTCCCTAATCTTATTGCGTTTATTATCTTTAAACTCTGTTTTAGGGAATTTCTCCCTGAAATATAGCTGGTTACTCTTAAAAGCATGCTAAAGTGGACTTTATTAGGGAGGTTTTCCCTAATATCGTAGTTTTCGAGCGATTAGTAGCTAATTTTAGGGAGGTTTTCCCTAATTATATCCGATGGAGTAGAATGACTAAATTAGCTCATGTGCGCTACGCTGCGTTTGCGTGTTAGCTTGTCTTGTTGAAGCGGAAAAATATCGGTTTGAATTTGCGACAAGATCAATGAAATGATGTGTTTAAATCAAAAAAACGGATACCCCCAAGTGAATGGGAGGTATCCGTTTTTATTTGTATTAGAACGTACGCTTTAGCGATCACGGTCCGCAAAATATTGCAGCAACGTTTCCAGATCAGCATGTGCCGGGTAGGAGGAGAGCTGCTGCACAATAGCTGCAGCTTTATCCAGATAGTTCTGGCTGACCCGTTCAGCGCGAGCGAGGGCATCGCTATTGTTAATTAGGGTGAGCACATGTGCTACTTCAGCGTCGGAAGAATCCGGGCCGATTGCACGGATCACAGGCGAGAGCTTAGGGTCCTGCAAGGCGTACAGCACTGGCAGGGTGACCTGACCATGTCGCAGGTCGCTACCGGCAGGTTTGCCTAGGACATCGGCGGACTGTGTGAAATCTAGCAAGTCATCTTGTATCTGAAAGGACATCCCTAAGGCTTCTCCAAAATTATAAAGGAGATTGGCAACTTCTTCGGTGCTTTCAGTGGACAAAGCACCAACCCGTAAGCAGGTTGCCATAAGAAGAGCGGTTTTGTTTAAGGATTTCTCCAAATACTGATCCATTGTAATTTCATAATCAAAAGCATGTTCCATTTGCTGATATTCACCCAGGCACAGCTGAGCGGTGGCTACAGAGGATAAGTCATGAACGTATCTGTTTTTATCTCCTGTATATTTGCTCAGCAGCTCGATGACCCGAGCGGACATGTAATTACCAACATGTACTGCTGACAATGTACCCGTCTTAATATGTAAGGCGGGTACGCCCCGCCGTAACTCTGAACGGTCAATGATATCATCATGAATTAATGAGGCGGCATGAATAAATTCAGCAGCAGCAGCTAATTGAAGCGCTCTGCGGCCGGTATCCTTACGGCCAAACCGACTGCCAACAATGACCATGAGGGGACGAAGGCGTTTACCACCGGAATTTATAAGCTCTAGAACACTTTGCGCGAGCTGAGATTTCTTAGGTACATCTTTATCACGCGCCACAAGGTTTACGATTTCGCGGTTGATTTCATTTATGTCTATATTTAAGGCCTCATGCAGCTTCATTTATGGATCCCACCTGTCAAATGGCTTTGCTTGTGCGATTACGCTGTCTGCACTCTTGGATCAAGAACTCTTCGATTCCAGTAGCTGGATCATGTTCCGCGAAGTCTCCATTTGACCGTCTAATCTGCATTTTTTTGATCGAAGGAGCTAGATAAGCAACTAAGTCGAGCTCACGGCATTTCACCGCAAACTGCAGGTAAAAGCTATACAAATAATCTCCATCCAAAATGTTGCGTGTAAGGTCGGGATGATGTGGGATACATTCCATATGGCGCTCTGCTGCCAAAGTGAGAATAGTGTAAATACCCAGCAAATTGACTTTGCGGCTGTATTCCAGATCATGGCGTTCCAGTACCGAGATTAACTGTTCACATGCAGCCGGAGAGGGCTGAAGCTCAATTCCGGCAATAGGTGACATTTCAGTATGCAACAACCGGAGGGTATCTTCTATGAGTTGTTTGTTCACAAGATTCTCTCCTTCTTGTCGGTTTTGCCGGAAGAAACCATACCCCGATCATCCCTACAAAACCATTCATTCAAGAAAAAACCACCATTTCCTAGGATTAGGAAGGTTATTTTCTTCTTGTAAATAAGGAGAGTAATGTGTCCTAGGGACACATTACTCTGAAGTATATCCATATTTAACCCTAATAAAATACAATTTGCACATATGTTCTATATGATAAATTACACTAATTCAGGGTTTTATTATCAGTCGGTGTATAGATACCATCGTCTGACGAGCGGAATTCTCTTCCACTGTTTCTTAAGCCAAGGAAGTACATAATAGTCTAGACCAAGTGTGCTTCCTGATCCGCCGATGCAGGCAATACCAGCAGCAACGTACCATAACATTTCTGTCGATGCCATTTTGGTTGACCAAATCATGACCGACATGGCGACAGTCGCTATAGAAGCGAGTGCAGTGAAGAGACCAACGATGAGCATAATACCGAAGACGATTTCTGCACATACCATACCGATTTGGAACCATTTCGCGAGGAAAGTGTAACTTCCGTCGTTGTTGTAGAACATCAAATCCATGAACCAGTTTGTAATGTTGTATACGAAGTTAGGTACAGGCAACGCTTCAACAGCTTCTTTTGCAGTGGATACTGCTGAAGCTGCAGATTGTGCATCTACGGTGTCTTTAACTGCATCTACTGCAACACTGGCTGCTGATGAAGCATCCGTTGCAAAAGGAGCAGCTGGAATCAAGAAAATCTTATCTGGATCTTTCCAAATCTTTTGGATCTTCTCAATACCTTCGTATAACCACATACCACCAAGTAGAACACGAAGTGGTACGAGCCAGAAATTAGGTGAACGTTTGGAGAAGTGACCACCCAAGAAGCTCTTGCGGTTCTCAACATGGAAGAACTCATGCATCATATATGTCCATACTTTATTGAATCCGACAACCTGAGACAGGTAGAACATATTAATAAAGTGTTTGGATAGCATTGCCATGAATCCAGTAAGCATAAAGAACTTACCTGGCAGACCAACGTTTGCTACACCGTAGCGGCTACCAATGGAGACCATTGTACCGTGGAAACCTGGTTTGTAAGCTTTTTTAGCAGTGTTCTGAATGTCAGCGGCAATGTTGCCAGCAACAATCGGAGCTGCTTGTTCAGCGTTCTCAACCATTTGTGGTACAGGACGAGTTTCACCTTCAGGAATGTAGAAAATGTTGTCCCCTACTACGTAAACGTTCTTATGATCTACACTTTCCAGGTTCTCATTCGTAACAATCCGTTTGCGGCCTTGTTGTTGTACTTCAAGTCCACCAACGATTTCGGAGCCTTCAACACCAGCAGTCCAAACAATTGTTTGGGAATCGACAACGTTTTTCTCACCAAGTGCAACACTACCATTGCCTACTTCGGTGATTTTAGCGCCAGTCACGATTTCTACGTTCAGCTTACGAAGGCGAGCTTCAGCTTTTTGAATCAGCTTATCTGGAAGGATAGGCAGAATCTTCGGAGCCATATCAGCCACAATCAGTCTTACTTCGGATGGGTCGATAAAGAACTCCTTGCATAATTCCTCGCGTTGTTCAGCCATTTCACCAACTAGCTCGACACCAGTAAAGCCGGCACCGATAATAACGAAGGTTAGCATAGCACGACGTACAGCTGGATTTTTCTCCATAGCCGCTTTGGTATACATATCGCGGATTTGACGTTTCAATGCTACCGCATCATCGTAAGACCAGAAGGAGAAGGTGTTTTCTTCTGCGCCTGGAATGCCGAAGAAGGTTGGTTTGCTACCTGTGCCGATTACAAGGTAATCGTAAGCGTAGGTAGCTTTATCCGATTTAAGTTTTCTGCTTTTGAAATCGATATTGCTGATCTCATCAAGAACAACATCTACTTTAAGGCCCGCAAAAATCTTCTTAAGATCGATCTTGATTGAATCCTCTGGAGCACGGTTCGCGGCAACCTCATGCAGCTCAGTCAATAGAGTGTGATATGGATTCCGGTCGATCAGTGTAATTTCAACATCTTTGTTTTTCTTAAATTTCTTTGCCAGTTTTTTAGCCGTGAGTACGCCGCCGTAGCCGCCGCCCAAAATGACTATTTTCTTCAAGAGAAATTCACCTCATTCGTCTGATTAGCTGCAGAAGGTCCTGCGAAATTATTTCGCGCCTTCGAGTGCTTTTTCTGCAAGTGTAAAATATTCACCAACATGAATACTCACGCCGGAAATTGCATCAGTTTTGCCTTCAGCATCAAGCGTTGGAGCAACACCTTTGTTTTCAAGGAAGTATTTTTCAGCCAAAGCGATTTCTTCATGCCATTCAGCAGAAGCGCCGCCAGCTTTCATACCATATTTACCATCAACGGAGAATTGCTTCTTGTCATCGCCAGCAGCATTCAAACCACTGAATTTAACAGCTACAACATTACCGTTAGCAACAGTCAGGTCAACAGTGGATTTCCAACCGGATTCAGCGTCCATTTCGCCTTCAGCATGGTAGCCTCCGTCTTTATATTGACCAGCTTCTACTGGACCAGCAGCAAGAGCAGCTTGAGCAGCTTTTACAAAGTCAGATACGTGTACGGATACACCAGAGATGGCATCAGTTTTCCCTTCAGCATCAAAAGTTATAGCTGCTGGATCTTGTTTTTCGATCAGGAATTCTTCAGCTTTAGCTGCTTGCTCGTGCCATTCAGAAGAAGCACCGCCAGCTTTCATGCCATATTTACCATCTTCGGAAACTTTTTTCTTCAGGTCGCCTGCAGTGTTAACGTTAAAGGCATCCCAGTCAGCTTTAGTGATCTTTCCACCTTCTACAGTTAAGAGTGCGAAATATTGCCAGCCAGTTTTAGCATCAACGTCAGCAGTACCGTAGTAAACTCCGTCTTTGTACTGTCCAGCTTCAGTTCCAGCGTTACCGGAATTTGTTGCAGGAGCAGTTGTTTCAGCTGGTGCGTTAGTAGGGGCTGCGGCGTTGTCTGTGTTGTTACCACAACCTGCGAGCAATCCAAGGATAAGTGCGCTCGACAAGATAACAGAAGCTTTTTTCATTTCAAATGACCTCCAAAAATATAGTTTAAAATATATATATTAAAATGTAAAACATTTTAATAGTCGAGCGAAGTGATAAAAATCACTTTATAAATGATATTTGTCACTTTAATCTCATGCGTTATTACCCATTTGTAACAGTATCTTGACTTATATCGGCATACATTAGGAAAAAATTTAATGATGTTGTTTTATCTCCGATGGCATTCTAGCACATGGACTAGGAAAACAATTGTGAAATAAATCACTTAAAAAATTAAATATTTAATTTATATCTGGATTATATCAAATTTTAAAAGATTTGAATACATATATTTAAAAATATATGTGACAGAATACGACTTAATTTGCTAATGTCTTGAAATGTGGAAAGATTCATAGCGAATGGGGAAGGGTAAGTAAAGGTAACACGGGATAACAATCCTACCCTAATTAATTCAGCTAAGGAGATGAGCTTATAATGGACAACAATGTATTTAAAGGAAAATGGAAACAGCTCAAAGGCGAGGCCAAGAAGCAATGGGGCAAGCTTACAGATGATGATCTTGACGTAATTGACGGTGAAAAAGATAAATTAGTAGGTAAACTACAAGAACGTTATGGACATACGAAAGAAGACGCGGAGAAAGAGTACCAAACCTGGGGACGTTCCTACCGCGATTAATTCATTACTAATGACGTTAATATAAAATTCCAGAAGAAGAGCGCAAATCGCATCTGATTTGCGCTCTTCTTCTGCGTCCATGGGCGTTAGTTATCGAATGGGGCTTTAGTATGGTAGTATTATGAGATGAAAGTTGTAATTTATTTTGCCGAGGTGGGAGTGAATCTATGGGTTATCTTAAAATATTTTTTGGAAACACCGCAATGCTAATAGCTGTAGCCTATTTGGCTAATCTTATATATAAAAACACCATTTCAAATGCAAGTGTAGGAATAAAGAAGGTAAGCTGGGTATTACTGGCCATTTTTGCCGGGTGGATTAGTACTCTTTTTGGATATAGGCTGGGTGAGCATGTGATTTTTGATTTACGTTTTGTGCCACTTATTATATCAACGCTGGCTTATCCGCATCCTTTCATTCTTGTTTTGATCGGTATAGGAACAGGTCTTACACGGTTAACTTTTGGAATAAATGAGGCGGCGATGGCCGGAACCATTAATCTGTCCATTCTAGGATTTGTTTGTGCTGCGCTTAGCTACTGGGTCAGACGATCTAACTTATGTATGGTGAACAAAGGTTTGATCGTGATTCTAGTCATAAATGTAATGAACGCAATCAACATTATGGTGTTTGGTGTGATCCCCGCCCCAGAGTACATAAAAGAGATTATGCCGATTACTTTCCCTGCCGGATTGATTCTAAGTGTTCTATTCTCCTTAATTATCCGTGACTTTCAATTGGGTCTCTTGCGGAATGGACAGATTGAGCGTGCTAATGAACAGCTGTCTGCCCAGACGGAGGAGCTGCATAAGAATAAGATTGAGCTTGAAGAGCGTGCCGATCAGTTAATGATGGCTTCGCAATTTAAATCCGAATTTCTGGCAAATATGTCTCATGAGCTTAGAACGCCATTGAATAGCATTATTAATTTATCGCAATTAATTGAAGACAATGATAATTCTCTTACGGAAGCAGAAATGAGGGAGTATGCAGCTATTATCCGCCGTTCTGGTGAAGAATTATTGATGATTATTGGCGATATATTAGATCTGTCCAAAGTGGAAGCAGGTCGATTAGATATTATTAATGAAGATTTAAGTGTTAGTGAGATTCCAGAGATTCTGGCTATGCAGTTCGCTGTGACAGCGAAACAAAAAGAACTGGAATTTAATATTGATATGGAAAAAAATGTTCCACAAATGATTCATTCCGACCCGCAGCGGATTCAGCAAATCCTGCGCAATTTGCTTTCTAATGCTTTTAAATTTACAAAGTCTGGCCATGTCGCACTCCGTATTCGTCAAGAGGAACGTGGGGAAAGAGCTATTGTGAAGCATTGGATTGTATTTGAGGTAGAAGATAGCGGTATTGGTATTGCACCAGAGAAGCATGCCATGATCTTTGAAGCCTTCCAACAGGCGGATCGAACAATTAGTCGAAAATATGGCGGAACAGGATTAGGGCTTTCTATTAGTAATGATTTGGCCAGACTGCTCGGAGGTTTCATTACTTTAGAAAGTGAGGAAGGTAAAGGGAGCCGTTTTTCGCTTTATTTACCCCTCGAAATCATAGAAGAGTAAGCTCCAATATTATTTGTTAATTTGGCGTATTGACAGTAGATTGATGCGGAGTAGAATGAAGCAAATGCCGCATCAAAGGAGTGTTACCCCTCTCTATGAACAACATGGAAACTAAGCACACAGTTACTAGTTCAAAGCGTGTCCGTAAAACCTCAGTACATCGCAGAAATTTGCGCATTGCTACCTGGGAAGGTGTGCCATCGACCATTTTCCAGGTACTGCTGCAAGGGCAGTTTCTAACAGGATTCCTACTATATTTAGGAGCCACTTCAAGTCAAATTGGATTTGTGCTAGCGCTTACCACCTTGGTTAATGTGATGCAGATCGGGGTAGCTTTTTTGATTCAGAAGCTGCCAAGCCGCAAATGGGCTATGGTTACTTTTATCGGCCTGCATAGGATACTTTGGAGTTCTACGGGGCTAATTCCGTTTATTTTTCCTAAAGAGTATTGGGTCATGGCTTTTATAGCCTTATATACTACTGCATTTATTGCCAATACGGCGGGTGGTGTGCTGTGGAGCTCTGTGATCAGCGATCTTGTTCCAGCACGTGTACGTGGACGTTATTTTGGGATTCGTAATACGTTCCTGAATGCACTCGGTAGTCTGGTAATGTATGGTGGGGGTATCGTTTTGGATCGTTATCCCGGGAGCCATGGCTTTCTGATTCTTTATATTGTTGTGTGGATCTTCGCGATCTCTAACGTCGTTGTATTCTTTTTTTATCCCGACGTGCCTTTCGAGAAATCGGAAGAACATAAATTTTTGCCGATGTTTAAGAAACCGCTTAAAGATACTTTATTTATGAAGTCTACTTTGTTTCTGGCCGCCTGGTTGCTGCTGCAGAATCTAACTGTTCCGCTATACTCGTATGTCATGTTGCAGTTACTTCATATAAATTATGAAACGTTATCACTGCTTAATGTGTCCCAGACTCTTTTTATGATGGCCAGTTTCTACGTTTGGGGCAATCTAAATGCAAAATATAGCAATAAACGTCTGTTGTTCTTTACGTTGCCGATTATTGCCTTGTCCTCTTTAATGTGGGGACTCTTGTCTGTGTTGCCGATGCTGTTGGTGTTGTTTGCCGCTCATATTGTTTTTGGTGTAGGTGTAGGCGGTTTCAACCAGCTGGCGTTTAATTTTATTATTGGAGACACGCCGAAAAAAGAACGGCCTATGTATATGGCGACCTATGCGGCGCTTACGGGTTTATCATCCTTTTTTGGTCCGCTTATCGGGGGACAGTTGTATGAAAAAATTGCGCACTGGCCGCAATGGACCCAAGTATACGGTATGCAGTTGGTAGTGGGAACGCTTATGATCGCTCTTGCATTCCTGCTGGGCCGTCGTATTCTAAAGGACGAATAGAAGTAAAGGGGACTATTCCATGTTAAGGATTGCGTTGGTATTAGGAGCTACTGGATTAGTAGGGAAAGCGGTTACGGAGGAATTGCTGAATCATGAAGGTTGGGGTGAGGTGAGAGTGCTTGTACGGACTCCATTAGCTTTAGAACATCCCAAGCTTAAGCAAATCGTTGTGGATTGGGAGAACCTGGCGGAGTATAGCGATTCGTTCGAAGGCGTTCATTCCATCTTCTGTTGCCTCGGGACTACGATCAAGAAGGCAGGCTCACAAGAGCAGTTCGAACGTGTCGATCTGGATTATCCGCTTGCAGCTGCTGCTATTGCGAGAGATCACGGTGTTAAACAGTTCTTGGTTGTTTCATCCATGGGGGCAGATGCCAAATCGCGCAATTTCTACAGTCGGACTAAGGGTAGAGCAGAGGAAGCGTTAAGCAATATCGGTTTTCAAGGGCTGCATTTGTTTCGGCCTTCCTTGCTGCTGGGTCATCGTGAGGAATTCAGACTGGGAGAACGCGTCGCGGCTAGATTGATGAAAGCACTGGAGTTTGTAATGGTTGGCAAAGCGGCTAAATATCGTGCCATACCTGGTGTAACTGTGGCGAGAGCTATGGTTAACATTGCCTCTGCTGACACGCATGGTTTGCATATCTACACGAATGAAGTAATACATGTGATTGGAAAACGATAAGTTTTTCGGGCTGCTAATAAATTTGCATTACGGTGAGAACAGGACTTACAATGGACAATAAATGATCAGCGTTTAATGGAGAGGGGTAACAAGATGAGTAAAAAACAAGTAGCTACTACAAAAGCACCTGGAGCCATTGGTCCTTATAGTCAAGCCATTACCACCGGTAGTTGGGTATACACTTCAGGACAGCTGGGCCTTAATCCAGAGACAGGGAATTTGGCTGAAGGCGTTCAGGAACAAGCTCGTCAAGCACTTAGCAATGTACAAGCTATTCTTGAGGAGGCTGGTGCATCACTGGATCATGTAGTGAAGACCACTGTATTCCTAAAGGATATGAATGATTTTGCAGCAGTTAATGAGGTTTACAGCACCTTCTTTAAAGAACCTTATCCTGCCCGCAGTGCCATTGAGGTTGCCCGTCTGCCAAAAGATGGCCTTGTTGAGATCGAAGCGGTAGCGCGTAAAAAATAAATATGATTTCGCACTTCTAAATTAATCTACAAAAAAGGCAGGCTCAAAAGGATCACCTTCTGAGCCTGCCTTTTTATAATATCAAAAGGACAATCAGTATCTGCTGTATCTTCTGCGGGGTGTGAGCAATAGCCAAATGCTGTAGAGCAGCAGAAGACCTGCCGTTATTGTGCCCGTCACAAAGACTGCATTAGCCTCTCTATGTTCCAGGGCAATCGCGATGAAAGCCCATACGAAGACCAGAGGATAGATGCTGTCTCGGTTAGGATAGCTGACTAACACCGCAAGCAGTGTCCCCACGCAGAGCATGATCACAGCCCAGGTTATCCCGCTAAGTCCAAATCCATCCCAATGATTTTTCTCTAGAACAACGCTAACATTCACGATAGTAGCCACAGAGATCCAGCCAAGGTATATACTAAAGGGTAGCTTGATCAACCATTTCTCACCTGAAGTAGGATTTGCGATCTGGCGCGATTTGCGATAGATAACAATGATTGAAATTAACATTAACACCATGGCAATCAATGAAAGCTCGATGTATAGATACTGCCAGAGGAAAAGCCAGCTCATATTAAAAACACAGCTCAGGATAAACCAGAACGAAATAACTCGTACAGAATCCCTAGAGCTTGTATAGGAGCGGAATTGATAAATAACGAAACCGGCTAACAATAAATAAATCAGCGACCAAATGGAGAAGGCATAGCCAGCAGGAGTCATGTAAGTCTTATATTTGTCAGAGATCTCTCCTGTACTGTTTCCGCCCAAAGGCAAGGTTACCGCCAGCACATTTACGATAATTACACCCACAAAGAATACGAGGTTCCACCATTTATAAGGATTATAACGTCTCAAATAATTCACTCCCTAGCTTTTTTAATAGGGTGTTGCTTATTTAGAATATACCCCTTTTTGGCACAATTAAGACTATAAAAAGAAAAGAAGTGACTAGTGAGTCATAACATTCTTGGATAGCAGGGCAGTAGTGCGGGGTATTTTAAATGAATCAAATTACTGGGTGTTTCTATATCCTTCAACTTTATTTCATAAAAATCTACAGAAAATATGCAGAAATGTTTTTAAATCAGCGCTTTTTCGTATAAGATGAAGAGATGAAGATTCAAGAAAATATAAGTTTTGTCCTAGTTCTTTATCCTTATATTTACCGCAGGAGCGCATCCCCTCTCTAAAAGAGGAAGAGGCGGCTTCTACTTGTATAGCTTCAAAATTTATTTCTCGCGGAAAAGGTTGCAGTTACCCTTCCTGATGGTGAGGGGCTGGTTCTTTTTTTGCTTGCTTAAAAGACAGGAGATCACCGATGACTAAGCATCTGTATGCAATATGGTTAGGGGACGTTTTATTTTGCTTCTCTGGCGAAACTTCGGAGCCGAAGGTTGACGCTTGGACTCGCGTAGTGAAGCGGATGGAGCTACAGGGAGGAGTGCGTCCTTTTGCAACTGCTGCTCTGCGTCTGGCAGAAGTGAAATATCCGGCTCCCCCTGTAGAGGGGAAGCCAGCCCGGCGCGGATTGCCCGGACGAACGTTCGAAGGGCTCGCCTTGGTTCCTAGCGATGCATTTCAACTGCTTCTGGCATGGGATGAGACGTTATGCCGAGATCAGGGAGTGGAGCCAGGTGGCGAACTGCGTTACTGGGCAGCAGCGGCACGTTTTGCGCTGGAGCTGATGGGTACAGGCGGGATTACGCCGGGAGCCTTGCCACCACGCCCCGTGGGCTCACGTCGCCGCGGCGGAGAACAGGCGGCGACAGTCTGCTGGTCGCCAGCTTTCCGAAAGCAGGAGGACAAAGAGATCTTTCTGCAGCTGGCAGCATCCATGCCTGTTCTTGCACTAGGAACGCATATCGCAGAGGCAGGGGATCTATCCTCTCGCGATGAGGCTGGAGCTTATGTGCTTTACTCCTTTATGCAGGCTGTAATGACTGCTGAGATAAAAAAGGTAATTGCGGGCATTGAAAGTGAGTTAACCCCTTATAAAGCGAATTATCGCCGGGGTTATTCTCCTTTAACTGAACTGTGGTGGAATAGCCTTCTCACTGGAAGCCGAGATATACCCGTGCAAGGAACTCCAGCAGAGGTGACGGACCTTTTGGTCACTGTGAACGAGACCGCTGGCAGCGATGTGCCACATTCAGAGCCAGAGGAAGCGCGGAGCGGGCAGCTGGGTCTTGGGCTACGGCTGGAGCCGCCAGAAGACAATAATGAAGTCTGGCGGTTAACCTTCTGGGCGGAGAATAAGGAAGAAGGGGAATTTTGGTTTCCCGCCAAATCGATCTGGAGCAGTAAGGAACGAGAGTTTACGTTATGGGGGAAACGCTATCGCAATATCCAGCAGCAGCTGCTTATAGCGCTGGGCCGGGCTGCGAAGATATCGCCGGATATCCAGCGCGCTCTTGCTAAGCCTGCGCCTACGGGGGCAGATTTGGAACCAGAACGTCTTTATTTCTTTTTGAAGGAGACGGTGCAGCAGCTGCGCGATCGGGGAATAACGGTGCAGATGCCTTCGCGCTGGAGCCGTGAAGGACGCCGCCGCATTGGCATGAAGATGAAAATGCAGCCAGGCGTGAACGGGGGCGATAGTCCTGCGCCCGCGGCTCTGGGTATGGAAGAGCTGATCTCGTTCCGTATTGAGGCCTCGCTTGGAGAAAGTGCGATTAGTGAGGAAGAACTAAACGCATTAGTAGAGGCTGGCGTACCTTTTGTACGTTTCCGCGGGGAATGGATCGAGATAGATCCTAAAGAAATCCGCCAGGTTCTTAGATATATGAAACGCCATGAAAACGGAGAAATGACTGCCGCGGATTGGATGCGCCTAGAAGCCGAGGATGGTGAAGATCGGCTCTGGAAAGGAATGTCCGTCACTGGGATGGAGACATCCGGGCTGTTGGCATCGCTTATGCGCGGAGATGTATTACGTAATCTTCCGGTGCGTCCCGTACCTGAAGGTCTGCATGGAACTTTAAGACCTTATCAAGAGCGGGGTTATCAGTGGCTGGCCGAGCTCAGTGGTCTGGGTTTTGGGGTATGTCTCGCCGATGATATGGGTCTAGGTAAAACGGTGCAGGTTATCACCTGCCTGCTGGACCGGGCGTTAAGTGCTCCCCCTGAAGAGAAGCAGGAGCCTGTGCTGATTCTCTGCCCAACTTCGCTTCTTGGCAACTGGCAGCGGGAGCTGCAGCGCTTTGCTCCTTCGCTTAATGTACACATACATCATGGTGGACGCCGTGTTCGGGGAGATAGCTTCTTAGAACTGGCAACCAGTCATGATATCGTACTGACGACCTATCACTTGGCAGGGCGTGACAGCGAGGATTTAGCTAATGTTCAGTGGTCAACAGTGGTGCTGGATGAAGCTCAATATATTAAAAATCACCGTACGAAGCAGGCGCAGAGTGTGATGAAGTTATCAGCGCCGCATCGCATAGCTATGACGGGTACTCCGGTAGAGAACAGACTTGGCGAGTTATGGTCTATTTTCCACTTTTTAAACCCGGGCTATTTAGGAACCTATCATTCCTTCCGGCAGCGTTATGTGTCTGGGGAGGGTGGGGAGCGTCTGCGGGAGCTGCATCGCTTGGTATCACCCTTCCTGTTGCGGCGTCTGAAGAGTGATCCGGATATTTCTAAGGATTTACCGGAGAAGCTGGAGTTGAAGTCTTATTGCCCGCTGACCGAGACCCAAGCTGCCCTGTATCAGGGTGTTGTGGATGAAATGCTCGGCGTGATCGGGGAGAGCAGTGGTATGGCTCGCCGTGGACTGGTGTTATCCTCTCTGACGAAGCTGAAGCAGATTTGCGATCATCCTCAGCTATTCCGGAAAGAAGAAGGTCGGAGTCCGCGTAATGAACATTCCGGTAAAATGGAGGTTATGTTCGAGGTATTGGACAGTATTGCTGAAGTTGGCGAATCTGTGTTGATCTTTACGCAATACGTAGCGATGGGCGAGCTGCTGGTGAGCAAGCTTACTAAGCGTTATGGTACATCGCCATTGTTCCTTCACGGAGGGATTCCAAAACGAGAGCGTGACGAGATGGTGCATGATTTTCAAGAGGGCAAGGGTCCATCCTTCTTCGTGTTATCTCTTAAAGCGGGTGGAGTAGGTTTGAACTTAACCCGGGCCAATCATGTTATTCATTACGATCGCTGGTGGAATCCGGCAGTGGAGAATCAGGCGACAGACCGGGCTTTCCGAATTGGACAGGATAAGAATGTTCAAGTTCATAAGCTGATTTGCCAAGGAACGCTGGAGGAACGTATTGACGAATTAATTGAGCGGAAGAAAAGCCTTTCGGAGCAGGTTGTTGGTTCTGGTGAAACATGGTTGACCGAGATGTCTAATCATGAACTGAAGGAGCTTATTGAACTGCAGGATCAGGATTGGATGTAAGGAAAGACATGAGCAATACGGAGGGATCAAACAATGAGTGAACTGTTAGAGATGCGGCTGGAAGTTGTGCCTGGATTAGTAAAAGCAGCATGGACGACTTCGCCCGGGAAAGTGACGGGAGGGTCACGGGCAAAGGGTGAATGGAATGTCGGTACT
Source organism: Paenibacillus sp. FSL L8-0494 (assembly GCF_038003695.1). Lineage (NCBI taxonomy): Bacteria > Bacillati > Bacillota > Bacilli > Caryophanales > Paenibacillaceae > Paenibacillus > Paenibacillus sp. FSL L8-0494. The sequence goes on from NZ_JBBOPQ010000001.1 coordinate 624,175, forward strand.
TCTGCTGTTCCTCAGGGACAAAGACCGGAGCGACCTCTCTCTCTGAAGGTTCCAGTATGGCATGCTGCCCGTAGAAAAGAAATATTGCGGCGTCTGGCGCTAAGTCCGGATGAGGTATTTGCATTGTTGCAGGGGAGATTAACGGGTGGGCTGGCGGAACTGGATCTTCTGCCTACAGATACAGAGCTGGAGCAGGCCCTCTTTGAGGGTGAAGGGTTAGAGGATCAGGCGGAGATTCTGCAGCTTATAAAAGAACGACTTGCTGAAGAACCGCTGCTGGCGCTTTCTCTGAGAGGATTTACTAAGGGAGAACTCTTGGATGGAATATTTGCCCTTTGGGCTGAAAGTGATATAGCTGCCGATGATTCTGAGACAGAGGCAGCCCCAGTTAGTGAGCTTGCAACGGAATTAGCACGGCTAGAGCGCAAGGGCCCCGCAATTTCCTCTGGAGAATGGCTTGCAGAAGCGGCTGCTGAAGGTTCGCTTCACCAGCCGGGACCGCAGTTCCATGAGATTACGGCTAGGCCATTTCCTTCATCGCCGGTAGTAGCAGCGGTAACGGAAGACTGGGGAGCTTTGCTGCCTCAGACACCTAAGGCGCTAGAAGGCCTAACTTTGATTATGAATCGAGTAGCAGAAGCAGCTGCCCGTCGAGCAAGTAAGGCGTAATTAAACAGCAGTGGAGTGTAAAGAAGCCGCATCCTATCTGAGGAGGCGGCTTCTTTGTGTAAAGCTTCTGTAACCTTTTACTATTAAACTCTGTCTATGATTATAGAATAGAAGGAAATGGAAAAAGGAGGATTTCATTTGAGACTATATGCCGTTTTTGCCCCGATAATCATTGCCGGGTTATTTCTGCAATCCTGCATGGTAAACGATAAGTTTGGTTTAGATTCGAGTATTGGGACAAATACCGCTGAGCTGAAGACGGATATGAATTCTTTGCAGGGGTATCCTGCTAAATTTAGCATGAATGACATAAAGCATGGGTGGGGAATAGATGAGACTGGATTATGGACTACGAACGATGGAGGGAGTAGTTGGTACCATCCGGACAGCAATATCGTTCCTATTCCACAAGAAACAGGCATCTTTGCCGCAGCAAGCTTTTTCCTGAATGCCACAAATGGCTGGATTATAAGTAGTCATGGTATGGGTCAACCTGTCCTGATCTATCATACCTCTGATCAGGGCCAGACCTGGAAGGAGACAAAACTTCCCGTCACGGAGGATTGGGAGCAAGGATACAGTGGCGGATTTATTCATTTTATCGATGTGAATAACGGGTATGTGCTGCTGGATTCAGAACCTGGTCTCGGGATGATGGAGAAATCCTTGTATCGCACGACAGATGGCGGGAACAGCTGGAAGCGAATCGGAAATCTAACGGGGAGTATTAAAGCCTATCCAACAGGGATGACCTTTCAGGATTCCCGGAATGGCTGGATCACCTCCAGCAACCATGGGCAAGAATACATTTTAACGTTCAGAACTTCGGATGGCGGGAAGAGCTGGAAGCCGGAACAATTAAAGAAGCCGGCTGCTATGGCAGCATTTACTTACAGTAATAGTTATCCACCTAAATTCTCAGGCAAAGACAATATGAAAGGCATCCTGCCGCTGGAGATTGTTGACGATGGGATTCGAAGTATGGTGTTTTACACAAGTGATAACGGAGGTAGGACATGGAAGCCGGGCCCTCAATTACTCGGTACTGAGGCGGTGAGAACAACATGGCTGAACGCTCGGGAAGGTTGGGCCTTGCAGGAGGGCGGCAAACTGGTGGCGACTGTCAACGGGGGAGTAAGCTGGAGGATGATTGCAACATCACAGCTATTCGCGAAGGCAGAAAACATTCAGTTTGTTACGCCGAAAAACGGCTGGCTGGCGGGTCCAGGATTTCTACAGACCACTACAGATGGTGGCGTTACATGGAAGCCTTTGGTTGGCAAGCCTTGAGGCTGAATACAGCGGAATGCCGGATGTAATATTAGCCGTTGAGGCTTAGGGACCCAGGGGGCGTTATTCACACATTTACCGCCTATCCAGCATGTTTTCGGACTCCAGTGCAGCTATTTCATATAAAAGGGCACAAATCTGGTGTTTTTTATGTCCATAGCGACTTTGGGGTCCGTTATTATGCAAAATGGAGGATTAATCTGTGAATAAGATCGGCTCCGATAACACCTTGCTTCGGCGGCGAAGGGTATCGATCAAACGGCCTAATCGATTAAAAAGAAGGGGGTGTCCCAGCAGCCATTGTCATGGCTTATGAGACATCCCCTTAATTTTTGAGAAATGTAGAAATATGAAAGCTTAAACCTGCCCGCCGGCAGGGGATTCCCCTTCTGCAAGTTCCAGAATCTCACGGCGCAGGCGCAGCATTTTTTGATCCAGTTCATCGGCGGCGCGTGCGGCATCCTTCAATTCCTCAGCAACATGCGAAGGGAGCTGTTTATCGAATTTATAATACAGAATATGTTCCATACTTGCCCAGAAGTCCATGGCTAGGGTTCGCAGCTGTATTTCTGCTTTGACCCAGCGTGTTCCTTCCAGCAGGACGAGCGGAATTGCGACGATAAGATGCAGGCTTTGATACCCATTCGGCTTGGGATGGGCTATATAATCTTTGATCTCCAATACGCGAATGTCTTCGCGTGTGCTGAGGTGATCAACCAGACGGTAAATATCTTTAACAAAAGCACATACAATCCGCATACCTGCAATATCGTGAATGTGCTGCTCCATATTTTCCAAGTTGAACTCGAAACCTTTGCGCTCCATCTTTTGCAGGATGCTCTTGGGTTCTTTAATTCGGCATTTAACATGTTCGATGGGACTGAAGCCGTCACGGACCTGCCATTCCGTTTTGATCACATCGATTTTATTCTCAAGATCATTTAGTGCATGGCGATAGAGTGCTGGCAGAGACTTAAACTCATTGATAAGATTTGTGAAATCCTCGTTATCCTGCCAATGTTGCAGATCCTTAACGTGTACCTGCATCTGTTTTAGCGTAAGCTGTGTGCTGTCATGTTCTTCCACTGAAACTCTCCCAATTTCGTTATTTGTGATTAATTCTATTTTAACCGATGTAGAACCCCTGACGCAAAATAACGTCTGAAATCAGTGAAAATAAGAATTTATAGGAACATTCTCCGCTAAATCGCGTATTAAAGCACATTAATGAATCTGTTCGATACATTTGGTATGATAGAATCACGTATCGCTGGAGAGGGAGGAACTGTAATGAGTTTTATGAAACGAATCAAAGATAGTGCGAGCCGGGTTACTGAAAAAGCACAAAGCTCTGTTGAGATTGGCAAGCTGAACGGGCTTATTTCCGATATTGAACGTGAGATGGAAGTGGAATTCACGAAAATGGGCAGGCTTTTTTATGAAGGGTATCGCACTAAGGATATGTCGGTAGCTGAAGGCAAAATGGTAGAACTGGCACGGACCTGTTCCAAACTTCAGGAAAAAATCGAAGTCCAACGCGCAAGGATTGCTGAACTGAAAAATGAACGGTTATGTTCTTGCGGCAATGTTGTGGCGCTCGATGCAAACTTTTGTCCAAAGTGTGGAAGTAAGCTGGAGGAGCTAACCACTTCAAGAAAGATTCCTTCACCGCCCGTATTCGTCAAAACTGTGGATGAGGACGAAGAGGATGAGGATCAATACTATGGTGCAGATGAGCTAACGGATGAAGAGAAGGAGATTGCAATGAAGCTCCATCCGCAAAGTATGGTGTATTCTGAGATTCTGCCTTCAGAGGATGATGAGCTGCCATTGGAGGAATATGCGGCGAACGAACATGACATCGAACGGGATCGCAGACATGCTGATCAGCTGGAACGGGAAAGACAAAGACAGCTTGAGCTGGATCGTCGCATCCGCGATTGGAATGCGAATGAACATCAGGAGGAGTCCGCAGTCACCCAGGACAGTGGTGTACGTGATATGATTAAGTGTCAAATCTGTCGGAATGAATTGCCAAAGGGCTCCTTATGGTGCCCGCGTTGTGGATCGGAGCAAATATAGTACAGATATCAGTCAGCTTAGGGCTTAGGGGGACAACAAGATGGAACAGCTGCTGCTGCATCTGCGCAATCTGGGCTTCACGGAGATGGAGTCCAAAATCATGGTCGAGCTTGCGACTAAAGGTCAGGCTTCTGGCTATGAGGTTGCCAAACAGCTCGGAGTTTCAAGATCAAATGTGTATGCGGCGCTTCAGCGCCTAACACAGCAGGGATATGTACGATGTGGTGAAGGAGAGCCTGCGCGGTATAGTGTTCTCAATCCAGAGGAGCTGGCGACGATGATCTCGGGAAGAGTTCAAGCTTCGCTGGCTTATATGGAAAGTGAGATGCCTCGCGGGGGGCCTGTTAGTCCTTCTTTTTATAATGTAGAGGGCGACCGCAATGTAATGGGGGCGCTGATTCGCCAGCTTAACATGGCAGAGCAGGAGATTGTGGTGGATATGTGGCGCGAGGAAGCGTCGCTTCTGCGGAGCGAACTTGAACAGGCCGAACTGCGTGGCGTTAGGCTTTTATGGGCTTTTGACGGTGGCAATGCTGCTGCTGCCTCTTACCCGGTATGGCCGTCATTCGGAAAAGATTCGCAGCGGGCGGATGGACGGAAGTTCTCATTTGTGATCGACCGGAGCTGGTGTATGCTGGGGATGCGTTATGATGATGGATCCGCACAAGCAGTGGTAACAGAGCACCCGGTGTTAGTGGAGCTGTTGTTGAATCATTTTACACAGGAAATGGTCTTATTCGAGCTGGAGCAGGATATGGGCGCAGAATTAGTAGAGCGTTATGGAGAACGTTACAGCAAAATTCATAGCAAATATGTTATGTATGATCAAGGCGATGATGGGGAAGAACAGGCGCAGTAGTTATTATCATAGGGAGGTGAGAAGCATGGAATGTATCGTTCATTTTGAAGTGGTGCACAATGATGGTCCTAAGAAATTGCGTGGACTATTGTTTCTGGATAAGGGAGCATCTCCTGGAGAAGCAGAACTGGTCGAAATGTTTAAGGATATGAATTTTAACGTGAGACTGGAAGACCGCGAGAAATTGATTTTTAAACCGGTAAATCCGGGAGATTTCTTGGAGATTCGAATTACGGGTTATGATAACGGTCAGGAAAAGAGCAAGGATGATCATAATTTAAAATCGATCGTTGGAAATTTATTGCCTCAGAAGCCGACAGGCCTGTAATGTGGGGAGAATGGATTTAATGATGGGAGAAGGAGGAGCACTATGGAGCTGTTGAGACAAAAGGTATTGAAAGAAGGTATTGTACTCGGGCAAGGAGTGCTCAAGGTGGATTCTTTTCTGAATCATCAGATGGACCCCTTCCTGATGCGCGAGGTTGGCCGTGAGTTTATCCGCCGGTTCGCTGGCGAAGAAATTACGAAGGTGCTGACTATAGAATCCTCGGGAATCGCTCCGGGGATTATGACAGCATTAGAGCTGGAGGTTCCGTTGATTTTTGCCCGTAAGCAGAAATCGCTGACGCTGACAGAAGACATTTACGTGGAGAAGGTATACTCCTTCACGAAGAAAGAAACGAATGAAATTACCGTTTCGAAGAAATTCATTGCTCCCGGAGAACGGGTGCTGATTGTTGATGATTTCTTGGCGAATGGTGAAGCCGCCTTCGGACTTGCCCGTATTGTTGAGCAGGCGGGCGGAAGTGTGGTTGGAATTGGCATTGTGATCGAAAAAGCGTTCCAGCCAGGGAATCGGCTGCTGCAGGAAGCGGGATATCGCGTAGAATCACTTGTGCGTATTGCTTCACTGGAGGACGGAAGAGTCACTTTCGTGGAAGACGAGGAAGAGCCTCTTGTTTGAGGCTTTAGGAATGAATGCTCAAACAAAAGCTATAGGATATACAAAACAGCAAGCGAACTGGTAATGAACCAGTCGCTTGCTGTTTTTTGTGTGTATGGTATGCACGGGTCAGGTTACCCGTTGCTGCCGCATGCCGCTGCAGTGTCGACGGGCAGCTGTACGCTGTCCGCCGCCAGCGGCGATAGCACCCGCAGCGCCCCCGGCTCGCAGCGAACGGCCAGCGGCCCTTTGCCGAGGCTCTCGCCGTCGCCGATCGCAGGCCGGGCCTCGGCAAAGCCTACGGCTACGCTACGTCCGCGCAGCATAGACACGAAGGGCAACGCCACATGCTTGCCCTTCAGTACCGTAGGGAACAGCCGCAGCAGCTGCCCGCGGCTGCACCCGTGCACGACGCAGACGTCGAGCTGGCCGTCATCGGCCTTTGCCTGCGGGCAGATCAAAAGCCCGCCGCCGTAGCTGGGCAGGTTGCAGATCGAGACCAGCCATGCCTTCTCGAAGGCATGCTCCGTGCCGTCGCAGACTACACTTACCCGGCAGGGCTTGAACGTCATCAGCGTATGCAATATGCCGATGATATACGCCAGCTGGCCTGCTCCAATGGCATTGCACAGCCGTTTGTAACGGCTGGCATTCACATTCTCGGCCACCTGAGCATCAAAGCCGTTGGCAACGGCTGTTACGGTCAGTCCGTTTGCTCCTGAAAGCAGGTCTGCTTCGATATACCGCTCACTAAGGGCGGCCTCCAGCGCGGCTTCTATCGAAAGCGGGATGCCGAACCCCCGGGCGGTGTCGTTGCCGGAGCCGGCAGGAATCACGCCCATGGGGATATCTTTACCGCAAAGTGCACCCAAAATGCTATGGAGCGTGCCGTCACCACCGATTACAATCACAGCTTTCCAATCCTCGCGATGCTTTAGTGTATTTAAAACAAGGGCTTCTGCACCCTCTACGCTGTGCGTAAACAAGGACATGAAAGGCAGCGAACGCTCCTTCATGAGCGCCTCTACAGTATGCCAGGTCCGGCCGCCTGCTCCCCCGCCGGAACGTGGGTTTATGATAAATAGATACATATAATTTCCTCCAGCCTGTAGAATTCCATTGATGCCCTTTCTACATTGTAAGGAGTGGATGGGCAAAAGGGAATACTTTTCAGCGATCAGAGGGACTGCTTTTTGGGGGGGGATTACAGATGGCGAATCTGACTTTCTGCGATATCACCTGCCCAAGGGAGTTTGTACCACCTGCCACTTAAGGCATGGTAGATCATTAGCAGCCACACTCCAAAGCTGCAGAGAGAGACGAGTGCACTCATCAAGGGACCGAGGAAAGGGACCAATCCGGTTAGAACGTGGAGGATCATCAGCACTCCGAAGGTAATCAGTGATTGCAGCGAATGGAACAGCACAAAGCGGCTGCGTTTCTCCAATGCGAGAAAGACGACGCCGCCGAGAAAAGGGAAAAAGTAACACAACGCGCCCGCTATATTATCGGGCAATCCGGTAGATGATTTAAAAGGGGACAATAGGCTCACTCTCCTTCTGCTTGGAGAAGAAGGGGCTTGATTGTTCGAATCCTTCTTCCTTACAAGCCTATGACTTGTCAGGAAAAAGTATGTTTAGCTCATTGAAGGGAGAACATACTTTTCAAGCAGCTTGCGTGGGTTCTTCCAGTTGTTTGTCTTGCTCTCTGCTGTAAAGACCACGACAGTATCCAGATTGGGGAAGAGCAGAATCTGCTGCCCGCCATGCCCGTGGGCGAGTTTGTAGGGCTGCCCGCTCATCGTACCGATCCAAAACTGATATCCGTAATCACCAAACGCTGGATATCCCTTAGTTTGAGCGGTAAGTGCATCCTGCAACCAATGCTCTGGGATGATTTGCTGCTCTGCAAACACTCCATTATTCAGCAGGCAGATTCCGAATTTAGCCATATCCCGAGAGGTTAAGTGCAAGCCGATATGGCCCATGCTATGTCCTTCGGGACTAGGTAACCAAGCGGTATTAGCCATTCGGAGTGGAGTAAATAAATGCTGTGCTGCATAGGAAAATGCATCAAGACCTGTAGATTCACTAATCATCATCGAGATTAGATGTGAGTCGATGCTTCGATATTGGAACTGGCCGATATGTTCTGGAATAATGTTCAAGCTAAGGCCAAAGGAACCCCAGCGGCGGCTGCGATGGAGGTTCCGGACGAGAGGTTCACCGAGCTTCTTCCCTGTGATCCAGCTAAAGCCGGAAGTCATGGTAAGAAGATGACGGAGTGTGATTTTTGAGAGATGTGGGGAGTGAAGGTATGGAATATGCTTGTGAAGTACCTCAGATACAGAAATATGGAGATCAGGCATCTCGCCACGGTCGATAGCGATTCCCGTAAGGACACTGACAAAACTTTTGGTAGCAGAACGGAGATCATTTAATGCTCCAGCATGATGGTCGTTATAATAACGTTCGAAGATAAGGTTGCCATGGCGCACAATAAGTATGCTATGCATCTTGGGATATTCTTTTAGGATAGCTTGATGGGCTTGTTCAAGACCCTCCCGGCGTGTAGCTGTGTCCTCTGGCGTTGCGGTAGTCATTACGGGAATTACAGGCTGGACCATAACGATCTCCTTCTCATTTGTTGATAAATGCAGTTTCACTTGCTGTATTGGTTATTATATTTTAACCAGTTTGGAGACATATGACTTACGAAGAGAGTTGTAAAAAAATAATATTTTCCAAATAGTACATTTTACAAGGAAAGGTGGAAGTTAATCCGGAATATGATACAATATAACGATAAGGCCCGAAAGGAGTGATTCAGTAAGTGGCTCTTCGGGTAATAAAAGTGTCAAGGAGCTATCGTTCATCAGGCGTCCTTACTCTCAGCCCAAATCACGACGAACCTGCTTCACCGGCAAGGCGGTGTTTCAAAGGCTAGACATAGCTTTAGATTCCACGTTTTGACGGATAGTGCAAGCCACGTATGTGTAATGGATACTTCACTTGCATTCGAGGTTACGGCGTACTTTTCATCATGCATTCTCTACAACGGAGCATTCATTTTCAATGTTTTGGGAGGGAACTGATCATGGCAAGTAAAGGTCATAACGAAGTCAAGGAAAGTCTACGGGAAATGACACGCATTTTCCGGCCCAAAGATCCCAAGAAATTCGTAAAGGAGTACGTCCGAAAGTATCGGATTACAGGAGGCTATGAAGAGGAACTGACCATGGTCGTGGAACACGAGTTGGTACGGATGAATTCATCCGTCTCCTAGCTAACAGATACGTTTGTCACTTGCTTAACTTTAGACATCATTTTGAGTAATAACATCCACGAGGATTCTTATAAACCGTGCCCGAGCAACTTTTGTTGCTGGAATCGGTTTTTTTTGTATGCCCATTTACGAATAAGGAAAAGTCTTCCTCATAGAATAGTCAAATGAATTAATAGACACATTTTAAAGTGTATGCGCTTTCTTTATTATTTTTTATTTGTTTGCGTTTTCATAAAATGCCATCAAATCCAGATGGGACAAGGGTTTATTGTGTCGAAAATTACAATGTGAACTAGTTGTGAACGATTGACAAAACTTTCCCTTAAACTTATATTAATAGTGATTGTTATAATTGACAGAAAAAAACAGGAATCTACGAAATCGGGAAAAGCGGGGTAGATCAATGATGAAAACGTGGCAGGCTGTAAAGCGACTCCTTCCCATGACCGCTATGTTTGGACTCTTTCTTGCCGGGTGCGGTCGTGAGGACTTGTCAGTACTCAGACCACAGGGACCTGCAGCAGACAGATCTTACGGATTAATGGAGCTGTCGATCAGCATTATGATCGTGGTGCTGCTGATTGTCTTTACGATTGCAGCTTATGTACTGATCCGCTTCCGCAGAAGACCGGGTCAGAATGAAATCCCTGAGCAGGTTGAGGGCAGCATTAAACTTGAGATTCTCTGGACAGTTATTCCGCTTATCCTTGTTGTAGTACTGGCCGTGCCAACGGTGAAAGCAGTGTTTGCCGCTGGAGATGATCATTCCAATGACAAGAATGCGATCAAGGTTAAAGTAACCGGCCACCAATACTGGTGGGAGTTTGAGTATACCGATTATAAGGTAACTACAGCACAGGATCTGATTATTCCGGTGGGCAAAGATATCGCCTTTGAACTGGAAACTAAAGATGTGCTGCACTCCTTCTGGGTCCCTTCTCTTTCCGGTAAAATCGATACCAACCCAGCTGGAACGATTAACCGCTTTAGCTTTAGTGCGCCTAATGAAGGCGTTTACCGTGGGAAATGTGCGGAGCTATGTGGGCCTTCTCATGGATTGATGGAATTTAAGGTGAAATCAGTTAGTGAACAGGAATTTCAGAAGTGGATTGATTCGATGAAAACGCCTGTCGCTGTGCTGCCGGAGGATCCTGCTTTAGCTGAGAAGTTCAAAGCGGCATGTCTGACTTGCCACGCTGTAGGCGATCAAGGGATTAATAATGCGCCGAACTTGACCGGAATTGGTTCTCGGGAGTCGATTGCTGGAATTCTGCTCAACGACGACACGAGGGAAGATGGTGCGCCGATTGAAGAGAATCTCAAAACCTGGCTGCACGACCCGCAATCCGTAAAACCAGGCAATCTGATGCCTAACCCCAAAGATCTGGGCCTGAGTGATGCTGAGATTGATGGCATTGCAGAGTATCTGGCCAACTATAAGCTGGACTAATGCCTTAGCCTAAAGGCGGGCGGAACTTTCGAAAAGGGGGGACGAACTTTGGCTCAAGCAGCGCATACCTTGAATTCATCCAAGCCTCTGGGGCACGGCCACAGTGTGAAGCGCCATACAGGACTTATGGATTGGCTTACTACCGTCGATCACAAAAAAATCGCGATTTTGTACCTATGGGCCGGAGGATTGTTTTTTGGCATCGGGGGAATTGAAGCGCTTCTGATTCGCTGGCAGCTCATCAAGCCGATGAATAACTTTTTGGATGCACAAACGTTTAATGAACTCATAACCATGCATGGTACGACGATGATCTTCCTCGGCGTCATGCCAGTCATCTTCGCACTCATGAATGCCGTCATTCCGCTACAGATCGGTGCACGTGACGTAGCCTTTCCTTTTCTAAATGCACTTGGTTTCTGGACCTTCCTGTTCGGCGGGATTCTACTGAATCTTAGCTGGGTTATGGGTGGCGCTCCTGACGCCGGGTGGACCGCCTACACCCCACTATCTACGAGTACATACAGCACTACACACGGTGTAGACTTCTATACGATCGGCTTACAAATTGCCGGATTAGGGACCCTCATCGGGGGGATTAACTTTCTAGCCACGATCATTACGATGCGTGCACCGGGAATGACCTATATGCGGATGCCGATGTTCGCCTGGACCACATTTATCACTTCCGCCATTATTTTGTTTGCTTTTCCAGCAATAACAGTAGGTTTAGTACTGTTGACATTCGACCGGATTCTCGGAGCCAATTTCTTCGAAGTTGGAGCCGGAGGAAGTCCAGTGCTATGGCAGCATATCTTCTGGATATTTGGTCATCCGGAAGTTTACATTCTCATTCTGCCTGCCTTCGGGATTATTTCCGAGGTCATCCCAACCTTTTCGCGTAAAAGACTGTTCGGATATAGCTCCATGGTGTTTGCAACCATCTTGATCGCCTTTTTAGGCTTCATGGTCTGGGCTCACCACATGTTCACAACTGGACTTGGACCTGTAGCTAACGCGTTGTTCTCCGTATCAACGATGTTAATTGCGGTTCCTACCGGGATTAAAATTTTTAACTGGTTGTTCACGATGTGGGGCGGGCAAGTACGTTTCACAACCCCTAACCTGTTCGCTGTTGGATTTATTCCTACCTTCACTATGGGGGGAGTAACTGGAGTGATGCTGGCGTCCGCACCTGCTGACTTTCAGTTCCATGATACGTATTTTGTCGTAGCGCATTTCCACTATGTTATTGTTGGTGGCTTGGTGCTTGGCCTGTTCGCAGGTCTGCACTACTGGTGGCCGAAGATGTTCGGACGGATGCTGAGTGAGAAGCTGGGCAAGTGGACTTTCTGGACGTTTATCATCGGATTCCATCTGACCTTCTTTGTACAGCATTTCCTTGGGCTTATGGGGATGCAGCGCCGCGTATTTACTTATTTACCTAATCAGCAATTTGATTTCCTGAATCTAGTCAGTACCATCGGTGCAGGACTTATGGGTGTCGGTATGATTATTTTCTTGGTGAACATCTTCCTGACTTCCAGAAAACCAGCGGATGCAAGCAATGATCCGTGGGAGGATGGACGTACATTGGAATGGACCATTCCTTCACCGCCGCCAGAATATAACTTCAAGCAAACACCTCTTATTCGGGGGATTGATGCCTTCTGGAAAGAAAAAGTAGCAGGGAATAAAGGCATGACACCAGCAGAGCCGGTGGGCTCAATTCATATGCCGTCGGCAACGATTTTACCGTTTACGATGTCTATCGGAATTTTTATCGCTGGGCTTGGCTTTATGTTTAGCCGTGATGAATTCGGCAATGCTTTTATGAGCTTCCTGTTTAATAATTATATCGTTACAGCCATCGGTCTTATTATTACATTTGGATCCATGCTGATGCGTTCGCTGTATGATGATCACGGATGGCATATTGAACCTGAAGAGCTGGAAGGAAGTGAGCGGACATGACAACGGCACATGCAGAAGCTTCTAAGGATACCTTTCCGCACGAGCCGGAAAAAGCTACGCTCGAAGGACGCAACAAGGTTCTTGCCTTTTGGTTGTTTCTAGGCGGCGAAGCGGTATTGTTCGGCACGTTGTTCGCTACTTTCCTCGCACTGCGTAATCAGACGAATGAGGGGCCTTCGGCGAATGAACTGTTTCACCTGCCGCTAGTAGCCGCTGCAACATTCATCCTGCTGGTAAGCAGTCTGACGAGTGTATTCGCTATTCAAGCGATGCACAGAAATCGGCCGGCACTGCTACGGAATTGGCTTTTAGTGACTGTAGTCTTAGGTTTAGGTTTCCTGGTTTTGGAGATCTATGAGTTTACTCAATATGTAAGACACGAAGAATTCGGAATGACCACAAGTGCATTCAGCTCGGCATTCTACACACTGGTAGGATTTCATGGTGCGCACGTAGCCTTCGGGATCGCTTGGATCTCCATCTTAATCGGGCAGCTCGCCCGCAAGGGGTTAACGGTAGTTACTGCACCAAAAGTGTATGTGTCAGCCATGTACTGGCATTTTATCGATGTGGTATGGGTCTTCATCTTTACGGTTGTATACCTACTCGGAAAGGTGGGCTAGGCACTATGACGACGGATCAGCATATGCCAGATAGCGGCGGGTATAAGCAACGTCATCGGCATGAAGGACCACAGAAACATATTGTTGTCTTTATTTTCTCCATTGTCTTAACATTGATTGCTTTCGCCGCTGTTGCGGCTGGGGGAGTAAATGCAACCTTTGCGATTATTTTGCTGCTGGTAATGGCTGTTCTTCAGGTGATTGTACAGATGGGCTTCTGGATGCACCTAAAAGATAAAGGGCATCTTCTGCCGATTCTCTTCATGCTGGGCGGCTTCTTTATCGCTGGGACCTGTATTGTTATGTCGCTGTATTGGGTTTGGTGGAACTAACGGACAATAATGAAAGAGGTGGGCTGCGATGCCCCCTCTTTTTGATGTTTAGATATAAGAATTCCTGCGCTAGGAGGTTGGGATTATGCTGGGATTAGAATACTTTAGCTTTGCTGAACTATGGAGTCCGCTTTTTCTAGCGGTAATGCTGCTGCTGACAGCAGGTTATTTTGTGTGGATTGGTCCGATTGCTGGGCGTTATGCCGATTCAGTTACGGTGCCATTTTGGCGTAGAGCGTTATTTGTCTGTGGGATGCTTGCCCTTTATCTGGCACAAGGAGGACCCATTAGCCTTTTAGGGCATATGATGTTTTCCTTCCACATGGTCAGTATGGCCTTGTCTTATCTGGTAGCGGTGCCGCTGATTATGCTTGGCATTCCAGATTTTATCTGGCGCAGGATACTAAAGGTGAATCCGCTTCGGCGGTTATCTTTTTTAGCTCATCCAGTGGTCGCTGCCCTATTGTTTAACGGACTTTTTTCCTTGTACCATATTCCTGTTATTCATGATTATGTGATGTTGCATTTTACTGTTCATCGTGTTTATTACATTATTTTGTTCCTGACCTCTGCTTTAATGTGGTGGACGCTGATTAATCCGCTGCCGGAACATCGTATGGCGAGTGGGCTTGGGAAGATTGGGTTTATTTTTCTGAACATGGTATTGCTGACGCCAGCTTGCGGGCTGATTATATTTGCCGATCATCCGCTCTACGCCACTTACAGTGATCCAGAGACTTGGGCGCGTGCTATGGGCTATTGTATCTCGGGTGACCCCACTGTTTTACTTCAGAATTTTGGAGGTCCTGCATTCTTTGAAGTGATGTCGCCGAAGGTGGATCAACAGGTGGGAGGCATCGCGATGAAGTTCATTCAGGAATTTATTTTTGCCTCTATGCTTGCTTATGTGTTCTATCATTGGTATAAAAAAGAGAACGGACAAGACGACGATGAATTGTCGACGCCATCCTCAACACTTCAGGAGAGCAACTTGAACCGTGCATAACTGGTAGACTGCCGAGGGGGAGAATCATGGATATTTTCACAGTGTTCCCGACTATTAGTACGTCATTCATCGTGCTCAGCGCGGTGCTGGTGGCTATAGGTTGGTGGCTCATTATCAAGGGCAAACGCGAGGCGCATAAGAAAACGATGATTGCTGCCGCTATCGCTGCGCTGCTGTTTTTTATTGTTTACGTATCGAGAACGTTGTTTGTGGGGAATACCTCATGGGGCGGTCCGGATGAACTGAAGACGATTTATCAAGTGTTTCTGATCTTCCATATCGTCCTGGCAACCGTAGCTGCGGTATTCGGACTTACTACGTTAACTCTTGGTTTCAAGGCGAAGTATTCCAAGCACCGTAAGTGGGGCAGAGTGACATCGATAATTTGGTTTATCACAGCGATTACAGGCGTTATGGTGTACGTGCTGTTGTATGTTTTGTATCCAGGTGGACACACCAAGCCGGTGTGGGAAGTTATTTTGGGTGCGTAAAATAAGTGCTTGAATAGAGCACAGAGTTTAGTGCGTTGAGCGAATGAAGAGTATTAGAGAGTAGAACCGTAAATGGTTATGAAATAAGCCTATATATCTGTCTGTTCCTGAGTAGGGATTGCGGGTAATGGGCTTATTTTCATTTTTGGAGTTTCGGGGATCTGTCCTGAAATTGAATGAAGTTAGCTCGAAAAAGACGTAATCAGGGAAAACCTCCCTGAAAATGAACGAAATTAGCTAAAAAAGGCCATAATTAGGGAAATCCTCCCTAAAATTGAATGGAATTAACCCAATAACAGAGTAATAGCTGAATTTTTAGGGAGGAATTCCCTAAAAGCTCGTAATCTAAGCTCTATTTGGCTGATTTTAGGGAGTTTTTCCCTAATGTTTCTATTCCGTCCGGCAGTCGCCCATATCCCACACCTGAAACTGCACTAGCAGCCGAAACGGTATCCCGCACCCAAACCGCACCATCCGCCATACCCGCATCACACAATCGGAACTGCACCATTCGCCGCACACGCATCATACCCCCGAATCAGCACCACAGCCGCACTAGCACCCTAACCCGAACCAGTATCTGCTCCGCCACCCGCCTCTCTCAACGCACATCACACCAACACGTTGCATAGAAGCAGAGAGTGAGCTCTTACTAATTCATTCCACTGAATGAATTATCTAATAAACTCAATTATCCCAGTTACATTCGCCCCGTAGCATTCTACCTCAATTCCCCCTCAATTCTCCCTCATTGTAGTTAATCTCAATAAATAAGCGGTACCTAACGTCTGAGAGTATCTCCATAAACTTGAAGTATGAGGTTGCCCAAACCTCCTATTTCTTTTGAATAATTTCCAGTTACAGGATTGACAATGTAAAATTAAGGTCATATACTGTGTATATAGATATATACAGTAAGCACAGGGATATGAACACCTGCTTCTGCTAGACGCTGAAGACATTGTAAAGCGAGGTTAGCATTGATGAGAACATTAAAAGATTCATGGTTTATGTTGCGCTCTGATTTTCGCGGAGACAAATTAAAAATATTAGGGACCCTCGTAATAACAGTTGTTTTTATGAGTTATCTTGGTGGACTGACTAGCCTGATAGCAAATGATGTACTAGGTGAGCAGGATCGGACGATGCTAGCGGATTTCTTATTTCTCTCCTTTATCCCCTTATTGGGATTAACATTCTCTCGCCGCTCCATGAAATATTGGAGTGAAGACTCTTACACAAAAATGTTGGTTTACTTACGGACTTTACCGATTCCAGCTGCAGTAATATTATCGCGGAGGAAACTTCAGGGTGTGGGCTCCTTTACACTAAATGGTACGTTATTCTTCGGTATTATTTACTTGTTAGGAGAGAATTTCCGGACAGAACTGGCGGTTCCTTCGTATATAGCTTTTGCGATTACTTGGCTCGGCTTCGGATTCATGGTCTCGGGTCTATATATTTTTATTGAATATCTTTTTAGCGGCAAAGCTTATCTATGGCTAACATTGCTTATCGTAGTTTTATCGTGGGCAACATCGTTCCTAGTTACACTGGGCGGAGGCAGTTTGTTCTTATACAGTATCTCCTATTCCAAGGAGTGGGGGTTGTTATCTCCGATCATGTGGGGGTCACTTCTGCTGGGGACAATATCTGTGCAATTATTCTCTAAATGGACTATACATCGGCTGAAAAGTCGCAATCTCGTATAAAAAATCGGAAATGGCAAGGACTGCGCTCTAGCACGCTAGAGTGGAAGGCGAGGTGTAAATAATGTGGATACCGGTACAAATCAACGAAAATAGTGCAGAGCCCCTCTATCATCAAATAGAGACTCAGCTTAGATCATTAATCATTAGCGGAGTCATTACAGAAGGTACGCTGCTGCCCTCAATTCGTGAGTTCGCAGGAGATCTGAAATGCAGTGTAATTACCGTGCGGCGGGTATATCAGGATCTGGAGAACGAAGGTTTGCTGCGAACGCGACAAGGAACAGGTACCTTTGTATCCCATGTAGGTGACGGAGCAATGGAAGAATATAAACGGGAAACGGTTGGCAAAGCACTTGAAAGTGCAGTGGATATCGGCCGATCGGTACATTGCAGCAAGGATGAACTTGAACAGATTTTTATGGAGATTGTAGAACGCAAGTATAGAGAAAAGGATTGAGAGGGGGGCGCTTACTCATATGGTACAGATGGCTATAGAATTGCGGAATGTACTTAAACGGCGGCGAAACAAGACGATAGGGCCGCTGACCCTGAATATGCCTAAAGGATATATTACAGCTTTGGTAGGTCAGAATGGTTCCGGCAAAAGCACACTGCTGAATCTGCTGATGCAGCTGACTAATCCAGAGGAAGGCGAGATATATTGGTTTGAGAACAGGTATGATAGTGGGTTGTCTCTGGAGCTTCGCCAGACCATTGCCTATGTTCCTGAAACGTCAATTACTGAGGAGAACCACTGGAATGCAGAGGAGGCAGCTCGATTTCGGAAGTATTGGTATCCAAATTGGGACGATCAATATTTTCAGGAGCTGATGGATCGCTTGGAGGTTCCGTATCATATGAGACTTTCGAAGATGTCTAAAGGGGAGCGTCGGAAATTCGAAATTGCTGCAGCACTTGCGGCGCGGCCAAGTCTGCTGCTATTGGATGAACCTTCATCAGGTCTTGATCCTTTTGCCTGGAAGATTATGATCGAGACACTTCGTAAATATATGGATGAGAACAACGCAACGATCATCATCTCCACACACATTGTGGATGAGGTGCGGCGGCTGGCGGATTATATCGTCCTTATGCATCGGGGAGAACTGCTGGGCATGGCTGAAAAAGACAGTCTGTTCGGTGCTTGGACCGAGGTTTGGGTGAATGCTGCGGATGAAGAGGAGCTTGCGGAGTTATCGGCTGAGTTGCCAGGAGGCTTGCACTTTACAATGGATACACCGGGTGTAGCTTCTTTTATCATAGAACAATTTTCTGAAAACGAGAAACGCATTCATAACTTGGGCGTAAAGGTTATCAAGAGCCGCAGTTTGGAACTGGACGAAATATTAAGTTTATGGACACAGGGTCATCGTCCTATTCTAATTGACCACAAGAGAGGGGACTAGAGAAATGGAAGCCTTAAAGCTGGAAAGTGTAGTTAAGCAATATGGAGAAAAAACCGCAGTAAACGGAATTAACCTAACTGTAGGTAAAGGGGAAATTTACGGATTACTGGGGGCGAACGGCGCGGGAAAAACAACCACGATGCGTATGGTACTCGGCCTAATCTACCCTGATGAGGGCAAAATTTTGTATAACGGGAAGCCTTTCAACAGTGAACTGCAGCAACTTATGGGTTATCTGCCCGAAGAACGCGGACTATATCCTAAGGTGAAGATCAGCGATCAAATCGTTTACTTAGCCCGCCTGCGTGGGATGTCAGCTAGTGATGCAGATAAGAGCTTGCGCTATTGGCTGGATCGATTTGAGGTTCCGGATTATTACAATAAAAAGATAGAAGAGCTTTCCAAAGGAAATCAGCAAAAAATGGGCTTTATCGCCGCTGTCGTTCATAAACCGCAGATTCTGATTCTAGATGAAGCTTTCAGCGGGCTGGACCCAGTAAACGTGGAGCTGCTGAAAGATACGGTCAAAGAATTGCGTGATTCGGGAACAAGTATCCTTTTCTCTACGCACCGGATGGAGCATGTAGAAGAGCTGTGCCGTAACATTACGATTCTCGATCGTTCCAATACGGTCGTTCAAGGGGATATCCGCACGATCAAGAATGGCTACCCGCGGGAAGAAGTATTGCTGCGTACAGCTAATGAGGTAAAAGGTCTGGAGTCCATCGCAGGCGTTACAGCAGTGAAACGGCTGGAGCGTGGGTATCTGTTATCGATCAGTGAGATCGGTGCAGCACAGCGTATTTTACAGCAGGCGATAGCACAGGGTGAAGTGGAGCATTTTGAAATCAAGGAACCTACGTTAAACCAAATCTTTATCAGAGCGGTGGGTGAATCTAATGAATAAGATGGGGACAATTATCGGCTTTACCTTTAAAAATAAAGTTAGAACGAAATCATTTATGATTACTACTTTGATTCTAGTATTATTGCTCAGCATAGGGATGAATCTTCCCTATATCATCGATCAGTTTAAGGGTGATTCGGCCAAAAGTGAAGTTACTCAAATTGCTGTGATTGCTGAAGAGGGAAATCAGGTTGCAGAATTGTTGAAGGCTTATACTGCGCCAGAGGGCATGCCACAGGCTAAGATAGTACAATATGCTTCTGCGGATGATGCCGAGTTAAAGAAAGCATTAGATGAAGAGACAGTAGAAGGTTATGTTACTTTTGCAGAACCTACTGGTGAAGGGCTTCCACCCGTTACTTATCACAGTAATGATGGAGAACTAAACGGAGATGTTCAAGTTTATCTTCAAAATGCACTTCAGCAAGCAAACACACAATTCATCGTTGGCGACAAGCTGACCTCTGAACAGATTGCTGCAATGTCAACACCAGTGCAGATTACTACACAACAGCTTAACGCAGGCGGTGGCAGTGAAAGCTCTCAGGAGGACACTCCGGCCATTAACTACATTATCGTATATGCCATGCTTATGTTGTTCTTTATGTCCATTATGATGACAGGCAACATGATTGCCGCTGAGATAACCTCTGAGAAAAGCTCGCGGATTATGGAGATTCTCATTACAAGTGCCTCACCTTTAGCGCAAATGTTCGGTAAAGTTATCGGTGTTTTCCTAGTAGGAATATTGCAAATTGGGATCTTTGTCGCAGCGATCGTCGTCAATTTGACGCTCCCGCATAACGCAACCGTATTGGCGGATTTTGATCTCGATTTAGGCCAGCTCAATATTAACTTGCTGCTCTATGGATTTGTCTTGTACGTATTTGGTTACTTCCTCTATGCCTTGATGTATGCGGCTGTAGGTTCGATTGTCAGCCGTACGGAGGATCTCGGTCAGGCGGTAATGCCAATCATGATGTTAGGCTTCGTAGCGTTCTATGTTCCACTGTTCAGTATCTCCAATGCCGATACTCTAGTGGTTAAGATAGCGAGTTATGTACCTTTCACTTCACCATTGACGATGCTGCTCCGAATTGGTGTCGGTGAGGTGGCGATCTGGCAAGTCATTGTATCGCTGCTGATCCTGCTTGTGACTACCTTCATCTTCGGATGGCTGGCAGCCAAGATCTATCGTACCGGCGTACTGATGTACGGCAAACGCCCAAGTATTAAAGAAATCAGAAAAGCAATGAAAGCATACAAGATCTAAGAAGGCCTCATATAACTTTTAAGGAGTGCTAATGATGTCTACAAGCGAACAATATACCATTATGCTTTTAATGAGTTCGGTATCACTGGCTTCGGTTAGTAGAATGCTTCCGGATGGCTCCACTTTTATGGATTTCGTTCAAGGCGTATTGACCGGTGTTGCTATAGTGGGGATGTTGGCAGGATTGTGGATGTACAGTAAGGCGCGTAAGAGTAAGGCGCGTAAGAGTAAGGCACAATAGTAGGTACTGAATTTTCGGGGGGGATCCTAACAGCCATTTATGGTTGCTGGGATATCCCCGTTTTTGCGTTGGCAATCTCTTTGTATACGAGCTGATATAGCTAACGGACCCAGCAACACTTAAATGCAACAATCATCGAGATTTGGCAAGATATCGGACACAATAGTCGCTATTGGCATGAAAAACGGTGAATTAGTAGCTCTTTTAACCAAATAGTTGCACTGGAGTCCGATACTATGCTCAAAAGGCGATAAACGTGCAAATAATGTCATCTGGGTCCGTAAGCCTTGCCTTGGTGGAAGATGATTAGGGCCTGCTTGAAGACGATCCGAGACGCTCATCGCTCGGGATTTCTACTGGAGTCCGAACGCCGGCCAAATTTGAGGAAAAGCTTCAATTAAAGGCTCCTGAGTCCGTTAGATGCTTCATGCGCTTAAAGATCGTCTGAATTCTAGTCAGTGACTAAATTATAGAAAGATTTGCGCTCGTTCGTATATCCGCTTGGGCGGTCATCTGCTCCCGTACAGCTCTAAGCTGTGCTTTCAGTGCAGGAACACTTTTTTGCAGAATAATGCTTATTTGAGAAAGAGGCAGCTTTAAGCCGTACCACAATACCTTCACAAGCTGTTCCTCCCAAGGTAATCCCTTAGCCGATAGAAGAGAGCGCCGGGCAAAAGAATCAGCACACTGGCGAATACAAGTGCGGTAAGCGTGGATAGAGAATAACTGAGGGTCGAAGTTATCCTGACGATATATTTTATGAAGCTCTGTGAAGGTGCGGATAGTAACCTTGTCTGCCTCATTAGATTGTTCTAATAACATGGAACTGAGTACGTAGACTTCATTAGTATACTTTTGAACACACTCTGCAAATTTAGCACTGTAGGTGGACACGGGAGGTAAGGGGTCAGGCATGGTGAACACGATCCTTTCAGAATGAGAGATTTGCTTGAATCTATAATATAGAAAAGTAAGAGATGGATTTATTGATAAGATCGGCGGTGTCTGGTTCCGGGCAACTGTGTTTCTGCTGGGAGGCAGTGGATAAAGCTTTGGAAGGTTTGTAGTAGAGCCGTTCACTTCTGGAATTGCTCCCCCCAGCTGCAACACTGTACAGACGCCCTTGCTGAATATGCCCTGCCAAGGATTTACCCTGGAGCTTGGCCTTTAAATCCTGCAAAGCACCCTGAACTAGCTCAAGCTTAACCTGCTCCCAATCTGAACCTTCGCGGCGGACCTTATCCAGCGCTTCCTCAAGACGGCAATGACAGATAGCCCGTAAAAAAGAACTCCATTTAATGAGATCGAAATTTTTGGTGTTGGCAGAGATTAGACAAGCCCCCCAACTGCAACCTCCCTTACAGGTGAGCTTCAGAATA
Source organism: Paenibacillus sp. FSL L8-0494 (assembly GCF_038003695.1). Taxonomy (NCBI): domain Bacteria; kingdom Bacillati; phylum Bacillota; class Bacilli; order Caryophanales; family Paenibacillaceae; genus Paenibacillus; species Paenibacillus sp. FSL L8-0494. The sequence continues at coordinate 646,097 of NZ_JBBOPQ010000001.1, forward strand.
CCATAACGGCAGCCTTCAGCCCCTTCCATTCCATAGTGAATAGGCTCGGGTTCATCCAATACAAATACTTCAATGCGGGATAGTCTGCGCTGGTCCATAGTAGGGTTCCTCCTTAGATTTCCAACAGCTTTAAGTCTACATGATGAGTGACACTAGCCTTTTCTACACAAGCGAGCATTTCCATTTTATTCTCACAGACTGCGGTATGCTCTAGCCATAGTCGGAACTTCTCTTTCCGTATAACAGATAGATGTAAGGGAAAGGTGCTGCGGGATCTCAAGACATACCAACCGGCGCTTACATCTTTCCAAGGCTCCTTGAAGGCTGTAAACCACGGGAGTTTTTGATGCGATGACCAATCCTGCTGCTGTTGTTGTTCTCGAATTTTTTTATATATTTCATATACAATCTTAGAGTCTAAACAGTCTTTACAAGAAGAAGGTGTACTGAATTGGCGAAGGGCTTGGATCTGGTTCTGGCCAAATGCATAACCTACAATGTACCTGTGATTATTTTCTTCGAACCACAAGGCCCCGAAACAAACGTAATTTAGACTTATCGGCTCAAGCAGCCCTTGATGTATCCCTAAATAATAGTGCTTCAAAACATTCACCCCATCCAGCGTGCTATCACCTAATAGGCTCAGGTAACGCAAAAACCGCAGCAAGAGGAGGACCTCTGCTGCGGTTTTGGATTACAGGCAGATATACCTGGGCCAAAGCGTGGCGGATCAAGGGTCTCTCTCTTTACGCTTACGAGGTTAGCTGTCGGATTCGGACGGTGAGAGTCGCCCTACCTATTGAGACTTACGCAGTCTCCTTTGGATTCACCCCAAGTAGGCCAGGTGGCCTGATGGTTCCCCCGTTCCCTGCGAATGCAGGAACTCAGCGTTGATTGTTTTTCATGAATTAGATTCAACCCGAATCATACTCTTTTCAAGATTTTCTGTAAAAAACGGAAAATGTTCTTTTAGAGCGATTTTAACCATATCCTGCCGACTACGACTGAAAAACGAGGTAAATAGGTATTTATGGCGTGTTATCGCGCCTCTTTCTCGCTCAACCTCAGCTTCTTGCGTTTCTACCTATAAAGGGAATTTGCAGTATTTTCGCTCTAAAAAGGTGAATAAAATCACATGGGTTATAGATAGCGATTAAACGCTCGAAACTCGAGTAAACAAGAGATATAGAGAGATTAGATATCAAGTAAGCGCTATCTAATGGGAAAATAGTTTTTAATTTGCATTATTTTGGCATCATTCAGGTTTTACAAGTCTTCGTGCATAAGAGTATGATTACTCCTGTTTCAACGACAATCGAATATTTGATCCGCTTAATTTCCGATAAGGAAAGCGGGGGAACCAACAATCGGCAGCCGATGTGAGAGTCGGAAGCTGATTATGGGGTGAATCCTGTAGAGGGTGCGAGTGAGCTCGCATCTATACAGGTAGGGCGACTCTCACCGCCCGAATCCGACAGCTAACCTCGTAAGCGTATGGAGAGAGGATGAGTGCAATGTGACCGCTAGCGAGCCACAGAGGAGATCCTTTGTGGCTTTTTGCTGTGCTCTTAGAAGCAAAGCATTTATGGAGGCCTCCCCCAAGAGGTCGCTAAATTCATCATTAGCGGTATTTGTAAGGCAGCGTCTAATGACGTGACACAACCGAGCTTTAGGTTGTGCCCGAAAATGACGATAGGTCAACATCCTTTCGGAGATTTTCGTTGCCTCCTTGTTGTAAATGAGCAGGAGGAGAAAAAAGAGATGACGGATCAGAATGAATATGTGCTTGTATGTGCGCCTACAAAGGCGGGAGAACATTTCATTAAACTTCTGAAGTTCAGGGGTATTAAGATGGCGGGATTAACCAACAATCTGGCTGAGAAAGCTTTACTAGAGGAGCTCGGAATCGAGCAGGTTATTCTAGTGGATACCCGCCATCAGAGCACTTGGTTTCGCCCATCGTTCCCGGTAGGCAGGGTATATCTGTTTGAGAGCAGCTTTCCGCTTTGCTGCCGCTATATTCAGATGTGCCGTACCTGGACGACACAGCCAATTTTTGTGATTACAAGTTCTATAAATCCTAGATTGGTCTATAAAAGACTTGGTGCGAGCTATGTAATCTATTCCCATAGTGGTGATGCTGATTTTCTAATCGATAGATCACCTCATCAAGGATAATGGAAGGAGTGCGGAAGATATGATGGATCTGTATATGGTGGCTTCGTTAGCTGTAATTTACGGGTTATTTTATGGCTTTATGCGCTGGTGCGCAGGTGTAGTTGAGGATACGGGGAGGGATAAGCTGTGATTCTAGTAATCGCTGTTACCCTACTGTTGTTTATATATCTGGTTTACGCGTTGATTCATCCTGAGAAATTTTAAGGAGGGGCATTCATGGGCATTTTGCAAATAGTCGTCGTAATTGTAATTCTCATCTTGTTGGTCAAGCCGATGGGGACGTATTTATATCATGTATTTTCTAACGAACCGAATCGTACGGATCGCTGGTTTGCAGGCACAGAGAAAGGTATTTATAAGCTGATCGGCCTGAAAAAACGGGACGGAATGTCCTGGAAGAAGTATGCACTCAGCTTTGTTTTAACTAATATCGTACTGGTTGCTTTCAGTTATATTTTTCTAAGATTACAGCGGGGATTGCCGCTGAACCCGAATGGAATTGCCGATATGGAACAGACGCTTTCATTTAATACGGTGATCAGCTTTATGACCAATACGAACCTGCAGCATTATAGCGGGGAGACGGGACTATCGTATTTTTCACAAATGGCAGTCATCACGATGATGATGTTCACGTCTGCAGCGAGCGGATTTTCTGTTGCGGTTGCTTTTGTCAGAGGGATTACAGGACAGAAATCAGTCGGAAATTTTTTTGAGGACTTCGTAAAAGCACATATTCGTGTATTCATTCCATTAGCTCTGCTAGTTTCATTGGTGCTGGTAGGATTGCATGTGCCACAAACGCTCAAGCCATCGCTTGAGGTCACTACACTCGAAGGGCAGACGCAACAAATCGCTATCGGTCCAGTCGCTTCTTTGGAGTCAATTAAACACTTAGGTACGAATGGTGGCGGCTTCTTCGGAGCCAATTCAGCGCATCCTTTTGAGAACCCTAATCCACTTACGAACGTTCTGGAGATTCTCTCTATGTGGATGTTGCCAGCCTCTTTGCCATATATGTACGGATTGTTCGCTAAGAACAAACGTCAGGGCTGGGTGATTTTCACAGCAATGATGACCTTGTTCGTTCTGCTGCTGGGGCTGAATTATTATGCGGAAACTAAAGGGAATCCCGCTATTAATGCGCTGGGGATCGAGTCTTCGCAAGGCAGCATGGAAGGTAAAGAGGTGCGTTTTGGTATCCCGCAATCTTCGCTGTTCACTTCGGTAACAACGGCAGCTACGACAGGTAGTGTTAACAATATGCATGATACGCTGACACCGCTGGGTGGCATTACCCCTCTGGCCCTAATGATGCTCAATAACGTCTTCGGGGGAAAAGGTGTAGGACTAATCAATATGCTGATGTATGCCATCATGGGCGTCTTCTTATGTGGACTAATGGTTGGCAGAACACCAGAGTTTCTCGGGCGAAAGATAGAAGCCAAGGAGATGAAGCTGATTGCGATTGCTATCCTTGTGCATCCGTTCATTATCCTTGTACCAACAGCAGGTGCGTTCTTAACGGACTTGGGCAACGGTTCCATCACGAATCCCGGATTCCATGGACTTAGCCAAGTGTTATATGAATATGTCTCTTCTGCCGCGAACAATGGTTCAGGATTTGAAGGGCTTGCGGACAATACCACCTTTTGGAATGTTACAACCGGGATCGTAATGATGCTTGGCCGTTATGTCTCTATAATCGCAATGCTGGCAGTTGCAGGTTCACTGATCCAGAAGAAGCCGGTTCCTGAGACGATTGGCACATTCCGCACAGACAATGGTCTGTTCACCGGAATTCTGATTGGTACGGTAGTGATTATCGGTGCGCTGACGTTTCTGCCGGTCATTGTGCTCGGCCCGATTGCAGAATATTTGACCTTACGGTAGGAAGAGGGAGAACAAGATGAGTACTGTAAAAAGAAAAAAGCTGCTGACGGGACCCATACTCCTAAGCGCTGTAAAGGATAGCTTTATTAAGCTTAACCCGGTGACGTTAATCAAAAATCCGGTCATGTTCGTAGTCGAAATCGGCACGATTATTGTATTGCTTATGGTACTGGCCCCCGGATATTTTAATGCAGAGAAATCGGTAGGCTTCAATATCACGGTGTTGTTCATTCTGTTATTCACAGTGCTGTTTGCCAACTTCGCTGAAGCGCTGGCTGAAGGCCGCGGGAAGGCACAGGCGGATTCGCTTAAGAAAACGAAACAGGATATCACAGCTAATAAGCTCGTTGGAGGGTCTGTGAAGACCGTTTCTTCCTCCGAGCTGCGGAAAGGAGATATCGTGATCGTCAGTCAGGGAGAACTTATCCCTGGCGATGGTGAAGTGATTGAAGGGCTGGCCTCCGTAGATGAATCGGCAATTACAGGTGAATCTGCACCTGTTATTAAGGAAGCCGGCGGAGATTTCGGCTCAGTCACAGGCGGCACCCGGGTAGTTAGTGATGAGATTAAAGTCAAAATTACCAGTGATCCCGGTGAGTCATTCTTGGATCGGATGATCTCCCTCGTTGAAGGGGCGAAACGTCAGAAGACACCCAATGAAATTGCACTAAATACACTCTTGATCAGTCTGACGTTGATTTTCCTGATTGTAGTAGTGACCTTGCGGCCAATTGCGACTTATCTGGGTGTTGATCTAGATATTCCTGTTATGATCGCCCTGTTGGTCTGTCTGATCCCGACCACAATCGGGGGACTGCTCTCCGCTATCGGGATAGCAGGGATGGACCGCGTCACACAGTTTAATGTCCTTGCTATGTCAGGGAAGGCCGTTGAAGCTGCCGGCGACATTAATACAATGATTCTAGATAAGACCGGTACGATTACTTTCGGAAACCGGATGGCGAGTGATTTTGTGCCAGTTGGAGATGAAACGGAAGCTGAGCTTACGGCTTGGGCAGCTATTAGTTCGCTAAAGGATGAGACTCCGGAAGGACGTTCTGTTATTGAGCTGGCTAAGAAGCTGGAACGCAGCTATGACAGCAAACTTGCTGAAGGCGGAGAGTTCGTAGAGTTTAAGGCTGAGACCCGGATGAGTGGTATAGATCTGCGGGATGGACGATCTGTTCGTAAAGGGGCAGTCGATTCCGTGAAGAAATGGGTACAGTCGAAGGGCGGAGTCATTCCCGCGAACCTCGACAGTAATTCCGATGCTATCGCCCGGATGGGGGGGACCCCGCTTGCTGTTGCGGTAGACAACCGGATTTATGGACTTATTTACTTAAAGGATACAGTTAAGCCAGGCATGAAAGAGCGGTTTGATGAGCTGCGAAAAATGGGAATCAAGACTATCATGTGTACAGGGGACAATCCGCTGACCGCAGCTACTATTGCCCGTGAAGCAGGGGTAGATGATTTTATTGCAGAGAGTACACCTGAGGATAAAATAGCGGTTATCCGCCGCGAGCAGAACGAAGGCAAGCTGGTGGCAATGACTGGTGATGGTACGAATGACGCACCTGCCCTCGCCCAAGCTGATGTGGGCTTAGCGATGAACAGCGGGACCACAGCCGCTAAGGAAGCAGCAAATATGGTTGATCTGGACTCCGATCCCTCGAAGATCATTGAGGTTGTAGCTATTGGTAAACAGCTACTGATGACGCGGGGCGCGTTGACAACGTTCAGTATTGCGAATGATATCGCTAAATATTTCGCAATTATTCCGGCAATGTTCATGCTCGCTATTCCTGAAATGGAAGCCCTGAATGTCATGGGATTGGGTTCACCTAGCTCGGCAATTATATCTGCATTAATATTTAATGCGATTATTATTCCGCTGCTGATCCCATTGGCTATGAAAGGTGTCTCGTATAAAGCGATGAGTTCTACGAAGCTGCTGGGACGTAATATTTTTATCTATGGTTTAGGTGGGGTAGTCGTTCCTTTTGCGGGCATCAAACTTATTGATTTGCTCGTAAGTGTATGGATATAACAACGGATTGACTAATCATTGAAAGGGTGAGAGCATCGTGAATAACAGAAAATCGATTGCGGACGCTGAAGAACAGTTGTCATCATCGAAGGGTGCTAATTTCTTTATTATATTACGGCTATGTCTAGTGTTTGTTGTTCTTTGCGGAGTGATTTATCCTCTGACTACTACAGCGATTGCTCAAGTTCTGATGCCATCGCAAGCAAACGGCAGTCAGCTGAAGAATGACGCTGGAGTTGTTGTGGGTTCAGAACTCATCGGGCAAAGCTTTACGGACCCGGCGTTATTCCATGGCCGTGTATCCAGCATTGATTATAAAGCGGAAGCTTCAGGCTCCAATAACTACGGCCCATCCAACCCGGATATGCTGCAGCGGACGAAGGATTCCATCACACAGTGGCAGCTGGATAATCCGGATGTGCCTGTAAACAAGCTGCCGGTTGATTTAGTAACCAACTCGGGTTCAGGTCTTGATCCGCATATCACTCCTGCGTCGGCAATTGTGCAGATTCCCCGGATCAGTAATTTGACCGGGATTCCAGCCACGCAGCTGGAAGAGCTAGTGAGTAAGCAGACCGAAGGCCGCGATCTAGGGCTGTTTGGTGAAGAGCGGGTAAATGTTCTGAAGTTGAACATGGAGCTGCAGAAATTAACGAACAAATAAATATAGCTAATATCCCTGCCCGATTGTTCAAACTGGGTCAGGGATATCTTGCTTTCTGGCATAGAAGAGTGAATGGATGAACGGGTTATTAAGGAGTGGTCTTGATGGGAACATATCGGAGGAAGACGCCGGAGGAACTGCTGCTCTCTATCTATGAGCTGCATCGTGGACGCCTGAAGATCTATATTGGTCCGGTCAGCGGATCGGGCAAAACCTATCAGATGCTGCGTGAGGGTCAGGCGCTGAAAGCACAGGGCATCGATGTTGTAATCTGTGCGGTTTCAACCAACCAGAGTCCAGAAACAAGGGATCAGCTGGGTGACTTGGAACGGATTCCAAGTATTCATTGGTTTCAGAAGGAGATCGAGAAGAAGGATCTGGACGTGGAGGCTATTGTGGCACGTAATCCAGAGGTTGTACTGACCGATGGATTGGCTCATCATAATCGCGAGGGTGCGGAGAGATCAACTAGGCTGGAGGATATCAAATATTTATTGGGCTGTGGAATTAGTGTCATCACAACTGTAAACGTATACGAGCTGGAGGGCGCAGCAGATCTAGCGCGGAAGTGGACGGGGATTGAAGTGGAATATTCCTTGCCTGCGGAAGTGCTCACCCTTGCAGATGATATCGTTCTAATTGATGTGACTCCGGAAAAGATACTTCAACGTTTGTCCGAAGGACATTTGGGCAAGAAGCAGCGGACTTCGCTTTTTAACAAAGGGAATCTAAGCAAGCTGCGGGAGCTGGCGCTGAGAATGGTTGCGGAGGATGTTAATGGCTCGCTGGAGAAGCATCGGGAGGAGCAAGGATTGCTGGGGGCTTCGGGGATTGCCGAAAAAGTGTTGGTGTCCGCACAGTATTATTGGAATGGCTCGATTCATATCCGCCGTGGACAGCAAATCGCTAAACGGTTAAACGGAGATCTGGCGGTGGTATCCTTCTGGAAGCAGGGCCTGACGCCCTCTAAGGAAGCAGCAACCTTCAAGCGATCCCTATGGAAGCTGACTGAGAAGATTGGGGCCTCGATGGAGGAGATTTCTTTTCGCTCGAAGAGGGAGATTCCGGGACTTCTAGTGAAATACGCCATCCAGCATAATATTACCCGTATCGTTATGGGACACTCCAAGCAAACGGCGTGGCAGGAGCTGTGGAAGGGTTCGATTGCTAACTCATTGTTAAAGCAAATCCGCGGAGTAGATGTGTTTTTCGTGGCTGATCGTGCTGAGCGTGAGGGAGAACGCGTTCTTCCTACCCGGCAGAGCCGAAATGAGCGGAAAGCCGATGCCTATCACAGATTAAGCAGTCAGGAAGTAAAGGATAAAATCGATGCCATTCGTGGGGGCACATTTAAAGTGTACATTGGTGCTGCTCCCGGAGTGGGCAAGACTTATAAGATGCTGCGAGAAGGAAATGATCTCCTAAAGAGAGGGATCGATGTTGTTATTGGACTACTAGAAACGCATGGACGTAAAGAAACCCTTGAACAGATCGGTGATCTGGAGATCCTTCCGCGACTGAGTATTGACTATCGGGGGACTGTCCTTGAGGAAATGGATACGGCAGCTATCATTAAGCGTAATCCGGAGGTCGTACTGGTAGATGAACTGGCACATACCAATATGCCGGGCAGCAAACATAAGAAGCGGTATATGGATGTTATGGAGCTATTGGATGCAGGGATCTCTGTAATCTCCACAGTGAATGTTCAGCACTTAGAAAGCTTGAATGATGCTGTAGAACAAATTACCGGAGTTAGAGTTAGAGAGACTTTCCCAGACAGCATTCTGCAACGGGCCGACGAGGTTGAACTTATCGATGTATCTCCTAAAACACTGCAAGAGCGGATGAAGGATGGGAAAATATATGCGATGACCAAAGTGGATCAGGCGCTGGGGGCTTTTTTCAAAATCGGCAATCTAATCGCCCTCCGTGAACTGGCGCTGCGGGAAATTGCTGATGATGTGGATGAACGTCTGGAGGCCTGGGAACGTGTCGGGTCGCTGCGGGGACCTTGGCGGCGGCAGGAAGTGATCTATGTGTGCATCACCTTAGGAGATCATGCGGAACGTCTGATTCGGCGAGGTTTTCGGATTGCCTATCGTCTAAAAGCTTGCTGGTATGTTACGTACGTACAGGAATATAAGCAGAGCGGGCCTTCTTACGATAAACGAATTAATGATTTGAAAGAATTGACGGAACGACTGGGTGGAACGTTTAAGATGATTCCTAACGTGCTCCCGGCACGAGTGTCTTCCTTGCTGCTTGAAAGGTCTCAAGCCTTACAGAGCACACAGATTATTATCGGCCAATCTCAACGCTCCTGGGTACGTAAATGGCTGCGTGGGGATGTCACTAAGCAGATTCTGCGTTCGGCCAGAAATGTAGATGTACTGGTCGTGGCAAATCTTATGCGTGAGGAACCTTAAGCTTTAGAACAATGAAAAAAGGGGATTCCTAGCCAAGTGGCTGTTGGAATACCCTTTTTTGGTATGCATATATCAAGTGCTAAATAATTAACCGGATGAATTACTGGGCCGCTTCGATGAGTGCTTTCAGCTCGGGAAGATTGAATCCCTTGGTGGCATGATCCCCTGCTACAGTAACAGGAACACCCATGAAACCAAGCTTTTCGACTTCCTCTTGATAGACTGTGCTAGTCATAACATCTCTTACTTCAAAAGGGATACCTTGCTCCGTAAGATATTGTTTGACCAGATTACAATCGCTGCAGCCTGCTGTTGAATAAACAATCACTTGCTGGCTCATTGGTTCACAGCCTCTTTGATAGCATCTCTTGTGATCTTCCAGTGGGAAGTGTTCCAGCGAACCTCATTATCCTCAAGCAGGAAGAGCTGTGGAGATTCATGCTTAATCCGAAAATCCTCGGCAATTTGATTGGAAACTGGACGATCCTCGATGACTAGAACTACTGCTGCTGCAGTATCCGCATCCTTTAGATAAGCCTGGAATTCTTCATTAGCTTTGGCGCTAATCGGGCAGGTAGTGCTGTGTTTGAACAGCAGTTTTTTGCCAGGTTTAGCCACATACTGCTTAAGATCTTCCAATGTATGAAGTTGTTGAATAGACATAGATATCACCCTCCTGGGATCGTTATTTTACTAACCATTGTGTTGTTAACAACCTGTAATCATGATTGTAACATATATTAAATTTAAAACAAAAAGGATTCTGGAGCAGCTAATCCAAGGATGACCAAACCCTCATTTTAGCGCGTTGAAAAAAAGGGGACGGCATGCTAAGGTGAAAGCAAGACAACTTGCTTCAATAATCCTTACTAGGTAGGAGTGTTGATAAGAATGAACAGAGTCGCATGTGTGACTGGAGCTGATCGGGGTCTTGGATTGTCTCTTGTACACTCTCTTTTAGAGAAACAGTTCTTAGTATTTGCTGGACAATACATGAGAGACGCAGATGAATTGAAAGCGCTTCAAGAAGAGTATCCGGAACAGCTGGAACTTATTCCACTCGATATTGGTAGTAAGGATAGTGTAAAGCAGGCAGCAAGGGCTATCGCCAGCAGAACTGGGCATGTTGATATTCTTATTAATAATGCCGGAATTATTCATTCCGCAGATGATGCTACGATGCTGGTGGATATGGATGATGAGGGCATGGCAGAGATTTATAATGTGAATACGCTAGGCGCGTTGAGAGTCAGCAATGCACTTATGGGCCTATTATTGCAAAGTAAGGATAAATTAATTGTTAATATTTCTTCGGAAGCGGGCAGCATTGGCAGAAATAAGCGTATTAATATGTACGGCTACTGCATGTCTAAAGCGGCACTGAATATGCAGTCCTCCCTGATGCACAATCATCTAAAGACGCTTGGGGGTCAAGTGATGGTGTTTCACCCCGGCTGGATGAAGACTTATATGCATGGCGAAAAAAATGAGCAAGCGGATATTTCACCTGATGTGTCCGCAGATCAGATTATAAGTCAGGTTATGGAGTATAAAAAATATCTAGGGGATGAGCCGGCCTATCTTGATGTGGATGGCAATACATGGCCTTGGTAGAGGGGTTTCCCGTAATCAAAAAAAGTACACGAAGAAAGGCGATGATAGGATGTCTACACTAAAAGCACTGGCACTCGGAAGTTATTCGGAGGTTAAATATCACCCATTTGCGGGAGTAGACCGGGAGATTGAGCAGATATTTGCCAATGACCTGCAGGTATTCTCCTCGGAGGATTACGGGCTGCTTAATAAAGAAACATTATCTGACTACAAGCTGGTGATCTCCTATACCGAATTCTCCGATGATAAAATACCGGCGGAACAAAGCAGCGCATTGCTCTCCTATGTGGCTAATGGTGGCGGATTACTAGTGGTACATAACGGAATCTCCTTACAGCGTAATCAGGAGCTAGGCGCCATGCTGGGAGCTCATTTCACTCATCATCCAGAATTCACTTCGCTCCAGATGTCCATACCGGCAGGGGAGCATCCCATTATGCAGGGAATAGAAGAATTTGTGATCGATGATGAGCCTTATTATTTTGAGCAGCATCCCTATTTCGAAACAACTGTGCTTATGGAATATCCTCATGATGGGGCAATGAGGCAGGCGGCTTGGTGCCATGAGTTTGGTCTAGGCCGGGTTGTTTATTTAATGCCTGGTCATCATTTGCCGTCATTTTCCGTAGAGCCTTTTCGCCAGATGATTCGTAGAGGTGGACTTTGGGCGGCGGGATTATTGTAGGATATAAGCGGATATACCTGTTGTAACATAAAACACGAGTCCAACTGCGGGTTAACTGCGGTTGGATTTTTTTTGTTGACTCTAACATTGGTGTCAGGGTTTATACTGGTGTAGAACAATTCTCATGAACCCCGGGGAGAATGCTATGAAAATAGGTGAGCTTGCTAAACTGACGGGCGTAAGCGTCCGTTCACTTCGTTACTATGAGAGTCAGGGATTAATCTCGCCGATCCGTCAGGCCAACGGATATCGGGAGTACTCTTTACTTGCTGTAGAGACGGTAGAAACGATTAAACTATATTTGAACCTGGGTCTGTCGACAGAGCAGATCGCGGGCTTTCTACATTGTGTGTTGAAGAACAAAGAAGCCTTCTGCGCAGAAGTGATGCCACTATACCGCAGTAAACTGGAGGATATTGAACGTCAGCTTGTAGAGCTAAATCAGATCAAGAGGAATTTGGAAGAACGAATGGCATCTATCTTGCAGGAGCAGGATGAGAGCAAGTTGGGCGCGTGTACACTGGAGAACTTGGAATAGGTACTGCTGGTGCTGGAAAATATGAGGAGGAATGGCAAATGTCAATTATAAATGCCGATAGCGCGGATTGGGTGCGGGCAGAAATACGTGGTGGAGGAACCGTGCTGGTGGATTATGGTGCGCCATGGTGCCCCCCTTGTAAGGTGCTGTTGCCTCTTCTGGAAGATCTTCACCAGGAATATGGAGACGATGTTTCTATTGTAAAGGTGAATTGTGATGAACTTCCGGATCTTGCTGGGGAAGCTGGTGTTATGGGGATGCCTACTGTCATTGTATATAAAGAGGGACAGCCTATAGAAAAGCTGGTCGGTCTGCGTCCGAAAGCAGCCTACCAAGGCATACTGAACAAGGTTCTCCAAGCATAAGGCAATAAATATAAAGATGAAATTAGGGAGACTCCATATTGTGGGGTCTTCTTTTTGTGCATGAATTAACCATCTTCGGTAAAAAATACGAACACAGCTATAAAGGAGGTGATGAGGGTGTGGGGTAGTATTTTAGAGCTAATTCCTAAATGGAGCGTAATTTTCCAAGGTTTTATGATCTTTTTCGTTCCGTTTATTCTAATTCGTACGACGAGTTGGGCTAGGGCAAAGGAAGATACGATAAGTACTAGAGCAAAAAAAGCTGCCGGCAGCATAGGCGGGGGTGTTCCTTACGGAGAAACATCTATAGGGACTAGCGGCACGAAAAAGGTTGCTAAGCCAGATGGATCGGCTGATCTAAGTGAAGGTCCTACAGGAGCAAGCTATAGCGGTCAATTTCGGGAGGATTTGCAACGATTTAAAGAGATGAGCACAGATATGCATGATGTGAGTTTTCGGGAGTTGCGTATCGGAGGTATAAAGCTGCAAGCGGCCCTTATATTTGTAGATGGATTGACGGATAAAGATAAAATGGATCGGAATATTCTGAAGCCTTTAATGGATGCTTATCAGGTCTTTAAGGATCCCCATACGATACCGGAAGCAAAGGATCTAAAAGATATTCTCATTCATGAAATTGTGCTTATTTCGGAAGTTGAGTTTACGGATAATGTGAAGCTCTCGCTTCAAAAGGTGTTGTTCGGCTCTGTAGTGCTGCTAGTGGAAGGGATACCGGAGGCTATTGTGCTCAGCACCCCGAAGGGGAACACAAGAGGGATAGAGGAGCCTGAATCAGAGGCAGTCTTGCGGGGATCACGAAGCGGATTTAATGAGACGTTAAGTGACAACACAGCATTACTGCGCAGGCACGGGCAAAGCACAGAGCTAGCGATGATTTCGTTTACTGTAGGAAAGAGAATGAAGAAGGATTTGGTTCTAACTTATATCAAAGATATCGCGAATGATGAACTTGTCGAAGAAGTCAAACGAAGAATTAGGACGATTGATATAGATGATGTGCAAGAATCTGGTTATGTGGAGCAATTAATCGAAGATAATAGCTTCACGCCATTCCAGCAGATTCAGAATACGGAAAGACCTGACCGCGTAATGGCAGCGCTACTGGAAGGGAGAGTAGCTATTTTACTGGATGGCACTCCCTTTGCCCTGATCATGCCAGTTTCCTTCGGGATGCTGCTGCAATCACCTGAGGATTATTACGATCGGTGGATGGTGGGTTCGTTGGTGCGCTTACTGCGTTTTCTCGCGGCATTGATATCAATGTTTGCACCGGCACTATATATTTCCTTCCTCTCCTTTCAGCCAGGATTGATTCCGACAAAGTTGGCTATTTCAATCATCAGCTCCCGCCAAGGTGTACCTTTTTCGGTATTAATCGAAGCATTGATTATGGAGACCTCCATCGAAATATTACGGGAGGCTGGACTCCGGCTGCCTAAACCTATCGGTCCTGCAATGGGGATTGTTGGCGGTCTAATCATCGGTCAAGCCGCGGTAGAAGCCGGAATTGTGAGTCCAATTCTAGTCATCGTTGTTTCAGTTACAGCAATTTCTTCCTTCACCATCCCTATGTATAGTGCTGGAATGACACTTCGCACGCTCCGTTTTGTAGCTATGTTTTCTGCAGCAGTCTTTGGATTATATGGAGTTGTGTTATTTTTCCTTTTCCTGAGTGCCCATTTAATCAAGCTAAGAAGCTTTGGCATGCCCTATCTTGGCATGTTCATACCGTATAAGATTAAGGATTGGAAAGATTTTATATTCCGTATGCCACTGCAATTTCTAACAGGCCGCCCTACGCTGTTGAAGCCGAAGGACCCCCGACGCAAAGGGTGAGGGGTCTAGGTAAAGGAGGAAGAAATTATGAGTACCGAGGTTAAGGACCGAATTACTGCTGTTCAAGCAACGATCATATTAGCCAATTATACTATTGCGGCAGGGATACTTACCCTTCCTCGGACGATTGTAGAGGCTAGTGAGACTCCAGACGTATGGATCTCCGTTTTTTTAGGGGGAGTGATTACCTTTTTTACAGGTTTAATTATAGTGAAGCTTAGTCAACGGTTTCCAGGTCAAACCATTTTTCAATTTAGCGGGAAAATCATTGGCAAGCCACTTGGAGTGATTCTCTCTGTATTAGTGATTGTGTATTTTCTGTGCATAGCCAGTTTTGAAGCACGTTCCGTGCAGGAAGTGACCTCTTTTTTTCTGCTGGAGGGGACCCCACCTTGGGCTATTGTTGCCGTGTTTATTTGGATAGCCTTCTATTTGTGCAGAGGAGGGCTTAATGCCATAACTAGCATGTGCAGGTTGATTGTTCCGATTGCATGGACAGTTTTTGTTGGGGTATGTTTGCTTAGTGTTGAAGTTTTTGATATCGATAATCTGCGGCCTTTTCTTGGAGATGGGTTAGGACCGGTATGGAAGGGCATCAGGCCAACCATTCTGACTTTTACTGCTGGTGAAGCGATGCTGTTCATTGTTGCTTTTATGGATAAGCCACAAAAAGCAGTAAAGGTAATTATTGCTGGATCATGTATATCAACGTTCTTTTATCTTTTAGCCGTTGTAATGACTATTGGTGCGTTTTCTATAGATGGAGTGGTCACAAGAACTTGGCCATTTCTTGATCTAGTGAGAAGCTTTGAGGTGAATTATCTTATTTTTGAGAGGTTTGAATCGCTGCTGCTGGTAATCTGGATTATGCAAATTTTCTGCACCTTCTGCATCACTATTTATGCTGCTGCTTTGGGAGTTTCTCAAATATTTCATAAACGATTTAATAGCTGCTTATTGGCTATACTTCCAGTAGCCTATGTAGTTTCCAGAACGCCTCCAAATGTGAATGCTTTGTTTGCATTAGGGACAGTTGTGGGGAATTGGATGATCGTTTTATTTGGATTAATTCCATTGCCGCTGTTAATCATCGCACATTTCCGGAGGGCGGCTTCATGAAAAAGTGGAGAGTGTCGATTACATTTCTTATATTATGTATTCTGTTGACCGGTTGCTGGAGCAGTACACCTGTTGAGGAGTTAAGTATGGAGATTGGTGTTGCCCTGGACAGTGCGGAGGAGACAGGGGATGAGGAGGCAACTCAGCAAGGAGGTGGGGGGAATCCCATGCCTGCCCAAATAATGAGTACCTATCAGTTTACGATTCCTCAAGGCTCAGGAGGGTCAGGTATGAAGTCTGGGGCTTCCCCATCTTCAACCAGAAATTACTATAACATGAGTGAAGTAAGTGATTCGATGTTTGAAGCATTACGGGCACTTTCACTGCGTACTAGACGTACTCCGATCGGACATCACCTTAAGGTCATTGTGATCGGTGAGAAGCTTGCACGCTCTACTAAGTTTTCTGAGTTAATTGATTTCTTTAGCAGGGATAACGATATTCGTCCCAGTGTTCTACTATATGTCAGCAAGGGAAAAGCCAGAGATGTATTGGAAAATGCGCTGCCGGGCCAAACCCCTTCATTTGTATTAGAGGGGATTTTTGTGAATAGAAGTCGGAGCACGAGGATATGGGAGCCAGTTTCAATAGCTAAAGTAGCGGGTCCTTTGCATGGTAAAAGAAGTTTCATGTTGCAGAATGTAATATCTTTAGAAAAAGAGAAGGAGACAAAGCTGGATGGAGCAGGCGTAATTAAAGGGAAAACGGGAAAACTCGTTGGTTTTTTTGATGCATCGGAGCTGGAAGGAATGGTCTGGCTGACTGGAAAGGGAGAGGGGGGTGCTCTCAAAGCATACGACCCGTCTAACAATAAGCTCATTACCTATGAAATCAAATCCCTGGGTAGCAAGTATAAGGCTATTGTGAAGGATGGGAAGATCTCCTTTCATGTGAAAATAGAATCTACGGGGAGATATGGTGAGGCTTTTGCTAAGAGTGCGAAGAAGTTACATGACGGCATTGTAAAGGAGGATAAAGCAGTGCTAGAGAAGCATGTCGTAGACATGCTTCAGGTCACTGTGAAAAAAATGCAGAAGGAGCTGCATACAGAGGTTGCAGGTTTCGGCAACGCTTTGCGTATTCAACATCCAGCCGTATGGCGGAGCGTAGAGGATAACTGGGATGAAACCTTTAGCGAGATTCCGATTACCTATGAAGTGAAACTGAATATTGAAGAGTATGGTGCATCAGATACATCGGCTGAATAGAAAGGGCTATTTGCAATGTTGTATGGAGCTACTTCGTTTGTGTCTGGATAGGAATGACATCATTCTGATGCAGTGCATCGAGCACTTCATCCTTTAATTGAGATGTGAAGGCATTCCATGTTTTTTTACCGATGTCCAGTTCTTCACGTCCAATAGCATTCAGTGTTTCTAGCCACAGACGTTTGTCGTTAATCAGCCCAAGTTGATCTTGAATCTCCTTATAGATCTCCTCATGCGCATGAAATTTCTGATTTAACGCAAAATCGGCTGCACTCGCGGTATAGCGCAGTTCCTTAGCGGCAATTCTTAGCTGGTGCAAAGCGTCGAAGGCTTCTTTAGATTCGGCATTGTCTTCATGAAAAATAGCTTTACAGGTTTTTTTCTTCTGCTCATAAGCGATCTCAAGCTCACGCATAACAACGTTAACATTCTTTTTTGCGACTAGGGCTTCAAGCTGCTCGCTTAGGAAGGTCTTCCACTTTTCCTCGAGGCCTTCATTGATTAGTTCAGGCAGCTCATTAGTGAGCTTCTTGCGGTAAGTTTTGCGCTTGTCCTTTTGGTAAGCAATCACTGCCTTTAACAGGTCTGCAGTTTTAGAATCTCCGTTCTCCTTCGCTTGCTTGCGCTTGTTCTTAAAAGATTCTATTAGAACATCTGCATCTCTCACTTTACCTAATCTCTTTTGCGCTTTTTTGAAAATAGGGTACAGGCCTGAAGTGTGCCGCGGATCAAGAATGGATAATAGACTTAGCAGCTTACGGCAGTTCACTCTTGCCTGGTGGATATCTTCATCAGCGAATTTATTTAATGCGTCATGGCTGTAATCCCAAAAGTTGATATAAAGGTGGTTAAGGGCTTGTTCCCATTGCTTTGTTTTGGTTAGCTGTCGTTCTTTGGTCAGCTTGTCTCCTGTCATGCAGCATCACTCCTTAACGTTTGGGATAGCATGAATTTAGGGCTTCCCCTATTATGCTCTGGGGCAAGTCCATTTACTATAAGAATAGCGTTATCATAACCTCATTTCAATTCTCTACTCACAGCATAGAGACAGATCGGTTACAATATTACTATCATTATTTATACGGATAGGCTTGGATCTTTAGCTGGTAGAGAATAGCAGGTCTCGTGGCTCATATTCGGGAAAGAGGGGCTTTGGTGGATACTCGTGAGTATGATTCAATAGTTAGTAAACTTCCTTCAGAAATGGGGCTCTTTCAACATCTGAGTGCAAAGGATGAGAGCAAAGATACAGAAGCAGGGAGCCTAGAAGATATGTTGGTTCCATTCGCTTTTGAGGAAACCTTATGCAGGGATGTTGGAGCGGGCATTATACCTCCTAGCTTACATCTGTGGAGTCATTCTGGTGGTGTGGCGCTTGGACTTCGGGACAGTAAGCTACCGTGTGCAGCTCAGGCGATGCTTATGCTTGAGGAGCAAGGGATTAGAACGGCGGTTAGGCATTCAGGCGGGGCTGCGGTGCCTCTGGATTCAGGGATCGTTAATGTTTCTCTAGTTCTGCCCAAAGGACGTGGAAAGCTGGACTTTCATGATGACTTTAAGCTCTTGGCTGCTTTGATCACGGAAGCGGTTGCTATAAGTCATCCACAGGCTGCGGCGCAAATTGAGGCTGGTGAGATTGTTGGTTCTTACTGCCCGGGTGATTTCGATCTGGCCATTAATGGTCGGAAGTTTTGTGGGATCGCTCAGCGTAGGCAGAATAATGCTTATTTTGTACATGCATTTGTTGTAGTTTCTGGCTCGGGACAAGAACGCGGTGAACAAATCCGCGATTTCTATGCGCAAGCCTCCGGAGGAGACTCCTCATTAGCTTATCCACGGGTTCGTCCAGAGACGATTGCTGGACTTGGTGAACTCGGTGGACCTGAAGTGGCGACAGTGTTTGTGGAGGGAATTATTCAGGCTTTAATTCACCGGGGAGTGTCTCTTAGACCATCCGGCATTTTGCAGCAAGAGACAGGATACAGCTTGGACTATGATGATCCACGTGTGCTCGATGCAACGCGGGTGCTTCGCGAGCGGTATTCCTGAGGGCTAAGCATGGGTTGGAGTCTGTTAAAAAAGGACGTAATGGAAAGCTGGCTAGAGCCAGCCTACGAAACGTCTTTTTTTAATATTCAATCACGCTCTTTTAATTATACAACTCAGGACGTCTGTCCGAAAAAATCGGAATTTGTTTCCTAATCTCACGCACCTGATGTAAATCGATATCTCCAGTTAGAATTTCTTCCTCTTCAGAAGCTTCACACACAATATCTCCCCAAGGATCAATAATCATAGAATGCCCAGCAAAGATATTGGCTGGATCGCTGCCTGCACGGTTGCAGGCTACAACATAACATTGATTCTCGATGGCCCGGCTGATCAACAGCGCCCGCCAGTGGGACAACCTGGGCAGTGGCCATTCAGCGCAGACGAACAGGATTTCCGCCCCTTGTGCGGTATGGGCGCGAACCCACTCCGGAAAACGGATATCGTAACAGATTAGCCCTGCACATAAGATGCCGTCCAATGTGAAGAGTCCTTTAGTTTCTCCCGGTTGGAGATACAAATGCTCCTCCATCAGCTGGAACAAATGCAGCTTGCTGTATTGTCCAACAAGCTCACCTGATCGATTAAATACATACATACGATTGGTGACCCCAGCATCATTACGGCTAGCCACTGAACCGGCGATGATATTGATGCTGTATTGTTTAGCCAAGCTGGAGATGAATTCCTTGGTAATTTCTCCTTCTAGATCGCCAATATCTTCTAAGCGAGTCAGATCATAGCCAGTGGTCCATAGCTCAGGGAGAATCAGACAATCAGGGGCTGCGGAAGCAGCTTCATTTATTTTCTGGGCAACAGCAGCATAATTCATAGCGGGATTGCCAAATGCTATATCCAGCTGAATCAGGGATATTCTCATAGGTATCCTCCTCTTTTGTTCAAGCGTATAGCACCGGATAAGGATAAGCAATGTTGATTTTTTAAAAATGATTTGATATATTAGTTGACGGGTCAATGATTATGCGTTAGTATAATTTTGTACAAAACAATTGCATGCAATTAAATTTAGAAAGGAGGCATATTTTGACGGAGCACTGTCCTGAGGAAGAGCATATATTTGAACTGCTGCAGGCTTTAAACAAAGGAATCTCTCCAAAATTCGAACGTTGTGCCGGGATTAGTCCCACACGGCTTCGCCTCCTGCACGAACTGTTTCGGGTAGACGAAGTCAGCCAAATCAGTCTGCAAAAGGAAATGGAGATTGATGGGGCAGCCGTCACACGTCATCTGAAGGGATTGGAAGAGAGTGGCATGATCGCCCGCCGCAATAACCCAGCCGATAACAGGGTCACATTGGTCTCATTAACCGATCAAGGTCGGGAAAGAATGGTTAAATATAGCGAAGAGAAAAGGCGGTTTATCGCTACTTTGCTAACAGGTTTTAACGATCAGGAGCGAGCAGTGCTCATTGATATGCTTAATCGTCTGCAATCTAATATCATTCTGTTGTAACTTACAAATCACACACTCAAAGGAGAATTACACATATGAACGCTACACAAACAAATGACTTTCAAGAAATTATTACAGGACGCCGCTCTATCCGCAAATATGATCCATCCGTTAAAATCAGCAAAGAAGAAATGACACAGATCCTTACCGAAGCTACACTTGCTCCATCTTCAGTGAACATGCAGCCTTGGCGTTTTCTGGTCATTGAAAGTGACGAAGCTAAAGCTACTTTAGCGCCTCTCGCTCGTTTTAATAACGTACAAGTAGAGACTTCTGCGGCTATGATTGCCATCTTTGGTGATCTGAACAACTTCGATTATGCTGAAGAAATTTACGGTACTGCTGTTGAACGTGGACTTATGCCTGCTGAAGTAAAAGAAAATCAATTAACCAGATTATCCGCTCATTTCGCTAACCTGCCACGGGAAATTAACAGAGACACCGTGCTTATCGATGGCGCACTTGTTGCTATGCAGCTGATGCTGGTTGCTCGTGCACATGGTTACGATACAAACCCAATTGGTGGATTTGAAAAAGACCAAATCGCTGAAGCGTTTGGTATGGAAAAAGATCGTTATGTTCCTGTAATGCTACTCTCCATTGGTAAAGCTGTTGATGCAGGTTACCCATCTGTTCGTCTGCCTATCGATAAAGTTGCTGAGTGGAAATAATTATAAAGTTAGTAAGCCAACGCGCTACCATAAACACTAATCTTAGGAGGAATATACAATGATCATTATTCATGCTGTACTTAAAGTTAATCCAGAGCGTCGTGAACAGTTTTTGACGGAGTCTAAAGCATTACTGGCTGCTACTCATGCTGAAGAGGGTAACCTTTCTTATGAGCTATATGAGAATGCTGGAGAAGCCAACTCATTTATCATGATTGAGCAATGGCGTGATGCTGAAGCAGTATCCAGCCACAATACGAGCGCTCATTTCACTGCTTTCTCAGCTAAAGCTGGCGAATTCTTGGCTGCTCCTCTAGATGTTAAAGTATTTAGCGCAGAACAGGTAAAATAAGCTGTCTCCATTCTTAGGAATTCTGTTTAAACCTAAACAGGGATGATCCATAGCCATAAAGGCTGTGGGGCATCCCTGTTTTGCATTACACCCCGTTTATAAAAAGGAGATCTAGGGTATCTATCCTTACCTTGATTCAAAGGCATGCAATATAAACGATGGGGGACTTTACATATGAAGACACAGAGAAATATGATTGATTTCTTGAATTATTATCTATCCGGCGGATCGCTTGCCCGTATTATGGGTGTAGCAGGAGAAGAGGTGGAGCGTAAGCTTGAGGGGATAGACCTAGAGGCTGCCAGAGCCTATCGTCAGACGCTTGGCGGGGTCATTACGACAAGTCAGCAGCTATTCCAGCTTCCTGGATTTAGTCCAAGCTTACTGGAACAACTTACTGAAGTATTGGGCAGACTAGACTCAGGTAAGCTAAAGGTTCTGGCTCCGCAGACTACGTGGAATAATCAAGTAACACCTTACGTGAATGGTCCAGAGTGTCTAGGAATGATATTAGAGGAGATCAGAAAAGCGCAGCATTATATCCACCTGTCTGTCATGCTTTTTTTTAATGATCGTTCGGGGAATCTGGTTGCAGATGAACTGTTTTATGCTCTTAAGCGTGGCGTTAAGGTAAGGGTTATGGTCAATTACACATTGACGGCTTTGGGGTACGGAAATAATCTGGAGTACGGCCAGTTCTCCAAGATTGCTGATCAGCTTGAGAATGCAGGCGCCAAGCTGCTGAATACCTTCAATTCGTATTATACAGCCATTGAATGGCGGGTGAAACGAAAGGCGCTGGAGCAAGAGGGAGTGCCGGAAAGTATCCTGTTTCTGCAGGATAAAGTGCAAGAGGATGTTGAGGTTACAGGACTGAATGTCATCGATCATCGGAAGTTTATGGTCATAGATGGGGTAACCTCGATTATAGGCAGTATAAACATTGGTGACCAATATACGTATGAGACCCCAGTGCAGGCATCCTCTGCAATGAGTATAGATGGACATCCACAGGGGATTCCTAGTAAAGAGGCTGAGTGGCATGATGGCTGCTTCCGGATTCGCGGCGCTGCAGCGCAGCCTTTGAATGCGATGTTCTATTCTCGCTGGCTGCTACTAGGCGGAGATCATTTTGACGTGAATGATGTCTTTTATTATCCTGATGTAGATTATCATTTTGGTGAGGAAGAATGTACGCTGTTAGCAAGCTTTCCAGGTAACCCGGTTAACCTGATTCAACAATATTATCTGGATTTAATTACTTACGCGGCTGAGGAGACGATTATCGTGAATCCTTATTTGATTGATCAGGATTTTTGGGATCGGCTTGGGCTGCTTGGTCCGGAATGCTCGTGTAATTTGAACATTTGCAACCCGCTGGAGGTCAATGATCATCCTACAAATCGCGCGGCGGTAAGAGGCAATATGTATATGCCGTTTATTAACGGTGTTTCCTTCTATGACTACAGTGCCACCGGTCGATTTTCCCATTGGAAAATTACCTATGATCATAGAGCACAAGCCGTTTTTCATGGTTCATATAATATCAACGAAAGAAGTGCCTGCCACGATTTTGAGCTGGGAATGCTGGTAAAAGGGGAGGCCTTTGCAGAGCAGATAAAGTCTATGATCGATTATGACCTGAGTGTCTCGCGGAAGATTACCAGTAAAAGTGAGTTCTTTAAGCATCCTTGGCTACACCCTAGTACTTATCTGAATAAGGTAACCCAGAATTATACTTGATAAATTGGGCTAATTCTCATGATATAATGATCGTTATAAATCATTAGGGTGGAGTATTGGCTATGCAAATCAAAATTACAAAAAGTGGTTTGAAAAAGGACGAGGTATTCTTTCTCACAGAATTTGGGGAGGGCCGGGGAATCTGGTGTGGTGCTCCTGTGAATCCAGGGGCAGAAATGGATGTGGAATTCGAGCTTTCGGAGCTGCTAATGAGGTGGGTGGATATCCATCCTGTACTTGCAGGTGAGTTCAATATCAGGCTCGAGCAGGATAAGGTTATTTTTACGGGCGTGTTGGAGAATATTGAAGAAGATGGCACAGGATACTTACGAATAGGTGAAGGGTTAGTGATGTTCGAGTGTCTCGGTGAACCTATGGCACTGGGTGTGTTCGTAGAATTGCAGGTTCGTGATGTGCGAATCTATCCCTTCAGTATTTGACGCTTCTCAGGGACTAAGATAACATACAAAGATAACATTAGATTCAGAAAGTTAAGCAAGAGGAGTAGAAAGCTATGAACACCGAAATTCAGCAATTTAAGACCGAATTCTTCAAGGCGCTGGCTCATCCGATGCGTATTCGTATTCTGGAGCTGCTCAGCGAAGGTGAGAAGAATGTGAATGAACTGCAGGCTATTCTCGGCTCGGAAGGTTCTGCTGTATCCCAGCAGCTAGCTGTTTTACGCGCCAAAAATGTAGTAACCAGTGTGAAAGAAGGCACCACAGTCATTTATGCCTTACGTGATCCTCTGATCAAGGACCTTCTGGTTGTGGCCAAACAAATATTTGATAACCATCTCGTGAATACCATTTCATTGCTGGAAGGCATGCGCGGCGAGTGAAAATGGAATAGATTAACGTTATTTTGGCGTTGACAACAGTCGCGTCCTAGAGTAATGTTCTTCTTATATTCAAATAATCAGATATTTAAAGAAAAGAAGGTTTGAACATGACAGGGCGGGGTCGTTATAAAGGCTACAACATGAACGCTTTTCGCAAGGATTTGATATCAGGGACAATCGTCGGGGTTATTGCCATTCCTTTAGGGATGGCATTTGCTATTGCTTCTGGTGTAAAGCCGGAGTATGGCATTTATACGACAATCGTTGCCGGCATATGTATTTCATTGTTCGGAGGATCAAAATTTCAGATTGGTGGACCGACAGGTGCATTTATTCCTATCTTGTTCGCCATTGGGATGCAGTATGGTTATGAGAACCTGCTGTTAGCGGGGATGATGGCGGGGGTTATTTTAGTCCTCATGGGATTGTTAAGGCTGGGTGTACTGATTAAATTTATTCCGAAGCCGGTCACGATTGGTTTCACAGCAGGAATAGCGGTTATTATCTTCACCGGACAGATTGCTAATTTCCTTGGGTTAAGGAATATTGAACGGCACGAGAGCTTTGTAGATAACATGAAAGAAATTGGACTTCATCTATCGACGATCAATGGATATAGTATCCTGACCGCCGCGATTTGTCTGGCCGTTGTCATCCTAGCGATTCGCTTCGCTCCGAAGGTGCCGGGCTCATTGGTCGGTCTTCTTTGTGCGACTGTCATAGCAGCGTTATTTTTTAGCGGTAAGGTGACTACGATTGGTTTGGCCTATGGGAATATCCCTAACACACTGCCAAGCTTCCGTTTTCCGACCATTACCTGGGAGCGGATTACACTGCTGATTCGTCCGGCCTTTATCATCGCGATGTTGGGTGCTATTGAATCCTTATTATCAGCTGTCGTAGCTGATGGGATGACGGGCAGCCGCCATAACAGCAACCGTGAACTGATTGGTCAGGGAATCGCCAATATTGCAGCTCCATTGTTTGGAGGAATTCCAGCCACAGGTGCCATTGCCAGAACCGCCACAAATATCAAAAGCGGTGCAGTTTCTCCGATCTCAGGGATCGTTCACGGGGTAGTGGTATTCCTAATTCTTCTATTGTTTGCACCCTATGCTTCTAGTATTCCGTTGGCAGCGATGGCTCCTATCTTGATGGTAGTAGCTTGGAATATGAGTGAGCGCAAACAATTTTTTCATTTGCTTAAAATCAAAACAGGCGATTCTTTGGTATTATTCATCACCTTCTTGTTGACGATATTTGCAGATTTAACGCTGGCCGTAGAGGTGGGATTGATTCTTGCGGTGATTTTGTTTGTGAAACGGATGGGAGAGGTTCATCTGGTATCCAAAGTATTGCCTGATCCTAATTCCGTCAAGGTAGGGGCACATATGGTAACGGAGAGTCATGATTGTCCGCAGATTGGGATTTATACCGTGGAAGGGCCGCTGTTTTTTGGCGCTGCGTATAGATTTGATGACACCATGCCGGGTTATGGATCCGATCAGCCGAAAATTATATTAATGCGGATGGGAAAAGTGCCATTCATGGATACTACGGGCGAATCCAATCTGGCGGAGCTGGTGCGGCATTTACATGCTGTTGGAGGGAAACTAATGATCTCTGGTGTTCAGCCACAGCCGCTTGAGCTACTTAAGAGAACCGGGCTATATGACAAAATAGGAGAAGCACAGTTTTATCATCATACCGGTGAAGCGATCAATGAAGCTCTTAGCAGTATTAATCACAACAAATGTATCGGATGCAGTCATGCGGCGTTTAGGGAGTGTACGGCATTATCCTGTCAGGAGGATGCAGGTGGACTACGGGGTCTGACAGGACGCAAGAAGCCAGCATTGCCTCTGAACTAATCAGCGGTACTTGAGCTTAATAAATAAAGTCGGCCTGGGCGCTATTCTTGCGTCTGGGCTTTTGTATTAAAATTGGACTTCGGAATTCTGAATTTGTACAATTGGGTATAAGTTTAATGTAATCAATATCGATAAGGAGAATATAAGCTCATGAAGGAATTGAATTATCCGAAGGTGTTTATGCTCTTGGCGGGATTGTCTGTCGCTACATTGGCGGTATATCGTGTAGTGTCACTTCAGACGGATTCGTTTTACGGTTTTTTAATTTGGAATTTGTTCTTAGCGTGGATTCCGTTTTTATTCTCCATGGCTGCTTATGAACTAGACAAAAGGAAGATAGGCGGTTTATTACTTCTTCCTTTGGGTGTCGCGTGGCTGCTGTTCTTTCCAAACGCGCCTTATCTCATGACTGACCTGGTGCATTTAACGGTAAGAAAAAGTAGATATATCGTGGAGGGAGCCATTCAGAATCGCTACTGGTATGACTTGGTCACTCTTTTATTGTTCACCTGGAGTGGATGGTTGACCGGGTTCTTCTCATTGTATCAGTTCCAGACGGTCATTTATCGTAAAAGCAACCTGCTGTGGTCATGGGTATTTGTGCTTGCGGCATGTATGCTCGGGGGATATGGTGTACTGCTTGGCCGAGTCTACAGACTCAATAGCTGGGACGTCCTGACGGACAGGCATCAGTTGTATCAACTTGTTCTGGATAGCCTGAATCTCCAGTCCGTATTTTTCAGCTTGTTCATTGCCTTTGTCCTGCTGGTCATTTACGCGACGATGTATTGTCTACTCAATGCTCTTGGCACCGGAGAAAGACGAAGAGTTACCAGAGGGTACTAATCGGTACACTCCGGCTCAAACTGGAATTGCTTCAGATCTACCACACCTTTTTCATTAAAACTAACTCCCTCTCCCTGTAGATAGAGCCTCTGGAGGGAGTTAGACTCATCCTCAGTTAGTGCGATCATTCCTTTAGCATTAATGACCCGATGCCAGGGCAGCTTATATTTTTTGCTCATGGAGTGAAGGATGCGAACGACCTGCCTCGCTCCTCTTGGGCTGCCTGCCGCGCGGGCAACTCCTCCGTAAGTCATCACTTTACCTTCTGGTATAGACTGTATGATATGAATAACTCTCTCAGTAAATGGTGTCATAGCAAGCTCAAGCTCCTATATCTTATTTTTATCCATTGCTCAACAGATAAATCAATTCTAAACGAAACGGGGGACGAACAGGAGGATTTTTTGAGGATAGCAAAAAAAGGGTTGCAAAGCAATAAATACGCGTGGTATATTCTAACTGTAAAAATAATCTAAACGTTTAACAACGTGATTGAAAGAGTTCCATAATAAGATAGGAGAAGGTGTAATGAGGAAAACCAGCATTAAAGACATAGCCGCAAAGGCTAATGTTTCGATTGCTACAGTCTCCTATGTGCTTAATGGTACCCGCAATGTACGTTCTGATACAAGGGAACGAGTTGTTGCCGCCATTGAGGAGTTGAATTATAAGCCGAATGCTATTGCGAAGAGTCTCAAACTCAACCGTACGAATACAATAGGTGTTATTGCAGAAGATGTGACGGTATTTAACACCCCCGATATTATCGATGGAATTAATGATTTTGGAGATCGAAACGATTTGCATATTTTACTGGTGAATCTTCGTTTAGACAAGCGTATCGGCCGTAACTTCTCGAATACGGAAGACTACCGAAAGTATGCCGCTAATGCGGTTGCCGAACTGCTCAGCAATCAAGTGGATGGGATTATTTATATCGGTGTTCATCCCCGTGATTTAACGGGTCTAATCGATACGGAGGGTAAGCCGATTGTGTATACCTACTCTTACACACAGGACGATATCTCTATCCAGTATAATGATGAGCAAGCTGCTTACCAAGCCATGTCCTACTTGGTTAACCAAGGACATAGCAGAATTGCTGTAATCAGTGGTTTGATGGATTCTATCCCTTCCAGATTAAGACTGAACGGTTATTACAAGGCAGTTACTGAATATCAATTACCGTTCGATCCACTGTTAATTAAGATGGGAGACTGGGAGAGGGAATCAGGGTATCGCCTTACCTCCGAGTTGCTCGCTTTGCCGGAGCCCCCAACCGCGATTCTTTCCATGAATGATGTAATGGTTGTAGGTATTTTGCAGGCGGCAGAGGAAAAAGGGGTTAAAATACCGGATGATCTGTCGGTTGTCGGTTTTGATAATCGTGAATTCAGTGATTACTTACGCCCGCGTATAACAACAATGGGACTTCCGCTACATGAGATGGGCTATCAAGCTATTGAGGTTTTGTTCAATTTAATCAAGGGGACGAAGATGGATTCACTGACCATGCCGGAGTGCCGGTTGATCGAACGTGATTCCGTGGCTACGTTAAAAAATGCTGTGAAACAAAAATAAGTTTCACAGCTCCTTTTTCCTCATAAATCTAAACGTTTAACTTAAAATATCGAAGAGGTGCTAGGCAATGACGAT
Source organism: Paenibacillus sp. FSL L8-0494 (assembly GCF_038003695.1). Classification (NCBI taxonomy): domain Bacteria; kingdom Bacillati; phylum Bacillota; class Bacilli; order Caryophanales; family Paenibacillaceae; genus Paenibacillus; species Paenibacillus sp. FSL L8-0494. The sequence continues at coordinate 674,199 of NZ_JBBOPQ010000001.1, forward strand.
TCTAGGCAATGAAAACTTCACGATGGAGCTAAGCGACCGCGGAGCACTTCAGTCTCTGATATTACAGGGCGACCCTAGTGAAATGAATTGGGTAGTTGATCCGTCTTATTTGAAAGAGGCAGGTTATGCGGATACAGATAAGCTATTCGGAGAATGGACAATAGAGCTGGACGGGAATATCATAAAAAGCACTGATCTGTTGCCCAAAATTACGCCAGAAGGAAAACACCGTGTAATTGTGGATTTTGAAGGCGCACCGATTGCAATCAAACTTACATATTCTCTGGAAGATGAGCGACTAAGATGGACTATTGAAGCTACAAACCGCTCACCACAATCTGTAAGAATTAATGGACTTCATGTGTGGCTTTCGCTCGCGTATATCATGTACAGAGATGAAAATGTGCAGCGCAATATGAGCCAGTCCTGTGCAGTGTTCCCCCATCTTGGTGGGGATTTCGCTAAAATCGCTGCTATTCGACGGAGCAACAAAGCACCACATCTGGGTGTTTATGGGGTTCAGGGCAGAACAGTAACCGTAGGTACTTATTGTAGTTATAAGAATCGTTTTCTTGAGCAGGTCTCCCCTTCTTTGGATGGTCTGCTGTATCATCGGCTATCGTTGGTGGAGGACGGATCATCTATGACCGAATCTGCAGCTGCCGACTGGATATATGGTGGCGCTTACAGTCCGCTGGATCTTGGCGCTGGGGAGACCTACAGCTGGGAATACATATTCCATCCCTGTCAGAATCGAGATGATTTCTATAGGCAGGGCATGGCCTATGGACATCCGCGCTGGAGCTATACGCCTGTATTAACCCGAGGAGGAAGGTTCGAAGCTGTTGTTGATCTGCCGCAGGGCCAGGTTCTACGTGAGCTGCGTTTGTATAGCACTTTACCGGGGACGGAGCTGATCCGCCAGGAGAATATTACGAACGAAGCTGTACGGTTGGAGTCAGGCAGTAGCTATGCTATATCTTTACAGCGTTTGGAGCCGGGAGAACATAAGCTGGAGCTGGTGCTAGAAGATGGACGGAGCGATATTCTGGTCTGGAATGTACTGGAGTCGATTGACTGGATTCTGGAAAAGAGAGCCGAGTGGTTGGTAAATAACAACTTTGGAGGGACAGGGGAGGTCGAAAGGCCATATGCCTTCCGTCCGCTATCGAATCAGGGAGAATCGCTGGGTAAGGTTGCTTTTCTACTGATGAAGAATAGCATGGCCAAGGCTGTCCCAGAACAAGTAGCTAAGGCCGAGATTGCAGCAGTATTGGATGTGAAGGAGCATTGGTTTGAAGGCGGGGATTTTAATCATCCGCGTCCCTTGTACGGAGAATTCTACCGCATTTATGATCTGGATTATATTGGGCATGTCTTTTATCTATTGTCACGAATGGATGGTTCATTACTTAAAATTCATTCTCCTAGAGAATATCTACAATGGGCTGCCGAAATCATGTGCCTTCGCCTAGACCCTGATCGGCACAGTGGCCAGCGTGAGAAGGATGAGAGCCGTCTAAATGGGATATTTGTGCTCTATATTCTTGATTTATTAGAAGCACTGAAGCAGTGCGGTCTTTCAGAAGAGTATAAACGTCTACTTACCTTATGGGAGCGCTTTGGTAGAAATCTGGAGACAGGGATACAGCAGTATGAGGGAGCTATAACGGAGCATTTTTACGATAATGCAGGATTTGGCCCTACCTGTGAAACGTTGTGTCACCTTGGAAATAAAGAGGAGGCCCAGCGTTATGGACAACTAATTCTGGCAAATATCGGATTCAGTAATGATTACAGAGTGCAGAATCCGGATCGCTGGTGGGAAGCTTTGTCTTATATGATTCATTCCCTTTGGGGTGGATTGGTAGCAGGAGCATCCCGGGTTGCCTATGAATTCCTTGGAGACCCTGAATATTTGGAAGCCGCTTACCGTTCTACGATGGCAGTATTCAATTGTTACGATTGGAATGTACGCTCTACTCCACGCCGTTTGTTGCCTGGAGAGGCAGCTTCTACATATAGTGTGGCAGCTCCTAACCTGAATATGCCAGAATTGTCGCGAAACCGTTTTGGGCAATCCGTATTTGTGGGGGCAAGTGATTCCTTGTTTGCTTCGCTGTTCTCGGGTGTGACAGGAGATGATTGGGATATGGGGGAGGAGCTAGTGGCCTATCTAATGGGCTTCGGGACAACCACATATTTGTACAGGGATCCACGCGGAAAGATGCGCTGTATTAACGGTTATATTGAAGAAGACTCGGAGGGCTGGATCGTAACAAGTTACGCTGCATATCCGTCAAGATATGTGCTGCTTGAGGACAAGCTCGAATATCGCACAACTGAGGGGATGCTAGAGCCTCACGTAAGACTGGCAGGCGGAATGTTCAGCCCTTGTCTGTAATCGCTAAGAATGACAAACCATGATGATTTTAGGCTAAAGCTTTAAATGCTTGGCTTGAAATAAATAGATATGAAAAAAGGGAGGCAACAAACATGAAGTTTGGAAAACGTACTCTAGTTCTATCTTTAGCATCAATGATGGTTTTTTCCGCACTGGCAGGCTGTTCAGGCAATTCCAACAATGCGGCTCCAAAGGCATCTGAAGGGTCTGGAGCAGCCAACAAAGAAACTACGCCTGATAAAGATGTAACCTTGGAATTATTGTATTGGGGTGATGATGTACAGAAAAAGCTGGTAGAAGCGGCAGCAGAAAAATATACAGCCGACACCGGAGTAAAAATCAATGCACAAGTGCTTCCAGCGGATGGCTCCTTTGATACATTTATTCAGACCCGGCTCGAATCCGGCGAACTTCCAGATATCAGTTATATGGGCGAAGGCGATATCCAAAAGTACAATGAAATGGGAATTATCGAAGATATCAGCGATTTATTAGCGGACGGAAGTATTCCTGAAAAACTATCAGCGATAACAATCCATTCACCTGAGCAAAAAGTGATCGGAGTCGGTCTATCCAACCAGCTGGAGCTGCTTTACTATAGCAAGTCCAAATTTGATGCAGCAGGTCTTGAATATCCACCCTCCAAAGTTGAAAATGCGTGGGATTGGGATACATTCGTAACAAACGCGAAAAAGTTAACGACAGATACTAAAGGAAAAACAGCGGCAGATGAAGGCTTTGATGCTGCTCTGACCGAGAACTACGGGCTTGGTATGACAGCGGGACGGGAGTTCCACCATTTCTGGGCAGCTTATGCCAACGGTGGCGGGATTGTTTCCCCGGATGGAAAGGAGTTTCAATGGGATTCTCCCAAAACGGTTGATGCCATCCAGAAGCTAGCTGATCTCGTTAACAAAGATAAGGTTGCATCCGCTTTCAATTACACTTGGAATTCCGGAATTGGTTCTGCGGTAGACGCTTTGAGTGGTGGTTATGCCATGGCGATCAGCGGCTCTTGGGATCTAGCTAATATCAAAGGAAATGAAGATATCGGCGTTGGGGTTCTACCTAAGATGGAAAAGGCAGTAACGATGAACTGTGGTGCTCCGCTTGTTGTGTACAATACATCGAAGCACATTGAGGAAGCCAAGAAATTCTATGCCTACATGGTCAACCCTGAGAACAGTCTGGAGCTGCTGAAGAGTGGTGCGTGGTTGCCGAACCAGGCAGATTGGTATACCGATCCTACCTTGGTTGAAAAGTGGACCTCCGATCTTCCTGAAAGCGCAAAAGAAACTATCCTTAGTTATTCGACAACGAAAGATTCTATCGCACAATGGCCTGCATATTACGTTCCTGCCTACCTCAAGATGAATACTGAATATGAGAAATCTATTGATCAGGCATTGGCAGGTAAGAAAAGTGTTAAAGAAGTCTATGACGCGATCATGCCAGCGATCAAGCAGTTGTTCGAGAGCGGCAAGGTTTCCTAATTAGAGCTTATATTTGAAAAGAGGGCTATTGCTTATGAACCCAGAGAGCAAAACCGAAACGGCTGCGGTCTATGTTAAAAAGCATGCCAAAGGTGTCACCAAAGAGGCGGTGGCTGGATATTTGTTTGCAGCACCGGCCATTATTGGATTTTTGGTATTGACGCTTTATCCGATGCTGGCCAGTTTGTTTTACAGCTTTCATAAAATAACGATTATGAGCGGAAGCCAAGTTATGGAATGGATTGGGCTGGATAATTTCCGGTACATATTCACCAATACCAGCTCCGAATTCAAGAAATCCATAACGGTGACCTTGATTTATGCCTTCATTAACGTGGCGCTTGTAATCACCTTTTGTCTGATTGTTGCACTCTTATTGAACCGTAAATTTATCGGCAGAAACTTGATGCGGGCTATATTCTTTCTGCCGTCTGTAGTTCCGATGCTGGCGACAACGATTGTGTGGCAGATGCTTCTACAGAACCAAGCCAAGGGTGGACTGCTTAACTGGATTTTATTGCAGATAGGAATAGCCCCTGTTGATTTCCTGACTGATCCCATCCGTATTTTTGAGACATTGTTTATCATGAGCTTGTGGACCTGTGGTGGGACGATTGTTGTGTTCATCGCTACGCTGCAGGATGTTCCGGGAGAATTGCTGGAAGCCATCGAGATGGACGGGGGAAATGCTTGGCACAAGTTCCTCAAAGTAACCTATCCGACGATCAAGCCTGTCCTCTTTTTCCAATTGATTATGTGCATGATGACCTCTATCCAGATTTATACGCAAAGTGTGGTGTTGTCCAGAAATGGTGCACCCGATCGGATGACTTATTTTATCAACGTTATGATCTATGACCATTCATTTGTTCAGGTAGGGATGCGCGGTTTGGCGTCTGCTGAGGCATGGGTCGTCTTCCTAATCACTATGGCCATTACTGGTGTGCTGTTCTACTTCCAGGGCGCATTTAAAAGGGACGATTCGATGGGCAAAAGAAAGAAGGTGAGATAATGGCGGCAACCGCAATTATGAATTATACAAGTATCCAGAAAAAAAAGAAAAGAGCTAAAGCCATCAATACCGGGCTGATTCTGTTCTCCTGTCTGCTCGCAGTGGTGTTTGCTTTTCCGCTTTATTGGCTGCTGCGAGGTGCCTTCGTGAGCCACACAGAAATACTGGCGCGGCCGCCTGTGTTTTTCCCCGAGTCACTAAATGTCGATAATTTTCGGCTTGGATTGGAACGTATTCAGTTCCTGCGGCAGCTCTGGAATTCAGTTTCGATTGTAGTTCCTTATGTGATTGGGACGGTGCTGACGACAAGCTTTGCCGGGTATGCCTTTGCTAAGCTGAACTTTCCGCTGCGCGGGATGTGGTTCGTGCTGGTCATCAGTACGATGATGCTGCCTAGTGCCGTAACCCTGCTGCCACAATATTCCCTGTACACTTCGCTGGGACTAGCTGGCAAACCTGCTCTTATTATTCCGGCCTTTTTCTGTGCAGGCGGCAACGCGTATTTTGTCTTTTTGCTCCGGCAATTTTTTATGACGATTCCGCTAGAACTCAGTGAAGCTGCCAAGATTGACGGCGCGGGTTACTTCCGTATCTACTCCCGTATCATGCTGCCGCTTATACGTCCCGCAATGATTGTTGTGGCGTTGTTCAGCTTTATTAACTGTTGGAATGAATTTTTCTATACCATGATTTATTTGAAGACTGAAGCAGATTATACGCTGCCTATGGGCTTGTATATTGTGAACGGGATGCGCATTCCGAACTATGAACAGGTCATGGCACTGGCGCTCGTCGTTACAGCTCCTTGTCTAGTATTTTTCTTGATCGGCAACAAATATTTTGTTGAGGGCATTACATTAACGGGAATCAAGGGATAAAAAGGAGGAATTCATCCAAATGACAAGTCATAAATGGCCCAGAAGAGCTTCTGTGGCGGCATTATGTGCGGCTGTTGTATTAAATGCAGGGATTGTTCCCGTATCGGCTAACTACACGACTGATTTCTATCATGAAGGCGTAGGCACCGATTACGGGCAGGCGAAGTGGAAGGATAATTCTATTGTTAAGGAAGGCGTTAATTTCAGCGATGTCACCGTCGGAGAAATGATGCAGGCGATTGAAGCTTTTGATTTTGAGGCTTTTGCAAAAGATAATTCCGATTTGCCTTGGCTTGATGCCTTGCTTGTTAACGAAGGTGTCATTCCGGATGATGTCAACGATGAAGTTAGCGCCAATACTCTGTTCAGCCGGGGAAGCGCTTTGTACATGAAGACTCAGGATAATACCAAGCTGGGTTTTGTGGGAACGGTGCATTACGCGGATACTTTGAACAAGGACACGATGTATAACATCACCCTTTCTACAGGAGACTTGGCGGAACAGAAAAATGTGCGGAAGAACTACCCGAGTCATGAGAATCAGACCTACACAAGCGGAGGCCTGGAGATTAACCAGCGGAAATTTATTTCCAGCTATAACAGTGCTGTAACGCTGCTTCAATTGAAGAATCCTACGGCCAGTGATATAACGTTGACGATGAAGGTTAAATCACCTTTCGTCTCAGCGGCTGAGGGTGATGAGCTGGTGGGTTACAGAGTGGCTGCTCCGCTAATGATAGGCAAAGCCGGGCAAAAGGTAGTTGAAGCGATGTCCTACGTGGATGTTCATCTGAGCGGAAACGGCATGAGTCCTTCCGGAAATGAACTGGTTAGAGAGATTACAGTGCCCGCCGGTGGCTCCGTTGACCAAAAGGTAGTCATGGGTTGGCTCGCGGATGAAATACCGGGCTCAAAGCTGCATTATGAGAGCTTTAAGGCTGCTGACAGCAATGACACGGCCTTCTCTGCACAGGTGCGGGAGTACAACGAGTGGTGGGCAGAGAACATTCCATATATCGATGTTCCCGATGAGAATGTGAAGAAGGTACTTTATTATCGTTGGTGGTGTAACCGCTTTAATTTGCTGGATGCCAACATTCCGGGCAATGACTGGCAGTTCCCAATGAACATGGAGGGCGTTCTCGGCTACAACAACGGGATTACGGTCAGTGTACCTTGGGCGATGCAGGATCTGAAATGGCTGCGTGATCCTTCCTACTTGTATGGAACCTGGCTGGCTCAAGGGGAATATTCCGAGAATAAGAATTATAAAAATAATCCCGGACGTCCTAACATCTGGACCTGGGATATGATGCAGAACACGTCGCAAGTAGGCTGGGACGCTTACAAGATTTACGGTGGTGGTCAGGAAATATTGAAGAAGTTCGCTGATTTTTCTGCGACTGATGTTACCGGCACACTTGAACATTTTAAAGGCACTAATCCAAATCTTGTTTATTATAACCATGGTCCGATTACAGGTAATGACGGAGATACCGTATCCATGCACTGGAATGGCAGTGGTAACTATGCCCGCCTGGATGGTTCTTCTACTACCTACGCCAATGCAGTGGCAACAGCGAAGATGTACGAGCAGCTTGGAGATACTGCGGGTGCAGCTAAAATGAACACTGTGGCGCAGAATATTAAGAATTCAATTCTGAATGAGATGTGGTACGACAAGGCTGACTTTGATGGTGACGGTGTGGCAGATACGAATGGTACAGGCAGCTTTTTGCATAAAAAAGTTGTGGGCGGTACCGATGTATTCAACCCTTGGCGGGATAATAACATGTTTGTCTTTAACTTTGGTGTAGTACCAACTGAAGGTGAAGAAGGATATGAGGCGAAATATTTATCTCAGTTGTCTGATTACGCAGATCCGAATTATTATCCGATCTTTCCTTTCTTTACAGCGGATCAGAACAGCATTATGAAGCGGGTAGAAGATTTCAAGAATGGCAAGACGGATGCCTTCGGTACAGACCAGTTCGCATGGTGTAACTTCGGCAACTATATTAATACCGTTCGTGCCTCTCTGCGCTATTATCCTATAGATAATATCAACAGTGACGTTTACAAAACACTGTTTGATTGGGGCGCTTGGTTGCATACACTGGAACCGGGCAATACGGACCACCTGGACTCTAATGAATTTTTCTGGCTGGAGGATTACTTCTTCGGCACACCATGGACAAAAGACAATCCTCCTAACCCTAGTGGAGATATGGTACGGGCATGGATTCACCACGATACGCTTGGCATGATGAATTACACTGTGGTTGAAGATATGGCGGGTATTCAGCCACGGACAGATGACAAAATCGAGCTATGGCCGATTAATGTCGATTATGACTATTTTGCTGTAGATAACGTGCGTTACCATGATGCTAACTTATCTATCGTATGGCAGGATCCTGCTAAGTATAGTGACAATCCTCATTATCAAGGTATTCCAGCAGGTTATTCGCTCTTCATTAATGATGAACTCGTAATGACAACTAACGAAATGTCCCATCTGATTTATGATACAGCTACTGGCAAGGTGGAAAAACCTTCAGGGGATGTAACTGGGGCCGTTGGCGACAACTCGAAGACACAGGTGTTATATGAAAAAGGCAGTGCTACGACGCTTGCTGCGGCAGATCAAACATCCTTAGCCAGCAATGAGAAGACTGTCGACATGTTTAATAAAGCAGGCGTTGATATTGTTAATAACGGTACGAATCTGGCTGTTGCTTCAGGCACTACTGTTGAATCGACTTATATCAAGAGCGGTTCGAATATCCGCAACCTGGCGGACAATTCGACAATCGCATCAATTAATCATACGTCAAACACAGCTTTATTCGGCGGTTCGCCGAATTCTGTCGATACGGTTACGTTCAAATTTGATGGAGTCCAGGCTGTGGACAATGTAAAAGTCTATTTCTATAATGACCGGCTTCTGAACGGTTATGGTACACCACAGACATTTGGTGTCGAATATCAGGATGCTGATGGAAGCTGGAAACCAGTGGAGGGACAATTCCGCTATCCGGAATATATTGCTTCCAACTATAACAATGTGGAGTTCCAAAAGGTTAATACTGCAGCGATTCGCATTCATGTGACGCATCCGCTGGAACTTGCGACCGCCATCAAGGAGATTCAGATCTACAATAATAATCTGGAGGTTAAGGCGGCTGCCAATCAAGCACCAAAGGTTTATCTAGAAACACCATTGAAGGTTGAGCAAAATGTTCCTCTGACGATTATGCCGCAGATCGTTGATGATGGGTTGCCAAGTGGCAAGCTGACTTATACCTGGGAGAAGATTTCAGGTGAAGGAGAAGTAGAGGAGACAGGGCTTGATAAAGCCATGCTGCAAGCTACCTTTAAGACGACTGGTGAATACGAATACCGCCTGACTGTCAGCGATGGAGAACTGGAAACTGTCGTGAAGGTTCCAGTCACCGTATTTGTAGCTACTGCGGAACTGACAGAGATGATCGCGAAGTTTGCGGATCGGGATTCCGGCAGACTTGTCCGGAACAAGGATGATTTTACTGCGGCAACATGGCAAGAGCTGCAAGCTGCGCTGACTGCTGCCAAGGCATTGCTGGCTCAGGGAGAATATACGCTGGAAGAGATCAAGGTGGCAACGGATCAAATGCGGATGGCGGTGGATAACCTTAGATACAGAAATGCTGCCCTTTTGGCTGCCCCTAGTGCCTCATACACTTCGGCATGGGAGTCTGTGTATGGCATTAATGATGGTTATATCCCTTATACTTCAGCAAGTATTTACAATAGCGAAGCAGAAACTCAGTATGGGAACTGGGGCGGTCCCGGTGAAAGCCACTGGCTGCAACTGACCTGGAAAGAGCCCGTGACTTTGTCAGGCAGCTCCGTGTACTTCTATGATGATGAAGGCGGTGTGCAGGTACCGGGAGATTACAACTTCGAATATTGGGATAAGGATGCTGGAAAATATGTACCGGTATCGGGCTTGAGCGAGAAAGGCAAAGCAAGAAATGTATTTAACGAGGTAACCTTTGACGAGGTGAAGACGGATAAACTCCGTTTGATTCTTAATAAGCAGTCCACCAGTATTTGGACAGGCGTTAAGGAATGGCGGGCTATTTCGTCTAAGCCAGAAGGAGAAGTTCCTGCTCCCGGCGACCACGGCGCGATTGCGGGCATTGAACAGATTGCGGTGAGTACGACAGTTAACGTCGTGCCTACGCTTCCAGCTAAGGTTACGGTAACTTACGCCGATAAAACGACAGGCTTGGCAAGTGTGGTATGGGAGGAAATTCCCCTTAACAAACTCACCATTGCTACAGACTTCACTATATTTGGTAAAGTGGCGGGCACTGATATTGCTGCCAGCTGCCGCATCAGTGTGAGGTACGATAAATCTAAACTTAAAGCAGCCATTGATACAGCGGAAGATCCTTCGGTAAATGAAGAGAATTATACCGGAACGCCTGAGCAATGGGAGGCATTACGCATTGCACTAGAGGCTGCTAAAGCCACTTATGCAAATGACGGTGCTACCGATGGTGATATTAATGTGGCATATTCCAATTTGAAAAATGCCTTTGAAGCCTTACAGCCTGTCGAAGCTCATGATGCAACGATCAGCGGAATCACAATTCCGGGCGGATCTATTGATCAGGTAGCCAAAGAAATTATTTTACCGGATACGACTACGCTTGATGAGCTGAAGGAAGGACTTACTGTTCCGGTAGGGGTTACCTTCGCTGTGTACGAACCTGATAGCATTACTCTTGCGGGAGAAATCCAAACGGGTTACAAGGTCATTGTGACAGCACTGGATAAAACAACGACCAGAACGTATACCTTAACATTGGTTTCTGTAAATCCGCCTCTCATAACGGCACCTTTGGAAGAGAAGCTTAGAGCAATAGAAGCTTTGGATAAGAGCCTTTATGTAGAGGAGAGCTGGAATACTCTTGAGAAAGAAGTAGCACGAGCAGTGATATTGCTGGAGAGTGGGACTGCCACTCAGGCAGACATTGATGAGGCATTAAGTCAGCTTAATGCGGCGGTTGCGGGCCTGAAGTTGCTTTCAGAAGCTACGCCAACACCTACGCCAACATCAACACCTGTACCGACAGCGACACCAACGCCAACGTCAACACCAAAACCAACAGAGGCACCGGGTACTTATGTGCCGGTAGCCACGGCCAAACCGTCGCCTAGCGCGTCTGCGACAGCAACCCCTGCTGTAAGCAGTGGTAAAATCGTGGTCCAGACGGTCATCGGAGCAGATGGAAAAGCATTGGCTGAACTCACTGCCGCAGATGTTGAAAAGGCAGGAAAGGATGCAAAGGATGGTATTCTGTCCATTGTCGTGAATCCTGCCGGAAACGCGAAACAAATTGTAATTGAGCTGCCACTGCAGTCACTGGCAGCAGCGGGAAATGTTAAATCCCTCAAGATTGATACAGGAACAGCAAGCATAATGCTGCCGGAAAGTTTCTTGAAGACTTACACAGATGCTAAGAACGGCAAACTTAAGCTTATTGTGGGCACTGGAGATGTATCCGGATTGCCACTGTCGGTAAGCAGTCAGTTGAATGCTGGTACAATTAAAGACATCAGTCTTAGCGTAGACGGTGTGGTTATTCCGAGTGATGTTCTGAAGACATCGGGGATCAAGCTGGCACTTCCTTATACGCTGAAGTCTGGTGAGAAAGCTCATAAAGTAGTGGTTTATTACTTGAACAGTAATCAGCAACTAGAGATCGTTAAGAACGGAAGATTTAATACAGGAACACAGATGCTTGAGTTAACTTTGCCGCAGCTTGGCAGTTATGTAGTGGGTCACTCGAATGTTTCATTCAAAGATATCGCTACAGCTAATTGGGCGGTAAACAGCATTGAAGCACTCGCAGCACGAGGTGCAATCGAAGGGATGGATGCTGAACACTTTAATCCAAGTGGAAATGTGACCCGTGCAGAATTCATCAAAATATTGATGAACGCTTTTGATTTACTAGATGAGACGGCTGTAAGCACATTTACAGACGTTAAGGATGGGGCATGGTATGCCAGTCCGATTGCGAGCGCTCAAAAGCTCGGCATTGTTAAAGGCAAAGCGGATGGCAACTTTGGTGCAAGCGAGGAGATTACTCGTCAGGAAATGGCAGTCATGATTTATCGTTTGGCTCAGACGATTAATATCCCATTGACTGACGGAACAAAGGCTACTGGTGAAGCATTCTCTGATGTGAACCAGTTGTCTGCGGATGCAGCCAAAGCTGTAGAAGCGATGCGTATTAGTGGAATTATTAACGGTATGACATCCAACCAATTTGGGCCAAACGATAAGGCTACAAGAGCGCAAGCAGCGACAGTGATCTTCCGCCTGTTTGAGCAGCTTCAATAATCGTGCAGCAATACAAGATATAAAAAACACAGGTGTCCTAGTCATGCCAATGACTGGTGGGGTACCTGTGTTTTTTTGCTGCTGACCGTATGTCCCGAACGCCAGCTTTATTAGTTCAAAGCTGCTAGCTCAAAGGTGCCAGCCCCAAACGCCTAACTCAAAGTTGCTGGCTCAGAGATGCCAGTGCCAAACGCATAGAACAAGCTGGCAACCCCTAAGGCCTAACTCAAAGTTGCTAGCATAGAGATGCCAGTGCCAAACTACTAGAAGAAGATGCCAACCCCAAACGCCTAACTCAAAGTTGCTAGCATAGAGATACCAGCCTCAAACGTCTAGATCGAAGTTGCTATCTCAGAGCTGACAACTCAAAAACACCTAATCACATGCTCGTATCCCCCATGCTCTTAAAACAAACTTTGCTTCATGGTATGTCATTTGCACGCAAGAGATCGCTAACGGACCCAGTAGCCGCTAAACACAGCATTTATCGACTTTTGGCTTGCTATCGGACTCCATAGTAGCTATTGGCATGAAAAACGCCCAATATGAGCCTCTTTTGATAAAATAGCTGCACTGGAGTCCGAAAATGTGCCAAAAAGGAGATAAATGAGCAAATAACGCCTCCTGAGTCCGTAAGTGCCTGAGGATGCAAGTGGTGTTATCGCGGCTAAGTCCGTAAGTGTCTGAGGATGTGTTCGGTGTTATTGTGCTAGGTCCGTAAGCTCCCCGGGGAGAGGGTGTTTTGGCGCTAACGGACCCAGTAGCCCCTAAACGTAGCATTTATCGACTTTTGGCGTACTATCGGACCCCATAGTCACTATTGGCATGAAAAACGCCCGGTTTGAGCCACTTTTGATGAGATAGCTGCACTGGAGTCCGAAACTGTTCGCAAAAGGCAATAATTGAGCAAATAACGCCTCCTGAGTCCGTAAGTGCCTGAGGATGCAAGTGGTGTTATCGCGGCTAAGTCCGTAAGCGCCTGATGATGTGTTGGGTGTTATTGTGCGAGGTCCGTAAACCCCAAGGGATGAGTGTGATTCGGCGGTAACGGACCCAGTAGCCCCTAAACGTTGCATTTATGGACTTTTGGCGTGCTATCGGACCCCATAGTCACTATTGGCATGAAAAACGCCCAATATGAGACTCTTTTGATGAAATAGCTGCACTGGAGTCCGAAAATGTGCCAAAAAGGCGATAAATGAGCAAATAACGCCTCCTGAGTCCGTAAGCGCCTTAGGATGTACTTGGTGTTATCTTCCCTAGGTTCATAAGCATTTGAGGATGTACTCGGTGTTGCGTGCCTGAGCCGAAAGCGTCTGAGGATATATGCGGTGTTATCGTGCCTGAGTCCATAAGCGTCTGAGGATGTTATGCGGTGAGTCACTATTGGCATGACCCCAAGGGCTGATTGGGTTACTTACCTGCCGAACCCGGCGTATGGAGTAGTCTCGTTTCTTTCTTGTTGATCCCTTTTCAGTATAATTTTGGCGGATAGGATTTGGAGAGACGGGGGATAATTTCTAGGAAACCTAATTCTGACAGGAGTGACTACTGTGGAGGAACGGCCAGCAGGTGGAAACAGCAATACGTCTCAAAAAAACACAAAATCTGAGCAGACTCTGAGTACGTCACTGGATGAAATGATGACTTTGTTTCGAAACATATTCAAGGACGATGAAACGCTTAGAATCAGGGTGTTTAGCAACATGTTTACTGATAGTCTTCGCTTTGGGTTAGTCTATGTTGACGGAATGGTTGACAAGCATTTGATCCAGGAAGGGATTATTAAGCCTGTTATGGCTTTTGATTTTACCAAAAAGAATTGTGACAATAAAGCCGAGCTGATGGAGAACATCCGGACGCAGGTCATTAGCATTAGTGATGTGGTCGCCTCTGAAGATTTTGATGAAATGATTTATTCGATTATAGCTGGCAAGACCTTACTGCTGATAGACGGCTTTGCGGGTGTTCTGAACATTGGGGCACAGGGTTGGGAGACGAAAGCTCTTGCGGAACCGGTGACCGAAAAAAGTGTCAAAGGTCCAAGGGAAGGATTTACGGAATCACTGTTAGTGAATCTCACTCTTATTCGTCGCAGGGTGCAAGACTCCGAGTTAAAGTTTGTTTTTAGTTCACTGGGAACACGTTCCAAAACACCGATATGTATCTGTTATATGGAGAGCTTGGCATCACCGGCTATTCTCAAAGAATTACAGAATCGAATTGAACAGATTGACATAGATCTTATTCTGGACACGGCATCTCTGGCGGAATTAATTAGAGACGAACCCTATTCGCCCTTTGAGATGACAGGAAGTACAGAGCGCCCGGATGCCGTAGTCAGTAACATGATGGAGGGCAGAGTTGCCGTGCTTATAGAAGGCAGCCCGTTTGCAATGACCGTTCCCTATCTATTTGTAGAGAATTTTCAAGCCAGCTCGGATTATTACATTAACTTTTATTTTGGTTCGTTCAATCGAATGTTAAGAGTTTTTGGAGCTTTTTTGTCGATCAGTATTCCTGCTCTTTACGTAGCTTTAGTTACCTATAGCCAGGAAATGATCCCCACCATGTTGTTGCTCAGTATTTCTACAGCAAGAGTAGCAGTCCCTTTTCCTACAATAGTAGAGGCGCTATTCATGTTAACTATTTTTGAAATATTAAGAGAGGCGGGCGAGCGGATACCTACCTATATAGGGCAGGCTATCAGTATCGTAGGCGCTCTCGTGTTAGGACAAGCGGCAGTGGAGGCCAGAATAGTGAGTGCTCCAATGATTATTGTAGTCGGTTTAACAGGGATCATGACGCTACTTAATCCTAGGTTGACCGGTCCTTTAATTATCGTAAGAACATTGCTGCTGGGTGCGAGTTTTTTCCTGGGGATATACGGATATTTTCTTGGAATGCTTGGTTTAGTAGTACATTTGATGAGTTTGCGCAGCTTTGGGGTTCCATACATGCTTGAAGTAGGCTCTATCCGTCCTCAGGACATTAAAGATACAGCGATCAGGGCGCCGTGGTGGCATATGTATCTGCGTCCGGCGTTGATTGGGGCACGAAATATGAGGAGAAAAGGCTCCAATAAAGTAAGGAGAAGACCATGAGCAAGCTGAAAAGGATACTTCTGATTGTTATATCCATGATGCTTCTGATCTGCAATACAGGCTGCTGGAACTACTTTGAAATTGACGATATGTCGATTGTTGCTGGGGTCGCAATTGATAAGGGGAAAAAAGACGGTCAGTTATTGGTAACGACAGAAATTGTAGATACGAAGGAAGGGTTGAAATCAAGTCAGGCTGGTTTCAAAATGATTACGCTCGCGGGCGAGACCATGTTTGATATTGTGCGGGGGATGATCTCGATTACTGGAAAAAAGTTATTTTGGAGCCATTCTAAGGCGATTATCCTCAGTGAGGAGATTGCAAGGGAGGGAGTCACCAAAGTAATTGATTGGTACAACAGGGATACGGAAACCCGATCAGATGTGTATATCTTTGTCGCTAAAGACAAACCGGCTCAAGAAATCATAAGCCTAAGTAGTTCAACTGAGAGTATTATGTCTTACGCACTTGCACAGCAGATGAGAACTGAGAAGAATGTCAGCACAGCGCCTGTTGTGGAAATCTGGGACTTCATTGACAAGCTTGAGGCTTCTGGAGAATATGCTATCGCTCCGTTAATTTATGTCCATGAACAAAATAAGATGAAGAATGCACGAGTTAGCGGAACAGCTATATTCAAAATGGATAAAATGATCGGTATGATCAGTGGCGAAGAAACGAAATACATGCTGTTTGCCAACAATCAAATCCAGGGAGGTGTGTTAATCGTAAAGGATGAAAGTGGAGAGCCTAACTTTTCGCTCGAAATTTTATCCAATCGCACAAAAATAAAACCTGTATGGGTAAATGGTAAGCTCCAAATAAAACTTAATACACTGACACATGCCGGATTGGACGAGGTCAAATCTTCGGGCGAATTCAATAGTCTGGACAGCAAGAAAACGATAGAAAGGTGGGCTGAAAAAGAACTAGAAGAGCAGATTTTCTCCGTTATTCATAAGGTTCAGAAGGATTACCATGCAGATATTTTTGGGTTTGGAGAGCTCCTTCATGAGAAAATGCCGCGGACCTGGGAGAAAATCGAGAAAAACTGGGTGAGAGAATTTTCCAACGTAGAAGTAGTAGTGAATTCCAAGGTGATTATTGAGAACAGTGCACAAACGACAAGGTCTATCAAGATTCATCAAAAATAGGTGATAATATTGGTTGTGGTGGTCATGTTTATCTATGTAGTAATTGTTTTAATCGATCCTTATGGTCTGTGGAAGCAGGGGATGAAGCGGGATTTTTATGTTTCTTCTGCATTATGTCTAATTTCATTCTGTATTGCCTTTGCATTGGCAATGAGATGGTCGATTCCTAGTCCGTCACCATTCCTTGTGTATTGGATCAAGATGCTATTCTAGGTATTAGCCTAAAGGGAGAATAGAGTATGAATAAAGAGATCATATCAACAGGGCATGCTATTAGTATTGCTGTCTTATTTATTATGGGGACTTCAATATTTATGGGCGTACCGGGACAATCCGGTAACAGTAACTGGATCGCCGTATTGTTAGCTATGGTGCTGGTTGCCCCACTTTTGCTGATATATGCCAGACTCCACGTCCTATTACCGGGTAAGGATCTATTTGATATGTTGATTACCGTGTTTGGCGGAATCCTGGGTCGAATCATCTCCACTCTCTATATATGGTATTCCTTTCATTTGGGGGCACTAATTATTAGAAACTTTGGAGAATTCAGTCGCACAATTACCTTAACGGATACCCCTATGTTAGCACCTATGATATGTCTGGGACTATTGTGTGTTTGGGTGGTTAAGGCGGGGATTGAAGTGATGGGGAGAAGCGCTAAGCTCCTGTTGCTGTTTGCTGTATTTGTTAATTTAGTACTGATAACACTCGCCTTTTCCAGACTGGAATATCATCATTTACTTCCTCTGTTGGACAAAGGCTGGCAGCCTTTATTAAGCGACACTCTGGGTACTTTTTCTTTTCCATTTGCGGAGATTGTAATATTTCTGGGAGCATTCAGTAATTTATCGGACAAGAGCTCAATACGGAAGATATTATTTGGTAGTCTAGTAATTTCAGGGGTGATTATCATTATGGCTACTTTGCGTAACCTGTTGATGCTGGGTCCTGAAGTTCTATCCAGTTTATATTTTCCCGCTTATGTGTCTGCTGGCCGTATTAATGTAGGTGATTTTCTGACCCGAATTGAAGGTTCATCGGCAGTTGCTTTTGTAATCACTACTTTTATCAAGACAAGTTTATGTCTGTATGTAGCGAGTAGTGGGATAGCAAAAGTACTCAAGCTCAAGAGTTACCGCTCTGTTGTGCTTCAGATGGGACTACTCATGATCTATTTTGCGGATTTTGTGTACAAGGATATTATGGAAATGTACTATTTTTCTTACCATATTTATAAAATATACGCCTTTCCTTTTCAGGTGATTATTCCACTGATGTTATGGATTTGCGCTGAAATTGTTGTGAGCCGGCGTAAAAATAAACAGCTAGCGCCGCAGTCGCAGCAATAGCTCTAATAGGAGGATACAGGTGTCTCGTAAGCCTTAAAGTGGCTGGTTGCCCGTGTCTTTTTTTATTTCGTTTTATTTGATCACATTTACGCTTTTAAAGCCGCGGGAAATGTGCAAATAGCGTCCTCTGAGTCCGTAAGTTTCAGGAGAAGGCGATGATGCTATAATGATAGATACATAGATAGAGTTTACTTTTTTATTGAGAACAGGGGAGCTGATCTATCATTGAATACATATATTCTTATATATGATAGCTTTGTGCAGTTTGAGGTTACATTGGCAGCTTATTTTATGAAAACAAAGGGCCAGGTCTATACCTTAAGCTTGGAAGATAAGGCGTTAATCTCCTACGAGGGTTTTTCTGTGAATCCATCAGTATTGGTTGAAAATGTGGACGTTAGCACCATAGATTTATTGATTATCCCTGGTGGGGAAACAGATAATTTAATAGGGCAGGAGGCTCTATTAGATTTAATCAGAAGCCTAAATCGAGCAGGAAAAGTCATCGCGGGCATTTGCGGTGGGGTATCCATTCTTAAGGCTGCCGGAGTACTGGATGGTAAGGTTTATGTGGACAATGAATCTGGGGTATCTAACGTCTTTGTCGATGGAACAATCATTACCGCTAAACCGAATGGATATGTAGACTTTGCGCTTGAAATTGGGCGAATAATGAGTATCTATAAAGATGAGGCAGATTTGCAAGAAACGATAGATTTCTTTAAACATTTTAAATCCGTCTAAGGAGTAGAAGAGGGGAAACATGTATGAACGTTAGCAATATCATTATGTCCTCTTATTGGGGTAGAGAGGTTAAACATAAATATATCACCCAAGGGTCCAAAGCGCTGGCTGTTATTTTTCCGGGTAAAAATTATTCAGCTGATCGCTCTCTGCTAGATTATGCGGCTAAAGCTGCCCGGGAGCATAATTGTGATGTTCTGCTTTTAGAATATGGTTACCAGAGTGCAAGGGTGGATTTCAAACGTGAAGAAATGAGTATTATCATTGAGGAATGTAAAGCTGTGATCGCTTCTCTTCCGGATTATAAGAGATTTCTTTTTATAAGTAAAAGCATGGGCGCTGTTATTGCAGGTAGAATAGCTGAAGAGCTAGAAATACAGAAGAAGACGTCTCATCTATATATCACCCCGTTGCCTGAGGCGGTGCCGCTGATTCAGCGGAGTCGGGGTACTGTAATCTATGGCGGCAGTGACCCCTTATTTGGTCAAGAACATTCCGGTGAAATTAGTGGGCTGAATCATTTGAAGGTGTATAGAATCGATGATGCCAATCATTCGCTGGAGGTAGGCAGTGTCAATGAGTCACTAGCTATACTGTTGGTTATCATTAATTTCTATCATGAATTTTACCGGGATGCTTTAAATCCATAACTTTAGGAGATGATGAGTGTGATTTTGGAAGCTGCGATGCTGCAAGTAAAGCCTGGTTTGACTACTGAATTTGAGCAAAGCTTCAAGGAGGCGTCAAGTTTAATCTCCTCGATAGAGGGTTATATGGGCCATGAATTACAACATTGCTTGGAGGATGATCATAAGTATCTGTTGCTGGTGAAGTGGAGAACGCTTGAAGACCACACTGTTGGTTTTAGAGAATCCAGCCAATATCAGGAATGGAAAGCACTCCTTCACCATTACTACGACCCATTTCCGGTAGTTGAGCATTTTACCCGCATTAATCTGGACTAAATGGAGGATACCGAATGAAGGCGAAGCTTGTTGGGGAAGGCAGAACAGCGGAGATCTGGCAGCATGACGATCAGAGGATTCTTAAATTGTACCGGGAGGATATAGCAGAGCAACACGTCAGCCGGGAATATAAAATCAGCCGGTTTGTACATGCGCGGGGTGTTCGGACCCCTCAGCCTTTTGAGCTTATTACTGAACAGAATCGACAAGGTATCGTTTTTCAACAAATTCAGGGTCCCTCTTTACTAAAGGTGATGGGTGAGAAGCCTTGGAAAGTTACCCAATATGCCAGGCTGATGGCGGGGCTTCATTGTGATTTGCATAAGCTTGAAACTACAGAGGAAATCGGCCAGCAAAAGGATATGCTGAAAAGTCAGATCATGGTTGCCCCTATGCTGAGCGAAGAGGAAAAATCCGTCATTTTGAAGTATCTGGAGAAGCTGCCGGAAGGCACTCGTTTATGTCATGGGGATTTTCATCCCGACAATGTGCTTATGGATGAACAGCTCTGGGTGATCGACTGGATGACGGGTGTAGTGGGAGAACCTGCTGGAGATGCTGCGCGTTCCGTAGTGATGTTCAGTTTGGGAGCTATGCCTCCGGGAGCTTCTGCCTTCTCCAAATTAATGTTAGGTTTTATAAGAAAAAGATTAACTAAGGGATACATTCAAGAGTATCTCAGATTATCAGGACACACTTATGAGGACGTAGACCGCTGGATTTTGCCGATCGCGGCCGCGCGTCTGGTGGAGGGGCTTTCGCCTCCAGAGAAGGAGCTGCTGGTAAAAGAAGTTCGTAAACGTCTACACACCTTAGCCGCAGAGGTAAGCTGATCATGGCACAAAACGGAGGCGTATTCTATGACTACCTATATAGCGCTGCTGCGTGGAATTAACGTCGGCGGGAACAAAATTATTAAAATGCTGGACCTGAAGGCGATGTTTCAGACTCTTGGATTTGCAAATGTACGAACGTATATTCAGAGCGGAAATGTCGTATTTGAGAGTGATGAAGGTTCGGAGAGCCTGCTTAGCGGAGTCATTGAACGTCAGATTCATGAGGTTTTTGGATTCGAGGTCTCTGTTATTATCCGTACTTTAGCGGAGATGGAGAACGTGATCGCTAACGATCCCTTTCAGCTCTCCGAGCCAGAGGAAT
Organism: Paenibacillus sp. FSL L8-0494; assembly: GCF_038003695.1. Classification (NCBI taxonomy): domain Bacteria; kingdom Bacillati; phylum Bacillota; class Bacilli; order Caryophanales; family Paenibacillaceae; genus Paenibacillus; species Paenibacillus sp. FSL L8-0494. Next base: position 694,863 of record NZ_JBBOPQ010000001.1, read on the forward strand.
TCAAAAGATGGTATGTTACTTTTTTACCAGCCGAGCCTTCAGCGGAAGCATTGGATAAACTGCGCACTTATGAGAATGGACCGGATAAAGTACGTTTTGTCGGCAGAGAGATGTATATATTATATGAGGTCAGTGTGAGCCAATCGCCGCTTTTTAAAGTCCCTTTTGACAAAATACTCGGGATGCCCATTACCGCACGCAACTGGAACACGGTGAATAAGCTTGTTGCCATAGGCAAGATGGAATAACATAGTTTGGATTGAAAAGAGTACCGAAAGGCTCCACATTGTGGGGTCTTTTTTGCGTTCTGGCAGCCTCATTTATTCAGCAAACATTCAGCTTGCACTCATTGAGAGTTAAGGTATGGATGAAATAATACACCTACGGAAAGCTTGGGCCGGAGTTACAGAACTGCCGGCATATAGAATGATCAAGGGATAGGAGTGAAATGGAGATGAGTTTTGCTAGAAAAATAAGCTCGGATCTTATACTGTGGCTCATTTTAATACTCGCTGCTTTTTTGTACGGTTATGGAGTTTGGAATGACCACTATGTGAATACATACTACACCACTGCCGTGGGAAGTATGCTGCAAAACTTTCATAATTTCTTCTTCGCTTCACTCGACTCTGCAGGTTCAGTCACGGTGGATAAACCACCGGTCACCTTTTGGATTCAGACTCTTAGCGCACTCATTTTCGGGCTGCATGGCTGGAGTGTAATTTTACCTCAGGCACTTGGGGGCGTGGGCTCCGTGTTGCTCGTATACCTTCTGGTTAAACCTACCTTTGGTAAAGCAGCAGCACGTTTAGCAGCGCTGGCCATGGCAACAACTCCAGTAGCGGCGGCTGTTAGCCGGACGAATAACATTGATGCTTTGTTAGTATTCACGTTACTGTTGGCGGTTTGGTTTTTATTTAAAGGAACGAAGAGTAATAAGCTGGGCAGTCTCCTTGCCGCATTCGCTTTAATCGGTGTTGGGTTTAATGAGAAGATGCTGCAGGCTTATATGGTTTTGCCGGCTTTTTATCTCTTTTATGTCTTGGCTGCGAAAGTGAACTGGAAGCGAAAAACTGGAGTATTAGCGGCCTCGACAGCTATATTACTCGTGGTCTCGTTATCCTGGGCAGTGATAGTGGATTCGATTCCCGCTAGTAAACGACCTTATATCGGCAGCAGCGGTACTAACTCCGTGCTCAATCTTGCCTTTGGTTATAATGGTGTCGCGCGGTTGACGGGTGATCGGGGGACAGGTGGTGGCGGAGGTGGAATGCCTTCAATGAATGGTGGTGAGATGCCGAACATGAATGGCGAGATGCCAGCTATGAACGGTGAAAGACCCGCTATGAACGGGACAGATGCTGAAAATGGTACGGATAGCGGACGTGGAGCATTTTCGGGTCGGCAAGGCATAAATTCAATCTCAGACGGTCAAAATGGCGCCGATGATGGAGGTTCACCAGGGCAACCACCCGGCGGTGGAACAGATAATCAAAACCGGCAATTTGGTGGTGAAGGTGGGGGCCAAGGACAACGCGGCGGCATGAATGGCGGCGGAGGTGGAATGTTCAATACTGGAACCGCAGGTCCACTGCGCCTGTTTCAATCAGAGCTGTCAGGTCAGGCAAGCTGGATGCTGCCTTTTGTATTGTTTGGTTGTATTGGATTATTCGCTAATCTGCGGAGAAGGAACTTTACGCAAGGGCATAAAGAAGCTCTATTCTGGTTAGCATGGCTGGTGCCGGTGATGGGATTCTTCAGTATTGCGGGATTCTTCCATCAATATTATCTGGTGATGATGGCTCCGCCGATAGCCGCGCTGGTCGGTGCAGGCTGGTCAAAGCTCTGGAGTCTGTATCGCGAGCACTCTGGTTGGCTGTCATGGCTATTGCCAGTTGCGACGCTGGTTACAGCAGTTTTTCAATGGTACATTATTCATCCTTATGACGATACGATTGGCAGGGGCTGGTCGATTGGCATTCTGGCTGCCGGTATAGTTGTTTCTTTGGTGCTGGTCGTTCTTAAAGGCAAGCAGAAGCCATTTGTTTTCTCGGCAAGTATTGTCGCTGTACTAGTATTGTTAATTGGCCCGCTCTACTGGGCAGCTACCCCAATTACTTATGGCCTGAATAGCCAAACCCCTGAAGCAGGACCAGGCAGCAGTGAGGGCAGAGGAGGAATGGGCGGCAATTCTAGCAACTTTGGGCGTAATAGCGCCACAAGTGCGAATGAGAGTCTGCTGTCCTATCTGGAGGAAAATAATACTGGGGAGCCTTATCTGTTTGCCGTATTGGATTATGGCACAGCAGCTCCTTATATCGTCGATAAGGGGGCATCGGTTGTTATTCTGAACGGTTTTTCCAATTCGGACACAGTATATACCACAGATACCCTAAAGGCGTTAGTAGAGAGTGGCAAGGTGAAATACTTCCTGCTGAGCAGCGGCGGTATGGGTGGTGGACGTGGAGGGAATTCTACGCTATCTACCTGGATTACCGACAATGGCACAGAGGTTCCAGCAGCGGATTGGGCAGGAAACGACGCTGGCAACAGCGGAACGTTATACAAAGTTACAGTTAACTAGTTCAGTGTTTTAGGATACGAAGCGTGCTAATACATTTGCAGGCACGCTTCAGCATTCAAATTAAAGGAGGAGCTGCTCATGAGTATCAACGTGCGCTATTCCATTATTATACCGATGTTTAATGAAGAGGCAGTCATTCAGGAAACGTATCGTCGTATTAAAAAAGTGATGGCAATGACGGAGGAAGTATATGAGCTGATCTTCGTGAATGACGGCAGCACAGACAACTGTGCCCAGATGATCGAGGAATATAGCTATTGGGATGAGAGTGTGAAGCTGATCGATTTGTCACGTAACTTTGGACATCAGATCGCTATTACTGCCGGAATGGACTATGCCCTTGGGGATGCAGTTGTCATTATTGATGCTGATTTGCAAGACCCGCCTGAATTGATCTTGGACATGATTGCAGAATGGAAGAAGGGGTATGAAGTTGTATATGCTAAACGGGTGAAGCGAAACGGTGAATCCTTATTCAAAAAGTGGACGGCCAGCCTGTTTTATAGAATTCTGCGTTATTCAACCGATATTTCTATCCCTGTGGATACAGGTGATTTTCGGCTCATAGATCGTAGGGTTTGCGAAGAGCTCAAACGTCTACCGGAGAAAAACCGTTTCGTACGCGGACTGGTCAGCTGGGTTGGTTTCCGTCAGAAGGCGATTGAATATGAACGGGATGAACGTCTGGCGGGGGAAACAAAATATCCACTAAAACGTATGATCAAGCTCTCTTTGGACGGAATCACCTCCTTTTCTTATAAGCCGCTGAAGCTGGCAGGATATTTGGGCGCACTGCTGTCGGCTTCTGGTTTTCTGTACCTTATGTATGTATTGTATCTGGTAATTTTTACAGACTCAGTCGTTAAGGGCTGGGCTTCGATGATTGGAATTACGCTGACCTTTAATGGCTTCGTACTCATTATGCTAGGAATACTAGGTGAGTATATCGGCCGGATTTATGATGAAACTAAGGGACGTCCGCTTTATATTGTCCAAGAGTTCTATGAAGGTAAGGGGCAGCAAAAGAATGTTCGTGAGCACCCTGTGACCCATCTCCGTAAATAAACTGCAAGGGAGGGATTCCTGATGAAGATTAGAAAAGCTGTCATTCCCGCCGCGGGCTTAGGCACTCGTTTCCTGCCTGCAACTAAGGCTCAGCCAAAAGAAATGCTGCCCATTGTGGATAAACCAGCGATTCAATATATCGTAGAGGAAGCCGTTCGGTCTGGTATTGAAAGTATTATCATCGTGACCGGCCGTAATAAGAAGTCGATTGAAGATCATTTTGATAAATCGGTGGAGCTGGAGCAGACGCTTCTGGAAAAAGGGAAAGAGGATCTACTTCGTGAAGTCCAGCTAATTAGTGAGCTAGCGAGCATCCATTACATTAGGCAAAAGGAGCCGCTGGGACTAGGCCATGCCATCCTTTGTGCGGAACAATTTATCGGTGATGAACCTTTTGCTGTTCTGCTTGGTGACGATATCATGGTCTCGGAGGACCCGGCGCTGCTGCAGATGATGAGATTGTATGAGCAAGAGGAGCAGACCATCGTCGGTGTGCAGCATGTGCCACGGCAGGAGGTTAACAAATATGGGATTATCTCCTCCAGCGGCCCACTAAATGGAGTTCATGAAGTAAAAGGATTGGTAGAGAAGCCCTCGCCTGAAACAGCTCCTTCAGAGTATGCCATTATGGGGCGATATATTTTGGAGCCTTCGATATTCACAGTGCTGGCTAACCTCGAACGTGGAGCGGGCGGTGAATATCAACTGACGGATGCTTTGCACGAGGTATGCCGGCATGAAGGATTGCTGGCGCTCGATTTAATCGGCAAGCGTTATGATATTGGTGATAAATTCGGTTACATTAAGGCCACGCTGGAGGTAGGTTTGATGCGGGAGGATTTGCGCCCATTATTGGTTCCGTATTTGCAGGAGCTGGCTGCTAGTCTTAAGGGAAGAGAAGAAGAAGTGGACTCCTTGCATCGGAGTATACACAGTTGAGGGAGAGGAACTGTTTCAAATGATCATAACATCGGCTTCGGCGGTGGCATGAGGTTTTGAAGCAGTTTTTTTGCGTGTGGTGTTCAAAGGGCAGGTGAGGGACGAGCAAATAGGTGTACTTTATACAATTAAAAGTATGGGGGAACAGCTGCAAATCGATTTAGTTGCACTTGATACATCTATATCTTCACATCTTAGCTATAATGCTCATTTAGCCTGTTTTTAGTTGCATAAAATACACTTAAAACAGCCGTGTGGGTGTTATTGTTTGAAATAGCTGCATCAAGTGCAGTTATTTTTAAATCTCGTAACTTGGTTCTCCTTGGTGACGAAAAAATCCGGAAGACCGATTCCTAAGAATCATCCTCCGGATTATGATTTGAGTACTGAAGATTAAGCTTTCAACACATCATGATCAACGTAACGCGCGCCATTTAACTCGCTAATTACATTAATAGCTACCTTCGCACCATCGCCTGCGGTAATAATGGCATGTACACTTACTCCAGCAACAGTACCAGCAGCCCAAATACCTGCGATATTCGTTTTGCCTTCAGCATCAACGGCTACTACAGTTTTGATTCTTGGCTCTGTACCATCCTTAGTCTCTACGCCAGCTTTGGCAGCTAGATCTGTAAGGGCGCCTGTGGCAAGAATAACATGTTTTGCTTCATAGATAATTCCATCTTCAGTTTCAATGACAAAACCGTTGCCGCTGGAGGTGAGGTTGATAGCCTGCTCGGAAACCAGCTCAGCGCCAAATTTAACGGCTTGCTTATGTCCGGTTTCGACCAGCTCAGGACCACCTACTTCGGAAATTCCATAAAAGTTCTCAAACCAACCTCTGCGGGTCATGCCCTTATCGTTGTCGATCAGCAGCGTTTTTTTGCCCGCCTTGGCGGCGAACAGGGCTGCGCTTGCACCGGCAGGACCGGCGCCAATTACGGCGATTTCGTACATGTATTAACCTCCTAAAAGTTTTGTGGAGCGATGCTCCTTAGAATGGACTACATAGCAAAACTGGCAACGAAAGCATACGCTTGGTTTTGTGGAGCGATGCTCCAGTTCCTCTTAATTATAACGGTTGTTACTGTTCCTTGGCTAATCCTTCCTCACAAGGCAGGCTGACCGTAAATGTTGTCCCCTCGCCGACGGTGCTATTTACACTAATCTTGCCGTGATGCGCCTCGACAATAGATTTTGTGATAGAGAGGCCTAAACCTGATCCGCCATATTTACGTGTGCGAGAGGAGTCACTGCGGTAGAATCGATCAAAGATATGTGGGATATGCTCTGCGGGAATTCCGCAGCCATTATCCCGCACGCTTAAGAGAGTCTGATTTCCTGCGGCTTGTAAAGAGAGATGAATGCTGCCTGCCGCGGCATCGGTATGCTGAACTGCATTGTGGAACAGATTCAGAATCACCTGCTTGAGCTTATAGGGATCATATTTACCACGGATGCCATAGGAGATATCAAAAGTAACTTTACGTTGATCTGCGAGCAAAAGCAGATGCGGCTTCATTTCGTGAATTACCTCGCTGAGAATCAGGTCAGTCATCTGCAGCTGTGGAGCTCCATCCATTCGAGCGAGCAGTAGCAGATCCTCGACCAGCTTATTGATCCGTTTCGATTCACCATGCATGCTTCGCAACGAGTTATATAACTGTTCTTTATTATCGGCGGCGCCCCGCAGCAAGACCTCAAGAAAACCGTGTATTGAGGTAAGCGGAGTTCTAAGCTCGTGAGAAGCATCGGCAGCGAACCTGCGCATCTGCTCCTTGGCCTCTCGTTCATTATGAAAGGATATTTCGAGACGTTCGAGCATACCATTGAATGAATGAGCAAGCTTGTCGATCTCGGCCTGTCCTTGGTCAACTGGAAACCGAATGTCCAAATTACCGGCATTAATGATCTCAGCCGATTCTCCCATATTAGAAAGAGGAACTAACGTCTTTCGCAGGGCCGGCAAGTATAGGAATAATCCAGTCAATAAAGCAATCACTGACAAACCTGCGTAGATCAGCAGCTGCTGCATAATCACATCCGTTAATGGCCCCGTGCTCACACTCATTTGCAGCAGCAATCTAGTATTTCCAGGCCTATAAAGATTCATGAATATGGCTAGATGTTCAGTGCCGTCTTCAGCTTGGATGAGCTTGTAATTTCCTGTTGCCCTATCTGTGGTGTGAATCAGCAGCGCATCGTATTGCTCATTGGTCAGCCTGGGTGCTGCTATATCTGAGAGGGTTAATTGCTGTAAATCCCTGAAGGTGCCATCCGAGCTGTACATGGCGAGAGTTGTATGGGCATCAAGCAGAAGCGGGCGCCGGTTCTCGCCAGTTCGCAGCCCACTTGGCATTTTATTCATGTCTTCTCTTTCCAACGGGAAATTGCTGTTAAACTCATTGTTTGTGTCATTTATACCTGTGGTGTCCTCGTCATAGGAATTAAAAAAGTTAAAAAACATCTCACGGGGGACAGAACGTATTTGCGCTTCCATAGACTCCGCTCTATTGCTGTATATAAAATCTCGCATAAGGATATATTGTAAGACTCCAATTAGCAGCAGCAATCCTGATAGAATGAGCAGCGATGTGGCAAGCAGCTGTTTACGCAGGGAACGTGGTGCAGGTAGTCTGCGAAGCCATCTGAAGATGGGAGTGCTCATAGATCCACCCGGTAGCCTGCGCCCCGCAGGGTACGGATAATACGGTGCTCCTTATCTCCGAGCTTCTCACGAAGCGAACGGATATAGACCTCAACGATATTTTCCTCACCGCCAAAATCATAGCCCCACACTTTATCAAGAATCATAGGCTTGCTGAGTACAAGGCCGTGATTGATAACGAGATACTGCAATAACTCGTATTCCGTAGGGGAGAGCTCAAGTACTTCTTCCCTGAAGCGAATTTCCTTTCGCCGGCTGTCAATTCGGAAAGGACCGCAGCGGACCTCGCCTAGCAGCCCCGGAAACTGATTCCGCAGCCGCGCTTGGATCCGCGCTAGTAATTCATCAAAGCTGAAGGGCTTGACCATATAGTCGTCAGCACCAATAGATAGTCCTTTTACGCGATCATCCACTTCGTCTTTTGCAGTAAGCATGATGACAGCTACCTCTGTCTCTTCTGAGCGCAGATAGTGACATACCTCGAATCCATCCATACCCGGCATCATAACATCCAGGATAGCTACATGGGGCTTGAATTCAGCTGCAATCGAAATGGCGCTTAGCCCGTCCGACGCGGTTCGTACTTCAAAACCTTCGTTAAGGAGACCCAGCTCCAGGAACTGTAATATATGAGGCTCATCATCTACGAGCAGAAGTCGAACTCCTTGTACTGCTTTCATCATAGGTTCCTCCAAATCGGTGATAGATAGCTTCATTATGCCATATCCGGTTGAATGTTTGCTGAAGACCGGATGATTCTTTTTCTAGAATAAATGAGTGGATTTCTTTCACATGGCTTTAAATTGGTTAATCTAGTTATAAGGAATATTAACGTGTTTAATGACAAACAGGGTTAAAAATTCCGGATTTTCGGAATTGCGATAAAGGGTTTTGACGAAGAATATAGAACACTTTACAATAAGGATAATCTCCTGATTCAGGCTCCTGATTTTGGAGAATGCTCTCCCTATTTTAGGTTAGATCATCCGAACGTGTAAAATTTCCTTCCTCGTTTTTTCAACTTTGTCATCTTCCTATCAAGGCTCATTTCTTTCTGGTGTATTTCTTTTCTAATTCACTTCTTTCTGGAATTCTGTTCATTTATCCTAGGTTTGCTGAACTTTATATTACCCATAAGTCAAGGGAGGCTCTTCCATGAAGAAAAAAGAAATGGTAGCCATGCTATTGGCTGGAGGCCAAGGCAAAAGATTGAAAGGTTTAACCAAATCGCTTGCCAAGCCCGCTGTCTATTTTGGGGGCACTTATCGGATTATCGACTTTCCTTTAAGTAACTGCTCCAATTCGGGTATTGATACTGTCGGTGTATTGACACAGTATGAGCCACTTATACTACATTCTTACATCGGAGTAGGCAGTGATTGGGATTTGAACCGTAAGAATGGTGGAGTATTCGTATTGCCACCGCATGAACGTGAGAATGGAAGCAGCTGGTATCGGGGAACAGCCGATGCGATTTATCGAAATCTTAAATTTGTAGATCAGTTCGACCCCGAGCATGTCCTTATTCTATCCGGTGATCACATTTATAAAATGGATTATCATGCTATGCTGCAATACCACAAGGAGAGAAACGCAGATTGCACGATTTCTGTGATTGACGTTCCGCTGGAGGAAGCAAGTCGATTTGGAATCTTAAATACGGAGGACGATCTGAAAATTTACGAATTTGAGGAAAAGCCTGCACAGCCAAAAAGCACGCTAGCTTCTATGGGTGTGTACATCTTTAAATGGGAAATTCTCCGCAAGCATTTACTGGAGGACGGAGAGAATATAGGATCATCTCACGATTTTGGTAAAGATATCATTCCTTTGATGCTGGAAGACGGGAACTCTTTATTTGCGTACCCTTTTGAAGGGTATTGGAGAGACGTTGGTACGGTAGCAAGCCTGTGGGAAGCGAATATGGATTTACTGAGCGATAATCCACCGCTTAATCTAAATGATCCCAGCTGGCGCATATTTACACGCAATCCGAATCAACCCGCCCAATATGTCGCACCTGGGGCGAAAGTGTCAGGATGCATTATTAATGAAGGCTGCATTGTGCATGGTGAAGTGAAGCACTCGGTTCTTTTTTATGGCGTAGAAGTAGGTGAAGGCAGTGTGATTACGGACTCCGTAATTATGCCTAAGGTTAAGATTGGTAAGAACGTACGCATTCATAAAGCGATTATTAGTGAGAATACGGTAATCGACGATTATATGGAAATAGGCATCGAGCGGGAGAACGAGAACGAAATTCTGCTGATCGACAATAAAAGCAAGAAACGTAAATCAGCTGTGGCCAAAACCATATAATCAAGCTAAAACGCCTTCGGCGTCCTTCTAGGGACGGTAAGCGTTTATGCGAGATTTATAAGGATAAAGTATATAGTGAAACTTATACTTTCTTATAAATTATAAGAGGACGGTGGATTCCGATGAAGCAACTCATGGGTGTAATTAATCTGGATCATGAACTCGATAAACTAAATGAACTCACTTATTTCCGCTGTGGTGCAGCCGTACCTTTTGCCAGTCGTTATCGGTTGATAGATTTTGTGCTTTCCAATATGATGCGTGCGGATCTGGAGAGCGTGGGCCTGTTTGTTCGCCGTAAATATCGTTCTTTAATGGACCATTTGGGTGACGGGAAATCTTGGGATATGAATCGCAAGCATGGGGGACTATTTATTTTGCCTCCGGACTGGAATGATCCCACCGATACTTCTCTTGGCGACCTTCAGCATTATCATAATAATCTGGATCTTTTTAAACGGGGATCTGCTAAATATATTGTGTTTTCCGGTAGCCAGCATATTAATACTATCGATCTCCAGGACTTGTACAGCTATCATTTGGAGAAGGGTGCCGACGTTACAGTAGTATACAAAAAAATAGAGCAGTTGCAGCCAGAACATGAGTTATGCCAGCGTATTGAAGTGGACGAAGAGAATAATGTGACCAATATCCATCATGAGAAGGATCATCCCAATTTATATCTCGATATCTTCATTATGGAGAAAAAACTGTTCCTGGAGCAGGTGGAACATTGCATTGCACATGGTGAGAGTTATTTTTTCCGTGATGTGATTCAGAAAAACCGCCATAAATTCAAAATCGCTGCTTATGAATATCATGGCTATCATGCCGTAATTAATTCGTTGGAAAGCTATTATAAGAATAGTCTGGAGCTGCTTCAGCAGGAGAATTACTTTAGTCTGTTCAAAGAAAGTCCCGTGCAGACGAAGATTAAATATGAGGCTCCTACCCGATATTTAGAAAGCGCAAATGTCAGCAATTCACTGGTGGCTAACGGCTGCATTATAGCTGGAACGGTGGAGAACAGCGTGATCTTTCGTGGGGTTCAGGTACGTAAAGGAGCGAAGATCATCAATTCTGTAATTATGCAGAAGTGCATTATAGAGGAAGATGCTGTTATTGAGAATGTGATCATGGATAAGGACGTACATTTAAGTAAGAATCGAATTCTCGTCGGGGATAGTAAACGTCCATTTGTGATCGCCAAGAGCAGCAAAATATAAACCAACTGGATTAGATGAAACGAAACAGTATAACCTATCTGATCTACAGGCATAGTCTAATGCATCCCTAAAAAAAGCTTTTGTCAGGAGGAACCTGCTGTTGTTTAACGATAAAGAAACTTTCAAACAGGTGTTTCGCGAGACGCTCATCAGTAAATTGGGCAAACCTTTGGAGGAAGCCTCGAATGCTGATGTCTATAAAATATTAGGCAACATGATTCGCGAGAATGCCGGGAAAAATTGGGCGGATACCAATCAAAAGTACAAGACGGATAAGGATAAGCAGGTATACTATTTTTCTATGGAGTTTCTGATCGGAAGACTTCTGGGGAACAATCTGCTGAATATGGGCGTGCTGGAGGTCGTGCGTGAGGGATTGGCCGATCTTGGTTTCTCGCTGCAGGATATTGAGGAGGTAGAAGCCGACGCTGGGCTTGGCAATGGAGGACTTGGACGTCTAGCTGCTTGTTTCTTGGATTCACTGGCCTCCCTGCAATATGCGGGGCATGGTTGCGGTATACGTTATAAATACGGCTTGTTCGAGCAGAAAATCGTTGACGGGTATCAGGTGGAACTGCCCGATTACTGGCTGCAAAATGATAATGTATGGGAAGTGCGTCGTGAAGACAAGCAGGTAGAAGTAAGGTTCTGGGGCGTGATTGAGACTCGCGAGGAGAACGGGCGGCTTATCTTTGAGCATAGTCAATATGAGGCCGTTCGTGCAGTTCCGTATGATGTGCCTATCATTGGTGCAGATCGGCGGCATGTGAATACACTGCGCAACTGGAGTGCGGAGTCCATCACTCAGCCAGCGAGAACATTTGGCTCTTTTGCGGGTTCAGACTATCATAAATTCCTGGAATATAAGCGTTCCGTAGAATCCATCTCGGAGTTTCTGTATCCGGATGATTCACAATACGAAGGCAAGCTGTTGCGGTTGAAGCAGCAATACTTCCTCTGCAGTGCTGGCCTGCAAAGTATTCTGCGAACCTTTGGAAAGCTTGGACTCCCTATACAATCGTTGCCCGACAAGGTTGCACTTCATATCAATGATACACATCCGACGCTTGTAATCCCTGAATTGCTGCGGATTCTGATGGATGTACATGGATTAGGATGGGATGAGGCGTGGAGTATTACAACTCGTATGGTGTCCTATACTAATCATACGATCTTGAGCGAAGCGCTGGAGAAATGGCCTATTCAAATGGTCAGGGACTTGCTTCCACGTATTTTTCTTATTATTGAAGAGATCAATGCCCGCTTCTGCGGCGAGCTGATGAGCCGTTATCCCGGTGATCAGGACCGGATTTCACAGATGGCGATTATTCATGACGATCAGGTTCGCATGGCCCATCTGGCGATTGTGGCGAGCCATAGTGTCAATGGGGTAGCGGCGCTGCATACAGAAATATTGATGAAACGCGAAATGCGGCTTTTTAATGAAATGTACCCGCACCGCTTCAATAATAAGACGAATGGGATTACTCACCGGCGCTGGCTGATGCATGCCAATCCGGATCTGGCTAACCTTATCAATCAATCGATAGGAACCCGCTGGATGAGCCATCCGCAAGAAATGATTGGCTTGATTAAATATTGTGAGGATGCTTCTTTCCAAGAACAAGTGGCCAGCATTAAACGGCGGAATAAGCTCAAGTTGGCTGAATACATCTACAGCAAGCATTCAGTACATGTAGACCCCGACTCTATCTTTGATGTTCAGGTGAAGCGCCTGCATGCTTATAAGCGGCAGCTGCTTAATATTTTGCATATTCTGCATATGTACAACCAAATCAAAGATAATCCTTCGATGGATATGGTACCGCGCACGTTTATATTCGGAGCAAAGGCGGCACCAAGCTATCATTTGGCGAAGCGAATTATCAAGCTGATCAATACTGTGGCAGAGGCTGTCAACAACGATCCGGATGTTAGAGGCAAGATTCGTATCTTTTTCCTTGAGAATTATTCGGTATCTTTGGCCGAGAAAATCATTCCTGCTGCGGATATTAGTGAACAGATCTCTACAGCGAGTAAAGAGGCCTCCGGTACGGGGAATATGAAGTTTATGATGAACGGTGCATTGACCGTAGGTACGATGGACGGCGCTAACGTGGAAATGCATGAGATGGTAGGGGACAACAATATGTTCCTGTTCGGTCTTCGCGCTGAGCAGGTAATGGATTATTATCAGCATGGCGGCTATCACGCACGTGATATCTACAATGGGGATAGCCGTGTGAAGGAAGTATTGGATCAGTTGGTTAATCCGGGACCTATATGCTGTCATGGTGCGGAGTTTGAGACCATTTTCCATTCTCTTTTGGATAATAACGATGAATTCTTTGTGCTTAAGGATTTCGCAAGTTATGTCGAGACTCATGTCGAGATTGACCGGGCATACCGCAACCGTCAGGAATGGCTGAAGAAGTCTATTATAAATATTGGCCATTCCGGTAAATTCTCTAGCGATAATACGATTAGCCGCTACGCCGCGGAGATTTGGAATATCAGTCCGGTACGGCTATAGGCTCAACAAGATTAGGCTGTCTTATAAGTAGGAGATTCCTACAAATGAGACAGCCTATTTCTTATGCTTTATAAGGCAGAGCTGCTTTAGATAACTTCCGATACCAGGGCAGCGAACCGCTCTAGGAACCGGCGTTCCTCATCATCAAAACGATCTTTCAGCGGACTGTCGATATCGAGTACGCCAAGCAAACGATCATCCTTGATCAGCGGTACAACAATTTCGCTGTTTGAAGCGGCGTCACAGGCGATATGTCCCGGGAATGCATGGACATCTCCAACTACTAGCGTGCGTCGTTCCGCAGCAGCCGTTCCGCAGACTCCACGAGACAACGGGATGCGGATGCAGGCAGGAAGACCTTGGAAAGGTCCGAGCACAAGCTCCTTGCCATCAAATAAATAAAAACCGGCCCAATTCGTATCCGGCATAGCGTGTTTAAGCAGTGCCGAAGCATTGGCCAGGTTGGCCGTAGCACTTGGTTCGTCCTTTACTAATGCTTCTAGTTGGATTAGAACCGCTTCAAACTGCTCGTTGCGTGTTCCATCGTAAGGCATAGCTTGAAACATGAAGCATCACCTTCCTGTACTTTAAATTCAAATATGAACTCATAACTGTAATTATCAACATAGTACAGCTAGACATGATACGTCAAGCGACAATACCAATCTGTAACAATATGGAATGTTCCTTGAAGTCCATGAAATGCGCAACAGCCACAATAATGTTTCCGAGGATCGGTCAGAGGGTAATGCTAGTATAAATACCGAAGGCTATATAGCCGGAAGAGGTGGAATATGCGCGCTGATGTACAGAACTTGTTCATAGGAATTCATATGCTTTATTGTGCACGGGATAAAGATGTGACGATCTCAGAGATGCTGCTCGGACTTGAAGATCTGGGGTATCGTGTAGGAGAACGCGAAGTGAAACAGGAATTGGAAAAGCTGACACTGGACAACTTTCTGACTGCCCATACCGAAGGGTACAGTATTACGGGGACTGGAATTGAAGAGTTCAAGGATATTCGAGCCAAACTTCAGGTGTTATGCAGTGAAGTTATTCATGAAGCGGAATGAAATCATTGTAGTTAAGTTTAATAAAAAGCGTCTGTATTAAGGGAGTGTATGCCCCCTGATGCAGACGTCTTTTTATGTTAACGCGTAGAATTTGTTCTTTTCAATGTTAAAGAATTTAGAACTTTTATCTTAAGGATATACTCTTGAATGATGTATAATTGATAAGTTGAAGGGGGGCAGAGATTTGTATATCTGCAATGGAGTGATACCCACACTGGTCGGCAGTAGATTGAAGCTGTGCGCTATGACTACTGAGCATGCTTCAGCATTATATCAGATCTGGTCTCATCCAGAGGTCACCCGCTGGCTGGGGGCTCCAGCATTATCCTCTATAGAAGAGACTAAGCAACTGATTGCTTTTTTATTACAGATGGCTCAGGAAGAGGAGAGCTTGCGCTGGAGTATTGTAGGACCCGAAGGTGAAGTTATAGGGAGCTGCGGTTATAACTATTGGCAGTTGCAGGGAGCTTACCGCGGGGAAATTGGCTGCGATCTGGCGCCTGCCTTTTGGGGACTTGGATATATGAAAGAAGCGCTTGGTTTAGTGCTCGACTTCGGCTTTAATAGGATGGGGCTGAATCGGATAGAAGCGCTGTGTCATCCTGATAATAATCGTGCGGAGAGGCTGGTTCAAACGCTCGGCTTTCAGAAGGAAGGTATACTGCGTCAATATCGCCAGACACCTTCCGGCTTTCAGGATGTGACCCTACATGCGCTTCTACGTGGGGAATGGGAATGATTTTATTACATAAAGAGAGGGTTTGGAACATTGAAGTCAACAGGGGATTTAGAACGTAAATTAATACTGATAGGGGTGCTGCTAGCTACCTTTCTGGCTGCGATTGAAGGAACGGTAACAGGACCAGCGGGTCCAGCTATCGTAGGTGAATTTCAGGGAATGCAGTGGCTTAGCTGGATATTCACTTCTTATTTGCTGGCAATGGCTATTACTACTCCTATTTTCGGCAAAATCAGTGATCTCTTTGGACGCAAGCCGGTGTTCATGTGGGGAGCAGCTGTTTTTTTATTAGGCTCGTTATTATGCGGTATTTCGCAAAGTATGGAGCAGCTGATCCTGTTCCGGGCAATACAGGGGATTGGCGCGGGTGCGCTCATTCCAATGACCTTTACCATCATCGGGGATATTTACAGTATCGAGGAGAGAGCGAAGACACAAGGATTACTTAGCTCTGTATGGGGGATTTCCTCTTTGGTAGGTCCTCTTCTTGGGGGATATGTAGTAGATTACCTAAGCTGGCGCTGGGTATTTGTTTTTAATCTGCCATTCGGTTTATTAGCAATGGTATTTATTGCCCGCTATCTGAAGGAAGAGAAGGTACGTCGGAAAGCACAAATTGATGTGGCAGGGGTGCTGCTGTTCGCTGCTGGTATGGGCGCATTGCTCTTCGGTCTCTCCACAGGTGGACAGAATCTGGAGTGGACATCCCCACTGCTAATCGCAACTCTAAGTGTGGCTGTTATCCTGCTAGTCTTATTTTTCTTTGTGGAGCGTCGTGCTCCTGAACCTATGTTGCCGCTGGGTCTATTCTCGAACCGCAACATAGCGGTGTCTACTGGCGCTAACCTGCTGGTAAGCACATTAATTATTGGGCTTTCTACGTATGTGCCATTATGGGTGCAGGGTGTATCCGGAAAAAGCGCCGCCATCTCAGGTTTGCTACTGGCGCCGATGTCGGTAGGCTGGATGTTTGGTTCGATCGCCGGAGGGCGGATGATTCTAAAAGCGGGTTCGCGTCGAACCGCAATGCTTGGATTGATTATGATCGCTGCCGGGGCTATTGGCCTGGCTTTCTTAACAGGGGAGTCTTCACAGCTGCTGCTTTTATGCTTGATGCTGGTCTGTGGAGTTGGCTTTGGGTATTCTTCTACAGTCTTTACGATTATTGCGCAGTCCTCTGTTGCGTATGAGCAACGGGGAGCATCTACAGCGCTTAATGCGTTCACGCGTTCTTTAGGACAGACTGTTGGGGTGGCTATTTTTGGTTCTTGGCTGAACTTGAATATTGATAAGCTGTTAAGAAAACAACCGGATTCGAACATCTCAGGGGATGATATTAATAAGCTGCTTGGATCGCATGCAGGAACTAACCTGTCTGGGGAAGTATCAAATAGTCTGCGTGATGCCCTTGAAGGTGGTCTTCATTCATTATTTATCGTAATGGCAGTTTTCGCTGTTTTGTCGCTGATAATATCCTGGGGTTTGCGCAAGGGTGTGCCTTCAGTAGAGGATGCTACATCGTCCTTGAAAAAGGCATAACTTATTAGGTAGATAGCGTGTTAAAGTGGTTGAACCATACGAATTGACTCTTGGAGTGGCGTACGGAGTGACACATAGAATGACGCATGGAGAGACACATGGACTAACGGACGGAGTAGCACATGGAATCACGCACGGAATAACGGACGGTGGCACGCCAGATTGATGTAACCTCTAGAGTAGAGAGTCGATGGAAGCAGTGGATAGACGCGTTTAGTTGTATTTCGTACAACTATAATCCTGCTGGTAACTTTTTCAATGGATATAGCTGTATTTAGTACACCTATTTTCTTGATTTACTCGCCTAGGGGTGGTTTGTCTGGTTTTTAATTGTACAGAATACACTTAAAGTTAGAATGAGCGGATTTGCATACGAAATAGCTGTATAGAATGCAGTTATTCCCTAAGTTACTGCTCAGGTTCATCAAGATCCGGCGCTGAAAATATAGCGAGTTACATCAAAAGTGAATTTTACCGAGAGCGATAGTAACGGTCAGCTGAAAGGGACGCCCAATCGGAAGCGTGCTCGCCAAGTCCAATCGGAAGCATGCTTGCAAGTCCTGCCGAATAAGGATGACTATGATCCGAGGTTTGCCAAAAGCGGACCTCAAAGTCCGTCTTCGGCATCGACTTACCGATCATCTGCTCAAGTAAGCCGGCGCAGAACAAAAAAACCAATAGGCGATTCTCAAATAAATCGGAGAATCGCCTATTGGTTTTCTTTTTACCATTAACAGAAATCAAGAATAGCTTGTCTGTAACACATAAATAAGCGACTCTTACTTACGGGGAAGAGGGGACAGCTTCTCAGCTTGTAGACCCATCTTTTTGAGGAGAACAATCATTTGTTCCTTCTCATCATCATTCAGACCGCTGAAAGCAAGATGCAGGCGTTCTGAATATTTCGGATACATCTCATTCATGAGACGTTCACCTTCCGTAGTCAGCTCCGCAAAAATCACGCGGCGGTCGCTCGGACAAGGCTTACGCTGCAAATAGCCGCGTTCCTCAAGCTTATCGATTACGTAAGTAACGTTGCCGCTTTGCAGCAGCAGCTTGGCGCCAATTTGTTGAATGGGTTGTGGTCCCTTATAGTACAACACTTCCATAACGGCAAAGGCAGTCGGATTAAAACCTTCAATTTTGCTGCCGGTAACAGCATGTTCATTAATGCTCTTAAAAGACTTGGCAAATACCCGGTACAAATGTAGTGTTAATTGCGTATCACGTTCGTAAGATTGTATCATGCTTCTCCACCCTCTATCGTTAATCATGTGTGAACTCATCGCACAGTTTGCAATCAATAGTCATTAGTGCACGGGTTACCTGTGCAACGAACCTTGAGATAACCTTAGAATACGTGAAAGAGCGAATGAAGAACATGTGATTTGTCACAATGAGCACACTTTTAATTATTAAAAATCAAACAATTTTTTAAATACGGTAAAAACGAAGGTTTTTTTGATTTCAGTCTTTGAAAGGATAAGAATTTCAGCCTTAGGTTCAAGCGCTATTTACGCCTCCAGACGGATGATTGATGTTCTCCAATATTTTACTATTACTTCATCGAGAAATAGTAACGGGGAGTGAAGTAAGATGGAGGAACAGCTGGCTCATGATTCAAAAGAAGGAAAGCTGACGGCGAATAAGCCCTTTATGCTGCTTATTGCCGCACAGCTTGTATCGAATGTGGGAGACTGGTTGCATATACTAGCGCTACTGACAATGGTAGGTTTTAAATGGAATGCTACACCGTGGGAAATTACGGCTATATCTTTATGTATGGCTGTGCCGTTGCTCTTGGGAGGGCCGTTTGCAGGTTATTTAAGTGATCGTTTTAACCGCAAGGCGCTGATGATTGGTTCCGATCTAGCTCGTGCCGGAATCGTTGTTTGTTTGGTATTTGCAGGTTCTCTCTGGCAGGTATATGTCCTGTTGGTAGCTAAAGGGATCATGGATGTACTCTTTTCACCAGCCAAAAGCGGAA
Source organism: Paenibacillus sp. FSL L8-0494 (assembly GCF_038003695.1). Taxonomy (NCBI): domain Bacteria; kingdom Bacillati; phylum Bacillota; class Bacilli; order Caryophanales; family Paenibacillaceae; genus Paenibacillus; species Paenibacillus sp. FSL L8-0494. The sequence goes on from NZ_JBBOPQ010000001.1 coordinate 713,541, forward strand.
AGCTCAAGGAGCTTGTCCCTGCGGCCCAGATGGATAAAGCCATGGCGCTTAGCTCATCTATTGAACAAATAACTAAAATTGTAGGTCCTGCTCTCGGTGGACTGCTGGTTGCCGCATTTGGTATTGCTGCTTGTTATGTGATTGACTCGGCTACCTTCATTTTATCGGCGGTCATCTTAATAGGACTGCCGCGTACGGCTTCACTGAAGAAAGATGCAGCAGAGGATAGCACAGGGGAGAATGGTGCTCGGAAGTCTTTTCGCCAAGAAATGTCGGCGGGTCTGCAGGTGATCGTGGGAATGCCTGTAGTACTTTGCGGGATTGCTATGCTGGTGCTAGTGCTGTTAATGCTGCAAATTGGTGATTCGCAGATTGTAACGTTATTCCGGGAAATTCCGGGTGTGAACGGAGATCTGCTGGGTTGGTGTGTGGCAGCCAGTGGTCTTGGCACCTTACTGTCAGCCCTGCTTGTAAGCCGTATAGGCAGTGGTAAACATACGCTCGTCTTCATGGGATTGGGAGCTGTAATTATGGGGGTTGTTTTCTCAAGTGCAGGAATTGTAACTGCCCACGGTCAGGCTGGACTCTGGATGAACATCGCTTTGTTTGGTTCTTTTATGTTTGCTGGTGTGGGAGCAGGCCTTGCGTTTATTCCCTTCAATTCTATGCTGCAACAGCGGACCCCTGCGGAATACACGGGCCGTGTATTTGGAACTATAGGCAGTCTAACAAGTGCGGCTGTTATCTTGGGACCTGTAGCCGGTGGGGCTTTAGTTACAGCGTCAGGACCTGTCCCGGCGTTCATTCTCTCTGGTACGCTTACAGCCCTGCTTGGAGTGTTGCTGTTAATGCTGCGTGGTAAAATCGAGCGGAGAGATGAAGCGGCAATTAAACGTGAGGAAGGAATTTCAGCAACAAATAACCTAGAGCTTCTCGGACAGACCTCTCTTTAATGGGAGGTTTCTTTTTAAATATAAGAGTAGTTCTCTTAGCTGTGAAAAAATCAGTATGCTTCCTTGGAGAAAGTATATATAGTACGATTAGAGAAGCTATCTTTCTGGATTGGAATTTCGATAATAATATTTATAAGAAATATTTAGGAGTTGGCGAATATGGAGAATGTAGAAATAACAGGGGATACCGAGAGCGACGAAGAGATTGTACTCGATGTTGAGATCGATGAAGCAGGCTATGAAGCAGGTGCCCCATGCATATTCGATATTTCATTTCAGGTGCGGCGTGGACAGCTGCTCGGACTGATCGGACCAAATGGTGCGGGAAAAAGTACTACAATCAAAACATTGCTCGGTTTGCTTAAGAATACCAAAGCTAAGGTCTCCTTTAATGGAGTTAATAAGTCCTATGCTTATGTACCGGAGCAGCCGGTGTTTTATGAGGATCTGACCTTATGGGAGCACTTAGATTTGGCTGCTGCTGCTTATGGACTAAAATATGAGCAGTTTCAAGAAACGGCGGAGAGATTACTGAAGCAGTTCGGTATGAATCATGTCCGTGATGATCTTCCAGCTGGCTTCTCTAAGGGTATGAAACAGAAAATGATGCTGATGCTGGGCTTTTTGGTACAGCCGGATGTTTATATTGTGGACGAGCCTTTTATCGGCTTGGATCCTCGGGCCACTAAAGATTTCCTGCGACTGCTGGAAGCGGAGCGGCAGCGCGGAGCTGGTGTATTAATGTCTACGCATGTATTGGATACTGCTGAGAAAATTTGCGATGATTTTGTGCTGATCTCGGGTGGCAGGGTTGCCGCTGCAGGAACGCTTGAAGATATACGTGATTATGCTGGGCTGCCGGAGGCGTCGTTGTTTGATTGCTTCGACGAACTGACATGAGTAAGCAGAAGCAGCGAGGGTTTGCTTTTCCTACCTCCAAAAAGCTATTCTGGCGGCGATTATTTTCTCATTGGCGTGAGCAATCTGCTATTATTCGTACGGCAGCCGATTGGACTGTGCTGTTATATATACTGATTCCCGGAGGATTTCTGGGAGGACGGTTATATTACGGGTTCTGGAATGAGGCACTGCCAGCTTGGAGTGCAGATTTGCCGTTTATGTTGATTCCTTCATTATTAGTGCTCCTGCTCTGTAGAGGTGGACTGGTGCTATTATTGCAGGAAGGCGATCTATTATTTCTAAGACAACGGCAGCGATGGATAAATACGATCATGTTTCGCGGGTTGCTGTACAGCCTGATCGTAACATCGTTGAAGTTCTGTGTAGCTTTTGTGCTGTTATTACCTTTCCTGGTTCGGGGATATGGAATGCTGTCATCCGAGGTATGGGCGCTGTTCGCTCTGACTCTGGCATGTAGCTGGTGCGTTAAATTACTTGGGCATATTGTAAAAGTACAAAAGCAAGGCTGGCGGCGCTGGCTGTGGCTGATTCTGGCCATCTCCGTTCCCTGTGGGATTTATTTCCGTGCAGCTGCGTTTTGGAACAACCGTCCAGTTTTTATGCTGCTGATTGCAGCACTCTTTGCAGTCGTAGCGGTAATCGCTCTTCAGCGGCGTATAGTGATGCGTGGGACATTCATGAACGATGTGCGTGAAGATTATAAGCAGCGGATGAAAATAGCGGCCCTATTGCTCCGCGGCGTACTGGATAAGCCACGTCCGACCCGCCATAAGCCGTGGATTTTCCGGAAATCACAGCCTTTGCTAAAATCAAAAACTGCCGAGAGCCGTTTCTCTGCGGCAGCGATTAAGGCACTTGTACGGAATCCGGCCCATTTAAAGCTCTACTTATCGTTTACTGCTGTGTCCCTTCTAGCGATATTTATCATTCCATCAGGGTTCAAATGGCTGGGCTTTATAGTTTTAGTTTCCCTCATGACCAATTGGCTGTTGTCGTTCTGGTCGTTATTCGTGGGAGATGATTACATCGGAATTCTGCCGTTTACGAAAGAACAAAAAGCCGAAGCGGGGCTGCGTGCGGTCCCTATCTTACTGTTTCCTTTTTCAATCATTTGTTCTGCGCTGATCTGTATTTCCTTATATGGATGGTTTGGGATTATCCTGTTCATCCCGCTAGGTTATATCGTTGCACTGTTTAGCTCTAGAATATTTGGAACATTTCGCTTAGCGAAATAAAGATATAAATAGAACGGAAGAGTGCCCCATAAGCCGTAAAAAGGCTGCTGGGGCACTCTTCTTTTTTTGTCTTGATTCGATCTATTGCACGCACGTACGTATGAGGTACCTAGCTAGCCTATCGGACACAGCTGCTCCTAAACATACTATTTTTCCACTTTTGGGATGCTAACGGACTCCATAGTTGCTATTGCCATGAAAAACACCATATATGAGCCTCATTATAAGGAATAGCGTCGTTGGAGTCCGAAACCCTGCCAATAAGGTGAAAAATACGTAAATAACGTCATCTGGGTCCGAAGCCGCAGTAGCTGATTAGGCAGACGCTCCACATAGCTAACGAACCCAAAACAGAGGAGCGATTCTCTAATTAATGAGAGAATCGCACGGTCCGCCATTTTCAAAGCAGTAAGCTGCTTGGAGGATATTCACGTTGCACTAGAGATTATCCCAGTCGAATGTCAGCGGCGTGTTTGCCTGCTGTATATCCTGTTGAGAAGGCCGCTGTTATATTGTAGCCTCCTGTATAGCCATGGATATCGAGTACCTCGCCGCAGAAGAATAACCCCGGCATAAGCTTCGATTCCATTCTTTTGGGATCGATCTCCTTCAGATTTACCCCACCGCCGGTAACAAAGGCCTCGGATAGGGACCGGGTGCCATGCACATAAACCGGCATGCGTTTCAAAATCCCAGCCAATAGAAGCAATCCATTCTTGGAGACGTGATGACCGGTTGTGTCCCCATCTAAGTCAGCTTTAGTCAGCAAGAGGGGGATGAGACGCTCTGGCAACAGCCCTTTCAGCGAATTGCGGATCGCTTTCTTTGGTTCCTGATCCAGCTTATCCTGCAACATAGATTCTACTTCCTGTGCGTTCAGATCAGGGAAGAGATCGATGGACATCTCCACCGTATCTGTGCCGGATTTACGTTGGACTTGTCTCAGAAATTGGCTGCACCGCAGTGCAATGGGTCCTGATAATCCAAAATGGGTGAATATCATATCCCCTCGATGAGAGATGACCTTCTTTCCTTTCGGATTCCACACAGTGAGGGCTACATCACGTAGCGACAGACCTTGCAGCTCGCCGGACTTAATCCATTCTTCCCGTGAAAGAATCGGCACCTCTGTCGGGAACAGCTCGGTGATCGTGTGCCCTGCGGCTTCTGCCCAAGGGTAACCATCTCCCGTGGAGCCGGTCTGTGGTACGGACTTGCCTCCGGTAGCGATGATAACAGCAGTGCAGGCGATCGTCTTGCCCGAGCTCAGTTGGACTCCCTTAACAGCCCCTTCGTTATAGATTATTCTTGAGACGGGACTGTCGGTCATAATCTGTACGCCTAGACTCCGTACTTTGCTAATTAAGGCAGAGACGACACTAGAGGCCTTATCGGAAACGGGAAACATCCGCCCGTTATCTTCTTCTTTTAATGCAATGCCTAAACCTTCAAAAAAGGCGATGATATCCTGATTATTAAAATGGTCGAAGGCACTATACAAAAAACGCCCGTTTCCTGGAATATGGGCGATTAGCTCGTCTCTTTCCTTGACGTTGGTAACATTGCAGCGTCCGCCACCAGATATTCCGAGCTTTCGGCCTAGTTTTGCTCCCTTGTCGATTAGCAGAACGGATGCCCCGTGTTCTGCAGCGGCCACGCTTGCCATTAGACCCGAAGGGCCGCCCCCAATGACGATCACATCGTAATTGCTCATGAAATTTAACTCCTTTACATGTTAAGACACGGAAGCCTATTCCGCGGGTATTCCTAACGGAATCATACCATTCTGATTCACATGTAACCAGTCTTGTCCAATCATTAGGTGATTATCGTTGTCAGGAGAGTAATCCTGTGCTTTAATCTAAGCATGTAGGGTAATTTGTCCATTTTGGGGTGTGATTGTAATTATTGGTGCGGTTAAGGATATCTTATTGCAAATATCGGCAGCATGCTCCTTTCTTTTTCTTTTTCAATGGTGGGTGGACCGTAGATTTGTGACACGGAAAAAGGGGAAGCTTCCAAATGATCAGACCTTTTTGATTTTGGCGTGTACGTTTAGTCTTATCCTGTGCTCTCTTCTTTCGACAACTTTGTTTGGTGTAGCCTATTTAAATTTAGGATTAATCCCTGCGTATATTGGTATTTTATATGGAACTACCCGTTCGGGCATTTTGCTGTCCATTTTTTTGCTTATCTGCAATGTAATCATCGCGGAGCCTACAGGAATCAGTAATGTGATATTGAATTCAGGGATTTTATTATATCCGCTACTGTTTGGACTGGCCAAACCTTTTAAGAAAGGTACAGTAGTTGAGAAGATCGGTATGTTATGGATGATTCTTTGTCCAAGCATGCTATTTATTGCGTTAGTCCCTATTATAGGCGGGGAAAATATATATGAATCTAATTCCGTGCAAGCATTTCTGATTACGGTATATCTGTTTTTCACCATCGCCTTAGGTGGTATTTTTGTATATTATGTTGAGATGGTTAGAAGTAGATTGCAGGATAAAGTACAGATGGAGAATATCAGTGAAAGTTTCCAGTGGGAGTCCGAGAAGCTGCAGCAGATTACCAATGTAGTCCCTCTGAGTATTATGTCTCTGGATGAACACGGAGTTGTAACTGACCTTAACGATTGCATGTTAGGAATGATGCGGGCTCATTATCCCAATTTGCGAAAAGAGGATATTATTGACGAACCGGTAAAAAAGTTTTTTCACAGCTCAGTGGATACACAGGCATATATGCGGGTAAGTGATAATATCCGCTCTAAACGGCGTTCCAGTGAAAAAATGATTCATGAGTCGCGCATCTATCAGATTTATTCAGCGCCGTTAATGCATAAGAGCTCAGGGGTAACAAGTGGTGCTGTAATAATTGTGCAGGATATGACCAATGAGGAAAAACTACGTGTAGAGCTCGATCATGTGGAACGTTTGAGCTTGGTCGGGCAGATGGCTGCTGGAATTACCCATGAGATTCGTAATCCTATGGCGGTAGTTCGGGGTTTTTTGCAGCTGATGAGAGAAAAGAGTGCTCAAGAATTGGATTCTTATTATCAGATTGTGATGGAAGAGCTGGACCGCGCTAATAGTATTATTAATGATTTTTTATCCTTGGCACAGAGCCGGGTTTCTGATAAAGAGAAGGTGCTGCTGCACCATATTATAGAAGAAGTTAGTCCATTGCTGTGGGCTGATGCTAATCTTCGCGGTCAAAGTGTTGAACTGAAGCTGAGCCCATCACTGCATGAATTGGAACTAAATGTCCGGGAAATCAAGCAGCTTATTCTCAATTTAGGACGTAATGGTATGGAGGCTATGGGACCCAAGGGGGTGCTGACGCTGGAGACACGCAGTACTCATGATAAAGTGGAGTTGATTGTCACCGATAGCGGCGTTGGTATGTCAGAAAGTCAACGTGAGAAGCTGTTTCTTCCCTTTTTTACGACGAAAATCCAGGGAACAGGTCTAGGCTTATCCTTGTGCCTAAGTATTGTGGAGCGGCATAACGGTAAAATAAATGTAGAGTCTGTAGAAGGAGAGGGGACGGTATTTACGATCTCCTTCCCATTGGATAAGGAGGAACCCAGCGGGGTTCGCTCTTAGATTGAATCACCCTCTACAGCATCTCTTGCTTTCACAGAGTATGAATGTATAATAAAGTTAGTAAGTACTGCTGTAATATTATCTGACAAACAGTTGAAAAGTGAAGGAGAGTGCAGAGAAATGTCCATGTCTTTTAATCAATATATGAGAGATTCAATTCAGCCTATGCGTGATGACCTGACAAGTATCGGGTTTCAGGAGCTTATGACTCCAGAAGAGGTGGAAGCTACTCTTCCAACCGCAAAAGGAACATCGCTTGTAGTCGTAAATTCGGTCTGTGGTTGTGCTGCTGGACAATGTCGTCCAGGTGTAGCTCAGGCTTTGCAAAATGAAATCACTCCGGATCACTTGTTCACAGTGTTTGCAGGTCAAGAGAAAGAAGCTACTGCTAAAGCACGTGAATATTTTGCTCCTTATCCGCCATCCTCACCTTCCATCGCACTGATGAAGGATGGAGAACTCGTTCACTTTATTGAACGTCATGGCGTAGAAGATCGTTCGGCTGCTGAAATTGCTGCTGAATTGAAAGAAGTCTTCAATCGTTTGTGCCAGTAAAAACAGTTATTCCATATAATCTCGCATCAGCCGGCAAATCGGCTGCATGCGGGATTTTTCAAAATATAAGAGCAATAATGGGATAGAATATGCTTAGAAGCATGAGCTTCGTTTGGGTGGATATTTTGATGGATATGGAACCATTTCTGATGGAACGAGGTGTGTTTGGTGAGTTTACAGAAGGAAATTATTGCGGATCTTGGCGTGAAGCCAACGATTGATGTAGAGGTTGAGGCACGCAAACGGGTTGATTTCTTAAAGTCGTACGTGCTGAACGCAGGGGCTAAAGGATTATTGATCGCCATTAGTGGTGGAGTGGACAGTGCGGTAGCCGCGGGTCTTTGTAAACAGGCTACGGACGAGCTGTCGGCAGAAAAAGGCACAGAGTATATGACGCTTGGAGTATTCCAGCCTTATGGGGTTCAGGAAGATATCGAGCACAGCTATGATGTTGCCAAAGCTTTTAATCTGACTCATACTGTGGAGACCAACATTGAGGAAGCTGTAAATGAAATTGCCCTTGAAGTTGAGCATGGTCTGAAATCAATAGGCCAACACCGCCATATGACGCATCAAGGCAAAGGAAATGTTAAAGCCAGAACACGTATGGTTATGCAATATGCACTCGCTTTTGAGAATAATCTGATTGTAGTAGGAACGGATCATGCTTCTGAAGCAATTACCGGCTTCTACACGAAGTGGGGCGATGGCGCTGTAGATATTACACCACTATCCACACTTAATAAACGTCAGGTACGTCAGCTGGCTGCACATATTGGTGTGCCTGCGGATATTGTCACAAAAGCACCTACGGCGGGCTTATGGCCGGGGCAGACGGATGAAACCGAGCTGGGCATTACTTATGACGATAACAGCGACTATCTGGAAGGTAAACAGGTTAATCCTGAGGTAGCTGAGAAGCTTGAGAATTATTACCGGAGAACGGCACATAAGCGTAATGTTATTCCGGGGATTTAGAATAGTTGAACTAGAAATCGCCACGGGTCTGCGTAGCAGCAGAGCTCGTGGCGGTTTTTGTGAGTTGGATAGCTGGATAGACTAAGAAGAATAATTATTCTGTAAGCGTAAGTGTCTGATCGATAAAATTAGTTGTCGCAGCAATCGCGAGCTCTAATTGCGGAGTCGTGCCAGCAAAAGGATGCACAGTGTTGAACGTATGATTACCCTCAGGAACCTGCACCCAGCTAATATCTGGCCGAAGTTTGATGAGATGCTCAGACCCTTGGCGGAGATGTACTCCATCTTGACTGCCTTGAATAAGAACAACTGGGAAGGACGCTTTCTGTATGCGTTCAAGGATGTTATAGCGTTCTTTGTTGTTCTCCATATCTTCTAAAATTACAGCATCCAGCGGCATTTGTTGGCCAGTACGTCCATTAAGGACATAGGTTCTTCCTGTTTCCTTCATCTGCTGCTTTTGTTCTTCCGTCAGCAAATCAAGTTTCGTAACCCCGTTCCAGGAGATTACTCCGCTGATCTCATTGGGATGATCAAGCGTGTAGACCAAACAAATTCCCCCTCCGAGACTGTGGCCGAGAAGGAATAAGGGCAGGCTGCCGAATTTCGGGTGTTGGCTAAGATAAGATAACAGGATTTCCATGTCCTTTAAGCTGCGGCGATAGGTGTTGCGGGCGAACTTCTCAAGCTCAGTGAAATGCAGCAGATCTTCTCCGATGCCAGCATGAGAGAAGTTAAAAGTGATCACTTCATGCTCCTGGCTGAGAGTTGTGGCTATGTAAGGAAACATTCCCCAATCTTTAAAACCTTTGTAGCCATGGGCAATAACAATAACACTCTTGGCTTTGCCTTGGGCAGGGAAGTGCGAGCAGCGGAGAACAGCTCCGTCACCGGCAGGTATTTCAAAATTACGATGATTCATAGGGTAATCCCCTCTCCATATATAAAAATGAAGTAAATCAGCAAGTTTATCGTGAAGTCGCTGGATAGACTTAGAGCGCATTTTCTTTTAAGATAGCAGAAAGAATCTTGCAGGACTATTACTTTTAATAATACTTCATATGATTGATCATACCATTATTGAAGCAAAATGGGATACACGTCCATAAGGAGCGTGAAGTGTTGATTTACGGAATCGGACATGATGTGTTAGAAATTGAACGAATCTCAGAGGTAATAAATAGAGGACTGGGTAAGAAATTTAACCAGCGGGTCTTAACAGAGCAAGAATATCAACTTGCTGAAGAGCGAAGCGGGAGGTTGGCTGAGTTCGTAGCCGGGCGTTTTGCTGCCAAGGAAGCAGTTGTGAAGGCTTTAGGCTGTGGCATCGGCAATGTAGTTGGGTTTCAGGATATTGAGATATTGCCTGATGCAAAAGGAAAGCCAGAGGTGACTTTATCGTGCGAAGCCTGGAGCAGACTAAATCTTCCAGATAGACAGAAGTACACCATTCATCTTACGATAACACATGGCCGTGATTTGGCTTCGGCTTTTGCCGTCGTGGAAGGGCTAGGTTCATAAATTTGAACCATGATTATAGAAAGGCAAGGAGCGTTATAATGACACAACAAGATCTACAAGTTCAAGACGAACAGGAGCTGCGGGAGGCTAAGCAATATTTCAGCTATCATTTGCTGGAGTGGTATCAAGGGCAGAAACGGGATTTGCCTTGGCGTCGGCACCGCAATCCTTATTATATTTGGATTTCTGAAATAATGCTGCAGCAGACAAGGGTGGATACGGTAATCCCGTATTTCAATCGGTTTATCGAAAGGTTTCCTACCGTGGAGTCGCTCGCCGATGCACCAGAAGAGGACGTGCTTAAGTGCTGGGAAGGCTTGGGTTATTATTCTCGTGCTCGCAATATACAGCATGCGGCCAAACAGGTCAAAGAGCTGTATGGCGGGCAGGTGCCGAATGATCGCGAGGCTGTGTTCAGTTTAAAGGGAGTGGGACCTTATACGGCAGGGGCTATCCTTAGCATTGCGTTCAATCGGCCGGAGCCAGCGGTCGACGGCAATGTGATGCGGGTGTTGTCCCGATACTTCCTGATAGAGGATGATATCGCCAAGGGACCCACCCGCGTAAAAATGGAGCACCTGGCAGCTGAACTGATCCCGGAGGGGGAAGCGGCATCCTTTAATCAGGCCCTGATGGAGCTCGGGGCGCTCGTATGCACTCCTAAGTCACCGCGCTGTTTAACCTGCCCGGTGATGGAGCATTGCGCCGCGCGCCTGGCGGGCTGCGAGACCTCGCTGCCCGTCAAGACCAAGGCCAAGCCGCCGCGCCCTGAGGAGCGGCTGGCGGCCTTAATCGAGGGCCGCGGTGCCCACGCGGGCCAAGTGCTCATCCGGCAGCGGCCACAAAGCGGGCTGTTAGCCCGCATGTGGGAGCTGCCGCACTGGCCGGCGCCGCCTGTGGAAGGCGGCGCCAAAGGCGCGCGGCTGCCGGAAGCAGCGGCGCTGGACCGGCTGCGCCGGTCACTGCGGGAGGCCGGGATCTCTGCCCGGCCTGAAAAGCACTGGATGGCTGCTGAGCATATCTTCAGCCATATCGTGTGGACGCTGCAGGTGTACCGCTGCAGCGTAGAGGACGCCCTTCCGCTGCCGATAGCGGCAGAAGGACGGGCGGTGTACAACGCGGATGCGGACTTGTTCTCAGGGATCGACAGCAGCATGCCTATCGAGAGATTTGAGGACGGGAACGCTAGTCCAGAGGACGGCGGAGCAGTGCGCTGGATCAGCCGCGAAGACATGGCTAACTATGCGTTTCCTAACGTTTTTCTGAAGCTACTGAACCTTTATTTTGATGAGCAGGAAGAGCGGTCGAAGCTAGAGAAGTAGAAGATTCGCCATGTTCTGTTGCTAAACTACTAAATGTACAAAACCTGAGTTTGATGTATGCACCTAAGCATGGTCGTATGCACCTAAGCATGGTCTTATGCACCTAAGCATGGTCGTATGCACCTAAGTATGGTTGTATGCACCTAAGTACGGTTGTATGCTCTTAAGTATGGTTGTATGCACCTAAGTATGGTCGTATGCACCTAAGTAGGGTCGTATGCACCTAAGTATGGTCGTATGCTTCAGTCTCTTCGTAGCAAATATTTGTTTATTTGGCTCAGACTAGTTCAGTCTTGTTCCAACTAAATTCTTCTGGTGTTCCTATGGCTACGAGAGTGAGTGAAATTTAATTAGGGAATTCTTCCCTAAAAAAAGGTCGATTTGGCTTGTAATTGATCACTTTAGGGAAAACCTCCCTAATAATTTGGCGAATATCGGTTTTATGCCCATAACGGATGATTTTTAGGGAGTATTTCCCTAATTACATGTGTTTATGGAGCCTATCGCAGATTTTCAGGGAGTTATTCCCTAATCTATTGCTCAGCGACTCCAAAAGCAGATTTTCGTAAGCCGAGTATAGATTTATTGCGATTTATTGCGATTTATTCCGATCCAGTGTATCCATTAAAGCGACGCAAGCGGCGTGAAATGCGGTGTCTGGGAGGATATCAAACAATCAATCAATCAATCTCTGTCTCTGTCTCTATCTCTATCTCTATCTCTATCTGTATCTCTATCTGTATCTCTCTATATCTCCAACCTAAACAAAGAAGGTATCCCATAGCCAATTCGGCTCTGAGATACCTTCTTTTTTAGTTCAATGGCTTAAGCCAAATGTAATTTCTTATTTTGCGCTTTCGTAACGTTTGCCAACTTCTTCCCAGTTTACTACGTTCCAGAACGCTTTGATGTAATCAGGGCGTTTGTTTTGGTAGTTCAGGTAGTAAGCGTGCTCCCAGACATCAAGTCCGAGGATTGGAGTAGCGCCTTCGCTGATTGGGTTGTCTTGGTTAGGTGTGCTTGTTACTGCCAGTTTGCCATCTTTAACAACTAGCCAAGCCCAGCCGCTGCCGAAACGAGTAGTTGCTGCTGCTGCGAAATCTTCTTTGAATTTTTCGAATCCGCCCAGTTCTTTATCGATAGCTTCAGCCAATGCACCAGTTGGTGCGCCGCCGCCGTTTGGTCCGATAACTTCCCAGAACAGGGTGTGGTTAGCGTGTCCGCCACCATTGTTGCGAACAGCAGTACGGATAGCTTCAGGTACAGCGTTCAGATCTGTAAGAAGCTCTTCAATGCTTTTGCTTTGCAATTCAGGTGCTTTTTCCAAAGCTGCATTCAGATTAGTTACATATGTGTTATGGTGTCTGTCATGGTGAATTTCCATCGTCAATGCGTCGATGTGTGGTTCGAGTGCGTTGTTCGGATAAGGAAGTGCCGGTAATTGAAATGCCATGGAAAAATCCCTCCTGAGTTATATTAGAATTTTGTTATTGATAAAGAATTCTGGCGAACTAACGTCAAAATCCTTTATTGTAAATATGTACTATAGGGTTTCGCCCGATAGGATACTTTAATTAAACCGTATCTAGACCAATAATGCAACACTAAACAAACATAAATGTTTATAAAGTATAATTGGAGAGGGAATGGGTTTTACAATTGTATTTAGAATGTTAAAATAAATAGTCCCCAACCTATAGACATATATCCTTATTAATACCCTTTTAATGAAGAAATGAACCCAGCTCAAAATGTAAACGCTTGATATTAAGCGCTTTCAAAAGAAAAATGATGATATCACGAGAAAAGTGTGCTTTAATAGATTTAAAAGCAGGTATTCCTCGGTATTTGATGCTTTTTTTTATTTTCTCTATGTTAAGGGAACCCCTTCTTTTTGTTAAATTCATAAGCCATAGACAAGGGAGATTTTAAAGAATGCACGTTCGTTCCTTTCAATTAAGCGACGTTAGCCCTGTGACTGATTTGCTGCAAACCGCATTATCGGAAGAGTGTTTCGAGAACACTATCGAGCCTTTCTCCAGGCAGCTTTCATGGGATTCAGATCTCATTGTAGTTGCGGAAGATGAAGAAGAAATTGTTGGAGCACTGATTGGTACGATTGAGAAAAACCACGGTTGTTATTTCCGGATTGCTGTACATCCTGATTATCGCCGCAGAGGAGTCGGCAGAAGTCTGGTATCGGCTATGGAATCCAGGTTTCAAGCTCGTAAAGTCAGTGGTATCTATGTAGCCGTCGATGAGCATAATTCTTTTGCTTTGCCATTGTATGAAGCTATGGGATATAGCGAGAATCAAATCTTCAAATCTGTCCGGAAGCTGAGCATTGTTGGGTAATTTTGATCACTCAGCTGCGAAAGCGGAAACATTTTCTAGAAAAAAGAACTATAGCTGACGATATAGTCTGTTTCATTCATACTCGAGCGTATTTCCCAGAAGTCCATTGCTAATGGCTGGGAGATATGCTTTTTTATTGTTATAATATCTGCAAGTATAATTTTCAATTATTGAGAATAAGAGGTGACATATTGAATCAGGAGCCCCAAGTAGATTACACGAGAAATAGGAAACAAAGACATAGATCATCCAGATCCAAGACTACCCTGGGCAGTCGTTTGGTCTCGGAAATGAAGGATTGGCTGCTTACAGCTGTGATTGTTTTTGCTGTGATGTCTGTTCTTAATGTTTTTGTGTTCAATATATCAACGGTTAAAGGTCAGTCTATGCAGCCAACGCTCTGGGAAGGAGAAAGGCTCTTCATTAATAAAATTTCATTGCTGTTCGTAAATCCAAAACATGGTGATGTTGTCATTCTTCATGATCCAAGTACCGGACCTAGTCATAAGGAGTATTTAGTGAAGCGGGTGATTGGCATACCTGGAGATATCATAGAGGTACGGAATCATCAGTTATACGTAAATGGAAAAATAGTGAATGAGCCCTATATTGATACTGAGATTGAAGATCCGGATTTTGCAGCGTTAACCGTGGAAAGTGGCAATTATTTTGTAATGGGCGATAACCGTCATGCTTCAGCCAGCAAGGACAGCCGTTACTTCGGCTCTATTTCACAGGATATGATTGTCGGCAGGGCTGATTATATATGGTGGCCTCTGTCAAAACTGAATAGATTATAAGAAAGTCAGCGAAGATATGAAAGGAGAAGGCGGAAATGACCAATACATTTCAGTCATCGTATGCTCCCCCGCCTTCCAAGTGGGCACAGCTTAAAGCAGAGATTCAGGAGGCTGCGACATCACTCGGTATTGATGATATCGGGTTTACAACAGCAGAACCTTTTTTATATTTAAAAAATATACTGCAAGACCATCGGGACAAAGGATATGAATCTGGCTTCGAGGAACCCGATCTGGATAAAAGGACAGTTCCAGCATTGTCTTCTGGAGACAAGCCGTTATCTATTATTTCGATTGCAGTAGCTTATCCATCTAAAATGGAGAACCCTCCTAAATCTGAGCCGGGTGCACGTAGGGGCATCCTCGCCCGGGCATCTTGGGGCAGGGATTATCACCATGTGCTGAGGGAAGCCTTAAGTAAGCTAGAGGAATTTATTCACGAGCGTGTACCGGAGGCTGTGCTGGAAAGCATGGTGGACACCGGTGTTCTAGTAGATAGAGCGGTAGCGGAAAGAGCGGGAATAGGCTTTAGCGGCAAAAATTGTTCTATCATCTCGCCCAAATGGGGATCATGGATTTATCTGGGGGAAATGGTTACGAACATTCCTTTTGCTCCGGATGAACCTGTTGAAGAAGGCTGCGGGGAGTGTACTAAGTGTATTGATGCTTGTCCTACCGGAGCGCTGGTGGGTCCGGGTCAGCTTAACGCACAGGCTTGTATTTCTTTTTTGACGCAGACTAAAGGGTTCCTCAGCGAGGAGTATATGACCAAGATCGGCAACCGTCTATACGGCTGTGATACTTGCCAGATTGTATGTCCCAAGAATAGAGGTAAGAACTGGAATCATCGCCCTCAGATGCAACCTGATCCTGAAATCGTGAAGCCGCTGCTGCTGCCGATCCTTGATCTGAGCAATCGTGAGTTCAAAGAGAAATTCGGCAATAGCTCAGCAGCCTGGAGAGGTAAAAAGCCGATGCAGCGAAATGTGATCATTGCCCTAGGCAATTTCAAGGAAGCCGGGGCTGTGCCAAAGCTATCAGAAATTGTTCTGAAAGAACCGCGGCCAGAGATGCGGGGCACTGCTGCTTGGGCGCTTGGACGTATTGGCGGTGATGAGGCTCTAGCGGCTGTAGAAGCGGGTTTAGAGCGCGAGGAGGATGGCACGGTGAGGGAAATGCTAAGCCGGGCGCAGGATGTGCTCCTTACTGGGAAGAAGGCACGGGAGGACAGCGATATTAATGGAGGAAAAAGTTCATAGACAGGTTGCATATTGCCAATTGCTGTCCAGTTCCTGAAATGCTATGATAGATTCGCGTGCCATATGGCGATGCAGACAATAGAGTGTAGAGGTGGGCTTTAGATGAGTATCGCATTACCTATTATTACATTGGTCGTAGGTCTCATCGGTGGTTTTTTCATCGGTGTATATTATCTGCGCAAACAAATGACAAACATGCAGAATGATCCTGAAATGCTGCAAAAGGTTGCAAAGCAAATGGGTTATAACCTGAACGGGAAGCAAATGCAGCGTGCCCAGCAAATGATGAAGACTCAGGGACAGCCAGGTGCGCGCCCTGGAGCAGCTAAAGGGAATAAACGTAGAAGTAAGTAACCGGGTCCGGATAACATGTATACGGGTGCGGAAGGGGGAGACATCATGGGGAACATCAAGGAATATGTGAACGGTAAAGTTGCAGAGAACCGTGAGCAAATCGAGTATCACGTTGAGAAAATATTAGAATTAATCGGTGAAGATACCGGCCGCGAGGGACTGCTGGAAACACCGGCACGTGTTACGCGGATGTACGAGGAGATATTCGGCGGTTATTCGATAGATCCCCGCGAGGCGCTCGGCGTTACTTTTGATGAGTCTCATGAAGAGCTAGTGATCGTTAAGGATATCGTCTATTACAGCCAATGTGAACACCACATGGCTCCTTTCTTTGGTAAAGTGCATATAGGATACATTCCGAGCGGACGTATTGCTGGGCTCAGCAAATTAGCTCGGCTTGTTGAAGCAGTAAGCCGGCGTCTACAGGTTCAAGAACGCATTACGGCGCAAATTGCTGATATTATGACGGAGGTGTTAGGCCCCCACGGTGTTATGGTTGTTGTGGAGGGAGAGCATCTGTGTATGTGTGCACGCGGAGTGAAGAAGCCAGGCAGCAAAACGGTAACTATGGCTACTAGAGGGGTCTTCCGTGAGGATGCCGCCGCTCGTGCGGAGTTTCTAAGCTTGATTAAGGAATAAATATCGGGGTGCATACCTCGAAATTGGAAGGACCCATCGTTCACGTAATGTGAATGATGGGTCCTTTTTGGTCAGGGTGTGGGAATAAGAGTGATGTTCACTGTGAATTGAAATAATATCAAAAGGGCTTCCAGGCCAGTTTACTGGCAGCAGCATAACGTTCTGAGACGTAAGGCCAGTTAACGACCTTCCACCAATCCTCAATATAATCGGCCCGATTATTCTGATGTTTAAGGTAATAAGCATGCTCCCATACATCCAGAGCCAGTAACGGAACCACGTCCCATTGTGACAGGTTCTGATGTTTCTCCGCAGTCAAAATCTCCAGTCTATGACTGCGTGGACTCCAGACGAGAATAGCCCAGCCACCACCTTCAACCTTATTCGCAGCTTCTGTGAACTGTTTCTTAAAGCTGTCATAGCTGCCGAAGCTTTGTTCAATGGCTTCCAGTAAGGCTCCAGTTGGACGCCCGCCACCTTGTGGAGACATTACGTTCCAGAAGATTGTATGGAGATAGTGGCCTGCCCCATTAAAGGCTAGCTCCCGCTCCCAATGCTTAACGAGATCGAAATCTCCTTTTTTGCGAGCCTCGGCCAGCTTGTTTTCCGCTTTGTTTAGTCCATCTACATAACTTTGATGGTGTTTATCGTGATGAATCCGCATGGTTTTCTCATCGATGTATGGTTCCAGCGCATTATAAGCATAAGGCAATGGAGGCAGTGTATGCCCGCCAATTGGCACAGCACTCATTTCACGAATATCAAGGATAGTATCTGTAGAAGGAATAAGTCCCTCATTCCGCGTGACATTGTCCTCTTCTGTTCTTACGACATATTCGGCTGCTGTATAATCTCTCATAATTTGCGTGAGCTGTCCGGGCGAGCTCAAAGTGTGTAGTACGGCAAGGAAATACTCTGATTCGCGAATAATATGCAGGATCACAGTGGTAGCAAGGGGGACGGCTTTGACGGCTGCGCTGCTTTCCATGATGGCAAAAAGCTGCCGAACAAATTCTTGGGATTGGGTACAGGAGATGTGCAGCAGCTTTTCCGTTTCCGCAGTGAGTTCAGCCTGACTTGGTGGAGAAGCAGAGAGGGCAGAATTCAATAACTGTTGAGCGGCCATCTCTGTGGCACCGAAGACCACCGCCCATTCATCCAGCAGTTTAACATAGGGTTCCTCCAGGTTAGGTACGATTGCTTTGATAACCTCGGTATGCTCTTTCTCTTGTGTTTTCCAGAATACGATTTCTTCTAAAATACGTACTGGCAGCATCGGCCCGTATACATATAACATTCCAAGAAAACCTCCCGTGATATGTCTTCATCAGTCCATTATATGTGTGCTCATGATAGCTTATGAAGAGCATAAGAACGCGATAATAATATCGTTGACAACCGTTTGATATGGTGAAATAATACAGGAAAATAAAGGCAATGATACCGAAAGGTACAACCTCGCGAAAAGGAGGGTGTACCTTTTTTTGTCGTGTGGACCGATTAATGAAATCCTTTGGGGTAGTAGAAAAACTTTGAGAAATGAGATGAGGGTATGAACAAGCTTGAGAAGAAACAATTTTATAATCAGCTGTTAAAATTAGCGGTACCGATATCCCTCCAAAGTCTAGTCATGGCGGTGCTGTATTTAGTAGATCAATTGATGGTAGGGCAGCTTGGGGGTGTAGCCGAAAGAGCATCACACCACTACTGGGATTAAGTCTTGGAATTGGCCTGATATTGTCGGGTTCATTTACGATATTTGTTTTTTTCAACCCTCGGCTATGCCTGTCTATTTTTACAACGGATAAAGAAGTGTTGGAGAAGGGGTACATTTTTCTAAAAATCGTTGCCCTCAGTTATATTCCAACGATGTTGACGATGCTCTATTCGGCGGTTCTACAAAGTTCAGGACATGTAAAGTATCCAATGGGTGTGAGCATAGCTGCTGTAGGACTGAATATTATTTTAAACTATGCGCTTATTTTTGGGCATTGGGGGTTTCCAGAGCTTGGACTTGCAGGTGCGGCATATGCAACGTTAATCTCACGTATAGTCGAAAGTACCTTGATCATCGGAGCTGTGTATCGCGGGAAACTGCCGGGTGCCGGAGGAATTAAGGAGCTGAGTTCGTTTTCGAAAGCGCTGTGTATACCTTTTTTAAGAACGATAGCGCCTATTGTTTTAACGGAATTGGTTTGGGTTTTAGGTGAAGCTTGTTATTCCGTAATATATAGCCGTATGGGCACAGCAGAGATGACCGCTATGACAGTGACCTTTCCGCTGCAGGGGTTGACGATTGGACTTCTGGCTGGGCTTTCTGGTGCAGCTGGGATTATGGTCGGACATAAGCTGGGAGAGAATAATAATGCAGGTGCTTTTCAGTATGCTCGTTTTTTTGTTCGAATAGGAGTAGGGATTTCATTGCTGCTTGGTGTTCTTATTGCTGTTCTAGCCCCGCTCTACGTCTCAGCCTTTAACTTAACAGTGGAAGAACGCCGAATGGCCACTTCTGTTATCTGCTTTTTTGCTCTTTTTTTATGGATAAAGGTGGGCAATATGATGATTGCGGGAGGGATTCTGCAGAGTGGTGGCGATAGTAAGTTCGTCTTTATTATGGAAGCCTCCACAACTTGGTTGCTTGGGGTGCCTCTAGGGCTACTGTTGTCATGGGGATGGAAACAGCCTCTTCCCTGGGTATACTTCTTTCTGTCCCTAGAAGAGGCTGTTCGATTGGTTATAGGTTACGTGCGTTTTCGCCGTGGTAAATGGTTGAAGCAACTGACCCATCAGGGGACAGAGGCGGATTGTAGTGCTTAACTAGTTACTTGCCATCGCCGGCTGGTTGCCATTGTAGGTTTTGGCTAGTTGAACATTTCCTAAGAAAGCAGAGACTCGCCGCAAATACTCACGCGGGTGCTCACGGAACAGCAACTCATGATGGCTGCCCTCTACGACCCAGGAATCTGAGAACGGATTGCTTTGGTTCGCGGCCAGCTTTTCTGCAATAGGATAAGGAGCTTTATCATCTTCGGTTCCATGCATGAGTAGAATAGGGAAAGGATAATCTTCGGATTTGACCTTCGCATAAGGAATTTGATTCAGCCCCGTACCGTTCAGAACTGGGAACAGCATTTCCATAATCGCCAGGGAAGGCTGGCGGGGCAGATCAATATTTTGCTTAATATTATGATACAGCGTATCTGGCTCTAACAAAAAGGTGCTGTCCAGAATCATCGCGTCAATGTCCTCTGATACTAATCCTGTTTGCAGTGCTGTGCCTGCTCCCATGGAGAAGCCCCATACAACTAACTCCTCAGCTCCACGTTCCTTAGCAAAATCAATAGCGCCTAGAAGCTGCTGGGATTCTTTTTTACCCCCGGTTGCAATATCCTTGTTGCCTTGGGCAGCAAAGCCGTAATCAAACATCACGACATTGAAATTCAGACTGTGTGCATAGTGAGCGAGATCGTACATAGGTACCCAAGATTCTTCACGGTTGGCGCCATAGCCATGGCTGAACACGATAGTTTTGGTAGCCCCTTCCGAGGGAATATACCAGCCGCTCATCATTCGACTGCCGTCTTTAGCTGGAAACGTCACATCCTCGTATGCGAGACCTTTGGCCTGCATGGGATTGGAATACAGAGGTGCGACCGTTGGATTAGATAATACCCAGGCGATATAGCCATGAAGTGAGACAAAGCAGAAGGCTAAAAAGAAAAAAATAGATAATAGCAGTGCAACGATAATATGCTTCACACGAATCATCCGCAGCGATAGCCGGGACGAACTGCCTTGTTTAGGTAGTTTAGGTCGACGGGAGACGGTTGTGCCGGTTTGGCGAGTTGCCAGATCCATATGGTCCCCTCCTAAGAATGATGTGAGTACTAGTGCCTAGAAGAATTTGTAAAAATGATTCTAAAGCATCAGTAGATAATTTAATATGTTAATCGTATGAAAAAGCCCTTACAAAGTCAATGAATTAGACGCTTTTGTAATGTAACTGTAAAGTGCGGCCCAACCTTTTCCGGCACATTTTTGGCACAACTCCGGAGGAGTGAATATACTGGACTTTCCATAGAGTTTTGCACTAAGATAGAGTTAGTTATAATGTAACCGAGTTTCATTTGATGAAACACGAGGGGAGATTGTCATGGAGGACCGAAAGCTTACAGTGCGTGCGGTAGAACGTGCGCTTGATATATTGCTTTGTTTTACGCAGGACAGAGATTTAGGGTTGACGGAGATCGCTTCAAAGATTGATTTACATAAAAGTACCGTCCATCGGCTGCTGGCAACCTTGGAGGAAAAGGGCTTCCTCATTCGTAATCCGGCCACTGAGAAATACAGCCTGGGTATACGAATTTGGGAATTGTCTACGCATTTGCCTGCTTTTGATGAGTCGGCTGCGGTATTGTTGCCGTCAATGGAACGGCTGCGGGATCGGCTAGGGGAGACCGTTAGTTTATACTTACGCGACGGCATAGAACGTGTGCGGATTCAGGCGGTTCAGAGTCAGCAGGCCATACGGCGAGTGGCGCAGATCGGTGCGAGATTGCCTTTATCTGTGGGCGCATCAAGTAAAGTGCTGGCAGCCTATGCTCCTCCAGAGGTGCTGAAAGAATTGCTGGAGAGTTCGGGATGGCCGGACTACGTTGAGAAGGATGTTTATCAAGAGCAGCTTAATGACATTATCCGGCTCGGATATGCCACCAGTTTCGAGGAACGCGAGCCCGGCGCGGCCGCGGTGGCGGTGCCTGTTACGGGGCGCAGTGGAAATGTGATCGCGGCGTTATCACTGTCAGGTCCAGTAAGTCGCCTATCAAGGGATACGTTAGTGGAATATGCCGCGGTACTGAAGGAAGCGGCTAGTGAAATGGGCATGATGATTCCTTAATTCGCTGGCTGACACATATAAGAAACTAAGCAGCGATCTCTCCGTTACTGGAGGATCGCTGTTTTGATTTTTTTGGGAGGGATGCTTAGTCGATTGTGGGTAAAGTGGCAGGAAACGATGGCTTGATGGCTAACTGACGGGTAATTGATGGCCTGATGAGTGACTGATGAGTGACTGATGGGTAACTGATGGGTAACTGACGGTCTGACGGGTAGCTGATGGGATGATAGATGCGTAACTGACGGCTAATCAACAGCTAACTGATGACTAACTAACGGCTCCCCACCTTGCGTTTGTATGGTGAGCTTCAGTGAATATACGTACCTTTGGGAGCCTCAGTAACTCGTAATGCTGAGGCACGAGCGTTTGAACCCAGGGCCTAGATAGGCAGAGGGACGGAGGGGAGGGAGGGTAGAGAAACCACCACGAACCCACGAGCCAACGAACCCACCAACCCACGAGCCAATGAACTCACGAGCCAACGAACTCACGAACCCACGAGCCCACGAGCCAATGAACTCACGAACCCACGAGTCAATGAACCCACGAACCAATGAACTCATGAACTCACGAACCCACGAGTCAACGAACCCACGAGCCAATGAACCCACGAGCCAACGAACCCACGAACCCACGAACCCACGAACCCACGAACCCACGAACCCACGAACCCACGAACCCACGAACCCACGAGCCAATGAACCCACGAACTCACGAACCCACGAGCCTATGAACCCACGAACCCACGAACCCACGAACCCACGAACCCACGAGCCAATGAACCCACGAACCCACGAGCCAATGAACTCACGAACCCACGAGTCAATGAACCCACGAACCAATGAACTCATGAACTCATGAACTCACGAACTCACGAACCCACGAGTCAACGAACCCACGAGCCAATGAACCCACGAGCCAACGAACCCACGAACCCACGAACCCACGTATCTCATAACTCGTACACAAGTAATCTCGGGTTGTTATTTAGATCTTCCCTGAGGCTTCCGGACTCAGAAGACGCTATTTGCCCATTTAAAGCCTTTTGGGCATAGTTTCGGACCCCAGTGCAGCTATTCGACCCAAACGGGAACCTTTAGTGTGTTTTTCATGCCAATAGCGACTATGGAGTCCGATCGCACGCCAAAAGTCGGATATTCGAGCGTATAGAGTCATCTGGGTCCGATAGCGCGGAATCCTAGGCGTCTCCTGAGGCGTGCGGACTTAGGGGACGCTATTTGCGAATTTACAGCCAGTTTGGCATAGTTTCGGACCCCAGTGCAGCTATTCGACCAAAACGGAAACCTTTAGTATGTTTTTCATGCCAATAGCGACTATGGAGTCCGATCACACGCCAAAAGTCGGATAATCGAGCGTATAGAGTCATCTGGGTCCGATAGCGCCGAATTCTAAGCGTCCCCTAGGGCGTGCGGACTCAGAAGACGCTATTTGCGAATTTAAAGCCATTTTGGCGTAGTTTCGGACCCCAGTGCAGCTATTCGACCAAATGAGCTCCTGTAGCGTGTTTTTCATGCCAATAGCGACTATGGAGTCCGATCCCACGCCAAAAGTTGGATAATCGAGCGAATAGAGTCATCTGAGTCCGATCACACGCCAAAAGTCGTGAATTTGTTCATTTAGAGTCATCTGAGTCCGAACGCGCTGGAATCCTAGGCGTCCCCTGAGGCTCACGCAACAATAGTGAACGTCCAACAGTCAGAGGCACCCCACCCGCCACAAATTGGCTGCTGGAACCACCCCATAAAAAAGGGACTGCTCACAGCCACTCATGGCCGTGAAACAGTCCCTTTTTAAGTTACTTTAAACCTATTCTACCGACACCGCGGAAGAGTCTGTAGCATCTGCCAGCATCTGGCGAAGAACAGTCTGCAGGATACCGCCGTTGCGATAGTAATCAATATCGACTGTACTGTCGAGTCGTGCAATGACAGGGAAATCGAATTGTGTGCCGTCTTCACGGGTAGCAGTGACAGTTAGCTCTTGACTTGGTGCCACGTTGTTATCGAGACCAGTAATATTGAAGGTCTCGCGTCCGGTCAGTCCCAAGCTGCTCCAGCCGTGGCCTTCTTGGAATTGAAGTGGAAGCACGCCCATACCGACCAGATTGCTGCGGTGAATCCGCTCAAAGCTCTCAGCGATAACTGCTTTAACGCCAAGCAGAAGCGTACCCTTAGCTGCCCAGTCACGTGAGCTTCCTGTACCGTACTCCTTACCAGCGATGACGATCAGATTTTGTCCAGCATCCTGATAGAGCATGGAAGCATCATAGATGGACATAACCTCGTCGCTTGGCAAGAAGGTAGTAACGCCGCCTTCTGTACCAGGAGCTACTGCGTTACGAATCCGAATGTTAGCGAACGTACCACGCATCATGACTTCGTGGTTTCCGCGGCGTGAGCCGTAGGAGTTGAAGTCTGCACGTTCTACACCATGATCGCGCAAATATTCGCCAGCAGGACCAGAGGTAGAGATATTACCCGCTGGTGAGATATGGTCGGTTGTGACGGAATCAGCAAGCAGCGCTAGAACGCGTGCATCTTTGATATCCTTGATGTCTCCCAGACCGTCTGCCAGATGTTCGAAGAATGGCGGATTCTGGATGTACGTGGAATTATCATCCCACTCATACAGTTCGCCTTGCGGAACAGGAATCGAATTCCAACGTTCGTTAGCGGTGAATACATTTTCGTATTTGCTACGGAACATCTCCGGACTAAGGGAGAGACCAATGGCTTCACGAATTTCAGCAGTAGTTGGCCAGATATCTTTCAGGAATACTGGCTCACCTTGTGGATCAAATCCAAGTGGCTCAGTCTGCAAATCGATATTTACTGTACCAGCCAGTGCGTAAGCAACTACGAGCGGCGGTGAGGCCAAGTAGTTTGCTTTTACCTGAGCATGTACGCGGCCTTCAAAGTTCCGGTTACCGGAGATGACTGCGGCTACGGTCATGTCATTGTCAGTAATGGCTTGACTAACTTCTTCAGGCAATGGACCGGAGTTACCGATACAAGTGGCACAGCCATAACCAGCCAAGTAGAAGCCTAATGCTTCGAGTGGCTTCAGCAAGTCTGCTTTTTGCAGGTATTCAGTAACCACCAAGGATCCTGGAGTCAAGCTGCTCTTAACGTAAGCTGGTTTGGTCAGTCCACGTTCCACGGCTTTTTTCGCTAAAAGACCTGCTCCAAGCATAACGCTAGGGTTAGAAGTATTCGTACAGCTAGTAATAGCTGCGATTACGACTGCACCTGTGCTGAGCTTACTAGTGGTATCGTTTTTGTGCTGTACTTCTACGACTTGAGCGATTTTCTCATCGCTGAGACCATAACCGCCTTTGTCTACAGGTGTACGGATAATACCTTCGAAATTTTCCTTCAT
The DNA here is from genome assembly GCF_038003695.1 of Paenibacillus sp. FSL L8-0494. Classification (NCBI taxonomy): domain Bacteria; kingdom Bacillati; phylum Bacillota; class Bacilli; order Caryophanales; family Paenibacillaceae; genus Paenibacillus; species Paenibacillus sp. FSL L8-0494. The sequence continues at coordinate 738,340 of NZ_JBBOPQ010000001.1, forward strand.
ATGCGTAAGTTCGATCCGGTCTTGCGGACGTTTTGGTCCAGCCAAGCTAGGAACGACAGAAGCTAAGTCAAGCTCAATCACATCGCTGAACTCAGGGTCTGGCGTATCCGAGGTACGGAACATCCCTTGTGCTTTGTAATAAGATTCAACCAACGCCACCAGATCATCCGGACGTCCAGTGCTGCGAAGATAAGCGAGTGTCTCGTCATCTACAGGGAAGAAACCGATAGTTGCTCCGTATTCTGGCGCCATGTTGGCAACAGTTGCCCGGTCAGCCAGACTGATGTTAGCAAGGCCGGGTCCGTAGAATTCGACGAATTTGCCGACTACGCCCTTTTTACGCAACATTTCAGTTACTGTCAGTGCCAAATCCGTTGCTGTAGCCCCTTCGATAAGGCTGCCTGTAAGCTTGAAGCCCACTACATCAGGTGTAACAAAATAGAGCGGTTGTCCAAGCATTCCTGCTTCAGCCTCAATACCGCCTACACCCCAGCCCACAACACCAAGACCATTGATCATCGTGGTATGGGAGTCCGTTCCTACAAGGGAATCTGGATAAACGACAGTTTCACCATCGATAGTTTTGGTAGTGGCAACGGAAGCTAAATACTCTAGATTTACTTGGTGCACGATACCTGTTGCCGGTGGAACTGCACGGAAGTTGTTAAAAGCTGTCTGTGCCCAACGAAGGAAACGGTAACGCTCCTCGTTGCGTTCGAACTCAACGTTCATATTGTATTCCAAGGCGTCTGCTGTACCGAAAGCATCAACCATGACAGAGTGGTCAATTACAAGGTCAACCGGGACAAGCGGATTGATCTGTTTAGGATCTCCTCCGGCTTTTTTTACAGTATCACGCATAGCTGCGAGATCCACGACTACCGGAACTCCGGTGAAATCCTGAAGCACGATACGAGCAGGGATAAATGGAATTTCTTTATTACGGTCAATGTCACCTGACCAATCGGCCAGTTGTTTCACATGTTCTTCAGTAATTGCCCGTCCGTCAAACTGACGTACAGCAGCCTCTAGTAGGACTTTGATCGAAAAAGGCAGGGAAGAAATAGAGCCCAATCCTTGTTCCTCAAGGGACTTCAGATCATAATAGCGATAAGATTTGCCGCCTGATTCCAGGGTCCGAGCCAATGAAAAATGATCCTTGCTTGGCATATATGCGCCTCCTTGTTTCGTCTAATGAAACCCAATTTCAAATTGCTTCTAGCTTAATTATAACGGTTACAAAGTGGGGAGTAAAGTTTTTTTTCCTACATCTAAAGCCCGAATTATGCCTGAGAAAATGCCAAGCTACCCTTCCATTATTATATTGTATCGTTTCGGGATATTCTTTTTACCTCAAAAAGAGCCATTAAAAGGAGATAATACGAAGGAATTCACCGGAATCCTTGGTTTTACTTAATTATTAGGCGAAATACACACTGAATTTCTCTTCCTCAGTCCTTAGGTGATATGGTCCTCGTTGACGATGTTTGATTGAGATGTCGTACTTGGGGCTAGAGTTTTTGCTTGAAACATCCTTAACTATTCAACCGATCTGTATAGCGACCTGTTTCCTTTCATATACATAGAACAGCAGTTAAAAGGGAAAGAAGGGGCGCGAGTATAATGGAACAACAGTGGAAGCAAAGTCTTTATGTATATGTTGATCAAGTGAATAAGGCCAGGGTGGAGCCTAAGTCATCATCGCATACCGTTTCCGTGTCCGTTAAGGATCCGCGTTTTCTGGTAGAACAAGGGGAGCGTTCAAGACGTCTTGCTGAGTGGTATAAAGAACGTGGGATAACTCCTTTGCGCGGAGAGACAGGGGTTAAGACTTTGCGGACCGTCCGGCAGACTCCGACCGAGGTAGTAGCAGAGGTTACACTGCATAGTGCGCTTTATTATGAAAAAGGCGGCGTTAACCACCGCGAGGATATTATCGAGCTGGAGCGGCTGACCTTTGTACGGGACGGTGGGGGCTGGGAGATTGCTGGTGTGGAACGAAGTGTCCCTGAAAGAAATACGGTTCATCGGGCAGAGGTAGAGCTATCGGGCAGACTATCCAAATGGGGAGAGGCTTTGCCGGCACCGCTGCCATCACAGCCCCTGCTTAACCGGAATGTTCTCGGAGAAATTGCCGGTTCAAGAGAGGTTCGTTATAACCGTGAAGAAGCTGTGGCGTATGCCGACCGCTGGTGGAAAGACGGCAATCCGGAGTTCGAAACCTTCGAGGTGGACTGCACAAATTATGTCTCCCAATGTCTCTTTGCAGGGGGAGCACCTATCAACTATACTGGTAAAAGAGAAACGGGCTGGTGGTACAAAGGTTACCAAGGCAAACAAGAATGGTGGAGCTATAGCTGGGCTGTATCAGACAGTCTGCAACGCTATTTGAGCGGAAGTCGGAGCAGTGGCTTGCGTGCGGAAGTCATGGAGCGGCCGGAGCAATTGATGCTGGGCGATATCATTCAATATGACTGGGATGGCAACGGGCAGTATCAGCACAGCACAATCGTCACAGCTTTTGATGCAGGAGGCATGCCGCTTGTGAATGCACGTACCGTTAGCAGCCGTCATCGCTATTGGGACTATCGTGATTCCTACGCATGGACTGATCAAACGAAATACCGTTTTTTTCATATTAACGACTACTTATAGTACAGAAAGAGGTTAAGGGAATGGGGAACGCAAAACTAACCGTAGGGCTGGTGTACGGGGGCAAATCAGGAGAACATGAGGTATCGCTACAGACGGCTTTTGCCGTGATGAACTCATTTGATTATGATAAATATGAGATTATACCTTTTTACATTTCAAAACAGGGATTGTGGAAGGTTGGAGAGAAGTTATCAGCGCCTTACAGCCAAGTGGAGCAGCTCAAGCTTGCAGAAGCGACCGAAGATATGGGCACAGCCCTGAACGTGGTATTTAGTGGGTTATCCGGTGCGGACAAAACAGTGGACGTAATGTTCCCGCTGCTGCACGGCACGTATGGTGAGGACGGAACGATTCAAGGGTTGTTCGAAATGGCGAATATTCCTTACATCGGTGCTGGTGTTCTTGCCTCTTCGGCAGGTATGGATAAGGTTGTCATGAAGAAGCTGTTCGCTGATGCCGGCCTGGATCAATGCGAGTATTGTTATTTCAACATCAGCGCTTGGAAAAGAAAACGTCATGAGTTGATTGTTGGTGTAGAGGATAAACTGGGATATCCGCTATTCGTGAAGCCTGCCAATCTAGGCTCAAGTGTAGGTATTTCTAAGGCTGCTGATAAGGATAGTCTTGTAAAAGCAATTGATTTTGCTTTCCGTTATGACACCAAAGTTATTATTGAGGAGTTTGTGGATGCGCGTGAGGTAGAGGTTGGCGTGCTTGGAAATGATGAACCAGAAGCCTCTGTTCCGGGTGAAATCGTTTCTTCTGGTGAATATTATGATTACGCAGCCAAATATACGGACGGCAAATCGCAAATGATGATTCCTGCACCAGTGGATTCTGAAGTGGCCGATCGTTTGCGGGAGTCCGCGATAGTTGCTTTTCGAGCGATTGAGGGCAGTGGAATTACCCGGGCAGACTTCTTCTTGCGAAAATCGGATGGTAAAATTCTAATTAACGAAGTGAACACGATGCCTGGTTTCACTCCTTACAGCATGTATCCGCTATTGTGGCGTGAGACGGGTGTATCTTATAGAGCTCTGTTAGACCGAATGATTGAGTTAGCCTTGGAGCGCTATAATTTTAAACAAGGTCTTAAGTACGACAATGAGTAATAGAAGCTATAGCGGGAATATCCCGACTGGAAGGAGAGAAGAACATGGGTTTTCAAACAGAATTCAACTCCGTCTGCAAATTCAAGAGTGAACAAGAGCTGTACGAGCTGCTGGAATATGGGCGCACCAAAATGGTGAAACAAGGCTTTCGTGTGTATCCAACAGGTCAGAAGGTTATTGCTTACACCCCTGAGAACGTAGCTGTAGCCATTGTCAAAATTTCAGCCTCGATTGCAGAGATTAATTTTCAAGGACATGAGGTTACCGCGGTAGAGATGGAGCTTGTGCGTAAGCTGAATGAAGAAGAGTCCAGAGTGCAGACGGCTTTGGCTGAGGAAATGTTTTTTGGAGCACAGGGATGATTGTCCGCTTCGGATATGTAGCGATGTCCACCGTTATCAAAGACTGCTCCCCATCTAAGACAATGACGATGGCCTCTTTTAAGAAGCTGGATGACCGTGAAGCGGCACTTCGGCGTTTGGAGAACATCGCTAGAATGAATCTGCATAATACGCTGCGGTTGATGAAGCATAATGTGGCTTCGGACATCATGGTGTACCGCCTCACTTCCAAAATCATTCCTCTGGCGACGCATCCGGATTTGCAGGACTGGAATCCGTTTGCGGCGCTCGCCGAGGAATTTGCGGAAGTGGGCCAATATGTGAAAAAGCACGGGCTGCGTGTTTCTTTTCATCCAGATCACTTTACAGTACTTAGTACACCCCGTCCGGAGGTGCTGATAAACTCCGTACGGGATTTGCAGTACCATGTGGACATGCTGGTTGCTATGGGGCTTCCTGCCATGGCGAAGAACAATATCCATATTGGCGGAGCTTATGGGGACAAGCCTGTAGCGGCGAAGCGATTCGAGGAGCATTTCCGCGCGCTGCCGGCAGCGCTGCAGGAGCGTATAACGCTGGAGAATGACGATAAGACATTTACAGCTCCGGAGACACTGGCAGTCAGTCAGAGCGTAGGATTACCGATGGTGCTGGATATTCACCACCAATGGGTGAATAATGAAGGAGAGCTCCCTTGGGAGCTGTGGCCTGATATTTTGCAGACATGGCGAAGCGAGCTAGCACAGAAGGACGTTCCTTCTGGAGAGCTTTTGCCGCCTAAGATTCATGTATCCAGTCCGCGCAGCCCGTCTGATCCGCGCAGCCATGCGGATGGCGTGGAACCTGCGCCTTTGCTGGCTTTTCTGAAACGTATTGCCGCAGATACGCCTGCTGTCGATGTTATGATTGAGGCGAAACTAAAAGATGGCGCGTTATTTGGATTGATGGAGGCTATGAAGGAGCTGGCTGAGGCTGGTAACGGAATTTCCTTATTAAATGGGGCAAGCGTGAATATTGAACCTTAAACAATGAAAATAAGGAGATAGGTCCCGAATACGGGTCCTATCATGACTTGATATGTAACTTGAAATAGGGTACGTTGAATGAAACTTTAATCGCTTATCGTCTTTATATGGACCTAGGGCATTTATGCTCGCAGGTGAGAATTGGGTCCTCTTTTGGCGGAACTTTGGGAACTTGGGGAACGTTTTGACGTATTGCACGGTATTGTGAATAGGATTGCTTTAGAATTAAAGCCATTGGCGATTATGTTCAAGAAAGTGGAGTGAAGATATGAGTCCTTTAAATCCAGAGGGTAAGAATGAACGTGAACCCTATGTAGTAACAAGCAAGGGACATACGGCGGTGGCCATTAATGCGGCTGCCAAAGCAGGAGAATGGATAAAGAGCAGACAGGGTCTCGTGAAGGAGCTGAATACAAAGACTTCAGCACAAGATCTGGTTACGGAAGTTGATAAAGGCGTTGAGCAAATGATTCGCAGGCTGATCCTGACACATTTTCCCGACCATGCCATTCTCGGGGAAGAAGGGGTTTCCCCGGGAGCAGCAGCGGCTACCGCTGCATTGGAAGAAGCTCGTGAGCATGAATATTTGTGGATTGTAGATCCTGTAGATGGTACGACTAATTTCGTACACGGATTTCCTTTTTACTGTGTCTCCATAGCATTGGTGATTCGCGGTGAACTAACAGTAGGCGTTATTTATGATCCGACTCGTGATGAAATGTTCGTCGCTGAAAAAGGAAAGGGAGCTTACATGCACGGTGTTCCTACCTCGGTCTCTACGGAGACTGATTTTGGGGACAGCCTGATCGCTATGGGCTTTCCGCCGGATCGTGAGTTTGCACAACCTGTGAATATGGCCGGACTGCAAAGTATTCTTCCGCAGATTCGTGGTATTCGTGCCGGAGGCGCGGCTGCTCTACATCTAGCTTATGTGGCGGCAGGCCGGGTAGATGGCTATTGGGAAGTGGGCTTAAGCCCTTGGGACTGTGCAGCAGGAGTACTGCTTGTACTTGAATCAGGAGGCAAGATTACGGATACCTTAGGACGTTCATATGATATTGGTACACGCCATGTAGTAGCAAGTAATGGCCACATTCACGAATATTTGGTTTCGTCACTGAAGAATGCTGAAGCAACAGGATATAAGCTTTAGGGAGGACGATACAGCATGAGTGAGAAGGATGATTTGGAACGCAAGCTGAGCGAAATGTTGGTAGATGGAGAGATGGAACAAGGCGATCGAACGGCTAAGGAAATCCGGGAAATCTCACCTAAATATGAAATTCGTATTCAGACTACGCTCGATCCTATTGTGGAAGAAACATTGCGTTATCGTAAGATTGGATATGAGCTGGATGACCGTTATGATAAATATCTGGAGCGTGCAGGGCAGAAGTTAGAGTCAGATGAAGATTCAGACAAATAATAGCCAGTGAGATTTGCGAGGGGCGGTTTCCTGAATATAGGAGGCCGCTCTTTTGCGTTGCTACCCTGGGATGGTAGAATGGAATTAGAACATTTTGGGAGGGATACGATGCTAGGCAATTGGAAAAAAATTTGGGCAGCTGGCATAAGCAGCCTGCTTTTGTTATCTGCGCTGATTAGCGTAGGAGCAGGCACGGCAAATGCGGCTGACACGACTGCAATACAAGACTCTGGGCAGGATGTCTTTCGCATCGTAGCTCTAGGTGATTCCATTACTGCTGGCTACGAGCCAGGAATGACGGACGTGAATACCAAGCCATACGGCTATGCGGAGAGATTGCTTGAGCAGGGCTGGTATCATGGCAGAAGTGCACTTACTAATTATGGTATCCTAGGGCTGACTACGGCCGGATTACGTAATTACACAGGAGCAATCAAGGATGGTTCAGTGATTACTGCTGACGGAGTTCAGGCAGGTCTCCCAGATCCACGAATAGAGCAGTTCGTGAAGCTAACTCCGCAGATCGCAGCAGAGCTTAAGGAAGCTGATCTGATTACCATTACGATTGGTGGGAATGATGTAAGCAGTCTGTTCTTGCAGTTCAAGGAGCTGACGGATGCGGATTTCCAAACACAGCTGGACCAGCGGTTAGCGGATTATCAAACAAATGTGAAGGCAGTGCTGGAGAATATTCGTGCGGTAAGTCCGCAAGCGACGATTATACTGGCCGATCAATATCAACCTGCCCCTAAGGTCGCGCTTGGTCAAATGTACAACAGACTAATGACGGCAGCGGGCAAATTTACGGAAGCAGCGGATAGTGTAGCTGCAAGCGTAAATCAAGAGGGAGCGAAGGTGCTTGTAGCTCATGTTGCGGCAAAGTTTGCCGGGGTAGAAGGCTCGCTGACACATATTATTGGAGCAGGGCAAACTGATTTTCACCCAACGCAGCTTGGATATGAGACTATTGCTAAGGTTTTCACGGAGTTACAATGGGGAGAGTATCGTGTTCCTACTGTAGCTACAATGGCTACTGCATCGGTACCGATGTCGATTGTAGTGAAGGGCGTGGAGTTGAATACACCCAATAAGCCTATCCTTAAAAATGGGCAGAACTTTTTGGCGCTGAAAGATATTCTAAATGCCGTGGGCGCAAGCGGGAAGTGGGATAACAAAACCTCCAGCGCTACCATCGTGTATGGCGGAAGAACCGTTGTGATCACCATTGGCTCGAAATTTATTAAGGTGAATGGAGAGAACGTGGCTATTGATACTCCAGCTTTTCTGCAAAAGGTAGGCAAGGAGGACAAAACCTACTTACCCCTTGCCGCTTTAGCGACAGGACTTGGATTCGATGTTAATTACAGCAGCAAACTGCGAACTGCTTTCATAAATCCATAAAGCTGCATACTATACATCATAAGAAATTAAATTAAGCCCGTAAGGAAAAGGTGGATGGAATATTGTCTAGTTCAAAATATAATGCTGAATATATCATCACCATGGATGATATAGTGCGGGAGGGTCATCCCGTGCTTCGTACCGTAGCACAACCAGTGGAGCTTCCATTACAGGCGGAAGATCGTGAGGCTTTGCAATGTATGCTTCAATTTCTGAAGAACAGTCAGGACCCGGAGATTTCCGAAGAATATAAGCTGCGCTCTGGCGTAGGTCTGTCGGCGAATCAAATCGGACTGGAGAAGCGTATGTTCGCGATGTATCTTACAGACGAGAGAGGGCGCGCTGTAGAGCATGCTTGGGTTAATCCTAAGATCATAAGCCACTCCTTGTCTATGGTGTACTTACCAGAAAGCGAGGGCTGTCTGTCCGTTGATCGTCCCGTGCATGGCTTTGTACCTCGGTATGAAACCGTGAAGGTGAAGGGTTATGATCTGGAAGGCAAGGAGGTTGTCCTTAAATTTAAGGGCTACCAAGCTATCATCATCCAGCATGAAATAGACCATCTCGATGGGATTATGTTCTATGACCGAATTAACAAGGAAAATCCGTTTAAGCTACCTCAGGGCGTGGAGATCCGGAACTTATATGAGTAGGAGAGTAACTCTGAATTAAAAAGCGGGCGACCTTACAGCGTAAAGCTGATGGTCGCTTTTTTTTACCTATCGGCAAGATTATGATATTTCAAATATTTTACAAATCAATCGAAAGGATGTACCCTTACAATTAATGGATTTAAATTAGTAATAAGAGGAGGGCGTTAAATGAACTGGAGCAGAATGCCAATTAGAGGATTCGCCAACGAATATAATGATGAGGTTAAAAAGATTGATGAGCAGATTTTGAGTCTGATTCAGGAACGTAAAGCTATAACAGGCAAGAAACGATTATCCCCTGATAGTAAGCTACTTGAGGAATGGGTGACTAGATTCGAGATGAACACTACTCAGATTGTGCAGCATTTGCACCTTATGAATGAAACTGTACCCAGAAGACAATATTGGGAAGAGCCTGGTTTATTGCTGGGAGTGCTTCCGATTGTAAAGCGGACGGTCGTTGAAGAATGTGAATATATACTTACGCATGCTATGCAGTATGAAGCCTTCAGCATAGTTACTGTGGAAATCAAATATTTAAAAGAAGCTGTAGGACATATTCATCTTCGAACGGCTTTAACGCTTGAAGTGGCGGGTGAGAATGAATATGAAGTGCAGCCGCATGGTGGTCATGGAGGTGGAGCGCATACACAAATGCAATTCTTGGTCGCCCCAACGCTGCCGGAGCATCTGGAGGGTGTAGAGTTTTCGCTGGTACCCGGGAGCGAGCAAATGTTAAGACCATTAATGACTGAGATTACGTTGGACAAGCAGGTGGATTTTACATGAGAGCAGTAGAATATTTGGACTTCTAAACGCTGTTAGCGGATGAAATCCGTAGATAAAGGTGGTCACTATCGCTCACACTCTTACAAAACGATTCTTTCTTTAACCCCTAGACTATATACGGTGTGTATTTGAGATTTTGCGTGTGAGCTACAGAGTTATTAGGGAAAAACCCCCTGAAAATAACCTATATTCTCTGTAAATGAACAGAATTAGGGATTTTCTCCCTAAAAAACGGGGTAAGTTCCTTGTTTTCCACTAAATTAGCTAAATTATAGGGAGGATTTCCCTGATTATTAGTTTAATGACCAGAAACCCCTGAATTTAAGGTACAATTTCCCTGATTATCTATCGAAGCTCCCTAACCCTTTCACTAAACACGGGGAAGGTCCGGCGATACCTGTTACGTTGAGATCGGCTGGATTAAGCGTTCCACAAGCTTCAGATGCAGACCGTGGATGAGTATAAATGCAGAGCAGCGATCCTCCAATAAAGGAGAATCGCTGCTCTGTTAACTTCTGCGGTTATATGGGACAACGCCTTGATCTATGCAGCTGTTATTCAGCTTTTTTTAGCTTATGAAGCACTGCCGTTTCAAAACAATCTTATTTCTCAGCCACCATAGCGCGGAAGGATTCTTCAGCTGCGATAAGTGTAGCATCGATATCTGCATCAGTATGTGCTGTGGTCAGGAACCAAGCTTCGTATTTCGAAGGGGCAAGGTTAATGCCACGATTCAGCATATGACGGAAGAAGCTGGCGAACAATTCGCCGTCTGTATCCTGAGCCTCGTCATAATTCGTAACCGGATGGTTACAGAAATGAGTGGAAAACGAACCACGGATGCGGTTGATTGTCAGTGGAATGCCATGACGGTCGGCAGATGCTTGAAGTCCATCGGCGAGGCGGATTGCAAGCCGATCCATTTCTTCGTATACACCCTCTGCACTCAGAACCTCTAAACAAGCAATCCCTGCAGAGATAGACGCAGGATTACCTGCCATTGTGCCAGCTTGATATGCCGGTCCAAGTGGAGCTACCTGTTCCATAACATGCTTGCGGCCGCCGTAAGCGCCGATAGGCAGGCCGCCACCGATGATTTTGCCAAGTGCAGTAAGGTCAGGAGTGATGTCCTCATGGTTATCCAGCCCTGCATAGGTTTGTGTAGAACCATAGTGGAAGCGGAAGGCAGTAATGACTTCGTCATAAATAACAAGGGAGCCATTATCGTGAGCCAGCTTGCAAAGTCCTTCGAGGAAACCAGGCTTAGGCATCACCATGCCGAAATTTCCTACAATCGGTTCAACCATAACAGCTGCGACATCTTCGCCCCATTTCTCCAGCGCCTCTTTCAGGCTGTCCAGATCATTAAAAGGAACGGTGATTACTTCCTGGGCGATACTGCTTGGAACACCGGCACTGTCTGGAATGCCAAGTGTAGAAGGTCCGGATCCTGCTGCTACGAGCACCAGATCGGAGTGGCCGTGGTAACAGCCGGCGAATTTTACGATTTTGCTGCGTTTTGTATAGGCACGGGCTACACGAATCGTTGTCATAACCGCTTCGGTTCCGGAATTGACGAAACGTACTTTATCCATAGATGGAATGGCTTCTTTTAGCATTTTAGCAAGTTTGATTTCGAGCTGGGTTGGGGTTCCGTAAAGAACACCATTTTCTGCTGCTGTAGTAATTGCTTTGGTAATATGAGGGTGGGCATGGCCGGTAATGATCGGTCCATAGGCTTGGAGATAATCGATATATTCATTGCCGTCTTCATCCCAGAAGTGAGATCCACTGGCGCGTTTCATAAATACGGGTGCTCCGCCGCCAACGGCTTTGAAGGAGCGGGAAGGGCTATTTACACCTCCAACGATATGCTGGAGGGCTTCGTGATAAAGTTGTTCAGATGTGGAACGATTCATAATGTGATCATCCTTTCGATTGTTGGTGCTCAAGGGAACGGGCGAACAACGGTGTTTTCCGTTGTCCGCCCGTATTATACCAAGTCACTGCTTTGTGTACATGTGAACTTTGCTTGTCAGGCCCTTAATTGGTCCCGCCAGAACTGCTATTGGAGGTGTTCTCCGATGTAGGGGTTGGTGTTGGCTCAGGACCATTTATGGTATCCTGTATAAATTCTTTTAGCTTCTTTTCGCTACGAATTCCAATAACCTGTGATCCGTCACTTGTAGTTTCCTCGGTGAGCAGATCCATTGGCGGAATTTGCTCGCTGCCACCCATACTGCTATTATACCCTACGCTTGCCAGCTTCCACATATCATTAACTGACATATTGGTTTCAATATAAGGCGTAACCTGCGACAGGATATTTGGCAGCTTGACGATGGAGGTGGTGCTGATCAGCTTATCAGCCACAGCCTTGAGAAAACCGCGTTGGCGCTCGGTTCGAGTGAAATCGGAGGTAGCGTCATGCCGAAAGCGAACATATTGTAGCGCCATGTTGCCGTCAAGATGCTGGTATCCTTTTTTCAGATCAATATCATATTCCGGACCGTCTGCAACGGTTTTGTAGACCATATCTTTTTCGACTTCATAATCCACACCCCCAACGGCATCAACCAGCTTGATGAATCCTTGGAAGTCCGTGTAGACATAATATTGAATTGGGATACCGAGCAGATCGCTGACGGTCTGCATCGCAGTATTAGGTCCATAAATAATCGCTGTATTAATACGCTTCTCGCCATGATCCGGAATCGGAACGTACGTATCTCTCAGTATTGAAAATACACTGATTTTCTTCTTCACAGGATCAAGAGAAGCGACGAGCATTGTATCTGAACGGGGGATTTCCCCTTTCTTCACACCTCGGGCATCCACACCCATTAATAGGATATTGACCGGCTCTGTACCTTCCCATTTAGGAGGCTCAGGGGTGTCAACATCAACGGTCTCTGCATTTTGAAAAGGTGAATCTTCAGTATTCGACATGCTACCAAGCTCATTGTAAATGGTTGTAATGTAGAAAATGGCCCCACCGATAATAAGGAGGAGTATAATGGCCAACGTCCAAAGCAGCGGTTTCTTTTTTGACTTACCAGTCTTTGCGTGCCTTTTCTTTCTAGGTGGCATTTCTCGTTCTTCCTTTCGCATTCACGTTGACTACATTATAATTTCTTTTGGGGATACGTGCAATTTAGGAATAATTCCCCAATCTTAAGAAGGAGTGGATCTATCTTGAACGAAGTAGCTATTGGACAAAAAGTACCCAATTTCACCCTTCCCTCTTCCAATGGGCATGAGGTTAGTTTGAGTGATTACTTGGGCCGAAAGGTCATCTTATATTTTTACCCTAAAAATATGACACCAGCCTGCACGCAGGAGGCCTGCGAATTCCGTGACGCTTTTGATCAAATCACGGCGGTGGGTGCGGTTGTTCTGGGCATTAGTCCGGACTCTTTGACATCGCACGCTAAATTTACAGAGAAGCATAGTCTGCCCTTTCCACTGCTGTCTGATGAGGATCATAAGGTAAGTGAAATGTTCGGCGTATGGCAGCTTAAGAAACTTTACGGCAAAGAGTTTATGGGGATTGTGCGATCTACTTTTCTGATTGATGAGCAGGGGATATTAGTGGAAGAATGGCGGAAGGTACGGGTAAAAGGGCATGTCGCAAACACGATAGCAGGAATAAGCGAATCATAAATTTTACTAATTACTTTTTATAGATGTCTATTACATTTTTAACAGCTTATATAAGGTGTTGTCATGATATAGTTTCCTCATAATTGCTTCAAATTTGGAGCAAGAAGAGGTGGTGGAGTGATAATGCTGCATATTGGGCTTGATATCGGATCAACTACTGCTAAATTAGTTGTCATAGAGCGGGACATCATTGTTTATCAAGACTATGTAAGACATTATAGCGATATTAAAAAAGCGGCCCTCTCTCTTCTGTCTGATGTACGCGACAGATTCCCAGAGAGGGGAGCTAGGCTTACTGTAAGCGGTTCCTCGGGTTTGTCTTTATCCAAATTAGGTGGAGTTCCCTTTATTCAGGAGGTGATAGCCTGCACGAAGGCGATCAGTGCGCTGATCCCGGAATGTGACACGGCGATTGAACTGGGTGGAGAGGACGCTAAGATAATATATCTTCGGGGCGGCATTGAGCAGCGTATGAATACAGCCTGCGCGGGCGGAACGGGAGCGTTCATCGATCAGATGGCAGCGCTGCTGCAGACCGATCCGGCAGGCTTAAATGTTTTGGCGGAGAAGCATGAGCGAATCTATCCCATAGCTTCACGCTGTGGTGTATTTGCCAAAAGCGATGTACAGCCGCTGCTTAATGAAGGAGCACGTCGGGAGGATGTGGCGGCTTCGATCTTCCAGAGTATCGTTAATCAGACGATTAGCGGTCTTGCTTGTGGACGTCCGATTCGAGGACGGGTGGCTTTTCTTGGCGGCCCGCTGACCTTCCTGCCTGCCTTGCGGCAGCGTTTTGCGGAAACGCTGGAGCTGGCGGAGGAGGATATCCTGTTCCCGGAACGCTCACAGTATTTCGTGGCGATTGGAGCTGCGCTCTCCGATGCTGATCCAGTCGTATTGCCACTTTCAAGCTGGATCACGCGAATTGCGGCAGTTGATTTTACTGCGGATCGAGCTGCGGATGCTGAATTGCCGCCGCTTTTTGAGAATGCCGCCGAGCTTGCAGAATTTCGGCTTCGTCACGGCAAAGCCTCTGCAGCGAGATCAGATTTAGCCTTATATCGTGGACCCTGTTATCTAGGGATTGATGCCGGCTCAACTACAACTAAACTCGTGTTAACCGGTTCCGCTGACGAAATTCTCTATACCTTTTATGGCAGCAACAAAGGCAACCCGCTGCATTCGGTCAGCGATGCACTGAAGGAGATCTACCGGGTTCTGCCTGAAGGCTGCCACATTGCAGGCTCATATGTGACAGGGTACGGTGAGGGGTTAATCAAGGCCGCTCTGCGGACGGATGGCGGAGAAGTAGAGACTGTTGCACACTACAAGGCAGCTTCCAAGTTCATGCCAGAAGTAGATTTCATACTGGATATCGGTGGTCAGGACATGAAGTGCATTAAGATCCGTGGCGGTGCTATCGACAGCCTTATGCTCAATGAAGCCTGTTCAGCGGGGTGTGGCTCTTTTCTGGAGAGCTTTGCCTCTGCCCTGGGACTTGGCATCGAGGAATTTGCTAAGACTGCACTCGAAGCGACTCAGCCTGTTAATTTGGGCTCGCGCTGCACGGTATTTATGAACTCTAAGGTTAAGCAGGTTCAGAAGGAGGGCGCGTCATTAGCGGATTTATCGGCGGGTCTTGCCTACTCTGTGATCAAGAATGCTCTGCAAAAGGTAATTAAAATCCGCAATCCGGAGGACTTAGGGCGAAATATCATCGTTCAGGGCGGTACCTTCTATAATGAAGCTGTATTGCGTGCCTTTGAGTCCTTAACGGGGCGAACGGTGGTTAGACCGGATATAGCTGGCGTAATGGGAGCTTATGGCTGTGCACTGATTGCGCGTGAGCAAGCCGGGGTTAACGGATCCAGTACGCTGCTTGGACCAGAGGAGCTTGCCAGCTTTAAATATGAGGTCTCCTCAGGCCGCTGTGGCCGCTGTGGGAATAACTGTGCGCTGACGATCAGTCGTTTTCCGGATAAGAGCTTTTATGTGACCGGCAATCGCTGCGAACGTGGCGCAGGAGTCAAAAAAGAGAAAAATGTCCTGCCGAATCTGATGCAGTATAAATATGAACGGTTTTTTGAATACGAGAGTTTACCGGAAACAGGGGCATGGCGGGGGACCGTCGGGATTCCGCGCACCATGAATATGTTTGAGAATTACCCGTTCTGGCACACTTTTTTCACCAAACTTGGCTATCGGGTGATTCTCTCCCCTAAATCCAGCAAGAAGCTTTTCGAAAGCGGAATGGATACAATTCCTTCAGAATCGATATGTTATCCTGCGAAGATGGCACATGGACATGTGCAAAGCCTGATCGGTAAAGGTGTCGATTTTATTTTTTATCCAGCGGTGGTGTATGAGAAAAAAGAAGATGAAGCCGCGGATAATCACTTCAATTGTCCAGTGGTCGCCTCGTACCCCGAAGTCATTCGCAACAATATGGATGGGTTAAAGGACAATGGAATCAAGCTTGTCAGTCCATTCCTGACCTTTGATGATATTTCTGCGCTGACCAAAGGACTGGTGAAGACATTTACCAGCATTCCGCGAGATGAGATTACGTCCGCGGTGCAGGCGGGACTTACAGAGGCTGATAACGCCAAAAGTGATGTGCGTACTAAAGGTGAGGAGACCCTTGTGTATCTAGCTGATACTGGAACCAAAGGAATCCTGCTCTGCGGGCACCCTTATCATGCCGATCCTGAGATTAATCACGGGATAGCGGATATGATAACCGGGATGGGACTCGCCGTGCTGACAGAAGATTCTGTCTGCCATCTGGACCACAGCGAAGGAGATGTGGCTGTTGTGAATCAGTGGACCTACCATGCCCGGATGTACCGTGCAGCCCGCCTTGCTGCAGTCCGCTCGGATCTGGAGCTTGTTCAATTGACTTCCTTCGGCTGTGGGATCGATGCGATCACTTGTGATGCCGTACAGGATATTATGGAAAGACATAACAAGGTATATACATTGATCAAAATCGATGAGATCAGCAATCTTGGTGCAGCGCGCATTCGGCTTCGTTCATTGCTGGCGGCAATGCGTGAGCGTGAAAAAGGTAAGGTAGTGCCGCAAAAGCCGCCAAAAGTGCAGGCTAATGTGTTATTTACGAAGGAAATGAAAGAGACCTATACCATCCTTGCACCACAGATGTCGCCTATTCATTTTGAATTGTTTGAGCAGGTTTTTCGCGATGCCGGGTACCGTCTGAAGATACTTGAAACTACCGGACCCGAAGAGACAGAAGAAGGTCTGAGATATGTTAATAATGATGCGTGTTATCCGGCAATTGTGACGATTGGCCAGATTCTGTCGGCGCTGAAGAGTGGGGAATATGATCCGGATCGTACTGCTGTGATTATGTCACAAACGGGTGGCGGCTGCCGGGCTACGAATTATATTTCTTTGCTCCGCAAAGCCTTAAAGGATTCAGACCTTGAACAAATTCCGGTGATTTCACTCAATGCTTCAGGGATGGAGAATCAGCCGGGTTTCCGTATTAGTCTTAAGCTGGCGAATCGGTTGATAGCTGCCGCTTGTTATGGTGATCTTATGATGCGGATGTTAAATCACTTTAGGCCGCATGAGGTTGTTCCAGGAAGTGCGGAAGTTCTTTTCCGCAAAGGGATGGAGCGTTGCAAGGCAAGCTTATCCAACTTTTCATTCCGAGAATACAAACGCCTGATTCGTGAGATTGTTGCAGAGTTCTGCAAGCTGCCCGTTACGGGTATTGCTAAACCAAGAGTGGGCATTGTCGGTGAGATCCTGATCAAATTCCATCCGGATGCCAATAACCGCATTATAGAGATGATCGAGGCAGAGGGCGGGGAGGCGGTAATGCCGGACTTCCTGGATTTCATTTTCTATTGTGTATATAATCCGATCTACAAAGCTGAGCAATTCGGCAAAAGCAAACGGCTCGGCTATATCAATCCCATGCTGATCTCTTATCTGGAAATTTACCGTAAGCCGATTAAGGTTGCCCTTGAGGATGCGGGGTTAGCTAAAGGACGGGAGAATATTTATGGTCTTGCCGAGAAGGCCAGCCGACTGGTGTCCGTAGGAAATCAGATGGGTGAGGGCTGGTTTTTAACCGCAGAAATGATGGATTTGTTGGATAATGGTGTGAACAACATTGCCTGTATTCAACCGTTCGCGTGCCTGCCCAACCATATCACCGGGCGTGGGATGATTAAAGGTCTTAAGGAATTATATCCGGGTGCAAATATCGTGGCGATTGACTATGATGCTGGAGTCAGCGTCGTCAACCAAGCGAATCGGATCAAGCTGATGATGTCGATTGCCAGCAGCCAGGAAGAGACTAAGCCGTCTAATTTAAAACTGCCGGATAAGCCTCAACAGCAGACTTTACCTGAAAGTTCATACAGCTTAACCTGAGCATTGTTCAGACGAAAAAGCGGACCAAGGATCTACCTTGGTTCGCTTTTTTATGCTTTGTGCACTTATGTATGATTTTCATGTTTTTCCTGCAATATAAAATTACCTTTCAGAAAGTTACAGCAAATTATTGACCGAAATTTAGTTAAGGTGTAAAATAGTACGCATGCGAACTATTAGATGATCTAACTAATTAATTCTTTGGAGGTGAAGATTTGGAAGATAAGGAGCAGCAATTAGATGATATTTTCTCCTCTTTTCGCCGGATTAGCCATGCATTCCAGCAGTTGCTGTGGAAGGATGCCGAAGAGCTGGACATCACACCAACACAGTTAATGGTTCTCCGCAAAATATCTGCAAATCCCGATATTGGCATTACAGATCTTGCCGAGCTATTACATTTGGGGAACAGTGCAGCGAGCGGCGTAGTGGACCGGATGGTGAAAGCCGATTTGATCACAAGACAGCGCTCTGAGGTAGATCGGCGTATATACAACTTGGCGATTACTGAAAAGGGCAGAGAGATCAGGGAAAGAAGTAAGCAATCGCTCAGAAGACACTTACTTCCACTATCCAATATACCTGCCAAGGATGCAGGTGAATTACTTAGGATTCATAACGAAATCATTCAGATCTTAGAGCAGGGGAGAGACAAATAGAATTTATGAGTACAATTACAGGTAACGCTGCAGCGGCAACTAAGGGAATACGTAGAGGACCGATTATTGCAGCGCTCTTAATAGGTGCGTTTGTCGCACTTTTGAACCAAACACTTCTTAATGTGGCATTGCCGAGCATAATGGACGATCTAAAAATCGCTACGAATACGGCACAGTGGCTAACAACGGGATTTATGCTCGTGAACGGTGTGCTGATACCGATTAGTGCATTTCTGGTGGAAAAGTTTACGACCCGCCAGCTATTCATCACCGCGATGTCACTTTTTTCGTTAGGCACACTTGTCTGTGGAATCGGAACAGGCTTTGAAATGATCATGGTCGGCAGAGTCATACAGGCGGTTGGCGCAGGGATTTTGATGCCGTTAATGAATATTGTGTTTCTTCGTATCTTCCCAATTGAAGAGCGGGGGAAAGCGATGGGGCTAATGGCGGTAGCCATGATTTTTGCTCCAGCTGTAGGTCCAACGTTGTCAGGCTGGGTAGTTCAGAACTATTCTTGGCGCGTATTGTTCTTTATCGTTCTTCCGCTGGCCATTCTTTCTACCTTGCTAGGTATGAAAACAATGCAAAATGTAGGGCAAACAACCTCTCCGAAGCTGGATAAAACGGGTGTTATCCTGTCTACCATTGGTTTTGGGGGATTGTTGTACGGCTTCAGTGATGCTGGAACCGATGGTTGGGGAAGTGCAACAGTCATCACCTGCCTCATTGTGGGTGTGATTGCACTGGCTTTATTCGTATGGAGAGAGCTTAAGGCTGAGACACCACTGCTTGAGTTCCGGATTTTCAGATACAATATGTATTCACTCACGACATTAATCAATATCATCATTACGATGGCTTTATATTCGGGTATGATTTTGCTGCCGATTTATTTGCAGACGATCCGTGGTTTTACACCAATGGAGTCCGGTCTTATGCTGTTGCCGGGAGCCATTCTAATGGGAATTATGTCTCCAATCACGGGGATTATATTTGATAAAATCGGGGCAAGATGGCTGTCTGTGGTAGGCCTGATTATTACAGTAATTACGACTTGGCAATTCAGCCAGCTTACAGACAGTACGACGTATACGCATATGATTATTACTTACACGGTTCGGATGTTAGGCATGTCGATGTTATCGATGCCGATTGTAACGGCTGGACTTAACCAGCTGCCACAGCGTTTAAGCTCGCATGGTACAGCAATGTCGAATACGTTGCGGACGGTCGGGGGCGCGCTGGGAATGGCGTTGTTCGTCAGTCTAATGACCAATAAGACGAAGAGCACAATCACTGATACGCTTATGAGCGGAACGGTTTCGTTAAACGATAAAGCAGCCATGCTTAAGCTTACGCAAGAGGCTACAATTAGCGGGGTTACGCATGCCTTTAACATTGCTACCTGGATCACTGTAATTGCTTTGGTATTGGCTTTCTTTATTAAAAAGACTTCACCGCAGCCAGACTTCCTGAAGACGGAGGAAGTGCAGCCACAGCAGGACAATCAATAAAAAACTGGGCTAAAAAAGAATGGAAAAAGGAGCGTCCTACGAACCGTTATGGTTCCTAGGGCGCTTCTTTTTGTTGTGCTGCTATTAGTTAGCTGGAGACACAGCTGCAGGATCGCTCCAGCGTTTCAAATGTGGCAGCTGCTCCGCGAGAAGTTTACGGGCAACATTCTCATCCATTCCTTCTTCGACCATATAGCCTGTACAAATGTCAGCCATTTCTTGCAACGTGATATTAGGCTGTTTGAATGCGCCATTCTCATAGCAGTACACACAGTAATCTTCGATCTTGTTGCCATTCTGGTCCGTTCCAAGCAATTCCGCCGTAGGCATTGGCATCCCACAGCTTTGACAAATTTTAAGATCTCCTTGCTCTACATGTTCATGTCCCATATTTAACACTCCTTTAAAGGTATGCAAGCTCTCGAGCGCCCGCTTTAAGTTCAGTATAGAACAATAAACCTGACGGCATTCCGTCAGGTTTATTGTTAGGTTGTATATTTTGCTGCTATGCCTGCTGCAAGCTGCCCCAGCTTTTGCCGAATATGCGGTGGCTCTAAGACCTCTACATGCATCCCGAAGCTTAGCAGGAAACCATACAGCCATCCATCCTCAGGATAGTTGATGGTAACCTTGTAACCTCCATTACCGTCGGGCAGTAGCTCGGTAGAATCAAACCGCTCTTCCGCTAGATGTTTGCTTTCAGCCTTAAACTGCAAAACGATGGGTGTTGCTGTTGTTACGGTTGATCTCTGATACTCGTTGCTCCAAGGCAGCTCGCTTGCATCCACATCTTTTGCAATAAAAACTTGGGTATTCTTAACGAGCTCTTTCATGCGCAACAGCTTAAACAGACGGAAATCCTGACGATTCAGACAAAATCCATATAAGTACCAGGCTTGCCCCTTCAGCACTAAAGTATAGGGCTCTACCGAACGCTGGCTTGTCTGACCCGCAGCATCCACATAATCAAAGTTTACGGTCACGCTTTCCTCAAGTGCTTCTTTTAGAGTGGCAAGCTTCTCTTCCAGAATACGTTGAAGACCCCATGGGGAGAAGTCGATGATGAGCTGAGTCGTTTTGCTGCGGAAGGCAGCGGATTGGGAGGGCGGGATTACGCTGCTGATCTTTTCCATGAGCAGCGTATGTTCATTTCCTCCATAAGACGAGACGCTCTGCAGAGCCGTGAAAATATCCGCCAGCTCACGATCCGTCAAGACATTGCGGTCCAGCCGGTATCCTTCCATAAGCCCGATCCCACCGTTAGCTCCCTGATAGGTGACGATAGGAATTCCGGCTCCATTAATGCTTTCAATATCACGATAAATCGTGCGCACAGATACCTCGAACATATCGGCTAGCTCCTTCGCCTGAATTAGGCGGCGGTTCATTAGCAGGATAACGATAGAGAGCAATCGATCTATTTTCAAAAGACAATTCCTTCTTTCCCGGAGATTTCCGTGAAGTAATGCTGTATTTCATCTTAGCAAATCCTTGAAAATAAAGCATTGTCATAAATAAATGATTCGATTAATATCTAATTAGATATATGTATAAATAGATGAAATGAGGTTTATTTAATGAATAATCACTCAGCTGTTGCGATGTTTAGGAGTCACAAGGGATATTCACGATTGTTCACAGCCGGCTTGATCAATGGAATTGGTGATCGTTTTACTAGCGTTGCAGTACTGGCGCTGGTTCTGCAGTTGACGGGATCAGGCATGGCGGTGGGGATTTCGTTAGGTGTGAGACTGCTTCCTTATTTATTTCTGGCCCCGCTTGGAGGCATACTTGGCAGTAAAATTCCACGCAAATATATCATGATAGCTACAGATATGCTGAGGGTCCCAGTAGCCTTAGCCTTTTTATGGGTGGATGGGGAGGAGAACCTGTGGTTGTTATATATGGCAAGTTTTTTGCTGGCAGCGGGCGAAGCCATTTACAGCCCTGTTCGTAAGTCCACTATCCCTTTGCTCGTCACCAAAGATTCTCTGCTGACCGTCAACGGACTAGAGCAGTTAATGAGCGGCTGCGTGCTGATCCTTGGGGCGTTCAGTGGAGGGGTGGTGTCGATGTGGTTTGGTCCGGAGGCAGCGTTCATTATGAATGCAGTGTCTTTTTTAATTGCGGCGATGTTAATTTACGGTATCGAGTTTCCACAACATACGGAAATGGCGACGGTGGCTAAGAAGGCTACATATTCTCCTGAGGGGGACTTAGAAAAATCCAATAAAGAAGCACAATACGGTCAACTGCGTGCTCTGGGAATGGTAATTGGCGGAAGCCTAACGTTGCAGGTCATTTTCGGTTATGAGCTGTTGGTGCCGTTGCTAAATGGTCTGGATAATGTACTGATCAGTGTCTATGCGATACAGGTATTTCACGCGGGGGATATTGGAGTAGGGGCATTTTATGCGGCGCTTGGCGTCGGTCTTAGCCTTAGTTTTTTCACCTCACGTTATTTAAAAAAGGGGCTGCTGATTGTAGCCATCGGAGGGCTTTTACTTGAAGGTGTATTATTGATGGGCATCAGTGTCAGCAATCATTTTGCGGCAGCATTAATGTTATACATTCTGCTGTCATTTGCCGGGGGGACGGGGAATGCCTGTCTGGATACGCTTGTTATGCGGGAAACGCCATCTGCTATGCAGACCTTTATGTTTGGACTCCTGTCTGCAGTAGGAAATACGCTGCTGGGGTTATCTATGCTGTTCGCCGGGTGGCTATTAGAAGGGGTGGAACCAAGAATGGTAGGGTTTGCTGGGGGAGCGGGATTTGCCGCAGTTGCGCTTTTGCTTGCAGGATATGCGGGGGTACGCAGCAAGAAAAAACGTACTTAAAAAGGGCGGTGGCTTCACCGTCCCTTGGAAGTTTTTTTAACCTGAGTCTGTAGCTTTATGGCAGCTTTGCGCGGGAACAGGCGGATGCTTATCTTTTTGCGGTAGCGATACAGGATTACAAGGGCAGCTATAGCTACACCGCCGGAGATAATCCATAGTGCATATAACTCGAATAAATGGAAAATACCCATCCACTGCGGACCAAATACCCGTCCTATGCCAAGAAACAGCACTACCCAGAATAATGCTCCACTATAAGCGTAGAGGGCGAATTTACGGAAGGGCAGCGCAACTATACCAGCAAAATAGCCGGTGAAGTGACGAACGCCTGGAATAAAATATCCGATGGAAATAAGGATGCTGCCGTATTTCTCGAACCATTTTTGCGTTTTATCCAGCTTGGCAGGGGAGAACAGCAACCACTTGCCGTATCGCTGGATGAAGGGCATTCCGGCTTTTAATCCGACAAAATAGGTGAGGGTCATCCCGGCGGTGGTCCCTGCAAACGCCACTAGAATCAGCGTTATGAAATCAAGTCTTCCCGTATAGGAAAGGAAACCTGCAAAAGCCATGGTAGTTTCTCCGGGAAACGGCAAGGCAACGAATTCGAGCAGCAATCCAAAAAACAATACGCTATATCCATATTTGCTGAATAATTCTTGTATAAAGTTCAGCATTTCCATAAGATTCTCACTCTCCAAGGGGCAGTTGCCTTATTCTATTTTGAAGCTTGTCTTCATACAATCTACCAAATGGCTTTTGAGCCAATAGAATGCTGGAGGTAGAGAAGATGAAAGGTAACAAAAACACTCACGGCCGCCGAAACTTCATACGCGGATTGCTTGTTATGGTTGTAATCGTCATCGTAATGCTGGGATGGAACGCAGGGGAGAGTGTAGATTCTTGGATGAATCGTTCATTACAGTCCGCAAGCGCGGAGTCTGTCTCTGTTAAGAATAATCTCCCGTTAGTGGCGATGCAAGAATTGCCTCCTAAAGCAGAGTCCATTGTGACTGCTTCTCCAGAAGTTAAATTGAATTCCAGTAAGGCACAAGTATCCAAGGTGTCAACAACATATTCGGCAATCACAGCCGCAAAGAAAGCTTCAAAAACAGTCTATATTACATTTGACGACGGACCGAGTGACAATACCTTCAACGTTCTTGAAATTTTACAGCAGCAAGGTGTGAAGGCGACCTTTTTTGTCCTTGGTAATCAAGCGAAAAGCCATCCAGAGCTAATTAATGCCATATGGGAACAAGGACATGCTATTGGCAATCATACCTATAATCATAATTACCATGATTTATATAGTGGATTCACTGAATTTTGGAGCCAGATTAAAAAGACCGAAGAAATTATTCGGGGCATTACAGGGGTTCGCCCACAACTTATCCGCGCCCCGGGCGGAACCTTTGATCACTTTGATAATACCTACTTCAATTTGTTGAAGCAAGCCGGTTATATCGTTACGGATTGGACGGTGGACAGCGGGGATTCCAAACGCAAAGGGGTACCGGCGTCAGAAATCTTAAAAGAGTCAACCGCGGATCTGAAGTCCTCTCGGGTTATTCTGCTGCTGCATGATGGCGGCGGCCATCAGGAGAGTGTTAAAGCACTGCCTGATATTATTGCGCGTTATAAGGCTGCTGGATACAGCTTTGGCCTTTTAGATGAGACGGTGGAGCCTGTACAATTCAGAGTCTCCTCAAAAGCCAATAGCTTGGGCAGAGTGAAACCTTCGGAAGCTTGGATCACCTCGAATATCATACCGAATGCAGAGCTGTTTGCGCCCGGCAAACCTTTGGTGCTGGAGGTTGGAAAGCTGGAGACGAAGCTGGCGCCAGGTGAATATACTCTGCAAAAAGGAAAATATATGGTGCCACTTCGCGCTGTGATCGAACGGCTGGGAGGGCAGATTAGCTGGGATGCGGGCAGTCGCAGTGGAAGGATTGCCTGGAACGGCAAAGATATCATCGCGGATGTGGCGAACAAGGAACTCCTTTTAAATCTTCCTGATCATGTTCAAAAGATAAACGGTGCCAGTGTGGAGATGATTGGCGGTTCTATCTGGGTATCGCTGCGTGAGCTGCTGGAGACAGCCGATCATCCTCCTTTAAATATAAGCGTGACGGAAGGTGAGCGCCGGGTAATAGCCTTCTGAGATTTAGCGCTCAGGCAGTTTTTCTAAAAGAAAAAAACAATGTCTGGGCACCCTTTTTCATGGGAAGAATAGATAGTAATAAGTTCCTCAGCTGGGAACAAGTCTAGACCCAAAGGAAGGGTGTTCGTTCCATTGTCCTCTTCAAAAAAAGTAGAGCACAAATTAAATAACAAGACTGAAAGAGTTAGAAGCTTCTCCTATCCGCGTAGCCGTAGTGCATTGGCTGAATGGTTGCGGGTGCTGACTGTGGCTGGAATTATAGGTGTTTTATATGCATGGCGCGGAGGCGCATCACTCTTATTTCTGCTGATCGCTGTAGGCGTTATCATGGTTGGCGGACTTATCGTTCAACTTTCAGGTCCACGGGCGATAAAGATTGAACGTACAATCACTCCTGTAAGACCGATAGCTGGAAATACACTGCTTGTGAAGGTGCGGGTGAATTTCTCTGCCCGGCTTCCACTGCCATGGCTGACTATCGCTGATTTTTGGGGGGACAGAGGACATCACAAGCTACTGTTTCCGGGATTCAGACGCTCTTTTGAATACACCTACATTCTTGAGAATATGCCACGCGGACATCATCATTTGCAGGGCTGTAGAGTAACCTGGGGAGATTTGCCCGGCTGGTTCACAGGCCGATCTGAGCCTGCTGAAGAGCATAGCGTTAAAGTGCTGCCAGCCCCCCTATATTATGGCGGAGCAGTCCCGGACAGCGGCTTTATTAGCGGTGATTCTCTCTATTCTAGAAGGGGAAGAAGCAGCAATGATGAGACCATGGAATCGCGGGAATATGAGCCCGGTGATCCACTTAGCCGAATCCATTGGAAGAACAGTGCCCGGCTTGGGAATCTGCAGAGCAAAGTTCCAGAGCGTGAAAAGGCAAAAATGAGCTGTATCGTGTTGGCTAATGATCCAAAAAGCTATGAGATTCCAGCCAATGCACTTACACCTCGTGGCAGTCGGGAAGAGCAGCCACCGGTATTTGAGAAGGCGGTGTCAACGGCGATGGGGCTGATGCTCTTTGCTGAGCAGTCAGGTGCTTATGTCCAGTTATTCAGCGGAGGCTGGCCAGAAGGAATGGCTAGGCATGAAGGACTGGGCAAAATCCCAGGGAGAGTGCTGGATATTCTAACTGATATTTCTCCGAATGGAACAAGAACCCTGTCCGAGCTGTTGGAGGATGCTTCTAGAGGCTGGATTCCGGGAATGACCGTTGCTATAGTGACCGGAAGATTAGAGGAACAATCTGCTAAGGTTATCGCTAAATTCTTAGTGCAAGGTGTAAAAGTTGAGCTCTATTATGCTTGGGATCAGCCAGCTCCGGTGCCTGCGGAGGTAACGCTGCAGGAGATCCGCCAGCCTGTGCGGGGAACGGTCGGAGATAGTCTGGGTCGTCTTGGAGCACGGATGTTTTGTCTGGATGATGCATTGCCAGCTTACAGGCTCAGGGAGGTAGAGTACCATGAATCATCCGGAAAACCAACGCTACGGTAAGCGGATACCGGGTGACACAAGCTTCTCTATGAATGGGCAAAGTAGGATGGGACCAAAGCAGCTCCATTTGGAAAAACTGGAGAACAGTCATGCCGGTAAACAGAGAAAAATACCTCTGTATTATCGCATGCTGTTCTCTTTGGCTATTTTGGGGCTATTTTTAGAATGGCTGCTCCCTTTATATAGAACGACTTCATTGGAAGATACTGCTAGATTGCTGCAGATTCTGATGATTTCTGCTGCCGTGCTGTTGATGTGGGGAATCCTTCAGATTCCCGGGTGGCTATTGCTAAGTATCCAATGTTTGATGATCGGCACGGCTTGGCTATATCTATGCAGTGAGAGCGTAGGGACAGGATGGTTGGGCATTTATGCAGTAGAAATTCCAAATGATCTGATTTTGCTCTTTTCAGGGCATGTTTCTCAGCTTAGCGAGATCAGCAGACTTTTGATTTTGATTGTTGGTTGGGGGCTGCTGGTATCTTCGGTGCAGCAGCTTGCACTTTTCAGAGGAAGCACGCTGCTGTTTACAGCGGTGACCCTCATTTATCTATTGGTTCTGGATATTGGCTTTGGCGTTAATACGACAACGGATGTTGTAATATCAGTGGGGCTTATTGTATGGATGCAAGCAATGAGCGGTTTGCTCCGTCTGCGGGAACGGGTGGGCAGCATTCACCTGCCGTATGCCCGATGGGGAGTTTTGGCATTAGCGGCTGCCATATTCGTAATGATGACAGCATGGTTCGGTGGGCAGGTATATGAAGTACGACCGCCTACCCAAACTACACTCCAGTCAACCTTTGAAAAGCTGCAGGAATGGGCTTCGGGCCATATGCCGGAAGATAATGAGGCTATACCTGCAGGAACAACAGGGTATAGTACAAATGATGGAGAACTGGGTGCTCCATTGTCACGAAATACCGAGCCAGTCTTCACAGCATTGACCAGCCTGCGTACCTATTGGCGCGGGGAGAGCATTGCCTATTATGACGGACGCCGTTGGATCAGAGGTGGTGAGGAATTTACTCCGCTTAACTTGTCCGGCCTGCCTCAGATTCCGGCGACGGTAACTACTACTAATGGTGGACGGACTTTACAACAGCGGATACAATTTGCCAGCCCTTCTTCCGGAGGAATTCCTGTATTCAATGCGGGCACCATAACGGATGTTGAGACAGTTCAACTATCTAATGGCAGCCAGCTTGGTTATGTTCTGGCGAATAAGGACAGGGATACCTTTCGTCTGCCAGATTCGGCGGGTTCAACTCGGATCACTGAGTATATAGTTGATTCTATACTTCCCGAGAGTAATCCAGTACTGCTGCGCGGGTTGGGTGATGCTGATCCTCAAGAAATAAAGAACAAATATTTGCAGCTGCCTGATTTATTACCTGAGCGAGTGAAAGCTCTGGCAGAGAAGCTCACAGCTTCCTCGGGTAACCGATATGACTCCGCAACCGCCATTCGGGATTATTTGCAAAACGGGTATTCTTACACGCTGGATACCATGGTTCCGCCAGCTGGCGCTGATTTTGTGGATCATTTCCTGTTTGAGACCAAGCAAGGTTATTGTGTGCATTTTGCAACAGCGATGACCGTATTGCTGCGAAGCACAGGCATTCCAGCGCGGTATGTTCAAGGGTACGGACCTGGAACCCAGCAGGAGGAAGCCATGCCGGCGAAGTATTTAGTCACCCAAGGGGATGCGCATGCTTGGGTAGAGGTTTATTTTGCCGGCGCAGGTTGGGTTCCTTTCGATCCGACGCCGGGTCCTGCGCTTGCGGCTGGCTTCCCCGCGCCGGCACGGCCTGCGGCAGCGGCGCTCGCGCCGCAAGCAACGCGCAGCGCGGAACTACCCGCCCTGCCGCTGGCGGGCGGACCCTTTTCAGCGCCGCTGACTGCCGCGGCGCTGCTTCCCGCCGCCGCTTGGCGCTGGCGGCGCAGTCTGGCTCTGCTGCTGGCCGCGCTTCGCGGCAGCAGCTTGAGCCGTGAGAGGCAGCTGCGCGCGGCCTCTCTGGCTTGGCACGGGCTGGCGGAGCGGTTTGGACCGCCGCCGCCCGGCGTTACTGGCAGGGAGTATGTGGACTCCCTGCGGATTTACGATGCCGGACTATACGTGGCCGTCCGGCAGTTCGTCCGCCAGTGGGAGACCCTGGCGTACGCGCCAGCTTCGGCCTCCACAGCCGTGATCTCTGCCCGCGGCAATCCCGTAAACTCCGCTCCCGGCCTTGGCGGCGAACCTGCGGCTTCTGATGCGAATGCGTTTATCCGCGAATGTCTGCTCATTACCTTCCGTTTAACATAAACGGCCAAGAACGCTTAGATCCGCTATCTAATTTATGCCATAGCAAGGAAGGTTCTGCATGAAGTTTTATCACTCTCTGATTATGAGAGGCGTGTCCTCCTTTCCTTGACGATGAGAATTAACCATGAGTATAATGAATCCAATAATCAAGGGAGGCACGTAATGAACAAGCCAAATGAAATTATCGTCGTTCTCGATTTTGGAGGACAATACAACCAACTTATCGCGCGCAGAATTCGGGACCTGGGAGTATACAGCGAACTTTTGCCGTACAATACGCCAGTTGACAAGATTAAAGGACTTTCGCCTAAAGGAATTGTCTTCTCCGGCGGACCTAGCAGTGTATACGCTGAAGATGCACCACACGTAGATCCGGCTATTTATGATCTAGGAGTGCCGATCTTCGGTATTTGTTATGGTATGCAGCTGATGGCTCATCAGCTTGATGGTAAAGTAGAACGTTCAGCTAAACGGGAATATGGTAAAGCTGATGTTGACTTTGCAGAAGGAACTGCTTTAGTTGCAGGATTGGAGAACCGCCAGACTGTATGGATGAGCCACGGTGACCATGTAGTTGAGCTTCCAACAGGCTTCAAGCTGGATGCAGGTACAGAAAGTGCTCCAATTGCAGCAATGAGCAATGCGGAGCGCAAATTGTTCGCTGTGCAATTCCACCCAGAAGTACGTCACTCCGTTCAAGGTAACGAGATGATCTCGAACTTCTTATACCAAGTTTGTGGTTGCGACGGCAAATGGACAATGGAATCGTTTATCGATGAAGCCGTTCAAGATATTCGCAATCAAGTCGGAGATAAAAAAGTACTCTGCGCTCTTAGTGGCGGAGTGGATTCTTCCGTTGTGGCTATGCTTATTCACCGTGCAATTGGAGATCAATTGACTTGTATGTTTATTGACCACGGCCTTCTGCGTAAAGGTGAAGCAGAAAGCGTTATGGAGACTTTCGTAGGCAAATTCGATATTCATGTAGTGAAAATCGATGCACGCGATCGCTTCATGAGCAAACTTGCAGGTGTTGAAGACCCTGAGCAAAAACGTAAAATCATTGGTAACGAGTTTATCTACTGCTTCGACGAAGAGTCAGCTAAGCTCGGAGATTTTTCATTCCTTGCACAAGGTACGCTTTATACGGATATCGTTGAGAGTGGAACAGCTACAGCGCAAACCATTAAATCCCACCACAATGTGGGCGGTCTGCCAGAAGATATGAAATTCAGCTTGATCGAGCCGCTAAACACCTTGTTTAAGGATGAAGTTCGTAAACTCGGTGAAGAGCTGGGCATGCCACGTGCGATCGTATGGCGTCAGCCTTTCCCAGGTCCAGGTCTTGCTATTCGTGTCTTGGGTGAAGTAACAGAGGACAAGCTTACCATCGTTCGTGATTCTGACTACATTCTGCAAGAAGAAATTGCTAAAGCGGGATTAGACCGTGAAATTTGGCAATACTTCACTGCCCTGCCTAACATGAAGAGTGTCGGAGTTATGGGTGATGCTCGTACGTATTCCTACACAGTAGGTGTCCGCGCAGTAACTTCCATCGATGGCATGACCGCTGACTGGGCACGTATCCCATGGGATGTTCTTGAAAAAATCTCTGTACGTATTGTCAACGAAGTTGAGAACGTAAACCGTGTAGTGTATGACATTACTTCGAAACCACCTGCAACGATTGAGTGGGAATAGCATATAGCAATAAGAAACCTGCAGCTCCTTATTTATTAAGGGACTGCAGGTTTTTTTATTAACCGTGAAGCTTGTGACGGACCCTATATAGCAACTTTAGAGAATGTGATAAACTGGGAAAAATAAACTTACAGGAGCCATTAGAATGGGATTCTCACTTATTGGAACACTAATAGCTATGGTTATTCTTGCCCCAAGTTTACTGATGATTAAGTTTCCGCCCGATCATGTTCCCAGCGGTTTAAAAGATGCCGGCATCGTCTACACCCTTTTGGAGAGAGTAGGGCAGTTGGGGTGTATAGCTATTCTTGCGATTTCAAAGGATAACTTCGAAAATGTAGAATTCGGGATCTGGGCTGCACTTATCTTTGTGTTTATCACGATTTATTACGGTTTATGGATTCGTTATATGGTTAAGGGACAGCAATTCAGATTATTATGGGCTCCATTATTGTTTCTTCCGATTCCCATGGCAGTTCTCCCTGTTTGTGCATTTGGATTTGCGGCTATATGGGGCAGATCTTTTTGGTTAGGTATTGCAGTGATTTGTTTAGCTATAGGGCATTTTGCTAATTCTTGGCATAGCTATCAGTATTCCAAAGGCCAATAAGCTAGGGCATGTTGAAACTGTTTTATAGGGAAAAATACCCATTTGATAAGGCTTTTGATAGTTAATAAGCTGCATGATTTAATGGATTTTGGGGTTGAAGTTAAAGATAAAAATGTATGAATTACGAACAATAGAAAAAATAAAGTCGAAAATGTTCGCTTTTTTCATTGACAACTTATGTGATGTCCCCCTAAAATGATAAAGCACAACAACATAATTCTTTCGTATATTTCCGGGAATAGGCCTGGAAGTTTCTACGAGGTCACCGTAATGACCTGGCTACGATTAAGAAGAGCTGAGCAACCCGTATTAGCCTGAATCTAGGGCTATAGTCATGGGTGCTACTCTTTTTTTCGAGCCGGTGTCGATCAGATACCGGCTTTTTGTTGCTGTCAGCCACAACATACCTTAGGGGGAGAACAATTTGAATCGGTTTTTCAAGTTGAAAGAGAACGGCACTACAGTACGTACAGAGATAATGGCCGGCTTGACTACGTTCATGGCTATGGCTTACATCCTGTCGGTTAATCCGAGCACATTAACAGCATTTGGCCGCATCGATATGGGCTGGTACTCTGTATTTCTAGCGACTGCGCTGGCAGCAGGTATTTTCACCATTGCAATGGGCGTGTTTATAAACTTTCCAGTAGCATTGGCACCAGGTATGGGACTTAATGCATACTTTGCTTCCGTAATTTTGTCTTCTGCAACCTCAGAACATCCATTCACTTGGCAAATGGGTCTGACTGCAGTATTTATTTCCGGTTTGATCTTCATCCTGCTCACGGTTACCCGAGTGCGGCAGATCTTACTGACAGCCATTCCTGACAGCTTGAAGCATGCCATTACCGTAGGTATCGGGATGTTCATTACAATCCTTGGGCTTAAGAACAGTGGTTTGATGACGATTGGTGTCGAAGCTGGTAAAGATATTTCCGCCAATACATTCACAGACGTCCTATCCTTTGAAACAATCATTCATATGGGTAGTCTAGAGAACACTGATGTACAATTGGTAATTATCGGATTGCTTCTTATTTCCATCCTGATGGTACTGCAAGTTAAAGGTGCGATTTTATTCGGTATCTTGGGTACAACCCTCGCGGGTATACTGATGGGTGTAGTTGATTTTGGCTCATTGTCCAGTCCGACAACCCCTTGGGTGCCTGACCTGACGCAATTGAACTTTTTCGAATTTGACTGGGATGGTATCCTGCACACCGGTATTGTTTCAGCAATCGCAACATTCACTTTTGTAGAATTGTTCGATACATTTGGTACACTTGTAGGTACTGCTCAACGCGCTGGTATTATGGACAACCCTGAAGAAGGTAACAAACGTGTAGGTAATGCAATGTTTGTCGATGCTATCGCTGTAGCTGGTGGTGCGGCATTGGGTACTTCCACTACTACTGCTTTTGTAGAAAGCGCGGCAGGTGTTGCTGAAGGTGGACGTACAGGTCTTACAGCTGTAACAACGGGTGTGTGCTTCTTGCTTGCGTTATTCCTTGCACCAATAGTGGCTCTGATCCCTGGATCTGCTACAGCTGCAGCATTGATTGTCGTAGGCGTGCTCATGGCACAATCGATTCGCGAAATTGATTTTCAAGATATGGTTGTTGCGATTCCAGCGTTCCTTACTCTAGTAATCATGCCTTTCACTTATAATATTGCTAATGGTATTTCCTTTGGTATCGTAACTTATGTAATCCTTGCTTGTGTAGCTAACCTTGCTGGCAAGAAAAAATACGATATTCACTGGATGATGTGGGTACTTGCTATTCTGATTATTCTCCGTTATGTATTTCTTGGTAGTGCGGGCTAACTCATATATAGCATACAGATGTGCATTCAAAGGCTCCTTCATAACTGAGGGGGTCCTTTTTTTATATTTTTGTTGGCACTTAACCGTTCAGGCTAGTCTATGTTTCTAGCTTTTCATCATCTATGTTTTAGATTATATTGTTGAAGAGGTGATGTTCAGGACGAGGCAGCCTTGGTGTTAGAGTCCAATTTGTTCCCCACCTTGATCCTGATCTCTGTTTTTTTTGCTCCGGCATTTGCTTTAGCCACTGCGATTCTTCTATTCTATATAAGAGTCTATATAAGAGCCTTGAAGCTTAGGGCGATCCTATGGAATGGAGTATTGTGGATGAAAGGGTTTGCGATCCAGATAAGGTAAACATGCCCTATATTTATATGCTCTTTTATGAGAAAATCAATCCAAATGATTTCTTAGCAACGGTGAAATACACTAATCGGGAGCTGTTTTTCAGAAGGTATATGCTTTTGGCTGGACTAAGATGAATATAGGACGAGGTGAGGTTGGGACGATGATCAAGAGTACACGTGCGGCCGTAATGACTGTATTGATGCTGTTATTGTTTGTGCTTCCTGTAACAAGCATTTATGCAGAGGGGAATCTATTGCAGAACCCTGGCTTTGAGGAGGGGGGAGATGATGCGCCTTCTAACTGGACTAAGGATATGTGGATTTCAGGAGATAATTCAGGCCTACTTTCAATCCAATCGGAGGAAGTCCATTCCGGCAGCAAGGCGGCAGTCATTGAGAATATCGAACCCAATCATTCGAAATGGGTGCAGACGATTGAGGCTACGCCGAATAGTTATTATAAAATCTCTGGATGGATCAAAGTAGTAAGTACAGCAGGCGAGGGAATGGGCGCCAACATTCTTGCCGTTGGAGTAGGCGGGGGGTATCCCAGCGTAACTGATACGGCAGGTGAATGGCAGTATCTTGAATATATCGGCCAGACAGGACCGGAGCAGAAGTCATTTGGCATAGGCGCAAGTCTGGGCGGCTACTCTAGCTTGATTCAAGGTAAGGCTTATTTTGATGATTTTGCTGTAGAAAAATTAGACGCGGCTCCCGAAGGGGCTAACGTCATTTCGCTGGATAGTGCAGCGGTTAGTCCAGATGCCGGCGACAAAAAGGCAGACACTCCACATAAAGTATCTCCAACTAAGATGTTGCTGATCTCAGCGCTGTTTAGCGTGTTTTTTGCAATGCTTTATACTAAGGCATTCCGTAGTGAGAAGCTTATGAAGCAGCCTGAGAATATTTATTCCAAATGGCTGAGCATTGCCATCGGAATTGCTTTTATCCTGAGGGTGTGGATTGGTCTTACCGCGCAAGGATATCAGAATGATATGAATACCTTTATTTCTTGGGGACAGCGTATGGTGGATTTAGGTCCGGGCAAATTTTATGAAGAAGGTTATTTTGCCGATTATCCTCCTGGCTATTTGTACATATTGTACGTGCTTAGCGCCATTCGTGGCGTTTTAGGATTCACTCAGGGCTCAGGTGGAGAGAATTTGCTCTTCAAGCTCCCTGCGATCCTTTCTGATTTGGTGCTCGGCTACTTCATATATCAAATGTCACGCAAAAAACTCGGCACCGGAATAGCTTTCGGCTTAATGTTGTTGTTTCTGTTTAATCCAGCGGTACTTATTAATTCAGCGGCTTGGGGACAAGCGGATTCATTCTTTTTGATCTTCCTGCTGCTCAGTATCCATGGCGCTGCGAACAAAAAGTTTGTTCGCTCCGCAATTTTGTTTGCCTTAGCGACGCTAATTAAACCGCAAGCGTTGATATTCACGCCGGTATTGTTGTTTGCTTTTTATCATCACCGCGCTTGGAAGCAGCTTGGATTCGGAGCTTTGTATGGATTAGGGATCTTCGGATTGCTTGCGGCACCATTTTTCTGGAATAACGGAGGTCTGATAGGGATTATTGATCTTTACAAGAGTACGTTATCTTCCTATCCGTATTCTTCAGTGAATGCATTTAATCTGTATGCACTGACTGATCCGATGTGGTCATCCCTTGATCTAACCTGGCTTGGCATTCCATACCGTGTATGGGGCTTCATATTTATTTTAGTGGCTGTAGCTGTTGCGGCATTTTATTCCTTTAAAAAGGATCGCTTGGACCTGACCAAATCCTATTTTATCGGCATGGTGCTTATAGTAGTGGTCTTTGTGCTTGGCACCAAAATGCATGAACGTTATATGTTCCCTGCTCTTATTCTTTGTTTGTTTACTTATATAGAAAGTCGGGACCGCCGCTTTTTATCGCTATTTCTCGGATTCAGCTTAACGCAATACATCAATGTGGCGTACACCTTATCCCACCTGAATGCAGATGTTAGCCCGGGTGCAGACGGAATCGTATTAGTGACTGCTATAGCTAATCTAGCATTACTGCTTTATATGCTGAATATCGGTTACGATGTGTATGTCCGCAAGGGTATAAAACCTCTTCCAGCACCAATTACACTGGAAGAACAATATGAAGAAGATTTGAGAGTTGTCGGGCAAATTAAACCGCATCAGAAGGGAGGGCGATCTAACGATGAAGTTTAAGCGTATAGATTGGATATGCCTAATAGCTATTACGGCCGTTTACGCAGCGCTTGCTTTATATAATCTTGGCTCTACTAAATCTCCAGAGACTTTATGGGAGCCTGCTGCCAGTGGTGAAAGCTTCTATGTAGATTTGGGACAGAGTAAACCATTGGAACGGGTCAATATCTTTGGTGGCGTGGGCACGGGTAAGTTCAAGCTGGAATTCAGCGACAATCCTGAGGTCTGGAGCAGTCCGATGGATGTCAGTGAGGATGTCGGGAATGTCTTCATCTGGAAAAGCCAACCCCTGAACGTTACTGCGAGATATGTGAAGTTTACAGTTACCTCTCCAGGGTTCACTTTGAACGAAATGGCCTTTTATGAGCAGGGGGGAGAAAGAATACCCCTTCCTATTGCCGGTGTGACACCGGATGCTAACGCAGTTCCTAAAAGAGGAGCAGCGGCCAATCTTTTTGACGAGCAGTCGCTCATTCCGGAATATTCTAACTTTATGAATAGCACTTATTTTGACGAGATCTATCATGCGCGAACAGCTTATGAATATACACACGGGATTGTGCCTTACGAGAATACGCATCCACCGCTTGGTAAGTTGTTAATTGCCATAGGGATGGAGCTGTTCGGGGTCAATCCATTCGGCTGGCGTATTATCGGAACCTTGTTCGGAGTTGCCATGTTACCTCTCATATATGTAATGGCGCTGCGTTTGTTTAAGAAAAGCAAATACGCGGCCCTCGCGGCAGGATTGTTTGCACTGGATTTCATGCATTTCACACAGACAAGAATCTCCACGATTGACGTATACGGAGTATTCTTCATTATGTTGATGTTCTATTTTATGCAGCGGTATTACACAATGAATTTCTACAAGCAGCCTTTAAGAAAAACATTAATTCCGTTATTCTGGTCTGGCTTATTCTTCGGAATCGGCGTAGCTTCGAAATGGATTGTGCTCTATGGAGGAGCAGGGCTGGCCATTATGCTGGCTATCTCCCTTTTTGAACGCTACAGAGAATACCAAGCCTCCGGACGCCTGCTGGCCGAGGGGAAGATTAAAGACAAGGAATTGCTGGGCACCTGTCGTGAAGCGGTAGATTCTTTTTGGAAAAAGACTATTATTACGTTGGCTAGTTGTATCGGGTTCTTTGTAATTATTCCAGTAATTATTTATAGCTTATCTTTTGTGCCAGGGTTATCTGCATCAGCAGAGGGCTTCACTATTAAAGGGTTGATTGATTCCCAAAAGAATATGTACAACTATCACAGTCAGCTTGTAGCTACACATCCCTTTGCTTCCTCATGGTGGCAATGGCCGTTTATGAAGAGACCGGTCTGGTTCTTTAGCGGCGGTGAAGGTTTGCCGGAAGGTCAGGTCAGCAGTATAGTGACTATGGGGAATCCTCTTATCTGGTGGACGGGTATTTTTGCGATGCTGGCAACGCTGTGGATTACGCTGAAACGTAAAGATAAGAACCTCTACATGATCTGGATCGCCTTCTTCTCGCAATATGTTCCGTGGATGCTTGTCCCAAGAGAAACATTTATTTACCATTATTTTGCTATGGTACCATTTATGATTCTTGGTATTGTATATATAATGAAGTTGCTGGATAGTAAATTCCCTGAGGCCCGTTACGTACAGTATGTCTATGTAGCCGTTGCTTTGCTGCTCTTTATCGCTTTCTACCCGGTACTGTCAGGGATGCAGGTCAGTGGAGATTACGTGAAAGATATGCTGCGTTGGTTCCCTACTTGGGTTTTCTAGGATTTAATAAAAATCTATAAAATAAGTTTATGCATGCAGCGTTATTATGAAGTGTAGATGGATGTAACGCTCCAAAAAGCTTGTAGGAGGAATAAAGGTGAAAGCCAGATATAGTGTGATTGTACCCATGTTCAATGAGGAGCAAGTAATTAGCCATACTTATGAACGTTTGAAAAAAGTAATGGACGAGTGCGGCGATACTTATGAGCTGGTCTTCGTCAATGACGGCAGTCGTGATCGTTCCGCCCAGATGATTCGGGAGATCTGTGAACGAGACGAGCATGTCAAGCTGATTGACTTCTCGCGTAATTTCGGACATCAGGTAGCGATTACAGCTGGCATGGACTATGCCGAAGGTCAAGCGGTTGTTGTTATTGACGCTGATCTTCAGGATCCTCCGGAGGTCATTTTGCAAATGATCGAGAAGTGGAAAGAGGGCTACGACGTTGTATATGCGAAACGCCTGAAGCGCCACGGAGAAACGATGTTCAAAAAGGTCACCGCGAAGCTTTTTTACCGCCTGCTCAGCAGTATGACAAGTGTGGATATTCCTACGGATACAGGCGATTTCCGTCTTATTGACCGTAAGGTATGTGATGTCCTGCGGGGACTTAAAGAAAAGAACCGCTATGTCCGAGGTTTGGTGAGCTGGGTTGGCTTCAAGCAGACTATGGTGGAATATGAACGGGAAGAACGTTTTGCCGGAGAAACCAAATATCCGCTGAAGAAAATGATTCGTTTTGCGTTAGATGGCATCACCTCTTTTTCACATAAGCCGCTTAAGATTGCTACGTATATTGGATTCTTCCTTTCATTCTCTAGCTTTCTCTATTTATTTTTCGTCTTGTTTCAAAAGATATTTTTCACCTCCTGGACGGTTCCGGGCTGGGCTTCCATTGTAGGCGTCAATCTGCTCTTTAACGGTATCGTTCTGATGCTGTTGGGTGTGATTGGGGAGTATATCGGACGGATTTATGACGAGTCTAAAGATAGACCGCTATATATTGTTAGTGAGACTAAAGGCTACCAGAACGAAGAACAACTGGACCGCCGGAAGGACCACAATGATGTCAGATAAGAACTTGCGCGCTGCATTCATACAGTTCCTCAAATTTAATGCCGTAGGTTTACTCAATACGCTGATTGATTTTGTGATTTTTACATTGTTGAATTCACTAGGGATGGTATACGCATTGGCGCAGGTGATCTCCTATAGTGCAGGTACGGCGAATAGCTTTATTTTGAATAAAAAAGTAACCTTTCGTGATCGCAACCGGGGGAATAAAGAAGGCTTCGACCGCGTGCAGCTGGTCAAGTTTATCGTGCTGAATCTGGTAGTGCTCGGAATATCACTGCTGCTAATGCATCTGTTGACAGACCGACTAGGTATTCAAGTCTTGATCTCCAAGGTGCTGGTTACCTTTATCACGGTGATCATCAATTTCTTTGGAAGTCGTAAATGGGTATTTTAAACATTAATTTCAGGCAGAAGGAGTTGCTATGCTTAAAGGCAAGTAGCTGCTTCTGCTTGATTTGTATATAACCATAGAAACAATATACGGAGGTGAATAACATTGCGTAAATTCTCCTATCTACTCATACTGGCTGGGATACTTATCATGTTATATCCGACAGCTAACGAATGGTACAACGACAGGCAGCAGGAGAAGTTATTAGAAACGGCTGAACTAAGCACTGCCGATAGTACTCCCCAGCCAGATTTGAAGAGCAGGTATGCTGAAGTTACTCAGCTGTTAGCAGAGGAATCGGTTCTGGATGCTCAGGCACAGCCCCAACCCCAAGAGACAGAAAAGCCTGAACCGGAGATTGAGGTCGGTGGCAAAGTAATCGCCCTAATTGAAATCGGTAAGATTGATTTGAAGCTGCCTGTATTAGAAGGGGCTACAAAAGCTAATATGAAACATGCTGCAGCCCATATGAAAGAAACGGCACCCCTTGGAGAGATCGGAAATGCTGCAATCGCGGCGCATCGGGCTCGAACTACGGGTCGTTTGTTTAACAGATTGAATGAGGTTGTTGTGGGGGATGTTATCACGGTAAAGACTAGTGATCAGGTGTTTAACTATGAGGTATACGATATTTCTGTTGTAGATCCGAGTGATGTCTCCGTTCTTGACGGGAATGACAAGGATAAGATTCTTACTCTGATTACATGTGATCCGCTAGTGAATCCAACGCATCGGCTGATTGTTCATGCTAAATTAACAAAATGAGAATAGTGAATGACAAGAAAACACAAATACCGGGAGATATTTATAAAATAATGGGTAATCTAGTAAATTAGGTCTTGTTCACAACTATAAATATGATAGTATTATACTATAAAAGCTCAACACGATAACGGCAAACCTTCCGAAAGGTAGGGACGCAAAGCTAAAGGGCCTTTTCCCGAAAGGATGGCAGCCAGCTACCGAATGGAGAGGCTTTTTTTGTTTGTTTCAAATGGATTCTATCAATTATATCTAGTAAAGCTAGAACAGATAGAGCTTATACGATAACGGCAAACCTATCGAAAGGTAGGGACGCAAAGCTAAAGGGCCTTCCCGAAAGGATGGCAGCCAGCTACCGAAAGGAGTTTTATCCGTGAAAAAGGTTTATTTTATGCTGGTGGCGTTGTTCGTCCTCATGACTTCAGTTCCGGTAAGTTCAGCTCAAGCTGCAAGTGCAGATGCCAGCTGGTTGATTACATCCAAAGTGGCTGAAGGTGTTATTGGTATTAACTATGATATTCCGAAAGATAAAAGAATCAAACTCATGATCACCAAAGATAACAGCAGCTATACTTATAACTTGTATGCTTCTGGACAAGCTGAGGACTTCCCTTTGCAACAAGGAAATGGGACTTATAAGGTTTCTGTTCTGGAGAACACAACCGGTAATAAATACAAAGCGTTATATTCCGAAGTAGTAGACGTAACCATGAGTGACTCGAATTCCGTATATTTGGGCTCCGTACAGAATGTGAAATGGAGTTCTTCTGATAAAGCGATTGTCAAAGCTAAACAATTAGTACAAGGCAAAACAACAGACGAAGAGAAAGTTAAAGCGATCTATAACTATGTAGTTGCGAATGTACAATATGACTACTCTCTTGCTAATAGTGTAACTACTGATTATATTCCAAGCATCGATAAGACATTGACTACTAAAAAAGGGATTTGCTATGATTACGCTTCTCTTTTTGCCGCAATGCTGCGGAGTGTAGATGTTCCTGCTAAGTTGGTAATGGGGAATACAAGCTACGTTACGCAATATCATGCCTGGAACGAAGTATTGCTTAATGGGAAGTGGGTTACCATTGATACTACAGTGGATGCAGGACTTGCAAAGAGTGATAAGAAAACCGATTTAATTAAAGCCTCAAGCAAATATACTGCGGCAAAATACTATTAAATTCGCCGCTAGAAACATAACTCTATTAAATAAACAACTAGCTTAATTATTAAGCTAGTTGTTTATTTTTATATTAGGGGTTGCTTTTCTATTAATAGTTGGGGTATTATAGGTAAGCGTTGTTAGACAGCGTACAGGCGATACAAACGAGGCTGATAAAAAGCTTCGAAAAATAAAGCTTGCATTTCTGAAAACAACATGCTATATTATAAGAGTTGCTGCTGAGACATTAAACGGCGTCAACGAGAACTTGATCTTTGAAAACTGAACAACGAGTGAGTAGGAAATCACGTAAGTGAAATCCAAAATTAGAGAATTAATTTTCTCGTCAGATGTTTCAAAATGAGCATATCGCTCTTTTCAATACTAATTGGAGAGTTTGATCCTGGCTCAGGACGAACGCTGGCGGCGTGCCTAATACATGCAAGTCGAGCGGAGTTATTTTGAAAGCTTGCTTTCAAAATAACTTAGCGGCGGACGGGTGAGTAACACGTAGGCAACCTGCCCTTCAGACTGGGATAACTACCGGAAACGGTAGCTAATACCGGATAATTTCTTTTTTCTCCTGAGAGAAGAATGAAAGACGGAGCAATCTGTCACTGAGGGATGGGCCTGCGGCGCATTAGCTAGTTGGTGGGGTAACGGCCCACCAAGGCGACGATGCGTAGCCGACCTGAGAGGGTGAACGGCCACACTGGGACTGAGACACGGCCCAGACTCCTACGGGAGGCAGCAGTAGGGAATCTTCCGCAATGGGCGAAAGCCTGACGGAGCAACGCCGCGTGAGTGATGAAGGTTTTCGGATCGTAAAGCTCTGTTGCCAGGGAAGAACGTCCGGTAGAGTAACTGCTACCGGAGTGACGGTACCTGAGAAGAAAGCCCCGGCTAACTACGTGCCAGCAGCCGCGGTAATACGTAGGGGGCAAGCGTTGTCCGGAATTATTGGGCGTAAAGCGCGCGCAGGCGGCTATTTAAGTCTGGTGTTTAAACCTTGGGCTCAACCTGAGGTCGCACTGGAAACTGGGTGGCTTGAGTACAGAAGAGGAAAGTGGAATTCCACGTGTAGCGGTGAAATGCGTAGATATGTGGAGGAACACCAGTGGCGAAGGCGACTTTCTGGGCTGTAACTGACGCTGAGGCGCGAAAGCGTGGGGAGCAAACAGGATTAGATACCCTGGTAGTCCACGCCGTAAACGATGAGTGCTAGGTGTTAGGGGTTTCGATACCCTTGGTGCCGAAGTTAACACAGTAAGCACTCCGCCTGGGGAGTACGGTCGCAAGACTGAAACTCAAAGGAATTGACGGGGACCCGCACAAGCAGTGGAGTATGTGGTTTAATTCGAAGCAACGCGAAGAACCTTACCAGGTCTTGACATCCCTCTGAATCTGCTAGAGATAGCAGCGGCCTTCGGGACAGAGGAGACAGGTGGTGCA
This sequence comes from Paenibacillus sp. FSL L8-0494, assembly GCF_038003695.1. Lineage (NCBI taxonomy): Bacteria > Bacillati > Bacillota > Bacilli > Caryophanales > Paenibacillaceae > Paenibacillus > Paenibacillus sp. FSL L8-0494. Next base: position 780,112 of record NZ_JBBOPQ010000001.1, read on the forward strand.
TGGTTGTCGTCAGCTCGTGTCGTGAGATGTTGGGTTAAGTCCCGCAACGAGCGCAACCCTTAACTTTAGTTGCCAGCAGGTAATGCTGGGCACTCTAGAGTGACTGCCGGTGACAAACCGGAGGAAGGTGGGGATGACGTCAAATCATCATGCCCCTTATGACCTGGGCTACACACGTACTACAATGGCCGGTACAACGGGAAGCGAAGCCGCGAGGTGGAGCCAATCCCATCAAAGCCGGTCTCAGTTCGGATTGCAGGCTGCAACTCGCCTGCATGAAGTCGGAATTGCTAGTAATCGCGGATCAGCATGCCGCGGTGAATACGTTCCCGGGTCTTGTACACACCGCCCGTCACACCACGAGAGTTTACAACACCCGAAGTCGGTGGGGTAACCCGCAAGGGAGCCAGCCGCCGAAGGTGGGGTAGATGATTGGGGTGAAGTCGTAACAAGGTAGCCGTATCGGAAGGTGCGGCTGGATCACCTCCTTTCTATGGAGAATCGTTCTCTGCAATGAGGACATTCAAATCGGAAGCTCAGCTTCCAAAACTCAGGTTTAGGCCTGTTACTCACTCGTTGCTCAGTTTTGAGAGTTTAAGCTCTCAAGTAAGACTTGATCCTTGAAAACTGGATACCGAAACGAATTTGCGTTTTAGAACATCTTTTAGCAACTTGTGCAAACAAGTAAATGTTATTAGTGAGATTTTTCTTCGGAAGAATCAAGGTTAAGCTAATAAGAGCACACGGAGGATGCCTAGGCGCCAGGAGCCGACGAAGGACGTGGCGAACAACGAAACTGCCTCGGGGAGCTGTAAGCAAGCTTTGATCCGGGGGTGTCCGAATGGGGAAACCCAGCTGTGGTAATTCGCAGTTACTCATACCTGAATACATAGGGTGTGTAGAGGCAGACCAGGGGAACTGAAACATCTAAGTACCCTGAGGAAGAGAAAACAATAGTGATTCCGTCAGTAGCGGCGAGCGAACGCGGAACAGCCTAAACCTAAGAGCTTGCTCTTAGGGGTTGTGGGACGTCTCACATGGAGTTACAAAGGAATATGGTAGGTGAAGAGGTCTGGAAAGGCCCGCGATAGAGGTAAAAGCCCTGTAACCTAAACTGTGTTCTCTCCGAGACGGATCCCGAGTAGTGCGGGGCACGTGAAACCCCGTATGAATCCAGCAGGACCATCTGCTAAGGCTAAATACTACCTGGCGACCGATAGTGAAACAGTACCGTGAGGGAAAGGTGAAAAGCACCCCGGAAGGGGAGTGAAATAGAACCTGAAACCGTGTGCTTACAAAAAGTCAGAGCCCTATTAATGGGTGATGGCGTGCCTTTTGTAGAATGAACCGGCGAGTTACGTTTAACATGCAAGGTTAAGCCGAGAAGGTGGAGCCGCAGCGAAAGCGAGTCTGAATAGGGCGATTTAGTATGTGGACGTAGACCCGAAACCGTGTGATCTACCCCTGTCCAGGGTGAAGGTGCGGTAACACGCACTGGAGGCCCGAACCCACGTACGTTGAAAAGTGCGGGGATGAGGTGGGGGTAGCGGAGAAATTCCAATCGAACTCGGAGATAGCTGGTTCTCCCCGAAATAGCTTTAGGGCTAGCCTCGGTATAAGAGTAGTGGAGGTAGAGCACTGATTGGGTGCGGGGTCCGCAAGGATTACCAAGCTCAGTCAAACTCCGAATGCCATATACTTATTGCCGGGAGTCAGACAGTGAGTGCTAAGATCCATTGTCAAAAGGGAAACAGCCCAGACCATCAGCTAAGGTCCCCAAGTGTGTGTTAAGTGGGAAAGGATGTGGAGTTGCACAGACAACCAGGATGTTGGCTTAGAAGCAGCCACCATTGAAAGAGTGCGTAATAGCTCACTGGTCGAGTGACTCTGCGCCGAAAATGTAACGGGGCTAAACACACCACCGAAGCTATGGCTAGATACGTATGTATCTGGGGTAGGGGAGCGTTGTGTAGGGGTTGAAGGTGTACTGAAAAGAGCGCTGGACACTACACAAGTGAGAATGCCGGTATGAGTAACGAAAAGATCAGTGAGAATCTGATCCGCCGAAAGCCCAAGGTTTCCTGAGGAAGGCTCGTCCGCTCAGGGTAAGTCGGGACCTAAGGCGAGGCCGAAAGGCGTAGTCGAAGGACAACAGTTTGAAATTACTGTACCACCGTAATCCGCTATGAGCGATGGGGTGACGCAGGAGGGTAGTGACGCGGACTGATGGATGTCCGTCTAAGCAGTGAGGCTGATGTGTAGGCAAATCCGCACATCGATAAGGCTGGGCTGTGATGGGGAGCGAAAATTATAGTAGCGAAGGTCATGATCTCACACTGCCAAGAAAAGCCTCTAGCCAGGAGAAGGTGCCCGTACCGCAAACCGACACAGGTAGGCGAGAAGAGAATTCTAAGGCGCGCGGAAGAACTCTCGTTAAGGAACTCGGCAAAATGACCCCGTAACTTCGGGAGAAGGGGTGCCCCGGTAGTGTGAATAGCACGAGGGGGCCGCAGTGAAAAGGCCCAAGCGACTGTTTAGCAAAAACACAGGTCTGTGCGAAGCCGCAAGGCGAAGTATACGGGCTGACGCCTGCCCGGTGCTGGAAGGTTAAGGGGAGTGGTTAGGGGTAACCCGAAGCTATGAACCGAAGCCCCAGTAAACGGCGGCCGTAACTATAACGGTCCTAAGGTAGCGAAATTCCTTGTCAGGTAAATTCTGACCCGCACGAATGGCGTAACGACTTGGGCGCTGTCTCAACGAGAGATCCGGTGAAATTTTAATACCTGTGAAGATGCAGGTTACCCGCGACAAGACGGAAAGACCCCATGGAGCTTTACTGCAGCTTGATATTGAATTTGGGTACGATCTGTACAGGATAGGTGGGAGCCGTAGAAATCGGAGCGCAAGCTTCGGTGGAGGCGCCGTTGGGATACCACCCTGATCGTATCTAGGTTCTAACCTAGTACCCTTACCGGGTACGGGGACCGTGTCAGGCGGGCAGTTTGACTGGGGCGGTCGCCTCCTAAAGAGTAACGGAGGCGTTCCAAGGTTCCCTCAGAATGGTTGGAAATCATTCGCAGAGTGCAAAGGCATAAGGGAGCTTGACTGCGAGACCTACAAGTCGAGCAGGGACGAAAGTCGGACTTAGTGATCCGGTGGTACCGCATGGAAGGGCCATCGCTCAACGGATAAAAGCTACCCTGGGGATAACAGGCTTATCTCCCCCAAGAGTCCACATCGACGGGGAGGTTTGGCACCTCGATGTCGGCTCATCGCATCCTGGGGCTGAAGTAGGTCCCAAGGGTTGGGCTGTTCGCCCATTAAAGCGGTACGCGAGCTGGGTTCAGAACGTCGTGAGACAGTTCGGTCCCTATCTGTCGTGGGCGCAGGAAATTTGAGAGGAGCTGTCCTTAGTACGAGAGGACCGGGATGGACGTACCGCTGGTGCACCAGTTGTTCCGCCAGGAGCATGGCTGGGTAGCTACGTACGGACGGGATAAGCGCTGAAAGCATCTAAGCGTGAAGCCCCCCTCAAGATGAGATTTCCCAATTAGTAAGACCCCTTGAAGACGACGAGGTAGATAGGTTGGAGGTGGAAGTGCAGCAATGCATGGAGCTGACCAATACTAATCGGTCGAGGGCTTATCCTATACTTAGAATGCAGATTCGTTTCGGATTCAGTTTTCAGGCGATTAAGCCTGAAATACGCTTAGAAATTCATTGTCACTTCTGGTGATGAACCGAATTTCACGCGGCAGCGTCTGTTTCACAGACGCATGTTTGGTGGCGATAGCGGAGGGGTTCCACGCGTACCCATCCCGAACACGACCGTTAAGCCCTCCAGCGCCGATGGTACTTGGACCGAAGGGTCCTGGGAGAGTAGGACGTTGCCAAGCACACGAAGCCATTGTTGATTTATCAACAATGGCTTTTTTGTTCCCTTTATCGCTTAATTTAAATAATGTGGATAAGTTATGGGGAATTAACGAAATTATAAAAGTTACTAACATGTGGATGAAATAATAAAATATATTCAAAAATGAAAGTAGTCCCCAATTTATGTGGATAGAGCAGTGGTATATGTGGATACTTCAAGTAAATGCAAGGATATTTTGCATGGCAGGAGGATAAACAATGGACAACAGTAGCAATCTTGTGTGGATAGAAGATTTTTCTGTACATGCGAGCGACACGGATTATCGTTCGCAGGGTAAGTTATCCTTTATTCTGGATATCATGCAATGTGCGGCAGACTTCGCAGTGGGTAATTTGGGGATAAGTGTGGAAGAGATTCTGAATGCAGGAATGGGCTGGATGATGATTACGTTAGATCTTGATTTTAAGCGTATTCCCCGCCCAAATGATGTGCTTAGCGTACATACCTGGAGTAAAGGCACTAAAGGGGCCCTGTGGCAACGGGATTATCGTATTTTCGATGCAGATCATATAGAAATCGCCACAGCACGATCCATATGGGCTTTAGTAGATATTGAGAAGAGAAAGATACTCAGACCGAATGCCCTTCCAGTTCAGGTTAAGCACTATAATGGCGATTCAGTAGGCGATATGCCTGTTAAGGTAACGATCCCTTCTGATATTACTATGGAAGAAGCTTATCGGTATCAGGTAAGATATAGTGGGCTGGATAGCAACGGACATTTGAATAATGCCCGATACGGGGATTTATGTTGTGATGCGCTCACTTTAGCGGAATGGGATAATGCAGAGTTCACACGCTTCCGGATTACTTATCTACAAGAAGCTAAGTTTGGGGATGAACTGACTATTTTACGTTCAGCTGTAACGGATGATGGTATATATGTACGCGGTCAGAATAGTGATACTGTGTATTTTGAAGCATGTATAGCGTTAAAAGTGTCAAATAGTACAAATGAGTAATTAATTTATAAATATGGAATATTATTATAAAAGCGATTTCTCCGAACATCAATCGGGGCAGTCGCTTTTTTTATTGAAAAACGGATAATGTTTCTAACATATTTGGGAAATTTTTTCGAGCCTGTCACAATTAAAGTGATCACATTCGTTATATAGTTGTAGTCAATAACAAGGAGGTGATTCTTTGGAACGTCGCAGCCCCGGGGTCCAAGTGAATCAAACAATAATTGAAGAGGCTATCGATCAGGTTCTTGCGGGTAACCGCGAAGCCTATAGAACTATAATACAAGCCTATGAAAGAAAGATTTATACGTATTGCTATTATATTTTGAGAAGTCATGAAGAAGCAGAGGATGCTGTGCAAGATATATTTGTAAAAGTGTATCAGGAACTCAGACGTTATGAGAAACGAGTCTCTTTTAGTGCATGGCTGTATAAAGTGGCCTATCATCATTGTCTGGATCAGGTTCGCAAACGCAAGCGAAGAAAGCGTCTGTTGTCGCTATACAAAGAGCAGCAGCCCAAAGCCTATTATAATCCTAACGATGAGGAGCCATTGCAGAAGTTATTTATGGATGACCTGACAGCCGAAGAGAGCAATCTTTTGATTCTTAAGGTGGTTGAGCAATACAGTTTTGAAGAAATGGGTCAGATTATGGATTGTAATTCAGCTACTTTACGCAAAAAATTTGAACGTCTACGCAAAAAGTTAGTCCGGCAAAGAATGAATGAAGGAGGCAGCCCTCATGGAGAAATGGCAAGATCCAACTGAAAGTCAGAAGATGGAGCACATTCGTCAAACATTCCAAAATTATGAAATGCCGGTAGACAGTTTCAGCGATTCAATTATGAAGCGAATAGGAGACGAGGGAATGGAAAAACGAGCGTCAAGAAAGAATGGAAATAAGTTCCTGAAAAAATCATTGGTGGCTGCCTCGGCAGCAGCAGTGTTGGGTGCGGGCATAATCGGTAGCGGATTTGTATCCCCGGTCATGGCTGAAACGTTGAAGCAGATTCCTGTTGTAGGAAGTATTTTCAAGGGAATTGACGATAAAGGTCTAAATGCTGCTGAGGAAAAAGGATTATCTACTGCCCCTAACCAAAGCGTTACTCATGATGGAGTGACCTTAAAGGTTACCGATGCCTATTATGACGGCTCGCGGTTGGCATTTGCGATTGAACGGGAAGGCATTGATAATGATAAGATGATGGCTGAGATGATTATTGAACCGATTGAGTTCGATCCATCGCTAACAGAACAACATGCGAAAGTGACAATGAACCAGTCCGAAAAAGGGTTGTTGGGTTCAGCAGAAGTGAAATTGCCGAATGGGAAAAAACTGGAGAGCCAAATGTCATCTTTTGGTGATGTTGAGGGAAAAAAGAATGCTATTTTATACGATTACAGAAATCTAAATAATATAGAGGCTTTGGGGGATGAATTTGAATTAAGCATCAGTGTGCCGGTTACACAAATTGCAGAGCCTTTTGTAATCAAGGTGCCGGTGAAAAAAGTAACGGAAGGAATTATCAAGCTTGATCTGAACCAAACAAAAGAGGCAGAAGAATTCAGTTATACGATTACCAAGCTGGAATTAACTCCAGCCACAAGCAGATTACAGCTCAGCGAAGAAGGTAAAGCGCCAACTGTGAAAGAAAAGGATGGATACACAACCTCTGAAATGTTCTATGAAATTGTTGATGAACTAGGTAATGCGTTCTCATCGGGTGGGTCATTTAACTTGCCAGCTATAGTCTATCCTTTGGTAGACAAAGATTTCATACCGTTCGCGCAAACACCAAAGACAATTACAGTTAAGCCGTTTACTTACTCCATCGATGAAAATCATAAAGCATTAAGGGATGAAGAGGGAAAACAAGTTAAACATTATTATCCGGAGCTTGAACAAACGATTCAGGTGGAGCTAAAGTAACTGTTAATCCCATAAGCAAAAAAAGTCCGTGTCTGCATAGCAGATACGGACTTTTTATTAAAAGAGAAGAATTTATAAGCTACACAACTATAACATCTTTATATTTCTAAAAGAACCGGTTGTCATCTATAAAAGACGACAACGTGGTCTCTTCTTGTAAAAATTCTAATGGAATATAAATTTCACTCACCGAGTTTTCGTTATCTGGTCCAAGGTACAATTCGCCATAATATTCCAATTCAAATGGAATGGACATCCTGTATTCTGTTTTCGGCAGCCAGATTCCGTAGATATATTTATAGGTAGAAGGGATATCACAAGACCGGCCTTTATGGATGAATTTCAGATAACGTATGGGTGGTAAGATCTGAAGGGGGAAAGTCTGATTGTGGTCTGCTTTTATAGGACTAATTTCGCAGGCACACATGATCGAAAACCCATTACTCTCATAGTCATCTGGCCAGAAGCCAAGCTGATAATATTTTTCAGGCTGTATTCTATCCGATATAGTGGCTACCTTATTGAAAAGCAAAGGCCAAGTATCAGAAATGACGGAGAAATCATGGTCTACTTTAACTACGGGTCCTTGAAGTATAATTTCTCCGAAATCAACGAGCTGGGGGGAGAGATCACTATCAGAAAGGACTTGAAGTAGATCTTGTTCATTTAGTCTAGGGAGCAAAGGGAGTTTCGTTTCAGTAAGTCTTTTTCGAACAAGAGAGGGAGTCGTGTGCAGCATTCTTTTGAAGGCACGGGTAAAGGTCTCATAGTTACTAAAGTTATAGTCTAATGAGATGTCCTGGAGTGAGCGCTCTGGCATTCGATGAATGTCCAAGGCTGCTTCAGAGATTTTGCGTCTGGCTATATAGTCGCCGGGTGCTATCCCAGTGACTGCTTGAAACAGACGGGTGAAATGATAAAGGGAGTATCCCATTTCTTTGGAGAGGACAGCTACAGGAAGAAACGTGGTTAAGCGATCCTCAATGAGATCTAAGGCTTGAATGATTAGTTGGCGATTGTTCAAGAGATGTCCTCCCATAACAGTTAATAGAAATGGTGTCTAGCACGATTACTTCAATTATTTGCTGTCCAGTCGCCCCAAGCAGCAGCCCAATCGGGAACGGTCACTTCCATTACGCGATCTGCACTAGGAAAATAGGCTTTGATGTCGAGAACCGGTGTACCCGGATAGGCATCAAGCCCGGCCACCTCTACTATTCCAGAGTCTACATCGACGGACAGGATTGCTGCTACACTAAGCCCAATTGGATTAGGGCGAATAGGGGAACGGGAAGCAAATACTCCAGTTAAGGTCGCCTCATAAGGAGGCTGAATCTGTGTAGTCTGCCGGAAATGATCATCTGCAAACTCATGCAGCCACCAAAGCACTTGGCAATGACTAAACTGAGATAAACCTTTAAGCGCCGGTCTGAATTCTGGGTTGATTTCAAGCCGCAAATTTTGTGCTGTACCTCTAACCCATCCTATAGGTACTATATTATAGCTTTCTTGTTCATACATTGACTATGACTCCTTTCGGGTATCAGATATGATCTAGTGTATAACAGAGGCATACGGTAAAGCCTGACGATATTTGCTAACATTCATTTAATGCTATAATGAAATTTGATGTGGAAAGGGGAGCATTATGAAGACACTAGTATTGGCGGAGAAGCCGTCTGTTGCACGCGAGATTGCACGGGTCATGGGATGTAATAATAAACAGAAGAGTTATATTGAAGGTCCAAAATATGTGGTTACCTGGGCGCTTGGTCATTTGGTCGGCCTGGCAGAGCCTGAGGATTATAATAAAAAGTTTGCAACTTGGGCCTTGGAGGATCTGCCGATTTTGCCGGAGAAGACCAAGCTGAAGGTGCTGCGGGAGACCAACCAGCAATACAAAGCTGTCCAGCATCTAATGAAACGTCAGGACATTGAGGAGCTTATTGTTGCTACAGATGCTGCCCGTGAAGGGGAGCTGCTGGCTCGCTGGATTATGAATATGGCAGGATGGAAAAAGCCATTCCAGCGGTTATGGATATCCTCGCAGACTGATAAGGCAATTAAAGAGGGATTTGCAAAACTCCGTCCGGGTCGGGAATTTGATCGGTTGTATGAATCTGCACGTTGCCGCGCAGAGGCGGATTGGATGATTGGACTGAATGTCACGAGAGCTTTGACCTGTAAGTTCGGTTCGCCGCTCTCAGCAGGACGGGTACAAACGCCGACATTAGGGATGATCATGGATCGTGAACAGGAGATTACGGGTTTCCGTTCCGTCGATTTTGAGACGCTGACTGCTGATTTTGGGGATTTCCAAGCGGCATGGCGGGCCAGTAACGGTGATGGTCGGATATTCGAAAAGGATAAGACAGCCAGCTTAAAGGATAAGCTTACAGGACGCAGCGGCCGTATTATTAAGGTACAGAAGAGTGAGAAAAGTGAACCTCATCCACTGGCTTATGATCTGACTGAACTGCAGCGTGATGCGAACCGGAAGTTCGGCTTCTCCGCGAAGCAGACCTCCAGTGTGCTGCAGCGGTTATATGAGCAGCATAAACTTGTCACATACCCGCGTACGGACAGTCGTTACTTAACTTCAGATATGACGGGCACACTCAAGGAAAGACTGGATAGTGTTGCGGTCGGTCCATATGCAGCGTTAGCACGTCCATTGCTGCGCAAGCAGCTGCCGATTACGAAACGAATCGTGGATGATAGTAAAGTCAGTGATCACCATGCTATTATTCCTACAGAACAGACCGTATTGTTAAATGGTCTGAGTACTGAGGAACGTAAGTTGTATGATCTGATTGTGCGGCGTTTTATAAGCTTGTTCTATCCGCCAGCTCGTTATGATGCGGTAGCTGTAACCGTCAATGTAGAAGGCGAAAATTTTCATGTCAAAGGGACGACGGTTAAAGATGCCGGTTGGCGCGAAGTATACGGCGGAGATATGAGTAGTGATGACGAGGAGGAATCTGTGGACGAGCCGGCAGCGGGCAGTGTAAAGCTGCCTGAGCTGCGCGAAGGGGCTGCTGTCACGATTAGCCGCTGTATGGTGCGTGCTGGCCGAACGCAGCCACCGAAGCGTTATAATGAAGCTTCGCTGTTGACGCAAATGGAGAAACACGGCCTCGGAACCCCGGCTACCCGCGCGGATATTATTGAGAAGCTGGTAAGCTCCGATACGATTGAGCGGCAAGGTAATCTCCTGCATCCGACAGGAAAAGGTAAGCAGTTAATCGAGCTGGTATCCACTCAGCTACGTACCCCGGATCTAACCGCACGTTGGGAAGCTGAGCTGGAGAAAATAGCGCGTGGTCAAGGCAAACCGGAGCTCTTTTTACAAGGTATCCGCAGTATGGCACAGGAATTGGTAACAGGTGTGAAAACTAGCGGAGCAGAATATAAGCCGCATAATGTCTCTAACAGCCATTGTCCGGAATGCGGTACAAGACTACTCGAGAAGAAGAGCAAACGAGGGAAGCTGCTGGTATGTCCTGCAGATAACTGTGGTTACACCCGTGCAGGTGAGAAAAGATTATCGAATCGCCGCTGCCCACAGTGCCATAAGAAAATGGAGCTTAAAGAGGGTAAAGCAGGCATGTTCGTACAATGTCTAGGCTGTGGAATCACAGAGACCTTAGATAAGGATCACAAACATGTTAATAAACGTGAACAGCAAAAGCTGGTGCAGCAATACAGTAAGCAGGAAAGCATTGGTTCTAACCTTGGGGAACTGCTGAAAGCAGCGCTTGAAGGACAAAAGAAGGATAAGTAGTAGGAATCATCGGATGGTTAGCTTCAATTAAAACGAATGATTAGAATAATGAAGGCTGCTGAGTGTGCTCAGTAGTCTTTTTTATATCCTAGTAAGTTTATGTGGTCTACGGATAGGCTTTGAATTAGAATGGTAAGCAAATGAGTGGAGCAGGTGATTAGGTGGCAGCTGAGCAGCAGGCGAATCCGTTGAAAGCGGCAGATCGCCCACAGGGGCAAGGAAGCAGCAGGTTTTTCTTTTTGGTTATTGTATTTATGTTTTGGTTCTCTTCTTATATTTATGTGCCGGTGCTTTCACCATATGTTGAGCATTTGGGATCATCGTATTTTATGGTGGGTATGGTGCTTGGGATATATGGGTTAATGCAGATCCTATTCCGTATACCCATTGGCATCGGTTCAGATTATTTAAATAGGCGGCGGCCGTTTATCTATCTGGGATTGATTGCGAGTGGAGTCAGCTGTTTTCTTTTTATGTGGGGAGCACAGCCGGGTTGGGCGTTGGCAGCACGTGCGGTATCCGGGATAGCAGCATCGGCATGGGTTGTGTACTCTGTGATGTTCGCAGGATATTTTCCAAAAGAGGAAGCTGGAAAAGCGATGGGCATGCTGCAATTTACTACAGTAATCGCCCAATTGACCAGCATGATGATCAGCGGCTATATGGTAGAGCATTGGGGCTGGAATGCCCCCTTCCTGATTGGTGGAATTGTAGCTATTGCGGCACTAATTCTTGCGCTTCGGTTACCGGAACAAAAGCAGGAAAAACGGCAAAATGCCATACAGATCAAGGAGCTGGCTGGTGTCGTAAAGGAACCTCTGCTGGTAAAAGTCTCGCTGTTGTCTGTGCTGGCGCACTGTGTGCTATTTATAACGATGTTCGGATATACTCCGAACCAGGCGCTGAATATCGGAGCAAGCAAAGAAAGTTTGGGCTGGCTAACACTCGCTTTTATGATTCCGCATGCCATCGCAACACTCTACGGTTCACGTCTGTTTGGAGGGCTACTGGGTGATAGAGGGAAGCTTATGCTAGGCTTTGCGGGAAGCGCACTGTTTACGCTGCTCATTCCTTCTATGCCGACATTAGCGGCGCTTTGTCTGACTCAGGTGGGGAATGGTTTTATGCAGGGACTTATTTTTCCGCTGCTGTTGAGTAAATCCGTATCAGAAATAGATCCCTTTAAACGGGCTACAGCTATGGGGTTCTATCAGGCCGTTTATGCGATAGGGATGTCAGCAGGGCCATTTGTAGCAGGTTGGATGAGCTCTGTATATGGCTTGACCGGAGGATTCTGGTTAGGTGGGATTGCGGCGGCGTTGGCTACAATTTTATCCTGGGTATGGATGAAGGATACGAAGCAGAAGCAGCTAAAAGAAACTTAACAGACTTGGCAGAGCGTGTAAGGATGATTGGTTTTTTGTGCAAAAGGGGAATATAATAGAGATAGGAAGCAAGGAGGAGGAGCCCGGGAGAATGGTCAAGGTTGTAATGTTGTGGTTTGTGGTAATTAATATTATCGGGTATGTAGTGATGTCCGAGGACAAGAACAAAGCCCGCAAAAGGCGGGAACGTGTACCTGAGAAAACACTTTTTCTGCTGGCAGCCATGGGCGGCGCACTAGGTGTGCTGATTGCCATGTACCGTAAGCGCCACAAGACGCGTCATACATCCTTCAGGATCGGAATTCCGCTTCTGCTGCTGCTGAATATCTTTTTGTACAGCTATTTTTTAAGATAATAGTCTTTAGGATTACAAACTAGAAAAAGAGGTGGCGTACATGTTATTCTCTAAAATTTTGCTAGCCTATGACGGTTCAAAGGCTTCTAATCAAGCATTGGAGCGCGCAATTGAACTCGCTAAAGTCACACCAGGTTCTATATTGCATGTCGTACACGCATTTGAATTCCCAAGATTTTTTATCGGAGAAGCTCTTGCACCTCTACCAGCTTCAGTAAATAAAGAATATTATGATTTGGCAGTGCAGACTACCGAAGAAGTGAAGGGACGCCTTGAGGCTGAAGGCCTGAATGCTGAGGTTGAGCTTTTACAAGGATCTCCTGCGGAAGTGATTTTGAAATATGCTAAGGAAAATGCTATAGACATCATAGTTATCGGCAGCCGCGGGCTTGGCGGTATACGTGAATTTGTTCTGGGCAGTGTCAGCCATAATGTAGTACAAAGCGCTCGTATTCCAGTGCTGGTTGTAAAATAATATAGAGTTCAAAGGGACGCTGATAGCGTTCCTTTTTTTCAATTTAAGGAAGTATAGGTCGTATTCTGGAGCTTAAACAACATAGAGTGTTAGAGCTAGGAGTGTACGGAAAGAAGTCTTTCTTGACAAAATAAAAGGTTGTTGAGAATTTAAATTCGTCCAAAAGCGAACATTTATTATGGTGTTTTTACCAATGTTCGTGTTTGAGTTGACATCATGTGTAGGGGATTGTTAAACTGATGTCATGAAGAGCTCGTATAAAACCGGGAATATGGCCCGGAAGTTTCTACCCGGGAACCGTAAATTACCGGACTACGAGGAAATAGGATGCTAGAATGCGATAGTTCAGTCCATATAATGGAGTGATGCATTGTGCAGCTTTCCGCGCTTAATGCCAGTTTGGTAAGAGGCAAGCGGGAGTGTTTTTTCCTAATTCCTTTACTAGTCCGATCCTCCCGCAGCAAAATGCGTCTGGACATCGGGCTTTTTTAATATAAGGAATAAGTTACACGTAATATATCAACCTTATATTATTAAGGAAAACGATAGTCATCCCTGAAGGACGAGAATGTAGTCTCTGCTTGTTCGGATTTACAAGATAAAGATATCTCATACTAGTGATTGGAAGGTAGGTCGAATCATGTCTGTGCAGGTAGCTGTCATCATGGGTAGTAAGTCGGATTGGGATACGATGGAGCACGCTTGTAGGGTGCTGGAAGAGCTGGGATTGTCTTATGAGAAGAAGGTAGTATCCGCGCACCGTACACCGGACTTGATGTTCCGCTATGCGGAGGAAGCCGCAGGCCGCGGCATTCGCGTGATTATTGCAGGAGCAGGCGGCGCCGCGCATTTGCCGGGTATGGTGGCTGCAAAGACAATCCTGCCAGTGATTGGAGTGCCAGTGCAGTCAAAAGCACTTAATGGGCTGGATTCGCTGCTCTCCATCGTGCAGATGCCTGGAGGCATACCGGTAGCAACGGTAGCTATTGGTAAAGCAGGCGCTGTAAATGCAGGCCTGCTGGCCGCACAGATCATCGGAGCGTTCGACCCTGAAGTGCAGCAGCGTGTGCAGCTGCGTCGGGATGCGATCCGCGATGAAGTATTGGAAAGCAGCGACAGCTTATGAGACCGGAGGAGCTGAAGCTGCAGGAGGCTGGCGGCGCAGCTTCGCCAGCCGCACAAGCGTCCGGTGCGGACACCGTCCGGACGCTGCTGCCCGGCTCGACCGTCGGCGTGCTCGGCGGCGGGCAGCTCGGGCGCATGATGGCGCTGGCCGGCAGCGCCATGGGGTACCGCTTCGTGGCGCTGGATCCTGCGCCGGATGCGCCTAGCGGTCAAGTTACGCCGCAGATCACGGCGGCGTATAACGACCGGGACGCGGCGCGGGAGCTGGCCCGCCGCGCGGACGTCATCACGTACGAGTTCGAGAACGTCGACGCGGGCGTAGCCGCGCTGCTGGCGGAGGAATCGTACGTGCCGCAGGGCAGCGCGCTGCTGTATACCACGCAGCATCGGCTGCGCGAAAAAGCCGCCATCGAGGCGGCGGGCGTTCCGGTCGCCCCGTACCGGAAGGTGGACAGCCTTGCGGAGCTAAAACAGGCGGCGGCTGAACTTGGACTACCTTGTGTGCTCAAGACAGCCACAGGCGGTTATGACGGCAAGGGTCAAGCTGTGATTCGTCAGGAAGAAGAGCTGGAAGAAGCTTTCCGGCAGGTTGCACCCGGTGAGGTGATTCCGGAGCTGGTGCTTGAGAAGTTTGTAGCTTTTCAATGCGAAATATCCGTTGTTGCTGCACGCAGTGCATCTGGGGAGGTCAAAAGCTTCCCGCCTTCTGAGAACATTCATGTAAATAATATTTTGCATCTGTCCATTGTACCTGCAAGAGTGTCAGCAGACATTCAGCGCAGAGCTTGCGAGCTGGCTGAGACTTTAATCGCAGGGCTGAATGCGGTTGGACTGCTTGCCGTGGAAATGTTCGTCACAGCGGACGGTGAATTGTTCGTCAATGAGCTGGCACCAAGGCCGCATAATTCCGGCCATTACACCATGGATGCTTGCGTGACCTCACAGTTCGAGCAGCATGTCCGGGCGATTTGTAATCTGCCGCTGGGCGATACAACGCTTTTGACACCTGTAGTTATGGTAAATGTATTAGGTCAGCATTTGGATGGTGCTATTAAAGCGACCTGTACACATGAGGAAAAAGATAATAAGCTGGGTATTGTACCTAAGCTTCATATATATGGCAAGACTGAGAGTAAGACTGGTCGTAAGATGGGTCATATCAATCTGCTGTGCAAGGATACCGGAGACGGCTTATCCTGGGTGGAGCAATCTAAACTTTGGAGGAACTAAAGAATATGATCGAACGTTACAGCAGACCCGAGATGCGGGCCATTTGGACTGAGGAGAATAAATTCAAAGCGTGGTTGGAAGTGGAAATTTGCGCTTGTGAAGCATGGGCGGAACTGGGAGTCATCCCACATGAAGACGCTGCTAAGCTGCGTAAGGATGCTAAATTCGACATCGCACGTATTGATGAAATCGAACAGGAAACACGTCATGACGTAATTGCCTTTACACGTGCGGTTTCCGAAAGCCTTGGCGCAGAACGCAAATGGGTACACTACGGCCTTACTTCCACAGATGTGGTGGATACAGCACTGGGTTACTTGCTGCGTCAAGCGAATGAGATTCTAGAGAAGGATATCATCAACTTTATTGAGATCCTTAAAGATAAAGCTATTGCTTATAAAGATACACCGATGATGGGCCGTACTCATGGGGTTCATGCTGAGCCAACTACTTTTGGTCTGAAAATGGCATTGTGGTACGAAGAAATGAAACGTAACCTGGAGCGTTTCCGCCATGCTGCGAACGGTGTGCAATTTGGCAAAATCTCCGGAGCCGTTGGTACGTATGCCAACATTGATCCATTCGTAGAAGAATTTGTCTGCCGTAAGCTGGGTACAAGCCCTGCACCGATCTCGACACAAACTCTACAGCGCGACCGTCACGCTGAGTATATGGCAGCTCTTGCTCTGGTAGCAACCTCGCTAGACAAATTCGCTACCGAAATCCGCGCTCTGCAAAAGAGTGAGATTCGCGAAGTAGAAGAAGCTTTTGCCAAAGGTCAAAAGGGTTCATCTGCTATGCCGCATAAACGGAATCCTATTGGCTGCGAGAATATTTCCGGTCTGTCCCGCGTGATTCGCGGACATATGGTTACAGCTTATGAGAACGTGCCGCTCTGGCATGAACGCGATATCTCGCACTCTTCAGTGGAGCGTATCATCCTTCCGGATGCAACGATGCTGCTGAACTACATGCTGAACCGTTTCGGAAACATCGTGAAGAACCTGACTGTATTCCCAGAGAATATGAAGCGTAACATGAACCGTACCTTCGGCGTTCCTTTCTCTGGCAGGATCTTAACCAAGCTGATTGATAAAGGCTTCAGCCGCGAGCAAGCGTACGATACCGTTCAACCACGTGCGATGCAAGCTTGGGAAGAGCAAAAGCAGTTCCGTGATATCGTGGAAGCTACACCTGAAATCACTAATGTCCTCACCCCAGAAGAGATTGAAGATGCATTTAACCCTTCTTGGCACCTTAAGCATGTGGATACCATCTTCCGCAAGCTAGAACTTATCTAAAAAAGATAAGTTAGTGGTGAACTAAGGAGCTAGGAATAGTACGAGCGGTTAATGTTGTGCAGAATTGAAATGCAACTGGTCGATAAGGAACGGAGAGAAATTTTGGAACTGTAGAAGCGTTAGCGTTCGCCTTTATTCTCGGATTTCTACCACGGGCAGTGGTTCAAATCAGGAAATCTGAGGATAACAGCGATCGGAAGTCCAAACATTTCTTGTAGTGGCCCGATTGACCCAACAGATATTTCCGATTTTGCAAGAGACGTTTTCGCTCAAGTAATAATTAATGATCATTAGTTCAAGGGAGGAAAGGTCATGACATCATCGGCCGTATCCACAGCCGTGGAACTCATCAATGCGCCGCTGCTCTACAAAGGGAAGGTTCGCGAGCTATACGATTTAGGGGAAAATGTACTGATCGTAGTTACGGATCGGATATCTGCTTTTGACTATGTGCTGGACCCGGCGGTCCCTGAAAAGGGTAATGTGCTTAACCGTCTGAGCGCGTTCTGGTTCGGACAGACTAAAGAGCTGATGGAGAATCATGTCGTTCATATCGATGTGGATCTGCTTGGCGACGTAGTTAAGGACAAAGAGGCCCTCAGAAACCGTGTCATGGTGGTACGCAAAGCGGAGCGCATTGATATCGAATGCGTAGTGCGTGGATGCATCACTGGCGGCGGCTGGAGACAGTATCAAGAAACAGGCAAGGTAAATGGTATTGAGCTTCCTGCTAACCTCCGCAAAAACGCGCTGCTGGCAGAGCCGATTTTTACCCCTGCGGCTAAAAATGATGTAGGTCACGATGAGGATATTCCGTTTGAGAAAATGCAGGAATTAATCGGAGCTGATCTGGCGCTTGAGCTGCAGGAAAAGAGCTTAAAGCTGTTCGCTTTTGCTAGAGAGTATTGTGCTGAGCGGGGGATCATTCTTGCGGACTGCAAATTCGAATTCGGCTTGTTGGACGGCAAGGTGATTCTGATCGATGAGATTTTTACACCGGATGCTTCCCGCTTCTGGGCTAAGGATAAATACGCGCTTGATATTGAAATTGATAGTATGGATAAAGAGCCTGTTCGTACGTATCTATCTGCATCTGCCTGGGATAAGAATAGTAAACCTGATCCGCTCCCAACTGAAGTAGTAGAAGAAACTACACGGCGTTATCTGGACATTTATCATCGTCTTACTGGCAAGTCTTTATAGTTCAACATAGTGTGTGCACTCATGGGAATAAATTCAGTATATATTTTTGAAGCTAAATGTACTCATTGTAGAATTTCAGTTTCAGAGGGTATGCTCATTAAAATTTAGGAGGAACTACAAGCATATGTTAAAAGCGACGGTATATGTCACCATAAAGAAAAGCGTTCTTGATCCACAAGGGGTAGCAGTACAAGGAGCACTTCATTCGGTAGGCTTCCAAGAAGTTGAAAGCTTGCGTATTGGGAAATATATGGAGCTGACTTTGGATACGGATAACCGTGCTGAAGCGGAAGTGCGTCTTAAGGAAATGTGCGAAAAGCTACTTGCCAACACGGTGATCGAGGATTACCGCTACGAATTGGAGGACTAAACGACATGAAATTTGCTGTACTTGTCTTCCCAGGCTCCAACTGTGATATTGATTGCTACAAGGCGGTAGAGGACAGTCTCGGCGAACCAGTCGATTATGTGTGGCATACAGCGACGGATTTGTCGGCGTATGATTGCATTTTGGTTCCAGGCGGATTCTCATATGGTGATTACCTGCGCTGTGGCGCGATTTCGAGATTTGCTCCTGTTATGGCTGAAGTTGCTAAAGCAGCAGAGCAAGGGAAATACGTGCTGGGCATTTGCAATGGGTTCCAAATTCTTACTGAGGCTGGTTTGCTGCCAGGTGCGCTTCGCCGCAACATGTCGATGAAGTTCCGCTGTCACGATACAGTGCTTAAGGTTGTTAATAATGAAACCCCATTTACTATTGACTATGCTAAAGATGAAGAAATCATCATCCCAATCGCACACGGTGAAGGCAACTACTACTGTGATGACGAGACTTTAGCAGAGCTGAAAGCTAACAATCAGATCGTGTTTACCTATAGCGATAACCCTAACGGCTCCGTAGCCGATATTGCGGGTGTTAGTAACGTACAAGGGAATGTGGTTGGCATGATGCCTCACCCTGAGCGCGCGGCTAATAGTTTACTTGGTTCAGAAGACGGCAAAAGAATGTTTACATCCATACTGAAGACTTGGAGGGATCGTCATGACGCAGCAAGTATCCGTTAAGGAACCGACCGCAGAACAGATTGCGGAGCAGAAAATTCACAGCCAGTTCGGTGTGTCGGACAGCGAATATGAGCTGATCAAGTCTTTTATGGGACGTTTGCCGAACTACACTGAAATCGGCGTATTCAGCGTAATGTGGTCCGAGCACTGTGCCTATAAGAACTCCAAACCACTCCTGAAACGTTTCCCAATTTCCGGACCACGTGTCCTGATGGGACCTGGCGAGGGCGCAGGGATTGTAGATATCGGTGACAACCAAGCGGTTGTTTTCAAAATCGAAAGTCATAACCATCCTTCAGCGGTAGAACCTTTCCAAGGTGCGGCAACGGGTGTCGGCGGGATTATCCGTGATATTTTCTCCATGGGCTCCAGACCTATCGCAATCCTCAATTCACTACGTTTCGGGAAGCTGGAAAGTGATCGAGTAAAATATTTGTTCGAACATGTTGTGTCTGGTATTGCTGGTTATGGTAACTGTATCGGGATTCCAACGGTTGGCGGCGAAATCATGTTTGATGATAGCTATGATGGCAATCCGCTAGTTAACGCAATGTGTGTGGGTCTGATTGATCATGACAAAATCCAACGTGGCGTAGCTAAGGGTGTTGGCAACCCAGTCTTCTATGTAGGTCCTCCTACAGGTCGTGATGGAATTCATGGTGCTACTTTTGCATCGGTAGAGCTTAGTGAGGAATCAGAAGCTAAACGTACCGCAGTACAAGTCGGCGATCCATTTATGGAAAAGCTCGTTATGGAATCTTGTCTAGAACTGATCGACAGCGGCATCGTTATCGGGATTCAGGATATGGGCGCAGCAGGTCTTACATGCTCTAGTGCGGAGATGGCAAGTAAAGCAGGCAATGGTCTGGAACTGTATCTTGATCAGGTGCCACAACGTGAAGAGGGCATGACGCCTTACGAAATGATGCTTTCAGAATCACAAGAACGGATGTTGTTCGTCGTTGAGCCGAAGGATGAGGCCCAGGCACAAGAGATTTTTGACCGCTGGGGTGTTATCTGCTGTAAAGTCGGTAAAGTTACGGATGATGGCCGCTTGAAATTGTATCATCACGGCGAGGTTGTTGGTGACATGCCAGTAACGGCGCTCGTGGATGAGTGTCCAGTATATAACAAACCTTCTGAGGTTCCTGCTTATTATATTGCGAATGAAAAGGTAGATACTCTTCGTTACGAGGAAGTTACGGATCTGGGCGGTGCATTGCGTACAGTACTTGGATCACCAACCGTAGCAAGTAAAGCATGGGTATACAATCAATACGATTACATGGTGCGGACGAGCACAGCTGTACGCCCTGGATCTGACGCGGCTGTAGTTACCATTCATGGTACTCGTAAAGGACTTGCGATGACTACAGACTGTAATGGCCGTTATGTTCATCTTGATCCTGAAGTGGGCGGACGTATTGCAGTCAGCGAAGCGGCACGCAACATCGTTTGTTCCGGTGCTGAACCGCTGGCTATTACGGATAACCTGAACTTCGGAAATCCTGAGAAGCCTGATGTGTTCTGGCAAATGGAGCGTGCGGTTGATGGTATGGCTGAAGCCTGTCGTGTGCTGGATACTCCGGTTATCGGTGGTAATGTCAGTCTTTATAACGAAAATACTACGGGTTCCATCTATCCAACGCCGGTTGTCGGCATGGTTGGTTTAGTAGCGGACACGGATCATATTACGACTCAGGGATTCAAGCAAGAAGGCGATTCCATCCTTCTGCTGGGAGTAACCAAGGCTGAGCTGGGCGGCAGTGAATTCCAATATGCTGTTCATGGTGTGACCGAAGGTCGTCCTCCGGCTTTGGATTTGGTTACTGAGAAAAAACTGCTGAACGCAGTCCTTACCTCAATTCGTGGCGGTCTGGTGCGTTCCGCACATGACTTGTCCGAAGGTGGACTTGCCGTAGCACTTGCAGAGAGCTGTATCAGCGGTGGAATCGGAGCGAACGTTGAGCTTTCAGCTAACGGTCTTAGATCTGATGTAGCATTGTTCAGCGAAAGCCAATCACGCATTGTGCTGACAGCCGCTCCTGAACGTGCGGAAGAGCTGAAAGCAGCGATTGCAGCCAGCGGTGTTCCAGTGGAGAACATCGGAACTGTAGGTGGAGACAGACTGCGCGTAAATCTGGACGGCGTGTCCGCACTAGATGAAGCTGTAGCAGAATTGAAATTCGTTTGGGAGGATGCTATTCCATGTCTTATGAAATAAAGACCGGGAAAGAGCAGGAGACTCCTATCCTGTGGACTGGTGACTTTTACAATGAAGGAACGGGCTCGGGAGATATTTTTGACACATTAAAAGAAGAATGCGGCGTTTTCGGGGTCTTCGGACACCCGGAAGCGGCGTCCATGTCTTATTACGGCTTACACGCCTTACAACACCGTGGGGAAGAAAGTGCGGGAATCTGCGTAGCAGACGGTCGCGATTTCAACTATCACCGCGGGATGGGGTTAGTAAAAGAAGTATTCGACAAGGACAAAATTGCCTCATTGGTTGGAGACATGTCCATTGGGCATGTACGTTATTCCACCAGTGGGGACAGCCGCTTAACCAATGCGCAGCCACTGGTATTTAAATATCGTGACGGCGATTTGGCGATTGCTACGAACGGCAACATAGTAAATGAACCGTTGATCCGCAAACAGCTAGAACAAAGCGGATCGATCTTTCAAACTACGAGTGATACAGAAGTGCTGGCGCATCTGATTGCCCGTTCGCCAAAGGATTTTGTTGAAGCGGCAAAAGATGCGCTGCAGCAGCTCGTTGGCGGGTTTGCTTTTCTGCTTATGACAAATGACAAGTTAATTGTCGCTTCAGATTCCCATGGCTTGCGTCCGCTAGTGATGGGACGGATTGGTGAAGCTTATATTTTTGCTTCCGAGTCCTGCGCATTAGAGGTCATTGGGGCACAGCTGGTTCGAGATATTGAGCCGGGCGAACTGCTAGTCCTCGACAAAAACGGCCTCTTAGAGGACCGTTTTACCGAACCCAAACGTAAAGCGCTGTGCGCGATGGAGTATATTTACTTCTCACGCCCAGACAGTGATATGAACGGCTCTAACCTGCACTCCGCCCGTAAGCGGATGGGTAGCCGCATGGCACTGGAAGCTTTTGTCGATGCTGATCTCGTAACCGGTGTGCCGGATTCCAGTATTTCAGCAGCCATCGGGTATGCCGAGCAAACGGGAATTCCTTATGAGCTTGGGCTCATTAAGAATAAGTACACTGGACGGACCTTCATCCAGCCGAGCCAAGAACTGCGTGAGCAAGGTGTGAAGATGAAGCTGAGCGCCGTGCGCAGTGTAGTTGATGGCAAACGTGTCGTTATGATCGATGATTCTATCGTTCGTGGCACGACCTCACGCCGAATCGTCAATCTGCTTCGGGAAGCGGGAGCTGTTGAAGTGCATGTGCGGATTACTTCACCGCCGTTCAAGAATCCTTGCTTCTACGGCATTGATACACCAGACCGCCGCGATCTCATCGCGTCCTACAAGACCATTGAGGAAATGTGCGAAGAGATCAACGCCGATTCCTTGGCATTTTTGTCGCCGGAAGGCTTAATCTCTTCCATTGGTGGACACAACAAAGATGACTATAAAGGCGGACTTTGCCTTTCTTGCTTTGATAATGATTACCCGACGCAGGTGGATTTTGGCGGGGCAGAGAAAGATGGCTGCAGCTGTTAGTAGGGCCATCCCCCTAAGTCTCCCTTGCAAAGTGTGGGTACTCGCTTATATCGCTAGAAGAGGTTGCATGGCGCAGCTCATGCACCGAGGTCTTGAGGTCCGTGTGCAAGGCGCGCACTGCGGCTTGCAGTAGGGACAAACCGGTGGTTGGAGGGAGTTATGGAGAGGAAGTTTGGAACTGTAGAAGCGTTAGCGTTCGCCTTTATGCTCGAATTTCTACCGCTCAGCGGTAAAAAATTCAAAGGAATTCGAGCATAACAGCGATCGGAAGTCCAAACATTCCTCGCAGTAACTCCCCTACAACCACCCAAAAGCCGAATGCGCCCAAACGCGCTCTAAACTATTAAAAGATGAGGTGTCCAATAGTGTCGGAAGCTTATAAAAACGCCGGAGTGGATATTGCGGCTGGTAATGAAGCGGTAGAACGCATGAAAAAGCACGTAAAACGTACTTACCGTCCAGAAGTAATGACGGATCTTGGTGGGTTCGGAGCGCTGTTTGGCCTCAATAAAGATAAATATGAAGAGCCAGTGCTTGTATCGGGAACCGATGGTGTAGGCACAAAGCTCAAAATCGCATTCGCGGCGGATCGCCATGACACGATTGGCATCGATGCTGTAGCTATGTGCGTGAACGACATCGTAGTGCAAGGCGCAGAGCCACTCTTTTTCCTCGACTATCTGGCTTGCGACAAAGTGGTGCCGGAGAAAATCGAAGCTATCGTAGCTGGAATCGCTGAAGGCTGTCACCAAGCGGGTTGTGCACTGATTGGCGGCGAAACGGCTGAGATGCCGGGTATGTATTCAGCAGGTGAATATGATATCGCTGGATTCACAGTGGGCGTAGCTGATAAAGCGAAGCTGGTAACAGGCGCTGACATCGCTGCTGGAGACACAGTGATTGGTCTGGCTTCCAGTGGTGTGCACAGCAATGGCTTCTCGCTGGTGCGTAAGCTTTTGCTTGAGCAAGAGGGTTATGGTCTGAATGACGTGCTTCCTGAGCTTGGCGCTCCGCTGGCGGATGTACTCCTTGCACCAACTAAGATTTATGTGAAGCCTTTGCTGGCACTGCTGGAGCAGCTTCCGGTAAAAGGTATGGCTCACATTACGGGTGGCGGATTCATCGAGAATATCCCACGCGTATTGCCTGATAATGTAGACGTGGAGATCAATTACGGATCATGGCCGATTCTGCCAATCTTCGGGTTGATGCAGGACAAAGGAAACGTAAGCAACCGTGATATGTTCACTACTTTTAATATGGGAATTGGTCTTGTTCTCGTAGTTAGCGCTGCTGATGGAGAACGCGCTCTTGAACTGCTTAAGGCTAGCGGAGAAGAGGCGTATATCATTGGGAAAGTAACAGAAGGGGAACGCAAAGTAACCTTTACTGGAGCTGAAGTGTGATGCAATCAAGTCGAATCGCTGTTTTTGCTTCGGGGCAGGGCAGCAATTTTGCAGCACTGATCGAGGCACAGAAAGCAGGTTTGCTTGGAGACGGCAGGATTGAATTGCTTGTCTCGGACAAGCCGGAAGCGCCTGTAGCACAACGTGCGGAGGATGCGGGAATTCCCGCCCTCCTGCTGCGGCCAAAAGACTTCGCCAGCCGTGAGCTCTACGAAGCAGAGATTGTAGCAGAGCTTCAGCGGCGGGATATCGGGCTGGTTGTGCTGGCAGGGTATATGCGCCTCATTACACCAGTGCTTTTAACGCCGTATGCGGGTCGGATTATTAACATTCACCCATCGCTGCTGCCTGCTTTTGCTGGAAAGGATGCGATCGGACAAGCGCTGAATTATGGCGTGAAGCTGACGGGTGTCACTGTGCATTTTGTCGATGGAGGTATGGATACCGGGCCAGTTATTGCTCAGCGTAGCGTAGTTGTGTTGGATAACGACACGGCGGATTCATTGGCGGAACGGATTCATAAGGTTGAGTATGAGTTATATCCTGAAGTGGTTGGCGCTTTTGCCAGCGGGAAAGTGGAACTGAGTGGAAGAAAGACGATTATCCGCGAAAAGTAAGCCACACTGTAGTCATTCAAAGTTTTGGATCGACATTTGGTGACAGGCGGAGAGATTTCAGGGTATTTCTCGGGAAATATTGCATAAGCGGCATTATGTGTCGTGTAGT
Source organism: Paenibacillus sp. FSL L8-0494 (assembly GCF_038003695.1). Classification (NCBI taxonomy): domain Bacteria; kingdom Bacillati; phylum Bacillota; class Bacilli; order Caryophanales; family Paenibacillaceae; genus Paenibacillus; species Paenibacillus sp. FSL L8-0494. The sequence goes on from NZ_JBBOPQ010000001.1 coordinate 804,705, forward strand.
AGGTAATAGAGTCAGATTCTTTCTTATAGTTTCCCAAGCTTTTAGATGTCATCACATTAAATCGCACGTACAACCCGAAGGAGGACTATTCAAAGTGAGTATCAAAAGAGCGCTAGTTAGCGTATCGGATAAACAAGGTATCGTGGATTTTTGCCGCGAGTTGTCTGCATTAGGCGTAGAGATTATTTCCACAGGTGGAACAAGCACGCTTTTGGCTAAGGAAGGTGTTCCAGTCATCGGTATTTCCGATGTTACAGGATTCCCGGAAATCATGGATGGACGTGTCAAAACCTTGCACCCGGCTGTACACAGCGGATTGCTAGCGGTTCGTGACAATGAGGAACACACGCGTCAAATGAAAGAGCTTGGTCTGGACTACATTGATCTGGTAGTAGTAAATCTGTATCCGTTCGCGGAAACCATTGCTAAACCGGATGTATCGTATGAAGAAGCCATCGAGAATATCGATATCGGCGGACCGACGATGCTGCGTTCTGCGGCGAAGAACCATGCTTTTGTAAGTGTAGTGGTAGATGCTAACGACTATGCTACAGTGCTTGAAGAGGTTCGCGCAGATGGAGATACAACGCTGGAAACACGCAAACGTCTTGCGGCAAAAGTGTTCCGTCATACGGCGGCTTACGATGCCTTAATTTCCGATTATTTGGCTAATGTTACTGGCGAACCGCTTCCTGAGCGCTACACCGTGACTTATGAGAAAATTCAGGATCTGCGCTACGGCGAGAATCCGCATCAAAAAGCAGCTTTCTATCGCAAGCCTTTGGCTGCGGGGGATACTCTTACAGCAGCTGAGCAATTGCATGGCAAAGAATTATCCTACAACAATATCAACGATGCTAACGCAGCGCTGCAAATCGTGAAAGAATTTGAAGAACCTGCTGTCGTAGCCATTAAACATATGAATCCTTGTGGTGTAGGTGTCGGTGAAAGTGTATACGAAGCTTATCAAAAAGCTTACAACGCAGACCCAACCTCTATCTTTGGGGGTATCGTGGCAGCTAACCGGATTATCGATGCAGACACTGCTACTCTGCTGAAAGAGATTTTCCTCGAAATCGTATTGGCGCCAGGCTTTACGGAAGAAGCACTGGAAATCCTTACAAAGAAAAAGAACCTGCGTCTGCTCAAAATCGGCAATCTCAGCACGGCTAGCGCGCGTAAGAGCAGCTTCGTAGTTACCTCTATTGATGGAGGAATGGTTGTACAGGAGAGCGATGTGCATTCTGTGAACCCGGATGATCTACAAGTTGTTACGGACCGTAAGCCAACCGAAGAAGAATTGAAACAGCTGTTGTTCGGCTGGAAGGTAGTTAAGCATGTGAAATCTAATGCGATTGTATTAGCTGCGGATGATATGACAGTTGGCGTAGGTGCAGGGCAAATGAACCGCGTTGGCGCAGCTAAAATTGCGATTGAACAAGCTGGCGAGAAGTCCAAAGGATCAGTCCTTGCCTCTGACGCCTTCTTCCCAATGGGAGATACGCTTGAAATGGCAGCCAAAGCAGGCATTACCGCAGTTATTCAGCCAGGCGGCTCCATTAAAGACGAAGAATCGATCAAGGTCGCGAATGAGTATGGAATTGCTATGGTCTTCACAGGCGTCCGTCATTTCAAACACTAGAACGCTGGGAGGATTTTATTCTAATGGATATTTTAGTGGTTGGCGGCGGCGGCCGGGAGCATGCGATTATTTGGAGCCTGTCCCAAAGCCCCAAGGTTGGTAAAATCTATTGCGCACCCGGTAACGCCGGGATTGCGCAGCTAGCAGAATGTGTGCCTATCGGTGTGTTTGAGTTCGACCGTCTGACGGCTTTTGCAAAAGAGAAGGAAGTAGGTCTTGTTGTAATCGGACCGGATGATCCGTTAGCAGGGGGCATTGTGGATGCTTTTGAAGCACAGGCTATTCCTGTGTTTGGTCCGCGCAAGAATGCAGCTGAGATCGAAGGCAGCAAAACCTTTATGAAGGATCTTTTGCACAAATATAATATTCCGACAGCAGCCTATGAAAAATTTGATGGCTATGAAGCTGCACTGGCTTACTTACGCGAGCAACCGCTGCCGATCGTAATCAAGGCAGATGGGCTTGCCGCAGGAAAAGGCGTGACCGTTGCCTATTCACGGGAAGAGGCAGAGCAGGCACTAGCTGATATTATGGTAACCAAAGTGTTTGGTGAAGCTGGCGCTCAGGTTGTCATTGAAGAGTTCCTAGCGGGTCAAGAAATGTCGATTTTGGCTTTTGTTGATGGAGAGACAGTTCGTCCGATGGCTGCCGCTCAGGATCATAAGCCTGCTTACGATGGAGATAAAGGTCCTAATACCGGTGGAATGGGCACCTATTCGCCTCTACCGCATATCGACGAGGCGATTATCCAAGAAGCGATTGAGACCATCATTAAGCCAACAGCTAAGGCTATGGTAGCTGAAGGCCGTTCATTTAGCGGCGTTTTGTTCGCAGGGCTGATGATTTCTCCAGAAGGTAAACCAAAGACCATTGAATTTAATGCCCGGTTTGGGGATCCGGAGACACAGGTCGTGCTGCCTAGATTGAAGAGCGACTTGTTAGAAATCTTTTTGGCAGTAACCGAGGGCAAACTTGCGGATATCGACATTGAATGGAGCGATGAAGCAGCGGTGTGCGTGGTTCTCGCTTCTGGAGGATATCCAGGCTCTTATCCTAAAGGAGTGCCGATTGAAGGGCTTGAGGACAGCCAAGGAGGGCTGATCTTTCATGCCGGTACAGCACGGGGGGCAGCTGGCAGCTGGGTAACGAACGGCGGACGGGTCTTAGGCGTGGTAGGTCTGGGTGCTACGATTGCCGAAGCTCGTTCAGCGGCCTATGCTAGGGCTGAAGGAATCTCTTTTTCCGGGAAACAGAATCGCAGCGACATCGCTATGAAGGCTCTGGTATAAGGATAAAGCACTGTATCTAGCAATTTTTTGCGCTTTAAGTCCTAAAAAAGGACTGACAAGTGATAGAAGAAGTGCTATAATACTACACGTACGGGGGAAAATGTGCGGATATATACAGATAAGGGCCTTTCCGATCATGGGAAGGCCCTTTTAAATCGGAGTCCTTCAGACTTTGTGCAGTAACCTTATAAAGGATGCCTCGTGCCTGAAAATGTTGATACTTATAGTGCATACTAGCGATACGCTTATGGCGAATGGCTACTCACAGATTTAAGGGGGAATTCGTTTTGAGTAAGATTGGAAGAAATGATATGTGTCCTTGCGGAAGCGGGAAAAAATATAAGAAATGCTGCCTAGGGAAAGAAACTTCTGCAGTGGAATCCATCATGCGACTGGTAACAACGGAAGAATCCGCTGCTACTGTGGCTGTGGCCGACAAACCAGAAGCGGCAGCCATTTCTGAAGCTAAACTTACCCTAACTACGCTCAAAAAAAAGGTGTCACGTGATCTGAAATGGGAGCATCCAGCACATGAACAATTGGCTATGCACCTTATTGAGACCATGAGAGACAGCTATGACCGGGAGCTAATCTGGGAAGGTCTGGTTTTATGGAATGGTTATTCCCGTCACATCAAGCCTGCAGTGAAGAAAATGGGCTCCTTCTGCGCGGCTATCGAATTTATCTTGTCTGAGGAATATGGTTTCCTTCAAACTCAAGCTGATCTAGCGATCAAACATGAGGTTACTGCACCTACCATCTCCAGAAAAGTTAAAGAGATGCTTAATTATATCGAACAGTATGGCATGGGCGGGGCAGAGGAAGAATTACTTTTGCTCAACGTTTCAGGCACTCCGAAGGATCAGGAACAGGCTTTGCTGCAAAAAGCAATGGAAACTAAAGCATCCAATCGTCGGATCCAGCTAGCAGAAGCAGCATTGGAAGTTTATCCGGACAGTCCGGACGCCTATCTCATTTTGGCTGAGGAAGCCGAGAATGAAGCAGATGCCCGTGCTTATCTGAAAGCAGGGATGGAAGCGGGTGCGCGTGAGCTTGGAGAAGCCTTTTTCATTGAGAACAAAGGACATTTCTGGGGTCTTTACGAGACGCGTTCGTACATTCGAATCTGCAAAAGCTACGCTGACTCCTGCTGGTTTAGCGGAAATGCAGAAGAAGCACAAAAGACGCTGGAGCACATTCTAGAATTGAACCCAGAAGATAACACAGGTGCGCGTTACCTTCTAACGGCAACGTACCTTTACACCAATAAGCTTAAGAAGACCGAGAAGGTACTGGAGAAGTTCGGCAAGGATGCAGCAGCAACAGTAGCATATGACCGTATGGTTTTAGAATATAAGAAGAACGGGATTACTTCCCAGCTCAAAATGCTCTACCGCGTGGCGAAGAATGTGAACAAGCATGTGCCAGATTATCTGTTAGGTATCAAAAGATTGCCGCATAACCTGCCTGATTTTGTAGGCGTGGGTGACGCTAACGAGGCTATCGAATATGTTATTGTACATTCACGTTTGTGGACAAGCTTACCAGACCTGGTGAAGTGGATGCTGAAGCAACAGGATTAGTAGGTTTCATAGCGTAGAGACAGCAAATATTAGTAAGAGACTATAGGGTTCCTTTAGTCTCTTTTTCTTTATCACTGATTAGGATGCTTGAAAAAATGTCCTCGGGAGAGTATGTTACAAGAAGTAGAATAACAGATAGATAGTGAGGCGAGAGGGTTATGAGAGAAGAGGAAGACCGAATCGTAGGAATGGAAGATATTGTGCGGGCTCATCACGTACTGCGTGAAGTCATAATCCGGACACCCCTACAACGTGATGCTGTGCTGTCAGCCAAGTATGATTGTGATGTGTATTTGAAGCGCGAGGATTTGCAGATTGTACGTTCTTTCAAAATCCGCGGAGCTTATAATATGATTCGTAGTTTGTCAGCAGAAGATAGAGCAAAAGGCATTGTCTGTGCAAGTGCGGGCAACCATGCACAAGGCGTAGCCTATTCCTGTAAGGCGCTTGGAATTAAAGGCAAGGTCTATATGCCAAGCACTACGCCTAACCAGAAGGTTAAGCAGGTACGGCGGTTCGGTGGTGAGTTTGTTGAGGTCATTCTGAAGGGCGATACCTTTGATGACGCTTATGATGAAGCACTGCAAGCTTGTATAGATCATGGGATGACGCTGATCCACCCCTTTGATGAGCCACGAATCATTGCGGGCAACGGCACCATTGCAATGGAAGTGATGGAGAGTCTGGACAACCCTGCAGATTTTATGTTCGTAACCATTGGTGGAGGCGGCCTAGCAGCGGGTATAGCCACCTATGTGAAGACAGTTAGTCCTTCTACCAAGTTGATTGGTGTGGAGCCACTCGGAGCCGCTTCTATGACGGAAGCGATCAAGCTTGGAGAAGTGGTGACTCTTAATGAAATTAATAAATTCGTGGACGGAGCGGCTGTAAAACGTGTTGGCGGCCTGACATATGATATTTGCTCCCGTCATCTGGATGACATCGTGATGGTGCCTGAAGGCAAAGCTTGTACCACGATTTTGGAACTATATAACGAGAATGCCATAGTGGTTGAGCCAGCAGGTTCGCTGCCTATCGCAGCGCTTGATCAATATCGTGATCAAATCCGCGGCAAAACAGTTGTCTGTATCATAAGCGGTGGGAACAACGATATTGACCGGATGCAGGAGATCAAGGAGCGTTCATTGATTTACGAAGGCTTAAAACACTATTTCATGGTGAACTTCCCGCAACGGGCAGGTGCGCTGCGTGAGTTCTTGGGTGAAATCCTTGGACCTCACGATGATATTACCCGTTTCGAGTATATTAAGAAGCATGATAAAGAAAATGGTCCCGCGCTTGTTGGCATTGAATTATTGTCAACGGATGCCTACGAACCTCTCATCGAACGGATGCAGCAGAAGGGCGTCGATTATGTAGAGATCAATAAGGATTCTAATCTCTTTAACATCCTTATTTAATGCTCGCATCCACTTCATAATCATGTTAATGAACATAAACAAGCCCGTCCCTATTCATTTCAGGGACGGGCTTTTGTGATTTCTTTATTAGAGAGGTAACGAAGTCTTACGATATTGCTCGACCTCATCGGTCAATTTATAGCTATTGTCTTTCATCAATTTCATGAAGCTATCCAGCTTTTGTAGAAATGGGCTGTTGTCATTATTTTTGGTCAGAATACTGGAGTAAGCCTTTTGCGCCTCCAAATCCATTTCCAGATTGTCATAATGGAAGAGAGGAGTGTTATTCTGGCCGTAAAACGTATTATTCACATACATAGTATACAAGGCTTTTACAGCAGAAATTCGGTTTGATTTCGGATGATTTTGAATGAATTGCTCTTGAGATAAAGCTCTGGCTGCAACCTCAGTCCAGGCGATAACTAGCCCGTTGTCCTTGGAAGAGGGCAGGTCCGATTCGGTTGCCATAATGGTAATATAAGCGCTGATATCATTGGTAACGTATAGCTTGTACTTGCGGTAAGCCCCATAATCGATCACCGGGAAAAAAGTACCCTCTGCTGTCTCCAGCTTATATCCGCTTTCGCTGGCACTTTTAAGCAGTGTACGCAGCTGGAGATCATCAGTAATAGCGGCAAGAGACGACATGCTGGCGCCTGCTTTATAAATGGCGGTGAGCTTCCGCTGGACAGTGCTGGTACTGAATTTACTTTCCCAGGCTTGCAGCGCAGCTTTATGCAGATTCTCAAGCTTCAGGGTCATCATTGTTGCACGATATGACCCTACCGCATACATATTGGAGTTCAAATATTTTATGGCTTCGGGTAACTTGTCAGAGGTAGATAACAGCGGTAATGCAGCTTTATAGACAGCCTCTGCATGATTATTGCTAGCTGCTTGAGGAATTGCCTTAGCGCCTTCCCCAGGAGGGCTGGTAGCACCTTCGGCGTGAATAGCACTGGGCAATATGCCTAGCCCTAAGGCTATAGCTAGAACGGAGTAGAGAATATGATGCTTCTTAATCATGGAAGTTTCCCCCTATCTATCGGATGGAATAAAGTTTTTAGCCTAGGTATTTATTTTTTGAAAAATATAAATTTCAGTCCCAACCCCCCAATGATGCACAGAATTAAGCTTACCCACGGGGATATTGTAATGACCGGAAATAACCGATCGAGGAACATGCCGATAAATACAGCAGCTACTGCGAGGCCAATATAAATTCCAAGGCTTTTTATATCAAAAGGCTTGGCACTGGGTGCATCGCTTTCCGACAAGGAAGACATCCATTTCATAATCAGTTCAATTAAGATAATGGAGCCTACTCCCACAGCGAGCAGGGTGAAAAGGCTGATCTGTCCGAACATTCCAGGTGAATCGTCAGTCCATTGGAAGAAGAGTCCACCGATTGCTAATATCCCAAAAAGACAGGTCAGAGCTGCGCAGGGAATCATCAAGTAATAGTTCCATTTACTGCGCACCGGGCGCCCGGGAACACTGTCTATGATTTCTTTAAAATAATCGTGCGGATTCTCGCCGAATACTTGCTTGGCATTTTTCCCTTTACGTTGTTCCTTCAACAGCAGCTTGGCCGCATCCAGCAAAAGTTCTTCTCCGCGCAGGGTGTCAATTCGACTGGCCCGCATTGCAAGGATCATATCTTCTAAATAGGAGCGATTGAAGGGCGTCAACTGCTCACGCAGGGCGTTATTTTCCTTAATCATATCTTTCACTTTCATAATTTGGATGTAAACCTCCAGTGTTGTTAATCGGTATAGTCTTTAACCTAGAGTATACGTTTGCATGACAGGTCTACGCAAGGACAACCATTTCTATGGCGATATGCATAATCCTTTTAGAAGAGTGAACACTGATAATGTTGTTGCTTGATCAATATAGCATTGGGAAAGGTTGGGAGCTTTATGGAACATGAGAACAAGAAAGAACAGGGAAGATCCATGGGCAACGGTTTCGAGCCTACGCCCAATAATTCAATGGGGGATTGGGGCGGCTCCGATGGATTCAGCATGTGGGATTCCGCGGAAGATGCTCCCGAGGGCTTGCTTAAGGATTGGGAAGGCAGCCATGAAACCCATGAGATGTTTAACGACAGCTACGATTGATTAACAACCCTGGCCATTCATCTCGAAAAAACAACAGAGCAGCGATCCTCCGATACTGGGGATCGCTGCTCTGTATTTTTTTGGTGGGGTTCTCAGACCCAAACCCAAACCCAAACCCAAACCCAAACCCAAACCCAAACCCAAACCCAAACCCAAACCCAAAACCAAACCTCAAGCACCCCCGAACCCCAGACCCCCGGTTGTCGTAGCATCCACCATCTTTCGGACTCAGATGACGTTATTAGCAAAATTATCGCCTTTTCAGCACAGTTTCGGACTCCAGTGACGCTATTGCTCGAAAAGAAGCTCGTATTTGCTGTTTTTCAGGGTGATAGCGACTATGGGGTCCGATAGAATTCAAAAAGTGTGCTAAATCTGCGAATAGGGTCTTCTGAGTCCTATAGAGCTACTGAGTCCGCTGGAGCAGGTGAGTCCGATGAAGCTACTGAGTTCGATGGAGCTGCTGAGTCCGATGGAGCTGCTGAGTCCGATGGAGCAGGTGAGTCCGATAGAGCTACTGAATCCGGAGGAGCTGCTGAGTCCGATGAAGCTACTGAGTTCGATGGAGCCACTGAGTCCGAAGGAGCTACTGAATCGCGATTACTAACTAATCCAACAAAGGTTCGCGTTTAGAGGTTTAAGAGGTAGGTTCCAATCCACTCGACGTGTGCGCCCCAGAGTCATGTTCATATCTACAGGACACCCTGTTTGTCGTGCAGACTCTAATGCCCAATACTCCGTGCGTTTATTAAGAATTGTCCCCTTGCTGTTGACAATATGAACGAAATCTTTATAATTAGAGTATAATTCATACTAAGTTAATCGGAATTCTAATAAATTAAAATAAATTAAATTATAAATATAATTATAGGAGGATGCGGCAATGGAACGGAATATTGTAATCCGGCATAACGGAGAAGAATTGACGGCGAGCATACATTACCCGATTAAAGAGAAGGGAACCTCTTCGCGTTGCAAGGATAGACTGCCATTAGCCGTGATCTGCCACGGATTTGTGGGGAATCGGATTGGCGTAGACCGGATTTTTGTGAAGGCGGCTCGTGAGCTGGCACAAGAGGGATATATGGTTATTCGTTTTGATTATGCGGGCTGCGGCGAGAGCAGCGGAAATTATGGCGGCGAAGACATGGAATCGATGATCGCTCAGACTAGAGCAGTGCTGGATTACGGAATTAGCTCTGCTGATGTGGACCCGCAGCGCGTGACGCTGATTGGCCATAGCCTCGGTGGCGCGGTGGCGCTGCTGACAAGTATTCGCGATCGCCGCGTGAAGAATCTCGTCTTATGGGCCTCTGTGGGTTATCCTTTCAATGATATTGTGAAAATTGTAGGGCGGGAGGCTTATGATCGTGCTGTGAAGAATGGATCAGCCGATTATGTGGGCTACTCGTTTACGCCGGTATATTTTAATTCTTTGGCGGCATTTCAGCCCTTCCAAGAAGCGAGCAAATTTAGCGGCGATGTACTCGTTATCCATGGCACCTCTGATGATGTCATTCCGGTGGATTACGCTTTTCTTTACCAGAAGCTGTTCTGGACACGTCCCGAAGGACGTTGCGATAAAGAGATCATTTTTCAAGGGGATCACACCTTTTCTTCTGGACCGGCACAGCAGCAGCTGCTTAAGCGGACTATAGAATGGATGAATGAACAAGAGCATCTGCAGACAGAGTGGCAGAATTGGATGATTTAGGAGAAGGTTTTTATTCGCATTAACTTGCAATAAGCGGTAAAATAAAGATGCACACCATATACTGGGTTATGGAGGTTGGCATCCTATGAAATTACCGTCATTTTTTATTGCGCACGGTTCTCCGCTCCTCGCACTGGAGGATAACGAGTATACCCGTTTTCTGGAGCGGCTTGGTCAAGAACTTGAAGCGCCACGCGGTATAGTAGTTTTCTCAGCGCATTGGGATAGCCCTGAACAGCTACTTACCGTTGATGAACTGCACGAGACACAGCATGACTTCTACGGATTCCCTGAAGAAGTTTACACGCTGACCTATCCGGCCCCGGGCGATCCGGCCCTAACAAGACGGATTTCTGAGCTCTTCAAGGATAACAATCTTTCACATCAGCCCGTTCTGGGGCGAGGACTCGATCATGGAGTCTGGGTGATACTGAAAAAAATGTTCCCGAACGCCGACATTCCGGTAGTTGCTTTATCCGTCGATTCCCTGCGCTCTCCCAAGGAGCAGTACAATATCGGGCGGATGTTAGCACCGCTTCGTGACGAAGGCATACTGCTGATTGGAAGCGGTGGACTTGTTCACAATTTGCGGATGCTAAGTGAAAGTGAGCAGCCTGAGGATTGGGCACTTGAATTCGATGCCTGGATTGCCAAGGGACTAGAATCCTGGGATTTGCCTTCACTTTTTGCGTATGAGAAAAAAGCTCCAAATGTACGCGATGCGGTTCCTTCTTATGGAAGAGAGCATTTTGCACCTCTCTTTTACGTGATGGGAACAGCGGATGGCAGCAGGAAGGCAGAGCGGATTTTTCAGGCTTATCAGTATGGGACATTAAGTCTGAATTGCTGGAAGCTAGACTAACTGAATGAATAAGAAACCTGCAGGGTGCAGCCGCAATGGCTGTACCCTTTTTTTAATATAAGAATTTATCTATTCCATGCTATAAAATTTCCTTATGCTTGCTATGAAAAAGGGAGTAGGTAATCAAGACAAATGGGACTGACTGTGATTAAATGGAAGGAATCAGTGAGTTTCATAAAACGTTTAGGAGGAACTACAAGCTTATGAAAGTAAATTGCTCTTCTTCCCGTCTGTTATCTGCCATTGTATTGACCACCCTATTGCTCTCCGCTTGCGGAACACAGAGTGCAAATAATGAGATCACCCCGACACAGCAGCCTACCGCAGAGCCCACGCCTATCGAAACGATTCAACCCTCACCTACTATTGATCCCGCTGCTGAGCTCGTATCCGGATTAACAGGTCTTCCGGTTTCTGAAGACAGTCTCCCACGTCCCTTAGCCGTAATGATAAATAATGCTCCTGCCGCTCGGCCGCAATCGGGGGTTAGTGAAGCAGATATTTTGTATGAAATTCTTGCCGAAGGTGGCATTACGCGTTTGATTGGTATTTTTCAGAGCCATACAGGTGTGGTGAAAATCGGACCGATTCGCAGCATCCGCCCCTATCTGCTTGATATTGGCGAGAGCTATGGTGGTGTGACGGTGCATGCCGGAGGGAGTCCGGCGGCTTATGCCATTTTGCAAAAAGAGAAAAAAGAAGATATGGACGAGATCGGCCGTGCCGGAGCTTATTTTTGGCGGGATAAAGCGCGAAAAGCACCACATAACCTGTACAGCAACGCAGCCAAACTGCGGGAAGGTGCCGAGAAGCTTGGGTTTGCGCAAAGTGTGAAGGTGCCCGGGTATCTTTTTAATAATCCAGATTACATACCGGCGGACGGAGAGAAAGCCGCTGAATTTAGCATAAACTATCTGCTCAAAAGTTATAAAGTTGACTATAAATATGATACTAAACGTCAGACCTATCAGCGTTATGTGAATGACAAACCTCATTTGGATCTAAATAACGATAATCCGGTGGAAGCGGCCAATGTTATGGTTATAGGAGCGGATCATAAAGTGCTTGATGATGTCGGAAGACTTCAGATTGATGTGGAGCTTGGCGGGGAAGCGTTGCTTTTTCAGCGGGGACAGGTCACCCAAGGCAGATGGTCGCGTGAACCAGGGGATGTGATCCGCTTTGTGAGGGATGGAAAAGAAGAGCTGATGTATCCAGGAATTACCCATATTTTGGTGGTCCCTAATGCGCCTTCATTTAGCAGTCATGTGGTATATGGCGGAGCGGATGGTACAACATAAGAAAGTCGGAATATCCAGTGTTATACAGATTTGTGTTCGGAATAATGGGTATGTGTTAATAGAGTGTAAAAAAGTTCATTTCTATAGCTTCTATACCTTGTACGGATATGATAAGATAACAAGGGTTGTCATTCATTTTCATGCTTTTTACATATGAATGGCTCTGTATTCACGGTAATTTTATGTAAAGGGGTTTAAAACAATGAAGTTGAGAAAAAAGGACATATTCTTTGAGACGCTGGAAAATATGGCCGATACTATTGTCCAAGCTGCAGATTATTTTGCTCAGAATATCACTGATCTCCGGAATAATGTTGATAATTTCGCTGCAGAGATGAAAAAGTACGAATCCCAATGTGATACTTACACTCACACCGTTATCAAAGAATTGAACAAGACGTTTATTACGCCGCTTGAACGTGACGACATTATGGACTTGATCACAAGCATGGATGATGTCATCGATGGTCTGGAGGCATCCGCCTCACGTTTCTATATGTACAACCTTCTTGACCCGGATGAATACATTGTACAATTCGCCGAAATCCTTCGTCAGTGTGCTTATGAAATCCAAAAAGCGGTTCATTTGCTCTCCCAGAAGAAATTGTTGGCGATCCGTGAATATACAATCCGTCTGAATGACCTTGAGAATCAAGGGGACGAAGTGCTGCGTATTTGTACTAAGGTCCTGTTCGAAACTGTAAAAGACCCGATTGAGCTGATTAAACGCAAGGAACTGTATGAGCGGCTCGAGACCACTACAGACAAATGTGAAGATGTAGCCAACATGTTGGAATCGATCATCATGCGCAACTCATAAGGGGTACTAGAATATGGAAACATCTATATGGATTCTTGGAATTGTTATATTTCTCGCGCTTGCGTTTGACTTTATCAATGGATTCCATGATACGGCCAACGCAATTGCTACCTCTGTCTCAACACGTGCCTTAAAACCGCGAACAGCAATTATTATGGCAGCACTGATGAACTTTGTTGGGGCCTTGATGTTTACAGGTGTGGCCAAAAAAATCGGCGGAAGTATCACCGACCCGACCTTACTTGAAAATGGGTTGGATATCATAATAGCGACGCTGATTGCTTCGATTATTTGGAATTTGATTACTTGGTGGCTCGGGATTCCATCCTCATCGTCTCATGCACTGATCGGCGCTTTAGCGGGTGCAGTATACGTGGGGGCAGGCTCAGCACACATCAATTGGGGCGGGTTTGTGGAAATTGTCGAAGGACTGATTTTCTCCCCAATCATTGCGTTTGTTATCGGTTATATTATCATGACCATCCTGAAATGGATCTTTGCTAAGCGTAGTCCACATACGGTCAACAAGGGTTTCCGCTCTATGCAGGTCCTTACGGCAGCATTACAGTCGTTCACACATGGTACAAATGATGCGCAAAAAGCGATGGGGATCATTACTTTTGCACTCGTTACCTCAGGACGTCAAGAAACTATGGATGTTATCCCTTTGTGGGTTAAGATAGCTGCAGCTACGGCTATGGCGCTCGGTACCTCCATTGGCGGTTGGAAGATTATTAAGACTATGGGCACAAAGATTTTCAAAATCGAACCTATTAACGGTTTCGCGGCTGATATTTCCGCGGCATCTGTTATTTTCTCAGCAACGCTGCTGCATTTGCCAGTAAGCTCAACGCATGCGATCACATCAGCGATCCTCGGGGTTGGCTCTGCCAAACGTTTCTCTGCAGTGAAATGGGGAGTAGCCGGACGTATTGTGGTCACTTGGTTCATCACGATTCCAATCAGTGCGGTATTAGCAGGTCTGATTTTCAAAATCATTTTTTAAACACCCTTTAATAAAGATGTCAGTTAGCCATTGGGCTGCGGACATCTTTTTTTGTTATGTGGACATGAGGAGAGTGAAGAATATACGGTATAAATCCCGTAGAAATGGCGGAAATCGGCGTTGGAGGGAGAATGTACGGTATAAATCCCGCAGAAATGACGGAGTTTGGCGTCGGAGGGAGAATGTACGGTATAAATCCCGTAGAAATGGCGGAGTTTGGCGATAGAGGGGGAATGTACGGTATAAATCCCGTAGAAGTGACGAAGTTTGGCGTTGGAGGGGGAATGTACGGTATAAATCCCGTAGAAATGATGGAGTTTGGCGATGGAGGGGGAATGTACGGTATAAATCCCGTAGAAGTGGCGAAGTTTGGCGTTGGAGGGAGAATGTAAGGTATAAATCCCGTAGAAATGATGGAGTTTGGCGATGGAGGGGGAATGTACGGTATAAATCCCGTAGAAATGGCGGAGTTTGGCGATGGATGGGGAATGTACGGTATAAATCCCGTAGAAATGACGAAGTCTGGAGTTGGAGGGGGAATGTACGGTATAAATCCCGTAGAAATGGCGGAGTTTGGCGATGGATGGGGAATGTACGGTATAAATCCCGTAGAAATGATGGAGTTTGGCGATGGATGGGGAATGTACGGTATAAATCCCGCTGAATTTACGAAATTCGAGGGTGGTGACAAAAAGAAGAGCATAACTGCCCTAGAATTGGAGACACTTCGTCGAAGAAGCAGAAAGAAAGGCATAAATGCCTTAGAATGACGGCACCTGACTTGTATGAAGGTGGACCAGCCCAACTAAACACATTTCAAGGGAACCCAACGCACCTTAATCCAGCCCATCGTAACGTAACCTTGCACAAGCTAACTCAGCCCAGTCCAAATTACCTTATTTCAGCAAAATCCAGCGCACCGAAGTCCAGCCCTGCGCAAAGTAACCTAGCCCAGATTAACTCAGCTCAGTCCCGCGTAACACATTTCAACGGAACCCAGTGCACCTTAATCCAGTCCATCGCAAAGTAACCTAGTACAAACTAACTCAGCCCAGTCCCGCGTAACACATTTCAACGGAACCCAGTGCACCTTAATCCAGTCCATCGCAAAGTAACCTAGTACAAACTAACTCAGCCCAGTCCCGCGTAACACATTTCAACGGAACCCAGTGCACCTTAATCCAGTCCATCGCAAAGTAACCTAGTACAAACTAACTCAGCCCAGTCCCGCGTAACACATTTCAACGGAACCCAGTGCACCTTAATCCAGTCCATCGTAAAGTAACCTAGATCCAACTAACTCAACGCAGCCCAACTTACCTCATTTCAGCAGAATCCAGCGCACCGAAGTCCAGCCCTGTACAAAGTAACCTAGCCAAAGTTAACTCAGCATAGTCCCACGTAACACATTTCAAGGAAACCCAGCGCACCTTAATCCAGTCCATCGCAAAGTAACCTAGTACAAACTAACTCAGCCCAATCCATCGTAACGCAACCTAGCTCAAATTAACTCAACATAGCCTAACCCAACCCAACCCAACCCAACCCAACCCAACCCAACCCAACCCAACCCAACCCAACCCAACCCAACCCAACCCAACCCAACCCAACCCAACCCAACCCAACCCAACCCAACCCAACCCAACCCAACCCAACCCAACCCAACCCAACCCAACCCAACCCAACCCAACCCAACCCAACCCAACCCAACCCAACCCTCTTCCTTTCTCCCTGCTTTTCTGCCGTCCATGAGCATCACTATATTCACAATTCCTGCCCGGAACTTTACATGTACGATGCAAGGATTGCATCCCAATCCCACAAATCACTACCAGCCCAAAGTAAAACATATGTTACTTACGGTAAATGAACGCGAGGCGATGGACTCAATCTTTTGCGAAATCAAGGTCAGTCTGCTTACGATCGAAGGGTTGTTTACCATCCCAAAAGGAGCACTTTTTCACCAACTAATTAGTAAAAATAGCGATAGTAATTCACAGCTGTGAATTCATCTCACTCATAAACCCGATACCGACAGCGAGAATAAAGACAGCTCGCCCCTGCGCAACCAACCAAGCAAAGATGAATCGAACATTAACGAACGACGAAGCGCCAAATGTTTTTTAGTCTAGCTTAAGAGGTGCTGCTGGTTATGTTTTTTGCTTTTTGGAAGACTTGTCTTCTTGCTGTACAATAGAGGCGTGGAAGAAGATGAAGCGGAGGAACATTTATGATACGTACACTTGTTGTCACACATAAAGGTGAGGTGCTGACAGAGATCCCTCTGCAAAATATCCGGCTGGAGGATTATGCTTGGATATGGGCAGACTTTGCTACGCCTACGCCAGAAGAGACGCTTTTACTGGATCAATATTTTCATTTTCACCCCTTGGCGATAGAGGACTGTATGCATGTGTTGCAGCGGCCGAAGCTGGATCATTATGAGAATGTGCAGTTTTTTGTGCTGCATGCGCTGAATGAGCGGACGTTGGATGCTGAGGAGGTTGACCTATTTTTAAGCTCGAACTTTCTTGTCTCCTATCACCATCAGGAAAAAGCAGAGATGAATGAAGCGTGGGAACAGGTGAAGAGCGAAATACATAGTCGAAAAGGCTGGTCGGGTGGGCCGATGGCAGCTGCATATACGGTGATGGACAAGCTGGTGGACAAGTATTTTCCATGTCTCTACAGTTTAGAGGACGAGCTTGCGGATCTGGAAAGTAGCGGCAGCAGTGAGTCAGTGGAGGAATTGATGAGCCAGGTGTTTGGTGTACGCGGAAGGTTGCTCAAAATGCGGCGGACGATTGTGCCAATGCGCGATTTGATGTACCGGATCGTGAATTCACAGCATGTCCAGAGCAACGGCGAGGAACGGATTTATTTTGGCGACATTTATGACCATCTGCTAAAGCTCTCGGATATGATTGAGGCTGATCGGGAAATGACCGCGGATTTGCGTGACAGCTACATTTCACTCAATTCCAACCGGATGAATTCGATTATGAAAACACTAACGGTAATCACGACCGTATTCATGCCGCTGACGCTTATCGCCGGGATCTACGGGATGAACTTTGTGAAGATGCCTGAACTAGAGTGGAAGTATGGTTATTTTGCCGTGTTGTTGTTTATGCTGGTGGTTGGTTTTGGGATGTTCCGATGGTTTCGACGGAGTGGCTGGTTTAAGTAAAAATAGAGCAGAAGCGCCAACAGCAAATCTCTTTTCTGCGAGAATTGCTGTTTTTCTGATACATAGCTAGAAAACGTCACCGCTATTTGCGGCGACGTTTTCCGGTGGAAGAAGTAGAGCGCCGGCGAGTAGTTGTAGTAGATTTGCGACGGGGTGAGGTGGAACGCTTTTTTTTGCGGCGATTAGGACTGTACAGGGCGGCATCCTCTTCGGCGGCTAGTGCGCCTGCTGCGCCTTTGTTTTTACCGAAGCTACCCATGAACAGCTTAACCATTGGAGCCATCTGCTGGAAGCCGGACATCACCTTTTGTACTTTACCCATAGAGTTTACGATCCCGTCAATGCCGCCCATACGGTCGATGATGCCTTTGATTTGCTCCATATTCCCACCAATTCCGCCACCGCCGCCTAAGCCGCTGAGCAGTCCGGCAAGCCCGCCGCTTGCCTTTGTTGCAGCTTCAGCTGCAGGGAGCGCTAGCGCAGTTTCGGTGGCAGCTTCTGCTCCTAAAGCAGGAAGGATTCCGGTCTCACCTGGGAGAGCTGAGGGCGCATATGAACTGAGACCGGGGTAGGCAGAGGCATTATACGAATCGCTCAGTGAACGCTGATTCCGGCGGGAATGATTATAGTAATGATCAGGCATAATATCACATTCCTTTGTTAGTGGTCTGCTATACTGTATGTCATGGGCGAACATACGGTATAGACGAATGCCCGGGTAATAGGGATAGGAGCGGAAAAGGGCGTATGCCTATAAACAGGCTAAAGTAGTGAAGAAACCGTGTACGAGCTTGATTTTCGGCGCTTTTGTAGTACTATAGTGTAGGCGATAATTCTTATGTAGAGAAAAATACTTGTATTGGGGTACATAAATGGTGTGCGCGTGGGGTGGACGTTTGTCCATCATTTTCGTTCTTTACAGCGTGAAATCGTTAATGCTTGAAAAATGCGCTCCAGTGCAATATAGTAAAGGCAGGATAGTGACATTAGGTTGATGTTTCCGGAGCTAGTTTTGTACGGAGCTTAATCAGAGAAACTAATGCTGATAGAACTTTTAGGGGATGAAAAATTGATGCAACTTAAGAAGTTAAATGATAAAAGTATAGACCAATTATTTGAAGCCATTTTAACATTGAAGAATATGGAAGAATGTTATGTTTTCTTTGATGATTTGTGCACCGTGAACGAGATTCAGTCGCTGTCGCAACGACTGGAAGTAGCGCGTATGCTTGGCAAAGGCTCGACCTACAATCAGATCGAAGCAGAGACAGGAGCAAGTACAGCTACTATTTCCCGTGTAAAACGTTGCTTGAACTACGGAAACGATGGTTATAAATTAACGCTGGAACGTTTGGGACGCTAATTTATGGTACCGGGCGTACTTATTATCAGTCACGGCTCCCGCGACGAGGTTTGGGTGTCGATCGTGGAAGAGGCCGTAAGCGAATTATCGCTAGATGAAGAGATGCCAGTGGTGGTCTCTTTTTTAGAGCTGGTAGAGGGCCGTCTGATTCAAGATGGAATAAATGAGCTGGAACATGCAGGGGTCACAGATATAATTGTGATCCCATTGTTCGTTTCCTCGGGAAGCACACATGTCGATGAAATAGAATATGCACTAGGGGCTAAACCTGCACCTGAACGTGAGACCGATTTAGAGCCGTTCCACGTGAAGGCTAAGGTTCACTATGGTTATCCTGTCGACGATGACCCGGACATCGCTGTGATGATCTGGGACAAGCTTCGTAAGCTGTCTACGGAACCTGAACGTGAGACAATTCTGCTGGTGGGTCATGGCAGCATCTATGAGGGCTTCCGCCAGCGTTGGCAGCAGGGCATCTCTTCACTGGCAGGACGTGTACGTGAGGTGAGCGGCGTAGCAGCGGCTGATTACGGTCTGCTGAATCCGGACAGTGTAAGAAGCAAAGTGGAGTTTTGGCAGGAGCAGGGTCACGAGGTATTGGTGGCGCCGCTTTTTTTGAGTGAAGGTTATTTCACTAAACATGTGGTTCCGAACAGACTTAAAGGGTTAACCTATAAGTATTCTGGCCAGACGCTTTTGCCGCACCCGCTTCTTCCGCATTGGATTGAGAGACAGGTAGAGACACTCCTCGAACAGATTCGAAAAAAGAGTTAAAAAGCTTCCTTTTTAGCCCACTTAATCATGAAAAATAGTGCCCATTTCCGTGGATAATACGGGATTTGCTGCATAGACATATATATAGTTGTTTTTGCCTAATAAGTTGTCGTGAATTGTTGTATAATGGAATATTTACGATAAATGTCCTCTGACATTGATTGTAGTGGTCCGAATTAGGTATAATCAATTAGGTTATTCTATTATAAAAAACAGGTGGCGTTCCGGTAATGAAAACTGCGAGATTGATTTATAATCCCACTTCTGGACGGGAAGAAATGAAGAAGCGGCTCGCCGACATTTTGGACCGGCTGGATACGGGTGGCATTGAAGCCTCCTGCCATGCAACGACCGGAGAAGGCGATGCTATGTTAGCTGCTGCGGATGCAGTAGAGCGCGGTTATGATCTAATCATAGCAGCCGGTGGGGATGGCACTTTAAATGAGGTTATCAATGGTATGGCGGAGAAACCTAATCTCCCCCCGCTTGGCGTATTGCCACTTGGGACTACCAATGATTTTGCACGTGCGATGGGGATCCCGAAGAATTGGGAAGATTCCGTTGATTTGATCCTTCGTCAAGAGTCGCGTCCGATTGATATCGGTAAAGCCAATGATCGTTATTTCATTAATATAGCAGGCGGTGGCAGTCTAACCGAACTGACCTATGAAGTTCCCAGTAAGCTGAAGACCATGATAGGGCAGCTTGCGTACTATTTAAAAGGTATTGAAAAAATGGTCAGCCTATCTCCTCAGGAACTAATCATTCGTGCCAATGGGCAGGAGGTTATTCATGATGAGTTCATGCTGTTCCTGATTGCAAATACGAATTCTGTCGGCGGCTTTGAAAAGCTTGCTCCCGGCGCTCGAATCGATGACGGTCTGTTAGATGTTATTGCGGTCAAAAAATGCAACCTGGCAGAGTTTGTCCGTTTGGTTAGATTGGCCCTTCGTGGCGAGCATTTGCAGGATAAAAAGGTTGTGTATTTCCGTACGGATGCAATGGATGTAATCTCTCCAGGGCATGTCCAATTGAACTTGGATGGAGAACTTGGCGGAGAGCTGCCGGGTCGTTTTCGGATTTTGCCGCAGCATCTGCGGATTTTTGCTCAGAATAATTAGGGTTGTTTGAAAGTAAGAGTGTGGGATTATACAGCGATGATAATGAAAGAAGTGAACAATAAATAATGAGTAAACACCGCAGCGGACGCAGCACCAGCCGCCCAGCCGGCAAGGCGCCTGTCGCCGGACTGCCTGTGAATAAAAATGATGAGGTTATGCTCGATATTATCGGCATGACCCATGAAGGTGAAGGGGTAGGCCGCGTAGAAGGCTTTACCCTTTTTGTGCAGGGAGCCCTTCCCGGAGAGAAAGTCCGGGCAAAGGTGCTCAAGACCAAAAAGCAGTATGGCTACGCCAAACTGCTGAATATAGTAGAAGCAAGCAGCGCCCGCATCGCGGCGCCTTGCGAGATCTATGACCAATGCGGCGGCTGCCAGCTGCAGCATATGGACTACACTGCTCAGCTGGCGTGGAAACGGCAGCTGGTGGTGGACAACCTGGAGCGGATTGGGAAGCTTCGGGTGGCTGGTGGCGGGAACAGCGGAAAGAGCAAAGGGAATGAAGCTGTTGAGAGTCAGATAGATAGTGCTAACGATGGTGGCATCGTGGATGGTACGACTGATGGCGCTGGAGTAGCTCAGACAGATGGCATTCTTGTTCGCCCTACACTCGGCATGGACGAGCCTTGGCGTTACCGCAATAAGGCACAGGTGCCAATTGGGGTTACAGAAGGCGGTCTTGTGGGCGGCTTCTACGCACGCGGAAGTCACCGTATCATCGATATGGAAACCTGCTTGATTCAGCATGAAGATAATGATGACGTTGTGCGCAAGGTGAAAGATATCGGCAGAGAACTTGGCATCTCTGCTTATAGTGAAGAAACTGGCCGTGGCCTGCTGCGTCATGTCGTCGTGAAGAAAGCTTTCCGCACAGGTGAAATGATGGTCGTCCTCGTAACCAACGGCCGCGACATCCCGCATCTGGACGCCTGGATCGGCAGCATCCGCGAACAGCTGCCGGATGTAGTCAGCATCTGCCAGAACGTCAACACTCAGCGCACGAATGTCATCTTCGGTGGCGAAACCCGCGTCCTGTGGGGCAGAGACGTCATCTATGACTACATCGGCGATGTACAGTTCGCTATCTCAGCGCGTTCGTTCTATCAAGTGAACCCGGCACAGACTGAGGTGTTGTACGGTAAAACCGTTGAATATGCCGGACTGACTGGCAATGAAACGGTTATTGATGCCTATTGCGGGATCGGTACGATCTCCCTCTTTTTGGCGCAGCATGCGGCTAAGGTATACGGTGTCGAAATTGTACCGGAAGCTATTGAGGATGCCCGGGCGAATGCGAAGTTGAATGAGATGAAGAATGTAGTGTTCGAGGTTGGTGCCTCTGAAGATGTCATTCCGAATTGGAAAGAGCAAGGGATTACGGCGGATGTTATCGTGGTCGATCCACCGCGTAAGGGTTGCGATCCGCGGTTGTTAGAGACGATTCTGGCTATGAAGCCGGAGCGTGTGGTGTATGTGTCGTGTAATCCATCGACATTAGCAAGGGACTTGCGGGTGCTCGAAGATGGCGGGTACAAGACAGTGGAGGTAACTCCGGTGGATATGTTCCCGCATACGGTGCATGTGGAGTCGGTGGCGTTCCTGGTCAGGAAAGACTAATAGTTGAGGTGTATTGGTGGATATAGCAAAGGGTGGGGAGAAATCCCTACTCTTTTTTATTTATATATGAAAATGGGGCAGGGGAAGCATCGATCCGTAAGCCTAACTCAAACCGCCATATTAAAAAACAAACCCATGTTGATGCGTCAGCATATAACATAAAATCATTAACACAGGAGTGCTTGTCAGTACATTTAATGCAGGATGGATGCACCGCTGGAGAAATTGCTTATAGTTATTTTTTACCATACAGCGGCTACATTTTATGGTAACCTAATGGTGGAAGTTATTTCTTACCGAAAATGATGGAAGGGGTGACGTGTTTTGATAAGGAAGGATAATCAAAATTGTATGTTTATGAGAGGGCTTGCCTCTTAATGGAGTTTAGTCCTCTCATAAATAACGGGAGGAAAACATCGAAATGATGAAGTTAAGTAACATGGTTAGAGGTTTAGCTTCAGATGCCGTTGCAAAAAGTCTTATTCAAAATTGGGAACATGACGAAGGTACATTAACGTTCTGGCGTGCCAGTTCCAACTTCGTATATGCTTTCGAGAATAAGCAGGAGAAATATTTTTTGCGGTTCAGCTATGATCAAGAAAGTTCTATCGAACAAATTAGTGCAGAGCTTGAATTCATGGAATATTTAAAATCTAATGATTACCCTTGTGTTTCTCCTATTCTTTCAGTAAACGGAAAGTATATTGAAACAGTAATGAAGTCAGAAGGAACATATTTTGCAGTTGTGTTTAGTTCAGCCCATGGCAACACATTGGATGAGAACATAACCGAGATGCAATGCGAGGACTGGGGACGGTCACTTGCTTCTTTTCATCAATTATCGAAGGTGTACGAGCCTGTTAGTACGAAGCGATTCAATTGGCAGGATATACTATGGAAGATTGATGCTATGTTACAAGCCTACCCAGATGAAAAAGAAGCAATTGAGGAACTTGATATACTTACTGAACGGCTTCAATCATTCCCTATTTCAAACACCAATTATGGATTAATCCATTATGATTTTCAATTGGATAACATATTTTATGAAGAGAATAATCGTGTGTTCAGTGTTATTGATTTTGATGATGCTGTTTATAGTTGGTACGCTCTCGACATTGTAACTGCACTTGATGATTTTCTTGATGATGATATGAATTTGGAACACTCTCAAGTGAAATGGTTTCTTAAAGGTTACTGTTCAGTAATTCCGCTAAGCAATGAGGATATTAACCAGTTTCCGTATTTTCAAAGGCTAATGAAGTTATATAGGTTCTCGAAATTGTTATGGTCGTTGGAAGGCTCAGAGGTCGTGGATGCACCCAAGTGGCTTGATGATGTAAAGTTAAAGTTCGCTCGTGTTAGAGACGAATTGAGACGGGGATTTTAAGAGCAAGACTGAGTAAATAACAAACAAGATCCTCCAAGTGTAATGCAAGGTGGATCTTGTTTATTTTGGCTCTTTTAAATAATTGCAACTTGTCAGCCAGAGAATGTTTCATCTTATCGGGTTATGGAGAAATATGGTGGGATGAATATTACTAGGCTATTATGGTTTAACATAGCTTTTATTTTAGGTGAATAACAGCCACATCTTAATGTAAAATATACCTATCTACCGTCAGTACTCATCCCATGTGGAGAGTGTAGTATTGAGGGGCGAGTCTATATAGGTTACGCCCCCTGCTTTAGTGGGTTTTGGAAGTTGTAACTTATCTCGATTGAACCATCTTCGTGAAGGACTACACGGTTAATCATCTTGTGAATCATATCTCTCAGGATTTCCTCGTTGCTTACTTCTAGCAAGGCGAATTTCGTTAACTCCGCCTTGAATTTCGATATGGGCATTCGAGGCATCGTCCATTGTGTAGAACATTGATCACTTTGAAAATGATTCCTTAAATCGGTCGATCCACCAACGTCTACGAATTTCTTTTCCCCATTTATGACCATAAACTCTTAATGTGTATACTCGCCAGTACATAGGTGGGTGATCCATCATTTGAAATTCCAAGAACCTTAAGAACCTAGGTGACCTTGCAAGAGAGGACTTTATTTCTTTCAGATCATTTTTCTTCATACTATACTCTGCTGTTTTCTTCATCGCTTCATCTTGAGATGTAGCAAGAGTTGCTAAGCTATTAGCCATTTGCAGCGTTCCTCCATCAAGAAATGAAGCGCCTAGATGATCTGCCCTTACTTCCATCAATTGAGAACAAAATGATTGAAATAATGGAAATAGAATTATGAGTAACCAAACTAAAAAAAATAAAGGAATAGCAAAAGCTTCAACATCAGAAATTTGTTTGAAGATAAATAAAAGTGCAACAACCACAATTAACATTAATAGAACTCTATACAGTTGCCCAAACAGGATATCTCTCTTCTTTACATGAACTGCTTCGTGGGCTAATATCCCTTCAATAGCATCTATGGGCAATTTTAATGTAGCGGTTGTTAAAGTTACCATTGACCGTCCAATATTCATACCTGTTGCTAGTCCATTGTATTGTGCGGAATCAGTCTCATAAACTTTCACGTTTGGAATATTAGCTTTAGCAAATACCTTTTCAGCTACTGATATCACCTTAGGATCGGTTGCAAGTTTAGCATCCATGGCAACCTTTAGTACACGATCAGATATATATATATTAAATAACCAATAAATAATCGCTATACTAACCATCAACCATGCAGGAGTTCTAAAGTAATATAGGAGCAATATCATTCCAGTATAAGCGGATACCCCCTTTACTGTTATAGCAAAATAGAACTTGCCAAGAAGCCGTTTGATATTCCTTTTATGATAAAATGGCAGAATGTAAAGCTCATTTTCAATAGTATTTTCAAATTTCGTTCCCGTTCCCAATTCAGTTTTCCACTTTTCTGTTTCTTTAATTGTCAGGTATATTGTTTCTCCTGGTAATTGAAGTCGTAATACTTTGTTAAAGCTAGTTGTGAAGTCGGTATTTGATGTGAAGAGGGTAAGATATGGATGAAGTTTTAACAGGTCTACTGTTGATTCGATAGTTATCTCCTGTATATCTTTGATGGAAAATTTTCTTGAGTCCAAGCGGGAAATGATATATAAGTTTCCTTGTTGTTTAGAAAAATACAGGCTAGTTGTAAAATAGATCACAAGACGTTTGATCATTTCGGTAATAGCAATGAGCAGCCCGTATACAATAAAGTATTTTAATGGGCTATTTTCGGGTCCATATATCAAATATAAGGAGGCACCAGTAAATACAAGGATTGAAATTCCCAATTCCCCAAGCATCCGTTGATTATTTCGAATAATTCCTATTTCCTCGACTTCTAGTTGGATGACTTCTTCCTTTAACTCTCCAAACTTCCCCTGACCCGTCATTAAAAGAGACATCGATAAGTACCCAGCCGAAACAAACGCAAAATAAATGAAGCCTTCTGGAAAGCCCTGTTGATAGAAGATAAATCCAATTGCTAAAATAGCTCCGGTAATTTCACTTGCATAACCAAATTTACTACTCGATCTTCCAGTTAAGACGCCAACCATATAAATAATACAACCTAGTAATAGATATAACATAGTTTCAAAGATACTTGGGAACATATAGTTACCTACAATTCTAATTAATTTTCTCATTGATCTTAATGATTAACAGATGAGTGTGTTCTCGTTCTAACTAGCGAAGTAGCACTCTTTGCTTTATTGTGTCGGTCAACGTTTCTTTTTCACAAATGTACCAAATAACGAATAGAGAATGATAACAAGGCTGACCGTAGCGGTAATATAAGCAGCGCCATCATGAAGAACGAGATGTGGTCTAGCAGGCAGAATACGATCGGACACAAGAAAGAATCCAACATATACGAGTATAATGACCATTCCTAGTCCGTAAATCATCCAGAAGGATTTGTGCTTTGAGGAGAAAGAGCCAGCACGAAGAATGGTAAATAAAACATAGGACAGGGCTAGTGAGAGTGCTAGATATACGATATTCTCGTATAGCGGAATCGTTAGTTCTCCGCTGAAACCGTTTAGAAAACGCCAAATAAGAAGCAAAGGGACCATAGGTGCAATTGTTTTTATTTGTTCCCATTTCGATGATTTGGGAAGCTCCTGAATGATCTCATTACAAAAGGACTTGGGATCTTGGCCAAATACTTGTTCGAATGATTTCCCCTCCCGCTGAGCCGTTAATAAATGATCTTCGAGTTCCATGAGGATCTCACTAGCGCTGGTATCCGATACGGCAGAGTTGCTCTGAATGTAGAATCTCATTTCGTTTAAGAGGGATTTGTTTTTTTCGTTCAGCATTTAGCACCATCCTCTTTTTTTATAATACTGTTTACCGCATTACTTAGTTCGTTCCAATTTCCACGGAATAATTGAAGCTGCTGTTCTCCTTTTAGGGTTAGGCGATAGTATTTGCGGTTAGGCCCCGATGCAGAGGGACGTAGTGTACTTGCTACAAAATTTTCTTTCTCCAGACGAAGTAAGAGGGGATAGATGCTCCCTTCCTTTGCGAACACGAAGCCACTAAGAGCAAGCTTTTCCATAATTTCATATCCGTATGTTTCCTCTTCATCAATGATTGCAAGAAGACATCCCTCAAGCACCCCTCTAACCATTTGAGTGAACACGTGCATTCCTCCAATTGTAGCCTCTAGCTATATTGTTCAACAAGGTACTGAGTAAATAAATAGGTAGCTTGTATTGCAAGCTACCTATTAAATACTATCCAATTGTTACTTGTAATGCAAGTCAAGATATTATCATTTGAGGAATATGTTTTTTGGAAAGTTACTTTATTTCGTTAATAATAGAACATACTGTAGCAATTGACGAGCGTAGCCCCTAGGCTCCGCTATAAAAAAATCGTGAAGATCTTCGTGGTCACACTTTTAGTCACAGTGCTTATTTTTTTCATGACGATGACACGAATACATAAATAAACCGCCCTGTTCGCAATGTTGCTAACAGGGCGGTTTGCTATGTCATAGAGGGCAGCTTGAAAGTTAGCAGTCAACCGGCACTCTACAAGTTATCTTGCACGTTTTTAAGGCTAACTCTTAATAGAGCAGTTACACAAAAAATAAGATTACTCTGCTACAACTTGTTTGCCTGCAATTCGGCCGAATGTGAAGATATCAGCGATGGCATTACCGCCAAGACGGTTTGCACCATGAATGACCCCTGTTACTTCACCTGCAGCGAACAACCCAGGGATGACTTCGCCTTTTTCATTCAATACGTGAGTCTTCTCGTCAATCACCAAGCCGCCCATTGTATGGTGAACGGAGGGTACAGCTTTTTCGATGTAGTAAGGGCCTTTTTCAAGAGATTTCAATCCACCGCGATGTTTGAAATCAAGGTCTTTACCTGTTTTCGCATAATCATTTACTTTATTAATCGTTTCTTTCAAAGTGTTCACGTCGATTTTGAAGAAATCAGCTGCCTCTTCAATCGTATCGGCTTTAAAGAGCAAGCCTTGTTTAACGAGTTGATCGTATTCGTCTTGATGAACTTCTATCGTTTTACCGATATCCTCAATCCCTTGATTCCATAATTGATACGTATATCCGCCCGTTTGGGCAAGAATTGCTTTAGAAATAACGTCACGACGTTCTAATTCCTCAACGAAGCGCTTGCCTTCTTGGTTAATCAGGATCGCACCATCGAAGCGGGAGTCTGCAACCAGGGAAATAACACCTGTCTCAGGATTACAGATTGGATACGTTTGAATATTCTCCATGTTTGTCAGCTTGGCGCCAATCGTTTCTGCCATAACGATACCGTCACCTGTAGATCCTGGTGTATCGGTAGTCATATATTTTTCATCCATTTTAGGGTTATACTTTTTACGCATCTCTACATTGGATCCAAAACCACCGGTAGCGATGATGACGCCTTTGTTCGCATGAAATGTGATCTTGTCGCCAGTACCTGAAGTCGCAGTTACACCTGTTACTTTGCCGCTTTCGTCCTTCAGCAAGGTTTCGGCTTTCATATTCGTTTTGATCGTGATTTGATCAGCGTCTGTTTTGGCTTTTAACTTAGTAATCAATTCAACACCTGTATGACCTACAGGAATCAACGCACGTTTTCTGGAATGGCCTCCAAATTGGAACAGATGATCAGGTAAGAACTCTACCTTGATATCATCGCGCAGCCATTCGGCAGATGCTAGAGCATTGTCGGCAAGAATACGAACCATCTTTGGATCCCCGAGGTTGTCTCCGCCTTTCATCGTATCATCATAGAACAAGTCAGCCGTGTCATCAGTGATGCCAAGAGCACGTTCAACCCAGTTGTCCGGCGCATTCATCTCACCACCGGAGATCAATGTGTTGCCGCCAACAGCTGGCATTTTCTCGAGCAGAACTACATTAGCTCCAGCGCTCTTCGCTTCGATAGCCGCACTAAAGCCAGCACCCCCGGCACCGATGACAACAACATCATAGGTTTGCTCGACTTCTTCTTTGTCTTTGCTTCCACTGACTGCAGCGCCAGCGACAAGGGTAAGTCCAGACTTCGTAATTGCATCTTGAATGGCTTCGAGATATCCTTTGCTTGTAACTGTAGATCCAC
The DNA here is from genome assembly GCF_038003695.1 of Paenibacillus sp. FSL L8-0494. Taxonomy (NCBI): domain Bacteria; kingdom Bacillati; phylum Bacillota; class Bacilli; order Caryophanales; family Paenibacillaceae; genus Paenibacillus; species Paenibacillus sp. FSL L8-0494. The sequence goes on from NZ_JBBOPQ010000001.1 coordinate 833,104, forward strand.
TAATGGCATCAACTTTTGCGCTGTTAGTTGCCATGACATCTTGCTTGAGCTGCGTATAAACAGGTTCTGCAAGTACTTCATTTTCCTTATGCTCTGTCACTTTAATGTCAGTGATCTTGTTATCTAATAAGGAGACTTGTACTTTAATATCGCCATGTTTACCTTGCCCAACTCCTTCAAAGACTTGAACTCCGTTTGCATCTGCAGCGGGTTCTGCATCTTTACTGCCGCAGGCAGCAAGCGTGAACATAAGACTGAGGACTAGTAGAATAGATAACAGCTTTTTCGTGTGAGTTCGCATAATATCTCCTTCATTCTGTTGTGAATTGGTTACATACACTAGGGAGAGGAAGATTTGCTAGGCAAATCCTTTATCTCTAGCCTAGACATGAATGTTATTTCATGTGAAAATATGCACAAGACCTATTATAGATTTAGTACAGCATTATGTATTTGCACAGATTAGTGTTTTTTTGTCTTTTTCGGGCATGTAAGAAACGGATATTGTGAAGGGCTATGATTACAATGAAATCAATTCACTTAAAAATTACGTTAATCGCAGGAGGCTGCTTCTTGCTGCTGTTCGTTGCATTGCTTGTAACAATATATTTGGAGATGAACCATACGGTTGTCCCTTTGAATAAGAACTTAACGCAGCAAGTGGTTACTGCACGCAGCGACCAGATTGATTATTGGTTTAATCAGCGCATTGGAGAGATAGACATGCTTGCTTCTCTAGCTTCGGACCATCAGTGGACACGAGATGAATTGCTGCAAGAGTTCGATAAGTTCGAGGCGAAGAAGCAAGTAGAGTACGAATCCATACGTGTGGTGGATATTCACGGAAATTCCTGGTCAGCAAGGGACAAGCCTTTTTCGATACTAAACCGACCCTACTATCGAAAACTGCTGAATTCAGATTCCAATTATGTGGTGAGCAATCCGATCGTATCCAAAGCGAATGCAGCCGAAATCGTCGTCATTCTTTATCGTGTTAATCCATCGGTGAATGATGAGGTAGCTTATATTGCCGCAGCCGTCTCCGTTAAGAAGATGAAGGAGATTGCTCAAGATGTAATGCTATATGACCAGTCAGGCCAGCTTATCATCGATTGCAGAGAGCTGGGTGAAGGAGATGGAGCGGAGGAGGCAGCAGATAAGAAGAACATGAGTGTATTTGAGGCTCCAATTCAAAATGTGGAAGGCTGGAAGCTAGTACTCGAAGTACCGAATTCAAGTCTATCGCTAGCGGTGATCAAAACCCAGCGGACTGCATTGCTGGTAGGCGTTCTTATCGGTAGTGCGTTTATCGTCTTTCTGATGCTGCTTGCTTCTTCCATTATTCGTCCAATTCAGTCGCTTCGTCAGGTAATGGAAAATGTGCAGAACGGCAACCAAACCATACGTGCAGATGTTACGCGCTCGGATGAGATCGGCGATCTTGGACGAAGCTTCAATGACATGCTTGTTCAATTATACGCTGTGGAGCAGGACCGAAAGGAGATGGAACTCAGACTGATTCATGAGCAGATCAAGCCGCACTTTTTATACAACACATTGGATACGATCCAGTGGATGGCAACGGAACATGGAGCAGACAATGTGGTGGAGATGGTGGAAGCGCTTAGCGCGTATTTCCGATTAGGGCTTGGCACAGGCAGTCCCTACATTCTGCTTGATCAGGAGTTGTACCATGTCGAGAGTTATCTTCATATTCAAGGTGTGCGATATGAGGAGATTCTGGACTACGAGCTACGATATGATGAAAAGCTTGCTCAGTGCCAAGTCGTTCGCTTCATGCTGCAGCCTTTGGTGGAAAATGCGATTTATCACGGGATTAAGCCACTTGGGGATCAAAAGTGCAAAATTTCGATTACAGCATATAAACAGGCCGATTATTTGGTCATTAAGGTTGAAAATAATGGGGTTATGATTCCGCAAGAGAAGCTTGAACAGATGAATCAAGCCCTTCTTGATGATACATATGATCGTTCTGCCACAGGCTTTGGGCTATACAGTGTAAACCATCGCATTCGACTAGCTTACGGGATGCCATATGGCCTTGCAGTGAAGAGCGAAGATGGCATTACCGTTATGGTCATTCGAATACCTTTGGACGGGGAGTGGAATGAAGATGTGGAAGATTGTCATCGTCGATGATGAAACGATCATTCGCAAAGGCTTGCGACAATACATTGAGGAGAGTCCGTATCTTTTTGAGGTTGCAGGAGAAGCGAAAAGTGCAAACGAAGCATTGAATATGGTGGAGGAAGCCCCACCACATGTATGTCTTGTGGACATCAACATGCCGAATATGAATGGGCTCGATCTGATGAATATATTGCGCGAACGCTGCCCGTCGGTTCTGGTTGTCATCATCAGCGGGTACGATAACTTTGAATATGCGCGTCAAGCCGTGCAACTGCAAGCATTCGATTATGTATTGAAACCTGTGCCGAAGAGTGATCTGAACAAGCTGCTTCATCGGATCGATGAGCATCTTCAGGCAAAATATCCTTTGCATTCACATGAAAGCAGGGTGGATAAAGAGCGGGAGCTTCCCGGGTATACAGGGGATGGAACAGTGCTTATCCAAAAAGTGACCGAGTATATTGACAGTCATTATCAGGATCCGGAGCTGTCTATTACTCGAGTAGCAGCGCTATTTCATATCAACCAAACCTATCTTAGCAAGCGTATGAAGCAAGAAATCGGTGCTTCATTCCTTGACTATGTCACCGAGCTTCGGATATCGAAGGCGAAGGAGATTCTGGATGACGTAATGCCGAATATCAAAATCGGGGATCTGGCCGTGAAGGTAGGGTATAAGAGCCAGTACTATTTTAGTCGTGTGTTCAAAAATAGAGTCGGTTCAAGCCCCTTAGAGTACAAAAAGCATCCGTTCGGTTATGGATAGGAGGGCTATTCTCGTCCCTCTGTAGCACGCCATAGATGCTATGCTCGGAGTTGCTTTCTATCAATACGGTTGGATTTTAAACATGAGCGAGAAGATGAAGTTAAAGCATCCGATTGTGCAATATTTTTATGAACTAAGGCGTAGTACATTATAAAAATAAATAACTTCATTGAATATTCAAGAGCAGATAAACTGTCCGGAAGTGTCTTAAAGCTCCTCATATAAGTTTGTTCACACTGTCTACCCACGCATGTGGAGAGTGTCGCTCTACTGGTAAGGAAGGATACAGTGCTATGAGATCCTTATATTTATTGGACTTTACGGACAAGTATGAGAAAAAATCGTTGTTAAAGAGATGGCATCATTGCCGTCTCTTTTTTTGTTTCACTTTTTTAGTATTGCCCTGACTCTGGTTCCTGCTACCGCATCCTACGATCACAAGCATGAAAGACTGCACGAAAATTAACGTTGATAATTATGTTTAAGCCCTCTCTACTCTGTTAGGTGACGGGCATCATAGACGTACTTGCGTGATGTTGCTACGATGTTCCATGGAAATTAAGTGAAAGTGATCACAAGAAATTACAGAAGGAGTTATTTAACGTGAAAAGAATCGTAACCTTAAGCACCCGCAAACTGATGGATACCGCAAAACACGGCGGATGCGGCGCCTGCCAGACCTCTTGCCAGTCCGCTTGTAAGACTTCTTGCGGCGTTGCGAACCAGAAGTGTGAAAATGCAATGAACAGATAGGATTCGTAATTTTACCGCCCATTGCTCTGCTGATGGGCGGCTATTTTTAAGAAATGGATGCTACCTCTAAAGGAAGGCAAAGCCGTTTCTACTTGTGTGCAAAAGGAGCTTGATTAGCAAGTATGATTCATCAATATAAACTAAATGGATACAATATCGTGCTCGACACTTACAGTGGCTCAGTACATGTTGTTGATGACCTAGCATATGAAATTATAGCGCTTTATGAGAAAACTTCTGTCGACCAAATCGTGACAATGATGTTGGAGAAATATAAGCATGATTCCACCATTTCTGAGAGTGACATTCGAGAAACCATCGTGGATATCGAGGAGCTTATAAATGATGGACAGCTTTTTACAAAAGATGAGTATGAGAACCTCTCGCTTGATTTAAAAAAACGAAAAACTTATGTTAAGGCACTCTGCCTTAATGTTGCGCATACCTGTAATCTGTCCTGTGACTATTGCTTCGCCAGCCAGGGGAAATACAACGGAGATAGAGCAATTATGAGCTATGAGGTGGGACAAAAAGCTATCGATTACCTGCTTGAAAATTCGGGTCATCATCGAAACCTGGACATCGACTTTTTCGGCGGGGAACCGCTTTTGGCCTGGAAAGTGGTTAAACAGATCGTAGCTTATGCAAGAAGTAAAGAACAAGAATACAAAAAGAAGTTCCGCTTCACCTTTACGACGAACGGGATGCTGCTGAACGATGAGGTCACCGAGTTTTTAAATCAGGAAATGTACAATGTCGTATTGAGCCTGGATGGAAGGAAAGAGGTTCATGACCGGCTTCGCCAAACAGTTAACGGAAAAGGCAGCTACGATCATATTCTTCCGAAGTTCCAGGAATTCGTTCGTAAGCGCGGAGACCAAGAGTACTATGTACGGGGAACTTACACTCGTAACAATGTCGATTTCACCAACGATATATTTCATATCGCAGACCTTGGTTTTGACAAAATTTCGATGGAACCGGTTATCTGTGATCCAAAGGAACCCTATGCACTTACCGAGGAGGACCTCCCGGAGATATACAATCAGTACGAAATTCTCGCCAAGGAAATGATCGGGCGCGGTGAACAAGGCAAGGGATTTACCTTTTATCACTACATGCTTGACCTCTCGGAAGGACCTTGCATCCAGAAGAGAATCACTGGCTGTGGTTCGGGAACCGAATATCTTGCTGTCACCCCTTGGGGAGAGCTTTTTCCTTGCCACCAGTTCGTAGGGGATGAAGAGTACAGCATGGGAAATCTCTGGGATGGCATCACACAACCTGAGTTGCAATGTCAATTTAAAGAGAGCAACTGCTACTCGAAGCCGGAATGCAAGGACTGCTGGGCGAAACTCTACTGTAGCGGCGGTTGTCCCGCCAATGCGCTGCACGCGACGGGTTCCCTGGTCGGAACCTATGACTTCAGCTGTGACGTCTTCCGCAAAAGAGTCGAATGTTCCATGATGGTGAAGGTTGATGAATCGATTAGAGAGATGGAAGGGCAACCTAGCTAATTAAGATAACGGATGAATACACTACAACCGAGAAATCGACACTTCAAAATAAGGTGTTATTTCTCGGTTTTTTTGTACGGAGAAGAAGGACTGTAAGACAAGAGAGACTATCAGTTTCTGCAAATTGCAGATTACTGATTGTCTTTTAATTTGAATCTATAGAATGAATTCCACGCGATAGGTTGGTATATCGTTGTTCTAGCTATGTATTATTTGATTTCTACATAGCACGATGAATGACACCTGAAAGCGGACCGAAGGATAAAATCTGGGGGTCAGATATTGCCTCAGGCCTCCATTTTATTGGACGTCGTAGGTACGTGTCTATATCTGAATAATAAATCCCTTCAGGGATTTTGCATAAAAAATTTGCAGATCTATGTAGTATCTATTTAAATGAAAATAACGATCTATTCCAAAAACAGAGAGTTATCTCCCACTATCACTTCACTAACCTTCCCCCAACAACTCTCCAACAGAAACCTCCAATGCTTTCGCAATGGCAACCACCTCATAATCCTGCACAAGTCTATATTGACCTTCCAATCGCGATAAACTGGTTGGACTGATGTCTAAACCGAAGGTTTGCAACCTGGCAAGGAAATCCTTTTGCTTCATTCGCTTAGCTTTTCGAATAGCTACAACTCGGGTTCCAATGATATTTTTGTCACCCGGGGGCTCTTTGCGATGCCTCATTTTGGTGTCACCTCACAATTTAACCAAATTGTATGCGAGGTAAGTATTGTTTTAATGCGGATATCGAATTAAAATAAAATAAACCGATAAACGCATTAAAATTTCCATACATCGTCTACAGATATAGCTTTTCCCGGAAGGTGGGGGTGCAATGCAACATCTGATGTGCAAATATGAGGAGGAAAAGCGCAAGCTGAATGAACTCGGACAGCAATCACTGGAGCAGGGAATTCCGTTAAGCAGCAATGAAGCGGTTCAGGCCCAGAGTCGTAAGGTTGACGAACTGATTAATCGGATGTACCAAGAAAAAAACGGACATGCAGCGTCATTTCGTTTGAGTTTCTATCTTGGAGGGGATATGTTGAGCTTTCCTGCATGGTTTTTACAGACGATTCAAGGTCGAGTGGATGAGGTGACCGCACAGATTGAACATCAATCCGAGCCTAGGCATGTTTTTGAAGAAGAGCGCATAGCTTTTCAAACGTTATTTGACTCCATGGATATTGCACGTATGCCAGAGTTTGAGCACTGGGAGGATAAGCTTCAATCGAAGCAAGCTGTTCTTTATGAACGTCTATATCTTCAAGGACTAAAGGATGGCATGCAGCTTGCAAATGCCCTTACTACCCCTTCAGTTCTCTCGGACTAAGACATGTCCTGCGGGTAGCGGAGAAGCACATAGGTATCGGAACCAAAGGGGATATATGCATATCTTATCTTCGGACGGTCAATGCGACAGTCTTTTTTTCTATATATATATTTGGAATTTTTGTTTTTTTAGATGCTGTTCATCTAAAAAGAGGGCAGACCTCCATTCATGATTTGAATAAAGGGATATCTTCCCATATTGTCGAATAACCATACATATTGTAAATCTATATCAGACGAGGTTTTGCTATGTTTAAAGCGCTATTGTCTCTCTTTAAAAAATCCGACACTAAGCCACCACAGGCAGTGCGTAAGGCACAAACTCCCAAGTCGAAACCGAAGGTTGCTTCCACACGAATTGGAGAGTTAGGTGAGCATAAAATCAATATTCAACTCGACCAGTTACCTAAGGAGTGTAAATCGTTAAGCGATCTAATGCTCCCTAATCCCAAGTCTCGAACAGGTTACACCCAGATTGATCATATCGTTATTTCCCCGTATTGCTTATTTGTCATTGAGACGAAAAACTACAATGGGGAAATTAAAGGTGGGCGAACGGATCAACAATGGTCAGTGAGCAACCGTTACAAGATGTATAATCCGCTGAAGCAAAACTATGGACATATCAAGGCCATCGAGAGCCTGATACAAGGTATAGCTGCAGTGAAATTTATCTCTATGATTTCATTCACTATGAGATGTCGGTTCAGTATTGATCCGGATCTTCGGAAAATCCACTCGGACGAACTGGTTGTCTATGATGTGGAACTAAGTGAGTTTATCTCTAGGAAGTTGATTAGTTTAAAAACGGGAACCCCTGAACCTCCTATTTCTGCGGCGCAGATCCAAACTATATATGATCGTTTGGCTCAGGCTAATGTTAACGATTTCGAGATTCGCAAACTTCATGTACAGAGAATAAAGGGAGGTCCACTATGAAAAGTATGTGGCTTGTTCGAGCAGGAGAAAGGGCATATCTTATTAATGAATTTAAAGATAAGCAAGCTGTAGCGATTGGTTGGGCTCCATTGGGAGATATCGGTGGGGTAAATACACTGCAAGAGATGAAGAGGCTTTTGAAGGTACGGTATCCTGGATATAAAGAGGGTAAGATCAATATTACTGCTGGTCAGATTTTTCGTTTTGTAAGTGAATTTAAAATAGACGACCAAGTAATCACATATAATCCTGAAGAGCGACTCTATTACATAGGAAGAATCAAGTCGAATTATGAATTTAAGCCAAATTATATTACGGATAAGCCTCATATTCGCAGAATAGATTGGGAGGGGACTGTATCTAGAGATGTTTTGACGGCAAGCGCCCGGAATACGCTTGGTTCCATAATGACTATTATATCTATCCCGAATGATGTTCAGAAGGAATTGCTCAAACAAATGGTAATCGGACAGACCGATGGTAATCAACCAAGTCAACCCATAGAGTCTGTGCAAGCTGAGACGGAGGAAGAAGCCGAAGAATTAGAGCTAATTAAGGAAGACGTCATTGAGAAGTCCAATGAATTTATCAAAGATAAGATTGCTAAGTTAGACTGGGAGCAAATGCAGGAACTTGTTGCGGGCATCCTTAGAGGAATGGGCTACAAGACACGAATATCACCCAAAGGGCCGGACCGGGGAAGAGATATTTTTGCATCCCCAGATGGTCTAGGGCTTGAAGAACCCAGAATTATAGTGGAAGTAAAGCACCGTTCTGGCAGTATGGGATCTAATCAAATACGTAGTTTTACCGGAGGATTAAGAGTAGGAGATCGGGGGATTTATGTATCTAGTGGTGGATTCACAAAGGAAGCAAAATATGAAGCGGAAAGATCGAATATTCCTTTATCGTTAATAGACTTGGATCTGCTCGCGGAGTTAGTAACACAATACTATGATCAATTTGATTCAGAGACACGGACATTAATACCGTTAAGAAAAATATATTGGCCGTTATAAATTTGAATGTTTTTCTATATAGACATTCTTTTGAAGAAGAGCAAGGCCTTCTAAGCGTTATTTGTCTCCATGGATATTGCACGTAAGCCAGAGTTTGAAAATTGGGAGGATAAAGTTTCTTTAAAGCAATCTGTTGTTTATGAACTTTTATATCTACAGGGGCTTAAGGATGGCATGCAGCTTGCTAATGCATTTGCTCCTTCTGTTCTCTCGGATTAAGACGGAATTACAAGGTATACGTTAACTATATGTTGGGGCTGTCCATGCGACAGTCCTTTTTCTTATATGCATGATTGGAAGGAATACATTCCCATATTGTCGAATTACCAAATATATTGTAAATCCAGATGACTACGTATTGCTTATTTGTCATTGAAAGACGAAAAACTACAATGGAGAAATTAAAGGTAAGCGGACGGATCAACAATGGTTAGTGGGTAACCGTTACAAGATGTATAATCCACTAAAGCAAAACTATGGCTATATTAAGGCCTCAATTACAGGTTGAATCGATCTATGACCAACTGAGCCAAGCAAATATTACAGACTCAAAGATTCGCAAACTTCATGTAAAAAAATATGACTACTAGAAATCGTTAACTAGTCTTGGAGGTCAACATGCCATTACCGGAATCAGTCACGCAGATTTTCAAGCGTAAGCAAAAATCATACAAGATGGTCCTGATCCTATCCTTGATCGAAGAGCTGCGAGCCTTTCATCAGGAGCGCGTATCGTATGATCACGTGAAGCAGCGGTTTCTTAACTACTTTATAGCTGAACAGGATAGTGGAAACCGGGTAGATCTGCCACCAGGTCGAGAACTATGGAGTGATGCACCCAAAAGCCAGCTGAAAGATATCATTAACAGTCCAGTTAATGCGCTCTCGCATATTTTGTTTGTGAACTCGGAGGATAACACCATAGGTTTTCATAGCCAAATTCAAAGACAGCTAGGGGAAGAGGAGCTATCGCAATTAGAGAGACTAGCTAATGACGAACTTCAGTCTTATAATGCCGCTTTGCAGCATTTCTCTTTGCAAGGTTATCTGGAGAAGATCATGGCGGATTACACTTCTGCAAAAAAAGAAACCTTTGCAAGTCATGCACTAGGTACGTTATTTCGTCAGACACTTCCTTCTGAGCTCAAAGCGTTACCATTCTTAGATGATCAATATAAAATTCAAGGTTCTGTTGGTCAAGGGAATTGGGCAACAGTTCCTTGGCTTGCAATACTGGATAAGCGGATCACGGAAACGACTCAGCGTGGGGAGTATGTTGTGTATCTGTTTGCTGAGGATATGAGTGCTGTCTATCTTACTTTTAATCAAGGAGTGACGGCGCCTATTCAAGAGAAGGGGCGTAGAGAAGGTTATGCCTATCTGCGATCTCGAACACAAGACATACGAGGGCTCCTTTCACTGAACCATATGAATAAGGATGATAATATACACCTGGTAGATAGCGGTCTAGGTCAAGATTATCAGGTGTCTACTGTCGCTTACATCAAGTATGAAAGAGGAGCCGTTCCGAATGACGAGCAACTAATCCAAGATCTCGAGAATGTGATGGAAGATTACCGTCTATATGTGGACACAGTGACTTCTACAGGTAATGTAGCTGATAATGAGGAAGTGGAAGTAGTGACGCAAGAAGCGGAGCCCTTACAGGATGAACAAGTAACAGGTATCCTCCACCAAATCCAATCCCACATCCGCCGCAAAGGCTTTTTCTTCCCTGAGCACCTTATCGAAAATTTTTACCTCTCCCTAAAAACAAAGCCTTTTGTCATCTTGGCGGGGATATCGGGCACGGGGAAGACTCGATTGGTGAAGCTGTTTGCAGAGGCTCTTGGTGCAACGGGGAATAACGGCCAGTTTACCTTGATCCCAGTGCGGCCGGATTGGAGTGATCCTGCCGATCTGTTGGGGTACAAGGATCTTTCGGGCAGGTTCAAACCGGGTCCGCTCACGGAAGTATTAGTAGAGGCGCGGAATCCGGAGAATCAGCATAAGCCTTATTTTATCTGCATGGATGAGATGAATTTGGCGCGGGTAGAGCATTATTTCAGTGACCTGTTAAGTGTGCTGGAAACACAGGACTGGCAGGAGGGAAAGATCCAGACACAGGATCTCATATCTTCTACCATGCTGGATACGTCTGAGGATCAAGTGAAGTTTGGCAGCCTGGGTCTCCCGGAGAATGTGTTCTTGATTGGGACTGTGAACATGGACGAAACGACACATCCTTTTAGCAAAAAGGTACTGGATCGAGCCAACACACTAGAATTCAATTACATTAATCTGCAGCAGTATCCGGATTTGAATGAGCAGGTAGAGACCAGCGATAGCTCTGACGCTGCCGAACTGAATCATCTTTTTCTGCGCTCCGATTATTTGCAGCTAGTGGATGCCTATGATACCAACAAAGAGCTTGTTGTACGGACGACAGAGAGATTGGTTAAGATCAATGCCTTGCTTGAGGATATCCACGCTCATGTGGGTTTTCGGGTGCGGGATGCGATTTGCTTCTATATGATCTATAACGAACGGTATAAGCTGATGAGTGAGGAAGAAGCTTTTGACTGGCAACTGCTGCAAAAGATACTGCCGCGCATTCAAGGAAGTCATTCTTCGGTTCGCCGGGTATTATTGAAATTGATGAAAGGGGCTCTTGGTACCGGATCTGGTGTGACAGTAAATATTGAAGATCTTATGGACAATGATGCTTCTTCACTCTACCTGAGATGGGCTGTCGGTCAAACTCCACCTACGGCTAAACATCCACAAAGTGCTCGAAAATTGGCTTTTATGCTTAGGAGGCTAGAGGAAGATGGATTTACCTCTTACTGGCTCTCTTAATCAGACGGTAGAATTGCTCCGTGTAGAAACGGAGCTTTTTACTCTTTTTCTTCAAGGACGGCCTTATCATCCTACGGTGGAGACATTACAGCTTCATCGTTCTTCTAGTCAGGAATGGGTGAGTGCGCAGCTTGGGCTTGTTTGCTCCGAACGGCTTGGTGATGTTCAGATTAAAGTCTTTTCCCCTGAAGCCCATGGGATGGTGGACTGGCAGCAGAGGGAGTCTGTGTTTCCTTGTTTTTATGAGACACAGTCGTATGAGCTGGTGATTCAGAAGAAGACCGCTGCTAACCTATCTTTTTATCATGAAAATGTGCTGCTTCGGCAGGCAATTAAGCCTCTAGGTGAGACTATTCTTGCGGGTGTTCTGAACTTTGGGAATGAGGTCGGTTTGACGGAATGGGAGATCCGCAGTTCGGGACAGGCTTTGCTGCGGGTAGAGATGGAGATCTTCCCCTCTAAAATGGATTACAAGCTGGATTACCAGAATATTTTAAATGAAGTGAATGAGCAGATTTATAATTTGGCCTTTGATTTTTTGCGTAAAACCTACCAATTAACAGGCCTGCGGGAAACGCAGAATCAGAGCTTGACGGAGTTTTTCACTATACTTCAGCATGTATTTAGACAGCTTCTGGATGCCGTTGAGCGGATTAACAAGAATCCTAATTATGCTCTGCTCCAGGATCGCCGACTAGTGGACGCCAATCGGGTCAAAAAGGCTGGAAGAGAGAACATCCGCGAGCTCGCGAAGCATCCCGAACGATTAAGAGAAGACATGAACCATGGATTCTTGACCATCGGCAGCCGAAATTACACAGCCACACATTTAATGGAGACACGAAGACGTCTCGCCTATGATACTAATGAAAACCGGTTCATCCGCTGGATGCTGGAACGCATTCATGGAAAGCTGAAAGAGCTCAAGGGTCGCTGGAAGATTAAAAACCGAACCCCAGATCCATTACTTATAAAAAGGTTAGACACCATGCTCACTCAACTAGAGCGGGTGCTCAAGATGGACTTTTTACGTGAGGTTGGAGTACTGAGGCAGATGTCCGTTACACTGGTGCTGCAGATGGCCCCTGGATACCGCGAAGTCTATCGCTGTTATCTCATGCTGCTCAAAGGCTTGTCGATCCAAGGTGATCTGCTGCGCCTGTCTATGAAGGATGTCGCGCAGCTCTATGAATACTGGTGCTTCCTCAAGTTGAATCAGCTTCTGGGTCAGAAGTATAAGCTGGTGAAGCAGGATATTATTAAGGTGAATCGGAATGGTATTTTTGTTACACTTGACCGCTCACAGAGCGCTAAGATGGTGTACGAGAATCCAGTTAACGGAGAGCAGTTCATCCTGTATTATAATGCGATTCCTAGCTCGGATAGGACCCCGACGCTCAGCCAGCGTCCGGATAATGTGCTGACACTGAAGAAGAAGGATGCTGGCAAAATCAAAGAGTATAAGTATGTTTTTGATGCGAAATATCGCTTAAATCCGGCTTATGAAGGGACTTCCTATCACCGCACTTATAGGCAGCCTGGGCCTGAAGAGGATGACATCAACACCATGCACCGTTATCGGGATGCCATTGTGTATCAGGAGAAGGGATCGGGAGAATATGAGCGAAGCATGTTTGGCGCCTATGTGTTATTCCCCTACCCGGATGAGGAGCGATATAAGACCCACCAATTCTACAAAAGCATCGAGCTATTGAATATTGGCGCTTTGCCATTCCTACCGAATTCTACAAGCCTGATGGAGCGATTCTTGGATGAGATTATTCAGGATAGTCCGGAAAAAGCTTATGAGCGTTCCACCCGTCCACGCGGGACGAAAGAATACTATGCCAACCAGCTTGCGGGCAAAAATGTGCTTGTTGGTTCTGTCCGGGGACCCGAACAAGTGGAAGTGGCGCTGCAGAAATCTTTTTATCACATGCCGTTAAGGAATCTTGCAAATCAGAAGATCCTAACGCAAATTGAATACGTAGCGATGTGCCAATCCCGCAAAAAGTTCATTGATCCTGCAAAAACGGGGATTCACTGGGTAGGGAAAGTAGCGGATTGGAAGGTGCTGCGGCGTAATGAGATTAAAGAGGTTCCTTGTCGCCCGGGTACTGAAGAAGATCTGTATGTACGATTTACGGTTGAGGAATGGAAAGCAATTACGTCTCCTATCATGCTAGGTGGTCAAAGAATACAAACGGTGCTCTATACGAGTAAATATATTCTGGATCGTGCCTTGGAAATCGCGGAGCTTCGCTTAGAAACGGAGGGAGATCTTCGTGAATGGCGTGAGAAACGCCGAAGGGGCAGAGTGAAGGTGAAGTTGGATCATGAGCAGTATGTGGACTTGGGAAAGGTTGTTGAAGTTCGGAATATTTAAGGTTAGTAAAAATGTAGTAAGGTTATTGTCCTGCCATTTTATCAAGCATCCCGCTGGATAATGACAGGATTTTTTTATATTAGGCAAATACGAAACATCCCGTTAATAGACAATACTGGGAATGAGCATGTTATGATAACAGTTATTTAGAAAGAGATCACCTGGAAAAGCTTATGGATGCACTGGATGTACAAGTGTTTTGTATAGATTCTGAAAGTCTTGAAGTACATAACTATGAAATCATTGAATTATAGCGCTGAGCTTCTCCCCTTCTCTCCCACACAAATATCCACCCCGCAACTCAAGTATCGCCGCTTTTACGGATTGTGATCTTTCACCCTTTTCCCTCCATCCCACAATTATCAAAACATTTTGTTAATGCTCCGCTCGTTTCTCCGTATTAACATATGTAAGTTTCTTCACAACAAATTGCGCAATTTGTTTAGCTTTTCGATGAAGGTGAGGTGGAAGGAGGGTGGAGATGGAGGTTATCCAAGGTAAAGTGGAGCGTTACATGAATACCGAAAGATCACGTGAAGCTATCATGTCCAAAGAGGAATTTACCCGGATGTATGATACGTACTACCAACGTGTTTACAAATATATCTGTTATCGGATTAATAACCACCACGCGGCAGAGGACATATGCAGTCAGGTGTTTGAGACTGTGATGTGTAAGTATTATAGTTTTTCACAAGAAAAATCGAATTTTGAGGTGTGGCTGTTTGCCATTGTAAGAAATGCTGTGACGGACTACTTTCGGGCGCAGAAGAAAAGAAGCTATACCTCACTGGATTCGTTGCTGGAGCTTATATTTCCCAAGCCGTCTCCTGAGGAGCTGGCGATCCGTGAGGATAATAATCAGGCACTGTTCAAGGCGCTCTCCAAGCTGCGTGAGAAAGAACGCAATATCATTGCAATGAAATATGGGGCTGGGCTGAAAAATTCCGAAATTGCACAGATCATGGGCGTTAGTGAGTCCAATATCGGTGTCGTAGTATATAGAAGCTTGAAAAAACTGCATATTTCCTTAAAGGCAGGAGGGTTCAAAAATGAATAAGAAAGATGATCTCACCAAATTCAGCAAGACCATAGAACGGCTTGAGAATGCCGAACAGGGCAGCACTACCGCCAAAGAAAGAATCTATAACCGCTTGATATACAAATTGGACCATGGGGCTCTTAACCCCCAATCAGAGATAAAGGACGGGATAACGATGAAAAAAAGCAGCTGGAGAAATGCAATAGTGATTGGCAGTGCAGTAATTTGTTTGGGTGGAGCTTTCTCTGCAACCTCCTATGCACAGGATATGTTCCAGTCGATCATGGCAAAGTTTGAAGTGGGAAATCTCGAAATCACACAATACGATAAGGAAATCCCATCGGCTGCACAGTCAATGACTCCATCTGAAGATGCCCAAGGCGGGGAGAATGCGGTCATTGAATTGCCGGTTGCAGCTAAGTTAAATCTGGATGAAGCCCGTGCAGCACTTGGCATGAACTTCCCGGCACCCGACTGGATGGGAGACTATGAGTTTGTGAATTGTGTTCTTCAGGGGATCAGCATGGTTGAAGTGCAGTATAATTCCGGAGAGAATGCTGTGAATTTTCTAATCTCCAAGGGCGGCGACAATGGGATCAGCACTACAGAAGAAGTGAAGACAGAAGTAATCAACGGGACTAAAGTTTATTTTGCAAATGGAATTGTGATTTGGGAAGAGGATGGCTATACAGTAGAGTTGTATTCCCAAGTAGATTTTGATCAAGCTACACTAGGGGAAATCATTGATAGCTTTAACATTGGTGCGCCTGTTCAGCCTTTAGAGAAAGGTCAAGTGAAGGAGAACATGCAAAAGAATGGAGCAGCGGTTGCAGCTCCGGCTCCGGCTGCAGATTCAAAATAAAAGACTTACTCCGGGCAGCAGCAGCCTATAGTTACACACAGAAGACGCGAGGGGATTAGTCCCCTGAGCGTCTTCTTTTTTGAGTACACTTTTATAGAACGTTCCCCAACCATTGCCACCCCCCAAAAACAAAAGTATAATTGATAATGATTATCAATTAATGAATGAATAAAGAGTTAAGTGCATTTATATAAGCAGTAAAGAGGTGACAGCATGCAAAAACAATCGCAAAAGACGGATTTAACTGAGGTTAGAAAATATATAGAAGAGAATTTCACGAAGCACCTGTCTTTAGCCCATTTAGCTAATCTTTCTGGTCTTAGTTCCAGTTATTTTTCCTCGGCGTTTAAACAGGAATATATACAAAGTCCAATGGAGTATGTTACCCAGCTGCGGATTCAAAAGGCTAAACAATTATTGCAAAAGGAAGATGTTCGCTTAAAGTTTATAGCAGAGGCTGTTGGATATAGTGATGAGTTTTATTTTAGCCGAGTGTTCAAAAAGGTCGAAGGGATATCCCCAACGATGTATTCCAGCCAGCAAAAATCAAATATCGGTGTTGTAACTGGGAATATGATGGGGTATCTACATGCGGCAGGAATCATCCCGTTTGCTGCACCTTTAAGTGCAAAGTGGACACCGTACTACTATAATTTGTGGGCGCAAGAAATCGAGCATAAGGTAACCTTGACGCAAAATAAAAATTATTGCAGCCCAAATGAGCTATTGCATTTGCCAATTGATCTTCTTATTTCTCCAAAAGATTTGTCGTCAGAGCTGGTAAAACAGATAGAGGATCATTTTCCAATCTATTGGCTGGATGATAAGCAAGATTGTTTAGTAGCCTTAACTGAACTTGCTGCCCGATTAAATAAACAAGAAGAAGCGAAACAGTGGATCACTCAGTATAGGGCAAGATTGGAAGACGTTCGGCGCAGGTTAGACTGGGCCACTAAACCACCCAGAGTTCTAGTTATACGTATCTATCAGCAGCAAATCTTTGCTTATTGTAATACAGGTATTCAACATCTTTTATTTCAGGATTTGGGTGCAGAATCTAGTTATGAGCAGCCTGGTCTATATAATGCCGAGATTACTTTTGAAGAGTTAAGTAGATTGAAGGTAGATAAGCTATTTACGATTATATGCCCCGATGATGAGTCCCGCGCAACATGGCATCATTTGCAGAGAGAGGTTGGGTTCAGACAGTTAGAGGCTATTAAGCAGCAACAAATCTATGTTATTCATTCTGATCCTTGGTTTGAATACTCTCCTGTGGCTTTAAAACGAATGCTAGAGGAAGTTGCAGTAATGATGATACCTTGAAAATGTACATGTCTAATCATAAGATGTTACATGGTCAATGCTTCCTATCTCTTATACACTCAATACTGAGAATGATTATTATTGAGAATATAGGAAAGAGGGAAGGTCTATCATGAAGGGGTTTAATACAAAAATAATAAGTTATGTTGTAATGGTTAGTTTATTATCCATTCTACTAACAGCTTGCGGCGGCAATAATACAGCGAATCAGCAAGCAACAGATACTCCAGTAACAACCAGTGAAACGAGTGCAACTGCAACGGATGAACCAACTGTACAAGAAACGGAAGTAGCGGCTAGAGAAGCGTTTGTAGTAACTGATCAAGTAGGCAATACAGTAAACATTCCGGGGACTGTACAAAAGGTGTATGCCCCTGGTTTAGAGGATTATTTAGTTACCCTTGGTGTAACCCCAGTAGCCCAATGGTCCACGGGTGAAAGACCGCAGCAGTATCTACAGGATACGTTAAGTGGTGTACAAGAAATCAGCTTCGCTAATGGTGTTCCCTCTCCAGAATCTGTAGTAGATTTGGAGCCGGAATTAATTATATTCCCCACTGCTTTTTATGCACAAAATGGTGTTTATGAAAACTACTCGCAAATTGCTCCAACTTACGTGTTTAAGAATGCACTCGGCAATGTAGTGGAAGCCACAGAAACGATTGCGAAATTGCTAGGTTTAGAGGATAAAGCAACAGAAGCTATTGCTGCTTACAATACAAAGCTGGAAGCAACTAAAGCACAGTTAGCCAGCGTTTCTGCCGGTAAAAAAGCAATTTATATTAATGCGAATGCTCGTGCGATCTTTTTAGTGGGTAACTTCCATTACGGGGGTTATGTGCTGAGTGAGCTAGGCTTTGCTCAAAGTGCTCTTGTAGAAGGTGAAATGTCCGCTGATATTTCGCTGGAAATGCTGTCTGATTTAGATGCTGATTATATTTTCATTAACGATAATGATGGTCTGGGAGATGCCTTCCTGGCAGACATTAAAGCTAGTCCTTTATGGAAGGCGCTGCCTGCAGTTCAAGCAGGTAAAGTGTTCGAGGTGGATGGCGATCACTGGAGATCCAGCGGATTAATTGCTTATCAAAAAACGATGGACGATATCGTAGCGTTCCTGCTGCCATGATTATCAAACCGTACGTAAAACCCAACTATGAAACGATGCTGATCACGAGTGAAGCTAATCATAAGGACTATGAAATCTTTATTGCTAAACCGTTGGATGAGCCTGCAAAAGATGGCTATGGTGTCATTTATGTACTAGACGGTAATGGGCTTTTTGAAACCGCTGCTGAAATCACCCGATTGCTAACACGTAAGCCTAAAGGCTATCCACCCGCGATTGTTGTTGGCATTGGTTATCCTGGAGGTGAGGCGTTTGATACCGTGCGTCGAACCTATGATTTAACCATGCCAGCCGAGCTCGCGAATTTACCGAAACGTCCCAACGGCGAGCCTTGGCCTGAATTTGGCGGGGCAGATGAACTGCTAGCTTTTTTTGAAAAAGAGTTAATGCCAGCCATTGCCCAGCGGTTCGTTATCAATAAGCAGAAGCAAGCATTGTTTGGTCATTCCTTTGGCGGATTATTTGTTCTGCATGCCTTATTTACACAACCTACCTTGTTTTCGCATTATATTGCAAGCAGTGCTTCCATCTGGTGGAATGACTACGCACTTTTAAAGGAATATGAGAGTTTTAAAGCTGATTTACACAGCAATACGTTAAGTCAGTTACCTAAAACACTTATGATTGCCGGTGGAGAAGAGCTGGATTATATGGTCAAGGATAGCTTGGATTTATGTAACAGCATGATGGCCTTACACCTTCCAAGCTTTGAAGTAAACTGGGCATTGCTTGAGCAAGAGGAGCATGTAAGTGTAATCTCGGGTGCGATTAGTCGGGCCGTCAAATTTTTGCTTACCACATCCTCTGACTTGCGTTAGAAATCATATTCGTTTGCATCTGAGCTGGCCCTTGGCTGGCTCTTTTTGTAAAGTGAAGGGAAAGGGTTGGAAACATTGGCCGCAAATGTTCAGAAATCACCACTAGCAGGAGAAAAAAAGTTCTCCTTTTTAATATTGCTAATCTTCATGCTCCTCCTATTAATAGGCGTATTAGTGCTTGCTATGGCCCTTGGCGCGAAAAAAATACCCTTCGCAGATGTATTCATGTCGATCATTGCTTTTGATGATAAGTCTTCTACTCATCAGGTGATCCAGTCGATTCGTTTACCCCGGGTACTTGCCGCTATGGCAACAGGCGCTGGATTTGCAGTAAGTGGAGCGATTATTCAAGGGATTAGTCGCAATCCTTTAGCCGATTCGGGGATTCTTGGTTTAAATGCTGGGGCCGGGGTCACGTTAGTTATTGCCATGGTTTTCCTGCCAACGATTTCATTCACAGGTACACTTTGGCTCTGTATTCTAGGTGCGGGATTAGGAGCGGGTTTAGTTTTTAGTGTTGGCCTATTAAGTAAACGAGGCATGACGCCTATTCGGCTTGTACTGGCGGGTGCTGCCATCTCTGCTATGCTAACTGCCCTAAGTGAAGGAATAAGTATCTTTTTTTCAGTGGCTCAGCAGGTGGCTTTTTGGTATGGAGGAGGTTTAAGTGGCATTAGCATGACCCATCTACAGCAAATGTTGCCTTGGATGCTTCTTGCGCTATTACTTGCCATCGTAATTTCAAAGTCGATTACTATACTATCTGTAGGGGATGAGACAGCGGAAGGGTTAGGCGTTAATATTAAACTTATCAAAAATCTTTCGCTTTTAGCCGCATTCATGTTAGCTGGGATTTCATGTGCTTTAGCTGGATCTGTAAGCTTTGTGGGCTTAATTGCTCCGCATTTGGTACGTTACATAGTGGGTGTGGATTATCGTTATATTATTCCATTATCCGCAATTCTGGGAGCCACCCTTGTTGTGCTTGCTGATTTAGTGGCACGTATCGTAAATGCCCCTTATGAAATCCCTGTAGGTGCTGTAATTGCGGTTATTGGTGTTCCGTTCTTTCTATATTTGGCACGTAAAGAAAGGCGGGAACTATAGTGAAGCTAAGATGGAAATTTATAATTATAGCAATCATTTTACTGCTAGGCTTTATATATAGTGTATCTACTGGTCAAAGCAGCTTAAACTTACAAGAGTTATGGCAAACCGTATTAGGAAAGGGAACACCGAGGCAGGAGCTTGTACTTTTTCAGTTCCGTATTCCACGTATGATCTTGGGTTTTCTAGTGGGTGGCGCGTTGGCAATAGCAGGAATGCTGCTGCAAGCCATAAGCCGAAATGCTTTAGCAGACCCGGGCATATTGGGGATAAATGCTGGTGCTGGATTATCCATGATGTTATTTTTGCTGTTACAAAATAGCTCAACCGGCTTACATACTTATGTTCAGCCACTGTACGCTTTATTGGGTGGATTTATCGTTGTCGCTCTATTATTTATGCTTTCCTATGATCGCAATCAAGGCATTATTCCCATTCGATTAATTTATACGGGTATTGCTGTTGCGGCTGCGATTAGTGCATTTATGATTGTGTTAACCTTCGTACTAGATCCTTCGCAATATCAGATGATTAAGGTGTGGCTGGCAGGGAACATAGGGAATAGTAATTGGAGTCAAGTGTATGCTATGCTGCCTTGGTTACTTCTTATTGTGCCTTTATTAATTCGGAATCATCTTATATTGGATGTGCTAAGGCTTAACGATCCTGTAGTCATTAGTTTAGGGGTATCTCTAAATAAATATCGTGTTTGGTTTTTAGTGTGTAGTGTCTTATTGGCGGCACCAGCGGTTGCTGTTAGTGGGAGTATTGGATTTGTAGGACTAGTAGTTCCACATTTAGTTAGACGACTCTTTCGTGGCCATAAAATAATGATTCCCGCATGTTTATTAATCGGTGGCGGATTAGTTGTTATTGCAGATGCGCTTGGTAAAATGGTGGTAGTCAATACTGAAATACCAGCAGGAGTGATCGTGGCTTTAATCGGTGCTCCATACTTTTTATATTTATTGATTAAAAGTGAATAATTGAAAAAAACTTTGCGATTGGTGCTGGATATAAAAAAGAATGCCTTGATTATGCTATAATCCAAGGCATTCTTTTTTATATAGTTTTTGTTTTCAGCTTTTCTAAAAGATCTTTCCACCAGTAAATAGATTGCTCTAGTTGAGAAGCGTAGTAGCTTTCCATGAAATCTACGACGTCACGGGTGGAGCTATCTACATCTATTTGCTGGTAAATTTGATTTAATTGATCTTTTTTTATACGTGACTGTTCAATTTTCTTCTCGATAATCGGGATCACTTTATCAGTCTCTACAAAACGAAGATTCACAAGAGCAACAATCATATCTGAAATAGATTCTGCATCTTCTATTACCTTATAAATTTTGAGCGGGAGTTGCTTGCGCCCTTTATCGGTAATGGAAAACACCTGTTTGTCTGGGCGATGTTCTTCTTTGATAATCTCTACCTGTTCAACTAAGCCCTGTTTCGTAAGGGATTCAAAATGATAATATAGTTTGCTTTCAGATAGATTTAGCAATGTATCAAATGGAATAGGGGTGGATAGTTCTTTTTTTAATTTATAAGGATAATTATTTTCATCCATTAACTTACTTAAGATATAAATTTGAATTGACATCACAGAACCCACTCCTAATTGTTGGCTAAACTCTATCTTACCAAACCTAGGCGGTTATTTCAGCTGTATTTTTAACTTCAACGGGCAGTATAGTTTCTTTAGTCACAGGTACAGGTTTATGAACAAACCGGACGATAACAATGTTAATCATCATAGCCCCGGCAAATACGCCTGCTAATCCCCATAAGAAGGGTGCTGGACTAATAGAACCAAACATTTGTGCCAAATAAGCTTGCACAGAATAATACATCGGTGTGATGCGGCCGAACCAATCGTATGGTGTATACATCATATCACGAGGCATGGTAGCACCATTGGCGATGGTTTGCATGAGCAGGATTGGAATATTTAAAACCATACCGCCTTCGCCAACTAGGAAGACCATAATCGCACACACGTTAAATGCAGCCATATACATTAGAATTTGCTGAGCAGCAACTGGTAACAGTAAGGATAGGTCTACATCTGCAACAGAGAAGGCAATGGTTAAAGCAACGACAGTTGATAATACAGCGATTAATAAAGCTGTGAGTTGAACGAACATAAACAGTTTTGTCTTGCTTGCTTTCCCGCGGTTCGCTTTAAAAGAAGCAACTAATTGCATGGAGGCAATCATTGCCCCAACATAACCAGCCATAGTTAAGAACATAGGTAGCATGTTGTTGTGCATGCCGTCCGGAACATCATTGATGACAACATAATTCCCGACATAACTATTTTCAATTTGTGTAGCCATTGCGGTGGCTTGTTCTTCTGGTACGTTAAAGTTCATTAACACACCTTTTGCGGTTTGCTCTGAGAAGTTCGCGCTTAATTGTTTGTTAATTTCCCCTACAACGGAAGACATGGCTGAAGATACCATGGTGGCAGAAGCTTCGTTGACTGTGAAATCAATACTTGCGGATACCTTACCGCTTTGAACGTTGGCGGAAAATTCTTCTGGAATATGGACAACTAGAGCTAACTTATTATGTTCTAATTCATCCATCGCCTTTTTATTCGATACATCGGTTTTTATCGTTTTGAATGGTAAGCTCTCCGAGAACTGACTCGAAATCTGAGCCCCATATTGACCGGCATCATCATTGACGATAGCAATTTTTAAATCATCCATGTTCCCTGGAAGTGCTGTATACCCTGGTAAGAAAATACCAAGCATCGCAATGGCATAGAACACACCCATAAAAATAGAACCAATGGCCCCTTTGGACTTCAAAAACTGTGAAAACTTCAACTGTATACCTTCTTTCTTCTGAATAACACTTTTATTTTAGTACTCCAATTAAAGTACTTTTAACTGAGTGAGATTTATAGTACGATAATTCATTATAAATGTCAAATTTAAGATACAATAGGTAAGTAGTGAATGATTAAAAAAATGAATAACTGAAGGGATTTCGAACATGAACAAGGTTATTGTAATTGGTGCAGGGATATTAGGGGCTTCAGCAGCTTATCAGCTAAGTAAGTTAGGTGCTGAGGTCATCATTATAGATCGTAAAGATGTTGGACAAGCAACAGATGCAGCAGCAGGGATTATTTGTCCATGGTTGTCTCAACGCAGAAACAAAGCGTGGTATCGTCTTGCTAAAGCGGGAGCAAGCTTTTATCCGGCACTTATTCAAGAGTTGGAAGAGGCTGGAGAAACCGAGACTGGATACGCAAAAGTTGGAGCGATATGTATCCATGAGGATTTGAAAAAGTTACTCGCGATGAAAGAAAGAGCGGAGCTGCGCAGAGAGGACGCCCCTGAAATAGGGGGACTTACGATGCTGACGGATCTTGAAGCGCAAGAGAAGTTTCCCTTATTGTCGGAAGGTTATCATGCGCTGCATGTATCGGGTGCAGCAAGAGTGAACGGACGTGAATTACGTGATGCTTTGCTAAGAGCGGCACAGCGTAATGGTGCGCAAATGATTGAGGGCGATGCTATTTTAGAGCATGCTGATCATGAAATTAAAGGGGTTAGCGTAGGAGAACAGACATTCACAGCGGATGAAGTGATTGTGTGCGCAGGGGCTTGGTCTAACGCTTTGCTTCATCCGCTTGGGATCATGCTCCAGGTGCGTTATCAAAAAGCTCAAATTATGCATTTGAAGCTTGCTCAACAAGCGAGTACAGAGCAATGGCCTGTGGTAATGCCGCCTACAGATCAATATATCCTTGCGTTTGCGGATCAAAATATCGTGGTAGGTGCTACTCACGAAAATGATGTCGTAGGTTATGATACTGCTGTAACCGCAGGAGGAATGCAAGAAATATTAAATAAAGGTCTGCAAACGGCTTCCGGTCTTGCGGATTGTAGCCTAAATGAGATAAGAGTAGGGTTCCGTCCTTTTACTGCAGATTTTCTTCCCGTGTTGGGCAGGGTTCAAGGATGGAATAAACTAATTGTTGCTAATGGACTAGGGTCATCCGGATTAACGATGGGACCCTTTCTTGGTGAGCAGCTAGCCAAGCTGGCCATGAATCAACAGGTAGATATTCCGCTTGAAGACTATGCATTAGAGCATGCGATTAATTGATTAGAACGAGCACGAATGGAGGGGAAGTCCAAACATTCACCGCAGTCACGTACTTACCTTAATAGAAAAATCTTAAGTTCAACTAATATAGCGAAGGTTTTTTTTATCCTTTATACTGAAAAGACCAATTAATCTTCCTAGGAGTTGTCTAACGAATCATGATAAAGAAAGAAGTCGCGCATATACGCAAGCAATTTAAGCTGGATCACGATTTAATGAGTATTTACGATATTCTCAACGTGTATATTATGAAGGAAAGCAACGAGATCTATCATTGGGAGCGCCAGCCGTTTGGAATGGTGGACAGAGAGAAGCAGGAGCTGTATATGGGCAATTTCAAAAAACTCCTGACCGGTGAACTGGATCAGAAATTGTTCGAGTTGAAGTTTCAAGCGGAAGCGGAGGAGCCAGCGCAGGTGATGCTTCATCAAGCTTTGGTGACAGGGGATCCGGATGAATGGCAGGACCTGATGCTGCTGTTGGTGGACAGAATGATGGCGGATACTCATTATGAACGGGATACGGTGATCACTTTCGTTCGCGGACAGTATTTCCGCCCGACTAAAGATAGAAACGATGAAGCCGAGGAAAGTGAGAAAAACGAACTATTCGCGCATCCTTTTATCCTATGCAGCGTGAATTCCACGGAGAAACAACGGAAAGCTCTCTTGTTTGATTACGTAGAGCGGGAGTTCAAGTACAATGTCATTGTAGATCCGATTGTCAAGTTAAGTACGCCGGAGCAAGGCTTCTTTTACCCAAGCGTGACGGACAATTATTCCGATGTGAACCGCATTCTGTATTGTACGGGGAAATCGAACTTCCCGGATCCGCATTTTGTCGGAGAGGTCTTGAATGCCGAAAGATCCAATACGGCTCTGGAAGAGAGAGCTATATTCGAAGACATCGTGAAGGAAGTGGCGGGCGAACAGCTTGATGCAACCACTCTCGCACAGGTGTACGAGGAGATCCATCAGGTCATCGAAACCAACGACGATAAGGAAGAACCTCCAATGCTCGATTATAGAGATCTGGAACGTGTACTGACGGTAAGTGGCGTAGAGAACGTGACAATGGAAAAAGTGGAACGGGCGTTTGAAACGATCGTTGACGATAAGCATTATGAGATGAAGGCGAGCAGCGTAATGCCGAAATTCACTACCAAATCGATTAAGATCGATACAAAGGTAGCTACGATTTCGGTCAGCCCGCAGGATTTAAAATATGTGAAGCAAGTGAATTATCATGGGAGACGCTGCATTTTAATTGAGGTTGACGAAGATGCCGTGATCGAAGGATTCACACTTACTACAGAGAATCTTTAGACCGCTTCAACAATGTTATGGGCTATCCTTAAAGTCTTTGAACAAGACTAAGGATAGCCCAATTTTTTTTGTATCAAATACGGTGATTAAAGATATATTCGATATATTCTTTTGCGCTAGTATTAATTTCTTCATCGCTGGCTTGAAATGAAGCTCCAAAAACAGCAAAGTACGGTAGGGCTTCTGCGCCTACATGTTTGGCACTGGCGTTAAAGGGTGCGATCACTTCGTCTACGGTAAAAGAAACAGAGCCCTCTGGCTGATAATTTTCTTTTTTATCACCGATGGACAGGGCCAGCCCTAACTTTTTCCCGTTAAGCTTGTCACCGTTTGATCCATAAGCCCATCCGTAAGCCAACACATCGTCAAACCATTTTTTTAATAGCGGCGGATAACTGTACCAATACAACGGGAATTGAAAGATCACATGGTCATATGCTTCCATTAGATTCTGCTCTCTAGGAACATTAATATTCCAGTCAGGGTACTCCTTATAAATCTCATGAAGGGTAATATCGTTGGGATATAATAGCAGTTCTTCTTTCCAGCGCTGGTTGACCCTCGAATTCTCAAGACCCGGATGCGCCAAAATCACTAGTGTTTTCATGATGAATCTCCATTCTCAGGCCTATATTATTTATGAATATTATTATTATCTTGCAGGTTGTAAAAAAAGAAAATACACACAATAAAGTAAGATGGTTACTTCGAGGTGTGTACTGGACTCAGAAAAAAATATATGCAACAATGAAGTTTTGAGTAAGCTTAATTTGATCATTTGAATTACAGCGTAATATTCAGGGCATCTCACAAAAGGTTCTGATCCAGCAGCTTCGTGAACTTGAGAGGGATGGGCTTGTCAAAAGATTCGTGTACCAGCAGATGCCGCCAAAAGTTGAATACAGCCTCACGGAATATGGCGTTACAGCCAATAAGATCGTGGATGTTATGTGTTCTTGGGGAAAAGAAAATATAAAAATAAGACAAAGACGAGGAGAAGAGATCGTCTTGTTGGAGGATACATGTCCTGGAGCAAATTAAAGCAACAACTGGAGAGTTTTCTATGTCCTGCGTTATCCGGCAAGGTTGAATATCGTGCAAGCAGTTACCGTTATTTACCTGATAAATCAGGGAGCTGTTATATTTCGGTAGATAAAAAGAACGTACTCAATATGAATGATAGAACTAACTCAATCAGATGGTATCAGACGGAGCAGGAGATTAAGAATGATTCGGAACTCCAAATTCCTGTCCACCCTGAAGACATTGAAGCGGTTAGAAAAGATAGTAAAGGGAACATCCCGGAGGATCGTCTAATAGTCATTGCAAGAAGCAGAAAGATATCAGAAGTTGCAAAGGAGCTTTTGTCAGCACAGACCTCATTAAGTAAATCGAATTTTATCGTTGTAGCTAATAAGTTTTTATCTACTTCTATAGAGGAAAGCATAGAGAGCGATGATATCTTATTGAATATTCTGGCTTTAGTGGACAGACGGGTTGGGAAAAAGCGGATTTTAAACATGAGCGAGAAGATCCAGTTAAAGCATCCGATTGTGCAATATTTTTATGAACTACGTCGTAGTACATTGTGAATATAACTAAAATCTCCCTTGCTCAATGGCACCTGCTTCATCCATTATAAATAGGTAATCATCTCCCCCATAGAGCGTATCTTTACCTGTATCCATAAAGGAGAGAAAATAGGATGGAACTCAAAAAAATAAATGACTCTATTTATTATTTGGAAAGTGTCCGAGAAACAGACAGACCTGTTTTGGGATATGTTGTAGGTGACAGCTTTTCAATAATGATTGATTGTGGCAATTCAAAATCGCATTTAGATGTCTTTATAAAGTGTTTGGATGATAACAATCTGCCACATCCCAAATATGCTTTGATCACGCACTGGCATTGGGATCATACCTTTGGTATGCATGCTTTTGACGGGGAAACTATAGTCTCTTCAGCAACGAATGAGGCACTAAAGCGCCTGAAAGAATGGGAATGGGATGAAGAAGCTGTTGTAAAGCGCTTAGAGACAAAAGAAGAAATAGCATTCGCCTATAACTGTATGAAAAAAGAATATGATACGTTTGATAAGATTAAGGTTAGCACAGGAAATATTATTTTCGAGAATGCTTTAACGCTGGATTTAGGGGGCACCACTTGCCAGATTATAAAGGTAGGAGGGCCACATGAAGACGATTCTTGTGTTGTATATATAAAAGAAGCGGGAGTATTATTCGCAGGCGATGCACATAGCGGGGATTATTATCATGGAGAAGGTAAAATTGATCCAATAAAAATGAAAGAATATATTGAGCTTTTATCGACTCTTTCATTTACTACGTATATCCCAGGGCACGACGCCCCTATGAGCAAGGAACAAATCATTCCCTTGTTAAATAGATTTTGTGAGGTCAAGTAAAGGCTAGCCTTATCACATAACAGCTTATTTTATTAGGCGACTTGTTGGGCATGAATCCGGTAGTGTACCGGACGCATGCCTTTTTGTTGTGCCTGATGGGGCAGTTCATAGAGGGGGCTTATTTGCGTTTATTGGGAAGCGGCGTTACGATTAACCATAAGCAGCCTTGCTTCAGACCCCTTCCGAGCTATTAGAAATCTTAGACGAATTATACATCGATGGCTGGGGACTTGTACAGAAAGGGAAACAGAAATGGATAAGAAAATAAGCGTAGAGAATCTAAAACTGACACCACAAAATGATACTTATTATATTGCTTGGAGTATCGGAGTCGATAAGAAGTATAAAAAGCATATGAAAAAAGAAATAAAGAGCCAACTCACAGACGTTCTAGGATCCATGACTCAAAATAATGCTGTGGAGGATATTTCAGTTTACAGTCATAACAAAACAGCCGAAAAACATGGAGAATTCATCATATGGGATTATCTTATCCTAATGCAGATCAAGGAAAAAGAAGATGCCGAAATCATTTTACCTAACTTAAAAAATGTGAATATACCTTTCGTGCTCGAAACAATCCGTATGGAGTTACTTGTAACTACAGCAAACAGTACGTACCCTACACCAGGGGAAGGCGCGCGAAAACGGCATGTAAAGCCATTTTATGCAATTGAATATGTCGATGTTCAGCCTAATCATTTAGATGAATTCCGGGACATAATGATTAACAATAACGGACCGGCAATGAAGTACATAATGGAGGAAGCGAGATGGTGTCATAATTTTTATGCATTAGAAACGCTGACTGTCTTCTATCATAATTCAAGTTATCCTACTTGGAACCAGATTCATGTCATAGGTTTGTATTTGGAATCAATTTTTCTTTATAAAAAAGATTTCTCAAAAGGGCTGGCAATCACCCACAGCATTTCATTTGAAGAAAACTTTGCGCAGTTAAAGAAGATAAGAATCATGTTATATAAAACGATCGGGAGAAAGATGATCTAGAATAGACCAATGGATAAATGGATCAAACCCACCCCGTAAACTCCAATATAGACGCTTTAGCGGATTGTGCTTCGGATTGTGCGCCTTTACGCCATTGTTTAGGTGAATCACCCATAAGCTTGGAGAAACATCGGTTGAAGCTGGATATGGACTGAAAACCGACTTGCTCAGAGATGGAGAGAATGGAATCGTCCGTACTTTTTAACTGCTTGCAGGCCTCTTCAATACGGGTACTGTTTAGGAAGTCGAGAGGTGCGGACCCCATAATCTCATGGAATTTCCTGCGGAAATGAGTGGTACTTAGGTGGCACAGATCAGCTAAAAAATCGATGGTAATCGGCATCATGTAGTTTTTAGTGATGTATTCCAGAACGGGTGAGATGACAAAATCGCCCTTCAGGCTATGCTCTGTTTCTTGATTAACCAAGGGCTCATTCCGGGAATGAATTCTAAGAAGCTCTATATAAAGCGATAATAATAAGCCGTAGGCACTTTCTTGATAGTAAGGATTTTTTTGCTTCAATTCCTCTACGACCGATGTCGCAAGGGTATAAACCTTGGGATGTTCCTCTTTGTTCAAAATACAGTTTGTTCCCTTTATTGCCCACAGATTCGGCTCAAAGTTGCTGTAAGCGCTCTTGAAGGATTGCTGAAAAAGATCCTCAGGCGAAAAAAAGATATAAGACCACAGACTGGCTTCATTCGGCGAACTATAAGTTGTATGAGGGAGATACCTAGGGATGAAGGTCACATCTCCGGCTTTAAAAGGCACAGATTCTCCTTTGATCTCCATGATGCCGCTATCCGAATGGCAAATGCCAATCTCCAAATGATTATGGAAATGCAGATGTTCACTTTTAATTTCAGAAATCTTCCAACGTTCACCGCTTAACAGCAAGATAGGAAAGTTTATCGGTAAGCTGTAGTGGCGGTATTCAATGACGGGCTTCTTTTTTCTGGGCATATTCTCAATACTCCCATTCTTATTACGTAGGTTGAGTAGATTATAGGTTAACGTTATATCAAATTCAACTATATAAAGAGAACTTGATATTATACAATTTGGGAAAAAAGTGGCGGAGGAGAAGTTTGGAACTGTAGGAGCGTTAGCGTCCGCCTTTGTCAGCAGATTTCCACCGCGAAGAGCGGTATAAAATCAAGAAATCTGCAGACAACAGCGGCCGGAAGTCCAAACATTCTCTGTAGTCACGGCCAATCCCGAAATATAAGAACTACTAGTTAATGGTTGAAATTGCACAGTTTAGTTATGAATATGCTTAGAATCAGACCATTTTACTACTTACAATAGAGTTAGTAAAGCGTTTACAATATGGGCGGACAGCTCTCAAGCGCCTTTGGGGGCGTGTGCGAAAGAGAGGAGAAACAAGATGCTTCAATTAACTTATGACAGAGAAGAGATTTTAAGGGTCACCGACAAAGTGGTCAGAAAAACAATGGCGATGGATTTAACATGGGACTGGCCTTGTGGTGTGGCTTATTATGGGGTAACCAGAGCTTATGAAACTACAGGAAATAAAGAGTATTTGGATATGCTTGTCCAGTGGGCAGATGAATATATCGAGCTGGGTCTGCCGGATTGGACAGTTAACACCTGTGCTATGGGCCATATGCTGATCACCTTGTATGAAGAAACTGGTAACCAGAAGTATTGGGATATTGTGATGAGCAAGGTGGATTATCTGCAGAACAATGCGCTTAGATTCGGAGATCATGTGTTGCAGCATACCGTCTCTATTTCTAATGATTTTCCAGAACAGGCATGGGCGGATACCTTGTTTATGGCGGCATTTTTCCTGCTCCGTGTAGGAAGCAAATTAAAGGATCAGGAAATGATCCAAGATGCCTTGAATCAATATTATTGGCATATCAAATACCTGCAAGATCCTAGCAGCGGGTTTTGGTACCACGGCTACAATAATGTGAAGCAGGATCACATGTCTGGACTATTCTGGGGCAGAGCGAATGCTTGGGGCGCATACACTATGTCGCAAGTTAAAAAGCTTTTGAAAGAATGGTATTTGTATCCGCAGTGTATGGACGTGGAATGTTCGCTGCGCGATCAGCTGGCCGCACTCAAGCTGGTGCAAACGGAGAACGGCCTGTGGCGGACTGTACTAGATGACGAGGAGTCTTATGAAGAAGTATCCGCGTCTTGCGGCATTGCGGCTGCTATGATCAATAACGGCAATCCGCTGCATACCAAATATGTGCAAAAGGCCCTGAAAGGTATTTTGAACAATATCAGTGAAGATGGACGGGTACTAGGTGTTTCTGGCGGAACAGCGGTTATGAAGGATCGGGAAGGGTACCGCAATATTCCAAAAGACTGGATTCAAGGCTGGGGGCAAGGCTTAGCATTAGCTTTTCTATCCGATATGCTTAAATAGGAGGGATCCAAGTTGTCTAAAAAAACAACGGGGGCCTTTACACTGCCGGGAGAATCCGGTTATGAGGCATTGACCCTGGAATTAGCTAAACGTTGGGGTGCCGATGTCATCCGTGACAGTGACGGCACACAGTTGTCCGATGAGATTATCAACGCAGGATACGGCATTTATTCTACAATCTGCATCATCAGAGATCATAACGAATGGGCGTCCCAGAATTCAGACAAGCTGCAGCAGAGCTTTTTAATAACAAATCCGAAGGTAGCGGTACAAGATTATTTATCCATCTATCTGATGGAGGATTTTTTTGCTGAACAATTCCGAGTGAATGATTCCAAAGAGGCGTTTAAGTACTGGCAGGTTTTTGACCGAACGACGGGCGAAGAGGTTCCAAGAGAACTGTGGAATTATGAGCGGGAATCGGGAAATGTAGTCATTACTGGAATTGCAACTTGGCATAAATACACAGTCAGCTTCATGGTCTATCGGATTTGGGAAGAGATCTCCATGTACAATCACACCACGAATCACTGGGAAAAAGAGCATCTGATGCAGATTGATCCCATCTATGTAGAAACGCAAAAATATTTACTCCATTGGATAGAAGATTGGTGTCATAAGCACAAGGAAACAACAGTGGTTCGATTTACCTCCCTCTTTTATAATTTCGCCTGGATCTGGGGCAGTGATGAGCGCAATCGCCATTTGTTCTCGGACTGGGGTTCATATGATTTTACGGTAAGCTCAAGAGCGCTTGATCTGTTTGCCAAGAAATATGGGTATTCGCTCACGGCCGAGGATTTTGTGAATGGTGGGAAATATCGGGTCAGTCATATCCCGGCGCAGCAGCGGAAGCTGGACTATATGGCATTTATCAATGATTTTGTCATCGAATTTGGTAAGCAATTAATTGATATTGTGCATAAGCACGATAAGCTGGCGTATGTCTTCTATGATGACAGTTGGGTTGGCATGGAGCCTTACAATGACCGTTTTGAGGAGTTTGGTTTTGACGGGATGATTAAATGTGTGTTCTCAGGGTATGAGGCAAGGCTTTGTTCTGGTGTAAAAGTAGATACCCATGAGATTCGGCTGCATCCCTATTTATTTCCGGTTGGATTGGGAGGGCTTCCTACGTTTATGGAGGGAGGTAACCCTACGCTCGATGCCAAAAAGTATTGGATTAATATCCGGCGCGCCTTGCTCAGAGAGCCTATAGATCGGATTGGACTGGGCGGATATTTGCATCTTGTAGAGCCTTATCCGGATTTTTGTGATTATATCGAAAAGATCGCGGATGAATTCAGAGAAATTAAAGAGCTGCATCATAAAGGCAAACCGTATCACATTAAGACGAAGGTAGCCATTTTACACGCTTGGGGTAAATTGAGATCGTGGACTTTATCCGGGCATTTCCATGAAACGTATATCCATGATCTGATT
The DNA here is from genome assembly GCF_038003695.1 of Paenibacillus sp. FSL L8-0494. NCBI lineage: Bacteria > Bacillati > Bacillota > Bacilli > Caryophanales > Paenibacillaceae > Paenibacillus > Paenibacillus sp. FSL L8-0494. The sequence continues at coordinate 865,864 of NZ_JBBOPQ010000001.1, forward strand.
CATATCAATGAGGCTTTGTCCGGATTGCCGATTGAAGTCCAGTTCATTGATTTTGAAGATATCCGTCAGGGAGTATTACAAGATTGTGATGTAGTGATTAATGCCGGCTCGGCAGGTTCAGCATGGAGTGGCGGAGAATACTGGAGTGATCATAAGTGCGTGGACTTACTGACTGCGTGGGTTTATGAGGGCGGTACTTTTATAGGTGTCAATCAGCCTTCGGCGCTTGAAGGTTATGACAGCTTTTTCAGAATGGCCCATGTGCTTGGTCTGGATGAGGATACAGGCTCCAAGGTAGCTCATGGAAGATGGACATTTGAGGCTAGAGATGAGCAAGATTTAGTGCCTGAAGGAGCCAGCATAACACCTAAAAATAACATTTATCTTACGGATGGCTCGGCAGCGGTATTGTGTGAAAAGAGTGGGATGATAACATTGTCTGCCCATGCCTTTGGTAAAGGAAAGGGGATCTACCTGCCTTCTTTCACCTTAAGCTTTGAAAATACAAGATTGCTGTTAAATGTGATTCGTTATGCTGGGAATGAGTTAAAGGACACAAAGTATATTACGGATAATTTATATACAGAGTGTGCGTATTATCCACAAAGCAAAATACTCGTGGTGATTAACAATAGCGACCAGCTTCAAAAAACTACGATTGATACGGAATATGGACAACAAACGTTGGAATTAGATCCGTTTGATACTATTATCCGAACTATTGGCGATTAATTACATTAAAAAAGCTCAAGCCAGCGGCTAACTTGCCGATGCTTGAGCTTTTTGCTGTGAGGCCTATAGTATCTAGTATCTACTTATTTTGCCTTTATGAATTCAGCAGATTTGATCCCAGCTTGACGGCCGAAAATAATGATTTCTGCAACAGAGTTGCCGCCGATCCGGTTTTGTCCGTGTAAGCCGCCTGTAACTTCACCTGCCGCAAACAGACCAGGAATAGCTTCACCATCTTTATTCAGAACTTCTGTGTTCGTATTGATCTTCACGCCACCCATGGTGTAGTGAATCCCAGGAGCAATTTTAATAGCGTAGAAAGGACCAGTGGACAGGTCATTGTCCATTCCTGTAGTTCTGCCAAATTCGGCATCCTTTTTATTCTTAACGGCGCTGTTCCAAGTATCAAGCGTTGTTGCCAGCTTATCCTCTGGAACACCGATTTCTTTGGCCAAAGCTTCGATGGAATCCGCCTGAATCACGAAACCCATTTTGTCATATTGTTCAATAGCCTTCACACGGGATTTAACACCGGAATCAAAGACCAGCGTAGCTGCTTTTTCAGGTAGTGTATTGATGGAAGCTGTTACTTTATCACGGGTATCTAATTCGTTGGTGAACCGTGTTCCTTCACTGGAAACAAGGATAGCGCCTTCCCCACGAACAGCTTCGCCGATGAGGTAGGATTTTTCTTGCTGCACAGTTGGGTGAACTTGGATTTGATCCATATCGACGGTTGTGCCGCCGAGTTTCTCAATCATCTTGATGCCGTCTCCGGTACTGCCGATTTGGTTAGTAGTAACGTAGCCTTTCAAGTCAGGTCTTACTTCGGAGATTAAATCCATATTGGCACCGAACCCGCCAGTGGTTACAACGACAGCATCTGCCGTAATTGTTTTTTCCTCTGTTTGGTTAAAAAGGACTTTGACGCCATTTACTTTGCCATCTTTTTCAGTGATTTCTTTGACATCAGCATTCACAAAAAGTGGGATTTCTTTCTCTTGTACGTTTTTCACTAAACCTTTGACAAGGTATTGACCCACAGCAGAGCCATCTTCAGGACGGTGTGTACGTTTTTCGTTCATGCCGCCTGTAATGGTGATATTGTTCAAGCGGATTCCGATGGAATCCAGCCAATCGATCGCACTCGCGGAATTATCAACGAAGAAACGAAGCATTTCTTTGTCGTTAGTGTCATGGCCACCTTTTAATGACTCTTCATAAAATAAATCATTGCTGTCTTCAATGTTTTGTTCTTTTTGGAATTTCGTTTCAGAAGCGTTCATTCCCGAAGAGGATTTGGTTGTGTTCCCGCCGGCAACCGGCATTTTTTCCAAAATAACAGGGTTCATGCCTTTCTCTTTGGCCTCAAGCGCCGCGGACATTCCCGCACCACCCGCACCGACAATGATGATATCATATTTATCTTTTAATTGATCGAATGGTGTGTAGCTTGCTTCAGATGCCCCGGAGACGGCTTCAACTTCTTTTTTCTCGTTGTTATTACTCTTGCTCTCGTTCACCTTGTCGTTTCCATTACCGCAACCTGCGGTAACGAGCATGACAGAGAGGACGAGACTCAGAGCACCAGCTGCTTTCTTTTTCATTGTTAACCCTCCACTTTTATATTTCTCTATTAAGATGTACTTAAGATGTACCAAAAGAACCCGACAAAAAAGAAAGGAAGTATCAGAGGGAGTTGGAAGTGGAGAAGCGCGCGCGTCGCTGTTATTCTCCTAACTTCAAATCTTCTACGGTTACGTCCACAGTTTCCATCGTTATTCTCTTTAGTTCATCTTCTTATTAAGTATACCATCAATCATAACTATTAGTGAAAGTTTTCACAAATTATACAAGTCGTCTATTCTAACATAGGGTAACGAAATATTGAGTAGATTAGGCGAAAAATGGATCATAGACCTTGCAATTAGAAGGTTTTGACGTAAGATTTTCTCACTGTAGAAGTGGTAACTGTCACGGATTAGTAAAGCAGTTTTTGTTCTTCTGGATTTTTAAATGGTAAAATGAGAGTATTGCCTACTAGTCAATCCGGAAAGACTAACATGAGACATAGAAACAAATTCTAATTAATAGGTGAGAATATGGAATTTAATAATGTAATAAAAGAAAAAGTAAAAGAAGATAACTATAAAGTGTTTGCTTTACTAAGCCGCTATTTGAATAATACCCCCGACTTTATTAACAAAGAAGAAATTGAAGAAATCGTAAACTGTGGTGTATCTTATGAATACGCTTTTGGTTTAATGCTGGCTGCTGCTTTTGGGATGGATACGGTTGATAATGTTGATGATAAGGAATTGTTCAACCAATATTTTAGCAATATGCTTCATAAGCTTGAGGCAAATGAATATTATGACAATCCATATTATAAAAATATCAAGATACCAACTATAAAGATTAATAATAGTGAATTAAAATATGAAAAATATAAACCTTTTGAAGGTTTTGTTTGCAATGATATCATCCGGACAGAAGAGGGAAGACAAATTCCTCAAGTTGGTTTTTTTCAAAATGAATTCATGTTCCCGGCCGTCTTGGAGAATGATAGAATCTGGATGACCATCACGCCAAATGAAATAGAAACAATGAAAGAAGCTGTAGATAAAGCGTTTGGGAATGTTCTTACGTTTGGGCTTGGGCTTGGCTATTATGCTTATATGGTTTCTGAAAAAGATAATGTTGAAAGCATAACGGTTGTTGAAAAAAATCAAGATGTCATTGATCTATTTAATAAATATGTACTGCCACAATTCAGTAATGCTCACAAGATCAGGCTTATCCAAGCAGATGCTTTCGAATATGCAGAACAACATATGTCTAAGGAGAAATATGATTTTGCATTTACGGATTTATGGCATGATGTTTCTGATGGAATGGATATGTATTTAAAAATGAAAAAGTTTGAAAAGGAAAGCCCGGATACTGTATTTATGTACTGGATAGAACAATCTATTTTATGTTATTTGTAGTTTTGGGTTGCGTAAATCTGTTGTAGCTGACTCCGAAAGGAAGAACCATTTTTGAAAACTCCTATATCTCTCATAAATTGGCTAGAGCACAACGAAATCATAAACGACTTATTAAATCAGGAAGAAAGCTTAACTGCGCATACAATGGATCAAGGATTTGAAGCTGAGGTCATAAGGATTAATTCTGATCAAGAGAGCTATGTACTGAAAACATGGAATAAGGAATCCAGACCGGATGTCCAGTTTCAATATCGTTTATTGGATGTTCTATCCGAACGAGGAGTAGCCGTCTCTAAACCAGTGGGCTGGGGAATCAATTTGGATGGAGATAAGGTGTTGTTAACAAGTTTTGACGGAACCCCTATTCATAAAATGAATACCAGGAAAATGAAGGAACTCGCAAGCCTATTAGCAAAAATACATAAAATTCGCGTTGAAGAGATTGGAAATATACAACTGCCAAAATACAATTTCATCGGCTACTTTTTCCCTGAAGCCAAAGAACAATCTGATATTTATAATGTGTTGAATACTCTTGTTGAGCAAACTCCAATGAAGCAAGACTGTATCATTCATGGGGATTTTCATATCGGAAATATAGTGGAGGATAAAGAGCGATATACCATAATCGATTGGACGAACGGCCAGTTGGGAGACTCTAGATATGATTTTGCTTGGTCACTTATTCTGCTGAAAATATATATCTCCGTGCGTTATGCTGATGTGTTCCGAACTGCTTATCTATTGGAAAATGATATGGATCAGGAAGAACTTGAGATCTTTGAAGCTTGGGCATGTCTACGGTGGGTTTTGCTGAATAGAAGAGGTAGCACACCGAAAGGGCCTAATACAACGAAGAGAGTGAAAAGTTTAATCGCTGATAATCGGTTTTTAAAAAAGATGGATAGTAAATTCTTCTGATGTACGCAAGGATGGATGGATTTTCTGGGAGATTGGGTATATAATGTAACCCGATTCCCAAGGCAATAGCCGCTTTTAAGGGCGGTAGGCTTCAGCAAATAGGACACGACAGATAGACCGCATACCTTTGTGAGTGGGCGGTCTATTTGCGTACCTCTCTTTCTAAATCTCTTCCTTGCGAATTCCCAAACATCCGATTTTCATTGGATTTTCAGTTTGGGTGTTTATAATGCTTTTTATGAATCGGGGCAGCGGATTGTAAAGGGCTTTCGATTGCGTAAAGGAGGTTTTCCATGATAAGAGGAATTCAAAAAACATTGTATCTCATACTTGCATTCTTTATCGGTCTTTTTATCGCATCCTCCTTTTTTATTAGGGCGAAATATAATTATTTCGTGTATGGGGACACGCCAATTTTGGAGAGGCAACAGCTGGGTCTTTTTATTCTAGTGATCGCAGGGGTGCTGGCATTAAGCGTTATTTTGTATAAAATGTGCCTGAAGCTTAATAAGTACAGTTGGAAAATAGTCATTCCAGCCACACTGCTATTTTCTTTTGCAATCCAGATGGTGATTATCTTTCTGTTTCCACGCTTGCCGACGGATGATTCGCAGACAGTGCTTTCATTGGCACTCGACATGCTGTACAGGAATGATTATTCGTCGTTTGACACGAGCGGCTATCTGCATATGTTCCCGTTTAATTTTTCGATTGTTTTATATTTAAAGACGTTGTTGTTGATCTTTCCGGATAATTATCTGGTAATCAAAATATTCAATATTCTGTTTTCACTCTTAACCTCATTAATGATTTACATGCTGTATAAAGAGCTCAATTATAAGTCCAAGGATAAGGATTATGGCATCCTCGTGTTTGCCGCAACCTATATCCCTTCATTGTTTATGAGTAATTTTATCTATAACGATGTGATCGCTACCGCTTTTCTGACAAGTGCTTTATATTTTGCCATAAGATTTATCAAAAGAAGGTCCATTAAGGATATTTTCTTCGCAGCTCTCTTACTGGCAATAGGCAACTATTTCCGCAGTATCGGTGTTATTTTTCTGATTACCGTGGTGGCGGGTCTTTTATTTAACATACGTTCTATCGGGGTGAAAAAGGTTTTTAGCGCTTTGTTTATCACGGCCATATTGTTTAATGTTCCCGGCTGGACGCAAAATGCTGTGCTGCAGTCGACGAATGTTGCAGATGAACCGATGAACGAAAATTCCGCACCTGTCTACATGTGGCTGAATATGGGGATCAATCTGGAGACGTTTGGGTTCTGGGACAACCGGGAGAGCTACGCAATCTATCAGCAGGATGCAAATTATAATAAGGCAGAAAGTACGGAGTTATTTAAAGAAGAAATCCGTAATAAACTCTCCGAGGCGGGCCTAAGTGACTTAGTGAAGATGTATTATAAAAAAATCGTTTGGACCTGGACGGAAGGAACCTACCAGATGGAACGATATGGGCTCGGAAACGACGGATCATCCAGTAACGGGGGAAGAATGGGCTTTGTCATGGACCGTTATAGCTACACTAATGCTGCTACGGATTTGTTTAAGGCAGACTCCAATTATAGAAGCGGAATGTTGTGGCTGCTGTATGTCCTGAATTTTCTGATGTATGTATTTATACTCGTTCGCTTAATTGGTGGAATAAGAGCCAAAAGATTTGAAGAGACCTCTTTGATTCTTGTGGTGCTGGGCTTTATCGGATTCTATCTTTTATGGGAGATCAAGTCCCGGTATATTTACCCGGTGTATCCGCTGCTGATCGTATTATCCTACATGGGTTTTAAGGACGTATACGATTATATGTTAAAAAGATATTTTCCACGTTAACTATGTTCGCTCGGAAAGAGGGGATTCAAAGATGCGGATCAAGCGATATTTCGCTTTGCTCATAGCAGTGCTAAGTTGTTCCATGGTGCTCGTCTCCTGCGATGCTATTACTGCACAGAAGATAACGAGTACTGACTCCGGGTCAAGAGCGAACGGGGGACAGGGCTTCACCGGCGGGCGGGGGAAAGATGGGGGCGGATCTCCCGGCATGAATGGTGGGACAAGGAGAAACGGCAACCCAGGTACAGATGGCGGTGGCGCACAAGGTGGGTGGCAGTGAACAAATTTCATGAACTTGCCCCAAGCCTACGAAGATTAAGTGTGATAGGATAAGGTTACATTTAAATTCCCCGCGGGGGTAAGAAAAGGGAGCACCATGAGAATCATTATATCGCCTGCCAAGAAGATGAAGATGGATACGGATTTCTTGGATTGCCGCCAGATGCCGCAATTCATAAGCGAGTCGCAGACTCTTCTGGCCTTATTACAAAAGTTGAATTATGAAGAAGCCAAATCGTTATGGAAATGCAATGATGCCATCGCCACGCTGAATGTTGAACGGATTCGGGATATGGATGTAACACGGAATCTTACACCGGCTATTTTTTCTTATGAGGGTATCCAGTACCAGTACATGGCACCCGGGGTACTTCAAATGGAGGAGCTGGAATATCTTCAGCAGCATTTACGGATATTGTCCGGATTCTATGGAATCGTCCGGCCATTTGACGGCGTTGTTCCGTACAGGCTGGAGATGCAGGCTAAGCTTAGCGGACCTGGTTTCAAGTCTATCTACGAGTTCTGGAACAGGAAGCTGGCAGATCAGCTATTGTCGGAGACTGACATCATTCTGAATCTGGCCTCTAAGGAATACAGCAAGTGCATCTCCCCTTACATTGGCGGGAATGTTCGCATGGTTAGTTGTGTATTCGGGCAGGAGATCGGCGGTAAGGTAGTAGAGAGAGCGACCCTGGTCAAGATGGCCAGAGGTGAAATGGTACGCTTCATGGCTGAGCGGCAAATCAGCTGTGTGGAGGATATCAAAGGCTTCGACGGATTTGATTTCAGCTTTGCTGATGAGCTGTCGGATGAGAGTACGTATGTGTTTATTCAGAAAAAGAATGACTAGAGCAAGCAGTACATGAAGGTAATCCTGAAGGAGGTTGAATAACCGACTTCAGGGTTACCTTTATTTTTTGGTCAACGAAACCAGATGCTGAATTCTAGTTTTTTTAAAGGGGATAGATTAGGGTATAGAGAATAAAGTTCGGGTGGAATAAGAACAGGTTAACGAGGAGGACTTATGATTTTCAAAAGAGATCCATTGGATAAACAGAGCTTACTTAAAGAATTGGATTCGCTAGGCTATTCCGACAGAATCAAAAAAGTAGCAATCTTAGGCCGTGATCATCTCGGATCTGTCCAGTACTCCCAATTACTAGCCTCTTTGCTGGAGGATGGCGTTTATGAAGCGCGACTTGCCTTAATCGGCGCCATTGCAACACAAGATGCTGCTATTATTCTATCAGCACTGCGGCATCCCAAGGCAAGTATCAGAAATACGGCTGCGGGTCTTTTGGCAAGGGTGGCTTCGGATGCTGATATTGAACGTGAGCTCCCCCATTTATCCCATGATTGCCGCCGCAAGCTGCTGCACAGTATTTCACAGATTAACCGTCAGGAATTAGCGGAACGCTTATTGCCTGTAGTGTATGCCCGGTGGGGAGCAGAGGAAGCCGCGATTATATTGCAGGCCTGTTATTCGGCAACGGTAAGTAAATGGCTAGCTGATATCGGGTATGCCATAAAAGACTGGAAGAAATTATCCAGCCGGCATCTTGACGTAGTGGCGGAATACTTTGCAACAACACTGGAAAGCACACCACTCAGGGAAAAAGGCTATGTCTGGTGGAGATTCTCATCAGCTCTGGAGATCCTATGCAATCTGAAGGCAGATTTGGTGCTGGAGTGTGCGCTGAATCATGGACCCATGGACATCATACATCCTGCTTTAAAAGAACAGCTTGGCACGCTTGTACGCCAAAATCCTAATAAGGTATATCAGCTGTTAACACGAACGGAGTCGCGGAGCGATCTGATTTCTTATGGTGTTCCTGAAGCTGTTCTTAAAAGGAAAAAATATTTATCCATTGATCAATGGATTGAGATAGCGAAACTACTCGCAGATCACCCTATGCACATAGCAAAGCTGCTTCATAATATTGCACCCTCTAAGCGCAAGGTCATTTTCGATGCTGTGTATGAAGAAGATAAACGCAATGAACGCATTTTTCCGGAAAGATTACTGTATGTATTACCACATGCCTTGCGTGACAAGGAAGCCACCCGGATGCTTGGCCTTCGTGAAATCAATGATGACCGGGAGAGAACAATCAGATTTACAGCTTGCCGTTCTATTCTTCATTCAAGAGCGGGACTTGAACAAGCAACACAGGTATCCAGTGCAGACGAACGTGCCACGGCGCTTATGCAGCTGATCAGAAGTACCGTTCTGTCGAGACAGGGCATGAATGAAACTTTGGTGTACCTGGGCCGGATTAAAAATGATCAGGATCCTGTCCGGGGCGCTGTGTTTAAAGAGCTATCGGAAAGTCCTGCGTCTGTGTTCACGGATACCCATGTACAAGAGCTTACTTTGCTTGTTGATAGTGTTATAGAGGCCAGAGATACTTCATATGGTACAAAATTTTCCGTTCAACAACTGGCGGTTGCTATTCTCCGGCATAACGCATTACATCCTAATGGTGAGCTGTTTAAGTTTTCTTTAAAGACGATTCAGAAATTGGCCAAGCAGAATGGGCAGCTTTCCCTTCCATCATTGGAGAAGAATTTACCCAGGGGAGTAGAAGAGATTATCTTCGACGAAATTTATACATTAGCTGTACAGGCCAACAAAAGAGAAGACTACAATCTGGTGTTAAGCCTAGCTAGCTCATTCGGTAAAAGAGGTTACGGCATCATAAAACTTCAGAATCTGTTAAAGGAAGCAACGAGGGCAAAAGCAGATTCTACAGCCATACAAGCGGCCAGATACTGGCTTGCGCCTCATACAACGCGTGATGCCAGAGTTAAGGAATTATTAGCTTTAGATAAATCGTATATTACGATCCATGAAGTGTTCCAGCATCTGCATCCGAAGCGTCAGGAATGGCTCGATCCTTTTATTTCAGGAGCTGTCATTAAGGGCAAGTTCCTATCAGGCAAAACTATCTATCTTGTGCCGGCTGCGGATGGATTCCACAGATGGCTGCCACGTCAGCAACAAGCTTTAAGTGCCTTATTAGAAAAAATTGCATACGATGCCAAACGTAATCTTTGGGAGCGTGCAAGCGTTATGAAGATCATGGCAAGCATGCCTGATCTCGGTTCGGATAGGTTACTGGGGCTTATGCAGGATAAGGAAGTAACTGTAGTAGAAGCTGCACTTCATGCCTTTTCACTTATGGAAGAACCAGAGAAGGCACTTCCCGTTCTGCTGGAGAATCTGGATGGGGACCGGGCCCGTGTAGCCATGTACTCGATACCCAGATGCATCCGCAGGGTGAATCCGGTGTTACTGGTTACCATGCTGAAAGAGCTGCTGAATCGGGATAAGCTGAAGATCACTGTCAGAAAAGAAGCCATCCGCTTACTGGGCGCTTATAGAAGCGATGACAGTCTTCCGCTATTGATGAACGAGTTGGAGAAACCCAATGCACACAAGGATGTAATCATAGCCATAGGGCATGCTGCGAAACAGCTTTTAGATGATGAACGCGCTTGGGACATGTTAAGTACAATGGCTTCTTCATCAGAAAGTGACATCGCAGGAAGTTTATTATCTCAACAGCCTAATGCTCTTCCGCTAGACTTTAGACCACGTTATCTAGGATTAATCCTTGAAATTGCAAGGCACCAGGATGCGTATATTGGCAGATATGCTTTCATTTCTATGATGCGGTGGACAAATGGAAATGAAGGGATTGTTGCAGCTGCCACCGCTCAGTCTATTACGGATTTGGAAGACAGCACTAGATGGGAAACTGCTATGAATACGCTGGTAGAAACCTGTCGCGATGGTAAGATCAATGAGGTAGTAGTTGGTGTATGTCAGAGACTGGTTAGTGCAGCGATAAGTGATGAATGGAACGCTACTGCCAAAAGAGATTTGCCTCATCGGCAACGTCTACTGAAATTAGTCAACCAGCTGATAGCTTTGCCAAAAATCACCCGGATGCACCTTATCCCTTTGTATACGGATCTGATTGACTGTCTGGCATCTGATGAGACCTTACAGCAAGCTGTGATGAAATTGTATATAGCAGCAATAGACTGGAATAACGTGGAGGAATCCGCCAATTATCTGAATCGGATCGTTACCACTATTTCAAATCAGTCCCAGCTATTAAGCGATGTTTATAAGCAGGTCGCGTATAATTTAGAAGAGAGCACGGGATACTGGAGTCCGGAAACTTTATTGGAAATTGTAGATGTTCTAGGGTCTGAGAGCCGTTACGAATCTCAGTATATTGGACTTTCGTTGCTTGAAGTTGCCGGAAGTGCTCTATTGTGGAGTCCAGAGCCTGCAGAGCGTCTGCGGTTGTACAGAAATCACACGAACCTTGCGGTTCGCTCACTTGCGCTAAATATTTGGACGGCGATAGATTAGTTTTTGATATTTTTTGAAAATATAAAACACCAAAAAAGCTCAGGCTGCAAATCGGCCTGAGCTCTTTTGGTATTTCTTCAATTAAGCTTCCATCTTCTGTGCTGTGTAGAGGCGGTAATAAAGGCCCCGCTGTGCGATAAGCTCATCATGTGAGCCGCTTTCCGCGATGCCTTTGTTAGATACGTACATAATACGATCGCAGTTTTTTACGGTGGAGAGGCGATGCGCGATAATGAACGAGGTGCGTCCCTTAAGCAGTTCATTCAGCCCTTTTTGCAATAAGCGCTCAGTCTTCGCATCAATGGAAGAAGTGGCTTCATCCAAGATGAGAATGCGCGGATCTGCTAAAAGTGTTCTTGCGAACGAAATGAGCTGCCGCTGTCCTTGAGACAGCTTGGAGCCACGTTCATTGACCTCTGTCATGTAGCCTTGATCGAATTCACGGATGAATTCGTCGGCGCAAACGGCCTTTGCAGCGGCGATTACTTCTTCTTCGGTCGCATCCAGTCGGCCGTACCGAATATTGTCCAGAATGGTACCGGAGAAGATGAAGCTATCCTGTAACATAATCCCCATCTGGCTGCGAAGAGATTTTAACGTCACCTGCGAGATATCCTGGCCGTCGATCAGAATCTGACCACTGGAAATGTTATAAAAGCGTGAGATTAGATTGACGACGGTTGTTTTGCCCGCACCTGTGGGTCCTACCAGCGCGATGCTTTCTCCCGCTTTGACCTTGAAGGAGATATTCTCCAGAATATTAAGCCCCGGGTCATAGGCGAAAGTTACATCGTCGAAGGTGACATGGCCCTGTACAGATGGCAGTATTTTTGCATCCGGAATATCACTGACGGTAACCGGTTCATCCAGCGTTTCGAAGATACGCTCAAGATAGGCAACGGCGTTGATGAAGTTATTGTACAGGTTCGAAAGATTCAGAATCGGCTGCCAGAAGCGGGCAGCGTAGCTGCTCATCGCCAGAATGACACCGAGGGTCATGTCTTGAGGACTCAGTGTTAGTAGGCCTACAAGGAAAATCAATGATGTAACGATCGTAGATAAGTTGTCTACGGAGAACGGAATAAGTAAGTTGTAACGTTGAGCCTTCATCCATTCTTTACGGAAATTACCCGCGAGACGTGTGAAGATTCCTTCGTTACGTTGTTCCCGGGAGAACATTTGTGTCACACCAATACCGCTGATGCTCTCTTGCAGATAGGCATTTAGGTTGGAGCTTTTGTTGGACACTGCTTGCCATGCCCGGCGTTGCCGGGTTTTGATCAGCAGCATGATGCCAAGGAAGACTGGCAGTCCGGCAAGGATGACAAATGAGAGTCGTACATCGACAGCGAACATGAAGGCTGCGATAAAGAGTAAATTCACGATTTCTAGAATAAAGTTGATAATCCCGTTGGACAGCACATCTGAAACGGCGTTGACGTAGTTTACGACCCGGATAAGGATCTTGCCCTGTGGGCGGTCGTCATAATATTTGAAAGGCAATTCTTGCAGATGCTTAAACAAATCCGTTCGGATGTCAAAAATAATATCCTGCCCAACACTCGTCATGATGCGCGAGCGTATCGTAGCCAGATAAACACTGACCACGATGGTCACAAGCATCAGTGCAGCCCAACCCAGCAGTGCAAGCTTCTCTTTTGCCGGAATGGTCACGTCGATGACATGTTGCATGATCAGCGGAGCCGACAGTGAAATGGCTGCTGAAAGTGCACTGAGCACGAACGCAACAATCATTGGCGTTTTCTTTCGTTTGATATATACCATCGCACGCCGGAAGTGTTTTATATTAAACGGCGATTCAAGATTTTCATCGACGTCAAATTTATTCCTTGCCACTTGCGGTCACCTGCCTTCCAATACCCTCGTTCTGCAGTTTAAACACTTCGTAATAGTAACCACGTTTCGCCAGCAGTTCAGTGTGAGTCCCTTCCTCAACTAGCTTCCCGCCATCCAGAATGAGAATACGGTCCGCTTGCGAGGTAGTAGATACACGCTGCGCAATAATAATTTTCGTACAAGGATAGTCCAGTTCACGTAGACTTTTTTGGATATGCTCCTCCGTCTCAAGGTCGACCGCAGAGGTCGTATCATCGAGAATCAGGATAGGACGGTGTACCGCCAAAGCACGCGCTAAGGCAATACGCTGCTTTTGCCCTCCCGACAGTCCGACTCCGCGTTCCCCGACAACGGTATCATAACCTTCAGGCATTTTGGTAATGAAGTCGTGTGCGGCTGCGAGCTCTGCATAACCCATTGCATCTTCTTCCGGAAGATCAGGATCGCCATAGGCGATGTTTCCATCAATGGTATCAGAGAACAAAAGTACATCTTGGGTCGCCATGCCGATATTTCCACGAAGTTCATCAAGCTCCAGCTGCCGAACATCAACACCGTCTACTAGTACGCGCCCTTCAGCTACATCGTAGAAGCGAGGGATGAGGTTGATGATTGTTGTTTTGCCTGATCCTGTCGCGCCCATGATTGCTACAGTTTCACCGGGTTCAACGGTAAAGCTAATATCGTCCAGTACGATAGCGCTATCATATTTAAAGCGGACATGATCGAATTCAATACGGCCTTCATAACGGCGTTTGTCAGTGACAGTATGCTCGTTAACAATATTTGGCCGGGCATAATAGATATCTACGATTTTGGACAAGCTCGCAAAAAAGCGCTGAATGTCGTTGATAATGATACCGATGTTGCGCATAGGGTTCGATATAGCCCAAATAAGCGAAGAGAAGGCCATAAACTCACCGAAGGTGATCCGGCCGTTCATAAGGAACAAACCACCAACCAACATAAGAATTACGTTGAAGCCCTGAGCGAAGGATTCCAGATAAGGAAAATAATCAAGCCATACAAGGGCGGCCTTTTTGTTCGCCGTAGAATAGTTGACATTCTTCTCTGTGAATTTTTCGACCTCGAATTCCTCGCGGGCAAAAGCCTTGACCACACGGTTGCCTGAGATATTCTCCTGTGTAGTCGTGTTAAGCTGGGACAGCCGTTCACGCAGGTCAATATACATAGGACGGACGCGTTTAGCGAATATGTAAGCCACGATAAAAATGGGCGGTGACAGGATAAGCATCCACAGCGTCAGTTCCGCATCTATAGTGAAAAAATAGATAACGGCGGCAAGGAAGATCGTTAGCGATTCAATGATCGTCTTAAAAATCCAGGCCATAGAGTGACGGACCATGTCCAGATCGCCTGTCATCTTGGTCATGAGATCGCCGGTACGATTATGATCGTAGTATTTTCTGTCCTGTCCCTGAATTTTGTTGTACAAATAAATGCGGACATTGTACATCATATTTTGCGAGGATATCTCGTACTGCATGGTCGTGAAATATGCGAGACCTGTGCGCAGTAGAGAAAATCCAATCATGCCCAGACAGAGCATAATTAATAATTGCCGTTCTTGTGTAAGATTCTGCAGGGCGTTGTCACCGGCTATAAACGTATCGACAATGCGCTGACTGATGTACGGATTCACGATTGTAAGACTTGAGCCCACCACCGAAAGGCAGAGTGCCAGAATGTATCGCGTCCGGTTTCCCTCTAGGTTCTGCCATAGCCATTTCAGTTCGAACATCTGATCACCTGTTTCTGATTGTTCTTGTTCTTTCACTCTTGCCTGAAAAGAGTAAATAAAACAAAGTGATTATAACATTATCAAATGACTAAGTATCGTTTACGGTAAAATTTCCTTGTTACATTATTGTTACAAAAAAATGAACTTATTAATGATGTGAATTTCACCTTGTGTAATGAGGGTTTGCCATTCGGGCTTGAGCGTTCTAATTATGATAAACTGAGACAATGTAGAGTAATTAGACTTAGTTCGGATAGGGACAGGAGGAAGAGGAATGAGTTTTGTTGCTGTAAAAGGGGAGTACAAGCGTTACAAGATGGGCGAGAATGTAATTGTCGCGAATGACGGGATTGATTTTGAGATAAAAAAAGGTGAATTTGCCGTGATCGTCGGCCCAAGTGGTGCGGGTAAATCTACAGTGCTTAATATTCTGGGTGGAATGGATTCCGCCGATGAAGGTCAGGTCATTGTGGATGGCATTGATATCGCTAAGTTTAGTGCCAAGGAGCTGACAGGCTACCGCCGAAATGACGTAGGTTTTGTATTTCAGTTCTATAATCTAGTGCCTAATCTGACCACACTGGAAAATGTTGAGCTTGCTTCGCAGATTTCCCCGCGTGCACTAGATGCACGTAAGGTGCTGGAGGATGTGGGTCTGGGCGCGCGGTTAGATAATTTCCCGGCTCAGTTGTCCGGTGGTGAGCAACAACGTGTCGCTATCGCCAGAGCGTTGGCTAAACAGCCGAAGCTGCTGCTCTGCGACGAGCCGACAGGAGCGCTAGATTATAACACCGGCAAGCAGGTGCTGAAGCTGCTGCAGGATACTTGTCGTAACACCGGGACAACGGTCATCGTAATTACACATAATCTGGCGATCGCTCCGATGGCTGACAGGGTTATAGAGATTAACAACGCTAAGGTACGGAAGATGGTGATCAATCCTTCGCCGGTATCCGTTGACGATATTGAATGGTAAGGAGAAGGCATCTATGAAAAAGCGTGCATTGTGGAAAGATATTTTTCGTGAAATTGGGCATACCAAAGCCCGGTTTATTTCGATTTTTGCAATTATTATGTTAGGCGTCAGCTTTTTTGCCGGAATCAAGGCTACAGGGCCAGATATGCTGAATACAGCTGGAATCTTTTACAAAGAGCAGCGCTTGATGGATCTGAAGGTGCAGACTAACTACGGCCTGACTGAAGACAACATCGAGTTACTCAGAAATGTACAGGGGATCGATGAGATTCAGCCGAGCTATAGCGCAGATGTATTCATGGGTGATAATGCCTTAATACTTAAAGTCAATTCTTACAACACGGATAAACCACTTAATCAATACCGTATTATTGAAGGCCATCTACCGGAGCATTCCGGTGAAATCGTGCTGGACGATAAGCTAACGGAAGAATATGCGTTGGGTGACAAGGTATCTTTCAGTGGAAACGGTACGGATGCGGAGCTGTCGAACAGCTTCGAGACACTGGAGTATACCGTAGTTGGCTTTGTTAGAAGTCCACAGTTTATTGAGCAAAGTACCCGTGGCACCAGTGGGATCGGCAAAGGTACGGCGGATGCGTTCGCCGCGATCCCGGAGTCAGATTTCAAGCTTCCGGTGTATACGGAAGCCTATCTGTCATTTAAGGATACAACTGGGGTGAAGGCTTATTCGCCGGAGTATGAAGATCTGATCGAACAGCATACCCATGCTGTAGAGCAGGCGATGTCCGGCGTGCCGGAAGCACGGCTTGCTGAGCTGCGGGCGGAAGGCGAGAAAGAGCTTTCTGGTGGCCGCGCAAAGGTGGCCGCCGCCGAGCAGCAGCTTGCGGATTTGCAGCGCCAGCCGGAGGAAGTGCAGCAGGAACAGGCTGCAAGCATGAAGGCAATTGCTGCCGGACTTGCTTCTGCCAAGGAAGAATTGGCGGCAGGGGAGCAAAAGCTTGCAGAGCTGGAGCAACTTAAGGTCTACGTTACTGACCGAAGCGCTAATCCGGGATATGCCGAATATAAAGATAACGCTGATCGGTTGTCGGCGATTGCGAGTGCGTTTCCTGTGTTCTTTTTCCTGATTGCTGCGCTGGTCAGCTTGACGACCATGACACGGATGGTTGAGGAGCATCGCCTGCAGATCGGGACCCTGAAAGCACTTGGTTATGCTAACCGCGACATCATGGCCAAATTCCTGGTCTATGGTACGCTTGCCAGTCTGGCGGCTTCAATTGCGGGTCTTGCGGTTGGTTTTACCCTGTTTCCGGGTATTATCTACGATGCGTATAGTGCAATCTATAACTTGCCGGATATCACGAAGAATTTCTATCTTTCGTATTCGATCATATCCGTTATCGTAGCGTTAATATGTACTACGTTGACGGCGTGGATTGCTTCACGGGTAGAATTACGCAGCAATGCTTCCGTATTGATGCGTCCGAAGGCACCAAAGAGTGGCCAGCGTATTTTACTGGAGCGGGTCACTTTTATATGGAAGCGTTTGAGCTTTGTCCAAAAGGTTACCGCACGGAATCTATTCCGCTATAAGCAGCGGATGTTCATGACTGTATTCGGTGTGGCTGGCTGTACAGCGCTGATCCTGACGGGATTTGGTCTCAAGGATTCAATTGGCAGCATCGCCGGGTCGCAGTTCGGCACGATTATGAAATATGATGCACTTGTGGCACTGCATGAAGATGTGTCTGCCGATGTGCTAAAAGCCTACGACCAACTAATCACTGGTGAATCTGCAGTAACTGGGACGCTGAGTGTGGCGCAAGAACGGATGACCGCACACGCTAGTGGTGTAAATGATCAAGAGGTTCATCTGTTCGTTCCTACCTCCGTTGACTCTCTATCTGATTTCGTGGAGTTGCGGGATCGAAAAAGTGGAGAAGGGCGGATGCTTACGGATGATGGGGCTATTATCTCAGAGAAGCTGGCTAAGCTGTATGGGCTGGAGTCTGGTGATAAATTGACCGTGGTGGACAAAGATAATGAAACATTCGAGATTGAGGTCGCGGCGATTACAGAGAATTATGTAATGCACTATGTTTATATGACACCGGCGTATTATGCTTCTGTGTTCGGAGAAAAACCAGTATTTAACACAGAACTGCTGAACTACACCGCACATGATAAAACATGGGAAGACAAATTTGGTGAAAAGCTGACGGCTAATGAGGGCGTCGCTGCCATCAGCTTTTCCAGCAGTGTAGGCTCCGCCTTCGATGAGACTATGAAGAGTATGGACGTTGTAACCTTGGTGCTCATTGTTTCAGCGGCGGCATTGGCTTTTGTCGTCCTCTACAATTTGACCAATATCAATGTGTCCGAGCGGATCCGGGAGCTGTCTACCATTAAGGTACTGGGCTTCTACGACAAAGAAGTAACCATGTATATTTACCGCGAGAATATGCTGCTTAGCCTACTCGGTATTGTGGCTGGATCGGGTCTCGGCATAGTGCTGCATAGCTTCGTCCTGAAGACGGCTGAGCTGGATGCGACGATGTTCGCTCCGATCATCAAGTGGCCAAGTTATATTTATGCGGCGCTCCTAACACTGTTGTTCTCCGGTATTGTCATGGCGTTCATGCATATTAAGCTCAAACGAATCCATATGATAGAGGCTTTGAAGTCGGTGGAATAGCATCTAAAAACGCCATAGCTGCGGCTTTTTCTATGGATAGCTTCACTGGAGTCCGAAACTATGCCTCAAAGGCTATAAATGAGCAAATAGAGTCATCTGGCTCTGTAAGGAACAGGGGATGGTTAGGAATCGACGCTATCGTTCGCTATCGGATGCCATCCGACGATTTCTGACGATATAGTTTGCTATCTGAATCTATGCCCGACGCTATCGGACCTAGATGACCTTAAACGCCGGATTATCCGCCATTTGGGATGTTATCGGACTCCATAGCAGCTATTGGCATAAAAAACGTCAGAAATGCGGCTCTTTCTATGTAATAGCGACACTGGAGTCCGAAACTATGCCTCAAAGGCGACAAATGAGCAAATAGTGTCATCTGGGTCCGTAAGTAACTGGGGATGGTTAGGAACCGCCGCTATCGTTCGCTATCGATGCCATCCGATGATTTCTGACGATATTGTTTGCTATCTGAATCTATGCCCGACGCTATCGGACCCTATCGGACCCTATCGGACCCAGGTGACCTTAAACGACGGATTATCCGTCATTTGGAATGATATCGGACTCCATAGCAGCTATTGGCATAAAAAACGCCAGAAATGATGCTCTTTCTATAGAATAGCGACACTGGAGTCGAAACTGTGCTTCAAGGGCGATAAATGAGCAAATAGCGTCATCTGAGTCCGCAAGCAACAGAGAGCTTTGATTGGGTGATGTGCATGAGGGGATATGCGTAGATTTAGAAGTAGTTGCAGAAGTAGATGTAAAGGTAGAAGTAGAAGTAGAAGCAGAAGTAGAAGTAGAAGTAGAAGTAGAAGTAGAAGTAGAAGTAGAAGTAGAAGTAGAAGTAGAAGTAGAAGTAGAAGTAGAAGTAGAAGTAGAAGTAGAAGTAGAAGTAGAAGTAGAAGTAGAAGTAGAAGTAGAAGTAGAAGTAGAAGTAGAAGTAGAAGTAGAAGTAGAAGTAGAAGTAGAAGTAGAAGCAGAAGCAGAAGCAGAAGCAGAAGCAGAAGCAGAAGCAGTAGCAGTAGAAGTAAATGTAGATGAAGAAGTAGAAGTAGATGCAGATGCAGATGCAGATGCAGATGCAGAAGTAGATGCAGAAGTAGATACAGCTGAACCGAATACTCGAAGCTGCTTCGCCTAGCTCCTCCTATCTGCTTCTAACTCCTCCTAACTCCCTTCTATCCGCTCCTAGCTTCGCCAACCTAAACTGCAGACAACTAAACAACAGAGCAGCGTTCTCAAACGAGAGAATCGCTGCTCTGTTGTCTTTTACGATACTAAAATGCATCGAACTGTCTCCTTCTTAGGAAAAAGCTACTTAAGCGACATGTGCAGGATAGGAAAAGGATTACCTTGTTCATCTAGTGCTGAACGCTCAAAAACCTGAAATCCCATATGCTCATAGAAACCTAAAGCTTGGGGATTTTGCTCATTCACATCCACGAGGTGTACGTCGAGTTCCTGCATGACATAAGCTAGGAGCGCTTTTCCAACCCCTTTTCCCATTGCAGCAGGTTCTACGAACAGCATTTCAATCTTATTATTCTGAACCCCTAAGAAGCCAATCACCTGCTCTTGATCATCAGTAAAAGCAAACAAATCGCTTATGCCCTCAAGCGCCTGCGTGACCAGCGGCCGCAAAGCATCAATATCCGGCTCGGTTAGAAAAAGATGAGTATGCCGCACGGATGATTCCCAAATGTTCAGTAAACGGTTTAACAATTCTTCATTTCTAGTTGTGAAGCTTTTTATGGAGTCCATGTCTTTCCCTCACGATTCAATCTAATTCGAAGAAGAAGCTGCAGCTGCAGCCGCAGCTGACGCAGCCGCTGCCCCGGCAAGAGCCGCCTGCTGAGCAATCACAATATTGGTAATGTTGGTGGAGAGCATCGTAGTTAATACGCCGTTTTGTACATCCTCCACAGATCTGAAGGCTACCAGTGCAGAAGACAAGAGCAGTAATTCCTGCTTGCCAATAGACCAGTTACCGAAGCCCTTTTTTGTACGCAAAAATTCGTAAGTCTCTGAGACATCAGTAACGATGTCCTCACGGTCCGCTGCTTGAGGGGCTTCTTCCCCAAGAACCAATACCTGGGTCAGGGCTTGCACACTGTTGCCTGACATAAATTCGGGCTTAAGTGTTACATAGAGCTGCTCCATGCGGTCCACGCCACTCTCAACATCGATATCGGAAAGACCAAGCATAGCGGAGAAGATATAATCGTCTTGTCCGGTAAGGAAACGATGTTTTGCCTTCATACTATCATAAAATAGCTTTGCTCGTTCTACCGTACGCTGATATCGATCCGATGTTGCATTAGCAGCGATTTGATAGGCAGCAACGACGAGATAATCAGAGGCTCTGAATTTGGCTTCCTTCATTAAATCATACACGGCAAATGTGTTTGCAAGCAGAGTTTCCTTTTCGTCAGAAAGTGAAAGCAGGGCAGCAATGCTGATCACCGAAGCCCCTCTAAATTGAGAGAAAATCCCGGTACTCTCCTTAATTAGCTCGTAGCTAGCACGAATGGCTTCGTCATCTGCAACTTTGTCCTCTACAGCATACAATAGTGCCGCTAACCGATTAACCATTGCATTTTGCCATGGAAAAGCTTTTTTGATCCTCTGAGCGTTGTCTGCGAACAATTCAAGCCTAGCTGGATATTGCTCCTTCATTGGGTACACCTCTTATCTCTACTTTTACTTCATAACATTACGAAAATCCAGTGCTGTAGATTCATTTTACTATAAAAAATAAATCGGATGCCCACGAAAGCGGCTTACCAATAAGCTAGAGGTTGTTCAGGTAACCCAATGATTGAGTTTACTATGAAGATGTTATAATAATTATAAGATGGATCGGCAGGGGCTTAAATGACAACAAAGGAGAAGTGCGACGATGACTGAGAGAATACCTGAAATCATATTGAACGATGGAGTGAAGGTGCCTGCTATTGGTTTTGGTACTTACGCGTTAAATGGTACTGAGGGAGCACAAAACATCACTAAGGCGATTGATGTTGGCTATCGTCTGATCGACACTGCGTTTAATTATGAGAACGAAGGTGCTGTAGGCCAGGCTGTTCGGCAAACTTCTGTGCCTAGGGAAGAACTGCTCATTACTTCCAAGCTGCCAGGTCGCCATCACTCTTATAAAGAAGCATTAGCCACCATACAGGAGTCTTTATTCAGAGCCGGGTTGGATTATTATGATTTCTATCTCATCCACTGGCCTAACCCTAGAGTGAATTTATATGTTGAAGCCTGGCAGGCGATGATCGAGGCACGGAAACAAGGTTTGATCCGCTCCATCGGTGTATGTAACTTTTTGCCGGAGCATATCGAGCGTTTGATACAAGAAACTGGCGTAGCGCCGAGCATGAATCAGATTGAGCTGCATCCTCATTTTAATCAGGAAGAGCAACGTGCATGGAACAAAGAGCATGGGGTAGTGATTGAATCGTGGAGTCCATTGGGACGAGCTAGCAGCGTACTGGAAAATGAGAAAATAGCGGAAATAGGCAAGGTTCATAATAAATCGATATCGCAAGTTATCTTACGTTGGCATATACAGCTTGGGGCTATTCCCATTCCAAAGGCTTCTTCTCTAGAGCATCAGCGCGATAATCTGAATATTTTTGATTTTCAATTATCGGAAGCTGAGATGACCGTTATTTCCGCATTAACCTCGCCAACAGGTCGCATAGCTGATCAAGATCCCGCATCGTATGAAGAATTTTAATGAATTTAACTAAACCACGCCAGTTATTGGCGTGGTTTTTTATATTAGGCTAGCCTCAGAATCAGTCAGCGCTTGAGTAATTTGATCTAGTCTAGTTTAGTCCAGTCGTGCAAACCGTTGTTCAGTTTTATCAAGATGCTTCACCCGCTCTTCTAAGCTGCGATCTGACATCCCGGCATAATTATACCAACGGAGGTTCTTCCGTATTCCCATTTTGCGGAAGGTGCCTCTGAATAGAATTTTGGTGATGGGGTTGCCAAAAATCCAGCGATAAAAGAAGTCGGGTGTGTTCATTACGGTCAGCAGGGACACTCCTTTAATATTCGGGAGCAAGCATTTGAAGGGCCGCCCAGGTTTAGTTTCTTCGTAGACAATGCCTTTTGCGAATACCTTATCAAGAAAACCTTTGGTAAGAGCGGGCATGGCTTCCCACCATATAGGAAAAATGAAGACGATATGATCCGCTGCTATAAGACGCTGCTGATAATTGGCGACTTGCGGGTCGGTGGTTTTCTTTTGTCGCCAAGCAGTGAGTTCTTCGCGTGACATGACTGGATCAAATCCATCGGCATGCAGGTCGATAAGATCAATCGTATGACCTTTGGTGGTAAGACCTCGCATAACGGAGGCTAATAAGGCTGCGGAATAGCTTCGCTGATGGGGGATATTCTCGGACGCTGATGCGCCGTAGGGATGATCAAAAATAATTAAGACATTCATATAAACACCTTCTTTATGATTTATTGTTTCCTCGAAATTAAATATTAACTATGGAAACAATAATACGTTTTAAGTTTCCTTGTTGTCAATATTATTTCTAGGAAACTTTATTTATGAGCTGTGTCTTGTTAAAATGAGCATAAGATGAATTTACGAGGAGACTTAACAGTGACGCATTCTTTCGAGAACTTACCTAATAAGGATATTTTGATAAAAAAATTAATAGAGATGATTCCCCAATTACAAAAGCAATTTCAATCGGAGGATGACGAAGAGAAGGAATGGTTGATTCAGAACTGCAGTAATCCCCTTATCATTGATTTCCTCCAAGACTCCACAGTCATGATGCTGCATGTAATAGATGCGATTGGACAGCTTGAGCCGGTGAATGGCACTACCATTTCGAAGCAATTCGGAATTCCAAAAGGCAGCGTGTCCAAAATCACTAGAAAATTAGTACAACAGGAAATTATTCGCACGGAGTTTCTCCCCGATAATAAAAAAGAAGTGCTTTTTCTTACAACACCTCTAGGGAAAGAAATATTCGATTTGCATTTAGCCCTACATAAGCAGATGAATAAAGGGATAACCCGGTTTCTACAGAGATATAACACAGATGAATTGTTATTTATAATCCAAGCCTTCGAGGATACTTTGCAAGCGTCATGGGTTCATTCGGAATCTGTTGCTGAAAAAGAACTATTAACTACCGGAGCATCTCTTGAGCCAGTGGAAAACGATGAAATGAGTCAAATCGTAGACATGCTTAACCTACTGGATACGCGCAACCTCAAAAAGGCTAAGGCAGTTCTCCAAGCTATGTTTTTCACCCCTTTTGATTAGTTTTATATTTTTTGATAGTGATTTACGAGTTGCTCTAACTTATCTTTGATTATTTGTTTTAAGGCTTCAGGTTTCACGGATGTAACAGCATGACCATATCGCATAAAATAATTAGCCAAGAAATCCTCTTCACCTGGATTGTAGAATCCCTTAATGACTGTTTTCGGACCAACCTCTATTTCCATAGAAGGATAATGTTCTTTATAAAAAATATCCTTTGCTTGTTCCGCAATCTCAACTTCAAAGTCAATACTTTTCGCAGACTGATAGATTTTTAATGAACGACTAAGAAGTTCTTCTATAGAATAACGAGCTTTGCTTTCCTCTTCTTCAATGAAGGTTATTCGATCACATCTAAAAACTCTATATGTATTCATCGTAAGCTCTATTCCAGTGGCATACCATTGACCAAACTTAGCGGAAATCCTAAAGAATTGAACAGGGTAGCTTTTTGTTTGGTTTTCTTTTGTATATTCAATGTTACAGGCACTCTCATTTAGAATACTTGCTAGGATTTTATCTAAAAAACGGCTGACATGCTTATGCTGATACATTTCGAATTGCAGGACCTTTTTCATTTTGTGAATCTGGTTGATTTGTGTACTCGATAGACAGTGCTCGAACTTTTCGTTTAGCTTGTTAACACTTAGATGAAAGGGTGTAGATTGATAAGATTCTAACGTCAGCATGGCAAAATACAGCGCATAGACTTCATCTATCGTGAAAATAATAGGGGATAACAATCTGTTTTTTAGAATACCATAACGTCCGTGTCTTCCATGTTCCGCGAAAATAGGCATACCCAATTGTTCTAATGAAGTAACATCACGTAGCGCTGTGCTTTTTGAAATATTGTATTTCTCCATAAGGTTACTTAGATTAAAAAACTCTCGCCCGTTTAAGTATCTCATCATGTCATTTAATCGTTCTGATTTCTTCATATAAAAAGCTCCTTATTAAGGTGTCATGTTTTGATACCTTTATATATCATAATAAGTTTAAGATCACATATCAAATATACGAAGGAGACTTACACTATGAGTACAACACTAGAAGTAGCTATTTTCTTATCGATGAAGGGAAGAGCCAAGGAAGCTATAGAATTTTACAAAAAGCATTTTGATGCAGAGGAATTGTTACGTGTTACCTATCAACAACTCGCAGAACGTGACAGCTCCATACAGCTTACGGATGAAAATAAGGATTATATTACTCACTCTGTCCTGTTAATCGGAAAAACAAAAATAATGATAGCAGAAGATACAATGAATACGAATGAGAAATATACAGTGGGCAATAACACTTCATTATGTATTCAAAGTGCTGATTTAGAGGGGATTGAAGGTTTTTATAAAAGCTTAATCACAGACGAGCGCGTGAAAATTATTTCTCCGTTATCCAGCAATGTGTTTAGTAAAGCCTACGGTATCATTGAGGATCCCTTTGGTATTCAAATTCAACTCATGTTTGATGAAAGATTACATTAACAACTTTGCTTCTAAAGTAAACCCAGCTCACCGTTCAGCTGATCATAATTCAGGGATTATCCTGATGTTGGTCGGCTTTTTTTGTATGTATTGAGGGCTATTTTTTTTATGAAAAACATTGAATTATTATGCATAAAGATGTATAGTGTTTTTTAATTAACGTTAATTAAGTAAGTAAGGGATGTGGAATGTCTTGACCAAAAACAAGTTGAAAGAAGTAGCGATGCGACTATTCGGAGAGAAGGGTTACGAGGGTACGGCTCTCTCTGAAATTGCGAAGGAAGTTGGCGTGAAGACTCCGGCGATCTATGCCTTTTTTGAGAATAAAGAAGATTTGTTTATGACGGTCTTTCGTGAGGCTATGCAGTCCTATAACACTTATATTCAAGAGCTATCGGAAGAGCAGAAAGTATTGAGTGCGCAGGAAAGTCTACGAGGCATATTGTCTAGACAGTATGAGTTCTATCAGAAGAGCCCTGAAGCAAGCAAAATTGTACTGAGGTATGTGGTATTCCCACCGGCATTCTTAAAGGAAACGATTGAGGAAGCATTTCTAGAGTCCGACGCGATGCTGACGAAGATCATTGAACAATTCATCTTGAAAGGAATGGAAGAGGGCATAATTCGCGATCAATCCGTGCAGCTTCTCGCAGATGCTTTTCTCAACTTGATGGATGGATTAAGCATGCAGTATTTCTATTACACTTCTAAGGGAATTTATGAGCGTAAGCTAAACCATGCGTTTGAAATGTATTGGAAAGGTGCGTCCTCATAGCGCTACAGAAGAAGATAACAACAAGGGGATGGGGAGAATGGCAGAAGTAAGTGAAGTAAAGGGGAACGAGCTTAGCTCGGGGGATTTTGAGAGAGAGCCGGTTCCAGCGCATTTGCGTAAAAAATGGCTATCTATGTCGCTCGTCTGGATCGCCATCGGAATTGACCTATCAGCGATGTTCTTGGGTGCTCAGCTTGGCAATGGAATGAATCTGACGGATTCACTCACAGCAACAATAATCGGTTCGTTAATCCTAGGGGTAATCGGAGCGTTATGTGCGTATGTAGGGGCGAAAACAGGGTTATCGACATCGATGATCTCTCGGTTTCTATTCGGAAATGTGGGTGCACGTGTCGTAGCGGTTATCCTCGGTATTTTCTCACTCGGTTGGTTTGGGGTGCAGGTCGGCTTCTTCGCTTCGAATATGCAGACTGCTTTTAGTCAATTATGGGATATTCATCTGTCCTTAGGGGTGCTTTCATTCATAGGTGGGCTTTTGATGATGTCGACAGCTATTTGGGGATATCAATCTATTGAACGACTAAGCACCTGGTCCGTACCATTGCTTATTTTGTTTATCGGAGTGGCTATTTATTCCGCGTTCCACACCAAAGGAGCTTCAGCCGTGTGGGAACCGATTAGCGGAGCAGCGATCCCGATGGGGACAGCGATCTCGCTTGTTATTGGTATCTTTATTGTCGGCACGGTGCTTTCACCGGATATCGCTCGTTGGGCGCGCACACCGAAGCATGCTATAACCGCGGCCTTTATCGGCTTCTTTGTGGGTAACAGCTTCATGACGATTGTAGCTATTTTCCTATCTCGAATTATGGACACAGATGATCTGACGAATATTTTCATTGCGCTAGGACTTGGGCTTCCAGCCATTATCGTCTTAACCCTTGCCCAATGGACGACAAACACGAACAATTTATATTCTGCTTCGCTAGGGTTCTCTGTCGTGTTCCAAAAGGTTCCGAAAAAGCTAATTACTATTGTGGCAGGTATCTTTGCTACGTTGCTTGCCGTATTTGGCATCTATGATAAGTTTTTATCTTTCCTAAATATTATTACGGTGTTTGTCTCTCCAATCGGGGGGATCTACACGTCCGAATTTTTGCTTGTAGATCGAAAGAAATTCACTTTTGAAGGTCTGGATCGCAATAAGAACTGGGTGATTCGCTCCTTAGCGGTGTGGGTTGCAGCTACGTTGTTCGCTTTTATGACAACCGCAGCGCCAGATGGATTTGGATGGTTCCAAATCACGAGCGTACCGGCATTAGATGCGTTTATGTTCGCCTTTATCGTGCAGTGGATTGTCGGCAAAATCATGACAAAGAAGGGATAACAACATGAGAAATCACAAACTAACAGAATTAAATGAACAAGCGGTGCAATACATTGCTGTTGGTGCAGCCGTTCTTGGAACAGGCGGGGGCGGTGACCCGCATATTGGTAAATTGATGGCGATGGAAGCTATTCGCAAATATGGTCCTGTTCGTTTAGTAAGTCCTGAGGATCTGGAGGACGATGCATTGGTTGTTCCTATATCCATGATTGGCGCACCTACGGTTATGAATGAGAAGATTCCTTCGATTCAGCAAATGATCAAGCCTTTGGATATGATTGAGAAAGAGCTGGACCGCAAGGTGAGCGCCATTATGCCGATTGAGGTCGGTGGCGGTAACTCTCTGGTTCCCGTAATTACGGCTGCGGAACGCAATATTCCTATCGTAGATGCGGATGCCATGGGACGGGCTTTTCCAGAATCGCAAATGGTGACATTCTACTTGGACGGTATTGACTGCAGTCCGATTACGATGGCAGATGAACGCGGCAACGGTGTGCTTATGCATGCGATCGACGGTGTTTGGGAAGAGCGGATGGCGCGTGCGGTTACGATTCAAATGGGCGGATCAGCTTCGATTTGTGATTATCCGGTAACTGGAGCGCAGGTAAAGCAAAGTGCAATTCCACATACCTTGACGCTTGCGTATGAAATCGGAAAAACATTGTTTGAGTCCAAGGAATTGAAGCAGAATCCAATTGAAATGCTGCTGAAGCAGCTGAATGGATATGCGTTGTTCCAGGGTAAGGCAGTAGACATTCGCCGTCGTACAGAAGGTGGATTTACACGCGGTGAAGCGATCTTCGAAGGTACAGATGCTAAAAAGGGACGTACGATGACTTTGTTCTTCCAGAATGAGTTCCTTCTTGCCACAGAAGATGGACATTCAATTGCTATTACTCCTGACCTGATATCTGTGCTTGATCAGGATACCGGTATGCCAATCACGACTGAGAATTTGAAATACGGTGCTCGGGTTAGTGTGGTTGGTTTCCCTTGTGATCCGAAATGGCGTTCACCAAAGGGCCTCGAGACGGTAGGTCCACAATATTTTGGCTATGATGCACCTTATGTTCCAATTGAACAATTGGCAGCAGAGAAAGGGGGAGCAGAGTAATGTCTCATACGAATGTAGACAACATGGAAGAAATATACCGCATTGGGATTGATGTCGGCGGGACAAATACAGATGCAGCCTTGCTCGACTCCAAGCTAAACACCATTCATACGATAAAAGTGCATACCACAAGTGATGTGAATGAAGGCATTACTGAATCCATCCGTCGTTTGTTAGCAGAGAGTAGTGTGAATCCGGTGCAGATTCGTTATGCAATGCTCGGAACTACGCACTGTACGAATGCTATTGTAGAGCGCAAGCACTTGGGGAAAGTCGGCTTGATTCGAATCGGGGCACCGGCAACAACTGCGGTTCCTCCACTTGCGGATTGGGACGATACACTTAAGGCAACGGTTTGCCCACATGCTTATGTTGTTCATGGTGGATATGAATATGATGGCCGCACGATTGTTGAAATGGATGAAGAAGAGATTCTAGACTGCTTTTTGAAAATGAAGGGTGAAGTCGAAGCGGTTGCGATCTGTGGTGTGTTCTCCCCAGTGAATACCTCGCAGGAGAAACGTGTCGAAGAACTAGCGAAGCAAGTACTTGGCGCAGATATGCCTGTGACGTTGTCTCATGAGATTGGAAGTATTGGATTGCTCGAGCGTGAGAACGCGTCGTTGCTGAACGGCGCATTACTTAACGTCATTGCTGGAGTCGTAAAGGGCTTCGAAGAGGCGCTTCACACTTATGGAATTGACGCGAGCCTATACATCTGTCAGAACGATGGAACACTGATGTACAGTGAATATGCGCTTCGTTACCCGATTCTGACGATTGCTTGCGGTCCGACGAATTCCATTCGGGGTGCGGCACACTTGTCAGGTCTGAATGATGCACTTGTTGTTGATATCGGTGGCACCACGACAGATATCGGCGTCCTGATGCAAGGCTTCCCGCGTCAATCCTCCGCTGCGGTTGAGATTGGCGGGATTCGCACGAACTTCCGCATGCCGGATATCTTATCGATCGGGATCGGCGGCGGTACAATCGTTCGCTTAGATGAAACGCAGGATCAGGTAACAGTGGGTCCGGATAGCGTGGGGTACGAGCTATTGAAGCGCGGCCTCATCTTTGGTGGTGATACGCTCACAGCAACCGATGTGGCGGTGAAGCTTAATCGATACGAGTGGAAAGATGCGCAGACTGAGGCACTTGATGAATCGATCTGCAAGAGAGCAGATGAGATCATTACGCGGGATATCGAGGAAGCGATTGATCGGATGAAGACAAGCTCAGATCTTGTTGACGTCATTTTGGTCGGTGGCGGAAGTATTCTTGTGGCAGACAAGCTTGAAGGTGTATCACGGATTGTAAGACCGGATCACTATGATGCTGCAAATGCGATTGGCGCTGCGTTAGGTGAGGTGAGCGGGGAGACAGAGCGGATTTATTCCCTGGACGAAATGTCTTATGATGAAGCTAAGGAAGATGCCCGCAGCCATGCAATAGAGCAAGCTGTTCTAGCCGGTGCAGATCGCGATACCGTTCAGATCGTATTGTCTGAGGATATTCCGATTGCATACTTGCCGGGTAATGCCTTGCTGGTAAAAGTAAAAGCGGCTGGACGTTTATAAGATGATTATGGATCTGCCTTGAGGAGTGAACTCTTCGAGGCGGATCTTTTTGTCTTTATAATTGTATTACCAAGAAAGAAAGGGGATTTAGAATAGCTGTCGAAGTGGGTTATGTACATATTTTAACGATGGGAGAGAGGACAATGAAAGTGATTAGCACATTAGAAATCGTAGATGTACAGACTAAGGAGCGTACTGCCCTCCGCTCATTTGATTATTTAATCGAGGCACCCAATTGGACTAGCGATGGTAAGCGTCTTATTTATAATAGTCGAGGTTGTCTCTATTCGTTCGACATCGCAACCTGTGAGCTTGTTCAAATTGACTCGGGGTTTGCTGCGGAATGTAATAACGATCATGTTCTGTCTTTTGACAACACTAAGATCGCAATTAGTCACCATACGAAAGAAGATGGTAAATCTCGTATATATATTCTTCCCATGGAGGGTGGCGAACCGGTTCTAGTTACACCGAATGCTCCAAGTTATTTACATGGTTGGTCTCCAAACGGTGCTGAGTTAGCTTACTGTGCAGAGCGCAATGGTCAATATGATATTTATACCATTCCAGTAGACGGGGGAGTAGAGGTACAACTGACGGATTCGCCTGGGCTGGATGATGGGCCTGAATATTCACCAGATGGGGGAAATATATGGTTCAACTCGGTGCGTACAGGGCTGATGCAGATATGGCGAATGAATGCCGATGGCACTGAGCAAACACAGATGACTTTTGATGAGAGTAATAACTGGTTCCCGCATGTATCGCCAGATGGGCAGACGATT
Organism: Paenibacillus sp. FSL L8-0494; assembly: GCF_038003695.1. Lineage (NCBI taxonomy): Bacteria > Bacillati > Bacillota > Bacilli > Caryophanales > Paenibacillaceae > Paenibacillus > Paenibacillus sp. FSL L8-0494. The sequence continues at coordinate 896,683 of NZ_JBBOPQ010000001.1, forward strand.
GCCTACTTGAGTTACCGCAAAGGAGATGTAGATCCTGGCGATCACCCTGCGAATAAGGATGTTGAGATTCGATTGATGGCAAGCACGGGAGGAGATTATCGCACACTAGTACAATTGTTTGGAGGACAAGGTACGATTAACGTGAATTCGTGGTCTCCGGATAGTAAGCGCTTGGCGTTTGTAAGTTATGTGGTGGAGGAATACGAATAAAATACCGATAAAAATTATAGTATTGTTATTTATATATAAATGGGGGAAAGTTGGATGAAGAGGATTTTTAGTGTTTTGCTAATTGTATTACTGGTTATACCAGCGCTCGGCACTACAACCTTTGCGGGCAATACGGTGAAGGCTAAGGTAACAGAGAGCAGTACATATTTTGATGGAGAACAGCGGAACCTGAATGGGTTCAACATATCGAATAACAATTATTTCAGACTACGCGATTTGGCAGAGTATTTCTCGGGAACGAGCAGCCAGTTTGATATCACTTGGAATAAAGCGAACAATGCGATTGAGATCATAACTGGACAAGCTTATACGCCCGAAAAGAAAACTACGAGTAACTATTATAGCCGCAATAGAAATTATGCAGCTACGCTTTCCAACTCTAAGGTGCTGGTCAATGGACAGTTGCAGTCTATTACGGCGTACAATATTGATGATAACAATTATTTTCAGTTGAGAGATTTGGCGGGCAAAATCCCGTTTGATATCGAATTTGACGTTCAGTCTGATCGCATATCGTTATTTTCCACAATCCCAGATCATGCTTACCGGGTAAAGACGGCGGCTGTAGTTGAGAGTAACGGGGAATCTTCTTATTTTCCTAGATGGAAAAGTACGGCCTCTTCTTATCTTGTGAATAATAAGGATGGGACTGTAAGTGTCATTGAGGCGAACAAAGAGTTTACGATTGAAACGTACAATGAGAAGTACGAACTAACAGGCAATAAGAGCATTCCTTTTGAGCTTCCGGTGTTTGGTGGTTTCTATAGTGGGGAGAAGTATAACTATATTGCTTTTGGCCAAGAGAACCGCGAAGAGAATGATAGCAAAGAAGTCATTCGTATTGTCCGTTATGATAAAAGCTTCAATAGAGTAGACAGTGTCTCCATAAAGGGTGGGGAGAGCTATACCGTTAGCCCGTTTGATTCAGGCTCCGGTAGTATGGCTGAGGCTGGAGATACGCTTGTATTTCACACCTCACGTACAAGATACACGACAGAAGATAAATTAAATCATCAATCCCAGCTTACCATTATCGTAAATACTAAATCCATGACCGTGACCAATGATCTGGGAAGATTCCAGAAGAATCATGTCAGTCACTCTTTTGACCAATATGTATTGTTTGATGGTGCTACGCATGTTCTAGTCGATCATGGTGACGCTTATCCTCGTTCGATTGTTCTGAATAAAGGAGACGGAGCCAGTTATAACGAAGTAGACTTATTTAATATTCCCGGCAAAATCGGAGCGAACGCGACGGGTGTTTCTATAGGCGGATTTGAGCTGTCCTCGGCGAACTATATAGTCGCTATGAATTCGGTAGATCATTCACTAGTCAAAGAGTATACATCTTATGAGATGGTGGGTTTAGAAACGGACCAAAGGGATGTCATGCTTAGTGTGTTGCCCAAGTCCAACCTGAGCAGTACTTCGGTGAATCACATCACCTTGGCTAAATATGTAGGCACGAACCTGATCGCGTCCATCCCTAAACTAGTAAAAATCACAGACGACAAAATGATGGTGCTGTGGCAGGAGTTTGATAAAGAGAATCATCCGGTTGACCTGAAATATGTTCTTATAGATGGAGCGGGAAAAGCTACTAGCGACATCCAAACGATCAAGTATTTTGCCTTATCAGAGTGCAGTCCTATTATTAGTGGGGACAAAATCATTTGGTATACGAACAATAAGGGGTCCAGAGTGTTCTATTCGATCCCGTTAAATTAACGGATTCAATTAACAACAAAGTGGGTAAATTAGACTATAAGCTATAAATAGGACCTTCTAATTAGAAGGTCTATTTTTTCACGCAAAAATCACATCATCCATGGAGGTCGCTATGCATCGCGTAAATCTAAACCAGGAACAGTTCAACCAACAGGTGATTAATCACGCCTCCTTTGGGATCGCCCTTTTAGCGCCAAATGGTTTGATTCTGACCGTAAACCCGGCCTTTGAACAGACTTTTGGTTATTCCACTGAAGAGTTTGAGGGTATGCGGTTAGAAGACCTTTCTCACCCCGAAGATTTCGGCAACCTTCATGATTTAAAGGCACTCTTGGGTGAGAAAACAAGATTGCAGATGGAAAAGCAGTTTATCACAAAAAATGGAGATTATATTTGGGGACAGCTTACTCTCCACTTATTCAGCGACGAGTCGAATCAGCCAGCATATTTCATTTGCCAAATCGTTAACATTACAAAGCAAAAGGAATCCGAGCAACGCCTTCAGGAGTCTGTTGAACGGTATACGTCGCTTAAAAAATACAACCATGACGCCGTCATTTCCTTTGACCTTGATGGTCGAATCATTAACACCAATAGTATGGCTGAAAAGATAACGGGCTACGCCATCGAGTCCGAGTTGATCGGGATGAAGCTTGCAAGTCTGATTGGAGAAGAGAATGTCCAGCGCATTCTGGAAAGAGCCCTTTACGATAATACGGTTGAGCAGTATATCAATAAGCTTGTCACTAAGGAAAGCGAAGTAGTTGAAGTGCTCACCAGTATTGCACCCATTTATGTGAACAATCATAATATCGGATTTTACCTTATATGCAAGGACATTTCCGAGCAAAGGCAATTGTCGCTAGCTAAGGAAGCCGCAGAGTCCACGAATAGAGCTAAAAGTGAGTTCCTGGCTATGATGAGTCATGAAATTCGCACTCCCATGAACGGGGTGATCGGCATGACTGATATTCTGCTTGAAACAGAGCTTAATGAAGAACAACGTGAATATGTAGAAATCATTCGCAAAAGCGGAGGAATCCTGCTCAATATAATCAATGATATCCTTGATCTTTCAAAAATTGAGGCAGGCCGTAGCGAGCTGCAAGAGGATACATTCGATCTGCGAACTTGCCTCAAGGACAGCTTTTCTGTTATCGCAATAAAAGCTGAACAAAAAAATCTGGAGCTCACCAGCATCATAAATCATGACGTTCCGGAATTTATTTACGGTGACGAGGAACGCTTGAAGCAGGTGTTCTTGAACCTGCTAGGCAATGCTGTGAAATTCACACCGGCGGGCAGCATATCGGTAAAAGTTAGGCTTGTAAAGGAAGATCCCTCCCTGCTTGCCTTTACGGTAACCGATACTGGCATTGGAATTGATCCTGATCGACTTACTGATATTTTTGAACCGTTTGAGCAGGTGGATAGCTTTATGATGCGGAGACATGAAGGTACGGGGCTTGGCCTTGCCATCAGCCGCAGAATTGTCGAAATGATGGGTGGTGAGATCTATGCGGAGAGTGACGGCAAGAGCGGTACGTCGGTTACCTTCACAATCAAGCCCAAGAAATCAGTGGTAATCCCTCGCCAAGAGGCTAACATTAACAAGCTTCATACCGCACGTGAAGCAAGAATTTTACTTGCTGAAGACAACACTATCAATGCGCTAGTACTGACCAAAATACTCGAAAAAATGGGTCACAGCGTTATCGCCGTAACAAACGGCATAGATGCGGTTGAAGCAGCACGGAAAGAACCCTTTGATCTTATTTTATTGGATCTTCACATGCCCATTATGAACGGCATAGAGGCTATGAAGATGTTAAGAGATGAGCATCAAGAGAAATGTCCGCCCATCATCGCGGTCACGGCTAATGCTTTGAAGGGTGACCGCGAAAATTGTCTAGCTGCCGGGATGGACGAGTATATCAGCAAGCCTGTAAAGCGTGAAGTCATCGTAAAGATGTTAGATCAGTTTGTGATCTAATATAAACTGCATAACCTCTTAGTGATATTATCCCCTTCAGGTGAACAGTAAAAAGCCAGTCCATTACTGTTACACTTGGAGGGGATCGCTCTATCCATTGAATTACATAGCATTGCACGTTATACTTTGAAAAGAAATACGGACCCGCTTATCATATAACAGATCCGTCCTTCTATAAGGTATGGATCTTATTTTTTGTATGTATATATTCAGTCAGAGACGGAGGCGCAACATTGCAGCTAATCAATCAATCGGAAGTACAAGATAGGATCGACCTGCTTAAAGATCAGGATCTATATATCCATCTTGAGATGACAACGGGAGCCTACGCTGCCCATTTAGATAGTTCGAAGCATCCAGCCGCTACTTTTATTACCAATGCTATTATTCGATATTCCCATGGTTCGATTTCCGGCAACGGTCCTTATCGGGTCGGCTTAAAAATGTCGCAGGGCTGGGTTTATTCGGAAGGGCTAACTCACTATGAAGAGAGTGAGACAGGCAGATTGATTATGGCTGGACATGATGCTCAAGGCAAACTGATCGTATCGTTACAATTAAGCCGAGAGCCGTTCTAATGGAAGAGGAGATGAAGAGTTCTGTGGAAAAACATATTCTTGTTATTTTGCCACATCCGGATGATGAGGCCTTCGGTATATCAGGAACCCTTGCCAAACATATACAAAATGGGACCCAAGTTACCTACGCATGCCTAACGCTTGGAGAAATGGGCCGAAATATGGGCATCCCGCCCTTTGCGAATCGGGTAACCCTCCCGGAAATACGTAAGAAGGAGCTGGAGGAATCCTGCGAGGCTATTGGCATACAGGATTTAAGAATGCTTGGTTTTCACGACAAGACGATAGAATTCGAAGATCAAGTCTTGCTCGATGGGCAGATTGATGCGCTCTTGAAAGAGCTTAAACCTTCGCTAATCATCACTTTCTATCCAGGGTACAGCGTTCATCCTGATCACGATGCTACTGGAGCTGCAGTGATCCGAACCGTTGCAAGATTGCCGAAGGAAGAAAGACCTCCTGTTCACTGTATAGCTTTTGCTAATAATATTGTAGAGATTGGGGAGCCAAAGGTTATCAATGATGTGAGAGATTTCCTCAAGCACAAGATGGCGTCCATTCAGGCGCATCGTTCCCAATTCCAAGCTGCTGAGCTGTTGGGCAGCAAACCTTTAAATGATAAAGAGATCCAAGCTCGGTTTGGAACAGAGCATTTCTGGATTTATCCGTTTGAATGATAATGATCTAGTCAGAATTTTAGCGGTGATCTGTTGTCGGTGCTTAACCGGTGATAGATCGCCGTTTTAGTATGTGAATATTCAACTTTTCAGCGGGGGACGGTAGGAATTTAAGGCGAGGCCTTAAGACACGGGTAATTTGACCTAAAAAATTACTAAGGACTATCCGATATAGAAGATACTAACAATTGAAAGGTGATTAAATGCGAATCGGTCACAACATCACGTCTTTAAATAGTTTGAACAGATTAAATAAAAATAATAAATCTATTACAAGTTCACAAGAGAGGTTATCTTCTGGACTTCGGATAAATATAGCGGCAGATGATGCTGCAGGATTGGCAATTTCTGAGAAAATGAGAGCACAGATTCGTGGATTGTCTCAGGCAGCAAGGAATACACAGGATGGTATTTCACTAATTCAGACTGCTGAGAGTGGACTTGGAACTATACAAGATCCTAATCTGCTAAGACTACGGGAGCTTGCAATACAGGCTTCAAGTGATACCTTAACAAATTTTGATCGAACATTGATTCAAAAAGAAGTTGAGCAGATAAAGCTTGGGATAAATGATATTGCTAATAACACTCAATTTAATGGAATTCATTTATTGAATAATGACCTCGAAGTAAACACGAATATTACGCCAGTACAGGGCAATATAAGTACGAACTGGACAGCTAACATACCTGCCAGAGATTTATCTAAGACTTCAGATGGAGGTTACGTCGGAATAAGAATTCCCGGTAATAATCCCTTCAAATTAGATAGTATGGGTAATCTGGTTTGGTCACAAGCAATTCCTAATATGGATGTGTATAGTATTAAGGAATCTAGTGATGGTGGTTATATTTTATTAGGAAATGATTTCTCAGCAGGGGCAATTTCCGATCAAAGGATAAATATAATTAAATGGGATGGGAATTTGAAGGAGCAGTGGAGTACAGGGGTATCTGGCGTCTACTCCATTATGGGGAATGAAGTAATTGAGACTAGTGACGGTTCCTTTATTGTGGCAGGGACGGGTTCCGGTATTCAAAATTGGGATGGCCTTATGGCTAAATTTAATAGTAGTGGTGTGCAACAATCCACCTCGATAGCGGGTTCTTCACAATCCAATCCTGTTGGCTATGGAAGCGAAGAATTTAATTCTATTATTGAAACTGCTGACGGCGGTTATTTGGCTATTGGTTCATCAAGTCTCAAACTAAACAGTTCTTATACCGATAAGTCAAGCTGGGTTGTGAAATATGATAGTAACTTAAATCCGTTATGGGACACACGAGTCGGTGCTGCTGGGGATGATGAAGGTTACCGCGCCATCGCAACCAGTGATGGAGGGGCCATAATTGTTGGTTCTTATAACGACTCTACTAAAACTAGTGGATTAATCTATAAACTAGACAGTAGTGGAAACGTATTATGGGAGAAGAATATCTCAAATGAAACTTCCAACTCCAGTCAACTTACTAGCATTACAGAAATGAAAGATGGGAATTACATCGTTGGAGGAATAGTAGATAATAATTATCGTCTTTCCATTTTTGATCCACAGGGAAATGAATTGGCTAATGTTAATCTAAATGGTGGGGGCTCTACGGATAGATTAAATAACATTATTAGTAATGATGACGGAAGTTACACTTTTTCAACTACAACTGGGATAACCAATTTCAATGTATCTTACGGATCAAACCCTGGTACCACATATGATTACAAAACAGTAAATCTTCAGGTGGGAGCAAACTCTGGGAATAACTTCGCTGTTAAATTAACAGATGCTAGAACTACTGCTCTGGGAATTGCGGATATAGATCTTTCAACTAGACAAGGTGCCGAATTAGCGATTTCGAAAATAGACAAAGCTATAAATACCGTTTCATCCAAGCGTTCAATGTACGGCGCGTATCAAAATGCATTAGAACATATCCATAATAACCTAACCAATTACGAAGTGAACTTAACAGCAGCTGAATCACGAATAAGAGATGCGGATATGGCAAAGGAAATGATGAAGTTTACCAAATACAATGTCTTATCTCAAGCATCACAAGCCATGTTGGCTCAAGCTAATCAACAGCCTCAAGGCGTGTTAGAGTTGTTAAAATAGTGCTATACATACAGTCTATGCATTTCAGTGCATAGGCTTTTTTAGAATCTATGATGATCTAAGAAATGATTTACAAAAAAATTTCCAGAGACTATTATATTTCTATGCGTAATATTTTCCTTTTTTAACTAGATTATTGTAAGAATTTATCTCTGGAGGTTCAAATGAAAAAGCACGACAAAATCCTTTCCTTCATCTTCATGTTCATTATGATGGTGACGGCTATTTTCTGGGTAAACTCGACCACTAGTTGGACTATGATGGGTACCCTTGCTTCCGTGGCCTGTTTCGTACTTTTTATATTATTGGGACTCCGTACTATACCTGTTTTGACAGATTTTGTTCTGACAAATCCAGCGCCTGAAGTAACTTTGGAGAATAAAACACGGGACAGAAAGCAGGCTTGGCTATATATTATCGGCTGGGTAGTGGCTAGTAGGGTCTTGCTTATGATTATCGGGTATATATTTTTGATCATACAGAATGGCTATTCCGGTGGTTTGTTTAACAAAATAGCTGAGACCTGGCATATATCGGGGATCGACGCTTCACATTATTTGGGCATCGCGGAGAATTGGTATGTGACGGAGGGAGATCCGAAATACCATATTGTTTTTTTTCCTTTTTTTCCAAATCTAATTAAAGTAGTTCAAGTATTCGTAGGGAATTATCTCGTAGCTGGATTCATCGTTTCTAATATTTGCTCGCTTGTTGCTGCCTTGGTCGCCTATGAGCTTGCCGCACTAGACATGCATCGAAAGAGTGCTATGCGAGTAGTGAAGTATATTTTTATATTTCCGGCTGCGTTCTTTTTCTTCATCCCAATGACCGAATCTCTATTTCTGGCCTTATCGCTGTTGTGTTTATATTTTGTGAGAAAAAAAGAATGGCTCATCGGATGTTTATGCGGTGCACTCGCAGCGTATACGCGTTCTCCAGGGGTGCTGTTGATTGTACCGGTTGCGATTGAATTTGCACGGGAACTTATAGGGAATTATAAATTACTAGATAAAAAAGCGTTTATACATAAGCTGACCACCGCCATTGGTTGTCTTGCTATCATTTCGATGGGTTTGCTGGCTTATCTTTACATCAACTACTATGTTACGGGAAATGCTTTTCAGTTCAGTATTTACCAGAGGGAGCATTGGTCACAGAAGTTCTATCTCTTTTTCGATACCGTAAGATATCAGATGGAATATGCGGTGGGCACCTTTAAAAGTGGAGATAGCCGTTCTTTTCTCGGCATGTGGCTGCCCAATTTAATCGCTATATTCTCAGCACTAATTATCATGTTTATGGGAGCAAGAAAACTACGGCCATCCTATACTGCTTATTTTATCGTGTATTTTGCTTTCGTAGTGGGAGCTACCTGGCTGCTGTCAGCCCCGCGTTATTTGCTTGTTGCCTTTCCGCTAGCTTTTGCAGCCGTTGCGCTTACTAATGAAAAGCCGAAGGATGTTGCACTTACTGTTATATCTGTTGTGGGTAGTATACTTTACTTGGCAATGTTTGTAGCGGGATATCCGGTGTATTGAGGAATCGTGTTAAAATAGGAGAACGCCTAGGTGCGTTCTTCTTTTTTATTGCGAATAATCTTATAGAAACGATGGTGGGTATGAAGATTGATTACGACAATCAGGTGATCGAGTTTAATGTTCAATATGGAAACGGGAAAAAAATCTCCATTCATATAGATTCGTCAGGGCGCATAACACTCAAGGTACCTAAGAAAACATCTGAAGAGACGATTAAAAGTGTGGTTGAGCGTAATGGCAAAATGATTGTGGAGAAGCTGCAAAGTCTCGAAGCGGCTCGTGAAACGCCAAAGATGATCAGAGCGTACGAAGATGAAGGAAAGTTCCTGTATCTAGGCAAATATTATTCTCTGCATGAGCTTATAGAGACAGCGGAGCTAAGTGAAGAACAACTTCAGTTAAAGCTGAAAAAGTTCTATTTCTCTAGCTGCAAGAAGCTTATAGGAGAGCGGATCACTAGGTACCAGACGCAGCTTAGAGTAAAACCTAAGAGTATCGAGATTGTAGAGTCCAGGACCAAATGGGGAAGCTGCAGCTCCGATAAAAAACTAACCTTTAACTATCGTCTGGCCATGGCTCCCGTGGAGGTTATCGATTATGTGATCATCCATGAGTTATGTCATTTGCTGCATATGAACCATGATCGCTCCTTTTGGCGACGGGTTGGAAGCCTAATGCCGGATTATAAGGAGAAGGAAGAATATTTAGCAAGATATGGACGGGCTATGACGTTATGAAAAAAAGGGTATTCCAGTGCAACTAGAGTAATGGTTGCCGGGAATACCCTTCGTTATTTTAACCCCTTTGCAGCAATCGATAGAGGTTAAGTGCCAGTTGAATCTCGAATAACTCATCAGAGTTTTTCAGATCTATATTTAGCAAATCTTTGATTTTATCAATCCGGTAAATAAAGGTGTTGCGGTGAATAAACATCGCTTTGGCGGCTTCGGTTACATTCTGATTGTACATAAAATAATACTCCAAGGTAGACATGAATCTCGTGTTCATCGTCTGGTCATGTTCATGAATGCCTCCCAGAACTTTGTTAAAGAATGTCTCCATTTCCGTAGGCTTAATGTTGGAATCCAGAAAATGATAGACAGAATAATCCTCGAAGTGAGCAATGCTCCGGCTGTCTTTATTAAACCGCTGCATGAGCCGCATAGCTTCCTGGGCCTCGAAGAAGCTTCGATGGAGCGAAGCAAGTGTCTTATACTGACTGCCAATGCCGATGAGAAAATGATTTTTAGTCATTTCCTGAGCCAGCAACTGCAGCGCCTCTTGAGCAAAGGCTTTCGTATCGCTTACGGAAATTGGCGGTTTATTTTCATTTTTGCCGATCAAGATGATGATTTGCTGATTGCGATAGTAACAGATTAGCTCTCCACCTGCATTACTGGACAAGCCATAGATCAAATTGACACATTTTTTGACCATATGCTCCATTTCATATTTTCTATAAACCATGTCCGTGTAGTTTTCCAGCTGTGTAGCTTCAATATGGATAACTGTACAGTAATACGCATAGTTAACTTTAAGCCCATGCATAGCAGACAGGGAATGCAGTGTTTCTGTTGAAGTAATATTGCCAGCTAATAAGTCGTCGAAGAAGTCCTGCCTAATTTTATGCTTTACCTCTTCGATTTCCTTGGCTTTGATCCGGTCCAGTGCAAGCATCGTGGATACATGCTCTAGTGCGGTGTAGTCAAATTCAACCAGCTTGCGTACCGTTTGCAGAACGACGATATACGCGTAAGCGTTACTGGACACAGAAACCGGCATAATGCAGCACTTGTACGGCTGACCCTGAGAATAGTAGGTGCGTTTGATGGATTTTTTGATTTCAGTAATATACTTTGGGAAAGCTACCGTGAACTCTGTTGGAAAAACAGGCCTGTTCTTCACCAGTGGCAGGAATTCCTGAAGTGGAGATGGGTTATCCTTATGATCTGTATAGCAGAGTAGGTTCCAGTCTCTATCTAATATAAGAACAGGGTTATGGATCGTGTCGGACAATTCCGCCGATATTTGCTCAATACCGCCGCCTTCGAGCGCGATTTTGAACAGCGCATTATGAAGGTCGAGCGAGCGTCGGTTCACTGCATCGTAATCCGCGTTGGTCTTTTCGTTAATGATCGCAATGACTCTGGACAAGGTGTATTCAAAAGGGAGCTCCAGTAGCGGAAGTCCATGCTTATCAGCAAGCTCGATCATGTTCTGCGGGATAGCCTCGAAATATCGCTTCATTTTGATGCAGAGTCCTGCACAGTTATTCTCCACCAGCTCATGAATGAATTTGTTCTGCAGCTCCGTGCTGTCTTTGAAGATATATCCGGTGGATAAAAGCAGCTCGTTCGAGGTCAGCCAGTCAAATACGTCCGGATTCTCGATGATATTAACTACAGAGATTTGATTGTTTAGGCCAGAATGCCCCGCAACGATCTTTATGCCTTCGATGGATTTGATTTGTAAGATATCTTTTATCGTTAACATCAATTCACACCTCTCATCTTCACCCATTGTGCAATGTGCATAGTGATTACTTGTTGTTTTTAGTGTTCTTGTATGATGACCCCCAGTGTACGGAGGACTACAATAAGGGTGTCAGGTAACGTTTATCCGTTAAACTGTGATATATTTCACAAAAATATCCTTTTTCACACAGAAAGCAGCTCAATCTTCATCATTCTTGGAATTTTATGAACTGAGTGTAACATCTTCTATCATTCATCATCAACCGTTACGGTTTTTTTATGAGAACGCTTTCTATATAGGATAACCTGACAATAAGTGACCAAACCATTATCTACTTCCTTCTCAAGGGGGCGATCAAACGGAGTATTCTCAGAGCAAGTGTACCTCTTATTTAAAAGCTGGGATATCCAGTGATAGCGCGTTCTTTCATCGGATTCGAGAATCAAGATTTTTCGGAAATATACACAGCATATTTGAGCGGACGATAAATGTAAGGTGCAAGGCAACTGATGAATTATATACCATTGCGAGTAGTAGGGTAGATAATGCGCCTAATACTTTGATTACAGAGGTTAGTAGTTTTTCGGTTCTTGGACTGGTTGTGGGAGAAGAAGTTTTTGCGGAGAATGATCAATTATATATTGGCACTAAGCTTTCAATATCGATCAAGGAACTGACAGTTTGGCAGAGCTCTCTATCTATTTTTCCAAAAGAAGTAAAGACGCTAAGAGATAATTTGGCTGTGGCAAAAGCTTATATCAATAGCTATGGAAAACCAGGCGGTATGAAGCAGTTTGCGGGTTCTAGCTGCTTTGAGAGAGAAACGATGCGGCTGCTGGAAGAGCGATCTTCAGGTCTTCTGAATGCCTTGGCGAATGACAGCATGGAAGATGCTGCTCATTATGCAATTCGACTAATGGGATTAGGCCCAGGTCTGACTCCGTCGGGAGATGATTTTTTAGTTGGGTTGTTTGCTGTGATCCATCTGCCTCAGAGTCCTATTAGTAAATACCAGCCGTGGTGCAGGGAAGTCGTGAACGAAGCAGCTGAATTAACGAATGAAATAAGCTATATGGCTCTGAAAAAAGCGGCTTGGGGTCAGGTGAGAGAGTCAATGGGTCAGATGCTGCATTCGCTCATGTATGAGAGTAAGGAAAATATGCTTCTTGGCTTATCGGCAGTGCTGGATATAGGTTCTTCTTCCGGAACAGATATTGCCTTGGGGATCATTAGCGGTTTGGATCTTAATCTAGAACAACGTTGGAGGTAAGATATGTCGACTAAAATAGTAATTAAAAGAAACACATACTTTGATTCCGTCTCGCTCATGTCGTTGTCGACCAAAGCGAATCAAATAGAGGGTGTCGAACAAGCTTTTATCGCAATGGCTACTCAAATGAATAAAGAGGTATTAGCGAATGTAGGGCTGATAACCCCTGAGCTAGAGGAAGCTAAGAATAGTGACCTGATGATCGTAATCAAAGCAGCATCCCCTGAGCTGGCTGAAGTTGCCTTTGGAGCAATCGAAGAGCTGTTTATTAAAAAAGACAGTGCAGTTGGCGGTACAGAGCTTAAATATCCAACAATTGAGTCGGCAGTGAAGAATAGGACAGCAGCTAATCTTGCAGTGATTTCAGTCAACGGAGCGTTTGCAGCCAGAGAAGCAAGAAAAGCGCTGGAGAATAATCTCCATGTCATGATGTTCAGTGACAACGTAAGCGTAGAAGATGAAATTGAATTGAAAAAAATAGCACATGAACGTGGATTGCTGATGATGGGGCCGGATTGCGGAACCGCGATCATTGGAAATATGGCCTTATGTTTTGCCAATAAAGTTCGTAAAGGCAATATCGGCATCGTGGGTGCATCCGGCACAGGAAGTCAGGAAATCAGCGTGCGGATTCACGATTTTGGCGGAGGCATCTCACAGTTGATTGGCACAGGCGGCAGAGACCTAAGTGAACGTGTCGGCGGAGTAATGATGCTTGATGCTATGAAAGCGCTTAACGAAGACGAAGCCACTAAGGTCATTGTGTTGATTTCCAAGCCACCAGCCAAAAGTGTGGAACAAAAAGTGCTGAATGAAATCAAAAATATGCATAAGCCTGTCGTAGTCTGCTTTATCGGAGGAACGGAGGAAGCTGTTCTGGAGGCAGGTGGACATTTTGCCAAAACAACCAAAGAAGCCGCGCTAAAGGCGGTAATTCTATCCGGCATCGATGAGAGCCAAATTGACAAGCATCCGCTAAACCTTCCGCTGATTGAAGAGATTAAGGTCAAGCTGAAGCCAGAACAGAAGTATATTCGTGGGTTATTCTGCGGCGGTACTTTATGTGATGAAGCAATGTATCTAGCGATGGAGAAATACGACGATGTCTATAGCAACATTCCAAAAGATCCAGAATATCAGCTGGGTGATATCCATATCAGCCAAGCGCATACGTTTATTGACTTTGGGGATGATGGGTTCACTAACGGCAAACCACATCCGATGATTGATCCTTCTTCACGGATTGCCAGATTCAAGCAGGAAGCGAAGGACCCGGCGGTGGGCGTGATCATTATGGATTTTGTATTAGGCTATGGATCACATGAGGATCCAGTAGGTGTTATGGTGCCTGCAATTATTGAGGCTAAGCAAGCAGCGGAACAAGAAGGCAGACATTTGGAGATCGTCGGCTATGTACTTGGAACCGATCTGGATACACCTTCCGTCCAAGAACAGCTTGATAAGCTGGTATCCGCGGGCGTTACCTATGCAAGCAGTAATACGAATGCAGGACTTCTTGCCAGAGGTTTTGTAGAGAAGGGAGTATAACATGAGCAGAATTAATGAGTTATTTAAGAGTGAACTTCACGTTATCAATGTCGGCCTAGAAATGTTCAAGGATGATATCCTGAAGCAAAAAGGCAACGTAACCCATCTGGAATGGAAGCCACCTGGTGGAGGTAAGCCCGAATTAATTGCCGCACTGGATGCGTTAGAGCAAGAGGGGATTGCTGCAAAGATTGAGGCTGCCAACAAGCTGGCTGTAGAGCGAATCGTGAATTCACAACCGGTATTGGTTGGTTTTGACCAAGCGATCAACGTCGTACCAGGGATGACTAAGACTACGATATTACATGCAGGACCTCCGATTACTTGGGATAAGATGAGTGGTCCCATGAAAGGTGCAGTTACCGGCGCTTTGGTCTTTGAGGGCTTGGCGAAGGATCTCGATGAAGCTGCCGAACTAGCGGCATCAGGTGAGATTACGTTCTCCCCTTGTCACGAGCATAATTGTGTGGGTTCCATGGCAGGAGTAACCTCAGCCTCTATGTTTATGCACATTGTAGAGAATAAAACGTATGGCAACATCGCTTATACGAACCTTAGTGAGCAACTGTCGAAAATCTTGCGGATGGGTGCAAACGATGAAACGGTCGTTGCCCGTTTGATCTGGATGAGAGATGTGCTTGGACCGATGCTGCGTGAGGCGATGAAGTTCTCTGAGAACGGCATTGATCTGCGGCTCATGTTATCACAGGCGCTTCATATGGGAGATGAATGCCATAACCGCAACAACGCTGGAACGACTCTTTTGATTCAGGCATTAACGCCGCTTATCCTGAGAACGGATTATACCAATGAGCAGAAAATCGAAGTGTTCGATTTTGTGGCAATGAGTGATTATTTCTCCGGACCAACCTGGATGGCTCTTTGTAAATGTGCACTTGATGCTGCCCATGGCATCGAGCATAGCACCATCGTAACAACGATGGCCCGCAATGGCGTGGAATTTGGTATTCGTGTCAGTGGAATGCCAGGCAATACCTGGTTTACCGGTCCTGCGCAAAAGGTTGTCGGACCGATGTTTGCAGGGTATAAGCCGGAAGACTCGGGACTCGATATCGGAGACAGTGCGATTACCGAAACGTATGGTATAGGTGGCTTCGCCATGGCAACCGCGCCGGCGATTGTAGCATTAGTTGGGGGAACCGTAGATGATGCCATGAACTATTCTGTGAAAATGAAGGAAATCACTACGACGGAGAATCCAAATGTGACGATTCCTTTGTTGAACTTCCGCGGAATTCCTACTGGAATCGATATTCGTAAAGTGGGTCAAACCAGCATTATGCCAGTGATCAACACGGCTATTGCCCATAAGGATCCGGGCATCGGAATGATTGGAGCCGGAATCACTCATCCTCCAATCGAGTGTTTCGAGCAAGCCATTCTCGCTTTTAGCCAGAGCATGCATTCATAGAACCACCCGCCCTTCAGGCCTATTCAAGGGTCTGAGGGCTTCATAAGCCATTGGTATGTAAGCGCTAACGATCTAGGGGGAGATTTATTATGGATCAAGTATTTATGAAGATGTTCTGGAAAAAGGGAGATTGGGCCGCGTTTTTCGGGCTGCTTGCTAACAATTTAACCAATCTGCTTACGATGATTTCACTGTTAATTTTTGTAGTAGGATTTCCGGAAGGTATGGTTTACGGCAGGGTCGTTCCTGCGTTTGGACTCGCGATTTTTATCGCAAGTATTGCTTATGGCTGGTTTGGATATCAGCTAGCCAAAAAAACAGGCCGAACGGATATAACCGCATTACCTTCAGGACCTAGTGCTCCATCGATTTTTACGGTAACTTTTCTAGTGTTAATTCCCGTATTTAGAGAAACCAATGATGCATCATTTGCGCTGCAAATTGGTCTCGTATGGTGTCTGTTCGAAGCCTTGATCCTTATTGTCGGCTCATTTCTGGGAGATGTGCTGCGTAAGGTTATTCCAAGAACCGTACTTTTATCTTGTTTATCTGGACTTGGATTGTTATTGCTGGCCATGAACCCGATGCTACAATCCTTCGAAACACCAGTGGTTGCTTTTGTTGTACTTGTGATCATCTTTATTAACTGGTTTGGCAAATCGCCGATATTCAAAAAAATTCCTACAGGATTTCTGCTGCTGATTGCTGGAACCGCGCTGGCTTGGATATTCGGCTTGCAGAATCCAGAAGCGATCACAACGGCTCTTTCAACACTTGGGTTTAATCCACCTGAGGTGCATATTACCAGCTTAATTCAAGGGATTCCGCATGCCTTGCCATACCTGGCTTCTGCAATTCCATTGGGACTGGCGAATTATATTTTTGACCTTGAAAATATTGAGAGCGCACATGCTGCCGGAGACCCTTATAACACTCGTAACGTTATGCTAACGAATGGGGTTGCTTCAAGTATTGGTGCTTTTACAGGTAATCCGTTCCCAGTAACTGTGTATATTGGTCATGCAGGCTGGAAATCTATTGGGGCTGGACTTGGTTATACCATAGCTTCTGGTTTCTCCATGTTAATTATTTGTCTCTTTGGCATAGGAGCACTGCTGTTGTCTATCATACCTGTTGTGGCGATTGTTCCGATTCTGGTCTATGTCGGGGTCGTTACGGCGAATCAGGTGGTTCGAGAGACACCTAAAAATGAAGTGCCCGTTATCTTTATCACCTTGTTCCCATGGATCGCCAACTGGGCTTTAACGCTTGCGAACAACATTTTTAATGCGGCTGAAACTTCGGCTTCCAAGGTGGGGATTGATCTCTTATTAAGCAAAGGGGTTTATTACAACGGCCTGATGCATTTAGGAAATGGTGCACCGCTTAGCAGCTTGATTTGGGGCTCCATCACTATTTTCTCTATCCTGAATAAACCACTGCGGGCTGCTGTCTTTGCTGTAATCGCGTCTGGTCTATCTTTATTTGGAATCATTCACGCGCCGACTGTTGGATTTGCTCAAGCTTCACTTATGCCGTTCGTATACGCCTACTTGATGGTGGCAGGATTATTTGTTTATAAGCATTTTTCAGACCTTCGTGACCCAGCGAACAAGCTGCAATCCGAATAAATAATTGATAAAAAGAAATAGGAGAGCTAAGCCATGACTAATCAAACTCTGTCAGAAGATTTAATTCAAGCAGCGGATCGCGGGGATTTAGCTGCCGTAGAACAGCTTTTGGCTCGTGGTGCCGATGTTCATCATAAGGATGCCAGTGGTCGTACTGCGCTGATGGCGGCAACGCAAAAAAATCATATTCCTCTCGCTCAAAAGCTGATTGAAGCAGGCAGTGATGTGAATGCAAGAGATATCACTATGTTATCACCCTACCTGTGTGCCGGTGCCAATGGATTTCATGAGATTCTGTCTTTAACTCTTGCCGCAGGTGCGGATACAACCAGTGTAAATCGTTTTGGGGGAACTACACTGCTTCCCTCCAGCGAGAAGGGGTATCTAAGAACTGTTCAGAAATGCTTGGAAGCAGGTGTTGCAGTTAACCATATGAACAATCTGGGATGGTCTGCCTTGCTGGAGGCAGTAATTCTCGGGAATGGTGGCCGTTTATACTCCGATATTATTCAGTTGTTGGTGGATGCTGGAGCGGATGTTCATTTGCCGGATCGTGACGGAAAATCATCGTTGCAGCATGCAGAAGAGCTGGGTCAGGAGAGGGTCATCCGTATTCTCAATAAAGAAAAGCTAACGATTCATCCAAGTATTCAAAGCGCTCAAGAGCTAGCTCGGGCAGAGGATTTCCGGAAAGCAAGTTTGGTTATGGAACATGCAATGCAAGTGGACAGTAATAATTCAGATTTCTATTACTATAAAGGATACTTCTTAGGGGAACTCGGGAGATATGACGAAGCTCTGGCAGCCTATCAACAGGCACTTACTATTGATCCGGATGACCTTGATTTCTATTTCTATACCGCAAATGCCTACCGAATGATGAAGCGATCCGAGCAAGCATTAGCAGAGTATGACAAAGCGATAGAACGCGATCCTGGCGAAAGCTTCTTCCGCTATCATAAATCCAATTATTTAAGAGAGTTGGGCAGGCATGAGGAAGCGGTCAAAGTTATGGATCAGCTTCTGGAACAGCAGCCTGAACGGTATGATTTCTCGTTCCATAAGGCGAACAGCTTGAGATCACTTGGCCGGCATCAAGAGGCAGTTGAGGCGATTGAGAACGCAATTGCTAACGATCCGAGCAATCCTTTATATCATCATCATAAGGCACAGTCACTTGGTTTACTTGGTGATCATGAAATGGCCATTCAAGAAATAGATATTGCTATCAGCTATAATCCTGCCAATCCGGATTTTCACTCCGCGAAGGAACAATTTCAGCTGGCCCTTAAACGCTAATAAATGAGGATCAACTGATCCGTCAGGAGGAATGGAATGAGTAAATTTATAGTTGTAGCCATTGGCGGTAATTCATTGGTGAAAGACAATGGCCGCGATTCTATAGAGGATCAATCTGAGGCAGTACGTGAAATTGCTGTCAATATCGCTGATCTGGTGCAAGCAGGCAACGATGTGGTGGTTACTCACGGCAACGGTCCACAGGTTGGATTCGAGCTGAGACGAAGCGAGGTGGCTTCGGAAGTCACTGGAATGGATGTTACTCCGCTGGTCAATTGCGTGGCGGGCACGCAAGGGGGCATAGGCTATTTAATTCAGCAGGCCTTAACAAATGAATTCATTCATCGCAGATTAGACAAAAAGGTTGCCACAGTCATTACTCAGGTCGAGGTTAGCAAAAATGATCCGAATTTTCAGTCTCCCTCAAAACCAGTGGGATCCTTCTTCACGCTTGAGCAAGCAGAGGAGATGAAGCGTGCCAAGCCAGATTGGGTCATCATTGAGGATTCAGGTCGTGGTTACCGCCGTGTTGTTCCATCGCCTAAGCCGATTGATATCGTTGAAAAGGACGTCATTAAATCACTCATTGAGACGGGTTATGTGGTGATCGCTGTTGGCGGAGGCGGGATTCCTGTGATCAAAACCGAAAATAATACCTACGAAGGTATCGATGCGGTCATTGACAAAGACTTTGCTACAAGTCTGCTGGCCGAACAGATCGACGCAGAATCGCTGATCATTACAACAGGAGTTCCTCAGGTATGTGTGAATTTCGGTACGCCTGAGCAGAAGGCTCTTGAAGAAGTTACAGCGGCAGAAATGTTGGTATATGCGGAGCAGGGTCATTTTCCTGCTGGCAGTATGCAGCCTAAAATTGAAGCAAGTCTTAGCTTTTTGAAAAAAGAGGGACGTAGAGTTATCATTACTAATCCGGAAAATATGAAAGCTGCGATGAGCCAACAGGCTGGCACACATATTGTAAATTAATAAGATCTAATTTATCTCATCATTTCATGGAGACCGCCACTGATCTAAATCAGGGCGGTTTTTTGACATATTCATGAATTGTTATCTAACTGTTGCTTTCAGATGGCCATATTCTGGTGAATAAAAGGAAGATAAGAGGTAAAACTATGTCCACTATAGAGAAAAAAATACATTAAAATGCGGGGGTAAAAGATGAGATCGAATAAAGGAACAACACAACGTTTTACCAGGGCTACAATTCTTTGTTGTATTTGTGCATGTACGGTATTGTTAAGTGGATGCACTAAAGCAGCGGATGAGACTCAAGTGGCTACTCCAACGGCTCAAGTAGAAACCACAGCACCTTCTGCAGAAGCTACTACACCTGCGCCTACGAATAACGCAACAGAACAACCCATGACATCTGCGTCACCCGGTTCAAATACTGGGGAACTTCCAGAGGGAGTGAGCATTCAGAGAGTTATCAAGGATGTTTCGTTAAAAGATAGCTATCATAAAAAGGTTGAACTGTTAAGCGACGGTGGCAAGCGGGTTACCATTACAGATCAGAATCAAAAGATTGTTTTGCAGCAGATTGAATATGACGGAAGGATCACTGCGGTTAAGGATAAACAGATTACCGTTCAAGTGGAGGGCGGTAAAGAGCAAACCTTAACGATTCCTGATCATATAGTCATTGAAGATGAAGACAAGCTCGGATTAAATAATGGCGTTGAAATCGAGTGGACGGTAAATGCAGACGGACAAATCGAAAGCGTGGAACTGGACGATTAAAATTTACCGAGGTGACTGGATGAAATTTCTAATCGTACTTGGTAGTATTATTGTTCCCATTGTCATGCTGATGTTACAAGGTAAATCGATAAAGTGGCGTATGGTATTCAATGTTGCTTCGGTCTTAAGTGCGATTATCTTTGGAAATATTTCCGCTTTGGCGATTTACGAAATATTAAGGGATCATGCTGTATTTATGACCTCGATCCATGCGATATTTTTAAATCCAATGTTTCTTATTACCGGAGCCTATCTTGGCGTTTATTTAATTTATCGGTTGATGATAATTTCGTATGACGAGGTTAATATGTGATGGGTACAATACAAATAGGGGTGTTCCCGCGTAGGGACACCCCTATTTGTGTTGTTAACAGGACGGATGCTTAAGAGGACTTTCCTACAACGTTTGCTCCGCTCTTCGTGATCTTGTAGGTGATGATATCCCCATTCCAGAAGTGGAATTTTAGGATAACCTCGCCGTCTTTAACATCTTTAAAGAACGCGGGAAGCAGCTTGATTTCTTTAGTGTTATAAGAAGGTGAGAAGGTATTGCCGAATTCCTTAAATGGAGTCCAGTCCTGCGGACCTGCATTGCCACCAGCGGTATATACAGCTTCCATTGTGGCAAGCTGGTTACCATTAAAGGTGGTCGGAATGGCAAAGGATTCAGTCGTGCCTTTTGCATCGCTTAATTTAGCTGTGTCATACACAATCACCTTAAGTCTCCACGCAACACCCTTGTTGAATTTCAGAGTCAGCACGGCATTTTCACCGTATTTTTGGGAAGCTGTGAGCTTTTTGAGTTGGCTGGCTTTGAGGATGAGCTCCTCACCATTTAATGTGTAATCTTTACCTTTGGTCAGATATTTTCCGTTGGCACTAATGGTGGTTAGCTTATTGCCGTTCAGGTTTAGCTTAACCTTGGTATCTTTGATTTGTGCACCTTTTTTTAGGTAGACCAAATCGCTTTCGGTGCTGGAGGAACGCTCCTTCAGACCAGACATTAATACATTGTGGAGTTCAGGATCAGACCACTTATAAGTTTTACGGTTGAAATGCTGCCCGTTATCCCAGAGCATGGAAGTCATTTTCTTTTCTTTCAAATAATAAGTCAGATACTCGAAGAATTTAAGCTTCTCGCCCTGTTCAATCACACCTGTGTCTTTATCGAAACCTAATAAACCAAATTCGCCGACGATGACAGGGATGCCTTTAGCTACAAATGTATTGTAAACGTTATCAAAAGTTTGAGTGATATCGTTTTTTGTATCTTTTTCAAATGTGGTGTAGCCGGCAATGTTCACACTAAAAGGCCAGAAGCCATAGAAGTGAACGGTCGCAATAATATTCGGATCGTTTAGAGCCGTAATCGTCTTATAGAGATGATCCATTCTTGTTTGTGTAGGTGAAGACTCTAATGAAGGCAATACAAGTGGGCGGAGGTTGTTTTTCCCACCGGATTTCCGCACGATCTGATAGAAGGAGTTATTGAGTTCAGTAAGCATTTGCTCCATTTTTGCTTCGTCTGTGCTTCCACCATCGGTGAACCGAGGCTCATTTATGCTCTCGAACATCAGCTTATCTGATTTGTCCTTAAAGCGATCGGCAATTTGAGTCCAGGCTGCATTATAACGCGCCAGCGTTTCATCGTGTTTTTCTTCCATATGGCTTACCCATAGCCAGGAATCATGATGGACATTAATCATGACATAAAGCTTGGCGTCCAGTGCCCAGCCGACAACTTCTTCCACACGGTCGAGGTAGGCTTTTTCTAGGGTATAGTCTGGTGCCGCACCCATGTGAGTATCCCAGGTCACAGGAATCCGAATACTTTTATAGCCTTGAGCGGCGATCTTTTTAATAAGTTCTTGGGTCACACGAGGATTGCCCCAGGAGGTTTCGTCCTCACCTGTAGCATCTAAAGTATTACCGAGGTTCCATCCGGGCTGCATTTCGTCTACATAGGATTGGATCTTACTCTTTGGCGCTGCCTTAGCTTGTTGCTCATCCTTAGTTGCAGCTGCAGCCATGGATGAGAACAGAGAGAGCAGAAGAGCGGTGACAAGTGTCAATGATAAGAAGGATTTC
This sequence comes from Paenibacillus sp. FSL L8-0494, assembly GCF_038003695.1. Lineage (NCBI taxonomy): Bacteria > Bacillati > Bacillota > Bacilli > Caryophanales > Paenibacillaceae > Paenibacillus > Paenibacillus sp. FSL L8-0494. Next base: position 919,046 of record NZ_JBBOPQ010000001.1, read on the forward strand.
TGGATTCGCGTAGTCATTGAATTCTCCTTTGTGAGATAAATTTAGGATGCTTGGACCTGGCTTTGACGCTGTACTTGGTGGTTAGATGAACACGAACACCTCCACTGTTATTTTTGTAAACGCTTTCTGAATATACCCTAACATAGAATTCACTCAGCGAGTACCTTACTAATTTGTGGCAAATTCATATAAGAATTAGTGATTTAAATTAATTTTCCCCACAGTTGGATAAAGAAATTATTTAAATATCCCTACTCGTAGAAATTGGTTATTCAATAGGATTATCTCTAGCTGCCCGTTATACAAAAAAGAAATATAACATGACAAAAGCATATATATTAGATATGATGAAGCATGAAAATTTAAAATTAGAAATAGGTGCCAACTATGAATGTTGCGGAAGTACAATCATAGATTGGTTAAATGGAAAGCGGGTGTGAATCCCGCGCGGTCCCGCCGCTGTGAAAGAGGAGTCCTTGCAAAATGCCACTGGGAAACTGGGAAGGCAGTAAGGGTGATGATACTTGAGCCAGAATATCTGCCTTTTTCTGTTACACCATCAAACTCTACGATCGATAGAGAGGTGCTTGAATAGTGTTTGCCAGCTAGTATTGTGGTTCACTATCTTAACCTCTTGACGTTTATGTTGAGTGGTTTTTTTGTGGTTATAAGAAAGTTTATTCTGTTTTTTTATCATAGGTATGAAGGGAAGGGTTATGGAAAAATGAAGAAAAATAAGTTTTTAGCGTGGTTACTCATTGTAGCTGTATTTATCACGACATTCTCTACAAGTGTTATCCCGGCTCAAGCAAATGGAGCAAGCTCTACTCTTAAAGGGTACGTAACTGTAGCCGTAGAGAAATTCACCGTAGGCCAAGGGTATATTAAGGAACCTATTAAAGTTCCGATTTATGAAGGCGATAATGGCGCATCTTTAATAACACGTGCGCTAGGAGATGGGAATTATAGATATTTAGGAAATATAGATAGTGGTTTTTATTTATCAGAAGTTAAAGATAGTGGCAGAAGCGAAGTCAATATTCCACAATATATTTTAGATATGATTTCAGCTGATGGGAATACAGTCGGCACTAAAGCAGACCCAGAGTGGTTAAGTCAGTTTGACTATACTTCCATGTCGGGTTGGATGTATGCAGTAAATAATGTGTTTCCTCCGTTTGGGATGACCGATTATAAGCCTCAAGACGGTGATATCATTCGAACTCAGTTCACCACTTATGGCTATGGTTCTGATCTTGGTGGCTGGGGAGAAATCCCAGTTCAACTTGCCAATAAGGATGCTTTAACTGCGGAAATCGCCGAGATTAACAGTGACCCTAATAAAGAAACTATTTTGGACAGACCAGTAGTACAATCGGCAGTTTATCAAGCCTATTCCGTGCTCGAAAATATGGCAAGCTCTCAAATAAGTGTAGATCATGCACTTGTAGGGCTTAACCATGCATTAGACATAGAACCCCCTGTTATTACAGTAAGTGGCATACAAGATAAACAGGAAGTATCCAATAAAGAAATAAGCTTCAAAGTAGCTGTCACAGACAATGTATATAGTGACATCATTCCAGAAGTGAAGCTGAATGGTGTTACTTTATCACCTGCGAATGGGGAGTACAAAGCTTCTCTGAATTCAGGCAGTAATGCAATTACTGTAACGGCTCTTGACGGAGCTGGAAACAAAACAAATGTAACTTATCAAGTTACTTACAAACTGGAAACTACAGTTGCCGTCAAACAACAGTTAGATAAAAGCCTTGCCTATATTCTAAACACTGTAAAGAATCCGTCGTTTGGTACAGGTAGTGGAGAATGGTCGATCCTTTCTCTGGCACGGGCGAACTATACAGTACCTAACGGTTATTACGATCTTTATTACAACAATGTAGCGACGAAAATAGCATCGATCATTAAAGAGGATGGAAAACTCGACGCCAATAAAAGCACAGAGAATTCCAGAGCGATTCTAGGGCTTACCTCTATCGGAAAAGATATCACAAATGTTGCGGGATATGATCTGAGAAAAGCACTCGCTGATTATCAATATATCCAAAAGCAAGGCAATAATGGTCCGATTTTTGCTCTGATTGCGCTAGATAGCCATAACTATGAGATCCCTGTAGTTGAAGGAATTACAGAACAGACCACAAGAGAAAAACTAGTTCAGTACATTTTAGATAAAGAGGTTAAAAAAGGTACAGCAGAAGCTGGTGGCTGGGCATTAGGCGTAACCAAAGCAGATGTCGATATGACTGCGATGGCGATGCAAGCTCTTGCACCTTATTATGCATCCCGTGATGATGTAAAAACTGCCGTGGATCGGGCCATCCAATGGCTGTCCGATAACCAAAACAATCAAGGCGGATTTACAAGCTGGGGAAGCACTAGCAGCGAGAGTATCTCGCAGGTAATTGTAGCCTTAACTGGTGTAGGTGTAGATCCGCACACGGACGCTAGATTTGTTAAAAGTGGAAATTCGCTTATTGATGCATTACTTAGCTTTGCTGCACCTGAGGGTGGATTTAAGCATATCCTCACAGGCAAAGTGGACAATATGGCAACGGACCAAGGTACGTATGCACTTGTGTCTTATGATCGTCTGATCAATCATAGCAGCCGTCTCTTTGATATGAATGATGTGCAATTAGAACAACCTACTACTGTTGTAGCCAAACAACAATTAAATAAAAGCCTTGCCTATATTCTAAACACTGTAAAGAATCCGTCGTTTGGTACAGGTAGTGGAGAATGGTCGATCCTTTCTCTGGCACGGGCGAACTATACAGTACCTAACGGTTATTACGATCTTTATTACAATAATGTAGCTACAAAAATAGCATCGATCATTAAAGAGGATGGAAAACTTGACGCCAATAAAAGCACAGAGAATTCCAGAGCAATATTAGGACTTACCTCTATCGGAAAAGATATCACAAATGTTGCGGGATATGATCTGAGAAAAGCACTGGCTGATTATCAATATATCCAAAAGCAAGGCAATAATGGTCCGATTTTTGCTCTGATTGCGCTAGATAGCCATAACTATGAGATTCCTGTAGTTGATGCAGTTACAGAACAGACCACAAGAGAAAAACTAGTTCAGTACATTTTAGATAAAGAGGTTAAAAAAGGTACAGCAGAAGCAGGTGGCTGGGCATTAGGCGTAACCAAAGCCGATGTCGATATGACTGCGATGGCGATGCAAGCTCTTGCACCTTATTATGCATCCCGTGATGATGTAAAAGCTGCCGTGGATCGGGCCATCCAATGGCTGTCCGATAACCAAAACAATCAAGGCGGATTTACAAGCTGGGGAAGCACTAGCAGCGAGAGTATCTCGCAGGTAATTGTAGCCTTAACTGGTGTAGGTGTAGATCCGCACACGGACGCTAGATTTGTTAAAAGTGGAAATTCGCTTATTGATGCATTACTTAGCTTTGCTGCACCTGAGGGTGGATTTAAGCATATCCTCACAGGCAAAGTGGACAATATGGCAACGGACCAAGGTACGTATGCACTTGTGTCTTATGATCGTCTGATCAATCATAGCAACCGTCTCTTTGATATGAATGATGTGAAAGTGGAACAACCAGAAGAACCGGGGCCTGGGCAACCAGAGGGTCCGAAAGAACTTCCGTTACCTTCTGGGGAGAACCCGAAAGTTGAAATCCCAAATGACGCTAATGATTATATCGTTCCGATCAGCACTGGAGATAGCAACAAAGAAATCACAGTAGCTATTCCGGAGGGAAATCAATCGAAGGTTAGTGTCAATTTACCAAGTAACAGCGACCTTCCTCAGATAGAGGCCATAAAAGGTAACGTATCTGTAGTCATTCCTAAGGGTGCAAAAGTTACAAGTGGGGATGCCTCTGCAATTGAACTGATTTCAGCTTTAACCGGTGGAGAATCTGCACTAAAAGATAGTGTGAATCAGATTATTCCCGGGGACAAGAAGCTTGATAATATTCTTCAAACATTTTCCATGGGTGGTAGTGCAAGAGTAGAATTCAGTCAATTTATTACGTTAACCTTTAAGGACCTTAAAGGAAAAGATGCAGCTTATATTCAAAATGGCACTCCTCATGCCATTCAAAAATTTGCAAGTGATGACTTAGGTTTTGCAAGCGGTAAGTCTGAGTATGCCTATGATAGTGGAAATGATTTAATTGTAAAAACCAATCACTTCACTGACTACATTGCTTATGCTTCCAGTGCAGTACAAACACCTGGCGGCGACGGTGGTAACGGTAATGGCGAAGGTAATGGTAGCGGAAATGGTGAAGGAAATGGCGGCAACAATGGTGGCGGAACCACTCCATCGAAACCATATGTAATCCTGTCCGTGGATAAGCTTACGATTAATAAGGGATATGTTGTTCCATCTGTACAGGTAGAGCTACAATCTGGTGACACAGTGTGGTCTGTACTAAAAAGAGTGCTGGATAGCCGCGGTATCGACTATAGAGATTCCTGGAACAGTGACTTTGGAAGTGTATATGTTGAATCCATAGCTGGTGATGGGGAATTTGACCATGGCAGCGGCAGTGGATGGATGTATAATGTGAATGGGAAATATCCTAATTATGGTGCATCTTCATATGACCTAAGTGCCGGGGACAGAATTCAGTGGCGTTATACTACGAATTTGGGTGTGGATCTAAATGCACCGATACCAACGATGAGCCCAACCCCAACGCCTAAGCCTGGTGCTACTCCGGCTCCTGGTGGGGGAGCTAATCCGGAAGGCAGTGGTGATCCAAATGTGAGTCCATCTCCAACAGTGACTCCTAAGGATCCTACCCAGAATACGAATGATATTAAACAACTGTATACAGATGCTGATAAGATTTCTTCCTGGGCCTATTCAGCGATTGAAACAGCTACAGTAAAAGGATATATCCAAGGTAACAATGGTCAGGTGAATCCGAAGGCTTATATCACAAGAGCGGAGTTCACTAAGATTCTCGTTTCTGCATTAGAACTTGATATTAAGAGTGATAAAGGCATTACCTATAAGGATGTCGCTCTAGGCGATTGGTTCTATCCATATGTGAATGCTGCGCATAAGGCAGGTCTAATCACAGGCTTTAATAATGAATTTAAGCCAAATGACAAGATTACTCGTGAGCAGATGGCCGCAATTATCGTCAGAGCATTGGCCATCCCGGCGATGAAGCCTGGAACAGCGATTAAAGATATCAACACAGTATCGGCATGGGCCAAAGCAGATGTAGAGACCGTTGTTGCGACTGGTTTGATGTTAGGTGATGATAATCAATTTAAGCCTAAAGAGCTAGTAACCAGAGAAATGGCGGCTGTTGTAGCTACTAGAACCCATGATTATAAGAGTGGGAACAAAGTGGTTAGTCCAACTATTCAGAATTCAGCAGTTAGTTCTTATATTCAGAACACAGCTGCCTTTTTGCAAAAAACAGTAACAAACCCGGTCATCTCCTCGGTTGGCGGGGATTGGACAGTCTTCGGACTGGCACGTTCTGGTGTGAAGGTTCCAGATAGTTATTACACTAAGTACTATGCAAATGTAGAAGCGACTCTTAAAGAAAAATCAGGGAAGCTGCATAGCGTAAAATATACGGAATATGATAGAGTTATTTTGGCATTAACTTCAATCAACAAAAATATTGATAAAGTGGCGGGTTATAACCTACTGGAACCGCTCGCGGATTTTGATACTGTAATTAAGCAAGGTATTAATGGACCTGTGTTTGCTCTCATTGCACTGGACAGTAATCATTACGACATTCCAGTGGTTAAGGATGTAAAGACGCAGACGACTAGAGAGATGCTCATTGATTATATTTTGGGCAGAGAGATCAGCGGCGGTGGATGGGCACTAGGCAGTAATGCTACAGCGGCTGATCCAGATATCACGGGGATGGTCATTCAAGGCTTAACGCCTTATTACAAAACCAACGCCAAAGTAACAGCTGCTGTGGACCGGGGGATTGCTTGGTTATCCAAAACACAGACAGCAGACGGTGGTTTTGCAAGCTGGGAATCTACAAATTCCGAAAGCATCGCTCAGGTGATTGTAGCTTTAACTGGCCTTGGTATTGACCCGCATAAGGATTCCAGATTTATTAAAAATGGACATTCCGCAGTAGACGCATTGCTTAGTTTTGCTGCACCTGAAGGTGGCTTTTATCACGTGAAGCAGGGTGGAGTAGGCAATGGAGGCGCGCAACCAGGAGAAGTAGATCTTATGGCTACTGATCAGGCGATGTATGCACTGGTTTCCTATGATCGGCTCGTTAATGGCCAGACACGTCTTTATGATATGACAGACGTCAAATAGAATTTTATTTAGAGAGATAAGCAAGGGTAGCGTGTATACCCTTGCTTATTATTTAAGGTGGGACTAGAGAAATGAACAAGAAGAAATGGTTAACCGCGATACTAATCATAGGTGTATTGGCTATCGCCTTCTTTTGGGGCGGGGATTACCAGAAGAGCCCAAACAAGGTCGCTAATAGTAGCGTTGAGACACAGGTTATAGAGCCTGAGAACACTGCTTCCGCAACAAATGATGATGTTGAACCCACTGAGGCAATCGCTACTGAGACAACAGAGATAACACCGTCAGCTACGCCAAGTGAAACAGCTAAGCCCATTGAAACCCTAAAACCAAATGAATCGGCAACACCAACGGAAGCTGTAACACCAACAGGAACTGCAGCACCAACAGAAGTTGTAACACCGGTCGTAACAACAAAACCTGCTGCAACGAAGCAACCTACCGCAACGCCGAAAGCGGCTAAAACGCCCGTGCCGGAAACGAAAGCGACGGCAAAACCCGTAACAAAACCTGATTCAAAAGTAGCGACAACAGAAACCAAGCAGGAACCGAAAAGGGATAAATTTCTTACCGATCCAGTGCCGAGCGGGAAACCTAAACCAGTGGAATGGCAAGATGCAACAGTAGATAAGAAGAAGCAATTAACGGCTACCTTGTCCGTCTCAGCGGCAACAATTTTAGATAACATGGATATTTTTAATGAGGATAAGCTTGAAGTATTGCCGGCAGATGGTATCATTTATAAAGCGCAGAAGGTAACCTTTTATGAAGGTGAGTCTGTGTTTGATGTTTTACTAAGAGAAATGAAGAAGAATAAAATCCATATGGAATTTAGCATGACGCCGATCTATAACAGTAATTATATTGAAGGCATAAATAATCTGTATGAATTCGATGCTGGAGAGCTCAGTGGATGGATGTACAAAGTAAATGGCTGGTTCCCTAACTACGGCAGTAGCCGTTATGTTCTCAAAGATGGCGATGTCATTGATTGGGTATACACTTGTGATCTAGGTCGAGATGTAGGTGGGTATGTAGCCACAGGAGGAGCTCAGAAATAATGAAGGATAGCTTTTCTACCTTTCATCCGTTTGTGAATTTTCTATATTTTGTTGTTGTATTGCTGTTTAGCATGGTGTTTATGCATCCTATATTTCAGGTGATCGCCCTTAGTAGTGCTGTAGCCTACTCAATTATGTTAAAAGGAAAAAAGGGCATCCGATTTAATCTGCTTTACATGATTCCTTTTCTGCTATTTATGGCAGTGATGAATCCTGTTTTTAATCATCAAGGGGTAACGATCTTGTTCTATTTAAACAACGGGAACCCCATTACGAAGGAATCGATTCTTTATGGCGTGGCAGCGGCGTGTATGTTTGTGACGGTAATTATTTGGTTCTTCTGTTATAACGTCGTGATGACCTCGGATAAGTTTATTTATATATTCGGAAAAATACTGCCGGCACTGTCGTTGATTTTTTCGATGGTGCTTCGTTTTGTTCCTAGATATTTAGCGCAAATCAAGGTGATTTCTAATGCTCAAAAATGTATAGGCCGGGATGTCTCACAGGGAAATCTCCTCGCGCGTGCGCGGAATGGGATTACGATTCTCTCCATTATGACCACCTGGGCTTTGGAAAATGCGATTGAGACAGCGGATTCCATGAGATCGAGAGGGTATGGATTGCCGGGCCGTACAAGCTTTTCTATCTTTCGGTTAGATGCCCGAGACAAAGTAGTTCTCTTGATCATGACAGGCTTAATTGCGCTGGTAGCCGTAGGGGCAGTGATGGGTGAGAACACCATGAGATTCTATCCATCGATTAAAGCGAGCACAATTACACCTTTTAGTATTCTTATATATATCGCTTATTTTGCGTTATGTATGATCCCAGTGCTCATCAATATGGTGGAGGCAATGAAATGGAAATCTATCGAATCGAAGAACTAAGCTTTACTTTTCCTGAACAAGAGCAAGCGGCTCTTTCGAATATTAATCTAACGATTGAAAGTGGAGACTTCATTACCATTTGTGGAAAGTCAGGCTGTGGCAAAAGCACTCTGCTTAGACAACTGAAAACAATCCTAACCCCACATGGCAATCGCCAAGGGGCAATTTATTATAAGGGTCAACCTGTAGAGGAGATCGATCAACGCACACAGGCAGCGGAAATTGGTTATGTACTCCAAAGTCCGGACAATCAAATTGTGACAGATAAAGTATGGCATGAGCTTGCTTTTGGGCTTGAGAGCTTAGGGTACGATAATTCTACGATTCGCCTGCGTGTGGCGGAAATGGCTAGTTTTTTTGGGATCCAGACCTGGTTTCATAAAAGTGTGACCGAGCTATCAGGCGGCCAGAAGCAGCTGCTTAACTTAGCATCCATAATGGCTATGCATCCCTCGGTTCTAATCCTCGATGAGCCTACCTCCCAGCTAGATCCTATTGCGGCTTCCGATTTTCTGGAGACGGTCAAAAAAATAAATCGTGAGCTGGGAACAACCGTGATCATGACCGAGCATCGTCTAGAGGATGTTCTTCCGCTTACAGATCGGTTGATTGTGCTGAATGAGGGAGCTGTGATAGCTGATGATCCCCCGCAAAAGGTGGGCGAGGTTTTATGTAAGCTGAACCATCCGATGTTTCTGTCCATGCCCTCACCGATGCAGATTGTTGCAGGAGTAGATCATGACTTAGTGTGGCCTGTTACTGTAAAGGAAGGACGCCAATGGTTGGATGCTTTTCTAAAGGGTAAGACTCCTGCAACGATGGCAGAAACTCAGCCTAGCACGAAAGAGGCCGGCCCTGTAGTCATAAAGTTTAAGGACGTATGGTTTAAATATGATAAAAATGGGCCGGATGTCATTAAAGATTTGTCGTTTGAAGTGAAGCAAGGGCAATTTTATTGTATTGTTGGCGGGAATGGAACAGGGAAGACATCGACGCTGTCGCTGATGAGCGGGATCCTTCAGCCTTATAGAGGGAAAGTTCTTATCGGCGGGAGCAACCCTGCGAAGATGAATGCCAAAGCGTTGTTTACTAACAATCTGGGCTTCCTCCCGCAAAATCCGCAAACCTTATTTGTGAAAAAAACAGTCGAGCTAGATTTATATGAAATGTTATCCCAGCTCTCTTTGACGAAGGAAGAAAAAAACGCCAGAGTTGAAGCTGTGGTTAAGTTCGCAGAACTGGAACATCTCCTCTCCATGCATCCGTATGATCTCAGCGGGGGAGAACAACAGCGTGCAGCGTTGGCGAAGGTCCTTTTGTTAGAACCAAAGATTCTGCTGTTGGATGAACCGACCAAAGGACTGGATGGGCCCTTCAAAGAGAAGCTAGCCGTATTCCTGCAAAAGCTCAATGCCGAAGGCGTTACTATTGTAATGGTCTCGCATGACGTTGAATTTTGTGCCAAATACGCTGAGGTCTGCGCCATGTTTTTTGATGGAAGCATTATCACTACGAATGAAGCGCAGAAGTTTTTTGCGGGAAACAGCTTCTATACAACTGCTGCCAACCGTATGGCGCGTCATGTATGGAATGAGGGAGTAACGATAGAGGGTGTGATTGATTTATGTCAAAGAAGCAGATAACGGATCGTCGTTTGAGTCGTCGAACTTTATTAGCGGCACTACTAATCCTCATAGTCATTCCAGCTACGATTTTATTAGGCATCTTTGTGCTAAATGATCGGAAGTATTATTTTATCAGTCTATTAATTGTTATCTATACGATGGTTCCTTTTGCGATGGTGTTCGAGAACCGGAAGCCGCAGGCGAGGGAACTGATCGTTATAGCGGTGTTAGCAGCCATTGCCGTGGCGGGACGCGCAGCCTTTTTTATGTTGCCGCAGTTTAAGCCAGTGGTTGCTATTGTCATCATCGCAGGGGTAAGCTTGGGAGCGGAGGCAGGATTTTTGGTTGGCGCTGTTGCAGGCTTTGTCTCGAATTTCTTCTTTGGGCAGGGACCTTGGACGCCTTGGCAAATGTTTTGTTTTGGCATCATTGGCTTCCTGGCGGGCATTTTCTTCAAGAAGGGTCTGCTTAAAAAGAATAAGCTTTCGCTATGTATATTCGGAGGCTTAGCGACGTTTTTCGTATACGGAGGCATTATCAATATAGGCTCGTTGATGATGTTCACTTCAGAGTTCTCCTGGCCGGCTTTAATGACCACTTATATTTCAGGTTTTTGGTTTGATATGGTGCATGCGATCTCGACGGTGGTATTTTTGTTTTTTATTGCTAATCCTATGATTGAGAAGTTGGATCGGATAAAAACGAAATATGGGTTGATTGAGCCTTAGGGTTTGCTGGTGGGTGTTGGATGCTTTATGCTTTACGCTGGCGGACGCTCCGAGAACGGACTATTGTTCCAATCGCTGTTGTGTCCAGATTTTTTTGAATTTTTAACCTCAACGGTAAAATCCGGACACAGCATATGCTTACGAAGTGAGCTTTCCTTCGGAAAGCTTTCGGGCGAACGCTCCGCTTTTCCACAATCAGTCCGTTCTCTCCGCTGCTATCAGCGCGAATTCCAAAACACCAACACACAAACACAAACACACAAATACACAAACACACAAATACACAAACACACAAATACACAAACACAAGGCTTAACGCCTCCCACTTCGGTTTTTAGCGGAAGGATGAGGGGAACTAGTGGCTACGAATCAAGCCACTGTGACAAGCCACTGAAAAGAGAATATACCTAGTAGCGATGCTCCTAGGTGAAAACTTATAAAAACAGGCGATGTTCCGGTATCGCCTGTTTTTGTCGATTCTGTGGAGTATCTCATTCATTATGCCAAACGTCCTAGAAGTTCATATCCCTATTTTTTTATTTAATGTATAATTCAGAGTGGTTTTTTACATTTGCTTACGAAAAATGGAAGTAAACTAGGTATCTCGCTCATTTAGAAAATTATAGAACCTTTAAATAAATAGATTAAAAATAATGGGGAGATTTATTTGAGCACACATGTTACCAAAACATTCAAATCTTTAGACCAACAAATTGATTTATTAAAAGAAAGAAAATTAATTATTAGGGATGAAGAAAAAGCTAAACGACACTTATTAGAAAAGAATTATTTTGACTTAATAAATGGATTTGAAACATTGTTATTAACTGATTCAAAAGCTACTAATAAAGAATACAATGGTCTTTTTTTTGAAGACTTTTTATTGTTGTATGATTTTGATAAAAAATTGAATTTAGAGATTTTGAAAATTTTAGATAAATTTGAAATTCGTTTGAAATCTTCCATGGCATATCGGTTTTGTGAAAAACATTATTTAAATGCTTCTGATTCTGCATGTTACATTGATATCAATAAGTATACCAATCCACGTTCAAATCATTTGAGTTTACCTAAAGATTTAGCTAAGAATATTACAGGACATAAAATATTTCAGACAAATATTTATTTCAATGGGGCTACGTATAGTAATTTCATTGAGCATTGCAGAGCTAAATATCCTTATATATCTACTTATGATCCGTTCTGGGTGACTATTAAAGTCCTTGAGTTTGGTTCTCTCTTTAGTTTATTATTAGGATTTGAAAGAGATATTTTTGAAAAGGTTATTGAAGATATGGGGATGAAGTACATTGATAAACAAAAGTTTATCAACTCAGTACGAATTTTTATTGAATTAAGAAATACTTGTGCACATTTTCAATTAGTTAATAGATTTCGGACATCGAATCGTTTAAGGATTGATTCGGGTTTGATAAATGATTTAGGTTTAAGAACTAAAATTAATACTGCAGGAATTTCAACTTATTATGAAATAAGACTATATGACACTTTATTAGTACTTTCCCAGTTTGAAAGTCTAAAAGATATAGAAAAGCTATTTAAAGATTTTTATTTTAGACGTTGTAATTCAAAACGTGAAAAAAGCTTAATGGTAAAGATGTTCGAAAGAATGGGGCGGGGAAAGCATTCAGATTGGTTTAAACTAGGAATGAAATGATTTTTTCTTTATTAATTTTAGAATATATGTTATTATTTATACATAAAATAATCGTGCGTGACGGCGAGTTATCCGAGACAAAGGTTAACTGTTTAGTCAAAAAAAGAGATGCTTATAAGCATCTCTTTTTTTTATTCATTTCATCATAAATAATTAAAATGAATTTTTTAAGCCTATTACCATCTATCGCTCAGTTACAACACTTTGCGATGAACCTTCCACCACGGGGCGCCGATGAGTGGCTTCAAGTGTGGAGAGGTCGCCGTCCAGTGTTTTGAGTCCGGGGAGCAGCAAGGCAGCGCTGGCACAGAGCAGTGGAAGCAATCCGGCGATGACAAAAAGCGCAGGCACGCCATAGAGTTCAGCAATCGCGGCGCCGGCAAAAGCACCAAAAGGCTGCAAGCCGCCACCGATTAAAAAACGGATGGAGTTGACTCTTCCTTGCAGATTACCCGGAACCAGACGTCCATGGAGTGAAGAGCTTAAGGAACCGAAGAAGGGAGCTATCGTTCCGGTGGCGAATACGGCGGCGAGAGCAAAAGAAAAACTAGGAAATAACCCCCATAATGTTGTTACTAAACCGATGGTCCCCAGACTGCCGAGCATGACAAACCGCCTCTTTTTAATTTCCCCTATCATGGAAATGATGCTTAGTCCGACTAAGGTTCCAAGTGCGAAAACTGTACTAAGTGTGCCCATCGTCGCCGCATCACGGTGGAGCACTTCGCGTACAAAAGGAACCATCATGGTCCAGACGGCAATGGAGCTTAGATTACTAATAGAGGCCATCATCATTATCGTAAGCATAGCGGGGAATTGTTTATAGAAGGTAAAACCCTCAGCTATTTCGCGAACATAGACGGTAATGGAGAAACGGCCTGGAGCTGGAGAGGGCTTGGGTAGCTTCTGCAGGCACAGCAAGGTAGTGATGGCCGCAACGTAACATAACATGTTGATGCTAAGGGCTGGCAGCGCTCCACTGGCAGCGGTCAAAGCCCCAGCCAGGGCGGGGCCCAGCAAGACTGCTGCACTTTTGCTGCCATCGATGATAGCAAAAGCCCGCACCAGCTTCCGGCTATCGGCAACGCCGGGAATAACAGCCATGGCTGTTGGCATGAACAGAGCGGCACAGGCCCCGCTGAGACCAGCGGCGACAAACAGATGCCACAGCTGCAGTTGGCCAGCCAGACCCATGCCTAGCGGCAGTGCTATAGCTAACAGGCGAATGGCTGCCAAGCAGGCCATAAAGCGTACCCGGTGGAGTCGGTCGGACAGCGGCGAGCCCAGCAAGCGCAGCAGCAGCTCAGGTATGCCGGAGCTGAGCGCGAGTGCTCCCATCGCTAGCTTGGAACCCGTCAATTCATAGACGAGCCATTCCATAGCCAACAAGCCAAAAGCATCCCCAAAAGCACTTAAAGTTATGGTTGAGAGTAAACCATAATAGCTGCGTTTTATCATAGCCTGTTCACTCCTTTCTTATATTTCTCGCATATACGCTTACCGTCCTTATATGGACGCTTAAGGCGTTTATGCTTGACTCTCTAGATACGACCCAATCTGCTGCGGTAGCCCATTTAAGGCTTCCAATCGCAGGCTGTACGATGTGCTTTTAACGTTGGTATGGACAATGACCAGCCCTGCTGCGCGCAACGCGATCAGATGGTAGTGGATTGTACTTTTAGAAAGTCCGACTTCCCGCACGATTTCCGTGAAATTCAACTGCTTGCCTGTAAGCAAACGAAGGATATACAGCCGCGTCTCATCCGAGAGTGCCCGGGTAAGTCGAAGCAGTGCTGGAGCAGGCCGGCCAGCTTCCGGAGGGAGAACATCACAAGAGTAGCTAGTGAACACGAATTCATCAAACATAGAGGTGGTGACCAGTGGGCGGGCATGATATTGCGGAATGATAATGACCTGCTTCAGACGTTCGGTTGGATAGAGGCGCATTCCGTCGGTTGCTGCTTCAAAGACTTCCATATCATTGTTCCCGTTCAGTGTCATTCGTCTTGACTCTGCTTCCTGTTCTAGCCCTTTGAGGATATTAGGGTCGATTCCATTGAAGTAACCCGCGTTCCATTCGCGCAGGATGTCAGAGGCAGTGTCTCTTAGCTCGGAAAGATTAGAGGGGACCGATTGGCCGAAACGTCCAGATATTTCATACAGTTCACCCGAAGTTAACCCATCAAACCAATCCAGAAAGCTGCTAACCGAACGTTCTACTGGACAGCACCAAATATAGGGAGCCAAACTGAAATCATCAAGTTTCTTAACGACCTCTTGCATTTTACGAAGCAACATCGGGGCAAATCTTGCTTGGACTTCACGTACCCAGAGCTTACCGGAATCCATAGCAGTATGGTTCTGCTTGCTTAGAAAAGCAGTCATACTGTTCACACATTCATACATGGGGGCAAAATCGACTTCTACTTTATATTCCATGAGCTTCTCCATTCTTTGAGTAAGTTACTGAAACAATTATTTGTTCTATAATTATAGAACTTATTATTGGTTTTATTGTAAACGAACTAAAATTCGTTTTCAATAGCCATTCGACTGAAAAACAAAAGAAATTTTAATTACGAAAAAAAGACAGTTCCGGTAGGCACATTTTGTGCATTAGGAACTGTCTTTTGATGTCTACACAATTTATATACTTTTTAGGAGTTCCACTTTCTGTCTTCAGGCTCATAATGAAGAGACTAGGTTAAGAAGTAGCCCACAGTAAAGATCAGCGCAACAATAAAGTAATGAAGCCAGTTATTCCAACCGAAGACAAACTTACCGTTGAGCCAGCGGGAGATAAGACAGGTGAGAAAACCGATAATAAACCAAATGAAGTTAAGCGGTTTACATAAGGCATAAAGGGTGATGACGACTAACGTAATATGAGATAGCAAAAACAAATAAATATAACCCACAGTAGATTTAGCGGAGCCCTTAATTAGAATCCCCACTGCCCCAAGCACACTAACCATTCCATATAAGATTATAAGGCTTGAACCTATCATTTGATGCACCCCCATTAATAAAATTAAACGTTACGGGGTTAACCCCGTGTCAATTTATATTTGTATGGAGGAGGTTGTACTTTTGCGAATCGGTGAATTTATAGCCCTAACAGGAACTACGAAAGACACCATCAGACATTATGAGGATCTGGACTTGATTATGTCCAAGGGACCAGATGGTAAACGGATATATACAGAGCAGCATCTGGCAGATTATTTTGCCATTCAAGAGTTGAAAAGTTATGGAGTGAAGCTAAGGGATATCCAGTCTATTTTTAAATTGAAAAGGAGTTATGGGTGTGGCCATGCAAAGTTGATTAAGGAAGTAGGTGAATCTCTGAATCTTCTGCTGGACGGATTGAGACAAGAAGAATTGGAACTCCGTAATCGGATACAGATGCTTGAAAGGCTGGTCCAACAGATTGCTGAAATATAATCAATTGATTATATAAGTGTTTGGTTATATAATAAATCTGAAAATCAGATGAAGAAGGTGTTATTAGATTTGAAGGAATTGCAGGGCATGAATGATTTGACTCAGGGTCCTATTATGCCTACCTTAATGAAATTAACGCTTCCCATTATTGCGACGAATTTCATCTCCACAACTTATGGCCTCGTCGATATGATTTGGGTTGGAAGATTAGGAAGTGGTCCTGTTGCCGCGATTGGCACGGCGAGTTTTTTCATTAATCTAGCGATTGCATTGTCGACTATGATTACGATCGGTACAGGGATTAAGGTTGCGTTTTGTATGGGATCTGGCCAGATAGAGAAGGCTAAATCTTATATGAAAAACGGGTTTATGATGTCTATTTTATTAGGACTTCTCTATATGAGTTTAGTTCTGTTGACCAACAATCGGTTGATTGGTTTTTTTGATCTTGGAAGTGATGAAGTTGAACGGATGGCACGGCAATTTTTAATGATTTCGATCTTCGGGACGGTATTTTCCATCGTAAATACTTTGTTTGCCACACTCTTAAACTCGATGGGAAATAGTAAACAACCGTTTCAGATCTTCTCCATTGGTCTTATGGTTAATATTGTTCTTGATCCATTTTTAATTTTTGGCTGGGGCAGTTTTGAAGGTTGGGGAGTAGCGGGGGCAGCCACGGCAACATTGACAGCGAACATCTTAGTTACGGCTCTTTTTATCATAAAGACAAGAAAGTCAGAAATCATTTCGAACACATCAGCATGGGACAGTCGTCAAATGAAAGAAGTAATCCGTATGGGACTTCCGATCACAATCCAACGGGTCACCTTTACGCTCATATCGATCGTCATTGCTAAGATCATTGTACGTTTTGGGGCGGATGCGATTGCGGTGCAAAAAGTAGGGATTCAAATTGAATCTATTTCTTATATGACTATTGGAGGACTACAGGGAGCTATTGCTGCCTTTTTTGGTCAAAATTATGGAGCACGCCGATTGGACCGTATTGGGCAGGGCTATCGTAAGGCTTTGATCTTAACCTCCATCTTTGGCGTGATCATATCGCTTATATTTATTGCGTTCCCGCAGCAGCTATTTTCCTTATTTTTATCAGATCAGACAAGCCTGGAATTAGGAACTAATTATATGCGCATCATTGGTTACTCACAATTATTCATGTGTATGGAGTTGATGACAGTAGGTGCTTTTAACGGTATTGGCCAAACCCATATCCCGCCGATCTTTAGTATTACATTTACAGCACTGCGAATTCCACTAGCCTTGATCTTATCCGGACCTTTTGGCTTGAGTGGGGTGTGGATGTCGATTGCTCTAAGCAGTGTGTTTAAAGGAGTTATTCTTGTGTTCTGGTTTAGAAGATCTTTATTCAAAATGAACAAACAGCAGGTAAACTACTAAGCAAAGGATGATCGTTGAAATGGCTTTATTAAATCGTAAACTCATACAGCTTCTGAGGGATAACCATTTGAATAAGGAGCTTTTTCACGGCGAATTTGGACTGGAAAAAGAAAATGTCAGAGTGGATCCAGAGGGAAGACTTGCGCTGACACCACATCCTAAAGCTTTTGGCAACAAAATGGAGAACCCGTATATTCAAACCGACTTCTCAGAGAGTCAAATTGAAATGGTCACCCCTTCTTTTGATTCTATTGATGAAACTTATAACTTTCTGGAGGCGTTGCAGGATATTGTGTCGCTTGAGCTCAAGGAAGAATATCTGTGGCCAAGTAGTAATCCTCCGAGGTTACCGAATGATCAGGACATCCCCATTGCCAAGATGGGTAATCCGATTGAGGATGAATACAGACATCAGCTAGCAGACAAATACGGTCGCAAAAGACAATTGCTGAGCGGAATCCATTACAATTTCTCTTTTGATGAACAATTTCTGAGACAGCTTCATGACATAGCAGATCCGCAGGTGAGCTTTAAAGAATTCAAAGACGCTACCTACTTAAAAATAGCCCGCAACCTATTGCGGTACCGTTGGCTTCTTATCTATTTAACAGGCGCCAGCCCTGTTTTTGATAAGACTTATATGGAACAATGTGTAGCTCGCGGGGAATCAGATGACGACAAAAGCTTTTATTATCAGAATATGAATTCACTGCGAAATAGCGAATGTGGGTATCGAAATGAAAAACCTCTTTATGTATCTTTTGCTTCGTTAAAGGATTATGTTCATGATTTACAAGCTTTGATCGAATCGGAAGAATTATTAAGTGTAAAAGAGTTTTATAGTCCGGTTAGAGTGAAGACAGCAAGAGGCAAACATCCTTTAGAGGAACTGATGCAAGATGGGATAGCTTATTTGGAGCTTCGGTTTATTGATCTGAATCCGCTCTACAAAATAGGAATCGGCAAAGAAACGATGATTTTCATTCATCTATTTATCTTGTATATGCTGCTGAAGGAGGACGAACCGTTCGGAGTAGAGGATCAGAAGATGGCGAATCTTAATCATGATCAACTAATCATGGAAGGGATAAAGGGTTGTTTGCATGATTACGGGGATTCATGTACAACAATGGAGCAGCAGGCATTAACTTGTATTCATGAGATGCAGGATATGATCCAACTGTTGAACCCGGAAAATGAAGTGTTTTTGAACGTATTGCATGGAGCTAAGAATAAAATTGTAGAGCCAGACCGGAGTTTTGCAGCTATTGTGAAGTCGGAAGTTCAACAATCCTCTTTTGTACAATACCATCTGAATAAAGCTAAACAATATGCTAAGGAAAGTCTTGCGAATGGTTACCGTTTTGTGGGATATGAGGATCTGGAGCTATCTACACAGCTTCTTTTGAAGGCAGCGGTTAAACGTGGCATTAAGTTTCAATTGATCGATCGGCAAGAGAACTTTGTAGTGCTTACGCAAGGTGATCATAAAGAATATGTTAAGCAAGCAACGAAGACCTCCCTTGATTCTTACAGTACGGTATTAATCATGGAAAATAAGATCGTTACGAAAGAAGTTCTTAAACAACAAGGCATTCGGGTTCCCGCAGGAGAAGCTTTTCGAAATCTGGAAGAGGCAATGAATGCGCATGGCACTTACCGTAACAAGGCTATTGTGATTAAGCCCAAATCAACCAATTTTGGACTCGGCATTACTATTTTTACAGACGACTTCTCTAAAGAAGATTATCAAAAAGCTTTCGAAATCGCCTTCGAATTTGATCGAACTGTGCTACTAGAGGAGTTCATGACGGGAAAAGAATATCGTTTTCTTGTCATGGGTGATGAAGTAGTCGGAGTATTGCACCGTGTTCCTGCGAATGTGATTGGAGATGGTGTACATACGATTGAACAACTGGTGCACGAGAAGAATAAGGATCCGTTAAGAGGCCGCGGGTACAAGACACCACTTGAGAAAATTCAGATCGGTGAAGCAGAAGCGATGTTCTTGAACAACCACGCTCAGGCTTGGAGTGATATTCCTCCATTAAACGAAGTCATCTATCTTCGGGAGAACTCTAATATTAGCACGGGTGGTGACAGCCTGGATTTTACGGATGAGATCCCAGATAGTTATAAGGCTCTGGCGATTCAAGCGGCTAAAGCTGCGGGCGCCACTTTTTGTGGAGTGGATATGATGATTGATGACATCAAGGAAGAAGCCAATGCTACCAACTATAGCGTTATTGAGATTAACTTTAATCCAGCGATTCATATTCATTGTTATCCTTATAAAGGGAAGAACCGAAAGGCGGATGAACGGATTCTGGATCTATTATTTGGGGAATAAACAGAAGCTCAATCAGTACCTTTGGTTGAGCTTCTGTTTTTAAAGGGGCAATTCGCTCCCTCACCCACTACATGTTCATGTTAGGAGTTACCCGCAGCTGCAACACCACTAAAGTTTCTAGCTTGGACATTATTAAAGGGATCTGTTGCGGCTGCATTGGTGAAGATCTCCGCTGTATACTGAATTTGACCTGTTGCGACAGCCGCTGGTGGTGGGATATCTACTGCTGTAAAACCGAAAGCTTCATTTTCTCTGCTGATCGCAACCCCAAATGTCGTGGTGAAAATGATCGTTCCGTTTCTGCGAACATTAACGGTATTGGTATTGAAAAGAGGATTGTTTTCTACTTTTAGAAATCCGGTCAAAAGTACGCGGACATTGCCTTGATTCTCAGCCGACACGCCTGCGGTCTGAATACCAATATCCCCAAAAACAAGGGGGGTCGCTGCTAGTGGAATAACTGCTGGTGTAGCATCCGAAGCAGCTTGGTTGGATAGTCTTAAATCTACAAACTGAATGGTCATATTATATTCACCTCCTAGAAATAGAATATGATAGAAGGAGAGTTAACTCTTGGATTTGCTATGTAATTCATCAGCTACCTACTTGCATGGCTTGATGATCAAGTGTTAAATGAAAGAAGGGTTAGAAGTTTAAGGAAAGGCGGGAGCTATTATCAAACATAGGAATAAGTCTAAAAGGATATTATTGATTTCATTAATGCTGTTGGCAGTGGTTATCATTGGTGCGGTGGTGCTTGGGGAACGCGGAGGAATAATGAGTAAATCCGAGAGCTCTTTCAAAAGTCCTGCTGAACCGTCGCCCCTTATCATTACACATGAGAATAGTACAGATGCTATAGAGAACTATGTCATTCTAAAGACGAGCTGGAATGGAGCGGACTATGATCGGGCCTCCTTTTACTATACGGCTTGGCATAGTGAACCTACGCTTCTAACGGGTCTGCGTCGCTTGAAACCAGGGGAGAAAATGCAGGTCGACTTTGGAGATTACGCACCGAGTGAAGTCACAATAAACATGGCCTATCTAACTGAGAGCTTTGATGAATCGCAGCTTCCAATTGTAGAAGTTCCTGTAACACTCGTGGAAGGGAAATATGAATTTGTGAACCCTCCAGCATCCACCAGTGATATTCCCACTTCGGGTCGCGTCTTTAGTGTTATAGCTAGATGGGGGGAGAACATCTGCGAATATGTCTTTGCATCAGATGGCAAGTTTGATAACTATGAATATGATTTGTGAGGTTAGTCGAAGATAAGAGATGTTCTAAAGCCGGTCCGGTTTTGGAATATCTCTTTTTTTGTCTCGATTTTAGACAAATCTAACGATGTGTCTATTTTTTAGACAATGCACCGTTATTGTCTAGATGGGGAGGACTGTTAACCTGATTAACCATTTAGAGCTAAGTTTAATTAGATCGAGAGATGGATGAGAGAATACCCGTTTTTAATATTATGAAGACAACTTTAAGACGAGGGAGGAGTGAACGTCATAGGTACAGAAACGGAAGAACTGAATTATGATGACATTCAAGGAATCGTCTTACAAGAACGCCCTACCCCTTACGTTGGGACCTATATATTGCTGTCCATCGATCATCAACAGGACGGGAAAGTGATGCTGAAGCGGCTTCTCGACGAAGTGACGTCGGCCGGACAGTGGAGTAATCCTCACGAAGGTGCTTGGGTCAACGTTGGTTTTACTTATCAAGGACTCCAGAAGCTGGGGATTCCTCAGGAGTCGCTCAACAGCTTCGACCTGGAGTTCCGGGAGGGTATGGCTGCCCGGGCAGCTAAGCTAGGGGATGTAAACGAAAGCAGCCCGGAGCACTGGGAAGACCCGCTGGGTACTGACAAAGTCGATGTGGCGCTTGCTCTGTTCGCGCCCACCAAAGAAGCGCTGCTTCAAGCAGAAGAAGCAGCCCGTCGAATCCACTGTGAACTGAATGGTGTATCCGTCGTTTACCAGCTGGATGTCGGAATGAATCCTGACGGACGTACTCATCTGGGCTTCATGGATGGAATCAGCAATCCGAGAATCGAAGGAAACCATGTACTCAACGCGGTGGGGCAGGAAGCGGAGATTAAAGCCGGTGAATTCCTGTTCGGGCATTTAAATGAATCTGGCACCATAACACAGGGACCACAGCCGGCAGAACTTGGCCACAATGGAAGTTACCTCAGTTTCCGCAAATTGCATATGAGGGTCGCGGCTTTCCGTCGTTATTTGCGGGAGCATGCGGATAATCGGGAAGAGGAAGAACTTTTGGCCGCTAAAATGGTAGGAAGATGGCCGAGCGGAGCCCCTTTAAGTCTGGCTCCTGAAGCAGATGACCCGGCACTGGGCGAAGATGTCAGCCGACGGAACGCATTTACGTACGGGGATGATCATAAAGGGTTGAAATGTCCGGTAAGCTCGCATATCCGTCGTGCATTTCCCCGTGACAGCTTGCAGGGTTCGGTTGTTAATGTGAACATCCACCGGTTGCTCCGGCGGTCAACGATGTATGGCCCTATACTGCCAAAAGGTGTAATGGAGGATGATGGTCAGGATAGAGGCCTTATTTTTGCAGGTATATGCAGCTCATTGTCCCGCCAATTCGAGTTTATCAAGACCGATTGGTTAAATGGAGGCAATTTCGCGGGTATGTCAACCGAGAAAGACCCTATTACCGGTAAGAATGAGGGGGAAGGGATGTTTACCATTCCGGACAAACCTATTCGCCACCGGATGAAAGAAATTCCAAGTTTTTCAATCACCAAAGGCGGGGAGTATTTCTTTGTTCCCAGCATGACTGCATTACGGTGGATGGCAGAGTTGGATCAACATATATCTAAGGAGGAATTAACATGTTAGAAGGACAAAATCAGACTAATCCGATTACAAGCGCTGGACGTGCCGGCCTGCGGGAAGGTGAAATATCTGAGCTTACCATCATTGCGCCGCTTAAAGATGGTGGGGCGGATCGTCTCCGTGAGAAGCTGAAAAAAAGCGCATCGAGACAAGCCGAAACGATGGCGAAGATCGCGACCGTTCACGACATGCGCTTCGTAATCTTTGATAACGACACGCGGCTGTTGTTCGCGACGGCTTATGATGGCGACTGGGATAGTTATATTGATGATTTTGGAACTGAAATTCCAGAGTTGTTGAATAACATGTTTAATGAAGTGAAGGATTTTCCGGGAATTGAATCTTCGGAAGCGAAAGATTTCATCGCCAACCATCAGATCACTGCATCTGGCTGGTACAGTGCTTATCCCGATGCCACGGTCAGAGATATTTGGCGCGGACAGCGAATTACGAAGGCCTGGAACGACCTACTTGACGCATCACAAAGCTAAAAAACTAGAAAAGGGGGCCTTGTCCCCTTTTCCTTCCTGATAAATTACAAAGAGGTGAACGAAAATGAACAATAATAAATCAGTGTCGTCTGAACTCGCAGAAGAAGCGGTAAACTCCATTGAGGAGGTAGCAGGCAAATATCCGGGTTATCGACGCGCGCACGCCAAAGGTGTTGTCTACCAGGCGGTGTTCACCCCTAACGGCCAAGCGGGTCCTTTGACAACAGCGGCACATTTGCAAAATCATGAGGTGCAAGCTCTCGTACGCTTCTCCAATAGCTCGACTAATCCGTCCATCCCTGATGTTTTTTCGCCTGCAAAAGGAATGGCGGTTCAGTTTGTATTGCCTGATGGGGGCGTGACAAGTTTGGTGACAATTACATTACCGATCTTTTTTGCCAAAACACCGCAATCCTTTATTAATATCTTACGTACAATTAAAGAAAATTCGTTTGAGGGAGCGACCATTGCAGACAAATTCAAAGCGGTCATGGAGAAGTATTCGGAAAGCCGGGCTGGGCTTCAAGCCGTGAAAATGCTGCAACCGCCACTCAGTTTTGCAACCAATCGTTATCATTCCATTCATGCCTATTACTTCATCAATGCTGCTGGCGAGCGGCGGGCTATTAAATATGAGTGGGAACCGGAAGCGGGTCTGCACTTTCTGGTCAAGGAAGAGGTGGAGAATCGATCTCCCGATTATTTGGAGGATGAACTAATCGAGAGACTGTCCAAAGGTCCTGTGACGTTTCAATTGACAGTAATTCTCGGACAGGAGGGAGATCCTACGGATGACCCGACGTCTGCTTGGCCCGAAGACCGGGAACGGATTGTCGTCGGCCATTTGTCGATCACCGGCGTGGCAGACGAGAAGGCTCAAGAGTACGTCTTTGATCCGACGGTTGTACCTGCCGGCATTGAATGCTCAGAAGATCCTATTCTGAACTTCCGTCATGATGCCTATGCGGAGTCACATTCCCGTCGAAGTACTAATCAGTAAGCATTTATTTTATATTCTATTAATATGATCGGGCTGTCCTAAAATGTCTGCCGACATCCTTAGGGCAGTCTTTTTAGGTATGCCTTGTGACACTCTTGTAACAGAGATTGGCTACGATAGGTTACGAGGTGAGAGAATGAAGAAGTTTAAAGGGTTTATCGTATTGATTTTGTTGGCAGTTGTAGGATGCAGTGCAGCAACACCACAAGCAAATCTTGAACCGGAGAAGGAGGTAAAGAAAGAGGTCAATGAGAAGATCGCTTTCTGGGATCAACAGCGTAAAGGAACAAATTTCATGAATTCCAAATCTATACCCGAAAATTATGATGCGGCGAAAGAAAATAATATAGAGTTCATTCGACTTGCGCCAGATAAATGGGCAAAAGATAGTGATTTCCTGTTTAACGATCAACCGGATGCTGATCCAGATAAAGACTTTTTAATAGGGAATGCAGATAAATACGAGGGGCTTGTTGAGGACGATTTCACAGCGTTAAAGGCAGACTTGGATGCAGCTGAGGTGCGGGGTTCAAAAGTAGTGCTGACAGTCCTTAGTTTGCCCGGAGATCGGTGGCGGCAGTTTAATGATTATACAAATGATGATCGAATCTGGAAGGATTTCAGTTATCATGAACAAGCGGCAACGTTTTGGAAGGATCTTGCGGAAAGATTAAAAGATCATCCTGCGGTGGTCGGCTATAATCTTATTAATGAGCCACATCCTGAACAAGCTACTGGATTTAATGATTTCTGGACAGAGGATTACAACGAATGGTATAGCTCAGTGGAGAATACTCCGGCGGATTTGAATCTTTTATATGAGACTATTGTGACAGCGATTCGAACCGTAGATACGGAAACCCCTATTATCGTCAATTCTGGTCTGTATGCTACACCATGGGCCTTTAAATATTTGAAACCCATCGATGATGCGAATGTATTATATGCTTTTCATATGTATGAACCCTACGAACTCACCAGCCAAAATAAGAAAAAAGGCTTAACCTATGAATATCCTGGAACGGTTAAAGTGGGTGAGGAGAAGACGGAAAAAGCATTTAATAAGAAAGCTTTAAAGGATTTTCTAGAACCTATCGCACAGTGGGCAGAAAAGAATAACATCCCTGCTAATCGTATTGTCGCTGAAGAATTTGGCACGAACCGGCTTGTAAAAGGTGCAGATCAATACTTGGCTGATTTAATCTCGATTTTTGATGATTACGGCTGGCACTGGGCGTTTTATGCGTTCCGGGAGGATACTTGGGATGGCATGGATTATGAACTTGGCATTGAGCCTCCAACCTGGGAGTATTGGGAAGCGATAGAGAAGGGTGAACAGCCTGATCGAAAGACAGTCGATAACCCGATATGGAACGTACTGACGAAAGGGCTAGAGAAGTTGCAATAACGTAGCATGAAAATATATGAAAAGGTGAAACCTGTAAAGGATTTCGCCTTTTTCTTCTGATAACTATAGGAAGGAGAATCTACTTTGAATATTTTAATTGCGGATGATGAGAAACATATGACCACTATATTGAAGACTTATTTTGAAAAAGAAGGCTATAACGTTTGGACAGCTGCGGATGGTGAGGAGGCGCTTGAGCTCTTTTTTTCGAATAGGATCGATCTTGTGGTGCTGGATTGGATGATGCCTAAGCGAAGCGGTCTTGAGGTCTGTAATGAAATCAAGAAGGTCAGTTTGGCTAAAGTTGTAATGCTGACCGCAAGGTCTTCCCATGATGATGAATTCAGTGCCTTGGATATAGGGGCAGATGAATATATAAGAAAACCATTCGACCCACGGATTTTGATGCTTAGAATTAAAAAAATGCTAGGCACTGAAAAAGTGGCTGCGATTAGGGATTTAGAAATCGATTTTGAGCGGAAGAAAGTGTACAAGAATGGGGCCGAACTGGCGTTATATAAAAAAGAATTTGAATTGCTAACCTTCCTGTACGAGCATAAAGGACGTATTTTATCCAGAGATGCCTTATTGTCTGCGGTTTGGGGAATGGATTATCTGGGTGAAGAAAGAACGGTAGATACGCATATTAAGAGGCTGCGCGATAAGATTGGGGCTGACCACGTGATCACGCATAGGGGAATGGGGTACAGCTTTCATGATAAAAATTCATAAAATAAGTACGAAGTTATTGATCATGGTGAGCATTATTTTGCTGATTGTTTTTGGTACGTCTTATTTCTTGCACAACTATTTCTCAGCAGATTATTACCTATACAAAATGAAAACCAAGATCAACACCATTTATGACGAAGTAAAGGATCTCCGTTTGGATCAACTCATGGAAAATGAAAGCAGGATCGAGAACAATAATAACGTAACGATTGTTAGGGTTGAAAACAGTGGAAGTACAGCAGAAATTAACGAAAATATTCAATTTGCGTTGTTTAAAGATAAGGTGGCACTTAATAAATTTTGGATCACAGATGAGGTATTACAAAAAGTAAAACAAGGCAACACGGTTAATCTTTTATTTAATCAGGGTAAATTGAAATCGAGTCTGTTAACGAAAATATATGAGCAGGATAACAGTCTAATCCTCATCGGAACTGTGGTTGTGCACAATACAGATGCCCTGACCCTCGTAAATCAATTCAGCTTTTACTCCATTCTACTGGGGATTATTATCAGTTTGTTGTTAGTGGCTTACTTTTCAAAAAAGATCATTACACCGTTAGAACAATTGCAGGATGTCGCAAAGGATATATCCAATCTCGATTTTAAACAAGTGACGATTCAAACGGGGGATGAGATCGAAGAGCTCTCGAAAAGCATTAGCCAGATGAGTCAGCGTCTAAAGAGCACCCATGCCAAATTGGAGGAGAAAAATCAAAGTTTAAATACCCTTATCTCAAGCATTTCGCATGAAGTGAAAACACCATTATCCTTAATCCAAGCATATACGATTGGCATTCAGGACGGTCTGGATGATGGCACGTATACGGATATCATTTTGGAGCAAGTGAAGTATACGTCGGATATGGTGGATTATTTAATTAAATTGTCCAAGATCCAGAAGTCAGAAGTGCATAAAGAGCCTTTTGATCTTAAAGAGCTTCTGCTAAAAGTGATCTCACAATATAATATTACGTTAAAAAATAAAAACATAACCTTAATGAGCGACTTTCATTCGCTTGAATCCTCTATCGTTGAAGAAGATATCAGCCAAATCGAGATAGTATTCAACAACTTAATTAGTAATGCCATTAAGTATGGTGAAGAGGATTTTTTTGAAATAAAACTACGGAGTGACACTACGCGTACATTAAAATTTACGATCTCCAATAAAACCACTCGCCTAAAAACGGAGCATTTAGCGTATATCTGGGACCCATTCTATGTAATTGAAGAGTCTCGAAATAAAGAAATCTCCGGTACTGGACTTGGCCTGTCCATCGTCGCGGAGATTCTTGGCAAAAATGATCTGAAATACGAGTCCAGATTAGAGGACTCATATATTAGTTTTAGTATTTGGTTTGAAGTTAAGGAGGGAATTTTGGAACTGTAGGAGCGTTAGCGTTCGCCTGAAAGCTTTCCGAAGGAAAGCTCGCATCGGAAGCATAAGCTGTCTCCGGATGTTATCCGCTGATAGCGGTAAAATCAAAAACATCTGGAGACAACAGCGACCGAAAGTCCAACATTCCCGCAGTTACGCCCATCACCATATTAAAGGTCTTTTCACCGCATCCATCGCAATATCATTAATTAAGCTTCAAAAGCGCCGCATTATCAATAAAAGTAGCTGTATTAAAAAGCAGCAAGACATCCTTGATGTCATTTTGAGCCATATAGTCACTGATGTTTCCATTATAATAACGGATGTCGATCACATGGATTTCAGGCACATGCTGAGTCAGGAAAGGAATAACGCTATGTGCATAGGAGTCTTTGATGACAAGCAGCTTTTCCTGTTTGACTGTTGTTGGATCAAGCTGGCTGGTGATATTCATGAGCGCATGTACGCCCCCTAAGAAATAAGAGTACTTATCTTTTTTCGCCAGATAACTTGGGTCATACATACTTGTTAAAGTCTCACCGGTATCTTCAATGTACATTTGGGTGGATACCTCATGATTAGGTTTGTACATTTGAATGGAGTCAGGTGTGACCCCGATAAATTGCCCCCGGGTATGATAGC
The DNA here is from genome assembly GCF_038003695.1 of Paenibacillus sp. FSL L8-0494. Taxonomy (NCBI): domain Bacteria; kingdom Bacillati; phylum Bacillota; class Bacilli; order Caryophanales; family Paenibacillaceae; genus Paenibacillus; species Paenibacillus sp. FSL L8-0494. Next base: position 947,106 of record NZ_JBBOPQ010000001.1, read on the forward strand.
TCCCGAGAAATGAATTACTCACAGTCTGAATCTGGTATTCGCTCCGGGACAGAGGCTGCCAGCCCATGCTTTGAGCATAGGCTGCATAAGCTAAGTAGGCACCGTAGGTTGTCCAGTGATGGTCGGTTCGATAGTAAATGGGTTCTGCGGCATGTGGGCTAAGAACATCAAATCCATTTATAAAAGTAAGGCTATCTCCTACATCCTTAGCTATTGTTTGATTCACCTCAGCTTGCGAGTACACAGGAGCTAACCAGGGTAGACGTTCCTTGTACAAGCCAACCGATGTTGGTGCGAGTAAGAAAGTGGTGTTTGCATCAGGATTGTTATCGGCAAAGCGTTTCACAGCTGCTGCATATTGCTGAACTTTAGTGTAATCAGGTGCTGCAAATTTTTCGAAAAGATAGCCGTCTTTTCCCTTATAGATTCCGTTATTCTCTTGCTGCAGCCTCATCTGTTCCACCGCCGATTTCACCCATACCCATTTGGCCCGAAATGGAAAATGATCGGTTACAAAGCTTTCGGCCTCTTCCGCATAGGTGTGGGATAATAAATTGTCCCATGTCAGATGGGGTGCCTTTTGCAAATACCGGTTCTCAAGCTCAGAGAAACGCTGAACAGGCAGTAAGAAAAAAAGGATAGCGACCAGAAATAACGTTGCAGCAAATCCCCCAACCAGGATTCGATCCGTCTTCAGCTTCATAAACAATCACCCCCTAATGGTTAGAATCGGAAATATAAAAATGGATTAAAGGTTGCATCTACTAAGTAGGCTACAGATAGGAAAAATAACACGCCATACCAAACAAGAGCAGGAACCGATCTAGAATCCATCCGCTTGGAGAGCTTCACAGGTGTAGAGGCAAAGGTTAACACCACGAGTAGAATCGCGTTCGTGTAAGTGAAGTATAAAGTGGTATTATTCCATAACGGCTGTCCATTAAAGCCAAGCATCGCTTGTAAGTAGCCAATGACCAGAGGAAGTTCTTCAAAAGCGAATAAGACCCATCCCATGAGTATAAGTACTACAGCATATAAATGTCTTGTCCAACGGGGGAGGTGGCTTAATAGCTTTAATCCCCACCATTTTTCAAAGATAAGAATGACCCCGAAGTATAATCCCCAGAGCAGAAAATTCCAGCTTGCCCCGTGCCAGATACCCGTGAGCAGCCATACGATGAGGATGTTGCGCACTTGAACGCCTAACCCCCGGCGGTTGCCTCCAAGCGGGATGTAGACATAGTCACGAAACCAACTGCTAAGGGAAATATGCCATCTCCGCCAGAAGTCAGTAATACTCTGAGAGATATAAGGTTTGTTGAAGTTCTCGTTAAAGCGGAAGCCGAACATGAGACCGAGACCAATAGCCATATCCGAATACCCGCTGAAGTCAAAATAGATCTGAAAAGCAAACGCAATAATCCCAAGCCAAGCGGTTAAAGCAGGCAGGGAATCTAGGTTGGAGCTGGATATGGTGTGCCAGAGCAGACCGATGTTGTTGGCGAGCAGTACTTTTTTGGCTAATCCGATTATGAATCTCCGTACACCTTCTGCGAACATGGGGATATCGACCGAACGTTCACGTAGTTGCCCGGCAATGGTGTTATATTGAACAATCGGACCTGCTACTAACTGTGGAAACAGCGCTACGAATGTACCGAAATCAATCCAATTGCGTTGTGCTTTCGAAGTTCCTCTATAGACGTCAATAATATAGGACATGGATTGAAAAGTATAAAATGAAATCCCAATAGGTAAAGGTAAATCCGTTAAAGGAATATGTGTACCGAGGAGTCCATTTATATTTTGGATGAGAAAATCTGCGTATTTAAAATACGACAATAAGCCTAGATTAATAATGACGGAACTAACCACAATCCACTTGCGCTGCACCGCAGTCAGCTTTGGTCTGCTGAGCAGTAGACCAAAGCTGTAATCTGTAATGGTGGACAGCAACATGATTACAATGTAGACAGGTTCGCCCCAAGCATAAAAAACCAGGCTGCTTAAAAACAATATGAGGTTTTTGATTCGCCAGGGCGAAACATAGTAGAGCGCTAGGACAGCCGGCAGGAATAGGAATAGGAAAAGTAGGCTGCTGAATACCATGGTTATTTATTTTTCTGTGAAGTAAGTATCGAAGTCTGCTACGAGTTTATCTTGATCCGCAGGATCAGCAATAACGAACAGGAAATAGTTACCCTTTTTAATAAGTTTATAGTTTTTAGCATTTTCGTATTGATCAGGCAGATAGGTTTCGAATTGTTTTTGAACATCTGTTGCACGCGCTTTGATGGCATCCTCAACAGTGGTCATATCTTTTACATCTTTAACTTTCAGAACGGCAATTTCGTTAGTTTTCACATTCATCATAGGCATTCTAATGCTATAATCTTCAAGCAATTCTGGGTTGAGATGATATAGCTGTTCGACTGTAGCCGCATCAAGCTCCATTAATGATGGCTGCTCTACTTTGCTCAGCATTTGATCGACCATTTCTTTTGCAGTTAGATTCGTTACAATGGCAGCTCCATTGTTACTGTTGTTGCTGGAACAGGCGCCAAGCACCACACTTAGTACAATGGTTAACGCTAGCATGAAGGTATGCTTTTTCAACTTAGGTCACTCTCCTTGATGTATTGTCTGAATTTCTCTAGTTACTAACGTATATAGTCGATAGAATGTTGCGCTGGATACTTACTTCGGATACTTTACCCATATTTTTGCGGAAATATGATATTCACATTAATTCATGCAAAGATCTTCCTCTCTTAGCTTGCGCAATGGTTGGTTATACTGTTACTGTAAGATAGATAGTTTTTAATAGAAGGGGATTGAACGGAATGATCGAAGAACTGAACAATGAACTACCGGAGAATTATGAGGAATTAAAGAAAGCTGCCAACCGCTCTGCGGATTGGAGAGCACGTCTAGAAGCAGTTGAAGAGCTGGGACAGACCAACCACAAACAAATTATCGATATCCTGACGCGTTTAATGGAGAGCGATCCTGTATATACAGTTCAAGAAGCTGCTTACCTTAAGCTGAAGGCTTTTGGTGAAGACGTTAAGGTGCCATCGAAGAACAAGCCTGAACTAGTTAAAGGCGTATCCAAGATCCTGCTGAGAATTAAAAAGAGCCTGCCAAGAGATCATTCTTACGAGGACTTCAAAGAGAAGCTGAAGAAGATGAGAGTTGACGTGTACGACGCTTATGAAGGTGAAAAAGGCGCTGACTTCGATACGTGGCTGATGAAGATGTGGACTTCTGCGAATAAGTAAAGGATGACAATATGCACACCAATAAATTGACAGAACAATTTCAAGAATACCTTAAGCTGTCCGCAGAATTACGCCCTGATTATATTGCCAGCTTGGGCAAGGGCGGTAACGAAGCAAAGATTACGGCAGTTTTGCCGGAGACTCCTGAACTGCTGAAAGCTATTTATAGCACTGTCTCAGGGACAAGCAGTGAGGAAGAGGAACCAAGCCTTATCGAATTTATTCCAGGGTACCGCCTGATTCATATGGATGAATATGAAGAGGAGATGAAGGTATTAGCTGGGATATTGGAGGAAAAAGGTCAACATCCTGATGGAGTTATCTTGCCTATCTTAACGAACTATGGCAGTGATTTCATTTGTTATTATAAGTCTGCCGATGGTGTGGAACAGGTATGTGACCTGCTCCATGATTTCGGCGATTTAATCGTGATGTATGATTCGCCCGATAAATTCTTGGAGACCTTATGCGAGTTCTACAAGCAGGAGGTTTATTTCCTGGATGAAGAGGGCTACCTCGATTGCGATTTAGTATTAGAAGGCGAAGTTGGCGCGGCGCTGAACCCGGATGCGAAATATTGGTCCGAGTAACGACCTGATGCCAAATAAATAAGAGCAGCAGTCCATTTATGGACCAGCTGCTCTTTGTTTTTTAATAAGGTAATCTTTATAGCTATGTTTATTCCTGCGCAGCTTGGTTCTCTTGCTCACGAAGCTCTACTCGCCGTATTTTACCGGAGGTCGTCTTCGGAAGATCCTGAATAAACTCGATTTTGCGCGGATATTTATAAGGGGCTGTCCATTCTTTAACATGGGATTGCAGCTCTTTTACAAGCTCTGGTGAACCAACAATCTCATCCTTGAGCACGATAAATGCTTTAACAATGTGCCCACGGATCTCGTCTGGACTGGCTACGACCGCACATTCCTTAACGGAGGCATGCTTCATCAATGCTTCTTCTACCTCGAAAGGACCGATAGTGTAACCTGAGCTAATGATAATGTCATCCCCACGGCCCTCGAACCAGAAATAACCATCTTCATCTTTTTTTGCCCGGTCGCCGGTTATGAAGAATTCGCCGTGTGTGGAGCTTTCTTTTCTACCGGGATCTTTGTAATAAGTGTGGAACAGGGCTGGCATACTCAAATGTACGGCAATATCACCAACCACTCCAGCAGGTAGTGGCTTGCCGTCTTCGTCCACAACCTCGACTAAGCCGGGTGCGATTGATTTACCCATAGAACCAATGCGTATTGGAGTATCTTTGAGTGTTCCGATAATTAGGGTGCTTTCCGTCTGGCCGTACCCATCACGGATTGTGATATCGAATTCACGCTGAAAGGTGTTAATGACCTCTTGATTTAATGGCTCTCCCGCAGATACTGCACAACGCAGGGTAGACAAGTCGTAACGACCTAAGTCTTCTGTTTTAGCCATTAGACGATATTCCGTTGGGGTGCAGCATAATACTTGAATTTTGTGATCCTGCAATAGCTGCAAATATTTTTTGGGATGAAAGGATCCACTATATACAAAACCTGTAGCTCCGTTGCCAAGAACGGTTAAGAAGGGACTCCAGATCCACTTTTGCCAGCCGGGAGCTGCTGTTGCCCAGACGGTGTCAGATCCTTGAATATCCAGCCATTGAGGTGAGGTGATCCGCAAGTGAGCATAACCCCAGCCATGACTATGAACGACCGCTTTAGGGTTGCCGGTAGTACCTGAGGTGTAGGCGAGAATAGCCATATCATCCCGGCGGCTTGCGACTGCTGTGAAGGTATCTGGTTGTCCGACCATCAGACTTTCTAGATCTAGCCAGCCTTCACCGAGTTCGTCTGAGCTGCCAGATACGGAAAGACGGTAATCGAGAGCAGGAAGATCCTCTGAGATTTTATTAACTTCCCCGGTTACTTCGGACCAAGCAATAACCGCTCTGGCTTCAGAATGGCGCAGGCGGTAGGATAAATCTTTGGCACGCAGCATTTCTGAGGATGGAATGATGGCAAGTCCTTGTTTCAGACAAGCTAAATAGATGACATAAGCGATGATGCGGCGTGGAACCATAACAAGAACACGATCCCCTTGTTGCAGCCCAAGCTTCGCAAGTCCTCCGGCCAGCCGGTTAGCTTGTTTGCGTAATTCACCGTAAGTAATTTCCTCATAATCTCCTTGCTCATTTAACCACTTAAGCGCAATCTTCTCAGGAGCATGGCTTTCCATTTCCGAAGTGAGATTGTAGAACTCAGGTGCGATCCATTGCTGATTATCCAATATGAACCTCTCCTATATCAAACAAGATGTGTATAACTGTTCTATTTAGTATATCACGTTATCCTAGTACCAGGTACTAGTACCTTGAGTTCTTAATGAATTTCGGGTTAAGATAATATGTGTAAGGTATACTTATAATAGACCACAAATCCAGAAAGTGAGAACTTATGTTATGAATCACACAACTTTTGATGAAATATTCGCTATTATGGAAGCCTCATTTCCTACTTCTGAGATCAGAACCTTTGAGGGACAACAGGAGTTATTGGACGTTCCAGATTATCGTCTCATTACCGAGATGAACTCTGAGGGTAAAATTGTTGCTTTTATGGCCTGCTGGGAGTTTCCCGGCTTTCGTTTTGTAGAACATATAGCAGTCGACCCAAGCATTAGAGGCGGAGGAATTGGTAAAAAGCTGATGACTGAATACATCAGTCTATCTAACAAGCCTGTCCTTTTGGAAGTTGAGCGGCCACTGGGTGAAATGGAGCAGCGGAGAATTGGCTTTTATGAGCGGCTGGGCTTTCATTTGAATCCTTACGATTATGTGCAGCCTCCTTTGCGTGAAGGAAATGAAGACTTACCACTCTTAATTATGACTTACCCTAACCCTGTTGATGAAGAAGAATTCCAACTTTATAGAGAAATTTTATATTCAGAAGTGTATAAGGTTACAACTCCGTATCAAGGTTAAAGCTCTCAGCAATCCGTTAAATCCTTATGGGATAAGCGGGTTGCTGTTTTTTTTATACAAACCAGAGCTCCAGATGAATAGTTTCTTTACAAATTGGGTACAAGTTAAATACAACTTAGAGACATATTCTTTTAAAACTTGAGCTAAAGTAAAAACCGAGATTGATCTTCTAAGGAGGCATAACATATGAAAAGTAAAAAGTTCATTATAGCAACGATGGTATTTGGGATGGCAATCACAGGTTCAGCTGGTGTGTACGCGGGAACTAAGCTGCAAAAAATCACCGCATATCTTAATCACAGCATTGGATTTAAAGTGAATGGTGCAGCTTATACGCCTGTTGATAATAAAGGTAACACATTAGCTCCGATTACTTATAACAATACAACCTATCTTCCTGTACGTGCCTTGGCTGATGTGTTGAAGGTGCCAGTGACTTTTGATGCGGCAGCGAATCAGGTCATTCTGGGTACTGGAACTGTGGTGCCGGATAAAGATACATTAACACCAGTACAGTACAGCAACGCTCAAAAAGAACAAATTTCTAAAGCTTTTGCAAATTTCGATGGGTTTAAAACGGTTTATGCACCAGCACAAATGGTGAGTGGAGACGCTTATCAAAAGGCAGCTAGCTCTGAAGATGGAGTGTACTTTTTGTTCAACCATATGAGGGTGAACGTTTCTCCACGTGACTACTCCTATGATTACAAAGGCGATACCGTAAAGCTCTCCAATGGTACAGAAGCTAAGTGGTACAGCCCTACCAGCGATTCATTGTTTTTGACCTATAAACTGGATGATCGTTTTGTGACGATTAGTTCTCCAGACAAGGCTTTGAGCAAGGCGCAATTAGAGAAGGTAGCAGTGAATGTGGTGAAATGGAGTAAATAACTCCTTTAAAAGCAAAGCTCAATTTACAAAAAGTAAAGCAGCAAGTCACTCCGATCCGGGAGGGCTTGCTGCTTTTTTTGTTTTCGTGTCCGCGTGTTCTATTTACTGTGCTGTTTATTAGGCAGCTTTTGGCTTGGTGTTCCTTTACCGTGATTCTGTTTGTTCTTTTCTGCTTTCTTCTGGGTGTCGTGTACTTTGTCTACAAAAGCTTGAGTATCGTCCATGTTTGTCCTCCTTGATCATAACCTTGCCGTTACTGTAACCACTTTTGCCTGATTAAATACACAAGCCGTTTTTACAAACTAGTGGATCAATCCGTACATTGTGAAAATATTTAGTAGTTACTATGAATGGATGCAAGCATTTCATAATAACAGTAAGGGAGACTGATTATGAACAGGTTATTAAAACAAGCAGTATCCATGACACTAGCCTTCGTTATGGTACTGGGACTTACATTTACAGGAATGCCAGCTTTTGCAGAAGACAGCAATGAGGATGCTGGATTACTGCAATTACAAACGCTAGAGCCAATTACACTACTGGCGGGCAATTCTACATGGAAATATCTAGATAACGGAACGGATCAAGGTTCGGTATGGCGGTCTGTTTACGATGATTCTACATGGGCATCAGGCCAAGCGCCGCTTGGTTATAAAGATTCTGGGGCCGGAGTCAGCAGCAAGCAATTTGGTGCTCTGAATACAAATATAAGCTACGGCTCGGATAAAAAGAAGAAATATCGTACTTCCTATTTCCGGACAAATGTAACTGTGAATAAGGAAGAAATTACAAAATCGGATAAAGTATTGGGTAATTTTGCATTTGATGACGGAGTTGTGCTGTATCTGAACGGTGCAGAAATCTACCGCGAGGCTATGCCAGCTGGTGAAATCGACTATCAGACACTTAGTACAACTAATGGCAGTGATCCAAATGAGTATACAAAGGTTGACCTAACGGAAATCGTAAAAGCCAATCTGAAGGATGGAAGTAATGAGCTTTCAGCTGAAGTTCACCAGACAGGCGACACTAGCTCTGACCTTTATTGGGATATGAGCCTGATTGCTTATCCTGTAGTGGAGACAGTAGAACCTGGAGTTGGGAAGCCAGATTCTATCGCAATTACTTTTAATGGCAACCCGCAGACTAGTATGGGATTTAACTGGTATGCACCTGAAAGTGTGACTGGCACCAAACTGGAAGTGGTAGAAGCTTCTAAATTGGAGAATGGCCAGTTTCCAGCGGCAGGAGCTCAATTGTATGAAGGAACATCCGTTACAACTAGTGTGTATATGACAAAAGCGGATAAATCAGCTAAAAAACCACTTGTGCTAACCAGCCATAAGGTAATAGCGGATCATCTGCAGCCGGGCACGGAATATGCTTACCGTGCTGGAGATGGACAAGCTGATAATTGGAGCGACGTAGGAACTTTTAAGACAGAACGTTCCAGCAACCAAGCTTTTAAATTCCTATATACAACGGATTCCCAAGGGACAACTGAAGAAGATTTTGATATCTGGAATCATACCCTTCAAGAAGGATTGACTAAATTCCCGGAAAGTGAGTTTATTCTGAATTCTGGTGATTTGGTGGATAACGGTGATATTGAGGAGCAATGGGGATGGTTTTTCAATAAGCCTAAGGATATTTTAGCGAATATTCCGTTGGTGCCTTTGGTAGGCAACCATGAAAGCAAAAATTATAGCAATTATAGCTCTCATTTTAACTTGCCGAATGTATCGAATACAGGTGCGAAACCTGATGGTTCTGTATATTCTTTTGACTACGGTTCAGCGCACTTTATGGTAATTAATACAGAATATTATGGTGCAAGCTCGAATCTTGAGAATAACGAAATTTACAATAAACAAGTGGAGTGGCTTCGGAGCGAAGCGGCAAAAAGCAATCAGAAATGGAAGGTTGTGCTTCTGCATAAATCTCCTTATTCCGTTGCCAATCACACCAATGATACAGATGTACTCTTTTACAGAGCGCAATTAACGAAGGTGTTTGATGAGCTTGGTATCGACATGGTAATTGGCGGGCATGACCACACCTTTGCTAGAAGCTATCAGATGTACAACAACAAACCATTGACGGATATTGTTCCGGACTCAAACGGAGTAGTAACTGATCCTAAGGGTACTTTATACCTGATTACAAATGCAGCGGGCAATAAAAAATACAACGTAGCTTCAGGAACATTCCCGTTTGCAGCTAAATACGGACAGCCTGGCAAGGAAATGTTCACGGGGATGACGGTAACGAATGATGAGCTATCTTACGAAGCCTACACCACAACAACTGGTGGTTCTACAGACTTGTATGATAACTACAGCATTCATAAATCGGAAGTAGCAGTTAAACCTGTGCAAAATGCAAAGGCTACTGCAGCAGATGGTGGTAAAATAACGTTGACTTGGGATGCGCCTGCTTCCGGTGCACCAGTGTCTGGATATCGTATTTATGAGCAAAATGAACTGGTATCCGCAAATTGGACGGCCAGTGTTCCTAATGAAGAAGGTAAAACTTCTTATACTTACACTGTAGAAAATACTAATTCAAACCAAACCTATCAATTTGTTATCAAAGCTGTAAGTGAAAGAACAAATTCAGAAGCTGCTATCGCTTCAACGGATTCGATTAAAAAGGTTACAGTTACCTTTAATGGCGACCCAGTGAGTGCAAAAGGCTTCACTTGGTACACAGCGTTGAAGTCTACTGGAAACGATCTGCAGGTTGTAGAAAATACGGGCGTTACTCCAGACTTTGCTAAGGCTGCTGAGTTTACAGGACGTTCGGCGGTTTCCAGAAATTCAAAAGATGAATTAGTTCATAAAGCGGAAGCTTCTGGCCTGAAAGCTGATACAAAATACTACTTCCGTGTAGGTGATAAAGCACTAGGCCTGTGGAGTGCAGTGGGAACTTTTGAAACTGCCGCTAAGACAGGAGCATTTACTTTCATCGATTTGGCTGATACACAGGCTAAGACCGAAGATGAAGCGATTCTTTCCGGTGAAACGATGGCAAAAGCACTTACGACGTTCCCGAATGCTGAGTTTGTGGCGATTAACGGAGATATCGTAGATACCGGAACTAATGAATCACAATGGAATTGGTTGCTTGGTCATTCGCAGGATACCCTGCTTAACACGACCATCGTGCCTGTTGCGGGGAATCATGAGGATAAGGCAAATGCCTTCTATGAGCACTACAATATTAAGGAAGCACCGGGCTCTGCAACAGAAACTGGAGCATATTATTCCTATGACTACAGCAATGCTCACTTTGTAGTCCTAAATACAAATGAGAATTCAGATGAATTTGCTAACTTCAGCCAAGCGCAGTTGGATTGGATGAAGGCTGACGTAAAAGCAGCGAAGGCTGCTGGTGCGAAGTGGATTATCGTAGCTATGCATAAAGGTCCATACACAACCTCTAACCATGCTACTGACAAAGACATTATGGGTACAAATGGAGAAAGAGCGAAGGTTGCTCCAATGATGGCTGAACTGGGCATTGACTTGGTTCTTCAAGGACACGACCATATTTATGCCCGAACCAAGCCAATTAAAGCTGATGGAACTGCGGCAGACACAGTGAAGATCAAGGAAAGCTTCAATGGTCAAACTGTAGAGTACACAGTAAATCCAGATGGAACGATTTATCTGATCCCAGCTACAGCGGGAGCGAAGGTTTACTACAAGAACATGAAACCAGAATTGGGAGATGCGTATTATAATCTCTTCGAAGTAGCAAATGAGAATACAGCAGCTAAATACGGACCGGACCCAAGTGATGCTACGCGTCCAAAACGCGGTCAAGTTCAGACCTTTGTAGGTATTACTGTAGATGCTGGCAAATTAACAGCTGTATCTTATGAGATCGATCAGAATATTAATGATGCTAAACCATACGTTCTGGAAGAGTTCGGTATTATTAAGGAAGCAGATCCTGAAGTAAAACCAACACCAGAACCTACAACAACGCCGACAACGGAACCGACAACAGCGCCCACGACGGAACCGACAACAGCACCAACGACAGCACCAACAGCAGCACCAACAACAGGATCATCAACAGGTCCAGTGGCAACAACAAAACCGACAGCAACACCAACGCCAACAGTAGCACCAACAGCTACACCAGCACCAACAACGGTGCCTACACCATCTGCAACGCCAGTAGTCAAACCATCATTGACGGATACTGGCAGCCATTGGGCAGCAGCGGCTATTGAGAAGGCAGTAGCAGGAGGCTTCGTTAGCGGTTATCCGGATAATACTTTCCGTCCTAATCAGAAAGTAAATCGGGTTGAATTTATCACTATGCTGGCTCGTGCCCTGCAATTGCCGGACAGTGGTAGCACTTCAAGCTTTAAAGATTCAGCGAAGATTCCGGCATGGGCTAAGTCCTTTGTAGCTCAGGCAGTAGCTTTGCAAATTATCAGCGGCTATGACGATGGTACCTTCCGTCCTACGCAGGAGCTTACTCGCACTGAATTGGCAGTTATGGTTGTTAGGGCTCTGGGTATTACAGTAGATCCAAAAGCGACCTTAACCTTCAATGATGCTAAGGATGTACCCGCATGGGCAGTGCCATATATTGCGGCAGCAGTAGAAGCGGGCATTGTGAATGGCATAGGACAAAATCGTTTCGCACCTAACCAAGTAGCCTCCCGGGCCGAAGCAGTAACAATTATTCTGAACTTGCTGGAGAAGCAAGGAAAGTAACTAAATCGGATGGTTTGAAAAAAGATTGCCTCAAGGTCATCGTTGATGACGGAGAGGCAATCTTTTTTTCGTTGCTGGGTAGTCTGAGGGAGGCGGCGATACGGTGGTGCGGCGTGAAAGAGAAGCAAAAGTGCCTCTGATTTGAGCGAATACGGCGGAGTGGCGGAGATAAGAGGCAAAAGAGGCCACGCTCCTTTATCCTCTTTATATTTTCAACCAACATATGTTTAACAACCCACTCATTGCCAGGATATCGATCCCTGCTGGCGCGATAATCTTTAATTTATCCAGCATATCTTTAATTTTGCGGCTATTTGTAAGGAAAGATCTGGGTTAGATTAGGGTGGACTAATCAAAGTAAGACAGGGGGGGTGCCGACAAATATGAATGCGCTTGCACATATGTGGTTGGATACAGAATGTACAGGCAGAAGAGGGTAGGAGCGGCAGAGGGACGGGATAACAGAAGTAATCTACTTGCTGTTCGGCGACATAGACAGCACACATTACGCTTCATGGATGAGAGTAACCGAAACAACTACAGGACGAGGAGAGTGGAAAATGAACCTTCACACCGGTAAAAAGGCGCGTCGTAAGCTGACATCAGCTGTTCTGGCGGCAGCTTTGCTAGTTTCAGGACTTCCCCTAACGGCTTACGCCGGCGATACGTGGCCTTTTACAGGAGACAGTGCGCCGGGTGCCAATCAGCCTAATGTACATGGATATACGAGCAGCCATATTGCGAACTGGAGTCCGGCAACTGATCCGGATGCAGAGCTGTTGAGATCGCGGGTGCCGCTGCAGAAGCGGAATGCCCCATTTGCTGCAACCCAAGCTAACCCAGCGCTTAGCGCAGACACACAGATGATCAACGTTGCTGGCGACTACGGGAATGCTTTTATTGAGAACGCGCCGTATACGAACAAGTTTGCGCAGTATCATTTTAACTTTTGGCAATATATCGATTACTACTCCTATTGGCACGGTACAGCAACTGCGTACACCCCGCCGGAATATTATGATGAATTGGCCCAGAAGGACTGGCAGCAAAAATGGTTCGAATTCGGCATGCTGAATATCCCGAACCCTACCTACACCGATGCAGCGCATAAGAACGGCGTGCTGTCATTGGCGGGAATCTTTTTTTCCAATAATGACCGTGGACAGCAGACGTACAAACAAATGATAGTTAAAGACGAGAATGGTAATTTTCCGGTGGCGGATAAACTGATCGAGATGGCCGGATATTTCGGGTTTGACGGTTATTTTGTAAATCAGGAAGAGATGAATCCGAATGTCGCGACCCAGGATATCCCCGATTACATCGGTTTTATGAAGGTGCTGCAAGAGGGCGGCCTATATGTACAGTGGTATGACTCGCTGAACACCAATACCGGTGCTAATACGTTCGCCCGGACGATTAATGATACCAATATCTCCTTTTTAGTGGATAAAAGCACCAAGGAACCCGTCTCCAATTCGTTTTTCTTCGACTACGGGGCTGGCAATACACAGATTACCAACGCGGCTAATTACTTAAGCAATCTGAATACCAGTCTGGGAACAAGCTACAACTTGTTTGAAGTTGGTTTTGCAGGGCTGGAAGCAGGCCGCGACCGGTTCAAGTCCGTTAACGGAACAGCGTTGATGAACAAGCTGGACAGCAATGGCTTGCCACGGCTCAGCTTGGCTACACTCGGTGCGGACTTTGTTCATGCCGGTCTGGATGAGGACATGAACCTGTCTTACCCGGTCTCGCACAGATCCGAAAATGACTACCAATGGATGACAAAACTGCGTGAGCAGCTATGGTGGTCAGGCCCGAACGTGGACCCTAAGAATACGGTCAAATCTGCAACCAATACCGTTTCCGATGTTTATGCCGACAACCGTTACTGGCCGGGAATCTCCTCCGTCATTGCGGAGCGTTCGGTAATTAAGGACAAGAACTTTTACACCAATTTTAACACTGGACAGGGCTTGTCCTATTCCGTGAACGGTGAAGTATCGAACCCGGATGAGTGGTCTAATATGAGCCTGCAGGATATCCCAGTGACTTGGCAGTGGTGGCAGGATACTGCTGGCAATAAGCTTACTGTAGATTTTGATTATGGACCGGAGTACAACCTTGCGGGCACAAACCGGTACAACTATGAGCAGATCGGTGCGTATAACGGTGGCAGTTCACTGGTGGTGAACGGCAATCTGAATGCGAAGAACTTCTTGCGTCTGTACAAAACAGAGCTGGAGGTCAACGGCAACTCCAAGCTGTCGATCAGCTTCAATAAGCCATCTGCCACGGATGCTTCGGCGATGGCGGTAGGACTCATCCTGGCTGATGATCCGAATACCGTAGTAGAGGTCGCTATTCCAAACAGTGGTCAACACTCGGAAGGTTGGGTGACAAAGGAGCTGGACCTGAGTGCATACGCGGGTCATAATATTGCAGCCCTTGGACTGGTCTTCGATCCCGGGCAAGGAACAGCGTCCACCTACCAGATGAACGTCGGACAGCTGCGCGTTTATGACGGGTCTGCCGTAAAGCCCGCAGCTCCTGCGGAATTAGCAGTTGCGGAAGCTTTTACAGATACAGGTGAAATGGTTGTGAAGTGGAAGCTAGATCCCGATTACACTAAGATCAAGCAATATAATGTGTACGTGAATGATGTATTTATGGGCGGCAAATACGATGAGGTGTTCTATCTGAAGCATCTCCCAGTGAAATCCGGAACCCTTAAAGTGGTTGCAGTGGGTGCGGATGGAGTGGAGGGTGAAGCGGCAACGCTGGCTTTTGATCTGGATGCGGCGGTTTCCGGAGTGAAGGTGGATTCAAGTGCGGACGGAGAGTTGAATGTGAACTGGACGAACTCCGCCCAAGCTTCCGGTGACATTACCGTTCGAGTGCAGTCCTTGAATTGGATTACGACATCCGAACCGGTGTCACAGCAAGTGGTTGTCCCGGCAGGTGCAAGCACTGCGCTGTTCACGGGGATGCCGGTAAACGGCGATGATTACATTGTCACCGTTACCGCAGGCAACACCAATCCAGTCTCGGTCAGCGGCCGGTTCATCGACACGGTCGCGGAACCTTACGCGGAAGAATGGTCCTGGACGGACGGCAAGCTGAATCTGCCGATGCCGAATACCAGAGACTGGCGGTATATGTATGTGTATGAGGATGGGAATGCGAAATCTTTTGCCACAACGTATAGCTCTGGCAATAAGCCGATGATTATCCGTGGACGGACAACTAAGGCGAGCTTAAGCTTCACCTCGACGGCAAAAGTAGTGCATGTGGTGATGGAGGATTATGCAGGCAACCGCTCCAAACCGGTCTATCTGAAAGGCAGCTATCCCGTTCTCTTTGATGCTAATGGGGGTGAGCCAGCAAATACTGTGGCCGAGGCTGTATATGGCACTTTGCTCTTGGAGCCTACGGGCATTGACAGAGAGGGTTATGACCTGGAAGGCTGGTATGTTGGAGAAGGAGAAGGTGCGCGAAGATGGAATTTTGCCGAAGATCTGATAACCGGTGAGCTGAACTTGCAGGCGAAGTGGGCCTTGCAAGCTCCAAAGGTGCAGATCGTAGGGGAAGGCTCCTTTCGTGAAAATACGTCCGCGACACTAATGGCAGTTGCCACTGGCGCAGGGCAGCTGACTTATGCCTGGTATGCGGACACGGGCAGCGGTTATGGAGATGCGTTGGGAATGTCCGCCTTCTATAATATCCCTGCTTTGACTACCGGGATGAATGGCAATAAGTACAAGGTCATCGTCACCAATGAATCTGGTGACAGCAGTGAAGCAGAGTACACACTTAACGTAACTCCGGCTGAAGCACCATGGGAAGCGCCTGATTTCATAACCGATCTTCCATCTGCACTTGATGTCATTACCGGTGAAGAGGTGAAGCTGTTCGTACAGATCCGCGGGGATGTGGAATCGATTCACTGGGAGACGAAGGCAGCAACCGCAGAGGAATGGACTGTGGCGGAGAGCGTGACTTTGGCGGTATACGCATTTACTGCTTCTGAAGCAGACAGCGGTACGCAGTTCCGTGTGGTTCTGACTGGAAAAGAGGGAACGGAGCCTTCAACAAGAACCGGTAATGAACTTACGGTGACAGTACATCCGGCACCCGATGCGCCAATTATCACCGCTTATAGAGTAGATAAGAATCCGGCAGCTGTAGGTGATAAGGTGTCTTTTGCAGTAGTGGCTTCTGCAGTTTATGGCGAGTTAAGCTACCAATGGTTGAAAGACGGGCAGGCCATTGAAGGCGCTGTGGAGCGTAACTATACAATTGCTTCTGCAAAAGAAACAGACAGCGGCGAATACACGGCCGTAGTCACCAACACCAAAATACTGAATGGCCGCCCTTATACGGCTGTTCAAAAGAGCGGGATTATTGATTTCGAGGTCCACAATACTCCTGTATCTACACCGCAGCCGACATCGGCTCCAGGGACAGGTACAGGAACTGGCGGAACGACTTCAGCAGCGACAGCAACGCCGCTTCCAAGTCCGACTAGTGCAACATTGACTGTTCCAGCAAGTGTACTCAGTACATCTACTGAGAACGGCAAAGTGACGGTAAATGTGCCGGCAGGCGTTACAGCTATCGAGCTGCCTGTGAATGCAGGTGAATTGCTAGGGATCCGTCAACTTGAATTGGCCGCCTCGGGAACCACACTTGGTATTGCGCCGGAATTGCTGGTGCAATTGAAGGCTCTGCTTAATGAAGCTCAAGCTTCAGGCAGCAAGATTCAGGTGAAGCTCAGCCCGGAAACTTTGAACATGAGCACACTGAAAGCAGAGCGTGGGGTGGTCTTGCGGGGTACGGGGATGACGTTTGATCTGAGCATCATCGCGGGGAATGGTACATCTAACCGTCTTCCAAGCTTCAGCAAACCAGTAACCATACAATGGAGTGCAGCAAATACGGATTATAATACTAATTTGCTTGGTTTATATGCTATTGCTGAAGGGGGTTCGCTTACCTATCTCGGCGGAGTATACGCGAATGGCTTCCTGCTAGGAGAGTTTAGCGGAACAGGCAGGCTGGCTGTGCTGGAGTACAATAAATCCTACGCTGACGTTCCGTCTACCCATTGGGCTGCGGACACTATCCGCCAGCTGGCGGCTAAACATCTGATACAAGGCACTTCCGAAAATGGATTTGAGCCCGCCCGCAGTATTACAAGAGCGGAATTTGTGAAGCTGCTGGCTGGCGTGCTGGGACTGCAAGCTCAGGCGGAATTGAAATTTAGTGATGTGCCATCTGGTGTATGGTATGAGCAAGACCTGGCGCGTCTGGTCCGGGCAGGTATTGTAGGCGGACGCACTGCTGAACACTTCGATCCGAGTGCGAACATCAGCCGCCAGGAGATTGTGACTATGCTAATGCGTGCCTATGTACTGGAGCATGGAGCGCTTCAGTCTTCAGCCCCGGCAACATTCACCGATTCCGGTGAGGTAGCAGCCTGGGCGGCAGACAGCGTGAATGCTGCGTCATCACTGGGTCTGGTGAATGGCCGCACGGACGGGAATTTTGTACCCGGTGGCTTGGCGACCCGTGCCGAGGCTGCGCAGTTCATCTTGAATTACATCCGGTAGATTATATAGTCCCACCCCGGTCTGCCCAAGGAGCCCTTTGCTCCATGGGCAGACTGTCTTTGCTTAGCGGAGGAATGCAAGCTTTTACCAGCCACAGGCAGGAAGCACCTCATGCTATACTTTATTCATAATGACAAGCAGCGAAGCTTAGGCTTCCCCCCCTGCTGTAGGAGGTTGCTGATGTTTCCGGGGAAATTGTACAGAAAGTATCTGAAGAATAATCTGTTTATGAAAATCATCCTGCTCTTCTCAGTCATTGCCGTGGTCACCATTATCACCTTCTCTTACCTGATGTTCTTGCTCATGTCTCAGGCCGTAGTGCAGCGGCAGATGGAGATTCAGAAACGTACCGTGGAGAGCATCAACAGCTATATTGAGCAGAAATATGACTCTGTACAGTCTATGATGCGGGACGTGTACCGGGACACGGAGCTGACTGCTAATACGTCGTATTTGCTGGAGCACCCGTATGAAGATTACGTGAGGTACCGGCTGGATCGGTATTTCAACGAAAGTAATGCTACGACGGATACCGTGCAGTTTTTTCGCAATCAAGTTGAAGATGATTCTGATATCCGCAGTTTAATGCTCTACAGTGCAGCTGAGCAGCAGTTGTATGTCTATAACGACCAAGGCAAATTTCAGATTATTTCCACTAATGCAGCCCATTCTTTTGTACCGGATGCGCTGTATCTGGAGGAGGAAGGCAGTGTCACCGCTCCAAACACTTGGGTCAGTCAGGCGATCTCATCTCCGGAGGGGCCGATGTTTACGGTTCGTACCCCGGTCAATAACAAGATATCACTGCGCAACATTGGTCAGCTTCTAGTCTATTTTGATGCCAGCGAGGTCTGGGGGAGTATGGGCAATTATAAGGATGACTTCAAGGGAAAGATTCTGGTGCTGGCAGCGGATGGGGATGTGTTATTTGATACCTCGGGCACTTATTATGGAAAGCGCTATCCTTATCCCGAGCAGATGAATTCCGCCTATACAGATGGTGAAGAAGTTGGCGGGATGATCATTACTAAGCAGACTCATACCCAAGGCGGATTTACTGTGTTGAGTGCTGTGCCTAAGCAGGAATTAGCCGCCACCTATAGGGGATTGCGGAACATGATCTTCATTATCTGCTTGATCTGCCTGTTGTTTGCGATTATTACGCCCACTTTATTTATCAATAATTTTGCCAGACGGACTCATAAAATTATCAAGTTCACCCGCAAAGTGAAAAACGGTGACCTGGATGCCCGGATTACCGATGTCAGAGAAGACGAGCTGGGGCAGATCTCCAAGAGCTTCAACGACATGCTGGATGAGCTGAATCTTCATATAGACCGTGTGTTCAAGGCTGAAATCAAGCAAAAACATACCGAAATTGCCGCGCTTGAAGCCAGGGTAAACCCACATTTTCTCTACAATACCTTAGAGGTGATCCGGATGAGGGCCATCTCTCAAGGAGCTTCAGATGTCGGGGAGATGATCTACAGCTTGTCGGTGTTGTTCAAAAGCTATGTTCACCAGAAACCCAAGCATACGATGAAGGATGAACTAGAGGCCTGCCGTTTATATCTGGAGCTGTTCCGCATCCGTTATAAGGATAAATTCTCTTATACAATGGAATGCGGGAAAGAGCTTACCGGAAGAGTTGTACTCAAAATGTCGCTGCAGCCCATCATTGAAAACTACATTCTGCATGGGATGCGCGTGGACAAGAATGATAATCACATCAGTGTGGCTGTGGCCAAGGATGGCAAATATTTGCGTGCGGTAGTTACAGACAATGGGCGGGGGATTGCCCCGGACAGATTGGTCCAGCTCAAAGAAGGTCTTTTGCAGCCAGATGAACAATCGGAATCATTCGGCCTGCGCAGTATTCATGAACGTTTGAAGCTGCTTTATGGCAGTGAGTATGGCATTGAATTACAAAGCGAAGCGGGTACCGGCACAACCGTGACTGTGTATTTTCCCGATCTGGGAGAGGATGATCCAAACCATGTATAAAATATTCATTGTGGACGACGAGCCTTTTATTATCGAAGGATTATATGACATTGTGGATTGGGCAGCACTGGGGATGGAGATTGTCGGCCACGCCGAGAACGGCCAGGAAGCGCTGGAGTCGTTGCGGTTTGTCCCAGCGGATATTCTGATTACGGATATTTCCATGCCGCTGATGAACGGACTGGATCTGATCCGGGCTGTGCGGGAGATTCAACCGGAGATCAAAGTTGTTATCCTCAGTGGTTATGATGAATTTGGATATCTTAAGGAGGGAATGGCGCTCGGCATTGAAAATTATCTGCTCAAGCCTATTAATTTGCAAGAGTTCCGGGCAACATTAGTAACTGCCGCCGAGAAGCTGGGTGTCTCCCGCCAAGAGAGTCAATTCAATGCGCATAGTATTTCCATTCTGCGCGATAATGTGATGTACCGTTGGCTGCGGTGCCAGATTGGGCCGAAGGAATTCAGCGAACGGACTGATTTTCTGGGACTTAGACTAGATAAGCCGCTGGTGCAGGTAGCTCTGCTTCGCCCTGAACAGGACGCTGCCGAGCTATTCCAAGCGGTGGAAGAGGTTGTAGGCGGTAACCCGTCTTTGATTGCATTCCGGGATATGGATGGAGATACCGTGCTGCTGCATCTGCTTAGTGAGTATCAGCAGGGCAAAGAAGCGGTGGAGAGGCTTCATGCGCAGCTGCTGTTATCCCTAACTGGCGGTCCGCCAATGCGTCTCTCCGTAGGAACGGTGGAGGAGATGGAGGAGGCTGCGGCTCAGAGTTATGCCCATGCAAAGATGACTCAGGAATATTTCATGCTGTTTCCAGAGCGGAATCTGCTGCATTATGAGGAAGTTCAGGACAGGCATGAGGTTGCTGTCCAAGGTATGCCGCTGAATTGGGAAGATGATCTCAAGCTGATTATGGCGAAGGATAAGGAAGCGCTGCTGGTGCGGATCCAGGATCATTTTGAGCAGCTGCGGCAAATGGAGGGGATTACACCTGTGCTGCTGCAAGGCATTGCCATGGAATGGTTGATCCGCTTCAAGATGCAGCTGCAGGAGATCCGTCATGTGGAAGAACCGGAGCTTTTCGCAGACGGTTTTGGCCTCATTCGCTCCACAGTTTCCATAAATGAACTAACTCAGATTATTCAGGAAGCCGCTACCATTACGGTAGACGCCTTAGTTCGGGACGTAAAGAGTCCAGTCGTGCAGCAGGTGCTGAATTATATCCATGAGTCCTACAATGAAGATGTGTCACTGAAGACCCTCGGTGCCCAATACCATATTCACCCGGTGTATTTGGGACAGCTGTTCCATAAAGAGGTGAATGAGTCATTCACCGAATATATCAATAAATACCGGATTGAGAAGGCGAAGGAGCTGTTGCGGAATACCTCACTTAAAGTTCATGAAATCGCTCTCAAAGTAGGTTATTGGGAGACTGGATATTTTTACAAACAATTTAAGAAGCATGTCGGGATATCTCCTACGGAGTACAAAGGGCTTGTCTAGCGGACCCCCGCTGCAAGCTTTTCTTTATTTTCTACATGATTTATTTAGTTTATCTTCTGTTTGAAAATGCTTTCATAAATTACAGTAAAGATAGTCCTTGAAGGAGAAAGCTGCTGGTTTAATTCCGGATTAGGCCAGCGATCTTGAGGTAAACAAAGGGGAGGTTATACAGGAATGGGCAACAACAAAAGAAAAAGGTTTTCCCTGTTACTGACATCACTTATGGCATTCTCGCTTGCGCTCAGCGCATGTGGCGGCGATTCAAACAACGCGGCAACTAACAGTTCAGGAGCGGGAGGCGACGGTGCATCATCCGAGAAACCAGTCGAACTGATCTGGTACACGATCGGCGGACCGCAGAAGGATCTGGACCGTGTCGTGGAAGAAGTCAATAAGTACACTAAAGAGAAGATAAATGTCACCCTGAAGATGAATATGATTGATTTTGGTGATTATACACAAAAAATGCAGGTCAAAGTAGCCGCTGGTGAACCCATGGACATTCTCTTTACGTGCTCTTGGGCGTTCGATTATGTGCAAAATGCCCGCAAAGGCGCTTTTATGGAATTGGACAGCCTGCTTAATGAATATGGAAAAGGCATCGTAGACACGATTGATCCGGCGTTCCTGGAAGGTTCCAAGGTAGATGGACATAATTATGCCGTTCCTGCCAACAAAGAGCTTCCGGCGCAAGAAGTTTGGCGCTTCAATAAAGAGCTGCTCGACAAATATAACCTCGACATTTCCGGGGTGAACACAATGGAAAGCATTGAACCACTGCTGAAGACGATCAAAGAGAATGAACCGGGCATCACGCCTTACGCTATGGTGAAGGATTTCATGCCAGTGCTGCCGTTCGACTACATCATTGAAAAGATGCCAATGGCTGTTTATATGGACACGAAGGATTACAAGATCGTGAACATTCTGGAATCCCCAGAACTCAAAAGCACTCTTGAAACCGTTCGCAAATATTACAAGGCAGGTTATATCTCGCCGGAAGTAGCAACTACAACTTCGGTGGATGATCTATATAAATCTTCGAACTGGTTCATGGATCGCGCGGCTACCCAGCCGATGGCGGACAATCTGTGGTCGGCAAGCTACGGCTATCCTGTAGTTTCCACGCCAGCTGGCAAACCTTACATCTACAACTGGTCCGTTATGGGTTCGATGCAAGCCATCTCGGCTAACTCCGCATATCCGGAGAAAGCGATGGAGTTCCTGAACCTGCTCAACACCGATCCGGTGCTGCGCAACATGATTGACTCCGGAATCGAAGGCGTGCACTACGAGAAGACTGGTGAGAATTCCATGAAGAACCTGGATGAATCCAAGAACTATGACATGCCAACCTTCTCGCTGGGCAATATCATGATCAACTATTTGAACGAGGGTGACCCTGAGAACAAATGGGAAGAGTTCAAAAAGTTTAATGAATCCGGTGTAAATGCACCGCTGCTTGGTTTTAACTTCGACACTTCTAAGGTGACCACTGAAATCGCTGCGGTTCAGAACGTAAAAGAAGAATACTGGTCACCACTGATGACTGGAACCGTTGATCCTGACGAGTATCTACCGAAAGCTATTGAGAAATTCAAGGCAGCTGGTTTGGACAAAATTATCGCTGAAGCGCAATCGCAAATTGATGCCTGGAAAGCGTCCAACAACAAGTAAAACATCAACGTAAGAGAAGATCGGGGCAGGGGCGTGGCCTCTGACCCGGTCTTTTTTTTGAAATATAAGGACATACAGGAGGGATCTAAGTGTGAAGACAATCAGCGGATTTATAAAAAATATTATGAATAACAAGATTATGCTGCTCATGGTTTTACCAGGTGCGCTTTGGTTTCTCTTTTTCTCTTACCTGCCGATGATAGGAACGATTATTGCTTTCAAGGAATACCGCTTTAGCCGCGACGGCTTCTGGGCGAGTATTATCAACAGCAAATGGGTGGGGCTAGACAACTTCAAGTTTTTGTTTACCACCAATGACGCGTACATCATTACCCGCAACACCTTGCTCTACAATGGAGCGTTTATCCTGCTTGGCTTGATCTTGTCGGTTCTGATGGCGATTGTGCTGTCCGAGATTGTGAACAAGAAGCTGGCCAAAGTGTATCAGACCGGCATGTTCCTGCCCTACTTCCTGTCATGGGTCGTGGTCGGCTATTTTGCATTTAGTTTCCTGAGCTCCGAACGTGGGATGCTGAACCAGATCATGGGCTTTTTTGGCGCAGAGTCAATTCAGTGGTATTCGGAAAAAGCCTATTGGCCGTTCATCCTGATCTTAGTCTATCTGTGGAAAGCGGTTGGTTACAACAGCGTAGTTTATCTCGCAGCTATTATGGGGATCGACAAGTCGCTGTATGAAGCGGCGATGATCGACGGAGCTAGTAAGTTCCAACAGATTCGCAATATTACACTGCCGTTGCTGAGTCCAATTATTACGATCATGACCCTGCTGGCCATCGGTAAAATCTTCTACGCCGACTTCGGTCTCTTTTACCAGGTGCCTCGTAATTCCGGTACGCTCTACAGTGTCACGAATGTTATTGATACCTATGTCTATCAAGGGCTCAAAACAACAGGTGAGATTGGTATGAGCACTGCCGCAGGTCTGTATCAATCGGTTGTCGGCTTTACGCTAGTGATGACCTCCAACTATATTGTCCGCAAATACAACAAGGATAGCGCTTTGTTCTAGAACCTCATGAAAGGAGTGGGCCATATGTCTTCCATTACTAAGACTAAAAAAGAACGTGATTTCCACCATCTCTCAACGCCCTGGAATATCACTTTTAATCTGATAGCCGGCATCTTTGCGTTTCTGTGCGTGTTTCCGTTTCTGTTCGTCGTGATCATCTCCTTCACCGATGAGGTGGCACTGGCGCGGGATGGCTATAAGCTGATTCCGGCAAAATGGAGTCTCGGCGCATACCGCTATGTGTTTGAATCCGGAGATATGCTGCTGCGTTCCTATGGTGTGACGATTTTTGTTACGGTGATCGGGACGATCATCAGCCTTTTGTTTATCGCATTTTATGCGTATGCCATTTCCCGGAAAAGCTTCCGTTACCGCAATTTCTTCTCTTTCTTCGCGTTTTTTACCATGCTGTTCAACGGTGGACTTGTGCCGACTTATATTATCGTTACGCAGTTTCTAAGCCTGAAGGATACGATCTGGGCGCTGATTTTGCCGCTGGCGGTGAATGCTTTTTACATTATGATTCTGCGCACCTTCTACAGCACGAGTGTGCCTGATGCCATAATCGAATCCGGCAAAATCGACGGGGCGGGCGAGTTCCGTATCTTCCTGAAATTGGTGTTGCCTTTATCACTGCCCGGTCTGGCTACGATTGCCTTGTTCAGCACCCTCGGCTATTGGAATGACTGGTTCAATGCGCTGCTGTACATCGACAACCCGAATTTAGTCCCGCTGCAATCGATGCTGATGCGGATCGAGACCAGTATGCAGTTTATTTTGCAGAACTCCCAGAACAGTTCGCTCAGTCTGGAAGCTCTTCGCTCCATGCCGCAGGATACATCGCGGATGGCGATGGTGGTGCTGGCGACAGGGCCGATTATTTTTGCTTATCCGTTCTTCCAGCGTTATTTCATTCAAGGTCTTACTGTAGGGGCTGTTAAAGAATGAGTTATACAAACCCGAATTTACCTGCTGAAGAACGGGCGGAGCATCTGCTCGGACTGATGACTTTGGAAGAGAAGGCCGGCCAGCTGATTCAGCCTTTTGGCTGGCAGGCCTATGAACATAGAGACGGTAAGATGACCTTGACAGAAAGCTTCAAGGAGAAGGTTGCGGGGGGCGGCGTGGGCTCGCTTTACGGGATGTTACGCGCTGACCCGTGGACCGGTGTGACGCTGGCCACTGGTCTGTCTCCGCGTGAAGGTGCGGAAGCGGTGAATACGCTCCAGCGGTATGTGCTGGAGCATTCGCGGCTGGGCATTCCGGTATTGATCGGCGAGGAATGCTCGCATGGTCACATGGCGATCGGGGCCACCGTATTCCCGGTGCCCCTGTCGCTCGGCAGCTCCTGGAATGTGGAGCTGTATCGTGAGGTCTGCCGCGCCGTAGCGCTGGAGACACGCAGTCAGGGCGGCGCGGTTACGTACTCGCCCGTGCTGGATGTGGTGCGTGATCCCCGCTGGGGCCGCACCGAGGAGTGCTTCGGCGAGGACGCTTACCTGATCAGCGAGATGGCGGTTGCGGCCGTTGAAGGTCTGCAGGGGGAATCCTTGCAGAGCGGCGGCAGCGTGGGGGCTACGCTGAAGCATTTTGTGGGATACGGCAGCTCAGAAGGCGGCCGGAATGCCGGGCCTGTGCACATGGGCTGGCGTGAACTGCTGGAAGTGGATCTGCTGCCCTTCAAAAAAGCGGTCGAAGCGGGTGCAGTCTCCATTATGCCTGCTTATAACGAAATAGACGGCGTGCCTTGCACGACAAATACAGAACTACTAGAGGATATACTCCGCGAAGCATGGGGGTTTGAGGGTCTAATCATTACCGATTGCGGAGCTATAGAGATGCTGGCCTCTGGCCATGATGTAGCTGAAGATGGCATGGATGCAGCAGTGCAGTCAATGGAAGCCGGCATCGACATGGAGATGTCCGGGGAAATGTACGGCAAATACCTGGTGGCTGCCGTCCGTGATGGCAAGCTGGACCCGGAACTGCTGGATCGTGCGGTCCGCCGTGTGCTGACGCTCAAATTCAGGCTGGGCCTGTTCGAGCAGCCATATGCTGATCCTGATGCGGCTGAACGCGTCATCGGCAGTAAGGCGCATCAAGAGCTGGCCCGGCAAGTGGCGGGCGAGAGCATCATCCTGCTGAAAAATGAAGCAGGTGTGCTGCCATTATCCAAGACGGCCGGCACGATCGCCGTCATTGGCCCTAACGCCGATGCCGGGTACAACCAGCTCGGCGATTACACCTCGCCACAGCCTCCGGCTAAGGTAGCGACCGTGCTCAGCGGCATCCGCAGCAAGCTGGCTGCAGAGCCGGAGCGGGTGCTCTATGCACCGGGATGCCGGATCAAAGGCGATTCGCGCGAAGGTTTTGAAGCCGCGCTCGCTTGTGCAGAGCAGGCCGATACCGTTGTTATGGTCGTCGGCGGCTCCAGTGCACGCGATTTCTTGGAAGGCAGTATCGATCTCAAGACAGGCGCGTCCAAGGTGACGGAGAATGCCTGGAATGATATGGACTGCGGCGAAGGCATTGACCGGGTGTCGTTGACCCTGTCGGGAGTGCAGCTGGAACTGATCCAGCAGGTTCATCAACTCGGCAAACCTGTGATCGTCGTTTATATTAACGGCCGTCCGGTGAGCGAGCCTTGGATTGACGAGCATGCACATGCCATTCTGGAAGCCTGGTATCCAGGCCAAGAAGGCGGACACGCTGTTGCGGATATCCTGTTCGGCGATGTGAACCCTTCCGGGAAGTTGACTGTATCTGTGCCGAAGCATGTGGGCCAGCTCCCGGTCTATTACAACGGCAAACGTTCCCGTGGCAAAAGATATCTGGAGGCCGATTCCCAGCCTCAGTATCCGTTCGGCTTCGGGCTTAGCTACACCGAATTTACGTACTCCGGCTTGAAGGTAGAACCAGAAGTAATTACGGCTGGGGAGACGGCTACAGTTTCCGTGGACGTTCAGAATACAGGAGACCGTGAGGGCGCAGAGGTGGTGCAACTGTACATTTCCGATGTCGCCAGTAAGGTCACGCGTCCCGCCAGGGAATTGAAGGCTTTTGACAAAATCAAGTTGGCTCCGGGTGAGAAGCAAACCGTGTTGTTCACGGTAGGACCGGAGCAATTGCAATATATCGGACCGGATTTAAGACCTGTTGTAGAGCCAGGAGCGTTTAAAGTGCTGGTGGGTAAGCATGTGAATGATACACTGAGCACCGATTTGACGGTGAGGGGGTAAAGACATGGAACGCATTAAACGCTTCATCCGCGAGCTCTCCGAGCAGCAATGGTTAGAAATGGAGGAATTGCGCGATTGGGAGATTATGTCCTCGGTGTATCAATTGCCGGGACAGTATGACAAGCTGCAGCCTTACAAGGACGCCAGCAATTATGATCTCTTCCCGAGTGTGCAAGGAACGACCTATTTCTTCCGCCGTACTTTGGAGATTCCGGCTAACTGGCTGCCGGGCCACATCGGACTGATTTTTGCTTCAGGTGGGGAAGGGCTGCTGCGGGTGAACGGTGAATCGCGGCAAGGACTCGACCGCAATCATACCTTTGTGACCCTGACAGGTGATCCTTCTGGCCGTCCGTTGGAACTGGAAATCGAACTCTTCGATCCGGTCCCCGAGCCGGTGGACCCATTAAATCAACAGGCGGTGATCCAGCCGCCGATTCGGCTGATCCACAGCCAGCTGGTGCTGGTGAACAGACCTGTGCAGAGTCTAATGTACACGGCAGTAGTGATTCGCGATTCGGCAATTCTGCTGCCTGAGCAGGACCAGCGCCGTAACCGGATGCTGGAAGCTTTGTATGTGGCGATGGATGAATTCGTTGGCCTTACCACGCAGGAGATCCGCGATGGTGGTGAGATTACGCGAATCGAGCAGAAGCTGCGGGGCAGAGTCGGGGAGATCGGCGGTCATGCCGAAGGAACAATCCACATGGTGGGCCAGTCCCATATCGATATTGCTTGGCTGTGGCCTGCGCGCGAGACCGTGCGCAAGACTAGCCGGACGTTCTCGACGGTGAATGCCCTGATGGACGAATATCCTGACTATCAATATGCGCAGAGCCAGCCGCTGCTGTTCGAATATTTGAAAGACAATGACCCGGTACTCTATGAGAAGGTCAAGACGCGCATCCGTGAAGGACGCTGGGAACTGGTCGGTGGGATGTGGATCGAACCGGATCTGAACATTCCGAGCGGAGAATCGCTGATGCGGCAAATGCTGTATGGCCAACGCTTTTATCTGGAAGAGTTCGGGCGCACCTCGCAGATTGAGTGGCTGCCGGATACCTTCGGCTACTGCGCCTCTCTGCCGCAGATTCTGCAGCATGGTGGAATCAAATATTTTATGACCACCAAGCTGGGCTGGAATGACACTAATGTCTTCCCTTACGATCTGTTCCATTGGGTCGGCATTGACGGCACACCAATGTTGTCTTATCTGAATCACGGGGTTAATGAGAATACGCTGCCCAAAGATGTGCATGAACACTATCAGTCCTTCCGCGAAAAAGATAAACATAACGAGCAGATGCTGCTCTATGGGCATGGTGACGGCGGCGGCGGGGTCACGCGCGAGATGCTGGAATATATCCAGCGTGCCGAGCTAATGGTCGGCCAGCCGGAAAGCAAATACAGTAATGCCGCGGATTTTTTCGCGGGCATTACGCACAGTCAGCCGCAGCTGCCGCAGTGGCGGGGCGATCTGTATCTGGAGCTGCACCGCGGCACCTACACTACGCACGGCCGCAACAAGCGGAACAACCGCAAGGCGGAAGTGTTGTACCGTGAAGCGGAGCTGTGGCAGACACTAGCTTCGCCGCAGCTGGACACAGAGCAACGTGCCGTAGTTGCCGGGCAGTTGCATCAGGGCTGGAAGCTGATTTTGTTGAACCAGTTCCATGATATTATTCCGGGCTCGGCGATTACCGAAGCTTACGAGATCTCAGAGAAGGAATACGCAGAGGTGTTTGAGCTTGGCCGTGTTGCCCTTCAGCCGGGGCTTGCGGCATTGGTGGGGAACATTAACACATCAGGCGAGGGCACACCTTACATTGTTTTTAATAGTTTGGGTTGGACGCGTGATGCCGTAGTCGAACTTGCTCTCAGCGAAGAAGGAGCCGACTGCGGAAACTTTGCGGTGTATGGCGAGGATAACGTACTGCTGGAAGCAGATGTCCTGACGGAGGAGGCAGCAGTTTCTGGTGTCTCGGTTCTCGTTCCGGAGATTCCAGCCTTTGGCTACAAAACGATCTGGATTCGTGATCTGTCTCAGAACACATCCGATGAAAGTCATGCAGAATCTGCCGCTGCTGAACATAATCAAACAGCTGTAGGAGCTGTTCCCTTCGGCGACCGTTGGGAGACGGACTATTATCGTATTACCTTTAACGAGCGGGGAGAAATCACCAGCCTTTTTGATAAAAAAGGAAACCGGGAGATCGTAAAATCCGGTGAGCCGGCGAATCGCTTCCACTTTTTCCACGACCGTCCCACGCTTTGGGATGCCTGGGACATTGACAACCGTTATGAAGCCCAACCCGCCGGGGAGGCTGAACTTATAGAAAAGGCAGTGATCCGCACTGGTGCGTTGCAGGATATTTTGCGCTTCCGCTGGAAGCTGGGCCAATCCGAGATTACTCAGGATATGATTCTACATCACCATAATCCCCGGATTGATTTCCAGACGCATGTAAGCTGGAACGAAGCCCATAAGCTGCTTAAGGTAGGGTTTCCAATTGATGTTGTGGCGGATAAAGCGACTTACGAGATACCTTTTGGTGCGCTGGAACGTCCGACCCACCGCAACACCAGCTGGGAGCAGGCGCAGTATGAGGTTTGCGGGCACCGTTTTGCCGATGTATCCGAACGTGGATATGGTGTCAGTCTGCTGAATGATTGCAAATACGGCTATGACATCCAAGGCAGCACCATTCGTTTGTCGCTCCTGCGCGCGCCGAAATGGCCGGATGCTACTGCGGATCTCGGCGAGCATGACTTCACCTATTCGCTATATCCGCACCGTGGGGATTGGCAGGAGGCTCATACTGTTCGCCGTGCAGCAGAGCTAAATCATGAGCTGTATACTTTTGCCGCTTCATCAACACAGGGGCAGCTGCCGCCAACGGGCTCATTTATCGGATTCTCCGGTGAGCATGTGGTGCTGGATACGATCAAGCCATCCGAGGATGGGCAGGGGACTGTTCTGCGTTTCTACGAATCCTCGGGAGGCCGCGAGCGGGTTCAGCTCAAATGGCAGCAGCCGGTTCAGAGCGTCTACCTGTCCAATGCTCTGGAAGAGCAGCTGGAACTGATCGAACACACGGCTGGCGGTGAACTGGAACTTCACTTTGCCCCTTACGAGATCAAAACAATCTACATCAGAAGTTAAATAATCACATCACAGATGCAAAGGAGCATAACTCACTTGGAACAATTCCGATTACCCAAAATAGCAATGCCCCAGCTACCGCTGCCGCAGGCTGTACAAGAAGTGCTTGCCGAAGCAGAGGAGAAGCTGGCACATCGCCCGAAGCTGTTGCAACTGTTCAAGAACTGTTTTCCGAATACGCTGGAGACGACGACTAAACTGCTGGATGACGGAACCACCTTTGTGATTACCGGCGATATTCCGGCCTCCTGGCTGCGTGATTCAGTGGAGCAGGTAATTCAATACGTGCCTCTGGCCAAAAACGATCCCGATCTCCAGCGCATTATCGGAGGTCTTATCAAACGCCATATTCAGTATATTCATATCGATCCTTACGCCAATGCATTTAATGAGTTGGCCAATGACTGGCACTGGAACACTACGGATGTGACCGAGATGTCGCCATGGGTGTGGGAGCGTAAATTTGAGATTGATTCGTTATGTTTTGTCGTACGCCTCGCTTATACCTATTGGAAAGAGACGGGTCTGACTGATTTCTTCGACGCGGGGTTCAAGTCGGCCATGCGCCAGATCTTCGATTTGTTCAAAAGAGAGCAGCGGCATTTCGAGCAGTCTCCGTACCGGTTCAGCCGCAATAACGGCATTCCGGAAGATTCTCTGCGCAATAGCGGTCTCGGCATGCCGGTGAACTATACCGGAATGATCTGGTCGGGCTTCCGGTCCAGCGATGATGCCTGTGATTTCCACTACAACATTCCTGGCAATATGTTCGCTGTTGTCGCGCTGCGCCAGATGCAGGAATTCGCGGAGTGGGTCTTCCGCGACCTAGACTTCCTGGCTGAACTTAAAGAACTGGAATTTGAAGTGGATCATGGCATCAAACTCTACGGCATTTATCGCCATCCGGAGTTTGGTCCGATTTATGCTTATGAGACCGATGGCTTCGGCAATTACTGCCTGATGGATGATGCGGGAACGCCCGGACTGATCTCCATTCCGTATCTGGGTTACGCTTCGGCGGATGATCCCATCTACCAGAACACCAGAAGTTTCGCATTGAGCAAAGAAAATCCGTTCTATTACGAAGGCACAGCTGCCAAAGGGATCGGCAGTCCGCACACTCCGGAGAACTATATCTGGCACATGGCGTTGTCCATGCAGGGCATTACGGCTCAGACTGCCGAAGAGAAGCTGGAACTGATTGCGATGCTGGAAAGTACGGATGCCGGAACCGGATATATGCATGAAGGTTTCCATGTAGATGATCCTAGTGTATTTACCCGCAGCTGGTTTGCATGGTCTAACAGCTTATTTTCGCAGCTTGTCTATCGGGCGATGAAGGAAGGTATTCTGTGAGCGGGGGCCGTATCATCCTGTTCGCGGACCCGTCTTTTCCCGGGTATACCGCAGCGGGCGGACTGACCACAGAACAGGCACAGTCCATAGGATTACATCATACTGACTCTCCTGTTCATGCAGAACAGCTGGCCGAAACGCTGGACAGCGCCAAGGCCGGGGACTGCTTCGTTAGCTTCCATGCTCCATACTTCCCGAAGGAGGCTTGGCCTTCCATCGTCGCTTATTTGAGCAGAGGCGGCAGCTTGATCAGCATTGGGGGTGCCCCGTTTAAGCATCCAGTCCGCCTAGTCGCTGAAGAGTGGCGGATCGAAGCTGAGCAGACTGCCTATCACCGCCAGCTGCATATCCATGAAGCGCTGCGTGTGAGCAGCACAGATCGCATACAGCAGCATGTTGCGCTTAGAGACATTCCGCTCTTCGTAGGTGATGAGCAGCAGCTGGCTCTGACGGATACCTGGAACCTGGTGCCGCATGTCACTAAAAGCAGTGACCTGCCGGAGCAGATGGGTTCCAGTGGACCTATGGACACGCGGATTTATCCGCTGCTTAAGGGCATTACCGCCGCCGGGCGGGAAGTTTCAGCTCCAGCTGTGCTGTGGGAGCATATCGGCGGGCCTTTTGCCGGTGGCCGCTGGATCTTCATCGGCCAACCGCTTACGCCTGATTTCTGGAATCAAGGCGGAACGGAAGCATTAACCCGCTGGGCAACCTTTGCCGCTCGGGGTGTAACAGAGCTGTGGCTGAAGCCTAACTATGCTTCTTATGAAGAAGGCGAGCGGCCGCTGCTGTTTATGCAGGGCCAGCGGCTAAGCCGCAGCCAATCATCACCGACATCAGCGCAGTGGACCCTGAACATCACTCTGAGCAAAGACGGGGAGTCTATCCCATGTTTTACTCACGAGTGCAAGCTTGAGGTCAGTCGCGAGCTGAACTTCCTACGTGTACCGCTTGCTGTAGAAATTCAACCTGGCCTGTACCATCTCACTTGCCATGCTGTATCTGAAGAAGGCGAAGTGCGGATGTTGCGTCAAGGCTTCTGGGGACATGACGTGGGCCTGTTATCGCAGGGGGAAGCGATTAAGGCTGGAAGAGATTATTTTATCAAAGACGGTCAGCCTTTACCTGTTGTCGGCATGACTTATATGACCTCTGACGTAGCGCGGAAGTTTCTATTCCTGCCAAATGCTGATGTCTGGGATCGGGATATGGCACAGATGCGGAAGGCAGGCATCAACTGGATTCGTACCGGCATCTGGACAGCCTACCGCAATATTATGCAGGTAGACGGCCATGCCTCGGAAGAAGTGCTGCGGGCTATTGATGCTTTTCTACTGACTGCGAAGCGGCATGGGCTGCAAGTTACCTTTACGTTCTTCTCCTTTACGCCGGAGACTTGGGAAGGGGCGAATCCTTATCTCGATCCGCGCAGTGTAGAAGCGCAAAAACGGTTCATCCGCTCCATCGTCGCCCGGCATCGCACGACAACCCATGTCGATTGGGATCTGATCAATGAACCGTCAATGTTTGATCCGCCGCGGATTTTCTCGGACGGACCGAGCTCGGCGCGAGATAAATATGAACGCGCTGCTTTCTCTGCTTGGCTGGAGGAACGCCATGGTGATATAACTTCGCTGCAAGAGCGCTGGAATATGACGCCGCTGGAATTGCCGAATTTTGCGGCTGCACAACCTCCTGAGCAAGAAGAGATTAACTTCAGTGTGCAGGATATTCATTCCGGGAAGCGCGGCACACGTTGGCTCGACTACTGCCTGTTCTCCATGGACATGCACAACGTATGGGCAAGGGAGCTTAGCGGCACTATTAAGGAACTCAGCCCAGATCATTTAGTGACCGTAGGGCAGGATGAGGCTTTGGGTGCCCAACGGCCATCGCCGTTCTTTTATGAGCGCGATGTCGATTACACCACTGTTCACAGCTGGTGGTTGAATGACAATCTGCTCTGGGATGGGATTTTTGCCAAAACCCATCACAAACCGAACCTCATTCAGGAGACCGGCATCATGTACGTAGAGACGCCAGACGGACGGGCTAAACGCAGTGAGGAAGAATTGCGGGCCATGCTGGAGCGCAAATATGCCTATGCGTTTGCTTCTGGAGGTGCCGGGGCTGTGCAATGGATCTGGAACACGAACTTTTATATGGATAATGCCAATGAATCACAGATCGGTGCGCTGCGGGCCGATGGGACTGAGAAGCCGGAAGCGGATGTGTCTTATGATTTTGGGCGGTTCATCGGCGAAGCCGGGGGATTATTTGACGGGCGGAAGCTGGAAGAGATTGCCGTGGTTTTCCCTTACTCTAATGACTTCTCTAACCGGAAGCTCGCCTATGATGCGACTACCCGCCTGACACGGATCTTATCTTATCAGCTTCATTTGCCTTTCCGCGCCGTATCGGAATACGATCTGGCTCCGCTGGAGGCAGAGCCGGCTAAGTTGATTCTCCTGCCGAGTGTGCACAATCTGGATAATGACGCCCTTCAGCAATTGCTGGACATAGTGGAGCGTACAGGTGCCGTTCTACTCATTACTGGAACATTGGGGGTTGATGCGTATTGGCAACCTTCGGATCGTATGGACGCAATAGTAGGAGCCCGTAAACTTGGCAACATGCGCCGTGAGGAGCAGCTTCTATTGAACGGACGCAAGTTTGCCGTGTCCTACGGACAGAAGCGAATCGCGGAGCTAGTCAAAGAAACGCCAGCAAATGCAGATGTTGATTCGTCTAGCTCAGGAGGTGTAGGTGATCACCTCATCGAACGCCAGATTGGCACAGGTCGCCTGATCTGGTGCCCGCTACCTTTAGAACTGAATGACCGCGACGAGCCAATCGCCGCGCTCTACCAATATGCTGCACAAGCCGCAGGTATCGAAACCGAGCTGGAATGGATCAGCGGTGGAGACCTGCCAGGTGTGTACGGGCGAAAGCTTGCTTTTGCAGAAGGTTCATTGTATATCTTCGTATCTGAATACGCCTGGGATGCCGAACTTGAAGTAAAAGATCCTGCAACTGGAGCTCATTACTCATTTTTACTGGAGAAGGAACGTTCGGTGTTGTTTGCAGCTGATTCAACGGGCAAGCTGGTAGCTGTCTATAGACCTGAAGAGGTTAACATTACGCTTAATAAATGCTGAAGAACTGAGG
The DNA here is from genome assembly GCF_038003695.1 of Paenibacillus sp. FSL L8-0494. Lineage (NCBI taxonomy): Bacteria > Bacillati > Bacillota > Bacilli > Caryophanales > Paenibacillaceae > Paenibacillus > Paenibacillus sp. FSL L8-0494. The sequence continues at coordinate 981,747 of NZ_JBBOPQ010000001.1, forward strand.
TGTACACACAGATGACCCACACAACAACCAAAACAGCCCATATCGTGTCCCATACTCACTGGGACCGTGAATGGTATTTGCCCTATGAGAAACACCACGTCCGTCTGGTTCAGCTGGTGGATGCACTGCTTGCCAAGCTGGACGGAGATTCCGCCTTCCGCAGTTTCTACCTCGATGGGCAAACCATTATTCTGGAGGATTATCTTCAGGTTCGGCCAGAGAACAAAGAGAAGCTGGAGCAGTATATCCGGGATGGGCGAATCTTGATTGGACCTTGGTACATTTTGCAGGATGCGTTCCTGACGAGCGGTGAGGCAAATGTGCGGAATATGCAGATCGGCCATCAGGATGCCGAGAAATACGGCGAGCCTTCCAAAATCGGTTATTTTCCCGATACCTTTGGATTGGTCGGACAGACTCCGCAGCTGATGTTGCAGTCAGGGATTACGAATGCTTTTTTTGGACGCGGGGTGAAGCCTACGGGATTTAACAACACTGTATCGGATGCGGGTTATGAGTCCTCTTTCTCCGAGCTGATCTGGGAAGGACCGGATGGATCCAAAATTCTCGGTATCCTATTTGCCAACTGGTATTCTAACGGCAATGAAGTTCCTGTAGAGGAAGGTGCGGCCCGGGAATTCTGGGACCGTAAGCTTGCGGATGCAGAGAAGTTTGCTTCAACGGGGGAGTTATTGTTCATGAACGGGTGCGACCACCAGCCTCTGCAATTGGATTTGCCGGAAGCTATCCGCACCGCCGAAAAGCTATACCCTGAAGTGAAGTTCGTGCATTCGAATTTCCCGGACTATCTGCAAGACTTGGATCAGCAATTATCTTCGGGTCAGCGGGAGCTCTCCACCGTTACCGGGGAACTGCGCAGCCAGCGTACAGACGGATGGGGCACCTTGGTGAACACAGCCTCAGCCCGGGTTTATTTGAAGCAGATGAACCAGCTGGGCCAGACTCTTTTGGAAAAAGTAGCCGAGCCGCTGGCCTCCATCGCCCGCCTGTCCGGACAGGACTACCCACATCATCTATTCACCTATGCCTGGAAGACGCTGATGCAGAACCATCCGCATGACAGTATCTGTGGTTGTAGTGTGGATGAAGTGCATCGTGAGATGGTAACGCGTTTTGATAAAAGTCGGCATGTTGCTGAGAGCATCATAGATGACAGCGTTAAGTTTATCGCAGATCAAGTGGATACTTCGGGCTTTTCTGCCTACGGGGAAGATGCAGTTCCTTTTATAGTGATGAATACCACGGGGTGGAAGCGTACGGGAACGGTGACTATAGAGCTGGATGCTGAACGGTTATATCTGCGCGAGGGTTATCCGTTGGATGAGACCGCCCGCAGAATGCTGGCTGTTGATTTGTCCGGCCGGATTCTCGTCGATCACACAGGGGAGGAATTAGCGTCTACAGTGGAAGACCTGGGTTTAAACTTTGGTTATGATCTGCCTGATGACCAATTCCGCCAGCCGTATATGTGCCGCAAGGTGAGACTTACTTTTGAAGCCCGCAATGTGCCTGCACTTGGGCTTTGTACTTACGCTTGGGTACAATCAGCTGCGGAATCCGCTCAGGGAAGCTCTTTAATAGAAGGAGAGCACAGCTTGGAGAATGCATCTCTCAAGGTAGTTGTTGCTGAGGATGGTTCATTTACATTATTGGATAAGCGCAGCGGTACCACTTATCGTGAGTTGGGGATTTACGAGAATACCGGAGACGTAGGCAATGAATACATGTACAAGCAGCCAGAAGGTGAACAAGCGCTGACGACCAAAGGCCAGCCTGCAGTCATTAAGGTGATTGAAGACTCTCCCTTCCGTGCGGCCATTGAGATCCAAATAGATTGGGAGATTCCGGCTTCGGCGGATGACACCTTGGAGGCGGAACAGCGTGCACTTGTGTATTATCCTGAGCGTAAAGCGCAGCGGAGCGTAAATACGGTGGTTTTGAAGCTTCGTACCGTCGTATCGCTGGAGCGGGAAGGCAAAGGCGTGCATATTGAATCCACAATTAATAACAAAGCCAAGGATCACCGGGTGCGAATGCTGTTCCCGACCGATTTGTCTACCGATGTGCATCGTGTGGATTCTATGTTCGAAGTGGCTATGCGGGACAATAATCCGGCACCGGAATGGGCAAATCCGAGCAATACTCAACATCAGCAATCCTTTGTAGATGTCAGCAATGGCGATGTAGGACTTACGGTAGCCAACCAGGGATTGAACGAATATGAGGTTCTGCGGGATGGACGCAATACTATTGCCGTCACCCTGCTACGCAGCGTAGGGGAATTGGGGGATTGGGGTTGGTTCCCAACTCCGGAAGCTCAGTGCCTGGGTGAATATACAGCACAACTGGAGCTGATTCCTCATTCTGGTGAGGGAAGTGAACAGCGGGCATTTACAGAGGCCTATCAATTCCAGATCCCTTGGACGGTATGTCAGACCGGTCTGCATAGCGGGAAGTTGAACTCTGGATATACCCCATTGGTTTGGGAAGGAGACAACATGGCCTTCTCATCCATGAAAATGAACGGAACTTCAGGCGACTTGTTTTTGCGTTGGTACAATATGTCCGCTCAGCAGACACAACTGCAACTGAAAGTGAACAGTCCTCAAGAGTATTTATTTAAAAGCAATATCTTAGAGCAGCTTAACCCTGCTTTACAAGGAGCAACGTCTTCGGTTCACCACTTAGAGATAGGTCCATCTGAGATTGTAACTGTAGGTGCGAAATTAAGCTTCTAGGTAAAAAGATGCCCCGGCGCTTCCCTGCCGGGGCATCTTTTGATTTACTTTCTTCTATAAGACTTGTGCCAATCTTGAATGGCCTCTTGGCGGGAGGGGAATCTCATCTGGATCCAGTTGTTTGTCTCCCATTCATGAATCGCCTGCTGTTTAGTTTGGTAAAAGCTGTAGTCGCAAATGTTCCAGCTGTTATACAGTTTCTGATACCATTTCCCTTTAGGGATGTCGCCAGGGGAGCGGCGGACGGCTTTATTGGCTTGTTTTTTAGCCCATGAGGAACCGTGTTTCTGTTGGTCGCTGCACACGGGTTGCTTTTTCACACTTCTGCTCATTGATTCTCCAACCTCCTTTTAGAGGGAAGCTAGAGATCATGCAAGGTCTTTATATGAATCACCTCTTTGCCAAAAATAATGGAGTTGATACCTATGTATGAAGGGGACTTTGATGTTGAATAGATAGACGCGGAAAAGGGGAATGCGGTTGCGATACAATTGCGGAAAAGTATGTGTTTAGTTTTTTTAAAATAAAGCTTGCAATGAATCTCTATACATGATATATTCTAAGTCCGGCCAAGAAATACACATGCCGAGCTCGAAAAAGAAGTTAAAAAAGAGCTTGACATTAAATAGCCGAACATGATATAGTATAAGAGTTGCTGCTGAGACATTAAACAGCGCCAACGAGAACTTGATCTTTGAAAACTGAACAACGAGTGAGTAGGAAATCACGTAAGTGAAATCCAAAATTAGAGAATTAATTTTCTCGTCAGATGTTTCAAAATGAGCATATCGCTCTTTTCAATACTAATTGGAGAGTTTGATCCTGGCTCAGGACGAACGCTGGCGGCGTGCCTAATACATGCAAGTCGAGCGGAGTTATTTTGAAAGCTTGCTTTCAAAATAACTTAGCGGCGGACGGGTGAGTAACACGTAGGCAACCTGCCCTTCAGACTGGGATAACTACCGGAAACGGTAGCTAATACCGGATAATTTCTTTTTTCTCCTGAGAGAAGAATGAAAGACGGAGCAATCTGTCACTGAGGGATGGGCCTGCGGCGCATTAGCTAGTTGGTGGGGTAACGGCCCACCAAGGCGACGATGCGTAGCCGACCTGAGAGGGTGAACGGCCACACTGGGACTGAGACACGGCCCAGACTCCTACGGGAGGCAGCAGTAGGGAATCTTCCGCAATGGGCGAAAGCCTGACGGAGCAACGCCGCGTGAGTGATGAAGGTTTTCGGATCGTAAAGCTCTGTTGCCAGGGAAGAACGTCCGGTAGAGTAACTGCTATCGGAGTGACGGTACCTGAGAAGAAAGCCCCGGCTAACTACGTGCCAGCAGCCGCGGTAATACGTAGGGGGCAAGCGTTGTCCGGAATTATTGGGCGTAAAGCGCGCGCAGGCGGCTATTTAAGTCTGGTGTTTAAACCTTGGGCTCAACCTGAGGTCGCACTGGAAACTGGGTGGCTTGAGTACAGAAGAGGAAAGTGGAATTCCACGTGTAGCGGTGAAATGCGTAGATATGTGGAGGAACACCAGTGGCGAAGGCGACTTTCTGGGCTGTAACTGACGCTGAGGCGCGAAAGCGTGGGGAGCAAACAGGATTAGATACCCTGGTAGTCCACGCCGTAAACGATGAGTGCTAGGTGTTAGGGGTTTCGATACCCTTGGTGCCGAAGTTAACACAGTAAGCACTCCGCCTGGGGAGTACGGTCGCAAGACTGAAACTCAAAGGAATTGACGGGGACCCGCACAAGCAGTGGAGTATGTGGTTTAATTCGAAGCAACGCGAAGAACCTTACCAGGTCTTGACATCCCTCTGAATCTGCTAGAGATAGCAGCGGCCTTCGGGACAGAGGAGACAGGTGGTGCATGGTTGTCGTCAGCTCGTGTCGTGAGATGTTGGGTTAAGTCCCGCAACGAGCGCAACCCTTAACTTTAGTTGCCAGCAGGTAATGCTGGGCACTCTAGAGTGACTGCCGGTGACAAACCGGAGGAAGGTGGGGATGACGTCAAATCATCATGCCCCTTATGACCTGGGCTACACACGTACTACAATGGCCGGTACAACGGGAAGCGAAGCCGCGAGGTGGAGCCAATCCCATCAAAGCCGGTCTCAGTTCGGATTGCAGGCTGCAACTCGCCTGCATGAAGTCGGAATTGCTAGTAATCGCGGATCAGCATGCCGCGGTGAATACGTTCCCGGGTCTTGTACACACCGCCCGTCACACCACGAGAGTTTACAACACCCGAAGTCGGTGGGGTAACCCGCAAGGGAGCCAGCCGCCGAAGGTGGGGTAGATGATTGGGGTGAAGTCGTAACAAGGTAGCCGTATCGGAAGGTGCGGCTGGATCACCTCCTTTCTATGGAGAATCGTTCTCTGCAATGAGGACATTCAAATCGGAAGCTCAGCTTCCAAAACTCAGGTTTAGGCCTGTTACTCACTCGTTGCTCAGTTTTGAGAGTTTAAGCTCTCAAGTAAGACTTGATCCTTGAAAACTGGATACCGAAACGAATTTGCGTTTTAGAACATCTTTTAGCAACTTGTGCAAACAAGTAAATGTTATTAGTGAGATTTTTCAAAGAAGATATCGTTCGATATTTTCCTACGGAAAAATCAAGGTTAAGCTAATAAGAGCACACGGAGGATGCCTAGGCGCCAGGAGCCGACGAAGGACGTGGCGAACAACGAAACTGCCTCGGGGAGCTGTAAGCAAGCTTTGATCCGGGGGTGTCCGAATGGGGAAACCCAGCTGTGGTAATTCGCAGTTACTCATTTCTGAATACATAGGAAATGTAGAGGCAGACCAGGGGAACTGAAACATCTAAGTACCCTGAGGAAGAGAAAACAATAGTGATTCCGTCAGTAGCGGCGAGCGAACGCGGAACAGCCTAAACCAAGGGGCTTGCCTCTTGGGGTTGTGGGACGTCTCACATGGAGTTACAAAGGAATATGGTAGGTGAAGAGGTCTGGAAAGGCCCGCGATAGAGGTAAAAGCCCTGTAACCTAAACTGTGTTCTCTCCGAGACGGATCCCGAGTAGTGCGGGGCACGTGAAACCCCGTATGAATCCAGCAGGACCATCTGCTAAGGCTAAATACTACCTGGCGACCGATAGTGAAACAGTACCGTGAGGGAAAGGTGAAAAGCACCCCGGAAGGGGAGTGAAATAGAACCTGAAACCGTGTGCTTACAAAAAGTCAGAGCCCGATCTATGGGTGATGGCGTGCCTTTTGTAGAATGAACCGGCGAGTTACGTTTAACATGCAAGGTTAAGCCGAGAAGGTGGAGCCGCAGCGAAAGCGAGTCTGAATAGGGCGATTTAGTATGTGGACGTAGACCCGAAACCGTGTGATCTACCCCTGTCCAGGGTGAAGGTGCGGTAACACGCACTGGAGGCCCGAACCCACGTACGTTGAAAAGTGCGGGGATGAGGTGGGGGTAGCGGAGAAATTCCAATCGAACTCGGAGATAGCTGGTTCTCCCCGAAATAGCTTTAGGGCTAGCCTCGGTATAAGAGTAGTGGAGGTAGAGCACTGATTGGGTGCGGGGTCCGCAAGGATTACCAAGCTCAGTCAAACTCCGAATGCCATATACTTATTGCCGGGAGTCAGACAGTGAGTGCTAAGATCCATTGTCAAAAGGGAAACAGCCCAGACCATCAGCTAAGGTCCCCAAGTGTGTGTTAAGTGGGAAAGGATGTGGAGTTGCACAGACAACCAGGATGTTGGCTTAGAAGCAGCCACCATTGAAAGAGTGCGTAATAGCTCACTGGTCGAGTGACTCTGCGCCGAAAATGTAACGGGGCTAAACACACCACCGAAGCTATGGCTAGATACGTATGTATCTGGGGTAGGGGAGCGTTGTGTAGGGGTTGAAGGTGTACTGAAAAGAGCGCTGGACACTACACAAGTGAGAATGCCGGTATGAGTAACGAAAAGATCAGTGAGAATCTGATCCGCCGAAAGCCCAAGGTTTCCTGAGGAAGGCTCGTCCGCTCAGGGTAAGTCGGGACCTAAGGCGAGGCCGAAAGGCGTAGTCGAAGGACAACAGTTTGAAATTACTGTACCACCGTAATCCGCTATGAGCGATGGGGTGACGCAGGAGGGTAGTGACGCGGACTGATGGATGTCCGTCTAAGCAGTGAGGCTGATGTGTAGGCAAATCCGCACATCGTTAAGGCTGGGCTGTGATGGGGAGCGAAAATTATAGTAGCGAAGGTCATGATCTCACACTGCCAAGAAAAGCCTCTAGCCAGGAGAAGGTGCCCGTACCGCAAACCGACACAGGTAGGCGAGAAGAGAATTCTAAGGCGCGCGGAAGAACTCTCGTTAAGGAACTCGGCAAAATGACCCCGTAACTTCGGGAGAAGGGGTGCCCCGGTAGTGTGAATAGCACGAGGGGGCCGCAGTGAAAAGGCCCAAGCGACTGTTTAGCAAAAACACAGGTCTGTGCGAAGCCGCAAGGCGAAGTATACGGGCTGACGCCTGCCCGGTGCTGGAAGGTTAAGGGGAGTGGTTAGGGGTAACCCGAAGCTATGAACCGAAGCCCCAGTAAACGGCGGCCGTAACTATAACGGTCCTAAGGTAGCGAAATTCCTTGTCAGGTAAATTCTGACCCGCACGAATGGCGTAACGACTTGGGCGCTGTCTCAACGAGAGATCCGGTGAAATTTTAATACCTGTGAAGATGCAGGTTACCCGCGACAAGACGGAAAGACCCCATGGAGCTTTACTGCAGCTTGATATTGAATTTGGGTACGATCTGTACAGGATAGGTGGGAGCCGTAGAAATCGGAGCGCAAGCTTCGGTGGAGGCGCCGTTGGGATACCACCCTGATCGTATCTAGGTTCTAACCTAGTACCCTTACCGGGTACGGGGACCGTGTCAGGCGGGCAGTTTGACTGGGGCGGTCGCCTCCTAAAGAGTAACGGAGGCGTTCCAAGGTTCCCTCAGAATGGTTGGAAATCATTCGCAGAGTGCAAAGGCATAAGGGAGCTTGACTGCGAGACCTACAAGTCGAGCAGGGACGAAAGTCGGACTTAGTGATCCGGTGGTACCGCATGGAAGGGCCATCGCTCAACGGATAAAAGCTACCCTGGGGATAACAGGCTTATCTCCCCCAAGAGTCCACATCGACGGGGAGGTTTGGCACCTCGATGTCGGCTCATCGCATCCTGGGGCTGAAGTAGGTCCCAAGGGTTGGGCTGTTCGCCCATTAAAGCGGTACGCGAGCTGGGTTCAGAACGTCGTGAGACAGTTCGGTCCCTATCTGTCGTGGGCGCAGGAAATTTGAGAGGAGCTGTCCTTAGTACGAGAGGACCGGGATGGACGTACCGCTGGTGCACCAGTTGTTCCGCCAGGAGCATGGCTGGGTAGCTACGTACGGACGGGATAAGCGCTGAAAGCATCTAAGCGTGAAGCCCCCCTCAAGATGAGATTTCCCAATTAGTAAGACCCCTTGAAGACGACGAGGTAGATAGGTTGGAGGTGGAAGTGCAGCAATGCATGGAGCTGACCAATACTAATCGGTCGAGGGCTTATCCAATATTTAGAATGCAGATTCGTTTCGGATTCAGTTTTCAGGCGATTAAGCCTGAGCATTTACGCTGTAAATGCCCGTTTGGTGGCGATAGCGGAGGGGTTCCACACGTACCCATCCCGAACACGACCGTTAAGCCCTCCAGCGCCGATGGTACTTGGACCGAAGGGTCCTGGGAGAGTAGGACGCCGCCAAGCGGACAACCACATTACCCGTGGTATTTTTTTTGCCCTTAATATTAATATGTCTTAGAAGGGCCTTTAGCTCAGCTGGTTAGAGCGCACCCCTGATAAGGGTGAGGTCGGTGGTTCGAGTCCACTAAGGCCCACCATATTCCCTGATAGCTCAGTTGGTAGAGCACTCGACTGTTAATCGAGTTGTCACAGGTTCGAGTCCTGTTCGGGGAGCCATTTATGGAGAGGTGTCCGAGTTTGGCCGAAGGAGCACGATTGGAAATCGTGTAGGCGCCACAAGCGTCTCGAGGGTTCGAATCCCTCTCTCTCCGCCATAAAAATTATTAGCATGGCCCGTTGGTCAAGGGGTTAAGACACCTCCCTTTCACGGAGGTAACATGGGTTCGAATCCCATACGGGTCATATCATGGAGGCTTAGCTCAGCTGGGAGAGCATCTGCCTTACAAGCAGAGGGTCGGGGGTTCGATCCCCTCAGCCTCCACCATATTATTTTCACTGACGCGGGGTGGAGCAGCCCGGTAGCTCGTCGGGCTCATAACCCGAAGGTCGCAGGTTCAAGTCCTGCCCCCGCAACCAATTTACTCTTATACATTATGTTTAGGGATAAGCTGGTATGGTGAAAATGAATAGTATATACTTATTAATGACGCGGGGTGGAGCAGCCCGGTAGCTCGTCGGGCTCATAACCCGAAGGCCGCAGGTTCAAATCCTGCCCCCGCAACCAATTTACACTTATGCATTATGTCTATGGAACCGTGGTGTAGTTGGCCTAACATGCCTGCCTGTCACGCAGGAGATCGCGGGTTCGAATCCCGTCGGTTCCGCCATTTAGTTAATTATTATTGGGGATTAGCCAAGCGGTAAGGCAACGGACTTTGACTCCGTCATGCATAGGTTCAAATCCTATATCCCCAGCCATTTATGAGAGCCATTAGCTCAGTTGGTAGAGCACCTGACTTTTAATCAGGGTGTCGAAGGTTCGAGTCCTTCATGGCTCACCATTTTCTTTAAAGTGTGCGCGTGTGGCGGAATTGGCAGACGCACCAGACTTAGGATCTGGCGTTTCACGACGTGGGGGTTCGAGTCCCTTCACGCGCACCATGTTTTTGCGGACGTGGCTCAGCGGTAGAGCATCGCCTTGCCAAGGCGAGGGTCGCGGGTTCGATTCCCGTCGTCCGCTCCATATAGATTTTGCGCCCTTAGCTCAGCTGGATAGAGCGTTTGACTACGAATCAAAAGGCCGGGAGTTCGAATCTCTCAGGGCGCGCCATTTTATTACTAAGCAGTTATAGTATTGTTAACGGGATGTAGCTCAGCTTGGTAGAGCACCTGGTTTGGGACCAGGGGGTCGCATGTTCAAATCGTGTCATCCCGATTTTATACCTTTGCGGGTGTAGTTCAATGGTAGAACTTCAGCCTTCCAAGCTGATAGCGTGGGTTCGATTCCCATCACCCGCTTATAATGAGAAACACCTGCCGGTATTAGGCGGGTGTTTTTTTGATTGGACATATCTTACGGAGACTTAAATAATAGAAACGCCCCCCTCCTTAATATAGGAAAGGGACGCTGCTGTAGTGGGTTTATAAGGGATCGTCCTTATATAAGAACGCCTACCTCACCATTATTCACGAACTTAATACTTTCGATCTTCACCTCTAGTTGACCTGAAGGAATCGCTAGCTGACAAGTACTGCCGAGCTCAGCCAGCAGCAACTGCATGCCTATAGGTGACAACATAGAAATCTTGTTATCGTTAGGTTCTGCTTGGTTAGGAAATACGATGGTATAGATATCTGTAGTATTATCGTCCAAGTAACGAAGCTGCAACTGGCTTCCGATAAAGACCTGAGAATTTAAATCTTCACCATTAAACTCAGTTAGTAATTGTTCCAGCTCGGAGCAATAACGGGACAACAGCGTTTCAGCATTGCTTCTATCCTTGCTTCGTACCGGAAAGTATTGATTTAGAAATGCGATTTTTTCCTCATCAAAATAAATAAGCTGCTGAAGCAGCTGTGTCCGTGAGCCTTCATAGATAAGACTATGGTTCATAGTAGATTTCACCCCCTCTAAGTAGCACATTCCTTGTAAACTTGTTATGGTGTGTTGCCATCTTAAAATCCCTCCTATACAAATAGAGGTCCCCCAATGGAGACCTTCTGATCAGTATACCAGCTTCTATTTGTAAATCCAATCCATTTTAAAAGGGGAATTAAAACCTTCTAAATATTGTAATGAAAACCTTTGACTATTACATACTTGGGTGCTATGATAGGCTGATGCATAGGCATTTCGTAGAAAACTGCGAAATGCCTATACTGTATTTTGAAGATATTTTTACATTAATTGTTACCTGGGGAGTGATACGCCATGTACATTTCGTTGAGTTCACATATAGATTCCAGAACTATAAAATAACTACTTAATTTATTAAAGGAGGAGATCAGGATGATTCAAGTTAAAGAGTTTGTAGATGCTGATAATTCTTATGCAGAGAATAAAGCTAATGAGTTCCTGGCAGGACTACGGGAGGAACAGATTGTGAATATCTGTTACGGTTCGGTAGTTAAATCATCACGTGATGGGGCAGAGCACCAAAGAACCACTATACTGGTCGTGTATAAGACAAATGAAAGGCAATAACTGGAACACGTTTTTTTCATGTCTATCCATTGTCTCTACGCTGTGCGTTGTGATTGTCATCATTTATTATGTTTTCAGCTAATTAGTAAAAAGAGGACCTTTCCCATCTACGGGCAAAGGTCCTCTTTAGTTTATAAGTGCATTTACAGTCTTACATTCCGTCTGGTACGGATAGACCCAAACCGGATGCGATACGCTGTCCCAAGTCTGGATCAGCCTTAAAGAAATGTTCAATCTGGCGACGTTTGATATCGTTACTTTCAACAGGAGTCATAGCGCCAACGATGTTTTGAACTAGACGGGTACGTTCTTCTTCAGACATTAGACGGTACAAGTCACCTGGTTGTGTATAGTGATCGTCACTATTGTAGGCGACACTATCCGCATATCCGGAGACTTCGAACGGCGATGTTTTATGCTGCGGTGATTCTTTTGGTCCCCCTAAGCTGTTAGGCTCGTAATAGGCTCCGGAACCGCCATTGTTGCCCAAGGCCATGCCACCATCACGTTGATAGTTCTTCACTTCTACTTTTGGACGGTTGATAGGCAGGCTGTTGTGGTTAGGGCCAACCCGGTGGCGGTGTGCATCACCATACGCGAACAGACGGCCTTGTAGCAATTTATCCGGCGAAGCTTCAATACCAGGAACGAAAGAGCCGGGAGAGAATGTGACTTGTTCTACTTCAGCGAAGTAGTTCTCCGGATTGCGATCCAATACCATACGGCCAACCTCGATTAACGGATAATCTTTTTGTGACCAGACCTTTGTTACATCAAATGGATCAAAACGGTAAGTCTTCGCATCCTCGATCGGCATAATTTGCACGTAGAGCTTCCAAGCAGGGAAATCTCCTTTATCAATAGCATTGAACAAGTCTTCTGTATGATAATCCGGGTTTTCCCCAGCGATTTTGGAAGCAAGGTCTGCATCTAGATTCTTAATGCCTTGTTCTGTTTTGAAATGGTATTTCACCCAGACTGTATTACCCTCGGCATTTACCCACTTGAAGGTATGGCTACCAAACCCATGCATATGTCTCAGCGTAGCTGGAATTCCGCGATCCGACATCAAAATCGTTACCTGATGCAGAGATTCAGGCGATAAAGACCAGAAGTCCCATACAGCATTCGGGTTCTTCAGATGTGTCTGTGGATCACGTTTCTGTGTATGAATAAAGTCCGGGAATTTAATCGCATCACGAACGAAGAATACAGGCGTATTGTTACCTACGAGATCATAGTTTCCTTCTTCAGTATAGAACTTCACGGCAAAACCACGAGGGTCGCGTACGGTATCAGCAGAACCTAATTCACCAGCTACAGTAGAAAAACGAATGAACAACGGTGTACGTTTGCCTACTTCAGACAAAAAGTTAGCTTTTGTGTATTGGGTCAGATCTTTTGTAACTTCAAAATACCCGTGAGCGCCAGCACCTTTAGCATGAACGACACGTTCAGGAACACGTTCTCTGTTAAAGTGGGCTAATTTCTCAAGCAGATGGACATCTTGCAGCAAAGTGGGACCGCGGTCACCGGCTGTCATTGAATTCTGATTGTCGCCTACTGGAGCACCCCAGCTGGTTGTAAGATTATTATTATTGGAGCTCATTAATAGAATCACCTCATGAGATTTGATTTTAGATTTAGTATAAGTTCTATATTAATGTTTTTTAAAGAAATTGCAACACTTTTTAAATAATTGGCACATTACAATATGTGGGAATCGTCATTACATCGTTGGCACATTCAGATATATATGATAGACAAAGTGATTAATTGCTTAGCAGAATTAAAAAAGAAACAGCGCATCCCTACCATCACTGGAGGGGTGCGCTGCATTTTTTGATATAGAAGATATTCGGTTCTTGTACTTAGGCTTTAATGTACATTCTGTTGTAATATTCATCTAGCATTCTTTTGGTGGCAAACTCCGTACGGGTGGTATCGATACTCTTTTTCATCATTTGCACCCATTGTTTACGATTCTCGTAAAAGGTTGGGAGCACACGTTTCAATAAGGTGTCGTACAGTGCATCACTATCATGCTTATCCAGCACCTCAAAGTCTGTAGTTTCGAAGCCGTCTCCAATCTGCCAGCCATTCTCACCATCGATGCAGGCTTCCGGCCACCAGCCATCCAGAATAGAACAGTTCAATACACCGTTCATAGCTGCTTTCATCCCGGAGGTGCCGCTGGCTTCCAATGGTCTACGTGGATTGTTGAGCCAAATATCGGCACCGCGCGTCAGCTGGGCGCCAATCGTCATATCGTAATTCTCGAGGAACACCACACTCTTTGGATACTTTTTCATCATCGCTACTAGGTTGCTGACGATTTTTTTACCGTTATCATCGAGTGGGTGCGCTTTGCCGGAGAATACAATTTGTATCTTTCCAGACTCCAGATAAGGTTCGATAATTTCTGGCTGCGAGAAGATCAGGTCGCTTCGTTTATATGGAGCTGCTCTGCGTGAGAAGCCAATGAGTAGATTGTCAGCATTTAAGCTAATGCCGGAACGTTCTTTGATGAACTGGATCAGTTCTCCCTTGATTTCTTTATGCACTGCCCATAAGTCGCCATCTTGTTCGTAGGCTTGCGTCATTCTTTCATCTACCCAGGTAGGAGTATGGATGGCATTAGTAATGCCTATAATTTCTGATCTTCCGGCTACTTCCTTCCACATTTTATTAGCCGTATCGGCGTGTAGCTGGGCAACTGCGTTGGAGATACGTGACAGCCTTAGACCTGCAACCGTCATATTAAATGGCTCGCCGCCGATCCGCTCCATCTGGTCACGGGTTAAGCCGTTGAACGCACTCATATACTCAAGTCGGTCGAGAGGATGGGTTTCGTTGCCTTCTTTGATTGGTGTGTGGGTAGTGAATACTACTTCTTCGCGAGTCGCTTTCCAAGCTTCTTCGAAGGTATGGCCTCCGGACATTTTTTCACGGATTAGCTCGATAGCCGCTAGAGCCGCATGACCCTCATTGAAGTGATAGACATCAATAGGGATTTGCAGCGCACGCATAGCCTTGACTCCACCAATCCCAAGCACGATCTCTTGTGCGATCCGTTCTTCGCCGAACCAACCATACAATTGGCCTGTGATCCAGGCATCATTATTCTCGGGTATATCTGTATCCAGTAAATACAATGTGCTGTTGCCAAAATAATCAGTTTTCCATACTTTGCATACCACATCGGTTTTTCGGACTTTAACAGTTACCTTAACCCCTGTATCTTCAAGAAACTCATAAACATAATTGTGATAGGAGTCGTACGGATTGCCGTTTGCATCAATCTTTTGGTCCGTGTAACCTTGTTTCCACTTCAGCCCAATAGGGATGATAGGGGCGTTGATATCTTTTGCACCCTTAATGTAGTCTCCGGCAAGAATGCCCAGACCTCCGGCATACATTTTGAAATCGGAATGCAGCCCGTACTCCATACTAAAATAAGCGACTGACGGTAATTTTTGTTCGTTCACTTGATAAGCCTCCTAATCACGGATTAGATTGAATTGCAGTGAAGCTGCGGGCATTATCTCAGGTGCAAACGTTTGCTCAAAATAGTGCAGCAATCATTGTGGAAGCGATTGCACCACTATTCTAGCACACTCGATGAATAAAAGCATAACGTCAATTTGGTGAAAACCACCATTTTGAATCCAATTGAGCGGAATTGATTGATAAAGTGGACAGAAGCCCCTAAGATAAAGAGATTGAAGAAATAATTAATGGTGGTGTCTAAGTTGGATATAGTTGTGATTGGAAGCTTGAATATGGACATGGTAGTACGTACAAACCGGTCACCGGATGCTGGAGAAACCCTAATTGGACAAGCCTTTGCTCTATCTCCTGGCGGAAAAGGGGCAAATCAGGCCGTTGCCGCAGCACGTCTGGGTGCAGAGGTTAGTATGATCGGAAGAGTTGGAAAAGATACCTTTGGTAGCGAAATGCTGGAGATTATCAGGAATGAAGGCATTCATATAGAGCATATTTCTGTAAGTGAACATCAGGCAACAGGAGTCGCTTCGATCGTTATTGAAGAAGATGGAGAAAATCGGATTATCGTGGTACCTGGAGCGAATATTGAGCTTACGGTAGAGGATATTCAGGCATTGGAGGCTGTGATTAGCCAGGCTAAGATCATTGTGCTGCAGCTTGAAATGGATCTGGCGATGAGTGAGCAGGCGATTGCGATTGCCCATCGTAAGAGGATTCCGGTCATCCTTAATCCTGCACCAGCTAGAGTGCTAAAGGATGAGATGCTGGCTCAGGTATCTTACCTGACACCTAATGAGACAGAAGCCGGGATTTTGTCCGGAATGACTGTGGATAGCGCAGAGACTGCTGAGCAGGCAGCCCGTATTTTGCTGCAAAAAGGAGTACAGAACGTTATCGTAACCTTGGGTTCAAAAGGTGCCCTGATTGTGAATGCTGAAGGTGCCAAGGCTGTTCCAGGCTTCCCGGTAAAGGCGGTAGATACAGTTGCTGCCGGTGACTCATTTAATGGCGCATTAGCCCAGCAGCTGGTCTTAGGAAAGACTTTGGAGGAAGCTGTGAGCTTCGCTAATGCTGTAGGTGCATTGGCTGTAGGGAAAGAAGGGGCGATCCCTTCATTGCCGCAGTTGTCCGAGGTAGAGCAGTTTCTAAAACGTAATTCGCTGTAGAATAGACAGTACAGGATACTCAAGATCTATACTAGATAAGATAGGATAAGGAGCTTAAATAATGAGCAGAACAGTAACCGTTAAAAATGTGATCATCGGCGAAGGAATCCCTAAGATATGTGTTCCGCTAATTGGAGCGACCTTGTCTGAGCTGAAGCAGGAAGCGGAAGCGCTGAAAGTACTGCAACCTGATTTGGTGGAGTGGCGGACGGATTTTTTTGCTGAAGTGGAAGACGTTGCAGCTGTTAAGAACGCACTAAGCGAAATCTGTTCTGTGATTCCAGATTTACCGCTGATTTTCACTTTTCGGAGTGCAAAAGAAGGCGGAGAGAAGCAAGTCAGCACGGAATATTACACAGCACTGAATAAAGCTGCTGCCGAGAGCGGTCTAGTAGATATAATAGATGTTGAATTATTTAATGATGAGCAGGATGTAAAGCTATTGGTCGAAGCTGCTCATACTCATAATGTATCTGTCATTATTTCAAATCATGATTTTCATGGAACACCTCCTAAAGAGGAGATCATCTCGCGGTTATGCAAGGCGCAGGAGCTTGGCGGGGATTTGCCCAAAATTGCAGTTATGCCCCAAGATGCAGGCGATGTGCTAACTTTGCTGGAAGCTACACACATCATGAAGGAAAAATATGCAGACCGTCCGATTATAACGATGTCTATGGCGGGAGCCGGGGTGATCAGCCGTTTAGCTGGTGAAATTTTCGGTTCAGCGCTTACCTTCGGAGCTGCACATAAACCTTCTGCACCTGGACAGGTAGCTGTGGTTGAGCTTCGAAATACATTGTCGCTGTTGCACCGCAGTCTGTGATTTCTGCTGATTGATATTGCCGCAAAAAAAGGCGTCCGGATTATCCGGATGCCTTTTTCTATTTTAAAGTATTGTTCGTGCGCTTACGCATTTTTTCCCGTATATACATGTACGGCATCTCTTAGAAACGCAGCGAGTCCAGGGTGGCGCTTGTCATAGTATTCGGTAAAACGTTCATCATCAACATACAATTGTGCAACACCAGCATGAGCTTCTTTGGAATAGGAATTCCAGTAGAAGGAGAGCCACTCACGGTGTAGGTCAGCACTTTTTTGCGCCAATATACTGGCAGGATCTCCATGCTCCATCGCTTGCAAGAGCGTTTCGAACATCTCTTCCTCAAGCTGTTGTATAGCTGCATATTGTTCTTCTGTCATCCCTTTAAGCTTTTGGTTGGATTGATTAATGGTGTCATCTCCGTATTTCTCCCTTATTTCTTGGCCATATTTCTTTTCGTTATCATCTACCAGCTTTTGCTTAAAGCCTTCGAATTTTTCAGTATCACTCATGGTAATTCTCCCTTCTTTTTGAGCCAGCGTCTTTTCGACGTTAGCGATTAATAGATCTAATTGCTGTCTTTTTTCCAGTAGCTTGTCATGATGCTCCCGCAGCGCTTTGGCTCCGTCGAATGAGGGCTCTGTCATAATAGCCTTGATACGTTCCAGACTTAAGCCAAGCTCCCGATAAAACAAAATTTGCTGTAGTAGATCTACTTCGGTACGGCCATAGATACGATACCCTGAAGAGTTGATTCTCGCCGGCTTAAGAATGCCAAACTCATCGTAGTAGCGCAGGGTCCGTGTGCTGATTCCAGCTAACTCTGCGAGCTTCTGCACTGTGTATTCCGTAGTATCACCTCCTACAATTCAAATGTACACCTTTACGTAACGTGAAGGTCAAATGGTTTTTTTAGCATATCCAAAACAGCGGCAGCTACCCTCTGAATGATCATGGGGAAGTCTGCCGCTGCTATGAATAAGTCTATAATGTTGAGCTTTGCTGCTGCCTGAATTTATTTATGGCCCATTTGTGCTGTGAAATAATTGTGCAATTCCTCCAGCTTGCGAGGGTCCGCAAGGGTTGCTTTGTCTGAGAAGTAGTGTTCAACGACAAGGTCCCAGGTAGGTACAATTTTTTGTGAGGTCATTGCCTTAATGGCTACCTTAACTGTTTTGCGTTCTTTGGCATTGGAGAAGGTATCTACGTAATGCTGTGAACGTTCAAAATCCAGATCCTTAAACACGGCGCGGAAGATCTCTGACGTCATCCGTGCATCATCCAGCGCCCGGTGTGCAGATCCAGTAGGCTCAAGCTCAAACAATGCCATCGCGCTTTCCACGCTGACATCATTGCTAAGACCACGCGCACGTAGAACTCCTTTGAGCAAATCGAAATACGTAGCGGACATCCAGTAGGATTCGTCCATCTTGTGCATGCGCACATCCTGAATGATTCGCTTCATATCTTCGCCACCCCAGGTAAGCAGCAGAACTCCATCTGTACTTAGATCAAGCCACTCTCTAAAAGCAGTGATGACTTTGGGGAAGCGGGCGGCAATGTCGATTTCCTCTTGAGGGATACCGGTTTTTTTCTTAATAAAGGAATTCAGGGTGGAGAAATATATAGGTTTGATCAAGGAAGAAAATTCATCCTTATACTGCAGTGAAGAGTCTAACCGGACGGCTCCAATCTCAATGACCTCCATAGGGTGCTCGCTGGCAAACTTACGGCCGTTGAATTCGATGTCCAGAATAATATAATCCACAGGTACTTGCCTCCGTTTCCATGACTGACGCTGTAGTGCTTAATACGTCGACTTCTCTATTTTAACAAAAAAAGTGATGTAATGGGGAATATGGAGACAAGCTAATATTTGCACAAAAAAATGAACCAGCACAACATCTGCGCACTGGTTCATTTAATCAGTATTTAAATTTAATCCTATAAAAGATTAATGTCCTGAATCGGCAGCAGGTTCAGGCATATGAATCGGCTGTTCATTAATAACAGATCCGTCATCAAGACGAAGCCAGGTATTGAAGTCTTGGTTGCCTTTGACCAGTTCTATGACGCGTGCTCCCCGCATAAAGCCTTCTTTTCCATAAGTATTGTAGCCGGTAGCACGGCCATAAGAAAGACGTATGCCATACAGGTTGCCGCTAAAATCATTGATATGGTCATGTCCGCAGAAGGTGCCAAGCACATCACCCATTTCCAACAAAGCCGAGAATAAGCCCGAGTTCACCTCAGGTGAGCATACACGCTCAAACTTATGCCCATGACAGACTTGTGTAGACCAGACATCCCGATA
Source organism: Paenibacillus sp. FSL L8-0494 (assembly GCF_038003695.1). Lineage (NCBI taxonomy): Bacteria > Bacillati > Bacillota > Bacilli > Caryophanales > Paenibacillaceae > Paenibacillus > Paenibacillus sp. FSL L8-0494. The sequence goes on from NZ_JBBOPQ010000001.1 coordinate 1,000,695, forward strand.
TTCGGGAATTGGAATATGGAAGAAAGCCAAGGCAGGCAGCCTGTTCTCAGCAGTCTTCGGATTCAGCCGCGCAGATTCAGCCGTCAGCCAGTTGATCTGATTCCGCCCAACCCAATTGTAGCCCGGGATATCCTCATACTCGGAATAGCCGCCAGAATCCAGAAAATACAAAATAGCGGCCGCGTGGTCTTCCTGATCTTTAATTTCAAGAGTGTAATTGCCCGAGCCTTCCAGCTCTTCTGGACCGGCTTCGGTCAGGCAGTGGGGATGTTCCAGGGCAATTTGCATCAGTTCACTCTTTGAAATCAGAGTTTCTGTGTCATGGTTGCCAAATACAAAGGTCCAAGGGATGCCGGATCTCTCCACGGCAGCGACAGCCTCACGAAATGCTTGTGCGGGGTGCTCGCATGCCTTGTTTCCCGGTGATACAGGACCAGTGTAAATAAGATCTCCCGTGAAAACCACAAGATCAGGTTGTTCCGCATCCAGAATGCGTTCCATCAGTGCTTCGGTAAGCTGATCCTCAGCTCTTCCATCCATCCAGTGCAGATCGGTAAATTGTACGATTTTAAAAGTGCCATTTTGCTGAAATGATAAACTGTGTCTCATTAGAAGTATCTCCCTCACTATCGAATATTGAATAGCAAGCTGTGGAGGCGCCAACCACTCATTGCGCCAAGAGGGCGTTGAGGGCTGACGTCGTTAGAAGCATAGCTATACGCAGGTCAGCCGATCCAGATCCGCTGAGTGCAATGATCTCCAGAGTTTCTACCGATCATAATATCATATTCCCCAGGCTCGAAGACCAACTGATCATCTTTCCCGTAGAACATTAACATTTCTCTGGTGATTTCGAAGGAAACCACCTGTTTCTCATGCGGTGCGAGTGCAATCTGCTGGAAACCTTTCAGTTCCTTGACCGGGCGCACGACACTTGCGCTGACGTCGTGGATATAGAGCTGAACGGTTTCCTTGCCGGCGATGTCCGAAGTATTCTCTACTTCAATGGAGGCAACCACCCGATCCGCAGCTTCAACATTGAAGCTGTTGTAAGTAAACTTGGAATAGCTCAGGCCATAACCAAAACAGAACAACGGGTCATTCGGGCAGTCCAGATAACGGGTCACGTAACGCACATTAGGATACATAGGATCATAAGGACGTCCCGTTTGATAAGCATTGTAATAAACAGGAATTTGCCCAACCGAGTAGGGGAAGCTCATCGATAAACGTCCGGAAGGATTATAATCTCCGAACAGCACATCGGCCAGCGAATTTCCTGACTCTGTACCCAGAAACCAAGCCTGCAGCAGAGCGTCGCTGGCATCAAGAACGGGTTTCAGCTCCAGTGGTCTGCCGCTGAATACAATGGTGACGATCTTTTTGCCGGTATCCTTCAGACGCCAGATCAGCTTCTCCTGATTGGCCGATAGGCGGAGATTGGCTTTACTTCCGCCTTCCCCGGTATCCTGCTGATTCTCACCGACAGCGGCGAGAATTACATCACAATCCTTCAGCTGCTGGTAGGCGTCCTCGATTTCATCCTCCACATCAAAAACACCCTCAAGCATGCTTCCCAGCTCACCAGTCATGGCCGTAAGTATATCTTCGGCAGATGTTTTTTGCAAAATGCCGGTGTAGAGTGATACAGCCGGATCTTTTTCTGTCCCAGCCCAACCGCCCAGTACATGAATGGAGGTGGCGAAAGGACCAGCCAGACCAATCTTCATGCCACGTTTAAGGGGCAGAGCTTCATTGTCGTTTTTGAGCAGCACAACTGAGCTAGCTCCAAGCTCCCGTGCGGCCTGCAGATGCTCCGCGCTAGGTTTCGGAGCCTCATCCACCAGCGGATCTGCATCCTTGAATGGATTATCGAACAGGCCGAGCGCATCCTTGAGCTCCAGCACCCGGATGACGGCTTCATCGATCAAGGCGATGTCAAGCTTGCCTTCCTCGACCAGAGCAGCGCCGTGGTTTAGATAGTGAGTGGACATCATCTCAATATCCAGCCCAGCAGCCAGACTTTTCTCCGCTGCCTCACGGCCATCTATCGCGGCGCCATGGGGAATCAGCTCATTAACGGAATTGAAATCGGCGATGGTAACGCCGTTGAAGCCCCATTCTTCCCGTAAAATCCCGCGAAGAAGCTCGGAATTACCACTTGCCGGGATACGGTCAATGGTATTAAATGCGGCCATAACCATGGCCACTCCAGCATCTACGGCAGCCTTATAGGCTGGCAGGTAGAACTCACGCAATACGCCGGAAGACATATCCACTGTGTTGTATTCCCGTCCGCCTTCGGGAGCACCGTAACCAGCGAAATGCTTCACACAGGCAGCGATGCGTCCTTTTTCTTTTAGGTCTTTGCCCTGATAACCCCGCACCATACTTTCGGTGACACGGGCATTCAGATAGGGATCCTCACCAGATGTCTCCATGACGCGTCCCCAGCGCGGGTCGCGTACGAGATCCGTCATGGGCGAGAAGGTAACGTGAATACCGGCAGCCGCACTTTCCTTGGCGGCGATTTCGGCAAACCTTTCACAGGCTTCAAGGTCAAAGCTGCTGCCCATGGCCAGCGGAATCGGGAGGATGGTCCGGTAGCCGTGAATGACATCCGCCATGAAGAGCAGAGGAATCTTTTGTCTGCTGGTTTGCAAATGTCGGGTTTGCTGCTCGATAACATTCCTGGCTCCAATACCGTTCAGAACACTTCCGATGTTCTTCATTACCTGCGGCTTAATGTTCAGTTCCTTAAATGGTCCGGTTAAATCCACGGTATCGTCCAAACCCCAATAGTGAGGACCTAGCTGGGTTAATTGGGCCAGCTTTTCGTCCAGGGTCATATCGTTCACAAGATCTTGGATAAACGTTTTAGTCATGGTTAACTCCTTCCTCGTGAGCGCATCGAAAGTTAGTTTGTTAAATAGATGTGTAGTTCCCCGCCGGGCAGCGTAAGCATGATTTTTATTTGCAAAGCTTACGTTATATAGGCGATAAGGATGGGAGTGAACCGTTAACTCTCCTGGCACGCAGCTCCGAGATGCGGAATGGGCCTGAGCTATAATCAGGTTCAATTGTTGTGAAAATCATAGCATTTTTCTCTTCGGATACAGGGATGAGGCATGAATTAAATCAGAAGAGGATTGCATCATTAAGATGTTACATATGGAGACTGACATGTCTATGAAAGAAAAGTATAAAAACGTTTCCACAAACGATACACCTCGATATTAGTCTGAACACCAAAAAAAGTCAATCGCCTTTGGAAAAACAGCTAATTTATATTTTTTTACGTGAAAAATGTAACTTTAGTACTTGTAATTCAAAAATAAAATGAATTGACAGCGCATACATTTTGGGAGTATGCTTCTCACACAGAGAGTTTTACAGAAACACTGGAAACGTTTCTACAACGCTCGATACACTTTTTTATGAAGGTTGGGCAAACTGTTTTTATTCTGGCTGCTGGACAAGAAAGGAAGGTAATTTATGCATGTGACTGAATGCATCTTTCAAATTGGAGGTGGGCACTTTGGCGAGACTGAAGCTTGTGGGTGGAAACATTGTTCGGGAAGTCATTAAGAACAAAGTTCTTTTTCTAATGTTGCTGCCTGTAATCGTATATTTCGTTATCTTTCACTATGCTGTAATGCCTGGAGCTTACGTCGCATTTGTAGATTACAAGCTCAATAAGGGGATTTTTGGAAGTAACTTTATCGGCCTTAAGAACTTTGAGTTTCTGGTTCAAAATGGGGATCTATGGAATATTACCAAGAATACGCTGCTCTATAATATCGTCTTTCTAGCTCTAGGTAATATCATTCAAATAGTATTTGCCATTATGTTGTCTGAGATCTCAGGCAAGTGGTTCAAAAAAATATCACAATCCGTTATCCTGTTACCGAATTTCATCTCCATGGTTATCGTCGGTGTGTTTGCCTACAATATATTCAATTTCAATTCCGGGTTTATCAATACGATGTTAACTGGAATGGGGCTAGACCGTTACGAGTTCTATTCCGATCCGGGCATCTGGAAATATATTATTGTGGCTTTCAAGATCTGGGCGGGTACCGGATATGGAATGATTGTTTATCTGGCAACGATCACAGGAATTAATCATGATCTGTACGAGGCTGCTTATATGGATGGAGCGACTACCTGGCAGCGAATCCGTTATATGACCTTGCCGATTCTGAAGCCAACCTTTATTCTGCTTCTACTGTTCGGTATGGGTGGAATTCTCAAGGGATCCTTTGACCTTTTCTATAATCTGATCGGTACGAACTCCGTACTGTATCCGCAGACAGATATCATCGATACCTATGTCTTCCGTTCACTGGTGGGACAATTCAACTTCTCTATGGGTGCCGCAGTGGGCTTCTACCAATCCTTATTCGGCCTGATTCTGGTGCTTGTGGTTAACTTTATTGTACGTAAGGTAGAACCGGACAGCGCTTTGTTCTAAGACTAGACACGAAACAGGGGTGATAAATATGGAAAATACGACCATCAAACAGGATTCCGGAAGCATTCTCATAAAAGCAGTCAGTTATATCTGTATCGCAATCTTTGCGCTATTCTGTTTATTCCCCTTCGCGTTGATGATCTCCTCATCGTTCATGAACGAGCAGGAAATTGTTCGTGAAGGTTATAAGCTGCTGCCGAAGGCATTTTCCTTTAAAGCTTACGAGATGCTATTCAACAACTCTACTCAGCTGGTGAATGCTTATCAGGTAACTATCTTCATTACCGTAGTGGGTACGGTACTCGGACTGTTTATGATGTCGATGGCCGGATTCGTGCTCAACCGTAAGGATTTCAAGTATCGCAACTTCTTTTCCTTCTTGATTTACTTTACAACACTATTCAGTGGCGGCTTGATTCCGACATACATCCTGATGGTGAAGCACCTGCATATGAAGGACAGCTTATTCGCTATGATTCTGCCAGGTGTAGTTGGCGCATGGTCCATCTTCCTGATGCGTAATTTCATGAAGGCGATTCCGGATTCCTTATATGAATCCGCTACCATTGACGGTGCTGGCGACTTTCGCATCTATTGGCGGATATTTATTCCGCTGGCGGTTCCATCATTGGCTACCATCGGGCTTTTCTCAGCACTAGGCTTCTGGAATGAGTGGTATAACGGGATGTTGTATATTGACAGTCCGACGAAATATCCGCTCCAATACTTTTTGCAGCGAATGGTCAATCAGACGAACCTAGGAGCGCTAATCAACTCGGGAGCGGTTATCAATACTGCTGATCTTCCGACGCAATCCATCAAGATGGCTACAGCTGTGCTGGCCACTGGACCGATTATTCTCCTGTATCCATTTGTACAGCGTTATTTCGTAACAGGCCTCACCATCGGGGCTGTAAAGGGTTAATGGACGCAATCTTCTTTTCGAAGAGCGTTTATTATAAATGAAAGTTTCATAAATAGAAGAGAAAAGGGAGGCTTACCTAAATGAAAGGTAAAAAGATCGCGTCTTCTTTAATTGCTGTCCTCATGCTTACTGGAGCACTGACAGCCTGCACATCCAAGAACAACAATGAGCCGAGTAATGATCCGGCAGCCACGAAAGCTCCAGAGGCTTCAGCCAATGCAGGCGGAGTGGATACTTCCAAGGAAGCTAAGCTGGTGTACTACCTGTGGGGCAGCGAAGGAGTTAAAAATAAAGAAATCCTCGCTGAGATTAACAAGAAGCTCAAAGCTGATCTAAACGCTACGATTGAAGTGAAGTATATTGACTGGCCGGATATCGCTACTAAGTACCCGCTGCTTTTTGCTTCAGGCGAAGAATTTGATATGTCGCATGCATCTCCCGGAGCTCCTGTGTCTTATTTCACATTGGCTAGTGAAGGCGCTCTAGTGGACCTTACAGATATGCTGGATAAAGTTGCTCCTAAGCTGAAAGCGGAAATCCCGGAAAGTGTGTGGGAAAATACAAAATACAAAGGCAAAATTTATGGTGTACCAAGTCTTTATAGCGAATACACACCTGCCGGTTATGCCTATCGTTCTGACTTGCTGAAGAAATACGGAATGGACAAAATCACTTCCATTGATGATATGGTTAAATACATGGATAATGTGGTTGCTAATGAGTCCTTCCCGCCAATTAACGGCAAGGCAGAAGATGCAGCCAATATGTTCAGAATGCTCGTAGATACTACAGGGATGTGGCTTAACGCTCCTGGTATATCTTTGAATGAGCTGAATCTTGTGACTAAAAGTCCAGAGGACTACAAGACCGTCTTCCATCCAGCCTTCACTCAGGAATTTGAAGATTGGGCTGTGAAGATGCGTGAATGGGCGGATAAGGGTTACTGGAGTAAAGATGTGCTGTCTGCAACCCTAGGCAGTAAGGATAACTTCAGAGCAGCTAACTCCGCAGGTTATTTGACTCATGCTCAGGACTGGATCGGCCAATACGGTGCGGATTTGAAGGCACAACCGGAATCTGATCCTTACTTCTTTACTTTTGCGGAAGCTAATAAGAAGATCAAACGTAAGATGGGCGTTGACAACTCGACTGTAATCAGCACGAACTCAGCTAATCCAGAGCGCGCTCTGATGGTGATCGAGAAGTTCATGACCGATGAAAGCTACTACAACCTCATCCAAAACGGTATTGAAGGCAAACAATATGTTATGGAAAATGGTGTTAAAAAGCAGCCTGCAGGCTTCAACGATAAAACGGACGGCGGAGGTTTCGCTGCTTGGTCACTTCGTAATGACAAATTCGTAGTTCCTACGGATACAGAAAACCCAATCCGTAACTCCTTATTCGCAGAATGGGATAAAGTGGCTATCGATGATCCTTACAATGGCTTCAGCTTTGATCCAACCAATGTTACAACTGAAATTGCTTCGATTTCCAACGTGAATTCACAGCTCGGTATTCAATTGATGCTTGGTAAAACAAGCAAAGATCCAAAAGCAGCAGTTGCAGAGTACCGCGATCAGCTGAAAAAAGCAGGAGTTGACAAGGTCATTGCCGAAGTAGAGAAGCAATTGGCTGCGTTTGTTCCTGTCAACTAAAGAAAGTTAAGGGGTGTAAGGGAGCTATAATTCGATATAGCTCCTTTACCCATAAATGGGGGAGTAAAGTGGATGTAAATATCAAGGATATCGCGCGGATTTCCGGTGTGGGCATCTCGACGGTCTCCAGGGTAATCAATAACAAGGGACCGGTGAGCAAGTCTACACGTGAGAAAGTGATGAGTGTGGTTAAGGAATACAATTATATTCCCAATTCCAACGCGCGGAATTTGAAAACTACACAATCTAAGAACATTGCACTAATGGTCAAGGGGATTACCAATCCTTTTTTCTCTAATATGATCAGAGAAATTGAACGGCAGGTCAATCTGCGGGGCTACCCGTTTCTTATCCAGCAAGTAGAGGATGGGACCGATGAAATCAATGCTGCAATTCAACTGGTGAAGGAGAAGAATCTGTGCGGGATTATCTTCATGGGTGGAACCTATGATCATTCTGAAGAGAAGTTCAAACAGCTGACGGTTCCGTTTGTGCTGACAACGATCACCTCAACGCAGGAGGTGAACCCGCTTATTTTTTCCAGCGTTATTATCAATGAAACGAAGGAAGCCTATAAGGCTACCAATTATTTGATCTCATTAGGTCATACGAATATCGGCTTTTTAGCCAAGTCTCCATTATTGGATGAAACCACGGGCAACCGGCGGTATTTGGGCTACAAAAAAGCACTCGAAGAGCAGGGTCTGCCCTATGATTCAGGGTTGGTTGAGGATTGTGAATACAGTCCCAGCTCGGGATTTAATGCTGCGCGAAGACTGCTCAACAAGAACAAGGGAATTACAGCTATATTTGCCGCTTCCGACACGATTGCCATTGGTGCTGCCAAAGCGGTGCTTACCGCGGGGTTATCTATCCCTGATGACATTTCGATCATTGGCTTTGACGGGATCGAGATGGCTGAATATTATCATCCTTCTCTTGATACAATCAGCCAGCCGGGTACGGAAATGGCCTTATCCAGTGTAGGTGTTCTGTTCGACCTCATTTCCGGACGTTCAAACCATCAGCATATTGTCTATGATGCGGTATTGCTCAAGCGTGGTTCCTGCAAGATGATTAAACCTCGTTAAGATCACACTATAAACCTTTATTGGAGTGGAACCGAAATGCAAGATACACTGAGAATAGGTACGATTGTACGTGGTGGAGAAGCCGTTAAGGTCATTCCACAAATTGTGGGGCATGGATTTGAATCATTTAATCTGAACTTTTGGCAGACCACCGGCGAAACCGATTTGATAGAAACGGCTGCACGACTGAGGGAGTTAGCTGCTGAACATGATTTTGTCATCTCTTCTGTGGGCATCTATGGCAATCCGCTCGCAGGCAGCGGCGACAATGCCGACACGTTGGCCAGCTGGGAGCGGCTGATTGATCATGCACATTTATTTGGCACAGATATTATAGGCGGCTTCACTGGCCGATTGCCAGGTTTGTCCATTGATGAGTCCATCCCGAAGTTTACAGAGGTGTTCGGAGAACTGGCGAAGAGAGCGGCAGATCGCGGCCTGCGGATTGCTTTTGAGAATTGCGCTATGGGCGGAAACTGGCAGAGCGGAGAGTGGAACATCGCTCACAATCCTTCGGCCTGGGAGAAGATGTTCAATGCTGTTCCGGCAGATAATCTGGGATTGGAATGGGAGCCTTGCCACCAGATGATCGCATTGATTGATCCGCTTCCGCAGCTGCGCAAATGGATGGATAAAGTATTCCATGTGCATGGCAAGGATGCGACCATCGCTTGGGACATCGTCAAGGAATACGGTATTCATGGCCCCAAACCTTATGTATGGGACCGGACCCCTGGCTTCGGGGATACCAATTGGGTAGATGTAATCACCATCCTGCGCCAAGCGGGTTATAAAGGTACGATTGATATCGAAGGCTGGCATGATCCAGTGTATCGTGATGAGCTGGAAATGACCGGCCAGGTGCATGCATTGAATTACTTGAAATATTGCCGTGGTGGCAGCTTTGTGCCTAATCCGGTTTAAATGGTGCCGTATGAAAACAACCCAAAAATGACCTCGAAATCCACAGTGAAGTGGAGGATGAGGTCATTTTTTATAGTTAATCCTGAATTAATCCTGAATCAGATATCCTTGTCCCAGCTGTATTTCTTTGAAGCCAGCCAAATGGCGGGCTTGAAAGCGGATAGGGGTGCTGCCGCCAACCATAATGATATTTTGGATATCGGCGGCCCCTTCTGAAGGCAGGGAAAAGGCTTTGATATAGGCGTACTCTTCGGCTAGCGTCGTATAAATCGCGTTGATAAGCGGGTCATTTTCACCTTTTCCCATTAGATTCATGAGAATATATCCGCTTGTGTTCAGCTTGGAACGGGTAATACTGAAAAATTCGCGGGAGATCAAATGCCTTGGTGTACCAGCGGCAGTAAAGGCATCCAAAATGATGTAATCATATACCTGCGGGTCTTCACCTTCAAGGATCTGACGTCCGTCACCGATCACTACGTTATCTTGACTGTATCCAAAGCAGCGGCGGCTTAATTCGACTACTTCGTTGTCTAGCTCGGCTACTTTAAATCTTTTCTCCGGAAAATGCCCGGCAATTGTTCCAATTCCATGCCCAATAAGAAAAACATCCTCAAAAGAGGGGAGGTTGAACTCCATGAAGTGAATGATGGCCCGCGGATATTCAAAGAGAATTCGTTGCGGGTCATTAAGATCCATCGCACCTTGAGTGGCATGATTCGAGAACTGCATAACGCGGAAGGAGCCTTTTTCACCATATAGTTCTGTTGTGTCGTAGACGGTTATTTCATGATTTTCGCTATTTCTTTGAAGCTCTGAATGCAAGTGATCAATCTCCTTATACAATAGAAATTCGTTTATATTCATTGGGTGTAACCCCGACAACACGTTTAAAAAGCTTGTTGAAATAGGCAGGGTCGCCATATCCAACCTCTGCCCCAATCTCGTGAACCTTTAGGTCCGGAGCATTCTTGAGCAGATGTTTGGCTTTGCGCAGCCGAATTTCGGTGATGTAGTCCGTCAGTGTAAGTCCAGTCTCTTGCTTGAACAGCTTGCTTAAATAGCTTGGGGTCAAAAAAACCATATTCGCCAAAGTGTTCAGATCTGCATGCTGATTATAGTTAGCGGATATCCAGCGTTTGATGGTTTCTATGGCTGTACCGGACATTTCCAGACGATGGGTTCTAATTTCGGTCAGAATATTTGTAAAGTGGGCGGTAAATATCTCCTCAATGTTGCTAAAGCTTAAGCTGGACGCGATTCTGTCATCCAACCTGAGGTCGGGAGCACTTTTATTGCGGGCCTTGAATTCTTGCAGTTCCTTTTGTGCGGTTTCTTCAATCCATCGACAGACACGGAGAATTTGGTCAGGGCCGGCTTGTTGCGCTTTCAACACTGAGAACAGGTCATGAACCCATTCTAAGATGCCTGTCACATTCAGAATCTGCAGGTTATGGATCAGCGGTTCTCTAATTGTATTAAAGTGATCCAGGATGTTTATCTCCGGCTGTTGAATATCCTGAATATTCGCGTAATGCACAGGCTCCGGATTATATATGCCCAGGTTGCACGCTTGTTTAGCATCTAGGTATGCCTGTCTAAGCTTGGAAACCTCATTATAACAACCGCTGGTACCTACATGTAGGATCTTTCCGTGCGCAGATATCCGCATAATGTCACCGATATCTTTTAAATCGTTGTCTGACAGCGGCTCAGCAGAATATACAATCCAGACGTATAGTCCCTTTTGAAGCTCTAAGCTGTCAAAGCTCAACGCCTTCTCTTGCCGCAGACTGTCTGCACAGGAGCAGACGGTTTCTCTGGTGCTCCCTTTGAGGACAAAGACCGAGAAATAAGTCTGGGGCAAGGTAAGGCTGGATAATAGTAGAGGGGAAGAGGGCTCTTCGATATGTAAGAATGTCAATAAAAGCCCGGAACGGTGGCGTTCTTCCTTGTCGCGCGCGAGCTGCCGTTCTTTGTCTAGCCGATATAGCAGCTCGAACAGCTGCTCTTTATTGATTGGTTTTAATAAATAGTCTACAGCTGAGCTGCGGATGGCTTCTCGGGCATAATTAAATTCAACAAATCCACTCATTAGAATAGAGTAGATCTGCGGGTGGGTGGCTTTTAACTGCTTAATCAGCTCCAAACCATTGATTTGCGGCATACGAATATCTGTAATCACAACATCAAGTTGAAGTGTGGTTAACTCATCTAATAGATGTTTTCCGTCGGAGTAGGTGCCGATGACCAGAAATTCGGCGCTTTCTTTACTGATCATTCGAGCCAGTCCTTCGCGGATTAAGATCTCATCGTCAACAATCGCAATACGCAGCAATCAGAGCAGCCCCTCTCCTAAATAAATTCATCTTCGCTATATTTAGCGTTAATATCCTCAATGCGCAGGGTAACACGAGTGCCGACTCCAAGCTCACTCTCTACAAGCAGTCCAAACGAGCTGCCGTAATGCAGGCGGATTCTCTCATTTACATTACGTAGTCCAATCCCGAACCTTTCATTGTCCGTTCCAGTTTGCAGACTATTGTTTAAGGAACGAAGAGTAGCTTCATCCATACCGATCCCATCATCTTCTACACAGAATACGGCATCTCCATGCTCACTCCATGCGGTGATGCTCAAGGTGCCCAGTCCTACTTTTTGATCCAAGCCGTGAAAGACTGCATTTTCTACGATCGGTTGAAAGACAAGCTTAATAACAGGAAGATGAAGGAGTTCGTCCGGCACGTCAATGTTAAGTCTGAATTTGTCTGGGAATCGGATTTCCAGAAGCTGATAATAATTCCGTACATGATCCAGCTCTTGTCTAATTGTAACAGCCTCTTCGTTTCGGACAATGCTGTAACGCATTTGAAGTCCCAGTAAATAGGTTAGCTTCGCCACACGTGGATCATCATTGCTCTCTGCAAGCATGCGGATGGATTCCAGCGTGTTATAAATAAAATGGGGATTGATCTGGTTCTGAAGTGCCCGCATATCAGCCTTCTGCTTCCGTTTCTCCGTGATGGATACTTCTTGTAACAGATCTTTGACCCTTACGATCATCCGATTAAAATGACTGCCCAGCATCCCAATCTCATCATTATATTTGGAATGCTGCCAGACATCCAGATTACCATGCTGCACCCGTTTCATTAGGCGGACCAAGGATTTAAGGGGTTTGGTCAGGGCATGGGAAATTATAGTCGCAACAAAAAGCGCAAAGGCAATGATGATCAGTGTGGTCAAGATAAGCGTATTCCGATTCTTTTGTACAGGGGACAGGATACGTGTTAAAGGAATCGTAACCATGGTGGTCCAACCGGTCTGTTTCGAGACGGTATACACTGCAAGATAAGACTGGCCATTCAAGTCTATTTGAAAATGATCCTGCTGCTGATTTACTTGCTGCAGCAACAGCTTTGTATTCAGAGTTTGTGTATCGGCAGCCAGATTCGGAACCGCTGAATCTTCACTGGCATAGATCAGTTCTCCATTGTTATCTACAATGAACGTATTTCCTTGCGTAACTGCATTTACGGGATCGATAATACCCTTAAACAGATTGATGTCTACATCGAAAACGAGAATTCCTATATTCTGCAAAGTACTTACAGAGTTAATCGTACGCAGAACACTAAAGACCTCTTTATGGACATTCGAGTTGGTACGGATTGTATGTCTGCCCTGAATGACAGGCGCCGCTCCGGCATCTTCACTCATGGCTCTCCATTTGGCTAATCGTTCCTCTGGATACAGCTCATTAATTCCGGCGTCCTTATCATAAAAGACCGAACCGTACTGGTCCACCAAATACACGGCAATGATCTCTTCCTTAGTGTGATTCAAATAGCTAAGGAACATCGCCATGCCCGTATTTTTTTCCCAGTCGGTATTTTGCTGTGTCAGGTAGACTTGCACATCGGTATTATACAGCGGCAGGGCTGTATATCTCTTGAGGTCGGCAATATACCGGTCAATGGTATCTGAAGCATTCGATGTCATTTGACCCGCACCGTCAGTCGCATTCACAAGAACCGAGTTGAACATGGAGCGGGATGATAGATAACTTACATAAGTGATCGGCAGAGAGATCAGAAAGACAAAGATAACGATCAGCTTGCGCTCCATCGGTAGATTGGCAAGGAACAACCACATTTTGCGTAAAGTTAACCGGATGTATGATAGCATTTGCGTTGTTCCTTTCCTGTAATAAGCTACCTTATTTGACCGCTCCGCTGGTTACGCCTTCAAAGATGTAACGCTGCAGGAAGAAATATAAAATTACTGTTGGCAGCAGAATAAGCAGAATAGCTGCACAGATTAAATTCCATTCCCCCGAATTGACCCCTTGAAAACGCATCAGGATCGTCGTAACTACACCAAGGCTTTGTTTAGGCATATAGAGATAAGGGATGTACATGTCATTATAGATACTAATGGTTTTTAAAATAATCAAAGTAGCCGTTGCTGGCGTAAGTAAAGGGAAAATAATCGACCGATAGATTCTGAACAGAGAGGCACCTTCTACCATCGCACTTTCATCGAGATCCACAGGAATATTACGGATAAATTGCAGATATAAAATGATTTGAATTACATCTGCTCCAATATAGAGCACGATCGGGGCGCCAAGCGTATTGTAAAGACCCATATTTTTGATGATACCAAAAGTCGCTACTTGTGTCGTGATACTAGGAATGATAGTGGCTACTAAATAAGCACCGAAAACAATGGGTTTCAATTTGAAAGAAAAGCGTCCTAATACAAATGCTACCATAGTCCCGAACAAAATGTTCAGAATTAAAGTGATAGCTATAATAATTAATACGTTGCCAAAGCCATTGAGTAGACCTCCACGCTGAAACACGGCAATGAAGTTATCGAAGTTTAAAAAGCTTTTTGGCAACGCGGTGGAGCTACTGCTGTTGAATTCTTCGGTCGATTTGAAGGCGTTAACGATGACCACATATGGAGGGAAGAGCACGACGAATACGCCGATAATTAGCGAAAAGTATTTAATGATATCTGTAAAACGAAACTTAGAGTGTGTCATAGCTACTTATCTCCTCCCCGGCTAAGAACAAGTTGTTGTATGAGCAGTACGATGACGACAAAGAAGAGTAGGATTATACTCATTGCAGATGCAAGGCCGTAGTTGTTAAATGCAAATGCGGTATCGACAACCCGTTGTACATAAGTTTGGCTGGCCCCTGCAGGACCACCTTTGGTCAACACGAAGGGGAGATCGAATACTTCCAGTGCCCCTGTAACGGTAAGAAATAAATTAAGCTGAATAACAGCCTTCATATTGGGCAAAGTGATTCTCCACAGCGTTTGAAAGGAGCCGGCACCATCGATCTTAGAAGCTTCATAAATGTCACGTGGAATGGCCTGCAAGGATGCGATATAAATGACCATGTTGTAGCCCATGAAACGCCAAAATCCTGTGGATGCAAGGGAGTAGTTGACTAGTCCTTCTGTTCCAAGCCAACTGGTCTGTCCGAGGCCGGTCAGGCCAATGCTATTTAGGAGCATATTCAATGAACCGTTAGTAGTGTCAAAGACATAACCGAACATAAAGGCTACAGCGACTCCGTTCATGATATAGGGAAGGAAAAGTAAGATGCGGAATGCATTTTTCCCTTTTAGTCTACTATTCAGCACAACCGCAAAATAAATAGCAACGATATTCTGGAGAATTCCCATTGCAAAATAAGCAAAGTTATGTGTGAAAACCTTGAAGATATCAGGATTGGAGAAGACCTCGCGGTAGTTATCTAGGCCAACCCAAGGTTTTTCGGGACTATAGCCATCCCAATTTGTAAAGCTGTAATAGATCAGTTTAAGTGCCGGATAATACGTGAATGTTGCAAGCAGCAACAATGGAATCGTGAGGAAGGATACAATGATTATAGTCTTCTGTTTGTTATAGGAAAGTGTTCCGAACATCGCTAGCCCTTCTTTCATAAAAGCGTGGTATGGAAAGGCAAAATGGATTATCCGTAAAGGCAATAATCCATTTTGCGCCGTTCTGTACTTCTAATCACAAGCTCAAATTAATAGCCGAGGTCCTTCTTGGCTTTAGCCCAAGCTTTATTCCACTTGTCTAATACAGTTTGTGGATCCTTGGCAAGCACGAATTCCTGTACTACAGCAGGAAGATCCAGTTGTGCCTTGTTACCGATCTCTGTAACCTTCGCATCGTCAACAGTTCCTTCTACCAGTTCTACTCCGGTAGCTTGGAATTCTTTCAGCTGAGTCAGATTGGATTCCTTGCCTTTTAATGGAGAGATAAAGCCAGCGAAATCCTCATAGCCCGAATCCTCAATCATCCATTTTACGAAGGCTTTAGCTGCCTCTAAATTTTTGCTGTTTTTGGCAACGGCATAGAAGAAGTCGGGGCTTAGGGTAGCAGATGGTTTACCCGAATTGTCATAAGGGAATGGGAAGAAGCCGACATTGTCTGAAGCAGCGCCTGCTCCGATGACTTGGTTAATAACCCAGTTGCCAAGATAATACATGGCGAACTTGCCGGAAGCGATGTCCTTTTTCGATTGTTCCCAGTTGGTGGAGTTGATGTCTTTTTCCAGATAACCTTTTTCGTTGAGCTCACTAAGCAGGCTAAAGGCTTTACCGTAACCGTTGTCCATAGTGAATGGTGTTTCAGAGTTCAGCTTAGCATTAGGAAAGTCGGGATTGCCTTCAATTAGGCGTGGTGTATCATAAGCCCAAGTACCAAGTGGCCATTTGTCTTTGAAGTTGGAGGACAGTGGAATGACACCTTTTGCTTTCAGCTTCTCGCAGGCAGCCAGGAATTCATCCCAAGTCTTAGGCGTTTCGGTGATGCCGGCATCGGTGAATGCTTTTTTGTTATAAACAATTCCGGAAGTAGAGTTCCCTGTAGTAATTCCGTACAGCTTACCATCAAAGGATTTGAAGTCTTTAAAGGTGATTTGGTCATTCAAACCGAGATCATCCAGTGAAGCAAAGTATTTCGGCAAGTCAGAGTTAGGGATGGAAGGAATAAACATAACATCTGGAAGCTCGCCGCTGGCCATTCTGACTTTAGCCTGTTGGTTATAGTCGGTTTGGGAAGCTTCGAACTCGACTTTAATGTTCGGGTATTTTTCATTAAAGCGCTTTACATATTCGTCATATTCTTTACCGATCATGTCTGTTCTGTTAGTTAGGAAGGTGATTTTGCCGCTGATATCAGCTCCTGCTGCAGGTTCTGCAGTTGCATTCGTGTCACCGCCGGTATTCTCTGTGTTAGTTGCTGCGGGCTTATCAGTTGCGGCAGCACCGTTATTCGTGGTGTTGTCATTATTCGAACCACAGCCAGCAAGCGTTGAAGATAAGACCATAATCATAACAAAGGATAACGAAAATAACTTATTTCTCATAGCTTAATCCCCTTTTCGTTTTTATTGTTAGCGTTTACATGAACATTATAGCTTTATCGAAGCCGTTAATAAATGTATTGTATTATTATTTATTGTCTTTATTTGTTTTGTTTCTGCGTTTATAATTAGCATGTACCTAACAATAAGATAACAAAATACAAAGAATATCAAAAGGGTTCAATGAATTAATTTGAGTCTTATGCTATTTTTGAGAAGTCTATGCTTACCAAACTTAGGCATATGCTTCCGAAGCGAGTTTTGCGCGAAGTCATTCAGAGAAGTCTATGCTTACAAAACTTTTAGGAGGTATTATGAAACATTTGCATATGAATCTTGCGAAGTGGGATTTTAGAGGCTGTGGTGATGAGGAATGGCTTCCGGCGACTGTGCCAGGTACAGTTCATACGGATTTACTAAAGAACGGAAAAATTTCAGACCCCTTTTATGGAACAAATGAACATGATCTACAGTGGATCGATAAGAAGGACTGGGAATATCAAACCTCGCTGCAGTTGGGGGAAGAGTGGCAGGAGCTTGCTTGTACGGAGTTAGTTTTTGAGGGACTGGATACTTATGCAGATGTGTACGTGAATAATGTACATGTGCTCGCTGCTGATAATATGTTTCTGGCATGGAAAGTGGATGTCAAAGAGCAGCTGAAGACTGGAGAAAATAATATACGGGTGAAGTTCCGCTCTGTGGTTAAGGAAGATTTACCGAAATTAGCGAAGCTGGGTTATGCGCTGCCTGCCTCGAATGATCAATCCGAGCTTGGGGGATTAGATGAACAACGGATTAGTATTTTTGCGCGCAAAGCACCTTATCATTACGGCTGGGATTGGGGCCCGCGTTTTTTGACCAGTGGAATCTGGCGTGCAGCATCTCTGGTGGGACGTGACACCGTTCAAATTACTGACCTCTATATCCGTCAAAATGTGATTGCTAAGGAAGAAGCTCGCCTGACCGCAATGGTAGAAGTGGATGCTCCTGCTGCTTGGCGGGGAATGCTGCGAATAAGTGCCGATGGTTTGGAGTGGATGCAAGCGGTTACTTTAGAGGAAGGCAAGCAGCAATTAGAGATGAATATTGTTATACCTGAGCCAAAGCTCTGGTGGTGCAGGGGCCTTGGAGAGCCTCATTTATATACTTTCCAAGCGGAATTGCTGCAGGGAACGGAAGTAGAGGTTAGCAAAAGTGTAAAAAACGGACTCCGCAGTATTGAATTGATTCGGGAGCGTGATGCCAAAGGAGCTTCGTTTTCTTTTGCGCTGAATGGAGTTTCCGTCTTCGCCAAAGGTGCCAATCATATTCCAAATGACAGCTTCACCACAGAAGTAACCGAGGAACGGTATCGGCATGAAATTGCCACAGCAGTAGAATCGAACATGAACATGCTGCGCGTTTGGGGCGGCGGTATATATGAAGAAGATATTTTTTATCAGCTCTGTGATGAATACGGACTGCTGGTCTGGCAGGACTTTATGTTCGCTTGCAGTATGTATCCCGGGGACCAGGCGTTCCTTGAGAATGTGAAAAAAGAAGCCGAATACAACGTCAAAAGATTGCGCAATCATCCCTGCATCGCCTTATGGTGTGGCAATAACGAGATTGATTCGGCCTGGTCACAGTTCGAGGAAAATATGGGCTGGGGCTGGAAAGAAAAACTCGGCGCTGAGCAAAGAGCGACAATGTGGGCCGATTATATTAAAATCTTCCACCGTATTCTGCCGGAGGCTGTAGCCGCATTCCATCCAGGTGTGGACTATTGGCCGTCTTCGCCGCTGCGGGAGCTGACTGGCGATATAAATCAGCATGCGACGCGGATTGTGGGCGAAGGGGATGTGCATTACTGGGGTGTGTGGCACGGGATCGAGCCATTTGAGAACTATAATACAAAGGTTGGCCGCTTTATGAGTGAATACGGCTTCCAGTCGTTCCCGGAACTGAAAACCGTAATGAGCTATGCAGAAGAGCAGGATATGGAGCTTACCTCAGAGGTGATGCTGGCACATCAGAAGAATGGTCGCGGTAATCTGCTGATTAAAGAATATATGGATATGTATCTGCCGCAGCCGAAGGACTTCAAAGCCTTTTTATATATGAGTCAAATCCTGCAGGCCGAAGCGATCCGAATCGCGATTGAAAGCCACAGAAGAAATAAACCTTATTGTATGGGCACTTTATACTGGCAGATGAATGATTGCTGGCCGGTGGCTTCTTGGGCGGGGATGGATTATAACGGGCGCTGGAAAGCTCTGCAATATACCGTGCGTTCAAGCTTCCAAGATGTTTTGTTGTCTATCGACGGTACAGACCGTGAGAAGGTAGACGTTCATGTCGTATCTGATTTAAGAACAGCAGTGAGCGCTGAGTTGGTGCTTACTTTGTATCAGTTTAACGGTTCGGTGCTGCGAGAGTGGACACATCCCTTTGAGCTGGGAGCTGATTCTGCTGCTATCGTATTCTCTTCTCCTGTGGCAGACCTGCTAGAAGGTCAAGGGGTGGGTGATGTATTGCTTGGAATTTGCTTGCAGGCGGATGGCCGGGTGATAGATCACAAGCTGCATTATTTTATTCCGGAAAAAGAAATTGCGTTACAGCGCTCAGTAATTACCGTGCTGGAAACTCCAGAGAGTGGCGGATTAAGCTTCACCGTGACCAGTGATGTATTAGCTAGAGGCGTATACCTGACTTCAGAAGACGAAGGAATATTCTCTGACAATTATTTTGACCTTCTCCCAGGTCAGACCAAGACGATAGAGTTCTCACAACGCGGGAACGATGGAAAAGACTGGATTCCTGCCGCACCTAAAGGGCTAAAGGTTCAATCGATGGTTGATTTTGTGAGCGAAGATTTGCTGTAAATCCTAAGGAGAGAAGGACTGGCACATGGGGATTTTAGTTCAGGAAGATAAGGGATTATTCCATTTACAGAGTGCAGGGATGAGTTACATTCTTCAGCTTGTAAATGATTATCCGGCACATGCGTATTGGGGCAAGAAGCTGCGTAGTGACAGCAATTTGGAAGGGCTGTTGAATCTGGGAGGAAATACGGGTCTCGACCGGCTCCCGCAGGAATACCCACAATACGGGACGGGAGATTTCAGAACACCTGCTTATCAAGTTCGGCTCGAAGACGGCACTCGTATTACAGAGCTGAAATACAGCGGGTATCGGGTAGTTGAGGGTAAACCTTCACTGCCGGGTCTACCATCCGTATATGTTGAGTCTGAGCAAGAAGCACAGACGTTGGAGCTTACACTTAAAGATGATTACACCAAGCTGAATGTTATTTTGCGCTATACAGTTTTTGAACATACTAACGTAATCACCCGCTCTGTGGAGTTCACCAATGCGGGGAAAACGCAGCTGAAATTGCAGCGTGCACTGAGTGCTAGTGTCGATTTCTCGTCTGGCGATATGGATATGATCTATTTGGCAGGAGCTTGGTCAAGGGAAAGTAATCTGACTCGTAGACGTCTGGTGCAAGGTGGTACGACCATTGGGAGCCGCAGAGGGATGAGCAGCCACCAGTTAAATCCATTTGCTGCGCTGGTGAAACCTGAAACGGATGAAAATCATGGAGAGGCCTACGGCTTCAGTCTTGTATATAGTGGAGGCTTTGAAGCTGAGGCAGAGGTCGATTCCTTCGGGATGACCCGGTTTACGATGGGACTGAACTCTTTTGATTTCTCCTGGCTGCTGGAGCCGGGCGAACAATTCCAGACCCCTGAGGTAGTGATGGTGTATTCTTCTGAGGGGATCGGGGAAATGTCGAGAACCTATCATCGTTTGTACCGGACCCGTTTATGCAGAGGATTATATAGAGATAAGGAACGGCCCATTCTGGTCAACAATTGGGAAGCTACCTATTTCAACTTCGATGCGGATAAATTGGAGTCGATTGCGGCGGAAGGAGCCAAGCTCGGGATAGAGCTATTCGTGCTGGACGATGGCTGGTTTGGCAAAAGAGACGCTGACAACTCCTCTCTCGGAGACTGGGTGGAGGATCTGCGCAAGCTTCCGGGCGGACTGTCTGATGTGGCGCAGCGCGTGAACAATCTAGGCTTGCAGTTCGGCCTTTGGTTCGAGCCGGAGATGATCTCGCCGGACAGCGAGCTCTATCGTAAGCATCCCGACTGGTGTCTGCATGTGCCGGGACGCCGCCGCAGCGAAGCTCGCTGGCAATTGGTGCTGGACTATACTCGGGAGGATGTGCGCCAGTACATTTATGAGTCACTGTCCCGGATTTTCTCGACCGTGCCCATTAGTTATGTGAAATGGGATATGAACCGTTGTTTAACGGAGATTGGCTCTGCAGAGTTACCTTCTGAACGCCAAGGGGAAACCGCACATCGTTATGTGCTTGGTCTGTATGAGCTATTGGAGCAAATAACTTCAGAATTTCCACATATCCTGTTCGAGAGCTGCTGTAGTGGTGGTGGCCGCTTCGACCCAGGCATGCTGCATTACATGCCGCAGACCTGGACCAGTGATGATACCGATGCTGTGGAACGACTGAAGATTCAGTATGGAACAAGTCTGGTGTATCCGGTTAGTTCGATAGGCGCGCATGTGTCTGCCGTGCCGAATCATCAGGTAGGACGGATCACCCCGCTGTCCTTCCGTGGAGATGTAGCTATGTCCGGTAATTTCGGTTATGAGCTGGATCTTACGAAGTTTACAGACGAAGAGAAGGAACTTGTGAAGGAACAGGTTGCGAACTATAAGCAAATCCGCAGTCTTGTGCAGCAGGGGAATCTGTACCGTCTGCAAAGCCCGTTTGAGGGCAATGAGACAGCCTGGATGTTCGTGTCCGATGATCAGCGTGAGGCATTAGTTTATTACTTCCGGGTAATGGCTGTGCCACACCCGCCCCGCCGTAGCCTGAAGCTGAATGGTTTGAATCCGGAGCTGGATTATATTCTGGAGGTGAGTGGTGAGGTTTACGGTGGTGATCGGCTAATGCAGGCTGGACTGGCTCTGCCGGATATCCAGCAGGATTTTGTTAGCGGATGTTATAAATTGAAGGTGCAGGATTAGAATTCATTAGATAAACAGAAAGCAAACCCCGAGCAAACACGAGCAAGCCATGAGTAAGCTACGAGCAAGCCATGAGCAAACTACGAGCAAGCCATGAGCAAGCTACGAGCAAGCCACCAGCAAGCCATGAGCAAGCTACGAGTAAGACATGAGCAAGCTACGAGTAAGACATGAGCAAGCTACGAGCAAGCCATGAGCAAACACGAGCAAGCCATGAGTAAGCTGCGAGCAAGCCATGAGCAAACACGAGCAAGCCACCAGCAAGCCATGAGCCTAGCTCGTGGTTTGCTTTTTTTGTTGGCAATGACGAATTTGAACCAGCTGAAGCTGCGGATGGCAAGGCAGCCTTGACCGTCTCCGCCTATACACATATATTCCTTATGTTATGACATCCTGTGCAACTACCTTGCGTAAGACGCTGTAGCTTTTTTACCTGTTCATATTCCGTTCATATTAAGGTCATAGAGAGTACATCTTTATTGGTTAATCTTAGATTAGCAGTTAGTTATGGCAGTCCAATACACAGGTGATGACAGGAGAAGATACGATTGAAAATAAAAGAAGTAATGAAAATGAAGGCGGGCACGAGAACAAGTAAAATACTAAACATACTACTTAAAGTAATAGGAGCAATAATTATCGCAATCCTGCTTTTTCTCGCCATTGTTTATACAGTTAATCTGATCAGCAACAAATCGGAACAGAGTAAAATAGAGCCCTATGGTCAGTTAGTACCTGTTGATGGGAAAAATATGAATGTTTATATTCAAGGAAAAGGTGAAGAAACAGTCGTTCTACTTCCGGGTTATGGCACAACAGCGCCAGCTCTTGATTTTAAATCATTAATAGATGAGCTGTCACCGTTTTACAAAGTCGTCATGATTGAGCCTTTTGGGTATGGATTAAGTGATCTGACCAAAAAGGAGCGCAGCACAGAGAATATTGTAAGTGAAATTCATGAGGCTTTACAGGCTCTTAATATTGACCGTTATATTCTAATGGGCCACTCCATTTCAGGCATTTATGGACTAGATTATGTTAACGAGTATGAAAATGAAGTGAGTGCATTTGTCGGGCTTGATAGTAGTGTTCCATCGATAAGCGAGAGGAAAATCGAAGCTTCGGAATTAAAAACTATAAATCTGCTCAAAAAATCAGGTCTAATCAGATTGCAAATGAAATTCAGTGCTGACCCAATTGCTGAACTACCATTTGATGATAAAACAAAAGAACAAATGAGATTGATCAATCGCAAAAACATATTTAATCCCACCCAATTAAATGAAGCTGGAATGATGTATTCTAATTTTAAATCAGCTGAAAGTTTAACATTTCCTAAAAATCTTCCTCTTATTTTCTTTATACAAGCGAATCAACCAGCAACGGATAGATGGATACCAGAGCATGAAAAGCAAATCAAGGACTCTGTACATGGAAAAATAGTGAAGTTTGAAGAGGGACATTATTTATATCGCACTAAAGCAAAAGAAATCGTAGAAGACTTTCAGGCATTTATGAAAGAAATAAAATAAGTTTGCCGTCGAGCCGAGCGGATTTCAGGATTTCCTCTGATTTTCGTTCGGTTTTTTATTAGTCCGTAAGATATGGGGGAGTGCCACCAGTTAACGATGCTCCATCAATAGGGTTTGGTCTGGGATAAGAATGAGAAGGTGCTGACTGCATATAATGGAGAATTTCCTTGGTTGCTGCTAGGTTCCTAGGTACCCTGCTTCGAATCGGACTCAGGAGTCCTTATTTGCTAGAAAAGAGGTAATTGAGGCTACTTTCGGACCCCAGCGATGCTATTGGCTAATTATCGCAACCGCATGGGGTGTTTTGGAGTAAATAGCTGCACCTGAGTCCGATACCATCTCAAATGTGCGTTTTTTTCGCAAATAGCGTCTGTGCGGTCCGTAAGTAAATAGGGGGTAGGGGTGGTATGAGAGAGTATGAGAAAGTATGAAAAAGTATGAGCAAGTATGAGCAAGTATGAGAAAGTATGAGGGAGTATGAGGAGGCACCAACAGTTAACGATGCTCCAATCATTATGGTTTGGTCTGGGTTAAGAACGAGAAGGCGCCGATTACATTTAATGGAGAGTTCCCTTGGTTGCTGCTAGGTTCCTAGGTACCCTGCTTCGGATCGGACTGAGGAGTCCTTATTTGCTGAAAAAGAGGCAATTGAGGTTACTTTCGGACTCCAGCGACGCTATTGACTAATTATCGCAACCGCATGGGGTGTTTTGGAGTAAATAGCTGCACCTGAGTCCGATAGCTTCCCCAAAAAGCGTTTTTTTCGCAAATAGTGGCTATACGGTCCGTAAGTAAATAGGTGAGTATGACCAGTAGCGCGTGATCAACTAATCGAATGGGTGAGTACGACCAGTGGCGCGTGACCAACTAATCGAATGGGTGAGTACAACCAGTGCGCGCTGACCAACTAATCGAATAGGTGAGTACGACCAGTGGCACACTGACCAACTAATCAAATGATGCTTCCCAATGATCGCCGGCTGACTCGCTAATTATCCGTAGTTTCCAGTAATCTATGGTGAGCCCCAGCTTCCACAACCTCCATAAATCCCACAATGAGCACCACGGTAGCCTTTTTAAGCTAGAGCATGTCCTATTTCTCTATAATCCACATTGACTTGGGTTTGTCACACCCCTATGATGATTATTAATATAAAATATATGACACGAAGAGGAGCGAAACATCATGGCTTTGGAGATCGAACGCAAGTTTCTGCTGCCGGAATTTCCGGAGCAGCTGATTCAAAAGGGAGAATTGAAG
Source organism: Paenibacillus sp. FSL L8-0494 (assembly GCF_038003695.1). Taxonomy (NCBI): domain Bacteria; kingdom Bacillati; phylum Bacillota; class Bacilli; order Caryophanales; family Paenibacillaceae; genus Paenibacillus; species Paenibacillus sp. FSL L8-0494. The sequence goes on from NZ_JBBOPQ010000001.1 coordinate 1,025,006, forward strand.
ATTGTTACCCGTCATAATATCGATCAGACATATCTGGCGATAGATGGTGGTCAAGAGCTTCGTGTGCGTAAAATTACGGATCTGGACTCAGGTGAGGTAACCTACACGCATACGTTTAAGGATGGCAAAGGGATCAAACGCGAAGAGATCGAATATTTTATCTCAGAGGGTTTATATAATCAGATGATCGAAGCGGTAAATGCGGTAGCTTTGGTCAAAGAGCGAATTACAGCGGTGTGGAATGGCACAACGGTTGAGATCGACGTATATTCCCAGCTGAAATTGTCCGTACTCGAGGTTGAATTTGAATCTCTGGAGGAAGCGGAAAGCTTTAAAGAGCCGGAATGGTTCGGTAAGGATGTTAGTACAGAACGGCAATACAGCAACAAAACAGTCTGGAGAGAGCTGCAAAATAAGACAAAGAATTAACGGACTTTAGCGCGTAAACGTGGTAGTATATAGGGAAAACAAGCAGAAATAGCTTTATCATCCCTAACTAGCTTAAGGATAACGTTTAGGGTGAAACTTATAGTTAATTATAAGAACTTATAAGTGGTGCAACTATAATAGCCTTATATTTCTGCGAGAAACAGTTGTCATCTCTATAGGACGACAACGTTGTTTCTTCTTATCATATATTCTTGTCATATATTAACGAGGGGTTCAGGAGGATGAGCATGAAGTTTATAAGCACAAGAGGTAATGTGGAACCTAAAGGTTTTATTGATACGGTGTTGATGGGACTTGCGGACGACGGTGGGTTGATGGTTCCATCCGAGATTCCAGTGGTTTCAGCAGCAACGTTGGAAGAGTGGAGAAGTCTTAGCTATCAGGAGTTGTTCCTGAAGATTGTTGCCTATTACACCAATGATGAGATTCCTTACGAGGATCTGCAGGAAATGGTCAACACCAGTTATGCCAATTTCCGCACACCTGAAGTAACGCCTATACACCAAGTAAATGATTCTTTATATGTACTTGAATTGTTCCATGGGCCTACTTTTGCTTTCAAGGATGTAGCGCTGCAGTTTATGGGTGAGCTGTATTCATATATTTCCAAAAAACAAAACAAAATCATCCACATCCTCGGTGCAACCTCTGGGGACACTGGAGCGGCGGCTATTCAAGGTGTACGCGGCAAAGAAGGCATCAAGATCTGTATTCTCCATCCACACGGCAAGGTAAGTAAAGTGCAGGAGCTGCAGATGACTACGGTGGACGACAGCAATGTACTGAATCTGTCTGTTCATGGTAACTTTGATGATTGCCAGAAGGTGATTAAGGATCTGTTCGCAGATCTGGACTTTAAAGGTCGGTATCATCTGCGTGCAATCAATTCCATTAACTTTGTACGGATTCTGGCGCAGACTGTTTATTATTTCTATGCATATCTGCATGTTGATGGCAGCAACGAGAAAAAGATTAATATCAGCGTGCCTTCCGGTAACTTCGGTAATATTTTCTCGGGCTATTTGGCTAAGCAAATGGGGCTTCCTATTAACAAGCTAATCATTGCTACGAATGAAAATAATATTTTGGAGCGTTTCGTGAATACTGGCGAATACAAACCAGGTAATTTCACAAGCACTTACAGCCCTTCGATGGATATCCAAGTGGCAAGTAATTTCGAACGGTATCTGTATTATCTGGTAGGCGAGGATTCTGAGAAGTTATCCGCGTATATGTCCAAGCTACAAACCGAAGGCAAGATTACGGTTGAAGGCGAGGCGCTTCAGCAGGTGCAGAAGGATTTTGCAGCGCTGGGTGTGAAGAATGATCAATGCTTGAATACGATCGCTAAGTATCAAAAAGAATATGGCTACCTGCTTGATCCACATACAGCATGTGGAATCGCGGCTTACGAAGCCTTTAATGGCCCGGATGAGATTGGCGTTACCTTTGCGACTGCACATCCAGCTAAGTTCGATGAGGCAATTACTTTGATCGATATTAAGCAGGAATTCCCGGCACAGATTAAAGCATTGTTCGAGATGCCACAACATCAAACCGTAGTGGATCATGACAAGGATGAAATCGTGCGTCAGCTGCAAGCTTTTTACGGATTGTAATATCATATACAGTTCTACTTCACAGCACAGCCCCCGTTCTTGGGATAAGAACGGGGGCTGTTTGTGCGTTTATAGTAGCTTCTAACATTAACGTTGCGGCGTACGGGTCTGCTCCCTAGCTTTTTCACAAAAAGCAGCGACCTTGTAAGAGACATAGTACGCCAGCATTTTTTCAGAATCGGTAAAGTCGGTGTCCAGCAGTCTGCTAATAAGATCGAGCTTATATCTGAGTGTATTCCGGTGAATGTACAGCTCGTCTGATGTAATCTGCATGTTCCGGTTATTTTTGAGATAAACGTAAAAGGTATGATACAGATTGGACTGGTGCACAGCATCGTATTCTTGAAGCTTGAGCAGCTCTGGATGGTAGTAGTTATTATCCTCGTTAAACACAACATCAGCAGAGAGCATCTCATAGAGCTGGATATCTGAGTAGTAAGTCAGCTGCTGCTGCGGGCTGAGAATGGAACCGATCCGAATAGCGTTTCGGGAGTGAAGATAGTGTCTCCTACACTGCGTAAGATTAGTGAATATATTGCTGATGCCAAGCGAGATGCCGGTTTGAGTTAGAAATTCCTGCAGTTGCTTATTTACAAGCTCTTTGGAGAGATTTCCGTCATGGATCATTACAATCTGCCCATCATAATAGGTGGAAGGACTGCCCGGAAAAAGCTGTTGCAAACGTTCTCTTAAATAATCATCATAACGGCCTGAACCCTCATACCAGGTAAGATCGAACAGCAGCACAAGCAGCTGATTTCCGAACTTTAATCCTGCACTCCGCATTCTGTCCTGAATGATCCGGTTGTCCTGAAGCTGTTCCTCTAGCAGTGCGCAGATAAAATCTTCAACTTTTATATTTTTGGCGTTGCGATAGTAGCTGTTTTTGCCCATCTCTTCGGCAAGTATGGTAGCGGTGATGGACAGCAGCTCGTTATCTCTGGCGCGAAAAGGATTTTTGCATCCAAGAAGCAATACATTACCGATTTGTTTGCCGGCTACTTTTATTTTGGAGATCAGTTTAGAGTTTGACGTTTCCTCGCAGGTTACTTCATAAGATTCATCGCTTTGTTTCCCACGCTGGACACTGTTCATTTTACTCACAGCCGCAATGAAGTCGTAAGAGCAATAACCTTTGCGGATATTATCACTCCATATGTAATCGTCGATATCGGAAAGGTCAGAGTGAGCTACAATTTTGAAGCTGCAATCAAATACAATGACGGGATTCTGCAGTAGCTCGGCAGCTGTCTGTACGATAGCTGAAAGGCCTGCACCTGAAATGTATGCAGTAAACAAAGATGCGGTATAATGCTCCATTTCGATTTTACCTGATATTTGCTCATTTAAGGAAACATCCATTCATATCGCCCCCTAGTTCAATAATAGTGCAATATGCACTATAAAGAAGTGATTTTTGGTGCTTGTAAATATATTCACAAAGTATTGGACGCCTTAAACTAAAGGTGGAGGTGCTAAGCAGATGAAATATGAAAAACTGTTTGCAGCAGGTAAAATTGGACGCCTTGAACTTAAGAATAGAATTGTATTGCCGGCTATGGGAACGTCACTGGCCGCGGCCAGTGGTGAAGCATCGGACGAAATGATTGCTTTTTATGAGGAACGTGCCGCGGGTGGCTGTGGTCTAATCATTACGGAAATTACGCGTGTGGATAATGAGACCGGAGTAGGTACACCGAACCAGCTGAATGCAAGTGACTTGCTGTTTGTGCCGCGTCTGGAGAAACTGGCAAGAGCTGTGCACCGTCATGACAGCAAAATATTCCTTCAGCTCCAGCATCCGGGCCGGCAAAATCACGGACGGCTTATTGGAGGCAAACAAATTGTTGCTCCTAGCGCAGTGATGTCCTCAGCGATTGGGGAAATGCCCCGGGAGCTGTCTACTGAAGAGGTAGAAGAGTTAGTTCGTAAATTTGTGTTCGGAGCTTATATAGCTAAAACAGCAGGTATTGATGGCGTGGAGATCCATGGTGCCCACGGCTATCTCGTAGGACAGTTTCTGAGCCCGCTTACCAATCTGAGAACTGATAAATATGGCGGTTCACTGGAAGGTAGAATGTCATTCCTGAACGAAATTGTGCTTGGCATCAAAAAGATCTGTGGCGCAGGATTCCCAGTATCGGTGCGAATCGACGGCGATGAATTTGTCTCAGGTGGGATTACACTGGATGAGGCTATCCAGACTGCGAAACATCTGGAAAGCATCGGAGTGGATTGCATAAATGTAAGCTCCGGCACTTATGAATCATCCAATACGATCATTGAGCCGATATCCTACCCGCAAGGCTGGAAAAAACATCTCTCCGCAGCCATTAAGCAAGCGGTGCAAATTCCAGTGATTGCTTGTGATGTGATCCGTAAGCCTGAATTTGCTGAGAGTCTGCTACAGGAAGGAAACACGGACTTTGTAGCCCTTGGAAGAGCCCAACTGGCCGATCCGGAGTGGGGTAACAAAGCGGCAGCAGGCAAAGAAGCAGAGATCAGAACCTGTATCTCTTGCCTGTACTGTATTCAGGAAGTGATGGAGTGCAAGGTAATCAAGTGTGCTGTCAATGCCAGAGTGGGCCGGGAGCTTGAATTTGCAGAACCAGCAAAAGATGGCGATGGCAAAGTAGTAGCTGTGATCGGCGGGGGTCCAGCAGGTATGGAAGCAGCACGGATTTTGGCGCTCAGAGATTTTAAACCTGTATTGTTCGAAGCCAGAGATGTGCTAGGCGGCAGTGTGGAGCTGGGAAGCCGGCCACCATTGAAGGAGAAGCTGAACTGGTTTATTGATAATATGCAGCATCAGTTAGAGGACCTGGATGTTGATGTCCATCTCTCTACGAAACCTACGCTGGAACAACTGAAGCAACTGAACCCTTATGCGGTATTTGTTGCCGCTGGGGCACAGCCTATAGTGCCTGTTATTCCGGGAGTGAAAAAGGCAGCGGTCTGCACGGTTGTTGACGTACTTAGTGGGTCAGTTGTGATTAAGAACAAGCAGGCTGTGGTCATCGGCTCCGGCATGACAGGGCTGGAAACGGCTGAATATTTAGCCGATATGGGAAATCAGGTCACGGTGGTGGAAATGCAGCCGCGGGTTGGCCCAGACGCCTATCTGCCAAATCTGATCGACATTGTGACTAGGCTGAAAAAGAACGGCGTGGAGCTCTTAGCATCAACCAAGCTGGTAGAAGTGCAGGACGGCGCGATTGTGCTTGAGAATACGTCCACTGGGGAAACTTCGCTGAAAAAGACGGATGCTGTTGTATTATCCATTGGTGTTACACCCGATCGCTCATTCGTTGATGAGCTGAAGCAGGTACTGCCCAATGTGAAGGTAATCGGCGATGCAGGCAAGCCAGGACGAATCGGACAGGCCATTCAATCTGGATTCGAAACGGCATTTGTGCTGAACTAAAGGGTTACTAATCTAAGGAGGGTTCATTCATGGTGAGTTTTGTGAAAAGTTTCGCAGATATGCAGAAATACGGAGGCAAGCCAACCACCTTTTATGATGCTGAGATGCTGACGGTGTATTGGGAGACCAAACCAGAGATTATCGAGCGTTTGTTGCCGAAGCCACTGAAGCCAACAAGCCGGCCGCTGGTAAATGCTTTTATCGCCAATTACCCAGCTACGAACTTTTGTCCACCTTATCGTGAAGCTGGATTGTTCGTTCTAGCAGACTATAACGGACAATTAGGCAACTATTGCCTGTCGATGCCTATTACAAGCGATATCGGGATGGCTATGGGCCGGGAAGTATGTGGGCTGCCTAAGAAAATGGCCGATGTGCGTATGAACACCTCAGAAGCTGGCATTGATGGGGCAATTGGCCGGCATGGCATTGACTTTTTCAACGTAAAAGCCACTATGGATGGACACTTCAATGACAATGGAGCCGAGAAGATTCTGGAGGAATATTACGGCAAAGATATCCCTTTGTATAACATCAAATATGCCAATGCAATTGACGGAAACGGCTTCGATCTGATGCCAACCTTGGTCACACAGCGTTTAGTAAGTGAGGTTAAAGTCTATAAAGCGGCAGAAGCCTCTATCACCTTCCAAGACTCCCCGCATGATCCTTGGAGTGAGCTTGAAGTTGTGAATATGCTGGGCGCGGTTTACACCGTCAGTACAAATGTGCTTGAAAAAGGTAAAATTCTGGAGCCTCTGAATCCAATGGAGTATCTTCCATACTGCTATCTCCGCTGGGACTGGTGGGAAAACAATTTGCAACCTGCTTCCTCAGTATAAGCCTATGTGTTTGAAGTGAGTTTGTGCGAAATGAAACCGAAGAAGGATTGGCTAACCAAACATTAGGAGGAATTAGAATGACTAACCTTTTTGATTTGACGGGTAAGACAGCTATTATCGCAGGAGCATCCAGTGGGATCGGGGTACAATTCGCAGAGATGCTTGCTGAGCAAGGAGCAGACATTGCTATTTTGGCTAGAAGATATGACAAGCTTGTAGCAGTTGCCGAGGATATCCGGGCTAAATACCCTGAACGCAGAATAATTCCTATTGAGTGTGATGTAAGAAAAGAGGACCAGATTATTGTGGCTGTTCAAAAGGTTATGGAAGCCTTTGGAAAAATTGATATTCTGCTGAACAATGCTGGTGTGGTGGATGCGGTTCCGATTGAAGCGCTGGAAGAAGAAGCTTGGGATCGGGTACTGGATACTGATTTAAAGGGCGTTTTCCTGATGTCGAAACATGTGATCCGGCATATGAAGGAACGGAATTACGGTAAAATCGTCAATACAGCCTCAATGTTAGGCCTTACAGCTTCTGCTTCGGTTCCTACGCATTCTTACAATGCTGCTAAAGGTGGAGTGATCCATCTGACAAGAGGGGTGGCGGCAACTTATGCTAAGCATGGGATTACTGTTAATGCGATTGGACCAAGCTTGTTCAAAACTGAAATGACTGAGAATACGTTATTTGCAGAAAAAGCGCTAAAAATGTACAACGCAGTGTGTCCGATGGGGCGCCCTGGTAATCCGGGAGAATTAAACGGTGCTGTACTCTACTTTGCTTCAGATGCTTCCAGCTACACTACAGGTCAGACTTTGTTTGTAGATGGCGGCTGGACGATTATATAGAGTTCATCTGGGTCCGTAAGTTCAGGCAATAGTTGTAACTCCAAAAAAAGGGTATCTCAAAAGCCATGAAAGGGTGGCTGGGATACGCCTTTTTTTGCATTGTACGATGAAAGATGCTCCGCCAGTAACAAGGGAATTGCTGAATTTATCAGAAATTGTCGTTAATTTGCCTTAAAAAGTAGACATGACTACCTATGAGTGAGAAAATAGCATGTAGAGTTAGTAATAACTAAAAAGGACGGGATAACATCATGACAATTCGTTTCGGGGTCATTGGAACAAACTTTATTACAGACCGCTTCGTGCAAGCCGGCTTGGAGAATGAGGAGTTTATCCTGACAGCCGTGTACTCTCGCACAATGGAGAAAGGTCAGGCCTTTGCTGCTAAATATGCGGGAGCTACAATTTATACGAATCTGGAAGATATGGTGAAAAGCAAAGATGTAGATGCTATATATATTGCCAGCCCAAATTCTATGCATGCAGAGCAAGCGATTATGTGCTTAAATCACGGCAAGCATGTGCTCTGCGAGAAACCGGCTGCATCCAACAGTATAGAGCTTAAAGCTATGATTGAAGCTGCGCGCACAAATGATGTGCTGCTGGTAGAGGCGATGAAATCGACCTTTATGCCGAACTTTGGAGTGATTCGGGATAATTTGTATAAACTCGGCCAAGTTCGCCGTTATTTTGCAAGTTACTGTAAGTACTCCTCCAGATATGATGCTTATCGGCAGGGGACTGTGCTAAATGCGTTTAATCCCGCTTTTTCCAATGGCTCGTTAATGGATCTTGGTGTGTACTGTTTGTATCCAATGGTAGTGCTCTTTGGCAAGCCACAATCAGTACAGGCAGTGGGTGTCATGCTCTCCTCAGGTGTGGATGGTGAAGGAAGCCTCATTATGAAATATGACGATATGGATGCGGTAGTTATGCACTCCAAAATTTCCGATTCCTATCTGCCAGCTGAGATTCATGGAGAGAACGGTACGATGGTGATCGACAAGATCAATGAGCCTTATCAGGTGAAGATTTACTATCGTGATGGTACAGTTGAGGAGCTTACGTTGCCTCAAGTGTTTGAACCTATGTATTATGAGGTTGAGGAATTCATCAACTTGATTAAGAATGGTGAACGGGAGAGCAGAATTAATACTCATGAGAACTCCATGGCCGCAGCAGAGATTATGGAGGAAGCCAGAGCACAGATCGGTCTCCGCTATGCCTCAGATTTATAATAAATAGAATGGGGAGCAGGACTTGAAGACTTTTAAAAAGGTTTATATTGAGATAACAAGCGTCTGCAACCTCGCCTGCAGCTTTTGTCCACAAACCGCCCGGACGAAAAATTTCATGAAGTTGGATACGTTTAATACGATATTGGATGAAATTAAACCACACAGCAATCATATTTATCTTCACGTCAAAGGGGAGCCGTTGCTGCATCCCAAGATAGGTGAACTGCTGGATGCTGCTCATGCCAAAGGGTTCAAGGTTAATATTACAACTAATGGCACGTTAATTCATAAAGCCGGACCTAAAATTCTTGGTAAGCCCGCACTGCGTCAGATGAACTTTTCTCTGCACAGCTTTGATGGGCATGAAGGGTCAGAGAACCGTGAAGGTTATCTTTCAGAGATAATTTCTTTTGTACGGGAAGCCTCTGCGCAAGGGGTCATTATTTCTTTCCGCTTGTGGAATTTGACGGAGGATAATCTGACGAATCTGGAAAGAAACCGTAACCGTGAAACCCTTGCCCTGCTGGAGGAAGCCTTCAACTTGGATTTCAAGATCGAAGAAAAGGTTGTGCCTGGCAGTGGTGTCAAGATTGCCCCGCGCGTCTACCTTAATCAGGATCATGAGTTCCGTTGGCCAGCGCTAAATGAGCCGGAAGATGACGGAAAAGGGTTCTGTCATGCCCTGCGGAGCCAAGCGGCGATTCTTGTGGATGGCACTGTTGTGCCATGCTGTCTGGATGGTGAAGGAGTAATTAACCTAGGCAACATCCATGAGACTCCGTTCTCAGAGATTGTGGAGGGGGAGCGGGCGAACAATTTATTCTATGGCTTCTCACGTAGAGAAGCTGTGGAGGAGCTATGCCGCAAATGTGGGTATCGGCAGCGGTTCGGAACCTAATGATTGGAATGCAAACAGAACCGGGACATGGCTATTTCATGAATCCTGGTTCTGTTTTTTAATTAACGGGATTGTATATATATAATAATAGGTCTTTATAGTCTCCACTTTGGAGCGAAGGAGGAGCATATGCTGAAATCACTGGAAGCCATCGCCTTATACCGTGAAGGTGTGCAAGATCATTTGGAGGATCACCTTTGGCTGAAGCTTATTGTCCAAGCGGAGGAGCAGATAGTAAATTTGGAACGCGTGGAATCTCTGGAGGAGCTGGATCGCAGGAATCCCGTACTGGATTATGTGGAACGTAGCTTGCAGATTCTGGACCAACTCCCCCGTTCTATTTGGATAAAAGAGCTGGTGGAAGAAACGTTAATTTGGTCAGAAACGGCTAAGGGAGGTACAGCAAAGGAGCGGCTGGTTTGGCAGGAGGAAGGGATCAATTGTTTTGTACATAATTTAGGTTCCGCACAGTTATATGAGAGATATTTAGGGAGGGCTGTCTCCGAGAAAGGTACGATGATTCAGCGGCTAATTGAGACTCATGGACTCATAGGACAGCAAATTCGCGGAGAAGTGCCGCCGGAAGTCAATAAGCCACTCCATGATATAGTGGAAGATCAGTTGCTGACCACGGAGGAACTGGAACGCCTGCTGACCGTGCTCAATCATTGCATCATCGGAGCTGTGTCTCCCGAGTTATGGCAGAATGTGCAGCATGAAGTGAAGCAGCTTATTGAGCTGATTTCTTCAGGCAATCTTGCTAGTCCTATGCCGATGAAGGAACGACTGCGCAGAATGCGGATGGGTCCGATCTCTAGAGGAGAGGATTTCACTACGGAATGGGCTAAGCTGACGCAGGAAGGTTTCCATGCTGAACGGTTGGAGTCATTAAGTAAGATTACCTTCTGGTATGTGGAATCTGCACTACAGACCTTTTCGCTGGAGCAATTTCTGAAGGTGATGGTGCTTGCTGCCCAGAAGGCGCAGAATGAATCCTTAAGCCATATCAGCTTCGAGCATGTCATGAACAGCATTTACTATGATTACAAGGGTGTTAAGAAGACCAATGTCTATAAGAAGCGGATTATCGAAAAATATTTAGCGGAGCTTACATGGAAGGATATCGAGCAAGGGACTTTACCTGCTGAGAACCCTCACCTAATCTTACGGCAATATTCTAAGGAACATCTGCCAGACACGGTGTTTTTTCAATTCCAATTCTCGGCAGCGGCTGAGAAGCTGATCGAATTCTGTATGGAGGCTGAAAAATCACCCTTGTATGAACGTGCTGTATTGCTGTTGTTCGACCTATTCGAGCTGCGCAGGGACGCTTTCGACCGTTTTCATAATGAAGATACCTACTTAAGCCAAATGAATAATACAGCAGATTATAAAGCCGTAATTCTGGAACATGTCACTGGTCAAAAAGTGCTGGATATCGGCCCGGGCGGCGGTGTGCTGCTGGATTTGCTGGAAGAGCGTATGCCCGAGGTTACCCCTATCGGCATTGATATCTCAAGCAATGTAGTAGAAGCCTTGCGGCAACGCAAGCAGCGGGAAGGTCGCCAGTGGGAGGTGCTGCAGGGAGATGCGTTGAACCTTAAAGATTTCGTGGAGGCTGGAACGGTGGACACGGTAATTTTCTCTTCGATTTTGCATGAGCTATATTCTTATGTGCCGCTAAATGGTAATAAGTTCAATCATGACACTGTCTCCGCAGCTCTGCGAAGTGCCTTTGATGTATTGTCAGCTGGCGGGGTTATCATTATCCGCGATGGGATCATGACCGAACCCGCATCATTGCTGCGGAGAGTTCGCTTTCTTGAAGAGGACGGTCTGGTGTGGCTGGAGCGTTATGCGAAGGATTTTGCTGGACGTCAGATTCAGTTTCAAAGATTAGGGGAACAAGAAGTGCTCATGCCCGTTAATGATGCCATGGAATTTTTATATACGTATACCTGGGGGGAAGAGGCTTATATTCATGAAGTCCAAGAACAATTTGGTTATTTCACCCCTACGGAGTTTGCCTCATTTATTGAACAGATTTTAGGAAAGCAGGCGAAGCTTGAGATCTTCCGGCATTACCTGCAAGAAGGTTATACCGAAGCTTTGCGTGATAGAGTAAGGTTCATGGATGAGAGCGGACAGGAAGTGGCGCTGCCGGACAGCACCTGCTTTATTGTGATTCGGAAGGAATAGCCGAAGAATAACATTAGCTGCATCTAAAAAAGCAATCGGCAGACCCTCTGATGCGAAGGAGATCCGATTGCTTTTTTATATAGAGAATCTTGCCCTTGTTAGATTAGTATTTCTAGCTGCGACTTATCAGATTCTTCGGCTAAACGTTGAATTTCTTGATAGGTAGCTAATTGTTCTGTCCGCTCATTGGTATTCTCTTCAGAAGGTTTAATTTCTGTTGAACCTGCTTTATCGATCTGATCTTTAATTTTATCTCCCGTGTCTTTCATGGCATCGCCTAACGTTTCGTTCATTTCCGATAGTTTAGTTTCGATTTTGGATAACTGCTCCCGTTTGGCTGTTGCAGAATGAGTAGAACGAGCCTCATCCAGCTCTATTTCCTTGGTCAGAACTTTAGCCTCGCCACGCATCTTAGTGTGGGTAGAAGAAACTACCTCCATTTGGCTAACATCTTGGCTTACAGAAACAAGCGTATTTAATCTTTCGTTTTGTATCTCTTGCTCGGTTTTAGGTTCATCCGATTGATTTTCTTTTTGAGCATTTTCTAAGTTCTTTTGTTGCTCTTCGAAGCTGTATTTTGCAATTTGTTGGTCAATCGTTTGGAGCTGCTTGTCGAACTCCTTAAGTTGATCTTGAATAGATTCGAGATTATGCGAACTTTTGGTAGTTCTTTCAATCAGACTGTTCTTACTGTCGATGATACTTTGTTTTTGTTTAAGCAGGGAGTTAACCATTCCGTCCATTTTGGATTGATTTTGAAAAGCGGCCTTTGCAGATTTACTTATTGATAATTTGTCTCCATTACCATTAGTATTGCTGTTTGATTTCATGGTTTTATCGTTAGTTTGGTGACTAACAGATACATTAAACCTCGTTCCCATAGATGAGGTCATATTCGTTATGTGCATGGTTCTTTATCCTCCTACGACGATAAGATCTATCTATAATATATCGGCAAATCAGCAGTAATACTTAATAAGGTGAGCTGTTAGCCGCAGCGCTGGTTGATGGATACTTAACGGCTTCTTTGTCCTAATTATCCTGGAATGTTATTCGTTTGCAGCGTGTCTAAAGATTTGATTAGCCTATCTGAACAAAGCCCGGAAGAGGAAGCTGTTTTCGATTCCAGGCTTTTTCATGTCTATTTTCCAGTGAATTTTTGTCGGAAATGAGAGGGAGAGATGCCTTCTTTTTTGGAGAAGCAGGAAGAGTAGTAAGTAATATGATGGAAGCCAACCTCTTCAGCAATGCGGGCGATGGACCAGGAAGTCTGAATTAACAGCCGTTTGGATTGTTCTAGACGATAGGACAGGAGATAGGCCATAGGGGTCACACCATATATTTTCAGCATGTTTTTGGCGAGATAGTTGGGATGATAGTTAAGTTCTTTTTGAAGTAAGGAGTTAGTTATATCACGAGTATAATTTTGCCGAATGAACAATTCAATCTTCTCGGCGAGATGAATGGCGGTTGCATCTGATGCCTCGGCGAGATCGCGGTCCAAGAATTGCAGAAACTGTTGAAAGGAGGCTTGGCGCTTCCAGTTGCGCATCGATTGGGGTTCTTGTTCCAGATGGAAAAAGAACTCTAATACCTCCATTGCCTTCTCTGAAATTTTCATATACTTCGGAATAAAAATCGAGCATACATCGCAGTGATTTAAATAAGCTTTTTGTTTATGGCTCTCGATGAGCTCGCTCTGATTTTCCAGACATTCGTTCATATCCTGACACTCGATCCAGCTGCCGAAAGTCTGAAAATGAATCCAGATGATTTCTGTTTCGATAGGACAGGGGGCAAAGCCATAGTGATGGGCATCTGGTCGAAGGATGAGGAATTCTCCTTCCTTTAGCTCCCAGTGCACCTCGTTCTCGGCGATAGGCAACGTACCCTTTTTAACAATGATTAGATCAAATACGCCGATGCAATTACGACTGATATGATAGTCTCCAGCATTGTAGTGAGCACGGCCACAGTCTATGAAATAAGGAATAGGCGGTGTGATAAAGCTAAGAATCGGTGAGTTCATCGCGAGCCTCCAAAAGGTTGTAATTCCTAAAAATCAGGTTGGAATCCATCGTTTTTGCATGAAGTAGATGAAACTAGCCCGCACCTTTCCTAAACTCCGAAGGCGAGCATTTCATCGCTTTGCGGAAAACCTTTATAAAATAGCTTACATTATCAAATCCGACCTCGAATGCGATGTCGGATATTTTTCTTTCACTTTGCTGCAGCAGATCGGCAGCCTGGCGAATCCGGTAAGAGTTGATGTAATCGACTGGCGTTTTACGAGTCATCATTTTGAAGAAGCGGCAGAATTGCCCCTCGCTCATGGGAATAAGCTCTGATAGATCACGGGTACGGATCGGTTCCTGATAGTTATCTTGGATATAAAGGATCACCTTTTTAAGGCGGTTAATCTTGGTAGTATCTGCATCATCCGATTGGCTGCGGTTCTCAAATCGGCCCTCTGCGGTAATCTTGGAAAGCATGATTAGCAAAGTTCCTTTCATAAAGGTCTCAAATCCGGGCATTTTATTAGCGTATGCCTCCATCATTTGCTTCAGATGATGAAGCAGCTCCTGCTGCCAAGGGATAGCGGGTGTAATATGTCTCGGAAAGCTTTGGCGTTTCTCTTGCAGTGGCAAAATCGCGTTTTGCTGGATCGTATCGTACTGGGCGCTAGCCAAAAGATCAGGCAGAAATACAAGCGCACAGAATTTGCAGGGGGTGTCTTCGTTCAGCACATAGGCGGCGTGTATATCGCCAGATTCGATAAATACCGCTTCTCCAGCTCGGAGTGGAAAATATTCTGTGTCTACTTGGAACAGAATTTCTCCTTCTAGTAGCATAAAGAACTCCGCTTCTTCATGCCAATGTGTATCAAGTACATGCGTTCCGGATGGAAGCTCGATCCAATAAGCTGCGAGTGGAAACATACTATCTCCATGAACTCTGTTTTCTTTTAGCAAACTCTGAGTTGTACGGTCCATATAAACGCCTCTTTTCTTAAAAAACATCAAAATAGTGTTATAAATGAGCTATATAGTATTAGTTTTGTTCATTTTTTATCGGTATAATGCAACTATAAACACCAAATTGAAAGGTGGCAAGTACACAATGAAATTTACTGATGGTCTCTGGCTGGTTCGTGATGGTATCACGATTAACGGCGCAGTTCAAAATTATGTTGTAGAAAAGACTCCCGAAGGATTAACAGCAATTACACAAACGACTCCAATCACAGGGCGCGCAGCAACGCTGAATTCAACCCTGCTTACTGTAAAATTCCATTCCCCGCTTCCAGGCGTGGTAGGCATTAAAATTATTCATCATGATGGTGTACAGGAACGTGGTCCGGTTTTCGAACTGACTAAAGGTACTGGCGATCATGTGAAGATTGAAGAAACGGATCTCGAAACCGTGCTGATCAGCGGCGGACTTCGTGTAGTGATTCGCAAAGGCGAACAATGGGCGGTGGATTTCTATCGCGGCGAAGAACGTATTACAGGCAGTGGCTTTAAATCCATGGCTTACATCACCGACCAAGACGGCAACACGTACATGCGTGATGAGCTGGATCTCGGCGTAGGCGAATTCGTATATGGTCTGGGCGAACGTTTTACAGCTTTCGTGAAAAATGGACAAACCGTAGATATCTGGAACAAAGACGGCGGTACTAGCTCCGAGCAAGCTTACAAAAACATTCCTTTCTATGTATCAAGCAAAGGTTATGGAGTATTCGTTAATCATCCGGAATTGGTTTCCTATGAAATCGCTTCAGAAAAAGTGAAAAAGGCCCAATTCAGCGTAGCTGGAGAAAGCTTGGAATATTTCGTGATCGATGGACCTACCATTAAAGACGTTATTAGCAACTATACTGCTCTTACAGGTAAACCAGCGCTTCCACCAGCATGGACTTTTGGATTGTGGCTGACAACTTCGTTTACTACCAACTATGATGAAGAAACTGTAAATTCCTTCGTAGAAGGTATGGCAGAACGTGATCTGCCGCTGCATGTATTCCACTTTGACTGCTTCTGGATGCGTGAGTATCAATGGACTGATTTTGAATGGGATAAACGTGTATTCCCAGATCCAGAGGGCATGCTGAAACGCCTGAAGGAAAAAGGCCTGAAGATCTGCGTATGGATCAACTCCTATATTGGCCAACGTTCACGCTTGTTTGAAGAAGGCAAGAAAAACGGATACTTGATCAAAAAGCCTAACGGCGACGTTTATCAATGTGACCTGTGGCAAGCGGGTATGGGACTGGTGGATTTCACTAACCCTGCGGCTTGTGAATGGTATGCCGGCTACCTGCGTGATTTGGTAGATATGGGCGTAGACAGCTTTAAGACAGACTTCGGTGAGCGGATTCCTACAGATGTAGTTTATTTCGACGGATCTGATCCGATGAAAATGCACAATTACTACACTCAACTGTACAACAAAGTTGTATTTGAAGTATTGGAAGAGAAGCTTGGCAAGAATGAGGCAGCATTGTTCGCACGTTCTGCAACTGCTGGCGGCCAACAGTTCCCAGTTCACTGGGGCGGAGATTGCTACGCAGATTATGAATCCATGGCAGAAAGCCTTCGTGGCGGTTTGTCCCTAGGTTTGTCCGGTTTCGGTTTCTGGAGTCACGATATCGGTGGTTTCGAGAACACTGCTCCGGCACATGTATTCAAACGCTGGTTAGCTTTTGGACTGTTGTCCAGCCACAGCCGTCTGCACGGCAGCACTTCGTATCGTGTACCTTGGGCGTACGATGATGAAGCTTGTGATGTTACCCGCTTCTTCACGAAGCTTAAATGCAGCTTGATGCCTTACCTGTATGATGTGGCTGGCCAGGCTGCAGAGCATGGCTGGGCTTCTATGCGGGCGATGGTTATGGAATTCCCGGAAGATCCAACATGCGAAGTGCTCGATCGCCAATACATGCTGGGTGATTCCTTGCTCGTAGCGCCTATTTTCCAAGAAAACGGCGAAGTGAAATACTATCTGCCAGCGGGTCGCTGGACACACCTGCTATCTGGTGAAACTGTACAAGGCGGATCATGGCGCAAAGAGAAATATGATTTCTTCAGCTTGCCACTGTTCGTTCGTCAGAACTCCTTGCTGGCAATCGGCAGCATCGACAACAAACCCGATTATGACTTTGCGGATGGCGTGAAATTTGGCCTGTATTCACTTGAAGAAGGTACTACTACTTCTGCAACCGTACGTGATCTTAAAGGTGCTCCTGAATTGACTGTGAAGGCTGCCCGCAAAGGCAACAGCGTAACAGTTACTGCAGAAGGCAGCGGTAAAGAATTCTCGCTTTCCCTTAAAGATCTGGGAGCTATCGCTTCCGTAGAAGGTGCAGAGCAAGTAGATGAGACTACAGTGAAAGTAAACGCAGGTGCAAAATCCGTATCGTTTACCATTACACTGAAATAAGATGATTTCTTAAAGCATATTGATATAGCCATAACCTCTCTTGTAGACTGGGTGAACGATCTATTCCCTGGTCTGTAGGAGAGGTTTTAGTGTTACAATCTTAACTAATAACGGGGGAAACGTTATGAATACTAATTTAATTAAGGGAAGTGGAGTTTTGAATCAGACGGACTATACCTCTGCTACGGTTCTTTCAACCGCCGCTAATTTTATTATGAATAGGCAAGAACCTTTTACACATACCTTCCGGACTTATATTCGGTTACGGGAAAACGGCCCGTTGCAGCTAAAATTTTGGCATAGCAATGCAGTGGATTCCACTTGGGACCAAGGGCTTGAAGCTTCGGGTAGTGAACCTGGGGGCAGTTGGGTGATCGAATCGGCTTTTATCGCGGATGGAGGAACTGAGCCAAACGGAGCTATTATTGAGCATACACAACATGCTGTCACCTTTGAAGGCAATGTCTCCAAACCAGTAGCGGCCGGTGAATGCTTCTGGAGTGATGAGACAAGCATTAATCTACCCGATGGCCATTACTTAGCTTTTACATGGACGATTAAGACAACCGCTGCGGGCAAATCCATTCCTTTCAATGTAGAAGGCATGCTGGCAACCGCTTATGATGCGCCCGGAAATCTGGCTGCACAGGAATCAGCCGATGGATTTACAGAATCCGACAAGCTTCTGGTACTGCCAAGCTATATCGGGTATAAGAAAGCTGTGAATAAGAAGCTAGTATTTTTGGGAGATTCGATTACTCAAGGTGTGCGGACATTAAAGGACGGATACGAATATTGGGCAGCGAGAATTGCGGATGGTCTTGGTGCAGAGATTGGCGTATGGAATCTCGGCTCAGGCTGGGCTAGAGCGTATGATGTGGCTGCGGATGGCCCTTGGCTTCACAAAGCTAAACAGAGTGATGAACTGATGATTGTCCTCGGCGTAAATGATATTGATATTGGCTGCCGCTCTGCAGATGAGTTACTTGGTGATCTGACAACTATTATTGCTAAGATCAAAACAGCAAATGCTGATGCTAGTATTATTCTAAGTACGGTGCCGCCGTTTAATTTTCAGGAGGCAAGAGAAGAAACTTGGCGTAGAGTGAATCATGAAATCCTGACTAACCCACCCGCTGGAGTAGACCGTGTGTTTGATATAGCAAGCCTATTATCGTTGCCTGCACCAGACGATCACCGGATCAGACCGGAATATATGAGTGGACAAGACGACCCGCATCCGAACGGCATAGCCGGTAAGACGGTTGCGGACGCCTTTTTAAACTGGTATTGATCAACTCTTAAATGTGTCCCGGTAGTCCTTAGGTGAAGATCCGACCTGCTTCTTAAACACTTTGCTGAAATATTTGACATCATGAAAACCGACCATTTCGGAGATTTGGGTCAGCTTCAGACGAGGATTCTGCAATAGCAGCTTAGCTTTATCTATTCGGATATTAACAATAAAGTCGGAAAAGTTAATACCGTATTCCTGTTTGAATCGGCGGGAAATATATTCACGGCTAACAAAAAACTTTCCGGCCACTTCCTGTAAGGACAGGTCGGAAGCATAATTAAGCTCGATATATTTGACGATATCATGCATCGGATTACGTTCTTTAGCTTGTTTCAGGGCGATTACTTCGGCCAGCTCCTGCATTAGGGTATACGACCAGTCACGCCAAGCGAATAAGGAGAACGAGTAACCGTTCGTATAAGGAGCTGGGTGAAGCTGGTCGGCCTGTTCAAGTTCGGCCAGTGCACCTTCAGCTTCAGGGCCTAACATTTCCCGTACTAGCTGGGAACGAAATAGTAGAGCATCATTTTTCCATGAGTTTAGGATTTCTGGTGTCACAACTCCGCCTCGGCTAAGCTCATCCACCCAGTGCTGCGCAGCTGTTGATAATATCTCTGGACTTCCGCTGATGACTGCCATTTTCCAATCTTCCTTGACGTCAGCAAAGTTCGTTGTTGATACATTACCGCGAACCTCTGCTTTGGCGATCTCTTTACGATCTCTGAATTCTTCGGAGGAAGAGGAGAAATGGCAGTAATCCTCATGAATTAATAAGTTTCGGCGCTGTAATGCCTCTGCCACCTCTGCACGCTGATAAGGTAACTGCTTAGGTAAGTTGCCGATGCTGCTGATTCCAAAATGCATTCGGACCTGCAAGGTAGAGTAGATGCCATGATTGATTCTGCCTATTAGCTCGACCACAGAGGTCTGAATATCCCACAGAATAATTGCAATCTCCGGAGGACCTCCCCAATAACGAAAAGCAACACCCTTATGCGGACTGTGCAAAAATTCATTACAAATGTTGACGATAGCGTAGTTCATTAACTCGGTGTCTCCGCCAAAACGTTTAATCAACGGATTGTTACCCGCATCTGTCTGCACCAATATTAACCGAGCGGAATGGATGTTTTCCGGAATGATACCATCACTGCATAACCTCCGCAAAGATAAATCAGAATTGATCGGATCATCAATTAGTGCGGATAATAGCTTTTCCCCATAAATGGGCTTGAACTCATTAAGCTGAATACTCTGTTTCTGCCGCTCGCTTCGGTCATCTTCTTCTGAGCGCCAGGCTGCAACTGCTTTAGCTACCGCTACATTGATTGCCTCGGCTTCGATGGGCTTCAGGATATAATCAATCCCTCCATGCCGCACAGTCTGACGTACGAACTCAAAATCATTATGTCCGCTGACTACAATAAACTTAGTGTTGCCGGCGAATTCGTTCACCCAGGTCATTAACTCTATCCCGTTACCTGATTCCATCATCATATCCATAATGACTAATGCTGGTTTAGCCTGCCGGATGATCTCGATGGCTTCATTTCCATTTCCGGCTTCCAGAATTTCATCGATTTGATGGGCTTCCCAGTCGACAAGCAGTCTGACTGCCTTTCTAACTCTTGCCTCGTCATCAACAATCAACGCCTTCATATCTTTTCACGCTCCGCTATAATTTCAATTTCCAATTTCACTACTACTCCGCCTGCTCTAAGGTTATCAACAGTTAAAGTGGCGCTATCTCCGCACACAAACTTGAGTCGAGCCAGAACGTTCGGCAGACCAATACCTGATCCTGAAGTCTCCTTGGTTTGCTCTGTGTTTCTTAATAAATCTATATCTGTTCTAGTAGGATGCTGTAGCTTCTGCTTTAAAAGATCTAACTTCGCTGAAGGAATCGCATTTCCGTTATTTTGGATACAAATTTCCATCCGGTTGTCATCCACTTTTGCTGCGGTGATTTCAATGAATCCGTCACTGCGGGAAAGATTAAAGCCGTGTTTGAAATAATTTTCAACAATAGGCTGTAAAATCATTTTCGGCATAAACGTCTCTAAAAGTGATTCCTCCATATCGTAGCGGAAACTGAACTTATTTTCAAAACGTTCCTTTTGCAGTTCAATGTAGGCTTTGACATGATCCAGCTCATCCTTAACAGTTACGATCTTCTCCTCATTGTACATGCTGTAGCGCATCATTTTGGCTAGAGCTGAAAGAAGTGAGTAAATTTGGGGCACTTTAAGCTCTAAGGCCAGCGTGCCAATGATTTGCAACGTGTTATTCAGAAAATGCGGGTTGATTTGTGCTTGCAGTGCCCGCAGTTCATTGGTTTTATTGGACAATTCCAGCTTGTACTCCCTTAGGATCAGGTTGTTGATCGTGTCCATCATACTGCGGAATCGCTCGGTAACCACGCCAATCTCATCTTTGCCCATAGGTTGAATATCAACATCAAGATTACCGGTCTGCACCTGATTCATGTAACGAGTCAACTGCTTGATCGGGGCTGTGATTCGAAAAGAGATCAGAGTCGTTAAGGTGGCAATTGTAATTAATAGTAGAACAAGGAGGATTATATTGATCGCTGCCGCCTCGTTGGCTTCCCGGAAGAGATAGGACGTAGGAATCTGCTTCACGAGGGTCCAATTTAAACCTTGGGTTTCGATTCTCTGGTAAATAAACACAGCATCTTCCTCTTCAAAATACCCTTGGGAGCTTTGATTGGTAGCGATTTGCTTGTTGTACCAGGAGGCATGTAGACGCTTGCCGTATTCCTCACTGTTGCTTCCGTATACAATCTTGCCATCGCCATCCAGCAGCCAAATGTTTTCCTGTTTCTGATCATATAACTGACTGACGATGTCGGTAAGAGCCGTTAGCTTAACATCGATCGACAGGAAGCCGATTGGAGTGGTAGTTGGAATCCTTTCAATTCGTCTATGCAATGTGAACACAGGTTCCGGTATGAGTTGCGGGATAGGTGAAGTTAGGCCGTAGCTGTGACTTATATGTGTACTTTGTATAACCACAGGAGAACTGCTAGTGATGTCTGAGTCGGCATAGGGAGGAATACCCTGCCAACGTTTGGGTGTATTCTGGGTGAGCAAAGTGGCTTTTCTATCCTTGGCACCGTACAGATACACCTGGGATATATCTGGCATGGATGAAGAAATGTAATTTAGAGAAGAATAAATTCGTGTATTTGCTGCCATATCCTCATATCCCGCTTCGAGCAGTCTGTAGAAATCTGAATCTGAATAAACGATAAGGGAGAGACGATTGATCTCCTGAATCAGACTTTCGATGTTTCTATTGCCTTGAAAGAGGAGGTTCGTATTCTCGTCTACTGCCCTTGTTCTTAGGGATTGAGTGCTATAGTGATAGCTAATAAACATGGTGGCCATAATACAAATTAACGTTGGCAGTAGGATAAAAACGATCAATTTTGTGCGAATCGTGTTCCATTTCATCGAAATTTGTCACATCCGATCAATATTTTACACCTGAAAGATCACTTTAGTAGGTGTGAGGTACCCTGAAAAAAACAGATAATATGTGTATAAAGCATAAACAAGTAAGTGAGCAAAAGAAAGGGGGGGGCAATAAATGCGCGGCACTAAGTTGTCCCAGTTAGGTCAACAGCTTTTTTTCGTTGGTCCGGCAGTTTTGTTTTTTACCTTAATAACGATTATCCCATTTTTGATGGGGATGTATTACTCTTTCACAGATTGGAACGGTGTATCCGGTAATGTAAGTTGGGTCGGATTTCAAAACTTTTCCACTATTTTCTCAAATGACCCTGACTTCTGGTCTTCCTTTTGGTTTACGGTAAGATTTACGGTGTTAGGTGTGATTTTGACTAACGTGGTAGGCTTCTTCTTGGCTTATCTGTTAACTAAACCTTTAAAGACACGTAACATGCTTCGGACCATTTTCTTTATGCCGAACGTGATCGGGGGATTGTTGCTTGGTTTCATCTGGCAATTTATCTTCATCAAAGGGTTCGCCACTATGGGCGACCTTACAGGATGGTCCTTCTTTAATCTTCCTTGGCTCGGTGATGCCACAACAGGATTCTGGGCGATTGTAATGGTCTTTGTTTGGCAGTCTTCCGGTTATCTAATGGTTATCTACATTGCCTCGTTGAGTAACGTATCTAAAGAAGTACTAGAAGCGGCTGATATTGATGGGGCTTCCCGTTGGCAGGTGCTACGCAATATCGTAGTTCCACTAATTATGCCTGCTGTAACTATCGGATTATTCTTGGCCATTTCCTGGTCATTCAAAATGTTTGACCTTAACTTGTCCTTGACGAAGGGCGGACCGTTCAAATCGACGGAATCCGTTGCTATGAATATTTACAATGAAGCCTTCCTGAACAATCGTTACGGGCTGGGTACTGCAAAAGCGCTGCTGTTCTTTGTAATTGTAGCCATCATTACTCTGATTCAGGTCCGTATCACGAAGAGCAAGGAGGTTGAAGCGTAATGAAACCTACAGAAAAAAAGAGATGGAATATTGGCACGGAAGTGATAATGATCCTTCTGGCCCTGCTCTTTCTCTCTCCATTCTATTTCTTGCTCGCAAACTCGGTGAAATCCTTCGGTGAAATTCTGAGTGATGCGGCAAGCTGGCCAAAAGTATTTATGTGGTCGAACTATTCAACCGCCTGGAAATTAGCCCGTTTCGGTGAAGCTTTCCGAAACTCGGTTATTATCACAGTGATCAGTGTTATTCTAATCTCTCTGTTCAGTGCGATGGCATCCTATCGTATGGTTCGGGCGAATACGAAATTCAATCAGTTCTTGCTGCTTATATTTGTAGCGGCAATGGTAGTTCCGTTTCAAACGATCATGATTCCAATTTTGAAGGTCGTAAATGTTATTGGAGTAAACAACTCTTTCCTTGGTTTGATTATCACGAATCTAGGGATTAGTGTTCCGATGGCGATCTTCCTGTTCCACGGCTTTATCAAGTCCGTTCCTCTTGAAATTGAAGAGGCGGCTACAGTAGATGGATGTAATCCTATTACCGTGTTCTTCCGTATTGTGCTTCCTTTGCTGAAGCCAATGGTGATGACAACAATCGTGCTAAACGCACTTGGAATATGGAATGACTATCTGTTGCCATCCTTGATTCTTCAGGCACCAGAGCTTCGGACCATTCCACTGGCGACTTTCTCCTTCTTTGGTCAATACACCAAACAATGGGATATGGCACTTCCGGCTCTCGTAATCGGGGTCGCACCAATTATCATTTTCTACCTGTTTATGCAACGTTACATTGTTGAGGGAATAGCGGCTGGCTCGGTGAAAGGTTAACACCGAGCCCTCCGTTCCAAATATTTTTTAAGCAGTCCACTATTTTAAGGGGGAATATATAATGAAGAAGAAACACTCCGCAGTTGCTCTATCAGCAGTAATGGCAATGAGTTTAGCTCTAACGGCATGTGGTGGTAATAATAACGCTTCTAGTAACTCACAAAATGGAAGCGCTGGCACAAATTCAGGTGAAGTGAAGACCGTAAAGATCTTCCAATTCAAAACTGAAATCGTAGAAGGCCTCAATGAGCTTAAGGTTGAATTCGAAAAAGAATACCCTAACATCAAGCTGGATATCCAAACAGTTGGTGGTGGTGCGGACTACGCAGCAGCATTGAAAACTAAATTCGCTTCCGGCGATGCGCCTGATATTTTCTCCAATGGTGGATATGCAGAAATGGAACTTTGGGGAGACAAGATGGAAGATCTGTCCGACCAACCTTGGGTAAAAGATCTGATTCCTATGGCTGCAGAGCCTATGACTAAAGATGGCAAAGTATACGGTATGGCAATGAACCTTGAGGGTATCGGTATTGTGTATAACAAGGACTTGTTCGCTAAAGCGGGAATCACTGAAACTCCAAAAACATTGTCACAGCTTGAAGAAGCAGCTAAAAAGCTGCAAGCTATCGACGTAACTCCTTTTGGTAATGCATATCAGGAATGGTGGCTGCTAGGTAACCAAGGGATCAGCGTAGCCTTTGCACAACAAGATAATGTAGATGAATTCATCAAAGGTTTGAATGAAGGAACTGGTACAATTGTAGGAAATAAAACGTTTGAAGAGTGGAGCAAGTATCTCAAACTGACTTTACAATACGGACAAAAGAATCCTTTGACCACAGATGCTAACACTCACCTGGCAATGTTCGCAAAAGGCGAAACTGCAATGATGCAAGAAGGTAACTGGGCACAAACTCTTGTTGATAACATCACTCCTGATATGAACATTGGTATGTTCCCTATGCCAATCAATGAAGATGCTGAGAAGAATGACAAAATGACTGTTGGTATCCCTGCGAACCTTGTAGTCAACAAAGAATCCGGTTCTAAAGAAGAAGCAAAAACTTTCTTGAACTGGTTGGTAACTTCCGATATGGGTAAAGAGTATATCGTTAAAAAATGGAAATTCATCCCTGCTTTGTCCACAATCGAAGCAACACCTGAAGACATCGGTATGCTTGGAGCAGACGTATGGAACTATGTAAAAGAAAACAAAGTTTATGGCCTGCAATCCTCCAAATTCCCTGATGGTGTAACGCAAGAATTTGCCAGCGTGATCCAACAGTTCATCGCTGACAAGGTTGACGTTAACGGCTGGATGACTGGTATGCAAGCTGCATGGGACAAGCTTAAAAAATAAGTAAAGCACATTTATAGAGAAGATTTAATGGATATTAGTGGTTAACAGAAGCGCTCTCCGTATACCTCATCAATTTGAGACGGGGAGCGCTTTTTTTGGGAAACAGGGCTGAATATCAAGGGATGGGGAGAAGCGCCAATGAAACGATATGATCATGTTCAGATGGGTGTGGACTATTACCCGGAGCATTGGGATGAATCCATGTGGGAACCAGATATCAAGTTGATGAAAGAAACAGGTGTTAAAGTAGTCCGGGTTGCTGAGTTCGCATGGAGTCGACTGGAGCCAACTGAGGGGAATTACCAGTTCGAGTGGCTGGACCGCGCGCTGAACCTTTTTCATCAATATGATCTGCAGGTTGTGATGGGTACTCCAACAGCTACACCGCCAAGATGGTTAACGACGAAATTTCCAGATGTGCTTCCGGTGTTTGCTAATGGAGAGACCTTTCACCCGGGGGTACGTGGACACCGCTGCTATAACAGCACATCACTGCGTGAGTATGGCAGCCGTATTATTCTGCGTCTTGCCGAGCGTTACAGTGAACACCCGGCCGTCATAGGCTGGCAGACTGATAATGAATTTGGCATGTTGGATTGTCATTGTGACGCTTGTAATACTGCTTTTCGAGCATGGGTACAAGCTAAATACGGAACACTGGATGAGGTCAATGCAGAATGGGGAACCGTAGTTTGGAGCGGGGAGTACAGCGATTGGAATGAGCTTACCGTGCCGCTGGGCGGATCACCTCATCAGAATCCCTCTTTTCTACTGGACTTTCAGCGGTTTCAGTGGGATTCGGTGGTAGCGTTTCAGACGGCGCAGATCAATATTTTGCGTATGATTTGTCCAGAGCATTTCATAACCCATAACTTTCACAGCTATCCGCAGCGTCTCGATATGTACGCAGTGGGTGCAGATCTGGATGTGGCTGCGTTTGATTATTATCCGAATACTTCGCCAACCAAACAAGATACGACGCCTTATAGCGGAGCGCTTTCATTGGACGTAACCCGTGGCATCAAACGTCAAAACTTCTGGATTATGGAGCAGCTGAGTGGATCGCCGGGTTGTTGGATGCCGATGTGGCGAACCCCTTATCCAGGACTGATTCGTGCCTATGCATGGCAGGCGATTGCTAGAGGTGCGGATACGGTTGTTCATTTTCGCTGGAGAAGTGCAATTTCAGGAGCAGAACAATTCTGGCACGGGCTGATTGACCACAGCAATGTTCCGGGACGCAGATTAGCGGAGTTCACGCAGCTATGTCATGAGGTTAATAGGCTGAGCGACAAGCTCCAAGGAACGATGCTGAAAAACGAAGTGGCTATCCTCCATTCCCATGAAGAGAAGGCCGCACTGGATATTCAGCCGCAGGCAGAGGGCTTTGATTATTATGAGAACATTAAGCAGATTCACCGGGCGGTAACCAAGCTTGGCATCGGCTGCGATG
Organism: Paenibacillus sp. FSL L8-0494; assembly: GCF_038003695.1. NCBI lineage: Bacteria > Bacillati > Bacillota > Bacilli > Caryophanales > Paenibacillaceae > Paenibacillus > Paenibacillus sp. FSL L8-0494. The sequence continues at coordinate 1,051,409 of NZ_JBBOPQ010000001.1, forward strand.
TTATCGACCTCAGACAACCGCTTGATGGATATAAAGTAGTGATCGCTCCGAATTTATATTTGCTGGATGAGGAGATCGTACGTAATCTGGAGGATTTTGCCCTCGCTGGCGGGACCTTGCTGATCACCAACCGTAGTGGTGTCAAAAATATAAACAACATCGCACTCATGCAACCGCTGCCCGGGCAGCTGAGCTACTGTACCGGCGTTGAAGTGCTGGAGTATGATCCGATTGGCGCTGAAACACATGCCATCATGGATGCGGAGGGTAACCAATACGAATGTACGCAGTGGTGCGACATCCTCCGGCCGGTAGTGGCCCAGCCGATTGCTTGGTATGGTGATGATTTCTATCGCGGCACACCCGCTGTAACTGTTAATTCCTTCGGTAAAGGTCAGGTTTATTACTTCGGAACTCATGCGGAAGAGAAGTACTGGTCAGTTCTATTAGAGAACCTGGCTAAGGAAAAAGGGTTGTTACGCTTTGAAGGATTGCCAAACGGAGTACAAGCCTCCGTACGGACTGGAAATCAGGGAAGCTTCTTATTCCTGCTTAACCTGAGCCGCGAGTCGGTGATCGTTCCGTTGCCACGAGAATACAGCAGCCTGCTGGATAATAAGATTCGATCGGGAAAGCTCCAGCTCGAGCCGTATGGCGTAGAGGTGTTGGAGATTTGAGTGGTTTTGAGTAAAGAGGTATTGAAGTGGGTTTGGGAGTGTGGCAGGAGAGAGGAAAGTGGAGTGAGGGATGTGTGGAGTAGGGTGAAGTGAAGGTTGGTGAAGATGGAGTGAGGGATGTGTGGAGTAGGGGAAGAGCGGTGTAGGGGAATGTGTGGAGTAGGAATAGTGAAGTAAGTGGAAGTGTGGAGTAAAAAATGAGTGGAATAGGGCATGCAGAAACTTTAACAGAAGCACAACAGAAAATAGTTGCACTTCGTACACTTATTTGAAGTGTTGGAGTGTTTAATTGGTTTTAGTTGCACTTTGTGCAGCTAAAAATCGGCTTATCCCGCTGCAAGGCCATTTTCCGAGAATATAGTTGCACAGAATACACTTATATGGATAATTTCTGCCTTGCAGGCTATTTTAAGTGTACAAAGTGCAATTATTTCGTTTGACTTACTCATACTGAACTGAAGAGAGCTGCACAATGGACTCCATCATGATCAGATTTCCACATGGACTCCAACATGATCAGATTTCCGCATGGGCTCCAACATGATCAGATTTCCACATGAGGTCCATAACATGATCAGATTTCCGCATGGACTCCATCATGATCAGATTTCCACATAGACTCCCATCATGTACAGATCTACACGATCCAGCTCAGAGGTGCCGCACACTCGCAGCCAAATGCACCCAGCCAACGTACCGTACCGCACCGCCCATTTCTACACAATAGTAGCGCATACCATACTCTTACTACGTTCTAGCCGCATATTCCCAGCGAGCAATTTTTCCACAGTGGGCGGGACATTTTTAATGCAGGCGTCTAAATTGCTCCGGCGTAGTCCCGGATTGCTTGCGAAATGTGGCTACATAGTGACTGACATCGCGGAAGCCGACTAGCTGGGAGATAGCTTTTACCGTAAGATCGGGTTGGCTTACGAGCATTTCTTTGCTTTTGCGGATGCGTAAACGTACGAAGTAGGCATAAGGCGAGAGTCCGAAAGTTTGGACGAATAGGTTGTTAAGATAGCGCCCAGATACCCCTAGTTCATCGGCTAGATCGTTCAGTCCGAGATCAGGATCGCCATAATGGCTGTCCATCCATTTTAGCAGTGGCTGCAGCTTATCTACATTGCGGGAAATCGCCGTATTGTTATGAAGCTGGCCATATTTACTCAAAGTAAGCAAAAAACGATAAGCATCTGTGGAGGCGCCGAGACCAAACATATCCTGGTAGGCATCATGACGATCCAGCATTTCCTTCAGCAGATTGGGGAGAGGCGCTTCATTTTCCCAACGGTAAAAAGAATTACTATTCATCCCAAGCGTCTCCAAAATAGATTGTGCCGAATCGCCACCGAACGTTAGATAATAGGTACCCCAGTTTTTAGTGGAGGCCTCATAACGATGGGGTGTATAGGGAAGTAGTAATACGCCGCTGCCTACGGGCAAGGAAAAGGTTTTATTGTCAAAATGGATAATCCCTTCACCTTCTGAGGTCTGAAGCCAATGATACGTGTCATAGCCATCGGGGCGGGATACTTTTTCCTGATCATGATTGTGCCCCATACTGTCTAAAGTGATTGGCAAGTGCTGTCCACCTTCATGGACGAATACGATCCTGCGATGCATGATTTCGGACAATGCTATCCTCTCCTGTTAGTTCTATATTCTTATATGTATGAGATATTATTTTATATTTAAAGGGCAACCTTAACCATTTACAATAGATATATAATTATACTATAAAGGGTGTGCGAAGTGTGATTAACGATAAATTACCTAAAATTTGGTACGGTGGAGATTACAATCCGGAGCAATGGGATGCGCCTGTATGGGCTGAGGATGAACGGATGTTCAAGCTGGCGGGAATTGATGTTGCCACAATTAATGTGTTTTCCTGGGCTTTAATTCAACCTTCCGAAGATACTTATGATTTCTCCTCATTGGATGAATTAATGGATAGACTATATAAAAATGGAACTTATGTATGTCTAGCTACAGGAACAGGAGCGCATCCAGCTTGGATGGCTCACCGATATCCTGAAGTGACACGTGTCGATGTCCAGGGCAGAAAACGTAAGTTCGGTGGACGTCATAACTCCAATCCGAACAGTTCAGTTTACCGCAAGTATGCAGCGAAGCTGGCTGGTAAGCTGGCAGAACGTTACAAGGATCATCCGGCACTGGTAGCTTGGCATATTTCTAATGAATATGGTGGCTATGATTATTCCGAACAGTCCGCTGCTGCCTTCCGTGTCTGGTTGAAGGAGCGTTATGGTTCGCTGGATGCTTTGAACAAGGCTTGGAATACACGCTTTTGGGGACATACGTTTTATGATTGGGAAGAAATTGTGGTGCCAAATGAGCTGAGTGAAGAATGGAACGGTAACCGTACTAACTTCCAAGGGATCTCGTTGGACTATCGCCGTTTTATGTCTTATAGCTTGCTCGAATGTTACAAAATCGAATATGAAGCGATCAAAGAACACAGCACCAACGTACCTGTTACAACGAACCTGATGGGCTTTTATCCGGAGCTGGATTATTTTGAGTGGGCCAAGCATATGGATGTAATTTCTTGGGACAACTATCCTTCACTGGACACACCGGTCAGCTTTACAGCAATGACACATGATCTTATGCGTGGATTAAAAAATGGCCAACCGTTCATGCTGATGGAGCAAACACCGAGCCAGCAGAACTGGCAACCGTACAACTCTTTGAAACGTCCAGGCGTTATGCGCCTATGGAGTTACCAGGCTGTAGCGCGTGGTGCAGATACTGTGTTGTTCTTCCAGCTGCGTCGTTCGATAGGGGCTTGTGAAAAGTATCATGGAGCGGTAATTGAGCATGTGGGTCATGAACACACACGGGTATTCCGTGAATGTGCTGAGCTGGGCAAAGAGCTGGAGCAGCTTGGAGATCAATTACTGGATGCGCGCAGTGCAGCTAAAGTAGGGATCATTTACGATTGGGAAAATCGTTGGGCACTTGATCTATCAAGCGGTCCGTCGGTTGCCTTGGATTACGTGAATGAAGTTCACAAATATTATGATGCGCTGTATCAGCAAAATATCGAAGCCGACATGATCGGGGTTGAAGAGAACCTGTCCAAGTATGAAATTGTTATCGCACCTGTAATGTACATGGTCAAGCCAGGTTTTGCAGAGAAGGTTGAAGCCTTTGTAAAAGCGGGCGGCACATTCATTACGACTTATTTCAGCGGTATTGTTAATGAGAACGACCTTGTAACGGTTGGAGGTTATCCAGGCGAGTTGCGTAAAGTACTTGGAATTTGGGCAGAGGAAATCGATGCATTACTACCAGGTATGAGCAATGAGCTCGTGCTGGATAAAACGTGGGGTAGCTTGAGTGGTTCTTATAAATGTGATCTGCTCTGCGATCTGATCCATGCCGAAGAGGCAGAAGTTTTGGCAGAGTACGGTTCTGATTTCTATAAAGGAATGCCTGCACTGACTGTGAATAAATTTGGCGAAGGTAAAGCTTATTATGTGGCGACTAGCCCAGAAGCTGGATTCCTGCAAGGTTTCCTAGCGAATCTGTGTGCCGAAAAGAACATTCAGCCGCTGGTAACTGCACCGGAAGGTATCGAATCTGTTCAACGTGTGAAGGATGGCGTATCTTATCTGTTCTTGCTGAACCACACCGCTGGTGATTTAAGCGCCGATATTGGGGCAGCTGAGCGTACTGATCTACTGACAGGTAATGTAATCAGTGGTTCAGCTGTTGTGCCGGGTCGCGGAGTATTGATTTTGTCGGATAAAAAATAGTTGAGTCTCGTCTAACCTATATAAATTTGAAATCCCCACTACAAAACGCTTTTATGAAGCTGATCGTAGGTGGGGATTTTTTCTGTTATCTTTTGGTGTTTCAGTCGCTGCTCATTTTGCCTTCAGCCGTACCCATTGGGTTTCCGCTGCTTAAAGTAATGCTCTCCGCCAAAGTGGAATCGGATTTCAGCGTATATTGGATAATGTCATCAGCTTTCAGGTCAGCTAAGCTGATCGTGTTCTCCTGACGCGTGCCATTGTCGGAGGTCACCGTTACAATTTTGGTATCAGCATCAATTGTAATATCTGTGGTTTCCTCGGAGAAGGTTTGCTGCATCCCACCACCCTGTGGTCCACCATCTTGTCCACCGCCGTCAGGGCCACCTCCTTCCGGCATTCCCCCCTCTGGAGGTGTACCGTTATCTGAGCCTTGATCACCTTCGGGTCTTTCCGGTGGAGTACCGGCCTGACCATTTTGCATATCGGCTCCAGCCGTACCTCCAGTGCCTTGTGCGGGCGGGGAAGGCATTTCTGACGTATAGATTGTAATCGTGTTGTCGCTAATACTCTTAATCTTGCCGAAATTCATGGACATGTCGGGTCTGCCGTTTTGTTGATTGTCGTTTCCTTGAGATTGCTGTGCCTCAGTGTTATCTGCGGGTGCCGTGTTCGCTTGGTTATTGGCAACTGCTGTTCCTTCGGCCTCCGAATTCGTGCTGCAGCCAGCTAATAATAAAGAACCAAGTAGACTTCCTGAGATCATAATCGGGATTAATTTTTTCATTTATTTTCTCTCCTTAATAGTTTTAGATAGATTAGGAGGAATATATCAGATGGTTCTGAAAGGTTGCTTAAGATCAGCTGAAAGTTTGCCTAAAGAAATAGATCAAGGAAATGCTATATAATAATCATATAAGTGGGATAAAACTCTACAAAGGTAAGTCATGGTAAGACATAACCAACGTTCAGGAAAGAGGCAGTACATGAAGAATTTACTCGTAACAGGCTACCGTGCGCATGAGCTCGGTATTTTTGACAATAAACATCCGGGAATTCCTTATATCAAAAAGGCGCTGTCTAACAGATTAAAGCCGCTAATTGAAGAAGGCGTCGAATGGATTATTACCCCTGGCCAGTATGGTGTCGATCTTTGGGCTTGTGAGGTGGTATGTGAACTCAAGACTCAATATCCTGAATTGAAATTGGGGATCATTACGGCGCATACTGGACAGGAAGAGAAGTGGAAGGAAGAGAAGCAGGAGGAATACCGACGTATTATTGCGGGTGCGGACTTTTGCAGGGCGGTCAGTAATGCCCCTTATGACGGCAGCTGGCAGTTCAGGGCCAGAGATGACTTGTTGTTCCGCAAAAGTGACGGGATATTGCTCTTTTATGATGAGGATGCGGCGGAAGGCAGCCCGAAGTTTTTTAAAGAACGAGCGCTGAAGCTGCATGCAGAGGGGGACTACGAGCTGTTTCTTATTCATTCTGATGAGATTCAAAATATTGCCGATGAAGAAAATCAGCGAGATTATGAATAAAGCTACGAACGAAGACATCGCGAAATAAAAAAGCCCGAATCGGCATTGGGAAATCACCGTTACGGGCTTTAGTTTCTATTTGAACGAGAGGTGGAGAATAGGATGAGTGAGGTCAATCAAGCAGATATTTGTTATGTTATTTTGCTTAGCCCGACGAATCAAGACCGTAGAGACATGGAGATTATTCGTGGTCATGTTAAACATTTACAAGAGCTGGACCGCAAAGGACAATTAGTGCTGTGTGGTCCCTTTAGTGATTGTCCTGGCGGCATGGTTATTGTAAGAGCGAACTCACGCGAAGAAGCCGTTCTCCTTGCCGAAAAAGATCCTTACGTGCTGTCTGGCATTCGTAGCTATGAAGTGCGTACATGGAGTCTGTCCCATGAGGGAAACAGGCATTTAGGTATTGTTCCACTCCATGAATAGGTTTAATCAAATGAAGCTTTTTAGCGAAGGCGCTTTTCGCACCTTGTAATGCTGCTCATAAGCATAGGCTAGCTTGATAAGCGTGGGCTCCTGATAAGCTTTTGCTGAGAAGGTTACACCAAAGGGAGCACCGGCCGACGTGTACCCAGAAGGAACGACGAGGGACGGATATCCTGCTCTGGAAGTAATTCTGGCGCCAAAATCGGCAGGGAACAGCAGGGCATCCAGATTGTATTCTTTCATAGTGGCATCGATGCCTTCTTCCTTGCACAGCTTCAGGTCAGTCGCACGATGGCGTAAATATTGAGCTTCGCTTTGTGTGCCGGAGGAGGTATATTCCGCATCTATTAACGTAGCTTGACCAAATCTCAAAGTCTCCACAGGGTGTGCATGATTAAAATCAATAATATCCTTCAAGGTTCGCATAGGTGCTCCGGGGCCCAAATGAGATAAATAAGCATTCAGTGCTGTTTTGAATTCGTTTAATACCACCGAAGAGTAACTAATTTCGCGGGCGGTTTTAATATCCGCGGGATCAATGATGGTTGCTCCAAGCTCTCTCATCCTGTTGACGGAAGCGTTGAACAAGGCAAGCTGCTCATCTGTTAGCTCCTCAAAATAATAATCACGTGGTATCCCAATTCTAGCTCCCTGCAAACCATTCGGATCAAGGAATACAGTATAATCCCCGTGGACTTTACCTGTATTTGTTCCCATCGCTGCATCGTGCTGATCATTGCCCAGCATGGCGTTTAGCAGCAACACGGCATCATGAACGGTTCTAGCCATAGGCCCTGCGGTGTCTTGTGTATTGGAGAGCGGCAGGATTCCTGAACGGCTGAGCAGCCCCACGGTTGGCTTAATGCCGATGATGGAGCCCAAATTACCGGGATTAAGAATCGATCCTGAAGTTTCTGTGCCAACAGAGACCGTACAGAAATTACAAGCGACAGCTACTGCTGAACCAGCACTAGAGCCGCCGGTTGGCGTAGAAATATTGTAGGGGTTAAGGACTTGCCCGCCGCGGGAGCTGTAACCGGAGGGCATGCCGTTCGTCATAAAATTGGCGAATTCGGTCATATTGGCTTTACCCATAATAATGGCTCCGGCTTCACGCAGCTTGGTAACTATAAACGCATCTTCCCCGGCAAAAGAATTCGCCAAAGCCAGCGAACCCGCACTTGTATGCATTTTGTCCCCAGTATTGATGTTATCTTTCAACAACACAGGTATCCCGTGCAGGGGGCCGCGAGGGCCATTAATTGCCCGTTCCACATCCAGAGATTCTGCGATAAACAACGCATCAGGATTAATCTCCAGTACAGAGTTAATCGTCAGGCCGTTTTTGTCGTGATCAGCAATGCGTTCATAATACATGAGAACTAGTTGTTTTGACGTAATTTCTCCGGCTTCTAATGCAGCTTGGATGTCCGGTATGGTGGCCTCTACGATTTCAAAACTCATATGCGTTCACGCTTCTTTCCCTCTAGGATATGGCTTCTCCTTCATCTAACCATAATTTGGGTGTAGTTGGTAGTTTTCTTTTTAGACTTACATTTTGATTGGCCATTTGATATATTCAGGTGTGCAATGTAATACTTTATTTTTCTAGATTAGGAGCTAAATTAAGAACATGAAAAACCACAACTTTGCTTCAAAAATTATCACTTTTTTTGTGGTGATGATAAGTTTTGCTATTTTATCTTCAAGTCAAGCCTTTGCGGACGACAGTGATCTCAAATGTTATTTGGACGGTAAGCAATTACATTTTAATGTAAGTCCTATCCTAAAAGATGGAGTTACATATGTACCCATGCGGTCGATATTTGAAGCTTTAGGCGCAACTATAAAATGGGATAATCATGCGAAGTCGGTCTCAGCGGTTAAAGGGGATATTAACATTTTTTATCTGGTCAAGGAAGGAAGAGTAATTGTAAACGCCAAAGAGCATGAGCAAGTCTTAAAGGGTATCAATTTTCAAAATAATACACTCGTCCCTCTAAGATTTATTAGCGAAGTGTTGGGTAGTAGTGTCACTTGGGATGAAGGTGCAAAATCTATTTACATAACCTCACCAGTTGCCGAGGAGAAGCTTATTGCTCCGGTTAACAGAACAATTTCAGTAGGAAGTCAAGAGCAATCAAAATCGTTATCAGATGAGAGAAACAGGTTTGTTATAAACGTAAAGCACTACGGAATTAAAAATAATCAGTTGTATAGCTTGCTCGAATTTTCTAACATGGATAATAAAGACATCTCAATAAATTTTAAGTCTGGTGATCAAAAAATCATAAAGACGTTCTCAAAGGAAAAGGATCCCATGCCGACTCTGAAAATTGAAAATTGTACGGAAGTAACCCATAAAGTAGTTATCGATAATATTGGCGGGAATATATATAAAATCCCGGAATTTTCAGTTAATCAGGCGTGTGTCAGTTCCAACCAATCCCAACAAGATGCGCTTGATGTATGGCGGAACAACAATTCCGGCCTCTCGGAATTAGGCAGTAACCTCGTGTCTGTCCGTAAATATATTCAGGATCAGACGGGTGGGCTGCAAAACTTTGTGATCCCAGCCAATAAAGCTGAACAGCTGATCTTGGTCGCCCCAGTTGGAGGGAAGGATAGGTTGGTTGTGGAGGGCAGTTATTTTGTAGGAGGTCTATCGAATAAGACTATAGAATTCCAACTAGATTATGAAGTGGTTTCCGAGCTCGATTTGGGTATTTATAGTTACATATATACGGAACCTGTATATTAAGGATCGTTTTATTAGAAAAGAGGTGTCCGAACGGCCAAAACAAATGGCTGCTCAGACACCTCTTTTGTTGTGAGTGTGTAGATTAAAGTCTGACAATTACTCCTGTGCTGCTGTAAATCCCTCTTCCGCTAAATATTCTTTAGCTTCCTCAAGCGTTTCAAACGCCATCTCCAGATTGAGGTCGGCATAGACATACCATAAATCATCCTCAAGCTTTAGGGTTAGGGTTTGGCCCTCATCATTAGTCCAGAGTGTATCGGCAGTTGCCGCAGCCTTTTTCTTTCTTTTGCTGGCTACAGGAGCATCAGGAATGTAAATAGACAGTGAGGTGATGGAGGCATCCAGCAAACTCCGCAGCTCGGATTCCGAGTAGTCGCGAATATTCACGAAGCCCTTATCGTCTGTCTCGTAGCCCCGCAGTAAGCCTGCGAACACATAGCCATTACCATTTGGATGCAGGTGAAAAGCCACGGTTTTCTTATCATGCTGGCTTTCCTCGTAGTGATAGTTCACGCGCCCAAGGGATACGTTTTTGCGTTCCAGCTGGGGGTAAGAGTCGAGAATCGCTAATTTTTGTTCAAAAGTAAGCATATACAGCCTCCGGTTTTCGGTGTGATTGTGCACATGATTATACCATGTCGATGGATCGCAGACTATTTTTTTAGTCATCAAGCGGCAGAGACAGCACGAAGGTGCAGCCTTTGTCTGAGTGCGCCTCAAGCACGAGGCTTCCATTCATAGATTCGGCCAACAGACGGCTGAAGGTTAGGCCGAGTCCTAGACCACGCAGTGTGCTCTGCTTGTCGCTGCCCCGGAAGAAGGCTTCGAAGACATGCTCACTATGATTGGATGAGATGCCAAGCCCATTATCTTGAACACGGATTTCGGCAAAGCCATGACCTTGCTGCTCCAGCAGTTCTATCGTAAGCTGCACCCTTCGATCAGGAGCTTTGGCTTGTACGCTGTTATTAAGTAGATTGACGATAATCTGCTGGATACGAAGGGAGTCCCCACGCAAAAACAAGGGATTGATCGGCATATGGAGCACGGGTTCAGCAACTTCTTCCGCCTGTGTCAGCTTCCATTGATATACGATTTCGGATATCAGGGGTACGGCATCCAGTCGGTCGTGACGAACGGAAACCATTCCTGCAGTCAGGGCATTGTAATCCAGAAGGTCGGCTACCATTCGCTGCAACCGCCCAGCCTCCAGCAGGGCAATATCCAGAAATTCCACAGCTTCATCACCTTCAACGACCCCTTCGCGGACGGCATGCACCAGGCCTTTAATAGAAGTTACGGGTGTTTTCAACTCATGGGAGACTCCGGCCAGCATTACGGCTCGAGACTGCTCAAATTGCTGTAACTTGCCTGCCATCTCTTCAAAAGACATCATCAGCTCATGAATTTCCCGCTCTTTAGCATCCTTATCTAGAACGATATCATAACGGCCATGGCTGATTTGAGCCGCTGCCTCGACTACCTTCTGAATGGGTTTTGCCAGTTTACGAGATAAGAGGTAAATGGTTAGCCAACTTAAGATGATTAGAAACAGCAGCAGTATGGAGAAAAATATGATCTCCTCCTGTGGAATATGCCGCAGCGATTTTTTGGATTGCAGAACAATAACCTGTCCCAGCGTTTCGTCATTCGAATTTATGGGAGCCACAGCAGCTTTAAACTCCGGACTGCGGGAGTCGTTCAGGCTATCATTAAGCTTATATCTCATTTCCTTGTCAGTTAGAGGTGGCAGGGAGAATAGCATTTGACCTTGTTGATCGGTAATGATCACGCACATCTCTATGGTTAACTTGAAAAACCGTTTCCGGTCTTCGATCAGCTTTTCGAGATTTTGGCTGATTTCAATGGAGCCTTCCATATTTAAGCTGCGATCTGCAATCTCCTGTGCCAAAAGCCCCGCAGTCTGCAGACGATTGCTCATAGCCTCCTGACGGATCCACCATAATGTAGCTAAAGCTGTGAGGAGCAGGCCTACACTAATAATGAGCAGATAACGTATCGTCCAGTAAGAAAGGATAGAGGTGCGTTTGGCGTTGTTTCTCTTTAAGTTGTCCATAATTGATATCCCGTCCCCCTTAGGGTACGGATTTCCCCCTCACTAGTAGGCCAGTGCGACAACGCTTGGCGTAGTCTTTTGATCGACAAATCTACCGCCCGGTCGCTTCCTTCATAATCCATTTCCCATACAAATTCTATTAATTGCTCACGCGTACAAATCTGATTAGGCCTTTCAGCGAGAAATAACAGCACTGACATATCCCGAGGACTAAGACTCAGCTCAGCCCCATTCAAAAAGACAGCACGTGCTGTGAAGTCGATAAACAAACTGCCATAATGCCGTTTGCGGCTGCCATCTGACCACTGCGAGGGACGGCGTAAGACAGCGTTCACGCGTGCCACCACTTCCTCGGGAATAAAAGGTTTAGACATATAATCATCCGCACCACCGTCGAGGCCGGCTAGCCGGTCATTGATCCCATCTCTTGCCGTCAGCATGATCACAGGGCAGCTGCTTTTTTCACGGATGAGCTTAAGCAGTTCAAAGCCGTCCATGTTTGGCAGCATGATGTCTAGTAATACTAATGAAGGAGGAGATATAGCAAAAGACTCCAGCGCAGCGCGTCCATCGGCTACACGGGTGACTTGAAAGCCTGCTTTTTTCAGATAAGCACTGAGGACCCTAGAGATGGCTTCTTCATCTTCTACAACAAGAATGGATTTCGTCAAATTGGAGTACCTCCAGTCCATAAAATTTACGACAAGTTTAACACATCATAGCCCGTTCTGCTCTGACTTCTTCCCGACATATTGCTTTGTTAGAATGAGGGACGAGCTTGAAAGCATACAGAAATTATGAATATTGGAGGGAACAGGATGAAGAGAAAAAGAATAGCCTTGATCGCTGCAGGAGTTATTATCGTAGGAGTAGTCACAGGTTATACATTACTGGATAAATCGCTGGGCAATAATGTAGAGATCGAGTCCGTGATTCCAAATCAAGCAACAGCAGCAGGTGCTGGAGAGACAACAAATAACACTGGAGCATCAGCAGGGGTGGCGGTCACAGCCGAACAATTAAACGGGGATTGGACCCTTGCGGAGACCTCTAAAGTCTATTGGTCAGTGACGACCTCTAAAGAAACAGTAAACTTCGTAGACAACAAAGTTCAGGGTACCTGGAAGGTAAATATAGAGGATTCTACTTCGATGGCCGGGGAAGGGACAGTGGATATGAGCGCTCTGGATTCTGGCAATAGCCAACGGGACGAGCATGTAAAAGGAGAGGATTTTCTATCCGTTACGGAATTTCCACAATCCACGTTTGTAGTGAAGGCATTTTCGGAGCTGCCGGCAGAATGGACTGAAGGAGCAACTGTGCCTGTTGAAATGCAGGGGACGCTTACCGTAAAAGGAGTAGAAAAGGACGTCACCTTTCAGTCGCAAGCGGCGTATAGCGGGGGACAGTTGATGTTGTCGGGAACGACAACAGTAGCCTTTTCTGACTTTGGTCTAAGCAATCCCCACACCGTTGTGCTGGATACAGAAAATAATCTTGAGGTTCGCTTGGAGCTTGTGCTGACAAAATAGTAGCTCTTCCGTAAGGATAACGCTGCTGTGAATTTTATAGAGAGACTGTACTGAAGAGATTTTCCCAGGCCGTGTTGGCGTTTGGGAGAGTCTCTTTGGTTTGGAATGAATTGTATGTTTTAATAGTAGTATCTGTCGAATAACTAGCAATAGTGGAGGTGTTCTTTATGATCAAGGTGGCGGCAGCAATTATACATAATGTAGAAGGGCAGATTCTTATTGCCCGGCGGCGGCAAGGTAAATCGCAGGCAGGTCTGTGGGAATTTCCTGGTGGCAAAATAGAGCAGGATGAGAGCATCGCAGAGTGTCTGCAAAGAGAGCTTCAGGAAGAGATGGGCATCACAATCCTTCCCTATGAGAGCTTTGGCATAAACGAGCATAACTATGGAGAGATAAAGATCCAATTGATTGCTTGGAAAGCGCGGTATCAGGGAGGTGTAATTGATCTGGTGGATCACGACGAACATAGGTGGGTGCTTCCGGCTGAGCTGGGTCAGTTCATGTTTGCTCCGGCAGATCTTCCTTTTGTAGAACGTCTACTGATGGAATCAAAGCCGGATTGAAGGGAGATAGAATATAATATAGAAGAAAGGAAGAGCTTAAATGCCTGTATATGAAAAGCTAGTGCGTGACGGCATCCCCGATTTGATAGCTTCTCAAGGGAAAGATTTTAACACAAGGATATTAGAGTCCAAAGAATACATAACTGAACTACGTAAAAAATTGCAAGAAGAGTCGGAGGAATATTTTCAGGCAGCAAGTGATGAAGAAGCTTTGGAGGAGCTTGCCGATATGCTGGAAGTGATTCAGGCTCTGGCGGAGACACATGGGAGCAATAGCATGGAGCTGGAGAAGCAACGTGCAGAGAAAGCTAAACGTCGCGGTGGATTTAAGAAGGGGATATATCTGATTGAAGTGGAAGGAGAATAACGGGGAGATTATTTTTCCGCACAAGGAGGGTAAAACGTTGTTCAAAACCAAACTGACGATGATCTTAAGCAGTGTGGTGGCCTTGATTCCTGTAGCTATTTATTTATTCCTTTATTCCAAAATGCCGGATACCGTCCCGATTCATTATGATGGGAACATGGCTGATCGATTTGTAAGTAAAGCTAGTCTGGAGGTTATTTTGCAAAGCGGGCTGGGTTGTTTGGGATTCATAATCATGAAGCTTTTACAGTTCCTTTTGCAAAAAGCGTTTATTCAAAGCTCTAACGAGCACTCAGCGGCCTTGAGCAAGATCTGGAATATTGCTATTTTGGTGGTGACGGTGGTGTTTGCTGGCATCAGTTCCTATACATTCATTAGAATGGTCTGATAGAATTAAAGAGACTTAGCAGAAGGATTAGGAGGAACATGCAAATGAAAATGGACAACGCTTACAAGGTGAGATGGGGAATTATTAGCACAGGCTGGATTGCTCATCAATTTGTTACTGATTTGGCGCATGCCAGTAATGGTGTGGCTTATGCCGTTGGGTCAAGATCTCAGGAAAGTGCCGATGAATTTGCTAAAAATCATGGGATTCCGCATGCCTATGCAACCTATGAGGAATTGCTGAATGACCCAAATGTAGACGCGGTATATATTGGAACGCCGCATCCTTTTCACAAAGAAAATGCTTTAATGGCGCTGCGTGCAGGCAAAGCTGTCCTGTGTGAGAAACCTTTTACCGTAAACAGCGGTGAATTGGAAGAAGTTGTGGCCTATGCTAGAGCGCATAAGTTATTCCTGATGGAGGCGATGTGGAGTCGCTACATCCCGGCGATTGTAAAGGTTAGAGAATGGATTGCTGAGGGCAAGATCGGTGATGTTCGTTTGGTGAAGGCAGACCTAGGGTTTCGTACCGACTGGAACCCGGAAGGCAGATTGCTGAATCCGAAGCTGGGCGGGGGTGCGCTGCTGGATGTGGGGATTTATCCGGTTTCTTTTGCCTCCATGGTGTTTGGACCTCATCCTGAGTCTATTTCCAGCACAGTGCACATAGGTGAGACTGGAGTGGACGAGCATTTCTCGATGCTGCTGTCATATGGTAACGGGAAAACCGCTTCGTTGAACGGTGGTATTCGTCTTAACATGTTGGAGGAAGCGCATGTGTTTGGCACAGAAGGCCGTATTATTGTAGAGGGTACATTAGTGAACCCGAAATCGGCTGCGCTTTATATAGGAGATGAGAAGGTAGAGAGCTTTGTGGATGACCGTGCTTCTATTGGATATTGTTTTGAAGCGGAGGAAGTAGGACGGTGTCTTCAGGCAGGGCTTACAGAGAGTCCGGTGATGACATTGGATGAATCGTTAGCGATTCTGAAACTGCTGGATCAAGTGCGTGCACAGTGGGGGCTTAAATACCCTGGAGAGTAATTAAAATATAAATTAAACACCCCTCGGTGTAGTGCTGCACAAGTAGCTCCGAGGGGTGTTGTTATATTAACTAAGCTGCGCTAGTTCTGATTATTGGCGTTTTTGCCTGCCTGAACCCAGCCGGCCACTTCAACGGTACGCTTCGCTTGATGAAAAACAGCGTCACGGATCCGATCCTGATCTTCGATCATTTTACCGTCTCCATCTACGCTGACACTTGTTCCGTAAGGGTTGCCTCCCGCACCGAATGTGACTGGATCAGTATAACCGGGTGCTGCAACAATTGCTCCCCAGTGATACATCGAGGTGTAGAGTGCCAAAATCGTAGCTTCTTGTCCACCATGCGGGTTCTGTGCTGAGCTCATGGCGCTGACGACTTTGTTTACTGTTAGTCCTTTGCCCCAAATGCCACCGGTTGTATCAATGAACTGCTTCATCTGGGAAGCAATGTTACCGTAACGGGTTGGGGAACTGAAAATAATCGCATCTGCTTCGACTATATCGTCGGGTGTGGCGACTGGGATATCTTTTGTTTCTTCAGCTAGGGCCTTCATGGCTGGATTTGCGGCGATTTTATCCTCGGGGACCAGTTCCTGCACCTTCAGCAGTTTTACCTCAGCTCCTGCTTTTTCTGCGCTTTCCGCGGCCCATTGTGCTAGCTGGTAGTTAGTTCCTGTGGCACTGTAGTAGATGACAGCTAATTTGATTTTTGACATGCTGTAGTCATTCCCTTCGAGTGTAGTTCCATACTATTAATTACCCTAATGGTGTCTTTATAACCCAGACTGAAATCAATCTATTCGAACTGGACAGACAGGTGTCCACTTTGCCTGTGTATACTAAGTTCAATCACAGGAAATGAGGGAGAATGATGAATACTTATTTTGTAGAGAAAGCAAAAATGACCTTGGCTGGGGTTAGCATACGCACAACTAATGAAGTGGAAATGGGACCTGATGGTGGTTTGCCGCAGCTGTGGGAAACTTATTTTCAGAGTAATATTGCGGGGCAGGTAGCTACGGTAAATTCTGAGTATATCTATGCGTTGTATACGGATTATGAGAGTGATGCGAGCGGAGCGTATACCGTTGTGATCGGGCATGAAGTAGCTGAGGAGAGACATTTAGAGGGAAACCAGCTAGAGGAAAACGGTCTAGAGGAAAGCGAGCTAGAGGAAAGCGAACTAGAGGAAAACGAGCTAGAGAAAAGCGAGCTAGAGAAAAACGAGCTAGAGAAAAACGAGCTAGAGAAAAACCAACTAGAGGAAAGTCAACTAGTGGAAAACCAACTAGAGGAAAACCGACTGGAGGAAAGCCAGTTCACCTATGCGGTTGTACCGGAGAGCAAATACATGGTTTTTACGACGAAAAAAGGTCCGGTATTTGAAGTGGTCGCGCAAGCGTGGGGGGAGATTTGGGCGTACTTTAAGGAGTCTAGGGAGGCAAGAACTTACACGGGGGATTTTGAGATTTATGATTCGCGAAATTTTGATCCTGCTGACACGCAGGTTGAGATTTATATTGCGATTGAATAGATTAGGGGAAAGATGCTTTTGTGTGCTTAGTGGGTTAAGTGCTTGAAAAGTTTTATTTTATAGGAAATTGTTTAAAGGGAAGTATTTTAGAGGGAAAAAGGGGTTTAAGGGAGTTGCTTCTGATAGTAGTACCAAGCAACTTTCGAGAGAAAGGGGGCTGCCGAGAGGTAGTCCCTTTTTCCGTTGGCGTAGCGGATACCGCGATGAAGGGGTACTTGACGGTAGAAGAGAATATAAACAAATTAAAAGAATACATACCCCTGAAAAGAATATATACATCAGTAAAAATAATGGATAACGACTTTTCATCTCATCTGGGGATGTGTTGTTAATCCTTGATGAGGCTTGCATTTAGGCAGACGGGGGGAGACATAAGAGAAGCCCTAGAGTATATATACTTAACTAATGTGTCTGCGGAAAATTGTACGGTAAAAATCCCGTAGATTTGCTGGATTAGGCAGAAATGGCGGGGATGTACGGTATAAATCCCGCAGAATAGCTGGATTGAGACAAAGTGGCAGGAATGAACGGTATAAATCCCGTAGATTTGCTGGATTGGGCAGAAGTGGAGGGAATGAACGGGAAATATCCCGCAGAATAGCTGGATTGAGATAAAGTGGCAGGAATGAACGGTATAAATCCCGTAGATTTGCTGGATTGGGCAGAAGTAGAGGGAATGAACGGGAAATATCCCGTAGATTTGCTGGGTTGAGCCAAAATGGCAGGAATGAACGGTAGAAATCCCGTAGAATCGCAGGGTTAGGCGTAGGTAGCAGAGATGTACGGTAAAAATGCTCTACATCAGCTGCATAGCGTCGAATTAGTTAGAAATAAGAGCAAAAATGCTCTACATTAGCCGCAAACGCCGCTCGGACCTAGTCAAAGTTAGTTTGGTAGGGGAGCTAGTGGTACTGGTATTGTTAATGGAGTTAATGCGCTTATGGAACTGATCTAGTTGGTGAAACTAACGAGTTGATAGAGCTTGTGTAACTTTGTAACAGCTGGAGTTGGTGAAGTTAGTTAGTTAAACTAATGTGGTTGATAGAGCTACTCTAGTGGGAGAAACTAACGAAGTTGTTAGAGCTGAAGTAACTGGTGGAGTTGATGTAGTTGGCAAAGCTAGTTAGTTAAGCTAATGTGGTTGATGGAGCTGAAGTGATTGGTGAAGCTGATGCAGTTCATGTAGTTCATGTAGTTCATGTAGTTCATGTAGTTCATGTAGTTCATGTAGTTCGTTGAGTCGGCGGATCTGATGGAGTTGAGTAGAGATGCCCGATTAGCCAGCACACCAATATACAGAAATGGAGAATGCCAAATGGGAAAACAATTTACCGCTATACTACCAATACATGAAGAGTTTATTCTTCGGCAGCACCTTTTTTTCGTAGGGTCGGCGCCGCTTTCAGAAGATGGGCATGTTAACCTTTCGCCGAAGGGGCATGATTGTTTTCGGATTTTGTCTCCTAATCAGGTGGCCTATCTAGACATGACTGGCAGCGGTAATGAGACGAGCGCGCATCTGCTGGAAAACGGAAGAGTGACGGTTATGTTTTGTGCGTTTGAGGGGACGCCTAACATTTTAAGACTGTATGGAACAGGGGCTGTGATTTTGCCTGAATCAGCAGAATGGGAAGCACTGTCCCCTATGTTTACATCTCTGCCTGGAGCCAGACAGATCATTTTGATAGATGTTCATAAAGTACAGACTTCCTGCGGATTTTCGGTTCCATTCATGAATTATGCGGGTGAGCGAGATACGTTGCAGCGTTGGTCTATCCAAAAGGGCGAGGCAGGTCTGAGAGAATATAGAGGAGAGAAGAACACTAAGAGTATAGACGGGCTACCCACACCTCTTGGACAAAAACTGACTAGACAGGATCTCCCATACTCATGACCAATAGAAGGAACGTACAACCCATAGGATTGTTCACCCAAGACGCTAGAAGCTTTCCGCGACTTTCAAGGTAGTTCACCCAAGTTGCTAAAGTTTCCCGCAACTCTCAAGGACGTTCACCCAAGTTGCTAAAGTTTCCCGCGACTTTCAAGGACGTTCACCCAAGTTGCTAAAGTTTCCCGCAACTCTCAAGGTCGTTCACCCAAGTCACTAGAAGCTTCCCGCGACTCTCAAGGTAGTTTCCCGCAACTCTCAAGGTCCTTCATCCAAGTCGCTAGAAGGTTCTCACTACTCCCAGGGTCGTTCACCTAAGTCGTCAGAAGGTGACACCCTACACTCAGAGTTATTCACACAACCCGCTAAACTTATCTCACTACTCATCATGGTCGTTCACTTGTCGACATAGGTTATGCCACCGTCACTATATTGAATCTCACCCACCACACTACTAACTTCACATATTCATAATAAGTAATCCCGTAATCCCGTAATCCCGTCTCCTGCATCCCATAATCTCTACCGCCCAAAGCTCATGCTACCCACGGATTCCACTATAAACACAGGAACATATTGCTCGCCTATGTCTGTTCCAACAAGCTCATATCCATTCTGATATTGGCCACTAACTAACGCGTTACCTGTAACGGAACCCACTTCTCCTTGGAGAAAAATATAAATCCCATCCGAGTAAGCAAGACTATTACCGAAGTTATCCACGACGATTTCACCATGAAAAGAGACCTTTTCAAAAGGATGAGTGGTCAGATCCGCAGCTGAGATTACAGCATACTCCTGAACAATCTCCGCGAATTGATAGATGCCATCTACTTTACGGTAAAGTGCCGTTTGCCCGTCAACACCGTCTCCAAGATCCGCATTAGGCACGAAAATAGAGTCATCGGACTGCAGTTCATAACTATCGCCAGCTATTGAAAATAACTGCGAAATACCATTCGATTTCATCTCATATGCTGTGAAAAGGGTGCGTCCACCTTCAACCTCAGATTGGGCTAAAATTACAGGTATACCTGAAGAGGTTGCCAACTGTTCATTAAAAGTAAGACTGCGCAGACTCTCGAAGCGTGGCAAGCTGTTTCCGGTTAATGTGACCACATTGTCGTCGTTATTCATCGCAGCATAATAGAGCACGCCACTGTTATCCGTCCCGGCGACGATCACTTTTGTGCCCGATAGTCCTTTGCGGGAGATGACGTTGTCGTATTTGTTTTGCTCTTCACCGCCAGGAAGGAGGCGAACAGGCTCAGCGATATTCCAGGCTAGCCTAGCAGCGGCAATGTTTGTCGAAGTATCCTCTAGCGGAGCAAGCTCTCCGTATAATTGTATCGCCTCAGCATATTGACCTTTAGTAGTCAGACGTTTGGCATTTTTTAGTAGCTTAGTCTTACTAGTATCGATCAAAGTCAGCACCTTGGATGAAGTGACACCTGCCGATCCTGCAAAATTACGATAAGCTACAGCATGCCCAGCAAAAGCTGTGATATTGTCACCTTCGAGATCTTTGTTCAAGATGATCTTCCCGCTGCTTTCTGCTTGTTGAAGTACCCAAGGAGCTTCGTAATTATGCTGGCTATAAGCACTCATCAGGGACAGGGTGCTTTCCAGCATGCCGGTAAAGTTTCCTGCTCCTGCTAAGGATTTTAATATAGCTGTATCATGGCTTATAAACTTTGAGGCTAGTAAATCCTCTTTGGAAGCTGCACTTCCATAATAAGCATCAGGAATCTGCAAAAGATTCCATTTGAAGTTCTCTTCATTACTCACCCCTCCGCTCTGGTTCTGGGCAAGCTCGGCAAGGAACTGCTCCTTAAACTGACGGAAATAAGAGGTGAACTGGTCTGAAATGCCTGAGGCCGACGATAACTGGCGATAATAGGATTCATAGGGGCCGTCTGGCTTCATATATGTAGCTTTTAAACTGAGCAGAGCTTGATAGCTCTTCATAAATCCGGCAAAATCCATAGTCGCTGCTTCCTCCTTAGTAGAGGCTACCAAAACATTCAGAACTTTGCGGATATCTGTGATTGGAGCTAATTCATCCAGACGCTTTGCGACTCTTTCTTCCAGGTAATGAATAGAATGGTTGGCCGCTGCTTGGCGGTACTGATTCTCTGCATTAATCAGATCCCCAGCAGCGTAGAGACGGTCGGCTTCTTTGGTGATTTGTATTTTATCTGCGATGAGAAAAATCTTCTGTCCAAGCAGCACAAGCATGCATATACACAAAATGATCATAAAGTTTCGCAGGGTTATTAATTGTTTGAACGTCATATAGAGTAGCCTCTTTTTTCAAAATATAAGAAAGCCTAAGAAAGTATAAGTTTTACAGTATACATCATCCTTATATTTCTGTGAGAAACGGTTGGTTATCATCAATAAGGGTGATGTTTGCTTTATATTGGCTCATCTTAGCTTTCAGGTCTATTGGACCTCCGGGTCCCAGCGATATTTGGCTTCACGAATGTCAGCTACCCTGAGGTCTAAGCCGTTCCAAGGTTCATGGGGATTCGCAGCAATGAGTTTGGACAACCGCATAAAACGGTCTTTGGGCAGATCTTGCACGTATCGGCCAATCATATTGGAGTAGAGCAGGGCATAACGCTTCATTCTTACCGCCGCTCCCGCAACGCTCGTAAGGATGGTTAAGCCGTTAGCCATCTGGCGGATCTCCACTTCATAGTTCTTCACGTAGCGTAGTGTGCGATCCTTAATGAGATCGGGACGGACTTTAGCGATCTCGCCGATATATTCGGCTAGCAGTGGTTCGAAGTCTTTTAGAAGAAGCTGCTCCAGTTCTAGATCCATATCCTTGCGGAGTAAAAATCCATGCAGCAAAGCCACTCGCTGCCGCGCGATCCGGTCGCCGCGAAGCAGGATGGAGAGCTCGCGCAGCTTCTCATAGGCAAGAACATCATCCTCACGGAGTACGGAGACAGCTTCCTGACGGTTGACCTCCAGCCCTTCCTTGATGATGCCGATCCCACGACCAAGCAGCTCATTGAGAGAACGAAGATTCTCGTTCTGCCTTACTTTTCGCTGCGTATAGTACAATAGTCCAGCAAGCACAAGACCCCCGGCACCACACAATATCATTTGTTGGATGCTATTTCCAAAATAGACAGAGGCTAGTGTGAGCAGTAAGATGAATAGTAGACGGGTATGCATCTTCCGTCTGGCTAGTGATGCTGCGTGCTGCTCTACAGCAATAAGTGAGGCTCTGCCACATTTGCTACAGCGGTCTTCGCCAAGAGCGGTATACCGTCCGCAGTGGCGACAGATGCGCAGCTTGTCATAAGCGTAACGAGGGGCCTTAAAGGGCCGGAAGGTAACGGGTCTTTTCTTATTCACGGCCTTTATCGCCTCCGTTCAAAGCGGCTAGCAGTCGATCGTTAATATCATCACGTGTCAGTGGTTTGCGCTGATGTGCGGCATAAATGGAAATCTGAATTACGGCAATTAGGAACGTAATCCCAAGAATGACGTATGAAATCATGGAACAATCCTTTCTCATGGACGCTCTGCAGTCCAGATGGCTTTTAGAATGATAATCTTCTATGCATCAATGCACTGGGTCCGGCGGTCCTAAAGTTGAAGTTTACAAGGTTTAATTATATCATAATGGCATGCTATTTACAGATTTTAGCGATAGTGCTGAACCTGTCATATGTGCCTAATATAACACAAGAGGAGCCCTATTTATGCTTCGTAAATATCAAAGTATTAGAACAACCAAGACTCTCTTTCTACGTATCTTTCCGGTATTGCTCCTGGCTCTTTGTCTAGCTGCCTCGCCTTTTGCAGCTGTTAAAGCCTATGCAGCAACGTCGGCGCAATCTCACATTGATGCTGTGCTTCTTATTGATGTCAGCAACTCCATGAAGACTAGTGACAAGAACAAAATCGCCAACGAAGCGATGAAAATGTTCATAGATATGTTATCCACCCAAGGTGATAAAGTAGGTATTGTTGCCTATACCGACAAGGTGCAACGGGAAAAGGCTCTGCTGCAAATTAGCTCGGAGAGCGATAAGCAGGATTTGAAGGATTTTATTGATGGTTTGGACCGAGGAGCTTACACCGATATCGCTATTGGCGTAGAGGAAGCTGTGAAGGTTCTGCAGAATGGAAGTGACCCTTCCCATGAGCCTATCATTGTAATGCTCGCTGACGGCAATAATGATTTCAACAAAGCGACAGGCCGGACGCAAAGTGAATCAGATAAAGAGCTGAAGGCGGCCGTAGAGGTTGCCAAAAAGAATGGCTATCCCATCTATACCATTGGACTTAATGCAGATGGCAAGCTGAATAAACAAAGCCTCGCCGACCTGTCCAATGAGACAGGTGGTAAAGCATTTTCGACGGACTCAGCAGATGATCTGCCGCAAATCCTGAGTGAGATTTTTGCCAGCCATTTGAAGCTGAAGGTAGTGCCTGTGCAGTCGATTACTGCAAATGGCGATTATCAGGATGTGACCGTCAACGTGCCTAACGGCAGTGTTTTGGAAGCCAATATCTCAATTATGTCTTCACAGCCTGTGACAGCGAAATTAACGGACCCGTCAGGGAAAGAAGTTGCGATCCCCTCAAACAATGTCCTGCTGTCCAAGTCTTCTACTTATAGCTTGATTAAGCTACTGTCACCGCAGGAAGGAGATTGGAAACTTCAGGTTAAAGGTGTGCCAAAGGATAAGATTGATATTAATCTAGTCTTTAACTATGACTTGGAGCTTAAGATCGATGCGCTGCCATCAGCAACCTATAAAAAGGGTGATAAAATCGACATCACCTCGCATCTGTTCAGCAACGGTACTCAGGTAACACTCAGTAATTTGTATCAAGATATGAAGGCGGTACTGCTTGCTACAGATATCGATACAGGTGATGTGCAAGAAATCGAACTGGATAACTCCGGAGCTGTCTTCAAGGGTACATTTGAGGTAAAAGAAAGCCATAACTACGAGCTGAAGGTACGGGCAGAGGAAAGCAGCTTTTATCGGGAAAGTGCACCTGTCCAAATCAGCGCGAAGACAGGCGGAGCAGCAACAACAGCACCTTCTACAGGGACTGGCAATGAAGAACCCCTGAAGGAAGCTTCATCCAAAACCCTGTATTACATTATAGGGGGCATTCTTTTAGTGCTGGCAGCTGGTGCAGCATGGTATGTGCTGAATAAGAAATCGGCACGTGGTTTTGTAGGACAGCTGGTAGTAGAGGTTAAAGACAGCAATACGGGTGAGAAGACCTACCCACAATATAAGAAGCTTGCAGGCTTCAAGGGCAAGTTCACCCTTCATCAGCTGCTGCAATTGGCGCCTGAACTGAAGGAGAGCGAAAGTGTTATTTTCACACCGGCTAAGAATGACCGATTGCTGTTACGCAGCGGAGAAGGTGTTACTGTGGAGAGATCCGGACGTGCTGCGGATGCTTCGCGTGGTCTTGAACTGAAGAGTGGGGACCGCGTTTCAGTATCTCTACAGACGGTAGATAAGACGATTTATCTGGAATATTTAGTATAGTAGGCAATGGCAATGTATGCCGCAGAAATAGTTTTGCTGCAAGATATCTGAAGTACAGCTTCCGCAAAACTTTTAGGAGGATAAGCATATGAAACCAGTAGTAAGAGAGCATATACAGCAGTTGGATGTATCACTAGGCGGCGGGATTGTCAGCGATAAAATCAGGGTGGATACGATTGATAATCCGATCCTGATCATTGGACTAGGCGGCACGGGCATTGATGCCCTGCTGCGTCTTAAATATCAGATTAACCGCCGCTTTAAGCTGCCGGAGGATCCAATATCCAAGAAGAAACGGGACAAGCCGGATAATGTGGAATTTCTAGCTTTTGAGACGAATGAACAGGATCGCGGAAAAAAATACAAAGGCATTGGGCTGGACCCGCAAAATGAATTTGTACTCCTGGCGAATGCTGAAATCGGCGGACTGCTACAGAACCGTAGTATTCTCGATTCTTATATTACAGATTGGCTGTCACCTGAGTTAAGTATTACAGATGGTATGAATGGTGCCGCTGGCGTGCGGCAGGCTGGACGTCTGCTTTTGTTCACCAAGATTAATCAGGTTGTAGGCGCGATTGATAAGAAGATCAAGACGTTATCCGTAGGCACTAACAAAAAGCTGATGGTCTTTCTGCTGACAGGTCTGTCGGGCGGTACAGGCAGTGGGGCTTTCTTGGATATTGCCTATATCGTACGCGGTATTATTGAACGTGACTACGGATCAGCCGGTATTGACCGTGTGAACACACTGGGTTATCTCTTTACACCTGACGTGAACCTGTCTAATAAAAGTCTAAGTGAGCACACGCGTGAATATATTCGCAAGAACGGTTATGCAGCGCTAAAAGAGCTGGATTACTGGATGAATGTGGACAGTCGTGGTGAGCGATTCCAGCAGCAATACGGTAATATTTTGACGGTAAATTCACCGCTGCCTCCATTTAATCTATGTCATTTAATCTCTGCAACGAATACCGAGGGTAAGCTGCTGGAGAATGCGTACGATTACTGTATGAACGTAACGGCGGAGAACATCACGAACTTTATGGCGAGTGAAGAAAAACAGTCTGGTGAAGAATTCGCCATCCATGACTATATCAGTAATATCCGCACCAACATTGCGCAGATGAACAAGACCTACCCAGCTAACTATGAATACAACATTATCGGTGCCTCGTCTGCTGTGCTTCCGATTGAGGAAATGACGACTTACCTGGCTTTCCGCTTGTTTGATAAAATGGAAAAAATGTTCCAGCAGGCCCCTGGTCAAGAGGATGTAGAGAAATTCGCACGTAAGCTGGGGATTGATCTCGACAGTATGATCAAGACGTTTGAATCCCGTGTGCCTGAGCCGTTGCCAGGCTACGAGAACAGCGAACGCTTGAGCCATGCCAATGTTGTTAAGAATCAAGTGGTAAGCATGGATACAGAGCTGGAGCAGAACTTCCTGGCTCGTGCCCGTGAAGAATATATCAAATCGAAAAAGCAGTTGCCTGGCGAAATTGTGGGACGTTTCAGTGAAGAGCTGGAGCGCATCTTCCTGCACCCAGAGCAAGGGCCATTCTACGTTTCCCGCCTGCTGTATACCGAGAAGGGCTTCTGTATTTTGAAGCTGATTCAGTCTTATATTGAGGCTTTACGTGAAAGCTTGTTGCGTTTGCCACGTGATATTGAGACGGCTCAGGACAGTGCGGATGAGAAGCTGAGCGATGCCCGCAGTGCTTTTGTCTCCAAAGAGAAGAAGAAAAATGCCTATATTGAGGCTAAAATCAATGAATATTGGCTGCACGCCGATGTAGAACGCACTGAGCAAATGATTCAATTTTACGAGGACTTATATGAGCTCTTAAACGATGAGAACAGCCGGATTTACGGTGTGTTTACAGAGATTCTTAGTGCGCTTAGCTCGATTTTTGCCAAGAATGGGGACATCCTTATCAATGGCGAAGAGCAGGCAGACTATAAAGGAAACAAAACTTATTATTGGAACATTGTTAACGTGCCGGATATTTCGGCGACCATCTCCAAGATCATGGATCAGAAGGACGGCGACGACCTGATTCGCGACTTCACCCGTGAAATGCTGAAGCATTCCGGACGTTGGGTCAAAGAGCAGGAGATTGATATCGTCCGCTCGATTTCGGAATTCCTTAGCGATAAGTTTGGGGATCTGATTACCCGTTCGATGGAGGATTTCCTTGTGATGAAATTCGGCCATGAAGAGCCGCTGGATAAATTCGTTGAGCGGATTATTGCCGGTAAATTGGACGAAGAGGCTGTGCCTACCTTCCACCTTAGCAATAGCTCGGGCAGCTTACATTTCCCATCATGGGGTTTCGTTTCCGTGCCTGTTAAAGCGCCGGGTATCCTAAAAGGGATTCGTAATTATCAGAATAATGCGCTTGGCAAATCGCAATTTACGATCAAGGAAAGCCAAGTGAAAAACCGTATTTTCTGGCTTAACACACGTAACGGTGTGCCACTTTTCGTATACACGCCGCTGCGGGTGTTTGAAGAGAACTATGAGCGGACCATTCTCGACAAGGAAGGGATTGGCCGCCATCTCGTGATGACGGATAAGAACAACTGGACGTACCTGCCTTCTCCGATTCCGGAAAAATCATGGGGCGACACTTACGTCAATTCTCGTGTGCGTGATTATAACGCTAGAGTGCGTGCAGACTTTGCAAAAGCGCTGGCAAGTGGAGTCATTATTGAAAAAGGTGTAGATGAGAACACAAGTAACAGATATTCTGTTGTGTTCACCAAACCTTTTGATCTGGACACCATTTTGAGTGGTTTCGATATGCAACTGCAATCCACACGCCCGAATCTCGGTGAAGTGAAGAAGGCGGTTGATGAGCTGAAGAGTCTGCGTGAGAAGGGCTTGGAGCGCGAAGGCATTAAAGATATCTTTGGCAGCATCAACAAGGACATGGCGCAGGAGAATCTCATTCGTTCACCGCAGCTGATTTCACGTGTTCGTGTGGAGTTGGCCAAATATGCTGAACTGACTGCCAAAGCCGCTGAGCTTGAAGGTGTGCTTCATCAATATCTGGACGAAGATAAGTGGATGGATCAGTTCATTGAAGCTTTGTATACGGACAGCATTATCAAAAAAGGCGCACTCTACGTTTATGACCGTGATGAAGAAGAGGACGCTTGGGAGCCGTTTGCTAATTTGATGAAAGAGCGCAGCTACGTAGAGTATGCCGTGTATCGGCACTTCCGGGAGCTGGATGAGAAGAGCCGCAGCGTACTGCTGCGTAAGGCAGCGCGTCGTGCAGGTGAAATGACTGCCGCTGAAGACGTTACCCCGCTGCTCTATAAGCTGGAAGGACTGTATGTATCATTCCTGGAAGCACGCGACAGCTTGGAGTACGAACGGGTTGAGTATGAGAGCGGCGATGAGATGTACGGATTCTACAAGAGCATGACTAGCAAGCTCGGCAGTATCCGCAGAAAGTTGAAATAGGCCTATGATCAAAACACAGGCATTATCTTATGGTGAACAATATGCGGTACAGGAAGAGGCACAGCGCAGCAAAGGGGATGGACGCAGTAGCATCCATTACCCTGCCCTGTTTCTGTTCGTAGGCGACAAGGTTGCTCCGGCCATCGGTCCGGTGCTGGATAGCTGCGAACGAAAATGGGATAACGCCGGCGGGGTTATGGCATTACATGCTGTGTCAGGTGCGGAAAAAGAGGGAACAGACGGAAGCAAAAGTAGATCTGATGCGGGAGGAAAAGACCGGGTGCTGGCCATGGCTTTGCCGGAAACGGCAGGGTCAGATCCACGCACTGTGCGTCATGAACTTTACCGCAAGTTTCATGAGGATACACGTTATCTTGCTGAAATGAATAAAGTTATCCGGCGGCTGAGCAACAGTATAGCGGATTATGGACGTCTATATTCATCTTTTGACGTCATCCATCTCTCTATCATTACGCGGGTTGATGATCCGCTTAATGTATTGCTGCCGGAAATTACACTGCTGGCTCGTGCTGTACTCGGCCAGTCCTTCAAGTCCGTACAGACAGATCTCTACGCTCTGATCAATGAGCGGGAGCAAGGGGATAATTTTGGATATTCCAGCTCAGTAGGGCTGGCTTTTCTGCGTGAATTGGACAGAATGCAGGCTACGGACTATAAGTTTAATGCGCCGTTACTTGTGACGGAAGACGGTCTGTCGATTCCAGTTGGCCATGGTCCTTCCGCATTATTTGACCTTGTGTATCTGCTCTCCGATAAGAATGAGCGCGGTATGATGTCTGCACACGGTATGGATGACAACTACGAGATTATTTCTCATATTAGTCTGCTCAAAAATCGGGTCCGCCCGGCTTCTGATCAGGCTACTGGTCATGGCGGATATAACAATATGACCTTCAAAAGCGGCATCAGAGGCAGCACTGGAAGACAAGGCTACGCCTCTGCTGGCTTTTCCGGGGTAAGAAGACCTAATGTTCAAATTGCTTTGGCAGTGCTGTATCATGCGTTCCGGCGGCTTGTCTCCGATATGCGTGAGGGCAGTTCGTGGACTATACGTGAACGGCAGGCGTTGTTAGGGCTGGACCCTGACAGCTTGCGGGAACACGCGGTACAGCTACTTCCGGAGAAAGACGGCCTGAATGAAATGACGGGGTTAATGAGTCACGGACGCCCTTCCTATAATGAACTGAAGCAGCTGTCACTTCGTGAAGCTGAACGGCAGTTGTTCGGTGACGGGGGCGAAGCTTATTTCCGTAATAACTTTGTGGCAGAGTCAAACCGGAGAGTGGAGGGAATGAATCCATTACGCCAATGGCGCACTATGCTGGCGGCACAGGAAACATCTACGCCAGCGGTAAGCTTTTATCAGCTTGCGGAGTGGACGGCAGATCGTGATGAAGCCGGAAGTGTGCTCCATCTTTTACGTCAGCATATGGCAGGCTTGCGTTCCGCGATTCTCTCCATGCAGGAGGAGCTTGCGGATCTTTATGCAGAAAGCGTGGAGCGCCAGCCGTTCCAGCGTGTGCCGCTTTTTGACAAAAGAACAGTACGTAACTTCATTCATTACTTATTCTCAGCCGTATATGGCAAAAAATATGAACTATTGGGCCTAGAAAGTGAGCTTGCCCTATGCAGTCGTTTGGAATCTGCACTTGAGCAGCTTCATATGGAAAGTATGGCTCGTGTGAAAGCTATGGAGACTTTGGAGGAAGAATTGCGTATTACTGTTATGGACAGCATTGGGCGAACAAACGAAACAACAGGCCAGAACGTAATGGAATACTACCGCGTAGTCACAGAAGAAGTGATGAAGGATATCGAAACCCGGCGTGGACCTGGAATATTCTTCAGTGAGAAGTACATGGGCAGTATCTCCAAGCTCTTAGAACAAGGGAAAGAAGCTGTGATTGAGCGTTTGATTGATATTTGCCGCCGGGAGCTGCTGACAGCAGAACCTTTCAATTTATCTTTTGAGGAAGAGCTTCTGCGGCGTGCAAATGTTGCGGCAGCCTATGAGAATCGTCAGGTTCTATCGAGGGAAGAGCTGTTCAAGCGCTTGTATCATAATTTGGAAGAGGGCGCGGCCATTAATGTTCGGCTATTCGAATATACGCAAGAGCATCGTCATGAGGAGAAATATTTCTTCGGAGACAGTTCATCAGAATTCCTACGCTACGCATTTGGAGTGGATGAGACAACTCGGATTTACCGGTTAGGATTCGTGCATGAGCAGCGGAGGAGCGGAGTGGAGAAGCTCAACCTGATGGGCGGCTTTCATTTAGAAGACCTGCTCTATTATCGCAACGGTAAGGTCTATTATGAGACTTATGCTCAGAATGGCTATCAGCTCCATGGGCTGAGTGAAGATCAGCTTCCTGAGATGCGCTGATGGCGTAATAGATGGGTACCCTCACTTTGAGTCCCTTTATTGCCTTTGTGCAATATTGATACAGTAGATTTAAGTAGATTTCTGGGATAGGGACATTTCTCCTTATTTCCAATGCACACTGTGCAATAGAATAGAAATAGTTGTTCCTCCTACTCCATTCTATTGCACAAAGTGCAATCTGGGGGATGATAACACATCCGGGTAGCCCGTTTATCAGGCAGCATAACCCCCGGAATGTTTAAAGGATAATAGTACAATTCAGGTTTTCCCGGAAAGGAAGTATAACGATGCAGAGAAAAATCAATCTGCTGCTGCTCTTCTTCAGTCTGATCGGCGGCGGGGTCGCCTTTCTTTTTGGCGAATGGCTGCTAAGCTGGTATAACGATCTGCCTTCCATCCTGCTTGTGGGTATTTATTTTGCCATTGTGGCGCTGGGTGTCGGTGTAGGCTGCCTGCTTGCAGAGATGATCTCGCCACGACTGAACGGAGCTTCATGGAAACAACGCTACCTGGGGTTATCGTGGAAACTGCTGCCTCTGATGATTGTCCTTGCACTTGGAGTTGGAGCCTTAACGGAGTTCGTTTATGAACTGAATTTTGGCGGTGCCAGACCGGTTAAGAATGTGGTGATGGCTATCGATGACTCAGGCAGTATGACGCAGAGTGATCCCGATAATAGCCGGTATTCAGCAGCAAAAGCGTTAATTACAAAAATGGACACTGACAATAAGGTGGCCGTGGTGACCTTTAACAACGAAGCTGTAGTTGTCCAGCCTTTAACGCCACTTTCAAATTCGGAGAATCGTGAGAAGGTGCTGACTGCAATCGATAATCTGCAGCCAACCGAAGGCGGCACGAATATTAGCGGTGCGGTCTCGGAGGCACTCAAGGAAATTGATAGTGACGGCAAAAAAGACCAAGGAGCTATGGTCATCTTGTTGTCTGACGGAGTGAGTAATTTCGATACCACAAGAGAGTTGCAGGCTTATGTAGAGCGCGGTATTGCCGTGAATACCATTGGTCTGGGCTTGAATGATCCAGCAGGCAATCAGCTGTTGCAGGATATTGCGAGAGTGACAGGCGGACACTATTATGATGTCAAGGATTCAGCCCTTCTGGGCGATGTGTTCCAGCAGATCTATGACCGTCTGGGAGATCGGACGCTGCTAACTGAGCGCAGTGATTCAACGGCAGACAGTCCTTATTATGCTGCGGTTCGTATATTATCATTGATGTTGATGGGGGCTGCGCTTGGATTAGGTCTGGGAATTATGTTTGATAACCGTCATTTGGCTAAAAGCTTTGGGATTGGCGGCGTAATATCTGGCTTGTTCGCAGGACTGATTCTGGAATTTGGACTTAGCGGTGACTCCTTTACAGATAGTCTTATTCGTCTTCTGGCTGTTCTTATATTAGCTGCTATTATTGCATTATTTACAGGCGTCATTCCGGTAGGTGAAGGACGTATTTATCGAAATAGAAGAAACAATAACGCAGCGCCTGCACCAGCATCGGATAACTTTCCGGGTCGGCGCAGAAGCCGGAACAGCAAAGGATTCTAGTGTAGCGGAAAGGGGTTTACATTAATGAGGTACGCCGAGGTTAATGCTTCCGCTCCGGGAATAGCGGATGTGACATCCCAAGTGGATGACCGATTCTGTACGCTGAGATGGCGCTGGCCGGACGGCGTGCAGGCGGTGTACATCCACAAAACCTCCGCAGAAGCGGCTGACATGGGAACCGGAGATGATCCGCCGATCGGTATGAAGCTCTACACTCGTGAGGAATACAAATCTAACAATGGTTATCGTGATCGATTGGATGAGATCGGATTGATATCCTATACGATATTTGCTCGTCTTGCTGAGAACGGTGAGACTGCCCTGGTGAGGCAAAATGATGGTGTGAACCGGGTGATGGTCAGTGCAGGCAAAGCCCGGATCTATTATTCCATTCAACAAAAAAAAGCCTTATTCGGAAAACAAAAGACCGTACATATGGCGATTACGGCAGAAGTGCCCGTGGCACGGGATGTCCTCTGTTATGTCAAGAAACGTGGAGGGCATCCGGCAGGGAAAGAGGATGGTATTCTCTTTCCCTTCGTCCAGGATTTCGCTCCTGGACGCAATGTACTTCCGCCGATTGAAATCGGTAAGGATGATTTTGTACGCATCTTTTTCACCGATGGCAAGAAATATGGGCTTTATTACGAATTGGTACCGGAGTGAGACTCGGTCTACGTGTACAAGCGGGTAATGAGCAGTGCGTTCATAGCAAGTACGTAGATACAACTTTTGGGAGGATGAGTAGATGTCTTTTTTTAGCCGTTTTATGAAAAAGAATCAGCCGGAGCCGCGGCCGCTTTTTTACGATATAGTGTGTCCGTATTGCTTCACCAAATTCTCTCCGGAGGATGTCGTCTTTCGGGCTATGCACAGCCGGGAGGACGATGAAAATTACGCATTGGGTGAGGATGACGCCTTGAACAAATACCGTGAGCGCTTCGGGCTCGATACGGTAGATGACATAGAAGCGATTATCAACCCGGCGGATATTCCGGAAGAATATCATCATTACACGGATCATGTGTTAACTGGGCTTACGGATCGTTACGGTGTGCTTACGCGCAGACGGCTTTGCCCGGCCTGCCATAATGAGCTGCCGGTGACTGCCGGGAAGGTGCCAAGTAACATCATATCGATTATCGGGGCATCCCAAGTCGGGAAATCGGTGTATATGACCTCGTTGATCCACACGTTGCAGCATACTACAGCAGGTCATTTTGATGCCGCTTGTATGCCGCTTAATGCAGAGATTAGCCGTAAGTTCCGTACATTGTATGAAGAACCGCTTTTTGAGCGCGGGGATCTGCTGGCTTCTACACAGAAGGAAAAAATGCAGGAGCCTTTTATCTTTCAGTTTGTCTTTAAGGATGAAAATAAACCGCCACTGACACTTGTATTCTTTGATGTAGCAGGTGAGGGTATGGTGGATCAGGATTATCTTGGACTTCATGGTCAGCATATCAAGAACTCTGCGGGTATTCTGTTTATGGTCGATCCGCTGCAAATCCGTTCTATCCGTGAAAAGATTCATATTAACATCGGTGACCGCCCCGGAGAATGGGTCTCACAATATGACGAGCCGCGCGATGTGGTGCTGACGATGTTTGGTGATTTTATTGCCTATCAGGAAAAGAGTAAGACAGACATTCCAACAGCGGTTGTACTTGCAAAAAGTGATATGCTGCATTCGCTGAAGGATGAGGATGGCGATTATATCAAGTCCAACAGCAATGTGTTCAATAACTATGTTCATCGCAAAACATTAAACATGGACGAGTTCCATAACATCGACGGGGAAATTCGCAGATTTATTGGTAAGGTGGACAGACCCTTTAAAGATACGATGGATGTTTATTTCGCGAATACGGGTTATTTTGCAGTATCTGCGTTGGGCAGCAATCCTGTGAATCAAAAGATTGAGGGTGTAGTAAGCCCGATTCGTGTAGACGAGCCTTTTATTTGGCTGCTGCATAAGCTGAAGTATATTGAGGGGAGCGACGGCCCGTGAATGGTTTCTCAGGGTCAACAATCGCCCAACAGATGTATACCCGCGAACGTCGCGGAGTGTTTCGTTCCACAGAAGGCTTCGATACGGTAGCGAAATCAGATAGTCTAGACAATAATTTTGTGAAAAAAATCCTTCATCCCTTCTGCCTCTACGATGCTCCTGCGGAGTTGACCGCGCGTGGGGAGAAGGATGAGGCTGCATATCCTGGAGCGCTGCACCTATTTCATGCTGAGAACGGGGATACAGTTATTGGGCTTAGTCGTTATCAAGCGGCCGATTTCACAGGCCAACGAAGCGCCTTTTTTGCACATAACTATGTAGTTCCTGCTTCACGTTCCGAAGAAATAGTCCAGAGCTATGGGGACTGGCTGCATGCTGATTTTGCAGAGCGTTATACTGGAGAGCTTGGTGGAACTTTGCCGGAGCTGCCCTCTATTCCAGTTGTTCGCACAGACCGCAGCCCTGACCCAATCGCAGGCTTACGCTTGTTAGGGATTGATGAAGGGATATTCAAGGCGTTATTGCAAGCTGTGATGCTCTCTGTAGCAGGTAAGAAAAAAATCTACGTGGCTCTAAACGTACCTATCACGGAGTTGTCCGCGCGGGCGGTGGAGCTTACAGAAATTCTGTATAGCGTGCTGCCGTATGAATTCCGCCGTAGATTAGGCGTGATTACGTATGCGAATGAACCGAAAAGCCGTAAATATATACATCTTAGCTTTGTGGAAAAAGGTTCGCTGCGTCCCGGTGATCGCAGTATTGAGAAGGATTATACCTTCGATTTGGCTTCCGGACGGATGGGAAATGTCGATTTTGGTGAGTCCCGCCAGCCTTATGCTGATTTGGTGTGGAAGCTGTTACTGCTGAATCCAGGAGATATTAACGACTTTGTAAGCTTCGCCGATCAGATTCTGCGTGGAGAGAGTCCTGAGCATAAGCTATCCCTTGCTTTCTATAATGAGCTGGCTATATTTTATGAGATTGAGCAAGGGAACGAGCATTTATATACGGAGAATAAGAGTGCGGTGCTAAGTGGTTTGCTCTCTTACCTTAAACCAGACGGTGCAATTCATTCTAGAATCCGCTTGAACGATATTTTCTTAGAACGGTTCGACCGGGAATTTGATCTGATTCGGCAAAGGAATGTGCCAGATCCGGCGATTATGGAATGTTTTAAGGAGTATTTTGTACTTAAGGATCACAATTACAGGGTCAGAATCGTGGATTATTTCATCAATGGGATGCTTCATAGTGTGGAAGCGGGCCGCAAGGATATCTTGAGTGCCGCTTACGGGATCATTGAGAGTAATGATGAGTTAAGTGGAGCCTACTTCCAGCGCGTGATGTCTGAAACATATTTCCGTAAGCAGCTACTTGAGCCTTATATGGAATCAAGACTAGCTGCGGCGTCCAGATCTGCGGATATACTGAGCTTTGTACTCCATTGGGGGCGGTTCCTGCCAGTGGCGTTAGAGCAGTCTTTTGCTCAAAATGCTGTGAAGGATTATTTGCTTGAAAAGCTCCAGCTGGAACATGATCCGGTGGCTTCTGTAGCGGAAATTCATGAAATTGTAGATAAGGCAGAAAAAGATCGCCGCAAAGGAACAGGAGTTGCTCCTAAGGCACTCTCCCTAATGCAGGATCTTGCTGCTTCAGCAGATAGATTCTTACTGAACCGCTTATCGCTTTCCGATATGACGCAGGAGGAGCTTCTGGAGGTAGTTTTTTTACGGTATGGTAATGTTGTCGATTGGCAGCCGCCACTGGATAGGATTAGCAAGCAGAAAGAGAATGCGCTGCGTGCAGCATACCGCTGGTTTGGTGAAGAGAAGCCGAATGAAGAGATTTTTACAGGATTGTCTCCGCAGGAACTAGACGATGTGCAGCTACTGGGTCGTCGTTTGCTAAAAGAGGCGCGTGTTCTGGAACCCT
Source organism: Paenibacillus sp. FSL L8-0494 (assembly GCF_038003695.1). NCBI lineage: Bacteria > Bacillati > Bacillota > Bacilli > Caryophanales > Paenibacillaceae > Paenibacillus > Paenibacillus sp. FSL L8-0494. The sequence continues at coordinate 1,086,924 of NZ_JBBOPQ010000001.1, forward strand.
TTGAACGGCTTCCGCTAGCCTTCTACTATACAACTCAGCGTGAAGGGGGTCCGCTGGATTACGATGCGCTTCTGGAGCTGCTAAAGCGTAAAGCCGGTTCCGACAAAGAAATCATCTATCGGTTTTTTGCTTGGTCGCAAGGCAATCCTTTATTTACGGTTTCGAATAAAAAGCTGCAACCGGGTTACCGCAAAGCGATTCTGAAGTATTTCCTGAGCAGTGATCGTGAAGCGTTCAAGAATCGGGAATTCCGAAAGAACTATGTCGCGGCAGCTCGGCCTGCTCTGCAAAATGTGTACAATGAAGCCCGCTCCCAACTGGCTTCCCCGCTGGCGCGCTGGATCAGCCGCAGCCGATTTCGACTCTTAATCTCCGGCTCCATTACGGGTATTCTGGTGATTATTGCAATTATCGTATTCAGTATGCTGCGTCCGGATGATACGAAGACGGCTCTGCCGGGGACAAGCCCTGAGCCGACCCCTGTTCAGAGTGCAGGCAATGTGCTGCCTCCGGCTTCAGTATACTTGAAGGATCAGAGCGACGAAGGAGATAAGGGGAGCAGCATATTGGTGTTCACCTTCGCAAGTGCAGATGACTGTGTGCAGTTTCAACCGACTGAGATTAGTTCAATGTCTTCGTCTACAGAGATAGATAAAAGCTTTAAGGTCGCTGCTACGAATGGCACTTGTCCAGTGCCGTCAACGGATGGGACGGATGAGGGAAACGCCGCTGACGATTCAGATGCCGCTGGCACTACTGGAGGAACAGCAGAAGGTGCAGATGCTACTAACGCAGTAGCTGATGCTTCTCCGTCTCCTACGCCTTCCTCTGATACTGAGGACAGCACTGGGTTGCCTTCCGCAACAGCTGTGACTGAAGGTGAACAACCATCATATCAGGTTGAGGTTACATTGGAGCCTGGAGCGACAATTCTAGAGAAAAGTATGATTAAAGCCGGAAGATTTACATTGATCGTAGATCCCGACCCTAATATTCCACCAGCTTCTGATTCAAGTGCTGAACCTTCCCCAACTGCAAGTCCGGAAGGAACAGCCGAATAACAAGCTTTCTGAACAGCAATACCTACCGGCAGGTGGCGTATTGCTGTTCATTTTTTTGCTGCCCTTACTAAGCTTTTCTATAGACATGCTATGTATTAATAGATATGATTATGGATGTCAAAATAAGATACTACATACTGGAAAAGGTGCAGACTCTATCAATCTAGTCGTCTGCTTAAAAGGGAAGTCCGGTGCAAGAGTCCGGCGCGGTCCCGCCACTGTATGTGCGGAGCGTTTCTTCTATAAGCCACTGCCCTGAAGGTAGGGTGGGAAGGTGAAGAACAGCGATGAAGCATTAGCCAGGAGACCTGCCTTTTTTGTGAGCGTTTCTATTCTTCGTGGGGTAAGAATGTGGAACATATACAGATGGACTATCGGCAGGAAGCAAGCGCCGCAGCCTCGATTTGTAATCTTCCCTGACCGCCCTCCAAAGGGGCGGTCTTTATGTTATGCGTCTTATTCCCAGCAGTACCCATTCTTATTCAGAAAGAGGTTAAACAATGAAGAAAATCATGTCTTCCAAGTTTGTAGCACTTGGGCTGGCCTTATTCGTGGTCATTTCAATTCTAGGAACATCTCTTGTTCCGGCAGGACAAATATTTGCAGAAGCGAGCGCTGGCTCTGGTCTGGAAGCAACTGTTGCGGAACGGATTAATGTTGCGGATGCGACTTATGCGGCTGCAGAATATCTCTTGAAAGGTGGCGTGCAATCTGATTGGCAAGCCATTGGATTAGCGCAAGCAGGGTACAAGCTGCCAGCTAGTTACCATTCAGAGCTTGAGAAAAAAGTAAAAGAGGCAGCTGGGAATTTTGCCAATGTCACCGATTATGCTCGAATCGTGCTCGCAGTGAGAGCGATTGGTGCAGATCCTACTAGCTTTGCTGGTAATGGATCAACTCCCGGCTATAATCTGATTGAGAAAATTTATAATAATAGGAAGCTCGGTGAACAGACGCTTAATAATCCGGTATATGCTTTACTTGCGCTGGATTCTGGTAAATATAATATTCCAAGTGACGCGAAATGGACGGTGGATAAGCTTCTTACGGAGATTCTCTCCAAACAAAATCCGGATGGGGGCTTTGCACTAACCTCAGGCACAAGTGAGCCTGATATGACAGCGATAACCTTGACGGCTCTGGCGGCACATAAAAATAATCCCGAAGCCTACTTAGCAGGGCTACAAGCCGTATCCTGGTTATCCGCAGCTCAAGATACCCATGGGGGTTACGGTGACAGTGTTGAAAGTAGCGCACAAGCAATCCTTGGACTCACATCCTTCGGAGTTGATCCTAGTGGATTAGAATACACCAAAAACAATGTGGATCTAATGGAGAACCTGCTTAGCTATCGTCTAGCTGATGGTAGCTTCACCCATAGCCGTGGTGGAAGCAGTAATGTTCTGGCGACAGAGCAAGGGCTTCAGGCGCTGGTTGCCTATAATTTGCTGTATAAAGGAAGCAACAGTAAGCTATACGATTTTTCCAAATCCTCCATTCAGAGCTCACTCATCTACGCTCCTGTAACGATTGAGGGACCACGGGCCACGTTGGCACAAGGGTACGCCTATGCTGGCAACGCACTTGGAGCGTTAGAGAAGCTGGCGCTTCAAACGAACTTGCCGATCACGAATCCTTCGGGCAGTTATGTGACTGGCATCGGAAGTATTGCTGCTGGAAGCTTTGGTGGTTATGACGGATGGATGTATGTTGTATCACGTGACGGAAAATGGATTAATCCCGATGTAGGCATGAGTGATTTTGTACTTAAAGATTCAGATCAGGTACTGGTTTATTATGCCGGAGATGACACTAAGCTTGTGGATTCCGTTACGCTTTCCAAAGCAAATCTTAAAGAGGGCGATTCTTTTAACGTCATTGTAACTAGTAAGACGTGGAAATGGGACGCTGCTACGAACACTTCCTCTCCTGTAACTGCAAAAGCTGCGGGTGTTCAGGTCCAAATTGGAGCTCAGACGGTAACGACGAATGCTAAAGGTGAGGCCGTATTCTCAGGAAATGTGCCCGCAGGTGACTATACACTGACTGTAACTGGCTACCGTGAAGGCAAAGCCCCAACGATTGCTAAATATACAAAAGCTATAAAGGTAATTTCTAAGAATGTAACAGCTTCTCTTACCGTTGAAGGCCCGGAAGGATTGATTAGTGAAGGGACTTTAAAAGCCTCCAATGCTCTTGAAGCGTTGCAGCAACTAGGGTCTACCGATGATTTTAAAGTAGATATCACCAAATCGTCTTATGGCAACTTTGTATCAGGTATCCATGGAGTTTCGCAAGGTACTTACGACGGATGGTGGAGCTTCGTAGTATCACGCGGCGGGGAGTGGATATATCCAAGTGTGGGTATGGATGCGTTCGAACTACAGGAATCCGATCGTGTGCTTGTCTATTATGCAGGTGAAAATACACAGGTTATAGATTCTGTGGCGCTTTCCCCAACGCAGCCAAAAGCTGATGAAGTTTTTACCGTAAAGGTTTCCCAGAAAAAGTGGGTGTGGAATCAGGACAGCTTCACTTCTGATCCGGTTACCTCACCAGCTGCAGGTGTGCAGGTTTCGATTGGTGATAAGAAGGTAATCACGAATGAACAAGGTGTAGCTGTTATTGAGGGGGGTCTCCCGGCAAATAGCTATACAATGACTGTTACCGGTTATGTTAAAGACAGCGTACCGAGCGTAGCGCGTTATACTCAGTCTCTGACTGTTGGATCGTCTGTTATTGCTCCAGCTAAAGCTACCGCTACCCTTTCAGTAATTGGAGATAGCCGGAAGGGAACTATCCTAGCCAGTACAACAGTAGCTCTAAAAGAGGGCGAAACGGCTTATAGCTTACTAGTCAGTCAATTAGGCACTAAGGTAGTATCATCCGGCAACGCTGGAAGCATCTACGTGAAGTCTATTGACGGGTTGGCTGAATTTGACGGAGGCCCAAGCAGCGGATGGAAGTATAAAACGAACCGGGATGCTGATCCAAGCATAAGTGCAGACAGCTATATTTTGCAGAACGGTGATACTTTATATTGGTACTATACCTCTGGAGAATAAGGAAGAGGATTGATTAGGCGGGTACATGGATTCGGAGTAACTAACGGATCGGGTGCCCGCCCTTTTTATATTTGGAGGAAAGTCGTTTTATGACAATATATACTTTTATTCGACACAATATTCAAAAAATCATCAAACTCTTAGCCCTTCCGACCGATAAAAATAGATAGATCATAAGATAATGTGAAGGCGGAGTGTAGATGAAAAATTTGAAAGTGAAATACAAAATAGGGTTGCTTTTGGTATTCGCTGTAATCATGGTGAATGTTGTAGGTGGCATAGGCATCATCACGATGACCCGAATGGCCGAAAAGACAAATGAGACATATAATGAAAATTTATTGCCTGTTTCTTACGTAGGGCAGATGCGTACGAATAATCGGGCTATTGAATCCTATCTTTTGGAGCGTTTGATTAGCGTAAATGCCAGCAAAAACAAAGAACTTTCTGAGAGTATTCAAGTGAAGGTTCAGGATAATAATGAACTTATGAACAAGGTGAAAGCGATTCAGTATAATGATCCTGCTATTGTAAGTAAAATCAAAGAGTATGAGTCCTTTTTGCCAGATTATCGTGCACAGCGGGATAACATTATAAAGATTGCTGATAGTAATCATAATCAAGAGGCCTATAAAGTATTTTCAGGCGAATTTAACGAATCCCGTGAAAAAATGATCAACCTACTTAAAGGAATTAGTGATTCTTTGCTTAAAGATGCTGATGAACACAATTCAGATTCCATGGCAACCGCTAAAAGCATGCGGGTAAACAATACCATAATGATTACGTTCGCCTGGGTGATTTGTTTCGTAATTAGTATTGCAATTATTCGACTGATAACAAAACCCCTTAAAGAACTGCAAGGACTAATGAAGCGGGCAGAAGATGGAGATTTGACCGTGGTAGCAACGTACACCGCCAAGGATGAGATCGGCCAAATTAACAGTTCATTTAACAATATGCTGCAGGGCTTGCGGAAGATGATGCAAGGGATTGCAGAGAGTGCAGAACTGCTGTCAGCTTCATCGGAAGAGATGAGCGCTAGTGCTGAGCAGACCTCATTGGCTTCACAAATGATCGCTGTATCTTCTGGAGAGATTGCCGCGGGTTTTGATGAACAGACAGAGAGCATTAACAATACAACACGTTCCATAAAAGCAATGACCAATGATATTGCAGCCGTAGAGGGCAGCAGCTATGAAATGTCGGATCTAATGGGCGTAGTTTCCGGTTCATCGGATCGTGGAGTAGAGGCTGTAGACCAAATCATTGTGCAGATGAAGGAAATTGACCTCAGTGTAACTCAGAGTCAGGAGATTGTTTCTAATCTGGGGACATTGTCACAAGAGATTAATACAATTATTACAACGATTAACGGTATTGCTACACAGACGAATCTGCTTGCGCTCAACGCTTCTATAGAAGCAGCACGGGCCGGTGAGCATGGACGGGGATTTGCTGTAGTTGCTGGAGAAATTCGTAATCTGGCGGAAGCAACTAGAAATAGTTCTTTGCGGGTTACAGATATTATTACACATATCCAAAAGCAAACCGAAAGCGCAGTAGAATCCATGGCTTTGGGTACTGAGCTAGTCACCAATGGCGTAGTTCAAAGTCATCTGGTATCTCAAGCGTTTCATGAGATTCAGACTTCCATTAAAGAAGCTACCTTGCAGACAGCGGAGATCAGAGAAGCTGTTGCTCATGTCGCCTTAGAATCACAAGGTGTGGCAGCAGCTATGGAACAGGTCAACGTTATATCAAGTAAAGGGGCGGAGGGTGTTCAGGACACAAGTGCAGCGAGTCAGGAGCAACTATCCGCAATGGAGGAAATGTCGGCTTCAGCTCAGTATTTAGCAGTACTGGCAGAAGATCTGCAAAAAACATTGTCCAGCTTCAAACTATAGGCTTCTTAATATTGTTAAAACCAGCAGAGCAGCGGTTCTCCAGTAACGGAGATCGCTGCTCTGCTGTTTGTGGTTTTAGCACATTGGGAGCAAGTGCGAGCCAGCTGATCTCAGTTGGTCAAGGTGGGAGAGATGTAAGTTGGTCTCAGTAGGTTGCGGGCAAACATATGCTATGTGACCTCCAGCGACACTATTGGCAGGCAAGACAGAGGGATGGAAACAATAAAAACTTCGGCGATGATCGGTATGCTCGTACCCCGTAACCTGTTAAACCGTACCCCGTACCCCGTACCCCGTACCCCGTACCCCGTACCCCGTACCCCGTACCCCGTACCCCGTACCCCGTACCCCGTACCCCGTACCCCGTACCCCGTACCCCGTACCCCGTACCCCGTACCCCGTACCCCGTACCCCGTACCCCGTACCCCGTACCCCGTACCCCGTACCCCGTACCCCGTACCCCGTACCCCGTACCCCGTACCCCGTACCCCGTACCCCGTACCCCGTACCCCGTACCCCGTACCCCGTACCCCGTACCCCGTACCCCGTACCCCGTACCCCGTACCCCGTACCCCGTACCCCGTACCCCGTACCCCGTACCCCGTACCCCGTACCCCGTACCCCGTACCCCGTACCCCGTACCCCGTACCCTGTACCCTGTACCCCGTAACCCTAGTGTCCCCGGCTGTTCTCTAGTTTTTTAAACACACTATCTACTTGATATTCCCCAGTTTAATGTCATCTGTGTCCGATAATGTGGGCTTATGCTTACCCCCACGGGCTATCGGACACAGCCGCCGCTATTTGCCCATTTATCACCATTGGAGCGATGTTTCGGACACCAGCGCAGCTATTGGTGTGGAAAACGCTGAAAACTGGTTTATTTCGCATCAATAGCGGCTATTGGCCCGATAGCATCCGAAATATAGCTAAATCCAGCAATTAAGGTCATCTGGGTCCGATAACGTGGGCTTATGCTTACCCCCACAGGCTATCGGACACAGCCGCCGCTATTTGCCCATTTATCGCCATTGGGGCGAAGTTTCGGACACCAGCGCAGCTATTGGTGTGGAAAACGCTGAAAACTGGTTTATTTCGCATCAATAGCGGCTATGAGGTCCGATAGCGTCCGAAATATAGCTAAATCCAGCAATTAAGGTCATCTGGGTCCGATAGAAAAACTCGGGAGCGCGAATGTGATCGGATTAAATAAAAATTAGTTTTTAGATCAAGACCTGAAAAAAAGAGGGCATCCTAACAGCTAGTTCACAGCTGTGGGGATGCCCTCTTGATTTTTAATAAAAACTCAGCGTGTATCCTTCCAGAAATTCAGAGGTTTCAGATCTGAGCTAATGACGTGGAAGGTATATCCTTCTTTTTTCAATGACTCTAAAATACGAGGAAGCACTTTAAGTGTAGCCTTTTGATCATGCATCAGAATAACTGGATTGGTCTGCGATTTCTGCAGCTTATGAACCTGATTCATAACCGAATTATAGATCGTCGTACTAGCATCCTTGTATTTCCAATCCTCAGAGTCCACGTTCCAATCCCACAGATGATAACCTTGAGCCAACACTTTATCTCTAAAGGTCTTTGTGAAATAAGGTTTGCTTCCATAAGGAGGACGAATTAGTGTGGTGCTTTGACCTGTAATCTTTTTCAAAATGGCGTTATCGTTATCCATCTCACCCAGTGCAGCGGCAGGTGAAGCATAAAACTTCTCTTTCCGGTGCGTCATTCCATGCAATGCGAGACCATGTCCTTCATTCGCAATCCGTTTCACTTGCGTAGTATGCTGGTTCATATTCGGTCCGATCATGAAAAAAGTTGCCTTCGCATCATATTTTGCCAAAATATCAAGCAATGTAGAAGTAGTGGCCGTTGGTCCATCATCAAAGGTGAGGTATACGGTCTTACCTTGCTTCCCAACAGTTGGCGTAGAAGTTCCAGGAGTTGCGGTTGGCTTCATTTCCTTTTTAAATTTACTCACAAATGTTGCATCATCTAATGTAGCTGAGCCATCTTTTACACGCAATAAATTTTGATCTGCTTTAAAGGAAATTCCGAAACCAAGATAAGAAGTCAATTTCAGTGGAACCATGGTTTTTCCGTTTTTCAAAAATGTATTCATGGATATGGTCTTTCCATCGCTTAGAGTAGCTGTTGCATGATCATTCAGCAGTTTGATTGATCTGTTCTGACCTGTAACTTTTATCCCATCACTCACTCCAGTTAGCGTTAACTTAAGTTCCTGTGACAGATCACGTAGAGGAACGTAATAGGTATCTTTTACCGAAACTGCTTCAATAGTTGTTAACTTATCGTTCACACCTAACCTAAGGGAGCCTGCACCTGCTGCATTCACTGAATCTATCGCTCGTATTGATCCAGAACCTATGAATAATACGATTAATAATAGCCATACTTTCTTTAAAGACATCGTCAAAAATCTCCTATCTATGTATATTTGTCTATTACCTTATCATACATTGATAGAATGAAATTTGAGAGATTGTAACCCCCAGCAGAATAATTTGTTACCTTTTAGTAGTTAACTGTGATTTCAACCACAATCATAAAAAGCACGTAACTCCGGCTAAATACTGACGCATCAACAAAAATGGTTAAAATAACCCCGTTTTGCGCAAAATAGATGTGTCCAAATTAGCAACTTTAGTAAACTATTGAACAAAGTTTGAACGGAATTTTTCAACCCATAAACAGCGCCGTTACAGTGATCTTTATCATACTATTAGAAACTTGTAACAAATTGATCACACATATTTAACTTGTTCGCCATTATTAAGGTCTTTTTTAGGCTAAATGGAAAAATAAGTCTTTTGCTTTCTTCCCCATAAATTCTTACTATATATAAAGGTTAATGTTGAGGGTTAATAAAAGAAGTATTGAAGGAAGGAGCTTAAGCATGAACAAAAAGGGACCGTTATACGCTTTATTTCTCAGCCTAATTTTACTCTTGCCAGGATGCAGTTCAATCGCTGTTCTGAATCCGAAGGGGCCGGCTGCAAGAACTTTATCTGACACGATCATTCTCTCCATTGTTATGATGCTCGGTGTTCTGGCAGTTGTCTACATCTTATATGTCTTCGTTCTTTTGAAATACCGTGCTAAAAAAAGCAACGAAGATTATATTCCTCCTCACGAGGAAGGAAACAAATGGCTGGAGGCTATCTGGATTACCATTCCGATTATTATCGTGGCATTCCTCTCCGTAGTCACCGTCAAAACAACAGTAGATGTAGAAAATGTTGCAGCGGATTATAAAGATCAGAAACCGCTTGTAATCTATGCTTCCTCCTCTAACTGGAAATGGCATTTCAGCTATCCAGAGGAAGGGATCGAAACAGTAAACTACGTTAATATTCCAGTTCACCGCGCTGTAGAGTTCAGATTGTATTCTTTCGGTACAATCTCAAGTCTTTGGATCCCACAATTGGGAGGACAAAAATACGCGATGAGCGACATGATCACAACCTTGCATCTTTCAGCTGATACTGTAGGTTCTTATGTCGGAAGAAATGCGAACTTTAATGGTAAGGGCTTTGCCCACATGGAGTTTGAAACACTTGCGATGACAGATAAGGATTATCAGGAATGGGTGAAAGACGTTAAAGAAACGGCGGGTCCACTGACGGAAGATGAATTTAAAGGTCTTTTGGAAATGGAACATGTCGGACGTAAAACGTATACGAATACTCACTTATCCTTTAGCCCGCCTCCGGGAAGCCATGGTGACCATATGAGTAATGGTGGCACTGAAATGGATACGGATAACGGAAGCATGGAGCATCAGGATAATAAAGAAATTCACCCGACTCCAGCACCATCCAGTGAGACGGAATTCAACACCGAGCCTAATCCAGAACTGGATGAGCCGACACCTAGTTCTCCATTAGAAGAGAGCACAACACATGACGGACACTAGTCAATGTTAATTGAACAACTTGAAAGGAGCGATTCCTAATGGATTGGGATAAATTTAAGGTCCACGGCGAACCCTTGATATACGGAGCTATGGCAAGTATTGTTCTGGCTACGATCGGGATTATTGTCGGCCTGACCTATTTTAAAAAATGGGGATATTTATGGCGCGAATGGTTGACTACTGTTGACCACAAACGTATTGGGATTATGTATATCCTCGCAGCATTGCTTATGCTTTTCCGCGGCGGCGTTGACGCTATTATGATGAAGCTGCAAACAGCAGCCCCGGACATGAAATTTCTTGACGCACAGCATTATAACGAGGTATTTACAACACACGGCTTGATTATGATCCTTTTTATGGCCATGCCGTTTATTATCGGTCTGATGAATGTTATCGTTCCGCTGCAAATCGGCGCTAGAGACGTTGCCTTCCCGCGTCTGAACGCTGTCAGCTTCTGGCTCTTCTTCTTTGGAGCTATGCTGCTTAACATTTCGTTTGTTATCGGGGGATCGCCAGATGCTGGTTGGTCCGCATATTTCCCGCTAGCAAGTCTAGAGTTCAGTCCAACGGTGGGTAATAACTATTACTCGCTCGCACTACAAATTTCAGGTATTGGTACGCTCATCACAGGCGTTAACTTTATTGTAACGATTCTGAAAATGCGTGCACCAGGCATGAAGTTGATGAAAATGCCGATGTTTACTTGGTCCGTATTGATCACCAACGTAATTATCGTATTCGCATTCCCTGTGCTTACGGTAGCACTTGCGTTGATGATGTTCGACCGGCTGTTCGGCTCTCAATTCTTTACGATGGCCAATGGCGGTATGGATATGTTATGGGCCAACCTTTTCTGGGTATGGGGTCACCCTGAAGTATATATCGTTGTCTTACCGGCATTCGGTATTTATAGTGAAATTATCGCCACCTTCTCTAAAAAGAACCTGTATGGATATACATCCATGGTATTCAGTATGTTGATCATTTCCCTCTTGTCCTTCTTAGTATGGGCTCACCATTTCTATACAATGGGTCAAGGTGCTATGGTTAACAGCTTCTTCTCGATTACAACCATGGCCATTGCCGTACCAACAGGTGTGAAAATATTTAACTGGCTATTCACCTTACGAAAAGGGCGAATAACCTTTACGACACCTATGCTATACACCCTGGCCTTTATTCCGATCTTTACGATTGGTGGGGTAACAGGTGTCATGCTGGCTATGGCCAGTGCCGATTACCAGTACCATAATACGATGTTCCTGGTTGCCCATTTCCACTACGTTCTTATTCCAGGTGCGGTCTTTGCCGTTATCGCAGGTTTCCATTACTGGTTCCCTAAAGTATTCGGTTTCCGTCTGAATGAACGTCTTGGCAAGCATGCCTTCTGGTGGATTATTATTTCCTTTAACGTATCGTTCTTCCCGCTGTTTATTCTCGGACTTAAGGGTATGACCCGTCGACAATACACATATTCTGCGGACACTGGATTTGGCCCGCTGAGTATGGTTTCATTTGTAGGTGCGATCGGTCTCGCGATTGGATTTGTAATCCTGGTTTATAACATTTACTGGAGTACTCGTTACGAACCAAGAGATACTGATGGCGACCCATGGGATGCACGTACTTTGGAGTGGGCAACGAAAAGCCCGATTCCAGCTTACAACTTCGCAGTGGTTCCAAATGTAAAAACACGCGATGCATACTGGTCTGCTAAACAAGATAAAGTACCACTTTTTGAAGATAAGATTACTAAGATTCATATGCCTAGCAACACAGGAAAACCATTTATTCTGGGTGTTATCTTCTTCATCGCAGGGTTCTCTCTGGTCTTCAGTCTTTGGATTCCAGCGATCCTCTCTGGAGTAGGTATCCTCATTGTTCTAGCTGCTATGTCCTTTGATCGGGATCACGGATTCTACATCCCAGCAGAAGAAGTTATTGCTACTGAAAAGAAATTGCGGGGTGAGACAGTATGAAAATAGATGCGTCTAAGCCGCTTGAATACTCAACAGAAGAGAATAGTAATAAAATCTTTGGCTTCTGGGTTTTTCTAGGAGCGGAGATTGCACTGTTCGCTACGTTGTTCACTGTTTACTTTGTAATGGTAGACCGTTTTGCCAGCGGCCCTAGCGGGCCGGAGCTTTTCGAAATTGGTCCGGTGATGATCGAAACATTGCTGCTGCTGACAAGTTCGTTTACGATTGGTCTTGCGGTTCATGCCATGCGGCATGGTTACCAAAAAGCCATGATGGTCTTTTTCGGACTAACCCTTCTAATGGGTCTCGGCTTCCTTGGTATCGAAATCATGGAGTTTGTCACTTATGTTCACGAAGGGGCTACACTTCAAACCAGTGGTTTCCTATCCAGTCTCTTTGTACTGCTGGGAACACACGGAGCTCACGTATCGTTCGGGTTCCTGTGGGGTGCGGCTATTCTAATCCAGTTGAAGCGTCAAGGTATTAATCCGGCTACGGCCAATAAATCCTTTATCTTCTCGCTGTACTGGCATTTCTTGGACGTTGTCTGGATCTTTATTTTCAGCTTCGTCTATCTGAAAGGACTGATGTAGCATGATGAAGCAATTGTTTCCAATTCGCCATGTGATGGGTTTCTTAGCCTCTCTTGTCCTTTCTGTGGCTGCACTTGCTGTAATCTACCTTGATCTATCCAACACTGCGAACATGGCAATCCTGCTTGTTACAGCCCTCATTCAGGCTTCCTTGCAGCTCTTCCTGTTCATGCATATTGGTGAATCAGCAGATACCAAGAAAGAACTTTACATCAATATCGCCTATGCCTTATTCGTTGGTTTAGTTACGATATTCGGTACGCTCTTCATCTTCGTATGGGGCTGGTATGCTTAATTACAGTAACTAATACTCAAAGGGACGTCTTCTATGCCTAAATGGCTTAGGGACGTCTCTTTTTTTTGGTTTACTTAGGAGGTTTGTTGTAGCGGATGCCCGGAAATGGGCATCTTCCCAGGCAATAGCTGCACTGGAGTCCGAAACTTCGCTCAAAAGACGAAAAATGTGCGAATAGGGTCATCTGGGTCCGAAATCTACGGGGGATGAGGTTGGCTCGGCGCGATCGGACTCAGATGACCTTAAAAGTGGAAATCAGCGTCATTTGAGTCCGAAAGCCCCGGGAGACAAAGGTGGCTCGGCGCGATCGGACTCAGATGACCTTATAAGCGGGAATCAGCGTCATTTGGAGTTGTAACGGATCCCAAAGTCGCTATTGCCTAGAAAAACGCGCAAAATGAGCGCTTTTCTAGGCAATAGCTGCACTGGAGTCCGAAACTTCGCTCAAAAGACGAAAAATGTGCGAATAGGGTCATCTGGGTCCGAAATACACGGGGGATGAGGTTGGCTCGGCGCGATCGGACTCAGATGACCTTAAAAGCAGGAATCAGCGTCATTTGGAGTTGTAACGGACCCCAAAGCCGCTATTGGTGTGAAAAACGCGCAAAAGGAGCGCCTTTTTAGGCAATAGCTGCACTGGAGTCCGAAACTTCGCTCAAAAGGCGGAAAATGTGCGAATAGCGTCATCTGGGTCCGAAAGCCACGGGGGGTGAGGTTGGCTCGGCGCGATCGGACGTAATTTTGATTAATAACAAGGGATAGATAGATCCCCAAAGGATAATCTTGGGGATTTTTTGTTGACATATAAATCAAACTGTATTAATAATAGTAGTACAGTTAATACACACCAAAATGGATTTAATGCAAGATAGTGGAAGGAGGAGGGTTATGTTCGAACTGGACGTTCGTAGTCGGAAGCCGATTTATGAGCAGCTGACCGATAAGGTCAAGGAGATGATTCTGTATGGTATTTTGCAGACGGATGAACAGCTACCTTCTGTAAGGACTTTATCCCAGCAGCTAACCGTGAATCCCAATACGATTCAGAAGGCTTACCGTGAATTGGAACGTGAGGGGTATATCTATTCATTACAGGGGAAAGGAAGTTTTGTAGCCCCGATGAAAAAAGAACAAAATGCGATCAAAAAAGCGGAAGTCCGGAATGAGTTGCTGAGGCTGATGGCGGAGGCGGTATACCTTGGGTTTACCGCAGCTGAGATTAGTTCTTTGTACCAACAAGTGGAGAAGCAAAGAGAAGGAGGGAAGAGTGATGATTGAGATTCGAGGAGTCAGCAAGTTATTTCAAGGCGAGAAGGCAGTCGACGATATCTCTTTAACGGTACATAAAGGAACAATTTATGGGCTGCTCGGCTCTAATGGCGCGGGCAAAACTACGCTGCTCAAAACATTGGCGGGCATCTACTCTCCAGATAAGGGGACCGTGCGGGTGGATGGTGAAGCAGTATTCGAACACCCCACGACTAAGCAACGGGTTATTTTTATGCCGGATGCTCCTTACTTTTTCCCACAATCCACCATGCTGCAAATGGCGGCCTTCTATCGCTCGATTTATCCGAGCTGGAATCAGAAGCGTTTTGAAGATTTGGGAACCGTATTTCAGCTCGATAAAAAGCGCAAGCTCAGTCGTTTCTCCAAAGGGATGCAGCGGCAAGCGTCATTCTGGTTGTGTTTAAGCTGTATGCCGGATGTGCTGATTATGGATGAACCGATTGACGGATTAGATCCGGTGATGCGGCGTCAGATCAAAAACCTGCTATTCCAGGAGGTTGCTGAACGCGAGCTGACGGTAATCATATCTTCGCATAACCTTCGTGAGATTGAAGATCTGTGCGATCATGTCGGGATTATGCATGGTGGGAAGATGTTGATTGAGAAGGATCTGGATGATCTTAAGGCGGATACACATAAGATTCAAGTGGCGTTTCGGGATGAACGGCATGAGATTCCGTTAGCTGCCAAGTTACAAGTTCTGCATCAAGAGCGCCGGGGAAGTGTGAACCTATATATTGTAAAAGGGGATCGTGAACGGATCAAAGCGGCTTTTCAGGTGTACGAGCCATACGTATTCGATTTGCTTCCATTGACGTTAGAAGAGATTTTTATTTATGAAATGGGGGATGTCGGATATGACGCGCAGCCATTACTACTTTAATAGCAGTATTTTTCGCCAGAACTTCCGCCAGCATGGCTGGATAGGGATTATATATGCACTCGGCTTATTATTCGCTCTTCCATTGCAGCTCTTCATGAGCAACAATCCGGATGCAAAACCGCAGGAAATTGATCATTTATTTCGCATAGCTGGTAGTGTGCAAGCCTTATTTATCATTACGATCCCAGTTGCCGCAGGACTATTCTTATTCCGATACCTTCAGGCAAAATCACCCGCAGATCATTGGCATAGCCTGCCTTTACGCAGAGAGCATTTATTTACAGCTCATCTGACGAGTGGACTTACCTTACTGTTGCTGCCTGTTTGGTTAACTGCTGGGGTGGTTGCCGTTATTAAGCCATGGAGTGGGAATTTTTATATTTTTCAAGGCGCAGATATTTGGCAATGGTGTATCACAGTTAGTATTCTGACTTTGTTCCTCTTCTGCTTTAGTGTTTTTGTGGGAATATGTACGGGCCAATCTATTCTTCAGGGAATTATCATTTATATTTTGCTTATTCTTCCTGCTGTACTGATCTCATTAATCCACAGCCATTTAGCCATGTATCTTTATGGTTATGCAAATGCAAATTCTAACTTGCATGATTCCAATTCGCAGATATGGTCTCCTTTTGTTCATATCGTGTATTATTTTACCGGCAAACCCTTCACCAATACAGAATTATGGATTTATGGGGTATTGGCACTTCTATTTATTGGGTTGTCCTACCTGTTATACCGTAAGCGTAATACGGAAAAAGCGGGTCAGGCTATTGCTTTTGGATATTTCAATCCACTGTTTAAAGCAGGGGTAATGTTATGTGCCATGCTTATTGCCGGTAATTATTTTGCGCAAATGAAGCAACAGCAAATGGGCTGGGTGATTAGTGGATATGCCATCGGAGCCATTATTGGTTATGTTGCCGCAGAAATGATTGTTCGGAAAACATGGCAGATTATGACGCGTAAAGTGGTAGCCGAGTTTGCAGTTTATGCAGTAATGTTGGGATTACTTCTGTATATCCCGGTATCAAGTGTTACGGGGTATGAAGCCAGAGTGCCTTCCGGTGATAAGATTAGCGGAGTATATATGGGAGCTAACTACCGGTTGTATACCCCAACGGATGATTTGTACACTACACCCTACATGGGGCAGAATCCTTTTTCCGATGATAAAGATTATATAGAAGCTGTCCGTAAACTTCATCAAACGGTAGTTACGGTACGTCCAGATCATACGTCACGACAATATGTTTATGAATATTTTACTCTGGCTTATCAATTGGAGAACGGCGACAAGCTAGTGAGGGAATACTGGATCCCTAAAAAGGGGTTCGAATCAGAGCTCAAAGCGGTTAAGGATACCGAAGCTTACAAGTATGAAAAGTATAATTTAGCTCTCTTAGACAAAGACCTGGATTTTATGTGGGTTACTAACAGGAATAAAAAAGTAGCCATCTCGGATCCCGGGGAAATTTCAGAGCTAAAGCAGATTATCAAACGCGAAATTTCGAATATGTCCTACGAAGTACAGATAGATAAGGACGGAAAACCTGATGTGGCTAATATCCAAGTAGAGGTAAAGGTAAAAGAGAACAGTAATCAAGTTTCTACAGATTATGGTTATTATTATCCGTGGAAGTCAACTTTTCATGAGTTAGAGAAATGGATGAACGAAAAAGGTTATGCCGATAAAATACGAATAACAGCTGAAGATATCCAATCGGCAGAGATTATAAAAGATGATTATATGGACGAGAAAACACCTAAGAACCCTACTAGTCCTGAACAAAGAGTAGCGCTTGCGCGTGAAAAGAATCGTACGGCTGTTACGAAGGATAAGGTTCTATTAACAGATGTTTTGGCCCATCATTTCCATTATGGTGTTGAGAATGGCAACTACATTGTGAAGTTGATGTACAAAGAGGGTTATAGCGATTTCGTAATGTTAAAAGAATCAGATATGACATCTGAATTGAAAGCATTGCTGAAATAAGCTAAGAAGTAAGTAAAAGATTACAGATAAAAGATTACAGATAAAAGACTACTGGTTGACATAAACTGGATAGTTGGATTATGCTTTTGGAGATAGGATAAGGATGAAATGGACCTTTCAGGTCAGCCTCTGAACCAGTATATTCGTTTCCGGTAAAATAACATTGCTGTATTAACTGGTAAGGAGTTCTGTATTTAGGTGAAGCCCGACCATGGACGAAAGAGTCCATGGTCTTTTTTTGCATATTAAGAGGTAATACATGGATGTGCGATTGCTGTAATGCCTCTGGAGTCTGCTTCGGCAGATCTTTTACTGTAGAATAATATAAATAGGGAACATTGAGGTGGAAATATAATGTTAAGCAATACAGCGGAAGTATCGTTAAGTAAATTTATGACTAAGCTGCTGCGGCATACCCCAGAGCAATATGGTCTTATTTTGGATCCAGAGGATGGTTCCTGTAGGTTGGATGATTTGCTGTCTGTTATTGTCAGCACTCCTAGATGGTCAGAGGTGACTGTGGGAGATATTCGGCAAGTGGTCGCAGGCTGCGACAAGCAACGATTGGAAATCGTTGATGACCGGATCAAAGCCCGGTACGGGCATAGCCATACAAAAATCACTTATGAGCCGGGGACTCCGCCTGCTGTACTTTTTCACGGAACTCATTCTGGTGTGCTTTCTGTGATTTTGGAGGAGGGACTCCAATCGATGGGACGGCAGTATGTTCATTTGTCTGAAGGGACTCATTTTGCCAGTTTAGCCGGAAGTCGCAGAGGGAAATTGATATTGTTAACCGTTGATACGATTAGAGCGGGTCAAATGGGTGCAACCTTTTATAATGCGGGTAATAAGGTTTGGTTGGCAGGTCATATACCGCCTTCCTGTCTTAATGGGTTTACCCCGTAAGTTGAACTAGATCGACGTTTAGTTAGGAGGCATAATAACATGGATGAAATTCCAGATCACTTAGATCACGGATTACAGATTGTATTTATTGGGTTCAATCCTAGTATCCGTTCTGGCGAGGTAGGACATCATTACGCGAATCCGCGGAATAATTTTTGGAGAATATTACATCAGTCTGGACTTACTCCCCGGTTGTATGATGCGTCTGAGGATGGGGACTTGCTTAAGCTGGGCTATGGGTTTACAAATATTGTTGCCCGTCCCACACGGGGAATCGACGATATTACTCGTGAAGAATACCAGGAGGGTCGGGAATTGCTTCGCTCCAAGCTGGAGAAATATCGGCCTCAAGTCGCCTGTTTTGTAGGTAAGGGTGTGTATACAGAGTTTAGTCGCAGAACAAAAGCTAACTGGGGATTTCAAGGGGGCGAGCCTCCAAAGGTAGATGGTGTCCGTGAATTTGTTGCACCCTCTTCCAGCGGATTAGTTAGAATGCCGATGGAAGAGATCGTTGGAATTTATCGCAGATTAGCCGAGTTTACGCAAGAGAACGATGGGTGATTGATGTATTTGGAGTTAGGGTGCTAAAGGACACAGGAGTCGCTAAAAGTAACAAATCACTCTAATTTGCGTGCTATCGGACTCCAATGCAGCTATTGGGTAGAAATAGACTGAATATGAGACTATTTTGGGTAGATAGCGTCTCTGGAGTCCGAAATCACCACTAAATGGCCGAAAATCCGCCAATAACGGCGCCTGAGTCCGTAAGAGTAAAAGCTGGGGAGTTGGCCATGGATCTACGTAGATCCCGTAGATCCGTAGATCCGCAGATCCTGTAGATCCGCAGATCCTGTAGATCCGCAGATCCTGTAGATCCGTAGATCACCGTAGATCACCGCAGATCACCGTAGATCCCGTAGATCCCGTAGATCTCGCAAGCTCTGGCAAACTCTCGCATCTTAGCTATCTCTCGCTACCCTCCAACACAAAACGAGCAAGATTCCATATCGGAATCTTGCTCGTTTTATAACTTCAAAAGGCAGTCTCAGTATATGAGACATGCCCTTAGTCCCTAAAATACATTAAGTCTCGATCAGCAGCAGAATGATAGAGGATAAGGATAGACAAACACTAATCAGGCATAGCACGGCAACGACCTGCTTCTGGTTCAGGCCCGCCCGAAGCAGGCGGTAATGAGCCTGGGTGGCATCGGCTTGATAAATGGACTTGCCTTGGATGAAACGTTTGACTACGACAAAAATGTTGTCGAAGATCGGTACGCCCAGCGCCAGAATAGGGATGAACAGCGACAGGACGGTGGCTTGCTTGAACGCGCCGTCGAGTGCAATTACCGCAAGGATGAAGCCGAGAAAGGTTGCCCCGGCGTCGCCCATAAAGATTTTGGCGGGCGGCTTATTGTAGCGCAGATAAGCAAGCGTAACGCCAATCAGCGAAATTGCCATAATGGCAGATGAGGATTGACCCTTCGCCAGTGCGACTACGAATAACGTAACCGCCGAAATGGCCGTCAAGGCACCAGCTAGACCGTCCATGCCATCCGAGAAATTAATAACAGTGGTTACGCCGAAGATCCAGATAATCGTCAGCAGAAACGATAGAATGACTGGCAAAATGATATAATCACCTGAAAATGGATTGTAAAATCCGGTAAAGGCGTTGCCAGAAGCATAAACCAGGATCGCTGCGCTAACTTGTACAATTAACTTGGGCAGGGCTGGGAAATCTTTGCCCTTCGTTTTGTACCAATCATCCACCGTGCCTATGGTCAGCAACAGTACTCCACCAACAAATAATGCGACAGTCTCCATGGAGAAATCACGCGCGAACACCAGATAAGTAACAAAAAATCCGAGAAATATTGCGTAGCTGGCCGTTAGCGGAATGGGCTCTCTATGAATTTTACGCTCAACGTCCTGCCGAGGCTTGTCCACAAAATCAAGCCGAAAAGCAAGCTTGCCGAGCGGCGGAATTAGAAAGTAGACGATAAGAAATGACATTAGAAATGATAAAACGTATAAAATGACGCTCACCACCGTTTTCTTTTTAAAATACCACAGATCGATTAAATCTACCTTAAAAAAGTAAAATTTTGTCGTGAGAGGTGTGAAGTTGACTTGCCAGCATCGCTGTAGTACCTTGTTGAGAAAAGCTCTTTGGGGGATATTTATGAAATACGATGTTATTTTATTTGATGCCGACGATACGTTGTTTGATTATGGAATGGCAGAAAGTCACGCGTTGTCTAATGCCTTTCTACACTTTGGGATGCCCACAGGTGCAGCAGATTATGCTGCCAGTTATCAAGAGATTAACCACGCATTGTGGAGGGATTTAGAACAAGGAAGGATTTCATCTGCGGCGCTGCGGGTAGAGCGGTTCAATCGGTTGTTTGCTGCACATGCGCTTGAGCTTGATCCTGAATCATTTAGTGAGGCGTATCTACGTTTCTTAGGCGAAGGAACCTTTCTGATGCAGGGAGCGATCGAGCTATGCGGAGAGCTTGCAGAGTGCCGCCTGGCGATTATCACGAATGGAATCAAGGATGTGCAAACTTCCAGAATCCAAGGCTCGCTGCTGAGTGATACATTTGAGCAGATCATTATCTCAGAGGAGGCAGGATGTCAGAAGCCAGAGACCGGGATTTTTGATTACGCTTTTGCCAAATTGGGGATTGAGGATAAAGAAAAAGTATTGATTGTGGGTGACTCCTTAACCTCTGATATTCAAGGCGGAATTAATTATGGGATTGATACCTGCTGGTTTAACCCGCTCGGTAAGATTAATGAGTCCGGCGTTCAGCCAAAATACGAAATTCGAAACCTCTCGGAGCTACTAGATATTGTAGGGAAAGCTACTAACCTTCAATAAAAAATAAGGTGTGAGCGCATAAGCGTCTCACACCTTTTATTTAGTAACCTGAAAGAGGTTTATTGCCGAGTATCCAGCGGCTTCAGATACGCCTCGATTTGCTGGCGTTTCGATTCCAGAAATGGCGGCAGCGCAAGCGATTCACCTAAACTTTCCATAGGCTCATCTGTAGCAAAACCTGGTCCGTCTGTAGCTAGCTCGAAAAGGATGCCGTTAGGCTCACGGAAATAGAGGGAACGGAAGTAGAAGCGGTCGACGAAACCGGAATTAGGAAGCTGTGCCTGGCGGATGTGTTCGATCCATTGCTTCAATTCGTCTTCATTATCGACGCGGAAGGCGACGTGATGTACCCCGCCACGTCCCAAATGCTCTTGATCCAGATCATTGCGTTCCTCCAGATGTACCTCAGTGCCTGACCCGCCTTCACCGGTCTCGAATACGATCACATCTGGCTGACAGGCAACTGTTGAAGGGTAGGTTCCTATACGGCGGAAGCCAAGCAACTGCTCCAGCACCACCGCTGTATGTTCTGCACTTTCGACTGTGAGATGTGCGGGACCTAAGCCTACAATGCCATATTGGGCAGGCACTGGGCTTTTAGCCCAAGGAGTACCGCCGGCAACACCGTTATCATTTTCGTCGGATACGAGAATGAAACGTTGACTCTCGTGATCGCGGAAGGATAAAGTCTGGCGTCCACCAAGTACCTGTATCGTCCCATGCTCCACGTTAAGCTCGGTGAAGCGTTGCTCCCAATAGGTAAGTGCGGCATCGCTTGGGACTCGAAGGGAGAGGGCGGAGATGCTGTTATTGCCCTCGCGGTTGCGGCCCGCCATCGGAAGTTCAAAAAAGGTTAATTCGGTTCCGGGATTGCCCTTCTCATCTCCATAGAATAAATGGTACACTGAAATATCATCCTGATTTACTGTTTTTTTAATGAGACGAAGTCCGAGTACCTCTGTATAGAACTTAAAGTTCTCCTGTGCTTTGCCAGTAATAGCTGAGACATGGTGAAGTCCTTTTAACGTTAAGCTCATGGTAGTTACCTCCGTGTAAATGCTTAGGGTTTGTGGATTATTTTTAATATCGATAGAATTATTGGTGAATATTATTAAGTTACTATAATTTTAATAGTAATAACAAACTTTTGCAAGTGGATATTAATGTTTCATGAAATTTAATTCATACATAAGGAGAGAGTATAAGTGCACACAACAACAAGCTTGATGAAACAATTACAGGAGTTGGAGATTGATCCACGGGGGACCATTCTAGTTCATTCCTCGTTAAAAAGTGTTGGCGAAGTAGAAGGAGGTGCGAACACGGTGCTGGATGCACTCAGCGAATATATGAAGGACGGGCTGCTTGTTTTGCCAACGCATACATGGGCTTATATTAATGCGGATAATCCACGCTTCTCTGTTCAAGATTCCCCATCTTGTGTTGGGATATTACCGGAGCTGTTCAGAAAACGTCCGGGCGTTGTTCGCTCTTGGCATCCGACTCATTCTGTAGCGGCTTTGGGTGTTGATGCTGAGGCGTTTACTGCAGGGGATGAACGTTGGGATACGCCATGCGCCCGTGGTTCAGTATGGGGCAAGCTGCTTGATCGTAAGGCGGAAATAGTACTGCTGGGCGTCGATCTGCGGCGGAATACGTTCATTCACGGTATTGAAGAGTGGGTGGATATTCCGGGCAGAATGACGGATAGTCATGAGGAATTATATACTGTGACGCCGGGTGGCGATGAAATCATGGTGCCTTCTCGCAGACATTGTGGTCTCTCTTGGTCGGAGCATTTTTGGAAAGTGGAACGCGAGCTTGAGGAAGGCGGTGCCATGCGTAAGGGGAATTTCGGGGATGCGCTAGTTAGAGTGTGTGGAACAGTAGAAACGACGGATATTTTAAGCCTGATGCTAAAAGAGAATCCTGATCTTTTCTCCGATAATGAACCGCTGCATGGTGAGTCCAAACCAGATCCGCTTCCAAAGACCAGACGTGAACAACCATAGGTGGGAGAGGCTAAACCAATTTTTCAGCCCGCACAATCTGGAAGCCGCTATCAATGTATGGTATATTAATCTCACTAAAACATAGTAAGGAGATTGGAAATGGAAAAAACATTGGTCTTTGGACACAAAAATCCGGATACGGATACTATTTGTTCGGCAATTGCTTATGCAGCACTCAAAAAAGAATTAGGCTGGGATGCTGAGCCAGTTCGTCTGGGAGACGTTAGTGGTGAAACGCAATTTGCGCTTGATCATTTCGGAGTAGAGGCTCCTCGTCTGGTAGAGAACGTAGCTGGAGAAGCTAATCAGGTTATTCTTGTTGACCATAATGAACGCCAACAAAGTGCGAATGACATTGATCGAGTGCGTGTAGTTGAAGTTATCGACCATCACCGGATCGCTAATTTTGAGACTGCACATCCGTTATACTATCGTGCTGAGCCAGTAGGCTGTACTGCTACTATACTTAACAAAATGTATAAAGAAAACGGTGTAGCTATCCCTAAAGACATCGCCGGATTGATGTTGTCTGCAATCATTTCTGATTCCTTGCTGTTTAAATCTCCAACCTGCACCGCTGAAGATGTAGCGGCAGCGCGCGAATTGGCTGAAATCGCTGGTGTAAATGCAGAAAGCTACGGCCTTGATATGCTGAAGGCTGGTGCTGATCTTAGCGACAAGAGTATCGCTCAACTGATCTCCTTGGATGCTAAGGAATTCAAAATGGGTGAATACAAAGTAGAAATCGCCCAAGTGAACGCGGTTGACGTTAATGATGTACTCTCCAAGCAGGCTGAACTGGAAACTGCACTGACTTCCATTATTGCTGAAAAAGAATTGGATCTGTTCCTGTTCGTAGTTACAGATATCCTCAACAACGATTCGGTGGGTCTGGCTCTGGGCCGTGTTGCAGGTGCAGTAGAACAGGCGTACAACGTGAAGCTTGATGACAATAAAGCCCTTCTTAAAGGTGTAGTATCCCGTAAATCACAAATCGTACCGGTACTTACAGAGACGATTGCTAAACTGTAAAGCATTTTGACAGTTGTCTATGAGAGTAGATTGGATAAAAAGAGCTCATGCCCCATCAGTAGTTAAGATGGTGACATGAGTTCTTTTTGTTTTACGGCGTATTCTGCTACAATATTTTGGGAGGGGATCCAACTGATCCTCTTCTAATTGCATGAACTTTGAACCAGCATGAGGAATATGACAAAGGGATAGGGGATATTGGAGATGGAATTGTTTGCAGCATTGGAACGGGACGACTACGAGGAATTATTATTTTGTCAGGATAAGGCATCGGGATTAAAGGCGATCATCGCGATTCATGACACGACACTGGGACCAGCACTGGGTGGAACACGGATGTGGACCTACGCTACGGAAGAGGAAGCTATTGTTGATGCGCTTCGATTAGCAAAAGGGATGACCTATAAAAATGCAGTATCCGGCCTGAATTTGGGTGGTGGGAAAACAGTAATCATTGGAGATCCCAAGAAGGATAAAAATGAAGCCATGTTCCGTGCTTTCGGAAGATACATACAAGGTTTAAATGGACGGTACATAACTGCTGAAGATGTAGGGACTACGGAAGAGGACATGAACATTATTTATCAAGAGACAGATTATGTTACTGGCACCTCACCTACGTACGGTTCTTCGGGCAATCCGTCACCAGCAACGGCTTACGGTGTTTACCAAGGAATGAAGGCAGCCGCTAAAGCCGCCTTTGGCAGTGATTCGCTCGAAGGGAAGACAGTAGCTGTTCAAGGTGTGGGGAACGTGGCCTTTACACTGTGCAAACATCTTCATGAAGAAGGAGCACAGCTTATCGTAACGGACATCCATAAACCAGCCGTTCAACGTGCAGTAGAGGCCTATGGCGCTAAGGCTGTAGATCCAGGCGATATCATCAGTGTAGATTGTGATATTTATGCTCCTTGCGCTCTTGGAGCGACAATTAACGACGAATCCTTACGGGTAATCAAGGCGAAAGTGATTGCAGGAGCTGCTAATAATCAGCTGAAGGATTCCTCGCATGGTGATGCACTTCATGAGATGGGGATTGTATATGCTCCAGATTACGTGATTAATGCAGGTGGCGTCATTAATATTGCGGACGAGCTGAACGGCTATAATAAGGAACGTGCCTTTAAGCAGGTGGCGAAGATTTACGATAATATTACCCGCGTAATGGAAATTTCCCGTTTGAACGGAATACCTACTTATGCCGCTGCGAACCAGCTTGCAGAGGACCGGATAGCGCTATTAAGAAATAGCCGCAGCACCTTCCTGCGTAATGGTCAACATGCACTTACCAGAAGATCGCTGCGGGGATAAGCTGTAAAAAAACTCGGCAAGCTCCATCCGATTACAACTTCGGAGGGACTGCCGAGTTTTTTATGTTCTTTTATTTCTACAAGAAACGTTTATCCTCTTTCGAGGACGGTAACGTCGCTTCTGCTTATTCCTAATTACTGAACCTTTTGGGGTTCTGGGTAAGTGACGCCGAAGGTGTCGACCGTCACCTTTTTCATTACTGGTGGCTCATCTGGACGATCAGAACCGTCACGAGGCAGGCTCACAATTCTTTTTACAGCTTCGATACCTTCGGTTACTTTACCAAAAGCGGCGTAGCTTCCATCTAGACTAGGGTAAGCTGCATCCATAATAAAGAACTGGGAACCGGCAGAGTCAGGAGCCTGTGATCTTGCCATGGATAGAACACCTTCTGTATGCAGAAGGTTATTGGTGAACCCGTTGCCAGAGAATTCTCCGGCGATACTGTAACCCGGGCCTCCCATACCTGTGCCATCAGGGTCGCCGCCTTGAATCATGAAGTCAGGAATTACTCTATGGAATATAGTGTTATCATAAAATCCTTTTTGAATAAGTGAGATGAAATTGTTTACGGTGTTAGGGGCAACCTCAGGGTATAGCTCAGCTTGGATGATATCCCCGTCTTCCATTTCAATGGTTACTAAGGGATGACTTGCCGTAGCTGAAGGAACGCCTTCAGTTGGGGCTGCACCTTCCCCAGGTGCTGATCCGCTGCTTCCATTATTACTGCTTGCATTGTTATTGTTTGGCTTGTTACCGCAACCTGCCGCAATAACCATGACCAGGCATAACATGATCAGAAGAATAGCGGATTTTGTTCGTGTAGACTTCACTAAATAATCTCTCCTTTTTATTGAATAATCTCGTAGGTACTTCCCATAATACCTCCTTTGTCCTATTACATGCAAAGGTCAGTTATGACTTCTGGGATTGGCACATCTTAAAAAGAAGTTTACAATGGTAGGATGTTTCCAAAGAGAACATCGAGAAAGGATGTGCATAGGATGCTCTTTTCGTGGAAGCGGAATTTGATCGTGCTTTGGATAGGGGTTTTCTTT
Source organism: Paenibacillus sp. FSL L8-0494 (assembly GCF_038003695.1). Taxonomy (NCBI): domain Bacteria; kingdom Bacillati; phylum Bacillota; class Bacilli; order Caryophanales; family Paenibacillaceae; genus Paenibacillus; species Paenibacillus sp. FSL L8-0494. The sequence goes on from NZ_JBBOPQ010000001.1 coordinate 1,113,156, forward strand.
TGTAGTACAGCTTATTCGATCTCGATTCCCTTCCTTTCCATTTTTTTGAGCGACGAACTTGGGGTTTCAAATCATTTGGAGATTTGGTCAGGGGTTAGTTTTGGAATAACCTTTCTTGCCAGCGCTTTAATCTCTCCCTATTGGGGTTCGCTAGCCGACAAGTATGGTCGGAAACCGATGCTTATTCGCTCGGGTTTTAGTCTGGCAGCTTTATACCTTATTAATTATTTTGTACATGATCCTTATGTTTTTTTGATTGTGCGTGTGCTGCAAGGACTGCTTGCCGGTTTTGTTCCAGCAGCTATTGCAATGGTAGCCACCAATACCCCTGAGCATAAGACGGGGTACGCTTTAAGTATTATGTCTACAGCCGGAGCTACAGGTAGTATTATTGGGCCATTAATCGGCGGTGTAGTGAGCTATTATACCAGCAACCGGATTGCTTTTTTATTCTCGGCGGGTATTGTACTTATCTCAGCGCTCATTGCTACTTTTTTTGCAAAAGAGGAGAACTTCGACCGTTCGGCTCCAAGGTCACATGTAAGTGATGATATCAGGGAAGCGAGAAGTAACCGAGCCTTTATTACTTTGCTCTCGCTGGCGGGAATCAGTACCTTCTCCGTTATGATTCTGGAACCGTTAATCCCAATTTATCTACTGGACATGGGGATCTCCAAAAATAGTGCCTCGCTAAGCTCGGGAATAGTGTTCTCTGCTGTGGGGATTGCTACGGTGCTGATGGCTCCGCAGTGGGGCAGAATCGGCAGCCGAAAGGGCTTTGGGATGATCTTATTTATTGGACTGATCGGGGGCGGCATCGGTAATATTCTGCAGTTTTTTGTTTCGGGCTATGTAGAGTTCGCTATCCTTCGCTTTGCTTACGGCTTGTTCTATGCAGGTGTGCTGCCGTCAGTGAATGCCATGATTGTACAAGTAATTGAGCCGGGATTCCGTGGACGGGCCTTTGGCCTGAATCAGGCGGCATCTCAGCTTGCGACGATGGCTGGACCGATTATCGGCGGCTTATTGGGCGCGGTTATTCCAATTCGCTGGGTGTTTGTAATCAATGGAGTGATGCTGCTGGTAGCAGCGATATTGGTTAAGACCCGCAAGCTGGAAGCACAAATCGCCGCTGCTCGTCCCGCAGAACAGCCAACAACGATGCAGGGCTAACTGCTAACTCAATGAGCATGTTGTTATTTAGAAACAACATAAAGCCGCCGGGCTCATAGCCCGGCGGCTTTATTCATATTAAGCTGCTATTCTCCCTGCGAACCGTTCAAAACGTCTGTTCCCGGCATAACATCCACTGGCGGGGAGGCAGGGTCAATAATGGAATTTGGATATACATCGTCTGCATCTGGAACATCCTCTAGCGGCTGATCTTCTTCTTCCATCTCCAAGAGTTCCTCATCCTTAGTATAATCCGTATCATCTAGGGTTAATCCTGCGGTTTTAGCGGCTAGATATGCATCGGATTCCACCAACTCATCTCTTTCGATTACATCCTTAGGTGAGTTTAAACCAATATCTGCTGCCAAGTATTTATCGCCAACCAAGACAGGATCTGCGTCATCATCAACAATATCCTCTTCATCCATATCAGCTTGTATATAACGTTCATATTCAAAGTCAGCTTCAGTTTTATTTGGTGAACTATCCATAGCCGTTCACTCCTTTTTTATGATAAAATTTGAACTTCCTATGTTTATCTTTACCCGTTTGACCATGATCGAATCGCTGATCCAATAAATGGGTATGTCTGTATTGGATTAGTAAAAATGGGTGAAAGCAAAAGCCGATGAAAAACGTCCTTTTTCGAGAAAATTTACAAGAATAGGCAGGGATAGTGCGAAGCTTGTCGAAATTAAGAAGCATATATGAACGTTTAAACAACTAATGAATTACTGAGGTGCTACGATGAAGTTGCCAAAGCCCAATATAGCGGCTGCTTTTTTATTAATTCTACTGCTGACCGCTATGGTCCCTTTTGGTACGGCGATAGTGAGTGCTGAATCATCAGACTCTACGCTGCCCAATTGGGAGATTAAATTTGAACGTATAGAAGTAGATCATATTGAAGAAGCTGTGGCAGCTCTTGATGAAGAATGGACTCGTGTTATGCCTCATGGGAAAAGCCCAGAGACTCCAAGTGGGGCAACCTCAGCCTGGCTGCGGTTTACTTTACCACAAATTGGTGATAAATCTGCGTTATTCATAGATAAAGTATATGGAAATAATGTTAAGGCTTATTTAAATAACGAATTAATATATGATTCCGGAAAAGATTTTAATTTCAATGGCAGTAAGGTTTTCATTCCTCTGTCCAAAAGTGTTGGAGGACAACAGCTATATTTATGGACCCATGGTGGCAGCAAAGACTTAGGGATCCACGGCGAAATAAGAGTAGGCCAATACGATGAGCTGTTATCTGTTTATGTAAAGCAGGGCTTAATGGATCTGATCATTGGAACGACGCTTATTTTTATTGCGATTGTACTGCTGATCTGCTCGCTATTCATGAGAAAAGGTTATTTTTCCGGCGGATTTCTATTGGTGCTGATTATTTTATCCATTGGAGTGTTAGTGGTAACGTATTCATCGTTCCTGCCGACAATCCTAGGCGATTATGGAGAGATTGTACTTGTTTTCTTTGATGTAGCATTATATACGCTTCTGCCCTCCTTTACATTTTATTTTGAAAAAATATTTGGTCCAGGGAAAAAGAAAATCGTTACCCGATTCCGCAAGTTTCAAATTGTCTATTCTATATTCTGTTTTTCCCTAATGGTTGTTAATATCCTTTTGTCATATCAGTTGGATGACTTTTATAGATTGATGACTACGAGTGTGCTGGGTATCCTTATGATTGTGCAATTTATATTGTTGATCAGCTTAGCGTTTATTCATGCGAATCGTGGGAATGTAGATGCTGTTGTTTTTACTACAGGGTTCTCAATATTTGCTTTCATGTCTCTTAGCGAACTGGTCATGTTCTATGTATCGGGCCAATCCTATCAATTATATTGGTGGAAATGGGGAGTGGTGATTTTCGTAATTGCCTTAATCGTCATTCTGGGAAGAAGGTTTACTAGAAACCATGAACAGCTTATTGAATATTCCCATCAGCTTGAGAAGTTCAATAATGATTTGCAGCGCTCGGAGAAGATGGAGATTATTAGTGAGCTGGCAGCTTCGGTTGCCCATGAAGTACGGAATCCATTGCAGGTTACCCGAGGGTTTCTGCAGATTCTTGGGGAGCGTTCAGATCAAAAGGAGCGGGAATATCTGCAAATGGCGGTTACAGAACTGGATCGAGCTACGCTCATTATTACAGACTTCCTAACCTTCGCTAAACCAGGACTTGAAACCGTAGAGCAGCTTGATGTGTCCGAAGAGTTGAGGCATGTGACGGGTATTCTTTCTCCGTTAGCGAATCTGCAAGGGGGCGTCATTGAACTTAACCTGCAGCCAGGACTTTACGTTACTGGATCATCTGCCAAGTTCAAGCAAGCGTTTATCAACATTCTCAAAAATAGTATTGAAGCTTTAAAGGACAATGGGCTGATTAAAGTCACAGCCTGGAAGTCTGGAAAACATATAATAATCAGTGTTCATGATAATGGGGAAGGGATGAACCGGAATGAGCTGGCTCGGTTAGGGGAACCTTATTACTCCAATAAGACCAAAGGAACGGGGCTTGGACTGATGGTAACCTTTCGGATTATTGAGGCGATGGAGGGATGCACTGAGTTTCGCAGTGAGAAAGGGGAAGGGACTGAAATTATAGTAAAAATACCAGAACTTAGAAGAATTTAGAAGTAATTTATGATAATTCCGTTTTTTAGAAGGAAAGAGTGAGGGGCTGAGCGAAGTAGTACAGACAGAATATTGTTTCTGATACTTACTTCTGAGGTGCATATATGCGCTTGATGATTAAAGTCCTACATATAGCAATAGCCCTTACTCTCCTTCTGATAGGATATAGTTCAATTGTTGTATCAGCAGCGACCCCATATCCATCCCAAGAAATTACCAGTTGGCAGATGAGATGGGGCGATGGAACCGAAAACAGCGGCGTAGTGGTTCCTCAGAATAATGACCAGCAGTATTGGATAAATGTGAATGCTACGAAGGAAATCCCACATCTGCCATCAGGCGTATCCACTTCTTGGACTCGTATTTCCATACCTAACTTTAGTTATATCTCCCCTTCAATCTACATTGATACTTTATATGCTCTTCATGTGAAGGTGTATGTGAACGACCGTTTAATCTTCGAGGAAGATCGTAATTATATTAAGGATAACTATTCTTTGTTGTTGCCTTTGAGTCAAAGCGATAGTGGGAAAACATTATACATTTGGACTGAAACGCTGCAGGATAGAATCGGAATTAAAAATGAAGTAGTGATCGGTGAACACAACCTGTTAATCAATGATTATATTAAAAATGGACTCAGCGATGTGATTTTGGGCTGTGCTTTTTTTCTTGTGGCTATCGTTCTATTTATAAGTTCTCTCTACATTAATAGGGACTATTTTTCCAGTGTGGCTTCACTAGCCGTTGTAATAGGTTCAACCGGAATTCTCTCGATAACCTATTCTCCTTTTATTTATACCTTTTACAGCAATTTGGGCGCGATTAGTAATGTATTTCTTGATTTGGCTTTATTCTCACTTTTACCGGCGCTTACTCTTTTATTTGAAAAAATATTTGGCAGTGGAAAATATGCGATCGTCCGTCGTTTTCGTCAATTTCAAGTCATTTACTCCTCATTTTGTTTGCTATGTCTTTTGATCAATTTTCTATCGAATAATAGCTATATTGAGTTTTATTATTTTGTATCCACCACTATTATCGGGTTCATCCTCATCCTTCAGTTCATCTTGCTTATCGTATGTGTGATTATATTTTCGCTTAAAGGGAATAGGGACGCTATCATTTTTGCCATTGGCTTTGGAACGGCTGCATTTACTGTAGTGTCAGAGTTACTGTGGTATTACATTCATAAGGGGAACTATGATTTATTCTTGTGGAAGTGGGGCATTGTTGCCTTCATAATCTCCTTGATCGTAATTCTGGAGCGAAGACTAGCCTATAGCCATCAACAGGTTGTTAACTATTCTAAAGAATTAGAGCGTTTTAACAACGAATTGCAGCGTTCAGAAAAAATGGAAATTATTAGCGAGCTTGCTGCATCTGTTGCTCATGAAGTGCGGAATCCACTCCAGGTAACTAGGGGTTTCCTTCAGCTGCTTAGCGAGAAATCCGTTGGTGAAGAGGAAATATTTATGTCGATGGCCCTTAGTGAGCTGGATCGTGCTTCCGGGATCATTACGGATTTCTTAACCTTCGCAAAACCGGAATTTGAGACGATTTCCAGTCTGAATTTGTATAATGAATTTAAGCATATTGAGAGTATTATGCAGCCGCTTTGTCATTTAAATGGAGGAAAAATGATTCTTGATGTATCGGGCGAATTATGGGTGAAGGGGAATTCCTCGAAGTTTAAGCAAGCCTTCATCAACATTATCAAAAATAGCATTGAATCTTTCCGTGACGAAGGATTTATCTATATGTCGGTGTATGCGGAAGAGGAGAACGTAATTATTCATATCAAAGACAACGGGGAAGGGATGGACGCGGATGTCCTGCACCGATTGGGAGAGCCTTATTTCACTAAAAAGAATAAAGGCACAGGTCTTGGATTAATGGTCACTTTCCGTATCATCGAAGCTATGCAAGGTAAAGTGAAATTCACAAGCAAAAAAGGAGTGGGAACCGAATCCATCACCATACTGCCATTGGCAGAAGCTCCGGATGATTCTCACTCCTTAGGGGGTTAATCTTGTTGTCTTACCACGAACCGCGTGGTGCTGCGGTTGCCTTCAATACATCGGATGTAGGACTTGGTGGAATTACAAGATAGAATTCGTTGGAGCCTTCTTCAACGGCTTTCAAGGTAACGCTGTCGGGAATGATTACGCCTAGTGCTTCTTGGAGAGCCGCTTTTGGGTCTGAGAGTAGTCTTTTCTTGAAACTTGGATCTTCCCATGCCTTTTGAATGACTTGATTTCTAAGAATTGCTTCTGACATAATAATCACCCTTCCCAAATTGTATATATTTACCTTTAATAATATAACATAGCAAAACTACTAATACTATTCTTTTTATTACAAAATAATAGAATTAATGGACATTTTTTGACAACCAATGATATAATCCTCCGTTTAGCAAGAGCTGCTTGTCCGCCTCGATGGAATCAGAGATCTGCTGTAAGTTACTTACTAGCATGGAATGGAACGCGATAAGATGAGGGGCATTAAGGTCGGAAGCTGTAACTTTGTTATGTGTGTCGTGTGCTAATTCCGTATAGGTATGTAGACCATTTGCAGTGAATAGATAAAATTCGACCTCTTGCGAAGTGAGTTTAGCTGCACTGCTGTTTGGCAGATGTTTGCGAGTTAGGGAGAGAAGACAATTATAGTTGCCCGCGGATAAATCTTCTTTCCAGTCCTCATAGTCATCCAGCATTTGCAGTGTAAGCAAAACCGAATGGATAAGTTCTTCAGCTTGCGGCACTAAATCACTCTTTCCAGACATCAGAAGAGCAGCGGTGCTGGATAGCTTGAGCGGACTGGCTTTATAGGAAATTTTGACCCGATCATTAAGAAAATAGTCACTGGTATTTTCGTTGCTAACACTATCTGCCCACTCCATGATATAACGATTAAATAAGATCCAGAAAGCGGATGGCTCCGGAAATAGTATCCGGTAGATATTTAAAAATTCCACATAAAGCAAATTCGCCAAGGGCAATTTTTCGTATGCGGAGGATTCTTGGCTGTCCATCAGGTCATCCTGTATGAAGAAATACAACATAAAAAAGACGTTGCCCATCGACATCTGGCGAGTAACCTCTGCAGAGATTCCGCATCCCTTTTGCAGCCAAAAGGGTAAAAGATAACATATGTAGTTTTTGTGGCTTTCAGCGTTAAATACGTTAAAATGCTCAAGATAGGACATGCCTTGTTGATTTAGAGGTTCTGGAAATTCGGAAATAATCCGTCTGCTTTCTTGGAATACCAAGCGCAGTTCATCTTCGTAGTCATTTAGCCAATCCATAACAACCCTCCTATAAAATTTTTACGAAAATGGTTCTTTTGCCCTGATTATAGCTTTCTCTTTATTCCATTACAACTAAAATTTAGGAGGTATTAGCAGATATGGAATGGTATACTTTCGGCCAGATGCTTATGGCTATTCGAATGGGTCAAAAGGCGGAAACACCGGATGGCCGCATGGTTATGCGTACCTCCACGGGACTTTTTTGGATAAACGGAATCTTGAAGGGAAAAGTGGTAGAAATCAAAGACTATCTGTTCTCTGACCTATGGCGAATCTATGAGGATGAGGAAAGCCAGCAGGAGGGAATTGGCAGGGAACAACACGAGCAACGTGAGCGGGAGATGCTTGAGAATCAATATGAAGAGCTGCGTTGGGCGAACCGAAAGCGTTAGTTCAACGTTCGATTACCCAACAGCAGCTATATAGTGAATATTAATAAGAGGGATTAGGAACTTACGGATGCGGAGAGTTCTGATTTCAATGCTTCATATTGACTACGCAGGCGTTGAAGTTTCGAGATACTTTGCTCCAAGCCGCCGAGCCGGTTGCGTTCCGTCCACAAGAGACGATATTGGTGAAGGAGTACATCAAGGTCATTGATTTGCTTCGTAATCAGCGCAGGATCAAGCGAATCTGGTGCTGATGTCAACTGTAGCTTGATTCTGCCCAGCTGCACAGCATGCTTCACAAAATGGATGCCATTACTCAGTTCTTTCAGCACAAGAGCAGCATCTTCACATTGAAGATCTAACCCCGATAGCCGCGCCTCAATGGAGAGCAGATATTCTTCGAGATAATTGAAGTGTTCCTCAGTAAGCTTCTCTATGATTAGGAAATTGTCCAGATGGGTACGCAGCAGCAGGGACATTTCTGCATCATTTGAACGGTTGATACTGGATTCAAGCTGATAGTAATTGCCGAGATCCAGGAGCAGCTGGCCAATTCCCTCAGAACGATCTGCAAAAATAAATCTATTTAAATACTGTGCAGTATCTGCTTCCAGATTATGATCTACACTCCAGGATAGGGCTGCGCCGTAGGCGAAGCCGGCATAGCTGACCGGCAGATGCTGCCAGTGTCCAAAATCTCCCCAATCCGTAATGAGATAACCAATAGCGCCGTTGTTTTTGCCATGAATAGCTGCACTGCGCAGATTGGCTAACATATTGTCTGTGCGTCCTGTAATGGAGTTCCATGAGCTGGTGCCTGGGCAGACATAAAAAGGAATACCTGCTTCACGGAATTTGAGCGTATCGGACTCGAAGGGATGCTCAGCGCTATAACCCCATTCCATAGCAATAATATCCTTAGGAAGCTGAGGAATCAGTTCGGGATGCTGGATAATGATATCGCCCCAGAATTGCATCGTTTTGCCACGTTTTGTAACCAACTCATAAATCTTTTGCAGGAATGATAAATAGAGTTGACCTTTGCCTTGAGTTTCTGCCAGAGCTTTATTTTTACCAAGACCGAGTTCATAGGTCTCATCGCAGCCTACATTAAACTGATTGGAGCTAAAGTAAGGTAGCAGATCGTCAAACATTTTGTCTAGCAGAGGTAGTACAGCAGGATCTTCGGTATCAAAAGTACCAGGGTGCATAAATAAGCCTTCTGGATAAACGTCCTGCGCATACAAATTCTTCGGAAGCATAAAGCCTTCGGGAATTTCAGCTAAAGCGTTGAATTCTGGACGAGAGAGCCAGCCCTCCATATGCCCAAAGCTGTTCTGATTGGGAACAAGCTCTATATAACGTGCTTTGCAATAGGCATCCAGAAGCAGGATTTCCTCTCCGGTAATTGGGGTTTCAAGCTCCCAGACTTGAGGGAAGGATTCATAAGCGAACGGAGCACCTTCTATATATAGCTGAAGTTCATTCATCTTCAAATCAGCCATAAGGTCAATGATCCGGTACAAGGTTTCTTGCTTCGGGATTTTATTGCGGCTGATATCTATGAGCAGGCCTCTGGCTCCAAAATCAGGTTCATCGCGAATATGCAGCTGAGGTATAGATTTGCCACTTTGTTCTATGATTTGTTTCAGGGTTGCTGCTGCGTAGAAGGCGCCTACAGGAGAGCTATAGGAGACAACGATACCCTTCTGATCGACAACAATCTCATATGCCTGTGCAGACAATAATGGCACATAGTTAAAGTTACAGACAGATACAACGGTTGGACGTAAGCCAATGGATAAAGTCAGCTGCAGATTCAATGCTTGTGCAATCACTTCCTGTAGTTTTCGTGCAGCTGGCATGGCAGATTGTTCTTCCATATTAGGAAGCACGATGCTTCCGCTTGTTGGGAAATGGAAGGAGCCTTGTGACAATGTGATTTCACGCGGATTAGGGAAAAGCAGTAGTGTAGAATGATTAAGCATAGCGTGGACACCTCTTATTCATGTAGAATATGATCATCTTCACAATAACCTTATCACTACTAAACAAGGGGAGGAATGCCTATAATGTCCAAGCACATGGATTATATGATCAGTCCATATCCAATAAGAATTATTGATCCGAAGGTTGAATCCTCCAAGCTGAAGCTCAAGAATATAAGGGTGGGACAGGCAGGTCATCTGCCAGGAAGAACGTTATTCCGTTCAGGTGTAGTTTTTGAGCACTGGGCCATTGTTTACATAGTGTCAGGTAGTGGCTCCTACATGGAGATTGGGGGAAAAGAGCAGCAGGTGCGTGAAGGCAGCTTATACTTTTTTCGCCCAGGTTACAGTTATAACTTTGGTCCACCACCGGGAGGCAGCTGGGATGAGTATTATATTAACTTTAATGGCACGCGTGTATCCGAATGGCTGGAATCGGGCCTCATAGCCGGGGGAAATGTTTTTCAAGCCCAATCTATAGTAGGTCTTACTACCTTATTTGAAGAAGTGCTGGAACGGATGGAGAGCGGAGAACCTGTTGATGCGGATCGGGCAGCATTATTGCTCGAAAGAATGCTGCTGGAGTGTTCTTTTATAATAGAAGAAAAAAGTTGGAATTCTCAGGCTGATTATATGCGTCAGATTCGGGAAGACCTGAACTTATGCATTTATGGTGAAATGGACCTAGAACAAATAGCGGCAAAACATCATGTTTCGATGTCTACACTTCGTCGTCTTGTTCGACGCAGCAGTGGATACCCGCTTCATGAATATATTCACCGTCTAAAAATGGCGGAAGCCAAAAAGTTGCTTTTTAACACCTCATTACAAATTAAGGAAATTTCTAGTATGCTTCATTATAATGATCCGTTCTATTTTTCTCGTTTATTTAAAAAATATATGGGGATCGCACCCCAGCTTTGCCGGAATAACATTTAAATCGACATCCTCCTACTAGAGTCCCAACAGTAATTGTTATAATTTGTATAATTGTTGTCGTTTTATAAGATATGTTGAAAAATATGGATTAATATTACATAAATGTGTTAGTTCTTATTAACTATAGTGGATAAAATTCCAAATTTTAGTGATAAAACCTACTAAAAAAATAATAAATTTTTTGTAACTATTTTTCAAATGGAAGCGCAAACATGGGAAATGTCAACTTGTTATTGTGATTTTTCTCATGTATGATGCTTTTATCGAGCACAGTACAATCTCGCATTTTCCAAAAAACTGGAGAATAGGGTGGTGGGATGAAAATCAAACCAACTGCAGAAGACAAACTGATTGCGTATTACAGGTATTTTTCATTGTCCCTCACATCACTCATGTATCTTCTAGATAAGACGGGACCTTCCATAATTTATAAATCACTTATTATTGCTATACTTGTTGTGTTTGCACAAACGTTCTCATTTTGTTATCGAAGGCTATGCAGCAGACCAAAGACTCTCGTCCTGGCTGTTAGTATAGAGATGGTGGGAATTATCGCATTGACCTTGTTTACGGGTGGGTACGAAAGCTCTTTTAGGCTCTATGTGCTTAATCCTGTATTGATTGCTGCAGGCTCATTGTCCATTTATTTTGGATGGTCGTTGCTCTTAAGCTATATCAGTATTTTTGCGGTGCTCTGTTATTTTTTTATCAATTCTGCGAACAGAAATTTTTTAGAAATTGTATTTATAAATGGGAATCTGTTTCTAACACTGGTACTTACGGTTATAATAATGCAGATCGTTAATCGGATGAAGCGGCAACGTGAAGAATCGAATGCTCGCACGAAAGAGACGATGGAGCATATCAAATCCCTGTACCATATCGTGGAAACCTCAAGCCAACATGATTTCATGAATATCGGTCAAGTGATCACCGATTATGTTGTTAAGCTAACGAAGCTAGATAAGGCTTTGTTTTGGTTCGCCAAGAAAAGCGGAGAACCAGCTCCGCAGAGCAGGCAGACCGGCTGGCAGCAGGAAGAGGAACAGTTCCTATTCTCAGAACTGGGAAAACATGAGCATGAATGGAGATTGCAGCGAGAGCCTATTTTTAGAAATCTGCCGGGATTAGGCGATTTCCTGCTGATGCCTGTACGGATGAGCACCCGTTTTGTAGGGATGATTGGACTCAAGCTGGAGTCTACAGAGGGGCTGGAAGGCCGCAGATGGTATATTCAACAATTGATATTCTTATCTGAGCTAAGTGCGAATATTCTTGAAAGACATGAGCTTGGTGTGATCGAGAACCGGTTGATCATCACGAACGAACAGAACCGGATTGCGGATGAAATGCACGACAGTGTGTCGCAGAGCCTTTTTGGTATTGTGTATGCGACGCATTCGCTGAAGGAATCGTGGAAGAGAATGTCTGATCATGAGCTAGAAGAACAAATTGAGCTTATTCATGACTCTGCAACAAAGGTTGCCAAAGAACTGCGGATCACGATCTACAGTCTTAGCTCCAAGAAGAGTGGCGGTCCTACTTGGTTGGGCATGGTAAGATCACATTTGAAGAGCTTATCCAGATTAAATGATGTTGATATTGATTTAAAAATAACGGGCGATGATTTCAGTCTCCCTTATCCTTACCACAAGGCGCTTTTTCGGATTATCTCCGAAGCTACGGGTAATGCCATCAGGCATGGTGCTGCCAGTCGAGTGGATGTAGAACTGTCTCTGAAGCCGACTTGGATTCGATTATTGATTTGTGATAATGGTGTTGGTTTTGATACTGATTTGTTATGGATTGAATCTGAAGATAGTGTAAGCGGACTTGGCATGAAGAATATGCAATATTTGACCCAGTCGCTCGGTGGCGACTTTCAGTTGTCCAGTAATGAGAGCACAGGAACAAGAATTATGATTTCGATTCCTGTCGGTGTAGCTGAATTAAAGAATGCATAAACTTTAGGCGGGAGGTCGTTTCTGTGAAAATCGTCATTGTTGATGATCATCCTTTAGTTAGAAGAGGACTGGCATCTGTCATTTCGATGCAACCGAATGTGCAGTTTGCGGGTGAGGCGACGAATGGCCAAGAAGCGCTTCTTGTGATTGAGGAGACGCAGCCTGATCTCGTATTGATTGATCTTAAGCTAGCAGATGAATCGGGATTGGATGTCATCAAGACAGCGCGTGCTCGTGGTATCGTTAGTAAGTTCATTCTGTTGACGTCATCTGCAAGCAGAGAGGATTTCCTGAAGGCTGAAGAAGTACTGGTAGATGGATATGTACTGAAAGAGGCGTTGCCCGAGGAGTTACTGTTTGCTATCCAATTGGTGCACAAGGGAAGAAAGTATTATGATCCTGGTCTGATGGAAGATAAAATGCGCATGAGTGGAAGCAGCCCAACGGATGAATTAACACCCAAAGAAAAGGAAGTCCTGATCGAGCTGGGACAGGGCGCCTGCAATAGAGAAATTGCTTCACGTCTTTTCATTAGTGAATTTACGGTGAAGAAGCATGTCAGTCAGATTTTAGCTAAATTACAGGTGGCTGATCGTACTCAGGCAGCGCTTTATGCAAATGCTGTCGGATTAACCAAATATGAAATGTCTTACGAGTGAAAATTGAAATAATTCGTAAGCATAGTACATGAACACGGACAGGTTGTCCGTGTTTTTTTGTGCATTAAAACCTGAATTTGCCCTCGATATGGCACTAAAGTATACCTAATCCCCCTCTTAAGAGGTATAACGTCTTACTCCAAAGTGAAGAGGAAAGTGATGGTATGAGCCATGTGGCGAATGGTGTGGATTGATAGAATTAAAGCAACAACTGAAACTTTCATGAATGCTTTCAGAATGTAATTTTAGCGGAAGGAGGGTTACTGTGGAAAAGACGATTCTGGATTACATTAACCTGATTAAAAAAAGGTTTTGGCTCATCATGGTGTTCGTTTTGATCTCCTGTGCTACGACTTACTATGTTAGCAAAAACTTCGTTGAACCCGTCTATTCCGCTTCCGGACAGCTGCTTGTCAACAACATTGCCAAAGCTCCCGAGAGCAACAATCTTAACGATTTGAGCTTTAGCCTGAATTTAATTGAGAGTTACAAGGAAATTATGAAATCACCGACCATCATGAAAAGCGTAATAGAAAATCACCCGGAGTTTGGTCTCACGGCCGATGAACTAAGCCAGAAGCTTGAGATTAAAACTTCAGAGAAGAGTCAGGTGATCAACCTCAATGTTCAGGATGAAAGCTACAGCAAAGCTGCCGGGATCGTAAATGCGGTATCGCAGACATTCATTCGTGAATTGCCATCGCTGATGAGGGTAGACAATGTTACCTTGCTGACACCGGCCGATCCGACTGATGTTCCAGGGCCCTCGAACGGCGGGTTTGCGATGAATCTCATCATCAGCTTTGTTGTATCACTTATGGCTGCCCTAGGAATTATTTTGCTGATGGAAACACTTAACGGCACATTAAGGTCTGAAAAGGAAGCGGAATATGACCTTGGTCTTCCGGTAATTGCTTCGATAGCAACCATTCGTAAACGTGATTTAGGTAAGGCGGCAGGCAACACCAGAGTGAAGGAGGGTGCTTATGTTGCGGCTAAATAAGAGTCTGGTTACAGACGTTAATCCATCCTCGCATATCTCCGAATCGTTCCGATCACTGCGCACATATATACGTCAGCTTGGACTAGCACAGGGCGGCGGAGGAAAAGTGCTGCTCTTTACGTCAGCAGAAGCTGGAGCAGGCAAGACGACAATATTGTCGAATCTCGCGGTCTCTTTCGTCCAGGATGGCAAGAAGGTAGCGGTGGTTGACTGCAATCTGAGACATCCCGGTCTTCATACCGTGTTTGAAGTAGAGGGGAGTGACGGGCTTGCGGCTTATTTAAGTGGGCAAGAGGAAGCAGATAACATCGCTGTCCTCGGAAACTTAGCCAATCTTTCAGTCATCCCGGCGGGAAAAACTCATGTTAGTCCGCCGGATTTGCTAGGCAACCCCAAAATGACCGCTTTGCTTGAGGAACTAAAAGAAAACTACGATCTGATCCTGCTGGATTCTCCTTCGGCAGTCGATTTCAGTGATGCTCGTATATTGGCACCTCAAGCGGACGGCGTGATTCTGGTGGCCAGATATGGAAAGTCCAAACGGGAATCGATTCGCAAAGCGAAGACGCTGCTTGAACAAACCGGCTCTAATCTAATCGGAATTGCCATGAACCAGGCGAAGTAAATGTTTATGCTTTCGAAGTGTTTTTTGCTCGAAGTGAAATCATTGAAGCTAATGCTCACAAAACTTAAGTTTATGCTTTCGAAGTGAGTTTTGTACGAAGTGAAATCTTTGAAGCTAATGCTCACAAAACTTTTAGGAGGTAAAGTGCGATGAAAAAGGTGAAAAAAGTAATCATACCCGCGGCAGGACTAGGTACGCGCTTTCTTCCTGCAACGAAAGCCATGCCTAAAGAAATGCTTCCGATTATCAATAAACCAACCATTCAATACATTGTTGAGGAAGCTATTGCTTCCGGTATTGAAGATATCATCATTGTTACTGGTAAAGGTAAAAGAGCCATTGAAGATCATTTTGACAATGCGTTTGAGCTGGAGTCTAGGCTTCTGGAAGATGGAAAGCTGGATCTGCTTAAAGAGGTTCAGCGTTCAGCCAAGGTAGAAATTCACTATATCCGCCAGAAGGAACCAAAGGGTCTAGGGCATGCGGTATGGTGTGCAAGACGGTTTATCGGAGACGAGCCATTCGGTGTCATGTTAGGCGATGATATCGTCACAGGAGCCGTACCTTGCCTTAAGCAGCTGATTGATCAATATGAAGAAACACAAAACTCGGTTATCGGAGTTCAAGAAATTCCTGATGAATTCACGAATCGCTACGGTATTATTGAACCGGATTTGCAGGACGGTAAATTGTATCGGGTTAACAATTTTGTAGAGAAGCCGCCACTAGGTACGGCACCTTCCAATCTGGCGATCATGGGTCGTTATGTGTTTACTCCGAAGATCTTTAAGTATCTCGATTTGATGGAAGAAGGCGCCGGCGGAGAGATCCAGTTGACAGATGCCATTCAGAAGCTGAATCAGAGTGAACGGGTATATGCCTATAATTTTGACGGAACAAGATATGATGTCGGCGAGCGGCTTGGATATATTTTGACAACACTTGAATTTGCACTGCAAAGCGAAGATTTGCGCTATCCGGTGATGGATGCAATGTCGGAATGGCTGAATAAAATGGGACAAACCAGCTTGAGTAGTTAAGTTGAGTTCGCAAAATTTTAGATGAGGAGGATGAGCATGCAAAAACTGCCGGAAGACTACGAGGCGGTCCTGCCGAAAATTTACATGCTGCATACCGATGAGAGAAGAAAAGAAGCAGAGTCCTATTTGATAATGAAACGGATGATCGATATCTTTTTTTCCGCTCTTGGTCTTCTCGTGTTAATGCCATTATTTGTTGTCGTGGCGATTCTGATCAAGCTGGAGGATCCGAAAGGAAAGGTGTTCTTTCGGCAAAACCGGGTTGGGAAGAATGAAAAGCAATTCCCGATGTATAAGTTCAGATCCATGGTTAGTAACGCTGAGGAGTTAAAAGAAAACCTGATGGCCTATAACGAAGTGAGCGGTGCCATGTTCAAGATTAAGAACGATCCGCGGATCACACAGATAGGGAGATTCCTGCGCAAGACGAGCATCGATGAGCTACCTCAGCTGTGGAATGTGCTGATAGGTCAAATGAGTTTGGTTGGTCCTCGTCCTCCGCTGCCAGAAGAGGTGGCTCAGTATACGGAATATGACAAACAGCGTTTGACGGTTACACCAGGCTGTACCGGATATTGGCAAGTGAATGCCCGAAACAGTGTCGGCTTCGACGAAATGGTACAGCTGGACTTAACCTACATCCATATTCGGAGCACCATGCTGGATCTAAAAATCATTGCTAAAACCGGACTGATGTTACTCGGTTCAAAAGATGCTTATTAATAATGTGGAAATTAGGTGAATGCCGATGCGTGAATACGGAGACGTTCCTAAGCTTTCCATTATCATCTGTACCTACAACAGAGCACCTTTATTGATCAAGACGCTTCAGTCACTTTTAAAGCTGGATCACTTAGAGCAGGCGGAGATCATTGTTGTGGATAACTGTTCCAAGGATGATACTGAAGCTTGCGTCAAAAAGTTTATAGGAAAGCATGGAGCTGATGTGGATATCCGCTACATGATGGAGCCGATGCAGGGGCTTTCAGCGGCTAGAAATACAGGAATTCTGGCTTCCAAATCGCCGCTGATTGCCTTTCTCGATGATGATGCGATACCTTGCCAGCGTTGGATAACAACGATTGTCAGTACTTTCGAGAGTAAACCGGAGGTCATGGCTATGGGAGGCAAAATCGCTCCGATATTTGAAAGTAAACGTCCGGACTGGTTGATTAAACCCTTTGAGCTTCCGTACACGATTGTTGATTTAGGTAGCCGGATTAAGGAATATCCCAAGCAACTTCATCCTTGTGGGGCCAATATGGCGATGCGGAAGCTCGTATTCGACATCAGTCTTTTTCCCCTGGATCTCGGAAGAAAGGGTGATTCTCTGCTCTCCGGTGAAGAGACCTGGTTATTCGGACAGATTCAAAAAGAAGGGCATTCCATCCTCTACCATCCGGAAATGGCGGTTGACCATTTCGTTCCGGCGGCCCGCTTGACGGAAGACTGGATTATGAGGCGCTATTATAGCCAAGGTATCTCTAACGCTATGAAAAGCGAAGGACTAAAAGGCAAGCTGCTTCTAGTGGGAAAGACAGCCGCTAAGCTCGTGTATATCCTGGCTGATTCTATCCTCTCAAGAAGCAAAGGAAGAAGGCTTTTGAACAAATGCAGGCTGGAGAGTATTCGTGGAACGCTTCATATGATTCTCAATCGGGAGAGGCATTCCGCAGCGGGGTGAGGGATTAACATGACAAATTTTGAGTGGGGCTCCAAATTAAATGTTTTGCCATACGGGATGCTCTATCTCATGTCGGCCCTGTTCTTTGGAACGGCGGTCATCTACCAGCCGATGATTGCGATAGCTGCCGTGCTTCTGATTATTTTGCTGGGAATCTCGATTTCACGGCCTGAACTGATCAGTTATTTCGTTCTAATCACAACGGCAATATCGATTAACTTTTTATATGATGGCAGCATGTTCGGAATGGAGATACTGTCCCTTTATAAATTGGTTATCGTGATGCTGCTTGTTCCTTGTATTCTGGTCAATGGCTTGCGGTTTCGTCTGAGTCACCCCTTGTGGGCAATGGTGGCGCTGCTGGTGATTACCTTTGGATCTTCGATCTGGCTGCCGGAAATGACCTCATCCATTGCAGTTAAAGCTTTTATCGGTCTATCCATTCCATTCGTATTTTTATTAATTAACTGGAAAAAGAATGTAGCCGAGCTGCAAATCAAAATTATCTGTATGCTTCCTCTTGTTAGTGTAGTGGTTGGTTTGTTGCTGCAGCTTGCGCATGTTCATAATTTTCTCAACATCGAGTATACAGGCGCTGTACGGATTCAGGGGGCTAATATTCCTGCGCATCTAGCGATGCTGGCCTTTATGGGAGTAGCGATTCCATTTATTGAGGTGAAGCGGAATCCGCAGCAAGCACGCTTTTTCTATATCATGTTAGTTCTGAATTTCTTTATCTTGATTGGAACAGGAACAAGAGGGCCTATCTTGGCACTTGGACTTACCGTTCTCTACTACTTCTATGATATTCTTCGCCAATATTTGAAGGGCAGAACCTATCTGCTAATTCCGTTGATGGGTGCATTTTTCCTGATTATGGTCGCTGTTTTCTGGCAGCTTGATAATTTTGAGAAACGTTCCTTTGAGAGACAGACAGATACGGCTGTTGATTTATCAGGAAGGTCGGAGGCATGGGAGTATTTCTTAAATAAGGCTGCGGACTCTCCTTGGTCTGGTAGAGGGCTTGGAGCAGTGACGGTAGCAAATGATGGAACGTTGTATAAGGGTTTTGTAGTTCCGCACAACGAGTATATCCGCTTTTACTTCGATGGGGGATATATTGGCGCTATTCTGTTGATGTTCTCTTTATTGGCTGTATTTATTCTGGTGTACAGAGCATTGGCTCCGCCGATCAAACCTTATTATCTGTTATTTATTGCAGCGTTTTTAATCTACTCATTCTCCGATAACACGTTGTCGACGGTCCAATTTATTATTCCGTTCTGTTGGTACCTGAACTGCCTGTATCGATCTTCACAGCCAACCGATTCCCCACAAAAAGAAGTGATACGATGAGTCAAGTGAATATGTTCGATGTCAATTTTGATAACTATGATTTCATGGATTTGCTTGATTACATTGATAAAACCATTCAGGAGAGGAATCAGTCTTATATTCTCACTTGTAATGTAGATCATGTGATCAAGCTTCGTAAGGATAAAGAATTTCAAACGGTATATTCGAAGGCAGGCGCAGTTGTTGCTGACGGAATGCCACTGATCTGGGCATCCAAAATGCTAGGTAAGCCGCTTAAGCAGAAGGTATCCGGCGCGGATCTATTTAATCGATTGGGCAACGCCTTTGAGCAAAGGAAGTACCGGCTGTTCTTCTTAGGCTCAGCTGAAGGCGTGGCGGAACGGGCAGCAATGAATTTGAAAACAGCGCATCCCGGAATAAATGTGGTTGGCTGTTATTCTCCATCCTATGGATTCGAGCACAATGAGGAGGAGAATGAACGCATTATAGAAATGCTGACAGAGTGCCAGCCAGATATCGTGTTTGTTGGTGTAGGAGCGCCTAAGCAGGAAAAGTGGATTTATCGCCACTATACCTCTTATCAAGCTCCGATATCGATCGGAGTGGGAGCGACCTTTGATTTTCTGTCAGGCTCAGTGAAACGAGCACCTAGCTTCATGCAAAAAACAGGGTTCGAATGGTTCTGGCGGCTTAGCCAGGAGCCCGGCCGGCTCTGGAAAAGATATCTTGTGGACGATGCACAATTTCTACTTTTATTACTTAAGGAACTGCGTAAGCGGGATAAGGTGAAGGAAGGAGGCTTGGAATGAGTGTATTTACGCCCCCATCACTTAGGTTCATCAAGACAGCTGGATTAATAGGGGGGACTGCTGCTGTAGGTGTCTCTCTTCCGCTGATCATTGGCTTCTCCAGTGCGATGCTGAGTTCATCGAACAGTCTGCAGGGAGCCATTCTCTCAGCCATCCTATTCCCGGCTTTCTTGTTAGCCATACTTAGACCGAAAATGCTGGTTGCTTATACCTTGCTAATCTGGGCCTTAGCTCCAGAGCTGCGCCGCATTGCTGACTGGTCAGAAGGAGTTTATCACTCTGTATCCTTGCTGAGCTTAGCTCCCTTGTTAACCGGTGTAACCTTGATCATTCCGCTGCTGAAGGAGATTCATAATATTCAAAAAGCCTCCACGCGGATCATGTTAATGTTCGCAGTTGCGCTGGGTTATGGTGCTTTAATCGGTTTGGCTAAGAATGGCATGGGCTCAGTTTATGACTTAGCGAATTATATTGTGCCACTGCTGTTATTGCCGTACTTTGCCGTCACGAAGTTCAAGCCGAAGGATATCGATCGATTGCTTACTGCTTTTGCCAATATTGCAGTCCTAGTTGCCATTTACGGGATTGTTCAGTATTTGACAGTGCCACCTTGGGATGTGTTCTGGATGAAACATGCGGACATGATGTCCATCGGAAATCCATATCCATTGGAAATCCGAGTGTTCTCTACGCTGAATTCGCCCGGACCGGCAGCAACATTCTTAGCGTTTGCTTTAGTTCCGATGATACTGGAGAAAAAATGGCGGGGAACATTGCGCTGGATCGGCGTTCTGCTAGTTGTAATTTGCCTGCTGACTACTTTAGTACGTGCGGCATGGCTGATACTTCTGGTGATGCTGCTCATGTACATTGGAACCTCTCCTTCTAAGGGAAAGTGGAAAACCTTGATCCAATTAGTTTTTGTGGCTGCTGCGTTGTTCTGGGTTGTGCCGAAATTGCCTGGCGCCGAAGGACTGGTTGCTCGGGTAGAGACACTATCTTCTGTTCAGGAAGATCACTCTTATAATGAACGGCTAAGCTTATGGCAAAACATGCTGCCGATGGTCGCCGCCAATCCAGTAGGTCAGGGAATTGGTAGTGTAGGCCAAGGGACTAAGCTTGGTAATGACGGCGAGCTTGGAGAGTACGGAATTATGGATAACGGAGTTATCGCTTTACTGCTTACCTTTGGTGTTCTGGGTGCTGTGTTCTTCTTCGGAGCTTTAGGCGCAGTTGTCAAACAGATATTCGCTAGAGTAATCAGCAGGGACCAATTGCAGCCCTACGCCCGACTTGCGTTAGCTACTTGGACCGGTGCGATTGTCAGTCTAGTTTCAGATAATGGGTTTCCCGGACTCAAGGGATACTTAATCTGGATGCTGATCGGTCTTGGCCTCAGCGCAAGGGAGATTACTCAAAGTAGAAGGAAGGGAACACCGTATGCAGCAGTTGAATGCAAAATCTCTCCCCGCTAGAACAATCTGGTCATCTTTTAGACTGTTCGCCAAGAGCAAGGACAACAGCTCGGCAGCCGTAAAAACTATGTTTGTCAGTGTCATGATCCTATTGATTAACATGTTAACTGGTGTACTGACCGCCCGTTATCTTGGACCGACAGGTCGTGGGGAACAGACGGCGATGATTAACTGGTCACAGTTTCTGGCGTTTAGCATGAGCTTTGGCATTCCTTCAGCTCTCATCTATAACGCTAAGAAAAACCCGGAGGATGCCGGAGTGCTTTATCGTATGGCGTTGCTGCTCGGTACCATTTTTGGGGTCATAGCGATGATTATAGGTATCGTGGTCTTACCTTATTGGCTGAAGTCATTCAGTCCGGAGGTCGTGACCTTTGCTCAGTGGTCTATGATTCTGTGTCCGATTATAGCGATCTCTCAAATTAACAATGCAGCTTTTCAATTCAGAGGAGAATACAAGAGATTTAACTGGATTCGCTATCTAGTGCCATTGCTTACACTGACGATGATCGGGATATTGATCGCGCTGGATCAGATGAATCCTTTTACAACTGCAGTTGCCTATCTCCTTCCGGGGGCGCCGCTGTTTATCGGAATGACGATTTCCTTGCTTCGCACCTATAAGGTGAAGATGAGAGGGGCCTATCAGAATTTAAAAAGATTGTTCACTTACGGGCTGGGTTCCTACGGCAATGACTTGCTTGGCAATTTCTCTACCTATATCGATCAGATCGTAATTGCCGGTTTGTTAAGACCTGCTGATTTGGGACTGTATGTAGTGGCTGTGAGTCTATCGCGGATGGTTAATTTTTTCTCAAGTTCGATTACGATCGTCTTGTTTCCTAAGGCTTCTGAGCTGTCAAAAGAACAGGCAGTTGAGTTAACATTCAAAGCCTTTCGAATAAGTACGACCTTCACCATGCTTGGCGGAGTAGTTCTGATGCTCTTAGCCCCTTTAGTAATTCCGTTGATGTACGGCAAAGACTTCAATGCGGCATTAACCGTGTTTCGTTTGTTGCTCCTTGAAGTGACTATTAGCGGGGGGACGATCATTCTGGCGCAGGCCTTTATGGCGCTAGGCAAGCCGAAAATTGTTTCGATGCTTCAAGGTTTTGGCTTACTCTTGGTTATCCCAATGTTGTTCCTGCTCATCCCTAAATTTGGCTTACTCGGAGCAGGGATAGCGATGTTGTCATCAGCAATCCTGCGATTTTTCTTCATTGTTCTCAATATAAAGTACACCTTAAAAGTTAAACTTCCGCGGCTGCTTATTACCCGGGAGGACATTCAGTGGATGAAGACGACGATGAATTCTTACATTCGCAAGAAACCTATGGATATGAATGGATAATGCGAAAGATAAAGGAGGAAACCTTCATGGATTCAGTAAAAAGCGTGGTAGGCGGCCAAGGCAATTATCCAATATCGGCTGTCATCATCGCTCAGGATGACGAAGTTCGAATATCTAAGGCCATACAATCCTGCAGGTTATTCGCCGACGAGGTGGTTGTGATTGACGGAGGCAGCAAAGACGGGACAGTACAGCTTTCTGAAAGCTTGAATTGTCGAGTATACGTCAACCCTTGGCCCGGATATGCGAAACAGAGGGAGTTCGGAGTAGAACGCGCGGTTCATGATTGGGTCTTCCTTATTGATACTGACGAAGTGGTCAGCGACGAGTTGGCCGCAAGTATTCTTGAACTGAAACCGGGGCTTATGGATCAATCGGTTGCCTATTCTATCTACCGGATCGGTGATTTTATGGGCAGATGGCTGGATCGTGGCGAATATCTAGTGCGCCTATACAACCGCAAAGCATATGGAATTCGAAATAGCTTGGTGCACGAGATGCCCGAGGTCTCAGAAGAGCGAACCATACGTTTGACAGGAACCCTCTGGCATTATGGTTACCGCAGTATTAACGATCATGTGGCACGTTTCAATAAGTATACTGACTTGGAAGCTGAAAGTGCGTATGCCAAGGGCAAACGATTTCGGGTCAGTCATCTGCTGTTAAGACCACCAGCCCGTTTCCTGCAAAAGTATTTCTTACATGGGTTGTTCAAGAAGGGAATGTCAGGCTTCGGTGTATCCGTATTCTGGGTCATGTATGAATTCATGGTCGGCTTCAAGCATTACGAATTAATTAGATCGGGAAAGCTGACTCAGCACAATGCGAAGACGAGTCAGACCGAGAAGGAGAATAAAGGAGAGAGAAGCTATGCCGTACAGTGACGGATTGAACATTATGACGACAGGCCTTAGCTGGCCGTCGCTACAGCCGGGTGGGCTTAACACGTATTTCAAATCCGTTTGCGAGCAACTCTCCTCACGTAATCGGGTGCATGCGCTGATTTGCAGTCAAGAGACGCCTGCTACCCCTGAGGAATTGATTATTCACAATGCCGGAGATCCAAAAGATGGGATCTGGAAACGTAAGGATGCTTTCCAGCGTAAGGCGGCCGATCTGATGGGAGAGGGCAGTGGCCGTATAGATATTTTATACACTCACTTTGCTCCTTATGGTATTGGTCCAGCCTTGGAAGCAAAGAAACGTGGGATTCCTGTAGTGATGACTTTTCATGGCCCATGGAATGAAGAAATGAAAATCGAAGGTCAAGGCATTAAGCACCGGGTCAAAACAACCATCGCCAAATCCATTGAACATAGAGCCTATAAGCTAGCGGATAAGTTCATCGTGCTTAGTGAGACGTTCCGCGATATTCTCCATAAGCTGCACGGAGTGCCACTACACAAAATTATTGTGATTCCAGGCGCAGCTAATGTGGAACGTTTTATCCCCGCTACGAATCGATTGGCGATTCGCCGGACCTTGAATTTACCTGAGGGAGCAACAACCGTGCTGACTGTCCGGCGTTTGGTCAATCGGATGGGACTACTCCAGCTGCTTGAAGCCTGGAAGCAAGTTGCGGAGCGATTCCCAAATGCAATTCTGCTGATTGGTGGTAAAGGGCCGTTGCGGGGGGAACTGGAAGAAAAGATCGCCGACTATGGCTTAAGCAACAAGGTAAGGCTGCTAGGCTACATTCCTGATCATGAACTAGCCTCTTATTATCAGGCAGCGGACATGTTCGTGGTTCCCTCACAGGCATTGGAGGGCTTTGGTTTGATTACCGTTGAAGCCTTATCTTCAGGATTGCCAGTGATGGCTACACCGATTGGCGGCAATAAGGAGATTTTGCAAGGCTTCCGGCCGGAATTGCTATTTAAGAGTTCAAGTAGCGACCACATGGCCGAAGGCATGATCCATATGCTTAGCAATCGAAAGCTGCTTCCGAGCCGTGATGAATGTAGAGAGCATGTACTAGAGAGATATACTTGGGAGCATGTTACGGATCAAGTAGAATCCGTGTTCCTACAAGCCTTAGGAGAGGAGGTGACCACGTAATGCTTAGAGTGGCCTATATAGATCACACTGCTAAATGGAGTGGTGGAGAAGTTGCCCTGTTTAACATCCTTACCCATATTGGAGAACAGATCGATCCACTGGTAATTCTGGCTGAGGATGGTGCGCTGGCTGAACGGCTACGTGAAAAAGGGATGGATGTCCGTATTATTCCGCTGGATGAGAGCATCAGAAGTCGTGGTAGAAATGCAGTCAACTTGGGAGCACCTGCTGCAGCCTTCAAGCTGTTGGCTTATGGCCGCAAGCTTGCGCCGCTCTTAAAAGCGGAGAAGGTAGATTGCGTGCACACCAATTCCCTGAAATCTGCATTATACGGAGCCATCGCTGCAAAAATAGCAGGCGTTCCATTGATCTGGCATATCCGGGATCATATTGGAGCCCCTTATTTAAAGCCTATCGTTGCCAAAGGAATTCGTTTGCTGTCGCGACTGCTCCCAAATGGAGTCATCGCGAATTCACATTCTACGCTGAATGCTTTGGAGCTGCCGCGTTCCAAAAAAACGCTGGTCGTATACTCCGCTTTCGCTAAAGCGATTGGTAATGGGATCGGCATGCGGGACCAGAAGAATTTTAACGTACTGCTAGTTGGTCGATTGGCGCATTGGAAAGGTCAGCATATTGTGCTGGAAGCCGCAAAAAGCTTTAAGAACGAACCTCGTGTGAAGTTCTGGCTGGCCGGAGACGCTCTGTTTGGAGAAGAGGCTTATAAGCAGGAATTGCTGCAAAAGATAAAAAACGACGAGCTTACTAATGTAAGCATGCTAGGGCATGTGGATGATATTCAAGGCCTTATGAATACTGCTGATTTACTGATTCACACTTCGGTAACTCCTGAGCCTTTTGGCCAAGTTATCGTTGAAGGAATGGCAGCGGGATTACCGGTGATCGCCTCCAATGAAGGCGGGCCGGTAGAAATTGTAGTTCATGGTGAGACAGGATTACTGATAGAGCCTGATGACGCGGCGATACTGGCAGACTCCATTAAATGGATGCTGGATCACCCAGAGGAAAGACGGCGGATGGCGGACAATGGGATGAAACGAGTGAAAGAGCATTTTGTTATCGAGAATACGGTCAAGGACATCGTTGACTACTATAAAGGTTTGTTGGCGGGCACCTGACAGATGATATGACGCGGTAATTCTGAAGATGATGCTCCATAAAACTTTGAGGATGATTCACATGAAAATTGCGATAGCGCACGATTACTTAATCCAAATGGGCGGCGCGGAAAGAGTGGTGGAAGTCTTTCATCACATGTATCCCGAGGCTCCAATCTACACAACGGTTTTTAACGGAAGCCGCCTTACTGACAATCTCAAAGATGCGGATATCCGTGCCTCCTGGCTGCAAAAGATTCCGGGAGTAAAGACCAATTTTAAAGGGGTGCTGCCACTTTATCCAATGGCCATCCGTGATTTGGACTTTCGCGGTTTCGATATCGTCCTGAGTTCCAGCAGTGCTTTTATGAAAAGTATTCAGGTTCCTAAACATACGTTTCATCTTTGTTACTGCCATACGCCTATGCGCTTCGCATGGGACTATGACACCTATATGGAACGTCAGTCGAATTCCGGGCTGTTCAAGAAAATGCTTAAGGTATACATGCAGCAGCTTAAAACGTGGGACCAACGGACTTCTAAAAATGTGAATCAGTTCGTAGCCAATTCTTCAGTAGTGAAGACGAGGATTCAGAATTATTATCACCGGGATGCAGATGTCATATTTCCACCGATTAATACAGCCCGGTTTACAAGCTCTTCTACCATTGGCGACTATTATTTAATTGTCTCCCGGCTTGTTTCCTACAAGCGGATTGATCTGGCGGTAGAGGCTTTCAATCGTAACGGTCTTAAGCTTTATATCGTAGGGGATGGACCGGATCGCAAGCGCCTCGAAGGCATGGCTAAGGATAATGTATCGTTTCTGGGCCGGCTAGAAGATGAGCAAGTGACTGGAATGATGGCACAGTGTCGAGCATTTATTTTTCCAGGAGAAGAGGACTTTGGAATTACACCGCTGGAAGCGAACGCTGCAGGAAGACCGGTAATTGCTTATCAAGCAGGTGGCGCACTAGATACTATTATTCCTTATGTAAATGGTGTGTTCTTTCAGCATCAAGAAGTGGAGGATCTACTTAAGGCTATTTATGAGGTAGAGTCCTACGCTTGGGATATCGATCAAATTATGGAGCATGCACGTAAATTCGATGAGCAGGCGTTTATGGTTAAGTTCAAGCAGTATGTTGAGCAGGCGTACGTCAATTTTCTAAAAGGAGGATGATTATATGAAGCTGACAGTAATCGGTACTGGGTATGTGGGTCTTGTATCTGGCGTGTGCTTTGCACTGGGCGGACATCATGTCATCTGTGTGGATAAGGACGAGGAAAAGATTAAGAAGCTGAAACAGAAGGAATCGCCCATCTATGAGCCGGGAATCGAGGAACTGATTGAACTGAATCTTCGTGAGGAACGGTTATCTTTTTCTGCGGATCTTCAGGATTCGGTGCGCCGTTCAGATATTATCATCCTTGCTGTAGGTACGCCATCACTGCCTAATGGTGAAGCAGACTTAACCTATATTGAGGGTGCAGCCGCTGAAATCGCTAAAGCGATGGAAGGGCACAAAATTATAATGACTAAATCTACAGTTCCAGTAGGGACAAATGAGAAAATCTCCAAAATGATCTCTAGCCATACCCATCATCCTTTTGATATCGTGTCTGCACCTGAGTTTTTACGTGAAGGCTCAGCGATTCGCGATACCCTCCATCCCGACAGAATTGTCATTGGTCTTGATAATCCAGAGCTGGAACCAACTATGCGCGAGCTTCATAAGGGTTTCACAGAAAATGTATTTGTAACAGATATACGCAGTGCTGAAATGATCAAATATGCTTCGAATGCATTTTTGGCCACGAAGATTTCCTTTATTAATGAGATCGCCAATATTTGTGAAAAAGTGGGAGCTGATGTAACCGAGGTAGCACAAGGAATGGGTATGGACCAAAGAATCGGGTCATCCTTCCTGCAGGCTGGCATCGGTTATGGAGGCTCCTGTTTCCCGAAAGACACTAATGCGCTCATTCAAATTGCGGGCAACGTCGATTACGAATTCAAATTATTGAAATCTGTAGTCGAAGTGAATAAGGGACAACGGTTTATGATCATCTCCAAGCTGCATGAATCACTTGGCAGCCTGCGCGGTTCGACGATTGGGATATGGGGGCTTGCCTTTAAGCCTAATACTGATGATGTCCGCGAAGCTCCAGCCAGAGAGATTGTTGAGGCACTGGTGGCTGAGGGGGCAACAGTCAAACTATATGATCCAATCGCAGCTACAAATTTCAGGCAGCAATACGATCATCCGCAGCTTCGCTGGTGCCATCTGCCAGAGGAAGCGGCTGAGGGCAGCGATGCCGTCTGCCTCTTGACCGATTGGAGCCTGCTCAAGGAGATTGATCTGCATCAGCTGGCGAAAAGCATGCGTAATGGGGTATTGATCGATGGACGCAACGTGTATTCCAAGGAGCAAATCGAGGGTACCGGCCTCGTTTATCATTCTGTCGGCCGCCCGCAGATGGGCGGATTGAGCGGTTATTCTGCTAGTGTGGCTGGAGCGGTTTAATCTAAGTTATATTGATTGAACTTGTGATTTTTCTATTTAGGGATGAGCCGTGACTCCAGAGAATGTTTGGACTTCCAGCCGCTGTTGTCTGCAGATTTCCTGATTTTAACCGCTGATAGCGGTAGAAATCCGCAGACAAAGGCGGATGCTATTGCTCCTCCAGTTCCAAAATTCTCTTCCGCCACTTCGTTCCCTTATTTTAAGGTTCTAAGCAATTTATAAAGTTAGGTACTCTGATTATATACCGCAGTAGCAGTAGCATTTGTAGTTGTCATTGTCTCTGTCTCTGTGGTGGCAACTAGTCTTGCTCTTGTAGTTGCAGTTGTTCTTGCAGTTGTTCTTGCAGTTGCAGCTGCCTCCCCCGGAGCAGAAGCAAATCTTTAGAAAAACGTGCTCGCTTCCGGCTGGTACAGCCCGGTGCGCATGGATCATTGTTAAAAAGTAGTTGGTTAGGTTAAGAACGGAAAGGGAATTTGGAACTGTAGAAACGGAGTGTTCGCCTTTATCCTCGGATTTCTACCGCGAGAAGCGGTCCAATCAGGAAATCTGAGGATAACAGCGATCGGAAGTCCAAAATCCCTTGGAGTGGATTCTACCTAACAAAGACATAGCTTTTAATACATTCCATTCAAGGAGGGTTCATTCTATGAAAATGGTACTTCTATCAGGCGGTTCAGGTAAACGGTTATGGCCGTTGTCTAACGACTCACGTTCAAAGCAATTTCTAAAGGTACTTGAAAGCCCTCAAGGTGAACCAGAATCCATGGTACAACGTGTCTGGAGACAGCTGGAGGAAGCAGGGATGGCAGAATCATCTTATCTAGCCACCGGCCGCGGCCAAGTAGAAATGATACAAAGCCAACTGGGAAGTCATGTGCCGATTATCGTTGAACCGGAGCGTCGGGATACTTTTCCGGCTATCGCCTTAACAGCTACCTATCTTTATTCAGTGGCAGGTGTTTCTCCAGCGGAGACGGTAGCAATATTGCCTGTTGACCCTTATGTAGAAGCATCCTTTTTCGATACCATAGCTATGCTTGAGGGGACCATGCTGGAAAGTGGAGCAAATCTGGCACTAATGGGTGTTGTTCCTGAACATGCCTCAGAGAAATACGGATATATTATTCCTACCACTGAAGAGGCGGGGGGGAATGGTTTTATGAAGGTGAGTCACTTTCAAGAGAAACCAGACCGCATACAAGCAGAACAGCTCATCGAGCAAAATGCATTGTGGAATTGCGGAGTGTTTGCCTTCCGTTTAGGGTACTTGTTAGATATTTTGCAGCGTAAAGGGTTGCCTTTAGGATATGAAGAATTGCAGAAGCAGTATAAGCTATTGTCTTCCATCAGCTTTGATTATGAAGTGGTGGAGAAAGAAGAACATATTGTGGTGCAGCCGTATGATGGATTCTGGAAGGATCTTGGAACGTGGAATACGCTGACAGAGGAAATGAGCAGCAAGCATGTAGGAAAAGGTTTTGTGACGGCGGATTCTGAGGGGACTTGCTTGATTAATGAGCTGGACATTCCGATTACGGTAATTGGTGCGAAGGATCTGATCATTGCGGCTAGCCCGGATGGAATTCTAGTTACCCATAAAGCTGAGAGCCCACGGATTAAAGAAGTGCTGAAGACCTTTGAACAGAGACCGATGTACGAGGAACGCCGCTGGGGCCATTACAAAGTTATTGATTATGTGAAATATGATGAAGGCAATGAAGTGCTGACCAAACGGATTTTTATATCCGAGGGGAATAATATCAGCTATCAATTACATCGCAAGCGTAGTGAAATTTGGACAATCGTCAGCGGCGAAGCAAGTATTGTGCTGAATGAGAAAAAACATAATGTGAAGGCTGGGGACGTGGTACGTATACCGGAAGGAACGAAACACGCGATCCTTGCTTTGACGGATGTTGAGTTTATAGAGGTACAGACGGGGTCTGAATTAGTAGAAGAAGATAACATTCGTATTACTTTAGACTGGAATGATATAGAACTACAACAATTCATTTCATAGGTCTAACCTATCTATTTAACCAATTCAAAATTTCTTGAAACAGGTAAATTGACTCAATTATCAAAAAAAGTCATAAAAACACTAAATATATCATTAATTGTCGTCGATACTTACGGTAAGAGAGATTATTTCTCTTAAATTGAAAAGGCAAACCTATCGAAAGGTAGGGACGCAAAGCTATAGGGCCTTCGAAAGAGTGGCAGCCTGGCTACCGAAAGGGAGATTATTTTGAAAGCTTACCGTACGTATCGATTGTTTGGTGCATTTCTGTCACTCGTCCTGTTTCTGACTGCACTTCCGCTTGCTGTTGGAATTTCGCCGTCTATTGTCATAGCTGCTTCAAATTCTGGAACGCCGGTTACCCCAGGTGCCTCACCTGAAGCCGTAAAGCTGCTTAACTATTTTTACTCGATCTCAGGAAAAGGCATTATTGCTGGTCAACATGACTATTTAGAAAGTCCAGATGAAATTAACAATATGCTGAAGGGAACCAGCGGACAATATGCGGCTCTTCACGGTTATGAAATGGGTGCGATCAGTGGTCAGTCCGAAGCAACGATGGCTTGGCAACGTCAAAATGTGGTGAACAGCGCCATCAACTGGAATAAAGCGGGCGGGATCGTAGCTATGACTTTTCATGCTAACCTGCCGGGCACCTCTTATGACTGGGATAATGTGAAAAAAACACTTAGCCAGAGTGAGTTCGATAGTTACGTTACACCGGGTACCAAGCAATATAATAATCTGATCGCTGAGCTTGATAAGGTGGCAGTCTCTTTAAAAAGCTTGCGCGATGCCAATGTTCCGGTGCTTTGGAGACCCTATCATGAAATGAACGGGAACTGGTTCTGGTGGGGGAAGAAAAATAACTTTTCTAAACTATGGAATATAATGTATGACCGTTTTGTTAACGTTCATAAATTAAATAATTTGTTATGGGTATGGAGTCCGAATGCTCCCAATGTTTGGTCAGATCCTTATGCGCTAACTTATCCAGGTGCTGATAAAGTAGATATTCTGGCAGCAGATATATACGAAAATGATTACCAGCAAAAATACTATGACAGCTTGTTGAGTCTAGCCGCAGGCAAACCGATTGCGATCGGGGAGAATGGTGAAATGCCTAATCTGGAGAAGCTTCAGCAATCGCAAAGTAAATGGACGTATATGATGAGCTGGGGAAAAATGCTTTACGAAAATAACAGTGCAGACACAATCAAAACATTTATGAATAGCAACTACACCCTGACCAGAGATAAATTAAATACTGGTCTGGCACCGACACCTAGCGCCGCACCAGCGCCGGCACCTTCCGAAGAAGAGGGGGAGGCAGCAATTCCTCTCGCGAAGGGGCTTGCAGGAGAGTATTACAACAACATGTTATTGTCGGGAGCGGCAACTCTTAACAGAACTGATGCAATAATCGATTTCAATTGGCGGCAAGGCTCGCCGGATGCCGCCCTCGGGATTGATCGTTTCTCCATACGTTGGAGCGGTAAAATTAAGCCGTTATATAATGAGCAATATACATTTTACACTACCTCAGATGATGGTATCCGTGTCTGGGTGAATGGGGAATCCGTGATTGATAGTTGGACTAAGCAAAGTGGTACTGAGCGTAAGGGCACTATAACGCTGAAGGCTGGTCGGCTATACGATATCAAGGTGGAGTATTACGAGAATGAAGGCGATGCGAGAGTCCGCTTGATGTGGGAAAGTGCTAGTCAAGCTAAAGAGACAGTTCCAGCAAGTGCACTTTTTCTTCCGGATGTCTCCTGATTGATGAAAATTAAAGGTCGATCCTTAGTGGCTCTGCGTTATTGCAGAGCTACTAAGCTATAGTCCTCATTAGGTCAGAAGACGATTGTCCGATAACAGGTATGTTTATTTAGCACCTGTAGAGGCAGTACAGCTACCGAAAGGAGGATTTATTTGCGTAAATATTATAAGAAAAACAGATTGTTGTTTACTATGTTACCGGTGTTTATTATTTTTTCCTTGCTGCCTTGGGGAGAGGTTAAGAGTCTTCCGAAGGCTATGAGTGTTTCTTCCTCTTTACCTCCGGTTATACCCAGTAATCCATCGGCTTCTGAAGAGGCTAAGCAACTGCTGAGTAATTTGGTGAATCTACGTGGCAAAGGGATTTTGTCGGGCCAGCATGATTATCTAGAAAGCCCAGATGAACTGGTTCATAAGCTGAAGAATACTTCGGGACAAAATGCCGTTCTACATGGTTATGAATTAGGGGCGATTAATAATCAATCCGAAGGGACGATCGCAGAACAGCGGCAAGCAGTGATAGACAGTGCAATTGAATGGCATCACGAGGGTGGCATTGTAGCCATGACATTCCATCAGAGTTTGCCGGGAACATCTCCAGAATGGTCCAATGTAAACAGAAGTCTCAGTCAAGAGAAATTTAATGCTTATGTTACACCTGGGACAGCTCAGTATAAGAGGCTAATCTCAGATCTAGACGAGGTTGCTGGATATTTGGGACAATTGCGTGATGCCGGAGTTCCAGTCTTATGGCGACCTTACCATGAAATGAATGGCGGTTGGTTTTGGTGGGGGAAAAAGGACAATTTTTCAGAGCTTTGGAGTATTGTCTATGATCGTTTTGTAAACACACACAAGCTAAATAATCTACTGTGGGTATGGAATCCGAATGCGCCGAATGAATGGTCAGATCCTTATGCTGCATATTATCCCGGTGGGGATAAACTCGATGTTCTGGCTGCGGATATCTACAATAACGATTATAAGCAGTCCTACTATGAGGATCTGCTCGCATTGGCCGAGGGTAAACCTATCGGAATCGGGGAGAGCGGACAGCTGCCGAACCCGGATGTATTAACTGAGAAACAAAATAAATGGGTCTATATGATGACCTGGGGAAAATTACTGACAGAAAATAATACGCTACAGTCAATTAAAAGCTTTATGAAAGACTCGTTTATAGTATCGAGAGAGGACTATGTTCTCACAACAGGAGGTCCTTCGATAGCACCCGTAACTCCGGTAACCCTAACGGGTTTAACTGGAGAATACTATAACAATACTGATTTAGAGGGAGAAGCGGTACTTATCCGCGATGACCGTAAGATTGATTTTAATTGGCATGGTGCGTCACCTGCCTCAGGGATAAATGAAGATCACTTTTCTGTACGCTGGAAAGGGAAGCTCAAACCCAAATTCAGTGAGAAATATACAATTTCAGCATCCTCTGATGATGGAGTCCGTGTCTGGATTGACGGAAAGCTGATCATCGACAATTGGAAAAATCAAAGTGCAACCCTTCATAAAGGAAGTATCCCGCTCACAGCTGGAACGCTTTATGATATCCAAATTGAATATTATGAGAATGAAGGAGATGCCAATCTTCGTTTGCTATGGGAGAGTTCCAGCCAGAAGCAGCAGGTAATTCCACAAGGGGCATTGTTCCTTCCTTAATCTAATGAAATGATAGGGTAAGACATTCCGGAAGAAAGAGAGGACCTATGGATGGGAATAACGAGGAGAATATCTAATAGAAAAAATAAGATATCTGCAAACAAACCATTACTGTTATTACTAAAATTCGCCGCATTAACCGTCTTGTTTCTGTTGTCTGTCTCTGTCTTCGGAACGAATAGGACAAACGATTATAAGGTAGGTGCCAATATACCGAGACTATCTGCAGGAACTGATGCTGCAGCAGAAATACCGGATGGTACTGTGATCTGGAATCTGGGACAACATGATGGCTCAGCAGCTGAATTCGCTGCGAGTGGCACTTCTGGCAGCAAGAAGGACTTTAATGTTCCTTCTTCGGTGCTCAAATCATCGGCTCTGCAGAGCTTGCCTGCAGGCTTGAATGGAAAGACCCAGCCGGAATTAACGATCACATATCAGCTAAATAAGATCCCGGAGAATGGGGTCTTATTTAGCGTAGGTATTCTGGATGCGTATAAATCCGTGCCGCAAATGAGTGTG
This sequence comes from Paenibacillus sp. FSL L8-0494, assembly GCF_038003695.1. Taxonomy (NCBI): domain Bacteria; kingdom Bacillati; phylum Bacillota; class Bacilli; order Caryophanales; family Paenibacillaceae; genus Paenibacillus; species Paenibacillus sp. FSL L8-0494. The sequence goes on from NZ_JBBOPQ010000001.1 coordinate 1,147,230, forward strand.
TTCTCCAATCATCAATTGTCGGGGATCATTCAAATTGCAGGCGTTGCTGGCACAGAAAGTGAATATAGCTTTCAAAAGACCTATGAATTATATATTCCCAAGGAGCAATTGAAGATAGGAACGAACGAATTGAAGCTGCAAACGGTTCGCTGTTTATATTGCAGTGACAAAGAAGACGAATATTCCTGGTGGACTTGGGATAATCTCCGTTTAGAGTCTCTTAACGCTCCAATTTCTGAGCCTATCCATGGCAGCTACACATTGACCGGAACAGTAGTGAATAATAAGCAATTTTATTTCGATGAAGGTGCAGTTACGCACTTGCCTTATGTTATCAAATGGCTAGGTATGGCTTATAGCGGCAATGTGATGCGAACCAGCTGTGCCAGCGATGTTGGGCGGTCCTGCTCGGATATGATGGAATATTACAAGGTGTTGCAGGATTACAACATGCAGGCGGTTGCTCTGTATTTGCATACTGGTGATATTAAGCTTAAGGCAGACGGATCGTTGCCCGCTGATGCAGAGAAAAAGCTGACGGATTATTTTGAGCAATATAGCCCCTATTTTCAATATTATGAGGTAGATAATGAGCCAGGATTATTCAATCGTTCTAAGGCAGTTAACTTGGCGATTGCGGACTGGCTAAATAAAAAGGGCAAGCAAATCGCGCCCCATTTACAAACTGTTGCTCCGGGCTGGGCGTATTGGCCGAGTTACAGTGAGGATTCCTGCGGTAATCAGAAGGGAACTGGGAAGGAATGTGGAGATCCGGATGGCTGGGAACGTGATCCAGAGCAACGTATGGAGCTGGAGAAGGTTACGGATTTGACCAATGGACATTCCTACGGGGACTCTTATATTTTTAGTAATGGAGGAAGCTTTACTGAGAATTTGAAGACCTTCACTGGCGCAGACAATGGACTCGGCAAAAAAATGCTGACCACTGAATTTGGTACTTCGGACAGTCATGTGGATGCCTATCAATACGGGGCAACGGAGCGGACAGCGGCTGTATTCGACCGGATCATGCGTGCGCATATTGGTTATGCGGATATGTTTGTGCAGCATGCTGCTTTTTTTAAGGATTTCAGTTTATTCAAATACGGGTTTAATTTAGAAGAGCATGATCCGGCGACCACAGAGATTTATTATACAAAAGAAAATGAGGATTCACGTGTCAGCATCATGAGAAGGCTCAGTCTTGCCTATGCTACGCATGGAGCTCCATTAACTTATCAAGTTGCCAACAAAGATGTGTTAGCCGACAAGCTGGTATATGTTCGGGCCGTGGATACTTCTACATTGAAGCCTCTTGCGGGAAGCGGAGCGACCTCAAATAAGGTGCTGGTTAATTTCGTTAACTTTGAGTCTACTCCACAAACTGTGAGTGTAAATGTGACTATGCCGAAAAACGGGGTGTATGAAGGGGAACGTTTTGGAAACGGGGATACGTATGAAAAAGCAAGAAGTTATGTAACAGGTAAAAAGGCTACTCCCACGTTAACTTTTACGGAGACACTTGCTCCAGGAGAGGCTGTGCAGTATATTTTGCAGCCTTCCTCTGAAGTAAAGCCGTCTGCCCCTAAAGGATTCAAAGCCGCAGCAACAAAAGGTTTAGCTGTAAAATTAAATTGGTTGGAGGCACCGGGAGCAAGCTACGAGCTGCTTCGTGCTGAAGGTAGCGGGGGGGAAATGAAGGTGGTAGCCACCGATGTGAAGCTTACAGAATACACGGATCATAATTTACGTGAAGGGACGTTATATACCTACGCGGTAAGGGTATCAGGTTCAAATCTACTTTCCGACAAAATTCAGATTACAGCCACCGGCCTGGTTCCTCTGGATCGGACAAAGTGGAAGGTAACCTCAAATGTGAATACGGTGGCATCAGCTCCAAGTCTGGCCATCGATGGGGATCGGCGCACGCGCTGGGATACGGGGAAACATCAGGTTTCTGGAGAGTATTTTCAGATTGATCTGGGTGAAGCACATGAAATTGAAAGAATAGATTTGGACAGCACGTTATCACCATTTGATTATCCAAGAGACTATGTAGTTTATATTTCTGACGATGCTCAAAACTGGAACAAACTCACCTCTGGAAAAGGCACGAAAGAGCTTACGAAGATAACCTTTTCTAAGGTAAAGACACGGTATATCAAAATTGTACAGACCGGAGCGGGCGGGAATTATTGGTCTATTCAAGAGCTACAGGTGTACTCCAGAGAATAAGCAATTATTTGAATTTATATAACTGTTAATAGAGCATACTAAATAACCTCAGCGGGATCATTCTCCCGCTGAGGTTATTTTTGTGCTTTAAATAAAATGGAGACCAGACATATAAGGTAATGGAATTGCCTCAGATTCCCCTGAGGAATCTGAGGTGCGAAGCGGGCTCGCTGGATCAAACAGCAGCGAGATCAGCTCCTTGTCGTCCACGGACGACAAGTCGAGGCTACGCTTGCGGCATACTTCCGTCTGCCGCAAAAGCGCTTCCCGGTCTGCGATGCAGACCGTCCCGCTGTTCGCGCCGGCGCTTAAGGAGGCGCCGGCGTCCCGCAGAAGCGCGAGCAGGCTGCGCTCCTGCCACGGCACAGGCACTTGCAGCGTGCCAACGCCGTTGCACAGAGCCGCCTTGGCCAGCAACGCCGCTACCGCTTGCGGCTGGCCGGCCCAATCCACCGCCGTCGCTGGGCTCGGCGCCGGCACATCCGCCGCGGGCACAGCCATCGCGGCAAACCCCTCGATGCTGCCGTCCCGCACGGCTACGAGTGTGCGCTGGGACAAGCCCAGCACACCCGCGTAAGCCTCGGCACCCAGCAGCAGCGCCAGCTCACCCGGACTGTACATCTGTCCGGCTTCGCGTTCATTCAGCAGCCGGTTGACGGCGAAGAAGTCGCCCGGCTGCATTGGCCGCAGCGTCCATTCTTCCCCTGCTGCGGCAGCAAGTGCGTGAGCCGAGCTTGCGTTCAGCTCGGCAAATTGCGTACCGCCGAACGGTACGCATCCCGCTCGGGTATACAGCGAGCGGTCACCCGAGACAAAGATAAGTGATGCGCCAGCATTCGCAGCATGGGTCTGGCATAGCTGTAGAAGCTGACCGGCTAGTCCCTGGCCGCGATAAGCAGGATCTGTGCAAACTGCACCGATGGAGAATACGTTCAGGAGAGCTTCTCCAGTGCGGATCGTGGAGGGCACTAATCCCATAAAAGCAGCGATGTTACCGTCCTCGGCAACGGCTGCATAAGAGTGAGTGTAACCAGGGCTGAAAATCAGCGGAAACAGCTCTTTCATAGAAGTGTCGCCGGCTTTGCGAAAGATGGAATGGGCTAGAAGAGCGGCTTGATCCAGCTCCGCAGGTTTAATTAATCTCAATTGCATTTACAGTCAGCCTCCTTATATGTAAATACGAGCAGGGTAGGAAGGAATTATTTTAAGTATAAGCCCCAGCGGATGAAATCTTCAATCCTGCTTATATTATTCAATGTCTCAAAAGGATGTGGATAAGGGTAATAACGTACATAAATAAGGAAGCTTATATTTTAAGCTAGAAGAGAAAGGGAAGTGAATAAACGGTGACCCAACTTGCAGATAATATCATATTATTGCTGGCAGCTCTCTTACTTGTAGGTGTGTTTTCCACCAAATTCTCCACTAAATTTGGAATGCCAGCGCTAGTGCTTTTCCTTGCTGCGGGGATGGTACTGAGTCAATTTATCTTTTTTAACAATGCTTCCTTAACACAAATGGCCGGGATTTTTGCGCTGGTTGTTATCCTATTCGAAGGTGGGATGCAGACCAGTATTAAGGATATCAAGCCTATTATTCGGCCGGCATTATCCTTATCTACGGTAGGCGTATTGTTAACGACAGCTATCGTTGGGGTGTTCGCTAAGCTGATTCTTGAGGTGTCATGGGCGGAAAGTTTTCTGTTCGGAGCTATCGTGGGTTCGACTGATGCGGCTGCGGTCTTTTCGGTATTAGGCGGTAAGAATATTGACAAACGACTGACCTCGACACTCGAAGCGGAATCAGGTAGCAACGATCCTATGGCGGTGTTTTTGACAGTATCGCTGATCGAATGGATTCAGCATCCGGATATGGCGATATGGGGACTTGTGCTGTCCTTTATATGGGAGATGGCAGTTGGTTTGGTGATAGGGATTGTACTTGGCAAAATCGCAGTATATCTTATCAATCGAATTAACCTGGATTCCACGGGGCTTTACCCGGTATTGGCGATTGGATTTGCTGTCCTAACCTACGGGTTATCTGCACTCGTTCATAGCAGCGGCTTGCTGGCTGTCTATGTAATGGGTCTTACCCTTGGCAATTCTGAGCTAATGTATCATCGAACAATTATGAATTTTAGTCATGGCTTCGCTTGGATGATGCAAATATTTATGTTTATATTGCTGGGTCTACTGGTATTTCCACAGGAGCTGGCAGAGGTGGCTTGGCAAGGTATATTGCTGTCCGTCATTCTGATGGTTGTGGCAAGGCCCATTGGTGTGTTTATAAGCTTGCTCTTTTCCAAATTCTCTATTCGTGAAAAAACACTGATTTCCTGGGCAGGCCTGCGCGGAGCCGTTCCAATTGTACTGGCAACCTATCCGCTGCTAGCCAATCTTCCCCACGGACGACTGTTCTTCAATGTGGTGTTCTTCGTCGTGCTGACCTCAGCAGTGATTCAAGGAACAAGCATTTCACCGCTGGCTTCCCGGTTGAAGCTGGTGGGGCAAGAGGATTCAGCACAGCCATCACTGATGGAGCTGGTCGCCCTTGGCAAGACAGATTCCGAGTTCAACCACATAGGAATTGAACCTTACATGCCCATTGCCGGGCAGAAAATCTCCGATATTGGACTGCCAGATGATATCTTATTTACTGCTATTATCCGGAATAAAAGCATTGTCACCCCCCATGGCAGTACCGTCATTGAGCCAGGGGATACTGTATATGTCTTAAGTCCAAAGAGCAAACGCGATGAGATGAGGGCTTTTTTCCGGAGTCAGAAAGGGAAGACGGCGGAGGAAAATATATCTTTGATTTAAGTTTAGAAAGAGGCTGTTATCCAGAGTGTGACAGAGATAATAGGCGGTATAACAAAAGTTATGCTAGAATCGGCAACATGTAAATCTTCAAAGTGGTTGCAAAAAGCAAAAGGATGTGTTAAATTGTATATAGATTTAGAATGAGTCTAAATACAATATAATAAATTAACCATAGGAGGTTTTATTAATGAGTACACAACTAAAGAGCCAAACTGAACTGCACGCTGCTTTGAACCGCCAGACCGCGAACTGGTTCCTGCTTGGGGTAAAGCTTCATCATTATCACTGGTATGTTAGCGGATCCCAATTCTTCACGCTGCATGAGAAGTTTGAAGAACTCTACAATGAAGCTGCTGGTTATGCAGATGATTTGGCTGAGCGCCTGCTTGCTATTGGTGGACAGCCTGCCTCCTCTATGAAACAATATTTGGAGCTTTCCGATTTACAGGAAGCTCGTGGTGGCGAAGATGCCAAGGGTATGGTAATGGAGCTGGTTAGAGACTTTACGACTGTCTCTAAAGAACTGCAAGCTGCGATTGCTACTGCAGAAGAACTGGCTGATCAACCTACTGCGGATCTGCTGATTGGTATTAGAAGCAGCATTGAGAAACATGCATGGATGTTGAATGCTTTTATCGCCTAAGACAACAGTCTTATAAAGGATAGAACCACAAAGAGCGCCTGCGTATAGGATACGCATGGCGCTCTTTGTTTTGTTGTTTTACTGCTGCACACAACTATTTAATAAACACACCCCCGAAGGGGACTACCTCGCGTAGAAATCGTTTAACAATTCCATCATCGTTATTATCTCTTTCGAATCGGCGGTTCTGACGTCCTGCCTGAAACAGCACAGGCCCGTGACCTGTCATCTTCCAGTGATAGCTCATATGCTGGCTAGCCAAATGGTTGCCGTAAACGGTGAGCTCCAGCTTGGCATTCTCAGGGTAGGCAATAATGCTGCCTGCATCGACATAAAGGGGGTTGGTCGGATGCAGTACAGCTTCACAGACCGTACCCTCTGTCAGTATGCCAATCATGCCATTGCCCGAGAATTTCACCTTTACAATATCCCGTGTAACGAGCACATTTTTCATGCTTAGCACCCGGGTCTCCAGCGAAATACCTATACTGTAGAAGAAGAGATGCTTAAAGTCGTATAGCAGATCGCTTTTACCATCGAGCTGCAGGATTTTTATGCGATAGCCTGGCGGAAGGGCGGCAACGAAATGGCAAGGACCTGCCATATCGGAACGAATCAACTTTCGCTTGCGGTATATGCCCTTTACATCCATAAATCTGTCCGCTCGTCCTGAGGAAGGACCTTGATAAGCGATAATTTGTTGTGGATGGAGTACATGAACCTCTTCCTTCTCCTGAAGGGAGAAGGCTACGGCTTGTCCGCTTCCACTGTCGCTTTCATCTTGGATATCGATGTTCATAGTTCATCTCCCTCATGCTGTGACTGTGATCTTCAATGAATACGTAAGACTAACGCAGACGATCGCCTTTTCGAGAACGGTAAAGCATGCTGAAACGAATAAAACGGATCAGTATAAAATAACCTAGGATTAGTCCAATCCCTGTAAAAATAGTCACTTTGATTTTATGATAATATTCTTCGCGTGCCGTCCGGTCATTTTTTAATTCATCAACCATCTGCGTCAGTTGGCGATTCTGCTCTTGTAGGCTTTCGTTCTGTATCCGGTAAGCTTCCATCTCCTGCGTGGTATTCGCGAGCTTATCCTTTGCCTGCTGAAGCTCTTCAGCAGTTTGCTGAAAACCTTCCTTTAATTCATTCACTTCGTTTGGCAGCTCGGAGAAATTTTTAACTCCATTATAGATATCACTGAATATATTAGCTTTTGCTACAGGAGCTGGCAGGCATACAGTAAGCATCAGCAAGAACAGGAGCGAATATAACAGCTGTAGATATGCTCGGGATTTATGTTGCTTCATCTATATAATCACCACCCAATTTAGGCTTGTAGTTCTTTTATTTTAACACAGCTTGACAGCTTCTGACAGCGTACGCCATGGGACTGGCAATGCTTATAATGAAAGTAATTTTTACCTCCTTAAGGTTTTCGTTTACTCATTATTAAACACGATCAGTCCGTGATTATCTCGATTGAGAAGAGGTACTATTTATCGTATACTTTGGACGAAAGGGGCTGCTGTCGATTGAACAAATGGCTTAAAACAATATTGCTTCTGATCGGATCTGCTTTTTTGACTAGATTGATCCCATTTTCATCTTTGTTTCGGAATTTAGACACGATGATTCATGAATTTGGTCATGCTCTGATGACCTTACTACTGTCGGGTAGTGTGCTGAGGATTGAATTATACGCAGATCATAGCGGTGTAACCTATTCAGCCATTCAAGAAGGGGGCAAGGCAATATTAGTTTCCCTCTCGGGTTATTTGCTAGCCTCCTTATTTGCACTTCTGCTCTTCTATTTATATAGTAAGGGACGCCATGATTGGGGCCTTATCTTAGCTACGGGTGTGGCGTTGATTATGCTCCTGCTATACGTACGAGGAAGCTTTGGCATGATGTGGTTGGGCGGATTTATTGCGTTAAATATTCTAATGCTGGTGGTTTGGAAGAAGGCCAGCAAATATTATTATTTGTTATTGGCCTTTTTAACCTTGGAGGAGTCTGTAATGGGAAGTTTATTTCTGGTATACGCGGCTGCTGTATCACCGTCCCGTGCAGGAGATGCCAGCAATCTGGCAAGAATGACTCCCGTACCGGCTATATTTTGGGCCACACTGTTTTTTATATTTTCTCTGTTGTGTGCCAAATGGGCACTGGGACTATTTTTCAAGCGAGAGCGAGTGCAGACTAAATTAGGGAGTCGATGAGAAAAAAAACATAAAATTTTCGTCATAAAAAGACAAAAGGGGTTGTTTTTACAAGAGTCAGTCTACTAAGCATGTAGAATGACTCTTTTTTTGTCGATAATATAGAACCGAACATACATTCCATGACATGGAGTTGTCCGCCATTATTGGTACATTAATAGAAGACCCAAAAAAAGAAAGAGGTGGAAATAATGATAGAAAGTATTCATCCCGTATTCACATGGAGTCAAAATCGTATTTTTGCAGGCGGCAATCGTAATGTTATCTTGCTTGTCGAATGGAAAGGGAATATGCCTTCAGAGCACAGCCGACCCAGCAGTTATAAAGTGGTTGCACGTGAAATCGAACTGCGGGTTTGGCTTGAACCCCATGTAACTTTTAAGCGCTCGTATGGGTGTGAGTTTGAAGTCGGTGAAGGCAGTTCGCTACTTCTTAAGCTTGGCAAAATAAAAACGGGGCAACGAAAGTTTATTGCACTGGAATTCAATATCTCTACTACTATTGCAGGTAGATATGAAGCTCTTTCCTTACAGTGGAAATATAAAAAGCCAACCGTAGAGCGTGTTCAAGAGCTTCCAGTAAAGGTTCTTGAGCTAGAATACACTCATCATACTCAGGTTCTGAATGAAACCTGCTGCTTTCATGTAGAGAAACATCTGGAATTGTTAAAAACAGCTGAAACGATTGAGGAGGCAACCACGTTGCAAAATGAAGGACAACATAGTCAAGCTCATGAAATGCTCTGCCGTCACGCAGATAAATTACTATTACTAGCCGTACGTTCTGGAGATCCTTTACTACTTAAAGAGGCCGAAATGTTGTATAAACAGATTGGATTCGAGTATCAGAAGCGGGGTAAAACTGCTACTGGAAATTGATATAGGACATACAACTAGAAGATGCATATTGACGAAAAAAGACCTATACATAAATTTGTTTTGTCAGCGGGTTCGGCGGAAAATAATCAGAAGAATTGTAATATAAAATGTGGTAACATAGTAAAAAAGTTCTATCACACTATTACTTTTTTTCATAAAATAATGGGTCTATTTAACCATAAATCAAGGGGAACTGAATATGACAGACCGATTAATCCGACTGATGCGCATTATTACACTTGTTCAAGCCAAGCCAGGGATATTAGCCCGTGAATTGGCGGAACGCTGCGGCAACAGCGAGAGAACGATATACCGGGATATGGACGCGCTTAGCGCCATGCATATTCCTATAACCCACCTTGGACATGGAAAAGGCTATGCTTTTATTGGCAATTTTGCACTTTATCCTTTGGATTGGTCGGAAGAAGAGGCGGCTGCGTTTTCGCAATTACGCTATATTATGGAAGATATTAAACCCGTTCTGCCTATCGATTTTGAAGGCGCTTATGAAAAAGTAGTCGCAGCTGAATACAAGCGAAAGGCAGAGCGGGAAGAAACGATAGAACGTGCAAGAAGAGAAGCAGGTACAAGCTGGTTGGAAAGAAGCGGTGCACAGATGGAGCATCAATCTTTTTTAACACCTATTTTGGAGTCTTTATTAAAGCAGAGGAGTATTCAAGCGAATTATTGCGAGAATGCGGTGGAGGAGAAGGAAATAACCATCGATCCTTATTGTTTAGTCCCACTGGAAAATCGTTTTCATCTCATTGGATTTTGCCATCATCAGGGTGTTATTCGTACATATCATATCAACGATTTTTCAAACGTAAAGCCATTAAACCGCTGCTTCTCAAAGGAATCATTTGATTTGCAAGCTTTTATGAAGCAAAAATGGTCACTTGACCGCGATAGTTTGCAGGTAGAGTTTAAAGTGAAATTTTCGGAGCGAATCATGGAAGGGCTAAAGAAAGAGGATTTGCCCTATAAGCCGAATAAAGTAGACCGTCAAGCTCGGTGTTGTTATTTTAAAGTCGCATTGGAACAAGATATTGCATTTGTCCGCTGGATTAAGCGATTTGAAGAGGATGCGGAAATTATAGAGCCGTTTTATTATCGTGAAGTGCTCAGGCAGCAGTTGGAGAAATGGATATCGCAATATAAATAAGATGGATTCTCACCTTCAAATGAAATATTCGTTTACATATATTGTTACAAATCAAAAATTATAGAATATTTCTCTTGTTTGGTGAGTCTTTTTATAATACCGCATACATTTAATAACATAATTGCAATTTAGAGGTTTATTTTTATCCTCGAATTTGACCTTTGTTCAATTCAATTTTATACAGAAGAGGGCTATTCTCTAGATCCATTTGATTCTTAAAAATGAATATATTAATCCGGGTGAGCTTCTTGGGGGAGTGGATTATCCATTATGTTGAATGTACTTGGCTTTAACCTGGTGGGTGACGGTCAACATGATGTGCTTGGCCCACAGATGAAGAATTAATATCATTCGTGAAATAGGTGTCTTTGCAGCCCTATTTAGGGGAGTCAGAGGCATCTTTTTTGTGTGCAAAAAGCCAAAATCATTATTATATATTGTCTAATTATAACAATATATAACTAAACATATCTAAACATATCTGTAGTTATAGAAAAACGAAAAAGTGTATGCTAGAATAGCATCTAAATATATACATACGAAATTGGGAGGAATGGAAATGTTTAAGAAATGGACACTCTCCGTGATGGGGATATTGGCAATCGTTCTGGTTGTGAATTTATCTGCAGGTCCAGGGAGAGAGGTGCAAGCAGCCACCAAGAAGACTGAAATTATTGTTTCCGCTGCGGCTAGTTTGCAGGATAGCCTGGATAAGATTGCCCTCCTTTATGAAAAGAAACATCCCGATATTGATTTGGTTTTTAATTATGCAGCATCCGGTACTCTGCAAAAGCAGATTGAGCAAGGGGCTCCGGCGGACCTGTTCTTCTCTGCAGGTGATAAACAGATGAATGCACTGGTGGAAGGTGGACTTATCTCCGATCATAAGGTTCTGCTTAAGAATCAATTGGTTGTAGTCGTACCCTCAGATTCAAAGGTTAAATTAACAACGATTACTCAGCTTACGGATAAAGCTTTTAAGAAGGTGGCAGTGGGACAGCCTGAATCTGTACCAGCGGGTCAGTATGCTCAGCAATCATTGACAGCGAAAAAGGTCTGGGATCCGCTGCAAAGCAAACTCGTATTTGCCAAGGATGTGCGTCAGGTTCTCTCTTATGTAGAAACAGGAAATGCCGATGCCGGTTTTGTCTATAAGACAGATGCGCTTACTTCAAAGAAAACTAAAATCGCTTTGACGGTCGGTCCACATGTACACAAAGCTATTAATTATCCGGCAGGCATCGTGAAGAGCTCGAAGAATCAAAAGGCAGCTAAGGAGTTGTATAGTTACCTTCAAAGCAAGGAAGCTAATGATATCTTTGTAAGTTATGGCTTCCTGCTTCCTTAAATAGAAATTACGAGTAGAAGCGGGTGGAATAAGGTTGGAAATAAATTGGACTGATTTCTTCGCCCCGGTATGGCTTTCCGTAAAAATATCTGTGATTACAAGCATTATTGTATTCATTTTGGCAACAGCTGCTGCGAAGGCTATGGCGGGCCGGAAGTTTCCCGGTCACAGCTTGGTAGAGACTATAATGCTGCTTCCGCTCGTATTGCCGCCGACGGTCGTAGGATTTGTGCTTTTAGTTATTTTAGGCCGACGAAGCTGGATCGGCAGATGGTATGAACAGATGACGGGGCAGACGATCCTGTTCACATGGGGGGCAGCTGTTATCGCCGCTGTAGTCGTAGCTTTTCCACTCGTATACCGCACAGTGAAGGCGGGTTTCGAAGGGATAGAAGCAGATCTTGAAGATGCGGCGCGGGCACAAGGGGCAAGTGAACTGCAGGTACTGCGTTATGTCACGCTGCCGCTTGCGGGCCGGTCGCTGGCAGCCGGTTATGTTCTTGGTTTTGCCCGCGGTCTTGGGGAGTTTGGCGCTACCATCATGGTAGCTGGCAATATTCCGGGCCGCACGCAAACCTTACCCACAGCGATCTATGTTGCGGTAGATGGAGGCAATATGACCCTCGCATGGATGTGGGTATGTTCAATTATTGTTATTTCAGCCGCTATGCTGATGTTTGTGAATCGGCGTTCTTAAAAAAACACCAGACAGCGATTCTCCGGTTATTGGAGAGTTGCTGCCTGGTGTTTTTGGTTTGAAGCGGGTGGTTTGAGCAGATGCTGGGCAAGTGAACCCGGCAACTTTGATGTCAGCTTCTAGCGCCGTCGGATTTTGATGGAGTCTGTGAGTTAACTGCATTCTATACAGTTATTCCGTCTGCATAAGGAATCGTTCTAACTTTAATTGTATTCTATACAACTAAAACTAGAAAAGTCGCCTATGGGGTAGTAAATCAAGAGAAATAGGTGTACCAAATACAGTTATATCTAATTTGCGAGTTATTCGAAGTAATATAGTTGTACGAAATACAGTTAAACGCTTCTGCATAATGCTCCCGTCTTCTGCTGTGACCCATTAAGTCTCATAAATTATCGTCCCTGTTTCCGTGAGATCATATCCGTGAATGGACCCAAGCTCACTCTGGAAGGCTGGTGAACGCAAAATATCAATCACGGCAGCAATCCATTGCTCATGCTCCGTTTTTTTAATCATCACCAGATCGTAGCACTCCTGAATCATAGGAACGAAATCAACACCGTCGACAATCTTAGCGGCTTTCTCGGTGCCGATGGCTACATCTGCTTCTCCCCGGGCCACTTTACCGGCAACTGCCAAATGGCTGTTCTCCTCGTTCTCATAGCCTGATAGGCTGGCTGCTGGAATGCCATGCAATCGAAGCTGTTCATCCAATAATACGCGTGCACCTGAACCTCGTTCTCTATTGATCAGCGTGAGTTCATTTTGCTCTAAGTGAGACCATTCATGAATACCCCTGGGATTCCCTTTTTGTACATAAAATCCTGCACTTCGGGTAAGTAGGCGAACTACAACATAAGAGCATCCTACGAGTATTTTTCGGATATAGGGTAGGTTGTATTCTCCAGTATCCCCGTCGAGCAGATGTGTGCTGACAATGTCCGACTCCCCTTTATACATGGCTATCAGGCTATCAAGACTCCCGGCATAAGAACGAAGAGGGCGTTCAGGCAGAGCCCGTTCCAAATAGGTAGCTAGAATATCCAGTGACATATCCTGACCTGTAATCACCAAGCTGTGTCCTACAGCTTTAAGGTGGGGAGATTGTGCTGGCATTTGAGCTGGAGTTGTACCGGAAAAGGCCAAGGGTATTGCTGGTGGAGTCTGGGCCATTATAGTAGTAGGATTAGCGGTGGACGCCCCACTCCGTGTATTTTGTTTGTAGGTTTCCAAATCGGATTGATCCACGCGCATTTGTTTTCCTACACGGTAGGAGGGGAGCTCCCCTTTTTTAATTAGATCATATACTTTTAATTTTGATATTTTTAATAAGCGGGCAATTTCCTCTGTCGTATAGGATGTATTATCGGACATGACAAAAGCCTCCAGAACTTCATATTAGGACAAGACTACCCTATTTTGAAGTCCTGTGCAATTAGCCTATTGTTGTTTACCCGCCTGCTGTGTACTGGATAATTTGATCAACTCAGAGACAGTGACAAATCGAAAGCCTTTCTTTTCTAATTCCGGCAAAATAATTTTAAGAGCTTCTCTAGTTTGTGACTGCCCGTGCACATGATCATGAAATAGAACGATGTCCCCATTACGTGCATTTCGAATGACCTTGTTCGAAATACTGTACACGCCTGGGCGATTCCAGTCACGAGTATCTTGATGCCAGGACCATAATATTGGCTTCAAGCCCATATTGTTAGACAGATCAACTAAGGTCTCGTCATACATGCCGCCTGGTGGTCTGAACAGTGAACTATGTTTACCGGAGACTTTTATAATCTCTTCTTCGGTCAATCTTAGCTCCTGCTCAAATTGGGCTTCATTAATAGGTTTTTTAAAATAAACGTGATTGTAGGTATGGTTAGCTAATTCATGCCCCTCAGCAATAACTCGTTTCGCTACCTCTGGATAGGCTGCAATTCTTTTTCCTATCGCAAAAAAGGTGCATTTCGCATGATATTGATTCAATACCTTTAAGATTTGATCGGTTTCAGAAGGGTCAGGACCATCGTCGAACGTCAATGCAATCACTTTTTGGTTAGTATGTACTTCCCAAATCATGTCTCCTCTTTTTTCGTAGTAGTCGCGGTTTTTGCTTGGACTACCTAGAGCAGAGTTCGTGAAGCATAAAAAGAATGCAAGGGTGATCAACATAATTTTACTGCAAGTTTTCATCATTTCACCTGTTTTTTTTATTTTAGAGTGCTCCTTTTGGGGGTCGGTATATTCATAGTTTCAGTTTTGTATAGGCAACCAGTCTTTTTTCGTGCTCATTCTTCTTTCTACTATATCTTCATGTACAGGTTATGAGATTCATTTTGGCTTCTGACGATTACATAGTTATCCACGTGACCGTCTATAATTAAATTAGCCTTTGTATTTTGATGTGAAAATTGTTATGAAAATGCCTTATAATGAAGTACTATATACAGACATTTGGTTAGGGTGGTGGGAACATGACACTTATTGAAAAAAGAGAACACCGGCAGTATCCGGAGATTACCCGCCTAGAAACGTCGAGAGCTGCTTATGAGCGTGATTATTCACGCCTGATTCATTCGCCTACTTTTCGGAGGCTGCAAGGTAAATCACAAGTATTCGGGGCTGGGACGGGTGACTATTACCGCACGCGTCTGACTCATTCACTTGAAGTTGCACAGATTGCTCGTGAGGCGGCGAAAAGTCTGCTGCGATCGTATCCAGAAGTGGAAACCACCAAGGCGGAGAATCCGGGTCTTGTTATAGATCCAGAGGTAGTGGAATGCGCAGCTATCGCTCATGATTTTGGCCATCCTCCCTTTGGACATAAAGGGGAAGAAGTGCTGGATAATATTTTGGAACAGCTTATTGAAAAGAAAACTAACGAAGCTGCGCTGCAATCAGGCGCAACGGGTGTGGATCGCCTGCTGATCCATGAGCAGATGAAGCAACGTTATGAGCATTTCGAAGGCAATGCCCACAATTATAGGCTGATTATGTTTCTGGAGAAGCGTGAGAATATTGATGGGCTAAATCTGTCAGATGCTGTGCTGCTAGGCATAAATAAGTATCCTTTTCCCGGCACCTCGCTGAAGAAGGGGATGTACCTTCACGAATGGGGATATATTTCGGAGATCCGCAAAGAGTGGGGAATACCGACAGGTAAGAAAACGTTAGAGGCTCAGCTTATGGACCTTTGTGACGATATCGCTTATTCTGCACATGATCTGGAGGATGGGATTAAAGCCGGAAAGATTGAAGTGCATGAACACTTTATGCATGATTCTTATATCCAGCGGTTAATCGTAGAGAAAATCACCACGCTCGAGGATTTCTTCTGGAAGGGCTGGGAAGAGGAAGGCATTCGCGCGAAGGTCGAGGAAGTGCTCAGTTCATTTCTTCGGGTTTGGAAGGAAAAAATGCCAACCTGCGAAAATGACTATTCCCGCACTCGACGTGAAGTTAAGGCTTATTGGGTAAGTACCTTTGTCGCCAGCTTGGGAGTGATCCAAGATGAAGACTGGAAGAAGGTCACCTTTATAAAGGAAGGAAAAGAAGACGAAGATATGCTGCGGACCGTAAGTGTGCTGAAAAGCTTCGCGTGGGTTACTATGATCCGTGATTTGCGTGTGCAGCGGCTGCAGAAACGTAGTGAGTGGATTTTGCGCCGTCTGTGGGGAGCATTTCTGGATCCACAAACCTCTAAAGCCATTATTCCATCGGATTGGCTGCAGCGATTTGAGAAAGATCAGAAGCAGGCAAAACCGATTTGGACTTGGGAGCATATGGTGATTGATTATATCGCAGGGATGACTGATGCTTTTGCAGAGAAAATATATAATGAGCTGTACGGACTGAAAGTCGGCTCGATTTATGATTTGGATTAGAGACGCTTAGACAAGTAGTCCCTGCTGTTCATTTAGGATAATCTAAATGAACAGCAGGGGCTATTTTTATAAGGATTATTGATTTAAATACCACTCATATGCAGTTTTTTCAAGATTAACCACAAATTCTTCTTTCCCATCTATATAAGCTGCCATGTCCTCTGGGAATTGTTTGGCAAGAGTATCCTTCAAATCTCCGTACTGTTTAACCGTCTCCGGATGTGATCGAAGGTAGTCTCTTACAGCCAGATGACGGTCGATATCTATCTTATTATCCATCTGGAAGACATGAACATGATGGGTTCTGCTATTTCCGCCTTTTCTGAAATATCTTCTGCCACTGATACCGAACTCACCCATACATTCATAACCAAGTGCTGTCATTTGCTGGTTGAACTCATCTACAGCTTCGATATTTCGTACTACAGGCATTATATCTATGATTGGTTTAGCTTTTAGTCCGGAAACAGAAGTGCTGCCAATATGGTGAATATCAACGAGGGCATCAGCAAAGATGTCTTTAATCTTCTGAGCTTCTTCAATGAACATTAGACTCCATTGCTCGTTAAATTCTGTGACCGTGACCTTCATTTCACTAACCCTCTCTTTATGGATAACTTTGGATTTTCTTATTATAGAACAGATGTTCCTGTTTTGTAAAGCATATTATTAATATTGCCGGTCGTAATCAACAAGATTTAGAGAAGGTGTGCCTGATGATAAGTAAGACTTCACATTTTCGGTAAAAATATTAACGATCCGGTCAGCGTATTGATCTGTAATTCCAGCGGAGTGTGGAGTGATGATTACTTGCTCCATAGACCAAAGTGGATGATCCTGCGGAAGGGGTTCGGTCTCAAAAACATCCAACCCAGCGCCACGGAGTTGTCCGCGATTCAATGCATCGATCAGAGCCTCAGTATCGGTAGTTGCGCCACGGCCAATGTTAATGTAATAGGAGCCTTCTTTAAACGCGGAGAAGCTGGTGGCATTAAATAAATGCTTGGTCTCATCGGTAATAGGAAGGGTATTGATGATGAAATCGCCTTGGCTTACAGCTTCGGATAAACGATCTGTTGTATAGATTTGATCAAAGTCTGCGACTGGCTTACCGGAACGGCTGACACCGATAGTCTTCATCCGGAAGGCTTTAGCAATTCTGGCGGTTTCACTGCCGATCGCTCCAGTTCCAGCTATAACGGCTGTTTTGCCGGACAGCTCGCTTTCACTGCCATCAGATTTCCAAATCCGGTTCTGCTGATTGCGTACAGCCGTATGCAAATTACGTGTGAAGAGAAGGATGAACCCGAAGATTACCGCAGAAATAGGCTCGGCATGCACTCCGCTCCCACTGGTGAGCAGGACTCCTTGTTCCTTAAGACGATCGAGAGGAAGTTTCTCAATACCAGCAGACCAGGACTGAACCCAGCGAAGGGAGGACTCGGGGCGAAGGATTGTATCCGAAATACCTTTAGCCCAGCCGATTACGATTTCTGCGTCTGCAAGCAGCTGCAAATCTGGATTTTTGGCGTCTCCTTGTGTGAATGTATAGCCTGGGGCAGCCGCTTTGATCCTTTCCTGCTGCTGAGATGTAAGTGGTTGTAGACATACTATAGACTTAGTCATGATGTGTTCCTCCTACTTTGTGGTTTAATGGATATGGATCATGTTATAGGTTAAGAATACCAAATCTATTGGAGAAGGTGAAATTGACCATGAATACTAAAGTATCAGAGAACGAATCAGAACGGCTTTTTCTAGCTGTGAAATTACCTTCTGAGCTGCAAGAAATAGTGGCGCAGGCATGTTCAAAGCTAGCTGGAAATTTTGAATTTGCTAAATGGACAAATCCGCAAGATTATCATATTACCCTGCGATTTTTAGGAGATACCCCAAAGACCGTAATTCCAGATTTAGTAAAATCATTAAGGCAGATCGCGGGTCAAGGCAGCCCCTTCAATCTCTCTTTGGACAAATGGGACACATTTGGTCTTCCAGCTTCCCCAAGAGTCCTGTGGATAGGGGTTTCTGGCGAAATAGAGGCATTAAATCAATTAGCTGCGAGAGTGCATTCTGCGACGTTTCCATTAGGTTTTTCAGGCGAATCCAGGGCCTATAAACCGCATCTTACCGTGGCTCGAAAGTACCGGGGAAAAAATTCATATGATGATAAATTGCTGGAAAACTTACTGAAATTGGATGGTGATTGGAACCTAAAAAACTATCAGAGAGACTGGACGATTGATAGTTTTGTGTTGTATGCTACCAGAATGTATGCCATTCCTATGTATGAAATTATTGAAAAGTTTACAGTTTAAAATCGATAATAAAGTTTTCAAAGCTTCCGTTTTCGGTTACATACAATAGGAATGTGCCGTGAAATAGGAGGAATATCATGTTAATTTTTAAACAAAACCGCTATATTGCGTTGCTCGTTGGCGTTATACTAGTGTGTTTCTCTGCCATAAGCTTATTGCAACCCGAACAAGTTGCGGAAGGGAAGATGGACAGGGTGCAGATGGATAAGTTGCAATCCACCAGCCGTGCATCCGTACTTTCTCTTTTGCAAGATGAATCGAAGTCTAGTATAACGAGTAGCATTACGAGGGGCATTACTGAAGTTACACAAGCCAATAAGCTTAATAACACATTCAGTCTTTTAAGTTCCGCTTGGAAACCGGCGAAGGGTGTGGAATGGCTTAGTGTAAAAAAAATAAAACAAAAAAACACAAAAAACACATCGAACGTTTCCATTATTCGGGTGAAGGCTGATGTAGTACAATCCAAGCCAGCTGCGCAAAAAGCGTCGCAATTGGCGGAAACAGCAACAAAGAGTAGTCAGGCGACAGCGAAGATAGCCTCGGCTTCTCAGAAACATCCCCTCACAACATTGTACTTCTCTCGGACAGAGCTATTAAGCCAGGAGCAGCAAAGTAAAGCAACCCGGCGCTACGCTGTATCCGAAGAAGAACTGCTTCTGCTACAAAAAATTGTAATGGCAGAGGCGGAAGGTGAACCGTACAAGGGCAAGGTGGCAGTTGCCAACGTTGTTCTGAATAGGCTGCGGTCAGCCAATTTCCCCGACACGATATATAAAGTTATTTATCAGAAGAGCCAGTTCAGCCCTGTAGCTAACGGGCGTCTTAACCGTGTGAAGCCTAACGATGATAGTATTAAAGCGGTGAATGCTGCACTCTCCGGAGTAAAGGAAGTTCCCGATAATACTTATTTTTTCTTGTCGCTAAAACTTGCACAGGATCTGACCGTACATCATTCACAGACTTATGTTAAAACTATTGGCAATCATACTTTTTATAAATAATTTGGTGGATCTGTGAACCTCAGCGCTATATAGGGTAAACTAAACTATATGAATCTGGAGGTGGAAGATAACCATGAAAATCACTTATTATGGACATTCAGCTCTGCTGGTAGAGACGGGGAACGTGAAGGTTATTATTGACCCTTTTTTGTCAGGTAATCCGAACTCCGGTATTTCACCTGCCGATATTTCCGTTGATGCCGTTCTGCTTACTCACGGCCACTCTGATCATTTAGGAGATGCTGTCGAAATTGCCAAGCAAAATGATTGTCCGATCTTTGCGGTGTTTGAGCTTGCCGAATATTGCCGGATGAAGGGTGCACAGGTTAAGCACATGAATATAGGTGGTAGTCATACCTATGCAGGGATGACTGTGAAATTTACGCAGGCGTTTCATTCCTCATCCATTCAGGAGGGCGATTCTTGGATTTATGCTGGACAACCCGCGGGGATTTTGTTGACGATTGAGGGTAAGACGATTTTCCATGCGGGGGATACCGCACTATTCAGCGATCTGCGCCTCATTGGAGAAAGGAATGCGATTGCCCTGGCAGCTCTTCCTATAGGCGATATGCTAACCATGGGACCGGATGACGCCTTGCTGGCCGCACGCTGGCTGCGGGCGGATAAAGTGATCCCGCTACATTACAATACATTTCCGGATATTGCTCAGGATGGTGCTGATTTCTGCGATCGCCTGCATCAAGAGGGAGTAGAAGGTTTTCCGCTTAAAGCTGGTGAGAGCGTAGAAATTTAACCAATCCGATTTATATTATAAAAAAAGCAGGTAGCCGGGGGAAATTCCCTGACTGCCTGCTTATTCTTTAAGGTGTAATACATACAGGTTCTTCATTACGTGCTTGCGCTCTTGTGCCTCTGATTTCAGTTGCCTCGCTTACGGGGTTACCTAACATCTTCAGAACAGTAGTCGCACAGCTTTGCGGTTGATGTTTATCTGGAGCGAGACGTCGTCTGCGTTGCTCTTCCAGAACTGAATATTCACGAAGCATCATAGTGAACCATTTGTTCACTACTTCCGAGTCGAGCACCTCTGCCAGCCCAAGCTCTACGAAATATTGGCAGTTTTTCTCTTCCTGACCTGGAATAGCTTTATAGAAAAGCATTGGAATTCCTTTGGCCTGACCTTCCGTACAGGTCATGCCTCCAGGCTTCGTAATCAGCAGGTCTGAGGCATCCATCAATTTATTGATTTCACTGCTATATCCCAGAATTTTAACATTGGGATGATTGAGCAGTGGATTGGACTTCATTTTGGCGATTAGCTTCTCATTGCTGCCCATACAGAAGACGAGCTGAATATCATCCATTCTGGCGGTGAGGGAATGCATAATCTCTTTGCCGAACATCAGCCCCCATCCTCCGCCCATAATGAGTACGGTTGGAATATCAGCCAATCCCAGCTCCTTGCGTAGCAGCGTCTTGTTGGAGCGTTCCCAGAACTTTGGATGCACTGGGATGCCAGTGACGGTTACTAGCTCTGGAGCGATCCCACGGCCTGTCAGAATGGACTTGACGCGTGGGGTAGATACGAGATAACGATTGACCTCAGAATTTACCCAACTCCCATGTGCATCATAATCAGTAATTAATGTATACAGAGGCACATGTAGTCCACGACGTTTCAGTCTGGAAATGACCGCAGCCGGAATGGGATGAGTGCAGATAATTAAATCAGGCTTTAGCTGCTCAATGACCTGTGAAGCATGTGTATAAAAAATCCGGTGAAGCGCCATTTTAGTCAACGGGTTCAATGATTTATGATATTGTGTCTTATACATCATGCCGACCAGCTTAGGCTGGCTGCTAACTGTTTTGCGGTAAGCGGAAAGAATCCAAGGGGCGACCGTCGGGTTAAGAAATTTCCCCAGCTCGATGACTCGGCATTGGACATCCGGATTCAGCAGCTTTATTCCTTCGGCCAGAGCATAGGCTGCTCCTGTGTGGCCCGTACCGAAGCCTTCCGAAAACAGCAGTACTCTTTTCTTTCGCATAAGTTCACCTGCTACTTTCCTTTTCTATAGAAATGCATTTCTTCTTCTAATTATACTAGGAAATCTATACTATACTCACATTATACAAGTAAGACGTAAATAGAAAGTTAAAACCCTGCAATAAATAAAAAAAATAAAAGGTTCGCCCAAAGTATTGCAAACTAGAAAACAACATGATAAAGTAGTGAATGACCAATTGACCGGATTAGTAAAATGGTCAGAAGTCAGCGGGAACGATATTTTCTGGAGAAAGGAAGTGTGCACAGGTGGCAGTGGTGGATCGAAGACAGCAGGTGCTTCAGGCCGCAGCAAAATCTTTTTCATTATTTGGCTATAAGGCAACTACAATGGATCAGGTTGCTAAGATTGCAAATGTCGGTAAGGGGACCATCTACACCTTTTTTACAAACAAAGAGCAATTGTTTGACGAGATCCTGCACGATATGATGATGGAAATGAAGACGATTGCTGAGCGGGAGATCAGGCGAGACAGACCCTTCTTTGACAACTTGCATCGTGTGCTGGATGCTCTGCTTGAGTTTCGAAGTGAGCAGGAGCTATTCATAAAACTTTCCCAGGAGAATCGCGAATTCGGTACGCCGCAGGCTGGAGAAGGACTCGAGAAGATCGAGAACGTAGTTTTAGAATATTTAGAACGGGAGGTGCAACAAGCGCTCCAACAGGGAGAAATCAAACCTTGCGATCCCAAAATCGTCTCGGTAGTCATGTTCAGATTATATATTGTATTGACTGCTGAACTGAATAAAACACATACTCCCTTGGACAAGGAACAGATCAAGATGTATTTTCATTTGTTTCTCGCCGAAGGATTGGCACAGTAAGGGTTGATTCAGGACAGGGATGGCGTTCTCAGCTTCACTCGATTCGCTTTCCCTTAACAATTCTCAAGATGGATTAGGCATTGAAAAAGAGCCGCGAGGCATTTTTTTATACCCTGAATTGACCGAATGGGGAAAACAGTCACTTAGTGTTACGTAATATTTCGCAAACAAAGCATTTTAAAGAGAGCATAAGCTCATAAGGAGAGAACCAGAATGAAATCATTATCCGTATTTACCAAGGATCTTGGCGCAGCCCTTAGAAATCCGAAGGTGCTAATTCCAATGATTGCTATCCTATTTATTCCGGTGATGTACAGCGGATTCTTCCTGAAGGCATTCTGGGATCCGTATGGCAAGATGAATGAGCTTCCGGTTGCTGTGGTCAACCAGGATGTCGGCGCTAATTATGAAGGCAAGCAACTACAAGCCGGTAATGATCTTATAGAAGAGTTGAAGGTAACCGACGGCTTCCAGTGGAACTTCGTTTCCCTTGAAGAAGCGGAAGCAGGAATGAAGGACAATACTTATTATATGTCGATCATTGTTCCGGAAGACTTTTCTGCTAAAGCTACTACTCTTATGGATGATGAACCACAGCCGGCAAAAATTATTTATGAGCCAAATGAAGGTTACAACTTCTTGGCTGGTCAAATCGGTGGTACGGCTGTAGCAGAAATTAAAAATAAAGTATCTGCTAAAGTAACTGAAGCTTATGTAGAGTCTGTATTCAATCAGATTACAGAAGTATCTGATGGATTGGGCGAAGCAGGAGATGGAGCCTCCAAGATCGCTGATGGCGCTGGTAAGCTAGATGACGGAGCCTTGAAGCTGAAAGATAATCTACTTGTACTGACAGATGGTACAGGTAAACTTCAAAATGGTGTAGAACCCCTTACACAAGGCGTGACTGATTTGAATGCAGGTGCTACGGCGCTTAAAACAGGATCAACCACGTTGGCAAGCGGATTGCAACAACTGTCTACTGCACATACGCAGCTTCAAGACGGTGTTGCACAGAGTGCTGCCGGCAGTAAACAACTTAGTGACGGCTTGAAACAAGCTGTAACAGGTGCAACACAGCTTCAGGCGGGAACGCAGTCTGCTGTGGATGGTACTTCTAAACTACAAGCAGGAACACAATCTTTAGTTGATGGCAGCGCGAAGCTGGAAGCAGGCTTAACTTCTTCCGTAGATGGCAGCGCGAAACTGGAAGCAGGTTTGCAAGCTTCCGCCGCAGGCAGCACGAAGGTAACTGAGGGTGCTAAAGCGGTAGCTCAAGGATTGGAGCAATTGGCACAGGCTAGTCCTGAGCTGGCACAAAATCCAGCGGTACAGAAGCTGCTGGCAGCCAGTGCAGCTGTGGCACAAGGCAGTGAGCAACTGCAACAAAGTCAAGAGCAGCTGGCACAGGGTGCTACTGCACTCCACAGTGGGCAAGAGCAGCTGGCACAAGGTGCAACTCAATTGCACTCAGGTTCACAGCAGTTAGCTGCTGGTGTAACTCAGTTGCATGATGGAGCACAGCAATTAAATGCTGGTAGCACACAGCTTTTGACAGGACAACAAAAACTGGCACAAGGCGCATCTGCACTTGTAACCGGTGGAGATAAGCTGAATGCAGGGATGCAACAATTTGGTGCGAAGCTTAAAGAAGCTGCAGCTGGAGGCAGCAAGCTGGCTGAAGGCGGTAAAGCGCTTGGCGATGGTACTACAAAACTGTTAAGCGGTGTAGGCGAACTAGGTTCCGGTATCAGTGCTGTAGCAGATGGTTCGAAAAAACTGGCTGATGGCGCAGGCGAGCTGAAAGATGGTATGGATGATCTGAAATCTGGATCAACAGAACTGGCAACTAAGCTTGGCGATGCTGCTGAAAAAACAGGCAGTGTGAACAAAACAGATGCAATGATGGAAATGTTCGCACAACCAGTGGTGGTTGAGGATCAAGTTGTGAATCATGTTCCGAACTATGGTACAGGTTTTGCTCCTTACTTCCTATCCCTTGGATTGTTTGTAGGTGCTTTGATTTCAACAATTGTTATTCCAATGCGTGATTCGGCTGTCCTTGGTGCTAGCCGTATGAACCGTTTCATTAGCCGTACGCTTACTTTCACAATCATGAGCTTTATCCAGTCTATGCTGGCTGCTGTGGTTGTATTGTATGGACTTGGATTGGAAGTACAAAGTAAACCGCTATTCTTCGTATTTACATTCTTAACAAGTTTAGTTTACACATGGGTAGTTCAAGCGATTGTTACTTGGATGGATCAACCGGGACGTTTCGTTGTTATCGTTATTCTTATTTTCCAATTAACAACTAGTGCCGGAACATTCCCACTTGAATTGATCCCTGATTGGATGAAATTCTTTAATCCACTGCTTCCAATGACTTACACAGTTAGTGGTCTTAAAGCAGTAATTTCTACAGGTGACTTCAGTGCAATGTGGGGAGATGTAGGTATCCTGGCAATCTTTGGTCTTGGATTCCTTGCTCTTACCTTCGCTTACTTCATGACTCGTAGCCGTGAGAATGAAGTTGGAGTGAAAAGTGAACAAGTTTTGACTGTATAAACTGATAGATTTTTTGAAAAAAAAGTATAAAAAAGCGTCTCCTCCGGGAGACGCTTTTTTTGATTTAAAATCATAAAAACCCTTTTTCTTGCAAACATATTAGAAGGGATGAAAAATCTTGTAACGCTTTCATTGCATATGCACTTATGCGTTATTTATGTATAATTATGCATCGTGAAGTTTTTTTAAACTTTTACTCGCTAAAGCTGTGATGCAAAAACAAATGTTAATCAGCATCATAAAAAAGTTTAAATTGCGCTGATGTTACCTCGGTGATAAAATAATAGCACTAATCTGGATTGAATAATTATTAAGATTTTCATGTGAAAAATTTTCCTAAGACATTGCATACTTTATAATAGAAAGGTTGCGTTCGATGAAACACACTGAACTGCCCGTAAAACAGGGCCTGTATGATCCCCAGTTCGAAAAAGATGCTTGCGGCATGGGATTTGTAGCTCATATTAAAGGCACACCGTCTCACAATATCGTAAGTAATGCTTTGACAATGCTCTTTAATATGGAGCATCGGGGAGGCCAAGGTAGCGAACCCAACTCTGGTGACGGAGCAGGTATCATGCTTCAAATTCCGCACCGTTTCTTTGCAAGTGAAGCTCAGAAGCTAGGCTTTACTTTGCCGGAACAAGGCCATTATGGCGTGGGCATGATCTTTTTATCTCATAACGAAGAAGTTCGGGCGCAGCATGAAGCCCTCTTAAGCAATATTATTGCTGAAGAAGGTCAAATAGTACTCGGCTATCGTGATGTACCTACCTATGATGAAATGCTTGGCAAGACAGCGAAAGCTGCTAAGCCTTTTGTGCGTCAAGTGTTTATCGGCCGCTCGGCTTTGGTCACGAATGAATTGTCTTTTGAACGTAAGCTTTATGTTATCCGCAAACGTGCGGAGCTTGCCATTCGTTACGGTGGTGTAGAAGAGGCTGAATCCTTCTATATACCAAGCTTGTCGTGCCGTAAGATTGTATACAAGGGCATGCTGACTACAGAACAAGTCGGACAATTCTACCTGGATTTGCAGAACGAAGAGCTGGAATCAGCGATCGCGTTAGTTCACTCCCGTTTCAGCACGAACACCTTCCCAAGCTGGGAACGTGCGCATCCCTACCGTTTTATGATCCACAACGGTGAGATCAACACCTTGCGTGGTAATGTGAACTGGATGCATGCACGCCAGTCATTGTTCAAGAGCGAAGTGTTTGGTGAAGATCTGAACAAGATCAAGCCTGTTATTAACCCGGATGGATCGGACACTGCAATGTTCGATAACACCTTTGAGTTTCTCTATTTGAGCGGACGCTCCCTGCCACAGGTAGCCATGATGATGGTTCCTGAACCATGGAGCAATCATGATAGTATGGATGCTGATAAAAAAGCATTTTATGAATATCACAGTACTCTGATGGAGCCATGGGACGGGCCTGCTGCAATGGGCTTTACCGATGGGATACAAATCGGCGCTATTCTGGACCGTAACGGTCTGCGTCCTGCTCGTTATTATGTAACGAAAGACGATATGATTATTTTATCCTCAGAAGCCGGTGTACTGGACATTCCAGCAGAGGACATCTTATATAAAGACCGCCTGAAACCTGGACGCATGCTGCTCGTGGATACGAAGGAAGGCCGCATTATCTCGGATGAGGAAGTTAAATCGGCTATCGCCTCTGAGAAGCCTTATCGCCAGTGGCTGGATGAGCATTTGATCAGTCTTGATGAGCTTCCGGATGCGCCTGAACTGCCAAATCCTAAGCATGACAATGTACAACAGCTACAGCAGGCTTTCGGCTATACTTTTGAAGACTTGCGCAAGGTGCTTGAGCCAATGGCATCTACTGGTGCTGAAGCTGTCGGTTCCATGGGTTATGATGCTCCACTCGCTGTATTTTCGGACCGCCCGCAACGTCTCTATAACTATTTCAAACAAATGTTTGCTCAGGTAACGAATCCACCCATCGATGCCATTCGTGAAGAGCTGGTTACATCCACAACGACTACGATTGGACCAGAGCGTAATTTGCTTAAACCGGAACCGGAAAGCTGCCGCCAGATCTCGCTGCAAACGCCAATTCTTTCGAACGAAGATTTTGCTAAGATTCGCCATGTTCGCCGTGCAGGCTTCAAATCGATGTCTATTCCAATTCTTTTCCCGGCTGAGCTTGGGGCAGAAGGATTACGCATCGCGCTTGAGCGCATGAACGAGGCTGCTGACCGTGTTATGGCTAAAGGGCATAACATTCTGATTCTGACTGACCGCGGTGTGGACAGTGAGAATGCTGCGATTCCAGCGCTGCTTGCGGTATCGAGTCTGCATCACCATTTGATCCGCCAAGGAACACGGACGAAAGTAAGTATTTTGCTGGAATCCGGTGAACCACGTGAAGTCCATCATTATGCGCTGCTGCTCGGTTATGGGGTGAGCGCAGTAAATCCTTATCTGGCTTTTGAAAGCTTGGATGATATGATCGGCCAAGGCTTATTGCGGGGAATCTCGCATGAAAAAGCAGTGAAGAACTATATTAAAGCTGCGACTAAGAGCGTAGTTAAGATTCTTTCCAAAATGGGAATTTCGACGATTCAATCTTACCGCGGTGCGCAGATTTTTGAAGCTGTGGGTCTGAACTCTGAGTTCGTGGATCGCTACTTTACTTGGACACCTTCCCGGATTGGCGGTATTGGCCTGGAGGAAGTGGCAACTGAGGCACTTATCCATCATAACCGTGCTTTTACAGAAAAAGACGGAAATGATAAGGTGCTTGATTCCGGTGGCGATTATCAATGGCGTAATGATGGGGAAGAGCATCTTTTCAATCCACAGACCATTCATCTGCTTCAGCACTCTGTGCGTAGTGGGAATTATGATATGTACAAGAAATATGCTGCCCTTGTTCAAGGAGAAAGCGAGAAGCAATTGACGCTTCGTTCCTTGTTGCAATTCAAGTCAGCCTATGAACCGATTCCACTGGAAGAAGTAGAACCGGCATCGTCTATTATGAAACGGTTTAAGACGGGTGCAATGTCCTTTGGTTCCATTAGTAAGGAAGCACATGAGACACTGGCCATTGCGATGAACCGTATCGGTGGCAAGAGTAATACGGGGGAAGGCGGCGAAGATCCAGCTCGCTATATTCCGGATAGCAATGGTGATTCACGCCGCAGTGCGATTAAACAAGTAGCTTCCGGACGTTTTGGTGTTACCTCGAACTACCTAGTTAACGCTGATGAGATCCAGATTAAAATGGCTCAGGGCGCTAAACCAGGGGAAGGTGGACAGCTTCCAGGACGTAAAGTTTATCCTTGGGTCGCTGAAGTACGTGGCTCAACAGCAGGTGTCGGTCTGATCTCACCTCCACCGCATCATGATATTTACTCAATCGAGGATTTGGCAGAGCTGATCTATGATCTGAAGAATGCAAATCCACGTGCAAACATTAATGTTAAGCTCGTATCGGAAGTTGGAGTGGGTACGATTGCTGCTGGTGTAGCCAAAGGGCGCGCTGATATTATCTTGGTTAGTGGCTATGATGGAGGTACAGGGGCATCGCCGATGAACTCCATTCGTCATGCGGGTCTTCCGTGGGAGCTTGGCTTGGCTGAAACCCATCAGACATTGATGCTCAACAATCTGCGTGACCGTGTTGTTCTAGAAACAGATGGTAAAATGTTAAGCGGCCGCGATCTGGCTGTAGCTGTATTGCTTGGGGCCGAAGAGTATGGATTTGCTACTGCTCCGCTAGTATCTGTTGGCTGTATTATGATGCGTGTCTGCCAAATGGATACTTGTCCGGTTGGTGTAGCTACCCAGAATCCGGATCTTCGTAAGAACTTTACTGGGGATCCGCAGCATGTAGTTAACTTTATGACCTTCGTGGCACAGGATCTACGTGAAATTATGGCAAGTCTCGGCTTCCGTACAATTGAAGAGATGGTAGGCCGTACCGATTGCCTAGACGCAACTCAGGCGTCGAAGCATTGGAAGAAGAAAGGCATAGATTTGAGCAGCCTGCTGCATACACCGGAATTACCGGAAGGAAGCACACGCTTCCGCAGTAAATACCAGAATCATGGTCTGGAAGAGACACTGGATGTCTCGCAGCTGCTCGACCTGGCAGCACCTGCATTGGAATCGGGTACGGCTGTTGAGGCATCGCTGCCAATCACGAACGTTAATCGTGCCGTCGGAACTATCCTTGGCAGCGAGCTGACCCGCAAGTATGGGGCCGCAGGTTTGCCAGATGATACGATTCGGCTTCATTTCACCGGTTCTGCTGGTCAAAGCTTGGGTGCATTCGTGCCTAAGGGAATCACGCTTACGGTGGAAGGAGATTCCAATGACTATGTAGGTAAAGGATTGTCGGGTGGTAAGATTATTATCAAGCCATCTCCGAAAGCTACCTTTGCTGCTGAGGACAATATCATTATCGGAAATACTGCATTCTACGGTGCAACAGGCGGAGAAGCTTATATCAACGGTATCGCTGGTGAACGATTTGCCGTCCGTAATTCCGGAGCGAAGGTTGTTGTAGAAGGCGTGGGTGACCACGGCTGTGAATACATGACTGGAGGCCGAGTGGTTGTCCTTGGTGAAACTGGCCGTAACTTTGCGGCAGGGATGTCAGGCGGTATCGCTTATGTCTACGACCCGGATAGAACCTTCATCGGCCGCTGCAATCTCGAAATGGTACTGCTCGAGAGAGTGGAAGAGTCTGAGGAGATCGAAGAGCTGCGTGAGCTGATTATCCGCCATACCGAGCTTACAGGTAGTGCGGCTGGCGCACGGGTACTGGATCAGTGGGCAGATAGCTTGCCGAACTTCGTTCGTGTCATTCCGAAGGATTACAAACGGATGATGGAGCAAATTCGTAAGGTAGAACAAACCGGGTTGACCGGAGAAGCTGCGTTGATGGCTGCATTTGAAGCGAATATGCGCGAGCTTGCCCGTGTTGGCGGCTAAACTGCTGTACCTGAATGAAATAGGAACTAAATGAATAAGGGAACCTGACTCTTCCTAATGCCGGAGAAGTCAGGTTCCTTTTTTTAGATGGCAGACTCGTATCCTCTAGTGATTTTCGGAAAAAAGGGTATATGTGGTAAACTAGGTTATAGATGAAAGGAAGTGAGACTATGTCGAATACAGAAATATTGATGGAGCCTGTTGCCCGCCTGCAGGGAGTCACCAAAAAAATCGGCTCGAAAACGCTGGTGAGCGATTTAACGCTGGACATCCCGCCTGGACAAATCTTCGGTTTTTTGGGGCCCAACGGAGCAGGTAAGACTACTACAATACGGATGATGGTGGGGTTGATTTCCATTAGTCGTGGAGACATCTTGATCTGTGGCCGTAGTATTAAAAACCATTTTGAAGAGGCTATCGCAAATATAGGGGCCATTGTAGAAAATCCTGAGATGTACAAGTTCCTATCCGGTTATCAGAATCTGCGCCAATATGCACGGATGGTGCCAGGGGTAACGAAGCAACGGATAGACGAAGTCGTCGAGCTAGTTGGACTAGGTCAAAGAATTCATGACAAAGTTAAGACCTATTCACTGGGAATGCGTCAGAGGCTGGGAGTGGCTCAGGCACTGCTGCACAGACCCAAGCTGCTGATTCTAGATGAGCCAACCAACGGCCTGGATCCACAAGGGATACGCGAGCTTAGAGACTATTTACGCCGTTTATGTCAGGAAGAAGGAACAACTGTATTCGTCTCCAGTCATTTACTTTCCGAGATGGAGCTCATGTGTGACAGCGTGGCGATTATCCAAAATGGACGACTGGTGGATGTGAAGCAGCTGAAAGGGGTAGGCAATACTGCAATGCCTCTGGGAGAAACCTTGTTCGAGGTTGATAATGCTGAAGCTGCTCTAGCCCTCATTGGACGTGGAGTATTTAAGAGTGGGGGACTTGTGCTTGAGGCAGAGCGTGAGGAGATCGCAGAATTAAATGCCAAGCTAGTGGCAGGTGGGATTAAGGTGTATAGCATCAGAGCCCTTGCCCGTACGCTGGAGGATCAATTCTTAGAGGTTACAGGAGGTGAAGGAATTGGGTGAATTTACAGCTCTCATACATAATGAGAATATCAAAATATACAGCCGTGTCCGCACATGGATTATGCTGCTTATTCTTGCAGTGATGAGCGTGCTGCTTCCTGCGCTTATTTATTTCACAAGCGAAGGCGATTCATCGCTCATGGGGCTTTGGGACAACTTTCAGATGACGGTGAGTATTGCGTTCTTCTTGAATACAATATTTACCGTTGTAGTGGCTTCTGACTCCGTAGCGGGCGAATTTACCTGGGGAACCATCAAGCTGCTGCTGATTCGCCCGTGGAGTCGCTCCAAGATCCTGCTCTCGAAATATATTTCCATGGTGTTATTCAGTTTGCTTAGCACCGCAGTATTGATTGCTTTTGGCTTTGCTGCTTCGTTAATCTTCTCCTCATCTTCGGGAGATACGATGTCATCCATTACGGCTTGGAGCCCAGCGGAATATTCCTTCCTAGATCTCCTATGTCGTTACATTGAGCTTTTCCTGACCGCTGCTCTGGCTTTCATGGTATCTAGCGTATTCCGCGCAAGTGGACTGGCTATTGGATTATCCTTATTTATTATGTTTGCCAAGAGTATTTTTACGGTTATTTTTAGTCCAGAACGGTTTGAATGGGCCCAATACTTGATCTTCACACATATGGATCTAAGAGGCTACCTATTGTCGGATACGGGTCCGGGGGGCTCTACACTTGGCTTCTCCATAGCTGTACTAGCGGTGTACTATATCCTATTCCTGGCCATTTCCTGGATTGTCTTCCGTAAAAGGGACGTTGCCTCATAGAAATAAGTCTAGCCGGCTTCGAGTGTTCCTTGTGCTTTGGAGGAGCGCTTGGCTGCCTTGTCCTTTTTCATATTACTTTTGGGCTCACCTGCTTTTTCAGAGGTGGGCTGTTCTTGCATGGCAATGGAGCCATTCAGGAGGCTGCCTTCCATAATGCTAAGTGCTCCTGCTGAAATATTACCATGTAACTCCCCGGTTCCGGTCATAATGAGTCTGCGGTCTGCGGTAACATCCCCGTATACTTTGCCGGCAATCACGATTTCCTCCGCTTTAATACTGGAGCGCACTGTTCCTTCTTCTCCTACAGTCACGACACCACTGCAAATAATCTCACCGCTAAAAGTACCCTCAATCCGCAGGTTTGTATCGCATTGCACCTTGCCCTCCAGTGTTCCTCCATGCCCTATTAGGGAATCGGTAGATTTAAAGGGGACACGCTGCTGCCGTTTGTTCCACATTTATAAATTCCTCCTATTATATATATTGAATGAATCCTTAGGGTTTGACATACGCCAAAGGGTTGACAGTTTTATTCTGCTTCACAACCTGAAAATGAAGGTGAGGACCTGTGCTTCGGCCAGTGCTTCCAAGCAAGCCGATTTTTTGCCCCTTGCTAACCTTGTCTCCGGCAGATACGTTCATTCCGTTCAAATGCATGTACCAGGTTTCCAACCCGTTTGAATGCTTAAGCACGATGTATTTTCCGCGTGCGCCCATTTGTTCCGCAGTAATAACCTCGCCATCTAAGGCAGCATATACAGGATCACCGATGTTCCCGGCAATATCGACACCGGAATGGAAAGCAGACAAACCTTTGAATGGATCTGAGCGGTAGCCGAAGCTTGAAGAAATAACTTTGGACTCGGTAGGCCAAAGCGGTACTGCGTTAAGTCTAGCCTTTTCTGCACGGGCCTTTTGAGCTTGCAGATTTGCTTGTACGTTATTCTCATGCTCTGCCTGTGTGATTGTCTGTGTGATACTTTCCACCATTTCATCAAGCATTCCGTGAATCTCCTCAAAGTCATCCTTAGTTTCTTCCACCAAGCTTGTAGCGTCGTTCTGATACACCGCGATGTATTCTCCACCAACCTGTGGGGGGAGTGTTTTTGGAAGGGCTGCAGTAATGGCTCCAAAGCGGAAACTTATGGCGGATAGAGAAGTGGAAGATGAGTTCTCTTCAGTACTCTGCTTAAAGGAGGTCTCTTTAGGAACAGGAGAAGAAAGACGGCTCGATAAACCTAATGTTGAATTTGAAGTGGCCGATCCAGCTTTTGATTTTTCTGTTGCGGATTTCTCCGGTTGGGATTCATTCGTGTCTGTAGCGGCAGCAGCACCTTTGCTTTTGTTAATCAATGCTTGCAGCTCCTGTTCCAGTGCATTTACACTCTTCAGCTTGTCTTTAATGTTATCTGCCTCTTCCGAAAGTTCGCTGACCTGGCTACGAAGCTGGGTTAAATCTTTATCCTTGTCGGCGACCTTCATTTCCATGCGGAGATTGGTTAGCGATAGTGCGGCTGCCTCGGCTTCTAGCTGTGAGATGGACTGAGAGGCATGGAAATGCATAGAGGTGACCAGACTGGAGATAGAGAGGGCTGCTGCTGCCGGCAAAGCGAACGCTAGCGGTTTGGAGATGTGGAGCTGTTTGACTGGACGTCCGGCATCCCTTACGACAAGCAGCGTAATCCGTTTATGATCTGGCTGACTCTTCATGGCTTCTCCTTTCTGCGGCTTATGGCAGCCGCTTGCGATACCTGAGGCTAACGACTTTTCTTCCATTAGGCTCATCCGAATTGTACTACTACTCTATGTATTCCATATCTTTCAGGAACATGACAACGGTTTGTTTGAATAAAGAAGGAGAGTTACGGCAAAACCTGTACTAGAGTCATCGCAGAGAGTCTATTGCATCTGTTTTTATTAATTGAGGGGGTAGAGAATTGAAGATTTTTGCGATAATTCTAATTCTTTTTATCATACAGATTGCATTGATTGTATTTCTGGAGTACCGCCGCCCGCAAAGGGCTATAGCATGGTTGTTTATTTCCTTCTGTTGTCCACCGCTTGGTCTGGCATTCTATTATTTTCTAGGTCGTGACTACAGACAGAATAGAAAATTGAACAAAAGATGTACTTCGCTCTTCCGGGAAATTCGTTCGTATGTCACTGGCAAGATTAAGGTAGTAAAACAAGCGTCGGATACTGGAAACGCTCAGTTTGAGAATAACGAAGGTTTATTGGTTTTGCTTGCAAAGCTCTCGGAAGGGCCTATTACAGGCCATAACAAAAGCAGAGTACTGTCAACTGCGAGAGAAGCGTACGACGCAATGCTGAAAGCCATGGAAGAGGCAAAAGAACATATCCACATGCAATTTTATATTTATCGTGATGATGAGATCGGAGAGCAATTTCAGGACGTTATGATACGAAAGGCGCGGCAGGGAGTTAAGGTGCGTTTGCTTTGTGATGGACTGGGCAGTCATCGATTAAGCCGTAGGTTTATTCAAACCATGAGAAATGCCGGGGTGGAGTTCCACTTTTTTTTACCTCCGGTTAGTTCTTTACTGGATCGTCGTTTTAATTTCCGCAATCATCGGAAGATCCTAGTGGTGGATGGATTGATTGGTTTTACGGGTGGAATGAATATCGGGGATGATTATTTAGGAAAGGACGCCAAGATGGGTTACTGGCGCGATACTCATCTGCGTCTAGAAGGAGATTCTGTTTATTATATTCAGTATGTTTTCCTGAAGGATTGGAGACTGGCCTCTGGTGAAGGTATGAGCCATCCTCGTTTGTTCC
Organism: Paenibacillus sp. FSL L8-0494; assembly: GCF_038003695.1. Classification (NCBI taxonomy): domain Bacteria; kingdom Bacillati; phylum Bacillota; class Bacilli; order Caryophanales; family Paenibacillaceae; genus Paenibacillus; species Paenibacillus sp. FSL L8-0494. Next base: position 1,181,523 of record NZ_JBBOPQ010000001.1, read on the forward strand.
CTGAGCATTTTTGTAAGGAGCAAGAAGCCGTGCAGATTGTAGGAAGTGGACCGGATGCTGCGATCGATGCTTCTCAGGAGATGTATTTTGCCGCTTTTTGCTCTGCTAGGGAACGGATCTGGATTACTTCACCGTATTTTATTCCGGACCCTGCGATTTGTCGTGCTTTGAAGAGTGCAGTCCTTCGTGGAGTGGATGTTAGAATCATCATTCCGGCGAAGCCTGATAATAAGCTCGTTTATCATGCTTCTTTGTCTTATCTGGAGAATTTACAAGATGCAGGCGTGAAGTTCTATCGCTACACCAAAGGATTTATGCATGCCAAAGTCATGATTGTGGATGATCTGCTGGGTACGGTGGGAAGTGCGAATCTGGATATGCGCAGCTTCTATTCTAATTTCGAAATGACAGCGGTTTTGCTGCATCCTGAGACGATAGCAGTGCTAGTCGCGGGGTTTGAAAAGGATCAAAAGCATAGTGAATTCATTGATCCTGTAAAATTTAAGGAGAGAGGGAGAATTGTCAAACTCGGTGAAGGGCTATGTCAGTTGTTATCACCGCTGTTATGACCGGAAAGAGGACTAAATCTGAATTTTTCGAAGGATAGTACGTGTTCCATTCATTATTAGAGCATATTTTGTGATATAATAATTGTATAAGAAGAAATGTAAGAAAGTATAGATTGTAATTATACTTCCGAATGTTTCAAAACTATATTGTTAAATTGTAGGGGGAGTTCTATGAATGTGAGTCCACAAATGTTTACCAAAGAGGAGCAGAACAAACTGCAGAAGACCGGTGCCCATAAAATGGCTAAGTTCGCGCAGCGTATGGTTATGTTATCCATTGGGGCCGCCATGATGGCTGTTGCACTTGAGATATTCCTAGTACCTAATCAAATGATTGATGGCGGGATTACCGGTATCTCCATTATTTTATCACATTTATTCGACATTCCTCTGGGTATTTTATTGACACTGCTCAATCTTCCGTTCCTGTTAATCGGTTATAAGCAAATCGGTAAGACATTTGCCTTATCTACCTTATATGCGATTTTACTTATGTCTATCGGCACTTCAATGCTGCATCATGTAGAGGCCTTTACAGTTGAACCGATGCTTGCTGCCGTGTTTGGCGGTATCATACTAGGTGTAGGTGTTGGGTTGGTTGTACGTTTCGGGGGATCTCTAGACGGTACAGAAATTGTTGCGATTTTAGTGGCTAAGAAGCTTCCCTTCTCTGTAGGTGAAGTAGTTATGTTCTTCAACCTGTTCATCTTGTCCGGAGCTGGATTTGTGTTCGGTTGGAATAACGCGATGTTCTCCCTGATTGCTTATTATATTGCATTTAAGGTTATTGACATTACCCTTGAGGGTCTGGATCAATCGAAATCAGTATGGATTATCAGCGATAAATTCCGCGATATTGGGGAAGCTCTGACAGAGCGTCTCGGACGTGGTGTTACTTATTTAGATGGAGAAGGCGGATTTTCCGGTGAGAACAAGAAAGTGATCTTTGTAGTTATCACCCGTCTGGAAGAAGCTAAGCTTAAAACCATTGTTGAAGATTGGGATTCTGATGCATTCATCGCAATAGGTAACATCCATGATGTTAAAGGTGGCCGCTTCAAGAAGAAATCCATCCACTAGCGTAGCTCTTAAGTATCATTAACTGAAAGAAGGTATTTTTACGGATAAAAAAGCAATAAATACGGTGAACAAAGCTCGGCATGCCGTATTCTTATATAGTATACCTTCTGTCCTTGAGTGGGACGCCAAATAAGCTCGTAGCATGTAGTTGATGCTGCGGGCTTATTGCTGTTTTTGGGGTCTTTTTTCTATGGGATTGCTCCTTTATGGGAGCTTAGCGATGAGCTGTTCAACAGGCTGTGGTGGCACTTTCTCTAAAAGATCTCCCATACGCTGAAGGCGTTCCTCGATATTAAGCAGATGAAAATTAGAGGGAGATACATTTTGCTGAACCTCCTCCCAGAGCAAGGGTGTAGAAACTGTAGCAAGCGGTCTTGCACGCGGTGTGTAAGGTGCAGCTAATGTTTTGCCGCTATAATGCTGGAGGTAGTCGAAATAGATTTTATCTCCGCGATTCTTTTTTAGACGTTCCAGGGTGAACAGGTTGGGATGCTTTTCGGTGACATAACGACCCACAAAATGCCCGATTTTCCGCAATCCATCAAAAGTAACACCAGTCTCGATAGGGACGATGATCTGCACCCCGGTAGCACCAGAGGTTTTGGGTACAGAGGAGAGGCCAAGGGAGGTTAAAACCGCCCCAACGATCGCAGTTGCTTCCATGATACGAGGTTCGATTTCAAGTGAAGGATCAAGATCAATCATCCATTCACAGGGCAGCTCGCTGCCTACATAATGCAGGGAAGGGTGAAATTCCAAAGCAGCCAGATTCCCCAGCCAGATCAGCTCAGGTAAGCCTTGCAGCTTGATATAGTTAATATTCTCGTGTACAGCGGTTTGGACAAAGGCCGGAAGAGGATCAGGCGCATTTTTCTGATAAAAGGACATTCCAGAGATGCCGTGCGGATAACGAATGACGGTAAGCAGCCGGTCTCGGCAATAACGCAGCAGATAGGGAGAGAGTGCAGCGAGCTTTTGCAGATAAATCCGTTTTGTAATGCCACATTCAGGCCACAGCAGCTTCTCTGGATTAGTGATGATGATTTCTTCTCCGTCTATGGTAATTGTACCTTTGATCGCTGCCGGCATCGGGAAACTCCTTTCTGTGATAGGAATGAAGGTATTATGTGTCAGTCTGCTCCTTTTCATGAAAAAAATATTCCCAAAGTGTCCCTTTTGGATGATCATAAGACTTATAAAGATATACGATTATTAGAAAGGGGAGTTTGCTGATTTTGGACGGGATCGAGCACACCGTTGTTCGGGTACAGGCAGGCGAGGTTGAGTCTTATGCCTTGGTCGTCGAGGCTTTTCAAAAGCCGATTTACCGCTATTGCTGTCGGCTGCTTGGGAGCCGTACTGAAGCTGAGGATGCAGTACAGGATATTCTGGTAAAGGCATATCAGCATATAGGCACATACCGCCCTACCGCGAGCTTCTCTTCATGGCTATATAAAATTGCCTACCATCATTGCCTTAGTCTAATCCGCAAACGTCAAAGCCATATAAAGTTTATGGCGCTTTATCAACCAGATCCGCCTGCAGAAAGCCCGGAACAGTTGATGGACCGTTACATATTTAACGAACATCTGACTTTAGCCCTCGCGAAGCTGAAGACAGAGGAGCGAAACCTGTTAGTACTTAGAATCTTTGAGGAACAGAGCTTCCCGGAGATTGCGGAGATTCTGGATAAGAATACTGATGCTGTGAAGAAGAAATACAGGCGAACGATTACGAAGCTTGGCAAAATGCTGAATGCTCAGAAAGGGGGAACGGAATGGTGCGGCAACGAGGCTTTGTTGAAGAGAAAATGATCAAGAAAATGGATGCGGTAGGGAGCTGCGAAGAGCTGGATGTAAAAGCAGCTGTTATGAAGCGGGTAAGAGCAATTCATGAACAACAGAATAGGATTGACGGTGAAAGGACGAGCATGGTTAGCGAGCTGAAGCCGTTCCCAGAACCGGAAGATCCTATTATGCAGAAGCAAAAGGAGATGCCCCAACACCCGTCTAGGTTTAGAAAAAGAGTGCTCACTGGAGTCTCCGCGGCTGTATTGCTGGGGATTATCGGGTTGGGTGCTCTGCAGCTGTCTGAACATGGAAAGTTATCGGAACAAGGTAGCCAGTTTACAATTGATATCACAAAACCCCAAGGTGGTATTATTACACTAGTGAACAGCGGAGGGAAGGCTGTTGTGAAGACGGTGCATAATAATACGCCTGATCCGACAACCTCGCCTGCGATAGAGAAGTATCAGAGCTTATCTATGACTTATAAAGAGCAAGTGCTTGCTCGTTTAAACACTGGGGAAATGGCTGCTTATTATGTGAAGGATGCTGAATTAAATAAGCTGGAGTTAGGGTTAGGCTATGGAAATCAATTGCAGTTTGCTTTTATTTCGCCGGTGTATTCGAAATATCAAGACTTCGTAAAAGAATTAAAAAATGTTGGCGATTTCTGGCCAGGGTTGCCTTCCTCGTTAGCTGATGGTTATGAATTCGAGCAAGGAACTTTTAATGCAGCTCCCCTATACAGGTCGCTAGACACAGAATATGAAGAAATCCTTGAACAATTTCAAAAAAAGGCTACAACCGATAAAACTGGCCAAAAGTTGTTTATGGAGAAGATAGCTGTAAATTCCATAGATAATGCTGAAGTTACCTACCACAAGGGACATGAAAGAATAACACTATCCTTAAGGCAGAGTGCCTTTAGGGGTTATACCATGCAAGTGTCTATCTTGGAAGGCCAGACTGCTGAAAAATGGTCTGTGACAGGCACGAGGAAAGAGGCAGTTTTTATCGCGGCGGGTACTGGAAAAGGGAAGAAAGCTTGGTCTTCTCAGAATCGATTGTATTGGTATGATGAAGCCACCCAGATGGTTCTTTCTCTAAGCGACAAGCAGGAGAGTAAACTGACTCGTGAGCAATGGCAAAAGATTGCCACCAGTTTTATTCACTAGCTACTGTTCTAACTGTACATTATGAGAAGCTGTCTCAAAAGTAGTGAATTCTACTTGGGAGGCAGCTTTTTTTATGGAATAGGAAAAGTAATGGATATTACTGTGCCATGTGACGATATGCCACGCGTAGTGTTCTATGCTAATGGTTGGGGCGGTGGGCGATGTGCTATGTGTGATTTTCGTGCGGCTTGCAGTAGATGATTTTGTGGAATTAGTGGTATATGTGACGGTGGACTATGGGCGTTACGTTCTGTGTTTGTGCAATGTATAGAGTGCTTTAAACTAATTAGGGAAAAACTCCCTGAAAATAGCCGCTATTTGCCCTAAATGAACGAAATCAGGGAATTCCTCCCTAATAATCATGGGAATTTCTTTATTCGTTGCCGAATTGGCTGAATTTCAGGGAAGTTTTCCCTAATTATAAGTCCGATGAACAGAAATCTCTGAATTTTAGGGAGAAATCCCCCAATTGTTCTATAAGTGCTTCACATATTGCATCCTTAGGAGCATCACTTAATGCGTCACTTGTAATGTTAAGAACAAAAAAGAGGCTGTCCCAAGCAACTATTTCATGGCTTTTGGGACAGCCTCTTTTTTGTGAGAAAATGTCCCTTTTTCTAATGATGGATTGTTATAGAAGTGTAGTTAAAAAAAGTGGTGAAAATACATTACCATTTTGAAGGAGAGGATGTTAGAAATTGAAGCTTCATTATGATTTCAAAAAAACACTGATCGCACTCTCTGCAGCAATCTTGCTGGGAACAGGAGTGGCCGGGGGTGAGGATGTACCTGGCTTGTCCCTTACAATTGCGGTGGCATCAGGACAGCAGGCTGCATCACAAACTGATCAGAAGACTCAAAAGGAATTGCAGGCACTCGTAGCTGGAGTGAAGGAAGGTTCGCTTTTGGCCTACTACGTACGGGATAAAGTCTCCAATCCACAGGATACGATCAGCTTCTCTGGTAAAGGGTTTGTTTTTAAAGACTATAAATCCTTTGCAGCTAAGTTTAAAGCGCTAAAGGGTCCGTCTTCTCCGCAGCCCGGAAATCTTCCCAAAGGCTTCACTCTGGCGACAGCCATCATCTATCCACCGGCTGTAGCTAATGATTCAGAGCTGTACTTGCAACTAGAGCAGGAATTGAAAGCAGCAGCAGCTGCTGGTAATTCTAATAAACAGTTGTTTAGTAAAATCATCAGCTGGAACCAGACGAATTTGTCTATGCAGCTGTATGCCAAAGGAAAAGCTAATTTTAGCATTGTAACTGGGTCGCCGCCCGCCAAACTTCCAGAAGGAGCGGTACCTTTTGTACGAGCTTCGGAAACTAAGAAAGAATTAACGGTCAACGGCAGGAAAGTAGTACTTACAACTGATTCCGCTAAAGACGCAAGCTTTAACACAAAGCTAGTGTGGCTGGATAACTCAGGCACGATACAATATACCCTTTCAGACAATCGGGCTAGTACGCTGACGACAAATGAAATGTTGGCGGTAGCTAAAACCATGATCAAATAACCAAGGGGCTAAAGGAGGATATTATAATGACGATTAAGAAAAGCGCGGCGATTACAGCCTTAAGCTTATTAGTATTGATGAGTGCGGTGAGTGGAACAGCAGGCGCAGTGCCTGCGGGGAGTAATAATAAAAGTAAAGCTACCGCACCCGTTGAGCAGAATACGCCCGTATCTTCAACGATTGAAGCTTTGATTGCCAAAGAAAATACGGTTCCCTTACAAGCAGGCGAACTTAAGGTTCTGTATGTAAATGATAAGAAATCTAATCCACATGAAACCTTGAGTATAAGCTATATGCCATATAGATTCAGTTCTATAAACGAAGCGGCGCAGAAGTTTTTTTCCTTAAGCGGGAAGTCACTCCTGATACCCACTTCTCTACCAGAGGATTATAAGTTACAGGATGTCGTTTTAAATCCAGTGATTCCAATGTTTTTTAGCTCAGAGTATAAGACCCTCAGGGATCAGTTAAAAGCTAAAGCCCAAGCTGGGGGTAAAAAGGTGATTTCGCAAAGCTTGAAGTGGAGCAATACAGAAACTTCTATTACCTATCTACGAAATGGAGAGAGGGTGAATTTAAGATCTGCACCTGCATACACGCTACCGGAAGGGGTGACTTTGGCCCAGCTGCCTGGCGACCAAGATGAGAATTTGAACATCAACGGAGTTGAGGCGGTTTACACAGTTTTTGGGCCTCATCACGGAGATCTTAAAGTCCAGCTGGTATGGTCCAGTGCTGATGGAAGTGTCGATTATACGCTTACGAGTACAAAAAATACTGCGCAGACAAAGGCAGAGCTGGAGGCCCATGTAACAAGACTTACAGTGCAATAAGAAACGTCCTCCCACTTCAGATTGGGAGGACGTTTCTTTATTAATTTATCCTTTTTGCTCCATTGTGCATGACTCCGGGGGAAGATCCACTTTAGCTTGAGTAACAGGCTGACGCAGAGTGCCTGAGGTGTTCCATTCCAGAAAATGAACTTTGAAGACGAGCTCCGGCTTTATCCAAAAAGCACCCTTGCCTCGCTGTGGAACATCAGCAAAGGGCATCCGATCCAGCTTAAGGCGGTGTGCCTCCGCAGTTAAGTCGCGTTTATCCTGTACAGTCAATTTGCCCGGACCGGCATGTCCGATATAATGCAAATTTCCTTTATCATCATAAAGACCAAGAAGTAGTGCGTTGACGATACCGTCACGGAACGTCACACCCCCGGCTACAGCTGTAATGTCAGAACTGATTTTGCGTTTCTGCCAACGTTTATCTTTTCCGCCCGGAGCATAAGTACTGTTGATGTCCTTGCAGACGATTCCTTCCAAACGCTGGTTCTGAGTGGCGGCGAACAGTTCTGTAGGATCGGTATAACTTGGCACAGCTTGAACATGGGGATGGGGCAGCAGAATGTCACTTAACAGCTGCTGCCGCAAGAATAATGGTTGATCCATCGTCGATTGGCCATTATAAAACAGAATATCAAAAATCATATAAATGACAGGAACCTGATGCCTAACGACGGAAATCGTGGAACCATTTTTTAAACTGTCCCTCCGCATCACCTCGTGAAATGAGGGTTTGCCGTCCTTGAGTGCGATGATCTCACCATCAAGAATAACGGAGCCAGCCTTGCAGTAAGCAGATACATCAGTAAGCTCCGGGTATTGCATGGTACGGTAATTGCCACGTCTGTTAATAAGCTGAGTAGTGCTTCCATCGTAATAGGACAACATCCGCACACCGTCCCATTTAATTTGTGCGATCCACTGGTCACCTGCTGGAAGCAGCCCAGCCAGTATAGGTTCAAAAGGAATAATGGGCTGAAGCTTCATCCGCAGAGCCTCCTAAGATACGGTTGTTTTGCTTTTTGTGCTGCGGCGTTTCGGTTTCGGCGTAATAACAGGAGTCGGCCCGGAGACCTCGTTTTGCTGCTCCGCAGGTTCCGCGGCGGTTGTTTTGGTCTTGGTAGTTTTTCTTTTGGCAGCAGGAGCCGCTTTAGTTTTGGTTTTTGTGGTGCCTGTTAATGAAGGACCAGGGTCTGAAGGAATATGCTGCACAGCTTGAATACTGGCCTGCAAGGCAGCCATTAGATCAATCACATTGCTTTCCTGTTTAGCAGGAGCGATATGAAATTCCTCGCCTGCAATTTTATGTGAAATCAGATCAAGCATACGCTGGCGATAATCATCGGTATATTTTGCCGGATCAAAAGGAGTGGATAGCTGTGAGATCAGCAGCTTAGCCATTTCCAGCTCTTTATCGTTCACTGTCCCTGCTTCGGGCAGACCGGGCACTTGTGAGATCGGCCGCACCTCATCTGGATAAAAAATGGTCTCAATCGCAAGGCAATCCTCAAGCACACGGATCGCTGCCAGACTGCTTTTTGAGCGAATTGAAATTTTGGCGATGCCAATTTTACCTGTCTGCTTCATGGCCTCCATAAGAAGTCGATAAGCATTTGAGCCTGCCTGATCCGGGGATAAATAATAGGTTTTTTGAAAATAAATCGGATCGATTTCCGTCAGGTCAACAAAGTCGAGAATGGAGATGCTTTTACTGGTCTCGTCGGATAGTTGATCCAATTCCTCTTTGTCGAAGAGAACAAACTTCCCTTTTTCATACTCATATCCTTTACCGATCTCTTCCCAAGCGACCTCTTTGTCACACACCGGGCATTTGCGTACATACGACAGCGGGCTGCCACATTCCTTATGGATATAACGCAGAGAAACGTCCTTGTCTTCCGTAGCGGAGAACATTTTAACCGGAACATGCACAAGCCCGAAGCTGATGGCACCTTTCCAAACGGTATGCATGAGAAACACCTCCTGATCTAAGTTGATTTGCTTTGGGTTAGTATGAGGCAGGAAAGGCTTTTCTAGCCGGGTGCATTTTTTGAGAAGCTTGGGAAAAAATAAACTCGGACCTGTGAAGTTGAGGAGGAGAATCTAAGGTATGGAACCAAGAGATAACGAATGGAGCGATGCGCTGAGCGAGCAGGATATTCCGGCCACAGTTGTGGATTGGGAGAGCATTATTGCGCCCACGGAGGCCAGTCAGGTATCCGATTCGGAAAAGCTAGATGCGGAACGAACCCTCGAAGATACGTCACCCTTAGAATCGTAAACTTTAGGAAAGATAAAGGAGGAGAACAGTTGTGGACGTCAAACGGGCACAGGATATTTATGCTTCTAAAGAAACGGTAAGTGTACATTTGGATGGGGAGCCTGTATGGATTGAACATGTGGATGAAGAGAACGGAATGGCTACGGTACAAGTTGGCTCTCGACCAACCAATACGCACACTGTGGGTGTTGAGCGACTCGAAGAGCAAGAGCACTAACAAAGGTCAACTTAGAGCGTACGTTAAAGCTGAATTATAGTTTTTAAAAAAAGAGACTTTTTATGCTTAAGTTTGCGTAAAGGTCTCTTTTTTGATTTGGAGCATAACTGACATCAAGGTTGACGGTGTAAGATTTAAACCAATATATTGGGTCAGGCAGGAAAGTCCATTATTGTTGCGCTGAGTTCAGGAATTATTGCGACAGTATTATTTTTTCAAGCTACGGATATGGTAAGGAGCAGTATGAGCGGATTAGCGGTAGTCGAAGCCACTCAATCTCTGGAGGTATTATTCGCATTATTAGGTAAAATGCTGATCCTGTCTTCGCCTTCACCTTCTTTATTGTCATGGTCGGAATCTTAGTGATTATCCCTGGAATGATTCTACATAGCCTTTTCTCGCAGTGTTCATTATCGAAATCCAGCTTAACCACGCAAGCGAAGAAGAGGGCTGTACCTCCTTCGGCTTAAACAATGGGCAGGGACAGTTGTTGCGGTGGATGGACCATACCGATATAATTGAATGTAATGGTTTTCGACAGGGATATTTTAAAAGGTGGTAGTTGTAGTTGGACAAAACAGTCGAAACGGTGTTCACTTACCGTTCTTACAATCTGCAGGATACGGAGCAACTGGCAAGTGCAATAGCTGCTGCTTCAACGGCAGGCATGGTTATCGGTTTGGACGGTGATCTAGGCGCAGGAAAAACGGCCTTCTCGCAAGGTTACGCTCGCCATCTTGGAGTGAAAGGGATCGTAAACAGTCCTACTTTTACTATTATTAAAGAGTACGAAGGTCGTCTGCCGTTATATCACATGGATGTATATCGAATTTCACTTCAGGAAGCAGATGAGCTTGGATTGGATGAGTATTTCTATGGTCAGGGTGTTTGTTTGGTAGAATGGAGCAGTATTATTACGGAGTTAATGCCGCCGCGGCATATGCATATATACATGGAAACAGTTGGACCGGAGGAACGAATCATTACGGTGACCGGAATCGGGGCACCTTATGGTGAGCTTTGCCGGGAGCTGATCCAGAAGTGGGGTTAATAAAAATGACGAACGAGAATACAGAGCCGCGCAAGCGGCTTTTAGCGCTGGATACATCAACTGCTGTATTGGGGGTTGCAGTGACCGAAAATGGAGAATTATTGCATGAAATTAATGCTTCCGGTGAACGGAATCATTCGGTGCATTTGCTGCCGATTATAGAGCAGGCGCTGCAAGCTTCGGGAACAACCGTTGCTAATCTGGGCGGGATTGCAGTTGGTGTGGGTCCGGGATCTTATACGGGAACACGGATCGCGGTTACGGCTGCCAAAACGCTGGCTTGGGCATGGAATGTCCCGGTAGTTGGTGTTTCGAGCCTGCATGCTGTGGCATGGGGTGGGTATGAAACAGCCCTTAAGAATAAGACGACAGCAGAGTCAGGACAAGCCAGTGCGAACAGTGGCTACGGTCCAGACTGGATCATTCCACTGATGGATGCGCGCAGAGGACAGGTCTACACAGGGTTATTCGCAGCGGATGGGAATAGTGCTCTCAGCCGCCTTGAACCAGATGCCATCCGGTTGATGGCCGACTGGGTGGAGTACTTGGCAGAACGTTTACAACAGGCTTCAGCCGAAGGAACTAAACCAGCTATTCTATGGTTTGTTGGAGAAACCGCTGTACATGGCAGCGAAGAATCACTACATCCGCTGGCGGAACTCGGCACTTCTGTAGAAGTTCCTTATGAGCTGGAGGGGCGTTGGACAGGCTTCCTTGGTGAAGCCCGGCTGCAAGTAGAGAATGATGATATTCATAGCTTAATCCCTAACTATACTCAGATTTCGGAAGCGGAGGCCAATCTGCGGTTAAGTAGTAAAGGAGGCTTAAAACGATGACGGAAGTGGAATCATTGAGAGCACAAGAGGCTGATCTTGTTTTTCGCCTGATGAAGCTGGAGGATATTCCGGACATTCTTATTATTGAGCGCGAAGCCTTTACCATGCCGTGGACAGAGGAAGCTTTCCGGAATGAGCTGACGCATAATCATTTTGCTAAATACATGGTCATGGAGCTGGCGGGTCATATAATTGGCTATGCTGGAATGTGGGCTATCGTGGATGAGGCGCATGTGACGAATATTGCCTTACTCGAAGCTTATCGTGGACGTAAATGGGGTGAGCGCCTGTTGGAAGAGTTAATGAATACTGCCTCTTACGTAGGCATGAAGTCCATTACACTTGAGGTGCGGGTATCCAACGAGGTAGCTCAGAATTTATATCGTAAAAAAGGCTTTCGTTCTGCCGGCACGCGCAAAGGATATTATTCCGATAATCGCGAGGATGCACTCATTATGTGGGCGGATCTACCGGAGTATAAGGAGCACGGCTATTTGGAAGGAAGCGTGGACTTGAAATGAAGACAGAAACAGGCACAGCTCAACCTGTACTAATACTTGCTATAGAGACCAGTTGTGATGAAACCTCGGTGGCCGTGGTCAAAAACGGATCAGAAGTGTTATCCAACATTATCTCGAGTCAAATAGAGACACATCGCGCTTTTGGGGGCGTGGTGCCAGAAGTGGCTTCCCGTAAACATGTGGAGGTAATTACGCTCGTAATCGAGGAAGCGCTCGCCAAGGCAGGCGTTACACCCGAACAATTGACTGCGGTAGCGGTGACTCAAGGCCCGGGGTTGGTGGGCGCTTTACTGGTCGGTGTAGTAGCAGCTAAAAGCCTTGCCCTTGCATGGGGCAAGCCGTTAATTGGCACGCATCATATTGCAGGCCACATCTATGCTAACCGCCTGGTTGCAGAGTTGCAGTATCCATGTATGACACTAGTAGTGTCAGGTGGACATACTGAACTGGTTCATATGGAGCGTGAGGGTGAATTTCGAATTATCGGCCGCACGCGTGATGATGCTGTAGGTGAAGCATATGATAAAGTGGCTCGGGCGCTTGGGTTTCCTTATCCCGGTGGCCCCCATGTAGACCGCCTGGCACGCGAAGCGACGGAAGTTGTTGCATTGCCGCGGGTATGGCTGGAGCCGAACTCTTATGATTTCAGCTTCAGCGGTCTAAAATCGGCGGTGCTGAATGTGGTGAATCAGAGCAAAATGAAAGGTCTTGAACCCAATGTCGCAGGCATCGCCCGGGGGTTCCAAGAATCCGTAGTAGAAGTGCTGGTGGAAAAGGCGGTACGCGCCGTTAAAGCCACTAACTCCAAACAGTTATTGCTCTGTGGGGGTGTCGCTGCTAATGGTGGACTCCGCTCGGCATTAATCTCGCGCTGTGAAACGGAGGGCATTGAACTTATTATTCCTCCACCGGTGTATTGCACGGATAATGCGGCGATGATTGGAGCGGCTGCATACGTGAAGTGGCAGCATGATGGAGGAATACCGCTGGATATGGTTGCTGACCCTGGATTCTCACTGGAACAATGGTCTGTATCTGCCTATTGACATCATTTGGAGCTAACGAGTATAATCAGTTCAATTAAACAAGCAAACGCGATGAGCGGAAGTAGTAAGGATACTCTGGGATAAGAGAACTGCGGGTGGGTGCAACGCAGTCGAAGGAGTCCTGAACTCGTCTGGGAGCGGAGCGGTGGAAGCATTACTGGCAATTGTCGCCGGAACGTTTGTACACCGTTTACGGGTAACCTCCGTGATAGGGTGGTCTAGTACTTAACATACTGGACCGTAGAGTGGATGTTCAATTGGAATCGGCAGGAACTTAGCCGATACAGAGCATCAACAAGAGTGGTACCGCGAAGGTTAACAGCCTGTCGTCTCTTGAATGAGATGGCAGGCTTTTTTGTATGGATTTAGAGTGGTGAATAATTTATATTACACACGCTAAGAACGGGAGTAGTAGAGTTTGACGGTGAACAGAGAGCTGCGGGTTGGTGCGACGCAGTCACCGGATTTCTTGAAGCTCGCCCGGGAGCGGAGCGGCGGAACAAGAGTACGCTGCCTACGGCTGTCCTCGTTATCGGACCTTTCCGGATTTAAGCTGGCACGCCAGATTGAACCGGGGAGAAGAGCTGGACGCAGCTTTAAGGCTTGTTATTAAGACAGCCCATGCGTCAAAAAGAGTGGTACCGCGGAGGGGTAACCCGCCGTCTCTTTATTAGAGACGGCGGGTTTTTGCGTTCTTGTAGAAGAAGTCCGGGGAATGGACTCATCGCTACATAAGACGCCAAAATTGAACGCTCTGCACATTGTGCAGAGATTCATTTGTATCAGCTGCCGGCAGCAGTGGGTGGGAAATGAGCAGAACCGCAAGTCGACGTGTGGTTCTGCGCTGAAGCATAGGATAGAGATAAAGCATCCAATTACATGAAAACAAACTAGGAGGAATTCAGATGATTATTCCAGTTAAGAAACGTATACAAATTTTCGATACGACTCTGCGCGATGGTGAGCAAGCCCCTGGGGCGAGTCTGACTCCTGAGCAAAAAATATTGCTGGCCTATAAGCTTGCTGATCTGGGTGTTGATGTAATGGAGCCGGGGTTCCCGGTATCGAGTCCTGGAGATTTTGCAGCGGTGCAGACGATTTCGCGCAAGGTGCGCAACGTGGAGATTTGTGGTTTCGCGCGGGCCGTAAAAGGAGACATCGATGCTGCAGTCCGGGCCACTCAAGACGCTGAACGTCGGCGGATTCACTTGTTTATTTCTTCTTCTGATATTCATTTGCAGCATCAACTGCGTATGAGCAGAGCTGAAGTCGTAGCTAAAGCGCGCGAGATGACGGCTTATGCGCGACAATTCTGTGATGTAGTTGAATTCACGGCCATGGACGCTGCACGGACAGGGATTGATGATCTGATTGAAATGGTTGAGGCAGTTATAGAGGAAGGGGCCTCCATTATTAACCTGCCGGATACAGTAGGATACGCATTGCCACATGAATATGGCGAGATGTTCCGGAGAGTGCGGCAGGGAGCAAGAGGTGGCGGCAAGGTCAGCTATAGTGCCCACTGTCATAATGACTTGGGGCTGGCTGTAGCTAACAGTCTGGCAGCGATTGATGGAGGGGCGACTCAGATAGAAGTCACCGTGAATGGTGTAGGCGAGCGCACAGGGAACTGCGCGCTGGAAGAGCTTGTTATGGCGCTCGAAACCCGCGGCGATGCAATCGGTGCAGAAACAGGTATCGTGCTTGATAAACTGTATGATACTTCCCGGCTGATTAGTGGAGCGATGCATTTCCCAATCGCCTATAATAAGCCGGTCGTCGGAAGAAATGCCTTCCAGCATGAATCCGGGATTCATCAGGATGGCCTGCTCAAGGATCGTAGTACCTATGAGATTATGGATCCCGAACGGCTGGGCATCCCCCGCAGCATGATCATTCTAGGCAAACATTCTGGCAGACATGCGCTGAAGGATCGGGCTGCGAAGTATGGAATAACGCTGGAGCCTGCGGAGCTGGATGCACTTTATGAGTCCTTTAAAGAGACCGCTGACCTTCAAAAGGTCGTAAGTGATGACCAGCTGCTGCAAATGGTAAGCAGTACAACTGGACAACAAGCTCAGGTCTATGAGCTGGGTGAGGTTCAGGTATTGGCGGGCAGTGCCCAGCGCCGTGTAGCCGCAGTTACGGTACGCCATCTGCAGACTGGCCGGGAAACGTCACATACCAGCACTGGCGAAGGCCCGCTTGAAGCGATTATCGCCGCTATTGGGCAAGGGATTGCTGAGGAGATAGACTTTGCAGGACTCGAGCTTCATTCGCTTGGAAGCGGAGAGAATGCTCAAGCAGAAGCAGCGGTGATGGTGGAGTGGGAGGGCCTAAAATTCAGAGGCACGGCCACTCACCAAGATATAATTATGGCGGCTGGCATCGCTTATATCGCAGCCTGTAATGCTGCCCTGCTCTCTACACAGATTGTCTAAAATACGACGTGCCCGCTGTCAGTTTAGGAGATAGCGGGTTCTTTTTTAGCATAAATTCGGTCTTGTAAAATGGGGTTACGTCTTTTGTCAAGTTGTGGACAACGTTATCCACATATTCTGCCTGAGTTGTGTAAAAAGTGCGTAAAATCAGCAATAACGGCTTTTTTCAAAATGCTCTAATAAACAATTTTGTTGGCAATGAAACACTGTGAGAATTGTGGATAATGTGGATAGATCCGTGGATAATAATTCCTTTTCCTTGAAAATACCGATTTAACGCATAAAAAAGACCCCGAAGGGTCTTTTAAAGTAGGGAGTTATACACGAAACCTGTGTATAGAGCTGTGGATAACTATTTATGAACAAATCTAGAACGATGAAAAAATATTTATAAGGAGGATTTACATTATTCGTCAGCAAGGATTTCCCATTCGCTAAAGAAATCTGCCAGCTGAGATTTTTTGTTCTTTAGGTCCTCTTCATAACCTTGAAGTGCTAAATAATCCTGATAAACTTCAGGTTTAGTCATTTCATGCTCTATAAATACGATCGATTCTTCGAGTGTGGCGATGTTCTCCTCAAGCTCTGCGATACGCCGTTTGCGGTTACGCTCTTCACGCTTAGCCTGCTTGTCTGCTTCAAAAGAGGTTACAGCGCTTTTTTCAGGTACAGCAGTGTCCTTATTGACGTTTTTAGTAGCTAGTTCAGCGGCATCTTTTGCAATCTCTTCTAATTCTCGTTTCTTCTCGACATAGTCATCGTAGTTGCCGAGGTATTGGTCGATCCCTTCGGGATGCAGCTCCAGTACGCGTTCAGCCATTTTGTTCAAAAAATAACGGTCATGGGAGATGAACAGCAGGGTGCCTTCGAAATCAATTAAAGCAGATTCCAGAACCTCACGGCTGACCAGATCCAAATGGTTGGTAGGTTCATCGAGAATTAGCATATTTGCACCGCGGAGCATTAGTTTAGATAACGAAACCCGAGCTTTTTCGCCGCCGCTGAGTGCGGAAATTTTCTTAAGAACATCCTCTCCGCTAAAAAGAAAATTGCCAAGGATCGTACGAATTCTGGCTTCCTCGATCATTGGATATTCACTCCACAGTTCTTCCATAACCGTATTTTGTGGATTAAGTCGGGTTTGTTCCTGATCATAATAAGCAATTTTTACTTTAGTGCCCCAATTCACCGTTCCGGCAGAAGGCTCACGGGTTCCGGTCATACACTGCAGCAGCGTGGATTTACCGATACCATTGGGACCAATCAGGGCAGCAGTCTCCCCGCGACGAAGCTCAAAAGAGGCGTCCTTGAATAAAGGTGAACCTTCATTAAAGGCAACCGCAACATTGCGCACTTGAAGCACCTCTTTTCCAGACATGAAGTCTGGCTCAAAGGAGAAGCTAGCTTTCTTCAGATCGCCCATTGGGCGATCTAGACGATCCATCTTTTCAAGCGCTTTGCGTCTGCTCTGTGCACGTTTTGTGGTGGATGCCCGGACAATATTTTTCTGAACGAAATCCTCCATCCGCGAAATTTCATCCTGTTGCTTCTCATATTGCTTCATCCGTGCTTCATATTCGGCAGCCTTCAAATCTACATACCGACTGTAGTTACCTGTATAACGCCGGGACTGGTGCCGCTCGATCTCTACAATAGTAGTCACGAGCCGGTCTAGGAAATAACGGTCATGGGATACAACCAGAATCCCGCCAGCATAGCTGCGGAGGTAATCCTCCAGCCACGTTAACGTTTCGATATCCAGATGGTTAGTAGGCTCATCCAGCATCAGAAGATCCGGAGCCTGAAGCAAAATACGGGCCAGCGCGAGCCGGGTCTTTTGGCCTCCGCTAAGGGTAGAAATGGGTGTATCCGGTGGAAAATCACTGAAGCCCATGCCGTGTAGGACACTGCGAATCCGTGTATTCATTTCATAGCCGCCGTGGTCCTTGAACCAATCCGAACGCCGCGCATATCGTTCAAGCAGTTCTTCGTACCGCTTGGGATCTTCCGCGAGCTTAGGATCAGCAATACTTACTTCTAACTCTCTCAGCTCAGTTTCGGCTTCGATCAGCGGAGCGAAGACCGCCATCATTTCTTCATGAATGGTTTTGTCAGATTGCAGTCCGCTATTCTGAGCTAAATATCCGATCGTTGTTTCTTTTGATTTATGAATTTGACCGCTGTCATAAGACATCTCACCGGCCAGAATTTGTAGAAAAGTCGATTTGCCGGCACCATTCACACCCACTAGCCCGACACGTTCCTTTTCATTTACCTGTAGGCTTATGCCATCCAGTACGTTCTGTATACCATATGATTTAGTAATTCCTGTCGCTTGAAGAAGCATAACGATGAAACCTCCACCCTTGCATATTTCGCCTTGGTATTTATCCCTCAGCCGTATGAACAACTTATTCTATAGTTTACATGAAAAGCGTTTCCCAAGCGAGGGTTCGATCTAATGTAAGGAGGGAATAACGACCTAGTCCGATAACACAGTTCTATCCACCTTGGCGAACCGGGGAGAAGAGTGGTAAACTGGATTTACAAACAAGGATAAGCTAGGGATGAATAAGAGGGGGAAGCCGACAATGTCCAGCAAGGAGTCGGAGATCTCCAAAGTAAAGCAACAACTACGAGCGGAGAAGACCATCGCCCGAAACGAGCTGTCTTCGGACCAGAGAAGTAAACTATCATTTCAAGTCTGCCACTATGCATTGGAGTGGCTGGACACGAAGGATATAACTTCACTAATGGCCTATGTGTCTTTTCGTTCAGAGCTTGAAACCCGCCCACTTATCACACAGGCGTGGAAGGATCAGCGTAAGGTGCTGTTGCCGCGTGTAATTCCAGCAAGCGGTGAAATGAGTGTCCACGTGGTGAATGCATGGAGCGATTTAGAGCCGGGAAATTATGGTATCCATGAACCTATCGTCTCCAGCAGAGATTTATTAGAGGTTGAAGAGATTAAGCTACCTGCTGTTGTTTTCGTACCAGGGCTAGCATTTGATCTTCAAGGCGGCAGGCTTGGCTACGGTCGAGGATACTATGACCGGCTACGTGCGTCTTGGGAGAACGCCGGGTACGTTAGCGCACAGCCTCCGATATGGATCGGGTTAGCTTACAGCATGCAGTTGGTTCCAAGAGTGCCGATGGATGAGCATGACGCTTTAATGGACATGCTGATTACTGAAAATGGTATAGTGCACTGCCGAAAAGGAGAGTGAGCCATGGAATTGACCCATTTCAACGAGCAGGGAAGAGCTCGTATGGTGGATGTGAGTGAGAAGGAGATCACGAAGCGGACAGCTGTCGCGCGGAGTATGATCAAGATGGCCGCTGGAACGCTGAGCGCCATTAAGAGTGGCAAGATCAGCAAAGGTGATGTCCTTGCTGTTGCACAGATTGCCGGAATTATGGCGGCTAAGAAGACGTCAGACTGGATTCCGATGTGCCACCCGCTGCCACTTACCGGTATTGATATCAGCTTCTCCGATAACAGCGAAGATGAACTTTATATAGAAGCAACAGTCCATACTACAGGAAAAACCGGAGTAGAGATGGAGGCTTTAACCGCTGTTTCTGCCTCAGCACTAACGGTGTACGACATGTGTAAGGCTATTCAGAAGGATATGATTATCGGACCGACGCTACTGGTATCTAAGAGCGGGGGCAAGAACGGAGATTATACGCTCGAATAAGTATCAGTTGCTTATGTTCGAAGCGCTGATGCGAGCAGGCTGAACTGTACAGCCAACTATACATATAGAGAGGAAGGACAAACCTATGGCGTGGAAGACAGCAATCCTAACGGCCAGTGATAAAGGGGCCAGGGGCGAACGGGAAGACACGAGCGCCCAGGTTATTCGGGAGCTGGTGGAAGAGGAACTAGGTGGCGAGATCATTGAATATCGAATCGTTCCCGATGAACAAGATGAGATTATCGCAGCATTGATTGAACTGACGGACTATTTTCAGGCAGATTTGGTACTGACCACCGGAGGCACAGATCTGGCAATTCGTGATGTGACCCCGGACGCTACTCGGCGAGTGGTAGAACGGGAAGTGCCTGGGCTCTCAGAAGCTATGCGCAGCACAGTGATGCAAAAAAACCGTGCAGCTATGCTTTTCCGTGGGATATGCGGCATTCGTGGACGCACGTTGATTGTCAATTTACCTGGAACGCCGAAGGGTGTCCATGAGAATTTGGCAGCTATTATGGATCAATTGCCGGAAGCGCTGCTCATGGTAACTGGCCAATACCGCCAATAACCCTTTGTCATCTTCTTGTCACGTCACAACGATAATCTATTTATAGAAGAAAGTGGATGTAACTGTGACATAAGTTATGGTATTATTAAATTAAAGTAAACGATACCATGAACGGACAGGTGGACAAGGAGGAATAATAATGTTTAGTGGAATTGGAACTCCTGGTATTATTTTGTTGGTCATACTGGCACTTCTGCTCTTTGGCCCAAATAAACTGCCAGAGCTAGGCCGTGCAGTTGGACGAACCTTCCGTGAATTTAAGGAAGGCGCGCGTGAAATCATCGGGGATAATGAACCGGTGAAGAAGAGCGAAGCTCCTGTGCCGACGGCCCCGCAAACGGTCGCTGCAGATATTCCTCAGGACAAACGCCTGCCGGAATAATAGAAGATCTTTCAATGGGGCAATCTCAGGAGTCTACTAGACTTGAGGAGACGCCCCTTTTTCTTTGCTTTCCGCAGCAACGGACACTGCTTTGAAGAAAGTTAGTGTTATCTTTTTTACTCTTGTCATGGGATGGTGTCTGGATGTCTCTGAAATCGGAAGAAATGTCGGTGGTGGATCATCTCACCGAGCTGCGCAAACGGATTATTTATGTGTTAATCGTATTTGTCCTTGGATTAATAGGCGGTTTATTTTGTGCAAAGCCCATTTACGATTATTTGATTAGCACGGACCTGGCGCAAGGTTTTGTTCTGCATGCATTCTCATTCTGGGATGGCATTGGGATGTACATGAAGATCGCGATGGCCGTTTCGCTAGTGATTTCTGTCCCGTTTATTGCCTACCAATTGTGGGCATTTATCAGTCCAGGCCTTCGGCCGGAGGAGCGAAGTGCGACACTGCGTTATGTTCCTTATGTGTTTGTTCTTTTCCTTATCGGTCTTTCTTTTGCTTATTATATTGTTTTTCCAATGGCACTTTCGTTCACAATCTCAATTACCCGGAGTATGGGACTGGAAGAGACCTACGGGATTGCACAGTATTTTAACTTCATGTTCAGCCTAGTATTGCCGCTGGCATTGCTGTTTGAACTTCCATTGCTGGTGATGTTTCTGACCAAACTAAGAGTTCTCAACCCGCTACGCTTGCGTAAAATGCGTCGGTATGCCTATTTCACGCTTGTATTTATCGCCGTGGTTATCACACCCCCGGATTTTATCTCAGACTTTCTGGTGACGATTCCACTGCTCATCCTGTATGAGTTCAGTGTATTTTTATCTGCATTTGTCTATCGCAAGCAACTTGCTGCGGACGCGGCACGGGATGAACGGTATGTTCAGAAGAAGGAGTGAGGAAAAAAGGCTGCCGCTAAGTAGATTTTCTACGAATGTGGCAGCTTTTTTGCTATAAGTTGATTTCATTAGTTGGATTGAATACACTTAATAAGTAATTGTTATCGGCCGATCAGGATCATTAGATGCAAAGGTCTAACCATTCTAGCAACGTTCATATCGATAAGGGGTGAGAGGAAAGCGCTGGAATCCTACGCATATTTTCAAAACCCGTGGATACAATGTAATAGAGTGTGTGCTTGGACAAGCATTGAAACGTATTTTTTTGCGAAAACTAATACGAATTTGTGTAAAAAGACTTGAAATCCGGGCTCAAGTTGAGTATCATAAAAATTGTTGTTAGCACTGCACGCTGTTGAGTGCTAACGCTCTTGAAAAATAGGAGATGGGCTGGAGATTAGCAGGCTTCCATTGATATTTTTCAAGAACATCACAGAATTCTAAGTTTGGCCCGTAAGTTCTAAACTATGTTTTGAAGCAAAATAACATAATTTTAAAGGAGGCTATTTTTTCATGATCAAACCATTAGGTGAACGCGTATTGGTGCTACCGAGCGAGCAGGAGGAAACAACTTCATTCGGGATTGTGCTTCCGGACTCCTCGAAAGAAAAGCCACAAGAAGGAACGATTATCGCAGTAGGTAGCGGAGCTTTGAAAGATGGAGTACGTGTAGCGCTTGAAGTTAAAGAAGGCGACCGTGTTCTTTTCTCTAAATATGCAGGAACAGAAATCAAATATGAAGGTAAAGAATATTTGATTATGAAAGAAAGCGACATTCACGCGATTCTTGACTAAGCAGGAGTCGATCATAAGCTAAATCTAAACTACTTAAAGTAATAGGATATACAAAAAATTCTAGGAGGTAATTACACAATGGCTAAAGAAATTAAATTCAGTGAAGAAGCTCGCCGCTCTATGCTTCGTGGTGTAGATGCTCTGGCAAACGCGGTAAAAGTTACACTTGGACCAAAAGGCCGCAACGTGGTGCTTGAGAAGAAATTTGGTAGCCCACTCATCACTAACGATGGTGTAACGATCGCTAAAGAAATCGAACTTGAAGATGCATTCGAGAACATGGGTGCTCAACTGGTTAAAGAAGTTGCTACTAAGACTAATGATGTAGCCGGTGACGGTACTACAACTGCAACGGTTCTGGCTCAAGCTATGATCCGCGAAGGTCTGAAGAACGTAACTGCTGGTGCTAACCCAATGGTTATCCGCAAAGGTATCGACAAAGCGGTTCGTGCAGCTGTTGAAGAATTGCAAAAAATCGCTAAGCCTATCGAAGATTCCCAAGCTATCGCTCAAGTAGCTGCTATCTCTGCTGCTGACGATGAAGTGGGTCAATTGATCGCTGAAGCTATGGAAAAAGTAGGTAAAGACGGTGTTATCACTGTTGAAGAATCCCGTGGATTCGCTACTGAGCTTGAAGTAGTAGAAGGTATGCAATTCGACCGTGGTTACATTTCCCCGTACATGATTACTGATACAGACAAAATGGAAGCTGTTCTGGAGAACCCATACATCTTGATTACTGATAAAAAAATCAGCAGCACTCAAGAAATCCTTCCATTGCTTGAAAAAATCGTTCAACAAGCTAGACCGCTTGTTATTATCGCTGAAGATATCGAAGGCGAAGCACAAGCTATGCTGATCGTGAACAAACTGCGTGGAACATTCAACGCTGTTGCTGTTAAAGCTCCTGGCTTTGGCGACCGCCGCGAAGCTATGCTGCAAGATATCGCTGCCCTGACTGGCGGCCAAGTGATCACTGAGAAGCTCGGTCTTGATCTGAAGAGCACTTCCATTGAACAACTGGGTAACGCACGTCAAGTACGCGTAACTAAAGAAAACACAACAATCGTAGACGGAAGCGGCGACAAAGCGGACATCAATGCACGCGTAAGCCAAATCCGTGCTCAACTGGAAGAAACAACTTCCGAGTTCGACAAAGAGAAATTGCAAGAGCGTCTGGCTAAATTGGCTGGCGGCGTAGCCGTTGTCAAAGTGGGCGCTGCAACTGAAACTGAACTTAAAGAGCGCAAACTTCGCATCGAAGATGCCCTGAACGCAACTCGCGCAGCGGTTGAAGAAGGTATCGTATCCGGTGGGGGTACAGCTCTTGTGAACGTATATAACGCTGTTGCTGCTGTAGACGTAACTGGCGACGAGAAAACTGGCGTTAACATCGTGCTTCGCGCGTTGGAAGAGCCAATTCGCACCATCGCAGCTAACGCTGGTCAAGAAGGTTCCGTAATCGTGGACCGCTTGAAAAAAGAAGCAGTAGGTATCGGCTACAACGCTGCTACTGGTGAATGGGTGAACATGTTCGAAGCGGGTATCGTTGACCCTGCTAAAGTAACTCGTTCCGCGCTGCAAAATGCTGCATCCGTAGCTGCTATGTTCTTGACTACTGAAGCTGTTATCGCTGACAAGCCTGAGCCTGAAAAAGGCGGCGGCATGCCAGATATGGGCGGCATGGGTGGAATGGGCGGCATGATGTAATAAGGGGGATAACCCCTTATGCATCAAGGGTTTCCTGGATAGGAAACCTGCTTTGACCACATTTTGACCACATAATGTAGAAATAAGACACCTTAGAGAATATGGGATTGAAAGATCCCAGGCTTCTCTAAGGTGTTTTTTGTTATTAAAATAAGAAAAAGAAATGAGGAGTTATAGTGGCTATTCAAGTTGAGCTGTCAGATGATATTTTTACTCAAGACGAAGTGGGAAAGCTGAAAAAATTATTTGGTACTGAAACTGATGAAAGTTTTATCGATGCAATAAATGCTATTACTGCTGCAGCTATTACGGAGTATAAGGAAATGTTACTGGGTAAAGGATTAGCGACAAGAGCAGATGAAATAAAACAGCATAGATTGTTTCATTTAGTAAAGCATTATTTTCAAGGTAGGATTCCTACAGAGTCTGAAGTGTCTTTAATGTTTCAGTTGACTGAATCAGAAAGTAGAGCATTAATAAGAAATGTTAGAACCAAGTTTAGATACCAGTTAGAAGAAGAAGTATTTAGTACATTGAAGTTAATAGTGTCATCTGCTGTGCTAAGTGGCTCTAATTATTTTGTTGTGATTCAGTCTGATAATGTATTAGAGGAATTGAATAGGGTAATTAGTCTTAATGCTCCTCAACTAGATCCAATAACAAAAGCGAGAGGTAGTGCAAGACAATATCAAATCTCAGAAGACACATATGATTTGTTACGTGGATATTATCATATTGGACAAGGGGCAACCGGTTAGGTAGGCGAAGGGTATGTTGGATCTAGATAGTGTAATTGCAAATTCGTTTGGGGCATTAAGTGTTTTATTAGTATTTAGTACGTTGATTTTTAGCATTAGGTACCCTGAGATACTGAAAGATATAGAGTTTGAATTTTCAATAGGTAAAAAGCAAGCTTTATCAAGAGAGAAGAAAACATTGATGAATAATCTTGTTTTCAAGTGGTTTCCTGTAGTTATAATTACTTTTATATGTGCTTATGTTATGATGCCACTTGGGGTTAAAATATTGAGAACATCGTATTTGAATTTATATAATTTTGATATACTGAGGACAACATTTGTATTGGTTTGGTATTTTTCAATATTATTATTTTCATCAACGATTTACTTGGGATTTAGACTGTTTTGTAAGATTAAGAATGAAAAAGAGTAGATAAGAGCAAAAAAATGTATTTACTTTGCTCTTATCACTACAAGTCTTCCATTAGTTTGCTGAACTTTTAGGAGGCTTCTTTTTTATGGTTTTAGTGACGTGAAGGTATACATGTTTTGTGATCTCGTCGTTGTATGCCGGTAATAAGGGGATTGATCCTTTGCGTAGCAAGGGTTTAGCCTTGGAATTACTTCGTTTGAGCACATAATACAATTAGAGCATCTCATTTAATTATAAAAGATGAGGTACCCTCTTTTCGTGCTCATTAAAGTAAACAATAGCTTTATCAAATAAGATACTCTAGTTAGAGAGAAACTGTTGAAAAATTCGAAGAGGTGATTTTTATACTAGATATTAAGAAGATAATAATGAGTTTCTTTCAACAGGTTATGATTGATCAAATCGAAATCTATAACGAGTTCAGTTTGCAGCATGAACTAGGGATTTATTTAAGAAAACTTTTACCTAATTATAAAGTGCAGTTTGAGCGAAACGTTTCATTTTTCACTACGGATCAAACTATAAAAAAGGAAATTGATATTTCAATCTTTTCAGAGGGTATGGATGAGAAATATGCAATTGAGTTGAAATGTCCTTTAAATGGTCAGTATCCTGAGCAGATGTATTCATTTGTTAAGGATATTAAATTTATGGAACAGTTGAAGGAGCGAGGTTTTAATAAAACTGCTTCTGTGACACTCGTTTCCCACAGACCATTTTATGAAGGTAAGAGTAACAATGGGATATACAGATATTTTAGAGAAGAGTATTCAGTATACGGAGACATCTACAAGCCAACAGGACAAGGTAAGGATGAAGAGTTGATATCTTTAATGGGACAGTATCAAATTCAATGGAATGATTTGAATGAAGAAAGTAAATTCTATATTATCGAAATATAAGGCTAAATCACTCCGCCCTAGTAGGACGGAGTAGCTTTAAAGGCTTCTCATCAGTTCACCGAACTTATGTGAAGCCTCTTTCTTCATGGTATTTGTAACGTGAAGATACACACGTTTTGTGATCTCATCGTCCTGATGTCCCAAGCGTTCCATGATCTCATGTATGCCCACGCCAGCCTCTGCCAGGAGGGACGTGCGTGTGGCGTAAGGAGTGAGGAGTCAGTCCCTCGTTGAGGCCAGCAAGCTTCAGAAGCCTTCTCATACGATTTTGTATCGTCTTAATAAATTCGGGATAGCCCATATTCTTTGCAGTTTTTGCAAATACAAAATCTTATCGTAGTAGACATCCCGATTCAGCATTTTTAGTTCGTTTTGTTTGGCTTTGAGCTTCTCTAGTTCTTTAAATACACTAGGTTCAAGCTCAATGCTCCTCCTAGAAGTGCTTGTTTTAGGTGTTAGAAGTTGATAGTCTGTAGCCCTGTTTTTTGGATTGTAGTAAGTCTTTGTAATGCTTACAGTATGTTCTGTAAAAGACAGGTCTCTCCATTTCATAGCACATAATTCACCAACCCTCAGTCCACTATAGGCCAATGTTGTAAAGATGGCATAGTCACGTTCTAGCCCTTGTTCCTTGGCTATTTGTAGGAAACGTGCCAGTTCTTCTTTCTCAAGATATTTGATCACCTGTTCTTCGTTTTCTATTTCTTCTACAGTCTTCTGGGGTCTGGGAAGTTTGGCGTATTGAGTAGGATCATTTTTAATTACTTCCAGTTCTATAGCTTTTGAGAATATCATCTTACCAGTAGAGTGTATCCCGGCTATTGTATTTAGTGCATATCCTTTCTCATAAAGGTCGACAAGTACGTCTTGGTACATCTTCTTAGAAACTTGCTTTACCTGATATCCCTCGAAGTATTCCATTAACTTTCCGGATTCATGGTGTCGTACTCGGACGGTACTGACTTTAACAGATGTTTGATAGAGCTTAATCCACTCCGAAACAAATTCCTTAAACGAGATGTCTTTTTCCGCAATAAATGTGCCTTGTGATAATTCCTGTTGGATTGCTGCGGCGGCGAGTTGAGCCTCTTTTTTCGTTTTGAATCCACTAACCGTTTTTTGCTTTCGTTTACCAGTCCTGGGATCTCTACCTAGATCTAATGAGAATGACCATGTAGCATCACAAGTGCACCTTTTTCCATCACACTTACAGCCACGTTTTCTGAAATAACCTTTCATTTTGAGACCTCCATTGAAGTATTTTGGTTTTGGGCAAATAAAAAGCAAGGACATAGATTTGCTTCCGTCCTCGCTCGCATTATATGTTGTTTTGATTAATTAAAAGCGACAGCTTGTTCTTTCTTGCTGTCAAGCCATGAGAAGAATTCATCACGATAAACAATTTTACGTTTATTAATCTGTATAAGGGGAAAATCAGGGGTCTTAGCTATCTCGTAGGCCGTTGATTTGCTGAATCCTAGTATTTGTTGTACGTCTTTAATTTGTAATATAAGTGGATAATCATTTCGGTTCATAGTATCACCCTCCTGTAATATGTATTTGGGTTATAATGCATGTAGAAATTAAAGACGGATCAAATGGAACATCAGTCTGATGTTCAAGGGTGAAGCACACCTGGTTGGGTTACAATGTAGCAAACTGACGAATATTTAGGGTAATTGCATCGAAATTGTTCAAAGCAACTGTGGTAATTCTTGTTATGGAGATCATTTATAAAAATACATATTAACAACTCTCTGTTTTAATCATCACGAAGACCAATGCCCCAATATCCGAATTCATTTATGTCTTTTTCGTTTTCATCTCTGTAACGTTTATATATTAATCCCTCTACTTGCTTCAAGTATTTATGAAACGATCTGACACTTTCCTTAATGAAGCCGTTCTCACTACAAAATTCATTATAGGAATCTGTTAGGACGGTATTGTAAGTTTTTAATGTAGGATCGAATATACACCTAGTATTCACGAAACTTTCAATGGAGTTTTTCGTGGAAGTATAATTTTGCTCCAACTCGTCAATTTCGGTGCAGCTGGTAAACTGGTAATTGTTTTGACTCCATCGTTGTAGACCTAACATTGACCATTTTGCTATATATTCCTTCTCCTCGAGTAGCTTTTCAAGCAAATGAATGTCTTGTTGCTCTTTAGGTACTTGATAATCGAAAGGAAATATTCGTAATCTTTGACTGAATGCATTTGAATTATCCTCAATTCCTCTTAATATTGGGAGGTGATTTCCAGCAAATAATAGTGCAGCTTGATTAATAAATTTTATGGCTTGTGAAAATAAATAACGAGCCATTACATAATCACCTCCAGAAAGTTTCTTTAGCGTGTCAAGACGGCTCAAAGGAATTTCAGATATTTCACCACATGCATTAAGCTTTTTTCCAAAGAGGTGACATAGGTATTCTTGCTGGTTCATTTGTTCTAGGCTAAGGTTAGTTGAATACTCGTCCCCAACCATGTTAATAAGTAACTTTAATACAATGGATTTTCCTGAATCTTTTGGTCCAAGTAAAAAAGGAATCACTTTGACATCTCTAATTTCAGATATTACGTATCCGAATAATTCTTGCAATCTCAAATATTTTGTGAGAGAACCGTTAGTAACCCAGTCCAAAAAGTTTTCGAAGTTATCACCTTTAGACCTTTCATTCAAGGGATAGCTTGAGTTGATTACTGATGTGAAATAATGATCTGGTGAATGAGAATGTATAGTTAAATCACAAAATCTTACCGAACAGTTAGTGAAAGGGACATATAGCTTGCGATTCGCAAGCGATTCTTCACTAACATGTAGATGTTCTTTGGCGATTAACCATTTGGAGATTTCAAAGCTTGCTCTTGTTGTAATATGTCTTTTAAGATGTTCAGGTGTTTTCTGGCGTATGAAAAGATCGGCTTTATCTCCAACTAGACCGAGAAAATGATTTTTTCTTGAATCCCAGCAGTGAAGGTTGTGATTAATGATTGCAAATCGGTGCTGGTTCATTAATAAAGTGGCAATTTCGTGATTTGATATTCCGGTTTTTTTCGATTGGAGATTTTCCAGGGAGCTAGATTCTTTCGTTTCTCCAGTAACTGATGAGGACTTTTGTTGGTGATGGCGATATACTTTTACACTCGAATAGTCTTCTAAGAGTAATTGGTTCGTTTCATCCAGTTTGTTACCGATATAGGTAGAGGAAGACTCTTCGGATTCTTCAGTAGGCATGATTCCTTCAGTTAAGAGGCCCCCAACCAATTGGACATCTTCTTGCATGAATGATCTAGACTCATCATCGATGTCTTTACTAGTAAGCCCTTCGTTTAATGAATCACCGAGAAAAGACGAAGTCGCTCTATCTTTGGAATATCGTTGAGTATGTGCTCTCATGTATGTCCATCTCTCCTTCAAATTCATCAGAGTCTTCCAAATGTACAGAAGTGTCTGCAACACTGGAGGTAAATGGTTGAAGTTTTTGGAGGATTTCAGCTCTTAGAAATTTCTTTAAGGGTTCACTGCCTGCTGACACAACTTCTCGTATAACCTCTTCGCGAACAGGATCATAAATGCAAGAGGTTAAGCAAGCCTGAGATTCAATTTCCCAAAATACTGAGATTGAACAATCGGAAGTCATGTTTGACTGTGCACTAAATTTCGTTATTGTGGTGTCATATGAGACATAGACCTTGGTGTTATTTACTTTGTTTCGATCAACGCCAATTTGAATAGGTTTAGAAGAGTCTACATTCTCTAGGTTCGAGGACTCGTAGTAGTATCCGTCCAACCAACCTTTAATATGGTATTGACCATTTAATCGTAGGACAACGATTCCGGAATGAGACGAAAGAGGCTTATTTGAAGCTCCAATTATTGAAGCTTCGGTATTAGTGATGTTTAGCGCGAAACAATTGCCGTTTGCTTCAGTACTACGGTCCATTACCTCTTTGAATTGATTTAATAATTTCATTTTCAAGCACCCCTTAGAAAAATAATTTATCCTTGAGAAAGGAATAATGTATCCCTATCTTAAAGGGTAGAGTTGTATATGGGTCATTCATTTTGAAAATTGAAAAATGACTAACAGAGTGTTCAGAAAAATACTTATAATTATTTGTTTGCTTGAAATAGAGAACGCCAGCCTTTGATCAAAGGCTGGCGTTCTCTATAAATTAATTAGGAATATTTAGTGAATCTAACAAAGTGTGGGCTGTTTTAAAAATGTAGTCTGTTATTGCTGATTGCTGTCGGAGTATCTTCTCCGTCAGTATATCAATATTATTTGCATTCGAGTCAACCTGATAATCGGTAATGTATATATTGGGCAAGTCATACAACTTTGTGTTTTTAGCGTAGTCAACCACTGTTGTAATGCTCTGTCGTATAATGTTAAGGTCTGAGTAACTTATGCTATCTTCTAAGTAAATGCTATCTTGAATGTTTCGTACAGTGGGAAATAGAGGGCTAGAAGTCCTCTCTAAGGACTGGTGATTGTCATAATTATAAAGGTAGCTATGTATAACTTCCATTGCAGGGATGGTGACTAATGCTAGACGTAAAATGATTTCAGGGACTCGTTCAAACCAGAATGCTTCATTTAATCTTTGGCTAATTACTCTTCTTGAGGTATCCACAAACCCTTCTTCATTTCCTTTAACTGACATAAGATCTATAGAATCAACTAGTAATTCTATTAATGCTACTCTGCCATTGATATTAGGCAATAAGGCTGTCAAGCAAAGAACTTTCTTAGCATTTTGGTAATCAATAAACTTGGTTTTTTCTATAGAGAGAATCGATCTACACAAGGTTATATTATATTGCCGTTCAAGAAGATAATAATTGAGCCGTTTCTCATGTTCTGGGCGATCAGTTAATGAATAATTAAATAAATCGATATATTCGGATAACAATTTAACTCGTTTCTTCTCATTAATGCTTTTACTAAAATATCCATGGCCTTTGTAGTTAACGGTTAGATAAAAGACAAATGGAGCAATAGCTTCACTTACTTGATATTGCATTGAGGATGTTTCTTTTGTTCTTCCATAACCTTCAGATTTTATTAAGGCTTTAGATAATCCCAACTCTTCTCCAATAGTGTTCTTTAAGTTTCTAGTATAGTTATAAAATTCACTGGTGAAAATGTCTCTCTTCTTGGAGGACAATATTTTAGTGGTGTGTTCAGTGTACTGCTTGTTAGAAACATTTCTGCTATTCTTAATAAAATTTGAGGCAGTAGTATTGAATACGATATGTTCAATAATATCTGCTCTAAATTTATCGAATAATCCTCGCTTTTTTAGAATTCGAATTAAATGACCGGGGAATAGATCTTGGCAAAAGTCAAAAATTTCGTTTGCAAGTATATAGCCATTCTCTTTCGTAAAGTCGTTATTTGGAGAGTTGCTCAAACTAAACTTTATTTGTTCAATAAATGTATCGAATTGATCCATTGTAGGTGTACTCCTAAAGTATCTAATAGTTTTTTAACCCCTTCGTGAAAATTGTAGTGGAGTCTCGCTTTGTTCGTTCTGTTCATTCTGTTCAACTTACATTATCGATTTATTTTAGAGTAAGTTTAAAGACAATCCAGCAATAAGTCCATAGTAAAGTAATTTAGAATTTAGTAAGAACATTAAAGAATGAACTTTGGAATAGCTAATGAATGGATCTACATTTTTTATAGTGCTTTAATCAAGATGAACACGATGAACAAAATGAACAAATCAAAAAAAAGGGACATAAATCCTTCTGCGGGGTTTATGTCCAAGTTGATTAACGACATTTTTGAATAATATACTCGATCACATTTTCCCGAGGAATACGATAAGTTCTTCCCAGTCGGACAGCCTGAATCTGATTATTGCGAAGTAAAGAATAGGCTGTATTTCTTCCTATCTTTAATATCTCCATCAATTCATCTACTGTTAGTATGTCGCCGTAGTCATGAAACATAGGGATCACCATCCTTGATTGATTTATACCTATGTTGCTTTTGTTTCACCTTAATTGATTATATTTGCTTATGATTCACTTATATTTTAGTCTGTTGCTAACGTAAGATATAGGATTAAAACACTTTCTTGATTCATCTAGCTCATAATCCTGAACTTCTTTCATACCATGTGTGATTTTATCGATATGGCAATTTCCAAGTACGCTTAATATGTTAAAACCGCTAAATAAATGAATGTATGTATGTATGAAATAATACCAGCAGTATCTTTCTAAATATAGTGGCGCTATCCCAATGTAACTAAGCGGTGTAATGGGGGGAGCCCTTCTTATTGAATGATGCCTATTTTTCTCTATGAGCCTGCATCACTATGTTCCGCACTTAACGGACGACCACTATCTAGCATAGTGTCAACGTGTCTATAGCTATAATATATATTTCAAACGTAAAATACTGCGTTAGGCTATTGAAGCATGTTTTATGTTCGTCAGCGCACAATATCGTAGATTTTCTACTTGTCATCAATGACATAGAGCTATTCGTTACAATTGGTTTTGCACAATTACGTATTCTTGTTGGATTAGCCATAAATTTCTGATAGATAGAAACTGCCTATTCCATTACATCGCTGCGTAAGCCAATCTTCATAGGATAGATTTTCAGTTTGGACTAAAAGTTAATCTTGAAATTTTTAGGCTGTTGCCATAGTAAATTGATACCTCCACAAATTAAACGAGGACTGATGCCTACAATCACATCAGTCCTCGTTCTTTTAAGCTTACATAGGATTGATGACCAATGATAACGTGATCTAGTACATCGATTCCTATTGTCATTCCAGCCTCCTGTAATCGTTTTGTGATGGATACATCCTCTTCACTTGGTTCAGGATTACCGCTAGGACGATTGTGAACACATACAATAGAAGCACTGCTACGCTTAATGGCAGGACGAAATACCTCTCTCGGATGGACAATGCAAGAATTGAGAGAGCCAATCGAGATAGTTTCCCAGCCCAGAACCATATTCTTGGTATTCAAAAACAAGCAAACAAAGTGCTCCTTATTTAAATTTGTAAAGGTAGGCACCATGAGCTTGTAGATATCCATAGGTGTCTTAATCTTGTTGATTGGCTCAGAAGTGAGGGATATGATATGCCCAATTTTTAGCGCTGAAACAATTTGTCGTGCTTTGACTTTACCTATACCTTTGAGTGAGGTAAGCTCAGATACACTAGCATCCAATAAATCTTTTGGAGTAGGGTACATGGAGATGAGTTGTTCTACTATATAGCCATTTGGGCTTTCACAAATGAGATTGCTGACTAAGGATTTATAATCGGGTGATGGATCATTGAGCATGAGACGATTCCTCCATTCAAGGGATAAGGATATTTGACAAAAAGAAAGAGCCGAGCAAATGTATTATGCTCGACTCAGGGAAAATACATATTAGAAATCATTATGTTTCAACATTTGTTGGATTATTAATCCTCTCCATTCTGTACATTCTTCTTACTCCAATAAATAATATAGAGATGAAGGGAGTGAGTTTACGGTAAAGATATCATATACTTGCTGATGAAATTAGTAGTAATTATTAATATGATTAAATAAATGAATTATTAAAAAAGGATAAACTCATAATTTTGTGGAATATATGTCTACAGAACT
The DNA here is from genome assembly GCF_038003695.1 of Paenibacillus sp. FSL L8-0494. Lineage (NCBI taxonomy): Bacteria > Bacillati > Bacillota > Bacilli > Caryophanales > Paenibacillaceae > Paenibacillus > Paenibacillus sp. FSL L8-0494. The sequence continues at coordinate 1,214,667 of NZ_JBBOPQ010000001.1, forward strand.
AGGCACTGGAATACGATGTGACAAATAATGACCGTAACTTAGCATAGATATTAATAAATCCTTTGGAAGGTAATTGCTCTAGACGACGAGATATAATAATTTCAAGGAGTGGATATTAATATGGCTTTTAACGAAAATACAAGAGTTAAAATACCAGCTATACTACATTTATGTAGATTAGGATACAACTATTTATCATTGTCCAAGGTCAAATGGGATGTAAGTACCAATATTTTTACTGATATTTTTTATGATAGCATTAATCGTATTAATTCCGACGTTAGTGATATTGACTTAACAAGGGTTTTTGAGGATGTGTCATTAGCCTTAGACAATGAAGACTTGGGAGAAGCCTTTTACGATATGCTCACTTCTACAGCAGGAATTAAGCTTATTGATTTTAAAAATTTTAGTAATAATTCATTCAATGTAGTTACAGAGCTACCATATAAAAATGGCGATGATGAATTTAGACCTGATATTACATTATTAGTAAATGGTATGCCACTTGCATTTATCGAAGTTAAAAAGCCGAATAATCACGAAGGAATTCTTGCTGAAAGGGATAGAATTAACACAAGGTTTAAAAATAGTAAGTTCCGAAAATTTATCAACATTTCGCAAGTCCTTGTTTTTTCGAATAATATGGAATATGATCTGGAATCAATTGAACCTATACAAGGAGCATTCTACTCTACCGCCTCCTATTCTAATGCTAACTTTAATAGTTTCAGAGAGGAAGAAGAGTTAGATTGTTCAACACTACTAAGACAAGAAGATGATCAACTAGAGAATTTTGTATTGAAGGATAACAACCTTACATCAATTAAGCACTCTCCAGAATTCATTACCAATAAAGAAATAAATACGCCAACCAATCGGATACTAACATCTTTATTTTATAAAGATCGTTTTGCTATGTTGTTAAAATATAGTCTTGCTTATGTGAAAAGCGAAACAGGATTAGAGAGGCATATAATGCGTTACCCTCAATTGTTTGCGACAAAAGCGATTGAAAGGAATCTTGAAGAAGGAATAAAGAAAGGGATTATTTGGCACACTCAAGGGAGTGGAAAGACGGCACTATCATTCTACAATGTTCATTACTTAACAGATTATTTTCAAAATAAGGGAATCATACCTAAATTCTATTTTATTGTTGACCGCATTGACCTAATGAATCAAGCGAAAAGGGAATTTTCAAGTCGTGGTTTAATTGTTCATACGGTTGATTCAAAAGATGAGTTGGTTAGAAACTTTAGATTAAAACAGGCTATTCATAACTTGAGTGGAAAACCGGAGATTACTGTTGTCAACATTCAGAAATTTTATGATGATACTGATATACTGAAAAATAATGACTATGATATTAACACACAAAGAGTATATTTTTTGGATGAAGTACACCGAAGTTATAATCCAACAGGTAGCTTTCTAGCTAACCTCTATAATTCTGACAGAAATGCTATTCTCATAGGCCTAACTGGAACTCCTCTTATTGGAAGGGATAGACGATCTCGTGATACCTTTGGAGACTATATTCACAAATATTATTACAATGCCTCGATAGCTGATGGTTATACACTAAAGTTGGTACGCGAAGGCATTGAGACGAATTTTAAGATTCAACTAGAGCAGGCGCTAAAAGAAGTTGAAATCCTTAAGGGTGATGTAGATAAACGCTATATTTATGCCCACGAGAAGTTTGTTGAACCCATGATTGATTACATTGTTAAAGACTTCATGAATAGTAGAATACGATTCGGTGACCATACAATTGGTGCTATGGTTGTATGCGATAGCGCTAATCAAGCAAGAAAATTATTTGAGATTTTCATCAGTAAGTATAATCCAACCCAAAAAACAGTAGAGCCAGTACAACCTAACTTAATGGTCGCTGAGCGAGTTGCTGAATATGGAAATTATCAGAAAAGACAAAACAAAGCCCTAACAGCCTCTTTAATATTACATGATGTAGGGACTAAAGAGGAACGAAAAAAAGAAGTGGACGACTTTAAAGAAGGTAAGATTGACTTTCTTTTCGTTTACAATATGTTACTTACAGGCTTTGATGCCAAGAGATTAAAGAAACTATATATAGGACGACTTATCAAAGATCACAATTTATTACAAACCTTAACGAGGGTGAACAGACCGTATAAAAAATTCAAATATGGATTTGTCGTAGACTTTGCAGACATACGCAAAGAGTTTGATGCAACCAATAAAGCGTATTTTGATGAGTTACAAGCAGAGCTTGGTGATGAAATGCATACATATTCCAACCTGTTTAAATCGAGAGAAGAGATTGAAGAAGAAATAAAGGAGATAAAGGAAAAGCTTTTTCATTTTGATTTAAATAATGCGGAAATATTCTCTCGGCAAATAAGTCAAATTGAAGATCGGAAAAAAGTTCTAGAGATAAAAAGGGTTTTAGAGAACACAAAAAATCTTTACAATATAATACGTATATATGATCATACAGATCTATTGGAGAAAGTTGACTTTAAGAAACTAAATCAGCTTTATAACGAAGCCACGAGACACTTGGAATTGCTGAATCTTAAGGAATCTTTACAGAATAGCACGGATACCACTAATCTACTAAATGTCGCTTTAGAGAATGTGCTGTTTATGTTTCGAAAGGTCTCAGAAGATGAACTAGTAATTGCAGATCAACTTAAAGATACGCTTCGCAAAACCCGTGAAGCACTGGGCTCTAATTTTGACAAAAATGATCCGGAATTCGTTTCTTTATACGAGGAACTTAAACGTTTGTTTGCAAAAAAGAATCTGAATGAAATATCTCAGGATGAAATGAAAAGCAATATTGGTTCTTTGCAGCAAATATATGATAAAATAACTGAGCTTAACCGTAAAAATAACTTACTAAAAGCGAAATATAAAAATGACGTTAAATATGCCCGTATTCATAAACGCATTATAGAAAAGGGGAGCATTTCGAAAAGAGAAAGCGAAATATGTGAGACGTTATTAGATATAAAGAAACACGCTGATGAGAAAGTATTGATAAATGCTAAATTACTAGATAACGAAAGCTATTTTGATAAGTTGATGATTCAAACGGTTATTGGAGGTTTTACCAAAACCAATATCGAGTTAAATCCTGAATCTGCAAAATACATTAATAATTGTTTGGTAAAAGAATACGTGAACGAATATAAGGGAGTAACAGCATGATGACACAAGATTTTACTCAGCATACAAAAGATCTCATTGATAACCTAAAGGGTGTTTGTACCTCTTATGGCTTAGGGAATGATGGAAATGAATTTAAAATCATCACACAGGTGTTTTTGTATAAATTTATGAATGATAAGTTCGGCTATGAGGTAAAAGAGCTTGAGCCCAAACTCAGAAGTTCAGAGAATTGGGAACAGGAAATAATAAAATACTCTGACGACCAATATGAGATGTTACTTCTTCGGATGAATCCAGATAGTGCAAAGTTAAAAAGGGAGCATTATTTATCTTATCTGTATAACAAACAGGCTTCTGAAGAGTTTGCCAAATTATTTGATGATACTCTTCGTGATATAGCCATTTTCAACAATGACATTTTTTCAGTAAAAACAGGTACAGGAGCAAAAATTACTTTGTTTGATGAATTGAGTAATTATATCACTGATAGCTCTCAACGAGATAACTTTTGCCGTGCAATAATTAATCAGTTGGTGAATTTTAGCTTTGAAAAAATTTTCAATCAGAAGTTCGATTTTTTCTCTACCATTTTTGAATACTTGATTAAAGATTACAACAAAGATGGTGGGGGCAAGTATGCAGAGTATTACACACCGCATGCAGTTGCAAAAATTATGGCTTCTATATTGGTAGATCAACCAGTGAGCAATGTAACTTGCTATGATCCTTCAGCTGGTTCGGGAACATTGCTGATGAACTTGGCACATGCCATTGGTGAAGACCGCTGTACTATTTATTCACAGGATATTTCGCAGAAGTCGAGCAGTATGTTGCGTTTGAATCTGATTTTGAATAACTTAGTACACTCTATACAAAACATCATACAAGGAAATACAATGATTGCGCCCTATCACAAAGTAGGTGATAAGTTGATGACCTTCGATTACATTGTTTCTAATCCTCCTTTTAAGCTGGATTTTAGCGATTATAGAAATGACCTTGATACAAAGCAGAACCATGATCGTTTTTTTGCAGGTATACCAAACGTGCCTAAAAAAGATAAAGACAAGATGGCCATTTATCTGTTATTTATCCAGCACATCATTTATTCGCTGTCATCGAAGGGGAAGGCTGCAATTGTAGTGCCGACAGGATTTATTACGGCACAAAGTGGCATTGAAAAGAAAATACGGGAGAAGTTAGTTGAAGAGAAAATGCTTCGGGGTGTGGTTTCTATGCCCAGTAATATTTTTGCTACCACGGGTACGAATGTTTCGGTCATTTTTATTGATAGAACAAATGAAGAGGGCGACATTGTACTAATGGATGCTACAAAACTCGGTACCACCATAAAAGATGGCAAGAATCAAAAAACACTACTCTCACAAGAAGAAGAGGATTTAATTATCAACACTTTTAATAATCGAGATGCAGTGGAAGACTTTACAGTAGTTGTTTCTTATGATCAGATTAAAGAGAAACACTATTCTTTTAGTGCTGGGCAATACTTTGAGACAAAGATTGAGTATGTCGATATTACTGAAGCAGAATTCGAAAGGAAAATATCAGAAATTAAAAGTAATTTAATAGGGTACTTTTCAGAATCCAAGGCTTTAGAGGAAGAAATTTCGAAGCAGTTGGAGGCACTGAAATATGGGTAGTTTCAATACTTTTAAATTTAGTGAACTGTATAAGATGAGCTCAGGTATTTCAAGTAATCCTGAACAAGCAGGTCATGGTTCGCCATTTTTATCATTTAGCACTATATTTAATAATTATTTTATTCCTGAAGAACTTACAGATTATATGAATTCATCAAAGGAAGAACAGGAAAAATATTCAATTAAAAAAGGGGATGTGTTTTTAACAAGAACAAGTGAAACATTAAATGAACTTGCGATGAGTTCAGTATCATTAAAAGATTATCCTGAGGCTACATTTAGTGGCTTTGCAAAAAGGTTAAGACCTATTCAAAAGGAAATTACGTATGAAAAATTCATGGGATTTTATCTTAGAAGCGAGTACTTTAGAAAAATAATTAATAACAATGCAACTATGACATTAAGAGCTAGTTTTAATGAAAATATATTTTCATATTTAAAAGTACACCTTCCAGATTATCAAACACAAATGAAAATAGGTGATTTTTTATTTGAATTAGAAGAAAAGAAAATTTTAAATAATAAAATAAATAAAGAGCTTGAAAAGCTTGCAAAAACTATTTATGACTATTGGTTTGTGCAGTTTGATTTTCCTGATAAGAACGGAAAACCGTACAAAACAAGTGGTGGGAAAATGGAATGGAACGATAAGTTAGGGCGTGAAATTCCTGTGGGTTGGACAGATGGAGTATTAAGTGATATCGCAAATATTACAATGGGGCAATCACCTCCTGGGGAGTCGTATAACAAAAAAGGTGAAGGAATGATATTCTTTCAAGGATGTACGGACTTCGGAAATCGTTTTCCAATTACACGCCAATTTACAACACAACCCAAACGTTTTGCCAAAGAAGGCGATATTCTACTGAGTGTACGAGCACCTGTTGGAACATTAAATGTTGCAAAGGAAAACTGTTGTATAGGACGTGGACTTGCTGCATTAAATAGTAAAGATAATTGCATTGCTTATCTTTTTGGAGCAATGACAGATCTAAAGCAAATATTTGACAGACGTAATGTAGATGGAACAACCTTTGGCTCAATCACAAAAGATGATTTATTCTCATTGAAAGTTGTTAAACCAGATAAAGATATATTGAATCAATATCAAAAGACAATGAATCCTGTTTTTGAGAAACAGAATAAAATTGAACTTGAAAATCAACAACTTTCTGAGCTTCGAGACTGGCTTCTCCCGATGTTGATGAATGGGCAGGTGGAAGTAGCTGGATTAGAAAACTGAGTCATCTCATTATCCTTATGACGTTCAATCAACCTATGTTACCGTATACAACACATGTTTGTAATAACTATTAAATTTATTGTCCGACCACTACTTGACCACATTTTGACCACGAACACTGCGGACGTATCATTTGACACTGGACTTAAAGGAATGTTTTTTATTGAATAGCGGACTTAAAACTCAAGAAAAGAGTCGGAAAACACATAAAACTCACCATGTCTCATGGGCGGCATGATGTAAGGAAATCATTATCGAAGCAATTCGATGATGAGTTTCCTTGAGAGGAAACACCATTTGACCACATAGTACAAAAATGAGAGACCTTTCATAAGTTCATTGAACTTTTGAGAGGTCTCTCATTTTTTTGTGGGTATAATTTAATCTAATTCTTGCTCTAAAACAGTTTTTACTAACCGACGTACTTCATCAGTTGATCTTGTATCCATTAATTGGTTTCTTAGTTCACCTGCGCCTCTAAATCCACGAACATAGATTTTGAAAAAGCGAAGAAGTGGTTTAAATAAACGTGGCTCAAGTTCATTTGAATATTTATCGTGAAGATCCAACTGTAAAAGAAGTAAATTGAGAAAATCCTTCGCGCTGTGTTCTTTAGGTTCTTTTTCAAAGGCAAATGGATTGGTGAAAATACCGCGGCCAATCATGACTCCATCAACGCCGTATTGTTCTACTAATTTTAATCCTGTTGCGCGGTCAGGAATATCTCCATTAATAGTTAACAACGTATTTGGAGCAATTTCATCGCGTAACTTTTTTATTTCAGGGATTAATTCCCAGTGTGCCTCTACTTTACTCATCTCTTTTTTTGTACGAAGGTGAATGGAAAGATTGGCAATATCTTGTTTCAATATATGTCCCAGCCAATCGCGCCACTCGTCAACATCAGAGTAACCCAATCTTGTTTTAACACTAACCGGTAATCCGCCTGCTTTTGCTGCTTGAATAATTTCTGCTGCTACCTCAGGATGTTTTATTAATCCAGCACCTTTTCCATTGGATGCGACGTTTTGTGCTGGGCATCCCATGTTTAAATCGATACCACGAAAACCAAGTTTTTTCATATCAATGCTCATTTGTTCAAAAAATACAGGTTTATCACCCCAAATATGAGCGACAATCGGTTGCTCATCTTCTGTGAACGTTAATCGACCACGCACACTGTCTTTTCCTACAGGGTGACAATAGCTTTCTGTATTTGTGAATTCTGTGAAAAATACGTCGGGTTTTGCAGCTTCACTAACGACGTGACGAAATACAACATCTGTGACATCTTCCATGGGTGCTAATATAAAAAACGGCTTCGGTAAATCCAGCCAAAAGTTTTGTTCGTTACTCATAATATCTCCTCTTGTTGTAATATATAAAAACGATATAAGGATAGCAAAGTCCTATACCCATCATACATAGTATCATTTTTTTTCGTTTGATGCACAGAATCAATGATGTGAGAATGTTCTTCCATGGCTATTTGTTTATAATCTGTTTATTGATACTTGTTATAATCCTGTAGATGAAAAGTTTGTAATATAAAGTCGAATCGTGTTAACGAATCGATTATAGACAAACGACATAACGCAACCAAAGAACAGGGGGATAAGCAAGTGAACAAAAAGCAATGGATAAGCTCTATATTGGCTGCTGCTGTATTATCAAGCCCTATCATTATGCCGACCAAAGGATCGGCAGCTGCTTCCTTTATTGATATTGATGGCTCATATGCAAAGAAAGCGATTGTTGAGCTATTCGATCAGGGGATAGTGACCGGTGTTGGAGAGAGTAAGTTCTATCCTACGTCGAATATTACAAGGCAGGATTTTGCAATTATTTTAGCAAAGACATTAAAGCTGGATGTTTCGAACCCTCCTGCACTGCCAACCTTTCTGGACGTTCCCACAAGCAACTACGCATACAGCTATGTGGAGGCAGCTGTCAAAGCCGGATTGATTAAGGGTACAGGCAGTAATCTTTTCGGTACGGGGCAAAATTTATCACGTCAGGATATGGTCGTCATGTTCGTGAGAGCATTGGGAGTCAATCCTACGGGTAAAGCTGGAACTTTGCAATTTGCTGATAGTAGCCAAATTGCTGATTATTCTAAGGATTTTATAGCTGCCGCTGTGGAATATGGATTGATTACAGGATATAATAATTTTTTTAATCCTGATACCAAAGTAGATCGTCAGGCCGTAGCTCTAGTAGCTTCTAAGTTTCTGAAGTTTAAGGAGAACGGAAACACTGAGCAGCCCGCTTCCACCCCAACTGCTCAACCGAGTAAAGAACCGGTAACAGTGCCTACTCCTGTTGTTGGAGGGTCTTCGTCTTCGCAAAGTGAGCATAGCAGTAATTCAGATACAAATGCACCTGTGGTTGAAAGTACCAAGTTCGAGGCGATCGACAACTACAACGGGACACAAGATCAGCTTCGCGGGTTAGCGGGAGCCATTGGCGAGCAAGGAGCAGCAGTACAAGCCTACCTGTGGACGGATGCGAATGAGAACAATGAAGTAGATGCCGACGAATTGGGAACAGCCATCGCATTAGGCACTAGTGCAGCAGATGGATCTGTGAGTGCGGCCAATATTGGGGATCTAACCGCAGGAACGTATACTTTCGTGATTACCGCTAAGGATTCATCCAATAATGAATCAGCGAAGAAAGCTGCACATGCGGTTACGGTGACCTTAAGCAAAAACGATGTTCCGGATACGACTGCACCGGTAGTGGACGCAACTAAGTTCGAGGCGATCGACAACTACAACGGGACACAAGATCAGCTTCGCGGGTTAGCGGGAGCCATTGGCGAGCAAGGAGCAGCAGTACAAGCCTACCTGTGGACGGATGCGAATGAGAACAATGAAGTAGATGCCGATGAGTTAGGAACAGCCATCGCATTAGGCACTAGTGCATCAGACGGATCTGTAAGTGCGGCCAATATTGGTGATCTGAACGCAGGAACGTATCGTTTCGTGATTACCGCTAAGGATTCATCCAATAATGAATCGGCGAAGAAAGCTGCACATGCGGTTACGGTGACCTTGAGCAAAAACGAAGTTCCGGATACGAGTGCACCAGTAGTGGACGCAGCCAAGTTCGAGGCGATCGACAACTATAACGGGACACAAGATCAGCTTCGCGGGTTAGCGGGAGCTATTGGCGAGCAAGGAGCAGCAGTACAAGCCTACCTGTGGACGGATGCGAATGAGAACGGTGAAGTAGATGCCGATGAATTGGGAACAGCCATCGCATTAGGCACCAGTGCAGCAGATGGATCTGTGAGTGCAGCCAATATTGGGGATCTGAACGCAGGAACGTATCGTTTCGTGATTACCGCTAAGGATTCATCCAATAATGAATCAACGAAGAACGCTGCGCATGCGGTCACAATTGAGCTTGTTAATGGTGTTCTGACCACACCTACGGTTACTAGCTCTATATATGGTTTTGACGGAGACGGCGGTTCAAAAACAAAACAACTGATAACGGGTTCTACACAATCGCGCATTCGCTTCGACTTTTTCTCCGGAGAAAGCTTTACGAATGCTGAAATTCAGGTAACGTTGGAAGGCATGATCTTTACCACAAACGACTATTATACCATTAGTGGATGGACACATCCGACGAGTGATCAAATTAGCAATAATGGGCATACGTTAACTTTCACAGGAAGTAACATAGGTGTTTCGGATATCGCTTTTGAACTTCATAATAAAGTGATGCCGGCACCCGGGACCTATCTCATTAAGTTCAAAGCCGATGCGGATGGACCTGGAACAGCCAGATCTTATTCCGAGGAACAAGTCATTACCTTAATTATTTTGCCACCGGCTTAAACTAGAAGTTTCTCATGAGTTCTTTGAACTTGTGGGAAGCTTCTTTTTTTATGAAAAATAGGATTGCTCAATATAGTCTAAATGATTATTATGAGTAAGGTATGTTCATATAAAAATAGAGATAAACAGGATGGAGAGCACCATGAAAACAACACGTCAGAACGCATTGATTTTCTCGTTTACTTTTATGGCTTTTATTCTGGGTACGACGGAGTATATTATTGTTGGTTTACTCTCTGAAATATCCTCAAGCCTCGGAGTTACGCTTGCGACAGCCGGAGGCTTGGTATCTGGCTTCGCGATTTCTTATGCCATTGGCACACCAATTATGATGTCCTTGTGCAGCCGTGTTCCGAAACGGATTACGATTCTTGTATCACTTGTATTGATTCTGCTGCTGAATTTGTGGAGTGCTGTAACTGGAACTTACAGTATGCTGCTGGTGACTAGAATAGTTACTGCCATACTATGTGGCTTTGTTCTTTCTGTAGCCATTACGGTAGCGAATGAAGCGGTTGATCAGGAGAAGAGAGGCAAAGCGATTGCTACAATTTTGAGTGGTTTTGCTATTGCAAATGTTTTTGGTGTGCCGATCGGTACTTTTGTAGGGCAGTTTTTTAATTGGCCAGCAGCGTTTGTTCTGAATGGGATATTAGCTGGAGTTGCCATAGTTCTAAATTATATTTATATTCCACGCCAATTACCGAAACCTGTGCCTAGCTCACTCAAAGATCAGATTGGATTGCTCACAAACGGCCGCATTATTCTTGCATTTCTCATTCCGGTTACCGCAGTGGGAGCCGTATTTGTGATGTACACTTACATTACACCTATACTGGAGCAAGTCATGAATGTTCCTAAAAGCTCGGTTAGCGGCGTGCTGTTTGCCTACGGGATTGCCACGATTGTCAGCAACTGGATTGGTGGCAAAGTTGCGACCGGGAATGCGGTAAGTAAGCTAAGATTCGTATTTCTTATTCAAGCTGTTGTCTATGTTATCTTTAGTATGACCGCATCTGTTTCCATTCTTGGAATGATTGTGCTAATGGCTCTGGCCATGATGTCGAGTATTGTGAGCGCACCTGCGCAGCTCTATTTGATTGACTTAGCTAAGCAGTTCTCACCAAAAACGAAGGATCTTGCTGCTTCCTTGAATCCAGTAGCCTCAAACCTGGGAATTGCAGGCGGGTCTGCGATCGGTGGAGTGGTTGCCGGGCATGGAGGATTAATCTCTCTTCCTGTAGCTGCTGCCATTCTGGCAATATTGGCATGTGTGATTACCTTGATATGTTATAAGATGGATCATCAAAGCCAAGCAGCGGTCATCACTCAGCATCATAACTTAACCTAATGAGATGATATAAGATATCCCGGCTTCATACGAGTTCATTGAACTTGTGTGAAGCTTTTTTATAACAATAAGCTGCAAAGCGTTGACTTCCTATAGATTCAGTGCTAAACTTATCTTAAATTAAAGATAATTGAAGTAAAGATAAAAAGTCTCGGTGGTATCCGCTAAGGAGCTTGCCCAGTAGAAAAGATCTTTTTTTAAGTAATATCTTAACATTAAGATAATTAAACTAAACCTTCTTATTCTTGGGAATTATATTACGAGTCAAAATCAACTAAACATTAGGAGTGTATAACAATGAGAAACTTAAAAGGGATTCACCACGTTACAGCCATCACAAGCAGCGCAGAGAAAAATTACGAGTTTTTTACTTACGTATTAGGTATGCGTCTAGTGAAGAAAACAGTCAATCAAGATGATATTCAGACGTATCATTTGTTTTTTGCAGATGATAAGGGCAGCGCCGGAACAGATATGACCTTCTTTGATTTTCCTAACATCCCTAAGGGTGTTCATGGAACTAACGAGATTGCGAAGACATCCTTCAGGGTACCAACAGATGCTGCATTAGACTACTGGGTTAAGCGTTTTGATCGGCTTGAAGTGAAGCATACCGGCATTAAAGAGCAATTCGGCAAAAAGACATTATCCTTCGTAGATTTTGATGATCAGCAGTATCAACTTATTTCAGATGAATTGAATAAAGGTGTCATATCAGGTACACCGTGGCAAAAAGGACCTATCCCTTTGGAGTATGCAATAACTGGCTTGGGACCGATTTTTGTACGAATTGCTGATTTCAACTACTTCAAAGAAGTATTGGAGAAAGTGATGTTGTTTAAAGAAATTGCTCAGGAAGAGACATATCATTTATTTGAAGTTGGCGAAGGCGGAAACGGTGCACAAATTATTGTAGAGCATAATGAGTTCTTACCGAATTCACGCCAAGGTTTTGGGACTGTTCACCACGCTGCATTCCGTGTAGAGGATCGTGCGATGCTGGACGAGTGGACAGAGCGTTTTGAAGGCTTTGGATTCCAAACTTCAGGATATGTAGATCGTCACTTCTTCGAGTCGTTGTATACACGTGTTGCACCACAAATATTGTTTGAGCTTGCCACTGACGGGCCTGGATTTATGGGAGATGAGGAATATGAAACCGTTGGCGAGAAGCTTTCTTTGCCACCTTTCTTGGAACCTAAACGTGAGCAAATTGAGAAGTTAGTCCGTCCTATTGATACCGTTAGAAGTACGATCGACTTTGTGAAAGAGTGAAGAAGGGGCTGAGGAAATTGATTTCAATTGATCCAAAGCACAACAGTGAGCGGGAAAATTACAAATTATTAATTGGCACTATTATTCCTAGACCTATAGCCTTTGTCACAACACAATCAGAAGAGGGGCTCTTAAATGGTGCACCTTTTAGCTATTTTAATATCGTTTCGTCTAATCCTCCAATGGTTTCATTGGCTATTCAAAGACCAGCAGGCCGTTTAAAAGATACGGCCCGTAATATTTACGATAATCAACAGTTTGTTGTGCATATTGTAGATGAGGAGAATGTAGCGAAGATCAATCAGACTGCAGCCACATTACCTGCTTCTGAAAGTGAAATTGAATTGGCGAATCTTACACCGATTCAAAGTACAAGTGTAGCTGTGCCTGGCGTTTTGGAGGCGAAGGTGCGGATGGAGTGCAAGCTTGTTCAAGCAATTCCGCTAGGGGGCGAAGAACCCGGGAGTGATTTGTTTATTGGCGAAATTGTTCAATTCCATATCGATGAATCGATCTATCAGGAGGGGCGCATTGACCCGAGAGTTCTAAACGCTGTGAGCCGCTTGGCGGGAAATAATTACGCAACCCTTGGAGAGATTTTTACCATAGATAGGCCGGAATAGGCAACTTTAGAATAGACCTGCTAGTAAGCAATGAAGCCTACTTAGCAGGTCTTTTTGTGTACCGCAGCTACAGCTCGTCCGCAATCCCCAACAAAGCAATCCCTAGAATCACAACGATAATAACGGCATATTGTGCCTTGCTTAGTTTTTCTTTGAGGAAGATGCGCGATAATATTACGGAAAAAATGCTGTATGAAGCAATAAGTGGTGCCGCGATATTGGCGTTGCTGGACATAGCAAATACGTAGAAGAATTGTCCGGTCGTTTCCAGAATGGCTGCGAAGCCCTTATCCCGTTCTTTAAATAGGTTGAACTTTACCTTTTTTAAAAATTTCAGGTATGTAAAAGACAAGATGGCACATATAAAGAAGGTGTATTCATACGCGAGCAGAGCTGCTTTTTCACTAATCAGGCTGAGTTCATCCAAATAAATAGCATCGGCAAAGGTGCCAAGTCCATCGATTAGGCAGTATAGGATTGGAAAAATGATGGCGATCACACCAATCTGATATTTTTTATCAATCTGTGCGGCACTTTTTTGAAGCGCTTGGTGTTCTGCTTTCTTTTCCAAGATGGCGATCCCGATAATGCCCAAGGTGATAACGGCAACACCAACGATTTCAAGCGCCCCTAGCTCATGGGTGAAAAAGATAAATAATAATATCGTCGTTACAGCGCCAGATGAATTTTGTACGGGGGAGGCAATGGATAACTCAATATATCTAAGTCCAATATAACCAACTGCCATCGACAGGATATAGAGTGCAGACACAGGGAAATATCGGATTAAGTCCATAGGATCAAAGGTCAATCCTTGAATGAGCATATAAGCTGTCGCGTGAATACCCATGACTATCCCCACGATAATGACAATCTTAATATGGCTATACCGATCCTGACTATCGGTCCCCTTTTTATAAAATAAGTCAGCCCCTCCCCAAGCGAAGGCTGTTAATAATGCAAACATAAACCACATGATCATTGCTCCTTGCTGTAGATTAAAATCCCCGCCGATTATACCAGATTAGATTCTACACAGGGTGCTCATTTCGTCACACATAAAAAATACACCCTCAAGAATCGACTGGACAAACCATAGGTTTATCAAATGTCTATTCTAAAGGGTGTACTTCATAACATAACAGAGGCGTAAGGCGTTCTATCTTAACGTAGAGTTTTCAATGCGCCACTCCAAGCCAAGACTTGATCCAGCATCCCATTAAGATTGGTAAGATGCAGATCCGCTGGTTTAAACACAGTTCCGTTCTCGAAATCAGTGAACAGTGACAACGCAGGGTGTACACGAACGTCTGCTACAGATAGTTCTCCCAAGATTCCGCGTAGATGTTCAGCTGCACGAGCGCCCCCTACGGAACCATAACTTACGATACCTGCTGCTTTATTATTCCAAGCTTCACGGGCATAATCGAGCGCATTTTTCAGTGATGCAGAAATACTGTGGTTATATTCTTGTACGATAAATACGAAACCGTCTAGTGTAGCAAGTTTAGTGTTCCAAGCTGTTGCTTGTTCAGTTGCATCAGCCTCACCCAATAGTGGAAGCTTGAAGTCTGCAATATCTATGATCTCATAATTAGCATCCCCGCGTGCATCCGCAATCTTTTTAACCCATTCTCCTACTTGCGGGCTTAAACGACCTTGACGAGTACTTCCGAGAATAATACCGATGTTTAATTTTGACATTGTTTGTTCCTCCTCAATTTTTGTTCTACCAAATAGTTTGTCTAGAAATCCCATGAAGTACACAACCTTTAAAAATTATTTATCTCAAGAGTAGTAAACTCTGGTTGTCTTTAAGTTAAGTATCTTTAATATGAGATAATAATACCGCACATAGTGTGCTTTGTCAAGCAACTTTATAATAGTTAGTTTATAGCTTTGCTTCACCTTTACAAAATTAGTTGTTAGGAATATAATTGTTTGAGCAACTATTAAAACAGTGTTAATTGAGAAGGGATACGATCATGACGACAAAGCATAACCAATCCGAGCTTACTTTAGGATTTATGATGGGCACGACTTATCGTAAATTAAGCATGTTATTTCAAAGTGGGCTGAAAGAACATGATATAACACCGGAGCAATGGTCAGTCCTTTTTCATATTGACAGAACGGAAGGTCTGATTCAGAAGGACATCGCTAAGCGCTCTGGTAAGGATAAGCCAACTACAACGCGAATTCTGGATCATTTAGAAGGAAAGGGACTGATCTACAAAAGAACCGGCGAGAATGATCGGCGTTCTTTTAAAGTCTATATTACGGAAAAAGGAAGGTCTCTGGTGAAGGAAACCGTTCCTATTGAAGATAAGGTAACAGAAGAGATTATGAACTGTATTTCTAGTAAGGAATATGAGTTGCTCATGGAATTGCTGCTAAGAATAAACAATCATGTAGATCAAATAACAGATGGAGAGTAGGAAGGCAAGTTATGTTAGAACAACAAGAACTACGTACGAAATTATGGACCAAATCTTTTATTGCTTTAACGATTAGTGCTTTATTTTTATTTATGAATTTACAGATGTTGTTATCTTCATTTCCGTCTTACGTAAAAAGCGAATTTCAGGCCGGAGATATTATGGTCAGCCTCGTTACCAGCGTCTTTGCATTAACTGCGATCGCTTCACGTTTTATGACCGCTTTTCTGATGCGGAAGGTTAGCCGCAATGTATTATTATATATTGGCTTAGCAATTGCCGCCGCTATAACCGGCCTTTATGTTGTAGCAGATTCCATTGGCTCGCTGCTGCTGATGCGTGTGGGCTATGGGATTGGATTCGGGATTGCCAGCACGATTATTCCAACGATTGTTTCGCAGATTATTCCGAGCAAAAGAATGGGTGAAGGGATAGGTTATTTCGGTTTATCTACCAGCCTGGCGATGTCGATCGGTCCGATGATTGGCTTAAATGTGATGAAACAATCGGGTTTTGGAACACTGGCTATGATTGGTATGGTAACCTTACTTCTTGCCTTTCCAGTACTTTTATTTTCTCGTTCACTTCCTGCACAACCGAAAAAACAGCCAACCCCAACTCAAAGCGAATCCACCAAACCTCTCAAGGTTCCGTTTAATACAAAGTTAGTATTGCCTGCCATTCTGAATGTCATGTTGGCAATTACCTACGGGGGATTGCTAAGCTTTATCGCTTTATTCGGCGAATCAGTTCATCTGGAGCAAGTGGGTTTGTTCTTTTTATTTAATGCGGTTACGATCATCATTATAAGACCTATCTCCGGCAGATTATTTGATAAAAGAGGACCAGCTTCTGTCCTAATCCCGGCGGCGGTTTGCGTCGTTGCAAGCTTAACTGTGCTTTCTTATACGACCTCTATGCCAATGCTCATCGTTTCTGCACTGCTATATGGACTTGGTTTCGGCGCTATTCAGCCAACGATCCAGGCTTGGATGCTTCGCACCTCAACACCTGCACAATATGGTATGGCCAACAGTATGTTTTATAACTCAACGGATTTGGGTGTAGCCAGCGGAGCCATTATTCTGGGGGCAATCTCGGCAGCAACTGATTATGGGATAATGTATCGTTATTCGGCTGGGTTTATGGTGTTGTTCCTTATCGTGTATGTGGGAATTCAGATTAACAAGGCTAGAGTGAATCCTTCAACCTTAAGTCAATAGGGTTCGGAGATTAAGCCAATCTTTATCTACTATTCATATTATTTTAAGCTAAGAGGGTTATAGTAATCACATAACCCCCTTATAATATAGACTTTGACCCTGCCGGACGTTGGCAGGGTCCTTTTTTTGTGTATGAAGAGAAGAAGTACATTATGTCGATGCACTTTTCTGGCAGGATGGATTATGCTTAGAAGAATAGGAATCGAAGGGGGAGAGATTTGCGGATGAATATGACATGGAACTTAGATAGTTTATATCCTTCCTTTGAATCGGAGCAGTTAAAAAGGGATCGCAAGCTACTGGGCCAGCATGTACAAGATTTAAAGCGGTGGGCTAAGCACCATTTGAATGTAAAAGACGTTACAGCCATGCCTGTGGAGGGCTTTTTAAGAATTTATAATGATTATAAAAGCATATATGTATGCTTGTTAGCTTATGCAGAGTTAACACTCAGCGCAGATCGTGGCTGCGAGGAAGCCATGAATCTTGCTGATGATATTGAGGAGGCCAATTCAGAAATCATTGGGGTAGTTGTGGCTTTTAAGCGCTGGTTTAGCACTTGTGATCATATGGATGAGCTTATCGTTAGCTCCCCTTATCTAATGGAGCATCAATTTTATTTGCGAGAACTCCTGTTACAATCCCGCTATGAGTTAAGCGAAGAACTTGAAATGGCTATAGCCAAAATGCAGAGTACAGGATCCAAAGCATGGAGCAGACTGTATATGGAGAGGACTTCAAGTACACTTGCAGATTTAGCGGTGGATGGGGAAACTAGACAAGTGACGCTTGCGGAGCTAAGAAGTATGGCTTATGAGAATAATGCCAGCTTAAGAAAAGCTGCTTATGAAGCAGAGGCAGAAGCCTGTAGTCTTATTGCTGAGGTCTGCGCAGCCAGCTTAAATGGCATTAGTGGTGAGGCGCTGACGATTTATGGCATGCGGGGTTATCAATCTTCGCTGGAAAAAGTGTTAATCGCTTCGAGAATGGACAGTGAGACTTTAGCCGCTATGCTCACTGCTCTTCGGGAGAGCCTGCCAGCCTTTCATACCTATTATCAAAAGAAAGCCGAGCTGCTGGGACATCCGGCAAAGCTGCCTTTTTACGATATTTTTGCACCAGTCGGTGTAGAAAACGGGAAAATTACATACGCTAACGCCAAAGATACAATCATCTCGAGCTTCGCAACCTTTAGTGAGGAACTGGCTTGTTTTGCTCAGAAGGCTTTTGATCAGCAATGGATTGATGCAGAACCTAGATCAGGCAAAGGGGGTTATGGACTTTGCATCGATATTTTCCCGATTGGCGAGAGCAGAATTATGACCCAGTTCACCGGAAATGCCATAGATATTAGTATCCTTGCCCATGAGCTCGGCCATGCCTATCATAGCTCCTGTCTGGCTAATGAAACGATGCTGAATACGGATTACCCGATTCCGATTGCTGAAACGGCTTCGATTTTTTGTGAGACGATAGTGAACCATGCCATAATTACAAATTCAACGGAGAAGGAAGCTCTGCTTATTCTGGAGAGAAGTATTTCTGATGCCGGTTATTATCTTGTAGACTTTTATGCCCGTTATTTATTTGAGATCAAATTATATGAGAGAAGAGCATTAGGCCCGCTGTCTGTTCAAGCGCTAAATGAATTGATGATTGCCTGTATGGTGGAAGCCTATGGTGAGGGCATTGACCCGGGTACAATCCATCCGTACATGTGGATGAACAAAGCTGGATATTTTATGGCTAGTAATGAATTTTTGAATTTCCCGTATTCCTTTGGTTTGTTATTCTCTAAAGGACTGTACGCGGAATATTTAAAGAGGGGCGAAGAGTTCGCCCCTAAGTATCGCCAGTTCCTTAGGGATACCAGCAAACATAATATTGTTGATGTAGCAACAACAATGGATATAGATGTTCACTCCGTCGACTTCTGGAGAAGTGCGTTGAAGCTGATAGAGAGCGACATTGGGGTGTTCATCGCTAAAGCCTAAACAACTCTCCAATTATGGTCACAGGTAGCTTCAATTTGGCCATGCTTTTCAATGTAGTCGGTGACAATTTCAGATATGTCGATCATAATTTCTTGAACAATCGGCTTACCCTTATACATCTCATAATCTCCGCCACCGCTGGCTCTATAATTGTTCATAACAACCTCATATTCTTTAGAGTCCTCTATAGGCTGACCTTGGTACAGCAGATGGAGGACTCTTTCGCCTGCAGGTCTAACGGTATCAAGCTCGTATTGTATTCCTTCCCACATATCATAATTGTAATGCTGCGGTTTAGGCTCGATGTAGGCGGGGTTAACGGCTATTATTCCGTTCTCGTCTTGTTGGAAATAGTTAGCGGTTTGTTCTAAGGCCTCTCTAATATCTTGTCCTGTCAGTCTTAGGACGGTTAAGGTGTTGGGATAAATGAAGTTCGATAAAATGTCTCTGCGTGTGATGGTTTCGCTGAAACCCTTGCAATCGTTACTGAGTAAGGCTGCTGTAGAAATGTCTACGCCAGCAGCCTCCATTTGTACCTTATTCATAAATTCTATAAAAGGATGGTCAGCCAAGCGGCATTCATCAGCACTGGAAATAGACAGGTCCCCGATAACCGTTCCTATTCTCTCATCCAGCCAGGTTTGTGTTTCTGATTCAAGAGTACTGTTCAGCTCTAGGATTATATCATCTGCAGCTGTTGTCTCATTAACGTTAAGGAGCTCGGCATGTTTACGCTGAATCTTCCAGTGTGTATTTTCTTTTTGGAAAATAACCGAAATTTTACCGAGGGAAAGTCCATTACAACCAGGTTGTATGATTGTAACACCGTTCAACTCCCCAGCTATGGAGCGGTGCTGATGTCCGGTAATTAGCACATCTATGCCCTCTACCTCTGTACACATGGCGTAGGCTTGATTCTCCCCCGTTAGTCTTTCTACAGGTTCTCCACTGCTTAGATCGCGTTCGAATCCGCCGTGGTAAGCTACAACGAGCAGATCAGGCTGCTCTTCTGCCCGTATAATGGCACACCAATGCTTTACAGTCTCTAGCGAATCCTCAAATTGAAGCCCTTCAATATGGCTAGGGTTCTCCCAGTGGGGGATGTAATGCGTCGTAACCCCTAGAACGGCTACTTTGATTTTATCTACCCATTTGATGATATAGGGTTTACCAAAGGCGGGTTGATTTGTCGTGTTATCTATAATTCCAGCTGATAACCATGGAAAGCGGGAATCCTGAACGGCTTTATTCAGCAGAGTTTTGCCAAAATTGAATTCATGGTTGCCAATAATTGCAGCGTCATATTTCAATTCATTTAGTGCAGCTATGCCCGGATTCAGCTCATTACTATAATGTGTAGCTGCATAATAAGTTAACGGTGTGCCTTGAATAAGATCGCCGTTATCTATAAGGATCAGCTCAGGAGTATGGGATCTTTCTTGTTTAATGAGGGTAGCAATTGTTGCTAAGCCTGCTGGTCGTTTCCCCCCCGTGCGGTAATCGACGGGCCCAAAATGTCCATGTAGATCACTTGTTACGAGGATTTCACAGGTTATTGAATTCTCTTTATTCATAGGTAGCCCCTCCTGATAATAAGTTCAGACCTCATTCTAGCAGATAATTTGCTAACTTTAAGAGATTGGAATAAATTTTACATATATTTGATGCTTGGTTGCTATTGATTTAATAAAACACATCTATAGTTTAGAAGTACTCAAAAATAAAAATAGAAAACAGTGGAGGTCTTTCGTTTGAGAAAAATCAGTAAATTCGTATTGCCGCTAATGATGTCTATTACATTGCTTAGTGGTTGTGGCGCTAACAACACTACAAATAATGCAAACCAAGGATCGACGGACGGGGCAAATGCACCGAAGGAAACGGCAGCTCCTGTAGCAGAGGGTTATGTTCCAGAGAAGCTTACTGTACAATTTGTTCCTTCTCAAAATGCAGATACGCTCGAAGCTAAAGCGAAACCTCTTGAAAAATTACTGGGTGACAAGCTCGGTATTCCTGTAGAAGTAAGTGTCTCTACTGATTACAACACCGTTATCGAAGCTATGGCCTCTAAAAAAGTGGATGTAGGTTTCCTTCCTCCAACTGCTTACGTGTTAGCTAAAGAAAAAGGAGCAGCTGAGGTTATTCTTCAGGCTCAACGTTTTGGTGTAAATGATGAAACCGGTGGTCCAACAGATGAATTAGCAGATTTCTATAAATCTATGATTATCGTCAAGAAAGATTCTGCGATCAAATCGGTTGCCGATTTGAAAGGTAAAAAAATTGCCTATCAAAACGTTACATCCTCTGCAGGATTTGTATGGCCGGCTGCAACGCTTATGGATGCGGGACTTGATCCGCTGAAGGATGTACAAGCCATTACGGTTAAAGGTCATGATCAAGGCGTGCTTGCTGTGCTGAATGGTGACGTAGATGCAGCAGCTATTTTCCAAGATGCCCGGAACACGGTCGTTAAGGATTATCCAAAAGTATTTGAAGATACTCAAGTTCTCGCCTTTACTGATAAAATTCCTAACGATACGATTTCGGTCCGTTCAGATATGAATAAAGAATGGATTGAAAAAATCCAGCAGGCATTCATTGATATCGCAGCTGACACAGAAGGCCATGAGATTATCAAAGACATTTACTCTCATGAAGGTTATGTGAAATCACAAGACAGTAACTTTGACATTGTTCGCGAATACAACAGTAAAGTAAAAACAGAGTAGAACAGGCCGTTCAAGGATACAACGATGTTGGTGTATAACAGGCATTAAGGATAGCCAGCTCCGGATTCCCCCCCGGATCTGGCTATCTCTTTTATACGAATATACGAAAACACATAAAGGGATGATTTCATGATAGAGCTTCGTAATGTATCCAAAACGTATCTAAACGGAACCAAAGGATTAAACAACATTAACCTGACCATTCCAGCCGGAGAATTTGTAGCTATTGTTGGTCTTTCGGGAGCAGGGAAGTCGACCTTGCTGCGTTCCATTAACCGGCTTCATGATATTTCCGAAGGTAATATTCTTATTAACGGACAGTCCATTACGAATGCAAAAGGAAGCCGGCTACGAATGATCCGTAGGAATATCGGAATGATCTTCCAAAGCTTCAACTTAGTGAAACGTACGACTGTGCTTCGTAATGTTTTGGCAGGACGGGTGGGCTATCATTCCACACTGCGGAAGATACTTGGCAGATTCCCACAAAAGGATATCGATTTAGCCTTCGAATCCCTTGATCGGGTAAATATCGCCGAGAAGGCCTATACACGTGCAGATCAGCTATCTGGAGGTCAGCAGCAACGTGTAGCTATTGCCCGTGTTCTTGCGCAGGAGGCACAGATTATCCTCGCAGATGAACCTGTAGCTTCACTAGATCCGCTCACAACCAAGCAGGTTATGGATGATCTAAAGAAGATTAATATGGAACTCGGGATTACGACCATTGTGAATTTGCATTTTATTGATCTGGCTAGAGAATACGCTACCCGGATTATCGGGCTCCGGGCAGGAGAGGTTGTCTTCGATGGTCCTGTATCGGAGGCAACCGATGAGAGGTTTGCTGAGATTTACGGCAGACCGATTCATCAGGATGAGTTGTTGGGTGAGCCTGTACTCGGAGGCGTGTGAGATGAGTGTGAATGCAGAGAAGCTACATCCCAAACCGCCAAGAAAGATAAAACATTATTTTACAGCCATTATATTAGTAGTATTACTGTGGAGAAGTGCTGTCTTAACCGATTCATCCTTCGGAGAGCTGATTTCCGGTCTGCCGAATATGCTTGATTTGCTTAAGGAAATGTTTCCCCCGAACTGGGGGTATTTTGACAACATTATAGATGCGATGCTGGAGACGATCCGGATGGCGCTGGTTGGCACAACGTTTGGTGCCATTCTTGCGGTTCCGGTTGCGCTGTTGTGTGCAAGCAATATTACGCAAAGCCGTTGGCTTCATTATCCGGTCCGTATGCTGCTGAACCTGATCCGCACGATTCCCGATCTGCTGTTGGCTTCTATCTTTGTGGCCATTTTCGGCCTCGGTGCGCTTCCTGGGATATTTGCTTTGACGATATTTTCGTTGGGGCTGATCGCCAAGCTTACCTATGAAACGATGGAGACGATTGATCAAGGACCTTTGGAAGCAATGACTTCAGTAGGGGCTAATAAGATTCAACGCATTATGTTCGGAGTCATTCCACAGGTACAGGCTCATTTTATGTCTTATGTCCTATATGCCTTCGAGATTAATGTTCGTGCTGCGGCGGTTTTAGGTCTGGTAGGAGCGGGTGGGATCGGCCACTATTATGAAGTCACCCTAGGCTTTTTGGAATACGATAAGACTTGCACCATCATCTTGTTCACATTAGCAGTAGTACTGATTATTGATTATGTAAGCACTAAGCTGCGGGAGAAATTAATATGAGTAAATCATGGAATACCCTTGTCCCTAAACCCCGTAAAAATCGTTTTCGTTGGCTGATTTATATAGCCCTAGCTGCGTTATATATTTGGGCTTTTTCGGGAGTGCCGTTTAATGGATTCAAAGAAACCGCCGGGATCATTACTAAAGCAATTTTTGCCGGGATATTCTCACCTGACTGGGCCTTCGTTTATTTACCA
Organism: Paenibacillus sp. FSL L8-0494; assembly: GCF_038003695.1. Taxonomy (NCBI): domain Bacteria; kingdom Bacillati; phylum Bacillota; class Bacilli; order Caryophanales; family Paenibacillaceae; genus Paenibacillus; species Paenibacillus sp. FSL L8-0494. The sequence goes on from NZ_JBBOPQ010000001.1 coordinate 1,238,119, forward strand.
GATGGGGAGGATCTCCTGCGGGGATTGCTCGAGACGTTAGCTATTTCAATCCTAGGCACTTTTATCTCGACCTTTTTATGTATTCCTTTTGCATTTTGGGCTGCAGTTAACATGAGCAAGGGAAAGGTAATTTCAGGTTCCGGCAAGCTGATGTTGAGCTTTATACGAACCTTCCCTGAGATTATTATGGCTTTGTTATTCATCAAGGCTGTTGGACCGGGTTCTTTTGCAGGTGTGCTGGCTCTGGGACTACATTCGGTGGGCATGCTCGGCAAATTGTTCGCGGATGAGATTGAGAATATCGACAACGGTCCACTCGAAGCTTTAATTTCTTCTGGTGCCAGCCGCATGCAGGTATTGTGGTTTGCGGTGTTGCCGCAGGTGCTGCCGGGATTCTTATCCTATACCTTATATAGATTCGAAATCAACGTTCGTTCGGCTACGATTTTAGGTGTGATTGGAGCAGGGGGGATCGGCACACCGTTAATCTTCGCGCTCAGTTCACGGAATTGGGACCGCGTGGGGATTATACTGCTAGGTATCATTGCGATGATCACAATTATTGATTTGATTTCCGGCAAGATCCGGAAGAAGCTGGTGTAACCGAGTTGGATAATGATATGTGAGACAAAGACCTCCTTAGGGTATGAACCGAACCTGAAGTGCACCCCTTAGAATAGACATTGGATAAAACCCCTGGTTTGTCCGATGAAATTCTAGGGGTGTATTTTTATGGCGATTAAAGGACAGTAGTACTACGCTCGGGCATCTTTAATACCACATACTGGCGTGTCTTCCATTCGATAAAGGTTGCGACATGCGCCTTGCTTTTCCCCACGACTAGATACACAGCAAATTCTTTACCTCGGTTAGTCGTCGCTGTTTGAAATGTGTCGTTCGGGTACTGACTAGCCACAACCCCAAACGCAATCTCCATCGAGTGTGCCGTTTGAGACGGTATCGAGTCCCCAATGGCCAAAGGTTGTACGTTTGCGAACTTCTTTCGGTCGCTTATTGATGGGAGTCCCGATGAGGAAGCGACCACGTGTTTCGACAGGCTTCTGTCGCTTGCCTTTATGACGCAGCGTTTAAACGTTACCTTCGGCAAGACGTCCTTTGTAGAGCCAACGATAGATTGTTACGAAGCACACAAAGGTTTAGTCGTCTGATCGGCGCTTCTCTGCAATTTGTTCAGGGGACCACGTTTCCTTTAGTTTTTAGTCGATCTCTTTGCCAAGAGCTGCAGTGTATTTACCGACAGGAACGCTCAACTCTCTTCATTTGCAGTGCCGTTGCTGAGCGATTTGAGCGCACCGTCCTGCTCACAACCGCGACCTAGATCTCGAGCGATGGTTGAGGGATGTTGGCCTAGTTTGCTAAGCTAGGAATAGCTCATATTGGGTTCTCCTGTACAAAATGGTATGTTGTGGTGACTTCCATTTAACACGAAGCCTACATGGGCCTTATTTGTTTTTTCTAGGTGTCGCGTTTCATATTACAATTCGTCTAATAAAAATAAAATATTTTTTTTGTATATGGTTTAATATCCTAAGTTTCAACTTTATTCTAAAGGTAATTTAATAGGTCTATAGCTAATAAATTGCAGCGCACGTACCAGTCAGAAAATGCATAACATAATAATAAAAAGCCGCTTCACAGCGACTATTATTGTGTTTGAATTATAATAATGGTAAGTGGTTGTGTGTAGATCCTGTTTCGAATATTATTCCACCCTATTCTTCTTGTACTACAAACGGTACTGTTCAAGAGCGTAAGGTATATCGGTTACATGGTCCGCTTTTAAGAGATCATAATTTGACATAAGAACATCGTAATATTCGATGAGCCATTCATCTGGGCTATACCCTTGCAATATATAAATCTTATCAAGCTTATCTCCATCTACAATACCTATCTGTTGGCCTTTTAATAATCCAACCCCTGAACCAAACAATGAATAAGTAATCGCACCTCGTTTAATTTTAGCAACAGATTGATCTGGATTAGTTATTCGGGAAAGACGTTCAAGAGGTTTCGAATGAGAGTCCGTTAAAAACAATGATTTAATTATAAAGAGTCCCATTACTATTCCAACAACTGAAAGAGCAATGATCATTTTTTTCATTTCATTTCCCCTTTACCTACAAGGTTTTGTTAGTATAGGGCTCTTCTAGCCCATTTACCATATCTTTAAAGGCAACTATCCGGTTATCCGGGCTAGTCAAATCCTGATGTGGATAGATACCACTGTCCAAAACTGCGACCGTAATAGGAGGATGTTTATTCTTTTGTTTTTCTTCTAAAATATTTTCAACTCCGATCATTTTCTTAACATCATCGAGTGTTGAAAAATCATTGTTATCCGAGGTGTATTTCGAATCAGCTTCTTTTTTAACCATTTCATTCCCTAACCTCAACGGAGTATGATTTCGGAAAAAAGATTTAATTTTAAAATGATTACAAAATTTAACAAATATGGCTTTTGGGATCATCATATTAGAATATTCTTAAATTAACAACCCACAATATTACATTTTTTATTTAGGTTTGCGAAGGGGGGGCGAGGAATTCATCGAAATCTGAATTATATTACCATCAAACTAAGGATAACCTAATTAGTATTATCGTATATTTCAATATTTTTCTAATCAAAAAATCGGTAACCTTAAGAAAATAACGGTCTATAGTTACAGAAAAAAACCTGCACTCATAATGAAGTGCACCCCTTAGAATAGACATTGGATAAAACCCCTGGTTTGTCCGATGAAATTCTAGGGGGTGTATTTTTATGGCGATTAAAGGACAGAAGTTTAAATCATACTCGGATGAAATCAAAAAGGAGGCTATTCGATTACATGTCGAGGAAAAATGGACTTATCGTAAGATTACGGAGCATTTTCAGTTTCAAGACCAAGGGCGAGTAAAGAAATGGATAAGAGATACCGAGAGCTAGGGGAATTTGGGCTACTAGATCAACGAGGGCGTCGTGAAGAATATATCGATCAAGATAGATATGTTCAAAAGCTCAAACGAGACAATGAAATGCTAAAAAAGTGTTTGGAAATCTGGATGCAGGAGGTGAAACGTGCAAATATAGAGTCATTGAGAGCGCAGCAAAAGAATATGCCGTTAGCGACTTATGTAAACTCTTTAGGGTCTCCAGAAGTGGATACTACGCTTTCTTGAAATGTAAAGGAGTAGAACGGGATCAGGCGGCGAAAGAACTCATTCAGAAGGTGTATGAACGGTATAACGGCATCTACGGTTATCGCCAAATTCAATTGTTCCTGCTACAAGACCACGGAGTTTGGATGAATCATAAGAAGGTACTCAGAATCATGCAGGATCTAGGCATCCGTTCGAGGATCCGCGGAAAGCATCGTTGTAATTATGCTTCTTCCGAAGGAGATCGTGTGGCGAAAAATATATTGAAACGGGATTTCAAAACGGATGCTCCCAACCAAAAATGGGTGACAGACATTACGCAATATCGCGTAGGCGAAAAGTGGCTCTATCTCTCTGCTATTATAGATTTATTCAACAACGAAATTATTGCTTATCAAATGAGCGCTAGGAACGACAATGAACTGGTTCTCCGAACCTTTCAGCAAGCGTGGTCTCAGCAAAAAGACGTGACTGGACTGATCGTTCACAGCGATCAGGGATTCCAATACACATCTCATGCATACCACGACATGCTGCCAAAGGTTGGCGCCCGAATCAGCATGTCTCGCCGAGGCAATTGTTATGACAACGCCTCTATGGAGAGCTTCTTCTCACATCTCAAAACGGAAGGACTCTATCCTTATGATATCCGAAATATGGATGAGGCACAAAGAAAAATTGAAGATTACATTCGATTTTATAACCAACATCGGCCACAACGAAGGTTAAATAAGCTGCCCCCGGTAGAATACCGGAAGCAGCTTATAGTCTAGGGTCTTTTTTCAGTGTCTATAAAATGGGGTCTTGATCAACCTAGGGGATATGATCCATACTATATTGGACCATTCGAAAATGTATGAAAAAGTAATAATTATTTTTTCTGAAACATATGTTGGTCTATCCGACTTGTACCAAAGGAGTTGAAGGTTTGGAATCTGCGCTTATTGGCAGCTTTGTATCGGCAATGGCTACCGTTCTTGGAGCATTTCCGATCCTGTTCGTGAAGAGGTTATCCGAGAAGTGGAAAGATATCCTCGTAGCCTTCACTGCGGGGATTATGGTGTCCGCCTCCACGTTTGGACTCATGCCGCAATCGATCAAAGAATCGGGGATTATCGCTTTAACCTTGGGCTTGATTACCGGAGTGCTGCTGCTTGATTTAATTGAAAATAACATCCCGCATATCGATGTGGAGAATAAGCCCGGTTATACCAATATGGATTCAAAAGCGCTGCTTGTTATGATTGCGCTGTTCATCCACAACATACCAGAAGGCCTCAGTACAGGTTTCAGTTATGCCAGCGAACAGGCCAGTTTAGGTCCTACCGTGGCGATTGCCATTGGCGCACAGAATATGCCGGAAGGTTTGATTCTTGCAGTCTTTCTAATGAATTCGCGAACAAGCAAGCTAAAAGCCTTAGGAATCGTTACGCTTACCGGCTTGATGGAGATGGTATCTGCGGTGATCGGGTATTTTACTGCCAGTTACCTGCATAATGTTGTGGGTTATGGTCTCGCTTTTGCAGCCGGGGCTATGCTCTTTATCGTCTACAAGGAGCTGATTCCGGAGAGTCATGGCCATGGTTATGAGCGGCCTTCGACGTATTCTTTTATTTTTGGATTATTGATCATGGTGTACATCACGCAGATATTTGGGTGAGCAATTAACTCTAATCTATAAAAAAGAAGACCAATGAAATGCCAGAGCAGCTTTAAGCTGCCTGACTTCATTGGTCTTTGTCTTGTTATAACTAAGCTTTATCCCCGCAGAATCGCCTCAATTTGCTCTAGCTCTTCAGCGCTAAGCTCTGGGGCATTTAAGGAAGCGACGGCATCTTCAATCTGGCTTACCTTACTTGCGCCGATCAATGCCGAAGTTACTTTGCTTCCACGGAGTACCCAAGATAACGCTAATTGAGACATTTTTTGTCCACGTGCAGCAGCAATCTCGTTCAGTTTGCGAACCTTGCCGATCGCCTCTTCGGTAATGGCATTCTCAGACAGGAATACACTTGGACCAGCGGCACGGGAATCAGGAGCGATTCCGTTTAGATAGCGATCGGTCAGTATGCCACCTTGTAGCGGGGAGAACACAATGGAGCCGATGCCTTCTTCAGACAATACATCCTGCAAGCCATCTTCAATCCAGCGGGACATCATGGAATAGTTTGGCTGATGAATCAGGCATGGCGTGCCAAGTCGACGCAGAATTTGTGCCGCTTCACGTGTTTGTTCAGGTCCGTAATTCGAAATCCCGACATAAAGCGCTTTACCTTGGCGTACCACGAGGTCCAGCGCAGCCATGGTTTCTTCCAGTGGTGTATTTGGATCTGGGCGGTGGTGATAAAAAATATCAACATAATCCAGTCCCATACGTTTTAAGCTTTGATCTAGGCTGGAGACGAGATATTTTTTGGAGCCCCATTCACCATAAGGACCAGCCCACATATAATATCCAGCTTTAGTCGAGATAACCATCTCATCACGATAAGGGGTCAGATCCTTTTTAAGAATTTGGCCAAAGCTTTCTTCGGCGGAGCCTGCGGGTGGACCGTAATTATTGGCAAGGTCAAAATGAGTGATTCCAAGATCAAAAGCTCTTCTTACCATGGCGCGGCCATTCTCAAATAAGTCGTTGCCGCCAAAGTTATGCCATAGACCAAGCGAGATCGCTGGCAGGAGTAGACCGCTCTTTCCGGTGCGATTATATTTCATATTGTCATATCTGGTAGCGCTTGCGTTATACATGATTTATTCCTCCTATAAACACTTATTACTTAGTAAGTTACGTCCTTATTGTAGCGAAAGATCGCGGACAAACGTATGTCAGCAAGGAAGGAGTTTATAGTACAATGTCATTTTCGAGATGACGGCTACGGTATTCTTTTGGCGAACAACCTTTCACCTTCTTGAACATCCGCGAAAAGAGTAAGGGGTCCTGATAGCCTACAGAACGTGAGATTTCACCAATCGTGCATAGGGTCTCTGTCAGCAGCTCGCACGCCTTAGCGATGCGGAAATTTAATAGATACTGCTGTGGTGGCATACCTATTGTCCGTTTGAACAAGGAGGATAAATATTTGCGATCCAGCTTAAGCGAAGAGGACATCATCTCAACCGAAATATTTTCACAATAATGTGTATGCAAAAAGTGCAGGCATTGCTCGACGTAAATACTCTTTTGACGTGGTAGAGGAAGTACATCTGGAACTGCTGGCACCGCTCGAAGTAACAGAGAGAAGAACTCATACATAATTGCTTTTAGAGGTAGATCCAGGCTGTCCGAAGCTTCAGCTGCTTGTGTCAGGAGCTCGTACAAATTAGGCATAAGCTGCTCATCCATTGGAAAGATCGGATGCTCAGGTGACAAGGCAGTTTTGGCTAAAATATAATCAACCTGCTCCCCGGTAAAAGCTACCCAAGAATAGGTCCATGGATTTGCTATGTCTGCTGTGTAGGCAGTTACGATATGCGGATAGGTGAGAAAAGCTTGTCCTGGTTTAAGATAATGGGTCTGTTCACCCACAGTAACTTCACCTGTTCCTGTATGGATAAAATGTATCTTATATACGTCACGGACCCCAGGCCCAAAAAAATGCCCGGGAAGACACTGCTCCCGCCCCCAGTAATGGAGATGCAAGTCGGGATTGCCTCGGAAGGGACGCTCAGAATTATAGTTAAATATCGCCATGGATGATTCCTTCTCTTTCTTCTATAGAGTTGATCTAGGGTAGTTGTACCCGCTTACTTTTATTATACAGCATATTTTAGAAGGAATATTAACTCGGAATTGCAGGCAATTCAAAGATCGTAGTTTATCCTTGTCCAGTTTGGTTAAGTAAGCTATGAAGCTGAACGTATGAGCTAACTACATCAATAGGAGGTAATGGAGATGAATAAGAGAATAGTGGGTGTCTTTGCTGCCGAATACGAAGCTTCGCGAGCTATTGAGGAGTTGAAGCGTCAGGGCTGTAGGACAGAGGATATTTCGATTATCGCGAGAAATAAAGCGGATGAGGAAACGCTTAGAGACGAGTCGGGAACCGTGGCCCCGGAAGGTATGGCTACTGGTGCAGCTACTGGTGGCCTGCTGGGTGGAGTAACGGGGCTGCTGATGGGAATTGGCGCTTTGGCTATTCCTGGTATTGGACCTATTATTGCAGCCGGACCTCTTGCGGCAACGCTTGCCGGAGCGGCGATAGGCGCAGGCAGTGGCGGGTTAGTCGGCGGGCTTATTGGCCTTGGCATTCCTGAAGAGGAAGCAGAGAGCTACGATAATTACGTGGATGAAGGTCATATTCTAGTAATGGTGGATGTGGAAGGCGAGCAGAAGGAGCAAGATGTGAAACAAATCTTCGCAAAGTATAACAGCCTGAACGCAGAACGCTTTGAGAAAGTTGCTAATATAGATCCATTAGCGAGTGAGCGTATTGGAAATAAATAAGAAGCAATTAGCATTCAGTGTAAAAAAACAAAACAGGCTATCTCACTAGCAAAGGATACTGCTAGTGAGATAGCCTGTTTTTTGTGGTTTTATAGAGACACAGCATTTTGTCTAACAGTCTGCGCAGTCGGTATTTCTTTTCCTGGCAGGAAATGAATGCTGCGGATATAGCGGATCGTCCGGCTCTGTGCCCGCATGATTACCGAATGTGTTTCCGCGCGTTCTTTGCCGATAAAACGGACACCGTTCAGGAATTCACCTGACGTTACACCCGTGGCGGCAAAGAGGACGTCGCCCGTGCCAACCATGTCTTCCATGTATAGCACTCGCGTTGGATTGGCAATTCCCATGCGTACACAGCGCTGCAGCTCTATGGGTCCATCCGGGAGCAATCTGCCCTGCATTTCACCACCAAGGCATTTCAGTGCAGCGGCAGCAAGAACACCTTCCGGTGCTCCACCGGAACCCATATATAAATCGACATCGCTGTCTGGCAGTGCAGCCGCAATAGCGCCAGCGACATCTCCGTGACCAAGCAGCTTAATTCGTACCCCGGCTTCACGCAGGCTATTAATCAGCTGCTCATGCCGTTTGCGATCCAGCACCATTACGGTTAACTCGGAGAGGGATTTGCCAGTGTAATGGCAGGCTTTTTGCAGAGTGATCTCTACAGGGTCCTCGAGTCTAAGCTTACCGGCAAGCTCGGGTCCGCAGGCTAACTTCTCCATATAAATGTCCGGGGCATGCAGCAGGCTGCCTTTATCTGCTATAGCAATAACAGATTGCGCATTATGCAGGCCGCAGGCAACAACCTCAGTTCCTTCGAGTGGATCGACGGCTACATCGACAGAGGGACCTTTTTGGTTCCCGACTTTCTCACCAATATAGAGCATTGGAGCATCATCCATCTCTCCTTCACCAATCACAACAGTTCCGTCGATGGACACAGAATCGAACATGGAACGGATCGCAGTCGTGGCTGCATCATCTGCCGCATTTTTATCGCCCCGCCCAATCCAACGAGCCGAGGATAAAGCACCTAGTTCAGTTACCCGTACAATCTCAAGGGCCAGTTCGCGCTCCATTCTAATTCCCTCCAGTGCATTCTATATATTTTGTAAACTGAAATTTAGATATAACCCATAATAATACCAGCGGTTTCTTCTATAGCCTTGTCAGTAATATCAATTACAGGACAGCCCAGCTTGTTGAACAATGAAGTGGCGTATTCCATCTCTTCGGTGATCCGCTCCAAACTTGCATATTGGGAGCCTGTCGGTAATCCGAGAACCTTAAGCCGCTCAGAGCGGACCTTCAGCATGTACTCGGGTTTCATGGTTAATCCGATAAGCCGGTTCGGCGGCAAGCTTAATAGTTCTTGTGGAGGACCAATCTCCGGGATAATCGGATAGTTAACGACTTTTTTTCCTCTATGGGCTAAAAAGATGCTAAGCGGTGTCTTTGAAGTACGGGACATGCCCAGCAGAACGATATCGGCTTTGAGCATGGCACCCAGATCACGGCCGTCATCACAGGCGACGGTGAATTCTATAGCTTCTATGCGGCGGAAATAATTCTCGTCGAGCTGGTGGAGAAGACCCGGCCGCTGCTGAGGAGCATCGTCGAAGGTATCAATGAAGGCCTGCATCATTGGGCCCATGATATCAACGATCCGCAAATCAAGACGTACCGCTTCCTCGCGGATCATTTCTCTTAATTCTGGCTGCACTAATGTATAGGCGACAAAACCTTGATGCTGAGCTGCTTCTTCCATAAGCTTGCGTAGCTCGTCTTCATGCCTAATATTGCCGTATCTTTTAATGGTGACCTGCTGATTCTGAAATTGGTGAATAACGGCCTGCACGACAGCCTCTGCCGTATCTCCTATAGAATCCGAGCATATCGTTATTAAGTTGGAAGATTGCTCGATGCTCATGGGTTCCTCCTGTTATCCTTTGGCTTCAAGTTCGAGGAGAAGTTTGATGATGGAGGTTTTTGTTAAACGTCCTACCACATCCAGTTTTGTACCGCCGTCTTCAGCAGCGCTGGGAACAACCACCGGCAAACTGTCTACCTCGTGAAAAATCATCTTATGTGCAGCTTCAAGCACCGGCTCATCCGGTGAAGTTGTGACCACTTTGGGCTGGCGCGTCATAACCATGCTTACGGGCATGGAGACTGCACCGGGGTTGCCCAAGGTTACCTTTAGGAAATCCTTACGTGAAGCAACGCCCGTGAGTTTACCCTCTTCGTCACAGATAATAAGAGTGCCTACATCTTGTAGAAAAAGCGTAACTACGGCATTTTGAATAGTTGTGGTCTCACGGATAACTATAGGTACACTTTGAATTTCTTTGACCATCGTTTCCTGCAGCAGATAACCGCTTCCCTGACGACTGGATGATTTCAATCCTGGGAAGTACCCGACCTTCGGCTTGGCGTCGATATATTTGAGCATAACCAAAACAGACAGATCCGAGCGAATTGTAGGCCGGGTAAGATTCAAACTTTCGGCAATCTGTTCGCCGGTAATCGGAGCTCTTTTGTTAACGATATCGATAATCTCTATTTGACGTGATGTCAGTTCGATCACAATTCCCTCCACTTCCGATAAAAAGGCATTCCTCTTTAGAAAAGAAGCGCCGTTAAGCGAATCCTCCTTTCATATATGAGTCATATTTAGCTGTGTTTAATTTAACTTGTTTATATAATACGCAATAGTGGTCATAAATGCAATATATAGTACGTCATATATTTGATTTTTTTAACGCAACAGTGTTTATCTTCTTTTTTTGCAGTAATTGCTTTAAAGCATCAGCATTCACTAGGATTGTTCCGGCAATGATGGTGAACACTCCGAGAATTGTAATCCAAGATACGGACTCCTTGTAAAAGAAAAAGCCTACACCCACCGCAATCGGTGGAGAAATATAAAGCCAGGTAGAAGGAAACACTGGGTTGGTCTTAGCTACGAGCCAGTAGAATAAGGTATGGCCGACCATGGAGCCGATAACTGTGAGATAGAGCAGTGAACCTGCTGTCTCGAATGAGAAGAGAAATGCAGGATGTACTTTTTCCGTGGCAAAAGAAAGAATGAATAACAGCGCACCGCCATACATCATTTGAGCCGCATTTAGCGCAATCGGTGAGACCTCGGGCATACTGTTAATTACTTTTTTGGAGTAAATCGCACCTACAGCATAGCAACACTCTCCAATTAGGACTACGGCGCAACCGATGAGCCACAGTGGTGAAATATCAACGGCGAGATTGGGGAGAACCAGCAGCAGTACGCCAGTGAAGCCGATGATGCAGCCATATAGGGAGATGGCGGGTGCTTTTTGCCGAAGAATAGAGGTTTGGAGCAGCAGGATCATGATCGGTCCAGTGGCAGAGAGTACAGCTGCAAGCCCTGAAGAAACATATTGTTCAGCCCAGTAGAGACCCGCGAAGGTGCCGAAGGTTAGAGCAGACCCGGTGAACAACATTTCTTTGCGCAACAGTAAGGAGAAGCTGGCTTTTCGTTTCCAGACCATCCATAGGAATAGAACAGCGCCCGCGACAAAAAATCTTAAGCCCGCTGAAAAGAAAGGAGGCGCACCGGCATCTACACCGATTTTGATAGCTAGAAAGGTCGTGCCGAAGATCAGACATACAAGTGCATAAGCAAATAAGATCATTTTGAAAGTCCCCTTTTGTGTGCTTTATAAAATATAAGAATTTATAAGCTGGCATTTTGTTAATCATATAGGGGAGTGGACAGAACAGATTGCCTTGAGTAGAACAGATTAATTCAGAAATCGTGTACAATATGATTACAAGGTTGTTCGGAGAGGAGTTGTAGCCAGATGAAAAAGGTTGTGGGAGCGGAGCATAATCATCCTTTGTTTCGGCAGGTCTATGAATTTCTATTAAATCGCATGGAGCGAGGGGAGTGGGTCGCACATGATAAGCTTCCTTCTATACGGCTGCTAGCGGAGGAGCTTAAGGTACATCGACTGACCGTATTCAAAGCGTACAGACGGTTGACGGAGGATGGAAAGGTTTATGTAAAAGATAAATCTGGATATTACGTGGCACCCATAATCTCGCTTCCTGCTATTGAAGTAGGAGCCGCAGTATCGGCTTATGCGCTCACTAACCCGCTGTCTGATATTCAGAGAGTGCCAGTTAAGTATCAGTTCTCGCAGGCGCTGATTGATCCGGGGCTGCTGCCGAATCTTTTTCTATCTGACTATGTTAAAAAAGTGTTCGATCTATATCCCAAGGTAATGGGAACATATGCCTCGGTCCAGGGGGATAACGAGCTGCGTGAGACGTTAAGCCACCATTTTCGGAAGCAACATCGGCTGCAGTTAACTTCGGAAGAGCTGCTTATTACCTCGGGTGCGCAGCAAGCGATCAATCTGATTGCCCGGATTGTACTTGGTCCTCTGGATACGGTGCTTGTGGAGCGGCCTACTTATAGTGTTGCTATGGATATTTTTCGCCGGGAGGGGGCACGGTTGGTCCCGGTAGAGATCACTCCGGAGGGATATGATCTGGAGAAAGTAGAAGCTTTGATGAAAAAGCATAAGCCGCGTATGTTCTACATTAATCCAACGCATCACAATCCAACTGGATACACGGTGCCTGTGCAACAGCGCAAGCTGTTGGTAGAACTGGCCGAACGTTATCGCTGTTTACTGGTGGAGGATGACCCGTTCCGCGATATGTATTTTGATGAGCCGCCGCCGCCGCCCTTTTTTGCTTATGATACGGAGGGGTGGGTGATCTATATCAGCAGCTTCAGTAAATATGTAGCCCCTGGCTTACGAATCTGTGCGGTGGCCTGCCGATATCCATTTATGGAGCGTCTAATCACGGCCAAATCACTCGCGGACAATGGCACTCCGCTGCTGAATCAAAAAATATTTCTACATTACTACACCTCCCCACGCTTGCAACAGCATCTCGGTAAGCTGCGCATTGCGCTTCAAGTGCATAAGGAAATCGTGGAAGAGGAGCTGGCGGGGACTGGCTGGGAATGGACGACTCCGCAAGGCGGATTAAATCTATGGGTGAAACTACCGGAGCATCTTACGATGGATCGCCTGTTTGCTTCAAGTATGGCGCAGTCGATCGCTTTTGTTCCAGGGGAGTTATTTGATCCACTGGGGGAAATGAAGTCAAGGCTTCGCCTAAGTTATTCCTTTGCAAGCGAAGGGGTGCTGCGCGAAGGAATACAGCGTTTGATTGGGATCGCGCACAGTTTGTGAGTGGGTAAAGCAGGTATGGGGGATTAATGAAGAGGATATGAGGAGTTAAAGAAGATCAGAGGAATTAAAGAAGAGGATTAGAGGAATTGCTACCGGATAAACTTGTATCACTTGTTTGGGAATTCCTGTAACACTTTCCACGTTTACTCCGTCTGTAAGGTAAAGAAGGGGGTTTTCAAATTGCGAAAGATCAATTTCCGAAAGTTCAATTTCCGAAGTCCAATGATGATATTTCTAGGTGTCCTATTAATATTTACGGCTTTGCTGACGGTGCGGCCCTCAGTCACTTACGCCTGTTCCTGTGTTATGCCTGCGGAGCCACTGGAAGCTCTTGAGAAAAGTACAGCTGTCTTTGTCGGGAAAGTAGTGGACATGAAGGAGCCGTCACAGGGGAACATAATTTCTTCTGCTGATCCAGTAAAGGTAACCTTTGAGGTGGATTCCAGCTGGAAAGGGGTCGAGGGGAATCAAGTTACATTGACTACGGCTTTATCTTCTGCAAGCTGCGGCTTTGAGTTTGTGGAAGGGGAAAGTTACATTGTCTATGCTTATGCTAGAGACGGTGGAGACTCTGGTAATCTGGAGGCTAGTTTATGCAGTCGAACTAAGCGGCTAACCGCTGACTCAGTGGATCTGAAAGAACTGGGGCCCGGTATTTCGGCAACGACACCTACCGCTTCTCCGGAGGTAACCCCGAATAATTCACCGGAGTCAGGAGCTGGGAGTAATGGGTCTGATCTAACGGGGGACCCCGCTGCGGACAGTGATTCCTTTCCACTTGTTACTGTGGGGATCAGTGGAATAATTATCGTTCTAGTAACTATCGCTGGGGCTGTTCTATACCGTCGTAGAAATGATGGAACGCGCAAAAAATGACTCTACCTGTAGAGTCACGTCATGTAATGGTGAGATCAAAGTAGGCAGTAAGAGTATATAAGGTGTTGTGCTGAAATAAGCGGTCGCTCGGGATAACATCCGAGCGACCGCTTATTTGTTTGAGATGACCTTGAGTAACTGGTGGGCTTGTTGGTGGCTGCTGGTGGTTGTGCTGGTGGTGCTGGTGGTGCTGGTGGTGCTGGTGGTGCTGGTGGTGCTGGTGGTTGTGCTGGTGGTTGTGCTGGTGGTTGTGCTCAATTGTAGCTCGGAACCATCTAGAATCAATAATTAGGGAAATCCTCCCTGATTTTATCGTGTTTTACTCAATATTAGCGATAATTGGGGAATTCCTCCCTAAAATTCTGCGGAAATTGCCCTTTTTGCCTATAATCGGCTAATTATTAGGGAGAAATTCCGCAAAAAGTTCAATGTGTGCTTATAAAGTACGATTATTAGGGAGGAATTCCGCAAAAAGTTCAACGTGCGCTTATGAAGTTCGATTTTTAGGGAGAAATTCCGCAAAAAGTCCAACGTGTGCTTATAAAGTTCGATTATTAGGGAGAAATTCTGCAAAAAGTTCAATGTGTGCCTATAAAGTTCGGATTTGAGGGAGAAATTCCCTAAATATGATTTCAAAGTGGGCGGGACTTTGTGAAGCAAATTCTAGTTATTGTTGGTGTTGCAAAGTGAAGCAAGATGAACTCTAGATATTGTAGGGTGTTGCAAAGTGAAGCAAGTTGAACTTTAGATGTTGTAAGGTAAAGTAAGGTGAATTCCGTGTAGCAAGGTTAATTTGGGTGATGTGATTAAGGTGAATTTAATGAGTTAATGATGAATTTTTGCGATGTAAGTTGAAATCAGTTGAAGTTAGTTGTGAAGTTACTTGAAGCTAGTTGAAGTCAGATAAAGTTAGTTAAAGTTAGAAGATGTCAATTGAGTTTAGATCGCAAGCCTACCTCGCCCTCGTCACACCCACCCAAATAACCGGGCAAGCTGAGCGACAGCAAAGGTTACTCCGATGGCGATACCCAGCGGAATGACTGCTGAGAGAACGGCCCATTTCATGCTTTTTGTTTCCTTGTAAATGTTCACGAGTGTCGTACCACAAGGATAGTGGAGCAGGGAGAACAGCATCATGTTGAGTGCGGTCAGCCAGGTCCAGCCATGTGAGAGAAAGACATCTTTGATACTGCCTAAACTGTCGATATCAACCATAGCGCCTGAGGACATATAGCCCATAAGCAAGATAGGCAATACGATTTCATTCGCAGGAAGTCCAAGAATAAAGGCCATGATGATAAAGCCGTCCATGCCGAGCATATGTGCAAACGGATCAAAGAATGCAGCCATATGATTCAGTACAGAATCGCCGCCAATAAACAGATTGCCTAGAATCCAAGTGATAATCCCGGCAGGGGCAGCAACGACGATAGCCCGAGTAAGTACGTTAAGGGACTTATCTTTGGAGGAAATAAGTATGGTCTTCCAGATTTGTGGACGGCGGTAGGGAGGAAGCTCCAATGTGTAATGTGTGGGAACCCCACGCAGCGCAGTTTTGGACATGACCCAGGAAACGGTTAAGGTAACAATGATGCCGATTAGAACCATTCCCATTAGGACGGAGGCAGTGGTGAATGTACGAAGCGCACCTGTCGTAGCGGCTCCTGCCATAAATAAGGAAGACAATAAAATCAGCGTGGGCCAGCGGCCGTTGCAAGGGACAAAATTGTTGGTCAGTATAGCCAGCATTCGTTCACGCGGCGATTCGATGATTCGTGTGGAGAGGATAGCGGCCGCGTTACAGCCGAAGCCCATGGACATGGTTAAAGCTTGCTTGCCATGACCACCTGATTTTTTGAACAGTCGGTCCATGTTAAAAGCTACGCGTGGCAGATACCCGAAATTCTCAAGCAACGCGAATACGGGGAAAAAGATCATCATTGGTGGCAGCATGACACTGATTACCCATGAGGTGCCTCGATACAAGCCAAGCACAAGCACGCCGTGCAGCCAAGCTGGGGCATGGAGAGCCTCAAATCCCGCTGTCAGATATCCTTCAATGAAGCCAAAGAAGGAAGCGAGCCAGCTAGAAGGGTAGTTAGCCCCGGCAATCGTAATCCAGAATACGACACCGAGAATGGCGAGCATGATGGGAAAACCCCAAATTTTTGAGGTCACGATATTATCCAGCTTATAAGTGCTGTTCAGTTTCTTCTTATCCCGATAAGTAACTGCATCCCCGCAGATGCCTGCAGATACCCCGTATATACCACTGACAATCTCATCCCGAATGGCTCCGCCGTCAGCGAGCTTTTTTGCGGTGGACAATAGGGAATCTAGAGCGTCAGATCCCTTAGTGATAGGCAGTGACTCCATGGCCGATGACCTCCTTTGCTTCGGGTAAATCCTTGCTTTTCATATGCTCTTTGAGTGAAGTAAGCAGGCTGTCATCACCGTCCAATAAGCGCAGTGCAATCCAGCGAACGGGATATTTGGTACCGATGGTTTGCTCTACCAATGGTGTAAGCTCGGCAATTCCCCGTTCGATCTCTTCGTTGTAGTTAATCCGCAGCGGCTGCGCTGTGAATGAGCCTGTAGCCACTCGCTCCACTTGATCCAATAAGGCATCGATCCCTATTTTATTGCGTGCCGATATCGCAACGACGGGTACGCCGAGACGTTTGGAAATACTCTTCAGGTTGATGTCGATGCCCAGCTTTCGTGCTTCATCAATGAGGTTGATGCAGACAACCGCCCGTCCGGTAATCTCCAGCACTTGCAAGGCAAGATTGAGATTACGTTCCAGAGAAGTAGCGTCAAGCACTACAAGTGTCACGTCTGGCTGTTCAAAAATAATATAATCTCTAGCCGCTTCTTCATCCGCGGAATTTGAGTATAGGGAGTACGTTCCTGGTAAATCTACCGCGAGGTATGAATGGTTATTGTGTTTGAATTCGCCTTCGGCAGTAATGACGGTTTTACCTGCCCAGTTTCCAGTATGCTGTCGCATGCCGGTTAGCAGGTTGAATAGTGTGCTTTTTCCAGTGTTAGGATTGCCTGCAAAAGCGACGGTGAACTGACTCATGCTTCTACACCTCCAATTAATTCTCCGAATATTAAAGAACTTTCTTCTCTACGCAGTGCAATGGTCGTATTGCTTACCCGAAAAGCTATAGGATCTCCTAATGGACTACGCCGCAACACCTCTACGATATTCCCGACTACGAACCCGAGGTCCAGTAATCTTCTTCTAAGCACACCTTGGACTTCAATGTCGCTGATGCGCAGCGTGCTACCCTTTGCAGCTTCTGATAAAGGAATAGTTGTTCCAGTCATGAGATCCCTTCTTTCATTTATATTTTTACCGCCTATGGTTTTTATTTTGTGTATTAGAACATTTCTTGTAGTCTGGCACAACATTAGTATATGGCAACAACTTTGTCCCTGCAACAAGAATGTTTCCCATAGGCAAAATAAAATTAAGCAAAAAAAGCCCCTGACGAAAAAGGGCTTGTACGCTCTTTTCCGCAGGGTTGAGCTTAATTCCTAATTAGCAGTAAAATTACGACCAGCTGCCAAAATCAAGTGTACGTCCGGTCTCGACCAAGGTTTTAATATTACTCAGAACCTGCCACCAGGCGTTGATACTGCCAGCATATGAAGGATCATCAGGATGCCATTCATCGTGGATAAGCGTAAGCTTAGTAGTTCCACCCACCGGTTCAAGCAGCCAAGATATACGCGATTCATATCTTTCTGTACCCTTATGATAGGAGGGGCCGACCTTATGCGTGAAACGAAACGCTTTTTGTGGAGTGAACTCCAGCAGAGTCCCATATACATGTATCGTTTCATCGCCATCTGCACCGGGACCAACATATTCCAGCAATTCGCCTTCTTTAAAGGTGGATTGGATTACGCTCCCGTAGTAAATCTGTTTAGTACCTTCCGGAGAGATCAAAGTCTCCCATACCTGCTCAGGTGTTCCGCCAATATAAAATTCATAGTGAAGTTCTTTCATTTGTTATTCCTCCTTGGTTTGTACAATCATTTATTTCCTTAGACTTATTTACACTATACAAAAGGATCACTGACAACTACGGTCAGTGATCCTAAAATAATCATTTTAAGTTTTATAATAAGCTGCCAGATCGGTAGCTATAGCGGACAGCTTTTGCTTCAGAGCTAAAGGCTCTAGGATTCGTAATGTTGATCCATAAGGCAACAAGAAGTAAGGCGCATAAGTCAGTAAGGAGGTCTCATCGACTTGAAAGCGGGCTTGTCCGTCAATGCGCTGGACCAGCGTATGTCCAAACAGCCAATGACTGCATAGATCGTTAAGGATTCCTTCATCGGCGGCGATGACTACTGCTATGAGTTTCTCTGGAGTATTTGGTGTTGGCAGCAAGCTTTTTAACAAAAAATCACGTGCAGAGAAGTCAGCAGGACGGGCAAACAGAGCTTCTGTACGGTGCAGCTCAGTCATTCTATCGACTCGGAAAGACCGAATTTCTTGCCTCTGATGGCAATAAGCAACGGTGTACCATTGCCCCTTCCACAGTACAAGTCCATAAGGATCAATAGCGCGGGAAGAAATTGTCTCCCCGTTTCCCTTCCGATATTCCATCTGAAGGGTATGTCCGTTCGCCGTCGCTAATTCAAGCTCTTGCAGCAGGTGGGGAAGCGGCACAGCAGGGGAGTGGATGGTTTCTATCCCGCCCTCATGACGCTCCATCTGTTCTAATTGCTGCGCATTGCTGTATCGTTTCAGTTTGGCGATTGCTTGATCTAGAGCTTCTACATAAGGATATCCAGTTCCCCGCGCAAAGGAGGCGGCTTGCAGGAGGGAACGCTGTTCGTCGGAGTCAAAGAATAACGGGGCCTCGGAAAAATGTTCCGGAAGGCTATAGCCACCACCAGGTCCACTATCCGCGATAATGGGTACGCCACTGATGCATAACGCGTCGATGTAACGATAGACAGAGCGGACACTGATCTCTAGCGCTTCTGCTAGTTCCCCGGCGGTTCTTCCCCGTTGCTTGAGCATCCAGAGAATGGATAACATGTGATCAGCCTTGGACATAAATCAAGAACCTCCTTGCTTCATTAATTAATAGCTCACTAACTATAGCAAATTGCCTAATGATCAGCTAGAGAACCTTTTGGTGCTGACATAAGTTCCAAGCCGCGAAGTACATCCAGGGTTATGATTCTTTTCGACATGTCGTTACACCATTATTTTCTTGAGACTATGAATGTAACGTGATCTCGCAATAAGGAAATAGATAGTTTGCACAACCAGAAATACAGCTGATGTAGTAAGCACGGGCACAGTTACATTTGTGATATTAATCTGTTTCAGTATCGGACGAATCACGACAAGAGTCTGGATGGTGGCAATAATAATCGGAATATAGAAAAGTACCGAAATCTGTTTGGTAGCAGAAGCTGACATTTCTTTAGTGCTTAAACCGATTTTGGATAAAGCATTATACATTTGCTTATCTGTATTGAGCTCAGTATGAAGCTTAAAAAAGAGAAAGCTGGCCGATGAAAGCGAGAAGATCAGAGCGATAAAAATCCCTATAAAGCTAAGCATGGCAGCTCCCTGCTTGGTCGATAGATAGCTGTCTGCTCGCGATCCCAGTATAGAGCTGTATTGATGGTTAGCCTTGTTAGCGGCTTTATTCCATTGGATGAAGTCTCTGGTGACAACAGCTTCAGCTGAGCTGTCATTAGGTGTAGGACCGTCCCATGCAGGGATTTTGTATAGATATTTCACATAAGGTCTCGTGTACTTCTCTGTTGAAGTAGAAATCTTATGATATAAGTTGTCATCTACGATTAGAAGTGAGGTGGCCATTGGATCTACTGGATGCACCTTTGGTGTTCGTAATTCTTTTAGCATCAGCTCCTCATCTTTCTGAACCTTCAAATGAATCGCTCGATCAGCAGCAAAATTCTGTGAATCCATATGTGGGTTCAGCAGTAATACAGCTTCTTTTTCAGACAAGGGCCCAACCTCGGACACATCCATTTGTAAGCCCAGTTGATTGAACTGTGAGCGGGATATCAGATCAATTCCAAGTATTTTTTCCTTATCGATTCCTTGAATGGAAGCAGAGATTAGTTCTACTTTATTCTCTGTGTACTCGACTTTAGCATTCTTTAATTTAGTGTGAATGGGCTCTAAATCTGGTGCTTCATCCTTCGGATCATAAATCGTATAACTCACAGCGAATGGGGATTTTTTATAGAGGTCTGAGTTCGCTTGATTAATCGATAAAAGAATTCCCGAAGCCATGCAGGCAAGCGAGGTAACCACAGTTACAAGGAACAGCATTCTTGCATTGTCTTTAATCTTATAACTCATCTCGGAAATCCACAGCAGATTGGTTCCGCGCCACAGCCGCTTGCGTCTTAGTTTTAGTAAGCGAATGCCCAATACAGATAACTGAGAGTAGAAAAAGTAGGTTCCAGCGATACCTGTGACAGCGGCGACTAACAGTGAGGTCGGGGACAATTGCTTCCGAATCGCGAGAGCGCCGACGGTCAACAGTAGAAGCCCAAAGAATGAGAACAATAAGGAGACACGGGGTTCTTTTTTAGGTTTAACATTTCCCTTAAGCAGTTCAAGAACTTGATGCTTACGAATGAACAATAATGTGAAGATCGAAATGACCAGAAATAATGAAATGAAAGAGATAGAGGTAATCATTAACGCCTTCATTGGCCAATAAAAGGGCAGTGGCTCCATGCCCATAATTGTCGTGCTTAGCAGCAAAAATAACTTGGATAAAAGCATGCCGAAAGACACACCTGTTACTATAGAGAGCAGTCCGATCAGCATATTTTCTATAAGAATCAGCTTGTTGATCTGGCCAGGGCGTGCGCCTAAAATCATCAGTATGCCGAACTCCAGATTACGCATTTTCAGAAATGCGCTAATCGAATATAGAACGAAAAAGAACGCAAAGATAAACACGATGTAAGAAGCAATTTGCATGCCGGAGGCTGAATTCGCACCCAGCTCGATGTTGGTAATACTAGGGTGGTAAATAAAGACTGAATAAGAGAAAAAGATCATGACCATAAAAGCACTGCTTAAGAAAAAAGCAAAATAAGCGCGTGAATTACGGCGTACATTATTAAACGCGAATTGAGGAAAGTTCATGACTATTCCCTCCCCAGAACGAAAGTGTGTCGATAATCTTTTGGAAGAAGGCCTGACGGTTATCGCCCCGATGAATTTCCGCTGCTAGTTTGCCGTCTTTTATAAAAACAATTCGGTTGCAGTAGCTCGCTGCCAGTGGATCATGTGTTACGAGCATTAGCGTGGTGCCTTCTTTGTGATTAATATCCTCCAGCGATTCCATCACCATCCGCGAAGAATTGGAGTCAAGCGCACCCGTAGGTTCATCGGCCAAAATAATCGAAGGAGAGGTGATGATCGCCCGGGCAATTGCGGTCCGCTGACGTTGTCCCCCTGAAATTTCATAGGTGCGTTTGCTCAGAATATCGGTAATGTTTAAGCGTTCTGCGACTCTTTGAAGCAAGATCTCCATCTGGGAGAGCTTACGGTTATCCAAAGTCAGGGGCAGCACAATATTCTCGGCGACGGTTAATGTCTCAAGCAGGTTGAAGTCCTGAAACACAAAGCCTAGTTGTTTTCGGCGAAAGTGGGCGAGCTCTTTTTTATTCAAAAGATAAGGGTTGCTGCCGTTGATATTCACTTCGCCAGAGGACGGCTGGTCGATTGTGGATACCATATTGAGCAGTGTTGTTTTACCGCTACCAGACGGTCCCATAATTCCGACAAATTCACCTTTTTCAATATTTAGATGAATATCAGTGAGGGCTTGGGTCACTATTTTGCCGGGGTATACCTTATGAAGTCCTTTGACTTCCAATACGTTCATATCATTCATTCCTTCCAATACAAAAATGATTTCATCCGCCTTATTCGGGGAACGGGTTATGTATATAATTTATAAGATCGAGAGATTAGCTGCTATGGATTTACCTTAAGGTTTCCTTACAGAGAAGTTAAGGTTATGTTCGCCTTTCTCCTTGTGAAGAATGGGTTGAGAGACAAGTAACCTATAAAGAAGAAGGAGGCTTCAAAGCCATGAATAATGACGACGAAGTCCCCTCAATATTATTTCTGTAGATGATCACTGTTGCTAAAAATAAGCCGCACGCGGGTTCCTTCCCCGAGCCGGGACTGAATATCCACCTTGTGTTCGAGCCTGTTGCAAATCTCCCGGACGAGATACAGCCCCATCCCTGTCGATTCATGATAATGTCGTCCGCGGTCACCCGTAAAGTAGGGATTAAAGACCCGCTTCAGATCCTCAGGAGAAATGCCGATCCCTTGATCGGTAATATCCAGAATAGTGTCGGTGCCCACACGCTGAGCTGAGAGGGTAACGGTTTTGCCAGAACCGGAGGTATAGTTTACGGCATTAGTTAAGATTTGGGCCAGCATAAACATTAACCATTTGGCATCGCTATATACCGCTAGATTGGCATCCACCTGTACATCTACTTTTATGCCCCGGCGTATGAATAGTCTGCGATTTTCGGCTACCGCCTCACTAACGGTTTTGCGCAGAAGTAACGGTTCAACTTGAAAATCATTTTCAAATCGGTCAAGTCTTGAAGTGTAGATGACCATCTCCAGCCCTCCGCGCAGACGTTCCAGTTCCTCCTGAATACTTGCGGCAGCCTCCTCTTCAAGATCCTTTAGCGTAAGCTGAATTACAGAGAGCGGGGTCTTCATTTGATGAACCCAGCGATTCATGAATACGATATGCTGATCCATCTGGCGCGCATGCGCATTCACTTGCTCTTGATACTGGCGGTCAATAAGCTGCAATAACTCATGGATAGCTTCTGAAAGAGGAGTGTCTCCTAAGGAAACAAGATGTTTTTGGAGCATGTCCATAGGTTCGCTTAATGCTGCATACAATCTCCGGTGCTGAACGTATCGGTAGCCTAGATATAGCAGTAGAACTACGGTACTCAAGGCGATTCCATAAAGCATGATAGAGATAGGTCTGTTCTCACCAGACAGCCAATACAGCAAAGGGATAAGCAGCATCTGAAGCAGATAGAATAGGATCAGTGAGATCTGGTCTCTCCAAAAAAGTCTCATGGCGTATCCTTAGAGACATTAAGCCGATAGCCAGCGCCTCTTACGGTTTCCACAATGTCGCCAAGACCGAGATCCTTGAGCTTTTTGCGGACACGGGTTATGTAGACATTTAATGTATTGTCATCTATGAAATGCTGATCCTTCCACATGAGATCGAGCAGACGCTCCCGGTTAACCACTCGTCCTTCCTTAAGCAGTAAAGCTTCCAGTAGAACCGCTTCCTTCTGGGTTAGCTCACTCGTGTGCCCGTCGTATTGGATCACATATCGTTCAGGATAGAGGATTAAACCTCCAGACTGGAGTTTATGCTCTTCTTGAGTCTGTGAGTATGAACCGTATGCTCTACGTATGTGGCTGCGGATTTTGGCAAGCACAACCTCATAGTGAAAAGGCTTAGTGATATAATCGTCCCCGCCATTCTCAAGCGCCATCACCTGATCCATTCCACTATCCCGTGCAGAAATGAACAGAATCGGGCAGAGTGAGAGGGAACGGATCTGGCGGCACCAGTAGAACCCATCGTATTTAGGCAGATTGACGTCCAGTAAGATAAGGTCAGCCGAGCTTTCATTAAAAGTCTCCAGCACCCTGTTGAAATCTTCTACAATAATTGTAAGGAACCCATATTTTGATAGATACGTGCTCAGCAAGCTTGCCAGCTTGGCATCGTCCTCTATGATTAGAATTGTCTCCATATTTTCACTCCTTTGTTCAGTAATACAGTAACATGGACAAGGAAAATTATGCAAAAAGAGTACTCTTATTCGTGGTCAACGTAAGAATCTAGCTAGATTTACCGAAGGGGAATTTTAGCTGATCTAAGTCTAGCTGACCTAGCCTAGCTGGCCTAGCTCTAGCTGATCTAGCTCTAGCTAACCTAGCCTAGCTGACCTAGCTGTAGCTGACCTAGCTCTAGCTGACCTAGCTGTAGCTGGCCTAGCTCTAGCTGAATAGCTCTAGCTGATCCAACTTTAACCGATCTACCGCTAATCGATCCAAAACTAACTGATCTAAAATCTAACTCAGCTAGATCTATGCAATCCAAATTTAGCTCAAGCGGCTTATCCAGACTTAATTGCACTTTGTACACTTATTTCTGCGTAGATAGTCCATAGAAGCCATTTAATTGCACTTCGTGCAACTAAAAAGGGTGAATTCGGTGCAATTAAAGGAAAACCGGAAATTTAACTGCACGAAATACAACTAAACTAACTTTTGAATGAGCATTCTGAGGAATAGTTGCACTAAATGCAGTTAACGGATGCGTGGAGCTCATATATCGCTTGAAAATGCTTGATCAGTGACTATTTCCTCCAGAAGAAGATCGCCCACTCAACAAACTTACTCTAATTGCACTTTGTACACTTATTTCTGCGTAGTTGGTCATTAGAAGCCATTTAATTGCACTTCGTGCAACTAAAAAGGGTGAATTCGGTGCAATTAAAGGTAAACCAGAAATTTAACTGCACGAAATACAACTAACTATCTTTTAAAGGAGCATTCTGAGGAAATAGTTGCACTAAATGCAGTTAACAGATGCGTGTAGCTCATAATTATCGCTTGAAAATAGTTGATCAGTGACTATTTCCTCCGGAAGAAGATCGCGAACGCCAGAACTTTCTCTAATTGCACTTTGTACACTTATTTCTGCGTTGTTGGTCATTAGAAGCCGTTTAGTTGCACTTCGTGCAACTAAAAAGGGTGAATCTAGTGGAATTAAAGGAAAACCAGAAATTTAACTGCACGAAATACAACTAAACTAACTTTTGAAGGAGCATTCTGAGGAATAGTTGCACTAAATGCAGTTAACGGATGCGTGTAGCTCATAATTATCGCTTGAAAAAGCTTGATCAGTGACTTTTTCCTCCGGAAGAAGATCGCGCACTCCAGAACTTTCTCTAATTGCACTTTGTACACTTATTTCTGCGTTGTTGGTCATTAGAAGCCGTTTAGTTGCACTTCGTGCAACAAAAAGGGTGAATCTAGTGGAATTAAAGGAAAACCAGAAATTTAACTGCACGAAATACAACTAAACTAACTTTTGAAGGAGCATTCTGAGGAATAGTTGCACTAAATGCAGTTAACGGATGCGTGGAGCTCATAATTATCGCTTGAAAAAGCTTGATCAGTGACTTTTTCCTCCGGAAGAAGATCGCCCACTCCAAAACTTTCTCTAATTGCACTTTATACACTTATTTCTGCGTAGATACTCATTAGAAGCCATTTAATTGCACTTCGTGCAACTAAAAAGGGTGAATTCGGTGCAATTAAAGGAAAACCAGAAATTTAACTGCACGAAATACAACTAACTATCTTTTAAAGGAGCATTCTGAGGAAATAGTTGCACTAAATGCAGTTAACGGATGTGTGGAGCTCATAATTTTCACTCAAGAAATGTTTGTTTTGTGAACGTACGGATCATATTCGGTAGTATAAAATAATAATAACTAATTATGATATATGCTTCATTTTGCATCCCCCTTAATATGAAATTAAAGAGAGGGGCGCGGAAAATGAACATTAATTTTAGAAGCTACCGTTCAGAAGATCTGCTAAAGGTACGTCATTTTCTTATACAAAGTTATAGTAAGCTAAAGACTCCAAATACCTGGCTTATAGACCGCTGGGAATTCGTTGTTTTTTTTCAGGAGACGAGAAGTGGAACGCTGGAGCAGTGGGAACAAAAAGTAGGCTTATGGGAGTATGAGAATGGAGAGCTTGCAGCTGTAGTGTGCATGGACGATGGGTTCTATTTTCAGTGTGCTGAGATGAATCCTCCGGAAAAATTACTTGAAGAAATGTTCGCTTTTGCTGAACAAAAAGCTGAGGAAGAGAACGGTGGTTACGTAGAGCTGTATGTGCCAATACCGGAGAATATGACTTTTGCGGCGGAGGTTGCTCGTAAGAGGGGGTACCATTTAACGGGTGGTAAGGAAAGCGTAAACTCCTTGCGATTGGATAAGGAATTTCCTGTGGAGCTCCCCTCTGGATTCAGAATTTGCAGCGGAGATGAGATCGAGGTTACTGCAAAAGCGCTCGGACATATTATGGCCTTCGACTATGCAGAAACGGTGGAGGCAGAACTCACGCTGCTGCATTATGGGAATATGAGTAACGCTCCAAGTTATAATCCGCAGCTCGATCTTAGCGTTGTGAATGACGCGGGCGAAGTGGTTTCCTTTTGTAATATTTTTTGGGACAGCAGCAATAGAATTGGTATTCTGGAGCCTGTAGGCACATCCATTAATTATCGAAAGCTGGGACTGGGACGGGCGGTCCTACACGAAGGATTTAACCGTTTAAAACAACTCGGAGCTAGTAAAGTTTACGTAGGTTCGATGCAGCCTTTCTACGAGAAATTGGGCTTTACTACTGAAGTTTGGTTGCAGGTGTGGGAATATTCAGGTCACACAGATTAAGTTGCACCGGCTGCCCCCAACACTGGATCTGTCAGCAGTACCTAAACTGGCAACGTACTATGAAAAATCCCCTTGATGGGTAAGTCGTCAAGGGGATTTTTGGGTTTGAGCTCGGCAATCATATGCTGCACAGTAGTTTCAAACGTCGTACAGCAATCATACCGCTATAGCAATTATGCGCTGCAAACTGCCTCTGATTACACTTTGTACAATAGAATCATATATTCTTAGTAGCCGTCTGGCCAAGAGATTTTATTGATATTTGACTACAATTGCATTGCTGATCTGACGCCCGGGGGACGTGAGATATTTGCCGTTGTAGTAGAGCCCGCTGGATGCACCACCATCCAGATTCATGGCTTGATACGCTCCAGCTTGCTTCATCATTTCTGCCAGCTGTGGGATGGTGGCTCCACCAGTGGTCAGCAGAATGAGCTTATGGTCGCGTGTTAATCCGAGCGCGCTGCGGGCTCCGCCGCCGGTCAAGATTTTCGGATCCTTGAAGCCTTCTGCCGCAACATTAAGGGATACCTTGCCGTTCACAAGAAGACGCGGGCCGGCTTGAAGAGCTCCTTCCATGGAGCCGGAAGCGAAGCGGCTTGTGAAATCCAACCCAGGAATCAGTGACGCTAGATGGTTGCTGTCATAGGTAAAAATCGTCCGGCGATCCCCGGAGCTATTTTTAAGCATTTTTCCACCGCTGACAATGTAACCGTATGGAGCTTTGTATGCCCCTTTTGTATAGGCATCAAAAAACGTTCCGTTAATCGCAACTACGGCATTATTACGTTTAGCCAGACTGCTTAGGTCCTCCACTTTTCCGACCGTATTTCCAGCCAGTACGACATCAAGTTTCACCTTAGGATGCAGCAGGGACACTGTAACCGTCTGGGCTTTGAAGGATCTGCCGCCAACCTTGAAGGTTTTACTAGCGCTGACAACTGGTGAAGAATCCGCTTTGATTAGTGCGCCGGACTGTACAGGAACAGTGGTTGCAATATCATTACTCTTAAGGGTTAACGAAGAGGCTTCCTTATCCCAAGTTAATTGAATGCCAAGTGTTGTGCTGATAAAAGACAACGGAATATATACCGTGCCGTTATCACTGAAAGCAAGATCAGTTAGTGTAACCGACTTTTCATTGACGAGCGCAGCGGTTTGACCTAATGTAAGCGTTATGGTTGTGTCTGCATTCGTAATGCTTATACGTTTTTCGTTAGGATTCCATACAGATTGTATACCAGTGAAGCTATTTAATAGACGCAGTGGTATGTATGAATGGTTATTCTTGTCCACATAGACGGTGTTTTTAGGAAGCGGTGTTGCACCAACAGTGGAAGGGCAAGTGGCGACAAGTGGAATGAGCAGTAAGAAGGTAAGAAACAAAGTGGACCCTAGCTTTTTCATCATAAACAATTACTCCTTATCTTGTAGCTGTTGTAAAAAACGACAAGGTTTATTATACCTCATGTTCAAAAACTTGGATAACCTTTATTTTTAAATGTTCATAGGGTGAATCTGATAGAATATAGATTATATTATTTATATTAGCACTGAAGTAGCACTGAAATTAGCATTATAACTAGCACTATAACTAGCACTACAACCAGTATCACAACTGCCACTAGACTCATTAGCTAAAAGGAGATTTTTATGACTACAATAGGTTTAATTCGCCATGGAAGTACCGCGTGGAATAAAGAAGGCAGAGTGCAAGGGCATACGGATAATTCATTGGATGCTGAAGGCCTGCAACAGGCACAACTACTGGCTGAACGACTTAGCACAGAACAATGGGATTACATATATTCAAGTGATTTACTCAGAGCGCGGCAAACGGCAGAGGTTATTGCAGAAAGATTAGGCCTTGAGATCACGGGTTTAGCGCCGGGCATTCGAGAGATGTATGCGGGACTTATTGAAGGAACTACGCAGCAAGAGCGGATTGAACGATGGGGAACCGATTGGAAGACGTTAGATTTGGGTTTGGAAACTCCAGAAGCCAGCGAGCTCAGAGGCAGCGAAGTGATTGAAGAAATTGCGGCGAGACATCCAGGCAGCCATATTCTGATCGTTAGCCATGGTGCAATTTTACGCAGTAGCCTTAGAAGACTACTTCCAGAACTGGACGGCACAGTATTATTGAACAATACGTCAATTACGCGAATAACAAAATCCGAATCGGATGGCTCCTGGAACTGCGAGTTATATAATTGTGCGCGGCATTTGGAGAAAGAGTAAGTGTTCAGATAATGTTCAGAGCTTTTTTATATATTGGTATCGCAGTACAGTAAGCTAATTATTTGTAGTTCAGAAGGATGTGCGAATTAAAGGTGGTAGAGGTTCAGATTTATTTACAAACGTTAATGTCCATTATCATCGCAGGAGTTGTAGGTTATTTAGTATTGAGATTTTACCGGGATGTTGCTAGTAAGGAATCAAAACAAAGAGCGGTTTACACGGGCCTTTCCATTATAACTATCGTCGTTGGATTGTGGGCAATGCATCAGCTAGGCAAAAAATCCTTAGAAGAAACTATAGAGGTCAATGGGGGGATTTTCACTCCGTTATTGATATACGCGCTTACGATAGCTGTTTTAATGTTTTTGCTTACACGGCTGAACCTTGTTTTGGCGGAAAGAGAGCAGCTTAAGGAACTTGCCTATAAGGATGGCTTAACGGGGCTGTTAAACAAGAATGGAATGGATCACTTTTGGGATCGCTGCAAAGTAAATGAGCAACTAGCCGTATTGTTTATGGATTTGAACCGTTTCAAATCAATCAATGACAGCTTAGGACATCATGTGGGCGATTTACTGCTGCAAGAGGTGGGAGGAAGGTTAAGTCAATTCTCCAGCAAAAGAAAACGCCATATTTTCCGCATAGGCGGTGATGAATTTGTGATCGTAGCTAAAGGCTGCAATCAGAAGGAAGCGGAGCAGTTAGCGGTGCAGATTCTGGAGAAGACGACCAGACATTATCAGCTGGGAGAGCACAACCTCTTTGTATCTGCGAGCATAGGCATCAGCATTAGTCATGGCAAGGTGGATCATTTCAGGCTGCTGCATGAGGCAGATACAGCGATGTACACCGCCAAACAGCTCGGGACAGGTCGTTATTCAGTTTTTAAAAATTAGTTTGTTAAATGTAAAATATAAGCGTCAGCCTTGGACATAAATAGATGTCTAAGGCTGACGCTTTTTTAGGCTCCCGGTGTGTGAAACTTGTGGGGTACTTGCTTGCGTCCCTTCATCAAGAAAAGGCAGAGCAGGGCAACCGCCATACTAATCGCTGCTACATAGAACAGGATGGAGTAATCAAAAATATCAATCATTAGCCCCAGCAAAGGAGGCGAGCTGATCGCTGCCAGTGAAGAGACCAAATAATACATCCCTGTTCGAGTACCAATACTTTCCTCAGTCCCCGTAGCAACAACATAAGGATAAGAGTTGATGTTGATACAAGCCCAGAAGATTCCTCCTGTCAGGAGCAACGCCCGAAGCACCAGCAGGTCCTGTGCAAACCCAACAAGCGCAAAGACCGTCATCAGGCCACATACGCCGACGATAATGATCTTCTTTTTCCCGAATCGCCCACCCAGCCAACCGCTCGGAATAGCGAACAGCACAAAGGCAAGGGAGAAAAAGGTAAGGGAGAAGGAGGCTGCTTGTTCACTGAGGCCCAGATGGTTTTTACCATACAACGTGAATAAGGTTTCGACCCCTTGATAAGCTACAAACCAGAAGAAAATCGCTGCCAGTAGAAATACTGTAGTACGATCCAGCTGGCCGCGAAAGGAGACTCTGGAAGGCTTAACTATCGTCGCAGAAGGGCTCCCCGCTGTATCGGATAGAAGCGTAGGGCTTATATTCACACCATCCCGTTTTTCTTTGATGAAGCGCGATACGATAAACAGACATAACAGGGTAATCAGTCCAGCAACGAGAAACGGCAGCGCAGGATTTGATTTATAGAGGATCGAACCCACGCCGAAAGCCAGAATTGATCCGAATCCACCCATGAAATTAATTAGCCCGTTAGCCTTTGTACGCTGCTCTTCAGGTGTTATGTCGGGCATGAGAGCGACGGTAGGGGAACGGTATAAACTCATGGCTAAATTCATCAGCATCATAAATAAAAGCAGTGTAAATAGTCCGGTATGAAACGGAATCAGCATAGTCAGCACGGCAGCGAAGGGCATACCGATCATAAGATAAGGCATTCTGCGTCCAAAACGCGAGGTCGTGCGGTCACTCCGATTGCCGATCCAAGGCTGCAAGAATAAGGCGAAGTAATTATCAATCGTCATCATGAAGCTGATTAGGGCTACACTATGTACATATTTTTCGAGGAAAAAAGGTACAAATGCGTTATACAGACTCCATGTAATGCTGATGCTGAAAAAGCCGAATCCGAGCAGCCAGACTTTTTTCACACCATCACACTCCCTTGTCAGCCAGAAGTCCAGCCAACAGGTCTGGATGATCGGTAATAATGCCTGATACACCAGCTTCAATTAAATATTTCATCCGCTCGGGATCGTTAACGGTCCAAGGATGGTAGGCGACGCCATGCTTTGCAGCTTCTTCGACGAATTCAGGCAGTACCGCAAAATGATACGCATGCAACGCGGTCGCTCCAAGTGTAGCTGCATAATCCCAAGGACGATACAAGCCTTCCCCGTACAGAATTCCTGTTCTGATCTCCGGTGCCAGCGACTGACAGTAAGCTAGTGAATAATGGTTGAAGCTCGAAAAAATGACGCGATCGCTCATCTTGAAATCCCGTACGGCCGCGATCACTTTTTCCTCCATGCCCGGATATAAAAAAGTGCCATTTTTAAGCTCGATATTTAGTATGGTATCTCTACCTTGCAACAGATCTAATAAATCTTCCAGCAATGGAAGGCGCTCATCTTTGAATTCAGGTCCGAACCATGAGCCTGCGTCCACTTCCAGCAGTTCTGCGAGTGTATGATCCTTCACATAGCCGGTTCCGCTTGTCGTGCGGTTTAGAGTTTCATCATGAATGAGGACTAGGCCGCCATCCTTGGTCATTTGTACATCAGTTTCTATTCCGGTTGCACCCAGCTCAAGACCTTTGCGGAATGCTGCCATAGTATTTTCTGGACACACTGCCGACGCTCCACGATGCGCAAAATTAATGATGTTGTTCATAAGTTATTGTCCCTCCAACTTTAGTGTTTGCTATGCCCCTATAGATGGGGGCTACTTGTCATATTCCACAGAGAGTAAAGAAACCCTGTCTGGAATTTTAATTCAGTTGTTCATAGCGCCATAAGGGATTCGTTCCAAAAGTCCAGCTTCATAGATGTTCCGCAGCTTCAGCTCGGGCATATGAATATAACCGATATAGCAATCGCATACCTTCATGCGGCAGCTTCTAACCGCAGAGAGACCTTCGAGCCCATCACGGTAAAGATTGCCTATGACACCTCTGTCCTTATAGCAGCGTTTCACAAGCCCAGCGCCCTGTACATAAAAAACATCTTTTCCTGCATTGCAGGCTTGGCCAAGGCTTTCATAATCCATAGCATTTACAGAAAAATGTGGATCAATCTCGCTAAGGAAGGCAAAATCCTCAGCTGTATAATAATCCGGTTTATCTTTGTAAGCATTGATCCATAGGTACACGTTTTCCGGTAATGCAGAGCGAAGTGAAGCTATAGCTGAAAAAGCGCTGCGTATTCCAACGCTTCCCACACTAAACGGAACGTCGTTCTCGTATAAAGTCATACATTGCGCCAGAAATTTATCCTCCCGCACTTGTCCGGGGTGGTAGGTGGCCCAAAAGGCCACTTTTTTACGATTCAGCTGGGAGATGAAATCCAGGTTGGCAGAAAGGTTGGTCTGAATCGCTACCTTCTCTACATGGTCCATATTGGAGAGCGCAATCATTGCTTCTTTGTACCAGCGATGAATCAGCCCTTCGCCATAGGGATTAAAAAATATAGAAAGCCGATGACCTGCCGCACCTTGCTCAGAGGCCCATGCTACAAAGGCCTCCAGCCCCTGGCGGTCCTTGGCGAGCGTAGCTGCGCTGTCTCTTGTTTTGCCAAAAGGACAATAGGGGCAATCATAGTTGCAGGACGTGAGGGAGCCGCGGTAGTAGAGGACCGCATTCATGGCAATACGAACCTTTCCATCTGCTCTCGGATCTCCCCAGAAATAAACCAATCCCCAATCGAATCAGAGTAACCCATCCCTTCGGTGGTAAGACGCAGGATGCCATCTTCCTCCTGCCCAAGACCGGAATGAAGCAGGTTGGACAGCTCAGGATAATCGTTCCAGAGCGATTGACCGAAACGCTGGCTGTAATCTTCAAGCTTCAGCCCTTCGCTATGTAGAATCGCCTTCAGAATAAAGCGGCGTTTCTGTTCTTCAAGACTCAGCACAATTCCGTAATCCGCAGTATCGTAACGATCCGTCGCAACGTAATCAGCAATAATGCTCTCGGTTGCTTTACGGCTTACCCCATAGCGGGAAGCGTAATGCACATGGCGGGTGTAGGATCTGGCTCCGCAGCCCAAGCCGACCATTCCTTCTTCTTGGCAGCTATAATCGAGAATGGGTTTAGCTGTTCCTGCGTCTTCCTTGGCGAAACGACGCATGGAGTATTGGCGATATCCTCTCGCTCTAAGCAGCTGCCCAGCGGCTTTGTAGCAATCTAGGCGAATATCGTCCTGACGCTGGATATCACCAGGCTTCACAATCGTATGCTCTCGGGTGTAGAGCGGATAGATGAAAATTTCCTCTGGCTCAAAGCTGATCGCTTGATTGAGCGAATATAGCCAAGAGTCGACCGTCTGCCCCGGAAGCCCGTAGATCAGATCTAAATTTAATATGGGAAAATCATATTTCCCCAGCAGCTCTAGTGCCCGATACACCTCATCCGGATTTTGTGGGCGATAGATGGCCGCCGATTCAGCAGCGACAAAACTTTGGATGCCCATGCTGACCCGATCCACCGTATATTCTTTTAGAATATTCAACTTCTCTTCGGTAATCGTCTCCGGTGAAGTTTCCACTGAGATGGAGGCTGTATTTGTATCCAGTCCCATCGTATCAACGGCAATGTGGAACAAGCGGCGGAGCTGATCTGCTGCCAGCAGGGTGGGAGTTCCACCGCCGATCGCAAAGCGCGCATAAGGTTTATGTCTGGTGAATTCCGCCCATTGCTTTGCTTGGCGTTCCAGTGCATCCACGTATGTGGCATGAACATTAGCGCGTTTATCAGGCAGGGTAAATAGGTTGCAGAATCCGCAGCGTGCGCCACAAAATGGAATATGCATATATAGAAAGAAAGATTCCGCAGGCTCATCACGCCAGAGTGTTTCTAGCGGCATCGGAGGCTGCAAATCCCTGTAAGCCGTTTTGTGTGGATAGGAATACAGATAAGAACGGTAAGGGTGAGCAGTAATGCTGTCTTTCCACTTGTGAAGCTCTTCTAAAGAGAAGGACGATAACGTCATATCAGTTCTCCATCCTTTCCTTGGTATAAATATTATAAAATAAATTCCCGATAAGGGACGTTCCAGACCGTCTCGTGGGCAAGGCGATGCCCCTGATAGCCGTCTTCGCCATAAGCGGTTCCATGATCTGAAAAAGCCAGGCAGAAGACCGGATTGCCGCGTTCCCGGAACGCATCGAACAACCGGCCCAGTTCACCGTCCACATAACGAAGAGCGGCGCGCTGGCTGTCTACGGAGTCTTTTTTAGCACCAGGTACAAAATAATGATTTGGTCCGTGAATGGCAGAGACGTTGAGGAACATAAACAATCTTTGCTCGCTAGGAGTATCTCTTAGCAGCTTCAAGGCATGGTTCACCTGATGCTCTGTGGAACGCGGATTGGTCACACCGAAGGTCATCCGCCAGTAGCTTTGCTGGAAATAGCTTGGCAACACACGAGCGAGTGGATTTTTTTTGGTGAAAAAAATAACGCCTCCAATACAAACCGTACGATAGCCCTCAGCAGCAAGTCCTGACACGATATCCGGCGTATCGAACAGCCATGTATGAGGATGCGTCTTCATTCCGGTATTTCGGGAATGGAACATGCGGATATGCTCAGTCTTATCCGTTGTAGCTGGAGTAGGCAAGAAGCCGCCGAAAAAAGCGTGATGGGCCGCATAAGTAAAGCTGCCGGGAGTATGTCTTTTCTCCCAGGATCCCGTTCCGCACAGGTTCGGGCAGTTCGCTTCCTCCATAGTAGCTGCATCGTATCGAAGGGTATCGAGTGTGATCATTAGAATGTCATGGGTGCCAACGATAGTGTTCATATCCATTAAGAGGATCCTTCCTTTATAAGCGGTGTTGAGGGATGAGTAATATAGTCTCTGGCGGTTAATACCTTCATTTCCCATTCGTAGGTGCTGCAGCCACGGTATTTCACATCGTACAGCAAATCGCCAAAAGGATTAACATCGGCGACAAAACACTGCTGCGATCCTCCAGATATCAGCACGTCTATCCCGGCAACTCCAGAACGGGGAAATGCCGCCAGCGCTTGCAACGCGGTATTTCGTACCTGCTCCTGTATGAATTCTGATAGACCGGCTTCCGAAGGAGACATTCGCTGGCTGCGTAAATGCAGATTCGTAATTGGGGTGGAACTTACACGAGCAATTGCATGACAGGCTTCGCGGAGAACCACGAGCTGGCGGATATCGAAGGCTTTGCCGTTATGGCCGATCTTAGGAATCCATTGCTCGGCATAACCACCATGCCGATAAATCCAGTTAATAATGCCGGAGATCGTGGCGGCATCTGTGTACCGCCGCAGTTTACCGGAATTATAGTAAATGGGCGGTCGGGTGATGTAATTCTCGACCCCTACTGTAGTTAAGGCAACTTCGGCACCTGTAACGGGATGGAGCTGATAGGCGATCACCCCGGAAGCGGCAGAGCCGAAGGCTAGCTTGATGAATACCCGGTGCATTCGCCGGGTATTCATCATCCCACGGAGAGAGGCATAGTCCGTAGGCTGCTGTTCCACGCCTAATGGACGAGGAATAGTGATGCCTGCCTCACTTAGAATCTGTTGGGTCCGACGTTTATCGGTCATGGCCGCAATGTCTGCGGGGTCATTTAACCATAGCGAACCTGGACAAACCTCTTTGGCTTCGCGCTGTAGTCTAGCCAGCATGCGGCAATAACCGCGGAACCATTGCGAAGGATGATGCAGGACACCCTGCATCTCCTTCAATTGATGAGCTACCTTCACACGGAGTGGGCGCGGATCAGGTCTTTCAGCGTAGGGATGCAGCGAATCGTCAACATCAACGGCATCCGGTGCGCCGAGAGCGATCAAGGCACGTTCTACCTCAAAGCTGCTTCCAGGCGATTCCAATCTCAGCAGCGGGGGAGCCGCACTGAGATCTATTCCGTTATAAACAGCCGGCTGGCTGGATAACTGCTGCTTCTGCACTTCCAGCAGATCACCTAACGATTGACCTTGCAGGAACTCAGCATACGATAAAATGATGGCGGGTGGCATTCCGAGATCGGAACGCGCTTGCTGAATGCCGCTAGTTCGTTTATCTCCGGGAATACCAATAACGATCATTGGCCGCATGAGGGGCTCATTCTGTGATGGAAGGATAACGCCAGTCTTCCTCATCATCGCTTTCCTGCTTGTCGCTGACATCGACAGGCAATCCACTCTTTTGCCAGCGGCTGATCATCTCGTCAGACATATAATGATGGCTTAGGTTCAATGCCTTTAGTCCCTTGATTCTCTCGCTGGCTAGAAGCAACTCAGCCCCCTCGTCGCTGAGGGTACCTAGAGACAGATCTAGCGTATCCAACTGATCCAGAATTGGAGCATTTGCTACTGCACCGGCGATTTCATCTTGTATTTCGCTATTTTTTAATCCCAGATAGGTAAGTTTAGGGAACTTTCCTACTTCTAAAAGAGGTAGAATATCTGCGAGGCTTCCGTCAAAGCCGTAGTTATCTACGCCAAGATATAGTTCCAGCTTACGCAAATTCGGCAATTGGCTGGCTGCAATATTTTCAAGCACGGTTTTACTCAAGCCACCAGTAATAATAATTAGCTTTTCTAACTTGTCATGTTTTAGCTCTGAGAGGCTTAGCTCATTTCCACCTTGAATGGTGAGTG
The DNA here is from genome assembly GCF_038003695.1 of Paenibacillus sp. FSL L8-0494. Classification (NCBI taxonomy): domain Bacteria; kingdom Bacillati; phylum Bacillota; class Bacilli; order Caryophanales; family Paenibacillaceae; genus Paenibacillus; species Paenibacillus sp. FSL L8-0494. Next base: position 1,274,580 of record NZ_JBBOPQ010000001.1, read on the forward strand.
ATTGTAATTCTGGAAAAGCAGGCAACAGCGGTGATAGATCGCTTTGGGTAATCCAAGAAATCTCGCACTCCTCATAACCCATCTCACCAATAAAAAGCTTGCGTAAAGCAGGGAAGCTTGCACTATGCGTAACCAGCGCATCCACAACCTCATCGGAGCTATTCTCGTAGGCTTGCCCCCAATCACCAATAATTAGGCTGGTTAGTGACGCACTTTCAGCGCTGCTGCTTAACTTCTCAATTGCTTTGCCAATTCTTTGACCTTCTTCGAATTCGTCGTATCCGATGCTAAGCTTTACTTCCGTCATGGGTGTTCCCTCCCGGAAAAATTTAACTTCGAAAATACCCTATCATCTGTAGCCGAGGGAGTCAAATAGCTGAATATAACTATAGTTAAACTCTCCATATTATTGAGGTGAAATTTTGTGGTAGGTTTATACTAGAGGCATTTTTATTTTTTTGGAAGGAGTTATTCGTATGAAGAATAAACTTCAGGAATGGATTATTGAGACGGATATAATTAAAATGCAAGAGGCTCTGGAAGCAGGTTTAATCAACTCAGAGGATATAGTTCAAGTGTATTTGGAGCGGATCCATAAATACGATATAGACATAAACTCTATTTTAGAAATAAATCCAGAGGTTATACAAATCGCGCGAGCACTCGATAAAGAACGAGCAGAAAAAGGGAGCCGGGGGAGCCTGCACGGTATTCCTATTGTATTGAAGGATAATATAGACACCGCGGATAAGATGCATACAAGTGCCGGTTCTGTAGCTTTAGCTGGATCAATTGCGGCAAAAGATTCATTTGTAGCGACCAAGCTTCGATTGGCGGGGGCTATTTTACTTGGGAAGGCGAATATGTCGGAATGGTCTAATTTTATGTCTAGTACAATGCCTGCGGGATATAGCTCGCGGGGAGGGCTTGTACTGAATCCGTATGGACCTGGGACGGTATTTGTCAGTGGTTCCAGCTCTGGGCCTGCGGCAGCCGTAGCAGCGAATCTGGCAGCAGCAGCGATCGGAACGGAAACCGCAGGATCTATTATCGGTCCAGCCAGCCAACATGCTCTTGTCGGAATCAAACCTACGGTGGGATTAGTCAGCCGTACTGGAGTCATTCCCATTTCAGTAAGTCAGGATACACCTGGCCCTATAGCTAGAACGGTTACAGATGCGGCAATTATTTTAGGGGCATTAACCGGAGTGGACGCCAACGATTCAGCAACATTTTCAAGCAAAAAATACGCTTATACAGACTATACTTCAAGTTTAGATAAAAGCTTTATACGACAAGCAAGAATAGGTATTCCACGGCATTATTATAAGCATTTAGACACTGAGAGGCTTGCAATTATGGAAGCAGCTATCTTGACCTTGAAGAATGAAGGGGCTACCATTATAGATCCTGTCACAGTACATGTTGAACAACAGAATTGGAATAATGATGTGATTTGTTATGAATTTAAAAAAGGGCTCAACCAGTATTTAGCACAAGTAGATGAATCCGTTCCGATTCACTCTTTGCAGGAATTGATAGCCTATAATGAAAGACATGCTGAGTTTGCCTTGCAATATGGACAAGACACTCTGACAAGATCAGAAGAAATAACATTAACTGAAGAGGTCTATGAAGAGAAGAGACAAGAATACAAGGAATTAGCGCTTGAGCAAGGAATAGATTATGTGTTGGAACAATATAGTTTAGACGCGTTATTGCTGCCTGGTGATGTAGATGGCATGTATATTGCGGCACGCTTAGGTTATCCATTAGTTACCGTTCCGGCGGGATATGTATCTCAAGGCATTATTGATGCGGATGGGGATTCGACCAGGGGGCCTTTTGGTGTTGTTTTTTCCGGAAAAGCTTATAGCGAGCCTACGCTCATAGCCTTAGCATACGGGTTTGAACAAGCTACGTATCACCGGATTCCTCCTCAATTGGAGTAGAATTAGGCTAACTTAGAATAGAAGGAAGCGATCAGTTTGAAGTATTGCCTGGAATGTGGAACTGCGTTAGTAATGAAAGAAGCCGATGGGGAAGGGCAGGTACCTTATTGTAATGCATGTGAAATGTTCCGATTCCCTATTTTCAGCACGGCGATTAGTACAGCAGTATTAAACAGGGAGAAAAACAAGATTTTATTAATTCAGCAATATAATCGACCAGACTACATATTACTCGCAGGATACGTGAACAAAGGTGAAGATGCGGAAACGACTCTCGTACGTGAGGTAAAAGAAGAGGTAGGACTTGATATTGTCGCTTATGAATATATGCGCAGCTTGTACTTCGCACCATCCAATACGCTAATGCTGAATTTTATAGGTGTTGCAGATTCGGAGGACTTGAGCCAGGTGAGTACTGAGGTTGATCATGCTGAATGGTTTACCTTGGAAGAAGCCGCCAGAGCGATTAAAAAGAACAGCCTAGCCGAAACCTTCTTACTGGCGATTATTGAGAAATTGAACGCGGGACAGGTACAGGTCAATCCGGTAGCTGTTGGAGGAAAGTAAAAAGGAGCCATGAGGCTCCTTTTTGTTGTTTCCATGCAAGGGGGTAATTATTTAAGCTTATACACACGAGCTTCATAAGGGCGAAGCTGAATTGTATTTAGTTCTTCTTCTGGATTTACCTCGTAGTTGGCAATAAGCAGTTCCTTCGTTTGAAATTTCACAGTGGGAGGAAGCTCGAAGGTCGCAGGCTCTCCGAAGAAATTCAATACAACCAGTAGCTGTTCTTCTCCAAGAGTACGCAGATAAGCATAGATTTGCTCGTTCTCTTCAGCCAAGATCGTATAGCTACCATATACGATAATTTCATGCTGCTTGCGTAGCTCAATAAGTCTCTTATAATAGTAAAAAATAGAATCAGGATCAGCCAGCGCCTGCTCCACATTAATTTCCTTGTAATTAGGATTTACGGCTATCCAAGGAGAGCCCGTCGTGAAGCCTGCCTGCGGCTCGGCGTTCCATTGCATTGGCGTACGGCCATTGTCCCGGCCTTTAATGTAAATGGAGTTCATGATAGCTTCTTCCGAATGTCCGGCAGCCAAGTATTCTTTATACATATTCAAGATTTCAATATCTTTGTAATCGTTGATGGAATCAAACTGTACATTCGTCATGCCGATTTCTTCGCCTTGATAGATGTAAGGTGTGCCTTGGAGCGTGTGCAGCAGTGTTGCGAGCATCTTGGCAGACTCTTTCGGATATAACTTATCATCTCCGAAGCGGGATAACATACGCGGCTGATCGTGGTTGTTCATATACAGACTGTTCCAACCTTTACCGTCCAGCGCGACTTGCCATTTGGAAATGATGGACTTGATGTCCGCCAGCTTCCAAGGCTGCACATTCCATTTGCCTCCAGGTCCGGAATCGACGTCCATGAGCTCGAAATGGAATACCATGTTAAGCTCGTTGCGATCCTCGGAAACGTACAAGGAAGCCTCCTCGGGAGTGACATTAACGGCTTCGCCGACTGTCATAATATCGTACTTGGACAGGACCTCACGGTTCATTTCCTGCATATACTCATGTACGCGTGGTCCGTTAACGAAATAGTCTCCTCCGAAGTGGTACGTAGGCTGTTCTCCGTTATTTTCTGGGGCAACGCTAGGTAATTCCGGTACTTTGGAAATCAAGTTGATTACATCCATGCGGAATCCGTCAATGCCCTTGTCCAGCCACCAGGTCATCATATCGTAGACTTCCTGGCGCAGCTTAGGATTATCCCAATTCAGGTCGGGTTGCTTTCTCGAGAAGAGATGGAGGTAATATTCCTCCGACTTCTCATCGAATTCCCAAGCCGAACCGCTGAAGAAGGAACCCCAGTCGTTAGGCGTCTGTCCGTCCTGGCCCGGCCGCCAGATATAATAATCACGATAAGGATTACCCTGCGATTTGCGGGACTCCACGAACCAAGCGTGCTCATCAGAGGAGTGGTTGACCACGAGATCCATAATCAGCTTCATGCCGCGGCTGTGAAGTCCAGCTAGCAGTTCCTCCCAATCAGAGAGTGTTCCGAAATCATCCATAATAGTTTGATAGTTACTGATATCATAGCCGTTATCGTCGTTTGGCGACTCGTATACCGGGCATAACCAGACTACGTCGACGCCAAGCTGATTTAAATAATCGAGTTTCGAGATAATGCCCTGCAGATCACCGATGCCGTCCCCGTTACTGTCTTTGAAGCTGCGGGGGTAGATTTGATAAACTACGCTTTCTTTCCACCATTTCTTATCCATGTATAACTCTCCTATCTCTCTATATAAATCTTAGTTATTTAATGGACCCTGATGTTAGTCCACTTATAATCCATTTTTGCGCGAACAAATAGACCACGAGCATCGGGGATAAAGCGAGCAGATACGAAGCAAAGGCTAAGTTGAAATCTGTGCTGAATTGACCTTGGAAGACATACTGTACAAGCGGAAGTGTGTATGAATCCTGATCACCGAGCAGAATCAACGGCAGCATAAAGTCGTTCCAAGTCGACAGACAAGAGAGGATACCAATTGTTGCACTGACCGGAGCAAGAAGTGGGAAAATAATCTTCCAGAACGTTCCGAATGTCGTTGCACCATCTACTGTGGCAGCTTCCTCTAGCTCATAAGGAATAGAGCGGATATAGCCAGTGTATACAAACACGTTAAAAGCCAAGCCATAAACAATGTATAGAATAATAAGACCCAGAATGTTGTTCATATGCAGATCCGTTGTCACTTTGACCACAGGCAGCATAATAATCTGGAAAGGAATAAACATTGCGCTGATAAAATAAAAGTAGAGCGCTTTGAAGAATTTTCGGTTCATATTACGGGCAATCGCGTAGGCTACCATGGAGTTGGTAAGCAAGATGAACACTACTGAAGTTATTGTGATCGTGGCGCTATTTCCCAAGGTGTTGAAGAAATTAGTTGCCTTAATGGCATTGGCGAAATTCTCAAAATGCAGGCCAGTCGGCAGTGAAAAGATGGATTGAGCCATTTCCTCGGGATTCTTTAACGCGATAGCAATAGTCATGTACAGCGGAAAAAGGATCAGTAGTGAGCCTAGCGCGATAAGAATCGTTGCAGGCCAGTTGCTTGATTTTTTGATCATAAGTCCATCTCCCGTTTCTGCAGAAATTTAAGCTGAAGGGCGGAGATCACAACGATCACGATAAAATAAATCACGGCGTTCGCCGATTGATAGGCAAATTCTCCGCCTTGGAAGCCGCCTGTATAGATTAAGTGGGCAATGGATTGTGTTGAACGTCCAGGTCCCCCACCTGTCAAGGCTACGATTTGGTCGAATACCATTAAGCCGCCCTTCATCGCCAGCACCATGTTGATCGTGAAGAAGGAAGCAAGCATTGGAAAAGTAATGCTCCAGAATTCTCTCCAGCGGCTAGCGCCGTCCAGATTGGAGGCTTCGTAAAGATCTTGCGGAATCGTCTGTAGACCTGCCAGATAGAGAATCGTGTTATAAGCAATTCCCTGCCAGACGGCTACAATGACGATACCGATCCAGGCCCAATCGGAGTTGCCGAGAATGTTCTGCGAAAGGAATTCGCTGCCAAGCTTCTCGCCCCAGATAGGGAATACATTTGCGAACAAATAGTTGAAAATAAAGCCGACAATCAGCACGCTGAGGATATTAGGCAGGAAATATACACCGCGGAAAAAGTTTTTGGCTTTAATCTTGGCGTTAAGTCCAAGCGCAATCAACAAACTAATGATGTTGATGAGAATAGTTGTTAAGATGGCATATTTAAAAGTGAACACATATGAATTCAGCACATTTTCGTCTTGAAAAATGTTAATGAAGTTCTTAAATCCTACGTAATCAAAGCTGTCACTGAAGCCGTCCCAGTTAGTGAACGAATAGTAAATACCCTGCAGTGCAGGAAAGGTGTGAAAGGCAAAGAAAAGAAGCAATGCCGGTATAGTCATTAGATAAAAGGCGACTCGGCGTTTGGCCATCATGTAATCCTCCTTGGAAAAGAGAAAGAGAAGGGGGAGTCCCGTTCTCTTTCTCGGCTCTTATTTGTCAGGTCTCGTTATTTCCGGTCAGCTACCTTATCCCATTCTTTATCAAGCTGTTTCAGGTACGCATCAACATCTTTCTTTTGCAGGAAGGCTTGATTGATGGTATCCACTTTCATGGCACTTGGGATGTAGTGGTCCGCAAAGTCGGCCAAGTTACCTGAGGTAAATGCTGCTTTGAAGCCGTCCATTGTCGGATCATCTTGTGTTACACCTTGCACAGCTGGGAATGCTTTTTGCTCGTTAATGTAGAGGCTAACATTCTCAGGCTGGAGCAGGAATTCCACGAATTTTTTAGCTTCTTCTTTATGTTTAGTGCTCTTAGAGATAGTCAACAATGTGTCTACGCCAGAAATGACCTTATTGTTAGCAGCATCATTTGTCGCTGGGAAAGGGAATACACCAAGCTCAATGGATGGATTAGCCTTCACGATTTCTGGGATCGCCCATACCCCTTGCAGATACATTGCAGATTCACCTTTTGCGAAAGCTGTGTTGCCGTCATTGTAGCCTTTTCCAAAAATATCTTTCTGACCGAACTCCGTCAGCTTAAGCAGCTTTTCAGCAATTTCGTTGAAGCTGTCTGCGAAAGTCACAGTACCTTCAGTACGCTGCTTGAAGAAATCATTGCCTTTTATGATTGTAGAAAGGGAGTTGAACGGCGTAAGGGTTGTCCAGGAATCCTTAAGGGTCAGGTAAAAAGCATTTTTACCGCTGTCCTTGAACTTTTGAGCGACGGCAATGAACTCGTCCCAAGTGGTTGGCACAGTAACGCCGGCTTCAGTGAACATCGCTTTATTGTAAATGACACCACTTGCGTTCGAAGAGAATGGAAGACCATTCAGCTCGCTAGAACCCGTCAGGTCTTTCAGCATTTGAACATAAGCAGGCTGGATACTTTCAGCAAGTGGATCACTAGAGAAGTCTTCAAACAGACCACTTCCGGATAATGTTTTGTAGGTGTCAGTGGCTCCGATACCCACTACGTCAGGGATGTCTTTTTTAGCTGCACGAGTCTTCAGCACTGTTTCGGCATCCGGTGGGTTCACTTGAGTGACTACGATGTTCGGATTGGCTTCATTAAATTTCGCAACCAGCTTGTCGAAGGTGGCTTTGGCTTCGGTCTTATTTTGGAAAAACTCGATTTTCACCTTGTCACCGGAGGAGTTCCCGCCGCTAGATGTGTTGTCAGCCGCATTGTTACCACTATTGCTACCGCAGGCGCTAAGCACGGACATAGCCAGTAGACTAACCATTACGGGTTTAATTGTTTTTTTCATGATAAATCCTCCTAATAATGTGTTGGTATTATGGTGAATTTGGTAAGAGTAAACGTTTACGTTGATTGCAAATTTAAATGATATGCATGTTCTTCTAAGCGACGGGTATGCCATAAAAGAGACAGTAAACGTTTACGTAATATTGATAAAAAGACTTAGGTAAGCGATCTTACCGTTTGTCTTTCCACAATTGTGTGATCGACAATCTGGCTGTTCACAGACTCGCCTGTTTCAATCATCTGAATGAGCTTCTCCACGGCGATCTTTCCAATATCGTACAGCGGTTGGCGTACTGTTGTTAAAGGCGGAATAACCATTTTGGCTAATCCAAGATCGTCATATCCCATAATGGAGATATCCTCGGGCACGCTTAGACCATTTTTGATAACGGTGGAGAGGGCACCAATCGCCATTTCATCACTAGCAGCAAAAACGGCAGTCACATCAGGCGCTTGCTCCAAAAGAGTCTCCATAGCTATACTTCCGCTCTCATACAAAAAATCCCCGTAAGCAAGATAGCGGCTGTCAAAAGGAATGCCATTTGCTTCAAGCGCATGCTTGTAACCTTCTGCTCTTGGCGCACCAGCGATAAGATCGCTAGGGTTCCCACTAATCATGGCTATTTTGCGGTGACCTTTTGAAATTAAGTAGAGGATAGCGTCAAAAGCAGCTCGATAATCATCTACTTTCACATAAGGGACCTTGGCGAATTCTGTTTGGGAAGAGACCAGTACAACGGGGATCCTCATGGTTTCTAGCACATCGTAATATTCTTTCTTAAGGACTTCACTCGAAAAAATAATGCCATCAACCTGTTTCTCTCTCAGGAGCTGCAAATACTTCAACGTTCTTTTACCGTCCTGATCGGTATTGCATACCATCACACTGTAGTTCCGGTCATTGGCCAATTCTTCAATACCTTTGAGCAGATCGGAAGAGAAGGCACCAGAAACACTAGGGAACATAACACCAATGGTCTGTGTACGCTTATTGATTAGACCCCGGGCAATCGCATTGGGTTGATAACCAATTTCTTTGATCGCCTCATTTACCTTTTGTTTCGTTTTGTCCGAATACCCACTTAAATTGTTTAGCACGCGAGAGACTGTGGCAATGGAAACGTTCGCTTTCTGTGCAACATCTTTAATCGTTGGGTTCATTCCTATGAGCTCCTTAAACTACGGTTATCCTTGAATTAAACGCTTACGCTGATGAGAGTAAGTTATGAAGGAAGAGAACGTAAACGCTTACCCCGAATATAAATGCTGGTAGGCGCTTTTGTCAACTGTACTTAAAAAATAAAAAAATGATCAAAACTACGCAAGAGCAGTAATCTTTTAATAGGAATGATACCGATGTATATACCAAAAATTTACTTAGAAATATCGGAATTGACAAAAGAATATTGGAGGTCTAACATTTAGAGAGTAAACGCTTACGTAAAATTTTTAAATATGGCATGAAAGCCTTGGTTTTAATGATTTACTCGGATAAGGAGTTGTATTTATGAATATTTATCTCGAGATTCCGGATGTGGATAAGCACTTTCCTTACCGCAGTTTACTCTGCAATGGTGATACGTTATGTTATCCGCATTGGCATAAAGAAATTGAAATTATCTATGTTACCAAAGGAAGCCTGAATCTGGGAATTAACGATACCCCTATTCACATGGAGCAGGGCGAGGTTCAGTTTATCAATGGTGGGGATGTGCATTATTTTCTCTCTTCACCTGAGAGTGAACGGGTAGTGATTCAATTTGACCTGAATTTGTTTCAGGAAGTAGCCGCTTTGAACGGTAATGACTACTCACTTCGTGAGGTCTTTACGCTTATGGAGTATTCCAGTTCTAGATGGCCCGTGGCAACTGCCGCGAAGGTCAAAGGGCTGATTGAGAGTATTTACGAGGAAGATGTACAGCGAAGAGAAGGGTATGTTTTTCTAATCAAGGCTAGATTGTTTGAACTGCTGACCGTTATTTTACGTGAGGTACCGAAAAGTCCGATCAATAAACAGCCTAAGTTCTCAGAAGATACACTGAATCAATCGAGAGAAACATTGGAGAGACTAGAGCGGATTTTTATTTATGTGGAGCAGCATTATCAGGAGGCTATTTCGCTGAATGAGGTAGCTAATTATATGGGTTTTAGTCCTTATTATTTTACCAAATTGTTCAAGAAAAACACGGGCATGACCTTTATCGCGTTCTTAAACGAATACCGGCTTAACAAAGCCAAGTGGATCTTGATCAATGAAGATCTGCCGATGTCTGCCGTGGCGGAAGCAGCCGGGTTTGGCAGCGTGAAGACCTTCCATCATTTTTTCAAGGAAGCGACGGGGATATCCCCGCTGAAATACCACAAGACAATATTCGGGAATAATACAGCAAGATTGCAGGAAGAAAGCCTTTCCTCAGCTTTGTATGATAGAGATATCAAAACAGGAATAAGTGGAGGTTAGACCAGAATGACTTTAACAGTAGGAATTATCGGCTGCGGAGGTATTGCGAACGGCAAGCACATGCCCGCGTTAAAAAAAGTAGAAGGTGCGCGAATGGTTGCTTTTTGTGATATCGTCGCTGAACGTGCCGAGAAGGCAAAAGCGGAGTTTGGAGATGAGCAGTCCGTAGTTTACACAGATTATAAAGAGCTTCTTAACGATGCAAGTATAGATGTGATTCATGTATGTACGCCGAACATTTCCCATGCGGAGATTTCCATTGCGGCTATGGAAGCAGGCAAACACGTAATGTGTGAGAAGCCGATGGCTAAAACCACGGCAGAAGCACAAGCGATGATCGAGGCCTCAGAGCGAACTGGGAAAAAGCTGACCATCGGTTATCAGAACCGTTTCAGACCAGATTCAGCTTATCTGCATGCGGTATGTGAGAATAATGAGCTTGGTGAGATCTATTACGCCAGAGCTAAGGCTATCCGTCGTCGCGCTGTCCCAACTTGGGGTGTGTTTTTGGATGAAGAAGCGCAAGGCGGCGGTCCGTTGATTGATATCGGCACCCATGCGCTCGATTTGACCCTGTGGATGATGGATAATTACAAACCTAAATATGTCGTGGGCAACGCTTATCATAAGCTGTCCGGTCGTAAAAATGCTGCAAATGCTTGGGGCCCGTGGGATCCTGAGAAGTTTACAGTTGAGGATTCCGCCATTGGATTCATCACTATGGAGAATGGGGCTACCATCGTCTTAGAAGCAAGCTGGGCACTGAATACACTCGATGTCGGTGAGGCCAAAACGGTACTTTGTGGGACTGAAGGCGGAGCAGATATGGAGAAGGGTCTGCGCATTAACGGAGAAGCCTACGGTAAAACATTTGAAAAGCATATCGGTCTGGATGCCGGTGGCGTCGACTTTTATGATGGTGCGGGAGATGATCCTGCGATGATAGAGGCAGCTCAGTGGATTGACAGCATTGTAAATGACACCGAGCCTGTGGTGAAGCCGGAGCAGGCGTTGGTTGTGACTCGCATCTTGGAGGCTATTTATAAATCCTCTGAAACTGGAATGCCTGTGTTTTTTGAATAATTAAGCAAATTCGATGGTCATAGATAAATATGAACTAGGAGTGTGTCCCAAGTGACAAGAGTAACCGTATGGAATGAATTCCGTCATGAACGGCAGGAAGAAAGAATTCTTAAGGTCTATCCGCAAGGTATTCATGGACAACTGGCCAGCTTCCTTCAAGAAGCAGGACTGGACACTCAGACAGCTACGCTGGATGAACCAGAGCACGGACTGACGCAAGAGGTATTGGATAACACGGATGTACTGATCTGGTGGGGACATATCGCCCATCATGAAGTAAGTGATGAGATTGTAAACCGTGTACATGCGCGAGTGCTGCAAGGTATGGGACTTGTAGTGCTTCATTCGGGCCATATGTCCAAAATCTTTATGAAATTAATGGGCACCAGCTGCGATCTGAAATGGCGTGAAGCTGAGGAGAAGGAGCGCCTGTGGGTCATGGACCCAAGTCACCCGATTGCTGAGGGCATTGGTGAATACATCGACTTGGAGCAAGAGGAAATGTACGGTGCGCATTTTGATGTGCCAGCACCAGAGAGTCTTGTATTTGTCGGCTGGTTCGAAGGCGGCAACGTCTTCCCAAGCGGATCGACCTACCGTAGAGGCAGCGGTAAGATCTTTTATTTCCAGCCTGGTCATGAATCTTACCCAACCTATTACAACAAGGATATTCAAAAAGTTATCATCAATGGCGTGAACTGGTGTGCCCCAACGAAACGTGACTATCCGGTTTACGGACATTCTGAAGCCTTAGAGCCTATCAAAGAAAAGGTGGTCGTATAAATGAAATTAGGCGTATTTGATCCTGTATTTGGAAGCTTGAGTCTTGACGAGATGTTAGATAAAATCGCCGCCGCAGGTTTGAATGCGGTAGAAATCGGCTCGGGTGGTAATCCCGGTAATGCTCACTGTCCGACAGATGAGCTGCTTGCCAGCGAGTCAGCACGTCAAGAATATTTGGAAAAGTTCACGAAACGTGGCATTATGATCAGTGCCTTCAGTTGCCATAATAACCCGATTTCACCAGATAAAGAAGAAGCCCGCGCTGGGGATGAAATTCTCCGTAAATCGATCAAGCTGGCTTCACTCATGGGTGTTAAGGTCGTGAACACCTTTTCGGGAACGGCTGGGGACAGCGATGAGGCAAAAGCACCGAACTGGCCAGTCACGCCTTGGCCTACCGTGTACAGCGACATCAAAACCTGGCAGTGGGAACATAAGCTGATCCCTTACTGGAAGGAAATCGGCAAGCTGGCCGAGGAGCATGGCGTTAAGATCGGCATCGAGCTGCATGGCGGCTTCCTGTGCCATACCCCTTATACGATTTTGAAGCTTAGAGAAGCAACTTGCGATGCTATTGGAGCCAATCTGGATCCGAGCCATCTGTGGTGGCAAGGTATTGATCCTGTAGGTGCTATTAAGATTCTCGGTAAAGCTGGCGCGATTCACCATTTCCATGCCAAGGATACTTACTTGGATCAGGACAACATCAATATGTATGGTTTGACCGATATGCAACCTTATGGCGATGTGCAGACCCGCGCATGGACCTTCCGCTCCGTTGGTTGCGGGCACAGCATATCTGAGTGGTCAGATATCATGAGCGCGCTGCGCACTTACGGTTATGATTACGTGGTGAGCATCGAGCATGAAGACCCTCTTATGACGGTTGACGAAGGCTTCCAACGTGCAGTAACCAATTTGCAATCCATTCTTATTCATGACCAACCTCAGGGTATGTGGTGGGTGTAAGGTCAATTTAGAAAGCCTTGATTCTCTATTAAGAGAATCAAGGCTTTTTTTGTGTGTAGTGGGGGTGGAGGGAAAAACGGAAGAGCGGAAGGGGAGAACGGCAGAACGGAAGGGAGTAGAAATGAGCTGGCAAAGAGATAGGGAGGAGGTAGAGACGAGTAGGAGCTAATAAGAAACGAACTAGAAACTAACAAGAAATGAAACAAGAAGCGAACGAAAAGCTAACTAAACACGAACTAACTACCAATCAAAAATGAACTAGTTTGCTAAAGGACTCAGATGCAGCTATTCGCGTGTTTTAGGGTTTTTGGAGCGAGTTTTGGACCCGAGAGACCTTATTGGTCCTGAAAAGCAAGTAATTCGAGGTGATTTGAGCAAATAACTGCGCTGGAGTCCGATAGCATCTCAAAACAGCGGATTTGTTGCAAATAGGGTCTCTGGAGTCCGCAACTAATGTGCTTATGCGCTAGCTGATCTTCGATGGTAAAACCGTAGTTAGTTTGGGGGCTGGTGCTTTGAGCTTCGGTAGAATGGGATACGGGTAAATGTGCAGCGCAGTTAGTCTGGGACTGGAGCGGAGCGTGGTGGAGATGTGGTGGAAAAATGGTGGAGTTTTGGTGCAGATGTGGTAGGTAACTGTGCTAACGGTAACGGGCAAATGAGCGGACGCAGTAATGTATGAGACGTAGGGCGGAAATGTATGAGACATAGGGCAGAAGTGTATGAGATGTAGGGCAGTAATGTATGAGACGTAGGGCAGTAATGTATGAGACATAGGGCAGAAATGATAGAGACATAGGAAAGAACAAGGTAGAACTGTGCTAAAGGACTCAGATGCAGCTATTCGCGTGTTTTAGGGTTTTTTGAGCGAGTTTCGGACCCGAGAGACACTATTGGTCGTGAAAAGCAAGGGATTCGAGGTGATTTGAGCAAATAACTGCGCTGGAGTCCGATAGGATCTCAAAACAGCGAAATAGATGCAAATAGGGTCTCTGGAGTCCGATAGCATCCCAAAACAGCGAAAAAGTTGCAAATAGGGGCTCTAGGGTCCGCAACTTATGTGTGTATGCGTTAGCTGATCTTTGCGTATCCAAAGGTCGGCTTTTTGTCGTGCATTCACTGGTTACAGTATTGCAATCTCTGCGTCAAGCGGGAGGGGACGAGTTGAAAAGAATAGGTACAGGCTGGTACGCAACATATTTGAAATGATTTCGTCTTTATATAACGGAGGTGGAGCAAGATGAATTTATGCTTTTCGGGAGGCCGGTTTCAAACTTTTTTACAGCGGAACATTAAACTGATGCTTGTATTTGGGCTTTTGTTCGCTGCTTGCTTTACAGGAGTTGGAAGGGTGGAAGCTGCTGGCTCAGATCTGATCATCGTGAACAAAAAAACAAACAAACTCGCGTATTTCAGTGACGGCAAGCTGGTGAAGACTTTTCCGGTTGCCACAGGGAAGTCGAAGGAACTGACGCCAGAAGGTAGCTTCAAAATGGTGGTTAAAGTAAAAAACAGACCCTACTACAAAGAGAAAATTCCCGGTGGGGATCCGGCCAATCCGCTTGGCGACCGCTGGCTGGGGCTGGAAGTGAACGGGACCTATGGCACGACGTATGCGATTCACGGCAATAATAATGAGTCATCGATAGGGAAGTATGTTAGCGCTGGTTGTATTCGAATGCATAATGATGATATTCATTGGCTGTATCCAAAAGTAGCCAAGAATACTCGAGTTATCATTACAACGAGCACACTGGCTATGGAGAATATTGCAACTAAAAACGGGTATTCTGTAGGAAGCAATAAGTTTGCGGGGACTTTTGAGATTAATGGGACGACAACAAAGCTGAAGGATCCTTTTATATTGGAAAATTCCCGTGTGTTTGTTCCGCTGAGAGAATCCGTGGCCTTACTGGGTGGAACTTTGCAGAGTGAAGCGGGGACAGGTGCACTGCTAATTACGATCGGCAATCGTACGGTGACACATAAGCCATTATCCAATAAGGCTATTGTGAATGGAAAATCCATTACGATTTTACCGTCACGCAATGAAAATAACCGATTACTAATTCCGCTGAGTATCTTGCCTGATTTATTTGCTGTTCAGGTGCAGTGGAATGCGCAGACTCAGGTGGTAAAGATTAAGTTATAATTGTTCTTGACCTTTTATTTCTGATTTAAATTGTTATATACTGTACTTATTCTAAAAATACGGACAATTACGGAGGGCCACCGACTGATGAATAACTAACACGTTTCCTGAAACAGACCATAAAGTTTGTGAAGTGCATATGCACAAGTCACGGAGCACCCGCGCAGGGTGATAACGGTCAGGGATACGTGTGTCGGTCGGGGGCCTTACGATGCTTTTATATGGATAGTTCTATCTATTGTGTTGGTTTACTCTGCATCCAGCAGGTGATCACGGCCGTAGTCTATCCATGTCTGGGCACATTCCCCCTTCATACGCTATTCGACCGCAGACCGCTGGCTGCGGTTTTTTATTTGCAATGAAATCGGAGGAATGAAAGATGACTGTAATTAAAGCGAAGAATTTACGTAAGGAATGGAACGGGATCCCTTTATTTAAGGAGGTATCCTTTGAGATAGCAGAAGGAGAGCGCGTGCTTTTATTTGGACGAAATGGGATTGGCAAAACCACACTGCTTAAGGGGCTGATCGGTCGGCTTACTTTTGAAGAGGGAAGTATCTATCATGGCCTGTCATCTGAAGAATGGGGTGTGCTCGATCAACAGCTTGAGGTACCAGGGGAAGTAACCGCATTGGACTACGTTCTTTCAGGGTCAGCGCAGCTGCCTGAATTAAAACGCCAGCTCGAAGCCCTCAGTCAGAGATTGCAGGAGCAGAAAGCTGATAACGAAGCTGAGTTGGCTGAATATGCAGAGGTGTACGATCGTTACTTGCAGCTTGATGGATATGGCTGGGAGGTCAAAGCGGAAAAAAGTCTAAAGCAGCTCAAGCTTGAACATGCAGTCTGGGAATTGCCATACGCCTCACTTAGTGGAGGGCAAAAGACACGGGTGCAATTAGCAGCATTATTAGCCCGGCAGCCCAAGCTATTGATTCTGGATGAACCGACCAATCACATAGATGGAGAAACGATGGAGTGGTTGGAGCATTGGGTGTGCAACTACCCTGGAACCGTGTTTTATGTATCACATGATCGTACATTTATTGATCGAACTGCGACGTCTGTGCTGGAGCTTAGTCCGGAGGGATGCCGGCGTTATTCGGGTGGATATACACAGTACCGGGAGCAGAAGACTATAGAGTTGAGAACATTGGAGGGACAATATAAAAAGCAGGAGCAAGAAAAGGAGAAGCTGTTGGAGAGCATTAGGCGGTATGCAGAATGGTTCCAGCAAGCGCATCGTGCTGCCGGACAAAACGATTTCCTGCGTTCGAAATCCAAGAAGAATGTGTCTCGTTTCCATGCCAAGGAAGCTGCGCTGGAACGGTTAAATAAGAACCGTGTAGAATTGCCCCGCGAGACTGGCAAGCTGAAGATGAAGCTGGAAAGCGAAGAGTTTCTGGCAGATTCTTTACTGACACTCCGTGAGATAGAGTTTGCCTATAAGGGGAGTGCGCCTTTTCTTAGGAATTTCAGCTTGTCGCTAAACCGGGGAGACCGATTGTCTATTCTGGGTCCTAATGGTGTTGGAAAGTCTACGCTGCTGAAATTAATTGCAGGGATCAATAAGCCTACACAAGGTGAAGTACGGCTGCATCCACGGACGACAATCGGTTATTTTGCACAAGAGCTAGATAACTTAGAGATGAACTCTACGATTCTGGATAGCTTGCTTGAACTGCCGGGAATGACCCAGACGGAGGCGCGGACAATTCTGGGTTGCTTTTTATTTACGCGGGACGATGTATTTAAACGGATTGGGGATTTGAGTCTGGGGGAGAAATGCCGTGTGGCTTTCCTCAAGTTGTATTTTGGAAAAGCGAATTTATTGGTCTTAGATGAACCCACTAATTATCTGGACATTGACACTAGGGAACGTGTAGAAGAGGCACTGATGGTGTATCCCGGTGGACTAGTGATGGTCTCTCATGACCGTTATCTTCACTCTAAAGTGGCTAATCGCTTGGCGATATTAGAGCCGTCTCAGGCACCAAAGTTTTTTCAAGGAACGTATGCTGAATACTTCGCAAAAGACAGAACCCGTCTGCGTACTGGTATAGAACAGGCTCGGGAGGATGACCTTGCCCTTCTGCAGTTGCGTCTGAATCAGTTGATTCAGAGTAGCAGTGTGGATTCTGAGGCGGAAAATGCAGCGCTAGTGGCGGAAATCGTTAATTTGCAGCGACAAATACAGGAACTAAGGGGCGAGGGGAAACCCGCATCCTCCTAAGCGGATAAAAAACACAACCTTGCTCAGGATGAATTTATCTTGAACAGGTTGTGTTTTTAGATAGGAGACGTAAGGTGTAAGGTGTATAATTTGGAGGAATGTGGATTTTTTGGCGATAAAGAAACCTTGAGAGGATGGTTGCAGAATTGCTGAAATTGGGCTCTTTTATATTGGAATTACTTCGATTATGTATATTGCTTGTGCTGACTTTATTAGTTTTGGGTTGGGCAGAAAGATTGATCTATCAATTGATATTTGGTCAGCCCGTGTATAGCTGGAGTATGGGATTCGGGAATTTATTGTTATTTTTTATGCTGTACCGGAATCATTTTCAGTTTAAAGGCTGGTATAAATCAGAGAAGAACCAAAAGCTAACGCTCCTCACCACAAGAATAATCACCGTAATTTCCATAGGACTAATAATCCTGCCGCTAGGGCTGAGCTGAGCTTATGAAGATTAGGATCATAGGTGCTTGCGGCAGCGGCAAATCCTATATTGCCCGGGAGTTATCTAGAAAATATGGTGTAGAGTATTACGAGACAGACAACTTGGTATGGGACAGAAGTGCCGAGAATTTGCGTTTTTCAGTTGAAGCAAGGGATGCTCAGTTGGAAGAAATCCTTGATAAACCCTCATGGATTCTGGAAGGTGCACATTACAAATGGGGACAAGAGAGTTTTAAAGCTGCTGACTTAATCGTTATTTTGAACCCTAATAAAGTGATCAGGGATTTGAGAGTGGATATGATCAGGAGGCCGCACATAGGATTATAGAGTTAACGGATACTCTGTCTGATAAACGGGTAATTGTTAAAAATAACAAAGAGCTGGAGCCCATTATCCAAGAGCATCTGAGGAAGGGATTGTTAAATAGGGATTGAGCGACAAAGTAAACGATAGAGAGAGGAGTGCTTGCATGGATAACATTCTACCCGAGCATTTGGATCAGGAGAATTTCATAGGGTTTTGGAAAAGAGTGCTGGCTTCCATTCTTGATTTCTTGGTCATTGGAATACCTGGGGTTATCGTATACTGGATACTCAATTCATTAGCTGTTTCATTACACTCGGAGATACCTATTATCCTGGAGTACATTTTGTTTATCGCATTTGATATCTTTATGATCGTTAGATTTGGCGGAACCCCTGGGAAGCTGATTTTAAAAATAAAAATTGTCAATGAACACGGGAATTACCCAACAGTGAAGGAAGCTCTGATTCGAAATGTTTTCCGAATGATTAGTATGATTCTTTCAATGGTAATTGCGGTCAGCAGCTATGACTTTACCGTTATTTCCGCCAAATTATCCTTATGGTCGGATTTGGCTTTTGACCTCACTCAAATCCTGGGTCCAATCATGCTGGTGGATTACCTGTTGGTTGGATTCCATCCCCGTAAACGTGCGATTCACGATTTGCTGGCTGGCACTTATGTTGTTGATAAATCCGCAATTTGAAGAATGCTTTTCACCAAGCATTCTTTTTTTTAATATTAGGTATTTTACTATTAAATATTTTAGTGTTAAAATACTTTTATGAGCAGCCGATCATCATGAATGTCAAAGGAGAACCTCTTGGAAAATCCAGATATTTTTAAGCTAATACATGCAGTTGAATTATTTACGAATGAAGTTATTGTTCGATGGATGAACGCATTTGATCACAATATTGGGATATCTCCAGTTCTAGTCTTGGGTGAATTGAATAAAAAAGGCCCCTTGAAGCAGACTATTTTGGCTAAGAGACTAGGATATACGCCAGGAGCAATGACAAACATTGCTAATCGACTAATTAAGCAGGGGATGGCCGAGCGAAAATATAACGAAGATGATCGACGGAATGTACTTCTATCTATCACGGACAAAGGAAAAGACGTTCTGAAGGAAGCACAGCTTAAGGGACAGGAGCTAAGAGCTGAAATGTTCCAAAAGCTCAATGAGGAGGAACTGCAGCAATTCTTGAAAATCTATGAGAAGTTGTTAACGAGCTTTGATAGCTCTGAAACATAAACCAAGTCATCTTAGAAGCACAATAACATTATAAAGGGGTATGAACATGGGAAGAGTTCAAGGTAAAGTTGCATTAGTAACTGGAGGCGCTTCAGGTATTGGCTTATCAGCTGCCACTCTATTAGCTAGAGAAGGAGCAAAGGTTGTCATTGCCGATTTTAATGTGGAAGCAGCCAAAGAAGCAGCATCTAAGATTAAAAATGAAGGCGGAGAAGCTGAAGGTCTTTTCTTAGATGCCTCCCAAGCGGATTCGATCAAGGAAGCTGTTGATTTCACTGTTGCTCAGTATGGCACCATCACAGTATTGTTCAATAATGTAGGTCTAACTAATCTGCAAAAAGACCTTGATGTGGTCAATATAGATTTGGAAGAATGGGATCGCCTGATGAACGTGAATACTAAAAGTGTTCTGTTAGGCAGCCGTTTTGCTATTCCTCATATGATTAAAGCGGGCGGAGGCTCGATCATTAACACGGCTTCGATGTCAGCATTCGCTGGGGATTCATTGCGTACTGCTTATGGCTCCTCTAAGGCAGCGGTTGTGAACCTTACTCGTTACATCGCTACACAATATGGTAAAGACAAAATCCGTTGTAACGGCGTGGCACCAGGGCTGATCCTGACACCTGCGGCAGCAAGAAATATGCCGCCAGCTGTATTGGATATTTTTCAAAAATTCAACGCCCTACCTTATCACGGTGAAGCCGATGATATCGGCAATACGGTTTTGTTCCTGGCATCGGATGAATCTAAATTCATCACAGGCCAAACGATTGAAGTAGAGGGTGGTCATTATATGTCTAACCCAAGTATCACGGATTTCCAGAATTACATGATGGAAGCTAAATCTAAATAAAAGATTATGTGTAATTAAAAATCCGGTCCATGCTCGAATTTATCGAGCGGGGCCGGATTTTGGTTTATTTTAATGAATTAGCGTACCTCTAAAACCTCCTGCATAAAGGTCTTCAGAGCGGAGGGTTTGGCACTTGCGATCCATTGCTTTAACTCATCAGTTTGACCATTCATATACCATCCAAGCTTCTCTTTTAACTCTTGGTCAAAGACTTTAGGTTGATTTTTTCGTTCCGCTAACAGTTGTTTAATCATTTGTGGCCAGCGATACCCACTATGACCAAAGCTGAGTTCAGGATAACGCTCAGCAAGTGTCATTACCGAAGAGAGTGATTCACCAGCGTATAATTCTGCCGCCAAAAAGCTGCCAATAAAACGATGGCTATCATCATACTTTAGGGCGATCGCGAATTGTTTACGAGCTTCTTCAAGCTTCCCTTGTTGCATGAGGGCTGTGGCGTTAATAGAAAGTACATAACCGTTAGTATTGGGTCGGTTTAGTTCGTTGTAGTAGGAATAATATTCGTTATACGACTTCCAGTCGGCATGGTCAAAATAGTACTGCGATAATGTGAAGGCGTAATTAGTAGAAGGCTGTAGTTGTATTAGCTTTTCGAGTAAAGGAATCGCCTTATCTTCTAATGTTGTATCCTTTGTGAGGGACGATTTTGCCAGCATCATCTTTACTAGCATGTGCAGGGCATGAACATCCTGTGGGTCATCGGCAATATTTTGTTGGTACATTTCTAGTGCCTGATCCGTTTTCTTATCCAGTAGTAGTTGGTCAGCCGCAGTAAGCTCTCTTTCCTTGAGATAAAAGAACGGCAGATTGCCGACAGTGTCTTCGTTCAGCCTGTAGCCATTACTGCGGGTAATCAGGCGTCCATCTGCATCTAAGGCTTCAATATTCCAAGAAAAGCGCACTTCGGGATTCATAAATCCGAGAAGGGAGAGGGGGTCAATAGATTCCCAGCCATCTCCACTGCTGCCATAGGAAAAACCGCCGCCATCGTAAAGTTCTTCTACTGGAATGGAGATATGATTATCTACAATACGATCCCGAATTTGTACACCCAACACGGCCCCCTCCCCGCCACCGCTTAAACGATAGTAAGCTGCACCTTCAACAGCTTTCCAGCGGAAATCTATGGTCTTGCCCGTTAGGGTTTCCTGATTAATGGGAGACTGCAGCTCAAGCAGAGGTTGTAGAACTATGCTCTCATTCAACCTGCCATCCGGTTTAACTTCAATCCAATCGTCATATTGTACAGGCCAGGTCCAGCCGTCGATCTGATCATAGCCAAGTCCAAGCTGTAACTGATAAAAGCCCGGAATCACACCGTGAAATTCGAAACGTCCTTCAGTATCTGTGACGATTCGGTAGGGTTCAGCAGAAGTGATGCTATGGTTAACTTCGCTTTCAGCACGGAGAAAAATACCTGCCCGCGGAACTGGGGTGCCATCGCTTCGTGTAAGGGTACCGGAGACGACAGCAGTTGAAGTATTTCCCATATCTATAGCAGACTGAATTGCGGTTCGAAGCGATTCCAGCTGTCTTTCAGTATCTGAAGTCCCAGCTTCTGGTGCTGCTGCTGCTGCTGATCCTGTATTGTCTGTGGAGCCTTCGTTCGAACTGCTGGTGGCAGCGTTCATTTGTTTATGAATATCCTGCCAGAATTTTTTGTAGCTCTCCAAGCCATCTTTTACTACGGCAAGTGCTTCCTGCGCTTCGCCTTTTGTAAAGAGTAAACGCCCGGTAAGCCATGCTTTTTGTGCGTTTAGCTCTTCCTGATACTCGGATGGAAAGGGGGTTTGTTCAAGAATTGTTTCAGCGGTTGTTATATCGCCACTATTTAGGGCTCGCTCCGCTCGAAGGAGCTCCAGTTGTTTAGCTATATCGGAGTTGCTGTTTGACTGTTTCGTTGCGGTGATTAGCGCTTGATCTCCATCTTCCTTTCGGCCAAGAGCATCATATTCATAAGCTAACTGCTTAGCCGCAAATATACGTGTATTATCCGAAGGCCCCTCAAGGATATATTCCTCAAGCAAAGGTACTATGTCCTCCGGTAACAGACCGGAACGCTGGGTTTCATCATTACTCCACTGGCTCATCGAAGGGCTGACATTAACGTCATATCTGTAGGGATCATAGCTGTGATCCTTATCAAGGATGTTTGTACGGATTAGCTCGATACGTTTACTCCCGGTTGTGGAAGCCAGCTTTTGCAGAAGATCAGTTCTAGCTATGTTAGATTGAATAGCTGTGCTCTGATCTATCTGCCTTTGTGAAGGTAAGAAGTTAAACAGAAGAATAAGCAGGGAGGCAGGGAGTAACACGAATAACACCAGATGTTTGATTTTTATCTTAATTCTCATGTTTTTTCACCGCCTGCTCGTAGATATCCTTCCAATACGTATTGCCTCCAGCTTCGATTAGTTCTCGGTTCGCACGCTGCGGGGTATTTTGTTGTGGCTGTTGTTTAACCTCTGGTTGATGTAGGGTAAGCGAAACTACTAAAATAATAGCACCGATCGCACCTATAGGTTTGACAGGGATCTCAATTTCTTTATTCCACAGCGCCAATAAACGGGCTCCAAAGGTTGGAGGATGAGTCTGCTTAATGACCCGGTCGTGTCCAGTGAACTGGAGGTTCTTTAATTCTTCATCCAGCTGCTTTTTGACCGCATCGCGTTCTGTATTCATAAGAAATGTCCCTCCTTCACCAAAATCTTTTTTAAGAGCGTCCGGCCTCTGGCGAGTCTGGATTTGATCGTATTTTCAGATGTATTTAATTGCTCGGAAATTTCCCGGATGCTCATCTCATGAAAGTAATATAACGTCAGACATTCACGGTATAGATAGTCGAGATTTCTCATGGACTCGGCGAGCCTGACATTATGCCATTCCACCATAAAAAGCTCTTCCGCTCCGGCTGTGAAGTCAGCATCCTCGTTAGTTTGCAGCTCTGACCCTCCCGCCGGGAAAATATTACGCCAGCTCCACGTCCTTTGCCTCATGCGGCAGCGATTGACTACTATCCGTATCAGCCATGCCTTCAGCCGATCCGGCTCCTGTAACTGACTCATTTTGGCATAAGCTTGAATAAAAGTATCTTGTACCGCTTCTTCGGCACTTTGTCTATCTTTGAGCAGTAAAGAAGCGGTTCGCAGCAGCATATCTCCATATTCGTCCATTAACAGGCGGAGAGCTGACTCATCTTTTGCCACAATTCTCTCTATAATATTCAGATGTAGCTCCCCTCCCTTTACTAATAAGATGCGGATTGGAGGATTAAGGTTGCGTTTGGATGGAAAATTATTCAACAAATGTCGCGATTGCAGTTCGCCGGATAAGAGGTTACTGTTGGAATCTATTGTACAGATTGCAATGGGTCGCTTTTTCAAGCAGGATTAGCTCCTTTCTATTGTACGTTCTGCAATGAAACCCTTCGAGGCTGGGAATGACGGGTAAGGTCATATAGTTCATAGGTTTATGAGTTTACGAGTTTACGAGCTTATAGTTAGATGGAGTTATGTGGAGATTTTAAAAGAGAAACTTACTTGAGTTAGGTGTCGGAAAAAAGGGTTTTATGTAGAAAAATAGAGTGTGTATGAATTTATATTTGTAGATATGGGTAAAAGAGGGTTAGCCAGAAAAATTGCCGCTATCCTGCAACTATTTGATTTTCACCTCGTCTGTATGTTCAGTTTCATTTTTGCAAGATGACTTTTGCAAGACGACTTTAAGGTAATCCACTAAGGAGATGACATCATGCCAGTACAGATAAAATTAATAGCAGGCTCTATCCTACTCGCAGGAATGATTGGGCTTGCTGGATGCAGCTCGAACAATGAGGCGGGGAATTCAGAATCCCAGGCAACGGCGCCAACAGAAACGGCTGTAACAGCAACCTCTGAGCCGGAAGTTAGTCCATCAAGCACCCCAGCAGAAACTGTACCAGCAGCGACTTCCTCCCCTACGGAGACTGATAAAGATTCAACCGGCTCAAATTCACAAAATAGCGACAAACAGCTTAAAGAGTTGCTCGAGCTTGCCAAAAAGGGGAAGGTACCCGGTGTAAAATATGCCGCTCATACCGGACTCATTGATGAGGTCGAAGCGGATTGGGGCAAACCTGATCAACAAGAGTCAGCGGGAAAAGGTATTTATGCTACCTACACTGACAAACATGTCGTGTTTGGATTTAATAAAGGAAGTTTAATCTTCGATGTTCGTTCAAGTGATTCCGCGCTGCAAAAGCTGACGCTGAAGCAAATTGAGGCAACACTCGGCAAGCCTGACGCTACCAAAGTGAACGGAGACGATAAGATTTACACCTATCAAGCCAATGATCAATACCAGCTGAAATTTATTATTCCAAGCTCGACCGGTACAGTAGATCATATTTCCGTGTTTAGTGAACAGGATTCCTTTAACAATATGGCTGGGTAAGTGGCATGGGTTAGAAGAGGAGAGAGCAATCATGCAGAGGAATCTGTGGGTTGTTCTTTTTGTATGTTCTTTTTTGAGGTGGAGTAGGCCTTGGACGGACTGTTATAATGTAACCAATGAGCGGGTTCGGGGAAAGTGAGGTTCTATCATGCAGCTGGAATTAAATAAAAGTGAATATAAAGTGACCGCAGAAGGGATAACGATAGAATTATTCCCAAAAGAATTTACGCTTTTTCAGTTTTTGTACAAAAATAGAGGGCGTACATTCAGTCGAGAACAACTGCTGGATAAAGTATGGCCGCTTGAATATCCGGTAGAGCGAACGGTAGATGATCATATTTATCGGCTTCGTAAAAAGCTAGGCAAGTTTCAAGACTTAGATATTAAGACTGTTCGGGGATTTGGTTATAGTCTGACTATGCAGGAGCCCTCAGCTGCTATGGCCAATCCGACTACATATGACTTAGAGATGCAAAAGACGATGCGGGAGGTATTCAAGAAATATCACCTATATGGCCAAGGTCGCTCGATGTTAATCCTCGCACGCCAACAGGATGTTTTGGGGTATGCGATGGATCCGTTTTATTCGATCTATATTCATTTTGTACAGGGAGATTTGGATTGGCTGCTGAACACAACCGAGGTGGGGATAGAGGAACGGTTTTATTCCTTATTAATCTGTTATGTTCTATTGGGTGATCCTAAGAAAAAATTAGAGTTCTGTGAGTTGGTCCTTGAGAAAAAAATTCTTTTGCCGCCTCAGCATCGCGAAGTGGAGATTCTAAATATTCTGGATTTGTACACGCTGGCAGGGCAACCGGAAAAAGCACTGGAACGACTAAAGCTAACATATGAAGTGATTAAAGAGCCGGGGTATGAGAGTTTCATTCCTATAACGGCGACCTCAGAAATGCTTACACACTTGTGGATGGGAACAGAAGATCACGTAATAGAACGGATGGCAACAGACATTGAAGCACTTTTGCTGGAGAAACCTTATTTGCGTGAGATTGGTAGTTATAAAGTTACAAGGGGCTTGTGGTTTCTACGGCGCAAGTCTTGGCGTGAAGCCGAGCAACTGTTGGATGAGGCACTTCAGGTGCTTGAGATGTCAGGGTTCGTGCCGATACGGATATATGCATTGTACCGAATAGTTCATTTTTGTAAACAGTTTCCACCTAAGCCAGCTTTGTATCGCAAATATGTGGATATATTTGAACGGGAGAAGGAAGAGCGGGGATTCCATCGGTTAGAACAATCCTTGGATACCGTGCTTACGAACCTTGTGACTGCCCCCTGATAATTCTCTGACAATTCTCCATTACATTAAGGTCATGCTAATAAGTTCTTAATTGTAATTTGGAGGAATGTTTAATGAATGCTTCAACACAAGCAGGCACGAGCCTGCTTAAGAACAAGGTGTATATGCGTGTGTACAGCGCATATGCGACGGCTACCTTTGGGGATTGGTTCGATGCCTTAGCAATTCAGGTACTCGTAGGGTACCGCTGGCAGGCCAGCCCGCTAATGCTGGCTTTGATTCCGGTCTCCATAGCTTTGCCGGGGATTTTGCTGGGCTCGTTCGCAGGGGTAGTGGCTGACCGACTGAACAAGCTGAAGCTAATGCGGATGTGTGATCTGCTTACGGCATTGTTAACCGTATTCGTATTATTTGCTCCCAGTATGGTGTGGTTGCTCCCGTTATTGATGTTGCGTGCTGCCATTTCTACGTTAAACGTGCCTGCTCAGCAGTCGATGACCCGTAGTATGGTTAGAGAAGACCAACTGCTTCAAGCTACCTCGCTTAATGGGCTTGTAAATCAAGGCTCGAAAATCGCGGGACCTTTACTGGGCGGCTTCGCGTTGTCTGTTCTTACGCCACAGTGGTGTATATTGATCAATGCTTGCCTTAGAGGCTGTTCCTATTTGCTCCTACTTACAGTTAAGAAAAGTGAAGTAGAACAAGTTGGCACAGAAGGCAAGGGCGATCAAGAGGAACGTGTTGCTCTCCGCACGATGTGGAAAGAAGGCTGGAATTTTATGCTGCATAGTAGGTTGCTGCTAAATACCATGCTGTTTGGCATAGTCTGTTCAATGGCTATTCAGATGATTGATTTTCAATTCACCAGTCTATTTAGGGTACTTGCACCCTCTAATGAATCTTTACTGGGCTGGCTCGTGGCGGCATCCGGAGGCGGTGCTGTATTCATCATTATGGTCATGAACAAAATGAATCGCGGAACAGGTTATGGCTGGAAGCTTGGAACGGGTTATGTGCTGATGGGTTTATCGGTTGGGGGACTTGGACTGCTTCAGCCAGGAGCTTCCAGTATTTCTGTATTGCTATTAGGGTTCTTACTAGGTATTGGGAATGGAATTTTTATTATCACGTTCAATTATTGTCTGCAAAAAGAAACACCCCCGCACATGACAGGGCGTGTGTTCGGTATTCAGAGTACCATTCTTAGCGGAGTTATGATTGGCGCACCACTTCTCGGCGGAATGATGGTTCAGATTGCTGGGCCTAGCCGTATCTTTTTGAATTTCGGCATCGTAATCGCTCTGATTGGTGTGCTGGGCATCGCATTTGGGCGTGTGCTGTGGCCTGCGCAGAAAGAGATGAACGATAGCTCTGCGGAGCAATCTAGGACAGTTGAGGTGATGGAGGGGAGCTAGCAGGTAGCACGCTAGTCTAGCTAGCGGGACTTCCTAACTGGACTAGATTAGCTAGACTGGGAAGGTTGAGTGGCAGAGAGAACCTAGCGTGACAACCTAGCAGATACTTAGCTAGACTAGACAGGTTGAGTGGCAGAGACAATCTAGCGTGACTCCCTAGCCGATACTTAGCTAGACTAGACAGGTTGAGTAGCAAAGATAATCTAGCGTGACAAACTAGCCGTTCCCTAGCGGGACTAGAAAACTTGAGTGGCAGAGAGAACCTAGCCTGACAACCTAGCAGATACTTAGCTAGACTAGACAGGTTGAGTAGCAAAGATAATCTAGCGTGACTTCCTAGCATTTAGTTGCAGAATGTGCAGTTAAATTCCCCTCCATCGATCAAACTGGGATTTAGTTGTACTTTGTGCAGTTATTATTTGATATTCTCCCTTTTAGTCTAGGAATGATGATTTTTAGTTGCACAAAGTACACTTATTTGCTCAGGATGTCTCTTTTTACGCTTAATAGTTGTATATAGTGCAATTAAGAGTCTCTTTAGTCATAGTCGCCTTAATATGTGACTTCTCAGTAAGTGACTTCTCAATAAGTATCTCCTTAATAAGTGACCTCTCAATAAGTTATTACTTTGTGATCTAAAGCAACTGCTGCACGAAACGTTATAAGTTACAATATTACCTAGCCCGATAGGACAGTTTCTCGTCCGTAAGGGCTTTTTTAGTGTGTAGAGGAGATTGGCTAGAACATTAGAATTTGTAGAGGTAAAGGATGGAAAGGATGGAAAGGATGGAAAGGATGGCTACTTTTATTTACATGGTGAGGCACGGTGAGTCGCCCAAACTGCCCGGAGAAACTGAAAGGACTCGCGTACTAACCGCGAAGGGGGAGACGGATGCCCGCAAGATAACGGAAAAACTACGTCTGGAAGGAATTCAAGTCTTCTATTCAAGTCCATACCTTCGGGCTATACATACGATTTCTGGATTGGCGCAGGAGTTAGGAGCAGAGATTCAGAGTGTTGAAGACCTCCGGGAAATCCATTTCTCGGACGGAAATAAGATTACGACTGATCAGGAGCTGTATCCATTACTGACAAAAATGTTTGAAGATCCGGATTTTGTCCCAGTTGGTGGGGAATCCATTCATGCGTGTCAGAAGCGTTCAGTTAGTGTGCTGGCAGAAATACTGAGCAATCACAGCGGTCAAAAGGTTGCTATTGGAACTCACGGGGCAGTCATGACGCTTATGATGAACTATTTTGATGCCAAATATGATCTGAGCTTTCTTCTTCAAACCACAAAGCCGGATATTTATAAAATGAAGTTCGCAGGCGGAACGTTAGTGGATGTGGAGAGGTTATGATTATTGGGGACTGCTTACAAGCGTCCCGAGTCATCATCAACCTGAGGCTTACGGACCCAGATGACATTATTCGCAGATTATTAGCCTTTGGAGCATGGTTTCGGACTCCAGCGTCGTTATTCCTTAAAAAGAGCACCTTATTGGGTGTTTTTTATGCCAATAGCGACTCTGGGGTCCTTTCTCATCCCAAAAGTGGGGAATTGCTGCATATAAGGTCAGCTGTGTCCGATAGCGGCTACGAGTGAATACGCACGAGTGAATACGCACGAGTGAATACGCACGAGTAAATACGTACGCGTAATTACGTACAGGTAATACGTACACGTAATTAGATACACGTAAATGGGTACGCGTAAAATACATACGCATAAATAAGTACACTTAAACACGTACGCATAAATGCGTACAGGTATAAGTACGCGTAAACTACGTCCACGTAAATACATACGCGTAAATTACGTACGCATAAATACGTACGAGTAAATACGTACGCATAAATACGCACGAGTAAATACGTACGCATAAATACGTACGAGTAAATACGTACGCATAAATACGTCCACGTAAATACATACGCAAAAATATGTACGCGAAAATATTACCGAATCAAATGAAAATGGGTAAGGGGATTTGGATTAAGTAAGGTTGGCTTGTGAACAGTACTTCCACTATGAAAAATACGGCTTCACAAGCCAAGCTGTGTTTAATCATAACGTTAGTCTGACTTTAGGCTATTCTAGCTAAGGCACTGACTTTCTTCTACTCTAACAATAGAACTATCTACAAGCAATAGATCTATCTATAGTCTATAGAGCTATCTACAAGCTATAAAACTATCTACAAGCTATAAAATCGCTTAGCATTCGCAGTCACTAACTCTTCCGCTTCGCCGGGGGTGTAACCATGGAGCACTCCCCAAGCAGCGGCGACTTCGCGAATCATAGACGGATGGGTTATATTCCCAGCAAAAGGTCCTTCGAACGGCCAAGGACCATCGGTTTCAGCCATGACTAGCTCTGGGGGATAACGGCGGGCAAGCGCCTGTATCTCCGGCTCATACAGGATATCCGGGGTGAAGGAGATATAGTAGCCGTTCTTAATCATGCGGGCAATGGCTTCTTCTGGACCTTTGAACCAGTGAAAGTGGGCATGCTGTATGTTATGTTTTTCCAGGAGATCACAAGCAATAAGCGCATCTTCATAGACAGCATGCAGCACCACAGGTTTATTGAGACGGGCAGCTAACCCAAGCAACTGATCCAGCAGCTCAATATAGGGGTCCATATCAAAGGTTTCGCCACGTTCTAAAGCTTCAGCACGCGTATAGTAAGGCAGCCCGATTTCCCCCACAGCAATATAATCCTCACTAGATTGACTCTCGATCCATTTCAGCAGAGCAGCCAGCTCAGCATCCTGCGGCAGGGGTTGCTCTGGATGAAAGCCATAAGCTGGACGGACCACGCCGGGATTTATGGCTGCAAGTCTTTGGGTGCGTATACAAGAGTCCAAATTCATAGAGACAGCGATAAGGGCTTTAATTCCCATGTCAGGTAGTTCACTCAGTATCTGTTCGGCAACTTCAGGTTCATATTGCTCTAAATGTATATGGGCATCAATCATAACTGTTTACCCTCCACGTAAGAAGCTAATTCCTCATGAACCTCGAAGCGAATAGGGTCGGGTTCCATTCCATATTTTCCCGGTTTGTAGGCAAAGGTTAGTGTGCCAATACTCTCCAGAAATCCAATATAAACATTTGTTTCCGCCTTTAGCTTGCCCTCTTCCACTATGTAGTGAGTAACAGCACCAATGCCGGCTTGTTCGCCTAGATTGCCATCCTCAGCACGATCTGGATATCGCAAAGTCACCATGGATGGAGTTGAGCCTTTAACTTGAATTTGAATCAGGGCGTCCCCTTTTTCATTAGAAATTTTTGACGTAACCAATGCGGAGGCGGCTTTATCTGCAGAAGGGACAGTGACTTCTTCCCACGGGTTAGGCTTAATCACGTGAAGTTCCTGCATGGACATGCCCGTACCTGTTCCGAGCCACAGAATGACAACGACTTCTTCCTGTCCATCCTGATCGATGTCGGCATAATGAATCTCAGGAGGGTAACTTAGGAGTCTGGGTGTTTCCCAATCAAATGTATGCTTGTTACCGTTCACCTCTACAACAAATCCTTCGTAGGTACCGCCATCTTTAAGGGTAGTATACAGCTTCACTTGGTCATTTTCTGTAGCAATAGCGAGAGGTTCGCTGGGTGTTCTGACGGTAGTACTAACATCCCCTGATGTTATTAATACTTCAGTTCCAGCTGCATTCAGCTGCGCAGTGGCACCAGACAGAGAGTTTAAGGAATCGGCAGGAATATATAAAATACCATTTCGTAGAATAGCTGGTCCTTCAAGCGAGGTTTGATATCCATCAGCTTGCATATACTCATTGTCCGGCGTCAGAACATAACTACTGCTTCCATCAGAGATGGTCAAGGTCTTTAAGTTATTATCCCATTTTTGTTCTGAGGTGTAGTATTCCATTAGTACTTTTGCAGGTACATAGACCTTATCATCTAGGAAAAAAGGGGAGAGAGTAGGAAGAACGGCTTCGCCGTCCACGATTAGTTTCAGTGGTGCTGAAGTAGCTTGTGTTTGGTTAATAGCCATTGTTGTATCCATATCTATGGTTGCCGATGCTCCGCATCCGGCCAAAAAGAGCGTGATAGCTCCTATAGCGATGATTTTATTCATAATTACCTCCAGGATAAAGTCCAGTCCCCTTAAGTATAGAATAAAACAGCGCGTTGTAGGTCACTTTCTATTAACAAAGAGAATACAAGCTTGTTACAGTTCGCTAGTTTTTTATAAAATGCAGGCATCCACGCAATAAACGACGAGTGTAATAGAAAGAAATGAACAAAAGTAAGGAGAGGCACAGACCAATTGGAAGGCTGAGAATGTTCGGGAAATCATAATCTGGGAAGGCATTTAGTCCTATCCCTTTGATGCCAACAATACCTAGCACACCACCGATAGGTGCAATGATTGCACAGACAACACTCCCCACGGCCCAGACACTAAGGATCGGTACACAGAACAAGATGGTGGCACCTTTAGCGATATTTTTGAGTACAGTGGCTCCTGACAAATGAGTGGTTTTTTCCATGTAGACTCTCCTTTATTGGTTTAAAAATACAGTTCGGTCAACTTGCGACTTAAGATCCACCGTTAGACTTTTGCTATAGCGGATTTCCCCAATGGTACAACCCGGTCCGACGATGATTTCTTCACCGCACACAAGGTCAGCTGTCGTCCGGTATAACGTTATGCTAGTTCCTTCAATCGTTGTGCAGGTAAGTTTTCGAAAAGGGTGCATCAGCGCATTAATCAACTTGGAGGAGGGTTTAACGATAATGTCACCGCCAGCTCTCATAACCTCGACTGTGCTTCTATTGCCTAAACGGATCTCAATCGATGAATCTGCATTTAGTCTCTTTATGTTCACAGCACCTTCAGCATAAAAAGTCCCGGCTGCAGCATTTTCTGCTACGGACATGTATCCAGAAGATCGGAGATTATCTGCTTGGATATTTTGAACGCGCAGACTCCCTAGATTGTTTACCTGATTGGCCTTACAATTCCCCCCAATTGTACAGTCGCCAGATACTTTGAGTTTTGATGTCGAGACACTACTTTTAGTACTTAAGTGGCCAAACACATCAACAGTAACCGCACGAATATTCTCTCGGACAAACAGCGAACCTCTTACCTTCAACGGTGGATCGATCATGTCAGTACGTTCATAAGTATTGTTATTATTGGACATTTACAGTACCGTCCTTCAAAATATATTTTAATGAT
Source organism: Paenibacillus sp. FSL L8-0494 (assembly GCF_038003695.1). NCBI lineage: Bacteria > Bacillati > Bacillota > Bacilli > Caryophanales > Paenibacillaceae > Paenibacillus > Paenibacillus sp. FSL L8-0494. Next base: position 1,306,788 of record NZ_JBBOPQ010000001.1, read on the forward strand.
TAAAATATATATTCATTATAATATATAGTCAATATAATAATTTAGGAGTTTAACATAAAAAACACTGCCGTCAGTTTCCTGACAGACAGTGTTTATAGAAAAGAGTATAGCTGATAAGGAGCAAAATGAAGGCTGTTAGTGCATCATTTGTTCCATCAATTTATTTATTTGTTCTAAAGTTCCGGAGATTTTATTCAGATCTGAGGTAGGAAATGCTTCAAATATTGTATGGATACGCTGATCGCCTTGTTCTGTAAGGACAATATTGACAACTCTGCGGTCTTCTTTAGTCCGCACCCGTTCAATAAGTCCGGCTTCCTCAAGTTTATCGCACATGGAAGAAGCGGCTCCGGGTGTGACCACGAAGCGTTCAGAGATGTCAGTAATGTTCAAGCTTCCGGTAAGCCGGAGTTGAAACAGCAGCATGATCTGATTGTGAGTCAGGGTTTCCTTTTTAGTGATCATATCAATGAAAAACTGGGATTTCTGCTGCACATTTGCCATAGATTCCATGACCTTATGGATAGCATTTTGTTTCTCTTCCTTTGTGCTCATAACATTGCCTCGCTCCAATTTACTTTAGTTACTAAAATATATAGAAGCTATAATAAGCTTGTCAAGTTGACGGGTTACTGTAGCTTGGTTAGAAAGACTGAATTTAGCGCTGGAACCCTTCTTTTTTTATATCTTGTAATGAAATTGGAAATATATCGTATTAACTGATGATTTTACTTAGCTAAGTGAAAATTTGGTGGGAAAGGAGAGTTAGATTGATGCATGAGCGCGCATTGCTTCATCCTTTTGTTAAAGAGAATATACAGGAAAATACTGACATAGATGTTTTGTTCACAACGATTTTTGAAACCTACTATAAAAGAATATTCAACTACATCGCTTACCGGGTTAGTTCTCTCCATACGGCTGAGGATCTGACAAGCCTTGTTTTTGAGAAGATGTTGGCGAAACTATCGACCTATTCTCAGGAAAAAGCTCCTTTAGAGGTATGGTTATTCGCCATTGCCAGAAATGTGGTCAATGATCATTACCGGAGTTTTAAAAGGAAAAGTTTCTTTTCGCTGGATGCCGTCAAGGAACTGGTTTCTAGCAGAAAAGATCCGGAAAGCTTGATCCTCCAGGGAGAACGTAGTGGAAGGCTTAACGAAGCCTTGAATACATTGAGCTCAAAGGAGCGGAATATTGTGGCTCTTAAATTTGGTGCTAATCTGAGAAACAGAGAGATTGCCCAGGTTACGGGAATTTCGGAGAGCAATATCGGTGTGATACTCTACCGGACTATGAAAAAGCTGAAGACTGAAATAGGGAGCGTGGAGCAGCTATGAAGAGTAAAGACATACAGCAGAAGTTCTTAGCAGATTTAGATGAAAGTATAAATGGAGCAGCAAATGATTTAAAGAATGCTGAGGAGTACAAGGAGCTGCTGGAGCTAGGCAGGGTTCTGGCCCATAAAGATTTCAGCGAGGGCTCTGACAAAACAGCCATTCTGAATAAGGCTCGGAGAAAGTATGCCGGCCAAAAGGAGGAGAAAGGATTGCATACAAAACATAGATTAAGACGTCCTGCTGTTATGCTGGCAACTTTGCTAGTGGTTAGCGTATTAAGTGTAACTTTTGTGCAGCCGTCATTTGCACAGGAGCTGTTAATGAAAGTATTGCAAACGATAAACTTAGGCCATATTGTAGCCCATGAAGTAGAATTTTCTGCGGATTCCAACGTGATTCCGGATGACTTTAAGGGGAAGATTTTTGATAGCAAAGGAAATGCGCTTGTGACCCTCGACGCTGCTCAAAAGGCAGGTGATATCTACAATGCTGATGGGGAAAAAATCGTCGGAGTTGAAGACGGCAGACTGGTTACGCAATCTGAGAGGGATCAAGAGAAAGCGGAATTGCTGATCGAGAGGGATTCTAGCAAGCTAAATGAATATACGATTTTTAATGTGGGATTGCCGGAGTATTTGCCAGACGGTTATACCTTTGATCGTGCAGAGTTTTATAAGGATAGCAATGGTGAAGTAATCAACAGCAAATATATTAATTTATATTTTGTTAATGAAGCTACCGATGAGATCATCTCGATGCAGCAGCGGCACGCTGATTCCGAAACGGCTTATGAGATGTCGACGGATGGCACCATCGAAAAAGTGAAGATTAACGGAGTTGATGCTGTATTGGTTAATGGAAAAGGGTTGGACTGGGAAGCCAATGGAGTCTTATACGGTGTAACATCAGCTAGCTTGGACAAGAATGATTTGATCAAAGTTGCTGAGTCTATCCGCTGACTGATTTTTTAGAGAGATAGGCGGTTACTGTTCGAGTATATATAGGCAAGGGGATGATCCATATGGATCTCCCCTTTTTCGCTTTATTGAGGGCACATGCAAACAATGAGTGGGAGAATATAGCTGTACTTCGTACAACTATATTCCTGCAAAACATCTCTCCAATGAAAATAGCTGTATTTCGTACACTTATTTTCACGATTTATCCCACTATAGGAAGTTTCTCCGCTTTTTAATTGTATAGAATACACTTAAAATCAGAGTAAACCTTTTTGCATATGGAATAAGTGTACAGAATGCAGTTATCTCATAGATTTCTGCGGGATCCGGCCAAAGCTGGCGTGTAAAGCCGAACATCAGCTTCCACTTGCGCATAATCTGCTCAAGCAAAGCTGAAGACTAGCTTCCACCGCCCATAATCTGCTCGTGCAAAGCTGAAGACTAGCTTCCACCGCCCATAATCTGCTCAGGCAAAGCTGAAGATCAGCTTCCACCTGCCCATAATCTGTTCAGCTGGCGGTCAGCCTCCGCTTACTTCATCTACTCCATTAAGCCGCTGCAGAGTAAAAAATAAATCGAACGATTTATTCTCTATGTACCAATACATAGTGTAAGACCGAAGGAGGGATTGAGAGGGATGAAACATCCAAATGAATATTCTCAGCTCATTGCGCTTACGCTAGCCGGCAGCCGTGAAGCGTACAGTGAACTATATGAAGCAACGATTCGGGATGTGTATCAGACCGTTCATTTTCTCGTTCGCGAAACCTCCGATGTGGATGATGTTGTTCAGGAGATTTATATTCAGGTGCACCGGTCGCTTGAGCAATTTGACGTCAATCGTCCTTTTAGGCCTTGGCTTATGGGGCTGGTTATGCGGCAAATTCATGCCTATCGAAGAAAGAGATGGACGCATCTCCGAATGGTTAAAAAAGTAGAGCAGACTGATTTAAGGATGGAACCTGATTTCACTAGTGATGTTGTGGACAGGTTAGCTAACCGCCGTCTACTAGCAAGTGTAGATCGTCTTCCATTTAAGCTGAAGCAGGTGATTATTCTGCACTATTTAAATGAATATTCACAGGAAGAAAGTGCCGCGATACTGGGTATCCCTCTGGGTACGGTGAAATCCCGTATTCATGCTGCACTGCACAAGCTTCGTCAGAAGCCGGAGAATCATACTCTTTTTAAGGGAAAGGTGGAGGACCTGCATGAATTTCAATGAAGAGTTACGGACAGTTCTGCAGGAAGAGGCGAGAAATCTAAGTGCCCCACCGGAACTGAAGAAGCAAATACTAAATCAGACCGAGACGAGATCAGGGGGAAGACGAATGAAAAAATGGCTTGTAGCAAGCATTTTGGCGGCTGCATTATTAATTCCTACTGGAGCATATGCCGGATATAATTATTTGGCGGATACCCTGTATGGCTCACAAGCAACTGCTGCTACGATTGGAGTAACCCAGCAACAATATGACAGGCTTGAAGCCAAGCTGCAGAACGCGAAACAAAGCTTTAACGAAGAGGAATTTACAAGATTGATGTCTTTACTAGAGGAATTGGGAGCTTACAATCTGCAAATGGCCGATGCTGACGGAGTCTTTCACCTAGAACAGTTAAGTGCGAAAGATCAAAAGGCATATAATGATTTACAGGTTGAGCTTAAACCTTATTTCGAGAAAATGAATGAAAATGAAATCCCTCAGGCAAAGGCGGCTGTCGTTGATCGTGATACTTTCTGGAATGGCGTGCTGGAAAAAGCTGAACAGAGGTTTACTAAAGAAGAGTTTGAGGAGATCGAACAATTAATAAATGAGTTGCAAAGCTATGATGCCAAGGTATTTGATGCAGATGGAAGTGTTCATATGGATCGGCTTTCGAAAGAGGAGATACAAAACCAAGAGAAGTTAATTGAAGCGCTCGGTCCTTATATAAATAAGCTGGACATGATGATTAAACCTAGTTCTTAGTTGAATTTAAATGCATGTATTGAATAACTATGGATAGAAGTAGCATTAGAAAAGCCACCAGAAAAGGTCTAATACACCTTGTGTTCTGGTGGTTTTTTACATTCGGCTAATTTGTATTTTATACATCACTAATTGAATAAATGTATAATCAATTAAGCCAAAAAAAAGTATTTGACCACTGGAATAATTAGACATATTATTATTTAAATACTATTGATCTATATATGAATCATGATGGCGAAAGGTGGCTTTGATCATGAAGCAGATGACCATTCGTGCAGAACTGGCGGACTACCTCAAGAAGAATGGAATAACAATTAATCAATTCGCAGAGGTATCTAAAGTGAATTCGGGCACAATTAGCAACATTATCAATGGGAATCGGCCTATAGCCATGCAGCAATTAGACCGTATTACAAAAGGAATGGGATTAGAAGAAGGCGGCTTTTATGATATGTATGTGGAGGAGTGTTTCATACATTCCAATCCCAATTGGAGACGACTTCGACCTTTTCTATATCGCTGTGCTGAACTAGATAAGCTGGAATGTATAAGTCGGGTGATTGGAATCATGATGGACAGCCTATCTTATACACCCTCGTTGTTTGATACAGCAGAAGATTTTTTTGTACAAGGAAAATATGATGCTGCAGCGTTGTTATACCGGAGTGTCGCGGAGAGTGAGAAGTATCAGCATTCAGAGCGGCTGGCTTTTTGCCAATACAGACTGTTCACGATTGCTCTAGGGGGTGATCAGGATCTGAATTTGCGAGCAGCTGTGCAGTTTGAGGGTTTTGTAAATCGGCTTGATGAAGTCGATCAACTTGACGCGCTGAAGGCTCTGGCGAATACATATAGCGCATTGAGGTATTGGGATAAGGTAATGCTCATAGCTATTGAAATTGAAAAAAAAGCATCCATTCAATATAAGTATAATAATGAGCGAGCCAGAAAAAACGGGTTACAGAAGGAACCTGCAATGCCCTTATTTTCATATATTCTATTTTCTTATGTGTTACGTTCAGTAGTTTACAGAGAGCTGGGAGATTATGATAGAGCATTGCAGTATGTTAACCTTTACATGGATATGAGCTGGATCCGTGAGGATACGGAGGAAGCTTTGCAACTTATGAATCGATGTATGGGTTGGGCACAGGGCAATATATATTTACTGAGAATTTTAAAAGGTGATGTGACAGCGCTTCCGGAATATGTGACCTATATTGAAAAAAGAGAGGAAGACATTCTTCCAGGTCTGTTCAAAATCCTTCAGGCAGCCAATCACTATGATTTTAATGTGGATGATATTCTTCAGCGGTTTGAGCAAGAAATATCAGATTATAGAGATCAGCAGAGAAATCTTAAATGTTATAATCGACAAATTATCGAAGACAGATACACTTTTTTTATGGCTGAAATAGCATTGTATTATATAAGAAGAGGAAAATATGAGCTTAGTATAAAGTATATAATGGATAGTTTGGAGACTTCTGTAAGGATTAATAACGAATCCTGTATAATAAAGTGTGTCAGAATGTTTGAGCAGCTTCGGCATACTGCATCTTTAGAAACGCAGAAGCAATACCAAAATCTGATTAGAATCAATGAAAAGAAAAATGGTTTTGTTATTGGAAGTGCCTAGTATTGATAGTTTTATAGAAGAAACAAAAAAGAGTTTTCAGATTAAATCTGAGATCGCTATCTATTGAATTGTAGTAATGCACTTTAATGTAAAATATAGAATTTGACATATACCTCTAATATATTAAATTAGGGAGGTAGTGTTAATGAATGATCAGGAAATTATCCAAAAGAGAATAGAGGGTGCTAGAAAAAAACTTTATTTAATGGAGAGGCAACACGGAGGGCTTTTGCATCCGAATGTGATCAGACAGTCCATGAGATTAGATGAATTAATTAATCAGTACAATAAAGCAGTACATAGCGATAATGAGGATTGAAGAGAATGGTTAAACACCCTACATAATGATATTGCAACTTCTGATGAAGTATAGAGCCAGCGCTGTGCGCGGGCTTTTTGGCTTGTTGGATCTCATAAAATAAATCAATGCTGCACGCTTGTCATGCCCGTCTGCATATTGCGGCCAAGTCCCTCATAGACATGTACTAATCAATGCATTCAAAACAGGTTAAGGGGATGATGTCATGCGCCGGATAACATGGGTACTCGCGATCATTATGAGCGTGGCCCTGGTGATGACGGGGTGCGGGAAGAAGGATGCCGCTTCCGTAGTCAAGGATTTGAACAATGTGGCTGACAAGTTGGAAAGTAAGCAGGGAACGTACCAAGGTTCTGGCACAATGACCCTGTATACCGGGGAACAGCCGCAGGAGTATAAGGTAGAAGTATGGTACAAGAATCCTTCCTACTACCGGATCAGCTTGGCAAATGTTCAGAAGGATATTACGCAGATCGTACTTCGTAATGATGAGGGAGTGTTCGTACTCACACCAAGTATGAATAAGAGCTTCCGTTTCCAAAGCGATTGGCCGGATGATCAAGGTCAGGTCTATCTGTATCAGACGTTGGTTCGTGGCATAGTTTCGGATAATAACCGCCAATTTGTGGAAGATGGAGATAACTATGTGTTCGAGGTAGCCGCGAATTATCAAAGCAATGCCCTTGTGCGGCAAAAGATTTGGCTTGATAAAAAGACTTATGAGCCTAAACAGGTTCAAGTCTCTGATTCTGAGGCGAAGGTAGTTGTAAACGTGAAGTTTGACACCTTCAAATTCGATACGGATTTCACCAAGGATTCCTTTGATATGGAAAAGAACATGGCCTCGGGTAAGTCCGCAGAGAGCACAGTAGCTGAGGTTGATGAGAATGGTAATCCGGTTACAGCTCCTGAGGGCCAAGAACAGGCTGAACAACCAGTGGCAGCAGAGCTTGGAGACTTTGGGATCATTGAACCTGATTATATTCCAGCTGGTGTAGAGTTCAAGGACTCGCATAAATTGGAGGGCAACAAAGACCATGCTGTTCTCATCCGATATGATGGGATTTATCAGTACACTATTATGGAATCCCGTCCACTGGACCGTGCGGTAGCACTGGCGCCTGGAACCCTGAAAGACCTTGGTTTTACGTGGGGAGTTCTGAGTGGGGATGAGCAGCAGACATTGACTTGGATGTCTGAGGGTGTAGAGTACCGAATTACAAGTGCCAATCTTCCTGCTAATGAAATGATGCAAATTGCCGCTTCTATGGAGGCACAATCGGGTAAATAATAAAAAGTAGGCGGATACTGCGTTTTGTGGGATTCTTTCCTCTACAACGTAGTATCCGCTTTTCTTTATTTGCCGGGGCTCCAGCACACATTGACAGCCACCTTCTGTAGCATTACCATTGGTACTAAGACAATGATTAATGCAATGCAGCAATGACGTTTTACTACAACGTAAGAAGGTGACTTGAAGTGCAAGCAAGCTATCGACCGACAGTAGCCGAAATTAATCTGGATGATTTGCGTGCCAATTACGAAGCCTTTCGCCGCTACTTGCCGGCAGAGACAAAGTTTATGGGATGCGTCAAAGGAAATGCGTACGGCCATGGAGCAGTGGAAGTGACACGGGAGCTGGAAAGACTCGGAGCAGATTATGTTAGTGTGGCTTTTTTGGATGAAGCATTGGAGCTGCGTCAGGCGGGAATACTGATTCCTATACTGGTGCTTGGCTACACTTCCCCAGAAGGAATAGCCGTTGCCTGGGAGAACCATGTAACTGTAACACTGTTCACACCGGAGGTACTGGAGGCTATAAGACAGCTTCCTATAGATCCGGAACATCGGCTAAAGGTGCATATCAAGATTGATAGCGGGATGGGACGACTGGGTCTTTTACCAGCTGACGCACCTGCATTTATCTCTGAAGTGCAGTCTGTTGCGCAGGCGGAGCTGGAGGGTATGTTTACCCATTTTGCCAAGGCAGACGAACAAGACAAAAGCTATACACTGGAACAGCATCGACGGTTCATGAGCGTGGCGGAAACGCTGCGGGAGCAGAACATTCAGATCCCGATCATACATACGGGCAATAGCGCTACGGCCATTGATTCACCTTATTTATCCAGCAACATGGTGCGTGTAGGCATCAGCTTGTACGGATTTTATCCCTCCACAGAGGTGAACCGTCAACTGGTAGAACTACGTCCGGTATTGACGCTGAAGACGCAGGTTGTATATGTCAAAAGCCTGCCTGCCGATTGGGGCGTCAGTTACGGCACTAGGTACATCACAGAGAGCGAGGAGATTATTGCAACGCTACCTGTGGGGTACGCAGATGGATATTCCCGCATGCTAACTGGCAAAGCGGAGGTGCTAATACGTGGACGCCGCGTTCCTGTCGTCGGAACAATCTGCATGGATCAGTGTATGGTATCACTCAAATCTTTCGCTGCAGAAGCGGAACAAATTAAAGCAGGCGAAGAAGTTGTTCTCATCGGCCGTCAAGCTGACGTGATGATCACGGCAGACGAGTTGGCTCTCCAGCTTGGAACAATTCACTACGAGGTTATCTGCATGTTGGCTCATCGGGTGCCACGCGTTTATATAAGTGAAGGCACACTTCCTAAATTAGTAAATGCTCTACTCACAAACTGAAAGTTCTTGACAGTGATGTTATACAAGGGAGAAAATAGAAGGAATTGTATCGTATTAGGAGATGTGACTAAAAGCCTATACGAACCACCATTTCTAGTTTATAATGGGATGCAGCATACTTGATATACTGGCGGCATATATTCCTTGTATAAAATTCCTTGTATATTGTAACACTGGAACACAAGGGCAGAAGGTTTGTGGGGGTGGAAGAGAAGGTGGCTAATTTGCAGAACACCAAAAGAATCATGATCAGCTTGCCCGATCATCTCTTGCAGGAAGTGGACGGAATTGTTCAATTGGAGAATTCCAACCGGAGTGAATTGATTAGGCAGGCCATGAAGCTGTACTTGAGCGAACGGAGGAAACGTTCCATCCGGGAGTCCATGCAGCGCGGCTACATGGAAATGGCTAAGATCAACTTGACCATGGCATGCGAGGCTTTCCTCGCGGAGGAAGATGCAGACAGCACTCTTGGCCGCTTAGTAAGCGGGGTGTAGACATTGATCGTTAAACGTGGCGATGTTTTTTTTGCTGATCTTTCGCCGGTTGTAGGTTCTGAACAAGGCGGAGTAAGGCCAGTTCTGGTCATCCAGAACGATATTGGCAATCGCTTTAGCCCGACGGTAATTGTGGCTGCAATCACAGCCCAAATCCAGAAGGCTAAGTTACCTACACATGTGGAAATTGACGCAGCTGCTCATGGCTTTGACAGAGATTCTGTTATTTTGCTGGAACAGGTTAGGACGATTGACAAACAACGCTTAACTGACAAGATCACCCACCTTGATGATGAAACGATGAAAAAGGTGGATGAATCGCTGCAAATCAGCCTTGGTCTGATTGATTTTTAATCACCCTAGGTTATAGATAACTCATGAGATTGGCGCTCGGGTACGAATCCGGGCGTCTTTTAATGTGCGTTTTTGCGTATAGTAAATAAAGAATCGTTAGGTCTTCACTTTTTGAAAATGATCTGATATTATTAGACCGTACGGTCGGTTTAGGAGGTGCTTAGAATCAAAGGACGCTCAGACGGAGAAGAAACTAAAAAAAGAATTGTGCGTAAGGCCACGCAGCTGTTTGTACAGAAGGGTTATGCTGCCGTAACTATGAATGAAGTTTGTGTAGCCTCGAATGTCAGTAAGGGCAGTCTGTATCACCATTTTCCGAGCAAGGATGAGCTTTTTCTATTTGTAGTGGAAGTGGATACGTTAGAGTGGCTGCAAGCGTGGAATGATAAGAAACAGGAAATTGCAGGGATCGAAGAACGATTTTATGCGTTAGCCGAGCACTACGCAAATGATTTTCAGAATCCACTGATTCATGCGCTCGAGGAATTCTCCAGAAGCAGATGCCACCCGGAAGAGATTAGCAAGCGGCTTTCACTTCTTTATGAAGCAGCCTCACATGCTTGTCGTGATCTTTTGAAGGAAGGGATTGAAACAGGATATTTGGTAAAAGGCGACTTGGAGAACTATGTAATTATCGTGAGTGGCATGCTTGAAGGGATTGGAAGAGTTTCTGAATTCTCGATTCATGAGAAGACCCGGGAGGATATAAAAAAATATTACCGGGAAGCAGTAAATTTATTATTACAAGGGATTCGTACGGGGTAAGATAACGAGGGGCATGAAAAGAAGCTTTACATTCAGGATTATGAAGGCTGAAGCTTCTCAAAGGCACCGGAATAGGAAGGGTTATTTTTTTACTATTATTTAGACCGGATGGTCGGTCTTAACATCGTAATATTCGAAGATTTGGCTTTAAACACACGGAGGGTTAATACAATGTCATTGTTACTTAGAAACAGAGGCGCTATGCTGCTTGTTATGCTTAATATTTTTCTGGCTTTCACTGGAATCGGGCTTGTAGTCCCAATTATGCCAACCTACATGAATGAGCTTGGGATCAGCGGAAGTACCGTCGGGCTCTTGGTCGCCTCATTCTCGCTTGCCCAATTATTAATATCGCCATTTGCCGGCAGATTATCCGACAGAATCGGTAGAAAAAAGGTGATTGTCGCAGGTCTGATTGTGTTTGCGGTATCGGAGCTGATTTTCGGTCTGGCCAATGTACCTTGGCTCTTGTTCGTTTCGAGATTGCTTGGTGGTGCAGGAGCTGCTCTAATTATGCCGGCAGTTATGGCTTATGTAGCGGACACGACTTCTTTTGAAGAGAGAGCTAAAGGAATGGGACTAATTAATGCAGCCATTACCACCGGCTTTATTATTGGTCCTGGGATTGGCGGTTATCTTGCTGAGCTTGGAATGCGGGTACCCTTTTTCTGTGCGGCTGGTGCAGCTGGAGTTGCAGCTCTAATTACAGTTTTAATCTTGCCTGAGTCTCTGTCTGAAGAGAAACGTAAGGAAGCGAAGTTATCGAAAAATAATCAGGAAAGCTTCTTGACACAGCTGATGCGTTCTTATCGCGAACCCTATTTTTTCGGCTTAATTATTGTATTTGTCATGGCTTTTGGACTGGCTAATTATGAAACGGTGTTCGGATTGTTCGTGGATCATAAATTTGGCTTTACGCCTAAGGATATCGCTTTTGTAATTACCTTTGGTTCTATTGCAGGTGCGGTGGTGCAGGTGTCCGCATTTGGCTGGATCTTGAATAAATTCGGGGAGAACAAGGTGATCTCCACTTGTCTTATAGTCTCATCATTGTTTATTCTGCTGACCTTGTTTGTAAGCGGCTTTTGGGCGATTATTACGGTTACCTTTATTGTGTTCTTTGCAATGGATATTCTGCGTCCAGCAGTAGGTACACAGCTTTCCAAAATGGCCGGAGAATCGCAGCAAGGTTTCGTAGCGGGAATGAACTCAGCTTATACAAGTCTCGGAAATATTGCTGGGCCTATCGTCGCAGGGTATTTGTTTGATCTTAGTATTAACTTCCCATATGGGGCAGCCGCGCTCGTTCTGGCTTTGTGTTTTGTATTGTCACTGAGTTCCGGCAAACGGGGAATGGGGCAGCGGGCGTAATCGCTAAATCCGGGCTCTGACCCGTCCACGATGCCTCGCTATATGCGCACAGCGGTTCAGTACAACGCGCGCTATTCGGGCTGGTCTTTGGTGCAGAGCCGAATCTGTGATACTATTTTAATTATGAGATCAAGATATGTATAAGCAGATTGTGTACGGGAAGAGGGATACTAATGGCGGTAGATAACAGCAATACGGAAGTCATTACGGATGAGGCAAACGCACAGCGGGAGCAGGAATTGATAACCGTAGCGATTGCCAAGGAATTGAACATTAGTGTGAAACAGGTACGCACTACGGTAGGATTGCTGGATGAGGGAAATACCATTCCGTTCATCGCCAGATATCGGAAGGAAATGACAGGTGAGCTGGACGAGAATGCGCTTCGTGATATTGAAGAACGGCTGGGTTATCTTCGCAATCTAGGCGAACGTAAAAAAGACGTTATACGCAATATTGAAGAGCAGGGCAAGCTGACCAAGGAGCTTCATGAGCAAATTATCAATGCGGTCAAGCTTCAGGAAGTAGAGGACTTGTATCGTCCCTTCAAGCAAAAGCGTAAGACGCGGGCTAGTGTTGCGAAGGAAAAAGGACTTGAGCCGCTGGCTAACTGGATCTTGGAGCAGCAAAGACAAGGGGACCCGCAGACTGAAGCATCGAAATATATTGATGTGGAAAAGGGAGTAGAGAGCGCAGACCAAGCGCTGCAAGGCGCACTGGACATCATTGCCGAGAACATAGCAGATGATCCTGCGATCCGCTCTTGGGTTCGCCAGTATACAGCAAGTCAAGGTATTCTTGTGTCTGAAGCAAAGGATGCAGAACAAGAATCCGTATACGAAAATTATTATAGTTACCGTGAACCTGTACACAAAATGCCACCTCACCGCATCCTAGCAATTAACCGTGGTGAGCGTGAAAATATATTAAAGGTAGGCATTGAGGTCGTCACTGATAAAATTCATGCCTATATTGCACGGAAAATTATTAAAGGGCCATCCCCGGTGAAGGAACTGCTGGAAGCAGTGACTGAGGATGCCTACAAACGTTTGATTGCTCCTTCAGTAGAGCGCGAAGTTCGTGGAGAGATGACCGAACGTGGGGAGAACCAGGCGATTTCGATCTTCTCTGGCAATCTACGTAGCCTGCTGCTGCAACCGCCAGTCAAGGGGCGTTGTGTTCTGGGGGTTGACCCTGCATACCGTACTGGATGTAAGCTAGCCGTTGTAGACGATACTGGTAAGCTGCTAGAGGTAGCCGTGACCTATCCGACGCCGCCGAATAACAAGAAGCGCGAAGCTGCTGCTAAGTTCAAAGAGTTGATTGCTAAGTACGGCATTCAGCTCATCGTAATCGGCAATGGCACAGGCTCGCGTGAAACGGAGCAGTTTACGGCAGAAGTGATTGCCGAGATTGGCAATCCAGAGCTGGCGTACCTGATCGTTAATGAAGCGGGAGCGAGTGTCTATTCTGCTTCCAAGCTGGCGCAGGAGGAATTCCCGGATCTGGATGTAGCGGAGCGCAGCGCGGCTTCTATCGCCCGCCGTGTGCAAGACCCGCTGGCGGAGCTGGTGAAGATCGATCCGAAAGCTATAGGTGTGGGACAGTACCAGCATGACGTCTCCCAAAAGCATCTGGAGGAGAGTCTTAAAGCCGTCGTGGAATCGGCGGTTAACCATGTTGGCGTAGATGTCAATACGGCATCTCCTGCCTTGCTCTCTTATGTAGCAGGGGTTAATGGAACGATTGCTAAGAATATCGTTAAATTCCGGGAAGAGAACGGCAAGTTCACGACCCGGAAGCAGCTGCAAAAGGTTCCTCGTCTAGGTGCCAAGTCCTATGAGCAATGTATCGGCTTCTTGCGGATTCCGGGTGGAGACAACACCTTGGACCGCACGCCTATTCACCCCGAGTCCTATCCGGTGGTGGATCGTTTGTTCCGTGAGCTAAGCCTCGATGTGAATAAGCTTGGCAGCAAAGAAGTAGCCTCACAGCTTGAGGTACAAAATGCCGAGGAGCTGGCTGTGAAGCTGGATGTCGGCGTGCCTACGCTGCGCGACATCCTGGAGAGCTTGCAGCGTCCGGGCCGCGATCCGCGCGAGGAGCTGCCGCTGCCGATCTTCCGCACCGATGTGCTTAAGATCGAGGATCTGGTTCCTGGCATGGAAATGCAGGGAACCGTCCGCAACGTTATCGATTTCGGCGCATTCGTCGATATCGGCATCAAAAATGATGGGCTGGTGCATATTTCCCAGCTCAGCGGCAGCTTTGTGAAGCACCCGATGGACGTCGTCTCCGTAGGAGACAATGTCACCGTCTGGGTGATGGGTGTTGACCTGAAGAAGGGCCGGGTCAGCCTGACCATGCGTCCGCCGCGTGTTGAGGCGGGAAGCGTGAAGTAGACAGATCGCACTGATCCTCAAAGAACGACAACAAGAAGCCAGTCTCCTATTATTGGGGACTGGCTTCTTGTTGATTATTTTCAGCTGCAACCTTTTTTGTCATTAAAGTAGTGAAGGACGTGCACTCTTGGGTAAGTTTAGAGTAACAGTTGAACTAAGCGTTTATTACTAGGAGGAGATAGATGTGGGAAATCCATTGAAAGAATTAAAGAATAGTGTGAATGGCCTAAAGCAATCCCTTGATGGAGTTAAGCAATCGGTAGAGGGATTGAAAGAACCTATAGATGAGATGAAGGGAAATATTCAGGTCACGTTGGAGCAAGCGAAGGACAGATCTGAGGAATTTAAATCGGAGATCAGTCGTATGAAGGAATGTGTGGAGGAAACTAAGCTGGTTGTTAATGAGGCGAAGGAAACGGTAATGGAGGCGGGCGAGGTGCTATACACTCAGAAACGCTATAAAAAATTGTTGAAGCGAAACCGAAAAATGCAGCCTGCAAAGGCAGGCCGCCGTTAACTATAATCAGCCGGAAGTCCAAACATTTACCGCAGTTACGAAATCTTTTTAATTATAAGAATGAGAAGGAACCGCATTTAAAAAAATCTGCAACAGCTCATTTACCGAAGCCTCCATATTGGAACGTTGCTCAGCTGCAAGCCAATCCTCTTGAATGATGATGTAGCTGCAGGAGCTGCTTTTTAAATAGCTGTATATTATTTGTGCTTCGTCAATCTCATGGCGCCCGATCGCTGCCGAGGTCTGATTGGTTTCACTCTGAAAGGTGTTCATAATCGCTGACTTTATTGCCACTTGCAGGTGGGTGATATCCGGTTGATCATATTGTAGCTTGGTATGGGACAGGATACGGTTGCCCTTGAGCAGAATAAGTTTAAGCGTCTGTTCATTCATGGCCTCAAGAACTGCGATATTCTGATTCTCCTGTGCGAATTCGATGACCTTCTCTTTGTGAATCAGGAAGCTGACAGCTCCAATATAGTCCCTGTATTTGGCGGCGGTTTCGAAGTCATAGTGCTCCGCGGCCACTGCCATCCGTTGCTCCATTTCCTCAAGGATACTGGAATCTGAGCCGTTTAGTAAGCCAATGACTCGATCAATAATTTTATTATATTGAACAGCGGCATCTCCGCCTGCACACATCCCTATGCATAGGCCAAGCGAATGGTTTAGGCATAGGGAATTTTTAAAGCTAGGGTTACTGCAAAGGATTCTTGAACTTTCTTTAATGCCTTGCACGGCCCGTTCCACGGTGCTTCTGCTTGTATAGGGACCAAAAACCTGAGTGCCTTCTTTGACCGCAGGATCATAGGTAATCTCTAACGAACGTATTTTTTCATCCGCTCCTATTACGATATAGGTATAAGCCTGCGGATTTTTCATTTTTTTATTGTACATGGGTTTGATCTCTTTAATTAATTTGCATTCCAGCATAAAGGCTTCAAATTCGGTATCCGTAAGGATGATTTCCAGATCTTTAATATTTCTTACAAGCTGTTTAACCTTTGGGGAATGAGATTTTGAGTTTTGAAAATAGGATTGGACTCTCCGTTTTAACTGTTTTGCCTTGCCAACATATATAATATGACCGAGATTATCCTTCATGAGATAAACGCCGGGAGTTAGGGGAAGGCTTTTAAGTTTTTCTGTTAAATGAATAGTAACCCCGCCCTCTCATAAGAGTTGTATGATTGATAGTTTTAGTATAAGCTTGCAACCTTCATTTGTTCAAATCAGTCTAAAGAGTGAAGAATCAAAGCTAAGGAGGGATCTTATGTACTTCGCAAAAAAAATCGGTGGGCTGGCGCTTATAGCAGCTATGTTATGGCTTACAGCCTGCAGTGGAACGCCAGAAGCGGGAACGGAGCCGAAGCAGACGCCTGAGCAGTCACAAGAGCAGGCACCAGTGCAGACGCCAAAGCAGACACCAGAGCACACACAAACTGCACAGCCAGCGGCTACTACACAACCACCACAGGAGACGGAACTACCACAGGAGACGAAGACATCAAGTACGGGGCAGCCGCAGGATCTAGAGGGATTGCCGCCATTAGTTGAGGAAGCGGCGTCTACGGTAATGAACTCCATTAAGAATAAGGATATGAAGCAATTAGCGGCGTGGGTACATCGGGATAAAGGGCTACGCTTCTCTCCATATGCATACGTGGATACAAAAAATGATCTTGTATTCACCCAGGAGGAAGTAGAAGGATTAATGAATGACTCTACCAAAAGAGTCTGGCGAACCTTTGCTGGCTCCGGTGATTTAATCGAGCTTACATTCGCAGATTACTACAAGCGGTTTGTCTACGATGCGGACTTCATTCAGAAGGCCGAGATTGCTGTGAACAAGGGGCTTGGACAAGGGACGACGATCAACAACTTAAACGAAGTGTATCCAAAGGAGCAATATGATTTCGTTGAATATCATATTGCTGGTATCGATCCTTCTGTCGAGGGAATGGATTGGCGCAGCCTGCGTCTAGTTTTTGAGAAGATCGGAGAAGACCATGCATTAGTCGGCATTATTCATGATCAATGGACGCCTTAGCTTACGGACTCAGATGACGCTAATATGGACGCCTTAGCTTACGGACTCAGATGGCGCTATTATGGACGCTGTTTGCCTGCTTCAACTGATTATTCACATCCGTTGGCATACGCTGATCCTTACGGACCTAGATGACGCTATTCGCGTTTTTTTAGCGATTAGAGCACAGTTTCGGACTCCAGTGCAGCTATTCATCAGAAAAAGGCATATCTATGGTGCTTTTTGAGCCAATAGCGACGATGGAGTCCTTTAGTAGTCCAAATGTGCGATTATGCAACGAATAAGGTCAACTGGGTCCGATAGTAGCTGCATTCCTATCCGCTGTAGACCCATCTGTTGCACACCTAACTGCTGCACACCTAACTGCTGCATACCTAACTGGTGCACACCTAACTGCTGGACACCTAACTGCTGTGCACCTAACTGCTGTGCACCTAACTGCTGTGCACCTATCTACTACACACCTATCTTCTGCACACCCATCTGCTGCGTTCGCATAACGCAAACATTGGAGCATCGCTGATTTGTATATTGTTTTTGGCTACCTGCTTCAGCGGATTTTCATATCCGTTGATACACGCTGATCCTTACGGACCCAGATGACGCTATTCGCGTGTTTCTAGCGATTGGAGCACAGTTTCGGACTCCAGTGCAGCTATTCATTAGAAAAAGGCATATTTATGGTGCTTTTTGAGCCAATAGCGACGATGGAGTCCGATAGCATCGTAAAAGTGGCATATTTTTGCGTATAAGGTCATCTGAGTCCGATAGCTGCTGCGTCCGTGTAAATATGATCTAATCGCTCGAAGTTTGATGTTCATCACCATCAAATAGCCTCATGCACTCAAATATGATCTAATCGCTCGAAGTTTGATGTTCATTACCGTCTAATAGCTACATGCACACAAATATGATCTAATCGCTCGTAGTTTGATAATCCTCACTGCCAAGTAATCAGCATTTCTGAGCCTGAGTTAGCTGAGGACCCAGATGACGCTATTCATATGTTTTTAGCGATTGGAGCACAGTTCGGACCCCAGTGCAGCTATTCGTTAGAAATAGGTTCATATTGAATGCTTTTTGAGACAATAGCGACGATGGAGTCCGATAGCTAACAACAAGTTGGATTATGAGACGATCTATGGGGAATTACCAAAGACGTCCCACCTCTGCTTAAATATGTGTCAGACCCTGGTGGGGCCTCCTCTGTAAAAGTGGGGGCAAAAATTATAATCAGTACAGCTTTTTTTCGGGAAATATGCTTTAAGCATGGAGTCTCAAGTGCGCTTCAGGAATTTCCCCCTGCACCGGAAGCCACACCAAAAAAACCGGCAGAGGATTCTGCCGGGTAATACAGGATAGATTAAGAAATTAAATATTAGCAGGTTTAAGCTTTCTCGCTTCTTGCAGATGAAAAGACAAGTATAATCCTAATCCGGCAAGAGCCGTCAACGTCCAGAATGCAATGTGGACCCCTTTGAGCATATCCAATGGAAAGGATAAGGAACTGGCACTCGCAGTAGAAGTCATTATCGTTACAAGCAAGGCGCCTCCTATTGAACCGCTGAGCGAGCGCAGCGTGATTGTCATTGGAGAAGCATGTGCAACCATGGTGTTGGGGATACTTGCCATGGCATAGGCCGTAATTGGAGCCATAACTGCCCCTACTCCAAACATAAGCAGGGCATACATTATAACCAGTAGATTAAAGGACGTCTCTGTTGATAACGTGAGGGCAAGAGCCACTGCCATGATCAGAATGAGCAGAAATCCTCCCTGGGTTACGCGGCTAACCCCAAACCGGTCATATAGTCTGCCTGAGATCAGACCGGAGACACCAATCAGCAGTGCACCTGGCAACAACATAAGCCCGGACTCCCTTGGTGTTAAGCCTCTTATCGTCTGTGCATACAGAGGAAGAAGGAGTTCAACTCCCACCATCACCGCAAATAAGATCACCCCCACAATAGAAGAACGGGTAAAGGAGCGGTGCCGAAACAGCTTGAAATCGAGCAAAGGTGCCGTGAGCTTGAGCTGTCTTTTAATAAACAGCGCCACGATCAGGAATCCGGCCAGAAGGATGATCCCTGCGACAACAGGATTTCCCTTTTCTTCCCCGACAATGCTAAAACCATATAATATACCAGCGAATCCGAGTGAAGAGTAGATAATGGACCTGGTGTCGAGCTTGGTCTGATGAGTCTCTCCCACGTTCCGCAGCGTGAAATGCGCTAAGAATAAATTGGCGGCTGCGAGCGGAGCCACAGCATAAAACAACAGTCTCCATGAATGATTCTGAACCACGAACCCAGACAGAGTAGGCCCAAGTGCAGGAGCCAACCCCAGAACCAAACCGACTACTCCCATCGCTGCACCGATTTTCTCCTTCGGGAAGACTCTGAGTATCGTCGTCTGAAACAGAGGGAACAGCAGACCCGCACCGATGCCTTGAACCAAACGCCCCGTCAGGACTAGGGGGAAACTCCAGGCGATCCCGGCAATCAGTGTTCCTGCTGTGAACGCTCCGACAGAGGCCATGAACAAGGCCCTCGTAGTAAACTTTCCGATCAAAAATCCAGCAACAGGAACAGTTATACCTATCATCAGGTAGTACACCGTAATCAGCCACTGCGCTTGATTCTCATGAATGGCAAGATCCTGCATGACACGCGGCAACGCCGTATTTAACATCGTTTGCATTAATTGGGCTAGAAAATTGGCAACCACCAGAGAGGCTACAATAATGCTGGGTTTATTAGTCAAGCTGTCTTCACCGCTTTCAGAGGTATTATTCGGATGCAGTGAGCTGCTGCAAGGCATGTATGGATAATATCCCCACCTCTTGTTGCCGTGGTTGTCCATCCTTGAATATGAGTGTGGCCGGTATACTCATCACGTGGTATTTTCCAGTCGTCTCTGGGTTGTCATCCACATTGACCTTCACTACAGTTATTGTAGCATCCTACTCCCGCTCAAACTCTTCCAGCACAGGTGCAAACATCCGGCACGGTCCGCACCAGGGCGCCCAGAAGTTGACTACAGTTATTCCTTTCGGTTGAATGAGTTGTGCAAAAGTAGCATCTTCCGCATGGAGAACTGCCATTATGAATCATCCTTTCAAGATTGATAAAATATATTATAGATCCATTATATCTATAATTAGGATAAATAATAGACTTAGTGTATCCACAATATATCTAAATCAGTATTTTGTCAAACCGATTTTCACTTACTCCTGTGCTTGTACATATAAAACAAAAAGATCCGTTAAGTGCGCTTGAAGCAGTTGATAGATCTATGATTGTAAATGATGCGGTCGAGAGGACTCGAACCTCCACGATATTGCTGCCACACGAACCTGAATCGGGCATGCAATTCGGTCACTAGCGGGTTGTAAAATCCTTGTATAATCAAGGGTTTTTGCGGTTTTTCTGTTTTTCTCAAGCACAACAAGGGGATGCCGGGTTCACCCAAAACGCAGTCAATTTTGTAAGTTTGAAAGAACTCAGAGAGAACTCAGAGAGAACTAGACAAGAAACAGCTGTGTTAAGGTCATCTGAGTCCGATAGCGGCGTTACTTAATCAATCAGAGTTCGGAGTTGGGATAAAGGGGGAAGGAACAACAAACAGCAAACAAGGGATGCTTCAGCAGCCATATGATGGCTTTTGAGGCATCCCTTCTCCGTATCTCAGCCGTCATAAACGGCAGCTGGAAGTCCAAATATACACCGCAGCTGCGTCGGACTCTTAACTCTAAAACCTTCAAGTTGAATTTATATTATTGTGCCGCGCTAGAAGACGAATAAGAAGCAGAGCCAGTTACAGGTTGAGCGACAGCTTTGTATCCATCTGGCAGATAAGTGGCAACAGATGCCTTTGTGATCACCTGCGCGTACATTTTCCCTGGTTCAGGAGCAGTCACGTTAAAGTAAATCACAGCCGTATTGTCTTTACCAAATTCGATTCGCTCAATCACCAGCCCATACCCGGGGTTAGGCAGATTATTAACGGTAAGTGTGGCTTTATTTACGCCTTCACCCGCTTTGGTCAACGTAACCTCTGTTTCGTAGGTGGGAGTAGTGGGACTGCCATTAGATACAATTACACGTTTAGCAAAAGTTGCTGCATCATAGATGAGAGCGGCTGCTTCAGAGCGGGTAATAGCATCATTTGGCCGGAAATTACCGTTCTTATCGAGTGTGGCAATATGTGTATTCAGCAGGATCTGGAGACTATTTATAACCTCCGTAGAGAGTTTATCGCCATCCTTAATGTCTACATACATCAGCGTAACAGGGAAGTTACCTTTACTTTGCAGCGCTTGCGTCAATAAGTGAGCGAACTGAGCACGGGTGATGGTTCCGTTAGGATCCACTGTCCGGTCGAGTGAAAGACCATTTTGCTTGGCAGTCAGGAAAGCCGAAGCATACCAGGCTTTGTCGTTTACTTTATCGAAATAATCACTGGCTTTGGAAGAATTACTACCTACCGCTGGTTGCGGAGTCAGATTCAGACCCCCAACGATGAATTGTATCCCTTGCGCAAAGCTTACCTTAGATTTAGGGGCAAACTTATCTTTGTCTACTCCGTTTATAATCCCCTCTTTATGCAAAGAGTTGATTTTTGCTTCCGCAGGATCACCTTTCAAATCTGAAAAAGCAAAAGCGGATGCCCCAAAAGACACACTCGCTGCCAAAATGCCGCAGGCTATAGTCATTTGTTTAGCGTTATTTATGAATAATGGTTTTTTCATTTGCGTCACCTCCATACTCTTAGATGGTAGATTAGACCAAAATGTTGCATAGATTTTAAAATATTATAACGATTCGAGTAAAAACTTATCCGCGCAGGAGTGACTCGGCACCATCTACATAAATCTCAGTTCCCGTAACATGAAAAGATTCATCCGATGCGAGAAATAATACCAGATTGGCAACCTGCTCAGGCTTACCCGGTGCATTTTCCAGCGGATGATTACCTTCCGGAAATTCCACAGGAATCTTCACTTTTTGAAGATCATCGCTTTTATACGTATTATCTCCAATTTGTGTATCGATTGATCCAGGACAGATGGCATTTACTCGGATGCCGTATTGCGCCAGCTCTAGTGCAGCCATTTTCATAAAAGCAACTTGTCCTGCCTTGGAAGATGAGTAAGCGGAAGCGCCAATGTTCGAGAATACTCGGTTGCCGTTAATGGAGCTGGTGATAATGATGCTGCCGCCATTTTCTTTCATATGGGGGATGGCATATTTTACTGTGGCAAAGGTGCTGCGTAGGTTGGTATCCAGTGTCTGGTCCCAATCTTCGATTTCTAGTGTTTCGATTGGAGACCATGTACCATTAATGCCAGCATTGGCAAAAACAATATCAATCTTCTCGGCCGCCTCCCCAACCTTACGAATACTTTCTTCGACCAGACCTGGATTGGAGACATCGCATTCAATTACTGTTGCTGTACCGCCAATAGATTCAATCTCACGTTTAGTTTCATAGGAATCCTCGGGAGTGCGGTCAAGCATATATACCTTAGCTCCGTGTTGGGCAAACCTTATGGCTGTAGCTTTTCCAATACCGGAACCAGCACCTGTAACCACTGCAACTTTATCCTGCAAACGTTTATCTGTCATGATGAATTTCCTCCTCGGCGTTAGATTTCTTATTAGTAATTACATACCCGGCATAGCTGAATCTAACCAATTGAACTGGAGGGTGGAACAACGTGGGTGGATATATTACTATGGAATATAAGGATGTAAATAATATAAATTCAGATAAATCTAGCTCATGATAGGGGAACTATAGATGATTCAGCAGCAGGGAGCAGAACGGATTAATGTGGGGATATTTGCCCATGTGGACGCCGGGAAGACGACAACAACGGAGCATATTTTGTATGAAAGCGGTCGCATTCGCGCGCTTGGTAGCGTAGACACTGGGACGGCATTGACGGATTCAATGGATGTGGAGCGGCAGCGGGGGATATCCGTACGGGCGGCATTGGCTTCTTTTGCTTGGAAAGGTGTGCATATTAATCTGGTCGATACCCCGGGGCACGTCGATTTTCTGTCCGAAGTTGAGCGGTCTTTGCGGGTGATGGATTGTGCGGTGCTTATTCTTTCAGCCGTGGAGGGTGTGCAGGCCCAAAGTGAGATGATCTGGAACGCGCTGCGGAAGCTGGGAATCCCCACGCTTATTTTTGTGAACAAAATGGATCGCGTAGGCGCTAACCCTGAAGCTGTGCTGGCAGAAGCGCGAAATTATTTGTCTAGTGATATCATTCCAGTTCAGCAACCCATCGGCAAAGAGAAGGGGTACATAGGAGCAAGAGATTTATGGGAGAACGAAGCTGATGCTAGCGCGCGAACAGAATTATTAGAGGCGTTAGCGGAACGGGACGAAGAGCTGTTGGAGAAGTATATGTCAGGTAGCACTATTGATTTGGCTGAATGGAAAAAATATATGAAAACAGCCTCCTCATCAGGCCGCTTTTTTCCGATGGTTTATGGCGTCGCCGCCAAGGGGCTTGGGGTTACTGCCTTACTGGATGCGATGGTTGAGTATTTTCCGCGCGCTGGTGGGAATGTGGAGGGGGCGGTGTCAGGCATCGTATACAATATTCAGCGTGATAAAAGTATGGGACGGATGGCGTTTGTCCGCCTTTATGAAGGGACGATCCGTAACCGCGATACGCTGATGAATTATACGCAGGATATTCAGGGGAAAGTGACCCAGATCCGCAAGGTCGAAGGTGGTCGGACCGAGGATGTCGGAGCGCTTGAAGCCGGAGATATTGCTGTTATCTATGGCCTTTCAGGGGTGCGCATCGGAGATGTGCTCGGCCATCCGGGGGCCATTCCGGAGGAGGCGAAGCTGGCTGTGCCGCTGCTAACGGTGCGTGTATTCTGGGAACCAGATGTGGATGACCATAAGGTTATCGGAGCGCTGCAGGAACTGGCGGATGAAGATCCGCTTTTGGATGCGCAGTGGCTGCAGGATGAGCGGGAGCTGCATATCAAAGTAATGGGACCGATTCAGCTGGAGATTCTGAACAGTGTTCTGGAGGAGCGATATGCGCTGAAGGTTACTTTCGGTCAGCCTTCTGTCATATATAAAGAAACGCCAGCCCGTGCCGGGGAAGGTTTTATTGCTTACACGATGCCGAAACCGTGCTGGGCGATTCTACGCTTTCAGATTGAGCCGGGATCTCCGGGCAGTGGTTTAGTCTACGATTCGGTAGTGCGGAGTTCCGACCTGCTGCCGCAATATCAGAGCGAAACCGCACGCCGAGTACCAGAATCCTTACAACAGGGTTTGTATGGCTGGGAGGTTACCGATCTTAAAGTGACCTTGATCGAGGGACAACATCATGTATGGCATACCCATCCGCTGGATTTTGCGGTGGCGACTCCGATGGGAATTATGGACGGACTCGCTCGGGTAGGCACTAAACTCCTAGAGCCGATTCTGCAGGTTCGCATCGTGGTTCCTGAGGAGAATGGCGGACGGGTGATGAACGACCTTGTGCAGATGCGTGGTACGTTCGAGCCTCCCGTGCTGCAAGGCGAACGGATGATCATCGAAGGACGTCTGCCGTTGGCAACGTCGCTCGATTATCCCATCAGCTTAAGCTCCTACACGAAGGGGCGCAGCACGTTTACTTCTTTTTTTGCCGGCTATGAAGAATGCCCACCAGACGTATCTGCTGAGCGCACCCGCCGGGGCGTGAACCCACTTGATCAGGCAAAATATATATTAAGCGTGCGAAAAGCACTGCAAGGTTAAATTGAGCTAGAGTACTAAATGGGCTGACGGGGAATAAAAAACTAGAGAGTGTGCGAGGATGTTGGTACTAAGATATACTCAGAAAACTATTAGAAGATATGAAAGTAGCTCCAGTAGAAGTAGAAGTAGAAGTAGAAGTAGAAGACATCTCCTCGTTTTTTAGTTGGCATGTGAATATTATACAGCTCAGAAAAACATATCAATTCAGTAGCCCAAAGTGATTTCAATAGTTTGTTTGAGAGGAATAAGTGGTTGAACACTAGTCAATGTTGGACTAGCTGAAGCTTTTATCGGAAATCTAAGGGGGAATTAAATTGAAGATTAGAGAAGCAACAGCTAGTGATATAGACGGGATCGCTTTTGTCCACGCTACGAGTTGGAAAACCACATACAGAGGGCTAATATCAGATGAGTTTCTCGATAAAATTACAGTGGAAGCAAGAAGGGAGCTCTGGATTCGGAATTTTGAAAACCCCAATAAAGACGAGGTTATGTATGTGGCTGAAGATGAGGCTGGGACGATTATTGGTTTTGCAAATGGAGGAGCGCGAAGAGGGCCAGATCTCTCAGATCTCTATGATGCGGAGCTATATGCACTCTATTTGCTTAAGGAACAGCAAGGAAAGGGTCTTGGAAGGCAACTCATAAGAAGCGTAGCACAGAATTTATTGGAGGAAAATTATAGCTCGTTCATGACTTGGGTGGTAACAGGAAATCCCGCGATTCATTTCTATCACAAAGTGGGTGGGCAATCTGTTGCGACAAAAGAAGTGAAGATTGGGAATGAGGTCGTCGAAGAGATCATGATTGGATGGAGGGATATTGGAGTTGTTGGGGGTTAAGAGCCAAGGGGAGCGATGTACAGAAGCTTTTAACTGTATTTTGTACAACTATAATCCTGCGAATAACCCGTCAAAAAATATAACTGTATTTCGTACACCTATTTTCGTGATTTATTACTCATTGGGCACATTTTCTAGTTTTTAAGTGTACAGAATACAATTAAAGTCTTGAAGATCCCATTTGGATGCGGAATAAGTGTATGAAATGCAGCTATTTCATGAGTTCATAAAGCTCCGTGCACAAAACTATCTAGAGAAGGCCAGGTTTTTTTCACTAAAAAATAGGATGAGTTAAAGGTTGTGAGAAAGTGAGTGATAAACAATCACGGCTATTTCGTATGGAGCAACTGAAAAAAAGAGTGAAAATAGAGAACTTATCAGGTTCTCTGTACAGTGAGTGTATCGAAGCTTTAGGTCCCAACACAAGAATATATAGTTTAGAAAAGTCGTCCGAGATTGTAGCTATGATGGAGAGTATAGTTAATTTCACACAGTGGGCGCGGATTGACTGGGAATCTATTGATCAAAAGAAATCCTTTAAGACACCGGAAGAACTGAAAGACATAGAGTCTATTTTATTGCGTGATAACTATTTTATTGTGTGGAATGAGTTCAATCTTCCGGTAGTGGAGACTAATTTAAAAAATATTATAAACAATTTCAATGATGTTATTGCTGTTGGATTTGATACATGGATTGTGAATTTGGATAAAGGAATTATTATTGAAAGTCATCACGAGGGGGATTTAACAGTGGGTTGGATCTCGCCTCCTCCATTACCAGCTTAACCATAGGCTCTAATGGATGCACAGAGAGTAAAAAATGTACGTAATTCACACTGCGCTAATAACCTCAAGTTTATCCTTCATACACATAACAAGCTTATATTAAGTATAAGAGTTTTAATATGATCTATTAGCCTATAGACTTTATTCCCCCTCAGACTCAGCCTTCTTCCGCGCCCGGAAACGCCGCACCTTCATAAGGTTGCCACAGGCTTTGTCATCGCAGTACCGCTTGGAGCGGTTGCGTGTATCATCGTAATAGACCCAGAGGCAATCGGGATTCTCGCAGATACGGAATCTTGTGGGTTCTTTTTCAAGTAATGCCTCGGCAAAAGACGCTGCAATCTCCGCCATTACCTGCTCCCAGCCACTATGGAGTGGCAATAGCTTTATTTCCGCTTGCTCGTCGCTTTTCCACACAATTCGCCGTATAACAGGACTCTTGTCCATATAGACATTGAGCTGTTCCAGTATTTCTCCATACACCGAGTTTCCTTGCACAATGGCCTGTACCCAGTTCCATAGTAGTGAGCGAAGCTTTTTAAGCTGCGCCATTTCTATCGTGTTCGGCATCTGTGTTTCTAATAGAGCATACTCCTTCAGCCATTTAAAAACCCACTCTTCTTCATCGAGTCTGTCCCGGTCTTTATTCTTATCTCCTGTTCGCCAATCCCGCCAGTAACTGTTAATGAAATCCTCCCACAACACGGTCTGTTCATCCTTTCCGATTCAACGCTCATTACAAATCATTGTAACAGTTAAAAATAAGTTTAGCTAGTTACTTGAATACAATCTGGAAATATGCTACATTTCTTTTGTAACCACTATATTATGGTTTAAGTCGTTACATATTAGTTCGCTTTGAAGTAGTTCTTTTTGAAGCTACACCATGAAGTTTATGTTTACACAAATTTTTAGGAGGTTGAACATGCAAAATAAAATCAGTGAGGTCTTGCTCCAAAATTGGGATTATTGCATGGATATCGAGGATTGGGCTCCGCCGCTTAGCGATGCGCTGGAAGGTGTGGATAGCAAACAGGCTCTCTGGAAGCCAGAGGGTGGGGCGGCCAATTCTATCTGGGAAACGGTTAACCATCTAACTTATTATAAGGTGCGTTTGCTGCGAAAGCTAAAAGGGTTGCCCAAACAACCCGATGCTGAAAGCAACGATGATACCTTTACTGTAACAGCTGAAGGAGAAGAAGCATGGGCGAAAGCCGTTGCAGACCTGAAAGACGTGCATGCTGCTCTTAGAGAAATCATTGAAGCGCTGGAAGAAGGCGCGTATGATTGGGGCGGTTCGGGTCATGCGCCAGGGGAAGAGGTAATGAGCCTTATCCTACACGATTCTTACCATACTGGACAAATTATTATGCTGCGTAAATTGCAGGGTTCTTGGGTGTCCAACCGTAGTTTTAATTAGAACCTCCATATTTAAAAATACAAGCCGTACACTGCTATTCCGGTATACCCGGGTCAGCGGAGGTACGGTTTTTTTGTGCAACTCTGGTAGGCATGAGTATATATTCTATATTGCTTTTTTTGGTTGATTTGGATAAATTAAAACGCGATATGGATATGGGCTCAGAAACTAATCACTGATATCATATAATCCAAAGGCTGAATTAACAAATAACTAGAGCTGTAGATGATTCCTGAAGATTCAAGGGTCATCTTTTTTGATGAGGAATCAAGTCTATCTGGCGGAGGGGAGTGTAAAGATTGACGAGGTTTGGACAGTTAAACACATTGCGTAATCAAATTTTCCTGGGTTTTATGTTTGTCATGGTGATCGTACTCGCCACGGTTGGTTTTTTTATGTACGGTCAAGTTTCGGTTCTATTACGCAATAGTGCGGAGAAGCATATTGAACAGACTGCAGTTCAGGCAACGGGCAAATTGGATGTACTGATCCGGCAGATTAACACGTTGACGGCGCAAGTGGCAACCAACGCCTCCATTCAGCGATTACTCGCTCAAGAGGCCGAAGGAAAGCCGATCAGCTTCGCCGAACGTCAAACCATCCAGCAGGAAGTACGTAAATATGAGGCGTATGCGACAGGGATTCGTTCCATTGAGCTGTATGCAGGTGATTATCAGAAATTACTTTCTGTTGATGACGCCAGCCTGAACAATCGAGTATCAGAAGAATGGATCAGCCGGGTGGACGAGGGCAAAGGACGTCTCGTATGGTTTGGACTTGACCCGCGGAATTCGGATATCGTCATCGCGATTCGTAATATTAGACTGATTGATCATTCATTCACGAAAGCTGGCTATATTATGGTTCAAATTGAGAAAAGTTACTTCCAGCTTACGGATGAGGTGGACAGCTCACAGGCGGAAACGCGTGAATTAATGAGATTATTTGATGAAGCGGGACGGCAAATTTCTTCCGATTTTTCCGTAAATGTCAATGCGAATAAGATACTGGATCATGGAGGAGAAAAGGTTGAGGTTGGCGGTGAAGACTACATTGTGATTCAGAAGCAGTCCAAGGCAACAGGTTGGAGGCTAGTAATCCTCACTCCAGTTGACTATACGACAGAGGGGATATCTGTCCTTCGTACAGCGATCATCGTATCCGGTGTTGTTGGCAGTTTATTGTTTCTCATTTTTACTTTTATTTTATCCACGATGATTACACGTCCTATACTGAATTTGATAAAAGTGATGCGCGGTTCACGATTTGGAACCTTGAAACCGATTTCAGTCACTTCTACAACTATGGAGATCAATGAGCTCAATAATACTTACAACCAGATGGTTCACTCTCTGAATGAACTAATTGAAGTCGTCTATCAGAAGGAGATCGTCCAGAGTCGCACAGAATTAAAGGCACTTCAGGCTCAAATCAATCCGCACTTTCTATTTAACACATTAGAAGCATTCTACTGGGCCCTCGATGAAAAAGGTGAGGAGGAATTAGCTCAAATTGTGGTTGATATGTCGGGGCTTTTTCGTTATGTCATCAATCGAACTGATGATGATGAATGGGTGACTATCGGCGATGAGCTCGACCATGCCGAAAGATATTTGAAGATTATGGAGATGCGTATGCTCGACAGGTTATCCTGGCGGATTGAGTCAGATGAAGCTTGCCGAAGTGTTCCGCTACCGAAGCTGTTAATCCAGCCTCTTGTCGAAAATGCGATTCTTCATGGCGTAGAGCAAAGGGTTGGACCGGGGACAGTCATGCTAATTGTCAGGCCCTCAAGTCGTCCGGGATATACATTGGTTACGGTAACTGACGATGGTCCAGGGATGGATGCAGCAAAGATATCGTCTATCTATCACACTATGGAAAAGGGGAGCATGAGGTCTTCCAAAGGGACTGGGATTGGTATTGCTAATATAGAGCGGAGACTGAAACTCAGTTACGTAGACAATACGGACGGGCTTGAAATACGAAGTGAAGAAGGTTATGGAACTAGCATTTCTTTTGAAATACCGAATGAACCTGGAGAGGGGAAAAACACGTGAAAACTATACTTATCGTAGATGATGAACCTAGAACAAGAGAAGGGGTTCGTAAAACATTAGAAGCCTGGTCATCCGGTCAATATCGCATCGAAACCGCAGCAAGCGGTGTTGAAGCACTGGCATGGCTGCAAAATAACGAAGTTAATCTGCTTATTACCGATGTGCGCATGCCTGAGATTGGAGGGCTAGAATTAGTTGAAAAGCTGAACGAAATGCCTCATCCTCCAGTGGTTATTGTGATCTCCGGCCATCCTGAATTTGACTATGCACAGAAAGCCTTGCAGTTTGGTGTGGTTGAATATTTACTGAAGCCACTCGACAAAACGAAGCTGGTCCGAGCAGTGGAACTGGCATTGAAACGCAAGGAGGATATTTATCGAATCGAACGAATGGAGAAGCTGATCGATCCCAAGCTTATGGAAACGGTACAGCAGGAGAAAGTGTATAGCACTCAAGTGCGTGAGGCACTCCAATACTTAGACGAACATCTTCACGAATCGATATCCATGCGTGATATAGCGGATCAATTACACATGAATGCCAGCTATTTCAGCGTCCTTTTCAAAGAGCAGACGGGACTGACTTACAGTGAATATGTAACGAGAAGGAGAGTACAACGAGCCAAAGAACTACTGGTGAGCACACGGCTGTCCATTGCTGAAATCGCGGAACAAGTAGGCTATCAGACGGCCAAATATTTTGTGAAGGTATTTCGTGCACTCGAAAATGTTAGTCCAGGGCAATACCGCCAGAACGTCATGACCACGGAGGAAAGAATCCAATAATAGTGGTATTAGTCCCAATCCTTATGACCTTACGACATCATGGGATCCAAGCTACAATTTAGTTAAGCGGTTACAAGGCCGCTAGACAACAATAGAAAAGGGGTTGTAAGCGTGCGCAATAAAAAATGGACAATATTGTTCTTAACGATGTGCCTCGTTCTTGTCACAGCTGGTTGTGGTCAAAAAGATAACAATGCAGGTGAATCTAAAGGTAGTGCAAATGGGGGAAGCGACAAAGTCACCGTTAACTTCATGCATTTATGGCCAGAAGGTGTTTCTGCCGGGCAAAATAAAATTGTTAATCAAATCATTAAAGAATATCAAACAGAGCATCCCAATGTTGTGATCAAGCAAGAGGTTCTGGACAACGAGCAATACAAAAATAAGCTGAAGGTATTGTCTGCTTCTAACGAATTGCCAGACGTTGGGGTAACTTGGGCCGCTGGCTTTTTGCAGCCTTACGTTGAAGGAAATCTCTTCGCTCCTGTAGATGACTTGTTGAATGGTGAATTAAAAGACAAGTTCGTCGCAGGAACTACAGAAGCTTATGCTATTAACGATAAAACGTATGCGCTTCCACTTGAGTTTAACATCGCACCTATCTACTACAATAAAGCTATTTTTGAAAAATATAATCTTGAGGTTCCACAAACCTACGATCAGTTTAAGCAAGTTGTAAAAACACTATCTGAAGGGGGCATTGCACCGATTGCTCTCGGTAATAAGGATCGCTGGACAGGATCGCTTTGGTATATGTATCTGGCTGATCGGATCGCAGGCCAACAGGCACTTGCAGGTGCGATCAGTGGTTCAGGATCATTTATGGATGAAGGATTAGTAAAGGCGGCTTCTGAGGTTCAATCACTTGTTGACAGCAATGCATTTGTTAAGGGTTTCAACGGTTTATCAAATGAAGAGGCAAAATCAGAGTTCGTAAATGGCAAGGCAGCAATGTACATGATGGGATCATGGGATCTGCCAAATTTCACAACTAATGAAGAAATTCCACTGGAATTCCGTAATAGTGTTGGTTTCTTCAAATTCCCGACAGTGGAAGGCGGGAAGGGAGACATTAACAGCTGGGTAGGTGGACCAGGCGTAGGATTATTTGTTGCTGAGAACTCTGAGGTAAAAGAAGAAGCAAAATTATTCGTCGAGTATTTCGTATCCAAATGGGGAGAGCAATCCGTAACTGGAGCAGGCGTTATTCCAGCTACGAAGGTGGACACCGCCACACTGGATCTACCACAGCTATACATCGATTTGTTTAACGAAATGAACAAGGCTAGCAGCATCACTTTATTCGCAGATGTTCAAATGCGTGCCAATGCAGCAGAAACGCATCTGAATATGATCCAGGCTCTTTTTGGCAAAGCGGTGACGCCGGAGAAGTATTCCGAGGAGCATGACGCAGCCATCTCCAAAGGCAACTAAAGCTTCGACAACTAGGTGAAGGGGACAATTAGCTTATCCGGCAGCGTGATGCCGGATAAGCCTTTCCTCAAACGGTTTATGAAGGAAAGGAGTCGGACACTTTGGATAAAGTGATGTCTAACAAAAAAATAATCGCGTTATACGTATTTCCCGCCTTGCTTCTCATTCTGGCTATTGTATATATTCCGATTGTTCTAACGGGTTATTACGGACTGAATAAATGGAATGGTATAGGCGCTCTGACTTTTATCGGATTTGATAACTATAAAGCTTTGCTAACAGACCAAACCTTCTGGAATAGTGCTTGGCACTCTCTGCAGTTAGCGTTGTTTTCTACCCTAAGTCTCATTATTTATTTGGCAATTGCTATGGTATTAGCCGCCCGGATCAAGGGAGCTAACTTGTTTCGCAAAATATATCTGATTCCGATGCTGTTATCGTCCGTTGCGATTGCGCAGCTTTGGCTAAGAATTTATCATCCGACGAACGGAATTGTGAACAGCTTATTAGTTTCCATTGGTTTTGCTAATCCTCCTGCATGGCTTGCAGAGCCTACATTAGTTTTGTTTGCTTTATTTATTCCCATTCTGTGGCAATATGCTGGTTTCTATATTCTGATCTATTACGCAGCACTCAAGAATATCCCGACCTCTCTGGAAGAGGCAGCAAAGATTGACGGAGCCTCTGCCTTACAAATCGCTTGGAAAATTAAGCTTCCACTCGCAATGGAAGTCATCAAAGTTACGATTGTTCTAGCCGTTGTAGGTTCTCTGAAGTATTTTGACTTAATCTTTGTTATGACGGATGGAGGTCCTAATGGCTCTAGTGAAGTGATGGCGTCTTATATGTATCATCAGGCTTTTCGGGCTTATGATTTTGGCTACGGGAGTGCAATTGGATTC
This sequence comes from Paenibacillus sp. FSL L8-0494, assembly GCF_038003695.1. NCBI lineage: Bacteria > Bacillati > Bacillota > Bacilli > Caryophanales > Paenibacillaceae > Paenibacillus > Paenibacillus sp. FSL L8-0494. The sequence goes on from NZ_JBBOPQ010000001.1 coordinate 1,339,651, forward strand.
TTCCTGCTCGTCATCTGTCTCGTCATTACTTGGGTCATTCGCAAATTAACTGCTACGAAAGATTCGATCCAATACTCATAAGGAGGGGCGCTTCATGATGTCTGGAACTGCAGGAAGGCTAGAAATCGGGCCAAAGACAGGCGGCGCAGGTGCGGAGATCACACGTAAATTCGGCTACTCATTGCTATATATCGTGTTGATTGCCGTTGCTGCTCTGCAATTGTTTCCGCTTGTATGGCTGCTGTTTTTCTCATTAAAAAATAATCAGGAAGTGTTCAACCTTCCTGCTCTATCGTTGCCGATGAATCCTCACTGGGAGAATTACGCGAAGGTCTGGAATGTAGGGAACATCAACGTGTATTTCTTCAACAGCGTATGGATTACCATCGTGGCTACGGTGTTAACGGTTATCTTCGGGAGCTTGGTTACGTATGCAGTTACCAGGATGAAATGGAAGGGAAGCTCGTTCGTACTGGGTTTGTTTATGGTAGCGATGATGATTCCTGTTCACTCCACGCTTATTCCGTTATTTAGTATATTCAATAAGATTGGCTTAACGGATCACCCTTTGTCACTTATTTTGTCTTATGTCGCTTTTAACATGCCGATAACGATTATGATTTTGCTGGGTTTCTATTACGCACTGCCACGCGAAGTGGAAGAGGCCGCGGTTATTGATGGTTGTTCCGTGAACAGAATGTTTTTTAGAATTATACTTCCTATGACAAGCTCGGTGATCGCGACTACAGCCATTATTAATATGATCTATAACTGGAACGAATTTATTTTTGTAAACACATTTATTAGTTCTGATTCTTACAAGACGCTGACCGTGGGGGTGCAAAACTTCATTGGTCAATATACAACGGATTGGGGTGCGATCGGGGCAACGCTTATGATCAGTATTTTGCCTATCCTGATTACATTCCTGTTCCTCAGTAACCGTATCGTTGAGGGAATTGCGGCGGGTTCGGTTAAAGGGTAAGTAGAAAGAAGACCTGAATTTCTCAGCTCGAAAAGCTGAAGAGAATTCCGGTCTTTTTTTTTAATCCAATCTAGAATTTTGATTCAATCCTGAAAGCCTCGGGTTAATGGAGGCTATCAAAGATGAACATTCGAAAGGAGAGATTGCTGATGGAACCGGGCTATAAGGATAGAAGTGTTGAAGTGGAGCATAGGGAGGTACAACGGAAATCGGATTCCAGCGTTGTCGCATCTACCTTTATTAAATATGCTGCTTACATTATTATATTTTTTGGTTTTCTGTTCTTTTTGGTTAAATATGTATTTCCTAAGTTTTAATAAGAATTGATTCTTAAGGCGGAGTTTTATTGTTTCTCTGCGATGATCTTTTTTATTACTGCTATAGTTTCTGGTGCAGCATTCTCCAGCATAAACTCAATTGCAGCGAACTGCCGCATAACGTACCTGTCCTCAAGCTTCTCTAAAGGGTTGAAAAAGCCTTTCGGATAATCGATAATCTTCAGATCCCGCTCCGTGACCTGTCCTATGTATTCAAAGGCGTATTCGAATGTACCTTCTGAAATATATAAATCGACGACTTCTTCAATTCGCTTGCGATCAATATGATCCACGACAGTTAGATAATTAGGTGCACTCCAGTAGGCCCCATTTAGACAAGCACCACTTTGGAGGTAGTCTTGTCGGATCGCTTCGATGTTCTTGAAGGTGTAGAAATCCGATGCCCAGCGGGAGCGGTCAGGGAATGTGACTATGACATAGAGATTATAATTGTCCTCTTCCTCAGTCCCACTTTCCGGAGACAGCTGTATATGTCTTGTTCTACTGATCATGATTATAAGTCCCCTTTCTTAACAAAAACGGATACCGTCTTTTTAAAAGACGATATCCGCTGCTTTAAAGATGTCCTAGATCTTAATCATCCGAGGCTATAACTTCATCTCATTACTCGATTCCGCAGAATTACGATAAAAGAACCAGCACTCATTCAGCAGCTTGATCTGACGGCGGTCTTTTTTGTAATAAGCTTTCATTAGCTGATGGCAGAGCCACTGTGGCAAGCGAATCCCTCCTCTAACAACTTACGTAAGTTAGAATATGGAGAAATAAGCCTAAAGGTGCGGATTACAGTAGGCTTTCTGCTTCCTCTTCGTACCACTGCTCCAATTGAGCCTGTAGCGCTCGGATCTCAGTAAGCAGGGAGATCAGTGGGTAGTTCTTCTGCTCTTGAACAGAGGCGAAGGCCTGCTCCAATCTATTGATATAATCCAGACCGGACTCCAGGGAGTAATCCTCACGTAACAGATCCAGCGAGTCACATTCGGCGATGGCTAAGGGCAGATCCGGAACATTATCGGCTGTCAGCTTATCGATTTCTTTGTTCAGGCGTAAATTGAGCGCACTTAGTTGGTACGCATATTCCTCAGGCATTTCCACGAATTGTAATTCTTGATTTTGCTGCAAAATTACATACCGCATTTTCGGCATTGTTCATTCTCCCTCCGTACTTGTCTTCCTTCTTGACAGTTTAGCCTATGCACAAGTTACAATTCAAGTAGAGATCTTATTTCCCGTGGAAAGGACCTGTGATAGAACGCTATGGAAACTATGAGCAACGAAGAGCTGCAGCTGTGGATTGAGCAGGTATCACGGGACAGCTTTGGCGTGCCGTTTAGACACAAGGCGAGCTTTAACAGCCGGTTGTCCTCAACGGGCGGCCGATATTTTACCAAAAGCCATAATATAGAGATTAATCCCCATCAGCTTGCCATGTTTGGCAGAGAAGAGACGGAGCGGATTATCAAGCATGAGCTCTGCCATTATCATTTGCATTTGGCTAAGCGAGGGTATATGCATCGTGACGCTGATTTCAAAAGCCTGCTGGCGCAAGTCGGCGGAAGCCGCTACTGTCAGACACTGCCGGGTGCAAAAGCTCGGAAGTCGCTGCCCTATCGATATAAGCTTGTATGCAGTGCCTGTGCCATGGAGTATCCGCGTAAGCGAAAAGTAGACCCTAAGCGTTATCGCTGCGGTAAATGTTCGGGCAAGTTGAAGTTATTTATTTTATAACCAAACCTAATAATCCGACAAAAGAAACAGCTTGCTGAGGCGAAATGATGCATCCTTCTAAATCTTTGATATCCACGATCAAGCCACTGAACTCGCAGTCACTAAGATCGATCCCATTAAGCTTTGATCCTGACAATGTGGCTTGATCCATATTACACTCGCTGAAGCTGATTTTTTGGAAATTTGACTGATAGTAGTCGGAACTCATTAATGAACTGCTCTCAAAAGCAACCTGCTTCAGATTAGCGAATCGAAACGTAGCAAAATCCCCGATACAATCTACTACACGAACGTTTTGGAATCTGCCTCTTGTAAAGTCTGTGCCAATAAGCTTGCAGTTTCTAAATTCAGTTCGATGAATAATGCCATTCGTAAAATCCACATTAGATAGATCACAGCGATCAAAAATCACGTCCATAAGCTCGATCCCAGTTAGGGAGCACTCCGTAATCGTTACATTTTTAAAAATCACGCGATCAAAGCTGACCTTATTAGCCTCTTGATTATCAATAACCGTATCGCTGATGCTGCAACAGCTGAATTCGTCCTTGGTTTGCAGCGAATATATTTGCTCAGGAAGAAGAGAGTCTGGATCTGCTATTTTTGGCGAATCAATTTTGAAATTCATATGTACCTCCGTTTGTTTACTCTTTGCGGGTAGCTAAAACTAACTATCATCGCGTTAAACCGATTTGTCAATCATCATGAATGTTGCGGGGCATTGGATATCCGTACAAATACACCTTTTTATGGATAAAATCGCACATCGTTTTGTAAGCGTTACCAAACTAATATGAAAAGGAAGTCCATATTATTTAGAGGGGGCACATGTATGAAACGAATCAGGTCCGCAATGGCGGGTCTGCTCGCGCTGCTGCTGATTTTTTCAAGCTTGCCTGTAATGGGAACCGGTAAAGGTTCCGTAGGAGCAGAAGGGGTTGGAGGAACAGGCGCTGAGCAAATTCCATCAGGTACGGTACTCATCAAGAATAAGTGGAAAAACAACTTTTTATATGAGACATCCGCAGGAATCGTGCGTTATGGCATGACCAATCCAGCCGATACTTCAGCGCATTGGACGGTTGAGACGGTGAATGGGCTGTCACGAATCAAGAATGTGAAGACAGGCCATTACATTACAATGGATGGTAACAACGGCAAAGAGGATTCACTTAAGGCGGCAGAACGCCAAGGTTCAGGAAGTGTTGCGGATCAGTGGCTGATCGATACTTCCAATCGCAATGGATACATGATCATCCGAAGTGCGACTGTGCCAGAGGGGAAGTTGGTTATCCACGAGGAGAATCAGCTTGGTTATGCGCAAGTAAGCTCGGATATCAATGTTACGTTTGAGAGTCCGCAGTGGGCTTTTATAGATCCAAATGCAGCACCTGTACGGCTAGAGAGCCGTCTCCGCCCCGGTCAGGTAATGTATGAAAGTGAAGGGAACGTTCTTTACGGTAAACAGCCTGTCAGCAATGAAGCAGCACAGTGGTATCTTGAATCAGGGACGGATGACGGAACAGTAATGATTCGCAACCGTGCGACAGGTCATTATATTAAGCAAAATGAAGTGACCTGGGCTGGGGTTTTTTCGCAGGAAGTCGATATGGATCACGTGAAGCTAAGTGAGTGGACCCAAGAGCATGCACCAGGCCCTGATGGAACGGGCTTCATTACCCTTCGTAACAGTGGTTTAACTGAAGAGGGGAGTCCATTATGGCTAAATCCGCAATTCAGCGATGACAATAATGTGCGATCTAACAGCTGGCCGGGTTCAGCCTCTAATCCAAGCGCGCAGTGGAGAATCGTGCCTATTTCCGAATTACAGCCTGTACGACTGGCAACTTATACGGATGCACAAGTGGCTACAGATTTTTTATATGAATCCGTAAACGGCGAGCTTAAGCATGGAATTATTGCGCCAGATGCCGCCAACACCTCTGACTATCTATGGTATATAGAGGATTATGACGGCAATAAGCGTATCCGTAATGCGGCAACCGATCATTATGTTTCTTATAGTGAAGGTACCGCCAAGGCCTTGCAGATTAGCGGAAGTCAGCCGTCGGATCAATGGATTTTTAATGATTCCGATGATTATGATGATTACCAGACGCTTCAGAATCTCGAAAGCACAGGCATTTATTTGTCTACATTGGGTGGAGAACAGGCTGGTGCGATTGGGGATGCGACTTCTTTGAGCGCTCAGTGGCAGCTTTTAGATCCTAACACACCGACTGACGGCACAATGCCATATTACCGGATTCAGAATGGCTGGAAGTCATTTTATTGGTATGAGAGTGTTGATGGTCTTTTAAAATATGGAAATATGCAAAAGGACGGCTCCGATCAATGGCTCGTGGAGAAATATAACGGCCGCAAGCTGTTCAAAAACAAGAAAACGGGCCATTACATGAACACGATGAACATGCCAAATGGCCACCTTCAGGTCACAGAGCTTCCAGACAGAAATCATGTGGAACGAGAATACATCTGGACAGGCAAAAATGTTGGGAACAACACCTACGTAATCAGTAGCGTTCTAGACAAGGAACCTAATAAAATCCCAGAGAAGTATATTTCACTTCAAAACCTCACTAAATATGCTGAGTACGGAGTGATCAATCCAGGTTGGGGCAGTCCGCAGTGGAGATTTGTACCGGTTACCGAGAAAAAACAAGATTTGTTCCGTTTTCAGCTAGATGCTGTAAATGGAGAGGATCAATATCTTAAGGACGGTCCTTTGCTGACTTCTCCAGCTGCACTAGAGGAATTGCCAGAATCCAAGACGGTTACTGAAGCTGTCTATGCTGACCAGGACTCTGCTCACTCTAACCAAAATCTTGCACCTCTAGCAGCTGCCAACGAGGATGTAACAGTAGGCCAGGCTACTTATGGTCCACTTGATTTGAATGACGATTCCTTTGTCTGGCAGTTGCAAGAAATAGCCGGCAGCAATGGATCGGTGAAGATAAAAAATAAAGGCACTGGACGTTATCTCTCCCTTGAGCATATAGGTGGGGCTGTAGATGAGATTGATCCTAATGTTAGCGTTCAAACTTTGCAAACAGTGTACGATGTATGGGCCAGCATTAAGTGGAAGGTTGATATGCAGGCGTCCGGTGTGACTACCATTATGAGCTCATGGGCTGGTCACTATATCTATGGTGCGTCGGATGATAACGGCAACCCAACTCTCCGAATCAGTAAAGCTGCAGATACAGCGGAAAAAAGCAGTGCGCATTTTACTGCTGAAGCGGTTGAAGCGATTGCTCCGCCACTGCCTGATTACCCTGTAAGATTCAAGAATGCAAGCAGTGGGGAGTATTTATACGAAAATGAGCATGGGGTTGTTCTGTACGGACAGCCGTCAGCAGACAATGGATTTTCGCACTGGAATGTAACTGTGCAGGAGGGTAAACAGATGATCACCAACCGGGCAACAGGTCATTTTTTAACGCTGAATGGTGATTATTCATATTTGGAGAGCAGTAGTACAGAACCTGCTGTAGACGGAGCCTCTGCCTGGGAAGTAAGCTTGGCTTCCGATTATACACATTACACCATTCGTAGTCTCTTTGGAGAATACGACGATGAATTAATAAACATTGCCAATAAGACAGGATATGCTGAACGTGCGCTTTTGCTAGAGAGTGAGGGTACGGCACTATGGACACTTGACGCGGCTCCACAGGAGTTTACTACTCCATCTGGAGAACTGCGCAATAACAATACAACAACTCCAGTTCAAAATGATACCAACATCATAACCATTGTACCGAAAGGCATGGCTGGTAAAGTATTGGCCGAAAAAGAGGGGGCTGTCCTATATGCAGATGCTTCCGTTATGGCGGCTCAATCCCAGTGGCTGGTTCAGGAGATAAACGGACGCAAACGGATTATGAATGTTCAGACACAACATTATCTTTCGCTCAATGAATCAGGCCAAGTGGTCTTATTAGCTGCTGGAGATACAGAAAGATCCCAATGGAAGCTGGAAGAGAAGTTAGGTTATACTCTTCTGCTAAATGCGAATGGAACAGGTCTTCTTACTCACAGCGCATCGGCTGTTCAGCTTGGTTCTGCTGCAAATGGAACTGATAGTGAGCTCTGGTGCTTCTTACCTATCCCTACTGATGCAATTTATGCAGGAGGAGAAGCATTCAAAGGGGATCGTGTTATACGGTTTGCAGTCAACGCCCAGCAGGCCGGGGAATATGACGCTGTTATTCGATACAAAAATACCGCTGCTGCTGCAACGGATCTGGCGCTAGAGGTGAATGGTTTAAACGAAGGGGGCAAGGTTAGTCTTGGTAAGTCTGCCTCTTGGAAGAATGCACAGGTAATACTGCAGCTTCGTGCAGGCATCAACACGGTTTCTCTAAGTAGTGACAACGTGGATTGGAGTAAAGTAACCCTTGATAGCCTGACCGTAAAAAACAGCGTTAACAAAACATACCGTGGAGCAACGGCTCCATATATCAGCTATGAAGCTGAGGATGCGGCAACAAACGGAACGCTGATTGGCTCGTCGCGGAAATATCTCAGCATGGCTTCCGAGGCTTCTGGACGACAAGCGGTGGCCTTGAAGAATACGGGAGATTATCTAGAGTTCAAGCTTGCGAAGTCGGCTAACTCCATTGTTCTTCGATATTCCATTCCTGATAGTCCAGATGGGGCTGGTGCTGAAGAAACCCTGACTTTATATGTAGATGGAGTTAAGAAGCAGCTTAAGCTGACATCCAAATATGCTTGGGAATATGGCAGCTACCCATGGTCAAATGATCCTCGCCAAGGCAGTGGACACCGCTTCTTTGACGAAATCCATGCTCTGATCGGCGATACTCCTGCCGGAGCAACTATTCGCTTAGAGAAGGGAACAGGAGATAACGCAGCTTCTTACGTCATTGACCTGGTGGATATGGAGCAGGTTGCCCCTGAGTTGGCTCGCCCGGACGGATTTATTTCCGTAACGGATTTTGGAGCGGCAGCGAATGATGAGGGAGATGATACCGCAGCCTTCAAGGCAGCCCTTGCCGAAGCGAATGCGACAGGTAAAGGTGTGTGGTTCCCGGCGGGTACCTTTAATGTCGGTGAGGGTCTGCTGGATCTGGATACCGCTGAAATACGTGGTGCCGGCATGTGGTATACGGTTCTGAATGGAGCTAAGTTTTATGGTCACGGCGGTAAGGTTGGTGTTTACGATCTGATGATTGAAGGCGGCATTAACGAACGGGATGATGAAGCGATCACCAACGCTTTCCATGGTGCTTTTGGCCAAGGTTCGATTATACAGAACGTTTGGATAGAACATACCAAAGCAGGCTTGTGGTTAACTCAGCCGATGGGTGAAAAGGCGCGTACGAATGGTCTGTACATGGCAGGTCTGCGGATCCGCAATCTTATGGCAGACGGGATTAACTTTGCCGTAGGGACTGGCAACAGCATGATGGAACAAAGTGACATCCGCTATCCAGGGGATGATGGAATTGCAATGTGGTCGTTTACAGACGGCAAGTTGACGGATGTGAATGGTACGGAACGTACACCGAGCTATAATAACACGGCACGTTTTAATACGGTATCCTTGCCTTGGTTAGCGGATAACATTGTAGTCTTTGGGGGGAAAGATAACAAAGTCCAGGACAACGTGGTAAAAGACACTGTGACTAATGGAGCCGGGATTGCAGTGTCTACCCGTTTCACCGCCGAGCCCTTCCAAGGAACAACGATTGTGGAGCGAAATACCTTGCTTAGAACTGGCAGTTATGATTCCGGTTACGGCGTGAATCTGGGTGCGTTATGGCTTTATGCTGGTGAGAGTGATCTGAAAGGAAGAGTACTCATTCGCAACAATACGGCACTGGACAGCACTTATTCGGGGTTGATTGCTCAAGGTGATCTAGAAGGAGATACTCTCACTTCCATTGATGGAGTAGTGCTGACGAATAATGTATTAGATGGCGCAGGTACAAGCGGTATAGAAGTTACGAAAAATCTGAAAGGGAGTCTGCTGGTCGACAACATGATTATTCGTGGCGAACGGATGAATCTTCTGACCAATGCCTCTCCTGACCTAAGCATTAAAGAACAAAATCAAGGAATAGCCACAGCCATTAAACCGTTCTCTATCAAACTAGCAGATGGACAGAGCGGTCCTGTGGTATTAGAGCAGGGTAAGTCAGCTACTCTTAAGGTGCTAGATAAAGAAGGCAGAGATATTACCGCACAAGCTACTCTAAATATTATGAGCAGTGAGGTTGCTACATTTACCAACGACAGTCTTAATGGAATTAAAGCGGGAATCACAGACTTCACGGTAACTGTGGGCAACGAGAAGAGGGTCTATACAATTGAGGTGCTATCACCTGGCGGGACAGATCCTGTAGACCCGATCGATCCTGTGGATCCAACAAGTACTCCTAGCCCGACGAGTACTCCTAGTCCAGCGAATACTCCAGAACCAACAAGTACTCCTGGTCCAACAGACCCTACAGGGTCAGTGAACCCTGTTCAAACCGGCACACCGACCGCTACACCAGCACCTACACCAGCAGCTAATCATGATGCGCAGCTAAAAGCTAAGGCGACTGCAGGGCAGGCTGTTATCGAGATTTCAGCTAATGGAGACGGCACAGCCCGGTTTAGTGCAGATGCTTTACGTAAGGCGGCGGCACTTAGCCCCAAAGCTGTGCTTGTTATTGAAAGTGGAGGTATGAGCTACCGCTTCCCGTTAGAGCTTGTGGAGAGTGTGCTCAAATCCGCACAAATGCCGGCAGGCACACTGGAGTTTAATTTAAATTCGCTAAGCGGAAAAGGATTAGAACAACTGCTTGCCAAGGCTAAGCAGCAAGGCTTTACTGTGCAAGGAACACCGGCTATTGTCACTCTAAAGGTAACGGATGGCAAAACCTCTGTAGCAGCAAGTGGGTTCGGCACCACTTATGTAGATCGTACATTTATGCTTAAGGAGGCATGGGATGCGAAGACAGGTGTAGTCCTTATTTACGATGAACAGACGGGTTCCTTCCGTTATGTACCTGCATTGTTTGAGCCCGTTAATGGGATGACCAAGGTTACTGTTAAGAGCAGTATTGCGAGCGGTGTATTTGTCGCTGCGCTGCACCCTGTGACTTTTGGGGATATTGCTACACATTGGGCGAAAAATGAGATTGAGGGACTTGCTAGCCGACTGATCTTGACCGGACAATCCACAGATACCTTTGCACCTCAGAAATCTGTCAGTCGTGCCGAGTTCGCAGCTATGTTGATTCGATCATTGGGTCTTGTAGCTGCGAACACGACGAAGACCTTCAGTGATGTGTCCGATTTATCTTGGTATGCAGCGGATGCTAGAGCTGCTGCAGCCTTAGGACTGGTTCAAGGCTATGAGGATGGAACCTTCCGTCCGAACGCCCCTATTACACGGGAGCAAATGGCTGTTATGGCAGCCAGAGCAATGAAGCTGCTGAACATAGAAGCTGAAGGATATGGAGCAAACGTTGCTGCAGATGTTTTCACAGACGCTTCAACTATTTCCTCATGGGCTAAAGAAGCAGTGTCTGACCTGGCTGCAAAAGGCATTATGAAAGGTCAATCATCAGGCAGCTTTGCACCTAGCAGTGATACTAGCCGTGCAGAAGCCGCTGTAATTCTTGTCCGGCTGCTTAGAGCAGCTAAATTATTGAATTAGCTACCGTGGTAGAAGCTTCAATATGGCATAAGTAAAAAGACAGCAGAGCAGCGATCTCCTCCGGTTATTGGAGAATCGCTGCTCTGCGTTTTAACGTTGGCTGGCCTGCTATAAAAGCTTATGGGCAAGCAAAAGCTCATTGACTTTGAGTAACCCATTCACTTGCACCAACACCAACACCAACATCGCCGAGCTATCATTGGCTGAGGCTTACGGACCCCAATGACGCTATTGGCAAGTTTTTAGCCTTTTGGGCAGGGTTTCGGACTCAAGTGACGCTATTAGTTCGAAAGAGGCTCATATTTGGTGTTTTTCGTGCCAATAGAGGCAATGGGGTCCGATAGTATGCCAAATATGCGATTATGCTGAGTATAAGGTCAACTGGGTCCGATAGTAGCTTCATATCCGATTCCGATGCAGCCTTACTTCAGTTTTCCCATCGATAGATTGACTCTGTAATTTCCGAACTTCAGCAGTTCGTCGAGAAAGCTATTCAACTCCTCTTGGTTTCCGGTACGAACACGTATCCAGTAGCAGCCTTCTCCGCTGACCCTATGTATTTCTTTTACACTATCATGCTGCTTTGCGAATGTCTGAAAGGCTGGGTGGACGGTATTCGAACCCAAAAAAACAGTAATAAAGGCATGAATAGTCTCCCCAACCTTATCCGGATTCCAGCGGACCGTGTAGCCTTCAATCACTCCGGTGTCCTGCATTTTGCGAATACGTGCGCCCACAGCCTGACCGGTCATATGCACTTGCTGCCCAATATCTCTGTGACTGATCGTGGAATTTTCAATTAGAAGCTGCAGGATGCGAAAATCCACATCATCTATAAAATAGGAGCTCATTATTATCTAAAATCCTTTCTGCGTGAAAGTAGAACGGACCAATCTCTTTTCAATCTCAATGTATTCTGTTTCAAGGTCCAACTATAATTAATTGTAGCAGAAGATATCTGAAAGAAAGAAGGGCTTCCGATGAAAATACAGCATATCCGCAACGCGACCCTATGGCTAGAGTATGGTGGCAGTACATTTTTAATTGATCCTATGTTGAGTGAACAGGGTGCTAATCCACCTATTTTTAATACTGAAAATGATCGCCGCAATCCGCTCGTTTCTTTGCCGGGAGCCGTAGAACAATGGCTGAGTCCTAATGCAATTCTTGTCACACATCTTCATCAGGATCATTGGGATGCCGCTGCCATTTCTTTGTTGCCGCATGATCTACCACTATTATGTCAGGAAGGAGATGGAGATAAATTAGCGAAGCAGGGGTTTGAGCATACCACGGAAATTAGCGATTCACTGACGTTTAATGGAATAACTATAACACGTACGGATGGACGGCATGGCACTGGAGTGACTGGTAAAATTATGGGTAAGGTATCCGGGTTTGTGTTTCAGGCGGAAGGCGAACCTGTTCTATATGTGGCTGGAGATACGATTTGGTGTGATAAGGTGAAAATGGCATTGGACGTTTTTAAACCTGAGGTGACAGTTGTGAATGCTGGTGGTGCGCAGTTTTTAAGCGGATGTCATATTACAATGAATGAGCAGGATGTCGTAGACTTATGTGAATATGCACCTTCTACTAAAGTGATTGCTGTGCACATGGACGCCATTAACCATTGTTTGGTTACCCGAGATAAGCTAAAAGCTCATTTAGAGAAGGAATCGTTGGGGGATCGGGTACAGCTTCCGCAGGATGGAGAATGGTGTAATCTATAGGGGGAGGGATGGAAATCTCTTTAAAAAATCTAGCAAGCGGCCGAATCATAGCATAAATTTGAAAACGATCACAAAAATTATTTTGCCCGCTTGACTAGACCTTGAAATCATGATAAATTAATTCATGTTCACTTGTAATGTTCCCTGATAGCTCAGTTGGTAGAGCACTCGACTGTTAATCGAGTTGTCACAGGTTCGAGTCCTGTTCGGGGAGCCATTTTCATGGAGAGATACCCAAGTGGCTATAAGGGGACCCTCTGCTAAGGGGTTAGACTGCGTAAGCGGTGCGTGGGTTCGAATCCCACTCTCTCCGTTCTGAATTACATAAGAAGAGCTTCCATTCTGGGAGCTCTTTTTTGTTGTCTGAATTTATTTTTCGGTTGCTATATGCGATTCTGAGAAACGGTGAATTCAATATTTTGGAAGGGGAATGGAGTGGAGGGATCGAATGTTTATTTGATAAGTGTGAAGAGTTTAAAGGAGGAGCATGAAAACTATAAATCAAATACAAACAAAACCGTCAAGCCGATATGATAGTTTTGATCCGGATCAAGAGGGAAATAAAAATACTATTTTTGCCGACGTAATAATTGATGGTAGATCTCTTTACCAAATGTTAAAAAAATATGATAGGGTTCCTTCCCTCGGGTGGGGTAGTGAAGAGCATCAAAGGAAAATGATTAACTATTTTTTGTTAAACGAAATGCATGAATATTTGTACTGCAGGTACCCAATATTAGTCTGTCCCTGGTGTGGCGATGAAGAATGTGGCTTTATATCAGTGTTTATTGAGAGAGAAGGGGATCTTATTATATGGAGAGATTTCAAATTAGAATCCGGTAATAAGGCTATTGATATAGGCCCTTTTTGCTTTAAATGGGATGAATACGAAAAAGTTATTAGAGAGACATTTGGAACTGCGGGGATTCAATAAAGTAAACCTGAAAACCCACGGAAGAGATGTGCTCAAATAATTTATATGGGAAAGATCTATGAGTAAATCCAATAACTACATGGTCAAAGGAGTGGAATCAACATGGAACTGTTTAAGCAAATCCCCTTGTACAGATTTTTGGCATTATGCAATGAAAGTGGTATGGAAAAAAACATATTAGACTGCGGGGCGGGAGGGGATTCACCTCCACTAAGTTTGTTTGCGAACTATGGATACAGTACAAACGGAATTGAGATGAATGACGAACAAATTAAAAGAGCTAATCAGTTCGCAACTGAAAGGGGACAGATTCTAAATATACAACAAGGCGACATGAGACAGTTGGCGCTAAGTGATGAGTCAATGAGTTTTGTGTATTCGTATAACTCTATATTTCATATGAGAAAACAAGATGTAAAAAAAGCGATAAATGAAATGAAACGAGTTCTAAAACCTAATGGATTATTATTTGTAAATTTTTTAACCCTAAAGGATTTTCGAGTCGGCGATGGAGTTGATTTGGGGGATAATCAGTTTGAACAGATGGAAGATGATGAATTCGTAATACACTCTTATTATGATTATCATGAAGCAGATTCTATGTTTGATGATTTGCAGTTAATATACAAAGAAGATCGAGTGCTGGAAAGAAAGTTTGAAGGCGAATGGATACGACAAGGATTTATCGATTACATATATAAAAAATAGCTGGATGCTGAAGAACATATTAGTAGCTCCGAAAAAGCTAGATATCTGCGAACAATACGTTCACGCTGTGGACCATGAGGTGTTGGTTCGATAGAAGGTAAAGGTTTGAAGAAGAGTTAGCCAGGTGGACAACCCCACGAGTCTAATGCTAACGACTGTTTCCTAGGGTGATTTAAGCCGCTTGAATGTCAATCAGCACTTGATACTTGTTCGCAACCAATATACTTCGGGGGGGGATTTCAGATGGATGTAATTATAAATAACTCAATGATTCATAATAAGTCGGAAATAAATAAGATTGTTTTTATATGTTTCGATGAAGCGAACTATGAACTATATAGGAATGAATTAAAGAGATTTTGTTAGAATTTTGGTGTTTATCAAAAAAAGGAGATGTGCCAATGAATAACAGATCAGATTTGCTAAATCAGTTTAAGGAATGGAATGGATTTGTTCTAGAAATTATTGATTTAGATTGGAAAACACCCATCGCTGAAGGAAAATGGACCATTCATGATGTTGTTAGTCATATTTTATTATGGGATAAATACTTCTATGAATCGACGATAGAACCGATAGCATGCGATAAAGCGATAACACTTCAGCTTATTGATTTCGATCAATTCAATAATGATGCTGTTACATATGGTCAAACAAAAACCAAAGACGAATTAATAGAATTGACTGTGAAGTATCGTAACTTAATATTAGATTGTATAAGTAGTCTTGAAGAGGGGAAATACTCAGACAAATATGTGGACGGAAGGTTTTCCTTTGAGTCCTATTTAAAGGATTTTATATCGCATGACCTACATCATATGACGCAGATTAAAGAATTAAAAAAGAAAATGATGAGTAATTGACTCGTGACGGAAGTTCAAAGAATGGAGCTGACCACCATAATTAGCTTTCTCTCACTCGATTATTGTGTGGGACAGAGCTTTTTTTTGCGCGAAAATAGAGAAACAACTTGACCGGTAACTCATAATAAACTCGAAAAACACATATCCAAAGAGACAAATGTTATATTATTTATCATTAAATGCAATCTGTAGATAAAATCAAAGACTCCCCCTCTGAAAATCAAACTTTAAAAATCTCCATAATTCTCCTGTTTTCTTCTCTTTACCCACTTTCTATCTTTATACATCTCAAAGGATTAACTCAAAATGTTATGTAATATAACATAAAATATTGAATATTATAGTAAAAACCACAAATTTTACTGACGCATGTATATTACTGTGTTAATATAAGTGACATAAAACGATGAAAATGAATGTAAGCTAAAGAAAGGTGTTTTTAAAAATAAATATGGGGATTGGGGGACGGCGATGGAGTATTTCATTCAACAGTTAATTAACGGGATTTCTGTAGGGAGTATCTATGCTCTGATCGCACTTGGGTACACCATGGTTTACGGGATTATTAAATTGATCAATTTCGCCCATGGGGATGTGTTTATGGTTGGGTCGTTTATTGGATTGTTCAGTGCCAGGTACTTGGCTTCAGCAGGGCTTCCTCCGATCCTGGTCTTACTTATCTCATTGGTGGTCTCTATGACAATCAGTGCGTTGCTGGGGATGTCAATCGAACGGCTAGCATACAAACCTCTACGAAAAGCTTCGCGAATCGCTGTGTTGATTACTGCAATTGGCGTTTCTTTTTTGCTGGAATACAGCGGTGTGTTTGTGCTTGGTCCTCAGGCTAAAGGATTTCCGGAGATTCTTAATAAGCAGCAATACAACTTGTTTGGTTCCTCGATTCAGGTGGACTCCAATCAAATCATGATCTTGGGGACGACGGTTATTTTGATGATCATCCTTCAGTATATTGTGCACCGAACAAAGATTGGTAAAGCGATGCGGGCCGTTTCTTTTGATATGGAAGCAGCACGGTTGATGGGGATTAATGTAGATCGGACCATTTCAGCCACCTTCGCGATAGGATCTGCACTTGCGGCAGCAGCAGGCGTTATTTTCGGAATGACTTACAATTCAGTGGATCCGATGATGGGGGTACTTCCGGGGCTTAAAGCTTTTGTGGCTGCGGTTCTAGGTGGCATTGGCAGTATTCCTGGTGCTCTGGTAGGGGGACTTCTGCTGGGCACAGTCGAGACAGAGGTTTCTTCTCTGGGATACTCTTCATGGCGTGATGGTGTGGCATTTGCTGTACTCATCCTAATCCTTATCTTTAAACCATCCGGGCTATTTGGTAAAAATGTCCGCGAGAAAGTGTAGGGAGATGCCGTATGAAGAAGATAAACAAGTCATTTTGGATAGGCATTGTCTTTTCTATCATGCTATATATCGTCATTCAAGTTCTTCTAACAACGGGAATATTTGATGATGTCATGGAGTCTACGCTAATTCTAATTTGTATAAATGTCATGCTGGCGGTGTCTTTGAATCTGATTAATGGGATAACGGGGCAATTCTCAATCGGGCATGCTGGATTTATGTCCATTGGTGCTTATGTTTCTTCCATTTTAACTTTGAACTTTGATATGCCATTCGTGCTGGCGCTAGTGATCTCTGGACTGGTTGCTGCATTTTTCGGTGTGCTTATCGGGATTCCGACCTTGCGGCTGAATGGAGACTATCTGGCGATTGCTACGCTGGGATTTGGTGAGATTATCCGGATTGTCCTGCTCAATACAGAATATGTGGGCGGAGCTTCAGGCCTAAGCGGCATCCCTAATCAAACGACTTGGACGATTATGTTTCTGTTCACATTGGTCACGATTGTTGTGATCAATAACTTTATACGTTCCACTCACGGCCGGGCTTGTATAGCGATTCGTGAGAATGAAATTGCTGCTGAAGCGATGGGGATTAATACAACTTTGTACAAAGTCATTGCTTTTTCACTTGGAGCATTATTTGCGGGGATAGCTGGTGGTCTCTCTGCTCATAAGTTCTACGTCATCAATCCTGGAAGCTTTAATTTTCTAAAATCATTCGAAATTCTAGTCATGGTTGTGTTAGGTGGACTAGGAAGTACAAGCGGGGCCATCGTGGGTGCGATTGTACTGACGGTGCTCTTCACGGTGCTTCAGGAATATCCGGAGCTGCGGATGATTATTTACTCGGCGATTCTAATTCTGATGATGATTTTTCGGCCTAAGGGGCTGCTTGGCAGCACGGGTTTTTCTTTCTTGAAATGGTCTAAAAAGGAGGTCAAACCAAGTGACAGCATCAACAGTGGAAGTGCTTCTTGATGTTCAACAAGCAAGTCGTGCATTTGGCGGGCTTAAGGCGCTTAACGAGGTATCTCTCCATATTAATAAAGGCGAGTTGATTGGGCTCATCGGACCTAATGGCGCGGGAAAAACAACCCTTTTTAACTTGCTGACAGGTGTATACCCGCCTTCCAGTGGCGATATTATCCTCAGCAATCAGGCAGTAGGCGGGATGAAGCCTTATCGGATTAACCGAAAAGGGGCAGCACGGACATTTCAGAATATCCGTCTGTTTACCTCTATGACGGTGCTGGATAACGTTAAGATCGCATTTCACCAGCATGCCAGACATTCGATGTTCACTTCCATGCTCCGCCTGCCTAAGCATTTTGCAGAAGAAAACGAAATTACGCAAAAGGCTATGGATATTCTCGAAATATTTAATCTTGCCGATCAATGTGATGAATGTGCCGGGAATCTTAGCTACGGAAATCAAAGGCGTTTGGAAATTGCGCGCGCGCTTGCAGCAGGACCTAAGCTTTTGCTATTGGATGAACCAGCCGCAGGGATGAACCCGAATGAAACTCGGGATCTAATGAATCTTATTGCCTGGATCCGTGAAGAGTTTGAGCTGACGATCCTGCTTATCGAGCACGATATGTCCCTGGTTATGGGGGTGTGTGACCGGATTTATGTGCTGGATCGCGGAATGTTGATTGCTGAAGGTACGCCCGTTGAAATACGGAATCATCCCAAAGTCATAGAAGCCTATTTGGGACAGGAGGCGTAGTGGACCATGCTTAGCGTACAGGGGATCAATGTATATTATGGGGCTATTCATGCCTTGAAGGATTTAAGTATGGATGTAAAAGAAGGCGAGATTGTAACTCTAATCGGCGCAAATGGAGCAGGCAAGTCCACATTGCTTAAGACGCTTTCGGGACTGCTGAAACCCAAAACAGGCAGTATAGATTTCATGGATAAATCTATTACGAATCAGAGTGTTCAAGCCATCGTAAAACAGGGGCTTATTCATTGTCCGGAAGGCAGGCGTGTATTTGCTAATATGTCTGTGGAAGAAAATCTGGAGCTAGGAGCTTTTTTACAAGATTTTGGCAGCTTAGCTGCTGATTTTGCCAAGGTCTACTCCACCTTCCCGCGTCTTTTAGAAAGAAAAAAACAGCTTGCCGGCACATTATCCGGCGGGGAGCAGCAGATGCTTGCTATGGGGCGTGCGATGATGGGGCATCCCAAGCTTTTATTATTAGATGAACCCTCGATGGGGCTTGCTCCATTACTCGTTCAGGATATTTTTCGGATCATCCAGGAAGTAAATGCCTCTGGAACAACAGTGCTTCTTGTAGAACAAAATGCCCATCAGGCGCTTAAAATTGCTCATCGGGCTTACGTTCTTGAGACGGGCAGAATGGTGCTTGAGGGAGATGCCAAGGAATTTGCAGATTCGGAAGAGATCAGAATGGCTTATCTGGGTCATTAATTCATCGGCTAGTTCATAACAGCATCACAGAAAGAACCTATAAATTATTTATTTTGGGAGGCTGGAAGAGGATGAAGAAAATCGGGGCCATATTGCTGACTGCGTTACTGGCTGGTGGATTGCTGGCAGGCTGTGGGAACAAGACAGACAACACTACTGCTGAAGGTGGGAATGCTGGTGGAGGGACCATCAAGATTGGAGCAGACCTTGAGCTTACAGGCGGCCAGGCTTCCTTCGGTGATTCTGCACTCAAAGGGGCAAAGCTGGCGGTAAAAGAAATTAATGACGCAGGTGGAATACTAGGCAAAAAACTTGAACTGATTGAAGCGGATAATGCCTCCAAGTCGGAAGAGGCGACACGCGCAGCGCAAAAGCTGATTACTACCCATAAAGTTGTAGCTATTATCGGTGCAACTACATCTACGAATACACTCGGGATTGTTCCCGTTGCTCAAGAAAAAGGCATCCCGCTGGTTAGCTCCTCAGCCACCAATCCCAAAGTGACAGTTGATGAACGTACTGGAGATTTGAACGAATGGGTATTCCGGGCCTCTTTTATTGATCCTTTCCAAGGTGAAGTAATGGCTAACTTTGCTAAGGATACACTTAAAGCGAAGACGGCTGTTATTTATACGGATGCTTCAAGCGATTATTCCAAAGGGCTGCAGACCTTCTTTAAAGCAACGTTTACTAAGAACGGTGGCTCTATCTTAAGCGAAGAATCCTATCAACAAAAAGATTCTGATTTTAAAGCTGTATTAACACGTATTAAAGAAGCTAATCCCGATGTTATTTATCTTCCAGGCTATTATGAGGAGGTCGGCAAAATCGTAAAGCAAGCTCGCGAAATGGGGATCACCGTTCCGTTTATGGGCGGGGATGGCTGGGATTCACCTCAACTGGCTGAGATTGCCGGAGCGGATGCCCTAAACAATACGTTTATGTCCAATCACTATTCACCTGAAGATAGCTCGCCAGAAGTAAAATCGTTCGTAGATGCCTTCAAGGCTGCTAACGGTGATCTTGTTCCAGATGGGATGGCTGCGCTTGGATATGATGCTGTGAAACTAGTGGCAGACGCCATTACACGTGCGGATTCCACAGAACCTGAGAAGCTGAAGGATGCACTGGCGGGGACGAAGGATTTACAACTGGCCACGGGTAAAATCACAATGAATGAAACGCATGACCCGGTAAAAGCAGCTGTGGTGCTAAAGTTTGTAGATGGGGTACAAACCTTTGAGGCAAAAGTAAATCCATAAGCGTTGTGATTAGAGGCGCGTACCTTTATTGGTGCGCGTTTCTTTTAGTTTAAACTTTTTTCAAAAAAAGGCTTGTCAAAATTCTTATGGTTTGATATACTCATTTTTGTTGTGACAAGAAAATAACTTGTAAAGCATGGCCCGTTGGTCAAGGGGTTAAGACACCTCCCTTTCACGGAGGTAACATGGGTTCGAATCCCATACGGGTCATATTATGCGGTAGTGGTGGAATGGCAGACACGCTATCTTGAGGGGGTAGTGGGTGTATACCCGTGGAGGTTCGAGTCCTCTCTACCGCATACAAATAAAAAGTAAGAAACCCTTTGTTCGCAGAGGATTTCTTACTTTTTTTTATAAGATCAGAAGTGAAATTCAGTGGCCTCAGGTCATCTCTTAAAAGCCCCAGCATACTGGGGATAGAGCTGTCTTATGCAGTCTGGGCAGATATCATGGGTGAATTGCAAAGAAAGCTGATGCTTTAAGAAATGTTCAATGGTGATCCATTCATCCTTGGGATTACGAATACATTTACAGGAAGCACAGATTGGGATTAGCTCAAAAGATGATGGTAAGGTTGAACGGAGGTTTATGATCTCCGGATGAAGAGGTTCTTCTTTATAGGGGCCCACATCATATAGTGAAATTATAAAAGTGGCTTCTGGGTGCGGATCTGAGAGAAATGGATAGATCTCCAAACGGAAGATTCGTTTCCCTTTATTAGCGGTTTGTATGGAGAATTCGGAAGTATAAACCTGATGCTCTCTGCGGAGTATATATTTCACTGATTCATAAAGCTTGGCCCATTGATCGGGATCGATAATCACATCTTGCATGAGCTCTGAGTAATACGCACCAATCCATTTCTTATTAGTAGAAAGACCATATTCATGACTAAAGGCCTTCCACCTACTGTTGGTGAACTGGATAATCCCATGACTGTTGATCACCACCGCATTGTGCGGTAAAGCTTCAAGTGAATGGATAATGGAAGATGATAAGCATTTTGACAAAAGTCACCGCTCCCTCCTAGAGATCATTCAGGATGATAAGTTAACAAAGGGGGCCAGACGGTATTCTAACAGATACTTGTCACCTGAGTCGCCTCTTATCGTCACTCCAGCCATATGATATAATCGGATAATACATAACAATACTAATTATATACTTTTTTACGTTATTTTGCAATAGGAAATTACGTAAATAAGTAATTTATTTTTAGATGGAGGGCGATTCACCGATGCAGACCATATACGAACGTATAGAATACCTGATTAAGCAGAAAGGTTTGACCAAAAAATCATTCTGTGAGCAGTTAAATATCAGCACAGGTAATATGGGAGATTGGAAGCGGGGGAAGACTACTCCAGGAACACATAAGCTGATTGAGATCGGTGATTTTTTTCATGTTAGTCTGGACTGGCTTATTCTCGGCAAAGATACACCGGATACTGTACGAGAGAGCGGCGTAGACTATGATTTGAGTGATGTTCAGCTATCGGAAAGCCGAGTAGATGAATTGCTTCCAGCAGAAAAGAATTTTATCAAGGAATATATAGCTTTTGCTGAATATCGTAAACAGAAAATGGTCGACGAAGAATCTTAAAATCTGTATCTTTACTTTTGAGAAAAGTACATTTATAATAATGAATGTTGACCTCAAACAAATTTATGTTCTATGTTTAACACACCGCGCGGTAGTGGTGGAATGGCAGACACGCTATCTTGAGGGGGTAGTGGGTGTATACCCGTGGAGGTTCGAGTCCTCTCTACCGCATACAGAATGAAGAAAGAGGCCTTGCGATGCAAGGCTTCTTTTTTTGTACATTCCTCAATCACATAACCTACTTCTTTACAAGCGGCACGCATAGATTGGCTTCGAATCCTTCATCATCCGGACCGGACTTCTCCGTGTATTGGATGTAAAAGACTCCATCAGGGTTGAACTTATAACCGGAATCCGGCAGCCATTCATTATGTATATAATTCCAGGTGTGTTGAAAAGCCAACTGAGGGAAACCTTTTGCAGTAAATATAGCATAGGTAGACGCAGGAATTTTCTTATGAACAAGGCCTTCAGGGATACAATCTAACTGCTCGACTTCAACACCAAGGAAAAAATCAGTATCCCATGCGGTATGCTCCCACAGTTTAGGCACGGATGTACGGTTCTGAAATAGACCGAGATAACAACCGCTGCTTTGAACTTTTGTGGGTATAGCATCAAATTTTGCATCAATATCCAGCTCGCCAAAAACATATTCCCAAAGATTCGCGTATGGCTCCCCGGATGAGTTTACATTTGCCCAGCCAATAACATTTAGTTCGGGTATATCAAGCAGTTGAACAGTCACCGATTATCCCTCCCAGAAAAAATATTCCAACAATATTATAAAATATTCCAAGAGATTAAAGGGTGCTGATATATAGCGATATTATGACGTTCTTTCAAGTTGAAAAGGATACTTTACCGCATAACAACAGGGGGGGGCTGTGTGATGTGGTGAGTATCCTTTTACTAAAGAATTATTTTAAAAGCTTGGAAATATCGGATTCGATCTGCTGTGGAGTGGTTTTAGGAGCAAACCGTTTT
Organism: Paenibacillus sp. FSL L8-0494; assembly: GCF_038003695.1. Taxonomy (NCBI): domain Bacteria; kingdom Bacillati; phylum Bacillota; class Bacilli; order Caryophanales; family Paenibacillaceae; genus Paenibacillus; species Paenibacillus sp. FSL L8-0494. Next base: position 1,362,304 of record NZ_JBBOPQ010000001.1, read on the forward strand.
AGAACACGGCCATCTTGGTCAACTAGAAACTTCGTAAAGTTCCATTTCACGTTTTTTGAGCCTAAGACACCAGGGGCTTCCTTAGATAAGTATTTGAATAATGGATGTGCTTCATCACCTTTTACATCAATCTTCTCGAACATAGGAAAGGTTACCCCATAATTAATCTCACAGTATTCCGCAATTTCATCACTTTCGCCAGGCTCTTGTCCAGCAAATTGATTGCTTGGAAATCCTAATACTTCGAACCCGCGGTCCTTAAACTTCTCGTACACTTCCTGAAGACCTTTATACTGGGGAGTAAATCCACATTTGCTGGCAGTATTCACAACCAGGAGTACTTTACCTTTGTACTTTGACAATGATTCCTCTTCACCCTTAAGAGTGTTGACCTCAAAATCATAAATACTCATGGATGACACCTCCATAGCTAATTTAAGTTTTTAACAATTTAATTGTACACTATTTATGGTCTGGAGCCAAATAAGAAAGTATTATGAATCATTCCTCATCTTCGTTTCAAATCATACCTGTTGTTTAAAGTATAAAGTATGAGCATGACCAATACAGCTTGATGAAGGAGAAGATGACTCATGAAAGCATTATACACAGCAACTACAACAGTCCATGGCGGTCGTGAAGGCTCCATTGAATCCTCGGATGGCGTGTTAAAGCATAATCTAAGCATGCCTAAAGAGCTTGGAGGACCGGGAGGTTCTGGTACCAATCCAGAGCAATTATTCTCGGCTGGTTATGGAGCGTGTTACGAGAGTGCACTAGCGAATATCGCTCGTAAAGAGGGCGTGAAACTCCATGACGTGGAGGTAACTTGTAATGTGTCCATTGGGAAGGATGACAGTGATGGAGGCTTTAGACTAGCTGTGAGAATGGATGTGAAGCTGCCAGGGATTGAGCATGACAAAGCAGAGGAACTGGCGAAGAAGGCTCACGAATTCTGTCCTTACTCCAAAGCAACCAGAGGTAATATCGAGGTTGAATTAAAGATTGTTGATTAAATGTATCTGTATATATTTTATGGAAATAATGGCTAAATAGAGACGTAAATCATAAAAGAGTAATAAATAGCTGCCGTGTTAGGCGTCTTTGGTTGACATCACCCTTAAAATTCTTTAATATGTCTAAGTATCTGAGAATGTGCCTGCGTGTGCAATTTACAACCAAAAATTTAAATAATGGGTGATGAAGATGTCTTACAGACCGAATATTACGAATGTGACCAAAGCCAGCAGCAACGATAAGGAAGGATTGTACGAGTTCATTATCAAGCTTGCTGATGGAACGGAGTGCCGCGCGTTTTATCATCGGTTTCCGGAATGGAAAATGACGAACATCAGCCGCCTGCTTAAAACTCCATGTCCAATTTGCCGCAAAGATTTCATCTGCAAATGCATGGAGGCATTCACTGCTGATTTCGAAGGGCAAATGATCGGGGATCAATGGATTGAGAAAGCAATCGCAGAATAATTAAAGAACGGCACTTGATGGCGCGGGAGGATATCCCGCGTTTTTGTTTACCCAAAAAAGCAGAAATTTACGCCTTTAAGACGGAGGGGGAGCCATGAACGAAGAACTGAACCTTATGAAAGATAAGTCCATTGTATTGATAGACGGAGTGTGTCATCTTTGCCAGGGGGTAGTTCGTTTCATTATCCCGCGTGACCCCGAGGCTAAATTTCTATTCGCACCTTTACAGAATGAAATTGCGGCAAATCTAATGAAAGAGTCCGGACTTCAGCCTGGACAATTAAACACGGTGATTTTACTGGAGAACGGAGTGTATTATACAGAGTCGGCCGCTGTGCTAAGAATTGCCCGTAAATTGAGATTTCCTTGGCCTGCCGCATACGCGTTCATCTTAGTACCACGCCCATTACGCAATGCCCTTTATCGGTATATAGCTAAGAACCGCTATCGTTGGTTCGGACGTGATGAGCAGTGTATGCTCCCTACCCCAGAGATCAAACGGAGATTTTTGTAAACCATAATCTGGGAGAATGTTATAATGAAACTATAAATTGGTATAGTTTTTTCATATTATGACTAGGGGTGAACGAATAGTGAAACGGAAAGGGCTTCTGCTTTTTATAGTCATGTTGTTATCTTTAAGTATGATCGGTACGGCCTCAGCTGCCCCCAAGCTTCGTATTATGGTGAACAATTCAAGTGTGGATGTTGGTGTGCAAATCGTGTCGGGGCAGACGCTGGTTCCGCTGAAAGCTTTTGAAAGATTCAAGAATACTTCTATTCAATGGGATGCCAATACCAAGCAAGCTACGATTGCTAGAGATTCTATGAAGATTAAGCTTACGGTTGGTTCACGGACGGCTTGGAAGAACTCGGAAGCTGTACAATTGGATGTATCGGCCAAAATAGTGGATGGAAGAGTAGCGGTACCCCTGCGATTTATTGCGGAGGCTCTTGGAGCGAGAGTAACAGTAGATGCTGCTACGAATACAGTCTGGGTTCAGGAACGGGCCAATGCTAAACTTGTGCAGAATTATAATAGTAATGACTTAGTTGTTTCCCGCATAGCTGCTTTGCAATTCCCGGTTGAAGAAAGAGAACCCTCCAAATTGACGGGTGATAATGAAGCATTGTCCATGACGTATTATTTTCCTGAAGGCAGATCTGATGGTTATTTTATAATGTATGGACATTTCGTAAAGTATTATGAGATCAAGGATAATATTGTAAAAGTAGTTTGGGAAGCTGATCTGGATATGTCCAAAGAGGCTACAAATAAAGATTTTACCGCGATATTCGGTTACCCAGTTGCGAAGGAATATGGTAAAGCACCTGTTCTAGCTCCATCTTATGCCTCTTTTTATACGAGTGTTTGGGGAAGTCAGATTATTTATGGAATGGTTCATGCGGATGGAACTACTAAAGTTTCAGGACAGTCTCTGACTTGGGACGATACTAGAAAACCATTTGTCGTGGCTATACCTGGAGAGACCAAGCTTCAGTAATATATAAGTCAAATAAATATGGAGATGAATTATGAATAAGGGGAAACCTAAAGGTTTTATGCGTTTTGATTGGCCTTATCATTTTGTAACTATGCCGCTTGCGCTGATTATATTTGTATGGTCGGGAATTTATGTCGTTCAGGTGTTACGTGATGATGGTGCTTTAACAGTGCCCTTGCTATTATTTGGTTTATCTCTATGCCTGTTATTTGCGATTACTCGAATTCGAATTTATGCGACAAAAAATCAGGATCGAGTAGTGAGGGTGGAGGAGCAGTTCCGGTATTTCCGATTGACAGGTGAAGCATTAAATCCAGAGCTTGAATTAGCTCAGATTATTGCGCTTCGGTATGCAGGAGATGAAGAGTTTCCGGCACTATGTCAGCGGGCGGTGAAGGAAAAGCTTAGTCCTGCCGATATCCGGTCTGCCATCAAGAATTGGCGTGAAGATACGATGAGAGTCTAAAAACCACTTGATGTGCGAAAAAACTTATTGCTGCCTTCTTATATATATGCTACTATAGCTGTAAATTAAAGGGATAGTAACGGAAGCACCGTTCAATGTACCGTATCCACGGTTATTGTCGGTGCTTTTTTGCTGTCTTTTTTTTGATAATATTTATAAATTTCTTACGAAAGGAGAGAGGTTTTATGGCGGCAAGGATTGTACTCGCAGTGCGTGAAAGCCAATATATCGAACCATTGCTACACTATCTTCATCATAGTGAGTATGGAGAAATGCTGCGAATTACGGCTTTTAGCCGGCTGGATGCTTTTATCGAATTTATGAGGGGAGAGGATATGCCGGATGCTGTTGTAGGTGACGTTACTTTTATCGAGGCTTGGCTTGTGGAGGGAAGAAATAAGGTGCCTTGGGCAGTTTTGAGTGAGGAGGGTGCTTATCTTAGCAGGAGTTCTAAGAGCTTGGCTGGAGGCATTATGATTGCGAAGTATCAGGCGCTGCCTTCTCTGCTAGGAGCATTTCTTCAGCTATGTGAAGTGAAACGAGCTAGAGGTTCCTCTGTATTAGATGAAACGCTGCTGCTCGGTATCGTCTCCTCAAGCGGGAACACGGGCAAAACCACAGTAGCTATGAATATGGCTAAGCAGCTAGGTGAAATGGGGCTTTCAGTCTTTTATTTGAATCTTGAAAGTGTGGACAGCAGTGGATTATTTTTGCGCCCCCCTGCAGGGGATACGCCTGGACTAGAGCGGCTCCTTTATGAAATCAAAGCTAGTCGAGATAAGGGCGGAGCCGATACGATTGATTTGGGACAATACGTCATCAGGTATGATCACCTTCGAAGCGCTGCATTTAGGCCAATTATTAATGTAAAAGAAATGCTGCAGATGACTACGCAGGATACGCTAGATTTATTGGGGCTGTTGGTTGCCGAAAGGAATTTTGACGTAGTGATTGTAGATACCGGCAGTATTGAAGAAGAACGTGCCAAAGCTGTGTTACATAAATGCGGAATTCTATTGTGGGTAGTTAGAAATGATGAGGTAAGCATTCATAAGACCATGAGATGGCTATCCCATTGTAATGCTCCTAATTCTGGTATGCCCTCCCAAGTGATGGATAAAAGTAGATTTGCAGTGAATTTTGCTGCAGATGGTTTGGAGGTGTGGGCACCTCCCGAAGGGATAACCGTTGAAGGTGTACTTCCATATATCCCATCTTGGACACTGCAGCATCGTGAGGAGCTTTTTCTGAACTCACCACAATTCCAAAGGGAGATCTTACAGCTGTGCAAGCAGATTATAGAACCGTCGCTTCCGCAAGTATTCACTGGTAAGGGTTTACATGAATGAGGAAATGTTTAAGGCACTTCGTAGTGACATCCGGGCAGGATTAGATGTTACTTCTGCAGTTGGAAATCGTGAACTCACCCAATATATTGAAAGGACAATTTTGGACAGCGAAAATCTGCGTTATTTAACAGCACAGGAGAAACATGAGCTCGTGAAGAGATTGTTCGATTCTTTTCGAGGGTTGGATGTGCTTCAGCCCTTAGTGGATAATCCGGCGATCACTGAGATTATGATTAACAGCCATACTGAGATTTTTGTAGAAGAGGAGGGGCAGATTCGTCGTCTTCATTTGGAATTTGAGTCCAGCAGCAGGTTGGAGGATATTATCCAGACGGTTGTATCCGGTGTGAACCGGGTTGTAAATGACTCTTCTCCTATCGTTGACGCTCGGCTAAAAGACGGATCGCGTGTAAATATCGTGCTTCCGCCAGTAGCTCTGAAAGGCCCAGCGATGACTATTCGTAAATTCCCAGAAACACCGATGACGATGCAGGATTTAGTCCGTCGTGAAGCCTTAAGCTTGGAAGCCGCAGAGCTGCTGCAAATTTTAGTGGCTGCTAAATACAATATTTTTATTAGTGGCGGGACCGGCTCTGGGAAGACTACTTTTCTTAATGCGTTATCTCAGTATATCCCCCCACAGGAGAGGGTCATTACGATAGAGGATTCCGCTGAACTGCAGATTGTAACCGTGCCGAACCTTGTTTCACTGGAGACCAGGAATGCCAACACGGAAGGTAGAGGGGAGATTTCCATCCGAGATTTGATTCGTACTTCCCTGCGAATGCGCCCCAACCGGATTGTTGTGGGGGAGGTACGGGGAGCGGAATGTCTCGATATGCTGCAGGCGATGAACACCGGACACGATGGAAGCTTGTCTTCGGGCCATAGTAACAGCGCACACGATATGGTCAGTCGACTGGAGACGATGGTGCTGAGTGCTGCGGAGCTTCCGGTAGCTGTTGTTCGCCAGCAAATTTCATCGGCAATTGATATCTTTGTACACTTATCCCGTCTCCGTGATCGTTCCAGGCGGGTGATGGAGATCAGTGAGGTTGCGGGGTTGAAAGACGGGGAAGTGATCTTGAATCCCTTATATGAATTTCAAGAAGCTGGTGAACGAGAGGGAAGGGTGCAAGGGGGGCTGCTTCCCTGTGGTAACCCATTGTTGCATACAACGAAGCTTAGGATGGCTGGTGTAACCTCCTATCCATTGGCTCAATAGAGATTCAAAATTCCAGAAGGGGGGAGGTCATGCTTAAGTTTAAATTTGTTGCTGCAAAGCCTGTAGAAGCGGATCCTGACGGTCCTTCGTTATTACCAGATTATAAGGTATACGAATTGACCTTGCTGCAGAGGATTCTGACCTTTATTGCAGGTGGACTGCTGATGTATGGAATTGGATATCTTTTTTATCATCATTGGCTGCTGTCGTTGCTGCTTATGCCGGGCGGAGCTTATGCCCCGCATATACTGCGTAACTATCTACTGAAAAGACGTCGAAATGCACTGAATTTACAATTTAAGCAGACGTTATTTTCGCTGTCTTCCTCCCTTTCAGCTGGGCGTTCGGTGGAGAATGCATTCCGAGAGGCGGTTCAGGATTTACGTATGCTCGACCCGGAGGGAAGCAGTGATATGATCTCCGAGTTAAACATTATCTGTGCACGCATGGAATATGGACAGCCTGTGGAAGAAGCGCTGCGGAACTTTAGTGAAAGAGCGGGAATGGAGGACATCGAGCGATTCGCGGATGTGTTCTCGGTCTGTAAACGTACTGGTGGTGATCTTGTAGAAGTGGTGCGCCGTACATCAACGATTATCGGTGAGAAGCTGGATATTCAGCAGGATATTGCTGTAAGTATTGCTCAGAAGAAATTTGAGGCTAAGGCACTGCTGATATCTCCGCTGATCATGGTGATGTTTATGAGTTTGACGGCTGGAGATTATATGGAGCCAATGTATACAGGAGCGGGTATAGCCATATCGACATTAGCTCTTGTTGCTTTATTCCTATGTTATCTCTGGACTACTAAAATAATGGACATTCCACTGTGAAGGGGGTGAAAACATGCGCTGGCTATGTGCGGTGGTTACTGTTATTTTGCTGATAGTCTGGGTTCTACTGCGAATTCAATGCGGCAACAGATATGTCGCGTTACGCAGTCTTCCTATGGAAGGATTACGGCTTCGGAAGTTAGGCGAACCGTTATTACTGCTTATTGAGAAGAGTGGTATCGCCAGTCGGTTTCCCTCACTGCTGTTCAGAATTCAGCGTTCTCTACAGCGCAGTTATGGGATGCGTTATAGCGCAGAGCGGACCCTGCTGTTCATGGGTGAGATGATAAGTTACAGCTGGCTGTTGCTTGTAGGTGGAAGCTTGATTACAGCATTTAGTGGCGAACAGGCAGGTATGATATTGGGTCTATTTTTGGCAATTGCTCTACCAACCGCTATGGTCAGTGATCTGCACAAAAAGGTGAGGGTAAGGGAGCAGAATATTATGCTCGAATTGCCAGAGCTGCTGAACAGTATTGTGTTGTTGGTTGGCGCAGGAGAGACCGTGCAACGAGCTATTATTCGCTGTGTGGAAAGCCACCGAGGGGATACGAATCATCCTCTGTATAAGGAGCTAATGACTATGACTAGTGAATGGGAGGGCGGATATTCCTTCCAGCAGGCGTTTGAAAATTTCAGCAAGAGATGCGCTGTGCAGGAGGTATCGGTATTCACAACGACAGTTTTGCTGAATTATCGCAGAGGTGGAGCGGATTTTGTGCTATCGCTACGTGATCTGTCGCGGATGCTGTGGGATAAACGAAAGGCACTTAGCCGGACGCGCGGAGAGCAGGCATCCTCCAAATTAGTTTTCCCGATGGTAGTTATCTTTTTAATAGTAATTGTACTGGTGGGAACGCCAGCATTTTTGATGTTAAAAATGTAGGAGGCTGAAGCTGATGGTATCAACAATGTTGGACAGTATGAAGAACTTTTGGGAAGACGAGGAAGGTTTAGGAACTTTGGAGATGATTTTGATTATTGCTGTCTTGATTGCGGTTGTTCTTTTGTTTAAGGACAAAATTCAAGAGGTAGTAGAAGCCTTAATTAAAACGGCGGGTGAAAAGAGCCAGGAAGTATTCGATTGAACAAGCTTAAGGGTGATCAAGGCAGCTTTACCATTGAAGCTTCACTTCTGTTGCCGATCGTCATGTTTATTACGATGCTTCTTTTGTTTTTTTGCTTGTATAGCTATCAGAAGTCCATGCTGTTGCAAGTGGCCTCAGGAGCTACTGAGCGGGCGGCTTACAACTGGGACAACAGTCACAAGGAGGTCTCTGGTTCTTACATGGCTGGTGAGTATGACTCCCTTTATTGGAGAATTGGGGATGATGCCTTGCTAGCCTCATTATTCGGTGGAGAAGCTGGCAGTGCTGGCGTGACAATAGAGTTGCCCGGTGAAGTATCAGAGAAGAGTGATTTGCCAGTGCTTAAACTGGGCCATTCGTCTACCATGATTCCGGACAATATGCCAGGAACTATGCGTTATGCTCACAGCCTTACAGGACGGAGAGTAAAGACCGAGTTAAACCGTCTGCTGAGCTTACCTGTGCTTGATAAGGTTCTATCGGATGAGGCTAAACCAACTGTTGAAGCCCAGTCTATCATTGTTGAGCCTGTTGAGTTTATTCGTACGGTCGACCTGATGCGTTATTTCGGAGCTAAATTTAAAGGGGGCCCTGAGGGCAGTGGATCAGCAGTTTACATGGATAAGAAGGATGCTTCTGCTATGCTGACCAAGCTTCAGGATAAGTAAAATCTCTGCTCAAGGGAGGGGGTTTTAATGAAAAGTAAATTTACCGGTTGTCCTGCTAAGGGCAAAACAGAAGGCTCAGTTACAATTTTTCTAATCATGGTGCTGGCTTTCGTCTTTCTTTTTACTGCTGTGCTGATTGATTATGCGCGAATTGCTGCGTTCAACGTTCAGGAGGAACGATTAGCGAGAGCCAGTGTCCGCTCTGTTATGTCTTCATATCATGTTGAATTACGAGAGAAGTACGGTTTGTTTGCATTTGGTGATAGCAATGGAGATATGCTGCTGTCCAAAGTGCTCAACGAAAATTTGCATAAAAGTGGGCGGGGGGATACGTTCAATCTCTTACCCTTTGCACTGGAATCCTCCTCCTTGGAATGGAGCCGGCCGCTGGGAAGTTATGATGTTTTTCGTCATCAAATACTGGAAGAGATGAAGTATAAGGCTCCGGTAGATTTCGCCTTGGAGCTGGCAGGTAAATTCAAACCGCTGTCAGGCGTAATGGCAGAGGCCTCAAGAGCTACCGAATTACTTAGTAAGCTGCAACCTTTATATGATGAACGTGAAGAGAATTTGGATCTAATGTTAGAGAGGAGAAGCCAAGCGGCGGAGAGTGGAAGAAGAATACTGCTATGGATTATGAATCCGCCCGGGGATTCTATCTCGGCCCATTCGCTCGGAAGCATGCAAGCAGCCGCGGATATACCAGCACAGTATAGTGACTATCTCGGGAAATATTACGACGATCTGTATCGTGATAGTGAAAAGCCTGCAAAGTACACTTATCAGTTGGCACTTTATCAGAGCCGAACTTCAGAGATGTTATCGCGGCTCCCAGCCTTATTAACAACCTTTCGTGAAGAACATGGACAATCAATGGAGGAAGCGAAGGATGCGTTAAACAAGGCGCAGCAATTGAATGACGAGATGAGAGATGTTTTGGCAGCTTCCCGAATAAGTGGCGTAAATCTGGCGGACGATCCTGCTAAAGACTGGGATATTCTGGGAAGTTCAGGGGAAATAAGTGCTGAGCCACTTAAAAAGCTGCATGAACAGGAAGATGCCTTGATCCTCTCTTCGGCTGACATTAGTAGTATGGAGAATAGTTTATTTATGCAACAAAGTGTGTACGAATCCATTGAACCGACGGTAACAGGATTGTCAGCAGAGCTGCATGAAGCTTTGGGAGTCAACGGCGATTCCTACCAAATGATTTCCTCTGTTCTAGGGGCTTCGCATGTAGTGGACAACTATTATAAAAAATACGGTAAGAAGGGAAGTGTTATCGCTAGTGATTTGGCTTTTCTTGAACAGCATCGCAGCTCGGATAAAGCACGTAAGCAAGTAGAGTGGGAAGCCAAATCCAAGCTGGGCGAGGTTAGAGCACTACTGAACAAGATTAGAATGCTAGGTAGCGGAGCGGCAGCTTCGATGGAACGTTATCAAATCCTTCATCAATTTTATGAGGACAATGTTTCATTTAACAATGGATTGGAGTCTCAATCCTCTGATAAATCTGAAGTATCCTCAGATCCCTATGCTGCTGGAAGTTCGGCGATGAAGGATATTGACGGGATTTATGCAGCAATGAGTGGCATTATGGGGGGCGCTAGAGACAGGCTTTTTCAAACGGAGTATTCCGCGCTTTATTTTCAGCATTTTGATGTTTCAAAGTTAGCTAGTCTGGCACTGAATTCTCTGGAAGACACTAGTGAGCTCACAGATCAGCTTGATCCTCGCGCTCAGGAGCTGGAATACATTTTATACGGATTTCATAATCCCGCGGGGAATGTGGCCGCAGCCTATGCCGAAATATTCGCGATGAGGTTGTCCATTCGCACGATGGAAGGTTTTATAGAGAAGGCAACCTTGGGAAATCCACTGGCTGTTCTAGCGGCGGCACTGTTGTATGGAATCCAGCATGCCATTCAGGATATGTTGCAGCTTTGTGAGAAGGATGCGATTCCTTTATCTAAATATATGCCGGCGCAGCTGACTTACCGTGATCATCTGCGACTGTTCATGATAATGCATGGAGGCGGGGAAGTGCAGCTATCGCGGATGCTGGCTCTGATTCAACTGAACACAGGAATAAATCCAGAGGAAAGAAACACCTATGTATCATCGGACATTAAGCTCCAAATGCAGTTATGGTTTCTGCCAGGTGTAGTTAAAATGTTGAATTATACTGCTGGTTTTCCGGGAGATGTACAAGGGAATAAGTATCTGAGGGCAGTAAAAGCTGATTATTCTTATTAGCGGGAGGTTGGTAAGGAGATGGGGGATGGGTATGGAATCAGAGGGGAGGACAAGGAAGAAGGTAGCATGGTAGTAGAAGCGGCGATGATTCTTCCGTTCTTCCTGCTATTCGTCCTGTTCCTGATATCTATCGTACAGATGACCTTGTATTCGACAGCTTTGCAAAGTACAGCATCAGACACTGTAAAGTCTATTTCAACTCATATGTATCCTGCGGCTTTGGCGGTGCAGAAATGGGGAACATCCAGCGAAGTAAGTGATGATTCAGGGTGGGATGACAGTGATCATTCTGCTGGCCTGAATTGGACTATTCCTCGCTTGTCACTTACTGATTGGGGCAATAGTTATGCTGAGTCTTTACCCAATCCGTTAAATGAGTGGGTTATGTCCGCTTTAGAAAGTGGTGAGGGACCGTTGCAGAAGCTTCAGGCAGAGACCAGTGAAAGTGTACTTGATCTTGCGATCAAACCTTTATTGAAACCATACCTGACATCAGATTTACTGGATTATGAGCGAATTCATGTATCCAATGTTATAGTGCCGGAGCTAAATGAGGGTACTTGTCCATACCTTGGGCTAGTGGTTAGTTATAAGCTGCCGATGAAAGTCCCTTTTCTAAACCAAAGTATTGTATTAGAAGCAAGTGCTGTTGAACGTCTCTGGATCGGGGATACAGGAGAAGGCACAACCAAGGAGGGGAACGGTACTGGCCAACCAGAAGAATTCATTGAAATCTTAGAAAAGCCGAACCCGGCTGTAGCGAATAAGCAAGGCAAGGTTCGTGCCAGAATACCGCCGGATGCTTCTGCCAGCTTGTCAGTCTTTTATAAGAGCGGAGGCAGTACTGCCAAATATTTAGGCTGGAAACAAGCGGATGCAGATGGATATATCGAGTGGGAATGGAAAATTGGCGTAAATACCACACCGGGCTCGTGGCCGTTTGTTATACAACTGGATGACGGTAGATCTGTTGAGGTTATGTTCACAGTAGTGAAGTGAAAGGGTGGAAAAAGGAGTGTAATAAATGGCAGAGTGGGCATTTTGGGGATGTCTACCGTTTTTAGCAGCGGCACTTATTACAGATTTAAAGTCGATGAGAATACCAAACTGGATCACCTTGTCAGGCTTTTTCACTGGTCTGCTTGCACAAGGGGTGATAAATAGCTGGCATGGACTGCTGAGGGCTTTCGGGGGAGCTGCTGTAGGATTTACAGTCCTTCTGATCATGCATTTAATAGGGGCGGTTGGCGCGGGGGATGTTAAGCTTTTTGCTGGAATCGGCGCGTGGACAGGGATGTTTTTTACGCTGCAAGTCGTGATGTACTCCGTACTATTTGGAGCTTTAATAGGCTGGCTAATTGTTTTAAAGAGACGGGAGGCGATCAGTCGTTCGCGTAAGATCATCAGCAGAATTTCTGGATTCATTTTATGGAAGAGCCCGTTACTATTAAAAAATAACGATAGTGAACTGTTGAAATTCCCTTTCATGCTGGCTGTTATCCCTGGTTCCATATGCGCTTATCTATACTTTTAGTTCGGGAGCTGATGTTTGTTGTTCGGATTAACCCATGATTTTATACAACAGGATGGTATATATATGATCCTTGGTGAACCCGAAGGAATACCTGCGGAGAAGCTTAATTTGATTCAGGCACGCATGCTGATGAACACCGACATTCCTCATCATTTGAGGCTGTTACTTAGAGAAATAGATATGAAGGTTACTATGGAATACGCTGTTTTACGCAAAAAAATGCTTAGTCATCTACTCAAAGGAGAGAAGCTAAGTATGAACTCGTTTTACGGGTTATTGCTGCAAATTGCCCAAGGCATGGAAGATGGCAGGTTATATATGCTGCGGGCGGAACAGTATGCTTTGCATGCAGATTACATTTTTATTGAAGGGTCGTTACAGAGCGGTAAAGTATACCTAACCTACATACCCATTCAGGAAAATAAGTCTGGTTCAAAGCTTGGAGAGTCACTCAAGACACTGATTATGGTGTTAATGGCATCTATCACAGAGCTTACTGGCAGTGGTGTGCAAAGACTATTGCAATATTGCAGTGAAGAGGGATTTACTCCAGCTGGCTTAAAGATTTTTTTATCAGAGTTGCTGACAGAAAGAGAGCCCGTTACACCTGAAAGACAGCTTCATGAAGGCGTAAAAGAATATCTAGTGAAAGAGGCAGCAGCTCCACCATTAAGAAAAATATATGAGCATCGCGAAGATAAGGAATTGGAGCTGCAGCCGACTGCTACTCCTTGGATCAGCAGCTCTCCTAATCTTAAGATAAAAGAGGAGGAGAGCCTGTCTCTAAGCTTGGAGGATGAGCAGGTAACGAATCCACAAGCCTCAAGCTCAAGAACCTATATAGTGCTAGGGTTTCTATTAGGCGATGCACTACTGTGGAAGTTTCTATATTTGGATAGTCCCAAGCCGTTATGGCTTGCCGTCTGTGGAGTTGTGACGATTGTATTGGCTGTTTTAAGCTGGATGGTTTGGAGCGGAAGGCTAAAGGTTGGTAAAGAAGATGTTGATGGCCTGGGTGAGGATTCTGAAGATACTAACTGTAATCCGAGTCGAAAAGAATTGGAGTGGAATTTTGGCAGGAACCCTGTGACTTCTACGCGTTCTCCAGCAACAATTCCAAAGATAACTCCGCAATCCTCGGATTCAGCAGCTAGCGTTCCGGCGACACGTTATGAATCACTAGCAGAGGAACAAAGTTCTGTTAAAGCACCAGAAGCAATAGCTCCAACAACCTTATTATCACAGGAGAAACCGCCTGAGCAAGGACGACAAATCGAAAAGCTGGATCGGAGTATTCCTTATCTCCAAAGAAGCGGTGAGGAGGGCGAAGAGGCAGAGATGATCGAGTTAAATCGAACTAGCTTCATTATCGGCCGATCGGCAGAGGTGGCTCAATATGTGGAAAGATCAGAAGGCGCCTCTAGAGTACACGCTGAGATATCTAGAAGCACCAGCGGATATATTCTGAAGGATCTTGACTCCAGAAATGGAACGCTTTTTCAAGGTGAAGCCATGGTCCCGTATAAAGAGTATCCACTAACAGAGGGGACCACATTTAAAATTATAAAAGGAAGCTACACATTTCATACAGTATGAAGGTGAGTTCTAACGATGAATGTGGCTCTACAATTTTTGTTTTTTCAAATCTTCTAAAGCGACTTGAAGTGTAGGGAAGGTAAAGTCAAAGCCATGATTTAATGCCGCTGCGGGCAGGACGCGCTGACCTTTAAGTAAGATTTCGGATAATTCTCCGACTGCTGTTTTTAACAGGAAGGCTGGTAAAGGGAACCAATGTGGCCGTTGGTAGACTGTGCCGATCGTTCTGCCGAACTCTTCGTTCGTTACCGGATGTGGAGCAGTCGCATTAACAGGTCCGTTAATCGTTGGATTTTGCGTACAGAAATCAATTAGACGGACGATATCCGTCAGATGGATCCAAGAGAGCCACTGCTTTCCAGAGCCAATGTTTCCGCCAAAACCTAATAAATAAGGCAGCTTCATTTTGGGGAATGCTCCGCTCTCATTGCCGAGCACAACTCCGGTACGCAGCTTGATCACGCGGATATCATGGTAGGTTTCATCTGAAGCTTCTTCCCATGTCTTAACTACTTCTGAAGGGAAATCCATGACCTGGGCTGGTGAGGACTCATTAAAAGTATCCTCTAAAGAGGTACCGTAAATCGCCACGGCGGAAGCCTGAATGATTACGGAAGGCTTTTGCTTCATTTGATCTACTAACTTAGCTGCTGCGGAAACGGTTGCAAGTCGGGACTGCATAATCGCTTTTTTGCGACTTGGACTCCAGCGCTGGCTAAGGGAAGCTCCGGCGAGATTAATTAGGGCAGCTGCATTTTCCACTGGAGCGGGATTAGAACTTAGACTGTCCCAGGTGTGGTAACTCAGCTTAGGATGAATTGTTGTTGCGTCTTTTGGTAAATTCCGACCTACAATAGCAACTTCATTACCTGCTTGCAGCCAGTAATTTGCTAGTTCGCTACCTATAAAACCGGTGCCGCCACATATCACATATTTCAAAGGAGGGCCTCCGTTCTAAATCGTACAATTCATTAAAAATTACTTAAACAAATGCTGGTAAGCAGAGTAATCGATTTTATTCTTTTCGAGAAAATTGACAAGAAAACGGTTATCGCGCCGCGGTGTGGCAACTATGTAACCTTTAATACAGTGATCGCGAGTAACTTCTTTTGCATTGCTCTCGACTGCGATTTTTCCGATCTCGGCAGCAATAGAATGCTTCGCTATATCACGAAATGGCCCAGGTACAGGTTGAACAAGCTGGTCCAAAAAGGCCTTTGTTTCGTCACTCCAGAGCGGGCGGCTACGTTCCACCCAGTAATTTTGCCAGTCTAGCTTTGACTTTCCATCAGCTTTGGGCAGGACCTTTAGGAATTTGCGGAACATAAAAAAACCGCCGATACACATGGAACCAAGCAGCATAAATGTCCAGAAAGCGATAGAGTTCATAAACCAATTGCTCGGTGTGGATAATAAACCAAGTCCTGATTGGATAAACATGCATACACCACCTTTTGGCAATGAGGATTCTCACACGAATTATTCTCATATTAAAGTATAGCTTATTTCCAAAGTTTTGCGAAGCAGAACCCGGCATATTGGCCTCGTCTAGATTTATTTTTCCGATCACGGTAGAATAGGGGTTAATTCGTGAAGGAAAGAGGGAAGAAGTATGCTGAAAATAGGTTCACACGTGTCTTGCTCGGACAAGGGTCTTTTGACCGCAGCAAATGAAGCAAATGAGTATGGTTCCAGCTCGTTTATGATATATACAGGAGCGCCGCAGAATACGCGCCGCAAGCCGATTGATGCCATGTATCCCAGCGAAGGGAAGCAGGTTATGAAAGAAAATGGTGTAGAGGAGATTGTTGTCCATGCACCTTACATTATTAATCTCGCTTCCTATAAAGAGAATACGTATCAACTGGCTGTTGATTTCCTGCAAGAGGAAATTCGCCGTACCCATGCACTTGAGGTCAAGCATATTGTATTACATCCAGGTGCGTTCACTGATAAAGATGCTGAATATGGTATTCAGCGGATTGCAGATGGCTTGAATGAGGTGCTTGGAGGCACGAACGAAACGGAAGTGCATATCGCTCTAGAAACTATGGCTGGCAAAGGAACAGAGATCGGCCGCAGCTTCGAAGAGATAGCTTCTATTATTGCTAAGGTCGAACATAACGAACGTCTGTCGGTCTGTCTTGATACTTGCCACATTCATGATGCTGGCTATGATATCGTTAATGATTTGGACGGTGTTCTCAACAAATTTGATGAGACTATCGGATTGAACCGTCTTGGTGTAATCCACATTAATGACAGTAAAAATCCATGTGGCGCTCGCAAAGACCGTCACACTCCAATTGGCTCGGGTTGGATTGGCTTTGATACGATTAACAAAATCGTACACCATGAAAAGCTGGAAGGTCTGCCTTTCATTCTGGAGACCCCATGGATTGGTAAAGATGCTAAGACACAACGTCCGATGTATGAGGTGGAGATCGCTTTGCTGCGTGGTAATGTAGCTGAACGATTTGGAGCGGAATTCGTGCAGGATGTTGAAACATTACGTGAATTTTTTGCCAAGCAGGAGATCGATTCCCGTCAATATGTACTTAATGTCTGGGAGCTGCTGAAGAACGATGCCAAAGCTAAAAAAGCTGATCCACGTGAACCACTGGAGCGTCTATACGATGAAGTTGTCGCTGCCCAGCTGTTCCCGCAGCTAAGCGAGGAAGCTATTAATCATCGCTTAATTGCTTGGTTAGCAGGCAAATAAGTGCTCGTGAACGCTTAAGCTATACTTCAGATTGCGTATGTAGATGAGAGGATGGGAAGAGGGTCATGGAATTACACGTAAAAAGAAACAATTCGTCAGGTGTCGAGCATTATTCCAACCGGGCACGTATGCTCATTTCCTGTCCTGACGGACCGGGAATTGTGGCGGCTGTATCACACTTTCTGTATCAGCATGGCGCAAATATTGTGCAGTCAGATCAGTATACGATGGATCCAGATGGTGGAATGTTCTTTATGAGAGTCGAGTTTGACCTACCTGAATTAGGCGATCGTCTGGAAGAGATTCGCTCTCAATTTGGCGGAGTGGCGGAGCGTTTTAAGATGGACTGGAAGATCTTTAATGTTCGTCATAAGAAGAAACTTGCCATATTCGTCTCTAAAGAAGACCATTGTCTTGTTGAACTGCTCTGGCAGTGGCAAGCGGGCGATCTCGATGCCGATATTGCCCTCGTCGTTAGTAACCATTTGGATATGAAATCTTATGTCGAGTCGTTTGGCATTCCATTTCATCATATTCCAGTCACAGCGGATACTAAGGCTGAAGCAGAAAAACGCCAGTTAGAGGTCATCGGAGACGATATCGATGTTATTATATTGGCACGGTATATGCAGATTATTTCGCCGTCCTTTATTGAGCATTATCGCCATCAGATTATTAATATTCATCACTCTTTCCTGCCTGCCTTTATTGGCGGCAATCCATACGCCCAAGCGTATCAACGTGGGGTGAAAATTATCGGGGCAACTGCTCACTATGTTACTGAAGAACTAGACGGTGGACCGATTATTGAACAGGATGTACAGCGGGTAAGCCACAGTGATGATGTTATTGAGCTGAAACGGATTGGACGTACCATTGAACGTGTTGTTCTGGCTCGTGCGGTGAAATGGCATATCGAGGACCGAATTCTCGTCCATCAGAATAAAACTGTAGTATTTAAATAAAGGTATTCTCCGGTGAAAGCAACGATTATGCCCGAGGGCTTTCACCGGAACCCTTTAATTTAATAGTTCTCTAAATCTCTATGAGGTAAAAAAGCATTTTACCAGCAGCTTGGCTATTTATGCCAAGGTGCTTTTTGTCGTTCTCAAAAATCATGTAGTTAAGGAGGTGGAAGGTTTGTCGTTACAGCGGGGACGTTTGTTAAAACGTAATTATTTCTTCGCAAGTCTCATTTTGATTACTGGATTCGGGGGATTGCTAGGTTATGATCTCTATTTCAAGCCCTACGTGCTTTCCCAAACCGTGGTCAAAGTTAAGGTGGGAGCTGGGGAATCTCTACCTAAAAATTATGAGCTGAAAGCAAGTGATTTGTATCTGGATTCTGTTCAGACCAAGGATATACCCTCTGGTGTAATTACGGAAATCGCACAAGTGGAGCACAAAATTACGAATGTGAATCTGACTAACGGTAGTATTTTGACAGCATCACTGGTGGATGTTAGTGATTTAGAGCCTTTGCAGGATGAAGGTATTTTTCCTATTCCGAAGGAGGCTATTTATGCCATCAATGGTTCGTTGCGAAGCCGGGATAAGGTAGACATTTATCTTGTAGAAGGTGAGCGAGAGAAGCAGCGAGAGGCGCTTGGTTCAAATACAGGTAAAAAAGAAAACGAGGAGCAGGTGAAAGAACAAAGCTGGCTTAGCGATCCTGCTAAAGAGATCTTTTTATCTGGAGTCACTGTGAACTATGTACGAACAGAAGACAATAATGATGTGCAGGATTCTGAGAAAGGCAACAACAATAACCGATTCACTTCTACTGGCAAAGTGGCGACACCAGAATTGAAGCTGAAGAAAAGTGAGGGTCAAAGGCTAGGACAATTTTTGGAGCAGGGCAAAAAGCTTTGGATCGTACGGGTAGAGTAGGGGGGATTGCCTTGAAAATATTTAGTCTGGGCATAGATCAGTTAACGATTAATGATATCAAAAACGCGGGATTTAATGTAGTTACACAAAACGTGTATCCCGATCCGGCGCATACCGAAGGTCATATGTTAATGGTTACTAGTGACCAGGTACCTGTTCAAGCGCTTAGCGAGCTGCGATACAAATATCCAAGCTCTATGATCCTGTATTTATATCTGCAAAAGGGAATTCGCGGCTATCAAGCTGTGCATATGTTATGTGAAAGCTTAGGTCTATATTTTATTCCTCCTCGTTCTACCTCGTCAGCAGTGATAGAGAAGATTCGTTTTATCCTGGAAGAGGATGGGGAGGAACGGAGCAATTTGGTTGGTTTTTTTGGCTCAGGTCCAGGCATTGGTTGCACAAGTGTGGCGAAGCTGTTCGCAAGACGAATTGCTGCGGCAGGTCTACGTGTTCTTGTACTTGGTTTGGATTTATATGATCCCGGGTATGACCGCAAAGCGACGATCAGTCTAGACAAATTGCGTCCCAAGCTTACAGGGAAGATGATTCATGATGAAGATTTTCAGCAATTGATTAGACAGGATGGCTATTTGTATCTACCGGGAAATTACGACTACTTAAGTGTTCAGGATTATCTGGAGGAGGAGATCGAATATTTCTTGGCTAGAGCTGGAGCAAATGCGGATGTGGTTATTGCTGATTTCGGTTCAATTCCCGAGAGTGCTGCGTGGTATGTCGGTATGCAAAAGTCGTCGTTACGCATGATTGTCACTCATCCTAAACATGAATACAGACTTGAACCTCTACTCGAGCTTGCGGGGCATATAGATCTGCGTCCGCAGGATTTCCAGCTGATCATTAACCGCAGTAATGTGGAGGAAATATCTTCGTCCAAAAATATGGCCCTTAGATTTGGCACTGAAATCTTGCTGGAGCTACCGTATTACCAGCCCTTGCAGGAAAGCTTGCCTCTAGGCAAAAAAGAGCTGCAGCATGTGGATGATAAGGTACATTCTCTATTGGTGTCGATGGGATTAGCGCCAGAGGCCAAAAAGAAAGGGATATTTCTATGATTGAAACTCTCGCGAGTCGTCCACTCTTTTCTCTAAAACAAAGCGTGTTACGCACTAGCAAACCGGGCAAGGAAGATTTTTATGCTTTTTTACAAAAAATGAAGACCGAGATGAACGAAGGATTAGAACGTGAGGATGACGCTTACTTCGAGCTAAATGCAAAGGCTTTGATTGGCGATCCGCAGGCAGTTAGTTTTTTTATGAATGAGATTGAGAAGTACTTACGAAAAACACCTTTTACTGGAAAGGTTCCAGAAGCGTACCGAACGGCGGCAGAGGCGCTGTATCACGAGTGGAAGGGCTTTGGGCCAGCGTATCGTTGGTTTACTGATCGTGCATACAGCGAGTCAACCGGATTACAAATGATTGGGAAGCAAATTTTTTATAACTATAAAGGTGAATTTATAGCTTATCCGTATGAGATGCCTTCACTGGATCGGGTGGAGCAGCTGAAGCGTTCCTTACTAAAAAGTGATCCCAATAAAAAGCTGAACAAGGATAATCCTTCGGTGGAGTTCAAAATGGATGATCCGCTCTGGCCAGGTCGATTTATTCGGCTTGCGATTTGGGTATCACCTAGGGTCTGGGAGGGTTTTACTACGATATCACTGCGGCGACAAGTTGTAGAATTTCTGGATTTGGAGGATCAAGCGGGTACGGAATGTATTCCTGCGGAGGCGGTTGAGTTCATTCGGGCGTTATCGTCCACGTTTCGTAATACCATTATTGCAGGTGCTGTAGGGTCAGGAAAAACAACCTTTGCCAATACGATTGTTGGTGAGCAGCTGCTTGGCTCTTCATCCTGCATGGGAGTGGTGATGATAGAGAAACATCCGGAATCCATTTTACCGTATCAAATTAAAGGCCATCGGATTATTCCAATTCAAGCTGCGAATGAGGAACTGATGGAGGTGGGAGTAGAGTCGCTGCGGCATGACCCAAATATTTTGTATATGACGGAGATGCGTTATAACGAGTGGGAATTTTATTTGTGGAGTGGGGAAAAAGGGTACGACGGGATTACCGGAACCTTCCACACTGTGGATTCGGAGGACATTCCTTATCAAGGTGCATTTGCTGTATCCACAAGAATTGGCGGGAGTCTAAAGGGGCATTTGATCTCTGCGCTGAAATCA
The DNA here is from genome assembly GCF_038003695.1 of Paenibacillus sp. FSL L8-0494. Lineage (NCBI taxonomy): Bacteria > Bacillati > Bacillota > Bacilli > Caryophanales > Paenibacillaceae > Paenibacillus > Paenibacillus sp. FSL L8-0494. The sequence continues at coordinate 1,383,133 of NZ_JBBOPQ010000001.1, forward strand.
TGCGAGCTGGTGTTTATTTTGGAGAGTGTCCCGAACGGGAAGAAGCGGCTGGCGCGAATATCAGAAATCTTTTACGAAGAGGATAGAAATTCAGTGTTTGCGAATGATCTTATGCGCTGGGAGCCGGAGGAAATGTGTTGGTCTTACAATGACAAGCTGACGAAAAATCTGATGCTGAAAATGAATAAGAAAAATGCGCAGGCTATGCAGATTCTCCAAAAAGAGCTGGGACGACTTGCTTCAACAAAGCCAATGGATCAGCCGCTTAAAGAAAGCTTGAAATCTAAGATTGTACTTAATGAGTGAGGAGGTGCAACTATGGATTTACTATTGTATATTTTTCGTTTTGTCCTTCATTTATGGATTGCGTGGGGACTGTGGTTACTCACCAAACTGCTCATCGAAAGGCATTTACGGCAGGTATTCCAGAAAGTCGATTTTCGAATTAAACATAAGATGAGTATTTTTGGCAAAAGAGTTAGTTCGGTTAAAAAAAGGCTGTGGCTCTACCGCCATCTGGACAAGCTTCTCTATTTCGTACACCGGAAGTATGAGCCGGGCATTAGCGTAATGCGTTTTGTTATGCGTACAGCCATTTTGTTTATTGCGGTTTTCTTATCAGGACTACTGACACTTAGTGAGCTCCCTGGAAGGTTGCGTTTTAACAATCCTTTTTTGGAGGGGATTACTTTTAATGAGGGACAGCCGATTCAGGGGGCGTGGAGATTTCCGCTTTTTATAGCTGTAATATCTGCGACGATTCCTTATTTTCGTATGAGATACATCTATGCACAGCGGAAGGTACATGGAAGCTACGATCTCCTCGATGTAGTCAAAATCTCCACCAAATTCACACATTTGTCGGTAGATTCGATCCTTGATCGGACAGCGGATTTTCTTACGGATAAAAATGTACTGAAGAGCCCTCTGAAGCTGCTTGGTGCCGCATTTTCTAATTACAGTAATGAGAAGGAGCTTGTTGAGGAGGCAGGGAGATTCTCCAGTGCGATTGGTACCACCTTCGCTTTAGAGTTTATATCAGATTTGCTCTATGCCGAGAAGGAGGGAACCCGTTATTTAAAAAGCTCGCTAATGCTGTTGAATCGTTCTATGGAGCAGCAGAGAGAGACGATTTTGACTGTAAAAGCAGGAAGTAGAGATGCGATCAGCCTTGGCTTATATGGGAATCTTCTGGTGCTGGTATCTACGGTTGGAACCTTTATGTATATGCTGAAGCCCGATGTCTATTTTCAACTGCAGTTCGAAACTACGGTAGGTCTTTCCTTTTTGATGGTGATCGTCTCCGGCCTTTTTATCTCTTTTGTGATCAGTACTATTCTTGCCAGACCCAAACTGGACTACCACTAAGGTGATGAACTATGGATAGATTATTACTACTAATTACAGTGATCGGGATCGTGTATATCGCATTACTCGTGTTTGTGAGCAGCAGCAGTAAGCAGGAACGATATCTTGTCCGACTGGGCATACGGTGGAATGCGCTGGGTGAACGCGTGCAGAGTGATAGATTTCAGCAATTATTGAATGAATGTGGTTTATCAATTTCAGCTCGAAAAGTTACGCTATTTCGTTATTCAGCGGCAATCATCTATTTATTTAGCCAAGTCGTCAGCAATTTCATCCGATCTGTTCCTTTTTCATTCTATGACCCTCTAATTGCTCTACTTATTCTCGTAATCAGCAGTCCGATGCGTTATCTTCCGCTTGGTTGGGTGTTGGCGTGGCTTCACCAAAAGACGAATATTCAAAAAGATGGCGAGTTGATCTCCTTCATTCGCCTCTATGAGAATAATCGCCTACGTAAGCGCGGATATGTGCAGTTTGGTGCTTTTTGTGGGAGTACAGCGGGACATTTTCAATATATACGTCAGGACTTGTATGAGCTGTCAGAACGGGCAGTAGATGAGGGTGTGGAGGGGGCGATTGAATGGTTTTGTGCCAAATTTCCGGATAACCATCACTTTATTAATGACATCCGGTCCATTTTGCTGGCTACAGAAGGTATGGATGATGATACGGAAGCTGCAAACTATTTGCGTGAACAAGACAAAGTTATCTCCAAAATCTCCAGCGATCAGTATTTAAAAAAATGGTCTTTCATCGGTGATCTATCGACGATTATTAATGTTATTCCATCGATTGCTACTTTTTTGATGATCGTTGCGATGGCGATGCAGTACATTTTGCTAATCAAAGGAAATTTTAATGGAGTCGGCATGTTCCAGTGAAAAATTGTATATTCAACCTTATTTTTAAAACCTAAAATAAAAAGGGAGAAATTAACAATGAAAAAAGACGCTATTTCTACAGGTTTGTTTATCGCTATCGGTTTTTTGTGTGTGGCCATCGTAATTGCCATTTTGATTCCTCTGGTGCGTGACGTGATTAATGCTGCCGATGATAATAGACCGACGATCCCGGGGGTATCTCTAACTCAACCGCTGGTTCCTAGCCAAACTGCTGTAACTATGTCCATGACTCACGTTTCGGTATAAATCAGATGAAAAAAGACTCTATTTCCGTCGCTATGTTTTTGGCCATTGGATTTATAATTGCGGGGATGTTTGTCACGGTAGCTACGCATATGATCGGCAGCAGTCAGGACGACATCATCTCACATACTAAGCAAGTGGAACAGTATTAGAAGGAGGCGTATCTAATGAAGGAGACCGTCCTCCGGGCATTGTTCATGTGGCTAGTCCTGTTTATTATCCTGCAGCCTATCTTCACCTACATAGATTATCTGCTAGATTTACAGGTCAAAGCTAATACGTCCTATATCACACAAAAAGCAGCAACAGAGGGGATGGTTACAGCTTCTATGCGGAATGAAGTAATTTCAAATCTGAAGGCGATTGGATTTTCTGAAGCTTCGATAGAAATTACGAGCAGTACAGACACCGTTCAAGAGCGAAAGCAACGAATTGATGTGTATGTAACCGCGCCGCGGATAAATCTGTTTCCTTATAATTTTTCTACGGTTTCGCAGCCGACTCGATATTATGGGCATGGATCAATTATGAGTGAATATCTCGATTGACTAAGGGATGAGCGTAATTTATGGATTACATTATTAAGCTGGCATTTGTCCTACTGATCTTTATCTACTCCTGGTTCTTTCAGATCCAGAATCAGGAGTGGGACCAGCTGCGCAGCATGTTAAAAGACGCAAATAATATGGCTGTTCACGATGCCGCACAGGAATTAGATGAGACCGAATTGACTCGTGGTCATCTGATTATAGATCCTACAGAAGCGTACGATACTTTTCAGCAAACCCTGCAGAACAATCTAGGCCTTGATAGCGGTCTTTCCCCCCAAGGGGGCAGTCGTTTTAAGACACAAGTGAAAATTGTGAAATTCGATATTATTGACGATTCCGATGGAGTGACTTTTCCACTTTTATACGAGGATAGCGAATATGGCATAACCAAATACATCGCAGGTCCTTCGGTTATTGCCGTCATTGAGACGGAGCACCCGGTTCTGATCTCCAGATCCAAAACACAACAGCCCATCAGGGTACCAGCAGTTCAGGAGTATAAGTTCAATAAGTAATAAAAATCCAATTAAAGAAAAGGGAGAGATTCAGTGATGAAGAAGACCATTGTAAGGGCAGCTTTGACTACGACAATGTTATTTAGCATGGTATTGGGGCAGAACGTGATTACTAACGCAGCAGCGGTCACACCAGTAGCCACGGCTACACCAACAGCTACAGCAAAACCTACTGCTACACCAGTACCTATTATGAGGGATAACTTAAGTAAATATGGTTTGAAAAAGGATTTGGAGTTGCCGGTTACGGTTACGGCAGGTGGGCTTAGCTATACGCTTGAGAAGTTTATGATTTATGATTTCAAGTCAAAAGATGCACAAAATCTAGTGAAGAAATATGATTATGATTCATTCAGTGCTATGGTTAGTAATCCTAAGTACCTCATTTGGACTAAGATCACAATTATAAATAACAGTAACAAAATAGTAAAAAGAACATTGGATGATCGTAAAGAAAAATGGACTTTAACTCTGCAGAGATTTGGGCAAATAGATGAAATTTGGCCAAAAGCAAACGTAAAAAAATTAAATAATAAAGAAGCTTATTATTATTATAACCTTAAGCCAGGAGAGCAATTATCTACTTACCAAGCTTATTTATATGATAAAGACATTAATTATTTTGTTATTCGGTTATACCATGACGGTGGATTTGATGAAAAATTTGTAGTCAAATCACCGGAGTAAGTAAAAATGAAAAAAATAATCATCTCATGTCTATGTTTTTTATTGCTCTTTCAGCTTATGACACTTACTTCAGTACAAGCAGCTGAGACGAAATTGACCTCGATTGCTGTTCCTATTACCACAGGTTTGCAAGGGTCAAACAATGCAGCTAAAGATTTTTATTTAGAATTTCCTAGTGGAGTGTCTAGTTCATCAGTCAAGACAGGTACTTTAAAATACAGTGGATCTAACGAAAAAACAAGCCTATCTTTGGAGAACGGGAAGATTAAAGTTACGTTAAAGGGAGTCTCTAATCAAAAATATATTAAAGGTGTGCAGGGGTATAGAGCTTCGTATGAAGCACTGTATAAGACTATAATCTACAATTCAATTTGGTTATACTCAGACGGTAGAAGATGGCAAATTAATGAGTACAGTGAAAAAAAAGATAGTATGTCGACATATGATAAGCATGCAGAGGATGGATATCCCTCCAAGAATCCACCTGTAACCTCAGTAACTGCAGGTCCCTATCAAGAAAAAGAATATCTAAAATGGTATAACGGATCTAAAACTGAGATTATTGAATCTCAAGACATTATTCAATCTACTATAGAACCTAAATACACGGGTAAACCCTCATATGCCCAAGATCCAAAATTTAAAAATGGAAGAGTAATTATAAACTATTCGATTCCTAAGGGCGTCCCATGGGATCCTGAAAATAATGATGGTTTAACTGGAAAGGCAGAAGGACGAAGATATCTAGCATTCGCAGAATATTATTACACCGCAGACGCCAAAGTAACCACCTACAGCTACGGGGGAACAGTCAGCTTTGAATACGGTCTCCCAGATGAAGCTACACTCACAGGCTCCGCAATTATAGAACAACCTAATCCAAACCCAATTAAGTTTGATAATAAGAACGTGCCAGTTAAAATCGCTTTGAAGGGCGAATTGCTATCCTATAAAGATACTTCGAACATTTCAGAGTGGATTTTTTATGCCAAAGAGAAAGGTAATGAAGGCTCGCTCCAGACAAAAAAGGTGTATACCAAAACTCTAACAGCAAACGAAACTTTCAAGTTTGAAATTCCGAAGGAGAAAGTGGCAGGTAAAAGTAACTACAGTCAAGAGTACGAACTAAGTATAGTAGTGAGATTTAAGAATGAAGTCGTGACCAAAAGAAGTAAGTTCGACTCGTTAAAAGAATCTTTTACGGTCAAAGCAGGAGTGTATACAACTTCAGATCCTCCGGGAGGAGGGTTTCCAGGTCCTACATCACCGCCAGAACTACCGAGAGAGTTAAAACCTCCAGTAGCTCTTATAAATGCACCGAAAACTGTAAAAGCAGGACAAGAGTTTGTAGCCAGTGCAGCAGGGTCGTATGACCCCGATGGTTATATTACGGATTACTTTTGGGATACCCCTAATGCTAAGGGAGAATTGAGCACTTTGCCAAGGGGAACGCTTTGGTATGATAAAGACCATTTGGGGGAACAAACACTTGCTTTGACTGTAATGGACGATGACAAAATGACTGGAAGTACTAGCACTGAGATTAATGTCATCGAGCCAAAACCAGATGCATCTATCAGGGTAGATGGTACATTAAAGCAAAATCGAAAGGTTATCATACAAAGTTACGTTAGTAGCCCGACTCACTATCCGTTAGTAGATGCTAAGACTAAAATCACCATCACAGCCGTATCAGGTGGAACGAATTCTGATATTAAATATAGCGGATCCCTGAACGGAGTATATAGCAAAGATGTGCTATTCAAGAAGCCAGGGAAATATAAAGCAACCATTTTTGTGGAGAATACATTAGGACTAACTGCGAGAAACGAAACAACTTTTGATATAGCACCAGACCAGAAACCTTTTGCGTACTTTACGATGGCTGGAACTGCGTATCGTAATCCTTCAGATGGTAATCAAGCGACCATATCAATAGATGATATGTCTTACTCTCCAGATCAAGATATTGTGGTTAGTAGGCTTTGGGAATACCGCTATGATTCAGATAACAACGGTAGTTTTACAGGTGAGCCATGGGCTATTTTTAGCAATGAGAATTTAGATCGTTTGAATCTCAAGGTAAAGGAAGTCGGGAAATACGAAGTAAGACTAACTGTATTTGAAGAGTTTGGTCAGCCGACTATTGCTGAGTTTGTGACGCAGGCTGATCGGCAATCCATAGATTCGGAAGCTACACAAAATGTAATCGAACGAATCTTTACGGTTAAAAATCAAGCACCTGATGTCGATTGGTCATGGTAGAGAGGATTAGAGATGCGGAAATTAAAAAAAACAATTTCAACGTTTATGGCCCTTGTATTACTACTTCTTTCATTCCCTGAATTTTATTCGGGGAGTGTTAAGGTAGAGGCGGCAGGTGACCCAAATATCGTCAATTTTATGGATATTCGTCTTGAAGGATTTAATAAAACAACTCCTTGGGAGCCTGCTATGGGGAATATAGGATCTTTGAATTTGAATATGCCTGCTATGACCCTAACCAATATTACTTTTAATCTAACAACAAGAATACTGCGCTACGATTATGTACCTGATGCGCCTGTAGTTTTAACATCAGGGGATATTAATTGGTACTATGATACGCAGCGTACTAGATTTCTTAATATTTACAGTTATATGTACAGGACAGATGGAAGTGGTAATACTGATTATGCTACTGATGCCTCATGGAGAATTGAAGAAATGCCACCTGTGAAAAGTTCGGATAGTCTTCAGTTTAACCTTGACAGAAATACGACCGCTTTTTATGAAAGTTATGCTTATCCAACGAAGTATGGAATTCCAAAAGCTCTTAAAGTCGCACTAAGAGCAAGTGATGCGCAACACCAACCTAACGAATGGATGAATGGTTGGCATAACAACGTATATTATGATTGGGATAACATACCTCTAATAATAAATTCAGCACCTACGCTCACAGTGACTACACCAAGCGAGCAGCAGCTACTGAATGAGCCAGGATTCAGTGGTATGAACATCGAGGGATATGTTCGAGATGTGGACAATAATGATCTAGTCGTTAGTGCTGAAATCCCTAATGTGTTCTATAAACAAGTCAATATCCAACAGGCATTAAATAATAAATGGGTTTCCATCCCAATAGATGTTTTGGCAGACGGAATTCCTCCTGGACAGCACAATATCATTATCAAGGTTGTGGATCCTTATAATTATAAGGATGAGAAATCGTTGGTCGTTAATGTATCCTATAGGCTTAGGAATAAATCCTTTATATTGATCAACACTCCTATAGACATATCAACCACATACAAGGACTATGAAGGAGATTTTAAATATCAAGAACGCTATAGATACGATCATAACCCGTATTTCTTCGATAATTCGATGGGTATCATTTCGGATAGTGGGTTATGGCGTTCAGAAAGGTATACCTCCTTTCCATATAGCGGACTCTATAACGCAACCTTTCAAGCACGAGATAATCCTAAAAACGATGACCGATTCGATAACTATCGTTTATGGAGTCGAGATAATTTATCCTCAATGACCTATCATGTTCATCGGAAGCCCATTGCATTGTTTGCTGCCAAACTGGCGTGGGGATCTCTTCAGCTAACAGATAGTTCCTACGATTTGGACCACATCATGGCTGTTAATAAGGGACTTATAGCTTGGCAATGGCAGTATAAAAAAACTGATTCTGAAATATGGACAGATGGTCAACCGCCAGCTCAATTACCGAGTTCTGGACAATATGACATACGCCTTAGAGTACGTGATGTCGATGGCGAAAATGGGTTAGGGGTCTGGAGCGACTGGTGTGTAAGGACGGTGGGGGCTGCAGGTAATCTACCTCCCGTAGCGCTATTTACTGTTGATCCTAATATTGTTTCCTATCGCAAAGCTACTACCATAACAGACAAATCGTTTGATCCGGATAATGATCCATTAGATATGTATTACTGGACGGTTATCAAAGATGGTTGGAACAAAGTTTGGGAGCATTGGGGTGGAGCTACAACGCCACCTAATATCGCAGCTTTTGGAATCGGTAATTATCAAATTAGTTTACAAGTGCATGACAACCGAGGTTTATGGTCAGATTGGTATCACCAAAATGTCCAGGTGATTAATCACCCACCCGCAGCAGCATTTAACATGCCAGCTGAAGTATATCGAGATACTGTAATTACAATGGATAATCTAACACCAGATCCTGATGAAGATGGAGATTCGCTTGCTTATTTATGGTACGCCAAACTCAACAATAGTCCTTATTATTATGTTGGCAGTAACCGGAACCAATCTTTGACGATACGAGATCTTATTGCTGGAAACGGAATTTCACCGCAACAGGCTATATCAGAAGGATGGGAAATGCGCCTTAAAGCAACAGACGTACCTAATCCCTCAAGTATTGGAGCTTTATGTTCCAATGCAACACGTGTATTTACTGTTAAAAATCATGTTCCAACAGCTGCTATTAAAGGTCCATCGGCAGTATTCCAATATGATACCCGACAATATACATCTTTTGATGAGGATGGAGATCCCTCAGATCTCGCTAGTCTGCAATACTTCTGGAAAGTAACAGATAGTGATGGCATTACGCAATGGTTTCGAACTCCTAATATTGATGTTAATTTTCCTGAGTCCGGTATCTATACATTGGAACACTGGGTTATCGATCAGATCGGTGATAAGTCTAATATAGCTACGTTGAAGGTGAATGTTACTAAGAATCTAGCGCCCTCGATGACATTGATAACCCCATCGGGAACCGGAACCAATCCATCCGTAATAGATGCCGAAATACAAGGAGATCCATTAATTAAATGGAATTATACAGATCCAGAGAGTGATCGGCAGGAGAAGTACCGTTTAGAATTTTTTTCAAAAGACGGACTCTTAGTTAAGACAGTTGAGAACCTTGACACCACAGGTCAGCTGCGGCAATATCAACTCCCTAACCATACATTCAATCGATTTGAATACTTCACTGTATATGGGCGGGCTTATTCCAAGTTATCCTGGTCAGAAATATCTAACGAAAAAACGTTTATCATCGACAATCCGCCGCAGCCTGGATTCACATTAATCACGGATACAGGTAGAGATGCTGCCAAAGAGCCGATTTATCGGACGGATCTTCTTAATATCAAGAGCAAAGCGACGGATCCAGACATTCCAAAAGGAGATACGATCAGCTATAAGTATGATTTGAAATCATCCAACGGGACGTACGGATTGGCTAGTACTCAAGCTGAATTTACGAAGAAATTCACCTCAAATGGCGTCTTCACCTTGAAACAGACCGTTACGGATTCTCTAGGACTGTATCGAGAGATATCTCTGATTATCACCGTAGCCAACCGTAAACCGACCGTAACGATAACGTACCCAACAAGTACTGACTCAAGTAAGCCTATGATCGCAAGTACGCTTACACCAATCATCAAGTGGGATTATCAAGATGAGGATGGAGATGAACAACAGCGGTATAAGGTACAAATTATCAACTTGGCGACAGGGATGGTTAAGGTTCAATCTGGCGAACAAAATTCAAGTGCCAAACAGTGGCAAGTGCCCGCGGGAATATTGGTTGAGAACGAAAAATATGCCGTGGAAGTGGAAGCTTTTGATGGTTATAACTGGAGTAATATCTCAGCGCGTAAATATTTCATGGTTAATCTGCTGAGTATTAAAGGTGGGGTCCAGCACACAGAGGAATGGAATAACAACCGTAAAGGCTACAATTTGAACAAGAGCGGTAATGAGGAGAGTCCAAGAGGCTACAATGTGTTTTGGGCAGGTGAGCGATTTATATTGCAAGGGATAGCAACCGGTCTACCTGATACTGTTGAGGTAACGATGACGGGAGGTTATTCTACGCAACTAAATCCCACGAACAGTGACAAAACCTTGTGGACAGGCGAATTATATGATCCAGCATTTGTGAAACTTCCCGATGGTCCAGTGAAATTTACCTTCACAGCTAAGAATGAGTACAATACCAAAATAGATACAGTTACTGTTGTGATCGCTGGCGATTGGTCCGAATATTTTCGGAACCATCGTGTGAAGTAATGATATATCTACGACTTTATCCTTTTTTCATCTAAAAAGGGCTACGCGGAAATACGATCCGCATAGCCCTTTTTTTACGAGCAACAACTTATATAACTCCTTCAGTCCGTTCTTCATTCATTCTCATCATTCTTGTCGCAACGGAAGGTGTATGTAAAGGTATATTCGTCGAACGCGCAGAGGCTCTTTGAGCTCTACGCACATAATAGGATAACTTGCCGCTGAATATTTTATGGGAACAGAGTGAAAGAGCGAAATCCTCCGGGGTAACAAAGCAGGAAGGCTTATTCACAGGCTGAACTGCGGTATTTTCAAATAAGGAAGCAACAAAATGAGAGCAGAAATAAGCGTTCTCTCGATCTATTTTAACATTTAGAAGTACGCCGATCAGGCCTAAAAGATGGTATTTATAACGTTCCTGATTTTTCATCATCCCTTGGACATGATTGTACATGGCATCGTATTCCGTGGCACTAACACGTAACTGATAAATAGAGCAATTTGCGCTGCTATAAAAAGGGTGAATGAAATTTTCTTGAATCAGACCCGCGACGAATGGATTGTGCATTTTTTTTCTTCCGAAGCTGTACACCTCACGTAGTTCACTATCAAAGGCGATCGAAGCATGGTTCAGATCAGCTTTTGTAAACCACTTAATGAAACCACTGAAGGCTGTACCTGTACCGGTAAGCACAATATAAACATCCTTTTTCGAAGTCATGTTCAGAATTCCTTTCCACTTGGAGATATTGGATAATGAATGAAAATTTTACTTGAGTAACTCCATCTTACTTTATATTCGAGCATTGTAAAACAAACTTTAGTCGCAATAGAAAACTAGACCATAGGCTAAGTAAAAACCCGTCTCATGACATAGTTACTTTTGCGTATATAAATGCGTAGATATTGCAAAACATAAGCTGTCAAACAAAGAGTTTTTAAAAACAATTGGAATTGCTTCCACACTAGTGATACAATAAGAGTCAAAATGACATTCTTGAGATTTCAGAGGAGGAACTATTAAATGAGTGAACAAGAACAAGCGATCCAGAAGGAAGAAAACTCAACAGTAGATAACTTGTCTATCACAACTATTCGTACGTTGGCTATTGATGCTATCGAAAAAGCGAATTCCGGCCATCCAGGTATGCCAATGGGTTCTGCACCAATGGGCTACCAACTGTTTGCAAAAACAATGAATCATAACCCTGATCATCCAACATGGGTAAACCGCGATCGTTTTGTATTGTCCGCTGGACATGGTTCCATGCTTCTGTACAGCTTGCTGCACCTTAGTGGCTATGATCTTCCTATGGAAGAATTGAAACAATTCCGTCAATGGGGTAGCTTGACTCCTGGTCACCCGGAAGTTGGTCACACAGCTGGTGTTGATGCAACTACAGGTCCGCTTGGACAAGGTATTGGTATGGCCGTTGGTATGGCTATGGCCGAAGCTCAATTGGGCGCAACCTACAACAAAGAAGGACATAACGTAGTTGACCACTATACTTATGCTATTTGTGGTGATGGTGACCTTATGGAAGGGATCTCTTCTGAGTCCGCTTCTCTTGCGGGTCATTTGAAACTCGGAAAATTGGTTGTATTGTATGATTCAAATGATATTTCCCTTGATGGTAAATTGAATCTTTCTTTCTCCGAAAATGTAGCTCAACGTTTTGATGCTTATGGTTGGCAAGTTCTGCGTGTAGAAGACGGAAATGACCTTCCGGCTATTGAAAAAGCTATTGCTGAGGCGCAAGCTGAGACTAGCAAACCGACTTTGATCGAAGTGAAAACAGTTATTGGTTATGGTAGCCCTAACAAACAAGGTAAAGGCGGCCATGGCGGTACTCACGGTTCTCCACTTGGAGCAGAAGAAGCTAAGCTGACCAAAGATTTCTACAAATGGGTATACGAAGAAGATTTCTATGTGCCTGACGAAGTTCGTGCACATTTTGCAGAAGTGAAGAAAAACGGAATCGCAGCTAACAAAGCTTGGGACGATAAATTTGCAGCTTACAAAAAAGCATATCCAGAGCTTGCTGCACAATTCGAAACAGTAATCAATGGCGATCTTCCAGAAGGCTGGGATGCTAACCTTCCAACTTACACTACTGAAGATAAAGCAGTATCGACTCGTGTCGCTTCCGGTAGTGCGCTTAACGGTCTGACTGCTGGCGTTCCTCAGCTAGTGGGTGGTTCCGCTGACTTGGAAAGCTCCACTATGACGCATTTGAATGGTTTGACATCTTTCACACCAGAATCTTATGATGGCCGCAACATTTATTTCGGCGTACGTGAGTTTGGTATGGCTGCTGCAATGAACGGTATTGCTCTGCACACTGGTCTTAAAGTATTCGGAGGAACATTCTTCGTATTCACTGACTACCTGCGTCCAGCAATTCGTTTGGCTTCGATCATGAAATTGCCAGTAACCTATGTACTGACACATGACAGTATTGCAGTTGGTGAAGATGGTCCTACGCATGAACCAATCGAACAATTGGCTTCCCTGCGTATCATCCCAGGTCTAACTGTTATTCGTCCGGCTGATGCTAACGAAACTTCTGCAGCATGGGCTTATGCTATGGAAAACAAAGAGAATCCGGTTGCTTTGGTTCTGACCCGTCAAAACTTGCCAATTCTTGCTGGAACCGTAGATGGCGTTCGTGAAAACATCAAACGTGGTGGTTATGTTGTCTCTGATTCCAAAAATGGCACTCCACAAGCACAACTTATCGCAACTGGTTCTGAAGTACAGTTGGCAGTTAAAGCGCAAGCTGCTTTGGCAGAAGAAGGCATCGATGTTCGTGTAATCAGCTTGCCAAGCTGGGATCTGTTCGAAAAACAAGACAAAGAATATCGCGATTCCGTAATTCTTCCAGGAGTCAAAGCTCGTCTTGCTATCGAAATGGCACAAACCTTCGGCTGGGAACGTTACACTGGTGACCAAGGCGATATCCTAGGCATCACTACTTTCGGAGCTTCCGCCCCTGGCGATAGAGTTATGAAAGAATACGGCTTTACTGTAGAGAACGTAGTTAGCCGTGTGAAAGCACTTCTGTAATTAACTGAATAATCATTAGGGGGAGAACAAGTAATGAGTCAGTTTAACAACGCAACGATCGAAAAAGCAGCCAATGTATATTATGGCGGACAAGTAACCAGCCGTACGGTAATTTTGCAAGATGGATCTAAGGTGACACTGGGCATCATGTTGCCGGGTGTGTATGAATTTGGTACAGATGGTCCTGAAATTATGGAGATTCTGTCCGGCGATCTTAAAGTGCTGCTTCCCGGCACTGAGGTATGGCAGGAGATTAAGGGAGCGTCAACGTTCAATGTTCCTGGCAACTCTAAATTTGCGTTGGAAGTATTTGAAGTAACTGATTATTGCTGTTCTTACCCGGTTCTATAGAAAACAGACTTTTCTAAGGGTTGTCCTATAAGTAGCTTTTTTCATTGAGTGAGACGACCCGGATACACTTTAAAAATCGTAGAAGTCAGCAAAGCAGCGGTTCTCCCGTTATTGGAGGATCGCTGCTTTTTGTTGTGGCTGGTGATTGCTTGATGTTCAATTATGTATTCACCATTCTCTTTTGGAGCTTAAGGACGCAGATGACGCTAACACTGGAGCAACACTAATTTAACACTGGGTCAGCACCATTCCTACCACTTAAGGACCCAGATGACGCTATTAGCAAATTTATAGCCTTTGGAGCAAGCTTTCGGACTCCAGTGCAGCTATTCCATAGAAACAGCCTCATAATTGGCATTTTTTATGCCAATAACGACTATGGAGTCCGATAGCCAGCGACTAACTAGCCTAACCAGTAACTAACCAGCATTTCACCACTAATTCAGTAACTTTTTGCGACTAACCAGTACTTCGCGACCTTCTTAGTAACTATCCCACCAACACCGCCACAACGTTATGAGTAACTCCACAGCAACCAATATTTTCTTGCACTAAAACAGTTAATTTGGTATTGTAAATATACAAACAAACGTTCGTATATTTGGTTTGACAATGGGATTGTCCATAAAGAAAAGACCGCATCGCAATATCATGTGCGGGGCGGTCGTAAATGTTCTTATGAAGTAGGTATTGAGTTCTTGAATTTATTTATCGGATACATTTGCACCCATCTTTTGGCCGATCCACTCTTCGTAACATTTCACTACGGCAGAAAGATCTTCTTCACCATAACCTTGGGTGAATCCAGCTTGGAACATGCTTTTAGCCAAGCCCAGCATAGGAGAAGGAACGCCTGTTGAATCGCTATGGGCAGAGGCAAGCTTCAAATCCTTAAGCATTAGAGCGAGGGAGAATTGATTGCTGAAATCATCTTCTATGATTTTACGTCCTTTAAGCTCAGCTTGTTTGCTGCCCGCTGAACCAAGTTGTACCAGTTCCAAGAACTTGTCTGCAGGTACGCCTGATTTAACGGCAATGGCGAACCCTTCGGCTAGGGCAACATTATGAATGCCGACCATAGCATTGTGAGCCAGCTTGGCTACAGCGCCGCTGCCGTTCTCACCCATATGTAGCAGCTTCTTACCCAAAGTATCAAAGATATCACGATGTTGTTCTATGACCTCAGCACTACCGCCGACCATGAACACTAAGGTTCCTTCAATCGCTGCTGGTTTGCTTCCAGTTACTGGAGCGTCTAGGAAATGTCCACCACGAGCTTCTACAGCGGCGGCAATTTCGCGAACCAGTCCCGGTGAAATTGTGCTGGAATCAATAATTAGTCCACCGGGCTTCACAGCATCAAGAATACCATCTTGACCATAAAACACTTCACGAACCGAATCATCATTGCTGATCATGGTAATAATAACATCCTTACCCTCAGCCGCTTCGCGGGGCGTGAGAGCAGTCTGGGCACCTTCTGCTTCAAGAGGTTTACATTTGGCTGCCGTACGGTTGTATACCGTAACCTGAAAGCCGCCACGTAGTAAATTGGAGGCCATAGGCGCACCCATTGTTCCGAGTCCGATAAAACCGATTTGTTTCATTTATATAGCCACCTTCCGTTTTCTTTATTCTATCACGGCACTTTGTCCAGCACCACAGCACACCTATGTCTTTTGATACAGGAAACGCTTCCAAGGAACTTTGAAAAACTTGGTTCTAATGCCCTCTATGTGCCCTAAGACCTTGCCAGTCAAGGCAAATTAAAGTATCCTAATTATAAAGTTGTAACAAACGGTTTTAAATTTAAAGAGATAAACAGGAGGTTACCATTACCGATGTCTAAGAAGATTAATTTTGACTACACAAAAGCTCTTTCGTTTTTTAACCAACAAGAAATCGACAACCTTGCCGCCCCAGTTAAGCTAGCACACGAACAGTTGCATAACAAGACTGGTGTAGGTTCTGACTACCTTGGATGGATCGATCTGCCGACAGCTTACGATAAGGAAGAATTTGCTCGCATTCAACAAGCTGCTAAGAAGATCCAAAGCGATTCCGAGGTGCTGATTGTAATTGGTATCGGAGGTTCTTATCTGGGAGCACGCGCAGCTATTGAGGCGCTATCGCATTCTTTCTACAATAACCTTTCTAAAGATAAACGCAAAACTCCAGAAGTTTATTTCGCTGGTAATAACATTAGCTCTACATACATCACGCATCTGCTTGATCTAGTAGAAGGCAAAGACTTCTCCGTGAACGTAATCTCCAAATCAGGAACTACTACTGAGCCAGCAATTGCTTTCCGCATTTTCCGCGCTGCGCTGGAGAAGAAATACGGCAAGGAAGAAGCTCGTAAACGCATTTACGCTACTACAGACAAGGAAAAAGGTGCCCTTAAGAAATTGGCAACTGAAGAAGGTTATGAATCCTTCATCATTCCAGACGATGTAGGCGGACGTTACTCCGTATTGACACCTGTAGGCTTGCTGCCGATTGCTGTAGCTGGCATTAACATTGAAGAAATGATGCAAGGTGCTGCTGCCGCTGCGGATGAGTTCAACAATCCAGATGTAGCTACTAACCAAGCTTATCAATATGCTGCAGTTCGTAACGCTCTATACCGTAAAGGTAAAACAACTGAAATCCTCGTCAACTATGAGCCTTCCTTACACTTTGTATCTGAGTGGTGGAAACAATTGTTTGGCGAAAGTGAAGGTAAGGACTTCAAAGGAATTTATCCTTCTTCCGTTGATTTCTCCACAGATCTACACTCCATGGGTCAATTTATCCAAGAAGGTAACCGCAACATTTTTGAAACGGTTATCCAAGTAGATCAAGTAGCTCATCATGTTACGATTGAGAATGATCCGGATGATCTGGACGGCTTGAACTTCTTAACAGGTAAGACTATGGATTTCGTGAATAAGAAAGCTTTCCAAGGTACAATGCTTGCACATACAGATGGTCAAGTACCTAACCTTATCGTTACTATTCCTGATCAAACACCATACACCTTTGGATATTTGGTGTACTTCTTTGAAAAAGCCTGCGGTATCAGCGGATACTTGCTCGGTGTTAACCCATTTGACCAACCAGGCGTAGAAGCATACAAGAAAAACATGTTCGCATTGCTTGGCAAACCAGGTTACGAAAAAGAAAAAGCAGAGCTGGAAGCAAGACTTACTGAATAGTATTGCAGTAGGTTTTACAATGGCTATTAATCACAGAACATTCATACTAATGTAAGTCACCAGGAGCAGTCCATAGGTAATCCAATACCGGGACTGCTCCTGACATTATATGAAGACATCATATGTAAATAAGGACTGGAATAATTATGTTAGAACACTATCAAACGGTCCGCTCTTCCGGCTCAAAGGAAGTTGTGATCCGCAAATCTCGCTTCATTGGTCATGTTATGCCAGTGGAGAATGAAGAAGAAGCTTTGTTGTTTATCGAGGACATCAAGAAGAAACATTGGAACGCAACGCATAACTGTTCTGCTTATGTGATTGGGGAGAGAGACGAAATCCAGAGGCAATCGGACGACGGGGAGCCGAGTGGTACAGCCGGCAAACCGATTTTGGAAGTAATCCGCAATCAGGGAGTTAAAAATGTCGCAATCGTAGTTACCCGTTATTTCGGAGGCATTATGCTGGGTGCCGGTGGGCTGATTAGAGCTTATACGGATGGAGCAGTGCTTGCGCTTGAAGCAGGAGAAGTAATCACCCGTGTACTGAGACGAGAGGTATTCGTAGAGATCGAGTACACTTGGCTGGGCAAGGTTGAGAACGAACTTCGAGGAAGAGGGATTCAGACTGGCGAGACTTTGTTCACCGACAAAGTAACGTTGTTATGTTTGCCGCGAAATGATGAGGGTGAGACTTTTATGGCATGGATAACAGATCTAACCCAAGGGCAAGCCCTGATAACAGAAGGGCGGCGGATTTACTACAGCGAAGGGGATTAGTATATGGCAAGGAGAGCAGTGGAGCAGGAGTTGTCGAGGGAAAGGATTCTAGAGGCCGCTAGGCATCTATTTATAACCAAAGGGTATCGGGCAATTTCAATGCGAAGTATTGGTCAGCATTTGGGATATAGCCACGGCTCTCTCTATTATCATTTCAAGGAAAAGGCGGAGTTGTTCTACGCTATTGTTGTAGAGGATTTTAATCATGTGGCTGCTTTACTCAGCCAAGTAATGAATAAACCGCCTGAAGAAGGAATGACAAGGGTAGAACAGCTGATTATGGAATTTATTAGATTTGGAATAGATCATCCCTATCAATATGAAATTATGTTCATGATTCGCGATGAGGAATTGCTAGCTTATTGTAGAGCAGAACAGGGACGATGTTTTGATTTATTCTCAAGTATTGTACGCCGTCATATGAAGGAAGAGGGATATGTGTCTGAGGACTGGCAGAATGTGCCGTTAACAATGTTCTTGTCTGCACACGGATTTATTTCTTATTATATCCAGGATAAAGTATCGTTTGACGATGTGAAAGAGGCAGCGTTAGCTCATATAAAGGTTTTATGTCGCAGCCTTTAACATGCTGTTTTTTTTATAGATCTTCACTTTAAAGCTGTGCATTGGTATAACACTGCTTCTCTGCTTGATGAAAGTATTACTAGACTCTAGTTATAGTCTAAATGGCCGCTCCGTAGCGATAACGGAAGCGGCCATTTGTATGTTTATTATCCCTCTACTATTTTTAAGAAACATTGCCGGCGTCTAGGTCCATCGAACTCACAGAAATAAATACCTTGCCAACGACCGAGAATTAATTCACCTTCGTGGATGATCAGGGTCTGGGAAGGCCCGGTAGTAATAGATTTAAGATGAGAGGCAGTATTGCCTTCCGCATGCCGATACTTCGGATGCTCCCAAGGGTAGACCTCATCCAGACGCATCAGAACATCATGCTTCACATCAGGATCCGCATTTTCATTAATAGCAATACCAGCAGTGGTGTGAGGACAATAAACTACAATTAATCCGTCTTGAATTCCACTTTTTTTTACATAAGAAATGACTTCCCGAGTAATATCACGTAATTCATCCCGCTTTGTAGTAGTGATCTCCAGAGTATGCAACATAATCATTCCCCTTCCTGTGAGGTGCCATTTTTTAGTATACCTTTGATACATATATTTTAACCCAAATTCACTTGAAAGTAATTGACGGCGGTGAGAAGGATTTGGTAAAGTAGTAATAATATAAAACCAAGTATATAAATAGGAATAATTAATGAGGATTTTGGTTAGTATACCGACCGGTTATCCGGAGGTGGGAGGGCAAAAATCATTGAATTCGCTGCTTAGACACAAAGGCTGGACTTGGGGTTTCCGAACTACAATTTTGCTCTATTTTGTAGTATTGATCGTGTTGCCCATACTCGGGGTCTATTACAACTCTTTTTCTCTTGGTTTTGGCAATTTTGTGGAAAGCGTCAGCGATCCAATTGCTTGGAAGTCGGTGCTGTTAACCTTAAAGCTGGCGATTATCGCTACTTTAATTAATGTCTTCTTAGGAACTATGATTGCTTGGGTCCTTATTCGTTATCAATTTGCTGGTAAAGCGCTGCTAAACAGTCTGGTCGATTTACCTTTTGCACTTCCAACAGCTGTCGGAGGTTTGATGATTCTACTACTGCTTGGACCAGGTAGTCTTATCGGCAAAGCAGTTGAGGCGCTTGGATTTGAAATTGTTTTTCATCAACCGGCTATCGTAATTGCTATGGTGTTCGTGACGTTTCCATTCGTGATTCGAGCGGTTCAGCCCTTGCTGGAGGAGTTGGATCCATCCGAAGAGGAAGCAGCATATACAATGGGTGCCAAGGGGGCAAGGGTATTCTGGCAAGTTATTCTTCCATCTATGGCGCCTGGGATGATCAGTGGTGGGATGCTCGCATTTTCAAGAGCGCTTGCGGAATTTGGTGCAGTGGTACTCGTCGCGGGGAATATTCCGGGCCGTACGCTTGTATCTTCTGTTTTTATTTTTGGTGAAGTTGAAAGTGATAATCCGGTCTCCGCCGCTGCGGTTTCTGTTATTCTCTTGACTTTATCCTTTCTCATTCTTTGGCTGATTAATATGCTGCAGATGCGGGGGAGACGCTCATGAGGAAATTATGGATTGCTCTTACTTATTTAGTGTTTTTTCTGCTGATTGCTGCTCCATTAGGAAAAATGGCTATGGGTGCTTTTAGTGAAGGATTTGGTGGATTCTGGAATGCACTGACTAGGCCCGAAGCGCTGCATGCGCTAATGATGACTGGGCTTGTTGTGATAGTAGTTACGTTATTAAATACATTGTTCGGTATTATGATGGCTCTGTATCTTGTTCGGGCGAACTGGATCGGCAAGCGTCTAAAAGGATTATTGAACAGTATTGTAGATTTGCCTTACGCAGTATCTCCTGTAATCGGAGGATTGATGATTGTCCTGTTGCTGGGTCCCGATAGTACCTTGGGGGCGATTTTTGAGGGGATTGGACTAAAGATCGTTTATGCGATTCCCGGATTGATCATTGCCACTTTATTTGTTACCTTTCCTTTAATGGTGCGCGAGGTGATGCCGGTGCTTCAGGAGATTGGTTCACAGCAGGAGGAAGCGGCTTCGACATTGGGCGCTCGTAGCTGGACTATTTTTTGGAAGGTAACTTGGCCTTCGATTCGTTGGGCGGTTGTGTATGGTGTCATTCTTACGGTGGCACGTTCACTTGGAGAGTTCGGCGCGGTGCTCGTAGTTTCGGGGAACATTATGAACAAAACTCAGACGGCGACAACTTTAGTCTATCAGGATGTTGAGAATTTTAATGTGACGGCTGCTGGAGGAATAGCGCTAGTTCTGGCTGCATTTTCCGCAGGTCTGCTGCTGTTGATGGAATGGACCAAGAGAAGAAAGGAAGTGCAGTAATATGCATGTAGAAGTGCGGGGGTTAAACAAGCATTTTGGAGATTTTCATGCGGTCAAGGACGTCAATTTCACCATTACAAAAGGTCACCTGATTGGTTTGCTCGGCCCAAGTGGAGGCGGGAAAACCTCAATTCTACGTATGCTGGCGGGACTGGAGTCACCGGATACCGGAGAGATTATTTTTCATGGTCAGACGGTGAACAATCTTCCTCCTCAAGAACGTGGGATCGGCTTCGTCTTCCAGAACTATGCACTCTTCAAACATATGACTGTTTTTGATAATATCGCTTTTGGCTTAAAGGTTAAAAAGGCTAACAAAACAGCTATCCGCGATCGCGTTATGGAACTTGTAGAGCTTACAGGGTTAAAAGGGTTCGAGAAACGTTATCCGCATCAGCTATCAGGGGGACAACGTCAGCGTGTGGCTTTTGCACGTGCGCTTGCGCCTGAACCACAGCTGCTGCTTTTAGATGAACCTTTTGCCGCTATTGATGCGAAGATCCGCCAGGAGCTGCGCGCTTGGCTGCGTGAACTGATTGAGCGTGTAGGTATCACCTCTATTTTCGTAACCCATGACCAAGATGAAGCGATTGAAGTAGCGGATGAAATCATGATTATTAATCAAGGACGCTTGGAACAAAAGGGTACCCCGTGGGATATTTACAAGGAGCCTAAAACACCGTTCGTGGCAACATTTATCGGTGAATCTACGCTGATTGAGAACGCTTCTGAGGTTAAAGGCTTTACAGGTGCGGGGGACGGCAAGCCTACCAAAGCACTGATTCGTCCTGAATATATTGAAGTGGGAAACCTGCATGAGTTCAAGATGGCTTCTGCCACGGAAAAAGGTGTTGTGAAACATCTGCATTTCCGCGGAAGCGAATGGCTCGTTGAGGTTGAAGTAAATGGCCACAAGCTGGTCACCTACCGTTCGTTGGAGAAAGAAACCTTGCAGCCGGGTCAGGAAATTTCAGTACTGGTACATCGGGCTTATCTGTTTAATGATGAGCGCAGCTGGATCCAGGAGAACAACCTGAAAGAAGATCCAATGCCGATTTTTATTTAAAAATAAATAAAATGATTTTCAATTTTTTTTGATAGTAGCGAATGTGATGAGCTAGGATTAGAGGAACTGATGTGAAGGTAAGAAGTAATGAAGTGGAAGTTTGGAACTGTAGGAGCGGAGTGACCGCCTTTGTTTCCGGATTTAATCCGCTGAGAATATAAAATCAATAAATCTGGGAACAACAGCGGCCGAAAGTCCAAACATTCCACGTAATTACGGCAAAGACCAAACGTTGGTTACTTGAATTTTAAGTTTCAGCCATAGAGCTACTTTCAAGGAAATATTAAAAATCATTACCTCGAAGGATGTGGGCCGCAATGAATTTCAAAAGGAGCAGACAACTGCACGGATGTTTTGCTGCCCTAATGCTGGCCATACTCACGCTGACAGCAGTCGGTTGCGGGGATGAGAAGGCAGTTACGACGATGGCAGAGCCTTCGAAGCAAGGGGATGTTACGCTGGTAATTGGCGCATACAGTGTGGCTAAGGATGCAATGCAGGATATTTTGCCGTTATTTGCTGCGAAGTGGAAAGCGGATACGGGTCAGGATATTAGTTTTCAGGAGTCTTATGAGGCTTCAGGGACACAGGCACGAGCGATTGTAGGTGGATTTGAAGCGGATGTGACGCTGCTAGCCATGGAAGGTGATGTCGAGAAGCTAGTTAAGGCTGGACTCGTAACGCCGACATGGAAAGAGCAGGGTGAACAAGGTATGGTGACACGTTCAGTAGTTGCTCTTGGTACCCGCGAGGGAAATCCCAAAGGCATTCGCGATTTTTCGGACTTAGCCAAGCCGGGGATTAAAGTGTTATATCCCAACCCGAAGACCTCTGGTGGTGCGCAATGGGATATCAACGCGATCTATGGGGCTGGTCTTAAGCTGTCAGAGGAGCAGGAGGGCGCAAAGGATCCAGCAGCAGCCAAAGCTTTTTTGGAAAGTATCCATGCCAATGTAGAGTCTCTGGATAAAAGTGGCCGCGCTTCTATGGCAGCCTTCGAGTATGGAGTGGGGGATGTAATTGTCACCTATGAGAACGAACTGCTGGCGCGGATTGCCCAGGGAGTCAAATACGAAGTTATTATTCCTAAAAATACAATTCTGATTGAGAATCCGGCGGCTGTTGTAGAGAAATATGCGGATGAGCATGGGACACGCATAGCATCAGAAGCACTGGTTGATTTTTTGATAACCCCACAGGCACAAGAGATCTTTGCAAAATATGGCTTTCGTCCCGTGGATAAACAAGTCTATGCTGAGCACAAAAGCGATTACCCTGATCCGGCGGGCCTCTTTGATATTAACTATTTAGGAGGCTGGGATGAGGTGCGAAGCTCACTTTATTCCAAGCGTGGAATTTGGTATCAGGTACTTGCCGGAATATAAGGTAGAGGTATAACAAAAGAGTCATCCCAGCAGTTCTTCTGTGGTGGGGATGGCTTTTTTTGGTGGGTCTCTTTAAGATAGAGAGAGGGTAATTTAGATTTATTACTTCGTTGAAGAGAACCTGAAGGAGAGATAACAGATGGATACGTTGGTGTTTTTGGGTACAGGGGATGCCATGGGGGTTCCTCGGGTATATTGCAGCTGTGAGACCTGTACAGAGGCAAGGGAACAGGGGGAAAATATTCGCCTGCGCTCTTCTGTACTTATAGATAATGGCAGTGACTTTTTAGTGATCGATTGTGGGCCTGACTGGCGGCGTCAGATGGAAGCGCAGGGAGTACGAAATATGCGCAGACTGCTGGTGACGCACGCTCATTTTGACCATATTGGTGGGCTGCCGGAATGGGCGGATGCCTGCCGCTGGATGGGATATAAAGGCCAGCTCTATGCCCCAGCAGAAGTGATTCCGATTATTGAGCGGCAATATCCATGGCTGCGCAATCAGATCGAGATGATTCCTTGTGATGAAGGCATAGAGCTAGACGGCTGGACAATAGATACCTGGAAAGTTAACCATGGCAAAAATGGATACTCGTATGCTTTTCGTCTGGAGAAGGAGGGCTATGTATGGGTGTATTGTCCAGATTCCATTTCTCTAGGAGCTGAAGAGACACGCCTGATGCATGGAGCTGACTTGCTGGTCTTAGGTACAAGCTTTTATTACGAAGCAGCGGAGTTATCCACTCGTTCTGTATATGATATGACGGAAGCTGCGGAGCTGCTGCAAACTGTGAAGCCTCAAAAGGCAATCTATACCCATATGTCGCATGATGTGGATATGAGAAAATCATATATTTTACCGGAAAATGTTACGCTGGCCGAGACGGGGATGAGAATACCCTTAGGATCTTCAGATGAAATTTAGGTAAAAAGAAAACTCCCTTCATTTGCTGGAAGGGAGTTTTCTTGATCTTATTTAAACCTGTTATATTCCGCCTTGTTGAATCTGTTTAATTAACTCTTCAAGCCAATAAATGGAGTGGTCCGCTTTAGTTGAGATATTCACTAAATCAAAAAGGGACATCATTCGGGCAACTTCAGCCTGTTGATGTTCCTTTTGTGATTTCTATTGCATTCAGTATTCAGATCCCGATATATACTATATAATCAAAAAGCATATCGTATTATTTTTACATATTTAGAATAATTATCATCGTCAGAGGAGGAGTACGAAGTGGCTGACTCCAAGGATCCAATCCTGCTTGATTTTCCCGAGAGTTTTGAAACAGAGAGGCTGCTCATTCGTGCCCCTTTATGGGGAGATGGAGTTAGCATGAATGAGGCTATCCGTGAAAGTATAGATGAATTGAGACCTTGGATGGCTTTTGCTCAAGTAATACCCACATTAGAAGAATCAGAGAAAGTTACTAGAGAAGGCAGACTGGAGTTTCTAAAAAGGTATAAGCTACATATGCGTATTTTTAGAAGGGATACGGAGGGTTTTATCGGCTGCATTAGCCTGCATCATCTAAACTGGGAACTCCGCAATTTTGAGATTGGTTATTGGATCCGGAGCGCCTGTGCAGGCAAAGGATATATGACAGAAGCCGTAAATGGAATCACCAATTTTGCCATACGGGAACTAGGGGTGAATCGTCTCGAAATCTTTTGTAGTGCACGAAATATCAAAAGTGCCGCGGTAGCCGAACGTGCGGGTTTTACACTGGAGGGGATCCTGCGCAGTACGAGTCTTGGGCATGATGGGGAATGGCATGACAGTAAGGTGTTCGCTAAGGTTAGAGGTATAGAATTTTAAGTGAGAGGGCTGGTTCTTTGAAGCAGAAAGGCGTATTTTCAAGATTAAGTACATATATGTTAAGGCACAAGCTCTTATATACGATTTTATTATTTACGACTTTATTTGGGATTGTTCTGGATTTAACGATTGCTTGGCTGCTCTCAGTAATTACGGATGCTGCGGTTAGACTCGATGTGAAAGCTTTTAAAGGGCTGGTTATTTTCGGATTAATCTACTTATTAGTGAGTGCAATTAACGGTTTCATCGATCGATATTTCAAAAATAAAATCTCTGCCAAGATCAGAAATGAGCTGCGGTTGGATATGATGCGGCATGCCTTAGCTCTTCCTCAGTCTTATTTTGACCGTAATCATTCTGGGGATTTATTGTCCCGCTTTACTAATGATAATCAATCTGTTGGTAATGCTGCAGGCGAGGTAATGATTGATCTAATCCGTAACCCTTTACTAGCCCTCGCGGCTTTTGGTTATTTGCTCTATATTAACTGGTTACTGGCATTGATCTGTTTTGCAATGGGGCCTTTGATGTTCCTTACGGGAAAAATCTTCGGTTCAGCGATGCGTGAGAACAGTGTGAAGATTCAGACTAATATGAGTAAGATTACTTCCTTTTTACATGACATTCTAGGCAGTAGTATGGTGTTTAAATCCTTTAGCATTGAACGCAGACTAATGAAGCAATATCAGGAGCATAGTGAGAATATTACTTCTGAAGAATTAAAACGGGGAAGAATTGAGGGAGCTACTGGCTCATTCTCCTCTTTTTTGGGAAACTTTACGTTTCTTCTGGCGCTGGTCGTGGCTGGTTATTTTGTGGCAAAAGGATCACTTGAGGTCGGTGCGATGATTGCTTTCATCCAGCTCATGAATTATTTAGTAATGCCGTTCTCGTCATTGCCGGGACTGATCAATTCGATGCAGCAATCACTTGGGGCGGCGGGACGGATCTTTGAGGTGTTGGATAGCCCGGTGGAGGTTGAGACCCTTCCAGAAGTGGAGACTAAGCAACCAGAATTTGAGAGTATGGTTATGTCGTCGATCTCTTTCTCGTATCCGGGAGCAGAGAGACAAAGTATAAACAAGATTAGCTTAGAGCTTCAAAAGGGAACACAGATGGCGGTTGTGGGACCGAGTGGTGGAGGTAAATCTACGCTTTTTAAACTATTGCTGGGATTGTATGAACCCGATGAAGGCGAAGTAATAATCAATGGGCAGCGGATCAACGAGATGAGTCTGGCTAAGCTTAGAAGTTATTTTTCCTATGTGCCGCAAGAGGCAGGTCTTTATACGGGAAGCATTCGTGATAATATCCGGAATGGAAATCCAGAGGCGGATGAGCAAGAAATTCTGGAAGCTTTGCGAAAAGCGAATGCCTATGATTTTGTAATGGAATTGCCTGAGGGACTGGATACTGATATTGGTGAGGAAGGCTCACGACTGTCCGGGGGACAACGTCAGCGGCTATCCATTGCAAGAGCAATTCTGAGAAACGCTCCTATTCTGCTGTTGGATGAAGCTACTGCTGCACTTGACAATGAATCAGAAAAACTGGTGCAGCAGGCTATTCGTAAACTAATGGGAGATAAAACTACACTCGTTATCGCGCACCGTTTATCTACGATTCAGAACGCTGATATCATTCTCGTGATGGAGAATGGTGAAATTGTAGAGAGTGGAACGCATGAGGTACTGCTTGCTGCCGAAGGAAGATATAATGATTTGTACTATTCTCAGCTAGAGCAGGAAGAAGAGAGTGGAATGGGACCCGAGAAAGTGGAATTAGCTTCTACAGGAGTTTGAGTTTTGGAATAAAAAGGGGTGCAGCAACGTCATGAAATATGGCGTTGCTGCACCCTTTTGCTTAAGGAAGTTTAGTTCACTTTATTAAGAATGAATTTATCAATCGCATATTTCACGCCATCGTCATTATTGCTTAGGGTCACAAAATCAGCGATTTCTTTCAGAGCAGGAATAGCATTCTCCATAGCGACGCCAAGTCCGGCAGCTTCCAGCATCTCATGGTCGTTCCAAGAATCGCCTACAGCGATGGTCTCGGAAAGATCACAGCCGTAATGTTTGGCTAGGAATTCAAGTGCAATGCCCTTGGTTCCTTCATGATGCATGATTTCCAGAAAGTGTGGTTTGGATTTGGTAATATGCACGGAATCACCAAGCAATTCATGCAGGATTGGAGCCAGTTCATCCAAGAAATCAGGATCATCGATAATTAGCATTTTTGGTGTTTTTTGCGGGACAAGCTTTTCCCAGTCAGGCTCAATAAAATATTGCGTTTTATTCAAGTCCGTATAGTCTTTGATCTTTTTGTTGTCTTCACGGGCATATAGCTTGTCGTCAATGTAAGTTTGCAGATGCAGATTATGCTCCACGCAGTAAGTGAACAGCTTGCGGACTGCATCTTGCGGGACGTAACGCTCATACAGTACTTTTTCATCGAGCAAGTTCTTAACGAGTGCACCCTGGTAAGTAATGATAGGTACGTTTAGTCCAGTTTGACGGGCAATGGCTTGAGCGGAAGCGTAAGCACGGCCTGTAGCAAGGGTTACAACAACACCTGCGGCAACTGCCTCTTCAAGCGCAGTTTGGGTAGCGGGTGTTACTTCCTTGTCATCATTAATCAGAGTGTCATCAATATCAATCGCGATCAATTTGTACATTTGTCTCTCTCCTTATCTCTTTCTAAATAAATGTAATTTGGAAAAATAACTCTTCTTATGTTGATTCTGACCCGGTTCCGGGCTCAGCTCTGCCATAAGCATAGCCCCCAGAATACAACCACAACCGAGCAGAGCGGACAACCCGAGTGTTTCCCCGCCAAAGGCTAAACCCGTCAGAACGGCAAATACCGGTTCTGTGGCATAAATAATGGCTACCCGCGATGGGGTAGTATATTTCTGACAGGCGGTTTGAATCCAGAAGGCAAAAGCGCTGGTTGGCCCAATGGAGATCAGCAGAGCCCAAAGCACATCTGGGTCCTTAATCAGCTCCCCGCTGTGGGCGAGCGGTGTTGCCCCTTCAAAAATAAGCGAGGCAGCAATACTGAACAGCCCAACGAAAGCAAGCTGCAGAGTAGCTAGCGGCAACGCCGGATAATGAGGTGCATAAACGCCAGTATAGGCTACCTGTAACGCAAAAGCTATGGCACATAGAAGAATCAAGGCATCGCCTTTATTCAAGGATAATGCAGAGCCCGTGAACGTCAACAGATAAAGCCCGATTGCGGCGAGTGCTGCACTGAACCAAGTGTATCGTGAAATCGCATGCTTCAATAGGGCTAGAGACAGAAAGGGAACTAGGACAACTGATAGCCCGGTAATAAAGCCGGTATTAGAGGTTGTTGTATATAGAAGTCCCATAGTCTGAAAGCCATAGCCCAAAAACAAAAAAAGGCCAAGCAGCAGAGAATCGCGTACCATGCGGAAACTTAGCTGTTTCCAATCCTTGCGGTAAAAAATAACTGTGATTAGAGCCAGCAACAGGGCAGCGCCCATAAAGCGGATGCTATTAAACGCGAGTGGTGGCAGCACCTTGACAGCATTTTGTACAATCAGAAAGGTACATCCCCACATCATCGCCACCAATAGCAGGCTAAAATCGGCTATACGGGAACGCTTCACTACTTAGGTCATCCTTTCTTCAGCAGCTGCCGTCTCTATGTAGACGACAAGGTCAAGTTGTCCAAATTGTATCGTATATTCATGGGGAGGACAAGATAGAAATCGCGCAAAGGCTTATATACTAAGCGATTTCAGCGTTTTATGTAGACAAAAAAACCGGGTCTTGATATACTTCGATAACCGTACATTTGTTCTTGTTTTTGCATCTTAGAAAGGAGCGGTTTCACTATGATGGGCAGATCCCATTTAATTATCAGCACCGGGGTTACCCTATCTGTTATGAGTTTGATGGCCCATGAGATTACAATCCCGGTTATTGCCGTCGCGGCATTAAGTTCGCTCCTGCCAGACATTGATGAACCGAATTCGTTACTGGTACGCAAGGCGATTCCTGACTTTCTGCTCAGGATACTACAGGTTGCTTTGATAGGAGCAGCGATTTATCTTTATTTTGCAGGAATCGTTGAAAGCCCTTGGAATATTGTACTGGCCCTACTTGTGGGGAGTGTAACTTTCCTGCCGGGAAGAAAGCTGCGGCATCTGGTGATGGTACTAATCGCTACTGCGGTATTTGCATACGGAGGGGCGTATGATCCTTGGAACTACATAGTAGCTTGTATACTCGTAGTTACATCACTTGTCCCGCATCGTGGATTGACTCATACCTTATATGCTGTTGCAGGCTGGAGCACTTTATTGTATTTTGCTTCATCGGGTATACAGGATGGTGGCAGTCTATGGATAGCAGGCGGCATGTCTTATGCGCTTCATCTATTGGCCGACTCTCTCACCCAAAGGGGAATTACGCCCCTGCCGCCCATTCCATTTAAGCTGCGTCTAAAGCTAATGAGTACAGGCACGAAAAAAGGTGGAGCTGTAGAGAATGTTTTTATCCTGCTCACACTCGCCCTAGTTGTATATGTATTTATACTTTCTCCTTGAGATTTACGGATATGAAGCACATAATGAATTACCGCTAGAACACACAGGAGGCGGCTGTTATGCGGGGGGATTCCTTAGTGAAGTGGTTTGGAAGATTGCAGATTCGTAATAAAATAATCCTTATTTTTATACCGTTGATCATTTTTCCATTGCTTGCTTTAGGCTTGCTCTCAGGGCAGATGTTCAGCCGTTCGATGATCGAAAAGGCTAAGTACAATTTTAAAGATGAATCCAAGCTCATCATGCAGCAAATAGATACGATTGTAAAAAATACGGAGAGCAGTGCCAACATTATAACTACCGACATCCATCGGATGTATGCTGAACGTCCGTTGTTATCCTCGACAGTGGAGCAGACGCGGTTTCGCAATTTAATGCAGAGCCAGCTTTCTATCGATCTGATTATTTTTCCGGATGTCGACTCTGCTGTATTTGTGGATACGGAAGGGCAGATATATTCCTCTTACGCCTACGGTAATCCTAACGAGCAGAAGGTATTCACCAGCGATATGCTGGAGAAGGCTAAAGAAAAAGGCAGCTACGGAGTTAACCGTTGGCTTCCCATGGAGCAGAGAGATTATCTGGTTAGTGATCCGGCAGTTCCGGTGCTCACACTGAGTAAAGTCGTGTACAATCTTAAAACGGGCAACCTAATAGGTACATTATTTGTGAACGTAAAAGAAGATGCTCTCTCTGCTTTTCTGGAAACCGCTAGAGAAACCTCTTCGGACAAGAAATATTTTATAGTAGACGGAACGCAAAGGACCGTGTCCACCCCTGATAAATCAAAGCTTCTACTGAAGCCTGAGGACAGACTGAACGGCAGTCTTAGGAAGACGGGAAGCTCTGTCTCGGAAATTATCGGCAAGGGGAGCGGGCGAGAGCTGGTCACTGTGACGTATTATGATAAGCTGAATTGGAAGCTTGTGAATACGATTTCGCTGCAGAAGTTAACTGCGGATATTCACCGTAATATAACGTTAACTATATTCGTGGGAATAGGATGCCTGTTACTGTCTCTGCTGCTTGCAGGAAAGCTGTCACAGATTATCGTAAATCCGCTTCTTCAAGTGACGAAGGCGATGCGTAAAGTAAGGGAAGGCGATCTGAATGTCACCTCACCAGTGACTACAGAGGATGAGACTGGGCTAATCTCCACCGTATTCAATTCCATGGTTGGTCGTATTCAGGAGCTGATGCGGACGATTACAAACGAACAAGTCCGGAAACGTGAATATGAACTAGCTCTGATCCATGCCCAGATTAAACCCCATTTTCTGTACAACACACTGGATACGATTTATGTACTCAACGATTTGGAGCTTAATGAAGCAGCTCGGGATACGACCAAGGCACTGGCAGATTTCTATCGGGTTGTTCTTAGCAAAGGGAACGAGGTTATTCCACTGTCCGAGGAAGTATCAAATGCAGCTGATTATTTGGCTATTATGCAGGTTCGCAACCCCGACGTATTACGTTACGAGATTAATATCCCGAAATTTCTCGAAGGAGTCAAGGTACCCAAATTGTCCCTGCAGCCGCTCATCGAGAATGCAATCTACCATGGATTAAAAACAAAGGGCAGTCAGGGGCTAATCTCAATAGAGGCTTATACACACGGAAGAGAAGTTATCATTACCGTGGAGGATAACGGTGTTGGCATGTCCGGGGAGCAGGTGTCGCGGATTGTAGAATACCGCTCACGAGAAGGAAAACCGGCATCCATTGGCATTTACAGCGTTCATGAACGGATTAAGCTGTATTTTGGAGAACCATATGGCCTATCGGTAGAAAGTAAACTGGGAAAAGGTACTGTTATGAAAATGACGATTCCCGGTACGGAAGCGCAGGGGGGCAGCGTAGATGTATAAAGTGATGGTTGTAGATGACGAGCCGCTGTTTCGTTATTATATGCGGACCAAGCTGGATTGGAGTAAATATGATTTCAGTGTCTGTGGTGAAGCGTCAAATGGCAGAGAAGCGCTGGAAGAAGCGGAACGGACGAAACCAGATTTGGCTTTAGTGGACATTAGTATGCCCTATATGGACGGTATGGAGCTGGTTACCCGGTTACAGGCCAATGCTCCTGATATGCTTATTGTTTTTGTAACAGGGCACAATGAATTTGATTATGCACAAAAAGCGATTCGCTTAGGTGTACAAGATTATTTATTGAAACCGTTTAACCAGCAAGAGTTTAACGAGATGATGATCAAGGTGAAGCAGCGCCTTCAGTCACATAAAATAGGTGCACGCAAAGCTGGGAAGCCGGAAATAATTGCAGAAGGAACGGCTTCCAATAAGCTCTTTCCACTCCAAATGGACGAGCAGAATTCCTCTGAAGGGATAGAGGAGTTCTCCTTTCCATCCAAAGAAATCACTCATCTTGGAATTCAGGATGCCATGCTGATGGCGTTAAAGATGGGGGATGGCGATGCAGCGGCGAAGGACATAAGCAAATTAATTGAGATTCTACGACGCCAGAGAGGGGGAGGCAGCTATTCCTTTACTCTATTAATGAGTATAGTATCCCTTTGCCTTGCCTATGCTGGAGAAAGAGGGATCAATCCGGAAAGTCTCTGGAAACCAGCAGGTTCACCGGAGCAGCGGCTACGGGAGATGGATAACTGGGATGAGACTGAAAGCTGGATAAAAGGCTTGTACAGTAAAGTCATTGATCAAGGTCGTGAGCACCGCCCCTCTAAGTCGTACAATTTATTCATTGCCGCCAAAGAGTACATCCGGGAGCATTATTCCGATTGTGAGCTGACAGTTGACCAGGTGGCGAATGGCGTTTATGTAGATACCAGCTATTTACGGAAGGTTTTTCGAAAAGAAGGTGGAATCTCTGTACTTGATTTCATTACCTATACTCGTATGAAGCAGGCCAAGGAACTGCTTGCTGGAGGAAATGTGAGACTGTCTGAAATCGCCGGTAAAGTGGGCTATAATGACCCGAATTATTTCAGTAAATGCTTTAAAAAACACTATGGCATGCCGCCGTCTGAATTTGAGCAGCTGGCTGCCCGTTCCCGCCATATTGGCGTTAATAATGAAATTTAATAAACATATTTGGTGGCGGCTCTCTGGTGAGGCCGCTTTCATTTTGTCCTGTTTATTACCGATTGTGCCCGATATGGCTCTTTTTGGGTCTTCAAGGCTCAAATATAATAGAAACAGGACGATGAAAACGCTAACAAATAGCGGATTCAACTAGCTCCACTAAATAGAGCATCAGAAAGGGGATTCATTATGAGCAACAAGCTATTCAGAACACTGGGGGTTGCAACCGTTTTATCCTTAGCTTTCTCACTTACAGCCTGTGGTGGTAACAATGCCGGAAACGGTGGTTCAACCTCTGAAGGTTCCAATACGACCGCTGGGAATACCGATAAGAAAATTCAAATAAAAATTTATGCACAGCATTTTGACGAAGATACTTCAAAGCCATTTGATTATGCCGTAGAGGAATTAAAAAAGGAAATGCCGGAGGTGGAGATTGTACTGGATGAGGCTGTTCAAGATGGCTACCAGAAGCTGAAAACATATGCCGCGACTGGGAACATGCCGGATATTTATGAAACAGACTGGCCTACGCTGCAAACCTTCGCCAAATCTAAAAATGTCGAGCTGCTTGATGAATACCAAGCCACCAAAGATTTCAAAGCGAATCTAAACACAGGGAATGAGTCCCGTCTAATTGCCCCAGACGGTCATGTATACGCATTCCCATATACGGGAATTGAATTCCAAATGTTGTTTTACAACAAGGATATCTTTAAAGAGGTAGGCATCGAGATGCCGATCAAGACGATCGATCAGTTGGCTGAAGCGGCTAAGAAGCTTTCTACAGCAGGGTATACACCGCTCTCAATTTTCGCGAAGGAGAAATGGATCACTACTTCTTTTTATAGCGGACTTGTGACTCGTGAGGAGACGAAAGGGTTTGGCCCACTCGAAACGAAGGGAACGACAACATTGCCTTCGCCTTATGTAACAGCAGCAGAACAAATGAAGAAGCTGGAAGAAGCAGGCTTGTTCGACGTCAATGCTACGAATACCAATTATGATCAAGCTTCATCTTTGTTCTACCAAGGAAAAGCTGGCATGTTCGTCAACGGTCAGTGGGAAATCTACAGCAGTGCTGAGAAGCTTGGGGATAAAGTGGATTGGATGTACTGGCCAGCTAAGGACGAAGCGACTTATGAGAACAACAAAATGTACATTAACGGTGCAGGAGGTCCTGGTGGCTTTGCCGTTTCTCCAAGCAGCAAGAATGTAGAGACTGCAGTGAAAGTAGCTAGTTTCATCGCACAAAAATATAGCGAATACAAATATACACAGCTGGGTAGCCCGATCGTAGCGACTAAAGTGGATAAAGAAATGACCGGTAAAGTGCCTGCCATGATGAAAAGAATCGCTGAAGAAGTGCTGCCAAACGTGAAGGGGTACGCCAATGCGGTAAGCAGTGTTCAAATTAAAAATGCACTGGACGACAATACACAAAATATGTTGATCGAAGGATTCTCGGCTAAGCAGTTCACGGATAACATGAACCGAGTGCTGAACAAAGAAAATAAATAATTAGAGAAATAAAATAAATAAAAATTGGTCCATGCCCTGCAGCTCACCCGGATCGAGCCCTTATATCGGGTGAGCAGCTTGGCAAGGAAGGAGTGGAATCTTACCGCATGCATAAATACTTAGGTAATAAGAAAGCCATAATGCTGTTTCTGCTTCCCGCTCTGCTGATTTATAGCGTAGTGATTATCTATCCAGTGCTTCAATCCTTTTATCGTAGCTTTTTCGAGTGGGACGGGCTCAGTACGGCTACTTTTAACGGATTGTCCAACTATGTAGAGATGTTTGATGATCCATTGCTTTTGACATCCCTTCGTAACGGCCTTATTTTTGCACTGGTACTCGCTGTATTTCAGATCGGATTGGGAACCATTCTTGCGCTTGCCTGTGCCGATCCGCGAATCAAAGGGCGTAAGTTGTTGAAAACAGCTTATTTTATTCCCGTAGTTCTGTCGGTTACGGTTGTTTGTCAGCTATGGATTGCCATCTACGATCCGAATAACGGATTGATCAATAGGCTTTTTGAAATTTTGCATATTCCTTATCAACAAAACTGGCTTACTTCTCCAACCACATCCATAATTGCGATTGCCTTTGTTAATGCCTGGCAGTTCATGGGTTACCAGTTCAGTCTTTTATATGCGGGGGTTAAATCTGTCCCTGAGCAGTACATGGAAGCTGCCACGATTGACGGTTGCTCCAAATGGATGGCGCATCGTAAGGTGACAATTCCAATGATGAAGGAGACGTTCAAATTCTGTCTGATCATTGCCATTACTTCAGGAATCGGTGCTTTTGTACAAATGTTGATTATGACTAACGGCGGACCGGGAACGAGTAACTATACGCTTACCTTTATGATTTATCGTTATGCATTCTTGGAAAGCAACTACGGCTATGCCTGTGCGGTATCGGTTGTGCTTGTCCTTCTGTCGCTTCTGGCCACCATTATTATCAACAAGACATTTGACCGAAATGAAGCATAAGGCAGTACGCCGGAAAGGAAAAGGAACGTTATGAAAAAAGTGAGAGCATTGCTCATACAGCTTCCCTTATGGATTTATTTTATCATTTCCATCTATCCGCTATTATGGATGATTTCTTATTCTCTGAAAAATAATGATGAGATTTTTGTCACCAACCCTTTCGGATTTCCGACTAATTTCCGGATTGAAAACTATGTGGCCGCTTGGTCACAGTTCAATATACCGCGATATTTTACGAATAGCTTGGTAGTCTCTACGATTTCAACGCTACTTATTATCATATTATCGCTGATGTTCTCATTCGCAATTTCCCGGCTGCGGTGGAGATTCCGTGAAGGGGTCAGATTGTATATGACGATCGGAATGTTCATGCCGCTGCAGGTAATTATGATTCCACTTGCCATACTCGTACGGGATTTACATCTGACTAATACCTACGGTGGGCTGATTGTTCCTTATGTCGCCATTGGATTGCCGTTCTCTTGTCTGGTATTCTACGGCTTTATGAAGGGTATCCCTGGGGAGCTGGAGGAATCCGCTTGTATGGACGGCGCGAATGTATACCGGATGTTTCTGCAGATTATTGTGCCGGTTGTAACGCCAGCTGTCGCAACAGTAGCCATTTTTCAATTTCTGAACAACTGGAATGAATTTTTGCTGGCTTATATTCTGATCTCTGATGAGGGGATGAAAACACTGCCGCTGGGTCTATTGTTCTTCCAAGGCCAATACAGCACAGACTGGGGTGGCATGGGGGCGGTTATGACGATGGCGAGTCTGCCAATGGTTATTGTCTATTTGTTCTTTAGTGAGCAGGTGGAACGGGCAATGACAGTTGGATCTGCTGTAAAAGGATAAAGCGAAGAGTATTAATTCATGCAAAAGAGGACTTCTGGCGAATGCGCAGGAGTCCTCTTTTTGATTCAAATCATGACCAGTGAATTCATCCTATTCCTCTAGGAAGACCAATCCGATAAAATCCTCCGGCTCAATACGACCGAAATAATGCTTCAAATCGAGATCAGCTAATGCTTCTCTAACCTCAGCCTCGTCATAACGTTTGCCACGAAGTGCATTTTCAACATCTACTACGTCACCGACTCCGAAGAAGTCACCATAGATTTTGATGTCTTTAATGAGGGAATCTTCAATATCCATCCGAATATCAATAATTCCGGCAGGGAATTTGCGCGTGTGCTTAACGTTGCTTTTTGGTGACAGACCGTAGTTCCAGTCCCAGTTC
Source organism: Paenibacillus sp. FSL L8-0494 (assembly GCF_038003695.1). Taxonomy (NCBI): domain Bacteria; kingdom Bacillati; phylum Bacillota; class Bacilli; order Caryophanales; family Paenibacillaceae; genus Paenibacillus; species Paenibacillus sp. FSL L8-0494. The sequence continues at coordinate 1,419,472 of NZ_JBBOPQ010000001.1, forward strand.
TGGTAGTGCTCCTTGGAGATCTCGTTAATTTTGTCCCAGTCGGCTTGTTGCAGCTTGTACTGAGGAACCTCAGAAGAATCCATGCCAAAGATCGAACGCAGCAGGCCGGCGCGGAACTCCTCGATCGTCATATCTGTACCCAGCAGCTCTTTGATATTCGCTACACGACTGCGTACGGATTTGGTGCTCTTTGATTTAAACTTCTCTGGATTCACTTTTAGAGAGGCTTGTACATCATCTAAATTAAGATTGAACATCAAGGTACCATGGCTGAACATACGTCCGCGTGTGGAGAACTGAGCGTTACCGGAAATCTTTTGCTCACCAACTTGCAGATCATTCCTTCCGCTTAGCTCGGCGTTAACGCCCATGCTTTGCAGGTAATCGATGACCGGTTGGGTGAATTTCAAAAAGTTATGAAAGGATTGGCCGTCATCCTTGGTAATAAAGCTGAAGTTCAAATTTCCAAGATCGTGATAAACAGCTCCACCGCCGGATAGACGACGTACGACCTGAATATTATTATCTTTTACATACTCTTGGTTAATTTCTTCGATAGTATTCTGATGTTTCCCGATGATGATGGATGGGCTGTTGATATAAAAAAGCAGGTAACTCTCGTCCATCGGCAAGTGCTTCAGCGCATATTCCTCAATCGCCAAATTGATGGATGCGTCAGTAATCCCTGTGTTATCAATAAAAAGCATAGTGAATTCCTCCGTCGCAGCAAAATTGATTACAACCTTCATTTTAAACCAAAAGCGGTTTTTTAACAAAAGAGATCACATCTTTGAGATTCATGTCGGTTTGGGGGAAGCAGGGGATTTAGCTGGTTCCTTCTGCGAAAGCATTGACGTTCTTCCGGCAAAGAGTCAATAATGGTGGCAATGACATACATATCGTGCTAGAGAAAGTAGATAGAGGGAGTGTAATTATGCTTGAAAAATATGGACATGGCGGTGATTTGCTGACGGCAGCGGAGCTCTATGGAGAAGCTGGGGGCACATTTCTCGACTATAGTGCCAACATCAATCCACTCGGTCCTCCACCGGAAGTTTTGGAGCTGCTTAGAACAGCACTGTCAACGGTGGTTACATATCCGGACCCTGGACACCGACGCTTTAAACAACTACTGGCGGAAAATCTTGGCGTAGATAGTGGCTGGTTAACCGTGGGTAACGGAGCAGCGGAATCTATGGCTTTGCTGCTGTTGGCGATAGCTCCGCAAAAGGTTGGCATCGTGGAACCTTGTTTCTCTGAGTATAGGCAGCTTTCCGGGCAATTTGGTGCTGAAGTATTGTCGGTCCAGGGGACTAGGGAACAGCATTTTCGCGCTGGAGTGGAGGAGATTGCCGGGCTGCTGGAACAGGTGGAGCTGTTATTTCTCGGACAGCCGAATAATCCCAATGGAGTTCAGTATGCTGTGGATGAACTGCGCTTGTTAGCGCAGAAGGCTGAAAGCTGCGGGACTTATTTGGCTGTGGATGAAGCTTTTATTGACTTTATCCCGGAGTCAGAGCGAAATACACTCCTGCCGGAGCTGGAGCAGTTTCCGCATACGGTTCTGGTGCGGTCGATGACGAAGTTTTATGCGATTCCCGGACTGCGTCTCGGGTTTGCGATTTCGCATCCGAAGCTGGCGAAGGCGATGAGCGGAAAGCAGGTCACCTGGAGTGTGAACGGCTTGGCGCTGCTGGCAGGGGAAGCCTGCCTTACAAGCGGACGTGACTATGAACAGCGCACGCGTGAGCTTATTGCAGCAGAACGCGAAACGCTGCGGCAGGGTCTAGTGCAGCTGGGTTGCGATGTCCCACCGGGAGAAGCCAATTTTCTGCTCTGTGGCTTGCCGTCACCGTGGAGTGCGGCTGAGCTGCAGACTAGGCTTGGCCGCGTAGGTATACTTGTGCGCAGCTGCGCTATGTATGCAGGGTTAGGTTCAGGGCATATTCGAGTTGCTGTTAAGGGACATGAGGATAATGCCCGCCTTTTGCTGCAGATGGCGGAGATTCTAGCGACTAAGTGACAGGTGCACGTATTCCTTAATGATGTGCGGAGGGAGCTGACAGCGCTATTGGCGGGGCATCCTTTCGAGGATGGTTGTAAGTATTCAATGAAAGAAATGAGCGGTGAAAGGAGCGGGATCGGCTATGGTGGAAGTGGAGATTCCATTTAATCTTGCAGGGGGAATCAGGGAGTATCGTCCGGCCGTCTGGCCAGGGCTTGCTCTGCAGTGGAAGGATAAGCATCTGCTGCTGGAGCTGCCAGCAGCAGCGGATGGTTTATCGAGCGCGTTCTACGGCGGAGGAATGAACCGGCTGCAGCGGGCGGTCAATTTATATGTAGATCGCAATTACGAATGTAGTGATCCTGTCCAGGATATGGAGAATAAGCTGCGCGATTGGGGTTATCCTTTATCCGGCTGTGCCGGTCTGATGACGGCTGTACCGCTAGAGCATGCAGCGGTAGCTGAAGAGGACACGGGTTCAGCGGGGATTTTTGTTTGCGTTACAGCCGCCGCAGGAAATGCTGCGCGCTCAGGCGTGGAACGCAATGTATTGGCTGTGTATCGGCCGGGTACGATTAACATCATGCTCTGCATTGATGGCCGCCTGACACCGGCGGCCATGGTCAATGCTGTGCAGACAGCTGTCGAAGCCAAAGCTGCTGCGCTGGCAGATCTCGGGATTACCGATCCGGAGAATGGCCTAATCGCAACCGGCACAACTACGGATGCTATTGTACTCGCTGTGAGCCAAAGCGGGAGATACAGCGCCGAGCATGTCTACGCCGGAACAGCAACCGATCTCGGAGGCGCTATCGGCCGGCTTGTATATAGCGCTGTGACGGGCAGCCTGCTGTCGGTGCAGGCAAGGAAGGACAGCTAATGACAATGGATAGCTGGAGAAGTAGAAGATTGTTCAGAGGTGATTGCCTGTGACAATCGCTTTGGTGTTGCTTGCGGCTTATGTGATTGACCGGATCGTAGGTGATCCGCGTAACCTGCCTCATCCCGTAATTGGTATGGGCAAAGCAATTACGGCTCTGGAGCGGGCGATCCGTCGTTTATGGTCCCGCCCGCAAAGCCTGCGCAGAGCTGGGGTGTTACTTCCGCTATGTGTGGCGGGCGGTGCTTGGGCACTGACAGCCATCCTGCTATGGCTGCTGTCATATATCTCACCTTGGCTCGTCTGGATAGCCGAGGTTTGGTTGATTTCAACCACGATTGCCTCCAAGGGACTAAAAGATGCAGGAATGGCGGTGTACGTGGAATTGCAGAAGGGTGATCTCCCTGCTGCCCGCAAGGCTTTGGGGATGATCGTGGGACGTGATACGACTTCGCTAGACGCCCCTGAAATTGTCCGTGGAACGGTGGAGACCGTAGCAGAGAATATTGTCGATGCGATTATTTCTCCACTTTTCTACGCGCTGATTGGCGGTGCGCCGCTTGCTATGGCTTATCGGGCGGTCAATACACTCGATTCAATGGTTGGTTATAAGAACGATAAATACCGTGATCTCGGCTGGGCATCTGCCCGGCTCGATGATGTTGCTAATTTCATCCCGGCACGGATTACGGCATTACTTTTGGCTCTATGTGCAGGGATGCTTCGTCTGGATTGGCGTAGTTGCCTGCAAATGGTGAAGCGGGATGCACATCTACATCCAAGCCCTAACAGCGGTTATCCAGAATCAGCTGTGGCTGGCGCACTTGGCATCCGACTCGGAGGCGAAAATGTGTATCATGGCGTCGCTTCTTTTCGGGCTTATATGGGTGATCCGGTACGTACGATGGAACCAAATGATATTATCCAGACCTCGCGGATGATGATGCTCTGCTCTTCAATATTTGTAGGTCTATGCGCGGTTGCGGCATGGATATGGATTGGAGGCTGAGCGTCGGTATGGCAATTCCCTCTATAGAGCTTGAGCTGGTGCTTATCCGACACGGGCAGACGAAATGGAATGTTGAGCATCGTTACCTGGGACATACGGATATTCCATTGCTTCCTGACGCAAGTGAGCGGCTATCCCAACTTCAGCAGCAGAGCTGCATGCAGACTGAGTTATCAGGTGGTTTTTGGCGTGTGTTCTGTAGCGATTTGCTAAGATGTCGGGAGACCTTGGCTTTCGTAGCACCTTCACTAGAGCAGGACGCTGTTTACGATCAGCGGCTTCGTGAAATGAACTTCGGAGCTTGGGAAGGCTGCACCTATGAGCAGTTGAAAGATAACTCTCTATATAGAAGTTGGATTGATGATCCTTCAAAGGTTACACCGCCAGAAGGAGAATCATGGACAGAATTCGATGCACGGTTGCGTAGTTTCCTGTTGGATCTAGGTCAAGCTGCTGCGGCTGCATTTGGATGCTGTGCTATCAAGGAGAAAAAAAGTGAGGTTACATCGAATAGAGTATTGGTAGTGACGCATGGGGGTGTAATCAGGAATTTACTTGCACAGTTAGTTCCTGGTCTCACATTCTACAGTGCAGTGGCTCCTTCTCCAGGGAATGTAATGGTACTAAAAATACTCTGGCAGCATGGACAATGGTCAGCTGATAAAGCTGATATTGTGGAAAAAGGATGATTACATGGAAATAAGGGTTCCACATCATTAGGAAAACCTAATAGGTGGAACCCTTTATGTTTGAACTATCGTTCGCAGTCAGCAGAATAACGTGGTTAATTAGAGGTTAGGTAACCATTCCTTATAGGTATCTGCACGTGATTGTAATTCATTATACAGCATGCTGGCATGGTAACCGTCGCACACGGCATGGTGGAATTGCCCCGAGATGGGTAATAGTATTTTTTTGTCTTGCTGAAAATATTTCCCTATCGTAAAGATGGGAAGTAGGTATGTTCCTTCGTTATACACGTTCAGGTTAAAGCTCGTGAAGCTGACCCACGGAATGCTGGAAATAGGGAAGGTGTTCGGTGGTTCGTTTGCTTTAGCGATAAATTGTTTCACGCTTCCGTACATTTTCATATCATCCAGATAACGGTTATAGAAATCATTAAACTGTTCACCGTACGAAGTCCAGATGCTTGAGAAAGTTTTATCATCATCATGGAAAATTGTAAAACTAGGTGACAAGCTATCCCAATAACCTAATCTACCTTCAGAATCAAAACATGTGCGGAATTCACTATGACGGTTCACCACCGTAGTTATCATGTGGATTAGTGCTGGGTACAGCTTAATCCCCTTATGCTTAAGCTCTGACAGTAGAAGGGTGATATCAATATTTACGGTCATGCTATAGGTGCATCTGACATTGTTTAAATAATGTTCAAAATAGGGTTTTCTACTCCAGTTATCAATGACAATCGGGTTAAAAATCATTTATTATGACCTCCTAAAATTATTTCGTTTTTCATTTTTAGGAGGTCTGCTGGACTGATTTCACCATATCCTTATCACTATCCCTTGAGAAAGTATTTTGTAACGATGAGTATACCATCAATTGGAAGGGAGATGCATTTATAATGCTGAGCGAAAAGTTAGTTATTGAAAAATTGCTTCAGCAAAAGCGTACGAGTGTTGCTTCCATCGTAGTGATGATGTGCGGTGTAGCGGGGTCGGGTAAAACAACTTTTGCTAAAAAGCTGGAGAAAGAGGGATTCGCCAGACTTTCGATAGATGAAGATATTTGGGCCACGCACGGCCGTTTCGGGGTGGATTATCCAGAGCAGAATTATGAGTTCTATAAAGAAGAGTCGGAGATAAAACTACGGGGGGAGCTGGTGAATCTGCTTCAGGCAAAACATCATGTTGTCATCGATTTCAGCTTCTGGCAACGTCAGAGACGGAACGATTACAAGCAACTTATTGAGGATTATGCTGGCGTGTGGGAACTGATTCACTTAAAGGTTCAGCCGGATGAATTACGTCAGAGACTGCTTATCCGGAGTGAACGTTTTGACGCCAATGCCGCATTTCCGATTACTGAGGACATATTAACCCGGTTTTTAAATGGTTTTGAGATCCCTGCTGGAGAAGGGGAGCTTGTGATCGAAGCATAGATCTGTAACTTGATTTTTGGGCATTTGTCCCCTCATAGAACCACAGCCGGATTAAAATCCCATGGCTGTGGTTCTTTTTTTAAGCGAGTGATTGTGCCATGATAGTCATGGGGGCGATTGAGAGATGTTTAAGGATTTTAAGCTCATAGCCGGACGGCCGGTGTATATACAAATTAAAGACTATATGAAGCACTTAATCATAAAAGGCGGTCTGCAAGGCAATCAAAAGCTGCCCTCCACACGAGAGCTCAGCACATTGCTTAAGGTTAGCCGCAACTCCGTAATCTCTGCTTATGCAGGGCTTGAGGATGATGGCTTTGCTTATGCCGTGCAAGGGCAAGGAAGTTATGTTGCAGCTACGCCGCCCGGCAGTGAAACGATCTCTTCCTGGACGATGGACTGGAAGTCACGTCTCAATGATCACGCGGTGCTGGCAGAGGAACTGGATATCATGAAGCGCGGGATTCGAGCGGAGAAGGGGACGATCTCCTTCACCAGCATAGCGCCTGATGAGAGTCTTTTTGATCTGGATAATGTGAAGAGATCCTTTATGGATCGGATGTCGGTAGAAGGCAACGTTCTGCTAAATTACGGCTATGCCAAAGGGTATAGACCTTTAATAGACTATTTGAAGCAGTATATGGAGCACAAGGGCGTTGAAATGAGGGGCAAGGATATATTGATCACCAATGGTTTTACAGAGGGGTTCGATATTGTATTGTCTGCTCTGAGTAAAAAAAATGGTTCGGTCATTTGTGAGAATCCGACGCATCATACAGCGATCAAAAATTTGAAGCTGAACGGTTTTGAGATCACCGGGATTTCGATGGAGCGTGATGGGATTGATTTGGCGGAGCTGGAGAAAGCATTGCAACAGCAAGCTTTTGACTGTGCATACTTCGTCCCTTCTTATCATAATCCGACCGGAATTGTAATGTCTCCAGAGAAAAGACAGCGGCTAATGAAGTTGATGAATCGCTACCAAGTCCCGGTGATTGAAGATGGTTTTAACGAGGAATTACGATATTCGGGCTCACATGTGGCTCCACTTATCGCAGCAGCAGGCAGCGGCAACAGCGTGATTTATCTCGGCAGCTTCTCCAAGGTATTATTTCCGGGACTACGTGTAGGTTGGGTGCTGGCGGATCAGGAGTTGATTAATTCCCTCGAAAGCGTCAAGCGCGCCCGTACCATTCATACCTCGACGCTGGATCAATCCATTTTATATCAGTATTTATTGGGTGGCCATTTAGAGAAATATTTGAAAAAAGCCAGAGCGGAATACAAACGAAAGTATGAATTAACCCTGCAATGCTGCAAGGATTTTATTCCTTATACGGCGCTGTCAGGGGACGGTGGCCTGCATCTTTTTGTAACCTTCGCGGAGGGCTTTAATACAAGGACGCTGTTGGCGGCCTGTCATGAGCAAGGGGTTATTTTTACAGCAGGAGATATATTCTTCACAGACGGTAAAGGGCAAAATACGATACGGATCGGTTTCTCCAGAGTGACGGATGAGGATATCCGCAAGGGGATCGAGGTTATTGGCAGAACAGCTCGACAACTAATGGGATAAAGAGGTGCTTGAGATGAAAGTAGGCGTAATTATGGGCGGGGTATCCTCAGAGTATGAGGTATCCATGAATAGCGGTAGAGAAATATTGAAGAATCTAGACCCCAATAAATATGAAATTATTCCAATTGTGATCACCAAGCGTGAGGAGCTTATTGAGCAGGCAAAAGGGATCGATATCGCACTGCTTGCACTTCATGGAGCTTACGGCGAGGATGGTACGGTTCAGGGAACGCTGGAGACGATGGGGATTCCGTATACGGGCAGCGGGGTTTTGTCTAGCAGCATTTGCATGGATAAAGATCTCTCCAAAAAGCTTATGCGCTGCGCAGGCGTCAACACAGCAGATTGGCTATGCTGGGACAGCATGAAGGATTATTCGGCTGAAGCGGTGGAACGGCTCGGATATCCGGTTATGGTGAAGCCATGTTCAGGCGGCTCGAGTATCGGAATGGAAAAAGTGAGCAGCAGCGAGGAGCTGTTGTGCGCAGTGCAGAAGGCTTTTGCCTGTGATCAGGCGATTTTGATTGAAAGCTACATTCAAGGCCAAGAAATCACCTGTTCTATTCTAAACGGAGAGCTGCTGCCTATTCTGGGAATTACCTCAGCAAATGCCGAGTGGTTCGATTACAGTGCTAAGTACGAAGAAGGCGGAGCAGATGAACGGGTCATTGAATTGCCTACTGAAGTGCATGAGCGGGTACGCGAGGCTGCCTTGAGCTGTTATAAAGCACTAAAATGTAGCGTGTATGCACGGGTTGATATGCTGCTTAAAGAGGGTATTCCTTATGTGCTGGAGGTGAATACGTTACCAGGCATGACGAAGGCCAGTCTTTTACCCAAAAGCGCGCAAGCGGCAGGCTACACCTTCAGCGGACTACTGGACGAAATCATCTCCCTTTCCCTAACGGAAAAGAGTGCAAAAGAAGAGGTGTACAGCCATGCATAATGAATGGATTGCTCCACGAGTGCGGGAGATTGCGCCATCGGGGATTCGGGCTTTTTTTGACCTAAGTACGGGGAATCAGGATATTATATCGCTGGGTGTAGGGGAACCAGATTTCGTTACACCGGAGCATGTAAGAGCTGCCTGTATTCGTGCCTTGAACAATGGGGAAACGATGTATACGCCAAATTCCGGTTTACTGGAGCTTAGAGAGGAGATCGCTTCTTATCTGCACACAAGTTTCAAGCTTCGCTATGAGCCAAACGATGAGATTATGGTTACGGTGGGAAGCAGCGAGGCTGTGGACTTGGCATTACGAGCTTTCATTACACCTGGGGATGAGATTATCGTCCCTTCTCCGAGCTATATCGCATATTCGCCGATTACCCATTTGAACGGGGGGGTTACGGTGGAGGTAGAATCTTCGGCCGAGCAGGGGTTTAAGCTTACTGCTGAAGCGTTACGGAAGGTGATTACCCCGCGTTCCAAGCTTCTTATGGTGAATTTTCCGACTAATCCTACAGGTGCAGTAATGACTTATGAAGACTGGCTGCCTATTGCACAGATTGTAAAAGAGAATAACCTACTGGTCATTTCAGATGAAATTTATGCCGAGCTTACGTATGACAGTCAGCATGTCAGCATCGCCTCTCTTCCCGGGATGCTGGAAAGGACGATTGTGATTAGCGGCTTCTCCAAAGCTTTTGCAATGACTGGCTGGAGAGTTGGTTATGCTTGTGGCGATCGAGAATTAATTGCTGCGATGCTAAAAATCCATCAATACACTGCGATGTGTGCCCCGGTGCTCGGTCAAATTGCTGCGATTGAATCATTGCGCAACGGAATGCAGCATAAGGAACACATGAAGCAATGCTTCGATGAGCGGAGAAAGCTGCTGGTTAGTGGATTTCGATCCATCGGACTACCTTGCCACGAACCGGCGGGCGCTTTTTATGCCTTTCCTTCCATCGCTCATACCGGAATGAAATCAGAAGACTTCGCTTTGCAGCTGCTCAGGGAGGTCGGTGTCGCTGCGGTTCCGGGTCATGTGTTTGGAGCAGGCGGAGAGGGGTATATCCGCTGCTCCTATGCCGCTTCCTTACAAAAATTGACGGAGGCGCTGGAGAGAATCGAAGATTTTATGAAAGTGAAGTTGTAATTCTAGAAGTCCCCCTCTATCATAGATGGGGGCTTTTCTGCGAATATGAGATAGAATAGGTTATACGGATACATTTAATAGGAGGTCGTAATTATATGCTTTCAGATATTCAAGACGTAATTAAACAAATCATTCCGGCTGATGATCAGTCCATCCTCAAGGCGGAGCATCGGCTGAACATTCTGACCAAACCTCCGGGCAGTTTGGGACAATTGGAACCTCTAGCTGTTAAGCTCGCTGGAATTTCGGGTACGGAGCAGCCTAGTTTCACCAAACGAACAGTTGTTGTGATGGCTGCTGATCATGGGGTGTGCTGCGAAGGGGTGAGCGCATTTCCACAGGAAGTCACGCTGCAGATGGCCCATAACTTTCTCAGCGGTGGAGCGGCTGTAAATGTATTGGCACGTCAAGCTGGGGCAGAGGTACAGTTTGTTGATGTTGGCATAAACGGCGATCTTAGTCATGTCGATCTGATTGATCGTAAAGTGCGCCGGGGAACGGATAACATGGCTGTGGGACCTGCGATGAGTCGTGAGGATGCCATGAATGCTCTTCTTGTTGGGATAAGAGTTGCGCAGGAAGCGGTTAAGAACGGAACGGAGATTTTTATAACAGGCGAAATGGGCATTGGGAATACTACGGCTAGTGCTGCCATTCTATGTGCTCTCAAAGGAATAGCCCCTGAAGTAGCTGTGGGACGAGGAACGGGAATTGATGATGAACGTTTACTACATAAAATTGCAGTGGTGGAACGCGCCTTAAAGGTAAATCAACCGAATTCAGCAGATCCGTTGGATGTATTATCTAAAGTTGGCGGACTGGAAATCGCTGGCTTGGCGGGACTGATTCTTGGTGCGGCTGCTAATCGGACACCTATCATTTTGGATGGTTTTATTTCGGGGGCGGCAGCGCTTGTGGCAAAAGCCCTTGCACCTGAATCCATCGCTTATATGATAGCCTCTCATGTATCAGGAGAACGGGGTCATAAGCTAATGCTGGAGCAGCTTGGACTTGAACCGCTGCTTAATCTCGGTCTGCGATTGGGTGAGGGAACAGGGGGAGTATTATGCCTTCATTTAATCGAGGCGATCTGCCGCATTTTGAGCGAAATGGCAACCTTTGAAAGTGCAGGCATCTCTGGAGCTGGTCAACGATGAGCATTCTTGTAACGGGAGGCGCACGTAGCGGTAAAAGTGGTTTTGCAGAAAAATTGATGCATTCACTGGCAGATCAGGCCTTCTATGTAGCAACCGGACAGGCTTTTGACGACGAAATGAAGGAACGGATTGCTCTGCATCAGCATCAACGAATGGAAAGTGGTTACGCTTGGGAGACGCTTGAGGAACCGTATGATTTACCAGATCTGCTAAAGCGATTATCGGGTGAAAAAGCGGTGCTCGTAGATTGTTTAACCTTATGGTTATCCAATGCATTATTGGCCGTGGAAGGTTTTGAAAATAGGCAAGAGCTTGTTGAGAGTGAGATAGCAAGACTTGAAGACAGTGTGCGTTCTTTTCAAGGGACGCTTATTCTGGTCACTAATGAGGTTGGCGACGGGATTGTTCCGGAGTATGCGCTTGGCCGATTGTATCGTGATCTGGCGGGACGAATGAACGCCCTGATCGCTCGGCAATGCGAACAGGTCTTTCTAGTAACTGTTGGAATTCCGATTGAGCTTAAGAGCAGGGAGTATCGTTTATGAGGGAGCGCAGGGATGCGGCCGTAGCTGCCTTTCAGTTCTTATCCCGATTTCCTGTAAAAGGTGATCCGGGATTCTCTCCTGAACTGCTGCGCCGCAGTGTAATCTTCTATCCCATGGTAGGCGCAGCAATTGGGCTGTGTGTAGCTGCTGGAGCAGCCCTGACGGGATTGCTTTTACCTGCTTGGCCAGCTGCTGTGCTCACTCTGATTCTGTGGGTAGGCCTCACTGGCGGGTTGCATCTTGATGGCTGGATGGACAGCGCAGATGGTCTGCTCAGCTATCGGCCACGGGAGCGGGCCCTGGAGATTATGAAGGACAGCCGTGTGGGTGCGATGGGCGTACTCGCCTGCGTGCTGCTCCTGCTGTTTAAAGCTTCTTTGCTGGCAGCTCTAATCGAAGGCTACGCCTACTACGAGCTGCCGCTGCTCTTGGTACCAGCGGTCTGGAGCCGCTGGTATATGGTGCGGGCAATGGTGCGTTATCCCATTGCCCGTGGAGACGAGGGGCTGGCCGCGAACTTCGCCGGCCTAGCTTCCTCGCATGAGCGGCGCGCGCTGGCAGTCGCCGCGCTGCTCTCGCTGGCCGCCGCCGCTGCGCCACTGGCGCTCGGCGCTGGCTTAGCCGCGTGGCCGCTGCATCTGGCGGCAGCTCTGCTGCTGCCGGTCGCGGCCTTGGCCTGCGGCACCGCAGCTGCGCGGCGGATCAGCAGCCGGCTCGGCGGGCTCACCGGCGACGTGTACGGCGCGCTGAACGAGCTGCTGGAGGTTGTGCTTCTGCTAGTGTTATTGCTGCTCCAGCACAATTTAATGTAAGCTCTACGGATGAACCTTGAGTAATTTGCTGTAGGTAGCTCTACGGGTGAACCTTGAGTAATTTGCTGTAGGTAGCCCCACGGATGAACCTTGAGTACAATTTGTTATGAGTAACCTTTGCGTTTTTAGGAGATTGACAGGGAAGAGGGATGACATGTTATTTGCCATTCTGCTATTTATAATTGCTGGCCTTGCTGAGATCGGTGGCGGATATTTAGTGTGGTTATGGTTGAGAGAATCAAGGCCACTTTGGTACGGCTTAGTGGGGTCCTTGATTCTGATAGCGTATGGGATTATCCCTACGTTGCAGAAATTCCCTTCCTTCGGCAGAGTGTATGCGGCTTACGGCGGGGTGTTTATCGTGCTCGCGGTCTTATGGGGATGGCTTGTAGACAAGAAGACACCAGACGTATATGACTGGGTCGGAGCAGGTATTTGTGTGATCGGTGTATCGGTCATCCTCTGGGCACCGCGACACTAAGTTGAGTGATGTTTGCTTAGCCATAAAAGCTGAATGAAAGCTGAGTAACCTAGTTTTTACTGAGTGAGTAACTTGGCTTCGGACTCAGGGGACCTTATTTGCGAAAAAAGGGTTATTTTGGAGCGTTTTCGGACACCAGAGGCGCTATTTGAACAAAAAAGGCTGAGTCAGGGTTGATTATGAGGCCATAGCGTCTCTCGAGTCCGAAAAAGCCTCCAAATGGTAGTTTTTCGAGTAATAGCGGCATCTGAGTCCGCAAGCCAGCAGCAAATAGCGTGCTGAGGTCTAAGTGAGAGCTTCGCGCAAGCTAGTGCATGTAGCTGATTCTATTGCAGTAGGTAGCATCCACGGAGGAACTTAGAGTAATTTGCATTAGGTAGCATCCACGGAGGAACTTTGAGTAATTTGCTGTAGGTAGCATCCACAGATGAACTTTAAGTAATTCGCTGTGAGTAACTTGGCTCCGGACTCAGGAGACCTTATTTGCGAAAAAAGGGTTATTTTGGAGCGTTTTTGGACACCAGAGGCGCTATTTGAACAAAATAGGCTGAGTCTGGGTTGATTATGAGGCAATAACGTCTCTCGAGTCCGAAAAAGCCTCCAAATGGCAGTTTTTCGTGTAATAGCGGCATCTGTGGACCTCTGTCAAGAAAGTGGACACTCACGCAACAGACATTCTAGTCAATTGCTCAGCAAAACGAACTGGAGAAAGATACCCCAGCGCGCCATGCATTCGCTTGCGGTTATAATAAAACTCAATATATTGAAAAAGTGTCTGGTAGGCTTGCTCCTTAGTTTTGAATCGTGGATTACAATAAATGAGCTCCTTTTTCAAAATGCTGTGCCACGACTCGATACAGGCGTTATCATAACAGTTACCTCTGCGGCTCATGCTGGACTCCATGCCATACGCTTTCAACTGCTGCCTGTATTCATGAGAAGTATATTGAGAACCTCTATCGGAGTGATGTAATAGACCCTTTTCCGGTTGTTTAGCTTCGTAAGCATCTTGTAAGGCGCCCGAAATTAAGCTAGTTTCCATATGGTTCTCCAAGCGCCACCCCACGATTTCGCGCGTGCAAAGGTCCATTACACTAGCCAGGTACAAGCGCCCTCCCCGGCAAGGAATGTACGTAATGTCGGTAACCCATACTGAATTGGGTTTGAGTATTTTAAATTGCTGGTTCAGCGTATTCGGGGCAATCGGATGGTCATGATTGGAGTCAGTGGTCTGTACGCGATACGTTTTGGAGACAATGGAGCGAAGCTTCATATGTCGCATGTACACACTCACCGTGCGTTCGGTAACGGTATGACCTTCTTGATGTAACAGGCGGGTGATCTTCGGACTCCCATACCGCTTTTGATGGTCTGCAAAATGATACTGAATTCGCTTCATTATCGCAGCCTTACGAAGCATATGCGTACTGTTTTTTTCTGTCCGCCACTTGTAGTACCCGCTCCGTGACACATGTAGGGTCATGCACATCTTCTCCAAGAGAAACTCGGAGCGATGTTTTTCAATAAACTGGAATCTCAGTTCCTTGGTTTGCTGAAGATGTGCACTGCTTTTTTTACGATCGCTAATTCCTCTTCCACATCGGCAATCTTGTTATCTTTTTCTTGAAGTTGACGGCTCATTTCTTTCAACTGTGCCTCGAGTTCCCGTACTCGATCCACGCTAGCTGCCGGTTCATTCTTTAGTTCTCGATACTGGCTCATCCATTGATGCAGGGTACTTTTTGGGATGTTGAGCTCTTCCGCCAAGTCGCCCACTGTCTTTGTTTGCTCTTGAATGAACTGCACTGTCTGTTTTTTAAATTCTTCGTTGTACCGTTGTCGATGTTCTCCCATGTGAACACACCTCCGTGGACTCATTATCGCCAGTCTGTTAACTACTGTCCACTTTTTATTCTAGCTTCACTGAGTCCGCAAGCCAGCAGCAAATGGCGTGATGAGTCTAAGCGAGAGCTTCGCGCAAGCCTAGCGCATGCACCCTGAGTCTAAGCGAGAGCTCCGCGCAAGCCTAGCGCATGCAGCCGAGTCTAAACGAGACCTCAGCAAGCGCTAGCGAGCCATAAACTAAAAACCCCCCTTCAACACTTTCGTGTGAACGGGGGTTTTTAGTTTACAAGCGTTAAATCTTAAATTGCTGCACAGCTTCTTGGAGTTTCTTGGCTTGCTCATACAGATGTTTTACGGTTTCTGCATGGCCTTCCAGTTCGACACGCTGCCGCTCTGAGTTAGCAGCGAGTGTGTCCGCACTTTCTTGCGATCTTGATGTAATTTGTGCAGTTTCTTCGACGGAAGCACTGACTTCTTCTGTACTTGCCGAGATTTGCTGTGTAGCCGCAGATACGGATTGGATGCTGTGATTGATGCTTTGGATAAGGATCAAGAGGTGATTAAAGGCATCACCTGCTTCTGCTACCTTGCCGACTCCAGAGGCAACCTCAGAATTCACGTGGTTCATCTCGGTAACGGAGCGGCTCATATCTTCTTGAAGCCCAAGTAGGAAGTCACGGATCTGTTCGTTTGCGTTACGGGATTGTTCAGACAGCTTGCGTACTTCTCCCGCAACAACAG
Organism: Paenibacillus sp. FSL L8-0494; assembly: GCF_038003695.1. Taxonomy (NCBI): domain Bacteria; kingdom Bacillati; phylum Bacillota; class Bacilli; order Caryophanales; family Paenibacillaceae; genus Paenibacillus; species Paenibacillus sp. FSL L8-0494. The sequence continues at coordinate 1,434,753 of NZ_JBBOPQ010000001.1, forward strand.
CAAAGCCGCGTCCATGCTCTCCTGCACGTGCAGCTTCGATTGAAGCATTCAGCGACAGCATTTGGATCTGTTTCGTAATTTCAGTAATGCTGTGAACGACTTCTCCGATCATTACTGAACGCTCATTCATGATTTGTAATTGATCCAGCGACTGTAGGGAAGCACGTTCAACCTGGCGCATTTGCAGCACGGCACTTTGGGCAATTTCATTACCGCCACTTGCTTCAGCGGAAGCCTCACTGATTTGCTCCGTGACTTCATTCGCTGCTGAGGCAATACTTTGAATGCCTAAATTGATTTCTTCCATTGCTCTCGAGTTATCTGATGCACTGCTAGCGATAGTCGTACTACCTTTGCCGATTTCTACTACCGATGAGCTGGAGTGATCCGCCATATCATTGAGAATCTCAACACGTTCTTTTAAAGAGTTGGAATCTGCAACGACAGTATTTGAGGTTACCAGTACATGTCCGATCATTTCTTTCAGGCGTTGGGTCATCGCTTGGAAGCTTACGGACAACTGTGCAACTTCGTCATTTCCTTTAACTGATAATTCTTCGGTGAAATCTCCCTCTGCGAGCCGGGCACTATAAGCTGCCAGTTTTGAGATTGGACGTGTTATACGCACACTCATAAACCATGCACCAGTTAGACCGATGATCAACGTCAGAAGTGTGATTCCGGCACTTGTCCATAGAATACTGTCTGTTTTTTCTTGAATGAAGCTTACGTCACTGCTTACACCGATAACCATCGTACTTCCGGGAATACCGATATAAGCTGTTTTATGTATACCATGTGCGTCGCTATATGTATCGCTTAGTCCAGTTTTTCCTTTAGAGGCTTGTTGCATTGCAGAGGATACGGTGACACTTTCTGCCCGTTGCAATTTTGCATCGTGATCTGCGGATAGAATCTCAGCTTCTTTCCCTTTCAGATTGACCAGAAAAATGGTTTCCACTCCATGTTGTTTCCTCTTTTCCTGAAAATAGAACTCGAGATTGGTGGCAGACTGATCGTTCTTATTTAGGGTTTGCTGGGCGTGCATTACGTTGAGATTCTTATATACGTCCTGAGCAGCGGCAGTAAGGATTTTGTTAATCTGTGGCATAACATAGCTGTTGAAGATATTGATGGAGATAAAGTAGAAGCTGGTGCTTAACAAAAGAGACGTGAGCAACAGAACAACAAATAATAAACGCGTGAATTTGCGACTGATCGAATGCTTGATACGAAACATATCGTTCTCTCCTTTTTTTATGGACGGTGAGGTCATTTCTTTTTTTGGTCTTCACTAGATACTCCATGCCAACTGCTGGAAATTGGCGACCCGAGATATATTCCATAGTTATGTCATATTTCTACTAAATGGATCGGGAATAAGGTGTTTGATACTATTCTATAGAATTAACCTCTGGATGAATAGTGAAAGTTTTGTCCTATAGAGCATTTTTTTCTGAAAAAAATGAATTATTGCTGACTATTTTAGATAATTGTCGAAAAAAAAGAACTGGAACTACCAATTTCATATAAAAATATTATTTTTATGGATTGTTTAGCGCTATTGTGATAGAGTATTAATGTTTTGTTCCAAAAATTTAATAATGTAAGCCGCGGTTCGTAACCATCCCGCGTAAACAAAACTAGGAGGAGTTTCAGTAATATGTTTAATTTGTTGTGGGGAGTTTTATTTGTTATTGTCAATTTTGCCTTTTTTCTACTCTGTTACCGCCTGTTCGGGAAAAGTGGAATGTATGCCTGGGTAGGTATTGCTACTGTAATTGCTAACATTCAGGTAGCTAAGACGATTGCTATGCCATTTGATATTGTGATGACACTCGGAAATACGATGTATGTCACTTTGTATATGACCAGCGATTTGCTTAATGAGAAGTACGGAAGAGCGGAAGCACGTAAAGCGGTCTGGTTTGGTTTCTTCACCTTGCTTATGACTACAGTCATTATGCAGATGGTACTAGTATTTAAGCCACAGGAGACCGATATCGCTCAGTCTTCTTTGGAGACGATTTTTGGGCTGATGCCTCGACTAGCTGTGGGTAGTCTTACTGCTTACTTCATTAGTCAGTTCCTAGATGTTCGGTTGTACTCTTGGATTCGTAAATATTACAGCACCTCAAGTCAGCTGTGGATTCGTTCCAACGGCAGTACGATGATTAGCTCCTTTGTGGATACACTTATCTTCTGCACCATTGCGTTTGCGGGCTTGTATGACTGGAATGTATGGCTTGAAATTTTGCTTACAACTTATCTAGCGAAGTTCTTACTAACCGCAGTAAGCACACCTATCTTATATATCGCCCGAACCTTTACTTTTGCTGAAGAGGGTACACCATCGACCGTTCAAAAGAAGGACTAAACAACAATACAGCCAGAGCGTACCGATCATAATCGATGCGTGCTGGCTATTTTTTTAGTTGTAAGATGGACTTAATAGTTACATGAAAATGTGTACATAAAAATAATATAAAGCTAAAATAAGCTATCATAGCAATTCTAGCGGGTTAGTCTAACAGGAGCGCCTGCGATGGCGCTTAACACATATACTTTAGTCTGGGCTGGACTTGCGGGGCAGTCCGATTGAAGAAAATGTATATAATTGGTAGTCACAGAAATTACGAACAGGTGTGATCAAGGATGAATCTAGTAGTTCCTATACTGCGTCATGCAGCACAGCAGCCCGACAGCATTGCCTTAACCCATGACCAAGCAAGTCATACCTATACAACATTAGTAGAAACGATGCGGAGAATCGCGAATGGCTTACAGCAAAAGGGTCTGAGGCATGACAAAATCGCGATTTTGTCTACGAATCGTATTGAATTTGTTGAGGTTTTCTTGGGGGCGATTTATGCGGGCTGTGTTCCCATTCCCTTAGATCCCAAATGGAGTGCTAATGAACTGCAGGTTATTATAGAGCAGTGCCAGCCGACAATGATTTTTGCCGAGCCGGAAGCCGCAAAGAATCTGGTTTTCAAGGATCAAGTAATCCAAACATTGACCTTCTCAAATGAACGAACAGGTTCCTATGATCAGTGGCTGGCTGCCTTGAAGCCGGAGGCTGAGTTGGATGAGACGAATGAATTATTATTTATTGGCTTTACTTCAGGCACAACCGGATTGCCTAAAGGTTATATGCGTACCCATTTATCATGGTTAAAAAGCTTTGAGGTCTCGAATATAGCTTTTGAATTGGAAGCTATGAAGGATGTTTTGGCACCAGGTCCATTTGTGCATTCCCTATCCTTATTCGCCGTAATGCAGAGTCTATATTGTGGAGCAACCTTTCATATCACACAAAAATTTAGTGCCACGCAGGTGTTAGAGCTGTGCCGGCAAATTCCGGGCGTGGTGCTGTTCGTCGTACCAACAATGATCGAATCCATGATGTTGCAGGCTGTACCTGGGCAGATACAGATGGATGCGATTATTAGCTCAGGTGCAAAGTGGTCGGAGTTGTCCAAGAAAAGGGGCATGGAAGTGTTTGGTGGAGCGCGTCTTTATGAATCCTACGGTTCTTCAGAAGCGAGCTATATTAGTTATTTGGATGTTCTGACCGAGCATAATCCGACCTCTGTAGGCAAACCTTATCCCGGGGTGCAAATTTCCATTCGTGATGACCAGTTCCGGGAAGTCCCTCCTGGGGAGATTGGGCAGCTATATGTGCGTAGTGATATGATATTTTTAGGCTACCATCAATTGCCGAATGAGACAGCAGCAGCTTTTAGAGAGGGATGGCTTATTTTAGAAGACTATGTTTATCAGGACGAAGCTGGTTATTTATATATGGCGGGACGTTTGAAGAATAAAATCATATCCGGAGGCCTGAACGTTTATCCGGAAGAAATAGAGAGGGTGCTGGAGTTTCTTCCGGAAATAGATGAAGTGATGGTGCTTGGCGTGCCTGACGATTACTGGGGAGAACAGCTGATAGCCCTCGTGAAGTGGAGCGGAGAACAGCACTTATCTGTCGACGAAATTAAGAATTATTGCCGCCAGTATTTAGCAAGCTACAAAGCGCCGAAGCAGCTGTTAACCCTGGATGAATTTATCTATACAAGCAGTGGCAAAATTGCCCGGCAAGCGATGAAAGACTATGTGAAAAGAGCGATGGTATGATAGAAGCAGTAATTGTCATGGCAAAACGTACACCGATTGGCAGAATGGGTGGCTTATTAAGTACACTTGAGCCGGAAGCATTACTGGCGCCGCTTATTCAGCATATTGTAGCCGAAACGAACTTGCCTAAAGAACTGATCGATGATGTCATTATTGGGAATGTTGTGGGCCCAGGAGGTAATATTGCCCGGGTAGCTGCGCTTGAAGCGGGGCTGCCTGTTTCGGTTCCGGGCGTCACCGTGGATCGTCAGTGCGGATCTGGGCTAGAGGCAATTAATATAGCAGCAAGACTGATTCAAAGCGGCGCTGGTGAGATTTATTTAGCGGGTGGTGTCGAAAGTACGAGCCGTGCTCCATGGAAAATGGCTAAACCACAGACGTTAATGGGGGTTCCACAGCTGTATACCCGTGCACATTTTACGCCTAGCTCTTACGGTGATCCGGATATGGGAATTGCTGCAGAGAATGTAGCTCGGAAATACGGGATTTCTCGAGAAGAGCAGGATCAATATGCCTTGAAAAGTCATCAAAAGGCGTTTCATGCTCAGCAAAGTGACCGGTTTCAGCAGGAGATAGTACCTCTTCCGGTAGAGGGGCAGTGGGTGAACACCGACGAATGTCCTCGGGCTAATACGAGTCTGGACAAGCTGCAAAAGCTGCCGCCAATTTTTGATGAAGAGGGTACCGTCACTGCTGGAAATGCCTGTCCTATTAATGATGGCGCAGCGCTTCTATTAATGATGTCTCGGGAGAAATGCCAGCAGCTTAAGCTGAAGCCTATTTTACGGGTCGTGGATGCGCAAGCTGCGGGTGTAGATCCGAACTATTTAGGTATGGGGCCTGTACCAGCTGTGCAAAAGGTGTTAAAACGCCAAAAGCTTACCGTTGCCGATTTAGATATCGTAGAGTTTAACGAGGCTTTTGCTTCACAAGTATTGGCTTCACTGAATGAGCTTCAAATTCCACAGGAAAAGGTCAATCTTGGCGGGGGGGCATTAGCAATAGGCCATCCATACGGAGCTTCCGGGGCTATTTTAATGACTCGGTTATGTGCTGAAATGCAAAATGCCCCTTACCAACGAGGGCTTGCTACTCTGGGAATCGGCGGCGGGATAGGTCTGGCAACACTCGTGGAGGTTATAGAATGAACAGTGTCCGACATCAGATCCATATGACTGCTGAATGGATTTCGGACTACGCACAGAGTATTGAAGCACCCTTGCAGACGATAAATGGAAAGCTGATCGCTCCTGCGACGATGCCTATTATTTTCTGGCAAGACTTCGATATTCCTTGGTTAATCATCGGTGAACCCTTGCTTCACGGCACTCAGAAATTTTCATATCAGGCTCCGATTACGGCGGGGATGATTTTGGATTGTGAATTAGCGTTAACGGGCGAGGTGCAAAAAGAAGGCAGACAGGGTAAACTGACTTTTTACACACATACGCTGGTTTGTAGGTGTGAGGGTGAGCTTATAGTCACCGCAGAAACGGTGTTAATTCGGGTAGGTGATGATCATGATAAAAAAGTGCATAACTGCTGAGGCTATCCGGCAATATGCAGCTGCTTCCCAAGATTTGGCGCCTATACATCTAGATGCAGAGGCCGCAGCTAAGGCTAGTTTGGAGCGACCCATCGCACATGGGATGTATCTTATGGGATTAGCTCAATCCTTGTATATTGCTGAGCACCCTACACAGTGGATCACTCAATATGATATGAAATTTCATAAGCCTATAGAGGTCGATAGTGTCGTGATTTTTGATTTTGCAGCTGACGACTGCTTTGTGAAAGTGATCCTTACAACAAAAGCTGGCGATGTTATTGCTGCGGGAGCTTTTGCAGTGAAAGAGGTGTAGTGATGAATAGAGTAGCCTTAATTACTGGTGCAACAAGAGGGATCGGACGTAGTATTGCCATGCAGCTTGGCAAGTCAGGTTATATAGTGGTTGTAAATGGTACGAAACAAGTCTTAATTGATGAGGTTGTGCGCGAGATCCGCCAGGCAGGCGGAGAGGCACTAGGGTACGCTGCTAATGTAGCCGATCCAGTCGCAGTCACTGCTATGGTAGGTGAGGTCATTGCCCGATACGGTCGTATCGAGGTATTGATAGCTAACGCGGGAATTGTGCAGGATCAGAAATGTCAGCGTATGACGGATGAACAGTGGAAGACTGTTCTGGATGTGCATTTAAATGGCACTTATTACTGCATTCAACGAGTATTACCACATATGCGTGAAACAGGTGGGGATATCCTGTTGATGACCTCTGCTGCTGGACTAGCAGGTTCCGTGGGTCAGGTGAATTACAGTGCAGCCAAGGCTGGAATACTGGGCATAATGTGGACGCTCGCAGCAGAGCTGAAACGTGACCAGATTAGGGTCAATGCGATTTCTCCAGCGGCGTTAACGGATATGACCAGACCTATAATTGACCATTTGAAGGAAAAACATGCCAGTCGTAATGAACCTTTGCCTGACTTTTGGAGAATAGGTGACCCGGAGGCTATTGCTTCCTTCGTGACTGCATTATTGAATGAGTCCGACGCGGATTTAACCGGTGAAATCTTTGCTGTGAATGGATCAAAAGTGACAAAATGGGAGAAGCCTGCACCTGCATTTTCCGAGAATAGCATTGAGGCATTTTTTGCTGCTTGGCACCGTCAAAAGGGGACTGAATAAATGCTTACCTTCGATCAAGTTTGTTTTTATTATAAAAAAGGACAACCTCTCCTGGAGGATATTAGCTTTACGATAGAAGCAGGGGAGTTTGTGGCGATAGTTGGCGCGAATGGTTCTGGCAAATCCACTATTGCAAAGCTCATGGACGGACTGCTGCTGCCACGAAAAGGGGCTGTACAATTTAAGAGCTTGGACACGGCAAAACCAACGGATCTTGCGGAGATCCATCAGCAAATCGGTTTTGTTTTTCAGAATCCAGAGGATCAGTTTATCACCACAACCGTTATGGATGAGGTGCTTTTTGGTTTGGAGAATATCCGTGTGCCGAGGGAGGAAATGCGCAGCCGATTGGATCATGCCTTGCAGGCCGTTCAAATGGAGGATTATCTGGAGGCTATGCCACATCAGTTATCTGGAGGTCAAAAGCAACGTGTCGCTATCGCAGCTATATTGGCGATGCGCCCGCAAGTCATTATTTTTGACGAGGCTACCTCAATGCTTGATCCTCAGGGAAGACAGCAGGTTCTTTCCATCATGCAAGAGCTGCATCGTCAAGGCCTGACCCTTATTCATATCACCCACCATATGGAGGAAGTGCTTGCAGCAGAACGCGTATTACTCCTGCACCAAGGACGACTTGAGTTTGACGGCGATCCACTGACTTTTTTTGAAACCATGCCTGTTGCGGACTATCAATTACATCTGCCCTTCGCAGTGCGTGTACATACATTGCTCCATTCAGCAGCACCGCTAACAGCCGATTGGAAGGGGATAATTCGATCACAATGGTCTACCAATTAAAAAATCTAAGTGTGAACTATGCCGATCATGTGGCTTTGCACAATATAAACTGCACTATTCCTGAGGGCAAATGGATTTCTATTATCGGTCCAACAGGCGCAGGAAAGTCTACCTTTGTCAAAGTGCTGAAGGGCTTGATTCCCACCGTAAAAGGAGACTATTGGATTAATCAGCAGCCTGCCAGCAGAGATGCCAAAGGGCGCTTAAAGGTTGTCCCTGAGTTGGGTTTCGTTTTTCAATATCCTGAGCATCAGCTATTCGAAACAACGGTGTATAAGGAGCTTGCTTTTGCTCTGAATCAACAGGGCGCTTCACGTCAGCAAATTACAGAGGCGATTGAAACGATTTTGCCACAAGTGGGTTTGCCTGAGGGAATTCTCCCCTTAAATCCATTCCAGTTAAGCGGTGGTGAAAAGCGCCGTGTAGCTATTGCCTCTGTACTGATGACAAATCCGAAGCTGCTGATTTTGGATGAACCGACAGCGGGTCTCGATCCTGCTAGCCAAGTGTCTTTGCTGAAGCTACTAAAGGAATGGCAGCAACAAGACAATCACACGATCCTCTTCGTTTCGCATCAGATGGATGATGTTGCCGAATACTCGGATGAGGTCATTGTTTTTCATGAAGGTCAGTTAAAAGGGCATCATGATATCAGAACATTGTTTCTGGAAAAGGAAGAATTACTGCTGGAACTTGGACTATCCTTGCCTGAACCCGTACAGCTCTTGAAGCTAATGGAGGAATTATCTGACCAGAAGATTGAAGTTGCCAGCTGTAAAGAGCAGGATATCCTCGAAGCGATTTTGCCGATTTGGCATTCGAGGGGGCAAGGGCATGGCTGATTCCGTATTAGTCGGTCAATATGTGGAGACACATTCGATTTTTCATCGTTTAGATCCTCGTACAAAGCTTGTAAGTATCGTGATACTCATGCTTAGCTTTATGATGCTTGGAACGGGGATTAGTTATGTTGTTGCAACCTTTTTTGTACTGGGAATGTTGTTACTGTCGAAAGTTCCTGTGCATTTTTTTTGGCGAGGGCTGCGGCCGGTATTATTTATTTTATTGTTTACTTTTGTTTACAATGCCGTGTTCACCAAAGGGACGGTTCTCTGGTCATGGTTTTTTATCGAGGTGACTGAAGAGGGACTGCGAACAGGATTACGTTTTGTATGGCGTATTATATTGCTCATCTTGTTAGCCTCAGTTCTAACCTTAACTACTAAGCCGCTGGACTTAGCTTATGGTCTGGAAAAGCTGCTTGCCCCTCTATCCAAATTGGGGGTACCCGTAGAACAGTTCTCTTTAATGATAGTGATTGCGATCCGTTTTATCCCTACCCTCAAGGAGGAGCTTGATCGTATCCTTCTCGCACAAAAGGCTAGAGGTTATGATCTTACAGTATTGTCACTGCCTAAACGGATATACGCGTACATTCCGATCATTATTCCTCTGCTCTTCACAACGATTCAACGTGCTGAACAGCTGAGCTATGCAATTGATGCGCGTGCTTATGGTAATGGTAAAGGAAGGACTTCTTTTAAAAGACTGCAATTTCAGCAGATAGATTATCTGGCAGGGGGAGTTGCCCTTTTATTTGCCGTGATTCTGCTTTGCTTAAAGATAGGAAAGGTGTAGATGAAGATGAAATGGAACACCCGTATTACGGAGTTATTGCACATAGAATATCCTATTATTCAAGGAGGACTTGCTTATTTAGGTTATGCATACCTCGCGGCTGCGGTTTCAAATAGCGGTGGACTGGGTCAGGTCACAGCAATGAGTCTTCCGGATGCTGAGGCCTTACGTGCAGAAATACGGCGGGTACGAACACTAACAGACAAGCCATTTGGTGTTAATTTTGCTATCGGCATGCATGGGATTGGTTATGAAGACCGGGTGCAGGTCGCCATCGACGAGCAGGTTCCCGTGGTGAGCCTCACTGGAGGGAATCCAGCCCCTATACTGGAAATGTTACTGCCCACCGATATTAAAACGCTCGTGCTCGTCTCCTCACGCAGACAAGCCCAAAAGGCCGAACAATTAGGCGCTTCTGCAGTTATTGTTGTTGGGCAAGAGGGCGGGGGTCACTTAGGGCGTGACGATGTTGGAACCATGGTGCTCGTTCCTCAAGTGGTCGATGCGGTTAATATCCCTGTGATTGCTTCAGGAGGGATCGGAGATGGCCGTGGATGGATGGCTGCTCATGCGCTTGGGGCTGAGGGAATCGAAATGGGCACTCGTTTCGTTGCTACAGTGGAATGTGTGCACGCGGCATTTTCTTATAAAAAAGCTTTAGTAGAAAGCTCAGAGTCGGATACGGTTGTAATCAAACGTTCTATTGGAGCACCCGCACGAGTGTTGCGTAGTGACTACATTGATCAAATTCTTGAAATCGAGCGCGTGACACCGACCTATGAAGCATTAAAAGAATATATCAGTGGTGCAGCCAACAAGCGCTGGATTTATGATGGTATCAAAGAAGAGGGCATCGGCTGGGCAGGTCAAGTAACAGGAATGATCCAAGATATACCTACAGTCGCGGAGCTGGTCGGCAGGATGGTTAAAGAGGCTGGGTCGATTCGCGGGATGTGGGGAACACAGGTTTAAATAAAAACAAACACAGAGCGGTGATTCTCTCATTATTGGAGGAATCGCTGCTCTGTGTTTTTGACCGTGGCTTGTAATTCTTTTCTACAAATGAAGAATAGTCAGTTCCTTAGGGAAGCTTGTTAAGGTCTCTGCGCCTTCAGCTGTAATAATCAGATCATCTTCGATACGCACACCCGCTAGTCCAGGCACATAAATTCCTGGCTCAACGGTGAACACATTGCCGATCTCGATAATGTCATCGTTCTGTCCGTGAAGTGATGGATATTCATGAACATCCATACCCAGTCCGTGTCCGACACGGTGCAAGAAATATTCCCCGAATCCAGCTTCCTCAATTACATCACGTGCAGCTTTGTCGACTGAGCCGAAAGGTGCTCCAGGATTGGAGGCAGCGATCCCAGCTTCGTTGGCAGCCAGCACAGTGTTATAAATAGTGATTAGCTTGTCGTCCACGGATTCAATTGCAAAGGTACGTGTAATATCAGAAGCATAACCATCGGCATACACCCCGATATCAAACATCAGGAAATCGCCTGGTTGAATGACCCGGTTGCCAGGAACACCGTGAGGTAGGGCAGTTTTCGGACCAGAAAGCACCATAGTGTCGAAGGAAGGACCGGAAGCGCCAACCTTTTTCATTAGATATTCTAGCTCCGCTACTAGATCGTTTTCTGTAACGCCTGTTTTTACGTGGGTAAGAACGCGGCGCAAGGCTTCCTCAACTAGCTCAGCGGCATGTTTCATGCGCTTAACTTCATCCGGGGTCTTTTTGGAGCGCATGCTGCGCAGCAATGGACCAATATCACTAAACCGTTCAGCTGGAACAGCAGCGGTTAGGTGTTCAAAACGGGCTACTGAGAAATGTTCCTTCTCTATGCCAAGAGTTCCAAGCTTGCTGCTGCCGAAACAATCTTTTAGCAGGTTATAGGGATTATCAGTGTCACTGTGAGTTAGGATTTTGGTGACCGAAGAAGCCGCTTGAGCCGCTTCTGCATCCAATGCAGGCAGAATGAGCATAGGCTCTTCTCCGCGTATCAGCAGCAGACCCAGAAAACGTTCATGCGGATCGCTGGCGAAGCCGGTTAAGTAGTAGACATGCTTGGGATCTGTTACGAGCAGGGCATCCAGGCCTTCGCCCGCCATTTGCTGCTCTAGGCTTGTCAGAGCATTATTCATAGTTGGTGTTCCCCTTTCAACTTCACGATTAGAACTGCAATATTCCTATTATAGATCAAAAATAGACCAGACGCACCTGACGAACTATAACTATCGTTGGCTAATCATGACATGAAGCTTTTCTTAACCCTACTAGTTGGTGTAACATATCTTTAAATATACTTCTCCTAAGGTTAGGCTAAAGCTTATTCAGGTACGGTTGTTGAGAGAGGAGTGATTCTTGGAATGAGAGGAACAATCGCACTTGTTACCGGAGCGAATTCCGGTATGGGGCTGGCTACAACAGTTGAACTGGCTCGCAAGGGAGCCAAAGTCATTATGGTTTGCCGTAATCGCCAGCGGGGAGAAGAAGCACTTGCTGCCGCCAAACAAAAGAGCCACTCCGAGGATATCGAGCTCATGTTGTGTGATCTGGCTTCACTTGAGAGCATTCGCAGCTTTGCTGAGGAATTTACTATGAAATATCCGATGCTAGACATACTTATCAATAACGCCGGGGTAGTCACGATTAAGCGTCAGCTTACGAAGGACGGCTTTGAGATGGATCTTGGCGTAAATCATTTGGGGCATTTTCTACTTACAAATCTGTTACTTGAGTCGTTGCAGGCAGCAGAGCAAGGCCGTATCATTGTGGTTGCCTCCGGTGCTTACAAAATAGGTGCGCTCCATTATGAAGATCCAACCCTGGCTCGCCGTTTTAATCCTGCAAAAGCCTATGCCCGATCCAAGCTAGCCAATATTCTGTTCACGAGGGAGCTGGCTTCGCGTCTTCACGGAACAAGGGTGACGGTGAATTGCTTGCATCCAGGTGCAGTGGGGACGAATATAGGTGTAAACCGGCAGACAGGCTTCGGCAAGTCGGTACTTAAGTTACTCTCATACTTTTTCTTAACACCTGAACAAGGCGCCGATACAGCGATTTATTTGGCTACAGATCCTGATCTTGAAGAGGTAACCGGTCAATATTATTATCGAAGAAAGATTAAACAACTGTCTCCCAGAGCGCAGAATACAATAGAGGCCGAACGGCTGTGGCAATGGAGCCAGGAGCAGGTCGGCCTGAGTTAATTAACACATTTGGAGGAATTAAGGGATGAATTGGGAGAACAGCAGAATTGAAGATGCGACATCTGCAGACTTAGCAGCTATTGTAGATATTTATAACTCAACGATTGCTGGGAGGATGGTAACTGCAGATCTGGAACCCATTACTGTTGCAGACCGGGAGAAATGGTTTCTTGAGCATAACAGCCATCACCGTCCCTTATGGGTACTGAAGCAAGGAGATGAAATTGCAGCATGGTTCAGTTTTCAATCCTTCTATGGTCGTCCAGCGTATAATGCAACAGCAGAAATCAGCGTATACGTGAATGAAAAGTTCCGTGGTGGTGGTGCTGGCAGAATTCTTCTGACAGAGGCCATTGAGAAAGCCCCTAGTCTCGGAATTAAGAATCTAGTCGGCTTTGTGTTTGGACATAATGATCCAAGCCTTGGTTTGCTGAAAAAATTTGGTTTTAAAGAGTGGGGAATGCTGCCTGGTGTGGCTGAACTTGACGGTATAGAGCGTGATTTAGTCATTGTAGGCCTTAAAGTCTAAAATACCAGATAAAACGCTTACATTTCGAGAGTTGGATTTAGGTTATCGGTGTCGCAATCGACCCATTCTTTGGACCAACTCTGTAAGTCTCGGATGACTGATTCCAGGGCAAGACCTTTATCCGTCAAAGAATATTGGATTCGCACGGGGGTCTCTGGAAACACTTCTCGAAGAACGATCCCTTCCTGTTCCAGCTCTTTGAGCCGTTCGGAGAGCAGTCTTCCACTGATGGGCAATGCCGCTTCAATTACATTGAAACGTTGGGGTCCTTGAAGGAGCTGGTAGATAATTAAACCAGTCCAACGCCTGCCGATAATATCCATACTTTTTTGTAGCCGGGGACATAAATCATTGGACTTCATAGGGCTCACCTCTTAGTAAACATTATAAACGAAAAGACCAATAACTTAAACAAATTCCAATTTAATTCAGTACTAGAAAGGATGATGGACAGTGGCTAAAAAAAAGAAAATGCCTACCACACCAAGAGCCGCTATGAATGATGGCCCTGCTACGTTAAAAGACCTGCTAAGCAGTGATGTTCTAGGAAAGCTGAAGGCGCAATCTGATGCGTTGAAAGCGGAGGAAAATGACCGTAAAGAAGCTGCCCGTAAGGCAGTGGAAGATCAGCGCAAGGCTGAGCAGAAGCGGTTGGAGAATGATTTTGCACATCTGCTGGAGAACAGTAATCAGGATTGGAAGAAATTTAAATAAATCCTATGGCTTCGCGCTAAAAATATGGCAGAGATTAAAGAGGCACCCGTTAGGGTGTCTTTTTTTATGTAACTTAAGCAGATAAGCCTAAGTCTTAATTATTTTAAATTTAAGTATATGAAAGGGTTGACCCTCAAAGTGGGCTTAGGTATAATTTAAAACATTGCGAATGAAAATCATTATCATAATATCGCATTTGTAAACTATTAAACAGATAAGGAACAACTCATGAAACTAAAATATTTGTCCCTACTTCTAATAGTATTTTCATTTATATCTTTGTTTATAGGCGTTAAAGATATATCCCCATTAGATCTCTTTCATCTTACGGAATCTCAAGCACAGACCTTGCTGGTAAGCCGGATTCCCCGGTTAGCCGCATTGATTATCGCTGGAGTCAGCATGAGTATTGCCGGATTAATTATGCAACAGCTGTCACGCAATAAATTCGTCTCACCGACTACGGCAGGGACGATGGATTCCGCAAAATTTGGTATTCTCGTATCCCTCATGTTATTCACAGGCGCAACGCCAATGCAGAAATTGCTTGTTGCTTTTGTTTTTGCGCTATTGGGCACCTTTATTTTTATGAGAATCCTGGATCGGATCAAGTTCAAGGATAGTATTTTTATCCCGCTGGTCGGACTCATGTTCGGCAACATTGTAGGCTCGATTACAACATTTTTTGCGTATAAAAATGATTTGATTCAGAATATTTCATCTTGGATGCTTGGGGATTTCTCGACGATTATCAAAGGCCAATACGAATTAATTTATATCAGCATTCCACTTGTCATTCTGGCGTACCTCTTCGCTAATAAATTTACGGTAGCCGGTATGGGCGAGGATTTCTCCGTTAATCTTGGCATGAACTACAAAGCGGTGGTCAACGTGGGATTGGTAATTGTAGCGTTAATCTCTTCTGTTGTCATTTTAACCGTAGGTACGATTCCATTTCTGGGTCTGGTAGTACCTAACATTGTAACGTTGTACATAGGGGATAACCTCAAAAAAAGTCTGGCGCATACAGCCATTCTCGGAGCGGTGTTCCTCCTGTTCTGCGATATTCTGGGCAGGCTCATTATCTATCCATATGAAATATCAATCAGTCTCACGGTAGGCGTCATCGGTAGTGGTCTGTTTATCTACTTGCTGATGAGAAGAAAGGCGAACTAGAGATGAAGACTAAACTAACTATATTATCAATAAGTGCTGTCGCCCTCATCGTCTTGTTTATGACGTATCATGCTTTGGGAAATTGGGACTACGTTCTGCCCAGCCGGGGAAGAAAGCTGGCGGCCATTCTGATTACCGGAGCTGTGATAGCTGTCTCTACCGTAGTTTTTCAGAGCATCACGAACAATCGTATTTTGACACCAAGTATTCTCGGGCTCGATTCCCTGTACATGTTAATCCAGACGTTCGGTGTTTATGCCTTAGGTTCATCGAATATGACCTTTATGAATAAAAACATCAACTTCTTGTTCTCTGCGTGCCTCATGGTCCTGTTTTCAGGCGTATTGTATAAGCTAATGTTCCGTAGGGAAGGACAAAATATTTATTTCCTGCTGCTGGTAGGGCTGATCATGGGGACGATGTTCCAGAGCGCGTCTTCTTTTATGGAAGTGCTTATTGATCCGAACGAATTCCTGATTCTACAGGGGAAAATGTTCGCCAGCTTCAACAATGTCAGCAGTGACCTATTGATTCTTTCCACCATTGTTCTGACGCTAACTACGTTGTACTTCCTGCGATTTGTTAAGTATTTGGATGTTATTTCGCTTGGAAAAGACGAAGCCATTAATCTGGGGATCAATTATGACTATGTAGTCAAAAGGCTGCTAGTTATTGTATCTATCTACGTTTCGATCTCGACGGCTTTAGTGGGGCCAATCACTTTCTTAGGTTTGTTGGTAGCTAATGTAGGACACCAGTTGTTCCGTACCTATAAGCATGCTTATCTGATTCCTGGAACGATTCTGTTGAGCATTGTTGCGCTTGTCGGCGGGCAGTTCCTGGTCGAACGTGTTTTTGGATTCAATACTACGGTTAGTGTGATTATCAATTTTGCAGGCGGCGTCTACTTCGTCTATCTGCTGTTAAAGGAGAATAAGTCGTGGTAGAAGTTAAAAATTTAACCAAACGTTATGGCGGAGTAACCGTCGTTGATGATGTGTCCTTGTCCATTAAAAAAGGCGCAATCACCTCGTTTATCGGACCAAATGGTGCGGGTAAAAGTACACTGCTCTCCATGATCAGCAGACTTATCTCCAAAGACGCGGGAGAGGTGCTGATCGAAGGCAAGGAAATCGGTACCTGCAAAAGTAATGAGCTTGCTCGTAAAATATCGGTGTTAAAGCAGTCCAATCATATTAGCGTACGCCTCACTGTGAAGGAGCTCGTTTCTTTTGGGAGATTCCCGTATTCACAGGGGAAGCTGAGTCCGGAGGATCGGGCGTTCGTTGACGAAGCGATTGCTTACATGGATCTCCAAGAGATGCAGGATAAATATATTGATCAGCTCAGTGGAGGGCAACGCCAGCGGGCATATATTGCCATGGTCATGGCTCAGGATACAGAGTACATTCTGCTCGATGAACCGCTCAACAACCTTGATATGAAGCATTCCGTCCAAATTATGAAGGTGCTTCGCCGCTTGGTAGACGAGAAGGGGAAGACGATTGTGCTCGTTATCCACGATATTAACTTTGCTTCTTGTTACTCTGACTACATTGTTGCGCTTAAAAATGGAAGAGTAGCTTCCTCGGGTACAGCGGATGAAATTATAGATTCTGCAGTTCTTAAAGAGGTATATGACATGGACATTCCTATTGAAACTATAGGAGGCCGAAAAATCGGTGTCTATTTCTAAAAGGTAACTATTACTATGCGGATATTATTATGACGTAACGTAAGAAGTGAAAGGCGCCAGCTTCTTAACGCATACGCGAATAATTCAAATAGCTTCACTATAAAAATTAGGGGTGAATACATTGAAGAAGAACTTATCTTTACTGATTATGACAGTATTTCTTGCGGTAATCTTGGCGGCTTGCGGCTCCAATAATGCAGCAACTTCAAATAACAACACAGCAGCGGCAGGCAATTCGGAGGCTACTACTGCACCAACAACGGAAGCAACTACAGCACCGACAGAGCTTACTTTCAAGCATGCGCTTGGCGAAACAACTATCAAAAGCAATCCGCAAAAAGTGGTTGTTTTTGACTTCGGTACACTGGATACGCTGGATAAACTGGGCGTAGAGGTGACTGGAGTGCCTCAAAGTAATGTACCGGCTTATCTCTCTAAATATAACGATGCTAAATATGAGAATGTTGGTGGTTTGAAAGAGCCTGACTTCGAAAAAATAAACAGTCTTTCTCCGGACCTGATCATCATTTCCGGCAGACAACAGGATTCTTATGAAGAATTCAGCAAAATTGCACCTACTCTGTATGTGGCTGTAGATAATGCAAACTATATGGAATCTTTTACGAATAACGTGAAAATGCTGGGTCAAATTTTTGGAAAAGAAGCAGAAGTAGAAACTGAGCTTGCGACTATCAATGATTCCATCAAAGCTTTGAATACGAAGGCAACAGCTGATGGCAAAAAAGCACTTGTTATTCTCGCGAATGAAGGAAAAATCAGTGCTTACGGTGCAGGTTCCCGTTTTGGGATTATCCATGATGTGTTCGGATTTGCACAGGCAGATGATAAAATTGAAGTATCCACTCACGGACAAAGCGTATCTTACGAATATGTAGCGGATAAGAACCCGGATTATCTGTTTGTAGTAGACAGAGATGCGGTTGTGAAGAGTGATGGCGGTGAATCCGGTTCAGCTAAAAAAGCAGTTGAAAACGATCTAGTGAAGAATACAAATGCCTTTAAAAACGGTAAGATCATCTACTTGGATCCTAACTACTGGTATTTGTCCGGTGGCGGTTTAATATCCGTTAGCGAAATGCTCAAAGAAGTTGAAGTTGTTCTGTAAGCAGAGTAACTTGGTGAATTAAAAAGCCTGTTGGCGGGAGTAATACTCCTTGCCAGCAGGCTTTTTTCGCTTTTTTCCATAGATTTACTGGTATATTCATACTAGTTGCTAAATTTATCTGTAACTTTTCAGGCTGGGATACGTGGTTAGGTTAAGGGGGGAGTGCATGAAGCGAAATTCATTGGATGAAATATATCAGATGTATGTGATGGATATTTACCGCTATTTGCGCTCCCTTTGTGGTGATCATTATGCGGCTGAAGATTTGATGCAAGAAACCTTTTATCGCGCTTATCTACATTTGGAGAATTGTAAAGAAGAGAAGATTAAACCATGGCTGTTCCGTGTCGCTTATAACGCCTTCGTAGATTACAAGCGAAAGGAAGGCCGCAGTACAGTTCAGAGTGAGGATTATTTCAAAAAGCTTGCTCATCCAGATACCACAGAAAGCACACTGCTTCATCAGGAACGTTGGGAAGAGATGAGGATAGCGGTAAGTGAGCTACCGGACAATCAGAGAAATGCACTGCTGCTGCATGATTTTCATGGGCTGAGTTATCGGGAAGCATCGGACATTATGGATGTGGGCTTGTCCCAATATAAGATATTGATCTTTCGGGCCAGACAGAAGCTGCGTGAGGCAGAGCGGAGGAGAAATGAACATGAGTGAAGAGTTTAAGGAGAAGTTAAGAAGGTATGGCGAAGGCACTCTTGCTGATGAGGATAGGGATGAGGTTGAGCGTGAGTTAGAGAAGATGGAAGCTTACCAGGCTTATCTGGATGAACTCATGGGCGAAGAAAAGCCGGCTCCAGATGAGGAGAAGAGCATAAAATTCGGAAAGGGTAAAAGAAACAGACCCGGCAAAGAAAAAAAGATCATCCGCCGTGGCAAGTGGAAAGCACGTATATCGAATACTTTAACGGTGATTTCTGCGTTTTTGATTTTTTTGATTGTCAGCAGTATCATCACAGCGGTATTTTATAGCACTGGAGAAAGAGGAGAGACTTACCGTGATGTCGTTTCTTCCGCAATTGCTGTTTCACAGCCGAATACGATCGTCCATTTGAGTAGTGATTCCGGACCGTTTTTTAGTATGAATCTGCAGGGTGAAATAATAAAACAAATTGGTGATGCGCGGATTAATGTTGGAGATTATTCGATGAAGTTTCTATTAGGCTGGCCTAGAATCTATAGTTATTCATGGACATTTGAACGCAGTGGGACAGGTAATTACTTTATCTATCCCATTGAGAACCAGTCTGCAGAAAATAGGATGGATGACAGCAGTGAGTGGGAAAAACTAGAGAAGCTCCCTGAAGGTACGGTAGGAGAAGCCTATTTGTCTTTTGAACAATTTTTTACGACAGATGAGCTATTGAAGAAGTTTCAGCATAAAAATCTTGAACTTTTATGGTTCGCAGCAGATACAGGTCCAAGGACACAAGAGCCAGTAATAAATGATCCCTTAGGATTTCCAAGTATGCCTATCTGGCATGCTGATGATATGAAGGTGACACAAGAATCAAAGAAAAAGTGGGGTTGGTTTGGAGGGGTGACTAGCCGCACGAGTGTTTCTCCATCTGTTGACTCATATGGGGATGGTGAACTGCGTAATGCGAACTTCCTTAAGACACTGCACTTAATGCAGGAGCATAAATCGATCGCCAACAAGGTAATTCCGTTTATTGATCTGGATGACTCCATTAGCTATCTGGAGAAGAACGGAGTTAGGCTGTATGGAGCTGTCGTAACCGGTCCGGTTAAAGAGTTGCTCAAGTTAAAGGAAGAAAAATGGGTCAGTAATATTCATGTTGAAGAAGTAAGATTATGGAATTGGCAGGATAGAGAGAACTGAGTTGGGATGCTAAATACTGTAGAAGGTAGTAAGCGTAAATGATTTCTTCGTAATTACTTAATGGCAGTCGGATATGCCCTGTGTTAGTGGGGTGTACCCGGCTTTTCTGTGTGGGAGAAGTCACAGAACTTGCTTCTCGTTTAAGCAAATCGTACAATTATTTGAATATGAGATGAGTATGATAGATTAGGAGCTGAGTTATATGAAAGTAGGCGTGGTATCAGATACACATATGACAAGAATGGCTAAGTCTCTGCCCAAAGCGCTTGTTGCTGAATTCCGGAATGTAGACTTGATTCTGCATCTTGGAGATTGGGTGAGTATGGGAATCTACGATTTGTTGGCTGAATTAGCTCCAGTGGAAGGGATTGCTGGAAATAACGATGGAATAGAGATCATTGAGCGTTTCGGGGAGCGTAAGCTGCTAACGCTTGAGGGAGTCCGGATCGGAATGGTCCATGGGCATACGCCACACTCCCGCAAAGGAACGGACGGGAATGCGCTGCTTGCTTTTGCGAACGATAAGGTGGATTGTATTCTTTTTGGTCATTCGCATCAGCCTTTATTGCGGGAAGAGAATGGGATTCTGCTCTTTAATCCAGGATCGCCAACAGATAAACGACGTGAGAAACTGTATTCCTTCGGAATTTTGGATATCGAAGAGGGTAAAGTCAGTGCCCGGCATGTGTTCTACGATTCCAAAGAATAAGAATAATTGTCCAAATGATCTGGCGTTCGCTCCATGGTGCACGGTACGGCTGAAATATACAATAACGTTAAAACGGCCCAAGCCGGAAAGTGAGCGCTGAGGATGAACAACTATCGTATTGAACGTGTGATCTATGATGATTTGGAACGGCTTATCCCATTGTTTGATGAGTATCGGGTATTTTATGGGGCAGTCTCTGATCTGGATGGTGCACGTGCTTTTTTATCAGATCGATTGAAGCTGAACGAATCGGTAATCTTTATTGCGGTGGGGGGAGAAGGCGAGGAGAAAAGAGCGTGGGGCTTCACTCAGCTCTATCCCTCTTTTTCATCGGTTTCTATGGAGCGTCTCTGGATATTGAATGATCTATATGTAACTGCGGAACTGCGAGGCCATGGGCTCGGCTCCAAGCTGCTGGAAAGTGCCAGAGCTCATGCGCTCGCTACGAATACGAAGGGCTTGTCCATGACAACAATGACGGCGAATGTGGGGGCACAGCGTTTATATGAAGCGCATGGCTACATTCGGGATGATGATTTTTATACCTATAACCTTTTTTTCTAAAGCTAGAGAGAAAGATGAGTAAGGGGCGTTAAAGTGGATACAAGTAATAAGCTGGCAATCTTTTTTGACCTTGATGATACTTTATATGATCATTTGGTTCCTTTTAAAGAAGCGGTGCGTCAAGTGCTTAGACCGGATGAGAACAGTCTGGACTTTGCAGAATTATTTTATAAAGTAAGACATCATAGTGATGTATTATGGCCTATGTATTTACGTGGAGAAATTCCGCTGGAGGAAACTAGGGTACGCCGATTGGAGCTTGCTTTTGCAGAGTATGGTTTACAGCTTGATCGTGACCAAGCCACGGCGGTACAAGCGGCATACATTGGCCGTCAGTACACCATTCAAATGATAGATGGAGTCCGGGAGCAATTGGAAAGGTTCATTGCTGCTGGTCATAAAGTAGGCATCATTACGAATGGACCCAAAGATCATCAAATGAAAAAGATTCGCGGATTAGGTCTGGATCAGATGATCCCCGAGGAGATGATTTTTATTTCTGACGCGGTAGGTCTGGCCAAACCAGATCCGCAACTCTTTTTGCATGTAAATCAGAAGTCTGGCACTTCACCAGACCATTCACTTTATATAGGCGATACCTGGGCTAATGATGTAGTAGGAGCGCTTGCGGCTGGCTGGAAGGTCTGCTGGTATAATCCGAGAGGCAGACAGCCGGCTACGGATCATAGGCCTAGTTATATTTTTACGAATTATAAGGAATTTAGCGAGTTGCCTTTGGTGCTGCAAAAATCTTGATCGGGAATTAATTAGGGAAAAACTCCCTGAAATTAACCGGTTAGAGCGCGAAATTGAGGTTATTGGGGAATTCCTCCCTAATAAAACCGAAATAAACATGTTTATAGCCATATTCGGGTGATTTTTAGGGAGGTTTTCCCTAATCGAAGGTTTACATTGAAAAAATCTAATGATTTTAGGGAGGAATTCCCTAATTATCAGGCTGCTGGGCGATGAATGGGCAATGAATATCCCTCAGCCACGCCAAAGAACCTTTATCCACAACAAAAGAGCTTGCCTCCCAAAGCCAACAACGGCCTTATGGGGGCAAGCTCTTTTCGTTTAATCAGCGAAGCTGTACGTAGGATCAGTCAGATTCATTCTTTCTTTAATGCCTGGTGTGGCGTAGATTTTGTTGTCATCGGTAATAAAGAAAGCTTCTACATCTTCAGGTAACGACTCCAGATATTTCATACCTTCTTCGATCCCCATCAAGAACACCCCAGTGGACAAAGCATCCGCATCTGTTGCATTAGGGCTCATAATGGTCAAGCTTTTGAGACCGTTCTGAGAAGGGTAACCTGTGCGTGGATCAAGAATATGGTGATAACGAACATTGTCTTGCATAAAATAACGTTCGTAAACACCAGAAGCATCGATGACCTCATCCGCGATTTTAATCGTTCCTAGTTGTGTGCCGCGGCTTTGGTCAGGGTCCTGCAGACCAATATTCCAATCCGTTCCGTTTGGTTTCGTACCTAACGCAATAATACTGCTGCCGCCGAGGTTGATCATTGCACTGTTAAGGCCTTGCTCTTTTAAATAATCAGCGATACGGTCAGCAGCATACCCTTTGCCGATACCTCCAAGATCCAGTACCATATTTTCCTTCAGTAGCTTCACGGTCTTAGCAGCTTCGTCAATTTCAACGTCCCTGTAATTGGTTAGGCTCTTGGCTGCATCGATAGCTGCTGGATCAGGGACTTTATCTCCGCCACTACCGATGTTCCAGAGGTCGATCAGCGGACCAATCGTGGGATCGAATAGCCCGTCCATTTCTTTTGCATATTGCACGGATTGTTTTACAACATCTAAGGTCTCGTCCGAAACGACAACCGCTTCTTTTCCTGCTGCTTGATTGACTGCGTAAACCTCGCCGCCTTCTTTTGTACGGCTAAGCTCCATATCCATTCGCTCCAGCATTTGCTGGATATCATCCATATTTTTTTGGGCTACATTTTCTCCGAACACTTTGATATTCACGACCGTGTCATAGATATAAAAGGTCTGTGAGAGTGACTTGGCTTCGCCTTTTCCTGAAGCTGTTGCGCCACCCGGTGTTTCCGTCGCTTTGTCATCCTTATTTTTAGTAATTAGCCAAGCGCCGACAGCTATGACGACGATGACGATAACAACGAGGATCAACGTCGTTTTTTTGTTCTTGAACATATTCCACCATCCATAAAGTTAGTTTCTAAAACACATTATTACTATCATACCCTAGATCAGAAGTTGATGGAAATTAATTTCATGGCGTATTTACGTACAACTCCGTCTGCACGAAAAAAAAGCCCCGCAATCTGATTCGGAGCAACGCTGTGGATATAGAGGTAGCTATTAAGCTAATCTAGCATGTATTCACGGTATTTGTTTTTACGAGGATTCATTACGAAAAGGATTCCTTTGGCATAACCGCTAACGGCTTTAAAATTTCGTTTGAGAGTTTCTTTACCTGTAAGACAGGTTAACGTCCAGATCAATGCGGCATAATTCATAGGGGGTGCTTTACGTAAGTTGAGCAGATAATAATGATTGATGGCAGTAGCTCTTGCAACAACGCCCGCCTTATCCCGAGATCCTGGCGACTCATGATGAATGATTTTCATAGCCGGGTTAATGACAAGCTTGCCATAACGGCTAGCCAAATGAGACAAGTAAATATCCTCGGCAATGGAGTAACTTGTCATCCAGGGATAGGGTTTCATATCTTGTAATGCTGAGCGTCGGAATGACATATTACAGCCGTGAAAAAAATCCGTCTCAAAAACCTGCTCCTTCTCTCCCCAGAGGAATAGGGAGCCTGCAAACATGCTTGGGGATAATCTGCCCGGTGATCCAGACATTTGTCCGGTCAGCATGCCAAACAGCCGACCTGGTTTGCTGCTGCGCATGCCTTTTGCCACACCGCCTACACCGACAATTGAATCGTCCGCTGCATAAGTATCAAGCAATCGTCGAATATATAAGGAATCATCTAATTCTGCATCATCGTCTAAATGAAGCACAATTTCAGCATTTACTAGTCCAAGTGACTCATAACGGGAAAGCCAGAGTCCCGGATTAGTCTTACGATGATATCGAAACTCAGCCTGTGGCAATTTGTTCATTATGTTACGATAATAGGTTAATCTTTCTACAGGAATCTCACCGTCATCTACAATCCAGAGCTCGATGGAGACATTCTCTAGCTGTGTCTGCTTGCTTATAGACTCTATGCACACTGTAAGGTCGTTTATACGGTTACGGGTAGGTATCACTATAGATACATCATGCATATGGGGATCTCCCTTCGGAATTTCTGGTGTTAACTTCATTTTATCTGCCCAGAAGGGGAGCGTATATACCACTTTCGTTTACTTTTTGCTTTAACATTCACGTCTATAAATGTCATTTTATTAAAAGTTAAGTTTGTAATTTTGAGTTTTTAACTATATAATAGTAAGCGACGTATATTTAGTTATTACTCTTATATGACAGCTACAAATTATCAATAATATTAGGAGGTTTTTTCGTGAGAATAGATATCTGGTCCGATTATGCATGTCCTTTTTGTTATATTGGCAAAAGACGTTTGGAGAATGCGCTAAGCCAATTCCCGAACCGTGATCAAGTAGAGGTAGTATTCCGTAGCTTTCAACTGGATCCACATGCAGAGGTAAGTACAGACAAGAGTATTCATGAGCTGCTGGCTGCCAAATACGGGATGACCGTCGAAAAAGCAAAAGCAATGAACGCACAACTAGCGGAGCAAGCTAAAGATGTGGGCTTGGAATTTAATTTTGATACAGTAAAGCATACCAACACTTTCGACAGTCACAGACTGAGTCATTTTGCAAGCACAAAGGGAAAAGGTGCAGAAATGTCCGAACGTCTGCTGCGCGCCTACTTTACGGATTCATTAAATCTTGGAGATCGCAGTGTACTGGCTTCACTCGCTGCTGAAGTTGGTTTAGATCAAGTGGAAGCTGCGGCAATGCTGGAAACGGATGCTTTTGCGAATGAGGTTAATGGCGATATTGAAGAAGGAAGCCGTCTTAATATTACCGGTGTACCTTTCTTTGTATTCAACAATAAATATGCTTTATCTGGTGCACAACCAGGTCCTGTATTTACAGAGGTACTGGATACTGTGTGGGCGGAGGAACAAGCAGGACCAACATTACAAGTGGTTGGTAAGGGGAATTCTGAAGTATCTACCGATGATGGCTGCGCAGATGGATCTTGCAATATTTAAAGTTTGGATTCGAGTAAAACAAAAGAGCTGAGGGAGCCCTCAGCTCTTTTTTGTTTTGATAAAACTGTTCTTTTGTTACTCACCACTCCCAAAAACAAACGCTTCCGATATCCGGAAGCGCTTGTCGCTGAATTGTGGTTTTATCTGAAAGATGTAACAAAGCTTGAGAATAGTGTGCGTACATCGTATTGATATTGGTTGATTGGCTCGATAGGCCGTTCGATACCAAGTAGAGTATATACCGCAATTCTCGCTGCTCTCACGGAGTATTCTTCAGTGAATACAACGTCATCTGGAATTTCACAGAATTGTCCAATAAAGGCCAGGTTCGTGGAACCCTCAGGGACAACTTTTGGTCGGTCACTATTGAGTCTAGGCATGAACTGAGAAGTGATATAAGGCATCATGCAAGGAATACAATTGGCGGTAGCCATGATCTCGTCCTTATGTTCTTCAAAGTGAAGATGACCGATCAATTCTTGCATAATTTCTTCGCCGGTACAATCACACATTCTCTTTTTCACGAAATCTCCAACTTTGTCTGGATACAGTCCGTAACCCCAGAACACTTTAACATGCTCAGGCTGATTGCGGAAATGCGGTTGGAAGGCCAGTACAACGGACATAAACCAGCTCGAATCCTTAAATGTGACCAAAGCGCCTGTGCCGGCACGGTTACGTGTGAATTTTTCCATCAGATCGAAGAATTTGGAGTCATGGAAAGTTACAGTAAAGGACTCCCATTTCGAACCGTCTACATGATCATCGAACGAAGAAGGATTGCCAAGACTTGGTTTCTTGGAAGCGATGTTTTCCCATAATTTCCACGAGCTTCCCTTGCCGTTAAGGCGTGGAGCAGAAGTCATAGAGCCAAGGCTGGAGCCTTCGGTCATAGAACCGTTTGTGATAATTACGAGATCATCTTCTTTTACATCAATCACATCTTTGACACCTTCGCGCACTACATTCATTTGGGTTACGGTAATTCCGTCACCTTTTTTGAACTGCAGATCAGTAACTGTACATTTCAGTGTGAAATCGACACCGAATGGTTCAAGATATTTGTGCAAAGGCAGAATGATGGAATCATATTGGTTATAAGGAGTGCGAGTTACACCTTCCAGTGTTTGAATTCTTGGGAATTCATGGAAGAAACGAAGCATATATCTTTTAAACTCTACAGCGCTGTGCCAAGGTTGGAATGCAAAAGTAGTAGCCCACATATACCAGAAGTTTGTTGTGAAAAAGTGAGGGGCGAACCAGTCGTTGATACGCGCTTTACCCATTTTATCTTCTGGTGTAATAATCAGCTTGCCCATAGCGAGACGATCAGCCATATCAAAACCCATGGACAATACATCTTCTACTTTGCCGTCTTTGTTTACAAGTCTGGCGTTTGAGTGTGTTGGATTTGCGGTATCAAAAGCAATAATTTCATCCCGCACAGACAACCCCGGACGGTCGACAGAAGGAATCGTTGTTAATAGCTCCCAGAGATTCTCATAAGCTTCATCGTTGAGCATACGACCGCCGCGGACAACGTAACCATGTTCAGCGTCACCTGCGCCGTCATTGCTACCACCAAGAATCTTCATCTCTTCAATAATGTGAATGTTTTGTCCCGGAAAATCACAGTCTCTGACCAGGTAAGCAGCGCCCGCTAAGGATGCAATTCCGCCACCGACAAAATAAACCTGTCTATTACCGTACTCTTTTTTCACAATGGTCGCCTCCAAGTAGTTGTTTAAATAATCACACTCTTAATGTAAACCAACTCCTATTTTGAAGGTATAATCAAACTCTTTAGAGTGTCTGGATTTTTGTCATTATGGGTGATCTGTCTAGTTTTTAGACAAAAAAAACCGCTGCAACCAAAGGTTACAACGGATGGTTCTCATATTTGTGTAAAGCTTTCAGAAAATTTCCTTCAATTAGATCACTTAGCTTCTCAATCATATGGTGCGGCTGTTCCTTCATGCCTTCTCTCATCCACTGAATGATTAGGCCTGTGAAGGCTAGCGTATAAAAATTGGCTATAAAGTGCTTGTCTTCTTCGCAAACCTCCATCCCGGAGGACAGCTCGTTTATAACCCCCATGATGAGATCGTTTGTCACCTCGTACAGATATGCATCCAGATGATTTCTGCCTAATGAATTTAGCGTGTTACAGCAAAAGGATTTATTCCGCTCAATGTAGCAGAAGATTCTATAAAACCCGTCCGTCCAAGTGCTGTAGCTGCGATACTGGGCGAGGCTTTCGACAGCCTCAGTCTTATAAATCCAACCTAGCAAATCAAATATATCCTGGAAATGATAATAGAACGTTTGTCTGTTTAGTCCGCAATGGTCCACTAGTTGTTTAACAGTAATTTTATTGAGCGGTGTATGCTCCATTAGCTCTTTTAAAGAATGCGACAATGCATTTTTGGTTAGAAAAGAATTGGACAACAGCGTTCACCTCTTCCATTCAAGACTTCGATGCTCGCTTATACAGCAGACGAATACCTTCGGCTAATAAACCCAGTGCAAATCCGGCGCATGAAAATAAGGAAAACGCGAGGAAGCCTGCGAGATCCTCCCAACCGGACATCTCTTGGTAGGTGTAGCCCAGCATAAATGCCGCACCTATGATTATTCCCGCCGTGCTAAATACCCAGAGCAGACGCGCTCCGAGCCAGCCTAATGTGTTGACGATCCCAGCCACTACAACGGAAAAAAGAGCAAAGCGCAGTAAGAGTGTGGCATCCATTTCCTGGGCCAGCATCACGAATCGGTGTAGAGGGAAGAGAAGCCATAGAAGAATGGCATAAACGGTCATCCAGAGAAACCAACTTTTACTTTTGGCAGCAGGCAGGAATTTCATTTCATGCACACCTCTTTTCCCATAGTACGAACGTTAAAAAGTAGGGATTATACCGTGAAGGATTCCAGTTCTTCCGCACTTTGCAGCAGGTGGCTTAGCAGGTTTGGAATGTCCTCCATTTGCTCTTCTGTGAGTTGTCTTTTGAATTGCAGCTCGATGCAGTTATTGTAAGTTTCACTTTCCTGGCCATATATGAAGCTTAAAGATTGCACAGGCTGGAAATCAGGTCCCCAGATCGCTTTTAGAATACTGTCTATCGCCTGACATTCGCTAGGAATATCTTCGACTTCCATATAAAAACGAAGTGAAAGATTACAGCCGGGATCCGTATTAGGAACCTCCAAGATTTCATCGCTGAGATCTTTCGTGGACGAAGTGAGCAGGATTTCGGCGGTTACTTTCCTGCCTGCAGTTAATTGGAAGGAGAGACTGAACTCTCTGGACATCAGCGCCATATTCAGAAGGTCGGAGCGATCCGTAACCACCAATATTCCGTCTAAATTATCGTAGTCATAAATCTGGTTCTCAAAGGCGATCTTAATATTATCGAAAACTGTAGGGTGGAACAATAAGAGCACCTTCTTTGTTTATTTATATTGTAACATGATGTGATAGGAAGTTAAAAAAAGACGCCCAGGACCAAATGGACCGGGCATCTTGTGTAGAAGTTACGGCTTCCCATAAGAGGGAATACTCCTCGGTTGTGGGTATACGTTCACTTCTTAGTTTGTAGGCGCAGGCGCAGTATATTTCAGGAACGTCTTCGGAATCGGGCTCTCAAAGGTCATCAGTTCTCCAGTGGTTGGATGAATAAAAGAGAGCACTCGAGCATGTAGGCCAAGTCTTCCTACCGTTTTGGTCTCTGCACCATATTTCTTGTCACCTGCGATAGGGTGGCCGATATCTGCCATGTGCACCCGAATCTGATTTTTTCGTCCGGTTTCGAGCTTAACCTCTAGCAAGGAAAAATGGCGGTTAGCCTGAATGAGTTTATAATGTGTAATTGCATGTAGTCCATCGCCTTCATGAGGACTGGAATACATTTTAAGGGTTGAGGTTTCTTTGAGCCACGAGCTTATCTTGCCTTCAGGTCTTTTAACCGCGCCTTCCACGAGCGCTACGTAAGAACGTTCCTTCACGGTATCTTTCCAAGTAGTTTGTAGCGCTTGCTGAATCCGTTCGCTTTTGGCAAACATCATTACGCCTGATGTATCTCTGTCCAAACGATGTACGACAAAAATCCGATTTTGTGGATTGCTAACACGGACATGCTCCATGAGCTGGCGGTAAGCCGTCAATTCATTTTCTTCCGCAGTGGCGATAGATAGCAGTCCAGCATCCTTTTGAACAATAATCAGGTCTTCATCCTCATGAACGATTTTAAGTCCGATCATCTCTGCTGTTTGTACAGGCTTCTCTTGATCAATAGTAACGTTTTGACCCGGATGCAGTTGGAAATTATGCTGTGTAACTACCTTATTATTCACCGACACTTGTCCACGCGATAGGATGGATTTAATCGCATTTCGTCCGCGACCCGTGACGTGGGTGAGTAAGAAGGGCAATAGTTCAGAAGGTTCGTTTACAGTAAATGTTTTGGGTGCTGCGGGTGCTTTAGTTTTATGATTAAGCTTGCCAGTAGGCTTGCTGTGAGAACGAGTACCTCTTTTGGCTGTTTCTTTAGGATTTCTTCTTGAGTTCATGGATGCATTCTCCGTCCTTTAATATTGTACTCCTCAATATACCATGGGCTGTTAAGAAATGCTATGGAGAGGCAGGCGTACTGGTTTGCTGCTGCTCAAAGATAGAACAGCTGTGCTAATCCAAGAAGCAGGAATAAACCGAGATATACCCAGCCTAACCTGCGGGCATATTTCTTTTCCCGGGGCATGGCGCTTACAGCATAGATCTTGGTATCCACAGTAAGCAGGAATAGTCCGGAGAGCAGGAGCACGAGAGTTAAATAAGTTAGTTGATGATAGATCATTTGAACACATCCCCATATCTAGTCTTCTTTAAGACCGACTCTTTCAATATTCGTCTTCACATTAAGTTCTATAGAGAGATCAGAATACTGTTGCTCCCAGTCATGTTTGTCACGAACATTAGCTTTCCAGTAGGAAGGAGCATATGCACGAACATATTCACCCATGCCAAAGATATCCGAGTGAGCCTGTTGCGTCTGTTTAATCAGATGGTCGAAGATGGTGAGGACTCCTTTTTGAAAGTTGGCCTCAAGTTTTTTTAAATCCTGGCTGGAATCAATACGAATATTATTACCTAGGTGCTCATCTAGCGCTGCTTCTAAATAAATATTTATAGTGATATGGGGTTTGCCGTCTTTGATTTTAACTTTAGACCTTGTAAATCGGTCGTTAACTTTAAGAGTCAGTGGGCCAAAGTCCTCTGAATTGAACATGACGGAATATCCCCCAGGATCAAGACCTTTCATGGACATATATGCGCCAATCTCAATGGGAGTAGTCGAACCAACCATAACGCCTCCGCTAAAGTAAGCAAGACCTTTTATCAACATATTGTCTTTTTGATGTAAAGACACATAAGGCAGATAACCGCTCTCTCCCCATTTAGATTCAGCTGACCAGAATACGCCTATATAGTTAGCTGGGAACTTTCCGGATCTCACGGCTTTTTCCATGGTGGATAGGATATAGAGGGTTGGAACTCGCTGAAGTGGTGGATTAATATTCATAAATTTAGAAGCCTCGCCTTCGGACACTAATAACCAGGTACGGCGACGGACTTCAGGGTTGCGGCGTAAATAATCATTTAAATCCGACAGGTTTTTGCGTGCAAAATCCTCGCTGATGATAATCACCCGAAGATGGATGAGGTAACGTGGGTCAGAGATCTGTTGTTGCAAATTGTTTAAGGCATCATCTAGTGAGTAACCGTAAACTTGTACAACCCAAACCGGATTTTGATTCCCCCCGCTACCTTCTCCCCCGCTGCTAGGACCTAACGGAACTCTCCCTGGAACTGCAATTTGGGCGGTCACACGGATTTTGGGCAAATTAATATTTGCGCTTTTTAGATGTGTCGTTTGATCATCTTCGGTTTTACTATTTGCCGGCACTGAATCTATAGACAATCCCAGCACTAATGCACGATCTTCAATTTCGAGCTGGTCCCAGCAGCCCGTAAGGAATACAAATACCAGAGAGAGAAGGAGGAGAAGACTAATACGCTTGTTAATTACTTTATTCATTCGATAGCCCTCCTTTTTGCCGAATCAGAGCTATTAACCATAAAAGAAGAGGGTAGAGAGTCAAAAAAATTAACCCGATAATCGCTGTGACGGAAGAAAAGGTATAAACCTGATAAATATTTCTTGGCAAAAGTGAAAAGACGAAGATAAGTGGAAGTGAGAAGCTTGATACAAGGCGGTGATCTTTGTACCGAAATACTTGCTGAAGTGAATATGCTGCTAAGTAGTAGTTCGTAAAAATGGTAGTAAATATAGATATTACCCAAACAGTAATAAACAGCGCATCGAATCGTTCTAGTAGTCCTGCACCAATAGAAATGGAGCGGGCGGTTTCTAAGGTTGGATAAGCGAGTAATTTGGTTTCTTGCGCTCCGAACATTCCTAAAGTGGCCGCAACAATCATTACATAGATGAAGCCAATAATAAAAAGGGCAGCAGCTCCTGCTTTAAGCACTTGCTGAGGTTTTTTCATTAAAGGAACCAGCAGTGTGATGACAAATGTACCCTGATAAAGGGCAGCTGAAGTGACAGTCCCTTTGGAAAAGCTTGAAAAGGTGATGTAATTTCCAGTGAGTGGAAGTAAGTTTAAAGCATCTACATTTTTCATGGCTACTAATATAATGCTGAGAACGGTTAACAAGATGAAAGGCAAATAAAAAATATGTACATAGGTGAATTTCACAATGTTTCTGCGGATAGATAAAGCAGCCAAAATAAGCATTAATAGAATGACCGCTTCGATAGGTGTTTTTTTAAACACGACCGCAACACATACCTCTCCGAATTGACGCATGGTAATCCCGGCAGAGAAAGCAAAAAACAAAGAGATAAGTACATTGAAAATATCCGCGATGCTTCTCCCGACTAACCGGCGGCTGAATACAAACAGAGTTTCATTGGGGAATTTCCGACATACAGCGGCTGTAAACCAGCAGCCTAGAAATGCAACAGGGATGCCTGAAGCCGAAACCAGCGGCGCCCCACTGTCTCCGGCTTCAGCCATATAACGGGGAATACTCAAGATACCTATTCCAATAATCGTACTAACGACTACTGCGACGACTTGGATCGTTGTTATGGGGCGGTTGTTGTTCATCGAGTTCACCCTTCTCCTTAAAAATCTGATCTGAATACGTCGTTGGTAACTCATGAGCGAGACGAGTAGGGTCTTGAGTGTTCAAGAAGCTCGGACGTCTTCTCATCCACCATAAGGGGACACGAATCAGACTGTCCTTCAGATCTCTCCATTTCGTGGGCACATATGGTGTCATGTAAGGAACGCCAAAGGATTCCAAGAATAATAAGTGATTCACGATAACGATGGTACCTAACATGACTCCGTAAAGACCAAAACAACCGGCTAGAATAATCAGTGGAAATCTTAGCATTCTGGATGAGATAGCGGCATTATAGGCAGGGGTGGCAAAAGAACCGATAGTGGTTATAGCGACAATAACAACGGTTGTCGGACTTGCTAGGCCTGCTGAAACAGCAGCCTGACCAATAACAAGAACACCTACAATAGAAAGGGCGCCCCCAATCATTTGTGGTAGACGAATAGTTGCTTCGCGGAGCACCTCCATGAAGACCTCCATAATCAGAACTTCCAAGACCGCTGGAAAAGGAACGCCTGCTCTACCCCCTGAAATCGCTACGGCAAATTCGGTAGGCATAAGCTCCGGGTTGAAGGAGATGACGGATACATATAGAGCAGGGAAAAAAAGAGAGAACAACAGGGCAATTAGTCGAATCCCCCGGATTAGGCTGCCTACAATAAAACGTTCCGAATAGTCGTCTATGGTCTGAAAAAATTGATTGAACAATGCAGGGACGATGAGCGAGAATGGGGAGCCATCTACCAGAATGATGACTCTTCCTTCCAATAAGGCTGCCGCTGATTTATCCGGACGTTCTGTTGGTTGAACCTGAGGAAAAGGAGATAATGGGTTATCCTCAATGAATTGCTCGATGTACCCTGCATCAAGGATGCTATCTGTGTTTATCATGGATAATCTCTTCATCACTTTTTCAACCAATTCAGGATCTACTATCCCTTCTATATAGCACACAGCAACCTGTGAGCGTGTCCGCACACCAAGCGGAGCAGTAATAACCCGGAAATCTGGCGTTTGCAGCCGATAACGGAGTAAGGAAAGGTTTGCCTCCAAGTTTTCTATAAAACCTTCGCGTGAGCCACGAATTACCTGCTCGGTCTGTGGCTGTTCAATGCTGCGATGTTCGATTTTACGCAAATTGAAGTGAAGTGCTTGATCCATACCATCTATAAGGAGTACAACGCTCCCTTCTAATAGAGCGAGTGGCAGAGAATTTAAGTCCTTCGTTCGGTTCCCAGCCGCTATTTGTATGGTCGTATTCCAGATGAAATCAGGCAGATCCTTGCGCTCTTCAGGAATTGTCGAGAGATCAGCGGGAGGGCTCATTAACGGTTTAAGCACATGCTCATGAATTTGATTTTGGTCCACCAAAGATGAAAAAAAGATAATTACCGCATCATATAAACCGTATACCCGAAAATTACGCACAACGAGATCTGCATCTTCTCCAAAAATTTGGCTAATGGCTTTAATATTATTTTTTAGGTCGGGATCTAGTGGCTTTTCCGAACGCTGATCAGGAATGGTGGGATCTTCGTGCGTTTTTTTTTGCTTAAAAGAACTATAGTTTTGCTTCCAGTTTTGCACGGCTATTCCCCTTTCCTAAAGAATGATGATTTTTAAAGCTTGGCTCAAAAGCGCTCCTTTTATGTAATTTTTCCAAAAGGAGAAACGAAAGAAGGACTTCTAGAGTGTTGCTCATTACACCATTGACCGCTAAACTAAAGATAGAAACGCCTAAGGAGTCATGATAGATATGAAGATGCAAGCACCTACTATTGAACAGGCGCAGGCTGAGCTGCAAAAATATTACGGTTATCCAGACTTTCGGGATGGCCAGAAAAAGATTGTTCAGAACTTGCTGGAAGGACGCGACACATTGGGAATCCTCCCTACGGGTGGCGGGAAATCGATCTGTTATCAGGTTCCTGCACTGCTCCTGCCAGGGCTGACACTGGTGATATCACCACTGATCTCGCTGATGAAAGACCAGGTGGATGCGTTGACTACTGCGGGTATTCCGGCAGCCTTTATTAATAGCACGTTAAGCGGAAAAGAAGTGAATGAGCGGATTCGGGCTGCCCGGCGGGGTGATTTGAAGCTGCTCTATGTTGCGCCCGAAAGACTTGAGCTGGACTGGTTCCGTCTGGAAATGGCTGAGCTGTCTATTTCCTGCGTGGCTGTTGATGAAGCGCACTGTGTATCCCAGTGGGGACATGATTTTCGGACAAGTTATCTGTCGGTATCTCCATTTGTAGATGAGCTGCCTGAACGTCCGATCCTGGCAGCATTTACCGCCACGGCGACGCCGGAGGTTATGGAGGATATGGTCCGGCTGCTGCGCTTGCGTGAGCCGGGTATTTTCATGACGGGACTAGGAAGAGACAATCTGGCAATGTCCGTACTGCGGGGAGAGAACAAGCGGGAGTTCGTTATGGATTATGCGGCTACGCATTCCCACCAGCCGGGGATTGTATATGCGGCAACCCGCAAAGAAGTGGATGATCTGTATCAGAGGCTGCAGGCCTCTGGCATAGCAGCAGGTCGCTATCATGCGGGTATGAATGATCAGGAGCGGGCAGATAGCCAGGAAGGGTTCCTCTATGACGATATCCGGGTTATGGTGGCTACGAATGCCTTTGGGATGGGGATTGATAAATCCAATGTCCGATACGTAATTCACTACAATATGCCCAAAAATATGGAAGCTTATGTTCAGGAAGCGGGTCGTGCTGGACGTGACGGGGAGCCGAGTGAATGTATTTTGCTGTTTAGTGCGCAGGATATTATGACGCAAAAGTTCCTGATCGAGCAGAATCCACAGGATACTGACCGTAAAGCTAACGAATATCGCAAGCTTCAGCAAATGATTGATTATTGCTATACTACTCGCTGCTTGCGCAGTGCCCAGCTGGATTATTTCGGGGAAGAACATGGGGACAAGCCATGTGGTATCTGCAGCTCATGTACGGATGAACGAGAGCTAGTGGATATGACCGTCGATGCGCAAAAGATCTTCTCCTGCATTCACCGCATGCGGGAGCGTTATGGTGTAGCGTTGGTAGCATCTGTGCTGAAAGGCTCTCGCAATCAAAAGGTGATGCAGTACGGCTTCGATAAGCTGCCCACACATGGGGCGATGTCGAGCCGGACGGAGAAGGAAATCTCAGAGAGTATCAATGTGCTTATCTCAGAAGGGTATCTTGCCTTGTCGGAAGGCCAGTACCCTGTAGTACGGCTACAGCCTCTGGCTGCCGAGGTCCTGCGCGGACAGCGTGAGGTGATGCAGCGTGTGGCGCGGCCTTCGCGGGCAGGCACAACATCCGGTACGAGAGTTCGTAGTCGGGGGCATGACCTGTCGCCATCAGCCGTCAATGAGACTGTCTTTGAGCAGCTGCGTCTTATCCGGCGTGAATTGGCAGGACGCGAGCATGTGCCATCGTACATTATTTTTAATGATGCCACGCTGCGTGAGATGAGTGTGGTTTGCCCGCAGACCGAAGCGGAAATGCTGAGGGTAAAGGGTGTTGGGGAAGTGAAATACCGGAAGTACGGTAAGGCATTCTTAGAGTTTTTTCAAAATGAAATGTAGAAAAGGTCGTGTAGCATGAAAATCGTCCTGACCACGTTAAACGCCAAATATATTCATACCTCACTCGCAATCCGCTTGCTAAAAGCGTACAGTGAGCATGAATTTAAGGATATTCATTTGGCAGAGTACACCATCAAAGATCCCGTGATGAATATCGTGTCCGACTTGTTTCAGAAACGGCCAGATGTGATTGGCTTCTCCTGTTATATCTGGAACATCGAAGAGACGCTGAAGCTGATTGGTATTCTTAAGCAAGTGATGCCTGAAGTTACGATTGTTCTCGGAGGACCGGAAGTTTCGTATGAGCCGCTTCATTGGATGAAAAGAGAAGCTGGCATTGATTTTATAGTTAACGGAGATGGGGAAGAGACGTTCCACCATTTGCTGCAGGAGCTAAGGGATGATCGTAAGTTTCACTTTGTGTATGGAGCCGCTTATCGCAAGGGAGAAGAGATCATCGTCAATCCTCCACGTCCCAAAAGCGATCTGAATACGCTGCCTACGCCGCATCGTTTTCCTGAGGATATTCCAGATTTGAGTAAACGTATTGTTTATTTTGAGACGAGCCGCGGATGCCCATTTAACTGCCAGTTCTGTTTATCCAGTATTGAAGTAGGCGTACGTTATTATGATATTGAACGAGTGAAATCTGATCTGCTTTATTTAATACAGAATGGCGCCAAAATCATTAAATTTCTGGACCGTACCTTCAATATCAACCGCAACTATGCGATGGAAATGTTTCAATTCCTGATCGATAATCATCAAGGCTGCGTGTTTCAGTTCGAAATTACCGCAGATATCATGCGGCCTGAAGTTCTGGATTTCCTATCTAAGAATGCGCCTCCGGGTATTTTTAGATTTGAGATTGGGGTGCAATCTACCAACGATGAGACAAATGAGCTTGTTAAACGCCGCCAGAATTTCAAAAAGCTGTCCCGTACCGTAATGAAGATTAAGGCAAGCGGCAATATCGATCAGCATCTGGATTTGATTGCCGGACTACCTATGGAGGATTACAGTACCTTCCGTAAAACGTTTAATGATGTATTCGTTATGGAGCCGGAAGAGCTACAGCTAGGATTCCTCAAAATGCTGCGGGGAACGGGGCTGCGGGCGCAGGCGTCTAAATATGATTACACATATATGGAACATGCACCTTATGAAATCCTTAGCAGTCATATGATGCCTTTCTCAGACATTATCCGTTTGAAGCGGCTTGAGGATGTGCTGGAGAAATACTGGAACAGCCACCGGATGGACCATACGGCCAAGTACTTAATCCGTCATGTATTTGATTCGCCATTCGATTTCTTTCAGGAGTTCGGTGACTACTGGGAGGAGAGAGGCTGGCAAAAGATTGGCCATCAGCTGGAAGATCTCTTCACCCGCTTGCAGTCCTTCCTGATAGATCGCGGGACGCCATCTATGGATGTTATAACTGGCTTGATGAAGCTCGATTATTTCCTTGGACACAAGTACAAGCCGCGCAAAATCTGGTGGGATTTCGTGCTGGATAAATCGGATTGGTCGAGCTATTTGAAGGATATCGCGGCTAATCCGGGTCAAATTTCTGCCCAATTGGCTGAAGCAGGACTTAACGAAAGAGAACTGCAAAAGTATACTGTGCTGGAAGTGTTGCCATTCTCGCTGGAAGCGGTGTTGGA
This sequence comes from Paenibacillus sp. FSL L8-0494, assembly GCF_038003695.1. NCBI lineage: Bacteria > Bacillati > Bacillota > Bacilli > Caryophanales > Paenibacillaceae > Paenibacillus > Paenibacillus sp. FSL L8-0494. The sequence goes on from NZ_JBBOPQ010000001.1 coordinate 1,472,319, forward strand.
TTCCATCAGCGGCATGCGTGCCGATGAGGGCCTTGAGGATGGTGAAGCTGATATGGCTAATCTGGAGGCGTTGCCTTCGGCAGACTCGCCATTACAGGAAGCAGCAGATAGTAGTTTAGAAGAGACTGCCCAAGCAGCAAGCTCGGCTGTAGCAGTAGCGGAGCCCGCTTCCATTAGGGAAGGGCGCACGCTACTAATCGTAATGTATCAGCAGAACGAGAGCCAACGCGCTCAGTACTACACACTGCCTTTGTGATAGGCGGGTGGAAGGATAGACCGTTCCTTAATGGGACGGTCTATTTCTTTTGCCTTGTGCGCTAGCGCATCTGAGTCCGGAAGCGGCGTGGGAAGTGATGATGTGTAGTTAGCGTCATCTGGGTCCGAAAGCGGTGAGTAACCCGTCGCAAGCGGACCCAGGGGACCTTATACGTGGAATTATCCTGTTTTTTGGATGCTAACGGACCGCATAGTCGCTATTGGCATGAAAAACACCCAATATGGACCTGTTTCGCTTGAATAGCTGCACTGGAGTCCGAAACCCAACTCGAAAGGCTATAAATTAGCAAATAGCGTCATCTGGGTCCGGAAGTGGCGGGAGAAAGTGATGTGTAGTTAGCGTTAGCTGAGTCTGAAAGTAGCGGGAGAAAGTGATGTGTAGTTAGCGTTAGTTGAGTCTGAAAGTAGCGGAGAATGTAATTAGTGTAATGACTCGGCGCAGGCGGACCCAGCGGACCTTATACGTGGAATTATCCTGTTTTTTTGATGCTAACGGACCGCATAGTCGCTATTGGCATGAAAAACACCCAATATGGACCTGTTTCGCATGAATAGCTGCACTGGAGTCCGAAACCTAGCTCGAAAGGCTATAAATTAGCAAATAGCGTCAACTGAGTCCGGAAGTAGCAGGGGAGAGTAATGATGTGTAGTTAGTGTCAACTGAGTCCGGAAGCGGTGAGTAACCCGTCGCAGGCGGACCCAGGGGATCTTATACGTGGAAATATCCTGTTTTTTGGATGCTAACGGACCGCATAGTCGCTATTGGCACGAAAAACATCCAATATGAACCTGTTTCCCATGAATAGGTGCACTGGAGTCCGAAACCTAGCGCGAAAGGCTATAAATTAGCAAATAGCATCATCTGAGTCCGAAAGTAGCGGGGAGAGTAATGATGTGTAGTTAGTGTCAACTGAGTCCGGAAGTGGCGGGAGAAAGTGATGTGTAGTTAGCGTTAGCTGAGTCTGAAAGTAGCGGAGAATGTAATTAGTGTAATGACTCGTCGCAGGCGGACCCAGCGGACCTTATACGTGGAAATATCCTGTTTTTTGGATGCTAACGGACCGCATAGTCGCTATTGGCACGAAAAACATCCAATATGAACCTGTTTCCCATGAATAGGTGCACTGGAGTCCGAAACCTAGCGCGAAAGGCTATAAATTAGCAAATAGCATCATCTGAGTCCGAAAGTAGCGGGGGAGAGTAATGATGTGTAGTTAGCGTCACCTGAGTCCGGAAGTAGCGGGGAGAGTAATGATGTGTAATTAGTGTCAACCGAGTCCGAATGTGGAGAGGAAATGGTGATGATGTGTAGTTAGTGTCAACCGAGTCCGGAAGTGACGGGGGAGAGTAAAGATGTGTAGCTAGTGTCAAATGAGTCCGGAAGTGGCGGGGGAGAGTGACGATGTGTAGTTAGTGTTAACTGAGTCCGAAAGTGGTGTGGGTGAGTGACGATGTGTAGTTAGCCTCAGCGAGCTCGAAAGCGGTGGGGTAAGTTTATCTACTAAAGTTCAGATGCGCGGAGGAACTGGAGATTGTTAGATTGAGAAGTCTGCTGAGATAAGCTACCCAAACCGCAAACCGCAAACCGCAAACCGCAAACCGCAAACCGCAAACCGCAAACCGCAAACCGCAAACCGCAAACCGCAAACCGCAAACCGCAAACCGCAAACCGCAAAGAAGCGACCCCCAAAATAATTGGAGCATCGCTTCTATGTTGCCACATTTGTAATCTCGTTTCTCGTCTCATAAATTCACTAACAACCGCGTTTTTTTCTTAACTTATCGTAGAAACCTCTGAAGGAAGGTGGTTCTCTAACCAGTTGAGTACATCGGCAGTGACTTGATCTCGGTTTACTTCATTTAGCATTTCGTGTCTGCCTTCTGGATAGAGTCGGTACTCAACGTCTGACACTCCTCGTTTCTTATACAACTCCGCAAGACGGGGAATGCCTTGACCGTTCATCCCGACAGGGTCCTTATCCCCACCAAATATATAAATGGGCTTACCTGTACATAATGTGCTAAGTGATTCCTCAGTATGAATCTCTCTTAGGAGGTGGAAGAAACCACGGAAAAAGCGGGTTGTACAAATAGCTCCGCAGAATGGATCGGAAATGTACTTATCTACTTCTGCAGTATCGCTGCTCAGCCAGTCAAATGTTGTTCTGACCGGGGAAAAGGCGCGGTTATAGCTACCGAATACCAGACTGTTCAGCAGTACACTACGATGATGCTCACCCTTTAGCTTAAGCTGCGCGCTAGCCAAAGATTCTCCAATACGCAGCATACTGCGTGGACCATTTGTCCCGCTGAGGATAAACCCTGAATAGATTTCGTTGCCTTCTTCGCACATGAGTTTTTGACCCAGAAAGGAACCCATACTGTGAGCGAATAAAATGATGGGCTTTCCTTCATGCTTGGAGAGTGCTGCGGCACCTACCTGCAGAAGATTGCGCCGCATCCAATAAAATCCGTCCTCCCCAACATCACCAAGCAGATTGACTTGACCAGCGGTTCTACCATGTCCCCGGTGGTCATTGGCATATACTGCATAACCAACCCCGGTTAAAGCTTCCGCAAAACGAGCGTAGCGGGCAGCAGTTTCACACATCCCGTGTGAAATTTGCACGATTCCTCTAACTGGAACATCGGACTCAGGTAACCATTCATAGACATGGATGGTTACACCTATGGGATCCGTTAGAGTAAAGCTGTTTTCCTTCATGGTCCATTCCTCCTAAAGGTTCTCGACTTATGGTAAATAAGAGCGAAGCACAGTAGAATGACCCTCGATAGTATAACGGCCTAGGTTGGAAGGAATCAGATAACATTCCCCTGCGGCATAAGGCTGGGAGCCGCCTTCCCAAGCCAGATGTCCGCTGCCTTCGCAGATAACCAGAATAGTGAAGCTGTCTTCTGAAGTGGTGAGATCCCACGAACCATTTACGATCCCTTTTTCGACAATAAAATAAGGTGAAGCGGCAAGCTGCAGCCACTCTCCAGGCACTGCATGATCGGTCTTCATCGAAGTAGCGCCGGCGCCTTCATAAGCTGTAACATTCAGAGAATCCTCGATATGAAGCTCGCGTGGTTTTCCATCTAGACCTGGACGGTCGTAGTCATAAATACGGTATGTAGTGTCGGAATTCTGTTGAATTTCCGCTACAACGACACCAGCGCATAGAGCATGTACCGTTCCGGCAGGGATGTAGAAGGAATCGCCAGCGGAGACAGATACCTCTTGAAGGCTATCCATAACCGTGCCGTTTTCCAGTGCTTCGCGTAATGTTTCACGGTCTACGCCTTCTTTAAGGCCGTAGATGATTTTTGCATCTGGCTTAGCGTCTAGTACGTACCACATCTCTGTTTTACCCAGTTCACCTTTAGGCAATCCTACATAATCATCCGTAGGGTGGACTTGAACGGAAAGGTTGTCGTTGCAATCCAACAATTTGATCAAGAGTGGAAATCTTCCGCCAGCTTCTGATATTCCCTTGCTTCCGAACCACTCATGACCAAATTGCTCACGAATTTGATCCAGACCTTGTCCAGCTAATTCTCCATTAACCACCGAAGATGTTCCATTCGCATGATCGGCAATCATCCAGCCTTCACCAATATGACCTTCTGGTAGATTCAGGCCGAATTTCTCCAGCGCGCGGCCACCCCAGACACGTTCTTTAAACTCCGGTTGAAATTTTAAAGGATATGGTTGTGTCATTCGTAATCTTCCTTCCCAATTACAAGATTGTTTGATTGTTTAAAAAGCTTAAGATGGGGAACCTTTTTTCTTCTCGAGGGCAATTACATAAGGTGCGTCCGTGCGCTGCAGCTGACGGTATACAATGCTCTGCGCTACCTTAGGGGAAACAGTCGTTGCCCAAGCTTCAACAGCGGCGGCTTCGAGATCTCCGCCTGCATGGCCAGGATACAGTACAGCCGTAATAATTCCCCCCGGACGCAGCAGCTGGAGTGAAGCTTCCAGGGCTGCAATAGAGCTATCCGGCTCAGTAATGATATTCTTGTCGGCATCGCCTGAAGGCAGATAGCCAAGATTGAACATTACAGCACCAACGGTGCCTGGCCAGTTAGCCGGGACGGCTTCTGCCATTTCGGCATGGCTGCGTTCCAGTAAGGTAACGCCAGAGAGTGAAGAAGTTTCCTCCCGCGCAAGCCGGAGACGTTCTTCTGCCAGCTTCAGCGCCGCAGCTTGAATGTCAAAGCCGTAGACTTCGCCACGAGCTCCGGTTGTTTTGGCTAGAAAAAGCGTGTCAGCACCAGTACCTACAGTTGCATCAATCGCACGGTCACCTAAAGTCAGCCGCTCAGAGATTAATTTATGAGCAAAGCTTAGAACGGACATAAAGCCCATTAGCCCTTCCTCCAATACTTACCCTGCCAAGTATCACGAGCAACAAGCTCATCGTCAATGGCATTTAGCACTTCCCATTTCTTGAGACTCCACATCGGTCCAACTAAGAGATCCCGTGGGGCATCTCCAGTCAAGCGATGAACAATCATCTCAGGGGGCAGAATTTCAAGTGAATCAGCAATCAGCTTTACATACTCGTCCTGTTCCATGAATCGGAGCAATCCTGCTTCATACTGCTTCACCATTGGTGTTTTGCGCATGAGGTGCAGAAGGTGAATCTTAATTCCCTGCACATCCATGCGAGCTACAGCAGATACCGTTTCAAGCATCATTTCGTGCGTCTCCTGTGGGAGACCGTGAATGATATGGGTACAGATTCGAATATTGTGACGGCGCAGCTTCTCCACAGCCTCCACATAACACTGCGTATCATGCGCCCGATTAATAAGCTCAGAAGTGGAGTCATGTATAGTCTGAAGACCCATCTCTACCCAAAGATACGTACGCTTGTTGAGCTCTGCTAAATATTCGACTACATCATCGGGCAGACAGTCAGGGCGGGTAGCAATAGACAATCCAACGACACCAGGCTGCTGCAAAATAACTTCGAAATATTCTCTCAGCTCTTCGACCGGAGCGTACGTATTAGTATAGGCTTGGAAGTAACCGATATATTTAGCATTTGGCCATTTCAAATGCTGTCTGTCACGGACGTTATTGAATTGTGTGACTAGGTCATCTCGGCGGCTTCCGGCAAAATCACCAGAACCTCTGGCACTGCAAAATGTGCAGCCTCCCTTAGCAATGGAGCCGTCACGATTGGGACAGGTAAAGCCTGCATCAAGCATAACTTTGAATACCTTGGTGTTCATGTGTTCACGCATTTCGTAATTCCAAGTATGAAAACGTTTATCTCCCCAAAGTTGCGGAGGAGAAGTGTATTGAAGATTAGACACGAGAAGCCCCTTTCTGAAAATATAATTATGGATAAGTTCCCTTATCCTTATATTTTTCTGAGACAGATGGCGTCCTTATCCCAGAGAACGCACAGCCGTTTCTTATAATCCAATACATTGTATCAAAAAACCGAGCTCGGCGTAACATTGACTCCCCATAACGGCATGAAAAATAGGCAGGAAATAAGGCGCTTTCGGCTTGAAAATGCTTACATAGTATGTTATATTCAGAGTGTGAAAAGCTACTGTGGCATAAAGAAATTCATCCAGGAGTTCATAATTTCGTGTCGTCCGATCCATAATAATAACCGTGAGGTGATAGCAATGAATTCTCAAACGGTATATGCTGAGGGTAAAGATTCGATTGAAGTCCATTTAACGCCAGATGAAGCCCTTGCACTAACGGGCGTGGAATTTAACGGCAACCCTAAGATCAAGACAGATGCGCAGCGTAAAATTCGTAGCGCATTCGAAAAAAAGACATTTGCCACAAACACAAAGTAAATCCTGATCTGTCAGACAAGAACGAAATTTATTTCCAATATACAACAACGAAGGAATTCCTCTGAACAGCTCATTTAAGAGCTGAACCAGAGAATTCCTTTTTCTTTTTTACCGCAATCCCTTTACTTTTTGGGACAATTTCGGCACAATATTGCAAGTGACAGTTATCGTATACGAGATAATCGGAGGAATACCTATGCGTTTACGCGGAAGAAAAGGAATACGTGAAAGTTTGGAAGAACAGACGGATTTAGTCATTCTAGATCCTCGGAGTTATAAAGGTGAGTGGTCCAAGCTGTTCGGTAACGATCATCCGATCCATGTGGAGTTCGGAATGGGCAAAGGACAGTTTATCAGCCAAATGAGCTTTAAATATCCTGATATTAACTTTATCGGAGTGGATATGTATGATGAGCTGATCCGCCGTGCTGGAGATAAGGCTAGAGCAGTATGGGAGCCGGCAGGACATGAAACACCGCCTAACCTGAAATTGGCACTTGCAAATATCGATTATGCTGAGGAAGTATTTGCTCCGGGAGAGCTTGAACGGATTTATCTTAATTTCAGCGATCCATGGCCTAAAAGCAAGCATGCCCGGCGTCGTTTGACACATCCGCGTTTTCTTGACAAATATCGCGGTTTGCTTAGCGATCTAGGTGAAATTCATCTGAAAACAGATTCCCGCAGTCTTTTTGAGTTCTCATTAAATGCCTTTGCGGACTTTGGCTTGCAGATGAAAAATATTTCTTTGGACCTACATGCAGATGGCATCATCAACGAGGATCATATCATGACAGAATATGAGACGAAATTTGTCGGACGTGGCGTGAATATCCATCGTTGCGAGGCAATTGTAGGCGCAGAAGCACTCAAACAGTATCAGGCTACCCGATTGGATAAATATCGGTTGTAGTTACAAAGCACTGCTCCATAAGGCATGCTTCAATAAAAAAGCGGCAAGTCTCCATGTGGTTTGGAGGCTGCCGCTTTTTTTATTAACTATTCCAATAATTCGATGATACTCTGAGCACATTGTAACGGGTGATAGCGAGCGATTTCTTCAAGGTGGAGTTTGCGCTTGTTTTGCACATCCTCATAGTTGTTCAAGAGGCGCTCCATCCACATTTCGACAACCTCTAAAGATTCGATGGGTTCTCCGAAGCCGGCTGCAGTAAAGTAGCGGCAATTCTCCTCCTCCTGACCGGGAAGAGGGTGATGGAAGAGCATGGGAATACCCTTTGCCAGCCCTTCACTGCAAGTCATTCCACCCGGTTTTGTAACCAGCAGATCGGAGACCTCCATCAGCTTGTGGATTTCACGCGTAAAGCCGATTAAGGAAATATTAGGATGATTATAATGCGGGTCTTCTTTCATTTCCTTTAGCAGCTGCTCATTTTTGCCGAGACAGAAAACAATTTGAATCTTGTCACGCCATTCCGCCAGACAAGCATTTACGACTTGGTCGTTCATGATTCCCCAGCCGCCGCCCATGACTAGAACGGTTGGCATCTCCCGCAGATTGAATTGCTCTCGAATCTCCTGCTTTCCGGGATGCTTCCAAAAATTAGGGTGTATCGGTATGCCTGTTACCTGAATTTTCGTGGCAGGAATATTTCGGCTGCGTAATTTGGATTTAACCTCAGGTGTTGAAACCAGATAAAGGTCTACCTCTGGGCTAATCCAGGTAGCATGCGCATCATAATCTGTTATAACGGTGACGAGCGGCACTTTTAAGGTAGGATCTAGTCTCTTTAGGCGGGATACTACAGCACCTGGAATAAAATGAGTGCAGACAATTACGTCAGGTTTCAGTTGTCTCACAATATTTTTGGCATGCGTATAAAATATACGATGCAAGGCAAGCGTGGTAAGACGATTAAATGATTTCTGGTGACGGTAGACATAACCCATTAATTTTGGCTGTGTCGTTACCGTCTTTCGGTAAGCAGACAGAATAATAGGTGCCATCTTGGGGTTTAGAAAATTTCCAAGTTCTAGCACCTTCGTTTGTAAATTAGGCGATAATTGGCGCAGACTGCTCGACAACGCATAAGCTGCTTGTGTATGTCCGGCGCCAAAACCTTCCGAGAGTATTAAGATTCTTTTTTTACGCAATGTTGATTCACCTATTCTCAAGGGTTTTCCCGGTTATTAACAATAAATGCTTCACATCCATAAGGCTATAGTACCAGCTGCTACGCAGGAACCGATCACTGCGCCAGCTATAACATCTGATGGATAATGCAATCCAAGATAAATACGAGAAAATCCGACAATACAAGCTAGCGGCAGCAGAATAACGGTCATAGCAGGAAACGCCAGCATATAAGGGACCGTAGAAGCAAAGATAGCTGTAGTATGACCAGATGGAAAAGAATGATCCTTTAATGGATTACGAAAAGTATTGGTTTCCGGTAACGCCAGATAAGGACGCATTCGCGGGTACAGTTTTTTGGCGATAGCTACGGGTATATGGCTGACAGCTAGTGCTGTCAAGGCTTGTAAACCTGTAGTTCTCCAAGGCTCAGGAGCTAATACCCATATCAGTATATTGATAACAATCGTGCTTGTAGCTCCACCCAAATGAGTAAGGTAAAAGAGCCAAAAGTTCAAAAAACGATTATGCATTCGTCCGTTGATCCACTTAAAAAGATGCCGCTCCCAGAGATGTAGTTTCATGAATAAATGTCTCATATCTAATTCCCTCCGCTAGTCCGGCTACCGTTAACAGATGTTAATGCAGTAATCCGTTCTATAGCTTAGATCTGTCTTAATCATACTTTTTAAAGGTAGTTCATTTCAAGGAAAAGCTCAGGTTTACTCGAAATTTGCCAGTTTTGACTTAGAGCACTATTACGCTTTACAATGATTCAAGCAGACTAAACCTGTTTAAAAGGGTAAGAGATAAATAAGGATTCAAAAAAAGGAATCCATAGAATTCTTTTAAACAGCATATATAAAAATTGTGAAGTCTGCCGAGAATAAGAATACTCTTGGTCTATTGTTAAGGGATGCAACAAAAGGGTCAGAAAGAACGTCAAGCAAGCTAGAGAGAAAAAAAGAACACCAAGAGTGAAAAAAGGGGGCATCAAAAGGTCATGACAGACGCACTGTTTGTTACGCTCCAAGTGATCTTGGCAGCAATCGCAGTCTATCAGTTTACGTTTTCATTATTCGGGCTGCACAGGAAAAAGAAAAAGACGCAGTATAAGCCGGAAAAATCTTTTGCCGTACTTGTTGCCGCACATAACGAGGAAGAAGTTGTCGGCGCATTAATGGAGAATCTGAAGCAGCTTAATTATCCATCAGAACTGTACGATGTATTTGTAATTTGTGACAATTGTACAGATGGTACAGCTCGCATCGTTAGAGAACACGGCATGAACGCTTGTGTCCGCACCAATGCAAATCTGAGAGGTAAAGGCTACGCAATAGAATGGATGCTTAAAGAGCTGTGGGCTATGCCGCGGCAATATGATGCTGTTGTCATGTTCGATGCCGATAACTTGGCGCATACTGAGTTCCTGATGGAGATGAATAATGATCTTTGTTCAGGTGCACGAGTAATCCAAGGTTATATCGATACCAAGAATCCAGAGGATTCCTGGATTACAGCTGCTTATGGTATTTCGTACTGGTATATTAACCGTTTGTGGCAACTTTCACGCCATAATTTAAATATGGCTAACTTCCTTGGCGGAACCGGAATGTGTTTTGAGACCACACTTCTTAAAGAAATGGGCTGGGGAGCTACAAGTTTGGTCGAGGACTTGGAGTTTACGATGCGTAGTGCAGCACATGGTGTATATCCTAAGTTCAATTATGATGCAAAGGTATTTGATGAGAAGCCGTTAACCTTCAAGGCCTCCTCAAGACAGCGTCTGCGTTGGATGCAGGGGCACTTCACTGTTGCTCGCCGTTATTTTTTTCCATTGCTTTGGCAAAGTATTAAAGAACGCAGCTTAACGAAGTTTGACCTCGCGCTTTATGGAGCGAATGTATATATTGTATTGCTCACTTTTTTAATGACGGCGGTAATGTGGGTGGATATGGCGTTCTTTAACGGACCGAATATCGCTAACATTTATGGCAGCTTGCCGATCTGGCTCAGCTTCCTAGCTATTGGCGCCAATCTGGTGACTTTTGGTATTGCGATGGCATTAGAGAAGGTTACGTTCAAGAAAGTATATGCTTATCTTGTATTCTTCCCGATCTACTTGATCTCGTGGTATCCGATTACGTTCTATGCGTTCTTCACGCAGAACAATAAGCAATGGAGCCATACCAAGCATACTCGCGTAGTACGACTTGAAGAGGTACAAAGTAAGCAGGTATAAAGTTCACGAAATTTCTGCTTAAAAGGATTGACACCCCAAATAGTGTGGTGTATAGTATTCAAGTACGCAAATCATAGGGATTGCAAGAAGAAGCACCTGCTTCTCACCTGACTGGCATATTCGCCGGCTGGTTTTGATCTCAATGCTTTATGAATGTTAATGTTCATGAACGTTGATCAAACACGGGGTGTCGGGTGTTACCGGCACCCCTTTTTTATGGAGTTACGTGAGAATAGTTGTTAAAAAGATCCGGAGGTGGAGAGTTATCAGTAAGGAACATATGATCAATGATGAAATTCGGGCCAAAGAGGTACGGTTGGTTGGTGCGGAAGGTGAGCAAATCGGAATTAAACCGATCCGCGAAGCGCTGCAAATGGCGATCGATCTTAATCTGGATCTAGTCAATGTAGCACCACAGGCTAAGCCGCCGGTATGCCGCATCATGGATTACGGCAAGTTCCGTTATGAAACGCAGAAGAAAGAGAAGGAAGCGCGTAAAAACCAGAAGGTCGTTGATATCAAGGAAGTCTGGTTCCGTGCTAACATTGAGGAACATGATTATCAAACTAAGTTCCGCAATGTGATCAAGTTCTTGGGTGAGGGCGATAAAGTGAAGTGCTCCGTACGTTTCCGCGGACGTGAGATTACACACGCGAATATCGGCCAAAAAATCCTCGAACGAGTGAAGAACGAAGTGGCTGATATATCTGTTGTTGAGCGCCAGCCAAAGCTGGAAGGCCGCAGCATGATTATGATTTTGGCTCCTAAAGCTCAATAAATCTGGAGTCACTTGCTTATCTGCAATTTGGCGCCGCATAATATTCAAGGAGGAAACACCATGCCTAAGATGAAAACACACAGCAGCCTGAAAGGCCGCTTCAAAATTACCGGAACTGGTAAAGTAACACGTTACAAAGCTCACAAAAACCACTTGCTGTCCCACAAATCTAAACGCGCTAAGCGCGTTCTGAACGGAAATCCAGTAATGGCCCCTGGGGATGTAAGACGTTTGAAACAAGGATTAGCTAACTTGAAATAGTTTATTACACATTTTTGGGAGGTTTATTAATATGGCAAGAGTTAAGGGCGGATTTGTAGTTCGTCGTAAACATAAAAAAGTGTTGAAATTGGCAAAAGGTTATTTCGGTTCTAAACACCGTATTTTTAAAACAGCTAAAGAACAAGTAATGAAATCGATGGTTTACGCTTACCGCGACCGTCGTCAAACTAAACGTAACTTCCGCAGACTGTGGATCGTTCGTATTAATGCAGCAGCTCGTTTGAACGGTCTTTCTTACAGCAAGCTTGTATACGGCCTGAAATTGGCTGGTGTAGAAGTTAACCGTAAGATGCTGGCTGATCTGGCTGTGAATGATCTTAACGCATTCAACTCCTTGGCTGGTATTGCTAAAGAGAAAATCAACGCGTAAGTGTTGTAATATAACCGAAAAGCACCGCCTGCGGGTTGCCCATGCAGCGGTGCTTTTTTGTGCGGTAAGATAGGTAGGAAGCAGCATTGGGTTTCCCTACATAAAAGAAAAAGCTCTGCGGATGCAGAACTATTCCCAATACTTTATGGTATTTAATTGAGCAGCGAGCTTTTTGCTGATGTTGCGGCGTACTTTTCGCAGCTCGGAACGTTCATTAGCGGATTCATTGATCAGCTTCTCTTCGTCTGTCTCTGGGATAATAGCTGGAACCGGAGTAGGTGTGCCATCCTCTTCGACTGCGACAAAGGTTAGAAATGAAGTGGCAGCGACAGCGCGCTCTCCAGTATATAGATTTTCTGAAATGATCTTTACAAACACCTCTATGCTTGTCCGTCCAGTCCAGGAGACGAAGGATTCAAAACATACGGAGTCAGTAGGCCGAATGGGTCTCAAGAAGTCTACAGAGTCTGTAGAGGCTGTGACGACGTTAGTTCGACAATGGCGCATAGCTGAAATGGAGGCTACTTCATCGATGCCGCTCATAAGCTTGCCGCCGAATAATGTTTTGTGATTATTGACATCATTAGGGAAAACGCGTCCGGTTTTGAAGACACGGGATTCACGGCAATATTTGAAGGCCGGTGTTGTTTGTGGATTTATTTCTTCGGTCATGATCTGATAACTTCCTTTCAGTGCAATTACTAAGGAATCATAATAATAGAAAACACTTAAGTGTGCAATAATATTTGTAATGTGTTGGAATACTATACAGAGTAAAATCAGGGTTTCTGACATTAACCAGACATAACTATAACATGCTATGTCATGGAAAGCGGTTACTTGCTAAAAAGTGCAAATTATTATTGACCTGAGGTCATTTATGCACTGGATTTTAGATTTTATTGCAGTTATAATTTGAACTAATGGAATGTCCAAGCAGAACACAGAAGACATCCAATATTTTAAGGGGGATTACATTCAATGAAAAAAGGTTTAAAGCTATCTCTTGCAATGTTGCTGTCTCTTACAGTCGTTTTGACAGGCTGTGGAAACAACAATAACAACGCCGCTAAAGGTGAAACTAATGCAGGAACCAATGCAGGAACAAACGCACCTAAATCCGATTTCAAATTTGGTATGGTTACTGACATTGGTGGCGTAAACGATAAATCGTTTAACCAATCCGCATGGGAAGCATTGCAAGCTCTTGAAAAAGAAACAGGTAGTGGCGTTAAGTACTTGCAAAGTAAATCAAATGCTGACTATGAGCCAAACCTTAACTCCTTCGTTAAAGATGGATACAACTTGACTTGGGGTATTGGTTTTGATCTTGGCGACGCAATTAAAAAAGTAGCTACTGAGAACCCAAATGCTAACTTGGCTATCATTGATAGCGTAGTTGAAGCTCCTAACGTAGCTTCCGTTACTTTCTCCGAAAATGAAGGTTCTTTCTTGGTTGGGGTGGTTGCTGGTCTGACTACAAAAACTAACAAAGTTGCATTCATCGGTGGTCTGGAAAGCCCTGTAATCAAACGTTTTGAAGCTGGCTTTAAAGCTGGTGTAGCAGCAGTTAACCCTTCAGCTAAAGTAACACCTACTTATGCTGGTGGTTATGACAAACCAGACGTTGGTAAATCTCTTGCAGCTACATTGTATAACGACGGAAACGACATTATCTTCCCTGCTGCTGGACAAACAGGAAATGGCGTATTCAACGAAGCTAAAGCTCGTAACAAAGCAGGCGGTTCTAAAGTATGGGTTATTGGTGTAGATAAAGACCAATCCATCGAGTTTGGTACTGACGTTACTTTGACTTCCATGATCAAACGTGTAGACGAAGCTGTTCTTAAAGTTTCTAAAGAAGTAATTGACGGTACGTTCAAGGGTGGTACTACAACCGTTCTTGGTCTGAAAGATAATGGTGTAGGTATTTCTGATACTAAGGACAACGTTTCTGAAGAGATCCTGGCTAAAGTTGAAGAATACAAAAAACAAATCATTGATGGAACAATCACTGTTCCTTCCGAGTAATAGTTAGTCTCCATTTATTGCATTACAATAAGGATCAAAGAATAAGGCCGGTGTTGTGCTGGCCTTATTCCTTGTTAAAGCACTGGTTATGATATGAGGAACATAGATATACCGCCTTACAAAGGGCGGTACATCCGTGTCTATAAGGTAGTTATATATTCTGTGATGAGGGTGATTCCATGAGTGCTGCGGCTCCTGTCGTAGAGTTGAAGCAAATCACAAAACGCTTTCCCGGTATTGTTGCTAACGATTCCATTAGCTTGACGCTTAAAAAGGGTGAAATTCTTGCATTGCTTGGTGAGAATGGTGCAGGCAAGTCCACTTTAATGAATATTGTATTTGGATTGTATCAACCGGATGAAGGCAGTATTGAAATCGACGGGAAACCGGTTATTATTGATAACCCCAATAAAGCTATTGAGCTTGGTATTGGTATGGTTCATCAGCATTTCAAGCTTGTGGAGCCTTTTACGGTGACCGAGAATATTGTTCTTGGGATGGAGCCGAAAAAAGGTCTTAAAATTGACTATAAATCCGCTGCGGAACAGGTTCGGAAGCTATCGGAGCAATATGGCCTGCAAGTGAATCCAAATGCCGTTATTCATGACATTTCGGTAGGTATGCAGCAAAGGGTAGAGATTATGAAGACCCTGTACCGTGGAGCGGATATTCTCATATTTGATGAGCCGACCGCAGTACTTACGCCTCAAGAAATTACGGAACTCATGGCGATTATGAAGCGGCTTGTTGCAGAGGGAAAATCCATTATTTTGATCACGCATAAGCTTAAAGAAATCATGCAAATATCTGATCGGGTCACCATTATTAGACGTGGGAAAGTAATTGATACTGTGAATACCGCAGAGACTAACCCTAATGAGCTAGCTGAAAAAATGGTTGGGCGTGGCGTAACTTTCAAAGTGGACAAGAAAGCTCCTGAGGTTGGCCAATCTGTACTCAAACTGAAGGATGTCAGCAGTAAGAGTAAAGATGGGGTCTCCGTACTGGATGGTCTTAGCTTTGAAGTTAAAGCAGGGGAGATTCTCGGGATTGCTGGCGTAGATGGCAATGGACAAAGTGAGTTGATCCAGGCCATTACAGGTCTGCGCAAAATTGATTCGGGTTCGATAACCGTGTCTGGCAATGAAATTGCTAATTTATCACCGCGGAAGGTTTCAGAGATGAATGTCTCTCATATTCCTGAGGACCGCCACAAGCATGGGTTAGTGCTTGATTTCACCATGAGTGAGAATATGGTTTTGGAAACCTATTATAAGAGTCCTTACAACAAAAATGGCTTTTTGCAAAATGATGTCATTGATAAGTATGCAGCGAAGCTTATAGAGCAATTTGATGTACGTACACCTTCAATAGAGACCAAAGCACGTTCTTTATCCGGCGGAAATCAACAGAAAGCGATTATTGCGCGGGAAATAGATAAAAATCCGACATTGTTAATTGCCGCACAACCTACGCGCGGTTTAGATGTTGGGGCTATCGAATTTGTTCAGAAGCAACTTATAGCTCAGCGTGATCAAGGAAAGGCTGTTCTACTTATTTCCTTTGAATTGGACGAGATTATGAACGTTTCTGACAGAATCGCTGTTATCTATGAAGGGAAAATTGTCGGTGAAGTGTTCCCGCAAGATACGAATGATCAGGAACTGGGTCTTATGATGGCAGGCAGCTTGCAGCGGGGAGGTAAGGCAGTTGAATAAGTTCAAAAAAATCTTCACAACTGACAGCTACATCGTTCCTCTGGTTGCCATCGTGCTTGGTTTTCTTGTGGGAGCAATAGTTATGCTTCTGGGCGGTTATGATCCGATAACTGCTTACTCCGCACTGTTCAAACGGGTGTTTGGTAATTTGTATAACTTTGGTGAAGCTGTGCGCGAAATGACACCATTAATGCTTACAGGGCTAGCCGTAGCTTTCGCATTCCGTTCAGGGATGTTTAATATCGGGGCAGATGGCCAAGTAATGATTGGTATGACAGCGGCAACAGTGGTGGGTATTAAGATGGCAGGTCTGCCATCCTTCCTGCTTGTCCCGCTTGCTGTAATTATTGCGGGTGTATGCGGTGGTTTATGGGCAGGGATTGCCGGTTATTTGAAAGCAAAACGTGGGATTAACGAAGTTATTACCACAATCATGTTAAACTGGATCGCTCTTTACCTGTCGAATTATATCGTTAGAAACTTTTTGTTGCTTCCAGGACAAAATCGTTCCGAGGATATTCCGGCCTCACTTTCCATGACCTTTTTGAATTCGATATTTGATAATGCACGTCTACACTGGGGTACAGCTATTGCTCTTGCTGCAGCGGTATTCTTCTATGTGTACTTATGGAAGACCAAGCAGGGCTACGAAATGCGTGCAGTTGGTTACAATCCACATGCTGCCGAATATGCAGGGATGAATGTTGGACGTAACGTTATGAAGGCAATGTTCATAAGTGGTGTATTCGCCGGTCTGGCCGGAGCAGGAGAGGTGCTTGGTGTATTCCATTATCAAGCTATTTTCGCGGCATCGCCAGGATATGGATTTGATGGTATCGCCGTTGCTCTTCTTGGTTTAACACATCCACTTGGTGTTATTCTGGCTGCGATTCTCTACGGTACGCTGACTTATGGTTCTGCGGGTATGAGTTTTGCTGCAGATGTTCCACCGGAGCTTATTCGTATTGTTATTGGTTCAATCATATTCTTTATTGCGGCACAAGGGATTGTGCGCTGGGTGCTTAAGCCCTTTTACTTCAAGCGCAAGAAAGAGAAGGTGTTATAGATGGATCTGCAGACGTTAGGTCAACTGCTTAATACAACGCTTGTTTTTTCCACAGCGCTCATTTTTGCCTCACTTGGCGGCATCTTCTCTGAACGTTCCGGTGTCGTAAACATTGGACTTGAAGGTTTGATGATGTTTGGTGCCTTTGCGGCAGCAGTAGGCGGTTATTATGCTCAGGACGCTGGAATGGGCGAATGGGCTCCTTGGGTTGGTGTACTCTGTGCTATAGCTGTTGGTGTGCTAGGCTCACTAATTCATGCGGTTGCATCTATAACCTTTAAATCTGATCAGACGATTAGTGGTACGGTTATTAACTTTTTAGCTGCAGGCAGCACGCTCTACATGGTAAAGCTCCTGTTTGATGGATCTGCTGAAACTCCGATCATTGACGGATTCAGCAAGGTTGCAATTCCTGGGCTCTCCAAAATCCCAGTGATTGGTGAAGGGATTTTTAATTCCTATCCTACAACTTATTTGGCCATTATACTGGTCATCGTTATTTATTTGGTTCTGTTTAAGACGCCATTTGGATTGCGTTTGCGTGCTGTAGGTGAGCATCCAAGTGCTGCAGATACACTGGGTGTAAAAGTTAATCGGATGAGATATATCGGTGTAATGTTGAGTGGATTGATGGCGGGTATTGGTGGGGCTACAATCACTTTAACAACAACCGGAACCTTTGGACATAATACAATCTCTGGTCAAGGTTTTATCGCCATTGCAGCGATGATCTTTGGGAAATGGAATCCACTTGGTGCCTTTGGTGCAGCGGTATTCTTCGGATTCTCCCAAGCGATTCGCAACTATGTTCAATTGTATGAGTGGTCACAAAATATTCCTCAAGAGTTTATCTTTATGATCCCTTATGTATTGACTATCATCGTACTGGTAGGGGCTGTAGGCCGTTCCTCTGCTCCTAAGGCATTAGGACAGCCATACGATCCTGGTAAGCGATAGACATGTAACTATTCAAAGCCGTATTTCCGGTCTTTTCCCGGAAATACGGCTTTTTTATTAGGATCAGCAAGGATAAACATTGAGGTAGGAGGGCAAGTGTACAGGCGAAGGTCCTTTCCAACGAATAGACTGTTTTGTAGATGATGCGAATGAGAGGCGTACAAAACATTTAGGAGGGGATCATATGACTAAGCCAGTTACGAAGAAGCAAGTTATGAGACTCGTAGGTAAGCAGATCATTGCAGTAAAAAAAGACGGTACTCAGGTGACAGGTAAACTGCTGCGTGTATCCGGAAATCGTCTGATATTACAACGCGTAAGTGGTAAAAAAGTACAAACCAAAGCAATCATTCCTTTAGTGTTGTTTGATTTGCTTGCCATTGGTACAGCACCTTATGCTTTTGGTGGTGGCTATGGCGGTGGAGTGCCTTATGGTGGAGGTCCTGGCTATGGCAATCCTTATGGAGGCTATGGGTACGGAGGCACACCCTATCCACCTTTCGGATTCTTTTAAGTTCAGTTGAGTTTTGATTTAATTAGATGAACCTTTTTTCCAGTTCGTAACAGAAGCTTAGGGATTGATAACGGGCTACGCTGTAGCCCAATTTTTGATAAAAGGCAAGAGCTGCTGTATTTCCTAAATCGACGGATACCTTAGCCCGATGACATCCGCGTGATAGTGCAAATCGTTCTGCTCGATCCATGAGCATATTCCCCAAGTGTTTGCGCCGTGCTGCGGGTGCTATGGCTAACATATCGATATAAAGTAAATCACCATGCAGCAGGAAATGGACAAACCCCATTGGATCACTCTCATAGTCGGGACAGGCGACTAAGGTGATACCGTGTCCCAGACGACGGGGGATATCTTTTTTGATTTTGGCAATTTCAGTCTTTGGCAAATGAGATAATGGTACAAGCTGTCGCTCGATTAAATCAAGGATAATGACGTCATCCTGCTTGGGTCGACGATAACGGATCATAGAGCGCCCCCTTTCTACGCATTGTCGTACATCATATGTCGGGAGCGGGGTGGGGGTTCCCAGCACGTAGAAGTAGGAGTTGTGACAATATTAAAAATAAGGGTATTGACTTATCCATGTTAGGAATCATATAATGTGTCTAAACATTTTATCGAACATACATGTATCGGCAATGATGAGGACGAAGTTTTAAGGGCTCTTTTGCTCAGAGAGTGTGAGGATCTGCTGCAACCTCCACCGAAATCCCTTATATACGAGCTCACCTCGGAGCTGTTTTCCTGAAAGGTCCACTGGCTAGAGTGGTGGAATTATTAGGGGAAATCGTTTAGTCCGCGTTAGGGACTTCAGGTTACAGAGATTAGGGCCCTTGCCTACATCGATGGATTTTTGTATACCTGATAAGGCGTTGCATCGCGAGATGTAATGCAAACATGGGTGGTACCACGGAAGATCAACCTTTCGTCCCTCACGCGCTAATACTGTGCGTGGGAGGCGAAAGGTTTTTTTGTTTTATAAGGAACCATTTGCTGATGTATAAAGGACGGTCCGTCATTTGCATAATGAATGTTAAATATCGGAGGAGGAATACTGATGAGCGCGCAAATACCGGAATTACGGTCTACTGAGCAGTTAAAAGAAAAATGGATGGAGCCGGAGGTCATTTCCGGTTCCGAGATATTACTCCGCAGCCTTGTATTAGAAGGTGTAGACACTGTATTCGGATATCCGGGTGGAGCTGTATTGTACATCTATGATGCATTGTACGGTTTTACGGATTTCAATCACGTGTTAACACGTCATGAGCAAGGTGCTATTCATGCAGCTGACGGTTACGCTAGAGCAAGTGGCAAACCAGGGGTATGTATTGCTACCTCGGGTCCCGGAGCAACGAATCTTGTAACAGGTATTGCTACAGCATATATGGACTCCACTCCATTGGTTGTAATCACAGGTAACGTATTCTCCAGCCTGATCGGTACAGATGCTTTCCAGGAAGCAGACATTACCGGGATAACGATGCCAATCACTAAGCATAGCTACTTTGTAAGAGATGTTGAGGATCTCCCGCGTGTTATACATGAAGCTTTCCATGTGGCGAATACCGGTCGTAAAGGTCCAGTGTTGATCGATATTCCGAAAGACGTGTCAGCAGCGAAGACGTTGTTCACACCAGTGAAAACAGTGAATCTTCGGGGCTACAATCCTTGTACAGTTCCAAACAAACTGCAGCTTGACAAATTGGTTCGTGCGATTGCGGTTGCTGAACGTCCGATTATCATTGCAGGTGGTGGAGTTATTTACTCCGGAGCACATGAAGCTATGTTCGAATTCGTGAAACGGACAGAGATTCCAATTACTACAACCTTGCTGGGTCTCGGAGCTTTCCCTAGTGCAGAAGAACTTTGGATGGGAATGCCGGGTATGCATGGTACGTATACCGCGAATAATGCGATTCAACAGTGCGATTTGCTCATTAATATCGGTGCACGTTTTGATGATCGTGTTACTGGCAGACTGGACGGCTTCGCGCCAAAAGCCAAAATCGTGCATATCGATATAGACCCTGCAGAAATCGGGAAAAATGTATCGCCTGATATTCCGATTGTAGGCGATGTGAAAACTGTATTGGAAATGCTGAATCCTGAGGTTGGCCGCGCATCTAATGCTGATGCTTGGAGAACACAGATTGCTCAGTGGAAGCTAGATCAGCCGCTTCGGTATAAGGATTCAGAAACAGAGCTTAAACCACAATGGGTAATTGAAATGATCAATGACACCACTAAAGGTGAAGCGATTGTCACAACGGATGTTGGTCAGCATCAAATGTGGGCTGCACAATACTATAAGTTCAATCATCCGCGTTCATGGATTACTTCAGGTGGTCTTGGAACGATGGGCTTCGGATTCCCGTCAGCTATCGGTGCACAGATGGCACATCCTGAACGGTTGGTAGTATCGATTAATGGTGATGGCGGCATGCAAATGTGTTCCCAAGAGCTAGCAATATGTGCGATTAACAATATACCAGTCAAAATTGTAGTAATTAACAATCAGGTGCTTGGCATGGTTCGCCAATGGCAGAATCTTATCTATGATAAACGTTACAGCTTTACAGATCTCGCAGGCAGTCCGGACTTCGTTAAGCTGGCTGAGGCCTATGGCGTAAAAGGTCTACGGGCGACGAATAAGGAAGAAGCACGTGATGCATGGCAGAAGGCACTGGAAACACCGGGTCCAGTATTGGTAGAATTCGTTGTCCCAAAAGACGAGAATGTCTACCCGATGGTAACTCAAGGTTCAACCATCGATCATATGCTGATGGGGGATGAATAACAGTGACAAGACATACGATTTCTGTACTCGTAAATGACCAGCCGGGTGTGCTTCAACGGGTGTCGGGTTTGTTCGGTCGCCGCGGATTTAATATTGAGAGTATTACGGTTGGCCAGTCTGAAGAGGTTGGATTGTCCCGGATGGTTATCGTTACTCTTGGAGACCAGCATACGCTTGAACAAATCGAGAAGCAGCTCTACAAGTTAATTGATGTAATTAAAGTCGTTGATCTTGGATCTAAGCCAATGGTTGCTCGTGAGCTGGCTCTGATTAAAGTGAATGCTGATCCAAGTGAGCGTCCGGAAATTATGGGCGTTGTAGAAACCTTCCGGGCTTCAGTTGTTGATATTGGCAGCACTACATTGTTAGTACAGGTAGTTGGAGATACAGTGAAGATTGATGCGATGATCGAGCTTTTGAAACCTTATGGAATCAGAGAGCTGTCTCGCACGGGTATTACGGCTATGGTACGCGGTAACTCTTAAATATTTTATTTTGCGACTTTAACGGATTACTGCTTGATTGCATTAATCTGATATGATATGAATGAACTTCCCGCTAAAGAGCGGGAGCTTGAGGAGCAGCTAGATCTTCTATGAATCCAGTTCTCTTGAAGCACCCGCTCTTTATGATGGGTCTCAAATTAAAGGAGGATATTGACAATGGCAGTTACAACGTACTATGAACAGGATGCAGAACTTAGTGTATTAAAAGGAAAGACAATTGCGGTAATCGGGTACGGTAGCCAAGGACATGCCCAAGCACAAAACCTGCGTGACAGTGGTCTTCAAGTTGTCATCGGTCTTCGTGAAGGTAAATCTTTTGAAACTGCGAAAAATGACGGTTTTGAAGTATTGCCAGTTGCTGAAGCAGTATCCCGTGCAGATGTTGTGCAAATCCTAATGCCAGATGAAACACAGGCTTCGGTATATAAAAATGAAGTAGAACCAAACCTCAAAAAAGGCGCAGCTTTGATGTTCTCCCACGGATTTAACGTACACTTTGGACAAATCGTTGCTCCTAAAGATGCAGACGTGCTGCTTGTAGCACCAAAATCTCCAGGTCACATGGTTCGTCGTACTTATGTTGAAGGCTTTGGCGTTCCTGGCTTGATTGCTATCGAACAAGATGCAACTGGAAAAGCTAAAGAAATCGGTCTTGCTTATGCAAAAGGTATCGGCTGTACACGTGCAGGGGTTATCGAAACTTCTTTCCGTGAAGAAACCGAAACTGACTTGTTCGGTGAACAAGCTGTACTTTGCGGTGGTGTATCCGCACTGATCAAAGCTGGCTTCGAAACATTGACTGAAGCAGGATATGCTCCTGAAATGGCTTACTTCGAATGTCTGCACGAATTGAAGCTGATCGTTGACATGGTATACGAAGGCGGATTGTCCAGCATGCGCGATTCCATCAGTAACACTGCTGAGTACGGTGACTATGTAACTGGACCACGCATTGTAACTGAAGATACTAAAAAAGCTATGAAAGCTGTTCTGACAGATATTCAAGAAGGTAAATTCGCTCGTGACTTTATCCTTGAAAACCAATCCGGACGTGCTTTCCTTACCGCTACTCGCCGCAACGAAGCTGCTCACCCAGTAGAAGTTGTAGGTAGCCAATTGCGTGAAATGATGCACTGGATTAAGAAATAATCATAATCATACTTATGATTAAATAGTATTACCTTCAAATGCGGCCGTGACTTTGCGAGCCGCATTTGAGAGTTTCAGCACAATTTTTGGGAGGTGCTTAGCATGCGGAAAATTTATGTGTTCGATACGACACTGCGAGATGGAGAGCAGTCACCAGGTGTGAACCTCAACACGCGTGAGAAAGTGGAGATCGCTTACCAGTTAGAGAAGCTGGGAATTGATCGCATGGAAGCGGGTTTTCCTGCAGCTTCTCCAGGTGATCTAGCTTCTGTTAATGCGGTGGCAAGAGCTGTGAAGAACGTCACGGTAATCGGCCTTTCTCGTTCTAGAGAGACAGATATTGATGCTGTAAAAGAAGCACTACAGGGAGCGCAGGACCCTTGTATTCATATTTTTCTAGCTACATCTCCTATTCACCGCCAGCATAAGCTACGGATGGATAAGGCTCAGGTGTTGGAAACTGCACAGTCTGCTATCCGATACGCTAAAAAATATTTCCCTAAGCTCGAGTTTTCATTAGAAGACGCGGGCCGTACGGAGTATGATTTCATGGCTGAAATGGTCGGCATGGCTATCCGGGAAGGCGCTAATGTTGTTAATATCCCGGATACTGTAGGTTATTTGAATCCTTCGGAGTACGGAGCTATCTTTAAATATCTAAAAGAGAATGTGCCTGATATTGAACGCGTACAGCTTAGTGCCCATTGTCATAACGATCTTGGTATGGCTACAGCAAATACGCTGGCTGCGATTCAGAATGGTGCAGATCAGATCGAAGGAACGATCAACGGTATCGGTGAACGTGCCGGGAACACAGCGATTGAAGAAGTTGCGCTAGCGCTTGAGACACGGGCTGAATTTTTTGGCGCAAAAACATCGCTTACGTTATCCGAGATCTCTCGCACAAGCCGTCTGGTCAGCAAGCTGACAGGTATGGTGGTTCCAGGGAATAAAGCGATTGTAGGAGCTAACGCATTTGCTCATGAATCGGGTATTCACCAGGACGGGATGCTGAAAGAGAAAACTACCTACGAGATCATGACACCGGAGACTATTGGACTTAAAGAGAGCAAGCTGGTACTCGGCAAACACTCTGGACGTCACGCTTTCCGCGATAAGTTGAGTGATCTAGGGTATGATGTGTCCGAAGAAGAGCTGAACACCGCTTTTTCTAGATTTAAGGATTTGGCAGATAAGAAAAAAGAAGTATCAGATGAAGACATTTTGGCTTTGATTGAAGAGAAATTAATTGATACGCCAGAAGTCTTTAAGCTGCAAACGATGTTCGTTACTTATGGTAATGAAGCTGTTCCAACCGCCAAGGTTATTATTGCGGGTCCGGAAGACCAGCCGATTGTAGCTGAGGCAGAAGGTAATGGTTCAGTAGATGCCATTTACAATGCTATTGATAAAGCCACGAATGAGGAAGTTACCCTTGGAGATTATTCGATTAAATCGGTCTCCCGTGGTAAAGATGCGCAAGGTGAGGTTCATGTAGTACTGTCGCAGGGAGAAGTAGCTGCACAAGGTCGTGGACTTAGCACCGATATTCTGGAAGCAAGTGCCCGCGCTTATATTGATGCGCTTAACAAGCTTCTGGAGAAACGCAAGACTTACACCAAACGTGATCACGCTAGTCTATAAAATGTACAATGTTATTTTTACTTTCCATTAAGTAGCAAATAAGACAGGGATATGCGAGTTATTGCGCATATCCCTGTTTTTTTTTGCAATAAAAAGATCTCTAAGACTGTAATAGGACGCTGTTCAGATTATGTATAGATGGACTATTTACAATAGTTGTTAGGTTGCAAATTTATATCATGAGAAAGGGTCAAGGAGGTTAATGCGGGGGAGTAGAGTACGGGATTCAAAGGATAAAGCTTAGGAAAAGCACGATAAACGGAGTGACAAAGGAGGCATTTTTAATAATGTTATCAAAAAAGAAAATTAGCGCATTGCTCGTAGTATTCTTGCTTGTGACGCAATGGGCTTACAGCTTAGGCTTTGGAGTCAATTCGCAGGCATATGCGAGTGGCAACGGTACTGTAATTGGAGATGACCTCATTACTAGTGTTACGCTTGCTGTATACACCGATGATAAATACACAAATACGGTTACAGAAAGTGTATATGAACTTGATTCCTATTCGGAATTGAACTATACATGGTCACTTCCAGATGGGCATGGATATAAGGAGGGGTCCACCTATACCTTTGATCTTCCAACACAGTTTGAACTTTATAACGATCTGAATGGTGATCTTATTTTTGACGATGAACCTGTAGGGACTTATACCGTCGACAAAAATACTAACCGCGTTGTATTTACATTTAATGCTTATATCGAAACCCACGATAAGGTGGGAGGGACTTTCTCCGTAAGGTCACTTTTGAGCTCCAAGAAGATTACTGGCTCCACGAAGCAAACCCTGATTTTCCCGATACAAGGCGGTACTCAGACCATTGAGCTTAATTTTAAGCCGAAGGTTAGCTCTACTATAGAAAAAGACGGTTCGCCTAAGCCGCAGTATTATAACCCAACAAGCATCGCTTGGACGGTTGATGTGAATAAGGCACTGGAAAGCGTAAAAAATGCAGTTGTCACAGACACACTCCCTGCGGGATTATCACTGAATACGGTATCTATTGCTGTTTATGAGCTTGATGTGAAGGTCGATGGGACTGTGAGTCTTGGCAGTATAGTGGACAGCAGCAAGTATGATGTGACAGGATCCACTTTGGGAGAGTTAAAGCTGAAATTTGCGGATAACCCGCTTACTAAGGCCTACCGGATTGGCTTCTCTACGGATATTACGGGTACTGGTGTAGATGCGAAAACCTTTTTTAATGAGGCAGTCTTAACAGGAGATAACGGATTCTCTAAAAAGGCTAGCACTACAGTTACAGTAGGACGTGGCAAACCACTTTCAAAAGAGTCCACCAAATACGATGCAGCGAATCAGTTAATTTCCTGGGCTGTTAATTTCAATTACAATGAAAAAACAATTTTAGCGGCAAATGCTATTTTGAAGGATACATTCAATAACACCCAAGATCTTATTCTCAGCTCGGTTAAAGTTTATCCTGTAACGATCGACAGTAATGGCAACGGGGTTAAAAGCGCAGAAATCGCTTCAAGCGAATATACAATAACTCCAACGACTGCAACGGGATTAAACGGTTTTGATCTGAAGTTTAACAATGATATAAATTCTTCCTACCGTATTGAATATCAGACAAAGGCAAACGGCAGAGTATTTGTTGATGGTCAGATTATGAACAAGATTACTTATGATGGAAAAACAGAAACGGGTTACAGTGATATTAAGCAGCAAATTCTCCATAAAAATTATAGCAACGTTAATTATGCGACTAAGACCCTCGATTGGACTATCCAAATTAACGATGACAGCAAGACTATGGAAAATTTAGTGGTGACAGATACTTTTGGCAATGCCGGATTAAAGCTTGTCCCGGGTACATTAAAGGTTCAACCAACTAAAGGTGGAACTGCTACCGTCCATAGTGTTGTTTACAATGCGCATGATCCGGTTGCAGTAAACGATGGATTTGTGATTACTTTTAATGCGCCGATAAATGAGCCTTACACAATTACTTATACAACAAGCTTTAACTATGATTGGCTGGCTCCGGGCAAAACTCAATTCACTAATACAGGTGCACTCGATTGGAAAGAAACGGTTAATGGGGTGCAGGAGTCTAAGCACAAAGAAGCGACCGTAACCTTTAATCCAAGAGATGAGGTTAAAAACAATGGGAAGAAGAGTGGTTCCTACAATGCTGTAACTAAGGAAATCACTTGGAACATTGGGGCTAATTATAATCAGAAAACGTTAAGCCAAGCTCAACTGGTTGATACCATTTCAGCTGGCCAAGTTGTAAATATGGATTCTGTGAAAGTGAATAAATGGGAGTATGGAAAGGATGGAAATCCTTCTCCTCAAGCTAGTGTGAATTCTGCTGATTATAAAGTGGAGCTGGATGGCAGTGAGCTGAAGGTGACATTTAATAAAACGATTAATTATGCGTTCTACGTCACTTTCAAAACAACGTTCGCGGATCAAGCGATTGATTCAAATGAAATTAAAAATACAGCTACGTTATATGACGGTACGAAAGTAGAGTCCGCTAAACTGCAAGCTTCTGTTAATATCCCTCAGGGCGGGGAATATGTTAACAAAGAAGGTGCGCAGGATGGCAATAAAATTCATTGGACAATTTACATCAACCGTAACCAATCTTTTGTAAAAGAAGCGGTAATTACGGATATTCCAAGCGACAATCAAATCCTGCTGTCCAATACATTCCATGTCTACAAAACGAAAGTTGCGAGCAATGGGGATGTAACATCCACCAACCAAGAATTGGTGAGTGGTACAGATTATAAGCTGGAAATCACTACGGATAATGACGGAAAAGAAAGCTTTAAGCTTAGTTTCCTCAAGGATATTTCCGAAGCTTATATTTTAAAATATGATTCCCTGATCACAGCACAAAACAATGATAAAGTAACCAATCAGGTTAGTTTCGATGGTAAAAACATCAAGGTAGTTCCAGGTGTAAGTACCGAAGAAATTATCGTTAAGCTCTCTAGCGGCTCCGGTACAGGAAGCGGCGTAAGAGGACCGTTGACGATTACCAAAGTAGAAGACGGGAATACGAGTAAGGTGTTAAGTGGGGCCGTTTTTGATCTGTATCGCGTAGTTGATGCCGATAAGATCTGGATTAAGGAAGGCACTACGGATACCAACGGGATACTTGAATTTACTAAACTGACAGGTGGGAAATATGTATTAATTGAGAAAACAGCGCCTGCTGGTTATGTTCTTGATCAAACACCACATGAAGTGACTATTTCTTCGACGACAGGGATAAGCCTTGAGGTAAAAAACAAAGTTCCGACACCAACAGCAACGCCTATACCGACCGTAACGCCAGCACCAACGGTAACACCAACGCCAGCGCCAACAGCAACACCAACACCAACGTCGACGCCGACAGCAACGCCAACGTCGACGCCGACAGTAACACCAACGTCGACGCCAACAGTAACACCAACGTCGACGCCAACAGCAACACCAACGTCGACGCCGATAGTAACACCAACGTCGACGCCAACAGCAACACCAACGTCGACGCCAACAGCAACACCAACGTCGACGCCAACAGCAACACCAACGTCGACGCCAACAGCAACACCAACGTCGACGCCGACAGCAACACCAACGTCGACGCCGACAGCAACACCAACGTCGACGCCGACAGCAACACCAACGTCGACGCCAGAGGAACCGACAGGTCCTATCTGGACACCATCACCGACTCCGGAAGTAGTCGTTACTTCTACGCCAACAGCAACACCAGTTGTGGTGGCAACACCTTCACCAACACCGATGGTAACGCCAGTGTCGACAGCAACGCCAACGGTTACGCCCACAGCTACTCCAAGCCAGCCTGTGGCAACTAGTACGCCTGTTGTTCCGCAGGTAACTCCACCTGTGCAGAAAGAGATTACCAATGAAGATGTTCCTATTGAAGGTGAAATTCCACTTGGGGGAGTGCCAAGCCTGGGAGATGAGCCGGGACATGGTAAAGTAATTATTACTAAGGATGGCAAATGGGTCTACACACCTGATCCGGGCTATATTGGTAAAGATAAGTTCACCATTATTGTTACAGATGAGAATGGAAATGAAGAAGAAATCCTTATAGAGATTGATGTGGAGGAAGTACCAAAGGGTACAGTTACTAAGCCAGGAAATAACAGCAATAAACCGACTCAGCTTCCGAAAACGGGAGAAGACAGCGCATTTCCGATCTACTTGGTAGGTGGAAGTCTGGTACTACTAGGGTTTGTATTAACAAGACGATTCAAACGTAATAACTAGGAAGGTAATAATAAAGACACCCGGATAAAACCGGGTGTCTTTATTATGTCTTGATAGGGTATTTAGCTCATCGCACTCTATGGTTAAACTGTTCCCATTGCTCGTACCAGTGCTCAACGCTGGCTGGAAGGCCAAGGTTAAGTTCCTTTTGGAACAAATCCTTGAGCAGCTTGTACTGCTCTTCCACAGCGGAACGTTCTCCAATACTGTCGTAGACCTTCATTAATCCTAAATGCCCTTGTTCAAAATAAGGCTGCAGCTGCACTACTCGTTGATAGACAGTAACGGCTTCGGCAATTCTGTTGCTTTCTATATAAAATTGGGCAATGCCCATTGCATGGTGCAGCCAAATGGTACGAAGGCGTTGCCGCTCACTTTCGGCCCATAAATAATCATAATCGTCAAAGTAATCTCCAGAATAAAGCTCGAATAAAACTTGATGCTCCGCACAATTAACTTCACTAATGGTTTCCAGAGCCAGAATCCCCTGTTCCCACTTATCTACATCGATCAACATTGATCCGGTTTCAAGGGTATAGCCTTCCCCCCCGCTAAGGTTGCTGATATGCAGGTCGACTTCATTCTGCTTTAAGCATTGCCGGACTTGATAAATTGTTGTATAGAGATGGGTAGAAGCCTTTTTCAGATTAAAGTCAGGCCACAGCAGTTCAATCAGCATGTCTTTACTTACAAAGCGGTTGCGATTATGGAGCAAAAAAGCAAATAACTCTTGGGCCTTAGAGGTTCTCCAACGCAGATTATTCAGAGATTGTCCACCTCGTTCAAAACGAAGCGATTGAAGACAACGAATGGTTACCTCTTCTGTTGCAATGATGAGTTTTGGGGCAAGTGACAATCTTTCTTCTAACCGTTGGACGGCCTTCAGTAGTCGGTCATTTCGCACAGGCTTCAAAATATAATCGAGCGCATTGATCTCAAAGGCTTCCACAGCATAATGGTTATACGCGGTAACAAAGATAATATTTGCGTTTGGACAGGTCTCTTGGAGCATCTCGGCAGCTTGAAGACCATTAATTTCAGGCATTTCAATATCAATAAAAATAACGTCAGGATGATAAGACGGAGCCTCTTGAATGGCCTGCGAGGGGTCCGTATAGGAAGCGGCTATATGTATGGATGGTATTTTTTTTAACATAAACTCTAATTTCACAAGGGCAAGCCGTTCATCGTCAACTAATATTGCCTGAATCATTATTAATCACCACTCAGATATAGTATTTTAGCCAAAAATACGTCGAATCCTTACTTGATATTTGGGTTCACAATAGTTTGTCTGTTAATCAGAAAGTTTTCGAATCGGATTTTTTTTGTCAGAAGGAATAATAAAACTCACAGAAGTTCCTTTCCCTTCGGAGCTTTTAATCTGCAGCCCTTTTCCGTAGACCCGCAACAGCCGTTTATGTGTATTTAAAAATCCGATTCCTCGTACATCATTAGACGGATTGCTGAGCAACTGCTGGAGTTGTTCGTTTTTCATGCCTTGGCCATTGTCTGATATCGTGATTTCAATATCGCCAGCTTGTTCCTTGATGGTTATGGACACCGTTCCTCCTTGGGAGCGACTCAAAATACCGTGCCGGACAGCATTTTCAACCAGTGGCTGTATAGTCAGAGGCGGCAGCTGAAAATGCAAGCTTTCCTCATAATCCCAATGAATGGTCATCCTATCTTCAAAGCGCTCCTTCTCTATGTAGAGGTAGGCACGAACAAGCTCAAGCTCTCGTTCAATCGGTATCATAGGCTCAGCATTCAGGAAATTGAAGCTTAAACGCAAATAAGAGCTGAAGGCATCCACAAGGTGACTCATTCTATTAATATCAAAAGAGGCCAGCGCGGATATTGAATTTAATGTGTTAAATAAGAAATGCGGTTGTATTTGCGCTTGAAGATAGGCAGCTTCCACACGAAGCCGTTCGTTTACGGACTGTTTTAGATCTGTTAAGGAGCGTACACGGGCCTTCAGCTCTATTGCATTCATAGGCTTCATTACATAGTCATTTGCACCTGAAATGAATCCGGTATAAATATCTTCTGGTTGGTTTCGTGCCGTCAGAAGCAAAATGGGAAGCTCAGCAATGGTGTAACGTTCACGAATTCTATGCGCCAGTTCATACCCGGACATTTGTGGCATCATTACATCTGTAATAATTAAATCCCACTGAGCGGTATCCAGCAATAGTAAAGCATCGTTTCCGCTGGTCACCGTAACGATTTCATAGTCCTTGATGGAAAGTACGTTGGTAAGTATTTTTAGATTAACCGGATCATCATCTACAGCCAGAAGCTTGGGTCTCCTGCCATGGGCTGATGAAACGATACCCGGCGCGGTTAATTTGGATAAAGTGATCATAGATGGCGTGTCCGAGAATTCAGTCATAGAGGGCAGTTCTGAATTCAATACCCGGCTGGTTGAATCGTATAACGGCATTGTGAATGTGAAGGTAGTACCTTCTCCAAGTGTAGAGACTACACTTATTTTCCCGCCGTGAAGTTCAACTAACTGCTTGCTGGTGCTTAATCCAAGCCCGATGCCACCGCTAACTTCGTTCATGCTGGAGTCGCCCTGTTCATAGGGCTGGAAAGCTCTGAGCAACGTCTCCTCGTTCATGCCAAGACCAGTATCCGTAATATGAATCTGCGCCGATTTTTTATGAATATCTGCATGGATTCTTATCGTGCCTACAGTCGTATATTTAACAGCATTTTGAAGCAGATTGAACAAGATCTGAATGAGTCTTTTTTCATCAGCCACAATAGAAGGGAATGAATCTGGTATTTCTGAGATTAAGGTTAAAGATTTCCCTTCTGTTAAGAATTTGAACATATCAAGCACACCCACTGCGAAGGATTGAATCTTAAGTTCTCTGAGCTGCAATTGTATATTGCTTTCACGGAGCTGGGATTGATCCAGCAGATCGTCTACCAGAAGGGACATACGTCTTCCAACGGTAATGAGCAGTTTTAAATTCTCAGCATTTTGATGCGTTACAGTGTCACGCTCGCTGTCCAGAACAGTTTCGGCAATGTTAATGATACTGTACAGCGGATTTTTTAATTCATGTGAGGTGTTAGCCAAAAAAACATCCTTTTGCGTAACACTTCTCTGCAGGCTGTGCGCCAGTTTTTCTGTCTCCTTAGTATTCCAGTGATATCGCTTAAATCCAAAAGTCGCAAAGCACAAAAAGGCGATAATTAGATCAAAAGGATAATAGGTAACGTTGACCCAGTTATAATTCTTGAACATTCCCCAAAGTGTGCTGTTAACGATGGCAAGCATGGATAACAACAGGAAAATAGAGCCTTCGTAATTTTTAACAATAGATCTCAGAAAAAGAATTACGACACCTAATGCTAAAACTAATAAATTTATGCCGAAAATCAGTGTGTGAAATTCATAATAGTGAACAACGGGTCCAAATAATATGAACAGGATGTCTACTATGGACAGGATGGTTAGGATACGAATACTTTTTATTTTTAAATCCGCGAACAAAAGATGTTTGCTTGTCTGCAGGATAAAAATAAATACAGCAATATAAGAGATAAAAAATAGTTTGAAATTCCATTGATAGTTCAAGGGAAGTACGTGCAATAAAAGCCTGTCATCATCTATAAGTACAGTAGTTATAGCGGATATTACCAGCAGAAAAAAATAGATCAACATCTTTTGCCGCAGCCCAATTATATATAAAATAACAGCATATACAGCGTGCAGCAGCAGTACAACACATAATAGCAACTGTAGGCTAATAGATAGCAGTCTTTCCTGTGTTAAAGCTTTTTCGCTGCCAAATACAATCGTTTTAGAAATTCCCCCCGTTTGGGAGAAGGAATAGTTGGCTACATGGATCACAATTTCAATCTCATTTTTATCGGTTGTAAAGGATACTGAATAAGGCAGTATGTATGGGATATAGTGCTCTTTATTCTCAGCAGGAGTGCCAGAGCTGCCCAGCCGTTCACCATTGATATACACTTCTGAAGAAGAGCGAGCTCCGGAAATGAGAAGACTATAAGATTGCTTCTTATTATTATCTGTAAGCACACGTAGTCGATAGGAGCCGTAGCCATAAGCAGATTTATCACTATCGCTATCGCTAAGTGCATCTTTCCAGTTCCCCGGGACTTGTATATATTTTGTAGGAGCAGAAGTTAGAGATTGTTCGTTGAATGAAGGAAGCAGCATACCCGGGTAGAACTCCCACTGCCCATCTAAAATAAGAAGTTTGTCCGGATTCAAATTTTGATCCCGTAAATCCAACACCCCATTGATCAATGGTGGTTGTGTGGTGTGTGGAGAAATCATTACCCATAGGATACGAAATCCAGTGAGTATAATAAGAAACAATGCGATAATTAAGAAGAGTTTTCTTTTAGTCATAGTAGTTAAACATTATTCGACAACAAACTATATATTCCTCTCTTCGGCCTATTTCAAAAAATTCAAAAAAATTTATGCATAGGTTGCAGGGGGGAAGGATTGTCTGGCGTCTAACGTTATGAAGGTGAAGGAGGGGAGAAAGCTGGAAGAGGCAGAATGGATTGCTGCTGTGCTGAACGGTCAACATCAAGCCTTTGGGCATTTGGTGACACGTTACCAAGGCATGGTATACAGAGTATGCGTCAAAATCACAGGGGAAGCCGAATCGGCCAAAGATATGGCCCAGGAGGTTTTTATAAAAGCATATAAAGCGCTCCCCTCTTTCAGAGGACAGTCCTCCTTCTCGACATGGCTGTATCGGATTGCCTACCGCACCT
The DNA here is from genome assembly GCF_038003695.1 of Paenibacillus sp. FSL L8-0494. Classification (NCBI taxonomy): domain Bacteria; kingdom Bacillati; phylum Bacillota; class Bacilli; order Caryophanales; family Paenibacillaceae; genus Paenibacillus; species Paenibacillus sp. FSL L8-0494. Next base: position 1,505,629 of record NZ_JBBOPQ010000001.1, read on the forward strand.
GTCTGGACTGGAAACGGGCCAACGATAGGGAGTGGAAGTACCGAAGTGCAGCTGATTACACAGAAAATGATTGGGTAACGTCTCAAACTCCGGAGCATGAGGTACTTGAGCAGGAAACATCAGCTGAATTAGGAGAGAATGTGAACAGTCTGGCGGAACCGTACCGGTCGGTCGTCCAGCTGTACTATTTTCAGCGGAATTCCTACCAAGAGATTGCAGAGCAAAAGGGAGTTTCCGTGAAAACAATCGAATCGCAGCTTTATCGAGCCAGACAGATGATGCGTAAACAAAGGGAGGAATGGCGATGAATTGTGCAATAGTGAAGGAATGGATGCCACATTATATAGACGGCCTACTGTCTCCAGAGATGGAGCTGAGTATCCGATTGCACATAGAGTCATGTCCTGATTGCGCAGAGTGGCTGGAGGAAGCCAAAGCAATGTCGGAGCTGTGGTCGGAAATGGATGCTGACAGAGAACAGCTGCAGGCGCAGATGGACTTCCCGGATCTCGCAGCAGATGTTATGACACATATTGAGCAGCTCGAAACAGGGCGCAGATCACGAGCGACTAAGGCGACAAATGTAAGACGTCGTTCTGCCCCAAAAACCTCATGGATTCATTATGGAGTGGCTGCTTGCCTCAGTTTGTTATTGTTGCAGTTTGGGGTATTTGAGAATTTGGCCTATGGCATTACCGAAATAAACGGCCATATGTCGAATTCAGTAACCCAGTGGTTTGGTGGCTTTGGGAGATAGAAATAAAATAATTGATCATTAATAGATGTTTAAATTGGCTAAAGTTTTGCTACCCAAATTTTAGGAGGATGTATTATGATTAAGAAGAGACGTTGGCTCACTTTTATGCTGGCTATGGTACCTGGAGTAGGTCATTTGTACTTAGGCTTTAAAAAGCAGGGTTTACAGTTTATGATCGGGGCGTCCTTATGTATAATGTTTATTCCGTCCGAGCCCTTGATCTTCCCGTTTGCCCTGGCGGCGCTGTGGTTTTATCAATTGTTTGATGCCCTGCAGAAGGCGGCTTGGATGAAAATAACTGCTGCTGAACACGAACGAATGATGTTTCATCCAGACAGCTTCGGAGCCCCTTGGACCATGGGGATGTCCTCTATGCCTGGATATCCGCATGAAGAGATCAATCCAGCTTGGGTGGGAATCGGCTGTGTTGTTGCTGGATTCCTCATGTTGGTAATCACAGCTTTCCCTACCCTTTGGGATATGCTGACTGAGATCAACATCGGCACGATCTTATTATCAGTGGGTCTGATTGCGTACGGACTGAAGATGTTAAGGAACAATACGAGAGCATAAGAAACGGGGATTTAACTATGGGGAGATGGAAAATAGGAAGTTTCACAGCAGCCTTGGGCTGCATTGCCCTTGGTGTCATTATCGTGATGGCTCAGTATGATATGATCAGCTATGAGGTGCTTGGTTTTTTATGGCCGGCGTTGTTGGTCTTATTCGGACTTGAGATGTTGATTAGACTTTTTATCAAATCCGATGTCAAAAGCCGTGTAAGCGGCTGGGCCATCCTGTTAATTATTGTGCTGATCGGAGCAAGTGGTGCTCAGACAGTAATGGCCGGAGGTTCACTCAGCAATCTGATCGGTAATACACATCTAACTCCGCTTAGTGGGAATGTGGAAGTGAAAGAGAATATTACGACGCTCAAAATTGTACTTCCAAGTGGAAAAGTAAAGGTTGAGGGTGTAGCTGGAAGCTCTTTGGATTATGAGGGAAGTTTACTGCTGCCTGGAAAATCGCAAAGTGATGCTGAAAGTGCACTAGAAAAGAAATGGAAGGTTAGTACTGAAGGAGATACACTGATTATGGAGCTTGATACCGATCATAATTGGTTCTCTAACATTCAGTTTGGATTCAATACCAAAAGTCCTTATCTAAATGTAAGTGCACCCAATAACCTTGCTGTTGAGGTTGAGACAAGTGATGGCTCTATAGAAGCCTGGAATCTAAAGTCAGGTATAGAGGTTGAGACAAGTAATGGTGCATTAAATATTCATGATATTGTCGGCGAAGTGGATGCGCATACCAGCAATGGGTCACTATCCGTACAGAATATCCAAGGTGAAGTTGAACTCGTGAGCTCTAATGGAGCCATAGTATTGGATAACATTGATGGGGCGTTGTCAGCCAAGAGCAGCAACGGCAAAATTACTATAAACTCAGCAGTGACCGGAAACTGGAAATGTACATCCAGTAACGGGAAGATTATAGTGGGCTTGCCGGCCGTGTCGGATGCGAAGATTATTGCAGATACAAGCAATGGCTCGCTGAAGGGGAATGTACCCTGGGATCGGGACGGCGATAGCTATGGTACCGCTGTGCTTGGTAAAGCCACTTATACTGTGGACTTAAGCACGAGTAATGGAAGTGTGACCGTGGACACAGCTGAATAAGAATGAATAAAAGGGAGCTGGGCTTCAGCGTATTGATTCTGCTGAGGCCTCAGCTCCTTTGTGATAGAACTTACCTACCAAGCATACGCTTTAGGGGCTTCACCGCCGGGTCCAGGGAATATTTCATCTAGTCGTTTAAGCACAGCTTCATCTAGCACAATCTCAAGACTGCGCAGCGCACTCTCAAATTGCTCCAGGGTGCGGGGGCCGATAATTGGAGCAGTTACAGCAGGATTAGCCAGTAACCAAGCAAGAGCGACATTATCCTGTGGTTCTCCCAGCTCCATACATAAGCTGGCAAAAGCCTCAAGCTGGCTCTTGTGCTGCTCTACACGATCTGCATTTCCGCCACTCCGGCTGCCCTCTATTTTTTTGAGTGCATTTCTTCCGAGCAGACCTCCATCGAGTGGGCTCCAAGGAATAATACCTAGCCCCAGATGGCGAGCGGCTGGCAAAACTTCAAGTTCAGGAAGCCGACAGGTCAGGCTGTATTTATGCTGCTCTGAGACTAGTCCAAGAAAACCACGAGCCTTTGCTTCTTGTTGAGCTATGGCGATATCCCAGCCTGCAAAGTTACTGGAACCGACATAACCAATCTTGCCTTGACTCACAGCCAGCTCGAAAGCCCCCCAGAGCTCTTCCCAGGACGTACTGCGGTCTATATGATGCATCTGGTACAATTCAATATGATCGGTCTGAAGACGCTGCAGGGACCCTTCAAGATGGCGGCGAATGATATATGAGGATAATCCTTCTTCATCATTAGGACCATCAAGGTTATCATTCATGGCTCCATAAACTTTGGTGGCTAGTACAACCTTTTCCCGCCGTCCGCCGCCTTGTTTAAACCAGCGTCCGATAATGGTTTCAGTCAGGCCAGAATTTTCGCCCCAGCCGTAAATGTTAGCGGTATCAAAAAAATTAACACCTGCATCCAGTGCAGCGTCCATGATGCGGAAGGCTTCTTTTTCATCCGTCTGCGGGCCAAAATTCATCGTTCCTAGACATAGGCGACTGACCTTCATGCCGGATTTGCCAAGCTTTGCATATTGCACTTCGCATTCACTCCTTTGATAGATGACTTCATATTAATTGTAAACATCTTCAGAACTAAGAGCAAATATGCTCAGCATTGACGGTAGTGGTCTGATCCTCTCTATTTATAGGCTATACCTATCAGCTCAATAGAATCTATATCTTTGTCCTTTACGACTGGGTATGATACAACAATATAAAGAAGAACTATGTCTGTTAGAGCAGAAAACTTGAGGAGTGACTGAGATGAGTGAAGTTAAAAAAATCGCCGTAATCGCAGGGGACGGTATTGGACCAGAAGTTGTAGCAGAAGCGGAAAAAGTATTAAAAGTAACAGAAGAAGTATTCGGTTATGCTTTTGAAACAGAGCACGCATTATTTGGCGGTATCGCAATAGACGAGAAGGGCACTCCGCTGCCGGAAGATACACTTGAAATCTGTCGTAGCGCAGATGCTGTGTTATTGGGTGCTGTTGGTGGACCAAAATGGGATAATAATCCAAAGGAGCTTCGTCCCGAAACCGGACTACTTGGAATTCGCAAAGCACTGGGGTTGTTCTCCAACCTGCGTCCAGCTGTCGTATTTGACTGTCTTAAGGATGCTTCGACTTTGAAGCCTGAAGTCCTGGAAGGCACAGATCTTATGGTAGTTCGCGAACTGACTGGCGGGATTTACTTCGGAGATAAATTGCGCCGTCAAGGAGAACATGGTGAAGAAGCTGTGGACACCTGTGTGTATAACGTAATGGAAGTAGAACGAATTGTCCGCCAAGCTTTTGAGATTGCCGGCAAGCGCCGTAATAAACTGGCGAGTGTTGATAAAGCGAATGTACTTGAAACTTCACGTTTGTGGCGTGAGGTTGTGAATAAGATTGCTCCAGAATATCCGGAGGTAGAGGTAGAGCATGTACTGGTTGATAACTGCGCAATGCAGCTGCTGCGCCGTCCATCTAGCTTTGACGTTATCGTTACTGAGAACATGTTTGGTGATATCTTGAGCGACGAGGCTGCTATGCTGACAGGTTCTATCGGTATGCTTGCTTCAGCTTCGATGGGTGACGGCAACTATGGTCTCTACGAGCCCGTTCACGGCTCTGCTCCTGATATTGCCGGACAAGGGCTTGCGAACCCGATCGCAACAATCTTGTCGCTGGCCCTGATGTTCCGCTTAACCTTTGGTTATGAGGATGCTGCTGCTGCAATCGAAGCGGCAGTTGCTGCAGTATTGGATGCAGGACACCGTACAAGTGATATCGCCGTGGATAAGAGCAAAGCGATCAGTACAACTGAAATGGGCGACCTGATTGTTGCAGCAATCCGCAAAGCCTAATCTTCTATTTATAATAATTATAAATAAATAATTGATCTAATCTTGACTTTGATTTTGTGCGATGATACCATTTGTTAAGTAGACAAGATATTATCTATTTCAGCATTTTTCAGTATATTGAGAGATACAAATGGTATTTTTTCTTACATAATCAGAGGGAGGATTCTAGCAATGGCGGAACGTTTAGTAGGTAGACCGGCTCCCGATTTTACTATGGAAACCGTATCTGGTGATGGTAAGGATTTTGGTAAAGTAAGCTTGTCTGATTATCGTGGCAGATGGCTCGTATTCTTCTTCTATCCGCTTGATTTCACATTTGTATGTCCAACTGAAATCACAGCTCTCAGTGACGCAGCAGCGCAGTTTGAAGCACTTGATACAGCGATTCTCGGCGCAAGCATCGATTCGATCCACAGCCACAAAGCTTGGATTAATACCCCTAAGGATTCCAACGGCCTTGGTCGTTTGAATTTCCCGCTTGCAGCTGATATTACGAAACAAGTCTCTAAAGACTATGGCATTTTGATTGAAGAAGAAGGTATCGCATTGCGTGGCTTGTTCATTATCGATCCTGAAGGCGAATTGAAATATCAAGTCGTTAACCACAATGATGTAGGCCGCAGTGTGGAAGAAACTCTTCGTGTTCTGCAAGCCTTGCAATCTGGTGGTTTATGCCCAATGAACTGGAAGCCGGGCGATAAGAATCTGTAAATTTTAGACCGTTATCATAGTGATCTTTGATATTCTGATTTCTACCTCCTTGCAGAAAATTTTCTGTAAGGGGGTTTTTTGCACCAAAAGATCTTGTATATCTAAATAGATTTGAAAATAGGCGCGAAAAGTTATATTATGTCCTCGAGTGGAGGAATCTCCATTGGGGTAATGTAATACAATAATAAACAATCAAAGGGTTATTTCTAAGGAGGGCGAACAAATATGAGCTTTTGCTGTGGAGCGAGTATGGTAGGAACAAAGGGGACCCTAAAACATTATCGCACGCAAGTCCATAATGTTCCCCTGCTTTTTTGTCCGGTATGTCATCGTGTGGAGGTTCACTACAAGGTCGAGAATGAATATGAGATCTTAGCGGAATATGCACATGGAGATGGTGTTACCGACGTGGACTTTCAGGACTATGTCATGGAAGACGAAACTGCAATTTTCGAGAACGTCATTAACGTCGAGAGTGAAGATCCTCTAGCCGTTGTACGCAATCAAATCGATATGGCGCTTGATCTGCTAGCTGTAGCCAAACAGATTGAGGATACCAAGTGGGAACGGGAATTGAAAAAAAGGTTAGCTGTGATGAGTCAGCGCCGTCTACGCCTGCAACAAAAGGCATAAGTTTATTACTAATTTTTTTGGCATGCCCCATTTTTCCATGTAAGCCTCCGCAATCGCGGGGGCTTTTTAGCTTTTTATAATCCTTTTTAGTTTTTCGTGATCCTTTTTAGATTTTTTTAAATCATTTAGGCGAATAAATAGCGATAAATATAATTTGATGTGATGTTTCATATGTCTTTGGAATCATTTTATGAATTTTTTTACCATTCGACAGTTTCTCCGATTGCGTTGTCTAGTTCTCTTGGATATGATTGGAATATAATTGAACCGGTTGGAAAAAGTGCAACGATTACCGAATGTTCTGGCGGCTTCGTCATACACTCAAATACATAGTAATTTGATGTCGCTTAAGCGTCTTCGTCAAATGCAGTAAAAGGGGGAACTTCGTATCGTGATTAGCCAATATCAAGAAAGTCTTCTATTACCGGGAAGAACCTATCAAACTGGACCTGTGGATACTACATACGAGGATGTTCTAGAGAATATTGACAGCGGAATCATGCTTTTTGATGAAGAGGGAGTTATAAGTTTTGTAAATAAGCAAATGTACGGGATGCTTGAACTTACCCGTCACTCTCTTGTGGGCTGCACATTTTCCCATCTGCTGTCTAATGTTCGACTGAGCCGTTCCAAGAAAAAACAAGTACTGCAGAGCTACAGAGAGATGGTATACAAAGGAAAATCAAATTATGAGTTTCTAGACGAGTATGGCCGTTACTGGAAGGTTACTTTATGCTGCGGAGAGCAAATGAAAGGCTGTTATTTGTTCACTGTCAAGGAAATCTCGGATTATAAGTTAATCGAACAAACGGCTTACCAGAACGATAGCTTAGCTATGCTAGGCAAATTATCCGCATCTATTGCCCATGAAATCCGGAATCCGTTGACCGCGATCCGGGGATTTATTCAACTGCTTCATCCATACTTGCATCAGCTGGGGAAAGAGGAATATGCCAAAATTATATTGGCCGAGATCGATCGTGCGAACGATATTATCCATGAATTTCTGTCCTCCTCTAAGCCGTCAGTTCCGCAGGTGGGGATGATACCCGTGTCCGCATTGCTCAAGGAGGTTGTTCTCCTTACAGAGAGCGAAGCTTTAATGAAAGGCTGCCAGATCAATCTTCATCCTCTTCAAGAGGACATGGTGATTTCTGGCGATGTCAAACAGATGAAGCAAGTCGTGCTTAATATGATTAGAAATGCAATGGAGGCTGTAGCGGATCGAGAAGATGATTCCATGGGGAAAATCGAGGTTGGTGCCCGCAGAGAAGGCTCTGAGGTCCGTATTTTCATATCTGACAACGGTAAAGGAATGGATATTCGTACACTGGACAGGTTATTTAATCCTTTCTTTACTACCAAAGAGAATGGTACAGGATTGGGTCTTTCCGTAAGTGACCGCATCATCAAAAATCATGGCGGATGCATTTCTGTTAGCAGCAGAGTTAACGAGGGTACTCATTTTGTGATCTCTTTGCCATTAATCCATTAGAATAAGTAATAAGAGGCTGATCCCTGCGGATAATACAGATGCGGAGATCAGCCTTTGTTATGTTACAATGGGTGTTGGTTTTGGGAAACAAATGGAGGTAATCACAATGAATATAGAATACAACAGTGGTGTTGCCAACAATGTGCAGGGTGATGCCCTTATCCTTATTATTTCTGAGTCTGAGGTCGAGAATGGAGGCTTTTCCGAAGGATGGGATGACAGAATTCGCCTATTGGGAAAGACGGGTTTATTTAAAGGCAAGCTTAATCAGACTTATGTACTACCTGCTGAGAATTCATCTGGTTGTCCTGTTGTTATTTTGGTTGGCAGGGGGGACCAACTTCTCACGACTGAGGATCTAAGGCAAATGGGGGCTCAGACAGCTCGTGCAGCGCTTCGTTTGAAGGCGCTCAAGCTGGTATTTGAAGTACCGGACACCTTGCAGGAGCTTACCGTAGAGAAGGATGTGACTTCTACTGCTTATGCGCTGACGGAGGGGCTAATGCTAGGTTCCTATCGTCGGGCTACCTATAAGCAGGTGCAGTCTTTTTATACAGGCCCAACAGCAGTTGTTTTCACTATAAAAGAGAAATTAGAGGGTAATGCCGGACGGGATTGGACTCAAGGCATTCAGAAGGGGCTAGCTTTCGGTGAGGCCACGAATTTGGCGCGGAGCTTGACCAACATGCCTGGTAATCTATTGACCCCCTCAGACCTTGCTGTGGCCGCTATAGAGGTTGCTGAGCGATATGGCTTTCCTTCTGAGGTGCTGGATGAACGGGAAATTGAGCAAAAAGGAATGGGCGGATTGCTCGCAGTCGGAAAAGGAAGTGTAAACCCTCCACGAATGATCGTCATCCGTTATCAGGGGACAGGGAATTGGGATAAGGTAGTGGGGCTTGTAGGGAAGGGAGTTACCTTTGACACCGGCGGGATTTCCTTAAAAAGAGCACCAGGCATGGAAGAGCTGATTAGTGATATGGGTGGGGCAGCGGCTGTACTCGGAGTAATGGAGGCGCTTGGCCGCTTACGTCCACGAATTAATGTCGTTATGGTTATTCCATCTGCGGAGAATATGCCATCGGCCAATGCTTTTAAGCCTGGAGATGTTATTACCTCCATGAGCGGACGAACGATAGAAGTGTTGAATACCGACGCTGAAGGCAGAATTGTCCTGGGAGATGCGCTGACTTATGCTCGGGAATGGGGAGCGAAACATATTATCGATGTAGCTACACTGACAGGCGCTGTGTTGTCCACTTTGGGAGATATAGCAACAGGTGCTGTAACTAATGATGAAGCGTTTCTGGAGCGATTTCTGGCCGCTTCAAGCTATTCAGGGGAAAAGGTCTGGCAGCTTCCGGCATACCCGGAATTTCGTGAGATGCTAAAGAGCGAGGTTGCCGATATCCGTAACACTGCTGGAAGATATGGTGGAGCCACTACAGGCGGATTATTTGTAGGTGAGTTTGCTGAGGGCTTGCCATGGATTCATCTAGATATTGCTGGCACTGCATATGTATCTAAAGAACGTGGAGTTAATCCTAAGGGAGCAACAGGTGTCATGGTTCGTTCTATCATTCAGTGGCTGCTGAGCGAAAGCGAGATCTAAACATCCGGGGAGCTGTCCGTTCTAAACAACAAGGGGTGTTCCCTAAACCAGAGTCTGGTTTAGGGAACACCCCTTTATTGAAATCCAAGAGCAGAAGCTTAAACAGTACGACTGGATTTTTTGGCCTTCGATTGGGAAGTGTAAGATTGAATGCCGTTCATAATTTTATCGCGAGTTCCCTTATTCTTCAGTAAATATGCTGCTCCCAATGCGACCGTTGTAAATAATGTCTTTTTGGTATTCATAGGAATTACCTCCTTGGTATTGTCTGTAGTTGCTTATAACAAACATACCCGTTAGTTAAGGAGGCTAAACGATAAATCACTATTTATTGCCCATTTTACAAGCCTACTTCTTGTTGTTAACCGGTGTTGAACAACAAGAAAGCGGGGAATCCATCGATGCTGCCGAGCAGCTTTTTCCTTTATCACAGCCTGCACAAGCGCCCTGCTTTCCCTTTTGCACATGTCGATAGATGGTCCAGCCAGAATAACCGAAAATTAAGGCGACAATCACAACATTTATCATAATGGTACCCCACTTTCATCATGAGAATCTTATAATTTACAAGTTTACGACCATCCTAATAACCGTCCGCCTTGAAAAATAATTAAAGATACGATATACGCCAGAACGAGAGAATACCCCATGGAGAAGAAGGTCCATTTCCAAGACGCTGTTTCTTTTTTGATTACCCCTACAGTAGCCAAACAAGGAATATAAAGCAGGATAAAGGCCATGAAGCTGATCGAACTTAGCGGTGTGAAGACTTGAGAGATTTGATTTTCTAAACCAGCAGCATCTGGTGCATGATAGATGATATTCATGGTAGAGACTACGACCTCTTTTGCCAAAAATCCCGGAACCAACGTAGAGCCAGCCTGCCATGTTCCGAAACCAAGCGGTGCCAGTAGCGGTGCGATCATACCCCCAAACTTAGCCAGGAAGCTGTGATCCATGTCCACATCAAACCCGCCAGGACCGGCATAAGACATAAACCAAATAATTGCTGAGCCTGCAAGAATAATAGTTCCAGCTTTTCGCAGGAAACCCTTGCCCTTTTCCCAAGTGCTGCGCGATAAGGTCTTGATCTGCGGCATACGATAAGGTGGAAGCTCGATCATGAAAACTGAGGATTCATTTTTGAATAAATATTTAGAGAATACCTTACAAAGAATCAGAGCAAACACAATACCCATCACATACATGGACAGAACTGCTACGGCCTCTTGCGCCGGAAAAAACACAGCTGCGAATAAAGCGTAAACAGGCAGTCTCGCAGAACAGGACATCAGCGGCATTAGCAAGGTGGTCAGCATGCGGTCTTTGGGCTGTTCGATGCTGCGCGCCGCCATTATGGCAGGTACATTGCAGCCGAAGCCAATGATGAATGGAATAAATGCTTTTCCGTTTAGTCCCATACGTTCCATGGTGCTGTCCATTAATAAGCAAACCCGAGCCATGTATCCTGAATCCTCCAAGAAGGAAATGATCAGGAAGAGAATGAAGATTTGCGGGACAAAGACGAGGACGCCCCCTACACCGCTAATTAATCCATCGACAATCAGGGCATGCGTGAAGCTGGATGCTCCAAGCGTCTGAAGCAGGGAATTGGCTCCATCACTAATCGGTCCGGAGATCAGGCCATCGAGGAGATCTGATAGAGGTCCGCCGACCCAGTCAAATGTGGTCTTAAAGAGAGCATACATAAAGAAGATAAATAAGGGCAGTCCTAGAAAACGATGCGTCAATATGGAATCTAATCTTTCTGTTAAGTTATGAGGTTTCTGCGTTGTTGTATCAAGTACAACCTCACAAATGGAGTGGATATAATCCATCCGCTGTGAGCGAATCCATTGGGGGAGCGTCAGGGCCAGCTTTTTGATCTGTAGCTCACTCTGACAGGATTCACAGATGTTTAGCAGGCGGGTGGTGTCCATACGTGTCTTTAGAAAATGAAGAATAACCGGATTCTGCTCCATAAGCTGTAGAGCAATCCAGCGGTGATTTGGTAAGTCCTTGATAGGAAGTAATTCCTTTTCTATAGAAGATATCGCATGCTCTACAATCTCACCGTAGTTCAACTTGAACTTTACAGCGGGAATCGCAGAGGATTTCTCTAAAATACTGAGGACTTGTGCGCAGCCTTTTCCCGTTCTTGCAACAAGCGGGAGGACAGTTATACCCAGTCGTGATTGTAAGACTTCATGATTGATGCGAATTCCACGTGCATTGGCGACGTCAATCATATTCAGTCCGAGTAAGGTAGGTTTGCCATACTCAAGTAATTGAAGCGTGAGCAGCAGATTTCGTTCCAGCTGTGAAGCATCCACGATATTAATTAAGGCTTCTGGAGATTCTTCTATTAGATACTGGGCAGCAACCCCCTCATCGCGTGAGAGTGGATGCAAGGAATAGATGCCCGGCAAATCAATGAGCTTGCCAGCGCCGTTCTTCAGGCTGCCGATCTTCTTTTCTACAGTTACCCCTGACCAGTTACCAACATATTCGTATGAGGAGGTTAACGTATTGAAAAGAGAGGTTTTACCTGTATTGGGGTTACCTACAAGAGCTATTGAACTCAAGACACGTTCACCTCAATCAATGAAGCTTCCTTCCGGCGGATGGCGAACAGTTGTCCATTGCACTCTAAGGTAATAGGTCCTAAAAAAGGTCCTTTTCCTTTCAGGCGAATGCTCACACCCTCGGACACTCCAAGATCAGCCAGACGACGGCGTAGGATAGGATTGATTCCTTCTATTTTATGAATATATCCGGTCGAACCCGGTTGTAGTCGCAGCAATGAGCAAGAGGTAGAAGCCATTTTTATCCCTCCAAAAGAGACTGATAATCAATCTCAATGATTTTCTTGTAATGTAGCATTTTTAGGGCTTATTTACTGTGATCATTGTCGCTGACACGTTGTGGTAATAGCATTAAGGAGAAGAAGATGAAATTCCTTTACATTTTATTCTTCATTAAAGTATGATTATACGATATAAATTGCATAGTAAAGCTATATTCGCGGTTATAATGATTGCAATAGTTGAAGGGAGATAATTATGAAGACTAATCAATGTAAGATTGTTGACTGCACCATCCGAGATGGGGGCCTAGTGAACAACTGGGATTTTAGTGTGGAATTTGTACAAAACTTATATGCCGGCTTGAATGAAGCTGGTGTTGATTATATGGAAATCGGTTATAAAAATTCACCAAAATTGCTCAAAGGAGCAGAGGGTGCCGGACCATGGCGTTTTCTGGACGATGATTTCCTGCGTAAAGTGATTCCGCAAAAAGGTCACACCAAGCTATCTGCTTTGGTTGATATCGGCCGCGTGGATGAGAATGATATTTTGCCCCGCAGCGAAAGTATGCTGGATTTGATTCGTGTGGCATGCTACAGCAAAGATGTAGAAAAAGCCCTCCAATTGGTACAAACTTTCCATGATCTAGGCTATGAGACAACGATCAACATTATGGCTTTGTCTAATGTTATGGAGAATGAATTGTTGGAAGCTTTTGAAATGATCCGTGAGAGCGTTGTTGATGTGGTATATATTGTAGATTCATACGGCAGCTTGGATCACAATGACATGAATTATCTGGTTGAGAAGTTCAAGACACATCTGCCAAACAAACGTCTAGGCGTACATACTCACAATAATCTTCAGTTGGCGTTCTCCAACACGTTGATTGCTGCTGAGAATGGTGTAGAGTTACTGGATGCTTCTTGTTATGGGATGGGACGAGCTGCAGGAAATTGCCCTACAGAGCTGTTAGTAACTCATTTGAAGAATACACGTTACTCCTTGCGCCCTGTGCTTGATATTATTGAACGCCTGATGATTCCTTTGCGTGAGAAAGAGGAGTGGGGCTATATCATTCCTTATATGATCACAGGTACACTTGATGAGCATCCACGTTCAGCAATGGCACTTCGTGCATCTGCAGACAAGGATAAATCCGTTGATTTTTTTGATAAGCTTACAACACCAGAAGTAACCTTTGGTGACAAATAAACCTGAGTTTCTTAGAAGCACTGAACCCTTTCGTAGGGGGAAGTGCTTTTTTGGTTGCCTGCTAGCAGAAAATGGTTTATATTTATGCAAGATTTATGAATATATAACTTATAAACGCGCCTTCCATTTGAATGCCGATAAAAGAAATGTAACTTAAAAGTCCTATCCCGCCGATATTTATACGTAGGACATAACTATACTTGAATGTTAATTAATAGATATTATTTTCAGACGCGAGGGACTTATGAGACAAGAAGAGAAAAAGACAATTCAAGCAGCTGCTGTAGGCGCCTTGCTGTTCCTTTTAATTCAAATTTTCCATACATCGCTTAACCGATTGGACGATTGGGATATTATTTCTTCTCTCTATCTCATTGTCGGCTGCTGTAATGTTGCTTTTGGATTTGCAATATTTGCACAGGGCTGGTTATTCTTCTCTAGCAGATTATCTAAAGGAAGATTATATGCCGCTGCTCTTTTTGGTGGAATATGTATTATTGATTTTTTGCATACACTGGGTTTTGTGGGCATCCCGTTGATTTCATCATTCATAACTTTTGAAGAATCGTTGTGGCTGCGAACCCTCTCACGACTAATCAGCGGTTTAGGAATGTTGTTTATTTTTAGCAGGGAAGATAAGCCCGTGTCTGTCTCTGAAAAAAGAAAATTGTTTAGAATAGCCTTCATGCTGATTGTGCTTTCCATTGTTTTGTTTATTCTCAGCCACTCGGCGTTGCCTCAGTTATTAACTAAGCCTTGGATGAATCCTTTGAAGCAGATTGCTGATTTAGCAGTTCTTTTTGTTTACTTGGCAGGTGTTGCAGTTATTGTATTTCCTGAAAAAAGTGAAAAGTCAGCCTCACTGCTTATTATTATTCGAGCACTTATCTTTTTCTCTTTGGGCCAAGCCTTTTTTATGAGTCCATTCAGTAGTGGCAATATAGATGATCTTTTTGGAATGGTGTGTAGCGGAGTTGCTTACTACTTGCTGCTTACCGGAGTATATCGTCTGACGATTGAAGAACCCTTTTACGAAAAGCAGTTGGCTGAGGAACGGATCAATTATTTAGCCTATCATGATGATTTAACGGGACTTCCCAATAGACGTCGTCTGACGCAGCGTGTAGAAGAGATGATTATTGCTGGAGAGAAGAAAACGAGCGATAAATTCTCAGCGTTAGCTATTATGAATATTAATCATTTCAAGAATATAAATGACTCCCTGGGCCATTTTGCCGGAGACCATTTATTGAAGCTGGTGTCTGAGCGGCTTGTGAATGAGGCCAAATCTACTGAAGAGCTTTATAGTATGGGGGCAGATGAGTTCGCTTTTCTTATGATGGAGAGAGCAAGTCTTGGAGAATGTTTAGTTCGAGCTACGGAGCTGCATCGATTATTTGAGATACCTATTGCTTTAGAGTCGGGGGAGTACCATATTTCGCTTAGTATGGGTTTAAGTATTTATCCCGGTGACGGTGAAACTGCGGAACATCTAATTCAGAATGCTGATACGGCTGTACATAATGCCAAGGAACAGGGAGTGGAGATTCGCCGGTATATCCCAGCTATGCAGATGAAAGCAAAGGAACGTCTAAAGCTGGAAAATGACCTCCGCAGAGCGCTTGAACGCAATGAATTCTTTCTGGTGTATCAGCCAAAGGTTTTGCTTGAGACGGAAGAGATCGTAGGAATGGAAGCCCTGCTCCGCTGGAATCATCCGAAGCGTGGTCTGGTCTCTCCTGCGGAATTTATCCCGTTAGCTGAGGAGAGTGGCCTCATTGTTCCGATTGGGGAATGGGTTCTCAAAACAGCTTGTCTGCAGAATAAAAAATGGCAGCTGGCCGGCTATGTGCCGATTTGCGTCTCCATCAACCTATCTATGCGGCAATTCCTTCAGCCTAATCTAGCAGGGAGGATTCATACCATCTTAACCGACATTGGATTAGATCCGTGTTATGTCGACCTTGAGATTACTGAGAGTATGACCTTGGATAAAGAAACAGCCTTTGATCAGCTGAAACGTCTGAAAGAGCTTGGTGTCTTCATCAGTATTGATGATTTTGGTACAGGCTACAGCTCCCTGCATTATCTAAAGAACATGCCGATCGACAGATTGAAAATCGACAGGTCGTTCGTATCAGAGGTTATGGAGGACAGCAACAATGCTGCTATAGTCTCTACAATCACTTCTATGGCGCATCATTTGAAGCTGAAGGTTACAGCTGAGGGTGTTGAGAACAAGGAGCAGCTGCAGTTTCTGCGTGAGCAGCATTGTCATGAAGCTCAAGGATTTCTGTTCAGCAAACCTATTCAACCAGCAGAGTTTGAGGCGATATTTTTAAAAAAGGCACCCCTCGGCGCTTCCCTGTAAACTAAAAAAATGTTGATTTTTACTTGTAGAGATGATACAATAACTCTTGTATTCACTTTCTAGTGCGGGTGTAGTTCAATGGTAGAACTTCAGCCTTCCAAGCTGATAGCGTGGGTTCGATTCCCATCACCCGCTCCATAATTCAAACTTCCAAATCCTTGCGATGCAAGGGTTTTTTTTATATCCCATCAGCCTATATTGGTTGGTGGGATTTTTTTTGTTTATACTATTTGCCTAATGGAAAAACTTTAATATAGCGTACTTTTAAGAAAAGGTTGTGAAAATTTTGAATGGTGCAAAGATTGCGTTCCTATCTGTACTTAGCAATACATTTATCGTTTCTTTAAAGCTTATGGTCGGAGTACTTACAGGTTCAGTAGCAATTATCTCGGAAGCGATCCACTCCTCCTTAGATTTAGTTGCTTCGTTGATTGCTTTTTTCTCGGTCCGATGGTCGAGTCGCTCTGCGGATAAAGCTCATCCTTATGGTCATGGCAAAGTGGAGAATATCTCAGGGACGATTGAAACGTTGCTTATTTTTGTAGCTGGATTCTGGATTATAAATGAGTGTGTTCATAAAATAATGAATCCAACCGCGATCGAACTTCCCTTTTTGGGCATTATTGTGATGGTGGTCGGAGCGGGGATCAATTATATGGTTTCACGCAAGGTTAAAAAGAAGGCAGACGAACTTCACTCTGTGGCTATGAAATCGAATGCTCTGCATTTGCTTACGGATGTTTTCACCTCTTTGGGGGTTGCATTCAGTTTATTATTGGTCACCCTCACTGGATGGACGATACTCGACCCTGTCATTGGGATTGTGTTGGCTCTGTATATTATGGGTGAAGCCTATAAGCTTCTAAAGGAGTCATTTCCTCCGCTGTTGGATGCACGATTAACTGAGGCAGAAGAAAATGAAATATTACATGTCATAAAGTTATTTCAAGGGCGATATATTGAATTTCATGATTTTCGTACCCGCCGATCTGGTCCAGAAGAGTATGTCGACTTTCATCTTGTGATTCCTTCTAAAATGAGTGTTGCTACTGCGCATCAATTATGCGACGAAATTGAACTAGCCATTCAAGGCATATTTGAACGTGCCCAGGTGTTGATTCACATTGAACCCGAACATGAACAGTTAGCTAACAAACCTATATTACATGAAGGATAATATTGGTGATTACTCACAGAGTTTCTCTGCTATTTCAATATTTTGTATTAAGTGATATGGTGATTATATCTCTTTTATATTCATTCTATATGGGGGACGGATAATGATCGCTTATTTAAGACCTTTAATAATAAGTAGCTCAGTTAAAAGCCTGATTTTTCTTTTAATAATAATGGTGATAGCAATGGTATGGTGGTTTTATAAATGGACTAAGCAATGATGCTCTTTTGTTTGGCCGCATACTAAAAAGCCAGGCTCCCAACTTAGGGAACCTGGCTTTATTTGTTTGTAGCTTGTGTATCTTAAACAGTCTTTAGGAACTCAACAATGGTGAGTAATCCCTTGTCGAAGTTCTCCAGGTTGAAATGCTCATCCGGTGCATGCAGGTTCTCATCATCGAGACCAAAGCCCATCAGAACGACAGGTGCTTCCAGCACACGGGAGAAGCTCTCCATGATCGGAATGGAGCCGCCGTCTTTGGTGAAGAGGGCACGGGTTCCATATACTTTGCCATATGCGTCTGCTGCAGTTTGCAGAATAGGATTCGACGGATCGATGTTAAAGGCACGTGCCTTCTCCATTTGCTTAACATGCACTTTCGCTCCGGTCTGAATATTAGCCTTCAGATGTGCTTCAACGGCATCGAGGATATGCTGTGGATCCTGATCGCCAACTAAGCGGCAGGTAATTTTCGCATGTGCTTCTTTAGGGATAACCGTCTTACTGCCTTCCCCTTGGAAACCGCCGTATACGCCGTTAAGCTCAAGCGTAGGACGAGCGCCAATCCGTTCTACAAAGGAATAACCTTCTTCTCCGTATAACGATTCCAATCCAAGACCTTCGCGGATTTTATCTTCATTCACACCTTGCTTCACGAATTCTTCCCGCAGCATTGGGGAAAGTTCAGGAACGCCATCATAGAATCCGTCTACAGATACGCGTCCTTTGTCGTCATGAAGCGAGCTTAGCAAAGATACTAGGGCATGCAATGCATTCGGAACGCCACCGCCGTAAGAACCAGAGTGCAGGTCTGTCAAAGCGGTAGTTACATCAACTTCAAGGGAAGCTAGACCACGTAGCCCAGTGCAGATGGCAGGACGACCGCGTTCCAATAGGGATGTATCGGAGACTAACACCGCATCCGCAGCGAGCTTTTCTTTATTGGCTTCAAGGAACGGAGGCAGATTCACACTGCCGATTTCTTCTTCACCTTCGATGCAAAGCTTGAGATTCACAGGAAGAGTACCTTCTTGTTTCAGGATCGCCTCAATGGCTTTGAGGTGAACGAATACTTGTCCTTTGTCATCTGTTGCTCCGCGTGCATAAAGCTTGCCATCACGAATCTCTGGTTCAAATGGAGGTGTGGTCCATAGGTTTAATGGATCTACTGGTTGTACATCGTAGTGACCATACACGAGAATAGTTGGTTTGCCTGGAGCATGAAGATAATCGGCATATATAACGGGATGTCCCGCTGTCGGATGCAACTCAATGTTCTCAAGTCCGGCTTTTTTCAGGGTGTCTGTCAGCCAATGGGCTGCCTTCAGTACATCGTCCTTATGTTCAGATAAGGCAGAAATACTTGGAATTCTGAGCCATTGTTTTAGTTCTTCGAGATGTTCATCCCGGTGGGTTGAAAAATACGTTTCGTATGACATAGTGAGTATGTACCTCCTTAAGTTTTGCTGCGCAAAACCGGCTTTGTAAGCGCCTGGGCATAAGCTTATTGGCCATGCGTGACCGTCTTGTTTAGCATTCTATAGGAACCATTATACTGGAGAACTCACTATGGATCAAAAGCGATGGGGCAAACCTCTCACCAGATGATTGTAGCCGGTGTCACACCTTGGGGAAAAGTATCCTCAGCTTTGCTTTTGTTCATATACATCTCATACCAAACATCAGCGATGAGTCCTGGATCTGTAGCGGTGCCGGGTTTAATGAATACACCAAGTGCTAAATGACCTACATAGATTCCTTGTGGAGCCAAATCTGCATGCAGGTTAAGTGCGTAGTTTCTTAATCCGCTAAGCGCAATGCCTACATTACCCATCATCTGCATGGGATAGATGGAGGACAATCCGGTTGTGAACAGCAGTGCGCCGCTGCGTTTCTCCAGCATCTCAGGCAAGACCTGTGCTACGCTGCGGATAGCGGCTACAACCAGTGCCTGAAAGGCATCCTGTGCATTTTCTTCTGTTACTTGTGAAGCAGGAGTAGGAGGGTAATTTCCACTTGTCGGGCTGAACTCGAGCACATCGATAAAGCCGTATTTTTTCTTGATATTATCGAAGGCTGTGGCTACTTGTTCTTTATTGTATACGTCGGCAGGAAAAGCAGCAGCCTCGATATTCAGTGCTTGCAGTTCCTGAACAAGGGTGTTCAGCTTCTCTTCATTTCGAGAGATTAATGCCACTTGAAATCCGTTGGCTCCGAATTTTTTGGCGATTGAGAGTCCTAAGCCGGGTCCAGCACCTATGATGGCAATGGTCTTTTTCATGATTTATTAGTTCCTTTCCGGTTGTTGATTACTAACAGTAACCATGATAAGCTGAATAGGCTTGAGGGACAAGAAGGCACTATTACATGCTTAAGTTACATGGAGGTAACCACAGTTGGAACATTCAAAGGAAGAACCCACCCGGTTCATGCCGATGCTGGAGGATTGCTCCATTACCCGCCAGATTCTGGACAGGGTCGGAGATAAATGGAGTGTACTGATCATAGTCAATTTAGGTGCTGAAGCTTTGCGGTTCAAAGAGTTGCAAAGGCGCTCTGGAGGGATATCACAACGGATGCTGACCCAGACCCTGCGCCATTTGGAACGGGATGGATTAGTTTGGCGTAAAGCGACGCCTACAGTCCCATTGACTGTGGAATACGGTCTGACGAGCATAGGAGAATCATTGTTGGGACCTTTAACCTCGCTTGTGGACTGGGTCAACAAAAACAATGGGAAGATCGCCAAAGCGCGTATAGATTATGACCACCAGCACGACACACAGGAGTAACAAGACAGCAGAACAATTCACTGGGATAGAGGATGGATTATATTGCATAAGGAAAGTGGAACAAACACATTTATTTATACTTACACCTGTTCAGAGGACGAGTTATCGCTGTGTCAGATGGAGCTGCGATGTCTTTTTGGTGAGCAGGTGCCGACTGTTCTTTTTAAGAGTGAGGTTGAGGTGGATGTCAGCCGCAGTCCCTTCATTAAAGAGCGGATAGATGTAATGTATGAAGGGGACAGTCTGCCTGAGATTTATGATCAAACGGAGCAGGTGGAGCTTGGCGGCAAGACGTTTAAGGTTATTTTTGTGAAGACCAACGATCTGGGCCCTTCAGACAAAATAGAGTATGATGAGCGCAGAGTGATCGAGCGGGAAATTGGGTTGCGGATTGAAGGAGAAGCGGATGTTAACCATCCGGAGCTGGTATACGGCATTGTTACGCTGGGTGGACGCTGGTACTTCGGATCTTATCATAAAAACAAGGCAACTTGGTTCCGCCAAATGAAGAAGCCACGCAGCTATTCTATCGCGCTTAGTACACGTGTTGCCCGTGCCGCGGTTAATATGGCTATTCCGAATCCTGAAGGTATACGTGCTATAGATCCTTGCTGCGGTATTGGAACTGTAATGGTAGAAGCCTTGTCAATGGGAATCGATATGGTTGGACGTGATATTAACCCTATGATTGCTATCGGTGCGAGAACAAATATTGCCCATTTTGGATTCACCAGTGAGGTTACGCTCGGGGATATTGCGGATATCACTGATCATTACGATGTAGCCATTGTAGATATGCCATATAATCTATATTCTAGTATTACACCTGAGGAGCAGTTCGCGATTCTAGTGAATGCGCGCCGGATTGCAGATCGGGTGGTTATCGTTGCGATTGAACCGATGGACGAGATGATCACTGAAGCTGGATTTACAATCATAGACCGTTGTGAAGCTAAAAAAGGAGCCTTCTCGCGTCATTTAATGCTTTGCCAGTAATCCTAATCAAGGTACCGAAAAAGGGGTGCAGCAATGGAGCAGAAATGGTTAACGTGGGCCAAAGAAATTCAGGCCATCGCACAGACTGGATTAACTTATGCTAAGGATGTTTATGATATAGAACGGTATCAAGCTTTGCGTGAGCTCAGTGTAGATATCCTCGCTAATTATACCTTCGAAAGCAAGGAGAGAATTAGACTCTCCTTTGCGGGTGAAGGGGGTTATGCTACCCCAAAAGTTGATGTCCGTGGTGTTGTATTCCGGGAGGATAAAATTCTACTTGTTCGCGAGAAGTTGGACGGGAATTGGGCGCTTCCTGGTGGCTGGGGGGACATTGGACTGTCGCCGAGCGAAGTTGTTGTGAAAGAAATCAAAGAGGAATCGGGTTTTGAGGCAGAAGCAGTTCGCTTACTGGCTGTACTGGATAAGAAATTTCATAGCCATCCGCCGGAGCCTTATCACGTGTACAAGTTCTTTATTTTATGCCGCATCGTGGGCGGAGAGGCAATGGAAGGGGTAGAGACAAGCGAAGTTTCGTTTTTTGCTGAAGATAAGCTGCCTGAGCTTTCAGCGGAGCGGAATACAGAGGCACAGATTCGGACGATGTTTGAATATTTACGAAATCCGGAAAAAGTAGTAATATTGGACTAAGAATCTGCATATACTGTATGACTTCCGCAAATTTAAGTTTTTAATTATTCAAAATTTGGTTAATAACTAATATGTAAGCACTTACAACGGTTTGGCCGCTGAGCCTTTATATCTACCAAAATTCAAAATTTTAATTTTTTGGGTCGAGCGGTCTACATTTTTTCCTCTACTGTGACGATAAGATATTTTAGGAGGGGATCGCATGGAACAAGAAGAATTGAGCATTCCATTGAAACAGGAAAATGTGGTGCGTCCTGCAGAAGGCAATATTGCCACTGGGCTGGTTTGGGGTATTTTAATCAGCATTCCGTTATGGATCTCTGTTATTGGCTGGATTTTGGGATTTTGGCACTAAACCATAAATTAATGAGGATCTAATTCTGTTGATTTTATAGTATACACAAAAGGCTGTCCCTTCCTTGTGGAAGAGACAGCCTTTTGCGTTTTCTGAAGATCTTAGTCTTTTGTATATACCACTCTAAAGTTCTCACAAACAACTTTCATCTTTGGATCAAAGGGTTTGTTTAAGAATTTTAAGGATTCTCTGGTGAAGAACTGCTCATGATCATGACGCCATGACTTAAGCGTCCGGTCACCTTCTCCTTCAGTATAGGCAAACTCAGCGCTAACCTCATCAAAAGGTATAATTTGTACATCTGTAGTAACAATTATTGCCCGCGGATCACCAGATCCATCCAGCACGATACTGTGACCGCCAACTTGCGGAAACGTCTCGTCACAAGTTTCAAATATATCATAATTCGAAGCAGTTCCTGTCTTGATCCCACGAATCACCAGATCGAGCAGCTCATCGGCCATCTGGGGACTGTCACCAAAGGCCCAGGCGTCATAGTTATCCGCTGCTTGTGGATGAAGCTGGGTGTATTCTTTCCACAATAACTTAATCTTCTCTTTGTTGCTCATATGCTCATCTCCTTATAGATCAATCTATTCTATAGACCAGTTGTCTCCATCCATCCTGTATAGAGCTCATCCAACTGTTCCTGTATCGCATCACGTTCTTGTTGCAGCTCAGCAAGTTCAGCTGCATCGCTGCTGATCAGGGGATCTAACATCTTAGCATCGATCACGCCAAGGCGTTCCTCTACCTCTGCAATGGCCGTTTCCCAGTCGAAGGTGGCGTTTTTCCTACGGGAACTGGTGGATTTAGCGTTGGTTTCTTTCCCTGAATCGTTAGATTGAGGCTTATCAGGGCGTGAACTTGTTCGTTCTGCAGAGACAGGTTTAGCTTGATCCGCAAAAGAGGGAGCTAGTAATGCTTTTTCAGCTTGTTTTTCCTTGTAATATTCATAGTTTCCGTTGAACACTCCAAACCGCCCGTCTTCAATGGACCATAGTTTGTGAAATAGGCGATTGATGAAATAACGGTCATGAGATACCGCCAGAACCGTGCCTGGAAATTCCTCTAATGCTTCTTCGAGTGCTTCACGAGAATCTATGTCCAGATGATTGGTCGGCTCATCCAGAATCAGCAGATTTGGCTTGCGATGCATTAGTACAGCGAAACGCAGGCGGGTCCATTCACCACCGGACAGATTCGTAATGTCTTTGAATACATCGGGACCATAAAATAGGAAACGTGCAAGCTGCCTGCGTGCTTCACCTTCTTCAAGTCCAGCTTCTTCGCGGAAGTAGCGGAGTACAGACTGTTTGTTATTTTCAGGAACAGCCTCTTGTGCGAGGTAGCCGACCACAGTTCTTGAGCCGAGTGTACAGCTTCCGCTGTCCGGGGTTTCCTGCCCTAAAATAATTCTTAAAAGTGTACTTTTACCTGCTCCGTTACCGCCGATGAGTGCCGTAGTCTCTCCGTAGCGAAGCACTTCGTTTGCCTCTGCGAAAAGGCTTCGCTGACCATATGCTTTTCCGATATCCTCCAATATGACAACCTGATTACCGGAACGGTCATTTTGCTGTAGCTGCAAATCCATCGATTTGCGCTCCAGAATAGGACGTTTAACCTTCACCATACGATCCAGTGCTTTTTGCATGGATGCTGCTCTCCGGTAAAAGGAAGGGTTAGGAGGTGTCCCGCGATTGCCAAATTCAATGAGACGTTTGATGCTTTCCTGCATTTGTTTTATTTTTTTCTGCTGCTCTTGATAATCGGCAAATTGTTGAAGAAGTTGTGTTTCCTTCTCCACTTGGTAGCCGCTGTAGTTGGTATGGAAGGTAAAGGCCTCGCCATCCTCAATCTCGATCACTTTCTTGACTACAGCGTCCAGAAAGTAACGGTCATGGGAGATCGCAAGCACTGTTCCATCATAACTCTGTAAAAATTGCTCCAACCATTCAATGGCGCTCATATCGAGATGATTGGTTGGTTCATCCAATAGAAGGATGTCTGGACGGCGCAGCAGCAGCTCCGCAAGTCCGACTTTTGTTTTTTCTCCTCCTGAAAGAGAGGCGAACAATCGGCTGTATTGTCCGGTTCCAATCCCGAGACCCGAGGCTACGCGCTGAATAGAGGATTCGATCTCGTAACCTCCGGCGGCCTCGAACTTATCCTGCAAGCTGCCATATTCTTTCAGCAGCCGATTCCAGAGGGTTTCATCCGTTCCGCTGTTAAAGCTGGACATTTTCAGCTCAAGCTCCCGCAGGCGGTGCTGCCATTGCAAAGGTTCGGCAAAGCTGCGCTGCAGAACATCATATACGGTTTCTTTTTCGTTAACTTCTTGAATTTGAGCTAACAGACCTACTACGCTGCCTTTGCGTATTGAGATTTGCCCTTCATCGGGGCGTTCCTCCCCGTTCAGCAGGTGGAATAGTGTCGTTTTGCCACAGCCGTTGCGGCCGATCAGGCCGATTTTTTCCCCTTGGCGGATATCGAAGGTAATGCTATTCAGCACGAGTTGTGCCCCGTGGTATTTTTGAACATTTTGGCATTGGATGATCATATATATTCTCCTTTAAGAATGCCCTTCGCACCGCCAGTACCCTAAATGGCTTCGAAATCCTGTAAAAAACCATAAAAAAAGACCGTAGGGAAATTTCCCCACGGCCTTATCATTCTCCGGTTAACTGATCCGTCCGGGTGATGGCAGGAAAGGCATTTCACAATTGTGTAGTGTTATTAAATTCATACAAATGGACAGACTTCTCCCGTTATCACCATTTACATGAGCAATGCCAGCTATCGCTTTAGGTAGCCGACTCATAACACTGTTGGTCCAATTGTGATCCATTCCTTCCACACCCCTCTCTTAGTAAATTTAATGACAGTGTAATCAAAAATCAGAAAATAAGCAAGTAAAAAGATGTCAGAGAGTATTTTTACACAGCATAGAATATGAAAAATAGAATAATATGGTTCTGTAGTGGGGGGCAAGTGGCTAAATTTAACGGATGAAAAGAGGAAGAGATATGGCACTTTTTGACGGATTAATGGGCAATGCATCACAAGTAAATCTTACGGAGGTCCAGCGGGAATACGCACAAATTCTTGCTCCTCAGGAGAAAATCGAACGCGCCTATAAGCTGATTAGAGATATGTTCATTTTTACGGACAAGCGGCTTATTCTGGTGGATAAACAAGGTCTGACGGGCAAGAAAACAGAATATCATTCGATCCCTTACAAAAGCATCTCGCATTATTCCGTGGAGACGGCAGGGCATTTTGACCTGGATGCGGAGCTATGTATCTACATTTCCAGCAGCACGCTTCCGGTGAAGAAGACCTTCAATAAATCCGTAAATATTTACGAGGTGCAGGCCGTGTTATCGCAATATATTTTAAAATAAATTGTTTATTCGGTGTTTCAAAGCACAAGCCCCCCTCTAAAAGTGGCTAAGATTACTAAGGTTAGATGCAGCTATACATATTTGAGATAGGTAGCCATTGGTGGCAAAAGGTCACTAAACATATTCGAGATGGGTAGTCATTGGGTGCAAAAGGTGACTAGACATATTCGGGATAGGTAGCTATTGGAGGAAATAGGTTAGAGACATAACCGAGATAGACAGCCATATGGCGGCAAAAGGTGACGGTAGTACGCCATGGCAGTATGCGGCTCCCTGTAATTAAAATGATTTTATAATATTCGTAGGCGTGAATCTACAAGGTTAAACAAAGATGACCTCTTATTTGTGCATAGCTCACAAAAAGAAGAGGTTTATTTTGCGTTTCAGCGTAACCGATTGACAAAGGATTTTCGTGTAATGTTAAATGACACTAATTAAGTCAGAAGTTATAGGGGGCTCGCAGAGGAACCTGCCGCAAAAGATAGGAAGATTGAATATGTTGAAGAAACCCGCCGCAAAAAATAAGGAGTTGGGACATGGCGGAAAAACCCGTAAAACATAGGGGATGGGCATGGTGGAGGGGAGAAACCCGTAAAACGTAGAGGAATGGCATGGGGAAGAAACCCGAAAAACATAGAGGGAAGGGCATGGCGGAGCGGAGAAACCCGTAAAAGATAGGGGGACGGAACATGGCGGAGAAACCCGTAATAGGCACAAAAACTATGGTAGTTAGCCCCCATTATTTAGCCTCGGCTGCTGGTGCACGTATGTTGGAAAAAGGGGGTAATGCCTTTGATGCAGCGGTGGCGATCAGTGCGACACTAGCTGTTGTATATCCGCATATGACGGGGCTAGGCGGAGATTCCTTTTGGTTGACCTATAACACGCAAGAGGCGCGTGTTCGGGCCTATAACGGAAGCGGGCGCTCCGGGTACGGAGTCCGCAGAAGCAGCTATGCCGGGGAAGCTTTCATCCCGCGGCGGGGGATTCGCAGCGCCATTACGGTGCC
Source organism: Paenibacillus sp. FSL L8-0494 (assembly GCF_038003695.1). Lineage (NCBI taxonomy): Bacteria > Bacillati > Bacillota > Bacilli > Caryophanales > Paenibacillaceae > Paenibacillus > Paenibacillus sp. FSL L8-0494. Next base: position 1,531,879 of record NZ_JBBOPQ010000001.1, read on the forward strand.
GGGGATGGCGGACAGTTGGGATGCCATACTGAGTAAGTATGGCCGCTTTATGCTGGCGGAGGTACTGGAGCCTGCCATTGGTTATGCTTTGGAGGGATTTCCGCTGTCGCCGGATCAGCGGAATAACACGGCTGTTGCGGGCTCTGCGCTGTCGCCGGAGGCGGCAGCGATTTACACGCCAGGCGGCGTGATTCCTTGTGCTGGATCGCGATTCCAGCAAAAACAGCTGGCGGCCACCCTGCGGACATTGGCGGCGGGTGGGCGGGATGCTTTTTATAAGGGGAAGATTGCGGAGGACATCTGTGACTATATGCTGGCAACTGGCGGGTATTTGACTCGGGATGACTTTGCGGATCATCAGGGGGATTGGGTCGAGCCGATTCATACGGATTATCACGGGCATACGGTATATCAAGTGCCGCCTAATTCTCAAGGTTTCACTGGACTAATGAGTCTTAATTTATTGGAACATTACAATTTTGAAGCAATCGGGCATGGTTCGTATGAATATTATCACCTGCTTGTTGAAGCGTTGAAGCTAAGCTTCCGCGATCGGGATAGGGTGCTTACAGATCCGGATTTTAGTGCTATTCCTTTGGAGCAGCTGCTGGATAAACGTTATGCAGGACAATTAGCGCCTACCATCTCGATGCAAAAAGCTGCACAACTGACAAGTCAGCCTATCGGCAGTGATACAGCTTATGCTGCGGTTGTGGATGAGGACGGGAATGCGGTCTCTTTTATTCAGAGTCTGTATTTTGAATTTGGTTCGGGCGTGGCCGCTGGGGATACTGGGATTCTGCTGCAGAATCGAGGTTCGTTTTTTTCGCTGGACCCCGGGCACATCAATACGCTTGAGCCGCATAAGCGCAGCTTCCACACACTGATGCCAGCGATGGCCTGCCGCGAGGGCAAACCTGCGATTCTGTACGGGACGCAAGGTGGCGAAGGTCAACCACAGACTCAAACCCTGCTGCTCACACGGATGCTGCATTATGGCATGAATCCACAAACGGCTGTGAATGAGCCGCGTTTTGTGTGGGGGAGAACGTGGGGGGAGCCTACGCAAGAGCTAAAGGTGGAGAGCAGGGTAGCTGATGAGGTGCTGGCAGATTTGGCCGCAGCCGGTCATATTGTCCGGAAAGTAGATGACTATGATGGGATTATGGGTCACGCTCACATGATTTCGATAGATGACAATGGATACCGCAGTGGGGGAACGGACCGACGCTGCGATGGTGCGGCGATTGGGTGGTAGGTATAGGTGTGATGGAAGGATTGGAAGGACTCTGAAGGAATCGTAGGTGGAATGATGGATGGAAAAGCTGCTGATGGGGTCGTAGGAGGAAAGATGGAGAATTGGAAGGACTGCTGGAGGAATCGAAGGCGGGATGGTGTGGGATCCGAAAGGCTGATGGAAGAATCGTAGGTGGAATGATGGATGGAAAAGCTGCTGATGGGTCGTAGGAGGAAAGATGAGGAATTGGAAGGAACGCTGGAGGAATCGTAGGAGAAGCGTGGGATCCGAAAGGCTGATGGAAGGGTAAAAGTAATGGTCTAGGGAGGAGGGGGAATTATGGTTTTGGATAATCGGTATGGTGCGTTTATAGATCCTGAGCTTACGGTTGAGAGTTTAGGAAGCGGGATATTGGATGGACTGACCTTTGCAGTAAAAGATGTATTTGCTGTAGCTGGACACAGCTCTTCTGCAGGTAATCCTGATTGGCTGCGTAGCCATCATCCGTCCACGGAGCATGCGGTGGCTGTACATCGTTTACTGTTGTCGGGTGCTACACTTCGTGGTGCTGCCCATACGGATGAGCTGATGTACAGTCTGGGCGGCGAGAACCATCATTATGGAACGCCGATTAATCCGCGTGCTGTAGGTCGTATCCCAGGCGGATCTTCAAGTGGTTCGGCAGTAGCGGTAGCTTCTGGTAGTGTTGATTTTGCGCTCGGAACAGATACCGGTGGCTCAATTCGAGTACCTTCCTCTTATTGCGGAGTATATGGCTTCCGGCCAACGCATGGAGCTGTGGATTTTCAAGGTGTTATTCCATTATCTCCGGCTTTTGATACAGTTGGCTGGGTGTCGGATCGCTTGGATGTGCTCCAGAAGGTAGGGGAAGTGTTACTTGTGGCTGGGAGTACATCTGTAAAGACGTCGAAGAAAATAGGAAGTAGTCTAGAAGAAACTGTAGGGAAGAGCATAGAGAAGAATGTATTGGAAAATTTAGAGAACAACTTAGAGGGAGACATGGTGAAGACTGATAAAAATAATTTAGAAAAGAGCCAGAAGGAAAGTTTAGAAACGATTTTGGAGAAACGTATTGAGAAGAGTACTGAGAAGAGTACGGAGAAAATTTTAGAGATTGGCCCGGAAAACAAGGTAAAAAAGAATATGGAAGACAAAAATAAAATGGGTACTTTATTTGTTGCTACTGACTGCTGGGCTTTGGTTAATCTGGAGAATGCAGCTATTTTATCGGAGGGATTAAGGTGTTTGCGATCCGGGGCAGATCATCTCATGGAGATAGAGATTGCTTTGGAGGGGTTAAAGGTCTGGATGGATGTTTTTAGAGAATTGCAGGGTAATGAAATTTGGGAAACTCATGGCGTTTGGATTGAGAACGAGAAACCAGTCTTTGGACCTGATATTGCAGCGCGATTCTCGTGGGCTGCCAGTTTGGCGGAAGAGGATCATAGCGTTGCACAATGTAAGCAAAAAGAGATTTCTAATCATTTGCGCTTGCTGCTAGGAGAGGACAATTGTCTTGTGATTCCGACAGTTCCGGGACCAGCGCCGCTGCGTGGAGGGGATTTGCGCCAATTGGAGGTGAATCGTAGTGGTGCGATGATGTTGAGTTGCATAGCTGGGTTGGCAGGTTTGCCTCAGGTAACATTACCTATGCTCTCCACAAGTAGATTGCCACTGGGATTATCCGTTATTGCCGGACATGGTCAGGATCTCCGGTTACTCTCTTGGGTGAATGAAGTGTGGCAGCAGTCTTGAGAGGCTGAGTGCAGTGGTCTTGAAAAAGCAGCGATACTAAACAGACCGTAGCTACGAACAACATATCTTGACACTTTTCTAGTTACATTTCTAGTTACTGTTAACCGATACTCCTCCATTACTCTCTTGGAATACACTCTAGAAATACATTCTAGGAAGACGCTTTAGGATTACACTCTAGAAATTCACTCTGGGAATACACTATAGGATTACACTCTAGGATTACATTCTAGCAATACACTCTAACGCCACACTCACTTATTGATTCACAAATTAACGAAATACACATGTCATTCCCGCCTACTCTTAGTTTTATTTACACCGGGGAGCCCAGTGGAGTTGCTTTAAAAACTAAGGTAGCTTAAGTTGGCTCAATAGTGGAGTGGTAGAGTGAAAAAGATAAATTCAGCGCTCGATTGTGTGGTATAAGACCAGTAGATTTAAGTGAATACGTCGCTGGAGAGAAAAGAACGGTATAAATCCCACAGAAATCGGGGGAAGTGCTTAAGTAACTAAAAAGAACGGTATAAATCCCGCAGAAATCAGGGAAATGGCTTAAGTAACTAAAAAGAACGGTATAAATCCCGCAGAAATCAGGGAAATAGCTTAAGTAACTAAAAAGAACGGTATAAATCCCGCAGAAATCGTGGGAAGTGCTTAAGTAACTAAAAAGAACGATATAACTCCCGCAAAATCCAGAAAAGTGGCACAAGTAGCTAAAAAGAACGGTATAAATCCCGCAGAATCTGGGAAAGTGGTCCAAGTAGCTAAAAAGAACGGTATAAATCCCGCAGAATCTGGGAAAGTGGCCCAAGTAGCTAAAAAGAACGGTATAAATCCCGCAGAATCCGGGGAAATGGCTCAAGTAACTAAAAAGTACAGTATAAATCCCGCAGAATCTGGGGAAATGGCTCAAGTAACTAAAAAGTACAGTATAAATCCCGTAGAATCCGGGGAAATGGCTCAAGCAGCTAAAAAGTACAGTATAAATCCCGCAGAATCCGGGGAAATGGCTCAAGTAGCTAAAAAGAACGGTATAAATCCCGCAGAATCTGGGAAAGTGGCCCAAGTAGCTAAAAAGAACGGTATAAATCCCGCAGAATGTGGCGAAGACGCCTATGTAGTCAAAAAGAAGGGAAAAAAGGCCCTTCATCCCGGCAATTCCGGCCGAATAGCCAAAAAGAAGGGCAAAAGTGCCTTTCACCTCTACCGGCAGCAGTGGATCTATAAGAGCTTGTACCTCCGCCACAGCTATAGTGGGGTGGTATTATCTCTGCTCGTACGGATCTTCTACACTGCTCAATTCCCCGTCTTGCAGCGCTGGTGTGCCTGCGACTTCGATCTTGATGGCCAATTCGAATAGCCTGAGAATACCCTGCCACCTATTCCGACTCCCTATTCAGATTCCCGCGTGAACCCGTAAAAACTTGTTTTTACTCGAAAGCCCTCCCTCAACTCCACCTACTATTTTCCAATCCCCTTATACAGTTCACATGAACGATATGAGCTAAAGTTCAATAATTCATAATTCATAATTCATAATTCATAATTCATAATTCATCATTCATCATTCATCATTCATGTTCCATGTTCATTTTGTGTTAAGTTTATTAACATATAAATCATGAAAATTTAACTTCCCTCTATTCAACACGGTTCATTTTAATTATAATGTTACATAAAATAACATTATAAATCAGAAATGGTTCTATTGATCCTAATAAGGAGGGGTGGCATGCATCTTACGGTTGAAGAAGCGTTGTCCATTTATCCTTTGTCCGAGGCGAAGCTTATCGCTGGGTCTAAAGGGAAACATCGAATTGTGAAGTCAATTAATGTGATGGACGCCCCCGATATCTCGGATTGGATCAAAGAAGGCGAGATGCTGCTGACGACAGCCTATTTGATAAAGGACAATATGGAGGAAGCCTCTGCCTTGCTGCAGACTTTGAATCGCCGGGGATCTTCGGCCTTGGGCATTAAGCTGGGGCGATTTTGGGATGAAGTACCAGAGCAACTGGTTGCAGAAGCGGAGAGTCTTAACTTCCCGCTTATCCAGCTGCCTTTCGAGTTTACTTTTTCGGATCAGATGAATGGTCTGTTTCGCGCCGAGCTTAGCCGCAGCACTCACGTTCTGCAGAACATTATGGAGAAGCAGAAAAAGCTGATGCAATTCGCCCTAAGATCTGTCCGCAGCCGTCCGTTGTTTGATTCGGTGTCTGAAGTGATTGGCCATTCACTTGTGGTGGTTAGCGCACGGGGGGATGTGATCTACAACAACTCTGAATACTATCCTTCACAGCTGCTGGAGGGGTGGCCGTGGCAGAAACGGAATCAGCGCTTTCGTGTTGGAGATCATGTGGGCTACCGTACACCACTTTTGCAAGGAGAGAAGTGCTCCGGATATCTATTGTTTTGTGCCATCGACCCTTTATTGCTCCCAATGGAAGAAAGTTTGTTCGTTCAGGGAGCTGAACTTATTTCATATCATATTCATTCAGGATACGAAGATTATTTTGAACAGGCAGAACACAGGGAGTTTAGCGGATTGCTGAGACGTTGTTTGAGCGGTAATTTATCTTACACAGATTTGGCGCAGGCTGCTCTCGACTTGGAGATTGAGCTGCTTCAATCACCATTTTTTCTCTTATTGACCGATACAGCTGCGACTGGGGAAGAACGCCAAGGTGAGCTGCTCAGACTAAAAGAAGAATATCTTGAACATCCCGGGCTACGGGAAGTAAAGGGAATTCATGTGATCATAGATCAAGGACTTTTGTCTATATATCCGGGAGATCGTCAGCGTCCTGAACAATTCCGGGATATAATCCAGGTTTGTTTTAACAACATGAAGTTTGATAAGGGATATTATCCGCGAGCTGCGATAAGCAGTTGTAAAGCGAAGCCGGAGGGGCTGAAGGAGGCTTTTGCGGAGGTAAAGGATTGTATGGGAATGCTTCAGGGCGGGGGAGTAAAAGGGAATGTTGTGCATTACCGGCAGCTTGAGCTTAACCTGCTACTCGGGCAAATTCCGGCAGAGGTTATGGAGAAATATTGTAATGGAAGTCTTAGAGGGTTGCTTAACCGAGAACCGGAGTATGTCAGGGAAATGCTGCGGACGCTGGAAGTTTATCTAGAGAACGATGGTCATGTTAATGAGACGGCTAAGAAACTGTTTATTCATCGAAACACGGCTACCTACCGGATCGAGAAGCTTAGTGAGCTGCTGGACGTCGATTTTAAAAAAATAAATGATCTAATGAGGTTGAAGTTAGTATTCATGTTTCGGAGGATGCTCGGAAGGGACTAAGTTCTAAGGTCTAAGTTCTAAGTTCTAAGTTCTGGGTTGAAATGCAAACACGGAGGAGGGGAACCTCGTGAATACACATGAAATCGCAATGCATATTCAAACCCATCAGGCGCCTGCGGTGCTGGCAACGCTGATAGAGGTGGAGGGACACTCGTATCGTAAAGCCGGAGCGGTGATGTTGTTTTTTGAAGAAGGTACGATTGGGAGCCTGAGTCCAGGTTGTCTGGAAAACGATCTGCAGCTGCGAACTTCTGAGATCTGGGAACGAGGGCTGCCCGAAATTGTGGAATACAACATGCTGTCTCCGGATGATCTGTCCTGGGGTGAGGTTATCGGCTGTGGAGGCAAAATCAAAGTAGTGCTAGAACCCGTGCAGGGTCAGCTCTACAAGCTTTTAGTGCAGGCGAGTGACAGATTGGCTAGGGGAGAAAAGCTAATTTTGTTCCGCGAAGCAGTGGAGAAAGGTTTTATCTATAAGCTGGAGCTGGATCCAGACATTGTACTGCCGCAGAGCAAGAAACATCCGAAATTATCCCACTCGGCAAAAGAAAGCCTGGCGGCAGGTCGCTTTATGGCCGCTCCAGCAGAATTGACAGCATTCCATACGTCTTTCGTGCCCAAACCGCGGCTTGTGATTTTTGGCGGGGGACGTGATGTGGTTCCTATTGCGAAACTTGCTGACAGAGTTGGCTTTCGGGTAGCGGTTGCGGATTGGCGTGAAGGAAGCTTGCACAATAAGTTTCCTCGAGCTGAACAAGTAATTTGTTCCCCTATGGAGGTTGTTCAGCGATTGGGCGTAGCCCGGGAGGATTATGTATTGATTTGCAGTCATCAACTTGGGCGGGATAGACAGTTTCTGGAGAGTGTGATTCCGCTTGCTCCTCTATATATAGGGATTATCGGTTCGAAGGCGCGGATATCTCTTTTACTGGAAGGGCTTGAGGCTCCTGCATCTTTGCATGCACCTGTAGGGTTGCCAATTGGAGGAGAAGGTCCGGAGGAGATTGCGGTCAGTATTATAGCGGAAATTATTCAAATTAGAAGGGTGGGCTCACGAGAGCTGCCCAAAGGAGCGGATAGTATTGAAGGTAGCAGGAATATATTTGGCAGCGGGGCAGAGCAGGCGGATGGGCGTGTCCAAGGTTTCACTGAGATTGTCGCAGGAGGTCTCACTCGGGAGCGTCGCGCTTAGTGAATTGGATCGTTGCAATCTAGAACCGCTAATCGTGGTAGTGCGTGCGGATGACAACTTGGAATGGCTGCCACCCGCGATTGAACCGCAAGCATCCAGACGTACCGAAACTTGCTTAACCGCACATCTAGGATTGTCTTTTTCACTGCGCTGTGGCCTTAATGCGGTATTACCTTTACAGCCCGATGCAGTAGTTGTGGCGCTTGCGGATCAGCCATTTATTACTACAGCATTAGTGAACCGTCTAATACAAACGTTTGAACAATCTCCGGAGATGGATTATGTCGCTAGCGTCAGCAATGGGTCGGCTATGCCCCCGGCTTTGTTCTCGAAGACGTTGTTTCCAGCACTACAGGGATTAGATGGAGATCGAGGAGCGGCGGGGATATTGCGTTCACCTGATTATAAGGGGATTGTTCTGGAATCTGAGTCTGCCCATTATTTCATGGACGCAGATACAAAAGCGGATTTTGGTGAGATTCAGGAGCAATGGATTCTGAGAAATGGAAAGTGAAGTAAAGAATAGTCTGAAAAGTAATCTGAAACAGTGTTCCTTTTCCACCTTTGGTCATATAATATGACACGAAACTCACCATACCAAAACCAATTAGTGCATTACACACAAAAAAAGTTCTGATTCTTATATTCATATACAAACGTATGTTATATAAATTTACGCCAAGGCCACCTCTAAGTATAGTAGAAGTACATTAATGGTTGCAGCCATGATGAGAGATGATTTGGAGGAGGAGAATTATGAAAAAAAGGGGTCAGTTCATAACATCTTGTCTTGCATTAATGGTTCTAATGACGGTGGCTTTGGTGGGGTGTGGCAGCAATAATAATACTTCTACAAATGCAACGGAGGCACCAGCGACAACTACAGCGGCAACAGAGGCAACTGCAACAACAGAACCGGCTGCAAAGAAACCGACGGTTGCTTTTGTTTATATCGGACCTCCAGGGGATGGCGGCTACACGTACCAACATGATCAAGGACGGCTGTATATGGAGAAGGAGCTGGGGATTAAAGCTGACTTTGTAGAAAATGTCCCTGAAAGTGCTGACGCCGAACGAATCATCACCGAGCTTGCACAATCACACGACATCGTGTTTACAACGAGCTTCGGATATATGGATTTTACATTAAATGTAGCGGGCAAATTCCCCAACGTGAAGTTCCTGCATGCTTCAGGTTACAAAACCGCAGAGAACATGGGAACCTACTTCGGGAAAAACTATCAGGCCAGCTATCTGAGCGGCATAGCGGCAGGAAAAATGACCAAAAACAATCAGCTTGGTTATGTGGGCGCTTTTCCGATCAGCGAAGTGATCTATAACTTGAATGCTTTTACCCTTGGAGCGCAAAGTGTCAATCCTGATGTAAAGGTGAATGTGGTATGGACGAATACATGGTATGACCCGACGACTGAACGTCAAGCGGCAATCAGCTTGCTGGATAAGGGTGCGGATGTGCTTTTGGCCTATCAGGATTCACCTGCAACACTGCAGGCTGCTGCTGAACGAGGGGCTTTTGCCGGGGGAAATGACTCGGATATGAGCAAATACGCTCCGGACAATTATTTGACGAACCTGGTATGGAATTGGGGGCCGTATTACGTAAAAGCTGTGCAGGCAGTTATGGATGGAACCTGGAAGAGCGAGCAATATTCTGGTGATATGGCTGACGGTATGGTGGAGCTGGCTCCTTTCGGGAACAAGATCCCAGATGATGTGAAAAAGCTTGTCGAAGACGCCAAAGCCAAAATTATCAGTGGTGAGCTCGAGGTTTTCACAGGTCCGATCTCAGATAATCAAGGGAATGTGAAGGTTCAGGAGGGTCAGAAGCTGACCTTGGAGGAAGTGCTGGGCATGAACTGGCTCGTAAAAGGTGTGGAAGGAACTATCCCGCAATAATGTTTAAAAATAGGGAATAAAATGTGCACAATCTATGGGTGGGGCGGGTTCCGTTAAGCGGAAACTTCCCCACCCGTACTACAACTTGAAGGAAGGAGGGGTTCAGGCCATGCGGGGAACTTCAGTTGAAATGCGGGGGATTGTGAAAAAATTCGGCTCGGTAACCGCCAGTGATCAAGTCGACTTTTCGGCAAATGCGGGTGAGATTCATGCGTTGCTTGGGGAGAATGGGGCCGGAAAGAGCACGGTGATGAGCATGCTGTCAGGGGTGTATAGAGCAGACGAAGGAGAAATTTTCATTCATGGGAAAGGTACTCAGATCCGTTCTCCTAAAGATGCTGCGCAGCTGGGTGTAGGTATGGTGTTTCAGAACTTTAGGCTGGTGCAAAGCCTCACAGCAGCAGAAAATATCGTGCTTGGCGAAAAGTCGTCTTTCTGGCGCGGCCGTAAGTGGATGAAGAAGAAACACAAGGAGATCGAGGCATTAGCGGAACGGTTTGGACTGAATTTCCCGGTGGATCGCCCGATCTGGCAGTTGTCCGTGGGTGAGCAGCAGCGTGTTGAAATCGTTAAGACGCTGTATCGCGGGGCTGACATTATTATTCTGGATGAACCAACCTCTGTACTGACCCCGGGAGAGGTGGAACAGCTATTTGAAACGCTGCGGGTCATGAAGCAGGCAGGAAAAACGGTCATTATGACTACTCATAAAATGAAAGAGGTTATGGCGTCCTCCGATCGGATTTCCGTCATGCGCAAAGGAAAAATGATCGCCACGCTGACCACAGCAGATACAGATGAACTGGAGCTGGCTCGTCTGATGGTGGGCAAGGAAGTAACCATCACCCGTCAAGAACGGGAAGCCACTGAAGGGGATTCTTTATTAGAAGTGAAAGATGTGGACGTATATGCCGATCACGGGCGAAAAGCACTGGATCACTTCTCTCTGAACGTATGTAAAGGAGAGATTGTAGGCGTAGCTGGGGTAGCTGGCAATGGGCAAAAGGAACTGGCTGAAGTGTTAACTGGTCTTAGAGGCTGGAAAAGTGGTGAAATCACGTTTGATGGAAAGACGGTGAAATCCGCTTCGGTTAGAGGGGCAATTGATTCAGGAATCTCCCACGTGCCGGAGAACCGGATGAAGAGCGGTTTAGCTGGACGCCTCGGATCGGTGGATAATCTTTTGTTTAAGTCTTACCGCTCAGAGGAGCACTCCAAATTTGGTTTCTTGAAGTCCGCGAAGAACCGTTTGTGGTCACAGGAGCTGGTCCAGCGCTTTAATGTCAAAACACCTGAGCTGGAGACGCCAGTACAACAGTTGTCAGGTGGTAATCAGCAGAAGCTGCTCTTTGCACGTGAGATCAGTCATCGGCCGAAGCTGATGGTCGCCGTTCATCCGACACAAGGGCTGGATGTAGGTGCCACGGCTGGTGTTCACGACCTTCTTATGGAGCTGCGTGGTTCAGGTAGTGGCGTGTTGTTAATTTCGGAGGATTTAGATGAATTGCTTCAGTTGTCCGACCGGATTCTAGTGATCTATAACGGCTCAATTATTGGTGAGAGTACACATGAGGAAGCGAATCGAGAGAGCATCGGACTACTAATGGCTGGTATTGATAATAGAGAGGAGAGCGCCGTATGAGTCTGGAGAATGGAAGAAATACCGCAGCAGCTGTACTGGAACCCCTCCCCTCCCACTCCGGAAAACGATTCTCTCTACGTTTCGAATACGATGCCAGCCGCATCCGTTCTCCTTGGTGGACACCTATTGTATCTATAATTTTAGCGCTATTGTTGTGTGCCCTATTTATTGCGGCGAATGGCATGAATCCGGTGCTGGTCTATGAAAAAATGTTTCGTGGCGCATTTGGCACTGCGTATGGGCTCACGGAAACGATGGTTAAAGCGATCCCGCTTCTTCTATGTGGGCTTGGGATTGCTGTGGCTTACCGCATTTCGGTATGGAATATTGGAGCAGAAGGTCAGCTAACTGTTGGGGCTATGGCGGCCACAGCGGTCACGATTTATTTTCCTGACTTACCTTCATTCTGGTCCCTGAGCTTAATGCTGCTGTTCGGGATTGCCGCGGGTGCGCTTTGGGGATTGCTGACTGCTATTCCGCGGACACATTTTGGAGTGAATGAGCTAATCACTTCATTAATGCTGAATTATGTTGCCCTATTGGCGCTCGATTACGTGGTATTCGGACCTTGGAAAGATCCTAAAGGATTTAATTTCCCGGGATCACCTATGTTTACTGCGGCTCAGTCGCTGCCTGTTCTCGGAAGTACAAGATTGCATATTGGATTGTTATTTGGACTTATCGCCGTTGTGATTTATTACTTAATGATTCGTTTTACCAAGTGGGGTTACGAGCTCCGGCTGATTGGGGCCAATCCTGTTGCAGCCAGATACGCGGGGATTCCTATCAAGCGCCATATTATTATCGCCATGCTGATCAGTGGGGGGCTCGCCGGGATCGCTGGCATGGCGGAGGTCTCCGGTGTTACACACAAGCTGATGCAGGGCATTTCACCGGGTTATGGATACACCGCCATTATTGTAGCTTGGCTGGCCAAATTGAATCCACTCGGTCTAATCGTTACTTCTATTTTATTCGGTGGCTTAATTGTTGGCGGATATAGTGTTCAAACCATCGGGCTGCCCTCATCGATATCAGAAATGCTGCAGGGCTCCATCCTGTTTTTCTTGATTGCTGGCGATATGATCTATCGTTTCCGCATTCGCCGTAGCCGGGTTCAGCTGAAAGGGGGGAGATAGGAAATGGATTTTACAACACAGCTACTTATTGCCGCTATTTCCGCAGGGACCCCGCTGCTGCTGGCTACGCTGGGAGGCATTCTAAATGAACGAGCCGGCATTATACAGCTTGGGGCTGAAGGTCTGATGCTGATGGGAGCGGTCATCACTTGTATCGTGTATATTCGCTCCGGAAACCTGCTGCTCGCTCTGTTGGCTACCGTAGCTATAACGGCTGTACTTGGTTTGCTGCATTCTTTTCTCTGTGTGACCTTGCGGGCGAATCAAACGATGTCCGGTCTTGCGATGACCCTGTTTGGCAGTGGGTTGAGCGCTTATCTTGGTAAACCGATCAGCGGCATTCCTTTGCCGGGAACCTCCCCTAAGCTGCATCTGGCTTGGCTGGAAAATGTACCGTTCATCGGAAAAATATTCGGCAACATGGACTACCTAACCTGGTTCAGCCTGCTGCTAGTGCTTGCTCTGCATCTGCTAATTCACCGCACTTCATGGGGCCTGCATTTGCGGGCAGTCGGAGACAGTCCGGCTACCGCAGATGTGATGGGGATCCGTGTACAGCTTATCCGCTACAGCTATGTGATCACCGGTGCTGCTCTCATCGGCCTGGCCGGAGCGGATATGGTATTGGCCTACGCGTCAACCTGGAATGAAGGGCTGACAGCCGGCCGGGGCTGGATTGCGGTAGGGCTGGTGATTTTCGCCAGATGGAATCCGCTGCGTGCCTTGTTCTGCGCCTACTTTTTTGGGGCATTGGATTCACTTGGCTTCCGTATTCAATTGCTGGGCAGTGCAGTTCCGCCCTATTTTCTCAAAATGATTCCGTACCTTGTGACCATTCTGGTCCTGATGTACCTGGGGTACCGCAATCGCAACAAACCATCCGGCACACCGGAGGCGCTTGGAGTTCCTTATATTCGGGAACAAAGGTTTTAAGGCAGGCTATACGAGAAGGGAAGCAGCAATCTGGTACTCAAAAAGGAGGCGGAGTGTATGGGAGTTTTACGGGAAGAGGATGGAAGGCTACCTGATGTAATTCAACCCCGCAGCCTGCACGAAGCTTGGGAGAGAAAAACGGCGTTTGGAGACAGTGCCCGATATGTCGCAGGAGGAACACTGCTGAGAACAGGGTGGGAAAATGGAACGACTCATATGCCCAAACAACTGATTGATCTTCGGCAAATTACAAATCTCGGCGACATTACCTTAACGGAATTTCACTTATCTCTGGGCGCTCTTGTTCCACTCTCCCAGTGCCGCAGTAATGAGCATTTGCAGGCCGTAGCTCCTGCGCTGCAAGAGGCTGCACGTTGCATAGCGGCTCCGTCGGTGCGTAATCTTGCCACGCTCGGGGGCAATATCGCTTCTGGCTTCGGAGATATTCTACCTGCGTTACTGGTCTATGACGCGGAGTTAATCTCCTTTGACGGCAAATTTATGACGGCACTACCTTTGATAGAGTGGCTAAACAATCACTGGAGCGGGATAAAACCTGCGGCGGATCTTGTGGCTGAGATTCGCATCTCACCTACTCGCTTAGAGAGTCCGTTAACGGATAGGCTAGAAATTTTTCGTAAGGTTGGCCGCAGGGAAGCGTTCACCCCTTCACTTGTAACGGTAGCAATCTCAGCATCAATCGATGAGGAACACCGTTTCCGTGAGGTGCGTATCGCCGCAGGTGGGGGCTCTGGTCGGCCACAGCGACTAAGTAGGGCTGAAGTTATGCTTGAAGGTGTGAGGTATACAGATGAGCTGTTGGCTTCTTTATATGAAGGGGTTGAGAACAGCTTTGAGACGTATAGTGATCCCTTTGCAACAGAACTTTACAAGAAAAAGACTGCTGGGAATTTGGTTGTATCTGAGCTGTGGAAGGCTATGAATATACGGAGTTTAGAGGTGAATAACCCGACGAAAGGAGAGAGGGGAAATGCTGCTGAATAAGGAATCCAGCGGTAGCCGCTGGCGTACACGACCTGATGGAGAGGGCAAGGTATCCGGTAAGCTGCAGTATTTGACCGACATGAGGGCAGAAGGAATGTTGATCGGCCGCGTGCTCCGCAGTGAGCAGGCACATGCTCGTATTTTGTCCATACGCATTGAGAAGGCCGTTGAAGTCCCTGGTATATACGCTGTAATCACTCATGAGGATGTGCCCGGACTTAACGGCTTTGGCATAGCTTTGCCGCATCAACCGGTATTTTGCAGTGACCGTGTGCGTTACACTGGCGATGCGATTGCGGCAGTTGCGGCTGAGACGGACGAAATTGCGGAATACGCCTTATCTCTTATCGAAGTGGATTATGAGCTTCTACCCTTGCTGGAGAATCCGGAAGAGGCGATGAAAAAGGACGCAATTTTGCTGCATGCCGAGGGAAACGTGCTTCATCATACGGAATATCGGAAAGGGGAGCCGGAAACGGTATTTACGGATTGCTGTCATGTGGTAGAGGAGACTTACTATACACCACGCCAAATGCACACCTATATGGAGACTGAAGGTGGACTGTTTATCCCAGAGGATAACGGACGGCTTACCGTATATTCAGCTACACAACATGGGTTGATGGATCGCCTGCAGCTATCCAGAATTCTGGCTATTCCTCAAGAAGATATTCGCGTCATCTCGAGTCCTATCGGCGGGTCCTTTGGAGGAAAAGACGAGCTGAATGTACAGCCGTATGGAGCGCTGCTCGCCTTGCGGACACTCCGTCCGGTAAGACTGCATAATTCGAGAGCTGAATCGGTACGTGCAGGACTAAAACGCCATCCCATGAAAATCACCATGAAGACTGGCTGCGACCCCGAAGGAATCATCAGGGCACATCAGGTCAGAATTATTTCGGATACGGGAGCTTACGCAACACTGGGGGCGGAGGTGCTCAACTTTGCGACAGAACATGTGATGGGCCCCTATATCATCGATCATGTGGATGTGAAGGGTTTTGCTGTATATACCAATAACGGTGTATCTGGTGAATTTCGCGGGTTTGGCGGCAATCAGGCGATTTTCGCTTTGGAGGGACAAATCGATCGGTTGGCTGAGCGATTGCAGATCGATCCGTGGGAAATGCGCCGCCGCAATTTGCGTAAATATGGAGATCTGGGGCCACTGGGTCAGGAAATTGCTCAGACCGATGGTGCCTTTCAGGTGTGGGAAGCGCTGGCGGGTTCGCCTCTTATGACTGAGGCCGCATCTACAGACAGTGATTCAGGTGTTGTGGAACCTTGGATCGTAACTGGAACGGGTGCTGCTATAGCTATGCATGGTGCAGGACTTGGTTATGGTATTCCCGATCCGGCGGGTGGCAGGCTCTCTTTGACGCTAGAGGGCAAGATTGAGGCGGTGTTTGGTTACGAGGAGTTTGGTCAGGGGTTAATCGCAACAATGGAACAAATGCTGATTGAACAGTTTGGCTTGGCGGCAGAGGATCTAAGCATCGTCATTGGCGATACGGATGTTGTGCCTGATAGCGGATCTAGTACGGCTTCCCGATCAACCAGCATGATGTGGATGGCCTTGAAACGGCTGCGTCCAGACTTCACCGCTCGAGTGCTGCAGGCAGCTGCGATGATAAAGCCAGAGCTGGATAACTATGAAATGAAGCTCGGCCCTGGCGGCATTTGGCTAAAAGACGGCGGTCTGCTTCTGACTTACAAGGACTTGGCACAGCGTATTTCAGAACCCATTGTCTGTAATACAAAGTTTACTTATCCAACCACACCCTTTAAAAGAGTGGGGGCACATTTCCTATACACCTATTCTGCAATCGCAGTCCGCGTGGAAGTTAATCTGCTTACTGGACGTGTCCGTGTACTGGACCAATATCATGCGGTAGCGGCGGGACCGGTGGCTAATCCGCAAGGTTATCTCGGGCAGATCGAAGGTGGCAGCAGTATGGCGGTCGGCTTCACTTTGTCAGAGGATGCTGTGATGTCAGGCGGCAGCTATGTCACCAAAAATTTAGACACCTATTTGGTGCCGACCATTGCCGACATGAATGGCAGCATTCAGGTGCAGCCGATAGAGGATTTACCGGATCATGACACGTACGGTCCTCGCGGCATTGGAGAGGTGGGTTCCGTCAATTTAGCTCCGGCAGTCGTGTCCGCCATATTTCAGGCTGTAGGGAAGCGGGTAACCAAGCTGCCCATTGATCCCGAATGGCTGCAGTCTACACCGTTTATTCCACAAAAGGTGGTGAACATCCATGCCGAGCCATAATTCAGATCCCAATCTAGATGAAGATAACCTTGACCCCTTATCGTCTGAGGAAGCTTTTGCAGAAGAGAGGTTCACCTTTAATTGCAATATTAATGGGAAAGCGATATCCACGGAGATTCCACCCTCCCGCCGGCTTTTAAATGTCATACGTGAAGATTTGGAGCTGACCGGCACAAAACGTTCTTGTGAGATTGGCCGCTGCGGGGCATGTATGGTGCTGGTGGATGGACGTCCAGTGAATTCATGTCTGGTTATGGCCTATCAATGCTCAGGTGCGGAAATTACAACAATTGAGGGTCTTAGTGAAGTAGGCTTACATCCCGTTCAGCGGGCTTTTTTAGAAGAGGGGGGGTTCCAATGCGGTTATTGTACACCAGGGATGGTTATCTCGGTAGTTGCTCTGCTGGAAGAGAACCCGCATCCTACTCCGGCTGAAGTGGAAGAAGCTTTATCGGGTAATATTTGTCGCTGTACGGGGTACGGTGGCATTTTACGAGCTGTTAACAAAGCTATTGGAGGTTGAGTGGATGGTCGTTTCTGAAGGCAGGTTTACGTTGGAAGAGATAAATGCCATGAGTATAACGGATTTTGTGAAGCATCTAGGCGGCATTTTTGAACATTCACCGTGGGTAGCAGAGGAGATTTATAAGCAGATTCCGTTCCATTCTTTAGAGCATTTGCATAGCACAATGATGCAGACCGTACTGAGTGCTGACCGGAGCCGAATGGAGGGACTATTAAAAGCTCACCCAGATTTGGCGACTAGGCTTCAAGTTACGGCTTTGTCTGCCTCGGAGCAGCAGGGAGCTGGACTGGATCGGCTAACAACGGAAGAGTTCAATCTATTAAATGATCTGAATCGAAAGTATACGGACAAATTTCATTTTCCTTTTATTCTAGCTGTTCGTGGCAAAAACAAAGATGACATCATCAGCGCCATTGGAGTGCGAGTAGAGCGTTCCCCTCAGGAGGAATGGGTTCAAGCCTTTTCTGAAGTCGGTACAATTACGAGATTTCGCCTAAGTGATTTAGTTATTTAATTATTCATTCATTCATCATAAACGGGGAGGGTGTCAGCCATGCTGGAACCAATTAACGGACGTACAATGTTTTATGGAAAAAGTGATGTGCTAACTTATCGTACCTACGCTAAACCGCTGGCCGTTACCCCCGTTCCCGAATCTTCCTTCACGGGCTGCGACAACATTATATTCGCACATAATATTACATTCGCAGTCACGGGCGAAGCGTTTCTTCCTTCTTTTTCAGAGGGGGATAATTCCATGGTCGTTGCTACCGATTCTATGAAAAATTTTATCCTGCGCAATACCGCGGACTACACTGGAAGCACAACGGAGGGGCTACTGCAGCTTCTAAGCAGCCGTTTTCTCGATAAATACGATCATGTCACCGCAGTTTCAGTTTCCGCAGACCGGTTACCTTTTGAACAGGTGATGGTGCCCGGGGTTGACGGGCTTAAACAGAGTCATTTAGTACTGCGTCACTCCAATAATGAATCTTATTCGGCTTCGTTAACTATAAAACGTGGAGAGAATGGGACTGAGGTTATCGCTCATGAATGCCGATTGAAGGATTTACAGCTGATAAAAGTGAGTGGAAGCTCGTTTTATGGATTTGTCCGTGATGAGTACACAACATTGCCCGAGAGCTTTGACCGTCCGCTTTATATTTTTCTGAATATTAACTGGACCTACAGTGGTGTTGAGCATGCTCTGGATGGAGATCTAGGCCAATATGTGGCTGCGGAGCAGGTTCGCGATATCGCCCATAGCGCTTTTCATGAGCTGAACAGTCCATCAATCCAATCGTTGATTTATCAAATTGGGCTGCGCGTATTGTCCCGTTTTCCACAGCTGGCTACCGTTTCATTTGAGTCCAATAACCGGACTTGGGAAACCATTGTTGAGCCTGAAGAAACTAAAGGTGGAGTCTTCACCGAACCTCGTCCACCCTATGGTTTTCAGGGCTTTTCTGTCAGCCGTGCAGATCTGGCCGGAGAGACAGCGTAATGAGCGGGCGTCTTACCACCCATGTGCTGGATCTGTCGCGGGGGATTCCTGCTACAGGTCTGACGCTTCAGCTCTGGAAGCTTACGGATGGGATGAGCAAGCTTCTGTGTGAAGAAGTCACGAATAGTGACGGGAGGCTGGATGCTCCGCTGCTGGAGGGAAACGAAATGGAGGCTGGATGTTACGAGCTGCTGTTTATGGTTGGCGATTACTACCGTAGAGCTGATGCCAAAGCGTCAGCAGCTGACATAGGAGTAACAAAAAGCGCAGTAGACACTCAACGTGAGATGTCTTTTTTTCTAGAACAGATACCTATTCGCTTTCATATAGAGAGCTCCATGCAACACTACCATGTACCTTTGCTAGTAGCTCCTGGTGGATATAGTACGTATCGGGGAAGTTAAGAGAAAGTTGACGACCGGAGGAGGTGGCAGCTCATGAAGGAATCCTATGAACTTGTGATTAAGAACGGGAATGTAGTGCTGCCCGATCAGGTACTCAAGCTGGATATTGCAGTATCAGAGGGTAAGATTGTCGAACTTGGAGAGGAACTTTCGCTTGCGCCGCTAACCAAAGTCATCGACGCAGATGGGTTTTATGTGCTCCCCGGTATGATTGATATGCATGTCCACTTTAATGAACCAACGTTTGGACGTTGGGAAGGCTTTCGCAGCGGTTCTGCGGCGCTGGCAGCTGGCGGCTGCACAACCTATGCAGATATGCCGCTTAACGGCAATCCACCTACTGTGAACGAGGCTGCACTTCGTCAAAAGGTGGATGCTGCGGCTGGAAACTCTGCCGTTGATTATGTGCTGTGGGGTGGGCTCGTTCCTGGCAATCTGGATGATTTAGAAGTTTTGGCAGCCTCTGGTGTCACTGGGTTTAAAGCCTTTCTCTCCAATCCTGGAGGGGAGGGCGAAGGCAGATTCCGTGAAGTGGATGAGGATACACTCTATCAAGGGATGCTGCGAATCGCTTCTCTGGGCGGGATTTTGGCGCTGCATGCAGAAAGTGAGGCTATCACGGCGGTGTTGACCGCAGATGCAGTGCGAAATGGCAGAACCAGCGCAAGTGATTTTGCGGCTTGCCGCCCTGCTGAAGCAGAGCTGGAGGCAGTGTCCAGGGCGCTGCTGTACAGTGAACGAACGGGCTGCCGGTTGCATTTTGTTCATATCAGCACGGCCGCCGCCATTGAGAAAATCTATGAAGCTAAGCTTCGAGGTCTGGACGTTTCGGCAGAAACCTGTCCACATTATCTGGTCCTCACTGAAAATGATATGAAGGCTTTAGGTCCTGTGGCGAAGTGTGCGCCTCCGCTGCGAAGTGCGGTGGAGCAGGAGAAGTTATGGGAGATGCTGGCCCAAGGCAAAATCGATTTGATTGCTTCGGATCATTCCCCCTGTCCAACGGAATTGAAGGTGAAGCCGGACTTGTCTTTTTTTGCAGCGTGGGGTGGGATCTCGGGTGCGCAGAGCAGTCTGGAGCTTATGTTCCATGAAGGCGTGAATGTGCGGGGGTTGGCTGTTACATTAATTTCTAGTCTACTCGCAGGGCAACCCGCAAAACGTTTTGGAATAGAGCATCGCAAAGGCGCTATAGCTCTAGGTCTAGATGCCGATCTAGTTCTGCTTAATCCAAGCACAACCTATACGCTGACTGCGGAGGATTTATTGTATCGCCACAAGCACAGCCCCTACATCGGAAGAACTTTATCCTGCAAGGTAGTTGCTACGATCTGCCGCGGGAATGTGGTCTATACCTCTGAAGAAGGAGTGATCAGTGAGGGAGGTGGACAGTGGCTGCGAATTAGGAAGGAGCAGTACAGCCTATGAATGATTCCAGAGTTGAAGCATCGACTCAGAAACTGCTGGACCTGCTGGAGGAGCTGGCGGCATTCAGCACAGCTGGGCCAGGAGTTACTAGACTGCTATATACGGAGGAATGGAGCCGGGCGCAGATTTTTTTGCAGGAAAAAATGGCTGGGCTCGGCTTAGAAGTTTCCATAGACAAGGTTGGCAATGTATATGGACGATTGAGTGGATGCAATCCGCAGCAAAAGGTTATTTTAACCGGATCGCATATCGATACTGTAGTCAATGGCGGAAAATATGATGGTGCCTATGGGATCGCTGCGGCTATGATTGCGCTTCAAGAGTTGCAGAAGAACTTTGGCCAGCCTCAGCGGACGCTTGAGGTCGTATCTTTTTGTGAAGAAGAGGGGAGCCGATTTCCGCTTGCTTATTGGGGTTCGGGCCATGTCACGGAAAGGTATGACGGAAGCGAGGCCGAGACCTGTATGGATGCAGAGGGCGTGACGTTAAAAGCAGCAATGGCACAATCCAGCTTCTTACAGGACATAACGGAGGAGAAAGCTTCTAAGCGGAATGGTGTCAGAAATGATATTGGTGCTTTTGTAGAACTGCACATCGAGCAGGGGATTATTCTGGAGAAAACAGACACTCAGATAGGCGTTGTTCAGGGGATTGTTGGCCAGAGACGATATGTGGTCAAGGTCAGGGGTATTGCTAATCATGCGGGCACGACACCGATGTTTATGCGGCAGGATGCACTGGCTAGTGCGGTTGAAATGCTGTACGTGCTTGAAAGTTCTGCTAAAACGGCTGGTGAACCTCTTGTAGCAACCTCGGGTAAGCTTGAGGTGTATCCGAATACGCCAAATGTGATCCCGGGTGAGGTTCTTTTTACATTAGATATCCGCCATAGTGAAGAGGACGAATTGGAACGTTTCTGTGAGAAGCTTCTTGCGGAATGTAATGAAATTGCCGTTAAACGTGGGGTAACTCTGGAGGCTACATCCGTGCTCCACACAGTCCCTGCGCCTATGGATATGAAGCTATCTGCAATGCTGGAAAATATCTGCCGCCTACAGGGGAAGACGTACCGCACGATGGTAAGTGGAGCGGGACATGATGCCCAGCTATTGGCGCCGCGTTGCCCTACTGCGATGATATTTGTGCCAAGCCGAGCTGGCATCAGCCATTCTCCGGAAGAGTATACCTCCCCTGAGCAGCTCGCGGCTGGGCTTGAGGTTCTGACTGCGATGTTATATGAGTTAGCTTATTAAAAAGAGTTCGCCGAACTTTTAAGGGAGGATCATCATGAAGCGTTACGAAGATTTGTCGCCGTCCCAACGCTGTATTATGACTCCGGGTCCGGTCGAGGTAGATCCGCGTGTACTGCGGGCGATGTCTTTTCCGGTGCTGGGTCAGTTTGATCCAGAGTTCACCTCTATTATGAATGAAACGATGGAAATGCTGCGGGAGCTGTTCGCTACTCGTAATTCATGGGCTTACCCTATCGATGGTACCTCCCGTTCTGGAATTGAAGCCGTGATGGTTAGTTTGATCCTGCCGGGTGAGCGTGTGCTGATTCCGATCTTTGGCCGCTTCGGACATCTATTGCATGAGATTGCTGAAAGATGTGGCGCTGAGGTGTTCGTGCTGGAAAAGCCATGGGGGAGTGTGTTTGAGCCGGATGAAGTGATAGCAGCTATGGAGACTTTTAAGCCACATGTGGTGGCAATGGTTCATGGGGAGACCTCTACAGGACGTGTGCAGCCACTCGCGGAAATCGGTAGAGCTTGCCGCGGGATGGATGCTTTATTCATAGTTGATGCAGTTGCAACCATTGGGGGCCTTCCTGTCGAGACAGATGCTTGGATGTTGGATGCCGTCGTTGGCGGTACACAGAAATGCCTGGCCGTCCCTTCCGGAATGGCACCGATAACGTATAATGATCGTGCTGAAGCTAAGCTCATGACCCGAAAACGAGTAGAACGCGGGATTAGAACAAGTGATGTCCAGCCAGGTGACTTATCTTTTGTCCGCAGCAATTATTTCGATCTCGGCATGCTTCAGGATTACTGGAGTCCACAACGTCTCAATCATCATACAGAGATGACCTCAATGCTTTATGCACTGCGGGAGGGCTTGCGGCTTACCCTTGAAGAAGGGCTGGATGCCAGATTCGCCAGACATATCCTCCATGAAAAAGCACTTGTAGCTGGATTAACAGCTATGGGTTTAGAACTATACGGGGATCCTTCCTGCAAGCTTACTGTTGTTACCTGTGTGCTGATCCCTGAGGGGATAGATGGGGAAGCTGTCCGTTCGCTGCTGCTGGGGCGGTTCGGAATTGAAATTGCCAGTTCTTTTGGACCGTTAAAGGGAAGGATCTGGCGCATCGGTACGATGGGTTTTAGCTGTCGTGAGAATAACGTGTTGCGGCTGCTTGGAGCGCTGGAAGCCGCATTACAGCGTCATGGATTTAAGGGGCCCTGCGGGTTTGGGGTTCAGGCAGCACTTGACGTATATGAGGCAAAAGTAAGATAATCGTTGGAATAGAGCGGATGGCGGGAGAGTAAAAACAGGGGCATGTCCGGATGGTTTGGACAATCTTTGGGGATAAGTAAACGGCTATTATCTACAGGGATGATTGAGCCGTTTTTTCTTACAAATACAGACCTGCGCAACTATATTATCCTAGGCTTAATAGTTAGGCAATCCTCTATGATTACGGATCTATTCACTACATCAAGACAACACTTGGATACTAACGGGGGAGAGATGAAGATGACAACTTTTACAAGAAAGCCTTTAGCAGATTGTGTACCTGAGCTTGTGGCTACGGCAAGAGGCGATAAACCGGCAACACTGGTAATTACAGGTGGAAAGCTGGTCAACGTATGCTCTGGTGAAATTCTAGAAGGAATGTCTGTTGGTGTTCAAGGTGGACGAATTGCTTATGTTGGTAAAGATGTGACACATATGATTGGCGAAGGAACGCAAGTTATTGATGCGAACGGCAAGTATATAGCTCCGGGATTGCTCGATGGCCACTGCCATATTGAGAGCACCCAGCTAACCGTTACTGAATTTTCCCGCGCTGTTCTGCCGCTTGGCACAACAGGTGGTTTCTTTGATGCGCATGAGATTGCTAATGTATTCGGGCTGAAGGGTATTCAATTGATGCTGGATGAGATGCGGGGTACGCCGTTAGCTGCTTACATGCAGGTGGCTTCTTGTGTGCCTGCGGCAGGTGCGGAATTCGAGACAACGGGTGCCTCAATGGGTCCTGAAGAAGTTGCCGAAGCTTTTACTTGGGGCAAAGATGTGATTGCTCTGGGCGAAGTGATGAATTTCCCTGGCGTTGTTTACGGCGATGAGAAAATGCTTGGAGAGATTCAAGCTACGCTGCGGGCAGGCAGATTTGTTGACGGTCATTTCACATGGCCTTCCAGCGACTGGAGACTGCCAGTGTATGCTGCGGCAGGGGTAACTGGTGATCATGAGTGTGTTACAGCAGACGATGTGATTGAGCGCGTTCGACTGGGGATGTATGCCAAAATGCGCCGGGGCTCGGCTTGGCATGATGTTGCCAAGACCATCACCGCTCATACAGAGCGTGGACTTGATCCGCGCCGCATGATGCTGGTAACTGACGACCGCAGCTCGGAATCTTTACGCGATGAAGGTCATATGGATTTCGTTGTTCGCCATGCGATTGCTCAAGGCGTGAAACCAGTAACAGCCTTCCAAATGGCAACTATTAATACAGCAGAGCGTTTTGGGTTGTCTCAGGATATCGGATCTATTACTCCAGGTTCTTTTGCGGATATTATTCTGCTGGACGGGAATTTGGCCGATGTTCGTGTGGTACTTACGATTGCCGCGGGTGTGGTAGTTGCCGAAAATGGTGTGATGACGGCAGAGCTTGCTAAATTCACTTATCCAGAGGAAGTTTTGGCTTCGGTTCATTTGCCACAGCGTCCTACCGCCGAAGATTTCATAATCGCGGCTCCAATTGAAACAGGTGAACTTACTGCAAGAGTTATTAAAGTAAGAGAAAATCATGTAGAGACCATTGAACGTATAGTTTCGGTACCTGTAGTGGCAGGGCAGCTGGATGTAAATGCTGTGGAGGGTCTGTGTAAAATCGCTGTGCTCGAACGGCATAAAGAAACAGGAAATAAATCAGTGGCTGTTGTGGAAGGCATCGGTTTTAAAGAGCCGGCTGCTATCGCAATGACTGTTGCTCATGATAGTCATAATGTACTCGTCATCGGCAATGATAATGAGTTAATGGCCAAAGCTGCGAATGCGGTGGCGGACGCTCAAGGTGGGGTTGCCGTAATTACTTCTAGTGGAGAAACGTTATTCCCGTTGGCCATTGCAGGCCTAATGTCTACAGAGCCATTTGAAATTGCTGCTGAGAAATCAGCTGCGATCAGCAAAGCGTTGTATGATGCCGGCTGTACTTTGAATTACGCGTTTATGACTTTATCGCTGCTTGCTCTGGCGGTTATCCCAACGTTACGTATCACCGATAAAGGACTCGTGCGGATTTCACCTGAGGGAATACAGTTAGTGCCACTGTTTGTTTAAGTAAATTAACCGAAGTATAATCCTAATGCGAAAAACTGTTCTGAGGTCGTAATGACCATTCAGAACAGTTTTTTTTGTTTAAATATAAGAAAGCAAAAGCTTCACATGATGCGTAATCTTTATACATCTTATTGTAATGAACAATAATATTAAACAGATTTTTAGAGAATGAAACATTTTTCTGAGCGAAATCCTAAAAAAATATAAATAAAGCATAGTCAGGTGACGATAATAATGTTAAATTAGATAAAATTAAAGTGAATTAATGGAGTTAATTTTACAATAATGGCATATAAAGAATTATAGATAATGGCAGGTTTCGAATAACCCAACTAAGAGGGACGAGGTGCATGGAGAGATGATCAGACTAGAAACGCAAGATATTTTGAATATTAGCATGAAGCAAATTGCTACTATTTTTAAGATGAAGCCGCTTGAACTGAGATTTGTCACCGATTTTCAGGGTGAGAAATATCTCTTAACTAATGATAAGTTACACCTCAACAACCAGCAATATTGGGCAAAGGTTATGGAATGTGTCTTTGATGATCATGTTAGACCTGTGTTAATGTGTGAGGTATTATATTTCCTTCGTAATGAATTTCTGGAAAGTGACATTAAGTTATGTTTTTCTTATGATTACGCAGAGGATGGGAATGGCGCAGCTACAGCTATGGCTGAAGTATCGTTTAATGACTCAGCAGATTTACAGCCGAGTGAGATTGCCGAGCTGATTGATTTTGCGTTGACCTTACAGGACAAGCAGTGGTTCCATGAACTGACTACGAAATATAAGCAGCTTACAGCATAAGTATCCTTTCGATTCTTCATGCTTAACAATTGATATAGCTAACCGTCTTGTCTGCAACAGAGATGATCTGTGGACAAGCGGTTTTTTGTTTTACCACCCTTGGGCATTTTTTTCTACATGTTCAGCCAAAAAATCAAGCCAATCCTCATGGTTATTCAAACAGGGAATTGCCATAAATTCCTCTGCTTGTCCTCCACCAGCCTCGAATTGTTCTCGTCCTTCTATGGCTAGCTCATGCAGCGTTTCCAGACAATCGGTCACAAGACCCGGTGAAAAAATCAGAGGTCTACGTATTCCTCGTCCGGCAAGCTCTCCCAGAACATCCGCTGTAGACGGTCCTACCCATTCTTCTCGCCCGAAACGTGATTGAAAACTAAGCTGCCAGCGTTCGGGCTCCCAATTCATAGCAGAAGCAAGAAGACGTGCGGTTTCCATACATTGCTGCGGATAAGGATCACCGGTATCCGCATACCGTTTGGGAATCCCATGGAAGGTCAGTACAAAATAATCAGGTTCTTTGCTCAGATTCTCCATTTGACGCAGCAGGTGTGACTTCAAGGCTGAAATATAACCGGGCTCATTATAGTAGGCATCAATAAATCTTAGAGCCGGAATTAGACGTTTAGTTACAGGTCCAGTGGAGCTTTGGCGACCTAAGGCTGCAAAGCTGGCCTGATCGAATACGGATGCGGTAGTCGTGGACGAATATTGCGGAAACAGCGGCACAATGATAATTCGGGTAACTCCGGCCGTGTCGAATTTCGCCATCGCTTGCTCCATGCTGGGTTCGCTATAAGCCAATCCAAGCTCTACCTGATACCTTGGACCCAGCAGTTCTTGCAATCCAGATTGCTGAGCTGAAGAATGAAGGAGCAGTGGTGATCCTTCGGTTGTCCATATTTGACTGTACAGCTCAGCGGACCGGCGTGGACGTGAACGCAGAATCACGCCTCGCAGCAAAGGCTGCCACAGCAGAGGAGAATAATCTATGATTCGGCGATCTGATAAAAAACGTTTCAGATAAGGCCGTACAGCTTTTGCAGTTGGTGCAGTAGGGGTGCCGATTTGGGCGAGTATAACTCCAATAGGTGGCTGTTTGCTCAAAGCACAGAACTCCTTTCCCATATAAGAGATCGTTCTAAAATAGCATAGCTAACCTTGAATGCACAGTTATTGAGATCACTTTGCGTGTATAAATTAATTTTAATCGCAAATAGTGATGTTTCTTATAGGGTGTGTGATTTTCGATACAGAAGAACCGCAGAAAGGTCTGGTAGTATCAAACCAGAAATTGATGGAAAACGGGTGTAAGTGTTTTTATAATAACTTATGTGAATTATTTCACCTTTTATGCAGCTTTGTGTTAAAAGGAAGAAATGAAATAGATTCAAGATATTTTTTTTATTGAAAATCGAGCGTGCAAAAGCATGAGAGGGGGGATGAGTTCTTATGAAGAGAGAAGTTATGCTTCATAAGAAGAGAAGGGGCGCATCGTACGAAAAAGGTTTGGTTAACAAAAAGCTACATATCACTGGGGTTTGGTAAAGGAGAATTTTCATTGAAAAAACTAATTTCTTTAACGGTTAGCGCGGCTATATTGTTAGCGCCGTTTGCTTACACACTTAATGTGCCTGCTGTAAACTTGAAGGTGGATGCAGTATCGGCAGCCTCCGAAGAAGCGGATGCACCGGCAGCAAAACCAACAGCAAAACCAACAGCAAAACCAACGGCAAAACCAGCAGCAACACCAAAAGCAACGGCAAAACCAGTAGCAACACCAAAGCCAACAGCAAAACCAACAGCAACGCCAAAGCCAACGGCAAAACCAACAGCAACGCCAAAGGCAACAGCCAAACCAGCAGCAACCCCAAAAGCTACAGCAGCACCAGTAGCAACCCCAAAAGCAACCGCTGCACCGGCAGCGACAGTAGTACCAGCGGAAACTGTTAAGCCTGTGGCTACAGCAAAGCCTGTTACAGTTAATGAAAACGTATACCAAGATGGAGTTTACGTAGCTTATGGCGATGCATACTCCAAAGGCACGGAAGGTGCCAAGATCGAAATTAAAGATGGCAAAATTACTAGCATTGAGCTTTTGAGAACCAGTCCTAAGCTGATTGATAGAGATGCCCGTAACAATTATAGTGCTTTATGGCAAGCTTATGGATTGATGAAGGATAGATTGCTTGGCAAAACAAGAGATGGAGCAGCGGCAGTTGATGCTGTTTCGGGAGCTACCCGCTCCAGTAATGGCTGGAAATTGTCTGTAGATAGAGCGTTTGAAAGAGCTCTAACAGTGAAAGATACAAATGCCGTTTACTTTGATGGAGTTCATATGGGCGTAGATCCTACAGGTAAATATTCTGTATTTGCGACCTACGAATCCAACAAGCTCACAGATGTTAAAGTGTATCCTATGAACAGCGCTGGTGATTTCATTGAGGAGAAAGCTTACACAGCTGAGCAAGCGGCAGCGGTTGCAGCTATAGCTCCAGCCTTGCTGGCCAAAGGAACAGAGGCACAACCTGTTGCAGGTCTTGAAGCCGACTTTAAAGCAGCGATTAACGCTTTCTGGGATGCTGAGCAGAATGCAATAATCAACAATACATCTGCTTATGTAGACGGATTCTATTCCTCTTATGGTACGGCAAGAAGTGTTGGCGTTGAAAGAGCTGACATCGTGATTCGCAACGGTAAGTTGGTTGATGTGAAGCTGTTTAGACTTGGCAACAACCTGATTGACAGAGGGGCAACAGCTTATGCGGAAGTAGTAAAAGCAAATGCTCCTATGACAGCTAAGCTGCTAGCGAATGGTTCATATATCGCTAACTATGATGAAAAGGTTGACGGAATTTCCGGAGCTACGGAAAGTAGTCACAGCTGGAACCAAGCTGTAGAAAGAGCATTTGAGAAGGCGCTGAAGGTTCCTGCTGAAGGTCAATATTTTGACGGCAAATTTGCCGGAGTAGATAACCAATCTAAAGTGCTGCTGCTAGTTGATGTTGATGCAGATGCGGTAACAGGCATTAAAGTAAGTCTGTTTGGAGCTGACGGCAAGCTGATTGCTGACGATAAACTGAGTGCAGAACAAAAAGGATGGGTAGCTACACTCACATCCGGGCTGTTAGAAAAAGGTGTGCAAATGGCCGATATTACAGGCCAAGAAGCATTGTCGACAGCAGCTAAAGCAGCACTGACAGATGCTTTGACCAATGCATCCAAAGTCCAAGGAACCTATAAAGACGGAACCTTTACTGCATTTGGTGATGCTTATGATAAAGGAACGAACAGAGCGGACGTTACCCTGCGTAACGGCAAAATCGTAAATGTAGCATTGTATCGTGTAGGAATGAACCTTGTAGATAGAGGGAACGCTGCTTACCCTGAGGTGGTAAAAGCAATTCCTCAGTTGACGGCTAGCTTCCTCGCAGCAGGTACTAGAGAAGGCGTGCAGGAAGTAGATGCTGTGTCCGGTGCAACTAGCAGCAGCGTGGCTTTAAAGACTGCGGTGAATAGAGCATACGGAAAAGCTGAGGTTGTAGAAGCTAATAAAGCGGCTTATTTCGATGGAATCTTCATTGGTGTAAGTGCCGATAAGCTTGTAAATGTTATGGTGAATGTAGAGTACGGTGTTCCTGTCAAAATGCTTGTTTATTATTTGGATAAAAACGGAAGTGTAAGAACAATCAATCAGTTAACGGACGCGGAGCTGGCAGTGAAAGGTGAAATCGAGTCGACATCGACCGGATATAGCCTGCACAAATATGGTTACCGTCCAGCAGTCTTCGGAAAAAATGATGCAGAGAAAGAAATATCCGCTAAAGCGGTAGAAGCTATTAAATCAGCACTTGAATCGGCTGGTAAATAATTATCGTTTTATAATAAAAGGAGGATATTCCAGTGCCAGAATATGGCCGGGGAGTAGCCTCCTTTTTCAAATATTCTTGGCTTGTACATAAATATGAAAATAGATCGTATAGTGATTTAAAGGGATTTTGGAGGTGAGTGTCTAAAGTTTAATATAGAGAGCAGGCCGAAAGCCTGTTATTAATAGGAGGCTCCAACATGACACAAATTAAACAGCTCGCTCCACAAGATGAATTTGTTGGCTTTTATCTTTTAAGAGAGCTGGCAATTAAACAAACGAACGGCACTCCTCCAAAAGATTATTTTGACATCGTCCTGGGGGATTCCACTGGACAATTATCCGCGAAATATTGGGATGCCAGCACAACTGATAAAGAAACTTTTTTTCCTATGGCGCTTGTGAAGGTACGCGGGATTGCTCATACTTATCGTGAGAAATTACAAATAAAAATTACTAAAATCAGGTTGGTTAACGATGAGGATGGCGTTGCACTTACGGATTTCATCCGTTCTGCCCCAATTCGTCCAGTAGACCTTATTCATACGATTAAAGGGGTTATGGCAAGTATTTCGGATCCGGAAATTGCTTCAATTGTCTCTTTTTGTGTGGGTAAAGTGGAAGAGAAATTGATGCATTATCCGGCAGCCAAAACACATCATCATGCTTATTTTGCCGGACTTGCTTATCATATGGTGCGTATGCTGGAAATCGGTGATTTTCTGTGCAAGCAGCGTCCGTTCTTGAATCCAGATCTAATGAAGGCCGGGATCATTCTGCATGATATCGCGAAGCCGGAGGAGATGGTCTCCCAGCTTGGGATTGTCTCGGAATACAGCGTTCAGGGCAAATTAATTGGCCATATCTCGATGGCGTCTAATTGGATCACGGAAGCGGCTATCCGCTTAGATATTGATTTGAATTCGGAAAAGGTTATGGCGTTACAGCATCTCGTATTGTCACATCATAATCTGGGCGAATGGGGGAGTCCTGTTCAGCCACAGACAGCTGAGGCAGTCGCTCTGCATCATATCGATGCGATGGATGCGAAGCTGCAAATGGTGGAGGATGCTTTGGATACCACACCGGAGACCGAGGAATGGACACCGTTCATCAGAGGTCTAGAGAATAAGGCTGTGTATCGTTTGAAGATTTAAGAGATACCCTGTAAAACCAACCCCCAATCAGCAGAAAGGAGCTGGTTGGGGGTTTTTGATGTTCTTTGGTTATTTGGACAAAGTGGCGCGGCTGCTATAAATGGAGGGTTTATGTTTAGTGCCTTGTTTCTTAGCAGGCTTTTTCGCGCGAGTCGAAAATGGGGTATACCCACCGGCAAACATCGTTCCGCTAGTATATCCTTGACTGGCAGAGAGCAATAGAGGATCATAGTGCTCCTCTTGCTCCATAAGTTTTACTAGAATTGCAGCGGCTGCGCGTGCGTCATCCAAGGCATCATGGTGCTTTAGCGTAATGCCGAAAAAATCGGAGACTACATTAAGTTTATGGGAGGGCAGGTCGGGCAGCATTTTTTTGCCTAATAAATAGGTACATAAGTATTGAAAGCTTGGGTAGCTCAGGGACATTCCATCGAGACAATAACGCAGGACGCTCATATCAAAAGCAGCATTATGCGCCACGACGATTTGTCCGTGTAGTAAAGGTTCAACGGTGGGCCATAGCTCTTGAAAAGTAGGTTGGCCGATTACCATTGATGGTGTGATGCCGTGTATCGAAATGTTCATGCCATCAAACCGCTGCTGCGGGTCAATTAGCCAAGAATGCTCTGCGGTTATATTTCCAGCTTTAACTTCCACAAGTCCCAAGGCACATGCGCTGGATCGACTGGAGTTCGCGGTCTCAAAGTCAATTGCTATAAAGTCCATTCGTAAAGCTCCTTATCTATCATATATACGTTTCATATTAAAGTAGTAAAATGATAAATACAATCTAGTGAATCACAATGAGCTGTTCAGTAAAAATAAGGAGATGGTAGAGTGCGGCTTATAAAGGGGCAAAAGGTGGATATTACGAAAGGGAGAAACGTGAACAAGCTTTTGCTGAAATTTGGGTGGATGACTGCTGATATTAGGATTGGCATAGACTCTGCTGCTTTTTTACTGTCAGAACAGAACCGTTGCGAACGCGATGAGAACTTTATCTTTTATGGCAATCCGTTGTCTATAGACGA
This sequence comes from Paenibacillus sp. FSL L8-0494, assembly GCF_038003695.1. NCBI lineage: Bacteria > Bacillati > Bacillota > Bacilli > Caryophanales > Paenibacillaceae > Paenibacillus > Paenibacillus sp. FSL L8-0494. The sequence goes on from NZ_JBBOPQ010000001.1 coordinate 1,563,609, forward strand.
AGCTGTAACTCATTCTGTCTTACAACAAGGGGATAAAGAAGCTATCGCCATTACGCTTTCTCGACTTCCTAAGGATATTACTAGAATAGCTTTAACTTTAACGATCTATGAAGGAGAAAAATTAGGACACTCTATGAAGCAAGTAACCTCTCCTTATCTACGCTTAGTGGATGCTGCTAGCGGTGAGGAATTATTCGTTTTCGAATATGGCTCTGACCTGTCGACGGAGACAGCTATTGTGGTTGGAGAGCTATATCGCTATGGTCCAGAATGGAAATTCAGTGCGATTGGTAGTGGCTTTGAGGGAGGATTGGCTGCGTTATGTACAAACTATGGGCTCGTTATTGAAGAAGACGAAGGGAACCCTGAGGTAGCGGCCACAGCTGAGTTAACCCTGCCTTTAGAGACGATCCGTTATGAAGAGAAGAATGTACTATCCTCTATTGATTTACGTAAAAAAATTGTTCAGATTACCTTAGAAAAAAAGAATCTGACAGGAGTCATTGCAAGGGTAGGCGTTGTCCTGGATATTACAGGATCTATGAGAAATCTCTATAATAATGGAACCGTTCAAGAAGTAGTTGAGCGTATATTAGCCGTTGCCTGTAAATTTGATGATAACCAATCGTTAGATGTGTGGGTGTACGATACGGAGTTTAGCCGGCTGCCACCTGTGACAGAGCAGGATTTAGGAAGATATGTGTTTACACATATTTTAAATAATCGTACCATTCATAAGTTTGGCCGCAATAATGAACCGCCAGTAATGGAGGATATCATTAAAAAATATACGGAGGAAGAACCCGATTCTACACCGGTATTTATCATATTTATTAACGATGGTGGTGTAGTGAAATCCACTAAAAATGTGATTATGGCTGCTTCGGTCCAACCAATTTTTTGGCAGTTTGTCGGAATCGGTAACTCGGATTTTGAAGTATTGAAGCAACTTGATACGATGAAGGGACGTTTGGTGGATAACGCCAATTTTATTCATCTGGACCAAATTGAAAAGGTGACTGATGAAGATCTGTATGATCAGCTACTGAATGAATTCCCCATGTGGCTAAGGGCAGCGAAAGAAAAAAGAATCCTGCGAGCATAAAAATACATTATTCAGAATGAATAAGCCTATGCGCTACAATAAGCCATAACCACCTATCTTAGGGATGTTATGGCTTTTTCCAGTTTCGCTATCTTGCTATTCTATTCAACAATCCGTACACTGCCAAATAGGTATTGTATATTAGGATTAGGGTTATCACTATCAGATACGGGAGGAAACACTTTGAGCAGCGTAATTACTAAGTTTTTGATTATGGGCAAGAAGACATAGATTATCTCCGAAGTGTGGATCCAATACTTGGCGCAGCTATGGCACGGATGGGCAGAGTGGAACGTGTAATTATACCGGATCTTTTTACTGCGCTTATCTATGCTATAGTAGGACAGCTTATTTCAGTAAAAGCGGTTCGGACCATTTGGAACAGAATGTTGGCTCAGTTCAGAGACATCACTCCGCAGCAGTTAGCGTTACATACGGCGGATGAGATTCAAAGCTGTGGGATGACGATGAAAAAGGCACTATGTATCCATGAGATTTCCAATTTGGTCGCTCAGGGTGATTTTAAGCTGGAGGAATTGCCTGGGTTATCAGATCAAGAGGTTATACAAAAACTTATGACGTTAAAGGGCATTGGCAAGTGGACGGCAGAAATGATGTTAATCCATTCTATGGAACGACGGGATGTGGTCAGCTGGGGAGATATTGCGATTCGTCGGGGGATGATGAAGCTGTATGGACTTGATAAGCTTACCAAAGATCAATTTGAACAATACCGGCTAAACTATTCTCCTTTGGGTTCTGTGGCTTCTATATATTTATGGGAAATTTCATTTGAATAATGGACGGGTAAGGAGTACTACTATGGAAAAAACAATAAGAGAACAGCTATTGAATTTGGCAGAGGTGGACTACCAAAAGTTTTCTGCGGCCTTAATTCCGACGATAGATAATGTTATAGGCGTCAGGCTACCGGAATTGCGCAAGCTTGCTAAAATCATTGCAAAGGGTGATTGGAGAGCCTATTTGGAGCATGCCGAGACAGATTATTTTGAAGAAGTGATGCTGCAAGGTATGGTGCTTGGCTACGTGAAGACAGATCTTGAAGAAATCCTACGTTATATCGCAGACTTTATTCCCAGAATTGATAACTGGTCCGTATGCGATAGCTTTTGCACAGGCCTGAAGTTTACCGTAAAGAATAAAGAACGGGTGTGGGAGTTTATAATGCCTTACCTATTGTCAGATCAAGAATATGAAATCCGTTTTGCTGTGGTAATGATGCTTAATTTCTTTATTGAAGAGGCGTATATCAGCCGGATTTTACAATTGCTCGATAAGGTCAGTCATGAAGGCTATTATGTAAAAATGGCGGTTTCTTGGGCGCTTTCGATTTGTTATGTGAAATTGCCAGAGCCTACGATGAGTTATTTGAGAAACAACAGCTTAGATGATTTCACTTACAACAAAGCTTTGCAGAAAATCACTGAGTCTTATCGTGTGGATCCAGAAACGAAAAAATGGATTCGTGGGATGAAAAGAAGTAAAAAACAAACCCCTTATTAAGCACAATAGCTGAGTAATAAGGGGCTAGTTGTCCTATTTATTTTTTCTCAGTGTTTACTTCAGTGTTGGTTTTACGGTTGCGGATTCGCTCGATTTCGATGTCAACGGCGCTACGCAGGTTAGGATCGATGGAAGGACTTATTCCTGTGCCTGTATTGAATTTATTTTTGGAGTTTTCCGCCAATGCTTCCCACTCGAAAATCTTTTCTTCCATTCGTTCGAAACCTTGTGAAGCTGATCCTACATTTAGACCTTTCGTAGAAGAACGTGGAGCAGAGTTGAGTGTTTCTGTCGCTTGTTGAGCGCGAGCGATAAGTTCAGTTCTTTTCGCTTTGAGATGTTCACGCTCTTCTTTTGCTCTAGCGATATTGATCTCAAGCTCTGCAAGGGATTGCTTAGTTTGTACTTGGCTATTTATGGACTCTTCCAACTGTTCTACGTACCGTAACTTGGCTATGAGTGCCAGACGAGCTCTTTCTTCATTTCCTTGTTCAACTGCTTGAACGGCTTCGGCTTCACTTTGCTCTACTAACTGAGTATATTCTTGCTTACGGCGTTCCAACACACTTGCTGTAACTTGCAGATCACGCTCATTGCGTTCCGCCTTAGCGATATCATTTTCAAGATCACGTAAATACTGACCTGTCAGCAACACCGGGTTTTCTAATTTGTTTAAACCTTCGTGTAGGGCTGCTTTAGTAATTGTGGAAATTCTTTTTAATAGACTCATGTTCTATCTCTCCTTTTTTATGGTTGGATTAGGGTTAGTTTGTATTAAACGACGATTTATTAATAGAAATCATGTCCATCTGAAAAGCTGTTAAAAGGTTCTTTAGGAACGATGATACTAGCGATGACGTAGAAGATAAGTACTGTTCCGAAGCTGAACAATGCTGCGGCAACAGCAACGAGACGGATTACTGTAGCATCAATACCAGACCAACGAGCAAGACCTCCGCACAAACCACTTATCTTCTGATCACTTTGGGAACGATATAATTTTTTCATTTATTGTTTTCTTCCTCTCGTATGGGTGTGATTGTTATTGAATCCTGCAACCCGTTTGCTTATGTACTCATTCTAATGTCTTTTTGCATGCGAAAAAACGGCCTGGAGGCGGTTTTGTATACCAGACCTGAGTCGAGGTTCGTTCCCGCAGGAAGGCGGGGAAAGGGTTAGTAAATCGGTTATAGGCTACAAACCATGGACGAAGTTAGGTACAATAAAGAAAGGAATACTTCTGGCGGTGTCGAAATATGCTTATATATGACTACTACGGAATTGGGGGCTGAATATGAGTTTTTTTAACAAAGTAAAAGCAGGGGTAAGCGAGGCTGGGAATAAAGCAAAAACAGTGGTGGAGATTAACCGGTTGAAGCTGCAAAATAACGGTAAGCAAAATGATATTGACCAGCAGTATCAGGTTATGGGCAAACTGTTATTTGAAGCCGTAACTCAAGGTGCAGGGCCACTGCCAAGTGAGCAAATCGAGACTAATATCAATCGTATTCTCGAATTGAAGGCTGAGATTGAGACGAACCTTCAGCAAATTGCTGAGTTGTCCGATGTAAAGCATTGCAAAGCATGCGGTGGGAATGTGGCGATCGAGGCACGCTTTTGTCCGGCCTGCGGATCCACTTTTGAAGTGGCAAAAGAACCTGTCAGTGATGTAACTCCGTCCTCGATTTCTTTGGATAAGAAGGAATAGATTTACTTCATACAAGAAACTTATGAATAAAGAGGCTGTCTCAAAAGTAGTGAATACTACTTATGAGGCAGCTTCTTTTTAGTAAAAAGGCTATAAGCGGATTCTTGCTGTAGCCAATAGACTATGGGCTACGCACACAAAGTATTCTATGCCATTAGGTTGGGCGGCGGAATATTCATTTTGTGTGATACCTTTTGGGGACGATATCTATTGGACGGTGCGATAAGCAGTATGCGGGGGCCGTTTGTGTTGTCTGCGTTTATGAGTGTGCGAAGCCGGCCTAAAACTAATTAGGGAAAAACTCCCTGAAAACAACCAATATTCGCTCTAAATGAACGAATTTAGGGAATTCCTCCCTAATAATAAGGGGAATTTCTTTAATTGCTAACGAATCAGCTGAAATTTAGGGAGGTTTTCCCTGATCATTAGTCTAATGAACGAAAATCCCAGAAATTTCAGGGAGAAATTCCCCAATTATTTTAGCGGAGCGTAATTAGATCATTAAGCGGGATTCGTATCTACAATCTTAATTTCACTTGTCCATAATCTAATGTCGTTTAAACCTTAGAAGCACGGCGTTTCTTAAATTGATACACAATTAGCAACATAAGCGGCAGAACAAATGCACAGGTGAAATCCCAATCTACCCAGTAGGCGGGGATCTCCTTTACATAGAAAATGATGTCTTTGGCAATCAGTTGTGACATACCGAATAACAAAAATCCAGTAGGTATGATCAGAGGACGGTGGCTTTTGAGTTTAAATAATTGGGCTGTACCTAAGGTTAAAGCATAGTAATAAACTGCTGTTTTGAAGTACGTGCTGATAATCCATGCTGTAGCCATAAGCGCTTCAATACGTTGCAGAGAATTAGCAATATTAATTTTTTGAGCAAGAATATAAGCGGCATAAAATTGATGTTCAGAAGCGTAAACACCTAGAACGGTAAGGGAAAACAATAAGATGAGGTTAAGGCCCAGAGCTCCGATGATCAAGGCTATGAAAATATCCCGGCTTGTTTTGCTATTTTTCTGAGCATAAGGATATATCATTAGAAACACGCACAATTCGCCAAAAGGATAAAAAACACCATACATCAAAGTATGAAGCATGTCCGGTACTGGTGTGTTTAAGATGGGGTATAAACGTTCCATTTTGACATCGGGGGTCAGCAGGAGCAGCAGACCGATCAAAAAAACTGCAAATAAAGGGAAAAAAAGCTGAGCTGCCCGGCCCAATGTTTCTAGGCCAAGTCGTACCCCATATACCAGCAGGAAAATGGCCATGAAACGAATAACCCCACCGGGTGTTTTCTCGTAAATCTGTGTACACATGAAATCTTCAATTTCTCTTATGTAGGTGGAGGCAGCAATCAGGAAGAACCCTAAATAGAATAAGGCCACAGCAGTTCCGACCCATTTTCCTAAAATTTGTAGGCTAAGCTCGATAATATTCTTGTTGGGTTCAAGGTCTGCTAAGCAGAGTAACAATTTTATGGTCACTAGACCCAAGGGAATACTAATCAAAGCAGCAATCCATGCATCTTGTTTCGCTCCTGATATCATTAACGCCGGATACACAAGCGCCATATCCCCAATAAATGTGAATAGCCCGAGTATAATCATTTGATTGGTACTAATTCGATCTTTCTCCAAACTCATATACCCCCTCAAATTTATTGGACTAGTTTTAGTATGGTTGTAGTTACCAGAATTATGCCATCCCGATTTTTTAATCCGAAGGAATAATTATCATAATTAACATCAAACTATACTCATCTATCTATGGAGAAGTGGAGGCTGCATCATGAAAGATACGGAGATTGGTACATTATCAAGCCGGTTGGAAGTTAATATTGCTAATTTGTACCAATTGATGGGTGAAAGCTCTGATGTAGTGATAAAAGAGTTGCAGATAGAAGAGAACACTCATATTTCTTTGATTTACATAGATGGTCTTGTGGATACTCAGGTGCTGCATAATTCAATTTTGTATTCCTTGCAGGAACACATTCCTTACGAACAGCTGAGGGGGCTTTCTCCCGAGCGGAAGTTTGAGATGATTAAGAAACAGATATTAATAGCCGGCGATATAGCCGTCATTGACGATTACAGCCAATTTATTCATCATTTATTGTCCGGTAATATAATGCTGCTGCTTGACGGGTTATCCAGCGCTCTGCGGATCGGCTTACCAGGCTGGGAAGATCGTAATGTAGGGGAGCCTAGCTCACAGTCGGTTGTTCGGGGTCCAATGGAAGGATTCACTGAGAATTTACGGACGAATACGGCACTGGTTCGGCGAAAAATCAAAGATAGCCATTTATGGCTGGAAACCGTTCAGATCGGAAGGGTGACTCAAACCAGCGTATCCATTATGTATCTAAGTAACATCGCGAATAAGGAACTGGTGCAAGAGGTAAAGCGCCGTCTGAATAAAATAGATACGGACAGTATTCTCGAGAGTGGATATATTGAGGAGTTTATTCAAGAGACGGCAGTTACACCTTTTCCTACCGTATACAACAGTGATCGTCCGGATACGATTGCAGCGGGTATTTTGGAAGGAAAAGTGGCCATTCTTGTTGATGGAACTCCTTTTGTACTGCTGGTGCCCACATTTTTTGTGGCATTTTTCCAGTCAGCTGAGGATTATTACCAAAGGGCTGATATTGGAACATTGCTGAGATTAGTTCGTTTTATTTCATTTTTTATTACTTTGCTTGCCCCTTCATTGTATGTTGCGATTACTACCTATCACCAGGAGATGATACCGACCAATCTTGTAATCAGTTTAGCTGCCCAGCGGGAGAGTGTTCCTTTTCCTGCTTTTGTTGAGGCGCTGATCATGGAAATGACTTATGAGATTTTGCGGGAAGCCGGGGTGCGGATACCCAAAAATATTGGTCAGGCGATTTCCATTGTCGGAACGTTGGTGATTGGACAAGCCGCGGTAGCAGCGGGTTTTATTTCATCCGCAATGGTCATTATTGTATCGCTAACAGCCATTTCTAGTTTTGTTATTCCGGAGACAGGAATGTCTATAGCTGCGCGGATGATCCGTTTTGTGCTTATAGCTTTGGCCGGATTTATCGGATTATATGGAATTCTCTTCGGTATTTTCATCATCGTATTGCATTTGTCGAGTCTGCGTTCTTTCGGAATGCCTTATATGAGTCCGCTCGGACCGTATAATTCCAAAGATTTAAAAGACTCTATTTTTCGCTTTCCGTGGCCGTTTTTAAAGACAAGGCCTGCTGAGAATAAGACGCAGAACCTGTTTCGTCAAAGCACATCCAGTGATAAGGAACCAACCAAATGAATAAAAAATTAGTTAGAGGCGTTCTTCGATTAATGATAGCTCTCCAATTTACGTTAGTGCTAAGCGGCTGTTGGGAAAGAAATGAGCTGAATGAGATAGCTTTTGTCTTGGGGATAGGGATTGACAAGGCAGAAAAAGGTTATACCGTTTCGATGCAGGTCGTTATTCCATCTGCGATTTCCTCCCAAACGAATGGAGGAGGGGGAGGCAGTGGAGTCCCAGTGGTTGTATATAAATTTACTGTACCTACGTTTTATGATGCGCTGCGTAAGCTGAATCTGGATAGCTCTAGGTCAAGTTATCTCGGTCATATCCGGGTGTTGGTGATTGGGGAGGAGCTTGCCCGCACCGGAGTGGGTGAGATACTCGATGTATTTAAAAGAAGTCGGGAACCCCGGATGGATTTCTACGTTATGGTTGCCAGAGATACAACCGCCAGCAATGTCTTGAATGTCCTTACACCTATGGATAAATTACCAGCGAACAAATTATTTAGCTCTTTGGATAATTCTTATAAAGATTCAGCAAAAACAGTCGCTGTCACGCTGGATGATTTTATTGAGAATTTATTGTCTGAAGGTGAGAATCCTGTGCTAACCGGAGTGAAAATTATAGGAGATCCCAAAGATGGAGAAGACAAAAGCAATGTAGAGCGAACAATGCCTAAGGCAAGATTGGAATACCATACTGTAGCTGTGTTCAAAAAAGACAAGTTGATCGGTTGGCTAAACGAGGGAGAAACGATTGGTTACAATTATATCAACGATAAGGTAACCGCACATTCTGGCTCGATCGCAGGGGAAGACGGAAAGCCCATAGTAATCGAAGCGATCCAGGCTACAACTAAACGCAAAGTGAAAATCATTAATGGGGAGCCGCATATTTACCTTAGTGTTAAGACGCTTTGCAATATTGAAGAAGTGCAAAGTGTAGAAAATTTGGAATCGGAAAGCACTATAAAACGTTTGGAAAAGGAAACAGAGGAGCGGATTATAGAGCGGATGCAAAAAACTGTGGAGCATGTAAATGATCGTTTCAATGTTGATATTATGGGATTCGGACAATCGATCTACCATGCCAGCCCTAAAGCTTGGGCAAAGCTGCAGCAACAAAAGGGTGACGATTACCTTAAATCATTGCGCATCCATTACAAAGCCTCAGCAGTTATTAACCGCGTGGGTCTCACAGATAATTCTTTTCTTGAAAAAATCAAGGAGTGAAGTCAAATGCTAGTACTGTTATTCTTGGTGATTGCTGTAGGTTGTATGGCACTTGATTTGCCTAAATTAATGCGAAAGCGCCGAGTGCGTGATCTTAGCGTATATTTTATTTTTTGGATTTTGGGTCTTGGCGCGACCTTCTGCTCGTTGTTAAAATTGAACATCCCCAGTCCGCTGTTTCTTATTATCTTTATCTATAAGCCAATAAATAATTTATTTGGCTTATTGTTTCATTAACAATGAAGCTGCAATTATCGCGGCTTTTTTTGTTTTATCATGTAGAAGTTCTTGTCCTTAACTTAAGAATATTTCATAGAATGAAAATGAGAGGTTGACCATATTTGTCGGTGGGGCATATTATTTGGAATGAACAATTTTTAAGTAAGCTTACGGCTTTACTTGTATAGGAGCTTGCTCCTTGTTGGATGTATTGTATACTAACGAATAAAAAGAAAACGGTTACAAAGAGATTTTCAATTCAAGGAAAAAGGCATAATCATTCTCAGGGCTGCAAGGGGGAAGAAATGAAACCAATATTCAAAATTATGATTGTTGATGATGAGATGCTTGTAAGACAAGGAATCAAACATCTTTTGGATTGGGAAAATGAAGGGTATCGAATTGTTGGTGAGGCTGCTAACGGTCTTGAAGCACTAAATATGATGGATGAGGTTAATCCTCATGTGATCATTACAGATATTGTTATGCCAATAATGGGCGGGGAGAAACTGGTCAAGATCGTTAAGGAGAAATACCCTCATATTGAAGTAATCGTCTTAAGTAGTTTCAGTGAATATGATTATGTCCGATCCACATTTCAAAGTGGTGTAGCGGACTACATTCTGAAGCCAAAGTTGGAAGCTGATTATCTGTTAACCATCCTAAATAAAACCACTGCTAAATTGGTAGGGATGGAGATGACCGATCAAGGAAAGGATCCTGGGGAAAAGCAAGTTTTGCTAGTTATCGAGAAGCTTATGACCGGATATGAGTCTGGGCTTGAGTCTGCTTTGCTTCATGCAAAGTTTCCACACACACTATTCGCGTTTTTCGGAGCGGATATGAAACATATTAAAGATTCTGGGGATAGGTTAACTTTCACACAAAAAATAGAAAAAGGGCTTAGTAAGCTCCCTTTGGGCGATACAGTGTTTATTCGGCTGAAGTTTGTCAATGATTCGGTTATATATTTGCTTAATGCAAAGCCGGAACAGTGGGACGAGCTTGTTATAGAGCTCCGATATCTAGTCTCGGAGATGGACCATTGGGCGAGAGAAACACATTTCGTTATCAGTCAAAGCTTTACGGATTTTAATAAGCTGGGGGAGATTTATCGAGACAATTATTTAAAGCTTACACGATACAGTTTCTACTTGCCGGATCGAAGCTTAATTGAAAATGATCATTTGCCCAGCCTTCCGAGTGCATATCAGGAATATGATATGGGCGAATTAATGGAACAACTGAAACGTAAGCAATACCAGAAGGCATTCACTGGATTTCTGGAATATGTTCATCTCCGTTCGATGGATTATCGGACCGATATTTTCGAATTCAAATCGTTATTGGGGAATTTTATATTTAACGTAGCGACCACACTTGGAAAAATGAAGTACGAGACCGGAGGCTTGGAGGAATCCAAATACGACTTTTTTCGAAAAATAGATGAAGCGATGTATGCCGGAGATGCAATCGCTGTTGCTGAAGCTTTTATTCGCGAAGCTGAACGTGCGATTGGTGAGACGAACCTAACGATCAATCCAAATATGACCCGCTTGCTTGAATACATTCAGGATCATTACGCTGATCCCATCACGTTGACTGGGGTTGCGCGGCAGTTTCATTTCAACGCTTCTTATTTATCGAGCCATTTCACAGCTCAGAATGGTGAAGGATTTAATGAATATCTGAACAAAGTCCGTTTGGAGAAAGCCATGGAGTTACTCGTGACAACGGAAAAAACAATTTCTGATATTAGCGCTAGTGTGGGCTATTCGGATCAGAGTTATTTCACTAAAGTGTTTAAGAAGCAGGCGGGCATTTCTCCGAGCCAGTACCGAAGACGGGACGTAGAGCGACCATGATTGGAACAATCATCAACAAGATTAGGAAACAGGGCTTATTTCTCAAGCTTTTTCTTGTGACCCTCATAAGCATTGTTGCCGTATCCCTTCTGACTTTGTCTATTACCATCCGTATGTCAGAAAATTTATTCTTAAAGACCTTCAGCATAACGAATGGCAAACTACTGAATCAGATGAAGACAAACTTGGAGTCCTACAACAACGTTGTAGCTACGGGTGCTACAATGACAGCTCAGAATGGTGCCATCCGCAGCTATTTGTCCGGGGGAGAGACGGATTCATTGACGCTTGCTATCAAAACCTACCAGATGACAGAAAGCATGCGTGCAGTCCGCTCCAACCTGAGTGCCTTTGATGTGGGTATTATGATTGTAGGTGCAAATGGCAGAAGTTATTCAACCGATCCTTGGTATTGGTCTGCTACTGCTGATGAACTGAAGAACCACCCGATTACGAAAGCGACAGTGGCCCATCCACAGCAAATTCTGTACCAACTTTATCAAAAAGAGGATGGTCAAACCAAAAAGAAAGAGATCCTGTTAGTGGCTTCTAAAGCTCTATTTGATCATTCGACCGGCCGTATCTATGGCACTATGTACATTGCAATTCGTGATAGCGATTTTAAGGCCTTCTATGCCAATTTTACGAGTGAAGGTAATGATGTTGTTTTGCTGAATGCAAAAGGGCAAATTGTATCCAGCAACAGGACAGAGCTGATTGGGCTGACCGATCAACAGCTGCTTCATGAAGTAGTTGATGAACAGAGCACAGGAGACAATGGAGAATCTGTCTATGTGATGGGGAATGAACGGGTAGTATTCTCGGAATACTTGCCTGAATTTGATGTTTATTTGGTGAATCTGATCGATAAGAAAGCTGTAACGGGTCAGATGGTAAATGCTAAAGCAGTGTCGTTGACGATCATGGCTATCGTAGCCATTTCGCTTATTATTGTATTTTTAATTACCAGGAAAATGACGAAGTCCCTGCGTGTACTCGTTGAACAGATGTCGAGTATTCCTAAGGGGGGATTTGATAATCATGTGGATGTCGCCACTAGTAGTTATGAAGTTAAGGAGCTAGGAAATGCCTTTAATTTTATGCTTGATTCCCTACATGATTATGTTGATCGGTTGATGGAGACCCAGAAGCAGCAGCGTAATGCGGAGCTGGCCGCCCTTCAAATGCAGATCAATCCACATTTTTTATATAATACGCTGGCTTCTATCAAATTTCTGGTGCAACAGGGCAATAAGGAAAAAGCAGCTGGAACGATAAATTCGCTAATCTCACTCCTGCAAAATACTGTCAGTGATATTCAATCCACTATACCTGTTAGTCAGGAATTAGAATCGCTGAAGCATTATGTGTATATCAATCATGTAAGGTACGGTGAAAAGATCCGCGTGAATTATTTTGTGGAGCCTGAAAGCTTGGATTATCATATGCCAAAGCTAATTCTGCAGCCTTTTATCGAAAACGCGTTCTTTCATGCATTCAATCTTAAAGATGAGGGAAGAATTCTGATCATGATCGCCGTTCAGGAAGATCAGCTTGTATGCGAAGTTGTAGATAATGGTGATGGGATGGACCTTGATCCGAATTTGATGAAAGAAGAACAGCTGCCAGCCTCGAAGCACAAACGACAATTATTCTCCGGGATCGGTATACGGAATGTTGATGACAGAATCAAATTGTTGTACGGAGAGCGCTATGGTATTAACATTACAAGCAAACGAAATGAAGGTACGAAGATCATAATTACGCTTCCATTGTTAAAAAGCTAAAATTTTTACAAGAACCTAAAAATAGTACCAGAGTCGATCTTAGAGTAAAAATAGAATCCAATAATAACACCAAAGCTAACAAAGATACTGCCAAAGAAAGCGAATACAAAATGATAAGATGGAAGCGTAGCAGAGAAAACGCTTCCATCTTTATTATTTTACAGATTATCAAGGGGGTTACGAAGTGAAAAAATTATTATCCGTAATGCTGGCTAGTGTGGTTCTACTTTCGGCATGTTCCTCAGGTGGAACGAAAAACGAAACGAGCAACTCCGGAAGCGAAGGTAGCAGCAAGCCACAAGAGATCACAGTTTGGGCTTGGGACCCAGCGTTTAACATTGCAGCCATGAATGTTGCTAAAGAAGCTTATGCGAAAGTCAATCCAGACGTAACGGTAAACGTCGTTGAGAACGCGCAGGCTGATATCGTGCAAAAGCTGAACACAGGACTGAACTCTGGATCTACGAAGGGTCTTCCTAACATTGTATTGATTGAGGATTACCGTGCGCAAAGCTTTTTGCAAGCGTATCCGGATTCCTTTTATGAATTGACGGATGTTGTAAAAGCTGCTGATTTTGCGGATTACAAAATTGGCCCGACCAGTGTTGACGGCAAGCAATATGGTGTTCCGTTTGATTCTGGTGTAACTGGAATGTATGTACGTACAGACTATCTTGAGCAAGCAGGCTATAGCCTGGATGCACTACAGGATATCGACTGGAAGCAATATATCGAGATCGGTAAGGCTGTAAAAGAAAAAACCGGCAAAAGCATGATCACACTGGATCCCAATGATCTTGGACTTATCCGGGTCATGATTCAATCGGCGGGTGCATGGTATACGGGTGAAGACGGTCAAACTCCGACCATTGCAGACAACGCTGCTTTGAAAGAGGCGCTTGTATTGTACAAAGAAATGATGGATTCCGGCATCGTGAAAGTTAACTCAGACTGGAGTCAATTTGTAGGCGCATTCAATAGTGGTGAAGTGGCTACTGTGCCAACGGGTAACTGGATTACACCTTCAATTAAAGCCGAAGCTTCCCAATCCGGTAAGTGGGCAGTAGCTCCACTTCCTAAGCTGGCAGCCACAGCAGGCTCCGTCCATGCATCCAACCTTGGGGGCAGCTCCTGGTATGTAATGAATGTAGATGGTAAAGAAGCTGCTGCGGAGTTCCTTGCAAAAACATTTGCTTCTGATGCGGAATTGTATCAGACGTTAAATACAAAAGTTGGTGTTATCGGCACTTTAAAAGCTGCGGCAAGCGGAGAAGCTTATTCAGCTGCGGATGAATTTTTCAAAGGTCAAAAGGTCGTATCCGATTTTGCGGCTTGGACCGAACAAATTCCTAACGTCAACTATGGCATGAACACTTACGCAATAGAGGACATTATGGTTGTAGCAGTGCAATCTTATCTTGGTGGAAAAGATGTAGATACTGTTCTGAAAGATGCCCAGAAGCAAGCAGATACCCAAGTTCGCTAATCACACTTAGGCTGTACAATCTAGGCCCTTGCTTCTTCTTCTCCTGTAAATTGGATTTCTACAGAAGGATGGGTAGCAGGGGCTTTCATCTCTAATTTATCAGACAGAAGGGTGTGGAGTGGAGTGGAAACTGTAAAGCCAGGGCTAAGCCCTCAAAGACATAAGAGCACTAAAGGTCAACGGCAAATCCATCTGACAGGCTGGTTATTCGTTCTTGTGCCGGTCATTATGATCAGTGTTTTCTATTTTTATCCAATGATTCAAGCCTTAATTCTATCCTTCAAGACAGGCAGAGGCAACAATCTTCAGTTTACCGGCCTTGATAACTATATTCGACTGTTTAGCGACACCACTTTTCTTACAGCCGTCAAAAACACCTTTATTTACTTGATTATTCAGGTCCCAGTTATGCTGGTACTGGCACTTTTTATCGCTGTGCTGCTGAATGACGAAAGATTGAAATTCAAAGGATTTTTCAGAACGGCCATATTTCTGCCAACGGTAACTTCACTTGTAGCGTACTCCGTTGTTTTCAAGTACATGTTTGGAGCCGAAGGTATCGTCAATAAATTTCTGGTGAATCTGCATCTAATCAGCGAACCGATTCAATGGATTACCGATCCCTTCTGGGCCAAAGTTACTATCATTATCGCTATCACTTGGCGCTTTACTGGCTATAATATGATTTTCTATTTGTCCTCACTGCAAAATGTCGACAAATCAATATATGAGGCTGCTCATATAGATGGAGCGAGTGCATTTACACAATTTTTCAAAATTACAATTCCCCTATTGAAGCCGATTATCTTGTTCACGACGATAACATCGACCATTGGAACACTTCAGTTGTTTGACGAGGTGGTTAACATCACGAAAGGTGGACCCGGCAATGCAACCATGTCGATTTCCCAATATATTTATAACCTTTCCTTTGAATACACACCTAACTTTGGATACGCTGCAACCGTCTCCTATTCGATTGTTGTAATGGTGCTCATTCTGACGCTTATTCAGAACAAACTAGGAGGGGATAAGAGATAATGAAAACCAAACGCATGTTTACTTACGTGTTTCTAATCATCGCTGCGCTGATCTCTATCTTTCCATTTATCTGGATGGTTATAAGCGCCACGAACCAGTCGGTTGATGTAACCAAAGGGACATTGTTGCCGGGTACACATCTAGTGGAAAATATAAACAATCTATTTAGTTCAGTGGATATGTGGCAGGCTCTCTGGAACTCTGCAAAAATCTCTGTGGTGACTACTGTGCTTTCACTGCTAGTAGCATCGGCGGCTGGATATGGTTTTGAAATGTACCGCAGCCGGAGTAAAGATATCGTATTCAATATTTTGCTGGCTTCAATGATGATTCCATTTGCGGCGATTATGGTACCTCTATTTCAAATGTTCGCCAAAGTATCTAGTGTAGTGCCGTTTCTCGGTATCGATACAGCATCGGCAGTCATTCTTCCGACATTTACAACAGCATTCCTAATTTTCTTCTTTCGTCAAAGTACAAAAATGTTTCCTAAGGATATGATGGAGGCTGGGCGCATCGATGGTCTTTCGGAATTTGGTTTGTTCTTCCGCATTTATATGCCAACGATGAAATCAACTTACGCCGCCGCTGCGATTATCACATTTTTAAACAGCTGGAACAATTATCTGTGGCCTTTGATCGTATTGCAATCACCAGAAAATATGACTGTGCCCCTTCTTATCTCGAATCTAGGCTCAGGTTATGCCCCTGACTATGGTCTGATCATGTCTGCGATTGTCATTACGACCTTGCCGACAGCACTAGTGTTTTTCATGATGCAAAAGCAATTTGTAGCTGGGATGACGGGTTCGGTTAAATAAGTTAGCGATCATGTTATGAATAGAGGAGGAAATATAGATGAAGCAGCAGGTTGAACGAAACCTCACTCCAAGTCTGGAATGGTTATCAAACCCTTCCATTTATGCAATAGGCAGGGTGCACGCGCATTCTGACCATAGATATTACCAAACGAAAAATGAAGCCGAAGCGCTTGGAGAAATGCCCTGGCGCCATAGCCTGAACGGCAGCTGGAAATTTAGTTATGCCCAAAATGCCATGGAACGACAGGTTCATTTTTATAAGGAGAACGTGTCTTGCAGAGGCTGGAAGGATATTAAAGTTCCCGGTCATATCCAACTTCAGGGTTATGGGCAGCCACAGTACGTGAATACGATGTATCCATGGGACGGTCATGAGCATCTTAGACCTCCGATGATCTCTGAGGACCACAATCCTGTAGGCAGCTATGTCAAATATTTTGAAGTTCCTGCGGGCTGGGAGCAACGTCCGGTGTATATATCTTTTCAAGGAGTTGAATCGGCTTTTTATATATGGCTAAACGGGGAGTTTGTTGGCTATAGCGAAGATAGCTTTACACCGAGTGAATTTGATTTAACATCGTACTTGACGGAAGGCGAAAATAAGCTGGCGGTTGAAGTCTATCAGCGCAGCACGGGGAGTTGGTTGGAGGATCAGGACTTCTGGCGTTTTTCGGGAATTTTTCGTGAGGTGTATCTATACACCGTGCCGGATGTTCATGTGCGGGATCTCCACGTTCAAACCGATTTGGATGAAAAGTTTGAGCAAGGAACGCTGACGGCTGAATTGCAGTTGCTGGGTAAACCTGCCTCAAAAGTGCTCCTTGAGCTTAAGGATAGAGCAGGAAATCTTGTGGCTAGTGGTGAAAGTGAAGTTTCAGGAGATTCCCTTTCGCTTACGCTTGCGGCAACAAAGGTGCAGCTGTGGAGCGCAGAAGCTCCTAATCTGTATACCCTTTACGTATCAGTTTACAACGCATCCGGGGATCTTGTAGAAGTTGTACCGCAAAAAATTGGTTTTCGGAAATTCGAAATGATAGATAAGATTATGCACTTAAACGGCAAGCGTATTGTATTTAAAGGCGTTAACCGGCATGAGTTTAATCCGCGCTTTGGACGCAGTATTACAAAAGAAGATATGCTGTGGGACATAAAAACCTTAAAGCAGGCGAACATCAACGCGGTGCGGACCTCGCACTATCCGAATATGACACTGTGGTATGAGTTGTGTGATGAATATGGAGTCTATGTCATTGACGAGATGAATTTAGAGTCGCATGGATCATGGCAGAAAATGGGGGCAGTTGAGCCGTCTTGGAACATCCCCGGCAATAAGCCTGAATGGCAGGATATCGTGATGGATCGTGCGATTTCCATGGTGGAGAGAGACAAAAATCATCCCTCCATTCTAATTTGGTCCTGTGGGAACGAATCTTTTGCAGGAGAAGTAATTCTGAACGTAGCCAATTATTTTCGAGAGAAGGATCCTACTCGGTTGGTTCATTATGAA
The DNA here is from genome assembly GCF_038003695.1 of Paenibacillus sp. FSL L8-0494. Classification (NCBI taxonomy): domain Bacteria; kingdom Bacillati; phylum Bacillota; class Bacilli; order Caryophanales; family Paenibacillaceae; genus Paenibacillus; species Paenibacillus sp. FSL L8-0494. Next base: position 1,581,213 of record NZ_JBBOPQ010000001.1, read on the forward strand.
GGGGTGTTCCATAACCGTGAATATGATGATTCGAGCGATATGGAAAGCCGGATGTATGCGAAAGCAGCAGATATCGAAAGGTATTTAACAGAAGATCCGTTAAAGCCATATATTAGTTGTGAATACATGCATGCGATGGGCAATTCCGTCGGGGGGTTGCATAAATACACAGAGCTAGAGCAGAAGTATCCAATGTATCAGGGTGGATTTATCTGGGATTATATGGATCAGGTGATTGTGAAAAATGATCGATACGGTAAGCCCTTCATGGCTTATGGAGGAGACTTCGATGACCGTTCAACCGATTACAACTTCTCTGGTAACGGAATTGTGTATGCGGATCGGAGATGGTCGCCAAAAATGCAGGAAGTGAAATTTCTGTATCAGAACGTCAAGCTGCTCCCGGACAGTCAGGGTTTTACAATCAGAAATGAAAACTTATTTGTGGGCTTGGATGCTTATGAATTACAATACGCTCTGAACTATGAGGGTAGGGTCATCCAGCGTGGAACTGTATTCGCTCAGGTTAATCCGGGCGAGGAAAAATATGTAGAAGTTGATCTACCCGATATTAAGAATCAGCCTGGCGAGTATAGCTTGGATGTTTCACTTGTCCTGAAGGAAGATTCTTTATGGGCGAATAGCGGTTATGAAATCGCTTTTGGCCAGCATGTTTTTCAAGTGGCAAATACGTCAGCCGAGGAGTCTTTAACAGATGCTAAGATAACATCTGTCGTGAATGATTTTCGCGTGGTTGAAGGAGATGTGAATATTGGCGTACATGGCCGTGACTTCTCCGTAATGTTCTCAAAGCAGGCGGGTACATTAATTTCTGTTAAATATTCAGGGCAGGAAATGATCTCTTCACCGCCGGCACCGCTCTTCTGGAGAGCAATGACAGACAATGACAAGGGGGCGGGAATGCATTTTGACTCTTCCCCTTGGTATGCAGCAAGCTTGACCCGTAGAACGTTAAGCTTCGAGCTAGTGGAGGAGAAAGACCGTGCGACGGTGACTTACGTGTATAAGCTTAGGGTATCAGAGGGAGTACGGGTAAGTGTAACTTACACAGTGTTCTCCGATGGAAGCATACAGGTGAAATCAAGCTACCATGGAGCAGCGGGTTTACCAAAGCTTCCGCTCTTCGCTTTAAGCTTTAAGGTGCCAGCGGATTATCATCAGCTGAATTGGTATGCAAATGGTCCGGAAGAAAATTATATCGACCGTGCGTGTGGGGCGAGATTGTGTCGCTTCCAGAATCATGCGGTGGATAATGTGTCGTCCTATTTGGTGCCGCAGGAATCGGGCAACCGCACAGGTGTGCGCGAAGTATCCATAATGAATGATTATGGCCAAGGCATTATAATATCTGCACCAGCTGCAGCCCCTGTTGAAGCCAATATCTCGCCTTACTCGGCAATGGAGCTGGAGAATGCGACACATCATTATGAGCTGCCGAACGTTCACTATACCGTTGTTACCATTGCTGGACGTCAAATGGGCGTAGGCGGGGATGACAGCTGGGGAGCTCCAGTTCTTGATGAATATCAAATCAATCCATCCTTAGATATGGATTTTGAATTTACAATTCGCAGAGCGTGATTTTTTTGCAATATTTGAAGTTCATGTATTAGATAATAAATATTCCAGGCTCGGTTCAACGTTAAATTTGAACCGAGCTTTTTTATGCTCGTTATAATCCCGTATAATTTGAGCTCAGTAAAACCTTATAAAGTCCTTAGATTTGCTATATATGATCAACGTATAGCAAATGAGAGGATGATAAAGGATGGGAGAGTATATTTTACAAACTAATAATTTATGCAAGAATTTCAGGGGGCAGCGTGCGGTTAACGATATCAGCATAACCGTAAAAACTAATTCGATTTATGGACTGTTAGGCCCAAACGGCGCAGGTAAATCGACGACTCTAAAAATGATAACAGGAATACTTCGAGCGACGTCAGGACAAATTTTATTTGACGGTCATCCATGGACACGTAAGGATTTACTACACATTGGAGCGCTGATTGAGTCCCCGCCACTTTATGGGAATCTGACTGCTGTCCAAAATTTGAAGGTACACACGACAATATTAAACTTACCGGATTCTCGGATTCGGGAAGTTCTTGAAATTGTTGATTTAACAACAACAGGCAAAAAAAGAGCGGGACAATTCTCTATGGGCATGAAGCAACGTCTCGGGATTGCGATCGCTTTGTTAAATCAACCTAGACTCTTGATTCTGGATGAACCGACAAATGGGCTTGATCCGATTGGGATTCAGGAATTACGTGAGCTTATACGCTCATTTCCTGCACAAGGGATTACAGTTATTTTATCGAGTCATATTCTTCATGAGGTGGAGCAAATTGCCGATCATATTGGAATCATTAGTAATGGTGTTCTAGGGTATCAGAATGCAATATTTCCTGGTGATGATTTGGAGAAATTGTTCATGGAAGTCGTGAGTCGGAACAGACAGGAGGTAACCAGATGATCCACTATCTTTTATCCGAAAATATTAAATTCAAACGAACATTTTCGCGAAAATTGATTGTCGTGGTGCCACTGTTTTTTCTTCTATTTTCATTTTTCACACAACAGAACCTGCAAACTGAAGACCACTATTTTATGGAAATGGTCTTTAATTGGTGGCCGCTGTTATTCATGACCATAGGATCTGCTTTGTTGTCTACACTATCGAATAACAAGGATCGTAAGGCTGGAGGATACCGCAGCTTAAGCAGTCACAGAATTAGCATCGTTAAACTTTGGCTCAGTAAAATTATTGTGGTGTCATATTATTTGCTGTTGTCTTCGCTGCTCCTTATTGCAGTAATGTACCTATCTGGTCTTTTGTTTCCTTTGGGTGCAGCACCCTTATCTGAAATTACAACAGCCGCTATGGTTGTTTGGTTGACCTCTTTGGGGATGATTCCAATCTATCTATTCTTAGCTGAACAATTTGGGTCTGTAGTATCTATTCTTGCAGGTCTGTTTGGGATGATTGTGAGTGTACTAGCAGCGGATCAACCTTCATGGATTTATGTTCCGTGGAGTTGGGCTTTAAGGTTAATGTGTCCCATTGTTGGTGTACGTCCAAATGGTGTGGCTCTTTCAGCACAGGATGCTCTAAGAGACTCTTCGGTTATTTTACCTGGAATTGTGGTGTCGCTTGTATTCTTTTTGGTAACCCTCACCTTAACTAGCTGCTGGTTTAGTAGAAGAGAGGTGCGATAGAGATGGTGATACTCCGGCTATTACAAGCTGAATGGTTGATGACTAAGCACACTGCAATTCGTTGGTTGATATTCCTTGTTCCTGTTCTATATCCGATGATGGTACTTTGGTATTTTTCACAGCGTGCGGATCAGTTTCACATCTATGATGGTTATTTTTCATTAATAGCCTTTGGGTTGCCTGTTGGGATAGGATTATTCTCTGCTTTAATGAGTGGTTTAGAGGAGGGGGCAGGGGGATTCTATAATCTATTAAGTGCTCTTTCACGTCCGAAGTGTTATATAAGAAAACTCGGGTTCATAATCTTGGCGATGATATGGATCGTATTCGGTTCAACATCAATTCTAATACTGGGCATGAAACAAATTTTGCATATAGAGCAGATACAATATCTAATATTCTGGCAAGGAGCTTGTTGGGTAGTAGGCACTGCTCTAATCTTAATGATCTTTCATCTCATCTTAAGTTATGCTGGAGGTTTGGGACTTTCTCTAACGGTGGGTAGTGCAGGTACGCTAATTACAGCCATCGTAGGTGGAACCATTGTAGGAGATAAAGTGTGGTTATACATACCGTGGGCCTGGTCGATGCGGATAATTCAACTTCCCTTGTTTTATGCACAACCTAACGGGTTCATTGAAACGGAAGTATTGAAGCTGCAACTTCTTCATTCCGTACCTGCTATACTTATTAGTACAATGATAATGGCAATGTTAGGCTTGATATGGTTTCATTACTTTCAGGGTAGGAAATCATATGAATAAATAGGAGTGAGGTCACTGGCTAATATTTTAATAATAGATGATGAACCTGATATTTTGGCGCTAGTAAATAATATTCTTAGCAAAGATCACCATAGGGTTACGGTAAAAACAAGTGCACGACATATGCCTTTGAACGAGTACTCGACATTTGATTTAATCCTGTTGGACGTGATGATGCCAGATATCGATGGTTTTGAGCTCTGTACTCAAATCAGGGATATCGTAGACTGTCCGATTCTGTTTCTTACAGCTAAATCAATGGAGACAGATATTATGTTTGGACTTAGTGTAGGGGCAGATGACTATATCGTGAAGCCTTTTCGCGCAGGCGAGTTGAAGGCTCGGGTTAACGCTCATTTGCGGCGTGAGAATCGAGGGAAAAATCATATGTTAAGCGCATCTGGAGTGAAATTCAATCTCTCGGCAAAGGAGATTTCTATTGATAAAGAGAAAATAAATCTCACTAAAAGTGAATATCAGATATGTGAATTTCTTGCTAGAAATAAAGGTCAGGTTTTTTCCAAAGAACAAATTTATGAATCGGTTTATGGCTATGACAGAGAAAGCGATAGCTCAACTATTACAGAACATGTAAAAAATATCCGCAGTAAGCTGAGTGCGAGGGAGGTTTCACCGATTGAAACCGTTTGGGGGATAGGTTACAAATGGGTGTGAAACGAATACGGCTCCGTACAGTCTTCATTCAATATTTATTATCATTAGGTGCGTGTACTCTATTATTGGCATTTCTGTGTTTAGGGGTATTTACTCTCTTAATGCAGTATGGAATGATTGTTCCAGCAAACCATACTGAGCAATCCATTGCAAAGTCTTGGGATGTTTTGCAGCGTGCGCCAGAAATTACGCAAGAAATGATCCCTTGGGGAGCGGAACATGCGGTATTGGATCAACACGAGAACTATATTTCAGGAAATATTCCTAAAGAACGCGCTCTAGATATATTGCAGAAGAATCAAAGCAGTTGTAATCTCATGGGTACAAACTGCACCGATGTGATTGAGCGGGAGCATGAGGTTATCGTACTGCAATATGCAATCGTACCGCAGTTCACCTCGAATTTTCTGCATAACACGCTGCCTAATCCGCAATTAACGTTATTGCTGTTTTTTGTAGTTCTGATGTTACTGGAAGTTATTCTGATTTCTGGATTTTTCGCTCGAAGACTGAGTCAAAAAATGGCTTCCTTGCAAGAAGCTGCACATCACATTGAAGCTAAGAATTTGGATTTTACTGTCGTGTATTCTGGGGTCAGTGAAATTGATGAGGTGCTATCATCTCTGGAACAGCTGAGAGAGGAATTGAAAAAGTCGCTAGAACAGCAATGGAATTTGGAACAAATGAAAAAAGAGCAGATTTCTGCGCTTGCCCACGACATTAAGACTCCTCTTACGATTATTCAAGGAAATGCAGATTTGCTGATAGACTCAGATTTAGCGGGGAATCAGCAAGAATATATAGGGTATATTTCCAAAAATGCGGATCAAATCGAACAATACATGGCAACACTTATTGAGATTTCTAATACGAGGAAACAAATTTCTCCCCGCTCTAAATGGGTTAGAACGGAAGCTTTTATCCAGCAAATTCGTACGCAGTTAGATGCGTTGGTTGTCCCTAAGCATCTTCGGATAGAATTCCACCAAGACAATAATCTGCCCCCTGAGGTGTTGATAGACAATGAACTACTTCATCGGGCTGTGATGAATGTACTCGCTAATGCGGTAGAGTATTCCCCGTATGAGAGTGTGATTTATTTGCAGGTTGAGGCAAAACAAGATTGGTGGAGTATAACGGTAGCAGACAGTGGATCAGGATTTACGAGTGAAGGACTCCAATCTGCAGTTAAGCAGTTTTATCGAGGGGACAGTAGCCGTACCTCCAAAAGTCACTATGGATTGGGACTTTATATTGCCGACACCATTGTCAGGCAGCATCAGGGCAGTCTGCATATTAGCAATTCTCCCCTGACGGGTGGAGGTCAAGTTCGAATCGACGTCCCAGTTCGTGGAGTTAGGTAGAGGTTTATTACACCTCTTAGAATAACATTGGATAAAACTTCTGGTTTATCTGATGAAATTCTAAGGGGTGTATTTTTTATGACGATCAAAACCAAATTCTCAATTGTTGGAAAAGTAGATTAAAATATTGATTGCTATATACAATTAAATACAATAAAGTTGTCATATAGAGGATAATTTTGTCGATTTTTCTGCAAAAATGTTCCAATCTACACTGTATCAGGTGACATTAGGGTCTATGAGGTTCAAATCCTCTTCCTGAAAAAGACATAAGAAAGTGGTGCGCATAATGAGTAGCAACAGATTTGAAAACAAAGTAGTTATTATTACGGGTGCTGGTACCGGAATCGGAAAAGCTACAGCATTGAGAGTAGCAAGAGAGGGTGGTACTGTAGTAGTTGCCAATCGATCAGATGCTGGCGCTAACACAGTCGAAGAAATCAAAGCTTTAGGTGGAGAAGCACTGTTTGTGCGGTCAGACGTTTCAGTTGAAGCAGACTGCAAAAATATCGTAGATCAAACCTTAGCAGCTTATGGAAAGATTGATTGCCTTTATAATAACTCAGCAATTACAGGAGATAATGCGGATGTTACAGAATATGATCCGATATTGTTTCAAAAGGTGATTCAGACAAATCTTAATGGCCAATTCTACATGTTGCATTATGCATTACCACATATGAAATCCGGTGCTTCCGTTCTAAACTGTTCCTCCTTGCATGGTATTTTTATTGGGATGGCAAATGATGCAGCTTATTCAGCAAGTAAACACGCCATTGTGGGCATGACTAAATCGGTTGCTAAAGAAGTGGGTCACCGTAATATCAGAGTAAATGCTATTTGCCCTGGTCCTATCCCTACACCAACCATGAACAGATACGAAAAGCTGTTGTCTGATGATGTAGAGATGCTTCAATCTCTTATCGCTTCTGGAACGGCTTTGGGCAGATATGGTACGCCTGAGGAAGTAGCTGCTTTTGCATGTTTCCTTCTAAGTGATGAGGCTTCATTTATTACAGGTACAGCACATGTGATTGACGGGGGCTACTCCGCAACTAAGTAATTAGTCGGATTAATTTACTTATATAAGCATCTAGTATCGAAGGCTTTGCGGCGTATTCCTGTTCGGAAATCCTGTAGGATAAATGGACTGGAGTTGGAAGGCGCACGCAGAGCCTTTTTTAGTTGTTTCTAAATGATAACGGAATTACACAAGTGTGAATGAAATTAAGGCAAATATAACCATGGATATGTTGGAATTTGTAGAAATTTGTATTTTAATATAAATAAAAAAAGAAATTTGTCGATAATAATATAGGTAATAGGTATGAGTTAAAATATATTAGAAAGGATGTTGCAATAAAACGATACAGGAAATAGATGTCATTTACTATTGATTGTAACGATATGGCATCATTTAAACAAGGCAGTTTGTTCCAAACCCAGTTGCCAAAAGTAGAAGTTACTGAAAAGCCTGGGCAGAAATTTTTTTGTCTGTTGGAGTTACATACATTTCTTTCTATTATTAAAAAATAACTATTAAAACTTGGAGGAATACAATTATGTCATACACAATTAAATACAACAAAAGTGAAAACCACATCGATGTAGTATCTATCGATTTTTCTGCTGAGGATGTTCCAGGATACTTGAAAGATTTTGAGAATATCATGAAGCTTGTTAGTCCTAAATTTACGGGTACAACTGATGTAACTGAATCTGCAAGTGTACTTTCTCCTGAAGTTGCAGCAATGTTGGCTCCAACAGGTGAGATGGCGAAAGCAGCTGGTCAAGCAGGATGGGCTTATGTAACTAAAAACCCAATTTGGAAAATGCAATTGAAACGTATTTTTGGCAGAGATTTTGCTGATGCTTACGATACCTATGAAGAAGCTAGAACAGTACTGAAAAAATTGCAATAATCTAATAAATAGAGTTAGCAAAAAGTGCGGAGAGCTTTCTCCGCACTTTTTGTTTTATCTATATTTAAAATTGAAAATCTTCATCCTTCAATGGCTCCACATTAAGCGCCCGGACATATCCGTTGCCTTTCTTCGAGAAGAAGTCATGTTGCTTGGTGTGGGTGCTGATCCCGTTCTGAACAATCGGGTTGATCTCTTCCTCGTCAAATAGCGGATCATGGCCCAGATTCATCATCGCTTTATTGGCATTGTATCTTAGGAAAGTCTTAACCTCGTCCACCAATCCGATAGGGGCATAGATCTGCTCGGTATAACGCTCTTCATTCTCATGCAGCAGTCGAAGCAATTCTACCAGCGTATGGTGAAGTTCGCGTTGCTCGTCTTCTGGGAGCCCGTCAAAGATCTCTTGTGCCAGCACGCCGACATATACCCCATGGATGCTCTCATCCCGTAGAATAAGGTCGATGATCTCACCGCTGCAAGTCATTTTGCCCTGCCCAGCCAGATATAGGGGATAGAAGAAACCACTGTAGAACAAGTAGCTCTCGAGCAGTACGGAGGCTGCCATGGCGAGGTACAGGTCTTTAGGTGAGTCTATGTTTTTGTAATATTGTGATATGGTCTCCGCTTTGAACTGGAGGAAGGGGTTCTCTTCTACCCAGCGGAATACACTGTCGATCTCCTCTGTAGAGGACAAAGTGGTGAAAATACTGCTGTACGATTTGGCATGAATTTGTTCCATCATACCCATGAAGCCCAGTACGGCTTTACGTTGAAGGCCTTCGACATGCTCCATAATCTGCGGCATTCCGACTCCGCCTTGAATCGTATCCAGCAGTGTCAGACCGCCCAGCACCTTCATATAGGAGTCCTTTTCTTGCTCACTGAGCGTGAGCCAGGACATTTTATCATCGGATAATGGAATTTCATCGTCCGTCCAGAATTGCATAATGTTCTGATTCCAGAACATCAATGAGAAATCGTCGTCGGGACGGTTCCAGTTAACGGCTTGGATAGCGGTCATAATATTGCAATCTCCTTTTCTGCGGCTATAGCCTTCCTTTTAGATTGAGCAGGTGAGGCATTCCTCGACAGACAGCTTTTTGGTCCGGGTGTAATACAGCGACTTCAAGCCTTTATGCGCCGCATACAGGTAGGAGCGGGCCAGTTCTCTGGTGGAAACATCACTGTTAACATGCAGAACGGTCGAGATACCTTGGTCGATATGGGGCTGAATTTCCGCGATCAGATCGATTACCTTGAACTGGTCCATCTGGTAAGCCGATTTATAGAAAAACACATTGTCCGGCCGCAGGTACGGCATCGGATAATAAGTAGTTGAATTAGCATAAGTCCGAGTCTCAATCTGCTCAACAATCGGCATAACGCTTGAAGTGGCGTTTTGGATATAGGAAATGCTGGCCGTTGGCGCAATCGCCAAACGGTAAGCATGGTATAGGCCATTTGCTTTTACCGCATCCCGCAATTGTTCCCAGTCAGCTGGGGATGGGATATAAATATCTCCGAATAACTCTTGTACCCTTGGGGTAACCGGACGGTAATCGGTAGTCAGGTAACGCTCAAAATAAGCTCCCGTAGCATAATCAGAAGCCTCAAATCCATGGAAAGATCGGCCCGTCGCGGCAGCGATTTCCATGCTTTTCTCCAGCGAGTGGAAATTCATGGTCATAAAGAAGGTCCGGGCAAAATCGCGGGCCTGCTCGCTTTCATAAGCAATGTTGTTCTTAGCCAGATAGCCGTGCAGATTCATGACGCCAAGACCGACAGAGTGCATTTCCTTGTTTGCTTTGGCTACGCCTGGGGCATTGGAAATACTGGTCATATCGCTAACAGCGGTCAGGGCGATCATGCCCTCATGTACGGATTCACGGATTTTGCCATGTTCCATCACGTTAACAATGTTCAAGGAAGCCAGATTGCAGCTTACATCGCGGCGGATTGTACTCTCCTGTCCGTAGTCGGCAATCTCTGAGGTCTCCTGCAGCTGAAAGATTTCAGTACAAAGGTTGGACATTTTGATCTGTCCGACGTTTTTCAGGGCATGGGCCGCATTGGCATTGCTCTTGTTCATGATATATGGATAGCCAGATTCCAGCTGGATCATGGCAATTTTGGTCAGCATATCCCGTGCGCTCATAGCTTTCTTCTTTTTGACACGTGGATCGGCCAGCAGCTTATCATACATGTCATCCAGATCCATATCGTCGAGATGCGTTCCGTAGGCTTTGTACACACTGTAAGGAGCAAATACATGCAGCGCTTCATTGTCCTTCGCCAGCTTATAGAAGCGGTTTGGAATAATCAGGCCGATGGACAGGGTTTTGAGTCTTGTTTTTTCGTCGGCGTTGATCTTCTTGCTGTCGAGGAATTCCAGAACGTCCCAGCCAAAAATGTTGTAATAGGCTGCTCCTGATCCTTTACGCTGACCCATCTGATCTGCATAGGAGAAGCCGTCTTCCATCAGCTTGAGTACAGGTATAATTCCCTTCGCAGCATCCTCAACACCCTTGATAGTTTCACCACGGGAGCGTAGCTTGGATAGGTTGACGGCCACACCGCCACCGATCTTCGACAACTGCATGCAGGTATTCAGCACATAGTTGATGGAATTGAGCGAGTCGTCCATTTCGATTAGGAAGCAGGAGACGAGCTCACCACGCCGGCTCTTACCGGCATTTAAGAAGGTTGGGGTCGCAGGTTGCAGGCGCTGTTCCATCATCGAACGGGCAAGTACCCCGGCAGTATCGGCGTTGCCGCGTCCCAGGTGAAGGGCGACTGCCGCCACACGGTCCGGGTAATGCTCCAGATATTGTTTGCGGTCATTGGTTTTTACAGCGTAATCCGTGTAGAATTTCGAAGCTGCCATATAAGATGGAAAACTGAAGTTGTAGGCGTGGGTAATCTGGTAGACTTCTTCAATTTCCGCCGTGCTGTACTGTTCGTAAAAATTCTCGTAGAAATCCTGTTCAATCATATAATCAACCTTGGCTTTTGTATTCGCAAAAGCCAGACTCCGGCGCTCTACATCCCGCATAAATTCGGCTACTGCCTCAAGATCTTTGTCTAACTGAAAGAAGCCACTTTCGTCTCTCTTCATCAACATGTTGTTTAATTCAATATGCCGCAACCCGGCTCACCTCCTGTTTAATCCGTTCTACATCGCCAAATGTACCCGATAACTCAAATTTACCGATAACGGGCACGTTATACCGATCTGCAATCAAGTCCGCGCTGTGCGCGAACAGCTCGCCCCAGTTCTTATTGCCGCTGGCGGCGATGCCTTTCAGATTGGCATTATTGTTCTTCAAGAAAGTAGACACCTTTTCTGGAATCTGTCCAAAGCCGGTGGTATATGTAATAAGCACATAGGGCTCGTCAATCGTCATATGCTCCTCAATCTGCACAGCCGGCAACTTAAGTTTGCTGATGAAGCGTCTGACATTTCCTGTTTTTGAATCATACGCGACTAGCATGGTGTCTGTCCCCCTGTAAATATTAAAAACTATTGAAAATAGTATGAAAACTGAATGGATAAGCTTTAAATACTGAAAAATCGTATCTATACTATATTTAGTGTGCGTTGTTTATTTTAATTACTATATGTTGAAAAGTCAATATGGGAACAGCCGTCTTAATAGCTGGGAAAGTGTCTCGTAAGCGGTTTTTTGGCAGGCTTTTAGGGCAGAAAGACCGGAGTATTAGCATTTTGCTAGTTTAAAAATAAAAATAAAAAAATTGCAGGAGAAAGGGTGATACTTAGGGTTGCTGTCTGAGGGTGATGGCAAGCCAATAAATCTGCAAGGAACAGAGCCTGCTCCTTGCAGATTTATTGGCTTTATTTTTGCGAAGTGGGGTTATTCTTAATAATCTCTTGATCTCAAGAACGGTTGTTTACTCCGAGGCTTCGGTCAGGCGGTGAATCTGCTTTAAGTTGCTGCATGTATTCTCTGGGGGAAATTCCGGTTACCTTTTTGAAGACCTTGCTGAAATAGAAGGCACTCTCATATCCCAGCTTCTGTGAGATTTCGTAGATGCGACCTTCCCCGCGTGCCATCATTTCTTTGGCTGTCGTGATTTTGATCTCCGTGATATATTCCACATAGTTGACCTTGGCAACCTTGGAGAAAAGGTGGCTCAGATAGTTGGGACTGAAATTGAAGACATCCGCCACTTGATTGAGCGAGAGCTTAGTTCCGAGATTTCGTTTAATATACTCTTGGACATTTTTGACGAGCTGCTCCTTGTAGCTTTGTCTGCGGGTAGAGAGGATGTCCGAGCAACCGTCCCTGAACTGGATCAGCCAGCCGGCGATCTCTTCAATCGTATGCATCTGGTAGATAGCCCGGTAGCCCTCCGGTTCATTTTCGAAAATTTGCTCCACAATATTCTCACCGTCTGCAAGTAGTGAAGTGGCCATATACAGAATGTTGCAGGCGGCATCAGTGGCGGGAACCAGCAGGTCGGCCCGGCCGTCGAAGATTTCGATCATTTTGGAGATAATGGCGTATAAAGCTTGGGTATCCATTTCTTCAAAAGCACGGCGGATCTCTGTACGCAATTCGGAGAAATCAAACAACAGATGATCCTGCTCCAGCGACTCTCCTTCGGCAAAAAACACAAACGACTGTGCTTTAACCGCAGCAGGAAGCGCTTTTCGCGCAGCGAGGTAGCTTTCCCGCAGCAAATAAGGATCCTCGACCGCAAAGCCGATCGCGCCGATGATCCTTACATTGAAGTAGTTATGGAGTATGGAGGCCATATGGGTCAATAGCATTTCAATCTCAGGCATCCATTGCCGTGAATCCGTCCCGTTGACGGGCAGGGTTACAGCAAAATTGCGCAAGTCCAGACTGGTCACATAACAAGGTCTTATGGAAGTAAGCGTATCTTTGGCCATTTGGACGGTACTTGAGCACAGAGCAACCATTTTATCGCCGCGGGGCGGGACACTGTCTGGTCCCAAAATACGGCAAGTGCAGACTAGATAAGCAGGTTCCTTGAGCTCAAGGTTTAAATCATCTCTCTGCAGAAGGTACTGGTTTTTATTTGCGAATAAGTTATTGAACAGGCGGATGAAAAATTTATCGCGTTGGGCTTGTAGATTGCCTCTATGAGCAAGCATGGGATAGCTGTCTAGGGTTTGAAAAGCCTCCAATTGGGAAATTGCTTTCCGAATGGAGGCATCGAGTGCCTCTGGTGTCAGTTCCAGCTTCACTAGATAATCTGTGGCTTGCACTTCAATCGCTCCACGTGCGTATTCGAATTCCTCGTAGCTTGTTAAGATGATAAACAGCGGAAGCCGGCCGTGTTTTTTGCGTACCGCATTGGCAACTTCTAAGCCGCTTTTAATTGGCATTTTTATATCGCTGATTACAATGTCAGGACGGAGGGTGTCAATCATTTCTTCCTCTTGAGCCCCGTTGTGTGCAATGCCGACAATTTCTATATTATATTGCTCCCACTTCAGCATGGACTGCAAGCCGATACAGACCAGCGCCTCGTCATCAGCGATTAACAACTTGATCAATTCCATCACATCCTTGCTTGGTATGCTACTCTATTCCTTTTGCAGGAACGGCAGAAGAATCTTCATCCGGGTATATTGGCCCGACTCACTCTCAATCGAAAGACCGTAATTATCCCCAAATGCCAGGCGCAAACGTTCATTCACGCTGCGGAGTCCAATATTCTCGGGCATTTCTTTGCTTCCGTCACCTGGATTTGACAGAATCGTGGAGATTTCTTCTTCCTTCATCCCTACACCGTTGTCTTCAATCGTAACTAGAATATCGGCGAATCCACTTTTGGCCACCTTAATGAGAATTTCTCCTCTGCCTTTGGGCTCAATGCCATGGAAGATGGCGTTCTCGACCAGGGGCTGGAGCGTGAATCGTGGAATTAGGCCGGTTAGCAGTTCCTCGTTGTCAATCTCCTTTACCATAGAGACCGTACTGCCATAGCGGTATTTCTGAATCAGAAAATAATCATCCAGCAGGCTCAGCTCATCTTTCAGCGGCATCAGTCTACGGTTGTCTTTGGCGATGCTGCGCAGCAGTCTAGATAGTGAAGTGGTCATTTCTGCGATGCCGGTAGCATTCTGAATTGTAGCCATCCATTTGATCGAATTCAGTGTGTTGTACAGGAAATGGGGATTGATCTGACTCTGCAGCATCCGGTATTCCAGCTCCTGTTTCTGTTTCTCGTCAGCGAGCCGGCTGTCCATAAGCGCTACGATATCTTGGGACAGGCGGTTAATACCCCGTCCGACATCGCCAAGCTCGCTGTTCCATTCGATATTGCGGTCCAGCAGGAAATTGCCCTGGGCGATCTTATCAATCCGCTTCTTCAGTTTTTCCACCGGAAGACTGATGGTACGGGTCAGATACAGCGTAATGATAGCGCTTAAGACAATAACCAGGAGACAGACGCCGAGCATAACCAGAATCCATATATTTGTCTTGGGAGCGAACAGGTCATTGGATAAAGTCTGTGACAGAATGACTCCGCTGCGTACGGGATAAGATACCACGATATGGCTCTCTTTCTCGTCCGCCAGCTTGACCATGGACAGCTCGGTTTGCGGACCGACAGGTTTATCATTGGTATAGGCCACCGGTTCATACGGCTCTGCAATGGCGATGACCTGATCGCCGATGAGCTGATAATGATGATTGCCGAGCGTCAGCAGCAGCCGGGAATTCTTCGGCAGGGAGTACCCTTTCAGCTTGTCGGTAATAACAGTGGTATTCGCTAACAGGTACACCGTTCCAACCCGGGAAGCTCCTTTGCCGTAAATAGGAAAAACAAAAGGAATTCCGTTCGTGTTGGAGAGCGGGTCCTTGATCACCCGGTCCCATTTCTCCTCGGCATCGTTGCTAAGGCCGGTAATTTGACCGATATTGTGTATGGTAAGCGGAACAGAGGTGCCGGTTTTATCCACCTGCAGAAACTTTCCGTTGCTATCCGTAACAATCAGACGGCGGGCATAGCTGTTGGAGCGGTTGTTCAGGAAGTCCTGCTGCATCGAGTTGAATACATTAACTGCTTCCTTAGAGCTAGCCTTAGGTGAGCTGAAGTAGTCTGTAATCAGGGTATTAGTAGAAGAGTTAGTGCTGCAAGTCATCGCCAGCGATGACAGATCAATTAAATCCTGTTCAATAATATGGGATACCAGCTGCAGATTGAACTCGGTCGCCTGGATGGTTGTTTTACGCTGATAATAAGTAATTAATTCATAGCTAAAAAAAGACAGCAGCGACGCTATCAGCAGTGCGAATACGGCCATGAGCAGAATAATGCGACTTTTAATGGTGGATTTTCTTACCGTATTTAACACTCCTCTACAAAATGTGAAAACATATAAAGCGTTTTCATATACCATAGCATATTCCTGCGTTCCGATACAGGGGGAGGTACATAAGCTGAATATTTTACATGTTTTAGATAGAAAATTACAGGTTTGAACCGGAGCAGGGAAGAAGAACACAGAAAAGTGAATGAACTTTGTTTGATAATGCATGCCATTCTTGCGGAAAAAGCTATAAACTTTGAACTAAGCTCAGAAGAGCCGATCGTAGTTACACAATCAGAAGAAAAGGGGATATTTAAATGAAACTGAAAAGATTCTATGGCATAACCCTCGCCACAGTATTCTCCATGAGTCTGCTGGCTGGATGTTCTGGTAATAACAACAACGAAGGTGCTGCTGCAACGACAGCTCCAGCAACGGGGAATTCTGCAAACGCTTCCGCTGAACCGAGCCAGGAGCCTGTGACTTTGAAATGGGCCTTGTGGGATTGGGAAGCTACCGCTTACTACAAGCCGCTAATCGATGCCTATAAAGCTGAGCATCCGAATGTAACGATCGAATATGTCGATCTGGGGTCGACGGACTATATGACCATGTTAAGCACACAACTGTCCGGTGGCGCAGATCTGGACGTACTTACAATTAAAGATATTCCGGGCTACTCGAACCTTGTGAAACAGAATCACCTAGAGCCGCTTAAAAGCTTTATGAGTGGCAACGCTATTGATCCTTCGGTATATGGAGGTACTGTAGAACAAATCGAAGTGAACGATGAGGTGTATGCGCTTCCTTTCCGCAGCGATTTCTGGATTCTCTACTACAATAAAGATTTGTTCGACAAAGCAGGCGTGGAATATCCAAGCAATGATATGACATTCGAGCAATATGATGAGTTGGCCAGAAAAATGACTTCTGGCAGCGGTTCTGAAAAAGTGTACGGAGCTCACTACCATACTTGGCGTAGTGCGGTTCAACTGTTCGGTATTCTGGACGGCAAGAACACTGTTGTTGACGGAAACTACGATTTCTTGAAGCCAACCTATGAGCGGATCCTGAAAGAACAGGAAGACGGCATCGTAATGGATTACGCCACACTGAAGACTTCAAGCACGCACTATTCTGGCGTATTCTACAATAATTCCGTTGCTACTATGAACATGGGCAGCTGGTTTATCGCTACACAGATTGAGAAAGTGAAGAGCGGCGAGTCCCAATCGGCTAACTGGGGCATTGCGAAATACCCTCATCCGGATGGTGTGGAAGCCGGTACAACCCTGGGTACAATTACTTCTCTGGCTGTAAATCAGAAATCCAAACATAAAGAAGCAGCACTTGATTTCATGAAATTCGTGACTGGTGAAGAAGGCGCTAAAGTTATTGCTTCCACCGGAACCATTCCAGCGATTAAGAATGATGAAGTTATCAATTCCATTACTTCCATCGAGGGCTTCCCTGCGGATGAGAACAGCAAAGCGGCACTGACTACTGTTAAGACTTATCTGGAAATGCCTATGCATGAAAAGAGCGCGGACATCGAAGTTATTTTGAATGAAGCGCATGACAATATTATGACTAAAAATGCTTCGATTGACGAAGGTTTGGATGATATGAATGCTCGCGTACAGCAGCTCTTGAATAATTAACCTTAAGAGAGCCGGTTCTAAGGGCGGGTGAAAGCCCGCCTTTTATATTAAAGCGTATAGATTTGTGGGGAAGTTTTAGAAGGTTTGGAGGAGAAAGAATGCAGAACGAAACCATATTGGGTACAAAAAAGATCCCTAAACGTCATTTGTCAAAAGGTGTCCGGGAAAACCTGGTAGCTTACAGCTTCATTGCGCCGAACTTTATCGGATTTGCCCTGTTTACACTGGTACCTATGTTCTTTGCCTTTATCCTTGCTTTTGTGAAATGGGACGGGGCCAATCCAATGAAGTTTATCGGGCTGGACAATTTCACCCGGTTGATCAGAGATACAACATTTCACAAAGCATTATGGAATACCATTGTTTACACTATTGGCGTAGTACCGTTTACCATGATTGTCGCGCTGGCGCTGGCGATCCTGCTTAATCAGAAGATAATGGCCCGCAATTTCATGAGAACCGTATTCTTTTTCCCTTATGTAGCATCCCTGGTAGCCGTTGCTGCCGTATGGAACTTTATCTTCAGTCCTACGATGGGTCCGATCAACAATATCCTGCATACCCTTACCGGTATCCCGCTGGAGGATCTTCCCCGCTGGGCGGCGGATAAACACTGGGCGATGTTCACAGTAATACTGTTCACAGTGTGGAAAAACATGGGTTATTACATGGTTATTTACTTGGCAGGTCTTCAGGGCATCAACCCTGAATTGTATGAGGCTGCTGAACTTGATGGTGCGGGCGCGTGGAGAAGATTCCGCAATGTGACGGTCCCTCAACTGGCGCCTACCTCTTTCTTTGTTCTGATGATTCTAGTCATCAATTCGTTCAAAGTCTACGATATCTTTATCAACCTATTTGCCGGCGCCGATAACCAGTTGAATGATTCTACAAGGGTTATGGTGTATCAAATCTACAATACGGCGTTCCGCTCGCTTGATTACGGATATGCCAGCGCCATGGCCATTGTATTGTTTCTGCTGGTACTTGGCATCACCATCGTCCAGTTCCGCGGCGAGAAGAAATACGGACAATAGGAGGATTCAAAAGATATGGTTGGTAAAAGTAAAGGACTTAGAATCAGCCTTATGGTTCTTGTGTATATTTTGTTGTTTGCGACAGTACTGGCGATGCTGGTTCCGTATATATGGATGTTGTCTTCTTCACTCAAGATGAACAAAGATGTGTTTTCCTTCCCAATGCAGTGGATTCCACAGAATCCGCGCTGGGAGAATTTCGCGGATATCTGGACACGCATTCCGCTGGGCCGTTTTATTTACAATACGGCGAAATTATCGATTATCGTAACGATTCTACAACTACTGACTTCCAGCTTTGCTGCGTATGCGTTTTCCAAACTGCATTTCCGGGGAAAAAACATTCTATTCCTTGGATATATTGCAACAATTGCGATCCCTTGGCAGGCTTACATGGTGCCGCAATTTATCCTGATGCGTTACATGGGGCTTAACAACACGCATTTGGCAATCATACTGCTGCAGGCATTCTCGGCATTTGGAGTATTTCTGATGCGCCAGTTCTATCAAGGTGTTCCGGATGAATTATGCGAGGCTGCCCGTATTGACGGCTTGAGCGAATATGGAATTTGGGCGCGAATCATGCTGCCGTTGTCCAAGCCAGCATTGTCTACATTGACGATCTTCACCTTTGTCGCCACCTGGAATGACTTCCTGGGGCCAATGATTTATCTGACGGATACGAAACTCAAGACCATCCAAATTGGACTAAGAATGTTCATCTCGCAATATTCCGCCGAATATGGCCTGATTATGGCCGCAAGTGTGGTTTCCATTATTCCGGTTGTAATTGTTTTTCTGGCTCTGCAAAAGTACTTTGTACAAGGTGTTGCAGCATCGGGCATTAAGGGCTAGAACCGTATTTCACCTGGCAGTTGCATTTTTTATAGGCTGCCAGGTTTTTTATAAGTCAAAGGGGTCTGTATAAATCTAGTGATTATTCGTTTAACAACGAAATGAATACGCTTTCTTTTATTGATTTACAATCAAAGGAGGAGAAGAGAATGAACAGAAGGCACTTTCGTAAAAGGTTTTTCTCAATAACGATGACTACTGCGCTCGTAGTTGGGATGTTTCCGGCATTCACTCTGTCTGCAGCCTCTGCTGCTACCGTAAATTCTATCTACGCTGCCGCCCATATGGGGGCGACAACAATTGCAGATACTACTCTGCCATCCAGCATTGATATCGGAGGCCAGAGCACAGCAGTGAACTGGAATATTGGTGCAGATACCTTTGCCGTGCCATACGATGCCGTGACCGTCAGCGGTACAGCGAACGGGGGGCGGGTCGTTGCCAGTGTGGAAGTTATTCCGCCCGCAAGTAATCCGTTGGTTTACTTTGTGGATAGCGGCAGAGGGGGCGATTCCGTAGGCAACGGGCCTACTTCCTCGCCGCTGTACGAAGCGGTCCGCACGCTGAGCGGCAGCGATTTGCTCAACCAGTCCCCCGACCAGAAGTATATCAGCGGTACGGCGGACTGGGGATTTGATGATTCCGTAAACAAGGTCAAGAATTCCAAAGACGGGGGACTTACCGATCCAGCTACTGATCCGTCCCTATGGACTGTCGGACTTCGTGCCGACCCTGCCAGCAATCATATCGTGTATAAATTAAAAGCGCTTGAAGCTGGAACCTATACGCTCAGCAGCGGTTTCCATGATTGGTATGGCAGCCGCTCCCGTGTAATACGTCCTCAGATCGAGTATAAGGATGCTAGCGGGGCAACCAAGACGATCTTGTTTGACCAGTTCAACACTAATGTGACTAAGCTAATTTCAGGCGAATTCACCATTCCTGGAGACATTGACGTTAGTAGTCCAATGACGTTGACTTACGCCTATGTTGCTGACGAAAAACCTATTTTGAGCTGGTTCGCCGTTGCCAAGGGCGGAATCAAGAAACAGATCGAAGAAGCTACACAGAGCGCAGCTTCTATGGTCAAGGTTCTGCTTGACGGCAACGATATCCAAGCTGACAATGTCAACGGCCTTACGTTCAAGGGATTTGGCGTACTAAGCGCTAACAGCACCAGTGCGCTTTTGCTGGATTATAAGTCAGAGCATCCAGAGGCTTATGCAGAAATGCTTCAGATCTTATTTGGTGGAGAACATCCGCTCATGACGCATGTGAAAATCGAGATGGGCAATGACCGCAATAACTCCACCGGACCTGACCCGGCGACTATGCGTACGGCCGATGAAGAGGCAAATGTTACCCGGCATCCCGGCTTCCAGCTTGCCGCAGATGCCAAGGCAGTGAACCCTGATCTTAAGGTGAGCATCCTGAGATGGAGTGCTCCGGCCTGGGCGAATAACAACGACAAAATCTATACCTGGTACAAAAAAACCATTCTGGCCGCTTATCGTGAATACGGTTATATGGCCGATTACGTTAATCCTTATATCAACGAGCACGCTCCAGATTTGGCGTGGACCAAACAGTACGCTGAGAGAGTCAAGACTGACAGCGAAGGCTTCAACAGCACCGAAGAGCGGGAACTGTACAACCGGATCAAGTCTGTGATTTCCGATGAAGTCGGGATTGGTAGCTTCGGTGCCAGTATGGTGAGTGATCCTTCTCTGCGGGAAGCTGTACCGATTGCTGGATACCACTACAACACGGACGACGACAGCGCAGGCAATTTCAAAAAACTCGCAGAACAATATGATATTGAGGTCTGGAACAGTGAGGCGCAGTCTACCTTCAGTAATTCCTCTTTCCGTCCTAACAACAATATGAAAGATCCTACAGTGGCAGGAACCGGCATTGGTGGTGTCGGCAGTCCGCTGGAGATGAGTAACACGATTATTAAAGGATTCGTTAACTCCCGCCGGACGCACTTTATTTACCAGCCAGCCATTGGCTCCTTCTATGAAGGCGGACAATATTCCTTCAAGGAATTGGTCAGCATGCGCGATCCGTGGTCAGGCTGGATTCATTATGATGCGGGTCTTGTTACTCTGCAGCATTACAGCTGGTTTGCGAATGTAGGCTGGGAGAACGAGGATAATACTGCTGGGATCTGGCGAGCGGTTCCTCAAGCCAGCTCCACAGGTGCGACAGGCACCAATCCGGTCAGCGGCCGCAACGGTTCCCCTAGCTATATAACCCTTGCAGCACCTGATAAAAAAGATTTCTCGACGGTTATCGTGAACGACAGCGAGTATTCCAAAATCTACAAGCTGCAGACAGTCAATATGGCTTATACGGGTAATCCATCCATGGAAGTATGGGAAACCCGTGCTGCTGATGCAGGAGAAGCGTTCAACAGCAATTATATGCAGTATCTCGGTGATATCACTGCTGATGGCAGCGGGGTGTATACCGTTAAGGTTAAACCGTATTCGACCGTGACCGTGTCTACTTTGAAGAACAAGGACAAAGAAGAATATAATACACCGCTGCCTGTAGAAGGCGAGCGTACCGTACTGGATACCGATACTACAGGAGCGGGACACAGTACTGGGGACAACATTCTGTATGCTGATGATTTTGACTATTCTAAGCAAACTGTCGTGAAGATTGGTGCAGGCGGCCAATATGAGGGTACCCAGAGCTATATTGAATCCCGCGGAGGTTCCCAAAGCGTTACCCCGCGTTATACCCATGACCGCAATGGGGCATTTGAGGCCTATCTTCCGGACGGGTCTGACAATTATGTCCTGCGGCAGCAGCTGGACACGGGAACCATGGGGATTGGCGGCACATGGAACAGCGGAGATCCAGTAACGGCCATCGGCGACAACCGGTGGATGAACTACAAGGCCAGTGTTGATGTTTCGTTCGAAACAAACAATACTCAGGGCGGAGCCAATTATGCTGCGATAGGTGCCCGTTATCAGGGAGGTGGCAGTTCCCACTCCATAACCGGTACACCGTATGTGCTGAAATTCTGGTTCGACGGCGGCTGGCAGCTGCTGGTCAACAATAGCGCAGTTGCGAGCGGAAATGCCGCGAACGGTTCCGGCGGCGTGAAGATCGACGGATTCGATACCGCATATGACGCATGGCATAATATTGCCGTTCAGGTTGCGGGCGATAAAGTGACCGCCTATCTGGATGGGGTGAAGCTGGCTTCCTATACCGATCCTACTCCTGAATTGTCCGGCCGGGTAGATCTGGCCAGCGGCTACTATCACGTCCGCTTCGATAATTTGAAGGTGGAGAAGGTTGAGGGCTACACGCCGTATTATTCAGAGCTTCTAGACAATCTTGAAATGTATGACCTGGCTGCTGCTCCGAACCCTAAATTGATATATACCGGGTCGTGGAGCCATATAAACGGAGCGGGCATGTACATTTACCAGCGTTCTCTTTCTACCAGCCAGGCTGTAGACGCTGCAATGGAATACACGTTTGAAGGTACCGGACTGGATATTCTAGGAGCGAATAACGGATCGGCGAAGCTTGAGGTAACGGTGGACGGAAAAGTTATTAATCTATCGGCTGATACATTAGCTTCCAAGGAGCTGTACCAGACGTACACACTCCGCGGGCTTAAATATGGCCAGCACCATGTGCAAATAAAGGTGGTAAGCGGCACCTTGGTTGTCGATGCGGTGGCGGTTGTTTCCGGGGAAGTAACCGGTACTGTAGATACTGCTGCTCTTCAGGCGGCGGTAACAGCCGCGAAAGAAATGAACAAACAGGATGAATATTCGGACAGAGACTGGCAGCTCTTCGTAGATGCACAGAGCGCTGCACAGGAAGCGCTGGATAATCCTATTTTATACAAATTGGATCAGGAAGGAGTTACTCAGCTTGAAGCACGCCTGATCTCCGCCCAGAACCAGTTGACTACGGGAGATATACGGGAGCTTGTCGCTCCTCAGGATTTGGCTACTTATGCCGGAAAACTGCCGAATCTTCCAGACAAGGTGGAAGCCACTCGGGCAGACGGATCCAAATTGCTGGTATCAGTAAAGTGGAATGTAAATGCGGCCAGCTTCAATAATCCGTATGAACGGGTAGCTGTAACCGGCACTTATGGAAATCTGAAAACAACTTGTTATGTGGAAGTGGTGCCGGAGGGGCTCTTATACTTCCTCGATGCTGGTGTATCGGTGGACGGTATCACGCCGCCGTATACATTAATCAAGGATTTTGTAGGTGACAGCTTGCTTAATAACAAGGCGGATCAGCCTTCGACAGGCAATAGCGTATGGGGGCATACCAGTACTAAGTACCTCCTCAAGGGGCTTGGTGGCGCTGTAGTTCCTTCTGATAAAAGTCAGACAGGTGTTTATGGTTCGGATACAAAAAATAATCCACTTGTATACCTGCTCCCTTTGAACGCAGGCAAATATACGATTACGTCATTCCATCGGGACTGGTGGAACAACACCAACCGCACGATGGATATTACGCTCAGCTATATTGACGCTGAAGGGAAAGAAGTGACCAAACCGGTCCGAACCGGCCTCGTCGCAGGTCCTAATGGCGCTATGATTAACTATGACTTCACGCTTCCGTTGAGCGGTACTGTGAAATACTCAATAAACAATACGTATTCAGGCAATCAGGCTGCATTGATCAGCTATGTGGCTGTAGCTAGAGATAAAGCCAGTGTTGCTAATGAGCAGGCTGTAAATGAGGCTAAGAGTATCATAGAAGGTGCGGTATACAGCGTGCAGAAGGAAGCGGCAAACAGCGAAGAAGCTGTCCAGACTTGGCTGCTGCAGACGATACGCGCTCTGCCCGGTCTCAATGATACTGGAGTTGCGATCGGTGAGATTACCTTGTCTTCCTTCCAAGAAGCAACCGATGAGACTAACGGCAGCTTCAGCTTTACGGTATCACTGAGTAAGGGAGAGGCTACAGCGGACAGTTCAGCGAGCGGAACAATCAAGCTGCCGGAGCCGGATACTGTTCAGCCTTTGATTACTCTGTTAGGTGATGCGACAGTGAATTTGCACATCGGTTCTGAATATACAGATGCAGGAGCGACTGCTTATGATGACAAGGATGGTGATATTACAGACCGTATAACTACAACAGTTAGCAGTGAAGTATACGGCTTGACTGCTCTCGATACGGCGAAAGCTGATATTTATACCTTCCATTATAATGTCAGCGATACTGCAGGCAATGCGGCTGCGGAAGTGACAAGAAAAGTAGTCGTTGCACTTGATCCGGATGTAATGAAGCCGGTGATTACACTGCTTGGTGAACCATCCATTCAACTGGAAAATGGCGCAAGCTATACGGATGCCGGAGCCACAGCGGTAGATGACCGTGGCGGCGACATTACGGAGCACATTGTAGCAACGATTACGAAGAATGAGGAGAATGTGCTGGCACTGGACACTAAGGCGGCAGGCATCTACACCTATCATTATAATGTGAGTGATGCGGCGGGCAACGCGGCTATCGAAGTGACTAGAACCGTGACAGTGGGCGAAGCAGAGCAACCTCCGGTAGTGACACCAACACCAACACCAACACCAACACCAACACCAACACCAACACCAACACCAACGCCGGAACCGGAGCCAACAACAGCACCAACATCTCCGCCGGCGCCAACGGAAGCACCAGTGTGGACGGCAGCACCAACGCCAGCAGTCACCCCGTCCCCGGCGCCAACACCGCTGCCGCAGGCCGAAAAGGTTCTTGATCGAAAGGATTTCACGGCACCGGTTGGAGGAGTAATAACGGTTCAGCTTACTGAAGCTACAGAATCCATACTGCTTCCAGCAGGACTATCAGGAATCATCGGAGAGAACACTCTACGTCTGGCTTGGAGTAAGGTTGCTATCGATCTGACCCCAGAAGTGCTGAAGAGCATTCAAGAAAAAGCTATTGGAGGTCAAACGGAGGGGGCGCGAATTAAGCTCTCAGCAGTGAAGGTATCCAGAGATGCTGTGGAACAGTTAATCAATAATCGGGCTGCTAATGGTTCCGTACATTTATCTGCGGCAAGTGATGTGATCAACTTCAGCTTGGAGGTTGTTGCTGCAAACGGCACTGCTGTAACGGTAACTGCTTTTGATAAACCGTTGACACTTACGTTCAACGTAGATCCGGATGCCAATATAAGCTTGCTAGGCAGCTACTATATTTCTGCAAATGGTGCGCTTGATTTCATGGGCGGAACGTTGACTAATGGTAAGTGGACTGCTGAAATACGGCATTTCAGCCAGTATGCGGTCCTGGAATACGATAAGCTGTTCACGGATGTCAGCAGTGACAGTTGGGCCACTAATGTGATTAAGACCATGGCCGCGAAGCATATTATCGAAGGCATTTCCAGTACGGAATTTAATCCGCAAGGGGATGTAACTAGGGCACAATTCGCTGCTATGATTGCACGCGCGCTTGGGCTTAAGGCAGGAAGCCATGCAACATTTGGTGATGTGGATTCCAAGGCCTGGTATGCCGAAGCCGTTGCAGCTGTTAGCGGAGCTGGCATCGTGCTCGGACGAAGTGCAGATTCGTTCGCACCGGATCAGAGCATTACCCGCGAGGAAATGGCTGTGATGATCGTTCGTGCTTATGAATATTTGCAGGGAAGCGGGACCAATGAACCTGCTGTAGGATCGTTCAGTGATTATTCCCGGATTCATGACTGGGCGAAGAGCGCAGCAAATATCGCCGAACAGGCGGGACTGATCAAGGGACGCGGCAATAAGCAATTCGCGCCACAAGAGACGATGACCCGTGCCGAAGGTGCGCAAGTTATCTCCAATCTGCTGGGATATTTGTAAGTAGCATTTCAAAGAACCTGACAGGCTGCATTAAGCGGGCTGCCAGGTTCTTTATAGATTTGGAGAGGCAGGGAGTGCTTAGGAAAACAGCGGCCGGAAGTCCAACTATTCACCGCAGTTGCGAGTGCATCTTTTTTTGAAAAATCCTTGAATTTGAGTTTTATAGCTCAGCTCTTTTACCATATTTTCCAGGTGGAATGCCCGTGATGTTCTTGAAGGTACGGATGAAATTGGCATAATCGTTAAAGCCGGACAGATAGCAGGTATCGGATACGGAGTTCCCGGCGGACAAGAGCTGCTTGGATAACGCAATTTTTTTGAGCAAGACGTAACGGTAGATGGTTCCGCCTGTCTGCTGTTTGAACAGATGGCTGAGATAATATTTATCGACGTTCAGATCTCCAGCGATTTGCTCCAGTGACAGATTTAGATGCAAGTGGTTGTCGATATAGCTCATGGCTGATTGAATATGTGAGGAAATAATGCTGGGCACGGTGGATCGGGTACGGCTGTACAGCTCATTGATGAGGACGAGGATCTGAACCAGGTAGGTCAGAGCCAGAACTTCGCTACCGTACTGCTGATTCTCTAATGTCTCAATCAGGCGGGAAGCAAGGGCTGTATACTCTGCAATCAGCGGTTCATCCATTTGCGCGAGATTATGTTCTCCGGGCTGGCGGTTCTGGAAACAAGCGAGCAGATTTGTAGATGCGGTACAGAAGGGATAGACAAGTGGAGCTTTGAAATGGATTGTCAACCGTTCATAAGGCTCTGGAGATAAATTGATGATTTTATGAATCTCGTGATTGTTGAACAACAGAACATTGCCCCGCTGCAGGGGATAGCTGAACTGATCTACAAAACCGTTCACCTTGCCGCCCAAGAACAGGAAAATTTCATAGTGATCATGGATGTGAAAATCCCTGGTAGGTGAGATCGGCGAATTTCCGATACCTGCCAGAATATCTCCATCGAACGGCTCATAATACTGGGCATGCTTCATTGGAATTGCCCCTTTCAGATTGATCACAATATACGCAATAAAATATCATTATTCGCAAAGACATTGCAATAATACAACACTAAACTATAGAAGAAGATTACGCAATATAACGAGATTCAGACGGTAGGCAAGAGAAGCAGCTATAGCTGATTAGACGCAATTGAAAGGGTGGAATTGTGCATGAATGGGAAGGAACAGCGTAAATACTGGCTGGATACAATGCTGCTAATCGCGGGGCCTGTGCTGAATGCTTTGGCTGACCGGAAATTAAAGGAACAGCTGCCTACAGAGTTTCATAGGGATCGGAGCCAGTTTGCCCATTTGGAGGCTTTTGCGAGATTGGCATGCGGAATGGCCCCTTGGCTTGAACTAGAGGGACTTGAGGGTGTGGAAGAACAGCTTAGAGCGCGTTATGCCGGGTTAATGCTGGAAGCCATTGATGCTGCTGTTGATCCGAATTCATCTGACTATATGGAATTCAAGACTGAAGGCCAACCGCTGGTTGATGCGGCATTCCTGGCACATGCGCTGGTGCGTGCGCCAAAGCAGCTTGCCGGCAAGATGAGTGCGCGGGTCAAAGGGAACTTAATAACAGCGTTGAAGCAGACACGCCGGACAGCGCCAAGCGGAAGCAACTGGCTGCTGTTCAGCGCAATGGTTGAAGCCGCTTTGTATATTCTCGGCGATCCTGAATATGACCGGATGCGCGTTGGTTATGCGGTCCATATGTTTATGGATTGGTATAAGGGCGACGGGGTTTACGGGGATGGCAAGGACTTTCACTGGGATTATTACAACAGCTTTGTTATTCAGCCGATGCTGGTGGATGTGGTAGCGCTTTTTGAACAGGAGTCGGAGCAATATTCCGCATTGAAACCGCTGATTCTGGAACGGGCACAGCGATACGCTACTGTTCTCGAACGGATCATTGCACCGGATGGAACCTATCCCTTTATCGGGCGTTCGATCGTTTACCGTTTTGGGGCGTTTCAACTGCTGTCGCAGGCGGCGCTGCAGCATTTTTTGGAGGAAGCATTGCCTCCTGCACAGGTACGCTGCGCTTTGACAGCTGTGATTACGCGAATTATGGAGTATCCGGGTACGCTGGATGAGTCCGGATGGCTACGTCCGGGGGTATACGGTTATCAGCCGGAGCTTGCGGAGACCTATATCAATACAGGCAGTCTTTATTTATGCGCCTCCGTATTCCTCCCGCTGGGGCTGCTCCCTTCCGATCCTTTCTGGTCAGGGGAAGAGATGAAATGGACTTCACTAAAAATTGCAGCCGGTGAGGATGTTATGAGAGATCATGCCTTGGAATAAAAAGTATTCAGCCATATTAGTGAAGAATGAGATGCTTCGCGGATCTGACTGATCTATAAGGAGGAAAAAAGGCATGAATAAACAGATGCTTTTGGAAATAGTGCATAAAATGAAACCAGTCGATCTGAGCTTGTATTATCCAAAGGGGGATGCGGCTGCTTTTTGGAAACGGGCGTTATCATCGGGAGTACTACAGGCAGATATCAGCGAGATCCGCGCGGAGGCGGTAAGGCTGGACGGGCAGTCTATACCTGAAATGTCGTATACGTTATTTTCCATTTATTCGCGTACGGGTTCGAGGCTGGAATATGAACGGGTCTATTTTGAACGGAGAAGAAGGCTGAATACTTATGTATTTCTGGCTTTGCTGGAGCCGGATCATCCGGAAGTACTGGAGAAGCTGGAGGACATCCTCTGGGCTATATGCGATGAGTACACCTGGTGTCTTCCGGCCCACCTCCCAGCGGATCATAATGCAGCTGATATCAACCGGTATATTGATCTGTTTTCTTCCGAGACCGGATTTACTTTAAGTGAAGTTTTACTTTTGCTCGGGGAACGACTTTCGCAGCTTCTGAGATCCCGAATCCACCATGAAGTAGAGCGGAGACTGTTTCGTCCATTTCTTGTAAATGGTCCTTATGATTGGGAGACAGCGCGGCATAATTGGGCAGCGGTCTGTGCGGGATCAATCGGGGCTGCTGCCTTGCTGTCTGTGGAGGACCCGGCCATGCTTGCGGATATTCTGCTGAGGACAGAGCGCGCCATGTTGTATTACCTGGAAGGGTTCGGTGAGGATGGTGCCTGTCTGGAAGGCCTTGGGTACTGGAATTATGGGTTTGGTTATTTCACTTATTATAGCGATCTGCTCTGTTCCAGAAGCGCAGGCAGACTGGACTGGTTCAAGCAAGAGAAGGTAGCGCAAATCGCGCGCTTCCAACAAAAATGTTTCATTGACGGAAGTCATGTAGCCAATTTCTCTGATTCAGTGCCTCAGGTGCTAGTACATATGGGATTGTCCCATTATCTGGCGGAAGTCTGTACGGATGTCGAACGCCCCCCATCCGCTTTGCGTGCTCCTTACACAGAAGATCATTGCAGCCGCTTTGCACCGGCTTTCCGCAATCTGATCTGGACCAGGGCTGGCAAGGAGGACGAAGCTTGGCGAGCCGCCAGCTATTTTCTCCCTGATGCCGCTTGGCTTGTCTCGCGTCATGTGTCGGAGGCGGGTTCATTCGGATTCGCAGCCAAGGGCGGGCACAATGCTGAACCGCATAACCATAATGATCTGGGACATTTCATTCTGAGCGGCCGGGGAGAAATCTATGCATCCGATCTTGGGAGCGGAGAGTATACTGCTGATTATTTTGGGGCTGGCCGTTACCAGTATGACTGCAATGGATCGCAGGGTCATTCGCTGCCGATCATTGATGACCAGTATCAGCTGGCCGGTCGGGAGTTCAGCTCCACAGTGCTGCATGCATCGGCGGCGGAGGAGAGTGATGAGCTGACACTGGATCTGACACAGGCTTATCAGGTAACAGGACTACAGTCCTTAATCCGTTCGTTCGTCTGGCATAAAGAGGAACGTCCTCGGCTGGAGCTGACAGATACTTACCGGTATGCGGGAATTCCGGCGAGCTGGACGGAGCGGTTTGTCACCTGGCGTGAGCCTAAGCTCCTTCATCCGGGTACCTTGCTGCTGCCGGGGACTACGGCTCGCGGCGTTGAAGTGACATACGATTCGCTGAAAGTTGAGCCGGAGATTACTGTGCATGTGTACCGGGATCATTTTGGCATGGAGAAGCTCTGGTATAGTCTGGACTTCCATGTGCTTCAGCTTGGCGCGGAGGGCAAACTGCTATTCACTTTTCAATTTCTATAAAAGATGGGCATGAGCTTATAAAAAGTCCTCTATCAGAGGGTAGAGGCTAATTCGAATAAAGGCGGGATTTAGATGAGTAGATTAGTAGAGCAAGCTTGGGTAGACGAGGCTTGGGGCAAAGCCTTGGAGAAGACTAGAACGAACAGCCGGAGAATCGGTGCAGAATTCCCCCATGCCAGTCAAGGCGGTAAATACGTGCTTGAAGCACCAAACTGGTGGACGGCCGGCTTTTGGCCGGGAATGCTCTGGCAGCTCTATGCTGAGAGTGGTGATGAGGATTTGAAAGCGGTTGCTGAGCGGTGTGAGGAACGGCTTGACGAGGTGCTGGATGGTTATGTGAAGCTGGACCATGACCTAGGCTTTATGTGGCTGTTGACCAGTGTTGCGAACTACAAGCTCACGGGCAGAGAGGCATCACGAGTCCGGGCGTTGAAGGCAGCTAACTATCTGGCGGCCCGCTTCAATCTGAAAGGAAGCTACATCCGGGCCTGGAATCCATGGAGTGAAGGCGAGGATAACAGTGGGGTAGCCATTATCGATTGCTGCATGAATACCAGCCTGCTTTTTTGGGCCTCCGAAGTAACAGGGGATCCACGTTATCGACATATCGCTGAGGCGCATATGGATACGGTGCTGGAGCACTTCATCCGGCCGGATGGTTCGGTTTATCACATCGTCAACTTCAACCCGGAATCGGGCGAAGTGGTTGAGAAGCTTGGCGGGCAAGGTTATGCGCCTGAGTCGGCTTGGTCGCGCGGGGCGGCCTGGGCACTCTACGGACTGTCATTGGCCTATCATCATACGGGCAAGCAGAGTTATCTCAATACAGCCAAGCAGGTTGCGCATTTTTTCTTGACCCGTCTGCCCGAAGATCATGTTCCACATTGGGATTTTCGTGCTCCCGGTGAAGTTGGGGAGATTCGGGATAGCTCTGCTGGTGCCTGTGCAGCGAGTGGCTTGCTGTTGTTAGCTAGCCAAGTAGATGACTCGGAGGCGCATGTATATCAGAACGGGGCTATAAGAATTACAGAATCCCTTTATAGGAATTATGGAACTTGGGACAATGCAGAAGAAGAAGGATTGCTGCTTCATGGTACGAGTAACTATCCTGAGAATCGGAATATAGATGTTCCGCTTATCTATGGTGATTTCTTCTATGTCGAAGCGCTAGCCCGGCTAAAAGAAGCCGGACCGTTCTACTGGGAATAGGGGGCACATAATGCAGACTGAGAAGACATTTACGACTATTGCTAAAAATCCGCTAAAGACCCGGGAGGATCTGATCTCTGCTCTTGAACAGCTTACAGATCCGCTTCGGCCGCTCTACAGCAGAGGCGGTGCACGGCTGGCAATCGGCGGAACAGGAGCGAGCTATCCGGCTGCAACTGCAGAAATGGAAGGTTTCTCCCGGGTATTGTGGGGCTTAGTGCCCCTGCTCATGGGAGGCGGTGAAAGCGGGCTTTGGGATACTGTGCTGGATGGCATACGCCACGGCACGGATCCTGCCCATGAAGAATACTGGGGTGTAGTTCAAGATTATGACCAGCGTCTGGTAGAGATGGCGGTCTTCGGTTTCGCCTTAGCCGCCATTCCTGAACAGATCTGGTCACCACTTACCCAGAAGGAACAGGAGCAATTGTACAGTTGGCTGAATCAGATTAATTCCCATCCTTGCTATGACTGCAACTGGCTGTTCTTCAACGTGCTGGTTAATGTCGGATTCCGCAGAGTCGGCTGTCCCTACGACGCGGAGCAGCTGGAGAACAATCTGAAGCGAATGGATGATTTTTATCTGGGTGATGGCTGGTACAGTGATGGAATTAACGGGCATAGCGATTATTATGTTCCTTTTGCCATCCATTACTATGCGCTACTGTACGCGAAGCTGATGGAACAGGAGGACCCGGAACGTTCACAGGTGTTCAAAGAACGGGCCCGGCTTTTTGCCACCGAATTCTTGGGCTGGTTCGCTCCGGACGGATCTGCCCTTCCTTATGGAAGGAGCTTAAGCTACCGTTTTGCCCAGTCTGCTTTCTGGGGTGCCCTCGTCTATGCAGGCGTTGAAGTATTCCCTGTAGGTGTGGTCAAAGGATTAGTACTGCGCAATTTGCGCTGGTGGTTCAGCCAGCCGATCTTTGATGCCGGAGGCGTTCTGACGATTGGTTATACCTACCCCAACTTGGTCATGGCGGAGAATTATAATGCTCCCGGTTCCCCCTATTGGGCGTTAAAGACATTCCTGCCATTGGCTCTCAGCGCGGAGCATCCATTCTGGAAGGAAGAAGAACTGCCGCTGCCGGATATTCCTGCAGTTATAGTCCAGAAGCCTGCGCATCTTGTCATTGTCCGCGAACCTGCTTCCGGCCATGTGGCTGCCTTCAACAGCGGTCATCTATATACGAATGAACATACCCACACGTCTGCCAAGTATGAGAAATTTGTATACTCAACAGGCTTCGGATTCAGTGTGCCCCGCTCCGAATGGGGATTGTCTCAAGGGGCATTTGATTCCATGCTCGCTCTGAGTGAGAGCGGGGACAACTTGTATCGGGTCAGACGGCGGAATATGGAGACAACAATTGTGGACAATGTGCTGCACTCCGTCTGGAAGCCATGGACTAATGTGGAGGTTCGGACCTGGATCGTTGCTGGGCTGCCCTGGCATATTCGGATACACCGGATCGAGACCGGACGACCGTTGGACGCCGCAGAGGGCGGCTTCGCGCTTGGTCAGGAAGCGGGGGTGGAACAGCAGATCGGCCTTACAACCGCCGCAGTATCTACAGCATGGGGAACAAGCGGAGTCAAGGGTTTGATCGGCTATGAAAAGGCGGAGCTAATTTGGCCTAATGCCAACACAAACCTGCTTCATCCCCGGACTGTTTTGCCTACACTGACGACTTTCCTTGAACCTGGAATCCACTGGCTGGCTTCGGCTGTATACGGTGATCGGTCCGGAGATTCTTGCGGCGGTATTATAGAACAATCACCTGAGTCTATTTTGAAGGTTACTTTTGATAAGGACATCATAAAGGTTTTTACGTCTAGTGAAGCGGAAGTTATTATCAAAAGAGAGTGAGAATTACCGCTAACAACATCGTGTTAAAAGACAAGTGAATGAGTAGAGTATGACTGATTTCTCGTATAAAAAATAAATTTCTGTGGTTGTACAATTTCCCCCGTACAGGCACTTCTAGGCGCACGCCCACATACAATAAGGATGACCATGAACCCGTAAGGCAAACAGATCGGTTTCATTGTACAAGTGCGGGAGGTGTCGCCAAGTTGCCTGGATTCTTAAGCACGATTGCGTTGCTGATCAAAGAACTGACGCTGCTGGTATCATACGTAAGGAATAATGCATTTCCACAACCGCTCTCGGAGCAGGAGGAAAGCCGATACTTAGGGATGATGGCTGAGGGAGATGCCAAGGCCCGCAATTTGTTGATTGAGCATAATTTGCGGCTCGTTGCCCATATAGTGAAGAAATTCGATAACACTGGGGAGGACATGGAGGATCTGATCTCCATCGGCACCATCGGCCTGATTAAAGCCATCGAGAGCTATCGCCCGAACAAAGGGACGAAACTGGCTACATTTGCGGCTCGTTGTATTGAAAATGAAATCCTAATGCACCTTAGATCCTTGAAGAAAACGCGTAAAGACGTATCCCTGCATGATCCAATTGGGACGGACAAAGAAGGTAATGAAATTACACTTATCGATATCCTTGGCTCCGAAGCTGATGATGTCATTAAAGAAGTAGATCTGAAGATCGAAAAGAGTAAGATTTATCGTAATCTTGATATACTGGATGACCGGGAAAAAGAAGTTGTCGTGGGGCGGTTTGGATTGGATACAGGTGGAGAAGAGCGGACCCAGCGGGAAATTGCCAAGGAACTGGGGATCTCGCGGAGTTATGTGTCGAGGATTGAGAAAAGGGCGCTCATGAAGTTGTATCATGAGTTTTATAAGGCGAAGCGGTGAGACTTATACGATAATTTGGATAATAAGTTGAGATTTATAATAGAGTATTTTAAAAGCAACTTGCCAACAGGGAAGTTGCTTTTTTGTTAAGTCAAGTAGGTGGCACTAGATGAAAAAAAAGATTCTGAAAAATAACTTCTTAGTTGCTAAGGGGTGTTATTGTGACATATAAAGAAATATATGATCTCCATATTCATTTGTTGCTGACGGACTTCGTGCGATAAAGAGCAAAGGTAGCACGCATACGCAAGTAAACTATGATTTTAATGGACAGGTTATTACGGAAGAAAAGTTAAATGGGAATAATATCGTGCAGAAATCCACGTATGTCCGAGGCGACCGAGTATTGGTGAAGAAAGACAAGACGGCTAGTAAAGACTACTATTATCTGTACAACGGTCACGGCGATGTAGTACAGATGGTAGATACGAGTGGTGCTGTAGTGAATAGCTACGCTTACGATGTGTGGGGCAACATTACCAGCCAAAAAGAAGAAATACCAAACCCATTCAAGTATACAGGTGAAGTATACGATGAAGAGACAGGTCTTTACTATCTGCGTGCACGATATTATGATCCGAGTATGGGGCGGTTTTTAAATGAGGATACGTATGAGGGGCAGATTGATAATCCGCTGAGTCAGAATCTGTATACGTATGTAGAGAATAATCCTTTGATTTATTCTGACCCTAGTGGTCACCAGTTGTTACCTACTGGAACAGGCTATAGTAACAAGAAAATGCTTCAGCATTGTATGAATGTTGGGGCCAGCACATGTTGGAACGAATTTAGGGCCGGAACAATTGAAGCATCAATGGCTATTGCAGACTTTATGTATATTGATGATATTAACACGGTATTAAATCCAGATGCTTCTGGATTTGATAAAGGTCTTGCTTTATTAGGTTTTATACCAGCTACGAAAATAGTCAAAAGTGGCAAGCTAATTGTTAAACTAGTAAGCAAGGAAGGTAGAAATATCGAGAGGGTATTTAAAATACCTCAAATAGTGAATTTCATCGGCGATGGTGTAAAACATGTTTCACAAAGACATATCGGGAATGTAATAGGGTGGGAACACAAAAGTAAATGGATTGTTACTGGTGGGGAGTGGAGAACTTATACCAGAAGTACCGTTAGAGAAGCAGACAGGGTTTCGTTAGATGGTGATAGGTTTATATACGAGAAAGAATTTAAAAAAGCTATTGGTGTTGATGTGGATGGAAATAACTTGTATAAAGTACGAGTAGTTCTTGAGCAAGATGGTAGTTTAATAACATCATTTCCACAACTTGATTGGAAAAAATAATTATAAATTGGAGGTAATATGGGATTAGATATAATGATTTACAACAGTGAAGATATTAAAGTAGGAATGTATGAAATATCCCCTAATCTACACGATGCTATTTTTGTTAACACGAATAACTGGGGGAGTTATTTGTACCTAAGAAAGATTAAGGATTATTACAAGGCTGATGTGGAGTTCCAAAAAGATGATTTGGCGAAGTTTATCATTGACCTAAAGCAAATGACGATGTTTATCTCACCAACTAATCGTCCTGCACTGGAAAGTTTAATTGGTCTTTTAAGTGAAAAAAAAGTATCTAAAATTCACATTGCTGGGGATTGAAACAATCTAAAACTATTTATGTGCTTAGTGGAACATTCAATAGAATGGTTTTTCTGCCCTACAAATGATGAAATATTATTTAATTATAAAACCTTGATTGGCTTCGTTTCTTTCAAGGTTTCTTTTTTTGGGCTACCCATTACCGAATAAATCCATTATTTAACCAATAATACACTTAACCCAATGTAATACCGTTACAATAATTTTTGTGTTTTTTATATGCACATAAATACTAGAATACTATACCCTGAGCAACGTAATACCGTTACAACGGAAAGGTCGATCATGGTCAGCTACCACCATGATTGACCTTTTTTTGTTATCTTCGTTATCTTCGTTATCCTCTGTTTTTTTTCAAATCTACTGCAACTGTAAATTAGCTAATGTGATATTGACAGCGAGAAGATAATCTAATCAAATCAAATCAAATCATAAAGTTTTTCACAACTAAATGAATGGATGACCCGATCATTACACTGACAGGACGTAATTGAACAACTTGCATAGGGAGGGTCATGTGTTAAAGGTTAGCCTCCGACTCCCTCATCAATAATACAAGCGGAAAATCCGTCAAAAGTTTTGACCGTGGGGGAACGCTTGAACAGCATATAAATTTCTATTGATAAAGTTTCACTTGAATATCATGGTGTGACAGTGAACTTTTACAATCAACTCGCACTGTCATTTCGAGATTGGTTTGATATTAAACCGGCTATACGTTATAAAGGGTATGTATATCATTGGCATCTAGCAATGGATGATGCTTATCATTATTTGCGGTATCAACCATGGTGCCAGAAAAAATCTGAAGTGTACCCCTTAGAATAGACATTGGAAAAACCATTGGGTAAATTTCGATGTAATTCTAGGGGGGGCATTTTTATGCCAGCAATGAAAGGTCAGAAGTTTAAACATTATCCTGAGTCACTAAAGGCGGAGGCCGTTCGGCTTTTTATCGAAGATGGATGGTTCTATCGCAAGATTACAGAACATTTAGAGATTCATGATAAGAATAGGGTTAGAGTCTGGGTGAGGAAGTATCGGGTATAAGGACAAGCTGCCTTTGAGGATAGACGTGGAGATCCTCAAAGAACTGAGACTGCGCAAGAACGAGAACTGTGTCGTTTGCAATTGGAGGTAGATGTCCTAAAAAAGGGGTTACAAATCTTGAATCGGGAGGGTTGAAAGAGAGATATATCGTCATCGAAGAGATTAAACATAAGCAAACCATAAGAGAGCTCTATAGATATCTGAGGGTCAGCAGAAGTGGTTACTATGCTTATCTGAAGCGCAAGGATAAGGATACTGACGAGGATTTTAAGTGTAAGATCAAAGCCATTTATGAGCAACGTAACAGGACCGTAGGATACCGCCGTATACAGGATGAGTTGTACCGTCAATATCGTCTTGTTGTGAATCACAAAAAGGTTTTGCGACTCATGCAGGACCTCGGTATTAAAGTGATTATACGCCGTAAATAAATGCACAGAACAAGCTATGAGGCGGCCAGTCTCGGATGGAAGGATCGCTGAAAATCTGTTGAAACGAAACTTTAAAGCCGACAAACCTAATCAAAAATGGGTAGCGGACGTTATACAATATCGGGTATTTGATGAGAAGATTTACTTATTAGCGATTAAAGATCTGTGGAATAACGAGATTGTCGGGTTCCATATCAGCAGACGTAATGACAATCCACTTGTATTAGAAACATTTAGAAAGGTCTTTGAAACGCATAAAGACGTGACTGGACTGATCGTTCACAGCGATCAGGGATACCAGTACACGTTCCATGCATAGCACGACATGCTGCCACAAGTTGGAGCCCAAATCAGCATGTCACGCCGAGGCAATGTTATGACCACGCCTCAATCGAGAGCTTCTTCTCTCATCTTAAAGTCGAAGCACTCTATCCTTATGATATACGAAGTATCGATGAGGCACAAAGAAAAATTGAGGAACAGATACATTTTCAATCCGATGGACAGGAACACTTAAGCCCAAATACAGTGAAATGTATACCTTTTATTTAAATGCGGATGATGGAGTACGTCTTTGGATAGATGGTGAACTTCTTCTTAATCGGTGGGAAAATCAGTCGGGTCAATTTGAAAGCAGCCCTATAGTATTAATTGCAGGTCAACAATACGATATTCAAATTGAGTATTTTGAAAATCTAGGCGACGCAGCAATTGGATTATTATGGACAAGTCCTAGTCAGACCAAACAATTCATACCGCAGAGTCAGTTGTATCCCCCTGCTAAATTACCCGGTGTCGGCTTGTTAGGTGAGTACTACGACAATATAGATTTGACAGACCTTAAACTCACTCGAACGGACCCTGTTATTCATTTTGGATGGGGACTTGGCTCCCCAGATGCTAGCATAGAGGGGGATACATTCTCAGCAAGATGGACGGGAACGATTCGCCCGATGTATAACGAAACGTATACCTTCTATTTCAATTCGGACGATGAGGCTCGACTTTGGGTGAATGGTCAATTGATCATAGACCAATGGGTCACGCAGGCAAGTGAACTGACCAGCCTTCCTATCTCATTGATAGCGGATCAAAACTATGACATTCGTATTGAGTATTTTGAGAATAGTGGAGGGCAACATCTATTTTATCCTGGTCTAGTGCTAGCCAAATAAAGCAGATCGTGCCTCAATCCAATTTGTTTTTACCAAACAAAACCTATACTCCTGTAGAATACCACTACAACGCGGGAGGACGAATAGAATATATTCGATATTCAGACGGGACTGTTGTTCACTACTATTATGATGCAAACGGTAACTTAATACGGAAGAACTTATAAGAGGGGTAGAGGAGTACTGTGCAGATGAAGATATTTAAAACGACAATGCTATTGTTGGGAGCGTTAGTAGTCTTTTTAGGATATGGAGATTTTATTCCGACTGCTTCTGCCCAGGACACACCGTATGCCAACTATATTATGGTGGATGTAAGTAGCAATCCAAAACCACAAACCCTTTGAATCAGCAAGAAAGAACATACTCACATTTAACCGAAATGGATTTAACAGGAGCACAGAAGGACTTAGTTGTTAACCCTGTTCCAAAAGCAGGTGGAGGTTATTATGATCATGCTCAAGAAGTTTCTGACGCATATCGTGGTTTAGTTGATTTGAAAAGAAGTTGGGTAGGGGTGCTTAAAAATCCTAATTTAGACACTGAACTTCGACAAATTTATAAATCTAAATCGAATGAGGTTAACATTATGATGGAAAAAATAGAGGCTATGTGTAACCCCTATGGCGGAATATATGGACCTAAATAATGATTGGAGTAATGAATGCATATGATTAATAGAAAAAAGACATTAAAAGAGTTTATGACTAAAGAAGAATATGAAAGTGTAATACACAATGCAACACAGTTTTCTGAAATGTCACTACCTGTATGGCACTTGGAAATTACAGATAAATGTCTACGTGGATTATCAAATTTTGATTTGATTCGTTGTATTAGGCAAGATGTATTTAAAGATTTAGCAACGTTTGAAATTATTGAAAGGATTGATGAACAGAATACTCCCTTCTATGCTGATATTGATTCAATGGAGTTGATGGGAAAATTGTCATCTGTTAGTTCGAAAATGCTCTCAGCACATAAGAGTAAACTAGATAGAATCATTGAAAATGTTGAACAGAGTGGCTTAATAGATTCAGCAGATGTTTGGATGTTTGATGAACAGAAGGAAACGTATCAAGGCTATATTAATAAAATAAAAGAAAAAATTCATTGATCGTATATCTAGCATAAAATAATTTGGAATAAAGAGATTTATCCGTCATTTTATCGTTAAGCAGGAATAAGCATTGGTATAACCGAATGGCTAGCCAGTGCGTAATAAATAAACCTATTATTCAAAACCAATAAGACATATAACCCATGCAATGCCCATATATAGACTCGTCATTTTGTTGTACGCACATTAATGCCTAAATTTTATAACCTATATAACGCAAAATTTTTACATTGATCAGGTTGATTATGGTCAGATACCACCATAATTGACTTGTTTTTTGAAATCTTCGCTTTCTTGTTTTTTTTGAGAAAAATCGCAACAATGTACATAACCATAACGATAGATACGGTGAAGAGACTTGGTCTCAATTAATGATTGGGACAAGACGACCAACCATGATTATTGTAAGGAAGAAATCTATTAACGGGAAGGTCATGTGTTAAAGGGTAGCCACTGACTCCCTCATTCCTATAATACAAGCGGCAAATCCTTCAAAAGTTTTGGGGGTCGCATGAACAAAGTACTACATTCTATCGATAAAGGCGCCAATGTTATCATGGAGTAACAGAGAGCTTTTACTATCAATTGGGACTTGCATTTCGAGAATGGCTGGTAGAGTCAATACATTTCCGATGAAGGAAACATCAAATGGAGCGCATTAGATTTAGGTACTGAGCTGAACATAACTGGCCTTCGGTTAACTCCTCATTTTACTCTTTCTTTTCAAAATTGTAAGATACAAACCAGTAATAATGATGTAATGTGTTTAAATAGCAGCAGGTTTATTTGACATCGTATCGTGTTCATAACCTCAAAAAATTCGATAATACCGGAGAAGATATGGAGGATCTGATCTCCATTGGCACCATCGGCCTGATTAAAGCTATTGAGAGCTATCGTCCAAACAAAGGAACAAAGCTAGCCACATTTGCTGCTCGTTGTATTGAAAACGAAATCCTGATGCACCTGCGTTCGCTCAAGAAAACACGTAAAGACGTATCCCTGTATGATCCAATTGGGACGGACAAAGAAGGTAATGAAATTACACTTATCGATATCCTTGGCTCCGAAGCTGATGATGTTATTAAAGAAGTAGATCTGAAGATCGAAAAGAGTAAGATATATCGCAACCTAGATATTCTGGATGACCGGGAGAAAGAAGTTGTGGTGGGTAGGTTTGGGCTGGATACAGGTGGAGAAGAGAGGACACAGCGGGAGATTGCTAAGGAGTTGGGGATCTCGCGGAGTTATGTTTCGAGGATAGAGAAGAGGGCGCTCATGAAGCTTTATCATGAGTTTTATAAGGCGAAGCGGTGAGACTGATGACAATTACACAGTAATAATCCATTAATAATAAAACTTGAAAGCGACTTGTCTACGGATGAGTCGTTTTTTGTGTGGATAGGGTTCGCCCTACTTATGATACGGTTCATCGCACCATCTGTAACGGCAAGTTATAAGGCCATCCCTTTCGGGATGGCCCTTCCTGTAAACATGGTTACTCAAGTACTCTGTCATTTATAATTGAACTTATTTTAATTATTAGTTTCTAGTAATCTGGATACAATAGTTGCAAACTCAGCTCTAGTAATATCTTTTTCAGGCTTAAATGTACTGTCTGCGTACCCTGTAATAATATTATTGGATGCGAGTGCGTCGATGGAATCATAATACCATGCATTTCTTGTAACATCTTTGAATGATGTGTTTCCAGTACCAGTTAGCTTAAAGGCTCGAGTGATTAGTGCCGCTAATTCACTACGGCTAATCTTCTCATCTGGACGGAAGCTTCCGTCGCTATATCCGTTCATCAAGCCTGATCCGGCTGCTGCACCGATAAACTTATTCGCCCAATGAGTTGAAGCTACATCTGTAAAGTTACTTTCATGTCCTTCAAGTCCCATGTGCGTTGCAATTACCTTGATGGCTTCCGCACGAGTCAAACCTGAATTTGGACGGAATGTTCCATCGGAATATCCCGTCAATAATCCCTTAGCAATTAGTGCGTCAATGCTTGTTTTTGCCCAATGATTCATTGTATCTACAAAACTAACAACTTTCGGCTTATCTGCTGGTGTTATTGTTTTTGCAGGTGACGGTGTTTCTATAGGCGTTGTTATTGCTGGAGGTGTCACTGTACCTCCTCCAGTATTTGGATGGGTTGGTCCATTATCTGTGTTTGGATCAGGATTAGTAGAGTTTGAAACGTATTGAAGTGCTGGAGCAAATGTTGTAAGTAGTCTAGCTTGACTTTGTTGCTCAAGAGCGTAGCTCATGCCTAAAACTTTTGCATCGTCCCATGCTCTACCAACTAGTTGCATAGAGATAGAATATCCGCTGTCATTCGTTCCTACAGGAACAACTACCGTAGGTAGACCCATAGTAGAGGTTAATACGCCTGTGTTACGGTCTGAACTTAATTGAGAAGCTGCTGCGTCATTGTTATATACGTCGCTAATAAAACCTGCATAAACAACAGCATCAACACCATTCGCGTCCATCCAGCCTTTGATAACTTCCTTATAGTCAGTTCTATACTTAATGTAATCTTGTACAGCCTGTTCAGTCATACGAGTTGGGGTACTATATCCTCTTTGGTTATAGATAAGCACTTTATCTGAAGCTAGTACACTTGCTCCATCAATATAAGGGAAGTCCTTATGAAGCTCAATATAACGTGCCCAACCTTCAGTAGATCCATTAATACCTGAAGGACGACTAGGGCCTGATGGTACAGCTGACATTTCAACCATAGTCGCACCCGCTGCTTGAAGCTCTGAGAACTTATCCATCACTGCCTGTCCAGTATCATCATCAGCATATGCAGATACAAAGGATGCAGGAATATATCCAATTTTCTTTCCTTTCAATGCATTAGCATCCAGAGATTCCTTCCAATCCACTGGACGCTTATGATCTGCATCAGCAGTGACTGTGAAAATATCCTGTGGGTCCGTACCCGTTGTAGCATTCAATATAATGGCTAGGTCAGTTACTGTTTTAGCAATGGGACCTGCATAATCTTGTCCCCAAGTGAGTGGCAGTACACCTGTAGTACTTGCCATACCGTCTGTACCCCGGAAGCTTTTTAAGCTAGCGCCTGTAGTTGGTGCATAGAGAGATACCCCTGTTTGCGATCCCATTGCTGCTGCTGCAAAATCAGCTGCAACAGATACTGCAGACCCGCCGCTTGAGCCAAAAGATGTTTTCGATGGATAGAGTGCATTCCATGTTTGCTGCCAGCCGCTTTCACTAAAGCTTCCGCTGTTAGCAAACTCAGAAGTATTTACTTTACCAATAATTACAGCTCCAGCTTCCCGCAGTTTTTTCACTTGGAATGCATCAGAATCAGGCTGCCAGCCTTCAAGAGCTTTACTGCCACCGGTAGTAGGCATATCCTTTGTATCATAAATATCTTTTATCGCAATTGGAATACCCAATAAATCACCTTTTACACCTTGGGCACGGGCATCGTCAGCAGCTTTTGCTTGGTTAAGCGCAGTTTCAGATACATGCAGGAATGCATGGAATCCCAATTGTCCCTCATCGTATACCTTGATTCTATCTAAATAGGCTTGAGTAATTTGTACAGAAGTAGTTTTACCATTAATCATATCCTGCTGCATTTCTGCAATGGATTTATTCTTAACATCATACGGCGATGAAGTTACTAATTCTTTAGGTGCAGGAGCATTTGGAATAACCAGATGATCTCCAGTATCAAGTCCCTCTATAGCAGATATATCCCAGTTGCTAATCGAACGAATTTGTGCGTTTGTTAATCCTGTTACATCCAGCAGACTATTAAGTCCATCTAGCATAGCAACCAGATTTTTCAACCCTTCTTCACCAGCTTCTCCAACTTGCACATAATTTACTAGGGATTTCGATTCGCCCGGCCCAATATTTAGTGAATTAATGAACCCATAGAAATTCGCTTCATTTCCATGCTCAGCTAAGGGTATTGTGAATGGATCCTGTTGCTGATTACCTAGACCGGTTAATCCATTATCAAACGGCTTTGGAGATCCCACTGCAACGCCTAGCGGCTTATTGTTTTTGGCGCTACTATCTACAACAATCCATGAATCATCTGTAGTTACCTTTAGATCGCCTGAATAGGTTGCCTTAACTACTGAAGCATTTGTTGTTGTACCATATCCTAAAGAGCCACCGAATGATACATCAACTTTTATTGCCACATCATTTTTATTAGTGAAAGTATCAAAGAATCTCGTTCGATTATGAATAGTATCCACATACACCTCACGTGTTACAGTTACATTTCCTAGATTTACAGATTGAGCCGAAGTAAACTTATTAACGCCGTCATATTTCAAGTCAAACCCACGCATCATTTGACCATTCATCAGTGGAGCTGAAGGCGAGGACACTTTAACAAAGATATTGCCGAAACCTTGTACTTGTGTAGCACCAACTGTACGTAAACTTCCTGTGTCTAAGCTAGGAGCAAAAACATCGTGAATCTCCCATACTGTACCACTTTCTGAAGTAACTCTAGTTAAAGCGTCAGCTGTTTGGAAAGGAATTACACTCGTAGCAATAGCAGATAACACAATTGAAGTAGCTATAAATTGCTTTTTACTCCAATTTTCTTTTGCTGGTGAAAATTCAGATCGGGTGGAACCAGAATGCTCTCTTTTAGTTTCACGTAGACGTTTGAACTTATTCATGTGCGTAATCTCCTTTTCCTGTATGTATTTTATTATTTAATGTTAGGAAATATAACACTAGTATTTGTTTCAGTCAATGAATATTATGAATTTAATATATTTTGAGTTTGAAAAAAAGGGAAAAACGGCTCTTTTAATTATTTCGTGTAACATATATGTAAACTATTTCGTTAAATAAATTACAATTTATGATAGGTTTGAAGAATCTATAGGATATTGAGTATCATCATCCGGCTGCATCACCAAAAACCTTGAATTTCACTTATCTCTATGTGAATTTGATGAAATCAAAAAGAAAAGGAATAGCTAAAAATTAACGGAGAATATTATGTTTTTCATTTCATGAAAGTGGAAGATTGAAGATTCTATATCGGAGCATGGCATAAGGCAGAATCACTGATGATTCCAGATGCATAGCCGCAAGATCACTAATGGGCATCCTGAAAAGAGTAAAGTATCTGCTGGGAAAGAAGCCATAAGAATAGCCAGGTAGTGTATCTGGAATAAGTGAGATTTCATTGTGGAAACCCTTTAGCGGGTGGTAACGTTATAAGGCAGATGAGGATGCAAAGGAACAAGGCTTTGAAATTATTGTGTTTTATATGGGACTAGCAGATGTTCGGCTAAATATTGAATGTATTGCTCTACGTGTGAAAAACGGTGGCTATCATATTGAAACCGAGGATATTGTTAGACGCAATTTAACAAGTATGAATATTCTGATATCTCACTTAGAGTTGATTGATCAAGTAAAGCGTTATTTAAATGGATTACCAGGATGTACACA
Source organism: Paenibacillus sp. FSL L8-0494 (assembly GCF_038003695.1). Classification (NCBI taxonomy): domain Bacteria; kingdom Bacillati; phylum Bacillota; class Bacilli; order Caryophanales; family Paenibacillaceae; genus Paenibacillus; species Paenibacillus sp. FSL L8-0494. The sequence continues at coordinate 1,625,988 of NZ_JBBOPQ010000001.1, forward strand.
AGAAATCAATCGGAAACTACAAATTAAATATAATATGCAAAAGGAAACCAATTCGAATCAGAATCGATCGTAATTGGTTTATTTTTTTGACCTCACATCGTTGTCCATAACCTTAAGAAATCGATAATACTGTGGAAGACATGGAGGATTTGATCTCCATCGGCACTATCTGTCAAATTAAAGCTATTGAGAGCTATCGTCCAAACAAAGGAAGCAAACTAGCCACATTTGCAGCACGTTGTATTGAAAACGAAATTCTGATGCACCTGCGTTCGCTCAAGAAAACACGTAAAGACGTATCCCTGCATGATCCAATTGGGACGGACAAAGAAGGTAATGAAATTACACTTATCGATATCCTTGGCTCCGAAGCTGATGATGTCATTAAAGAAGTCGATCTGAAGATCGAAAAGAGTAAGATATATCGTAACCTTGATATTCTGGATGACCGGGAAAAAGAAGTTGTGGTTGGGCGGTTTGGATTGGATACAGGTGGGGAAGAGCGGGCGCAGCGGGAGATTGCCAAAGAGCTGGGGATCTCGCGGAGTTATGTTTCGAGGATAGAGAAGAGGGCGCTCATGAAGCTTTATCATGAGTTTTATAGGCTAAGCGGTAAACTCATAATCACAAGGTAGTATCCGTTAACCGGCATACATAGAAAGCTTCAAGGACCATATTAGAATTTTTTAGAGAAGATATAGTTCAGCGAATTTTTGTATTAAACCAACTCATAAAAATACATGAGAAAGGGAGAGGGCGAATTGTTAAGTGGTGCTCTGAAGAGTACATATATCCAGTCATCTTTTGCGATTATCCTGGGTATTGGGCATATTGCATTTTGGCTGTGAAGATATTTAGCTGTTGTTGCAATTAAAAAGAAAGGTACGGAAATCTTTAGTTAAATACAACACAAAAGCTTATTAAATATAACTAAATTTGAGTATCAAGCGAAATGAAAAACCACTTATGCTCGGAAATCCCAAGCTTGCTTAAGTGGTTAATCGTGCTTTTGAATCTTATAACAACCTTAAGTTGTCGGGTTCAATGCCCCTTGATACTCATCCATTAAATTGTCGATAATCTGCTGTACGGACAAAATCTCTTTAATCTCATGAACTCTGGACCCAGCAAAAACCAATCCGTTCTTAACATCTCCTCTAAGGGAAGTGAGCAGGGATTCCATTGTACAGAAGCGATGTGAACAAACCTTTAGACAATTATAGCATTTGACTATCTTTAATTTGGCATCATCACTGATCCGGTCCGTAAATTCATTCCGAATCGCTCTACCTTCTAGACCCACAGTAGACTTGATTAGGACAGTATCTCCTTGCTGAGCATCTACATACTTTTGCTTGAAGGCTAAGGGAGCATCACACTCAAGGCTAGCCACAAAACGGGTACCCATTTGAACACCAGATGCGCCGATCCGAAGGGCTTTTGCGATATCATCCCCTGTTAGAATTCCACCCGCAGCAATAACTGGAATCGAAACGGCCTCTAAGACTTCAGGAAGGATATCAAACATGGATCTGTCTGTACCTAAATGGCCTCCAGCTTCGAACCCTTCCACAACGACTGCGGAGGCACCAAGTCTTTCGGAAATTCGGGCTAATTTGGCGGATGAAACAATAGTTACGACAGGAGTACCATATTCTTTACCCCAAGCATAAATATCTCTAGAAATTCCGGCTCCGGAAATAATAAAGTCAACCTTTTCCTCCAAAGCAATCTTCATTTTTTCGGCAAAGTCCTTCACTGCGAATAGTACATTCACACCGATGTAGCCATTCCCTTTAGAGAGTTCTCTTGTTTTGCGAATATGCATTCTCAGCTCATCAGGAGTGATCCCTGTACCAGAGATGGTGCCGATCCCGCCTGCATTGGCTACAGCAGCGGCTAGTCCACTTAAGGATATGCCTACACCCATTCCACCTTGAATAACAGGAACTCTCGATTTAATATGTCCGAATTGGATTGTTGGAAGTTTCAATTACACACCTCTTTTGCAAGTTGTTGACATTATTAATACTCCTCTAGAGTAATAAGATATATCGTAACACAGCTAATTCTTTCCCGGATGTGACTGTAAACATGCTCAAACTATGTTAAATATCATGTCTTTCAACTGTTTTCTTTAAGTTGTTGATATCAAGTGAAAATTTAAGAAAACGAAGTGACTATTAAAAAAAGGACAATGAATAACAAAAAAAGAGCCATCCATCCGGTAAAACCTTCATACTTCTATCAACGCTTTTCTATCAAGAAAGTGGATTTTGACATCGTATCGTGTCCACAACCTCAAAAATTCGATAATGCCGGAGAAGACATGGAGGACTTAATCTCCATCGGAACCATTGGTTTGATTAAAGCCATCGAGAGCTATCGTCCGAACAAAGGAACCAAACTAGCCACATTTGCAGCACGTTGTATTGAAAACGAAATCCTAATGCACCTTAGATCCTTACAGAAAACGCGGAAAGACGTATCCCGCGGCTGTCCTCGCAGTGGGCGTCATCCAGTTTTCCGCTGGCGAGAGGCTTGGCGTATTTCAACTGTTCAGCGAATACGGGTCAGAACACTGGCTTGCAAGCAAGCTTGTTGCTGTTAGTCTGGCAATAGTGCTTTGTGTTATTACAAGTATTTTGCTGTGCCATCGGCATTATTACAAGCAATATGGATAGGAGGGAAGAGTGGTGCGAGGAGCTGAGCTAAAACTTACCGCGGTGAACTTCTTGCAGATAATGGTCACCTGCTGCTAGGGAATGTGAATCTGGCTTTGCCGCCAGGCTGGTATGGTCTGGAGGGAGCCAATGGCAGCGGAAAAACAGCATTGCTCAAAGCGATAGCTGGCCTCGGCCTCTAACTGGCGGGCAATGGAGGCTTTTCTACCCTTATTATTTGCAAAATAATGTATAGGGCGGTTTTTAAATGAGGATACGTATGAGGGGCAGATTAATAATCCGCTGACACTGAATTTGTATACGTATGTGGAGAACAATCCGTTAACTCATGTCGATCTAACAGGACACTATACTGAGAACCAAGTGGATTTGATGCTTACAACAGCTCGAATTGCTGGGAGTAAATCACAACTCTATTGGGATATTCGTAGCGATCTTGGTTCATCAAAACCTATTCAATATTTAGATGAAAAGGGCAGAAAGCAATGGCCGAATCTCTTTAATATGGCTACATCAGCTGAAAGTAGCAAGGAACAGGTTACATCGGCAAAGAATCAATTAATGAGAGATTATGGAAGAGTCCAAGCTATGGACGATGCTATGCTTGGCGCTGCTTTAAGTCTATTTGCCGGTGGAAGTAAAGATAAAGTTCTAAAAACTCAAGTAAGCGGTAAAACCTTAAGATTAATAAATAAAGAAACAGATATGTTAGCGGAATATTTGGGTTTTACAAAGACGAAATTAAAAATTAAGGATAAACCAGTGTATAAAAATGGTAAACTCTATATTGTCCAAGATCTTGATTTGCATATCGGAGGTATATGGAAAATGGCTACAAAACCAGAATATTTAGCTAGTAAAGATACTCGTTCAGGCACTTATGATGCTTTATTAAATAGGATTGGAGATTATATGTATAAATTCTTTTGGAGGATTACTAAATATAACCCAACTAATCGTATAAAAGGAGTGTATAAAAATGAAGAATGGACTTCAATAAGTGAAGTGGGAAAAGTGTTTTCAGCTGAGAAATTCCTGTTAGAACATTATTTGGAAACTGAATCATTATATATAACGGCTATAAATTTAATAATGAATGAGAATAACTTAAACAAAATTCAAGTAGTAGATCTAGAAAAATATAACTTTGACGTGGAGAAAGCTGAATTACATTCCATCTACACTGACGAGATGAAAAGTATTTATAACAGTGTGAAAAATGGCGACTATATCTCTGTGTATGAGTTGAAATTACTTTCTCAATTAATTTTAAGAGAAAAGATTTGGTGTAAATTTCAAAGTAGGGAGATGTTTGTTCACTTTGGTTTTGATTATTACATGTATATTGGGAGTTTGAAGGAATGTAAAGATTCTTTAATAAAGATCAGTAGTTCAGGTTTATTTGTTGAGAGTTTTGAATCACCTTATTTGGAAGAATAGTAGTGCTTTAGCCACATACGAGTGTAATAACTCTATGTGGCTTATTTTTTGTAATTTAGCATTTGACATTCTGAGTATGGCGGTTGTTGAGATTATAGTTATGATGCTCTAAATCGTCTAACCTCCGTCTACGATGCATTAAAGCACACACGCTTTACGTACGATGGGAATGGTCAACTTGCGAAAGTCACAGTGCAAGATAAAGGTGGAACGGAGTTTTGGAAATACAGTTAATAAAATTATTAGAGAGACAGCAAAAGCGCAGCGTGCAGCTGAAAGATCAAGGAATGTAGCAATTCGTGAGCAATAAAGGAATTTAAGGCTGCAACGTCAATATGAATGTGAGAATGAGAGCATGCCATTAAACAGTCGATACGTGAATAAAAGGCATATGAAAAAGAAGAAAAAGCGCTATACATAGAAGGACGTAAAGAAGAAACTAAAGATAATAATGAAGAAGTTCATTACCGATTAAATGAATTTAAATCCATTATTAGTGAAACGCTCAGCCTTGATGACAAAATTTCTTTCGAATCACTGTACAAGAAGGATGATTATCCCGAGTTTGTTGAACCTTACGTTAAGCCACTTCCGGCTAATCCCTTACCAGTGAGAGAAGGCTTCTTTGCAGGAGTTGCTATGGAAGCCTCTTATGTGGAAAAGGTACTTGGCCTCGGGAAAAGAAGCGCTTCTAAGATCTATTGAAGCAGCGAAGAATGCATACCACTATGCCCTTAATAATCATGAGTCTATTCAAAATAAAATAAATGATTTAATTACGGGAAATACCTTATTTCCGCAAAATATCCATATAAAAACAAATGCTAATAAAGTCCATACTATTTAACAGAAATACTTATGAAAATATCAGTTCCAGTCCAAGTTCAAAAATAGTTTTAAATTTGATTGAAAAAATGAATTTTTTACCAAAAAGGGAGGGAATCAATTATGGGGAATTTACCTCTAAGTAAAATGGATTATGAGAGTATTAAAAAATTAAAGCAATTAAATAAAAATGATCTTTTAGATCTGATTGAAGGGTTATCGATATATTTAAAGGATAGGAATTTTCCTATATTTGAAGATGTTGTGGATTTATTACTTAATTTTAATAAGGAACTTATTCCACTCATCAATAGAATATTCGAAGGGGAGGAAAGTGATTGGAAATTAAATGTTTTAGAATATTTATTGCCTCAGTTTCCTATTGGAGTTCTTATTGAACTAGAAGTCAGTTTAATCAAGCTTGTTGAAACCCCAACTACATTAGATAGGGAATTAGAAGTTGATATGGCTGCTAAGGAAGTGTTAAAAAAACTCAGGCTTAAGGATGGAGCCGACCCTATCAATATGATTTTAGGTAGGAGGATAAAGATGGAGATCAAAAGATTAATCCCGAAAGATAAAATGGATATCGAGTCAGTAAATAAATTAAAAGCATTGGATATAAATTTAATTAAACCGATTATTCCTGATTTATTAGAGTGGACCGCAGATGCAAATTGGCCTACTTCAAAAGAAATTGGGAAGTTGCTGCTTCCGTTAGGCAGGGAATTAATTCCTCATCTCAGGAAAATTCTCGCTTCTGATGACGACTGTTGGAAATATTCAATACTTGTAAAGTTGGTTATAAATCTACCGAAAACTGTATTATCGGAGATGGAAGCTGACCTTAAAAGATTAGCCTTTAACCCAACTGAACGTGAAAAACAAGAATTAGTCGACGAAGAAGCAGCCGATATTTTATCACTTCTATATCAAATATGAAGAGTACTGAGGAGTGTTTTCCTATATTTCAATATGCAAGGGCACGTTTATTGTTTTATCAATAAATGATACTCTTGTATTTTGAAAATATTCTAGATAATATTGTCTTTGGCCAATTTGGATTGGATACAGGTGGAGAAGAGAGGGCGCAGCGGGAGATTGCTAAGGAGTTGGGGATCTCGCGGAGTTATGTTTCGAGGATAGAAAAAAGGGCGCTGATGAAGTTGTATCATGAGTTTTATAAGGCTAAGCGGTAGGGTCTTAGATAATAACTAAATAATCACTATTGAGTGTTTTAGAAGCGACTTGCCAATAAGGGAGTTGCTTTTTTGTTAAGAAAAGTAAAGAGCAGTGAAAGTGATGATATTTCAATGTAGAGACGGACTAATGGGTTTAATAATCAAAGTTTAACAGTCGAACCGAAGGAGATATTAAAGCTCAAAAAGAATGGGGATTAGGCAACTTGTTGATGAGATCTCTAAGAGGATTGTTTAACATAAAAATGGACAGCATGTACTTGCTTTATCAATAATGTGGAATTAACTAGATATATATGTAAAAATAATTAATTTCTTTTATAATGTTCATTTGAGGTAAGAGGTTCGCTTGAGAAGAAATTCAGAAGACCGGTAAGAACAAAGACCAAAAGTATTAATAAAGAATTTATTAGTATTGGAGTTCCCGGAAAAACAACACAAGTCCGGAGAATGAATCCGGATTGTGTCGATTATAAAGGGCTGGATGAATGGAAGCCGCTATAGCTGGTGGAAGACTCACGTATAATCAGCTGAGGCGGAATAATAATTCTGGTAGGTTCTGACTGATCGCCGTTGATTCGTTTGAGCAGCAGCTTGGCAGCCTCGCTTCCCCATTTATCCTGGAATACGGAAACGCTGCTTAGACCAGGCTTGGCAGTCTCCGTTTCCTGTACATTGTCAAAGCCAACGATGGCCATATGTTTCCCGGGCGTACGTCCTTGCAACTGCAGGCCGATCATGGCGCCCAGGGCAATGACATCATTGTTGCAAAAGCAGGCGGTTGGCGGATTGTTTAACTGCATCGCCTCTTGCACAGCGCGGGTGCCGCCGTCACGGTTGATCGGGCTTGTAATGATTAGAGCGGGATCGATCTCCAATCCAAATTGCTGCAGGGCTTGGCAGTAACCGGCAAAACGCTCCTTGTAGGATGTGTTTCCCTGAGGGCTGCCGCCCAGATAAGCGATGCGCCGGTGCCCTTGCTCGATGAGATGGCGCACGGCCATTTCGGCTCCCAGCCGATAATCCGTCCCGACATAGTCGGTATTCACGGTATCAACCTCACGTCCAATCAGCAGCGTGGGGATGTTTAGATTTTGCAATTTGGTGAACAGGGCGGGCGATGTAGAGGCGACAGGAGTCATAATAATGCCGCACACACGGTGCTCAAGCATTGTTTCCAGCACACGCTCCTGCTTTTCGGTTGATTCAAAGCTCATGCCCAGCAGCACATTGAACCGCTGTTCGTATAGAACATGCTCAATATGCGTCAATATATGTGGATAAAACGGATTTTCGATATCAGTGACAATAACGCCTATCGTTGAGGAACGCTGTAATCGAAAGCTGGCGGCTACGCGATCATATACATAGCCGAGCTTTTCCATGGAGTCCAGCACCTTTTTGTGTGTACTAGGTTTAATGGATTTGCTGCCGCGAACGACAAGAGAGGCGGTTGCTCTCGAAACGCCGGCATCATCGGCAACATCTTGTAGTGTAACTCTTTTTTCTCTAGAAACCACAAACTTTTCCTCCTCTCAACTACCTTCCAGTATATCATAATTCATTTGACAGAAAGGTTTAAAAATAGTGTTGACAGGCTACTGTAGAGCTGATAACATAAATCAAAGTAAACTGATAGGAATTGTTTTAGGTTGAAATTAGATCGATCTAATTTATTTAGAAAAAGCATTTTCTGGGTGCATGAAAGGAGTGGATAGGATGGTCGGACAACTGGAGGGCAAACCTACGGAGCTTGTCGGTTCAGGCATAGAAATTCGTGATTTATTTAAATCATTTGGAGGTAGGGAGGTTTTGTCTGGTATTAATGTCAACATTACGGACGGGGATATTTTCGGACTTGTTGGGGTGAGCGGCGCGGGCAAGTCAACGCTTTTGCGCTGTATCAACGGTCTGGAGACCTTTGACCGCGGCAGCTTGCATGTCAACGGAGTTGAAATCCGCAGCATGCGGGGAGCAACACTACGCAAGTTTCGCAGCAATATCGGCATGATCTTTCAGCATTTCTCTCTGCTGGAGCGAAAAAATGTGTATGACAACATTATGTTTCCAATGAAATGCTTTGGCTACAATAAAGCGGTGGCTGATGCGCGCGTGAAAGAGCTCCTGCAGCTCGTGGAATTGACGGACAAGGAAAAGGCACTGCCGCGCGAGCTTTCCGGCGGACAGAAGCAGCGGGTTGCCATCGCCCGGGCGCTTGCTATGAACCCACGCATTCTGCTTTGTGATGAAGCGACAAGCGCACTTGATCCCAACATCACCAAATCCATTCTGGGTCTGCTCAAAAAAATTAACAAAGAGCTTGGCATCACCATTGTCATTGTGACGCATCAAATGGAAGTGGTAAAAGAAACTTGCAACAACATCGCGGTGCTCAGCAAGGGTCAGTTGCAGGCTGCCGGAGCGGTGCAAGATATCTTCCTGGAAAACTCCGGTCATCTGAATGATTTCCTGGGCGCACATGAAGTGAAAACTGGCGAGGATAACATTCTGTTTGAGCTTATTCAGCGACCAGGTCAGGAAGACATGCTTTCCCGCTTCGCCTTGTCAACAGGGGTGCCGTTTGAAGTTGTATGGGGCGGACTGGACCGTTATGTGGACAGTATCGCGGGGGCGTTCACCTTATCGGTCAGCAGGCAAGATTTTGACAAGGTCAGGGCCTATCTGGAGCAGAGCGGCATGGAATGGAGGAATTTGTAATGTATCAGTACGATTACCAGACTCTGCTCGATAAAATCATTTTTCCGGGGCTGCGCGATACGCTGATTATGTTGGGCGGCACCGTTGTGACCTGTACCCTGTTCGGTTTCATCTTGGCACTCATTCTCATTACTACAGATGCCAAAGGACTCAGGCCCAACCGAGCAGTCTACGAGACCTTCAGCGCCATCATTAATGTGCTGCGTTCTGTACCCTTTATTATTCTCATTATTACAATAATTCCGTTAACTCGCTTTGTTGTGGGGACGACCATTGGTACAACAGCTGCCATTTTCTCCATTACCATTGTAGGCTCTCCGTTACTGGCGAGATTGCTGGAGGGCTGCTTTAAGGAGGTGAATCCGAGTCTGATCGAGGCTGCTAGGTCATTTGGCGCATCCGATTGGCAAATAACATTTAACGTTATTGTCAGTGAGGCGATTCCATCCATCATTTCAAACTTAACGATTGGTTTTATTTCGTTGCTGGGCTTTACAGCTATGGCAGGGACCGTTGGAGCCGGCGGGCTGGGGGCAGTTGCGCTTTCCTATGGCTACCAGAATTTCAATGACACGATTATGTACACAACCGTTGTTATTTTAATTGTTATTGTTCAATTTATACAACTGGGCGGGAATATGTTGTACCGCAAGTTGAAATAAAACATCAGAAATGAGGAGTTTTACATGAAAAAACAGGCAACTGCCAAGCTGATTCTGATCATGACCACTGTCATTGTGCTGCTGGTCGGATGCTCTCAGTCATCCAGCTCATCCTCCGACGCACAATCGGATGCAAAGTCCCAAAAAATTGTGATTGGCGTGATTGCCAGGGAGCAGCCGGATATTGATTATGTGGCCGAAAAGCTGAAGCCGGAAGGCTATCAAATTGAGACGCAAGTCTTCAATGACAATATTGCTTTGAACAATGCGACTGCAGACGGCAGTATCGATGCCAATTATTTTCAGAATGAAAAATATATGAACAGCTTCAATGAAAGCAACGGTACAGAGTTGGTCGCTTATGGCCCGAATATTTATACAACACCGGTGCTGTTCGTATCCAAGAAATACAAAACTGTGGATGAGCTGCCGCAAGGAGCTAAGATCGGCATTGCCAACGATTCCGCCAACAGGGCGCGAGAACTGCAACTATTGGCGGACAATGGGCTAATCCAATTGCGCGAGGGTATTGACCTGCCAACAGTACTCGATGTTGTCGAGAACAGCAAGAAGCTCGAATTCGTTGAAATTGATCCGCGCAGCCGCGTAGGGGCTTTTGCTGATCTGGACGCCATGACTGCGCCGGCTATTACGGTAGCTCAAATGAATGATCCCCAGGTGACGATTGATACGGCGCTGCTACAGGAAACACCTGAGGTGTACAAACAATATGGCGGTATTTTGCTGGCTATTAAGAAAGGAACTGAAGAGAAGAATAAGGAATGGCTGGATGCTATCGTATCGGTGATGACTTCGAAAGAATATTCGCAATGGCTGCTGGATACGTACAAGGGAGTCAAGAAACCGTATAACGAATAATGCATCCTGAGTAATGGGAATGCGGAAATAAGCAAAGCGTTTGTCTGAAAAAACTAACTATAATGATAAAGGAGTGCTGAACCATGGCAACTGTATTGGCATACGCAACGACATCTCTGAAGGAAGAACAAAAGACAAAATTGGTAAGTGAGTTGGGCACGGCAGTAACAACGGGTCTTCGCCTGCCTCCGGAGCTAAGAACTATCTCCTGGATCGAACTTCCACAGGCATCGACAACACCTAAGGACTTTTATGAAATTACATTTTTTGTATACACCGCACCTGGAAAACCAGTTGAGGCGAAGCGGGACTTGGTTCGTAATCTGCAGGAGACTACGGATCGGGTGCTTTCCGGCTTGCAGGTAAAAACGATTGTCATCATTAAAGAACACGCCGATGAAAATGTGGGTGTGGGTGGGCAGCTCCGGCTGGATATTGTTGCTGCACAGGCGAATCAATAAAGTGGGAGGATACAGTCACGATGAGATATAAGGAGATTGGACAGAGCGGCATACAAGCCTCTGTCGTTACTTTCGGCGCTTTCGGTATTGGTGGAGGATTCCAGTTCCCAGATACCAATGATACGGAATCGATTCGCGCCATTCATGCCGCGCTGGATCTGGGCATCAATATAATTGATACTGCCCCGGTTTACGGCTTTGGGCACAGTGAGGAAATCGTTGGGCAAGCGATCAAAGGCCGGCGGGATAATGTCATTATTTCGACAAAATGCGGCTTGTGGTGGGGTGACGAGGAAGGCAGTTATCGTTTTACCTGGGACGGGCATCGCGTGAAGCGGAATTTGAGCCCGCGAACGATTCGCATGGAGGTGGAGCAAAGCCTGAAGCGGTTAGGGACGGATTATATCGATATTTACTATACACATAATCCGGCGATGGAGCCTTTTCTAACACCAATTGAAGAAACGATCGAGGTGCTGATGCAACTGAAGCAGGAAGGCAAGATTCGCGCCATAGGCGCGTCCAATTGCGAGCCGCATCACGTGCAGAGCTACATCGATTATGGTGAAATCTCAATCGTGCAAAAAAAATTCAATATGCTGTCCAGAGAACCCGAGCAGGCGATCCTGCCTCTGTGCAACGAGCATCAGATTAGCTTCCATGCGTATTCGCCGCTGGCGCAAGGGTTACTGACAGGACATATTCGGCCTGATCATGTGCTGGAGCCGAACGATCCCCGCCAGAACGATGCCTGGTGGCATGGACGCAACCTGAAGCTGGCCACTGAGTTTGCCGGCGGTCTGGTTGAGATCGGAAGTGAATATGGGGTTAGCGCCAGTTCTATTGCCGTAGCCTATTTGTTGAACAAGCATGCCAATGTCAATGTGATTTGCGGCATTCGCAAGGAAAAGCACCTTCATGAGAATATTGCCGGTGCCGAGGTAGTACTGCCGCCAAATGTCATAGCTGAGCTGGATTTCCGTCTACAAAAGCTGGAACTTGCAGCCGAGCTGTAAACCTGAAAGGGGTGAGCGATTATGACCAGTATGGAGCTGGACAAGCAGGTTGAACAGTTTCTAACCGATCATCAAGCGGCGATTCTCGAAGATATCAAACGTCTGATTCGTGTGCCGAGCGTGGGCACCACCTTTCATCCGGATAGCCCGGAGCCTTTTGGTGCCGAATGCGCTGCTGTATTGCGTGAGGCGGAGCAGTTGGCCGCGCGGGAAGACTTGTCGGTAACGGCTTTTGCTGGCTATGGCATTAAGGTGCAGCTGGGAGACAGTGAGGAGGGCATCGGCTTGTTCGCCCATCTGGACGTGGTGCCCGCAGGGCGGGGCTGGAGCTTTCCGCCCTTCTCCCCGTTCGAGAAAGATGGGTTTCTATTTGGCCGAGGTGCGATGGATAATAAATCGGCTGCTGTGCTTGCGCTTTATGTACTGAAGTTTTTCAAAGAGACCAACGTGCGGCTGGATCATAATGCTTATGTATTTCTGGGCGTCAACGAAGAGAGCGGCATGCGGGATATCCGCTATTTCCTGTCCCAGCATCAGTCGCCGTCCTTCGGGATTGTTGCTGACGCTTATTATCCGGTATGCTATGCGGAAAAAGGGATTGTGCGAGCCGATGTGACTGGAAGCGCGTCCGACGACAGGTTGCTGTCCTTTCAAGCTGGCGAGGATTACAATATGGTGCCCGCCGTTGCGGAGGCCCGGTTGCGCGGATTAACCTCATACGAAGTGCAAAAGCTGCGGTCGGAGGGGTTTGAAGTCGCGGAGCTAGAGGGGATAGCGGTTGTTCGCGCGCAGGGTAAGGCCGGGCATGCGGCGTTTCCTGCCGGGACGCAAAACGCGGCAAGAAAGCTGGCGGGGGCGCTCCTTGCGCATGAGCTGGTTGAGGATGCTGCGGCGCGTGCTGTGCTCACTTTTTTGTCACAAGCGCTGGGTGACCCTTACGGGGAGGGGCTTGGTATCACTCACAGGGATGAAACGGGTCCTACCACCAGCAATGCCGGCATCGTAGCGTGGAATGAGGGAACCGTTCGGATCGGAATCGATGTCCGTTACGGTCTGTCGCAATCCGCGGATGCGCTGCGGGAGCAGTTGGCAGCCTACTCGCGGCAGCATGGACTGTCACTGACTGAGTGGACGGACAGTCCGCCACACTACATGGACAAGGATGACCTGATCATAGCGGCCTTATGCAGGCTTGCCAACAGTGAGCTGGGCTTGTCGCAAGCGCCCTATGCAATGGGTGGGGCAACGTATGCCAGATGGCTGCCGCGCACAGTAGCCTTCGGCCCGCTTCGCACCGATGTACAGACTCCTTTTCCCGAAGGAAAAGGGAGCAGCCATCAGCCGGACGAGGCCATGCGCATCAGCCAGATCTGGGACGCATTCAAGATTTATATTAAGGCAATTGTGGAAATTGACCAGCTGCTGAGTGACCAAGAAGAGACTGGGTGAGGTGAGCAGCGCGGCGGGTTTCAGATAAGAAAATAAATATACACTTTTTATGCCCACGCAACTTGGCTGCCAAGGTTTTTAGCAGACATTAGAAGCTGGGCTTATTTTCATTTTCTGTGATAATAAAAAGACTTGGCTTCGAACTGGACAACTGTTGGGGCGTGGATCTCCATTGGCACAATCGGCCTGATTAAATCTATTGAGTGCTATCGTCCAAACAAAGGAACAAGGTTAGCCACATTTGCTGCTCGTTGTATTGAAAACGAAATCCTGATGCACCTGCGTTCGCTCAAGAAAACACGTAAAGACGTATCCCTACATGATCCAATTGGGACGGACAAAGAAGGTAATGAAATTACACTTATAGATATCCTTGGCTCCGAGGCTGATGATGTCATTAGAGAAGTAGATCTGAAGATCGAAAAAGCAGTGTTCCCTTCAAAATAATGCTCAGTGCTGACCGATCTGCTTATCCAAATCATTGAATACTATCAATAAAGATAACCGTCAAACAATAGAATATATGATATAATGACGTGGTTGTTGCAAGGTGCAATTTTAATATGAAAAATAGGATGGGCAATATGAAGGGTTATCTTTATAACGTTGATAAAAAACGATTGATTATTATGGTTATCGGCAATGTATTTCTGGGCATGGGAATCAGTATTTTTAAGCTGTCCGGCATGGGGAATGATCCCTTTAGCGGCATGGTAATGGCACTTGCAGAGTGCGTCGGTATAACATATGCAAATTTTCTGATCTTGCTGAACCTGGTATTGTTTGTAATCGAATTCATAACCGGACGAAGGTTTATTGGAGCCGGGACTTTTGTAAACGCAATCTTTTTGGGATATATCGCTACGTTCTTTCATAGTACTTGGCTATCTCTGTTGGGCGAACCTCAGCTGTTATGGCAGAGGGTGGTCGTCGTAGCGATTGGCGTGGTGGTATGCAGTTTTGGGGTATCCTTGTATCAGACATCGGCTGTGGGAGTAGCTCCTTACGACAGCCTGTCCCTGATTATGAGGGATAACTTCCCGAAAATATCTTATTTTTGGCACCGGATGTTTACGGATGCGCTTTGTGCTTTGATTTGCTTCCTGGCAGGAGGCGTTATAGGCTTAGGAACTCTAGTGTCCGCACTTGGTCTGGGACCCATTATTCATTTTTTTGATGTGAATTTTACGGAGAAGCTGCTGGCAAAAAAGCGTCCAAATTAAGAAAGGCGGGGCAGATCAATCTGCCCCGCCTTTACTGTAATTTGAAGGTTCATTTCTAATGAGTAAATGCACTCTTAATATTATTTTTTTTATGAACATCTTCCGTGCCGCTATCCAAGGCGGTCTTGTAGTAGAAGCATTTATGTTCTATGACTTCCATCGTTTTTCTTAATTCTTCCATCTGTGCTTCTACGGAAGCTTTTCGCTCCAGGAACATGTCATATCTCTGCTGCAAGGTGGAGTCCCCCTCAGAGCACCACTCAATGAAATGTTTTATTTCCTTAATCGGCATCCCGGATGACTTCAGGCATTCAATTACTTTTAAAGCGTCCATATCCGTTTCTTTGAAAACGCGTTTCCCGCTGGGGGTTCTTTCTATAAAAGGCAAAAGCCCCTCCTTGTCATAGTAACGCAGGGTATGTGATGTCATATTAAAGTATTCTGCAACTTCACTTATGGAGTATGTCTTCATCATCTATCTCCAGTCTTAATTATATTTTGTGCTTGACTTAGAGTTAACTTTAAGTAATAACATAGGTTTTGTAAAGTCGGCATTACAGTTTTTTATATTAACTAGAAGAGAGGTTTCACTATGATAAAAGTTAATGCACGCGCTACATTCAGTCAGGAAGGCCCGTTCAAGCTAACTACAATCGAACGCCGGAATCTGCAGCCGCACGATGTTCTTATAGAGATTAAATACGCGGGCATTTGCCACTCGGATATTCATACAGCCCGCGGGGAGTGGGGACCGGTTAAGTATCCACTTGTTCCAGGGCATGAGATCGCCGGTATTGTCAGCCAGGTCGGTTCCGAAGTTACAAAGTACACAGTTGGCGATCGTGTAGGGGTAGGTTGTATGGTTGACTCCTGTGGAGAGTGCAGTAATTGCCAGAAAGGTGAGGAGCAGTATTGCCTGAGTGGAAATACGGGCACCTATGGAGCTATCGACCGGCACGGTCACTATACACAGGGCGGATATTCCACGCACATCGTTGTAACAGAAGACTTCGTGGTCCGGATTCCTGACGCTATTCCGCTTGACGCGGCTGCACCGCTTTTGTGTGCAGGAATCACCACCTATTCACCGCTGCGCCATTGGGGAGCCGCTCCCGGCAAAAAAGTAGCTGTAGTGGGTCTTGGCGGGCTTGGACACATGGCTGTGAAGATTGCTCATGCTATGGGAGCTGAGGTTACTGTGTTATCACAGTCACTGAAGAAGAAGGAAGACGGATTGCAATTAGGAGCGGATCATTATTATGCCACAAGCGATCCGGAGACATTTAAGCAGCTTGCCGGTTCATTCGATCTAATCGTGAATACAGTAAGCGCACAGATTGATATCGATGCCTATCTTTCACTTCTAGCGCTGGATGGTACATTAGTCAATGTCGGTGCGCCTGCTGATCCATTGGCAGTTAACGTATTCTCGCTGATCGGCCACCGCCGTTCGTTTGCCGGATCGATGATTGGCGGAATCCGTGAAACGCAGGAAATGCTTAATTTCTGCGCTGAACATAATATTGCATCTGAAATCGAGGTCATTTCTGCTGACCGGATAGATGAAGCCTGGGAGCGTGTGCTTGCTTCAGATGTCCGTTACCGGTTTGTCATCGACATCAGCACGATGGGGAACGAATAAGAGACGTCCTCTTTCTTGACATCGGTTCGTGTCCACAACCTCAAGAAATTCGATAACATAGCGGGAAATCGCAAGGAGCTGGAAATCTCACGCAGTTGTGTTTCGAGAATAGAAAAACGGCGTTGCTTCATACAGCAGCGTAGTGTATAAATGCTAAATAGGCAGAGCAGTGCTTCTACCATTGGGGTAGGAGGGCGGCTCTGCTTATTGTCGTTACTGCAAGTGAATATTTTGGATCAGCTGATTCTGCTGTTTTATGAAAAAGATGATTCTTTAAAGGTTGGAATTTTTAAAAATCAGGTTGAAAAATGCTATTTTCCCTAATAGAAAATCATGACACAATAACAATAAAGCGCTTACTTCATTAAAACATCCCAAGTTCATGAAGACTCTATACCACTTTTTGAAAATATTTACGATATTAAAAGTCGTATCGGCTGGCCGAAATTTCGGATTCCAAGCAAAGGTTGGAATTATTAAAAAAAGTTGGTACTAAACGTTTAACTCAATAACTTAGGGGGTCAAACGGTTGGACATATCTATGTGATTATGAAGGGGGAGAGGGAAATGAAGGTAGGTAAAGCATTCGGGGTAGGTATTCTTTCAACTGCACTAGCATTAAGTGTCATTGGCTGCGCGAAAGATGAGACAAACACAGCAACCAAGGCAACTGATGGACCCAAAGCATCTGAGAACGCCACCTCCAAGCCTGAGGAGAAGGTCAAAATTATCTATTCGATGTGGGGAAGTGCGGAAGAGGGAAATGTAACCCAGGGAGTGGCGGATAAGTTTAATGCTTCTCAAGACAGAATTGAAGTAGAAGTACAAGCAATTCCTTGGGAAAACTACATGACCAAGCTGAATACAATGGCTACGGCAGAGCAATTACCTGATACAGGGATGCTCAGAGAAGATGGGGTCGTTCAGTGGTCTACCCAAGGCATGCTGAATGATGTAAATACAATGTACGAAGGAAGCGACAGCAAACCACTGGATAGCCTAGCCTACAAATATCAAGGGAAAACCGTAGCCTACGCGGCTGCCAATGAAATCTTACTCCTCTATTACAACAAAGATATGTTCGACAAAGCCAATGTACCCTATCCCCCAGCCGCTCTGGATAAAGCGTGGACATGGGAGGAATTTGTAACAACAGCAAAGAAGCTGACCCTTGATAAAAATGGTAAACATCCTGATGAGAGTGGCTTTAATGAGCAGAGTATCGTTCAGTTTGGCGCATCCGTTGAAAACTTACCATGGCAGCTTGAGACCTGGGCGCTTGGTAATGGTGGGGGGTTCTATTCGGGTGATGGGACTGAGGTGAGAATTGGAGAAGACGCCAGTATAGAGGGAATTCAGAAGGTTGCAGATCTTTACTTGAAGGATCATGTTGCTCCGTTGTCTGTCGGACAGACTGATGATGGCATTCAACGAACCATTATCGCGGGAACTGTTGCCATGGCTACTAACGGTGCGTGGAACGTGGGAACTAGTCTCAATACGGCTAAGAATGAAGGCCTGAACTATGGCGTTGCAGTATTGCCTTACATGAAGGATAAGGTTACCCTCAACACGGGTGGCGCCAATGTCGTGTTCTCCCAGACTAAGCATCCAAAAGAAGCGATGGAATGGCTGAAATGGTACAACTCAGAAGAAAATAACTGGGGCCTCATTAGCTCGGGAATCTGGATGCCGACACTGGAGAAGTGGTACACGGATGAGACCCTTACCCGTAAATGGGTCGAAAATCCTAACTTCCCTGTTTATGACGAATATAAATCTGCAGTAGTCGATTATGCGCAATCACCTGCTGTGAAGCCCGCAGCGTGGTTCTATACGAATCATACGACGGAGTTTAACACCTTACTCGGGTCGGTTCTAGGGGATGTATGGACTGGAAAGACGACCGCTAAGGATGCTATTTCTAAGAATCTCGATGCGTTGAAAGCAGCTCATTCAGGCAATAAGTAAAGTCCGTAAAAGAATGGCCGCTGCCAAGCTCACACCCGCGGCGGCCATATTATGATCTTCAGGTGGGGATATAGAGATGGAAATAATTAATAGATCTCCGAAACGTCGTTCACGTATTCATGCAGGTGAGGCACGAGCCGCGTATATATTATTGATCCCTGCCTTCATTGGGCTGATCTTTCTAACGTATTTACCTCTTATTGGGGTGCTCGGGATCAGCTTAACGAATTGGACGGGACTTTCAGACCCCAAATTTATTGGCTTCGAGAATTATATTAATCTATTTACCACTGATCCTTATATTAAAGATTCTATTATAGCTACGGTCTACTTTGCCGTCTTATCGGTAGTTGGAGGTATGATTTATTCACTTTTTATTGCGATGCTACTGAATCGTAAAATTCCGGCAAGAGGGTTTTTCCGAGCTGTTTTCTATGTACCGTACGTTTTGCCGGCAGCCGCAATATATGTAGGATGGTCTTGGTTATACGAAGCTAATTTTGGATTTTTTAACTTTATTCTCTCTGAGATTGGTTTGAACAAAGTTTCTTTTATCGCGGATTCCAGTTATGTCATTCCATCTCTATCCTTGATCTCGGTTTGGCTGTCAGGTAACTTAATTGTTATTTTCTTAGCTGGGCTGCAGAATGTTCCGGTCGTCTACCATGAAGCGGCTGAAATGGATGGTGCGAATGGATGGAAACGATTCTTGCATATCACTTTACCGTGCATGTCGCCCATTATCTTTTATAATTTGCTAATGAGCTTGATTGCCAATCTCCAAATTGTTACGCCGGCTCTTTCATTAACGAATGGCGGTCCGGGTAATTCTTCACGATTTTTAACTTATCTGATGTATGATCAAGCTTTTGTAAATTATAAATTGGGGTATGCTTGTGCGACAACGGCCGTTATTTTTGTTATTCTTGCAGGCTTTACTGGTGTATTATTCAAAACCTCCAATCTATGGATCTTTAATGAAGGAGGCGATGACAAATGAGTGTAGCCACATACGGAAGATTAAAGAGCAAAAAACGTAATAATCAATGGATGAACCTGATCTCGTTTGTCGTTGTCATTTTTTTTACTATACTCGTGCTCTTTCCAATCTGGTGGATATTTCGCACGTCGCTCATGTCGAATGCCGAGATATACAAATATCCGCCTTCACTGCTGCCAGGAAATTGGTTGTTTTCAAACTATGCAGAAACGCTAGAGATATTTAAGTTTTGGAAATATTTATGGAACACCATGATTATTATTGTACCCGCTTGTTTGGCAGGAACCTTTACAGCGACCTTATGCGGTTATGCCTTTGCAAGACTGCGTTTTCGGGGCAAAAAATTGATTTGGGCTCTTTGTGTCGGTTCGATGCTTCTACCTGCCATGGTTACTCTTATTCCACTATATATTGGGTGGACGAGAGGCTTAGGAATCCATGACAGCTATCTGCCGTTGATTTTGCCTTATTTCTGTGGTGGTGGCGCATTTAATATCTTTTTGATTAGGCAGTTTATCATGTCTATTCCGAGAGAGCTTGATCAAGCAGCAACGATCGATGGTGCTGGATATTACCGCATTTTGTTCAGCATTATTATGCCGGCCATTAAATCTGCAATGATCGTTGTGGCATTATTTATCTTTATCGGTTTATGGAATGATCTACTTCAACAGATGATTTACATAAACTCAAGCGATAAGTACACGATAGCCTTGGGACTAACCGCTTTTAGAGGCCAACTAAAGCAGGACTGGTCGCTGACGATGGCGGCTACGTGTATGTCCTTTGCGCCGGGCGTCATTTTTTATCTGATTGGTCAAAAATATTTCGTAGAAGGAATCACGTTGACAGGACTGAAAAATTAGCTCCAATGGCTAAAGATAGCGCACTGTAATCTGCTCTGAAGTGTTAATGGGGGCACCTTTCTGCTAAGGCTTAAGTTCCGAGCCTGGCGGTATAAGGTGCCCTTTATTTGTGCTGTGAAAATATAAATTTAAAGATAAAATCCTTTATGAGATAGAAACAATCCCTTTTGCGGTAGTTGCTAGCCATCCTGTCTTATAGACTTGTTAATGTAAGGAGTCCCGTAAATCTTTGAACGAGGACTTCGCATATTCAGTCAAAAGAAGGAGAGAAAATCCACATTATGAACACTGTAACACAGATAAACAACAGCAAAGACAAGCAGACGCATTTTATTCTCAACGGTAATCTATGGAATATTATGGTCCAGTTATCATGGCCCGCTATCATCGCAATGGTTCTCTATGGCTTAAATGCGGTTATTGCCGCTGTATTTGTGGGAAGGTTTGTCGGAGAGGAAGCACTGGCTGGGGTTTCGGTAGCTTATCCTTTAACCCAGATCAGCTTGGGACTGGGCTCCTTGATCGGGGTGGGTGCCGGTTCTGCTTTAAGTTTAGCCCTCGGCAGGCAGGACAAAGAAATGCAGAAACGTTTGATGGGGAATGTTAATTATCTGTCCATCCTTGTAACGCTTGTCTATATGGTGTTAGGTTTATTTTTCTCCACACAGCTGGTGCGAATTATGGGAGGAGAAGGGGAAACTCTGGCTCTTGGAGACAGCTATTATAGAATTACGGTGATCGGTTCATTTTTCTGGATTTATGGACTGGCTGCCAACATGATTGTGCGTGCCGAAGGGAAAATGAAATCGGCAGCCGTGGTAATGGGCATTGGACTGGCAGTTGATGTATTGTCCAATTATATTCTGGTAGCCTGGCTGGATTTTGGAGTAGAGGGTGCTGCCTGGGCTACAAATATCGGGATGCTGGTCTACACCTTGCTGGGATGGATTTATTTTGGCAAAGGATTTGCCTCATTCCGAACGAATGTCTTTGCAATCTATCGGGATGCTGCCACAATCAAATCCATAGTTGGACTGGGAATGTCCTCTTTCATTATGAACTTTATGAATCTGGTACAGGCTGTTGTAGTATTTAATGCACTGTCGAGATACGGGACTACAGCAGATATTGCATTTTATGGTGTGGTTTTCCGTGTATTCACCTTCCTGTTGACGCCGATATTCGGATTAATGCGCGCCTTGCAGCCAGTCATCGGCATTAATTTTGGAGCAGAACAGTATGAGCGCGCCATCAAAGCCTATAAAATATTCACACTCGTCTCCATGCTGCTGACTTTGCCTTTCTGGATAATTTCCATGATCTCTCCGGCTTCCATTCTGGGACTAATGCTGCCGGATCAAATCTTTAAGAGCAGCGAAATGTTATATTTCCGGTTGAACATGGCGGTTCTGCCGTTATTGTCGCTCATTTTTATGGCCATGACCTTTTTCCCTGCGATTAATAAAGGGAAGCCGGCGGCCGTTATCGGCATCACCAGACAACTTGTTTTTTATGTGCCAGTGATGCTTGTTTTGCCAAGATGGTTAGGCGTCTCCGGAGTATATTGGGGTTCGCTTGTGATTGATTCTGTGGTTGTAGTGTGGACGGTAATCCTGGTAACTAAGGAATTCACCCGGCTCAGAGCTAAGTCCAAGCTAGCCAGGACTTACAATATGTGAAGGTAAGATGCTGGAACTTCTGCTTTGCCTGGATGGACAATTTAATAGATATACCCCAAAAGAGCCTTGGAACTATAAAGGCTCTTTTTTGTGCTACTGGTTGACATTATAAACAAAAAGAAAGTATGATATTTTAAATCGTAATAATTACGAATAAATACACTGTGGAAGATGAATTGATTTGTGGATAATGAATGGTCACAAGCCGGCTCTATCGTTCCTCACGAGGACTTCGAACGGCAATTAGCGCA
Organism: Paenibacillus sp. FSL L8-0494; assembly: GCF_038003695.1. Classification (NCBI taxonomy): domain Bacteria; kingdom Bacillati; phylum Bacillota; class Bacilli; order Caryophanales; family Paenibacillaceae; genus Paenibacillus; species Paenibacillus sp. FSL L8-0494. Next base: position 1,647,953 of record NZ_JBBOPQ010000001.1, read on the forward strand.
GGTTGAACTGGATTCAGAAAGGATCTTTTGGATTTCTTGAAAATAACCATTTTAAAGGAGCTTTAATAAATAATGAACAAAAGCAGCAACAATCAACGTCTACCCAGAGCAAAAGGGATTGATATGGGTACCTATTATACACCCAAAGAATGTGCCAAAAAGGTTAGACATCTCGTCCTACCCGATATGAATCGAAAGATTGTCGAAGAATTCATTACGATCTTAGGTATGAGGGGAAAATTTGAAGAACATCGAGTTCCCATTCCCAATAAAGTGGTAATGTATGGTCCACCGGGCACAGGGAAAACACTTACGGCATTTTATATGGCGCAAATGCTGGAGCTTCCACTTATCCTAGTTAGACTTGATGCAATTATTCACAGCCATTTGGGTGAGACTGGAAGTAATATCCGGAAAATATTTGAGTATGCCAAAGCATCTCCTTGTGTTCTTTTCCTGGATGAGTTTGATGCCATTGCAAGAACACGGGAGAGTAATGACGAGGTTAAAGAAATGGCCCGTGCGGTGAATACACTGCTGCAATGTCTCGATGATTTTGGTGACAATAGCATTTTTGTAGCAGCAACGAACCTAGAAAATGAACTGGATAGAGCTATTTGGAGAAGGTTTGATACAAAAATGATTTATGCTAACCCGGATGAATCAAGTAGGCTTCAATATATCGAACTGTTAATTAATGACTTTGAAAGTGAAGCTGGGTTGATGGAGGAGGCATGCGAACGTCTTTCCGGTTGCAGTTTTGCTGATATTGAACAAATTGTCCTGAAAGCGAAACGTAAGGCGATCATAGAGCATTGTCTGCTAAAACGAGAGCATATTGTTCTATCCTATGAAGAATACAATCCTTCCATAAACTAATTGTGGGCGATTATATATACAGGATATTGTAATTGGAACAATTCAACGAAAAAAAAGAACCCCAGCGACGGAATTTTTAATCGCTTGGGTTCTTTTTAAATTCATCAACTGATATTAGGTGTAGAGTCTCTTATGATGAGTTTGGTATAAATATGAGAAACCTGATAGGGTTGCTTCGGATCATGAATTCGGGAAAGTAGCATTTCGGCTGCTTTGACACCCATCTGATTACTATAAATATGAACAGTAGTGAGATGGGGTTCAACAATGTTTGATTCAGGACCATTATCAAAACCACAAATGACGATGTCATTAGGAATGGAAAGCATGTTTTTGAGTGACTTCATAAAGGTAACCGCAATATAATCGTTAGCACACACGAAAGCAGAAGGAAGCTCATTGATTTGACTCAGCCTAGTATCTGCCCACTCCGGATTCGAAAAAAATAGTCGATCGTCATCGAGAATACATTGTGAGAGATCAAGCTGGATGCCAGATTCTATCAATGCGCGATTAAAGCCCACCCATCTTTCATTAAAGCTCCTACAGTGATTATAGTCCCCGATGAACCCCAGTGATGTGTAACCGCCATCAATTAACTTTTTTGTAAGTTGATATGTGCTATGTTCGTTTTCCATGAGAAGTACATCTGCTTGGAATTCAGGGTAGCAGATATCTGCAGAACAGTCGATGAAAATAGTTGGAATGCCTAGACTTGTAATTAGCTTACTATATTCCGAATTGAACAACTCAATACAAATAATTCCGTCTACATTGGCGACATCAAAATTATTTGGAAGAGACAGGGACTCCTGATCAATGTCTCTTATAATGTGCATGGATAAATTATATCCTTCTGCACTGATTCGTTTCTCCATGCCACTGATCAGTTTCGATCCAAAGTGGGAAGTGTTAGGTAAGTTTTCTGTTAATAAAGCGATATTTCCAGAGTTTCTTGGTTGAACACTCTCGGTGTCCATAAAAGCAAATTGTTTATATTTTAACTCTATCGCTTTCTTTATAACCTTGTTTCTAGTTTCATCAGGTATACCATTCGTTCCATTTAAGGCTTTGGAAGCTGTATTTCTGGAGATTCCTAAAGCATCCGCGATGTCTTGTATGGTTACTTTTTCCCTGGCCATCTATGTAATTCACCTCTATATTCTTGTTCTTAACCTTCGCCACAAATAGTGTACTATTTGCCATTATTCCAACTCTCTTTAATGTATATTAGTTTACTCAAAATAGCAATATGATATTTACAAATGCACAATTTAGTTTACATTTTATCGGCGGATAAGTGTGCGAAAAAGGTATTATTCTTTTCATTTTCATGAGAATATGTTGACTTTAAAGTATATAATCCTATTTAAATTGGCTGTATTTGTAATTATGTAAAATTATATGCATCATTTATGAACATAATACTTTGTCATATGCACATAAATATTTTTACAAAATGTATTGACGAACGATTAAGTGTTTGGTAAATTGTAAAAGCAGCAGGACATAAGCCAATTGAAAGCCCTTACTGCATCAAGATATAAACATTGATAAGAACGGAGGTAAAGGCATTGCAAAACCTAATAGAAGCTGAACACAGAACAATGGTGAACAAACATAAGAGCTCCTTACTAGACTATCTAAAGAAGTACTACTTTCTTTATATTTTGCTCGCACCAGCTGTGATCCTGACCCTGATTTTTAAATACGGTCCTATGTATGGTGCGATTATCGCCTTTAAAGATTTCAGCCCAATCAAAGGGATTATGGGGAGTGAATGGGTAGGCTTGTACAACTTCGAGAAATTCCTGTCATCCCCCAACTTCGAAGTTATCTTTATGAATACGCTTAAATTAAGTTTCTTCGGATTAATTCTGAGTTTTCCAATTCCTATCCTGCTTGCGTTGATGTTAAATCAAATTCGCCGTGCAGGCGTCAAAAAGAACATTCAGTTGTTCTTGTATGCACCTAACTTTATTTCTGTTGTCGTTGTGGTCGGGATGTTGTTTATCTTCTTGTCCCCAACGGGACCGATTAACCAGTTTTTTACCTGGCTTACAGGTGAACCAATCATGTTCATGTCTCGTCCGGAGTACTTCCGTTCGATCTACATTTTGTCCGATATTTGGACCGGAGCCGGTTGGGCATCCATTATTTATGTAGCAGCACTTGCTAATGTCGATCCTGAGTTACATAATGCAGCCAATCTTGACGGCGCTAATCTTCTACAAAGAATACGCCATATCGATTTGCCAACCATTCGTCCAATTATGGCTATTGTATTTATCCTTGCAGCTGGTGGGATTATGTCCATTGGCTTCGAAAAAGCCTATCTCATGCAAACGGCGATGAACTTGCCAACCTCAGAAATCATTCCGACTTACGTTTATAAAATTGGTTTGCAGTCGGGCGATTATGCCTATTCAGCCGCAGTAGGATTGTTTAACTCTATCATCAACATCGTCCTGCTCATCACCGTTAACTTTACCGTGAAGAAACTGAATGAGGGCGAAGGTCTTTACTAAGAAAGGAGCAACAAGCTATGCCCATTAAACATTCCGGATTAGATCGCTTTATCGTCGTGCTTAACGCGATCTTCCTGACACTGGCCGTACTTATCATTGTACTTCCTTTGATTTATGTAGTGATTGCATCTTTTATGGATCCATCAGTTCTGCTCAGTAAAGGATTATCATTCAACCTTTCGGATTGGTCATTAGAAGGGTATATAAAAATTCTTTCTAATCCGGCCATGATCCGAGGTTTTGGAAACTCTGTTTTATACTCTGTTTCATTTGCTATGCTTACCGTTCTCGTCTCTATCTGTGCAGGATACGCACTGTCTGATGACAGGCTCAAAGGAAAAGGATTCTTCATGACCTTGTTTATTATCACCATGTTCTTTGGGGGTGGGCTTATACCAACCTATCTGCTCGTTAAGAATCTTGGTCTGCTTGATACAGTCTGGGCGGTGATTATTCCAGGGGCAGTTAATGTATGGAACATCATTCTCTCTAGAACTTTCTTCAAAGGAGTACCGAATGAAATGAAGGAAGCCGCTAATGTAGACGGAGCTTCGGAGATGCGGATTTTCTTCAGTGTCGTATTACCGCTCTCCAAACCGATTGTTTTCGTGCTCGCTCTTTATGCCTTTGTGGGCCAATGGAATTCCTATTTTGACGCGATGATCTATTTAGATAATCCTAATCTTCATCCACTGCAGCTCGTGTTGCGTTCCATCTTGATCCAGAATCAGGTAGATCCGGGCATGATCAGCGATCAACTCGCCATGGCGGAAATGAAACGATTGTCTGAAATCATCAAGTACGCTGCCATCGTTGTTTCCAGTTTGCCACTTATTGTTATGTATCCGTTCTTCCAGAAGTACTTTGAAAAAGGTGTTATGGTCGGTTCCCTTAAGTAGGAAACAGGCTGCACATAGATAAAGATTAATTCATTCATATCTAATTTGGAGGTCATACCCTATGAAAAGAATTAAGAAATCAAGAGTATCAACGAAAGTAGCTTCTGCATCTGTACTTGCTTCGTTTATGTTCCTTACTGCATGCGGTGGCGGAGGAGGAGGGGGAAGTGCGGCTAGTAAAGAACAGGACGCCAGCGGTAAAGTAACTTTGAACTTTATTACGCAAAGCTCTCCACTTGCACCAGTTGATCCAAATGAAAAACTGATTAATAAGCGTCTTGAAGAAAAGACGAATGTTCATATTAATTGGAAGAATTTCACGAAAGACGTATTTGTTGAAAAAAGAAACTTGGCTGTGGCAAGCGGTGATCTTCCTGATGCGATTTTTAATGCGGACTATAGCGACTATGAGCTGCTCAAGCTTGCTAAAGACGGTGCCATTATTCCGCTGAATGATCTCATCGAGAACAATATGCCCAACTTCAAAAAGGTGCTGGAAGAAGCACCGGAATACAAGAGTATGATTACGGCACCAGACGGTAATATTTATGCCTTTCCGTGGATCGAAGAGCTGGGCAATGGCAAAGAAAGAATCCAGGCGGTAGACAGTATGCCTTGGATCAATGTGGAATGGCTTGAGAAGCTGGGCCTTGATATGCCTACGACAACAGAAGAATTAAAAGAAGTATTAATTGCATTCAAGACAAAAGATCCAAATGGCAACGGTAAGGCTGACGAAATTCCTCTGTCCTTTATTAACAAGCCTGGAGCAGAAGATCTGGTTTTCCTATTTGCTTCGTTCGGATTGGGTGAGAACCCTGACCATGCGGTTGTGAGCAATGATGGAAAGGTAATATTTACGGCGTCACAAGATGACTACAAAGAAGCCGTTTCTTTTATTAACGAGCTGTATAAAGAAGGACTCATTGATATTGAAGCCTATACACAGGACTGGAGTACTTACCTTGCAAAAGGAAAGGATCAGAGATACGGACTTTACTTCTCATGGGATAAAGCCAACATCACTGGAGCAAATGACACTTACGAGGTTATGCCTCCGCTTGCTGGACCAGATGGTGAAGTTAACGTAACAAGAACGAACGCGCTTGGTTTGGGCAGAGGTAAGATGGTTGTTACTAGCGCCAATAAGAACTTAGAAACGACAGCGAAATGGGTTGATCAACTCTACGATCCGATTCAATCTGTACAGAACAACTGGGGAACGTATGGAGACGATAAACAGCAAAATATCTTCGAATTTGATAAAGAAAAAGAAATGCTGAAGCATTTGCCGCTGGAGGGTGCAGCTCCTGTAGAACTACGTGAGAAAACAAGTGTCGGTGGACCATTAGCTATCCTTGATTCCTATTATGGCAAATTCACAACCATGCCGGATGATGCTAAAGGCAGAATGGATATTATCAAGAACATCATGGCGCCAAAAATGAAAGCAGAAAACGTAATGCCGAGTGTATTCCACTCCATTCAAGAGCTTGATCGCCTAACGACAATTGAGACGGATCTTTTTGCCTACGTGCTTAGAATGCGTACTGAATGGTACCAAAACGGTAAAGTAGAAGCGCAGTGGGATGAATACCTGAAAGAATTGGACCGTCTGGGCTTGCAAGAATGGCTTGAAATTAAACAAGGTGGCTATGACAGAGCAAGCAAATAATAAACTATAAATAATATACGGTAAAGACCGTGTTCGGGAGTAAAGGAGAAAACAATAATGTCTACGATTGCGAAACAAAATTACCGCGGAGTGTATCATTTTTCCCCTAAGGAAAAGTGGATGAATGATCCAAACGGAATGGTTTATTTTGAGGATGAATATCATTTGTTTTTTCAGCACCATCCAGGTGGAATGACTATGGGCGCTATGCACTGGGGCCATGCGGTCAGTAAGGATCTTGTTACATGGGAGGAGCTGCCTATCGCTCTTGCTCCAGATGAATTAGGTATGATTTTTTCCGGCAGTGCCGTAGTCGACTGGAACAATACGACTGGATTTTTTGAAGATAAACCAGGTCTAGTAGCAATTTTTACACACCATTTGGATATGCCGGAAGGCAAGCCAGCCATTCAGCGTCAAAGCTTGGCCTATAGTAAAGATAACGGAAGAACCTGGACGAAATATGATGGGAATCCGGTACTTGAACATGATACATTCATTGATTTCCGTGACCCGAAAGTATTTTGGAATAAAGATACTAATAAATGGGTGATGATTGTAGCTTGTGGTCAAACGGTGTGTCTATATCATTCTCCTGATCTGATGAACTGGACATTTGCCAGTGAATTCGGAGAAGGAATCGGTTCTCATGACGGGGTATGGGAATGCCCGGACTTGTTCCCGCTGGCCATTGATGGCGATCCTTCGAACACGAAATGGGTGATGCTAGTGAGCATCGGTGCGGATCCCGCTTTTGTGGAAGGATCAAGAACACAGTATTTTACAGGGGATTTTGATGGAGAAGTGTTCACGCCAGATGAAGATTCGATAAAAGTTCGCTGGCTTGATTATGGAAGAGATAACTATGCAGGTGTAAGCTGGTCCGATATACCGGCTGAGGATGGAAGAAGACTATTTATCGGCTGGATGAGCAACTGGATGTATGCTAACAAGACGCCAGCAGAAGAATTCCGTGGTGCGATGACAATTGCAAGAGAACTTCAGCTCGAATCAAGACAAGGGGGAACTTTTCTTGTGCAGAAGCCGGTACAAGAGTTGGAATCAGCTCGTGTACAAGTCCTTTCTATAAAAAATGCAACGGTGCAAGAAATCAATACTCTTCTTAAAGAGATTCGCTTGGAATCTTATGAGATTATAGCTGAGTTCACTCGGGGTAAATCTGTAGGTTTCAAAGTAAGAATTGGTGCGGATGAACAAACAGTGATCGGTATCAACGGTGACACAGAGGAACTTTATGTAGACCGGAAGGCTTCGGGCCAGCATGATTTCCATGAACATTTCGTAGGACATCATTCAGCCAAACTCGCAGCGCTTGATGAATCAAATGATCTCCGTATTTATGTGGATCGCTCTTCCGTTGAGGTGTTTAGTAATGGAGGTCAGGCAGTGATTACGGATCTTATATTCCCTGGACTAGAATCTAAAGGTATTGCTGTGTTTGCAGAAAATGAGAATGACTTGCTGATTTCCCTGGATATCTATGAGCTTACTCTCTCTGCTGAGCAAGACAAGAATTAGTCACCGAGAGGAGTCTTGTATATGCGTATAGGAGCGATTGAAGCTGGCGGGACGAAGTTTATATGTGGCATCGGGAATGAAAATGGGACCATTGAAGATCAGATCAGTTTCCCGACAGAACATCCTGAGTTGACGTTGCCCAAAGTTATTCAATATTTTCAAGACAAACCAGTAGAAGCTATCGGAATTGGATCGTTTGGTCCAATCGATATACGCCCAGATAGCCCGACGTATGGTTACGTTACAACAACACCAAAACCAGGTTGGGAAAATTACGATATGCTGGGCACTTTGAAAAGATACTTTTCGGTTCCCTTTGGCTGGGACACGGACGTCAATGCAGCGGCATTTGGTGAAGCCAAATGGGGCGCTGCCCAAGGGTTATCCAGCTGTTTATACTATACAGTTGGCACGGGTGTTGGTGTGGGAGTGTATTCAGAAGGCAAACTTATTCATGGTCTTGTGCATCCTGAAGGGGGTCACGTTCTTACAAGACGCCATCCTGAAGATGAATTCCCAGGGGGATGTCCCTATCATGGGGACTGCCTAGAAGGGATGGCGGCAGGTCCTGCTATTGAAGCAAGGTGGGGGAAGAAGGGACATGAACTTCCTATAGATCACCTTGCATGGGAAATGGAAGCATTTTATATTGCGCAGTCGATTACGGGTGCTATATTGCTTAACTCTCCTCAGAAAATCATTCTGGGTGGTGGTGTTATGCAGCAATCACAATTGTTTCCACTTATTCGGCAGGCCGTGCTTCAGAACCTGAACGGTTATGTTAGCTCAAGTACTATTTTAGAACACATAGATGAGTATATCGTTCCACCAGGTCTAGGCCAACAGGCGGGATTATGTGGTGCTCTGGCTCTTGGACTCACAGCACTGGAAAGTCAGATTTCTGCTCAATTGTAAAAGAATATAGAGAGGAGGTCAGTGCAGTAATGAATTGGCCTCCTTCTTGTTTTTCAATATTAATGATAGAAAAGAGGCTGAAGAAGATGAGAAATAAAGGGAAATTAGTTTTGTCCTTTCTCATGGCAACAGGATTTGTTATGACTTCAGCAGGCATTTATGTAGCAAATCCCGGTACTGGGTGGGCTGCGCCCGCTGATCAGGAGGTAAGTAAACAAGCTAAGGAGGGGCTTTCTATTTTTGAAAGCGTAACCAAAACAAACACAAACTTGACAGGTTGGCAAATAAAAGGAAAAGGTAAGTTGGCGGATACTGTTGAAGGGATTTTACTGACTTCTGATCCACAAGAAAATGTAATGGCAATCTCCGAAACGGTATCAGAGGATTTTATCTATGAAGCTGATGTCATGATCAAGGATATGCAAGCTGACGCGACCTTATTGTTCCGTTCTAATGAAGATGGCTGGGGTTCCTACATGCTCCAAATTGTTCCGAATGCAGGTATGATCCGCTTACGAGACGCAAGTGATGGTGAAGGGAAATTAAAAGAGGAGCGGAAGGTTACTGTTAAGGCAGGAGAGATCTATCATCTCAAGGTAAAAGCAGAGGGTTCATCACTGAAAGTATATTGGGACAACGAATATAAATCTGTGATTGAGGTTCAGGATCATGCGTATCGTACTGGTAAGCTAGGGCTCAATGTATGGAATGGTTCTGTTTTGTTCCAAAATATTATCGTAAGCGACCTGAAAGGAAATCTGGGTGCTGTGGTTACAAATAAAGGACAATGGCAGCCTAATATCAACGGCAAAAAAGGAATGGCAGTAAACCAGATGAAGTCACAGCAAATTTATAATAAACAAGCTGCTGATTTTGTATATGAAGGAAATATATCTCTTCGTCCTGATTCTGTTGCAGCGCTCGCATTTCGTTCATCGGCTGATGGAACAAAGGGATATGAAGCATCCCTGACAAAGGAAGGAAATCAGGTTCGTGTAAGTTTGACGAAAGCTAACGGAGCAACAATTGCAAGTTCACAGCAAACCTATCCAAGTCAGACCGGAGCAAAACATCATGTAGAGATAAAGGCGAAGGGAAACAGAATTCAGGTCTTCCTAGACGGATACACCCCGGCTGCGATCGATCTAACAGATAAAACCTATACCGATGGATATGCAGGAATCGTCGTTAAACAGGGAACGGCTTACTTCCAGGATACCTATGTGACGGATGCCAGCAGTTATTATAATGAAAAATATCGTCCTCAATACCACTATACGCCAATTCGTGGTTCTGCCAGTGATCCTAACGGACTTGTCTACTTCGATGGAGAATATCATCTATTCCATCAGGACGGAGGCACATGGGCACATTCTGTCAGTAAAGATATGCTGAACTGGAAGCGCCTTCCGATTGCGCTGCCGTGGAATGATCATGGGCATGTCTGGTCTGGATCAGCTGTGGCAGATTTGACGAATGCATCAGGTTTGTTCGGGGATTCAGGAGGCAAGGGGCTGATTGCCTACTACACTTCCTATAATCCCGATGGCCCGAATGGGAATCAGCGTATCGGTCTTGCATACAGCAAGGACCAAGGTCGTACTTGGGAATATTCCAAGACGCGTCCTATGGTTATCGGAAATCCAGGCGATAATGGAGGGGAGCCCGGAGGTTGGGATTTCCGTGATCCGAAAGTGATTCGTGATAACGACAATAACAGATGGGTAATGGTTGTATCCGGTGGAGATCATATTCGTTTCTTTACTTCAACAAATCTACTTGATTGGACCCTAACAGATAGCTGGGGATACGGGGAATATGTTCGCGGCGGTGTATGGGAATGTCCGGATTTGCTTCAGCTTTCGGTAGACGGAACATCACAGAAAAAATGGGTTTTGATGATTAGTACAGGAGCGAATTCAAAAACAGGCGGATCAGATGCTGAATATTTTGTGGGTCATTTAACAGCGGAAGGTAAATTCGTTAATGTTAATCCGGCAGGGAAAGTTTTGCGAACAGATTTTGGAAAAGAATTCTACGCTTCAATGTCTTTTTCGAACATGCCAGATCATCGCAGCGTAATGATGGCGTGGATGACAAACTGGGACTATCCGTTTGCTTTTCCAACAACCCATTGGAAAGGCGTACTGTCAATCCCAAGAGAAGTCTCATTAGTAACGACAAAAGATGGGATTCAGCTCGCTCAAAGTCCGATCAAGGAGTTGGAATCGCTGCGTAATCAGCTGTATTCTACTGCTAACAAAGAGGTGAGTCCTTCTTCTCAGAATCTATTGAAAGGGGTTACCTCTGGTGCATACGAAATTGAAGCTGAAGTAGAAATTCCAGCAGGTAGTCAGGTTAGTGAATTTGGCTTTAACGTTCGTGTAGGGGGAAGTCAGCAAACGGTTGTTGGATATAAACCTAGTGAGGGTCGGATTTTCGTGGATCGGTCTGCATCTGGTTTGACGGATTTTTCGAATCTATTTAGTAAAAGACATGAAGCGGCAATGCAAACGGAGAACAAGCGAGTTAAGCTGCGTATCCTTGTAGATGAGTCTTCTGTTGAGGTTTTTGGCAACAACGGTAAAGTTGTTTTCTCTGACGTCATTTTTCCGGATCCAGCCAGCAGAGCTTTGAGTTTTTACACCAAAGGAGGCAACGTAAAAGTCGTATCTCTGAAGGTGAATCAGTTAGGCTCTGTATGGAATCAGGAGACGGGCTCAGCTACCAAGATAATGATGGATACAAGTGATCGCGAACTGAGCAAGGGGCAAAGCGAAATACTTTTGGCGATAGTAGAGAATGGTACCGGTAATGGGGCACAGCCGCTTAAATGGAATTCCAGTAACAAGGATGTAGTTGAACTAAACGTGGTGGATAAATCCCAGGCAACCCTTGTAGCTAAAAAAGAAGGCGAGTCTATCATTACCGTCTCTACTCCAAATGGGAAGACATCAGCTAGCTTATTAGTTAAGGTATCTGGGGGTGAATTTCATACGAACTTAAGTGGGTGGACTAAAGATCTATCTGCAGCCTCCTGGGTCATTGGTGAAAATGGGATTCGTGGAAATTACTTGAGTGACGCGAATTATATCGCAGAGAAGCAGGCAGGAGATTTTACTTATGAAGCAGATATGATGTTAGGGAAATCCGGAGGAGCAGGCTCTATGTTGTTCCGTGCCAGCGAAGATGGACGCAGCGGATACTACTTAAATTTGGATCCGAATATGAAGTCCATCCGTCTGTTTTATAAAATCGACGGTCGTATTGAAGAGCGTCAGATTCTAGCAAAAGTTCCGACGTTCATTCAGCCGGGTCAAACCTACAAAGTGAAAATCGAAGCGAAGGGCCCGCATATCGTGGTTTATGTGGATGGGCAGAAAGTCATCGACCTCCAGGACGGCACATTTGCCGAAGGCCGCTTTGGACTACATGTATTTGGCGGAAATGCTTCATATCAAAACGTTAACGTGAGCGGAGAAACACCTGCCAATTTAACCACTTCCAGTCTAGTAAATGCAGAACTACAGAAATCCCTTTATACAGCAAATCTCGCAAATGGTGAAGCTGTTACACTGAAGGATGCAAATGATTCTACGGATCAGAAGTGGGTATTCGTGCCGACGGGGGACGATGCAGGTACTTATTCTATTCGTACAACAGCCGGTCAGGCGCTTGATCTAGACACAGGGCAAAATAAAATTCAGTTATACCCTTATCTCGGATATAACAATCAGCGTTGGATTTTTCACAAAAATGATGATGGTACCGTAAGTATTATTTCTGCTCATCATAAGAAAGCGCTGGAAGTATCAGCGGATGGGTCGACACTGTCCCTAAGCGAGCTTGATCCTACTCTTGATCGACAAAAATGGGTAATTACCAATTAACCTGAGGATGATAGAAGCAATGGAAGAGGGGAATAGCGTGTCTAAAAAGCAACTTGTCTGCGGATGAGTTGCTTTTTGTTTTGGCTGCATTTTATGTATTGACGGATATTGGAAATGTAAGTAGAATGTAAATTAGTTAAAACCTTAAAACTTTTGTAAAGAATTTTGGTGTTCTTGATAGAGGCAAAGCTGACATTCAGTGTGCAATTTTCAATCAGAACATAGAAATATCACGAAAGGTAAGGTTTTTTTATTTACCTAAAAAGTTTAATCGTTTAAACTTTCGGGTGACGGAGGTATGGAAGCTAAGATGAATATACATGATGTAGCCAAAAAGTCGGGACTCTCTGTAGTGACCGTATCCAGGGTGCTTAACAATTTACCCTCTGTACGGGAAGCTAATAGACAGAAAGTGCTGAAAGCTATGGAGGAATTGAATTATCAGCCCAATTCAGCAGCGCGGAGTCTTGTGAGGGGCAAAACGGGAGTCATCGGGATGTCGATTACCAACTTTAACGACTCTTTCTATGACCGGGTTATTCGCGTGGTGAACCGGAAGCTGGCAGCGCAAGGGTATTTTTTAGCCCTATCGATCGCCGAGAATGAGGATGAGGGCGACAATTTCCTGTTTCAGAAGGATCGCGTTGACGGAATTATCCTGTTGTCCCCACTTGAAGAAAAGGCATATGTAGAGGAACTGAAAAGAAAAAATATTCCGTTTGTATTGCTGGATAACCAGTTTCAGCATGAGGATGTGCCTAGCGTCGTGGTCGATAACTATCAAGGCGGGTATGAGGCTACAAAGCACTTGATCGATCTTGGGCACACTCAAATTGCCTATATTGGCGGCCCTTCGGTATTTCTAAGTGTAGCGGAGCGTAAGCGAGGTTATGTCCAAGCGCTCGAGGATGCCGGGTTAACGCCATTCGGAACGGAATACTGCAGCTTTACAGTAAGCGGCGGCTATGAGGTGGCCAAGAGATGGATCCGCGAAGATAAGCTGCCGACAGCTTTTTTTTCCGGGGATGACTTTATTGCTCTTGGAATGGTTCAGGCTCTCCGGGAAGAGGGAATTCGAGTACCCCACGATATCTCAATTGTTGGATTTGATGATCAGCAGTTCGTAGGTGAATTTTACCCGCGGTTAACGACGGTCAGACAACCTGAGGCACAAATGGGCAATATAGGCGTTGATTTACTACTAAAAATGATCAATGGGGAGGTGATGCCGCCCGCTGTAACGAAGCTCGCTCCGCAGCTACTCATTCGTGAATCCACCGCATCTGTTAGATTACCTTGAATTTTAGGAGTGAAATCATCCGTGAAGTATTTTTTGGGAGTTGATGCAGGAGGCAGTAAAACCCATGCAATGATTGCAGATGAACAAGGGAAGGTCATCGGAGTAGGCAAGGGTGGGATCGGAAATCATCAAATAAACCGTGAGCAGGCGGTGAACAGTTTGCAGCAGGCCCTATCGGAAGCAATTATGGGGTCAGGGCTGACCAAGGATCAGCTGGATTACTCCTGGTTCGGCTTAGCGGGAGCGGACAGAGAGGCTGATTTCCGGATTTTGCGACCGATCATCAGCAGCTTTGATCTTCCCCAAACTGAGATTTCCTGCGATACATGGATAGCCTTGCGGTCAGGTACAGAGAAGAACTACGGGATCGTGCTGATTTGCGGATCGGGCGTGAACTGTAGTGGTAAAAATCCGTTGGGTGCTACATACCAATGTGGTGGATTCGGCTACCGGTTCGGGGATTATGGCGGTGGCTATGATTTAAGTATTGAGGTATTCCGTAGCGTCCTTCGGGCGGATGAGGGAAGAGAGAAGGAGACGGTCCTAACCGAACGCTTAACGCAATTGTTGGGCTATTCCAATGTGTCGGAATTAAGAGAGGATTACCTGGATCATTTCAGAGACCTGCCTCCCCATATTGCTGAACTATTATTTCAAGCGGCAGAGGAAGGGGACCAGGTTGCCACCGAGCTGCTGGTCAAGCAAGGGGATGAGCTGGGTTTGGCCGCGGTATCGGCCATCCGTCGCTTGGGCATGGAGGAGGACTTCTTCGACATCGTACTTGCAGGCAGCCTGCTGACAAAGGGAGACCGCTCAGGCATCATCCGGCGGGCCATTGAGAGAAGAGTGAAGTTGTCGGCTCCGAATGGCACTTTAAGGATTTTGACCCGGGAGCCGGTTGTAGGATCGGTCGTTCTGGCTATGGAAAGCAGCGGTATGCGTGTAGATCAGAAGGTTCTAGATAATCTATCACAGGGGAAAGTACCGAACACAATAGGCTAGTTTTTATAAGACCAAAATGAAAAAGATGAAGGAAGGGTCTATCATGGAGGAAACATTGAAGCTGGTTGTCATCGGAGCGGGATCATCGTATACGCCTGAGCTTATTGAAGGCATCATCCTGCATCACCAAGAGCTTCCCATCCGCGAAGTATGGCTGGTGGATATTGAGGAGGGAAGGGAGAAGCTGCATACGATTGCAGAACTGAGCAAACGCATGATCGCTGAGTCCGGACTGCCGATTACCGTGGTCCAGACGTTGGAACGCAGGGAAGCCATTGCCGGAGCGGACTTTGTATGCACGCAAATCCGGGTAGGCATGCTGGAAGCGCGCAAATGGGACGAATTAATTCCGCTTCAATACAATGTCATCGGCCAGGAGACGACAGGTCCCGGAGGGATGATGAAAGGCCTACGGACCATCCCGGTCATTCTGGATATTTGCAAAGACATTGAGGAGCTGGCTCCGGATGCCTGGTTGCTGAATTTTACGAATCCGGCCGGTATGGTGACTGAAGCTGTTCACAAATACTCATCGGTAAAAAGCGTAGGATTGTGCAACTCACCGATCGGTTTTCAAAAGTGGCTCTCCGAGTTCTTCGGACTTCCTATGGAGAAGATCTACGCGGAGTTTGTCGGCATCAACCATCTGCACTGGGTATCCGATATCGTGATTGACGGTAAAAGCAAGCTGCAGGAGCTCATTGATTACCCGCAGAGCTACAAGGCGAGCAATGTGCCGTTTGATTCCTGGGACTACCGGTTTCTGAATGCTTTGAAAGCGATTCCCTCTTATTACCTGAGCTATTACTATATGACGGACGCGATGCTTGCGGAACAGAAGGAAGCAGCAGCAACGACTGGATCGCGCGCTGAGGTAGTGAAGAAGGTGGAGGAAGAGCTGTTTGAACTGTACCGGAACGTAGAGCTGAAGGAAAAGCCCAAGCAGCTGGAACAGCGCGGCGGAGCCTACTACTCGGAGGCGGCAGTGCTGCTGATGCGCTCCATTTATAATGATTCCCGCGATATCCAGACGTTGAATGTAAGGAATAACGGAATTATTGACTTCTTGCCGGACGATGCCTCCATTGAGGTGAATTGTATGGTCACCAAGCAAGGTCCGCTGCCGATTCCGCTGCGCATAATTCCTCAGCCCGTAAAAGGCTTGCTGGCTGCAGTCAAACAATACGAGAGCCTCACCATCGAAGCGGCTGTGCACGGAGACCGGGATATAGCCCTGCAGGCTATGGTTCATCATCCGCTCGTGCCTTCGGTCACCGTAGCTGAACAACTGCTGGATGAAATGCTGGAGAAGAACAAATCGTTGTTGCCGTTGTTTCACTAGAATCGTCCAGAGGAGGAAAAGCGGATGAACACGGCCGAGAAACCGCGTAGATGGAAGAAATTTATCAGTCAATTGGATTTGCAGTCCATGGTTTGGCCGGGAATTATCTTTGTATTCATTTTTAGCTACATTCCGATGTATGGCGTGGTTATGGCATTCCAGCAATACGATATTTTTGGCGGCATTATGAAGAGCCCCTGGGTTGGATTTATGCATTTCAGAATGTTCTTCGAGGCGCCGGAGTTCTGGAATGTGATGCGAAATACCCTTGTGATTAGCTTGCTTAAATTGATTATCTCTTTTCCTGCCCCGATTCTTCTTGCGCTGATGCTGAATGAAATAGGAAATATGGGCTTTAAACGCATTATCCAGACCGTCAGTTATTTACCTTATTTCCTGTCCTGGGTTATAGTATCCGGTTTTGTATTTTCGCTGTTATCCGTTGACAACGGGACGGTGAACTATGTGCTGGAGCGATTCAATCTGGTAGGGGAACCAGTTAACTTCCTGGCGTTACCCAAATACTTCTGGTCGATTCTAGTAAGCGTAAATGTGTGGAAAGAGGTCGGATTCGGCAGCATTGTCTACCTGGCCGCGATTGCAGGCATTGATCCAACCCTATATGAGGCCGCTTCTATAGATGGAGCAAGCCGGTTTAAGCAAATTCACTTGATTACACTCCCCAGCATTACCCCCATTATCATCATCTTTATGATTCTTGCCATCGGCAGTCTGCTCAGTGCGGGCTTCGAGGACATTTTGCTGCTGGCAACCAATCCAATTCTGCGACCCTACTCCGATGTTATCGACACCTATGTGTACCGTGTTGGGATTTTAAATGCCAGATTCTCTTATGCGACAGCGGTAGGGCTATTCAAGGCGGTGATCAGTGTCATTCTGCTAGTGACGGCCAACAAAATCGCTCGCCGGGCAGATGTTAGTCTCTGGTAGTACTACTACTCATAGCGAATGCTTCCGATGCTCCATAAACCTTTTAGGAGGGGTGAACAATGAGACTAAGCCTAGGCGACAAAATCATGCAGCGGAGTATTTATATCCTTTTGACGCTGCTGGCGTTACTCATGCTATACCCGTTTTGGAATGCGCTGGTCATTTCCTTTAATCTAGGGAGCGATACGGCGCTCGGTGGTGTAACCTTGTTACCGAGAGCTTTTACTCTGGAAAATTATTATATTGTGTTTCAGGATCAACGCCTGCTGAATTCTTTTCTGATCACCATTCTTAGAACGTTATGCGGCACGGCATTGTCTGTCTTTTTCACGGCACTGTTAGCCTACGGAATGTCCAAGAAGACATTGCTATTTCGAAAACAATATATGGTGTTCTTCATGATTACGATGTTCTTCAGTGGAGGGCTCATCCCTAGTTATTTACTAGTTCGCTCTTTGGGTATGCTGGACACCTTTTGGGTGCTGATTATCCCCGGCATCATCAGTGTCTGGAACATGATTGTCATCCGCACCTTCTTCCACGCTCTGCCGGAGGGGTTGGAGGAATCGGCCAAAATCGACGGCAGCAGCAACTACGGCATTTTTTTCCGAATCGTCATTCCCGTCTCCGGTCCGGTGCTGGCCACGATTGCCTTATTCACCGCAGTAGGTTACTGGAACGACTGGTTTACGGGAGCGATCTATATTACAAAGGATCATTTGCTTCCTATACAGACCCTTCTGCGCCAGATTATGAACTCCAACATCATGACCCAAATAGGCTCATCGAATGCTATCGCGCTGGATCATATGAACCGAAATCGGACGATTACCACGAAGTCACTGACTATGGCTACGATGATGATCGCTACCATTCCAATTATCCTGACGTATCCTTTTCTCCAAAAGTACTTTGTTAAGGGCGTAATGATCGGTTCGATGAAAGAATAGCAGTCTCCATATTATGTAGAAAGAAGGGAAAAGATGCGCAATCGTATGAAATGGGTATCTCTTTTGCTGACTTCACTGGTGCTTCTTCTCGCTGCCTGTAGCGGAGGAGGAAATTCTAACACTTCACCAAACACAAGCGAGAAAAATCTGAATACTGAGGCCGCCACAGATGACGGCAGCGGGATCAAGCCCGTCACCTTCAGCTTCTATGGAAACTATGACTGGCTTACGACATCACCATGGGGGGATAATGAGGCGACAAAATGGATTCAGGAGAACCGTAAGGTTACTGTTGAACCCATACAATCCGGAGGAGCGGCCGGAGAAAAGCTCAACACGATGATCGTCGGCGGTGATTTACCGGATGTCATTTTTACTGACCGGGGATCCTCAGTGGAACGGCTGGTGCAGGCAGGACAACTCGTTGCGCTGGATGATTACTATGAGAAGTATCCGAACTTCAAGAAATATGTGAAGGAATCCACCCTGAATTTGCTCCGTTCAGAAGACGGGAAAATCTATCAAATCCCGAACTGGTATACATCCGGGCAATTCGGCAACGGCGGATGGATGGTGAATAAAGATATTTATAACGAACTCGGCAGACCGGCGCTTGAGACCTTCGATGATTTGTATCAATATTTGCTTAAGGTGCAAGAAAAGTATCCGGATGTAGTACCTCTGGAGGTTGGGGAGAAGGGGGCAGGTCTGGAAATTATGTATGGTGGTTTTAAGGAGAACTCCACCAGTAAGTTCATTTCACTCATGGGATATCCGGATGGCGACAAGCTGTCATCTATCTTGGACGATCCCGCTTACGAGGAGATGGTGCTGTATATTAATAAGCTGTATCGTGAACGGCTGATTACGCAGGATGCTCTGCAGCAAACCCAGGATGCGGTCAAAGAAAAGGTCAATACCAACCGGGTAGCAGTCATGGTCGAATCCAATATCACTACGTATGGAGCCGAGGGACACCGGGCACTGACAGCGAATAATCCGGACAGCGGTTATGAGATTATATGGCCGATTCATAAAGCCGGTCTAGACAAAACACAAGTGTTTGTAAGCGGCTTTGAGACGCTGGGTTGGAACGTTAATGTCATTACGAAAAAGGCCAAGGATCCAGAGGCCATCTTCGCTTATTTTGACTGGATTACGGGTCCGGAGGGACAGAAGGTGCTTTTCTTCGGTCCTAAAGGCTTGTACTGGGATGAAGAGGATGCGGACGGAGCGCCAATCCCGAACGAGAAATACAAGACGACTCCTGCTAACGAGCGCACGGAAACGATGCGGAAATTCGAGGACTTTAACTGGGCGGGAAATACAACCTTTATTGATACGGCGAAAATGAGCCTCGAGGCGCTGCTTTCCGCGAACCAGAAATCCTGGGAGACCGTGGCGCAGTCCACGGTGACCTGGAAAACCGCGTTGGATATCACGGAGTTTGTAAATACCGATCCGATTCCGGATACGGAGATCGGCATCATCGCACAGAATATCGGGGATATTTATACCCTTGCTTACGCCCAGATAGTACAGGCGAAGTCGGATGAAGCGGTGCTGTCGGCGCTGGAGACAGCTAAAAAGAACACCGAAAAAGCGGGGCTGGCTAAGCTGCTTGAATTCAGAACCGAAAAATGGCAGGAAAATGTTAAGAAAATCAACGCGACGAAATAAGACTATTATAAAATTTTATACTTGTGGAGGCGAGATTATGGCATTTGCGTTGAGATCGAGGTTCATAGCACTGTTAAGCATCGTGTTGGTTTCTTCGATAGCCGGTGGTTCCGTTCCTGTTATGGCCGAGGAGGAGAGTAACCCCCCTTTCGAAACGGAAGTTATTGTACGGACCGTAAACCAGTTTAAGAACATGACGGATGTCCAGAATTTCATCGCGCTGTCTACAAGCTATGGCGTCGATGTTATTAGCATGAACGTGAAGCAGGATGAAGATGATGAGGTTCCGTCTGGAAGTGTATTTTATCAGAGTGATATCGCACCAATTGCCCAAGGCTACCAGAATTTCGACGCCCTGCAGGCTGTCATTACGGCAGCCCATGCTGCAGGAATCAAGGTTCATGCCTGGATTCCGCAGTTCCATGATCAGCAGGCTTTCCTGGAGCACGATGAATGGCAGATGCAGGCGCTGGTTGACGGGGTTCAGACTCCGTTTACAGGTTCTAACGGCAACGAATACTTCGTCAATCCGATTCACCATGAAGTGCAGCAGTATGAGCGTTCCATTATTCAGGAAGTGATCGAGAATTATGATGTGGATGGCGTTGTGCTGGATTGGATCCGCTTCGACAATTACAACATGGACGTCAGTGATTATACGGTTGCGAAGTATCAGGCGCAGTTCGGGTATTCACCGCTCAGCATTGACTTCGAGACAGATTCGCCTCAGCGTGAGCAGTGGAATGAATGGAGGACCGATCAAATCGGACAGTATGTGGGCGATATCCGTCAGGATATCACCCAGTCCTCGAAGCCGGATGTGCAGCTCGGTGTGTATATTTTGCCGCCAGAATTCATTGAAGTTGGGCAGAATGTAGCGAAATTCAAGGATGATATCGACTTTGTTGCACCAATGGCGTACTTTGATGACTGGGAGTTCAACAGTGATTGGGTATACAGCACTTCCTACGGCATCCTGAAGGATACGAGCGACCGGATTAACGGCAGTGACGTGGAAATTGTTGCGACGCTGGATAATGACTGGACAGATGATCAATATCAGGAGATTTACAAGGGAATCCGCGAGAATTATCCAGGTGTGAAGCGTCTGTCGTTCTTTGCTTACGGGGCCTGGCCAGAAGATGAGCTGGCCAATATCAAAGAACGTGAAACCTGGCCTACGCCAGGCTGGACGCCTCCGGTAGAACAAGACTATCCGGCTCAATTACCAACAGGATGGAAGGCGCGGAATATCGGTTCCATGCCGGGGAACGTTACCTACAATTCTTCCAATAAGCAATTTACACTCAGCAGCAGCTCTACGGATATTTGGGGAAATGGAGATCAACTGAATTATATATACCAATCCGTGCGAGGCAATGCGGAGATTATTGTTAAAGTGCAGTCCACTAGCCGATTGGACGGCTGGGCCAAGGCCGGCATTATGATTCGGGAGTCGCTGGGTCATAATTCGAAGCATGCAGATATGATGCTTACCCCCGAAAATGGGGCAACCTTCCAGTATCGTGCAGAGACTGCCGGCAATATGGTTGATCAGACTGCGGCTGCCTCGGCTCCAAGATGGCTAAAGCTGACCCGAAGTGGAAATACCTTCAAAGGGGCTATTTCGAGTAACGGGAATAACTGGCAAACGGTCGGAACTGTTCAGATTCCGATGAACCGCAAGGTGTATATTGGCATAGCACTTAGCAATCCCGGGGATGACTCGAGGAATAAGGCTGTGTTTGGAAATGTGAAGATTACGGATTAAGCTTAATACAAGGGCACCGGTTCTTCTTTATCCGGGGGAGTTTTCGTTTATCAGGTTAACCAGAAATATCTGGTTAACCTTTTTTATTTCGGTATAAGGTGATGGTGGGGGATATATCCAATTGAAATCTGAAATGAATTTAAAGCTGCTAAATCCGGTGGTATATTTAATGCAGCTAATTCTATAATATAGCTAATTCTATAATGCAGTTTAGCTTATTAATAATAGTCTTTGAGAATAACTTATACAGAATAGGAGAGATACGATGAGCGAGCGTATACCCTGCCAAACCTCAGGCTGCAAGGGAAGCATACTTCCTGCAACTGCTTTAAAGACAGGTGGAATCTGCATGCCCTGTCATCAGAGGAAGCTTGCGCTGGAGGAAAAGGCTTATATTGAACAAAATCGAAAAGACATTGATTTGTACGCAGGTGTGAATGATCCGGTTGAAATTCTTAAAATCATGCACAAACCGCGGAGATTGAGCCCGCTTGAACACGTAATTCCCTATCACAAAACCGCGCAAGAGTTATATCGTCAACTGACTGAAAGCGAAAGGGAGCGATTGGAAACCTACGCCATTGAATTGATGGAAGAAGATGATTTTGACCAGGCTGAAACCATTTTACTGTCGCTTATATGTTTTTCAAGTGCTTCCATTGAACGGGGGCTGGAGGCTTTTTTTCTTAACGGGAAGTATTATCCCGGCATTCTCTATAAAGAAGCGGGTCAGGAGATCCGTGATAAGATCATTCATCAGTTAGAGCATGACTCGGAAAACCGTAATCATTTGCTGCTTGCAATGGCCTGGATTGGTGATGAAGAGGTTGTTCGGCAGTTCGAGACATGGCGGCAGCATCGGCCTCGATGGACATCGGAGTTAAATGTGTCTCCGGAAAGCTATGCTCACGAAGCAGGATGGGAATTAGATCCCGACGGTGGGAAAAGGCTGCTTTTTTACCCCGAGAGTTATCATTTTGAAGTAAACAGGGACGGAAAAAATGGGATGGATCGGGATCATACGGCGGTAGCGGCGCTACAGGCGGGTGAGCATTCCTGCCCTTGGTGTGGCGGTAAGTTGACAGTGCTGTTTGATTACGATTTGCAGAATCCACTGGTTCAATTTATGAAGCTTTCCGGCCAGCGGTTAAGGATTGCAGCTTGCATGCATTGTAATTGTTATGGCACCGTGTTTATGAAAGCGGAGCTGGATGGCCAATATTCGTGGAGTGAATATAATACCGTTCCTGATTTTTTGCCTGCAAATGAAGACAGGGAAGAAATAGCATGGCATGCCATGCAGCTATCGGAACGACAGATGGGAACCTATGAAAATTCATATTGGATGCTTGAGGCGCCTGCGTCGCAGATTGGAGGACATCCGGCTTGGATTCAGGATGCGGAATATCCTGTGTGCCCTTGCTGTTCGAAGACGATGAAGTTTATTGCCCAAATGGACATGGAACAGGCCGAGGACAGCGAGGGGATTTATTATGCATTTTTGTGTGAGGGTTGCCTGCAGGTAGCTGTGAATTACCAGCAGACGTAAATCAACTTATTTCTGGTTAGCGTAGATTGGAACTTCAGACTTAAAAGAGAAAAATGCTGCCTTAGACAACTAAGGACGGCATTTTTTTATTTTGTATAAACATGATGATCAAAGTACCTTGACTGTCACAGTAGTATGATATACAATGCGATTATGAGGTGATGAAATGAGTGAGAACAAAATCACATCCGATCTGCTGCGAGGACATACCGATACGATGGTATTACGGCTCTTGTCCGAAGCCGATCGTTATGGATATGAAATCGTCAAATTAATTGCTGAGCGTTCCGGAGGCGAATATGAATTAAAAGAAGCTACGATGTACTCCAGCGTCCGGCGGCTTGAGGCAGACGGTGACATTGAATGGTATTGGGGGGATGAGTCTCAGGGGGGACGACGGAAGTATTTTCGGATTACCGAGAAGGGGAAAGCTGTTTACGCCAATAACAAGACTAATTGGGAGTACGCAAAGCGTGTGCTTGAAAACTTATTATAAGGAGACTTGATAATATGAATGAGAAATTAAACATGTATTTAAATGGCGTATTCGCACCCTATGACGGGATAAAAATCGTTGCTGAATTAAAGAGTGACCTCCTTTCCGATTTGCAGGAGCGGTTCAGTGAACTCAAGGCTGAAGGCAAGGATGATGAAACGGCGTTTAAGATGACGATAGACAGCATTGGCGACATTGAACAGACGGTGCAGGAGGTTGCCAATCTCTCCCGTTCACTTGAGCGGCAGGTGGTGACGAGCTTTAGGGCGAGCAACTTATCGAAGAGCGATTTTGCAGGCGTTACCGCCCATAAAGGGGATTTTAAAGTGAGCGCGTTGCGGGGTTCCGATTTTACAGGCGCTGACTTGACTGGCAGTTCTTTCGCGGGCAGTGACGTAGGCGAGGCCAAGTTCGACAGCGCTAATCTGACCGACTGCAATCTGTCCGGCATTGAACTGGCAAATGCGAGCTTTCACAAATCTATTCTTGTTCGCACCAACTTTAGCTCATCAGGACTTACAGGGGCGAAATTTATCAGTGCAAGACTGACCGACGTCAAGCTGTGTACGACTGATCTTACGAAAACAATCTTTGAGAGCTGTATCTTTGACGGTGTGGAATTTAAAACCTCAGATCTGCGGGGATTATGTTTTGACGGCCAGACCTTTATCGGGGTCAAGTTTGAAAAGTCGGCGCTGAACGATATTTCGTTTAGAGGTGCGACGTTAAAAAATGTGTCATTCCTCTCCGGGTTTTCGTTATCCAAGAAGTTTTATCGTGCAATTAAAACGATCAACTTTGACGGTGCAATGATGGATAAGTTGACCTTCGCTGCGCTCAAAGGCATGGAAGCTGATTTGACAAAGGTTACAGTCCTATAAGCCTGAGCTTCCGAAGTGAGTTTTGCGGGGAAAATTCCATGAAGATATGTTAACAAAACCTTAGGGAGGGAATGCAATGAACAAGTCCATTAAAGTGGTTGGGTTGGAAAAGTCCTACAGACAGCTTCAAGTTTTAAAGGGGGTGGATTTTGAAGTGGAGCAGGGCAGCGTTTTTGCCCTGCTTGGCTCCAATGGCGCAGGCAAGACCACCATTGTCAAAATCCTCACCACTTTGCTAAATCAAGATGGCGGGACTGCTGCAGTGAACGGATTCGATGTCGCCACAAAGCCTGATTATGTACGCCAGTCCATCAGCCTGACGGGTCAATTTGCCGCCGTGGATGAGATTCTGACCGGCCGGGAAAATCTGATCATGATTGCGAGGCTCCGCCATGAGAAGCATCCGCGTCAAGTTGCGGACGATCTGCTGGAACGCTTCACTTTGACCGATGCCGCGGATCGCAAGGTATCCACTTATTCAGGCGGGATGCGCCGGAGATTAGATCTCGCGATGAGCCTTGTTGGAAAACCGCAGATTATTTTCCTCGACGAACCAACCACTGGACTTGATCCTGAGGCAAGGATTGATGTATGGAAGATGGTTAAGGAGCTTGCCGACGGCGGTACGACTGTCTTTTTGACGACGCAGTATTTGGAAGAAGCAGAGCAGCTTGCTGATCAAATTGCCATTCTACATGAAGGTAAAATTATTGCGAGCGGTACACTCGAAGAACTAAAAAAGCGTTTCCCGCCCGCAAAAGTTGAGTACATTGAAAAGCAGCCGACGCTGGAGGAAATATTCCTCGCAATCATCGGCAAAAAGGAGGGGAAGTAAATGGAAATGATTAAGAAGCACTTTTTCAGTGACATGAGTGTAATGCTTGGACGCTCTATGCGCCATATTCTCCGCAGTATGGATACCATCATCACGGTAACTATCATGCCAATTGCATTTATGCTGTTGTTTGTTTACGTGTTCGGTGGGGCCATCCAGGCGGGTACGGATAACTATGTGAATTATTTGTTGCCCGGGATCATACTGATCGCTATTGCAAGTGGTGTAACTTATACGGCTTACCGCCTGTTTAACGATGTGCAAAAAGGGATTTTTCAGAGATTCCATTCTATGCCGATTGCACGTTCTACCATGCTGTGGGGACATGTGCTGACCTCCCTGATATCCAATGCGATTTCAGTTAGCGTCATCATTCTTGTTGCATTGATTATGGGGTTTCGTTCATCGGCAGGAGTGCTCTCATGGCTGGCGGTTGCTGGCATCCTCATATTGTTTACGCTGGCTCTAACTTGGGTCGCGGCAATTGCTGGACTATCCGCAAAATCGGTGGACGGCGCGACTGCTTTTTCCTATCCGATTATTTTCCTTCCTTTCATCAGCTCGGCCTTTGTGCCTACCGAATCGATGCCGCCAGTCGTTCGCGCCTTTGCTGAAAACCAGCCCGTTACATCTATAGTAGAGGCGGTTCGCTCCCTCCTGATGGGGCAGCCTGTCGGCAATGATATTTGGGGAGCCATCATATGGTGCATAGCCATTCTAGTAGTTGCGTATTTATTAGCGATGCGGGTATACAAACATAAAGTTGTTTAATTGCCAGATAACGTTACAGGATTTAGAAGCGACTTGTCTGCGGATGGGTTGCTTTTTTTCATTTCTCTACGTATCACTAAGCTGTATCCCTTTTTCTTTCACAAACTTCTCCAGAACCTTGAAATCCTCAGTAACCTTTTTAAAAGGTAAGGCTTCCAGTACCTGATCCCGGTAATCCTTTTTGGCGGCAATGGATAGGCGGGAATCGAGTATGCTGAGTACACCAAGGTCAGTTTCACTGCGGATCAGGCGCCCGGTTCCTTGTCTTAACCGAAGCAGCATGTCCGGTACAAAAACCTCCTTCAAGGGATTCTTTGCCATCGAAGTCTTATATTCATAGACAGGATCGGCAGGAACAGGGAAAGGCAGACGGAAAATGATTAACTGTGACAAATCGGAACCTTCGATATTCACACCTTCCCAGAATACACCGGTACTAAGTAGAACGCCTTTACTGCCCCGAAAGTCAGCGATCACCCCGTCCTGGGACGAGCCTTCCCTTTGAACATGTAATGCCCATGCAAGCTTCTCAGAGTTTAACTTCTTATGAATATACTTCATATCCTCTTTAGCTGAAAAAAGAACTAATGTCCGCCCGTCTGTTAAATTACAGAGCCTCATCATTTCCTTGTATGCCGCTTCAAGATAATCTTCCCGCCGCTGATGGTTATAGTAGGGGATGTCCTTGGCAATATACAGCATGGTGTGGTTGTCATAATCAAACGGTGAAGCTTGGCGCTCCATATAATCTCCCCTGTAACCGAGGGACTCAGTGAGATAAGCGTATTGTTCCTCCAGCGTTTCTCCGCTTTGACACATGGTTGCTGACGTTAAAATAACTGAGGTTTTCCCGTTAAATAAGGTATATTTCAGAAACTGGCTTATCCCTTTAGGGCAGATACTAAGGGTACTCTCCCGCTGGGTATTACTTGCCCAGATCAGATAGTTATCCTCTACTCCGGCGAGTACATCAAAGAGGTCGATAAGTCCGTTCATGGATTCAAAAATATTGTCAATCTCCCGTTCATGCCGTGAAGTTAAGACGGAAAGGCTGAGATTAAAATCTTTTAAAACCTGTGCCGCTCGTCTTAAGGGGATTCCTGTGATCTGCGATATTTTTATACGGTCATTGTCCTGCTTGGCTGTTTGCAGTAAGTCTGCCTCTACTTGTTTAAAAATATGGCCAACGCATCTTTTTATAAATTTAAATTGCGGCATAAGCTCCGTATCGGCAGATTGCTTGAAGAGAATCTGTAAGGCGTCATCCAGAATACGGCAGGTTCCCCGGTAAGTAAATTCGAGCGTTCTTGCATCTCTAACCTTCGCTTCCAGATTATGAGCTTCATCAATTACGATCAGAGCCGGCCGTTCGGTGATTAACCCCTTCGTTCCTTCCTTTTTCTTGATTAAATCACGGATGAGCAGATCCTGGTTTACGATAATAAAATCCATGTCACTCGCGTTGGCATTAATTTTAGCTCTCATCTCATAAAACGTACATGTACTTTTATAATGGCAACGTTCAAATTTGCAATCATTCACACAAACGTTAGACCATACAGCATCACTAACCCCGCCCTTAATATCTGCCCGCTCATCAATTTCATAATTCACAATCTGTTGAGCAAGCGCAGACAGAGGAGTGTTTGAATCATCCGCTTGGAACAGATCTGCTGCCCTATACCGGCAAGCATACTGCCCCATGCCTTTTCCAACTACCGAACGTACCCTTGTAAATCCGAGACGACTTCCGATGAATCTCAGATCTTTATGTATTTGTTCTGAAAGTTGTATGGAGGATGTCGCAATAATAACCGGTTGCCTTGAGATTTGGTTAATAAGCAGGCTGGGAATGAGGTAGGCAAAGGACTTGCCGATACCGACTCCAGCTTCAATCATCGCGTTACGACCATTTATATAGGCATCAGCGATATCTAGAGACATATCCTGCTGGCCGATCCGCTCTTTAAGTCCAATCCTGGGGAATTTATCATACATTCGAAAGATAGCATTGACTAAAGAGGGCTCGATGTCCTTCTTTAGCTCCTGCTTCTGTAATTTATAGAGATCACTTAACCAGCTAATGACGACCGCCCCTTTTCAAAATCAATGATCTTCCTAATTATAGTTTTTTTGGTGAGGTTGTAATTATCTTCGATGCTACTCTAACAGTCAAGTGTCAGAATATAATATAGTGATTAAAACAAAGTGAATTACTGTGTTTTTGAAGCAGGAAAATATACACATATCTTGAATACAAACTACAAAGAAGGAGGATGAAAATGTCATACAAAGAAAATGAATTGCGTTCGTCATTAACCTTAGCAGTTCCAATCATTTTAAACAGGCATTATCATTCTATGACTATGAAAAACATCGAATTCTCCTGGTTTGTAGAGGCGCATAAGGAATTGTTAGATTCATCATTCAGTACGATATTAATGAGTATGGTAGAAGCCTTGTTTTTTGATTCTTTTGGTTACGATCAATACTTAAACCTGCTAGAAAAAGAGGGGGCTGAGCAAGGGGTTTATACTGCAGAAATATTCGGTGATCATTTTGATATTTTACTTGATATGAGCAAGGATTTAAATTTAACCGCTCAGAATATTATGTTTAAGATCATTGAAGAGTTTGTAGATGATTCCGCGATCCGATTGTTTTTTTATAATCGTTTAATGGAATGCAACTGGACCCGTTTTACTGGCTTTGCACAAGGTTATTTGTCTAATAAAAATCAACAGATTGACAATTTACATGAACAAAAAATTGCTGTTATGGGACAAATGGCAGCAGGAATGGCGCATGAAATAAGAAATCCGCTAGCTTCGATTAAAGGTTTTGCTCAGCTTGTAAATATCAGGCTAAATGAGCCGGAGATTAAAGCGGATGAATTGCGTGCATATCTGGATATCACCATCAAAGAGATTGATGCTCTGAATGGATTAGTAACGGACTTTCTAATACTGGCTCGAAAAGGTGACAGTACAAAAAATAACGGCGTAGTATTTAACGTTATGGAGGTTATACATAGAGTTAATAACATTGTGAATCAACTCATACTTAGTGATGATATTATACTTTCAGTAGAGTGCTCTTTAGAAAAAGTACTAACGTTTGGAAGCGCCTCTCAGCTAGAGCAGGTAATTCTTAATATTTTGAAAAATAGTATCGATTCCTTCACAGCTTTTAGAGGCAGAATAGATATTTCTGTTACCACAGCTGCTGAGACAAACGAAATTATTCTACTCTTTAAAGACAATGGAGAAGGAATTCCACAGGATAAATTAAAACGGATATTTGACCCTTTCTTTACTACCAAGCAAAAAGGGACAGGGATTGGATTATCGATTTGTAAACAACTAATCGAAATGTATGGGGGGCATATTAAGGTAGATTCAGAGGTTCAGGTTGGAACTAGCGTGAGGGTTATTTTGCCTTGGGTTTATGATTATCATATTTGAGATGCTGCTGCCTCTAATGAATGAAGGAGCGACTTGCCAATAGGGAAGTTGCTTTTTTCTGTTATAGTTCTACAAAAAAATAGGATGTGCGTAAGATCACAAAGCAATTATTGGATACGTTTATACTCAATATATCAATTAAATTTGAAATATAAATTACATAAGCAATTGGAGGCTACTGGCATGGATCAATTTACTTTTACAGATATGAAAAAAATAAAGAGAAAAAATTTAGGTAATGTCGTACCTTTAGAGCTTTTCAGAACGATCAGACTGATTGGTTTATATCAAGCGTTACCCATGAATGGTAAGGGTACAACGTTGACTATAGGAAGAAAAATTGGGGAAGAATTTGGTGTTACCTCGGTTAATGAACTATTCGAGTTATTCGAAGAATTGAAGATAGGGATTCCTATAATAACCCATGAAGATGACAAGGGGATGACGATTGCAGTACACGATTGTTTCTGCGAAGGGTTACCTATTATGGAAGGGAAAATGGTTTGTGACCTGGAGGGGGCCATTATCGAAGGAGCACTTACTAAAATTCGTGGGAAACGAGTTTCCGTCCGGGAAATAAAATGTAATGTTAATGGGGATGAATATTGCGAATATATCGTCAAATATTAAATCATATATAAAAGCGAGTAAGCGACCTTTCGATTTTTAAAAGGTCGTTTTTTTATGAAGAAGTTGTGATGGAATTAACATTCATTTAACATGGCTCTTATGCTGAAATGATATAACAGTTACAAATAGGTGAAAAGGTGGCTGTTAGATGAAACTTAGCAAAGAGGAAAAATCATGGATTTTATATGACTGTGGTAATTCAGCCTATTCGATGGCGGTTACAACTGCATTATTGCCTATTGTATTTGGCATGTTTTCAAATGTTAACAGCAGCATGGATTTAGGGTACTTTAACTCCATTGCTAGTATTCTTGTGGCTATCCTTAGTCCGATTTTAGGCACGATCGCAGATTACAAGGATAAGAAAAAGCGCTTTTTCTTATTTTTCTCTTTGATCGGTGTGCTGGCTACGGCTTCGTTGGCATTCGTTGCACCTGCGAGCGGGCAGTGGCAGTTATTGATTGTGTTTTACATCCTGTCTGTCATAGGTTTTGCTGGAGCCAATATTTTTTATGACTCTTTTCTTGTGGATATAACCACTGATGAAAGGATGGATAAGGTATCCACAAAAGGTTTTGCTTATGGATATATCGCCAGCGTCATTCCATTTGGCATCAGCCTGCTATTGATTCTGTTTATGGGGATGGATAAGTCGATCGGTTATCAGATTGGGTTTATCATTACTGCCCTTTGGTGGGGGCTGTTGACCATACCCATGATCAGAGATGTGAAGCAGAGATATTATATTGAGCCTGAACCAAGACCTGTAATCAACAGTTTTAAAAGACTGGGAGACACCTTTAGGAATGTTAGACAGCATAAAGTTGTATTTGTTTTCTTAATTGCGTACTTTCTTTATATTGATGGGGTAGATACGATTATTAAAATGGTGGTGCCCTATGCCACATCGGTTCTGGGTGCGGATGCTTTTGACACCTTTACCTTACTGGGGATATTATTAGTTATCCAGATCATCGCTTTTCCTTGTGCAATCCTGTATGGTAATCTCGCCAAAAAATACTCCGCCAGGACTTTGATAATCGTGGGGATTGTTACATATATCATTTCCTGCATCGCGGCTTTTTTTATCACTTCAGTGTGGCATATATTTATTTTAGGTGCG
Organism: Paenibacillus sp. FSL L8-0494; assembly: GCF_038003695.1. Taxonomy (NCBI): domain Bacteria; kingdom Bacillati; phylum Bacillota; class Bacilli; order Caryophanales; family Paenibacillaceae; genus Paenibacillus; species Paenibacillus sp. FSL L8-0494. The sequence continues at coordinate 1,679,023 of NZ_JBBOPQ010000001.1, forward strand.
CTAATTGGTTCCGCTCAGGGAGGCATTCAGGCGCTCAGCAGGTCTTATTATGCGAAGATCATTCCAAAGGAGAATTCCAATGAATTCTTTGGTTTTTACAATATTTTTGGCAAGTTCGCGGCCATTGTTGGTCCTGCTGTAATGTCTTTAACAACAACCTTAACAGGTAATGCTAAATTTAGTATTTTAGCGATTATCCCACTTTTTATTATTGGATTATTCGTATTTATAACTTTACCTAAAGAGCAGCCTGAACATGACGAACCTAAGGGGCTTATTCTATGAAGTCAATTAAAGCACAAACGGCTATGGCCAAGCATTTGATCGTCATCTCTTACGATGCCTTTTCAGAAGACCACTGGGCATTGGCCAGCCGGCTTCCAAACTTAGCGGAATTAATTAAAAACGGAGCCCATAGCCATAAATTGAAAAGTGTGTATCCCACGCTCACATATGTAGTGCATACCACCATAGCAACCGGTGTATATCCGGATAAGCATGGCATCCATCACAACAATCCGTTTCAGCCTTTTATTAAGGAAGAGGAGCAGAATTGGTTCTGGTTTAGAAATGCGATCAAGGTGCCAACGATTTACGATGTTGCGCGCGAGCATAAGATGAGCACAGCCGGAATCCTATGGCCAGTATCGGGTAAATCCTCCATCCAATACAATATACCTGAAATCAGAGCCATCAAAAACGAAAATCAGGCACTGAAGATATTAAAAAGCGGAAGCCCCTTATACTGCGTGGATATGGAGCTGAAATATGGCCGGATCCGCAAAGGGATTGAGCAGCCCTATCTGGATGACTTCACGACCAAATGTGCTATAGACACGATTAAGCGCAAAAAACCTAATCTTCTAATGATGCATCTGATCGATCTGGATGATGCCAAACATGCTTATGGAACTGACAGTGACGAAGTGAAGCAGGTAATCACACGTATGGATAAAAGGTTAGGCGATATTATGCAGGCAGTGGATGAAGCGGGGATGAAGGATGATACGATTTTTTTAATTTTGGGGGACCATGGCCAGTTTAATGTTAGGTACAGAGTGCATTTGAACAACCTTTTGCAGGAAAAGGGCCTGATCTATGAAGAGAACGGCGAAATGAAGTGGAGAGCTTACTTTCAGTGTGGGGGTGGAGCGGCTTACTTGCATATCCGGCAGGGCGATGAAGAAGCTGAGCAAATAGCATTAGCTGTTATTGGAGATCATATGAGAGATGAATCTTCAGGTATAGAGAAATTGTATGCTAGAGATGAACTGGATTATTTTCATGTGGGCCAAACCACAAAGTATATGCTTGAGGCTAAGAGAGGTTATTGTTTCGACGAAAGTATGGATGAACCAACGATTGTTGATTTGGACAAACAAGGCGTTAAATTTGCCACGCATGGCTATTCTCCTGATAAAGACGGCTATAGATGCAACTTGGTTGTCTCCGGGGAAAAGATTAGAAATGGGTATCCTATAGGGGACATCGAAATGGTAGATATAGCCCCCACGATGGCAAAGATTTTAGGGATTGATTTTAATCCAGGTGACGGAAGACCTTTAGAGGAAATTTTTATGGACTAAATTAAGCAATGTGAAACGGAGAAATTCAATGATTGAAACGCGAAAACAGAAATCAAATAAACTCAAGATATTCTCAAAAGTATTCATGATTATTATTGGGGCGCTAATAGCTGCCTATGGTCTAGAATCCGTATTGATACCCAACAACGTCTCAGATGGAGGTGTCACAGGTCTAAGCATCGTTGGCTCTGAACTGTTTGGCTTACCGCTAGGGCTGCTAATTGGCATAATTAATATCCCTTTTGTGTGGCTAGGATATAAGCAAATTGGTAAAAGCTTTGCTCTTTATTCCGTTATCGGTATTGCTTCACTGGCTATTGGCACTAGTCTTATGCATCATGTACCGACGATTATAGAAGGTGATACCTTATTAATTACCGTTGTTGGCGGGATTATTATCGGTTTTGGTATGGGGTTAGCCTTACGTAATGGTGGAGCATTAGATGGGATAGATATGTTAGCTGTCTTACTTTCACGAAAATTACCTTTTGGGACCAGTGATTTAATCTTATTTCTAAACATGTTTGTCTTTATTGTTGTTTCAACAGTATTTGGCCTACAAGGGGCTATTCTATCAGCACTTGCTTATTTTATTGCTTCTAAGGTCATTCATATTATTGAAGAAGGTTTGAGTGGCTCTAAAACGTTTAAAATCATCACTATTCAACCGGAAATCATGGTCGAGACTATTCGTGACCGATTGGGTCGTGGAGCAACTTATACAGATGCTTATGGCGGCTACTCAAATGAACAATTCAAAGAAATCACTTGTGTCATTAACCGTCTGGAAGAAAGTAAAATAAAAGATATTATTCGTGAAATTGACCCGAATGCTTTTGTAGTAGTCTACGATGTTGCAGAAGTTAAAGGTGGCAGTTTCAAAAAGAAAAATATTCACTAATGACTATAAATCGCGTTGGAGAGAAGCTAATTATGCTCTTGCCAGCGCGTTTTTTGTTTTCTTTGAAGGAGAGGAAAGGCTTGGTATAGATTTAATATAATTAAAGTTGGAATACCTACTCTAACAACATGCTTATACAATAGAATTAATAAGGTTGGAGAGGGGACATGGATATGGATGCTGTTCATAAAGAAAAGATCTTAATCAAAAATGAAAAGCTTATTAGCATGGTCATTGAACGGGCTAAGAGAGATTTTTCTGATGATATTGCAATTATTGGGCTTACAGGTTCTTTTAGTACTGGGGATTTTCATGAAAAAAGCGATCTTGATCTAATCATAATTAATAACACAGAGCAAGGCTGGGGAATATCTTCGTGTTTTATCTTGGATGATATTGGATACGATCTATATTGTACGCCATGGGAAACAAGGATAGAAGATCAAGCCAATCTCGAGAGTCCAATGATTTCATGTCTGGTGGATTTACAGGTGTTATACTGTGCAAAACCCGAATATTTGGAAAAGCTAAATTTATATAAACAGAGAGCACTCGATGCTCTGGCAATGCCTATAGGGAGAGAATGTATCAGTAGAGCGAAAAAGTGTATAGACATAGCAAAACAGGAATATGCGAATACGTTACTTTCTGAACATATAGGAGCAGTAAGGTATGCTTCAAGCGAAGTTTTATACAATTTGTTAAATGCGCTAACTCATTTGAACAATACTTATTTCAAACGGGGAATTAAGAGATATTTAGAGGAAATAGCTACGTACCGTTATGTTCCTGATGATTTTGAAAAGACATATATGGCTGTGATAGAGGCGAAGACTATCGATGAAATCAGAAGTGCAGCATATAAGGCCCTTAAAAACATCAATGATTTGTATAATAAAATGTATAAGGATTTTGTAGCGCAGCCTGTCCCAAGCTATGATAATCTTGGCGGAACTTATGAGGAATTATGGTGCAACTACCGCAATAAGATTATAGCAAGTGTAGAATCGGGTGATAGATCGTATGCGTATCTAGCAGCAATGGGCATACAAGGTTTTCTTGATGAAATGACAGAATGGAAGGGAATTAAAAAGTTTGATATCATGCAGTATTTTGATTCTGACCATCTTCAAGTCTTTAAAAATGAGTTTCTGAAGGTCATGGATGAATATCTGGAGGAATACAACAAGGTAGGCAGGAAAGCCGAACGATACAATACTTTCGAGCAATTATATAACGAATATATGAAGGTATAGAAAATAGCCCACTACCAATCTTTGGATTGAAGTGGGCTATTTTTTATTTGACAAGAAAACTTGGCGTATTATAATAATGATGACAAGAAAACTTGTCATCATCTTTTCAATTTGAAAGGAGAAATTTTCATGAAAAAGGAAGAAATATTAGAAAAAAGCAGAAATGAAAAAGGAGACGAAGGAAAAGAATTTGTATTTGCTAAAGGCAGAAAAAGCGGATTCATTGGAATGTTGATTGTATTTTGCATTCTGAGTGTCTTCAGTTTATATAATCATAGTCAGGAAACAAATCTTGCATTAAAAGCCTTGATAGCCATGTTTTTTGGATATTTGAGCTGTGAAGGTCTTGGGATGTATTCTGTAACTAAGAAAAAGATGCATTTACTCAATTTCATTTTAGGATTAATTATAAGTGTTTCGTTTTTGTTTATTTACTTTTATGGGATGAGTGATTAGTATGAGTGAACCTTTGGTTTTAAAAAATAAACTGCGCGAAGCAAGAACGGAACAAAAATTATCGCAAGCACAATTGGCAGAAATGGTGGGTGTCTCAAGAAATACTATAAGCTCGATTGAAACCGGACAGTTTAACCCTACTGCAAAATTAGCTTTGATTTTATGTATTGCGTTGGATAAAAAATTCGAAGAATTATTTTATTTTGATTAAAATCAACAGAAGCTTTTCTGGGTTTAACTCTAGATGTCAGAAAAACAGCGATACTCCATCATTGGAGATCGCTGTTTTTTTTTTCAGTCAATTATAGCTTACTCAGGAATTTACAGGGTTCTGTTCAACAGATTTGGGTGTAAAAGCTCTTCGAACAACCTTCGTTAATTCCATTAGGATGAGGGAGCCGAGGGCTAAGCCTGCTGCAATCAGCCACTCTGACATTCCAAATGAAGCCGGAATCGAGAAGATTTCTCTAACTCCTGGCAGAACCGCAATGCCGTAAAAGGCAAAGCAGACCAGAACGGCTCCGATGACGTATTTGTTGCTGAAAAGGCCAGCTTCAATAGCAGTTTGACTGTTCGAACGGGCGGCAAAGGTCTGCAATGTACGAGACAAGATCAGGGTTGTGAATGCCATAGCTACGCCCATATCAGGCGAATCCTGAAGTCCGATATACAGGGATATGATAACAGCTATACCTATGAGTAGACCACGAGTGACAATGGCCTGCATCATTCCTCCTGCGAATATTCCTTCCTTGAGCTCTCTTGGTTTTCTGTTCATCACATTAGGTTCAGGTTTTTCCATCCCAAGAGCTATGGCGGGCAGAGAATCATTCGCCAGATTGATGAATAGAAGCTGAATCGCTGTGAAAGGATTAATCCAGTTGAAAATAAGGGCAAAGAGGATGGCGATAATTGCACCCAGGTTACCGGAAAACAAATAGGCGATCGCTTTTTTAATATTGTCAAATACCGTTCTGCCCACAGATACAGCATTGACAATGGATACAAAATTATCATCGGTCAAAATCATGGCAGCCGCATCTTTGGCAACATCGGTTCCACTGCCCATGGCAACTCCGATATCTGCTTGTTTCAAAGCAGGCGCGTCATTTACACCATCACCGGTCATGGCTGTTATTTTGCCTTTCCGCTGCCACGCGCGGACAATTCTGATCTTGTTCTCCGGAGAGACACGGGCGTAGACACCGATCTGTTCAAGTTTTTGATCAAGTTCCTCGTCAGACATGGCATCGAGTTCTTGGCCGGTTACGGCAATTTCATTCTCAGTCATCAGACCGATATCGCGGCCGATCGCTTGTGCGGTTGTCTTATGATCACCGGTAATCATGATGGTTCGGATTCCAGCCTTCTGAGATTCTGCGATCGCGCCGTAGACAGCTTCCCGAGGTGGATCAATCATAGCTGTCAAACCTACGAGCACTAGATTTTGTTCATCCTCCAATCCGACTTCAGTAACTGTATTTGGTACGGTTTTGTAGGCATAGGCAAGTACACGGAGTGCTCTGCTGGAGAACTCCTCATTGGCTTCGAAGAAGCGTTCAAGAACTTCTGGTGTCATCGGCACTTCTTTTCCACTTAACAGTACATGCGAGCATAGACCAAAGAGCACATCGGGTCCACCTTTAGTAATCATTGCTTTTTGTCCGTTAAAAGTATGCAAGGTCGTCATCAGCTTGCGATCCGAGTCAAAAGGTAGTTCGGCTTCGCGAGGGAAATTATCGCGTATTTCCTTATAATCTTTATTCTTGCTGTTGCTGAAGGCAATAAGTGCTACCTCTGTAGGATCACCCAGCTCTTTACCATCCTCATTAATGTTAGAGTCGTTGCAGAGCACGGCAATATGCAGGAGCCGCCGGGCTTCTTCAGACCATTCTTCAGGCGCTTGATTGAATTGATCACGGTCACCTTCTGGTAGAAAGTAATCTACAACAGTCATTTTATTCTGGGTGAGGGTACCGGTTTTATCTGTACAGATGACACTGGTTGACCCAAGGGCTTCGACAGCGGGTAGCTTACGAATAATCGCATGTTGCTTAGCCATCTTATTAGTACCTACGGATAGGACAATAGTTACTATTGAGGAAAGAGCTTCGGGAATCGCAGCAACCGCCACAGCGACTGCAAACATTAACGCATTCAGGATAGCTTCTGTTGTATCCACAGTCTCATTCGATAACCAAACACGTCCGGCCTGGATGGCAAAGATTACAATGGACAGGAGTATAATTGCTACCCCCAGCTGCTTGCTGAATGTTTCGAGCTTGCGCTGCAGCGGCGTTTGCTTGGCTTCGGCGCTTTCAATGAGTTCAGCAATTTTTCCGATTTCGGTAGTGAGTGCAGTTCCCGTTACTACTAGCGTTCCGCGGCCATATACAACTAGTGAACCGCTGAACGCCATATTACGCCGGTCTCCAAGCGGAGATTCTTTCGCGATGATATTTGTATGCTTTTCCACAGCTTCGGATTCTCCGGTTAGCATACCCTCATTTATTTTTAAGCTTTCCGATTCTATAATCCGGCCATCGGCGGGTACAAAATCGCCGGCTTCCAGCCAGACGATATCACCGCGTACAAGTTCCCTTGCCGGGACGGTTTTTAATTCTCCATCACGCAGCACTTTGGCCTCGGGGGCTGACATCTGCTGCAAGGCATCCAGTGAACTCTCCGCTTTACGGGTCTGGATGACACTTATAACTGCATTGAGAATCAACACGAGGAAAATAATAAGCGACTCCATAACTTGTCCCATAACAATCTGGACAATGGCGGCTATAAGCAGTACGACTACCATAGGGTCTTTGAAGTTTTCAAGAAAAAGCTTCCAAACAGGATCTTTTTTCTTTCCTTTTAATTCGTTAAAACCATAATCTTTTAGACGATTGTCGACTTCTGCCGAAGTAAGCCCGTTAGCTGAACTCTGAACATCCTGTAAACTGTCGGCTACATTGTTGCGGTAATATTCCACTAATGATAGCTCCTCTCTGCTGTGCTGTGTCTTTGTTCTTAAAAATTACGGTTCAAGCCGGGACAAGTTTCAAAATATCGAGCTGCATAAACTGTTTTTACATTATAAATGTGTCTTTTGAGCTTGAAATTGGACGGAAAAATATATGTAAATCTGGTTTCTTCATTATGTTTTTGGCTCACCGAGCACAAGTTTACTATGGGCGCTTTATTTATTATCCTATTTATGAATCGAGTTTATCCCCACCTTGAAGAGTTAAATAAAACTCATAAAGGGTTGAGGCTACGCATTAAAAGAACAAAACAAGACCTGTCTGATGACAGGTCTTGTTTGTCTGCCCTTTCCTATTTGCTAGCGCCCGAATTAGCCGACTCCTGCAATTGCCCTGATTCACGGTGCTTCCGACTCATGAATACCAAAGACAATGCAATTATCGTGAGGATAACCCCAAGGACTTGAAATCCCGCGAAGCTAAACTTACCTCCCATTATGATACCTATTAACAATGAAGAGAGAATGGTTCCCAGGTATCTCGATGTATTAAATAATCCGGAGGCTACACCGATGATTTCTTTTGGAGAACTTTGGAACAAGGCTGCTTGCAGGCCGACATTGTTCAATCCGTTGCTGATACCAAATGCAGCTAAAGCCACACATACACTGATCACCGGTGAAGTCTGATTTAAGGTCACAAGCCACACTGATCCCAATGTCATCAGGACCCCGGACACCAGCAATGCTGGCCGGGGTCCTGATCTATCGATCCAGCGTCCTGCTATTGGAGCAGTAACCAGCGAGCATAATCCCAGCGTTAGCATGAGAATCCCAGTTTGGAATTCACTGACATGACGTACCATTTGCAAGTAGGATGGAATCCCGAAAAAGAGTGAGTAAAAAAGTACATTAACGAGCATGAATTCAACATTAACCCAAGTCATTGCCGGATATTTGGCAAATGTACGTAAAGGAATAAAGGGTGACGCCGCTTTTAGCTCATGCCGGACGAATGCCCCCAGCAGAATGAGTCCTGTTAGCAAGGTAATGACATGTATTAATGAGATATGTCCGGATGATTTTGCTGAAAGCAATCCAAGGAGCACGCCAACCAGCCCCACAGTGAAGAGCAGGATTCCTGACGCATCAATCAAATCAAACCATTTGCGCAGGGACATTCCCCGGGTAATGGTTGTTGACGGTTCGTCCTTGGGGATATGCCTCCAAGATAATAGAAAGCTCGCCACCACGAATGGAATATTGACGAAAAAGATAGCTGGCCAGTCCCACCAGTGAATAATAACCCCGCCAATAAAGGGTCCAATTGCTGCCGCGCCGGATAGGAAGATGGATAAAACAGACAGTGCGGTCGCTTGTTTCTCCGTAATATGAATCCGCACAATGGCCATTCCAACGGCAACCATCATGCTAGTTCCAATGGCTTGCACAATACGGAACACGATGAGACAGCCAAAGTTTGGGGAGAGAGGAGCTAATAAACCTGCAATGAAGGATACGACAAGCCCGGTAAGAAATATTTTCCTCCGGCCGAATAAATCGCTGGCCTTTCCCATGACAGGTTGAGCGATGCTGCTTGCAATGTAAAAAGAAAAAATAATCCAGGAAACACCTGTATAGTCAAGCTGGAATACATTTTGCAGCCTTGGAATAGCCACAGACACCATCGAAGAATTTAAAGGGTTCAATAAAATCCCCAGACCTACTGAAATCATTAACCACCTGTTGCGAACACTCATTTTAAATCCCCCTAAAGCTTATTAATGTCATCGTACTTGAAATCGATTATTCATTCCAACGCATTTTATGTTATGATCTCATTGACTTGAGGGAATGAATGGAGGTGCGAAATGGAACTTCTGCAACTGCAATATTTTCTCGCGGTAGCTCGGTTGGAACATATGACTGAAGCTGCACGAAATCTACACGTTACTCAATCTTCACTAAGCAAAACGATTCAGCGTTTGGAGGAGGATCTGGGGGTACCTTTATTCGATCGGGTAGGAAGAAAGCTGCGACTGAATGAGTCCGGAAGCCGGTTCCTTCGCCGAGCTGAAAGGGCATTATTTGAATTGGAGCAGGGAAAACAGGAGCTTAGCGATTTATCCAGTCCTGAACATGGCACACTCGAATTAGCGGTGACGACCGCAAGCACATTACCCAATATCCTGCGAGAGTTTCGGAAAAAGCGGCCTGATATTCAATACCATGTGCAAATGTTGACCACGCAGGAAATGGTTACACTTCTTAATAGAGGAGAGGTTGATTATTGCTTATCCTCACCTCCAATAAAAGGGGATGACATCGAATGTCAAATCGTCTTTATCGATCCGATTCTTGTGGCTGTTCCAAAGGGGCATCGGCTGGCTAATCGAAGCAGCGTATCTTTGACAGAGCTAAGGGATGAATGGTTTGTTGGTGTAAAGAGTGGCTATGGTACTCGCGATTTAATAGACTCTGTATGCAAATCGGTTGGATTTGTGCCTAAATATGTGTATGAGGGGGATGAACCTGCAAGGCTTAGCACTCTTGTGGAAGCTGAAATTGGCTTAGCTTTCATACCAAGCACGGCACGGAATTCACGGGAAGATATCCAATACCTCCAAGTAGAGAATCACGAATTGGAAAGGGAGATAGCTTTATTGTGGCACAGGAGCCGGTACATTTCTCAGGCTGCTTTGGAATTTCGGGAGGTAGTTGTAGAATATTTTGGAGCGTTATCCAAACAGACAATTTAATTACGCCGCAGAACAAATAACAAACCAAGTCCCCGTTACCTTCCGTTACGTTCAACGGTCCGTAAGTGGGGTTTTCTTTTGGGTTAAATACGTAGAATCTTTAATCATACATACGTTTTCCTATAATTATGGGGGGTAACACCTTTAATATTAGCGTAGTAGTGCGTAGCAGCGAGGCTGTAAAATAGTGTGAGTACACATGAAAGCGTTTACATAAAAGGAGGGGGTCTGTAAGTAAAAAGATTCATTTGTGATGATGTTCTACTGCTCTTCGGAATGATTGTGCCACTGTTGAAATTGAGGATTTAGCAGGTAAAGAAATTAGCGTGGGAATATAGGGCTGGTGCTAATAAGGTAGGTCATTAACTGATTTTTATGAAAATCACTAGAGGAGGAATGCATTAAATGAGTAGAATGCTTAAACAAGTAATCTCGATTTTACTCGCAGCTGCCTTGCTTATTCCGACAAGCTGGATCGCTCCGGTTACTGAAGCTGCGGCGCAGGATACGACAGTATCATCAGATACGGTAACGGTATATCACGAAACTTTTGCGAGTGGCAAGGGTATTGCAGCTCAAGCAGGCAGTGCTAGCCTTACACCTGTGACCGATAAAGTTTTTACTGGCAATGCTGACGGCGCAGCTTTATATGTAAGCAACCGAGCGAATAACTGGGACGCGGCTGATTTTAAATTCAGCGATATGGGCCTAGAAAACGGCAAAACCTACACGGTAACTGCATCCGTGTATGTAGACGCTGATGTGACTGTACCTAGTGGTGCCCAAGCTTATCTTCAAGCGATAGGCAGCTACGCTCTTTTGGCAAATGTGAGTTATGAAGCAGGCAAAGCAATCACCTTGACGAAAGAATTTACCGTGGATACGGACAAAGATACAACACTGCGTGTTCAATCCAACGATGACGGGAAAACGGTTCCGTTCTACATTGGGGATGTATTGGTCACAGAAAAGGTGGCTACAGTAGAGCCAACTCCAACACCAGAAACACCTAGAGACCCAGCTTTACCTTTTACCACTGTTACTTTTGAGGATCAAACGGCAGGTGGTTTTGAAGGCAGAGCAGGTACTGAAACGCTTACGGTTACTAATGAAGCGAATCATACGGATGGTGGTTCATACGCTTTGAAGGTTGAGGGCAGAACCAGTACATGGCATGGGCCGACATTACGTGTGGAGAAGTTTGTGGACAAAGGCTACGAATATAAAATTTCGTTATGGGTCAAGCTGATCCAGCCTGCAAGCTCGCAGCTTCAGCTGTCCACGCAGGTTGGCGATGGAAGCAGCGCCAATTATGTGCAGCTCGCACCTAAAACCATCAGCGCAAGCGATGGCTGGATTCAGTTCGAGGGAACTTACCGTTATAACAATGTAAGCAGTGAGTATTTGACCATTTATGTGGAAAGCTCCAGTAATAGCGCGGCCTCATTTTATATCGATGATATTAATTTTGAAAAGGTAGGCTCTGGCCCGGTTGATATCGAAAGAGATCTTGTGCCGATTAAGGATGCTTACCAGAGTGATTTTCTGATCGGAAATGCGATAACCGCTGAGGATCTGGAAGGTGTCAGACTTGAGCTTCTGAAAATGCATCACAATGTTGCTACGGCAGGTAATGCCATGAAGCCGGACGCGTTGCAGCCTACGAAGGGCAACTTCACGTTTACCGCGGCAGATACAATTGTAGATAAAGTACTGGCTGAGGGCATGCAGATGCATGGACATGTGTTGGTATGGCATCAACAATCGCCTGCATGGCTGAATACAACAACAGACGCAGCTAACAACACGATCCCCTTGGGACGGGATGAAGCTCTTATGAATTTGCAGACCCATATCCAAACCGTTATGGAGCATTTTGGTGACAAGGTGATCTCCTGGGATGTTGTAAATGAGGCGATGAGCGATAACCCATCCAACCCAACAGATTGGAAAACTGCGCTGCGATCCGCCCCATGGAAAAGTGCTATTGGAGCAGATTACGTAGAGCAAGCCTTCCTGGCGGCAAGAGAAGTGCTGGACACGCATCCAGATTGGGATATTAAGCTCTATTACAACGATTATAACGAAGACAATCAGAATAAAGCGCAGGCCATCTACAGTATGGTCAAAGAAATCAATGATAGGTACGCGCTGACTCACCCTGGCAAATTGCTTATCGACGGGGTTGGCATGCAGGGGCACTACAGCATCAATACGAACCCAGAGAATGTGAAGCTATCCTTGGAAAAGTTCATTTCCTTGGGTGTCGAAGTAAGCATAACTGAGCTGGACATTCAGGCCGGAAGCAACTATCAGCTTTCTGAAAAGCTTGCTAATGCGCAGGGTTATCTGTATGCACAGTTGTTAAATATCTTCAGAGATCACGCTGATTCTATCAAACGTGTTACCTTCTGGGGAATGGATGATAATACAAGCTGGAGAGCTTCATCCAATCCGTTGTTATTCGATAAAAATCTGCAAGCTAAGCCGGCTTACTATGGCGTTATCGATCCTGATACCTTCATTGAAGAGCATGAGCCTGAATCAGTAGAAGCCAATCAATCTACTGCCAAATTCGCTGCACCTGTTATAGACGGAACAGTTGACGAGATCTGGAGCCAGACCGCTGAGATTCCGGTCAATCGGTATCAAACCGCTTGGCAAGGAGCGAGCGGAGTAGCAAAAGCACTCTGGGATGATCAATATTTATATGTCCTAGTCCAGGTGAGTGATACGCAGCTTGATAAGAGCAGCGTGAATGCACATGAACAGGATTCGGTCGAAATCTTCGTAGACCAAAATAATGGGAAAACGACGTTTTATCAAGATGATGATGGCCAGTACAGAGTCAATTTTGACAACGAGACTTCATTTAATCCTTCAAGTATCGCAGCCGGCTTCGAATCGGCAACCCAGATTTCCGGAACAAACTATATGGTTGAAGTGAAGATTCCACTTCAAGGGATCACTCCGGACAACGATAAAAAGCTTGGTTTCGATGTACAGATCAACGATGCTAAAGAGGGCTCACGTCAAAGTGTCGCGGCTTGGAACGATACGAGTGGAACTGGGTATATGGACACATCCGTTTATGGTGTGCTTACTTTAAAGGGGAAATCTGCCGGTCCGGAACCAACCCCAACGCCGACAACAGCACCGACACCGACACCAACGAGCCCAACCGATCCAACAGACCCAACTGACCCAACAGATCCAACGGATCCAACAAACCCAACGGAACCATCGGCAACCCCGACACCTGTTCAAACAGCGACGCCAGCGCCAACAAATGCACCAACGGGTAGCAGCACCGGTAATGTTGTATCAACTCCACAACCTGGAGCCATTACAAACAAAGATGGTATTGTTACGATTAAACTGGAGGTAAAGTCCGATAATGGGTATGTCATAGGTACGATCTCCAGCGACAACATGAAAAAAGCGCTTGAACTGGCTAGTGTAGCGGCAAACGGCAAGAAACAAATTATCATTGAAGTGCCAAAGCAAACGGACACGAAAGGGTATGATATACAATTACCGACCCAAAGTCTAATGGGGAAAGAAAACTATGAACTATTGCTTAAGACGGAAAAAACCACAATTCAAATTCCAAGCAATATGTTGTCCAATGTAACAGACAGTGCTGAACAAGTATCCATACGAATAAATAAAGTCACCACGGACAGCTTGGAAGCAGCTACCCGCAATATGATTGGCAACCATCCAATTATCGGTCTAAGCTTAGTAGCAGGTGACAAAGTTATTCCTTGGAATAACCCTAACGCACCTGTAACGATAGCCATTCCTTACGTGCCGACAGCGGAGGAGCTTAACCATCCAGAGCTTATCGTCGTTTGGTACATCGATGGCAAAGGCAACGTAATGCCGGTTCCGAACGGTCGATATGATGCTGCAACCCAAACGGTTGTCTTTCAAACAACTAACTTCAGCACTTATGCAGTAACCTTCGTAAAGAAAGACTTCGGAGATCTGCAGAATCTGTCATGGGCTAAACAAGCTATAGGCGTTATGGCGGCTCGCGATATCATCAAAGGAACGTCGGTGAACAGCTTTTCACCTGCAGATTCAATCAAACGAGCGGATTTCATTGCTCTCCTCGTAAGAGCGCTTGAACTGAAGGGAACGGGCAAAAGTGCAATAATGTTCAACGATGTCCAAAAGACGGACTATTATTATGATGAACTGGTCATCGCGAAGGAACTGGGAATTGCTACAGGTTTTAAAGATGATACGTTCAGACCCAATAGCAATATCTCCAGACAAGATATGATGGTGCTGACAGCACGCGCGCTGGCGGCAGCCGGCAAGCAAGTTAAGGCGAGCGGTACTGTAGCTGCTTATCTAGATGAAGCAAGTATATCCAGCTACGCAAAAGACAGCGCATCATTGTTGATCAAATCCGGAGTCGTAAACGGAAAGAATAATAGAATTGCGCCGAACGATACGCTTACCCGTGCTGAAGCGGCAGTCATCCTGTACCGTATCTGGAAGCTGTAGTCCCGGCAGCAGAGAAAAAAACTCTGAATTAGCTCATGTTCATTTTTAATCTGAAGAGCGGAAATACGTGTATAACCATCCCTTGCGTTCTTCTGTTTTAAGCATCGCTGCTCACCTCCCTGCGGAGAGGAGCAGCGATTTTTTTGTGTATGTTCCGTTAAATCGGAGCTAAAACGGAAAAAAATGTCACGAAACAGACCGCTCAAGTGTTATAACTGTACTGATAGTAGAAAGGAGACAGTCGTGGACTCTATTGAAGAAAAGATAAAGCGGGTACAAGCGGGGGAAGTCTACCTTTTTTCAGATATTATCAGACTCTACCAACAACGGATCTACCTCTACTGCTTTCGCTTGTTGAACAATAAGGAAGAAGCCGAGGATGCGGTTCAGGACATATTTATTAAGGCTTACCAGAACATCGGCCATTTTGAGTCTCAGGTGAGTTTTAACTCATGGCTCTACAGGGTTTCCTATAATCATTGCCTGAATCAACTGCGCCGGAAGAAATTTCAAAATCAGCTGCGAAAATTACTCAGACAGGATGTAACCACTAAAAGCGCTGAACAAATGGTAGAAAATCAGTTGTTCAGTGAATCCGTGGCCTCTGCCCTGGAAAAGCTTAGCGTGGAGGAACGCAATCTGTTGATTTTGCGCATTTTTGAAGATAAATCATTTGCAGAAATTAGTGAAATTCTGGGTAAAAGTACGGTCACAGTTAGGAAACGGTACGAGCGGACAAGGTGCAAGCTCAGAGAAGTCATTGAAAGAAAGGAGAAACAACTATGCGCAAGGACGAATTGACTTCCGAAGAGTTGTTTCTGAAGGAGGGGGATAATTCTGCCAAACTTCCGCTGGTTGATGTTCATGATTCTGTAATCCAAGCCATCGGGCTAGGTAATGGTCGCCTTGCTGTTAAGCCTGTACCTCACCAGCAAGAGGGAGACATCCCAGATATTATGCATAGAGTGGAGCCAGAAACCTATGCCAAACGATACCGTAAGCGCATGTGGAGCAGGCCTGTAAGGAGATGGGCAGCGGTGCTGATCCTGGTTATCTTGGTAGGAGGCAGCTATTCCTTGTTTAAGGAGAGTCCCTGGCAAGCTGCCCAATTTCAATATGAGGTGCTGCCATACGAGCCGCTTCTTGCAACGAAGGAAGGGGGGACGATTGAAGTATCTAAGAATCCGTTAGTTCCTTCAAAGGTAAAAATTCCTCAGAGAGTGGCGACCAAAGAAGAAGAGCTGCTGAGTGAAAAAAATTTAGAGGCATATAGAGTTGTAGAGAAATTATTACTACCGGGAGAGGGCGCTTCTTACGTGTTAAAAAAGGAAGGTGCTGGAGATGAACGTCCTCAGCTTGGCAGAGTTATTCCTGCGATGCTATTTAATGATTATTCCAGTTATTTAGCCAAAGCAGAAGAGTATAAGGTGCCATATTTGCCACGTCCGGAGTATCTGCCAGAAGGGTATGTTTTTGATCAAGCATGGATACAACCTGATTTTGAGGTCAACGAGAATGAACTGCTTGCCCTGACTGATGGTATAAAGCTGGAAGGCGGTTACCGGGTTATGTGGAAAAAAGAAGCTACGGCCAGTATTAATTATGACTATTCGTCGATGAGATACAAAAAAGGGGAGAGTATGGTAAGAATTAATGCCAAACACATCAAGGCAAAGTCCGGAACGGTGGAAAGCTTACTAAGGACGAACACCACAATCGTACAGAATATTCTTGTTAACGGAACCCAACTGATCTATACGGAAACTACAAACAATGAAATAAAGTTGGGGTATAGATACAGACTTGTCTGGACGGATCCAGAACAAAATGTAGTATACGATATGACTGCTGCACCGGAGTCTTCTTCTTTAACCAAAGAGGAGGTTATCCGAATTGCTGCCGACATGATGAAATAAGTATAGAAATTTGATGTCACAAATCCGGTAACGTAAGTGTTATGTAAGAGTACTACATATACAGGAAGGTGAGGTATTTTAATGAATAATAGAAAAACACTCATTGCCATGACCAGTATGACCCTAATGTTCGGTTTAGGTTATGGCTTCAAAGGAGAAGCCTACGCCGAGAAGTCTGTTGCTCAGTCTGTGGAAGAAACCGCCATTAAGGCGGAAGTCAAATATATAGCTCAGGGCATCGATGAAGCTGCCAAAGCGAAAACAGATCAGGAACAAAAAAAATTCAAGAATCTCAAAGATCTGCAGCAGAAAGCATTAAGTGAAGAGCTTAAACCTGGAGAAATCAGATATGTGTATATTAATGACAAGGAATATCAAGCCTATGCTAAGGGATCACCCACTGCGGGTGCATATTATTCCCTTTCGTTTAATACGTATAATGAATATGTGGAAAAGTATGCTGCCGGCAATACCTCCATGCCACTGCAATTGCAAGAGCCTCCGGAAGGCTACAATTTTTTCAGGGCAATTGTTTCTCCATATATGACGAAAAAAGAACAGGATAAGATATACTATCAAGTGATCGCCGAGGGTAAGGCGTCCGATAAGAAAATATATGTAAAGAAATTGCAGGAGAAGCGTACAGCTATCAACATCATCTATAATATGACCACAGAGAAAAATGGTAAAAGAGGAGTTCTTGCCATCGCTGCCGAACCTGCAGGACCTAAGGATACGACTGTTGAATCCGAACCAGCAAATGCACAGTCGCAGAAGCTAAAAGTGAGTGGCCAAGAGGTGGTATACACACCTATTGATAAGATGGAGTACAAGTCAGTTGCATGGATGAATCCAAAGACCCGTGTCAATTATATTATTCGGGAAACCGGTGGACACCTGACCAAGGAGGATTTGATTGCTTTGGCAGGACAGATCATTGAAGCTTCGGCGTAGAATGATTCTAAGACACTTACTAATTAATTTGATTAAGGCAGCCCCCAGGGCTGCTTTTTGGTTTGAGTATAAAGATCTATAGTATTCACGCTATTTAGGAGATTAAAAGCGAAATGTGGCGTTGGCAATGGAAATGTGTCTTTTTTAAGTATTCACAAATAAAGAACGAATATCCTATCATTCCAATATTTACAATATTCGATATAAAGTGATATAATTTTCGAGATTCATATACATAAACATGAAAGAAGAGTGTAAGATGCTAAAGGTAACAAGTAAAAAAGTCATGTCAATTATTACAGTTAGCTCAATGCTGTTGGCTGTGGGTGCAGTCGCTTACGCAGACACGACATTGAAGAAGATTTCTGCATATCAGAATGCGGCCATCAGCATTGAAGTGGATAATCAGAAAGTGAACCTGTCAAGTAGTGAAGGAACAATGTACCCAATTATCTATGAGGGACATAGCTATGTATCCGCCAAGGCTGTATCTGAAGCACTGGGGGCAACCGTGAAATGGGATAACAGTCGTCAAGCTGTTGTGATCACATCGGCGAACGGCGGAACATCTACATCCGTTGTCCCGGATAAGGACAATACCGTTGCACAAGCTACTGCGAAGCCAGCAACCGTATCTACTCCGCCTGCAACCGAGTCC
The DNA here is from genome assembly GCF_038003695.1 of Paenibacillus sp. FSL L8-0494. Taxonomy (NCBI): domain Bacteria; kingdom Bacillati; phylum Bacillota; class Bacilli; order Caryophanales; family Paenibacillaceae; genus Paenibacillus; species Paenibacillus sp. FSL L8-0494. The sequence goes on from NZ_JBBOPQ010000001.1 coordinate 1,697,004, forward strand.
ACACCGCAGGCAACACCAAAGCCTGCTGCCTCATCTTCCGCTACGACTTCCAGTAACAGCGGCGTTTCGTTTGCAGATGCAGTGAAGTTAGGTACTTCTTTTACTTATACGGACCTTGATAACAATTATAGCCCTAAAGGTGATTCAACATCTGTTCAATATACTTTCACTATCAATAAGGTTACGTCGACTACTCTCGGACAATTACATGCTCTTGGGTTTGAGGAACATGTCACTGATCCCGATGTAGCTGTAGATTATGTCCTGCTTGATGTAACGCTTAAGGTGAAGAACGCCACTCTTGTAAAAGGTAGTCAGGACCAAGGGCGGAAGTTCCTTTCAAGTTTTACACCTACCATTTGGGGGGTAGAAACATCCAGTGGACAATACTATATTGGTGGCTCTAGTGATTATTTTGAGGGATCTCTCGGAGAAAATATCGAAAAGTTGTTAGCTGATTTTCCTGAAGTCACCCCAAGTAAACCGGGTTCTTTTGAAGCTTCGGGTAAAGTTATTCTGCCAATAATCAAAGGCAAGGAGAACAACCTTGTTCTTTATAGAAACGATAGCAAGCTTGAGTCCGACAAAAGGTCCATCTATTTTAAACTGAAATAGTTATGCAAGTTAGCAGATGGTTTGGTCGCTAATTGTTGTAATAAAGATCAAACTAAAAAGAGATCAACGATGTCATTCATCGTTGATCTCTTTTTTATGATTCTTAAACAGTGCTGATAACTTCTATATATCAAGCTTCTTTGGCAATGACTTTTTTTAGCTTCACTTTGGGTTCTTGCTCAGGATCAGGCGCTTGCCCAACACGTTTAATAAAGAAAGATAGCAGCAGACCGAGGATGCCAATTCCCACAATCACTAGATAGGAATCATTGATCCCTTGAATGGATGCTTCCATAATCATATGTTCCTGTGTTCCGTTCTGTGTGCTGCCAGAGGCCAGCATATCCTTCATATGCGTTGTAGTACGGCTCGTCATTACGGTGACGAGCAGGGAAGTCCCGACGGCGCCAGCTACTTGTCGAATGGTATTTGAAATCGCTGTACCATGCGCACTAAGCTTGGCGGGTAGTTGATTTAGACCCAAGGTTTGTATAGGCATGAGAAGGAGAGCCATCCCGATCCGGCGGCCTGTTGACATGTATACCAGATACATGTAGCTGGTTGAGTCGGTTAAGTTCACAAAGCTTAGAGTCGTTGCAATTGTAATTAACAATCCGATGATGGCGAGCCATTTCGCTCCGAACCGGTCGAACAGCTTTCCGGTTACCGGCATCAACAATCCCATTACGAGTGCACCGGGAAGCAGCAGCAAACCGGACTCCATCGCTGTAAAACCGCGGGCATTCTGCAGGTACAGAGGCAGCAGCATCATATCCGCATACATCACGATTGTAACTGCGATACTGATGACAGTCGTTAAGGAAAACATATTGTATTTAAAGGCCCGGAGATCAAGCAGTGGATTTTGGGAAGCCAGCTGTCTCCAAGTAAATAAGCCAAGGGAAAGCACACCTGCTGTTAAAGACAATAACACTTCTGCGCTCGACCAGCCTGCACTGGCAGCGCGGCTGAAGCCATACAGCAAGGTTCCAAAACCAATGGTAGAAAGAGTTACGCTAACAATGTCCAACTTGGGAAAGATGCGTTCTGATACATTTTTTAAATAAATAAATCCGCATATGATTACAATGACGGTCAAAGGAATCATGCCATAAAACATAGTCTCCCAAGAATAATGTTCCAAAATATATCCAGCCAGAGTAGGTCCAATCGCAGGCGCGAAAATAATGGCTAGCCCTACCATCCCCATGGCAGCCCCTCTCTTTTCAGGAGGGAACAGGGTCAAGATGACATTCGTGAGCAGTGGCATGATAATCCCGGCACCAGCTGCCTGAATCATACGCCCGGTCAACAGAACAGGGAAGTTTGTCGCGAGGGCCGATACGATCGTTCCAGCCAAAAATATAAACATAGAAGCTTGAAAAAGCTCTCGCGTCGTAAATCGTTGCATTAGATAAGCTGTAATTGGAATTAGAACACCATTAACCAGCATATACCCCGTTGTCAGCCACTGAGCTGTAGCCGCCGAGATATTAAAATCATGCATTAACTCCGGAACGGCAACGCTCATTACCGTTTGATTCAGTGTCGCAAGAAAGGCGCCCAAAATCATAATGAATAAGATGGGGCCCTTTTTCACGGAACTGCTTGTTACTTCTGTCTTTGTACTCACTCCACTCCATCCTTTCAACTCGTCGATCATGGACTAAATTTACAGTGTGTTGTATAGTTTACAATGCATGAATTAGATTATAAATGAAATTTTCATGTAATCAAGCAACAATTTGCGAAAAAATGTAAAGTAGTTTACATTCGTTCTAAAAATGTAGTTTTTTCTTTTTAAAAAACAACAATTATCTAAAATATGTAGCTTACAATATGAAAGTAAAAGATTGGAGAGTACAAGATGAATAACACAACGCAACGTACAGATCCCCGGGTACTTCGAACACGTCAATTGCTTAGAGATGCTGTGATTGAATTGCTTGAGGAAATGGATATTGAGAAAATATCAGTAAATCGTATTGCAGAGCGGGCTAAAATCAATCGGGTTACTTTTTATCTGCACTATCGGGATCTCCCGGATATGCTGGAAAAGATGGCGGATGAGATGGTGGGGGACATTCTACAAGTGGTGAACAACGATGACAACCATCACCAGTCGGTTGATGAAGAGAATTTGAGGATATTAGAAAGTCTGCTTAAGCATATTGCGGAAAATGCAAAATTCTACAAGGTCATACTCACATCCAAACGAAGCCCGATTTTTACAGATCGCCTGTTTAATTTGATGGCGGAAATCATTTCTGCGCACCAGGAGAAAAAGGAGGGGACTGCTGATCATTCAAAGACGCCGATACAGAAGGACATTGCCGTTTGGTACGGTTCAGCAGCTCTAATCGGCACGGTTATTTCTTGGCTCCGAGATGACATGCCCTATACGCCTGTGTATCTTGCCAGACAAATTAGTATGCTGCGTGCGAACTAGCAACGGGTTCCGACTAATGAACGGAGAGGAATTAAATGAACACGAACAAACAGCCACGCATCGTTGCGCGGCTGTTTGTCGTATTTAGAGCAGGTAAATCACTGCACACTGAGATTATCCCAGTTGACTTGGAATTCCTTCAACATCCCTTCTTTGGTCAGCTTGCCGCCGAGATACCCTTGTATGCTGCTGGATAATTCCTGTGGCATCCCGTTCGGCAGACGGGTCCAGTTCCAGGTCAGCGCTTGATCTTTATCGGTATAGGCCAGCACCTCAGCACCTAGTGCTCCAAGATCTTCTTCGGTTCCCTTAATGTTGTCGAGCGCAGGGATGAATTGGAATTCCTTGGTGATATATTTTTTTCCGGTCTCGGAGGTGACGAGCCAATTCAGGAAGACCTTGGCCTCCTCCTTAACGGGAGAGTTTTTATTGATAACCCAATTGCTGGGTACGCCTACATAAAGCTTGTCGTTGTCTTCGGGAGTGTCGTCAATGGGCATGGGCAGGAGGCCCAGATTAAGATTGGGATCGATGCCGTCGATCTGTCCTTGTGTCCAGTTACCCTGCTGCATCATCGCAGCTTCACCGCTCGCTAGCACAGTGACTTGAGTATTATAGTCGGTCGAGAGCGGGTTCTTATTGCCGTACTCTACAGTAAGGTCAAGTAGATCGATCCACTTGGAGAAAATAGGGTCTCCGGCGAAGGTTTTGGAACCGTCTGTAAGTCCGGCGATGAATGCCTCCGGATCAGGCTGCTGGGCGAAAGGTACGTTTACATTATGATTGCCAAGCACGAACCATTCTTGGTAACCATTCGCAAAAGGTGTGATGCCTGCCGCTTTTAACTTCTCGGAGGCTTCGCGCAGAGCGGTTAGCGTCAATGGCTTCTCGGTGATTCCGGCTTTCTTAAATAGATCCTTATTATAGATGAAGCCGTATCCTTCCAGATTCATCGGCATCCCATAGAGTTTGCCATCGATGGTCATTTGTTCTGCTGCGAGTGGCTTTACATCCTTGGCCCAAGCTTCGCCGCTCAGGTCCTCCAGATATTCCAGCCACATATCACGTTCATTGTTGCCGCCGATGGTGAAGATATCCGGCTCATCTCCGGAAGAGAATTTGGCACGCAGCGAGGCGCCATAATCGGTCCCGCCTCCCACGCTTTGCACCTCAAGCTTAATATCGGGATGTTCTTTCTCGAATTCGGTCTTGAGCGAAGCCAGTGCTTCGGATATTTCAACCTTGAATTGGTAGATATGCACGGTTTTTACTCCATCTGCATTGTCGCTGCTGCGTCCGCAACCGGCTGTCAGAGCAGCCAGCAGCAGGGAGCATGCGAGGAGAATTCCACGTTTTGTTCTCATATTCATTCATCCTCTCTGGCTGAAAGCAACATGTATCGTTAGCCCTTTACGGAGCCTTGGGCAATGCCTTCAATAATATATTTTTGCATTACTAGGAAAAAGATGACCACCGGCGTAATCCCGAGCACAAGTCCTGGAAGCGCCAAATCCCACTGCTTCGTATATTGTCCGAAAAAGCTATAAGTGGCGATGGGAATGGTGCGGAGCACCGGATCCTGCAGAATAAGCGATGGCATCAAGTAATCGTTCCAGATCCACAGGGTGTTCAGTATGATGACGGTGACGATAATCGGTTGCATAAGCGGAAGAACAATCCGGAAAAAGGTACCATAAGGACTGCTTCCATCTACTCTTGAAGCTTCCTCGATATCGAGAGGTACCGATTTGACGAAGCCGTGGAATAGAAAAACAGTCATCGGGGCGCCAAACCCAAGATACGCTAAAATCAAACCGGCGGTTGAATCCATAACGCCCAAGCCGCTGACGACCTGCACCAGCGGGATCATAATAGATTGAAATGGGATAACCATGGCGGCTACTAATGCAATATAGAGCACACGGTTATACAAGCTGTTGTTGCGGACCATTTTGTAAGCGCACATAGAGCAAAGGAATGCTAGCAGAATATTACTAATCACCGTGATGATAAAAGAGTTCAGGAAAGCGCGAGGGAAATTGGTAGCTTTCCAAGCTTCCGCGTAGTTGCTCCACTGGAGTGCTGAAGGCAGCGCAGCAGAGTCTGATAGTATTTCACTATAGCTTTTCACTGAGTTAGCCAGCAAAAAGTAAAATGGCACTAAAAATAGAAGTCCCAGCAGGATTACAATCACTTCGATGAGAAGCAGGGGGACATTAAATTTCTTGGCGGTAGTCTCCATTACAGCTCCACCTCTCTTTTCTTGGTTGCTCTAACCTGTAATAGGGAAATCAAAGCCACGATGACGAAGAAAACCATCGCTTTGGCCGAGCCCATTCCGAACCGACTGATGGTATAGGCTTCATTGTAAATATTTAAGGCTACAGATTCGGTAGCTTTAAAGGGTCCACCCTTGGTCAGCGACAGGTTGAGGTCAAACAGCTTAAAGGACCAGGAGATAGATAGAAATAGACAAACAGTTACAGCGGGCATGACCAGTGGAAGAGTGACATGGCGCAAGGCCTGAAAACGTCCGGCTCCATCCACTTTGGACGCTTCAATTAGGCTTTGGGGAACATTGTTGATAGCAGAGATGTAGATCACCATCAGATATCCCGCATTTTGCCAGACAAATACGATAACAATCGCCCAGAATGCTGTCCCTCCGGTGCCTAACCATGGAAGATTAAAGAAGGACCAGCCGGTGGCCTGCCCAATAGAGGAGAATCCTCTGACAAAAATAAACTGCCAAATAAACCCGAGCAAAAGTCCGCCAATGACATGCGGTACAAAAAATACCGTTCTCAGGACATTACGTGTGAACAGTTTACGCGTCAGCACATAAGCGAGTGCGAAGCCAAGCAGATTGGTCAGCACTAGACCGAAGAAAGTGAACTTCGCCGTGAACCAGAATGAATTAAGAAAGGAAGGATCCTTGGTGAAAATATGTAGATAGTTCCGCAGTCCGGTCCACTCGACATGCCGCGAGATTCCGTTCCAGCTGGTAAATGAATAATAGAGTCCCAAAAAGAAAGGAATCAGCACAATAATAAAGAAAAACAAGGAAGTTGGCCCGACAAAAATAAACTGCTGCATCAGGCGTGATCTTTTTCTATGGTCCATCGTTCCTCACCCCTTTTGTTAATTTAAACTTTTCATTCTATAACCGAATTGGTCATTAACCGAAACAAAAAGTAACATCACGCACCAAATATTCTTAACCAGTTGCGGCATCTGGAGAGGTATAAATGCCTATGATAGCGCCGAAGTCGGCTGGACTTTCTCTGGATAATTTTCACTGGCTCGGAGCGATTTATTTTCAGGCTTGACAGCCTTTTCAAAGAATCGGTATGGTGGACTTGTCAGACAAATGGGAGGTAGAGTACATGTCAGGATGGCTGGGGAATCATTTTGTTACGCAGATTGGAATTTTGGTGAATGATGTTGAAAAGGTAAGCACGGCTTATGCGGAATTTTTTGGAATGGAGAAGCCGGAAATTATCGTTACAGATACAGAAGATAAGGCGCAGACTCGGTATAATGGCGAGGCGACGGTGGCGCGGGCTAAGCTGGCTTTTTTTGATATGGGCTCCCTGCAGCTTGAGCTGATTGAGCCAGATCAGCAGCCCAGTACGTGGCGTGATTATTTGAATGAGCATGGTGAGGGACCTCATCATATTGCTTTTGTGGTTGAAGGAATGAAGGAGAAGATTACGCTGCTCGAAGGCAAAGGGTTCCCACTCCAGCAAAAGGGTGAGTATACCGGGGGGCGTTATGCTTATCTGGACACGTTCAAGGAGTTAAAGATGATTGTGGAACTGCTGGAGAACGATAAGGATAAAGGAGAGGATTTATAGTGAATATACTAATTACTGGTGCCGGACGTGGATTGGGTTATGAGCTGGCGGCTGAGGCATTGAAGCGGGGGCATGGAGTCATTGCCGGGGTTCGCCGTCCTGATCAGGAACAAACAGCACTATCCCAGCTTGCTGCGACCTATGGCGAGAAGCTGACTGTGGCCGCGCTGGACGTGACGGATGAAGAAGGAATCGCGGCGCTTGCTGCGAATCTGCAAGGACAAGGCCGGACACTTGGTGCCATTATTAATAATGCGGCGGTGCTGACCGCCAGGGACACACAGATTGAAGAGCTGGATTTCCAAGATATGCTTACCACGATGGATATTAATCTTTACGGACCGATGCGGGTGGTTAAGCATTTCTTGCCGCTGCTCACTGAACCCAAACTTTCGATTATCAATATATCGTCGGAAGCAGGCAGCATTACTAATGCTTATTCGGGAGACTATCCATATTCCATCTCCAAAACGGCACTTAATATGTTCTCACAGCAGCTGCATGTGTATTTAAAAGAACGCGGGGTACAAGTACTCGGCGTACATCCTGGCTGGATGCATACGGAGATGGGCGGGGCAGAGGCGCCAACGAATCCGACCCAAAGTGCTGAGGGCATCATGGACTTGATCGAGAAGCGGACAACACCGGAAGGTCATTTCATGTTTGTAGATTATACGGGTAAGGACATGAAGATTTAAGTAAGAGTGTTCTAACTAAAAGAGGTAACTCAATAGCCATTCGTGGCTTCTGAGTTACCTCTTTTTGATTTTTCTATATGCTTATTTATTTCTTAATCAATAAATAAGTCTATGAATGGTATTATATTATTCATTTCTATGGGACTAATTATAATCTCCCGTTTGGGACAAGCCGCATAAATGACCACAAAGTATAAGAGGAACTAATCTCCTAGATGAATCCATTGGTCCAAGAGTCCCTAAGGTAAAGCGAATATAAATACTACTATGATCCTTCATCCATTTTAAAAGAGGTGAATCTAAGATGAAAAGACAGGTGAAACCTAGTAGGAGAAGAAGACCTGCCTCCAGACTGCAGCCTAAACGTAGTTTAATTCTTAAGGCAAAAGCACAAATCATTAACTTTGCGGTTATTGGTGATAGTCATGTGGGGTATGGAAACAGCGCAAGCATTTTTAGGAATCTTTTGCCTAAAGCTGTGAATAGCGGGAATAAGAGATTTGTTATTTTTGGAGGAGATAATACGCAAGCGGGAGCTAATCATGGAAATAATGCGAATGCTTACTACAAGGACTTCAAGGATACGGTAACAAGCACGCTCGGGAGTATTCCTTATAAAGCATCTATAGGAAATTGGGAGGCAAGTACACAGTCCTTATTCAGACAATATTTAGGTGCTGATGAAGGGCAAATGAATTTCCCGGGTACTCAGGGGAAGGTCAAGTATGTATGGCTTAATTGTGCGCTTGGACGGTTCACTCCGGGTAGTATAAATTTGTTGAAAAATTTAGATGATAGTTTTTATTATATTATAGATTTTCATTGGCCCCTCAAAGTGAGCGGGATTACGGTGGACCCAACCCATGTATTAAGCGCATCGGAGACGAATAAGTTTTTTTCATCCATTCCTACAAAAGTGAGAGATAAGGTGCTAGCTATTTTTACGCATCATGGACATCTGTTTTACCGAAAACTTAGTAATATATATCCCGGTTACAACAAAACTAAATTTTTTGTATGCGGATGTTCCGGGGAATATAAATGCAAAACAAATGGCGATCGGGGTTATTACAATGCCACATTATCCATCAACGGGACAACATTTAATGTGGATGCTTTTAAGGTAGCGGTCAATTAGTAAAACAAAGCTAAGCTGATTTTCGGGAGAAGCCGGGGTCAGCTTTAGCAACAATTCAGGCACAGGATAATAGTAAGCTAGCAGGATTATTTAATATATTTGTATAATAGTTTATATATGTATTAAATGAATCATATTGGAGGGCTACCGATGAGAGGGTTAGTATTTAATTCTTTAGAACAGGCGGGTGTCTCGGCTTTTGGTATGGAGCGCATTCGTACAGCCGCCGCGCAAATGGTTGAAGACAATATCACACCTGCGCAAGTTATTGTTGCTGCGAGAAAGGGGACGCTGCTGGTCCATCAAGCGAATGGAAAAACCGGCCCTGAAGCAGACGCAGCGGAATTAACCGTGGATACTATATTTCCACTCTGTTCCATAACAAAACTATTTACTGCAACCGCTATTATGATGTTAGTGGAACAAGGGAAAGTGGGTCTAAATAGGCCGGTTTCTGATTACATCCCCGAATTTACAGGGGAAAACAAAACAAAGGTATGCGTACATCATTTGTTGACACATACCTCTGGAATTGAGGTTGATGTGATTCGTTCTAATGGAATTGCCAAACAGGCGCAAGAGGAATATCCTCCACACGAACCTAATCAAGATCCAGAACTGCATAGTTACTTATATGGCGGTTATGATGCACCACTTAGCCATGAGCCAGGTACTGTGATGTCTTACTGTGGATATGGTTATGAGCTGTTGGGTGAAATCATACGGCGTGTTAGTGGACAAGCTTATGATGTATTCGTAAAGGAAACCATTTTTAAACCGCTGGGAATGGAAAATACATATTATCATGTGCCAATGGAAGTGCGGAACAGAGTAGTTAGACGTGCTCCTGAGGCAGCATGCGCGGAATGGGTAGACAGCGAATACAATTTGAATTCTGTATCTGCGGGGGGCGGCGCTTACTCAACGGCTATGGATTTGGCTGTTTTTGGCCAGATGTTCCTTAACGGTGGAATTTATAACGGAGTACGATTCCTTAGTCCGGTAACAGTAAAAGAAATGACCCGCAATCAAATTCCGGGCGTATCCTCACAATATAGAGATGAAGTTTTTCCTGAAGCGTACTGGGGATACGGATGGGCGATTAATGGCACGAAGCGTGACGGCGGAGATCTGCTCTCTCCTGATGCCTATTCACACTGGGGGGCGGCAGGTCCATTCCTCTGTGTGGATCCGATTTATCAGACGGTGACGGTTCATTTATCCGTAGAGCTGGATCACCAGAAGCCATTTAAAAATATGTATGTTGATTATTTCAATAATACCGTTCTGGCAGCGATCACAGATCTGTAATTCGGCCAAGGATCTGCAAGAATTTATCAAGGGTTGATTTTATAAAATCTAATATAAGAAAGCCAGTGGCATATATTAGTCCTATCTAATATGCACCACTGGCTTATTTTTTAAAAAATCTCTTGTTCAGCTACTGTTATCTGTAAACTCGATGATTGTGGCAGGATTTCTTATGTGTGTGCTTAACGCTTCCTTGAAGGAAATCCGTAATCTTTAGCACGCCACGCTACTAGCAGCGCAAGAATCAATAGTATAAACATTACCCACGGGAAGGAGCGGACACCAAGTGTTTCAATAAGAATCCCGCCCATCACGCCGCCACCGCCAATAGCTAGGTTCCATGCCGTCACCAACATCGATTGGGCCACATCTGCACTTTCGCCAGCGGTTTCGGCAACGGCTGTCTGTAGCAAAGTAGCCGCTCCTCCAAACGTCAACCCCCATACACCAACCACTAAATAGATCACTACGGGCTGGCTGCTACTAATGCCTAGTACAATGGATGACAAGGCGAAAGCAGCGAGGCTGATCAGAACCAATGGACGCAGCTTGCGGTCGATCAAAATACCGATGACCCAGATGCCAACAAGCGCTGTAATGCCGAAAATAAGCAGTACCAAGTCAACGCGCTGGGTTAGCCCGGCCTGAGTAAGATAGGGGGCAATGTAGGTATACAAGATGTTGTGTGCCAGTACCCATGCCAGAACAACAAACAGTACCGGCCGTACCCCCGGAATAACAAAAACCTTGTAGAGAGGGAGTCGCTTATCAGGGGCCTCTCCTGGATAGTCCGGTAGCTTCCAAAACACCCAAGCGATTAGCATCAGAGCCAATAGCGACATGATCCCGAAGATAGAGCGCCAGCCTACAAGGGTGCCAAGAAGTGTTCCCGCAGGGACACCGAGTGCCAGAGCGAGAGGCGTGCCAACCATGGCTACCGCCATTGCTCGTCCCTTGAGTGACTCCGGCACCATGCGCCGGGCGTAACCTGCTATCATCCCCCATAAGACTCCAGCGGATACGCCTGCGAAGAACCGAGCTATCAGCGTAAGTATATAATTGGAAGAAAAAGTGGTGACGGTGTTGAATATGAGAAAACCAAGGATGCACATTAGTAGCAGTGGTCGCCGCCGCCATCCACGCGTCACGGTAGTTAAGGGAATCGCCGCCAACAGTGAACCCAGGGCGTACAAAGTGACAAGTTGACCTGCAAGGGCCTCGGAGACTCCAAGCCCCTCACCTATTTGGAGCAACAAGCCGGCCGGAATCGTTTCGGTAAGAATACAGATAAACCCCGTCATAGCTAGGGCGAGTAATCCAGCCCATGGCAGACGTTCAGAAGAGGGAGTGCTGGAGGCACTTTGTGTGGCAGAAGATGTGTTTTGGCTCATAGAGAAGCCCCTCTCTTATATAATTTTAGCAAACCCAATGATACACACGACGAATAGGTCTACTAGACAGAGCGCCTAGGCCGGTTCATTCCGGACCCAGGCACCTTGTGTTCTTGCTCTATTTATTACGTCTATCATAAATGGCATCACAAAGGTCAACAGTAAACTGACCCGACATGCCTTCCAGTGCAGTATTAGTGAAAGCCACGACACTGAGGCGTTGCTTCGGATCGACGAACCACGAATGACCATAAGTGCCACCCATGCGCCAAGTACCCGGGGATTCCGGAGTGTCTGCGGCGACAGGATCCTTTAGTACCGTAATGCCTAGGCCAAAGCCTCGTCCTGGCCAGAAGGCCATTGGCAGATCACCGATCTGGTTGGTCGTCATATCGTGAACCAGTGACTCCGGTAGCAGCGGCGCTCCGCCCTTACGTAATGTTTCCAGCAGTTGCAAAAAGTCTCCGGCGCTGCCGACCATGCCAGATCCTCCAGAAGGATAGGCAGTAGTGTCAAATGCTCGGCTAGGGGCAAGCAGGAACCCAGCCGTTCCCTCCACAAAGGCAATACTGTCGGGCTCAAGTAAGGGCCGTGGCTCTGGAGTATCATTGGCATAGGAAGTGGCCAGCCGTTCTCGGTCAACTGCAATAAAACCCGTGTCGCTCATGCCAAGCGGCTTTGTCACGAGTGAATGTACAGCTTCACTGAGCGGTGTTTCTGTGACCTTTGCAATTACTGCTCCCAGCACATCTGTCGCGATGGAATATTTCCACTCGGTACCTGGCGTATAAAGGAGGGGGACAGAGGCAAGACGACGCAGGTTCTCTTCCAACGTGATGCCGGGCTGATCCATACCATCTGATACCCCTGCTGACTGATAGGAACCCTTCTCTTCTTGAAAAAATCGGTAAGACAGGCCTGCGGTGTGCGTTATCAAATGACGAATCGTCAAGGTCGCGAACTCGCCATTCTGCAAACGCGGCTGAAACTCTGGAAGCCAACGATCAACGCGGTCGTCCAGCTGTAGACGACCTTGCGCAACTAATACTAGGGCTGCCGTTGAAACGATAGGTTTAGTAACTGAAGCTAGCCGGAATAAGGCATCTTCTCGCATAAGTCGGCCTATCTCGCGGTCGGCAAAACCGGCAGCACGGCTATAAACCAGTTCCCCATCTATCATCACTTTAATGACAGCACCGACCAAACGCTTGTCAGCGAGGGTTCGATCGATTACTCTATCGATGCGACCTGATAAACATTCTGTATTTATTTTGTTTGAATCCAATATACTCATCTGTCTTCATCCCTTCGGAATAGTTAAAGCCAGGAACACTTTACTATGTAGGGTTATTATATATAACGAGTTATCTTGATTACATAAGGCAACTAAGTTAAATTAGCCTTATAACGGTTAATTACAAGCTAGTTAATATAGAACACCTTAAATTTAAAGGAGGCGATTTTGATGGACCATGTTGATAAGCAAATTCTTTTCCATCTTCAAAATCAAGCAAGAATTTCTATGACAGAGCTGGGGAAATGTGTCGGTTTATCGCAACCTGCGGTTACGGAGAGAGTTAGGCGTATGGAGGAAAAAGGCATCATCAGCGAATATCGCACCATAATTTCTCCTGAAAAGATTGGGAAACATGCTGCTGCCTACATGTTATTTCATTCTAGGGATTGTAATGCATTCCTTGATTTCTGCCGCTCAAGTCCTGATGTCGTCGAATGTTACCGTATAAGTGGGGAACACAACTACTTATTGAAAGTAGTAACCGACTCTACACGAGCCCTCGAGGAGTTCGGAAATCAATGTGATAAATACGGTACCTACACGATTCTAATCGTGATGTCATCGCCAATCGATCATAAATTTCTTATACCATCGCTTGAAGAAGCAAGCCTAAACTTACTGAGTTAGATTTTAAACATAATCCGTTAGCCTGTCGCAACAAAAAAAGACTCTTCTATATAAATAGAGGAGTCTTTTTGGTGTGGATATTGTAATAAAAATGATTGCAGCTGCTCCTTTTTCGTAGATACATCATGGACTCTCTATTTTATAAGTCTGGCGGTATTTTAATGGAGAAAGCCCGGTGATTTCCTTAAATACCCGACCAAAGTGAGTCATATTATCAAATCCAACATTTTCAGCTATCTTGGCTACTTTAAAGGCAGTATTAATTAACAAGGCACGAGCTTCCTTTATCCGCACATTATTCAAATATTCTGTAAAGGTGAAGCCTGTACTATCACGAAAAGTTTTGCAGAAGTAGGAAGGACTGATATAGAATCTGTTGGCAATATCGCGTATGGAATGACGTTGGTCGTAATAACGATTGAGATAGTCAACAATTTCAAATATTTTTTTGTTCACTACACTGATTTCTTCAGTGATTGCAGGAGGCATCGCTTCCTGGTGGCGATAAATATAAATAAGCAGCTCAAACATTAGTGTTTTTAGATAGAATTCATAGCCGGGAGGTTGCTTCGTAAATTCAGAGACCATTTTATTGAATAATTTCTCGATAAAGTTTTGTTCAGAACCATTAAATCGCAGCAGATGACAATCTCGTGTAAAAGTGGACAGCAAATCAAGCGTCTTATTGTTCGGAAACAGATCTTCGAGGAACTCGCGTTTAAATACAAGTGTTATTCGTTCAAAGGTCTCCCCACTCGAATTGACAAGCTTATGAATTTTATTGATGTCAATCAGCAATAGAGAACCCCCGACAACCTGATAAGCCTTATCCTCTATGAAATAGCAAATATCCCCCGAAACCATGTAAAAAACCTCATAACCGTTATGGTAATGTCGTGTAGGCATGCTGGATTGACTTTTTTTCTCTCGACTGATGTCGAATTTTTGTACTTCATAAAAATTGGTTTCCATTTGCTATCCCTCCCAATTCAGTTGTATGTCAACTATATTAACAAGAATATATGCAGAAAAACAATATATTTAGTGAATATATGTGCTGAAAATCATATTTTTAGACGCTATGATGAAGTTGTTCCGAATGGTTTAGCAAAGGGGGTGTGAAGAGAAAATTAGAATGTTATCTAAATTATCGAATTGTGTAATCTATATGTAAACTTATGCTGAAATTAGAGATACTTTGAACGATTTTAAACGAAAAATGAAAAAAGGTGGGACATAAAAATGAAATCTCAATTCTTAAAAAAGAACCTTCTTTCTACATTTCTACCCGTTGCAGTTCTCGGAATGTCATTGTCGGCATGTGCCGGATCTGGTGATAAGGAATCTACTATCGACCCTTCAGGTGTGCAGAGTAATAAGGGAGAGACAGTAGAGATTAATTGGGTGATGGCTGCAGATCCGGATAAAAAAGCTTGGCAAGACGAGACGATCGCTTCGTTCGAAGCCACTCATCCTAATATTAAAGTTCATCTTGAGAATATTCCGTATGATCAGTTCGATCAGAAATTGACCACTATGATCTCAAGCGGCAACGCTCCTGATGTGTGGAATCCGAACCAGGCGGACAGCGGCTTTGCTACTTATATGAAGATGGGTGCCCTGAAGGACTTAACGCCTTACATTGAAAAAGGGGCTCCAGAGCTGGATACGATGGATAAGGATTTGCTGGATGTATATAAAATTGATGATAAATTTTTCGGAATTCCGCTTGTCAGCAATGCGACGTATCTGTTTTACAATAAGGATTTATTCGATCAGCAGGGTATTCCTTATCCAACAACGGACTGGGATGACACTTCATGGAACTACGATAAAATGTTAGAAATTGCTCAAAAGCTTTCTCATGATGTAGGTAATGTGCGCAAGCAGGTATTCGGATTTGCAAGCGGCCTTAGTCCGAATGCTATGGCTTGGTCATTTGGCGGTGATTTTTTTAAGCCAGAAGCGTATACCTCAGGGGTTATGGGGGAGCCGGATCTACTTAACGAAAAAAATATTGAAGCGTTACAATTTAACCTCGATTTAATTAACAAGTATAAGGTTGCACCGGACCAACAGACTGTGTCTGCCGCGGCTCAGCTTGGAGATGTGTTCATGACGGGGAAAGTTGCCATGTACATTAATGGAGGTTGGGGATTGGGTTCTTATGAAAAAGCGGACTTTCGCTGGGGTGTCGCAGCTGTTCCCTACCATGATGGCCGCAAAGTGACACTTTTTGTGGACCCATGGAGCATCTCAAACTCAAGTAAACATCCGGATGAAGCCTGGGAATTTGTCAGATATCTGGCCGATCCCAAAACCGATGGAGGCGCCTATCGCTATATGAATGATGTCGGTAGAACGCCAGCGGACAGCAGCTTGTTTGAACTGTGGTACGAAAAAATATCCTCGCAGATTGGGATGGATAAAGCGGAATTCAAACAAGTCCATGAGGGTGCTATTAAGTATGGACGTGAAGCTGAAAATCATCTGATCGTAAAGTTCAATACGATTCTAGAAACCATGAACCAGACCATGTCTTCTGTATGGAATGGAAGTAAAGATTTGAAAGATGGACTGAAGGAAGTGGATCAGAACCTCCGTTCACTCAAACTGGATTAACTAGAACTGGAAGGATAAGCGGCCGCTAATCGCAGACTAGCCGGCCGCGTAAGGAGGATGATTCATGAAGCGAATGGCAACTGAGAGTAAGCGGGAGGAACGCGCCTTCTGGATGTTTATTATGCCGTGGTTTATCGGTTTCATATTGTTTACTGGCGGACCGATCATCGTGTCGCTGATGTTAAGTTTCTCCGAATACAATGTAATTTCGTCTCCTGAATTTATAGGGTTTGATAATTTCAGGCTGTTATTTCAGGATAGGCTGTTCTACAAATCGTTATCTGTCACCATCTATTATTCCTTATTGTCCGTACCCTTTACCATTGTATCTTCGTTGGTGATTGCCCTGCTGCTGAATCAGAAGGTTCGAGGACAGTCATTACTTCGTACGCTGTATTATGCGCCAAGTGTTATTTCCGGGGTGGCTGTGTCTTTCCTGTGGTCTTGGCTGCTTAACCCGACCTTCGGGGTAGTCAATTCCTTACTCTATGACTGGTTTGGTGTGGAAGGTCCAGGCTGGTTCACGAGCCCGGGGACGGTCGTCCCATCTATGGTTCTGATGCAGTTAACGGCGTCAGGTTCAACCATGGTGATATTCCTAGCTTCCTTGCAATCTCTTCCGAGTGATCTATATGAAGCGGCGTCAATTGAAGGAGCAGGTGTGTGGAAAAAGTTCTACAAAATTACACTTCCGCTCATTTCGCCGGTGGTTTTGTTCAATACGATTATTGCAATGATCGCTTCCCTGCAAGTATTTACTGAATCCTACGTCATTACGAAAGGCGGACCGGACTGGAGTTCATATTTCTATGTATACTACTTGTTTGATACAGCCTTTAAACAATTTCGGATGGGTTATGCCTCTGCTCAGGCCTGGATTCTATTTATCATCCTTTTTACACTGACTCTTGTATTCATGTGGAGTTCGAAGCGGTTTGTCCACTATGAATATGACTCTAAAAGATAGGAGGGATTCACATCATGAGACAGCGAAGTTTTTTACACGGCAAGCTGAAGCCCATTCAGAAGATACTGTTATATCTAATCCTTTATGGCGGCGTTATTCTTTTCGCATTCCCGTTATTCTGGATGTTGGTCACCTCGCTAAAAACCATGGGCGACATTCATAAAGTCCCGATGATATGGCTGCCATCCTCTATTCAATGGAGTAATTATAAGCAAATTTTCATAGATGCTCCAATGGGGCGATATTTATTGAATTCGGTAGGCTACACATGTATCTCAGTATTTGGGACTGTGCTTGCCTCCTCTATGGCTGCGTTTGCGTTCGCTCGTCTTCGTGCCCGTGGAAATATGCTTCTGTTTGTGCTTGTACTCAGCACAATGATGATCCCGTCACAAGTGACTTTGATTCCTCAATATTTGTTATTTAATCAAATTCATTGGACAAATTCTTATTTGCCGCTTATCGTTCCGGCATTTACAGGCAGTGCATTTGTTATCTTTTTGCTACGCCAATTCTATCTTGGGATCTCTAGGGAAATGGATGAGGCAGTTAAGATAGATGGTGGAGGACATCTGGTCATGTATTGGAGAATTCTCCTGCCCTTGTCGGCACCGGCGCTCGCTACATCGGCTGTTCTAGAAATCATGTCCCGTTGGAATGATTTATTTGGTCCACTTATTTATTTAAGTGAAAGCAGTCAATATCCTCTTTCACTAGGATTAGCAAATTTCACAGCCGCATATGGACAAACACCATGGAATCTGTTGATGGCAGCATCTGTGGTAACCGTCTTTCCGTTGCTGTTATTGTTCTTTTTTGCTCAAAAAGTATTTATTCAAGGAATTGTTATTTCTGGATCGAAAGGTTAACGCGAATCATAAAAAAGTTTATTACCTGGAGGGAACTTATGAAGTTTGATTATCATACACATCATAATCGTTGCGGGCACGCAACAGGAACAGTAAGAGATTATGTAATTGCAGCCATTGAAAAGGGATTACAGGTTATTGGAATCTCAGATCATACTCCTGCATTTGCGCTGGAGGAAGACCTGCCCTGGCCCGGAGGAGCTATGGCGAAGAGTGAATTTCCTGCATACGTGGATGAGGTTCTAGCTTTAAAAAAAGAATTTGCGGGACAGATTGATGTAATGCTGGGGATTGAAGCGGACTTTTTGCCTGATTCCCTGGATATATATCGTAGTGTCATCGCCAGTTATCCCTTTGATTATGTGATTGGTTCGATTCATAATTTCGGCGGAATCAGCATTTACGATGGAGAATACTGGGACGGATTGGATCAGGCGGGGAAACTTGCGACCAAAAATCTGTATTATGACTATGTCTCTCAATCGGCTAAAAGTGGCTTATACGACATACTAGGCCATGTGGATGCTTTAAAACGGTATTTTCCCGGTTATTCCGGCTTGTGGACAGAAGCGCTGGATTTCACCCTGCAAACCGTTGCAGCAAGTGACGTAGTTCTCGAAATTAATACTTCTGACGATAACTGTGTCCCAGATACGGCTTTTCTAGAAAGAGCTCTGTTTCATGGTGTGAAGGTCACGATTGGATCAGATGCACATGAACCCGAACGGGTGGGAGATCAGTTCGAAGAAGTCCGGAAAAACCTGCAGGCCATTGGCTATCGGGAATGGGCTACATTCCATAAACGGGTTAGAACAATGGTTAGTCTAGACCAAATATAAAATGAATTAAGTAGCCAAGCTAATGCCGGCATCACCTAGTTTCCAACGGCAGGTCATTATCAGCTGCTCATCCTCCAGTTCGGCTGTCAGCGTGCCACCCATTTTATTCATCAGACTTTTGGCGATGGAGAGACCCAGCCCGGAGGCTTGAGAAGATCGGGTACGGTCTGCGGTATAGAATCGGTCAAATAAGAGGTTAACGTCGCTTCCGGCTAGTTCCTTCGCATCGTTTACTATCGTTAAATCAGCTGTTTCCTGCCTTCGTTCGAAACGGATTTCCACATACCCGGTCGCGTGTTTGACCGTATTGACAAGTAAATTCTCGACAACTCTCCGCACAGCGGATTCATCGGCGTATACGGATACATTTTCCTCAGGTAGCCGTATATCTGGTGTAATATTGCGTTCGTTGAAGGAATCGTAAAATCCGACCAGAATTTCCGAGAGCAGGGCCGTCATCCCAAGCTTTTCGGTATGTAGAGGATAATCTAGCGATTCGATCAAGGAAAGCTCAAAAAAATCATTCAGCAGCGCCTGCAGCCGTTTCGTCCGATTTTTAACGATGGCAACATATTCAAGCTTTTCATCAGGGGTAATAGACTCATCCTCCAACAGTTGAATATAACCGAAGATGGAGGTGAGGGGTGTACGGATATCATGTGAAATATTCGCAACAGCCTGACGGAATTCTTGTTCGACACGTTTTCGCTGGGCATCCGCTTCGACGATTAAATCAGATTGACGATTGATTTGTCCCGCAAGCGCCTCAAGCTTCTGGTCGAATAGAGCCACATCAATTTTTTTACCGGTTGCTCGCTCATTGTAGGTATGCAATTGCCCTGTTATCCGCCCTAGCTCTCGCCTTAGCATCAACAAACGGAAAAGCAGGAGAGCTCCTGCCGCAAACAATATGATTGTCAGAATAAACAACACTCTCCTGCACCTCCTATTTGTTATTTGATTTCTTTTCGGTGGAATACGAGAATACCGAGTACCCCGGAAACGGCTATTGTCAACAACGGTACAAGTAAAAGCGCTGGCCAATCTCCACTGTCGATACTGGGCTTACCGATATCGCTCACCAGTTTGAAGATGGAATAATCATACAAATTACTGAAGAAAGAGATCTTTGAACCTATACTAGCCAAAACCGTATCAATCATAAGGAAGAAAATCATTGAGAAGCCGATAGTTTTGCCGCTGTCGGTTAGGATTACGGTGAACAGCGCCCCGATGGCTGCGTAACCAGCTGTGTACAACAGGGTTAGCCCGAGGGCTCGCGGTATAAAAAGTGTAGTGCTTCCTTCTGGCAGATGACCGAAGCCCGAAAGCAGCGTGACTTCGACTGTGCTGACAATAGGAAAGACGAGCGAAATCGCCATGGCCCCAACTGCGAATACGATTAGTTTTGCCGCGAACAGCCGGCCTCTGGTGTTGCCCGAAGATGCGATCGTCTTCATGACCCCTGTGGAATATTCGTTAGAGATAAAGAATCCAGCCAGAATGGCTACGCCGAATTTAATAATGTAGGCATTGCTTGAAATAAAGGTAGTCAGAAATTCAGCACCGGTGATCTGAGGTTCCCCATTGGACCGATGATCAAAATAATATAGCAATGGGTAAGCAAGTGAGAGGACGGAAAGTGCCAATAGAAAAGTCCAAAATGATCTATTCTTACGGAGCTTGAAAAACTCAACTCTGATCAGATTATACATTTGGATTCCCCCCAATTCGCTTCGTAAAATAACTTTCCAAGTCTTCACCCATAGGCATAAACTTCTCGATCTCGAGGCCGGCAGAGAATAACGCTGTTGATACTTTGCCTGGCTGCTCAATGCGGCTATACAACTTGATGGTTCCATCCTGCATCACTTCGAAATCGGCCGTACCCAGCTCGTTCTGAATGACGGCTGTTGCCTTGCCCGGATCATCCACTTTGATAAACAAATACTGCTGACATTTCTCGTTTAATTCCTCCGCAGTGAGTTGTTCAAGCAACTGACCTCGATGAATAATGCCATAATGACTTGCCATTAAATGCAGCTCACTTAGAATATGACTTGAGATCATTATCGTAATGCCAAGCTCACGGTTTAGTCGCTTGAGCAGTTCGCGCATTTCGACGACACCCATCGGATCCAACCCATTGGTCGGCTCGTCCAGAATCAGAAATTCTGGATCTCCCAGCAAGGCGATGGCAAGACCTAACCGCTGCTTCATTCCAAGTGAGAAATTTTTGGCTTTCTTCTTGCCGGCGCCCTGCAGTCCAACTTGTTCTAGCATTCTAGGAACGCAATCTTTGCCGGGAATACCGCGTAGAATCCGGTTTGCTTCTAAATTTTCGCTTGCAGTCATATGGGGGAACAAAGCGGGGCTCTCGATAATCGAGCCGATTCGCTTACGAGCCTGGATCAAGGCCTGCTCTTCACTGGCTCCGAACAGCTCGATCGTCCCCTGAGTCGGAAAAGCAAGTCCGGTCACAATCCGGATTAATGTTGATTTTCCAGCTCCGTTTTGCCCAATAAAACCATAAATAGAGCCTTTGCGGATTGACAAATTGACTTTGTCCAGCGCCGTATGGCCCTTGAACTTTTTGGATAGTTGATTTGTTTTTAATACATACTCGTACATCTCGTCTTGGCCTCCTTTTCGTGATAGACCAAGTATAGAATTGAAAACATAAGAAGAGCTAAAGCCAAATCTTAAGAATGTCTTAAGGCTTGAGCCGATAACCTATGCCCCATACCGTCTCGATAAATTCGCTTCCTGGTGCGGCCTTGGTTAGCTTGCTGCGCAAATTGCTCATGTGGACATTGACCGTATTGTCGTCCCCGAAATATGGCTCGTGCCAGACTCTTTCATACAAATTCGCTTTCGTAAACACCTTTTTTGGGGCCGACAAAAGTAACGAGAGAATCTCAAACTCTAGAGCTGTGAGCGTCAGTTCCGCACCATTTGCCGTAACCGACATCGCATCTCGATGAAGTACAAGGCCCTGATGCTGGAGCACGTTAGGCAAAGCCGATTGCGCAATCCGCGAATACAAACGTAGATGAGAATCGATCCGTGCAGAGACTTCTTCAACATCGAAGGGTTTTGTAATGAAATCATCCGCCCCCGCCCGTAGGGCAGACACCTTGGTCTGGGGCTCACCCTTGGCGGAAATGATAATTACCGACATATCGTCCCGCCCGGCAATCCTCTCAAGTAGTTCCTCTCCCGACATGCCAGGCAGCATCAGATCCAGTAGCAGCATGCTCCATTGACGTTGCTCCAGATAGAGAAGTGCCTCCGTTCCCGAGTAAGCGGGTTGGGGAATGTAGCCGCTTTTCTTAATAATGTTGCACAGCAATCGGTTGATGTCGCTGTCGTCCTCAGCAACAAGAATATGTATCGGGTTATTCATTTAATCTCCTTTTTCCACCTAAAATAGGTCGTTATTCGGATGAATGCCTATTAAATAGGATAGCAGGTTTTAGATTCTGTATCCAGATCCAGCCAATTTCTGCATTTTGGTTATTCAAATCTATATCACCGATTCTCGTGAGTTCATTTTTATATAAAAAAGAGACTCTTCTATTTAAATAGAGGAGTCTCTTTGCTATGTTAAGGTATTTAGATAAATAGATTATGACCCGACTGATCGGCTTGGCCGAGGTAATAACCAACGCCGCCGATTCCGACACCGTCAATCAGTTCTTCACGAGTGATGCCCATAAGATCCATGGACATTTGGCAGGCGACGATTTCCACACCTTGGTCGATAGCCATCTGAATCAATTCTTCCAAGGAAGAGATATTTTTGCTCTTCATTAGAGAGCGGATCATCTTCGAACCCATGCCCATCATGTTCATATTTGAAAGCGTCAGCTTCCGGCTGCCGCGTGGCATCATGGCACCGAACATTTTACCGATGAAGTTCTTGTTCACATGCACCTTCTCATCCTTGCGGATAATATTGAGGCCCCAGAAGGTAAAGAACATCGTGACTTTTTTGCCGCTGGATGCTGCTCCGTTGGCAATGATGAAGGAAGCGATCGCTTTATCCAAATCCCCGCTAAAAACAACCATTGTGCTTGCGTTGCTAGTTTGAATTACTTGTTCGCCTGCTCCGGTTGGTGCTGATGCTGAAGCCTCGATAACTCCTTTGCGCAGATAAGCTTCGATCATACCAGTAGGCAGCTTTGTTAGCTGCAAAAGCGTATGGTTGGACATACGAGCCCAAGCCTTGATATCCTCATAAAATCCGGGATCGGAAGCAGTTACCTTCAGGACTTGGCCGTCCAAGAGCGGGTCCATGCTCATTTTAACTTGGATCAGCGGCCCTGGGCAGCACAGTCCGCAGGCATCAAGCACGGAATCAGGTGCTAGTTCCGTTTCTATTTTGGATGAAGGGGCACCTATTGTGCTGGAGTTAGCAGTGAAAGCTGTAGCATTGACGGTTGGTGTAACTGTGCCAGTCCCAGTCCCAGTCTCCGTCATTGCTCCCGTTGCTGCGATTTCTTTACTGGCTACGGCTGTATCAACGTTTGGCGTCAAGTTATCTTTTTTTTTAGGCGCAAATTGGCTCATCTGATAGGTTTTATACCCCCCAGTCAGATTTTTCACACGGTAACCTTTTTGCTGCAAAATCCGGGAAGCGGTGTAGCCTCTGAGTCCAACTTGGCAATACACCCAAATTTCTTTACTAGGGTCAAGCTCGTTTAGCCGACCACGCAGATCATCCACAGGGATATTAATGGACCCTTCAATATGACCGTTGGCATGTTCGATTTCCGAACGTACGTCAACTAAAATGGTGTTGTTTTTGTCACGACCCTCTAAATCCTTAGGGATGAATACCGTAGTCAAACCTTGCAAAATATTTTCAGCGGCAAAGCCGGCCATGTTCACCGGATCTTTTGCGGAAGAATAAGGAGGGGCATAAGATAGCTCCAACTCCGTCAAATCAGTGACCGTACCTCTAAAACGAATAACTGTAGCGATATCGTCGATACGTTTATCTACACCGCTGTAACCCACAGCTTGTGCTCCTAGCACCGTACCTTTTGGATCAAAAATCAGCTTCATAGATATCGGAGTTGCCCCCGGATAATAGGTTGCGTGTGAGCTAGGATGTATATAAATCACGTGATACGGCAGACCCAAACGTTGTAGTGTTTTTTCGTTATTTCCAGTAGAAGCACCTGTGACTCCAAAAACCTTAATAATAGAAGTCCCTTGTGATCCTTTGTAAGTTGTGCCGAGACCACTGACGTTGTCCGCAGCAATACGCCCTTGCTTATTGGCAGGACCAGCTAGTGGAATGGCAGTTTTTGTTCCGTTTACGAAATCAACCACCTCAACCGCGTCACCTACAGCGTACACTTGATCCAGATTTGTCTCCATCCGCTCATTGACTACAATATGGCCACGGGGACCGAATTCTAAGCCACTGTCCTTCAGGAAAGAGGTATCCGGAGAAACGCCGATAGCCAGCAGAACCATATCACTTTGCAGTACAGTGCCACTTGCTAATTGCACCTGTATTTGTTCTCCCACCTCAGCAAACCCTTGGACCATATCGGAAAAAATAAGATTAACGCCATGCTCGTCAAGTTCTTTTGCCAAAATAGAAGACATTTCAGTATCGAACGGAGCTAATATTTGTGGTCCTGCTTCAATTAAGGAAACTTCCAGACCAGCTTCTCTAAGGTTCTCAGCCATTTCCACACCGATAAATCCACCACCGATCACCACGGCCGAACGTGTGCCTTCTGCAGCGACTTTAGCTTTGACTTTGTCAGTGTCGGGAATGTTACGCAACATGTGTATTTTGGAACTCTCGATACCAGGCAAATTCGGACGAATCGGTTTAGCACCTGGCGATAAAATAAGCGCATCATAACTCTCTTCATAGGAGCCTTTTTCTATACTTTCTACTCGCACTTTTTTGTTCACGGGGTCGATAGACACTACTTCACTTTGAATCCGAACATCGATGTTAAAACGTTTATGCATCGCCTCCGGTGTCTGCACTAGCAGCTTGGAGCGGTCCTGAATGGAACCCCCGATATAATAAGGAAGTCCGCAATTGGCAAAAGAAATGTACGGATCACGCTCAAACATTACAATATGCACATCTTCATCTAATCTCCGAAGTCGGGCTGCTGCTGATGCGCCTCCTGCAACTCCACCAACAATCAATACTTTTTTACTCATGATGACTTATTCCTCCCCTAAAAATAACTGAATCAGATGTTTGATTTTTTCGTCTTTAACAGAATAGTTAATTTCCAGCCCATTACGTTCGGTTTCAACGATGCCTAGTGATCTAAGCTTCTGTAAATGCTGGGAAACCGTAGATTGGGGAAGGTCGAGACAGTCCTGCATGAAGCTCACGTTGCAGCTGCCCTTTTCCAGAAGTCCTTTGATGATGCACAAGCGCACGGGATGAGCTATAGCCTTTAAGGTTTCGGCGGTTTGGTTATAAGCTTTAAAATTTTTGTCCATGGTAACGAACACCTCGCTTTACAATATCCTTATATCGTAATATTATGATATAGTGATATGGAAATCAAGTTATTTTTATAAAGGTGAAGGAGAGATGCTCGATGTCTTTTAAAATTTCAAAGGAAATTACCCCACAGCAAGTTGCGGAACGCTTGAAGAATGGCGAGACTCCTACCATGTTGGATATACGCGAACCAGCCGAATGGGTGGAGGGACATGTAATGGGTGCTAAGCATATTCCGCTTGGACAGCTATTGATGCGCATAGATGAACTTGATCCTCATGGAGAGATAATTGTGATGTGCTTAAGTGGTGGCCGTAGTGGACTGGCTTGTGAGCTGCTGAGTGAAAAGGGGTATAACGTTGTGAACATGACGGGTGGATTAGGCGCTTGGACGGATGATTTTTTGGTACGGGAGTAATGGCATGAGCATGATGGTACGGATCCTACTGAGTATCTTAATTGTCTTTAGTATTTTGAGGTTTTTACGTTATGCATGGCCTGTTCGTTCACTTTCTTATATAGAAGTCCGTGAGGTTCGCGAATTAGCAGATCAATCACTGGCTATGAAAATGCTCGATGTCAGGGATGCCGTTGATTACCAGAAGGACAGTATCCGTGGTTCGATAAATATATCGCTTGGGCGGTTACCTTATGTCTGGCAGCACTGTCTATCTCCAGGCGATTCGGTCTTAATTCTTGCAGGAAGCTACTACAATAGAAATAAAGCTGCGCGAATTCTTTATAAGCAGGGATTTCGTAAGTTATATGCGGTAAACGGTGATTTGTTAGGGAACAAAAGAACGCTCTCCGACATTTCTGTGAAAGGTTGTTGTGAAGGATAATGGATTTATGATCATTGATTTCCCGTCTCGGATTGAAGCTAGGGTGTCGAAGTCAGGGTGTCGATGGAATGATCTCTTATGATGCCTATGGGCGAGGCGCTCGGCATGCACATTTGCTAGGTGAGGGAGAGCAGTGAAGAGGAGCAATATGTCACTCTAGTTGAGCCGCTATATTAATGGTGCTAAGTTGTGATGTTGTGGCTAGGTCGCTATATTAATGATGCTAAGTCGCGATGTTGTGGTAGGTCGCTACATTAATGTTGCTAAGCCGCGATGTTGTGGCTAGATCGCTAAATCAATGTAGCCAAGTCGATGTTGTAGCTAGGGCGCTATATTAATGTTGCTAAGCCGCGATGTTGTGGCTAGGTCGCTATATTAATGTTGCTAAGTCGCGATGTTGTGGCTAGGCTGCTATATTAATGTTGCTAAGCCGCGATGTTGTGGCTAGATCGCTAAATCAATGTAGCCAAGTCGATGTTGTAGCTAGGGCGCTAAGTGATGTAACTAAGACGCAATCCAACCAGCTTCACTCGAACTCAGTTTTAATTGCATTTTGTGCAGCTAAACTTCAGTAGTTTTAGGAAAAGTAACAATTAACTGCACTTTGTACATCTAAATTTGATCATTTACGCTTAACTACCTAATATCTCCTTTTTTAGTTGTAGAAAGTACAACTAAATGGACTTTTAGGGGGATAAGGGTTAAATAGTTGCATGAAATACAATTAAATAGAAAAATCACAGGTCGATAGCCAGTGAATAGTGGAGAATGGGAGACGATTTTAGACAATTTCAAAAAGGTAGGTCGAATAATATTATTCTAGGGGAACTTAGTCAAACCGAGATTACTTTAACTGAACCTACTATACAAAACATACTATATTGAGCTAAGTCTAGTCGTCTAACTCAAAAGTAGTTTACTTAACCGAGATTGTTCTTGCTGAGCTAATACTAACTGAACTGTAGTGATCTAACTGTAGCTAAATTTAGCTGAACTCACTGTAGTGATCCAATTCTAGCTGAACTCACTGTAGTGATCTAACTGTAGCTGAAATTACTTTAATGCAACATACTCTAACCAATGTGATTTTTTAATAGGCAAGTATATTTAGCTCGATGCTAACGTTGAATGTAGAGTGTCATTGACAGCATAAGAAGGCGAATACTATACTTTTGAGTAATAGGACGAAGCACGTCCCGCATCCATAATTGGGTGCGGGATTTTTTTATGCCAAGGAGGAGGGGAACG
Source organism: Paenibacillus sp. FSL L8-0494 (assembly GCF_038003695.1). Lineage (NCBI taxonomy): Bacteria > Bacillati > Bacillota > Bacilli > Caryophanales > Paenibacillaceae > Paenibacillus > Paenibacillus sp. FSL L8-0494. The sequence continues at coordinate 1,724,270 of NZ_JBBOPQ010000001.1, forward strand.
TTATGGGATTTACGGAAGAACATCGTAAGTGGGTGGAAGATCATATTAGTCGAAGAACGGGAGAAAGACGGGGGAGATTGGAGCGGGGACATGGGCATGGTGAGCGAATGTTTGCGGAGAAGGTTTGGTGGCCGATGATGGGTCATTTTGATGATCTCCATCCTGAATATGAAGTGTTGGATTGGCGGGGATGGCCTTATTTTGTTGATTTTGCGTGGAAGCCTGGGCAGGTTAAGTTTGCTTTTGAGGTAAAAGGTTACGGCCCACATGTGCAAAACACAGATCGGACGCGTTATCGGCAGGAATTGAATCGAGAGACTTATCTACAAATCGCGGGTTATCGGGTAGTGGCGATACCATATGATGATCTGGAAGTGAATCCTGAGAATACAATTTTTTTGTTGAGATCATTACTGATGCCGTACCTCGCTTTGAGGACAGAAGAGAAGGAGGCGTTTAGTCGACTGGAGCGTGATATTTTGCAAATTGCGGTGCGTTCGAACGGGGACATTCGGCCTGTTGATTTGGTGAGGGAGCTTGGCATTGATCTGCGTACAGTTAGGAAATGTATGAGGTCACTTTGTGAGAAAGGTAAGTTTAAGCCGATAGTTTCCCAGGTGAGTGGGAGGGTTTGTCGCTATGAATATGTACATTCACTTAACGATATTCAGCTGTGGTGAATGAACGGTATAAATCCCGTAGATTGGGGGCGTGGAGTGGGAATTGGGCAAATGAACGGTATAAATCCCGTAGATTGCGGAGATGGAGCGAGAAGTGGGCAAATGAACGGTATAAATCCCGTAGATTGCGGAGATGGAGCGAGAAGTGGGCAAATGTACGGTATAAATCCCGTAGATTGTGGGCGTGGAGTGGGAATCGAGCAAGTGTGCGGTATAAATCCCGTAGATTGGAGGCGTGGAGCGGGAATTGGGCAAATGAACGGTATAAATCCCGTAGATTGTGGGCGTACAGCGGGAATTGGGCAAATGAACGGTATAAATCCCGTAGATTGCGGAGATGGAGCGGGAATTGGGCAAATGAACGGTATAAATCCCGTAGATTGCGGAGATGGAGCGAGAAGTGAGCAAATGAACGGTATAAATCCCGTAGATTGGGGGCGTGGAGCGAGAAGTGAGCAAATGAACGGTATAAATCCCGTAGATTGTGGGCGTACAGCGAGAAGTGAGCAAATAAACGGTATAAATCCCGTAGATTGTGGGCGTACAGCGAGAAGTGAGCAAATAAACGGTATAAATCCCGTAGATTGTGGAGATGGAGCGAATAACGAGCAAACCTACGTACTCACATCATCCCCCTAAATCTCTAATTATGACCTGATTTCTATTTAGATTGTTAAGGTGTTGCGGAGGAGGGGAATCTTCTATGATTAGATGGATAGGACGTATAGGAGTTTTTTTGAAGGATTGTCCTCGGGAATGAATGAAACCGCTATCAACAAGAGACGAAGGAGCGATTTTGATGGGAACAGATATAGCTAAATATCCATTTCAACAGATTGATTTACCTTTAAATGAGCGAGTGCAGGATCTGATCTCCAGACTAACACTTGATGAAAAAGTAAGCCTGATGCCTCAGTATCAAGCTGCCATAGAGCGTTTGGGTGTTGGGGCCTACAAGCATGGTACGGAAGCGGCGCACGGGATTTCTTGGCTTGGAAAAGCGACTTCTTTTCCTCAGCCAAGCGGACTGGCTTGTACTTGGAATCCAGAGCTGCTGAAGGAAATTGGTTCGGCCATCGGAGATGAAGCTAGAGCCTTTTATAAAAAGAATCCAACGGTGAACGGTCTGACGTTATGGGCGCCAACGGTGGATATGGAACGTGATCCACGTTGGGGAAGAACTGAGGAAGCTTACGGTGAAGATCCAGAGTTGACCGGCCGACTCAGCACATCACTAGTGCAGGGAATCCAAGGTGATCACCCGGTCTATTTGAAAGCGGTAGCAACGCTGAAGCATTTCCTCGGCAACAATAATGAGATTGAACGCGGGAACTGCTCCGCGAGCATCGATCCGAGAAATATGCGGGAGTATTATCTGGAAGCGTTTAAGCCTGCTTTTCAAGAAGGTGGCGCACAGTCCATGATGACCGCTTATAACTCGGTGAATGGCGTGCCTGTTATTCTTCATCCGGCAGTAATGGATGTGGTTAAAGGCGAATGGGAAATGGATGGCTTTATTGTAAGCGATGCCGGCGATCTTTTTGGGATCGTGAAGGACCACAAGTATTATGAATCTTTTGCACAATCGATGGCTGAATCTATCAAAAATGGAATTGACAGCGTAACAGAAGAAACCGCAGAGACAATCAAGGTTCTTCACGAAGCGCTAGACCAAGGCCTCTTAGCAGAGGAAGATTTGGATCGTGCGCTTGCCAACACTTTCAGAGTTCGTTTCCGTCTGGGAGAGTTCGATCCGGCTGAGGGGAACCCATACGATGCAATCGACGATTCCGTTATTCTTAGCAAAAAACATACCGCACTCTCCTTGGAAGCTGCGAAACAATCTATAGTATTGTTGAAGAATGAACAAGGCACATTGCCATTGAACAAAAGCAGTCTGAGCAAATTGGCGATTATTGGTCCGCTTGGTGATGAAGCCTTTAGAGATTGGTATTCTGGCACATTACCTTATGGAGTGACTCCTTTGCAGGGTGTTAGCAAAAAGCTGCCTGGTAAACACATTACTTTTGAGAGTGGCGCAGATCAGATCATTCTTACTTCAGCTGCAAACGGCCAAGCTATCGGAATCACAGGTGAGGACGGAAGACTGGCTGTACAGCATGACATAGCAGAGCACGGAGAATTGTTCCAACATACAGCTTGGGGCTGGACTAGCAATACTCTGAAGGCGACAAGTCGCGGTCAGTATGTAACTTTAAGCGAAGCAGAGACTCTCACAGCATCTGCTGATGAAATTTACGGCTGGTTTGTAAAAGAATCGATTAACATCGTTCCGGAAAGCGAAGATACGGTATCTTTGCGGACCTGGAATGATAAAATGATCTCGGTGAATCCGGAAAATGGAACGCTGCAAGTGGCAGATCAGGATGCTAATGCGGAAGCACGTCTTTTTAAAAAGAACATTGTAACTAACGGCATAGAGGCTGCAGTAGAAGCTGCCAAGGCTGCGGAAATCGCTGTGGTTTTTGTGGGCAACCATCCACTCCTTAACGGAAAAGAAGAAATCGACAGACCGGATATTGTGCTTCCAGAGGAGCAAGAGCGACTGGTCAAAGCTGTCTATGAAGCGAATCCGAATACAGTTGTAGTCATTGTCGGCAGTTACCCGATAACTTCCACTTGGATTGACGAGAACATCCCGGCTGTATTGTATACCTCCCACAGTGGACAAGAGCTGGGCAATGCGGTGGCAGAAGTTCTTTTCGGCGATTACAGTCCTTCCGGCAAGCTGAACATGACTTGGTTCCGTTCTGTAGAACAGCTGCCTGAGCTGATGGATTATGATATTATCAAAGGCAAAAGAACATATATGTACTTTGACGGAGAGCCACTGTATGCGTTTGGACACGGCTTAAGTTATGCCCAAGTTTCCTACAGCAACCTAAGCCTAAGTGCTAAGGAGCTGCAAGCGGATGACACGTTTAAAATTTCCGTTCAAGTAGAGAATACAGGCGTTGTTGATGGGGACGAAGTGGTGCAGCTATATGTGCAAGCTCTGAATTCCCGGGTGAAACGTCCGATTAAACAGTTGAAGGGTTTTGAAAAAGTAAACCTAACCGCAGGTCAATCGCAAACCATAGAGTTTACGTTGCCGGTTGCCGAGCTGGCATTCTGGGATGTTACCCGTGAGCAATATTGCGTGGAAAATGGAGAGTACATGGTTCTGATCGGCCGTTCATCTGCTGATATCCAATTATCCGCTCAACTATCGGTTCAAGGGGACGTTATTCCGTCGCGTAATCTGTATATCAATACCAAAGCAGAGAATTACGATGACTACGAAGGCGTATATCTGGACGAGTGCAAAGCAGGCGGTGCTTCCATACATCCGGTAAAAGATGGCGCTTGGATCGCTTTTAAAGATGTATTGTTCGAGCAAGGGGCAGGAGCTTTTGAAGCCTTGGTATCCTCTGCAAAAGGTGGCACCCTCGAGATTAGAACGGGCAGCCCAGCAGGGACAATGGTTGGATCTGTGACTGTACCATCGGGTGGCGTGTTGCAGCAGTGGAACACACTTACTGGTGAAGTATCCGTGGAATCTGGAACTACCGATGTTTATCTCATCTTTAATGGTGAGGTACTGCTTAGCCGTTTTCAATTTAATCAATAAGATAAGCTAGAGCGCTCTTAATTTCTTTGGATGGAGAGGTGCCTGTATGGATTGTTTGGGATGTCGGATCGCTAACGGGATTGAGCCTAACGTAAACGTAGTATACGAGAATGAAATTGTAACTTGTGTGCTCGACATTGCTCCATTTAACGAAGGACATCTCTTAATTCTCCCTAAAAAGCATTATTGGGATCTCGAAGATATCGATTCAGAAACATCGTATGCGATTATGGACGCTTCAAAGAAGCTATCAGTTGTCCTGAAGGTTTTGTTTGCACCTGATGGCATCAGCATTTGCCAAAATGGTGGGAAGTTTAACGACCTGACTCACTATCATATGCATCTTATTCCTAGATACGAAGGAGATGGCTTCGCTTGGAGCGAACCAATCCATCCGCACGGTGCCGAAAAGTTATTAAGCCAAACTCAAGCTGAAATTCTCAGTATCATAAATGAGTATTAAAAAAAGGACATTCCTGAAAGATCAGGGATGTCCTTTTCGTTTCTTTTCATCTAATCACAACCGCCCCCGCCAGCATCTCCACCACCACCGAAGTCTCCACCGCCACTATGTCCGCCGTCTCCACCCCAGCTATGCCCCCCGCTGTCAGGTCCAGAGTGGTGATGCGAGTGATCTCCAGGGTGATGATGATGGTGGTTAGAGTGGTTTGGATCCAGCAGATCCGGATGACTGGCAGCCATAAAAGACATGTTGGCGGCATCATTTTGCCTATTTCTATCAAAGGTACTTCTGTTCGAGCTCGAGCCATTCCGTATAACGGCTTGTATAATAATAAATACAGCGACACCTACAAATAGTATCCCAAAAACCATAACGAACCTCTCCCTTCAACTCCAAAAATTAGTTATTAGCTGCTTTCGTCAAAAACTCAAGATTTCTGTAAAAAATACTCCCATAATTCCAGCCCAGATAAGGCTCAGGAATTTCTATATGGTTCACATTCACATTCATGTCTTCGTGTATCAATGATTCGCTAATATGGATTATATCATTTATATACCGTTTTATTTGCTGTAGATAATGTTTTTGAGTAACGGGCCCGTGACCGGGAACAATTATGTTCACATCTAAGCGCTCGACATAAGTAAGTGCCTCCAACCAGGATAAGGGATTACCGTCTACTAATAATGGATGATTATCAACAGCGACAATATCTCCAACAAAAGCTAAAGAATCGGAAGGAGAAAATAGAATAGAATCGCATTCCGTATGGGCAGCACCCACCGATAAGAGCTCAATGGATCTAGCCGAGCCATGTATGGTCATTTTGCGGTCATAAGTTAATTGGGGGAGAGTTACTTCAAGCGTTAGTATAGACTCTTTGATTTCTTGTAAATAACCTATTTGTGAAAGGAGCTCTCGTTGTTTGGAAGCGTTCAGTTCGAGCTCGAGAGAGGTATTAAGCTTATTAAGATCCTCATCAAGATTAGGAAGCAGTTTCTTCATTCGGGCAAGCCAGTCTGGTTGAGTTTTTATCATGAGCTCTCTAGTCAAACTGGAGGATATGATTACTTCATCCGAGAAGAATTGGTTCCCTCTAACGTGGTCTCCATGCCAATGGCTGTTGATGACGTATTTGATAGGTTTATTAAAATAATACAGAGCGGCATCCCTAAGATCTTTGCCAGCTTGTGGAGTGTTGAATGTATCAAAGATTAATGTGTAATCACCCATATCTATCAAACCGGCATTGCTCATGGCTCCGCCTTGCTCCTTCGCTTCAAGGTAATAAATGCCTTCCACTAGAGGGACGCAGTTAAAATGTCTGGAATGAAACATAAATTAACCTCTTTTCCTAGATAATCGAATGAAATTTATATCTATTTTATAATTTTATGGAAGTTTATACTATGATTTAATTACTCTCGGAATAGAAAAGGTTGCTTTTATACGCCCGATTTGCTACCATACGATGTAACTTAATCATTTATTTGTTTTCTAGGGTTCCGCAGCGAGTGCACAGCTGGTCTGGTCCGAGGGAAAACGCACGAACATTAAGTTTGTGTCTACACGGAGGGATAAAAGCCCGGGAGGTATCGCCATTTGGCGATGACCTTCCGGGCTTATTTGTTTGTCCGTGGGCAATCATAAGATATGGTGAATTGAAGGAGGGCTTGAAATGAAAAAGAATTCAGAGTGGCTGAAGGTAGTTGGCGCTGCGATTTTCGAAGTCATGTGGGTCATAGGTCTAAAGCATGCTTCAAGCGTGTGGGAGTGGCTGATCACAGTTGTAGCCATAATAATAAGTTTCTATGTCATTATTTCAGTAAGCAGTAAATTACCGGTGGGTACCGTATATTCTGTATTTGTTGGGCTGGGGACGGCAGGAACAGTAATTGCGGACATGGTTTTATTCGGTGAACCCTTCAAGCTAATGAAGCTGGTACTGGTGGTTATTTTGCTGGCAGGAGTAATAGGTCTGAAAATGGTAACTAACGAAACCAAAGATATCAAAGAAACTGAAATAAAGGGGGAGTCTTAAATGGCATGGGCATTTTTGGTTGTTGCTGGATTGTTTGAAATGTTCGGAGTGGCTATGATCAACAGGTTGAATAAACACCGGAATCTGCAGTCGTTTTTGCTGCTCTTCCTTGGTTTTGGTGGAAGTTTTCTTTTTCTATCATTTGCAATGAAAAGTTTGCCTATGGGTACAGCTTATGCGGTATGGACGGGGATCGGTGCATCTGGTGGGGCGATTTTGGGGATGCTTTTATATGGAGAGGCCAAAGATTGGCGGCGGGTTATCTGTATTTTTATGATACTGGGAGCCGCAGTGGGGCTGAAGTTGATAGCGTAGTTAGCAATCAATTTGTTGCTTTTTCTCTCCTAAAGGAAAGATAAGTTATAAATTAGACACGATTCAGATGTTTCGAAAGGGTCATAAAGGTCGTATAAAGTAAGTATACAATTTATCGGTAAGGAGATTTTTACAATGACTAAGGATTCAATCGAGCATTTGGCTGAAATTGTGAAAGTGAACCGAGCTAACCGCATGCTTCTTCCAGATGGTACCTCTGTGCCTAGAATAGGACAGGGAACTTGGAATATGGGTGATGATGTTTCCCGTAGAGAGGAAGAAATTGCTGCTCTTAGATTAGGCGTGGAATTAGGCATGGATTTGATAGATACGGCTGAGATGTATGGGGAAGGAAACTCAGAGCTTTTAGTAGGTGACGCTATTAAAGGAATTCGGGATGACGTTTTCCTGGTGTCCAAAGTATACCCACATAATGCCGGCAACGAGAATCTTATTCGCAGCTGTGAAGAAAGCTTGCAACGACTGAATACGGATCATCTGGATCTCTATTTACTGCACTGGCGGGGAGATATTCCGTTTGAAGTGACTGTGGAAGGCATGGAGAAACTGGTCTCTCAAGGTAAAATAGCAAGATGGGGTGTATCGAACCTCGATGTCGACGATATGAAAGAGCTGCTTAGTATAGCTGGGGGAACTCACTGTGCTATGAATCAGGTGCTGTATCATTTAGGGTCGAGAGGCATTGAAGCTGAATTGCTGCCATGGCAGAAAAGTCACCGCATGCCCGTAATGGCGTACTCTCCGCTTGCACAAGCAGGCGCGCTCCGCAAAGGGGTTATTGAGAGTGAGGCGGTTCAGGAAATTGCCCGTTTTCATAACGCAACACCACTGCAAATAATGTTAGCTTGGACGATCCACGAGGAGGACATTATTACGATTCCGAAAGCTTCTTCACGTGAGCATGTAATTGAGAATGCTGCTGCAGGTTTAATTACGCTGAGTGAAGAAGAAAGATGGAAGCTGGATGAGGCTTTCCCGATACCTTCGTGGAAAGTGCCACTGGATATGAGTTGATATAGCTGTTTGAGAATGGTCAAAGAGCTCGCCGTGAGGCGGGCTTTTTTTATATGGGAAGGGGGATAGTGGAGTATCTATAGGACACAGATGATCTTAAACGCAGAAATATGCCACTTTTGGAGGAGTATCGGACACCATAGTCGCTATTAGCATGAATGACACCAATTATGAGCCCATTTCTATGGAATAGTGTCACTGGGGTCGGAAGCAACATTGGGGGCGTAAATAGTAAACAACATGGGTGCGTTAGCAAGCAACTTGGGGAGCGTAAACAATAAACAACGTGTCGCCCGTAAGCAAGCAACTTGGGAGCGTAAACAATAAACAACGTGGGTTCGTAAGCATCATGGGTCCGTCGTAGTACCTATAGCGGGATCAGCGGGCAATGGGGTTCATAAGCATAAGCACAATTGTTTTTTAGAAGTAATATCGGGGTTTGTAAACACCACTGGGGCGCAAGTGACACAGGTCCGTAAGCCACGACCCCAAAAAAAAGCAGCAATCCTTCAAAAAGGATTGCTGCTCTTTTAAAAATAAGAACCTAGCTGTTCTCGATAATCGTTTGCAGTGTAGTGCGGTCGAGGCCTTCTACGAGTTTAACTAACAGCTCTTTAGCAGCTTCGTAGTCATCGCTATGAATAACTGATGAAGAGGTATGAATGTAGCGGGAGCATATTCCGATGACTGCGGAAGGAACGCCGATTCCACTTACATGAACCTGACCTGCATCTGTTCCACCTTGGGAGACAAAATACTGGTATTTGATCTTGTGAGTATCCGCTGTGTCTTGTACATATTCGATCAGGCCGCGATGTGTAACCATCGTTGGATCAAAAATGCGCAGGAGAGCGCCTTTACCCAAATGGCCAAAGGCTTGGCTATCACCGGTCATATCAGCAGCAGCGCTCGCATCCAAGCCAAAGAAGATGTCTGGGGACAGAAGATTAGCGGCTGTACGTGCTCCACGAAGTCCAACTTCCTCTTGTACGGTAGCTCCAGCATAAACAGTATTAGGCAGCTTTTTGCCGTGTAATGATTTAACCAGCTCAATGGCGAGACCTACGCCGTAACGGTTATCCCACGCTTTAGCCATGATTTTTTTAGGGTTGGCAAGCGGGGTGAACGGACAGATTGGCAGTACTTGTTGACCTGGTCTGACGCCAAAGCTTTCTGCCTCTTCACGGCTGTCTGCACCGATATCAATATACATTTTGCTGATTTCGCCCGTCTTGCCGCGTTCTTCAGCGCTTAGTAGATGGATAGGGGTGCTGCCAACAACACCAGTCAATGTGCCTTTTGGTGTAATGATTTGGAGACGCTGGGAAGCAACAGCAGAAGCAAGCCAGCCGCCTAGCGGTTGAAAACGAATCATCCCGGTGTTAGTAATTCCGGTGACCATAAAGCCCACTTCGTCAAAATGTCCAGCGACCATAATTTTTGGCCCGTTTTCCTCACCGCGCAATACGCCGAACAGACTTCCGAGACGATCCTGCACGAACTCTTCGGTATAAGGTGTCATAGCATCCTTGACGTAAGCGCGGAGTTCGCGCTCAAAGCCCGGGGCTGCAGGGAATTCGGTAAGTGTTTTGAATAGATCCAATGTTTCTTGATTCATTTGAAATCACTCCTTTATTAAAATATAAGGACGTATAAGCTTTGCGTTATACATCATCCTTATAGTTCTACGAGAAACGGTTGCCATCCAAAATGGACGACAACGTTATTTCTTCCTGCCACTTAGTATGAACATTGTGAGCTCACTTGTCCATGCTAAAGAGACAAATGAACACCCGGTGAACGCTCCGCGAATACAATGCAATAGGGGCTCTGGTGGCAGGAGCTTTAGAAAGGATGCGAAGGAAATGAGGGTAGCAGGTAGTGTACCCAAAAGAAGGGTGCAGGGAGGATACTCCAAAAGAAACCTAAAGGTTAGCGGAGCGCGCAGACGTTACTGGCGCCACAATTCTCTGGAAAAGGAAGCGGTGCTTATTCTTGTGCTGTTCCTGCTGCTGATTGTTGTGTTACTGTATTTTTCCTGAATTGGAGGGACATAACGAAGCGGGGTATGGCAAACAATAAGGAAAACTTCTAAGCGAAGAAACAACTTGAGGGGCTCAAAGTGAGTACTACTATGATGCTTGTCAGCCCCCTTCGCCTAACTTTCAGGAGGTGCTCTCAATGCCGGCGAAAACGAAAAAATCGGGTGTCAAGCTGAAGCTTGATACCCTGACCCCGCAAGATTACGAGAAATTGTCCAAGCCCTTTGTACCCGCTAGGCCCGTATTCAAAAACTGTGTGCGAGCATTTCTTGCTGGCGGCCTAATCTGTGTAATTGGACAAGGGATTCAGGAGGCTTATATGGCCATATTCGATATGACCTCCAAAGAAGCCGCAAGTCCAACTGTAGCGACGATGATTCTACTCTCTGTAATCCTGACCAGCTTTGGCGTTTATGACAAAATGGCCCAATGGGCCGGCGCAGGAACTGCGGTTCCGGTTACTGGTTTTGCGAACAGTATGTGTTCAGCAGCTCTGGAACACCGTGCGGAAGGACTTGTGCTCGGTGTAGGCGGCAATATGTTCAAGCTGGCGGGTTCAGTCATCGTATTTGGTGCTGTCGCTGCTTTCATAATTGGTATCGTCTATCTCTTTTTAGGCGTAGGTGGAGGTGCACATACATGAAACAGCTTGGCAGTCAGACTTGGGAGTTCACGAGCCGTCCCGTTATTTTAGGCTCTTCCGCTGTAGTGGGTCCTGAAGAGGGAGAGGGTCCATTAACGTCAGATTTTGATTTTATATTTGACTCCCTGGAAATGGGAGAAAAAACATGGGAAAAGGCCGAGCGGGCTCTTTTCGAAAAAGCTTCCCTACTGGCACTGATTAATGCAAACCTCGATAAGGAGAAGCTGGAATTTTTTGTTGGCGGAGATTTGATGAACCAGATTATCAGCAGCTCCTTCGCGGCAAGAAAATTAGGTGTGCCTTATCTTGGAGTCTTTGGTGCTTGCTCCACTTCCATGGAGAGCCTGGCGATTGCCTCTATGATCGTTGATTCCGGAGGGAGCAAATACGTGCTCGCGGGAACATCCAGCCATAACTGTACGGTGGAAAAGCAATTCCGTTATCCTACCGAATACGGTTCACAGAAGCCGCCAACAGCGCAATATACGGTCACAGGCTCGGGCTGTGCTGTAGTAGGTCAGAATGATGGGACTGGCAACAATCCGGTAGTGGTCTCGGCTACCCTTGGACGAATAATGGATCTCGGTTTGACAGATCCTTTTAATATGGGAACAGCGATGGCACCGGCGGCGGCGGATACGATCACTGCGCATTTTCGGGATACCGGACTATCCCCCGGGCATTATGACTTAATTGTAACAGGCGATCTTGCATCTGTAGGCTTGCCCATTGCGAAAACCTTATTAGCTAAAGAAGGGATTCCAATGGAGCAAACAACCTTTGATGATTGCGGTTTGCTTATCTACGATTTGGAGAAACAGAAGTATGTGATCGCCGGAGGAAGTGGTTGCGGATGTTCCGCGGTAGTGACTTATGGTCATATACTCAAGCGTATTAAAAAAGGTGAGCTTAAACGGGTGCTGATTGTGGCAACTGGAGCCTTATTATCCCCATTGTCATACCAGCAGGGAGAGAGCATTCCGTGTGTGGCTCATGCTGTTGCTATAGAAAGTGGAGGTGAAGTTTAATGATGATTTACTTATGGGCTTTTCTGATCGGAGGAGCCATTTGCGTTATAGGCCAGCTGATGTTTGATGTATTGAAGCTGACACCTGCACATACGATGAGTACATTAGTTGTAGCCGGAGCGATTGCTGATGCTTTTGGCATCTACGATCCACTTGTGAAATTTGCGGGTGCAGGCGCAACCATTCCAATCACAAGCTTCGGTAACTCTTTGGTCCATGGGGCATTGACAGAGCTGGAACGGGATGGCTGGATCGGTGTAGTTACAGGGATTTTTGATATCACGAGCGCAGGGATTTCGTCAGCGATTGTGTTCTCTTTCCTGGCTGCATTGGTTGTCCGGCCTAAAGGATAATGGGATTCTAGCGCTTTAGATTAGAACCTGCGGGACATTGTGTCCTGCGGGTTTTTGGTTTGTTTACACTTCGTAAGCTTCAACAATGTACTTTGGGTCCCCTAATCATGTAAAATATAAATATTACTGCTTATTCTGACCTAGGAGGATCATATATGCCCGTTCGTCAAGAATCAATGCACATCATGAATGCTGTCCGTAATAATCTAGAATCCTGCATACTTGGAAAATCATTTGAAATACAATTGCTGCTAACAGCGCTGCTTGCCGGTGGTCATGTTCTGATCGAGGATGTACCGGGAACAGGAAAGACCCAGCTTATTCGCGCACTTTCCAGATCAATGTCCGGAGAGTATCGCCGGATACAATGTAATCCTGATATTCTTCCGAGTGATATTACCGGTGTATCTGTGTATCATCCGAGGGACGAGATGTTTCATTTCCGCCCAGGTCCAGTGATGACGAATATCCTGCTGGCCGATGAAATTAACCGAGCCACGACAAAGACACAATCCGCCCTTCTGGAAGTGATGGAGGAACGTAATGTAACCGTAGATGGGGAGACCTATCCGCTTCCGCATCCATTTATGTTGTGCGCCACCCAGAATCCGATAGATTTTGAGGGAACCTACACGCTGCCGGAAGCTCAGTTGGATCGTTTTATGCTAAGAATTAGTCTTGGTTATCCTGATGCAGCAACCGAAAAAAATCTATTGTTGAGCCATCAAGAAGGTCAACCAGTGGACAGGCTTACAGCTGTCACTAGTATGGAGCAGATCGCTAGTATTCAAGAGGAGATTCGTGAGATTTATATGAGTGATCCTGTACTGAATTACTTGTTAGATATTGTACGCCAGACAAGAGAGCATCCGCTTGTATTGCTAGGTGCAAGTCCACGTGCTTCGTTATCGTTTATGCTGGCTTGTAAAGCTTATGCTTTCCTACAGGGAAGGGATTATGTTCTTCCGGATGACGTAAAGGTGCTTACTCCATTTGCCTTGGGTCATCGTATATTGCTGCGTCCAGAGTCGCGCCTAGATAATATTAGCGTAGATTCTCTGCTTCAAAAGCTTCTGCAGAGCATTCATGTGCCTGTTACGATGAGGCAATAATATGAGACGTTATTTGTCTACGGTGGCAGCTCACATTCAGCCTACCAAATTCGCCAGCATCCTTGTAATTTGGAGTATTACTCTCTTATATGTACTATTTCAGGGCGGCAAAACTGCATTTATGTTGTTTATTATGGTCTCTGTACTTATTGCATATCTGATTGCTGGAGGTTTAGGAGGCGTTCGGCGGGCTAAGGGTGTTCGCAGTTTTTATGCCGAACAGGATAAGGGAGATTTGCTCTCTGCCGGTGGGTATCTTCGTGTAGGTCTGAAGGTCACAATCCCGGGGATTTTGCCTTTACCTTATGTGGTTGTAAGGGAAGTTCTGAAACGGCATAATGGCGAATCATGGGTATTTGAGGAAAGCCTGATTCCCAGCCTCAGAGGGCATGGGGAACTGCGGTTTCAGACACCGGTTCTGGAGCGGGGCACTTATACATTTTCAGATACGGATATCATCAGCCAAGATATTTTTGGCCTTGTCGAGCATAAAGGTACTTTTCTGGCTGAAGGACAGTTTCAGGTGTTGCCTCGTGCAATCTATGTTCCGCGCTGGCAGTTATATGAAAGAAAATCCCGTCTTTCTGGACCACAGACCTCTGTTGTTCAATCACGTCGTGAGACCACCCAAATTAACGGTGTACGCGATTACGTATACGGCGACCGCCTAACACGCATACATTGGAATGCAACGGCAAAGACAGGCTCGTGGAAGTCCAAAGAGTTCGAGCATGAGTCGATTCCCAAAACCATTCTAGTTCTGGACGGCTCTGCTTCTGCTTATATGAATTCGAATCAATTTGAACTCGCAGTCTCTGTAGCAGCTTCACTTCTTGGATTCGGTATTCGAGAGCGGATAGGGATCGGTCTTTGCTGCTTGGATAAGACCACGAAGGTATTTGCACCAGTTGAAGGTGCTGCTGAACGTCAGAAAATGATTCAATATTTGATCGATCTTAACGCCGAAGGGCATGGTCCACTCATTTCCCGTTTGGAAAAAGGATATCGTATGTTCCCTAAAGGCTCATACTTCGTGCTAATTAGTCCTCAAAGTGGCCAACCTGTACTGGATGCATTACGTTGGGCTGACAGCAGAGGGATGACTCCGTCTCACATTCATATAGGGAATTTATCAGAAACGAACAGCAGCACAGATTGGACAGACGTTCTAAGATCTCGGGGGATTACAGGCTACAGCATTAATTCACTGCAAGAGCTTCCCATAGTATTAGGAGGGGAAGTCTGATATGAAAAACTGGTGGAATCAGATGAAATTCTCCTGGCACCGTTCTTTAGGTCTATTGTGGCTTTTGATTATAGCCCACCAGTGGGTCTCTTATACGGAGCCTATCTGGTTAAGACAGACAACTGCTGTTGTGTGGGCTGCATTAATAACGATCACTGTTATTGAAATCATAATTCCTGTTAAAGTTCAAATAAGGCTCTTTATTGAAGCGGCAGCTATTATTTATATCGTTTATCGTATACTTATCAATTATGGTATATACGTCGCTGATCCTTGGGCAACAACCCTCCCGGACAGACTGCAGGATATTGCAGTTCATATGGTGCCCTATATCTGGTTTGCTCTCGGGGCCTCAGCCCTGCTGCTGTTGTCGTCTTGGTGGGCATCTTCAAAAAGACGTATTTTATGGTTTATAGGAATGAACATAGTGGCTTTTGCTGCCTTGGATTCCTTTACATCTATCGTTTTGTGGCAGGAAGTAGCCTGGACGGTATTTGCGGGGATGGGCTGGCTGGTCAGCCATCATCTGAGAAGCTTCCAGCTACATTATCCGCGTGGTTGGGTGCATCTGCTGAAATATCCCACGAAAATTGTCATTAATATTGCCATCGTCTTCTCTTTGGTCATCCTAATTGGAGTGAATATGCCTGGGGTAAGGCCTACCCTAACCGATCCTTATACCGCTTGGCAAGAATGGAATGGGATTGGGAAGTCTTCTGGGAAGGGCACAGTTGGGACCACGAAATCTGAGATGGGTTCTGTCTCCCCTACTAACAATACTTCGTCAGGTTACAGTCTGAATGATGATCAACTAGGCGGCGGCTTTACCTTCGATTATACACCGGTGATGACAGTGGTTTCTGATTTGCGTATTTATATGCGGGGAGAAACGCGCAGATTATATTCCGGAAGAGGCTGGGTCGATAGAGATCGGTTAAATCGGGGACCTCTAGAAGCGGTGGATGTAGGTGAATCTTTAGAGAGCAGTGTGGGTTCTAAAGTGAATACACGAACACTGAAACAAACAGTAACCGTGCTTAATAATAATGAATTTCCTGTGCTGTTTGGCACTTATTCAGTATCTTCGGTGGATTCTTTAAATGGGGAAAAAGCTGGAAATGGACTCTCCTGGAGAAGCCGGGACAGCGAGCTGATCTGGGATGTGGATGGGAAGAAACTCGCTTATCCGTCTACCTTTGAGGTGACGTCTGAGGTTCCTGTAATTCCTGTTCAAGAATTGACAACAAAGACGTATGAGGAGCTATATAAAGGGAACGATTTGGAGAAAATGTTTCTTCAACTGCCTAACGATTTTCCTAAAAGAGTCAGGGAGCTGGCTGAGGAAATCACGGCTGAAGGAAAAACGCCGTATGAAAAAACAGCGCTTTTGCAACAATACTTACAACAAACCTTTCCATATACCAATAATCCAGATATATCACGTGTCACAAGCAACGATTTTGTAGAAGGGTTTTTGTTTGAGTTAAAGGAAGGTTACTGTGATTATTATTCTACGGCACTGGTTACTATGGCGCGCTCTCTGAACATCCCTGCACGATGGGTTAAGGGGTACGCACCTGGGGAACAGCCAGAAATCCCAATGAATCCGGCACAACAGCAATCAGGCACAGTGAATAATAACTATACAATTACCAATGCGGATTCCCACTCTTGGGCTGAGGTTTACTTTGGTGATTATGGTTGGATTCCAGTTGAAGCTACACCTGGATTTAATATTCCGCTTTTAACTCAGAATGAGCAAACCCCTGAGGTCGAGTCAGAAGATCAAGAAGAACAGGCAGAACCTACACCAGCGCCTGTGAGTAACGCACAAGAAGATCAAGGGTTTCATGTAGGTCTTTGGGTTGTTGTGGCAGCTGTAGTGGTGTTGCTGTCCTGGACGATTTTTATAATTTGGCATAGACGCTTTAAGCTTCGCTTCTTCATGCAGCAGCTGCGCAATGGCCGGCCTTTAACGCCAGATCAGAAAGTAGTGGCGGAAACTGAGCGTTGGGTAAGGTATTTGCACCGCAAGGGAATGCTAAAAGAAGAGCACGAAACTTTGCGTGAAGCCGTAGATCGCTGGAGTGGAGAACGTCCGGCAGTGGCTGATCATCTATCCTCACTACTAGCAATGTTCGAAAAGGCGAAATATAGCCCTGAGGTTATTGAAGACAAAGACTGGCAGAGCGTGTATACTGAAACTTTGTGGGTGCGGAGAAAAATGAGATCCAAGAAATAACACTTTGCGTGAAAGCATAGATACAGATTTATTTGCGATGCGCAAGGAGTATGTTATAGTTTTTTGTATGAAATCGAGGTGAACGTATTGTTTGAAATGTTAGTTCCCAAACTCCGGGTGAATACGGTATTCGATATTGCTCTGGACGAGCTGTATAGACAGGGATATCGCGGAATCATCACGGATCTGGATAACACACTGGTCGGTGCCAAAGCGCCTGTGGCTACTCCGGAGCTGTTGTTATGGTTCGAAAAGGTGAAGGAACTGGGCTTTAAGCTCATCATCGTATCTAACAATAACATGGAACGGGTGTCACGCTTTGCAACACCGCTTAATATTGAATTTGTGCACCAGGCTCGTAAACCGAGTAATGCTCCTTTTCTCAAAGCGATGAAGCAGATGGAGCTGCCACCTGAACAAACGATTGTGGTGGGAGATCAAATGCTTACAGATGTATACGGCGGCAATCGCCTTGGCCTGTATACTGTTTTGGTATTGCCAATCTCCGTCAAGGATGAGGGGTTCGGCACAAGGTTTAATCGCCGGGTAGAGCGGGTTGCTCTGACACGGCTTCGCAAAAAAGGATTGTGGCACGAGGAGGAAAAATAGTAATGAACGAACAAAGCGAAACACAGCGTCCTGAGAAGTGCAGCGGTTGCGGCATCAAGCTTCAGACGGAGCATAAGGATCAACCAGGATACCTTCCGGAGGTTGCACTTGAACGGGACCCGGTGATTTGCCAACGCTGTTTCCGGATTAAAAATTATAATGAGGCTTCATCTGTTTCGGTGAATCAGGATGAATTTCTTCGCCTGCTGAGTGGAGTAGGAGAGAAGAATGCGCTTGTTATTCATATTGTCGATATCTTCGATTTTGAAGGCAGTCTGATTTCCGGCCTGCAGCGCTTTGTTGGCAATAACCCTGTTATTCTTGCAGTGAATAAATGTGACTTGCTGCCGAAAGTTACAAACTGGAACAAGTTGCGTAACTGGATGCAGCAGCGCTGTAAAGAGGAAGGCTTGCGGACGGCTGAAATCGTACTTTGCAGTGCGAAACGCAATCAAGGTTTTGACCGTTTGCTGGAAGCCGTAACGGAGTTGCGCGGCCAACGTGACGTATATGTCGTGGGTGCTACCAATGTGGGCAAATCCACACTTATTAATCGTCTGATTTCGGACTATAGCGATTTGGAGCAGGAGTTAACGACTTCACGTTACCCTGGCACAACACTCGATACGGTCAAAATTCCATTGGATGATGGCCACTACATTATAGATACTCCAGGGATTGTGTATCCTTGGCGTTATAGTGAATTAGTAGAGCGTCAGGATCTGGATGCAGTTATGCCTGCCAATCCTTTGAAGCCAACAGTCTATCAGTTGAACGAAGGACAGACTCTTTTCTTCGGTGGACTGGGACGTTTTGATTTCGTACAAGGCCCGCATCAATCCTTCACTTGCTTTATTAGTGGTACTTTAAAAATCCATCGCACGAAGCTGGAACGCGCAGATTCCCTCTATCAGGATCATCGCGGTGAAATGCTGTCTCCACCGGGAAGTGACCGGATGGACAAGCTGCCACCTTGGCAGCGGCATGAGTTCCGGATTAATCGGGGCAGTCGAACCGATCTGTACATTTCGGGTCTGGGCTGGATTAAGGTTAATGGAACTGAAGGTGCAGTTGTGGCCATTCACGTTCCGCGTGGGGTGAAGGTGCTTACCCGCCCTTCGATGATTTAACGAGGGAGGATAATCTATTGTCTACAACAGCAGTCGAAGGCTACAATAGCGGTAATATTCTACTCGGTGTAATGGGAGATCCTATTATACAATCCAAATCTCCAATTATGCATGAAGCAGCGCTGCGAGCGCTGGGAATTCCGGGTGCTTATGTACCGCTTCATATCCACCCGGAGAAGCTGGGCGATGCGGTGCAAGCGATCCGTACGCTTGGTTTCCGTGGAGTGAATGTGACGATTCCGCATAAGGTTGCGGTGATGGAGTATTTGGATGTATTAGATGAGAGTGCAGTAGCCGTTGGTGCAGTCAATACGATTGTTAATGATAACGGAGTGCTCACCGGATATAATACGGATGGAATCGGTTATGTGCGTTCGCTCAAAGCGGAAGCTATTTCTGATTTGTCTGGTGCGAAGATTATGGTTATCGGGGCCGGTGGAGCAGCAAGAGGAATTGTTGCCGCACTACTTCAAGAGAAACCTTCTTCGATCATTATTGCTAATCGCAGCGCTGAGAAGGCAGAGGACTTGGCGACACAGTGCCGGAGCAAAGGGAATGTCATCGGGATTAGCATGAACGAAGTAGCAGAAATGCTAAGTGGTGTAGACGTGCTGATCAATACTACCTCCGTAGGTATGTATCCTCATATGGATGAGACACCGATAGATCCTGGACTGCTTCGTGAAGGAATGGTCGTAAGCGATCTGATTTATAATCCGCTGCGCACGCGGCTATTGTTGGAAGGACTCGAACGGGGCTGCATGATTCATGGAGGCCTTGGTATGTTTGTCTATCAGGGAGCTTATGCTCTGGAGTATTGGACAGGGCAGCCTGCTCCTACGGAAATCATGCGGCAGACCATTCTGGATTGTTTGGGTGGAAATGAGTAAGAAATGGATTCATTAAGTTAGGGTAATAATAGGTAATAATATATGTTAATTAAGGAGTTATTCATTTATGTTAACTGGTAAACAAACACGGTATCTTCGTTCATTGGCGCACCATCTCGATCCTATTTTTCAAGTGGGCAAAGGTGGAGTAAACGATCACCTCGTACGCCATATTGAAGAAGCTATTGAGAAGCGCGAGCTTATGAAGATTAGTATACTGAGCAATAATATTGAGAATCCCAAGGAAATCGGTGCTGCTCTGGCTGAACAATCGGGTTCTGAGCTTGTGCAAGTGATCGGTAAGACTGTCGTTCTATACAAAGAATCACGTGATAACAAAACCATTGAGCTGCCGCGTTAATAGCTGTAAGTATACCTTACCGAGGAGGTCGTCCTCTTGAAAGTTGGAATTATGGGAGGTACCTTTGATCCTCTTCATATCGGTCATATGATGGCAGCGGAAGCCGCAAGAGATACTTATGGTCTGCAAGAGGTATGGTTTATGCCTTCACATATCCCGCCTCATAAACATGAGGCAGGTGTATCTGGAGAAGACCGGCTAGCAATGGTGCAGGAAGCGGTGAAGAATCACGAAGCTTTTTGCACATTAGATTGGGAAGTTGTCAGAGGTGGCGTCTCCTATACCTATGAGACCATAAGACGTCTGCAAGAGGAGTATCCGCATTTCGATCTTTATTTCATCATTGGAGCGGATATGGTCCAGTATTTGCCGAAATGGAACGAGATTGAAGAACTGGTGCAGCGGCTTACATTTATTGGTGTGGGTCGTCCGGGAACACCTCTTGATCTAGATGCATTGCCAGACTTTATAGCAAAAAAGGTATTGCTTGCAGATATGCCACTGGTTGATATTTCGTCAACGATGTTAAGAGAACGGGCGGCAGCAGGTAAATCTATTCGTTATATGGTTCCAGAGGCAGTGTTCGATTATGTTCAAAGGAGTGGATTGTATGGCATACGGCCGCGAAGCGCTGATTGAGGCGGTCTCCACACAGATGCCTGATAAGCGCTGGAAGCATACACTCGGCGTGATGGAGACATCTATTCAACTGGCGAAGCAATATGGTGCTGACCCTGAACGTGCAGAGACAGCAGCGATTCTGCATGATGTGGCCAAGTATTGGCCGGTTGAGCGAATGAAGGAGATCATTGAACAAAATCATTTGAATTTGGATCTTCTGGTGTATGACAAGCAGATGTGGCATTCGGAAGTAGGCGCCTTTGTAGCTGAGAAAGACTATGGGATTACGGATCCTGATATTATCAATGCGATTCGTTTCCATACCTCAGGCCGTGAAGACATGAGTTTACTTGAAAAAATCGTCTGCCTAGCTGACTACATCGAGCCTGGGCGTGATTTTCCCGGGGTTGATAAGATACGCGAGAAGGCACAAGTAAGTTTGGAAGAAGGATTAGTCGCTGGGTTCGATTCTACGATTAGTTTGTTACTGGAGAAACGCCGGGTGATTTTCCCCTTAACGGTACTGGCGCGTAATGATTTAGTTAGAATATTGGAGGATAAAATATGAGTGTACAACCAAGCAAGCTGTTAGAACTGGCCCTTAAGGCTGTTGAAGATAAAAAAGCAATGAACGTCGTGGCACTAGATCTACGTAATGTTTCACCAATCAGTGATTACTTTATCGTATGTCACGGTAACTCGGATATTCAGGTACAGGCGATCGCTACCGAAGTCCGTAAAGTAGTTCATGAAGCAGGCGGAGTCATCAAAGGGATTGAAGGCATGGATTCAGCACGCTGGGTGCTGATGGATCTTGGCGATGTTATCGTTCATATATTCCACCGCGATGAGCGTGAATATTACAATATCGAGCGTCTGTGGTCCGATGCCAAGGTTGTGGAGACTGTATGAGCCTGATTGCAGGAACTACGGTTACACTTCATGTAGAGCGGGAAGTTTCCCCATACGGATTCTTTTTAAATGCTGGAGACCAAGATGTTATGCTGCATTATACGGAGCTGACAGAGAAGGTAAAAGCCGGTGATAAAGTTGAAGTTTTCATTTTCTTTGATACCGAGGACCGTCTTGCGGCAACGATGAAAAAACCATTTCTGACGCTGGGCGAGATGGCGTTATTGGAAGTGGCTGATATTCATCCGCGTCTGGGCTGCTTTTTGGAAATGGGCCTTGGACGCCAGCTGCTGCTGCCTATTCGTGAGCTTCCAGAACTTCCAGAGCTGCGTCCGCAGGTTGGAGACTATGTGTTTGCGATCATGGAGCATGATAAACAAGGGCGTCTGCGTGCCAAGCTGGCCGGAGAACAGGAGCTTGCTCCACTAGCTCTGCCTGCACCTGAATCTTGGATGGGACAGACTGTAACAGCCCGAGTGTATAAGCCGCTGCAAATGGGTACTTTTGTACTTGTGGATGCGGGTGTTCTAGGCTTTGGGATTATCGGTATGGTCCATTCATCTGAGCGGAGCCGTCTGCTGCGTCTTGGTGAGCAGTTTGAAGCACGTGTCTCTCATATCCGTGAGGATGGACGTGTTAACCTTTCTATGGGTCTCCGTAAAGAAGTGGGGATGGATGTAGATTCTGCCGCACTTTTGGAGTTCTTAAATGCTCGTCCAGGTGGAGCGATGCCTTATTCGGATGCTACGCCGCCAGATATTATCAAACAACGGTTCGGAATCAGTAAATCCGCCTTCAAGCGTGCACTTGGGAAGCTGATGAAGGAAGGCCATATTACTCAAAAAGAGAATTGGACTTATCTTGTTGCTAAGGATAATGAAGAAGGAACAACCGAAGGACAAGAAGAAACGACGGATTAAGCTTACGATTCAATAGACGTAATTTATAAAATGTTGTTATAGAAAGCGGTGTAATTGTGTCTTCCTATGGGAAATTTGCTTATGTATACGATGAGCTTATGGCAGATATGCCGTATCCAGATTGGATATCCTTTGCTGAAGCCGCATGGAGTAAATACGGCAAGCCGTTAACTGTAGCCGAGCTTGGCTGTGGTACAGGGAGTATTACAATTCCTTTGGCGGGTTCAGGATATCATATGACCGGAATCGATTTATCTTCTGACATGCTCTCAGTGGCACAGCGCAAAATGGAGGAGCATCCCCAGGGACGGCGCTTTTTGCGTGAAGGCAGTGTTCGTTGGATTAGACAAAACATGAAGGAATGGGAGCTTCCGGAGCTGGTGGATTCTGTGATTTCCTTTTGTGATTGTCTGAATTATGTGTTGGAAGAGGATGACATCAGCGCTGTTTTTGCCAGTACCTATGCAGGGTTAAAGCAAGGCGGAACCTTTCTGTTCGATGTGCATCATCCAAACACACTAATTCGTTATGAAGAAGAACAGCCCTTTATTCTGGACGAGCCATCTGTGTCTTATATTTGGACTTGTGAGATGGATGTTCCACGCCGCGAAATTGAACATCATCTGTCCATTTTTGCCCGTGAAGACGGACACAGCGATCGCTATCGCCGATTCGAAGAGACCCATATTCAGCGTGCCTACGATCCTAACTGGATGAAGGAAGAGCTGCTTAAGGCTGGGTTTAGTGATGTGAAGATCTATGCCGATTTCGAGTGGGTAGAGGCAGAAGATGATGCTGAACGATTATTTTATGTAGCTATAAAATAAATATTCAAAATGCTAAGAGGGGCTGTCCCATAAGCTATGAAAATAGCTGCTGGGACAGCCCCTTTTTTGACCTTAGCTGATTGCTGGGGGAAGCGAGTGGAATGCTGCTGTTGGAAGCACCTAGGTTGACGCTGCCGGAAACAAGTGTGTTTCCGCTATCGAATGCTCATGCATTACCGCTGGCGTGAGCGTGTGGGTTCTCGCTCTCGAAAGCTCATATATTGCCGCTTTGCGGAAGCGTGTAGGTTCTCGCTCTCGAATGCTCATGCATCGCCCTTTACGGATGCGTGTAGGTTTTCACTATCCAACAACATGCATGCACAACTACCATCAGATATACGTATTAGTAGTAGCTATCGGACCCAGCGGACCTTATACGCAGTATTTTCCAATATTTTGGGTGCTATCGGACTCCAGTGCAGCTATTGGCTTGAAAAACGTCCAATATTGGTCATTTTCCAAGGGGTAGCGTCACTGGAGTCCGAAAACATGCTCCAAGGGCTAAAAATATGCAAATAACGTCATCTGGGTCCGTGAGCCACGTGAGATACGTAAGCCACGTGAGATACACGTGAGATGATGGAGATAAGGTTGGAGCAACCAGCCAGCGACCCAAACATAAACAGCGATACTCCGATATCAGGAGAATCGCTGTTATTATGACTTCATTCGTTGGAGCAGCTTGTAATTGCGCCAACATAATAAATACAAAATAAACCGGGCAGTGTTCATACCACCCGGCATCTTCCAATCCTTACCGATGCTCAAACAGATCAATGGCACCCAATACGACATGAGCCAGACCAAATCCAAGTACGCCTGTTGCTGCCATCTTATACTTGCTTCCAAGAAAAGCGGCGCTAGAAGCGGTTACGACGGTTCCAAGAACAGCGGGAATTAGACCTTCACGCATTCGAAACACTCCTTCTCGGTGGTTTGGGAGACAAAGTTATTATGGTTCAATATCGAAAAAATATACGAAGCTCAAAAAGACCCCTAAATCAGCGTTAGCTGAATTTAGGGTCTTTTTATTTAAATCAGGGTTGGTTACTCTGCTATTATAACAGCGTTACGAGGGAGGCCCTCTCCAACTTCATGTACATCATACAACACACGTGCCAGTAGGTCCTGGCTATAATTGCCGAAATGTTTTCCGTAAATCGTGAGTCCACGTTTGTTTGTAGGCTTGTCGGTTACTGCGATACGGAATGTGAGTTCACTTTTGTAATCCAATTGGATATCATCAAGGGTCACATCAGAAATCCGACAGCCATCAATGAAGCTGCCTTCATTATTGATACGGATCAGCTTCAGCATGCCGTATTGGTTTAGGTGCGGAGGCCACCAATCGGGGTTAAACGTTCCCCGGGTATCTCCGAAATCGCCAGGGCTAGTCCAGAATCCGATTTCAATTCCATTTAAATAGAAATAAAGGTCGGACGGATAGTTATCGTTAGACCCAGGAGCTTCAGAGCCGATCTCCATCGAGAACTGAATTTCGCGGAACGTTTGGTTGGCTTTAAGGTAGTTTGGAATTCTATATTCGAGGAACCCTTCAGCCATCCAAATAATTTCGGATTCAATTCGCTGCGGATCTGCAAAATAACGCGGCTCGTCGAAATCCCCGATGATGCTATCTTTGGTAGCCAGTCCACAAGTTGGAACAGCCTGATAGTTGCTGTAATGACCTACTTGAATTTCTACTTCGTAAAGATTATCAACATCCTTGCTGCGAAGGTCAACAATAAGCTTGTCCTTATTTAAATAGCAGACCTTTTGAATACCGTGTTTGCCCACTGATGTGTTTATCTCAATGAGACCGCTTTCTTCTAACTTTTTAATATGCATGGTAATGGCGCCGTTGCTGAGGTTCAGTTTTTTGGCAATTTCATTCAGGTTCAAGGCTTGATTGGTGGCAAGGAGCTCTAAAATGAGGATTCTGATTTCTGAGCTTAGTGCCTTGAAAATTTCTAATCCACTCATTAAATCTTTAATATAGATCATTTTATCAATACCTTCTTCCGATTACGTCATAAATTATACTATTTTATAAAATTATAAACTAATAAGGCATATAAATAAAGTATACTTCCTTATTTTGTAGAATGGTCAAATATAAGAGGGATTTTTGGCATGATTTTCTTTTAATTTAGTAAAATTTAAACAAACAAAGGATTAAACTAAAGAAAAAGACGATTATTTCGCCATAATTCATTTATTTCGAGTTTAATTTCATATAAATATGAAAAGGTTTATAGAAATATATTTACAAGGCTTTTTATATATGTTATTTTATATTGTAAGCGAATACATATTTTTTCATTTTAAATTTAATATTTATTGCTGCTCAATCTGTTGCTATTTCTGAGGTGATAATTTAATGGTAAAAAAAACAACAGATCTTGTCTTTCCAAGTTCCCCAGGGAACATGCCAATGTATGATCTATCAGTGATTGATATTGAGTCTTTATGGACGCTTCACAACACACATGATCCAGGCATTATTAAAACAGATGAGGGTTACTATGTTTTTTCTACCGACATAAGAGTCGGAGGAGAATTACGACCAGGCGTAATGGTTCGAAAATCACAGGATCTTATCCATTGGGAATGGGTTCATTATGCGCTGCCGGGAATTCCCCGAGTTGCGAAGGAATGGGCAGGGGCTACTAATTTATGGGCACCAGATGTGGTGAAATACGGTGATCAGTATCGAATGTATTACTCGGCCTCATCTTTTGGAAGTAGACAATCGCTAATCGGACTTCAAACTTCATCTTCTATTGAGGGACCTTGGACCGATGAAGGTGTGGTGATTCAGACGCGTGCTGAAGATTCACTGAATGCGATTGATGCAAATGTGCTTACGGATGCAGATGGACGGATGTGGATGGTGTATGGTTCTTTTTTTGGTGGAATTCATATCATTGAGCTGAATGCGGAAACGGGCAAACCGAAGCAAGAAGGTTTTGGTACGCTGATCGCTAAACGGGATAACACCATTAAAGATGGAGCAGTTGAAGGACCGTACATAGTGTATAACGAGCAATTCAAAAAATACTATTTGTTCGTCTCCTATGACTCCCTGTTTGAGGATTATAACGTTCGTGTCGCTCGTGCAGATACTATTACCGGCCCATATGTGGATTATAACGGACGAGATATGAGTGATAGTGCGCATCAACCACGATATGAGGTCGGCAATAAAATACTGGGTGGCTATCGCTTTGGACAAGATCCAGGTTGGATTGCTCCCGGCCATAACTCAGTTCTTCATGAGGATGGCAGCTATTATATAGTTCATCATGCACGTGGTGAAATCGATAAACATTGGTCCTATCTACAGATTCGTCGAATTCTGTGGACAGAGGATGGCTGGCCTGTTGTATCTCCAGAACGGTATGCGGGTGAAGTGGAACAGGATATTCCAGAACAGCTAATCGCAGGACAGTGGGAATGGATTGTAATGGACCCCTCAGTGGATGGCCAGATTCAGTCTGCCCTCATAAGTCTATCCTCTGACTTTAAGCTGGAAGGTGCGAATGGAAAAGGAAGCTGGTCTTTTGATGGACGCAGAGTCCTGACCTTGGTCTGGAATGACGTTATCGAGGGTAAAGGCCGGATAGAGAAGGTGCAATTGCTTCCGTCATGGGATTGGGAGAAAGAAACTCAGACCCTTGTATTTACTGGATTAAATGAAAATGGAATTTCCATCTGGGGTAAGCAAAAGAATGGAGAAGAGAATAGATGACTACTATCAAGCTACATGCAGGTAAAGGAATTAATATGATTAGCAAGTATCTATATGGTCATTTTGCCGAGCATTTGGGCAGATGTATCTATGATGGGATCTATGTGGGGGAAGATTCGCCGATTCCGAACACCAAGGGCTTTCGCAACGACATCCTAGCAGCACTCAAAAAAGTTAATATTCCTGTCCTTCGTTGGCCGGGGGGCTGTTTTGCCGATGAGTATCATTGGAAGGATGGCGTCGGTCCAAAAGAAACCCGTAAGCGGATGGTGAATACGCACTGGGGCGGTGTCGTCGAGAATAATCATTTTGGGACTCATGAATTTTTTGAATTATGTGAGTTGCTGGATTGTGAACCATATATCTGCGGGAATGTTGGCAGTGGCACTGTTCAGGAGATGTCGGAGTGGGTTGAATATATGACCTTTGAAGGCGAATCACCGATGGCGGATTGGCGTCGTGAAAATGGGCGTGAAGAGCCGTGGAAGTTGAAGTATTTTGGTGTAGGTAATGAGAACTGGGGCTGCGGCGGCAATATGCGTCCAGAATATTATGCGGATTTGTACAGACGTTACCAGACATATGTGCGTAATTATGGTGAAAATCAGATCTATAGAATCGCTGGTGGCGCCAACGTTGATGATTATAATTGGACAGAAGTGCTAATGCGCGAAGCTGGACGGTTTATGGATGGTCTCAGTCTTCATTCGTATACGATTCCTGGAAGCTGGGAAGAGAAACGTTACGCTTTAGGTTTTGACGAAGCCGAATGGTTTGAGACTATGCAAAAAACCTTGCATATGGATGAACTGATTACCAAACATTCAGCGGTAATGGATAAATATGATCCGGATAAGCGGGTTGGAATGATTATAGATGAGTGGGGAACCTGGTTCTTAAATGAACCTGGTACGAATCCAGGGTTCCTGTATCAGCAGAATACACTTAGGGATGCATTGGTAGCAGGGGTAACGCTGAATATTTTCCAAAAGCATAGCAGTCGTGTGCAAATGGCGAATTTGGCTCAAGTGGTCAATGTACTGCAGGCTCTTATCCTGACGGAGGGCGACAAGATGATTCTAACGCCTACCTATCATGTATTTGAAATGTACAAAGAGCATCAGGATAATGAACTGCTTGAAGTAACTGTTGAGAGCCCTGATTATACGTTTGGGGATCTAACAATTCCACAGATTAGCGTTTCTGCTTCTCGCGATACGAATGGCAAAGTATATGTTTCTCTCTGTAACTTGAGCCATAATGACAGCGCATCGCTAAGTATTGGTATTGAAGAGGTTACCTTTAGCAAAGTGACAGGTCAGATCTTAACGCATTCCGTGCTGGGTGCGCACAATACGTTTGAGGCACCGGATACAGTTACTCCAGTAGCTTTTGAGGGTGCATCTTTATCGGGTGAAAAGCTGAGCTGCGAGCTTCCACCTGCTTCTGTAGTAGTCTTGACTCTGGAATAATATCATGTCAGAGAATCAAGAAAAAAACCGTCGCTGCAAAAGCTGTGATGAGAACATGAGAATAAGCCCAGAAAAACTGGAGCGTTTAATAGAAATAGCCACTAGAGAAAGACCCTTAGCGCCGGAGGAGCAATATTTGCAGCGTATTGAACATTGCCGAGATTGCTCTGGCCTGCAATTTGGTAGCACTTGCCGTTATTGTGGCTGCCTCGTAGAGGTGAGAACAAGATTACAGGACTCTACTTGCCCTTATCCCTCGGCACCTCGCTGGGAGTGAATACTAAGTTTTTGAAAAGGACGTGAAAATCATCACACAAAATTTGTTAGCTGCTACGCCCCCGATGGGCTGGAATAGTTGGGATTGTTACGGAGCCAGTGTAAATGAAGAAGAAGTAAGAGGCAACGCAGAATATATGGCTACCCATTTGAAGGACTTTGGTTGGGAATATGTAGTTGTGGATATTCAGTGGTATGAGCCTGGAGCGAATTCTTCGCAGTACCGCAACTTTGTACCGCTGGTAATGGATGAGTACTCCAGACTTCAACCTGCTGAGAACCGGTTTCCTTCCGCAGCGGGAGGCAAAGGGTTCGCGCCACTCGCTGAATATGTGCATGGATTGGGTTTGAAATTCGGCATACACATTATGCGCGGAATCCCGCGTCAGGCTGCTCATGCGGCCAGTGCCATACTAGGATCTGAGCAAACCGCACGCGATGTGGCTCACCCAAATTCTATTTGTCCATGGAATACGGACATGTATGGAGTAGATGCTTCAAAAGAAGGCAGTCAGGCGTATTATGACTCGCTGTTCCAGTTGTATGCCAGTTGGGGCGTGGATTATGTGAAAGTGGATGATATTGCCGCTTCTCGCATTTATGGATACCACAAAGAAGAAGTTGCTATGATCCGTAAGGCTATTGACCGCAGTGGTCGCGAGATGGTGCTCAGTCTTTCGCCTGGACCTGCTCCAGTGGAAGAGGCTGAACACTTAGCCGGACACGCTAACCTTTGGAGAATGACCGATGATTACTGGGATCATTGGCATCTGCTGCGCGGGATGTTTGAGCGCTGTGAGAAATGGGCTCCTTATGTTCAGCCGGGCCATTGGCCGGATTGTGACATGCTGCCGTTAGGTCATCTGGGCATTCGTTCTGTAGATGGCGGGGGAGACCGGTTCACGCGGTTTACTCATGACGAGCAGGTCACCATGATGACACTTTGGAGTATTTTCCGCTCCCCGTTAATGTTTGGAGGAGAACTTCGGGACAATGATGATTGGACATTATCTTTATTGACCAATAAGGAAGTGCTTCATCTGCATCGTTATGGTAAAGGCGGCAGACAGGTAGCGCTAAATGAGGAGCATGCGATCTGGACATCTGAGGATGAACAAGGAAACCATTATGTAGCTTTGTTTAATCTTAGCGATGAAACATTAACGCTTAAGGTATCATTCGAGCAGCTTAATGTTTCAATTCCTAATACTATACGTGATCTATGGCAGAGCCGCGATTTGGAAGTAGTTAACGAAGGTATTTCTCAAACTCTTCCACAGCATGGTTCTGTATTGTTAAAGTTTAAATAGAGGAGAGAGATTATGAATACGAGTGTAGAATATAAAAATCCATTGGTGGAGCAACGTGCTGATCCATGGGTATATAAACATACAGATGGTTATTACTACTTTATTGCTTCTGTTCCAGAATACGACCGGATCGAAGTGCGGAGAGCAACAACAATCGAGGGATTGGCTGCTGCAGAACCGGCTGTAGCTTGGCGTAAATATGAGACGGGTCCGCTTAGTGCAAACATTTGGGCACCAGAGCTCCATTATATTGACGGGAAATGGTACATTTATTTCGCAGCGGCGCGTACTACGGAGACGAAGGATGGATTATTCGATCACCGTATGTTTGCTCTTGAGAATGAATCTGCCAATCCTTTAGAAGGAACATGGGTAGAAAAAGGCCAGGTGAAAACCGCTTGGGAATCCTTCGCTTTGGATGCAACCACCTTCCAGCACAAAGGAAAATTGTATTATGTATGGGCACAGAAGGACCTGAATATTGAGGGGAATTCTAATCTGTATATTTCTGAAATGAGTAATCCATGGACGCTAACGGGTGCTCAGACGATGATTGCTACTCCTGAATATGACTGGGAAATTATTGGGTACAAGGTAAACGAAGGAGCTGCAGTGCTTAAACGTAACGGCCGTATCTTTATCAGCTTCTCGGCTAGCGCTACGGATTTCAATTACTGCATGGGACTTTTGGTTGCGGATGAAGACAGCGATCTGCTGGACGCCGCTTCATGGACCAAACTGCCGGAACCGGTATTCCAGACCCACGAAGAGAATGGACAATATGGTCCAGGTCATAACAGTTTTACTGTAAATGAAAATGGGGAAGATGTACTCATCTACCACTGCCGCAATTATAAAGAAATTACTGGCGATCCGTTGTATGATCCGAACCGTCATACTCGTGCTCAAGTCTTCCATTGGAATGAAGATGGTACGCCGAATTTTGGGGTTCCCGTTAAGGATGCTGCTAAACAATAATTCGTTGAGTATATAAAAAAGAGGGTTACTCATAAGCCATGTAGATGGCTGCTGAGTAACCCTCTTTCTTATGTTGCACCTTAAGGTATATATTGTTGAACGATCGAAGTAATTACGCCGTCCTGAATAGTGATGTGATACGGGAACTGGCTCAAGTCGATGACATCCGTATTATTAAATTGATCCATAAATTGCTGTAAGGTGATGGACTCATTCCAGTTGATATCCAAGTCTTCCATGTTGCCAGTGTGATCAAAAATTTGCAACGTCACTGTGGCGTTATCCGCTATCGGATAAGTTGTTAGAGTATCAACATCATTTACAATATAATAACTGTCTGGAGCTCCGCCGATTTCTGCTGCAGCTTCTGGATCTCTTTCAGCAAAGATTCGATCGGCATCAGCACCCTGATACCAGTTTATTTCATCGGTCGTACCGGAGAGCTTGCCATGGTCGGATTCAATAGTATGAAAGTAAACTGTTTGATGCTGGGTCTTGTCACTATCTTGCGCATCTACCCGTGTTCCAACGGTACTTGCAGAAGTAATGAGGGAAAGAAACAACAGAACAACAACCGGTAACACATACGCTGACTTTTTCTTAAACATTATTAATCTCCCCCTTGAGATATGTAAGACGTTGTATAAAACTTATTACCCGCTCCGTTTTTTCTTAAACGGGTTATATATTACTCTTTACGTGAAATGAGCAGTTTTTGTTGCATTTTTTTAAAAGTTTTTTTAAAAAGCAATGAGAAGTCACGAGTTCCCTAAAATGAATAGTAAAAGCTTATCTCCTCGGGCATATTAAAATATCAAAACATGCAGATTAGGGGGAGCAGCGAATGGGCGGAATACTACGGATTTATAGGAACGATTGGCGTAACTTATTCAGAGTTCCTGTGGCCGTATTGCTGGTTGCCGCTTTGGTGGTATTGCCCTCCGTGTATGATTGGGTGAACGTTGCGTCAGTATGGGATCCTTATAGCAATACTTCTGGCATTAAAATTGCTGTTACCAGCTTAGATGAAGGTACTAAGGTGCAGGAGAAGGATTTTAATATCGGCAATGAGGTCATGGAAAGTCTTCGGAGCAATAAAAACCTGGGCTGGACCTTTGTAGATGCAGAGACTGCACATAATGGTGTCAAACGCGGAGACTACTATGCCAGTATTGTTATCCCTGCTAATTTCTCCAAACGAATGACTGGAATTCTTGAAGGAACGATTGTGAAACCAGAGATCGAATATACCGTCAATGAGAAAATAAATGCGATTGCTCCTAAAATCACGGATAAGGGCGCCACTTCAATCACCACACAGATCAGTGAGAATTTCACGGAAACGATTAGTGAGACGGTATTTACTGTTTTAAGTCAAATCGATAAGGAATTTCAATCTGAATTGCCCATTATACGCAAGGTAGAAAAAGGATTGTTTAAATTAGAGGCGAGCCTGCCAGAAATTGAAACCGCAGGTAAACGTGTATTGAAAATTCAGGAAAATTGGCCGCAGATTCATGCTTCAGCAGAGCGTATTTCCACATTGGAGAATAAGCTGCCAGAGGTGGAAAAAGCGGGTGAGGCTTTAGAGAAAATTGCTGAGCATTGGCCGCAAATCGCGAGTGCCTTAGATCATTTAGGAGGGCTACAGGACAAGCTGCCCAAGATTGAAGAAGCGGCACAGCTAATCGTTCAACTTGATAACCATTATGGTGAAGTTGAACAGATCATGGCTCAGGCCTCGCAAGGTCTTAAGGAAGCGCATAAAATCGTTAATGCTGCCTTAACAGCACTGCCTGAGGCAGAAAAGATTGCCACTGCCGGAAATGATTTTGTTCTGGAACTTCAACAATTTTTGGAGAAGAGCAGTGCTGCATTTGAAGCTGTTCCAGCAGCTATCAAACAGAATCTTAATCTCCTACAGCAAACGGAGAACTCGGTGGTCAAACTTGCTGAACAGTTAAAGGGAGAGGATAACGAGCCGCAAGCTGTACGTGAGCAGCTGGAGGTACTCTCAGCACAGTTGGCTGCAGGAAGCAGCGTGATTGAACACACACTTTCTATGTTAAATGCATTGAACACATTTTCACCTGAAACAGTGTCTATTGCTGATCTTGCAGCATTGAAAGGTGTAGACAGTGTTTTGAACAGTCAGAAGTCCTTGGTAAATGCTATGGCGGCTGACGTTCAGAATAAGGATAACGCTGATTCCAGTGCAATTAACCAATTGTTCCTAAAGTCTGGTCTTGGGAAGCTGGCGATTGCGAAGCTTATCTCAGGGTATGATTCGTCGACAATCCCTGCCATAAAAAATACACTGGAGCAAATAACTTCGGCGGCAGATGTCACAGCCACCGCATTGCAGCAGGTGCCAGATCGCTTACCCGCGCTGGGTACCCTGCTGGAAGAGACAGTGTCGGCGATTGAGTTTGGGCAGACAAGCTTAGCTAGTCTGCAGCAGGATTTGCCAGCTATACGCGAAGCGGTCCACACAGCAGCCAGTGGGGTTGCCGATCAGACCCAGGGCTTTGGTGCCTTCATCCGAGATACACTTCCGCTATTGGAGAGTAGCTTGCCTACTGCAGGGGAAAAGATACAGCAAGCTGCGAACTTCGTGCGTCAGGATCTGCCTACTGTAGAAGAGCGGGTTCATCAGGTCTCGGAGTTGATTCGTACAGGACTCCCCCGTGCGGATAAAGGAGTGGCGCTTGCTGCAGATTTGGTGAGAAATGATCTTCCAGTACTGGAAGACTCGATTCGAAAAGCCGCTTCCACGATCCGCCAAATTAAAGAGGAGATTGATCTGGGGGAGATTGCACAACTGCTCGGAGGAGATATTAAGAGCAAAAGTGATTTTTTGGCCAATCCGGTAGTGTTAAAAGAGAATAAGTTATATCCCATTCCGAATTATGGCTCGGCAATGACTCCTTTTTATGTCGTACTTTCCTTATGGGTCGGAGGCACACTGCTTGTCTCCCTTCTCCGCACAGGTGTGGATACGGGTGGGCTAACGTACAAAAGATATCAATTGTATTTTGGCCGCCTGCTGACCTTCCTTACGGTGGGAATTCTTCAGGGGCTGGTGGCTGTCCTTGGCAACATTTTTATTCTGCACTGTTATGTGGTGAATAAGGTGTGGTTTGTACTTTTTGGAGTCTTAATCAGCATCGTGTTCGTAACCATTGTATTTACGCTTGTCGCTGTATTTGGCAACCTGGGAAAAGGAATAGCGATCGTGTTCATGGTGCTTCAATTCTCTAGCTCCGGCGGTACATTTCCGATTAGTACGACAGGGCGTTTTTTTCAAATATTAAATCCGTATATGCCGTTTACCTATGCAATTAGTCTGATGCGGGAGGCGGTTGGGGGAATTCTGCCAGAAGTGGCGATTCGTGATGTGATCTATCTGATTATCTTCGGTGTGCTGGCACTCTTGCTGGCATTACTCCTCAAGAAACCACTGGAGCCTTTTATCCATAAGGCTTCTGAACAAGCCGAAGAGTCTAAATTGATTTCTTAAAGAAAAAGAGGATGTGCCTAAGCCATGGTGATGGCTTTTGGCACAACCTCTTTTGTGTACTATATGGCAAGTGTGCAATAGGTTATCTTGCAGGAGCAAAATCAGCTACTGGCTTAAGAATCTCCTCGATCTGCTGTAAAGTATCAGCGGAGAGTACCGCATCTACAGCTTTGGCGTTTTCTGTAACTTGTTCTGGCTTACTGGCACCAATTAATGCTGAACTTACACCAGGCTGGCGCAGGATCCAAGCCAATGCCAATTGCGACAGCTTCAGGTCTAAACTGTGAGCGAGTTCAACCAGCTGTCCAACCACAGACAACACATCATCACGGAGGTAGCTGGAGATTACACCATTAACTGAATTATCCGCAGCACGGGTTCCTGCTGGAGGTTGTTGTCCCGGTTTATATTTGCCAGTCAGAATTCCTTGCGCCAGTGGAGAGAAGACCACTTGGCCCAGTCCCTCACGCTGGGATACTTCAAGGACCTCGTCTTCAATATAACGTTCGAACATATTATAGATGGGTTGATTGGAGATCAGTGGACGCAGATTCAGTCTGCGGCTGATACCAGCAGCATTAGAGATTTGGGCTGCGCTCCATTCGCTAACAGCGGAGTAGAGAATCTTGCCTTGAGCTGTGAGATCATCCAGTGCGCGTAGAGTCTCCTCTACAGGGGTCTCTGTATCGAAGCGATGACAATAATATACATCAATATAATCAGTGCCTAAGCGGCGGAGGCTGGCCTCACATTGCTCCATAATGTGCTTGCGGGACAAGCCACGGTTATTAACATCGTCTCCCATGGGGAAAAAGACCTTTGTGCTTAGCACATAAGATGATCTTTCATAGGAACGTAGAGCAGCACCCATCGCTTTTTCGCCTTCGCCACGGTTATATGCATTAGCCGTATCAAAGAAATTGATACCGCATTCAAAAGCTTTGCTTATACAAGCATCGGCTGCCTTTTGCTCTGCTGCGGTTCCATATGTAAGCCAACTGCCTAGTCCGATCTCACTGATTTTGAGCCCTGAATTGCCTAGTCTTCTATATTTCATTTTTCTCTTTCCTCCTTGTATTCTATATGATAACTTTACTTGTATTATAGGAGACATTCAAGTTGAATGATTAATATACTAGTAATCAAGGAGATGAAAGATACAATGACTAATCCAGCTACTAAAAAATCAAAAGTGATCTTATTTCAGGGTGACTCCATTACGGATGGGAATCGAGGTCGTGATGAAGACCCGAATCATATTCTTGGACATAGCTATGCGTATATCATCGGAGGCAAGCTAGGGAATGAGCGGGCAGAAGAAAATCTGGTATTCTATAACCGCGGAGTGAGTGGAGATCGAATCTCCGATTTATATGCACGCTGGAATGAAGATGCAATTAGCTTGCAGCCTGACATCATTAGTATATTGATTGGGGTAAACGATATTTGGAGAATGATGAAAGGGGAACCAAGTGGAGTTACGGACCGTTTTGAACGCGCTTACCGTCACGTACTTGAAGAAACACGTGAAGTTCTGCCACATACGAAGCTGGTTTTATGTGAGCCTTTTATTTTAAATACCGGAGCTCCAGCTGAACAGTGGACAGAATGGGAAGCGAAGATTACACATTATCAGGGAGTGGTTAAGCAGCTGTCTGAGCAATTTGATACAGTTTATGTACCTCTACAGGATGCTTTTAACGCAGCTGCAGAGAGAGCAGAGGCAGCCTATTGGCTGTGGGACGGCGTTCACCCGACGACTGCCGGGCATGATCTGATTGCTGGGGAATGGCTGAAGGTCGTTTTGGAAAGTGGTCTTTTAAACAATTAAGTTATAAAGTCATTATCTCTCTTTATCTATGCACCTACTGATCACTCAGCGGGCGCATAGATAAGAGATACATGGTAATTATTTAAGAAATCGATCCATTCCTTAGAAGGCTTCTGATCTGTAACGATATAATCCACTCTATCAAAGCTGAACAACTTAATGAACGCGGTCCGGTCAAATTTGGAGTGATCTACGAGCAGAACCACTTTATTCGCCTGCTGCTGCATAAGCACCTTCAGTTCGCTTTCTTCTTCATTTGAATCACTTAGACCGCCTGTCATGGACAATGCTTTACAGCTGAATATGGCTACATCCACATTATATTTTCGAATTGTCTGTGAAGCGGTATTTCCAACAAAGGAGCTGGTCTCGGGGCCTAAAATTCCACCTGTGGAAATCAGCTTTTGACCGGAGTGTTGAAATTCAGATAATACCACCAGAGAGTTCGTAATAATTGTCAGATTGTTTTTCTCCTCAATAATTCTACGCAAGGCTTCAAACACCGTTGAGCTCGTATCCGTCACCAAGCTGTCTCCATCATTGATTAATTGCAGTACATTATCGGCTATGATTCGCTTCGCTTCAATATTGACCTGATGCCTGCTGGTATAGGAAGGATCTTCATTGGTATGGGCGTTGAGAATGGCTCCACCATAATTTTTTTTGGCAAGACCTTCTTTGTCCAGTTTATCTAGATCCCGCCGAATGGTCTCTTCCGAGACGTTGAATTTTTGCGCTAGCTCTGCGACATGGACCTTCTTCTGTCTGTAAAGCTCTTTAATAATTAGATCCCGTCGTTCAAATGCTTTCATTCGTTCACTCACCTTTATATATAAGTCTGCTTTCTAGTGTACTACATTGTTGTTTAAATCTAAAAATAATTACATATTCACATAAAACCACAATATATAATAATTATATCACATAAAACCACACTTTTGTTTAGGTAATATGTTGTTTTGTGTTGACTAAAGCGCTTGCAGATTTTATGATGAAGGAGAAATAGATCTATTAACGATGACTCTAAGATGATCTTGAGGAGGAACGGCATTGATAGAAAACTATCCGAAAATTGGTATCCGCCCAACCATTGATGGCAGAAGAAGAGGCGTTCGTGAATCACTGGAAGAGCAAACGATGGGCATGGCTCAGCGGGTGGCTAAGTTTATTGAAGCGAATTTAAGGTATCCAAATGGGAGTCCTGTAGAGTGCATCATCGCCGATTCTACGATCGGTGGTGTTAAAGAAGCTGCTGCGGCGGCTCAGAAATTCTCCGGGGCTAACGTAGGGGTGTCGATCACCGTGACGCCTTGCTGGTGTTATGGCTCAGAGACAATGGATATGGATTCATCCATTCCGCATGCCGTGTGGGGATTTAACGGAACGGAACGGCCGGGTGCTGTGTATCTAGCTGCTGTTCTCTCTGCGTATGCTCAAAAGGGAATTCCTGCGTTTGGTATCTATGGTGAAGATGTTCAAGAGTCTAGCAGTGAAGAGATTCCAGTGGATGTGCAGTCTAAATTGCTACAGTTTGCTAGAGCAGGCTTAGCAGTTGCTCAAATGAAGGGGAAATCATATTTATCTATGGGTTCTGTTTCGATGGGGATTGCGGGTTCCATTGTGAATGAACAATTTTTCCAAGAGTATCTGGGCATGCGCAATGAATATATAGATATGTCTGAATATGTCCGGCGCTTTGAAGAAGAGATTTATGATAAAGAGGAATTTAAGCGGGCGCTTGCCTGGACTAAAGAAAACTGCCAAGTTGGCGCTGATAATAATCCGCAGCATCTGCAAATCAGTGCAGAAGAGAAAGAGAAGCAGTGGGAGACTTGTGTGAAAATGACATTGATCGCCCGCGACCTGATGATCGGCAATCCGGTTCTCGCTGAGCTTGGTTTTGAGGAGGAAGCTAACGGCCACAATGCAATTGTTGGCGGTTTCCAAGGCCAGAGACAATGGACGGACCATTTCCCTAACGGCGATTTCATGGAGACGATGTTGAATTCTTCTTTTGACTGGAACGGCAAACGGGCACCTTATCTCGTAGCGACAGAGAATGACAGCCTGAATGGGGTAACGATGTTGTTCAATTATTTGCTTACGAATACAGCACAAATTTTTGCTGATGTCCGAACCTTCTGGAGTCCCGATGCCGTTAAGCGAGTGACGGGTCATCAATTGGAGGGAGAAGCAGCTCACGGAATACTGCATCTGATCAACTCTGGTTCGGCAGCGCTTGATGGCACAGGTGAGCAGAGGATAGAGGGTAAGCCTGCAATCAAACCGTTTTGGGAGATTTCAGACGAAGAGGCTGAGGCTTGTCTAAGCAATACACAATTCCGGCCAGCTTCTCAAGAATATTTCCGAGGAGGCGGCTTCTCTACCGATTATTTAACCAAAGGCGGAATGCCGGTTACTATGGCTCGCTTGAACCTGGTGAAGGGGCTTGGACCTGTTCTTCAGCTTGTTGAAGGTTACACTGTAGAGCTGCCTGAAGAGGTTCATCATATTTTGGATCAAAGAACAGATCCGACCTGGCCGACGACCTGGTTCGCTCCTAAGCTAACTAACAGTGGTTCATTCCAATCGGTATATGATGTCATGAATAATTGGGGCGCGAATCATGGGGCGATCAGTTATGACCATATCGGGGCGGATCTAATTACGCTGGCGTCGATTTTGCGTATTCCAGTAAGTATGCATAACGTTGAGGAATCACGTATTTTCAGACCACGGGTGTGGTCGTTATTTGGGACGGAGAATCTGGAAGGAGCAGATTACAGAGCCTGTCAGAATTTCGGACCGCTATATTAAAATCTTCTTGTGAAGCAGGTGTGCGTGAAATGGGTGATACGATTAAGCTTCTGGCTATGGATCTTGGCGCCAGCTCCGGAAGAGTGATGTTGGGATTGTATGACGGTAACACCCTTCGCATGGAAGAAATTCATCGGTTTGCTAATACCCCGGTGTATATTGGCGGGCATTTGTATTGGGATGTTTTGAAGCTCTTTCACGAAATGAAAAAAGGAATCCAGAGAGCTTATAGGGCGCGTGGAAAATTGAGGTCTCTAAGCGTGGATACGTGGGGAGTCGATTACGGTTTTATTGATAAAAGAGGGATGTTGCTCTATTCCCCCCATCATTATAGGGATAAGAGAATGGGAAGTCATCGTCTAGGGTTGGAGGTACTGCTTCCGCCAAGGGAGCAATTTAGCGTTACTGGTATTCAACCGAGCTTGATTAATACGGTTTATCAGCTGTTTGCTGATTTTCAGGATAATGATTCTCTGCTAGAGGTCGCAGATACTATTTTAATGATGCCAGACCTGTTCCACTATTTGTTCTCTGGTATCGCGGCAGCAGAAAGCACGATTTGGAGTACAAGTGGCTTAATGGACGCTGTATCTGGTGAAGTCTCTACTGAAGTATTTAGCAGGCTTAGTATCCCGGTTAGCCTAGTGCCACAACAGGTTCAATCGGGGACGGTCATTGGTCCTATCCTTCCGGTAATTCAAGAGGAGCTTAGCGTTGGTCCAATGGAGGTAATTGCGGGTGCTTCTCATGATACGGCTTCAGCAGTAGCTTCCATTCCGTATTCTCTTAAGGATAATGCAGCATTTATAAGCTGTGGAACATGGTCGATAGTGGGCATGGAGACGCCTGAAGCTGTCATTACAGAGAAAAGCTATGAATACGGATTCACAAATGAGCAGTGTTACGGCCAATCTAATCGTTTGCTCAAAAATATAACGGGACTATGGATTTTGCAGGAGCTGCAAAGGAATTGGGCAGAAGCGGGAAAATACGTCAGCCAAGGCCAAATGGTTGAGCTAGCTGAAACCATAAATCATGCCCCAGCAATTATTGATCCGAATGATGAACTGTTTAGTACACCCGGTGTGATGACCCAACGGATTAGAGAATATTGCGAACGAACAGGCCAGCAAGCTCCCTACACGAAAGCTGAGATTATTCGCGTCATACTTGAGAGCTTAGCAGAGTCCTATCGCCATACGATTAACGAAATGGAAGAGATCACCGGCAAAAAAATCAATATCATTCATATGGTCGGTGGTGGGATTCAGAATGAACTGCTCTGT
Organism: Paenibacillus sp. FSL L8-0494; assembly: GCF_038003695.1. Taxonomy (NCBI): domain Bacteria; kingdom Bacillati; phylum Bacillota; class Bacilli; order Caryophanales; family Paenibacillaceae; genus Paenibacillus; species Paenibacillus sp. FSL L8-0494. The sequence goes on from NZ_JBBOPQ010000001.1 coordinate 1,764,612, forward strand.
CAGCTTACCGCTAATATTACGGGGAGAAAAGTTGTAGCAGGGCCTGTGGAAGCTAGTGCAATTGGCAATATAATTATTCAACTGGCTGCCCTAGGGGAATTGGAAATCTCCGAAGGCAAGCAGGTAGTGGAAAGATCTTTTGCCTTTAAGACATATCAGCCTTCTTTGGTGAAGGTTTGTGAAAAATAGGATGCGAGGAGAGAAGCCCTATGGATACATTGGAACAAAAATTACGTTTGCAGATTTGTGATATCGGGAGAAACCTGTTTAATAAAGATTTTATCGCGGCTAATGATGGGAATATTTCTGCTCGCTTATCAGAGAATGTAATTCTGACTACCCCCAGAGCGGTGAGTAAGGGATATTTAGAGCCTCATATGCTTGTAAAAGTGAATCTGCAAGGTGAAGTCCTTGAAGCAGCTGAAGGCTACAGACCCTCAACGGAAGCGAAAATGCATCTAAGAATTTATAATGAGCTGCCAGAGATGAAGGGTGTGGTCCATGCACATCCCCCGTATGCTACTGCATTTGCCATAAAAGGTGAGGCGCTCGACAAGATGATGATGCCAGAGTCGGTGATCATGATCGGAGATATTCCATTGGCGGAATATGGAACACCATCGACGGAAGAAATTCCAGATTCACTGATGCCTTTCCTGGGCAAAAAAACTGCGGTCCTGCTCGAGAATCACGGAGCCCTTACTTGGGGAGAAGATGTTATGGAAGCATATCTGAACATGGAGCGGCTTGAGTATACCGCCAAGCTCACCTTCATTACCCGGATGATTGGCGGGGAGAGAGAATTGCCGCAGCATCGGATTGATGAGCTGGTAGCGTTGCGATCATTTTATGGGAAGTAAAGAGGTGCCTTATGTTAAAAGGAATTCCTAAGCTGCTGTCTCCGGAGCTGGTGCGCATTCTGATGGAAATGGGTCATGGGGATGAGCTTGTATTGGCTGATGCGAATTATCCCGGACATTCGTTGAATCCGAGGGTACTGAGATATGATGGCATCGGTATTCCTGATCTGCTGGATGCCATCTTAGAGTTGTTACCTCTGGATCATTATGCAGAGCAACAGGTGGCTTTTATGGCAGTGGTGGCTGGAGATCCAACTGTACCGGTCATCTGGTCCACATACGAGACTATCATTGCCAAACATGATGCTGAAGCGACGATTAAACATGAGGAACGTTTTGATTTCTATAACCGTTCTAAGCAAAGTTATGCGGTTATAGTTACTGGTGAAGAAGCATTGTATGGGAATGTTATTCTTAAAAAAGGCGTTATTAAAAGTTAAAATAACGGAAATGAAGCCGCTAACCGCTTGGGTGACCAAGGAGTTAGCGGCTTTTTATGCTGTAAGGATAAGTATTTATAACCGGATTACCCTGTACTCATATGCACCAAGGGAGAGGGGGCCGCAGGCCACGGATTTGCCTGAGAGAACATCATGTCCGTCCCGCGGGAGTGTGAGACTTCCCCCGTGTCCATCCATATTTACAATGGTCCACACTTCGGTACCTTGGTCATTGCTTCTAGGGCAGACAAGGGTTCCCTTAGTGACATCACTGCGTACGGTAACACCAGTACGTTCTGCATAATGATCAATAAGTTTACATAACATTAGGTCACCTTCTTCACCGGCAGGCATTGAACCCAGCATAACAATAGTACCTTGTCCGTAAGGCTGCTCCGTCAGGAAGGACAAACCCGGTGTCACCCCCTCCGTAATCATTCCGAGACTGGAAGCGGACTCTGAAACGGGTTCAAAAACAGAACTCCACATGGACAAGGGAGCAGATACCCCAAAAGCGTGTCCAATCGTGCCTGTTAATTCCAGCGGATAGATAAACTTAGTTTTGACTCCTGCTAATCGCTCCAATTCCCCAAGTCCGGCATTCCTATGAAGGGTATGCTCCTTCGTTCGTCCTCCGGTAAGAGGACCGACAATCCAAATCCCGCCAGCTGCTGTGAAGGCCAGCGCACTTTCCACATACTCGGGGGACAAATAATGTACGAATGGAGTGAATAACAGCTTGTATCCGGTTAAGTCACCGCCTTCGGGCAGCAGATCCCGGTGAATACCCATATGTAGAATTCTTTTGTAGAAATCGCCCAGCAGACTACGATAATTTAGCTTCCGATGAGGTTCAGTTGCGAGATAAGCTTTGGTTCTGTCCGAATAGGTAATCGCAACATCTGCCCGAAGGGGCCGGGTGGAGAGCATAATTTGTTCAATTTCTTGCCGTGCTTGATTGGCCTCCAGCACATTATCGTACCCTAGAGCGGGTTCTCCCCAGGCACTAAGGATCGAGCTATGTGTTTGTTCACTTCCGGAAGTATGCTGGCGCCAGAGCCAATAGCAAAATGCACCTGCACCCAGCGCATAGGCGGCAACCGCTTCTGCCTTCAGATATCCGTTCGGATGTGGCACACCAAAACTTACTAGAGATGCGGCAAACGAGGGTCCTGTCTCCATTATCCAGAAATCTTTTCCCGGCTTGAAATTTCGCCATAGATCACAGTTAAGCAGATAAGCATGCATATTTTCCTGTGAGGCATAAGTGTCGTAGGCGGCAAAGTCGAGATTCTGAAATAGCCGCTCATTATCTAGATGAAAAGCGACACTGCTGTTGTGGGTAATTGGTGCAGAGGAGTGGCGGCGGATAATATCAGCCTGCTCATCGGCGAATTCAGCGATTTTTTCCATTGAAAATAAGCGGTACATCGTCCGCAGAGATGAATTGTGGAGGAAAGGTGCGGGTCCTGGCTGTGGCACCTGATCAAAACGTTGATAAGTTTGGCTCCAGACGGCTGTTCCCCATGCCTCATTCAACTTTTCAATGGAGCTGTAGCGCTGCTGCAACCAGATATGCCATAAGCCTTTACAGGTCTCACACATGCACTCCGCCACATGCGCTTTGAATTCGTTATCGAGCTGCCAGGCGGTTAACCCCGGAAGTGCTCCGGTCTCCTTGGCAATATGCTCCGTAATGATGGTAGCCCGCTCACGAAAATAAGGATTGTTCGTACAGATATGCTGCCGTGCTCCATGTCCCATTACCGTTCCGCTCTCATCCACATAACAGCGCTCAGGATGTCCATGGGTAAGCCAAATGGGGGGTGTAGGTGTCGGCGTACACATTACTGTGTCAATTCCGTTTCTATGTAACCTTTCGATATATTTCACGACGGGACGGATATCAATCTTATCTTCTTCTGGCTCCAAGGCAGACCAAATGAATTCTCCGATTCGTACGATATTAATCCCCGTTTCTTTCATTAGAAGGATGTCCTGCTCAAGCACCTCTTCACTCCATAGCTCGGGATACCAAGCAGCACCATAGTATAACTTGTTCTTCATTTCAGCTCCCCCTTTAAGGCAAACATTTGCTGGAAATCATCACTTGGAATCATAGGTTGTTAGGGTCTTGCGGGCAATAGTAAACTTTTGCGCGGTTTGGACTTTTTAGATAAAATGGGATTTTTAGCTTATATAGAGCGTTCAAAAAAGTCCGATTGCTGGAAAAAATCACTAGCAGCATAATAGGAGTCGCAGTAAGGGTGATTGCAGTAATCCATGGCTACAGTAATCGCGAGCTGTACATGACAAATGGAGGTGAACAGGATGAAGCACGTAACAGTTCCGGGAACTGCAGAACAACAGCCAAAGCCGCAGACCTATCGAAATATCCGGGTAAGAAGATGGAAACGTTTTAAACGTGATAAATGGTTATATATTCTGCTGCTCCCTGGAGTCCTTTATTTTCTTGTTTTCAAATATGTTCCGATGTGGGGCGTGCTGTTGGCTTTTAAGAATTACCAGCCGTTTCTTGGTTTTCAGAAAAGTGAATGGGTAGGTTTTGAGCATTTTCGTGTTTTTTTCCAGAATCCCGATTTCTTTATGCTGCTGCGCAATACGTTATTGTTATCGTTTTATAATTTGATTTTCTTTTTTCCGGCGCCGATTATTCTGGCACTGCTTCTAAACGAAATACGGCTTTCCTTCTATAAAAAGACGATACAAACGATGATTTATGTTCCGCACTTTATATCCATGGTCATTGTGGCCAGTATGAGCTATGTATTTCTAACTACGGAAGGCGGGACTGTAAATGAGTTTTTGTATACGTTTACAGGCAGGAAAATAGACTTTCTAGCTAATCCCGACTGGTTCCGTCCATTGATTATTCTCCAGACGATCTGGAAGGAGTGCGGCTGGGGGACGATTATATTTCTGGCAGCGCTGGCCGGTGTAGATGTGGAGCAATATGAGGCTGCGGTAGTAGACGGTGCGAACAGGTGGCGGCAGATTTGGCATATTACGTTGCCTGCTATCCGCAGTACAATCGTTATTTTACTTATTCTTCGGATGGGAACGATTTTGGATAACGGTTTTGAACAAATTTATTTAATGATGAATGCTCTTAATCGTGAAGTAGGTGAGGTGTTCGATACCTATGTATACGCACTGGGAATCACCCAGGGAGCTTTTAGCTACAGTACAGCTGTTGGATTATTCAAATCAATAATCGGTGTGACGCTTGTGCTCGGGACGAATTGGATCGCCAAAAAATTTGGTGAATCCGGACTTTATTGAGAAGGGAGTAGCTTGCTGTGGCCAAACAATACAAGAGTACGGGTGGAACTGCATTTGATGTATTCAATTATATATTTTTAGGGATTATCGGAATCGTAGCGATTCTCCCTTTCCTCTTTGTGGTTTCGGGCTCCTTCGCTACAGATGCGGAAATTACTAAACGTGCCGTATTCCTGATCCCGACCACGATTTCATTTGACGCCTACCGATTTATCTTTTCAACAGATACGATTATGCGCAGTATAGGGGTTTCTATTTATGTTACGGTAATCGGAACTGTCGTTAATTTATTCTTCACGGTAACAATGGCTTATCCGATGGCAAAACGATATCTGATGGGCCGTAATTTGGTACTCAACCTTGTTATTTTTACGATGCTGTTCGGTGGAGGAATGATTCCAACCTATCTCGTCATTCGGGAACTGCATCTGCTGGATACGCTCAATTCTCTTATTTTACCGGGAGCAATTAGCGCCTTTAACCTGATTATTGTCAAAAACTTTTTTCAGGAGCTGCCTATAGAAATGGAAGAAGCGGCGCGTATTGATGGTTGTTCTGAGCTGGGCTTGTTGTGGAAGATAGTCCTTCCGTTATCCAAACCGGTTCTTGCTACATTTACGTTGTTCTATGCTGTGGGACATTGGAACAATTTCTTCTCGGCACTGCTCTACATTACGGATCCGACAAAATGGCCTTTGCAGGTGATGCTGCGACAGATCGTAATGTTGTCCCAATCTGCGGCTGGTGATATGAGTTCTATGGATCCGAGCTTTGTACAGCCACCGGAGCAGTCGATTAAAATGGCGGTTATTGTAGTAGGTACTCTACCAATTTTATGTGTGTACCCATTTCTGCAAAAACATTTCGCTAAAGGGGTGATGCTGGGTTCTGTTAAAGGATAGCAAACTTAACTTATTCCAATTTGGAGGTATAATAATGGAAGCTAATCGTTCGGTAAAAAAGAAGCGCTGGTTGTTACTTTTACTTGTGGCTATGATGGTTACCACTGTTGTTGCAGGTTGCTCAGGTAATGAATCTGCAGGTTCTAACAGCAAAAGTGAGGGGAGTAGTAATACTGGAGAAGAGAAAAGCGAGTCCCCGCTGGATCTGACCCTCATGCTGCCGATATTCAAAACAAATTATCCGAAGGATGGCAGTCCGGTTGCTGCTGAACTGGAGAAACAGACCCACACAAAAATCCACTTTGAGTGGGTCCCGAACGCATCTTATGCAGATAAATTTAATATTACGCTAGCTTCTGGGAAGCTGCCGACTATTATCTACGTGGGGGATGTTAAGGCTTCTAGTTTTGTGAACGCTGCCAAATCGGGCGCATTCTGGGAAGTAGGGCCTTATCTTAAGGATTATCCGAATTTAAGCCAAGCGAACCCGGTTATTCTGAAAAACTCGGCTATTGATGGGAAGAATTACGGAATCTATCGGGGGCGTGTACTCGGCCGTAACGGTATGGTTTTCCGTAAGGATTGGCTGGAGAAGGTGGGGCTGCAAACACCGCAGACGGTAGATGATTTCTACAATATGCTGAAAGCGTTCAAGGAAAAAGATCCAGACGGCAATGGTAAAGAGGATACTTATGGCATGGTGCTGGTCAAATGGAGCGGCCAGTGGGCCAGCGGTTTTGATACCATTAAGTTATGGTTTGGAACACCGAATAAATGGGGCGTGCAAGATGGCAAGCTGGTGCCTGAGCATGAATATCCAGAATATTTGGAAGCGCTTAAGTTCATGAAGAAGCTGTATGATGAGAAATTGATCAACTCCGACTTCGCAGTTATGGATAGTGCCAAATGGACAGATCCGATCGTGAACAATAAGGCAGGAGTAATCGTCGATGTGGTCGATACAGGCGCCCGGGTGGATGATAAAATTCACGCTGCGCTAGAAAAAGAAGGCAAAGACGAACCGGATAAACATTATGTAGATGTAAGCGGGGGCGTAACAGGTACGGATGGCAAGCTACATACATTGCCGACCTCTGGTTTCTCGGGCATGCTGGCTATTCCAAAATCATCTGTGAAGAGTGAAGAAGAACTGAAACGGGTACTGGCTTTTCTAGATCAAATCAATAATCCGGAATTACAAACGATGTTAGGTTTTGGTTTGGAAGGTACTCACTACACTATGGTGGATGGTTTTATTGAACGCTCCAAAGACACTGTCCTTCTGGAGTCAGAAGTGGAAGGGTTAAACCAAATTCTGGCCTTTATACCTGAGGACAAATCCAAGACTGTAGCTCAGACACCGCTGCGGCTTAAACAAATCGAAGTTCAGAAAGCAAATGAAGCTTCGATCGTGGTTAATCCGGCAGAGGCCTTTATTTCCACAGTATATTCGCAAAAGGGCGCTCAACTTGACAATGTAATTAATGATGCACGCATAAAATATATTGTAGGACAAATTGATGAAGCTGAATTGAAATCAGCATTTGATGTATGGAGAAAAACAGGTGGAGATGATTTAGTTAAGGAAATGAACGAGTTATACGCTAAGGCTGACCGCTAGATCCTTCCTAGTGCTTTTATCCGGCTGGAAAGGATCTGAGGAGCAAAACGAATGTGGTTCGATTGCACTTCAAATTTATCTGATTCGGCTGGTGAGAGCATAGTGATGAGAAATGTGGCGAAATGGAAGCGTTATACAAAAGGCTGGTCAGGCTGTAAGGGCCGATATTATCGTAAAAATCTGATCATTATGCTGGTGGTGTCATCCATTCCGGGGTTTATTATTGGTGCGCTTGTCTACTGGATGGCAGGGGGACGCCTGGAGAGCGAGCTGCTGCAGATGCATAACAGGCAGATTGAACAGCGGGCGGCTAATATTGATGATCAACTGTCCAATCTGGAGCTGATGCTGGCACATTGGGCCTTTGATCCCAAGTTTGATTACAGCTTGAATGGCCTTGATTTTATTCAGGATCATGAGCGGGCTTGGGATATTACGAAGACACTCGTAGTGATGCAGGGCTCAAACACGATGACGAGTAACGTTGAACTCTATCTATCAGGAGATCATCCATTACTATTTAATCCCGAATATGGCACGATTGACTCCAGCGCGGTATCGGGTCAATATGACAAATTGATTGATACTGAACAAAGCACCTATTGGACGCAGTGGGCATTCGATCCCAATAAACCAAATGTCAAAGAATTAACGCTTGTCCATCATATTCCGGGCGGAAGCTTGAAGCCCTTCGGGGCTCTTTTGCTCCGCATGGATACGGAGAAAGTAGCTGCGATGCTACGAACTATGACACCTTATAATAGCGGCGAGACATTTTTGCTGCAGACGACGGGGGATTTGTACGTATCTGTTGGAGACAGTGCCGAGGATTCTCCCTTACTTACCGCATTGCATAATGAGATTGTGGAACGGGGCGCGAACCATGAGTCAAATCTTGAGTCCTCTTTTCTCTTCGACTGGGGTAAGGCTACATATGCAGTGACTTATGGTGAGTTTTCCCGACTCTCCGCAGATTGGCTCTATGTGTCCGCTTCACCGATAACCAGCATAACTTCACCTGTCGTCTTCATTTCAAGACTGATATTTTTAGTTAGCTTCAGTGCTTTGCTGCTGGCGGCGATTCTGTCTTGGTTTGCTTCCCGCAAAATCTATTCACCGATAGGACGTTTGCTGCAGACTTTGTTGCCTGACCAAGCGGCGGCTGCGAGTAGGGAGGATGAGTTTATTCTGATTGAACGACATTGGCAGAACTTGCACGGGGAGAGCCATGCCCTGAAGTACACTCTTTCCGAGCAACTTCCACATGTGAAGGAAAGCTTCCTGCATCAGCTGTTTCAGGGATATTTATATTCTTATTCTGAGCAGGATCTGCAAAGCCGGATGCGGCGTTTTAAGTGGGAAGTAGAGGATTGTCATTATATTATTCTTTATATTCAGCTTACAGGCATCTCCAGCCAGGAGGGGAAGTTCCGCAACGGTGATGAAAGTCTTGTATCATTCGCCGCCGTCAATATTATCGGAGAATTGTCTGCCGAGCACTTTAAGCAGGCTGATATTATCAATTTCCATGATCTCACGGCAGGATTACTTCTTATCGAACCCGTTGCGAATCCATCGCTGGAAGCGGTGCAAGCCTTTAGCGAAGAACTGACAGGAACGATTAATCGCATGTTAAAAATGAGGGTAACAGTGGCGTTTAGTGCACCGGTTGGAAGGATATCCGGTATTCCGCTAGCGTTCGAGGCTGCGAAGCAAGCCGCTAGTTATCGCCAGTTTGGTGGTGAGAACCAGATTATTAATATGGAGCTACTGGATCGTGAGGGGCAAAGTACGCCTGAACCGCAATATTCGTTCACTTTGGAGCGCGGAATGATTCAGGCCCTGCGCACAGGAGAAGCGGAAGAGGCTTACCGGCTGTTGGAGGAATTTCTGGAGGCACTGTGTGCCAATGGGGCAAAAGTGATTGATGTGCAGCAGGGCATGCTTCATTTGTTAGGCAGTATTCAGCACGCCATTATGGTCTCAGGCATTCATCCAAACCAACTGTTCAAAGGGGCTAATCTGTACGCGGCACTGTCGCAAATTCATGAGCCGAAGCTTATCCTTGCCTGGTTTCAGGAAAAGGTAGTCGCACCGTATCTGACGGAGCTGAGCGAGCGTTCTGATGCCGGAATCAAACGGACGATTGAGCATGCCATGATGTATATCAATGAGCATTATATGGATAATATTTCGCTGGATGGATGTGCGGATTATACAGGGATCAGCCCATTTTTACTGAGTAAATCATTCAAACGGGTCACCGGGAAAAATTTCATTGATTATCTGACCGAATTGCGGCTTGATAAAGCCAAGGAGCTGCTGCGTGATACCTCGCTGCGAATTAACGATGTAGCTGAACAGGTGGGTTATCAGCATAGCTATTTTAACCGGATTTTTAAGAAACAAGAGGGAATAACCCCAAGCCGCTATAGAGAGCTAAGCCATAATAATGAAGCTCTTTAAAAGTAAGAAGACGTGCGGCGAAGAAGGTATAAAGGAGATGGTTGTTGTGCCTACGGCTCTGCCGATTAGCCTGCATTGGCTAAAAAAGCCCGCTATTGATGTGGGTGTTACCTGGGGGGTTCCTTGGAAAAAAGGAGCGCTCAACAGGGAATCGTTAAAGAATCTCTGCTTAAGTATGCCGAAGAACGAAAAGCTTGTGCCGCTGCAAAGCTGGCCGGCAGCTTTTTGGCCTGACGGGAGCATCAAATGGTCCACGCACTCGGCAGTAAACAAAAATTCGGATATTCAGCAGGATTCCTTAGCGACAATGACAATAAATCAAGCGGCTCCAGCTACGGAAATGACTGAGCGACTAACTGTGCAGGAAACAGAGGAAGCTTTCATTATAGATACAGGTGTTATTATTTGCACGGTTAACAAGCAGGGGAAGGGTCTTATCCGCAGTATTGTGCGCAGAAATCCGGCGGACACGGAAGGAACCGAAGTATGCAGTAATGGAGAGCTTGTATGTATACGTGAACAGAGAGATGAGGGTGCTGGCACCCTGAGCATACGTGAGGAGCGATTCACAGGACGAACGTTAAGTGCCATCCTTGAACAGGACGGACCTGTTCGCGCAGTGGTGAAGCTAGAGGGACTTCACCAAGCTTCACACAATGCTCGTGAGTGGCTTCCCTATACGTTACGTTTATATTTTTATGCTGGGCTGGAGTCTATTCGATTAGTTCATACGTTTCATTATGACGGTAATCCACAGCAGGATTTTATTAAAGGATTAGGAATAGAATTCACAGTGCCGCTGCATGGACCGCTTTACAACCGCCATGTTCGTTTTGCCGGAGATAGCGGCTTGTTTAGCGAGTCTCCTAAGACGTTGCATACACGGCGAACCAAAGGTAAGTACCGTGATTTATTCGTCGATCAGGTAGCAGGATGTGCTGTGAAATTTGATCCAGAAGAGGATGCCTATTTCCTTAGTTTATTGGATGACTCCGCGACTTGGGGCAGCTTTCGGCTGGTTCAAGATTCTTCCGAGCATTATGGGATCTGGAAGTGGACAGAGGATGGGTGCGCTTGGATCAAGGCAGCAGAAGGCCGCCGGGCAGGTGGGCTTGGTTATGTTGGAGCAGAGGGTGGAGGGCTAGCCGTCGGGATGAAGAATTTCTGGCGTAAGCATCCGGCAGGAATGGAGATTGGATCCACTGCCACAGACGCGGCAGCTCTTACTGTCTGGTTCTGGTCACCTGATGCGGCAGCTATGGACTTGCGGCATTATGATACAAAAACACATGTGGAATCCTCGTATGAAGGTGCAGAAGAATTACGGGCCACTCCATTTGGTATCGCTAATACTAGCGAGCTAACATTCTGGTGTACGGCGCAGACTCCCGGGCCTGAATTGTTGCAGCGGATGCAGGCAGAAGCTGAAGAACCTTCATTGCTGGTTTGTGAACCAACTTATTATCATGAAGCGGGTGCTTTTGGTTTCTGGAGTTTGCCTGATCGGAGCACGCCAGCCAAGGTGTATCTGGAAGAGCGGCTGGACGGGATCATCTCCTTTTACAAGGAAGAGATCGAGCAGCGCAAATGGTACGGTTTTTGGGACTACGGAGATTTCATGCACAGCTACGATCCGGTCAGACATGTATGGAACTATGATCTCGGTGGCTGTGCCTGGCAGAATTCCGAGCTGGTGCCAAATATGTGGTTGTGGGTAACGTTTCTCCGGTCCGGGAGAGCGGATGTGTTCCGAATGGCCGAAGCTATGACCAGGCATACGAGTGAGGTAGATGTATATCATTTTGGCGAATACGCCGGACTAGGCTCGCGGCATAATGTCATCCACTGGGGCTGCGGCTGCAAAGAGGCTCGTATCGCTATGGCGGGTCTGCATCGCTACTATTATTATCTGACCGGAGACGAGCGGGTCGGCGATATTATGGACAGTGTAAAGGATGCTGATTATTCAACAGTTACTCTGGACCCGATGCGGGCGTATTTTCCGAAGGATGAATTCCCGACTCATGTTAGGGTGGGTCCGGACTGGGCGGCCTTTAGCTCTAATTGGATGACCCGCTGGGAGCGGTTCGAGGATACCGCTTATCGTGACAAGATTATAACAGGCATGGCTTGCATCAAAAGGGCAAATTTACGGCTATTATCTGGTCCCACATATGGGTATGATCCGGCAACTGGCCTATTGTCGGGAATGGGCGACGATAACTGGGGGCGTCATCTAGCGATTAGCATGGGAGGTCCACAGGTGTGGTTCGAGCTGGCGGCAATGCTGGAGGACCCGGACTGGGAAGATATGCTGGCTGAGTTCGGCGTATTTTATAATTTGCCACAAGAAGAGAAGGACGCATTTACAGGAGGGTTGATTTCAGGAAAACTCCGTTTTGAGCATCCTGTACTCAGCGTAGCCATTGCGGCATATGGAGCATATTACCGCAAGGATCCAGCGACGGCAGAGCGGTGCTGGTCGATTTTACTGGAGAATCCGTTTGGTTGTGTGAATCTACAGGAGGAAGCTGATCGGGTCACTTATATGACTGAGTTAAATGAGATCGATTGGATGAATACAAATGAAGCCTCGCAGTGGTCTTTAAATACGATCATTGCCTTGGAATTAATCGGTAGTGCTATACCGGAACTCGCGAATTGAAGGCTTCATTGTGGGGAGGAATGATTTATGGCTAGGCCGATGCAGGACACGGGTATAGGTGGTTTGATCCCTGAAGCATGGAAACCAATCTACCATAATCCCCTCGCTTCAACTAGTGATATCGCTGGATTCCAGATGGAGGGAGAGGGAACGGTTTCCTTCCCTTTGCAACGAATGAGATTAGAGAGCACTATCCATGCCGAGGCCGGACAACAAGCAAATGTCGTTCTCTGGTGTCCAGAGGAGTTCCCGGCAGACCTCGCCGTATCGTGGAAATTCCGCCCATTGTGTGAGCCGGGGTTGGCGATTTTGTTTATAGCGGCCAAAGGAGAGGGTGGGAAGGATTTATTTGATTCCACGCTTGCTCGCCGTACGGGTGAATATGATCAATACCATCACGGGCAGATAGACACGTATCATATCTCGTATTTTCGCAGGCGTTGGGTGGAAGAACGTGAATTTCACACCTGTAATTTGCGCAAAAGTTATGGTTTTCATCTGGTTGCGCAGGCAGCCGATCCGCTTCCGGACGTCAGCGACATGACTGAGCCCTACCGGATGTTAGTGGTGAAACGTGGCCCTATGCTGTCTTTTGCAATCAATGAACTGCCGATTTTTACATGGATAGATGATGGTGAAACCTATGGGCCGCTACTGACAGGCGGGAAAATTGGGTTCCGACAGATGGCACCCCTGATTGCTGATTACTCGAATCTGACGGTTTTTGGACAGTAATGCGAAGGAGGCTTCAGATTGATGTCTATTATTTATTATTGTTACCCTGAGGGCAGACATAAGGCGCTTACAATGAGCTATGATGACGGCAGACGGGCTGACGAAAGATTGGTAGGACTATTTAACCGCCATGGGATTAGAGGAACATTTCATCTCAATTCTGGCCTGCTGGGTGAAGGTGATCGTATTACGGCAGATGAAATAACTGAGCTGTACCAGGGACATGAAGTATCTGTCCATACGCAACACCATCCGACGCTGGCCCGTTGTCCGCAGGAGCAAATCATCCATGAGATTATGGAGGATCGAAAATATTTTGAGACGCTGCTCCAGGTGCCGATACGGGGAATGTCTTATCCTAACGGTTCCTTTAACAAGGAGATAAAGAAGCTTTTGCCTCATTTAGGCATGGAATATGCCCGTGTGGTACAGACCACTGGCGGCGGCTTTGGGCTGCCGGAGGATTGGCTGGAATGGCGGGGGACTTGCCATCATAATGATCATTTGCTGGAGCATGCGGAGCAGTTCGTGAAGCTGCATAAACGGCAGTATTTATATCTGATGTATGTGTGGGGCCATAGTTATGAATTTGATAACGATAATAACTGGGAGTTGATAGAAAGCTTCAGTGAAGCAGTGGGAGGACTAGAGGAAATCTGGTACGCGACAAATATTGAACTCGTTCATTATATGAAGGCTTGTGAAGCCCTTATTTTCTCCGCTGCTCGGGATTTTGTATATAATCCGGGAGCGGTATCTGTCTGGCTGGAAATCGACGGTGTGATTATAGAAGTAGCAGGCGGACAAACCGTCCGTTTCCCTGAGATTTAATCGAAGAGAGAAGACAGGAGGATTCTAGTGAGAACGAAGGACACACAATCAGTCTATCAGCTGGCAAAAGTAGATATTTCCGCTGCCGGTCCACGCTGTAAAATGCTTATTGGCGATCTGAATGGGGATGGACGTGCAGAAATGCTGCTGGTCCAGCCGGATAATCGCCAGGATGTTCGTTATATTCCCCATCAGGTGCAATGCCTGACCGCTTTTGATATGGATGGCAAGCTGCTGTGGCAGGTGGGCACACCCGATCCTGACGCTGGCAGCCAAGGCTCGGACTATCCAGCGCAAGTTTATGATATAGATGGTGATGGGTCGCTGGAAGTATTATGTGTAATGGATGGACGTTTTCATATTTTTGAAGGTTCAACAGGAACGGTTAAGTCCATATACGACTTACCTGCTGAACATGCACATGATTGTATTATCATTGCCAATCTAACAGGGCAAAAACATGCTTCCGACATCATTCTGAAGGACCGTTATCATCAACTGTGGGCCTTGGATAAGGATTTCAATTTATTATGGACGCATACAGGCAATGTAGGACATTATCCGTGGGTTCACGATCTTCATGGAAATGGACAGGATCAAGTGATGGCAGGTTATGATCTGCTTGATTCTAAAGGTAATTTATTATGGAGCTGCCACGATCTGGATGACCACGCGGACTGTATTTGGGTTGGCGATGTGAATGGAGATGGTTATCCTGAACTGGTTGTCGGCGGAAGCGTAACGGTGATGTATGACCGGGACGGGCAAGAGCTTTGGCGTTATGACGGTTCTATAGAGTCACAGCATCTGGCGTTAGGCCGATTCCGGCCCGAACTGCCTGGTCTTCAGGTTGCCGGGCTGGACCGAATGATCCGCGAAGATGACGGCAAAGGGCTAAAAGGTAAGGATGCGTTGTTCCTTTTAGACTGTAATGGCAAGGAACTGTGGAAAGAAGAACGTACAACCGACGGTTGGCTGACTATCGTTGAAGCCGTTAGCAACTGGCAAGTGGGTTCTCCGGATTATATTCTCGCGTACCGCCGGGGAGGCGGGGTATATCCTGCTTTGTACGATGGACATATGAGGGTTGTAGCTGAATTCAAGGAGGAAGGTTATGCCGTTCACGGCGATCTTCTGGGATGTGGCAGGGAACAGGTTGTAATTTATAATGATGAGTCAGCAACGGTATATTCAAGCGAGTGGATAGATATTAGTACATGTGCTTCTGAGAAATCGTTACCTCACCCTAAAAGATTGTACAACTCGACGCTGTATCCGGGTGGAGAAATAACGGTGTGAAGGAGGATACGTTTAGTGAGTACTTATATTCCAGAATACTTTCCTGATCCTGATTGTATTGCCAAATATAATGGGGGCAAAATCGAAAATGTACTGGCCGCTGTGGCCAGCCGTTTTATCGGTGCCTATCCCCCGCAGCCTCCGGTTTACCGGGTACATTCGCAGAGTGGTTTCAAACGGCTCCGCGACTGCCGTTATGATATGAATCTGGAAGAACGACTGCCGGAGCTAGAGGCAGGACAGTTCGTATATGTGTGGGGAAAGCTGTGGAGCGACAATGAGGTAGAAGCCCCTTTCTCAGTTAGTTGCTACAGTCCAGTTAAGGTTTACATAAATGGACGGCTGGTGTTTAGCTCCAATCTAAATGATGATGTGTTTCCGGACCGGAGGACGTTTTTTCGGGCGGGCATGGATAAAGGCTGGAACCATCTTGTACTGGAGTATGTTGCAACAGGTACAGGTTGCGGAGGGGTTTTTGGAACGGGCAGTGTCAAAGGTGCACCGGTACACTTTCTTACTCCAACGGCGCAGTTAAGCGGTTGTGAAGGTTGGATATATAGTGGACCCCAACAGACGTCTTGGGCAGCTTGGCTGAAAGCTGAATTCACTGAAGAGCAAATGACAGCTCGCTGCGTTTGGTTTCCGACGCCGCAATGGTCGCCACAGGAACAGGCATCTGGCAACTGTTCACGTATATTTGGGGAATTACTAGGAGCCAAGGCGTTTGCTTGGTGTAAGCTGGAAGTTAAGAGCCTACAGAAAGATGACATACGCCTGCAAGGTAGCTATCGTGGAATGGCTGAAATCTCTATCTATGTGAATGGGGAACTTGTAGCTGAGCACCAGAACGTGAACGGCACGCTGGATATCCAACTGGAGCTTGGTTATGGACTACATGATCTCGTCGTGGAGTCCGTCTGCGGAGAGGGGAATTGGGGATTTGAACTGGACGTACGGTCTGGTGGTGTTCAGAGTAGTCTCGTGCAACCTTATTCAGTTGAAGGATTAACTGATCCTTGGCTGTACCTTGGACTATTCACCTCGGGGACAGCGCCGAAAGTCTTAGAACTGACCTCTATGGATACTTTATTTGGGGAAGCGGATGAAGTAACCTTTTGGCGGGTGGACCAACCGAATAGCTGGGTTAGGCCTTATTTGGAGAGTGTTATGTTTGGGCGCTGGAATTACCCTCTAGGCGTAACCCTGTACGGATTGCTGAGAACAGGAGTAGAGCTTAAGGCCCCCCATTATGCCGAATATGCACAACACCATATTGAGCAATGTACAGCGCTGCACGAATATGCCTTATGGGACCTTGAACGTTATGGCGCTCCGGGCATCAATCATCAGCTGGCGCTGATGGATTCGCTGGACGACTGCGGATCCTTCGGGGCAACGATGCTGGAAGCAAATAAGCTTCGTCCACTACAGGGTGCACCGGAAGCTGCTGCTGAAATTGCCAATTACATTACTAAAGTGCAGAGCAGGCTGCCTGACGGAGCTCTGTATCGGACCAGTGGCACAGTTGATTTCATGCAGCAGACGATGTGGTGTGATGATCTGTATATGAGCACGCCATTTCTAAGCAAATATTATGAATTGACCGGAAATGCTGCTTATCTTGATGATGCGGCGGCGCAGTTTTTACATTACAAGGAGCGGCTGTTCCAGCCGGAGCTTGGCATTATGCATCATGTATATGATTATAAGTTTAATAAACCCAATGGTGTGCCTTGGGGCAGAGGTAATGGTTGGGTGATTTTCTCACTGACTGAGCTGCTTGAAGTAATGCCTGAGCAACATCCGTTGCGATCTGATTTGCTTGATTATTTCCGCGAGCTTAGTAAAGGCTATCTTAAGCTGCAAGATGAGCGGGGCCTATGGCATCAAGTGTTAACAGATCCTGAGTCCTACGCAGAGGCTTCTTGTACCTCTATGTTTATTTATGCTTTTGCTAGAGGCGTCCGCTGCGGTTGGCTGCTGGAACCAGAGTCATACGTAACCTCTGCACTCCACGGCTGGAGCGGCTTAACCCGTCATTGTATTGACAAACAAGGCAATGTTTACGGTGTCTGCCGCGGTTCGGGTTATTCGTTTAACAAACTGTATTATAAAGATGAATTGACCTGGCAATTAAACGATACACATGGGATTGGCATCGTGCTGCTGGCCGGAATTGAGGTTCACAGGCTTGTACGAGATTTGGAAATGAAATCACATAACGAAGCAAAATGAATGGCATGATGAGGAATGAGACGACCGTATTAATCACAAAATGACAGCGGAGCAGCGATACTCCATTAGTGGGGATCGCTGCTCTTGTTATGCGTTACAGTGCTACCTAAACCCCCGAAACCCCGAAACCCCCCGGCCCCCCCCCGAAACCGTCGATTACTCCTGCGAGACAAAGTTATGCGGACCCAGATGAAGTTATTTGCAGATTTATTGCTTATTCGGCAGGGGTTCGGACTCCAGTGACGTTATTCCTTCGGAAACGCTCAATATAGGTAGCTTTTTATACCAATAGCGACTATGGGGTCCGATAAAATCCCAAAATAGCGATTATGCTGCGAATAAGGTCCACTGGGTCCGATAGCCTCATGAACTTTGTTCGCGCGAAAAGGTAATCTAGGGACGGGGTATTGTTGTTGCCTCAATGCTCCGGATGCCCCCGATGCCAGATGCCAGATGCCAGATGCTCCCGATGCCCCCGTTCCCGATGCCCCCATATGCCGACAACATTTCACATGTATACTTCCGGGCGACGGAGCGGCTACATAGAGAATCGGTTGTGATTTCTAGCTGTGGATCAGCGGTTTTGCTTGCGATATTGCAAAGGCGAGCGTTTAACGATTTGTTTAAATACACGCCCGAAGTGGGCGATGCTGTCAAAGCCGGTATCCTCGGCGATGTTCGTAACTTTAGCGTTGGTGCTCTGCAAGAGACGTTGGGCTTCCTTGATCCGAATGTAGTTTAAATATTCTACGATGGTGAAGCCAGTTGTCTGCTTGAACACACGGCAGAGATAGGTGCTGCTGATGAAAAAAGTCTCAGATAGCCGCTCTAATGTAAGCTTTTCAGCATAATGTGCTTGTAAAAAATCGATAATTTCGTAGACTTTTAGCTGCTTCTCACTGCTCTCAGGGGCAATGGGCTCGCGGCTTATTTCCTGTATTCTGTTCATTTCAATAAATAGTTGGATGAGCAGCGTCTGAAGATAGGAGATTTGCTGTGTCCGTGGTTCTGTTTGTTCTTTTAGCATGCTGAAAAGAAGATATTCAATGGCCCCCTGTTCATGTACTCCGGGCCGCAAAAGCAAGCTTTGTGTAGCCATAAATGGAAAATGCAGCTCGAAGTGCGCCAATGTCTTTTGCAGAAAGCTTTCCTCAAAGTTAATTAAGATCCGTTCATGGCTTGCAGAGCCTTTAGAGGTGGTACGATGGAGCTCGTTCTTGTTAATAAAAATCAGATCACCTTTACGCAAGGTGTAGATCAGATTGTTAATGTAATAACTGCGTTCCCCGGCGAGTAAATAATAAATTTCGTAAGTATCGTGATAATGGTCGGAATCCATGCTGAATGGACCGGCTCTTTTTATTTGCTCAATCATAAAAGGAGGCTGAGGCTCCTGTTCCATGCTAAATCTGCTCCTTTCAGATAATGTAGATAATATATGCAAAGTTTTTATTGTTTCTGCTAAGAATCGCTTAGATTCAGATGTATTTTATACTATACACTATAAGAAGAAAACGCTTTTAAATCAATAAGTGATGGAGTGATCCTGATGTCCAACAAGAAATATGCTTTCGTAGGAACCGGCGGCCGAGCGGAGTTTTTTTATGGTGAGATCACTACGAATTATCGTGAAACCTCTGAAATTGTAGCCTTTTGTGATGTGAATGGAGCAAGAATGGATTATGCGAACCGTTTGCTGGAGGAAAAATATAAATATCAAGCGGTTCCTACCTATAAAGCTCATGAGTTTGACCGTATGATTGAGGAAACCCAACCTGACACGGTAATTGTCACGAGTATTGACCGCACGCATCATCGTTACATTATCCGGGCGATGGAGCTTGGCTGCGATGTTATTTCGGAGAAACCGATGACAGTGGATGAAGAGAAATGTCAGGAAATTCTTGAAGCGATTGAGCGGACTGGGAAAAAGCTGCGTGTGACCTTCAATTACCGCTATGCACCACACAACACCAAAATCCGTGAACTCATTATGGACGGCGCGATTGGAGAAGTGCTTTCCGTCAACTTCGAGTGGCTGCTGAATACGCAGCATGGGGCGGATTACTTCCGCAGATGGCACCGTGATAAACGGAACAGCGGAGGTCTCTTGGTTCATAAATCCACACATCATTTCGATTTGATGAATTTCTGGCTGGGTTCGCGCCCGGATACGATTTATGCGATGGGCGATCTAAGATTTTATGGCAGAGAAAACGCGGAGAAGCGCGGGGTGACTGAGTTTTATCAGCGTGCTCATGGAAGTAGCGCGGCAGAAAATGATCCGTTTGCCCTGCATCTTAAAGACAACGAGCAGTTAAAGCAGATGTATCTGGATACGGAGCATGAGGATGGTTACCTGCGTGATCAAAGTGTGTTCGGTGATAATATCAGCATTGAGGATACGATGGCGGTTATGGTCAAATACAAAAATAAGACGATTATGAATTATTCACTTAATGCTTATTTGCCTTGGGAGGGCTTCATTGTAGTATTTAATGGAACGAAGGGGCGGATGGAAGTAAAGGTCGTCGAACAGTCTTATGTAAATGCCGGAGGAAACAAGGAAGATGAAGGGGCGTTAAAAGACAAGCGGATCACGGTCTTCCCTCATTTCGCAGCACCTTATGAAGTGGAGATTGAAGAAGGAGTTGGGGGGCACGGGGGCGGAGATCCTGTGATGCTGCGTGATATTTTTGAATGTCCGCTAGAGGATCGCTTTAATCGTGCGGCTTCCCATGTGGACGGGGCGTTGTCTATTATGACCGGGATTGCGGCAAATCGTTCAATAGCTACTGGACTTCCAGTTAAGGTAGATCAGTTAATAAAATTGAAGTAGCCCGTTTATGAACAAGCGGCTATGGGTTCGGAGGGTGCGTTTCTCCAGAATCCAGGAGGGCCCTCCGCTCTGTCCGCACGTTAAGCCAACTTCTACTTTTAGATTAAGCTAAAAAAGTATAATAAAAGGCTGCCTCCAAAGTCATCGTAGATGACTAAGAGACAGCCTTGTTTATTTTAGCTAAAGCAATTATTGTTTGACGACGTTAAAGCCATCTTTTTGCAATTGGGTCACGATACCATCGTCACCGAGCATATGCAGCGCGCCAACGACGACAAGGTAAGTCGCTTTTTTATCACTATTCAAATATTCTTTTACATGCTTCACCATGTTGACGTTACGATCCGAAACCAGGCCCTTATAATACTCTGGCTCTTGCGCGACCGCTTTTGTCATCGCTACGAGCGACTGCTCATCACCTTGCATCCACATTTGGGATAGTGCATCCAGTGAAGCTGCTGCGGAAATATTGTCCGTTTGATTGAGGCTGCCGAGTGTGTCGACAAGAAGCTTTTCTTGCAATCCATCTGAGAACTGGTCGAACATATTCAGCTGCAATTGTGTGTTTTCCAGCTCAATAATAGGTTTGTTCAGCTTGCCTGCTTTTTGTAAAAAATATAAATCAATGCCGGTATCCGCCGTATAACTTGTAACTTGCATCTGTAGACTTGAGACACCTTGGGTAACGACCCACGGTTTGAAGGAATCGAATGCATTTTCCGCCAGACCATTTGCTTTTAGCAGTTGAGTCACTTTGTTATAGGTATCTGCGGATACATGATCCTTGAGCTTGGTTCCATCTGTATAGGAGCCTTTTTCCAAAATAAACTTTTGGATCTCAGCTTGATCAATCTTAGAGATATCTACTTCGACACCTAAATATTGCGAGGCTTCAAAAGCAGCTTCAATCTCCGGACGCAGCGGGTACATTTTGTCGTTAGCCACATGGATAGAACCAAGCAGATAAACGGTGTTGCCTTTGTTCTCCACTTTCCATAAGAATCCGGTGCTTCCTGCAGCTTGAGTATTGGCCACAAAAGTGATGGTGCGCAGCGCTGGACTCCACTCCACTTTATAGCCGATCGTTTCTCCTATAAAGCGGACAGGAACATAGGTGACATTGTTGATGGTCTTAGGAGCCACCTCTAGTTTTTTCTTCTCCCCATTTACCGTTGCAGTTGTGCTGCCAATGGTCAGTGAGAGGGCCAGTCCATTTTTGGTCCCTGTTACGGTTTGGGTTTTTTTATTCCAATTAATATTTACATTAAGCTTCTCTAGCAGAGGACGCATAGGAACTAGGGTCGTTCCTTTTTCTACAACAGGGTTAGAATCGCCTAACTTTATTTCGGTTCCATCAATCCATACACCGACAGGCTTTTCAGCAGCATGCGCAGTGGTAAAGACAGACATAACCATGAAAATGGATAAAAATAATGCACCTAGCTTTTTCATTAATAGGACACTCCGTTTCTAAAAAAGAATGAAAGATGTAAGTCACTCTCTGATTTTAACGTATTTTCCCATAAACAGTTATACCTTTTGTTACTATATTGATTTGATGCCTATGATTGGAAAGTAAACTTACAGTACTTCACGTCATTCAAAAGTCAAAATAATGCACATCAAAGCAAAAATCGCCCCTATTAGATCCTGTTCACTCTCCTTATCATGAAACGTAAGAAACGAAGAGCCTGAAGGGAGCAAGGAACTTATGTGGAGCAGTGCGATTGAAGATGCGATAGAGAAGGTACGTAAGAACATAGACCGGTTCGGGGGCAGTTTCCCTCATGTCAGCAGGAATGGAACTTATCAGCTCAATAACAACGACGACTGGACTAACGGATTTTGGAGCGGCATGTTGTGGTTGTGTTATGAATATACGCGGGATGACAGCTTCCGTATTGCGGCCTCCCATACCGTAGAAGATTTCCGCCGCCGTTTCGCGGCAAAGACCGTGCTTGATCATCACGACATTGGCTTCCTGTATTCGTTATCCTCTAAAGCCCAGTGGATTATAGATAAAGACGAATCAGCGCGTCAACTGACATTGCAGGCGGCAGACCTGCTGCTGAAGCGCTGGCGTACAGCTGGCGGTTTTATTCAGGCATGGGGACCGGAGGGGGATGCTCAGGAAGGCGGGCGGATCATTATTGATTGTCTGTTAAATCTTCCCCTTTTGTATTGGGCAGAAGAACAGACCGGTGATTCCGTATACAGGGAGGTGGCGGTCTTGCAGGCGGAGAAAACGAGACGGTATCTGGTACGGGGAGATGACAGCTCTTACCACACGTTTTTCTTCGACCCGAAGACTGGAGAGCCGATTGGCGGCGCCACACACCAGGGTTATACTAACGGATCGACCTGGACGCGCGGGCAGGCTTGGGGTGTTTACGGTTTTGCGTTATCCTACCGCTATACCAAAGATCCGTTGTATTTGGAAACGTCCAAGCGGATGGCCCGCTATTTTCTGGAGCATTTGCCGCAGGATCATGTCGCTTACTGGGATTTTAATGCTCCGGTATCTCCGGATACTTACCGGGATAGCTCGGCCTCAGCAATAGTAGCAGCCGGACTACAGGAACTGCTAGAGCTAATGGATGGGGAGGATTCTGAGCGGGCTTATTTTCAGCAGGGATTAGTGCAGTCGATGACTTCGCTTGTGCAGAACTATTCCACGCTCGGCGAAGAGGCGGAGGGGCTGCTGAAGCACGGTTCTTACCATGTGCGCGGCGATCTGTCTCCAGATGACTTCATGATCTGGGGAGATTATTTCTATCTTGAAGCATTGATGCGGCTGCAAAAAGGCAACAAGGGGTACTGGTATGAACGCTGATGTCAGACAAATCTCCCCCTATGCCGTCTTTGCGCTGCTCGACCTTGAGTTGCCCGCTTTAGCTCTAGTGAAGAATGCGCTCAGCCAAGCGCGGCAGGACGATGCGCTGACTGAATTACATCGGTATTTGACCCGACGGAGCACGCCGGGCTGGCGTAAAGAGGATAACCGGAAGCAGCTTATTGACTATGTACGGCTTTATTGTGCAGACGAACTGGAAGCTGTAATGAAGACAGCGGATGAAGTTGTGGAGCAGACGTTTCTCTTTCGTTTTCCCTGGGATATGGAGCGCAGCCGCATTCCGGTTACCTTTGAGGAAGAAATTGACTGGCGTCATGTTCCGGACAAGGATGTAGAATGGGCTTATATGCTGAATCGCCACCGCTACTGGGTGGCATTAGGACAAGCGTATGCGATAACAGGTAAAGAGGATTATGCGAGAGTGTTTTGCTGCCAGCTTGAAGATTGGATAAACCGTAACCCCGTTCCAGACAAGCCTACGAATGATTCGCTGACATGGCGCACAATTGAAGCGGGCCTTCGTTGTGCTAACTGGATTAAAGCGCTGTCTTATATACAGGATAGTCCGCTGCTCACACCAACGCTGCTGGCCAAAGTGATGATATCTCTGCATGAACACGGCCAATATTTAGCTTTATCGTTTACGGGCTGGAAGAAGATCAGCAACTGGGGGGTGCTGGAGACTTGTGGTTTGTTCCAAACTGCGCTCTACTTCCCTGAGTTCACTAGCGCCAATAACTGGCGACAGCTCAGTAAGGAGAGACTGGGTGAGACGGCTCGAATCCAGATCATGGCGGACGGCATCCACTGGGAGCAATCGCCCACCTATCACCATGAGGTTTTGGTATGTTTTCTCGACTGCATCCGCTTAGCCCGATTGAACGGACTGGAGCTTCCGGAAGAATTTCAGCAAAAGGTTCAGCAAATGGCTGTCGCTTCATTATATTGGGCCAAGCCGAATCACCGGCAGCCGATGCTTGGCGATAGTGATGACAGCGATATCCGTTCGCTTTTGACTTATGCGGGCTGGTTATTTCAGGATGCTGTACTCCGTTTTGGCGGATACGATCAAATGGATTATGACAATGCCTGGTTGTTTGGGATAAATGGAGTTGAGGGCTATGAGCGGCTGAATGCGGAGCTACCGCCAAACTTGTCACGCTCCTATGCAACTTCCGGCCATTATGTGATGCGAACGGGCTGGGACGAGCAGGATTTGTACCTATATTTTCACTGCGGACCGCTTGGGGGTGGACATGGGCACGCGGATCTGCTACATTTCGATCTGTATGCCTATGGGCGGGATCTGCTTACCGATCTTGGCAGATACAACTATAGTGATCATACACCACTTAGAAAAGCGCTAAAAGAAAGCGCTGCCCATAATACGACCACTGTCGACGGAATTGGATTTACCGAAGTCACGGATACATGGTCCTTCTCTCAGATTGCGAAGCCAACGGGCTGTCAATGGATCAGCCATCCGGACTTTGATTATGTAGAGGGCAGCCATGACGGCTACCGTCATTTGGATGATCCGGTCTACCCGTTAAGGAGGATCCTATTTATTAAGCCTTTTTACTGGCTTCTGGTGGACAGCTTCAGTTCCCGGCAGGAGCATACATTTTCCCAGCATTTTCATTTTGCACCCGGAACGGTTCAGATGGAAGATGGAACGCTAATATGCCGTACAAAAAATGAGCGGGAAGCTAATCTTTGTATCCTTCCTGTTCATGTTGATGGTCTTCAGGGCAGGGTTGATGCTGGGGTAATCTCCCGCGAATATAATCTGCTGGAACCTAATCAGTATGCTGTGTACTCCCGAAAGGGGAAAGGAACGGTCTCGATCATGCAGGTGCTGTACCCGCAGTCTTCGGGTGAGTTGTTCTGTCCGCTGGTCGAACAGGTGCCGATTTACCGCCATACGGGTGAACCGGTGGCTGCTGCACACGCGGAGGCCTGCCGCATCATCCTCCCCGAAAGGAATGAGGAGCATATTATCGTGATCAGCCACGAGATTCCATCCAGTCACTTAGATTCCTATGTAGTGGAAGGCGTACAAATTTTTGGAGAAGTAGTGCTTATTGTTTCTGCAGACGGTCAAAAGAAGGTCACGGTAATCAGATAATGTATGAATACTGGACAACGGGCTGATAGAATAAAAGAAAAGAGCATGAGAGAGGCGCGGAGAAAACATGTTCAAATTCACTTACTATAGACGTATCCAGGTTTCATTTCTTTTGCTGATTTTTATCCCGCTGATTGCAGTATCGATCATTTCCTTCGTGCTCATCCGGGATACGATGGTAGAGAAGCTGCAGCTCAGCAACGATAACTTCCTGAACGTTATGATTGACGAACTAAACAAAACTATTGATGATGTGACGTTCGCTTCCCATTTTATTGTAAACGATACCAATTTCCGCGCTAATCTGAAGTCATTTGCGGATACTGAGCGGCTGAATAGCTATCAGGATTACGTACATTTTACGCAAATTCAAGATGTGTTTTCGCTCATCAACTCTAAGCCGTTGAATAATAATATCCGCATGTATTTGGTCAACCGGAAACACTTTGTGATCTCCTCTGGGACTGAGAATTTATCCGTGATCAATGCCAACCTGGACAAGCTGATGAGCCGTGTCAATATTCACGAACCGGAGACCTTGCAATGGCTTGGGATGGCTGATAGCGGTTCCGGTAAAAGCAGCAGCTATTATATTGCCAGAGTTATCTATGACAGCCGGGAGAAACGGCAGGTGTCCGTGCTGCTTATCTCAATTCCTGAATCCTATTTCAATAAATTGCTCGGACCCGTCGAATTTGGCAAGGTTGCGTTATTTGATTCTGGAGGAGGCTTGATTGCTGGGAACTCTGAGCTGGCTCCAGAAGGCAAGGAAGCAAGAGGAAGCGTTCGTACGGCCAGAGCTATCGACAAATCTAATTGGCAGCTGATCTATGAAGCTTCGGAGAAAGAATGGTCGGGCCAGATCTCGCGGACGTTTTATAGTGGCATTGGCTTGGTACTCCTCTTATTTATTGTCTTTTCGGCTACCTCCATGCTGATTGCCAAAAGATTGCATAGTCCGATCATGAAGCTGCAGCGCGTTGTGCGCCAGTTCGGGATGGGGAATCTTGATGTCAGGCTGGAGGTCAAGGGCAAGGATGAAATCGCTGAGCTGGGGCAGACGTTGAATACTATGCTGGACCAGCTGCAAGGACTAATTCACGACATCGAGCTGGAGCAGGAACAGAAGCGGGTGATGGAGCTGGAGGCGCTGTTTATGCAGATTCGCCCCCACTTTTTGATCAACACGTTGAATTCGATTAAATGTAGCCTTATTTTGGCCAAAGATAAGCTGCATAGCGGGATCATCGATTCATTAATGAGTCTGCTCCGGGCCTATTTGAAGGTCAATGAACCGGCCACCTTGCGGGAAGAATGCAAACTGCTTGGCCATTATATCGATATTATGAAGATCCGTAATGAAATCCCTCTTGAACTGGAGGTCGATCTGGAAAAGGATACAGAGAAGCTCATCGTCCCTAAGCTGATTTTGCAGCCCCTTGTAGAAAATGCAATCGTCCACGGATTGGTTGACCACCCGGCACCGCGTATTGTCGTTCGCTCGCGAACGGTCCCTGATGGGATCATGATTGAAGTTGAAGATAATGGCTGCGGTGCAGGGGCTGAAGTTCTGGCGGGCCTGAACCGCAGGTTACTGTATAAGGACAATGAACAGGATGAAGCTTATCAAAGAGTCGGGTTAATGAACGTAGTTCAAAGGCTGCGGCTGACCTATGGGCAGGATACCCGCTTGTCGCTGCATAATCTGCCGCAGGGTGGGGTGTCCGTTTCTCTGTATTTGCCGCAAGGCAATCATCAGGTTAATCTGTCAGAGAGAGAGGGATATTGATGTATAAAGTGATGCTCATAGACGATGATGTTCCTATGCTCAAAGTGCTTCAGCAGATGATTGACTGGGAGGCACATAGCTTGCAGATTGTCGGCAGCACCTATTCCAGTGCCAAGGCTTTATTAATGTTTGAGGAAGTGCAGCCTGACATTGTGATCACGGATATTGGTTTGCCGCAAAAGAACGGGATTGAGCTAGCCGATTGTTTCACCCGCATGAAGCCGGAGGTCAGAATTATTTTCCTGACCTGTCATGAGGATTTCCATTATGCTCAGCAGGCGGTAAAGCTGAAAGTAGATGATTATTTAATCAAGGACCAGCTTACAGAAGAGCAACTGGAGAAAAGCCTTGCCAAGTCCGTACACTTGCTTAAGTCGAAGATCGGGTTGATCAGCCATGGGGAGACAGGCTACAACAGCCAGCTCTTCCGGCAGAACCTGCTGCAAAGGGTGATTGGCGGTGCTCCGCCCGAAACCACACTGGCTTATGCGGCGCAAATCGGCATATCCTGGACGTATCCGTGGTTTATGCTGGGCACGGTTAGTATTCATTTTTCCAGTTTCGACAAGCGATACAAGCAGAGTGAGTATCCACTTATTTTATATGCTATTTACAATATAGCCTTGGAACTGTCCGAAACATGTGAAGGGATTACGCCTTTCTTGGAGCAAAAGAATATTGTGATTCTATATAATTACCGTGTGAATCTCGCGCAGAATGCCAGTCTTCATTTTCACGATTATTTACAGCGGCTGTGTTCCGAATGCTCCCATCTCTTAAAGATTCAACCGGGCATTATTGCCGTCACAGAGAAAATGGAGCTACAGGCGATTGGCCAGATCCATCGGCAGATTGTTCAGGACAAATGCGAGTTCTATGCAAGTGCGGATTACACGGTTCTGGATACTCTGCAAATCGCTTCTCCACGTTTCCAGCCTGCACCCCAAGGATTTCTGGACAGCTATATCCCGCAGATGGAACGGGCCGTGATTAAAAAAGACCTTGAAGCCATCCGTGGCACTCTACAGGAAATCGCTAGGACTGCAAAAGTTATGTCTATTCATCCTGGCGATTTCGCCCGGGATTTATCCTTTATGCTCCGCGGCATCGAGTTAATGTTTACGAGCCTGATGTTCGATGAGGATCTGTTCGTCTATCTCGTGCAGACCCGCACACTTGAAGATACGATGGAACTGGTGGAAAGAAAGCTTGTACAGATTACAGGCAGCAAACAGCAGGTGACAGGAGCTTCTCCGCAGGAGCCCAAGCTGCAGCTTATCCAGCAGTATATCGACCAGCATCTTGGCGATAATATCACCTCAATTGATATGGCACGTTATCTGTTTCTGGATCCAAGCTATTTTTCGCGTTATTTCAAGCGCATGACTGGCCTGACCTTTACGGACTATGTACATCAGCACAAGATGAAGGTCGCTACCAAAATGCTGAAAATCTCCAGCCAGAACCTGGAGTCGCTGGCCGTCGGCCTGGGATATTCGGACAGAACCTATTTTTCAAAAGTGTTCAAAAAATATGTAGGAACTACGCCAAGCGAATATAAATCCAAACATTCGGTACGCTGAGAAGCACAATTGTTAACGATATGAACAGACCCGCCGCCCCTCTAGGGCGGTTTTTTGTTGTCGGCGGACAAAGGTCAAAATCTTGCACATTCCGGGTCATAATCACTCCTTCTTGCGGAAGGCAGATGTATTACTATAATGACAAATCAAATTGTCGAGGTGATACAACGTGGAGGCTGCAAAACAACCTGTGCCAAAAATTCTGCAAGAGAAGCGGAAATTCTGGACTCCGCAACGGAAAGAGGCTTTAACCGGGTGGCTGTTTTTGGCACCGGAAATTGTCGGGATGCTTTTTCTTAATGTATTTGCGCTTGGATTCTCACTTTATTTGAGCTTCTCGAAATGGGATCTATTGTCGGGAGTCAAAGGAATCGAGTTCATCGGATTGGATAACTATATCAAAATGTTCCATGATCCGAGTATCATTCAAGCTTTGAAGAACAATGCTTTTTATATGATTATGACCGTGCCGATACCGATTGCGATTGCGCTGGTGCTCGCGGCATTGATTCAAAACAGTGTGTTCCTCAAAAATTATTTTAAAGTGGCTTTCTTTATTCCTTATATTTCTTCAATTATTGCGATAGCTGCCGTATGGAGTGCATTGTTCCATCCGTCTCTTGGACCGATCAATCAGTTGCTGATGGAGTTTGGAATTTCCAGCCCTCCGAAATGGCTAGTTGATCCAAAGACCTCACTGTTATCCATTGCCATTATCAGTTCTTGGGCAAGTCTTGGCTACACCATTATTATCTATATGGCTGGCTTGACGAATATTTCCGATGAAATCTACGAAGCCGCCGAAATAGATGGCGCCAGCGCGCTGAAAAAATTCTTTGCCATCACAGTTCCGATGCTGCGTCCGACCACATTTTTCCTGCTTATTACCATGCTAATTGGCTCGTTTAAGGTGTTCGACATCATCGCCTTTTTGACCGAAGGCGGTCCGAATAATTCTTCTACCGTGCTTGTGTTCAGGATCTATGAGGAAGGGTTCAAATACTACAACATGGGCTACGCTTCTGCAATTTCCTGGCTGCTATTCGCTGTTATCGGCTTGATTACCGCGGCCACGTGGAAAATGAGAAATGAAGAATAAAGGGGGGAGATTAACATGCAACTGATTAGAAAAAATATGTCCAGAGTGATCACTACCTGCATCATGGGGGCTTTGTCCATTGTATTTCTTATTCCGCTGATCTGGATGATTTCCGCAGCCTTCAAATATGAAAAAGATGTAATGCGCTTCCCGATCCAATGGATTCCCGAGAAGATCAA
This sequence comes from Paenibacillus sp. FSL L8-0494, assembly GCF_038003695.1. Lineage (NCBI taxonomy): Bacteria > Bacillati > Bacillota > Bacilli > Caryophanales > Paenibacillaceae > Paenibacillus > Paenibacillus sp. FSL L8-0494. Next base: position 1,794,440 of record NZ_JBBOPQ010000001.1, read on the forward strand.
TGTAGCGTATAATTTCAAGATGGTTTGGATGGGACGGGTACCTTTCTCCCATTTCTATTTAAACTCCTTTAAAGTTGCGATTATTACAACCTGCATCACACTGATCATTTCATCTATGTCGGCGTACGCCTTGACCAAAATCAAGTTTAAAGGACGGAATATGGTCTTTCTGGCGCTGCTGTCGTTCATGATTATTCCTGACCAGGCCACGCTGATTCCGCGTTTTCTACTGATTCGTTGGTTCGGCCTCTATGATACTCATGCTGCTATCGTACTAATGAGTATGTTCTCCATCTACTTCACGTTCTTGTTGCGGCAATTTATGATTGGTATCAGCGACGAATATATTGAAGCGGCGCGAATTGATGGTGCAGGCCATTTGCGGATATTCTGGTCTATCATTGTTCCGCTCTGCAAGCCGGTGCTCGCTACCGTGGCGATCATCAAATTTATCTGGACCTGGAATGACTACCAGAATCCGCTGATCTTCTTGCTAAACAAGAATTTGTACACTATCCCACTCGGTATGACACTGTTCCGGGACGATTATTCGAACAACTATGCGATTATGATGACGGCAGCCGTTTCGGCGATCATCCCATTGGTCATCGTGTTCATTGCCCTGCAAAAGCAAGTCATTAACGGAATCTCCTTGGGGGGCGTAAAGGGCTGACTTGCGGGTATGCAAAAGAGGGTAAAAGTCAAAAATGTGATCCTACTACAGCAAAATTGTGCACTTGGCTTGTACAGCGGGTGCCTATAATAAGAAATGAACAAGGCACTATACTTAAATTTCAGTGCGGGGGGAAGTAAAATGAAAACAAAGGGCAAAAAAAGATTATCCGTTGTACTAGGCTCCATGCTGGCGGTTTCCTTAACGTTAAGCGCCTGTGGAAATTCCGGAAATTCAGAGAAGAATGGCGGTGCTGAAGCCAGTACGAATGCCGGGAACACCAAGGTGGACAAGCAAGTCGCCATCAAATATTACAACTGGGACAATGAAGCCCAATCAGCAGGCACGGATGCCATGCTGCAGGAATTTATGGATCAGAACCCAAATATCAAGGTAGAGCATGTGACACTCGTTCCCGGTGATTCTGTGGAGATGCTGAAGAAACTCGACTTCCTGATTTCATCCGGCGAAGCGATTGACGTTGTTCAGGTACCAAGCCTTGGAGGCGTACTTGAACGGGCGACCCGGGGAGCACTTGCCCCGCTGAATGAATTCTATGAGAAGGATAACCTCGTTCCTGAGGATGAATATTATGTGAATGCTAAGGTAGACAACAACTATTATGGGATGCAATATACCAAGAGCAGCAACTATGTAATGCTGAACAAAGATGCACTGGATGAAGCTGGTCTGCCTGTACCTACTTTTGGCTGGACATGGGATGACTACCGCGATTATGCCAAAAAACTGACCAAAGGTGAAGGCGTAGACAAACGTTACGGCACATACTTCCACACCTGGGAGTTGTATATGAACGCTCCGGCCCAAACGATGATGAAAGATCCATTCGTGTATGATGACGGGACGACCATTTTCGCGGATCCAACCTATAAATACTTCTTCCAGCTGCGCAAAGATATGGAGTCTGCTGATAAATCTGCGAAAACTTATGCAGACGCTTTAGCGGCTAAGCTCAATTACCGCACGGAATTCTTTAATGAAGAAGCCGCTATGATTCTGGCTGGTAACTGGACGATTGCTGATCCGGGCAATACTGAGCAGTATCCGCATGATTTCAAGACAGCTTTTGCTCCGGTACCGGTGCCTCCGGCAGGATCGGAACCGAAAGAATACGAGGGCAAATACTTCACCAGCGGCAATATGCTGGCGATGGGCGCAACTTCGAAGAACAAAGAGGCGTCTTTCCAACTGATGAGATTTATGTCAACGGCTGTTAGTGATAACAGACTGGAATTCTCCGGTTATAAAAAAGCGGATAATGAAGCCTTGCTGACCAAACTGGTAGCTGGCAAAGAGGATATGTATGATATGGATTCACTCAAATATACACTCTTTGACAGTGCAATTCAGTTCCTTGATGGCGCGCAGGTGATGACGACTGCAACGTCCGAATTGACCAAAATAATCGATGACGGCTTCAGCAGATTTATGCTTGGAAATGAATCGATTGATAAGGTGCAGCAATGGATGGTTGATGAAGCAACAAAAATTATCAACGAAAAAGGTGTTATCAAATAAATAGGGAATAAGCAAGTATCACAAGTTGTGGACGGGGCTTTGGAAGGTCATCAACTGGCTTTCCAAAGCCTTATTTATATATTGGGCCTACACAAACATATGGGAGAGTGTAGAAATGATGGAAAGCAGATTTTCACAGAACAAGCCGGAAGAGCAACTGGCGCTGCCTTCTAGGGAACAGCTGGAGTGGCAGGACCTGGAGCTGGGGATGTTTTGCCATTTTGGCATCAATACGTTTTGCGATCAGGAGTGGGGAGAAGGCAATGATTCACCTGCGGTCTTCAATCCGCTTCATTTGGATGCCCACCAATGGGTTAGTACAGCCAAAGAAGCTGGATTCCGTTATTTTATACTGACAGCTAAACATCATGATGGCTTCTGCTTGTGGCCGACTGCGACAAGTACTTATTCTGTGGCTTCTAGCCCATGGAAAGAAGGGCGCGGCGATGTCGTCAAGGAATGCGCGGAGGCTTGCCGTGAACTTGGAGTTGGCTTCGGCATTTATTTGTCTCCGTGGGACAGACATGAGCCCTGTTATGCAGATCCGCAAGCGTACGATGATTTCTATGCCCTGCAATTACAAGAGTTGCTTACGGGCTATGGTCCGCTTACGGAAATTTGGTTCGACGGCGCAGGGTCGGAGGGTCGCAATTACGATTGGCAGCGGATTATGGATCTGATCAAGCTCCACCAGCCAGGCGCCATGGTGTTTAATATGGGGGCACCAACGATCCGCTGGGTTGGCAATGAGGATGGCGTTGCTCCTTATCCATGCTGGAACACTGCAAATTCTGCGCGGGGTAGCATGTTCAGTGAAGCTTCATTGAACTGGCTTCCCGGAACGCCGAGCTGGGTGCCTGCGGAATGCGATGTGCCCATCCGTAAAGACCGCTGGTTCTGGCATCCTGAGGAGGAGCATCTGCTGCTGTCTCTGGAGCAGCTAATGGATATTTATTATCGTTCGGTTGGACATGGGGCAACTTTGCTGCTCAATGTAGCCCCTGACAACCGCGGGCTGTTTCCGGAGGCTGATGTGCAGCGGCTGCTGGAATTCGGCAAGGAGATAAGACGCAGATTTGACAAGGCTCTGGCGGTAACAGCAGGTACTGGAGATATTGTTGAACTGGAATTGCCAGCAGCTACTGTGATTGATCATGCCGAGATTATGGAGGATATCGCTTACGGCGAAAGAGTAGAAGGATATATGCTGGAAGCGTACAGCAACGGAGCGTGGCTGGAGTTGAAGCGTGGCAGTTCGATTGGCCATAAGAAAATCGACGCCTTCCCTCCGGTTGTCGCAGAGAAAATCCGCTTACGGGTGTCAGAAGCTGCCGCAAGCCCCAAGATTAGACGGCTTGCCGTCTACCACTGCGGGGAATCGTTAGAATAAATATTAATAAAGGAGGTTGTCGATAATGAGCCTGCTCACCTGGAACGACGGACACTATTTGCTGGACGGACAGCCTTATCGTATCGTATCAGGAGCCATTCATTATTTTCGGGTTGTGCCTGAATATTGGAAAGACCGGCTGCTGAAATTGAAAGCCTGTGGATTCAATACCGTGGAGACCTACATCGCCTGGAATATACATGAACCTAAAGAAGGGCAGTTCGTATTTGATGGCATGGCCGATGTGGTATCTTTTATCGAACTGGCTGGTGAACTTGGGCTTCATGTTATTGTCAGACCGAGTCCATTCATCTGTGCAGAGTGGGAGTTCGGAGGCCTGCCGGGCTGGTTGCTAGCTTACGGGGAACTCCAGCTTCGCTGCTGTGACCCTCTTTATTTAAGCAAGGTAGACCGTTATTACGATGAGCTAATGCCTCGGCTGGTTCCGCTGCTCTCCACACATGGCGGACCAATTCTGGCCGTTCAGGTAGAAAATGAATATGGCAGCTATGGTAATGACAGTGGCTACCTGGGCTATATGCGTGATGGACTGGTCAGCAGAGGGATCGATGTGCTGCTATTTACTTCCGACGGGCCAACCGATGAGATGTTGCTCGGCGGAACACTGGAGGATGTGCATGCGACAGTCAATTTCGGCTCCAGTACAGAGGAATCCTTCCGCAAATATCGGGAATACCGCTCTGAAGAGCCGCTTATGGTGATGGAATACTGGAACGGCTGGTTTGATCACTGGATGGAGGATCATCATGTACGCGATGCCGGGGATGTAGCAGGTGTTCTGGATGAGATTCTGACACAGGGCTCCTCATTTAATATGTACATGTTCCATGGTGGAACCAATTTTGGTTTCTATAATGGTGCGAATCATATCGTCACCTACGAGCCAACGACTACAAGCTATGACTATGATGCCCCGCTCACGGAATGGGGAGATACGACGGAGAAATTTGAAGCTGTCCGGTCGGTACTCAGCAACCATGGATTTGCCCCGACTTGTCCACTCCCTGAGCCGATTCCGAAGATTTCTTACGGGAAAGTCGCTTTGACGGAAAGAGCGGAACTATTCACAGCTTCCAATCTGGAGAAGTTATCAGAGACGGTGAACAGCGTGTGTGTACAGCCGATGGAGAAGCTCGGACAATCCTATGGTTTTATATTGTACAGCACTTATGTGAAAGGGCCGCGCTCTAGACAGAAACTCTACATCGAGGGCGTGCGCGATCGGGCGCAGGTCTTCCTGGATGGACAGGTGCTTGGGGTGATTGAGCGCTGGAATCCGCTGCCACTGGAACTTTCCATCCCCGCTGGGGGAGCGCAGCTGGATATCCTCGTCGAGAACATGGGACGAATCAATTACGGGCCGCTCATTCGCGATCCGAAAGGGATTCTGGACGGGGTTCGGATTGATAACCAGCTGCAATATAACTGGACGATTCGTACTTTGCCGTTGGAACAGGAACAGCTGGATTCACTAGCGTACAAGAAGCACCCGGTGGAGAAGCAGCAAACTGCGACCCTTTCGGGTCTGCCCGGATTCTACCGGGGGAGCTTCGAGGCGGAGGAGATTGGCGATACCTTTCTACGATTCGATGGATGGAATAAAGGGGTCGCCTGGATCAATGGTTTTAATCTGGGCCGCTACTGGAACGCAGGGCCGCAACGCGCCCTATATATCCCGGGCCCATTGCTGCGCAAGGGGCGCAATGAACTTGTTCTTTTGGAGCTGCATGGCCGTGCGGAGACTTGCGAGATTGAGCTTGTGAACCTTCCTGATCTGGGAAGAACTTCGGCCGTCGATGACGCCGTGTTGAATTTTGTGCAGGATGATAACTTGTAGATTCGCAGCTAGGGCTTTGGGGCGGTTCTTTAGAACCCTTCCAGAGCCTTTTTGACGTCTATAAAAATCTCCGGGGCACGTTTCATTTCACCTTGGTATGTGAATAATGGGGGATTGAATAGGAAGGGAGCATTAGAGATGCAGGTGTATATGGACATTGTGCTTAGGGCCTTTGTTGCTATGATCATGCTTTTGCTGATCGCCAAAATATTGGGAAAACAAACGTTATCTAACTTGACCTTCCACGATTTCGTGACGGGTATTATATTGGGCTCAATAGCCGCGAACTTGGCGTTTAATAAACAGCTGCATTCTTCCTACATGATCCTGGCGCTTATAGTCGTTACCGTTACATCTTTTTTACTATCTATCATCGCTTTAAAAAGTCGTAAAATGAGAAGCTGGATTTCAGGTTCACCCACTGTACTTATTGAGGATGGGAAAATTCTTGAGCAAAATATGAAAAAGGTAAGGTATTCGTTGGACTCTTTGGATCAGGCATTGAGAGAAAAGGAAATTTTTAATCTAGAGGTAGTAGAATACGCTGTGCTGGAAGATAACGGAATGGTATCTGTATTAAAGAAACAAGAGTACCAATATGTTACCCGAAAAGATCTAAAGCTGTTGTCCGTTCCTCAGAGCTTTCCCGTTGAATTGATTATGGATGGAATAATGCTCGCAGATAATCTTAAGGATAATGGCCTGACCCAAGAGTGGCTGGAGAACGAGTTAAGACGTAAGGGAAAACAAATTTCTGATGTGTTTTACGGGGTAAGAGGAACGCAGCAGCAGCTCATTTTTGACTATTATGAAGACGGGATAAAGAAACCTATTGATAAAGAATAGCTTTTATTCATATTGGAGATTGACGGATGCCTAAGCAGCGTCTTATAATGTTTATATAATTATTAATTAGTTAATAAAAATATAAACGTTTAGAGGCGGTATTTAACCATGGCAGAACGTGCGATCCTTAATACTGACATTCGCAAAGGGACGATTAACAGAAATATTTACGGACATTTTTCTGAGCATCTAGGCCGTTGTATTTATGAAGGGATTTGGGTTGGAGAAGATTCAACTATTCCTAACACCAACGGCATTCGTAATGATGTCGTGAAAGCGCTTAAGGAAATTAAAATTCCTGTGCTTCGCTGGCCAGGCGGCTGTTTCGCGGATGAATATCACTGGAAAGATGGTATCGGAGCCCGTGAAGGTCGTAAACGTATGATCAACACTCACTGGGGCGGAACGGTTGAGAACAACCATTTTGGTACACATGAATTCATGGAATTATGTGAGATGCTGGAATGTGAGCCTTACATTAACGGTAATGTGGGCAGTGGTACCGTTCAAGAGATGTCCGAATGGGTGGAGTATTTAACCTTTGGAGGCGTATCTCCAATGTCCGAGCTTCGCCAGCAGAATGGCCATCAAGAGCCTTGGGCTGTGACTTATTTTGGCGTGGGGAATGAGAACTGGGGCTGCGGCGGGAATATGCGTCCAGAATATTATGCAGATCTTTATCGCCAATATCAGACGTATGTACGTAATTACGGGGACAATCGTATTCACCGGATTGCTTGTGGTCCTAACGTGGATGATTATCACTGGATGGAGGTTCTGATGCGTGAGGCAACACGCTTTATGGACTCGATTACCCTGCATTATTATACAATCCCTGGTCCAGCATGGGAGAATAAAGGTGCAGCTACAGGCTTTGAAACGAGTGAATGGTTTAGTACATTAGAGAAAGCCCTTCGCATGGATGAGCTGATCACCAGACATGGCGTTATTATGGATAAATATGATCCGGATAAAAGAGTAGGTCTTATCGTAGATGAGTGGGGAACTTGGTATGATGTAGAGCCGGGAACAAATCCAGGATTCCTGTATCAACAAAATTCAATTCGGGATGCTCTTGTAGCAGGCGTGACCTTGAATATTTTCCATAAACATAGTGACCGGGTACGGATGGCAAATATTGCGCAGACGATTAACGTACTTCAGGCAGTTATATTGACCGAAGGGGAAAAGATGGTGCTGACTCCTACGTATCATGTGTTCAATATGTTTAAAGTCCATCAGGATGCGGAGTTGCTGGATTTGGCACTGGAAAGTGGCACTTACAGCTTTGAAGGCCGTGAGATTCCTGAAGTATCTGCTTCGGCTTCCGTAACTGCTTCTGGAATCATTCATGTCAGCCTTTGCAACTTGAACCATGCAGCTTCTGCTACTGTACCACTCGAGCTTCGTGGTCTTTCCGGGAAGAAGGTTGAAGTGACAGGCACAACACTTGCCGGTGACAAAATTGATGCTCACAATACCTTCAGCCAACCGGAGGCAGTAGTGCCGCAAGCCTTCACTGCCTTTACTCTGGAGGGCGATCTTCTTAATGTTGAACTGCCTCCAATGTCAGTAACTGTGCTGGAGATTACGCCGAAGGCTTAAGGTGGTGTTACCATGTCAACAACATCAACATGCAAGGGATGCAGAGAGGATTATAAAGTTACGCCAACGCAGATTAATCGTATCTTGTCTTCTTCCATGTTTAAGCCAGAGTTTTGTGTTCCAGATGAAGTTTACGCTGAACGGGTTGCCCTTTGTGGGACTTGCCCTAAGCTGCACGAAGGGGTAACTTGCGTCGCTTGCGGTTGCATCATCCCCGTAGTAGCCAAGCTTAAGGAACGTAGTTGTCCATTACCCGGGGGGGGCTTGTGGGGCCCCTTTATCGAAAAGAATTAAGCTAAAATAAGAGCCGCATTCGACTCTCCAATGGGAGGTGAATGCGGCTTTATTCTTGGTTATCCGTATAGAACAATTCAACGATTAGATCTTCATTGTAATTTCCAAAACCTTTGCCAAAAAGAGTAATCCCGCCAATATGCTCGGCATCTTCATCTACGGAAAGCTTGAAAGACCACTGTTTGTCACGGATATTCACTTGATCAAGGGTAACTTCTGAGAGCTTCAAACCATCCATAAATGTACCTTTTGCTGTAATGCGCAGCTGCTTGAGCAAGCCGTATTGGTTCGTGAGTGCTGGCCACCAGGCCGGTGTATATTTACCACGGCTATCCCCGTAGTCACCGGGACTTGTCCAGAATCCAAGCTTCACTCCGTTCAGAGTGAATGTGATATCCGAAGGCCAATTATTATTAATGGAAGGTGCTTCGGAAGCAATTTCCATGGTTATAATCAGTTCCTCAGGATGTTGGCTGGAGAGTAGGAAATTAGGGATTTTATATTCGATAAATCCTCTGCCGAACCAAAGAATCCCCGCATTCATACGCTCAAGATCCCAGAAATAGCGGGGATCATCAAAACTGCCGATCACTTTCTCAGTAGTTGCAAGACCACAGGTTGGCTCGATCAGGAAGTCGGAATAATGTCCAACCGGAATTTCCTTACGATAACTTTTGCGCTCATTGATTTGTCTGCCTGGAAAGGTGATTTCTGCTCCTTCAGCAGCTAGAGTACAGATCTTTTGCAGACCACTTCGACCAGGTGCCATATGCGTCTGGATCAGGCCGGCAGCTTCCAGCTTACGCACATGCATAGTCATAATTGCGCTGCTCAAATTTACTGCTGCGGCCAATTCCTTAACATTCATAGGATTTTCGGCAAGCAAACGCAACATGTGTAGGCGTACTGAGCTGGCTAAAGCTTCATAGACGGGAAGGGATTCTTCCGACAGGTCAAGTTTCATAAATGGCCTCCAATTAAAATTTATGGGCTAATCGCCGATGATTAAGAAATTTATTAATAACAATATAAAAATCGACGTTTATCTCGGACGTATAGTTAATGATTATATTAGTTAAATACTTTTTTTACAATATGGGACTTTAAAAAAAGAACGGAGCCTGTGGCTCCGCTCTCTCTTTTCAAATCAAGTCTTGCTTAATCTACGTTCGAGCTATACTCTGCCTGTACTTCATCTGATTTGAGCGCTCTGCTGTAAATCTTCAGTTCATCAATCATACCCTTAAATGGTGCATCCCAATAGTTGACGCCTAGAGCGAAAACGCCATTCTTATTCTTAAAGACATTCGGGAAGCCCTCACCAGAGAACTGCTCTACTCCGTTGAGGTAAACTTTTACGGTTCCATTGCTGACCGTAAACGCAACATGTGTCCATGTATTTACTGGAATCTTCATGGCAGAAATAGCATCATACCAAGCTTCTCCGGACCATAACAACGTTTTACCGCCACCGTTCTGAGGAACGAAGCTAATCCAGCTATTTTTAGTGGCAGCGCCGAAGAAAGTAGTTGTTGCATCTGTCAGTTGTTCAGGGTTTAGCCACATAGATACGGTGTAGGTATTGCTGTCAATTAATCCATCAGGCAAACGGATACCGGAGGTACCGTTGAATATTGCAGCTTGACCGAGGACACCGTTACCGTATGTGATATTGCCTACTGTTGGGCTATCTACTTTTGCTCCTGTAACTTCGCCTTTTCCGTTCAATTGGAAGGAGTCATCCAGGTCGCCATCAAAAGCATAATGAGCTACTTTTCCATCAGTTACATTTACTGTGTAGCTGGCTGAAACTTCGCTTCCATCAGTCGCTGTTGCAGTAATTACAGCTTGGCCACCGACAGTTAGTGCTGTTACTATTCCGCTCGCTGCGTCAACAGCCACTACGCTGGAATCGCTAGAGCTCCAAGTTAGCGCCTTATTTCCGGCATTGGTCGGAAGCACACTTACTTGAGGGGTGAAAGTATTTCCTACAGCTACTGATTTAACAGCTTCACTGAATGAAATATTACTTACTTTGATGTTCGTATCAGGCTCACCGTTTACAAGCCAGCCAACAGCTTCCGCAGACAATGCTCTATCATACACGCGGAATTTATCAACCAAACCTTTGTAGGGTGCATCCCAATAGTTCACACCAAGAGCAAATACGCCGTCTTCTGTATCAAAAATATCTGTGAATCCTTTTCCGGAGGATTTCAATACACCATTTACATACATATTGACTGTTCCAGCATTGTAAGTGAAGGCTACATGCGTCCACTGGTTAACTGGAATTTGTAAGCCTGTATCAGCATCCAGCCAAGTCTCGCTACCGAACCAGAGTCTAGTGGTTGCTCCACCGTTTCCATAAGGCAGGAGACTGAACCAGTTCGTTTCGGTTTTAGCACCGAAGAATACAGGAGTAAAAGCTTTTAATTCGGATGGATTCAGCCACATCCCTACCGAGTATGCGCTACTTTGAATTAATCCGTCAGGTAGACGAACACCGGATTTGCCATCAAACTTGGCTGCCTGACCGTCTTTACCAGCCTCAAAAGTGATGTCTCCATCCTCAGTGTTGTTGATCAGATTTCCGGTGACTATGCCGTCAGCTGTACGATCACCATTTTCTGCAAGGTCGCCATCAAAGTCAAAGGCAGCTACTAAGCCGTCTTCCAGTTGCGTGCTCTTTTTTTCCATAACAACGGCGGTGAAGGTTTTAGTTACTGCGACTTCGCCCAGCTTAATTGTAGCAGTCAGTTCAACTGTAGCGTTTCCAAGTCCAAGTTCAGGACGAGTAACTTTACCATTGTTACCAATTACGGCCTCATTGGAAGAGGACCATGAAATTTCTGCTCCGCGCAAGCCTTCCGTAGGGAGGGTGATGTCATCGTATATTTTTCTTGTGTCACCAATACTCAAGCCTGCAGCAATATTGTTCAAAATCTGCTCAACGCTCATCGATTCCATCTGGCTGCCCCAGATAGTGATTCCTTGATCTGACATTGCGGTGAACGTCATAACATGCTGTTGGCGTGAGGAATCCCATTGCTTCACAAATACACCTTTGTAGAGATGTTGTACGGTGTTTCCATTTTCCGTTTCGTTAATAAGCAAATGAGCGAAGTACTCATCCTTCAATTCCCAAGTTCCGGTTAACGATCCAGCGATCGTTCCGTCACTTTTCAGCTCGATATCTACTGTGGGTTTGATGATGCCTGAAACATCTTTGCCGTGGTTAACGAACTGATAAGAGCCGACAACATTATCCCGTGCTACAGCCCCAATAGTTTCACCCGTGTAACGATGTACGGCAGTTACTGGCCAGCCATCTTCGTTAGTGAACATTTGATGCACACGAAGTTCATGTGTTTCACCACGGAGTGGGAAACGAGTGTGGAAGAAGTTAAATATTTTACCCGTTTCATCATCATATTGTATCGAGTTATGTCCTGAGGACACATAACCATACGTTTGGAAATTCGGGTCTGCATTTTGATTTGTAAACATGAAGTTTCCTAATAGCTTATTACCATATGGTGTGTTGTCACCATCGGTAGTTAGAACAGCATTCTGTCCTGCTGCATCCGTATAAGGGCCGTCCGGATTTGTTGAACGGAACTGCCGCATGCTGTAACCGCCTTTGGAGTCAAGTCCACCGTAAGTTACATACAAGAAGTAGTAACCAGTATCCTTGTCGTAAACGATATACGGACCTTCACCCGATTTGGTCATTCCGCCAGAAATATGGGTTCCGAAATAGCGGTCGATAAGACGTCCATCAGCGGTCTTTCCATCTTTGCCTGGATATTTAGGTTCTCCGGTAGCTGGATCAATCTCCAGAATGAATATACCACCTGACCATGAACCATAAGTCATCCAAAGCTTGTTGTCTTTGTCGTAGAAAATAGTTGGGTCAATTGCATTTGTATAGGTTTTGTTTTGGTACAAACCACCTGCATTAAACCAATCTGGATTGACACCTTCCAGCGTTCCATTGCCGATAAGGTCCTTGATATTTGTATTGTCCCATTTCTTATTTACTTTACTGTCACTGTCATAAGCCTCTTCCTTGGTGAAACCGGAATAAATTACGGTATTTCCATAAGTATAAGGCCCTTCGATATTTTGCGAAGTGGCGTAGCCAATCGCTGAACGGATATAAGTAGAAGAAGCGCTGTAATACATCATATAAGCGCCAGTTGTTCCATCAGCGTTCTTATAATCGTTATTCCAGAATACGTCCGGTGCCCAGATGGAGAATCCGCCTTTACTGTCCGAATCGTTCTCGCCAGCCCATTTAAAGGATTCTGCCAGATTCTTGGACAGATCACCAAAAATCACGTTGCCCGGTGTTGTATAACCATTAGTGAACTGTGTCCAGTTCATCAGATCATCTGATTTGGCCGCATCGATATGGGAGCCAAATACATAATAAGTTCCATTATCCACTACCACCGATGGATCATGTACCGAGACATTGGTGAGTGCTGGTGCAGTTGCTCCCGGACTAGGTGTAGCCGTCGGACTAGGCGTAGCCGTCGGATTTGGTGTAGCCGTCGGATTTGGTGTAGCTGTTGGATTTGGTGTAGCTGTTGGATTTGGTGTAGCCGTTGGATCTGGTGTAGCAGTTGGAGCCGGAGTAGCTGTAACTTCCGGAGCTGATGTAGCAACAGAACCGCCGTTAGATCCACCAGTACCAGTGGTTGCCGTAGCCGTTGGAGTTGGTGTTTCAAAATGGATTAGCTGACTGTACTTGCTATCAAAGATAACCTTACCCGTGCCTTGGATGGTTAGGATATCGTTGAAACCAAGGATTAGATTCTTGATTTCCGTACCTGCCTCTACACGCAGCTTGGCCTTTTGCTTCAGTGTAACTTCAGCAATACTGCCTGCTGTCAGATGTAGTGTAGGCTCTCCCAACGCTTGAAGCTCAACGGAATCAAAGCTTCCTTTCAGCTTGAGGATGGAATCCTTAGGCAGCGTATTCTCAACAATAACCCGGCTGAAACCTGCCCCCGTTAATGCATCTTCCTCTAGTATTGCACCGGAATGTACGCGTACGTTTGGTACAGCACTTGTGCCTCTAGTAACGACGCGCAGCTTGCCGTTATGCTTATCTACTACCATTTCACCAGCATTGGAGTCGCTTAGTACGACACTGTTCTCACCGCCACCGGCAACGAATACTTTTCCCTTAACAGTGACATTATTCAGTGTGATATCGCCCTCAGCAATACCTTCGGTAAGGTAGAGATTCCCTGAGATTGTGGAGTTTTTCAACTCTACGCCTGGGCTGCTGATAACCATATTCCGAGTGTTAATCCCCGAATAGCTTCCGCTCTTAGGTGTGATTTCTCCGCCCAGCTTCTCAATCATGCGCAGTGCTTCCGCTCTTGTTACAGCCTGAGTTCCTTTAAAGCTGCCGTCAGTGTAGCCTTGCAGATAACCTTCACCAAGTAAAGACAATACTGCTTCTTGGCTCCATTCTGGCAAATCAGCAGCATCCTTTGGTGCAGAAGTGCCAACAGATGAGTTGAGTTGGAACAGTCTGTATAACATTACTGCAGCTTCTTGACGACTTACTTGCTGTGCGGGTCGGAAGGTGCCATCGCTGTATCCTGTCACATATCCTGCAGCGGTTGCTTTTTGGATATCGCTGTAGTAAGTACCTGTCGTGGAAACATCCGTGAAGCCAATTTCGGCTTTTTCCTGCAAATTAAAGACCCGATTAACCAGAGTAACCCACTCTGCACGGTTGATTTCTTGATTTGGCTTATATATTCCGTTTCCGTAACCCAGAATCAAGCCCTTATCTACCCAAGATTGAAAATCCTTCTGTGCCCAGTGGCCGGAATAATCGGCGATTTGTTGCTGAGTGGATAATGCGGCTGATTTGGAATCGCTTGCAGAAGCTGCAGAAATTAATGGAGCAGGCACTAATAGAGTGAGTGCAAGCAGGGAAGCGGTTAGTTTACCAGTAGTTTTTCTCAAATGTATGATCCTCCGATTCTAGTGATGTAGAGCTTGTACACGCGTATTTTTCCAATTCCTCCCTTCTTTACTGAAAAAAATGTAAAACGCTTACATAAATAGCTACTAAAAAAACGCTTTCGTATATGAAAATGGTTTTAATTTATGTATTACTAAACCATAACAAGGAAAACGTTTTATAATGCTCTCATTTTAAGCATGATATCAGCAAATAGTCAAATAGAAATTTATAAATCCGTGAATCTTTTTATATTTTTATAAATTATAAATTCAAAATAGAGGAAAATGATTTAACTACTGGTGATTAATGCTGAAGTGGATAAGAGTGAAATTTGGTGAATGGATGGCTAGGCGGGATATATCAGCAAGGATAAAGAGAGGGGGTAGGGCATAACGGGTGGGGGGGAGCTAAGGAAGAATAGCTAATTAGTTGTTCACCCCCGCAAAAAGAACCAGTTTTGCTTAGAACATAAAAGAAAAATTTACAGATAGTACAATTTGAAAATGATATCTTGATCATGGTTTCCGAATTTTTTCCCGAAAATCGTTGCTCCTCCTACGTGCTTTGCATCTTCCTTCACTTCGATCCGAAAGGTCCAACGGTCACAAGTCGTATCTAAATCCTCAATCGAAACCTGAGACAGCGGGTCACCGTCAATGTAAGTTCCATTGTGGTTTGTAATTCTAATCGTTTTTAGCAATCCGTATTGATTGATATTGTGTGGCCACCATTCCGGTGTGAATTTACCTCTAGCATCAGCGAAATCCCCGGGGCTCGTCCAAGTCCCTAATTCCAAGCCATTCAAAGAAAAGGTGATGTCTGAAGGCCATACGTCATTAGCAAAGGGGAATTCGGAAGAAAGCTCTAAGCTAATCTCAAATTGCTGTAGGGTTTCCTCTTTTTTTAGGAAATTAGCGATATTATATTGGACATAACCTTGAGTGAACCAGAGAATCTCTGCGTCCACTCTTTTAGAATCCATGAAATACTTAGGTTCGTCTACTCTGCCGATAAACTCCTTATCCGTAGCAAGTCCGCAAGTAGGTTTCAGATCATAATCGGTATAATGACCAATCGGCACTGATGTCTCGTAGGAGGCAAAAGAGTGAAAGATTTTCTTCGGGAAGTTAATCTCAATATGATCCACCCTAAGAATTGAAATTTTTTGCATTCCTGATTTACCAGGCACCTTTTCCGTTTTTATGAGCCCTGCATCTTCTAGTTTTTTAATGTGTTTGGTAACGATAGGACTGCTTATTTTAAGTTCTTCTGCCAAATCTTTGATGTTCATCTTATTTTTGGAGAGCAACTGAATAATTTTGATGCGTACTTCACTCGCTAAAGCTTCGTAAACAACAAGAGAGGATTTGTCGATTTCCAACTGCATTTTACCCACTTCTTTCAAAGTTATTTCATATACTGTAAAGTTTATTAATCTATATATAAAGTAACATGAAAGGTAACCGAAGTAAATATAATATCGCTTTCATCTCCGAGAGATGAATCAAAAGGTTAATTAAATGAAAAAAAATTCTATTAAGTTTATTTAAATGTTATTGACTACGCTTTCACAATGAATGTATACTAATCTCAAGTTAATCGTTTTCAAAGAAAGTGAACATGAATGGTTATCTTAACATTACAGCTGCAGGGGGAGAGAGTAATGAAAAAGAAATTTGGAGTTTTATTAGCAACGGTTCTAACATTATCGACAGTTTTGGCAGGATGCGGTGGTAAAGATGATAGTAAGACGATTACGTTCTGGACACCGCTGACCGGTGATGACGGTGCTTATATGGATCAAATTGTTAAAAACTACAATGCAACGAATCCCGAAATTAAAGTAAAACATGTTATTACGGCTGATATGTACACAAAGATTTCTACAGTTTTGGCATCTAGCAAAGGTGTTCCTGATTTAGCAATTATCCATGCTGACCGTGTTCCTGGATTTGTTAAACAAGGTGTACTGGAATCCATGCAAGATACCGTATTGCCAGCACAACCTGAACTGAAAGCTGAAAATTACTTACCACAAGCTTGGAACACTGGTAATATCGATGGAACTCAATACACAGTTCCTCTTGATATTCATAGTAACGTAATGTATTACAATAAAGATTTGCTGAAAAAGTATAATGCTGAATCTTTCTTGGATGATAACGTTGTTACTATTGATGAAATGCTTTCCTTACAAGGTAAATTGGATGAAGGCGATTACGTAGTTAATGATGCTTTGCTGGGCTGGGTTATCTTGGCTCAAATTCAAGATTTGGGCGGCGATATCCAAGTTGATGGAAAACCGGCTGTTAACACCCCTGTCTTTAAACAAGCGTTTGAAAATGTTAAGAAAATCGCCGATGCTGGCCTTATGACTCCATTTGGTGAAGACGGTTACTTGATGTTCCAATCTCAAAATGTACTTTTCTCGACAGACGGAACTTGGAGTTCTACAGCACATGCTGGGGTTGAAGGTTTGAACTTTGGCGTGACCAATGTTTATTCTCCTACTCCTGACAAATTCACCAACAGATCTTCTTCTCACTTGTTCGCTATGTTGAAAAATGATAAGAGAACAGACGAAAAAGAAGTAGGTATTGCTAACTTCTTGGAATATGTTCGTACGAATTCGATGGAATGGGCAAAAGCTGGACAAAACGTAGCTAGTAACGTAGTTAACCAAAGCCCTGAGTACAAAGACTATATGCAATCCTTCTTTACATCTGATGAAAAAGAAATCGAATCCCTTTACATTTACACATATGAATACTACCCATACATTGCGGAAGCTGTAGATACTTACTGTGCGGATATCGTTCGTGGCAACGTTGATATTGATGAGACTTTGGCAACGATGCAAAAATTTGTTGAAGATAAAATTGCGGAAAGCAGCAGTGCAGCAAAATAAAGCAAAATAGAATAGATTGTACGAAGTAATGTGCCATGTTATGGTGCATTACTTTGTGCAAAAGGAGAAATGAATTCCTATGAAAAAGAAAATCAATTGGGCACCTGCTTTCTTTGTAGGTCCGCATGTCATTTTGTTTGCTGTCTTCATTTTATTGCCAACGATTTATGGGATTTATGCTTCATTTACAAAATGGAATTTAATGAGTGATCCGGTATGGGTAGGCTTTGATAACTATAAAGCTATTCTTTTTGACGGCGGATCAACCTTTCATACTCAATTTTTCAGAGGCCTAAAAAACACATTGATTTTCGTTGCTTTGTCTGTTCCGCTGCTGATTATTATTCCATTAATGGTTGCGGTGGCGTTGGAGCATAAAAAAGTTAAAATGAAGAGCTTAATTCAATCTATTCTTTATATTCCTGGCTTGATTTCAATTTCTGCGGCAGCACTGATTTGGCTGTTGATCTTTAATAAGCAACTAGGGATCACTGGTAATCTGTTTGGATCACAAATTGCTTGGCCTGCAAATCAACCCTATGCGTGGATTATTATCATTGTAATTACTTTATGGGGTGGTATTGGGGGCAACATGATTATCTATCGTGCTTCCTTAAGTGGTGTGGCTCAAGAGTTATATGAATCAGCGGAGCTCGATGGTGCGGGTTCAATTAAAAGATTCACTAGTATTACCTTGCCATCTATTCGTTTTCCATTAATTTATACCTTTGTTATGACAACTGCGGGTGCCTTTAATGTATTCGGCCAACCGTTAATGATGACCGATGGTGGACCTCGACAAAGTACACACGTTCTAATGATGTATATTCGTCAATTAGCTTTCGGTAACGGTGAATCCATCGCCGGGATGGCATCAGCTATGGCAGTTTTACTGGGATTAGTTATTTTGGTGATCTCAGCACTGCAATATTATGTAATGAACCGAAATGCTTCATAGGGTTCGCAGAAACTAATTGACTAACAAGGAAATGGAAAAGGTAGGTGTACTAAAATGTCAAACCAGGCAGTAAATCCAGTTGTAAATACAACAGGCAAAATAAAAGGCTCCTCCAGTGTAAGTATTTCAAAATATATATCCTATATATTTCTAGGTATCCTATGTGTGATTTGGATCATTCCTGTTATATTCGGGATTTCCACCTCATTTAGATCACAAACGGAAGTAGTATCCTCGGGCTTTAGACTATTTCCTAAAGAGTGGGTCTTTGAGAACTACGTTACGATCCTAAACAATACTTCTACAGCTCCAATTCTACGTTGGTTAGGTAACTCATTGTTTATTGCTACATCTCACACCATTCTGGTTGTTATTGTTATTTCGATTACAGGTTTTGGTTACACCCGTATTAAGTTTAAAGGAAGAGACACATTGTTCTTTACTTTGCTAGGGATCTCCTTCTTCCCGGGTGTTGTTAACTTGATTCCTTCGTATAAAATCATTGACTCCTTTGGTTGGGTGAACACTTCCTGGGCTATGATTATCCCTGGTCTTGCGGGTATGGGTAATATCTTCTTGGTCAGACAGTTTATGAACGGTATCCCAAAAGAATTAGATGAATCGGCTAAAGTTGATGGTGCAAGTGACTTTAGAATTTTCGCGCAAATTATATTGCCGTTAGTTAAACCAATACTAATTGTTTGCGGATTGTTCTCCTTTACTGGATCTTGGAATGACTTCCTCTGGCCGGTTATCGTGTACACAGACGTAGACAAAATGCCAATTACCGCTGGTTTGCTCTTATTGCAAGACATCTACGGAAACTATCGTATGATCGGACAATTAATGGGCTCGGCAATCATGGCGATTATTCCAACATTGCTGCTATTCGTTTTTGCACAAAAATACTTCGTTCAATCCATCAACCTGAATTCGGGTATCAAAGGTTAGATCGAATGAACTTAAACTTAAATACACCTTGACTTCTTATAAGGAAGGGTGTGTTTTGGTGACCTGCAAATATAAAAAAAGAGATAAATATAGGAGTTGTCATTGTGAGAGAATTTAATGTAAAAAATCCACTAGTTGAGCAACGAGCAGATCCTTGGATCTATAAACATACTGATGGTTACTACTATTTCATAGCTTCAGTTCCAGAGTTCGATAGAATTGAGCTTCGCCGTTCTGAATCCATTCAAGGATTGGCTGAGGCTGAAGGAAAGACCATTTGGGTTAAGCATGAAACGGGTTTGATGAGTGCTAATATTTGGGCGCCAGAGATTCATTATATTGATGGAAAATGGTACGTATATTATGCAGCTGCACATACCTCTGATACGAAAGACGGTTTATTTGATCATCGCATGTTTGCGTTAGAAAACCCATCCGCAAATCCTTTAGAGGGTGAATGGGTGGAAAAGGGTCAAATAAAAACAAAATGGGAATCTTTTGCCTTGGATGCAACAACTTTTGAGCATAAAGGAGTTAGATATTACGTTTGGGCACAAAAAGATCCTGCTATCCCTGGCAATTCAAATATTTATATTTCCGAAATGGAGAACCCTTGGACACTAAAAGGTGAGCAGGTGTGCATCACTACTCCTGAATACGATTGGGAAAAAATCGGATTTTTGGTGAACGAAGGCGCGGCAATCCTTAAGCGTAATGGACGTATTTTCATGACATTCTCAGCTAGTGCAACAGATCACAACTATTGTATGGGATTATTGACTGCTGATGAGAATAGTGATTTAATGGATCCAAAATCATGGGTCAAGACACCTGAACCTGTGTTTACGACTTCTGAGGAAAATGGCCAATATGGTCCGGGACATAATAGCTTTACTGTCTCTGAGGATGGCACACAGGATATCCTTGTTTTCCATGCTAGAAGCTATAAGGAAATTGTCGGAGATCCGCTTTACGATCCGAATCGTCACGCACGTGTGCAAGTAATCCAGTGGAATGAAGATGGAACGCCAAACTTTGGTGTACCTAGACCGGATACGAAATAAAAAGGGATTTGTCGCATAAAACAACAGAGCAATGATTCTCCCAGAGGTGGAGAAACACTGCTCTGTTGTTTTTTATAAGAGTCATAGTTATAACCCTCCTGAGGCTTAAGGACTCAGCTGACGCTATTTGCAATTTTTTAGTCATTTGAGTAAGGTTGCGGACCCCAGTGCAGCTATTCCTTTAGAAAAGGTTCATTTTTGCTGATCTTCAAGCCAATAACGACTTTAGGGTCCGTTAGGTACGCAAATTTGTGATAAAGTTGCATTTAAGGTCAACGGTGTCCGATAGTTGCTTCGGGAACGCGTAAAAGCGAGTTGATCAAGTGAGGTACTCTTATAATGGAAGATCCCGTCTTCTGAACAGCTCTACTCCCAAGGAAAAGGTGAGCACTCCGATCAACAGCAGCCAACTGGAGACCTGAATAATCTCCACGTTGCCCTGAACGATTTCCCCGGGTTGATAGAAGGAGAATAAGGTTAGGAAACGCAGTCCTTCAAGTTTGTCGCTTATTTTACCGAGTAGATCCAGAGTGAAAAATCCGAAGGCGATGGCGCCGGAAATTCCGAGCGCTTTTTTCTCGTCATTACATACAGAGGACACGAGAAAGGTAAGGCCGCCTACCGCAAAAAATAATAAAAAGGCCACGGTATTCAGCTGAGCGAAGCGACCGCTGTTAAAGTCATATTCACTGCCAAGAAACCATGCTTTACCTAATAATCCGGCGAGGGTGGTTACACCCATAATTAAGAGCAATGCTGTAGTGAGTACAAGTGCCTGCGTGGTGGCGACTTTTCTCCGTGTAGTTGGGGCTATGAGCAGATAAGCCATGGAGCCGCGATCCACGAGTCGAGCCATTAGCTGCGTTGACATTTGCACACAAACTATGGAAAGAATCAGAACTAGTATAAGTCCATAATATTCTCCGGAGATAAAAGCTTCAGCACTGGTAAATCCGCTATTTAACCCAAAGGCTTTACCCACACCCTCTGGCATCGCCTTAATAAGGTCATCAATTGCTTGTGTACTCCCCGCAATCCCTGGATAAAGCCAGATCATAAACAGAATATAGAAGGCAGAACCAAAGGCGTAATTCAATATTCCTTTCAGGTTCACTCGCATCATTTCCTTATAGAGCGGAAGATTCATTGCACTGCCCCCTCGCGGTCATAATAGTCCATGAAGATGTCCTCTAGATTCTGCGTGAATACGTCGATGCTGCGGATATTGTATTTTCCAGTTTCCCGGATGAATCGATCATAATTGCCTTGCACAGCTATGCGGACCATATTTCCCTCATGAGCTTCCACTTGTAGGCCGGAGGCGGCAAAATCCACTGCATCTTCACTATTCGCAAAAATGACCTCAAACAGCTTCCGTTGCATCGATTGTAGTTCATGAATATTTTTTACGGTGATAATCCGTCCGTCTTTAATAATTGCGGCGCGGTCACAGGTGCGTTCAATTTCCTGAAAGCTGTGTGAGGACATGAGAAAGGTAGTTCCGGCTGATTTTTCCTCCAGTACCAGATCAATAAATACCTTTTGCATGAGCGGGTCGAGACCCGAGGTAGGTTCATCCAGAATAATAACTTCAGGACTGTGCATAAAAGCAGCGACGATTCCGACCTTTTGCTTCATTCCCTTTGACATTTTTCGGATCGGAGTTGTGGCATCAAATTGCAAGCGTTCAATCAGCTGCTCGCGTTTGGTAGTATTTTTGATTCCCTGCATGGCTGACATGAATTTAAGGAAAGAAAGGCCCGTCATCCCATCAAAAAAGTTAATTTCACCGGGTAAGTAGCCAATATGCTTCTGGACTGTCCCTTGTGCCTTCCATACATCAAGCCCATGGATACTCGCATGCCCTTGATCTGGTTTCATAAAACCCATGATATGCCGTATAGTTGTCGATTTACCCGCGCCGTTAGGACCTAGAAATCCAAAAACCTCGCCTTTGTTTACGGTAAATGTTACATCTTCGATTCCTTTGCCATTCGAAAATCGTTTAGTTAAGCCTTCTACAACCAGCATGCCGCCACCCCCGCCGCAAAATAATGAACTAATATGAATTGAATATTTCATATGTTATATTATTCCTAGTGGTTAATGAAGTCAATATAATTATGAAATAATTGAAATGGAATATTTCATTAAATTTAAATACGCATACTTAATAACGAAGTTAGGGTGGAAGCTATGAATGGATTTGAGAAGAGAGCAGCACAGATTAAATTCAAAATTATGAAAACTACTATGGAGATGCTCAAGAGCTGGGAACCCAAACGTCTACGGATCGCAGATATTGCGAAAGAAGCAGGAGTCTCTCAGGTGACGATTTATAATTATTTTGGCAGTAAGGAAGCGCTGCTTAGTGAGTCTTTTAAGGACTTTGTTCAGAAGGAAATTCAGGAGTTTGAAGATTACATTTATCAAGAGCATTCTCTAAAGGAGATTATTGGTTACATTCTAACCATGGAAAGGCAAACTTACAGCGGTTTATCTCCCGCGACTGT
Organism: Paenibacillus sp. FSL L8-0494; assembly: GCF_038003695.1. Classification (NCBI taxonomy): domain Bacteria; kingdom Bacillati; phylum Bacillota; class Bacilli; order Caryophanales; family Paenibacillaceae; genus Paenibacillus; species Paenibacillus sp. FSL L8-0494. The sequence goes on from NZ_JBBOPQ010000001.1 coordinate 1,817,034, forward strand.
GAAGGAGCTTATGGTTGAGGATCAAGAAATGTTCCGTTATATTGAAGAACGATATGCGAATGACATTTTGCCGGTGCTGGTGAAGATGGTTGAGGATGGGAAAGCCCGGGGAGAAATCTCAAATAAAGTATCCACCAAAGGGATACTTTCACTAATGGGGATGTATATGCGTAATGCGGGTGAACTTCTAGACGAAGCTAGCAAACAGGAAGATATGGATGCCTTCATCGAGGAAGCCATCCATATTTTCTTCTACGGCATTTGCGGGAAAGAGTAAGGGAGCTTGAGCTGCGTGAACATCACCCTTAATTGATCAGGTCAACAGCGGATTCCCATTCATGCCGACCCAAAGAGCGGATTGTTCAAGCTGGGCAGCAAGCTGAAGCAGCAAATCTTCACGGCCTTTGTTCGCCATGACTTGAACGCCTAGCGGCAGGCCAGTTGCTGACTTATGGACGGGCACACTCATTGCTGGCTGGCCTGTCAGATTTGCGAGCTGGGTGAACGGTGTATAGGTTAGGCTTGGCTCAAACATCTCGTAAATTAAGCGGCTCTGTTCTTCTTTTGGCAATTCGTTTACGTGCAGCAGCTTTGCTATCTCTGCAGGTTTATGCGTTAATTCACCAATTTTGGGAGCGGAGTTTGCATTCGTAGGTGTTATATATAAGTCGTAATGATTGAACAGTTCCGCCATTTGGGCGGCTGCAACGTCCCATTCATCAAGACTATGTACGAATTCGGCCGCTGAAACATTTTTTCCGGTCTCACCAAGAACCCACGTAATGATATCGACATCGTCAGCAGTTATGGAACGTCCCATATTTCTCTCCAGGGAGACGAACATGGCTGCTACCTCTCCGGCATTCATCGTATAGTAGTTCTCCATCAGTCTTGTGCCATTCACAGGACTTTCTGTTTCTTCAACCGCATGTCCTTCAGCTTCGAGCCATTTCACGGTTTTGAGAACAGCATTTACGGCCTCTTCAGAGACAGGCGTACCTACTGGGGAAGCAGTCGTAAATCCAATTCGTAGTTTACGTTGCGTAGGCTTAAACAGATCATCCAGATATACGCCCGGATATAACGGAGTCTGGAAGGCGGCTTCTGGCTGCACAACCTGCAGCAGATCTAACATAGCAGCGCTATCGCGAACGGACCGGGTTAAGGCAAAATCAATAGAAGCCCCTTGCCATTGACGGCCGACTCCGGGTCCTACTGGTGTGCGCCCGCGCGTGGGTTTAAGTCCGAATAAGCCTGTGAATGAGGCGGGAATACGGATGGACCCACCACCATCACTGGCTCCTGCTACTGGAACGATACCAGAAGCAACAGCTGCCGCGGCTCCGCCACTCGAACCTCCAGGAGAATATTCGAGATTCCAAGGATTACGAGCAGGTCCATGGAGGACATTCTCTGTAATGTTTTTTAAGCCGAACTCTGGTGTGTTCGTATGGCCAAGTGGAATGAAGCCGGCTTTCCTAATCCGTGCAACATAATTTGAATCCCACCGTGCGACATTGTTCTTCATCAGCATAGCCCCACAAGTGATGGGCTCGCCAGCGATAGATTGGGAAATATCCTTTAATAGAAACGGAACGCCAGCAAACGGCCGAGTGTTATCCTGAACAGGCATCTCGTCGGCTTCTCTAAGAGCAGCTTCCCGGCGGGTGCGCACCACCGCATTTATGACTGGATTGACCTCATCTAACCGAGCAAAGGCGGCTTCGACCAGCTCACGAGGTGAAATTTCACGTGCTTTGACAAGTGAAGCAAGTCCTAGAGCGTCATAGGTAGAGTAAGAAAAGGTCAAATTAATACCCACTTTCAATTTAGGATGATTATTATATTATACATCCCATTAGTTATTTTTTGAAAATGGGTAATCTGACATCTATCAATTCTTTTTTACGTCATATTAGGCTATACTTAGTGTTAAATGATTTTATGGGGTGTACTGATGAACGAAGAGAAATATCAGAATGTTGATGGATTAATGGAGGCTTTCCAACAATTCGCTAGAATGAACTGGCGTAAAACCACGATTTGGGGCTTGAAGCCAAGTGAGGTCCGGATGTTGGTTTCTTTAAAGCTTGGTAAAGAACGGGAAGGGAAGAAGGGACAGACGGTTTCGGAGATTAGCAAGTTTCTGAAAGTCACCTCTCCTACGGTTACCCAAATGCTCAATAGTCTGATTGCACAAGGATATGTGGTGCGTACTTCCGATGCACAGGATCGCCGAGTTAGTGAGATCACGCTTACGGAAAAAGGGGAGCATCTGGCTGAGATGGCCGTAACGAAATCCCGGAATACCTTTAAAGGTATGATTGATTACATGGGCAAAGAACAGACGGATACGTTAATGGAGCTGTTAAACGGAGTTTACGTTTACTTCGAAGAATTGAATGATCAATCAAACGAATCCTAGCCCTTCTTATCAAAAAGAGATGCCGCACAGCCTAAGCTGTTTACGGACATCTCTAATGTAAGGTTATTTGTGATTAATGTGCAGCAGGCACAGATTTTTCGAGTTTTTTACTCCCGGTTTTATCCTCTGCGTGTGCCTCCATTTTTTTCTCTCCACTACGTAATGGAATCTCTTTAAGGAACAGAACGAGCAGTGCTGCGATAACTAACAGCGCCGTACCACTTAAGAACACAACTGTCAGGGAATCGCTCAGTGCGTTCCGCAGCATCTCAATCAATTGATTGAAGAGCGGCTGGATTTGCTCTGGCAGTGTTGCATGCAATTCCTTTAGTTTAGGTTGATCTAGCAACATTTGAGGGTTCATAAATGCAGAAAGCTGTTTAGCGGATTCAGGATCGAGTTTGGATAAATCCGGACCTTTGCCTGAAGATACCGCTGCCTCTAATTTTTTCGTTAATGAGGAGTTCATAATGGTACCCATGATGGCAATACCTATGGTTCCACCTAAATTACGGAATAAAGTATTTGTAGCAGTAGCAACACCTAGCATTGAAGGAGCAACAGCATTTTGTACGGTTAGAGTAAATACGGGCATCGATAGTCCTAACCCAACCCCGAAGATAATCATGCTGACTACAGCCGTAGCAATGTTACTCATAAAGGCCATTAATATCATGGCTACAACCATGAATGGCATCCCCATTAGAGCATAACGTTTATATTTTCCTGTTTTGGAGATCCATCTTCCCACTAAAGTACTTAGTACAATCATAGTAAGTGACATTGGCATATTGATAAAACCAGATTTAGTTGGGGAGACGCCCTCTACCCCTTGCACAAAGAAGGGCAGGTAGATCATCGCGCCCATCATACCGGCATTCATCAGGAAACCGACAATCATTGAGATGGATACGATGGAGTTTTTAAATAAGGATAATGGCAATACGGGGCTCTTAGCTTTACGCTCAATCAGAATCAGGATAATCAGACCCAGAATGGAAGCCCCAAACAAGCCGAGAATCTCCGGAGAACCCCAGTCATATTTTGTTCCTGCCCATGAAAAGCCGAGCAAGAGCGCAACGATGGTCAGGGAAAGGAAAATGGAGCCTAAATAGTCAATGGACTCAGATGTAGAACGCGTTGTTTTAGGGAACATTTTCAAAATCATAAAGAAGGCCACGATACCGAAAGGCAAGAAGATCCAGAAGATCCATTTCCAAGCCATGTGATCTACCATGAATCCGCCAAGAGTAGGACCAATTACGCTGGAGAAACCAAATATCGCCATCATAATTCCAGTCCACTTGGCTCTCTCTCTTGGAGCGAACAAATCACCTACAGCGGTTACGGTAGCCGACATGAGAATCCCGCCGCCTAGACCTTGAATCCCGCGATAAGTGATCATTTGAAAAATGTTGGTCGACAATCCGGATAGGAACGCACCTATAATAAAAATGACAATCCCTGATAACAGGAAGGGCTTTCTTCCGTAAATATCGGATAACTTACCGACAAGTACGGTAGCAATGGTTGAGGTGAGCATATAGATGGTAATTACCCAGGTATAATGTTCAATGCCTCCAAGCATCGCAATAATTCGGGGCATTGCTGTGCCCACAATTGTCTGGTTGATTGCTGCGAAAAACATAGCCGCCATTAAAGCAATCATAATTGTAACTTTCTTTTTCTGAGTGACATGCTCCAGAGCAGTTCCTCTCCTTTAACTTCTATATATTGTAGTTTGGGAATTCATGTCGTAATAATTAGGTAGCCAAACTATCATTTATGTATAATACACAAATTCATCAATTAGCACAACAGGTTAATTATTAAATTTTAATTTAAAGAGAATTTGAATTTGACTTGATTTTTTGGGAATAGGTAAGTAATCTAATTAGATTGAGGTATATTGGAGGTGCCCTATGGATACCCATGACAATCAAGAGCAGAAGCTTATCATAGCCCTTGAAAATATAAAGCGTCTGACTGCTCGCCCCTACTCGATTGATGTAGTATCGTATAGAGAGTTTGTTATGATGTACGTCATTCACACTGTAATGAAGCAAAAGAAAGCGACCGAAGGTGACAAACAGCACCGGGGAGTTATGATTTCTAAATTAAGTGACCTGCTCCAGATAAGTAGACCTACTGCCACGCAAATGGCAAATACTTTGGAGGAAAAAGGTTACGTAGTACGTACAACATCCGAGACAGATCGTCGGGTCGTATATATCTGTTTGAGTGAGCTTGGAGAGCAGATTTATAGCAGGCAGATGGCATCCTATTCCGGTATTTTGAGTGAAATCACGCAAAAGGTCGGTAAGGAAGAGATCGACCAGCTGATCTTTTTGTGCGATCGTTTTCAAGAAGCGGTGCATGAGGTCAGAAGCCGTCATTTTTTTCCACAGTCGGATGAAGAGTCATTAGTTATAGATTCAGTATAAAAAGCCCAACATCAAAAGATATTCCTGCACACCCGCGGGAACATCTTTTTTTGCATCTTAGAGCAAGGAGCGATTATCATCAGAATATTAGCAATTAGTGACATTCACGGAAGTTATGTAGAATTCAATGCACTGTTATCAAAAGTGAATTATCGCCCAGCGGAGGATAAGCTTATCTTGATGGGAGATTATGTGGATAGAGGGCTGGACAGTAAAGGAATTGTGGAGCAAGTGATGACTCTGCAGCAAGAATGTGGAGCTATAGTTCTCAAAGGAAATCACGATAAAATGGCTTGCGATGCGCTCACCGGCGAAGATGATAAATTGGATACCCATTGGCTTACTAACGGCGGATTTCATACGCTGATGAGTTATTGTGAGGCGGGCTCCGAAGGTTTGCAGGAGGATTTTGGCTGGAAGGATTATATGCAGCTAAAAGAAAAAATTAGGCGGGACTATAGACATCATATAGACTTTCTAAGCACATTGCCGCTTTATCATGAGACGGAAGAACATATTTTTGTTCATGCGGGCATTAATCCATTAATTGAGGATTGGAAACAGCAGGACCCTTATGATTTTATCTGGATTAGAGAACCCTTTTATAAGAATCCGGTAGTTAGCACTAACAAAACGGTTGTTTTCGGTCATACTTCGACGATGGATCTGCATGATTCAGAAGAAATTTGGTTTAGTCCACTTGGAGATAAAATTGGCATAGATGGTGGCTGCGCATATGGCCAACGACTAAATTGCTTGGAGATTTCCGCAGGGAAATACATAACGCATTTTGTTCGGAATGGTGAGACGCTTTGAGCGTTCTCCCATTTTTTTTAGAATAGTAATGAATTAAACGTTAACTATGTATAAAATAAAGATAGGAGGGGTGCAAATAGGTGAATGCAAACAGCAAATATCATATCCTCATGCAAGGGGCCATCAGCAAGAATGTGAGCGAAACCTGTAAGGAGTTTGGCATTTCCCGGACGATCTATTATAAGTGGTCTAAAGCTTATCAACAACATGGAATGGATGGACTTGGGGAGAAGAAAAAAAAGCCGGTAATGCCTAATAAAGTAGATAAGAAAACGGAAAGATTGATTTTGCAGTACGTCGCCAGATTTCCTGAGGATGGGCCTAGACGCATCTTTTATGAACTGCAAGATGAAGGTATGCAAATAGGGGAATCGGGTATTTATAATGTACTACGTCGAAACGGACTAAATAAACGAATAGAGCGTGAAGCTTACGCCAATCAAATCAAAGCAAAGAAGAGGGATGGCGCACAATCCACTCTCACTAAAGGATTTAAAGAGAAACGGAAAACACTAGATTATAAGATGAAGAATCCGATAAATGCTCATCCCGGGTATATGTGTCAGCAGAGTATCAGCTATTTGGGAGTTTTCCCGAGGGTCGGAAAGGTATATCAATATGTAATTTATGATGCCTACTCCAGACTAGGTCTAGTTAAGCTATACAATCGTAAGTCTACCATTCATTTTATAGATTTTATGCATCTGAAAGTTCTCCCATTGATGAAGACATTAGATTTTCATATCGATAATCTGGTTACGAACAAAAGCCGTGAATTCATTACGAACTGGGACAGAGGAAAACATAAATATAGTGAATTTTTACATAAGAACAATATTAATCAAGTAGCTATAACGGTAGACCAAACAGAGATATTTCAGCCCTTGCAGCAATTTGCGGCGGTGTTGACCAAAGAATTCTACCAGCAGGCTTGGGTAGATGATACGATAGATTCTTTTGAAATTTTAGAAAAGCGCTTACATGAATACTTGAGAACCTACAACTTCAGCAGGCAAATTACAGATGGACCTAATCAAGGTAAAATACCATCGGATGTCGCACTTGCCTATACGGGACAACGAGAAACTTTGCCATTATGGTTATTTACAAGGAGATAACGGATGATGACAAACACGAAGAATAAAGACCGAATTGGGATCATCGGTGCAGGGATTTCTGGGGTTACAGCTGCTTACGAATTAGCGAAAAAAGGTTATACCCACATTACCCTCATGGAGAAGTCGGACAGAGTAGGAGGAAAGTGTCATTCTATTGAGTACAAAGGAAAAAGTTATGAAATGGGGACGCTAATCGGCCTGCCCACCTATAAACATACGATGGATTTAATGAGAGATTTTGATCTTATGGATAGGGGACCCTTGTTAGAACGTGGATTTTTTGATAATAATGGGAGGAAAACTTCACAGATTCCCATGGAGCAGATAGAGGCGTTTACACAAGAATTCAAACGACTGCCGGATATTCTAAAACGCTATGAGTCTCTCCAAGAACCGGGATTTCTTCACTTACCACCAGATTTATGTCAGCCATTTTCACAGTGGTGTGCAGAGAATAAGCTGTCTGTCCTTGAACAGGTCTACATGCATTATTTTAATACTTTTGGATTCGGTAGTATCCATAATGTGCCCGCTGCATATGTGTTGAAATTTCTAAGCTATGATAATCTGTTGTCGTTTATTGAAATTACGCATATGATAACCTGGCCTAAGGGTGTTACTGAACTGATAAGACGAATGGCCGACCAAGTGAACGATCTCCGCCTGACTTGTGAAGTGCTTTTTATGGAGCAAGAACAAGATGGACAGGTTCGAGTAGAGACGAGTCAGGACATCTTTTATTTTGACAAGGTCATTTATACAGCAGCTTTAGAGCAAATGGGCGATACAGTTAGCCTGTCCAGTGAGGACAAAACCTTATTAGCGAGTATAACGTATGAATGGTTTAGGGTATATGCCTACAGAGTGAAAGGGCTGCCGGAGCTTTCTGGCTATATCCCCCGGAATATGTACCCTGAACGTAAAGGGCATATGATGGCATGGTACTATCGGTGGGCAGATATGGGAACTACGGATCTAGTTACGGTTTATGTAGCAGAGAATGAAGCTATGACTGATCTGGAAATGCGAGAGACGGTAGAAAATAAACTTCGCGAGCTGGGCGGAGAGAGCATTCGACTGTATATGATGAAGCGTTGGAAGCATTTCCCTCATGTGGATTCTGATGCGCTACATGAGGGGTTTTATGAACGGGTTGATCAGATGCAGGGGAAAAACAATATCTATTTAGCTGGAGAAATCATGAACTTCCCTACACTTGAGAATTGTATTGTATATGCGAAACACTTGGTTGAACGATTCTTTTAAATAATAGTAAAGAGGAACCTTGTCCACAAAGAAATTTGTCGACAAGGTTTTTTTTACATTCAAGTTAGGTTTGCAGTATATAGTTCTGTAGACATGCATTCTAATAGATTACTTAGAAGAAAGGTAGAAACTTTGGCGAATCCTAGTGCTATGGTTGTGTAAACTCAACTTGAAATGAAACTAAAAAAACACTGATAAATCAACGTTTTAAGCGATTTGATCGTTCAAAGAGGGATGTACTATATTGGACCTGAGACACAGATTATATACACCCAACTACAAGGAGGAGTAAAACATGTTTTTATTCGAATCGATTCCCTGGTACTCTGCGCTAATGTGGTTAGTAGTACTAGCAGGATTAATGTTTGTAAATGAAATCGCACGGAAGAGCAAGTGGTTCTCAATCATTCTGTTTATAGTTGTCCCTATTGTTCTTACCATAGCGGTCTGGCCGAATACGGCAGGCGAAGGCTCTAGTACTGGAACATGGTTTCACTGGGTAAAAGTATATTCTGCTTTGGCAGGATGTATAGGGTTTATGGCTATCCGTTATGTTAAAGGATGGGACAAAAATAAATATATATTAATGTTCCCGGCTATTATCCTTGCAGTTAACATTCTTGAAGCAGTTATTCGTGATTTCCAAGTGTACAGCTTGCAAGGTATGGTGGATGGCGTAATGATGGTAGGTGGTCCTTGGAACATTATGAACGGGATCGCAGGTATTCTGAACATTATTACGATTTCTGGTTGGATGGGAATTGTGATCAGTAAAGATAAGAGTAAAGATATGTTGTGGCCTGACCAGCTTTGGTTCTGGATCATTGCTTATGACATTTGGAACTTTGCCTATGTATATAATGCAGTTTCTGACCATTCCTTCTATGCAGGTGCAGCATTGTTGATTTCTTGTACCATCCCGGCGTTCTTCTTCAAAAAAGGGGCATGGCTGCAGCATCGTGCACAGACTTTGGCGATTTGGATGATGTTTACGATGTCATTCCCGGCGTTTGTTGGCGAGTCAAAGTTCTCTGTACAATCCTCTCATAGTGAAACCGCTCTGTGGGTAGTAAGTGCATTATCTTTAGCTGCTAATATTGCAGTGTTTGGTTATCATTTCTATAAAATTATCAAGCATAAACGCAATCCGCTTAAAGAGGAAGTTTATACGGATTTAGCTGCTTATAAGGCTATTGCAGAGGGTGCGAATTAATAGAAATAATATAATAATGAAAGAGGTTCCTCCAGCTTAAAGGTGGAACTTCTTTTTGTGAGTAATTAAAGTTCTAATTATCAGAGCTCCATATCCGCCTGATGTTGCTGCGCGCGAAACTCTTTCCTTTTTATACAAAGCAAAAGACAGGTCAGTAATAACACACATAATAAAGTTGCCGTATACGTGAAATTGCTATTCCAAAACACTATCTGAATATTCATTAATGAGTGAACGCCGATCACGAAAAATAGATTTTTGGTTAAGATATAGAGTAGAGCGAATATAACTCCTAGAATTAGAAGCATGATAAAATCATAAACAAACTCCATTCCAACTAATCCTGAGTAAATCCGGTTTGGGATATGTATGGCAGCAAAGATCGATTGTGAAATCAGCATTGCCGAGATCATCCGTGTAGTCTTGTTGTTGATTTTTTTTAAGCATAAATAGATTTGAACGAGCAGGAAGCCGCGAAATAAGATTTCTTCCAATAAAGCATTTCCGAAGATTTGACCTAGAATTTCACCGAAAACTAAATTTGAATGACTGAAGATATTATTGTTAAGCGTTAGCTCTGAGTGATTCAAGTGTATCATACACAAATCTACTATATTTATAGCGAGCCAAAACAGAAAGGTGCCCAGCAGTCCAGCTCGTAATTTTTCTATTTTTAACCCAAAATCCCGGGGCGAAACTTTAGCTATCAGAATCAAAAAAATAATTACTTCTAAGAGAAGCCCAACTAGATTGGCGGCTAACGTTTCATTGATCCAGTGGTTTGTGTTTTTGGCGATAAAACTTAAATATCCATGCTCAAAAAGGATAAGATTAACCGCAAGAGTAAAGATAATATGAATAAAAATCAGGCTCGCTATAAAAAGGTAGTGTGTAGGCTTTGCTTCAAAAATCGATGATGGATTGAACTCCTTGGAGTGAAGCATCAACGGCAGTCCTCCTGAATACAAAATATTCCAAATTAACCTTAGATTTCACTATATCCTTTTTGAGGCCAAGTTTACTGTTACAAAAATCATGTGTTATTCTTCACATTCGCCCATCCCCAGATTGACAGAAGCAAGGGCACTGGCTATACTTGAAATGTTAAAATGCAAATCGGACAAATCGTTGATGAAAATGAAGTACACCGGAGGATGGCTTGGTCAGAGAAAAGGTTCCTTTACGAAACGTTTCGTAATGGCTGTGAGAACCTTGAAGACAGGCCGGTGGAAAGCTAATTTCGGAGTGTGAGATCAATGCTCACCGGGGGCGCCCGTTATCAGCCGCGACAAGGCGATCGTCTGCAATTGTCCCATGAGTGGGGTCAAGGCGATAACCAGGGTGGTACCGCGATATTAATCGTCCCTGAATTATTCAGGGGCGTTTTTTTGTTTTTATTTTTTAGGTATTTTGTAATTTCCGGTGTAAATGCCGAAGTAAAAAGATGAGACGGGAGCTGTAAATTATGAAAGCAAGTGAAATTCGTTCCAAATGGCTTAAGTTTTTTGAAAGTAAAGGTCACAAGATTGAACCAAGCGCGTCCCTCGTTCCTCACAACGATCCTTCGCTTCTGTGGATCAATGCGGGTATGGCACCTTTGAAAGTGTACTTCGATGGCCGGGAGGTTCCAGAAAATCCGCGCCTGACCAACTCACAAAAATGTATTCGTACCAATGATATTGAGAATGTGGGTAAGACACGCCGTCACCATACGTTTTTCGAGATGCTGGGTAACTTCTCCATCGGTGATTATTTCAAAGAAGAAGCTATCACATGGGCTTGGGAGTTCCTAACCGGCAAAGAGTGGATCGGCTTTGACCCGGAACGTATTTCCGTAACGGTGTACGCAGAGGATGAAGAGGCATTTAAGCTGTGGAATGAAAAGGTTGGCCTGCCTGCTGAACGCATCATTAAGCTGGGCGACGAAAATTTCTGGGATATTGGCGAAGGCCCATGCGGTCCTTGCTCGGAAATCTTTTATGACCGCGGAGAAGCTTACGGCAGTGATATGAGCGATCCGGAAATGTATCCAGGCGGAGAAAATGAACGTTGGCTGGAAGTATGGAACTTGGTGTTCTCACAATTTAACCATAACAAGGATGGCAGCTATACGCCGCTTCCGAATAAAAACATTGATACAGGTGCTGGTTTGGAGCGTTTTGCATCCATTCTACAGGATGTAGATTCCAACTTCGACACTGATTTGTTCCAACCTATTATTCAAAAGACAGCACAACTCGCGGGTGTAACTTATAAAGATAACGTTGAGCAGGATATCGCGCTTAAAGTAATCGCTGACCATGTGCGTACCGTTACTTTTGCAGTAGGGGATGGAGTACTTCCTTCTAATGAAGGACGCGGTTATATTATCCGCCGTTTGCTTCGCCGTGCTGTTCGGTACGGAAAGACCTTGGGTCTGGATCGTCCATTCCTGTATGAGCTGACTGAAACCGTTGGCGAAATTATGGGTGTCTACTATCCATCCGTTGTGGACAACCGCGAATATATCGCAAAGATTATTCGTACTGAAGAAGAACGTTTCCACGAAACATTGTCTGACGGATTGGCTATTTTGGGTGAGATCAGTGCTAAAGCAAAAGCAGAGGGTCTCAGCAATATTGCTGGAGCCGATGCATTTAAGTTATATGATACTTATGGATTCCCATTTGACTTGACCGAAGATTTCGCAGCGGAGCAAGGATTAACTGTAGACCGTGAAGGTTTTGATGCGGCTATGCAGGAGCAACGTGACCGTGCAAGAGCTGCACGTCATGATGGCGGCAGCATGAAGATTCAGGGAGGCGCACTAGCAGACCTGACGGTTAAAAGTGAATTTGTTGGATATAATGACTCGGTAACAGAGTCGAAAATCCTGGCTATTGTTGTGGGTGATGAATTGGTAGATGTCGCCGGCGAAGGCGCAGAATGCCAAGTTATTCTTGAAGCAACACCGTTCTATGCTGAGAGCGGCGGACAAGTAAGTGACACCGGTGTGCTTACTGGGAGTTCAGTTACGGCTAAGGTAAAAGGACTCTTTAAAGCGCCGCACGGCCAACACGTACATTTGGTAACTGTGGAAGCGGGAGAATTGAAAGTGGGCGAATCCGTTCGCGCGGAAGTGGATCGTGCAGAGCGTGAAGATATCGTGAAGAACCACACAGCTACCCATTTATTGCACAAAGCGCTTAAAGAAGTTCTTGGCGGGCATGTTAATCAAGCGGGATCTTTAGTGGAAGGTGCTCGTTTGCGGTTTGACTTCTCCCATTTTGGAGCGATTACTCCAGAAGAACTGAGCGATATCGAACATCGCGTAAATGCACAAATCTGGCGCGGTCTAGATGTAGTGATTGAGAACAAGCCGATTGATGAAGCTAAAGCAATGGGAGCAATGGCGCTCTTTGGTGAAAAATACGGTAATATCGTCCGTGTCGTTCAAGTGGGCGATTACAGTCTTGAGCTTTGCGGTGGTTGTCATGTATCCAACACGTCGCAAATCGGAATTTTCAAGCTGCTTAGCGAAAGTGGCATTGGATCCGGAGTGCGCCGCATCGAGGCAGTTACCGGACGTTACGCTTACCAGTTCACTGAAAGCCAGCTAGATTTGCTCAAACAATCAGCAGGCCTTCTCAAGTCTTCTCTGAATGACGTTCCGAAACGGATCGAAGCGCTGCATAACCAGGTGCGTGAGCTTTCACGTGAGAATGAATCTCTGCAATCCAAGCTGAGCGCTACTTTTGCTGCTGAACTTACAAGCAGTGTGAAGACAGTTGGCGCAGGTACGCAGCTCCTGGCTGTTGCTGTTCAAGCAGGCAATATGGATGCTTTGCGTTCTACAGCGGATGAATTGAAATCCAAGCTTCCGGATGCAGTGCTTGTATTAGGTGCGGCGATGGATGATAAGGTGAACTTTGTAGTATCTGTACCGCAAGACCTTGTGAAGAAAGGTTTCCACGCTGGTAAACTCGTTAAAGAAATCGCAGCGGTTTGCGGCGGCGGCGGTGGCGGGCGTCCAGATATGGCGCAAGCCGGCGGTAAAGATGCTTCTAAGCTAAACGAAGCATTGGCAAAGGCTGAAGAATTGGTAGCTTCCTTAGCCTAAGTTAAAATTACGAAACCATTTCTCTAACTAAACGTATTACGAGAAAACATAGCGGTACTGAGAGTTTGATATCAGTACCGCTACTCTTTATTAGCAGGATGTTAGATTATTCATGAAGAATTGTGCTTGACAATAGCTTAAAAGCCAAAAATATCATAATTTTTGTAGAGAAAATGCCAAAAAAAGCGTTAATAACGGGCAGGATTTCCTCGTTGGGGCATGAATATGTTATGATAAAGGAAGCAAGCGAGCTGCACAGTAGCAACTTTGCGAAGCCGTCCCAAAAGGCGATTTTGCAGAAGGAAGGTGTCACAAATGGACTCCATGGACAAAACGGTCAAATTCAATGTGAAGGGCGACGAAAAGGAAGCTTCTCCCCAGGAAATATTGCTAGCAGTATACGATGCACTGGTGGAGAAAGAGTATCATCCGATCAATCAGATCGTAGGGTATCTTCTTTCCGGAGATCCGGCTTACATTCCGCGCCATAACAATGCGAGAAGTTTGGTCCGGAGAAAAGAACGTGATGAGCTGATTGAAGAGCTGGTTAGATTCTATCTCGTCAATCACAGGGTGGACAATCCGAAATGAAGAAAAAGTTAGGTTTAGATTACGGCGACCGTAGAATCGGTGTAGCCACAAGCGATGTTTTTGGCTGGACGGCACAAGCTCTTGAAACGATTGAGCGCCGAGGTACGGGTAATGAGTTCGAACGCATTCGTGAACTTGTTGCAGAGCACGAAATTGGAGAGATTGTAGTTGGTCTGCCGAAGAATATGAACGGCTCAGTAGGACCCCGGGGCGAAATCTGTATTGAGTTCGCTGATAAGCTACGGGAAGAGTTAGAAATGCCCGTACACCTTTGGGATGAGCGTCTGACGACGGTATCCGCAGAGCGGGTGCTGATTGAAGGGGACGTCAGCCGGAAGAAACGCAAGGGGATTGTGGATAAAATGGCTGCAGCCCTGATTTTGCAAAATTTTTTGGATGCTAACAGTAAAAGGTGAGGGGTGCGAGGATATGACAAACGAACAGATTGGCCAAGAGGAAGAACCGGAAATTATCTATATTCCCGATGAGGAAGGTAATGAAGAGGAATTCGAGGTCATTATGAAGTTTGAGGTTGATGGCTCGGACGCTAAGTATATGATGGTGGTTCCGCTAGACTCCGAGGACGAGGAAACCGATGAGGTATACGCGTTCCGTTATGTGGAAGAAGGCGACGATCTTCAATTGTTCATGATCGATAATGATGAGGAGTGGGCGATTGTCGAAGAGACTTTCAACACACTGGTCGACGAGTTGGACGGAGGATCGGAGAATGACTGAGATATCCGCTGATCAAGCGGTGTGGACTTCACGGCTTAAAGAAGCATACGGAGAAACTGTAGAACTGGAAGATGAGCAAGGCAAATCTTCCATTTACGATATTATCGCCGAATTTGAAGTCGGTGATCGCGGATATGCGGTGCTGAAAGGCTCTGGCAAAGACGTGGAGTATGAAATCCTGCGTATCGTTGTCTCTTCTGACGGACTTCCGGAATTGGAGAGCATTATGGACGATGAAGAGTGGGAAGACATCTCTGAGCTATACGATGAGATGACTTTTCCAGCAGATGGCGCTGAATAAATCTTAAACATGTACGTTACATTTATGATGGGCACGGAAGAGGGCGGAGAATTCCGCGCTCTTTTTGCTTGAAATGCGAGCAATATCCTGTATAAACATCAATTTAAGGAAATATATATTGAATTTTAGGCAATACACTTTTATACTTTATAGTCGGAAAGTGAGGAACCAGACTTGAAATCCGCAATCCGTACTGTGTTAATCATTATT
The DNA here is from genome assembly GCF_038003695.1 of Paenibacillus sp. FSL L8-0494. Classification (NCBI taxonomy): domain Bacteria; kingdom Bacillati; phylum Bacillota; class Bacilli; order Caryophanales; family Paenibacillaceae; genus Paenibacillus; species Paenibacillus sp. FSL L8-0494. The sequence continues at coordinate 1,832,255 of NZ_JBBOPQ010000001.1, forward strand.
CTTTTGCTGGCAGCAGCAGGAGGTGGGGGAGCATGGTACATTTGGAACGGGATGCAGCCGGTAGAGCCTGCAGGTCCTGCTGTAACATTTACGATAGAGAAGGGCATGGGAAGTGCGGAGATTGCTGATCTGCTTGAGCAGAATGGCATTATCCGTAAGAGTCTTTTTTTTAAGGGATATTTGAAATGGACTAAAGAAGGTTCTAGCTTCAAAGCAGGTACTTATATCGCTAAGCCGGGTGACAGCTATGATGAACTCATTGCGAGATTAAATGCAGGTGATGTAGTTAAGGAAGAAACTGTGGTCTTTACCATCCCCGAAGGATATACTGCTGAGCAGATCGCTAAGAAGCTCGCTGAAGCTTGGAATCAGGATGCGGCTACTTTTCTTGAAATTATGGATACTGGTGCAGGTTTGAAGGGGATTGATATTCTGGGTATCCCGCAGGATAAGAATCTTCGCCACCGTCTTGAAGGATATTTATTTCCCGAAACCTATGAACTGACCAAGGATAGCACGCCCCAGGAAGTTGTAGAAGCACTTTTGGATCAGTTCCAGAAGAAGCTGGATACGATTCCCGACTGGCAGCAAAAGCTAGAAACGCGAGGATTGTCTCTGCATGAACTGTTAACCGTAGCCTCGCTGGTAGAGCGGGAAGTTGTGGTGGATAGTGAACGTCCGCTTGTGGCTGGGGTTATTTATAACCGCCTAAAGAAAGAACAGAAGCTGGAGATTGACGCTACCGTTCAATATTTACTCAATAAGCAGAAGGAAAGACTTTTGTATAAAGATTTAGAAGTTGATAATCCATATAATACGTATAAGAATATTGGACTTCCTCCGGGACCTATTAGTAATCCGGGGCTGGAGTCCATTCAGGCGGCTCTCGAACCAGAAGTTTCTGAATATTATTTCTATGTGACCAAAAAAGATGGTACACAGGGCCATTTGTTTGCTAAGACCTACAAGGAACATTTAGCCAATATCGAAAAAAGCAAGCAAGAATCGAAATAAACTATTAAAATGAAGAGTGGTGCGGTTGAAATAACTGTACAAGTAGGAGGTACAACATGACTAACAAACCGGAATTGCTGGTGACGGCAGCGTCCTTAGAGGAAGCTGCTGCTCTGCTGGATGCCGGAGCAGATGCGCTGCTCATTGGGGATGACCGTTTCGGGATGCGGCTTGCTGGACATTTCTCTCTGGAGGATACAGCGACTGTCGTAGAAATGGCGCATTCGCGAGGCTGCAAAGTGTATGCAAGCTTGGGTGGGCTGATGTCTAACCGTCTGCTGGATGAGCTTCCTGACTATGTGAAGGCTTTAGGTGAGCTTGGCATTGATGGTGTTGAATTCGGGGATCCAGCTGTGTTAACCACAGTGAAGAAAGAAGCGCCAGCAATGAAGCTGCACTGGAATGCGGAAATGACTTCCACCAACTATGCGACCGCGAATTATTGGGGACGCAAGGGGGCTTCTCGTGTCGTGCTGGCCCGTGAGCTGAATATGGATGAAATGACGGAAATGGTTCCGCTTTTGGAGATTGAGGCACAGGTGCAGGTTCATGGAATGACCAATATATACCATTCCAAGCGGAAGCTTGTTGAAAGCTATATGTCACATCAAGGCCGTCCTAGTGATGGAGGAAGTCTCGGGAAGGAACGCGGACTATTTCTGATTGAGGAAGAACGAGATGACCAGAAATTCCCGATTTATGAAGACGAGAACGGCACTCATATTATGAGCTCGGATGATATTTGTATTTTGGAGGATCTGCATATTCTGATGGCTGCAGGTATACACAGCCTTAAGATTGAGGGACTCTTGAAATCGATAGCGTATAATGTGACGGTTGTGAAGACTTATCGTAAAGCGATAGATCTTTATGCGGCTGATCCGGAAGGTTATGCCTTCGATGAGGAATGGATGGATGTAATCAGAACGGTGCAGGACCCTGAACGGGAGTTAAGCTTCGGATTTTTCTATAAAGAGCAAGTATATTAAGTTTGACAAAAATAAAGAGGTTATAGGTCCCCACGAAGATTAGGACAGCATTTATAGCATGTGACTTAGCTTTGTGGGGCGATGGAGGGGAGAACAGGAATGGGAACCATGACAAAGCCGCAATATAAGGGCAAACGTTACCGTCTGGACAAACCGGAGCTCCTCGCTCCGGCTGGTAATTTGGAAAAATTGAAGTTCGCAGTACACTATGGTGCGGATGCTGTTTATATCGGAGGACAACAATACGGCTTGCGTTCCGGCGCAGATAATTTCAGCTTCGAGGAAATGCGCGAAGGTGTTGAATTCGCCAAGAAATATGGCGCTAAGGTATTTGTTGCAACAAACATTTATGCTCACAATGAAGATGTCGCGGGAATTGAAGAATACCTGCGTAACTTATATGAAGCTGGCATTGCTGCTATTATCGTAGCTGATCCAATCATTGTAGATACAGCACGCCGGTTAGTGCCTGGACTTGAAGTGCATTTGAGTACACAGCAGTCTACATTGAACTGGCAAGCGGTGTCCTTCTGGAAAGAAGAGGGGCTTCCGCGTGTTGTTTTGGGCCGTGAGACAAGCCTGGAAGAGATTGCTGAGATTAAAAAACATGTCGACATTGAAATCGAAAGCTTCATCCATGGTGCCATGTGCTCCTCATATTCGGGTCGTTGTGTATTGTCCAACCATTTCACCGACCGTGATTCCAATCGCGGGGGCTGTTGCCAGTCTTGCCGCTGGAAATATGATTTGTTTGAGGATGCACGTCCGGAAGGGACTTGGGTGTCTGAGGAAGAGCAGGCTGAAGCGAAATCTCCAGCTCCTCTGCTTCCAGGTGTAACTCAGATTCCACTGCATCAGCAAGGAGATAATCCCTTCTCCATGGGCTCTAAGGATCTGTGTATGCTGGAAAGTATACCTGAACTGATTGAAGTGGGCATCGACAGCTTCAAGATCGAAGGGCGAATGAAGTCAATCCACTATGTGGCTACTGTCGTAAATGCATATCGTAAAGCCATTGATGCTTATATGGCAGATCCGGAAGGGTATGAATTGAAGCAGGAATGGCTGGATGAGCTTAACAAAGCGGCTAACCGTCCGCTAAACACAGGATTCTTCTATGATACTCCGGATCATGAAGATCATATCTATGAGCCTGAAGAAAAAGCAGCTCCGTATGATTTTGCCGGACTTGTAATTGAATACGATGCTGAAAGTGGTACGGCACTAGTTCAACAGCGCAATCACTTTAAGCCAGGTCAGGAAGTAGAATTCTTTGGACCTAACGATACGTTCTTCAAGCAAACGGTTGGCGAAATATGGGATGAGAAAGGCAATTCGCTTGATGCCGCCCGTCATCCACTGCAACCTATTCGCATGAAGGTAGATCAACCAGTTGCATACTTTGATATGATGCGTAAGAAGAAGTTTTAATAAAAAACAGGGAAGCTTTTGGTCATCCAAGAGCCTCCCTGTTTTTCTTTTTGACAAAGCGAACAATAAGTTATATATATTAGGGATTAACAAATATATCCAAGGGAGGAGGTCCAACAAGCTATTTATTATGATTAAACATACATAGGTTAAAAGTTGTAAAAAAAGTCTCGTAAAGCTAAGGAAAAAGACCTAATACGCCGATATATATATTGGTTAACGCTTTCATGCGTATTCTAATATTAGCGGGTAGGTGATCAAGATGGGGGATCCTGATCAAGATAGTATTAGTGAAAAGCATAATGAGAGAAGGTTTAGCATGAATAAAAAGAATAAGAAATCGGCGATTACAGGAAACAAGGAAACAAGCAAGATTGAAGGGGCAGGCAAGACACCTAAGTTTAATTTGAAGAATGGAATAGATTTACGGGGACAGATCAAAAGAGTTAATCCTATGGAATCTGTTGGCGTGAAGATATTCCTGATATTTTTGTGTGCAATTGTAATTGTGGTAATGGCACTTGGACTGCTATCTTATTCAAAAGCCAAGAAGACAATTAAGAACAACGTATCGGAAGCCTACCGTCAGACTATTATTCAGACCTCAGAGAAGTTAGATATTACTTTGAAGCAGTACGAGAACTTGGCTTTACAGCTTTATTTTGATGCGCAGATGCAAGAAGATTTGAAGTCTTTAGTGACTGCACAATCTTCCTATGAGAAATTTGAAGCTACAAGCGCAGTAAGTAAAAAGTTGTCCAGTCAGATTACAACGGATTCTAATATTCTTAGTGTTTCTTTGATCCCGGAGTCACCTGATCAAGACATTGTTACAAGTGGCAGTGGCGGCATTAAGTTAGATAACATTAGAGAACAAGAATGGTATAAAAAGATTGTCGACAACACTGCATCTTATGAATCCTACTATTCTAAAGGTGATGGTGATGCGGCCAAGAACATATGGTTCTCTACAGCTGTTCAAGGTGATGGAGACAAAAATATTGCTATGGCAAGATCTCTCAAAACCCTGGGCTCAGGTACAGGATACATAGTCATCCTTGTGTTGAAGAATACATTGCTGGAGGAATCATTCGCAAGTGTCCAGCTGGGAGATGGCTCTCGAATTCAACTTGTCACTCCTGATGGAACCGTAGTAGCTTCTTCGGATTCAAAAGACGATGGTAAACCTTCAGAGTTTGCTTTTATTCAGGCAAGTAAAAAAGATAACAAGAGTTTGGATGAAAAAGATACAAACGGGGAAGAAATCCTTGCTGTCTTTAATCCAATGATTCGGGCGGATTGGAAGTTGGCAGGGGTAGTCCCAACAGATGAGCTAGTGAAAGAAGCACGTCCGATTCTGTTGACTACTTTTATTGCGGCTGCTGGCGCGGCTCTTCTAGCCATAGTAATCGGGATTTGGATGGTGCGTATGATTGCTCGTCCTCTAGCTCGCTTGAAGGATCTTATGGTACAAGGTGCAGGTGGTGATCTTAGTGTACGTACAGAATATGTATCTAAGGATGAAATTGGCCAGCTGTCAGCTTCCTTTAACGTGATGATGGAGCGTATTACTGAGCTTGTATCGCAAACGACAGAAACCGCTCGGGATGTGCTGGAGACCGCTGGTGAGCTTGGTGAAGCCTCACGTAAGACAGCTATTTCTGCGAAGGAAATCGCAGCCGCTACGGAAGAAATTGCCGGTGGGGCAGGCAGCCTGGCGCTCGAAGCTGAACGTGGTAATGAGCTTACAGATGTGATAGCTACGCAAATGCAGACTGTGATTTATGCCAACACTGAGATGGATGAAGCAGCACGTGGGGTTGGTGAAGCTAGTGCTCAAGGTGCTAAGCAATTAACGGACCTGCTGGATCAGACCAGCCGCACTGGAGAAAAAACAAGTGCACTTGTCGAACGTGTCAACCACCTGAAGGAGACCGTATTCTCCGTAATTAAGGTGTTGGATGTGATGAAGAGTATCACGCAGCAGACGAATATTTTATCATTAAATGCGACAATAGAAGCCGCTCGTGCAGGAGAAGCTGGTAAGGGCTTTATGGTAGTTGCGGGTGAAGTGCGGCAGCTTGCTGACCAATCGAAGCAATCTATTGCCCTTGTTGCTGGAATTACGGATAAGATCATGGCGGAAATGAACGAAACGGAAGCTGTATTATCCGAAGTAGCACCACTGTTTAAAGAACAAGTAAGCTCTGTGAAGAGTACAAGTGATATCTTCTTGTCCGTAAAAGGACAGATGGATGAATTCATAACAAGCTTAGAATCGGTAACAACAGCGATTAGCAGTCTGAATCATTCACAAGGTGTGTTGTCAGAGGCTATGGGGAATGTTAGCGCCGTAGCAGAACAGTCTTCAGCAACTTCCGAAGAAGTAGCTTCCCTCAGTAATGAACAGCAAAATGTAAGTGATCAACTCGTTTCATTATCTGGCAAGCTGGAAAGTGCTTCAGGTCAATTGAAGGACAAGCTGTCATTATTCACTATAAAATGAGTGGATTCATCACTAATCTCTAAATTGTTTACCTAACAAAACCGCTTCTTCAACATGAAGAGGCGGTTTGTTGTTGTGTAATGAAGAACTACACCGTATAATAACTTTGTTAGGTATTTGTTATAATTTAATAACAAGTTAGGTAAAAAGTATTAAGGAGAAGGACCAAATGAAAGGTAGACGCATCTCTGGCTGGTGGTCCGTTATCGGGGACATGAGCATGGAACGCAAGCTGCTCCTCGTCTTTTTAATTATCATTACCCTCCCGTTATCCTTCATCAGTGTATTTACCTTCAAGAGCTACTCAGAATCTATTCAGGGGAACACTATTGCTTATTCTGAGAAATTAATCGATCAAATGATGGATGGAGTAGACGATTATATCGAAGATATGAAGCGTATTTCATCTATGCCCGCCTATGTGAATGATATCAAACTTAATTTAATACGTTCAAACCGCTACCATGAGCAGAAAAAGATTATGGGAGGCGCAACTGGGAGTGCTACTTTATCACCCGGTGATTTTGATCTACTGTTGTCCATTCAACGGGGGATAGAGGGCAACATTTCGTTTATTAACAATATTAAGCGAGGCGCGAACTCGGTTTATATTTTTGACGCTTACGGAAATGGTTATTATTCTGCGAAGGATGGTGGCGTACGGCTCGATCTCGAGCAAAGCTATAAATACTGGAGCCAGCAGACTAAGGATTCCAGCGGAGAAGCATTATTGTTCGGTACTCAGGCGTATACAAGTAATCTGCAGAGCACCCGATATGCTTTTACCGTTGTTCGCAAAATCGTGGATGGCTTGTTAAATCCAATCGGGCTGATTGCGGTTGAAGCGAATATTAGCAATTTGGAGAATCAAGTTACGGAGCTGGATAAAGTCACCCATGGGAAGTCGTTGATTGTGGATGAGAAAGGAATGGTCATCTACGACAGCGACAAGAAGCTGCTGGCCACAGATATTTCTGATTCAGACTTGTTCAAAAGAGTTGGGGGAATTTCTGGAAGTTTCTATGATACAGTCAACGGAAAAGAGCGCTTAAATATATACTCTGGTTCTGCCAAAACCAATTGGAAGGTAATTATCTCTATACCTGTTGATGTACTGATGCGTGATGTGAAGGTGACCCGTAATACAACACTTGCTGCTACATTAAGTATCATTGTACTGGCGTTAATTATTTCGATTATTCTTTCCGTTGCCCTTACTAAGTCTCTGACTCAGATGATTCAATTGATGAAAAAAGTTCAGGGCGGCGATCTGGATGTGATGTTCAGAGTTAAGCGGCGTGATGAAATTGGTCTGCTGGGGCATCAATTCAACCGTATGTTAGCCCGAATCAGGCAGTTAATTCAGGATATCTACCGCATAGAAGAACAGAAAAAGGAAGCAGAGCTTCATGCGCTGCAGAGTCAAATCAATCCTCATTTTATCTATAACACACTGGAGTCCATCCGAATGACCGCTGAGCTGAATGATGATGTCGAAGCTGCGGATATGATCTCTATTCTGGGCAAACTGCTACGGTATAGTACAAGTGATCTGAGCGGTAATACGACATTGAAGCAAGAGCTTGGATATGTGCGTAATTATGTTGAGCTGCTTAACTATCGTTATCCTAACCGGTTTTTGCTGGATATTGATGTGCCGAAGGCGTTAGATAATTACTCTATTATCAAGCTGGTCTTCCAGCCCATCATTGAGAATGCTGCTTATCATGGCTTAGATGATAATAAGCCGCAAATGCATTTAAGCATCCACTGTGAGATTACAGAGCAAATGCTGTTGTTTCATATCAAAGACGACGGTATCGGAATGGATGAGAAGACTTTGGAGAAATTGAATGATGGGCTGCAGAACGAAAGTCCTCCTAAGAAAAGCATTAACGGGGGCATAGGCATGAAAAATGTACAGCAGCGAGTGCGTCTTCATTATGGAGCGGCATTTGGGATCCAGGTATATAGTGAGCTTGGACGAGGGACCGATGTTATTTTGTCGCTGCCATTACTGGAGCCGGAAATGATTGGCTTACCTGAGTAACGAAATAAGAGGGGGCTGTCCGTTGAAGGGGTTGAAATTAGAATGGACTTTGCGAACCATACTGTTACTTCTCTTGGTGTTATTGAGTAGTAGCTGTGCCAATAACAATAAGCAGGCGCAATCCACTCCGCCTCCAGTTGGAGACGAGGTGATGTCTGACTTGTCCGGCACCATAGTCATGATGACCAATCGAATAGATCTGATTGAGAACGGAACTTTTCAAGGATACGCGGACCAGTTTAAACAGAGATACCCCGAAGCCAATGTGGAATTTGAAGGTTTGTCCAATTATGCAACGGATATTCTGGTACGGCTGTCCACGAAAGATGCCGGTGATGTACTGCTGCTTCCGGTGAATCTTCCAGCAAAGGAGCTGGATTATTTTTTCGAACCGCTGGATGAAGAAACCGCTGCTAGTGAGCGTTTCACTTCTTTTGCTACGTATAACGGGAAACGTTATGGGCTGTCCACTGGGACTACTACGGTTGGGATTGTCTATAATAAAAGGGCATTCGAAAAAGCAGGGATAACTACTGTTCCGAAGACACTGGATGAATTCTACGAAGCTTGTGCGAAATTAAAACAAGCGGGTATTATCCCCCTATATATGAATTATGGGGCCGTCTGGCCTTTACGTGAATGGGGGAACAGTCTGGTTAACTATATGACAGGCAATCCAGAGTATCTAAATAATATGGTAAATGAGGATAGCCCATGGCAGCTTGATAATGAGTGGGGGAAATCAATTTCCATTGCTCGAACCTTAATTGGTAAAGGCTACGTAGAAGATGAACTATTCTCGAACAATTGGGAGATATCAAAGACTAGGCTAGCTAAAGGTCAAGCAGGAATGTATTTACTGGGGAATTGGACGATTGGACAAGTCCTTGATGTGGGGGCTGAACCGGATGATATAGGATTCTTCCCGTTTCCTTATGATAATGGCAGCACTCATTATGCACCGATCAATCCAGATTGGTTCATGGGGGTTAGTAAATACACCAAGAACAAAGAGCTTGCTATGGCGTGGTTGAATTTTTTTGTAAAGGAGACTTCCTATCGGGATGACTGGGGATTCCTTCCGGCTGATGGAAGCTTGAATTCCTCTATGTCGCAGTACCGTGAGTTTTTATCTTATAAGCCTAAGCTACTTGATGCTACCGTACAAAGTGATGCGTTCATCGATCTGGCGAATAGAGCCAAGCTGTCCTTTTGGTCCGGGGATTACATTCAGGAGTTACTGGCTGCGCCTGATTTACAAAAGGCTTTTGACGAATTGAATGCAAAATGGAAGGAAGCGCGGGCAGGAACATCAGAAACTTCTCAGCCTTAAAGTTAGTACTACATAAATTTGATGACATTCTCTGGAGGGTTATATATGGCTAAAAAGGTCACTATGCAAAAAATCGCTGATCATCTCGGCGTATCCAAATTCGTTGTTTCCAAGTCACTTTCGGGTAAAGGCGGCGTTAATGAGACGACAAGAGAACGAGTGATTCAAGCGGCATCGCAGCTGGGTTATTTTACGCAAAAAAATGCTTTTGTCCAAGGCATAAAACGCACCCCTCCGGTAGGTGGCGGTGATCGGAATAAGCAATCCGTGCTGGTGTTAATGCCGAATATTCGTTCTCAGACGCAGGATTCCTTGTATTGGGGGAAAATTGTGGATGGTATTGCTATTGCGCTGGATCAGGAAGGGCTTGGGATGGTCATTATCTCTGAGAATCGTGCGGATAATTTCGTCAATATTTTGAATCCAAATGGAATCCTTGGCTTAGTAGGTGTGGGACAAATCTCTACTTCCTTACTGCTTGAGGTGCATCGTATTGGTCTGCCGATGGTGTTGATTGACCATGAAGATCCGCTAATTCCAAGTGATACCGTGTTTGCAAATAATGTGGATTCCATGGCTCGACTTACGAATCATTTGATGGGAACAGGCCATACCCAAATGCATTTTATCGGCAATATTGGATTCTCACGCAGTTTCCGCGACCGGTGGATTGGCTTCCGGAGTGCGCTGGAGGAGAGCGGAATAAGACTGCCTTTGGAAGATGATGCGAATCTTTTTCTGGAAGGGGTGGAGGAAGACTTATTTCAGGAGGATTTTAAAAGCTGGGTGAATAAGCGTAAAAAAGCCAAAACACTCCCGACAGCCTTGGTCTGCGCTAACGACTCCACAGCCCTTTCGGTCAGTGACATTCTTAAGGAAGAAGGGTTTAATATTCCGGAGGATATCTCAGTTACAGGCTTTGATAATATTGAGGATGCCTTAAGAGGAGTTCCACCGCTTACAACTGTTCATGTTCCTAAAGAAGCGATGGGCCGAGCCGCAGTGGAGAAACTTCTGAGCCGTATTCATAATCCTTCTGCGCCGCTTGAGAAAATTCTTATCGCAGCGGACATTGTTCATCGTGATTCTGTGGATAAGCCGCGAGACTAGAACTATGTTGTGATTTGCTTGAGTAAGGGGGAGCTTAGCTATGACAGAACCAGTTGTCATGCCAAGGATTGAAGGCGAACAGATTCAACTACGAGGTGTACAAGTATCCGATTTGGAGGCTTATTATAATTTTTTGCTTGATGTTGAGATGGGGCAATTAACAGGATCACAAGGAGATTTCTCCCGTGAGCAAACAGCAGCTTGGATTCGTAAGATTAGTGTTCCAGCCGAGGATCGTGTAGATCTTATGATTATAGTAAAGGACACGGGTGAGCTCATTGGAGAAGTGGTACTAAATGAAATAGATCCGGACAATCGTAGTGCAAATATCCGAATCGGCATTTGTGGACATGAACATCGGGGTAAGGGTTACGGTACTGAAGCTATGACTCAAATGCTACGATATGGCTTTGAAACTTTGAAGCTGCACCGCATCCATCTCGGCGTATATCCTTTTAACCCCAGAGCCGTTCATGTCTATGAGAAGCTTGGTTTTCAACGCGATGGTGTGGAGCGGGATGCTCTTTATGTAGACGGAGAGTTTCATAACATGATTCTGATGTCCATGCTTGAGGAGGAGTTCCGCAGTTTGTACAATTAAAAAAAGTGAATCTACGGTAAGGAAGATTGTAAGTAACTTCCTCACCAGATTCACTATGAATATTAGTCTGTAATATTTCCAGCCATTTTGAGGCGTTTGGCAATTTCTTTAAAGTCTTCGGGGGAGATTCCTGGAGCGAATTCCTCTTCGACTGCCGGAGCAACGGGGATCGGAAAACCTTTAGGGGCTCCCTGAATGACTTCAAGCGGAAGATTATCCTCCGGGTGGGTTCCCTTCCAAATCTGATCGATGGCGCCGAAGTCACTTTCACTCCAGGTGTATAGCTTGGTGTGCACGCCTTTTTCTTCATATTTTTTTGCTTCACTGAATGATTTATTATTTAACGAAGGAATCGGCACGAGCTTAGTTACATTAACACCTGTTGCCACTTCGATTGCTTTGGCATAAGCGACCACGTGGACACCACCACGGACTAAAAGGAATCCGACTACAGCGCGTGCAGCTGGATGGTCTGTCATTTCGTAGACCTTCATTTTATGTGTTCTGGCTCCGCATTCGAGGAAGAAGTTATGTAGCAGATCTTCCACTAGGTTGCCGCTATTAAATACGTTTGCTCCGGTCCACGGGTTCCCCGTTGAATCAAAAGGCATAGCCCCTTGTGCACCAGCCAGAAAGTGATAGGATAGACGCGCATCTTTTGCGGACCCTAGAGGGGTGGAATCGGGCTCTTTATAACTTGTTGACCCTCGAAGACATTTGTTGATGGCATGCGAAACCAGCTCGACGTGGCCAAGCTCTTCCGCTGTTATGCTCATCACCAAATCATAAAAGGGCTTCAGTTTGTCTTTTGAACGGAAATTAAAGGATTGAAAGAGGTAATTGTTAAGGGTCGACATTTCTCCGAACTTTCCGCCAAGCAATTCCTGAACAGCGGCAGCAGCATTGGGATCGGGCTTCTCAACTTCAGGAATCTCGATCATGATTTCATCCATACGTTTGAACATTAATATCTCAGCCTCCTTGAGGTTAGGGGTTACTGAGCTATTTTGAGCTTAATCTATAGGAATTACTCATGAATGGGTTGAAAAGTATGGATGTGCGTCATGTAAATGGCTTTTTGTGTCGAAAAGGCAAACTGCAAATACTATCAAATACGCAATCAAATACGCATAGTAACCCGCTAACGGACACAGCTGACCCTATATGCAGTATTATCCGATATTTGCAATACTAACGGACTCCAGAGCAGCTATCGTCCTAGAAAACGCCCCAAATGGGCCTCTTTTCAGGGAATAGCGTCGTTGGAGTCCGAAAACATACTTTAAAGGCTAAATATATGTGAATAGCGTCATCTGAGTCCTTAAGATACTTTAGATGATTGATATTCGCTTGAAGCAAACAGTGAATGATTAAAACGCAGAGCAGCGATCCTCCAATAATAGGAGAATCGCTGCTCTGTTGATTTCTAGGGTTTATGAAACCTTATTTACAATGCTAAATTACGGTCAATAAGAGCAATACGTTGCTGTACACAAGCATAAGAGCGAAGTGGATCCTCTGGAGTGTTCAGCACATAATCTAACATTTGGTCAACGGTAGTTGTAGCCACGTGGATACGAGTGTCGGAGGATGCGTAGTAAATATAGATTTCACCGTTATCACGTGCAATCACGCCATTACAGAACACGACATTGGAGACATCGCCGACACGTTCTTCACCATCTGGTGCGATGAAATGACCGCCAGGTGAATGAGTGACTTTGTTTGGCTCATCCAGATCAGACAAGAAAGCATATAGTACGTATCGGAGTCCAGCAGCTGTGTTGCGTACACCATGAGCAATATGCAGCCAGCCTTTTGCAGTTTTGATTGGAGCCGGACCTTGGCCGTTTTTAACTTCCTTGATGGTATGGTAGTGGCGTTCATCCATGATGGTCTCACTAGTAATTACGGCATCTTCAATTGTATCCGAGAGTCCCCAGCCGATACCGCCACCGGAACCTGCATCGATAAAGCCATCTTGTGGGCGAGTGTAGAAGGCGTATTTTCCATCTACAAATTCAGGGTGGAGCACGACATTACGCTGCTGAGCAGAGCCTGTTTTGAGATCCGCCAGACGTTCCCAGGTTTTCAGATCTTTGGTGCGAACAATACCACACTGTGCTACTGCGCTAGAAAGGTCACCATGTGGAGCTTCTGGATCTTTGCGTTCTGTACAGAAGAGGCCGTAGATCCAGCCATCTTCATGGCTTACGAGGCGCATGTCGTAGACGTTGATATCAGGAACTTCTGTCTCAGGCAGCACAACTGGATGATCCCAGAAGCGGAAGCCGTCTACGCCATTGTCGCTTTCTGCTACAGCGAAAAAAGATTTGCGGTCATTGCCTTCAACCCGAGCAACAAGATAGAATTTGCCGTTCAGTGCAATAGCACCCGGGTTGAAGACGCCGTTGACGCCAATTCTTTCGGCAAAATTAGGGTTGGTGTCTGGGTTAAAATCATAACGCCAGATTAAGGGCGCATGCTCAGCAGTTAGCAGTGGATGAGTATAACGGTCATAAATGCCGTTTCCATAAGGAAGCTTTTCGTTCTTGCGGGCGATCAGGGCTTCATAACGTTCTGTTAATTGTTGTTTGCGTTCTTGGAATAATGATGACATTAGACAGTCTCCTTTATAGTTGATTTCAGTCGTGCGATCATTTCGAAGCAGGCTCTGCTGTTATGATAAGGACATTTCCAGGCGCTAACCTTTGATCCGTGAGGCAGGGGCTGAAGGTTCTCGTCCACGCCCCAGTACCATTCACCGAGCTTGTGATCCACCATGTATTTATCGATAAAAGTCCAGGAGGCTTGGGCAGCCTCATTAAATTTGCTGTCACCAGTCAGCTGATAAGCATTATAGAATCCAACAACCGCCTCAGCTTGCGGCCACCAATCTTTATCTTTGCTCAGCAGCCCGCTTGGGTCAGCTTCATTCCATATCCCACCATCGCTATCTATACCTTCCGCAAGAACGGCTTCTGCCATGGAGACAGCGACTGTTCGCACACGCTGCAGCAGCAGCTCTTCTCCAAGGGTTTCAGCAGCTTCCACCAGCAGCCAGCTTCCTTCGATGTCATGTCCGTAGGAGATAATATCTGATTTCACATTCCATCCCTCATCTAAGAAAAGATGAAAATGCTGGCCTTTCTGATCAATGATATGATCCAGCATCGTTTCGATTAGCTCAGTTAGCGTGCTCTTTAGCTCCTCCGACTTCCATACTCGATAGAGACCGGTATACGCTTCCAGAACATGCAGATGGGTATTCATAGATTTTTTTTCATTCATATCCTTGCTGCTGAGACTGAGGTTATCAGTGATTTGCCATTCCCGTGATAAAGCTTCGACATAACCTTTATAAATAAAATCATAGCCGTATTTCTCAACTAGCTGGAATAATTGAATCGCATCCTCTAAGACTTCTGGACGTCCGGTCGCATGGTAGAATTCAGCCAGTGCGTAGATAGCAAAGGATTGGCCATAGATCTGCTTTTTCTCTTGAGAAGGTCTGCCCTCAGCATCCACCATCCAGTATAATCCGCCATACTCTTTATCAATGAAGTGTTCCATCAGATAGGTATAAGCACGTTCTGCCATCGCCAGATATTCCGGTTTACCGTAGATCCGGTAAGCGCTCGCAAAGGACCAAAGGATCCGGGCATTAAGCACAAGGCTTTTCTCTGCGTTAGGAGTAATGTTCAGCTGATTGTCGATCTCACCTACAAAACCGCCGTTTACTTCGTCCTTCGTCTGTTTCATCCAAAAACTAAGAATATTATCCTGCAGCTCATCCTCAAGTTGGGTCAACCATAATTCTGGTGAATTAATCATTGTAATCAGTCACTCCTCACATTATTTGGTGATTTTTGAGGTGAAATATTTGTTGATGATCCCAGCGGCTTGCTTACCGTACATACAGTAATCATCATTCTGTGCTGCTTCTTCAATTGGATAAAGATGAGTAGGCCAATCCCAGAGCATAAAGCCCTGAACCCAATCTCTGTGCTCACAGCCTTGAAACATTGCCTGATAGAATTTACTTTGTTCTTCTTGACTTGGTTCGCCCTTTAAGGTCCAATCATTGGGAATCGCAGCGCTCCCGCTCCGGCTTGGGCAACCCGCTTCCATGAAAAAGAACGGCTTATTCTGTGAGCTCACCACTTGCTCAATCCGGTCGAGCTGAGCCTCCCAATCACTAGCTGGATAATACCCACTTGAAGAAATCACATCGAGCGCATCCCACCAGGTTACGTTATCCTCCTGATACTTATCGCAATTATAAGTAAGAATACCTGAGTAGACCTTCCGCACCTCGGCAATAAGCGAACGCCATTCGGCTTCGCGTCTATCCGTCTGTACAAGCTCACAGCCAATACAGAACATTTCACAGCCTGTTTCCTCAGCGATAGCGGCATAGTGCAGAATAAATTTAGTATAAGAGCTGAACCACTCAGACCATTTAGGCTCGCAAGGGACATCCTTATCAAAAAAGTTAATATGGGCACGCCAAGTTCCGTCAGCACAATTAACAATCGGCTTCAGGCATACTTTTAGCTGGAGTGACTTCGCTTTGCTGATAGCCCATTTCACTTCTTCGTCGCTAACGGTTGGAGCCTCCCAGTAGGGAATTTCCGTAGAATGAGCGGTAGCTTGAAGCGCACTGAGCGCAATGGCCGTCCAGTTCGCTCCGGTGACAGAGGACATTAATTCCAGCGAACACTCAGCTTCTTTTGTTGTCCATGAACCACGTCTACCTGAGAAACCCCAGGTTACGCCTGCAATGTATTCGTTGTTTAACATCATCGAGGATCCTCACTTTACAAATGGAAATAGATAAATTAGCAAAATTAATTTTGTTAGATAGTTATTATTATTTTGTTAGTTTATAATAACAGCTTAATTTAGTTATATACTTTTTCGTAGATGATTTCAAGGACAATTTGTAGTTGGAGCTGGGAAATTTGAATAACTTTAGTTATAGTAAATATAAGACTATAAAAGGGCGCAATCGTACATTGACGTAATGCATGGGGAGATACTATTCGTGATGATAGCGCAATCATAATAACTGGCGGATACAACTGGAGGGAATTACTTAAATGATAAATGTTATGATTGCGGACGACGAGGAAGTCATTCGCAGGGGACTCGAAAAAATCACATCCAGAATGGAAATAGACGTACATGTAATTGGATCTTACGGAAACGGGTTGGAAGCCTGGGAACATTTAGAAAAGTTATCCCGAGAGGATATAGATCTGCTTATTACAGATATCAAAATGCCTAGAATGGATGGTTTTAAGCTGATTGAACAGGTTAGAGACCATATGGAGGATATACCTATTGCTGTCCTTAGCGGTTTTAGTGAATTTGAATATGCCCGTCGAGCGATCCGCCATGGGGTGATGGATTATTTGCTTAAACCGATTGATAAGACTCAGCTATATGAGCTGCTTAAGAGAGTAGAGGATGTAAAGAAAAAGAACGTGACGGAGCATGAGGAGATTTTCTCACAAGCTGCGGATGGTGGGGAACATTATGTAGTTGAGCAGACAAAAAGCATTCTGGAGAGAGAGTATGATCAGAACTTCGAGCTAGAACGCCTAGCGGAGATGGTGGGCATGAATGCGAGTTATCTCAGCCGTTTGTTCAAATTAAAGACGGGGCAGACGATCACAGACTATCTGATTCGGATTAGAATTTCTAAAGCTAAGGAACTGCTAATGGAGCATCCTGACCTGAAGAATTATGAAATTGCCGAGAAGGTGGGTTATAGCGATCCGGTATATTTTAATAAATTGTTCAAGAAAATGTGTGGTATGACACCTAAGGATTATAAAAGCGGCTGTAAATTCCCGAAAATTGAACGAGAGTTTTAGGCATATATAGGAAGCTATTTATTAGGAGGGCGAAAAGCTCTCTTTTTTTGTAGATATTTTTATAAATTAGATAACAAAATTATTATAAGTAAAACAAAAATAACAAATATAAGACCAGAAAAAGCAATTGAAACCATCGTTTTGCGTCGAAAATAGATTTATAATGGGTTTGTAAGCGATATCATCACTTGTTTTCAAGAGTAATTCAGATAATCCGGTATTAATGACTACTCTTTCAAGTTATAAGCGATGATAAAAGTTATTATATTTGTTATTTACCTAAAACTAGAGTTGAATTGAAGAGAGGGGTCGTAACAGCATGAAAAAAGGCAAAACAATGATGGGCTTGATGGCACTAACACTTGTGGCGGGATTGTTTAGCGGTTGTTCCTCAAACAACAACACTAACAATGAAGCTGCTAAAAACACAGGAAACAATGGTTCTTCAGCAGAGGCAACTGCTCCAGCTGATGGTACAGCAGCCAAGGATATCAAAGGGGATATCACAGTCATAACGCAAAGAACAGATATTGTTGATACCGTATTCAAAGAGTATGCGGCTAAATTCAATGAGAAATATCCTGATGTAAAGGTGAACTTTGAAGCGCTCGCTACTTACGAAGACCAAATTAAAATTCGTATGAGCACTAGTGATTATGGCGACGTTCTTTTGTTACCTACTAGCATAGCTGTAAAAGATATTCCTGATTTCTTCGAACCCCTTGGCAAGCTTGAAGAAATGAGCAAACAATACACAGGGCTGGAAGAACGTGCAGTAGACGGAGTTGCCTATGGTATTCCGATGACCATCAACTTTAACGGCATTATCTATAACAAACAAGTCTTCAAAGATGCCGGAATTACAGAGGTTCCCAAAACGCCTGAACAATTCTTGACTGCTCTGCAGACTATTAAAGACAAAACACAAGCTGTTCCTCTTTACACAAATTACGCAGCAGGCTGGACATTGACACAATGGGAAGCGGATCTGGCTACAGTAGCTGGTGACCGTGATTATGTGAACATTGCTCAAGTGGCTAGCGACGACAACTATGTAGCGGGTCAACCACACTATGAATTGTACAAAATTCTGTACGATGCAGCACAAAAAGGTTTGATTGAAGAAGATCCAACTACAACAGACTGGGAATCTTCCAAAGCTGATCTAGCCAACGGAAAAATTGGGACTATGGTGCTTGGATCTTGGGCGATTGGCCAAATCAAAGGCCTGGCTACAAATCCAGACGATGTTGGATTTATGCCTTTCCCAACCAATGCGGATAAAATCCTTGTGCCGCTTGCTGGTGACTACAATCTGGGTGTCAGCATTCACAGTAAGAACAAAGAAGCTGCTAGAGCTTGGGTGGATTGGTTCATCAACGAATCTAATTACCCTACAACTGAAGGCGGCGGTATGAGCCCGGCTATCGGTGCAGAGCTTCCGGAAATCCTGAAACAATATGAAGGTACAGATGTAACCTTTGATACTCTTGCTCCTGCTAAAGCTGGTGAAGAAGGCTGGTCTGATGAAATCGACAAACAAGCTGAGATCGGTGCTTGGCAGCCAGACTTCAAGAAACGGATTATTGAAGCAGCGATTGGCAACAGAAAAGAATCCTATGATGACATCATGAAAGACCTGAACGACAAGTGGAAAGCCGCTCGCGCTAAAGTCACAGCACAGTAACAACTATAAGCTTCTTAAATGCTATAGGCGGTAGTGAATGTGGGAGGGGATATGCTAACAAGCATTTCCCCCTTCACATTTAAACGAGTCTTAAATAAATGAGGATGCTTTTTCTGGAGGTGTATCGGGTGTTTAAGTTTTCAAATTTGAGTTATAAAAATCAAAGAATCGCTATCATCATCTTATTCTCATTAGTGCCGATATTATTGCTGCTCACATTCGCTTATTATCCAGTCATCAGTATGTTTCGGTACAGCTTCACCAGTTGGAATGGATTGAGCAAAAATATGGAATATGTCGGTTTAGAAAACTACAAGACCATTTTTACAAAACCTGAGTATTTTTCTGTGTTTAAGGTTAGCTTGTATTATTTCTTTACCACTTTTATTCAGATGGCACTTGCCTTGTATTTTGCAACCATCTTGAGCTTTAGTGTTCGCATGAAAAACTTGTTTAAAGGGATTTTGTTCTTCCCGACCTTGCTAAACGGTGTAGCGATCGGTTTTATCTTTCTCTTCTTCTTCAAACCAGATGGAACGCTAGATACGATTCTTAATCTGATTGGGCTTGGCAGTCTGCAGCAGAAGTGGCTACTGAATCCTAATTTGATTAACTTCTCGCTCGCAGGTGCATCACTGTGGAGATACATGGGAATGAACTTCCTGATTTTCCTTGGAGCTATTTCTTCTATCGGTAAGGATATCTATGAGGCCGCTGAAATTGACGGTGCAAACAGATGGCATCAGTTTATGCATATTATTTTGCCAAGCATTAAACGTATTCTGCAATTGAACTTGATTCTTGCGGTTAGTGGCGCCATTGGGGTATTCGAAATTCCATACGTCATGACAGGCGGATCAAACGGAAGTAGTACATTCGTTATTCAGACGGTCGATGTAGCTTTCAAATACAGCAAGGTTGGTTTGGCATCGGCGATGGCCGTGGTATTGCTGGGTATTGTTATCATAGTTACTATTTTGCAGCGCGTTCTGATCAAGGAGGAGAAATAAACTATGCATTCTGTAAAATATACCACTGCTAGTATATTCAAATATCTCACCTTGATTTTGGGAGCACTTGTAGCTTTGATACCTATCGTGGTCGTGTTTTTCGCTTCATTAAAGACCGGAACGGAATATGCTTCTACCGGACCGTTAACGCTGCCAGAGAATTGGTTGAATTTCTCCAACTACACAAAGGCTTTTGTAGACGGGAAAATGCTGCTCGGTTTTAAAAATACTGTCATTATCGTTGTGATTTCTATTGCGGGTGCCACGTTGACGGGTTCGATGATGGCTTATATTTTATCGCGCTTCAAATTTAAAGGCAGTAAGATCCTAATTAGTATGTTCCTGATTGCTACTCTGATTCCAGGCGTAACTACACAAGTGGCTACTTTCCAAATCATCAATCACTTGGGATTATTTAATACCAGATGGGCGCCAATCGTTATGTACTTGGGCACGGATATTATCGCTGTTTATATCTTCATGCAGTTTTTGGATTCGATCTCCGAGTCACTGGATGAATCCGCGATGCTGGACGGAGCTTCGTATTGGACGATTTATTGGAGAATTATTTTGCCATTGTTGAAGCCGGCGATTGTAACTGTAGTGATCGTGAAGGGTGTTAATATTTATAACGATTTTTACACCCCTTTCCTTTATATGCCGAAAACAGATCTGCAAACGATCTCCACAGCACTCTTTAAGTTTAAAGGTCCATATGGATCGCAGTGGGAAGTAATATGTGCGGCGATTATGATCGCAATTATACCTACATTGGTTGTGTTTACCGCCTTGCAAAAATATATCTACAATGGTTTTTCGCAAGGTTCTGTAAAGTGAGCTCAACAGTAAATTTAATAACAGTACTAGATAAAATAGCATACTGAAAAGTTGCATACATTTGGAGGGAAAACTAATGAGTGAAGTAAAATTGGTTGGAGCAAGTGCAATTAACATCCCGAACATGCCTTGGCAAGAAAAGCCTGCTGGCTACGAGAATCCGATTTGGAGACATAATGATAACCCGGTTATCAAAAGAAATCCTGCAAAAGGTGTAGCCCGTATTTTCAATAGTGCGGTTGCTGCGTATGAAGGCAGTTTTATTGGTGTATTTCGTGTAGAAGATAACACGACTCGTCCGCATCTGCGTATGGGACATAGTGTGGATGGTTTGGATTGGAAAATCGATGATGAGCCGATCCGATTTATAGATGAAGAAGGTAATCCTTATCAGCCGCGTTATGCTTACGATCCACGTCTGGTGAAGGTTGAAGATACATTTTATATTATCTGGTGTACAGATTTCTACGGCGCAGCTATTGGTGTAGCTAAAACACAAGATTTCAAAACATTTATCAGCTTGGAAAACCCATTCCTGCCATTCAACCGGAACGGCGTACTGTTCCCTAGAAAAATCAACAATAACTTCGTGATGTTGTCCCGTCCAAGTGACAGTGGCCATACGCCATTTGGTGATGTGTTCCTTAGTGAGAGCCCTGACTTCGTATATTGGGGAAAACATCGCCATGTAATGACCAAGGGTGGTCAAGGCTGGTGGCAAAGTGTCAAAATTGGTGGCGGACCAGCACCGATTGAAACTACTGAAGGCTGGTTGATGTTCTACCATGGCGTAACTGGAACCTGCAACGGTCTTGTGTATAGCATGGGGGCGGTTATTTTGGATATCAATGAGCCCTCGAAAGTAAAATATCGCTCGAAAAACTTTGTATTAACGCCAGAAGAATGGTATGAGGAAAGAGGTTTTGTGAATAACGTCCTGTTCCCATGTGCCACACTGCATGATGCAGAAACCGGCCGTATCGCCATTTATTATGGCGCTGCTGATACTTATGTAGGCGTTGCTTATACAACGGTTAATGAAATCGTCAACTATGTCATCGAAACTCATGAAGAGGTTGGCGATGATGCAGGTTTAGGCAAAATCTAATTGGACTTAATGACCTATATTTGCAGGGAGCTTGCTTGTCCGGAGAATTGCGTAGCGTAGAGTTCGAAAGAAGTGTTGGGATTGGTGTTGTTAAGTGTGCTCAGTGCGGAGGTTGCCATGTGCGGCCTCCGTTCTGTTGCAGAATGTGCAACAGAACAACTCAATATTGCTTGTAATAGATAAGTAGCAGGTGAGGGGGAATTCGTCTCTGTTGGCGGCTTTGTCAGTCTGTTGCTTAGTTACTCTGTGGCTTGGTTACTCCATGGCTTTGCTACTCAATGGCTCTAACGTAAATAGTTGCACTCTGTGGACTTAAACTAACATTTCTTTGATTACTTGGCTGATATAGTTGCACTTTGTGCAACTATATCAGCCAAGTAACCTTCTAAAGCTCCTTTTACTGTTTTTTAGCTGCACAAAGTACAACTAAAAGGGGAAAAAGACATATTCCGCTGTAATAGCTGCACAAAGTGCAACTCTATGGCTCAGACGTAAATAGTTGCACTCTGTGCACTTAAACTAACATTTCTTTGGTTACTAGGCGATATAATTGCACTTCGTGCAACTATATCAGCCAAGTAACCTCCAAAAGCTCCTTTTGCCGTTTTTTAGCTGTACAAAGTGCAACTAAGAGAGAAAACACACATATTCAGCTGTAATAGCTGCACAAAGTGCAACTATCCAGCCAGAAGCTGTTACTGTGCCGATTATAAAGAAGTTAATGGGCAAGGTGGAAAATGTGGGTGTTGTGAAGGCAATAGGAAGGTATCGTGCAAGTGGAATGTGGTGGTTGTAGAGGTAATAAGAAGGTAGTAGGTACGTGGAATGTGATTAGTTGTGGAGGTAATAAGAAGATAGCGGATAAGTGGAATGTGAGTAGTTGTGGAGGTAATAAGAAGGTAGTAGGTACATGGATTGTGATTAGTTGTAGAGGTAAGAGGAAGATAGCGGGTAAGTGGAATGTGAGTGGTTGTGGAGGTAATAAGAAGGTAGTAGGTATATGGATTGGGATTAGTTGTTAAGGTATGGGAAAGTAGCAGATGAGAGGGAAAAGTATCTCTGTTGGCGACTCAGTCAGTCTGTTGCTTAGTTACTCTATGGCTCTGACGTAAATAGTTGCACTCTATGCACTTAAACTAACTATACCTAGGGTGCTAGGCGATATAATTGCACTTCGTGCAACTATATCAGCCAAGTAACCTCCAAAAGCTCCTTTTACTGTTTTTTAGTTGTACAAAGTGCAACTAAGAGGAAAACACACATATTCAGCTGAAATATAGCTGCACAAAGTGCAACTATCCAGCCTCGGAGCTGCAATTAAACTATTCAGTCGCAGAAAACGCAACTAACCCATCCCACTATCCCGTCCCACTATCCCATCGCAAATATCCATACACCAACGGAAAACCCATATTGGGTTTTCCGTTTCTATCTAGCATAGTAACTGTAACGATGCTTCGCGGTTACGAACAGTAAGCGAACAATATCGTTACATAACTTAAGGAGGAACAATATTTTGGGAAGCGACATGAATTTGTCACAGTTAAAGGAATATAACGGAAGTAGTCCAAAGCCGGGTGATTTCGAGCAGTTTTGGGAGCGGGCATTACGTGATCTGGATGCACAGCCGCTGGATTATGAGCTGGAGCCGGCGGAGTTTGTCAGTGAGCTTGCGGAGTGTTTCCATTTGTATTTTACCGGAGTTGGCGGTGCAAGAATCCATTGCAAATATGTAAGACCGAAGAAAAACGTACATAAAAAAGGCCCCGGTGTAGTGATGTTCCATGGGTACTCCTGTGACAGCGGGGATTGGATGGAGAAGGTGGCTTATGCTGCCCACGGGATTAGCGTCTTGGCGATGGATTGTCGCGGACAGGGCGGCCTCTCCGAAGATAATCTTACCGTAAAGGGCACCACGATACGTGGACATATCATTCGAGGGATTGATGATCCTAATCCAGATAACCTTTATTATCGCAATGTGTTTTTGGATACGGCACAGACTGCCCGAGTTCTGATGTCTATGGATGAAGTTGATCCTGAGCGTGTAGGTGCCTTTGGACTATCTCAAGGTGGAGCGCTTACTGTCGCTTGTGCAGCATTAGAGCCTCGCTTAAAAATAGCCTTGCCTGTGTATCCCTTCCTTTCAGATTATAAACGTGCTTGGGAACTGGATATTACCACCTCAGCTTATGAGGAGATCAACTATTATTTCCGGTTTTTTGATCCCCATCATTTGCGTGAGGATGAGATTTTTAATAGGCTCGGCTATATCGATATTCAGAATCTTGCGGAAAGAATTCAGGCTAAAGTACTGTGGGTTACCGGGTTATCCGATACGATTTGTCCACCTTCAACTCAATTTGCCGCATACAATAAAATACTAGCGTCCAAAGAGCTTATGGTTTATTATGAGTACGGTCATGAGTATTTACCATATCTTGCCGATCGGGCGTTGGAATTGTTCATGACCTTGTAAGAGATAAGCCAGCAGGCATAACTGAAGACAACGGTGGTGAACAATTGATGAAGTCGCAAGCAAAAAAAGAAAAGGCGCATTTCCAGCTGCACCCTGCCAAATCGATTGGGGTGCGGCTTTTTCTCATCTTCTTCATCTCAACAATGGTGCTCGTTCTCTCACTTGGCTACATTTCCTATTCCGTAGCTGAGCAAACGATCGAGAATAACGCGCTGTCAGCCAATCAACAGACAGTCGTCCAAGCTGCAGAGAAGTTTGATGTTGAATTATTGCGTTATGAGGACGGCCTAGGAAGAATTCTTTACAACAATGAGATTCAGGATGCACTCAAACAAGGGAATAATCCCACTACAAGTAATGAGGAACGTAATTTGCAGTCTAACCAGATTAGCGCCGAGCTGAATGCCTGGCTGACCGCATCAAAGGGGGTAGAAGCTGTATACCTCATCCCGATGAATCAGGAAGTCCCCACTTCTTCAGCGGGATCAAAAGACAACGCTTTTATCAAGGAATTCAGAGAATCATCATGGTTCAAGCAGCTTGAAGAGGAACCACAAACACTGTGGATTCCCCGGACAGTACAAGAACAAGAAGGAAATACTTCGGGTATGTTTCATTTGGCACAATCGATAGCTGGGGATACACAAAGCCCGGGATACATAATTATCTGTGATATTAGAATTAGTGAATTAGAAAATCAGCTTCGTAAAGTTGATCTCGGACCCAGCTCTTACATGCAATTGCTGACGGATAAGGATGAATTGATCGCATCGTCCCAGCAAGTAGGAACAGATACTTATCTCAGTCTGGGAGGGACCCTTCTTCATGGTTTGGAGCATGAGGCGGGGTCATTGCCAACGAAGGATGAGAAAGGGAAATCCATACTAGCTGTGTATGGGACGATGGAAAGCTCCAGCTGGAGATTGCTTGGTGTTGTTCCGGCTGAGAATCTTACGAAGGACGCCCTTCGTATTCTAAAAACTACATATATTATTGTTGCGGTGGCTGCTATTGTCGCCATTCTAATTGGTTACTGGATGTACAGAATGGTATCCAAGCCCTTGACCCGGCTTAAAGATTTAATGTCTAAGGGGGCAGATGGAAATCTTGGAGTACGCACGGATATTACCTCACGAGATGAAATTGGTCAGTTGTCGGGATCCTTTAATAGGATGATGGAACGGATCACAGAACTGGTAATCCATACTAATGAAACCGCTCGGAAGGTAATGGAAACTGCCGATGAGCTTAGTAGAGTATCGCGTAAGACAGCGATGGCAGCCAAAGAGATTGCCGCTGCAACAGAAGAAATTGCCGGAGGTTCAGGCAGCCTGGCTTTGGAGGCGGACCAGGGCAACGAGCTTACGGGGCAAATTTCGGTGCAAATGAACAAAGTGAACTCAGCTACGCATGAGATGGATCATACCGCACATAGTATCGGCGTGCTTAGTGAAGAAGGTTTTAATGAGTTAAAAGAGCTGCTTGGCAAGACCAATAAGACGGGCGATATGACGAATAAACTTGTGCTGAAAGTGAATGAGCTGCAAGACACCACATCATCAGTGATGAAGGTGCTTGATGTTATGCAGAATATTACACAGCAGACGAATATTTTGTCTCTAAATGCAACGATAGAAGCGGCAAGGGCAGGGGAGTCCGGCCGTGGATTTATGGTAGTGGCCGATGAAATACGCCAGCTTGCAGATCAGTCCAAAGATTCCATTGCTGTGGTGGCTAATATAACAGACACCATTATGAAGGATATGAACGAGACCGTAGGTGTTCTCTCGGAAGTAGCCCCTCTTTTTAATCAGCAGGTGACTTCAGTGGAGAGCACTAGCGATATCTTCGTATCTGTACAGGATCAGATGCGTCATTTTATTACACGTTTGGAATCTGTTGCTTTATCGATGGATAGCTTGAGCCAATCCCAAAAGGTGCTGTCAAATTCCATGGGCAATATCAGCTCCATTGCAGAAGAATCATCAGCAGCTTCGCAAGAAGTGGCTTCGCTTAGCGGGGAGCAACAAAGTGTGAGTGATCATTTAGTGGAGCTGTCTGAGCAGCTTGAGCATGCGTCCCGGCAGTTGCAAGAAAAACTGTCCAAGTTTAATTTGTAACCTTGCATAACCTCAGTAATTATTTTCAATACAAAGACCAGTCTCCAATTATTTGGGACTGGTCTTTGTGCTATTCAAAAGGTTATAAAATAGCTAACTAAGCATGAGTGTAAATAATCCAGCGGGTGGGACATAATAAAGGCTATGAACGTCAGTCAGGAGGAATGGGATTGCACAATAATGTCCACAGACGCATACTCGGCGGACTGATTATTTTATGTTCAGTGGTAGCCGTGTTGGTCCTTAGGCTGGCGTGGATTCAACTGTTTATGAAGGAACAGACGGTCCCTGGAACGAAATATACACTTGCAAAGATGGCGGAAATTCAAAGCGAACGGGAGACTGTATTGGATACTGGGCGGGGGCGCCTGTATGACCGAAAGAGTGAACCCCTTGCCGGGGAAACCATTTGGACGGCTGCTTTTTTTCCTCAAGAGGCGAAGGCTAGGAATACCGTGACGAAGGTTGTATACGAAGAAGCTGAGTCCATGCACCGATTGGCAGCTATCCTTGGAGTGAGTTATGAGCAATTGCTAAACAAGCGCTCTTCCCTTAAAGAACCTCTGCTTTGGCCATCCTCAGTGGGAAAAGGACCGCTCGCACTTACATCCGCACAAGCGGAAGAAGTGAGTGCATTGGGGATCGAGGGCGTAGGCGTGCTTCCTTTTGCTCGCAGATATGATGGGAACGCAACTGGACGGCAGTGGCTTGGATATTTATCGGAAGCGGTCCCAAACACTGGTGGGAAGGCTTCGCCATCGGGGCTGAGAATTCCGATGACAGGAACGGACGGGTTAGAAAAGACCCTGGAGCCGTTGCTTCGAGGCGTCGGGCATACTGAGGCATACGCTCAGGTTGATGCGCACGGGCAACGTGTCCCGGGCAGTCCCATTCAAGTACGAACCCCGGGCAATCCGTATTATCCGCTGTCTTTATATACAACGATTGATAAAAAGCTTCAGGAACAAATAGAGGAGTTAGCTGTCAAAGCTGGAATGGAGGAAGGAGCCGTGGTGGTGTTAGACACCGGAACGGGAGATATTGAAGCCATGGTATCTTTACCTTTTTACGACCCAGAGAAGATATCCCCTGAAGGGGGAGAGTGGAATAACCGGGCGCTGCAGGCTGCTGTACCTGGATCAATCTTCAAAATCGTCACAGCAGCAGCGGCACTAGAAGCCGAGGTCACCTCAGCGGATGAGCTCTTCTATTGTTCAGGGCAATATGAGAAATATGGATTATCTTGTCTAAAAGGAAAAGGACACGGCGCCCTCACGCTGGCGCAAGGGTTCGCCGTGTCCTGTAATACAGTATTTGCTGCGCTGGCAGAGCGCTTAAGTGGGGCGCAGCTTCAAGCGACAGCACTCGCGCTGGGGCTCGGAAGAGATATTAGCTGGCAAGCGGAGAATACGCTTGGTTTTCCAGTTCTTAAGCCACTATCCGGTGAGCAGAAGGGGACGATCTTCACTTCTTTGCTGCCGGATGATCCAGGCGCCAGAGTGCAGACGGCCATTGGGCAGCGAGATGTGCAAGTGACACCACTTCAGGCAGCCAACCTGGTAGTGACGTTACTGCATGGAGGGGAAGTGAGAGCGCCAAGAATTCTCCAGCGTGTGACCTTTGCAAATGGTCAAAAGCTAGAGGATCTGCCGGGTCATCTTTCCCCTTCAACTGCAGGGAGGATCTCAGAATCTACAGCCCGCCAGCTGCTGTCCTGGATGCGTAAAGTTGTTACGGATGGAACCGGCACAAGTCTGCAGAGTACGAAATGGCCGGTTGCCGGGAAATCAGGTACGGCACAAACCCTTGTTAAGGGTGTGCCGCGTAACAATCAATGGTTTATCGGCTATGGGCCGGTGGATCATCCCAGATATGCTGTGTCGGTAGCGGTTGAGAACGTTGCTCCGGACAGTTCACATCTAGCGGTTAAGCTGTTTGGTCAAGTGTTGGATTTACTATCATCGGTTCCCTCTGGAGCTTGAGGTTCAGGTGGTGGCGCAGAGCTGGTATGATTGGAAGCTGGACCGTTAGCAGCAAAGGGCGAAACGATAAATTCCTCTTGCGGAAGATAGATCCAGCTCTGAAGATACCCTTGTTGAATCAGTTCTTTTATCAGAATAAGCAGAATCGGCGACAGGATCAGACCGGCCATACCGAAAGCAGATGTGGACAGAATGACGAACGACAGCATAAGGAAAGCTGAGGATACGCCAATCGAATTCCCGGTAATCTTCGGCTCAAGCAGCTGTCTAACAATTAGTACAATGGCAAGGAGGATAATTAATCCGATAGCCAGTGAAGTATTGCCCACGATGAACAAATAGATGATCCAAGGGACTAAAATTGTCGTCACGCCAAGAAGCGGCAAAACATCAAATACAGCGCAGACTAACGCCATTGTGATTTCGTTGCCGGTTCGCAGAATAAATAAGCCGACCAGAACTATGGCAAAAGTAATGCTGATCAGAATAAGTTGTGCTTTTAAATAGGACCCGATGGCTTTAAAAACATTGCCTTGTAAAAAGGCAAAGGCGTTCTTAAAAGTTTTTGGCATTTTGTCATGCGCGATTTTACGCCAATCTTTGATCTCCATGCTAAGGAAAAATGCCAAAATGATGGCTATCCCGAAATTGGCCATGAAGGTGGAGAAGGAGCCAAGAATACCGGCCATATATTTTAGAAAAGTAATCAGCCATCCTGTTAGGACATCCGTGGCATCTTTAAAGTAGCTGTTGACCTTGTTCGTAATATCGGGTGGCAAGTTATCTATTTTTTGCTGCAGGTAGGTCGTGGTCTCCACAAAATGCTGCTGCACCACATATGTATATTTAGGGAGGTTCTCTTGGAAGTGAAGGGCCTGGATCGTAATCAGTAGACCGGCACCAAATAATGTACCTAACAGCACAATCAGAAAGAGCAACACTGAAATAGCGGAGGCGAAAGGTTTACCAAGACCACGGCGGTTCAAGAAGCGGGCCAAGGGTTCTATAAGCAAAAATACAAAAAAAGACAGGAATACAGGTGCAGCTAACTGATACAGTTTACTAAAGGAGAACATAATTAAATAAACCGTGAGGACAATTAATCCGATGTCAAAAAATGTGCGCCAATATTTTTTGTATAACGGCAGCATAGATATAAACAACTCCCTTTTTTTATAAGTGGATATGCCAGGTTGATTACATTGTACATGATTTTACTTTAAAAGCGTCTATTTCTTTGATACATGTGTTAAAATAGGGGGTAACGTTTTTTTTATTCTACTTCACTTGGCCGTTTCACAGGTTCTGCTTGCAGACATTAGGCGAGCCAAAGTCAACTCTGGAAAAGCGGGGAATTAATATGCAGACTTTGCTGCTCTGGTTATTTTACATCTCATCATTTTATGCTTTTATCCCTGGTATGATCAGCCGGATTTTTGGTTACCGTGTCTTTCGTAAAGGAACTGGGCGAAATGAATTTGCTCTGACCTTCGATGATGGACCTGATCCTCGATTTACACCATTATTGCTGGAATTACTGAAGAGGTATGATGCAAAAGCGACCTTTTTTGTAGTAGGCTCTAATGCTGAACGTTATCCTGATCTTATTCAGCGTATCCATGATGAGGGACATCTCATCGGGATTCATAATTATGTTCACAAGACGAACTGGCTCATGCGGCCAGCAACCGTCCGCCGGCAGATTCAACGTACGAATGATATTATTTATAATATTATTGGCGAACGCAGTACGTATTACCGTCCACCTTGGGGCATTGTCAATTTATTTGATATTTCCAAACGACGCCAAGTTGAAATTGTGCTTTGGTCGGCAATGTTTGGCGATTGGCGTGAGAAGCTCGGCGCCGAAAAACTTACTGAGAAGATGCTGGCCCGTCTAAATCCCGGGGAAGTGATGTTGTTGCATGATAGCGGCACAACGCTGGGTGCAGATGCGGATGCTCCAGGGAATATGCTGGTGGCTCTTGAGCAGACACTGGAGGAAGCCCGTAAACGGGGACTCCGCAGCATTCGGATTGACGAAATGATTAAGATGGCTGAGACGTCACCTATCCGGCGCTTATCTTTTGGTAAACGGGTGCTTGTAGGACTTTGGTTAGCTTGGGAACAGGTATTTCAAGCTCTTTTTCATCTCCAAACGATTACTCCGTCAGATCCTTTCCTGCATTATCGGATGCGGAAATATCAGGGCGAACCGGTTGAACTCGAGGGTGGAGAACTGCTGCGTAAAGGCGACAAAGTCATTGAGCTGCACATCGATAATAAACAGTTGTTCGAATTAGGAATTCATTCACGTTCTTCCGCTCAACTAGCGATTCGAATGATCCGCAGAATGGAAAAGGATCTGCCCATTCTTGCTGAGATCATTGCCAAAGATGTGGATCTTGCAGAAGCCAAAGCGCTTTACGGAGTCAGCATGATTAACCGGGGACCGGAGAAATTCGGCTTTACCGTACGTGATTTGCCGGATGGCTTATTCGCACGTTCCTCCAAATTTTACTTAAGGATCCTGTTAAGTGTGATTCATCCAGCAGGTGGGGCAAGGCTTAAAGAACGGAGCGAGGTCCTTGTGCCGAAGCTTATCCTGATGCCTGTCTCAGAGCTGCTCAAAAAGATGAATCAACAGCTGCCTCATCATCCGAAAACTGCAAAAAAACGCAAATCGCAACAGGAAGAATCGTTGTCACTTAATGATTCGGTTGCGGAAGTAGAAATGCCAGGTGCGACAGTAACAAATTGATTCATGATCTTATTGATAAATATTATACAGTGGACGTGTAAAGAGATGTTCTACAATCCAGCGATGGGTTGTGGAACATTTTTTTGTTGGGATAATTTAAAAAAAGAGCAGCCCGCCAGTAAAATACTAAGGTGGGACTGCTCTTGCTTGTTTTAATATTCTTTTCTGCTAAAGGGATTAGATCTTCAGCACAGCGCCGTTACTTGCGTTGGTAACCATTTTGGAGTAACGAGCCAGGTAACCAGTTTTAACTTTAGGTTCGAATTCTTTCCAACCTGTACGACGAACTGCTAATACTTCTTCTTCAACCAGCAATTCAATCTTCCGGTTGTTGAGATCCAGTTCAATGATATCTCCATCCTCAACAAAAGCGATCGGACCGCCTTCAGCTGCTTCTGGAGAGATATGACCGATACTGATTCCGCGGGAAGCCCCCGAGAAACGACCGTCTGTAATCAGACCGACCTTAGCACCCAGCCCCATACCCACGATTTGTGAAGTAGGCGCCAGCATTTCCGGCATTCCAGGTCCGCCCTTAGGACCTTCATAGCGGATAACGACTACATGGCCTTCTTTAACTTTACCGTTGGCGATACCTTCCAGTGCAGCTTCTTGGGAATCAAAGCAGATCGCAGGACCTTTATGATATCCGCCTACTGAAGCATCAACTGCACCAACCTTGATGATAGAACCCTCAGGAGCCAGGTTTCCGTAAAGTACGGCCAGACCGCCTCTTTCGGAGTAAGGGTTGTCGATAGTATGAATTACGGAAGTATCTTGGATCTCGTGTCCGATTACGTTCTCGGCTAATGTTTTGCCGGTAACGGTCATACATTCCCCGAACAGAGCACCTGGTTTCTTCAGCAGTTCATTCAATACAGCACTAACGCCGCCCGCACGGTCCACATCTTCGATAAAGATATCAGAAGCTGGAGCCAGCTTAGCCAGATATGGAACACGGTTTGCAACTTCGTTAATGCGTTCAAGCGGATAATCGATACCTGCTTCTTGAGCTAATGCAAGGGTGTGCAGCACTGTGTTAGTAGAACCACCCATTGCCATATCCAGTGCAAATGCGTTATCAAGGGATTCTTTAGTTACGATATCTCTTGGTTTAAGATCCAGCTTAATCAATTCCATCAGTTGTGTTGCGGATCTGCGAACAAATTCTCTACGCTCATCAGCAACAGCCAAAATTGTACCGTTACCTGGCAATGCCAGTCCAAGTGCTTCTGCAAGGCAGTTCATGGAGTTGGCAGTGAACATTCCGGAACAAGATCCACAGGTTGGACAACCGAATTGTTCTAATTCAAGCAACTCTGCATCGTTGATTTTGCCGACTTGGTGAGCACCAACGCCTTCAAATACCGAGGTCAGAGAGAGCTTGTTACCTTTACTATCTACGCCGGCTTTCATTGGGCCGCCGCTTACGAACATGGTTGGGATGTTAACACGCAGTGCGCCCATCATCATGCCCGGTGTAATTTTATCACAGTTAGGGATGCAGACCATGCCATCGAACCAATGCGCGGAAACTACGGTTTCCAAGGCGTCAGCGATGATCTCGCGGCTTGGCAGTGAATAACGCATGCCGATATGTCCCATAGCAATTCCGTCATCTACGCCGATCGTATTGAATTCAAAAGGAACGCCACCAGCTTCGCGAATCGCTTCCTTAACGATTTTACCGAACTCTTGCAAATGCACATGCCCTGGAACAATATCAATATAGGAATTGCAGACCGCAATAAACGGCTTTCCGAAATCTTCTTCTTTTACTCCGGCTGCTCTCAGGAGACTACGGTGTGGAGCACGGTCAAAGCCTTTTTTAATCATGTCTGAACGCATTTTCTTGGCTGCCATAATGACATTCCCCCCTAAATGAATTTCAATCAAATATAGTGTCGCATTAACGCAATGAACTCCAAAGACCTGCGTATATACGGTTTATAGAAAGAACGGGGACCTGCTTCCTGAATAAGAAAAGCGATGCCGTTTCTATAAAAAAAGCCGCTGTTTTGGTATAAACAGTTACCGCCTAAAATGAACGGAGAAGTCATTGTTATTAGTGAGTCTATCACAAAGAGCACGTTTTTTCTACCGGACAATGTGAAGTTTGTCGATTGACGCAAAGCGTGGGAAGTGGAGGAAAAGCTCATTTTCGAAAGGAAAGTGCTTTATTTGGAAAATGGATCAGGGTTCGGATGTATCTATTTACCACTCTAGACAACTTTAGGAGAGCTGAGTATGATGGGAGTTATTATTTTATGGGAGGTGCTGGAAAATCGGGATTTGTGTATTATTATCGCCGCGGTGGATCGTTTTTACGGGGATGAAAAGCTAAGGAGGGAAAGGGAATGTCACAGCGTACAACTTATTTAAATCCAATTGTAGCAAGCTCAGGAGACCCATGGGTATTCAAACATACCGATGGCTATTATTACTTTATGGCCACAAAAGCTAAATGTCTGGAGCTGACGAGATCTAGAACCTTGACCGGCCTTGCGGAGGGCGACAAGAAAGTGATCTGGTCTCCCGAACCGGGGGGCAGCTACAGTTACAATCTGTGGGCGCCGGAAATTCATCATTTGGACAACAAATGGTACATTTACTACACTGCGAATGACGGAGGAGGCGACGATTCACGACGGATTTGCGTGCTGGAGAATGAAGAGGCAAACCCGCTGGAAGGGCAGTGGGTATGGAGAGGTGCTTTGCAGACACCTGTCCCAGGGTTGGATGGAACAGTAATGTCATTGCGGGATCAGCTGTACTTTCTGTATGCGGGATATGGTCATTTCCCTGATTATGGGTCGGCTATTTACATTATGCGAATGAGTAATCCTTGGACCTTGGAAGGGGAACATCACCTGCTTACCGCTCCAACTCTGTCATGGGAGAAGCAAGGTGGCATGGCGATTAACGAAGGTCCGGTAATTTTGCGGCGCAACAATCGTATTTTCATGGTTTATTCGGCAAGTACGACTTGGTCTGAGGATTATGCACTAGGGATGCTCACCATGAGCGAAGCGGCAGATCCTTTGCAACCGCTGTCATGGGAAAAATCAATGTCGCCTGTATTTTGCAAAAGTGTAGAGAACGGGATTTTTGCCACGGGGCACAATAGCTTCACACGATCTCCTGATGGCAAGGAAGATTGGATAGTCTATCATGCGCTTCCTTCCGCTGGAGCGGATGTGTCTTTGCGAGCAACCCGTATCCAGAAATTTGGGTGGAAGGTGGATGGGACACCGGATTTTGGGGTTCCTTGTAGGGATACGCTTGCTCAGACCGTACCGTCGGGAGAATAAGAATAAAACAGAAAAACAAGATTGAAAAGGCCATTTATTACAGAAAAACTGTAATGAATGGCCTTTTCATGTAATGCAGATATTTTTATTCGCTGTCGATAATAATTGACGAAAAACGCCTGTGTTATAAGGGTTTTTTCGCCAAAATACAGGGTGTTTAGTACGTTTTTTTAATAGGTTTGTAGTTGGTGTAGCCATATATTTGTTTGAGAAAAGTTCGTAAGATTACAAAATTATTGTATGAAAGCGTTGACATATGGATTTTGGATGCTTATAATTCGATCTGAGATACAGAAAAACTGTATTAATCAAGGGGAGTTATCTACAGGGCAAAAAGGAGCGTGGTTCCAAGCTTTGGATTTGCTTAAGGCGTTGTGGCAAATATTTTATAGTGGGAGGTTAAGTATGAAGAACAATGCAAAGCGTTTTTTTAGTCTTTTATTTGTGTTAATACTGATCATTTCGACTGTAACAGCATGTAGTGGCAACAGTGCAAACAATGGGGCTGATAACGGTGGCTCCAACAACAAAGAGAACGAGAGCACAGCCAAAGACCCGGTTGAGTTTACAGATATCAGCGCAGACATACGCGGCAATACAGCCCCAACGCAAGAGCAAATCGACGAAGTTAATCATTCCTTGAATGATACATACCTCGGCGACGTTTTCGAAGAAGTCATTCCAAATGATTACTCAGCTTATCCTGTTAAAGGTGATGTGGTTCTGGATGTATGGATGCCTGCGAATTCCAATATTCCGGATATGAACAATCATGCTGTCCAGAAGCAGGTGGAGCAATTAACGGGAATCAAAGTAAACTTCATCACGCCGCCAATCGGCCAGGAAGCGGATGCCTTCACGCTGATGATCTCCTCCGGTGAACTGCCTGACATTATCATTGAGCCGGGACGTTATCCGGGAGGTTTTGAAGCGGGCGTAAATGACGGCGCTTATATCGATCTGACAGATCTGATGGAGAAAAATGCTCCGAACTATACGAAGTGGCGCAATTCGGATGAATCAAGAAGAAAAACCACGGTCACGGATGACGGCAAGCTGCTTGGCTTTTATGGCATCGCCCCATATTCAGAGTGGACTTGGTTTGGAACGTTGATTAAGCAAGAGGCGCTGGATAAAACAGGGCTTGAAGTTCCAAATACGATTGATGAATGGCATACCTTCCTGACAAAAGCAAAGGAAGTCGGATACAAAGCACCACTTAATTACGGCTCTACTTACGGCCAGATTTTTACCGGCATCATAAATGGCGCATATGGAGTATGGGATTGGACGTTCCTTGATGAGAATGGCAAAGTGGCCTGGGGGCCAGCACAGCCGAAAGCTAAGGAATATTTGACCACCATGCAGCAATGGAACAAAGAAGGATTACTGAACCCGGACTGGGCAACGGCAGACTTTAACCAGAGAATGGCGAGTGCCATTTCGGGAGATACCGCGATGATGATGGACTCTCCGGATACGATGTGGAGTTATTGGAAAGAGCAAAGCGGTATCGACTTTGTGGGGGCACTGAACCCGGTTCTAAACAAAGGAGATAAGTCCGCAACCACGTACAAAAATTTCAAAAGAGCGGGGATCGAAGCTGCGATCACAACGCAAAGCAAAAATGTAGAAGCGGCAATGGCTTGGCTTGATTTTAATTACAGTAAAAAGGGCTGGGAATTGATTAACTTTGGTGAATACGGCACGGTCCACCTGATTGATGACACGGGAATGCCTTATTATCCAGAGAACAGTTATATCTTTAAAGACCCTGAAGGTCAGCCCGTATCGACAACCTTATGGAAATACCGGATGCACAACTGGCCGGATATCCGGGATGAGCATCATTCCAACCCGCTGATCGCTGCCAAAGGAAGTTATTCGGGAGACATTCGCAAGAATTGGACAGAAAATATGGACACCAGTATGGCTATGCCACCTATTTCCTTTACCAAGGATGAAGCTTCGCGGGAAGCCGAGCTTGGAAACCAGCTGTCGACACTGCGCGGAGAGTATTTTGCAAAAATCATAATGGGAGACCTGCCGGTAGATGCCTATGATAAATTTTTGAAAGAAGCTCAGAGCATGGGACTGGAAGAGTTTTTGAGTATCCATCAGGCAGCCTTAGATCGATATAACAAACGATAGGTGGTTGTTTTATGGAAATATTACGAAAAAACAGAGCGATAAAGCCCATTCCTCAGGACGCCAAACCTAAAAATACCAAGCTAGTGATTAAGAAGGATTTGAAAAAGAACTGGTTTGTCTATCTGTTGGCCGTCCCTGTTGTAGCATGGTTCCTGATTTTCTGCTACGGGCCGATGTGGGGGGTTATGATCGCCTTCAAGGATTTTAAACCCCTGCTGGGGTTTGGCCAGAGCGAGTGGGTAGGGTTTAAGCACTTTATTGATTTTTTCCAAGGGCCTTATTTCTGGCGGGTCGTTAAAAACACCCTTCTCCTCAATGTTTGGGGGATTGCCTTTGGATTTACAGCCCCGATTATTCTGTCCTTGATGCTGAACGAAATCCGTGGGGTTAAGTTTAAAAAAGTGGTCCAAACGATCACCTATATGCCGCACTTTATTTCCCTGGTGGTGGTATGCGGGATCATTCATATCTTTGCCGCAGATGAAGGGATTATCACGCAAATCCTGCAATTTATTACCGGAAAAGAGTACTCTTCACTGCTCGGCTACTCTTCGTTCTTCCGGCCGATTTATACCTTCTCCGGCATTTGGCAGAGCATCGGCTGGGATAGCATCATCTACCTTGCGGCGATGAGTTCCATCGATACTTCATTATATGAAGCTGCTGAAATTGACGGAGTGGGACGGATTAAAAAAATGTGGCATATTACGCTGCCGCAGATCAGCCCAGTTATCATCATTCTGTTTATTTTTGCCATCGGCGGGTTGATGTCATCCGGGTACGAGAAGATTATCCTGCTGTACAATCCTCTGATCTATGATACGGCGGATGTTATTGCCTCTTATGTTTATCGTCGCGGTTTAAGAGAAGCCAGTCTTAGTTATTCTACGGCTGTGGGCTTGGTCAGCTCAATCGTTAACTTCGGGCTGCTCTGGATGACCAATACAATAGCCAAACGCAGGTCCGAGGTCAGCTTATGGTAAGAAAGAGGGACAGCTATGAAAGATAATTTGCAGCGTAAAACGAAAAAAAGACGAAAACATAAATCCATCGGCGACAGAGTGTTTGACGGCACGCTTTATACTCTGCTGACCGCATTAACCTTGGTGTGTTTTTATCCGATCCTGCATATCCTGTTTGCTTCCGTCAGCGACCCCGGCATGTTGATTGCTCATAAAGGGATTTTGCTGAAACCGCTGGGGTTCACTTTGGATGGCTATAAGCTGGTGTTTAAAGATAACAGTCTGATCAACGGCTATAAAAACACGATTATATATGTAGGGTTAGGCACATTAGTCAACATGATCATGACCATTCTGGGAGCTTATGTATTGTCCAGACGAGGTTTGTATTTCAAAAACTTTATCATGATCCTGATTACAATCACCATGTTCTTTGGTGGCGGGTTGATTCCTTGGTTCTTATTAATGAAGGATATTGGTTTGTACAATAATTTGTGGGCCATGATTTTGCCAAGTGCTTTAAGCACATGGAACATTATTATTTTACGAACTAGCTTTCAAGCCATTCCGCAGGAATTGGAAGAGGCGGCTACTATTGACGGGGCAAGTCAGGCCCATATTTTAACGAATGTGATTCTACCGCTGTCCAAAGCTACGCTGGCCGTAATCTTTTTATACTATTTAGTTGGGAACTGGAACTCATGGTTTAATGCGATGGTGTTGTTGAAGGACAGACAGCTGTTCCCGCTGCAGCTATTAATGAAGGAAATATTAGTAGCTAATGATGCAACCGCAACCTCGATCGGCAGTGCAGGCGGGGTAGTCATCGATAGCGCCCAGAGCCAGACGGCTTTCCGTGAGCTGGTTAAGTATTGCGCGATTGTCGTTTCTACGCTTCCTATATTAATGGTATATCCTTTCTTGCAAAAATATTTTGTTAAAGGTGTTTACGTAGGTTCGATTAAAGGATAGCGGGCAAAAAAACAAGTTCATCTTATATAGAAATTATTTAATAGGAGTGAAGTACACCATGTTGACAGAAGCAAGCAGCACATCCGTTCCACGTCCAGAATATCCAAGACCCCAATTTGCCCGTAAGGATTGGCTTAGCCTAAATGGAGAATGGGATTTTACGTTTGATGATGAAGATGTCGGTGAGGAAGAACAATGGTATCGGGCGGACGTAAAGGGTTTATTTTCACGGGTTATTCAAGTGCCCTTTGCGTTTCAGAGCAAGCTGAGCGGAATTGAAGATCCTTCATTTCATGATGTTGTGTGGTATAGAAGAACTTTCGAAGTTCCTGAGGGTTGGCACGGGAAGCGGATTGTCCTCCATTTCGGCGCCGTTGATTATTTGGCAAAAGTCTGGGTGAATGGTCAGCTGGTGGCCGTGCATGAAGGCGGACATACGCCATTTCAGGCCGATATCACTCCTTCGCTGATCAAAGGAAATAATACCATTATACTGCGCGCAGAGGATTTCAGCCGCGATGTCACCTTGCCGCGGGGCAAGCAATATTGGCTGGAGCAGTCTGCTGCCATCTTTTATACCCGCACAACCGGAATCTGGCAGAGTGTCTGGCTTGAACCGCTGTCTGCAGTGCATCTGAGTAAAACTATGATGACACCTGATATAGACCGCAATGAAATCCGGCTTCGGACCTTTCTGCAAGGATTTAAGTCTGCTGATCCGCTCAAGCTGCGCATAACGGTATCATATGACGGTGAAGTGATCGCAGAGGATCAATATATGATCAAGAATGCAGAGCAGCTGCGGGCTATCGGCTTGGGGGATTTTGCGGATCATGGTCTTGGACGTTTATGGAGCCCTGAGCATCCGAATTTGTATGATATTCAATTCCAATTGCTTCGGAATGAGGAAGTAATTGATGAAGCGGCGAGTTATTTCGGCATGCGCAAGGTGTCGATTGAAAATGGCAAGCTATGCTTGAATAACCGCCCATATTTCCAGAGACTGGTGCTGGATCAGGGGTACTTCCCTGACGGGATACTAACCGCACCTACAGACGAAGAGCTGAAACGTGATGCCCAGCTGACGAAGGAAATGGGCTTTAACGGGGTGAGGAAACATCAGAAGACAGAAGATCCCCGGTTCCTGTATTGGTGTGATAAGCTCGGCCTGCTGGTATGGAGTGAGGCAGCCAATGCTTACGAATATTCCGAGGAGTATGTCCGCCACTTCACGAAGGAATGGCAGGAGATCATCGAGCGCGACTATAACCATCCTTGTATCGTGACCTGGGTTCCGCTTAATGAGAGTTGGGGGGTTCCCAATGTCCAGATTGATACACGCCAGCAGCAGCACGGATTGGCAATGTATCATTTAACGAAATCCTTGGATGAGATGAGACCTGTTGTGTATAACGATGGGTGGGAGCATATGACTACAGATTTGGTGACTATTCATGACTATGAGAGCCATCAGGAAGTGCTGGAGGATAGATACGCCACGGCTGAATCTTCTGTAAATGCGATGCCGGCCAACCGCAAAATATTTGTCGGTGGAGCTTCGTATCAAGGCCAGCCGATTCTCGTATCCGAGTTTGGTGGAATTGCCTTCAAGAAAAGTGAGTGGGAGGGCTGGGGTTATTCTGGGGCAGAGAACGAAGAGGATTTCCTGATGAAGCTCAAGGCTGTGGTTGACCCGATGTTCACTTCCCCGGTGATCCAAGGTTATTGCTATACCCAGCTGACGGATGTCGAGCAGGAAATCAACGGACTGCTCACCTATGATAGACAGCCCAAAGCTCCGCTTGAAGCGATCCGCAACATCATGATGCATATTAAATAAATAACATTTATTAAAAGGAGTTACACCATGACACAACAAGCAACGCTTCCGCGTCCTGAATATCCCCGCCCTGACTTTGTTCGACCAGAGTGGATCAATCTGAACGGCCAGTGGCAATTCGAAATTGATCATGGCAAAAGTGGGAAGGAACGCGGATACCCTGTTAACGAACATAATCTCTCAGGGACAATTACTGTGCCCTTCTGTCCGGAAAGCAGGCTGTCCAGCGTAGAATACAAAGATTTTATGGCTGCTGTATGGTATAAAAGGGAGTTTACCGTGCCGGAGAACTGGACAAATGGCAGAGTTATCCTTCATTTTGGCGCCGTTGATTATATGGCGGAGGTCTGGGTGAACGGCGTATCTGTAGGTACGCATCGCGGAGGATATACTCCGTTTAGCTTTGATATTACTTCTGATCTTTTAGCGGGCGGTAATGTGATTACTGTATATGCTGAAGACGACGTTCGATCGGGGCGACAGCCGCGGGGCAAGCAGAGTGAACAGTTCCATTCGCACGGCTGCGACTATACACGCACTACAGGAATCTGGCAGACGGTATGGCTTGAGCAAGTGCCTGAGACCTATCTGTCTAATCTGAAAGTTGTCGCTGATCCCGACAATGGCTGTGTGCACCTCGAAATGAAGGTACAAGGGAACGTTGCGGGGGACACGCTTAGCGCTACTGCTCTTTATGGCGGCAAACCCGTCGGGGACAGCAGTGTGATTGTTTCCGGGCCCTCTATAAAACTTACGATTCCACTGTCAGAGATTCACTTATGGGAAGTTGGAAACGCCAGATTGTATGACCTGAAGTTGTCCTTGCATTGTCAGGGACGGGAGAGTGATGTGGTCCATTCTTATTTTGGACTCCGCACGGTACGACTGGATGGGATGGCATTCCGGATCAATGGGAAATCCTTATTTCAGCGGTTAGTACTGGATCAAGGTTTTTATCCGGAGGGAATCTATACCGCTCCTACTGATGAAGATCTGCGCAGAGACATCGAAATCTCAATGGGGCTTGGCTTCAATGGCGCGAGACTTCACGAGAAGATATTTGAGCCGCGTTATCTTTATTGGGCTGACCAATTAGGTTATCTTGTCTGGGGAGAACATGCCAATTGGGGGCTGAATATTACTGGAGCGGATAGCCTGTCTCACTTCCTGCCGGAATGGCTCGAAGGTATGCAGCGTGATTTCAATCATCCCGCGCTGATCGGCTGGTGCCCTTTTAATGAGACCTGGGATCGGGACGGTGTGAAGCAGCATAACGCCGTGCTACAGATTGTTTACGACGTAACAAAACGTATGGATCCAACACGTCCCGTAATTGATACAAGCGGTAACTTCCATGTGGCTACAGATATCTTCGATCTTCATGACTATGACCAGAATCCGCAGACGTTCCGGGACAGATATGAACCGATGAAGCATGGCGGCCAAGTATTCAATACCTTC
Organism: Paenibacillus sp. FSL L8-0494; assembly: GCF_038003695.1. Lineage (NCBI taxonomy): Bacteria > Bacillati > Bacillota > Bacilli > Caryophanales > Paenibacillaceae > Paenibacillus > Paenibacillus sp. FSL L8-0494. The sequence continues at coordinate 1,873,852 of NZ_JBBOPQ010000001.1, forward strand.
CCGGATCGCCAAACGTATGAAGGTCAACCTTACTTCATCAGCGAATATGGCGGAATTTGGTGGAACCCACAGCAGAAAGATGAAAAATCATGGGGGTATGGGGACAGACCGACCTCAGAGCAAATGTTTATCGAACGCTACGAGGGGTTGACGAATGTTCTATTAGATCATCCGCTGATGTTTGGATTCTGCTATACCCAGCTGTACGATGTGGAGCAGGAAGTTAATGGACTGTATACTTATGACAGACAGCCGAAGTTCGATCCTGACCGTATCCGCCGCATCAATGCACGGAAGGCTGCAATTGAAGATTAGAGGCGCTACGTAACTATTCATTCGAAAGGAATGTGATAGATTATGAAAGTGAATTTCCGGCAAAAATGTCTGGTCGCCTTAAGTGTTCTTCTTATTCTTCCAATGGGGAAGGTGACCCTTGCAGTCTCTGATCATAATGACTTTTACAACGTGGTTATGCAGGACGGGGCGGACCCATGGGTGTATAAACATACAGATGGCTTCTATTATTTCACCAAAACAACAGGTGGCAATGTTACTCTCTGGAAGTCAGCCCAGTTGACCACTATTGATGCAGCGCCTACTAAAGTTATCAACACGGGCGGTAGCGGCATCTGGGCGCCTGAGCTACATTATATAAACGGAGCTTGGTATATCTACTATGCGATGGACGACGGAGATAACGTAAACCACCGCATGTATGTAATGGAGAACACAGCGGCAGACCCGATGCAGGGAACTTGGCAGTACAAAGGCCAGATCACAGATTCAAGCAATAAGTGGGCTATAGACGGTACTGTGCTGCAAGTGAACGGCGAGCTGTATTTTATCTGGTCCGGCTGGGAGGGGAATGTTAATGTGCGGCAGAATCTCTATATCGCGCATATGAGTAATCCCTGGACCATTGATTCCGAACGCGTAGAGATTTCAAGACCAACGTATAGCTGGGAAACGATTCATTCCCCAAATGTGAATGAAGGACCGCAGGTGATTATAAATGGAGAAGTCATTAGTTTGGTCTACTCGGCAAGTGGAAGCTGGACCAATGATTATTGTCTGGGACTGATCACCGCAGACATCTCCAGTGATCTGTTAGATCCGGCATCATGGAATAAACGCAATCAGCCTATCTTTTCCTCGGGCAATGGACTTTACGGACCTGGACACCATTCGTTTACTAAGTCTCCTGACGGCCAAGAGGATTGGATCATGTACCATGTCGCCAAATACAATAACGCTGGCTGGAACCGCGAGGTGCGGATGCAGAAATTCAGCTGGAATGCTGATCATACACCTAATCTGGGCATTCCCGTTGACCCTAATCTTCCGATAACTTTGCCTTCAGGTGAAACCATGCATACCCGCTACGAAGCGGAAAAAGGGACATTTGGCGGCGATGCCTATGCCTCTTCGAGTCCCAAGGGCTCGGGTGGGCTTAAGGCGGGTCATATTGATACGCCGGACAGTTACGTAGAATTTTCGGTTGATGCGGCAGCCGCAGGCGAGTATATTCTTTTGGCTCGAACGGCGAATGGAACGGCTGGCGGGAATTGGTCGAATTTTCAGCTTAGTGTCAATGCAGGACCTTCCGGACCATTCTATATCACCAATAAAGGGTGGGAGAATTGGGGGCTGTCCACAGCCCGGATTCAACTGAAGGCAGGCATAAACAAGCTTCGTTTTACCAAAGGCGAAGGTTACGGAGAAATTGATTTCATTGATATTAAGCCATTGTGAATCGAACAAACCTAAGAGACCTACGAGATGGCTTCCGGTTTTCCGGAGGTCATTTCTAGGTGAAAGGGCCTGTAGTTGTAATTGTTTTTCATCTCATTAAGAAGTAAGATTAGGATAATTATTAGGATACAAGGAGAGCTGATTTGTGCTGGAACTTAGCTTAAACGACCCGGAAAAATTAGTCACAGTAACGCATGCTTTATCAACCCGTTCTAGGGTTGATATACTTCGGCTCTTAAACTCCAAAAACTTAAATATTATTGAAATCGCTGAGAGGCTGAAGCTTCCAGTGTCGACGGTAGCAAGCAATATTAAAGTATTAGAAGCAGCAGAGTTAATTCATACAGAATTGCTTCCGGCTTCACGCGGGGCGATGAAAGTTTGCAGCCGGAATTATGATGATCTTCATATTGCCTTGAATTTAAAAGAGCCGATGCCAAAGGGATTAACTCATGTCTATGAAGTAGAGATGCCGATCGGTCATTATAGCGACTGTGAGGTATCTCCTACTTGCGGAATGGCTAATAGCGAGGGTCTTATTATCAAAGAAGATGAACCGTCGAGCTTCTATCACCCTAAACATGTCAACGCTCAGCTGATCTGGCTCCGCAAAGGATTCCTGGAATATTTGCTGCCTATGGATATCCCCTCCGGAGCACAAATTGAATCGCTGGAATTATCCATGGAGATCTGTTCGGAAGCTCCGAATTATGACCAGAACTGGCCTTCGAACATTTCCGTGTGGGTGAATGGATCGGAGATCGGCATGTGGACCAGTCCCGGTGATTTCGGTGACCGGCGGGGCAAGCTGAATCCGAACTGGTGGTGGGATGGATCCACACAATACGGGTTTCTCAAGACCTGGCGTGTTGACCATGAAAAGACGACGCTTGATATGGAGAAGGTGTCGAATGTTTCCTTAAATGATCTTCTGATTAACCGGAGCCCCAAATTGCGGCTGCGCATTGGAATCAATCCCGATGCAGTTCATCAAGGTGGACTTAACCTGTTCGGGCGCCAGTTTGGCGATTATGAACAACATATTATGATGAAGGTAAAATATACAATGGATCAGGATGAAGTAGAACTTTAGCTTAGGAGATGAACAAAGCAAGGCGGTGCCTCGGAAACGAATCTTCGTATCCAGGGAACCGCCTTGCTTTGTTTGTTCTGGATGTAAAATCAGAGTGTGCGGCGTAGGGCGGCACGCTGAAGGGTGATCATCCAGTCAACGGACGGCTCAACCAGCGGGTGAAAGAGCCGTTTAACTGACGGCTGAGCCAGCAATACGGTGAATAATACGGCGGTGAGCAGCAGGACTACTGCCCCAGCAGCATTGCCAATATAGGTGTAAATCCCAGAAACGGCAGCCAGACGAACGATAAAACCATGAAGCAGGAAGACATACAACGTGCGGCGTCCCCAGTCGGTCATGCGGCTCGCTCCGTAAGGTACAAGACCGAGGAAAGCGAGTGAAGCGACAATTTGTAGTCCGTACAGTCCCAGGCGGTATACGCCTGCATACCATACATTGGCATCAAGCTGCATATAGGTCATGTTGCCATATAACCAGCCAAAGGGAAATCCTGCTCCCCATGTAGCCATGATGGCAAGGAGTAGAACGGAGGCTGCTGCTGCAAAGATTTTGATATATTTCTGATAGAGCTTGACGAAGGTTTCGAAGGAGAAATGATAGCCGATAATGAAAAAAGGCAAATATACAAAGGTACGGCTGATGCTAAACCATACACCGTCCAGCTGGAGATATCCCACAGCCACCCCCGCTGTTACAGCGAAGAGGAGCTTAGCGGTTATTGACCATCTGCTCATTCCGAGCATCAGGAGGCGCCAGCAGGCATGACTGGCCAGAAACCATAGGAGCAGATAGGGTGCGAAAATGGAATGCTGGATGTTGCTTACATGAAAGAGGGAAACGTCGAGTGCGGAATATAAGCTTTGAAAAATGAGGTATTGCAATCCAATTTGCAGCAGCATTTTGCGGCCGGTAGTTCCGGCAAGGCTTTTTCTGGCGAAATAGCCGGTCACCAGTACGAACAGTGGCATGTGAAAGCTGAAAATCCACATATATAATCCGTGTATTCCACTCATTTTGTTAATCAGAGGTTCAATTGCATTACCGGCAAAAACAGTGATAATAAGCATAAAACGCAGGTTGAGAAAAAAGGTTTCTCCGCGCGTTTCCAGCGAGTTTTCCCCTACCATGATTTAGCCTCCAAATTATGCTGTATGCAAATTAATTTAATTTTAAAATACTAGATTTTCTTTGATTTAATTGTGAATTAAGTCACAATAGAAAGCGTTATCATGTGTGCGAAATGTGGCGATGTGTTGAAGGTTGTTAGAATAGAGGGATTCCACTATAATTTTTATATGCATTAACATCTGGGAGTGGAACATGTTGAAGAGAAGAATAACTAAGCGTCGCGTCGCTATTTTTGTATTGATTATTTTAGTTGTAGCCGGGTTGCTGTTATGGAAGTATTTAACGCCATATGCACCGGCTCAAGAAGCCGAAACCGCACTGATTTCAAGTGGTGGAGTTACCGTCGAACAGAATGATAATTGGATTTCGTTTGAACCTTCCATTACTAAAGGCGCCTCGATTATATTTTATCCTGGGGCTTTGGTTAAACCGGAAGCTTACTCCCCTCTTGCGAAGAGCGTCGCTGCTGCAGGGCATCCCTTCTACATCGCCAAAATGCCGTTTAATTTAGCCGTAACGAAGGGGGATGCCGCAGAAGAGATTATTCGTGTACATCCGAAGCAATCTTTTGTGCTGGGTGGACATTCACTTGGGGGTGTCATGGCCTCACGTTACGCAATTGAGCATACGGACCAGCTGGAAGGTGTATTTTTCTTAGCCTCTTATCCAGATGAAAAGGGCAGTCTACGAGAGACTACTTTGTCAGTGTTATCGGTTGTGGGTACTGAGGATCAAGTGATTGACAGAGACAGCTACAACAAAGGGCGCTCCTATCTGCCAGATAATACAGTTTATAGTTCAATTGTAGGTGGGAATCATGCGCAATTTGGCAGCTACGGGCCTCAGAAGGGGGACGGCGAAGCCACAATATCCGAGCAAGAGCAGCAGGGTCGCACAGTAAGTGCCCTGTTGGATTGGCTGGGAAATTTGAGGTAGTTACGGGTCATTCAACAGAGGGAGGAAACAATTCATGCCAGTATTACACATTAACGATGAATGCGTTCCCTGCTCTGGAATATTGTTTGATAAAGACGGGACATTACTCGATCTATTAGCCACCTGGGGGAATTGGGCGGAGCTTGTGCTGCGCGGACTGGAAGATCAACTAGCGATCATGGGAGCGGGATTTATTGTAGAGCGCAGCAAGGTGCTGGGTACGCAACATGATCCGCAAGGGAAGTTAATAGGGTACGACCCGGCGGGGCCGCTTACTATGGCTACAGAGGAAGAAAGTTACGGTGTACTCGCGTGGCAGCTATATGCAGCAGGAGTTCCTTGGAATGAAGCGCTGACCCGTGTGAAAAGCATAACTAAAAACGCGATGTATGAATTACGCCGACGCCGTATGGCACAGCCTTTAGCGGGACTTCATTCTTTTTTGGAGCAATGCTCTGCGGCATCCCTTAAGCTTGGCGTGGTTACCTCCGACGGGGCAAAGACCACCGGTGAGCATTTGGAATGGCTTAATGTGGCAGGCTATTTTGATTCGGTAGTTACTAGGGACAGGGTAAAAAACGGAAAACCCGCTCCTGAAATGGCTGAATTGGCCTGCCGGGAGCTAGGGCTTTCGCCTGAAGAGACGATTATTATTGGGGACAGTAATGCCGATATGCAATTAGGTAAAGGTGCAGGGCTTCGCCTCGCAATTGGGATTTCCGCCAGTGGTGATGGGGAGCACCTTATAGACGCAGATGTAATCATTTCCGGTTTTAATGAGCTTCGGATCACTTACTGATCAGCTAATAAAAGGAAAGGATGTGCTACTTAGCATGGATCAATTGCAGACACTTGCTTCTTGGATCAAAGAAAGTGACAACATCGTTTTTTTCGGAGGGGCGGGTACGTCGACAGAGAGTGGAATTCCCGATTTCCGCTCCGCAGCTGGATTATATCAAACTCAGCACAATTCACCTTATCCACCTGAAGTGATGCTGAGCCGCACTTTTTTCATGTCCTCACCGGACATTTTTTTTGATTTTTACCGCAGTAAAATGATTCATCCAGAGGCCCGTCCGAATGGTGCGCACCAGCTACTAGCGGAATTGGAACAGCAGGGGAAGCTGAAGGCGGTGATTACGCAAAATATTGACGGCCTGCACCAGCAGGCGGGTAGCCGTAGTGTACTTGAGCTGCATGGTTCGATCCATCGCAACTATTGTATGGACTGCTCACGGTATTACGGGCTGGATCAACTGCTGGAAATGACTGAGATCGTTCCTCGCTGCCCGGAATGTGGCGGAATTATCAAGCCGGATGTGGTTTTATATGAAGAAGAATTGGATCATTCCGTGCTTATGGGCTCTGTCGCAGCGATTGCCTCTGCAGATATGCTTATTATTGGTGGAACCTCGCTAACGGTTCAGCCTGCGGCCAGTTTGGTGACTTATTTCCGGGGCAAACGTACGGTGCTGCTGAACGGAGATCCCACACCTTATGATGACCGGGCGGATCTGCTGATTACAGATCGAATTGGAAAAGTAATGGGCAGTGTCAAGGATCTATTAAGCTAGATGGAAAAAGCTGTCCTTTGGTTTCTCTTGCCAGATTATTATTACGCTCAGAAGTTTAAAGATAAGGTAGGCTCACAACAGCGTGTAATGAGAGGCAGGGATAAGCAATGGTATATGTAGCAGACGATAAACGGTATGACAACATGCGTTATAATCGTTGCGGGAACTCAGGTCTCAAGCTCCCAGCAATCTCATTAGGATTATGGCAGAATTTTGGTGGGATCGATAATTACGAGAACGGCAGAGAAATGATCACTCGTGCTTTTGATCTTGGAATTACCCATTTTGATCTGGCCAATAACTATGGTCCACCCGCTGGTTCAGCAGAAGAGCTGTTCGGTAAAGTTCTTGCTAATGATATGTTTCCTTATCGTGATGAAATAGTGATCTCTACAAAAGCAGGGTATAACATGTGGCCCGGCCCTTATGGCGAATGGGGTTCGCGTAAATATATGCTGGCTAGTCTGGATCAGAGCCTGAAACGGCTAGGCCTAGATTATGTTGATATTTATTACTCTCATCGTCCAGACCCGGAAACACCGCTTGAAGAAACCATGCAGGCACTGGATTATGCGGTACGTTCTGGCAAAGCTTTATATATAGGACTATCCAACTATAATGCGGAGCAGACGGCTGAAGCCCTCAGCATTCTAAAAAGCCTGGGCACACCGCTCTTAATCCATCAGCCTAGTTATTCTATGCTCGATCGTTGGATTGAGGGCGGCTTACAGGATGTACTGGAACAAAGTGGTGTAGGAAGCATCGCTTTTACACCTCTGGCTGAAGGTTTGTTAACCAACAAATACTTGAATGGTATTCCAGAGGGATCAAGGGCTGCCAAGCCGTCTGCCGCCTTGAATGAGAGCCGGATTACACCGGAGGTGCAGCGGAGGATTCGCGCACTTAATCAGCTTGCGGTTTCGCGAGGACAGAGTCTGGCTCAGTTTGCACTGGCTTGGACACTCCGGGGGGGCAAGGTTACTTCTGCCCTAATTGGAGCAAGCAGAGTGGATCAGATTGAAGAGAATATAGCTGCTTTAGCTAAGCCTGATTTCAGTCCAGAGGAGTTAGAGCGGATTGAAACGATTCTAAAGACAGAACTATAGCGTATTGAACACAGTAACAGCCCGGTTCCTTAAGTTAAGGAAGACGGGCTGTTGTTGTAAGGTGGATTTATGAATTAAAGGTCAAACTAACGTTCAGGTTTCTCTGCTTGTCTCGTTGTAGTCATCCGGTAAGCCGTCGGTGACTGGGCACAAAACCGTTTGAATTGGCGAGAGAAGTATAAAGCATCGGTGAGCCCCACGGATGCTGCTACCTGTTCCACGGACAGCTCCGGTCGTTCACGCAGCAGCTGTCTGGACTTTTCAATACGCAGCTTTAGCAAGTAGGTCACCGGAGATAATCCGGTCTCTTGCTTAAATACACGGGACAGGTAGGCTCGATTATAACCCAGCGTATCACACATTTGTTCAATAGAGACCGGGTGCGCATATTGAGAAGCCATATAGTGGATCATTTGCTTCACAGTACGCTTAACCTGTGATTCTGTTCCGGGAAGACGGGAGAAGGAAGAGAGCAAATCAGCTGCCTCGCCGACAATGAGATAGAGATACCCAAGCGAAGTCAGATGGGCACTTTCTTTGTTGGCGTTGAAGGCTTGCATGATGCTGGACAGGGCACCTGGAATGAGGCTTTCACCTGTTGTGGTCACCACGGGTTGTTGTGGTGTGAACCCCGTCTGCAGCACCAGATCGTCAGCTTCGCTGCCAGTAAATGCTGCCCAGCGATAGCACCAGGGCTGATCTTTATCAGAGACGTAACTGACTAATTGTCCCGGATGGATCAAGAAGCAGTCTCCTTTACCCAACTCATATTTATGATGTTCTGTACGGAAAACACCCGAGCCAGATTCTATGAAATGCAGCAAATAATAATCATAGATCTTGGGTCCAGCTTGATGCATGGGCAGTGTCTGACTCTGGCCGGCAAATAGTACATGAAGGTTCTGTTTATCGTAATACACGGGATTGGATCCTACGGAATAAGTATGCTCCATTTGGGACAGCCTTTCTTGTGTTAATGTCATTTAATGGCTTATAGTTTAGAGAGTAACAGTAATATATGTAATTATTATATTATGGGAAGTCACATTTATCCATACATTACACACATGATTGCATTATCAGAGGATGAGTGAATCTATTATAATGAGTACATAAAGAACGCTTTACTAATTCCCACTGGCTGAAGCAGCGAAAGGATGGAGTGGTATTAATGAGCATGCAGGAACTTAACAACAAATTTATTGAAAAATATGGGGTGAGCGAGGAAGAGGCTAAGGTGTTTTATGCACCAGGTCGTGTCAATCTCATCGGAGAGCACTTGGATTATAACGGCGGATATGTACTTCCCGCAGCTTTGGAATTCGGTACAACGCTGATTGTGCGTCCACGTAGTGACAGCAAAGTGAATTTTGCATCGACTAATTTTCCTTACGAAGCTTCTATTGATTATAGCGAAATTGGCAAGTCCAAAACTGGTGAATGGATTGACTATCCGATTGGGGTAATGGTTGAGCTGGATAAGAAAAGCACCCCGGTATCCAAAGGGTACGATCTGCTGTTCCATGGCGATATTCCGAATGGAGCAGGCTTGTCCTCCTCGGCATCTCTTGAAGTCGTTACTGCTTATGCGTTCCTGACTCTCGAAGGCGGCGATACAGACACTGTTGAGATTGCACTTTTGTCCCAGCGTGCGGAGAATCAGTACGTAGGTGTAAACTCCGGAATTATGGATCAGTTCGCAGTTGCTAACGGCAAACGCGATCATGCAATCCTGCTGATGTGCGACACACTTGAGTACAATTTGGTACCATTCATCACAGGTTCATACAAATTGGTTATCGGCAACACGAACAAACGCAGAGGGCTTGTAGATTCCAAGTACAATGAACGTCGTCAGCAGTGTGATGAGGCATTGGCTATTTTGCAAAAAGAAGTGCCTTCGCTAGCTTATCTGGCACAGCTCAATCGTGAACAGTTCGAAGCACATCAAGATAAAATCACAGACGAAATTGTAAGACGCCGCGCTCGCCATGTCGTGGAAGAGAATCAACGCGTGCTGGATTCCGTTGAGGTATTAAAAAACAATGATCTGAAGCAGTTTGGACAGTTCATGAATGATTCGCATGCGTCCTTGCGCGATTTGTATGAAGTTAGCTGTGCAGAGCTTGATATTATGGTTGAAGAAGCTGGACGTATCCCAGGTACACTCGGTTCCCGTATGACTGGCGCGGGTTTCGGAGGTTGTACAGTATCTTTGGTACATGAAGATGATATAGAACGTTTCATTCGTGAAGTTGGTGAAGCCTATACCACAAGATCTGGTTTGGTTGGCGAGTTCTACGTTTGCGGCATCGGTAATGGTGTCCAAGAATTGAAGGGAGTGTAATCAGATGGCGATTTTAGTAACAGGTGGAGCAGGGTATATTGGGTCTCATACTGTAGCGGAGCTGCTGGATCGTGGCGAAGAAGTGGTGGTCATCGACAATCTGCTAACAGGGCATCGTGAGGCGTTGCTGGGTGGCAAGCTGTACGAAGGTGATCTGCGTGATAAAGAACTGCTGGGTAAGCTGTTCGCTGAAAATGAGATTGAAGCGGTTATCCATTTTGCCGCAAGCTCGCTGGTCGGAGAAAGCATGAAGGACCCTGTAAAATATTACGACAACAATGTATATGGTACACAGTGTCTTTTGGAAGCTATGCAAAAAGCTGGCGTAAACAAGATCGTATTCTCGTCCACAGCTGCAACCTACGGCGAACCGGAAAAGGTGCCGATTGAAGAAACAGATCGCACTGAACCGGCCAATGTGTATGGAGAAACTAAGCTGACCATGGAACGGATGATGGCTTGGTTTGATAAAGTACTGGGCATCAAATATGTAGCATTGCGTTACTTCAATGCAGCTGGCGCACATGCCAGTGGCAAAATCGGTGAAGACCATCGTCCAGAAAGTCATTTGGTGCCGCTGGTATTGCAAACGGCTTTGAAGCAACGTGACAGTATCGCTGTTTTCGGAGATGACTATCCTACAGAAGACGGTACTTGTGTGCGCGACTACATCCATGTCAGCGATCTGGCTGACGCCCATGTCCGTGCGGTAACTTACCTGCGCAGCGGAAGCAGCAGCAATATTTTCAACCTGGGCAATGGACTTGGATTCTCGGTAAAACAGGTGATTGAAACGGCGAAGAAGGTTACTGGACTTGAAATTCCTGTAGTCATTCAAGAACGCCGTGCCGGCGATCCTGCTGTGCTGGTAGCTTCCTCCGACAAAGCGCGTAGCGTCCTTGGATGGAACCCGCAGCATGCAGATTTGGAAGATATCATTCAAAGTGCATGGAACTGGCACTCTGCCAATCCGCAAGGATACGGAGAATAAGGGACTTTAGGTTAGCTTATCTTGAACTTGAGACCCTACTTAAGGAGAATTAAAATGCACAACGAGAATAAGATTACGCCTGCTGGCCAGAAAGCATTACATGCGATTGAGCAGATTGTTCTGTTCGCACTGCGCCAGCAGCTTATAGCTCCATCCGATGAAGATTATAGCCGTAATGTGCTGCTCGAACAGTTTGGTTTCAGTGAGCCGCTTGTAGGTGACATCGATCAAAGTGCATTGGAAGGGCCGCAGGCTCCACTCGATGCACTGATTGATTATGGTTTTGAAATCGGATTGATCCCAGAGAATAGTGACACTTACCGTGACTTGCTGGACGCCAAGATTATGGGACTTCTCATGGCCCGTCCTTCGGATGTAAATGCTGAATTCTATAGTCTGACTGCTGAAAAAGGCATCTCCGCGGCTACAGACCGTTTTTATAAATTGAGCATTGATTCGAACTATATTCGGATGGATCGGATCTCCAAGAATGTCTACTGGCTGCAGGATTCGCCGTACGGAGACATTGAAATGACGATCAATTTGTCCAAGCCTGAGAAAAATCCGAAGGAAATTGCGATGGCTCGGCTGCTCCCGCCGCCAGTCTATCCGAAATGTCTGCTGTGCCGTGAGAATGTAGGTTATGCCGGACGGATCAATCATCCGCCGCGCCAGAACCTGCGTATCATTCCGCTTAACCTGAATAATGAAAAATGGTTCTTCCAATACTCGCCATATGTTTATTACAATGAGCACTGCATTGTATTCCATCATGATCATGTGCCAATGAAGCTTACCAAGGATACCTTGAAGCGGCTGCTTAGCTTCGTGGAATCATTTCCGCATTATTTTATTGGCTCAAATGCAGACTTGCCGATTGTTGGCGGCTCTATTCTGACGCATGACCATTTTCAGGGCGGACGCCACACGTTCCCGATTCAAAAAGCGCCTAAGGAAGATACATTTACACATGCTTCTTATCCGGGTGTCAGCATTAATATCGTAAAATGGCCGATGTCCGTATTGCGCTTAAATGGTGAAGATCCTGCGGTTCTACTGGAATGCGGAAATGCGCTTTATGAAGCTTGGAAAGCCTACAGCGATCCAGAGGCGGAAGTGCTAGCCTTTAGTGAGGTTGACGGTGAAGTACAACCTCATAATACCGTTACTCCTATCGTCCGCCGGACCGAGGACGGCAGCTTCGAGATGGATCTTGTGCTGCGGAATAACCGGACTAATGAGCAATATCCTGAAGGGATTTTTCATCCGCACCGGGAAATGCATCATATCAAGAAAGAAAACATCGGCTTGATTGAAGTTATGGGACTGGCGATTCTGCCAGGCCGTTTGAAGGAAGAACTTGATTCCATCGCAGGTATTCTTGCAGGAGATCAAGCGCTGTTAGAAGCGGTGAAGAATGACCCTAGTCATTCTCTTGCGCAGCATGCGGCTTGGATTCAGGAGCTGGTGGAGCGATTCGGAACTGCACTGCAACACGAGGAAGCGCTCAAGATTGTGCAGAACGAAGTTGGCATCAAGTTTACGCATATTCTTGAACACGCTGGCGTTTACAAACGGACTCCAGAAGGTCAAGCGGCTTTCCGCCGTTTTGTAACTAGCTTCGGTGCTTTGTAGTAAGTGAATTTAGATTTAAGGATGTCCTCAAGCCTATGGGCTTGGGGCATCTTTTTTTATTCGGAATGACGAAATCCAGCCACCTAATTTGAATGCGGGTAATCAGAGGTTTATAATACGAAGGAGTAAGACATTATGAATTAACTACTGGAGGTTTACACATATGCGTAAATTTGAATTTTATAATCCTACCAAGCTGATTTTTGGACAGGGTACCCTTGAAGCCTTGAAGACGGAGGTTCCTAAGTACGGTAAAAATGTGCTTTTGATGTACGGTGGTGGCAGTATCAAGCGCAGTGGTTTGTACGATAAAGTAGTTGCTGAGCTGAGTTCAATAGGCGCTACAGTGACTGAACTCTCTGGAGTAGAACCCAATCCACGTCTTTCCACAGTACATAAAGGCGTAGAGCTGTGCCGGGAGCATAATATTGACCTTGTTCTCGCAGTAGGGGGCGGAAGCGTATTGGACTGCGCAAAAGCTGTTGCTGTTGGAGCCAAATATGATGGTGATATGTGGGACTTTGTAGAGCGTAAAGCAGCGGCCCAAGACGCGCTTCCACTGGGCACAGTGCTGACAATGGCTGCTACGGGATCTGAAATGAATAACGGCTCTGTAATCACAAACGAGGTTACTAAGGAAAAAATGGGCTGGGGCAGCGTGCATGCCTACCCGGCATTTTCGATTCTTGATCCAGAGAACACTTTTTCTCTGCCACGTGATCAGACCGTTTATGGCATGGTGGATATCATGTCACATGTTCTGGAGCACTATTTCCATACAGACGGCAATACACCGGTACAAGACGGTTTCTGTGAAACTTTGCTGCGCACTGTAATTGAAACCGCGCCGAAGCTTATCGAAGATCTGAATAACTACGAGCTGCGTGAGACCATCATGTACTGCGGTACGATGGCGCTTAACGGAATGGTCAGCATGGGTTTTGCCGGAGATTGGGCGACTCATAATATCGAGCATGCAGTATCGGCTGTATACGATATTCCGCATGGCGGAGGTTTGGCGATTTTGTTCCCGCAATGGATGAAATATAACCTCAGCACAAACCCTGCACGTTTTCGCAAGCTTGCGGTAAATGTGTTTGGAGTTGATCCTGCTGGCAAGACTGATGAAGAAATCGGGTTGGAGGGTATCGAGGCTCTGCGTAATTTCTGGGATTCCATCGGTGCGCCGAAGACACTTGGTGATTATGATATTGATGACAGCGAGATCGGCAGTATGGCTGACAAGGCTGTTCGTTTCGGAGCGTTTGGTAATTTCCGCAAGCTTGAGCGTGAAGATGTAGTTGAAATTTATAAAATGGCTTTGTAAGTAACTCTTCTACGGAAAGAGACCATTTGTCTTTATTCAAGAAGCCGCAATAGAATGTCAAAGAAGCGGATCCTCCGTTAATGGAGGATCCGCTTTTTTGTGTTTATGGTCTAGTGTGACTTGCTCCTCTTGCACAACTTCACTCGCCCACGTCCCAAGTTCCGCTACCGCCGACTGCGCCTCCTATGCTTCTGACCGTAAACTCCGCTGCCGCTGCCCGCGCTGCCGCTGCCGCTGCCCGCGCCTCCGCTGCCGCTGACTGATACCCATTGCCGCTGATCGCACCTCATCAATCACTGTTCGCACCCGTAATCTAATCCGTCGACCGTCCTCGGGAGTCTTACGGACCCAGCTGACGTTATCTGCGAATTTCCAGCGTTTTGAGCAAGTTTTCGGACACCAGAGACACTATTGCTTCGAAATGGTCTTATATTTGTTGTTTTTCATGCCAATAGAGACTATGCGGTCCGATAGCATAACAAATGTCGGAAAAATCGGCGAATAGGGTCTGTTGAGTCCGATGGGCCGAGGCGCGTAAGCAGCATAGCCTCTTCATACGCGCGAGAGTGTTACCTAACCAACTAGGGTTTGTATGATCCCCACACGACTGATTCCTCTACCAATACACGCCTACCCTACGGACCCAGCTGACGTTATATGCGAATTTTCAGCCTTTTGGGCAAGTTTTCGGACACCAGAGACACTATTGCTTCGAAATGGCCTTATATTTGCTGGTTTTCATGCGAATAGAGACTATGCGGTCCGATAGCATAACAAATGTCGGAAAAATCGGCGAATAGGGTCTGCTGAGTCCGATGGGCCGAGGCGCGTAAGCAGCATAGCCTCTTCATACGCGCGAGAGTGTTACTCAACCAACTAGTGTTTGTGAGATCTCCTCACGACTGATTCTTCTTCCAATATACGCCCTACCTACGGACCCAGCTGACGTTATTTACGAATTTTCAGCCTTTTGAGCAAGTTTTCGGACACCAGAGACACTACAAATTTTGCTGTTTAGATTAAGTAACTTTCCAACAAAAATCAGCGCCTCAGCAACTATTGGACGGCTTTGGGACAACCCCATCGTATGTAATAAAACAGTGTCAATGTGCGCATGCTTATCCTCTGAATGGAACTTATTTGGGTGAATATCCAAAGATTGTGAAACCAAGGACCTACTTTGTACGTTTAATGTAATATGACAGTCCTGATTGAAGACAGGAGGAAACAAAAATGCAAACGCTGTATTTAGGCTGCTTGGCGCTAGGCGTCATATTTGCCATAGTCAGCGTCCTGGTGGGCGATGTGATCGGAGATGCCTTGCATGGGGCCTTTGATTTCGTATCTGTAGATTTTCTGAATCCCACCGTGCTGGCAGGAGGAATAACCGTGTTCGGCGGAGCGGGCATTCTTCTAACCCGGTACAGCGCTCTGGAAGCTGGGGCGATCATTGCTTTGTCTTTGTTAGCCGCCGCTTTTTTGGGAGTACTTATGTATCTAGGGGTGGTTAAGCCCATGGAAAAAAGCGAAATGTCCAATGGTTTCTCAATGAGTGATCTGCCTGGTAAGATCGGGGAAATCACAATTCCTGTTCCCGCCACTGGTTATGGTGAGATTATGGTAAAGTTTGGCGCCGGCAATAGCCTGCATACGGCAGCAAGCTTTGATCATGAGCTGCTTCCGGCAGGGATTAAAGTTGTTGTAGTGGAGGTTAGAGAAGGCGTTGCATTGGTGTCAGAATTCGAAAAGAGAAGAGGAGTGGATCTTTAATGTTCGGTATTCCTGAGTATTTGTTAGTCCCTGCTGTTGTCGTTGCTGTTTTGTTTGTGCTAGGTATCGCATTCTGGGCACGTTACAAAACGGTTGGACCCGATGAAGGGATGATCGTAACGGGGTCGTTCTTAGGGAAAAATCATATTTCAGACGATGGTTCTGGTCGTAAAATAAAGATTGTACGCGGGGGCGGTGCCTTTATACTCCCAGTCTTTCAGAAGGCTGAATTTATGTCGCTTCTTTCTCATAAACTCGATGTGACGACCCCGGAAGTATACACCGAACAAGGGGTTCCGGTTATTGCCGACGGCGTAGCGATCATTAAAGTGGGTAGCTCAACGGAAGATGTGGCGACAGCTGCTGAGCAATTTATGGGCAAACCGATTGAAGCACTGAAGAGCGAAGCACAAGAAGTTCTTGAAGGTCATCTGCGGGCCATTCTCGGTTCGATGACCGTTGAGGAAGTATATCGTAACCGTGACCGCTTTGCGCAAGAGGTTCAAGGCGTGGCGGCACGTGATCTTAAGAAAATGGGTCTGCAAATTGTTTCCTTTACCATCAAGGATGTGCGAGACAAACATGGATATCTAGAGGCACTGGGTAAACCGCGGATAGCTGCTGTGAAGCGGGATGCAGAGATCGCTGAAGCAGAAGCAGTGCGGGATGCGAGAATTCAAAAGGCAAACGCAGAAGAGCAAGGGCAAAAAGCTGAGCTGCTGCGGGATACGAATATTGCCGAAGCCTCCAAGGAAAACCAGCTTAAGGTGGCTGCGTTTAAACGGGATCAGGATACAGCGAAAGCGGAAGCCGACCAGGCTTATCATATTCAAGAGGCACGTGCAAAGCAGACCGTTGTTGAAGAACAGATGAAGGTTGAGCTGGTACGTAAGGAACGTGAAATCGATTTGCAAGCCAAAGAAATTCAAGTTCGCGAGAAGCAGTATGATGCTGAAGTGAAGAAAAAAGCAGAAGCGGATCGTTATGCAGTAGAACAAGCGGCGGAAGCCGATAAGGCGAAGAGAATGCGTGAGGCAGATGCCTTGCAATATAGTATTGAAACGCAAGCAAAAGCGACATCTGAGCAGAAGCGTCTTGAAGGTCAAGCGATGGCGGATGCAGAGCTGGCTAAAGGTACAGCGGATGCTGAGGTTATCCGGTTGCGCGGTCTAGCGGAAGCAGAAGCCAAAGAGAAACTGGCGGAAGCTTTCCAGAAATTCGGCGAAGCAGCGGTGCTCGACATCATCGTCAAAATGCTGCCTGATTTGGCTGGCCAAATTGCGAAGCCGCTGGCATCTATTGATAAACTTACCGTTGTAGATACCGGTAATGGGGAAGGTGCAGCCCGGGTCAGCAATTATGTGACTCAGCTAATGTCCACCGCTCCAGAGATGCTGAAGAGCGTCTCAGGGATTGATGTAGAGGCACTGATCAAGAGGCTGACTACTAAAGCTTCCGGAAGCAAAGGAGCATCAGTTACACCAACCGCAGCAGTTGCCCCTGCAACTTATATTCAGCCATCAGTAACATCCAGTGCAGCCAGCGAGACTTTAACTTCTCTGCCTGAACAAAAGGAAAAATAGTTTAATGCAAATTATATTGATTTAATTTACTTAAGGTATGACTGGCAAAGCTGCTGGTCATACCTTAATCTTTATGTGTTGATCTAAAACAGACAACATGATAAACAGCTCGTGCGTATACAGGTGATTTTTGGTGAAGGCTTATAGCTTATCGAAATACCATGGGAATTATTGTATAAATGGACATCGTCGCTTTCACTGGTGTTTAAAGATTTTTTCAGGTAAAATAAAAGCCTTTAAGGCTGTTCACTCTGATCTACTAGCTTAGTAAGGACACAGAGTGTTCTTCTAATATGCAATTCTTGGTGTTATGATGGTAGCAAAGCTTGTATTTATCGTACGATTTCTTATTGCGAATGCTGCTGGAAGTTAGGTGTTTAGAAATAAAAGAGGTGTCAAAAATGAGTAGCATAACAGTGGCGAAGGTGTTAAATAACAACGTTATCATTGCCCAGCATCCTCAATATTCTGAGGTTGTAGTTATCGGTAAAGGGATAGGGTTTAACCGCAAGCTGCGTGATCAGATTAATCTATCCTCTGTGGAGAAGATGTTTATTCTTCGTAGCCAGGAGGAGCAGGAACAATATAAACAGCTTCTTCCCCAAGTGGATGAGAAGTTGATTGAGGTCGTTCAAGAAATAGTATTACATATTATGCATTGTAGCCGTCAGCCGCTTAATGAGCATATTCACATTGCACTTACCGACCATATTTCTTTTGCTATCCGTCGTTTTGAACAAGATATCCCAATTCATAATCCATTTTTGTATGAAACTAAGGAGATTTATCCTGAGGAATATAAGATGGCAGAATATGCGATTGGACGGATCAATGAGGCTATGGGCGTGGAATTGCCGGTGGATGAGATAGGTTTTGTGGCTCTTCATATTGTCAGCGCACTTAGTAATAGGCAAATTTCCGAGGTTAGACAACATTCTCTCTTGATTGGAGAGCTGGTTGGGTTAGTCGAGAATTATCTGGACTATCGAATCCCACGGGATTCACTTGATTACTCAAGACTGGTAACCCATCTGCGATTTGTTCTAGAAAGATTACGCCGTGGAGAGGCGGTACAAGAGACCTCAACCCTGGATGGACTCATGAAACGGGAGTATCCTGAGATGTATTCGTTGGCTTGGAAATTAACAAAAATTATCGAACAGCGTGTGCGAATTCCCGTGTATCAAGCTGAGGTAAGTTATTTGACGATTCACCTGCAGCGTATTGCCCAGAAAAAAGTGGACGAACAAGATATGGACAAGAATGGTGAAGCTCCTTAAAGTGCAAAAGTTGTAACAAATCATGGTTTCAAAAAAAACGCTTGCTACTTAAAAAAAACGATGCTACAATGTTCACTGTCATCAACAAAACAGAATATCGAGCGTGTAACTGATTCGATCAGGCATGAGTGAATTACAGTATTTTGGTTGTTAACCCCCTTCTTGGGGCAATCTAACGATAGCGTTAGATTACAACTTCTATACTGTGTTGCTCATGCCTTTTTTGGCATCTGTTTTAGTGAAATTAATGAAAGGAGTAACCTAAATGTTTAAAAAGTTGTTTGGTGTTTTACAAAGAGTTGGTAAAGCTCTGATGCTTCCAGTAGCTATTCTGCCTGCGGCAGGTTTGCTTCTTGGAATAGGAAACATGCTGGTAAACCCAGACTTCCTGCAATATGTTCCAGCACTGGAGAACCATGTTGTTCAGGCTGTTGCCAACGTATTGATGAATTCAGGACAAATTGTATTTGATAATCTAGCCTTACTCTTCGCGGTGGGGGTTGCGATAGGTTTAGCCGGGGGTGAAGGTGTTGCGGGTCTAGCTGCCATTATCGGTTTCCTCGTAATGAACATTACGATGGGTACAGTTATTGGTGTTAATGATTACGTTCTAAGCCAAGGCGACTTCTCGTATGCCAGCGTATTAGGGATTCCAACACTGCAAACAGGGGTGTTTGGAGGTATACTCGTCGGTATATTGGCTTCGGCCATGTACAAGCGATTCTTCAAAATTGAGCTTCCTTCTTACCTAGGTTTCTTCGCAGGTAAACGTTTCGTACCGATTATGACGGCGGTAACAGCTCTAATCTTGGGCTTGTTACTGACAATAGTATGGCCACCTATTCAACATGGTCTGAACTATGTGTCACAAAGTATGATTGATACGAACAAAACGCTTGCAGCGTTTATCTTCGGAACGATCGAACGTTCGCTCATTCCTTTTGGACTGCATCACATTTTCTACTCTCCATTCTGGTATGAATTTGGTACCTACGTTGATAAAGCTGGAGAATTGGTACGTGGTGACCAACGGATCTTCATGCAGCAGCTTCGCGATGGAGTAGACTTCACAGCAGGGACATTTACTACGGGTAAATATCCATTCATGATGTTTGGTCTTCCAGCAGCGGCTTTGGCTATCTATCATGAAGCTAAACCACAGAATAAAAAGATCGTCGGAAGTTTGATGATTTCCGCGGCATTGACATCGTTCTTGACAGGGATTACTGAGCCGCTCGAATTCTCGTTCCTATTCGTGGCTCCATTGCTGTTCGCTGTACATGCTGTGTTTGCAGGTCTGTCCTTTATGACTATGCATATTCTTGATGTTAAAATCGGGATGACATTCTCGGGTGGTTTTATCGATTTTGTGCTCTTCGGTATTATCCCGAACCGTACAGCTTGGTGGCTGGTTATTCCGGTAGGTCTGGCCCTTGCCTTAATTTATTACTTCGGCTTCCGGTTTGTAATTCGGAAATTCAATCTTATGACACCGGGTCGTGAAGAAGATACGAATGAAGAAGAAGAAGTGAATACGGAGTCTGTCTCCAGAGCCGGTGATGATCTACCGCGGAACATTTTGTCCGCTCTAGGTGGTAAAGAAAACATCACTCATCTAGATGCTTGTATTACCCGCCTTCGTGTTGAAGTTAAAGATAAGGCAGGCGTAGACAAGAACCGTCTTAAGAAACTTGGTGCATCAGGTGTGCTGGAAGTGGGTAATAACGTTCAAGCGATTTTTGGCACACGTTCAGATACGATTAAATCGCAGATTCAAGATGTGATTAACGGAAAGACACCTGCGGCTTCAGCAGCTCCAGTAGTGGTTACTCCAGAGCCAGAAGAAGAACAACAGGCAGGTGAAGCTGGTGAAGCGATTATCAAGGAAGATATCGTATCTCCAGTAAACGGTGAATTGTTGGATATCACAGAGGTGCCAGATCCAGTATTCTCCCAAAAAATGACGGGCGATGGCTTCGCGTTCCTATCCGAAGATGGGAAGATTGCTTCACCGGTTTACGGTAAGGTATTTAACGTGTTCCCGAGCAAACATGCCATCGGTATTATGTCTGACGGAGGCAAGGAAGTGCTCGTTCATATTGGGGTTAATACGGTTAAGCTTAAAGGTCAAGGCTTCACGGTATTAGTTGAAGAAGGCGATCTTGTAGCGGCTGGGCAACCGATTATGGAAGTGGATTTAGAGTATGTAAAAGCACATGCACCTTCTGTAATCTCACCTGTTATTTTCTCGAATTTACCAGAAGGCTCTTCTGTAACATTGAAGAAGCCGGGTAAGGTTTCTATAGGAGACCAAGACATCATTACGATTCAGTAAAAGTGCAAGGGCCGATGCTTCCTTGTTCATACAAGGAAGCGAAGCTTTCACTATAAATTTAAAATACTCTAATAACAGAAAGCGAGTTGGATAATATTATGCAAAAAACATTCAGAATTGTCGATGAAGATGGAATTCACGCACGTCCAGCAACTGCCTTGGTAAATACAGCAACAAAATTCAAAGGTACAGAAGCATTTGCAGAAGCTAAAGGTAAAAAAGTAACTTTGAAATCCATTCTTGGCGTATTGTCATTGGGTCTTGAAGCTGGAGATACTTTGTCTTTGATTACTGAAGGAAGCGAAGAAGCAGAAGCTTTGAACGCTCTTCAAGAAGTAATGATTAAAGAAGGGCTAGGGGAAATCCATGAATAAGATTTCAGGAATCGCGGCTTCAGCAGGGATTGCAGTAGCCCGTGCTTTTATCCTGAAACATCCGGATTATACGATTACGAAGACAGGTATCAGTGATACTGAAGCAGAAGTCGCTAAGTTGAATGATGCACTCGCCAAATCAAGAGTGGAGCTGCAAACGATTAAAGAGCGTACTTTGGCAGAGCTGGGAGAGAAAAAGGCTGAGATTTTCGAATCACATCTGCTTATTCTTGATGACCCAGAGCTGATCAATCCCGTAATTGATAAAATCCGTGAGGAATCGGTTAACGCGGACTATGCGCTAAACGAAGTGGCTACACAATTTATTGAAATGTTCGAAAATATGAAGAGTGCCTATCTGCAGGAACGTGCAGCTGACATGCGTGATGTTACCAAGCGTTTGCTGAACCACCTGCTGGGCATTCATTATGTAAGTCCTGCAGAAATCAGTGAAGAAGTAATCGTGATTGCTCAAGATCTAACACCATCGGATACAGCACAGCTTAATCGTAAGTTCGTTAAAGGCTTCACAACGAACATTGGTGGACGGACTTCCCACTCTGCGATTATGGCACGTTCTTTGGAAATTCCAGCGGTTGTTGGAACTAAAACGGTTCTGTCCGAAGTGAATTCTGGCGATTTGGTGATTGTCGATGGTCTGAATGGGGACGTTCTGATCAATCCTAGCGAAGCTGAAGTGGCAGAGTACACTCGCAAGCAGGAAGCTTACGACTTGCAAATCGCAGAATGGAAGAAACTTCGCGACGAACCAACAGTATCAGCAGACGGTAAACATGTTGAGCTAGCTGCCAATATTGGTACACCAAATGATGTGAATGGTGTAATTGAGAATGGTGGCGAAGGTGTAGGTCTGTACCGCACTGAGTTCCTTTACATGGGTCGCGATAAGCTGCCTTCTGAGGAAATCCAATATAACGCCTACCGTACTGTACTTGAGAACATGAAGGGTAAGCCGGTAGTCGTACGTACCCTGGATATCGGTGGCGATAAAGAGCTGCCTTATCTGGACCTTCCGAAGGAAATGAATCCTTTCCTTGGTTTCCGTGCGATCCGTCTGTGCTTGGATCGTCAGGATATTTTCCGTACTCAACTACGCGCATTACTAAGAGCAAGTGTTCACGGGGATCTTCGCATTATGTTCCCTATGATAGCTACGCTTGGTGAATTCCGTGCTGCGCGTGATCTTTTGCTCGAAGAGAAAGCTAAGCTTCGGGAAGAAGGTAAGGAAGTATCAGACAACATTCAGCTCGGCATAATGGTTGAGATTCCATCAACTGCTGTACTGGCTGACCAGTTTGCTAAGGAAGTTGATTTCTTCAGTATCGGTACGAATGATCTTATTCAATATACAATGGCTGCTGACCGTATGAATGAACAGGTATCTTACCTGTATCAGCCTTACAATCCAGCCATCCTGCGTTTGGTCAAAAATGTAATTGATGCAGCCCATGCAGAAGGTAAATGGACAGGGATGTGTGGTGAAATGGCTGGTGACGCAACAGCTATTCCGCTGCTACTGGGTCTTGGTCTTGACGAATTCAGCATGAGTGCAACTTCCATTCTGCCAGCGCGCAGTCAAATTTCTAAATTGTCGGCTGCCGACATGAAGGATTTGGCTGCAAAAGCTTTGCAGCTTGGCACGGCTGAAGAAGTAGCTGCACTTGTTCAAAGTATCGCTAAGTAACTTTTTACGCATGCATTAATCCGTTTTAGCGTTCTACTGTTTTTCCAACTACTATTGCCGACTTCCGATGGCTGGAGGTCGGCTTTTTTATGTTTTTTAACTTATAATTTTCTATAATTCGACCTCATTTCCTGTTCACTGTTTATTTTCTTTATTGCGCAGATGTCTATACCGATAGTATTAGTAATGAGCATAAAGTCGATAAGGAACCCAAACCTATAAATATGTCGTACATATAATAGTAAGGATCCATAGAAAGTTTATACTCCATTTGCCGACTTGCAGCGCTGTGCAAGTATTAATATGTAATGAATTGGTAATATATGGACTTATAAGCAACCCTACAGGTTAGGTGGGGAGCCATAGGATGGTGTTAATTCATGAGTAAAAATTATATAAATGCAGAATTGATGATGGAAGTCTATGAGGGTAAGGATTTAGGCTTGACGTATTCAACGGAGTACAGTGTCTTTAAAGTCTGGGCACCTACGGCTCTTGCTGTGTCCCTTGTCCTGTACGAAACAGGTGGTTATCGACTGAATGCTGAGTCACATAAGAGTGTTGTGGACAGTGGTCGGATTGTATATATGCAGCGTAGTAATGGCGGAGTCTGGCAGACCAAGTTATCAGGTGATCTAAAAGGGAAATATTATATGTACCGTGCTGTTTTTGCAGATGGTAATGTGACAGAAGCAGTAGATCCTTATGCAACAGCCGTATCAGCTAATGGTTTAAGATCGGCAATCGTTAATTTGCAGGATACGAATCCAGAACATTGGGATCAGGATGTAGCGCCTCCGTTACAGCATCCTGCCGACGCAGTGATTTATGAACTGCATGTTCGTGACTTTTCCTCACATGAGAGCTCTGGTATGTATTATAAGGGTAAATTCAAAGCATTTACCGAATTTGGATTAAAGGATCCGGCAGGAAATACAGTGGGGATTGATCATCTGGCTGAATTAGGGATTACCCATGTTCATCTGATGCCGGTATTTGATTTTCAGACCGTGGATGAGCTGAAGGTGGTTAATCGGGGTTCCTCCATAGCTAATGTGGACTACAATTGGGGGTATGATCCCCAGCATTATAATGTACCTGAAGGATCTTACAGCACCGATCCTGCCAATCCTGGCTTGCGGATCCGTGAATTTAAAGAGATGGTGCAGGCCTTGCACAGCCGCGGGATCGCGGTAATTATGGATGTCGTTTACAACCACACTTATGCTGTGGAGAATGGACCTTTTGAGCCGCTTGTCCCAGATTATTTCTATCGCCGCGATTTTATGGGACGTTTGTCGAATGGCTCCGGGGTTGGCAATGAGCTGGCTACAGAACGTCCGATGGTCCGTAAATTTATTAAAGACTCCCTATCTTATTGGGCTGCGGAATATCATATCGATGGTTTCCGGTTTGATCTGATGGGTCTGATGGACAGTGTTACCATGCGGGAGATTACGGAAGAGCTCCGTCTAGAAGTGAATCCGAATCTGTTGCTTTACGGTGAACCTTGGACGGGTGGAGATTCTCCGCTGGCCACTAAAACGCTAAAAGGTGTACAACGGGGCAAGGGTTATGCTGTCTTCAACGATAACTTTCGTTCAGCGATCAAAGGGGATAGTGATGGCTTCGGAAGAGGGTTCGTGACAGGCGAATACGGCAAAGAAGGTGCTATTGCAGCCGGAATTAAAGGAGCAATTCATGAGTTTACGGACTCGCCTGTGGAATCTGTGAACTATGTAACTGCCCATGATAATTTGAATTTATGGGATAAGTTGCTTATCGTTCAAGGGGGGAGCCAGAAAGCTGATTTTCCGGTAATCGCCAACATGGATAACGAGGATCTGGAAGATGCAGTGGCCCTTGCCAATCCATACGTGAATGTAGATCCGGAGAACATTCTCGGTAATGAAACTGTACGTCGTTCCTTGCTTGCTAACGGAATTATTCTGACATCGCAAGGGATACCTTTCCTGCATGCTGGAGATGAGCTCCTGCGCAGTAAATTTGGAGATCATAACAGCTACCGCAGCGGTGACGCGATCAACTCGATCCGCTGGAATATGAAAAGCGTATTTAAGCCCGTATTTCAATATTATAAAGGCCTGATCGAGCTGCGGCGTACACATCCGGCATTTCGTCTGCATGGCCGCCAGGAAATTGAACGTTCGTTGGAATTTCTGCGATGTGATGGCGGAATAGTATCGTATCTGCTTAGAGGCCATGCAGGAGGCGATCTTTGGAACAATATAACCGTTATCTTCAATGCTAATAATGATCGAATGACGGTGGCTCTTCCTGAGATTTCTAACGGGTGGAGTATAGTAGTAGACCATACCCATGCAGGTACAGAAGCCCTCCGCAGGATCGAAGGCAATGAGGTAGAGGTGGAAGGGTTGTCGATGATGGTCCTTTATGATGAATGTGGTGAGCCAGCCCCACGCTCTAAAATCATCGAAATACACTATGAACGCCCTGATCAGAATTACCAAGGCTGGAATCTTTGGGTTTGGGATACAGGAATCCAGGATGGACAATGCGATTTCCGATATATGGAGAACGGGCGTGCAGTAGCCCGCATCGAAGTGCTGCCAGATACCCAATCCATCGGATATATTTTGCGGCTTAATGATTGGGAAGAAAAAGATGGAGACGGAGACCGCTTCATTGATTGTTCTACGAATGGAGAGTTAACCAAGGTCTTAGTTCGGGATCGTGATCAGGAGATTGATGGAATTTCAGAGGATCATCTTCGGTTAAGCAGTTAGTGGCAATACAAAAAAAGCTGTTTCAGGGTTGATTGTATCCTGAGACAGCTTTTTATTTGGTTTTATGGTTTTACAATGGTCTGGTCAGCAAACTCTTCGTCCACAAGCTCATAGTAAAGATTGGCTTTATTGCCACCATGGTCTTTGGAGCGGTACATCGCCAAATCGGCGGCACGCAGCAGTTCATTGATACTGCTTCCATGTTCAGGAAATAAAGCTACTCCGATACTCGCGGAGGTGTGGAAGCTGGACCCGTTATCAACAGACCAAGACTTATTGAACAGTTTAAGTAACCGCTGCAGCGTTTCATCAAGCATCTCTGGAGAAGTGAATCGATGCAGTACAACTGCGAATTCATCTCCGCCGATCCGGAAGGCCTGACCTATTCCTTTGACTGTATGCTGAAGTTCACGGGAGAGCAGCTGAAGAAATTCGTCTCCAGCCAGATGGCCTAAGGTATCATTTAGCTGCTTGAATCTGTCACAATCCAGCAGGGCCAGTGCAATTTTTTGCTTCCGTTCTTCGGGTTGTGTGATAAGGTTCTCCATATACATTTTGAAATGAGCCCTGTTGGGAATCGCTGTTAAATGATCATAGAAGGCTAGCTTATGTAGTCGTTCTTCGTATTGTTTTCGCTGGGTAATTTCTCGAGATAACAGCATGAATTGTGCTGGGAATTTACGGCTGCCGAGAACAGGTGACACCTTAGTTTCAAGCCATACCCATTGGCCTTCTGCTCCGCGCATGCGCAGTTCTGAAATGCGCGGGGTTCCCTGAACCACGCTCTTTAATTTAGCCCAGGCAATCTCCGGTTCACGTATGTAGTTGGATAACGGATCTCCTTTTTTAGGCACATAGCCTAGAATACTGGAGTGTGAGGGGGAAGCGTATAGAATCAACCCGTTAGGATCCGTCAAAATAATGAAATCAGACATGGTTTCACCGATTAGCTGATAAAGTGTTTGTTCTTCCAGCATTTCATTCTGGAGCCAGATGATTTTGCGTCCAAGGTAAATAATGACCAGGAGAAACACAAGTAAGAGGAGCGAATATAGGGAGAACAAAGCGCTTTTTTTATCCTTAAAACCGTCCGTTACTTGCAAGGCGTAGTTGCCAATCAAGTCCTCTGCTTGATCGAGATGTGCTCTAGCTTCATTGAATTGCGAGTTTAGGGTGAGCGCAGAATATGAATCCGGATTCCAGCTACTCTTCGTCCGTTCCGTTATTAGCGTATGCCCTGAATTTTTCCACATGACAATGGTAGTTTCGAAGGAGTGCAGCTCGTTTTTTAATTCGGAAAGGATAATTACACTTTGTTTCATATCACTGTAAGGTTTTTTTATAGCGTTGATATTTGCTCTTGCTAGACTTATTCGTTCCTGCGCTTGAAGATTATTATCTATAAACTCCTTAGTGAACTGTTCACCTTCTGCGGCTGTTAGGTTTGGACCCATTGCGATTTGCAAGGCTACAGCAGCTTGATGCAGATCACGATCGGCGCTTAGTATGAGCTTAGAGTTCTGATATATATCATCATAAAGAGAATCTGACAATCTATTAATAGTGTGATTTAAATAGAGTAGCGAGGACACGCTGATCCCGACCAGAAGGACGGAGATTGCAGCGAAGACATAGAATAGTTTGCGTGTTACCTTGAATTCGAAGAACCCTGCCACAGTCATCTTCTCCCTGTATAAGATGATTAAGTAAATCTATTGCTGCTTAAGTAGAACCTGCAGAAGTCAATCTATGGTCAGGCGTAATTTAACTCAGTCACTGATGTTTGAAGGTGCTTTTGGGAATAAAAGAGGTGTTGTATACATAGTGGGAAAACATAGGAAAGTGTACGTGTGAGTAAATGGTAGTTTCTAGTATATCAAGTATATAGGACGTGCTGCTTATAGAGCAATCTTTACTCATAATAATCCAAAAGACAAAATTTAAAGTTTAATGTATGGGCCTATTGAATTATCTATATTCAAACCGATGGATCCTATTACCCCACTCGACCATAAATGATACGGCTTACAGCTGCTGAAAAAAACTGCCCTTAGTCATAATGACTACAGGAAAGCTAATCATTCATTATTCGTTACGCAGTGCGTGAATGGGGTGAAGTCGTGCGGCTTTGTTCGCAGGCATCATTCCAAAAATCACGCCTGCCCGCCCCGATGCCAATCCAGCTTGTCAAAACGACAGATTTTGCATATAATAAAGAGACATATCTCTTGTAGTAAGAGATACCTGACAATTAGCATGAATTGTGAAATGCAGTGATGGAGAAGAGTACACAGTGCCTGACTTACAGGGAGGAGACGCCGCGGATTGAGAGCGTTTCTAAGAAGCAGAGCTGTCGAAGTTCACTCCGGAGCAGTTCCCTGAATTCCTTAAGCTGTCTAATAGGGAAGGGTAGGGGATACCGGTCACAGACCGTTATTTCTGTATAAAGTGAGATAGGTATCTGTCCAGCCAAAAGAGGGAATGAAGCTCTTAAGGGGAACAGATCAGCTTGTCTAACAAGGGTGGTACCACGGTCTTTTCGTCCCTTACCGGGAGGAAAGGCCTTTTTTTGTTGAACTAGACAATGATTGAAGGGGGCTGTACACGGCCATGAAAGAGAAGTTGGAAGCATTGAAGGTTGAAGCGCTGGCTAAGCTGCAGGAGGTTATGGATCCGCAGGTACTAAATGATTTAAGAGTGAAGTATCTCGGTAAAAAAGGTGAGCTTACAGAGGTTCTGCGCGGTATGGGAGGACTTAGTGCTGAGGAGCGTCCGGTAATCGGGCAAGTGGCGAATCAGGTTCGCAGTGCTATTGAGGAGATTATCGGCGCGAAGCAGGAGGCTTTTCAAGAGCAGGAAACCCAGCAACGTTTGCAGGCTGAAAAAGTAGACGTAACCTTACCGGGTCGCCGTTTACAGCAAGGGGGCATTCACCCGCTTAGCAGAGTCGTACAGGAGATTGAGGATATTTTTACCGGCATGGGCTACCGTGTAGCTGAAGGTCCGGAAGTGGAGACCGATTATTATAACTTTGAAGCTCTAAATCTGCCTAAGAATCACCCGGCACGTGATATGCAGGATTCTTTCTATTTAACAGATGACCTGCTAATGCGCACTCAAACCTCGCCAGTACAGATTCGTACTATGCAGGCTATGAACGGTGAAGCTCCTGTTAAAATCATCTGTCCGGGTAAAGTATTCCGCCGTGATGATGATGATGCAACGCATTCCTTCCAGTTCCACCAAATCGAAGGTTTGGTCATTGGAAGTAACATTCGAATGAGTGATCTGAAGGGCACCCTGCAACAATTTGTGCAGGAGATGTTTGGACCGAATACAGGCATTCGTCTTCGTCCGAGCTTTTTCCCATTCACGGAGCCAAGTGTTGAAGTAGACGTAAGCTGCTTCAAATGTGGTGGCGATGGCTGCAGACTATGCAAGCAAAGTGGATGGTTAGAAATCCTTGGCGCAGGTATGGTACACCCGAATGTACTGAAAATGGGTGGCTATGATCCTGCTGAATACAGCGGCTTCGCCTTCGGAATGGGTGTAGAGCGGATTGCAATGCTTAAATACGGCATCGATGACATCCGTCATTTCTATAGTAATGATATGAGTTTTGTGAAGCAGTTCAAGGGCGTTTAGTTATTGTGGTGCGCTGGCTGATAGTGGCTGGAGAATGGGTTTTGGAGCATCTGATTTCCTTGTAGGGACCGTCCTTAATAGTGTGTAGCTGAAATTGAGTGCACTTCATCCGTTCTCCCACAGGAAGCAGCACGAACGACAGTGAAATAAATACATCTGAAACATAAAGGAAGTGAGCGGATATGAAAGTATCAACCGGATGGTTGGCTGATTATACATCGATTGAAGGAGTAACCGCCGAACAGCTAGCGGAGAAGATTACCGCTGCCGGCATTGAGATTGACGGCGTAGAGCGCCGCAATAAAGGCATTTCCGGCATCGTAACCGGCTATGTGAAATCAAAGGAAAAACATCCTGATGCCGACAAGCTGAACGTATGTATCGTGGATGCGGGCCAAGATGAGGATCTACAAATCGTCTGCGGCGCAAAAAATGTAGCTGCAGGTCAAACTGTACCTGTAGCACTGGTCGGTGCTAAGCTGCCAGGACTGGATATCAAAAAAGCCAAGCTGCGCGGCGTCCTATCGCAAGGGATGATCTGCTCGGCCAAAGAATTGGGACTGAATGATAAATTGCTTCCAAAAGAGCAACAAGAAGGTATTCTTGTGCTGCCTGAAGGGACAGAGATTGGTCAGGATATTTCCAAGGTCCTCGGCTTAGATGACGAGATTCTGGAATTCGATCTGACTCCGAACCGTTCGGATTGCCTCAGTATGATTGGTGCTGCTTATGAAGTAAGTGCGATTCTTGGGCGTGAAGTTAAATTGCCTGATCCAAAAAGCGAAATTATTGAGATCAGTGGTCCTGCTGCGGATTCCATTTCCGTCAAGATTGAAGATGAAGAATACTGCAGCCATTATGCAGTTCGTTATATTGCAGGTGTTAAACCTGCACCATCACCGCTGTGGATTCAGAATCGTCTGATGGCTGCTGGGGTTCGTCCAATTAATAATATCGTGGACATTACCAATTACGTGATGCTGGAATATGGACAGCCGCTGCATGCTTTTGATGCAGATAAAGTGCAAGGTGGAGAACTCGGCGTTCGTCTTGCCCATGAAGGTGAAGTTTTGGTTACACTTGACGGTCAAGAGCGTAAGCTAGAGCCGCAAATGCTCGTTATCGCTGATGGAGTTAAAGCTGTAGGTCTGGCCGGAGTAATGGGTGGACGGGATACAGAGGTTACTGCTGAGACGGTAAACCTTGTTCTGGAATCTGCTAAGTTTGATGGTGGTACGATTCGTAAAACCTCGCGTCAATTGGGACTTCGCTCTGAAGCCTCCCTTCGTTTCGAGAAGGAAGTGGATCCAAGTGCAGTTATTCCTGCATTGAACCGTGCAGCAGTGCTGATTGCACGTTATGCTGGCGGATCGGTCCATGAAGGCATCGTGCAAGCAGGAACTGACGCTGTTCAAGAGAAGGTTCTCACCTTGTCCTTAGAGAAACTGAATCGTTATCTGGGAACGGATTTGTCCTTGCTGGAAGTGAAGACATTGTTTGGCCGTCTACACTTCAAATGCGGAGATACCGCACAAGGGCTGATTGAAGTTCAAGTCCCAACCAGACGTGGCGATATCAGCTATGATGTTGATCTTATTGAAGAAATTGCCCGCCTGTACGGATATGACAATATTCCAACGACTCTAATTGAAGGAATTACAACGCCAGGAGCACTAACTCACAAGCAAGCGCTCCGTCGTGAACTGCGCCGCTTATTGTCACATGGCGGTTACCAAGAGGTGATGGGTTACTCCTTCATCCAGCCGCAACAAAGCACAATGTTCCCTGCGTTATCAGAAGGAGCAGTAGCGGTGAAGCTGGCTATGCCGATGAGTGAAGAACGCAGCGTACTGCGTACCAGCCTTCTTCCGCAACTATTGGATATTGCCAGCTACAATACCAATCGTCGTCAAAGCGACTTGGCATTGTTTGAAATCGGCAACGTCTTCTTCACGGATGAAGAACAGCTGACTCGCCAACCACGCGAACTGCCAGTGCTGGGGCTGTTGCTTAGCGGAAGCTTAACAGTGAAGCAATGGAATGTTTCGGCACAACCTGTGGACTTCTTTGATTTGAAGGGTGCGCTGGAAACGGTATTTGCTCATTTAGGGCTGACTGATAAAATCGTCTATGTGGGAGACAGTCCAGAAGGATTTCATCCTGGGCGTTCCGCATCGGTATATTTACTCGGGAACGAGGGCCATGTGAAGATCGGAACGATGGGACAGATTCATCCGGATCTGCAAAGACAGCTGGATCTGGTGGATACTTATGCGGCAGAAATTTTATTGCAGCCGTTATATGAAAGTGCGCAAAGCCGTTTGCAATATAATGAGCTTCCGCGTTTCCCGGGAATGGAACGGGATATTGCTGTGGTCGTGGATTCCGCTGTACCAGCGGGCGATCTGCTGGCTTCCATCCGTGATAACGGAGGTACTTTGCTCCAGTCCGTACAGGTATTTGACGTGTACACTGGCGGTAAGCTGGAGAGTGGAAAGAAGAGCATCGCGATCTCACTGCTGTATCGTCATAGTGAACATACATTGACTGATGAAGAAGTAGGAGAGGTGCATGAGAAGGTATTAGCATCTCTTCAACAAACTTTTGGTGCAGAATTAAGAAAGTAGCAGGAATTGTGTAAAGCCGCAGCGAATCCATTTAGAAACTGAGATTCGCTGCGGTTTTTTCTAGGTAGAGTGCAAAGCGGAGAATATCAGCCATAATCTATTGAATATTAGGGATTTTGCCAAATGCTTACCAAAAAAGCTACAATAGAAGAAGTGAAACTAGCTTAGAATCCGCACACATACAAAGGAGGGCACAACTGTGGCTATGGACCGGACACGTGTCGCCGTGGAGATATACGGAACTTCCTATAAACTCGTCGGAAGCAGTACTGAATATATGAAACAAGTGGCCCGTTATGTTGATGAACATATGCGCACGATTTCTAAATCACACACCAGACTGGACACACCGCGTATAGCGGTGCTTGCAGCTGTACATATGGCGGAGCAGGCTATTCAGGTTCAGGACTTCAAAAATGAACTAAACATGATGACAGGTGAACGCAGTGAACTGCGATTGGAAGTATCTCGCCTGCTGGAGGTACAGCGGGAGCGGCAAGAAGAAATTGAGCGACTTGAAGCTGCGGCCAAAGAAGAGGCTGGGCGACTGATTGCTGCTGCTGAGGAAGAACGTAAGCGGCATTTGGAGATTCAGGAGAATGAACGCAAGGTACATGCGGAGCAGCTTCAGGAGGCAGTGCAAGCTGTGGAAGTTGCACGCAAGAAGCTGGAAGAAGAATTGCTTGAGCGCGAGATAGAGCTGCAAGAACTGCGGACAAGCTACGAAGAAGAGCGGGCAGCTAGTCGTGAACAACAGCGGCAGGAACTGGCGAAGGCGGAAGCCATCCGCTTGCAGCAGCTGGAGGAGCAGAAGGCTGCTCATCTGCAAGAGCTGGAGAACATCCGAGAGACGCTGACCAAGGAGAAGACAGACACGCTGTCTGCTCTGCAGCTTGAGCTGACCGAGACCAAGTCAACACTGGAGGAAGAGCTTGAGGTTACCAAGTCTACATTAGGTAAAGAACTCGAAGATACCAGATTGACGCTGGGTAAGGAGCTTGAGGATACCAAGTTGACCTTAGGTAAAGAGCTTGAGAGTACCAAAGCGAAGTTGGGCAAAGAGCTGGCGGAAGAACGTGAAGCACTGCAGCGGGAGCAAACCAAGAATAAGGAACTGCGGCAGTCACAAGGCACTCAAGAGCATAGACATAAGCAAAGCATTCAAGAGCTGGAGAAACAGCTGGCGGAGCTTCGTGGTGGGACCGGGCAACTTCAGTCCAGATTACGGGCGGCTGAAGCCAGTCTTAAGAGTGAGCGAGATGCAAGACAGACGCTGCTTGGACAATATGAAGCGATTGTTAAACGTGAAGAACAGCTCAGTGAAGAGCTGCGCACGGCTACTGAGCTGGGCACACTGTTGAATGAGGAGCTGGAAGAGTTACGCCAGCGTTATCAACAGTCACAGAATGAAGCGACAGAGCTAAGAGCGTCTCTACAGGAGACGAGTGAGAATCTGCACCGTGTTCAGGAAGAACTTGCGGGATCAGCAGCAGAGGCGGCTAACTGGCAGGAGCTTTCGGATAAACGTATGGAAGATATTGGTGAACTGGAAATGAATCTGCTGGAGTCTGAGGAGAAATCCGTGTTGCTTCAGAAAGAGATCGACACGCTACGTGGGCAAGCCGATGGATTAGTACAGCAGCTGGATCAGGAGGTTCAGCTTCGTACAGATGCAGAACGCGAAACAGCGGCACTTCGGGAGCAAGGTGTGCAGGTTCAGAAGGAGCTGTCTGCGCTTCGTGTGCGTTATGAGGAATTGATTGCTCAATACGATGATGTACTGCAAGAAGGAGAACGCCTGCAGGAAAGATATCAACTGCTGCAGGAAGAAGGAGAAGAGGCAACACGACGCTTAGAAGAGCTGTCTGAAGCTAGTCGTGAAGCCGCTGCTACTGTTGCTGAGCAACAGGAAGTGCTGAAGGAAGCAGAGGCGTACGGAGCTTCTTGGAAGCACAAGTACGAGGAGCTATCCGATCGGCAGCTGCAGTGGACGGATCTCGAAGCGAAGCTGCGCGAGGAGATCGACATTTGGCAGCAGGAAGCCGGCGAGGCTGAGATGAAGCAGGAAGCTATTGATCGTGAACGTAGCGAGGTGCTTCAGCAGTTAGGTGAAGTTGGTGAAAGCTATGAAATGGTTCAAGGACAGCTTCGTTTGTTGCAGGTCCAGTTTGAAATGCGTCAGGAAGAGCTTGACAAGCTTTCGGACGAGCATCGTAACCTTAAAGAGGAATATGCCAAGCTGCAAAATGAATATAATGAATGGATTCAACTGATCGAGCAGGACAGTTGAATGCCGGATGCAAGTAAGAGGGCTGACCTGATGAGTAGAGAGATCTATTTCGGGTCAGCACTCTTTATTAATGAGCTCAGATTAAAAAAAAACAGCCGATATCAGGGAGAATCCCTAATAATCGGCTGTTTATGTGTAATCTATTCCACGATGATAGTAGCTCTCATTCCGCTATGTCCGGAGCCACACATAATGGAACAGGTCATTTCGAAAGTTCCAGCTTCCTCTGGTACGATCACCTTTGAGGATTTTTTTTCATTAAGCTGCAGCTCGAACTCAGGAATAAGGATACCGTGATTGCCGTCATCATTTTTAAAAATGATTTTGACGGGCACACCCTTTTTTAGATGATATTCTTCCTGATCAAAGCTGTAATTCGTAGCTGTAATTATGAGTTCTGTTTCTGCCTCGATCTCCGGCTCCGATGTGTTAGCATTGCCAGCAGCACTATCATTGCTGTTCCCACAGGCTGTAAGTGCTATAACGAACACCATTGAAAGTAGAATTGCAAATTTTTTAATGATCTAAATCCCCTCCCAAGAAGTCCAAGCATAGTGAAAATGTGACAATTATGTAGACATCATAACTTAAAATTTAAGAAAGCGCTTTGATTAAATGTGAAAAATCTGTGAACAGGCAGACTGTTCAAACTTTGTCGTAAATTGCAAAAAAATGATGAAAATATAACTAAAATTTATTATAATGAAAGCTATTACATTAACGTCTAAAAGTAGGGGATACATATTACAAGTATTAACGATGCGCTAAGTACGGAGGTTTGGCACCGTAGAATCTTAAAAGGCTATTGGATGGTAGTCATTCTTTTATTAATCTCACAGTTGCTGTTTTTGTCGAATATTGACCGACTCCAAATAAAAACAACAATGGACACGAACCTGTGGCATTTATTTATAGCCTGTAATTTACTAATTGTGGTCCTTATGATTACTGCGGAGCTGTGGCTGCGTTATAGTAAACAGTCCCCTAAATATGGGGTGGTTAGCTGTGGTTTTTTAGTGTCCTACCTTATGTATTTTGTATTAGAGCCTTTTGTTGACGGTGCTCAGATGACACTTATGATGCCGATTATGGTTGCTCTTATTTATTTTGATCGTAAGCTCCTGTACATAATGGGGTTATTTAGTATTGTGTTTTATGCTGGGGTATATTTTGGGTTGGAACGGCCATTCCTACATAAACCGCTGCTTGAATTCTTGATGGTAGAGTGTGTATTTTTGGTATTTGTGCTGATGGCTATTGCAGTAATTATTCGTGCTCGTGAAGCGCGTATAAATTTAGAGAGATTAACGAAGGCGGGCCAAGATCTAATGGTGGAGAGGGCTATTTCGGATAAGCTGCTGAAGATTGACGCACTTACTGGACTCTATAATCATAAAACCTTTCATGAATATTTGGATTCATTATTGGAGCAATGTGAAAGCAACAACCTTCAACTGCAGCTGGCTCTTTTCGATATTGATAACTTCAAGCAAGTGAATGATACCTACGGACACAGGGTTGGAGACCTTGTGCTTAAGGTGATAGCGGACAAGGTAGGCGGTATGATTGAATTAAATGATTTTGCGGCTAGGTATGGCGGGGAAGAGTTCGCTGTGATTTTTACAGATAAAAGTTTCTCGGAGTCCTATGAAGCAGTAGAAAAATTACGGAAAAATATTGCTCAAATTGAACATTTGCAGGCTGGGAACAAGCCGATCACCGTTAGCATTGGAATTTGTGATTATCAGCTTGGGGATGGGAAAGAGCTTCTCTTCCGTAAAACAGACAAGGCGCTTTATACCGCTAAAAAGCAAGGCAAGAACAGAGTGGTCAACTGTGCTGAAAGTCATAAAGAGGAGATTGTGTCTTTTGCATAAAAACAACACAGAACCCCTTATTGCCGGAGAAGAACCGGGAATAAGGGGTTCTGTGTTGTGAAGAGCTTTTGTTACTTAGCGGCCTCAAATGGAGTGGATACCGGCAGGAACAAGTCGATAATCCCAATGACCAGAGCTGCTAAAATGGCACCCAGAATGGATACGCTGACTCCGCTGACTACGAATTGAGCGACCCAGATAACTACCGCACTGACAATAAAGCCGACGATACCGCGACCGAAAGGCGTTGCTTTTTTGCCGAAGATTCCTTCGACTACCCAGCCGAGTAGCGCAATCACCAGTGCAAGGATTAGAGCGCTCCAGAACCCACCAACCGTGAACTGTGGAACAATCCAGCCAACAACCATCAGAACAAGCGCTGCGACCACAAAACGACCAACATGACTTAAGAAATTCACTGTACTAACCTCCTTTGGCCCATGCTAAGGATATGTGCAGTTCTTATTGTGACCTTATTACGTGATTCTATGCTTAAAAATAAGACCCAAATAGCGAAATTGACCTGAATTCTGTATAATGGAAACATCTATGAAGGGAGCTGTGACTGTAATTGGACGACAAAATTTTGCATACGCTTGAATATCGCAAGATTTTAAATAAATTAATGCAATATACGCAAACCCCCATGGGGAGATTGGCTGCTGAGCAGCTAAGACCCTCCGGCGATTTCGAAGGCGTGAAGAAGCTGCTTCAAGCCACGGATGAAGCGGCTAATGTGGACCGCCTGAAGGGTATTCCTTCGTTCGGCGGGGTAAGCGATATTCGAGCTGCACTAAAACGTGCGTCTATAGGCGGAATGCTGGGAACAACTGAGCTGCTGGCCGTTGGAAATACCATTGGCGGCGCACGCAGAGTCAAACGTTTCCTGGCAGCTATGCATGAGGAAGAAAAGATTGAGCTCCTGTTCTCACTGAGCGACGTTTTATCGGAGCAAAAACATGTGGAAGATGCCATCCGCTTATGTATAGACGAGAATGCTGATGTACTTGATACAGCTAGTTCTGAGCTGGCTAACATTCGCCGTGAATTGCGCGGAGGAGAGACCAGAATTCGTGAGAAGCTGGATTCGATGATTCGTTCGTCTTCTGTAGCAAAAATGCTGCAGGATCAGCTGGTAACCATTCGTGGTGATCGGTTTGTTATTCCTGTAAAAGCGGAGTACCGTGCCCATTTCGGCGGTATCGTACATGATCAGTCTGGATCAGGAGCGACTTTATTTATCGAGCCAGAGTCTATTGTGGCGATGAATAATAAACTTCGTGAAACACGGCTGCGTGAGGAACAGGAAATCGAGATCATTTTACACAGGCTGACGGCACTTGTAGCCGACATTGCGGAAGAAATGACCTACGATATTGATATTCTGGGAGAACTGGACTTCATCTTCTCCAAGGCGCGTCTTGCTCGTGATATGAAGGCTACTCAGCCGCGTATGAATGACCGCGGTTATCTTAAGCTGCGCAAAGGGCGGCATCCGCTTATTCCAGCGGAGCATGTGGTTCCTCTGGACGTGGAGCTGGGCAATCAATACAGCTCAATTATCGTAACCGGACCGAATACCGGTGGTAAGACCGTTACCCTCAAAACCATCGGCTTGTTAAGCTTAATGTCGATGTCCGGCTTGTTTATTCCAGCAGAGGAAGGCAGCCAGATGTGTGTATTTGATGCCATTTATGCTGATATTGGCGATGAACAGAGCATTGAGCAAAGTCTGAGTACCTTCTCTAGTCATATGACTAATATTATCTCCATTCTGCGTAGAATGACTCCTAAGAGCCTTATTCTGCTTGATGAAGTGGGTGCTGGAACCGACCCGGCAGAAGGCTCTGCGCTGGCAATTGCCATTCTGGAGCATATTCACCGGATCGAATGCCGGATGGTCGCAACAACACATTATAGCGAATTGAAAGCTTACGCTTATGAGCGTAAGGGAGTCATCAATGCCAGTATGGAATTTGATGTCCAGACCCTTAGCCCAACCTATCGCTTGTTGATCGGCGTACCGGGACGAAGCAACGCTTTTGCGATTGCTGAGCGTCTAGGCCTGCCTCATGAGATTCTGGAGCATGCCCGCGGTGAAGTGAAGGAAGAAGATCTGCGCGTGGAGCATATGATTGCTTCTCTCGAAGAGAATCGGCTGGGAGCGGAACAGGAGCATGAACGTGCAGAGGGCATCCGCCGTGAAGTGGAGGAGCTGCGCAGCAGACAACAGCAAGAGCTTGAGAAGCTGGAAAGCCAGCGCGAGAAACGCCTCGAGAAGGCAGAGAAGGACGCCAGCGCGATCCTGGACAAAGCGCGTAAGGAAGCTGAGGAAATTATCAGTGATTTGCGCCGCTTGGCTATGGAAGAAGGAGCTTCAGTTAAAGAGCATAAGCTGATTGAAGCGCGGCGACGTCTGGATGAAGCTGAGCCATCACCGCGCAAGAAGGCTGCTACCCGCAAGACTGCCAAGGCCCCACGGACAATTGGTCCTGGAGATGAAGTGAAAGTCGACAGCTTGAACCAAAAGGGCTTTGTGGTGGAGCTAAGCGGTACTAAAGAGGCGCTGGTGCAGTTTGGCATTATGAAGATGAAGGTAAGGCTGGATGATTTGGAATTGCTCTCCTCGAAGGCAACAGCTGCGCCAACGGCCCTTCGCCATGCGACAACCGTCAAACGTTCCCGTGATGAGAACATTCGCAGTGAACTGGATTTGCGCGGCACTAACCTGGAGGAAGCTATCATGGAGACAGATCGTTTTATCGATGAAGCCTTTTTAGGTAATCTGGGCCAAATCGCCATCATTCATGGTAAAGGAACGGGTGTGCTGCGCACAGGAATTCAGGAATATTTGCGTAAGCACAAGCATGTGAAGAGTTATCGGCTCGGGAATTATAACGAAGGCGGCGCGGGCGTAACTGTGGCTGAGCTGCAATAGCGGGATTTCCCGGCAGAAAGAAGGGGAAAGCGTGCAAGAAGATATTGATCTTTTGCTGGGTCATCCGCTAGGTGCCTTGCTTGGCTACTTCGCAGTGGCGATTCTTGGGCTAGTTGTATTTCTGTCTTTTTTTGAAATGGTAACGAAATATAATTGCTGGGAAGAAATACGTAAGGGAAACCTGGCAGTGGCAATGGCCACAGGTGGTAAAATCTTCGGGATTTGCAACGTACTGCGTTTCAGCATTGAAGCTGGTGTTTCAATTTATGAGACCATGAAGTGGTCCGTCGTCGGTTTTTTGCTGCTGCTGCTTGCCTATTTTTTATTTGAATTTCTGACCCCTGTATTCTCTATTGACGAGGAGATCGCTGCGGATAACCGTGCTGTTGGACTTATTGCCATGCTGATCTCGGTATCGTTGTCTTATGTAATTGGTGCGGCTATTTTTTAAATCCGTCCTTATAAGGACACCCTGCAAAGGATTATGATCTGGACAAGCTTTGAAATGAGCAGTCCCACTC
This sequence comes from Paenibacillus sp. FSL L8-0494, assembly GCF_038003695.1. Taxonomy (NCBI): domain Bacteria; kingdom Bacillati; phylum Bacillota; class Bacilli; order Caryophanales; family Paenibacillaceae; genus Paenibacillus; species Paenibacillus sp. FSL L8-0494. The sequence goes on from NZ_JBBOPQ010000001.1 coordinate 1,913,457, forward strand.
TTTGTGGGGTATCTTAGGAGGAAATCATGAAGATTCTCACCCGAGTTCTGTTTCTGTCAGCGATTGCTTTTATAGCAGCCGGTATTATTTATTTAATGATGAATTAAATTTAAAAGTGAAAGTATGAAGGAGATTAAAAAGATGGAAACAACTGTATGCCCTTGGTGTCATACTGAAATTGTATGGGATGAGGAATTTGGACCTGAGGAGAATTGTCCTCACTGTAACAATGAGCTTAGCGGATACCGCACGGTCACTGTTGGGATTGACGGCATCGAAGAAGAAGAAGTAGAGGAAGTCGTAGAAGAACCCAAACAAGAGGTTGTTAATGACGATGATCTTTGGGGAGAGCCTGATAAAGACAGCGTAGTTCCAATTTATAATACGCTTAATCAATTCGGCGATGATTATGATTTGAACAAGTACGAAGAGAGTGTTTCAGCTATTCTAGCCATTCAGGAGGAGGCTCCGGAATGTACTCAATGCCATGAGCTTACGATCCTTGCGGGTAAGCAGCCTGTGAGCAGCTTTGAGCCGTCTGCTCCAGCAACATTAGGTAAATCGGTATTAACCGCTCCATTCTCACTCAATGTTTACGTGTGTCCTTCATGCTTCCATGTTCAGCACAGTCTGGCACAGGAAGATCGTATTCAGCTCGTACGCAATTTGAGCAACGCTCAGGCGTAAGGTTAAGCATATAAAAAAAGGGGCTGTCCCATAAGCTTATAGCTGCTGGGGCGTGCTCCTTTTTTTGGACCTTACTTGACCGTTGTCGAAAGCGTGCGTATATGTAATCACTGACGGATGCGCATAGTAACCCGCAAACGGACACAGCCGACCTTAAGCGCCACATTATTCGATATTTGGAATGCTATCGGACTCCAGTGCAGCTATTGGTCTGAAAAACGCCTAAATATGGGCCTCTTTCCAAGGATAGTATCACTGGAGTCCGAAACCTTGTTTTAAAGGCTAAAAACATGTAAATAACGTCAATTGAGTCCGCAAGCTCATGGAATGATGGATTTACGATTAAAGCAGGCAATTAAAAGCAGGATTGTCCCAAAAGCCGTGAGCGGCTACGTGGGAGGGTCCCTTTTTTATTTTCTATGCTAATCAGCTTTGTTTCATCACGTCCAAATTCTTAGAAGGAGAGGGTTTGGCTGACCGGGTGAGTGAGAATAAATCTAACTCAGGCCGATGTTTGCCGGCAATCGTATCCGTTAACAACTCCGCAGCGATCATACTGTACACAGTCCCATTGCCTCCGTAGCCCTCGATGAAATAACAGTGAGGGAACTTTGGATGGGGGCCGATATATGGGAGTCCATCACGAGTAGAACCGAACACAGCACCCCAGGAGTACTCCAGCTCAATGCCTTTGATTTCTGGAAATAAGGCCTCAAGCTCCTCAAGCAATTTTTGACCTTGAGAGATTACCCGGACCTCACGACGTTCAGGGTCTGTCAGCTGCTCATCCTTGCCTCCCGCAATAATCCTGCCTTCAGGAGTTGTCCGAAAATATAAATAAGGGCGGGCTGTCTCCCACAGCAGGCTACGCTCATGCCATTTTGGAAGATCCTTTAAAGGTTTGGTCATCACTGCATACGTGTTGATCAGCTCAGCGCCCCGGTCTTTTTTGAACTCTTGTGTTTCATAACCCATTGCAAAAATAACATCCTTGGCAATAATCCGGCCATTTTCTGTGTGGCAAATCACGCCATCCTTAGTAAACTCATAATGTTTCGCTTCGCTCTGTTCAAAGACGCGTACACCATTCGACGCTGCCTTGGCGATTAAGCTGTGCACCGTTCGATAAGGATTCGCTTCGGCATCCCCACGTGAATAAAGTCCTGCTGGTTTTGAAAAAGAGTATAGAGCTGCAATCTTTTCCTCATCCCAGAATTCAGAATCGAAACCGTTAGCTGCGAGATTCTCATATTCTTCCCGCAATGCAGGTACATCCTCTGATGTGCTGGCATATAAAAGACTGCTGCGTGGAATGATCTGTGGATCGATATCGAGCTTGTCCGGCAGGTCCAGAATGTTCCTAACCCCAGCTTGGCATAACTGATAAAAGAGCAAACCGTTCTTTTGCCCAAAAGTGTTCATACATGAGGTTAATGATTTATCGTTGGAAATTTGCAGGAGCCCTGTGTTAGCATGCGAGCTGCCGCTACCGACCCGTTTTTTTTCAATCAGAACAGCATCCGCTCCACTTAAGGACAAACGATAGGAAGCCATTGCTCCACCCATTCCCGCGCCTACAACCAGACAATCACAATGAATAGTACCTTCTAGAGTGGGGTAAGTCGGAGGGTTCTGTAAAGTGCTAGACCAAGGTGTGTTTCCACTATTTAAATTCATGAATTGTTCGCTCCTTCATTCGTGCCGTGATTAGTATTGGCGGCAATTTATCGACTCATTCGCAGCGTGTTCTTATTTCTGTCATAACTCTCTAGTGCTTTTCGGCAAATAAATAGCGCGCTTAAGCGGCATACTAATGCCTGTTTGAATCAACTACAAGGAGGGACTACAACAAATGCAATCAACGCAAATGCAAGCGCTAAGTGGTAAAGAATTGGAATATATCGCTGACTCCATCTCCAATGAGGACTTGCTTCTTAAGCAATGTGCAGCAACGGCTGCGACAACACAGAATCAACAGGTTCGTCAAATTTGTATGCAGCATATGCAAAATCACACCAAGCACATGACTGAGCTCACTCAGTTAATCCAACAACATCAACAATACGCGCCAACAAGCCCACAATAATTGCAATATTAATTCTAAGGAGGTTATTTAATGAACGCGCAAAATACTGGAGCATTTATGCCGGATGAGGATTTACTAAACACCATTTTGTGTGATTTGAAGCGGACCGTACGCGAATATGCTACAGCTGCTACAGAATCAGCATGTCCAGCGGTTCGTAGGGTTTTTAATACTATGACCATGGACACACTGCAACTCCAAGGTGATTTATACACGCATATGTCTCAATTGAATATGTATCCTGCACCTGCAAAAGCATTGCGCCAAGATGTGGACAAGCAGCTTCAAACCGCACAGCAAATGCAACAGCAAACAGGGCAATTCGTTCAACAAAAAACAGGGCAATTTGGCGCATACGCTCAGAATGCTCATATTCCGGCTAACGGACAACATCAGCCTTCTCATTTAATGTAACCATGATGGTTGGCGAATGAAGCAAATCGCTTCATGTGTGTGGAGCTAACGCCCGTTTTTACTGGTTAAATCCGGTAGAACGGGCGTTTTTTCTATATTTGTGAGTATGCTCTATATAAACTCAGCCTTTCATGGGAGCTCCTATAGGGTTATTTTGTTTGCAGAGATGCACATTTCATGTCATATTAGTATTAAACTCTTTTCGCGGGGCGACGCATTAATAGCGTACCGTCATTAGCGAACTATCCGGAGGGAAGGCATGAAGGAAATGAACGAGCTTAAGAGGAAAGTGCTGGAACTGCTTAAGGAAGACGCGAGAAGATCTACTGCACTCTTGGCAACGCTGCTTGGCGCGGAGGAAGAAGATGTGAAGACTGCAATTGAGCAGTTGGAGAAAGATCATGTCATTGTAAAATATGCTGCCGTTGTAAACTGGGATAAAGTGGACGATGAGAAGGTAACCGCACTGATTGAGGTGCAGATTACGCCTGAACGAGGGCGTGGTTTTGAAGGAATTGCCGAGCGAATCTACCTGTATCCACAGGTCAAATCAGTTTATCTGATGTCTGGTGCTTATGATCTTCTGGTGGAAGTGGAAGGCCGGAATTTACGTGAAGTAGCCAATTTCGTATCTGAGAAGCTGTCTCCAATCGATTCAGTACTTTCAACCAAAACGAATTTTACCCTTAAAAAATACAAACAGGACGGGATCATCTTCGAAGAGCATGAAGAAGACAACCGTCTGATGATCTCTCCATAAAGGAAGTAATCATATGATCACGAATAAATCGCAGCTAACTGGAGAAGACAGCAAATCAATGGATTCTTATTTGGCCCCGTTGGTACAGCAAATTCAACCTTCGGGTATCCGCAAGTTTTTTGATCTGGCTGCAGGTAGCAAGGATATCATCTCTCTGGGAGTCGGAGAGCCTGACTTTAAGACCCCCTGGCATGTTAGAGAGGCTTGTGTCTATTCGCTGGAAAGAGGGTTTACAGGGTATACATCCAATGCAGGGATGCCTGAACTGCGGGAAGGGATCGCAAATTACTTACACAGCCGTTTTGCTGTGGAATATGATCCTGCCAATCAAATTATTGCAACCGTTGGCGGAAGTGAGGCCATCGACTTGGCGCTACGTGCGCTGATTTCACCGGGGGATGAAATTCTGATTCCGGAGCCTTGTTATATCTCTTACTCGCCGATTACCGCGATTGGTGGAGGGATACCTGTAGGTATTGAAACGGTTGGTGAGAATAACTTTAAACTTACTGCGGAAAGCCTGGAAGCCAAAATCACTCCGCGCTCCAAGGTTCTGATTTTGTGTTACCCAAGTAACCCTACGGGAAGTGTAATGACCCGAGAAGATTGGGAGCCGATTGCTAAGGTAGTAGAGAAACATGATCTTATAGTGATTTCAGATGAGATTTATGCAGAGTTGTCTTATGGCATTAATCACGTCAGCTTTGCCTCTTTACCAGGCATGATAGACCGTACGATTCTGGTTAGCGGCTTCTCCAAAGCTTTTGCAATGACCGGATGGCGGATGGGTTATGCTTGTGGTCACCCGGATCTTATCGCTGCAATGCTTAAGATTCACCAGTACACTGTCATGTGTGCTCCTTCTATGGGACAGGTGGCTGCACTTGAAGCGCTGACCAATGGTATGGAAGAGAAGGACCGGATGGTAGATTCCTATAATCAACGGCGGAGGTTGATCGTCAAAGGCCTACGCGATGCGGGGCTGGAGTGCCATGAGCCGCAGGGCGCCTTCTACGCTTTCCCAAGCGTGCGCAAGACAGGGCTGACTTCTGATCAATTTGCTCAGCGGCTTTTGCTTGAATACAAGGTTGCGGCTGTGCCTGGAAGTGTCTTTGGATTAGGTGGAGAAGGTTACTTGCGCTGTTCCTACGCCACATCAGTATCCCAACTGAACGAAGCAGTAGAACGCATTGGTGCTTTTGTCACAAAGCTTACACGTGAGAGAACGGATTAGTGAAAATTGAACTATAGCCGATCATACAATCCTATGGTATTATTTTACTTTGAGAGTAATTAGCCCCTATAATAGAACTTACAAGGATCCATTTACTCTGGAACTAAGCGTTGCTTTGAAGTTGCTTTATTTAACTTTCATGCTATTTTGCAGCACGCGCTCAATAATACTTTTGGGAGGGATGATTGTGCTTAGCGCCGATTATTACTTACCTTCCTATGGTGGGAAATGTTTCTCTGGAAATGGGAAAATACCCCCCAAGGGTGATGCTTCTGCTCGCATACTCTCTCTGGAAGATGAAATTAGAATACTCCGCAGCAAGATGGAGCAGCTTTTCCTGCAGGAAAAATCATTCACTTCGGATAATGTGATTGAAATTAGCAGTTTATTGGACCTCAAAATAAATGAGTACATGAAGGGGCGTCCGGCTGGAAAATAGTGCTGCTGAATGCTCTTGAGAGGACCCTAGGGTCCTCTTTTTGTTGTTCACTCTTACTAATGACGGTGTTATTGTGTATACTCTTAATTTGCTATCTTTATTGTCTTCCTTATAGCAGAAAGCTTAAACTATCAGTATGTGATTTCAAGAATGGATAGGAGGCTTAAACCATGGCGATTTATACACGTACGGGTGATGCAGGTCAGACTTCAGTGATTGGCGGCCGGGTCGGCAAGGATGATGTCCGCGTCGAGGCCTACGGAACGATCGATGAGCTGAATTGTTTTGTAGGGCAAGCACGAAGCCTGATGGAAAGTGATAATTTCGACGATGTCCGCGAGCAATTGCTCGAAATACAGCATGAGCTGTTTGATTGCGGCACGGATTTAGCATTTGTTAAACTTGCTGACGGTGGTCAATATATGGTGACAAGTGAGATGGCTCAGCGGCTGGAAGGCTGGATAGATTCTCTACAAGAGGAGAATCCACCACTTGAGAAATTTATCCTGCCAGGAGGTAGTCAGCTGGCTTCGGTTCTACATGTATGCCGCACGGTTTGCCGTCGTGCGGAACGCCGGGCAGTTACCTTAGGGCGAAATGCGGACATAAACCCAGAAGCGGTGATTTATCTCAATCGATTGTCGGATTATTTTTTCGCGTTGGCTAGAACGTCTAATACACGGTCAGGGATTACTGATGTAGAATACATCCGTAGTAAAAAGGTGTTTCGAGACTAATATGACAAGCTATTATTCACCCATTACTTATATCATACCGCCAGAAGAGGATGACTTCCTGCTGAAGACAATCCTGCACAAACGGATGGATGTCTCACGCAAGCTACTCTCCCGGCTGAAGCAGACGGAACAAGGCATTACATTAAACGGTGAACGTGTATACATTAGTGTGCATGTTAAGGCAGGAGATACCGTGCAGATCCGCATGGAAACGGAGACTTCGGATGATATTTTACCGCAGCCGATTCCATTCGAGATTCTATTTGAAGATGAACATCTGCTAGTGGTTAACAAGGCAGCGGGAATTATAGTTCATCCAACACATGGACATTACACCGACACGCTTGCCAATGGCGTGGTTTATTATTGGGCGCAGAAGAATGAACGCTTCCGTTTCCGGCCTGTTCACCGCCTGGATCAGGAAACCTCCGGTGTGTTAGTGATCGCCAAAAATCCATACAGCCATCAGCATATTTCCGAGCAGATGATCGCCGGTACTGTGGATAAGCGTTACGCTGCATTTGTTCATGGGATTCCTGCGGAGCTATCCGGTGATATCGACGGCCCTATCGACCGTGATCCTGAGGAGCCACATCGGCGTATCGTGACACCGGATGGATATCCTTCTCTAACCCGCTATGAGGTTAAGCAGGTGTATTCGGCCGGCTCCAGAGTTGAACTAAAGCTGGAGAGTGGACGTACGCATCAGATTCGGGTCCATATGACCTCTATCGGCTGTCCACTGATTGGAGACAGCATGTATCGTCATGAGCTGTACAATCTAGCAGAATTTACTTCAACGCAAAGCGAGCAGTTGGAGTCCGTTGCAGCACTCGATGCTTCCATACCGCGTCAGGCACTGCACGCAGTGCGTCTGACGTTCAAGCACCCGGTGCTTCTGCAAGAAATGATATTCGAAGCCCCGTTGCCACCTGACATGGCAGTCTTGGAGAAAATATTGGAGCAAGGTCTGACAGCGAATTTGTGATAAAATTATGATTCAGGCGATAGAGTGGCGAAGGGGAAGTTTGGAACTGTAGGAACGATAGCGACCGCCTTTGTCTGCGGATTTCAACCGTGTTTAACGGTAAAATTGAGGAAATCTGTAGACAACAGCGGCCGGAAGTCCAAACATTCCCCGTAGTTACGGTATTATTAGCCGATTATTAAAGGAGCACAGCATGAGCAAATTAAAAGTATATCAATATCCCAAATGCAGCACCTGCCGCAGCGCAGTTAAATGGTTGCAGGGACAAGGTCATGAGCTGGAGCTTCAGCACATCGCAGAGCAGCCACCTACGGTGGACGAGCTGCGTGAGCTGCTCGCGAACAGCGGCCTTGAGCTGAAGAAGTTTTTTAATACAAGCGGTGAAGTATACAAATCATTAGGTCTGAAGGACAAGCTGCCCCAGCTTACGGAACAGGAGAAGTTAGAGCTGCTCTCAAGCCACGGGATGCTGATCAAACGTCCGATTGTCACCGATGGAGTTAAAGTTACGGTGGGATTCAAAGAAGACCAATATGCCGATACTTGGACTAATGTTTAATATCAATACAACGATCAAGGGAGAGGTTTATAAGTGAGAACAGAAACAATGGGCCGGGTAATGCTTGTAGATGGAATGGCTCTGCTGTTCCGGGCCTTTTATGCGACCTCTTATGGAGGATATATTCGCAAGACAAAAGATGGATTGCCAACGAATGCGGTATATGGATTTTTGCAGTATTTTTTTGATGCAGTAAGTACGTTTGAGCCTTCTCACGTCGTATGCTGCTGGGATATGGGCAAAGGAACGTTCCGCACCGAGAAATATGATGGATACAAATCCAACCGGATCGAAGCTCCGCTGGAATTAATTCCGCAGTTTGACCTAGTAAAAGAAGTGGTGGCTGAGCTAGGTGTGCCAAACATTGGTCTTGCCGGCTATGAAGCAGATGATTGCATAGGTACGCTGGCATCCTGTTACAGCGATAATTCTGAGGTTTACATTCTGACGGGTGACCATGATATGCTGCAGCTTATTGATGAGAATGTTAAAGTCGTCATTATGAAAAAAGGACGCTCCAACTATAAAGTTTATGACCTTGCAGAATTGCTTGAGGATAAAGGTCTAACCCCTAGACAGGTTATTGACCTGAAGGGCTTTATGGGCGATACAAGTGATAATTACCCTGGTGTAAAAGGGATTGGTGAGAAAACCGCGCTGAAGCTGTTAACAGAGTACGGTACAGTTGAAGGTGTAATTGAGAATCTTCACTTGCTTCCTAAAGGTGTACGGTCCAAAATTGAAGCCGACCTAGATATGCTGCATCTATCAAGGGAGCTGGCTGAAATCCGTTGTGATGTGCCTGTGGTCTGTGAGCTGGCAGAAGCTTTATGGCAATTACAGCGGGAAACAGCCGCGCGTAAATTTCAAGAACTGGAATTCGGCAGCCTGATGCATTTGATCGCTGAGGTGCAGGACGAACGGGGAATTGTACAGATTGAGTTAGGTGATCTGGGTTAAGGAGAGTGGTTCTCTTCTGATGAAAATGTGAATAAACATAATGGCAGGTCAAGGTTACTATCCTTGACCTGCTTTTTTTTGTTGTCGAATTCATGTGGAAATTTATCAATATATGTCTTTTTTTTACTGAATTACAAATTAAGGTTTCTAATCATGGATATTGGTTTAATGAAATTTCAAAGGAAATACATAGGGATTATTTTCCATAGTAGGTGATGATGAGATGAAGATACTTTTGGTCACGCACAAGTTTCAGAAGATAGTAGGTAATTATTGCAGTCGGACCATGGACGTAGTGAACGAGTCTGAATTAGTCCTTGGAGGTGTTTTGGAGTTTTTGCAAAACATCAATCCTTCTATAGATAGCATATTAATAACAGATGATGCATTATCTCTGAGGATGGAACAGAACAGGAGTGATTTAAATAACCTAATCAATTGGCTCGTAGCTAATCAAAAGTCAAATGTAAAGATTTTAATCCTCACCAGGTACATAAGGAAAGATACAGAATGGGAGAATCTCAGCTATAGATATCCGAATCTCCAAATTAAGAATTACGAATACATACGCATTACACCAGTACTATTTCAGGAAGCTCTTGAGCGTTTATCCGATACCAAACCTCAATTGAAACAACATTCCAGACCTCACGACGATAAGAGTAATCACCAAAAGAGTACAGACAGAAAAGGGTCGTTTCTGGATCGCTTTAAACCGAAACCGAAAGCCCCAACTGAATTACAGGCTACGGATACCCTTACTAGGGAGCTTGATAAGATTAGCCGAGGGATTAGTCGTATTGTAGCGATAACCGGGCATAGTGGATGCGGAATTACCAGCACAACTATCAATGTTGCAAGTGAAGCGAGTAAACGGGGGCTGAATGTATTAATCGTGGATATGGATATCGAATATCGAAGTACGAATATGTATTTTAGCAGCTTTCATGAACGAACCAAGCGGGATGAAGATATAAATGCATCTCTCATCCGAACGTTAGCAAGACCTCAGGATTATTTGACTACGGCTTTTCATTTGAAAGAAAACCTATGGCTGGCTGGACTGGGTTACAGCTTTTCCGATCCCAAGTTAATCCAGCAATTTTACACCAGCTCTAAACTTGTCGGTCTGTTGTCCTTACTCCGAAACAAATTTAATTTGATCCTATTGGATCTACCACTGAACGTATTAGACAGATTTCGAGAAGCATTAATCCATATCGACAGCTTTGGCCTCTGTATTCCCAATAATCTATATGCTGTTTTAAGCACTCTGAGGAATGTGGAAGAGACACTGAATAAGGAAAATACGGCCTATTTGAATGCTAAATCAAAAGTAATTGTCACCAAATATAATGACCGTTCCAGATTTCAAGGTGAAATTTTCGTACCAGACAAGGTAAGTGCAGTTGCTACATCCGGTCTTTTAGAAAGCTTTACATACGGAATGAAAGTGGCAGGTCATATCTCTTATGACACGGACTTTGATACTCAGATTGAAACCGATGTGCCGCTTGTATATTCAAACAAAGACCATGAGCGGGCATATGGAAATATACTTCTTAGATTACTGGAGGGGAGTAGTTAATGGATTTAAGTGGGCTTAAAAACGCGACACCCAATAAGCAAATGTTCAAGCGGGTTGCAGCATTGCTCTTTAGTCTATTGATCATCGTGGTTTCTTATATGTTCATTACGAAAGCCAGCAAAGATGCCAGCGATGTGGTAGAGGTGTTGCGGGTCAAGCAGAGTGATGGTATTCCGGCTTACGTAGTCATTACGGAGCCTATGATTGAGAAATACAATATTATCAAAAAAGAATACACCGAGGACATGGTGTTGTCTGAAGATATAGATTCGGTGAAGGATAAACTGTCCGCATATTATCTTCGAGAAAACAGCGTGCTCTACAAAGATCAGTTGCTGGATGAAAAACCGCAAAAAAATGAATGGCTGTATCAAGTGAATGAGGAAAATGAGGTCTTGACGCTTCCTTATAATTTTCTGGAGGTTGGTGGAGATATTCTAATGCCAGGAGACCGTGTTCGTATCCGTGTGTCCTATGAGGTAGAGGAGAAGGATGCCCCGGGTGGCAATCCAAACGCTATTTATTCCGAGTCCACGAATACGATCAAAAAAACTGAAGTATTGTTTGAAAGCATTGTTGTGAAGGATATGCTCAACGCAAGTAGTCATTCCATCTACGAAGTATATAAAGAGGTGCAGAAACTGGATGAGGATAAGAAACAAAATGTTATGAAGAGTAAGGATTTCTTAAAGAACATTCAACCTAAAGCATTACTCCTCGAGGGGACGAGTGCACAAATTAACAATTATGCCAAATACAAAGGACTTAATGGAAATTCATTTCTGATTACCATACTGAGCAGAAAAAGTAGTGATGTCATCATTGACCAACTGCCCACTTTGGAGAAAGAGGTGGAATCGTGGATCGGAAAAGAGGATTAGGAATCGACAGCATTTTTCAGAAAATATCATCTAAGGATCTCGTCGGTGCCGAACTTCAAGAGAATAATCTGATTTATAGTGTAGTAGGTTTTATACCTGCTTGTGATGGTGTAGATAATGCCATGCTCATAAGCAACTTAGGATATTTATTATCTCAAAAGGGTCTAAATACTTGTGTGGTTGACCTTAAGGTGTTTTATCCGAACTTATATCAATTTCTAGATGTCCCTGCACATAAGAAGGGGCAAGGATTAATTAAGGTGTTAAAAAGCGACAAGGTAGATTTCCGAGATGAATTGCAGCGGACCAAATACGAGAAGCTGTTCCTGTTATCAGCTAGTCCACAGGATCTAATGGAGGAGTATTTTGATTTTGAGTTTGGAAATTTAGAGCGTGTAATTACTACACTTAAGCAGATGTTTGATATTGTGCTGATCGACATTCCCAACAACCCTCCATTGGAATTTTGTCTGGGTGCCATGAAGTATTGTCACATAGGATTCTTTACGGCAACAGAGAGGATGGAAGCTACCATAAATATGGTGAAGCTGCTGGATTATGCTAAATCGGTGGGGATAAGTACGGCTAAGTTCACCAGTGTGGTGATGATGAATATTCAGCATATTGAATTTGATTATAAGGTTATGAAGGACATGGGTTTTAACATAGTTTCTGTACTGCCACTTGTGAAGGATGCCGTAGTTCGTGCACATGAGGGCAGGCTGTACATAAAAGATAACCCCCTAATTAATAAATATTTTAAAAAAGAGATCCAAAAGCTGGCCGATCGGTTGGCGGATCAGTAAAGGGGAGAGCGACTTGCTGACACGTGCGAAAATTAGCGATATGCAGCAAAAAGTACTGCATCAGGTAGGGCCGAAGGAGAACATGGAGGATCTGGCTAGTAAATATACGACCATAAGCTTTGATGAGGCTTTGGAGTTATGCCAAAAATATATTACGAAAATAACGACACATGCCTATAGGCGAGAAAACGACCCTGCTCGAAAACGCGAAATGACTAAGGCATACATAAATGAATTTGTAGACGCGCAGAAACCTTCTGTCGAGGGATTTTATGATCTAGCAGAGTTGAAAAACGCACTCACCAATGAAATCACTCACTATGGTCCCATTACCAAGGCTATGGAGGACCCTAGTATAGATGAAATCAGAGCCAACGGGCCTGATCAAATCTTTGTGGAAAGCGGCGGAAGAAGCCTGCAGTGGGATCAAAATTTTACAGATCGTGATCATATGGAACGGATTATCGCCAAGCTTATAGGTATCTCCAAGGTTCGGCTGATTCCAAAGATACCCATGGTAAATGCCAGAACGATTGAGGGATATCGTGTGAATGCCACTCATGCTGAGATCTCACCGTATGACCAACCGGCGTTTGTGATCCGAAAGTTCAGCAAGAAGAGTATTGTTCCGAAAATGCTCATTGAGAATAAATCCTTCTCCTCAAACATGTATAAATTATTGTCTTTGATCCCGAAATCAGACTTATCCTGGATTACAGTGGGACCGACAGGAAGCGGAAAGACAACGCTAAATGAAATTCTTGTGAAGGAGATCAATCCTCTATCAAGGATCATTACCATTGAAAATCCTTCAGAGATGAGATTGATTCAAAGAGAAGATAACAGCGAACACGGTAGAGTGCTGAATGATGTGTTGCAATACGAGTCGGTCCCTGATGATGATGACTCAAGCCCAGCGACTATGGAAAATTTGCTTATTAATGCGATGAGACAATCACCTCACTGGATTGGACCAGGGGAGCTTCGAACACCCGGTGAATTCGCCACAGCGCTTCGAGCAGCACAGACGGGACACTATTTCTTTTCCACACTTCATGCAGAGGGGGATAAGGAAGCGATCTTTAGATTTCTAACGGCCTATCTAATGGCCTCTAATGAGCCAGCGGAACTTGCTCTACGAAATATCTGCAGTGCTGTGAAATTTGTAATCTTTCAAGAGAAACTGGCAGATGGTACTCGTAAAGTGACTTCAATTTCAGAGATTTTGGGCTCAGATGGCTTGAATCCACTGATTAATCAAATCTATAGATTTGATTGTGATGATGTGATTGAAGAGATGATTGAAGGCAAGAAGATGATCAAAATTGTTGGCAGACATTTACGTGTAGGAAAGATCTCGGAGAATGTACAGCAGCTAATGCTCAAGGCCGGAATTAAGAAAAGCAGGTTTGAGTTCTTTACCAAGGATCCGTTGGAGGGCGAAACAGAGGTGTACGAATTCGATGAATACAACTTTAATCATTAGTCTACTTCTTGGTATGGCTGCATTTGTACTATTTAACGCCATCTTTGAGGTCAAGTTTTTTCAGGGTTCTGTAAGATATGTTCTCGACGTTATGGATACCCTCGCAGAGTACCTAGGCAAGTATAACACGAAGCGTTATGTTGACCGGATCAAGAAGGAGCGAATCGTCAGGCAGAAGGAAAATATTTATGCGAAATACAATCGAATGGTAGAGGGTTTGATTTTAGACTTTAATATGCCGTTTACGCTGGAGAGCTTTACCTCAATGCTGTGCATTTGCTTTGCGATTATAGCTCTGCTAGTGGTTCTGCTTATGAAAAGCGTTACGCTTTCGCTTGTGATTACGATTTCAATTTTTGTAGGATTGTTTACTTTTTTCGTGATGCAGTCTAGAGCCATCCAAGCAGAACGGCTTGAAAATATAATGGATGCCGAAGATGTGATTTGTCCGTTAGCCCGTGAAGGTGTACTAGTAGCCATTAAAAAGGTGATGGAGAGCGATGAATATATCAGTCCTAATCTTAGGCCATATTTTCAGCAATTTATAGATAATTGCGACAACAACGGCTATTCCTTTAAGCAAGCTATTACGCTATTAAATAGACAGCTTGGTCCCAAATTTGATAATTTCACAAAAAAAGCAGTGGTCTTCGAATATAACGAAAGAAAAGGTATGGCAGACATTTTCCTCGATATTGTAGATGAAAATGCCGTGCTGCGCGAGATTAACTCTAAAAAGGAACGGATTTTTAGAAAGATGAATCGAGATTTTATGTTTAAAACCGGAATCATTGTGCTTTTTTTCTTGTACGCATTAACTGTAAAGGATTTTAGAGAATTTATGCTTGAAAGCAATGTTGGGAAATTGATCAACACGATATTGATTAGTGTCATTTGTTTAAGCTTTGCACGCAGTCAGGTACTCCAAGGGAACGTCGGCATGGGTGGTGAGCGCAAATGATATTCCTAGTTAAGCTGATAGCCATGCTCTCCATCCTTTATTTGATCAAGATATTGTTATACCCCTTCTTCAAGCCTGTGAGCAGAAAACAGAAAAAACGTGCACGTCAATATATCAAGCAGCGTAAAAATGCGGCGCTAAAAGAGAAGTTCAACCAATATAAACGAAGAATTGCAATGAAATATGTTAAAGGGTTATTGGGAAGTGCTGAAAGATTAAGATTCAAGAAAATCATTGACCGACTTGATCTACAAAAGACTCCAGAGGAAATACGGACCGAGCAATTCATGTACACGCTAAGTGCTATTGTGATTATGTTGTTGCTATGGAAGGTGAACATCCTGCTTGGCTGTATCTCTGCCATCTTCATCATGCTGGGCTGGCTCTATCCGGTGGTCGAGTTGGAGAAGATTATCGATAAGAAGAACAAAAATATATCCCTGGATTTCCCAGCCTTTTATAGTATGGTCTATTACCAGTATATAAAGTCGGTTAACATTCATTTCTCAGATGTGCTTAAGGACTACATTCCTAGTGCAAATCCTGATATAGCCGAGGAGCTCGGTGTGATGCTGGACAATATTGATTACGGAGAAGAATTCGCTTTTAAGCAGCTGAAGAAACGGATTCCGATGCATTACGTGATCAAGTTCTGCGACATTATGGAGACGAGGCTTAAAGGATACGATAATGTGTCTCAGATGGCATATCTCAAGAATGAATTAGATGGCTTCAGAATCAGGGCTTTGGAAGAAGAGCTGGAGAGTAGGCAGCGCAGCAGCGCAAGGATCCAGTTTCTACTTATTATAGTGTTGGCTATTTATATCGTTATGTACTATTTGTTTACCATTCTGAGTTCAATGAAGATGTTTCAATAAGCCAAATTTATTTATAGGGGGATAAACGAATGAAGACAGATCTTAAGGAATTGCTAGTGGAGGAAAAAGGAGAAGTAGGGATCAAGCAAATTGCCATCACGGTTGGCGTTATTATTTTAATTGGAGTGGTAGTGACCTATCTAAAGGGTGGAGTACTGACAGGATGGGTCGATGATGTTTGGGAATTCTTATTCGATGATTTGATTGGAAAGATGGTTAGCTAATTTGGGGTGAAAACACAATGCAAGGGATAGCAAAGGCAGTATTACTTACCATTCTGACCTCGGTTACGATTTTGCTGTTTGTAAATTTGGCTTTCTTTTTCCCATGGTATTTAACGCTGGTCACAGAGACGTATAGTGTTTCGCAGATTGTAGCTGGTGATAACTACTTGAAGGAATCGTATTATGAGGATGTTATGGAGAGATTACAGGAGCGCCCTATTTACCGAGATAAAGCCGATGATATTGTCATTACGGTCACTAATGCAGATCATGATAATGCGATTGGAAATGATGATGAAACCTCATATTACGATGAAGGGAACGAATGGAATAAACCTTATCGGCAAAGAGGCGAACCGCTTACGGTTGAGATTAAAGCTGTATATCCTTTCTCTATCACTTTATGGGGAAAGAAGCTGGAGCGTGAAATTCCGGTCCACTTCTCCATGTCAACGACAGGCCTGAAACATTATAAGGATCTGGACTACTATATAGATTGATAGGATGACTTTGTGTGAAAAATATTGCAGTAGGAGTATTGTTGATTATTCTAGTGTCAATTGTTGTGGAGCCTTTGGTGGAGATGGGCATTGTATTTAGAGAGAAGGTAGTGCTGAGCACTGCGATCTCTAATGCTTGCCGGGCAGCCAAGGATCGGAGTTTAGAGTATGAACTGCTACGTGGACTGGATGCGGTGATTAACGAGGAGAGGTTCAAAGAATACTTTTCAGATGCGTTCGAAAGTGCTCTAAATGTATCGGAACAGACCGATAATGGCAACGTGCTTACATTTACCTCCAATGATGATAGATACAATGATTTTACGGTAAATTTAGATTTTTCTAACATAGAGAACACCCAAACCAGCCAATGGGTATCAGAAGTTAATGTGAAAGCACAGGCAACATACAAATTTAAAACCAGATACTTAAAGCTCGCTGAAGAAGCAGACAAAGAAGTAGATTATCAGTTAATTAGCGAGAGGAAATATATTCTCTCCGTTAAGAATTGATGAAAGGAATAATCAGAATGGACTATATCATGGTTACTTTTCAAACGGATACAGGTCTAAGAATGGACCTAAAAGTCCCGGTGTTTGTGACTATAGAAGAACTGTTAGACATGTTAACGGAGTCCTTGAGCTTAAAGGAGAGAAGCGGGGCTAAGCTTCAGGCTGAGCCATTAGGCAGAATATTAAGTAATAGTAAAACCTTGGATCAAGAAGGTGTAGCCCAAGGCGCACTGCTCACACTTATCTGAGAAGGGGCAATGAAATGAATGGCAACCTGCAAAGTGGCGGATTAATCCTAAAGGCTGATGAATCTCTTTTTATTACGGATATTAAAAACTATTCAGGAACCTATTCTTTGGACAGAGCGAATGATCAAGCTGTGCCTATTCATTATGAGGGTTTGTTCTGGTTCATGAATGAGGCTGGCAATTTCCTTTATTACAGTGATCAGTTAAAGGGAAATGTGCTCTGTAAGCTTGATATTGTAAAGCAACATTCAGAAGTATTGTTAGACAAACCTTGTTATCAGCTTCAGCGACATGAAGATTGGATCTACTATATTCACGAGGAGGACCATCGATTATATCGCTGTTCTACTAGTGGTAAACGTGATATGAGGCTGATTGATGAGCATGTGGAGAGTTTTCTCTTGTACGAAGGACAAATCTACTATGCTACACCAAATGGGATTAAGAGGAGCACAGAATCCGGTGAGGCAAGTGAAAAGATTAGTGAATTGGTTACAAGTTTACTGATTCGGATAGGAAATAAGCTGTGTTTTTCAGATGCCGAGAATGGACATCGCTTGACGCTACTTGATGTGGAGCGTCATACGGTAACTATGGTAGACAATATAGTTGCCCTTAGTATAAGCACGGATGACAAATATATTTATTGTGCTAACCGATTAAATGACAACAGTATATATCGCGTAGATCCATTGCATGGAGGGAGTATTCGAATATCTGGGGAAAGCGCGGACTATTTACATGTTCTGGACAATGATCTTTATTTTTGCAGTGGTCGTGAATGGCATCGAATCTCTCTATTTGGTGGAGAGGCGGAGACAATAACCTTTATAGGAAGGTAGATATAATGAGCTATGAATTCAGTCGTCAGCCCCGTTTTCTACCGGATATGCCCCGGGGAGAAATTGATGTTCCTAATCCACCTATGATTAACGAGAAACCAGAGATCTCTTGGTTCGGAATATTGCTTCCACCTATCGTAATGTTGATTATTACCGTATTAATCGCAATGACTTCACAGTCCATCTATTTACTGATCTCAGTTGCGACCACAGTAATGACACTGATTGGCTCATTGACAGGAGCAACTTCTCAGATTCGGAAATATAAGCTAAAGAAGAAGGAACGGGAAGAAAAATATCTTCAATTTATAACCGATGTCCGCAGCGAATTGTCGATAGCTCGCGAACAACAGGTGAAAGCCATGAATGAAATGAGCCCGGATCCTGCGGAATGTGTGCAACGAATCTCGCGCAGGGATAACAAGCTATGGGAAAAAACGCCTTCACATAATGATTTTCTGGCTCTGCGGATCGGGGTGGGAAGTGTACCCCTGGAACTGCACATCAAATACACCAAACAGGCGATCATCCTTGAAACGGACCCGCTGCTGATGGAGCCGCAGAGATTGGCCATGGAATTTGAGAAGGTCCCGAACGTTCCTATAACGGTTAATCTGTTGACTACCGAAATATGCGGGATTGCCGGTGAAAGCGATAAAACAGCTGTGCTAATAAAGCTGATGCTGCTACAGCTTGTGACTCATCATGGTTATGACGATGTCAGGGTTATTGTTCTTGCCGCAGAGGATGAATTGGAGAAATGGGATTGGCTGAAATTTGTACCCCACCTATGGGATGACGGTTTTAATATCAGATTTCTTTTATGTGGTAAAGTCATTGCCCATCAGACCTTGTCCGAGATTTATGGCTCTTTGAAGGAGCGGGAGATGAGGTCTTTGAGCGGTGGTGTATTGCCCCATTATCTCTTTATTGTAGAGGACGCTTCCTTGCTTGAGAATGAGCTAATCAGTAAATATTTGTACAACGGCAGTGTAAAGCTTGGAGTATCAACCCTTTTTATCGCCAAGAATTCCGCTTATTTGCCCATGAACTGTAAAACGGTTATTCATTTAAACGGAAAAAGCGGTGAAATGGCCAATCGATTAACCGGGGAGAAGATCGTATTTACTCCGGATCAGGCAGATATAAAAGATTTAGATCTAGTCGCCAGAAAGCTCGCACCGCTACGAATCAAAAATTCAAGTGCTAATTTCTCACTTCCATCCTCCATCACACTGATGGAAATGCTACAGAACGAAAAGGTATCTGAAGTAAATGTAATGTTGAACTGGACCCGCAACAAAACCTATATGGGCATGAGTGTACCTATAGGGGTGAGGGCTGGTGGAGAAGCTTTATATTTAGATATGCATGAGACGGGGTTCGGGCCCCATGGTCTTGTAGCCGGGACAACAGGTTCTGGCAAAAGTGAATTATTACAAAGTATCATCGTATCCCAAGCCATTCATTACCATCCGCATGATATTGCTTTTGTTCTTATTGATTATAAAGGGGGCGGCATGGCAGATGTATTCAAGGGAATGCCCCATCTGGTCGGTACCATTACGAATTTGGATGGGAATCAAACGACGAGAGCACTGCTATCTATCAAAAGTGAGCTCATGCGGCGGCAACGTGTCTTCTCGGAATATGGCGTGAACAATATTGATAAATACCAGAAATTATTTTATAGCAAAAATGTAAAAGGTGACATGCCAGCCATTCCCCATCTGATTATGATTGCGGATGAGTTCGCGGAGCTTAAGCAGGATCAACCGGATTTCATGAAAGAGCTTGTAAGTACGGCCCGGGTAGGTCGAAGCCTTGGCGTCCATTTGATCCTTGCCACCCAGAAGCCTGCCGGCGTAGTGGATGACCAGATATGGAGTAACTCGAAATTTAAAATATGTCTTAAAGTGCAGGATGAGGCTGACAGTCGGGATGTTATTAAACGTCCTGATGCGGCCATGATTAAGGAACCGGGAAGGGCGTATATACAGGTCGGAAATGATGAGATCTTTGAGTTGTTCCAATCTGCGTATTCTGGTGCTGATTATGATCCGAAAGGCGAACTGCAGAAACAGGAGAACAAGACCAAACGAATCTATAAGGTAGCTCTGAATGGTAGAAGCGAGCAGATCTTTCCGCTTGAGGAAGAGAAATTCTCCCAAAATGAGTCTGCTTCCCAACTGCATGCCATGGTTGAATACATTACAGAAACTGCCAAGCAATATGGGATTTCTCCAATGAAAGGGCCTTGGCTACCGCCACTGCCTGAAGTAGTCTACCTCGATTTATTGCTGCCGAATAGCTTAGCAGATGGTAGATGGCCGCAGCAGCAGAAACTGCTCAGTGTGCCAGTGGGGATCATGGATGATCCAAGAGGACAGAGACAGGAAGCGCTGGAGATAGATTTTGCATCTGAGGGGAATCTGTTTATCTATGGAACGCCGGGTACAGGTAAAACCGTGTTCCTCAAAACGTTATGTTTATCGCTGGCTCTAATGTATCCGCCGGATGACGTCAATATCTATATTATGGATTTTGGCGGAAGCTCACTCAAAGCTATGGAGAAACTCCCTCATGTCGGTGGGGTAATGACACTGGAGCAAGAAGATAAAATTGACCAATTTATGCGCTTTATGTTCAGGGTTATGGAGGATCGAAGAACGCTGTTTCAAAATAATGAAAGTGAAGGGTTCAATGATTACCGTAGAAGTGGACGAAAACTGCCCGCATTTATAGTCATAGTTGACAACTACTTTGCTTTATCGGAGACCTACGAAGATTTTGACGCTCAAATGGTGCTGCTGGCTCGTGAAGGTTTTAAATACGGTATTTATATGGTCGCTACAGCAACCAATAGTGCTTTGGTCAGATATAAATTTTCGGTTAACTTCAAAATGGCGATCAGCTTCCAGATGACTGAGAAGAGTGAATATGATGGTATTGTAGGACGAACGGAAGGCTTGGAACCCGCAAAGGTTGCAGGCAGAGGATTGGTAAGAGGCAAGCCGCCTTTGGAATTTCAGACTTCGCTTCCTGAATATCAACATACCGCTACCGAGCTCATCTTGAAGAGAATGGAGGCTTTGAATCTAACTGGAGCCGCACCAATTCCGGTGATGCCTTCTACGATTGATCTGCGGCAGCTCAATAATAATTCAGAGCAACTGGCAATAGGCTTGGGCAACAATGATTTACAGCCTGTGTTTATAGACCTTGTTGCAACACCAGTGCTGATGATAGCTGGAGAGGCTATGTCAGGAAAGAGCACTTTACTTGTATCGTGGATGAAGCTGCTGAGCGAAAAGCAGGGTCTAGAGGTATATGCGCTGGATTCATCTGCTATGGGCATTTATGAACTGATACAACAGTCTTACGTAACGGATTTATCGAACGTGGATGATTTGGACAATTTCATTGATGGGATCAAAGAACAATTGGAAACTAGACGCAGTGAGCTTCTCTCATGCAGAATGTCCGGTGGTGACGTTGGCGCTCTGATGAAACAGTGGAAGCAGATAATCTTCGTTATTGATCGTCTAAGTGAATTTACGAGCGGAGACAAGTATATGCTGCATGAGCTGATTGAACGAATTGTGAAGCAAGAACGCGGCATGAAGGTAGCTGTTCTAGCGGCAGATAACACAAATGATCTTACCTCTAATTGGGATTCCTTGGGCAAGACTATCCGAGAAGAACAGACCGGGATCTTGCTAGGTAGAATGAAAGAACAAAATCTTTACAATGTGTCCTTACCTTACGGAAGCCAGGAGAAAGATGGGGAGCAAGGTGATGGCTATCTCATTGTAAAGAATAAATATACCGGATTAAGATGTGCCGTATGGAGTAAGGAGAATCGAGTTAATGCGGGAGTAGGAGTTTAGGATGGAGGTGCAGCTAGTGTCAGTTAGTCCATCAGAAATCAGGGGAAACGCTTCACAAATCCATAGTCTAATCAATGAAGTGAACAGTACTTCAAAAAAACTGCAAAGTGATTATACACAATCGGCCAGCTATTGGACCGGTACGGCTTCTAAAGCATTTCAAAGTGAATACAACGAGCTGGATAGCGAAATGAAGACCCTGCTTACAATGCTGGATAGGCTCGAAAGTGGGGTCCAAAGAGTGGCTTCAGAAGTGATCCGTGCTGAACAGGAAAGAGAAGAAAAGCGAAGACTAGCAGAGAAAGCGGCGCAAGAGGCACTGAAACAAAAGCAATTAGAAAAGCAAAAGCAAAAGCAAAGCCAGAAGTAATGACAGGGGTGTTGAGATAGAAATGCTTTGAAAGGAGGTGAATAATGTGGCGGGAAACAATCTTACATTTAATCCGGATCAGGCACTAGGTGTAGCTAAGTCTATTAAAACCAAAGCAAACAATGCAGATACTCTTATCAAACAATTGCAATCTGAAATTCATGCTGTTAGCGGTTGGTGGCAAGGAGAATCACAAACTGCTTTTATACAACAATTCGATGGACTTATGCCTAGTTTTAAGGAAATGGTTCTCTGTGTAGAGAACATCAGTAAGAACCTAACGCAAATTGCTAACATCAAGCAACAAGCCGAGCAAGAAATGGCAAGTAAACTGCGTGGAAAATAATGCTGGCATACATAACAAGGCAGATTTTGAGCTATCTGCCTTGTTAGTATGATTTTAAGTAAGTATGAAGTGAATTTATTTGGGGGGATCTGTAAGTGAAGCTGACCGAACAACAATACATAACACTGGCATCAGTTGTAGAAGCAGCAGACGGTCTCGAACTGACGGATAGTCTGGCTTTTGCTGGTGCAGCAGCCTATGCCTATAGAGATGAGCATGATGATAGATTAATTATCTTTACATATAAAGGAAAAGATTGGCTTGCGGATCTGCAGTCTCTGTTAAGCGGTCAGAGCAGCATGCCGGAGGAAGCATCAAGATTTTTATTAAAAAACAAAGGGGAGAAGGATTGCCAGGTTACTGGTTATTCCATGGGCGGTGCCTTAGCTCTTTATGCAGCAGCGGTTAATGAGGGGATTGGTGGTGTGGTATTCGACGCACCAGGTATAGCAAACATTCTGACTGCGGAGCAAAGGGGAAAGCTTCAGGTTAAAAATATTGTGGCTTATAACAGTCTTGTATCCGCGTTAGGCAAACACAACGAAGAGATTGTATTTGCTAAATCGGGTATAGAAGAAACGGAATTTCTAATTCCTGATTCGCTTTGGCAGCGCTATACCTTTGACTCTGAGGGGAATGTGATTATAGGTGAAAAAGGGAATGCCTATGCTTTGCTATCCAAGATTAATATCCTAACGGAAGAGCATACGCCTGTTTTTGATGCTGTTATGAGTGGATTTGGGGATACCGTCGGACTAACAGAATCTGCATCGGATCATTTGGGTTACGTGATATTTACCTTAATAGATCAGTTGGATGTAGGAAAAGTGCGAGGTGCACTGATTGAAATTGCCCACAAATATGAACGAATGTTGGATGCGAAGTTCAGCGAGTGGAGAACCGAAATGAATAATATTCCGGAATCCTTCTTATTCGATGACATCCGTGCGAAATTTGAACAACTATCTGAAGCAGCCATGCTAGAGGCAGCGGGAATAGCAGAAGAGCTTAATGAAATCACGCAAGCTGTCTTATCCATCTTGCTGATTTGCAGTCCGGTAGGGGATAAGCTGATGGACCATGTAGAGGAATGGTTGAATAAACTGACAAATGCCCTCATGGAACGTATGGAGAAACTAACGAACCAAATGACATTACATCTCGATAAGGTGGTTGAAACAACCATGAATCAAATGCTCAAATTTCCAGAATTGAAGCTGGATTTTGAGTTCTGATTACTAACTGGAATCGCGATCAAAAAGGAGTGAAGCCAGCATGAAAAAGATTTATACAAGGAAGGTGTTGACTCTGATGTTGATATTATCAATGTTCAGCTTTATGGGATGTGGCTCTAGAGAGGAGAAAAGTGAAAAGAAAATTTTGAGCTCCTTGCAGGAAAAGTATGGCGAGGAATTCATCCTTGATGGCATAGGCGGCGGTTGGGGAACGATGAACAACAATACATTGAAGGCGACTGTGCATCCTAAGAAGGATGACACGATTAATGTACGGGTGGAAATCACGAAGGATTTGGAAAAGGTGTATGACAACTATTTAAACCAGGTGGTAGCAAAAAAAGACGAACCAATGATTCAAGCAATCGCTGCTAGCATTTGGCCTGACAGTAAAATTATCGTTGCCAACGAAACGGGGTTGGTTTACCCCAAGCATAACGATACAAAGATTTCCTACGAGCAATTTCTGAAGTTATATCCAACGAATACGCTGGTGATTTCAGTCTATTTAAATAGTGATAACTATGTTGATGGTAATGGAGATATGGACCAAGAGGCAGAAATGAGAAAATATATGGATTTTGCAAAAATACTAGCAGAAAATAAATATGTGAGTAGTCTGATAGGGATAGGATACCTCACTCCAGAGGCCTATGGTCGATTAGAAGAGGTCAAAAAGGCAGAGGAAAGTGTTGACATATATTTTAGTGACGAAACTAAAAAAACAGGAATTATTAATATAGTTACAATGGCTGGATTCAAATTAGGAGTTGATGGAAAGATTGTAGAATCTCAAGACAAGATTAGAGAATTCTTTGATATATGGAAAGAGGACAGAATAAAAAGAATGGAACAAAGAGGGGGATTGTAATGGACGATACGCTTACAGAGGTAGAGTTAAAGCAGATCTCGCAACTTGTTTATTTAGATATACTCAACATTAAGGATTTGGAAAAAACATATGCATTATATAAAAAAATCACTCTCGGCGAAGTTCTCAACTTCTACGCTTCTCCCGCAGGTCAGCAACAATTAAAAGAACGCTTTCCTGACGATCTTAACGGAGTCAAAGAATACAAGCAGTGGAATGATCTCATAGAGCAGATGAATATATCTGATTATCAGAATTGGGAAATCTCCAATATCGTCTCTCATAATAAAAAAGAGGAATCAGGTTTTGTTGCATTTACAGTAGATACCAAGAACGGGGCAAAGGTAGCGGCGTTCCGGGGTAGTGAACCAATGGATAACCCGCTTTACCATAATGACTGGAAAAACAACGGAACAACTGCATATGCCCTTGAATCTTTACAACAGGCGGAAGCTAAAGAATATATGGATAATTTCAAAATAGATGCGGGTTATGAATTGTTTCTGACTGGACACTCGCTAGGAGGTAATCTAGCCCTATATTCCTCTTTTATATTACCTGAGAATTTACGGAATCAGCTAACTTCCGCATCAACGTTTAATGCACCGGGATTTAATGGAACCTTGCTTGATAAACACAGGGCCACTATAGATGAATTGAATGAGAATGACAAAATTAAAGAGTTCAGAAATAAAAATGACATCGTTCCGGCCTTATTTCAAAATCCATCAGCAGGTATTTACATTGACACTGAATCTGAAAGGAATACCGTGCTGCCACATCATTCCTTATTCTCACTGAAGATCGACGGGAACAATGAGTCCTTTCAACGTTCAGAGTCACAGACTCGGGCTTTGGTTCCTAACCTTGTGCATAATATTACAGTTGGTTTAGAAATTGTGCCGGGGCCACTAAAGGAAGCATTGGTTGAAGGGATTTTTAAAGTATTGGATGGGGAAGTAGATCTGCGACCATTAGCGTTTGCGGGAATAGCCGTAGTTGGGCTTTTAATGGTGACTGTTGGGCCCGTTGCAGTTGTTACTGCGGCGATTACTGCAGCGTTAGCTGCGCTCGTTATCACTATAAAAGCTCTGGTTGCGCTTTATGTGATTGGTTTTGTAATTGACAGTGTGATTCCCTGGATTGAGCAAAAGGTGGAGGATATCAAGGAGAGAGTGGTCTCCTTTTATAATCAAAGTGTTGAATTTGTAACGAATATGGTCACAGAAGCTGTCCGAGTGACTAATTTGATCGGTGATAAAATTGAGGAGTTTTCACAAAAGGTAAAGCACGCAGTCTCTGATTTTATGACGAAATTAAAAGAGGGCTTTAATCGTTTTGTAGAGAATGCCATTCAGTATATTGAAGCTCAGAAGGAATATTGGATTAGTGTAAAAGACAAAGCAATGAAGAAAATGGGGGATATATTCCAAAGTGTAAAATCTAAAATTAAGAAAACTAAGGAAGAATTTATCGTTGGCGTACGCACGATTAAAGATTCAGCGATCAGCAAAGTCAAATCGACCGTAACGAAAACCATAACGAAGATTGCAGTTGCATCTGCTAGTGTCATTCAAGGAGCCAAGATTTTGGCGAATATGGATAAACTGGAGAGTCTGCAGAAAAGTCTGGTGCGTAAGGAAGAGAGCATTGCTGAAGCCGTCGAGAGGATATTATCTATAGCTTCAGGAGTCAGTTCTAACGTGGGCAGGAATTACAGTGAATCTTATGTTCAAGCTCAATTAAGAGAAGTTCAACGTTTAAGCAATGAAGTCCGGACACAGAAAAATCGTGTAACAACAGCGATTAACGGAAAAACTGCAGGTTTAAGATACACAGTTACAAAATATCGAGAGATTGAATCCAAAATTGTTGCAGCTGCCCGTGCAAGTACTACCACAATACATCTTAACTAATTATATCAGGAAATAGAAAGATAAATTGAGAGGAGTAATTATATGAAAAAATTAATCAGTTCTCTACTTTTATTACTAATGGTATCCCTGATGACTTCTACATTCTCAGGTTTTGCAGCAAGTCTTCCATTGAGGGTAGTAGTAAATGGAGAAAAAGTTATTTTTCCAGACGCCCAGCCTTTTATCGATGCGCAGCAAAGAGTACAGCTACCCGTGCGTTTTATAAGTGAAGCGCTTGGAGCTAAGGTGTTATGGGACAGTAAGGCCAAAAAGGCAACAATCTCGCTTGAAGGCAAAACAATGGGTGTCTATATCGGGAAAAAGAGTTATGAGCTCAATGGAAAAACAAAACAAATGGACACGGCAGCATTGTTCAAACAGTCAAGAACTTTTGTCCCACTTCGATTTGTATATGAAGGACTCGGTGTAAACGTGAAATGGGATGATGCTGTGAAGACGGTCTACATCACTACTCCTTCAGGTGAAATAGCTACCTCTGATAAGCCTGCTACGGGAGAATCAACGAATGGAGCGAAGACGGTAACGATTCATGGGTTTGAAATCCCGTATACCCATCTGGGGGCTAATCTAGAGTCGACTTATATTACCGATTCACAGCTGACAGTATACAACAATGATGATCGGAAAGCAGGTCAGTATCTTTTTCAAATTACAATTACATTTACTAATATAGGCTCTGACCCTGCACTGGAAGCGAAGGAAGCGGAGAATATTCTTAGACAAAACATTGAGGGCGATGTCGTAGATTCGATTATGAAGTATGTTAGAACAAAAACAAAAAGAATGGATGAGCTAGATTATAAAGTCTTCCAAAGCAAAGATTATAAAATTGATGTAGATTCTCCTGGTATGGGGGATATAGGAATCGCAGTATGGCCGAAGTAGGAGAGGTGAAGGTATGAAAAAATCGATATGGCTTAGTATAGTGACAATATTCTTATTCCAATCTATAGCTTCTTCAGTTTTCTCTGAAGAGTCAGTGAATGATACTTCTAACAATCTTCCAAAAACAGCGACAGCTGTTATCGAGAAGATCAATAAAGATATGGCGGAGCTCTATAAAAAATCTAATTATTACACAATGGAGACTAATAAAGGAAAGTTAAGAGAGGATTTGTTACAAAACCAGATAAAATCTAACAATAGTAATTTTGAGATTGTCTATGGTGGAAATCATGAATGGCTGGAGCATAGCAATATGTTTGCTTTTTCCGGGTATTCGATTGATGGGGACTCGGTCTCAACTGAGGGAGCTCCATGGTATGCTGGATGGAGCGGGATTCAAATTCAGAATTTTAATATGATAAAGGAACCTTGGAAGGACTCTGGCGTAAAATCAAGCTACAAAATTAGAAAAAATGATTTTGATGCATTTGTAGGTCGGGATATTGAGTATCTAGCAAATTCCGGCGGGACTTTTGAGCAGGCGATTCTTACTGGACTAAACCTGAGCTATGCCGGTAAGAAATATGAACGGTTCATCTATAACAATCAAGACAAGGAGTATAAAGACAGGGTTGTATACACTCAGAATACTACACCGTCTAAGGGAGGGCGATGGATAGATTATGTTCACGTCTTGCAACCGCCTACCTATCTGTCTTGGGGATCAGGCAGGATTTACATCCAAGGTTCCAACGGAAATATTACTTACTTAGGCATTCCTATCGCACCGTTTATTTTGCAGGTAAATGATTTATCCCCTCATTTCGAAACTTTGCCAACCGGCGCGGTAGCTGGACAAGAGGTAACCGTTGGAATCAGACTCAGATCCAGCTTCGCCACGCAGAAAACAACAGATTACGCTTGGAAGATCACGAGTAACGGAAAGGAAATCCCTGTAAGATACCATGGTCATGCGTCAACGTTAGCAGGTGAAATTATGCTTGCGGCTAATACGGCTGACAATATTCTTTTCGCGACATTTACAATGCCTGATGAGGACGTATACATCCAGTTTAATCTGAACAGGTTGAAGTCACCTAATGAAGTCTTTTACGGAAATAATGAGATTTACGGATGGATTAAGAAGGTCAACTCGATGCCAACAACTAAAGGCTCCTTCGATCTGGATTATAATGTGTTATCGAAAAAAGTGAAATTCGGGTTAGCCGATGGTGCTGCTATAAAGGCTGTTCTACAACCGCAATATTCTGATTTTACTTGGAGTGGGAATGCTACAGGCGCTTTGGAAGTAATCAATAATTCGGATACTATCTATCGTTATTTCCGTGTGGAGAATAATCCGCTGGTTAACGATGCCGCCAGTACTATAGTTAGGCAACCTGACATCATAGCTAGTCTACAGCGTCCTGATTTTGGTGATGATCCTGTTAACGGTAAGTGGTACATTAATCCGGCTCCGTATACACCTAATCAAAAGTCAGGTAATATCAGTTTCCAGGGTACTGTGAGCAGAAATTTCACTCGTAATTATCAGGTGTGCAGCACAACTAAGAACGGGCAAGGTAAAGATGTTGAATCTTGTCAAACGTATACGGAGAGCGGCAGCACTTCAGCTCCGTTTACACCAGGTGAGGATGTCAAAACCATTCGGACCTATATTTATAACGGGGCCAAACAAATAGCACCTAAGCTGTACAAGAATTCAATAGACAAGAATAAAGCGGATTCTTTGATTCGAAAGCTCCTCTGGACAAGTGAGCCTTACAATTATAATGTAATCCGCTGGATGGCTCATGAAGATGAGAATAAGAACTTACAGGATTGGACGAAAGTAAAGGGGCAATTCGAACGAATCTTCACACAACAGGCAAGCGGAGACATCGGTTGGAAGGTAGAGAATAGCATGGCTCAAGCTTATAAGAAAGCCAGAGCTACCGCTAAAAAAATGCTTAACGACAAATCTAATTATGATACCGCCGTGTTTGCGACGGATAAGCAACTTCAAGGGTATGATTATCCGATTAAATCCGGATATTATTTTAATCCTGTTGGAACGTATACCTTTACACTGGAGACAGTTACGTTTAAAGATACGGATAAAGACACGAAGGACCATAAGGATCTTGTTGAGGAACTTACGAATTCTTTCCGATATGAAACTGATCTTATGTATATCAATAATGATAAAGTTGCGGTCAATCTGCGGAATGAACCACTGAGCAAAAACGGGAATAACTTTGCAAGAAAGCCAGCAGCTTTATCCGTAGAGGATAACACCGGAGTGAATGATGCGAAATTGTTGACGGTGGAGAACAGCTTTACTAAAGATGTGGAAGAGATCCCATATTCACAAGAAAGAGAAAGTGATAATGGCACCCATGAATTCTGGAAGAATATATTAGAGGGTTACTCACAGTCTAGTACACTGGGAAGCTTCGACAATTTCAAATACCGTGAATATGTGGGCTTGAATCAGAATATGTACAAGATCACGGAAAAGTCTACGGTGACGATTACGATTAATAAGGACCATATTCCTGTCTATACTACAGCTGAAATGCCAGATGGGAAGTACTATGTTAAGGCTTGGTTGGCAGATGTGGAGCTCTCCAAGAGTACCAACGCATACAAATCACTGGGCAAGCTTGTCGGCATTAAGCCGCTGGATCAAATTGAGGTTACGGTAAAAGGCTCTATGTTTGATGACTTAAATAATTAAACAATAATAAAACTCCCTTCATGCAAAATAGCATGAAGGGAGTTTTATTATTGTGATAGCGCTTCATCCAACGTATAATAAGGGCTGTTGATTGTTTTATTTTATATTGTTTTTTATTTTCACACTGGATGGCGGATTATTGCTTATTGGAGAAGGGAGATAGTTGCTATGAAGTTATTGGGAGCGATTGAAGCAGGCGGAACGAAGTTTGTATGCGGGATTGGTTATGAGGACGGTACCATTCTGGACCGAGTTAGCTTTCCGACAACAACACCGGAAGAAACGATGGGACTCGTAATCGACTATTTTAATGGGAAGAATGTAGAAGCTTTTGGTATTGGATCGTTTGGACCGATTGATCCCGTGCTGGACAGCCCTACTTATGGTTACATAACAACGACACCAAAACCTCACTGGGGACAATATAATCTGGTAGGTACAATGGCTGAGCAATTTAACGTGCCGATCGGTTTTGATACGGATGTGAATGGTGCAGCGCTTGCGGAAAGTAAATGGGGAGCGGCTAAAGGTCTGGACAGCTGCCTTTATATTACGGTTGGGACAGGTATTGGAGCGGGAGCAGTTGTTGGAGGTCAGATGGTGCATGGATTGTCTCATCCTGAGATGGGACATATTCTAGTTCGCAGACATCCAGAGGACACGTTTGAGGGCTACTGCCCTTATCATGGCGATTGCCTTGAAGGGTTAGCCGCAGGTCCGGGGATTGGCAAACGCTGGGGACAACCAGCAGGCGAGCTGCCTGTTGACCATCCAGCTTGGGATATGGAAGCTCATTATCTTGCACATGCACTTATGAATTACGTGCTGATTCTGTCTCCCGAAAAAATCGTAATGGGCGGTGGGGTCATGAAGCAAAGCCACTTGTTCCCGCTAATCCGTACCAAGCTGCAGGAGCTGCTTAAAGGTTATGTTCAGCATCCAGCGCTCAATACCGATATTGATAATTACGTTGTGCCACCGCAGCTTGGAGATAATGCAGGACTTGCAGGTGCGATTGGACTGGCAACCTTAGCTTTGGCAAGAAACTAGTATAAAAAGATATTGACTGTTAGGAAATATATGGTATTGTAGGATCTAACAGTATAGCATTTAATGAGGGAGCACCTCTTTCACGTTTATCGTGAGAGTGGTGCTTTTTTGCGTTTTCCGAGTCTGACAGTGTGGGATTCACACCAGCGAAGAGTAGTTCAGACCCGGTAGGTATAGTGCTTGCTGAAGACTAGAAAGGCAGGGATGAATATGCAAATTGTATTTATGAATCGCTTATCCAGAATATCTGGGGTGGATCAAGAGGTGTTCGCTCAGCTATGGATTGGAGAGGAAGAAGGAGTGTGGAGCCTGGGCTGGCGTGATTTTTCAGACGGTGAGGAGACGCAGGAGCATTTGTGGTATGCGGGTGGTTCTTGGAATGAAATGCTCTGTGTTTACAGGCATGAGCTGGCGGTGAAGATGGGGGATGGCTATCGGCCGTTGATTGATGGCGTATTTCATGAAGAAGACGGCCTTACTGGGCGCAATCAGGAGCAGCTAAGGCTGCAATATTACAGTGAATATAATGGGAACGAAGCTATTTATGAGGAGTTATGTGCTTGGCGCCGCAGCCGAGCTTCTAGTGAACGGAAAGCCCCTTACATTCTTGCCAGCAATCGTTTGTTACGTTTGATAAGCACTTTCTTGCCGCATACACCAGAGGAGCTGCTGCAGATCCCTGGTGTAGGGGAAGGAAAGGTAGCCCAATATGGCACGGATTGGTTGGCTATAACCTCTACGGCTGCAAGGGAACATTCCTTCCCTTTGAACTGGGTTCACCAAGAAATTGAGGAGGATTCTTTTGTATCCTGGCTCTATAAACAGAAAGAGGTCAAATATAAGAAACAGCTAGAAAGACTGCGATTACGGCGAATTCTGCTGCAAGGGATCGAGAATGGGTTAGGGTTAGAACAGCTTAAGGTGAACAGTGGAGTGAACCGTCGCGAACTGATTGAAGCGGTAGAGGAGCTGGAAAGAGAAGGTTATTGCGTGGAGAAACTGATCGAGGTAGAACTGAAAAATATGCCGCAGAATGAACAGGAAGCGATATGGAATGCCTATGTAGAGGCAGGAGATCTTTTTCTAAAGCCAGTGCTGCATAAGGTGTATGGGGAGGATTTTTCAGCAGCAGAAGGGCTGGATAGCTATTATGAACGTCTGCGGCTGATCCGCATTCGTTTCCGGCGGGAGCAAGCTCCTAAAGTGGGCGTGGCGACCAGTTTCTAGTAGCTTTTCCTCATATCAAAAAGACGAAGGCTTCCTTACACCATAGGGTTAAAGGGCCTTCGTCTTGCCTATTCGTCCGTTTATTTTCATAGCCATTCTTTCTTGCGGAATACATACAGCATCCCACAGCCTAACGTCAACATTAGACCTATAACGGCAAAATAGCCGTATTTCGTATGCAACTCAGGCATATGATCAAAGTTCATCCCATAGATTCCGGTAATTACGGTCAAAGGCATGAATATCGTTGTAATCGCGGTAAATACTCTCATAATTTCATTGGCGCGGTTGGCGATACTGGATTGGTAGGCCTCACGTAAGTTGCCCATGAGATCGCGGTACGTCTCAAAGGTTTCGGATATTTTAACTGCATTTTCATAAATGTCGCTAAAATACTTCTGCAGCTGATCATCAATCAGACGGAGGTCTTTTTTGTTCAGGGTATTGATAACCTCTTTCTGTGGTCCCAGCATCTTCTTTAACCATAAGATCTCACTTCGCAGACCGATAATCTCACTCAGATGAGATTTCTTGGTATGCATTAAAATATCCTCTTCAAGCTTCTCAATCCGGGCTTCAATTCGGTCACCTACGGAGAAATAATTATCTACGACAAGGTCGATAAGCAGGTAAAGGAATTGGTCGGGTTCGCTAACCTCTTGCTCCCATAACATGGGCTTCAGGATGCGCAGCTCGTGGATCTTTTGTTTCGTTACAGTAATAATATAATGTCTGCCCAAGAATATATTGAGTGCCCGCAGGAAAATTTCCTCATCATCAAAGCGGATGCTGTTTACAACAATAAAGTAATGACTTTCGTATATTTCGATCTTTGGACGTTGATCCTCTTCACTAAGGCAATCCTCAACAGCGAGATCATGCAGGTTGAACAGGGGCTGAAGCAGCTCCAAATCCTCCACATCTGCATCAATCCAATAGAACCCTTCTGTTGGGGGTGTCAATGTTTCATCAATTTCATCAATAGGTGTAAAAACCCCTGCATTCACCAGCCGGATTTTCATCTGATTCCACTCCTTCTATCCCCGGGTCTTCACCAGGGACTGCTAATTAAGCACAGAGAAAAAAATCAGCTTGGCCGGCGTTACAATCAATACAAGAGGCCGAATGACGATTCGAGGGCATGAAGAAGAACTGCTCCCGCCGCCGGCAAGCTGATGATTATCCTGTGTGGTTGCTCATTTTGTACACTTAATTGCGAGCTCGGGTCGCCTTCCATTCTTCTTCTCACCTCTTCTTTTCGTTCAGGTATGAAATACTTGTCTAGTATAACAACGGAGTATGCCTCTTTCAAGCAAATTTATTGTTACTTTAAGGCTACTTCAGCATTGTATGGACTTGACGAAAAGGAGGTTCATGATTTAAAGTAAATTTTAAAGAAATTTAATTGAATACAGCTAAATCTTATCAAGAGCAGGTGGAGGGACTAGCCCTATGAAACCCGGCAACCGGCGTGTGAACGCACGGTGCTAATTCTTGCGGAACTTTGCTGACGACTAAACCCCGTCCAAAAGTTTCTGGCAGATGAGAGAGGCGCATATGACTGTAGATATGACCTTTCTCGTTTTCCGAGAAAGGTCTTTTTATTGTTCAGAAAGCCGCGATGTGACAACATAACCTAAATACAGTTAAGGAGTGGAAAGACAATGCCAATTAAAATTCCCGACAGTTTACCAGCAAAAGAAGTACTATCCGGAGAAAATATTTTTGTGATGGATGAAAGTTTGGCTTTCCATCAGGATATCCGTCCACTAAGGATTGCTATTCTGAATCTCATGCCGACTAAAGAAACGACGGAGACTCAATTGCTGCGTTTAATAGGAAATTCACCGCTGCAAGTTGATGTTACCTTGCTGCATCCACGCTCACATACTTCTAAGAATACTTCTGCTGAGCATTTGAGAAGCTTTTACAAAACTTTTGACGAGATCAGCCACCGCCGTTTGGATGGCCTTATTGTTACAGGAGCACCCGTAGAGCAAATGGAGTTTGAGGAAGTATCCTATTGGGAAGAGCTAAAAGAGATTTTTGAATGGAGCAAGGATAATGTGACCTCGACCATGCATATCTGTTGGGCGGCACAGGCAGGGTTGTATCATCATTTTGGTGTTCGTAAAGTGGCATTGCCTGAAAAATGTTTTGGTGTATTCTCCCATACGATTAATCAAAATAACATTAAATTGCTGCGCGGTTTTGACGAGGTATTCCATGTACCGCATTCCCGTCATACCGATGTCTCCCGCGAAGATATTGAGAGCAATCCAGATCTGCAGATTCTGGCAGAATCCGAAGAAGCTGGTATGTATCTAGTAGCTACGACCGACGGCAAACAAATATTTGTGACCGGACATTCCGAGTACGATCCTCTATCCCTGAAATGGGAATATGATCGTGATTTGGAGAGGGGCATGGAGATGGCCTTGCCGAAACACTATTTCCCTAAAGATGATCCAGAACGGACACCTCCTGCAGTGTGGCGTGCACATGCCAACTTATTATTCTCTAATTGGCTCAATTACTATGTATATCAAGAGACACCTTACGATATCGACCCGATTGTTTATTAAGATCAGCGCTACATTATAATTTAGGAGGCATTTATCATGGACGACAAACTTAGGATTGAAAGCAGACTGGCACAAATAGGTTCACAAGAAGATCCGGCTACCGGAGCCATTAATTTTCCTATCTATAATGCTACGGCATTCCGTCACCCGAAGCTTGGGCAGAGCACAGGTTTCGATTATAGCCGTACCAAAAGTCCGACCCGTTCCGTACTGGAGAATGCGGCTGCGGAATTGGAGTCTGGTGATGCAGGTTTTGCCTGTAGCTCTGGGATGGCGGCTATTCAAACCATATTTACCCTGTTTGGGCAAGGCGATCACTTGATCGTTTCGCTGGATCTTTACGGCGGGACCTATCGTTTGTTGGAACGAATTATGTCCAAGTTTGGAATCATTGCTTCCTATGTAGATACGAATGATTTGGATGCGCTTGAGGCTTCCCGTCTTCCAAATACAAAGGCGATATTTATTGAAACGCCAACGAATCCTTTGATGATGGTTACGGATATTGCAGCCGTTGCTACTTGGGCTCGTCATCATGGGCTGCTCACAATTGTAGACAATACACTGCTGACTCCATTTTTCCAGCGTCCTCTGGAATTAGGTGCGGATATTGTAGTCCATAGTGCTACCAAATATTTGGGCGGACACAATGATGTACTTGCTGGTCTTATTGTATCTAAAGGGGCTGAATTATCCGCTGAAATAGCGATTCTACATAACTCTATTGGCGCTGTGCTTGGGCCAACAGACAGTTATCAGCTGATGAGAGGCATGAAGACACTGGCTCTGCGTATGGAACGGCACGAGAGTAATGCACTAGCAATTGCCCGCTATCTACAAGAGCACCCGGCGATTGCGGAAGTGTTCCATCCAGGCCTGCCGGATCATCCGGGATATGAAATTCAGAGTCGCCAGTCCTCGGGCAATACCGGAATTTTTTCTTTCAAATTAAAAGATGCCAGATACGTAGAACCTCTGCTTCGTCATATCCGGCTTATAGCCTTCGCGGAGAGCCTCGGCGGGGTTGAATCGTTAATGACCTATCCTGCAGTACAGACGCATGCGGACATTCCTGTGGAAATTCGGAATGCGGTGGGTGTAGATGATCGGTTGCTGCGCTTCTCGGTGGGCATTGAACATGCGGAGGATCTAATTGCTGATCTGGGTCATGCTTTGGAGGCTGCGCGGGCGGAAATCGAAACGAAGTAAAAGTAACGGCAACCCAGATCGGCACCGAATTGCTGGAAAATATCGAGGATCTATCTCACCGTTGATTTAGAGCTGGTGTTAGACTGAGGATGAAATAGAGCTGTCTCATAAGCCGGGAATTGGCTGCTGGGATAGCTCTTCTTTTTGGACTTTTCGCTATTGGACACAGCTGACCTTAGACACAGCATTATTACACATTTGGAATGTTAACGGCCTCCACAGCAGCTATTGCGCTAAAACCAGCTTTCATGAGGCTCTTTTCATGGAATAGCATCACTGGTGAAGCTAGAATAAAAAGTGGACAGTAGTTAACAGACTGGCGATAATGAGTCCACGGAGGTGTGTTCACATGGGAGAACATCGACAACGGTATAACGAAGAATTTAAAAAACAGACAGTGCAGTTCATTCAAGAGCAAACAAAGACAGTGGGCGACTTGGCGGAAGAGCTCAACATCCCAAAAAGTACCCTGCATCAATGGATGAGCCAGTATCGAGAACTAAAGAATGAACCGGCAGCTAGCGTGGATCGAGTACGGGAACTCGAGGCACAGTTGAAAGAAATGAGCCGTCAACTTCAAGAAAAAGATAACAAGATTGCCGATGTGGAAGAGGAATTAGCGATCGTAAAAAAAGCAGTGCACATCTTCAGCAAACCAAGGAACTGAGATTCCAGTTTATTGAAAAACATCGCTCCGAGTTTCTCTTGGAGAAGATGTGCATGACCCTACATGTGTCACGGAGCGGGTACTACAAGTGGCGGACAGAAAAAAACAGTACGCATATGCTTCGTAAGGCTGCGATAATGAAGCGAATTCAGTATCATTTTGCAGACCATCAAAAGCGGTATGGGAGTCCGAAGATCACCCGCCTGTTACATCAAGAAGGTCATACCGTTACCGAACGCACGGTGAGTGTGTACATGCGACATATGAAGCTTCGCTCCATTGTCTCCAAAACGTATCGCGTACAGACCACTGACTCCAATCATGACCATCCGATTGCCCCGAATACGCTGAACCAGCAATTTAAAATACTCAAACCCAATTCAGTATGGGTTACCGACATTACGTACATTCCTTGCCGGGGAGGGCGCTTGTACCTGGCTAGTGTGATGGACCTTTGCACGCGTGAAATCGTGGGGTGGCGCTTGGAGAACCATATGGAAACTAGCTTGATTTCGGGCGCCTTACAAGATGCTTACGAAGCTAAACAACCGGAAAAGGGTCTATTACATCACTCCGATAGAGGTTCTCAATATACTTCTCATGAATACACGAAGCAGTTGAAAGCGTATGGCATGGAGTCCAGCATGAGCCGCAGAGGTAACTGTTATGATAACGCCTGTATCGAGTCGTGGCACAGCATTTTGAAAAAGGAGCTCATTTATTGTAATCCACGATTCAAAACTAAGGAGCAAGCCTACCAGACACTTTTTCAATATATTGAGTTTTATTATAACCGCAAGCGAATGCATGGCGCGCTGGGGTATCTTTCTCCAGTTCGTTTTGCTGAGCAATTGACTAGAATGTCTGTTGCGTGACTGTCCACTTTCTTGACAGAGGTCCATGGAGTCCATAACTATGCTCTAAAGGCTAAAAACTTGCAAATAACGTCATCTGTGTCCGACAGCCTCAGGGAATTTTGATTCAACGGGTGCAGGCAGCAATGTAAGGACTCTTTCTGCTGGATGGTATCTTGCTGAGAAAGTAAAAAGTTTTTCAAGCTGTTCAGATTGTGATACGATGAGGAAATGAACTGTTCATTTATTAAAATATAAGGTATAAGTTACATACTATACTTTATCCTTATGTTACTACGAGAAACGGTTGTTATCTCTAAAGGACGACAACGTTATTTTTTCTTGTGATTTTGTGAATCTACCATATCCCTAAGGGTTTAAAAGGAGGATGCGAACGATGAGTGCGATAGATCTTATTTTGGATAAAGCCCTGCGGGGCGACCGTCTCCAATTGGAAGATACCATCCGACTATTCGAGAGCAACGAAATTGAGAAAATGGGTGCTGCTGCAAACACTATTATGGAACGCTGGCACCCGGACCCGTTAGCCACTTTTGTAATTGGCCGTAATATTAACTATACGAATGTATGTGATGTGTACTGCCGTTTTTGCGCTTTTTACCGCAGACCAGGCTCGGATGAAGGCTATGTGCTGCCAGATGAGGCGATTTATCAAAAAATTGCTGAAACAATTGCTGTTAATGGTACAGAAATTCTTATGCAAGGTGGAACTAATCCTAACCTTCCATTTAGCTACTATACAGATATACTGCGCGGAATTAAGCAACGGTTCCCTGAGATTACAATGCACTCCTTCTCTCCTGCGGAGATTATGAAGATGAAAGAAGTATCAGGATTACCACTGGAACAAGTGGTTCGTGAAATTCATGCTGCGGGTCTGGATTCATTGCCAGGCGGAGGCGCAGAAATTCTTGATGACCGTACACGCCGCAAAATCAGCCGACTAAAAGGCTCGTGGCGCGAGTGGATGGATGTAATGCAGACGGCACATAAAGTGGGTATGAATACCACAGCGACAATGGTGATTGGGCTTGGGGAAAGTATGGAGGAACGTGCTTTGCACTTACTACGTGTGCGTGAGGCTCAGGATGAGTGTATTGCCAACAAATATGATTCTGAAGGTTTCTTGGCCTTTATCTCATGGACATTCCAGCCGGACAATACCAACCTGAAGCTGGACAGACAAACGCCTGAGGAGTATCTGAAGACGGTGGCGATCAGTCGCCTTGTGCTGGATAATATTAAGAACTTCCAATCTTCATGGGTCACTATGGGACCAGAGGTCGGCAAGCTCTCCTTGCAATATGGCTGCAACGATTTCGGCAGCACAATGATTGAAGAGAACGTAGTATCTTCGGCGGGTGCGACTTACAAGGTAAACATCGAGTCGATTACTCAGCTGATTCGCGAAGCAGGCAAAGTTCCAGCGCAGCGGAATACACGTTATGATATTCTGCGGGTGTTCGATGATCCTAATGCGAAGATTGATAATGATTTTGTAATGCAGAACTAATATATATTAATTAATCAACGCTTGATGCTTGTTAATCCTTCAGTGGACTAATGAGCATCAAGCGTTTTTTTGTAAGGTTAGGATCACGATCATTAGCAAGCCTCATTGCAGAACACATCTGAATCTTCGCTTGTTATATCATCCGTTAGGCGTATGGACCCAGTGGACCTTATTCGTAAATTCAGCGTCTTTTGAGCAGGTGTTCGACCCCAGCGACGGTATCCTTGAAAAGAGCCTCATATAGGCTGGTTTTTAGCGCAATAGCGACTGTGGGGTCCGATAGAGCTGCAGTATATGAAATATGAACAGAAAAGCATTTTTAATTTCTTTTTACCTATTCACATTATTATCCAAAAGTGATATCATAATCATATCAAAAGAATATCTAGTGGGGGTGCTTTTATGAAAGAGAAAACGCTTCGTCCTGTCAGTGGATTTTGGGTTCTCGCATTGATTGCAGTTTGTTTAGCTGGAGGAATTTATGGTGCTGTTCAGGAGTATGTCGCAGTGCCAGTCATTCTGTTCGTTGTAGCTGGAGTTCTATGTACAAGTTTTACGGTTGTGCAGCCCAATAAGTCGGTCGTAGTTACCTTTTTCGGGCAATATGTAGGGACTATCGTGACAAGTGGCTTGTTTGCAGTCATTCCGTTCAGTTTGCGCAAGACGGTTTCCCTCCGCGTGCGTAACTTTAACAGTGTCAAGCTGAAGGTTAATGATGTGGAAGGGAATCCGATTGAAATTGCTGCAGTTATCGTATTTAAGGTAATTAACTCTGCAAAAGCGCTTTTTGATGTAGATAAATATATGGCGTTTGTGGAAATTCAAAGTGAAACAGCGCTGCGTCATGTGGCCAGTAAATACCCGTATGATAACTTCAATGAATCGGGCATGTCCCTGCGGGCCAATGCAGATGAGATTGCTAAAGAATTGGCAACCGAGCTGCAAGAACGTTTGTCGATATCTGGTGTCGAGGTCATTGAAGCGCGGCTTACACACTTGGCTTATTCCACAGAAATTGCCAGTACAATGTTGCAACGTCAGCAAGCATCTGCAATTCTGTCCGCTCGTCAAATCATTGTTGAAGGCGCCGTGGGCATGGTCGATATGGCGATTAAACAGCTTAAAGAGAGTGGCGTAGTTGAGCTTGATGAGGAACGCAAAGCGGCGATGATCAATAATCTGATGGTTGCGATCGTGTCGGAGCGCGGAGCGAGTCCGGTCATTAACGCCGGCTCGTTGTACTAAGGCGGTGCATCATGGCGGCCAAGAAAAGCTTTCCACTGCGGATCGATCCGGATCTGCATGAGGCGCTGGAACGATGGGCGGGAGAGGAATTTCGCAGCGTAAACGGACATATCGAATACTTGTTGCGTGAGTCTTTGAAACGTGCAGGCCGCTTACCTGAAAAAAAACGGCGAGAGGAATAACCACAAAAGGATTGTTTCGGTATCCATGTATTGGCTGCCAGAACAGTCCTTATGTGTGTCTTCTGCCTGAGTTTCTATCATTTTGGACCCTTTTCTGACTTGACTGTCAGAGAGGACAGATTTATAATTACTCCATAATTCACGTTAACAGCATTGACGAAGATATGAGTTGATTGTTCTGGACCGTTCAGAGAGAGGAAACTTAGGCTGAAATTTCCTCCGGCATCCTGCTTTCGATTTACCCCTTTGTAGCTGCCGTTTTGAACTCCCTGCAATGGGATAGTAAGAACTGCCGGTTCATGGTCGTTACTCCATGCTTACGAAGGATTCTATCTTCACTCCGCTTGAGGTTTCAAGGGAGGCTAGAGAGAATCGAATTTGGGTGGAACCACGGGTGTAATCGCTCGTCCCTTTGCGGGACGGGCGTTTTTTTGTGTGCGTGGATATTATTGTTCCGCAAAGGTTAAAGGGCCGTTAGGCTTAATTATATGAAGGAGGAATTAGCAATGTCAGTAAGTATTAAGCTTCCGGACGGTTCTGTCCGTGAATACGCAGAGGGTAGCAGTATTGATGATGTAGCAGCTTCTATTAGCAGTGGCCTGCGCAAAAATGCAGCAGCGGGGAAAATGAACGGTATCGTTGTAGATTTATCTACTCCCCTTGAAGAGGGCGCACTGGTAGAGATCGTAACTTTGGATTCACCTGAAGGTCTGGAGGTTATGCGTCACAGTACAGCTCACTTGATGGCTCAAGCTGTCAGACGTTTGTTCGGAACAAAAGAAGTTAAGCTTGGTGTAGGTCCGGTCATTGAAGATGGCTTCTACTACGATATGGATCTGGAACATCCTCTAAATCCTGAAGATTTGCTCAAAATCGAAAAGGAAATGGACCGCATAATTTCGGAGAACCTGCCGATCGTGCGCAAAGAAGTTAGCCGCAAGGAAGCACTTGAAATTTTCGGTGAGCTAGGTGATCCTTACAAGCTGGAATTGATCGAGGCATTGCCTGAAGATAGCGTGATTTCTATCTATGAACAAGGTGAATTCTTCGATCTATGCCGCGGACCGCATGTGCCGTCGACTGCCAAGATCAAAGTCTTTAAATTGATGAATGTAGCTGGTGCTTACTGGCGCGGCGACAGCAAGAATAAGATGCTTCAACGCGTATACGGCACAGCTTGGATTAAAAAAGCTCAGCTTGATGAGCATCTTCGCCTGCTTGAAGAAGCGAAGAAACGCGACCACCGGAAGCTTGGTAAAGAGCTTGAAATCTTTACATTTAATCAATTGGTAGGACAAGGCTTGCCAATCTGGTTGCCTAAGGGTGCCAAATTGCGCAGTATTCTGGAGCGTTATATCGTAGATCTGGAAGCAAGTCTTGGCTATCAGCATGTATACACACCAGTTCTGGGTAATGTTGAACTGTACAAAACTTCAGGACACTGGGAGCACTATCAAGAGGATATGTTCCCTAAGATGACTATCGACAATGAAGAATTTGTTCTTCGTCCAATGAACTGCCCGCATCACATGATGATTTATAAGAGCTCGATGCACAGCTACCGTGATCTGCCGATCCGTATTGCTGAGCTTGGTATCCAGCACCGTTATGAAATGTCAGGCGCATTGACTGGCTTACACCGTGTACGTTCGATGACTCTTAATGACTCCCATATTTTCTGCCGTCTGGACCAAATTAAAGGCGAGTTCATTCGTGTAATCGAATTGATTAAACAGGTATACAGTGACTTTGGTATTAATGACTACCGTTTCCGGTTGTCCTATCGTGATCCTAAGGATACAGAGAAATATTATGCGAATGACGAAATGTGGGAAACTGCACAGCGGATGTTGCGTGAGGTAGTAGAGGAAGCAGGACTGCCGTTCTACGAAGCAGAAGGCGAAGCTGCATTCTATGGTCCTAAACTTGATGTGCAAATTAAAACTGTATTAGGTAAAGAAGAGACTCTGTCTACTGTACAAATCGACTTCTTGCTGCCTGAACGTTTTGAACTGGAATATATCGGTGATGATGGTCAAAAACACCGTCCAGTCGTTCTGCACCGCGGAATCTTGGGTACTATGGAACGTTTCGTTGCCTTCCTGTTAGAGAACTTTGCGGGCTCGCTGCCGCTTTGGTTATCTCCACAGCAGGTTAAAGTAATTCCTGTATCGACAGCGTTCGACGATTATGCCAAGGAAGTTACAGACAAGCTGCGTCGCCGTGGTATCTCTGCTGAGGCAGATCTCCGCAATGAGAAGCTGGGTTATAAGATCCGCGAAGCTCAGCTTGAGAAACTGCCATACATGTTCGTAGTTGGCGAGAATGAGATGAACGCTCAGACGGTCTCCATCCGTAAACGCGGGGAAGGCGACATTGGAGCTAAGCCGCTTCAAGAAGTGATTGAGCTCTTGTCTCAGGAAATTGCTGATCGTGTGATTTCCTAATTTCTTGTAATTAACAACACCAAAATTACGTCTAAATAAGACCTCTGTTATATGCCCATGAGGATCAACTTCTGATCTTCATGTATAAAATTTTGTGAATCGGGAAACCTTCGCTAATAAGGGGGAGGTTTATCACATGAACAAAATGGGCATATTTCAGAGGTTTTGGTGTCTTTTTGTCACCATCGTTTTGCTATTGACCGCTGCTGGAATCATTCCAGAATCTAAGCAACAGGCAGTAGGGGCCATTGGGACAGGAGACACTTTACAGCACACGGGTATTAACAAAACGCTATCGAACGAGTTGCAATATACCAAGGCTAATTCTGTGTTTATGAGAACCACAGATGATAAGGTCGTTCTTGCGACTGGCCGCGCCACACTAATGTCAAACGAGGCGCATTCCGTCGCACCTGTATTACCTGCAACAACAAAAAATAAACCAGCAGCGACAAAGGCACCGCAGAGCACCAAAGCTCCAACCACTAAAACAAATGGTGGCAGCGGATCTTCAAAACAGTTACCAAATTCTATTCCTGTAGCCGCTCCCGCGGAAGACCAGATTATTACTTCAATGAAAGTAATGGCGACTGGCTATACTGCGGGTTATGAATCTACAGGTAAAACATCTAAGCATCCCGAATATGGAATCACTTATTCAGGTGTAAAAGTGCGCAGAGATAAGAATACAGTCTCAACCATTGCTGCTGACCCTAAGGTTTTGCCGCTGGGTAGTATTCTTTATATACCGGGCTATGGATACGCCATAGTTGCTGATACGGGCTCGGCTATTAAAGGGCGGAAAATTGATCTGTATTTTGCTACTACGAAACAGGTGTATAAGGAATGGGGCAAAAAATCGGTTGTAGTTCAACTCATTAAGCGTGGTAACGGGACTTGCACGGAAGTCATGCTGAAGAAGCTGAGCCA
Organism: Paenibacillus sp. FSL L8-0494; assembly: GCF_038003695.1. Classification (NCBI taxonomy): domain Bacteria; kingdom Bacillati; phylum Bacillota; class Bacilli; order Caryophanales; family Paenibacillaceae; genus Paenibacillus; species Paenibacillus sp. FSL L8-0494. Next base: position 1,957,451 of record NZ_JBBOPQ010000001.1, read on the forward strand.
AGCGATTGAGACTTACAAAGCAGTGCCGCAATCCCTGCTCGAAGAATCCATTTAATGGGATTGAACTTATTTTCACTTGGTCATGCATAATAGTGACATCACCTTGCCATAATACGGACTGGGGCAAAGCAATTGCCTCTTCCGAGATGTTCTCTTAGTAAGCATATTCTATGCTGCATAAGAGAAAAGGAGGTGAATTCCGTGGCCAATAACAAGAAATCTAAAGTACAAGAAAATTACAAAACACCAAATGAAAAATACAATGCTGAGTTTGCTGTTGAGAATGACGGCGCTACTAAGCAAAGTGGAAATACTTCTAAACCAGCTCAGAAACCGCAACAATAATGCGCTAACTGAAGCAGAAGACTGCTGAAAAAAAGAGACTGTCCAAATCAGTTAATTACTGAGGGACAGTCTTTTTTCATATATAATGAAGTAAATAGAATTTTATCCCATTCATCTCAGTCTAGAGACTGAGGGGAAGTTCCTTCTCTCGCCGCTGTTTCTCAGCACTTCATTCCTGTAGACTAAGGCTATAAGATTGAAGAAGAGAGCGTTCCACTACTTTAAAGGGGAAATGAGTCATGAAAAGAAGGTTCACCAGCCAGGTTTTAGGCGGCCTGATCCTGATAGGGATTGGAGCTATGTTTCTACTGAGACAATTGGGTTACACTGATTTCAGCTTAGGTTACCTGATTTCGAATTATTGGCCGGTTATCTTGATCCTAATGGGAATGAAACGGCTTTTAGGTACAGGGGAGGAGCAATCAAAAGGTTCTTCACCTATCGGCGGCTTTTTCTTTCTGGCGATCGGAGTGTTTTTCCTTGGACGGAATTTAGATTGGTTTGATATTTCGGCCGGGGATTTTTTCAAAATGTTCATTCCAGTCATGTTGATTGGCGGCGGACTTTATGTGATTTTTAAACCACGCGGTTCAGTACCACCTGTGCCACCAGCTCCACCGTCACCACCAGATCACTTTCCTTCAGGAAAAAGCTCACTAGATGTGGAGCCGCCCAAACCGCTGGATTCCACACTTGATGAACAATTTGAGCAAAAATTCGGCAAGGCTTCTGGTCAACGCGACTGGAAGGACTATCTTCAAAAAGATGAAGAAGACGATGAGGACGAAACAGGATCTTATAAGTCCGGCGCTGAAGCACGTTGGCAAGAGAAGCAGGAACGACACGAGCGCAGACGTCAGGAACGTCATGAGCGTCATGCTCGTAGACATGGTGAATGGCATGAGGAATTCCATGAATCAAATAATCAAAAGGAATCGACCAATCGCTCTGCTTTTATCGGAGATGTCCACATGGGGCGCGAGCATTTCCAACTGAAGAACACGAATATCTCGCAGTTTATCGGCGATACCGTACTGGATCTGACGAATGCACAAATTGCTTATGGCGAAACGAGGATTAATATTTCCGCTTTTATAGGCGACATTAAAGTGTACATTCCGAATGATATGGATCTTGGCATCTCGGTGAACAGCAGTTCTTTTATCGGGGATATGGAAGTTCTGGATCAGTCTCGCAGTGGGTTTATGAGCAGTGTACAGTGCAAGACTCCTTATTATAAAGAAGCAGGCAAAAAAGTCCGTATAAATGTAAGTGCATTTATAGGTGACATTAAAGTTAAAACGGTGGGTTAGATGGGGACAATCTTCAGTAATACCAAATGGTTGCTGTTGTTTTACTTTTTGCTCACTGGAGCGGTAAGCGCTGGATTGATGTATGCAGGCACTTGCCTTGGTTATATCGAAGTGAAGGATTATCGGATGTGGCTGTACTTATGTCTCGGGATTGTGTTGTTCACTGTAGTTATCGGCTACATGGCAGGCCAGCGGATTCAGCGCCGGATTGATCATCTGGATCTGAATATGCTGCAGGTAGCCAAAGGAAATCTGTCCGTACGGATGCCAGAAAGTGACGATCAGTCTTTTGCCCGAGTGTATCACGAGTTTAATGTCATGATGGATACGGTTGAGAATAAGATGCAGCTTCTACAGCGATTGGGTGAACAAGAGGTTATTGAGAAGGAACAGGCAGCGGAGAGTGCGGTGTTGGAGGAAAGAAGGCGTATGGCCCGGGATCTGCATGATACGGTGAGCCAACAGCTTTTTGCCATCCATATGTCCGCTTCTTCGCTGCCTAAAGTTCTGAAGGTCAATGAAGCTCAAGGTCAAATGGTCATGGACCAGTTGATTACAATGTCTCAGATGGCACAAAAACAAATGAGAGCATTAATTGCACAACTGCGTCCAGTGGAGCTGGAAGGTCGAAATCTGTTCGAGGCGCTGGAAAAATGGTTTCCCGATTATTGTCGCCAGAATGGCTTAAAAGGAATGAAGGAGCTCGAACTTCAGGGCGAGTTATCGGAAGCGATCGAACATCAGCTGTTCCTAATTATTCAAGAGGCGATGGCGAATATTGTGAAGCATGCTGAAGCTAGACTGGTCAGCCTATCACTGCGTGAAGGATCAAGACAAGTTGTGCTGAGTATTAGTGATGACGGTCAAGGTTTTGAACATGTGCAGCAAAAACAAGGCTCCTACGGTCTCACCACCATGCGCGAACGCGCGGAGAAACTGGGTGGGCAAGTGGAGATTATTAGCCGCAAGGGTGCGGGAACGACGATCCGTGTACATATTCCTAAGTTTGTTCAAGGGAACCCAGAATTAGAGCAGAATAGATCGTTAGGAACAGATACACAGGACGAGGAGGAGTAGAGCATGAGTGTCATAAAAGTGTTGCTCGTAGATGATCATGATATGGTACGGATGGGCCTCAAAACTTATCTAATGCTGGAGCCTACATTCGAGGTCATCGGTGAGGCGGCGAATGGACAAGAGGCGCTGGAGATGCTGCGTGCTGGTGGACATGAAGGTCTGCCTGACCTCGTGCTGATGGATTTGATGATGCCTGTGATGAATGGTGCCGAGACCACAAGAGCAGTGCTGGCTGAATTTCCTGGCCTCAAAATCGTGATCCTCACCAGCTTTCTGGAGGATGATCTTGTTGTAGATGCTATAGAGGCTGGTGCTGTCAGCTACGTGCTCAAAACAGTGTCGGCAGAAGAGTTAATCTACGCACTGCAAGGGGCTTACCGCGGCATGCCCGTCATGACGGGTGATGTGTCACAGGCGCTGACCCGTGGTATACGCCAGCGCACCGTGCAAGGTGATTCCTCCGGTTTAACAGAGCGTGAGAAGGAAGTCCTGCTGCTTATAGCTGAGGGCAAGACCAATAAGGATATCGGTGAGGAGCTGCATATCAGCATCAAGACAGTGAAGACGCATGTCAGCAATCTGTTGATGAAATGCGAGCTTGATGACCGTACCCAGTTGGCTATTTACGCTCATCGAAAGGGCTGGGCTCAGGGGTAGGACTTGTAGACTAAGGTGCATTACTATTTGAAATGGTTTTAGAAGCTCGGGCCGCGACCTTTTTCGCGCCCGAGCTTCTTTTTTCTGCTTCCCTGTATAATCTCCTCCCATTTGCCTATATCTTTTATCTGCGCTTAAATTGTTTTTAATGTGACCTTAAGGTTTAAAGTACAAAATAAGAACATGAAAACAAATTAATCCTTGTCACGGCGACAGGAAGCAGGAGGAAAGATAAACATGGACGATAACAAAAACAACTTCAATCGCGACAATGGACCAGCACCAGATCGGGAATGGGACAATAATAACAATAGCAGCAATAATAATACTTCATCTGAAACAGGATCATCATCCTACTACTATTCTTACGGACCTTTTAAATCTTTGAACAAAGATGAGAATAACGCTGACGGAGGCGCGCAGCACTACAATCGGATGGAGCCAGAACGGGTCGAGGTTACACCTCCACAGCCTGTAAAGCCCTTACCATATAACACATCACTTCGTACCACTGGCTATGATGGCAATGGTGGTGGCCGCGGAGGAAATGGCGGTGGCGGTTCTGAAGGTGGCGGCGGCTGGCAATATAATAAAAAACCAAAAAGCTCGTTAAAAACAGTGCTGGTATCATTCCTAGCCGGTATGGTCGTTCTCTCGGGCTCAATGTATATGGCAGACAGAGGTAACTGGTTTACGGGAGATACAGCTACAACGGTTGCTACTAGCTCCGGAACGAATGGAACGGCGAAGACAACGGGCGAGAGTGCAGGTGTTGCGCCTTCTACTTCTACTACATCCTTGGTGACTGGATCTCGTGATGTGACAGGTGTTGTTGATGCAGTGGGACCAGCAGTCGTTAAGATTGAGACATTAGTGAAAACTAATTCGCGTAATGGAAGCTCATCCAGCCCGAATCTGAGTGATCCCTTCTCACAATTTTTCTTCGGGGATCAATACAGTGGAAATGGTTCTTCACAAAATGAACAGGATTCCAAATCAGGATCGGATTCTTCATCACAGCTTATCCCTTATGGAATTGGAACAGGCTTCATTTATGAGAAATCCGGCTATATTTTGACCAACCAGCACGTAATTGACAATGCTGATGTAATCCAAGTCACCGTCGATGGCGTAACCAAGCCTTATGAAGCGAAGCTGCTAGGTTCTAGCAAAGATCTGGATTTGGCTGTGCTTAAAATTGAAGGAGATAGTGATTTCCCTACCGTAGCACTTGGAGATTCGGATAGCATAAAGGTAGGTTCAGAAGTGGTTGCTATCGGTAACCCACAAGGCTTCGACCATACTGTAACTTCCGGTGTTCTTAGTGCAAAAGGACGCAGTATTGATATTAACGAAGAAGATGGCAGTGGAACACGTAATTACAAAAATCTGCTGCAAACCGACGCTTCTATCAACCCGGGTAACTCAGGGGGTCCGTTGCTTAACATGAACGGACAGGTAATCGGGATGAACGTAGCCGTCAGCACGGATTCTCAAGGTATTGGTTTCGCAATCGCTGTGAATACGATTAAAGAAGTCGTAGATAAACTGGAAGCCAACCAAGCCATTCCGAAAGAGCCGGTACCTTTCATTGGTGCAACTCTTATGACGATTACAGATGAGGTTGCTAAGCAAATGGGTACGGATATTAAAGAAGGTTCTGTGGTTGCAGATATTATCTATAAATCCCCAGCGTATACCGCTGACCTGCGCCCTTACGATATCATTACCGGTGCGAATGGAACGAAGTATGCAACCAACCAAGATCTGATTACCTTCATTCAAACGTTAAAAGTTGGAGACAAAGTAACATTAAATGTTGTGCGCGATGGTAAAACCATGGATCTTTCAGTTACCATCGGTAACAAAAATGATTTTGATACAACGACTACACAACAAAGTCAGCAGCAATAATACCGGACGGTAAGTCACACGGAAGGGGCGACCCTTCCGTTTTTGTCTAATTGTGATGTAAACTGCTACAATATATAAAAAGAACTGAACAATGGGGGCTGCTTGATGCGACCGAATATTCTAATTATTGATGATGACGAAAAGATTATTTCTATGCTGCGTAGAGGTTTAGCTTTTGAAGGTTACGATGTGAAAACAGCGGTGAATGGAGCGGATGGATTACGGGCAATCTTGAGCAGTGATCCGGATGTGGTAATTTTGGATGTAATGATGCCTCAGGTGGATGGCTTTGAAGTATGTCGCCGCTTGCGGGAAGGGGGCAGTAATGTTCCTGTTCTCATGCTTACCGCGAAGGATGAAATTGAGCACCGTGTGAAAGGGCTTGATCTGGGCGCGGACGATTATCTGGTTAAACCTTTTGCCTTGGAAGAACTGCTTGCACGTGTACGTGCGCTGCTTCGGCGTAAGAGTGAGCAAAGTGAAGGTGGGGAGCAAGCGGTTTCTTATGAAGATATTACGCTGGATGTGGATTCACGTGAGGTTACCCGTGCCGGTAAAAGACTGGAGTTAACAGCGAAGGAGTTTGAGCTGCTTCATCTTTTTATGCAAAATCCGAAACGTGTGCTTTCACGGGATCTGATCATGGATAAAATATGGGGTTATGATTATAGCGGTGAATCTAATGTGCTTGAGGTATACATAGCTATGCTACGTCAAAAGACGGAGGAGCATGGCGGTAAACGCCTCATTCAAACGATCCGGGGTGCCGGTTACATTCTAAGAGGTGACAACTAACATGTCTATAAGATTGCGGCTGACTGCTTGGTATTCAGGGATTTTGGCCGTTATGCTGCTGGCCTTATCAGCCGCAATTTACGGTTTTGTTTATTTTAATACTTATGGGGACTTGAAGAATCGCCTCCAGGTGCAAGCTGAGCAGACCATTCCATTTTTCAGTATCAATTTATACAGCGGTGAACTAATGATGGATGGGGTCAGAACTCCTGAGAATTCTAATACGTATACACAGATCTATGTTTATGATACTAAGGTTATGCAGCGAACGACAAACATGAGAAATGGTAATCTTGCATTTGATTATCCCGAGCGGGATAAAATTGTACAGGGATTTCGTAATGTTGTAATTGAAGGCAATCAATTTCTGATTTATGAACGGCCAATTCTATTGGAAAATTATAAAAATAATCCTGCTGCTGTGTTACAAGTGGCTACCTATGTAGGTGAACAAAATAAGCTCTTGGAGCGTTTAAAAACTATCCTGCTCGTAGGTTCTTTTGCTACCCTGATCGCGGCATTTACCTTCGGCTTGTTCCTTGCGCGCAAATCCATGAGTCCAATCGGCAAAGTAATTGAAGCTGCGAATGGGATTCAGACGGGGAATGATTTAAGCTCGCGTATTGAATATGATGGGCCGCCAGACGAGATAGGAAGGCTTATTGAGACCGTTAACAGTATGCTTGGGCGTATGGAAGGATTCTACACAGAGCTGGAGGATTCGTATGCGGCTCAGCGCCGTTTCGTTTCAGATGCTTCACACGAGCTTCGGACACCGCTCACTACGATTCGCGGAAATATTGATCTGCTGCAAAAGGTTTGGGAGATGGAACCCGGAGAAGGGAAGATGAGTGAAGCTGAGATTCGCCAGCTATCGCTTGAATCGGTGCAGGATATCGCAGACGAGTCTAAGCGTATGAGCCGCTTGGTAGCGGATATGCTCTCGCTCGCGCGTGCGGATACTGGACGTACTTTTGATATAGAGCCCGTGGCACTGGAACCGATGATGAATGAGATTGCGCGCCGCGCCTCTTTCCTGCCGCGTCAAGCCGAGTGGGTTACAGGTGATATGTCAGTCTTAAATGGCAAATATATAGTTGGGAATAAAGATTATCTACAGCAAATGCTCTTTATTTTTATTGATAATGCCTTTAAGTACACGCCTTCTGGCATCGTGAGTTTGGATACCCTTTTCTATCAGAATCAGGTTGGTATTCGGATCACTGATACAGGTATTGGTATGGATAAAGATGAGGTTCCATATATCTTCGATCGTTTCTATCGTGCGGATGAATCGCGTGGAATTACGGAAGGGATTGGGCTTGGTCTATCCATTGCTAAGTGGATTATTGACGAGCATGGTGGGTCTGTGGAGGTTGTTACACGCCAAGGTGAGGGTACTACTTTTGTCATCTGGTTGCCGCTTCTCTTTGCTCCGCCGCTGGAATAGGGTATAATTTAGAAGTGTCCTATTACAGAGGTCAATGAAAGCAGAAAGCTGGTGAACTCATGGAAGTCATTAAAATCTCTCCCCGGGGATATTGTTACGGAGTTGTCGATGCAATGGTTATGGCACGGCAGGCTGCGCAAAATCTCGATCTTCCCCGGCCGATTTATATACTGGGTATGATTGTTCATAACAGTCATGTCACGAATTCGTTCGAAGATGATGGCATTATTACTTTGGACGGACATAATCGTCTGGATATTCTGGATAAAGTGGATAGTGGGACTGTTATATTCACTGCACACGGGGTTTCTCCTGAGGTGCGCAAGATGGCAAGGGACAAGGGTCTGACTACGGTCGACGCAACCTGTCCTGATGTCACGAAGACCCACGATCTTATTCAGGAAAAAGTAGATGATGGTTATGAGGTCATTTATATCGGCAAAAAAGGCCATCCGGAACCAGAGGGTGCTGTGGGTATTGCCCCTGAGCATGTGCATCTGATTGAAAAAGAAGATGAGATTGCTACGTTATCCATCCCTTCTTCACGTATCGTCATTACGAATCAGACTACTATGAGCCAGTGGGATATTAAACATATCATGAAAAAGCTTCTGGAGACCTTCCCAGGTGCTGAAGTGCATAATGAGATATGTATGGCTACCCAGGTACGTCAAGAGGCTGTGGCGGAACAAGCAGGGCAATGTGATCTGGTGATTGTTGTCGGTGATCCGCGAAGCAACAACTCTAATCGTCTGGCACAGGTGTCGGAAGAGATCGCTGGGGTTCCTGCCCATCGTATTTCTGATGTGTCTGAACTCCAAACAGAATGGTTAGAGGGTGTGAATATCGTCGGGGTCACTTCTGGCGCATCCACACCTACACCTATCACCAAAGAAGTGATTAACTACTTAGATCAGTATGATTCGGCTAATCCGGAGACGTGGGAGATTAAACGTACTGTGAATATGGCGAAGCTGCTGCCACCGGTTAAGAATAAGAGTGCAAGTACTACTTAATGTAATGGGCTAGGCTCGAACTTATATATTATGAACGCTGCAACAAGAGCGCTTAACTTCGTCAGTCGAGGTTAAGTGCTCTTTTTTATCGAAAGAACGCTTCCAGCATAGGAATCTAGAATATAGATTGACTATAATCGCTTTTTGAGGTAGAATTGCTTTAGTGATTAAAAGCATAAAAGCTTAAAAGCGAACACGCGTCGTAGCGCGATAGTATCTAGCGGAATTATTATAAATTTTAAGTGTAGAGAGGGAGTTATAAATATGATCGTCATTACATCAAATCAAACACCGGAAGAGCAGGTTAAAGATATAATTGCCGTAATCGAAAAAGAAGGTTTGCAGGTGCATCTCTCCAGAGGAGCAGATCACACGGTGATAGGTTTAGTGGGAGGCGTCACTCCTAAGCTCGCCGAGCATTTGCGGCAAATGAAGGGTGTAGAGAACGTCGTGAAGATCTCCAAATCCTACAAGCTGGCCAGCCGGGATTTCCATCCTGAGGATACGATTATTGATATCAAGGGTGTGAAGATTGGTGGAGAAAACCTGGTGATCATGGGCGGACCTTGCGCCGTTGAGTCTCCAGAGCAGATTGATGAGATCGCCCGGCTTGTTAAAGCGTCTGGTGCTCAGGTACTTCGTGGAGGCGCGTTTAAGCCCCGCACAGGACCGTACAGCTTCCAAGGCGTAGGTGTGGAAGGTTTGACTATGATGGCTGAAGCAGGAAAGCGTCATGGCCTGTTGACGATTACAGAGGTTATGACACCGGAGTATGTTGATATCTGTGCGGAGCATGCGGATATTCTGCAGGTGGGTACACGGAATATGCAGAACTTTGATTTGCTGCGCAAGCTGGGGACCTGTGGCAGACCTGTTCTTCTAAAACGTGGCTTCAGTGCGACCTATGATGAGTTGCTCAATGCAGCGGAGTACATTTTGGCAGGCGGTAATAAGGATGTAATGCTCTGTGAGCGCGGTATTCGCACATTTGAGACCTACACTCGTAACACACTGGATCTATCGGCTATTCCAGTTCTACAAAGCTTAAGCCATCTTCCAGTAATCTCTGACCCAAGTCACGGAACCGGTCGTCGTGAGTTAGTTGAGCCTATGGCCAAAGCTTCTGTTGCTGCTGGTGCAAACGGGCTAATTATCGAAATGCACACAGATCCGGACAATTCCATGACAGGTGATGGTGTTCAATCGTTATTCCCTGATCAGTTTGATAACCTGCTTAAAGATCTGGAAAAGCTGGCTCCAATTGTTGGACGTAAGTTTTCTACTTCGCCAGAAACGGTTTCGGCGCTATAAAATTCAATCTAAGAGCTTCCTCGGAAGCCCTCTTAACCCGCGACCTAGTGGGAAAAGAGGGTTTTTTTGGAGTTGAATAAAATAAATGTGACATCAAAATATGCGAAAATAACAGATTTCACGAAAGCGTTAGAATATCTTACATTGCTGAAAGAAATACCTGACATAAGCATTGACGATGTTAGGTATGAGATTTATAATTACGACAGCAAAAAAAATTAAAACAAGAACATTTGCATACTGTGAGCGGCCTAATGTTCGGAACTTGGGGGAGGAAAAATTCATGTCGGTTGAAAAAGTGTTGCAAACAATTAAAGAGAACAATATCGAGTGGGTAGATTTTCGATTCGTAGATTTAGGTGGTCGTGCCCACCACATCTCTCTGCCAGCTTCTGAAGTGGAAGATGAAACTTTTGTAAATGGGGTAGCATTCGACGGTTCTTCCATCAAAGGTTTCCGTGGTATTGAAGAATCAGACATGGTTATGATGCCTGATCCGAATAGTGTGTTCATAGATCCGTTTACAGCTCATCCAACGCTGAACGTGATGTGCGACATTTTCACTCCTGATGGCGAACGTTATGAGCGCGATCCTCGCGGTATTGCTGTGAAAGCAGAAGAATTCCTGCAAAAAAGCGGAGTAGGTACATCTGCATTCTTCGCACCTGAATCAGAATTCTTTATCTTTGACGATGTTCGTTACGAAAGTGGCATGAACAGATCCTCATTCTTCGTAGATTCTGAAGAAGCGGCTTGGAATACGGGTCGTAAAGAAGAGGGCGGCAACTTGGCATTTAAAGTTGGCGTTAAAGGTGGATATGTTCCTGTAGCACCAGTTGACTCCCAACAGGATATCCGTAGTGAGATGTGCCGTCTGCTTGCTGAAGTTGGACTACGCATTGAACGTCATCACCATGAAGTAGCCACTGCAGGTCAAGCGGAAATTAACTTCCGTTTTGATACCTTGAAGAAAACTGCTGATAATCTCATGACTTATAAATATATTGTACAAAACACTGCACGTCAGTATGGCAAGGTAGCAACCTTCATGCCAAAACCGCTGTTTGGTGATAACGGTAGCGGAATGCACGTGCATCAATCGATCTTTGACGGAGATACTCCTTTGTTCTATGAAAAAGGCGCTTATGCTAACTTGAGCGAAATGGCTCTTCATTATATCGGTGGTATTTTGTACCATGCACCAGCATTGATCGCTTTGACTAACCCAAGCACCAACTCCTTTAAACGTCTGGTTCCTGGCTATGAAGCACCGGTTAACTTGGTTTACTCCAAAGGAAATCGTTCTGCAGCAGTTCGTATCCCAGTAGCAGCTGTGACACCAAAAGGCTGTCGTATCGAATTCCGCACACCGGATTCCACAGCTAACCCTTACTTGGCATTCTCCGCAATGCTGATGGCAGGTCTGGACGGAATTAAGAACAAGATTAACCCGCAAGAACTGGGTTATGGTCCTCTGGATAAGAACATCTATGAATTGTCTGATGCAGATAAAGAAAAAATCCGCAGCGTTCCAGGCAGCCTGAGCGAAGCGCTTGATTCTTTGGAAGCTGATTACGAGTTCCTTACAGAAGGCGACGTATTTACTAAGGACTTCATCGATAACTATATTGCTCTGAAACGTTCTGAAGCACAAGAGGTAGCGATTCGTGTTCATCCACATGAATATGCCCTGTACTTCGATCTATAAGATTCCTGCTATATATAATCTTTATAATAAAAGAAGCTGTCTCAAAAGTAGTGATTCTACTTGGAGGCAGCTTCTTTTTTTGAATTGGGAAAGTAATGGATTTTATTGTACCTTATGAATGTGTGCCACGCATAGTGTTCTAAGCCATGAGTAGTGTTCTATGTTATTGGGGTGGGCGGTAGGTGACTGCTATGTGTGATTTCCGTTCGGCTTGCAGTATATGATTTGTGGTATCTGTGACGCTGGACTATGTACGGTGAGCGATATGCGTTCTGTGTTTATGTGATGTACAAAGTGTATTTAAACTAATTAGGGAAAAACTCCCTAAAAATAGCCGATATTTGCTCTAAATGAACGAAATCAGGGAATTCCTCCCTAATAATCAGGGTGATTTCTTTATTAGTTACTGAATAGGCCAAAATTCAGGGAAGTTTTCCCTAATTATAAGTCCGATGAACAGAAATCTCTGATTTTTAGGGAGAAATTCCCCAATTATTCTATAAGTGCTTCACTTATTGCATCATCCGGAGCAACACTAGGTGCGCCCATAGAATCCATTTGGGCATCAAGTAGTGTTAAGAACATAAAAGAGGCTGTCACCAAGCCATAAAATGGCTGCTTGGGACAGCCCCTTTTTGCTATTCGTGTATTCTCCGAGAAAGGCTACACTAGCCCCCGTTCAGGAGCGCCGCAGGACTCTCTAATGATAAGCTCTGGTTCTACGCTGAAAGAACTCGTACCTGATTGGTTGTTTATTAGATCATACAGCATTAGTGCTGCTAGGCGACCGATCTTATCTTTATTTTGGCGGATGGTAGTCAATAGGGGTGTTGTATAATTGCAGGCCTCAATATCATCACAGCCAATAATTGCAACAGTTTCAGGAACAGCGATAGAAGCCTCTTTAAGGGCACGCATCGCCCCTATAGCAAGCTGATCGGACGCCGCGAAGATCGCTCTAGGTAAATTTCCATTCTCAATCATTCTACGCATCGTCTCATACCCACTGGCCTCAAAGAAGTTACTTCCGTTTAAGAACCAATTCTCGTTAATAGGCAGCCCCAAATCTTCAAGAGCTTTGCGATAACCACTTTCGCGCATATTGGAGATGTCTGAATCTGAGGAACTGCCGATGTAACCAAGCTCTCGATAGCCCAGTAAATAAAAGTGTTCTACCACTTTGGAGGACATTTTGAAATTATCCGACATGATAAAGCCAGAGTTGTCACCCGTTAGTTTTAAATCTACGCCGATACATGGAATTGCACTGTTGTCTAATTCGCTGATAGAGGTTTCTAGCTCCTGTCCGGATAGAAGCACACACCCATCTACATTAAAATGCTGACAACGGGCAAGATAATCGTTAGTATCGCCACTTTGGAATTTTTCATTGGAAAAAAAGATAAGGTCGTAACCTAGTAGTCCCATTTGTTTTTTAAATGAATTTAGCACCTCGATGAAAAAAGGGTGGGTAAAGTCGACATTCAGCATTCCGGCAAAAATCACTCCGATTAGATTGGACGATTTCGTAGCCAATGTTTTAGCTGAATTGGAGGGGGTATATCCAGTTTCTTTTATAATTTGTTGAACCCTTGTCTTGGTATCTTCCGAAATATCACTGTAGTTATTAATGATTTTGGATACTGTCGAAACAGAAACTCCAGCAATTTTCGCTATATCTTTGATGCTGTAGGCCAAATTAAGTCCCCCTTATAGTGAGTAATGTTCCGTAATATATGTTTAAAATCTACTCAAGGCTATTTTTTTATGACTTGAATTTATGATTTACGAAATAGTTTCGTTACTTATTTTATAGTTCAATAAGATTATAGTCAATGGAATGTTTACTCTTAAACTAGGATTATGCTTGATATTAAAGGTTTTTTTGAATGATTGGTTCAAAAAACGTTCAAAAATGAACAATGAAAAAAGACTTTACAAAGACAAATAACGATGCAATAATGAAAATACCGAAACCGCTTTCTGTGATATCATCCTTACTGTTTCGTGATTTTCAGAAATTAGCATGTGGTTTCGTTAAAGGGTCATAACAAATTATCTGGGGGGTAACAAAATGGTAAAGAAGCTTTCTGCGGTATTGTTGAGCTCAGCGCTAGTGCTCTCATTAGCAGCATGTGGAAGCGGCAATAACAACGCGAATGGTGAGGCTACTCCGGGCAGCGGAACAAACAAGCCTGCATCTGGTGATAAGAAAGTGATTAAGATCTTACACTGGAAACAAGAGAATATTAACAAGGTCATTACAGAAATTAATAAAAAGTTTGAAGAAAAATATCCGGAATACAAAGTGGAGTACACAACCACTGGTCCGGATGATGAATTCAAACAAGCACAAAGAGCAAGAATTACAGCTGGTGACGTAGATGTACTTGCCGATCTATCCGGTATGAGATTGTCTCCGAAAGATTGGACACCAGGTGCGAAAGTGCCAGACTGGCAACAATGGATTGATTCCGGACTGATTGCTGATCTGAGCGGCGAAGCTTTCGTTAAAAACTACAATGCGAATGATATTGCTAAAGCCGGCACTTATAAAGATAAAGTGTATGCAATCCCAACCGGTAAAGTAGCGATGTCAGGATTCTTCTATAATAAAGAAATTTTTGAACAAAACGGGCTGACTGTACCTACAACTTGGACAGAGTTCATTAGTGTTCTAGATACATTGAAAGCAAAGAGTATTGTTCCAATCGTAGTGGCTGGTAAGGATGTATGGCCTTTGAAATTGCCAGTGTTCGGTTTGCAAGCCAAGATTCTGGGTGGCGGCAACCAACAACAATGGATTGAAGGGGTTTGGAAGGGAACTTCGGCGTTTAACGATGCTGAGGCTGTAGAAGTATTGGAGAAAATGAAGACGCTTCAAGATAACTACATCATCGACGGTTTCTTGGGTATCGACTATGCAACAGCACCTTCGTTTTTCGCAACAGGAAAAGCAGCTATGATTGCTGACGGAACTTGGGATGCTCCTACGATCGCGGCAGCAAATCCAGATGTGAAATTTGGTTACTTCCCAATCCCAGCTACAGAAGATGCTGCTAAGAATAATTCTCTTGTCGGTAAATACGATGTAACTTGGTATGCAGCAGAAAAAGGCCCGAACAAAGAAGGCGCTTTGAAATGGCTGGAATTCTTCTCTGAACCAGAAAACTACACAGAATATGTTAAAGCAGCTGGATTCTTGCCTACACAAGACAATATTGCCACTGAAAGTGACTTTATTGACAAAGAACTTGCTCCATACATGACTGGAGATTTCGAACTTGCTTATGAAATTATGATGATTAACCGTGATAACGTTGGTGAGCACATTGCAGCTGAAGGCGTTCACACTGAATATTTGGCACCAGGCGGCGAGTTTAAAACCGCTAAAGAGCTTGCAGATGTACAACAAAAAGAATGGGAAGCAGCAGCACCTAAATAAGTAGCTATCCCGATAAATAAAAAGAATCTACAACATACTGTACACCAAACATGTTTTACAACTTCGGGGTCTGTTTTGTGCAGGCCCCGATCATTTTATTGAATTAGGATTGGGTAGGTGAGAGAAATGTATCCGTTCGGGAAAGGTATTAAACGATATATACCGCTTCTGCTGCTAATGATTCCATTATCATTGTATGTAATTTTCTATTTTGGCCCATCTATGATGACGGTTATCTATTCATTTACAGATATCACTAACGTTCCTGGAAGCAAGATGAGTTTTGTAGGCCTTGACAATTATTATGATGTATTTTACTCAGGAAATTCAGGCGAGCGTTGGGATTCCATTATACGTACTATTTATTTCATGGTCATTGTAACCATTGTACAGAACGGTGTCGGTCTGCTTATGGCCGTAGTTATCAATCAGAAGCTGAAAGGCGATTATTTCTATCGCGCGGTATTCTTTTTACCGGTTGTGCTTGGTGTAGCGGTAGTTGCACTGGTATGGGGCATGATGTTCGATCCGCTGAGTGGTCCGGTTAACCAACTGTATGATTCTTTGTTCGGTTATAAAGATATGTTCTTTGGAAGCTTCACTCATGCGTTCGGTTATATTATATTTACGCAAATTTGGATGTATATGGGTTATTCGATGTTGATTTTCCTTGCGGGGCTACAATCCGTACCGAAAGATTTGTATGAGGCTGGATATATAGACGGAACTACGAAGTGGCAATCTTTTAAAAATATCACATTCCCACTTATCGCTCCATCCTTTACGATTAACATTATTTTGTCTATTATCGGTGCGATGTCCACCTTTGATATTATTCTCGCAACTACGGACGGTCGCTTTAACACAAGAACGATGGCATATGACGTTTATAAAGAGACGTTCCGTGGTTCTCTACAGATGGGACTTCCTTCCGCGCTTTCCGTGGTTCAGTTCCTTATGATTCTGGTGTTTGTAGTATTTGCAGTGAAACAAATGCGTAAGAGAGAGGTGGAATATTAATGAAGGATTCCAAAACCGCCAAAACTCTCTCTTATATTCTGATTGCAGTGTTGCTTGTTTTGTATATCATGCCGTTGTTATTTGTAATCAATATTTCATTCAAGTCCTTTACAGAATATCTGTTAGATCCTATCGGTCTCGTAAAAAGTATTCAATGGGATAATTATAAAGAAGCTTGGCTACAGGGTAATTTCTCTAATTATTTCTTAAACAGTCTGCTGTATACAGCTGTGGCAACAGTGCTGACCCTAATTGTTTCGTTATTCGGGGCCTTCCCGGTGGCGAGAAATTATGTGAAGTGGAGCGGATTTATTTATTTGTTCTTCTTGATGTCTCAGTTCCTGCCGAATCCAATGGTCGCACAGTTCAAGCTGATGCTTACCATGAAACAGGAGCTAGGATTTGTAGGTTATGACACGAAGCTGGGTTACATTCTCCTTAAAACAGGCGGAACGGGTATCGTGTTCATGATGTTTGTAGGTTACATCAAAGGAATTAGCCGGGAGATGGATGAAGCAGCAGGTATGGATGGCGCTGGATATATGCGTTATTTGTTCCAGATCATCATGCCACTTATGAAACCAGTAATTGCTACAGGTGTTATTCTAACAGCAATTAGTATCTGGAATGACTTCGTGGGGCCGGTCATGTATTTACCGAGTCCAGAAAACTATCCAATCACCTTCGGGCTTAAAGAATTCCGCGGTCAATACGGGAACAACTGGCCTATGTTGGCGTGCGGGATCATGATCGTATCTGCACCGCTTATCATCCTATACACCTTCATTCAAAAGTATATCGTTGACGGTGCATTGGCAGGTGCGGTTAAAGCTTAAGTAGTTGTGTAAATGAGAGGATGGAGAGAATGGATCGTAATAAAATTCATGGCTTCGAATTCACCGGAAATGATGGGGAATTCAGGCTTCAGCAACCGGATCGCAGCAGTTTTCTATATTTCCCTCTAGTGAATGAAGGGGGAATGATGTCGACGGTAACTCCAAAACTTCATGGTCAGGTTACCACAGGTCATAATACATTTTTGACACCGCCATTATCTGTTGAAGATTTGCATAATTCGCGGGCTTCCCGTAACTTCTGGGTATACGTAGAAGGCAAGGGAGCTTGGTCGGCAGTGGGGAACTCCGCTAAGCAAAATGCCGATTTCTATACATCGTCTACTGATGAAGCAGTACTAGAGGCTGGTTTCCTGTGGCAACGCGTAACGCGTTGTAACGCAGAGATGGGTGTTAAAGCTGAAATCACCAGCTTTGTGCCAAGCGGTAATGATAAGGTCGAACTAATGAAGGTTACGTTGACGAATACAATAGCAGAGGTTATTACGCTGACACCGACAGCGGTAGTTCCGATCTACGCGCGTTCGGCAGATGATCTGCGCGATCATAGACATGTAACCTCTTTGCTTAACCGGATCTATACTTCACCTTATGGTGTTGAGGTTCAGCCTGCGCTCTCCTTTGATGAGCGGGGACACCGCATCAATCACACTTCTTATGGAGTATTTGGTGCAGAGGGTGACGGCAGTCAACCTGCTGGTTTCTTTCCAGTGCAGGAGGAGTTCATTGGAGAAGGTGGAAGTCTGGATTGGCCAGAAGCTGTTATCCTGAACAACACGCCGGAGATTGGCACGGGTGGAGGTGTACAAAGAGAGGGATATGAGGCTATCGGGGGTCTTCGTTACGAGGCGCTTAATCTGTCTCCTGGTGACAGCCATTCTTATATAGTAGTTATGGCGATCCATAATGAGAGAATTGACGTGGATGCCTTGATGAACAAATATGGTACATCTGAAGCTTTTGATCATTTGCTTGAGGAAACTAAAGCCTTCTGGGCAGATAAAGTGAATATGGTAGAATTTCATACCGGTGATTCAGATGCTGACCAATGGATGAAATGGGTTACGATTCAACCCGTGCTGAGAAGACTTTATGGTAACTCCTTCTTGCCTTATCATGATTATGGAAGGGGCGGACGTGGCTGGCGGGATCTTTGGCAGGATTGTCTAGCACTCCTTATTATGGAACCGGCTGAAGTACGCAGCTTACTGCTGAACAACTACGCCGGGGTAAGAATAGATGGTAGTAATGCCACTATTATCGGTCAACAGCCTGGTGAATTTATTGCCGACCGTAACAACATCCCGCGGGTGTGGATGGATCATGGAGCTTGGCCGTTCTTAACGACTATGTTATATCTGGATCAGAGTGGTGATCTTGATTTCTTATTGCAGGAACAGACGTATTTCCGCGATACCTTTATGAGTCGCTGTAAGGAACGCGATAATTCATGGGATACCTCGCTGGGAAGTGATCTCAAAACTACTTCTGGTGAGGTTTATAAAGGTACGATTCTGGAGCATATCCTGCTGCAAAATCTGGTTCCGTTCTTTAATGTTGGAGAGCACAATAATATCCTGCTGGAGGGCGCAGACTGGAATGATGGTCTTGATATGGGCGCAGACCGGGGTGAGAGTGTAGCTTTCACAGCATTCTACGCAAGTAACTTATTGGATATTTCTCGTGTGCTGCGTACGCTAAAGACTTCTAAAGGGCAAGAGACAGTTGAATTGGCAGAAGAAATGAAACTATTGCTAGATTCGCTTGGTGATCAAGTGGATTATGAATCTGTATCAGGCAAGCATGAAAGACTTAATCAATATTATGCTGCCGCTCCGAACAAAGTCAGCGGTATTCGTGCAGCACTCGACATAGAGACAGTAGCGGACGATCTGGAACAAAAAGCAGAGTGGATCTTTAATCACTTGCGCCGCAATGAGTGGGTGGAAAGTGAACACGGTGGAGGCTGGTTTAACGGTTATTATAATAATGATGGAGAACAAGTGGAAGGGGAATTCGCAGAAGGCGTTCGAATGACGCTTACGGGTCAAGTATTCCCGCTGATGGGCCATGCAGCTGCACCAGAGCAAATTCCGCATATCATTGCCGCCGTGGATCGTAATCTACTGGATGACAAAATTGGGTACAGACTTAATTCCCGTTTCGGAGGGATCCAGCAGAATCTGGGTCGTGCCTTTGGCTTTGCCTTTGGACATAAAGAGAACGGTGCTATGTTCAGTCACATGACCATCATGTATGGCAATGCATTGTATAAACGCGGATATGTGAAAGAAGGACATAAAGTATTAGAATCTCTGTATAGCTTAAGTACTGACTTTGCAAAAGCCCGCATATACCCAGGAATTCCTGAGTATATTAACGAGCAAGGCAGAGGGATGTATACGTATTTAACAGGATCAGCAAGCTGGCTGCTGTTAACTATGGTTACTGAAGTATTTGGTGTAAAAGGTAAGCTAGGTGATCTTTTGTTGCAACCGAAGCTTGTTAAAGAGCAGTTTGATTCCGAGGGAAAAGCCTCTATTAAGACAATCTTCGCGGATCGCGAGTTTGAAGTGGTCTATAAAGCCACAGGAAGCTTAAACTACGGGGAGTACCAAATACACTCTGTTACCCTGAATGGCAGCGAGGTGACGCTGCAGCGCGGCTCAGGAAGTGCGATTATTCCGCGTGAAGAGTTGCTCTCTCTGCAGACAGAGAAATGCCACTTGATTGAAGTGACATTGGCGTAGCTTTATACGATATTTTAAGACGTCTGCACCGTTATTCATAGCGGCTGCAGACGTTTTTTTCAATAATGAATATTTATTCATTGTAACAATGAACGAAAGGGCGCGTTAGGTATGGGTTGCAGACTGTCAAATGGCATATTAACTGTCGATATCGCTGATATCGGAGAGTATAAGGGCACTCGTTTTGACTGGACAGGATTTATTACACAGGTGACATTAGAAGAGGGGAAACATACGTTTTGTGTGCCGGAAAGCTTGAAGCCAGGCGAAGGAACTGGAGGCAAGGGGCTTTGTAATGAGTTTGGCATTTCCCGGGCAATTGGATATGATGAAGCGCCAATCGGAGGCTGGTTTCCAAAAATCGGAGTCGGATTGTTACAAAAAGGAAATTCCCCATTATACAGCTTCAATGAGGAGTTCCCTTTAACCTCTTTTAGTAAGGATGTCGAAGCAGGGAATGATGCGGTCACATATACGATCCACCCAATGGAAAGCAACGGATATGCTGTGCAGCTAACCAAAACGATTTCTTTACAGGGGGATCAATTAACAATTGCATATGAATTGCATAACAAAGGTCAAAAGCCTTTCCATACGGAGGAATATATTCACAATTTCATCGGAATCGATGGGTTGAATATTGGGCAGGATTTTGAACTGCGTCTTCCGAGGGAACTCAAGGTAGTAGAACCAGAATCCTCCTATACGAAAGAATTGCTAGAGGTATCCGGGAATACTCTTACTTGGTCAAAGGAACCGGATAAACCCTTTTATTGCAAGTTGAGCGGTTGGGAAGGTCAGGAAAATGAGTTCACCTGGGAGTTGGTTCATAAGCCTAGTGGAACGGGCGTGCGAGAGAGTGGGGACTTTCCAGTAGAACGTATGGCCCTGTGGGGAGAAGGTCATGTAGTCTCTCCTGAAGTATTTGTGAACATTAGTCTTTTACCGCGTCAAAGCAAGAGCTGGCGCCGATCTTACCGGTTTTTCACTGCGAAATGAGTACCGTCTTAACCTTTTATGTGAATAATTATACTTGCTGGTGCGGGAGAATATTGCTATCATAACCATATCCATATTGATAGGAGAGAAAGGGTGGGGAGCAGTTTTGAATAAGAGAGCATACAATTTTAATGCCGGACCGGCAGCATTGCCGCTTACGGTACTGGAACGCGCACAAGCGGAGTTTGTTGATTTCCGGGAAAGTGGAATGTCTATCATGGAGATGTCGCACCGTGGTGCAATTTACGAATCCGTGCATAATGAAGCGCAGGAACGTCTGCTTTCGCTCCTCGGCAATCCGAAGGGCTATAAGGTATTGTTCGTACAAGGCGGAGCAAGCACACAGTTTGCAATGATCCCTATGAACTTGATTTCCGAAGGCCAAGTAGGTAGCTATGTAATGACAGGTAGCTGGGCGGATAAAGCTTATAAAGAAGCCAAATTGGTAGGAGGCGCTCATGTTGCTGCTTCTTCCGAAGATAAGAAATTCTTGGCTATACCTGAATTAAGTTCGATCAAAGCTGCGGAGAATGCTGCTTACCTTCATGTTACTTCCAACGAGACCATTGAAGGAACGCAATATGCAGAATTTCCGGATGCAGGCTCGATTCCGTTAATCGCGGATATGTCTAGTGATATACTTTGCCGTCCAATCGATGTGAACCAATTCGGAATGATCTATGCCGGAGCACAAAAGAACCTTGGACCTTCAGGCGTGACTGTAGTTATCGCGAAAGAAGAATTGCTTGCAGAATCACCTTCTAACATTCCTACTATCATGCGTTACAGCACTCATTATAAGAATAACTCTCTTTACAATACACCTCCATCTTTCTCTGTATATATGGTGAACGAAGTATTAAAATGGATTGAGGAGCAAGGCGGCTTAGCTGGCATCCATTCCAAGAACCTTGAAAAATCGGGTCTGTTATATGATCACATCGATGGAAGTGACGGTTTCTACCGTGGCGTTGCAGAACAAGGCAGCCGCTCTATTATGAACGTTACTTTCCGGATGCAATCAGAAGAACTCGAAAAGCAGTTTGTCAAAGCTGCTGAACTGGAAGGTTTTGTCGGCTTAAAGGGTCACCGCAGTGTTGGGGGCTTGCGTGCTTCCATCTACAATGCAGTTCCTTACGAAAGTGTAAAAGCACTGTCCGATTTCATGAACCATTTCCGGCAAACTCAAGGTTAATGAATTCTATCTATAACCTTCCGCCTTCTTGGTGGGAGGTTTTCAGTTTGTTTGGAGAAGCTATGGTTAGGCACTAGAGTAAAACATCTGGCTATTAAGCCTTTAGAGAGGAAGGAACCATATAATGGCACTCCATATCGTATTAGTCGAGCCGGAAATTCCGGCCAATACTGGCAACATTGCGCGTACTTGCGCCGCTACAGGCAC
Source organism: Paenibacillus sp. FSL L8-0494 (assembly GCF_038003695.1). NCBI lineage: Bacteria > Bacillati > Bacillota > Bacilli > Caryophanales > Paenibacillaceae > Paenibacillus > Paenibacillus sp. FSL L8-0494. The sequence continues at coordinate 1,979,507 of NZ_JBBOPQ010000001.1, forward strand.
TCATCTTCACTTGGTTCGTCCACTCGGATTCCGTACAGACGATGCTACATTAAAAAGAGCAGGATTAGACTATTGGCATGCTGTTACTATTGAATATCACGACTCCTTTGCTGAGGTTTTGGAGAAATATAACGAGGGGCGTTTCTTTTACGCAACGACGAAAGCAGAGAAAAGATACAGTGACTTTGAGTTCCAAGATGGCGATTTTTTTGTTTTTGGCAAGGAAACGAAGGGGCTTTCTGCAGAGATTCTAGAAGCAGGTAAAGAAACAAAAATGCGCATGCCAATGAGTGATGCTGTGAGATCTCTGAATTTATCCAATTCGGCAGCTATTATTGTGTACGAGGCGCTTCGACAATTGGATTTTCCTAATCTTATTTAAAAAAAGACAAATTTTTTATTTTTTTCAGCAGGATTCGACAATTAGGTAACGAAATATATTGAAAGAGCCGAAATAAGTAGTAGCTACTAAATAATTTTTCTTGAACAGGAGAGGTGTACGTTAGTTATGAAACCTGCTGGTGTAGTTCGCAAAGTGGATCAGTTGGGTAGAATTGTTCTGCCTAAGTCCCTGCGTAAAAGGTATCAGATGAATGAAGGCGACCCGGTTGAAATTTTGGTACAGGGTGACCATATCATCTTGGAGCGTTACCGTCCAAAATGTGTTTTCTGTGGATCAATGGATGGTGTAAGCGAATATAAAGATCGTTATATTTGTTCTGCATGCCTTTCGGAAATGACTCAATTGCCAAGACATGCCTAAGAAGTACATATTTTGAATTTTGACAGCCAAGAGCTTATAAAAAAACTGTCCTCTTCGTAGAACTCTTCTACTTGGGGGCAGTTTTTTTATGTATACGAAAAATGCCCCCGCACCAAGTGGCTGCAGGGACATATCGGCTTTATAGGCCTTTTGTTTTGTCGTCGTTGTAAGATGAGGTAAGGATGCCGACCGTAAATAACACAAATACGAACATTACGATCCAAAAGGTTAATGAGAACGACATACTGGCACCTCCAATAGCGAATGTATTCGTTATCAAGATTATAACCTGCAATTTAATAAAAATAAACGCAAATGTGATATGTTACATAGACAATTTACTATATTATTTAAAAAACAGGAAATTCGTTGGCACAGCTCTTAGATTTCCATCGGATGGTTTATTGATAACTCTTCCGTTAAAGATCAATGAGGAAGAGCCACCACCATCTAAATTATAAGCATCTACGAGGCCCATATTCGATAATTTGTTCTGAATCTCCTCCAGCTGTGCACCAGAGCTGCCATACTCATTATATCCATCTGCTACAAAAAGCAGGATCTGATCATCTTTATATTTGCCGATCACGGTACGTGGTGCCCGATTAGGGGATGTTTTCCACTTTTCGGGTATGGGTGTTTTAATGTTGTTTTTAAGGAGGACAGGCACAAAGGTGGCGCCGAATACCGGATCTAGCTGATCTAATTGTGCGCGACTGTAGAATTTCCCGCCGATTAATTGCCCGGATTTGTTCAGCCCAACAAAACTTAGGTCCTTGTACGTTGGCTCAAAACCGTATAAATACTTTCCATCCACTACAGTTGTGCTTAAGGGATAACGTTTTCCGGATTGATCTGCAAAGCCGCCCGCATTAATACCAGCAATGGCACCATTACGCTGTACGGCATGCATAGTAGTTTCCGCACCGGAGGCTGTCTCCGCCAAGCTCATCTTCATAGCGGTCGGGTCCTTCAATTTGATTTTCAACGCATAAGCTTTGTAGTTTCCTGGATTCAATCGATATAACTCAACTCTTATACGGTCGCTGGTAACAATCTCTGAAGGTATACCAAGCTTGGCTGAAATCCTGCGGTTATAGATCAGTTCAGGCCGGTTCGCCTGAGTCTTTGCTGTTTCGACCAGCTTATTCATCGTAGTGGTAGTCTCTTTATATAGCTTGGCACTAGCGCTGACAGCATCAATGGTGTAAGCTGCGGAGGCCTCTGCCAGAGTCAGCTCTTTTTTTAAGGAAGCTGTTTCATTCACTGGCCCAGCGCTTGGTGTGAATTGTCCTACATCAAGGTCTAGCTGTAGCGGTGGTCGATACCACGACATACATATAAACAAGCCTATGAACGGTGCAGTTAGAAGCATGAAGAAGCGATTTACTCTTTTGACTGGCGTCATCATTTGATCAGATCCATTTCTTTCTTCAAAGCTTCTAACTGTTTGCTTACCTCACTCAATTGCGTATATAGCTTGTTGCTGTTATCTGTCTTGGCACTAGCATTATCTTTAGTGAAGGTTAATAGTTCGTTAAAGCTTTGCACTGTATTCTGCAATTCCTTCACTTCTTCAGAGAGAACGGCAATTTTTGCTTCATAGTCGGTCTTTAAAACGGTAAGCTGCTGCTGGCTCTGAGTACTAAGTTCGGTTAGCACTTGTTGCTTCAGATGGTTCGTGTAGCTGTATACAGCATATACGCCGAGTCCGATCATCATAATCCAGAACAGTAAAAACCATTTTACGGAAGGGCCGTTTCTCGCAGTAGTAGAGCGCGAGCGTACCGGGGACGTTTCCGCTAGCGGTTGCATTTTATCACCTCGGGTTGGTCTTTTTTTCAAGTCCCCATTCTATCAGACTTTGACAAGATTCGCAAAAATGTAAGAGAGTATGAAAACTAGAAAAAGTAATTGCATCCTATTAAACTACTGCGATACAATTTCTATAGATTGGAATTCTGATAGACGTACACAAGGTAACCAGCTAGAGATTATACAGACAAGTCATCATACAGCCTTGCTTGCGTTTTAACCGGAAACGCTGCGGCGCTTTCCTTTCTAGATGATTATATATAGAGCAGGGGGTCAGGGCATTAATGATGAAGGTTTGGCAGGTGGTCATTGTGGGGTGTCATCCTACAAGTATGCTGGGGACAAAATTGATTTTGGAAGAGGAAGAGGGGCTTAAGGTTCTGGGAATGTATTCCACTTGGGACGAAGGCGCTACCATCGTAAGGGAAAAAAATCCCGAGCTAGTGCTAGTAGATTATCATATGCCTGAGGGGAATATTGAGAGTGTGCTGTTAAATATGAAAAAAAGCTCACCAAACTCACATTTTGTCGTGATGACAGACGAAGACGGGCGAGAACTGCTTCAGCCCCTCGTAGAACTAGGAGCCAGCGGGATATTCTCGAAGGGAGCTTCTCCCCGTCAGCTTTTACAGCTGATCCTGGGTTTACGGGAGGGTTTTCTTTCAATGCCGTTGGAATGGATTGAAAAAGGAGCTTGGCCGATTTCGACATTTAAAGGATTAGATGATGTTCTGCAACTGACGGAGACAGAGATGTTTATCATGGAGCGAATCGTTCAAGGGATTACCTACGATAAAATTGCGCTTGAAATTGCGGTAAGCCGTCGGTCCATTGATAATTATTTGCGCAAAATCTATGTAAAGCTCGATGTTTCGACCCGGGCACAAGCGATTGAGAAATTCGCGCTCTTCTCAAGACAAAACAGGCAAATCTACGCCTAACCCACGCTTTACGACATAATGACGTATGGGGTGGAATATTCTTGGAGTAGAAGTAAGAATATCATGTTGAATGGGTAACCATCCCATCCTTGGATGAGGATGACGAAGCCGTTTCTACTTGGTAAAAGGGAAGGGGGATTTCGCATGATTTACGAATTTTCTGCTCGCGCACACACATTGTTGTCGTCATCGCTTCTTAGTATCCGCACCCAAACACGGAGAAGCTCCATGATATCGCTAGCTGAAGAATTACCAGCGGAAGAACTATTCCCATTGTCACTGCTTGCTGAAGCAGCATCTACGGTGATTTCAGCAGATGCGGGAGCACTGCAATATGGTGATCCTGCCGGGTACGGACCCCTTCGGGAGTGGCTTGCTGGGGATTGGCTTAAAGAAAAAGGGGTAAATGTTGTTGAGGGTGGAGTTCTGCTAACAACGGGTAGCCAGCAAGCCATTGATTTGTTGTCGCGGGTGTATATTGATCCAGGAGATCGTGTATTAGTAGAAAATCCGACCTCTCCAGGATTTTTGCAGACTCTTCGGATGCAGGGGGCCGTTATTATTCCTGTACAGGGTGATTTGGACGGGCTTGATCCGGAGCATTTGCGGAGCCAGATCGAGCTGCATAAGCCGAAAATGCTGTTCGCAACCCCTAGCTTTACCAATCCAAGCGGCATTTTATGGAGTTTGGAGAGACGCCGCGCAGTATTGGATTTATGTATCGCATATAACATCTTGATTGTGGAAGATGATTCTTATGGGGATTTGCACTTCCAGAAGCAGGGTGAACACAAGGCCAAAAGATATCCGTCTTTGTATGCACTGGAAAATATCAGCGATGGCGGACATGTGCTTTATATCGGTTCGTTCAGCAAGACCGTTGCGCCCGCGCTGCGGACGGGCTGGGCGGCAGGCAGCCGAGTCTTGATCAGAATGATGTCTGCGGCTAAGCAGATGGCCGATTGGCAGTCGAGCGCATTAAATCAGCGGCTGCTGCATCATTTATTGGATGTGTCTGCGTTTGATCTGCGTGAGCATATCGCGCAGCTGAATCGAGAGTATAACACCCGTCTGAAGCTTATGGTAGAACTGCTAAAGCGGCCTGCTTGGAAGGGCAGCTCCTATGATTTGCCGTCAGGAGGCATGTTCCTGTGGGTCTCACCACCAGAGGGAATGGATGTTATGGCGTTGCTCAAATGTGCGCTAGGTAAGGGAGTGGCTTTTTTGCCGGGTCCGTTATGTAGTGTAGATGGAGTCAGCAATCACCTTCGCCTTAACTTCAGCCATCCCGGCCGGGATGAGCTGCTGCTTGGCATGAACCTGATGAGCGAAGCGGTTAAGGAGTTCACAGCCCGGAGTTAGGTAGTGGAATGAAAGTTGTGGATGAAATGATTGAAATGATGAAAACACAAGACACTCTTAGAGCTAAAACACGGACAGAATTACAAGTCGGGCAAGACGAAGTGTGTGATGTGAGATTAATTAGGGAAATCCTCCCTAAAACTGGTCGATTTGACCTCTAAAAATGACTGTTTAGGGAATTTCTCCCTAAAAAATCAAGGGATACCCCGTTTTAGGGGTAAATCTGGCTAAAATCAGGGAGTAATTCCCTAAAATGCGGTTTTTAGCGTGTGAATCGAAGAATATTAGGGAGGATTTCCCTAATAACTTAGTGTGCCTTTTTCGGAATGGTGTTTTTAAAGCTTATTTTGCTTTGAATGATTTAGTATTAGTGGATGTTGAATGTAGCATAGGGGTTCTAATGTGAATAAATCAGCAAGAGTAGCATGTTTAAGCAAGAGTAGAGAAAATAGTAATTAGTAAATAGCGCTCGTGTTCGAAGATTGTAAATAAGTTAGTTAAGTACAGTCAAGTAGAGCTGGATGAGGTACACAGAGATATGAACGTGGTAAGAGTGAAATGCAAACGTGGTATGAATGAGTTACTAATGTGATGAGAATGATTTGCGAACGTGGGAAAAGCGAGTTACGCACGCGGTAAGAATGAAATAGAAATGTGGTATGTATGAGATAGAGCGTGGTACGAACGAGATTCTAGTATGTTAAGAATGCAGTCTGAATGTGATACGTATGAGATACTCATGAGATATGTGTGAAATAAGACATGATACGGATGAGATACTAGTGTATTAAAAATGTAATCTAAATGTGATATGAGTATAGTAAGAGCGTGGTACGCACCAGATACTAATGTGTTATGTGTAAGATAAGAACATGGAATGTACAGAGATAAGATTCAAATAAGATTAGACATACGAAAAAGCATCCCGTAGTTGGGATGCTTTTTGGCGTTATTTAATATGTTATGTGTGCATCAGAATAATAAGTTTAAAGTCTGAGTAAATGATTAGAACCGAGGTAAAAGATTAGAACCCGACTAAAAGAGGTGCTCGATTGATGTACTGTTCAGGTTAGGTTAGCTAATTACTGGGATGATTGCTGTTATTGGGTACGCCGCTTGTTATCGCGGCATATTCAACCAGCGCCGCATGACCGGCTGGGGTTAGGGTATAACGCCCACGGCTTACCCGGTGAAACCAGCCGTAGTAGTTGTTCTGAAGCATAGCGGCGGCGGTGGGTACGCCGCTACGCTTCCGCAGCTCGGCCGGAGTGATGCCGGCTGAGCGGGGAGCGCTTCCTGCGGCCAATACGGCCGCTGGAAGCGTGCTTGAGGCAGCGCTAGGGGCACCGCTTCGCGTGCCTGCCGCCGCTGCCCCCGTGCTGCCGCGTCCCCGGCAGCACGGCTCTCCGGCGCTGAGCTCAGCGCCGGAACCTGTTCAGCGGTGCCCGCCGCTGAACGTTTGGCAGCTGCGAGCGAAGCCTTCGCAGCTGCCTTCTCCGCAGCGACGGCGGCGTCCGCCTCCGCTGCTTGCAGAGAAAGCGCGACACGCAGCGCTTTCTCACGGTAGGCCGTCACGAGCTTGACGCGCGTGCTGCCGCCGGTGTTGTAGTCTCCGCTGCGCTCGCGGAACTCATAGAGTAGGCGCTCGCGCCGCCGCTTGTTGCTGCGCTGCGCAGGTGGCTTCTCGTCTGGCTCTACAAGCACCTCGACCAGCGGTGCTTTGGTCTTATAAAAGATAACGGTGATCAACCCAAGACCGAGCCGGCGGCATAACCCGCTAAGCTCGCCCCAGCGCTGGTTCACCGCACCTTTTTTATCACGGACACGTTCCACTGCGAGATAGACGATGGGACTGAGCTTCAACCGTTCTACCCCTTGCAGCAGCAAGGCGAGATTGAATGATTTTTTCATCTCCACGATCAGAGGATGCTCAACGTCCTCCCGAATCCCCACCAAATCGCAGGTCCGGACCTCACCTTTGATGCTGTAACCCTGCTTTTCAAAAAAAATCTTCAAAGGAGCGTACAGCTCCGTTTCATGTCGTACCGCCATCTTGTCACTCCCGTAGGCCTTTATTTTCGGGTTTCTCAATAAGGTTTTACAGCCATTTTCTGATTCTCTATTATAGCACAGTAAAAAAGAGGTCAACTATTCCGCGCTTGCCGCATAGGTATGTAATACACTTTTTAACGCTATAGGAGAGCAAGTAGAAGAGCAAGTAGGAGCGCAAGAGGAGGCAGCGAGCAATGGACATTTTTGAGCGTATAGCTTCGTATCGGGCTGAGAACGACCGGTTGGCGTGGAGCGGCACCTTCAAGCAGTATATAGAACTGTTGAGAAAAGACCCCTCTCCCGCAAAAACCGCTCACTCCCGCGTTTATGACATGATTAAGTCGCACGGCGTAGAGGACATAAACGGACGCAAACGGTATAAGTTTTTTGAACAGGAGATTTTTGGACTTGATCGTGCAGTCGAAAAGTTGGTCGAGGAATATTTTCACTCTGCAGCACGTCGGCTTGATGTTCGCAAACGGATTTTGTTATTGATGGGACCTGTCAGTGGGGGGAAATCGACCCTGGTCACGCTGCTTAAACGTGGTTTGGAACAGTACTCGCGGACAGATGCGGGTGCGGTATACGCAATAGAAGGCTGCCCGATGCATGAGGACCCGCTGCATTTGATCCCGCTGGAGCTCCGTCCGGAGATTGAGAAGGAACTTGGTGTACGTATTGAGGGCAACTTGTGCCCATCCTGCCAGATGCGTCTGAGAAATGATTATGCTGGTGACATTGAGCAGGTTAAGGTGACGCGTGTTATTTTGTCAGAAGAAGAGCGGGTAGGGATTGGTACCTTTAGTCCATCTGATCCGAAGTCTCAGGATATCGCTGATTTGACAGGAAGTATTGATTTTTCGACCATTACTGAATTTGGTTCGGAATCTGATCCGCGTGCCTACCGTTTTGATGGTGAGTTGAACAAGGCTAACCGTGGGCTGATGGAATTTCAGGAAATGCTCAAATGCGACGAAAAGTTTTTATGGAACCTGCTGTCACTGACGCAAGAAGGCAATTTCAAGGCTGGCCGCTTCGCGTTGATAAGTGCGGACGAAATGATAATTGCTCATACAAATGAAACCGAGTATAAGTCGTTTATTTCTAATAAAAAGAATGAAGCGCTCCAGTCCCGTATGATTGTTATGCCTGTTCCGTATAACCTCAGAGTTTCGGAAGAGGAAAAAATCTACGCGAAGCTGATCGCCCAGAGTGATATGAGTCATGTGCATATTGCGCCACATGCGCTGCGTGCCGCCGCTATTTTTTCCATCCTAACCCGTCTTAAAGAAAGCAAAAAACAAGGTATGGATCTGATCAAAAAGCTGCGGATGTACGATGGTGAAGAGGTCGAGGGCTATAAAGAGGCCGATCTTAAGGAGATGCAAACGGAGTATTTAGATGAGGGCATGTCCGGAATTGATCCGCGTTATGTTATCAACCGCATTTCCAGCGCTCTGATCAAAGGAGATCTGCAGTGCATGAACGCACTGGATGTCCTGCGGGCGATAAAGGATGGCCTGGATCAGCATCCATCGATTACAAAAGAGGAGCGGGAGCGTTATCTGAACTTCATCTCCATTGCCCGCAAGGAATATGATATTTTAGCGAAAAGCGAAGTACAAAAGGCATTTGTCTACTCCTTTGAGGAATCTGCGAAGACACTTTTTGAGAATTATCTAGATAATATCGAAGCCTTCTGCAATTGGTCGAAAATTCGTGATCCGCTGACGGATGAGGAAATGGAGCCGGATGAGCGGTTAATGCGTTCGATTGAAGAGCAAATTGGTATCTCTGAGAATGCAAAAAAAGCGTTCCGTGAAGAGATCCTGATCCGGATTTCCGCGTATTCACGCAAAGGGAAGAAATTCGAGTACAACAACCACGACCGCCTGCGGGAAGCGATTGAGAAAAAGCTGTTCACAGACCTCAAAGATATCGTCAAAATCACCACCTCGTCCAAAACACCTGATGAAAGTCAGCTCAAACGAATCAATGAGGTATGCGCCAGACTTATTGATGGACATCACTACTGCCCAATCTGCGCCAACGAGCTGCTGAAATACGTGGGAAGTCTGCTAAACCGTTAAAAAGAGTTCATTTATGCGGGGTGTTCCAAAAGCCATGAAAATGGCTGTGGAGCACTCATTTTTTTGTCCTTCCATGTTTTATCTGCCTCCTTTTACCCTCCTAATGTTGATCTAAACGCCGCCACCCATCTGACTAATTTGGCTGTTGTGCGTAGGAAGTTGCTAAAGGACACAGGAGACCCTAAACGTAGATTTTGAGCATCTTTAGCAGGCTATTGGACCCTATGGTCGCTATTAGCAGGAAAAACCTAAATATGAGCCGTTTTTTGAGTAATAGCTGCACTGGAGTCCGAAACTCCGCTCAAAAGGCGATATTTTGGAAAATAACGTCATCTGGGTCCTTTAGTCAGTCGTAGGGAGCAACTGAAGTGTAAGTAGGTTACGTGAATCCAGCGTTGTCTACTTCGAGGCTTACCCAAAATGATGGCGGCCAAGAATACGCAGAGTTGTGATCCTTCTGTAAATGGAGGGGCTCGCTGCTCTGTTTTTTTATACAGGCAATAATGCAGCTCAGCAAAACAGGAACAGTCCATCTCATGCGCAGTTGATATAATGAAATCACCGTACGGGGGAAGGCTGGTGCTGCACTTGAATTACAGTAAAGATATAGAAAAATGTGTTGAATATATAGAAGCTCATATCAAAGAAAATATAACGGTGGAAGAAATAGCGACTGAGGTCGGATATTCGGTGTATCATTTTTGCCGAGTGTTCAGCTTGTGCAAGGAAATGTCTGTGATGGAATATGTGCGGAGCCGAAAATTATCCTTAGCCTCAATTGAATTATTTGCTGGAAAAAAGATCATTGATATTGCGCTGGACTATGGTTTTGAAACACAAAGTGGCTTTACTAAAGCTTTTCGCAAAACCTTTGGTTATAGTCCGACACAATATGCGGCGCGGATGGATGGGTTTAGTAAAGGAAATTCAATATTTGATATCGGAGGTTATATTATGAATCCTGTTTTTGTTCGTAAGCCTGCTTTTAAGGTGGCTGGTTATGGTATCCAAACTAATGTTGCGGGTAGTATGTACACTAAGGATATTGCTTCTTTTTGGAGCCATTATGAGGGTGAAAACCTGGAGTCCAAAATGTATAAAATACTAAACCCGCCTAAACACGGAGAAGTTGGTTTATGTATTCCGTCTTCAGATAACGGCAATGCCACCTATCTTTTGGGTGTTATTGTTGAGGACTACTCCAAGGTAGAAGCTGATATGTTGACGATGGATGTGCCAGAAGCCGAATATGCCGTGTTTACAACACCTCCAGTGGATACTTCAACGGATACAGAGCAAATACAGTTTGCCCAAGTCATAAAAAGCAGCTGGAAGTACATCTTCGAAGAATGGTTTAAGGATAGTGGTTACGTTTATGACGAGACTAAGCTGGATTTTGAGTTTTACGATGAACGCTGCCATTCGCGGCCAGATACAGTGATGGAGATTTACGTTCCTGTGAAAAAGTTGACTGAATAGTCGATAAGGGCAAATACCGCTCGGTGATAATTGTAATTTCTGAAATGTTTGGACTTTATGTCGCTGACAAAGGCGAACGCTACGCGCCTACATTTTTAAACTTCCTTACGTTACGTTCACCTGGGCATTTGCCATGTGCAGTTATTAAGTCGATATGAGGGTGTCGATGAAGGTCCGCAGCGTGTTACCGCTGCGGGCCTTCTTTTTTAGGAATTCCCATATGGGAAACGTAGATACCTTGGAGGAGTTATACATCGAAATTAATACGTTTGACGAGTATGATCTTCCGTAGTTTAATAGAGTCAATTAGTAGGGTAACTCGAAAATAACGGAGAGTGAAGCAGATGATTAGAGAAGCGAGAGCTGATGACTGGAAAGACATAGAGGAATTATTAGAACAGTTGGGATATCCGAATACAGAAATGTTCATGCAAGAAAAAATAGAAAAGCTAATCCTACATCCGGATGAGGAATTATTGGTTTTTGAGGAAGATGATAAAGTGGTAGCTTGTATTTCCATGCATTACATACCCCAATTAGGTCTGGTAGGAGAGACTGCAATTATAAGTTATCTTGTGGTGAGTAATGCCATTAGGAGCAAAGGAATTGGACGTAAGCTTGAGGAGTATTGCGCTGAATTAGCTAGAAAAAGAAACTGTGATAACATTCAGGTTCATTGTCATTCCAGAAGAACTGATGCGCATAGATTTTATGCTCGGCAAGGGTTTGTTGAGGCTCCAAAATATTTCTCGAAGTCATTAAAAGAATCTGAATCCACATTTTAGTCATAGCAAAAAGCGGCAGACCAGGGTGTTAATACCCGTTTAGGTCTGCCGCTTTTTTTAGTTTAAATAAATTTCCGCTGCACCTTTTTGCCATCGTATGAAAAACGCGCCTTTTTGTCTTCCACAACCGTCTGTAGATGAACCGTCCGCCCCCATAAAGAGTAGATGTGAGGGAGTGTGCGCTCCAGGTACTTCAGATCCAGCTCGATGCTTTCATAGCGATGAGTTATAAATAATTCACCATTCTTCTCGAAGTCTGCATCCTCAATGACCAAGTAAGGAGACCCCCCATTGACCCGGGCGAGCACCAGTTGATCGCGTACATTTTCCCATGCTTTATCGGTGATTTTCCATTCGGGGCCTTTTTTCTCAAAAACATAAAGATCGAGGTCGTTCACCAATTCCTTAGATAGATAGCTGCGGATAAAAGAGGTATCGGATTCCAGCTCACGTACTTCAAAGATTTTCTCGCGGTCCCAGCGGCGTTCGATGTCTTCAAAGATTTTCAGCCCCAGATAGTAAGGATTCAGGCTTTGCCGTGAGGGCTGCACGACGGATGAATTCAGTTTTGCGTATTCCACTGTTTCCTCTTCGGTCAGATCTAGTTCGCGAACGATGCGCTGATGCCAGTAGGAAGCCCAGCCTTCGTTCATGATCTTTGTTTCCATCTGTGGCCAGAAGTAGAGCATTTCATCATGGAGCATCGTCATAATGTCACGTTGCCAATCCTCCAAAACAGTGGAATATTGCTGAATGAACCAGACCATATCTTTTTCTGGCTCTGGGGGGAAAGCACGATTTCCAGAGGGTGCTTCCTGCGGACCGGTAGTGCTTTTATCTAGATTCCATAATTCGTCATAAGGATTGGATGATTTCGAGCCACCTGGAGGGGCATCTTTGAGCTCCTTCATCTTAGCTTCCAGCAGGTGAGTTTTGCCCAGCTTGCGTGGTTGGATCAGACTGGGGTCTATATGCTCTTGGATAGCCAGCACTGAATCGATGAAGCTCTCCACAGCATCAGTTCCGTAGGTTACAGAATAACCGGCAATCCGATCTGCTGTAGCTGACATACTCTCGACCATATCTCGGTTGGACATGGAGAAACGCATATTATTTTTGAAAAAATCACAGTGCGCTAGCACGTGGGCAACAATCAGCTTATTCTGAATCAGTGAATTTCCATCCAGCAGGAAGGCATAACAAGGGTTGGAGTTAATAACGAGCTCGTATATTTTGCTCAGTCCGAAATCGTATTGGGATTTCATTTTATGAAAGGTTTTTCCAAAACTCCAGTGTCCAAATCGTGTAGGCATTCCATAAGCGCCGAATGTATAAATGATATCTGCGGGGCATATTTCATAACGCATGGGATAAAAATCTAAACCGAAGCCAGTGGCTATTTCCGTAATCTCGGCAATTGCCCGCTCTAGCGCATTAATTTCTTCGCTTGGCATGAATCTTTCTCTCCCTCCAGCTTGGGCTTATGCTGCAACCTATTCTGACAAGGCTGCAAAGGTTCCGCGACAACGTCCGGGACTGTTCCATTTATATATATGGGAGAGTAGATGAGTGTATGACGTTCTGAATTTCTGAGCAAAGATAATGTGATTTTGCATACATTATTGGAAGGACGCACTAGCTTTTTTTGTATGCGATTCTATCAACGGTACCCTTCTCGGTGAATTCGGACTCAGATGACGTTATTTGCAAATTTCCAGCCTTTTGAACAGGGTTTCGGACCCCACAGACGCTATCCCACAGAAAGAGGCTCATATGTGGTGTCTTTCTTGCCAATAGCGGCTATGGGGTCCGTTAGCATACCAAAAGTGGAATAATACTGCGATTAGTGTCATCTGTGTCCGATAGGTGCCCAATAGAAGCTCCATATGAGTTCGAGGAGCAGTTCCATAGGTGCCCAATAGAAGCTCCATATGAGTTCGAGGAGCAGTTCCATAGGTGCCCAATAGAAGCTCCATATGAGTTCGAGGAGCAGTTCCATAGGTACCCGATAGAAGCTCCATATGAGTTCGAGGAGCAGTTCCATAGGTACCCATAGTACTCCACAAGTATCCGATTAGTACTCCATAAGTGTTCGAAAAGTACTCCACAAATGTCCAATTAGTGCTTCACAAATTCCCGATTGCTCACCACACGAGCATAAGCGGTTCAGAGAACGTAACCTTCCCCAGAGTTCCTAAACCCTCAGTACACAAACCCTCGATACACAAACCCTCAGTACACAAACCTCCGTTGCGCCCAATAGCTGAATAAGAAGATTGAAGCCTCGGTCAGTAGCTTGGCGGCGACAAGCGGAATAATCAGCTTTTCATTATAGAAATAGAGTAGCCCATAGTTGAACAACAACACGAGGATCACCAGCGCAAAATATTTGGGAAGCGACGCCTGAATCTTGGAGCGTTTGCCGCCCGTGAAGACATATTTTCGATTCATAGAATAGTTGAAGACAGAACTGCACAATCTCGCGGCCGCGACGGACAGGAATAGGTTATGGCTGAGACTCTGGAACAGGAATAAGAGTGTGAAGTCGAGCAGAGCTGACAGCAGCGAAGAAGTGCTGAATATCAGTATTGGCAGATAAATCCTAAAGGAGTCCATCAGAGGCCGGAAATGGGAGGATTTATTATCGTCCAGATAGACGGTATCGATGTACTCTTCCGTAATGGTGTACCCCTCTTTATGGGCGGTCAGCAGCATGTTCATTTCATATTCAAACCGTTCACCGGGAATATGGCATAGCCAATCAAGCATTGATATGGGGTAGCCGCGCAAGCCAGTCTGTGTATCATAAATCTTAGTGCCTGTAGTTAAGGAAAAGACCGTCCGGGTTACCGAGTTGCCGAAGCGGCTGCGCAGAGGAATGGTTCCGGTGAACCGGCGGCTGCCGAGTACGATTCCCGGGGTAGTCTGGTTCCGCAGAGATTCAACGATTCGGCTAATATCATAAGGCAGATGTTGGCCGTCGCTATCCGCGCAGACTACATAGTCCGGCACCCCAACTTCCTGAATATACTGGAACCCTGTCTTCAGAGCACGTCCTTTACCGAGGTTGACTTCATGGGTTAGGACAGTGCAGCCGAATGCTTCGGCCATATCGAAGATTTCACGGTAGTGCGGGCCGCTGCCGTCATCCACAAGAACAATAGGTTCAAGCTGGAAATTATGCAGCTGTAAAATCAAATCGAGCAGTCGTTCATCTGGCTCATAGGCTGGGATCAGTATAGTCATGATGTTGCACCCTCCTTGATATAAAGAATGTCGCTGACGCCCCGCTCCTTGTTTTTGCCCTGCGGATTATTTACGACCCGTCCCATGAAGTACATAGTGGATGAACCACCGCCGTCCAGATTGTAGGCTTCTGTGGCGCCAAGGTCGGACATTACATCGGCTAGCTCAGTAAGGGTCATCCCACGGCTGTACCCTTCATTGCGCCCGTCAACTACGACAAACACATAATGGTTTGGTGCGATCATACCAACTGCGGTGCGGGGATTCGCATTCTGGATGGAATGGTTGCCGAAGTTGGTATCGATTTTGACATTGCTGAAATCACTGGCAATCTCCCCGTCCTGAATCAGAATCGGACCAAAGGAAAGGGTATCGGTGGCCCCTTGCGCCAGCAGTTCAGAGGAAGAAATCTCTTCCTCGTTATAGGTTTGCATTGTCCCATCATCGAACAGCGCCATTGCATCCCGCACAGGATCATCACGATACACCGTGCCGTTACGGATAATCACTCCGTCATTGCGGAAGCCATAGTAATCCCCGTTGATGGCAAATATCGCATTGTTGGCGGAAGCAATGTCCGAGGTATCTTCAGTGATGTTTGTTCCAAAGCTGTTGTCGGCAAAGGCAGTGCGCAGGCTGCTCGCTTCCTTGAGGACGACATCAGCGACAAAATAAGTGATTTGGTCTGATCCGGAACCGGTCTGCACTTGGTCGATCTGGATCTGAATATCATCACTGGAGTAATTCCAGTCGTCAGAGGTTGCGTTAACTTTGGCAGCTGTAACGGCTGTAGCTCCTGAGCTGCTAGTTGTAGCTGCATCATCCGCAACCACGACTTCGACATGTTCGATTAAGTAACGATCTGCCAGACTATATATCACTGTGCCGAGAAGCAGGAGGACAATGATCATCACGATCAGCAGTTTTCGTTTGAAGCTCCAGGCTTGTTTACTGCTCTTGTTCAACATTGAAGCATCACCTCTTTTTGTAAGTTGTTAAGGCCATCATACCTGGGCTACCTTTAATGAAACTGAAATAAAAACTGAAATAGTAAGCGCTCCGGGAAATTGGTATAATTTAACGAAGAGGTTTTCGACTACGGGGAGGTTTGGACATGCCACAGCGTGTGCTGCTGATTGAGGACGACGAAGCAATCAGTGAAATGGTCAGGTCTTATTTGGTAAAAGAAGGTTATGAGATTGAAGCTGTATTTGACGGTGAAGTAGCGGAGAGAACATTTCGGACCGGGGGTCCATTTGATCTTGTGCTGTTAGACCTTATGCTGCCGAAGCGAAGCGGGACTGACATTCTTCAGACTATCCGTGCGGGGAGTCTGGTTCCAGTGTTGATCATGTCCGCCAAAGACAGTGATGTAGATAAAGCGCTTGGGTTAGGCTTTGGGGCAGATGATTATATTACGAAGCCCTTTTCTATGATTGAGCTAGCGGCTAGGGTGAAGGCAGCGATCCGTCGTGCAGGTTATGCATCTCCCAGTATCCAAGTGGAAGATCAAGCTCCGGTGAAGCAAATGATCTCCATTGGCCGATTGACTGTAGATTTAGATAACTTCTCTGCGTTGAAGAATGGGGAAGAAGTAAAGCTAACGTCGAAGGAATTTCATATTCTTAAGCTGTTTGTGACACATCCGGGCCGAGTATTTACCAAAGCGCAGATTTATGCGAGCGTATGGGAGGATGATTATTTCGGGGATGAGAACGTCATTAATGTACATATGAGAAGATTGCGTGAAAAAATAGAAGACGACCCCTCCCATCCCGAATACATTAAGACGTTATGGGGCATCGGGTATAAGCTGGGAGAACAGCTATAATGATTGCGGTGCTAGGTATTGTCATTGTGCTCTTACTGGCCGTCATTGTGTGGCAATATCAGAATTCGCGTAAAGCTTCTAATGATTTGCGATATATGCATGACAAGTTAAGCAGCATTATGGAAGAAGGCTCACATGAAAGATTGCTGCTGTTCAGCGGTAATTTGGAGCTGCAAAACGTGCTGATTGACCTGAACCGGCTGCTGGATATCAATCATAAAGGAAGCATTGAGCGTGTGAGGCTGGAGAAATCCATGCGTAATATGCTGTCTAATATTTCTCATGATCTTAAGACTCCGCTAACGGTTGTGCTTGGTTATATTGAGACCATTCAGCAGGATGAGCATTTGCCGGCTGAGGAACGGGAACGGATGATGAAGATGATTCATCAAAAAGCCAATGAAGTGATCCAGCTGATGAACAAGTTTTTTGATTTGTCCAAGCTGGAATCAGGAGATCGGGAAGTTGCTCTTTCACGAGTTGAGGCAGGTGAAGTATGCAGACGCAACATCCTTTCTTTCTATGATATCCTCAGTGCTAAGGGCAGTGAGGTGGAGATTGAGATTCCGGATGGGGCTGTTTACTTCATGGGAAATGAAGAGGCTCTTGATCGAATATTGTCCAATCTGTTGTCGAACGCAATTTCTTATGGCGACGCGGGGGGCGTATTAGGATTAAAGCTCTATAGTGATGAGAACAAAGTATACATAGAGGTGTGGGACCGGGGAAAGGGCATTAGTGAAGTACACCAAGATAAAGTATTTGAGCGTCTGTATACGCTGGAGGATTCAAGAAACCGGGCTTATCAAGGCAGCGGTCTAGGTCTGACGATCACCAAAAGATTAACGGAGCAAATGAATGGAACGATTACACTGGTTAGTCAGCCGTATGTGAGAACGGTGTTTACCCTTTCTTTTCGCAGATTACGCTTCTAAGGAATAGAATTGTGCGCAGCTTAAGATTTTCGTAAGAAACGAGTAATAAAAAAGAAAATTCTGCTGTGTACAATAAGAACTAAGGAAGACGAGACGAAAACAAAGGGGAGCGCGGAATTGACTACAATACTTCGGACAAGAAATTTAACGAAAACCTATCAAGGTAAAGAAGTCGTAAGCAATGTGAATATGAATATTAAGCAAGGTGAAATTTACGGGTTTCTTGGACCCAATGGTGCTGGCAAAACTACCGTGATGAAAATGGTCACGAACCTCGTTAAACCTACGAGTGGAGAAATTGAATTTTTTAATGAAAAAATGACAGAGCATTCTTACGAAATGCTGAAGCGGATGGGCTGCATCATTGAATATCCCGTGTTTTATGATAAATTGACAGCCAAGGAAAATCTGATTTTGCACGGAGAGTACATGGGCTATTATGATCCGCAAGCGATTGGTGAAGCGCTGGAGCTCGTAAAGCTCACAGGTGTCGATAAAAAGCCGGTGAAGCAATTTTCACTTGGGATGAAGCAACGACTGGGTATTGCCAGAGCCTTCATGACGAAACCTGAGCTGCTCATTTTGGATGAGCCGATTAACGGGCTTGATCCTGTGGGAATCAAGGAGATGCGTGAAGTGTTCCGGATGCTTAGCCGTGAATATGGAATGACGTTACTTGTATCTAGTCATATTCTGGGGGAAATAGAGCAGATTGCTGATACGATCGGTGTGATCCGGCAGGGTGCTCTGGTAGAAGAAGTGGCGATGGATTCCATTCGTGGCCAAAATACTGAATATATCGAAGTGGTTACGAACGAGATTAATAAAGCAGTGTATGTGTTGGAGCATAAGCTTGGGCTTAATAATTTCAAAGTGCTGGACCATATTACAGTAAGAATATATGACGATGGAATCTCACAGCGTGATCTGAATAAGGCGTTAGTGCTAGCAGATGTGGAAATTGAGAGTATCAGCAAAAAACAACATACGCTGGAAGATCATTTTCTGCAATTGATTGGGGGTGAAAGCATTGCTTAAATTAATATCTTTGGAGATTCGGAAGAATAAGCTAAAAACGCTTCTTACAGGTGCTGCAATCGTTAATCTTGCGATTCTTGCTTTTATGATTATGGTTTTATTCGTTGATCAAAATGAGAGTGAACCGTCGTTTGCTTCTTATGCAGAGTTGTTTGAGGGTGTGTTCGTTTTTGTAAAGGCTGCTTATATTATTTTCGCTTCGGTTATTATTAGCAAGCTGGTGATTGATGAGTATAAGAACAACACCATTACTCTTCTCTTCATGTATCCTATCTCACGTAAAAAGCTAATGACTGCGAAAATATTGATAGTGTTCGCCTTCACATTTGTTGCCATTATCGTGGCAGACATTGTAGTCGGCGCTATCCTAATAGGATTCAATTCCTTTGCAGGGCTAATTCCGGGTGAACTGACCCTTCATGTAATCACATCAGAGCTGATTAAGTTAGGCGCAAACGCATTTTATGCCGCGGGTATCGCTCTAATTCCATTGTACTTTGGGATGAAGAAAAAATCAGTCCCAGCCACCATCGTCTCAGCTGTGTTAGTTACCTCCCTAATTTCTGGGGGATTTGATCAAGCGCGTTTAGGTAATTTAGCGGCGGTGTCGATCTCACTTGGTTTGCTAGGAGCAGCCATTGCCTATATGGCCATTCGCAACATTGAACATAAAGATATCGCCTAATAGATTCGGAATTCCCCCCTTTTATAACCCTTTTGTAACGATGAAAAAGCATCGTGATTGGAGTTATAAAGGGGGATTTGACGTTTATCTACGACTGATTTCCGTAATTTTGATATAATAGATATGAAATATATTTTAAATTTTAGATGAACATTGCCCGTTTAGGGGTAATGATAATGGATGAGAGAGCCTGAGGGGATGTGAACTGTGGATAAAGACTGGACGTCCATTCTGAGACGGTTGCTTTCGGAAGAGAGCGCTTATAAATCGTTATATGACCATCATCCTGATTTGATATTCGTTCTGGATAGACAAGGTCGCTGCGTAGGAACCAACCTAACGTTCCATCTAGGCTCCGGCGCAGAAGCGCAGTTTCAAAATACAAGTCCGATATCAGCAAAGAGAAAAAAACTTGGCAATATTGCTAGTTTTGAGGCTGCTCTGCAGGGGAACTCCTCAAGCTTTGAGCTACAAGATTTAGAGAATCCCAAAAAAGGCTCGAATTGCGTAGGCGTTAAACTTTTACCGATCAGAACGGAAGAAGGGATCGCCGGGGTATTCGCGATTACCAAAGTAGCTAACGGAAGCGCTCTTTTACATGCGGAATTGTTACAAGACTGGTTGGATGAATTGGCAGACACCTTGGACACTGAAATACCTGCCAAGGGAGAAGCGGAGGTAAGCTCCAAAGATACCTCAATAGTAGCTGTGAAGGATCAACAATCGAGTCTCATTCTGAATTCTGTCTCCGCGGGAATCTTTGTGCTCGATACAACGGGGCGAACTCTTTTTATTAACCGTGAGGCAGCAGATATGCTAGGCTATCAACCTACAGAATTGATGGGTCTGAAGCTTATGGATTATATCCATCATATCCAAGGTGACGGTTCGCGCTATTCGACGCCTGATTGCCAGATTAGTCTTACGATAGAGGATGGAATCATCCGTAAAAAAGATGATGAGATCTTCTGGCGTAAGGATGGCACCAGTTTTTTTGTTAATTACCGGGTGGCACCTCTTATTGATGAAGGGCTGATCGCAGGTGCGGTTATTGCCTTCAGTGATATTACGAATGAGCGAGAAATCATTCGTGCCAAAGAATCAGCAGAGCAGGCAGCGCAAGCCAAATCTGATTTCTTAATGATGATGAGCCATGAAATTCGGACGCCGATGAACGGGATGATCGGAATGGCTGATCTATTGTTGGATACTGAACTTGGAGAAGAGCAGCGAGGTTATGCCGAGATTTTACGCAGCAGTAGTTATACGTTATTGCAGATCTTGAATGACATTCTTGATTTCAGCAAAATGGAAGCAGGTAAAATGTCACTGCAATCCGAGAAGTTTGATCTCCGCGAGATGATCTCAGACGTCATTGATTTATTTGCACCGAAAGCGGAAGAGAAGAAGCTGGCATTACGGTGGTGGATGGATACTAGCGTTCCAACCATAATCATTGCTGATCCGATCCGCTTGCGGCAGATTGTCGTGAATCTGGTAGGCAATGCGCTGAAATTCACTGAACGTGGGAGCGTGACCCTATCGGTGAAGAACATTCCACTATCTGATGAACAAGAATTTTTGTTGGAATTTTCAGTGCGGGATACAGGTGTAGGAATTGCCGGTAACAAACTCAATCTGTTGTTTCAATCTTTCTCACAGCTGCATCCGTCCATAAACCGTAAATATGGAGGCACAGGTTTGGGACTGGCGATTTGCAAGCAGCTCGTTGAGCTGATGGGTGGGACGATCTTTGTAGAAAGTGAAGAGAATCAAGGTTCTACGTTTCGTTTTATGCTGCCTTGCAGAGCAGAAGATATAGAGCTGGAAGTAACTTCAAACTAGGGGGGTTACACACAAATCTCCGGTCCATTTGCTTAAGAAGCAATGGCCGGAGATTTGTGTGTTATTAGTCCTGAAGCATATACATGAGACCTACAGTATGCGGCCCACAATGGCTGCCAATTACACAACCAGCATGGAGAATTGCTATTTCATTAACTTGAGTTTTCTCTCGTAGTGCTGACTCCAGATAGAGTGCATCTTCTTCCGCCAAGGTATGGACAACGATGAGCAACTCTTTATCCATTCGATCGATGTGAACCAAAGCGTTCTGGAGCATTTGTTCCACAGCTTTTTCCTTTTTGCCACGGATTTTGCTAGTAGGTATGATGCTTCCATCTACCAGTCTAAGAACAGGACGGATTTTGAGTAGACTACCGATGAAGTTCTGCATGCCTGAACAGCGTCCACCCATATATAAGTAATCTAGCGTATCCACAACGAATTCAGTTTCCACAAGGTTGCGGCTGTGCTCCAGCATGGCTGCAATCTCCACCGCAGTGTGGTCTTTTTTAGCAGCTCTGACAGCCTTCATAACAAGGAGGGCAATGCCTCCGCACAAGGTTTGCGAATCTATGACCTGTACGCGTCCCTCAGGAAATTCCCCGGCAGCCAAAAGTGCATTCTGATATGTAGAGGATAGTGAGGAGGAGAGACTGATATATACAATATCTTGTCCGCTACTAATCACGGGTTGAAATGCAGCAATGAAATCTGCTGGCGAAGGTGCTGCCGTTTTCGGCAATACTCCACTAGCGGCTACACGGCGATACACTTCCTCGGGTGTAATATCTTCACCATCTTTGTAGGTACCTTCTTCAAATACTACATAAAGAGGAACGATGCCGATGTCATAAGTATCCTTCCAGTTTTGAGGTAAATCGGAAGTGCTGTCTGAAAATATTTTTACAGTAGACATGAAATTCTCCTTCACCGATAATTCGGATGACAATAATCAATAATCATTATAGAACTATATAATCTATTTATTATACCAAGACTATGCCAATTCTCAAAATGAAATAGTAGGCAATCACAAGAAAAAAGACTATCGAGGTTTCGATAGTCTTTCTAGTTCTATTCTTTTTTCGTAACAGGGATCCATATCTCACAGCGATAGTCCTCTGCGTCTGGTCTCCCCGGAAGATATAGCTCAAACTCAGGCCCGCCTGTATGCTCGTAGCCTGTGGAAGGGAACCACTCTTGGAAAATGCGTGCCCATACCTGCTGGATAGCATCAGGCATCGGCCCTACTGAGGTGAACACAGCCCAACTTGCAGCTGGGATTGTTGTAGAAGCAAAGCCCTGTGCATCAGTCTCTGGAGTAGCTTCGACAGCGATCCAATAGGAGAAGGTTTCTTTATCATGGTTCATGTCAGAGCAGATGCCTAATAAATCCTTATCTCCACCGAGCTCAATCAGCTTATCCGACGTACCATTTTCATTAGCTTCTATCCACAACTGAGGGATGCGGCGCAGATTCTCCCCATCTTTCGTTGTCATTTCCTCTACTAGTCCGATAACATTAAAGGCGTCTCTTTTCTCAATTCTGTAGTCCATTTCTTTATCTCCCTTCAGTGATAGATGGAAGGAGAGTCTAGGGAAAGCCTTGAGCTGTACCCCTGACTCCCGCGCAGCAGAAGGAGTAATTCCATGTGCCTTGCGGAATGCTTTGGCAAACGACTCGGGCGAGTCATATCCGTATTTCAGTGCAACATCCAGCACTTTAACTTTAGAAATAGCAAGCTCCTGTGCAGCCAGAGTTAATCTGCGCTTACGGATATAGTCTTTAATAGATACTCCGGTAAGCATATTGAACATGCGCTGGAAATGAAAGGGGGAGGAGTAAGCAACCTTGGCGATTTCTTCAATCGTCACAGATTCCTCCATCTTGCTCTCCATATAGTCTAAAGCTTCTTTCATGCGGATAAGCCATTCCAAGTCCGTCATCTCCCTTTAAGTTCATACTATCAGGCTGCATTTGCAAAATCCTGTTATTCCGTGCTCTCTAATGACAGGTAGCAGGCAGAAGGATAATCTCATAAAAAATCATCCTAAATAGTATAACTCAGGAAGATAGACAAAGTTAGTCTTTCAATCGATACACTCTTGCTTCATAAGGTCGTAATAATTCCCGTGTGGGTGCATCATCAGGGTAATTTCCAATAATAAGTTCCGTAGCCTTACTTAGCTCTGCGGAAAGATCAACAGTCTGTGGAACCTCATTGAAATTGAGCAGCACCAGCCACTTCTCGTCATCCAGAGTACGCGTATAGGCATATATGTCCTCATGCTCTGGCAAAAGTAGCTTGTATTCGCCATAAGCCATGATCGGATTTTTTTTGCGCAAAGCAAGCAGCCTTTGGTAATAATAAAAGATAGAATCCGAATCAGCCAGCGCCTGCTCCACGTTAATTTCCTTGTAGTTCGGATTAACTTTGAGCCACGGCTCCCCTTCAGTAAAGCCGGCATTCGCAGAATCATCCCATTGCATCGGAGTGCGCGCATTATCACGGCCTTTGATATGAATAGCGTTTAGAACGCTGTTAGGATCAGCGCCGCCTTCGGTAACCTTTTCGCGATACATATTGAGGATTTCTATGTCTTTATAATGTTCAATGGCTGTGAACTTTACATTGGTCATCCCGATTTCTTCGCCTTGATAAATATAGGGCGTCCCTTTCAGCGTGTGCAGTAAGGTAGCGAGCATTTTGGCAGAGATCACGCGATACTTACCATCATCCCCGAATCTTGAGACCATACGTGGCTGGTCATGATTGTTAAGATAAAGACTATTCCAACCCTTATCCGCCAGACCCACTTGCCATTTATGAAGAATATCGCGCAGCTTCGACAACGTCCACGGGGCTACGTCCCATTTGCCGTCAGGACCCGAGTCCACATCCATATGCTCGAACTGGAACACCATTTGCAGCTCTTTGCGTTCCTCGTCCGTGTAAAGGATGGCATCTTCAACTGTAGCGCCAGGAGTTTCACCGACAGTCATAATGTTATAGTTGGATAACACTTTGTCATTCATTTCATGTAAAAACTCATGAACACGTGGTCCATTCATATAATATTCGCCACCCCAGGCAAGTTCCCCGGGAACGAGGCCGTCTCTATGGGAGGAAGGGAGACCTTCCACTTTGGAAATCATATTGATTACATCCATTCGTAGACCATCCACACCCTTGTCGAGCCAGAAGGTGATCATCTTGTATAACTCCTCACGCAGCTTCGGATTCTCCCAGTTGAGATCCGGTTGCTTGCGCGAAAACAGATGCAGATAGTATTCACCAGTAGTTTCATCCAGTTCCCAAGCCGGGCCGCTGAATACAGAACTCCAATTGTTGGGGCGCTCACCATCTGGTCCACCCGGACGCCAAATGTAGTAATCACGATATGGATTATCTTTTGAAGAACGGGATTCTACGAACCAAGGATGCTCATCTGAGGAATGATTGATTACAAGGTCCATCATCAGTTTTATGCCACGGGCGTGCAATCCAGTCAGTAATTCTTCCCAATCCTGCAATGTGCCGAACTCATCCATAATATCTTGATAATCGCTGATGTCATAACCGTTATCGTCATTTGGCGATTTATAGACAGGTGACAGCCAAACTACGTCGACACCTAGCTTTTGCAAATAATCCAGACGTGAAATGATTCCTTGCAGATCTCCAATCCCGTCACCATTGCTATCTTGAAAGCTGCGGGGATAGATTTGGTAGACAACGGCTTCTTTCCAAAAGGTTCTGTTCATTCATAATCACTCCTTTTATAAGTTAGCTTCCTAAAAAATAAAGAGACCCCAAAAGCTTTAAGCTTCAAGGGTCTCTTGGGTGTAAGTTTTATACTGTGACGGAATTGCTATCAGCAGTGATGCTGCTTAGTCCGTTTACGGTATATTCTTTGTCGTAGATAGTAATAGAAGCAGGGATATCAGTTTCATTCGTAACAGTAACTTGTGCATCCGTAACGCTTACTTTCAGACGGGAGCCGCGGAACATAATTTTAAAAGAGTAAGCAGTCCAGTGACCTGGGTTAGATGGGCTCAGTGTCAGTCTGCCGTCATGTACGCGGAGTCCGCCGAAACCATGTACGATCGACATCCAAGTACCAGCCATGCTAGTGCTGTGCAACCCGTCTTCTGTATCATTGTTATAGTTATCAAGATCCAGTCTTGAAGTACGCAAGTACATTTCATAGGCCTTATCCTTATATCCCAGCTCACTGGCTAGAATGGAGTGGATACAAGGGGAAAGGGAGGACTCATGAACAGTGATCGGTTCATAAAAGTCGAAGTTGCGTTTTTTTGTATCCAGATCGTAACGGTCACCCAGGAAATATAATCCCTGCAGAACGTCTGCTTGTTTAATGAAGCAAGAACGCAGGATACGGTCCCATGACCATTTTTGGTTAAGTGGCAGATGCTCACGTTCCAGATCTTTGACTTGAATGATCTCTTTGTCCAGGAAGCCATCTTGTTGTAAGAAGATACCCAGCTCTTCATCCGCAGGATAATACATCTTAGCAATGATGTCTTTCCATTTTGTAGTTTCGCTCTCTTGCAGCCCTAGTTTGTCAACTAGCTCTGCATAACGAGCAGGCTCATTTTCTTGCAAGTATGCCAGTGCTTCCATGGTGTATTCCATAGTCCACGAAGCCATACGGTTTGTATACCAGTTATTATTAACGTTATTCTCGTATTCATTCGGGCCCGTTACGCCGAGCATTACGTATTTGTCTTTACGTGATGCGTAGTGAACACGTTCTTCCCAGAAGCGGGAGATTTCCACGAGAACCTCAAGGCCATATTGTCCCAGATAAGCTTTGTCTCCGGTGTAGTTCACATAGTTGTAAATGGCGTAGGCAATGGCACCGTTCCGGTGAATTTCTTCAAATGTAATTTCCCACTCGTTGTGGCATTCTTCACCGTTCATAGTAACCATTGGGTACAGCGCACCTTTTTTGAATCCAAGCTTACGGGCATTTTCTTTAGCTTTCTCTAAGTGCTTGTAACGGTAGATCAACAAATTGCGGGCAATGGAGGAGTCCGCCGTACTGAGATAGAAGGGAACGCAATACGCCTCTGTATCCCAGTAGGTGCTGCCGCCGTATTTTTCACCGGTAAAGCCTTTAGGCCCAATGTTCAGGCGGTCATCTTCACCATTATAGGTTTGATTGAGTTGGAAAATATTAAAGCGAATCGCTTGCTGAGCCGAAACGTCACCTTCAATAATGATGTCGCTTTCTTTCCATTTTTCTCTCCAAGCTTCAATTTGTTCAGTCAAAAGGGTTACGAACCCAGCTTCCTTAGCAGCTTGCAGAGCAGTTTGGGCGGCGTCGACCAATTGTCCCAGACCGTGATTCCGAGAAGTAACATTGGCTACATATTTATAAATGACGATTTGATTGCCCGCTTGTGCGGTTACGTCCAGTTTGCTGGCTACATATTTCTCTTGTTCGATGACTTCTGCTTCGGCAGTTACCTTTTCACCATTGACAAGGATATCAAAAGCCATAGCAGAGGTGACATGGAAGTCGAGTTTCTTAGTCTTTAGGGTGAGATGTCCATGATCAGGTCCCGCTTGTTTCTCAACTTCATTCCAGAATTTCTCGTCATAGTTGGAATCCTTGTTCTTCACATCACCATCAAGATAAGGAGTAATCGTAATCTTGCCTGAGAAATTAACAGGAATGATGGAATAGCGAATCGCGCCGATTTCTTGACGAGTCATGCTTACGAACCGGATACTTTCTACTTTAACTTCCTTACCATCTTCGAGTGTTGCAGTGAAGCTACGGGAGAGCGTACCTTCTTTCATATTAAGTACACGGCGGAATTCGGAAACGGTGCACTTTGCCAGATCAAGGGGGGTACCCTCGATATCAATGTTAATACCGATCCAGTTCGTGCTGTTAAGTACTTTGGCAAAATATTCAGGATAGCCGTTTTTCCACCAGCCAACACGTGTTTTGTCAGGGTAGTAGACGCCAGCCATGTAGCTGCCTTGCAGGCTGTTACCGCTATATTGCTCTTCGAAATTGGCCCGGCCACCCATAAATCCGTTACCAAGACTAAATACGCTTTCAGAAATTTCTTGCGTCTGTGGATCAAAGGATTCCTCAATAATGGACCATTCATCAATTGTTAAATATTGTTTCACGATAACCGCTCCTTTAAATATGTTAGGGGGATATATAAAATGAACAAATCCCTTGTTAAACTTCCGGTGATATATAAGTGACTGCGCGGAATCTTTGGACTTTCGATCACATTTTGCGGATGAAATCTGATTATAAAGGCGAACGTTATGCTTCTATAGTTCCAAAATTCCTCTCCGTCACTTCATCACCAGAAGGCTAACGATTAATTATTAGTTCATTTAATCTTTGGTTGGAATGTCCACAACAACTCAAATCAGTACTATTTGAGTTAATTATGTTCAATAAACTTATGCAAAAGATTCTTTGAGCAGGGACACACTCATATGAGCAAGCGATGGGACAACAATATTCGCTGCACTCAGGGTTTCCGGCGAACCAATGCCAACACTGAACATACCGGCCCGGGTAGCGGCCTCAATTCCCGCTTCTGCATCTTCGAAGACTACACAATGTTCAGGTGCGGCATCCAGTGCTTTGGCTCCTAATAGGAACACTTCCGGATCTGGTTTAGCAGCACTAGTGTGTGTGCCGTCGATGATTGCATCAAAGTAAGGGGTTAATCCGGTATTATTCAAGATCGTCATAGCGTTTTTGCTGGCAGAACCGAGAGCAACTTTGATGCCATTCGCACGGCACTCTTTTAGGAAATCAAGCGCACCTGGCAGAATCTCAGAACTGTCCATTTTCGCAATATATTCGACATAACGATTATTTTTCTGTTCCGCAAGCTTAGCTTTCTCTTCTTCGTCAATCGTTAGTCCGCCGATTTCCAGCAAAATATTTAGTGAAGCCGTTCTGCTGACTCCCTTAAGGCGTTCGTTATCTTGTTCTGTGAATAGAAACCCCAGTCCATCTGCAAGCTCTTTCCAAGCAATATAATGGTATTTTGCTGTATCGACGATTACTCCGTCCAAGTCGAACAAGCAGGCTTTAATTTCCGACATTGTAGTACCTCCTAAAAGTTTTGACAGCGTCGTGATCCAGCGGATGCCGTATTAGAATCTTATTAAACCGTTTAAACTTTGATTAAGATGTGTAAGTTTATCCTAACCTAAGATCCTAGAAATCACCCATAAAGAACTGGATCAATAAGTATTGTATGATTTAGCGCAAACGTTTGTACAGATTTTCAAAAAATAAATGAAGCGGTTAAACGCTTCACTTATTCATTCGGTTTTATGCTTTGCCAGAGAGTGCATGGATGACTCTCTCACGATCAGACGATGGGGAATAACAAATCGGTTGGTATGACCTGAACCGTTATCCGGACTCTTGATATTTTGGATAAGTACTTGTGATGCGGTGTAGCCAAGATGATAAATTCCTATATCAATACTGCTGATCGGAGGACTAGATAATTCAGATAATGGAATATTGTTAAAGCTTACAATGGCGAGATCGTCTGGAACCTTGTATTTCAGTTCATTCAACCCGCGCAAAATTCCGAACGATACCATGTCATCCACCGCTACCAGCGCAGTGGGGCGATTCGGCAAATTCATGAAAAAGGACATCGCTCTATAGCCGCTATCCTGTAGAAATTCACCTTCTACAATCCATTCATCCCGCATTTCTAAACCGCTATTCTGCAATGCTTTACGATATCCGGCGAGACGGTCACGAGAAACGATTAGATTAGGTGGTCCACTTACGAAGCCAATACGTTTATGCCCCATGGAAATGAGGTGGTTCGTAGCATCGTATGCTGCCATCACATTATCATTATCGACTGATAAAATATTCTCATATTTATCACTTCGGCCAACAAGCACGAATGGATAATCGTTGC
Organism: Paenibacillus sp. FSL L8-0494; assembly: GCF_038003695.1. Taxonomy (NCBI): domain Bacteria; kingdom Bacillati; phylum Bacillota; class Bacilli; order Caryophanales; family Paenibacillaceae; genus Paenibacillus; species Paenibacillus sp. FSL L8-0494. The sequence continues at coordinate 2,008,337 of NZ_JBBOPQ010000001.1, forward strand.
TCTCTAGAAAATCAATAACGGCATCATCCGTACGAGAGTAAAGCAGAATAACGCCGTCAACACGGCGACCCTTCAGAAGTCGTGAAACGGCTTCCAGTTCTTCTTTCTCGTTCGCTCCGGAGCTTATTAACACATCGTAACCGGAACGGCTGGCTTGTGTAACGATCCCGCGAATTAATTCCATAAAAAATAGATTAGAGAACAGCTCTTCAGCAGGTTTAGGAAGACTGAAGCAGATGCTGTTAGTAGTTTTCGACACCAAGCTCTTAGCCATCATGTTAGGGGTATAGCCCATATCCTCCATAATAGCTTTAACTTTGCGGGAAGTTTCCAGGCTGATTCTGGGATGGTTGGACAATACCCGGGATACCGTGGAGGGAGATACTCCCGCTTTCTTGGCCACATCCTTAATGGTAACTGTCATTGAAACCTCCTTATGGAACCGTTTGCTTTACACAGTAATATTAATCTAAGAGTTCTAAATTGTAAATAGATAAAGTCATTCAAAAGGGGGAAATTGCTACTTTTGGAAGGAACACAAGAAATTTCAATGTAATATTGTTGCTTTTCACCAAAAAAGTATGAATGATTCGGGAATTTTGATCTTAATATGTATAAATGCGGTCTGGATTTTGCGAAAAGAGTATTCGCTGAATGCAAACGTATGGCTTAAATGATGCAAGAACTTAGCTGAAAGGAAGGGAAGAACAAGTTTCGTTTTTATTGCGGATTTAAATTGAGCTTTTATTTTAGAAAATACTGGTTGACAATACCGCAAATTCGGCATTAGTATGTAAATCAAAATACAGCAAGCGTTTTCATTGGGTGTTTTTAGGTTGAACCAGTTGCACAAACGAATGGGTTTTATGGACTAGTGTTTGTGCATAGCTTTTTGCAAACGATTGCACTAATTTCGACTTGATGTATCAAGCTTTTACTTTGATAAAAGGATGGTGACAGCGTTGAATTGGCTTGACGAGCCCTACATATAGACCTTCTTCACCTTCAGAAGGAATACGCATGATTTATAATCTCATAAATTGGTGGGGTTTGTGAAATCATGTATCCGCTTGCAAAAAGGGAATTCATAATTATGGGAGGTTTTGCAAAAATGAAAATAACTTTATGGGGGAAGAGGGCATTTGCGATCTTTATGATTATTGCTCTCGTGTTCTCTGGTCTTGGACTACATCCTGTTAATGTTACAGCAGCAACGACGAAGGTTGTATTGGTTGGGGATCTGCAGTCTAAATTTACATCGACAGGTGCGGAAACGCCTGGTAAGGATTGGGATGAGACATCAGTAGTTACCCAAATGACCTATTCAGATAATGGCCTATATTCTTTTACAGGCACTCTGCCGGCAGGAGAATATAACTACAAGGTTACTCTTAATGATTTATGGGATGAGAACTATGGATTCACAAGTTACACCAATCCTCAGGGAACAAATGATGGGGAGAATATCCATATCAAGCTAGAAACAGAGACTGCCGTAACCTTTTATTATAATGACTTAACTCATAAAATAGCTGATTCCACGTATTACACACCGATTGCTTCCGCTAAACTACCAAGATTGACAGGAAACCTGCCGGCAGAAGCACTTACCGTATTATCTGATCCTGATTTTGATGATGTTTACAGTACGGTGGCTACCCTTCCTAAGGGAGATTACACCTACCAAGTTTCTGTTCCAGGAGACGGTGAAGCCGGGGATCAATTGTATCCCGAAACTGCTAATAATCTGAGTCTTCCTTCAGATCTGCCGGTTACCTTTAAATTTAATCCACTGGATGGCAGTGTGACAGCAGAATATAAAATTCCTTCTGAACCTGTTGAGGTTACTCCTGTTCCGGCTGGACACATCCGTATTCACTACAATCGGACAGCTGGTGACTATGAAAATCAGGGATTATGGACATGGGATGATGTTCAATCCCCTTCCGCAAATTGGCCTACAGGTGCAACTCCATTTCCTGAAGGGCAAATCGATTCTTATGGTGCTTATGTTGACGTGCCAGTGAAGGATGGAGCTAAGAAAATTTCGTTCCTTGTGGTAAACCGAGTCACTCAGGCCAAGGATGAAGGCGATAAGCTCTTTACTATCAACACGCCTGAGGCGAATGAAATTTGGATCAAGCAAGGTTCAAATGATGTAACACCGTATGAACCAGTTACACTTGCTCCTAATACAGTGCGAATTCACTATACCAGAGCTGATACAAATCATGATCAATATGGACTGTGGCTGTGGGATGACGTCGTAGCCCCATCCGAAAATTGGCCGTCTGGAGCTACTCCTTTTGTAGCAGATCAAACAGATCGTTATGGTGCATATGTTGATGTTCCGCTTATTGAGAATGCGAAGAAAATCGGCTTTATTGTGATGAAACCTTCGAACGGTGATAAGGACGGTGACAATAAAACCTTTAGCCTGCTGGATCGATACAATCAGCTATGGGTTAAAGAAGGAGACAACAATGTTTATGTTTCTCCGTTTGGTGAGACACCTATTGGCTTAGTATCCGCAGAGGTGCTGTCGACGAGCAAAATCCTTCTCGGCTTCACACTGACTGACGGTTTGGATCCAGCAGCCTTAAAGACAGCAATTACAGTTAAGGATAAAGAGGGTGCTGCAATCCCGATTACTGCTGTAACCCTTACAAGCAAAACTTCAATCGAAGTGGATACAGAAGCATTTGATCTGGAAAAAGTTCCGCTTAGCGTTACCTATTCAGGTAAAACGGTCTCAGCAGCAAGTGGCTGGAGAATGCTTGATGAAATGTACAATTATACAGGAGACGATCTTGGAGCTACGTATAATGCTGACAAAACAGCCACATTGAAATTATGGGCACCTAAAGCAAGCTCGGTCGTTGTAAATCTTTACGATAAGAATGACTCTAACGTGCAAGTGGGCAGTGTTGCTTTAACGCTCGGCGAGCAAGGGGTTTGGTCAGTCCAGCTGAAGCCAGCTGATTTGACAGGCACAACGGCAACAGATGTAAGGGGCTTCTTTTATCAATACGAAGTAACGAATGACGGTGTAACCCATAAGGTTCTTGATCCTTATGCTAAATCAATGGCGGTATTTACTGTGGATACCACAGGTGCTGCTGGTGCTGGCGGGGATACAGTGGGCAAAGCGGCTATTGTTGATTTAAGCCAGACGAACCCAGATACCTTTGGGTATGCTGATATAAAAGGCTACGAAAAACGTGAGGACGCCATCATCTACGAAGTCCACGTGAGAGATTTTACATCGGATGTATCGATCGAGGATAGTCTGAGTGGGGAAAGATGGGGTTCTTATAGCGCTTTTGAAAAGAAACTTGATTATATTAAATCTCTTGGTGTAACGCATGTTCAGTTGCTTCCTGTGATGGCTTGGTATTACGGGGATGAGACGAAGATGGGGACTAGAGAGCCGGATTATTCCGCAAAAAACAATGAATACAACTGGGGTTATGATCCTCACAGCTATTTTTCACCGGACGGGGCCTATTCACAGAACCCTGCCGATCCAGAAGAGCGGATTAAAGAATTAAAAGGTTTGATTGATGCCGTGCATGAAGCTGGAATGGGTGTCATTCTGGACGTAGTGTATACTCATATGGCTAAAAAAGAATTTTTAAACGACATCGTACCTAATTACTATGCCTTCCAAGATGCAAACGGTAACTTTATCGGGGGGTTCGGCAACAATTTAGCCACCAACCATAAAATGGCTGAGAAGCTGATGGTTGATTCGGTAAAATACTGGTTTGAAGAGTACAAGATTGATGGAATGCGCTGGGATATGATGGGCGATGCGACAGCTGATGCTGTTCAGCATGCTTATGATGCCGCAGCAGCAGTGAATCCGAAGGCACTCTTTATTGGTGAAGGCTGGAGAACATTCGGCGGCGCCGCGGCTGATCCTTCTCTCGCTGGGCAAGGTGCAGATCAGGATTGGATGGACAAAACGGATAGTGTCGGTGTTTTCTCCGATGAATTCCGTAATGAATTGAAGTCTGGTTATGGTTCCGAAGGCCAGCCTAGATTTATTACAGGTGGAGCACGTCCGATCGCTACAATCCTGGACAATATCAAAGCTCAACCTTCGAATACACCAGCAGATGATCCGGGTGATATCGTCCCATATATCGAAGCTCATGATAATCTGACACTTCATGATGTCATAGCACAATCGATCAAGAAGGATCCGGATATCGCTGAGAATGAGCTTGAAATTCAGCAGCGGATCAGATTAGGAAATATGCTCGTATTAACTTCTCAAGGTACAGCCTTTATCCATGCCGGTCAGGAATATGGGCGGACTAAGCAGTGGAAGGGCACAACGATTCCTGAGGATAAATTCACAGAGATGTTCGACAATAACAACCAATCGTTCGGCTATTTCATTCATGATTCTTACGATTCATCGGATGCAGTCAACATGTTTGATTGGACCAAAGCAACAGATGAATCTAAGTTCCCAGTACAGAACACGACAAGAAAATATACGTCGGGTCTGATGGAGCTGAGAAAATCAACGGATGCCTTCCGATTGGGCGATAAGGATTTGGTTGACTCTAACATTAACCTGATCCCTGCTCCAGAAATGAAGGATAACGATCTTGTCATCGGCTATTCCAACAAAGCAACAGATGGAACTGGCATCTATTATGTCTTCATGAATGGTGACAGCACAACTAGAAAACTGACCTTATCTGAGGATTTGACGGGCGGTCAGGTGCTTGTGGACAACGATGAAGCTGGTGTTACAGCGATACCGGCTGCACAGCAGTCAGGTTTTATTTTGACAGCAAATTCAATTACACTAGAGCCTTTGACGGCCGTGATTATTCAAAAGGAAGCTGCACCAGTTACGCTGAACTCTTTGGAAACAGATAGTGCAAGCTACACGCTGGCAGCAGGAAATACGCATCAAACCGCTGTTTTTGCGAAATATGATGACAATAGCAGAAGTAATGTTACTAAGAAGGCTACTTACCTCTCCAATAAACCTGAAGTAGCTACAGTAACTGATAAAGGTCTAGTCAAAGCGGTTGGGCTAGGAACGGCAACCCTTACTATCTCTTATGAGGGTATTTCTACAACCGTCACCGTTAAAGTTACTGACAAACGATATGTTCAATTCACTTATACCCGTAGCGATAAGGACTATAAGGATTGGAATATCTGGGTTTGGAACACTGGAGCTAAAAATGACCAGATTGATTTCACAACCTTTAAGAATGGCACAGCGAGCGTTCTGATTGAGGTTGCTGAGAATGCAACAAGCGTTGGATTTGTCCTGCGCAAAGGTACGGATTGGAACACGGGGAAACTAGACTACCCAGACGATCGTGTTATTCCGTTGACCCCTGGTGAACCATTCACTAAGGTGTATGTAACCAGTATGGTTAAAGAGCTTGATATCAAACCAAGTATTAGCGGCCCTATTTTAAAAGATGGAACGATTACTTTCAGATACCGCGACGACGCTTTGTTCCGTAATGGAAATATGGACGCAATAACAGCTGCTAAAGTAAAAGTGAACGGCACTTCGTATCCAATGATCTATGATCCGGCTAACGAGTGGTTCACTTACACACTGGCTGATTTAAAAGAAGGTATGTATAAATATACTTTCTTGATTACTAAAGACGGCGTCACTACCGAAATTACAGATCCAAAGAATACGGTGAATGATGAATCTGTTATTGATTATCATCAACCTGTCGTTAAGATTGCGACATCCGTAAGTCCAGAGGCAGTCACATCCAATCAGAATGCTATTGTAACCATCCACGCTTCCTCTTCGGAAGAAGTAACTTACTCTGAAGCATATATGGATTTAACTAATCTTGGGGGCCCTAGCAAAGTTAAGCTGGATACGGAACTCTTGAAACAAACGGTTGCTGTGGAAGACACGGTGTCAGCGGGCATCAAGGATATTCCGATTACGCTCGTAGACCAATACGGCAATGCACATAAGGAAAAGGCTACACTTGAGGTAAAAGCAAGAACCTATACAGGGGATAAGCTGGATTTTGATTGGGATGAGGCTCGAATTTATTTCGCGCTTACAGACCGATTTAAAGACGGTGACCCAACGAATAATGAGAATGTGAATAAAGATCATCTGGAAGCTTATCATGGTGGAGATTTCCGGGGGATGATCGACAATCTCGATTATTTGCAAGAGCTAGGAATTAACACGTTATGGATCACGCCAATCGTAGATAATATTGATTTTAACAAAGGCGTTGACTTTGGCAGCGAACAATATGGATACCATGGGTATTGGGCAAAAGATTTCACCAAGCTTGACGAGCACCTTGGCGATATGGCCACCTTCAAGGAGCTGATCGAAAAGGCGCATGACAAAGGGATCAAGATCATGGTTGACGTTGTACTCAATCATACGGGTTACGGTCTGAAAGCTGAGGATACCTATCCGACAATTACAGCTGAGGATAAAGCACGTTTCGAAGGGATGCTGCGCACGGATGGTGTATCCGCAGATACAGATCCAATTAAGGGTGAGCTTGCTTTCCTGCCAGATTTCAAGACGGAAGATCCAGCCGTTCGTGAAAAAATTATCGCTTGGCAAACAGGCTGGTTAGACAACGCACGTACGGAACGTGGAGACACGATTGATTATTTCCGTGTGGATACGGTCAAACACGTGGACGATACGACGTGGAAAGCCTTTAAAAATGCACTGACAGCGATGGATCCAAACTTCAAAATGACCGGCGAATACTTCGGTGGAACCATTGATAACAATGGTGGAATGCTCGAAACTAGCCAGATGGATGGTCTGCTTGATTTTGGATTTAAAGATGCAGCCAGAGATTTTGCAAATGGTAAGGTAAACAGTGTGGATACTTATCTGCAGGAACGTGAATTGAAGATCGACAATACGAAGATGATGGCTCAATTCCTGAGCAGTCACGATGAGAATGGTTTCTTGTCTGATTATGTGGGAGGCGATAAAGGCAAGCTGAAGATTGCTGCAGCTCTGCAAATTACCGCCAAAGGACAGCCGGTAATATACTACGGAGAAGAACTGGGTAATTCAGGCAGCAATGCTGGAAATATGTCTGAAGGTCAATTCAGTGAGAACCGTAAGGATATGCCTTGGGATCAATTGACGGCAGAGAAGCCACTACATGACCATTATCAAAAGCTGTTGAATATCCGTGCGAAGTACTCCAAAGTGTATTCCAAAGGTGCGCGCACGAAGCTCGCAGGTTCAGATGATTCAGGTTATTTGGCTTTCAACAAATCTTATGAAGATGAGAACGTAGTGACGGTAATCAATACTAAAACTAGTGAGAGTTCTGTAACGATTCCAGTACCGTTTGCTGCTAATTCATCGGTAACCGATGAATACAGCGGTAAAACATACATGGTTTCCGAGGATCAAAAGGTAAATATTGATCTGCCAGGTAGAGATGATGGAGGTACGGTTATTTTGGCTGAGGTATCGGATGTTATACCGACACCAACGCCAACGCCGACACCAACACCAACACCGACACCGACACCAACGCCAACGCCGACACCAACATCGACGCCAACGCCGACGCCAACGCCGACACCAACATCGACGCCAACGCCGACACCAACGCCGACACCAACGTCGACGCCAACACCGACACCGACACCAACGCCGACACCAACGTCGATGCCAACACCGACGCCAACGTCGACGCCAACACCGACACCAACGTCGACACCAGAAGTAACACCTTCGCCTGAGGTGACACCAACGCCAGAAGCTACAGCGGCACCAACCTCTGGAGTTGTTGTTAACCCTAGCCCTACACCGCCAGCGGATACTCAGGTTGTGAATGAGGATAGCTTGAAGAATGGTAAAGAAGGCAAGGTGCAAATTGATGTTGCTGCCGGTAAGACAGCGGTACGCTTACCTTTACAAGCTGCACAAATACTAGGAACTGATGATCTTGTGTTTAAAATGGGAGATCTGTTAGTTACTATCCCTAGCCAGCTTTTAAGTACAATGCCAAGTTTAGCTTCAGGTATTGATGGGGTAGGTGCCCAAATCTTGCTTGAACTGAACCCACTGGCGCAGTCTGCTGCGAAAGCCATAGTAGACGGTTTAAACAATGATAGTGCTCATGTTAGCTCTCTTTCCGATGTATTTGAATTCAGACTTAGCGTGCTGATGAAAGACGGTACTCGGATTGTAATTAAGCAGTTCGATGAGCCGATTACGATCTCATTCAAGATTAAAGGGCAATTCAACAAAGACTTAATCGGAATCTATTATTTAAGTGATAATGGCGGGTTAGAGTACGTGGGAGGACAGCTGAATGGAGAGGTGATCACGGCACAAGTCACACACTTCAGTAAGTATGCTGTGCTTGAAATCGATAAGTCGTTCAAAGATGTTCCTGCAACCTATTGGGCATTTAAGGCGATTCAATCACTTGCCGCCAAACAAATCGTGTCAGGGGTCACTACCTCTGAGTTTGATCCGAAAAGTAATGTTAGCCGTGCGGAATTTACAGCACTACTAGTACGTGCACTTGGCTTAAAAGCGGAAGGGCAGGTCCTGTTTACTGACATCAGGTCAGATGCATGGTATGCCTCATATGTAGCCACAGCTGCTAAGCTGGGTATTGTTAGTGGACGGAGTAATAATATTTTTGCGCCGAATGCATCAATTACCCGTGAGGAAATGGCTGTTATGGCGATCCGCGCACTTGAAGTGAAGTCTGGCAAGAAGCTTGAACCTGTAGCAGCCTCTACGGCATTTACTGACGCTTCAAGTATTAGCAAGTGGGCGGAAGCCTATGTGAAGACTGCAGCAGACTTAGGACTCCTGCAAGGCCGAGAGAACAATCGATTCGCTCCAAAAGCATGGATGACCCGCGCAGAAAGCGCACAGGTTATTTATACGCTGCTGAGCAAGTAGGCTAAACTAAAGTGTGCTGAATTCTGGCACCCCTTAGTTTGAGCAGCGGTTAGCATTTTAGTATTCTCCAAAAGAAAACAGGGTATCCCGAAGCGATTATCGCTTGCGAGATACCCTGTTTTGTTATGCTGTATGGCTGAGCAGTGGAAAGAAACCTTTTAGATGATTGCCTTTAGGATAGTGAATCCATAGGCTGGCATCTTCACGATCAGCTTGCTGCGTTCTGTGCGCAGTGTTTCGCCTGTAAACAAGTTCTCCCAATCCCGCTCGTCTACGTCAATACGGAAGGTCTGAGCGGTCTCTTCACTGTTGATTAGTACGACAATTGTCTGCAGATCCAGTCGGCGCTCATAGGCTAGCTTGCTGCCTTGTTGTCCTGCCTCAAGGAAGGTAAATGTACCTGTGCGGAGAGCAGGGTGATCGTTGCGTATTTGAATAAGCTGACGATAGAACTCGAAGAGCTCACGATCCTGCTTTTCAGGGTTCCACTCCATGCATTTGCGGCAACCAGGGTCACCTTCACCGTCCATGCCGATCTCGTCACCGTAATAGATGCAGGGAGTGCCCATAAAGGTGAATTGGAACAGTGCCGCTAATCGCATCTTGTTTTTGTCTCCAGCAGCCAGCGTAAGCAGTCGTGGAGTATCGTGGCTGTCCAGCAGATTAAAAGCAACTTCACTTGCCTGCAGCGGATAGCGCGATAACTGTTTGCCAATGGAATTAGCGAATTCTTCAGCATCAAGAGTGCCATGCACAAAGAAGTCAAGGACAGCGTCAGTGAAAGGATAGTTCATAACGGCATCAAATTTATCGCCTTCTAGCCAAGGTGCAGATTCATGCCAGATTTCTCCCAATATGTAAGCCTCAGGATTAGCACGTTTAACCACCTTGCGGAAGTCCCGCCAGAAATCATGATCCACTTCATTGGCAACGTCCAGACGCCAGCCATCGATCCCAACTTCTTTGATCCAGTATTCTGCGACTTTCAGTAAGTATTGTTTAACTTCAGGATGTTCTGTGTTTAGCTTTGGCATTAGCGGTTCAAAAGCAAAGGTGTCATAAGTAGGGACACCGTTTTCAATTTGAAGTGGAAACTTGCGAATATGGAACCAATCTTTAAAGGCGGAAGCCTCTCCTTTTTCTTGAACATCCACAAAAGGGGCAAAGGTTCTGCCAGAATGATTGAATACGGCATCTAGCAGGACACGAATCCCACGTTTATGGCAGCTATCGACGAGCTTTTTTAAAGTCTCAATATCTCCAAAATGCGGATCGACTTTCATATAGTCTTCTGTATCGTATTTGTGATTAGTAGTTGCATCAAAGATAGGTGTGAAATAAATAGCAGTGATCCCAAGCTCGTTAAGATGATCTAAATGATCAATAACCCCTTGCAGGTCGCCGCCAAAAAAATTGGTTGGTGTTGGTTCGGAGCCCCATGGCTGAACATTTTCCGGATCAAGGCTCGGGTCACCATTTGCAAAGCGTTCTGGGAAGATCTGATAAAAAACAGCGTCCTTTACCCAGGCAGGCGGAGCGAATACATCAACGCGGTTAATGAAGGGGAATTCGAACAGCTTGTTTGGGTTTTCCGGCCGCACCGTTTGAAAGTCACTTTCGGTCATCCAAATTCGTTCGTTATCTTTTTGAAGTAAGAAGCCGTATTTCAAGCGGCGGTAGAGAGGTACTGAAGCACATTCCCAATAGTCAAACATAGCATCGGAGGTGAAGAGGGTCATGGGAATTAGTTCTTTTGTGGTATCCCAAGCGTATTTATCTCCAGCAAAGGCGAACACTTCGGTTAAATCCCCTTTTTTAGCGCGCAGACGCAGGTGAATCGTACTTTCATTATAGGCATAAGACCAATTTAACCGCGGACGATGATACACTGCTTCCAGTAACATGATAAATCCTCCTAAAGTTTTGTTAGCGTTACTTCCTCGAACACTTCGGCAAAACCACATCGAAAGCATAGGCTAAGTTTTGTTAGCGCTACTTCCTCGGACACTTCGGCAAAACCGCATCGAAAGCATAAACTATTCCCGGACGATACTCCACAGAGCGCGTGGAATGTAGAATGTCGCTATTGTTATTGGTTGCACAGTTTTTTATGCAACATGCACTAAATCAGTAGCAGAGTAGCACATAACAAAGAGGCACAGCCACCGCGAAGTAGCTTGCCCGAGGTTGTACCTTTGATTAGTAACATTGCCTTTTAATTGTATAGAACAGGAGGCAGACAAGAGATGTTGTGCTTCATGCTGGACAGCCTCTTAACGTTTTGGATTATAGCATGGAATAAAAGGGCTTTCAATACTCTTGTTCAAACCATTGCACTAAATTTCACTAAAGTAAACGAGCATTGTGAACGTTAATTTATGAGAAATCTCTTGAAATAGAGAAAATGTGGCATATTAGGGGCAAATAAAATAGATATTCCAATATTAAACACATGAATTATCGACTAATTAAAAGATATCATGTGAAAAATGGAGATATATGCCTATAATGTATATCAATTAATGGAAAATGACCCAATACAGTATATGCAAACGTTTTTAAAAACAATCGTTACTGTTGTATGATGTACTCATGAATGAAGCGCTTTCTTACCTGTGAAATGCAGATACAGAAGGAGCAAGCTAAAAGAAGAACTTTTTTTTTAGCCTTTCTGAAATCGTTTGCGCAGATTGCAGCACTACTATTTTCCATCTTACGTTTTTAAAAATTGGGAGGGGTTAAAGTAATGAAATTGAAAAAAATGATGGTTATCACCGCAGCTTTCTCAATGGCTCTGTCCGTTACAGCATGCGGTTCGAACAACAACAGTACGAATAACGGGGGCAACAACGCAGCAAAAGCTACTAACAACGCTACAACAGAGACTGCAGCGCCAGAGAGCACAGATGCAGCAGTAACAGATGAAATCGTACCTGAAGATGGCGCAACTCTAGTGGTATGGGAAAGTAAAGAAGAAAGACCTTTTGCAGATGAGATTGCTAAACAGTTCACAGCAAAATATAACGTTCCAGTCAAGGTTGAAGAATTGGCACCCCCGGATCAAGTAACTAAGCTTACTCAAGATGGTCCTTCAGGATTAGCGGCAGACGTTATTCTTATCCCTCACGATAACTTAGGTAAAGCGGCAAGCGCGAGCTTGGTTCTTCCTAACGATGTTTTCGGTGAAGAAACAAAAGCTAACAATACTGAAGCTTCGATTATCGGATCTTCGTACGAAGGCGAATTGTATGGTTACCCAAGAGCAGCAGAAACTTATGCATTGTTCTACAATAAATCGCTTGTTAAAGAAGCACCTAAATCATTCGATGATGTTCTTGCATTCAGCAAAACATTCACGGATAAATCGAAAAATAGATATGGAATTATGTGGGAAGTAGGAAACTTGTACTTCAACTACATGTTTATCGCATCCGATGGCGGATACCTCTTCGGTAAGGATGGTACGGATAAAGATGATATCGGTCTTGCTAACGATGGCGCAATTGCAGGACTTAAAGAATTTGTGAAATTGAAGGAAGCATTGCCAATTAAGAGTGGTGATATCAACAGTGATATCAAACGCAGCTTGTTCAACTCTGGTGATGTAGCTATGGATATCACAGGTCCATGGGAGCTTGGAGGATACAAAGAAGCTCTTGGTGACAACCTTGGTATTGCTCCAATCCCTACAGTGAATGGCAAAACAGCAATTACATTCTCTGGTATTAAAATTTTCGCAGTTAACTCGTTTACTCAATATCCGAATGCTGCTAAATTGTATGCGAATTTTGCTTCAAGCAAAGACGCTCAGCTGTTACTGAACAAAACGATTGGTTCGGTTCCTACAAACAACGAGGCGCTTCTTGATCCACAGATCTCTAGCGATCCTTATGTGTCCGTTTTTGCAGAACAAGCTAAGAACTCCCAACCGATGCCTTCTATCCCTGAAATGGGTAACGTATGGAGTCCAGTAAATGCTGCCCTTCCAGAAATTTGGGATAAAAATGGGGATCCAAAAGCAGCAATGGACAAAGCTGTACAACAAATCAAAGATTTGAATAACAGTGCATCTCAATAAGGATCATAATTCACTGTCTTAACAGCATACAGTGAATCAAGCTGCCCGCCGCATGTTTAGCGGCTGGCAGCTTCTTATTTTCACTCGGAGAGGAGAACGGAAGCGAAATGCAACGACATCGCACGAGGGCCGCAATACTGTCGACGATTTTTATGGGATTGGGACAAATATATAACCGCCAATTCGTTAAAGGAATATTATATTTAGCCGTAGAAGCTGTAGCCGTTTTTTATTTTATTGAGAATCTTGCCAACTCCTTATGGGGCATTGTAACACTAGGAGAGAATCCGAGTCGTCTGGTTAAAGTGAAGGGGATCGCCAAGATGGTTACCGGTGATCACTCGATTTATATTATGATCCAAAGCTTGATCACCATCCTTATTCTTATTCTATTGATTATCGCGTGGTATTTGAATATCAGAGATGCTTACAAGATTGGAGAAAAACGTGATAACGGTCTTCAGGCAAACACTTTTAAACAAAGTGTTCGTTATATCCTGGATTACAAGTTTGCTCAAGCGTTTCTAGTCTTGCCGGGCATTGGTGTTCTATTCTTTACGATTATGCCAATTATCTTCATGATCCTGTTGGCCTTTACGAACTATTCCGCACCTGATCATCTTCCACCCGCCAAATTGGTGGACTGGGTTGGATTTCAGACCTTTCGTAATTTATTGGTCCTTAAGACATGGAGCCACACTTTTTATGGTGTATTAACATGGACAATTATATGGGCAGTTCTTTCAACCATTACTACATACTTCGGAGGACTGTTGGTCGCTTTGCTGGTGAGTCAGAAGGGCATTCGCTTCAAAGGAATGTGGAGAGTAATTCTGATTGTGCCTTACGCGGTGCCACAGTTAATCTCGCTTCTGCTCATGCGCAACTTATTTAACGGTCAATTCGGGCCTATCAATCAATACATGGGGTATTTTGGATTGGATGGATTACCGTGGCTGACTGACCCATTCTGGGCTAAGGTTACCGTAATTATCGTTAATATGTGGGTAGGTATTCCTGTTTCTATGCTGCTTATCATGGGCGTTCTGACTACTATCCCACGGGATATGTATGAAGCTGCTGAGGTGGATGGAGCATCGGGTTATCAAAAGTTCCGTATCGTAACGTTGCCGATGGTATTGTTCTCCACAGCACCAACCTTGATTACGCAGTTTGCAGGTAACATCAACAACTTTAACGCAATCTTCCTATTAACTGGGGGTAGTCCGGTAAATGGTGACTATCAATATGCCGGTTCTACGGACTTGCTAGTAACCTGGTTATACAAATTAACGCTTGATCAGAATAAAAACAACATGGCTTCGGCAATAGGGATTATTATCTTTATCATTGTCGCTTCATTCTCCCTGTACAATTACCGCCGGACGAAGTCATTTAAAGAGGAGGATATGATCCAATGAGCAGAAAAGTCGCGAACATTATTCGCTTAGCAGGTAGTTATATTATCTTGATTGCTTTGTCGATAGCTGCACTCTATCCTGCCCTTTGGATTCTCTTAGCTTCCTTCCGACCTGGTAAATCATTGTACAGCAAAACGTTTATTCCCGAGCAATTCACTTTATCACATTACAGAGAATTGTTCACATCACCCAGCTATATGTTTGGGACTTGGTATGCCAATACCTTGAAAATAGCTGTGTTCTCGATGCTTATCGGGGTAGTTCTTACTTTGTTAACCAGTTATGCCGTATCCAGATTCCGGTTTAAAGCGCGTAAAACAGCGTTATCCACCGTATTGATTCTTGGTATGTTCCCTGGTTTTATGAGTATGATCGCTATTTATATGCTGCTTAAAGAGTTTAATTTGCTGGATACACATATTGCGTTAATTATCGTTTATGCGGCTGGGGCACCGCTGGGTGGGACCTTTATCGCTAAAGGGTTCCTGGATACGATTCCTCGTTCTTTGGATGAGGCGGCTCGAATAGATGGGGCGAGTAATTTCGGGATATTTATGCGGATCATCTTACCCTTGTCACGTCCTATGATCACTTACATGGCGCTGACTCAGTTTGTTGGTCCTTGGGTGGATTTCATTTTCGCCAGACTTATTTTGCGGACGAAGGAGAACTGGACGGTCGCAGTCGGAATGTGGGATATGGTTAACACGAACCAAAACACGAACTTTACCTTGTTCTCTGCGGGTGCGGTTTTGATCTCCATTCCAATTATGATTTTGTTTGTATTCTTGCAACGTCTGCTAGTAGATGGCTTGACAGCAGGAGCTAGTAAGGGGTAAACCCATTCGCTCGCTTCATGCTAATAAATAATCAGGGTACAGCCTTTATACAGAAATGGAGGGCTGTACCCTTATTTCGTCATGGGGAGTGAACTTAATGAAAAAGTCCTGGACTCTATATTTTAAATCTGTTGGAGTTAAACTGTTCGTTATTTTATTTAGTTCTATAGTTCTCTTATCCTCTGTGCTAGGATTAACTTCCTATTTTGCCGCCAAAAATATCATTACGAATGAGGTTGCTGCAGCCTCCACACAATCTGTAGTTCAGGCAGCGGACAAGCTGGATTTTGTGCTGGCAGAGTATGAGGCACTATCAAGGCAGTTTGCACTCGACTCTGTGTTAAAGGGTGATTTAGAAAAAATAAATAGTGGCGAGCTTACAACTGTGGCCAAAGCGGGTGCTGAAGAACGGATTCGCAGAAAGCTGGACTTGGTAAAAGGGTCTGATGAGCGGATGTATGGTGTCAGGCTGGTATCCAAGAGCTTGGTAGAATCAGAATCTTATAAATCTACCGGTATAAGTGGGATTCGTAGTGATGAAGGCATTTCCGCAAGATTAGAGCAAATTGCCGCAGCTAAAGGAGAGCCAGTCTGGTTTCCCGTTCGTGAGAAAGGCTTTTTTGATGCTTATACTGAGCCATCCTTAACTATGGGGAGATTGCTGCGTAATCTTGTACATCCCGAAGCGGAGTATTACATGCTAATCGAAGTGAAAGGGAAGGCCATGACTGAAATGCTGTCTAACCTTCAGATTGGGATGACCGGTGAAATTCGTATCTTGAGTGCGGATGGCAGCATTGTGTATGGTGTGGATCAAGCTAAGCTGGGTCAACCCTCTTACATAAAAGTTTCAGAAGAACAAGGTAAAGAGCAGAATCATTCATTTACAGCGGAGGATGAGAACGGAAGTTCTCAGCTTGTTGTATACCAGCCCTTGGCTACTGCCAAGTGGACGCTTATGGGGTATGCTCCCGTCAGTGATTTTACCAAGTCTGCGGACAAGCTTTTATATATTACATTTTCTGTGGTGCTAGCGGCAGCCTTAATAGCACTACTAATCGGTTATATTCTTGTTCGTTTGGTAGGGCGTCCGCTGGGTAAGCTGGCAGTCTTGATGGAAGAAGGAGAGCATGGGAACCTACAGGTACGAACCCATTTTAAGGGCAAGGACGAGATTGGCCGCTTGGGTCACAGCTTCAACAAAATGATGGAGCAGATCTCTTTGCTTGCAAGGCAGAGCGGGAATTCGGCAGATGAAGTCCTCCTTACTTCGGAACAATTAGTACAAGCATCAAGTACAATCTCCCTCCATGCCAGAGAGGTTGCGACCGCTACCGGTGAGATTGCAGCGGGGTCAGCCAGCCTCGCTGTTGAAGCCGAACGCAGTTATCACAATGTTGAGATTATCGGCAGCAAAATGAGTGAAGTGACGGAAATAAATACAGTGATGGACCATTCAGCAGAACGGGTCATTGAGGTTAGCAATCAAGGTACAGAGCTGATGAAGCTGCTAGTAGAACAAAGTGAGTCTACGGTAGAGATGATCAATCGAATTCAAGATAATTCTACTAAGCTCAGAGAAAGCACCCATTTAATTCGCAGTATTCTCAGCCCTATGATTGCCGTGAATAAGCAAACCAATATTTTGGCGCTAAATGCTACCATAGAAGCAGTTAGGGCAGGTGCGGCCGGAAGAGGGTTCATAGTGATTGCTGATGAAATCAGGCAGCTCGCTAACCAGTCGAATGAGTCGATTCAATCGGTCTCCAAGATCACGGAAGAGATTGGTCTACATATCGAGAACACCGTTAAGGATATCAATGAAGCCGCTCCTAAGTTCCGTGAACAAATCTCTTCTGTAAGAGAGTCGTCAACGATATTTGCGAGTGTCAAAGAGGAAATGGAACATTTCATGAGACATATTAGTGAATCTTCTGCTTCTGTCCTCGAATTGATTGAGTTCCAGCGTCAACTTGGTGAATCCATGGCCAGCGTCAGCTCCATTGTCCAGCAGACCACAGCTTCGACGGAGGAGGTAGCTTCTATGTCATCTCAGCAATTTACGGTTAGTGAGGAATTGGTTGCCTTATCGGAAAAGCTGGAGGGCTTGGCAGCGGATCTCAAGCACTCTTTGGTTTCTTTTCAAGTATGACAATAATATTCTAATAGAGACGAGCAATTTTCCAGTATAGTGGAGAGTTGCTCGTTTTTGTTGATTTGATCGCTATCGGAGGTTATCTTGTCTTCGAAGTGGCTAAAGGGATACACTTGTATTAAGTAATAAATGAAGAAAGTAGTGATCCATTGACGAACTTAAATCTGAGTCCTAGCGGGAGTCTTTTTCAGCAGGTTTTAATCGAGGGAGATTATAGTCCTCATTTTTTTGCTTACTATTATAAACAGTGGAATAACTACAATATGTCTTACCATCAGCATAATTCAACGGAAATCATGTATTTGATCTCAGGGAGTTGTATCGTAGATGTCCGTCCAAGCTCAGGAGGAGAAGAGAGAGTTCGGCTGAAGCGGGGAGAATTGATCATCCTAGACGCGAATGTTCCGCATAGGCTGATTGTTGAAGAGGGGGCACCTTGTCGGATGCTAAATGTGGAATTTGGCTTCATGGAATATAGAGGGGTTGCACCCTCTGTCGGCAAGCTAGCCCGTGAAGAAACGGCGCTCGCAGAAATGCTGCAGCTTCCTTTTTCCAGTTTAGTAATGCCTGATCCGGAGGAAATCTATCATGTTCTAAAGGGACTTGTGTTAGAGCTTGATCAGAGCGGCGGGAAGGGGGGAAGTATGGTTGATTTATTATTTTGTGAGCTTCTGTTGCGATTATCCAGACTTCGGCAAGAGCAGCTTCATACCAGCCAACAGCCCTCGCAGCTTTATGTGCGCCGGAGCATCGAATTTCTGCATCAGAACTATGACCAGAACATTCAGGTTAAGGACATCGCAGCCGCAGTTAATCTGCATCCCGGATATTTACATCGAATTTTTAAGAGCCATACGGGTCGGACACTCAGCGATTACTTGAATATGCTGCGAATGGAGAAGGCGAAGATGCTGCTTGGGCAGAGCGACATCCCGATTGCTGAAATTGCAGATTACGTAGGAATTAGCAGCAGGCAATATTTTCACCTTCTTTTTAAAAAATACGCCGATTGCACGCCTGTAGAATTCCGCAATTCCATTGAGCGTCACGCCTGGAGTTATGAAGAGCATGATTTTTAGTAGATAGGTTAGGATTTTTGACACCTTCTTTCAAAAGAGGTCATGATATTGGTTACGCTTTCCTCAGGTCCCTTGCTACAATGGACAGGAACAACCAATTCATTACCGGAGGATGATAACCATGTCATTTAAAGTGTCTTTTATAGGGGCAGGCAGCATTGGATTTACCCGTGGATTGTTGCGGGACTTACTAACTGTACCGGAATTTAAAAATATCGAAGTCTCATTTATGGATATTAACAGCCACAATCTGGAGATGGTCACGGAGCTATGCCAGCGTGATATTAAGGAGAATGGTTTAAATATACAAATTCAGGCCACAACGGATCGCAGAGAAGCACTGAAGGATGCTAAGTACGTATTTTGTACTATTCGGATGGGTGGGCTTGAAGCCTTTGCTACGGATGTGGACATTCCCTTAAAATACGGAGTCGATCAGTGTGTGGGAGATACTCTGTGTGCGGGAGGTATTATGTACGGGCAACGCGGAATTGCGGAGATGCTGAATATTTGCCGTGATATTAGGGAGATGGCAGCACCGGATGTGCTTTTGCTTAACTATTCGAACCCGATGGCTATGCTGACCTGGGCCTGCAATAAATATGGTGGTGTTCGGACCATCGGTCTATGTCATGGTGTACAGCATGGGCACCAACAAATTGCGGATGTGTATGGGCTTAAGAAATCCGAAGTTGATATTATCTGTGCGGGCATCAATCACCAGACCTGGTATATTTCAGCAAGTCATGAGGGGAAGGATCTGACCGAAGGTCTTTTAGAGGCTTTTGAGAAACATCCGGAATTCAGCCGTACGGAAAAAGTGCGCATTGATATGTTACGTCGCTTTGGCTACTATAGTACAGAATCCAATGGACACTTAAGTGAGTACGTGCCATGGTACCGTAAACGCAGTGATGAAATTATGGATTGGATCGATCTGGGGAGCTGGATTAACGGAGAAACTGGTGGTTATCTGCGTGTCTGCACGGAAGGTCGAAATTGGTTCGAGACAGATTTTCCAAACTGGATGAAAGACGCGGCACTGGAGTATACGAAGGAGAATCGCGGGGAAGAGCACGGCTCTTATATTATAGAAGGCTTGGAAACGGGACGAGTGTACCGGGGGCATTTTAATACAGTGAACAATGGCGTGATTTCTAATCTGCCAGATGACGCTATTATCGAAGCACCGGGATATGTAGACCGGAACGGGATCTCCATGCCGCTGGTAGGCGAATTGCCGCTTGGACCTGCCGCCGTATGCAACGTTAGTATTTCAGTACAACGTCTGGCGGTTGAAGCAGCTGTACACGGCGATGATAAGCTGTTGCGTCAGGCATTTATGATGGACCCACTCGTTGGTGCCGTATGTAATCCAAAAGAAATCTGGCAGATGGTCGATGAGATGCTCGTCGCAGGGGAACAGTGGCTGCCTCAATACAGCGAAGCTATTGCTAAGGCCAAGGAACGTTTGGCTTCAGGAGAGCTTATCCCAACGAACGCTAACAACGAGGGCGCTGCTCGCCTGAAGGTGAAGACGGTGGATGAGATGATGCAGGACCGGGAAGCAGCGAACAAAAATGCTGGTGAGTCTGATAAAGGCAAGGATAGAGAGAAGGTTCATTAGGGTGTAGAGGTGAACGCTTTTTAAATATAAATAACCTCCACATTCCAGAGTTTGGGATTGGAGGTTATTTGCATGGTGGAAATCTAAGCGGGGGAAAAACAAAACAGCAGTCATAGCTTACGAAAACAAGCTGACATGGGTGGGGAGTACAAGTTTATCGGTACCGATCCAAATTGTGAAATTAGGTGTATAGTAGGAGTTATTATGTAACTGAAAAAAGAAAGTTAGTTTAATTTCACTGGCTTATTTTTTAATCTATACCGTAGCGCCGAGCGCTACAGTAATCCCACACAGTTGCCCTACATACTATTCTGACGCATTTTTTGATATTTACGGACTCAGATGAGCAATTTGCCCATCCCCGATACTTGCGGACCCAGATGACCCTATTTGCAAATTTATCGCCTTTGGAGCGTATTATCGGACTCCAGTGCAGCTATTGCTCAGAATGAAGCTCGTTTTTGGTGTTTTTCGTGCTAATAGTAGCTATGGGGTCCGATAGCAATCCAAATGTGCGCTAAAGCTACTTATAAGGTCATCTGTGTCCGAATGCGCCGATCCCCCAGTAATTCCAAAGTTGCCCTACATACTATTCTGCGTATCCCCTGATCTTGCGGACCCAGATGACGCTATTTGCCCATCCCCGATGCCTACGGACCCAGATGACGCAATTTACGAAGTTTGTTGTTTTGTTCAAGAAGGAGCAACGCCAAAAACGCGGATGTCCCATCAGCCATTCTTGGCTTTTGGGACACCCGCGTTTTGGAGTGGGGCATTAAGAATTAACCGTACCCTTTGGACTAAAGAAGGTCTTCAGCGCCTGATACACTTCTTTTTTGTCTTTAATGACATAATGCATGAATTGTTCATGTTTCAGGTGGCGATAAGCTGACATTAAGGTACTGCTACGATTGTATTGATTCACCTCACCGTAGCCGAACATATTGCTTCGTTTCAGCAGTTCTCCGATCAGCTTCACACAACGTTCGTTGTCGGAGGTGAGATTATCACCATCGGAGAAGTGAAATGGATAAATATTGTACTGTGCTGGCGGGTAGCGGCTATCGATAATTTCAATCGCTCGCTGATATGCTGAGGAACAAATCGTTCCCCCGCTTTCGCCACGGGTGAAGAAATCATGCTCACTGACTTCCTTAGCCTCCGTATGGTGGGCGAGAAAGACAATCTCTACCTTCTCATACTGGCGGCGCAGAAAACGGGTCATCCAGAAGAAGAAGCTGCGGGCGCAGTATTTTTCAAAAGAACCCATCGAACCTGACGTATCCATCATGGCAATAATGACCGCATTGGAATGAGGGGTTCTAATATCATCCCATGTTTTGTAGCGCAGATCATCTGGGCTGATACTGTGGATGCCGGGATTGCCGCTGCTTGCATTGCGCCGAAGATTCTCCAGCAGCGTACGTTTTTTATCGATGTTGGACATCATCCCTTTTTTACGAATATCGTTAAAAATAATGGATTTGACCTCGATCTCTTCCTTATTCTTAGGCTTCAAATGTGGTAATTCCATATCCTGAAATAGAATGTCCTCCAGGTCTTCCAGATTGACCTCTGCTTCCACGGTGTCTTGACCGGGCTGATCGCCTGCTTTTTCTCCTTTGCCTGGCTGTGCCGATTGTGAATCGCGCCCAAGCACATCTCCGACCTGGCTTTCTCCGTCCCCCTGTCCTACATGCTTCTGTTTACGGAAGTTATAAATAATCCGGTATTCATCCAGACTGCGAATCGGAACCTTCACAATCTGCTTACCGCCTGACAAAATAATATTCTCTTCGGTAACGAGGTCAGGCAAATTATCCTTGATGGCTTCTCTGACCTTTTGCTGATGGCGTTCCTGATCCTGATGACCTTTACGATGAAGGGACCAATCTTCTTTTGAGACTACGAAGGAAAAGGGACCGGATGATTGCGACAGGATGACCACCTCCCATGGAATATGAATGTTGTTTGAAGGAATCTTTTGCAAAGTATATATTTGGATCCCCCGCAAAGTACCTGAGTACGCATAGAGAGCAAAGCCTCACCTTGTGGGGATGTTTTGGGGTTGTAACTAAAGTATATTCATGGGGATGAGGGATATGTGATTTCTTATTCACTGATCTCATCTACGGTCAGCACATAACTGTTAGATTGACTTTCGCCAGAGTAGTCACGTCCATCCATATTGAAAGAGTATTGAGCATTCACGGAGCCCTTAAGTAAACGACCCATTACCTGTTCACTCACCTGGATAAAATAATGAATGTTAACCATAGATGCAGCATTAACTATTCCCAGCGGCAAGGTGCCGGTAAATGAAGATTGTGGATTCGGAACTCCATCAATTACAATGCTGTTGGGATCAAGAAAACATTTTTCCGGGGTTAGACGATTCAGAGATATTTCCGCAGGCCAATTTCCGTTATTGGTTAGTGAGATCCAGCATTGGACTCGCTCACCTGCTTCTACAATAGTTGGTTTTGCATGGACTACCAGTGAAATGACAGGTGTGACTACTAGGGTGGTAACTGTATTGGAACGAGAGGTTTGTCGTACGGTCCGTCCGTCTGGAAGCACAAAGGTATACTGAACGCTAGCATGGTTTTGTACGGCTGCGATTTCATGTATGTTAATGGCTGCAGGTATACTCACTTGAAAAACTACAACTGCTGTAGTTCCGCCTCTTAAAGAACCTAACTGGATGCCTTCCGCTGGTCGTGCACCTTTTTGCAACACTCCATTTAAGAGAACACTATCCCATACGAAAAGAGCACCTGAAGGTATAGCATCTGTTAGGACTGCATTTACAGCCAGATTCCCGTTGTTGGTTACCGTAAGCTCATATCTCAAATTGTCGCCCGGAGCTGCTGTAACATGATCCACTTTTTTACTAATGGTGACCCCCGCTTGGACAAGTGAGACAACCGCAGTGTTACTTTCGGTCGTAATTGTATGCTCATCAACTGAATAGGTGACAATTGCACTATTGGTCAAGGCTAACGAGGGAGAAAACTCTGTTACCCGGACACGAAAAGTAATATCAACGCTTAGGTCTGTGTCCAGCGAACCGAGTAATATTCCTTTCGCCGGGTCTGCTTCTGGGTAATAAATCCCACCTGCAATGACACTGCCTGGAATAAACACTGTCCCGTCCGGAATAGAAATTGTTGCACTGATTTGAGTTAAGAGGCTGTTGCCTTCATTTGTAAGTCGCAAGGTGTAAGTTACTACATCCCCAATAAAAGAAGTCGGAGTACTTGCAGACAAAGAGGTCGAGAGCTGGTAGGAGCGTAAAGAAACCAGTACAGAGTTAGACGCAAGCTCACCCTTAACGGTTCTTCCCTCCGGAGTGGAAAAAGAAAAACGGCCTAGCGCTTTATTTTGCAGCACTAGGGAAGACGGCAGCGAAATGATGACGACTTGAAAGGCGATGCTCACTTGACTCTGCGGTGCAATAGAACCAAGGGGGATGCCTGAAGACGGTGTAGCCCCCGGAAGAGGCACACCGTCTCTGAGCACACTGTTGGAAATAAAGGATACACCTTCTGGAAGAATGTCAAACACCGTCAAAAAAGCATCTGTATTTCCATTATTACTGGCTTTAATGGTATACACCAAAGTGTCGCCTAAAGAGGCGTGGAGTTTATCTGTACTCTTCAGCAATGAAAGCACGGGGCCCACGACCGGGGTGTTAACGGTATTGGAATAGACAATTCCATCAACACCCGCTGCCGAATTGAAGAGTACCATGGATTGATTGGTTACGACAGGTTGGGTACGTGAGCCGGGAATCATAACGCTACTACCTGAACCTGGAAGGTAATGGTTGAAGAAGCACCTGCAGCAATTGTACCAATTGCGATTCCCGAAGCCGGACTGCCACTAGGACGAGGGGCTCCATCTACGGTAATGCTTCCCGTTACGAACTGGCTGCCAGCTGGAATAGGGTCAACCATGATGACGTTATTGACTGGTGAAATCCCTAAGTTGGTGACAACTATCGTATAGGTAATGATATCGCCAACAACCGCATCAATAGAAGTAGTGCTCTTAACAACACTTACGTCCGGAGAAGATACAGGGATAATGAGGACGTTTGAGACAGAGGAGCCCGTGAGTGAACGTCCATCTGGCGGTGTGAATGTGAAATTTGCTGTAGCTTGATTGACCAACTGCTGCGGTGAAGGCAGGGACGCAATAGTAACCTGTAAGGTAATCGTTACTGTTACTGTACTTCCCGGAGCTACCGACCCAATACTTAAGCCAGTAGACGGATCTGATCCTGGTTGTGGTACCCCATTCACGAGCACGCTGTTTGGAACAAAGACAGCTCCGTTAGGGATGGTATCGGTGATAACTACATTTGCGATGAGGTTACCAGTATTCGTCACATTCAAGGAGTAAGTAATCGTATCTCCGACAGTTGCGGCGGTTCTGTCCGCCCCTTTGACAACTAAAATAATAGGTTGATATACCGGAATTACTAGTGTATTTGAGAATGAGGAGCCTGAGAATGCGCCAGAGGTGAAACTGACAGAGGCCTGATTACTAAGCGTTGCAGGATTAGGGAGCACATTGACAATTGTGTTGAATGAGACTTGGAAAGATGCGCCTGGCGCAAGCGTGCCGAGCGAGATGCCGCTCGCTGGATTGGCGCTAGGGCGTGGAGTGCCATCTACGGTCACACTACCAGCGACAAAGGTAGAGCCCGCAGGTATTGGATCACTGAGGTTAACATTACTGATATTTGCTATTCCACTGTTGGTAACAGTGAGATTATAAGTGATGGTATCGCCAACAACGGCATCGGTAGCTGTCGAAGATTTAGTGATGACAACGTTCGGTGAGGATACTGATATTGTTGTCGTATTGGAATTGATCGAACTGTTAAATGTCCGTCCATCCGGAAGCGTGTATGCAAACGCGACCGAAGCTTGATTGAGCAGCTGTTGGCTTGCCGGCAATGTTGTGATAAGAACTGAGAAGATCACAGACAGGCTTCCGTTCGCGGAGATTACACCCAGTGGTATGCCAGCAGCCGGGTCTGCTCCTGGAGCAGGAGCGCCTTGAATGAGTACACTGTTTGGAATAAACGTTGTACCCGCAGGAATGGTATCACTCAGGGTTGCTAAAGCACCGTAGTTACCTGTGTTGGTCACATTGATAGTATAAGTAATCGTATCCCCAACGGTAGCATTGACTGAATTGGAGCTTTTTACTGCTGCAAGGATAGGCAGATAGACAGGTGTGGAGACGATATTTGAGAAAGCTACATTCGAGACAACACCTGAGGTGAAACTGACCGTTGACTGATTGTTTAACAATCCGGTAGCCGGCAGTGAAACTACATTTACGGTAAAAGCAACAGTTACGGTTACACCAGGTGCTATGCTGCCTAAGGTTACTCCAGTAGATGGGCTAACTCCTGTACGAGGCACACCGTCCACAAGCACGCTGCCTGTCACAAATGTAGTACCAGCAGGAAGTGCGTCTGTGAAGACCACATTATTTACAGTGGCAATACCGTTATTAGTTAAAGCTATGGAATAGGTGATAGTGTCACCGACCGTAGTTGATGTTGTGGTTGTAGTTTTAACTACAGCAATATTAGGTGAGGAGACAGGAATAGTGACGGTGTTAGAGAGTGCAGACCCATTAAGTGTACGTCCGTCGGGTAAGGTGAAGCTGAATGCTGCGGTTCCTTGATTGACCAGTTGCTGAGGACTAGGCAATGAAGTGATGTCAACCGTGAAAATGACTACGGTGGTTCCTCCAGGTTGTATTATTCCAGCTGCAATTCCGGTGGAAGGATCCGCTTGCGCTAAAGGGAGGCCGTTGATGAGCACACTATTCGGAACGAAAGCCGTACCTGCGGGAATATTATCCGTCAGTGTTAAATTAGCAGCATAGTTTCCTGTGTTACTCACTGTCAGTGTGTAGCTAACTGAATCGCCAACCGTGGCATTGGCTGTACTAGCACTCTTGACTACGGCAATGTTCGGCTGGAACACAGGGACTGTAACAGTATTAGAAAAAGTGGAGCTTGAAATAACGCCTGAAGTGAAGGTAACGGATGCCTGATTGATGAGTGAAGCTGTAGGAGGGACAGAGGTAACAGTAACACTGTAAGTAACCAGCGCTGAAGCACCGGCTGCTAGAGTGCCGATAGATATCCCCGAAGCAGGACTCAAGTTCGGGAATGGAACTCCGTTGACCGATACGCTGCCTGTTACAAAAGCACTCCCTGCCGGTGTAGGATCACTCAGCAAGACGCTAGTAACAGATTCTATACCATTATTAGTTATATTGACGTTGTAAGTGACCGTTTCACCAACAGCAACTGATGTTGAAGTGGTGCTCTTGGTAACGACAATGTTAGGAGCAGAGACTTGTAATGTGACAGTGTTAGACACAGCAGTCCCAGATAACGGTCTACCGTCAGGCGGAGTAAAGGTAAAGCTTGCGGAAGCCTGATTACTAATCTGCTGAGGTGTAGGTAAGGAGATGATATCAACGGTGAAGCTGACAGCAATACTGGCACCAGGAGCGACATTTCCTACAGCTATCCCTGTATCTGGGGCTGAACCAGGTTGAGGCATACCACCCACTATGACACTATTAGGAACGAAGACAGTACCTGCTGGGATGTTATCAGTTAGTGTTAAATTTGCAGCCAAATTACCTGCGTTGCTAACAATCACTGTGTAGATGACAGAATCACCGACGACTAGAGCATCGAAATCGCCGTCTCCATCAGCGGCACTTTTTACTAAGGAGATTTGGGGCTGAATAACTGGTGTAGTTGTGATATTAGATGAAGAAGAACCGGAGAATACACCGGATGTAAAACTGACAGACGACTGATTGTTAATCTGTGATGGTATCGGCATTGTTATCCTCACCTCGAATGTTACGGTAGCTGTGGCGCCAGGGCTCAAACTACCGATTGGAATGCCGGCGGACGGAACTGCTAGCGGCAGGGGAGTGCCACTTACAATTACGGTTCCGGGAATGAAAGCTACATTCTCAGGCAGAGGATCGCTGAGAATGATATTGCTTACTGTTGCAATACTGTTGTTGGTCAATACAGAGGTAAAGGTAAGGATATCACCAGTAACAGCAGTAGCAGCGTTTACGCTTTTTACAACACTGACGTTAGGGGCAGACACTGGGACAGAGAGCGTATTGGACACTACATTTCCACCGAGCTGACGCCCGTCTGGAAGGGTGAAATTATATGTCGCTGAAGCAGAGTTCAGCAATACTTGTGATGGAGGCAGGGCTGTGATTGTGACCAGAAAACTTACGGTGACACTGTCACCAGGAGCGAGCGGTCCAACTGGAATGCCAGTTGCCGGATTATATCCGGGCAAAGGTGTTCCGCCAATAATTACACTATTCGTGTCAAACACAGCTTGGGGTGGCAGGATATCAGTTACTAATAGAGTAGCTGCAATATTCCCGGTGTTGCTGATCAGGATGGAGTATGAGAGAGATCCCCCTACAGATGCCTGAGCTGCATTAGCGCTTTTGACCATACTAAGGATGGGTTGAAATACTGGTGTTACTATCGTGTTTGAGAGCGAAGAACCGGTAAACGCTCCAGAGGTGAAGGAGGCGCTGGCTCTGTTTGTAAACTGTGCTGGACTTGGCAAGAAAGCAACATTTACTCTAAAAGACACCGTGACAGAGCTGCCCGCGGCGATACTTCCGATTGCTATACCTGTACTTGGGTTAGGCGCTGCTACCGTCGAACCGTTGACAGTCACACTGCCTGCTACAAATGCTCCCCCCGTAGGAATAGGGTCAGAGACAACAACGTTAGTGACAGTGACGCTGCTTGGGTTGGACACTACGACTGAATAAGTCAGATTTTCTCCAACCGCTATATTAGTTAGATTTGCAGTTTTGGTTAGTGTAATGTTTGGAGCGGAGACCGGAATGGTTAGGGTATTGGATAGACTGGTCCCGGAGAATGATCTTCCACTTGGCAGTTGGTAGGTGTAATTGCTGCTGCCTTGGTTATTCAGAACAGGTGGAGCAGGTAGAGATTGCACAGAGACAAGGAAGGTCACAGGAACAGCTGCCCCTGAAGCTAAAGTACCTAAGTTAATTCCTGTAAGTGGAGAGTCAGCAGGCCTAGCAACACCGTTAACAGTTACACTTCCCGAGACAAAGGTGCTTCCTGAAGGAATATTGTCGCTCAGGGTTACAGCCGCCCCGATATTTCCAGAATTCTGAACATTTAACGTATAAAGAATATTGCCGCCTACAGTTGCACTGGAAACGTTCGAGCTTTTTGCAATTTGGATTACAGGCTGATACGCGGGAGTTATAGTCGTGTTTGAGACTGAAATGCCAGTAAAAGCACCCGAGCTAAAAGAGGCGCTAGATTTATTCAATAGCTGAGCGGGGCT
Organism: Paenibacillus sp. FSL L8-0494; assembly: GCF_038003695.1. NCBI lineage: Bacteria > Bacillati > Bacillota > Bacilli > Caryophanales > Paenibacillaceae > Paenibacillus > Paenibacillus sp. FSL L8-0494. Next base: position 2,036,894 of record NZ_JBBOPQ010000001.1, read on the forward strand.
GGGTAATGAGATAACGTTGACCTGAAAAGTGACGGCGACGGAGCTTCCTGGAGCGATGGTACCGACAGAAATCCCTGTTCCAGGATTAGCTGAGGGTTGTGACACACCGGCGACGGTAACACTTCCGGGGACCAGCGATGTACCCGCAGGGATGGTATCTGAGAGTGACACGTTGGTAATTGCTGCAATTCCGTTGTTGCTGATTACAGAGGTGTAGAGTAGTATATCTCCGACAGTTACGTCGGCGAATCCAGCGCTTTTGACTACGGTAACATTAGGTGTTCTAACTGGAATAGACAAAATGTTGGACGAGGCAGATCCAGCTACTGTTCGCCCATCTGGAACTTGAAACGTATAAGCGGCGCTTGCTTGGTCGACCAGCTGTGGCGGAGAAGGTAGGCTATTCACGATGACCCGAAATTGAACAGTAGAACTGCCACCGGCGGCAACCGTACCGATAGCAATCCCTGTGGCAGGGTTACCGGCGATAGGATTTCCATTGACGGTGAAGCTACCTGCGACATAAGAGCTGCCTGAAGGAATATTATCAGTAAGTGTTGTTACCGCGCCGATATTTCCTGTGTTAGTGATTTGAAGGGTATAGGTGATCTGATCTCCAACCGTAGCATTGGTAGTACTGGCTGATTTCACAATGTTAAGGACGGGTGAATATACAGGTAAGGTTACTGTATTAGATGGAATGACCCCAGTCATGATAGGGCCTCCGGCTACACTTTGAAATGTAAAGGCAGCATTAGCGGTATTAGCGATATTTTGCGGACTTGGTGGTAATGAAGTGACTTTGGCTTGATATGTAACAGTTATTGAACTGCTTAAAGCTAATGAGCCTAGTGAGATTCCTGCTGTAATATCAAAAGTAGGTCTGGAGACACCAGCAACAACTACGCTTCCAGTTACAAAAGTGGATCCTGCCGGCAGCGCATCTGATAAAACGACACTTGCTGCTCCCGCTGTTCCTGTATTACTGACAGTCACCGTATAAGTTACCGTATCACCGACTATGGGGCCGGCTACATTAGCGCTTTTAGTGAGGTTTATTTTTGGAGCATTGATATCAACCTGTATGGCATTACCGTTGAGTACATAAGCATCGCCTGAGGTGGTTAATTGTAATACGGCTGAAGATTGATTGTTTATCAGCCGTGCGGAGACGTCAACATTGGTAATATCCCAGCCTTGGCGACCACCGATAATGTTGGTTCCTGGATTTCCGTTTATTTGGTTGCGGTTTCCAAAGGTACCCGTTGTGTTTAGGTTACCTGCATCATTGTTAATCTGCGATGCAAAAAAGTTGTTGGCAAAGTTATTAGGTCCCGATAAAGCAACAAGTGTAGCAGAGGTTGGACCAAATAATGCCTGATCCCCCGAACGGTTGGCATCCCCCTCCTGCGCGCTGAATAACGCTCTGCCGCCAAGCGCACCAGTAATGGGTGTGGCAAATCCAGTTATTGTAGTGGATACCGGAGCTGAGTTTGCCTGTACAAGTATTGCACCTGCCCGAAGGGACATATTGCGAAAAGGTAAGGCTGTATTTTGGTAGATTACTCCTAATGTCCAGCCTGCATGGTTGGCCGTGGAATCACTAGGAATAACAATCGTACCCACTACACCGCCAGTGGTGTAGGTGCCGGCACCGCCTTGTTGGATAATGCTGGTCACGTTGGCGGAACGAACATATGCCGATGCACCACCTCCCAAATCGACTACGTTGCTCGTTGCTGAATCAGGAGTAACACTGAATGTAGTGCCGGCAGGGGTTATGAAGGAGACAGGGTTGTTAATGGCCGAACTAAGGTTTACATTTCCGTTAATATAGGTACCGCCCCAGATTAGCTCCGCATACAGTACGGTACTGCCTGAGGGTAGGACCAGTATGGCTGCTGAACTGTTGCTTGTATAAAGACTAGTAGTTCCGCTAGGATAGGTACCAAATGTTGATGAAGTATTAACAGTAGTAAAGCCACCGATGCTGTCTAGTGTTCCTGGCACTCCGATCGTATCGGAGCGGCTAAGTCCAAGCGTGTTGCCGGTAAATGTGATAGCACCGGTCGCATTGATCGTTGCCCGTACGACTAGTGGAATGATTCTCACCTCCTTCGAGGTTGGTTTTGATCAAAAGTGTGCCGTCCTATAACTAGGACGGCACAGTTAATACCTGTATGTTAGCCTATGACACAAAATGGGTATTAGTGTATGTCCCATCTTAAAATTATAGAAAAAAATGTCTGTTTTGTGATTTAAGTCTTCGTTCGACAAGAACATGAGGTTCAGGATAATGGCTTCTGCTCATCAGCTCTAACTCCTGATCGTTGATATTGTGCTTGACTACGACAAAATGGTACATGATTTCATGCACTACATTTGCTTGAAGGGTCTTTAGTATTTCTAGTTCTTCAGTTTCGTAAAGCGGATCTTCATAAGGATGCTGATAGAATAACTCCATCCGCAGCAACCGATAATCGAAGGGTGGTGCGGGTACAGGGTAGTCTGGAATAGCTGGGCAAACTGGACCGGATGGAGGCTGGAAGAAGGATCCTGTAAAATGCCGGGGGGTATATTCGTCAAACTTCTGCTTGAAGGCAGGGTTGGACATATGGGCAAAGCTGTGGGCATAGGGTGCTAGGATGCAAACAACTGCTTTATGGATGCTAATTCTGTGAATTTCCGACAGGGCTGCGAATAAATTGTCCACATAAGGCAGTACACGGCTAGCCATAACAAACTCAGCACTATTGTCAGGGAGAGGAATCTCTTGGCAAATGTCACAGACAATATCTACATCAGGACCCGCGATCCGATCGATCCCGAGATAACCTGCTTCCTTATTAGATCCACAGCCGATATCGATTCTCAAGGGGCTCACTCCTTTGGGATAAATCAGGCTCACACTATTGTATTAATACCGCTGTAGCCTGCATCCGACGGATGCCTAATAGAAGCTGGAAGTTATCTAAAATTACTTCATATGAAACTTTCATAGAGTGGTTAACGTTATAGGAGTATACTTATGAAGATGACTTTGAAAATAATCGCCACATAGAGGAGGCACTCAACATGAAAAAACAACGTTCATTACCCGCCATAGCAGCGATTGCTGCCTTAACATTTGCCTTAACCGCTTGCGGTGGGAATAATTCGGCACAGACTTCAGGAGAACCGACTGCAACACCTTCTCCAACACCAACCGAGAGCGCAAGCACTGCTGAGCCTACAGAAGCTCCAAGCACTCCCGTACCCACTGAGAACCCAAGTACAGCCACACCAACCGAAAATCCGAGCACAGCTAAACCTAGTTCTACTCCAAAAGCTGAAGGTAAAACAATAAAAATGACAGCCGTTTATATCGGACAAATTGATAGTCATTCCGTTGAGATTGCGACAAAAGAAGGTCCAACCGCTTTTGAGATTTCAGCTGGAATGGAGAGCATACTCGACACTTTGAATTCGGATGATTCCGTAGTTATTGAATATGTGGAAAAAGCAGTGGAGGGCGATCCGTCCGTCAAGCAGCGTGTGCTGACAAAGCTGGCTCTAGCAAAATAATTGAATGTATTGATTTGCAAATTAATAGAGGGTGTCTCAGCAATCATATAGTGGTTGCTGGGACACCCTCGTATTTTTTAAGCATAGTTCTTGCTCAAAACACTAAACTTTGTTTGGTCGATCACAGTACGCATACCTAGCAGCACCGCTATGGATCTAGCAGCACCACTATGGATCTAGCAGCCCCACTAACGGAACTGGTAGCCCCTATATTGGACTCAGCATCATCGGACCCAGCGGCCCTTATACGCAGCTTTTTCCGATATTTGAATTACTATCGGACCCCATAGCAGCTATTGCCATGAAAAGCGCCCAATAGGATCCTTTTTCGATGCAATAGCGTCACTGGGGTCCGAAACTGTGCTCCAAAGGCGTAAAAAACGTAAATAACGCCATCTGAGTCCGCAAGCCGCGGATGACGATGAGGACTCCCCGATGCAGATTTTAGCTTCATACATAAAATGAAGGTATCCCCACAACAGCTCAAAGTTGTTGGGATACCCTTTTTAATGAAGTTAACATGTTTAAAATAAGCTTAAAGCGTTCCAGCATTGACTAGGAAGGTTGTAATAAGCAACATAAAGAGTAAGATAATAACACCATTAACAATCGTGCCAATAATGCCAAACACCTTGCGACGTTTCCGAATGGAAAGCCCAATGATGCCGATGACTACTCCGATTACATTAAGAGCAGCTAAAATAATAACCGTTAATCCTAGAAGCATTATGAATTGCGAGGACTGGCTTAATAGTTCGGAATTCTCATTAACCAGTGAAGAAGACTTCATTATAATAGAGATAAAGATGGCTGCGTAGCCGATGATCGACACGAGACAGATAATGAATGAAGCAATACCAGGTCCAGAATGTTGAAGATCATGTTCTACTTTTTGATGCGTAGACGATAAATCAGCGCTTGGGTAATCCGGATGAGGGCTGGGATTTCCTACCTCTGCCGCAGGTACGTCTGATTTTGACAGAGAATTTAAGTCCATGGTTTGCACTCCTTGAGAGATTAGAATGAAAATGTTGTTAATATCCACTTTTTCATATTGATGCTAAAAAAGCAACCCCTGAATGAGGCAAATTAAAAAATGACTGCTGGAAATAGGAGCTGGCATTACGTTATGATAGAATGAGTCTAAAATTAAGGGGGTGTAATCATTTGCAAAGGAAATTTATGGCCTGGGGGGCTGTGCTAGCAATGCTGGCAGTAGGAATTGGTGCTTTCGGTGCCCATCTACTAAAACCAGTTATCAGTGAAGACTATATGAAGGTATATGAGACTGGCGTGCAGTATCACTTGGTACATGCGCTGGGGATAATTCTCATCGCACTGGCTGTGGGCCAATGGGGCGAAAGTGCCCGATTACGTTGGGCGGGTCGATTGTTAATTGCAGGTACCATTTTGTTCTCTGGCAGTTTGTATGTTCTGAGTATCTCCGGAATTAAGGTGCTAGGAGCGATTACACCTATCGGTGGGGTATGCTTTATAATTGGCTGGTTATGCCTTGCGATAGAAGGATTTTCACGTAAAACGTCGTCTTAGTTGTTAGGAAAAGAAAGACCAATAAGCACCTATTCCCAAAGAGGGAGGGTGCTTATTTGCTTGTAACGCATGCGCTTACAGAAACTCGTCGATTTCATTTAGATTAAAGCTGTACACCTGCTTCTCATCCACATGGTAGACACTTATAGAGTTGGCTGCTTCATCAAAGTTTAAAATACGACAGGGCATGGACACTTGTTTCCCGTACCGGTTCGCTCGTAAACGTACCAATTGATTATTCTGAATATACTGACGAATCTTCCCGTATGCATCAGCTGGCGTTTCAATTGCCGTTTGCTGTGCAGGCGTTTCTGCCTGTTTTTTTATCGGTGTATCCAGCTGCTTCTTTGTGGATTTTGGAGGCAGCTTTAATGAAATGGGAGGAGCAGAGTTTTGATTCAAAGCTAGTTTAGCGGAGCGTAGCAAGCTGTCAATGGTTCTCCCTAATTCAAGACCGGAGTTAATGTTGAAATCTGTGATATGGTCATTATTGTTCAACATTTCGAGCAGAAATTGCAGTGCAAGCGGGTTGGTACGGGCATTAATCAGGATGTCGACGTTAAATAAATAATTGCCGTCTGTGCGTTGTAGTTTCTCGTCCATAAATCCCCCAGCTTTTCGTTTAGAACATCTCTGAATGGTTACAGGAATGTAATTAACTATAACATTAAACATGCAATATTCATATACCCAGGACTACTGGAATAGGGACTATTATACTGTATTTTATACTAGGCATAGGACTACCGTCAGCACACCCACGGGAAAATTAGCATACATATACAACGTGGATAGTGAAAAAAAGGAGGTGCTGCTATTGGTTACTATGGAGCCTATTACAGTAGGTGAACATACGCTGATCGGGGTAGAGGTTAAGCTTCCCAAAACTACACTGCTCTCCATCAGCACGAACCGAGGTTATATTATGTGCGGTGCACTGGATGTCGGTCTCCTTAATGAAACACTTAGTGATCGGCATATCATCGCGGCTCGTGCGGTGGGTGTACGGACACTTGCCCAGCTTTTAGCTGCCCCGTTGGAGTCTGTAACGATAGAAGCAGAGAGTCTTGGCATCGTACCAGGTATGACGGGTGCGGAAGCGTTACTTCTTATGGTCTGACCGGAAAATTTAACAATTCCAAACAAACGGGGCTTAGGCCCTTTTTGTTTGTGTGCAAGTATTCACATTTAAGCATAATCGGGTGTGTCTTTGCTCATGCTAGTACAAATAAAGGGGTTATGGAAGGCTTCTCCTTGTTTCGTATTACAGGTAAAAGGGTAAATTAAGAATAGACAAGTTACTACCGGACGAAGGAAATAGTAACCGGTAAATATAATGGATAAGGTAGGGATCATCTCATGGCTAAAGCATCGAATAAAGTAAATACAACTTCACTGGAACAGATCATGAATCGTCAGGTTGCTAACTTAAATGTCCTGTACGTAAAAATTCATAACTTTCATTGGTACGTCAAAGGAGAACAGTTTTTCTCCCTTCATGTGAAATTTGAGGAATTATATAATGAAGTAACCCTTCACATGGATGAAGTAGCAGAACGCTTGCTAACCATCAAAGGCAGTCCGGCAGCAACATTGAAAGAATATTTGGAATTAGCTACAATTCAAGAAGCTACAGGTAAGGAAGATACACGGGGAATGGTTCAGTCTCTGATTGAAGACTTCGCCACCATCTCTGAAGAGCTGACAGAAGGCATCGAGCTTGCCGAAGAAACCAAGGATCAGCCAACCTCAGATATGTTCATTAAAATCCGTAGTGATCTGGAGAAACACCAATGGATGCTACGTTCATTTCTTAGCTAATCATTAAGCAGTTTGAATAAGACTTCCTGCGGGAAGTCTTATTTTTGCGTTAGTCTTATACTTAATGAAAATCTTCTCTGAGTCACAAGTGATTAGCTAAAGAGAAATTTGTAAAAAAACAAGGTTTGATATAAAATTAGTGAGAATCATTGATAATCATTGTGATTCAATTTATAATAATTATAATGTGATAGAAAATCTAATTGTGCTGGGAATCAGGATTATCCTGTTTCAATACAACTTTTGATTTCGCAAATCGATCAATGGAGGGAATAATATTATGGCAGCAGAATTTGTCATTGAGGGTCTTAAAGCGACGATTGAGGGAAAAGAAATTTTGAAGGGGATTAACCTTCAAATGAAAGGTGGCGAAATTCACGCCATCATGGGACCAAACGGTACAGGTAAAAGTACTTTGGCTTCGGCGCTAATGGGTCATCCTAAATACGAAGTAACTGATGGAACTGCAACTCTTGATGGTGAAGATCTTCTGGAGATGGCTGTTGATGAACGCGCACGTGCAGGTCTTTTCCTTGCAATGCAATATCCAAGCGAAATCTCTGGAGTAACTAACTCCGACTTCTTGCGTTCTGCCATTAATTCCCGTCGTGAAGAGGGAAGCGAAATCTCGTTGATTCGTTTTATTCGCCAAATGGAAGCAAAGATGAAAGAACTAGATATGAACCCTGAGTTTTTACACCGTTACTTGAACGAAGGCTTCTCCGGTGGTGAGAAGAAACGTAATGAAATTCTACAAATGATGATGTTGGATCCAAAAATCGTGATCTTGGACGAAATTGACTCCGGTCTTGATATTGATGCTTTGAAAATTGTAGCTGAAGGCGTAAACTCCATGCGGAGCGAAGAACGCGGCTTCTTAGTTATTACCCACTATCAACGTCTTTTGAACTACATCAAACCTGATTATGTTCACGTTATGATGCAAGGTAGAATCGTGAAATCCGGTGGTCCAGAGCTTGCACAGCGTCTGGAAGCAGAGGGTTATGAATGGATTAAAGAAGAACTTGGAATTGAAGATGAAACTGTAGGGCAAGAAGCGTAAGAAACGCCAGGAAGGAGGAGACCACTATGACGACACAGACCATTCTTCCGGTGGATGCCGAACGCTTGAGCGAATTATCGCACAGCAGCGGCGAACCGGGTTGGCTGAAAGAAAGCCGCTTGAAGGCACTAGAATTGGCAGCTACTCTGACACTGCCTAAATTAGAGAAGACACGGATTGATCGTTGGAATGTCAATAATTATGGTAGCTATAAAGCAAGTGAACCTTTTGCTTCGCTAAGTGATGCACCTGCATCTATTTCTTCCTTGATCAAGGATCAGGAGGAAGGCAGCCTGATTATTCAACGCAACTCTGGTGCAGTATATACACGTATCGCTCCTGAGCTTGCAGAACAGGGTGTTATTTTTACAGATCTACAGACAGCTGTTAAAGAACACGGAGATTTGGTTCAACGTTACCTGCATAAAGCCATTCAGCCAGACGAGCATTCTATCGCAGCGCTTCATGCTGCATTGTGGAATGGTGGAGTATTCCTCTATGTTCCTAAGAATGTTGTTATTGAAACTCCGCTTCAAGCAGTGCTGTTAACGGATGATGCGGAAGCTACTTTTGTTCCACACATTCTGGTCGTAGCTGATACTAACAGTTCCGTAACCTATGTAGACAACTACGTATCGGATAAAGAAGAAGCTGGACTACACAATGGTGCGGTAGAGGTATTCGTGGGCGCTGGCGCTAAAGTTCGTTATGCTACAGTGCATCAGCTTGGTGTAGATACTACAGATGTAACTTATCGCCGGGCTGTTGTTGAGAATGACGGAGTTATCGAATGGATCGTTGGTGAGATGAACTACGGAGATACTGCGAGTGATACCAAGTCTGTGCTTAAAGGCAACGGTTCTAGCTCCGATGCTAAAGTAATTGCAGTAGGTACGGGATCACAGAAACTGAATTACACCACTCAAGCTCAGCATTTTGGCAAAAGCACACCAAGTGACATGATCACTCGTGCAGTTATGCGTGATTCTGCTACTTCTATCATCAACGGAATCACCAAGATTGAGAAAGGTGCTACTAGAGCGGATGGCCAGCAAACGGAAAAAGTATTGATGCTGAGTCCAAAAGCCCGTGGTGACGCCAATCCGATCCTGCTTATTGATGAAGATGATGTTACAGCCGGCCATGCCGCTTCCGTAGGACAGGTCAATCACGAGCAAGTCTTTTACCTAATGTCCCGCGGAATTACACGGCATGATGCAGAGACTCTGATCATCTACGGCTTCTTGGCTCCTGTTGTGTCACAAATTCCACTGGAGGGACTGCGCAATCAGCTCCAATCTCTTGTGGAAAGGAAGTTAGTTCAATGATTAGCAACGCCATCCGGGAGCAATTTCCCATACTGAACCAAAATGTGAACGGACATCCACTAGTCTATCTGGACAGTGCTGCTACTTCACAGAAGCCTCGGAAAGTGATTGAGGCGGTCAAGTCGTATTATGAGTGGGATAACGCCAACGTACACCGTGGCGTCCATACTTTAGGCAGCCGAGCAACCGATGCCTACGAGGGAGCCCGGGAGAAGCTAGCTAAGTTTATTAACGCCCGCAGCACTAAAGAAATTATCTTTACACGCGGAACGACTACAGCATTAAATATTGTGGCCTCTTCTTACGGACCCTCTGCTGTGGGTGAAGGCGACGAAATCGTCATCACCTTAATGGAGCATCATAGTAATCTGATTCCATGGCAGCAGCTCGCTAAGAAGACAGGTGCTACATTAAAATATATACCGTTGCAACCTGATGGAACGGTTACGTTGGAAGCTGCCGAGCAGACGATTACGGATAAAACCAAGATCGTTGCTATCGCTTATGTATCCAACGTTATGGGAGTAACTCATCCTATTAAAGAGCTTGCGGCTATTGCTCATCGTCATGGTGCAGTAATTGTCGTAGATGGTGCACAAAGCACACCACATATGAAGGTCGATGTGCAGGATCTGGATTGTGATTTCTATGCACTATCTGGTCATAAAATGCTTGCACCAACCGGAATTGGCGCTTTGTATGGCAAGAGAGCACTTCTCGAAGCCATGGAGCCCGTCGAATTCGGTGGCGAGATGATTGATGATGTGGGTCTTTATGAATCCACATGGAAAGAACTGCCTTGGAAGTTTGAAGGCGGTACGCCGATCATAGCTGGTGCTGTTGGTTTAGGTGCAGCCATTGATTTCTTACAAGAAATCGGATTGGATGAGATACACCGCCATGAGAAAGCTCTTGCAGCGTATGCAGAGCAACGTCTGTCAGAGATCGAGGGTCTGAACATTTATGGTCCTCGGAATCGTGAAGTCGGCGTTGTCACCTTTAATCTGGGTGACGTTCACCCGCATGATGTCGCTACAGTGCTAGATGCGGAAGGTATTGCCATCCGCGCTGGTCATCACTGCTGTCAGCCGCTGATGCGCTGGCTGGAAGCCAGCTCTACAGCACGTGCAAGCTTTTATCTGTATAATACTGAGCAGGATGTAGATCGACTGGTGGACGCTTTAATCAAGACAAAGGAGTACTTCAGCTATGAACTTGGATGACTTATACAGACGCGTAATTATGGATCATTATAAAAGTCCTCGGAATCGCGGTTCATTTGAAGATGATGCTCTAAAAATCGAACTGAATAATCCAACCTGTGGTGACCGTATTACTCTTCAGCTTAAGGTAGAGGATGGAATTGTAAAGGATGCCCGTTATAATGGTGAAGGCTGTTCGATCAGTATGTCATCGGCTTCGATGATGACTGAGGCGATCAAAGGACAAACGGTTGAACGTGCGCTTGAACTGGCCGATAACTTCTCCTTACTGATGAAGGGTGAAGACGTGGATTTTGGAGATTACGAAGACATTGAAGCCCTTTCGGGTGTGAATAAATTCCCTGCGCGGATCAAATGCGCAACACTGGCTTGGAACGCACTTCGTAAAGGAATTGACGAAGAAGAGCAACATAAATAACAGTAGAACAAGGAGGCTGACACCATGGCTAAGAAAGCGCCTGATATGGAAGAATACCAGTACGGGTTCCGTGATGAGCATAAGTCGATATTCCAGTCTGGTAAAGGTTTGACGGCCGAAATTGTTAAAGAAATTTCAGCGATCAAAAATGAACCACAGTGGATGCTTGACTTCCGCTTGAAATCTTTGGAGCAGTTCCGTAAAATGCCAATGCCTACATGGGGCGGCAATATGGATGATTTGGACTTCGAGGATATTCAATATTATGTAAGACCTTCAGAGAAGCAAGGGAAGACTTGGGAAGAAGTTCCTTCCGAAATCAAAGAAACCTTTGACAAGCTGGGGATTCCGGAAGCGGAACAGAAGTTCCTCGCCGGCGTATCGGCACAATATGAATCTGAGGTAGTCTATCACAGCATGCAGAAGAGCCTTGAAGATCAAGGGGTTATTTTTACAGATACCGACACTGCATTGCGTGAGCACCCAGAGCTTCTGAAAAAATATTTCGGGACGATCATCCCTCCAACCGATAATAAGTTTGCCGCACTTAACAGTGCAGTTTGGTCAGGCGGCAGCTTCATCTATGTTCCTAAAGGTGTGAAATGTGAAGTTCCTTTGCAGGCTTACTTCCGTATTAACTCCGAGAACATGGGACAATTCGAACGTACTTTGATCCTTGCTGATGAAGACAGCTTCGTGCACTACGTAGAAGGATGTACTGCTCCAATCTATAGCACGAACTCTCTGCACAGTGCGGTTGTTGAAATCTTGTGTATGAAGAACGCCCGCGTTCGTTATACCACAATCCAGAACTGGGCTCCAAACATCTACAACCTCGTTACGAAACGTGCGGTTGCAGAAGAGAATGCTACCATGGAATGGGTCGATGGTAACATCGGTTCCAAGCTGACCATGAAATATCCTGCGGTTGTTCTTAAAGGCCGTGGTGCTAAAGGTTCAGTACTATCCATCGCGGTAGCAGGTAAAGACCAGCATCAGGATGCGGGTGCCAAGATGATCCATTTGGCTCCAGATACAACATCCACCATTGTATCGAAATCCATCAGTAAACATGGCGGTAAAGTAACTTACCGTGGTCTAGCTTCCTTCGGCCGTCAAGCAGAAGGTGCGAAATCGAACATTAAATGTGATACGCTGATTTTGGATAATGAGTCCACTTCGGATACTATTCCTTACAATGAAATCATGAACGATAACATCGTTCTTGAGCATGAAGCAACCGTGTCTAAAGTTTCTGAGGAGCAACTGTTCTACCTGATGAGCCGTGGCCTCACAGAAGCAGAAGCGACTCAAATGATCATCATGGGCTTCATCGAGCCGTTCACAAAAGAACTGCCGATGGAATATGCGGTCGAAATGAACCGTCTGATCAAGTTCGAGATGGAAGGTTCAATCGGTTAATAAGAGCGCTTATGAATGGAGGCTTGTCCTCCTAACGCTTATATTTCTTCAAAGCATCCGTAGATATTTTTCTGCGGATGCTTTTTTATGGGCACAATTGAAAAAATCCCCGAATGCTCCGGGGACACACCTTTAATATTTTCAACTATCCATTTCCGGCAACGGCAATTCCACTGAAGGATCTGGCTCCCAGAGATGCCGTTCTAATCGCTGATGCTACAATGGTGTATTGAATCTGGCCGGTAAGCACATCGGTCGAAGGCGGATAGTCGACAGCGGTGATTCCAACCATTTCATATTGGGTCGTTGTATTATTGATGTTTCCGGGGTACGTTGTACTAAAAATTAATATATTATTGCGGTAAATACTAAAAGTAACATCATTCTGAACTATAATGCTAACATCAACACTAAGTCTGGCAAAAGCATTCAATGTGACTCTCACTAAGCCTGCATTTGCAGGTGTAACATTTACTGTCTGAAGTCCAATGTCACCGAAAATTGCACCTGAACGAACTAAATTAAGATTTTGCGCATCCATAGTGCTGCCCTGTGAAATCCGCATATCAAGAAACTGTATACTCATCCTATTCACCTAACCTCTCATTGTTGATTTTATATTTTATGAGAGAAAGAATAGAATGGCGCCAAATCATTGGCGGGGTTTTTTATATAGTAAAGGCTACTGTTTTGCCAGATCATTCACTTCTTTATTAAAAGCCTCTGAATATTGATTAAATTTACCTGCATCAAGTGTTAAGCTGTCATCGTTTGCTTTTGGAGGTGTCTCCTGGATCTGCTTATATAAAAGATCAATTTCTGGTGAAAGCTTGGCCCATATTTTCTTAATAGAATCATACTTAGTATCTAACTTGTTCATATATGTATCGTATTCTTTTTTCTCTTCCATGGCTTTGCCAAGCTGTTCGACCGTAAAGTCTATGTCCATGCTCGCTCCTGTACTGCTTGTACCACTTCTAGTGTATGAGATAACATCTACAAACCCTACATTCCAAATGTCGGCAATAACAAAATTGCTTATTTCTCTTAGCGTTTTTTCAGGTGAGGGTGCTGCTGTATCTGCTTTTGAGGAAATTTCCCCGAAATTAAACAAGTTTTTAGATTCGTTGATCGCTGTGTTTGCGTCCGTAGGGTTATTGTTATTTGTATTGCTACACCCTGAGAGAAGGATAATGGCGATAATACAATATAAAATAAGCTGCTTTTTCAATATAGTTCCCCTCCATAATATAAGTAAAAAGTGTTGTATTACTATATTACGGTAAATTGTGGTAAAAGTTTTACATCTGAGGCAAATTTAAGACGGCGAAAAAGTGAACTCTTCGAAACCTGGAATAAATTCCAATAATTATGCAAAAAACCGAATAAAGGTCCTCCTAATATTACACGATGATTACAATATTCATGTAGATTCTTCATTCATCAGGATTAAGGAGGAAACACGAGCATTTTAAGATAACGAGGGTCCTTTATATCATGTAGATGCTGCTTTTTTCCGAAATAACCGCAAAAACGCGCAATTCTCCCCTTTGCCGCATTAAATTATGGATGATACACTGCATAAAGTCACTAAATTGTAAGCGCTAAAAAAGCTAGCTTACGATGTAACATTTGCTTTATACAAAAAAACGCTTACTAGTAAGCCTTAAGGAGGAGAGATATGGATGTTCTCAGGCAACTGCGCGGTTATTATCGAGAGAAGCTGCATTTTCTGATTCTTTCGATTATATGTTTGGCCGCTGCAACTGCAGTGGGGCTGATTACCCCCAATTTGTTAAGAAAGCTGATCGATGATGTTATTGTGCCACTTAAGTTTACAGAGGTGCCAGTGCTCGCATTGAGCGTGTTAGCTGTAGTAATAGTAAAAGCATGCCTGCAGTTTGCACATGGTTTTTTTGGAGGACGGCTAGGTAACTTTCTTGCATACCGGCTGCGTAATGCTTGTTATGAGAAGCTGCAATTCCTATCTTTCCGTTATTATGATACCGCGAAAACTGGGGATTTGATGTCCCGACTAACCGGAGATTTGGAAGCGATTCGTAACTTTATCGGTTTCGGTTTTGCTCAGTTGCTTAATGTCTTTTTTATGGTCATTTTTGGTTCGATTATGATGTTCTCACTCAATTGGCAGCTTACTCTAGTAACTTTGATTACGATGCCAATCCTGGCGTTTATTGCGCTAAAATTTGAGTCTAAGATTCACCCGGCCTTTCAAGAGATGCGCCTTGCGCTCAGTTCTCTGACTACGGCTGTACAGGAGAATATCACGGGTGTGCGCACCGTCAAATCGTTTGCGAGAGAGGCTCATGAAGTAGAGAAATTCTCGCACCGTAACGAACGTTATAAGAATAACCAGATTTTTGCTGCTGAGCTCTGGAGTAAGTTTTTTCCAGCGATGGAGTTTTTAGCATCGATCAGTGCAGCTATTCTGCTTGGAGTAGGCGGAACGTTAGTTATTAAGGGGAAAATGTCACTGGGCGAACTGGTTGCTTTTTTCAGCTTAATTTGGTACATCATTGGACCGATTTGGGGTCTTGGATTCCATATTAATAACTATACACAGTCCAAAGCATCGGGAGAACGTGTATTGGAAGTACTTAATCAGAATATTGATGTGAAGGATAAAGAGAACGCCCGTGAACTGGTACCTTCTGAGGTTAAGGGAGATGTAGCGTTTAATCACGTCACATTTGCTTATGGAAACAAAATGCCTGCGGTTACAGACATTGATTTTGAGGCTAAATCTGGTGCGGTTATAGGGTTCCTTGGAGGAACGGGCTCTGGTAAATCGACCATTACACAGCTGATGATGCGTGCTTATGACGTTAATGAAGGCAGCATCACACTGGATGGGATGGACATCAGAGAATACAATGTTCGCAGCTTGCGTTCACAGATCGCGACGGTCTTTCAGGAGACCTTCCTGTTCTCCTCCTCAATTCGCAACAACATCTCCTATGGGTTGAAAAATGTAAGCATGGAAGAAATTATCCGAGCTGCACAACTTGCCAAAGCCCATGATTTCATCATGGAGATGGAAGATGGTTATGACACTGTGGTGGGTGAGCGCGGAATGGGTCTTTCCGGTGGACAAAAGCAACGGATTGCCATCGCTAGAGCCCTGCTTAAGAATCCGCGGATTCTTATCCTCGATGATGCGACCAGCGCTGTCGATATGGAGACGGAGCACGAGATTCAAGCCGGATTCCAAGAGGTCATGAAGGGGCGCACTACACTTATTATTGCCCATCGGATCTCCTCCTTGCGCCATGCGGATCAGATTATCGTCATGAACGAAGGTCATGTACAGCAGCGTGGTACCCATAAAGAGCTAATTGAAGTGCCGGGTCCTTATCAGGATGTATACCGGATACAGTATGCTGATTATCTGGCCAGAGCGACCGGAAGAGGGGAGGAGTGAGGCATATGAAACTTGAAGCCAAACCAATGACCGCTACGGGAGCAAAAAATAAAGCAGCCGAGCAGCAAGAGCTGGATGAACGTTTTGTATATAAAGATGATGATGTCATCGATAAGGCTTTTGACTGGAAGCAATTCACCAGACTGTTCGGGTACATGAAGCCTTATGCAAAGCAGATGCTTCCATTGGTGTCCATCATGATGATTCTGGGAACTATCACGAAGTTGACCGTCCCGTTCCTAACAAGTTTAGCCATTGACCGTGCGATTGCACCAAAGGTGGGGAATCCCAGCTTATCTCTGCTATATTCGCTTACAGCAGGGGTAATCGTCTTATATCTGATTCAATGGATTGCGGGAGTATACCGGATTAAATACACGAACATCATCGGCCAAAGAGTGATTTATGATTTGCGCTCAGATTTGTTCAAGCATATTCAGAAGCTCTCCTTTAACTTCTTTGATAAACGTCCGGCAGGTTCGGTATTAGTGCGGGTAACCAATGATATCAACTCTTTGCAGGACTTGTTCACAAACGGGGTTGTCAATCTGATGATCGACTGCGTGCAGCTTATGGGGATTACCATTATTCTACTAGTGATCAACTGGAAGCTAGGTCTTGCAGTAATGGTTACGGTTCCGATTATGTTCTTTGTTTCAACTAAGCTGCGCCAAAAGATTCGGATCGCTTGGCAGGATGTGCGGATGAAGAACTCCAGAATTAATTCTCATTTAAATGAATCGATTCAGGGAATCAGAGTCACACAAGCCTACACCCAAGAACAAGAAAATATGAATTATTTCGATGTTATGAATACCGACAGCAAAAAATCCTGGAACAAAGCCTCTGCGATGAACCAGGCGTTCGGTCCGATTATTGAGGTCACAGGTGGTTTTGGAACAATGATCCTCTTTTGGCTGGGGGCTTATCTGATCCAATCTGGAGAACTCACAGTAGGTATGCTGGTAGCATTCAGTTCTTATGTCAGCAACTTCTGGGACCCGATTAATCGCCTTGGGCAGATGTACAATCAGCTGCTTGTGGCAATGGCTTCCTCGGAACGGATCTTTGAATATTTGGATGAGCAACCTGCGGTTCAAGATAATCCTGGTGCTAAGCCAATGGGAACGATTCGTGGGGATATTAACTTTGAGAAGGTCATTTTTGAATATGAAAAAGGCCGGGCTGCATTAAAAGGTATTGATCTGGATGTAAAAGCAGGACAGTCGATCGCGCTCGTAGGTCATACAGGTTCTGGTAAAAGTACGATCATTAACCTGATTGGCCGGTTTTATGATATCAAAAGCGGCCGAATCACGATAGACGGTGAAGATATCCGCGGGGTTACGTTAGACAGCCTGCGAAGGCAGATCGGAATCGTGCTGCAAGATACCTTTATTTTCTCGGGAACGATTCGGGATAATATCCGTTTTGGCCGTCTGGAGGCTACAGATGAAGAAGTGGAAAATGCTGCAAAAGCCGTGGATGCCCACGACTTCATCATGAAGCTGCCCGGTGGGTATGAGACAGAGGTGGAAGAGCGCGGCAGCGCGTTGTCGATGGGACAACGTCAGCTTCTCTCCTTCGCCCGGGCGCTCTTGGCAAATCCGCGTATTCTAATCCTGGATGAGGCAACTGCCAGCATTGATACGGAGACAGAGCTGAAGATCCAGGAGGCACTCAAAATCCTGCTTCAAGGCCGAACCTCCTTTATCGTAGCGCACAGACTTTCTACCATCCGCCATGCGGATAAAATAGTCGTCCTCGATCACGGAGAGATAAAAGAAGAAGGAAACCATCATGAGTTGACATCCCGTGATGGGGTATACAACGGTCTGATCGAAGCGCAATTCCGCTTCCTATAGACCGACAGAACAGAACACAACAGAACAGAACAGAACAGAACAGAACAGAACACAACAACAGCTCATTCCCGTTGCTTAGGCAACTGCGGTGTGGGCTGTTTTTTATAGGGATATAGTGATTAATGTGGCCGGGGCTTGGTGGATCAGAGTAGAGTGGAATATGGCATATAGGTATTACGGGACAAGGCAAAGGAAGAACGGCAGAATGGAAGAAGGGAAGAAGGGAAGAAGGGAAGAAGGGAAGAAGGGAAGAACGGAAGAACGGCAGAATGGAAGAACGGAAGAACGGAAGAACGGAAGAACGGCAGAATGGAAGAACGGAAGAACGGAAGCACGGAAGCACGGAAGAACGGCAGAACGGCAGAATGGAAGAACGGCAGAACGGCAGAACGGCAGAACGGAAGAACGGAAGAACGGAAGAATGCAAGAACAGCAGAACAGCAGAACATAATACAGCAGGGTTAGATTTCTATTCAGTTACTTAGGACGTTTGGATACCCTGCCCGTCACACGCAGCTCAAACATTTGTGCACAAATATCTTGATGCCATTGTAGATCAGCTGTCTGTTCCGCTAATTGGATTTCATTTTGCAATCGGGCCAACTCATAGCAGTAGGTAGCGTTTATTTGCAGGCACTGCTGTTGTTCCGTTTCCTCAGCAGCAGTAAGCTGCCGTCTACGGCTCAGGGTGAACAACTCGGCAAGGCGTTCATGGACAGGAAGCATGCTTTTTTCCTCCTACAGCAATTTAAAACCACATATTAGTTTCGCCATGAGAAGAGAAATTCAAACGTTACGTCAGATAATTAAATTGAGGGGCCTTACTATGTTGAGGGTAGGAGGAACTATCTTCGAAGTCAGAAGGAAACAAGTAGAGGTGAAAATCGAGGGAAGTTTAGGAGTAATCAGGAAACGAATCGTTTAGTTGCAGTTTGTACAATAGTAACCGCCATTCTCGTTATAAAAATACTGTTAATTGCACTTTGTGCAGCTATTTTCGAGAAATGCCCTTATTAAGGGCATTTTCCTTAATTCTAGTTGCACAAAGTACAACTAAATCAGAAATCGGCTCGCTAGACGTGGATTTAGTTGCACAAAGTACAACTAAATCACAATTCAGCTCGCTAGACGTGGATTTAGTTGCAAAAGTACAACTAAATCACAATTCAGCTCGCTAGACGTGGATACTGTTGCACAAAGTACAACTAAATCACAATTCAGCTCGCTAGACGTGGATTCTGTTGCACAAAGTACAACAAAATCAGAAATCGGCTCGCTAGACGTGAATTCTGTTGCACAAAGTACAACTAAATCACAATTCAGCTCGCTAGACGTGGATACTGTTGCACAAAGTACAACAAAATCAGAAGTCAGCCTGGTAGACATGAATTTTGTTGCACAAAGTACAACTAAAAAATCCCCCGTAGTCAAACCGGGGGATTTAGTGTACAAACAGCAGCTCTGAACCTTTTGCTAAACAACGCAGGACCTCAAGAAACGCCCTAGTCCATGTAGATTTCCACAATCGTAACGTTACGTTCGCGGGCTAGATCGACAAATAATCCATCGATCTTTACCAGCGGACGGAAAATATCAACTGGATTGTTCATGATAATCACACCTGTGTCACCCGTGTTCAGTAATACTCGCTTGCCGATAAAGTTAGGCATTAAATGCTGTATAAAGGCTTGAACCGTTCTACCGTTCAGCTTACCAAAGCTGAGGTCATTTAGTTCACGTAGGACAGAAATAAGCTCTTGCTTGGACTGATAGACGCGTTTAGAAGTCATCGCACTATAGATGTCAGCTACAGCAGCAATTTGCGCATAAGGATGAATATCGGATTTGGTTAGCTTATTAGGATAGCCAGAACCGTCCTCACGTTCATGATGCTGCAGGGCGGCCAAAGCTGTATGTGAGTCATCCATCGAATTGCGGATAATTTCGTAGCCGTACTTAGTATGTAGTTTAACTTCTTCGAATTCTTCCGCGGTTAATTTCCCAGGCTTATTTAATAGTGCAGGTGAGATTCTACATTTTCCAATATCAATTAAATATCCAGCTCGTCCAATCTCATAGCATTCTTGTTTGGAATACCCAAGCCAGATTGCAATATAATAAGAGAGCATACCTACCTGCAAAGAGTGATTGTAGGTATAATTATCTTCGCGATCGAGCAGAAGCAGCAGGGAGACTACATCCTTTTGCTTGTCCAACGATTGAAGCGAAGGCTGAAGAATGTCGTTAACCACGGATTGGTTAAAGCTTCCTTTTAATAGTGCTTCCATATAAAGATTCTCAAAGCCGTCAATCATGGTATCAAAACTAGTGGTCACCGTCTGAATAATTGAAGGTCTGCTTAATGGGGCAGGTTCTTCCACTAACGTCTGGATATCAACATAATCAACTCCATGCTGCATCAGCTTGGCGATATCATCTATCTGGAGCAGCGATCCCTTTGGTAATACATGCAGACCTCTTGAACTATAAGCGTCTGAGTTGAGGTGATTACCAGGTTTTAGATCCGAGACGTGTACTCTCAATGCCTATGCCACCTTTTATCCGATTTTATCCAGAATATCAACAAAGTGCAGATTTTTCAATGAAAAAGGAGTGAAGATTAATTGTGGAGGGAATCGGCAGCCTTTTGTTCAGAGCCTACCCAGTGCTGGCCTGATTCATTGATGTCTTTTTTCCAGATAGGGACGGTCTGTTTCAGCAGTTCAATGGCCAGACGACTAGCCTCGTAACAGGTATCGCGATGAGGGGTAGAGACGGCAATGATAACGCTTGCTTCCTTCAGGCCTACAAGCCCAATGCGGTGGGAAATCGCGCAGCGTGCATTCCAGCGATTCTGCACCTCGTCACCAATTTCTTTCAGCTTGCTTAAGGCCATAGGAATATAGGCTTCATAGTCTAATGCTGTTGTACGTTGTTCTCCGGTCATTTCGCGTGTAGTTCCTACAAATAACAGGGATGCTCCATGATTGGCGTCGAGGACGGCATCCAGAAGCTTCTCAGCATTTAAAGGCAGATCCGTTATGCTATAGAGGCCGTCAGAAGTGCTCTCATATAAAGAACCATTCTCTCCACCGGAAACGGGAGGAATTAATGCAACTTCGGCAGACTCGGTGATGAGGGCTTCATCAGGTGCATATTCCCGGTCAATGGCGACCAAAGAAGTTCCAATTAGGGATGCTGCATCCGGATAAGAGGTTGAAAGGAGTTCTTTTAACTTCCCAGCGGTTAAGGGATTCTCTGTCGCATGAAAGGTCAGAGAAGATGAGCCGATAATCTCAGCCAAACCCGCGAACAGACGGATTGTGATATGCATACTTATTCACCTCTGAAATATGTTGTAATGTCTACAATATACCATAATGAGCCTGAAAATGTTATGCTAGGCTCTATAAGATCATGCATCGGCTGCTTCATTAAAGAGCGGCTCAACAGGTAGGAGGAATGTTGCTAATGGGGCATGTGCCGCAAAGACTGACCATACTTCATACCAATGATATACATAGCCATTTCGAAATGGTGAGTCCATTGGCAGCAGAAATCGAGAGACAAAGAGCTGCAGCGGGGGAAGAGCCTGTGCTGTTGCTGGATATTGGCGATCATATGGATCGTGCAGCCGTCGAGACAGAAGGAACTATGGGTCAGGCTAACATCGATGTACTTAACTTAACAGGATATGATACTGTAACCATCGGTAATAATGAGGGGTTAACATTCTCACAGGAGATGTTATCCTCTATTTTCTCCGGGTTACAGTGCCCAGTGGTATGCTGTAATTTTGTGGAGACTGCAACAGGGGAACCTCCCCACTGGATGAAGCGTCATGCCATCTTGGAGAAGGATGGAATCAGAATAGGAATAACTGGAGCGACAGCGGCATTTAGTTCGTTCTATTCCTTGCTGGGCTGGGATGCCCTGGATCCCGAGACAACCCTTCGGGAACAATGCCTTCTTTTAGCTCCCCAGGTGGATATTCTAATCATCCTTTCTCATTTGGGGCTTCCCGCAGATCGAATTCTGGCAGAGCGGCTGGAAGGTGTGCATGCTATTCTTGGTGGACATACGCATCATATGCTGGAAGAGCCGCTCATGATTAACGGAACAGCTGTATGTGGAGCGGGGAAATTCGGGCGTTACCTCGGGCGGCTTCAATTTGAGCGGAGAGAGGGACAAACTGGATTCAGTCTGGTGGCAGGTGAATGTATTCCGATTGACCCAGAACTGAAGGAAGAGGTTGTAGGTCCTGCCGCTACTATTCATTTGGAGCGTGGTCGTGAGGCTCTTCAGCAGACCGTTGCGATCACAGATCGTGAGCTTCCTTTGAATTTGCAGGGAGAATCCCCTTTTGGCAATCTTTTAGCCCAAGCTGTACGTAGATTTACAGGCGCCAGTTTGTCGATAGTTAACACAGGTCAGCTTCTAGGACCTTTGCCTGAAGGGGAGGTTACAACGGGAATGCTGCACGCCCTATGTCCTTCTCCCATTAATACATGCGTAATCAAGCTGAAAGGCCTAGATATTCGCATAGCTTTGGAGCAGAGTCTTACGGAAGAATTTTATAATAAGGTGATTTTTGGGTATGGCTTTCGCGGGAATTATCTGGGCAGCTTAGCAGTAGATGGGATAAAAATCTTGTACGATCCGCAGCAGATACCGTATGATAACAATATTGCAGTTTTTGTCGAAGGAAATCCGCTGGAGGATGATAAAGAGTATAATGTTGGTACGCTGGACATGTTTACTTTCCGTGCAGGCTATGAGACGATCGCCAATGGGAAGGATCCTTTATTTTTGCTGCCTCATTTTTTACGCGACCTGCTTGGGATGGAATTGCAGCGCCCGGACAGTCTTGATGAATGCATGCTCACTCGCTGGCAGATCAAGTCTGAGTAAACCTGCAGCTTACAAGATTTACTTTTTGATTCCATTTAGACAGTGCTAGATTCCCAAAAAAATAGGAGGAAATTATGGACACGATTACAGCTATTATTTTAGCAATTGTCGAAGGGATCACTGAATTTATTCCTGTTTCTTCTACAGGACACATGATTTTGACCTCGAAGCTTCTGGGCTTTGATGAGCAGGATTCGATTATGAAGACTTATGAAATCGTTATTCAGCTAGGGGCAATATTGGCGATTGCGCTTGTTTACCGCGAGCGTGTGCTTAATTTGCTGGGCATTGGGCGTAAGAACTCAGGAAGAGGCGGTGTGATGCCGGCGTCTCGTTTGAACTTAATCCATGTAATACTTGGGATTGCCCCAGCACTAGCTGTGGCATTTTTTGCCCGCGATTTTATAAAAAGTCTCTTTGGGGCCACGACTGTTCTTTGGGCGCTTGTCGCCGGAGGGATTCTAATGATTATCGCAGAATGGGTAAATAGACGCAAAATTAGAGTTACAGCGCATGAGCTAGACGATCTTTCTTACGGACAGGCGCTGGCTATCGGGATGTATCAGATTATTTCAGTGCTGTGGCCAGGATTTTCTCGTTCGGGATCTACGATCTCCGGAGGGATGTTAAGTGGAGTTAGTTATAAAGCTTCTGCGGATTTCTCCTTCCTTATAGCCATTCCTATTATGTGTGCGGCTTCCGGATATGAACTGTTGGATTCTTATAAGAACTTCACTAGTGAGACGATTGGCTATTTTGTAATTGGATTTCTGATTTCTTTTGTAGTGGCTTATGTAGTGGTCATTTTGTTTATGAAATTGATTCAAAAGATTAGATTGACGCATTTCGCGATCTACAGATTTATTCTTGCTGCTATATTCTGGTTGTTTATTATGCGTTAATGCCCATAGGCAAAGACCTAGACACACCCGATGTTCTTCATGGTGCACCTGTCTGATCTCTACATAAACGGTATAGACAAAGCGTGTGACCCAAGGATTTCAAAACAGAATAGCATTTTACCGTTAAAGGCAGGAGTGAGCTAAGTGCGTTTAGTATCCGTGAATCAGCTTCAAGCAGGCATGAAATTAGGTAAAAAAATATATAATGATGAAGGTCTAACTCTCCTCGCGGATGGGGTGGAGCTTACTGATGCGTTGATCAAGAGGCTTGCAAGAATTGACATCGGTTATATTTACATAGAGGACTCTGTCACGGACGATGTTGAGATTATAGGTATGCTTCAAGATGAGACGCGCAATCAGGCACTGAAGGTGATTCGTAATCAGTTTCAGCAAATGACAGGCGCTTCAGGAATAAGTAAGGGATTCTACCATCTGGATAAAAAATTCTCAAAAATCATGGATAGCATCCTGGATGATTTGTCTTTACAAGAAGATCCGATGATCATGCTGCTTGATATGCACACTGCTGATAACTACTTGTACGTCCATTCCCTGAACGTCTGCTTGTACACTTTGGTGCTTGGCATTGCGCATGGGTACAGCAAAGAGGAGCTTCGAGTGATTGGTCTGGGTGCGCTGCTGCATGATATTGGCAAGACCCAAGTCCCGATAAAAATCATTCAAAAACCCGGCAAGCTCAGTGAAGATGAATTTCGGCATATGCAGGCACACACCGAGATCGGGTATCAGATTCTCAAGGAAGAACCGAATATCCCGCTGCTCGCGGCTCATTGTGCGCTTCAGCATCATGAACGCATTGACGGATCCGGATATCCGCGGGGATTAAAAGGACCTCAAATTCATGAATATGCCAAATGGTTGGGCGTGGCTGATTCCTACGATGCCATGACCTCCAACCGGGTCTACAAAAAGGCTATGCTGCCACATCAAGCCGTTGAGGCGCTTTATGTAGGTTCCGGTACATTGTATGAGCAGAAGCAGCTAGAGTTATTTAGAGATCGTGTGGCTATCTATCCACTTGGTCTTACGGTGAAGCTCAGTACGGGTGAAAGTGGAGTTGTTGTCAAAATAGATCCAAGTACGCCTCACAGACCGATCGTACGTGTGCTTACAGGGCCTGAAGGAGAGAAAGTCGTACCGTTCGAAAGGGATCTAGGAAAAGCCCTCTCCGTTGTTATCGTTGACGTCGCAGATCAAGGCGATTCTGTGGGAACGCCAAAATATTTATCATAGCAGCGAAGAGAGAAGAATAGGCTTGTCCGCATAACTCGCGGAAGCCTCTTCTTCGTCTCGCTGCTATTATTTTTTACAGTGAGAAAGCTTGTGAGGACAGTCCGAAAGACATCCGAAGTGCAGTTTTTCTGACTAACGTGGTATGATATAGGATAAGACACCGTTCAATCTTCATGATTATGGGTTAATAATAGGAATAAGATTTAAAGGAGCTAGTACAAATGAATGTTTTAAGACCATTAACATCTTCACCGAAGGAGCTGTCGCCAAGCTACGATCCATGGGATCCCATTACTTCTTTACGCAAGCATGGACGCCATGTGCTAACGAGTGTGGAATTTACAGTAACCAATTTATGTAATATGCGGTGTGAACACTGTGCGGTAGGTGATAGTTTAACCTCTAGAGAAGGGGATATGCTGCCGCTTAAAAATATGTTGGACCGTTTAGATGAAGTAGAGCATCTGGAGACTATTAGTATTACCGGCGGAGAGCCTATGTTTTTGGCCGGAACGGTGGATAATATCATAGTGCCGCTCTTAAAATATGCCAAAGAGCGGGGGATTAGATCGCAAATTAATTCTAATCTGACGATGCCGTATGCTCGATATGAAAAGCTGCTTCCGTATTTGGACGTTATGCATATTTCTTTTAATTATGTGAACGGAGACGATTTTCATGAAGTTGGTTTTGCCAACAGCGGGCATGCTGTTTCAAAGGAAAGTGCATATCGGTTATATAATGCAATGATTGAGAATTCTCGACGGCTAAGTGAGGATGGTATGCTAATTTCTGCGGAAACTATGATTAATTACCGTACACATACTAAGCTGCCTGAAATTCATAAGTTGATTCTCGACATGGGCGCCAAACGGCATGAGGTACATCCTATGTACAACTCCAGTTTTGCTTCGGCGTTGCCAGTGTTGTCCTTGAATGAAATGCGGACGGCAATCCATAAACTACTGGATACCCGTGATCCGGAGATTTGGATGCTGTTTGGGACCCTTCCGTTTTTTGCTTGCAGCTTCCTGG
Organism: Paenibacillus sp. FSL L8-0494; assembly: GCF_038003695.1. Lineage (NCBI taxonomy): Bacteria > Bacillati > Bacillota > Bacilli > Caryophanales > Paenibacillaceae > Paenibacillus > Paenibacillus sp. FSL L8-0494. The sequence continues at coordinate 2,062,696 of NZ_JBBOPQ010000001.1, forward strand.
AAGAAGACCAGAAGCTGATAAGCAGAATGCGCGCCGAGAAGAATGTTACCCTTCGCAATGATCCGGATGGCCGGAATCGAGTGAACGTAAACATGTTTACGGGCGATGTTTTTGTTACAGATTTCGCTGATATCGCAGCCTTTGGCAACATCGAGAACCAAAAGCTGGATGATATATTTATCGATTGGCAGACTAAACACCCGCTGAACCAAAAGGTGAACTGCCACTGCGATGCAGCAGGCTGCTGCGGACCTAATCTGTTAGTGGCGGATATGTATTATCCGGAAGTTGACTTCAAAACTAGAAAAGCGATCAATCTGTAGAAATGAGGCGTTGTTAAGTGGTGCATACGGAATTTGAAGTAGGGAGATTATTGCTTAATCTTTTGCTGGTTCTGGTGCTCGTATTATTGAACGGTATTTTTGTAGCAGCGGAATTTTCATTAGTTAAGGTCAGGCAGTCCCGCCTGACCCAACTTGTCAGTGAAGGTAATAAAATGGCTGGATATGCTCTGAAAGTAAATAAGAGACTGGACTCCTATTTATCCGCCACTCAGTTTGGGATAACACTTGCATCGCTGGGCTTAGGTTGGGTTGGAGAGCCCGCGATTTCTGAGCTGTTGGTCGAACCTTTAATGTACCAGATGGGGATCACCGATCATACCCTGATTTCTACTGTATCTGTGATTATTGGATTTTCGATCATTACATTTTTACATATTGTACTTGGGGAGCTTGCTCCTAAATCGCTCGCGATTCAAAGAACAGAAGGTTCGGCACTGTTGTTATCTGCACCCCTGATGTTCTTCTATAATGTGTTCATGCCTTTTATCTGGGTGCTGAATGCTTCAGCCAACGCGTTACTTCGGTTAGTCGGTGTGGAGCCTGCAAATGAAAGTGAAGCAGCACACTCGGAAGAGGAAATACGTATTCTGATGAATCAGAGCGCCAAGAGTGGCGTCATTGACAAAGATGAAATGAAACTAATGGATAATATCTTTGAATTCTCAGATCTGCTTGCACGTGAAGTCATGCTGCCTCGTACAGATATGGATGTGCTTTACAGCAATCTTTCGTTAGAAGAAAATATGAAGATTATTACCGAAACGAGACATTCACGTTATCCGGTTGCTCTGGAAGATAAGGACCGTATTATCGGTTTTATTCATATTACCGACCTGTTGTTTGCTCCACCGGAGCAGCAGAATGATCTTACAACTCTGGTTCGGCCTATCCTTAACGTTCCGGAATCGATGGAGATCAGTCATACTCTTCGTTTTATGCAGAAGAATAAGGCGCAGCTAACGTTGGTTGTCGATGAATATGGCGGCACAGCAGGTTTGCTGACAGCAGAAGAGATTCTGGAAGAAATCGTAGGAGATCTGCATGACGAGTTCGAAGATGAGCGTCCAAGTGTGGAACATAACGGGGAGTATATCTCTGTTGAGGGCCGGATGCTGATTGAGGATGTCAACGATCTTACGGGTGTTGTGATTGAAGATGATGAGGTGGATTCCATCGGCGGCTGGTTGTTTAAGGAGCTGGAAGGTAATCCAACCAAAGGAAAACGTGTCAAAGTTGAAGATGTTATTTTTGAAGTCGAGGAATCGACAAGATTGCGTATCACTAGAATTAATATCCACCGGGAGCCCCGTGTTGAGGATGAAGAAACCTCATCAAAATTGGATGAGGATAAAGAATAACCTATTAAAGATTGTAACGTATTGTTCCGTTTGATCAGGGATATAATGAACTCCTCCTGTAAGAGCTTTATGGCTCACGACAGGGGGAGTTTTTTGTGGACACATAAAGGACATAACGCTCGTCTATGCTAATGTTTATAAATTGTTTGAAAGCGGGGTCTAGATTGAAAAAGAAACTTCTTCTCGTTGAGGATGAAATTCGTATTCGTGAACTGGTATCTGATTATTTCTTACAGAATGATTGGGAAGTACTTGAAGCGGATAATGGAAGAGATGCATTGGTTTGGTTTGATTCACTGCTGCCGGATCTGCTGATTCTGGATATCATGATGCCTGCTATGAATGGCTTTGAAGTGTGCCGTGAAGTTCGTGAGAAATCAGCGGTACCCATCATTTTGTTAACCGCCAAGTCTACAGATGACGACAAAATCTATGGATTTGAATTAGGAGCCGATGATTATGTTACAAAACCATTTAGTCCAAAGGTGCTGGTAGCCCGGGCAAATGCACTCATGAAGCGGGTTGAAGGCACCCATCAGCCTGAATCTGGCATAATAAAATTTGGTTCCGCGATGTTTAATACCTTAGCTCATCGGTTGGAGGTAGAAGATGCGGAAGTGGAGCTTACCCCTAAGGAATATGATCTTTTATGGCTTTTAATACGAAATAAAGGGATTGTCATTTCAAGGGATACGATCCTCAGTCGGATCTGGGGAATTGAATTTGAAGGGGATTCCAGAGTTGTGGACAGTCATATTAAAAAGCTGCGAAGTAAATTGGGTTATGAATCACGTTTTATTCGTACGGTAATTGGCACAGGATACATGTTCGAGGAAGAGGCATGAGAAGACGGGGAATTACTTTTAAACTGTTTGTGATGACCGTTATCTTTTTCCTTTGCTTCTATGGCATGGTGATTCTAAGCCAATTGCTGTTGTTTGACAATTTCTATCAGAAGCAAAAAGAGCACCGCGTGGAGAAACACCTTAAGAGCTTTGCGGCAAGATATATAAGTGAGCCATGGGGAAGCACTCGAACCTCTCAGGAGCTTGTCCGGTTTATGCTGCGGAATAAAACACAAATGGTTATTTTGAAGCTGGATGGAAAGATGAATTCAGAAGATCCATTTCATATAAAGCTAATCGATGATGACGGGAAGAGTATGGTTGTTTCTTTATCCCTATTCATGAATCAGTACGGAGATTCACTAAGAGCAGCAAACATTAAAGTAGATGATCAGTTGAGCGTGGAAGGCGAACTTTTGGACGAAGACAGTGCTTCACCCGTTATACTCTACCCCATAAGTATTACAAAAAAAGGGGGCGGAACAATAGGGGAGACGGGAGAGACTGGGACGATTCATGCATCTGGTACTGTTGCCGAAGTTGTACTGCCTGATTTGAAAATATGGAATCCACGCCAGGGAATACTGTTTGAGGCTCTAGAGGAATGGTTTCCTTTGACATCGGCGCAGGCAGAAGACTTCAAAAATTTGAAAATACAGAAACAAGACTGGATTGCTCCCTGGAGTGGGAGTCGCAATTCTGTGGTTATTCTGCCCCTGAAGCAAAGTAACGGAGAAATTGAATTACTATTCACAGTCACTTCATTACAGGAAGTTAAGGATTCGAACGATGCGTTGCGTTGGTTCTTTTTATATCTGGGAATGGGTGGTTTTGTCCTGATTCTGGTGCTTTCTCTCTTTTTCTCGAAAATGGTAACGCGTCCGCTAATTAAATTAAATAAAATAGCCAAACGTATGGTTTCTCTGGATTTTACAGGGGACACATCGATTCGGCAGAAGGATGAGTTAGGCAGCCTTTCTAACAGCATGTTCACCTTATCACTAAGTCTGGATTCTGCTTTACGAGAGTTAAGAGAGGCCAATCAGCAGCTAGTTGAGGATATGGAGCAGAAACAAAGAATGGAGATCATGCAGCAGGACTTTTTTGCCAACGCCTCCCATGAATTGAAGACACCACTCAGTATTATCAAAGGTTTTGCTGAAGGCTTGGAAGATGGCGTTAGCGCCGGCAAGCAGGATCACTACATTAAGGTAATTATTGAGGAAGCCGATAAAATGGAGTTTCTTGTTAAAAATATGCTAGATCTAGCGCGGTTGGAGTCGGGCACGATTAAACTTCGGAAAACTTCCTTTATGTTAAGTGAACTGACGGAAAAGGTGACGGACAAGCTGGTCCACTTGCTGAGTGAAAAACATTTGGAAGTCATCATTATTCCTGCAAATGAATTATCGGTCTATGCGGATGTGAACTGGATCGAACAAGTTATGCTAAATTTTATGACCAATGCTATCAGGCATGCGGAAGAAAGAAGTTCTATCACCGTCAATATTGAGAGTCATGCCCAGACTATTGTATTCACTATTCAAAATATAGGAGAATCAATCCCTGAAGATCAGCTGGAGCAGATCTGGGAGCGGTTCTATCGGTTGGAGCCATCCCGCAGTCGAATGACAGGCGGTACGGGTCTGGGGCTTTCCATTGCGAAGCGAATACTAGATATGCACGCTTGTCTTTATACAGTGAAAAATACGGAGAACGGTGTCAGCTTTACTGTGACCTTTGTAGGTTAAATCGGATCAACAGAAATACTGCTATGAAAGGGGTGAGATTGTATGAAATTGAACTGGTTGCCTTCAACGTGCACACTAGGAAACTTGGGACTAGGATCACTGTCCTTGTATTTTACGATTCAAGAACGATATAGCCTAGCTTTATTAATGATTTTGCTCGCGGCAATATGCGATGTACTGGATGGATTACTGGCAAGAATATTGCAATGTACTAGTGAATTCGGTAAACAATTGGACTCATTGGCGGATATTATATCATTTGGTTTAGCGCCTACCTTCCTTATCTTGTTGTATAGGTTAGAAGATGCCCACTGGATTGGACCTGCAGCTGCAGTTTTCTTTTTGATCTGTGGCGCACTTCGTTTGGCCAGATTTAATCTGTCGGCGCCTTCCAAAGGGTTCGTGGGGATGCCGATTACTGCTGCTGGAGTCATTCTGTCGATGATTTCTTTACTAGATGAACGTATGAAACCAGGACTGGTCATCGGATTAATGGCATTGCTGTCCGTAATGATGATCAGCCGTATCCCATTTCCGTCCCTTAAAAAATCCTTCAACAGGAAGTGATACACCCATGCCTTGGATTATAGAGTTTATTTCACAGTACGGATATTTAGCCATATTTGGCCTTATGGCACTTGGGATTATCGGACTTCCTGTGCCTGATGAGGTGTTAATGCTGTTTGTAGGCTATTTATCCTCCGTTATGGTTTTGGATTTTTCACTTTCTGTATTGGTTTGTTTCATGGGATCCATCACAGGAATGCTTATCAGCTATACTATTGGTCTAAGGCTAGGGCAGCCTGTGGTAGCAAAATTCGGCAAGTGGGTTGGCCTTACACCCAAGCGTTTTGCCAGTATGAAAAGATGGTTTTTGCGGTTCGGAAACTGGGCGATTTTCATTGCTTATTTTATTCCAGGTCTGAGGCATGTATCGAGCTATATCTCTGGAATCAGTGCTATGTCTTTCAAAAAATATATACTTATAACGACTGCAGGAGCGCTAACCTGGTCACTCCTTTTTGTTTCTATCGGCTTTTTTGTGGGGGCTAAGTTTTCCTTTTTATAGCCATTGAAGTTTAACATTATTAATCGCAATTGAATGGAGCAAGATCAATGAATGTATTCAAGCGATTCTACGCGAATAGGACTACCAGACGCTTTTTTATTCTCGCACTTATCGGGTTGCTGCTGTACATGGTTCGTGGGATGCTTAATCTGGTGCTGCTGACGTTTCTGATTGCTTTTGTCATGAACAGCTTTCAGATTGTGCTCAGTAAACAAATTGGTAAATTCATGAAGGTTAACAGTAAGGTGATTATTGTCATTCTATACCTTGCTTTAATCGCATTGATTGTACTGGCCCTTGTAAAATATCTTCCTAAAGTATTGGAGCAGATTAAGCAATTGGCGATCTTCCTCACCAATCTCAAGTCAGAGGATCTTCCGCAGAACAAGATTACATTATATTTGTATGATATGCTCAGGGACCTTAACTATCAGTCCTATATCAAAAGAGGCATCGATTATGTGCTGCAGGTTAGCAACTGGGGTGCAACTTTCGTTCTATCAACCATTTTAAGCTTTGTGTTTATTCTGGAGAAGAACCGGGTCGTCAGTTTCACTTCTAGGATGAGAGAGAGCAGGATTGCCTGGTTTTATATAGATCTGGAGTATTTCAGCCGAAAATTCATCGTTTCCTTTGGGAAAGTAATAGAAGCGCAAATTCTCATTGCCATGTTCAATACCTGTCTTACTGTTATTGGCTTGTGGCTGCTTAACTTCCCGTATTTATTTGCCCTGGCGATTTTGATTTTTCTGCTCAGTCTCATTCCGGTGGTTGGTTTTTTGATTTCGCTCATTCCGCTTTTAATAATTGGTTACAACATCGGCGGTCTTATAACAGTTACTTATGTGCTGGCGATTATTGCGGTGTTGCATTTTATCGAAGGCTATTTCTTGAATCCTAAGCTGATGTCCACAAAAATGAATTTGCCGATGTTCCTCACCTTTAGCGTGTTGTTGTTCTCTGAGCATTATATAGGTGTCTGGGGACTTATTCTTGGTATTCCTATCTTTGTATTTATGTTGGATATCCTTGAGATTACCCACGAAGATTCGTTCAAAAGAGCGAACCCCTAAGCTGAATACTAAAAGACTCAAGTTATAAGCTGTTTCCGGTACTTTTCCGGAGACAGCTTATTTGTCGTGCACATTGCTCAAAAAAATTGCTAATGGGCTTTTTTTGTAAATAACGTTTTATATTGTGTCCTGCTGTCATAAGTTAGCTAAGGGAGTAATGTTCAGAGTCTTTAAAGAAGGAACAGGAACAAAGGAGGTACAAAAAAGATGGAATCACAGCTGCGGAGGTATACCCCCTTTAGGGGCCCGTTTGATCCTTGCCCACCGGTGCCGTTCAAGACGTATGTAGTTCCACCCAATCAATTTATCACCTTTCAGCCACCCGATTTGCCACAGTTTAGTTTGCAGGAGGCTCTGAAGTATGGAACGCTCTGGCCAGCACTATTTAGTCCGTATGAATCCAAGTGCAAAGGAGGAGGAAAATAGACTATGGAGGCAAATCCTTGCGACCAACGTTATTATGAATTGCTTGAACAGTTGCAGACCCTTGATTTTGCCTTAGTGGAGTTGAACTTATATCTAAATACGCATCCTGACGATCTGAGAAGTATTGAACAATTTAATCAGCTTACGCTGGAACGAACCAAGCTAGCGAATCATTTTCAGGAGTTATATGGTCCGCTGCAGAATTTTGGCCGCGCTTATTCTAAATGTCCATGGGAATGGAATCAACCCCCTTGGCCTTGGCAGGTGTAAGAGGAGTATAACCGTAAGGAACTATTTTTCTAGAGGAGGGAAGTTCCCGAATGTGGATATACGAAAAAAAACTGCAATATCCGGTACGGGTGGGTAAATGTGATGTCCGGATGGCGCGTTATTTGAGTGAGCAATACGGAGGAGCAGATGGCGAGCTCGCCGCTGCACTACGCTATATGAATCAAAGATACATGATTCCAGATAAAGTTATTGGCGTGTTGAACGATATTTCTACTGAGGAATTCGCTCACCTTGAGATGATTGCCACGATGATCTACAAGCTGACGAAGGATGCTTCGGTATGTGAATTAGAGGAAGCGGGATTAGGGCCACATTTTGTAGCGCATGATCATGCCCTGTTCTACACGGATGCTAGCGGAGTTCCATTCACCGCAGCCTATATTCAAGCTAAGGGTGACCCTTTGGCAGACCTTTATGAAGACATTGCGGCTGAGGAAAAAGCCCGGGCTACATACCAGTGGCTGATTGACATGACGGATGACGTGGACCTGCAGGATAGCCTCAAGTTCCTGCGGGAGCGGGAGATAGTGCATGCTCTACGGTTTAAGGAAGCGGTGCAGATTATTATTGATGATCGGAATCAGAAGCGGGTGTTCTAAGGATTTCTGTGAAAATAACATTTAAAGCCGTTCTCTTTTAAAAGAGAACGGCTTTTTTACGTTAGAAAATATGGAGCGGCCAACAATCCAGCCATGCATAAAGCCATTTTTCAAGCCTTGTTTGGTCATTTCAATGGTAATGGTGAAAGCAGTAAAGCTCTTGCAGCCATTGGAGATGAGACACGTTAATCCATCAACATTGCTTTGATTGAAGGTGAAAGTGATTGCGAAAAAGAAACAGATATAATCGAATATTTGAAAAAAATAGCCATGTCAGCTTCGGCTAACAAGGCTATTAATAATGTCACGAGTTCTGGATTCCATTATTTAATTGTTATCTTTATCGGTTTGTTTGATCAGTTCATAAGCGATATACCCCATCATTCCCAAGAACAACCCTGTGCCTGCAATAATGTAAACGATCGTAAATATTTTTCCGAGTGCTGTCTGGGGAACAAATGTTGGATGACCTAATGTACTAAGCGTTGCAACACAGAAATAAATAGCATCCAGGACAGACAAACCTTCCTGTTTGACATAAAAAATGGTTCCGGACAACAGCGTCATCAAAACTAATAAGAATAATACTTGAAAATTTTTACGTTTTAGCGCTTTCCATAAGCCCGAGAATAAACGTTTTAAAGTTAGTAAAAATGATAACATGCAGCTCCACCCTTCATTTATATTAGAGCATACATAACAAATTAACGTCAAATTTAAAATAGATTTGCAGGAAGAAACCGAGGAGGATGTGGGGAGCTTGAATTTCTAGCACTCAGAGCAGAAACTGGTCGCAATCCATTCAAAGCAAGTCTAAGCTATGTTATTATTACCTTATATTTTCCTATAAATAACAATATATAGAGTTTGGAGGTTTATGAATGAGAAGTAAGCGTAGCTTGATAATGCTGTTATTGTTTGCTTTGACGATTATACTTTCAGCCTGTAATGATAAAAAAACTGCAATATTATCCATGGATGAAATACAGGATCTAGCTCATCAAGGCGAGGCGTTGAAAACTACCATGTGCTGGTGGGTGGCGGAAGTGTTGATGCAGCTCCTCTGTATATAAATCTTGTCAAAAGAAACGGAGAAAAGATCGATATCCGTTATGATGACATCGATCATTTTATCCTCAATTAAATGAGGGGCATTTAGGTCTATGGTTGGCGGGAATGGTGCGGAGAAATGTAGATCCAGAACAACGCGCCAAAAATGTAACTCCGTCGGAGCTGAATGAGATTGTGAAGGTAGTTATTTTGAGCAGTCTGAACGGGAAACAACTTATACATAAGCTGCAAAATCTGCCGATTGTGATCTACCAGCATGGACAAGAAGATATTATGGATATAAGTCCCCAAGGCGTAAACAAATGGACAGGACTAAAAAATTTAGGCATAGAACCGCAGCAATTTATTGCTTTTGGTAACGATGCTAATGATATAGAAATGTTCAGACATTCCGCACACTCGGTTTGTGTTGGCGATCATATAACCTTGGGAGAAGTTGCAACGGAAAAGGTTAGTAGCGGTGAAGAGCAGATTGTTAGAACAATAATGGAGCTGGCGGGAGGGCTGCGATAATTGTTGGGATGGTGATCACCAGCTCAGAGGTCATTGTTGCGGACTGTATAGTCGCTATTTCAGGATTTAGCTTCATTAGGCGGAGTGTTCGGACTCAGGAGGCGTTATCAAGTCAGAAGACAGCGGTTTTTGCACAAAAACAACTCAATAACGACTCTGGGGTCCGAAAAACCTCGTTTCTGCCTATTTCGAAGCCAATAAGGTCATTTGAGTCCGATGGTGGGAGGTTGGTCGCTATTTGCAACAAAACAACCTGCCATGAAATCAGCAGGTTGTTGCTTGGAAGAACAGAAATAAGTGCAATAACTATTCTAGATAAGTTCTTGGCGGCGATTTAAATAACGATATAAAACACAACCGGATATCGCGCATATAGCTGCACATAGACCGATAAAACCATACCCAGCTTGAAGTCCACGTAGCAAGCCAGTTTGTGTTTCTGCTCCGTAAAGCCTCTTCACACCTTCGATAACTGCACCTATAGCATAGTTGCCAACCACGCTACCGACTCCCATTAGTGTAACTGTAAAGGTAATGGCAGTGTCACTGCCATGCGGATACCTTTTTGCGATAAACGCCATGACGGTCGGATAAATCATAGCGATACCTATGCCTGCTGCTGCAAATAGAAACGCGAGCTGTTCCCCACCCAAAATAGCAGCAAACGTACATAAGGCAGAGAAGGCTGAAAAGATGATAAGCGATAGATTGAAACCAATCTTATCTGTAACCGGCCCCAGCAGGAGCCTTGCTAGCGAGAAGCAGAGAAAAAAGGTGGACAACATACCAGAAGCTGTAACTGTATCCCACAAGTATGCTTTTTCTAGGAAATTCACTAGCCATCCACCTACTGCAAGTTCTGACACTACACCGAAAGAAAGAATAAGCACCATCAACCATAAAGCGGGATCGCGGACCAGCGTTTTTAATGGGATCCGGTCCTCTTGTGGAAGATCGTCACCCGGAAATGTACTGCGCAAGGCAGATAGAATAGGCAGTAAAGATAAGCTTAGCATAATCAAATACATTCCGCGCCAGTCGAGTGGATGGCCAAATATACTTACCGACATGAGTCCTGTTGCCAGCAGTGGAGCTAAGGTTGAACTAAATCCGTAGAAAAAATGGGATAAGTTCATCATCGTCCCGGTATTTTTTACGAAGATGCGTGCTCCCAAAATGGCAAGACCAATCTCCAGCATTCCGTTTCCGATGTACATCAGGAAATAAGAAGCTGAGAAAAAGGGGTAGCTGTGGGAGATATAGATTAACACTCCTGAAAATATCATGGATGCAAAAGCAATGATACTGACAGCCTTGATCCCCCACTTCCGAACCAATACAGCTGTAAAGGAGCAGGCGATCAAATAACCTAATGCATTTAGGGATAAAAGGGTGCCAAGCTGTTTTTCGTCCAGATTAAAGTCGAATTGGATTCGCGGAATGGCGGGTCCTTTAATATTTTCCGATATGCCAAACACTATAAATCCTAAAAAGATGGTCGCCAATTGCATGGCATAAATCTTGTTAAATCCCCCGAAGCGCTTTTTCAAATTAAGATCCTCCCAGAACGGGTTACTTTATTGCTCAATGTCTCTGTAATACTCTTCTTTAAGTTTTTCCCAGTGTTGCTTATCGTCTTCGGTGATTGCTCTTAATACCTTGCATGGGTTACCCACCGCAATTACATTGTCAGGGATATCCTTAGTTACGACTGAACCTGCACCGATGATTACATTGTTGCCGATTTTTACCCCAGGATTAATTACCGCGTTTCCACCAACCCACACATTGTTTCCAATGGTAATCGGTGTACCGAATTCAAGCATACTAATACGCACGTCCGCATCTATGGGGTGACCAGCAGTATATACGCCTACTCTAGGTCCAAAGAGAACATTGTTACCAATCGTTACTTTAGCTACATCAAGGATAATGCAGTCAAAATTAGCGTAGAAGTTATTACCAACGGTAATATTACTGCCGTAATCACAACGGAAGGGAGGTTCAACATATAATGATTCTCCTGTAGACTCAAATAATTGCTTGAGTAGTTCTACTCTATATTCACCTTGTTCTTCCGTCGTATTGTTAAATAAACGAGTGAGCATTCTGGATCTTTTGTTATCCTTTGCTAATTCTTCACCGCCTGCCATATATAGCTTTCCTGCGATCATGTTTTCTTTGTTTGTTGCCATTCGTAGTTCCTCCTGAAGTGTATGTTAGTTTTATGTTTTTAACGGCGCTTCTCAACCAACTGCAATGAGTAGGTTAAGCTTTCCAGTGTGATCGCAATTAATCCGTTCATGTAATGATCATCAGGTTGATCCAGCACAATTAAGTGAGGCATATGCTCCTCTGGAATCACTTCCAGACAACGTTGATAAATCGGCCGCACATTCTCTTGTTTGACTTGTTCTCCTGTGAGAGCTATGGTCTCTGGATTAATAATTGCAATCAGGGACGATATAGTGTGAGCCGCCAAAGGGATGAAGGTATCCGTGTGGTCCAAGCTACTCAATTGCTGTTCACGCGAGATTCCAAACGGTAAAAAAGAGACTTCACCAGCAAATCTAGTATTACCTTTGTGGATATGCCCGTCGATCATCATCCCGGCGCCTGGAAAAGCTCCTTTGATAAAGGTCACCACGACAATGGTTTTATCCTCTTCATAATCCTGCTGTTTATAGAACCCGTAAACGGTCAGATTCATATCATTTTCAATCGTGACTTCAAGCTCGTATTTTTCTCTGAGCAGTGATTCTAAGGGAGCATTAATTAACTCTTTAATGTCACAGATATTAATGACACCTTGGTGAGCAAGGCCGGGAATTCCAATCCCGACTGCCTTGATGTTGTTATATTGTTGGATAAGCGTATCCAGCAGATGGTCGATGGCTGCAGCATCTATGTACTCTAATTCCATCCATCCATGATCCACACGATCACCAACTGAATTGGTCACCGCATAGGTTATGGATTTCTGGCCATCCTCAATTTTGGCATAGATACATGCAATATAGGAAAAATCAGCGTTATAGATAAATCGTCTGGCCGGTCGACCTCCATTTGATGCCTCCAGTTCAGTCTCAATGACTTCACCAGTCTCCAGAAGTTCATTCAGGATATTTCCGCAGGTAGCAATACTTAATCCGGTGGCACTTGCAATCGTGGATTTGGTTCCTTCTTTCATCGATTTCAAGGCCTGCTTGATAAGCTCCTGATTTATCTTTTTAACACGAATAGAATTGTTTGCGATTTGGTTTATTTTATTCACCTCTAGACTTTTAAAAATAGTTATTAAAAGTATTATCAATACTATAACTTGGCTCTATATAATTGTCTAGCAATCGACAGTTTTTTATTATGGATTTTTTTGAAATGACATGTGGCTTTTAATCAACCTGCGGTGTCTAATTAAATGTAAGGTCAAGAGGAGGTTCTTACAATGTCTGGAGCTCATGACAAATCCACTGTTTATCCGGATGCACAGGGAGACAAGCAAAGCTTTGAAATCACTTATAATCAATATCGCGAAAGAATCCATAAATATCTTTTGTTGAAAGTAAACTCGGGTAGCGCGGAAGACTTAACGCAACAGGTTTTCTTAAAGGCCATGGAAAAAAATCATACATTTAAAGGCAATTCGAGCTTATTCACTTGGATCTTCAAAATCGCACAGAATATTGTGGAAAATGAATATCGGGGCTTTTATTTCATTACGCTTTTTTATAGACTGCACCTTGTTAGAGATCTCTGAGATTGTTGGAATGCGAGAAAGTGCGGTAAAGAACCGATTGTACCGTGCATTAGAGAAATTAAGAAGTGAACTAAAAGAGCTGTTGGTGAAGTAGACGCTCCTAATTGGTTCATGGGCACTTTTGAGGGAAACAAATTGAAAATTGTTTCTCCTTTGAATCCAGGGTCAGAGCATAAGTATGAAACTATTCTTAAATCCACGCTGCACTTGTTTACAATGTGGTTAATCAGTGACATTAATCCACTTGCTCCTAAATGGCTGTGTCAAGGGATTGCAGGATACGAAGTAAAACAAATGCCTGATGAGTTCATTAAAAATTCGACTTCAGAGCAAATTCATAATCTTGTTATTCCTACTTTTCAATAATTAAATTCCGAGGGCTGGGATTTCGAAACGATCCGAACTAGAGTTGCATGAACAATTTGTTGTATATTTAAAAAATAGATAGTTAGATTTCTATTCAAGGGAACCCAGAAGCCATCTGGATGACTTCTGGGCCCTGAATATTTCGATGGAATGCCTAATATGATTAGCGGGTTTAAATCAGAATGTTAGCTTTAATTGGCATCCGCTTGTATAACAAAAGCATATCTATATTCTTTTTCTCCCCAGCTTGCCGTTATGCTAAAACCTCTATAGTCTTTTTTGTTCTCTTCGTAAAACGAACTCAATGAAGAAGCCATATGCTTTTCGATCGTAAAGGAATATTTACCGTCTTCTTTTGTAATTGGAACTTCTAGTGTTTCTCTGGATGAAAATTGATAAGCTCCACTCTTATTTAGTACGCTATCTTTGAGCGATACATTATCTGGCTCAGAATCTCCAAAGTCTAGAGTAATGATTTCTCCATTTTTTAAATATTGAATATTCTTTACTGCATCCTGCTCAAAGGCGAATTCAAATCCACTTGCTTCAGCGTTTGAGGATAAGTCACTCTTCGCGTTAGCTAATTTAGTGTTAGATAATGTTGTACTTTTAATTTCTTGATCTCCTGCGCTTATCTTAAGATCTCCTATATTACTCTCTGCACATCCACTTATACCTATTAAAGAAACTATTAAAAGAATAGACAGCATCATTTTTTTCATCGAACAATAATCCACCTTTTCCGAAGAGTTTCACAAAAAGACCACTTGTAATGAGTGTACACTATGGAAATTAATAGAATCAATGTTATATAATTCACTAAGATACAAGCTGATAATGTTCACTCATAATTTGAACCGGGGACATAATCTAGGGAAAATTTATATTCGGCCAGCCAGAACCTTCTGGTTGGTCTTTTTAATGTGATGCGTCTACTTTGTAGGCGATTTCGTTATATTTAGTAGATTGGTAGATTGGAGGGGAATTAAATCGGAGAGGACAAATGGGTCACAGAAGCGCAGCAGGGCAATGAGGCAGCGGTGGAATTATTAATTCGGTATACCTATAGCGATATTTATCGATTCATCAGATGGAAAATACATAATGACGAATTAGCCTGGGATCTTGCACAGACGGTGTATGAAAAAGCATGGGCCAAGCTTGGCAGCTATCAAAATAAACAGGGGAGTTTTCGAGCTTGGTTGATGGCGATCGCGCAAAATGTCTGCATTGACTATTTTCGCAGCAAAAGTGCTCGGCAAGCAGAGTTGAATCAAAGCTTATCTGACGAAATCACAGTCGAAGGAGACTTTCTTGAAGGAATATTACTTCGTGAAGAGGTTAAGCAGGTATACGCCGCGATTTGCTCACTGCCAGAGGAACAGAGGGATGCGCTCTTGTTAAGGTATAAATATGAATTTACGTTTACAGAAATAGCTGCCGTAACTCATGAACCTGAATCAACTGTGAAGTCAAGGGTAAGTCGATCACTGATAAAATTACGCGATTTACTAAGGTATTCCAAGCAAGAGGATATATCCCAACCCCTAAAGAAAGGAGCAGGGAAATGAGGGTTAAACGTAACCATCAAGATTACCTCAATCTAAATTTACAGGATGAGATGACAGCAGAGTCTGTAGAGGAGATCGTGAATTCCATCAAGTGCATTCCTGAACCGCCACTCCTTGACGGTTTTGCAGAAGAAGCCATGAGCAGGTGGAGAAGATCCAAGCGGGCTTTACCTGCGCCAGTCCCACCAGTTCCTCTATTTGTACGGGAACAGATGAGGATTCTTTTTTCACAGGGATGGTGGAGAGAAGTTGTGCTTGGTGTGATCTTGTTTGTAGTAGGATATTTGGTTCTGAGTGTTACGGAGATTGTTAGCCCTATGTTTATTCTGTCCATCGTGGGTTGTATTCCTTTACTGGTGGTCGTCTCTCATACGGCTCGGAATACGCTCTGTGGAATGGGAGAACTCGCACGTAGTTTTAGAATCCCGTTGCATCGGTATGTGCAAGCTCGGTTCCTTATGGCAGGGCTGATCTCACTAATGATTAACTTTAGTGTTACTGCTATGGTAACCCCTTTAGGGGGAAAGGAGTTTATGCTGCGTATGACCTTGCTATGGTGCATCCCAATCCTAATGAATGCGGCGGTAGCGTCAGTATTATCTACGCTGATACGTAATTTTAGACAATTAACGACCGTACTCTTCAGTTTGCCTCTCTTTTGGATGATTTTATTTTCCGGAGAATTTGCAGTGAGCTGGACGACGTCGGTTGAGTTATTTTGGTTAATGGGATTGGGTGTTCTGTCGGCAGTGTTATTTGTCTTAGCCATGAGGTTTCAATCCAGAGTATTGAGCAAGGGAGGGTTTCTGATTGGAGCTTAAACTATGTAATATCGTACATGATTTCGGCAAAAAGCGAATTTTGAATACTATTAACCTTTCTATGTCACCTGGTGTGTATGGTCTTCTAGGACCTAACGGAACAGGAAAAACGACATTGATGCGTATTGTCGCAGATGTTCTGTATCCGACTCGTGGAAATGTACTTTTAGATGGACAAAACAAGGATGACATGGGGGATCAGTACCGGGCTCAGATTGGTTATTTACCACAGGAACTGGGGATGTACAATCATTTTTCAGCTCGTGATTTCTTGTATTATGTTGCTGCCCTAAAGGGGTTGACCAAGAAGGAGGCGAGTGATCGTATAGAGGTTCTGGCTCAAACGGTTAATCTATCCGGTGAAATGGATAAAAAATGCGGAAAGTACTCCGGCGGGATGAAGCGTAGACTCGGTATCGCACAAGCATTGCTTAATAATCCGAGCATCCTCATATTGGATGAGCCCACAGTAGGACTTGATCCCTCGGAACGCGTAAGATTTCGAAATTTAATTTCTGAAATATCAAATGAGCGCATCGTTATTTTGTCTACTCATATCGTTTCTGATGTTGATCATATAGCTAAACAGGTGCTACTGATGGGGCGAGGAGAGTTACTTCGTCAAGGAACAATTAAGGAGTTGACCGATGAATTGCAAGGAGAGGTTTGGGAGGTTCATATCCCTGCACGGTTGCTGGCTCAAATCGAAGAGAAGGGAACTGTAGTGAATGTGCAGCAGTCAGATACTGGACTAGTGGTTCGGATAGTCAGCAAGGATTCGCCAGTTGAGAATGCGGTGATGGTGAATCCTTCATTAGAAGATGTATATATGCATTATTTTCGGAGGGGATGATACACATGAACCGTCTGGTGATGTTTGAATTACGTAAAATTATGATTCCCAGAGTCTGGATTTCTATAGCTGGAAGTATAGCATTAGCCATTTTTTGTTTTGTTAGTTTCTACCCATCCGGTTCGGATAGTCTATTGGTTGTAAACAAGGAAAAGCCTGAAGCTATTGCCGCTCATCTAGGAACGATTCAACCAGATTTAGCTTTGAAATACGCACCTAGACTCAAAGAAGAATATGCTGAAGACAGCGCTTGGCCCAAAGAGGAGAAGATGAAACGAATTCTGGAGCAACACTATGCTGGTACAGCTTATATGGTAGATCAATTCAACAGAAATTTAACAGAGCTGAGAGAGCAGAAGGTTTTATTAGAGAAGCAAGAACCAGGATCTTATGCACTAAGAGATGTTACTAAAAAGCTCTCCATGCTGGAGGAGGGAAAACCACGGGGGTTTTATGTAACGGAGGACTGGGACTTATTACATATATTTTTTTCAAGCTCGCCTGGCGTCGGCGATCTTCTGATCGGTCTTATTCTAGTATTTGCGCTGGCACCCTTGTTCTCTGGTGAGGAAAACTATAGAATGGATGCACTTATTCTATCTAGTAGATACGGAAGGTTGAAGATTGTTTCGGCAAAACTATTAGCTGGATTTATAGTTACGTTTAGCTGGGTTACTCTTTTTTACGGAATTTGCACATTGCTGGCCTGTTTACCGTTCGGCTTCGTGGGCTGGAATGCCCCGCTGAATAGTTACTTTTATTTTGATGAGACTCCATATGCCTTAACCCAGCTGCAGGGATTTGCCCTGAAATATGCTGTAACCTTGCTGGCTGCATGTGGTCTATTGTTATTGACGGCGCTGATATCCGCTTTGTGTCGGAGTAGCTTAAGCAGTCTTGGACTGGCAGCATTCGTAGTTATTCTTCCCCTTTTCTCTTTGCCTGGAATGTTGGGCAAAATAATCTCTTTTTTACCGTCAGGTGTAATGGTTAGCAGATCCTTAATCGAAAAATATGTATCCTATAACATTTTTGGCATCCCTATATTACATCTACCCTTGTCAATTCTTTCGGTGATAATCATAGGTATACTTGCTATAATGCTTATCCCCAAAGCTTTCGAACGTCGATTAAAGGTCTAAGTAGTAGGTAGGTTAAGATCGTTCCCGCTATGAAGGGGAGCGATCTTTTTTGGCTTTTCTTGTGAAAAAGGAGAGCAGTATATTTACGAATCAGACTTTTTACCCGATAGTTAAGATAAAGGGTTAATCACGATAAACCTGACAAAGAGAGCAGGAACCCCTTACCGATAAGAACGAAAGGGATTATTAAATTGAAGATAATGAAGCTATTGGTACTAGGTCTTATCTCGGGGACAATTGTGACATGCGGCAACGTGAGTTATAGAGTTCATGCTGAAACGACAACGTACGAGAATACAGGGACATATGAAGAAGTGGAAGAGGACGGTGAGGAGGATCCGGCATCTTCACTGTTCACTGACATTCAAGGTCACTGGTCCGAGCCTTGGGTGCGCTGGGCGTTGGGCAACCAATTGATGGTTGGTTATGATGATGGGAGCTTTCGACCGGATCAGTCGATTACGGAAGCAGAATTTTTGAAATTATTTTATCTTTCTTTCGGCTATCCAAAGGCTACTAGCATAGGCGAAGAATGGACAGCAGCACCGTATAGAATGGCTAAGTGGTGGAATCATCCAGTTACTGGACTACAATATCCAGTGGCAAGATCGACTCCAATCACCAGAATGGCCGCCGCAAGGTTAGTTGTATCTGGTCTAGGGATGAATTACAACGACACGGATTCCGTCGTTTATTTGCTGGGTAACTCTCTACTTCCACTTCCCGGGGAGCCAACTTTAGTCGGTTTTAAAGGAAATCTCCCGCTTACAAGAGCAGAGGCTATACAATGGATGAGAATGCTCAAGCTTAAGGGAATATATACTGTAAATTCTCGTCCAGAAGAACGATCGGATCGGAGTCTATTACCGTCATTACCGGAACAGGGTACAGGTTTGAAGGACTTTATAGCGGCTCCGGTAACTGATAGTGATTTCGGAATAGCGGATAGTGGACGTAATCTTTTTATTGATTTTGGGAGTTCAAGAATGTTAGTAGAGGAACATTACGGGGATTCAACAGGTCAAGATGTATTCAATAATGAAATGTATAAAGAAGTATCTGTACATTATGATACCGAAGGTCGGCTGAACGCTTGGAAAATAGACACAGATAATGAGCGCACTGATCCAATCCACATAGGTACATTGAACAATATTCGACCTGGGGTAAGTACTTTGGAAGATGTGCTAAAGGCATACGGTACATACGTTGCAGTGGATAACGAATACGGGATTATAGTGAGCTACTGGTTTGAGAACAAGGGTGGAGTGTATGAGCCCCGATTGTCACCTTTCGAAATGGATAATATGGAGGGTGGGTTCTATATAGGCTTCATTATTGACAAACAATCTCTGAAAGTTCAAACCATACTCATATCTACAGCTCAGCAGGCAATGAATCCTACGGATATATAGGAATTGTACTGGAACCTTATTCTTTCTTTAAAATGTGACGGCATGTCTTTCTGAGGCAGCCGTCTTTTGTTTTATAATTTTTTTCACCTCATAAGCTAACATTCCGAGAACTTTATCGTTATACATACGAAGGGAGGTGCAGGATGAAGCCCGGGCAGCTACATCAGATACTTCAACCTAAAATGTTAGAAATTCAAAAATACTTGATTCGTCTCGGGGCACCTGCAGCCGACGCTGAAGATATCGTACAGGATACGGTGTATAAGGCTCTTTTGTATATTGATTCCATTGATGAGAACAAATTCAGTGCATGGTTATATAAAGTAGCGATCAATCGCTACTATGATCTGTGCCGCCGACGCAAGCGGATAGTCATTCCTATTGACTATGTAGATGTGCCGGATATGGAATTGCCAGAGGATCATGTGCTGTTAAAAGAGAAACGGGAAGACATCGAAAGAGTGTTGGATGAGCTTCTACCGCTCCATAAACAACTCATTATTATGAAATATGAGCTGGAGCTGTCCTATCAGGAGATAGCTGAGCTTCTGGGAATTACGACAGATACAGTGAAATCGGCATTGTTTCGTGCCCGCAAGCAATTTCAAAAAAAGTATAGAGGTGAAGCGGAATGACAGCTCCATGGGAACAAAAGGATGATCAGAACCTTTCAAAAGTAATTAAGAAGGCAAAACGAAAAACAATGATTCGAAACACAATCATTTCTCTAGTGGTGACGGTTATAGTACTATTCGGTGGGATGCTGGGTAACGCCCATCTGACAAGCTGGTTGGCGATGCGTGGTCTGGATGAAGAGAGGATCATGATGAAGATTAGCAGTCCTAACCTTCAGGAGTTGAGAACTGAACTTGATTTAGGGTTTCTATCGGGTAAAGTTGAACTGAGCACTTACAAAGTTGTTGAGGGTGTGCCCATCGTATGGGATACTAAAAAACTGTATTTCGATATGGGCAGCCGGTTTTCTCTGCTTAATAGGGGATACTCTAGTATAAATGTTCCTGACCCGGTAATGACACAGCAAAATTATGAATACTACCGAGGATATAACAGTCAAAATGGTCAGCGGGAAATGATGTTTTATGTGCCTGGAGTGAATTATAACGAAAAAGTGCTGAATGACCTGCCTGCACTCGAACAAATGGAACCTGTTAAGCTCGTAGAAATGGCAGTTTCTTTTGATAAAAGCTACACTCAGGCAGAGGTAGAGAAGATGCTGCCGGCGGGTTTGACACAGACTTGGTATTGGGTAGATACGTATGACAATAAAAAGAACCTTGAGTTTATTAGGAATGACAGCAGCCCGAATAAATATGCCTTACCGGAATCTGCTAGACAAGTATATGGCTACGGTGGGGAATGGGAAGGGTTATTTAAGCCGAAACCAGAGGATTTTTTACAATCCTTAACCTATGGGCTTCAGATGAAGGGCAAGCATTACGGAGAGTTTGAGCGAATCTCGAATTACTTGAAAAAGGATAAAGCGGCGCCGGACGCCAGTGATGTACAGCTATTGGGAGTTGTCGTTACTGGAACTGCGAAAGAGCTGCAAAGCCTCAAAGGAAAACCCTATGTAAATACGGCAGTTCTCGGCGCGATTGTGGATAAATATTAGATCAATATAGTAAAAATGTTGGAGGGGTTGTTCTACAGGTGGATTTTCTACGAAAGAAGACAGCCTCTGCTGACCTCAAGCGGCAATTTGTCTATGACGTGATCACAGAAATCGCTGGTATCTCCGGTTGTTTTCAGTTAACCAAATACGCATTCCGACTCTATAATTAGGGAATTTCTCCCTATAATTCTTAGATATTTGGTCATCTAACTTATAATTAGGGAAAACCTCCCTGTAATTTACCTGATTTGGTGAAAAAGAAAGGAATCAACCCGATTTTTAGGGAGAAATTCCCTCATTATGCTCTTTTTTAGCGAATATCAGCTATTTTTAGGGAGTTTTTCCCTAATTACACTAAAGCGCACATCACACATCGCACACCGCGGCGCATCACACACAGCACACAGCACACCGCACACCGCACACAGCACACCGCACACCGCACACCGCACATATCCCATGGGTTAAAGTAAGAATCCATTGTATAGCCAATTTATAAAAAAGAAGCTACCCTATAAGTAGAATTCTCTACTTTTTGGACAGCTTCTTTTTTCATCAGTCACAATCTGCTCAAGCTAAGTCCATTTCGCGGACCACAGCTTCATTTCCTTCAAAATTTGATGTAAATCCTCACCTTTGGGAGTAAGCGAATATTCTACCGTAACAGGAACAGTTGGAAATACGTGACGTTCAAGCACACCATGCTCCTCCAGATGGCGCAACGTAGTGGTCAGTGCGCGGGGAGACACATTAGTGATTTTTCGTTGCAGTGCCCCAAAACGCTGCGTGCCGTCGAATAGCTCTCTGAGGACAAGAAAGGCCCATTTTCCACCTAATACTTCAAGTGTTTTTTCAACATTACATTCAATAGTAACAGGGGTTTTGGGGATATAATTATTAGTAGATTTAGCTGTCTTCAAGGTATCTCCTCCTGTTTGTGAAGCTACTATACTTTAGTATAGTAACTACACTAGAGATCATATAATAAACTAATTTTCACTTCTTTCTATTATATACAAACTATTCTAGAATGAATATGAGTGCTAAGCAACCTGCCAAAATCAAACACGGAACTATGGAGAGGAGCAGTTATTATGAAATATCGCAGATTAGGTGGAACCGGTTTAAAAGTCAGTGAGATTAGTTTGGGAAGCTGGCTGACATACGGAGGCTATGTGGAAAGAGATAATGCTGTTAATGCCATTGAAACCGCTTACGACTTAGGCGTGAATTTTTTTGATACTGCAAATGTTTATGAAAAAGGTGCTGCCGAGAAAGTACTAGGTGAGACTTTACGTAACTACTCTCGTGAGTCCTATGTATTAGCTACTAAAGTATACGGGGAAATGGGCTCGGGACCTAACGACCGTGGACTATCCCGCAAACATATTACGGAACAGTGTCATGCTAGCTTGAAACGTCTCGGAGTAGAATACGTGGATATTATGTATTGCCACCGTTTTGATCCGGAAACTCCAATTGAAGAAACCTTACGTGCGCTGGATGATCTGGTTCGGCAAGGCAAGGTATATTATGTCGGTGTTAGTGAGTGGACGGCGGCGCAAATGACCGATGCGTTAGCTGTAGCAGACCGCTATTTGCTAGATCATATTGTTGTTAATCAGCCGATTTATAATATGTTTAACCGTTATATTGAGAAAGAAATTATTCCGCTTGGCGAGCGCCGTGGGATTGGACAGGTGGTATTTTCTCCGCTGGCTCAAGGGCTGTTAACTGGAAAGTATAACACGGACATCCCTGAGGATAGCCGTGCTGCTAAGCTGGATCGATTAAAAGATTCGATTACAGAAGAAAAGATTGAAAAAGTCCGCCAATTGAGTGGGATCGCCACGGAACTGAATATTTCTGTTGGGAATTTGGCTTTGGCTTGGATTTTGCGTCAACCTAATGTAGCTAGTGCACTGGTGGGTGCCAGCCGTCCGCAGCAGGTCGAAGAGAATGTTAAGGCTTCGGGTTTTGAGCTTTCGGAAGAGATTTTGAAGCAGATTGAGGAGATTCTGGAGTAGTTGTTAGCTTCATAAAAAAGGAGACACGCTCATGGCGAAAGTAGTTGTTACAGGCGGCAGTGGGATGTTGGGCAGATGGGTGGTCCGGCATTTTGTAGAGCAAGGGTATGAGGTTGTGAATGTAGATACGCAAAAATCCGCAGATTCTTTGTGCCCAACGATGATTGCTGATTTGAATAATTTGGGTGAAGTATATGGTGTACTTGCAGGCGCTGATGCAGTTGTACATTTGGCTGCGATCCCAGCTGCAAATATAAAGACGAGTGAGGTCACCTTTCAAAATAATGTAGTATCTACCTATAACATTTTGGAGGCTGCAGCGGGTCTCGGGATTCGAAAAGCAGTGATTGCTTCCAGTGAATCCTCTTACGGAATCTGTTTTGCGGTTAATCCTTTGGGGCCGAAGTATGTGCCTATGGATGAGGAGCATCCACAGTTGCCTGAAGACAGCTACGGTCTGTCTAAGGTTGTGAATGAGCAAACCGCTGAGATGTTCTATCGCAGAAAGGGTATACAGGTCGTTTCCCTAAGAATCGGAAATGTTATTGATCCATCGGCGTATGAACGTTTCCCTTCCTTCATTCATGATCCAGCGCAGCGCGATCGGATTCTATGGAGTTATATTGATACACGGGATGTAGCAACAGCTTGCCAATTGGCAATCGAAACGGATGGATTGGGCGCGGTTGCTCTTAATATATGTGCAGATGAGACCAGCATGGCTGTTCCTAGCAGAGAGCTAATGGCCGCACGTTATCCAGAGGTGACGGATTTCCGCCAGCCGCTGGAGGGTCACGAGTCGCTACTCAGTAATGAGAAGGCCAAAAAGCTGCTGAATTGGCAGCCGAAGCACGTATGGCGAGATTATGTTAACCAGTAAATAACGAGCCGGATTCACTATAAGGAGCGTGCAAAATGAAGGTCTTATTTATTGGAGGTACGGGATTAATTAGTCAGGCTGTATCCCCGTTGGCTGTAGCTCAAGGAATCGAGCTGTATTTGTTCAACAGAGGACAGCGGGATGAATTCGTTCCAGAAGGTGCAAAAGTAATTAAAGGAGACATTCGTAATCCGGCAGAAGCCGCATTAGTATTACGAGATTACGAATTTGACGTAGTGGTAGACTGGATTGCTTTTACACCGGAACATGTGCAGGCAGACATTGACCTGTTCACTGGTAAAACGAAGCAGTACATTTTCATCAGCTCAGCCTCTGCTTATCAGAAGCCGCAGCGTAATTATGTAATTACAGAAAAGACACCGCTGGAGAATCCATATTGGGAGTATTCGAGGAATAAAATTGCGTGTGAGCAGCTGTTGATGGAAGCTTACAAGGCGAACGGATTCCCGGTTACGATTGTTCGTCCTTCCCATACCTATGGAAATACAGCCATCCCTGCGGCACTTACGAGTGGCCAGCATCCTTGGTCACTGATCGATCGTATCCGCCGCGGCTTACCTTTAGTCATACATGGAGATGGAACCTCTTTGTGGACACTGACGCATAATTCGGATTTTGCCAAAGGTTTTGTTGGATTGCTTGGACATCCGGAAGCGATAGGGGAGGCCATTCATATTACTTCCGACGAGGTATTGAATTGGAATCAGATCTATGCGGCCATCGGACAAGCGGCAGGTGTGGAACCTAAAGTGGTGCATATCTCCACAGACTTTATCACAGCCTTTTCCCCTCCAGGGACAGCGGATGGCTTGATCGGTGATCAAGCGGTAAGCAGTGTTTTTGATAATAGCAAAATCAAACGTTTCGTGCCTGACTTCCAGGCTACTGTGCCTTTCTCCAAAGGGATCAAGCAGTCGGTTGCTTGGTTCGAGGCACATCCTGAGCAATGTACAGTCGATGCGGAATGGTCTGCGTTACTTGATAAGATGGTCGAGAGACATGGAATTGAGTCCAAACCTCTTTCATTCTACGCATAAGGTTTATACTATACAGTTATATTTAAAGACGGTCTGTTCCTAAGGGAGCAGCCGTTTTTTTGGGTTTGTCTCGTTCAATGTAAGGTTATGGAATGAATCAGCAAATCATGAATATACTCTCACTACCTAAAATTCCGTTGAAAAAGGAGTCCTGGCCATGCCAACCCATCCCTTTGTCTCGCGTTTTTTCGTAAATTCAGATGCACGTCGTGAGAAGTTAATTTATGATCTGCCGGAATCATGGTGGAGCCGTCCCTTTGAATATGAGTGGTGTATTAACTTTATTTCTCCGCATGGTGTTGTACTGGATGCAGCCTGTGGGATTCCTCATCCCTTGAAGTTTTATTTGGCAGGGGTTTGTGCAGAGGTCTATGCCTGCGATATGGACAGTAGGGTTATTTACCCAAAAGCTATCCAAGAATGTATTGAAAATGAGATTGGGGAAAAAGCGGCAAAGCAGGTTATCGCTAGAAGAACAAACAACCTGCATTTCGCTCAAGCTAATCTGACGGATCTGCCTTATGAGGATGAGAGCTTTGACACTGTCTTTTGCATATCAGTATTAGAGCATTTGAGCTTTGAGGATACAGTGGGTACTTTACGGGAATTTCACCGGACGTTGAACGAAGAAGGATTATTGGTATTGACATTTGATTACCCGACGGTAAATCTGAGTCTTATGAATGACCTGCTGCTGCAAACTGGATTTCAGTATTGGGGAGAGACAGATTTTGAGTTGCCTGCGGATGCTGTGCATACGGATGCGTGGGGCGGATTAAATTGCTTCAGAGCCGTTCTGAAAAAAGCAAAGGAATAACAGGTCTTTCTACTCTTAATTTAGTAACCTCTTTCCAGTATGCTAGGATCATAGCTAATAAAAAGATGAGAGGAGGCTGTGTTTTTTGAGATTAGGATCGAAGGTTTTGCGTAGAATAGCACTTATTACACTTATGTTATCACTAATAGTTCCTGTGACATCTGCTTCCAGTGCAGCTTCACTATCTTCAGATCCTATAAAGCTTGCTTTTGCGGGTGATATCCTTTTGGATGGTTTTGTTGGCGATCAGATTGCTAAATATGGGGTGAACTTTCCGTTTGTAAAGGTCGCACCTACGCTGCAAAAGGCTGACATCGCCTTCGCCAATCTGGAGACGCCTGTGTCTATCCGAGGGAAAGCGGCAGAGAAAACCTTTGCCTTCAGATCCAAACCAGCAACGTTAGGTGGCTTAACCTATGCCGGGATTGATGGAGTGTCCTTGGCGAATAATCATATTTTGGATTATGGAAAAGACGCTATGCTCGACACGCTGATCCATTTGGATCGAAACAAGATTGGCCATACAGGAGCTGGCAAAGATGAAGATGAAGCGTTCAAGCCTTATACTAAGACGGTAAAAGGGAAAAAGATCGCCATCCTTGGCGTTAGCCGTGTGCTTTCAAATCCTTCGTGGTATGCCGGCAAAAACAAACCGGGAGCCGCTTCAGCTTACACCTCGCAGCCTATGCTTAGCGCCATTCAGAAGATGTCCAAGGAGAATGATTACACGATCGTATATATTCACTGGAATGAAGAGTTTAAGGATTTCCCTGAAAAGTACGCTCGCACACTAGCTAAACAGATGATTGATAGCGGGGCGGATTTAATTCTTGGCGCACACAGTCACTGCCTTATGGGCATCGAATACTATAAGCACAAGCCCATTTATTATTCACTTGGGAATTTTGTGTTTAATCGCTCCACACGTGGTGGGGAAAAGACACTTAATTCTATGCTATTGAACGTTGAGATTAAGGACTCCAAGATGACCAGCAAGATTACACCTGTCAAAATTATTGGCGGACAGCCTAATTTCATGGATGATTCCTACAATAGGAAAACGATTAAGCTGATGAATACCCTATCTTTTAATGCCAACATAGACGCTAACGGCAGGGTCACGGAGAAGGCGCTTTAATTAATACAAACTCTGATTAACTATTCACGGATCGCGCCCGATCTCGTTGGAATGCGAAATGTGTGGAGTACTTATGGAGTACGAATGGAGTATGTATGGAGTCCGTATGGAGTACGAATGGAGTACGTATGGTGTACGTATGGTGTGGCGTATGGAATACCTATGGAGTGCCTATAAAGTATCACCGTTGTGTTTGTGAAATAACTGCATTCTATACACCTATTTTATATGTAAAACGGACCATTCTGCTTTTAAGTGTATTCTATGCAACTAAAAACTAGAGAATCGACCTAGAGGGCAATATATCAAGAGAATAGTTGTACGAAATACAGCTATATCCATCGGCCGAGCGAGTTGCAGAGTTATAGTTGTACAAAATACAGTTAAACTACTAATTAGTATTGGAATGTCTGTATAAAAAGCTGACTGTAGCAGTATGCAGAGAGTATTTATGGAGTCCGTATGGAGTGCCCATGAAGTGTCATCGTTGTGTTTGTGAAATAACTGCATTCTATACACCTATTTTATATGTAAAACGGACCATTTTGCTTTTAAGTGTATTCTATACAACTAAAAACTAGAAAATCGACCTAGAGGGCAATATATCAAGAGAATAGTTGTACGAAATACAGCTATATCCATCGGCCGAGCGAGTTGCAGAGTTATAGTTGTACAAAATACAGTTAAACTACTAGTTAGTATTGGAACGTCTGCATCAAAAGCTGACCGTAGCAGTATGCAGAGAGTATTGGAACGTCTGTATAAAAAGCTGACTGAAGCAGTATGAAGAGAGTATTTATGGAGTCCGTATGGAGTGCCCATGAAGTATCACCGTTGTGTTTGTGAAATAACTGCATTCTATACACCTATTTTATATGTAAAACGGACCATTTTGCTTTTAAGTGTATTCTATGCAACTAAAAACTAGAAAATCGGCCTAGAGGGCATTAAATCAAGAGAATAGTTGTACGAAATACAGCTATATCCATCGGCCGAGCGAGTTGCAGAGTTATAGTTGTACAAAATACAGTTAAACTACTAATTAGTATTGGAATGTCTGTATAAAAAGCTGACTGTAGCAGTATGCAGAGTATTGGAACGTCTGCATCAAAAGCTGACCGTAGCAGTATGCAAAGTATTGGAACGTCTGCATAAAGGGGGAGATCCATATGGATCTCCCCCTTTTTATGCAGAAGCTAGGTTTGGAATTAGATAATCAGCCCTTCACCGCCCCCGCAACAACACCCTTAACGATGTACTTTTGCAAGAAGATGAATACTACGATTGATGGCAGCACCGCCATGACCATAGCAGTCATCGCATATTGCCAATCTGAGGTATATTGGCCTACGAAGGTGTAGGCAGCCAGTGTCAGCGTTTTGGTATCTGGGGAGCCGTTGACCATGAGCAGCGGGAGCAGGAAGTCATTCCAGATCCACATTACGTCGATAATGACAATGGTTGTTGTGACTGATTTCAGCAGTGGGAAGATGACACTGAAGAACAGGCGGAAGCCGGAGGCTCCATCAATCGTGGCACTCTCATCAATTTCAACCGGAATCCCTTTGACGAATCCATGGTAGATAAACACGGCGAGTGGAGCACCGAAACCCCAATATAACAACCCAAGTCCCCAAGTACTCTCAGAGAGATTTAAGGTCTTAGCGGTTTGCAGAACGGTCAGCATGATCGATTGGAACGGAATCAGCATCGGCATAATGCAGAGGAAATAAATCACCCCGCTCAGTCTGGATTTCGTCCGTGCCAGCTTGTAGGCTGCTATGGATGAAATGAACACAATACCCAGAAGACCTACACCGGTAATGACAAAGTTGTTCAGAAACAGCTTCGGATAGTTGATAAACTTCCACACGTAGGAATAGTTGCCGAATACCAGATGTTTTGGCAGGGCGATGACATCCGTCATGACTTCGCTAAAGCTTTTTAACGAGTTGATAATCGTCAGAAATAGCGGATATAGAAACAGAAGAGAGAGGATGACCATAACAACTTCTAGAATGATTCGGCCTGCTTTGCGGTTTGTATTCATTATGCCTCAACCTCTCTTCGTTTGAAGAATGCTAACTGGAGAATGGTTACCACCAAGACGGCCAGGAACAGGATAAGCGCTTTCGCTGTACCGTATCCATACAGATTGTTCTGGAAGGTATCCCGGTAGATATCGTAAGCGATACTGTAGGTAGTTCCGCCAGGTCCGCCCCCGGTTAAGGACAGGATGACATCGAACACCTTGATCGAATTGGTCAGTGCCATGAACACAGAAATCGTAATGGATGGAGCGAGCAGCGGCAGTGTAATACTGAAGAATTTTCTCATGGGACCAGCGCCATCAACTGTCGCTGCTTCTTTGAGATCCTCAGGTACAGATTGCAGACCGGCAATATAAATGACCAGATAAAAACCAATCGACTGCCAGATGGAGACGGCCAGTATGGAGACGAAAGCAAGTCCCGGCGTCCCTAGCCAGCTTAGACCAAATATGGACCAGCCTGTACTTTCTCCGAGTGAGTTGAAACCTTGCATAAAGATAAATTTCCAGATAAAACCGACAATGACAAGACTGAGGATATAAGGAATAAAGAAAGCGGCTCTCAGCCAAGGGGTGCTCTTCAGCTTCATGTCCAGAACCAGTGCGAGCAGAATGGCCAGCACGTTAACGAGAACAATGTACAGAATCGCATACTTTATGGTGAACCAGGCTGAATTGGCGAAGTTGGTGTCGCCCATAAAGATTTGTTTGAAATTATCAAGTCCGACAAACTTAGGGTGTTTCGAAATTCCGTTCCATTTGGTCATCGAATAGCGGATAGTCATGGCAAACGGAATGTAGAATGCTACAGCGATACAGATGAGGACTGGGAGAGTGAATAATCCGAATTCTGTTTTCTCGCGCCATCTTTTGCCGAGTGATTTTAACATGGATGCACCTCTTCTTGATTTGTTGGGTGGTAATATCGACTAGGCTTGCCA
Source organism: Paenibacillus sp. FSL L8-0494 (assembly GCF_038003695.1). Lineage (NCBI taxonomy): Bacteria > Bacillati > Bacillota > Bacilli > Caryophanales > Paenibacillaceae > Paenibacillus > Paenibacillus sp. FSL L8-0494. Next base: position 2,092,505 of record NZ_JBBOPQ010000001.1, read on the forward strand.
CACATAACCATTCCGGTTAGTCTATATTGTGTATTATAGAGCAGTGCCCTATACTCAAAAATGGATTTAAGAGTACAGTTAGGGGTAAAAAGGTGAACTGAAATATTTATAATTAAGCCTGTAAATCGTGGGGGAGGTTGCCGGTCATTATTAAAAAGTGGATCATAAAGCGGTTTGAACCCGTGCTGGAGCTTGTCTCACGCAGGTTGGCGAACAAGCTTATTTTGCTGTTTACAATCATCATTGTTTTGGTGGTGACCTCACTGACGTTCATTTCATACGGCATGCTGCGAAAAGAATCGGTGGATAACAGCATCGCCAGTACGAGCAACAATCTGTTGCTTGTCGGCCGGAATCTGGAGAGTTATTTGGACGGCATCGAGCAATTATCCCTGCCGCAAATATCGTATGACGAGATCACCTATGCGATTTTGCATGAATCGGAGGATTATGCCTCGAAGATGTATGTGGAGGACTACTTGAAGAACCTGTACTTCTCCCGCAATGATCTGGAAGCTATCTACCTGTATGTGATCAAGGAGCACAAGTATTATTATGTCACCAAAGAGAACTACAATATTACCGTGCGGGTCGCCGAGCATCCATCGATTGAGAATCTTTCCTGGTATAAAAAAGCGCTGGCCAGCCCGTTTAACCGTTCTTACCAGTCTTTTGTAAAAAACCAATCCTCGATGATCAATAGCTCCGACTACCCTATAAATAAGGATAAAAGCTTCATGGGCTACCATCGATTGCTGCGCTCCATAGTTTCCAGAGAGCCACAGGCGGTGCTCTCCCTTTATTTCAACTCCTCGGTTACGGACGAGATTATGAAGGATATTCCCTTCAGTAAAGGGCAGCACCTAATGTACGTCAGTCCCGATAATGAACCTTTTGTGGTGGATGACCCCGGGTTTTATCAACAGAGCGAACAAGAGGGACTGCTTAAGGAGCTGACACCAGCCTCAGGAGGACGCGTGACGTGGTCGGATAAAGAAGAGAAGTATCTAGTGATTTATGACATCAGCAAAAAAGAAGGCTGGAAGCTGATTAAGCCGATTCCCTACAAAGAAATTTATGAAGCGGCCACGACAACACGCAAATTGAACTATTTCATAGGACTGTTATTTTTAATCGTTTCGGTCATCTTGGTCAGCTTTATTTCGAACAAAATAACGAACCCGCTAAAGAATCTGTCGCTGCAGATGAAGCGGTTCAGTACAGGCAGCTTTGACGCTGAAGCACAGGTTGAAGGAAAGGATGAAATTGCCTATCTGTCTCGCCACTTCAATAAGATGGTGGAAAAGACGAATGAGCTGATCAATGAACGGTACAAAATGAAAATTGTCGAGAAAAATGCTGTACTCAAAGCACTGGAAGCTGAGATCAATCCGCATTTCTTATATAATGCCCTGCAAGCCATTTCCACCAAGGCGCTGAAAAACAACAATGATGATATTGTCGATATGGTCGATAATCTTGCTATGACGTTGAGATACTGCATTAGCGGTAAAGATGTGGTCCATGCCAGAGAGGAATTAAAGCATATTGAACGTTATTTAGCGCTGCAGAAGGCCCGTTTCGGAAACAGAATGCAGGTGGCCTACCAGTGGGAAGACCCTTTGCTGGAGCTGGAAATTCCGAAGCTGTCCATTCAGACCTTGGTAGAAAATTGCATCAAGCATGCGCTGGAAAAAGTATCCACAACGATCACAATTACTATTGAAGCGCATGTGACGCCCAGCCATACTGTTATTTCAGTGACGGATGATGGGCCGGGTTTTAGCGGGGAGCGGCTGGAGCAAGTGAGAAATTCTCTTCAAATCCAGTGGGAGGATCAGGGCGGAGAAAACGCTGCCGAAAGTGACACGGAAAGCATTGGACTGAAAAATTTGAACACGCGGCTGAAGCTTTTGTATGGTGAGGCTGCGGGTTTGGCCATTACCAGTGATGCTGGCGGAACAAAGATGGACATGCGGTTACCGCGGGGAGGGATTAACCATGTATAAAGTACTGATTATAGATGATGAGGAACCGTTGCGTGAGGCGATCAACATCCTGGGAGACTGGAAAGGACTAGGTGTCGATCAGGTACTGGAGGCTACGGATGGAAATATGGGCCTAGCCATGCTGCGTGAGCAAAAGATCGACCTTGTATTGGTTGACATGAAGATGCCGGAGCTGAACGGAAGTGAGCTGCTGCAGATCGTGGAGAAGGAGTTCCCGGAACTGCTGACGATTGTAATCAGCGGCTACAATGATTTTGAATATACCCGCCAGGCTATCCGTTCTAAGGTAGTTGATTATTTGCTGAAGCCGGTCAACCGGGCGGATTTGAATGCGGCCTTGCGTAAAGCTATAGATGTGCTGGAGGCCAAACGTAAGAAAGAAAGTGAGTTCATCAACAGGAACATTACGCTCAACATGTCTCTGCCGAAGCTAAAGGAGAAAATTTATCTGTCGATCATTGAACGTAGCTTCAAAAATCAGTCCAACGAGGCTTTTCTGCCGTTGATCGGCGCTGATACGACCGGAAACTATTTTGCTGCGGGTGTACTGCGGGTGCTCAATTTGGAACAAGTGCGTCGTAATCGCTTCCATGAGGACCGGGATTTGCTGCATTTTGCCGTCACAAATGTGATTAATGAGAATAGCGATGAGCATTTTCAGGCCTTCAGCTTCGCCAGCCATAAGGGAGAACGCGAGTTTATCGCCATCTTCACGATGAAAGGCGGCTATGAGGAGGACGCAACTTTCCGCTCTTTACATCATATGAAGAAGTTAGTCTCAACGCTGAAAGAGCTATTCGGAATTGTTGTTGCCGGAGGAATTGGACAGCCCTATGGTGACATCATGGCGCTTGCTCAATCTTATGAGACTGCCAAAGCCTCTCTCGACGGGATTGACCTCCTGACGCTGAAGGGAGCGATTGTCACAAATAGCAGCAACGATACTTCCCAGGGGAAAGATAATCCTTCCTTGACGGGGCGCATGCCCTTGATTCGCAACGCATTGGAGAGCGGGAATATCAATCATGCCAAAAGTATTTTAAGCGAATTCACGAAGAAATGGGAGTCTTCCGGACGTTTTAATCTGGGCGAGGCTGACCGGCAGATAGAGGAGTTTATTATTTTGCTGAACGATATTGCCACGGAGCTGGATGCGATCCCCGAACGTATCCGTGGCGGTAAAGATAAAGGATTGCGCGGGCTAGGCATCGGGAGCGATTTTGCTTCCTTTGGCGAATTTGAGCGGGTGCTGAGCGGGATTCTAGATTGCTATGGCAATGAAATCAGCAAAAGCCTTGCTGGCAATCGCCCCAGCGTATTGGAAAATATTAAAGCATACATTGATAATCACTATTTTGAGAATATTAAAATATCGATGTTCACGGATAAATATTTCCTGAGCAGAGAATACTTGATGAAACTTTTTAAAGGGCAATATGGTTATGGCATACATGAGTATGTACAAAAGGTAAGAATGGACAAGGCAAAGGAGCTGCTATCCACCCCCGACTTGAAAATCCAAGACATTTCCGAGATGTTGGGGTATAAGGACAAAAATTATTTCAGCAAGGCGTTCCGGAATTATTATGACTGTTCACCTTCTGAATATCGGGTTCTGCTATTGAACGGGGATGAGTGAAGCGGTTACATGAACACACTTTTTTACCCTAATAAGTTCACTTATGTACATTCTTATCCTTTTTCTTTTTCTTTAGAATTGTCTCAAGACCACTAGATGCATGAGGAAAAGGGGGCAACATCATGTTAAAAAGATTTATGGCTTTATCTGCGAGTCTGCTGCTCGTCGGCGGATTACTGGCGGGTTGCGGCGGAAACAACAATGCCGCTGACAATAGCGGAACAGGGAATACTCCTGCCACAGATTCTGGCAAGCCGGTCACGATTAATATGTTCACCGCATCACCCGAGTACACTGATGCTTTTAACGCTTATATTGCCGAGTACAAGAAAGTTAAACCGAATGTGACGATTAATCTGGAGATTATGCAGGCTGACTACAATACGGTGCTCAAATCGAAGATTGCTGCGGGAAGTACACCTGACGTATTCCAGACCACAGCGGGTGGAGATATTGATACCTTTGCGGAGTATAGTGCTGACCTAACTAATGAGCCACTGGCTGCGGCGATGACCGATGCAGTGCGTTCTAACATGAGTTCTACGGACGGTAAAGTGCTCGGTCTTCCGGTAAAAGGGAATCTATTTGTCCTGATGTACAATAAGAAACTGTTGGCTGATGCTGGGATTACGGAAGTTCCTAAGACAACAGCCCAAATGGACGATGCGATTACTAAGCTTGAAGCTAAAGGCATTACTCCTTTTGCCAACGCCTATAAAGAGTGGTGGGTATGGAAACACATCTTCCAACACTTCGTAGATGCGGCAGCCCAAGATGCAGGTACGGATGCTAAGACACTAGTAAATGATTTTATTGCCGGAAAAACCACGATCAAGGATCACCCGGTGCTGTACAATAACTTCTTCAGCTTCGTTGATACCACTGTTAAACATGGCACAGACAAACCGCTTGAACGGGACAGCAATGCTGAAGTCAGCGACTTTGCATCCGGCAAAACAGCGTTCATGACTGGTAAAGGCGCATGGGATGAAGAAGCCATTAAGAAAATCACACCTGACTTCGACCTGGGCATTATGGGTTACCCAGTCAGCGACAAGGCTGAACAGTCCCAGATCATTACGGGTGCGGATCAGGCCCTGCGTATCAATAAGGATTCTGCTGTAGCTGGTGAGACTATTGAATTCTTCAACTGGCTGTATACTTCTGAATACGGTAAGAACTGGTTCTCTACAGTAGCAAAGGTTATTCCTCCAATTAAGGATGCTCCAATGCCTGACCTGCAAATGCCAAAAGAAATGGAAGAAATCCTCAAAACAGAGAAATCCGGCGACCTGTCCGTGAACTACTCTCTGGATACCTTCCACCAAAAATTTGGTGAGCTCATGCAGGCTTACATCGGCGGCAGCAAAACTAAGGATCAAGCCATCGATGAAATTCAAAAAGCTTGGATTCAATTCGGATCGGCAGAATAACTAGGTTCAGATCAGGGGGCGGGCTCCAAGGTAAGATTCACTTACTGGAGAACCGTCCCTTTTTTATATGTTATATAATCATAAGAAGATACTGAGATAAAGTCAGGAGGTACATTATTATGAATAGCAAAATGATTGAAATCATTGAAAATGGACTATTTCTTACGATTGAAGTTACGGAAGATCAGGATGTTCGGCTATTGCATTTTGGCGCGGCACCTTTGGAAGCAGCCATAGCGGATAAGAACAAGCAAGGCTTCCGGCTGCTGGAGCTGCAATTATCGGGCGAAGACCGCGCCGAATATCACGGGCGCACACACCGAGCATCCTTTCCGGGTCTTCGGATGGTATATGTGGGACACAGCGATACAGTGAATGCACTCGGGCGTAAATTGGAGCTTAGCTTGGCTGATCCGATTACAGGAATCCAGGCAGTGCAGCATTTTCAGTTCTACAAGGGCGTGCAAATCGTTCGAAGCTGGACAGTGCTAAAGAATGCTGGAGAAGCTGAGGTGGCAGTGGAATACATCTCCTCCTTTGCTCTTACAGGTGTAGACAAAGAGGGGAGCGGGGAGCGCAATGATAAGATTGAAGTAACCCTTGCCCACAGCGGATGGCAGAGTGAACTTCAGTGGCGGACCTACCGCCTGCCTGAGCTTGGGATGTATCATTTGGCAGACCGTGGCTCCAAACGAATTGCCGCAAGCAATACAGGCTCTTGGTCAGCAGCGGAACTTCTACCGATGGCGGTTTTGCATAATAAGGAGAGCGGGACAAGCTTGTTCTGGCAGATTGAGCATAACGGCTCTTGGCATTGGGAGCTGACGGATCAATACGATCAGCTTACACTGCTGGTCAGCGGACCTACAGAACATGACAACCATTGGTGGCTGAACCTAGCTCCCGGTGAAGAGTTTACTTCGGTGCCAGCAGCTGTAGGTGCTGTGCAGGGAGGATTTCAGGGCGCGGCAGAACAGCTTACGGTATATCGCCGGATGATCCGCAGACCTAATGAGGATAATGAGCTGCTGCGGATTATTTTTAATGACTATATGAATTGCCTATGGGGAAGCCCAACGACTGAGAAACTACTGCCTTTAATTGATGCTGCCGCAGAAGTAGGTTGTGAATATTTCTGTATTGATGCTGGCTGGTATGCACCCGGAGAGTGGTGGGATGGCGTAGGCCAGTGGGAGCCTTCCAGCGATCGGTTTCCGGAAGGGATTAAATATGTGCTCGACTATATCCGCAGCAAAGGGATGATTCCCGGACTATGGCTTGAGCTGGAGGTTATGGGCATCAACAGCCCGAAGCTTGCGGAGACTGATGACAGCTGGTTTTTCATGCGGCATGGTAAAAGGGTTAAGGACCGTAGCCGCTATCAGCTAGATTACCGCAACCCGAAAGTCATTGATCATGCAAACGGTGTTATTGCGCGTCTGGTTAAGCAGTACGGTGTAGGATACATTAAAATGGATTACAACATCAATGCAGGCATTGGGACAGAAACGGATGCGGACAGCTTCGGAGATGGGTTGCTACAGCATAACCGCGCTTATCTGGCTTGGTTGGACAGCATCTTTGTTCGTTATCCGAACCTTGTCATCGAGAACTGTTCCAGCGGGGGAATGCGCATGGATTATGCGATGCTCAGCCGACACAGCATCCAGTCTACTAGCGACCAGGAGGATTATGTACAGTATGCGGCCATTGCCGCAGGTTCTCCGGCAGCACTGACACCGGAGCAGTCCGCAGTTTGGTCTTATCCGCTGCGCGAGGGTGACGATGAGGAAGTCATCTTCAATATGGTTAATGCGCTGTTGCTTCGTGTACACCAGAGCGGTCATTTGGCGGAGCTTGAACCTCACCGCAGAAGTCTAGTTAAAGAAGCGCTGGATTATTACAAAACCATTCGCAGTGATATCCCACACGCCACACCTTTCTGGCCGCTCGGCCTGCCGGACAGTGAGGGCGAATGGGTCAGCCTTGGCCTGCGGCGCGGCGAACGACGGTATGTCGCGGTATGGCGGATTGACGGAGAAGCTGCAAATGTCCAATTGCCGATAGAAGAGCTGAAGGGATTTGAACCAGTGATCGCCTGTGCCTATCCTCAGCAGCATAGTTCAACTTGGAATTGGGATCAATCGGCAGGGGTTTTGACGGTGGCACTCCCACCAGGAAAAACAGCGAGATTGTTTGAGATTACTTCGTAAAGCTTGCGGCGGGCCTGCTCCCCTTCAGTCTGCTGTTGGGGAGCGGCCGCTGTACTTGCTAGGGAAATAGTTTTTTTCACTGCCTTTCTAATTCGGTCAGGTTTGGCTTAGCTGCTGAAAGTATGTTTAGAAAAGGTAGTACAATGATTGTTTCGAATTCATTATTTTGAGCGTTAGTAACTAGATGACCTCCGTATTTTTCGGTGACACTTTGAATATTTGTTAAGCCGAATCCGTGAAAAGCGGGATTCTCTTTAAAATTATGCTGCACTATAGTGCTAGAATTGTTCCGTGAGTTGGTGACTTGGATAAACAATGAAGTATCGGTAGTGAAAATTAGCAGCTGAATAAATCTATCTTCTTTTTTTGGAACTCTTGCAGCGGCGTTTAGAGCATTATCCAGCACATTCCCGATCACGGTACATAAGTCAAACCGATCAATATCAATAGCTTCGGCGTGTATATGAATATCATACTTAATAGCAATTTTGTGTTCACAAGCAATATTTAGCGCGTTGCCAATTAAAGAATCAATTACCAAATTACCTGTTGATAGTTTGAGAGAAGGCTGATGAATTTGACCGAGCATTGAATTGATATGATGGATAGATTCCTGAATCTCATTGTTCTGAATACAATTCCGGACATATACCAAATGCTTGTTCGTATCATGGATAACTTGTTTGATGCTTGTAAGGGAATGTGTGGTTTTTTCATAGCTGATGTGTTGATAATCCATCTGTTTATGTAATTGCAGATTTTCTTTAGTCAGTTTGGTGTTTTCATTAATTTTACCGAATAAAAGGATGGTTTCTCTGATTAGCAGAATAAGCAACATCATGATGACCATTGATAGATAAAGAGTCATCCTCGTTCTTTGAATTGTGCAATCATATAATAGGCGTAGGCTTCTTTAACCTCTTTTGCCTGAGTACGGCCAATAGGAAACTGCTCTTGATTGTGCATGACTACGGAAGTAGCTGTAAACTTATGGACATGTTCCAGATTAACAATAACGGAACGATGAATAAGCATAAATGGACGGTTTAGTTTACTTATATATTCTGAAATTGTACCTGGAATTATGTAATGCTGCGTAGAGGTAATGATCTTTAGTCGGTTTTTAGCCAAGGAATGTTTGATTTTAACAATCGCAATAATGTCAGAATTTTTGATCACCATATGTCCATCTTCAGTTTTAATCATTAGAAACCTATTTACAGAAGAAATGATATAGTTACATAGCTTTATTATCTTTGCCTCAAAACACTCATAGTTTACTGGTTTAATCAAATAATGGTAGGGTTGCACATCAAAGCTGCTCATTACGTACTGCGGATAGTTTGTCAAGAATATAATTTGAACCTCCCGATCCGGAAGTGCACGGATTTTTTTTGCAACCTCGATTCCATTTAATCCTCTCAGTTCAATATCCATTAGAAGTATATGAAAAGGATAACTACTCTGTTGATTATAATAGTGAAGCAATTCCTCACCGGAGGTAAAATATTGAGTCTCGAAAGAGTAAGCCGTGCTTTTCATAAGTCTTGGGAGATATTCCTTTAGCAAATCGTGTTCCTTTTTCTCGTCATCGCATACGGCTATGCGTAACAAAGCCATCCCCCCCATAATTAAATTTGTTAATCTTCAGAGATACCAAAACCTGACACGAAACGTCATTCAGCCTCCTATTCCAACCATTAGCTACCAAATTACCCCAAATATTCTTTTATATGATATATTGATAGCGTTATCAATGTCAAACCGAAGCTTGAAAGTAGAAGAGGATATATTCTATGAATGATAAGGATACCCTTGAAAAACTTATCGGATTATTTAAAGCGCATAAAAAGAATTTATGTATTATTTTTCTGCTCTTAATATTTTCTACTTTGATTAGTTCCATTTTGCCGATGTTCAACAAAATTATTATTGATGAAGGATTTATGAAATCAGATGTTAGAACCATTATTTTAACGGCAATCTACATCTTTCTTTTGTCTATGTTCAGTAGCTTTTTAGATTTGCTCAAAGAAAAACGAAGAATAAAAATAGCTTCAAATATTATCTACTCCTTGCATAAAGCTGCATTTGATCGACTTATGAAAGTGAAAGTGAAATATTTCACTGATAAAAACTGCAGTGAAATTTTAAATCGCGTTAGCACCGATATATCGAATATTTCGCAAATAACGGATGGTAGCATGCTTTTTATTGTTAGTCAGTGTTTTAGTTTGGTAGGAGGAGTTATTGGACTTTTTATCATAAGTTGGGAACTTACACTTATTGTGCTTATTTTAATCCCTATAGAATATTTAATTTTGAAATCGTTTGCTAAAAAAAGAAAGTCTCTTGCGGAAAAATACATCACGAAGGATGGAGAATATTCGCATTGGTTTGAGGATAGTTTGAATGGTGTGAAGGAAACAAGGCTTTTTAATTTATTCATTTTCAAAGAAAAAGAATTTGCAGACAAGCAGAATCAAGTAATAACCTCCCATATGGGAATCAGTTTATTGGATAATTGGCGGATTACTGTGGAGAGATTTCTAATTGGAGGACTAGTTCTTCTAATATATGCTTCTGGATCGACGATGATATTAGATTCAAAGCTTTCGGTAGGAAGTATATTTGCATTTATTACCTATAGCGCTTATGTGACCACTCCTATCTCATCGATGTTGAATATTGGATACTTATTGTCGGGAATAATGCCTTCTGCCCGAAGGTATTATTCATTGCTCGAGGAAGAAATCGAAGCTTGTGATGTAGAATCCGCCAACATTGGTATGAAGCGACTCAACCCTTTTGGGAGCATTCAGTTTGAAAATGTAAGCTTTGCTTATGATACTGAACTGATCTTGTCAAATGTGAATTTCACGATTGGCAGCCATGAGAAAGTGGCCATTGTAGGAATGAATGGTTCGGGGAAGTCTACAATCCTAAATTTAATCCAGAGGTTTTACGAACCACTTGCAGGAAAAATTTTATTTGACGGAGTGGATATTAAGGCTATTAATTTGAATGAATATCGGGAATTAATTTCGACTGTTAGTCAAGAGATATATCTTTTTGACACAACCATCGAAAATAACATAAAACTTTACAGTGAAAACCATGAGGAGCAGTATAGACAGGCTATTGAGGCTACCCAATTATTAGAGAAGGATACAAGCCGGTTTGAGGATTATGTCGTAGGTTCTAATGGGAACAAGTTGTCCGGTGGACAAAAACAAAAAATCGCGATAGCCAGAGCATTAGTAAAAAGCAGGCCTATGGTGATTTTTGATGAAGCGACCTCCAACCTTGATCTTCACTCTGAACAAGCCATCAACCATCTATTAGATACAGCACTCAGTAACAATACAGTGATTATAGTCAGTCATAGGCCGGAAATTCTGAAGCATGTGGATAGAGTAATCTTTTTAGAAAAAGGCCAGGTCTCCGCTATTGGACTTCATGAGAAGTTGTCTTATACAAATGAAAGGTATCGGCTCATCACACAACAGCATCAATTCGTTTAATGGGTTTACCCTTCGAGTGATTTAAATATCAAATATTGATATTTAGATAAATACGATTTGAAAGGAGGAATAGGCATATGAAACAACTTGTAAAAAGAACAAATGCAAATTATGAAACGTTGGAGGCATATGCAGCTTGCAGTGCATGTCCTTGTTATGCATGTACATGCAATGCCAGCGGATCAAACAAAGCAGCCATGAAACAAGTAACCTATACTGGTAACTCCATGAAGATGACTGCTATTGGAATCGGGTAGTAAGTGCAATCTTAAGTATAGCTAAGAGCAGGATGGCTAAATGGCTTTATTAAAAAAGCTGTCCTGCTTCACTTTTAGAGTGGGGGGAGTTCAGGTGCCAGTATTTCATTTATTTGAAACGGTAACGGGAAAATATATGTTCGATGCGAATGCAAATACATTTCTTAAATTAAATGAAAGATCTTATCAGGCTTTGTTGAACTATAGAAATTCAAACTTTGAACAAGTGGAACCGGAGATTCAAAACTTATTTGATTCCGGTTTTTTGGCGGAGAAACAGGATTTTGAGATGATTCATCCCATGAGCGACTCTTTGCAGCACAATTTAAGCAGAAGCGTTGGCTCGATAACTTTGCAGGTCACGCAAAACTGTAATTTAAGATGCAGCTATTGCGCGTATTCAGGGAGCTACTTACACAGAGTACATACCAATAAGAGAATGAAAAAAGAGGTTGCTTTGAAAGCAATTAAGTTTTTGATTGAGCACTCCGTAGATTCTCCAATTATTAATATTGGATTTTATGGAGGAGAGCCCTTACTGGAAATGGACTTAATAAAAGCTTGTGTTGCTTATGCCAGAGAACAAAGTGCGGGCAAAGAACTAACGTTTAACCTTACTACAAACGCAACTTTAATTACCGACGAAACCTTAGAGTTCTTATCTTCTAATGATTTTAATTTAACTATCAGCCTGGACGGCGATGAAGTCGCGCATGATAGAAACCGAGTTTTTGCGGTAAATAATAAAGGCAGTTTTCAGACTATTATGGATAATATTGAAAATATCAAAAACAAAACACCAGACTATGTTGATAAAGTGATGTTCAATGCAGTAATTGATCCAAATTCAGATTTTAGCTGTTCCACAAACTTTTTTTCAAACTATGAGACCGTAAAAGACTTTGCTGTTATGGCAAGTGATATAGCAAGTAGCTACAAAAAAAGTGAGTCCTTAATCAATGACAGTTTTATCAAGATGTATAATTACGAAGTTTTCAAATTATTTCTTTATAAATTTGATAGGCTTAAGAAAAATGATGTATCCAAGCTGGTGATGGAAAGCTTTGATCAAATCCAGGAGAATGTCCATAACAGGCTTAGAATCTCTTTCTATGATGTAAAAAAAGACCATCATTCCGGACCGTGTGTTCCAGGAGTACAACGATTGTTTGTGAATGCTGACGGTGCTCTGTATCCCTGTGAAAGAGTTAGTGAAGCATCTAGTGTAATGAGGATTGGGCATATAGATACAGGCTTTGAATTGGATAATATCCGGAACATACTAAACATTGGAACAATAACGGAGAAAGAATGCAAAGAGTGCTGGGCCTTTAGATATTGTACTTCTTGTGCAATGGCCGCCGATGATATCAGTGAGTTTTCTGCTGCCAAAAAATTAAGTATCTGCAATAAAGTTAAAGAAAACACTGAGAGTTTGTTTAAAGATTATTGCGTACTAAGAGAGTTAGGCTACGACTTTGATAAAGAAAAAGTGTAATGGGGGAGACAATGGTGAAAAAAAGAGCAATTGTTTATCCATATCATGCAGATTTCGGTCCGGTCGTCAGATTCTCCAATTTACTGGGCAACTATGAGCTTGTTTCATTAATGGCACCTTTAGGTTTTGGACTGAATGAAAAAGATGCAGCGTACAGCTATTATGGTGAGGATGTGGGTATAAAAGTTAAAGATTCTCTTTCAGATGATGAATTTGATGTGTTAATGATTTGTGAATTTGAATGCAGTTTTGAAAAAGTGGTGTTCCCGACAATTATCAAAGCCGCAGAGATGGGGAAAGATATTGTTCTGCTTAACAGATGTGCTGATCATGAAGTTGAAATGGTAAAGAAGGTATGCCTGAAAAATAATGTGGAACTCACAAGTTTTTTTGGAATTGACATTGACAGAACGAAAGTAGAACTCGTTGAGAAAATACTGCTGGATATTAATGTTCCGATAATCTGCGTGGCGAGTCTTATGGAAAAATCCAATAAATTTGATGTTCAGCTTAGCCTAAGGGATTATTTCTTGAAAGAAGGGTACAAAGTAAGTCAAATTGGGACAAAATCTTATTGTGAGATTATGGGATTTCATTCTTTTCCTGATTTTATGTTTAATCATAAAGAAGCGGAGATAGATAAAATATTTCTTTTTAATCACTTCTGTAAATATATTGAATTGAACGAACGACCTGATGTAATGATTATCGGAATTCCAGGCGGGACAATGGTATATAATAATCTGTTTACCAATAGATTTGGTATTACTGCATTCGAGGCGGCTAGTGCAATCCATCCGGATGTCGGTATTATGAACTTGACCTATGATGATTTTAATGGAGAGTTTCTCGATAAGATATGTGTGTCAACAAAGCATAAATTAGGTTTTGATATTGATTGTTTTAATATGTCAAATCATAAATTTGATACGGGCAGAAGCAAACAGGATAAAGAATTGAAGTTTTTTACGGTTGATTCTAAGTTGGTTGATGAAAAAATTGCACAAATATCGCTAGAGTCAAAGGTTCCTCTGTTTAATTCGTTAAATGGGACAGACACTTTGAAATTAGCAGAATGCTGTGAAGCTCTATTGTTACAGGAAAATATGCAAATCGTATAAAAGAAGGGTGATATTTATGGATCTGGATCAAGTGCGTGAACAGATAAACGAAATATTATTCGACGTAATGGGAATGGACAAGATCAAGCTTAATGAAAACTACTTCTATGAAGATTTATTGGGCGAGGCGATGCAGTTCTCACCACGGGATTTGTTGGTTCTATTTGTACATATTGAGGAAAAACTAAAAATACAAATTCCGGAAACCGATATATTAAATGGATGCTTCAACAGCCTAGATCGAATTAATAATACAGTTTGCCGCATTCTACAGGAAAAAAGAATAAGGGAGTTGGTTTAAGTTGTTGAATGTAGCTTCACTCAGTAGCCTGAATCGTGCGGGGGCTGCAATGGTAATCCAGAAAAATAAGAGTTCAGAGATTTCATTTCAAGACGCGCTATCGACATCGAGTTCGGAAGCGGTTTTGACGGAATTGGAAAAAAAATTCGACATTAAAATCAACGTTCAAGCCATACCAAAGAACAATGAAGCAGTGAAAAGTGTATACTCTGGTAGTGTTGGCAAAGGGAATGTAACCATTGCTCCAAATATACTGAATCAGTCGGCAACAGATCCACAAATGCAAAAAAGGGTAGAAGCAATTATTCAGGATCATTTTGCTTCCAGCGCTAATGATAAACCCGGTGATGCCAGTGGCGTCATTATACATCCGGATGGAACAGCTACTTTTTGGGTGATTGGTGATTATTTAACACCTGCCGAGCGGGAGAAGATTAATAAAGAAGTAGAGGCAGAAAAAAAAAGAAAGGCGGAGCAGTTAGACTCGTTGAGTAAATTAAGTAGCAGCTCTAGCCTATCACAATTCGGGTTATTTATTGACAACTCCAATAATGGTGAAGAAGATAGCATGTATTTAAATAGTGTGCTACAAGCTAGTCTGGATTCGATGCTGCGGAAAAAGAACCTGTTTAATTAAATGATTAATCACTTTTTTAATCATGACTACCGCCTGGGTCAATGGATTTGTGACCAATGAGGCGGTTTTATTTTTGTCGATCTGTAAAAGGAGATGATGAACATCGAAGCTAAAGTGAAAATTGCCGTGATTGATGATGGTATCAACGAATATTTGCTAGGTGAACCGGTTGTTCAACAGTTGATCTTCAATGAAGATTTCACAATAGACGCTTATACAATAGACAGTCCCGAAAGAATAACTCACGGCACCATCTGCGCAGGCATAATTAAGCACTATTATCCGGAAATCTATATGTATAGCTTGAAGATATTGTCTGATACCTTAAGGGGAAATATCCAGAAGTTGTATAGTGCACTAGAATGGTGCGTTCAAAATGATATCCAAGTTGTAAATATCAGCTTGGGAAGCCATTGCTCAGCGGATTTATTAGAAACGCAGAGAGTTATAAACAAGGTTGCTGGTCAAGGCTTAGTTATTGTAAGTGCCGCAAGTAATCATGATTATATTACATATCCAGCTTCTTTTTCAAACGTTATAGGCGTTAAGAGAGAGGTAAGCAACACGCTGCACGAAGGGGAGTTTTATCTCAATGATAATATCATCGACGGTATAGAATTTACGGCTTTTGCTAGACATCATTTGAATGGTAAAGAGTGCAGCAACTCGAACAGCTTTGCCGCGCCCATGATTACAGCCAAAGTATGTGAACTCATTGGTAAATCTCACCTAACTAACTTGCAGCAAATAAAACTCATGTTGTCGAAAATGGCAAATAACTATAGGGACGATAAACACTTGTTTATTTGCTATGCTGACCCTGATTGGATAAGTGATATATTAGTATGCTATGTGAACGGAAAATGCAAATTGGACAATCGGAATCTTTGCGTTAACATACACGGTGAAATTGTCGTTCCCGCTGAGTCGGCTTATGATGCTGTTGATGCAGCCCTATTGGCTTACAATGAAAATATTGAGACTCTCGTTGTGATCAGCAGAGATCTTTACCCTGATGCTTATGTTGAATTACAGTGGATTGCTTCGAAATACAATAAAAATGTAGTGTTTATTGACAATTACCAAGGAAAAGATATGAACAAGATAGTTAACAATCAGTGTACTAACATTAAGTTATGGCATAGCTTATTCAAAATACACAACATTTACACACTTAACAGCACCCCGTTGCTGATCGAAGAGCCAATGGTTTCTATTTACATCCCTGCTGACACTGACTTTGAAGTTATTCTCTGGTTAAAAGGGCAATTTAAAAATAATAACTATAACAGTTATTTTGCATCGAATCACCCTATCGGAGTTTTATACGGAATAGACTATGTTCCTGAGACAAACTCAGCGCAGACATCTTCCTATTTTTCCTTAATTCTGAATAAGAAATCTTACGATATCGCGATATATGTCTTATATGGCTATGATATTTCGGATAAAATAGAAACGGATATTGAAATAGACATTGAACCATTAAACGGTTACTTTCAAGCAACTTTTGCTGTAAATGGCTTATGCCAGGAACGTATTATCAATATTAAACAGATTGATGAAACCTTTATCGGAGAACTTTATAATTCTATAGTTTATTTACTCTCTTAATGGGGGACAAAAAACATCAAACACTTAGAATACCCTCCATTAATAACTTCTTTGCTAGCCCCTCGTTAGTCGACTTCCGGATTCATCGTATTTACACTACAGTGATATCATCAGCCTTGTATTTACATGAGGATTCGATACACACACTACTCATAGCGAAATTATTATTCCAATGATAGATCCTATTTAAGTTTGACTTACTAAACATCTGGGTAAATGACGGAGTAGCGTTCTTGCTAGTTTTCGACAATTTCCTACTTGTGATTGCGGATAAGCGGAGTGACAAGATTTACAAATAGATTAACGAAGGTATTTTAGGGTAGAATTGTCATCAAGTAGGGTTACATTCTGGGTGGATTTCGACATTCCAGAGAAGCCCCTATTTTTTTGTGTTCTGACACGGCTTCATATCTTGGTGCTCAACAGATATCATACATTGTCGAAATTTTGTCGAATAATATCATATAATGTAGAAAAATAATTGACAGGAAATGAATAGAACTTTAGAATTAGGTAGTAGCGTAATCATTACTATCATATAGAAGCGTACATAGCTTTTAGCAAGAATGATTATAAATGTGACTTCAAGGGAGGATGTACGATGATGAAAGCAACAGGCATAGTAAGAAAAGTGGATGAATTGGGACGTATCGTAATTCCTATTGAACTGCGTAGAACAATGGGAATCGACATAAAAGACCCGCTCGAAATTTTTGTAGACGCTGAAAAGATTATCCTTAGAAAATATGAGCCAACTTGTATCTTCTCCGGAAGCTCAGAAAACCTGATCAATTTCAAAGGTAAAATGGTAAGCAAAGATGTTCTTGATGAACTTATTGCAAGCTTTGATAGAGCATAATCCATATACCACATATGATTCCAAAAAAAAGAACCGGTATTACAAGCACAAGATGTGCCTGTAATACCGGTTCTTTTTTTTATGGTACTTTCGAAAGCGGGTTTTATTTAGACTCTAGCACACTTTGGATTTTTTTGATAAAAGCATCATATTGTACGAGGCCTAGCTCCATGCACAACTTCTGGTAGGAAGATAACTTGTAATCTAGCTGGTTCAACTTCTGTTCCAGATCGTCGTACATTGCCTGCTTTTCTATCAATGCTTGCCGAAGCAGATTATCTATGTTCTCTTTGTCCGTCTTTTCCCCAAAATACAGGTGCATAAAAAAGTCAGAACGCAGAACATCTTTTTCGGCTGGTGATTGTAGATAAGCGTGGAACTGATCCAAGCCGGCAGAGGTAATGGTGAATACATTTTTGTCGGGTTTGCCTTCCTGTCGCACAGATTCTTTAGTGATCAGATTCAGCTTTTCCATCTTGCTTAGGGTAGGATAGATCGTGCCATAGCTGGCATCGAAGAAAAATGAGAAGTATTCCTCGAAATGTCGTTTTATCTCGTAACCAGAATGAGGTTTTTCGCTTAAAATCCCCAGAATAACATCTTGTATGTTCATAAATCATTGCCGCTCCTTTCTTTCACTTCCTACCATATCACAACTGCATATCGCTCTCAATTTGAAATGGCATAGCCGGAGTGGCAAACTGTATAATTACGCATTTACTGGCACGGGCTCTTGTTCTCGTGAGATCCGAGTTTCTTTACGGAGGAAAGTGACAAGTACGCTTAATACAGCAATTGTTGCCCCAATACAGAGTAAATAGAACATATCTTTCCATACCCCGTTACCCCCGATAACCAGGTCGAGCATACCATTAACTGCATAGTAAGCGGGTGAGAAGGGACCGATCCAGTTATAAAAAGGTGAAAGCACATCGCGTGGAATAGTTGCTCCGGACGCTAACATTTGCATGGAGAGAAGGGCAATATTTAGCCAGCCGCCAGCATCCCCGAGGAGCAGCAGACTAAACTGAGCAAGGATCATGCAGGAGAGAATTACCGTGAACTCGAACAGCCACATAAGCAGAAAGCCACGATTAGAGTGGATACCGAGTGAGTTAACCATGATAGTTCCCACTAGTGAGATAAGCACAGCCGTTCCACCCATAATGACAAATCGGGCTGCAAAGCGATTCCATTTACTAAATTGTCCAGACAAGTTGGAGGAAGCTTTATGGAGATTCATCGCGAGTAACATTGCACCGGTAAATGAGGCGGTAACGATCATTAAGGGAACCATAGTTTGTGCAAAATTAGTTGTAGGGTTAATGATTTCGACGTTGGCGGAAATGCGGCTGCTTGCAGCACTTTTGATGATCTCCGCTTGTGCCTGCGGCAGATTCATAGCATCCAAGGTGTGGCTTAGTGCTGAACTACTGCTTTGAGTGTTCATTGCAGCCGTGACTTTAAATGCTACCGTCTGCATGACATTGCTGACCATCTGCGGATTAGATTCATTTAAGAAGTAGTGGAGTTCAGTCTTTGCAGATGGATTGCTGATCTGTCCAGTGAACCCTTGGGGAATATTGATAATCATGCGGATTTCTCTATGCTCAAGTGCTTCTTTTGCATTTTCTAGTTGGAGATCCTGTCTGGTTACGAACTGAAGTGATCCTGCAATCCCATCGACTATAGGCTGGGCATTTGTACCATCCTCATTAACAATAGCAATGGGCAACTGATCTACCCGATCCGTTACATGATCGTACCCTGTAATCCAAATTAAGCTGAAAAAAACTTGGAACAACAGTGCAGTTATAATTCCAATGATGGTAGCAGGCTGCTTGAGGAAGCGCATGATTAATGGATTTGACATGGTTATTTCTCCTTTATATTTCAAGTTGTAATATTACAGATTGAAATATATCATAACGAAATATAAACTGCAACAGAAAAAGTTAAGAGCATGGACATTACAAAGCGATTTCATATATCATAGGGCTTGTACTGGAAATATCGCACAGATGAATGTCTTACCTGAAGCAGAACAGAATGGGGAGGAACAACAGATGAATAACGAAGTACATGGAATGGAACAAAACGTGGTTCATGCGAAACTGAACAAGCCAGAAGCGATTGTATTTGATATGGATGGAACATTGTTCCAGACTGAAAGTCTTTTATTGCCTGCATATCATAAAATGTTCGATATTTTGCGGGAAGAGGGACTATACGTAGGACCTACACCACCAGAAGAACGTATTCTAGGCTGCTTGGGGATGTTGCTGGCAGACATTTGGAAGAATGTTATGCCTGAAGCAGATGAAGCCGTGCACCGCCGGGCGGATGAATTGCTCCTGCAGCTGGAGATTGAAGGGCTTGAAGCCGGAGGCACACTACTGTATCCACAGGTGGTTGAGACACTGACAGCGCTTAAAGAGCGCGGAGTGAAGCTGTTTGTGGCTAGCAACGGGCTGAAGGATTACATTCACAGCATCGTTGTGGTACATGAGCTTAAGGAGTTGTTCGAAGGATTGTATAGTGCGGGAGGTCAAGGCACTGCGACTAAGACCGAGTTGCTACGCATTCTTTTGGATAATCATGGGATCAGCAGTGCCTGGATGGTTGGGGATCGTTCTTCTGATGTTCAGGCAGGTAAAGGAAATGGCCAGACCGTAATCGGCTGCGCCTATGCAGGCTTCGGACGTCAGGATGAGCTGAAGGGCTCTGATGTCATTATTACCTCCTTCGCCGAATTGGTTGATTTATACGACAACGCAGCGTTTAGTGAATAAGAACTTACGATGGGGAGTTTGCTAGCTTACAAGCAAGCGCTTGATCACATAAAAGACAACCTTCTTGAAGAAGGTTGTCTTTTTATTGAAGTCAAAAAGATGGTGCTTCAGTTGAAAGAAATCGGTATCGTCGTCAGGCAGCAAAGATATATACATAAATAAAGGAAGTAATCCGATAAAAAATGGAGAGGGAAAATATGGAAACCGAGAAGCGAGAAGCGAGCCAAGGGAGCATAAATATGATAATGA
Organism: Paenibacillus sp. FSL L8-0494; assembly: GCF_038003695.1. NCBI lineage: Bacteria > Bacillati > Bacillota > Bacilli > Caryophanales > Paenibacillaceae > Paenibacillus > Paenibacillus sp. FSL L8-0494. The sequence goes on from NZ_JBBOPQ010000001.1 coordinate 2,112,651, forward strand.
GTTTCTTTTTTATTACTTTAAGTGCTGAGATTGGAGTGGGGATGTGGTTTTTAGTTATAGGTATAGTCTTTTCTATTGGTGGAGGGAGCCTATTTGTAACTCATTATGATTCCTTGTTTTTTTATAGTGCTGTTCTTTTGTTGTGCATTGTATGTTATCTATGGTTTATAAAACATCTATTTGAAAAAAATTTGATCTGACTTTATATTATTTAATCAAAGTAAGAAATGAGATTTAAATAACATAAAGGGTTCTATATGTTTTGCATGCCTAATATGTAAACCCTTTATGTTAAACTATCGTTCTCTGTGGGTTAAATTACCAATCGGATTCATTTAATTTAAAAGAAGTGATTCAATAAATGGCTCTATGTCAAAAGGTTTAGTCGTTGTTTCGTATCTACCGTATACATGACCGTTTCTATCGATTAAAAACTTCGAAAAATTCCACTTAACCCCATCTCCGGCATATATGTCCGGATACTTTTCCTGCAGAAAATCCTGCATCCATTTACCGCCTGATGTCTCAGTATCGAATCCTTGAAATGGTGCTTGCTGTGTTAGATATTGAAATAAAGGATGGGCAGACGGTCCCCTAACCTCAACTTTCTCAAATAAAGGAAACTTAACTCCAAAGTTGCTCTCACAATATTCATGTACTTCCGAGTTGCTTTCTGGCTCCTTCTCGTTGAATTGGTTACAAGGAAAACCAAGTATTTCAAACCCTTGCTCATGGTGAATTTCGTAAAGTTTTTGAAGATCAGGTAATTGGCGAGAATAGCTGCACCTACTGGCAGTGTTCAGAATAAGCAGAACTTTTCCACGATAAATGGACAATTCAACAGGCTCGCCATGAATTGACTTTGCTTGAAAATCATAAATAGACATCATATCATCCCTCCACGTTATTATTATAAATAACATAATAGCGCTATAGGCGTTTATTGGTCTAATATATAATAGGAATAATATTTATAGTATCTACCTATAATGGGCAACACTCGATCATTAATTACAATAAAAGTATTCCTCCAATATTCCCTTAGTTGTTACCGGTTAGTTTAATAGAAAAGAAGAGCTACCTTATAGGAAGCTCCCCCACTATCGTTTTCCGTTAGTGTAGTCTCTAAAATACAAATTCTTTCTCGTTGTTTTCCCCATCAAGATATCTAACCCTACAGTAATCTTTCCAATTATCCCAATTTGTTATACTGTCAACTTCCACGCGAAATAATTCATTATATGGCATATTCATCGGATTAGAAAAATCATAAAAAACAAGTTCATAAGGACATGCCCAATAGCATCCATCAATCACTATTAATTTTTTTTGTTGAAAATATATTATTTCCCCCCAGCAAAATCCATGACCTTTATATGCCTCTTCAGGAACATAATGTTTGGTTTGTTTATTTGATAAATTAACAATTGAATACCCTTGATAATCTAACCCACCTAAAAGATATTCTATGCCATTTATCTCTAACCAACTGAATAGAAATGTGCCGAAGTTTCTATATATTATGTCGATGGTTTTATGCTCACTATCCGTAATAATTCCTTTTGTATAATTATATCTAATAATACCTTCTACATGGTTATAGTGATGGATTTCAAGTTTAAACTTCCCTGATGGTGAATAAAAAATTTCAGTTTTCTCAGGATTGTAAAATTCATCTTGAAAATAGTACATCATCGTAGCTCTTTCACTGAGAAACTGAGTATCATTAACAATATTCCTCAAAGTTTTTCACCCCGCCTTAGTATTACAAATTGTACCATAATATCGGACATGCTATTACGCTTTTCTGCCTGTTAGCTACGTCGTTCGGTGACGCCAAAAGAAGCGTGTCTCCATTAAGGAGCACGCTTCTTTGTTGACCGGTATGATAATTGCCGCGGCGGTGCTTACTGCTGCTTAGCGTACCATTCGGAAAATTGTTTCTGGTATTCAGCGATATATTTGTCTATTCCCGCTGCTTTTAGTCTGTCCAGCGCTTTGGGGAAGGCGGTGTCATAATCGCTGAAGCCGCTGCCGATCGGAGCGAGGTATTCAGTGAATACGCCGTTCAGCTTCGTTTCTTCATTCTTGACGGGTGTATTGTCAAAGTTGAAGCCGGCACCTTTGGAAATGATAGCTCCATCGTCCCAAGCTTTATATTCTGCAATGAATTCGTCCGGTACCGTGTTATCGAAACGCATGAAGTTTTTGTTCATCAGCAGCCAGTCAGGGATCAGCGAATCAGTGGTTATTTTAGTCAAACGCCCGTTTTCATCCAGCGTATAGTCTGTTCCTTCTATCCCGTAGGCGAACAAGTCGTACAGCTCCTGGTTTTTTTGCAGCAGATTGAAGAACATGACGTAACGTTCAGGGTCTTTAGCTGCGGTGGAGACGAAAAAGGCGGTGCTGTAAGTGCCGCGGCTGATTTTTGGACGGCCGCTGCCGAGGAAATAGTTGACCAGTTTGGCATCAGGCACTGCTTGTGAGATGGTTGCCGCACCTTCGAATGGGCGTGCCGCTGTGCCGGCCCAGAACATCGCTTTACCGGAGTTCCAGTCAGACTGCAGCTGCGGAACATTGGTGGCGGCATATTTCGGAATGATTCCTTTTTCATACCAGCCGTGCATAAGGTTCGCATAACTCTTGAACTCTTCGGTTTCAAACCAGCTAATAATTTTATCATCCTTCACAGACTCATCCAGGGCAATAAAATCATTTTGCCAATAGAGGTTTTTGTCCGTGTAATCATATTGTAGGAGTCTGCGTGCATCGGTGTTGGCGTACCCGATCAGTTCGGGATGAATGGCATGGACCTTATCATAGAACTGCTCTAGTTCCCCCAGTGAAGTGACCTGTGTCATCCCGGCTTCTTCAAGCAAATCCTGTCTGACTAGCGCACTGTAGAATTCCGCAGAATTCGGTTTGTTGCCGACGGGGATCGCATACTGCTTGCCTTCCAGCTGAAAGGCTTTGAAGGAGGCCTCGTCCACATTTTTACTCAAATCAGCTGCTGCATCGGCATACGGAGTGAGGTCGGCATAAAGCCCCTTTGCCACAGATTTTACCATGTAATTGGCATCTGTATAGGTTGCGAAGTCTTCTCCCGTAGACAGCATTAAGTCAGTTTTGCCGCCGCCATATTCGGTCCAAGGAAGAAACTGAAATTCAACCTCAGCATTGATTTCTTTCTTAATAGTGTCGTAGAACGATGTCTTCGCTAGTTCCTTCATCCGGTTGGACTCATCCCCGTACAGCACAATTTTCAATTTGGCAGGAGTCAAGGCGCTGCCGTCATTACTACCGCTATCCGTAGAGGAAGAGGTACCTTCATTTCCAGTCCCAGAACTAGGGGGAGCGCTTTCATTGTTGCCCTGAGCACAGCCACTTACCAAGAACACCGCAGCTAGGAGCAAACTTAACCAACCTTTTTTCTTTTTCATGATGAACCCTCCTGAAATAGAATCATAATGTTTGAGGCATCTATTGCAAAGGCCGTGCTCCCTTAAGTCCCATTGTACATCAAGAAGTAGGGGAGCATAAACCCGGTGCAACCGAACATAATTTGGTATCTTTGCTGGAATTATCCTTTGACCGAACCTACAATAATACCTTTGACAAAAAAACGCTGGAGAAAAGGATATAATATGGCGATTGGCAAAACGGTCAGACAGGTCATTGCCATTTTGGCTGTCTCCAGTGGCGGTGCGATGATAGCTCCACCAACTTGAGCAGCATTGCCGGAAGCTAGGAACTGAATGTTCGCCATCATGTTATACATCAAATATTGGATCGTATAGAGATCCTGATCGGATACCAGCATTAGTGGCAAATAGAAGTCATTCCAGAATTGCAGTGCGTAAAAGAGCGAGATGGTGACCAGTCCGACGCGGCCCAGCGGAATCATAATGCTGAAGAAGATGCGCAGATGTCCGGCACCATCGATTTGCGCAGATTCCACGATTTCATGCGGGATGCTACGGAAATAGTTAGCCATGAGAAACATCAGAAAGACGCTTAGCACATAAGGGATGAACAGACCGATGAGCGTATCGCCCAAATGATAATATTTGGTGCTAAGCAGATACCATGGCAGCGTTCCTCCGCTGAACAGCATTGTAAAATAGGCGAAGAAGGCGAAGAAATTTTTGAGCCGGAAGCTTTTAACGGAAATAACATAAGCGTAAGCGGTGGTCACCAATACGGCCGACACGGTACCCAGCACCGTAACGATCACCGACATGGAATACGCCCGCAGAATCTGCTGTGCCTTCGAGCCAAACAGGAATTCATAGGTTTCAAAGGTAAAGCCTCTGGGCCAGAACGAATAGCCTTCCGCGGCGATTCTGGATTCGGTAGATAATGAGCCGGATACTGCCAGAATAAACGGCGCTAGACAGATTACTGAAAATACGGCAATACAGATGTAAAAGAAAATGAGCAGGCCTTTGTTTTCGGTAGTTTGCATCTTATCAGTCTCCTAAAATAGTTTGCTGTCTTTGTCATACCAGCCGGCTAATTTGTTGGCCACCAGCACCAGGATGAAACCAAAGACGGATTGATAGAGCGTGATGGCTGAAGCAAAGCCGAATTCTCCGGAACGGATGGCTGTGCGGTATACATACACATCGATAATGTCGGTAGTCGGCAGAAGCAACGGATTCAGGAACGTTACCCCCATAATCATACTGAGATCGCCTTTTAGCATGCCCCCGATGCCCAGCAGCGTCATCAGAATGATCGACGGAATCAGCATTGGCACCGTAATTTTGGTGATAATCTGCCATCTGGAGGCACCATCGATTCTTGCAGCTTCATAATAGGAAGTGTCGATGCCTTGCAGCACCGCATAATAGATAATGGCGCCGTAACCAGCGCTTTTCCAGATATTCGCTAGCACGAGAATGATTACGAACAGCCAAGGGCTGGAATACCAGTCAACCTGAGAGAAGCCGAATGTCTGGAGCAACTGGTTCATAATGCCTTTGTCGTAATCCAGCAGGGAGAACAGAATGGCTCCGATAATAATCCAGGAAATAAAATACGGGAAAAACATGACGCTCTGCGTGATTTTGATAAACCATTTGCTGCGCAGCTCATTTAGAATAATGGCGATGGCCACTGAAAAAAACGTGCCGGTTAGCATATACAGTGCATTTAACATCACCGTGTTGCGTGTAGCCCTAAGAGAATCTTCCATACTAGAGAAGAAAAACTCGAAATTAGAGAAGCCGGCCCACGGGCTGCCGAAGATTCCGTCGTTGAAGTTGTAATTTTTAAAGACGAGAATCAGACCACTCATCGGCAGATAAGCAAAAAGAATTAGAATGACGATTCCCGGAAGAGCGAGCAAATAAAGCGAGCTGTCCTTCCTTAGGGATTTACGGAAGCTCTTGGCTTTGGCCGTCCTGATTCCCGGACTTGGCATTCCTTGTGTCTCCGATGTAGCCTCTTGCATCATTAACAGTCCACTCCTTTATACTAGCGTTGTCATTTCCGTCCCTTGTTTAGGAGAACGCTTTACATGAAAATCATAAATCCACCCGGAATGTAAACGCTATCATAATAAACGGAAAAAAGTTAAAAAAAGCGGAAAAGGACGGCTTAAAAAAACGAAAAAAACAGAACTTTTTTGTTTTTTAGGTGCTAAAAAGCCTGATTTAAAGGGAAATCTCATAGTATATGCGACGCGAGGGATTATTCATAGAAAGTCAAAAAGGGGATGTCTCCGGCTATGAAAATGCTGCCGGGACATCCCCTTTGTTCCTTACTTTTAGCGGGTCAATCAGGAAGATTCTGCTTCTGCAGAATATGATTCATTCTCCATTTGGAAGGTGTAACCCCATAACGCTTTTTGAACTGGGTTGTAAAATAGGTGCTGCTGTTGTAGCCCACTTTCTCGGCAATTTCCCGGATATCCAAGCCAAGCTCAGTGACTAATAACATCTGCGCCTGCTCCAGACGCAGCAGGTTAACGAAATCGGGAAAGCTGCAGTTTACTTCGTCGGCAATAAGTCTACTGAGATAAGCGGGACTTAGCGATAGCTTGTCAGCAAGGGCATTAAGGGAGAGCCTGGAGTCATCATAATGATCTCTGATATAACAAATGGCTTCACCAGCAATGCTCTTGGTCTGTACAGCACTCATGCTGGCAATGCGCTCGTGGGCGGTATAACAGCTGTTTACAATCCAATTCCATAGCTTGTCATAGCTTTGGATCTGCCAGATATGCTGGTAATTATCTAGAAAGCCGGAATGTTGGACGTCTGCATTAAGCTCAGCCGTGCGACTGAGCTCAAAGACCAGTCTCGATAAAGCGATGGTGGCAGGCTCGACGCGGTAACTGCAGGCTACTGCCAGCAATCTCTCCACTGCCTGTGGAATATGGTTCGAGAGTTCCGTCTGCTTAACGGCTTGCAGTACCGGTTCAAGGGCACTGTCGGGCATTGGGCTGCTGTTCAGATGGATCGTATCATCGGCAAAGATGATATTCTGCTGCACATGAAATTTAATATATTGCAGACTGTCTGCAGCCTCATTGTATTTAGCCCTTAGTAGGTTTAAATCATCCGTCAGCCCGCTGATTCCGAGGACGCAGCAGGATCCGGAAAGCTGCAGCTGAGCCGCGAATTCTTCCCATTTACCGCGGTACAAAGCGTAATCGCCGAAGCTGCCGCTGTGAAGCTCGCTCAGAATCAGCACAGCAGTGCCCTGATGCGGGCGGAAGGATTGAATGGCTGCAAGTTCACAGAAGGCATGTTCAATCTGCTGTATGTTTTCTTCAAAGGTATGCCGGAAGTCGGAGTCTTCAGGTTGATCGGGCTCCAGAGCGGTCAGCACGCATACACAATATGCTCCCCCAGCAGCGGCTATACTCATCAGGGGTGTCCTGCTGTTCTCCGGTGTTCTCTGCGGGGAAAGCAGCCACCGCATCAAGGCGCTATCATCGCTTTCTTTTTTTAGCTGCTCCAGCTTAACGCCAATCTGTTCGAGCTCCTGGCTTACGGTATCGAAATCGCCACCGGTTTTCAGCGCTTCTTCATTGCCAGATAGATGAGCGATATTGCCGAACAGCCGGCCGATTGGCTTATACATCCGCCGCGAGATCAGGTTGGCGGTTATAGATGCGGCGGCAATCAAGGCCAAGCATAGGCCAGTCATCAGATTGCGGGCATTGGAGATATCACGGATGCTATCCTTGTAGGAAGTCTCCGACACAAACCACAGCTTGTCCGCTGCAGAATATACATAGGTAATCAGCTGTGGCTCTGCACCTCCCCTATAGACAAAAGAGCCTCTTTCAGAGGTGGATGACACCACCTGCTTTAACATGCCCTCTTCCAGAGGGATGTCAGATAATGCACTGTGCATGAGCACCGATGCTTTTCCGTCAAGCACAGCGTAACGGGTGGTTTCGCCTTCTTTTTGCGTAAACAGATTATTCTGCAGCTTTCCCAGATTGACGGTCAGCGCTACCGCACCATTATATTCGCTATCCGCAAATGCCCGGTCATTATAGAACACGGTGAGCAGGGTAATGGGGGCACCGTTATTCAAGGTTGCTTCCCACAGAAACGGTGATTCAACAATAATGTTATCCCGCATTCTCGAGAACAGCTCCAGCTTGGATTCAGGGCTTAGCGGAAGGTTTTCGAACATGGCAACAGGCTCATCCACTCCCATGATGTAGGCATTCTCCATATATTGGTTCACAACCAATGCTCCGCGGATTTGGCTTAGGGCACTGTACAACTGGTCGCTCCAGCTGGTATCGCCATTCATCATGAGCGCGTTGATGTTTGGATTCCTATAGAAGTCCATAGCGTAGTTCTGGACGATCTCTTCATAGTTTGTAAAAACGGTTTCAGTATTCACCAGTACATTTTGGTTCGCCTTGTTGACATTATCTATCGTAATATTCCGGTACCAATAAAAGATCACTACAGCCAGTACTAGAATACAGCAAACTGAAATCGCGGTTAGGCTCATAAAAAAGCGGGAGTACAATTTCTTTCTTTTTCCCAAGCTGCTCACCCCTTCAGGTAAATCCTATTACACCCATTCTAGAGGGAAAGGCTATTCGCTGACAAGGAGTGAAATATGGGCAATATAGCATGAAAGTATAAAAATGAAGAAATAGAACATAGAAAATACAAGAAAGTTAAACTTATACGAACTATAATTGGTGGTGCTTACATTTGAATTGTTTTGAGGAGGATTACTTTTAATGAGAACATTCCGCAATCCAGTGCTGCCGGGATTTTATCCTGACCCTTCCGCTATCCGTGTTGGTGAAGATTATTATCTTGTGACTTCAAGCTTTGAATTTTTCCCAGGCGTTCCTATCTTCCACAGCAAGGATCTGGTCAATTGGCGCCAGCTTGGCCATGTACTGGACCGCCCGTCCCAGCTCAATCTGGATCACTCGATTCCCTCCATGGGCATTTGGGCACCGACGCTCCGCTATCATGAGGGAGTTTTCTATATGATTACTACTTTTATTGACAATGACAAGAACCAGCATAATTTCTATGTAACAACAACCGATCCGACCGGAGACTGGTCTGACCCTGTATGGCTGGAGGATGCACCCGGTATTGACTCCTCTTTGTTCTTCGATGAAGACGGCAAGGTGTATTATACCGGCAACCGTGTTCCGCCGGAAGGGCAGGATTATCCGAAGCATATGGATATCTGGCTGCAGGAGATTGATCTCAGCCAAGGGAAGCTAATCGGTCCGAAGCATAGTATTTGGCAAGGCGCACTCAAGGTAGCTCATGCGCAAGAGGGACCGCATATTTATAAGATCGGCGCTTGGTATTACGTGCTGATTGCCGAGGGCGGAACCGGGCATACTCATGCGATTACGATTGCCAGAAGCAAGAGTGTGACAGGTCCTTATGAGGGCCATAAAGCCAATCCGATTCTGACGCATCGCCATCTTGGCAGAGCGTATCCTATTGTTAATGTGGGTCATGGAGAGCTAGTGGAGACTCAGCATGGTGACTGGTGGATGTTCTGCTTGGCTTCACGAACCAGCGGTGGTTATTACCGCAATCTGGGACGTGAAACCTTCCTGACACCGGTAATCTGGGAGAACGAATGGCCTGTGGTCAATCCCGGCAAAGGGGTGCTGGAATTTGAGACGGAGGCTCCGGATTTGCCGGAGACAAAATGGCCGGAATTGCCTGCGCGCGATGAGTTTATAGGTTATGAGCTGGCACCGATCTGGAATTTCCTGCGGACACCGCGGGGTGAATTCTGGAGTCTCACCGACAAGCCTGGAGTTCTGCGGCTTCGCCTGAAGCCAGAACGGCTCTCGGAGATTGCCAATCCATCTTATATCGGTAGACGCCAGCAGCATTTGAGCTTCAGGGCGGCGACTGATATGACGTTTAGTCCCGCTGCAGAAGGGGAAGTGGCTGGTCTTGTTCTCCTCCAAAATGCGGATCACCACTTCCGTTATGAACTGGGGCTGGAGGCAGGCGAACGTGTATTACAGCTGATTCATCGGATGGGGGGCAGCGAGCAGCTGCTGGCGTCAGTGCCATATCCACAGGATCAGGTACAGCTTAAGGTGGAAGCCAGAGGACAAGAGTACAGCTTCTATTACAGACCTTCTGAAGCCGCCAAGTGGACAGCCTTCTGCGAACGGACGGATGGCAGAGTGCTCAGCACCGATCTGGCCGGAGGGTTCACAGGAGCATACATCGGGATGTACACAAGCTCTCAAGGTGCAAAGAGCGAAAGCTATGCTGATTTTGACTGGTTTAGCTATGAACGACTTGAGTAATAGGAGGAGGTGAAATTCAATGAGCAGCAATCTTGTAACCAATACGTATCCGATTCCCGAGCTTCCCCAGATTCCCGAGCGGACTTTTACAATCACGGATTATGGGGCGGAAGAGGGTGGATTAACGCTATGTACCTCTGCTATTCAGGCTGCACTGGACGCCTGCGCTGCAGCGGGAGGCGGAAAGGTTGTTATTCCCGCTGGTATCTGGCGCACAGGACCTCTTACTTTGCATAGTCGAATTAATCTGTATGTAGACAAGGGAGCATTGGTGCAGTTTGATCCTGATCATACCTTGTATCCGCTACTTTCTTCCCATTATGAGGGGAATGCCGGCTGGCGCTGTCAGGCTCCGCTCGATGGAGAAGGTTTAAGCGATGTGGCAATAACCGGTGAGGGGATATTCGACGGCAGTGGCGAAGGCTGGCGCCCAGTGAAGCGGTTTAAGATGACCGAGAAGCAATGGGAGCGTTTGATCGAATCTGGAGGAGTGCTTGATCCGCAAGGCGAAGTATGGTGGCCTTCACGGGAAGCTATGGAAGGTGAGGACTTCTGCCGGAAGCTGTGGGACAAGGGAGAAACTAGTATGGAGGCTTATCTGCCTGTTCGTACGTATCTGCGTCCGACGTTGCTAAGCCTGCGCAATTGCCGGCGGGTGCTGCTGGAAGGGCCGACCTTCCAGAATTCACCTGCTTGGTGTCTTCATCCCATTGGTTGCGAACAGATTACCGTACGAAATGTTCAGGTACGTAATCCTTGGTATTCGCAGAACGGGGATGGCCTTGATTTGGAATCCTGCACGCATGCTCTAGTTGAGCACAGCAGCTTTGATGTGGGTGATGACGCCATCTGTCTCAAGTCAGGCAAGGATGAGGAAGGTCGTAGGTTGGGAATGTCCTGCCAATATATTACCATCCGGAATTGCACGGTATATCACGGACATGGAGGCGTTGTAATCGGCAGCGAGATGTCCGGAGGTGTACATGCAGTTCGAGTTAGTGACTGCCTGTTCATCGGCACGGACATCGGCCTGCGGTTCAAAAGCACCCGGGGAAGAGGCGGTATGGTAGAGGATATTGTAATGGAGAATATCAACATGACCGGCATCATCCACGAGGCTGTATCCTTTCATATGTTCTATGCAGGGGTTGAAGGATCGGAAGGGTATGACGAGCAGTTATTTTCGGTTACAGAGGAAACTCCGCAATTTCGGAAGATTACCCTGAAGAACATTGTGTGCCATGGTGCGGCAACCGCTCTACTGGTTAACGGGCTGCCGGAGATGCCGCTTGCTGATCTAACCATCGAAAAATTCCACGCAGTGAGTGACCGGGGAATTGTGCTGCGGCATGCTACAGGGCTCACGCTGGATCGTATCCGGTTGCAGACTTCGGAAATGCCGAAGATAACAGCGCATAGATGCAGCCACGTCACGCTCACTCATTCCGAAGATTTGATGATCACAGAGAGATAAAAAATTCTATGGATGATGGAAATCCGTCTTGAACTTCCGTGGGTGTGACCTTGCTTCTTTTCGGTATTGGAGCGGGGTCAGACCGGTTGATTTTTTGAATGTTTTATTGAAATGGGAAAGATGTTCAAATCCGACAGCGGAGGCGATCTCCTGGATTTTGTCTGTAGATCCGACAAGCAGGCGTTCGGCTTCCCTTACGCGGACATGAACGATGTATTCCCGAAAGTGAAAACCCGTCAATCGGTGAAATACCCGGCTCAAGTATGAAGGACTAATGTAAAAATTACTTGCAGTCTCTTCCAGAGTAAGGGCCTCACGGTAGTGATCACGGATATAGGTGGCTACATCAGTTACTAGATGATGGAGCGGATGTTTCGTCCCTCCAGCTTGTGAGATACTCTCTGAACGCTGAAGGAGAATCATCAGCTCGGCGAATAAAGCGATTACGCTGGTTTCGTAATACGGTCGCTGTAACCGGCATTCTTCCAGCATCCGGTTCATTAGGATTTCCGCTTCGTCCTGCTCGCGCAGGGTCAGCTTGAACAAGCGGTACCCGCGGTCATGAAACCAGATGGCTTCATTCTGCAGGGATGGCGGTAGAAGAGCAGGATCATAGTTGATCAGAATCCGCTCGAATTCGGCTACTTCCGAGCTTGCTGTGGAATGAAGCTCCCGGCCGGAGATAAGAATAAGCTCACCCTTATGAACCGTAATGACTCGGTCGTCCACAAAGTATACCCGCTCCCCTTGTATCAGATAGTACAGCTCGGCTAAGTCATGGCTGTGGGGACGTGGCATAGCAGTGATGCCTTTACGTTTCATATGCTGGATGCTGTAGCGGTCTTCTTCAATATGATATTTGTGATTGGGGCTAGTCAGGCTAGTCATAATTCTCCTCTTCTCTTACGAAGCGTTACGGTTATTATAGAATAAACTCAGGTTGATAGGAAAGGAGCCGCAGATGTTAATTACAGTCTCTAAGAGTGTCGACGAAGGATTCAGTAGTCTACAGGCAGCGTTGGATTCAATTCCACAGGAACACAAGGAAGAAGTGACGATTCGTATCAAACCCGGCATTTACGAGGAAAAAATTACAGTGAAACAGGGAACGCCTCCGGTTCTGCTATTGGGGGAAGACACGAATTCCACCATCATTACCTGGTCAGACAACGCCCATACTTTAGGACCGGACGGAGAGCCGCTTGGCACGTTCAAATCCGGCACCTTGAATGTATTCGCTGAGCATTTCACGGCTGAAAATCTGACCATTCGAAATGCATCAGGTCCCGGCACTGGCCAGGCGGTGGCTGCTTTTGTTGATGCTGGTCATGCTGTATTCCGGCGTGTACGCCTGCTGGGTGATCAGGATACTTTGTATACAGGGCAAGGGAAGCAATATTATAACGAATGCTACATTGAAGGCGATGTGGATTATATTTTTGGCGCGGCTACGGCTTTGTTTGAACGTTGCCGGCTGCATAACAAACGTTCCAGAGGATATATTACAGCCGCATCAACGCCTGAAGACGCATCGTTTGGTTATGTATTCCTCGATTGTGAAATTACTGGCGGTCAAGGTGTAAGTGAAGTGTATCTTGGCAGACCTTGGCGCCCTTATGCACATGTTGCTTTTATCCGCACGGTCATGGACAGTTCGATTATCGGCGAAGGCTGGCATAATTGGGGGCAGCCGGACAGGGAGGAAACTAGCCGCTATGAAGAATATGGCAGCAGTGGACCGGGAGCTAATCCCGAAGCCAGAGCTGCATGGTCGCGGCAGCTGATTCCACAGGAAGCTGCGGAGTATAGGGTGCTGTCCGTGCTTGATGGCTGGCATCCTGAAGGATATTAAGGGAAGGAGCACTTCGGATGGAGCCTCTGGAACAATACATGAAAGAACTATCTGGTTCAGCTCAACGCAACTCGGCTTTCAGCAAAGATATACCCTTTCAGCAATGGCGCGATGAGCTTACCGCAGCATTTACGGAGCGATTAGGTGGCTTTCCAGAAATAGCTGAGGAGCTGCAACCGGTTCTGCTGGAACGTACAGTCTGCTCCGGGTATACCCGTGAACGTATAGAGATAACTACCTATGAAGGGTTGCGCATGCCGCTGTATCTTTTGATCCCGGATCAGCCGTTCTCTACCCCTGCCCCTGCCGTTCTTGCCATTCATGGACATGGCTATGGAAGCCGGGAGATCGTAGGCTTGAATCCGGACGGATCGGATCGGCAGGGAGATCCCGGGCTGCACAAGGACTTCGCTGTTTCACTGGTAAAACAGGGTTTTGTAGTGGCAGCTCCGGAGCTGTTCGGCTTTGGCGACAGACGACTGGAAGAAGACCTAACAAGCGGGGAGCCTGGACGTAATTCCTGCTTCCGCCTGTCATCAGCATTGTTGATGGTTGGGAAGACGATGGCCGGCTACCGTATCTACGAAACCATGCGGGCACTGGATTATTTGCAGACAAGAAAAGAGGTTGAGAGCGAACGGATTGGAATTATGGGTATTTCCGGTGGAGGACAGGTAGCTGGCTTCACAGCTGCACTTGACGAACGAATCGCTTGTGCGGTCGTAAGCGGGTATGCCAATACTTTCGTGGACAGTATTCTGACACGCAATCATTGCCTTGACAATTATATTCCAGGGATTTTGCTGGAAGCGGAGATGCCTGATCTACTGGGCCTCATTGCCCCACGTGGCCTGTTCCTCGAATCGGGAGATGCCGATCATCTGTTTGGCCCGCGCGGAACAAAATTTGCTTTAACCCAGTTGCAGACGATTTACAGGTCGGCGAATCATATCGGACAGGTAGAGGCGGACTTCTTCACCGGAGGTCATGAGATTCATGGTGAACCAGCCTTTGCCTGGCTGCGCAAGCAGCTCACCTGAGCATAAGATTAGACTTCATATGGATGACAAACGAAGGAGGAATAAGGATGTCTATAACTGAAGCAACAACCGTTCGCTTGTCCAGTAAAATTGCGAATACGATTCTTAGAGGGTGCAACAAGCAGGGAGAGCATGAATATGTGCTGGAAAGATGGGCGTATGTTCCGGGCATGTTGCTGATGGCAATGGCCCGGGCGGGTGTTCAGCTCCACCAGTCTGAGTATGTCTCCTTTATGGAGCGGCATATGGACACATTTATTGGAGATGATGGTTCCATCCGTACCTACAGGCTGGAAGAATATAATCTGGACCAGATTAACGAGGGGAAAAACCTGTTCCTGCTATACCAGAAAACCGGAGAAAAACGGTATGCTGAAGCAGCCCATTTGCTGGCCGCACAGCTTATTGGACATCCCCGCACCTCCGAAGGGGGATTCTGGCATAAGAAGGTATACCCTTTCCAGATGTGGCTGGACGGGCTGTACATGGCATCGCCATTCCTAGCGGAATACGGCAAGGTCTTTCAACGACCTGAACTGATTGACGAAGCGGCGCATCAGCTGCTGCTGGTTGAGCGACGGACCCGTGATCCACGGACCGGCCTGCTCTATCATGGCTGGGATGAATCCAAAGAGCAGGAATGGGCTGACTCGTCTACCGGATTGTCCTCTCATTTCTGGAGTCGGGCGATGGGATGGTATGCGATGGCTGTGGTTGATTGCCTGGAGCATTTTCCGCTCACTCATCCGCAGCGGGGGACGATCATTGGCATTTTCCAGCGGATGTGCGGCGCGCTTCTGGAGGTTCAAGACAAGGAGACTGGCCTCTGGTACCAGGTGTTAGATCAAGCGGGGAGAAAAGGCAATTATCTTGAAGCTTCCGGCTCGTGCATGTTTGTTTATGCGATGGCTAAGGGACTAAGATTAGGTTATCTGGAACCCTCTTTTATAGAGGCGATGTTGCAAGGATATGAAGGCATTCTGACGCATTTGACTGAAGAGGATGAACAAGGTGTTCACTTGCACCAGATTTGTCATGGAGCGGGTCTGAGCAAAGACCGTAATGGCTCATACGATTACTATATCTCTGAGGACGTACTGTCGGATGTGCCTATGGGCGTCGCTCCATTGTTATTAGCATCACTTGAAGTGGAACGGTACCAAGCTGAAAAATAACAGAAGCCCAATCATTCCCTAAGAAATGGAATGATTGGGCCTTTTTTTGCTGCCAGATATATATTTATTAGCGTTTCAGCAGATCCTCGCGGATTGGTGTAAAGACATCGAGCAGCGCGGAGTCTGCTTCCAATGCGGTTACACCGTGCTTTGCATCTGGCGGTATGGCAATACTTTGCCCCGCGGTTACCTTATGCTTCTCGCCGTCAATACGAAATTCAAAGCTTCCACGCAGACAGTAGCTCATCTGCTCGTGAGGATGGCTATGCTCATAGCCCTCGGCTCCCTTTTCGAAATGAACCTCCATCATCATCAGACTGGCTGCAGCATTCAAGATACAGCGTTTAACTCCCGGTTCTGCTGGTTCCCATACTCCAAGATTGCTCATGTTCTAATCTTCCTCCTTCTATATAGTTATCGGGGCATGGCGATGTGAATTTTGCCTGCCTCAATTCTTAATTGGGTTGGTTCAGGTTGCCCGGACGTTGACTCAGGTTCTCCGAGAAGCCTAAGCGGTCCGAGACCCGGAACAGTAACAAGGCGTTCCTCCTTGGTGCCGTTGATGGCGGCGATAAACCATTTTCCATCCGTACGGGATATCCTGTACAAGCGTACTCCTTCGACAGCCTCTTCATAATCAAGCTGTTCAAGCTGTAGTGAAGGAGCATCTTCTGTCCGGGGATGAAGCAGAATGACGTAGTCGCTTGTACCACCATAAACACGGAAATGTTGCTGCTCTACCAGCGGATAATTCCCGGCTACAGCGCCTTCTCCCATTGTAATCACTGGAAGTTCTGGCTCGGCGATATAAGCGCTTAGGTGCTTGCCGTTCAGGCAAGCTACATCAATGGATTGCTCCATTATACTTGCATCAGTACTGAGTGTATGCAGATTCCAGACGCTGTTAGATGCTCCCTCGATTCGATCCCATATCAAGTAGACGTTAAAGCCTGCTTTAATGAATAAGAAATTCCGCTCATATCCCCTGGCGTTAGCATCTGGAATAAGACTGCTGGCATGATCTAACTCTTCTGAGAAGCGTACTTCCTTGCATGTGCTTTGCAGTGGCCCATTGGCAAAATTTCCGAATGAATCGGTAAATTGAACAACATTATGAGCTGCGCTGGACACATACCAATGCCGGTCTCCGTTATAGTAACCTCCCGTTCCAGAATCAAGGGTTACTGGAACACCATCTGCCCAGATGGAGAAGTGCCCTTCATCGTGATGAGCGTGATAAGTCAGCGGTGAAGCCTCGTAGATTGCATAATGCTGAAGGTTCTGTTCTCCGTTGCGGAAGATGACATAACCGATATCGGGATAATGTACGGAGTCGAGTGCAGGCCTTTGTTCTGCTAAATCGGGCTGTGGATATAACAGCGCGACCAGAGGCAGAGGAAATGCGCCACTATCCTCAATCGGTTCTCCGCCGTGCTTCCACGTCCAGAGCATTTCCCCGGCAAGCTGGGGGTCTTCGTCCATATAGAATGGGGCAGCGTATCCAAGCAGGCGAAACCATTGTTCCTGCACATTGGCATCGCCGACCGCTGGTGTAAGCAGGATGGGGGAGCCAGAAGAGCCTCCTTGAATAATATCGGGTACAGTCACTGTGCCGATTAGGAAACGGTACATGCCCTTAACCTTTTCATGCTTGAAATAATCAATGCCCTTCAAACGCTTTAATAGGACGAAGAAGAGAAAATAGCGATGCAATACTGCGCCATGGTAGCGAATATTTTCTGGCCATGCGCCGTCTGAATCCACCACTTCTGCCAGCTGCCAGTTGATGACAGAGAGGGCATGATCAAGATATGCCTCACTTTGTTTTTCATTGGGAAAGAGGAGGGCATATACACCCAGTCCGGTTGCCCGGTCGGCATTCCAATTACTGCGTTTTCCTCCCTTTTCATCTGGGAAGGTCTCCAGATCAAACCGGTAGTAGTGGGTATCCATCATCATGTCTGCGATATACCGGAAATGAGCGAGAAGTTCGGTTTCTTCTCCAGTGAGGAATACACTGCTGCCAGCAATCTGATCGTAGATTACCGAAGCAGCAGCGAGCCCCCTCCCGATATGCACCGCGCCGTAAGTATCATCGTCATGCCAGCCGTCTCTACGGAAAATATCCATGCCTACCCGCATATCGGCAAGCATGTACTGGAGCTTTTGCTTGGCTCGAACCGCAAATTCACTTTCACCCGTGATCATATACATATTGGCGTCCGCTCCCGTAGCCTCCAGCAGGTAGGCCCAATTGGTAAGCGTCGGCCGATTAAAAAGCGGGGAGAGCTGCTCGGTTCCCAACGGCTGCCCCGCAGCATTTAGAAAATGGACCCCGATGCAGATTCCTTCGTCTAGAGGAGCTTCCAGACTGAGTGCTGTCTGCACGCTGTAATGATCACCTTCGTATACAGGTATGGTCTCTCCATAATGAAGGATTGTCAATCCCTTCACTTCCTCATTACTGATGCAGATACATTGCAAATCGTCTGCCAGACTAGCGCCAGATGGAGTCACACCAGATGGCTGAAGACCCTGCTGCCAGCTGGCCAATTTCTCTAGATATACTTTGCTTCCGTTTTCTCGGTCCTGACTCCACCCCAGCATCCCAGATTCTAGACCGCCATTCGCTAGTTCAACCGGCAAGCCAAGCTGCGAATGAGTCAGACGCAAGCCCCCGATGCGTGCCGTGCCCTTTCCCCGAATCTGTACAGAAAGCTTCAGGAAGGCCGTACTGGGAGGGGTTTTAAAAACAAAGGGTTCTACCCGGAACACGCCGAGTTTATGGAGTGGCGCAGCAGCTTCTCGGCTGGCAAATTGTTCAGATAGCTGCCGTTGTCTTTCGTACTCTTGCCGGACCTTGGGAAGCTGTTCGATTCTAAGGCGTATGCCCTCCAGCTCTCCTTCCGTATAACACCCGAAGGGGCGTGTACCGCCACCATATGCTGAAATCATCGGTAGTTCTAACCTCCTTGTAAAGTTGTCATATTTCGTGGGTGAGCTTTCTCTTAATTAGTATAAACGTGGCTTTACGAAGGGCGGGATAGATAAACAAATGAAGGAAAGGGGACAAAGCAACTGAAAAAGTGAAATTCTCCCCCAAGCGCAGTCGCTTTCTCCCTAACCGTTACGAACGGATAGAATTATCATTAAGGACATAAGCTTAGTCCAATGGACAGGAGGAACAATAAATGAATTTATCAAAACGTCAAATTAACGCCTGGACCTTCGTTGCTCCCAGTTTGATTCTGACGCTGGTTTTTGGAGTATATCCGATCTTTTGGGCTCTGAAGTACATGTTCTATGATTACCAGGGCTTCGGCGAACCCCTGTTTATCGGACTGGAGAATTTCGAGCGCTTATTAAGGGATCAGGAATTCTGGAAGTCAGTGGTCAACACCTTTATCTACGCTGGAGGCAAGCTGCTCATCACCTTGCCATTATCATTTTTACTGGCGGTTGTCCTTAACCGTGCACTAAAAGGGCGGCAGCTGCTAAGAGCGATTTACTTTATGCCGACCGTAATCAGTGCTTCGGTTATGGCCATCGTATTCTACGTTATCTTTAATTCATACAATGGGATGGTTAACCAGCTATTGGTCGGCTCTGGAATTATTTCCGCTCCGATAGATTGGCTAGGGCCGAAATATGCCTTACTAACAGCTATTATGATTGCGATATGGGGGGCTATCGGTAACTATATGCTGCTCTTTATCGCTGGTTTACAGAACATTCCTGAGGATCTCTATGAGGCGGCATCTATAGATGGAGCTGGACCCTTCAGAAAAATGTGGAACATCACCGTTCCCATGCTCGGACCTGTATTGCAAATGATCATTATGCTCGCTATTACCGCCTCCCTAAAAGGCTATGAGAGTATTATGGTGCTTACCGAAGGCGGTCCTTATGGCAAGACAGAAGTTATGTACCTGTACCTGTATAAGCTGTTCTTCCCTGTATCCAGTGGAGGTACAAGCATTCAGCAATTTGGCTACGGTAGTGCGGTTGGTTTTGCCACAGCAGTTATTGTAGGTCTGATTACCTTAGTCTACTTTTATGTATCTAAAAAGCTAAATGATATCTATTAAAAGAGAGGAGAATGAACAGTGAGTACATTACATGCGGAGACGAAGAATACTTCGGTCCAGCCTGTCCGATCCTTCAAGACCCGAGCGGTGCTGTCCCGGACCTTGCTGTGGATTTTTCTACTTATAGTGGCGGCTTTTGCATTGTTTCCGATTATTCTGGCTTTTTTCGGATCCCTTAAGACCAATCTGGAGTTGACGACAGGAACCACCTTGCTGCCTAAATCTTGGCAGATTGGAAACTACGCGCAGGCTTGGAATTCGGCTAACTTTGCCCGCTTTACATGGAACAGTGTGTTTATCAGTATCTTTACCACCTTAGGCACTCTATTAATTGGAACGATGGCCGCATATGCGGTAGCGAGAGTCGATTTTTATGGGAAACGCATATATGTTGTAATTCAGTCCTGTACGCTGTTCATCTCGATCGGTGCTGTGGTGCTGCGGCCGCAATTTGACCTTATGGTAGCGCTTAATCTACAGAAATCGTTATGGGGTGTCATTATTATTCTGATTAGTGCACATGCTACGGCATTTTTTATGTTGATTGGTTTTGTACGAGCGATTCCGAAGGATCTGGATGAGGCTGCTTTTATTGACGGCTGTAATTTCTATAGCGTATACTTTCGAGTTATCTTACCGCTTCTGACGCCCGCCCTTGGAGTCACGGCGCTCTGGACCTTCCGCGGAGCATGGAACGAATATATTCTGCCGCTGGTTTTTACCATGACTCAGCCAAAATTACAGACACTCACCGTAGGATTGGCGGGGCTAAAATATGGTATCGGCGATGCGGCGCAACCTCAATTGATGCTCGCGGGTGCATGTCTGTCCATGTTGCCAATGATTGTTGTCTATATTTTCGCTAATAAATCGTTCATGCAGATGACAGCTGGCTCTGTAAAGGGCTAAATTCGGGGCGGGCTTCGGACAGCTATTCAAGAAGGATGTGAATACATGCTGAAGGCCTGGGTTTATCGTACCTCTTTGAAGAAAAGAATATGGCTATCTTTTACCGCACTGACGGTATTCTGTATTTCAGTCACCGGTTTATTGGCTTACTCCATTGCTTCTCGGGCGATGGAGCGTAACTCTGTCGAGTTAAATCAAAATGTGCTGAATCAGTCAATCAATGTCCTAGACCAGAAGTTAAAGCAAATCATTGTGGCTTCCTCCACGATGATGTTGAGCGAAGCTTATCAGCAGACCATCCGGGATATTAAAGCTCATAATATGGAACGTTTTTTTGCCAATTTTTCTATGCTGCAAGCGCCCTTCACGCAGGTAGAGTTGACGGAAAACTCTATTGAATCTATCTTGATCAGTACGCCAGACGGGGATTTCTACTCTACCAGCAATCAGCGCAGAACCTTGACCCCATTTCTAGAATCTTCGCTGTACCAACGGGTTAAGGAGAAACCTGAATCCAATTGGGTGGAGAGCCATCGGGACGAGCTATTTGCCGGGAAACATCATGTTATTTCCCTAGTCTTGCAGCCGCTTACAGACAATTATGTCCCTGATCTATTTTTGATCGTTAATGTAAAAGAGGACATTCTTGAAGATACTGTAAGTGGAGGCGGGAGTCTTGGCTCCGCGCGTTTTTTACTGATCAATAAAGAGGGAACAAGCGTCTTCGGAGACGGGGAACGCCCGGAATGGTCTCGGGACTCTGTGTTTTTAGACAAACTGAGGGAGGCGGACCGGGGTAATTTTGAATATTCCGCTGGTGACGGGACAATGCTGCTCAGCTATGCCAGTTCAGGGTATGCAAAAGACTGGGTGTTGGTCAGCTACCTGTCCAAAAAGGAACTGCTGCAACCTGTTCGGAGTATTCAATGGCTGGTGTTGATGATCATGGCGGCATGTATCGTCATCGCGCTTTTTCTTGCAAGGTATCTGTCCGCTTTGCTACTGGGACCGCTGCTGAAACTGCAACGGACGATGTCTCGTGTAGAGCAGGAGGATCTCAGTGCTCGCTTCCAGAGTCCTTTCCAGGATGAGATTGGGGAGGCAGGACGCAAATTTAACCAGATGTTAGACCGGATCGGCGAGTTGATTGTTGAAGTCAAGGATACAGAAAAAGAAAAGAGAAAAGCGGAGATCAAGGCGCTTCAGGCGCAGATCGAGCCTCATTTTTTATATAACACATTAAACACGATTTTCTGGAAATGTGAGATGGATGAATATGAGGACGTGAAACAGATGGTCATTTCGCTGTCTGCGCTGTTTCAGCTGGGACTGAACAACGGGCAGGAAATTACGACCTTAGGCAAGGAACTGGAACATGTCCGCCAGTATCTAAACCTTCAGCAGCAATGTTATGAAGGGTTGTTTGACTATACAATTGATGCCGGAGTGGAACTGCTGGAGCTTCCTGTGTTGAAAATTATTATTCAGCCCTTGGTAGAGAACTCTATCCTGCACGGTCTTAAGGAATTAAGGGGAGGGGGAGTGATCCGGATCTCCGTAGAAGTAGCCAAAAATACACTGCTCATCCGGGTTACCGATAACGGAACCGGCATGAATGCGGAGAAACTCAATGCCTGGCTGAAGGAGCCGAACGGCAGTGGAGGGTACGCTCTGTCTAATATATGTAGCCGACTGCAGCTGTACTACGGCAAAGAAGCCGGATTGGTCTTTCGAAGCAGTCCGCGTGTTGAAACCGAAGCTGTTCTATCCATTCCTGTGGAAGGGGGAATAAATCCTGAGCGCCCATTCAATTAAAATATGTATTGTTGATGATATTCCTGCAGTGGTCCGCGGATTGTCGCAGCGGATTCCTTGGGAGGAACATGGGATTGTGATCGCGGCCACCGCGGCAGACGGGGAAGAAGGTCTGGAGCAGATCCGCAAGCATCGTCCTGACATCGTATTGACGGATATCCGAATGCCTTTTAAGGATGGTTTAGAGATGATGCGGAGCCTTCAAGCGGAGCAGCCAGGCATCAAACTGATTTTTTTGACGGGTTATTCTGATTTCACTTATGCCCAGGAAGCTGTTAAGCTGGGTGCCTTTGATCTGATTGTAAAACCGTACACCAAGGTTCAAGTGCTTGAATCCGTGTTGAAGGCCAAGGAAGTGTTGGAACGGGAACGCAGTCAAGCTGAGCAGATGATGGACATGGAACAAAAGCTGCGCGAGAGCTTACCCTATTTGCGTCAGGAATATATGCGTCTGCTCATCCGTTACGGAACTAGACAGCAGCATTTGAGCCAGCAGTGGGATTTTTACAATATCGAGATGAATAACCATAACTTTTGCGTGATGGTAGCGGAAGTGGATTTTTTTGTGGAACGTACATCAGAACTTACGGTTTCCGAGGTGGAGTTAATCCGCTTTGCCGTACAGAATATTTTGGAAAATACAATATCTGAATACACTCGGGGCATTGTGTTCCGGGAAAATGTGAATCAATTCGTTATTGTGATGAACCCTCTGGCGGAGCCGAATATGGAGCAACTTGCAGAGAAATGCCGGGAAAATGTACATCGGTATACGTACCAGACGGTGTCCATTGGACTGGGTGGAGAGGTAGAAGAGGTAGGGCAGCTTTCTGCTTCTTATGCGCAGGCACTGTCTGCACTTGCGAACACCTTTCTAAATGGTGGGAACAGCGTGTACACCTATGTTGAAGATGCAGTCGTGAATGCCGCGCTACCCAGATACTCATATGACAAGGAGAGAGAATTGCTTTATTGTCTGCGTTCGGCAAATTTGTCCAAAGCAGAGGAGCAGCTGGATAACATTTGGCATGATTGGATTACTGCACCGGCAACGCCTAACCCGTCCATCGTTAAGACACTCTGTCTTGAACTGGCTCATTCTATCCATCGGATTTTTTCGGAAAAAGCAACAGATTCGGAAGTTAAAACTCTGGAAAACAAACTTGCAGACATGAGCAGTGCAGTCTCTTTTGAAGATCTTAGCCGCCAGATTCGGGAATTTTGCCGTTTGGGCTGTACGTATTTGCAACAACGCCAATGCAGTGACGCGCGTATGCTTGTGGATCGGGCCATCACTCATATCAATGGAAATCTGCATCGAAATCTATCCGTCGCCGACTGTGCACGGGAGGTGCATCTTAGTCCTAGCTACTTCTCCAATCTTTTTAAAAAGGAGACAGGGATGACACTCGCCCAATATATTATCGGGAGACGAATGGACAAAGCCAAGGAGCTAGTGCTGGAAGGCATACAGGTTCAGGATATTGCCATCTCTTTGGGCTATGAGGATCGACCCTATTTTACAGAGCAGTTCAAAAAATATACCGGAATGACGCCGACTGACTTTCGTGCAAAATATACCTTACCCAAAGTGGAGGGAAACAGTGATTTCGTCTCCCATTGACAGTTGTTTTCTCCTTCACTGATAAAAGGGCAGCGGAATTATAATTTTCTTAAGAAATGAATGCGATTTCAAAAGAAAAGGGAGGCATTTTAGATGAAAAGAAACAAATGGATATTAGCTGGAGTTTCGCTGATGCTGGCTGGCTCGTTGGCCGCCTGTTCATCATCCGAATCTAATACGGAGGTAAGCAGCAGCAATACAAACTCCGAAAAAACAAAATTGGTCTACTGGACCATTGATCGTCACGATTCTGATTTTATTGAACAAAAAATCAGCGAGTATGAAGGTCTTAATCCCAATATTGAGATTGAAATGAAGGTTATGGCAGAGAACTATACCCAGTCGGTGGATATTGCCTTCTCCAGCATGCAGGCGCCTGATATTCTCCGGGTGGATACTTATAACGTGCCAACGTGGGTCAAAAGAGGGTATCTGGAATCTTTTGATAGCTACATTTCACCAGAGATGAAGAGCCGGTTCGAGAACGTACTTATCAACGAGAAAAATACCGTTGACGGCAAAATATATAGCCTTCCCAATATCGGTCAGTTCTGGCGCCTCATCTATAACGTAGATTTGTTCGAGAAGGCTGGCATTACAGAGCCGCCTACCACACTCGCAGAGATGGTCGAGGATGCCAAGAAAATTACGGAAGCGGGAAAAGATATAGGCGCTTACGGCTTCGCGGGTAATTTCAAAAGTACCAGCGGATTTGAGCGTATCGCTTATCCAATAACAACACTTAGCAAGACTAAGGGCACAGAGGGCTTCGACTTCCAGACCGGGCAATTTGATTTTAGCGTATATAAAGAGGTTGCTGAGGCGCTGCGGCAGATTAAGGTGGATGGAAGCATGATGCCAGGATCGGAATCGCTTGATATCGACCCGCTGCGTGCGCAATTTGCTCAAGGCAAGATCGGTATGTATTTCAACCATTCCGTTGAGCCGACGGTCTACAAAACCCAATTCCCAACTGAAATTCGCTGGGCAGCTGCGATTCCTCCAACTATTGACGGGGAGCAGAAGGGTGTCAGCCAAGTTATTGCAGGAAGTTATTTGGCTATGAGCAAGGATTCTAAGCATAAGGAAGAAGCTTGGAAGTTTATTGAATGGATGTACAGTGATGATGTGCAGATTGCTTATCAGGAAGCAGGGTACGGGGTTTCGGTTATTCCATCGGTTGCTACTGTTGCCAAGGCACCAGACATTGCAGGGATTGAAGATTTTCTGCCTACAAAGTTAGACGGGATTTATCCAGCGACTCCGATGGTCATTAGTGAGGGACGTCTGGAAGGACTAAAGAAGGTTGATGTCTTCAATAGATACATTTTTGGTGGTGGAGATTTAGATAAAGAGCTTCAGGACTTGAATACTCGCTATAATGCGGCACTTGAAAAAGCCAAAGCCGCAGGTGACACCGATATCGAAGCACAGCCGGACTTCGATGCAGGTTCCCTGCAGGGATCATTGGCCAAATAAATCGAAAAGACGCCCCTTCGGCTTCGTATTAATACGAGCTAGGGGCGTCTTTTTTTGATGACTATTAAGATAATTTTTATTCCTCAGTCGTTTTAGCTGTGCTGGGGGTTCCTTTGTTATTGTAGAGCCACAGCGCGTATTCCAGAGGGCGAATAAGGGCTTTGCGGTATGTGGTTCCGTCACCTGATCTTGCGAACACTTCACGGGCGGGCTTTGGATTAACCTCCAGCACGTAAATTTTCCCTTCGCGATCAATGGCGAGGTCCAATGCAAGCTCACATAAGGCTCCGTAACTTTCTTCCAGGAAGGCTGCGGCATCAAGGCCTAACCTCTCGGCAGTCTTCATGACCTTATCGGTTTTATCCTGACTACCCAGCCATTCCTTCAGCAGTGTTTCCGCTCGAACGGCATGACCACCGCCATGAAGATTGGAGGTTACACTCCGCGCTGCACCGACCCGTGCTGCCATACCTGTGAGTTCCCAGACACCTTGCCCATTCTTTTGAACGAGCATCCGGTAATCATGGAAACGTCCGCCCGGCAGACGTAATGGAATCCCTTGTTGGATAAGGAAACGTCCGCCGATGCACCATTGCCGTACGATGGAATCCAGCCGAGTAGAAGAGACTTTACGTGTGGGAATGATTCGGCGATCCTGGCGACGGCCTTGAATATCATATACCCCACGCCCATTCTTCATTCTCTCAATTCTGAGGATGCCACGTCCACCTGTGCCGTTTGCCGGCTTGATATAGACTACTGAATTGGTTTTCAGCATCCGGCGCAGGTCGGCAGAGGACTGATAGAGTAAAGTTTCTGGCATATGTTGCCGGAAACGGCTTTTTTGTGAGAAGGTTTGGTGAATGGTCCATTTGTTGCGCAGTGGACGATTCAGAAATAACAGATGATTGTAGCGTTCTCGGAAACGAAGCAGTTGCTGAAAGCGTGAGCTGCGCTGAATACGGCAACGGTCATAAATCATGTTCGGAAAAGAACGCCATTTGCGTGACCATTTTCCGCTCTTGGGATCAAAGACAAGGGCATGGATCTGCTCTTTACTGGGATGAACATCCATGGGAGTGAATACAAAGACATCCAAGCCAATTCGTTTGCCCTCGACGATCATTCTCCGGTACACGGCCTTTTCTTCAAGCTGCTTGGCTTCGTTAATATATAAAGTAAGAATGCCTAAGACGGGCTCTGGCACAGGAGTTCACCTTCTTGTGGAGAATTAGTAGTGCTGCCGGTATGATGGGGTGACCGGAGCAGTAATGTTGGCTTGCCGGTAGGACCAGTGGTAAGTGTGTCGGCAGCAAGGCCGATATTGAAGCACATCTTTAGGCTAGCTGTATTGTCACAGGCAACACTGCATTGCAGATGCCCGAGGCGTTTCAGCTGGGCAGCCATTAAGGCAGTGCCGGTGTGTCTATTCCGGTAGAAGGGGTGCACAGCGACAAGACAGGCTTCTGCACCGAAACCGGATACGAAGCTGACTCCTGCGAGCTGGCGCCCATTCTGACCGCGTACGGTGGCAACAAGCAGCGAGATACCCGGCTCTGACAACTGATCCGGTGTTAAACGGGCCAGTACTTTGCAAGCTTGGTTTGTGATTCGCTTCTCCCCATGCGCTCTTATAAACTCAAGCAGTCCAGCCAGCCGTGATTTCCACTGTTTGGCATTTGTGTCATAGATGGAGGATATCTGCATGCTGTGTCACATCCTTTTAATGATTTCTATTTAAACTGGCGCGCTAAGTGCTGGCCGTAGTGAAAGATTCGCTCTAGGGACAGCTTGCGGATCGCGGGTTCATCAAATTTCATCGGCCGGGAGTTGGCCTCAAAGAACCAGAGTCCCCCGTTCTCATCTACACCCAGATCCATCGACATCTCTCCGAGCATAGAGTCAGAAGCTCTTTCGATTTGTCTAGCGATAAGAAGGGCGGTTGTAGGCACGCTCTTCAGGATCATGGCTGCTCTTTCGGTTCCAAATGTACTTTCCAGCATGCTGGCAGGCTCTTCAATACTACCGCCGCGTGGTACATGTGTCGTTATACTTCGGGCACCGGCGAGGCGTGCGCCTATGCCGGTCACTCCCCAGCCGCCTCTGCTGTTTTTTTGCAGCAGCACCCGCAGATCAAACGGTCTTCCCCGATGAGTCGCCAGTTCAATAGCCTGCTGCACAATATAACGAGAGATTCCTTTTTCTTTTCCGATTCTTGCCCAGAGCCGGTCCATGGAAGCTGCTTTGTACGTCACATTTTTTTTGCCGCTTTGAATTTGAAGCCGGTAAGGCAAAGCGGTATCTGCACGATATTTCAGGCGCATAATTCCTTTTCCTGCTTTGCCGTTCTCTGGTTTAAGGTAGAGGCTGGTATGCTGGTTCAGCATGGCAGTAAGGGTGTTTGCACTGCGTAATCGTCTCGTTTTTGGAACATGCTTTGAGGTGGAGTGCGAACCCCTTAACCATTCGAATAGACTCCATTTATTGAAAAAATATGGATTATATAGCTTAATGCCTGGATGTTCCAGGCATTGAGCTATTTTACGTACCACAGCAGGTTTTTCCTCATCCTCACGGGTGGGAATCCGGTTATAAATGATTTGTGGAAGAGGTACAGGAATGCTGTACCAGATTTTACCGCTGGACGATGGGACATATCCGTTCACCATCCGTTCCTCAAGCTTGAGGTCACGGACAGTGACGACGTAGACAAGAAATCCCATTTCTTTGCCTGTGCGAATAATGTCCCGGAAGTTGCTGCGGTTGCCATTAAATTGCCGTACTTTATCGCTGGTTGTCAGTATGGCAATAACAGGTTTTGTATCTTCCGGATTATGGGTGCTCACATCTCATCCCTCCTGCGGAATTTGCTGAGGTATAGACAATGCTCCAGAATGTGCTCGATGGAAGCTTTGCCCTCAGCGCGCAGGGAAGGGTGACGGAAGATGGAACGACCTGGTTTGGCGTTGGCCTCGAACATCCAGATGTCTTCATCCTGATCAATTCCGAGATCAAAGCCAATTTCACCGAGCAAATGACGATGCTGGACTTCTAGTGATTCTGCCAGCTTGATGGCTGTAGTCTTTGCACGCTGCAGTACTTCGTCAGCTCTTGCGCCGAATACACGTCCGAGTGCTTGCTGAGGTGTAAGCAATGCTCCTCCATTTTTAAGGTGAGTGGTGACACTGCCACGGCCGGCTTTTTTAGCGCCTATGCCGACTACAATCCACTGATTACTGCCGTTTTTATGCATATGGAACCGGAAATCAATCGGGCAGCCATCTATTTCAATGAGGCGTATTCCCTGCTGAACTATATAATTTTGCAGATTTTGACCGTGACGCGAACGAAGCATACGCATAAGGGCTTCAAAGGTGGTAAAGCGTAAAAGAACGTTTTTTCCTCCCCGACGGTAGCGGGCAAAATACCCCTTTTTCGGGAGATAGGTAAGCCGATAAATGCCGTGACCCAGACTTCCCGCAGAAGGTTTATAGTATACAAAATGATGGTGATCCAGCATTTCTCTCATTTTTTCCGTGGACGGATTGCTGTGGGTTTCAGGTACGTAACGATTTGCCGCCCCATCATTTTCTAAAAGCTTATAGATATCGGATTTATTGAAAAAGCTCCAGTTAAAGTATGGAATTCTTTTCCGCATAAATCGTTCGCGAAGTTGGTTGATATAGGGTGAGGTCTCAGCTCTCCGACTGGGCAAGCGATTATAGACAACATCAGGCAGAGGGACCATTTTTCGTTCAAACTTACCGCTTGAAGTCAAAAAATATCCATAGACCTGTTCCTGTTGCCAGTTGATGTCACGCGGCATAAAGGCAAATATATAACATTTGTTGCTGCCTTCCCGCAGTAATTGCTTGATGAACCCTGTGCGAGAACCGAAAGGCTGAGACGAGGAAGCAGGACCATCGGACAATATGCCAACTAAAGGTCCTAGCTGCACCTCGTCATTCTGTAGATTGCGTAAATAGACACCGCCTGATTTCGGAACCTTGATAGCGCTTTTTACGCCTGAGGCGAGATATAGGTGATTTCCGGCGCGCTTGATGGGCTTGATCATGGTCGGGGTGGCATCTTTACCGAGCCTTAAGCGTATATTTTTTTTCCCGGTTAACTTCAAGCTTTTCATCAGTGCACCTGATACATATACAACTCTTTGGGGCTGCTTAGTGAAATGCACATTGCAAAAAGTGAGACTCATTTATGAATCCTCCTTAGGAACCATTGTTATCATTCTCCCGTTTGTAACGGAGCTGTCCGTAGATAGGGATGGTATCCGTCGTTGTGTGAGCAGTAGATGGCGCGCATAAGACAGTGGATTCTCGGCGGCGAGCTTAGCAGCCCGGCGGTCGCCCGTCAGCCGGAATACCGTGCGCCCTGGCTTGGAATTTGCTTCTAGTAAATGAATCCGACCGCTCGAATCAATACCGAAATCAAGGCCGAGTTCTCCAAGCCTGCCGCATGCAGCCTCCAGTAGTGGAGGCAAGTATGCAGCTTCTGCAGCAAGCTCACGCATGATGTCTTTTCCACCCTGACCATATTCTGCAAGCAAAAAAGGCAGGGGAGAAACAGCTGTTCCGCCGCCATGCAGGTTCGAAGTCAGCGAACCTTGGTTACCCAGCCGTACGGCCATGCCGGTAAGAGTCCAGCGGCCAAGGCCATTCTTTTGCATCAATACACGCACATCGAACGGTTGCCCCTTACTATTAGTTAGGTGCAGGAAAGGCTGTATAATATAGCGGCGTGAGCCGATAAATTCATGAATCCAGTTCAGTCCTTCAGCCTGTGAGTCGAAAACATATTGAAATGGTGTATTTGTTCCGTCACGCCCTCGTACTCTCATGCCTCTGTTCTGCAGTATGGCATGTAATGTACGTTTGCCATGGGTGCCGGCCTTGGGCTTTAGAAAAACTCCATATTCTCTTTCAGCAAGCATTGTACTTAACCTGCGGGTACCGGTATAGAGTACAGTTTCCGGCAGTATTGCCGCTGCTCTCCGGTCGCGCTTCAATATCTCATGTACACCCCATTTATCTGGCAAACCTCGAGACCAAGGTAGAGAACGATGAAGAGAAGAAAGTGCAGCGGAAGCTTCTTTTCTTTCTTTCGGACCTTCGTGAAAACAGCGATTATAGACAATATCTGGCGGTGAAGAAGTGGTATTCTGCCAGCTTCCATCTTTCCAGGTATAGCCGGTAATGGAGGAACCGTCTGCCGCTACTCCGTCTGGATGAAATACGAGGACTTTTAGGCTGTATAGAGGAGCTGCCCGGCATAAATGACTGCAAAACTCTGGCTCGGCGATCGGTGGATTCCCGTTGCGGCGGCCTGTCATAATGCCGAGGAACCCCACTTCTTTTTCAGTCATCGTGTCCTCCTTATAAACCGGCCAAGTAGCGGCAATATAAAATCATTTGCTTGACGGACGGTCTTATTTTTTGATCGTTTAACGGTGTATTATCGTTCTTGGAGGGCTTGGAGTTAACCTCTAAGAGCCATATTCGTCCTGATTGATCCAGTGCCAGATCGATTCCGAGCTCTCCGAAATGAGCGGGGATAAAGGTTTCGACCCCTCTTGCAATGGCAAGTGCTGCTCTGGGCAGCTGAAGCTGAACGTTTTCTTTTGCGCCCGGAGGAAGACTGCTCTTGCTAACCGCTTCTTTCACTGTGCTGAGACTGCCACCTCTAGCTAAATTAGACACGAAGTGATTGCTTCCGGCGGTGCGGGCGACAATGGAGGTAACTCCCCATTTTCCGCTGCCATTCTTCTGAACAAGTGCCCGGAAATCTACAGGTCGCCTTCCTAGCTCCATCAAAGGCAATCCCTGCTGAATCTGGTATCGAGTGGTCTTCATTTTGGGAGCGATGGACTGGTACAATTTAGCGAGAGTGGTGTAGCTTTGCTTGCGTGTACCTATGGAGGTAGTAGACAATAGACGGTAACCTCCGCCTTCTTCTTTAGAGATACGAAGTATGCCTTTGCCGAGACTGCCTCGTACAGGTTTCAAAAATACACTTGGGTAATGGCTGCACATCTTCTTCATTACGGCAAAGCCGTTCAACGCATGCGATTCAGGTAAATACCGCTGCAGGGAAGGGTCTTGCGCTAAAGCTTCAAATACCTCTGTCTTGTCAAGAAATTTTTCGTTGAAGAAATGCGTTCCATATCGCGATTTTACATCCGCCAAAAAATGCTGTACGCTAGGTTTATTCTCCACCTTTCGCGTCGTTAACCGATTGTTGATTACATCGGCAATGGGCAGACTCATTTTTCTCCAACCCTCGTTGTATACCCAGCCCTGAATGGAAGAACTGCGTGTTTCCAGCGCTTCCGGGGTAAAGAAATATACATAGGCGCCTTGTGTGTGGCAGGCATTTGTCAATTCCCGGCAGAACATGGTAATGGGTCCAAACAACCTGTCGAGATTATCTGGATGGTCACGACTGACGAGCACGCCGATCAACGGTCCAAGCCGCAAGGTGCGGCTTACAGAGCTGTAAGAAACGTTGAGGGTTTGTCGGTGTTTCCATCCGGTCCGCCGCGCCAGTCCTTCGCTTACACGCAGGATGTCGGATTTGGGAGCCGAGATAATGGTAACCTCCTGCCGGAAAGAGCCGAATGCCAGCTGGAGTGTTCCGTGAGACGGGATTTTGAGTCTTTTCATGGATTTTTCGCCAAGCATTATAGCGTTTTCCTGCAGGATGCCCGAGTTGACCGTATGGACCGGGATCTTGAATTGGGACATCGTGGATCTCCTTCCGGTAGGCAGCATGATGCCGGCAATTTGGTAGCTAAGGGTTACATATCATTCATCATATGGAGACAGATGACCCTTGGTGATTGACCTAACCGCTAAAAACCTTGCCCAGTCATTTCATAAGCTAGGCCCAAGAAGCGAAACAAGCATGGAATGAGCGAATATTGGAAACTAAAGCAGCGTGGATTCAGGAAGCAGCTGCTAACAAAACTTAAGCGTATGTTTTCGGAGTGAGTTTTTAGAGCAGAGTAGATTCAGGAAGCAGCTGTTACAAAACCTAAGCGTAAGCTTCCGAAGTGAGTTTTGCACGAAGACGATAGGAAGTGTACGCTAACAAAACTTAAGCGTAAGTTTCCGAAGTGAGTTTTGCACGAAGACGATCTGAGGAGTGTACGCTAACAAAACTTTTAGGAGGAATCATAATGAGCATTCACGACAAAGCACATGAACTGGCGAAAGCCATTA
The DNA here is from genome assembly GCF_038003695.1 of Paenibacillus sp. FSL L8-0494. NCBI lineage: Bacteria > Bacillati > Bacillota > Bacilli > Caryophanales > Paenibacillaceae > Paenibacillus > Paenibacillus sp. FSL L8-0494. The sequence goes on from NZ_JBBOPQ010000001.1 coordinate 2,145,135, forward strand.
AAGAGAGCAGCGAGGTATCGGACATCAGAAATGCCATGAAGGTCGTAGAAACGGATCCTGAAGCGAAAGCGATGCTGGACAATTTCCGCCAAGGTCAGATGGAGCTGCAACAACGGATGATGAGCGGAGAAATGCCTCCACAGGAAGAAATGGAAAAGATGGAGAAGCTGTTCGAGGTGCTTAATTTGAATCTTGGCATTCGTCGTCTGTTCGATGCGGAACGCCGTCTGAGCGTTGTAATCGAGGATGTAAATAAAATTATCACCGAGAGTTTGTCCCAATTGTACGGTGAATAAATTTCAGCAATGAAAATCAAAAGAGGGTGTTCCCGAAGCCGATGGCTCTGGAAGCACCCTCTTTCTTGTGGCTGTGACTATATGGCTAGCCTAAGCTCAAGCTCGACCTCGACCTCGACCTCAACCTCAACCTCAACCTCAACTAATCTTGTTTACCTTCGACTGCGCAGAGAAGAATACCAGCTGCCAAACCTAAGCGGCGATCAAGCTTGCCTTTTCGATCCTCCGAGAAGTCAGCCATAATTTTGGTGACAAATGGATTGAAATTTTGCTTGAAGGCAGGGATCGTAGTATCATCCATCTCGATATTATATTTCTGCGGAATAATAGCGATGAAGCGGCGCAGTAAAGCCATCGCGGTGCTGTCTTCCTTGATTTTTCCGATTTCCTGATCATGACGGTCAAGAATAATCCATTCATCCTTCAAAATAGATTTGAGACCCTTACGGCGAAAAGCACCAATATGCTCACCGGACTCTGTATCGTGTACATCATAAGTAGCGCTAAAATCGACGACGCTACGGGCTTTTATGCGCAGAAGCTCCTTCTGCATAGATTCATCCGTATAAAGTGCAATGTCTTCTTTAAGCTTGAACGCTTTCATTTGTGAATAGAGCACAAGCTGCTCAGAGCTGTCAAAAATATGAAGTTTCGCACCCATGATCGAAAATACCTTTTTGCGAATTATGTATTCGGTATGATTATAAGCTGCATTCAATTCAAAAACGCCTCCCCTAAATGAAATCATCATCTCATATATAAGCGTCTCTTGCTATATAAATGCTAACCTTTTATACATAATTTTGAAAAGGTTATATTTTTAATGGACTTGTCTCATATTACGGGCCTCATGTTCATAGAGTAGAGATATAGATTCAATCGAATATCCTGTCTACGAAGGAGCTGTTATTAATGAGAAAAAGAAACAAGTTCAAACACGGTGTCTATCTCTTGCTGGCGTTGGCCATGCTTTTGTATGCACTGCCGAAGCTTTCGCTTGCGAATGGACCGAGTTGGGTGTTTGGTTTTGGAGTCGTCTGGTCACTTTTTGCGTTTATGGTCATTGCGGCACATCTGCATTTTATTATCGGGGTTGATGAGGAAAAGACCAAACGTTTGGAAGCTGTGCGAAAAGCAAAGCTGGAGCAATGGCAGACAAAGTGGAATGAAGAAACTAGAGTTTCGCAAAGATAATAGAGTTGGGGTCGATTACTAAAAAAGCTAGATTAGCTTCAGGTCTCTCGAAAAGCACGGCAGTCGTGCAAAGAGAGGCAAAAATGCCTTAGAATGCCGCGCAAATCGTAAAAGTAGCCAAAAGAGAAGTATAAATACCGTAGAATGCCGCGCAAATCGCACAAGTAGCCAAAAGAGAAGTATAAATACCGTAGAATGCTGCGCAAATCGTAAAAGTAGCTAAAAGAGAAGTATAAATACCGTAGAATGCCGCGGAAAGCGTAGAAGTAGCTAAAAGAGAGGTATAAATACCGTAGAATGCCGCGCAAAGCGTAAAAGTAGCCAAAAGAGAGGTATAAATACCGTAGAATGCCGCGCAAATCGTAAAAGTAGCTAAAAGAGAAGTATAAATACCGTAGAATGTCGCGCAAATCGCACAAGTACCCAAAAGAGAGGTATAAATACCGTAGAATGCCGCGGAAATCGCACAAGTAGCCAAAAGAGAGGTATAAATACCGTAGAATGCCGGGCAAAACACCAAAGTAGCCAAAAGAAAGGTATAAATACCGTAGAATGCCGCGCAAAATACCAAAGTACCCAAAAGAGAGGTATAAATACCGTAGAATGCCGCGGAAATCGTAAAAGTAGCCAAAAGAGAGGTATAAATACCGTAGAATGCCGCGCAAATCGTAAAAGTAGCTAAAAGAGAAGTATAAATACCGTAGAATGCCGCGGAAATCGCACAAGTACCCAAAAGAGAAGTATAAATACCGTAGAATGCCGAGCCAAGCGCAAAAGTCACACAAAGAGGCATACAAAAAAGACACACTCATACGAAAAAGCCCACTAGCCTAAGCCAGTGGGCTTTAATATGCACCTGCATTGCTTGCAGGGGGCTAAATGTTATTTGCCACCCGTAAAAGGATTGATCTCATTGGTGAGATCTCTTCCAGCCTTCTTTTCTTCGGCAGATATCCGTTTACCAAGAGCCGCGTAATACCACACTGCAGGAACGAGGACCGCGAGTATAAAAAGAAATTGCATAAGCTCAGCTCCTTTCACGTCGATAGTATAAACTTTTTTCCTGATCGTAGAGAGGATGGACATAATCCTACCATCCTACCATCCGACTATCATCCGACCATCATCCGACCATCCCATCCACGTGTTAAGCAAAAACAATCCGATTACTTTTTACTGACCGAGCATTGAACTTCAAATACATAACTGGCGCTTCCCTGAGGCCATCTTGCATGGATGATATATAGGTGTCTGCCGCTACCTGCTGCGAGTTGAAAACTGTTTTTGTCCACGGAAAGGGCTTCGTCCGGTCGTTCCTCACCAGGAAATGAAGCCATAACCTCCATCTCCTTGGGTGCATATGAGAATTCGAGTTCTACCTGATCACCGCTGATGGCTTTGGGATGTACCTTCTGTATGGAAACCAGCTCAACGTTAGAAGCTATATCCACACATACGCCTTTGCCATTGTCGTTCCAGCAATAAGAGCCTTGAATAGCCTCGAACTGTTCACCGCCAACAGTAACTTGAACGCTTGGGGGCTGTGGGTTAACAGTGTCTTCTGATGAATTCTTATCTTCATTAAAAGTTGATTGAAACAAGTCCAATAGATCCTTTTTGCTGGTATCTGACAGGCGATAGTGGCCCATTTGTCCTGATTTAATGAGTAACCCATTGTTACTTCCGACGATCCAAAAAGAGAATTCATAACTTATGCCATCCTTCATGTTCACAGTGGTTCTGTAATCGCTGGGAGCAATATCTAGTTGTCCTCTATCATATTCAGCAGTAGTTATGGCTTGAACGAAACGTTCAAAGGAGGATGTATCCGAAATAGTGGCCATTGGCTGTTTTCTTTCAATTAAGTTAATAGAAACTATATTATTTGCATCCAGCTCTATCTGGTCTGCTTGTTTTATTTCGTTTCCCGTATTTCCACAGCTGACCAGTCCTATGAAAAGCAAAGTAAGGGTAAGTAGTAATAAAGCGGTCTTGTTCTTCAATGCTCCTTTACACATTCATTAATTCTCAGACTATAAAAAAGAGGAAAAGGTTGCTAAATAAAGGCAGCGAATTTTTAAGGTCAGCTTAAAACGCATCAGAGATATTCAGTTTCAAAAAATTCGATTTTAAGGTGGTTTTTAAACTTGCTATGTGGCAATACCTACCTTAATCGTAGATTGTGTAAGGAGAGTGAAATTCGAATCCGAAGCTTATGAATCGGTTGTACTGAGCCATTCTATCCGTGTATAATAGGTACAATTATACACGAAGGATTAATAAATCCTTTAAGATACTGGTATTTCTAACTATTTTATAAATGAAATCATGTGATGAATAACGGATAAATAACATTTCTTGCAAAAAATTAAAAGTCCAGAACATTCCCGAACTTTATCTTCACCTTTTCTCCAGCACTCTGCTTCATTTTACTGGTGATATGAGTATATATCTTTAATGTCGTCTTTGGACTTTCATGACCGACTCTTTTCATAATGGTAGGCAAATCCACTCCGGCTTCAGTCAACATGCTAATGTGTGTGTGTCGAAATATATGAGGTGTAGCTGGCTTGGTGATGCTTGTCATTCTTAGTAATGTTTTCATTCTATCTAAGAAGGCTTTTTGAGTATAAGGATATCCGTTAGAACGACAAAAAATAAAATCTCCATTATGAAAATCTGAATAATGCTTTTTATATTCTCTGTGAATTTCATTTTGCTTTACTTTAAATTTTAATAACATGTCAATAATGGATGGGTCTAAATCTATAGTCCGAACTGATCCTTTTGTTTTGGGAGGGGTTAATCGGTAATCTAGCATATTGTTATGAGGATTGTATAACGTTTTTGTGACTCTGATTTCATTTGTATCTTTGTTAAGATCACTCCACTTCAATACACTTGCCTCCCCTGGACGTAGACCGCTAAAAGCCATCAGATAGAAAAACTCCTTATCTCGTTCCTTTCCATGTTCACGAGCAGCCTTTAAAAATTCTTCCAGTTCATGTATTTCTAAATATTTATCTTCTAATTTATTTTTCTCTATATCCTCCACCGTTTGAACTTTGGACGGTATTACAACTCCCGTGCAAGGATTGTCCAATCTAAGTTTATTTTTGATCGCGTACTTCATAATCTGATTAGCAGTACTATGTACACCTTCTATAGTGCTTCTTGTATAATTTTCATTAAATATTTTCTTAATCACTTTCTGGTAATAGGCATGAGTTACCTTTTCGACTACCAAATTAGCCATGTACTTATTCAGAATAGCTATCTGACTCTCTCGAATTCTAACGGTGCTTTCTTTAACCTCACCTAAAGCATATGTTTCCAGCCAGTCAAGAGCTATTGTCATGAATTTGGCTGATTTTGCTTTCTTTGCGTCTAGTCCAAACTTCAACGCCTCTACAGCGTCTTGAGCGCGCTTTGATGCTTCTCCTTTAGTGTCCGCACGGCGAGAAACTTGTCGTCGCTCACCAGTAGACGGGTCTGCTGGTCCTTCCATGACACACAGCCATTTGTATCCTTGTTTATTTTTTGCGGGTATTTTCTTTAAGTACGCCAAGAAAAAACGCCTCCTTTACTAAAAATTTATAGCATCTTCTATAGCTTCCATAGGTAGATACAAACGCGAAACTGCTGTTCCGTGGCGCCAAGCTACCCTAGACAGGTTAATGGTTACATATCCTCTGCGGCTAGGAATGGAGAGATCTCCAGTGAGCACAGTTGCAAATTCTCGGGAGGTGTGTGAAGGTAAGTCGCAGCTTTCATAATTTCTATCAACCTCAACGTCTAGTGGTTTGTCCCAGTCGAATCCCTCAGGATGTTCGATGATGAGTATTTCTGGACGGGAACAATCTCCATCCCAATTGTAATATGCTTGGATGCGAGTTTCTGATCCAAATCCATAAGTTGAGTTATTAGAACCTTCAGTTGATTCACAGAGAGTTTCTTCAGATGCAGAAATATATTTGAATGTGGACAAATATAGCCCCTGCCTTATTCGATCCTCAATTTGTTCAAATCTCTTCTTCGCAAAATTTAGTGGAACTTTAAATTCACGAGATAAATATCCAATTGCTTCGGCTCTATTTGAAGGAAGGCTTATTTTTTCAATCATAAAGAAAGGAATAGCAGCGTAAAAAATAAAACGATCTGCTTCAATCTCTTGTGCTTTTGTAAATTGTTCTGGCATCAATAATTGGTTTCCAGCATGTCGGAGTAAGTGACAGAGTTCATGAAAAAACTCAAGACGTTGTGATTCTTCCGAAAGGCGATTGTCAAGAAACATACTGTACACCCCATTAGAAACCTCGATTCCTTTGCTCTTCTTATTATGATAATGAATCCAAACATTGAATTTTTTTGCTAACAATTCAATAGATAAATGTGATGGCTCGATGATGTTATGGCTCTGATATAATTCAGAAATCTTTTTTTCAAGTGGGGGAGTTTGGTAGTTATTAATCATGTTATTCTCCTTGTATGCGATCATATGTTCTGATTTATATTAAAAAGAAAAGCCATTTCTGGCTAAAATTTCTTTTGGTCATTTTTCTCCTTGGACATCTCCAGGCTTACGGCCTTTCTCTTTATCCTGGAGTATTTTAAATATTTCCCGCATTTCTTCGCGTCGTTCTTCTGGGGCGCTTAAATAATCTCTAAAAAAGATACCATGTTCGGGATTGTTGATAAACTCTTCATAAGTAAGAGACTTAACTTCATCACTTTCGTCTAAAACTTCACTCTCTGGAGCAAAACCTGCAAGTAACAACAATTCATTAACATTTGAGCCTTCAAGTGCGTTTGCGATTTTAATAATCTTATCTCTTGAAGCCTGATACCTGTTGTTCTCAATCGAACTGATGAAGGAGTAACTTACCTTTGATTTCTTTTCAAGATCTCTTAAAGACAAATCATTTTTTAAACGAAGTTCTTTTATTTTTTTTCCAAGTTTAAGTGTATCTTTCATCTCAGCATCACCTAATTTTATTTTAAGCGTTTTGTATTGCAAAACACAATGTATGACCACAAAGTTGTTCTTAAATTCAAAACATGTGTTGACAAACAAAACAGCCCGAGTTATTATTTGTTTAGAAATACAAAACAGATAGTGAGGTGATCACATGAGTAAGGTATTGGGAAACAATATTGCTTCTATTCGTAAAGAAAAAAAGATAACACAGCAAGAATTAGCTGTTTCGATTGGAATGGAGCGCACCTCTTTGTCACAAATCGAAACAGGAGCGTATAACCCTAGTGCTGAAACTATGAGGAAAATATCTGATGCTTTAAAGCGTCCTTTAGGTGATATTTTTTTTAATCCGGATGTGTTGAAATTCGAAACAGGAAATTGCGGACATGAACATTCTGCAACTAAGGAGATTGTCTAAATGAGCATTGTTCTTATTGAAACTGATGAATTAGAGAAGATCATCAACAAAGCTGTCTCTATTGCATTAGAAGGTCACGTGAGCAATAACTTACCTCCACTACTAACTAGACAACAATTCATGGAATTGTTAGAGATCGGAGCGACGAAAGCCGCAGAACTCTTCAATCGACCCGGATTCCCTGTTACACGGGAGTTTGGCAATCCGCGAGTAATCACACGTCTGCTCCTTTTATGGGCAGAGGAAAATAGTGAGTGGATGAGTCAGAATGCCAGTCTCAGCTGGAAATCAGCAATATAACAAACCCGCCGAGCTATCGGCAGCGGCGGGCGGGGAATGCGGCAAGGGGAATTGCTTGGATTAATCATACATTATTCCCTTGTCCAATAGCATCCCATCAATTTGGACAAATAAGGGGGCAATTAAGGTGACAATTGGACAATTTCCTGTAGCACTTGCAGAAGTGCTAAAACGTACAGGTGATTCATATCAAAAGGCTGGACGAGCTGCACATGTTGACGGTTCACAGATAGGAAAAATCATAAGTGGCACTCGTAAGCCATCTAAGCCAGTTATGCAAGCCGCAGTCAGACACTATGATGATATTCAGTTGATTATTGGTGCAGCAGAAGAGGTTACAGGTGGCGCGTGTGTACCTTACTTAGATGGCGCTGACTTACATCCAAGTTCAACATACATAAAAACAATCGAAGAGATGCAGGAAGCATTACTGGCTTTGCAGTCAATTCCAATCACTAAAAGATCAGACCAGTTGACGCCTGCTGATCACGAGAACGTCAAAAATGGACTAATGGAGCAAATTGAAGCCATAACGGCACTCACACATAATACAGCAGTCCTTTGTCGGAAATATGATATTTCTTACCTTGGATTATGGGCGGATCATCGAAATGAACTGAGACAAAAAAAATATATGAATTGAGGAACTGTAATGGAGAGAAGCGCATTGATTTCCGAAGCAATAACAACCGGAAAGAACGCCCCGTATAACTTGCGGATGATTCGGAAGAATCCTGAAATAATGCTGCAGGGGAAAGTTGGAGATGCAGAAGCTTACCTAAATAACATGATTCGTATTGCGAAACTAGAAATGAAAAACGACCGCCGGCAAGGGCAGTCGCAGTTGAGAACCCATCTTAAGAGTCTCGTTGTGTCTATTTTAACCTTAGATCGGCACAAGCGCAAGGGGGTTGAGATATATGGACTATGAGAATCACTATCATGGATTTTTAGAGGTGTTTAGTAATTTTAAGACTGATTACAAAGATGGACATCTAGCGAAGGATTTATCAAGAAGGTTCTATGTTTCCTTATCAAACTCCATTCTAAAGAGAGATTACGTGAGAGATACAGAGAAAATCACTGAGTTAAATGCTTTAAATGATTCCTATTATCATAGTTTTCCCGCCTGATGAGGCCTGATGGATACAGGCCGAAACCCCCCGCAAGGGGTCGCGGATATCCGCAATAACTTGAAAGGAGAGTGTTCGAAGATGTCCGAATTTACTTCAGATCATACTAAATGTTGCAGTAATTGCGGAAGGATGAGTTCTACACCAAGTCATAAAACTTGCGGAGTTTGTGGTGGGAGTATGCGTGAAGTTAATCATGGTGAAAAATACTGTTCAACTCATGAACGAGTATTTTCACCAGATCATCATTATTGCAAGTTTTGCGAGAAAAAGACAAAACTAGATACCTTTGAAGTCAAGGATTTTGTACATAGGATCACGTAGATCCTCACCGCACGATCCACATCTAATTTGTTCTTCTTCCAAAATGATTGTTTTTTTACAAGACGGACAATTGACACCTAATTCAGTTTTTTCTTCACAGCGAACACAATATTTTTTCTCTTCATCGTATGTCGCGTAATGGCATGATGGACAACTCTTAATTATTTTCCCAGGATTTTTGCTTTCCATAGTATCTCTCCTCGTAAATTGGTCGGTCTGAACAACTACCATTTTAGCAAGGTAACAGAGTGGACGCTATGGCATTCATTAAATTGGACAGGCATACTTCGGCCCCTGTCTTGGAATGTCGGACCTTAGAAATAACCTTCCTCCGTCCGGGATTCCAAGATGCGGCTGACGCATCACAATTTAATTTGAAAGGGGAATGGCATTATGATACCTGATCACTTACTTCAGGATCGTTACTGGCGGGGGCTGCTTCATATCTTTATGAATCATAACAAGCTTAAGCAATTATTGTCGAAACCGGAATTTGTTGATTTTGAAGAACTTACTGTCCACGTGGATGAATTGATTAAAGCTTCAAAAGGTTGGAGTCCTTCCGAGAGATTTATGCTCACATGTGCTCTTCATTTATTCAATGGCATCAACAAAATTGATCTTTCACAGGCAGACCGTTTAGATGACAAGAGTACAGCAATCCTGCGAGAAGCTCTGCAACTTCGCTTAGCGAGATAAGGAGGCGATTGATATGCTTCTTGTTCTCAAGGGTGATACAGTCCTAACAAGCTGTGGCCTGTCCGGTGAGGTACTGGATATATGGGGCATTGCCCGACCTTGGGCTAAGCTTCGAAAGGACAATGGAGAATTAGCATTCATCCTGCGTACGAATGTCACAGAAATTATAAATCGCCCCAAACCGAAGAAGGGAAAACGATGATTATAACAGAGGTGAGCTTATGCCAACAGATAGCTTTCCTTTTCCGATCTTCTCCGGGTTATTTTCGCCACAGCACTACGAAAAAATAGGATCGGCGATATGGCTATTCGCTTGGTGTGTTAGCTCCACGACTAAGGAAGTCGAAGAGGACGGAACTGTTTGGGGACTTGTCCTGGGTGGCAAGCCGATGAAGCTTTCTGAAATCGGTGAGAACTTTGGGGTTACCGATAAAAGCATCAGCAGATGGATAAATGATCTCCAGAACCACGGTTACATCCATATCACTAGAGCGCCCCGGGGTTTGATCATAAAGGTTAGAAAGTCCAAGAAAGGCATATTGAAGAGATCAGACAAAAATGTCCGTTCGCAGGATAATAATCAGACAGAAATGTCCGTTCACAGCGAAAGTGATCAGACAATTTTGTTCGATCAGTCCGACAGTGATCAGACATATTTGTCCATTCACAATGACAGTGATCAGACATATTTGTCCGTTCACAATGACAGTGATCAGACAAAAATGTCCGATCATGAAGCGATTTTAACGAGTGATCAGACAATATTGTCCGATGCAAAAGATATTAAAGATCTTATTACTACTACTACTATTTTAGAAAATGAGTTTTCAGAAGAAATTAGCCCAGATCCTAAAACGGACGGGATGATCGCAATTTTAAATGCTTATTGCAAATTGCATGATAAGTTCGACATTCACGTCTCCACAAACGATCGCGAAGCCATGGGTAAGATGGTCGCCGCAGGGATGCCAGTACCCTTTACCATCACAACTATGGAGAGCCAATACAAGGCAAAGCGAAAACGCGAGGGAGAAGATTTCGAGCAGCCAAACAGTTTTACTTATTACGTGAAAGGCTTGAAATCAGCATGGCGGAACGCTAACAAGACTACGAAGCCTAAAGGGTCAATAACCCAAACACCAATGCCAGCCCCGCCGCAGCGACTATCCAAGCAGCAGCAAGAGCTTGCAGACCTTAAACGTCGAGCAAAGGAGGCAAAGCAGCTTGAAGAGAGCACAAGTTATTGATCTACTCATTAAGCTTAAGGAAGAATACGCGCATCAGATTGATACCAGTGACACAGAAATAGACCGGCTCCACGAGCATCTTAAGGATTTTCCTTTTGACAAGGCTGTCGAGAACGTGCGGCAGCACATTTTAACAAACTCATGGCCTCCAAAAATCGCTCAGATACGTGGTGGGCAGGGAGACATGAAAGAGGATTTTCGGAGCAAAGTAGATGCTGCTCACATTTTGGCAGAAAGAGAAAACAGCCGTACAGAAGTGGTTCTGCCGCCTACAGGATGGAAGGAGTCATTATATGCAAAGCTTGGATACACGCGAACTACCGAATAGCCCAGCAGCAGAAGCAACAGTTCTCGGTGCAATCCTTATTGACAAAACAGGGGATGCCGCAGAGATTGCTTCCAGTCTACAGCCTGATACATTCTTTAATCCGGCACATCAGCAGATATTCAAGGCCATGCTTAACCTTCATAGAACCGATGATCCTATCGAGCTGCCGGCACTTGTCAATGAACTAAACGGAATGAAGCAGCTGGAGAAAATCGGTGGGGTTAGCTATCTGGCTAAGTTAGCTCATGCGGTGCCGACTGCCGCAAATGTTGGCTATTACATCGGCTTGCTTGAGGACAAGCACACTTTGCGAAAAGCCATATATGCGGCTGAACGGCAGATGCAGCAAGCTTACGAAAGCGATGATGCCGGGCTGGTTGTTAATAGCATGCTGAATGAAGCAGCTGCTCTATCGGATCAAGCTTCCTCAGATGATGATTTCCAACCAATAAAAGAAGTGCTATTCAAGGTAATCGAAACAACAGAGGAACGTTGTGAAAATGTTAAGAACGGCATCACAACGGGGCTTTACACTGGATACACGGATTTAGACGGTATGCTGGCTGGTCTACATAAAGGTGATCTAATTATAGTCGCTGCCCGTCCATCCGTAGGCAAGACCGCATTTGCTCTGAACATAGCACAGAACGTGGCTGTGAAAACCAAGGAAACCGTAGCAGTGTTTAGTTTGGAAATGTCTGCACCGCAGCTAGTGCAGCGCATGGTTAGCGCAGAAGTTAATCTGGATGCTAATACGATGCGGACCGGAGAAATGAAAGCACATGATTGGGACAAAATGGCTGGGGCTGCTTCCATTCTCGGTGATGCTAATATCTTCATTGCCGATCCAGGCGTAATCACTGTTCAGGAGATCCGCACGCGCTGCCGCCGATTGAAGAAGAGTCAAGGTCTCGGGCTGATTGTCATTGATTATCTACAGTTGATTCAAGGCAGGGGGAAAGGCGGTGAAAACCGCCAGCAGGAAGTATCAGAGATTTCACGGACGCTTAAGCAGATTGCCCGTGAACTAGATGTGCCGGTGATTGCACTTTCACAGCTCAGTCGGGGAGTCGAGCAACGCCAGGACAAACGCCCAATGATGAGCGACCTTCGAGAGTCTGGTGCTATTGAGCAGGATGCGGATGTAGTGGCCTTCCTTTACCGGGATGACTACTATCATGCTGATTCAGAGAAAAAGAACATCATCGAAATTATCATTGCCAAACAGCGCAATGGCCCGGTGGGAACTGTGGAACTAATATTCCTCAAGCAATTTAATAAATTCGTAAATTACGAACGGGCGCATGCGTCATGATCTGCCCGAAGTGCTGCAAGGTAGACGCATACTGCGCACTAAAAAAGGCACCTAAAAGTGCAGTGCCCAATCATTCATTTCTCTTTAATATTATTTTGCTGGTGTGAAAGTAAAGGTTTCCTTGTATTTTCTATCATGGGATTCGTTGTTTGAAGGTTTTCCGTACCAGCTAATTTCAATTTGAAGCTCCTTTGAATTAATAGAAATAGGGAAATTAGAAAAATCGACTATTTCTCCATGTTTAAAATTTTTGCGATGATCGTCTGAAATGCTTAATCCATATTTTGTTTGGGTATTTGGTTCATCTCTGTAGGAGTTAAACACGACATTTTTTAATCCAACTCCGATATTGGTGATGATAATGTTGTACATTTCACTTTCATTTTCACGAGGTTTTGACATCTTAGAGTCATATTTCTCAACTTTTTTGATTTCAACTTTCCACTGATCAGATTGTTTTGATGTGGGTGTTTTGAAAAGATCATTCGATGCTACAGCAGCATATGGAGAAATTCCAACAGCTATAAAACAAAAAGCAAAAATAATTATTAGTTTTTTCAGCATTGTTGCCTCCCAGTGAAATAATTAAATTTTTGATTAGTATCTCTTTAAGAAGAAAAAATATTCTATTGCACAGTCCGAAGTTACGGCGTATCAGAAAGGATGAATTGGAAATGAAAAAAGAAATGGATGCAAGGCAGATCGGCTTTACTCAAGGCGTAGCTTATGCAGGAGGGCTTGTCAGACGTTTCGGAAGTGATTCAGAGCAGATTCTTAAAGAGTCGGGCATTACTGAGGAAGAATTGAGAAAACATGTGGACGATTATGACTTGGAGAACCTTGGGCTGATTAGTCAAGAATGACGCATATAGCGAAGGAGGAAGGGCATGAAGAAACTTCTAACCAGAAAGGCTAAATGATATGCAAACCGTGATGAAATGGGGAGCAATGTATGGTCAGCTCGATGAAGGAGATAAGATCAATCCTAGCATGATTCAACTTGGCGAATATCTGATTATTCCAGGTGATAAGATCACGAAAATCGGCAATAAAAAGCGTTCTATGTTTGAAATGCTGGATGGATATTATCTTGTATATCAAGGTGTATGTGATGGACATTTAATGTTTACGTCAGAGCCAACCGGATGCAACGGAGATCCATGGTATTACGCTTTCGCTTATATAGACTCAACGACACTTATCGTTGGTGGAGTTAAGGGATGCATGGATATCAATGTTGATGATCTACAACGGATAATTTAATAGTTCGAAGATTTGTTGAAGGAGCGTTGTCCTTTATGAGTGTATTATCATCAATCCATCCGCAGGCTGTTAATATGATAAACATTGCTCTGAACCAGGTAAGCCGCAGAGGTAGAAAAATCGAGCGAATGCAGCTTTATGTATGCCCGCGGTCAGAACTAGCTCAGCATCAGGTTATTCAGACAGCTTTCGGTGACTTGCGGATTCATTTAAATGATTTTGTTCCTAAAGGATATTCTTATGTACTAGAAGATCCAGGCGGAGATAAGAGAGGATTTGCTTGGGTATCAATACCTAAAAATGCGAGGATAACAGAAAATCGGCAAAAGGAGGCGTAGAAGTGATCATCAAAACAGTCAAAAATATTAATTCGCCAGTTGGAAGTATTGTTTCAGGAGTGTCATTCCGGGCGCAGCGTGAAAAGAATGGGTACAGCATAACATTCGGAGAATTCAAAGGTCAGTATATCCCAGCATCATCAGCAATTATACTCAGTGATATTGTTCACGACGAAGATGGGAAAATGCCTCGTGGATCCAGATATGCATAATGGACAAAGAAAAGACCCCTAATCCTTGGCCGGGCGGGGTCAATAAACGGTAAATAATACCTCAAACCCATTATAACACAAAGGGGAATGAGGGGAATGGCATTGGTGTGGGAACAAGGGGAGCTTTTTCCTAAAGCAAGTGATTTAGAGAGTCAACGAACAAAATTTCTTCTAGGCAAATATAAAAGTATGAAACTATTAATGGACGATTATGAGAAAAACACCAAAGCTATGCAGATGATCGGGATTGATGGAGAAGTAGCTCGTCGGATTGATTCTGATGAGTTACATGCGGATAAGACGGTCAATGCTGTTATCTTAATGGATAAACAGCGTTGGGTGTACGAACAGTACCAACTTTTCACGAGTGCTATCCAACGGGCTGTATTATTGATTCAAGACGACGAAGCTAAGCAGGCTATAAGATTTCGTTACGTTGAGGGTCATTCCTTTAAGGAAACAATTTTATTTTTTAAGCATGGGTTGAGTGAGAGTACGATTCGCCGGAAGCTTAGAGAGGGATTTGAAAGTGTGGCCAACACTCTGAAATTAATGGGATTCTTTGAGCAATATAATTTGGAGCTTTGATCGTAAAATTTCTAAAAACTATGAATTTAGTGAAGTGAAGGTTGAAGAGAAATATTATTTTTAGAAGAAATACTCTTGGATAAATTTACATCTGAAATTTCATGAAACGCTATTCCCCTTGGATAGTTCTTATCTAAGGGGAATTCGTTGTGTTTTGCTTGAATTTTTTCATAGAATCTTTCTTACACTAAATGGACCGGGTTCTGTGTTACAAGATGAAGATGACAATATTGTTTAGCTTTCTACTTCTATCTTTGTGTTATCAATTGTCTCATGATCAAATCTTTTCATATATTGATCAAAAGTATCATCTCCAAATTGAACTCTTAATGATATTCTTATCAAACCAGTAGGAGTGTAAAAATGTCCTGCCTTTAAACGAGTTACTTCTCCTTCGTCGTCTTGGTAATATGAAATTCCATTAGCTACTTTGACAAGTTCTTCTTCAGCTCTTTTTTTCTCTCTTAAGAAGACTTCGGGCGCATTATTAGTAATTAATTCTTCAAATTGTTCTATAGTATTGATATCAAAAAAGTTGAGATCATCAATAATTTCTGCATAGTGTTTATCGTTTTCTTCAAACTTAGTTTGGTTCTTAGGTAAGAGAGTTTGAATCAACGAACTTAAAATATCAACATTTAAAATATTTTTCTTCTCTAAATTATCTATATTATTTATATATGTATCTCTTTGCTCTAATAAGCGGTCAAACTCTATATCAACTAATTCTAGAATTGCAGCAATTCTATTCAATGATCTTCTTAGGGGGATGGGTACATGTTCTTCATTTTTATATTGAAGTAAATGAGAGGATGCTGCCCAAATGTGCTGTGATGCAGTTCGTACCTGTACTTCCGCTCTTAAGCCCGCTAATCTTTTTAGAGTAGGTAAAGTAGTCCATTCATTCAGAGGTGTTACTTCAAAATGTATTGATCCGTAGCCAAATTGATTGTCTCCTAACCTCTCTCCAGTATCTTCCCTTCTCATTATTGTGAAATTTTTTTCTATAATATCACATACTTTCAAAATATCTTTTTTATAGAGTAACATTATTCTTAAACCTGCTATATCATTTATATCCCCAACAATTTCAGGAGTTAAATTGTATTTTTGACATTTATCAACTATTGAATTCCATGTTTTAACTCGATATTGTATTGGAGCTACAAGTGAAATATTGTGTTCATTAAAAAGTGCATTAAGTTGAGTAATAAATTCATTACATAAACTATTGTATAACTGTTGCTTTAAATCATAATCATTTTTCAGTGTCTCTAATTCTGCGATCATGTAATTTCCTCCTATTTTACAAATCAACATTTTCTAATAATTAGTCAAAACTAGTATAAAATTATATTAGTGGAGTATTCGTGATTTTATTATACAATCCTGCCAAATAATCAAATATCTTAAATATCCTAACTGCAATATACCTAATCGAATAGTTGTTAATTAAATATGACCGTTACTTGACTGTAGGTTGAACACCATATGACAGGTCTTCCATGATACATTGGTAATGTAGAAATTTGAAGGGGAAAACATAATTATCTGAAGGTCGCTCATAGAGGGTGACTTTTTTTTGTTTTCCTATGGAGAAATAGTAATGAAAAGGATAAAGAGTTTAAAGGAACCACCGATTTCTAAGCAGCTATTTACGTGCAAAGGTTGTATATGGGGAGCATGGAAGGCACCTGTTCAATTCTGTTCTAAGCCTATTGGTTGTGTATGGGCAGGTGGTGGTGAAGTTGAATGAACTTTGTTCAGCCGACGTGACCCGGAAACAATCCAGGACATAAAAGACTATCTCATGGACAAGAACCCTAGAGATTACATAATGTTCCTGATAGGTATTTACACAGGGCTTCGGATCAGCGATATTTTGAGATTACGAGTAAAGGATGTTACCGGCTCTCATATCTCAATTCGTGAAAAGAAGACGAATAAGCAGAAACGAATTCTTATGGCTCCTGAACTCAAGAAAGCGCTGTTGACTTACATCGAAGGCAAGCCGCTGAATGAATTCTTGATTAAGAGTAGGGAAGCTATTAACAGACCTATCACCCGTGAAATGGCCTATAAGGTTATGCGGGACATCGGGGATGAGTTCGGTCTTTCTGACATGAGTTGTCACACGCTGCGGAAAACATTCGGTTATATATTTTATAACGAGACCACAGACAAGGACATTGGCATGTTGATGGATTTCTTTAATCATGCTTCACCAAAGATTACGCTGCGTTATATAGGCATGGCTCAAGACAGCATGGATATGGCCTTGAGACGCCACAAAGCATGATCAGTTACACATATTAAGGACAGGTGAAACTCGTTTTCTGGACAGGCTGAGAGGGCTTATAGAGTATGGGTTTGAGGCGGGTGCATGGGTTTAACACAATGTAAGATATGTGTAATTAGATCGCTCAGGATTTACCAGTTATTCAGCAGCAACGGAGGGGTTAATGTTGGCGGAATCACCACTTGAACCATGCAGTCGTGTGGGCTGTAGGAACCTCACTAGAGAGCGTTATTGTGCCGACCATACACAAGAGAAACATAGCTATGATAGATACCGTGGCACGGCCTCACAGCGCGGATATGACAGTAAATGGCGAAAGGCTAGGCTGGAATTCTTGCGGAAGCATCCGTTGTGTGTGGATTGCCTGAAGGTCGATAAGGTAGAGGCCGCTACGGCGGTTGATCATATTGAGCCGCATAAGGGTGACAAGGAATTGTTCTGGAATCGAAACAACTGGCAGGCGCTCTGCAAGGCTTGTCACGATGCCAAGACAGTGCGTGAGGATGGAGGGTTTGGATTTAATAGGAAATGAATAGAGAAAATTATCCAATGATGTGATAAAATAAATGAATTAATTATGATGGGGGATAAAGCATGTTTGAACAAGAAGATCCAATAGGAAAAAATCCATATTATCATTTTCTTGATTCATTTCTTTTAAATTTATACTCTTTGAAATCATTCGCAAATAACGTAAGACCAGTGCTTGTAAATGAAATTATTCGTAAGAGAAAATTCGGAAAAGTAGAAGAAATGCCTGTTGAGTTGCTTATAGAATTATTACAACAAAGGAAATACGGGTTACTTGAAGATCCCAATTTAGAAGAGCTAGGAATAGAAAATCTCGAAAAAATACTTGATGAAAAACATGGTGTAATATTACTTGATAAATCTCGATTTAAGATTTACGGACCACATAAATCGACCACAAGTAAAGCGATTAATGATTATAGGTCAAGACATAATCAATTAGGTATTTTATATCAGAGTACTCTTATAAGCCTAGTTATATATTTTGAAATGCTTATAGGTACAATTATTAAGCACAGATTAGTAAAACATCCTAAGGCATCAGATATTGACAATAAAGTTCTAACTATTGAAGAAATAAGGAAGTTAGGTTCTTTTGAAAATGCAGAGCAATATTTAATTGAGCAAGATGTAGAAACTTTAATTCGTAAAAAGTATCTCGATTGGATTGATTATTTTAAGACAAATATGAAGTTGAAATTAGATAACATCGCACCGTTAAATGACAAGGTAATAGAAATAATTCAACGAAGAAATTTGTTTGTTCATAATGAAGGAATTGTAAATAATATATATCTGAGTAATATCAACACCCAAGTATTTAGTGAGGGAGCACTAGGGGAGAAACTTTCAATTTCTCTTCAGTATATAGATGAAAGTATAGATACAATTCGACACATTGGTGTTCTTATAGGATTAGAGTATTGGCGTATGATGGAAAAGGAATCCAGCGAACGAATACGCTTTATCAATAATAAGGGTATGGATTTTATGTTAGGAAATGAATGGGAACTTACTAGAGATATATATCGTTTTAACCTTTTTGAAAAATCAATTAATAGTAAGAGTAAAACTGTTGCGCAAATAAATTACTGGCTTAGTATGAAAAGACTTGGGAAATTCAGCGAAATAGAAAAAGAGCTTAAAAGTAGTGATTTTTCAGATAAGACTAGAGAATTCCAAATTTGTTACTATGCAATACTAGGAAACACTGAAGAAATGTTTCGAATAATTCCAAAAGGGCTTGAGTTTAATGAAATTACAATTGATGACTTAATAGATTGGCCTGTTTTTGACGAATATAGAGATGATGAACGATTCTTAGCTCTAGTTGATGTTGGGAAAGAAAACGATGAAGAAAAGATCACAAAGTTAGATGTTATTGAAATTTAGATTTATGTTAATGTGAGTTTGTATTAAGCATCCTATCATTGGATGCTTTTTTTATGCCCCCTAGGGTCAGAAAAAACATTTAGCTTGCTAGAGACCGCATCGGACTCAAGTGCGTAAAAGTATCCCCAAGAAAAGTTTAATGGCTACGGGGTTTTTGCTGGAATTGAAAAGTTTGATCATATTTGCTGAGAACATAAAGGCGTGGGAAACCCCGGACGTTGAACATATTATGACCGTATATTGACCGTAAGTTGAACAACATATGACTGGCTTTCCATGATACATTGGTAATGTAGAAATTTGAAGGGGAAAAACATAATTATCTGAGGGTCGCTCATACCAGGGCGGCCTTTTTGTTTTTCCTATGGAGGAATAGTAATGAAAAGGATAAAGAATTTGAAGGAACCGCCGATTTCTAAGCAGCTATTTATGTGCAAAGGTTGCATATGGGGAGTATGGAAGGCACCTGTTCAATTCTGTTCAAAGCCTATTGGCTGTGTAAGGGCAGACGTTGGTGAGGGCAAATGAACTTTGTCCAGCCCATACGTGATCAAGAGACGATCGACGAGATCAAGGAGTTCCTTAAGGGGCAATCTGATCGGAATCATCTGATGTTTGTTTTTGGCATTAACACTGGACTAAGGATTCAGGACATATTGAAGCTTCGAGTCAGGGATGTTAGTGGTGAACAAATTGTAATGACTGAAATGAAAACTAAGAAACGGAAGTTCATTCAACTCAACCCAACGTTGAAACGGGAGATTAAGAAATATACGGCTGATATGGACAAGGATGATTATTTGTTCCCATCAAGGCAAGGTGGTAAGAACAAGCCAATCAAACGAGACATGGCATATAAGGTAATGCGCAAGGCTGCTGATGAATTTGGATTAGTGGACATAGGCACGCATACGTTGCGGAAGACCTTTGGTTATCACATGTACCAAAAGACCAAGGATATTACGCTTGTTCAAAACCTACTGAACCATTCAGATAAGAGTATCACAATGAGGTACATCGGCATGGATCAGGACATGATGAACAATGCCATGAATCGTTTTGGCCTATGAGTTATTCATAGTTAGCGAGTGTATAACTGATAACAGGGAACGGTTGACAAACCCTTGATCGGCAAGGGAAAGTAGCAACGCCGCGAGTTATGCTCTCTAATAAGATATGAGGAACTCGTATTCTATGCAAAGTATGCAATTTTACATGTGTTTTTAATGATTATCTATTAAATAGCAGCAGAAAAATGCCCTATTCTAAAAGGACTTTTTTTGAGTTTCAACGGGAAATCATCAATGCATACTTATGCATAGCGTGATATTTGTTGGAGAAAGGGTGGCATGAATGGATTGGACATCTCTAGGATGCAGTATAGTCGGCATCACTTGTATGTATTTCTTGCTTAGTAGGTCAGGTAAAGCAGCCATAAGAAAGGACTGGCAGGAGGCATTCTATTGTCTTTCTTATAGCGCCATTATCGCACTTATAATTTTTTGAGAGGGTGTTTAGATTATGTTCAGAGTCAGGGCAACGTACAGGAACGGCGATCATGAAATTGAAAGAACTATCGAGGTTGATAATCTTAATGAGCTTACTACCGATGAACGCCATAAAGTGTTTGAATTAGCAACTGGCGCAGTGACCATTACGGAGGATGAAAACGAAGAGGATACGGAAGAACATTCCATTGGTGGCTTACGCGTCAAGGTAGATATGGATACTTCTCAATTTGAAGAAAAGATAGACAGGGTAAGGGAAATATTATCCGCACCGCTCAATGAATTTGTTTCAGTTAAGGTCAGCTCATGCGATGCCGAGAAAGCCTAAACGCCCTTGTGGCAAGGTTGGTTGCAGGGAACTGGTAAGTGTCGGCCAGTACTGCGATAAGCACCGCAAGGAACGTGAACAGCGTCGTGGGACGTCAGCCAGTAGAGGCTATGGGCACAAGTGGAGGAAGGAACGACTGGAGTATTTGGAGCAACATCCGCTATGCGTGATTTGCAAGGCTGCTGGAGTGATAGAGGCTGCGACTGTGGTCGATCATATCATCCCGCATAAGGGCGACGATAAGCTGTTCTGGCGCAGGAGTAACTGGCAACCGTTGTGTGCTTCACACCATAGCGAGAAGACCGCAAGAGAGGACGGTGGGTTCGGTAATGGTTAAACAGATCGATGTTAACAAGGCTGCTCTTGACGTTGTTCAAGTACTGGCGAAGCATGATATTCCAATCTATATGATTGGAGAAGTCTTCCAGACCGCGTTTAAAACGGTGGAGAGCCAGAAGGTCAGCTCACCTTGACCCCGGGGGGGCCTGAAAAAAATTTAAAAATGAAATGGAATAGACCGCATCGGACATTAACGCAAATTTTTTTCGTTTTTTGAAACTTTTTAGAAATTGGAGGTGCCCTCATGGCAGGGAGAAACGCCAAGCCGGTTGCTCTGCACATTGCAGAGGGCAACCCAAATCGTTTGACCAGGGAAGAGATTAAGCAGCGGGAAGAATCCGAGCTAAAGCTTGGGCAAAGTGATTTGAAGAAGTTGAAAAAGCCCAAGTACATTTCTCAGGATAAGATCGCTAATAAGCTTTGGGGCGAGTTGATTAAAGAGTATCAGGAATCAGCTAAACAAGGAGTTGCGTTATTAACCAGTTCTGACGTTGGGACATTTGCATTGTACTGTAAGACGTACAGTGAGTATGAAAACCTTCTTGACCAGTACCAACGCTTGGAGAACATCGTTATTGATGAACACATTCTGGATGAGTACATTGGAGCGGCTGAGGCTGAACAGGAAGTGAATTTAAAGGCGCTTCGATATCTTTCGCAATTAGCTAGTTTAGAGGGGATATTGAAGGTTGAGACTGCGATCAATAAAAAGGTGGATATGCTTCTTAAATTGCAGGACCGCCTATTCCTTAATCCACTGGCTAAAATCAAAAATGTGGCGATGCCAAAGAAAGATGACAAAAAATCCTCCGCAATGGCCCAATTCTTGAATAGAAGAGCTGGCGGCCATGGCACATGATGAGCAACGTGCGCTAGAACCGATTGAGTTTATTCAAATGCTCCATGCAGTTGACGATTTCTATGGTCAACCGTTTATACTGCTTGACTGGCAGTATGACATTCTTCGGAATGTTTATGGTACGGTAACCGAGCGCGGTTATCGGCAATACCAATACGCTTATTTGGAAATCCCAAAGAAGAATGGGAAAACAAGTCTTATCGCGGCCGTTTCTCTTTATCATCTCGTTTGTGATCCACCAGGTGGACAGATTTACTGCTGCGCAGCTGATAAGGAACAGGCCAAGTTGGTTTACAAAGCTGCTGCCGCAATGATCGAGCAGGAACCCGAGTTTGAAGGTATTTTAAAGGTACTGGATAGTTCCAAAGAAATTAGAAACTTGATTACTGGAACCGTCATGAAGGTTCTTTCAGCTGAAGCTTTTACCAAACACGGGATTAATCCTACTGTTGTTATATTCGACGAGCTTCATGCCCAGCCAAACCGCATTTATGGGATGTTATGACCTTTGGTGCAGGAGCTGCCCGTAAAGAACCACTTTGGTGGGTAATAACTACAGCTGGAGATGATCCAGATAGAGGCTCTATTGGTTGGGAACAGCACGAATATGCAAAACAAATCCGAGATGGTGAGAAAGAGGACCCATCTTGGTATGTGAAAATATACGGAATTCCTGAAGATGGCGAGGATGCGAACGGGAATAAGATTGATATCTTTGATGAAAATCTTTGGTATGAAGTTAATCCAAGCCTGGGTCATACGATTGACATAGAAGCCGTGAGAAAAGAGGCGCTAACCGCTCGAAATAAGGAGTCGGCAGAGCGCCTTTTTCGTTGGCTGCGGCTTAATCAATGGATCTCATTAAAGAAAACAGGTTGGCAACCGCTCACTTTATGGGACAAGACGGGCGGAGAGTGGGATTTATCAGAACTTGATGGTAAACGATGCTATCCAGGGATTGACTTGTCCAGTACAACGGATATTACAGCAGTCTGTTATTTGTTCCCACCACAGGAGGGAGTTCCAGACTGGAGGGTGGTTTTTAACGCTTGGATTCCGGAAGACAACATGAAAGAGCGGGTCAGACGAGACAAAGTTTCCTATGATAGATGGGTCAAACAGGGATATCTCCTTACCACACCAGGTGATGTCGTGGATTATGACTTTGTTGAGACGAGGTTGCTAGCAGCTAACGAACAATATGCTGTTCAGACACTTGGTACGGACCCTTGGAACAGTCGAATGCTTGCCCAAAGACTTATGCGTGGCGGTGTTGATGTGGTCGAAATTCCTCAAGATATGAAACACATGAGTCCTGCCATGAAGATGATTGAACAACTCATGAAGCGTGGGCTTATGAGTCATGAAATCAATCCAGTTGCACGATGGTGTTGGGGAAATATTGTTGTAGCTATGGATGGTAACGAGAATATTAAACCTATGAAGAACAAGTCAAAAGAACGTATTGACCTCATTGTGGCCATGATTAATGCGATGGCAACCGCCATGTTGTTTGAAGAAATTGATTTGGGTGTTGAAGAGTTTGCGGAAGATGATTTCTTGAAGAAATTATGGGGTTAAAACTCCGAGGGAGGGGGGGAATGTGTGAAAACAAATCTATTAACTAGAATATTTGGGGGCGAGCGCGATACAGAGCGGCGAAGTCAAGAAATAAGCATTAATGACAGGGAGTTTTTACGTATACTTGGGCTTGATGTAGCTCCCGGAGAGATAAGTATTAAGGGCTGGAACGCTTTGAAGGTAGATACGGTATATGCCTGTATTAAAATCCTATCCGACTCTCTTTCTAAGTTGCCGTTAAAGGTATATCAAGAGGATGAATACGGCATTACAAAGGCCGCGAAACATTATCTTTTCCGGCTACTAAAGCTGCGTCCTAATCCGTATATGTCGGCATCTGATTTTTGGAAATGTGTAGAAGCAAACCGAGCGATGGGGAATGCCTATGTAAATATTGAATTTGATCAGCGTACGGGTCGGGTAATCGGTCTTTGGCCTATTCCATCTAGCAGAGTAAAGGTTTGGATTGATGATGCGTGCTTGTTGCCGGATGTAAATAACAAATATTTAAGCGGGAGAACCCGTCTTTGGTATGAGGTTGATGTTGGTAATGGTGTTAAAAGGAAGATAATGCCGGATGAAATGCTTCATTTCAAGGGCAGTGTGACACTTGATGGTCTTGTAGGTATCCATACAATGGATTACTTGAAATGCACAGCAGAAAACGCCGCCTCTGCTTCTCAATTCATTAATAATTTCTACAAGCAAGGGTTACAGGTCAAGGGGCTGGTACAGTATACCGGAACATTAGATGATGGCTCCAAAAAAGTATTCAAAGATAATTTCGAGAGCATGACATCTGGCCTAAAGAACAGCCACAGAGTAGCTATGATGCCATACGGGTATCAATTTACACCAATTGCAATTAGTATGGCTGATGCTCAATTTTTGCAGAACACGGAGCTTACTTTCCGCCAAATTGCGAATGCATTCGGCGTCAAAATGCACCAACTTAACGACTTGGCGAAGGCCACATACAGCAATGTGGAGCAGCAGCAACTTGCTTTCTATAGTGATACACAGCAGCCAATACTCACTACCTATGAACAGGAACTTTCGTACAAGCTATTTACGGATGATGAACTGGACGAAGGGTATTACTCCAAGTTTAATGTAGATGCGATTCTGAGAGCTGACCTTAAAACTCGTTACGAAGCTCACGGAAAGGGGATTGAAAAAGGGTTCATTACCCCAAATGAGGCACGAGCTGCCGAAGATAAGCCACCACTTCCTGGTGGAGATCAACTCCTATTCAACGGTAATGTAATTCCGTTGACAATGGCAGGCCAACAATACGTGAAGGGGGGTGAAGAAACTGAGCCAGAAGAGAACGAACCCAACTCCGACGAAGGAGAACAGAGCAATGCCGGCGACACTGGAGATACGGGAGACGATGGAGGGGGAGACAAGTAAACGAACTATCATCGGTTCAATTAAGTACGATTCAGAGTCCCATGTTATGCAGGATTGGTATGGTGACGAATTCGTAGAGGTTATTGCTCCTGGGGCCTTTGCAGAATTTATGAGAGAGAACAATACCGTTTCTCTTTGGTGTCACCGAACAGATCAGATCCTTGGAAATACTCGTTCTGGAACCTTAAAACTATTTGACGGTCAATCTGAGCTGAGGTTTGAACTTGATCTACCGAATAGCAGTTGGGGAAATGATGCTTATGAGAGCATCGACCGAGGTGATGTTGACGGTGTTTCCTTTGGGTTTAACGTCCGCACAAATGGAGATCGATGGTCAAAAATTGAAAGGGACGGTAAAACACTTTACAAACGAACAGTATTACTTGCGACACTCCCTGAAATCTCAATGACTCCTTTTGCAGCTTACCCCGAGAATGAAGTATCTGTTAGATCCCTTGAAGAATTCAAGGCTGAAGAAAAGCGGGCTGCAGATCAATTTGAAAAAGAAAAAATACTCTTGGAACTGGAACTATAATCCGGTTCCTTTTTGTTTGACCAAAATTTATATGAGGTGATGAACAGTGTCAAAAGAATTGCGTGCGCTATTAGCAAAATTGGATTCAGCGAAAACGGAAGTACGATCATTATTAAACCTTGATAAAACCGCTGATGCAAAAGTGAAGATGGAAGAGGTTCGTTCTCTTCAGGAGAGAATTGACATTCAGAAAGAGCTTGAAGTTGAAGAACGCGGCGGATTAGGTAACGGAGGACGTCACAGAGCCGGAGAGGAAACACCGGATCTTGAATCGCGTGAGGATGTGGAACTCGAGCAAGAATACCAGGGTATTTTCTTACGTGGTCTGCGTCGTAAAGGAATCACAGCGGACATGAGAAGCGTTATTGCTGAATATGAAAAACGTACTGTGCTGAATGAAGGGCAAACTGATCCTGCCATTCCAGACGGTGATTTGTCTATTTTAGTGCCAAAAGATGTTCAGACTCAGATTAACGAAGTGATTCGTAGCTTAGATGATCTTTCACAATACGTCAGCGTAGAGCAAGTGACGGCGCTGTCCGGCAGTCGTGTGTTAGAGGCATACGGGACTATGACTCCGTTTCAAGAGCTTAGTGAATATGATCCAATGGAAGAACACGACTCACCAAAGTTCCGTCCGGTAGAATACAAATTGAAAGATCGAGGCGGTTTCCTTCCCCTTACTAGCAATCTTCTACAAGATAGTGATCAAGCGTTATTGCGATATATCACCCGTTGGATCGGACGGAAGTCTGTTGTTACTCGGAACACCTTAATTACTCAACTTTTGTCTACCTGGACGAAAAAGGCGCTGACCAACGTTGATGCTGTTAAAAAAGTATTGAATGTCGACCTTGACCCGGCGATTAGTGCAACTGCAATTATTTTGACCAACCAGGATGGATATAATTGGCTGGATGAGCAAAAGGACAGTAACGGGCGTTACTTGCTTACAGACGACCTTACACAAGCAGGACGCAAGCTCTTTAAGGGCCGCCCCGTTTCAGTTGTGGCGAACCGTTATTTGCCTAGTGTTGGATCTTCAAGCGTTAAAGCTCCACTTATTATGGGAGATCTTAAGCAGGCCATCGCTCTATTTAGTCGCCAGTTTTATGAGCTTGCTAGCACAACTGAAGGTGGAGACGCTTGGAGACGACGTACCACAGAGTTGCGAACTGTTATCCGCGATGATATCCAGAAATGGGATGCGGAAGCCGCAATTTATGGTGAGTTGACCCTATCCTAAAATCGCAAGCGCTTAGGAATTTGAAAGAGAGGTTATAAGGGTGCAAACCAAAAATTATCAAGATCAAAATGGGAGTCGTTGGGTTGTTGAAGGAACTCTTGAAATTTCGGGAAACGGGAAAATTACTAAGGATGGCCGCGAGGTCGATTTGGAAGCGGGAAAAGTCAGCCGTAAGGAATATGATGCTTTAGCTGCTCGTGTGGCTGCACTAGAAAAGGGTGGTAGCTAATGCTTACCACCCTGGACAAAGCGAGAACGTTGGGGATTGATCCAAGTGGTGAAATCCCCGATAACGAGCTTGCCGCGCTTCTTACCATAGCATCCGTTGCTATTGAAGAGGTCTGCCGCCGGAATTTCAAGCTGCAATCCTATTCTGAACGGGTGAGCGGGATGCGCGGGTCATATCTCAGACTACCTAATTATCCTGTTCACGAAGTGAGGATTTACGAAATGGCGAACCGCCCCTTTGAAGATGTGGAAAGGCTGGAGCATGGAATCTTATTCCGACACTGTGGCTGGCCGGGCGGGGAGCGGGGGTTGACCGTGAACTACACAGCGGGTTATGTCCTGCCAAATGATGCAACAGAGGAGAATCCGGCTACGTTGCCGGAGACACTGGAATATGCTTGCGTGTTACTGGCAAAACACCTTCAGCGTGAACATGGGGTGTCATCAGAGAGGGTTGGGGATATCTCAGTAACCTATGCGGCAGCAGAAGCAGACATGCCTATGGCAGTAAAGTCTTTGATTAATCCCCATATTAGACCAGAATTATGAGGTGAGAGCATGGCAGGATCAAGATCCAGGGCGAGGCGGGTCGGTGTGCAAGTCACCGGCGAAGATAATCTGCGGCAACTAGCCGAGCGACTTCGCCCATTGACTAAGAATAAGATTCGTATTGGTATGCAGGGTGATGCTGAACTGGCTATGATTGCCGGAGTCCACGAATATGGATCTGTGAAAATGAAGATTCCTGCCCGTTCGTTTATCGGGACAGGGAAAAAGAAAGGTCAGGCTCCCATAGGTAAGTTGGTCCGGGCTGGGGTAACAGAGATTGCCCACGGGCGTAAGCGGGTAGACGAATTGTTTTCGGAGATTGGTGAGACGGGACTTGATCGAATGAAGAAAAATTTTGAACGAATTAAGCAGCCGCCCTTATCCGCCCGATATGCTTCAAGAAAGACTGGCTCCCGAAAGTTGCTGCACCGGGAAGACGAGCTGCGCGACTCCCTGATTTATGACATTGTACCGAAGGGAAGGTAATCATGCGGCAATTTAGATTTGCTGGCGTCATTCGAAAATATTTCAGACCTTATACCCTGATCCGAGACAGTGGAGGTGCATGGGTCAAGGGAAAATGGGTTCCAAGTCAACCGGAACGACTAACACGGAGCGGCAGCATCCAGCCTGTGAGCGCTCGATTGAAAGCGACAGAGGGCGGTAACTATACCGAGACAGATCGAATGTTATATACGACTTCGACGCACAGTACTGGTGAACGTATTGACTACATGGGCGTACAGTACACCGTTAATGAATCACCAGATCGAGAGTATTCCGATATCAATCAATATCTGCTGCGGAAGGTGGTCGCCAATGCTCCCGTTTGAGGATATTAGAGTTGCCATTGTTGAGGGTATGGAATCGGCTTCCGGTGGTCTGGTCATTGAAATGAACGGCGGAGGGGATACTCCTTCCGGTGATTTCATGACTTATAGTTTCGTTGGCGGCTTCGCTTCCACTGGAGGACAACCGATCATTACCCAGCAGTTAGGAAAGCAGTACAGGATGGAGACGGTGACATTTACCGTCTCTTTTAATTGTTATGCGGATGACTCAGACATAGCTCTAGTTAACGCCATGAGGGCGAGAGATTGGTTTAAGTCAGATGGACATGATCTGTTAAAGGACAAACTTGACGTGATCGTGATTGAGATTGGAGAGATCCAGAACCGGGACATTAACATTGGTGAAGAGTGGGAACGGCGTCAGGGCTTTGATGTTGAGTTTCGGGCCACGGATGTTGTAGCAACAGACATGTCAGGCTGGATTGATACTGCACCAATACAAAGGAGTGATAAGTTTTGAGTATTAGCGACGTTACTGTAAACATAGCTGTACTGAAGCCAACACCTATTTTGGGTGGGTTTGGCAAACCCTTAATTCTAGGATCCAGTACAGCGGGTAAAGAATTTAAAGATTACTTAGATATAGATGCCGTGAAGACTGATTATGCTGCCAGTACCGAGGAATATAAAGCGGCGGCTGCGCTTTTTGCACAGAAGAACCCGCCAGCAGAAATTGCGATTGTATCTAGGAGAACGGGCGCAACACCTGAGACATTGACAGATATTTTACCAAAACTGTTTTTGAAAGATTGGCATTTTCTCGTTACGACGAGCACGGCTGTATTGGACATTACCACTATAGGTGATGCTATCGAGGCAGATAAATCCAGACAATTTTTCTTCCGTACAAGCGATAAAGCCGATTTGGCTACAATCTTGGCTAAGAAATACACTCGAACCTATGGTGTTTATCATATTGCAGCAGAAGTTGCTAAATATCCAGAAGCATGCTGGATCGGCGCAGCTGGAAGTCTCCCACCTGGCTCGATTACTTGGATGGGATGGACACTAACCGGTATTGCACCACTGGATGTTACAGCGACAGAGTTAGCAGCTATCCACGCACTTGGTGCCAACACATACGTGACCAAAGCGGGAACTAATGTCACCAGTGAATGCAAGTCTGGTAGCGGTGATTATATCGACTTCATTCACTCCCAGGACTACATTGTTTTTAGCATTCAATACGCCGTTCAAGATTTATTCAATCAGGCACAGCACGCATTACAAAAGATCAGTTACAACAATACGGGTATCGCTCAAATTGAGAGTGCCGTTCGGACGGTTCTGCATCGGTCATTTCTAAATGGCATGATTGCTACTGACGATGATAACGTTCCATTGTATAACACGACGTTTCCACCACGTAGTCAAGTTGATCCGGCACAGGTGGCAGCACGCAATTATCCAGATGGAAAGTTTGAATTTGTTCAGGCGGGAGCCATACACAAAACGGCCATTCGTGGCACTATTAAATTTGCATAGGAGGGGTTAGGGTGTCAGAAGCAAAAACATATGATGCAATGGACGTCTCTGTAATTGTTGGAGGCGTCTTTTTAACGGGATTCGGAGAAGACCTAGTAACTGTGGCGAAGGACGAAGAAAACTTTTCAACTAAAGTAGGGGCACAAGGAGATGTGGTCCGAACGAAGGTTAATAACCCACTTGGCACAATTACTGTTACCCTTCAAAGCACCAGCCCACAAGCCGCATATTTGGATGGACTGGCTAACAGCCAGAAGATTGTACCTGTATCAGTTATGTACTCGGGTACGCCAAAGGAAACGAATACTGCAACACAAGCTTATCTGAAAAAACCAGCTGACCGGGAATATGGCGGAGAAGCTGGCGATCGTTCCTATGAGTTTCAATGTCTTGATTTAAGCATGAACTAAAATCCAAAATTGAGAGGGGCCTATATCAATGGCTAATTTTAAACAGAAAGAGTACAAATCTAAATCAGGAAAAAGTTATACCTTCCAGCATCCAGGCGTACGCGCAATATCTAAAATCAATGATGGCTCAAAAAATAAATTTGGAGTGATTCTGGAAGAACGCTTATCTGAAGAAGTACTCAAACATGTTATCGTGGATCCTAAAATGAAAATTGATGATTTCAACGATTACACGGAATATAGTGAAGTTGTTAATGCAGCATACGCCTTTGTGACAGGAAATGATGAAAATGAGGGCGCCGACGATGGCGATCAGCAAGAAGGAAGCTAAGAAACGAGCACGATCTAATTGGAGTCAATGGAGGCTGCTACTCTCCGATATGGGCATTACGTATAATGATCTAAATAGTATGGATGATGATGACATTGCCGAAGCGAACGCAGCTTTAGACCTTCATATTGAACAGACAAACAAAGCAAATAAGAAGAAATAGGAGACGTCCTTTAGGGCGTCTTCTTTTGTTCGGAAAGGAGGAACTATGGCAGGCGGTATAATCGGTTCACTAATGTATGCAGTTGGGTTCAAGTTCAACTCTAAGGGAATAAACGATGCAGATAAAAAGGTTGGTAAACTCACAAAAACTGTGGTCGGACTTGGGGCTGCTGGTGTAGCTGCAATGACTGGAATCGGAATTGCTGGGGTACATGCTGCTTCTAAATTTGAAACGGCTATGAAGCAAGTTCAGGGGGCAACTGGAGCAACCGTGAAACAGATGGAAGCAACTAGAGAGGTTGCTAAAAATCTGTACTCTAACAATTTTGGTGAGGATTGGAACGACTTAGGAACAGCGATTTCAAATGTTCAGCAAGTTACTGGCCAAACAGGAGAAGAACTTGAGAACACCACTCGAAACGCAATTCTACTTCGGGATCAATTCGGATTTGAAATTCCGGAATCCATCAAATCCGCTGATACTATGATGCGACAGTTTGGGATCACCTCCGAAGAGTCATATAACTTACTGGCGCAAGGCGCACAGCGGGGACTTGATAAATCCGGCGAACTGGTGGATTCAGCCAATGAATATGCTAACCAGTTCAAGAGCTTGGGCTTTACGGCTGACGAGATGTTTGACGTTTTTGCCGCTGGCTCTGCCGAAGGTGTCTTTCAAGTTGATAAAGTTGGAGACGCCGTGAAGGAATTTAATATAAGGTCTAAGGATGCCAGTAAGACATCAATGGATGCCTTTACCGCGCTGGGCCTTAACGCTGATGCAATGATGCAGACCTTTGCCAAAGGTGGACCAGACGCGAAACAGGCATTTAGCGATATCGTCTCTATGATATCGGATATCGAGGACCCCGTTGCCCGTAACAATATTGGTGTTGCTTTGATGGGTTCGCAGTTCGAAGACCTTGAGGTTAATGTCATATCGGCAATGGGGGCTGCAACGAGATCCTTTGATAAAACAAAAAAGACGATGGATGAGCTTAATAAAATCAAATTTGAAAAGCCTGGCGAGGCATTTAAAATGTTTGGAAGGCAGGTCGAGGTTGGAATATTAATTCCAATTGGTCAAAAGCTGCTACCTTACTTGAATGCCTTTGGGCAATGGCTATCTGACCATAAGCCGCAGATCGAAGCGGTGGGCAATGCAATCGGTGACGGGCTTGGTGCAGCAATCAATATGGTAAGCGGTTGGATTCAGGCGGCAATGCCATATCTACAACAATTTGGAACACAAGCATTGCAGGTGTTTGGGTACCTGATTGATAAGGGGAAAGAATTGTGGACTTCTATCCAGCCAGTGGCCGTCATGATCGGTGAGACATTGTTAAATGCCGCAGTTCAATTATGGCCACATATCCAGCAAATTGGCTCTTCAATTGCTGATGCAGCTAAAGCATTCTACGATTGGGAAGGATTTGCACCGGTGGTGAGCGGAATTGTCGCGGCACTGGTCACATATAAAACAGTCGTAGGCACGATAACAGTCGCAACCAAGATTGCAGCAGCAGCGACCAAAGCATGGACTGCAATTCAGAAAGCTTTCAGTATAGTCATGGCTGCCAATCCTATTGGCATAATTATCGCCGCCCTAGTGGGTTTAGGCGTGGGGCTGGTAGTCGCTTATAAAAAATCAGATAAGTTCCGGGCGTTTATTGACGGGATGTGGTCTGGGATCAAGACGGCTACCATGGCAGTACTGAATTTTTTCAAAATTACAGTTCCCCAGACCTTCATGACAGCCTTTAACGCAGTGACTGGATTTTTGAAGACTTGGGGAGTAACGATTCTGGTTGTAATTGGTGGTCCAATTGCATGGATCGTTGCTTTGGTCGTTAAATATTGGGATGAAATTAAGGCAGTGACATTTGCAGTGTTCAGTGCAATTGGTAGCTGGTTGTCATCCATATGGAGCAGCATCAGTAGCAATATTTCTGGGGCTGTCAGGGCTGTGTGGAATGCAATTACCGGGGCATGGAACAATGTATTTTCGATAACTAACTCTCTGATGACCAAAGTTTGGAACAAGATCACTGCTATATGGGCGCAGATTGTTGGAAGCATCAAGACAGCCGGAGTCAATGTCTGGACTGCCGTTTCGGATATGTGGGGAAAGGTGACAAGTTTTTTCAATGGGATCAACCTCTTTGATACAGGGAAAAAAATTATTAGTGGTCTGATAGATGGAATTTCGAATATGGCATCGACCTTGATGGAGAAGGTCAAAAGCATAGCGGATGGCATTAAAGATTTCTTTGGTTTTAAAACCTCTGCAAGCGTGTCTGTTTCTACTGAAACTACTGGCATAAAGGCAGTAGACGGAAGCCACGCGAATGGGCTGCCTTACGTTCCGTGGGACGGTTATATCGGTGAATTGCACAAAGGCGAACGCGTTTTAACGGCTAAAGAAAACCAGGCGTATTCCCAGCCGGAAGCAACATTTCCTAAGTTTGACTTCCCAATTTATCAAATGCCGGCTTTTGAATTGCCTGATTTTCAAATAGCTCAGATAAACATTCCTTTCGCGAAGCAGGAACCCGTAGCAGCAAAGCCTGATTACGAGCCACACACACCTGAATCATCCCCAGCACGAATGACAACAAATAATCATCGTGCAGATTTTAAGCCAATCTTTAATATTAAGGTTTCAGGTAATGCCGATGATAAGACCATTTCAAATCTGCGGGAGACGATTCGGCAAGAAATGCAAGATGTATTTGAATCATATATGCGCAGCGTAGGATTGGAAGGTGCGTAAATGGCACTTATTGATGGCAAATACATTACTGTAGAGAATGAATCACCGTCCTTTCCCGTAACTGTGACAGAGCAACCGGTTGAAAAAGGGATCAACTTAATTGATCATGTGCAGGCACAGGCCCGGACGCTATCATTAACGGGAGTTATTGTTGGTACGGATGCAGCGAAGACACGCGCCTATATCATAGCTGCGAAAGACAAAGGCACAATCATTAATTACGTCGGCAGAAATCAATTCAAAGGTCTCATTACTGATTTTTCGACAGGACATGATTACACCACTGCGGATGGATTTACTTTTACGATGGAGCTGCGAGAGATAAAGATTGCAACGTCTTCTTATGTGGAGACGTTGCCACCTCCAATCAAGGCTCAGGTTACTAAGATCGTAAATTCTGGAACTAAGCAAACCCAGGAGAAAAAAACTGCAAAAACGACTACTAAGAAGAAAAGTAATAATACAAGTAAGAAAAAAGTAAAGGAAAAGGAAAAAGAAAAAGTTCAGAAAGTAAAATTTAAAACCGGAAGTAAATGGGCAACATGAGGCGGTGAATTATGGAATTTATCGAGATAGAGAAGGACAACATCCCTTATCGTTTTGACATATCTATCGCTGGTGAAATGTTTGGGTTTGAAGTCCATTACAATGCTGACT
Source organism: Paenibacillus sp. FSL L8-0494 (assembly GCF_038003695.1). Lineage (NCBI taxonomy): Bacteria > Bacillati > Bacillota > Bacilli > Caryophanales > Paenibacillaceae > Paenibacillus > Paenibacillus sp. FSL L8-0494. Next base: position 2,179,245 of record NZ_JBBOPQ010000001.1, read on the forward strand.
ATGATTTTTTTACGGTGGATCTTGAAAAGAATGGAGAAGTGCTGGTATATGGGGAAAAGTTAGTTTATGGGCAAACACTCTTTTATGACGTCCAAGATAACCGATTTCCTAGATTACCTATTGTTCCTTGGGATGAATCGGAAATAAGCACAGCAGTAACATGGGAGACGCTTGGTATAAGCGTCTTTTTGTTTGTTATTGATGAGGATGAGGAAGATGACGAGTAAAAATTTTGGCCGTGTCGTGGAGATTATGACTGCTAATATGAAATTCACTCTTGATAAATACACGATGGAAGGGACGGTTCCATTTGACAACGACACTTTACCTAATGAGTCGGAACTGAGGATATGGAACCTGTCACAAACAACGATAAATAACATCAAGCGTAACGCTGTCCTAATGGTGAATGCTGGTTACACCGGAGATGTTGGGCTTATCCTCCATGGTCGAATTTCATCGGTTCGAACCAAATGGGAGGGCGTAGATAAAATAACGACTGTTTATGTCTTGGATAGTGAGGATCTCTCTAAGCGAGAAGTTACAGAGATTGCTTTTGCAAAGGGGACACTAGCCAGTGCGATCATTAAGCAGATGGCGGGGTATATCGGTTTGCCTGTAGCGCAAATGGCACTTAACCAGGACTACAGATATCAAGATGGTTACACAGCAAAGGGAAAAGTCACCGACATCATATCGGAGGTTTGCAAGGACTGTGGAACATCTTGTTATATCAATCAAAGCAAACTCTATATTCGAAATATTCGTAATGGTGCTGATTCTGTTTTTGCCTTGTCTCCAGAAACGGGTTTGATAGGATCTCCAGAATATTTCGAGGACAATGGCATTCAGGGATACAATATTTCCGCACAGCTGCAACAACGAATCACAACGGCTTCTGTTATTAATTTGACTTGCAGGGAATGGTCAGGAAAGCTTCATATTCGTAGTGGAACCCATAAGTTTTCCAATACAGGAGACTTTATCACAGAAACGGAGGCGATTATGTGAGTAGAGCAAATCCAGCAGGAGCACTTTCCCGTTTGCTTGGCGCGTATGCGGGTACACAAGGCGACGATATCAGTGTTGCGATGCCTTGCAAGGTTATTTCCTTCGATGATGCTAAGTTGAATGCTGTTGTGCAGCCATTACTTAAACTGACGAGTGGACAACCCGCACAGATAATGTCTGTCCCGGTCGTAGGGCAAAAGGTCGAATTTGAAATTAATCTTGGTGCTGGGATGCAGAAATTCGAAACAATTATGCGTCCACTATTAAAGGCTGGAGACGTTGTTTATGTTGTTTGTGCTGATGCTGAACTTAAAAATACATTATCCGGTCAAGTGGCAGCCCCGGACACCGAAAGGCGACACAGTCGAATGGATGCTGTAATCGTAGGGGTGTTACCATGCAGTCTATAAAACTAGATATTTCCGGTGATTTGGTGTTTTTAGACGGTGAATTGCAACTAATCTCCGGTCCTGAGGAAATTGCTCAATGTTGCACTTTGGCAGCAGGAACCAATAAAGGCGAGTGGATACTGGATCCAGACATGGGTATTGATTTTAAGCGGATCACTGGAAAAGGGGTTACTGAAGAAGAAATTCGCGACGAATTGACCAGTGGAGTTTTACAAGAACCGCGTATTCAGAGCGTAGATACGGTGACTGTAACCTTTGACAGAAAGAAACGAACAGCTACAGCAGATTTTACGGCTACAGCTGTCAACGGCGATGTAATTACGGTTGAGGGGGTCGAGACCGTTGTTGGATAGCACAGGTTTTAAACGACTACGATTTGATGATCTATTTTCGCAAATGGAGGATAAAGCCAAGGAATCATTTGGAGACACGGTTAACACTTCGGTTCGCTCACCGCTTGGAATTATACTTCGTATTTTTGCTTGGTTTTTAGCTATTATTTGGAGCACCGCAGAGGACGTATACAACAGCGGATATATTCCAACGGCCACCGGCAACAACTTGGATAGGCTGGGTCCGCAAGTTGGTATATCCCGAACGCTTGCCCAATGGGCAGCGGGATCATTGGAAATCACGGGAACTATAGGCTTTACTGTTCCGGCGGGTACCCGTGCGGCGACGAAATCCGGTGTAGTGTTTGAGACAATGGCTGATGTTACACTGACCACTGGTGCCGCCACCGTTGCAATTGAGGCGTTGGAACCGGGAGTATCAGGCAATGTCGCGGCGGGGGCAATATCTGTGGTAGTTAACCCGGTACCGGACATTACTGGTGTGACCAACGTTGTAGCCGTGACGGGGGGCAGGGAAAAGGAGACAGACGCCGAATTTCGCAGTCGCTTTGATTTGTCCGTGGCGGGTGGCGGCGCGGCTTCCGTGGATGCACTTCGGGGAGCGCTGCTAAGAATGCCCACCGTCCGAGCAGCAGCGATCATCGAGAACACAGGTATGACAAAGGATGCTGCCGGACGGCCACCCAAGTCTTTCGAAGCTTATGTGCTGGGCGGGGATGAGCTGGAAATCTCTAAGGCAATCTTTGCAACCAAGTCCGGCGGCGTAGAAGCTCACGGGAGCATCAGTAAGCAAGTTGCCGATTTGGGTGGACAGCTGCACACGGTTAAGTTTTCCCGTGCAAACGAGGTGGGGATCAAAGTATCTGTATCTGTGACCAAAAACGCTCAATACCCGATCGATGGTGATGACCAAATTCGATCAGCCATTATTACGTATATCGGCGGCGAAGATGCCGCAGGGTCCTATTACAACGGCTTAAGCATGGGAGCAACCGTAGTGTATACCCGATTAATCAGTGTTGTATCCAATGTTGAGGGGGTCGAAGATATGATCTTAACAGTGGGCAAGACGAGCGGAGGCCTTGGCAGTTCTAATGTGCCTATTCAGGTTTATGAAGTAGCTCGGGCACGAGCGGCGGATATTATGGTGAACAGTCATGTTTAGTGTTAAGGACATGCTACGACGCTTTGCGGACACCTATAATAAAAATCCGGAAAGCAACTTGGGTAAGATGATAAGCATTTTGCATGGGGAATTGGCAAGAGTCGGTGAGACGCTGGAACGTGTCCGTGAGTGGAAAGACATTGATGCTGCCCAAGGCACGACGCTGGACCGAATAGGCTCCAATGTGGTCCAGCCACGAGGGGCAGCGACTGACGAGGTATACCGAGTACTGCTAAAGTCCAAGATTGCCCGAAATCTATCTAAAACGGACGTTAACACCATTATCCAGGTGCTAGCCCTTGCTTTGGACTGTGATTACTCAGATATCAAAATCCAAGAGAAATTTGCCGATCCACTGGAGCCGGAGCCAGCGGCAATCAACTTGATTCGTGTTCCAGTCCGGCGCTTGAATGAGGTTGGCATGTCCCCATTACAGTTTGCCCGAATCATACAAAAGACGGTTGCAGCAGGCGTCCGAGTGGCTCAAATTGAGCTTGCTGGGACGTTTGCTTTGTCCTCTCAGTATGATGTGCTTGAAACAAGCTCATTAGGACTTTCGGACACGGATATGACTACGGGTGGGGAGTTAGGAACGGTATACGCACCAGGCGATGATTATCCATTACCTATATAGTATTTAGGAGGGAATAAAGTGGCATTTAATGAAAAGCTTCCTGAATGGCAGGAACCAGGTATAGAGCCGCCAGAGAGTAAGCGAAAGACAGGTTGGCAGATCAACGACAAACCTCCAGCCGCATGGCTAAATTGGTATTTTAACAGAGTTTATAAAGTTTTCCAGGAGATCCGCAGCAAGTTTGATACGCATACAGAAGATAACAATATACATGTCACAGCAGCTAAACAAACCGCATGGAATGTCAAAGAAACTCCTGAAGGAGCGCAGACAAAGGCGGACGCAGCTCGTGAAGCAGCAAAGGCAGCTTCGATTCCATTGGCGCAGAAAGGTGCTGCTAGTGGTGTGGCTCTCTTGGAAGCAAACAAACTAATGGTTGCTGATGGAACAGTACTATCTAGTAGAATAACTGAACGTGTTCTTGGGTTTTCCTTTTCAAACAGCGTAGCTAATCAAAGGATTGACTTATTTACAACTGGTGCTTTGTCAGGCTACATTGAGGTGACTGTGACGGCTAGTTGGAATGCAGTGAACGCAGCTGGTAAAATGACGAAGCGTTTTAATGTGGTTGCTGCTGCTGCTACTACCCTAAATTATCAGAGCACGCAATACCCAGAAGTAACGGGTCTTATCAATCAGCACATATCTATATCTGATATTAGTTGGGACGCCACTAACTCTCGTTGGAAAATAAGTATAGAAGCAAGACATGCGCCAGGGGCTGCTATTGCCTTTGCTGTATCTGTAAAGCATGCGAGCCCTACTGCGCCACCAACGTGGAATCTGAGTGCTGTTTACAGCGGCGCAGCACCTACTGCACTACCTGTAGCAGTACAGACAATTCCCGACGACACCGTGCTTCAGTCCGGGCAGGAGTTCCAGAAGTACAAGCTCACTGATAACGCAGGTAAGGTCATCCGCCTAGCTCCTAGTACAGACCTGAACACAGTTAACCGTAACGGTCAGTACGATGGTTACCCTCTTATAAACGCACCAGGTAACAACACAGGTGCTTGGTTCTTTATCGAGGTGTTCTCCCACTCACAGAACCCCAATACTATCTTCTTCCAACGTGCTACTACCTTCGCTACTGTACCGAGATCGTACATTCGGGAGTGCTATAACAGCGTGTGGGGAGAGTGGATCGAGGATGAAAACGCCAGTCGCAAGGATATCCCGGGTGGGTACCTTGGCTTAGACTCTGCCAGACTAGTAGCGTACAACGGGGATATTCTTAACGGTAGGTCTGCACGCGTCGTACTGGTACCTGCACCGTTCACGAACGTTAAAAACCAGAGGTTTGACGTTCTCATTACAGGTACTAAAATACACGGGTATATGGACGTGACACTCTCCGCAGGGTGGAGTGGAGGTAATGGCGGCGGAAAGATCACAAAGCGTTTTAACATCATCACGTCCGCAGGTGGCACCATAGACTATCAGGTAACGCAGTATACGGACGTCACAGGAAATCTGCCGAATATGATGGCGATCTCCGATATTGTCTACGACAGTGCCCTCGCTAAATGGAAGTTTACCGTGGAAGCCATCGCCGCAAATGGAAACACTCCTACAGTGAAGATCGAAGCAGGATCGGGTACGGGTGTCCCTATACCGACCTTCTCATTGTCTGCCATCTACGCCGGAGGATTTAGCGACCAACTTCCGAAGCCTGTACAGGTGCTTCCCGACGACGCGGTAATGTTTTCAGGAAGAGAGTTCCAAAAGCACCCGTTAACCTCTAGCATAGGCAGAAACATCCTGCTAAATAACGGTACGGACCTAGACACCATTATTGAGAACGGATTTTACAACGGGTCGAACCTAGTGAACGCACCTACTACCTATACGGATAGATGGTACTACGTAGAAGTGCAGCGGCACACGACAGGAGATTCTTACGTCCTACAACGGGCTACACAACTCGCCGGGAGCATAAGCGGGGAGCGTCACGTTAGATACGAGCGTATCAAAAAAATGACGTGGGGACCTTGGATCGAAATTGAGGGTTCGGATAGAAAGAACGTAGCTAACGGATATGCGGGACTAGACAATAACGGATTTGTAAGTGCGAATAATTTGCCTTACGGGGGAGTTGTAAATTTACTTGGGGACTCAGGTAGATTTATGGGTATTGATGGTGACCCTAGATCTTTACAAATCACCACCTCATTCGCCAATAACTCTTTTTTATCTCCTTGGAATGGGACTACTGTATCTAGTGGGGGAAAGTTCATCCATGACAACACAACTAACGGAGGTACGGCAGGAGCGCTCACGGAAGACGTAACTAGCTTATTAACCGCGATGAGTCTTGGTGGATCAAGGTACGGCACAGAATTTTATATAGCGTCCTATACGATGGGTTCAGGTACAGCGAATGCGGGAAATGTTGCCGGGACATATCTAATGACGGTAAATAGTAACTTCCCTGCAACTGGAGTTGGCAAGGCGTATACTGTATCTTTCTGGGTTAGGGTTAAGACGGGAACAACCATTTCAATACCTAGAGATGGCAGACTATCTAAAAACGGTGTATCAACATCTGCCAACTATATTTCTTTGACTCCTGCTGATGGATGGGTGCATATCGAAAAAACAGTCCACGCAAGCAATGGATACTATAACGCAGCTCCAGGTATAGCTGCGACGGCGGGGTCTGTAGTTCAAATTGCTATGCCTGTAGTCGTAGCGGGTGCAATAGGAGTAGGAGTCCACACTTCGCCTGTTATGGGTTCTTCGTTAGGTTTCGTCCCTTTGCCAGCGACTTCATACACTGCCGCTGATATTTTATTAAAGTTGCTTACAGTGGATGGGGTAGGTAGTGGACTGGATGCGGATTTACATGCTGGAAAAAACATGGGGGAAATCGCAAACGGTACCTTAACCTATGCTGGGTTAACTAAAGGTACAGCTCCAGCGTTAACAGCAAGTATCGCGGGTGGTGTCATAACATCTCTTATAGCTGGAGATCGAATATCTTTTAAAGCACATGCAGCTACAACAGGTCCGGTTACACTCAATGTAAATGGTCTGGGCGCTAAATCTATCAAAAAGCCAAATGGCAATAACCCGCCTTTGGCTCTTGGTGGTGTCTATACGGTTGTATACGATGGAACGGCTTTTATCTTACAGGGTGAAGGGGGTGAATATGGAACAGCTACAGCAGCGGAAGTCTTGGCGGGAAAAACGATAGGCACAGAAAACGGACTGGTGAACGGGACGATGCCAGACAATCGTTCCGTCGCTAAGGATGCGGCGGGCGCAACATTAAGCGGGTATGATTTGTACCTAAATACACCGGAGGGGTACTACAATACCACTTCTTCTATTCGTGTGAGAGAAGATAACTTAGCGGACCCTAGCATTTGGAGAAGTGACAGGACGATGTTCGGGAAACAGGGGACCATGCCCGTTATCACATCTGGCGAAGATCCGGCTCTTAGTGTAGGGAAATGGGGTGATGGTAGCTTAGCGGTGTACCCAAGAGAGGGCTACCGCAAAGGTGGCTCTGGGGCGGGTGAAATAAAAGTAACAACAGCACAACTACGATCTGTAGAGGGCGACTTAGCCCCTGCTAACATTCGTAGCGGCGTTGAAGTATTTGGAGTTACAGGAACACTGGTGGAGCGAATGTACGCAGAAGGCTATGCAGGTTCGGTAGGTGGAGGAGATGGTATATTCCGAGTTAGTGGGTTAGCATTTAGCCCTCGTATTGTGCGATTCACTTATTTTAGAGCATCTACACAAAGTACATTCGTATTCTTTGCTTCTGACATCACTATGTGGTCTTATACCGAGTTTTCGGGGACTAACCCTTATGGGAATGTAGTTTCGTCAGGTGCGATGCTAAGTCCTAACTTATGGGGTAGTAATGCCTTTTGTTCATCCCTTCCGTACAATCCGGATTTAGTTAACATTAGTTGGTCAGCTTGGAGATAAAAAAGGAGGTTTTATGATGGAAATCGGAATGAAAATATACTTTGATAAAGCAACAGGAAACGTGGTAGTAAATACGGGTGAACAGGTAGGTAGGTTGGTAGTGGAGACAACCGAGGATCAGGACTTTGCAACATATAAGGCACTGGCTGAACGGGTCCGCGATACCATTGGTGTAGTAAAGCTCAAATACGGTCAGTTTCGTCGAGAATTTGCGGAGTGTAATGGCTACCGTGTTAATCCAGATACCGAAGATTTAGAGTTTACCTATCCGGGCGAGGTTCCAGCAGAGGTGCTAATTAAACGTATCGAAATGGTAGAGGGAGAAAGTGCTAAGACTGCACAGGAGCTAGAGCAGACCAACATGAAACTCAAGTGGACAGAAACACAACTTGCTGAGTCGTTGGAGAGACTGGGGCAAACTGAAACCCAATTGCAAGAAGCGCAGCTTGCTCTTACAGAAAATTATGAAGAGTTACAGACTGCCAAACAAGAGGCGGTAGAGGCACAATTGGCACTAACTGAGTTGTATGAGCTGGTGCTTGCAGGACAAACCGGAGGTAAACCGGAAACGCCAGAGGATTCGGCAGAACCTTCAGAAACCGTAGAGGGAGGTGAAGAAGATAATGGCTAAAGTATATGCAAGTTTGATACGCAAGGATTTGAAGACACTGGAGCAGGTGCCCGAAACAAAACGTGAGGAAGTAGCAGCACTGCTAAAAGAATAGATAGAAAAAGCTGGCGCCTATAGAGGCGTTTTTATTTTGCCCTCGGATCACCGGGGGCTTTCATTTTGGGGAGATAGATGGGGGGAGGGGCAATCGTGACAGAAATGGATGTACTTAAATATTTTTTAACGCAAGGTCCATTCGCGGTGTTATTCGTTTGGCTGCTGATCTACGTAATGCGCGCGAATAAAGAGAGGGAAGGACGATTGCAGGATCTACTAGGTAAGTTTTCTGAAAAATACGATGTAATCATTGTGGAGTTGCGTGAAATGAAAGAGAGATTTCCACACAGAAACTAATAATATTGAGAGGATGAATTGATATGGAATGGAATGTAGTTGCGAATTTTATTAAACCGGAAATATTATTTATTGTTGCTGTATGTTGGGCGATTGGCTTTTGCTTAAAACAAACTCCGAGAATACCAGATTGGACAATCATTTATCTGGTCACATTGGCCGCGATCATCATTGTATGTCTTACTCTTGGCTTTAATGTAGATAGTTTTGTACAAGGCATCTTGTGCGGAGCTGTGGCTGTATATGGTAATCAGTTGCTTAAGCAGGCAAAAAAGGGGGTTGATGAGTAATGCAAATCTTTCAGAAGGGAAATAAGCACACAAATTGTAGCGGTCGAGGTGGTCATATACCGATTGCTATTGTAAATCATATAAGTGGCGGTACGATGAGTTCTATGGATAGTTGGTTTCAATCTTCTGGTAATTTAGTTAGTAGCGCTCATTTTGGCGTTTCTAAATTGGGGGAGATCCACCAATACGTTGATATAACAAAAATGGCTTGGTGTAACGGAATCACAGTCGATTCAATTCCCAAAGCCAAGGCGGCAATCGTCAAGGAACAAGCACCAACGAATCCTAATAAGTACACTATCAGTATCGAGCATGAGGGTATGGATGGTAGTTTGACAGAGGCGCAGTTTGCTGCCTCCGTATGGCTACATAAATTTATTAGTGATGAAGTAAAAAGGCTCTACGGTAAAGCTATCATCTTGGACGAGAAACATGTGATAGGTCATTTTCAAATTGATCCGGTGCGAAAGCCTTATTGTCCCGGTGCGAAATTTCCATGGAGTCGGTTGTATACTGCTCTAAAAACTAAGGAGGTGGAAGATGTGAGGGTGGATAAGGCTAGCACTGTAGTAAATGGGGAAAAACTGAATGAAGGTAGTTTTCTGATCGAGGGGCGTACTTACGTACCATTGGCAGCCATCGGCAAAGCGTTGGGTGCAGTAGTATCTTTTGATAACGAAACTAAAACGGCTACTATCACTACCAAAAAGTAAATATCTAACGATTAGAGATATGAAAAAAGCCCTACTAACCTTAACAGGTCGGTGGGGCTTTTTTTATTATAAGGATTAACGGCGTCCACTGGCTTTAATTAGTGCTGCAATCGAGAGGACCAATGCAGCAACAATTACTATCCAGGTAATCACGTTCAACATAATTTATTCCTCCTTTAGAGGGGCCGCAGCCCCCGTTACTTAAAGAAAATCTTAGAAACTGACGGTGACTGTTCAAGATCAAAAAGTTCTTCCTCAGTCACCCAAATTTCATTTGATCCACCAAAACTCCAGAGAACTATAGCTAATCTTGCCATTTCCTTTTTTCCTCCTGTATATGCCCGCCGACTAATTGTATCGTTCAAACCGTTTATGTTATGATTGGGTGGAGAGCAAGGGGTGCAACCCTCACTCTCCGGGAACCTATTTACGTTTGCGTGGTCCGCGGCGTTTTTTGGTTCCTTTCTTTTTGTCCTTTAGCAGCAGCGTTGCGGTAATGAGTTGAATGATTGCTGTAAGGAGCGTAACCCAATCCTTCATGTGCCTTGTTCACCTCCTTTCTTATCTTAATTATATACTGGTACCAGTATATTGTCAACATATTTATATACTGGTAACAGTATATTTTTTGTGGTATCCTATAGCAAAGGGGTGATAACCTATGGAACAGCAAGGTAAGGCATCAACACGAGCAAAGGATAAGTACAACGCCGCAAATTATGATCAAGTGAAACTTTGGGTTAAGAAAGGTGACAGGGAAAAGATTGACGCTGTCGCTAAACAACTTGATAAGAGTCGCAACGCCTTCATTTTGGAAGCGATAGAAGAAAAGATATCAAGAGAATGTACAGAGCCGCCACAGGAGTAGTCCTGAACGGCTCTTTTTTGTCATAAAAAACCATTGATTAAAAAACCAATAAGCACATAAAATACAAACAAGTGTTCTTATTTTGGGGGCGTTAATTATGTTAAGCGATACACCGCGTAAGCTTTTATTGATCATTACTCATTACTCACTACTCACGACATTTTGGTCGTCTCCCTTCATTGCCTGAGTTAGAACGATTGAGTGGACGAATGCCAGTTGATATCCGAAATGGGTTGAAAGAGTTGACGGAGGAAAACTACATCGAATGGAATCCAAATACGCCACCTGAAATGGGCTGCATTATCTCTGGTTGGGAAAGAGATAATCCATCACACCGAGATCCAGAAGAGGCACAAAAGGTTAAAAATGTAGCTAGCAGCACTGACTATTGGCTGTATTATTAGGGGGATATGTATGCAGAGAAAAAAACTAGAAGGTAATGGTCTGTGGGAAAGTAGTCGAATGATTATGCCAGAACACAAAATCAGGATACTTGACGATGCCCTAAACGAAGAGACTCGTAAAAAGCCCGAATTAGACCCTCAAGCCTTAACTGAAATCTCAGAGGTATTAGCGCAATCGTTAGAGGATTGTAGTCCGATCACACTTAAATTGTTCGGGGAATATGAAGACAGATCCATCCATGGAATAGTTATGAGGGTTGACCGTCAGCTGGGTCAGATTAAGTTTCGTCATGATGATGATTGGGAATGGATTAAAATAGAGGATGTTGTAGGTGCTAATACATAGTAAATTCCCAAGCGCTTACGAATTTAAAAACCCCGCCTTTTGATTGGCGGGGTTTAGCTATGTAAAGATGATAAGAATCACAATCAATAGAGCAAAGGCAATACCTATAAACTTAAATATAGTAAGATTCTTTTTTCGATTTTCAATTTGTTTTGGTGTCATTTCATCCACATTTAGTGTCGGGTTACTACGACTAGAATGTGACGATTTCCCTCCACCAATTTTTTTAGAGTATGAAAGCCCGGTTCCAGGAAGGGATACTGTAGCCCTTTTCCCACTAGGACCGGCACTAACTCGCGCACCTTTTACACCGGCGCTAATTCCAACGCCCTTTTTACCTACGTTCAACTTTACACCGCCACCAAGATTTATAGACTTTCTAAATCTGAACGATCCCATATTAATCACTCCAACAAGGAAATTTATTCCTATTGTATAATACATTAAGGAATGATGATATATAAGTTATCATTGTTAGTGTTTGCACTCGAAATGTGGGTTGGTTTATTTTTAACGTAGCACATGAAAGAAATAACTAAAAAATCACAATATTAATGAAAGTACGCGAAACTAAACGGCAGTTTATTAATAGTTAAGATAATAAAGAACCGTATATAGTGTATTAATGAAAGGTTGCGCAGGTAAGCGAAAGTATATAATATATAGGTACAGTATAGTACAGATCGGAGCATGGGGGTGTAACAGTTGGAAGGTCAAGGCGATGCGATTACTAAACACGAGCAACTGCTGCAGCATATTGAAAGTCTTAAGGTAGGCACCAAAATATCTGTTCGCAAGCTCGCCAAAGAAATGTTAGTCAGCGAAGGGACTGCTTACCGTGCAGTGAAGGAAGCTGAGAATCTCGGGATAGTCATCACGAAGGAACGGATTGGTACAGTTCGTGTAGAAAAGAAACCTCGGAACATTTCAGAGCAGCTGACGTTTGGCGATGTAGTTGATATTGTTGAAGGGCATGTGCTTGGCGGGGCAAGTGGACTAAATAAACATCTGCATAAATACGTGATCGGAGCGATGAAGGTCGATGCGATGATCCGTTATATAGACGCTGACAGTCTGTTGATTGTGGGTAACCGCGATGATGTTCACTCTCTGGCGCTGGAGCAGGGAGCAGGGGTTCTGGTGACAGGGGGCTTCGGGACGAGCCGTGAAGTGAAGGCATTGGCAGACGAGCTGGATCTTCCCATTATTTCTTCGAGACATGACACGTTTACCGTCGCTTCAATGATTAACCGTGCCATTTTTGATAGATTGATTAAGAAAAAAATTATGCTGGTAGAGGATATTATCGACAGCAAACCGCGCCTGAATACGTTAAAAATCTCTAGCACCGTCGGTGAGCTACGACAGGTTTCTGAGGAAACTGGAGAGCAGCGCTTTCCCGTTACGGATGAATGGAACCGAGTCATTGGCATTATCGGTCGCCGTGATGTAGAGGAATTGACGGAAGGGCAGATCATTGAAAAAGCGATGATTCGCAGTCCGGTTACGGCTGCACTGCAAACCTCACTAGCCTCCGCGGCCCAGATCATGATGTGGGAAGGCGTGGATTTTCTGCCCATAGTGGACCGTAACCGCAAACTGGTAGGCTCCCTAACCCGTAAAGAAGTGCTGCAAAGCTTACGCGATGTTCGGAACCAACCTCAGCTGGGAGAGACTTTTGATCATCTCATTTGGAATGGTTTTGCGGATGAGCGGGACGAAGAGGGACGATTGTTCTTCCATGGCTTTATTACGCCGCAGATGGCCACGGATCTTGGGACGATTTCTGAAGGAATATTGTCTACGCTTATGACGCTTTCGGCATTTAAAGCAGCTAAGGATATCACAGGAAATGATTATGTACTAGATAATATGTCCACTTATTTTATCCGACCGGTACAGATCGAACACGCGATCATTGTAATGCCGAGACTGCTCGAAATCAGCCGCCGTACCTGTAAGCTTGAAATTGAGATCAGCCACTCGGATACTCTGGTAGCCAAAGCTGTTCTGATGCTGCAATCCATTGATCATGGCTAAAAAATGGTTTGCTAGCTGGATAGCATACGGTAAATAGGATCGTATACATGCTAAATAGACTGCCCTCATCATTGAAAGAGAGGGGAGTCTATTTTATTCTTTCTATTCCGTCAGAACAGCAGCTAAGTTTTCGACTAGTGTTGTTCCTGGCTGCGGCTACGGCTGTAAAAACTATAGCTGCGTAGACCCGAGAAGATGTTGAACGCACCAATCAGCAGAAAGGCAGCTTCAACAATGATATTAACGGTAGAGCCGCGAAACAAAAACATGGATATCAAGGATAGCGTTACGAGCATAGCACCGAGCATCACATTCATGACGGAGCGTTTCAGCCCTTTATCTTGGGGATGTAAGGCACGGCGGGAGGATATGCTGAACACAGCGGCACCGATTACAAAGATCACCAGCAGGATAAACAATAAATACTTGATAAATAAAACCATGGACAGCCAGCTCCTTTATCGTGTCTTGCAGTAGCCAAGAAGTAATTTCCACGTCTGTCCATTATTGTATCACACGATGGCTGTCAGCTGCGCTTAAAAGGACTGATTTCTACCCAGATTTGTAGGACGCCTTCCATGACGAGCATGGTTCGGATTTTGACAGAGTATTCCTTGTCACGCACAATGTATAGCTTGCCATCCAACAGCAGTCTAACCAGTTTGCTGTCAGTATCAATATCGAACATGCTGCGGCCGCGCATCGGTTCCAGATCTGAGCCCATTTGGCTTATGATTAATTTTACAGTTACGGGGTCAAGTGGGGTATCTTCTTTGGATTTGCTTTCCTCCGATCGAATTTTGATTTCTCTGATCACGGTTGAGGTATTATTGTATTTTTTGAGTGTCTGAATATCTTTTTGATATTGCTCGATCTGTACACGCAGATCTTGATTATGCAGCCATAATACGTTATATCCTACATGGTAAATAGCATTGTATATGACAGCTCCTACGACGATCCCTAGCATGAATATAGCGGAGATCTGGGTGAATCTGCGAAAACGACTGAATGGTGGAACTCTCACTGGCGTTACCCCCTGCCGCACACCCATTTTACTAGCTCACTGCCCATATGTGCTCCTAGAAAAGCGAAGGCAAGATACATGATTTGTTTGATGGCGGGGGAGAGGTTGCCTCCAATCATGTTACTTTCAATGACCCGTAAGGGGTCCATAGTACCTCCTACAGCGGCTGCTAGTGCCCATATTTTAATCCGATCTGCCACATCCAGCATCGTTTGCGTCGGCGGTTGCAGGGATACAACGGCGCCGATTCCGCCGAGCATAGCTCCGCCAAGCACGATGCCGAAGGCGATAAAGAAGTCGAGGATAGCTTTGCTCATAAAAATGCTCATACAGGCCCCTTCCCGGACGAGGCATTTACAAGCTTTGCCTGTCCTTATGCTCTTAATCCATTGTATGGGCGGGTCCCCCTTTAATATGATAAAATAGTTTCATCTTATGTTTGATTTTTGCAGTAGAGAGGAAGTGGGGTTATGAGCCCTTTCGTGCATTTGCATGTGCACAGCGAATACAGTTTACTGGACGGGGCGGCGCGCATTACCGATCTCGTGCGCCGGGCCGGCGAATACGGCATGAAGTCGCTGGCGCTTACGGATCATGGAGTGATGTACGGGGCCATCCCCTTTTATAAAGCGTGTAAAGAGAATGGAATCAAGCCGATTATTGGCTGTGAAGCTTATTTAACCGCGGGTTCACGCCGTGAGCGGGGCAGTCGAAAAGATCAACCGATCTACCACTTGATTCTGCTCGTCAAGAATGAAACCGGCTACAAGAACCTGATGAAGCTGATCTCTATCGGCCATCTGGAAGGCCATCATTATAAACCCCGGATCGATATGGAAGTGTTGGCAGCTCATTCAGAGGGGATTATCTGCCTTAGTGCTTGTCTGGGTGGAGAAGTGCCGCAGCATCTGCTGCATGGTCGTGATGAGGAGGCGCGAAAGGCTGCGCTGCGATATAAGGCGATTTTTGGCGAAGATTTCTATCTGGAGCTGCAAGACCACGGGATCTCCGAGCAAAAGAGAGTGAATCCCAAGCTGATCGCCCTTGCCGGGGAATGTGAAATTCCACTTGTGGTGACGAATGATGTCCATTATTTGGCGAAGGAAGATGCTGAGGTTCAGGATGTGCTGATCTGCATCGGAACAGGCAAAACGGTGGATGATGAGGAACGTCTCAAGATCGGAACAGATCAGCTGTTTCTAAAAAGCAGCGAGCAAATGGCGGCATTGTTTCCGCATGTGCCGCAGGCTATCGCCAATACCTTATTGATCGCAGAAAAATGTAATTTGGAGCTGACCTTCGGCAATCATATTCTGCCTGCCTATTCTCCGCTCCCTGAAGGCATGGATTCCGCTGCTTATTTGCGTGAGCTCTGCTGGAAGGGGATGGAGGAACGATATATAGATACACCGCAATGGGCTACACCTGAGCAAAGAGAGACGGCTGAGAAGCGTCTCACCTATGAGCTGGGCGTTATCGAGAGTATGGGCTTCAGCGATTATTTTCTAATTGTGTGGGATTTTATTGCTTATTGTCATCGTCAGGGAATTGCTACGGGACCCGGACGGGGATCTTCAGCGGGTAGTCTCACCGCATACTCTTTGCGAATAACTGACGTGGACCCATTGAAATATAACTTGCTCTTTGAACGTTTTCTAAATCCAGAACGGATCACCATGCCGGATATTGATATCGATTTTAGTGATGAACGGCGTGATGAGGTTATTGGTTATGTAGTGGAGAAATACGGCAAAGAACATGTGGCGCAAATTATTACTTTCGGAACTATGGCTGCACGTGCTGCCGTTCGTGATGTAGGCAGGGTGCTGAATTTGCCTTATAACGAGGTAGACAAAGCTGCCAAGCTTATACCTGGACAACTAGGGATCAGCCTTGCCAGGGCGCTGGAGAGTACACCAGATCTTAAAGCACTGTATGATAGCAATCCAAAGATTAAAGGGTTGCTGGATATGGCAATGAAGGTGGAGGGCATGCCCCGCCATGCTTCGACACATGCTGCTGGGGTTGTTATCTCGAAGGGTCCGTTGACAGATGCAGTCCCACTTCAGGAAGGTAATGAAAGTACGGCGTTAACCCAATACTCTATGGAGCATTTGGAGAGCGTCGGGCTGTTGAAAATGGATTTTCTGGGTTTGCGCACGTTGTCGATTATCGAACGCTGTATGAATTCGATTAAAGAAATGAGCGGAAGTGTTCCGGATTTCCGTGTCATCCCAGATCATGATCCAGCTACGTATGAAATGCTTGGGGCTGGTGAGACAACAGGGGTCTTCCAGCTGGAGTCGGCGGGCGTTAGACGAGTACTTAAAGATCTGAAGCCTAACGGCTTTGAAGATATTGTATCGGTTCTAGCGCTGTATCGTCCGGGTCCGATGGAATTTATCCCGAAATATATAGCAGGCAAACACGGTGAGATTGAAGTAGAGTATCCACATTCTGATTTGAAGGCTATTTTAGCGGACACCTATGGGATCATTGTGTATCAGGAACAGATCATGCAGATTGCTTCTCTGATGGCGGGCTTCTCGTTAGGAGAAGCGGATCTGCTCCGTCGAGCGGTCTCTAAGAAAAAACGTGAGACTCTGGATAAGGAACGGAGCCATTTTGTTCAAGGCAGCTTGCAGCAGGGGTATAATGAAACGGATGCGAATGCTGTTTATGATATGATCGTGCGCTTTGCCGATTACGGCTTCCCGCGTGCTCATGCCGCGGCTTACGGAGTGTTGGCTTTCCAGACAGCTTATCTCAAGGCACATTATCCGGTGCAGTTTATGGCGTCTATGTTGACCGCTGTAATGGGCACTCACCGCAAGGTAGCGGAGTATGTGCTGGACTGCCGCCGCACGGGCATCGGCGTGTTGCCGCCGGATGTGAACGAGAGCGGCGTATTGTTTACTCCGGTTCCAGGCGAAGGAACCGGAACCGGGCATATCCGCTTTGGACTCGCAGCCATTAAGAACGTCGGCACGCTGGCAGTGGAGAACATTATGGCGGTCCGCAAGGAGCGTCCGTTCGACAGTCTGCTAGATTTCTGTCGACGTGTGGACCTGCGGGTCTGCAATAAGCGGGTAGTGGAATCATTGCTGCAGGCGGGAGCTTTTGACTGTCTGCCGGGTCACCGCGCCCAGCTGCTGGCTATGCTGGACGAGACGGTTGACGCTGCGCTGAAATGGCGCAAGGAGCGGGATGAGCTGCAAATCCAGCTGTTCGACGATTTGGTGGAGACACCGAACTGGGAAATCCGCTATCCGGATATCCCTAAGTTCACCATTGGCCAGCAGCTGGAGATGGAACGTGAGCTGCTGGGGTTATATCTTTCGGGCCATCCGCTTGATGATAGCGCGGAACTGCTTGAGGAGCCCGGCATGCAGCGGCTGATGGATCTTGGTGAAGCCGCGGATGAGAGCCAGACGGTTACGGCCGGAATGGTCGTATCCGTTAAGGAAATTACGACGAAGCAAGGAAAATCGATGGCCTTCGTCGAATGGGAAGATCAGATCGAGCGCTGCGAGGTCGTGCTCTTCCCTGAGGTGTGGAAGCGAAGCCGCAGCTTGATTGCCAAGGGCGCGCTGCTGGCCTTGCGCGCCAAGGTGCAGCAGGAAGACGAAGGCTTCAAGCTGCTGGCCGAGGAAGTGGCGCTGCTGTCTGCGGAGGCTCTCCGCGGGCTATTGCAGCGCCGCAGTGCCGCCGCGTCCCGCTCGTACAGCGCGGGACGCTCGGCCTCAGCAGGAGCGCCGCCACGCGGCGCAGCTCCTGCTTCCCGGACCAGCGGTGCCGCCACTGGTCCGGCTGCCAGGCCAGCAGGCGGCACAACGCCGCCTGCAACAACTGCACAGGCCGCGCCAACAACAGCGGCGACCTCAGGCCAGCGTGTCTTTATCAAGATCACGCCGGCCTCAGAGAATGCAGCGTTGCTGTCGCGCCTGAAAGAGCTGCTGCAGAATCATCCCGGTCCAG
This sequence comes from Paenibacillus sp. FSL L8-0494, assembly GCF_038003695.1. Classification (NCBI taxonomy): domain Bacteria; kingdom Bacillati; phylum Bacillota; class Bacilli; order Caryophanales; family Paenibacillaceae; genus Paenibacillus; species Paenibacillus sp. FSL L8-0494. Next base: position 2,197,450 of record NZ_JBBOPQ010000001.1, read on the forward strand.
CTGCGACGCTTCTGTTCTATGAACAGGATCAGAAGCTCCTAGCTCTTAGCGATAATTATCGAATTAAGCCGTCCGAGGAACTTTTCGCGGCGATCGAGGTTATGCTGGGTGCAGGTACGGTAAGAATAAAATAAGAACAATTCTCCCCTTTTCCGCATACATTAGGAAACCACAGGGCACATCCCTGTACGGAAAGGGGAGTCGCAGCATGTCCTATCAAATGGCAGTAGATCTGTTGGAACGCAGAGGTGTATCACTTTCCTCCATTGCTGAAATCGTATATATTTTACAATCGGTTTATTATCCTGGTTTAACCAAGGATGAATGTCTGTCCAGCGTCAAGTCTGTTTTGGGCAAAAGAGAAGTGCAGTATACTTTAATGACAGGTGTTGCTCTTGATGAATTAGCCGAGAAAAAACTGCTTCCACAGCCGCTGCAGGCGGTAATGGAGGCTGATGAATCCCTCTACGGAGCGGACGAGACTCTGGCGCTTGGTATTACAGGGGTATATGGGATGATCGGACTGACAGGTTTTGGGTATTTGGACAAAATAAAGCTTGGAATCATTGGTGAACTGAACGATGATAAAGGTAGGATTCATGTATTCTTGGATGACCTTGTTGCCGGCATTGCTGCCGCCGCTTCCGCCAGAATTGCTCATCGGCATGAAGGGGCAAAAGTATATCCTTTAGGCACGGACAAGGAATAATTGAGCCCCTTTATTTCGTTTGAACAAGTTCCTCAGTCTTGCTTCCTATGCCCTACTCCTGTTGCGGGAAAAAAGAAAACTGTGTTATCATAATTCCATTATACGGGATACGGCTGGGAATTAAGATTGGGGAGGCCTTGCAGGGCATGTGGACGGTAATATATATCGCGCCGACCGCCAGAGTGGCGGATATGATTAAGAGTAAGCTAACAGAAGAAGGTTTTTTGGTAGAATGCCGTCCAATCAATATGTCCAAGCAGCAGTTTGAGATATTGGTTCCTTCAGGTGAACTGGAGGAAGTACAGGAAGTCCTTAATCTTATTCTGCATCCCTGAGTTTCTTACAAGACAAAAGTCATGACAGCGGCAAGCTGCATAACGCAAATAAACGGCTGAAGAGGTGCGGGTGTGTTCAAAGATTTATTTCAGAAGAAACGGAAGTACGCGACTATTCCTTCAGAACGTCTGGAGCGGAGCGGCGGGCCTGCGGAAGGCGAACGCCCCAAACGTGAAATCCCTGAAGGATTAATGAGCAAATGTAATAAATGCGGAACGATCCAGTATAGTAAGGAATTAGAGAAGAACCTAAAGGTATGTCCTACTTGTGGTCACCACATGCGCCTAAATGCTGTGGAGCGCATTGCGATGACATTAGACCCTGAGGGCTTTATTGAGTTTGACAGTGAAATGTATTCTATCGACCCGCTGAAATTTCCGGGTTACGCTTCCAAAGTGGAGCAACAGCAGCTGAAATCTGGACAAACTGAAGCCGTAATTACGGGTCAGGGTTCCATTGGTGGCCATCCAGTCATCGTAGCTGTGATGAATTTTGAATTTTTCTCAGGCAGTATGGGCTCTGTAGTAGGGGAGAAGATCACCCGTGCGATAGAAGAGGCCACGGAGCAACAGCTTCCACTCCTTATTTTCTCTACTTCAGGTGGAGCGAGAATGCAGGAGAGTATTCTTAGTCTAATGCAAATGGCGAAGACCAGCGCTGCGCTGGCTCGTTTTAACGAGGTTGGAGGTCTTTACATCTCGATAATTACGGATCCTACTACCGGTGGAGTATCTGCGAGTTTTGCCAGCCTTGGTGATATAATTATTGCAGAGCCTGGAGCGGTATTTGGTTTCGCAGGACGTATAGTCATTGAGCAGACCATTCGCCAGAAGCTTCCGGATGATTTCCAGACCGCTGAATTTAATCTTCAGCATGGGTTGCTTGATATGGTCGTGCACCGCAAAGAAATGCGCGCTACATTGACTAAAATTTTGGAGCTGCATGACGTGAAAGGGGGATTTTAGGTTGGCAGGAGAGTTGCCTTTTGAAATGCCTCTGGTAGAAATGCGCAAGAAGATTGCTGAACTGAAGCAGTTTGGCGAAGAGAAGGGTATTGATTTTACGGACGAGGTAGCTAGGCTGGAAGAACGATACCGTGTGCTGGAGGAAGAGATATATTCTAATATTTCTCCTTCGCAAAAAATGCATTTGGCTAGACATCAAGGACGTCCGACTTCCCTTGATCTTATGGGGCAGATCTTCACAGATTTTATTGAGCTCCACGGTGATCGGATGTTTGGGGATGATCTTGCTATTGTAGGCGGCATCGGTAAACTAAATGGGTTGCCGGTTACAGTTATTGGCCAGCAGCGCGGTAAAGACACCAAAGAGAATATTTTACGATTCTTCGGCAGTGCACACCCTGAGGGCTTCCGTAAAGCGCTGCGTCTGATGCAGCAAGCGGACAAGTTCAAACGTCCCATTATTACCTTCGTGGATACGAAAGGTGCATACCCAGGCAACACAGCCGAGGAAAGAGGTCAATCCGAAGCGATTGCCCGTAATTTACGCGAGATGTCTCAGTTTGGTGTCCCTGTAATCTGTGTGGTCATCGGTGAAGGCGGAAGCGGTGGCGCCCTGGCATTGGCGGTTGGAAATAGAGTGCTCATGCTGGAACATGCCATTTATTCGGCGATATCTCCAAACGGAGCGGCCTCTATTCTGTGGAAGGATGCTTCGAAGGCTGATCAAGCGGCAGAAGCCATGAAGATAACGGCTGCTGATCTGCTTGAGATGGAAGTTATAGAAGAGATCGTACCAGAGCCTAAAGGCGGCGCTCATCGGGATTACGAAGCAACGGCAGCGGCGATTAAGGATGCATTATGGCGGCATCTGCAGGAGCTAACCCAGATGAACTCAGTGGAATTGAAGGATGATCGATACCGTAAATTCCGTAAAATTGGTGAGTTTGCAGAGGCTCAGCAGGAACAAATTTTCATTGAAGAAGAAGTGAAGTCAGAAGTGTAAAAGTGCAAAATCATTTGCACTTTAAGACATATAGCTATACTTAGTGGGTCTTTTGGATATAGTGTAAAATATACAATTTATTGGAATTAAAATAATCTCGATCCACTAACGGGATTATTTTAATTTTTTTTATGTTTACAGAAAATTCGACTTAAAGTTACACCCAAAAGTGCCTACAACATTGATTTTGTGTCTGGTTTGCAGTAATATTCATAAGGGCGTACTTAAAGGCACATGTGACAAAGTTCCTATTTTATTAGTTAGCCTTGTAGTAGATTTTGTAGTTGGAAAAAGTGAGACAGAGAGAACGAAAAAACGGAGGAAAACCTAATGCGGAAAAGTAAAATTGTATGTACGATCGGACCTGCGAGTGAATCGTTGGAGAATATCAAAAAATTGATTTTGGCTGGTATGAATGTGGCCCGTCTGAATTTCTCCCACGGCGATTTCGAAGAGCACGGTGCTCGGATCAATACGATCCGTCAAGCATCTAAGGAACTGAACAAAACAGTTGCTATCCTGCTCGATACTAAAGGACCGGAGATTCGCACAGGCAAGCTGGAAGTAGAACCGATTGAACTTGTTCAGGACGAGTACCTGACACTGACTACGGAAGAGATCCTTGGTAATCAAGATCGTATTTCCATCACGTACAGCGAACTTCCTAACGATGTTCAAGTAGGATCCACAATCCTTATTGATGACGGTCTGATTGGTTTGACAGTTGTCGACATTCAAGGTACAGAAATCAAGACCCGTATTGTAAACGGTGGTACGATTAAGAGCAAGAAGGGCGTTAACGTACCAGGAGTAAACATCTCCTTGCCGGGTATTACGGAAAAAGACACCAACGATATTCTTTTTGGTATCGAACAGGACATCGATTTTATCGCCGCTTCCTTCGTTCGCAAAGCTAGCGACGTTCAGGAAATTCGTGAGCTGCTTGAGAAAAACAACGCTTCTCACATCCAAATCATTTCCAAAATCGAAAACCAACAAGGTGTTGACAACCTTGATGAAATTTTAGAAGCTTCTGACGGCCTGATGGTTGCTCGTGGTGACCTTGGTGTTGAAATCCCAGCTGAAGATGTACCTTTGGCTCAAAAATTGATGATTCAAAAATGTAACGTTGCTGGTAAACCAGTTATCACAGCTACACAAATGTTGGATTCCATGCAACGCAACCCACGTCCTACTCGCGCTGAAGCAAGTGACGTAGCAAACGCTATTTTAGATGGAACAGATGCAATCATGCTTTCCGGAGAAACTGCTGCTGGTAAATATCCAGTAGAATCCGTACTTACAATGTCCCGCATTGCTGAGAAAGCGGAATCCGCTCTGAACCACCATGAAATCTTCATGAAACAACAAACTGCACAAGAAACTACAGTTACAGAAGCAATCAGCCAATCCGTTGCAATTTCTGCTTTGGATCTGAACGCTAAGGCTATCATTTCTTCGACTGTAACAGGTCATACTGCACGCGTTGTTTCCAAATACCGTCCTAAAGCACCAATCATTGCCGTTACAACACAAGAAAGAACTATGCGTCAATTGTCCCTCGTTTGGGGCGTAACGCCAGTGTTCGGACAAGTTGCATCTTCCACAGATGAGCTGCTGGAAACAGCAATCAAAGGTGGTAAGGATTCCGGTCTGGTTCAAACTGGTGACCTAGTTGTGATTACTGCAGGAATTCCACTTGGACGTTCTGGTTCCACTAACTTGGTAAAAGTAAGCACAATCGAGTAGTTTTCGACTGGCTTCACCTGTTTAACAGGTTCCATAGAGCTTAATTAAAGGGTTGTCTCAACTGTAGTGTAAATCTACAAGCGAGGCAGCCCTTTTTTCGTGTTTATCAACATATTCGATTGAAGATTATGTTAAATCCATTTATGCTGTTAGTAACAAATCTTGAATGACAGGTTCGAGAATTTTTATTTGGGGTATGTTCGTTTGACAGTAAAAGAATCCCCACGATGGTTTGGACAAGAAGGAACGGCGATAGTAGCGTTATTTTGCACCATGATTCCTCCCATATTTAGGGTAAGCCTCGGACTTTTGCCATTAATTCGACAGCAATAGAAGCAAGTAGGGGAGACGCGCGCCAGCTTTGCGATCGAGCCGTCTACCTCGGGAGCCTCCATAATCCATTCACCAGAGGTTTGTGGTCCGTTGTATCGCTGCAATGTTCGAAAAATCCAATTTCGGCTCAAATTGCGGAGCGTAATCGTCCATTTGTTGCGGCCTACCTTCGTGATGTTAGCTTTTATATGGTCTCCAGGGCTCACTGGAAGGGGAATTACCGTTTCAACATCAGGTAGGATTTCCCACCAAGCGTAATACCGGGCACGGCCATTTACGAATTCATGGCCTGTTCCCGTTTGGATCAGGCTGCTGTTCTTGAAACCGTCGATTCCAATCCAAGCAGAGGAATAGGAAGGTTTAGAGGTTGGTTTTACGGAGGGAACGATCCATTCGCCGGCAATGCGGTTAAAGGTCCCCTTTTTTCCAGTGATTGTATACCCGCTCCAGTTTGTTGAAGACCAGCCGAAGCCGGAGCTTTGAAATTTGTTCGCATTAGATTTGTCTTTTAGACATGGATGATTGACCCGAATAGAATTTTGTTTATCATTCAACTTGTCCACCGCCTTTATAGTACTGCTATATTAAATGCGGTGATTACATAGGAAGTACGGGTGTTCTGCTAAAATATAAGAGAGTGCAATGCTTGATTAAGAAGCTGGAGAGGATTTGTAGCTTAAAATGGAAAAATTATCGAAGCTGCGTGGCTTTTATCTGTTTTTAGGATTGGCCGGTGGTTCATTTGGCTCATATCTAACGCTGCTGCTTGTACACAATGGACTTGATAGCGGGCAAATAGGTATACTAATGGCAACAGGCACGCTAATTGCGATCACGATTCAGCCAATATGGGGAATTGTCTCGGATCGGTATAATCAGACACGTTTGGTACTAATCCTAAGTGTGGCGATACCGGCTTTATTAGCGGTCTTTTACCGTTCGGAATATTTTATAGTGTTACTGCTGGTGTATACCCTCTCAACAATCTTTTCCTCAACACAGGCGCCTATAGCCGATTCTTACGCGATTTCAGCGGCGAAGAGGGCTGGGGCTACTTATGGTAGTATAAGGCTTATGATGAGCATTGGAGCGGCAGTGGGAGCCTATTTAGGCGGATTGTATGTATCGTCCTTCTCTGTATCCACGATATGGCTGCCCTTTCTTATGTTTAATCTAATTGCGGTTCTTATTGCATTGACGCTGCCAAAGCAGGCAGAAGAGAATCATATGATGCGGCAATCGTTTTCTCAGGGGGTTAAAAAGCTGCTGGGGAATCGGGTGTTCCTAGCGTTTTTGGGTGGCAGTTTTCTTGTGAACCAGACGATGACTGCTTTTGGAACCTACTTCGTTATCGCGTTTCAGTCGGTTGGAGGTTCAACTCGTTATGCAGGAATTGCGCTTTTTCTCGCATCTGTAACGAACGTGCCCTCCATGCTGTTTGCTTCCAAGGTAATCAAAAAGCTGGGTCGCGAGCGGACGCTGCTCCTTGGTGCACTTATTTATGTCTTGCGGTGGGGCATTCAGGTGGCATTCCCTTATCCATCCGTAATGATTGGAGTGCAGGTACTGCATGGTCTGTCATTCGGGTTCTTTTATATTGCTGCCGTTGAATATGTATCTCAGATCACCTCTAACGAGATGCAGGCGACTGGGCAAAGTGTTTTTAATATGGTGTTCTCGGGTTTTGCCGGTGTTGTTGGCAATTTATTAAATGGATTCTTGCTCAATCAAGGCGGTGTAGAAGTGATGAACCTGTCTTGTATGTTGAGTTCAATCGCAGGAGCGATGCTGCTATTTTATGTCGCCAGAAGCTCCCGAAGCAAACTATCAACGACAAAGCTATCTTCAGACGGGGCCAGGGCATAAAGCTCTCCCTGCTGCCTATGCCGAAAGGAGTATTTATAAATGGAATTACAGCAAGACGGCTTGCGAAGCCGGTGGTATGAATCGACCCTGCGTGTTCGATACCAGGAAAGTGATCAGATGGGCGTTGTGTATCATGCGAATTATTTGAACTGGTTTGAGTCTGGCCGTACGGAGTTGTTACGTCAGCTTGGCTTTACTTATCGTGAGCTTGAGAATCAGGGAGTGCTGCTTCCTGTTACCTCAGCCGATTTGCAATTTAAAAGTCCGGCGCGATATGATGATCTTATCTCCGTGTATGCGCGAATGACTACCTTTTCGGCGTTAAGAGTCGCATTTGAGTATCAGGTGCGGAGGCTCTCGGAAGCAGAAGGTAGGAATTTAGAGGGTTCAGCGGCTACTTTGGGACAATTGCGGTCGATGGACCTCCCCGGGGAACTGCTGGTTACCGGCTCGACAAATCATGTTTGGGTGAATCGAGAATGGAAGCCTGCCAGGCTGGATAGAGCCCTTCCGGAGCTGTTTCACGCGATTAAAGGAGCGCTGCGGGAAGAAAGGGGTTCTGTATGATTAGAAGCAAATGGTTGTGGGCTGCATTATTTATCATTCCTGCCGTGGAATTATTCGGCTTTATCTTTGTAGCAGATCAGCTTGGAGCATTCAAAACGCTGCTGCTTATGTTGACCACCTCGGTTATTGGTTTATTGATGATGCGTTTCGAAGGGAATAAGGTGCTGCAAGACAGCAGAACACATATGCAGGAGGGACGCGTTCCTGGCCGGACGATGCTGGATGGCCTATGCATTTTTTTCGGGGGCTTACTGCTGATCTTACCTGGTTTCGTAACGGATATTGTAGGTTTCTCCTTGGTGTTTCCGTTGACTCGGCCTTTGTATCGTATATTTTTGCTGAAGTGGATTGAGAAAAAGATGAAAAACGGCACCTTCACTTTTTACCGCCGCTAGTTATAATCAAAACAAAAACAGAGCGGATCCCGGTCATTGATAGGGATCCGCTCTGTTTTGCTATTCTAGGAATTGTAGGGTATTGTTTATTATCTTAGTCTTCCGCTGACAATATAGCTGTGTAACGCGTGAAATACACCTGCTCGGTTAAAGGCTACAAGGATAACTAGAATAACGGGACCGATGATCAGCCCAAGCATGCCGAACAGCTGCAAACCTGCAAACATACCGACCAGCATAGCAAGGGGATCAAGCCCAATGCTGCTGGCGAGCACTTTCGGCTCAAGCACTTGGCGGGTTATAAGGATAACGGCATATAGGATAGTAAGTCCGATCCCCAGTGCCAGATTGTCTGTCATGTAAGAGTATAAAGCCCAGGGAATCATTACGATTCCAACCCCTAAATAAGGCAGCAGATCCACAAAACCAATCATTAAGCCAATAGCGAAAGCAGATTTTACACCCAAGAGCAGCAACCCGGTCACGACAATGACCGCTGTAATCGAGATGAGGATTAGCTGAGCCCGGAGATAGCCGAAGAGAGCTTTTCGCAGATCCCGCCAGATATCCGATACAGGCTTTAAGAACGGTGCTGGCAGCCAGCTTGTGAGTTTGGCATTATGTCTTTCCCAGCTAGTACTAATAAAAAAGGCAGCGAGAACGACCACGATAAGAATTGTACCCATACTGGGTAGAGCAGAGATCAGCTTTAAGATCACATTAAAAAATCCGGTCACCACTTGCGTAACTGCGTAACCAACTGTTTCCGTTGTTCTGCTGATATTGCTGTCAATGGTGGCGTGATAGTCAGGATTGTCGCGGTAGAACTGATTTATCTGGTTAATGATATTCTGTATGCTTGCATTCTGGCTCAAAGACAGCAGAAGCTCTCTCCATTGGTCCGTATGAAGATTAAAGGTCTGCAGCAATACGATCAATTCTTTCACTAGCCTTGTAATCATCGCGGTCAGTACTAGTGCGGTTCCGCCTATGTAAAATAGCAGCGAGAGCGACACTGCGAGCCACGCTGGGAGCTTAAGACCTTTAAGAATCAACACTAGTGGATGCATGATATAAGCGAGCAACCAAGCGAGCAGGAGGGGGTATAACAGCGGAAGCAATAAATAGATTGCCAGCAGGAGGATAGAGGTAGCCAGAACGACCCACAGGCCGCGCAGCAGTCTTTTTAATGCTAATCGGTCCATACGAAGATCTACACCTCCTTCATTCCTGCTGATGCAGGGGAATAAAAGCTCGTCTTCATATATATTCATAGAACGTATTTAAAGACTAGGAAACGGGATAAATATTGGGCTGAACCGGATGCTATAAACTAAAATCCCAACTGTGAATCAAGGGTTTAGAAGTTTTTTTCTATCTCTGTGATAAAATCATTTGATGCGCTGCAAAGCTTCCACATTGTTCACATAACCGACAAAATCCAGTATGATGAATAAAGATTCGATTACGAAAGTCAGACAACATCCTCGCCGGATATGTCCTTGAACTGCACTTATTAGATTTTTCAATGCTTTAAATTGGAAATGTTTTCATGAAACCGAGAATGCTTTTTATACCTTGTTGGCAAAGGAGAGATATGCTATGACAGCTACCAAAGGCTTGGAAGGTATCGTTGCAACAACTTCATCCATTAGCTCTATTGTGGATGGGGTACTCACTTACCGTGGTTATGATATTGATGATCTCGCAGAAAATGCTACCTTCGAAGAAACCGCTTATTTATTGTGGTTTGGCAGTCTACCAACAACACCAGAGCTGGAAGCGCTCAAACGGGATTTCAGTGCTTTCGCACGGATTCCTGAGCCAGTTATCGAGCAAATGAAGCTCTATCCAAAAGACACCAACACCATGGCAGCATTGCGGACTGCTGTATCAAGCCTTGCTCTCTATGATGAAGCGGCTGACGATATGAGTAGAGAAGCTAACGAGATTAAAGCAGTAAAACTACAGGCACAGCTCCCGACGGTTGTGGCAGCCCTATCGCGTATTCGCAAAGGTCTGGAACCTGTGGCTCCTAAAGAAGGCGTCTCGATTGCCGAGAACTTCCTGTATATGCTATGGGGAAAAGAGCCTGACAGTGTATCTGTTAAAGCGCTTGATACCGCACTTGTGCTTCATGCGGACCATGAGCTGAATGCTTCAACTTTTGCAGGCCGGGTTACGGTTGCAACCTTGTCCGATATTTATTCAGGCGTAACCTCTGCTATCGGTGCACTCAAGGGTCCACTTCACGGTGGGGCGAATGAAGCCGTTATGAAGATGCTTGAAGAGATCGGAAGTTTGGAAGCGGTTGAACCTTATATTCATAAGAAGCTGGATAACCGTGAGAAGATCATGGGCTTCGGCCATAGAGTATACAAGAATGGTGATCCACGTGCTAAACATCTGATGAAAATGTCACTTGAACTTGGCACAATGAAGAATGATACTACGCTGTATGATATGTCCGTAAATATCGAGGAATTGATTACCGGACAAAAGGGACTTAAACCAAATGTTGATTTCTATTCGGCATCAGTTTATACACAGCTGGGTATTGAACGTGAGCTGTTCACTCCTATCTTTGCAATTAGCCGGACTTCAGGCTGGACTGCGCATATTCTGGAGCAATATACAGATAACCGTATTATCCGGCCACGTGCAGAATACACAGGTATGATTGAACAGAAATACGTTCCAGTAGACGAAAGATAGAAGGGCAGCCTTGCAGGCTGCTCCTAAAGTTTAGTAGAATGAACCCTAGAATATATGCAATAATGCATATTCATACGTAGAGAGTTTTGTTCGAGGCTTGTCCATGAGAAATTAAATCCCACAAAACTTTAGGAGGAATACACTCAAATGTTGAAACTAGAAAAATTCGATCTGCCAACAGAAGGCGAACAAATCACAATTAAAGATGGTAAACTGCAGGTTCCTAATCATCCAATCATTCCTTTTATCGAGGGTGACGGCACAGGCCGTGATATTTGGAAGGCTTCCAAACGCGTACTTGATGCAGCAGTAACTAAAGCTTATGGCGGCACAAAGCAAATCGCTTGGTACGAAGTTTTTGCTGGCGAAAAAGCCTTCAATACATATGGCGAATGGCTGCCAAATGATACATTGGAGGCAATCCGTGAATATTTTGTAGCTATTAAAGGTCCGCTTACGACTCCAATCGGAGGCGGTATTCGTTCATTGAACGTAGCTTTGCGTCAAGAGTTGGATTTGTACGTATGTCTGCGTCCAGTTCGTTATTTCGAAGGGGTTCCTTCTCCTGTTAAACGTCCTGAGCTGGTGGATATGGTTATTTTCCGTGAGAATACGGAGGATATTTATGCAGGGATTGAATATCAAGAAGGTTCTGCTGAAGTGAAGAAAGTCATCGAATTCCTGCAAAAAGAGATGGGAGTTAACAAAATCCGTTTCCCTGAAACTTCTGGTATTGGTATCAAACCAGTATCCTCCGAAGGTTCGAAACGTTTGGTGCGCGCTGCGATTGAATATGCGATCAAACACGGACGCAAGAGCGTAACGCTTGTGCACAAAGGAAACATCATGAAGTTCACTGAAGGTGCCTTCAAAAACTGGGGTTATGAAGTTGCTGAGCAAGAGTTCGGAGGTAAGGTCTTCACTTGGAATCAATATGATGTGATTAAAGAACGTGAAGGTGAAGCTGCTGCCAATGCTGCTCAGAAGGATGCTGAAGCTGCAGGCAAAATCATCATCAAGGATGCCATTGCGGATATCGCATTGCAACAAGTTCTGACTCGTCCGACTGATTTTGATGTTATTGCTACCTTGAACCTGAACGGGGACTACCTGTCTGACGCGCTTGCTGCGCAAATCGGCGGTATCGGTATCGCTCCTGGAGCGAACATTAACTATATTTCTGGACATGCGATTTTTGAAGCCACTCATGGCACCGCACCTAAATATGCGGACAAAGATGTTGTGAACCCTGGTTCCGTGATTCTGTCCGGTGTAATGTTGCTGGAGCATCTGGGCTGGCAGGAAGCAGCAGATCTGATTTATAAAGGTATGGAAACAGCTATTAATAACAAGACCGTGACTTATGACTTTGCCCGCCTGATGGAAGGCGCAACTGAACTGAAATGCTCTGCATTTGCCGACGAGATTATTAATCACCTCTAAGAGACTGGCTCAACCAACTGAATATATTGAAGTTTAGCTAATACAAGCTATACCGACACCGTTCTAGGAGGAGAATCCTTGGCAATCAAACGTTATAAAATTACAGTTGTAGGTGCCGGTTTTACTGGTGCTACTACAGCTCTTATGCTTGCTCAAAAGGAGCTTGGTGACGTTGTGCTGCTTGATATCCCACAAATGGAGAACACTACCAAGGGGAAGGCACTAGATATGCTGGAAGCAGGTCCTGTACAGAAATTTGACAGTCAAATTACAGGAACCTCAAGCTATGAAGATGCTGCGGATTCAGATATTGTAATCATCACTGCAGGGATTGCCCGTAAACCTGGAATGAGTCGCGATGATCTCGTGAACACCAATGCAGGTATTGTGAAGTCGGTATGCGAGAACATAAAACGTGTAGCACCAGATTCCATTGTAATCATTCTGAGCAATCCAGTTGACGCTATGACCTATGCAGCATTTAATGCGCTGGGTTTTCCGAAGAGTCGCGTAATTGGACAATCCGGAGTGCTGGATACAGCCCGCTATAACACGTTTATTGCACAAGAGCTGAAGGTATCCGTTGAAGATGTACGTGGTTTCGTATTAGGCGGACATGGCGACGATATGGTACCCCTTGTAAGGTATTCCAGTGTCGGTGGCATTCCAATTGATACATTGATATCTGCGGAGCGTATTGATGAGATTGTGCAACGTACACGTGTGGGTGGCGGAGAGATTGTTAACCTCTTAGGAAATGGTAGTGCTTATTATGCACCAGCGGCTTCTTTAGTTCAGATGGCGGAAGCTATCTTGAAGGACAAAAAACGGATCATTCCGGTTATCGCCTTGCTCGAAGGAGAATATGGCTATGATAACCTGTTCATGGGTGTTCCGGCGTTACTTGGTGCCAATGGTATCGAGAAGATTTTTGAACTGGAGCTTACAGCTGAGGAAAAAGCGGCTTTGGATAAGTCTGCTGAGTCCGTGCGTAGCGTAACAGCTGTAATAACTGTATAGATTGTGACAGAGGTATGAAGAAACCCCCATTTTGTTTACTTAAAATGGGGGTTTCCTTTTCTTCTTAAGCAATAATGGGTATAATTAAATGTAACTATTATCACAGTTAAATCGGAGGAGATATGTTATGGATTGGAACGTTTTGTTTTTCTTACATATGATCGGAACCTTGGCACTTGGCTTCTACCTTGTGCTACCCTTCATTCTAGGACGTGCAGAGAAACTGTCGTCTGGGGCGAAAGAAGGAACTTTAAGTGCCGTAACCGGATTTAATCGTTTTGCGCAGTATGGATTGGTGATCCAACTCCTTACAGGCGGTTATATGATGACCAAAGGTGATTATTCAGTAGCGTGGATGATTATTGTTGTTGTGTTACTGCTAGCGATGTTTGCGCTTGGCGGTATTATGAGCAAGCCTTTGCGTCTTGCAGCAGCTGGAATTCGTGAGAACCGCGACGTTAGCGCAGAGACTGGCAAATTGCGCACACTTAGTGCACTGCTTACGGTGTCATTGCTATTGATGGTATTCTTCATGGTGTTTAACGACATAGTTTAACTTACAGCGAATTATACCCGCCTCCGTAATGGAGAGCGGGTTTTTCGTATGTTCCGGTGATTTATCTTCATAAACGTTAATCCCTGATAGGATTAGTATAAGATTTCGGCCGGTAGTTTAAGGGAGAAACACCCGTCCATCGCTTGAATTGTCGGCTGAAGTGGCTCTGGGAAGCAAACCCGAGTTGTTCAGAAATCATCTGTATTTTTAAATCGGTATGAAGCAGTAAATGTTTTGACTTCTTTAATCTTAGGTTAGTTATGTACTGCCTAGGAGATATCTTATACACCTTTGTAAACAACTTATGGCACTGCACCCGACTTAAGCAAAGCTGCTCAGCAATCAAATTAACCGTGAGCTCCGGTAAATGAATATTGGCTGCAATATATTTTTCGATCTGATGAGCAGTTTCCACCTCGTACAAAGAGTTTGCTTGTCTCGCTGTGTTGGAATTCTCTGAATTCGAGAGCTGTACATCAATGAGTTCAGTCAAAATCATCAGAATGATCGCTTGCAAACGAAGCCTTTCTTTTACAAGGATCATTTCTTCAATTTCCTCGGGAAATCCAGTGGATGCCGTCGTGGCGAGAATATTGTTCTTAATAAATTCATCCAAATGTTCCAACTGGTGATTTAATCCCGAACGCTGCATTTGTTGGTTATTCCATTTCTGTACAGCCTGAGATTGAAACCATTCACGAAACTTTAAATCGTCAATATCGAAATGAAAGGAGAGGTAAATATAGTTGCTCAGGCCTGAATTAACTACATAATGACGTAAGCCAGGCGGAATGATTAACCAATCCCCTTTACCAAAGGCGATGGAGCTTCCTTCTACATATTGATGGGAGTTGCCATCGTAGCAATACAATAGTTCGAAGATTTTGTGATGATGATCAGGGTATGCCCACCCAGATTCTGCTACACGATAATGAACACCGATCAGCTGCAGTGTACTTATAATGTTCGGAAAGCTGACTTTGTAAGCGATAGGAGTTCTCCTCCTTAGGATCAATAGGGATGTTCTTAATTATATCAAGGATACCTATACATATGACCGTTTTGCAGTGTGAGCCGTTGATCAATTCCAAGTTTTACGTTACAAAAGGTCAAAAAAAAGAATGAAATCATCATTTGAATCACTTTAGAGAAAAGGGATAATGGAGAAACCTAGGTAAGTACTTCGAGAAACGGAAGGAAGTGTAATGAAGTGAGAAAGCTGTGTAGGGATATACTAATCTTATCTTCTTTACTTATGGCTTCATTGACTCTTACTCACGGTATAACAGAGGCAGCCCTTATTAAAGATGGGGTAGAGGGGCAACCTCCAATTCAAATTGCAAACGCATACAAGTTCAATTTTACAAACCAAGTTAAAACAGGGTATCAATCCGTTAGGTATGATCCTAATCGCGGTGCGCAATTGTATGACTCATCATTAGGTTATGGTTTTGTCCAAGAGACCAACGCTTTACCCGCTAGAGAAGTGCATACCGATTCAATTACATCCGATGGAACAGGTTTTTTCATCACAGAACCTAATTTTTTGGCTGAACCTAAATCTGAGAAAGATAATTATAACAACTACGGTATGGCGTTTCGAATAGATGCGCCCCCTGGAACCTACAACGTATATGTAAAAACGACTTCTGACGAAGAGGATGGGATCGTATCAGTATCAGGAATGCAGACCAGCCGCTTGTTGAAAAGTGGACATTGGGACGCGGCAAAGCTTGTACCTGTCAAGCATACGGCTGTAGCTAAAGGGAGAGAGTGGACTTATACGTATGTAAACGGCCGTGACCATATAGATATTGAGATCGAACCGAACAAAGTGAACACAGCTGTGGGGATTGAGGAGATCCTACTGGAACCGATTTTGCCACAGCATAGAGCGGCTGGAGCTCTTCCGAATTTATTTATACTTGGAGATTCCACGGTCAAGTCCTACACCTTCGACGAAGCGCCAATGAGTGGTTGGGGCCAGATTATTGGCAGTATGTTTAATCAACATAAAGTGCGTGTAACTAACTATTCCATGGGAGGACGCTCGTTTAAAAATGCCTATACAGAAGGTCGACTTAACGACATTTTACTGAGTGGCAGCATTGGGGATTATGTGTTTATTCAATTCGGACACAATGATGAGAGTGCAGATGAGTTCAGACGTTACGGCAGAGGTTCGACTGAGGCAATGTATGAAAACTACCTTAAAGAAGTTTATCTCCCTGCGATCCAAGCCCGGGGCATGATACCAGTACTGGTAACGCCAATGTCCAGAATTAAAGGGAATGCAAGTCCGGGATATATCTATGAGAATTCTTTTAAATCAAGAAAGTTTGTAGATATTCTTAAACGGGTTGCAGATGAATCTGGAGTTACACTTATTGACCTTAACTCGGAAAGTCTGAAATATTATAACGAGATCGGAGTAGAAGCGATAACAGCCCTCTTCATGTCAATTGAAGCCGGAGAAACTCCAGGCAAAACAAATGACGGAAGTTACGCTAACGGGCATCCTTCAAAGAAAATCGATGGGACTCATTTTAAAGAAGCGCTCGCCAAACAATTTTCGCGGATGATTGTTACGGAGCTTGTAGAGAAAGGTGCTACTGGCGATTCTACTGCTGCCTCCATTACTGCTTATCTTAAAGGGAACGTTAAGCATGCGGCACTAACAGGCAACTGGGATAAGGTTTTTCCGGAAATAACTAATGATACGACGACCGGGGAAGCTGCTTATTACCGCAATCAAATTGAAAAATTAATCCAGCTGGGAGTAATGGGCAAAGACCGTCAAGGGAATTTTAAGCCAGATACGGAGATGACAGTTGCTGAATTCACACGCAGTATTTCTAAGTTAATGAAAGTGGAAAGATCAGATCTTGCCTATTATCCGAAAGGTAAGCTGTCACGTGAAACGATGGGTGCTATTCTCTATGATGTTTACCAAGTAAAGTTTGCTAATAAACCTAAGTACATGACTGATTATAACGGCACAGCAGTAGTGCTAGGAGATCCTGGTTATGATTTCAATCTGGATCCAGGAGCTAGAGGAGCGATGTACTATCCACTTGTATCCTGGCAGCAGCTGGTTGATACGGCGGACATTTCTCCTTTTTTAATTTCAAAAGTGAAAAGTGCTTATGAATTAGGGCTTATTAGATCTGAAGTGGGGATTGCTAGAGGCCAAATGGTCAATGGGACAGAACTAGAACCTAAAGCCATAGTGACCCGGGAGAAAGCAGCTAAAGCTCTTTATTTTATGTGGGTACTGGAACATGAAGTGAATGCAGAAAATCATGTTTCTTCTTTGAAATAGTTAGGGTGAACAATTCAAGGCACAGCAGCGGTGCTGTGCCTTTTTGTATGCAGTGAAGTCCTCTCCACTTACAGCAGTTTACATCCACGGTTGTTTATTTCTACTTGCATTGTGGTAAGTAAGATTCGTAAAGCGATTTAAGAAAATGACAAACCCAGCGTATAAACATGCATTGTTGTGCCATCCTAAGATGATCAGTTAACTATCAATTTGCTTAACGAGAGGAGATAGGGAAGATGTCAGGCAATAATAAACAAGCTACAAAAACCTTACCCCCACAGGAGCAGCATCATCAGCCAGGGATTGAGAGTGAAATGACGCCGCTGCCCAAATACGAGCCGGCAAATTATAAAGCAGCAGGTAAACTGCAAGACAAGGCGGCGTTGATTACCGGTGGAGACAGCGGAATTGGGCGTGCAGTTGCTGTGCTTTTTGCTAAAGAAGGTGCTGATGTGGTCATTTCATATCTTAATGAACACTCAGATGCAGAGGAAACTAAACGTCAGGTCGAGCAGGAAGGCCGCAAATGTATCCTAATTCCAGGTGATATCGGTGACGAGAAATTCTGTAAGGATCTTATTAAACAGACGGTAGAGGGCTTAGGAAAGCTTGATATTCTCATCAATAACGCGGCGGAGCAACATCCGCAAGCTAAGATCGAGGATATTACTTCCGAGCAGCTAGAGCGTACTTTCCGTACGAATATATTTGCGATGTTCTATTTAACAAAAGCAGCTATGCCTCATTTAAAAGCAGGATCTACAATTATAAATACAACTTCAATTACCGCTTATCGCGGAAGCCCGCAGCTGCTGGACTATTCATCAACTAAAGGAGCTATCCTGAGTTTCACACGATCTTTGTCCACGAATCTGGCGGAGAAGGGCATACGGGTAAACGGTGTAGCACCAGGTCCAATCTGGACACCGCTAATTCCCTCTACCTTTGATGCGAAGCAGGTTAGCGAGTTTGGAGGCACGCAGCCTATGAAACGGCCTGGACAACCAGAGGAGCTGGCGCCAGCCTATGTATATCTAGCCTCTGACGATTCCAGTTATGTGACTGGACAGGTTATTCATGTAAATGGTGGCGAGATAGTAAACGGTTAGATTAGTACAGCTAATGTGAATAAATGGGTGTATTTCAATAAAAAAATATGTTACTATAAACCACGTTAGTATTTCAAAATTGTATATTTATGTCACTAGGGGTGCCGATTGGCTGAGACGGAATGGATTTCCGGACCCTTTGAACCTGATCTGGTTAAGACCAGCGTAGGGAAGTGGAGAACGAATTTCTGTTGTCGGGCTATTTGTAGTACCGTCTATATACAGATTCTGACTGCCTTCCTTACGGGGGCAGTTTTTTTGTTTTTTACTGGCCTACAGGGAAGTGAGAGAGAGGAGATCGCGAGTGGTACAAGCTGAGATCCATCTAATATCAGACGGCAAGCAGCTGTTGAGACAATTTGTTGAACTGGCTGTCACGGTGCAGACATGGGTCGATTATATTCACTTAAGAGAGAAGCAATGTCCAGCACGCGAACTGCTCTCTGCGGCACAGGAGCTGTTGGCTGCCGGTATACCCGCTACCAAACTGATAATCAATGACCGGATCGATGTAGCATTGGCAGCTGGTGCCGCGGGTGTTCAGTTGGCTGGGCACAGTCTGAGCCCGCTTACAGCCCGGCGAATTGCACCTCAGCTTTGGCTGGGGAGATCGGTTCATTCTCCGGAAGAAGCGGCGAATGCTTCAGAGCAGGGAGCTGATTATTGCTTGTTTGGCCATGTATTTCCCTCGGCGAGCAAGCTAGGGCTGCCCGCACGTGGGTTAGAGCTGCTTGCAGAAACGGTGAAGACTAGCTCTATTCCTGTAATTGCGATTGGCGGAATTGGTCCCGCTAATGCGGCGCAGATCATTAGGCAAGGCGCGGCAGGAATTGCTGTGATGTCCGGAATTTGCGGAGCGGATGATCCTTATGAGGCCGCCAAAGCTATTCATAAGGCGGTTCATTCATAGCCGGGAGGTAAAAGCATAGGCGAAGGGGGTGATTCAGAATGAGACTGTTGATTAACGGGAAATCCGCAGAGTGTTCTGGTGGTATTCAAACTATAGCTGATTTGATCAGTCTTCCTGAGTGGTCGGGTCGTCTGATGATCATTGAGCTGAATGGAGAAATTGTCAGTAAGGAGAATTATGAAAGTACTGCTCTGAGCGAGGATGATCGTTTGGAACTGGTGCACTTTGTTGGTGGGGGTTGAGATGGAGCGGTATAGAATTTTGAGAAATTTATAAGAACCAAAGGGAGGTAATTTCATGCATGACCCGTTACATATTGGAGGCATCGAATTAACTAGTAGATTATTTATCGGAACCGGAAAATATAGCCGGAATGCTCTGATCCCCGAAGTGATCGCAAGCTCTGGTTCTCAGGTGATTACTGTAGCGCTTCGCCGAGTGGACCCGGAAGGTGGAGCAGAAAATATCATGAACCACATTCCCGGCCACATGACTCTTCTGCCTAATACCTCAGGAGCGCGTACAGCGGAAGAGGCAGTCCGTATTGCGAGATTAGCAAGAGCTGCGGGACTGGGGAACTGGGTGAAGATCGAAGTGATCAATGATCAGAAATACCTGCTTCCAGATAATCTGGAGACCATACGAGCTACAGAGATTCTAGCGGCGGAGGGTTTTGTAGTACTGCCATATATGAGTCCGGACCTTTCGGCTGCTTTACGTCTGAGAGATGCCGGTGCTGCTGCTGTGATGCCGCTTGGTGCGCCGATCGGGACGAATCGCGGCCTGCGCACCAAGGAGCTTGTGCGTATTCTTATTGAAGAAGTGAATTTGCCGATTATTGTAGATGCCGGAATTGGCAAGCCCTCGGAAGCGGCGGAAGCAATGGAGATGGGGGCCGCTGCTGTTCTGCTTAATACGGCTATCGCAACGGCACGTAATCCGCTCGTCATGGCGGAAGCGTTCCGCGAGGCGATATCCGCTGGCCGCAAAGCTTATTTGGCAGGACTCGGTCCTGTAGAAGAAGTTGCTTTTGCTTCGTCACCGTTGACTGGATTTCTGAACTGAATTTGATAGGTTCACCAAAGGAGGGAGGATTAGCATGAGCTTTTTTGACACACTGGCCCGCTTGGAGCAGTATCCTTATGAGCAGCTGTGGAAGGAGTTCCGGGAGGATGACGTTAAGCGGGCGCTTGGAAAAGACAAGCTGAACGAAAATGATTTGCTGGCATTGCTCTCTCCGGCAGCAACGCCGCTGCTAGAGGAGATGGCGCAAGCTGCTCAGCGACTGACCCGTGCACATTTTGGTTATTCGATGCAGATGTTCACACCGATGTATCTTGCCGATTTTTGTGTGAATCATTGTACCTACTGCAGCTTCAGCTCCATTTATGATTTTCCGCGTAAAAAGCTGTCCTTGGAGGAGGTTCGCAGGGAGGCTGAGAAGATTGCAGCTACAGGTCTGCGGCATATCCTCATTTTGACTGGTGAATCGCGCCGGGAGAATCCTGTCTCATATATTAAGGATTGTGTAGTTGTACTTAGAGAATTTTTTTCCTCCGTCAGTATTGAGATAAATCCTCTATCAACTGCAGAATATAAAGAGCTTCTTCAAGCAGGGGTGGATGGACTAACACTATACCAAGAGGTGTACCACCAGGAGACTTACAAAAAGCTGCATGTTAAAGGGCCTAAAAGAAACTACCGGAATCGCCTGGATGCACCTGAACGCGGCTGTCAGGCAGGTTTTCGTTCTGTGAATATTGGTACGTTGCTCGGGATGTACGATTGGCGGCAAGAGGCATTCCAAAGTGCCATGCATGCCCGCTATTTGCAGGATCGGTATCCAGATTGCGAGATCAGCCTGTCACCCCCACGGTTTCGGCCTTATTTAGGGGAATTTAACCCAGAGTGCGATGTTACCGATCGATCACTAGTGCAGATTATTTTGGCATACCGGTTATTTTTACCCCGTTCGGGCATTACTTTATCTACAAGAGAGCCTGCCTCTCTACGCGATCATTTAATTCATCTAGGAATAACTAAGATGTCAGCCGGGGTCACTACTGAGGTGGGCGGTCACACTAATGCAGGGGGAACTCCGCAATTCGAAATATCCGATAGCCGCAGTGTGCAGGAGATTACGGAAATGCTATATACGAAGGGTTTGCAGCCGATTTTTAAAGACTGGGATATCCTGACTGAATCAGTAACGTAACGCTTGTATTTTTATTATTAATCACTAAAGGGACCCCTGCGAGATTCATGCGGAGGTCCTTTTTTCTATTGTGTAGATGGTGTTTAGTTTCCGGCAGAGAGCTCATCGAGAGACATTTCGAAGCTCGGTGCCATATGAGTCAGAAAATAATCCACTTCCTGCAGGCCAAGCCCACGAAGTTTTGCTGCTGTCTGCTCCTTCGCGGCGGCAAATTCTCGGTTGCCTGCAGCAACCTCCCATACGCATTTCAAATAAGCATCCAGCCGATCAGCGGCTTTCACATAGCTGTGCAGCAGAATGTCCTCCGAATCGGGAGGGCTGTCTTCCGGTCGTATGAGCTGAGTGTAGATGCTTTTTAGCTCTGATGGAATCATTCCAGTTAAGCGATCAGCCGCAACTTTTTCCATTTCGCGGAAGCTGGTGAGCAAGCGAGGATTGTTGTATTTTACCGGCGTGGCAATGTCGCCTGTGAATACTTCGCTGGCATCATGGAAAAGAGCTATGGTTGCTGCTCGTTCCGCGTTTAATGAACGCCCGAAATGTACATTACCAATGGAACAGAGCATATGTGTGAGCAATGCAACATGAAAAGAATGCTCAGCGACGTTCTCCGGTGCGGTGCTGCGCATCAAGCTCCAGCGCTGAATATACTGAAGACGATATAGATAGGCAGAAAAATGGTAGCTCAATTTTAAAGTAACCCCTTTCATGCGGTGCTAGGTATGATATTATTATACTAATTGTATCAAACTTTAGATAACCTGGAACTGCCGAGAGGAGCTTGAATGAAGATGCAGCATTTTGAAGACAGTATTTATAACCTTATCGTAGAAACTTCCACGAATTTGCCGGGAGATGTACGCCGGGCAGTTGCAAAAGGTCGCGCGCTGGAAGACAGGGCTACCCGGTCCGGTCTTGCTTTAACCACGATTGCACAAAATATCGGAATGGCTGAGCAGCAAGTGTCTCCGATCTGTCAGGATACGGGAATGCCTACATTTATCATTCACACCCCTGTGGGAATCAATCAGATTGAGATGAAAAAAGATATTCATAATGCCATTGTACGAGCGACCAAGAATGGTAAACTTCGTCCCAATTCTGTAGATTCATTAACAGGTGAGAATAGCGGAGATAACTTGGGTGCAGGCACACCAGTCATTCATTTCGAACAATGGGAAGAGGATAAAATAGACGTTAGACTTATTCTGAAGGGTGGAGGCTGCGAGAATAAAAATATTCAATACAGTCTCCCGGCAGAATTAGAAGGACTCGGCAAAGCGGGTCGGGATCTGGACGGAATCCGTAAATGTATTTTACACGCGGTATATCAGGCGCAGGGACAAGGCTGTAGTGCCGGTTTTATTGGCGTGGGTATCGGCGGTGACCGTACGACTGGCTACGAGCTGGCTAAGAAGCAGTTGTTCCGCAAAGTGGAGGATGTTAATCCGATAGAAGACCTTAGCAAGCTGGAAGACTATATTATGGAGAATGCTAACAAGCTTGGAATTGGCACGATGGGTTTTGGTGGTGAGGTATCGCTGCTGGGCTGTAAGATTGGCGTTATGAATCGTCTGCCAGCTAGCTTTTTCGTATCCGTTGCTTATAACTGTTGGGCCTTCCGCCGTCAAGGGGTGCTGGTTGATCCATCAACTGGCAATATAGAGGATTGGTTATATGAGAGCGGCACAGGGATATCTGTAGATGATGAAGGAGCACATGAATCTGAAGCGGTAATTGCTGAGGGAGCTAACAGCCCAGCGTCTGAGTCGCGGGAAGTACGTCTTACAACGCCGGTAAGTGAAGAGGATATCCGTAGTCTGCGTGTTGGAGACGTGGTTATTTTATCCGGTGAAATGCATACAGGCCGTGATGCTCTGCACAAATATTTAATGGATCATGAGTCTCCGGTAGATCTGGAAGGGGCTGTGATTTATCATTGCGGTCCTGTGATGATGAAAGATGAGGAAGGCTGGCATGTAAAAGCTGCGGGCCCAACTACGAGCATTCGTGAAGAGCCTTATCAAGGCGATATCATCAAAAAATTTGGAATCCGTGCAGTCATCGGAAAAGGTGGTATGGGTCCAAAAACGTTAAAAGCCTTACAGGAGCACGGCGGGGTATACCTCAATGCGATTGGTGGAGCCGCCCAGTATTATGCAGAGTGCATCAAGAAGGTCAACGCTGTTGATTTTATGGAATTTGGTATTCCTGAGGCGATGTGGCATCTCGATGTGGAGGGTTTTGCAGCGATTGTGACGATGGATGCTCACGGCAACAGTCTGCATGCGGATGTGGAAAAAGATTCTGCAGCTAAATTGACTCAATTCAAGGAGCCAGTGTTTAAATAAATGGGGTTACAACCGGTGGATAAGTCATGAGGAGGGCAGATTATTCTCTGAATGGCTTTTCCATGGGTTTTAATCAAATTATAAGGATTTATATGTCCAGACTATAAATTATCCTTAAGGAACGCCGAAGGCGTTTTTGCCTGTCTAAAGGAGGACAACGAATGGCACCACATTATATTAGAAATGGGTTTCTTAACGTTACGCCGTATTTTATTGCGGAAGATGCAGACCAATTGATAGATTTTGTTGTGCACTGCTTTGATGCCAAAATTATTGATATGCTGCGAAACGATGAGAGTAGGATTAGGCATGCCGAGGTCAGAATCGGTGATTCCATCATTGAGGTTTCCGAAGCGAATGAAAAGTATTCACCGGTACAGCTTGCCATTCATCTTTATGTAAGAAATGTTGATGAGACCTACCGCAAGTGCCTGAATGCCGGGGCCTCTATTATTGAAGAACCACTGGATAAGTCCTATGGAGAAAGAGGAGCAGGGGTTAGAGACCGTCAGGGTAATCAGTGGTTTCTTGCTACCCGTACAGAATAAACTCATGTGTTTTTACAAAAGTAATACAAAGTAACAGTCCAGAGTTAATCAACTCGGGCTGTTATTTTTATATAATTTACTCTGGGGGGCTTATGTCACGGTCATAGTCGTACTGGTATTTTGGAGAAAATGAAGTTAGGATAAAAGATACAATGATAAAGGGAGAGGCAAATCTCAGATGAAACCGTTTCGCGCTCGTCTTACGTTTATACTTATGGCCTTAATCGGTATTTCCATGATTGGTACTGGATTTACGATGGCTCATCTGTTTAAGAGCTCCCATATAACTGCTCTGGAAGAGAATATGTCCCGGGAAATAAGCTTGCTCTCAGGCACACTGGAATTTGTAGATATGAATTCTTCAAATGCGATCCCGTATTACACTGAACAGGCGGAGCATATTTCTAAACTTTTAGATTCTCGGATAACGTTTATTACAAAGTCGGGTAAAGTAATTGGCGATTCTGAGAAAAACCCCTTGGAAATGGACAACCACTCCAATCGTGAAGAAGAGATAGGGGCTGCGAAAGAGGGAACTGGACGGGCAATCCGTTACAGCGAAACTCTAAAGCATGAGATGCTATATGTGGCTGGAAAGGTAACTTCTGATCAGGGATTTGACGGCTATATTCGGGTCTCAATGGGACTTGATGCTGTTACTCAAGGTCTTAAGCATGCTTGGATGATCATGGCTGCAGGTCTTATTATCTTGTTCTTGTCAGCAACTATTGTGAGCTATAAAGTAGCTTCAAGCATGACTTCCCCGTTGGAGCAAATCACAAGAGTCGCCCGGCGGATTACCGATCTGGATTATGATGCCAGAGTTCATTTGAAGCGTAAAGATGAAGTTGGACAGCTGGCTACCGCGATTAATGCGATGGCAGACAGTCTTCAAGACCAGCTTAAGACGATTCGTGATAATGAGGATCTGCTGCAAAGCGTACTGGATAATATGACTGGCGGCATCATAATGATCAATGCGGAAGAAGAGATTGCGCTGCTTAATCGGGCTTCAGAGCGAATGCTTGATGTCAGCAACAGTGAAATGGCGGGTCATTCGTACAAAGAGTTAAAACGGCATTATGAGCTAACCCGTCTGCTTGAAGAAGGGGTATTAAGCCGGGAGCCGATTCATGAAGAGCGAAGTATTTATAACCCAAGAGAGCGAATTGTACGGATGGACGCGGTTCCGATGATCCAGGATGGTACGTACAGAGGTATGCTTTTCCTATTGCAAGAGGTTACGGAAATTCGCCGTTTGGAGCGGATGCGCAGTGAATTTGTCGCTAACGTATCGCATGAACTAAAGACTCCGGTTGCAGCGGTCAAAGGGTTTGCCGAGACCTTACTGGGAGGCGGAGTTAAAGATGAGAAGACGGCGAGATCCTTCCTGCAAATTATATATGATGAGAATGAGCGTTTAAATCGCTTGATTGGAGATATTCTGGAATTATCTAAAATCGAATCTAAACGGGTGCAGCTCGATTGCTCACCGGTTCATATCATTGAATTCTTTGATTCCGTGCTGGGAACCATCAGTAAAGTCGCTGAGAAGAAAAACATTAGTCTTAATGTAGAGGTTCCTGAGGAGCTGTTCATTGAGGCGGATGAGGATAAGCTGCGTCAAATCTTTATGAATCTTTTCTCTAATGCGATTAATTACACACATGAAGGCGGAAACGTAAAGGTCTACGTTAAGAGTCTACTGAAACCAGACGGCTCCGAAAATGTTCAATTTACTGTTAGCGATACGGGTATGGGGATTCCTAAAAAAGATCTGCCGCGTATTTTTGAACGTTTTTACCGGGTGGATAAGGCAAGATCCAGAAGCTCCGGTGGAACGGGATTGGGGCTGTCTATTGTGAAGCATTTGGTAGATATGCACCATGGAGTGATTTCAGTTGAAAGTGATCTGGGAATCGGCAGTTCCTTTGTGATTGAATTGCCTTTGCTGCAGGAAGAAAAGACCGATTAGATTTTTGTAAATTCACTTTTTCAATTTTACACTAAGTTAACATTACGGTGATATGATGGTTTTGTTGCTGTTTTGTAAAAATCAAACTATATGGAAGACGGGGGAACCTATGGCTCAACGATTGCTTGTCATTGAAGACGAACCGACACTAGCCCGGCTGCTGTCCTATAACTTAACGCAGGAAGGTTACGAGGTGACGGTAGAGGATCATGGAACGGCAGGATATGATCGTGCGACGAGGGAACCTTTTGACTTGATCGTATTGGATCTGATGCTGCCAGGAATGAATGGCATTGACATCCTTGATAAATTGCGTGGACAAGGTATCCGCACACCTATTATCGTATTGACTGCTAAAAATGCTGAAGAAGATGTGGTTAGAGGGCTGAAATCCGGTGCTGATGATTATATAACCAAACCTTTTGGAGTATCCGAATTGCTTGCAAGAGTGAGCGCTGTATTACGGCGGATTTCCGGCCTTGCTGAGGAGGCTCCACAAGAGACACCTATATCTGCTTCAACGATCATTCTGGGACAACTAGAAATCTATCCTGAGCGGTATGAAGTTTCCTTAGGAGGACATAGCATCAACCTTCGACCTAAAGAGTTCGAGGTATTGTTATATTTGGCCCGTAAACCCGGGGTAGTGCTGACAAGAGATGATCTTATGAACGCTGTTTGGGGCTTTGATTATATTGGTGGACAGCGTACAGTTGATGTGCATGTAAGTTCACTCCGTAAAAAGCTTGAGCTAGATCCAGAATCCGTTCATATCGATTCCATTCGAGGTGTAGGTTATAAATTAGTTGTTAACAAAAAGAGAGCTCCGGTCATTTAGCATGACAGGAGTTTTCTTCTTTATCCCGTTCATAAACAAGATTCAGGTGAGATTACACGCCGAATTGTAGGGAATACTATCACGTGGACTAATTCATCTTCACCAATTTTACATTGCGTTAACATTTCTCTCCAACTGTATTTACATTAAAAGCTTATTATGGAGAACGAAGATGATGAGAAGGAGACGTAAATACTAATGAAATCCATCATTGACATAGAGAAACTTGATCTCTACTATGAGTCATTTCACGCACTGAAGAATGTGAATCTGCAAATTCCGGAGAAACAGGTTACTGCTTTTATCGGACCTTCCGGTTGCGGAAAATCCACTCTGTTGCGCACGCTGAATCGTATGAATGATATGATTCCTGGTACACGTATTGAAGGAACTGTAAACATCGGTGGCAAAAATATTTATAGTGACGAGGTAGAGGTAGAAAGCCTGCGTAAACAGGTCGGCATGGTATTCCAACAGCCAAATCCTTTTCCAAAGTCGATTTACGACAATGTAGCTTACGGTCCTCGCCTGCATGGCATTCGTTCAAAGAGCGAACTGGATGAGATTGTAGAGCAAAGTCTGCGTCATTCCGCGCTGTGGGAGGAAGTTAAAGATTTTCTGAAAAAATCTGCCCTTAGCTTGTCCGGCGGACAGCAGCAACGGCTGTGTATTGCCCGAGCTTTGGCAGTTCAGCCGGATATCCTGCTCATGGATGAAGCAACGTCTGCACTGGATCCTGTGTCTACGCTCAAGATAGAGGAGCTTGTACAGGAATTAAGAAGTAAGTATACAATCGTTATGGTTACTCATAACATGCATCAGGCGGCACGTGTATCTGGTCGAACCGTGTTTTTCTTGAATGGTGTAATTGTAGAGGCGGCGGATACAGAGGTGTTGTTCTCGACTCCTAAGGATTCCCGCACCGAAGATTATATTTCTGGACGTTTCGGCTGATACGGGCTACAAGGGCGCTCGTCCTTGGAAATGGCAAGCTGACCATACATTAATGAGGAGGATCGCTCTTACTATGATTCGCAGAAAAGAATTTGATAAAGATTTGGAAGAGCTGCGCAGTCTGCTGCAGCAGATGGGTGAACATGTAATAGATGCTCTTGGTGGAGCAATTGTTGCTTTACAGAATCTTGATACTGTACGCGCTCAGGAAATCATTAAAGCAGATTTGCAGCTGAATGCCATGGAAGATAAAATCATGGAAATTGGCTCACGGCTAATTATTACGCAGCAGCCTGTAGCAAAAGATTTGCGCCGCATTATCGTTGCTTTCAAAATATCTAGCGATTTGGAACGTATGGGTGACTTGGCTATTGATGTTGCGAAAGCAACTATGCGCATCCATGGACAGCAGCTGATCAAGCCGCTTGTAGACATTCCACGTATGGCGGAAATTGTGACGACCATGATTGATGAGGCTATCCAGTCTTATCTGGATGAGAACACTGATCTGGCTTATAGAATGGCACAAGATGATGATCAGGTCGATCAATTATATGGTTCGATGATCAATGAGCTATATAGTTATATGGTGGCAAAACCGGATTCTGTGTCCCAAGCTATGTTATTAACGCTGGTAGGCCGTTATATTGAACGGATTGCCGATCATGCGACTAACATTGGTGAGAGTGTTGTTTATCTGGTCACAGGCAGCCGTCCGGACTTGAATCAGTAATTTGTACTTACACATCTTTTGTTATATCTTTAGTTAAACTAAGTAGCCGCCCTTTTAAAAGGGCGGCTACTTGTTGTATATCCTTAACATATCAGCTTATCCCACTGTTTAGGTTGGTAAAGCCGTTTCTACTTGTAGAGGGCATATGGTAAGATGTAAGGAGTAAGCATGAAAAGGCGAGGTGCACTATGGACAAGTTGATACTTATAGATGGAAACAATATTATTTACCGTGCTTTTTTTGCGATGCCCCCGCTGACGAATACAGCAGGGCAACAGACAAATGCGGTGTACGGATTTACAACGATGCTGCTTCGATTAATTGAAGAACATAAACCGACACATATGATTGTCGCTTTCGATGCAGGGAAAGTTACTTTTCGGCATGAAGGTTATCAGGATTATAAGGGCGGCCGGCAAAAAACACCGCCCGAGCTCTCCGAGCAGTTCCCATTGCTGAAGGAATTGCTGACTAATTTAGGTGTACCGCAGTTTGAAATTGGCAATTATGAGGCTGATGATATTATTGGCACCATTTCGCGCCAGGCGGATGAAGCGGGACGGCAGGTTATGATCGTGTCGGGAGACAAGGATATGTTGCAGCTGGCCTCTGAGCATACGACCGTTGCTTTAATCCGCAAAGGGGTCACTGAAGTTGAGCTTTATGGGCCGGAACAAATCCGGGAGAAATATGACCTAACCCCAGAGCAGATCATTGATCTTAAAGGGCTGATGGGCGATGCGAGTGACAACATCCCGGGAGTACCCGGCGTAGGTGAGAAGACAGCTTTGAAGCTGCTGCATCAATTTGGATCGGTGGAAGGTGTCTTAGCTGGAACCGGTGAGCTAAAGGGTAAAATGAAAGAAAAACTGGAAACCCATGCGGAAGATGCGGTAATGAGTAAAAAATTAGCGACCATCTATCGCGAAGTGCCGCTTGAGCATTCGTGGGAAGACATGGTCTTTAATGGAATTTTAGCGGATACAGCCGGCCCAGCGCTTGCCAAGCTGGAATTTAAATCACTGTTGGAACGTTTGTCTCTTAGTGCTTATGCTCCTGTTGCCGAGGGAGAGGAAAGTGCTGCTGAAGTAGAAGCAGCTGCACTTGATATTACGATCGTAAGTGAAGAAGAACTTAAGGGGCTAAGTGAAGCCCTGGCTGGCATTTCGGCGCTGCATGTGGAATCGAATGGAGATAATCCGCATCGTGCCGAGGTAATCGGAATAGGATTGTCCTCTCTGGAGCGGCATTACTATGTGCCGTTTGAATTACTGCATAAACCGGCTGCTGCGAAGCTGCGTGATTGGCTAGGAGATGAAAAGGCTCCGAAAAGTGGATATGATCTTCACCGCGCTGATTTGGCTCTACACTGGCAGGGAATTGCTTTTGCAGGTGCAGCCCATGATGTGCAGCTGGCGGCTTATTTGCTTGATCCTACGGAGGCTAATCAGAATCTAAACGATCTCACTGCTAAATACGGCTTGCCGCGGCTCTCTCCTGATGAAGAGGTATTTGGTAAAGGTGCCAAATACAAAATCCCTGAGCTTGAAGTCTTAGGAAATCACGTTGCACGAAAGAGTGCAACGGTTCTTGGAATCGCACAGAAGCAACAGCAGGAGCTGGTGGAGACCGCGATGACAGGGCTATTCGAGGATCTGGAAATGCCTTTGTCACGGATTTTGGCGGATATGGAGAAACAGGGGATTGCAGTCAATGCTGGTGATCTTAAAGAGCTTGGAAAAGAATTTGAGGCGCAAATTTCCAAATTGGTCAGTGAAATATACGAGATTTGTGGCACTGAGTTTAATTTGAACTCACCAAAGCAGCTGGGTGAAATCTTGTTTGTAAAGCTAGGTCTGCCTGTCGTCAAGAAGACGAAGACGGGTTATTCCACGGATGCCGAAGTGCTTGAAAAACTGGCGCCATACCACGATGTGGTGCGTTTGATTTTGCAATATCGCACAATTGCGAAGCTTCAATCTACCTACGTAGAGGGGCTGCTTAAAGAAATTTCCCCGAACACAGGGAAGGTGCATACATTCTACCGGCAGACGATTGCCGCTACAGGACGGCTTAGCAGCCAATTCCCGAACTTGCAGAATATCCCGATTCGTCTAGAGGAAGGACGCAAAATCCGCAAGGTATTCGTTCCGTCCGAACCGGGCTGGTCCATCCTGGCAGCCGACTATTCGCAGATCGAACTGCGTGTGCTGGCGCATATTTCAGGTGATGAGCGGATGAAGGAAGCTTTTCTGCATGATATGGATATTCACACGAAGACAGCGATGGATGTGTTCGGTGTGACCGCGGAACAGGTGGACAGCAATATGCGCCGTGCCGCAAAAGCCGTAAACTTCGGGATCGTCTACGGGATCAGTGATTACGGCCTCTCGCAGAATTTGAATATTCCGCGTAAGGAAGCCGCTCAATTTATTGAGCAGTATTTCGAGGTATATCAGGGTGTGCGCCGCTATATGGACGATATCGTAGTAGAGGCGCGAAAGTATGGTTATGTGACCACGTTGCTCGAACGTCGCCGTTATCTACCGGAGATTAATGCGAAGAACTTTAATCTGCGCTCTTTTGCGGAGCGGACAGCAATGAATACACCTATACAGGGAACAGCAGCGGATATTATCAAGCTGGCGATGGTGCATATGGACAAGGCATTATTTGATCGTGGGCTTAAGAGCCGTATGCTGCTTCAAGTACACGATGAGCTTGTATTCGAGGTGCCAGAGGATGAAATGGAGCTTATGAAGACGCTTTTGCCGGAAGTAATGGGTGGAGCCCTGAAGTTATCTGTGCCACTTAAGGCAGAGGTCAGCTTTGGAAGTAACTGGTACGAGGCGAAATAGACTCCCTTTAAGGTGTGCATATCAGCTATAATGTAGTTGAGGTGAAGACATCATGCCGGAATTACCGGAAGTAGAGACAGTCAAGAGAACACTTAATGAGTTAGTTAATGGAAAGCAGATAGAGAATGTAACCGTCCGGTTGGCGCGGATTATTCAGCGTCCGGATGATATTCAGGCTTTTGCCCACCTGCTGGCAGGTCATAGCATTGTTAAAGTTGAACGAAGAGGAAAGTTTTTGCGTATTGTGCTTGATGGTCTGGTGCTTGTGTCACATTTGCGGATGGAAGGCCGTTACGGACTTTTTTCAAATGATGACCCACTGGACAAGCATACACATGTGATTTTTCATTTTACGGATGGAACTGAGCTGCGTTACACGGATGTTCGCCAGTTCGGTACGATGCATCTTTTTCAGATGGGAGAAGATCTTCAGCTGCCGCCTTTAAACAAGCTGGGGCAGGAGCCGCTGGAGCCTTCTTTTACACCGGAGAGGTTTAAGCAGATCGTGTCAGGTAAAAGCACCAAAATTAAATCGCTGCTGCTTAATCAGGAATATATCGTCGGCATCGGCAATATTTATGTAGATGAGTCGTTGCACCGTGCGGGCATCCATCCTGAAGACAGCGCCAAATCGCTCACGGACAATCAATTGGACAAGCTGCATCATGCCATTGTAAGCACGCTGGCCGAAGCGGTTAACGCCGGAGGTTCATCTGTTAAGTCATATGTTAATGGCCAAGGTGAGAGCGGTACGTATCAGCAGCAGCTATTGATTTACGGTCGTAAGGATCAGCCGTGTAGTAACTGTGGAACGATGATTGAGAAGACGGTTGTAGGCGGTCGTGGCACGCATTATTGTCCAAATTGCCAGCGCCCGACTGTTAACTGAATTTGTTGAAATAATAAGGTTGGCACCCACTACTTGTCCCGCCCATATACTGTGTGAAGAATGCTTAATAGAGAACGGAAGCTGAAACGATAAACTTTTCAGTTTGCCGGTTCTTCACAGGAGGGATTGCGGGTGCTCAGCCCATTATTTTCACTGCTATTGCTAGCGTTTGCCTTGAGTTTGGACGGTTTTGGTGTAGGAATTACATATGGGCTGCGTAAAATGAAAATACCACTGCTCTCCGTTCTGATTATCTCGCTCTGTTCGGGGGTAGTTATCTGTGTATCGATGCAGGTTGGGGTTTTGCTTGCCAAGGTAGTGTCTCCGAATGCAGCTTCTATGGTTGGTGCGGTTATACTTGTGCTAATGGGGTGCTGGTCACTTGTTCAGATGCTGATGCAAAAAGAGAAAGATGCAGATGGCGGACGTAAAGCTGAAACGGTAGATGAGGGCTCATTTTCCGAGCAGGCTTGGGCAGAGGTAGCTGCTGATTCTGAAGCGGGTACAGAACCTGTTATGAATGATGAACCGTTGAAATCAGCTGTTTTTTCGCTTGAGCTACGCCGTTTGGGGATTGTAGTGCAGATCTTGCGTACCCCGTCTTCTGCGGATATGGATGCCTCAGGAAGCATCTCTTCGATGGAGGCGATGATACTTGGGATTGCGCTCTCTCTGGATGCTTTTGGGGCTGGACTTGGCGCAGCGCTGCTTGGCTTCAATCCGATATGGACATCACTTACAATAGCTTTATTTAGTGGTACATTTCTATTACTGGGTATGAAGACTGGACTTAGATTTGCCGGGAACTACTGGATGAAGCATGCTGCCGCATTACCAGCGTTATTATTAATTGCAATGGGAATACTGAAGCTATTATGAGGTGAGTACATGATTATAGGCTTAACCGGAGGAATCGCATCCGGAAAAAGCACAGTGTCTGCACTGCTTGTGAACAAGGGAGCGAGGCTGGTTGATGCCGATGTGATCGCCAGAGAAGTTATGCTTCCCGGGCATGAAGTGTTGGCTGCTGCTGCTAAGCAATTTGGAAAAGAGATCCTTTTTTCGGATGGAACACTGAATAGGGCCAAATTAGGTGAAATCGTCTTTCAAGATCCGGTGGCCCTGCAAACCTTGAACAATTTGACGCATCCTGCCATCCGGCAGGAAATCAAAAATCGTATGTACAGCATGGAGCAGGAAGAGCCGAAGCGGCTTATTATTGTGGATATTCCGCTTCTTTTTGAATCAGGGCTTGAATCCCTGTTCCATGAGATTGTAGTAGTCTACGTTCCCCGTGAAGTGCAAATTGCTCGATTAATGGAACGTAATAGGCTCTCTTTAGAAGAAGCAGAAGCGCGATTGAATGCACAGATGGATATTGAACAGAAACGTAATAAAGCGGACTACATCATCGACAACAGTGGCGATCTTGCGTACACTGAGCAACAGGTTGCTGTTTTTTGGGACAGGCTGGGTTTATCATGAAATGGTTACGTAAAAAAAGAGTACTGCTTCTGCTATTTGTTGGTTTTACGGCAATATTGTTTCTGAGTACAAACTGGATGTCGTGGTTTTATCCCATCCATTTTAAAGACGAGATTCGCAAGCACAGCATCACTTATGAGATAGACCCGTTTCTTGTAACCGCGATTATTCGTGTAGAAACGAACTTTAAAACTGGACGAGAATCCAAAAAAGGCGCACTAGGGCTGATGCAGCTTATGCCGGATACCGCGAAGTGGGCGCTGGAAAAGGCCAAGCTTCCAAACGTATCTATGGAAGAACTCAAGCATGAGCCTTCGGCTAATATTGAACTGGGTACATGGTATCTTTCAACTTTATCCCGTCAGTTCGAAGGTAAACGTACAGCAATTATCGCAGCTTATAATGCTGGGCCCGGAAAAGTTCAACGCTGGTTGGATGAAGGGATCTGGGATGGGACAGATGCAACCATTAAAGATATTCCCATTGGTGAAACCAGGCATTATGTACAGCGCGTTAATTATTACTATGATCAGTACACGGACATTTACAAAGAATTTTAATTTCTGCCGTGTTATGTATAAAAAGAAGTATTAAACGACTTGTAGGTCGTTTAATACTTCTTCAAAAAGCTTATGTTGGTCAGGTTATTTGTATTGACCTGCCAGTTGTTGTTCTGCCAGGGTTACAAGACGTTTAGTGATGTAACCACCGATCGAACCATTTTCATAAGAAGTTTTATTGCCTTGGTAACCATCTGGGGAAAGCGTGATTCCTAGTTCTTGGGCAACTTCGTATTTAAGTTGTTCCAAGGCACCGCGGGAATTTGGAGCTACAAGGTTATTGGAGTTGTTGCTTTGGCTCATTGCTGTTCACCTCCTCTGTTGGTAACTGTATTATGTGCCGGACTTGCCATTATCATTACAAGAAAAAAACGGTGATTTCTGGAAATAATAAAAAAGCCGTTCAAAAGCCGGATTTATAACATTCCGGGACCAATACCATTATGTAATAGGAAGTGATGAAGCTTATGAAATGCCCTTACTGCGATCACACAAATACTAAAGTGCTGGACTCGCGACCAGCGAATGAAAATAAGTCAATCCGTCGTAGGCGTGAATGTGAGCGTTGCAGCAAACGTTTCACTACTTTTGAAATGATTGAAGAGACGCCACTGATTGTAATTAAAAAAGACGGCAGCCGTGAGGAATTCAGTCGTGATAAAATACTCCGCGGTCTTATCCGTGCTTGTGAGAAACGGCCGGTTTCTGTGGAACGTCTAGAAAAGATCGTGTCCGAGGTTGAGAAATCTTTGCGCGGCATCGCCGTTGCGGAAGTGGAAAGCCAACAGATTGGTGAATTCGTGATGGAGCAGCTCTACCCAGTTGATGAAGTGGCTTACGTTCGTTTTGCGTCCGTATATCGCCAGTTCAAGGATATTAACATGTTCATGAAGGAACTCAAGGGGCTGCTGTCCAAGAGTACGGGAGAATTAGAGGGATTATAGGGTTTTGCCCAGTTAGGGCGTTACAGCCAGTCCTAGGGTCTGCTAGGAGTGCTTCTACTGGTTTGTTTCCTCTAAGTTCTCAGCGGGGAATTTGAGTGGAAAAATGAATTTTAAAAAAAGTGTTGACATAGAGGGCGATTTTTTATATTATATAGAAGTCGCCTACGACGCTTGAGTTTATCGGAACAACTCAATTACGACCAAACTAAAATTTAAAAATGTGTGATTACATACATCTGAAATTTCAGTTTGGGGCCATAGCTCAGCTGGGAGAGCGCATCGCTGGCAGCGATGAGGTCAGGGGTTCGATCCCCCTTGGCTCCACCAAACATCATATGGACTCTTAGCTCAGTTGGTAGAGCAGTAGACTCTTAATCTATTTGTCCAGGGTTCGAGCCCCTGAGAGTCCATCCTAAAGAAACGGCAGAAATGCCGTTTTTTTGCTGTTTGGGGAGTGAGTGACTATTTATTTGGTTTTGATCGTGGTATAGTTTGGGTGGATAAAAGCGGCTTCGGAAGTTTAGTCAGGAAATAGACCGCATTCCTTTGCGAGAGGACGGTCTATTTCTTTTTGAGGTAGTTGAGCAGTGCAATAATGAACATGCCGAAGATGAACATCAGTGACAATTGCTGACTCCAATTACAGACAATCCATATCTAAAGAAACAGCAAGATGCTGTTTCTTTTTTTGTTTCCATTTATTAATTATCATTAAATCCATTAAACTCCTGAAGCATTAGGATAAAGGTTTCAAGCTGTTGATTATCCCATTGGGCTATGCGCTCATAAAATATGAACTCCTTATCCTGTAACGCGTCAAAGGTTTTTTGCCGTCCAAGATCAGTGAGAGTAAGAAGTATAGCTCGACGATCATTAGGAGAATCTTCTCTTCTAACATAACCCAAATTCTCGAGTTGCTTGATGAGACGGCTGACTGAACTACGATCCATAGCCGTTGATTCTGCCAACACAGAGGCGCTTGTTGGTCCATAAGAGTACAGCCAACGGACTATATGGAAAGCAGCAGGCTGTATAGTTGAATCGAAAGCGGCAGTAGTTCTGACATTTAGGGCATGCGAAGCACTAATGAGGGCACTAATTTGTCCACCTAGCTTCAGTTCTAATTGCCCTCTCAACGTGTCTTTACGCTCGGCATTCATTGTTTTAGCCACCTAACCTTGTATTTTAAAGTCATCAAACATCTATGTAGTTGACATATATCAATCATCGTCATATAGTTGATATATATCAATTATATGTTTTGGACAATACGCTGTCAAAATGAAATTGGCCCTTATGAATTCCTTATATAAAGGAGAATGTTGAAGATGACAAAGCCGATTATTGTAATTACTGGAGCTACAAGCGGTTTGGGACAACTCGTTGCACTTGAAATGGCTAAGCGAGGTGCCCATCTTGTTCTGACTGCAAGGAGTAATACGCGTTCGGAAGCAACTGAAAAAATGATAAAGGAGAGCGTACCAGCAGCCGAAATTAGTTTTTTTTACGGAGATCTATCCTCAATGAAGGATGTCACTAGGTTAGGACAAGAAATATCTAGTGTTTTTCCGAAGATAGAT
Source organism: Paenibacillus sp. FSL L8-0494 (assembly GCF_038003695.1). Taxonomy (NCBI): domain Bacteria; kingdom Bacillati; phylum Bacillota; class Bacilli; order Caryophanales; family Paenibacillaceae; genus Paenibacillus; species Paenibacillus sp. FSL L8-0494. The sequence goes on from NZ_JBBOPQ010000001.1 coordinate 2,234,378, forward strand.
GTGTTAATAAATAATGCAGGGCTTCATGGGTTTGAACAGCGGATAACTGCAGATGGATTCTCAGAAATGATGGCTGTGAACTATTTTGCACCTTGGTTATTGACGCATACTTTAGAACGTTCTTTGAGAGCAGCAGGAAATGCAAAAATTATAAATGTTGCTTCGGAAGCTTCACGCCGGCATGGAGTGCTAAAGTTGCCAGAAGATTTGCTCAATACAGCTTCTTTTACTTCCAGAGGATCATCTGAGATTTATGGGAAAACCAAACTGTTAAATATTATGTTTACCAGTGAGCTTGCACGTCGATGGGCGGAAACGGGAATTAGCGTTCATGCATTGAATCCGGGTTTTAACGTTACAGGTCTCGGGCGTGAACTTTGGTTTTCTTCGATGCTTAAGCACTTATTGAATTTCTTTCGTATTGGCGATCCTCGTAAAGGAGCTGAGATCATTATTCGTTTAATGACCGATCCTAAGTATCAAGAGAGCACCGGGGGATATTTTAACGTTGGGACAGGCAATCCCATTGTACCCGTACAACCGGGAGGAGATAAGGTAATGGAAAATAAATTATGGAACGATACGGGAGACATTTTGCAGCAGAAAGGTTTCGTTGGAAATTGATTTAATTAGTGAAACTGAGCTCCTGTCCGTTCGAATCACCCACTTATGATCCTGCGGACTGTATAGCTCTTGTTTTCTATATTCGGTGCAATTAGTCGGGTGATCGGACCGTAGCGCACTTATTTCCTCTCCAGTAGCAGTATTTTGCTTTGAAAAGACTAAATAAGTGCGTAGGAGTCCGATATCTTGGGAAAACGCCCCATAATCAGAAAATAAGAGCACCTCGGTCCGTTGTATCTCAACCTTCCGCCAGGCCGACCTTTTATAGTACTACGAGCAGAAATAGACCGCATCTCTGGTGAGAGAGGGCGGTCTATTTTTCCATTACCGTTCCCGTTAGTTACGTATTCCTTGAAAAGCGTACCTCACCAACTGCTGCACATAAGCATCGTCTATGGGTTGGCCGGTCACCAGCAAGCGGTAGAATATCGGCCCGTAAATAAGATCGGTAACTACTTCAATATCGAGATTATCCTTCAATTCCCCGCGCTGAACACCCCGTTCCATAAGCAGCCGTGCCTCAAGCCGACGAGGCTGGAAATATCGGGTCCGATAAGCTTCCGCCAAACCTGAATCCATCTGTCCTTCGCCAATGATCTCCGTAATGATTTTACCCTCTCGACTAATCAAGAACCGGGATAAGTTCGTTGCATGCATGAGAATATCATCAAATACTGAACCTGTGTCAGGTACGGGCAGTCTGTCCGCAGCGGAGGATAGGAATGCATCCATCACCACGGCAGCCTTGTTAGGCCACCATTTATATATCGTAGCTTTGCTGACCTTGGCACGATCCGCTATTTTTTCCACCGTAACTGCTCCAAAACCATTTTCCAATAACAAATCATAGGATGCGGTAAGAATAGACTTCTCCGTCTCAACATTACGCGGACGCCCTCGTTTACTCTCCATCTGAAATCACCCTTTCATTAATCTGTTTCCAATCAAAATATAAACTATACGTTCAGTATACTAAAAAAACCTAAAAAAATAAATGACTATCACCTATTTACAAAACGATACGTTCAGTATATTATTTAAACATGAATTAGTGAACTGAACGTACAGTATTTAAATTATTAAGACCATCTGAGGAGGATTCACATGCAAAAAGAACAAGCGGTGAAAGAGAACCACATTTCAAGTTGGATGATGTTTATGTTAGCAGCCGCATGTGGGCTTATCGTGGCCAATCTTTATTATGCTCAAACCCTTGTTGGACCTATCAGTGTCTCGACAGGACTTTCTTCTACAGCCGCAGGCTTGATAGTCACTTTAACTCAAATCGGTTATGTTGTAGGTTTGTTATTTATCGTGCCGTTGAGTGACATTGTTGAGAATCGGCGTCTCACGATAATCACGTTAATGGTTGCAGTGGGTGCATTGCTGGTTGCAGCCTTCGCAGCTAATGCGCCTTTATTCCTGACAGCATCTTTGTTTATAGGAACCGGTTCTGTGGTAGCCCAAATCCTGGTGCCTTATGCCACCTATTTAGCGTCTGAAGAGCAGCGTGGCCGTGTGGTTGGTAATGTTATGAGTGGACTCTTGCTAGGTATTATGTTTGCCCGGCCCGTGGCAAGCTTTATCACCAGCATCTGGGGATGGCAAGCCGTGTTTATTTTTTCAGCGGTCGTCATCACGTTGTTAGCCATTCTGCTGTCGCGATTTCTTCCTGAACGTAAACCTGCACCTTCGGTAAGCTATGGTAAATTAATTGTCTCTTTAGGCACCCTTTTAAAACAAACGCCTATATTGCGCCGACGTGCCTTATATCAAGCTTGTTTATTTGGAGCTTTTAGTCTCTTTTGGACGGTGGTTCCGTTGCGGTTGGCGGATGATTTTGGAATGTCGCAGCAAGGTATCGCATGGTTTGCTTTAGTAGGTGTTGGTGGGGCTGTAGCCGCGCCGATTGCTGGAAGACTGGCAGATAAAGGTTGGAGCAAATGGTTAACCGGGCTGGCCATGATCATTGCCACCTTGTCTTTTTTACTAATTCATCTTTTCCATAGCCACTCAACTTTTGCTCTCATTCTGCTCTTTATTTCCGCGATTACATTGGATATGGCCGTATCCGGAAATCTTGTACTCGGACAGCGTGTGATTTATTCATTGGGTAGTGAAGCGAGGGGGCGTCTTAATGGGATCTTTATGGCGATTTTCTTCGTGGGTGGAGCCGTTGGATCATCTTTGGGTGGTTGGGCTTATGCCTATGGGGGATGGACCTTCGCCTCACTCATCGGAGTGATCCTGCCGCTATTGGCTTTGGTTTACTTTTTCACTGAAAAAAGATCAACTAAAGCTGTTGAATAAAGCCTTGCTTTAAGAGTGGGGGTTAGGTTTTACACGGCAGAATAGACCGCTACCTTTGGTTAGGGCGGTCTATTTCTTTTTGAGGTAATAACGCGCTTGATAAACGTTAGTTATGCTCCGCTAACTGCACCTCAAACCCGTCCGGGTCCAGGATATAAAAGAACCGCAGGTGGGGATTGGGGGCGATTGGTCCGCGCGCTACTGGGATACCTTGGCTTTTTAAACTCTCCATCGCTTCATCAAGTGACTCCACTTCGAAACCCACAGAAACGCCACATTCCGGTTTCAAAGCCGGGTCACTTCCCTGAATAAGCTCGATCTTGGGTTGCCCCTCCAGACCTAACATGACGATCTGTTTTCCACTGCTTTCAAATCTACGCTCAATGGGTAGCCCCAGTATCCGGTTATAAAAATGAAGGGAAGCCTCCAGATCGCGGACCCGAAGCGTAATCCAATTCATACTCAATTTCATGGTTTTATAGTCTCCTCTGATGAATATTCTATATCGTATATTATACGCTATCATCTTGCCCGGAAACAGGGAGAATGGGGAATCAAGAACGTTTAATGAGGATAAAAGCCCGCAAAATCAGCTGTGCAACCAGTGGTTGACAGTATGTAAGGGTAGATAGGTAGTCAATTACAGAACGTTATAATATGATGAGCATGAGGTGATGGCGAATGGACTTTGCAAATAAATTGCAAAGCTATAGGAAACAGAGAGGAATGTCCCAGGAGAACTTGGCGGAGGTGATTGGTGTTTCGCGGCAAGCCGTGTCTAAGTGGGAATCAGGTCAATCCTATCCCGAAATGGATAAGATGATTAGTTTAAGTGAATTATTTCACGTAAGTTTGGATCATCTGGTGAAGGATGCTTCAAGCGATACCAAAGCAGAGCATGTCGCAAGCCCCGTATATGTAGATCTGAATTCCTTGTTTCATTATGAGTACAAAAGTAAGAGAACATGCTTTGGAATTCCTCTGGTTCATATCCATATCGGACGGGGGCTATACGTTGCCAAAGGGGTTATTGCCATAGGTAATGTTGCGATTGGTGCTGTATCCATTGGTATTGTTGCTTTGGGCGGATTATGTTTAGGTGCGCTTGCTTTAGGACTCATCAGCTTTGCAGGTCTGGCTCTAGGGCTTTTGTTAGCCGTTGGGGGCATTGCGGCGGGTACAATGGCCGTTGGTGGAATAGCATTGGGGATATTTGCTGTTGGAGGTTTAGCTGTAGGTATGTTCTCCTTGGGTGGTCTCTCTATCGCTTCCCATATTGCAATGGGTGGATATGCAAGCGGGCATATAGCTATAGGGGATACCGTAAAAGGTGCTTATACCTTTATTACTCAAGATAATAATTTCAACGACATCAAGGGGGAGGAGGTAAGACAGTTAATTCAGCAAGAATACCCCCATCTTTGGAAGCCCATTGTGCAGGGAATTATTTCAATCTTCAAATAGCTGATTAATTTGCGGAAATTTCTTTACGGTTGTTTCATATGGATATAATCTGGGTAATAAACGATTGGCGTTTGTCATATATGGATCCGGCAAAAATACTTGTTGCTCAGCAACAAGTATTTTGATTTTGTGTTGGATATTTGTGAAAATATAAAACCTGATATTAGATTTTTTGCTGAAAACCGAAATTTTTACAGAGGAGTATTTATTTGAAAAGCATTCATAAGCGCTTATTATTCTTGCTGCTTGTGTTTATAATTCTACCGTATTTTTTATCCGTGTTGTTGATCTATCGGCAGACGAAAGAGAATGTGGAACGACATGAACTTGAGAACAGCCAAGAGCAAATTCAGCAGGCGTCAGCCGATCTAGAGCAATATTTTGATGAAATCATTAATCTTCCATATATTTTATACCGAAATCCAGACTTATTCAGGGTGTTTGAAGAAGGGTTAGAAGAAGATTTTTATTTTAAGCAGCTTGAAATTAATAAGGGTATGACTAACTTCTATCTCATGAGGAGTGAAATTCGTCAGATTCGTTTATTCATAAACGAAGGGAAAAGCTCATTTACAGTTTATAATGCCATGTTAAGTTCCCGTAAAAGGAATCCGGATTTATTACAGCAAGCTTCCATTCAGAAGCTGATGAGCTCTAATAGCAATTATCTTATTGAAGCTCCGCATCTGATTGAGAACTATAACGATACCTCCATTATGCCTCCTTCGGATAAAACGATGGTCTTGACGGTTCATCACAAAATTGTGGATGTCCTAACGCAGGAATTTCTGGGCGTCATCACTATAGATATTGATTTGGACAAGATTGCTCATATCGCTAATCATTTTCTACAGAAAAATAAAGAGAGCGTGTGGCTTTCCGATGCGGAGGATCATGTCATTTACGCCAGTGATGAAACATGGATAGGCAAAACCGTTCCTGATGAACTGCAAAGGAAAATAAGTCCGGCACAGGCAGATACTAAATCTCCAGAAGGAGATATTGTGTTTACTAGAACATTGCAGGAACCGATAAAAGAGTGGCATTTTGCTAAGGTAACCCCGAGCTCTTTTTTATTTGAAGATGTAAGGAAAACCGCCTATACAAACATCATTGTAGGTGTGGTTGTAGGTGGACTGGGCTTGATAATGATAACAATCATTTCATATGGATTTACACGGCCGATAAAATTGCTTAGTCAAAAAGTCCAGCGCATCGAGGGGAGGAATATGAATGCCCCATTCGACGATATGCGGGAGGACGAAATCGGTATTCTAGAAAGACATATCAAGGAGATGATGAATCGGATCAACCGTCACATTGACCGGGAGTATAAGCTTGAGATAGAGAACAGGAAAAATCAGCATAGGGCGCTAAAGTCGCAGATTAATCCGCACTTTTTATTTAATTCTTTACAATCCATTGCTGCTGTTGCCCTACTCTCTGAATCTCCAAAAGTATATCAACTGATTACCTCTTTATCCAAAATGATGCGGTACTCGATTCGTGTGGATCAGAAGGCGACGGTTCAAAGCGAAGTGGATTATGTACAGGCTTATTTGAATCTTCAAGCGGAACGTTTTCAGACTGATTTTAGCTATTCCATTGATATACCTAAAGATATTTTTGATATTCCGGTTCCCAGTATGATCCTGCAGCCGCTCGTTGAGAACTTTTTTAAGCACTGTTATGACGAGGGCTATGAACAAGCTTACATCCATATTTATGGTGAAATACAAGGTGAATATTTGAATCTAGTCGTAGAAAATAACGGAAACAGCGTGACGGATGATGAACTTGAGGCATTAAAAAATAATCTCTACACACCGGTTAACGAAGGCAATCCTTCTTTTGCACATATCGGGTTAAAAAACATTCATGATCGCTTGGTTCTTCATTTCGATCACACAGCGGGAATCAAACTGGATTCAATGCAGGGACAAGGGTTCACTGTACGGCTAGTAATTCCACTCTACCTAAAGGAGAAGTAACGTTTATGAAAGCTCTTATTGTAGATGATGAGTCTAATGTTAGAAAAATCATCCGTTTTTTGGGACGGTGGGAGCAATACGGGATTACCGAAGTGCTGGAAGCCAGAAATGGTCTCGAGGCTAAGGCGTTGATTGAGCAGAAATCTCCAGAGATCATAATGACAGATGTTAAAATGCCCAAAAATAGCGGGATGGAGTTAATCGAGTGGTTGGCTGCTAAAGACTATCCGGGAAAAGTGATTATGATTTCTGGGTTTGACGATTATTGTTTCATGCGTAAAGCGTTTAAGCTGGGATGCTTTGATTATTTGATGAAGCCAATTGAAGAGAAAATGCTGAATGAAACTTTAGAAGGGGCGTTGAGAGCCTGGGAACAAGAAGAGGGAGAACGTCGCAATATGGAGTCCGGATTTTATGAAGAAGTAAAAATATTTCGCTTAAACAGGGAGATTACTGCTGCTTGTAACGGTGAAGCTTTTGATGCAGGCGAAATTGCCTCAGCTCTCCCACAGGCAGACGTATACGACTTCACCATGATGTATTTTTACCAATCTCATTATTCGGAGCCATACATTCAGCTTTTGACCGAAGAACTGGTTACACGGGAGTGGGGAAATGCATTTACGCTTCAAAATGATCCTAATGTCTGTGTGATTCTGTCCCTTCATGGACAGTTTTTCCCGATAGAGGAATGGATTACCCAGCATTTTGATATACCTGTTCGTTTGGTTAGTGGCCCTTCCATTCAATCGCTCGCAGAGATATCCTTATCTTTTCAATCTGCACAAAGGTCTATGGCTGAACAAAATTTTAGAGCAATCCATCGTTTGGCGGATTTAGATGATGTTAGGCGTATGAATGATATTGTCGCATTTGTTGATGAGCATTATATGGAAGAGTTAAGTTTGGACAAATTATCCACCCGTTTTTTTCTGAGCCGAGAACATATCTCGCGGAGATTTAAGCAAGAAGTAGGGATGACTCTTACTAACTACGTCATTCATTTACGAATAAATCAAGCGAAACAGTGGTTACTGGAATCGGATGAAAAGATGTACTCGATTGCCTTAAAGCTAGGGTATCAAGATGAGATTTATTTCTCTAAGCTGTTCAAAAAAAACGTCGGTATGACGCCTGCTGAATATCGTAATTCACAGGGAGCAAGAGAAATAGACGCGGAAGTCAGGATAGCCAATACATAAGTTCATTGTTGAATGCATCTGGGGGAATTATGAAAATAAAAAGGGTTCAAATGATTATCGTGGGGTTGATTACGCTAACGCTTTCTTCATGTGGTGCGCATACACGTCCACTGAAGGAAGCGGATTTGAAGGTAGCGGATAAGACAGTCACTTTGGAGGTACTGAATCCTAAAGTGGAAATTTCTATAGAATTCGAGCAGATGGTTAAGGAATATGAAAAGGAAAACCCGAATATTAACGTGGAAATTCTAACCTTTGGCGGAGGAGCTAACTACCTTGATGAGCTAAAGGCGAGGTTTGCGGCCAATGTTGGTCCGGATATTTTTCCAAATGGCGGTTATGAAGAAGCGAGGGCATGGAGTAGATATCTTGAAGATTTATCGGATCAACCCTGGGTGGAACAGGCTTATGACGAGGCGCTAGAACCGATGAAGATGGACGGGAAAATATACGGGATGCCGATCAATTTTGAAGGCTACGGTTTTATTTATAATAAGGATTTATTCGCAAAGGCTGGGGTTACTCCTCTCCCGACAACGTTTACTGAATTAAAAGTGGCGGCGAAAAAGCTGAAGGCTATAGGTGTGACTCCTTTTTCTGTTGGGTATTCCGATCATTGGTTTTTTGTACTTCTGTTGAATATTGCTATTGCACAACAGGAGGAGCCGGATGCTTTTATTCAAGGGTTAAACAACGGAACACAATCTTTTCGAGAGAATAAGGAAGTTAAAGATGTCATTCGGATGCTGGATTTGACCGTACAATATGGTAACGAAAATTTTTTGACAACAGATTATAATTCGGAAGTTGAGTTATTTGCAACAGGGAGAACGGCGATTCTTAAACAAGGGAATTGGGTTCAGTCTAAAATTGATCAAATATCGCCGAATATGAATATCGGTTTTTTACCCATGCCTATTAATGATGGTGCCGAAAACAATGCGTTGCCAGTAGGGATATCTAATAATTGGGCTGTTAATAAAGAATCTTCGCCAGAAAAGAAGAAGGAAGCCAAAAAGTTTTTGAACTGGATGGTTTCCTCGGAAACAGGGAAAAAGTTCATGAAGGATCGCTTTCATTTTATTTCAGCTTTTAAAAATATAGAGACGGACCGTTCGGGAGCGCTTGTAAAAGATCTTATGCGATACGTCGATGAGCAGAAAACATTATCTTGGAATTGGTTCAAATTCCCTCCCAGAGCAAGAGAGGAGTTTGGCTATCTTATGCAAGCTTATGTAGGAGAGCAAATCAATCGGGATCAATTGCTTCAAGAGCTTCAAAAATCGTGGGATAGCCATGTGAAGTAATAAAACCAAATCAATATAACCCTGTAAATGCATCAATTCACGACATACTCATAACGTCTACTCTTCATTAGAATTTAAAAGGGGAACAGCACAAAGGAAGACCGAAACCCAAATTTAAAGTATAAGAGGAGTTAGATGATGAATTTCAAGAAAATGATTAAACAAACAACAATCCTAACCTTTACAGCTGCTTTAATGTTAGGTGGAGCTACTCAAACCTTTGCGAAAGGAAATAACAAGCCGAACAAGCCGGAGTACAATGACTACGGTTTCTCTCATATCACTCGCGCTGACATGTTGAAATTACCCAAACAACAAAATAGTAATCAATTCCAAGTCCCAAAATTTGATGCTTCAACGATTAAGAACATTCCTGCAGCCGTTAAGTTCGATGAGAATGGAAACAAAATTGAAATGGATGTTTGGGATACTTGGCCGCTGCAAAATGCAGATGGAACTGCAGCAAGTTATAAGGGGTATCAAATTGTTTTTGGTCTGGCGGGCGACCCTAATAACGGATCAGACACATTTATTTATTTGTTCTATAAGAAAGAAGGAGACAACTCTATCAGCAGCTGGAAGAATGCCGGCCGGGTGTTTAAGGATAGTGACAAACTTGTACCTGATGATTATGTTTTAAACAATCAAGCCGAAGAATGGTCCGGTTCAGCAACCATGACATCTGATGGCAAAGTTCGCTTGTTCTACACCAATCGTCATCCTTGGGATCCAGATCGCGGATTTTACGGGAAACAAACTTTAACTACAGCTCAAATTAATGTCTCTGCCCCGGATGGGGATACCCTTAAGATTGATGGCGTAGAAGATATGAAATCCATCTATGACGGTAATCAAGGTGAAATTTATCAAAGTCTTGATATCACCGGTTTCAGCAAAGGCGATTACGACGATAATCATACCTTAAGAGATCCTCACTATGTGGAGGATAAAGGCCACAAGTATCTTGTGTTTGAAGCAAATACAGGGACAACTACGGGTTACCAGGGTGAAGAATCTCTCTTTAACAAAGCTTATTATGGTAATAGCAATGCCTTCTTCCAAGCGGAGAAAAAGAAATTACTAAGCAGTGCTGACAAAACATCTGCGGAAACCGCGAATGGTGCGCTTGGTATCATTGAATTAAATAATGATTATACATTCAAAAAAGAAATGAAGCCGCTACTTGCCTCCAATACCGTGACAGATGAAATTGAACGTGCGAACATATTTAAATTGAATGGCAAGTGGTATCTGTTCACAAGCTCAAGAGGTTCTAAAATGTTCATTGATGGCATTGATGATGAAGACATCTACATGCTCGGGTACGTATCTAATTCTTTAAACGGACCGTATAAACCATTAAATGGTACAGGACTTGTCCTCCATCAAGATCTTAATCCTTATGATATTACCTGGACTTATGCTCACTTTGCGATTCCGCAAGTGAAAGGGAATAATGTAGTCATCACAAGTTACATGACGAATAGAGGTTACTTTGGGGATCATCATTCCACTTTTGCCCCAAGCTTTGTGCTGAATATTAAAGGCTCCAAGACTTCAGTTATACCGAACAGCATTTTGGAACAAGGGCAATTGACACTTAAAGGTAACAAACCGTATTAATTATTTACAAAGTAAATGCCGATGTAGTTGGCGTTTACTTTTCTTTTTATAAGCAATGTGAAAAAAGCGAGGTATATTTTGAATAAGAAAAAAATGATAGGAATCACTATATTAATCCTTTGTTTAATTTGTATTGTGACAATAGTATTAGTAACTTATGGCGCTGGAGAGAAGAATAAGCCGGGGACCGACGTTCCTGATCATAAACCTACCACTCGGGCTAGCTATCATTTCACTGTACCTGAGCATTGGAAAAACGATCCGCAGAAGCCCATTTATTTTGATGGTAAATATCATTACTATTATCTCTATAATGCTGATTACCCGGATGGAAATGGTACAGAATGGAGACATGCCACATCAACGGATTTGGTGAGCTGGACAGATGAAGGCGTTGCGATTCCAAAATATACAACACCCAATGGTGATCCCTGGTCAGGATCTGTTGTTGTTGACGATAGCAATACAGCAGGTTTTGGCGAAGGGGCAATTGTGGCGATTTTAACACAGCCCTCTGCAGAGGCGGGGAAGCAAGAACAATATTTATGGTTCAGTACGGATCGTGGGCTGACGTTTAAATCATATAGTGATGATCCTATTTTGCCAAATCCGGGCACAGAAGATTTCAGAGATCCGAAGATAATATGGGATCAACATTCTCATAAATGGGTGATGACACTAGCCGAAGGTACGAAAGTAGGCTTTTACGAGTCTGACAATTTAAAGGATTGGCACTACACAAGCGGCTTCGAAACAGAAAATATCGGAATTGTGGAGTGTCCTGACTTCTATATGATGCGGGCGAATGATGGCACTTATAAATGGGTTCTTGGGGTCAGTGCAAATGGTAAGTCGATAGGTAAACCCAACACGTATGCCTACTGGACTGGAGATTTTAATGGGAATGAATTTATCACGGATTATCATGAACCACAGTGGCTAGATTATGGATTTGATTGGTATGGTGCTGTAACGTTTGAAGAGGGAAAGGATAAGGATCAATACAATCATCGATATGCTTTGGCCTGGATGAATAATTGGGATTACCCTCATGTTACCCCCAATCTTAACGAAGGTTTTAACGGAATGGATTCAATCGTGCGTCAAATAAAATTAACACGAGATGAAGAGCAATCGTATCAGTTAGTATCACAGCCCATCGAAGCATTAGATCAAATGGTAACTTCAACGGATTCCTTGCAAAAAATAAAAGTGAACGGCTCGTCAACACTTGATATCACAGGTGAAAATTACCAGCTCGATGCAGATCTATCTTGGTCAGAGATTACCAATGTAGGCTTAAGACTTCGTGAATCAGCAGATAAGACGCGCCATGTGGATGTAGGAGTGTTTGTTGAAGGACAATATTCTTATGTTAACAGAGCCTTTACTGGACAACCTGATAAGAGTGACAGATATCTTGAAAGCAAGGCCCCCTTTGATGTGAACAAGAAAAAAGTGCATCTGAAGATCCTTGTGGATAGAACAAGTATTGAAGTTTTTATAGATGATGGTGAAATTGTATTTTCTAATGAAATTTTCCCGGAAATAAATGATCAAGGCATTACCTTGTTTTCTGAAGGTGGCACCGCGATTTTTAATAATGTTGTAATTAAGCATTTTGGCAAAGATTAGAATGATTAGTCAGAATTTTTCTAATTCTTGCGCAATAAGAGGGCACTCCAACCTAATTTGGGTGATGCTATAGATGTTAATGCTTTTGGTGATCTATTTTTGCATTGACATACCAAGCTGTTAACACTATGATATGAATGAAAAAATAATTATTCATTCACGGAGAGACGAAAAGTGGAAGACAAAAAAACAAAGATATACGAATGCGCGAAAGAGCTATTTAGCAATAAAGGCTTTAAAGATACTAATGTTTCTGGCATTACCAAAATGGCTGGAATAGCTGTAGGAAGTTTTTACAACTATTATCCCTCTAAGGAAAAGCTTTTTATGGATATTTTTTTAGAGGAAAACGAAAAGCTCAAAAAAAGCTGTATGCAATCGCTCGATATGAGCCAAAGCCCACTGGCAGTAATACGGCAGATGATGGCGCTTAATTTGGAAGGTATGATAGCCAACCCCATTCTTAAGGAATGGTATAACAAAAGTGTTTTCGCAAAAATCGAACAGTTGTACCGGGAAGAAACCAACATTCAGGTAAACGACTTCTTGTATGATAGCTTCCATGAAATCATTAAGCAGTGGCAAGCCGATGGTAAAATGCGCAGCGATATGGATAGTAAAATGATTATGATGATTTTCGCCGCAATGATTAATGTGGAAACCCACAAGGAAGAAATCGGGCTGGAGCACTTTCCACAACTTCTGGACAATATGCTGGAACTAATCATGAAGGGTTTGACAGACTGCCCCTAATACACTTATGGTGCAGTTTTTTTTTCTTGTATAATGAATGAATAATTAAATATTCATTCGAAATTGAAATCCAAAGGAGGAGGCAAGCAGGTGAGTAAGAGAAGAGGAAAAAAGCGAAAATTCAATAAATGGATTATTGTTCTCAGCATTCTATGCGTGATTACAGTCATAGGTTGGATAGGTGGTATTCTCTTGACTGCTCCGGGAAGGCATGAGGTTCAGCAGCTTACTATCAACGTCATAGATATACAGAATCTGCGGGAGGGTACCTATGTGGGGGAATACATTGGCATCAAAGATCATTCCAGAGATACCAAGGTGAGGGCAATAATATCTGCTGAACGGCTGACAGATATAAAAATACTCAAAGGTGCCTTGGACAAAACAGGGAACCCTGCTGAACTGAAGGATGGTCTAGGCATTGGTGATTTGTTTAGTCATGTGATTGAATCGCAGTCTCTTCAGGTGGACGTTATCAGCGGGGCAACGCTTACCTCTAAAATACATCTTAAGGCACTCGAAAATGCCCTACAGCAGGCGGAGACGAAATAATTCATTTTAAGGAGAATTTATATGAACATTGCAGTCATTTCGTATTCATTCACAGGTAATAATGAAGCATTAGCAAGGAGTGTGGCGAATGCGTTGTCGGCTGAACATATCCGAATCTCGGAAGCCAAACCCCGAACACTCGGTAGGATTACCTTCGATATGATTTTTGACAGGATACCGTTGGTTCAACCGAAGCCTGAGCAAATAGGAAAATATGATATTATCCTATTTTTTGGACCGGTTTGGATGGGGAAAGTGGCCACACCGCTCCGTGCCTATTTAAAGGATTTGAAGAAAAATCCGCAAAAGTATGGTTACCTTTCAATCAGTGGCGGAGCTGACGGTCCAAATCCGAAGGTGCCAGGGGAGCTCAGAAAAAGAACTGGAGCAGATCCTGTTGTATTCATCGAGCAGCATATCGCAGATCTGATATCGGCAGATCACAAACCTGCACGTAAAGATACCTCAGCTTATAAGTTAAATGAGGGGGATATTAATCAATTAACTGGTAAAATAGTGAAGAAAGTAAGGGATATGATCTAGCTATTGAGCTCCAGCGAGACGAACAGAGAAACGGCAAAGCTGCCGTTTTTTTGTTTTCTCTGCAATCTGGTAGAAATTGTTCTATTATAAAGTGTTCGTTCAATTCGCTAGATGGTATGATAGGTATGGGAGGGAATTATAAAATGAACAATGAGACGACTAATGAAAATGAAATAACAAATGAGAATGAGGAAGTAAATGATAATACAGAAATGTCTGAAGAGGATATGGCACAGCTGCTAAAGGCTGTTCACCATAACGGCCTTGTAGCATTGAGAGTACACTTTAAAGATGTTGAAGGACAAGTATTGAACATGGAAGCCTACGGTCCTGTTTTTGTTTTTCACGTGAAAACTGAATTAGATCAGGTGTATTCCTGCGGATTTTTTCTGCGCGAGTTAATTGCAAGATTCCAGTCGGGTAAGGATCCGGCAGCATGGATGGCCTCATTCTTCGTTGAGCTGATGAAAATTGAGGGAGGCAAAACACTTCCAAAACCACCAGCAAGTGAAGAAGAAGCAAAAGGGATCATTGACAATGTGTTAGTTCCGCTTTGTATTGAGGAAATTACCCAAGAATTTGCTCCAGAAAAAGTGCATGTCGGGCTAGCTTGGAACGAGAAATTGGGACCAGTCTTCGAGGCTGGATTTCCAGCGATCACCGATGGGAATAACGTATGTGCATTCCCGCTTCATCTGTTGCTGACCCATTTGCAATTGAACCGGGATCCATCTGAGCTGCTTGTTCAGGGTATGTATAACATCCGCAGAGAACATGGATTGGAGTAAAACAGGCTCTGAGCCCTGACCATCCATAACCCAAAGAAACGGCAGAAATGCCGTTTCTTTTTCTTTTGACATTCAAAGAGTAGATCCTTGCTCAATGAATTCATTCATATCTACTATAGGCTGATAACCTGCTGCTTGAAGGTTTCGTTCACTTCATCTTCGGACTGTATAGCGCTTATCTTTGCTTTTTAGCTCTATTTACCGAACTCGCGGACCGTATAGCCCTTATTGTCTGTTTATCGCCGATAAAAGTAGGAGAATTAGCCAAAGAGTTGCATCTCAGTCCGTTAACAGAAGAATTCTCTTGAAATTGAACCAATAACGTCTCCTCGGTCCGATAGGACTTGGTGTAGCTGGATTATATAAAGAAACTGTAAATACTTTTCAGATATTTTAGGATAAAATTTCATTTACTGAATACGTTTGCGGACGAAGCTATATGCACAGCACCACTATACTTTTTTAGAAAAATAAACGAAGGCGTGGTAACAAGATGAAATATCTAGTTTCAATACTACTAATTGCTGCAGTGATAGCATCTGGTTGTTCCAATACCACTCCAATCCCTCATCCAACTTCTAATCAGGAAACTTCTCCTTCTCCTAATCCTAATCCTAATCCAAATACAAATTTGAATTCTGATACTGATTCTTCAGATAACCGCAGAGAAGATACTGTGTTCCTCAACAAAAATATAGGTTGGAAAGCAGTCTATCATTTTCAAGGGATGTCACGCGAAGATATGGAGCTTTATGCAACTAGTGATGGGGGAGAGACTTGGAAGGAGATTGGGGATAGCTTACAAGCAGGAAGTACTCTTCCTAGCGGGGTGAAATCGGGACTTACTTTTGTTAATGAAAAAGAAGGCTGGATTACAACGAATGCTCCATGGGAGGGAAAGGTTGGTTTATATAAAACAATGGATGGTGGAGTTACCTGGAGTGAACAGACAGTCACAGTGCCGGGTGAGTTAGTAAACTCGCAAATCTATGCTTATCCTCCCCTCTTTCTTACGAAGGATCAAGGAATCTTAATTACTCGGCCCGTTGAAAAAGAACATACATTGTTATTTATAACGATAGACGGAGGACAACATTGGAAATCATTCCTTGACGATCACATGGATCAGTATGTTGGTATAGCATGGACGCTCTCTGAGAGTATGGCGACGGTGAAATACGCAGAGAAAACCTGGACATTAAGCATGCAGAACTATGGAAAATGGTCCCTTTAATCGAAATGTTGGCATATTGCGTTTAGAAAAGACGTACACATCAAATGAAGCGAGGCGTTAACCTGACTCCGGCTGTTATAGCTGTTTATGGGATAACGTTTTGTTTTATCCAATATTCGAAACCGGTTTCAAATGTGCGAGCGCGCCGCGCAATGAAATCAGTAGGAGGAAAGACGATGTTACGAAAAGGAAAAATGTTAAGTCTATTTCTGCTGTTCACCCTCTTAATTGCTTGGGTACCTACAGGGAGTTCAAGCGCGGCATCAAGCTGGAATCTGGCATGGAGCGATGAATTTGATGGGAATTCTCTGAACACTAATAATTGGTCGGCGGAAATAGGTACGGGTAGCGGAGGTTGGGGAAACAATGAGCTTCAGTATTATACCAGTCGCCCGCAGAACCTGCAGGTAACGGGTGGGAATTTAGTGATAACTGCACAAAAGGAGTCGTACGGGGGGATGAATTATACCTCTGCACGGATCAAAACACAGGGACTCAAAAGCTTCACCTACGGAAAAATCGAAGCTAGAATCAAATTGCCTTCAGGACAGGGGCTCTGGCCAGCATTTTGGATGCTTGGGGCAAATATTGATTCAGTGGGTTGGCCGAAATCTGGGGAAACAGATATTATGGAGCGTGTGAACAATAATGCTTTTGTTAATGGGACGGTACATTGGGATGCCAATGGGCATGCCGAGTACGGTCAGGTGTCTGGTAACCTCGATTTCTCACAGTACCATGTGTACAGCGTGGAATGGGATGCGAATTATATAAGATGGTTTGTAGACGGCAACCCATTTAATGCTTTTTATATTGAGAACGGAACCGGAAATACGGAGGAGTTCCAGAAACCTTTCTTCATCCTGCTAAACCTTGCCGTGGGTGGAAATTGGCCGGGAAGTCCAAATGCTTCAACTGCTTTCCCAGCTCAAATGCTGGTTGATTACGTACGGGTGTATCAGGCTGCGCCTACCTCAAGCATTGTTAGTGGTGGGATTTACACTTTAGCTGACAAGGCTAGTGGTAAGGTTCTGGACGTAGTGGATGTATCCACAGCAAGCGGGGCGAAAATGCAGCAATGGACCAATTACACTGCCAATAATCAGAAATTTAAAGTGGAGAGTACAGGCGACGGTTATTACAAGCTTACGGCAGTGCATAGTGGAAAAGTGTTGGATGTGCCAAACTCATCAACCGCGAGCGGTGTACAGCTGCAGCAGTGGGATGACAATGGTACCAACGCTCAGCGATGGAGCATTATTGATGTCGGAGGGGGCTATTATAAACTTATTTCAAAAGTGAGCGGATTAGCCATGGATGTATCCGGAGCATCAACAGCCGATGGCGCAGCTGTCCAGCAGTGGACAGATAACGGGAGTGATGCTCAGAAATGGTTTTTTACGAAAGTGAACTAAAGAATGCCGCCCCATATCAAATGGGGCTTTTTCTAATCGGTCTAATCGGTCTAATTTGTTTTAAATCGGATAAAAAAATAGGGGTTAAGTTCAACTGAACAATTTTTATTTTCTGCTTGTTTCTTTTTCGGGTGAGGTGTGGTTTTAAAGGGCTGCTTTTCCGTTTTCTTCGTCTGATTTTGGCTCTAGTGATTCTCCAAGGGGTTAGCTTTAGGAATTGCTGATATAGGGATGAACCCGCGGAATCTTTATTCCAGCATTTATCATCTCCGGCAAAATGGATGATTTTGTTAGTGAAATCATGGTCCGGAATGTTTGTGTTGAACGAATTAAAACGGATATCAAGGGGGAGGTAATTCCCACCAAAAACCGCATTCAGAACATCCTGATCTGGCATGGTGACATCAGGAAAGGTACGTAGGAAGGTTAGCATTTCTTCGTACCAGTTGGTATTCTGGCGGATATTATGCAAAGAAAATAAAATCACTCCGGAATTAAAATAAAGCTCAGGATTTAATCCCTTAGCGCTCACAATATGAGCAACCTCTCTAATCCCTTGGTCCCAAATTGCGGCCAAATACTTGTCATCCAGTTCAACCTGCCATAATTCAGTTATGTCCATATTCACTAATACATCGCAGTCCAGATAGATGATTTTGTCCACGGGTATTAGTGCAGGAAGAAGCAATCGATACATACATGCCTGCGTCCATACATTAATGGAGTTAACATTGGCTAACACCTGAGTTAGATCATCGGGCATAGTGATTGAATAAAAGCTAAGGGTATGATTATGTTTTGTAGTTAATGCGCTAAGCCTGCGCTTATTAGTTTCACTTAAAGAAACATCATGTAAAATATGAATATGAATTGGGGAACTCGTATGATGAAAAATTGACGCTAGAACGACTCCGGCATGTTCAGCATATTTCCCATCCTTATCTTGAAAAGCCAAGGCGATATCGATCATTTGATTTATCCTCTCTTCACGTTTGTGTACGAATGTACCACAGTATACGTTCGCCTTGATCAGAGGACAGAGACATTAAACCCAGAATATTCACCCAATTTGATGTGAGCACCAAAAAAACCAAGTGCTGAATCTCAGCAACTTGGTCGGCTAAGGACTTCAATCTTTATTTTCGCAGCTTAATTCGATCTACGTGATGATTGTTGTCCTTATGTATTATAAGATCCGCACGATTTCGGGTGGGCAGAATATTTTGCTGCAAATTAACGTAGTTTATTTCTTTCCAGATCCGCTTTGAGATTTCAATAGATTCCTCTAGAGACAGCTGTGCATATTTTTTGAAATAAGATTGTTCATCTTGGAAGGCAGTATCTCTGAGCTTAATAAACCGATCAATGTACCATGTCTCGATATCGTTTACATCAGCATCCACATAAATAGAAAAATCAAAAAAATCAGATACAAAATAGTTAGGCATATTATGATTATTTGTAATCGCAGTCTGAAGAACATTTAAGCCCTCAACAATTAGAATATCCGGATTCTCAATCGTAATATATTCATCTGGCACAATATCATAAGTTAAGTGAGAGTATACAGGGCTTTGGACCCGCGGCACCCCAGACTTCACATCCGTTAAAAAAGAAATTAAACTACGCGTGTCGTAGCTTTCAGGAAAGCCCTTTTTCGTCATTATACCGCGCTTTTCCAGCTCTGCGTTGGGATGTAGAAACCCATCAGTCGTAACTAAATCCACCTTTGGATGGGAAGGTAATTGTGAGAGAAGTTTTTGTAGGAGTCTGGCCGTAGTGCTTTTGCCAACAGCGACACTTCCCGCGATGCCTATGATAAATGGACCTTTTTTTACATCATTGTTCAGAAAGTGATTTATAGATTCATTAAATTTATGAGCAGATAGAAGTTGCAGATTTAGCAGATTGGACAGAGGAAGATAGACCTCGTTAACATCCTCGCTGGAGATTTTTTCATTAATACTTTGGACTTCCATAAGTTCTTCTTCTGATAATTGGATAGCGGTGAAATCGCTTAGTTTTTTCCAATCCTCACGTAAATAAAGTGTATATGCTGAATTATTCACCATTAAATTTTCCACATCCCTGAAGTTTTTAGAGATTTCTTATGCACTTAGGTATTATAACCGTTCATACAGCTTCATTCCATTCATTGTAATCGACATTATTATGGACATTAAGGAGATTGCATTTCAGTAAATGGGAAAATCAATTAAAATATAGAATATTAGGAAGAATGGGGTGGAGCAATGGGAGTTTTTCGAAAAGTTGAATTATTGAAGGATTACACACGCACGGAAACGTTCCAAGAAGAGTCAGAGGGAAGGAAAATAGTTATAAGTATTTATTATCCGGATACAGAGGGTGTATTAAATAAAAACGCATCTGCAATGAAGTATATGGAGCTTTTCGGGCCCTGTGAACAACAGGCGAGAGAGCTTCTACAAGATATTGGCATGAATATGGAAATCATAAATACATTATCAACCTCAATCAGCGATCGAACCTTTCAAAGCAAATCCAAACGCTCCTATCCAGTCATCATCTATTCACCTGCATTAGGTTTAGATAGAGATATGTATATTTATAATATAGAAGCGTTGGCTAAGCAAGGTTTCATAGTGGTAACGGTCAGTGCTGCGTACGAAGCTATGTTTACTGTTTGCCCTAGTGGTGGATTTATTAATCAATCCGAAGCCATGAGGCAAATAAAAGCTGCGGATTATATCGATTTACATAACTTAATCTCCATTCGAAAAAAAGATATTCAATACGTTCTGGATCACCTGTCCACGCTTAATTCTATGGATAAAGATGTGAAGGGCTTATTTGATATGAATAAGATTGGTATTATCGGCCATTCCATCGGCGGTGCTACTGCATTAGATTTAACTATGGAAGACGATAGAATTAAAGCTGCTATTTTATTAGATGCAAGCATGCACTTATATATTGAGAATGAAGAGAAGAACAATACTGTGCCGCTTCTTGTATTAAGGCAAAAGGCCTCGACCTTAGAATCCTTAAGTAATATATTACAGGAGAAACTGGCAAATGATTTCATCAAAGGACAAGAGGCGCTTTTTCAGAATTGGAACGGATATAAATCTTTTCTAAAAATACGAAATGCTACACATATGTCATTTAGCGATCTGCCCCTTTTTGAGGAAGGAGAGACTTTAAAACAAAGAACCTGTGAAATGCATACTTGCTTAAATGAGCTTATAAGTAAGTTCCTTTTGGAACATCTTTTAGATCAGGGGCAAGGTTATTCGGCATTAATTAGTAGTGTTCATAAAGATTTTTGTGAGATCCATGGTAGTGGAGAAGAAATTCTGTAAATTAGCAATAAACTCTCCTTTGTTTATACCGATAAACATATATAAGGGAGGGAATTATGAATGCATTCTGCTCAGTCTAATGAGAAAATATGTAATCATATTGAAAAATACATAGGTGTTATTGATAATGTTTTTAAAGAAATTATTTCAGGTGTTCTGTCGATAGATATTCTAATTCTTGATCCGACGCCTGAGCGGAACTTCTATACTTTAATTACTTCTGGAATGAGCGAATTACCGATGACGGTGCCAGAAGGTGCAGAAGAATATCAATATGCTGAACTAATGATTTGTCTCCCTCCTACCTGGAAGCTGTCGGATGAGGCGTTTAAGGATGAACGGAATTATTGGCCGATTCGGGCCCTGAAAACAATGGCTAGGTTTCCGCATGAATATAATACATGGCTTTATATGGGGCATACGCTTGTGAACGGTAATCCCGCCCAGCCTTATAGTGAGGATACAGGATTTCAAGGGATGTTCGTTTGGGTTCCAGATGTAAAAGATAAAGCCGGTTTCTTTAATTTAGAAATGACCCGTGAGAAAGTGGTGCACTTTTATACGTTAATTCCGCTCTATGGGGAGGAGTTAGATTATAAAATCAAGCATAGCGAGGAAGAGTTACTACACAAGTTAAATAAGATTGGGGTTACGGATGTTTTGGATCCTTCCCGTAAAAATAGTTGTAAGAAGTTATGGGGACTCTTTTAAATACAAGAAAAAACGGCTGAGAGCCGTTTTTTTTATTTTTTGATTCCAAAAGCAATCCAGCGACCATCTACATCTTCGATCACAAATTCTTTGTTATTATAATCGGTGTTTGATAAAGAACGAACAATATTAACACCGGCGGCTTCGAACTCCTTCTCCAACTCTTCTTGCTGCTTCGTAATGAAATAGGCATCGTATCCATAACCGTACAACTCTCGATTGGGAATGACCTTTTGTCCATGGGATTGCGTAAGGATAATCTCTGTATCGTCGCGATACAAACAAAGATGTGGTTCTTGTGTATCTAAATAGGGCACAGCTTTAAAACCTAAGTACTGGCTATAGAAGGCAGCAGTTTGCTCAATATTCAAGGTAGGGAAAATACTATGCGATTGTAAGAGCTTTTTGTCCACGAGTGAGGTCATCCTTTCAAAGAAAAATAGATATCCATATATTACCTCAAGGTAGAAGTTTCAACAATACATGGAGTTTCCATTAAGCAGAAGATTATTCACGGTTGACACCATCGCTGTTCTATAATAATATACATGCATGAGCATGCATTTATAAATATTATATATAAGATGAACTTAGAAACTCATGTTCACTGGAAGCATTGATCATACTATACTTAGTTTTTTATAAAGAGGAGAGATATCATGAAGGACTTGTTCACCCCGTATGAATTGAAGGATTTGAAACTGAAGAACCGCGTGGTTATGCCTCCAATGTGTCAGTATTCAGTGTCTAACAAAGACGGAATTGCTACGGATTGGCATTATAATCATTACGTAAGCCGCGCTGTTGGCGGAACCGGATTAATTATTATTGAAATGACGGACGTGGAGCCTGATGGCCGGATTACTGATTTTGATCTTGGCATTTGGTCTGATGAGCAAATTCCTGCACTGGCCAGAATCGTTGAAGCTTGTCATTCTTATGGCGCTAAAGTAGGTATTCAAATTGCACACGCTGGACGTAAAGCAGAAGATGCAGCAGTTCCTGTATCCTCATCTAACGTTCCTTTTGACGCGGACTCCAAAACACCACGTGCCTTAACAACTGAAGAAGTGAAAGCTATGGTTGAGAAATTCCGGTTGGGCGTGAAGCGGGCGATACAAGCGGGATTTGATGTTATCGAGCTTCATGGAGCGCATGGTTATCTTATTCATCAGTTCCATTCCCCTCTAACCAATCAAAGAACAGATGAATACGGCAAGGATTTAACACTGTTTGGTACAGAAGTCATTCGCGCAGCAAAAAGTGAAATGCCGGAAGGAATGCCATTGATTATGCGTATCTCCGCCCAAGAATATGTTGAGGGCGGGTACGGTATCAAAGAAAGCTTGGAATTTAGTAAAGCTTACAAAGAAGCGGGCGCAGATATTTTCCATATCAGTGCAGGTGGTGAAGGTCCTATCGCAGCTGCCGGGAAACCAGGGACGCATGCAGCTTATCAGGTTCCTTTGGCTAGAGAAATCAAGTATGGCTTGAATGTTCCGGTTA
This sequence comes from Paenibacillus sp. FSL L8-0494, assembly GCF_038003695.1. Taxonomy (NCBI): domain Bacteria; kingdom Bacillati; phylum Bacillota; class Bacilli; order Caryophanales; family Paenibacillaceae; genus Paenibacillus; species Paenibacillus sp. FSL L8-0494. Next base: position 2,257,380 of record NZ_JBBOPQ010000001.1, read on the forward strand.
TTGCGGTTGGCAGATTGGATGAGCCTGTACTTGCTAATGCCGTGATTGGGAATGAGGAAGCTGATCTTGTTGCCGTGGGCCGGGGCATGTTGAGAAATCCATACTGGACGCTGGAAGCTGGGGTTGAACTTCAGAAAGATGCCGGCATTCCTAGACAGTATACTTTCGGGTTTCCAAGAATTAATGGGTAAAGACTAATATAAATGGTATGAAGTCTGAAGTCCAAACAAAATAATTGTAAAGTGTGGAGGGGCCGGCTTCTTGGAGAAACGGTCTCTCCTCTTTTTTAAAATAAAATAAAGTATAAGTATCGAACCTATACTTTATGTATGGTTGTGGATTGTAGTACTATTATATAGAAGGAAAAAATCATGAAAAGCCATACACCCGGGAGATGAATAATAAAATGGACGACATTCTTAACAATGACCTTATAACGAGTTGGTTGACGTTAACGCATATACAAATGAATGTGACGAATGAATTGGAAGCTAATCTACAAGCCAAACATGGCTTATCCTTAAAAGAATTTTATTTGCTGTTATTTTTATCGGAAGCGCCGGAGAAGAAACTGAAATTGCAGAAGCTAGAAGCTATGGTGGGTTTAAGCCAGAGTGCAGTTTCCCGACTGGTTAGTCGGTTTGAGGCCAAAGGCTGTGGCGCTTTAGAAAGAAAAGCGTGTGATGCTGATCGCAGAAGTATCTATACTGCCTTGACTGCCATTGGCGAAGACAAGCTCCTTCGTGCACAAGATACCTTTCAAGAGACCCTGCTTGCAGCTTTTCCAGAAAAAGATGTGAAAGAGCTTTTGGATCAAATGCTTCGCATGAAGCAACAGTCATGAATTCACAATAAAACCTCTGTTTTGGTAAATGGACCGAATCTCCATTTCCCATACAGAGGTTTTTTAGTGTAAGGCGCTATTTACATCATACCTGTTCATCCCACTGTTGCTGGGAAAAAAGCCGGTAGTAATTATAGTCTTCATGTTCAATTGTAATCTCGTCAAGAAGCTCGAAACCACATTTTTGAATGACTCTATTAGACGGGATATTGTGTTTCAGAGCAATGGCGTTTAATACATCGGTAGAGCTATTATCAAACAAATACTTAATTAATCCCTTGGCAGCTTGAGTAGTGTAGCCTTTACCGCGATGATCCTTGGATATGGCATACATAATCTCTCTGTTAGGAACGGGCAATTCCTCCTTAATTCCTGTACAACACCAACCAATAAACTCACCGGACACTTTTAAAATAATGCCTAAACGAAGACGAAGCTCTCCGATATCTCCGCCCGCTGAGATCACTTGAAGAAACTGCTGGTTCTCTTTTATTTCATAGTTTATTAACCAGTCCAACCGTTGTTCTTTAGGAACATTCCAATCTGGCAAGAATTCAATAATTTCAGGCTGTAGAGTAAGCGCATGAAACTCCTCTAAATCCTCCACACTATATTCCCGCAGAAAAATATCTTTACAATCAATCGTAAATAAATCACTAGAATTGGCCTTTTCATTCACAGCTTCGCTCAACTTTCACCACTCCTTTATTAACTAACAGATATTTTACCATGGAATAAATGATTGATTTGGTAATATTTGATTATAAAAATTGTTTTCTTTTATTTCACATAAATATTAATTGGTTAATATATTAATTGACTATAAAATATGTTATTATGTTTCGTATAAACGGCAATGAACTAATACAGTTAGGTTTTTAAGATTTCTACTATAAAGATAACAGGTGATATTTTATGAAAAATGACAACGGTAACAAATTTATTAATGGTAGTCTAATTGCGCATTATAAGTTTGATAATCCAGAGGATGTAGGTCAAGATTTCTCGGGGAACGGCAATGATGGAACCGCTTCAGGTACGAAGCTGCCGGCTATTAAATCCGTAGCAGGTAGACAAGCTGTTTCGCTTGCTGGGGGAGAACATGGCACATCCTATATTTCATTACCTAACGATCTGCTTAAAGAGGTCAGTGACCATACAGGAATTACGATTTCGACCTGGATGTATGTAAGCAAAGCTTCAAGCTTATGGGAAAGAATCTTTGATTTTGGTAAAGGTGAAACAGGACCTTATATTTTCGTAACTCGCAATTTGCGGGGGACTTGTTTTGCAGGGGAAGACTTAATCGCAGATCCAGGGAAATCCTTTGCGACTGATGAATGGGTACATGTTTCCTTTGCAGTTACAGGTACAGAAGGTGGAACACTAAGCAGTGCAGGTCCTGTGATGTATGTAAATGGTGAAGTAGTTGCGGATGGAATGATCAGCCAAACCTCGAGTGGCACATATGCTAAGCTGCGTACATGGTTTGCTACTTTTGAAGATCAACAGAATTATAGCAATAATACAATCGGGAAATCCCAATACGCGGCAGATGTTGATTTTAGCGGCTATATTTCGGACTTCCGTGTATATAAAGCAGGCTTAACTCAAGATGAAGTGATTGAAATCATGTGCGAATCTTTGACGGATGAAGATATCGTAAAGCTTGCAAAAGATAAATACTTAACCTTCCCAAGCTCGATCATTACCAAAGATATTGAGTTGCCAGCTTCGCTGATGGGCGGAAAAGTTGACGTATCTTGGGTATCCAGCGATTCCAAAGTCATTTCTAATGAAGGTGTTGTGAATAAAGGAGTTCAATCTGCTCAAGGCGTAACGCTTACAGCGCTTTTGAAAAAAGGGGCTAGTACAGTAGAAAAGAGCTTCACGGTGTCTGTGCTTCCGGAAGATTTGCCACCATACACCTTAACTATTGATGGTAATCAGGAGATTTTGGATGTTAGCCAAATTCTATATGGTTTATTCTATGAGGACATTAACAACGCAGCAGACGGTGGGATCTATGCAGAGCTAGTGCAGAATCGCTCCTTCGAATCTTTTGCTTTTGACAGCTATTCGCATGTATGTGGTGTACATGGTGCTTCCACCGGAAGAAATTATACACCTCTTCACGCATGGTCTGGGGATACAGAGAAAATGACTGTCCATAATACAGGCGGATTAAACGATTTCTTCGGCATCGAAGATAAAGATATGAATGCTCATTATGTGACGGTAGCGGATGGCGCGACTATTAATAATAGAGGTTTTGCGGATTCCAATCAGCACTGCTCGATGTTTATTAAGGAAGATGCCAAGTACAACTTCACAATCTGGGCGAAGGCAGAAGCAGCGGGCACAATTACCTTGCAATTGCTCGACAAAGACGGTAAAGCCATCAGCGATACTGCAGTTGTTGAAGTAAACGGTGACGGCAACTGGAAGAAGTATGGTGTCGATTCTAAGCTTGTATTAACAGGGTCTGAAACTGTGCTTGGTCAGCTGGCGTTAACCTTTAACGGTGAGATCTCCATTGATATGGTATCCTTAATTCCTGATGACGTTTGGGGCGCTGGTGAAGAGGAACGTTCTGCTACAGCTCATGCTAACTATAAAGGAAATCCAAACTATAGATTAAGAAAAGACTTAGTGAATGCACTCGTTGATCTTCATCCTACATTCCTGCGTTTCCCTGGGGGTTGTATTTCTGAAGGTTCTCACATTTGGGAGAACGTGTACGATTGGAAAGAGTCCGTCAACGATATCGAATTGCGCAAAGAGAACTATAACGTATGGGGCTACATGATGACCATGGGTCTTGGATATATGGAGTATTTCCAATTAGCCGAGGATTTGAACGCAACACCACTTCCGGTTATGGCCTGCGGCGTACTCTGTCAAGCTCGTTCGGATTATGCGAATCCAGCTGGCGGTGCGTTAAGAGATTATTATGTGAAGAACTTTACGGATCTGATTGATTTTGCGATTAGCATGGATTTTGACAATAATGAGTGGGCTGCATTGCGTAAAAAGATGGGCCATGAAGCAGCGTTTGACCTGCGTTATTTGGGTGTGGGGAATGAAAACTGGGGTACAGAGTTTTTTGCCAACTTCGAATATTTTAAAACAGTGATTGATGAGTATATGGTGAAGAACTATCCTGATCATGAATTGACTATTCTCTCTACCGTGGGTGCACAGGCAGATGATGATGCTTACCAGCAAGGTTGGAAATTCCTAAGCGGAAATTTACAGGGCTCGGAAAAAATCAGCTTTACGGATGGTACATCGAGCATCGAAGAGACTGTTACCTGGTACGAAAAACAAAAGAACTACATGGATACCATTGCGGATGAGCATTACTACCGTTCCAATGAGTATTTGTTAGAGAATGCTGATCGTTACAACTACTATTACAGAGCCTATAAGGAAGACGGCAGCTTGGATGAGGCTGAAACTTCAAAGGTTTTTGTGGGTGAATATGCTTCCACAGATAAAAACACATTGGCAGGAGCTGTTGCTGAGGCAGCGATTATGTCCAGCTTCGAGAATAACTCTGATGTGATTAGATTGGCGGCAACGGCACCATTGTTCAACAAGGTTCTGACAGATGGCACCTATAGATGGACACCGGATTGCATCTGGTTCGATGATGAGACCGTATGGTACACACCGAACTATTATGTTCAGCAGCTGTATGCTAAATACCTGGGAACCAAAGTGGTTGGCACCTCATTTTCGACTTATCGCAACGGGGAGAAGGTAGACCTCATTCCTCATGGAGGAATTGAAGTGGCTGCCGGGAAATCAGCTGTGATCGTGAAACGGGTGAAAGTGACCTCGAATGTAGATGGCAGTGTTTGGTTGGATCAAGATTTCACGCAGCCGCTGAATGAAGCTTGGAAAGTGATTCCTGGCTCTGCCGGATATACGATTGATCCTTCCAAAGGTCTGGTATTGAAAGCGCAGAATGGCGGACTGAATGGATTGTATATCCTTAATGACGCGTGGACTAATTATAAAGTAGAGGTTGTAGCTGAAAAAGCTTCTGGCGAAGATGGCTTCTATGTAGGCGCAGGTCTGACAGAAATCTCACCGGAAAATAAAGATGTCATCGAATATGCGATTGGCTATAATGGTGATGCCACAGGAGTCAAGGTGTACAAGCAAGGGATTGAGGCTTATACTCTCGGCGATTATTCCTCTAGTACCGCTGCTGGTAACCTGAGAGCCAGTTGCTATGAAGAGCTTGCGGATCATACGGAATATACTATCACCGTTAATTATGGTGGAGCAGATGGCAAACATTTGATTTGCTCTTATACAGATGGCAAGGTAACAAGCAAAGTACTGGATTATAAGCTTGAGGCTTATAACAGAGAGGTATATAATTCCGTAACTAAAGATGATAAGCATCTTTATGTGAAGCTTGTAAATGCGGATGGTGTAGAAAAAGCAACGAAGCTTGATCTAAAAGGCTTAAAAGTAGCTGCTACTGGTAAACGGATTACCTTAACCGGAGACGCCTCGCTGGTTCACACACCTAATGTGAACAGAAAAAATGATGAGAAGGTTACACCAGTCGAAACAGAAATCGTAATTGATAAAGACACGGCAGTTGTGAAGCTAGCTGCCAATTCCGTAAATGTGATTGTTCTGGATCTGATTTAATAGAAAATATGCTTTCCAACACGCGCCGATCTTTTTGTTCGGCGCGTGTTGTTGTTTAACAAGCCTCTAAATCGGTTGATGATTATATAGAGAGAACTGTCCACTTGCTTGATGAATCTCAAAATCTATCTTACACTGGTGAAAGTACAATCACCGACTGACCCTCCAGCCCGCGATCCTCCCAGATGTTTTATCCACAGCTGCCCTTCATTACTCCAGAATACAGTGCATACCCTAGCCCCTAAAAAGGAGAACGATAAAATGATGAAATCATTCAAAACGGACTGGAAAGCAAATCTGAAAAATCCTCAAACGATTATGGCCTTGTTTACTTATCGTTATGGAAATTGGGTGTATTATCGAGTGAAGAATGGCATCGTGCGAAAACCTTTGTGGCTTTTATATCGAATATTGGATGTGCTTTTTGTCCGTATTCTTGCAAATGGAGAGCTTCACGCTCAAGCTCAAATTGGTGATGCGCTTCATTTACCGCATGGTTTAAATGGGATTATCATTAGTCCTAAAGCGGTGCTTGGAAGCCATGCTACTATTTTTCATCAAGTGACGATTGGCGGGAGAAATAACTTAGGAGAGCCTGTGATTGGAGACAGAGCTTTTATTGGAGTAGGCTCCAAGATTCTTGGACCGGTTGTCATTGGTAACGATGTTAATATCGGGGCCATGTCTGTAGTGGTAAAGGATGTGCCGGATAATGCTTCGGCAGTAGGTATTCCTGCTAAAAATATATTGCGGAGTGAACCGAAACCAGAGAATACAAGATAAAGACGTTAGGTTCTAGTACATAGGGTACGCGTGCGCTTTATTTTAATATCTTACAGGGTATAATTAAAGCATCCAAGTAATCTTGTAATAACCTTCTAGAGATCGGAGTAATGAAATGAAATATAGCAATTTAGAAGAGTGTGTTAATGATTTAGAGAAACACGGACATTTAGTTCGGATTCGTGAAGAAGTGGACCCTTATCTAGAGATGGCGGCGATTCACCTAAAGGTTTATGAGGCTGGTGGACCCGCATTATTATTTGAGAATGTAAAAGGCTCGAAGTTTCGGGCCGTATCTAACCTTTTTGGAACGCTAGAGCGCAGTAAGTTTATCTTTCGGCGGACTTGGGACTCCACACATAACGTAATTGCCCTTCGCAACGATCCCGTAAAAGCACTCAAAAATCCATTTAAATATGTTGGAACCGGATTATCCGCGAGAAAAGCATTGCCTATTAAAAAGCCAGGAGGTCTGCCAAGCGGTTTCCAGGAAATTAGTATCTCTGATCTTCCGCTAATCACACATTGGCCGGGAGATGGTGGTGCTTTTGTAACCTTGCCGCAGGTGTATTCAGAAGATCCGGACAAGCCGGGCATTATGAATTCCAATCTGGGAATGTACCGTGTGCAGCTGACTGGAAATGAGTATGAATTAAATAAAGAAGTGGGCATTCATTATCAAATTCATCGCGGCATTGGCGTACATCAGGAAAAAGCGAACCGCCAAGGACAACCGCTTAAAGTGAGTTGTTTTATCGGTGGGCCACCCGCTCACTCCTTATCGGCGGTTATGCCTTTGCCTGAGGGAATGAGTGAGATGATCGTTGCAGGTTTATTATCAGGACGCCATTTCAGCTATAGCTATGTGGATGGTTACTGTATCAGCAATGATGCGGACTTTGTGATAACAGGTGAAATTCACCCTGGTGAGACGAAGCCGGAGGGGCCATTTGGCGACCATTTAGGCTATTATAGCTTGGTTCACCCTTTCCCAGTAATGAGAGTACATAAAGTGTACGCCAGAAAAAATGCAATCTTTCCATTTACGGTTGTCGGTCGGCCGCCACAGGAGGATACCGCGTTTGGTGAGTTAATTCACGAACTGACAGGTGGGGCTATCCGCCAAGAAATTCCGGGCGTCAAAGAAGTTCATGCAGTCGATGCTGCGGGTGTTCATCCCCTGCTGTTCGCCATTGGCAGTGAACGTTATACACCTTATCAGCAAGTAAAGCAGCCAGCGGAAATTCTGACCATTGCTAACCGGATTTTAGGTACGGGTCAGCTTAGTTTAGCTAAGTTTTTGTTTATTACTGCAGAAGAGAATCAGCCTATCAGTACACATAATATCGAGGATTTCTTGACGTATATCTTGGAGCGGATTAATCTTCGTAGAGATATTCATTTCTATACCAACACCACGATTGATACGCTTGATTATTCCGGCACAGGATTAAACAGCGGAAGTAAAGTGATCTTCGCAGCAGTAGGGGATAAGAAAAGAGAGCTATGTACAGAGGTACCGGGCATGCTTAAAGAATTACAGGGATTTGGACATGCACGAATGGTGATGCCTGGTCTTGTTGCCCTTCAAGGTGCTAAATTCACAAGCTACGCTGAAGCAGCATTGGAAATGAACAAGCTTAGTGAAGCTATTCAGGAGCAAGGGGCACTTCCTTCTTGTCCAATGATTATTTTGTGTGATGATAGCGAGTTTTTGAGTGAAAAGATCGACAATTTCCTATGGGCGACGTTTACCCGCAGTAATCCATCTCATGATATCTATGGAGTGAACAGTTCTACTGAGTATAAACATTGGTCCTGTGATAACGTGATTATTGATGCTCGGGTAAAACCCCATCAAGCCCCACCACTGATCCCAGACCCAACCGTTCAGAAGCATATCGAACGATTATTTGCGTCAGGTGGCAGTTTAAGCGGAGTTAAGATATAGAGAAACATTCATCAGCCTTCTTGGGAATCCAAGGAGGCCTATTTGCTGTTTGTGAAATGATTTTGCTCATATGAAATAAAAAAGGCATAGGGGTATTATGGGGTGTATGGTATATATTTACTATTAATATTGGGGAAGTGTTGTTCTGATGGAAATTATGGAAACCGAACGTTTATGGATTAGAAGGTTCTCAGCAGAGGACTGGAAAGACCTTCATGAATATTTGTCGCAAGAAAGTGTTGTGAAATATGAGCCCTATTCCGGGTTTAATGCAGATGAATCTCGCACTGAGGCGCTCAGACGGTCATCGGACCGTGCTTTTTGGGCAGTCTGTCTTAAATCTACGACCAAAATGATCGGCAACTTATATTTTCAAGAGAGCCAACCAGAGGCTTTTGGCGTTTGGGAATTTGGATATGTTTTTAACCCTGATTTTCAGGGAAACGGGTATGCTACAGAGGCTTGTAATCAATTGTTAAACTATGGCTTTGATAATCTGAAAATGAGACGTGTGATTGCGAACTGTGATCCCGAAAATACACGCTCATGGAAACTGCTTGAACGATTGATGCTTCGTCGAGAAGGACATTTTTTGCAGACGGGTTATTTTAAATACGATAGTAATGGAGAGCCAATCTGGCATGATACTTATTCCTATGGATTGCTCAGAAGTGAATGGTTAAGGATGAAGGAATAGCAAAACTGTTGTCGTGATCTCAAAAGGCGGGTGTCCCCTCACTGATTCTTCTGTCCTAACTGCTTACCCAATCGTAGGTTTTTATAACTATAGGCGAAGAAATTGAACGGTTTAGTGTATGATAAAATCTGTTTTTTAAATGTTCAGAGTGACACTTAGGTGGTAGTATCGTGTTGGATATGAGTAAAAATGGAATCATCTACCATCCAGCTGCCTGAGAAAAGAGGAGGGGATACGCGCACGAAGTGAACTTATATTTGAAGAACGAATGACAACGAAGCTTATTGTAAGCGTTTACTACAACAGGGCTAGATGCGTACTAAGTTCTTTCAATCATAAGAAAGCGGGTGAAGCACGGAAGATGAAGAGGAATAAACTTGGAAATAAAATATTTATGGTGTTATTGTCGTGCATCTTCATTTGTTCATCAATACTTCCATCTACAACATTTGGGGGGCAACAGGCCAGTGCAGCTTCAGGCCCAATAACCTTGCAATATGATTTTGGAACAGCAACAAGTCCTGTAATGAGTGGTTACACAGGCGTGCATGAATCTGAGTTATATACGAATGAGCTAGGGTATGGTTTAGATCAGGCGGTTGCTTCGCGGAATCGTTCGGGTGGAGACGATATGACTAACGATTTTGTATTAGGACTGTCCTATTCTTTTTTGGTGGATCTTCCTAATGGGGATTACGATGTGACTGTATACTCAGGAGATTTACTAGCGGGTACAAGTACAACCAAAACTACGATTACTTTAGAAGGTAGCACGGCTGGGTCGATAAGCAGCAAGCAAGCTGTAAATCAAGCTACCTATCGGACGACTGTTCAAGATGGTCAACTAACTGTCGGCATTACGGGTACAGGGGTTGGCGGATATTTAAATGGACTAATTATTCAGCAGATTGTACCAGGTCCATTGAAAGCCCCTGAGGGATTAGTGGTTCATAATATCACCCCCACTGAGGTATCTCTGGGGTGGGGCAGCGTGACAGAAGCAGTCTATTACAATATTTATCGAACGGTTCTTCCTAGTGGAACTATTCAAGCCATAGGTCAAGCTGCTGCTAACAGCTACGTGGATTCAGATGTAGATGAAGGCAGTGGTTACATTTACAATGTGTCGGCTGTAAATGGAAAGGGCGAGGAGTCTGCTTTGAGCGCATCTGTGACAGTAGACAAAATTCCGGGGGTAGAGGTTCCCGCAGCACCAACCGGTCTTTCAATTGTCAGTGTAGGTGTAAGTTCTGTTCAACTGAGTTGGAACAGTGTGGCTGGAGCAAACCGCTATACGATCTTAAGGTCTGATGCAGCAGATGGAACATTCCATGAGATTGGTCAGTCAGAGAAGACGACATTTACGGATGCCTCAGCGGACACCTCAAAACGGCAATATTATGGGGTGAAGGCAGCCAATGACCAAGGAGAATCAGAGCTATCTAACAAGGTGGAAAGTGCCGTGTATACGCCTCCTGGAACTTTGCCAGAAGGAGATGTTTATTCCTTTGATTTTGGCCCGGGTGCTGTGGCTGAAGGTTATCTTAAGGTAGATGCAGGGGTATCTTATTCCTCTGAGGTCAAATATGGATTTACAGATATATCGAAAGTAACTGGGGTAGACCGAGGAACCTCAGATCCTTTGCGTTCAGATTTTGTGGTCCCTAAGGATGCAACTTTTAATGTAGATTTACCGAATGGCGACTATACAGTTTCACTTATCGCTGGTGACAGCGCCGGAGATACAGAGATTGGCATCAAAGTCGAATCCATTCAAAAAGTTCAACAGACGAGCAAAACAGCAGGTCAGTATTTGGAAATGAGCTTTGACATCGCTTTGGTGGATGGACAAATGAACTTGGTGTTCTCTGGCACTAAGCCTAATATCAATGCACTGGTGATTACTAAGCAGCCAGACCGTCCTGCTAATGAATTGCCAACGGTTTATATTGCGGGTGATTCAACTGTGCAGACTTATGATCCTTATTGGATACCACAGGCAGGCTGGGGACAAATGATTCCTGATTTCTTTAGCGAGGAAGTAACGTTTAAGAATCACGCTATCGGAGGACGCAGCTCTAAGTCATTTATTGTCGAGGGAAGGCTGGATGAAGTCCTGCGTAAGATCCAACCGGGTGACTATTTCCTTATCCAGTTTGGTCATAATGACGCAACGATTAGCGTTCCAGACCGATATGCTTCTCCAGCCGATTACAAAGTTTATTTAACAACTTATGTCAATGGAGCTAGGCAAAGAGGAGCAACTCCGATTCTGGTGACTCCCATGGGCCGCAGAGATTATAATGCCGCGAGTGAAAAATTTAATGTGAGCTTTCCAGAATATGTGCAGGCTATGAAAGAAGTAGCAAGTGAGTTGGATGTTGACTTGGTCGATCTTAGCGCACTCAGTGTAGCTTATTACAATTCTATCGGTTTTGCAGCTACACGCTCTGTATTCCTTCACCTCGATGCAGGGATATATGGTGCTTTCCCAAATGGCTCGACAGACGATACTCACTTTCAAGAGTACGGAGCCATTCAAATGGCCCGTCTGCTGGCCAAAGGAATAGGGGAATTAAATATTCCACTCTCCAGCTTTGTGCAGGACATCAAACAGCCGGAAACGGTGCCAGCGAAGCCTGAAGGACTTGTAGCTGGGAGTATCAGTAATGCAGGTGCAGTACTGAAATGGAATACAGTAGAAGGTACAGATATCTATAAAATCTATCGTAAGCTAGCGGCAGAAGCCGAATCTGCTTATACATTAGCGGGAACTTCAACTGTCCCTTCATTGACATTAAGCGGGTTGGTTGAAGGTCAAAGCTACTCGGTAAGAGTGACTGCAGTGAATGGGCTAGGAGAGTCTGAGCCTTCAGATGAAGTGAAGCTGACTACGAAATCCGCTCAGTATCGTTATGATTTCGGACCTGTTGGTTCACCCGTTGCTGCGGGTTATACGGAAGTGAATGTGAATGTCCTATATACCCCAGAACGAGGATATGGTTTGACCTCGAGTGCAGGGATGATTGATCGGGATCGGGGAAATGCGACGGACGATCTGCGCAGAGATTTTGTGATTTATTTTGGAGGATCGTATGAATTCAAAGTTGATTTACCCAATGGTTATTATTCTGTTAAGACTTATACAGGAGATTGGATTGGATCTGCTAAGACGAATGTAGCCATTGAAGGCAAAGATTACGGAACAGTCTCCTCAGGTAAGGAAAATATTGCTGAGAAGCTGTATAACCAGATTGCTGTCAAAGACGGGCAGATGAATCTTGTCTTTAGTGGCACAACCGCTCATCTCAATGGGCTGGAGATCACACCGTTATTATTAGCCCCAACGAATCTGAAACTGGGTAGCCTGGATTTAAACAGTGAGCCTATTACAGCTAATCTTTCTTGGGACAGTATGGAGGGGGCGCTGAAATACCGTATATATCGTCAGGCTACGGTTGCGAATAGTGCAGAGCTGCTGGGCGAGACAATAGAGCCGTTCTACGCAGATACCACTGCGGATATTGGTATGGAATATATCTATACGGTAACTTCGGTCGACAGCACGGGACTGGAATCCGTAGGCTCTAATGCGCTAAAAGTGTCTATGATTGATCCCTCCGTAGCAAAAGCACCCGTACCTAGTGGTCTAGCTGTACAATCTACGAACAAAAATGATGTGACCTTTACTTGGAATGAGGTACCGGATGCACGGATGTTCAACATTTATCGTGCGAAATCCGCAGACGGTGAGTTCATCCTGATCGGCAAATCATTCGAAGCTTCGTACACAGACATGACCGTTCTGACTACCATTCCTTACTATTACAAAGTAGCCTCGGTAAATGCAGGCGGCATCTCTGATCTATCCGCTACGTTGAAAGCCTCAGCGGTGACAACTTTATACCGGAGGATGGAGGCGCTGGATCGTGCGCCTGTAGCGGTTAAGACAGATGAAGGTGTGTATATCAGCTGGCGGATGTTAGGTCTGGATCCGGAAACGATAGGATTCAATCTGTATCGTGGCGATAAGAAACTAAATGATTCGTTGATTACTCAAAACACGAACTATCTCGATATTACAGGCAGGGAGGATGCCAAATATAGAATCACATCAGTAATCAATGGAGTCGAGAAATCTGCTTCGGAACCATTCAGCGTATGGCAGAAGCAATATCTATCGATCCCTTTGCAAAAGCCAGCAGATGATTACACCAAGGATGGTCAACCGTATACGTATAGTGCGGGAGATGCAAGTGTAGGTGATTTGGACGGTGATGGTGTATATGAAATCATCATGTTGTGGTCACCTTCGAACAGCAAGGATAACTCTCAAGCTGGGTATACTGGACTTGTCTATATGGACGCTTATAAATTAGATGGAACTCGCTTATGGCGGATTAATTTAGGGCCTAATATTCGTGCCGGTGCACACTATTCTCCATTCCTGGTATATGATCTGGATAGTGATGGACGTGCCGACATTATGATCAAGACGGCAGATGGCACAGTGGACGGTCAAGGAAAAGTCATTGGCAATGCCAGTGCAGACTATCGTAACAGTTCGGGTTATGTGCTGCTGGGCAATGAATATTTAACGGTGTTCGAAGGGGCAACAGGCCGGGCCTTGGATACCGTGGATTATGATCCGCCACGTGGAGATGTTGGCGCTTGGGGGGATACCTATGGTAACCGTGTAGACCGCTTTTTGGCAGCTGTAGCTTATTTAGACGGCGAGCAGCCAAGCGTGATTTTTAGCCGCGGTTATTATACTAGAACTGTACTTGCAGCTTACAATTATCGCGAGGGCAAGCTCGAGAAAGTATGGCGTTTCGATTCTAATGATGAAGGATATGGAGACTTCGTAGGTCAAGGAAACCACAATCTTTCTGTAGGAGATGTGGACGGCGACGGTAAGGACGAAATAACCTTCGGTGCGATGGCAATCGACGATGATGGGTTGCCGCTGTATAATACAAAGCTTGGCCATGGTGATGCAATTCATTTCGGGGACCTTGATCCTACCAGACCCGGGCTGGAAGTCTTTGATGTTCATGAGCATACCGATTCGAAGTATGGGATTGAAATGCGTGATGCAGCTACAGGAGATATATTATGGGGTGTGTTCACGGGGATTGATACTGGACGGGGGATGTCAGCGGATATTGATCCGCGATATGCTGGCGAAGAGGTATGGGCTGCAACGATCACCAATGAGGAGCATATACCTGTTACGGGCCTATACAGTGCGCAAGGTGAACTAATTACTAAAAAACTGCCTTCCTCCACGAATTTTGGTATTTGGTGGGATGGTGATCTTTTACGTGAATTACTGGATGCTAATCGAGTGGATAAGTGGGACTATAGCAATCAGACAACGGTTAACTTATTGACGGCTGTAGGTGCTTCTTCAAATAATGGCACCAAGGCGAATCCAAGCTTGCAGGCAGATCTGTTCGGGGATTGGCGTGAAGAAGTGATCTGGCGGGCAACGGACAGTTCTGAACTACGGATCTACACAACAACGGATATGACAGATTATCGTATTCGCACATTGATGCATGATCCGATCTACCGTCTGGCAGTAGCTTGGCAAAATGTAGGCTATAATCAACCTCCGCACCCTGGATTCTTTCTTGGTGAAGGGATGGAACAACCAGCGGCTCCAAAAATTCAATATGTAGGCTCACCGGGAGAAACTGAAGATACTACACCACCTACGATTTCTGGTTTACCTTCTGCTCAAATGAGTGAAACGGATGTATTGAAGGTGCAGGTCGTAGCGGAAGATCCAGAGTCTGGTATTCGCAGTCTGGATATTACTTTTGATGGTAAACCTGTCGTTTATGGAGATGAGATTCCACTCACAGGACTTGCGGGAGCGCATACGTTCATCGCAACAGCCATTAATAACGCTGGACTCTCAACGACAGAACAAGTGATTGTGGTCGTAAGTGGACCTCAGAAGGCTACAGGTGTTCCGGGGCAATGGGTTCTATCCAATAATAATGGGCAGGATACAGGACTTTTGGACGGGGATTACCAAATCACAATGAATATGTGGTGGGGCAATAATGGTACGGTCTACAAGCTATATGAGAATGGTGCCTTAATCGACACGCAAACCTTACGTGATGATTCCCCAGCTGCACAGACTGCAGTGACTAATATTACCGGAAAAGAAAACGGAACCTACACCTATACGGCTGAGCTGACCAATTCTTTTGGCACAACGGTGTCTGCTGCTCATGTGGTTATCGTGAAGGATGCTGCACCAGCTAAGCCGGTGTTGTCCAATGACAACTGGGATGGCGATGGAGAGTATAAAGTGACTATGAATTTATGGTGGGGGATGAACGGCAAAGAGTATCGCTTGTATGAGAACGGAATACTGATCGATACTAAGACTTTAACAGCAGGCACCCCAAACGCACAAACGGCTTCTACTTCTATTACTAACCGTTCTCCAGGCGTCTATGAATACCGGGCTGAGCTGTTGAATGATCAAGGGGTAAATGAGAGTGCTATCATGAAAGTTACGGTAAAATAACTGAATATTTGTTAAAAAAACGCCTAAGTCGGTAATATCCGGCTAGGCGCTTTTTTTAGATTATCTAAGATTTAAAAGATTCTGCAAGACTAATTCTCCTATCTGCCTCATATGAATCTAAACAACGAATGATAGGGGGGATTGTAAATATGGATTTGACGCATATGATCTCAAAGCTTGTGGTAGTTATACATGTTATAGCATCCATAGTGGGAATTGGGCCAGCTTTTGTGCTGCCAATACTGACAAGCTCAGCCAAGACAGGCAGTCAGCTTCGTTTTGTATTTGGTCTTATGAAGAAAATAAACAGATTCCCTAAGACAGGTGGGGTCACCCTGATCGTTACAGGTATTTTGTTAATGATCATAGATAAAATGGGCTTGTCGGTGTTGTGGTTAAATCTGTCGTTATTATTTTTTATCGTGATCGAAGTGATTATTATTGGAATGGTTGAGCCCCGATTGAAAAAGCTAACCCAGCTCGTAATGACCAGCGAAGGGGAGGAAATCCCTGAGGGTTACACTACCGCTATGAACAAGATCGCTCCCCTAGAAGCGGCGGTTCATGTGCTTACTATCGTCATTATTATATTAATGGTAGTAAAGCCGGTATAAGATCATAACGTCTATTCTCAATGATCTCTTCATAATCGCGGATGAGTCCATCAAAAATATTCTCCCAAGAGCGGCCGAGTGCCAGCTGTCGACCTTCATGTCCCATAGCAGCTAGCTTTTGAGGGTGCTCTATACATGCACAAATCTCACGAATAAAAGCATCCGGGCAGCGGGGCTCGACAATCATTCCTGTGCGGCCGGGTGTGACCAGATCCTTCACCCCACCTTCATTTACTGCGAGGACAGGCAGTCCTGAGGCCATAGCCTCAAGGACAACATTACCGAAGGTTTCCGTACTGGAAGGGAAGACGAACAGATCTGCTGAGGCATATAATTGGGCAAGCTCATCACCATGTTTATAGCCTGTAAACGTGACATTATGGGGCGCCTGTGCCCGCATTTCCGGCAGAAGGGGGCCGTCTCCTACGACCAGCCAATGAACCTGAGATTGCATAGATTCGGGTAATTGCTGCATGGCGAGAGCAAGGGTGTTTATATCTTTTTCAGGGGCGATCCTTCCCACATATAGAAGCAGTAACGGTGCGGTAATTCCGTAGCGCTCACGGACCTCATGGCTGCGTTTTTTGGGGGTGTACTGCTGGCAGTCGATGCCTCTGGACCACAGCTTCAGGCGATGAAAGCCTTGAGCTTGGAGGGAATCGAGGGTTTCGTAGGATGGTGCAAAGGTGGCGTCGCAGGAGCGGTGGAACCACTTCATGTATTTCCAATAGAGCGGAGCGATTTTTTTCATCCGGTAATATTCAAGATAGCGGTCAAAATGGGTATGGTATGAGGCGACATGGGGCAAGTCATGTTTTCGCGCATAACGAAGGCCGCAGAGACCGATATTGAACGGAGTTGCCATATGAAGCAGATCGGGACGAAAAGCTTTCAGCTCTGATTGGATAGAGGACATATTGGGCAGTGCGAGTCTACATTCGGGGTATAAGAAAAAGGGGATGCTGGTAATGGGACGTATGGGATCGGCATAACTGTCTTCAGGAGCAGATTTCGGTGAGAAAAGCAGATGTTCAATACCACGCCCTTTCAAATGAGTGGTTAATCGTTGAAGCGTACGTGAAACTCCGTTGGTTTGCGGAAGAAATGTGTCCGTGAATAAAGCAAGACGCATGGAACCCCTCCCAGATACTCTTGATGCCCTGATCATAACAGGCGATTATTTGATGGAGGTCAAACGGATGTTAAACAGAATATAAAAATCCACTGCACCAAGTAAGGTAAAGAGGTGTGCAGTGGATTTATTAGTTTTAATGGGATGAAGTCCTACAGGGATTCGTATAACTGTTGCAAAAAGGTAATGCTTTCTCCTAAATGTGACTCAGGAGTGCTTTCCAGGATTCCTTGAATATGAGGACGTTCATATTTCATATAACGAAGAATCGGCTCAAACTCTAGCCACCCTTGACCTACAGGGACAATTTTTATAGCTCCATCTTGGACGATAAAGTCTTTTAAATGAATGATAGCAATTCGATTTCCTAAAAGCTTCAAAGCCTCCATAATAATAGCTTCTTGATGCAAGTAATTTGTAGGTGACATTAGATTTGCGCAATCCAATATGACCTGAAGATTGTTAGAAGGGACTTCATCCAGAAGTCGGCGGGTTAAGGGCGCGGTGTACAGCGGATGATGAAGTCCTGCTTCGATTCCTACCGTCACACCAAAACGTTCGGCCTCCGCCACCATGGCCTTAACTGATGTCACCACCTCTTGGAAGGCTTCTTCTGTAAAATTATCTGTGGTATACCCAAGTCCCACACTTCCGGTTTCCGTACCTACCAGACTAGCGCCAAAATCTCTGGCCAAGCGCAGGTGGGTATTAAACGCGGCTAACGCTTGTGCCCGTTTGTGAGGATCGGTATCTACAATGTTTACATAGCAGCCCAGAACCGCAATCTGAATACCTGCCTGCCTAAAGGCATTGCCATAATAGCTGGCTGTTCCAGGGCTTATAGCCGTCAGACTAGGGGCACTATCAGGAAAAGATTTCTTAAGTGCAAACTGGATATGAGTGAAATGATAGGACTTAATCTTCTCAATTAACTCTTGCAATGGAACTTGTGTGAAATCATGTGCTCGAACACCTAGATGAAGGGGAATGCTCATATGATCGATCGCTCCTATTAGTATTGTTGTTTGTGAGGTGCTAATTTGTCCCAGTCAAAGGTAACGCCAGTGCCCGTTACTTCAGGCGCTACTGCCATCCCATTGTCTTTGTTAATCACTAGCGGACGTGTAGTGTATTGATCGATAGGGAAGCTATGCATTTCGAGATAACCTGCATTTGGCATAGCTGCTAACAAACTAACGTGTAATTCCTGCATCCCATGTGTGGAAACGGAAAGGTTATAGGCTTGTGTTAAGTGAGCTACCTTTAACCAGCCCGTAATTCCGCCTATATTGGAAGCATCAGGTTGAGGGAAATCAACATGACCATATTGCAGCATGTGATGGAATTCGGTTAATGTGCGCAAGTTCTCCCCGCCTGCAACGGCCATTCCTGTTTCTTCAGCAATCCGTGCATAGCCGGCATAATCCTCCGGAATCGTTGGTTCTTCTAAGAAAAGAATGTCATATTTCAAAAATTCACGTGCGGCTTTTATCGCTTTTTCCACACTCCAGCTCATATTGGCATCGACCATAAAGGCTACATCCGGGCCGACCAATTGGCGTACCGCAGCCACTCGTTCCACATCTTCAGCTAATGTTTTTTGGCCTAGTTTAATTTTGACAGCCTGGAGGCCCATATCTAAGTATTTTTGATTGTTGCGCAGGAGCTTTTCTAATGGGAAATTCAAATCAATCGCTCCACCATAACATTTGACCTCATTGCTTGCGCCACCCAGAAGTTTGTAGAGAGGTTCATCTGCTTTCTTCGCACGTAAATCCCATAACGCAATGTCACATGCCGCAATGGCGAAGCTAGCCAGACCCCCGCGAGCAACATAATGTATTCCCCAGTTCATCTGCTCCCAGATACTTTCCACACAGCTGGCGTCTTTGCCAACTAAAATATGTGTTAATTCATTAGCAATTAGTGAACAGATCGCTTTGCCGCCAAATCCGCCAGTATAGGTATAACCTACACCTTCACGACCGTCATCCGTTCTAATTTTGACAATGGGTACTTCAAAATGAGTATGCAAGCCGTGTTTAGCATCCTCCATGATTTCTGGCAAAGGGATACGATAGTACTCTGTAATAACTTCTTTAATTATAGACATCTGTGATCACTCCTTATAAAAGTTGTTGTAAGTTTGATATAGGGGAGGCTGTATTTTGTTTAAGTGCTTGAACCACAAGTTTAGCAATTTGCTGGGCACCTTCATCCGAGAAATGAGTATCATCCGTAACTCCATTGGGGTAATTGGGATGTGTTTTCTCTGGCAAGTGCATGAATAACTTCTTGGATTCTTCTTCGCCTAATGAACGATAGAGTGCTTGCGAGGCTGTGAAAATATCAAGTAGCGGAGTGTGCGTTTCTTCAGCCACTTGTCTCATTACCTCGGGATAAGCGCCTACAGCCAACGGGTCAAGCTCTCCATCGGCGTTAAAGCGGCGGCGACTTACAGAGGTTAACAGAATCGGAGTCCCCCCTAGCTGCCGAGCTGCATCTATATATTGAATTAGATTGTGGCGATATTCAGTTTCAGGATCGGTGTAACGTAATGGATCATCTTTTTTCTCATCGTTATGTCCAAATTGAATAAACAGGTAGTCGCCGGGTTGAAAGTCTTTTTTGATGGCATCCAGGCGGCCGTCTGTTATGAACGATTTGGTGCTTCGACCATTAATTGCACGATTCTGGATTTGAATAGAAGTCCCAAAATAACTTTGCAGGTATTCTCCCCAGCCAGTCATAGGTTTTTCTCCAGCGCCTTTAATAGCCGCAGTGGAATCGCCTGCAATAAATAGTTGTTGTCTCATAAGGCCTTCTGCTCCTTTAACGTATTGATGTTCCCTTAGCCAGTTCTCAGCAAGGGAAAGCCATTGCTGGCAATGAGGGTGTTCTTTAGCAAGCCCTAAACCATGCCGCCCTTCTTCAAAGATATGTAATTCAAAAGGAATTCCCTGATTAGACAGGGCAGAGGCGAACAACAGACTATTCTCCACGGGAACGCTGGCATCGTTTGCTGTTGTCCAGATAAAGGTTGGAGGTGTGAGTGAATCCACCTGGGCTTCTGAGGAAAAGGAGTCAAGCTCCGCTTGTGATGGGTCGTCTCCAAGAAAATGTAGCCGGCTTCCCTTATGCGAATGGGACTCTTGGAAAGTGATTACAGGATAACCTAACAGAAGAAGATTTGGTTTCTCTGCTCTAGTGGTAGAAAAGATGGAAGCTAAGTGTCCTCCAGCCGAGAATCCAATCATCCCTACTTTGTCTGAGATCACATTCCAAGCTTTGGGTGCTTCCCTAATCCATTTGAGAGCTTCCTCAACATCATTTAACAAAGAAGAGACGTTGAAGTCTCCGACCTGATAATCTAGTACACCTGCATGAATACCTAGACTGTTTAGCCATTGAGCCACAGGTTCTCCTTCATGTTTGGCTAAGTGCTGATAACCTCCACCAGGCAATACCAATATAAAAGGACGGGGTTGATCCGTCTCGAGCGGATAGAGGGTGAGTAGTGAGGTTTCCTGAGAAATCTCATCTTGTTCTACACGGTTAGTATTTAGACGAAAGTTCAACATTGCGTTCAAATTCCTCCCTAAATGGTTATATGCACACGTTAACATATTTTCCGAAAAAAAGAGAGACTCTTTTTTTTTTAGATTCGAACTTGAACGATTATTTTGTGATTTTTACATAGATTCGTCAAATGTTGGTTTGGATTTAGTGCCTGTATTGTTATCCCGGTACTGTCCAGGGGTCATCCCTTCCTGTTTACGGAAAGATCGAATGAAATTCTGAGAATTGTTGTATCTTAATTTGGCTGCGATATCTTTGATCGGCATATCGGTTTCCTGCAGCCATTTTTTCGCCATTTTAAATCGGTACATCGTTAAATATTCGCTGAAATAGTATTGGGTCTCCTTACGGAAGACACTGCTGATATAGTTGGCGTTGTAATGCAGCCGAGAAGCGCATTCTTCCAAGGTTAGATCCGTATCATATTCATGTTGGATCAGATCAATGATTTTCTCAGAGATGTTTTGGTATTGGGCATTTTGCCTGCTGATAAAAATTTTGATCATCGGGTAAATGACCATGCTCCAGAACCAATCCTCAATCTCAGCCACGGTATGAAGGTCATGCAATTCCTCAAAAATAGAGCCATTAGCATGATAGATCTGATTTAAGCTAATGCCCGATTCCTGCATCATAATGAGCAAGTTATTGAGTAAGCGGGTCAACGGGATTTGATATTCCTGTGGTGAAAGCTCAAGGGCAAAGATAGATTTAAAAAGCAAATGAATCAGTTCCTTGGCTTTATCCGTTTCAGCCAGCTTGATAGCATCCATTAGATCGTTTTCTTTATGCGTAGGGTAGTTCAAGTTCAGATAATGTTTGCCGGAGTTAATGTTCTCATATTGAATAATAACGCCTTTGCCAAGCTTAATGCGATGTTTCAGTGCTTCTAGACCTTCTCTGTAGGCGATGGCTAGTTTATCGAAGGCGTTGAAGGGAAGGCTCAGCCCAATACTCACCTGCACCTTTAGATAATTATTTATTTCTTGCTGCAGCTTCTCCGTTAACGAATACAGTGTCTTATGAAAAGACTGGGTATCGCAGTCTGGACTGCCCAATAATACGACTACCGCATGGTCCATGATTACAGGAGCCAGCCGTTGTTCAGGACAGATTAACTCTTCGATCATATTGTGGGCAGCGAACAATAAGAGGCTGAGATCTTTTTTCTCATAGCTGGAATCCTCGGCATAATCAATAGACAACGTAATTACTGCCATGGTTTTCCATTCTTCAAGCTGTGTTTGGTAGCCGAATTGTCCTAATTCTTCGAGCAAATCACGTTTCTTAACATTTCCGTGGAAGGCATTGATCAGAAAAAACGTTCGCACCTGCTGAAAGTGTTGCCGGACTTCTTTTTCCAGCTGTGATTTGGATTGGAACAAAGAATGAACTTGTTCTCCTATAATCTGAAATTCATTGCGATGTCTCGATTTAATATCCGGTTTGCGTTGGCCCATCTGATTAAGCAGTCTTTCGATAGGGGTGTACATACGTCTGGAACCGATCCATGCCAGAAGAATGGAGAACAAGAGCATAATGGTGCACACGATTATCGTAAACATCCCGATTTTATTGGACTCCTTCGTCAAGCTTTCCATAGAAGTAACCGATAGATAAACCCAGCCATTTAACTGAGAACGCATGAAAGTGACGGAGTAATTCTTTTTATTGATCACAGTCTTGAACTGTCCGGATTGTTTAGAAGGATCAGAGATTAAAGGGACTTCTTTAAATCCGCCTTGCTCTTTAGGTTTTCCGATTAAGCTGGTATCCGGATGGAGCAGGAAGCGGCCAGCTTGATCCAGAACGATAATGTCATCGAGTGGCTGCACATCTGAATTAATGAAATCCTGAAGACTGCAGACCGGAATATTAGCTAGGGCAAGCCCATATTTTTGCAGCTTATTGGTGGGAAGCTTTTTGATAAGACTAATGCTGTAATTGCAGCCAGTGACGTTAATGCTCTCCTCGCTATAAAATAAGGACGACGGATTCAAAATCCATGAAGTATCGTCAGCTATATTCATTAGATTAGAGAGTTGCGCGTGGTTTTTGTATTCATTCAGACGGTAGACGCCTGAATTTTTGATCATCCAGTTCTGCTGCTGATTGAGCAGGATGACATCCTCCAGTTTCGTATCGAAGGATTGCATATTGCGGATTTCGTTTCTTAAATCATTATATAAAATGAAATCGGTTTCATTTAAAGGGTTATTTAGTGCTTTTTTTAATACACTAGAGTTGATCACTTGGTTTAATGTTTGATTGACAGTTGTTAACTTATGTTCTACATTTGAGGTGATTTGTAATATAAGTTCCATTTTACTGTTGTTTACGTTCTTTTGGATCTCATTAGATGATGTGAAATAGGAAAAAGAACCGATGAATATCACCGGCAACGTGCTAATTACAAAGGCAAAAATCGTTAATTTACTTAAAAAGCTTAATGGTCTCACGGGGCTCAGCACCTTTACTTATGTAGAAGTAGACACTTGTTCTTAGTGTATGAAACCTGGTGGAAAATAACAATAATCATCTCGTTCTGCAATAATCATTAATCCTAATTATGACTACAAAATGGAAAATCTTCAAGCTGTAGGGTGAAAATCCTTACAATACCTTAGGAGGCTGTAGAAATGTTCAGACAATTTTTGTGTAGAAGGGCAACGTTTTGTTTCTGCTTATTTTTCATGCTTGTTTTCCCTATGTTAAGCGCTTGCAGTGATGGAAAGTCAGCTGGTTCTGTACTGCAAGAAGCTCGCCCGAACATCTCGATCTTGGCACCCCTTCATTTTCCACAGCAGCCTTCAAAAAAGATTATAGCTGAGATTGAAAGATTAACAGGGGTGGAGCTTGATATCACGTGGGTGCCTGAGGGTGTTTATACCGATAAAATGAACACGGCGTTGACCACTAATTCCTTGGGAAAAGTCACCTTTGTGAAGTTCTCAGATTATAATCTGGTGAAAAACGCCATCCGTTCTGAAGCATTTTGGGAGATCGGCCCATATCTTCAGGAGTTCCCCAATCTTAAAGCACTGGACCCCGCTATTCTTAAACAGACCGCTGTAGATGGAAAGATCTACGGCCTATATACAGAACGCCCTTCCTCCAGACAGGGTGTCATTATACGTAAGGATTGGCTGGACAATCTTCATTTAAGCAATCCACAGACCTTAGATGATCTATATGAAGTAATGAGGCAATTTACATATAACGATCCGGATCAGAATGGCAAACAAGATACCCTTGGATTAGTCGATCGTAATGATCTTGTTTATGGTGTATTTAAGACACTAAGCTCTTATTTTGGCACACCAAATAATTGGAAGCTAGAGAATCATCAATTTGTTCCGGAATTCGTAACAGCGGAGTATATGAACACAATGAATTTTATGAAGAAATTATATGATGAAAAAATCATAAATCAGGACTTTGCTCTTACCAGTAAAGAGGTTCAACGCGATAAATTCATTAACGGAATCGCTGGTGTGTTTATTGGCAGCATGACTGATGTGCAGCGGTTGTCAATTGAAGCTCAAGCATACAATCCAAAGGCTGAACTTACCCTGATCAATCGTATCGAGGGGCCTGATGGATATAAAGTGTGGTCTATCCCCAATTACAACGGACTGTATCTCTTTTCCAAAAAGTCCATTGCCACAGAGGAGGAGCTTCGGCAGGTGCTTGGATTTTTTGATCGGACCATGGATAAAGATGTAGCCAATATAATGATGTATGGCTTTGAGGGGCGGCATTATAAGCTTGAAGGCGGCAAGATTATCCTTCCCGAGGAAACCTCACAACTGCGGGTACAGGAAGTGAATCCGCTATATGCTTTAATGATCGCGGACATTAGTAATAAAAACATTATGGAAGTGGCTCAGAAGGAGCAATTAACCTCTCTAGCAGATCAGCTGAGTAAAGATAATGAATCTTTTCTGGTCGATGACCCGACAGTTTCTCTGAGCTCATCTACTTTTGATGAGAAGAATATGGAGTTATCTACAATCATTGTGGATGCTACATATAACTATATATTAGGTAATATTACCGTCGAGGGATTCCAGCAAGAGGTTGAGAAATGGAGAGCTCGTGGAGGCAATCTTATTATTAAGGAATATGCTGAGGCTGAGTTTGGGACAGAAAAGTAAATAGGTTAAAAAGGTTTTGATCCACTGCGGATAATGCGGTGGATTTTTTTTGTGCTGCGATATCACGATAATCATTTGCTCAGATCCCTTTCAGAACGCGCCGTTATGGGGAAATGATTGTTTTCGTAACCTTGCCGACGATGTAACGTGGAACTCGTAACCAATACAAATTATGGAGGTCAAAATGGTATGAAGAAGAAATCCTTCACCATGTTGTTAACAGCACTGTTAACATTCAGCACATTGTTAGCTGGATGCGGTGGTAACAACAATAACAAAGAAGAAGCAGCAGCCCCAACTACAAGTGCAGAGAACACTACGAAGGTGGAAGAGACTGAAGCACCTAAAGAGGAACCTACAGAAATCAAGATCATGCTTCCATTGAATACATCAGAGACTCCGCCTGATACGATTAAGAATGAACTAGAGAAATTGACCAACACGAAGCTGACTTATCAATTTTTTCCGGCTGATACTTATGAAGAAAAACTGAATTCATCTTTTGCAACGGGTTCACTGCCGCAAGTAACATATTTGAAGAATCAGACAACCTTCATTCAGATGAAAGAAGCGATAAAAGACGGACAATTCTGGGAAATCGGTCCACTATTAAGCGAATTTCCGAATTTGAGCAAACTGAAACCAGAAATTCTTAATAACACGAAAGTAGATGACAAGCTTTATACCCTATATATCGGGCGTCCACTTGCACGCCAAGGGATCATTTACCGCAAAGACTGGGCAGATAAATTAGGACTTGCTGCACCAGCTAATGTAGATGAATTATTTGAAATGGCTAAAGCCTTCACAGAACAAGATCCAGACGGTAATGGAAAGAAAGATACTACCGGTATTATTGACCGTAATGAGTTGACCTATGGAGCTTTCAAAACTGTTTCGTCTTGGTTCGGAACACCGAATACCTGGGGTGAGAAGGATGGCAAATTAGCGCCTGAATTTACCTTCGATGAATATTTCGACACAATGGATTTTTTCAAAAAAGCTCGTGATGGCGGATACATTAATCAAGATTTCGCTGCCACCAGTAAAACGGATGCAGTAAATATGTTTAAGGCTGGAAAGGGTGGACTCTATATTGGGGGCTCCATGCAAGATATTGATTCCCTCAATAAAGATACTATTAAGAATAACCCTGACGCTGTTTTGGATGCGCATAGTATGGTTGCAAGTCCAGATGGAAAATATGCTCAATGGATGATTCCAGGCTATAACAATGTTGTCTTGTTCCCGAAATCTGCTGTCAAGGATGAGGCAGAGCTGAAGAAGATTCTTGCTTTCTTTGATCAAATGATGACCCCAGAAGTAGCTAATTTGATGTATTGGGGAATTGAAGGTACTCACTATACCGTTGAAGACGGTAAAGCGAAAGCTGCAGACGACAAAGAATTGATTGAACGTGAAGTAAAGGGATATAAGGACAGCGTTATCGGCGAAGCTGAAACCAATGGAATGTACGAGAACTATAACACGCTGCCAGGAAGAATTCATGCAGATCAATTGGTTCTTGAGAATGTCAAAGTTGGTGTAGCGGATCCAACAGCTGCTATGGATTCGGCTACCTATACAGAAAAAGGCGTAGAGCTTCAACAGATTATTACAGATGCAACCTATAAATATATTTATGGTCAGATTGACAAGGCTGGATTTGAGAAGGAAGTAGAGAACTGGAAGAGCCGTGGTGGAGATAAGATTATTGAAGAATACAACGCGTTATACAAAAAATAGTAACCCGTACTGGAATAGTTAAGCGACAAATTGTAGCTGAAAAGGTTGTTGATCTTGTTTCAACAACCTTTTCTATTCCTCACTGGGTTCAGAAATATCGTGTTTGAATAAAGAAGGAGAAAGGAAGAATATCATGCAGGAAGTCACCGCACAGCCCAGCTCAGCTCCTCAAATGAATCCTAAGCCTGAAATTTATAAAAGCAGCAGCGAACTGAAAAAGCGGCTGTGGAGAAATAAATGGCTCTACGTCATGCTAACTCCGGGAGTACTGTATTTTCTGATTTTTAAATATCTTCCAATGTACGGATTAATTATCTCATTTCAGGATTACAAACCCTATCAAGGGATCAACGGTAGTGATTGGGTAGGGATGAAGCATTTCAGCAGGTTGTTCACAGAGCCGGATTTCTTAAATATATTAGTGAACACACTTATTCTTTTCGGATTAAATATTCTTATCTATTTCCCGATGCCGATTATTCTTGCCCTGATGTTAAATGAACTTCAAGGCAGCTTTTTCAAAAGAACCTTTCAGACGATCTTCTATTTGCCCCATTTTCTGTCATTGGTTATCATCGTCTCCATTTCTTATGTAATGGTCACGATGGATGGAGGGATTATCAACGAGCTGCTTGTCTATTTTGGCTTTGAACCAATCAATTTCCTGCTTAATCCAGGGTGGTTCAGGCCCATGTATATTATTCAGGTGATTTGGAGAGAAGCAGGTTGGGGAACGATTATTTATCTAGCTTCCATAGCTGCGATTGACCCAGGGCTTTATGAAGCATCGCGTATGGACGGAGCTGGAAGACTTAGACAAGTCTGGCATATCACTCTTCCAGCGATTAGAGGCGTAATTATTACATTATTTATTCTGAAAATTGGTTCCGTTCTTGATCTTGGATTTGAACATGTATATCTGCTACTTAACTCCATGAATCGAGAAGTTGCGGAAATTATCGATACGTATGTATATACTGCTGGTTTGAGACAAGGGCAGTTTAGTTACAGTACAGCTATTGGATTCTTTAAATCGATTGTAGGCTTTGTAATGGTGATGATGGTGAATAAATTATCCAAGAAAATGGGAGAAGAAGGCGTTTATTGATATTTTGTGGGAGGAATCGAAATGGTAGAAGATAAAACAATCAGTGGTAGAATCTTTTCTGCTATAAACTTTACGCTGCTTGCGATCATTGCTTTAATTACTGTGCTTCCCCTTGTTCACGTTGTAGCAGGCTCTTTCACAACGAGTGCAGAACTAGCTTCTAGCAAATTTGTACTGATTCCAAAGGTATGGAGTCTAGAAGCGTACAAGTTCATCTTTTCGACGAATACAATATTTAAAGCCATGGGTGTTTCCATTGGTGTCACGGCAATTGGTTCTATTTTTAGTTTGTTTATAACTTCTTTGATGGCCTACGCTCTTACCAGAAAAGATCTGGATGGTCGTAAAGTGGTTAACTTCATGGTCGTGTTCACCATGCTTTTTCATGGTGGGATGATTCCAACGTTCCTCGTGGTGAAGGAATTAGGACTAATTGACACGTACGCATCACTGATCCTACCGTCAGCGATTAGTGCCTTTAATATGATCATTTTGAGAAACTTTTTCCAAAATATACCTGAAGGTTTGGAGGAATCGGCCAAAATTGATGGTTGTAACGATTTTGGAATATTATTTCGGATTGTATTGCCACTATCCTTACCTGCGTTAGCGACTATCGGATTGTTCTATGCGGTAACGTATTGGAATACCTACATGAATGCGATTCTGTATTTGAATGATAGTGCGAAATGGCCAATACAGGTTCTGCTCAGACAAATTGTCGTCCTTGCCAGCGGTATGGATCACAGCGCTACACTGGATGCTGCTGTTCCACCGCCAGATCAATCAATTAAAATGGCTGTTATCGTTGTAGCTACCTTACCAATAGTTTGTGTGTATCCGTTCCTGCAAAAGCATTTTGCCAAAGGTGCCATGTTGGGTTCTATGAAGGGCTAGCAAGAAAGAGAGAGACTATACTTAGGGGAGGAGCTTCGAGATGACTGTACAGATACCTACAACGCCGATAGAGTGGGCAAAAAAAGCTTGCGATTCACTAATGGATACTTACAGGGCGGGAGAGCTTCCCCCCGCGCATCGATGGCACTATCATCAGGGTGTATTTCTGTGTGGCATGGAGCTTTTGTGGAATGCTTATCAAGAAGACCGTTATATCAACTATATTCAGGAATATGTAGATGATTTGGTGGATGAATACGGGAACTTTTATTTTGCACGTGATGAGCTGGATGCGGTTCAAGCAGGACAGCTACTATTCACTCTTTATGAACGGACAGGCAAACTTAAGTATCGTATTGCAGCAGAGAAGCTAAGAAATTTACTGCTCACACTAAATAAAACCTCTGAGGGCGGGTATTGGCACAAGGATAAGTACGCCAACCAAATGTGGTTGGATGGACTTTATATGGCAGGCGTATTCTCCTTGAAATATGCTAATGTCTACGATGAACCAAGCTTGCGTGAAACGGTCCTTCATCAGGAAATGTTAATGCGCAAGCATATGAAGGATGAGACAACGGGTTTGTTATACCATGCCTGGGATGAGAGCCGGCGGATGCCTTGGTCGAATCCGGAGACGGGTTGTTCACCGGAGTTCTGGAGCCGATCATTAGGATGGTATGGTCTCGCCTTATCGCAATTTCT
Source organism: Paenibacillus sp. FSL L8-0494 (assembly GCF_038003695.1). Lineage (NCBI taxonomy): Bacteria > Bacillati > Bacillota > Bacilli > Caryophanales > Paenibacillaceae > Paenibacillus > Paenibacillus sp. FSL L8-0494. Next base: position 2,286,817 of record NZ_JBBOPQ010000001.1, read on the forward strand.
GGATCTGTTACCTTCCCATGATTCAGCCCGGACAGAGCTGTCTACTACGCTGAGAGATTTTGTGGATGCACTTATTCGTTACCAAGATCAAAAAAGTGGACTTTGGTATCAAGTCGTAGATAAGGGACATGAGCCAGATAATTGGCTGGAGACTTCAGGGTCATGTTTGTTCGTCTATACGATTGCCAAAGCCGTGAAGCATGGCGTTGTAAGTGATGTGACTATCGCTACAGCTGCCGCTAAAAAAGGATATGAAGGGTTAACCAAAGTAATCCAGTGGGATGAGCATAACCGATTAGTTCTGCCGGACATTTGTATCGGTACCTCAGCTGGAGATTACGAGAGTTACGTGACTCGGCCTAAGGTTAAAAATGATCTGCATGGTGTGGGCGCATTGGTGATGGCTTGTGTTGAAATACAGTCAATGCTCCAAGACTGAATCGCTCCGTATCCTTACTAAACAATGACTTGATTCTCTGAGATTGCAGAGAATCAAGTCGTATTATTTTATGTACAAAGTAATCCTTAAATCGGGTGAACCTATTTATAGTTTTTGAGCTCTTAAATTTATAAATATTTTGGGGGTTGGGATGAAGAAATCACAGTGGGCAATTCAAACGGCAGACTCTATTATGGCGCGGACACCGAAGCTTTATGAAGATAAAGGCTACAAAGGAAGCTGGACCTACGATTATGGCGTGGTATTGAACGGTTTTGAATGGCTTTGGAAGCAGACCGGTGATTCGAAGTATCTGCAGTTCATTCAAGATAATATGGACTACTTTATTCAGGAAGATGGCAGTGTCAAGGGCTACCACCTAGAGGAGTATAACATCGATCATATTAACAACGGAAAATTATTATTGACTCTATATAAAGAAACGAAGCAGGAAAAATACAAAAAAGCGGCTGCTCTACTTAGAAAGCAACTTGAGACCCATCCGCGAACCTCGGAAGGTGCTTTTTGGCATAAAAATATATATCCCTATCAGATTTGGTTAGATGGACTTTATATGGGCGCTCCTTTTTATTTAGCCTACTTGCTAGCTTTTGAAGAAGGAAAGGGACTTGGGGATGTAACTAAACAATTTATCTTGTGTGAGAAGCATACGAAAGATCCGGTAACAGGTCTGCTATATCATGCATGGGATGAACAGCGTATTCAACCTTGGTGCGACCCTGAAACAGGACTTTCGCCTAACTTTTGGGCCCGTTCACTTGGCTGGTATCTCATGGCATTGGTTGATGTTCTGGAATTGCTGCCTAGTGAGCACTCAGATTATCCAGAGCTGGTACGAATACTAAATGATACCTTAACTGCGGTGAAGAAATATCAGGATAAGGAATCCGGGGTCTGGTATCAAGTGATTAATCTAGGGGAACGCAAAGGAAATTATCTTGAGGCCTCTGCTTCAAGTATGATCGTGTATGCCATGGCTAAAGGTATCCGATTAGGCGTGTTAAACGCTGGATGGTACGAAACATTAGATCTGGCTCAACAAGGACTTATCTCGGAGTTTGTACTAGAAACCAAAGAAGAATGGGTCAATTTAAATAAGAATTGCCAAGTAGCAGGATTAGGTGGAGTGGACCAACGTGACGGTACTTTCGCTTATTACATTAGCGAGCCTATTGTCACTAACGACCAAAAAGGTGTGGGTGCTTTCCTTCAGGCCTGTGTGGAATACGAACAATTAAGAGGCTGGATCTGATATAGAACAGGGGGGCTTATGAATGTTGATCTACAATATTGAGGATTTTGGAGCGCTTAAGAATAGTAAAAAGTTAGCGACAGAAGCGATAACGCGTGCAATTGAAGCGGCAAATAAAGCCGGTGGAGGAACCGTTTATGTGCCGGCTGGTACGTTCTTAACCGGTGCAATTCATATGAAAAGCAATATCGAATTGAATTTAAATCCGGGTGCCATTCTTTCATTTAGTACGAACCCGGAGGATTACCCTGCAGTGGAATGCAGATGGGAAGGAGTGAAGCAGCAGGTTCATTCACCTTGTATTTATGGAAGAGAGTTAGTTAATGTATCGATCACTGGCAGCGGAATGATTAACGGAAATGGTGAACTCTGGTGGGATAAGTTTCGGAACCGCCGGGAAGAGCTGCAGTATCCCCGGCCGACTCTAATCGGCTTGGACAGCTGTCAGCGGGTAACCCTTAAAGATATCGCGCTGGTCAATTCTCCAAGCTGGACCGTTAATCCGATAGGCTGTTACAATGTGACTATTGATAATATTTCCATTCTGAACCCGGCGGACTCTCCAAATACAGATGGTATTAATCCAGAGTCTTGCACCAATGTGCGAATTAGCAATTGCAATATTGATGTCGGTGATGACTGCATAGCGATCAAGGCAGGAACTGAGGATACCAAAGAACGAGTTCCTTGTGAGAATATTACGATCACCAACTGCACTATGGTACATGGACACGGGGGTGTCGTACTCGGTAGTGAAATGAGTGGAGATATTCGTAATGTCACGATTAGTAATTGTGTGTTTAAACAAACCGATCGTGGAATCCGGATGAAATCAAGACGGGGACGCGGGGGAACGATTGAAGATATTCGGATCAGCAATATTGTAATGGAGGACGTTATTTGTCCGTTTACTCTAAATCTATATTATTTCTGTGGACCACGCGGAAAAGAAAAATATGTGTGGGATAAAAATCCTTATCCGATTACAGAGGAAACGCCGTGTTTTAGACGCATTCATTTTGCCAATATTACCGCACGTAATGTTCATGCCGCAGCGGGTTTCTTATACGGGCTTGCGGAGCAGTATGTATCCGAGATTACGTTTACCAATGTGGACATCTCCATGGCGACGAATGCAATTCCCGGCCATCCAGACATGATGACAGGGATCGAAAACATGAATAATCGCGGGTTTTTCCTCGGGAATGCAAGAGATGTTCAATTTCATCAGGTGACGATTGAGAACCATGAAGGGCCTGCTTTTTACATTGAAAATGGAGAAGCTGTAGAGATCATAAATTGTCGATCAAAAAACACGAAGAAGCCGGAAAAATTAGTAGAACAAGCTACAGTGTCACCTGAAGAACAGAATGTCTGTCCATAAGAGAGAGTCATCAATTTATTGAAAGGAAAAGAATCCACTATGCTTGTTGTAGGAAAAGAATCCTTTTGCGCTTATCACACGATTCAAGAGGCGATAGATTCACTAGAGCAGGGGCCATCCGGTCAAGCGGATACGCTTTATATTTTGTCAGGGGTCTATAAAGAGGCAGTGCGGATTTATCGTTCTAATCTTACGATCATAGGGATTGGCTACGTGGAGATTGTTATGAATCGTTACGCGAAAGAGCGTGATGAAGCGGGCGAAGAAATCAATACATTCTCTACACCAACGTTATTTCTGGGCGGCAGCCACCTGATCTTGGAGAATCTGGTGATTACCAATAATGCAGGGCAGGGTGAAAATATCGGGCAGGCGGTAGCCGTGTATGCTAATTGTGATCAAACCGTATTCAGAAATTGTACTTTAAAAGGGTATCAGGACACGTTGTTCACGGGACCTTTGCCACCTGCACCCAAAGAGCGATCTACGTTTGGAGGTATACCACTGAGAAATCACCATGCCCAATATCGGCAGTTGTATCAGCATTGCTATATAGAGGGAACAGTGGACTTTATATTTGGTGGGGCTACGGCTTATTTTGACAGATGTGAAATTCGCAGCTTGCGTCATAGTGAGAATCAAGCAGGTTATATTACGGCAGCCTCCACACCCGTGGGACAATCGTATGGTTATATTTTTAAAAATTGCTTTTTAACAGCGGCTCCTGATATTGCTCCGGTGTTTCTGGGCCGTCCATGGCGTGAGTATGCTAAAACCGTATTTGTAGATTGTCAGCTGGGTGCACATATTCATCCACTTGGCTGGGATAACTGGAACAACACCGCTAATGAACAAACCATTTGTTATCAGGAATATGGCGTGAAGGATGGAATTCTCCTGAGTAAGCAACGTGTTTCTTGGGCAGATTGCTTTGAAGATGGGGACGAGACGTTGGATAAAGAGTTTGTTTTTGCTGGCACGGATTTTTGGAAATAGATACTTTAATTAACGAGTACACAAATAAAAAACGGTAGTCTAGACGAGAAGCATAAAGTCTTAGACTGCCGTTTTATTTATGTGTTGTATCATTTTATTTTTAATATGATCTTTCCTTTAGCTCTGCCCGATTCGGAATACTCCATCGCTTTCTGCGCCTCTACAGAAGGAAACACTTGATCAATAACAGGTTTTATTTGTCCGGACCTTATCAAATGCTTCGGTTTTATAATTGATAATTTGATCGGCTCCAAGTGACTTGACCAATTCTGCTCCAGCATCGCTTGTAGTAGTAGCCACGTATATCCCCATCGCTTAGGCAAGTTGGATAGCAAAAGTGCCAACACCGCCCGCTCCCGCTTGAATCAATACCTTTTGCCATCACCTATCTTGAATTTTTTAACATTCTTTCCTACTTGGATGACAATCCCTGAAAAATCATTTCCTAAAACTAGGGGCATATCGTATTTCAACAGTGTACGGACTTTGCCATCCCGCACTTTGAAATCGATAGGATTAATACTCGCTGCGTGGATCTCTGCCAATACATCATAATCACCCACTGCGGGTGTTGGGATGTCGGCTAGCTGAAGAGGGGAATTCCCGTATTTTTTTATGATCATTGCTTTCATCCTAAAACCTCCAATTCATTAAATATTCATTTTTGCTGATCCAGAAAAATAACTCATCTCAACAGGGGAGATGTTTTTTGGTTTCGATTTGTCCTCGCTTTTATCTGAGCAGTCTCGGCGATATTTTCCTTGTTCCAGCTTCATATCAATAAAATCGACAACCTGCTGCAGCGACGAGATTTGGCTGACGATGTTTTCTCGATGGTTTCTTAAATGCTCCACCAGTTCAGGATAATCCGCGGGATCAGCGTCGGCGGAGACCGCCAAAAATGGCTGCATTTCCTGCAAGGGCATGCCTGTTTTTTTGAGGCAGGATAGCAGCAGGATTGTATCTATGTCTTCCTGCCGGTAAACGCGATGCCCGTTGTCCTTCCGGTCCGCCCGGGGAAGCAGCGCGATCTTTTCGTAATAGCGGATCGTATCCTCTGATATTCCGGTTTGCGCGGCGGTTTCTTTTATCGTAAACGTTTGCTCTGCCTTCATACTCTACCTCCTGGAGATTGCTTTGTGTGTGCATTATACAACTTGGAGCTGACTCCAAGTCAAGACCTTATCTCTGGGACAAAATCTTTTTATTACGCCTTGACTTGGAGTCGACTCCAATTAATAAAATGTGCGTTATAAGAAGAGGATATCCCGAATTCAGGAGGAGATTTACAATGAGCACACAGCAACGTGAAAATATCGCATTGATTACAGGCGCTAACGCCGGGATTGGATTGGAATTAACTCGAAAACTGCTAGCGGAGGATTGGCAGGTGATTGCTTTGAACCGTTCCGGTTTTCCGGCCGATGATATGAACATCCAAAAAGCCATCAAAAACGGCTGGCTTCGTATTTATAAAACAACCGATCTCGCGGATTTTACCAGCTTGAGAGGGACGCTGGAAGAGATCAAAGGCAAGGAGCAGCGGATCGATATTTTGTTCAACAATGCCGGCGGGAGCTTCCCTGAACTAAGTTACTCGACACAGGGGCGTGAAAAACACTATGAGTTGATGACCGTTGTGCCGTATATTATTTTAATGGAATTGAAGGATAGCCTACAAAAAGGACGCTTAAAAACGGTGATCAACACTTCATCCTCAGCGCTTAAGTTTACGAATGAGTTTACGATCGAAATCCTGGAGCATCCCACAACCTTCCGCAAGCTGCTTGGTCCTTACGCCACCTCAAAGCTGGCATTATCGTTATGGACACAGGCCGCCGCGGGGCAGCTTGCTAACGAGGGCATCATGATTCGCAGTGTTGATCCGGGTAGCAATAACACATTGCGAAAAGGAAAAAATTCTGGACTGCCTCTTATAGTTAAGCCGTTGATGAAGCTGTTTTTCTCTCCGCCTACCCACGGCGCCGGCCAATTGTACAAGGGGGCTCTGGGAGAACACCGTGAGGAGACGGGGGTATTTCTTCGGAAAGGTCAGGTTGCAGATTTGAAATTTAAGGATCAAGCCCGGAATGTTTTGGAAAGGATTAATGATATTTACGAAAATGAGTATCTTCGTTGTTAATCTGATCTTTAGATCTCTAATTTTTTTTTGTAATTCCTCCAAACGTATGAGATAATAGAGTTTTTCCGTTGATTCTATTTTTCATGGCATGGTAGAGATGCCTGATCAAATATTGGAGGTAGGCTTGTTGGCGAAACAGTATCCTTTTGAATATGATCGGACCAAACCTTTTATGGAGCAAGTAGGGGAATGGGTCGGTGATGTATTCTATGAAATTCTTCCTGAGGCTGGATTTGAAGTACGTGATGAACAGATATACATGGCCTTTCAGGTAGAGCGAGCTTTTGCCGAGAAAAAGACGATTTTTGCTGAGGCAGGGGTCGGAACAGGCAAGACATTAGTGTATTTGTTGTATAGCATTTGTTATGCGCGATATATGGGCAAACCTGCGATTATTGCATGTGCGGACGAGTCCTTGATTGAGCAGCTTGTGAAACCGGAAGGCGATATCGCCAAGCTTGCAAAGCATCTGAACATGAATATTGATGCCAGACTAGCGAAATCTCCGGATAAATATATGTGTCTGAAAAAGCTGGATCAGGCTCGGAACCATGATGATGAAAGCTTACCACTGGAGAGCTTGTACAGTACATTACCTGATTTTGTACATTCACATGCACCGATGCAGCAATTCCATGCTTATGGAGACCGCAGAGATTACCCTGATCTGAATGACGAACAATGGAATAAGATTAACTGGGATACGTTTCAGGATTGTTTTACTTGCGATATGCGTCACCGCTGCGGGCAGACCTTGTCCCGTGATCATTACCGGAAATCAAGTGATCTGATCATTTGTTCCCACGATTATTACATGGAGCATATTTGGACCTATGAAGCGCGTAAGCGGGAAGGGCAAATTCCTTTGCTTCCGGATCACTGTGCGGTTGTATTCGATGAAGGACATTTATTAGAATCAGCGGCCATGAAGGCGCTTGGCTATAAGATGAAGCATGTCGTCTTTGAAGAATTGATATCTCGCCTGCTACAGAATGAAATCCGTGAAACGCTGGCCGTTCTGATTGATGAAGCGATCATGCAAAGTGAGCAAATGTTCAAAGCGATTCGCCGTCAATGCCGAAACATACCTGGATCAGATCGGAAAAGCATTGAGCTGAATGCTTCATTGATTCGTGAGGTACACCGGATGCGGAGTGTAATTGCTGCTATCGAAGAAGAATTAGTATTCGAAAGCGGACTCTACACGATTGATGAATACCAACTGCGAATTGTGGAGGAACGTTTGGAAACCATAGAGATCGCTTTGCGATTGTTTGAGGATTCGGGAGCTCTAATCTGCTGGGCGACAGAAGAAAGCGATGGTCTAACGCTGTCGGTCATGCCACGAAATGTCAAAGAGGTACTTCAAGACAGCCTCTTCACGCAAAAAATGCCAATCGTATTCTCATCGGCTACATTGTCTGTGGATAAATCATTCCAATACTTAAAGGACAGTCTTGGGATACAAGATTTTTTATCCTTCTCTGTAGACTCACCTTATGACTATGAGCACCAGATGAATGTCTATGTGCCAGAGCTTCAGAGTGGGGATTTTGCTGAGAAAATGGAAATTTCCCTGAAGCTTATTCAGCAGACTGAAGGTAGAGCACTGCTACTGTTTCGTACTCGTGAAGAGCTTCTGCAATTCAAGCAGCTTAACTCATTACGACCGGAAAGCAGCTCATATTCATTTTTATATGAAGGGGATCAAGAAATCAGCTATTTGATTTCAGCATTCCAACGGGATGAGCATAGCGTGTTATGTGCGGTCACCTTATGGGAAGGGCTGGACATCCCTGGACCTTCATTATCTAATGTGATCATATGGTCGCTGCCGTATCCTCCGCTTGATCCAGTGTTTATGGCAAAGAGGGCGGAAACCTCCACTCCTTTTGAAGATGTGGATTTGCCTTACATGCTGTTAAGACTCAAACAAGGGATGGGGCGGCTGATTCGAACCGGTACAGATCAAGGAATTGTAACTGTACTTGCGGAAGAGGAAGGGCAACATCCGGTACACGAATATATAACTTCTGTACTTCCTAAAGGGACTCGACTACAGAAGCTGGAAGCTTAAATATCACTAACAATTATTATTGCTCCTTTGGTGAGGCAGATGCTACGGCATTTATGTTTCACTCGAAGGAGCTTTTTTTTGTCTAAAATTAAGCATAAGTATTCCTAATCTTACGGATAGGATATTGGTATTTAACTTCCGAGCGCTGTCGTATTATTGTTGAGTTATGGGAAGTATTTATACAGCATCATCTAGAGATTCATCAAGGAGTGTATACGACATGGGTCAATCAGAAGGTTTGTATCAACCAGAACACAACAAAAAGGTTGGGTTTGCATTAGGGATAGGGCTAACCTTAGTTATCGCATTATTGGCGAAATTTTTAGCGGGTTTTCCATTCCTATCTATTATGGGGCAATTAGTTATTGCCATCTTAATCGGGATTATTTGGCGAGCTACGATAGGAGTGCCAGGTAGCATCACACATGGCACCGATTTTTCCAGTAAAAAACTGCTTCGTCTTGGGATTATCCTGCTCGGTATGCGGCTTAATCTAATGGATATCGTTGCTGCAGGACCTCGGGTATTTCTTTTGGCAGTCATCGTCATTATATTTGCGATCTCCGTTGTCTACGGATTGGCTCGACTGTTCAAAGTAGATAAGCGCCTCAGTATCTTAACTGCCTGCGGAACTGCGATTTGCGGTGCGGCAGCGGTGGTTGCCATCGCTCCACAGATAAAAGCCAAAGATGACGAAACGGCCATTGGTGCAGCTATAGTAGCTATATTAGGCACAATATTTACACTGCTGTACACATTTTTGTATCCTTTTCTCGGCTTATCAGATTTAGGTTATGGGGTATTCTCAGGAGCGACTTTACATGAAATTGCTCACGTAATCGCGGCTGCGGATGCTGGTGGAAATGCTGCCGTTGATATGGCGGTCATCGTTAAATTGACCCGGGTGGCCTTACTTGTGCCGGTGGCTATTTTAATTGGGATTTGGTCCAATCGTGAAGAAAGAAAAGTGCAAGGTGAAGCGGCTAAAGCTTCGTGGAAAAGCATTCCAATCCCCTGGTTTATTCTAGGATTTCTAGTTGTCAGTGGTGTGAATTCGTTAGGGATCGTCTCTGCATCAGTAGCCAATGGGATCGTTACAATTGCTTATATGTTAATCGCTATGGCGATGGCAGGGCTTGGGTTAAACGTTGATTTGGCGGCATTTAGACGGCTTGGAATGAAGTCTTTTGCAGCGGGACTTATAGGATCGGTCATGTTATCTCTAGTTGGATTTATGTTAGTTCACTTACTTGCACTAGCGTAGTTAGCATGTACACCCTGAGTATGAAATGAGTTACTTCATATCCAAACAGCGTCCTTCTCTTTATCATTTAGTGTGGTAGGGTATGCATGAAATGAATGGAGGGACTTCAGGTGAAGTATTGCATAGGTGAATTTGCTTCCATTCTCGGGGTAACTGCGGATACGCTGAGATTATACGAGAAACATGATATTGTTAGGCCCACAAAAGATAACAGCAATAATTATAGATATTTTAATGATTTAGATGCGAGGGATCTGTTAATGAGCAGATGGTATCGCAGTATGGAAATTCCATTGCCCGAAGTGGCACTTTTAATGAAGGAGTCCTCTATTGAGCAAGTTATGGGAATGATGCAGCAGTCTCAGCAGAGTTTAGAAGAAGAGATTATGCAAAAGACGATGCTGCTAAACAAGATGAATGAAATTCATAAAGAGCTTAAGGAAATAGAGTCCTCATTATATATATGTAAACTTAAACAACTGCCAGGCATGTACAGGCTTAAGCAAACGGATAAAAATGCATTATTAAAAAATGATATCGTAAAAAGCCTCGTCAACACTTGGATGGATAGGCTTCCTTATGCGTTTTATTCTTTTAAGATTGAGGACGCGGGGGTGTTATCCGGTGATAATAACTTTGACTATAGCTGGGGGCTTACCTTACCCGAGGAGGAAGTGCAGAAATTTGCTATGGATATCGATGAATATGTAGAGTACATTAGCCCGAGTACCTGTGTCTCTGCTATCATGTTATCTAAGGATGGACATTATATCACGAAGAAATCCTTGCAGTTTATGATAGATTACATCGAAGCAAATGGTTATACCATAGCGGGTGATGTGGTGGGTAAATTAATGCTTACTGAAAAAATAGAAGGCAATAACCGCTCGTATTTGGAAGTGAATATCCCAATTGTATAAGTGTATTTCTATAAACACCTGCTCTGAGAGCGGGTGTTTTTCTTTTTGGACAAGAATTGGACATTGACCTTGGTGCTGCACCAATGTTTATACTTCGGTATATAGCTTGGCAACGTTCGGTAGATATGTATAGATATGAATGTGAAAAATATCACGTTCTTGGCGAGCTATAAGATATTAGATACTGGGGGAGAAGAGAATGCGCAACAGAAATTTCACCAAGAAAATGCTCATGTTAACTTTTTGTATGGTGCTGATCGTTTCCATGCTGAGTGGATGCAAAGGAAATGGGGAGTCGGCAAATTCGTCATCATCATCTTTTAAAGCCGGTACATTCGCTGGGGAAGCGGAAGGCAAAGAGGGCGTGATTAAAGTAGAAGTCACTATGGATGAGCCAGATAAAATTAAAGATATCAAGATCGTAAGCCAGTCAGAAACAGGTGGTCTAGGCGATAGTGCACTTGAAAAAATAAAAGATCAAATTCTGGAAGGACAAACCTTGGCAGTAGATGCTGTTAGTGGTGCGAGTCTTTCCAGTGAAGCAATGCTCGCGGCCGTTGAAGATGCCGTAACCAAAGGTGGAGGAAATCTGGAAGTCCTCAAAGCCGGTGGCGTGCAAAAAGCGGGTGAAGGTAAAACGGAAAAGCTTGAAACAGACGTAGTGGTAGTAGGCGCCGGTGCATCTGGTGTGTCCGCAGCGGTAACCGCTGCTGATAAAGGTGCCAAGGTTATTATTATCGAAAAAACAGGAGTTATCGGGGGAGCAAGTAATCTATCCTGGGCCGGTAAGTTCTATAATTCTTCCGCAGCTACTGACAATAATCTTAAAGTAAATGTGGAAAAAGAAATTACCGATTGGATTGTCAACAATCACTGGAGAGTTGACGCTGCAGCGATTAGACAATACGTAACGAAATCCGGTGAAACTTATGATTGGTTAGCGGAAAAAGGTTATAAAACCAGCTTTCTAAACTTTTTCGGAGAGCAGCTGCATGTACTGCCAGCTTATGAAACCCGGGAAGAGACCCTTCGGAAAATGTTGGCTGAATCGGTTGAACAAAAGGGTGGACAAGTGATCACCGAAACCACTGCCAAAAAGCTGATTACCAATGAAGCAGGAGAAGTTACAGGTATTGTGGCTGAGAAATCAGACGGGACTACTCTTGAAATCACAGCCAAAAGTGTCGTAATGGCAACAGGCGGTTATGCTGCAAATTCGGAAATGGTTAAAGAAGCTTTTGGTTTTGAAGGGGTTAACGGAGGACTAGGTCAGAATGTTGGGGAAGGTCTGAAGATGGCTTGGGAAGCAGGAGCCAAGGTTCCTGATAACTTCGGTGGTCAGATGCTGCACCAAACATTAGCCAGAGCAACACAAGGACTAAAAGCACAATATGAGCCTTTTGAAGCAAGTTATCCGCTGATGTTGACGTATCTGCCTAACTTCATGAATGTAGGTTCTTCCGGAGCACGTTTCAGAGATGAAGCAGCGACATTAACATCGGTCGCCGCAGCTAATACGAGTGCATTTAATGGTGCTTATCATATGGTTATCGTATCAAAATCACAATTGGCTGCTCTTCAGTCCAAGGGGATGAAAGGTGTTAACGCACCAAGCCTGCCAGGAATGCCACCAGAATTTTATGCCGAATTTGCAGATCAATTCACGTTAGAGAATCCATGGGTAAATGCAGAAAAGGTGTTTGATTCTATGGTAGAAAACGGAGATGGCTTCAAAGGAAATACAATCGAAGAATTAGCAACAAATGCAGGTATGGATGTAGATGTGTTTGTAGAAAATTACAGTAGTTATAAAGAAGCTACAAAAACTGGTGTGGATACTGAATTTGGTAAAGCTGCTGATTATTTAGAGCCAATGGGCGAAGAAGGACCGTATTATGCCATCGTCGCTGAAATCAACAACTTGGGTTCTGTAGGTGGCTTGCTGGTAAACACTAAGTTCCAAGTGCTAAATGATAAACGTACACCAGTAAAAGGATTGTTTGCTGTAGGGCTTGAATCGGAAGGCGTATTATTCAACGATACCTATGTAGGCAATGGGGTTGGAATTGGTTATTCCTTTACCTCAGGTCGTCTAGGTGGAGAGAGCGCGGCAAACAGTGCTTTGAAAGCTAATTAACGACAATTTCCCGGAAAATAATTCAAACTTTTTAAAGCCGCAGAGTAGACAACTCTGCGGCTTTTTTTGCTGGAGATTAGAGCCAATCTTCTTTTAGCAAAGATTTAAGAAGCTCTACATTTGTTACTCCCAGCTTGGCAGCGATCTGCTGCTCTAATTCAATTTTGGTGATCATCATTCTGTTATTGCATTCTATTCCCTTTGGAGTGAGGACAATATTTTTGTCACGCTGATTTCCTTCGACTTCAACGGCTTCGACATAACCACGGGATAACATGCCTTGAATGCTTTTATGCGTGCCCTGTCTTGAAATATGAATTATTCTACTGATTTCTGAGATCGATAACATTTCTCGGGCCTCAAGAACTGCAAGAATGTGGGATTCGGTCTTATTAATTTGATCCGGGTCTTTGTCTGTCACTATTTTACGTAAAGCTAGATGCTTCTCACTGAGTAAATCGATCAGGTTCATTTTTTGCAGCTTATTCATTAGAACACTCCTAAATCATGGCTCGTTTATCCCAGTATAAGACATTTGCGAATATTGTCAACTTGGTTGACTTGATTTGAGAATTTGTGTTATTGTAATCCAAGTTGACAATACAGAGATAAAAGGAGCTTGAAGATGGGAAGAAACAAAAAAGAAGCATTTTTATTTACGTTCATCATGTGTTTTTTGATGGTGCTGGGTATGAGTATTTACAATGTAGCACTAATGGAGGGTTGGTCAGGCACGTTAGTTAAGGATGTGATTGTCGGCTACTTGCCTGCATTTATAGTTGCACTCATTCTAGATGTATTTGTTATAGGCAAGGTTGCGAAGGGGATCGCGCATAAGCTGGTTAAAGAAAATGATCCGATGATCAAAAAAATCATGTTCATATCCTTTTTTATGGTGACCGGAATGGTATTGTTCATGTCCTTCTATGGCGCAGTTCTCCATGTTGGATTTTCTGCTGAACTACCAAGAGCTTATCTGTCTGCCATAGGTAAAAATTTTATTTTTGCACTTCCACTGCAAATCATTTTAGTTGGGCCGCTTACACGATTTATTTTTGTGAAAATTACTCCAGCAGTGTCTGCGTAGGGAATAAATCAATAGAAGCAATGTACAACAAAACGCTCTCCGTCTGCCTGAATAAGCAGAAGAGAGTGTTTTGTTTTTTAAAAGATTAGAAACGTTTATCTATGGCTCGCTCTCTTACGCAAGCGTGTGAACTCTCTTTTTTACAGGTTCGAGTAGATTTAGGGCATACTCATTTCCGCTACCTTTGGGACTATCGTTGCGGATATGCTCCTCCAGACATAATCTGGAATCGTGATCCGCTTGATAATCAGGATGATTATCCAGATACCCCATTAGGGCTTGCCATGAGCCGTAGATATCATCAGTGCTTTCTGTCAGAGCATAGAGGCCGCCGTCGAGCCGCATTTCCTTTAGGTGAGCTGGTATCTTCACATTTTCCGGTATTGAGGCACAGAATCCATATCCGTAAGGTTTATTCTCACCACTTGGATGCGGGTTCGTATTGCCGCCAAACAGCCGTGCTGTGCCTAATAGTTGACTAGCTTCCAGCCATTCATTAACTGGGATCATAGCTTCATCTTCTGGAGAGGTACTAACCGCAACATTGTAGGCAAATCTCATAGCTGGAAGAGTAATGAATCTTACATGAATAGGGGTAGAGTGATTAATAGTTGGCATAGATATAACCTCCTCAGTTTTAGTCATACCATCCGATGGATTGCATGACTTTTCGTTTAGTTCAGATAATAATTGATTTGTAATGGGTTCCTCGATATGGGCAGATATCCACTGTAAAAAGAGATGGATTTCACCTTCTCTATTTGTTAGTTCTGTTTTTTGATTGTGAATAGAAGCCGCTTGCTGGCTGAGCGCTTCATACATGGACTGAACGGACATATGTTTAAGCACAGTTCCAATATCCTTGATGCTAATATCCAGCTTTCTTAATAATGAGGTAACCCGAATGGCGAGTATTGCTTTCTCATCATAAATCCGCCAGCCAGAGCTGCTATCCCGCTTACTTTCAAACAATCCTTGAGCTTCCCAGTGACGCAGAGTCCGACTCGTCAGTCCGAATTGCGCAGAAAGCTTATCAATGGTAACAAATCCGCTCATAGACAACTCCCGTTTCATAGTTTGATAAGGCGCCTTATGTGGATTATTTTAGCATTTAACGTTACGTCAATTGCAAGGAGAATTAATGATTGGGTATTCGAGATAATTTACATTTCTCATACAAAACATTGTCCAGTATTTAACGTCCAGCTTCTACAATCAAGATATTGGTAGAATGTACCTATTGCAATATGAGGCTTTATACGGAGGATGATATTGTTGAAAGCTAGGTCTATGCATCTAACTATGAAATGGAAGTTGATTTTGAGTTTTTCCGCCATTGTTCTTTTCTTTTTGGGA
Source organism: Paenibacillus sp. FSL L8-0494 (assembly GCF_038003695.1). Classification (NCBI taxonomy): domain Bacteria; kingdom Bacillati; phylum Bacillota; class Bacilli; order Caryophanales; family Paenibacillaceae; genus Paenibacillus; species Paenibacillus sp. FSL L8-0494. The sequence goes on from NZ_JBBOPQ010000001.1 coordinate 2,301,893, forward strand.
GTAGCGTTTTATCAAAACCATAAAATCAGCCAAGTGGAGATTTCTATGGAAACGCAAAAAGCTGAGATGGAAAAACGAATTACCGTGTCAATCATTACGCAACTGCTGCAGGAAATGAATGCGGTAGAATCTTCGTTAGCGGGTTCGAGTGATTTGGAGTTCGTCCAACCCTTTAAGGACAAGCAAACAAAGCTGACTAAAGAGTTGGCGACGGTGAATTTTGCGGCAGATTCGCCGGCATTTAAAGAGTTAGAACAATTACATAGTCAGATTGGGGAATATACGGGATATTTTGACGAATTGGTAAAGACCATAGAAGACGAGCAGCTTGATCCCATGAGTGTGTTGGAACAAATCGATGAATTACATACGAAGGTTACAGCGTTGAGTGAAGTCATGCTAGTGACTAATGAACATTTGTATACGGCAGCAGCAGAGAATGCAGAAAAAGCACAGGATTATTCTTTTGATCTGCTTAATCTAACCACCTCTATAGTTGCTTACGCAGCTGTGCTAGTGTTTATTTTCACATTAGTGATTGCGGTTATGCTCATACGTTCCTTCCTGAATCCTATTCATAAACTGCAATTGGCTCTGCGAAAAATTGCCGAAGGAGATTTGCGTCAGCAGATTAACTCACCTTACAACGATGAGTTGGGCAGTTTGAGTCATCATTTTGATCATATGGTGGAGCGGGTCCGGGAAATGCTTCAGCATACCCAGTCAGTAGCCTCTTCGCTGGCAACTTATTCGCATTCTTTTCAAGAATCTTCATCTATAACGGCTCATACGAATCAAGATATCGTAAGCACTATACAGGAAATCTCGGTAGGCGCAGAACAGCAGGCAGGACAATCCGAGCAGAGCGCTGGCCTGATTCAGGAGCTGGAACGTGAAGTGAATGAGATCACGGAGTATACCAAGGTTATGCTGGCTACCAGTCAAACGGCTAATCACAATACTCGTAAAGGATCTGAATCCGTCATCGCCCTCCGGGAGGTGTCTGAGCATTCTAGAGAATCTGTTAATAAAGTATATCTGGCTTTAACCAAACTGAGTGATCAATCAAAGGACATCTCGCGCATCACTAAATCCATAACAGATATTTCTAATCAGACCAATATCCTCTCACTTAACGCAGCAATTGAAGCAGCCCGCTCGGGTGCCTACGGAAAAGGGTTCGCTGTCATCGCTGATGAAGTAAGACAATTATCTGTGCAGACCAAAGAGTCCTCCGTACATATCAGTCAGATTATTAGCGAGCTGCAATCCGGGATGGATGAATTCCAGCAATATATGCTGGTGACCAAAGGAAATCTTGAGGAACAGGATCATAAAGTGGCCGAAACGTTGTCCTCTTTCGAAGCGATTGATCAATCTATTGTGGAGATTAGTAAACAGATTGGGCAAATTCACGACAAAGTGGATATGACTCAGACTATGAACCGTAGACTCGCAGAGTCTGTGCATGCCGTCGCGGCCATCGCCGAGGAAACTGCGGCAGGAGTGCAAGAGGTGAACGCCTCCAGCGTACAGCAGGATCATGCTATCCGTGATATAGCCCGTCAAGCCATTGAGATTAATGAAATTTCGCAGAATTTATTCAAAGAAATCAATATTTTTAAGATTGATTCAGATGGGGACGATGGGGTCAGCGATGAAGGGGACAGGGATACAAAGCATGCTGGCACTCCAGAAGCTGGGGACACATTAGGAGACGCATTAGGAGATGATACATTAGGTGCTGGCGATCCTCCAGATGATAGCGGTACTCCAAATGATGGTGGTACACCAAATGCAGACGCTTCTAAAGAGGGGTCTTATCTGACAATCTCTGCGTAGCTCAGCGGGAATTGGCATTCGTAGCGTAAGGTGGAATAGAGAATAGAGAATAGAGAAGAGAGAAGAGAGAAGAGAGAAGAGAGAAGAGAGAAGAGAGTAGAGAGTAGGGAGTAGGGAGTAGGGAGTAGGGAGTAGGGAGTAGGGAGTAGGGAGTAGGGAGTAGGGAGTAGAGAGTAGAGAGTAGAGAGTAGAGAGTAAAGTCTAGGGATTAGAGTTTATAGAATAGAGTTTAGAGATGAGAGGCTAAAGTTTAGCGCTTAGTGAGGTTCTACCTGCCGTTTTGATTTTAAGTGTATTTTATACAACTAAAAAGGTTTGTATTTAGCTTGATTAGGGTTTAGTTGTATTTAGTGCAGTTATTTCGAGGCGAAATGACGATAACGGTGGTTTGGTGGGGATATAATTGCATGAAATACAACTAAAACCAGGTGGGAGTGCACATACCTGAAAATAGTTGTATAGAGTGCAATTAACTCAACGCATAATTGTGTTTTGTTGCATAAAGAAGCTGGCTCCTTCGTGGGAGTATCCACGAAGGAGCCAGCTTTTTTATGTAGAAATATAATTAGTCCTCGTAAGTTTGATTTAGGGTGCTAACTAACTCTGGGAGCCAGTCGCTTAGAGTGAGAAACTTGTATCCCTCCGATTGAGCTTTAGCTGTATCCATAAACCAGGATTGTGTGATCCCGAATGGAGAATTATGCGCATCCGCTGTTTCGCTTTGAATGACGGCTTGTTTTCTGGTCTCTTTTTCAATCAGCGAGATAAGCTCCTTAATACTAACCGTACCGTTTGAGCAAGCGTTGAGAGGACCCGTCACCGTCGAGTTGCCGAGCCAATACAGAAAATTAGCGGCTTCGTCCGAACGGATAAAACAAATATTTGCATCTGGATTCGGAATCCCGATGGGCAGTTTATTACGTACATGTTCAATATGAAAATGGAGTCTTCGTGTATAATCGTCAGTTCCCAGAACAATCGGAAAGCGGACAGCGGCTACAGGGAAGTTAGCTTGTTGGATAAGGACGGCTTCCGCCAGTCTTTTCCCCTCCTGATAGGTGAAGTCATTTCGTCCTCCATAACGAATAGGGTACGTTTCAGGATCGAACACCTCTTCCGTCAGCGCTTGCTCACTGAAATCATAAACAGATAAACTTGAAGTCAGTATGTAACGTGTGGTTTTGCCGTCAAAAATACGGCGCGCCTGATCCGCTTCATCAGGTGAAAAACAAATATTATCGTAAACTACATCCCAACTCGTATCACCTAATGCTTGAGCGAAGGCCTCCGGTTGAGACCGATCCACCTGTATCCGGTGAACGAGATCGCCAAAAGGATCGCTTGTTTCCCCACGCGTTAATATGGTTACTTCGTTCTTAGAATCCTCAAGCAGACGCTCGACCAAACGTTTCCCAAAAAAGCGTGTGCCGCCTAAAATAAGAATCTTCCTCATCAACCTCACTCCTTGATTGCTATTAATGGTTATTAAAACGACTAAATATTGGTTTATGTGAAGCTTCTGATTCATTGTAGAGAAGCGGCGGGATCAGCCAGATCAGCAGCAATGTATTGAGTTTTGAGTGATACAAATTGGACTAAAGGGAAAGAGTTAGTTTTGAGTGTACTTCGTGCAATAGAATTCGTATTAGAGTGGAGAAAATTTGAATCTATTGCACTCTATGCAATCAATGGATGAGTAAGTGGCATTAAACTAACTTTTCACCAGAATCTATTGCAGAAAGTACAGCAGATTCAATTTTTGCTGCCAGGACGGCGGAGTCTGTTGCACAATATGCAACGTTTGTAGCTAGTTACCACAAACAGCCCAAATGTTAATTACACATTAAGCGAACTAATCGCAAATATATCTGTTCGTTTTTAACGTAACGAGACACTTAGCTGCCCGAAATCGAGTTAACGAAAAACTACGCCACCATACACATTCCTGGCGTGGTATAATTCCAGCTGTTTGAACTGAATCCACCAGCTTGGAAAGTCTGGAAGCCTTGCAAGCTTTGGCTCGATACCGCCATTACAGGTTCCTGGCTTTCGTCCGCAAATACAAGCTCGATCAGCTCGGCAATTTCCCCATGTTCATACGCGGCTGCAAGGCGGCTCAAGACGATCTGCATGGCTGTGTCCTGTGGTAAGGAAGGACCATCGGCCTGAAGCAGCTCTTGTCTTACGAGAGGAAGGGCTTGCCGGGCTCGGTGCAGAGCGGCTTTTATTGCCCCTTCTGTGGTAACGAGAATCTCGGCAGCTTCCATTGCAGAGTGCCCCAACACATCTCGAAGCAGGAACACCGCCTGCTGCAGCGGAGACAAATGCTCCTGTAGTGCTTGAAAAGCAGCTTCAATCTCAAATGAACCATACTCCGCAGAGGCCTCAGTGGGGGACTGATCCAGCTCCAACACTCGTGACAAGGTGGCTTTTCGCCGCATGATATCAATCCATGTGTTTCGGGCAATCCGAAAAAGCAATGCCTCAGGATTTGGGTGATTTGTAGAACTTGTATGATGAGTAGAATTTGTAGGAATCGTAGAATGCATTGCAGATTTTGTAGATGGTGCAGTCTTAGATGGCGTTACAGCCTTAGCAGACGTTGCAGGATTAGCAGACGTTGCAGCCTTAGAAAACGTATAGTTCATTTGATTAGTTTGATTAGTTTCAAGTTTTTCATTAGCTCCATTTGCTCCATTAGCCTTATCATTTTCAATGGTTTCTTTATTTTGTTTAACTTCATTCATTGGACTGTTCCCATTATTTGCGCTCGTTGAGTCCGAAGTCTTCATATAACCAAGGGCCTTGACCCATGTATCCTGAGCTAAATCATCGGCATCCCACGGGGATTGTGTCAATGCAAGACAATATCGCTTCAGAGCTATCTGCAAAGACCTGCTGTTACTTTCATCCGGCTCATCTCCGGTGCTAAGCTTCTCAAGGATGATCACTCTGCATAACTCCTTTTCCAGTAAGATGATTTCGATTACTTCTAATAATAAACGAATGAGCAGGAAATTAAGATACGCAATTTTAAAAAATAAAAATTCTCACGCCTAACGTATCCTATCCCCATATTAATCCGTTTACAGGGTAGATTTCAAAACTCTAAAACAGATGGAGGTCGAATACGGATGGCGTACGTTCCTTATGTAGTCGAACAAACGAATCAAGGTGAAAGATCTTACGATATTTATTCGCGGCTGTTGAAGGACCGGATAGTGTTCGTAGGTGCGGAAATTGAGGATCAGCTGGCTAACAGTATTGTTGCCCAGTTATTGTTTTTATCAGCAGAAGATCCGGATAAAGATATACACATGTATATCAATTGTCCAGGTGGCTCTATCACCGCAGGCTTCAGTATTTATGACACGATGCAGCTTATTAAGCCTCCGGTAAATACCATTTGTACAGGAATGGCGGCTTCTTTTGGTTCTTTGTTGTTATTGGCTGGGGCCAAAGGGAAACGTTATGCCTTGCCGAATAGCGAGATTATGATTCATCAGCCGCATGGTGGGGCGCAGGGGCAAGCTAGTGACATTGCGATCAGTGCCAAACGTATTTTGAAGGCAAGGGAAGTGCTTGTGCAAATTACAGCGGACCGAACTGGGCAGACGGTAGAGAAGGTACTGCAAGATATGGATCGAGATTATTTCATGTCAGCCGAGGAGGCGGTTGAATACGGAATTATCGATAAGGTCATCACAAATCTCTAAGACGAAGGAGTGAAGAAGGCTATGCTGAAGGTTTTGCAGGGAAAAGAGGTAACAATCTATTTTGTGGATGGCTCCAACGCTACAAAAGGAGTGCTGGAAACGGTAAGTGAAAATTTCGTCAAATATCGGACGGATTTTGAAGAGTTTTATATTCCAATCAGCTCGATCTGTTCTATCTCTCTAGATACCAAAACGCGTGAACGAGCCAAAGTAGGGTTCACACAATAACATCAACAACATCATCTGTATAAAAAAGGGTTAGGAGCTCCACAGCTCCTAACCCGTACTTTCCCGAATAGCCAAATAATGAGCCACATTTGCATGATGCGGCACAACGGTCTCCCCTTTAATCAGCTTGATTAAGGTTCGGGTGGCGGTCATCCCAATCTCCGTTCCAGAGTATTCAACCGAGGAAAGCTTAGGTCGAACGATAGAGGCAATGAAGCTGTTATCAAAACCGAACACGGCGACATCAGCTGGCACCCGTAGACCGTTATCGGTTAAATGATTCATGGCTCCAACTGCCATCCAATCTGTAGAGCAAAACACCGCAGTAGGTAACTCCCCGCTATCCATAATTCGGCGCATGGCGTCGCTCCCATCTTCGACGGCCATCGCACTTTCTACTACCCATTCTTTCCTTAAGGTTATGCCTGCATCCATAAGGGCTTGTAGATAGCCTTTATACCGATCGCCACCCACCGCATTATCTCCCGAGCCGCGAATCATAGCGATTTTGCGATGATTTTTTTGAATCAGATAAGTAACAGCTTCATAGGAGGCAGTTATATTGTCCAGATGAACGGAAGGAATCATATCCACCTGCGATTGTTGCCCGACAAGCACGCAAGGTGTATTTGAGCTGCGGATGATCTCCAGATGTTCATGGTTTGGAATTGAACCCACAAATATATTTCCTTCCGTCCCAATACGCTGGAACATCTTCAAATAGTGTTGTTCACTTTCTGCACTGCCGTCCGTTAATCCGACCATAATGTCGTATCCATACAAATCCGCAAGATCGCGAATACCAACATTGAAGTCATCCAGTACAGTGTTGCTATTCTGCGGAATGATCACACCGATAAGCTGTGTATTAGCTTTGTCCGTTTCAAGGCCGATGACATTCGGACGGTAGTTGGTTTGTTTAATAGCTTCCAGTACTCGTTTACGGACATCTTCGTTTACTGGTTTGCTGTTATTGATTACCCTGGACACCGTAGAGATCGAAACGTTCGCCATTTGGGCTATATCTTTTATCTTTACCTTCAAGAAGATCACCATAACTTTCCATATGATTCACTTGGTGTTTCAACTCTCGCAAGCATATCACGGATAGCTTCAAGAATCCAAAAGATTGTTGTTGACCTAGGAAATAAAAGGTCCTATAATGATCGCTGTAGGAAAATTATTTCCTTGAAAAAAGCTTGTTTTCAACGATAAAGTTGGATTTTTGCTAAAAACAATAACTAAATTATTAATTTTAATGAATTTCGGGAAAATATTTTCCTGTTAAGGGTATATGAATACGAAGGAGCTGCATGCATTGAACAGAACATGGTGGAAAGAAGCCACGGCGTATCAAATTTACCCACGGAGCTTTATGGACAGCAATGGTGATGGTGTAGGGGATCTGCAAGGAGTCATTTCTAAACTTGATTATTTGCAGGAGCTTGGCATCAATGTCATTTGGATCTGTCCTATTTATAAATCCCCAAATGATGATAATGGTTATGATATTTCGGATTATCAGGATATTATGGCGGAGTTCGGCAGCATGGCCGACTTTGATCAGCTGCTGCACGAGGTTCATGCACGAGGCATGAAGCTGATTCTGGATCTAGTGATTAATCATACTTCGGACGAACATCCATGGTTTGTTGAAGCACGTTCAAGCAAGGATAATCCGAAGCGGGATTATTATATTTGGAGTGATCCTAAGGACGGGGAGGAGCCGAATAACTGGGAGAGTATTTTCAGCGGTTCGATTTGGGAGCTTGATCCCGCCACAGAGCAATATTTTATGCATGTATTTTCCAAAAGACAGCCAGACCTCAACTGGGAGAATCCTGAGGTGCGCCGTGAATTGTATAGCATGGTCAACTGGTGGCTGGACAAAGGAATCGACGGCTTCCGGGTGGATGCCATTTCACATATTAAAAAAATCACCGGACATCCCGATCTGCCGAATCCACAGAATCTTCCGTATGTTCCGTCTGGCGATGGTCACATGAACCGTGAAGGGATTCACGATTTCTTGCAGGAGCTCAAGCAGGAGACGTTTGACCGATATGACATCATGACGGTTGGCGAAGCGAGTGGTGTAAATGTTGATCAGGCGGAGTCGTGGGTGGGTGAAGAGCAAGGCAAATTTAATATGATTTTTCAATTCGAGCATTTAGCTCTTTGGAATAAGAGTGTGACAGGTGGATTGGATGTTCTGCAGCTAAAATCAGCTCTCTCCCGTTGGCAAAAAGGTCTTGAGGGCAGAGGCTGGAACGCATTGTTCATCGAAAATCACGACCAGCCGCGTTCAGTTTCTACTTGGGGAAATGATGGCCAGTATTGGAAAGAGTCAGCTAAATCGTTGGCTACGATGTATTTCCTGATGCAGGGAACACCATTTATTTATCAAGGTCAAGAAATTGGGATGACCAATGTAAGATTTGAATCAATGGATGATTACGATGATGTGGCGATGAAGAACTTGTATCGTTTGGAGACTGAAGCCGGTAAATCACATGAGGAAGTCATGGAGGTAATCTGGAAGAACGGTCGGGACAACTCTAGAACACCAATGCAATGGAGCGACTCTGAAAACGCTGGTTTCAGCAGCGGCAAGCCATGGATGAAGGTGAATCCGAATTATACGGAAATCAATGTGGAGCGGGCGAAGCAGGACCCTTATTCCATCTATCATCATTACAAAAAGCTTATCGCTCTTCGGGCTGCTAATCCCGTTACTGTTTACGGGACTTATGATCTCATTTTGCCTGAAGATGAACGTATTTATGCTTATACTAGGACGCTTGGAAATGAAAAACTGCTAGTCATGTCTAACCTGACAGCAGAGGAAGCGCTGTTTGACCTTCCATTTGAATTGGAGTTTGATACTAGTGAGTTGCTCTTGCATAACTATGAGGTTGATCCTGCGGAGCCGATTGAGACTGTCGCATTACGGCCTTACGAGTCCCGTGTGTATATGCTGGTTAACGCACCTGTAGAGCAAGAGGGGAGCAGTGAACTTGTACCTGCACAAGAGTTAAGTGAAGCTTCTTTTCCAGAAACAGTTTAATATATTATTGTAATTCAAAGCGCCCGGTTATCCGGGCGCTTTTTTTGTTGCGGTAGTGTAGGACTCTTGCACAAAATGAATACGCTTACCTAGGCAAGTCGTATAAAAATATTATTTTTTCTATTATTTTTGTTCCCAAAATTAATAGAATACTATATTATGTTATGAATACAGATTCATATAAGTGTATATTCATTCAATTTGGGGTGAAAGTAGACAAAATTATAGGAGGTAAAAAATGTCCAAGAGAATACTATCTTTATTACTAGCTTTTACACTTATGATGTCGGGTCTGCTTCCAGCTGCATATGCAGGTGAAGTTGCAACCGAAATTAACCCGCAGGCGGTTGTTGCTCCGGTTTCTACGGAGAACACAGCTGACCTAGCGGTGCTTTCTTCAGAACAAACTACGGTAGCGACTGCTGTCTATGAACAAATAGCGGCGACAGTTTCCACAGAAGTATACAAAGCTTCTATGACGGAAGCTAGAACATTAGAATTGACTTTAGATCTTCCTGATGGGGCATCGCCTCAAGATATCATCTGGAATTTTGGCAGAACGGCGGAAGAGATGAAGCCGCTGGCAGAGTGGAAAAAATGGAATAAAGATGCGAAAGATTATTCAGGTAATCCTTTCGTAACAGTGACATATGAGCCGATCTCAGGTTCAAAAGTAAAGGCTTTAATTCATTTTGATTTGCTGTACGGAGAGAATCTCTCACTAACGGGTATACGTGCAGAGTACGTCAAACGAGTGGGAATTTATAATCTAATCGGGACATTACCTGCTGGAGATGTGCTGGTAGAGCAGCAAGTCAAACTAAATCCATATGAAACCTATCATACATATGATGAGATTAAACCCGCGATCGATAGGATTACTGCTGAAAGCAATAATAAATATGATCGATATGTAGAGTATCAGCAAATTGGGACCTCAACTCAAGGTCGTGCCATTCATTTCTCTATTGTTGCTAAGGATAAGTCCTCAGTAGATCAATATTTGAACGAGACCTTACCGCTTATGATGAATGATCCTGAAGCCCTGCAAAAGAAAATTAACGACGGGGATCTGCAGAATTATAAGGTACCTATTTGGTTGAATAACATTCATGCCGATGAAGCCAATGGTGTCGATGTAATCATTAAGTTTTTGGATACGCTGATGACACAGCAAATTGTCACCTATGATACCACTGATGAGAATGGAAATCCGAAAAAGGTAGTTCTGAACATCGACGAAGCGCTTGACCATGTGATTTTCCTGCTTGATTATGTAGAGAATCCTGACGGTCGCGCGTTAAACACGCGTCAAACTTCAACGCTGCTTGATCCAAATCGGGACAACTCTTACCAGACCCAACCTGAGACACAAGCGGTAACTGCACAAATTGCTAAGTGGACGCCGCTTACCTTTTTGGACATGCATGGATTTGTAAGTGGCTTCTTGATTGAGCCTTGCACACCACCTCATGATCCTAACATTGAATATGATCTTGTAATGCCAAGTATGCTTGAGCAAGCAAATGCCATGGGTAAGGCGGGGATTGCTAATACAAAATATGATTCCTACCATATCCCTTATGAAGAATACGAAAAAACACAACAGGATCCGAACTATAAAGGAACGAATGCAACAGGTTGGGATGATGCTTCGCCAGCCTACACAGCTGTATATGCCATGCATCAAGGAGCACTTGGGCATACCATTGAAGTGCCTGAATTGAATGAAGATTCACTGGATGCCTTTTATTATGCGGCTTTGGGGGCCACCGATTATGTGATCAACAACAAGCAGGAACTGTTCCTGAATCAATTGGAAATCTTCAAACGGGGTATCCAAAATGAGAATACTAATGCTGCTGTTAAAGATTATCTAATCAATGCACAGAATGAGTCTATTGGACGTCCAGGGGTAGATGAGAATACGAATTTCTTCCCTGAGTATTACATTCTTCCGGTTGCAAAAGATTTGCAAAAAAATGATCTGGAAACCTACAAAATGGTTCAGTACCTACTGCGTAACAATGTGAAAGTAGAACGGACAACAGCCAGTGTAACTGTAGATTCCGTAGTCTATCCGGCTGGAACCTATGTGGTGAATATGCATCAAGCCAAAAGAGGTTATGCGAATCTTGTCTTGTATGATGGACTAGATGTCTCGGATTTTAATGAGATGTATTCCGATACGGTACAGAATTTCTCGGCTATGCGTGGTTTTGACCGATATATTAGCCGTTCTGTAGGAGCATTCACTGGGAAGACAGAAGAGGTTAGCGGTGTAACGATCCCTAGTACGAATCTGGATCAATCTCCGTTCGAGCAAAATTATGTGATTAAAAACAGCAACAATGATGCGATAAAAGCTGTGAATGAGCTGCTAGCCAACCATAAGGCAGTGACACTGCTGGAGAATGGGGGTACAGGTTACGAGAAGGGAAGTTTCCTTGTTTCCAGATCCAATCTTAGAACGGTATCGTCTAAATATCTGCTGGATATTGTGCCGTTTAGTGCTGCAGAGAACAGAACGGGTAAATTGCTTAAGGCTCCTAAGGTAGCTATTGCAGGAGCGACTGCATTTATGCTGAAGGATCTTGGTTTTAACGTAACTACGGATACAGTGGCAGCAGATGTTCTAATCAATTCGGGAACGAATCTGATTGCTACAGGTAAACCGTTTATCGGTTATGGAAGAACGATGCTAAAAACTGTTAAAGGGCTTAAGGTCCTCCCTGGACTGGACTATTCAACTCCGGTCAATAAGGATGGTAAAGAAGATGCTCATGAGGGATTGTTTAAGGCTGAGGTCTCTCAGGACAATGTAATTACAGCGCCTTATGCCGATAGCGAATATCTCTACACAGTTTCGGCGGCTTATATTACAAAAGTGCCTGAAGGCGCAGAGATCTTGGCGAAATACGGATCAGGAGCTGACTTTTTCAAAGCAGGCTGGTGGCCGAATAACGAGGCTGCACAAGACCAAGTATTGGCGCTTACTTACAATACAGACAACATCCATGTGACGTTATTTGCGAATGATCTGATGAATAAATATCATCCGCAAAATCAATTCAGATTGCTTGCCAATTCAATCTATGCTGCTGCTCCAGCGGCGACTAAAGAGGATGGTATGGATAACGGGGTGAATGAACCAGAGCCAACAACACCTTCGACACCGTGGCAGCCATCTGTAACATCAACACCTGCACCGACCGTGCAGCCGTCTGCAACACCAACGCCAGCTCCAACTCCAACTGTGCAGCCGTCTGCAACACCAAACCCAATAGGTTCTAACTTCACGGATCTAGGTAAGGTGGCGTGGGCAGTATCGGCAATTCAAGAGCTGGCGGCAAAAGGGATCCTGCAAGGAGTGAGCGATAATTCCTTTGCTCCGCTTAAAGAGGTGACGCGTGCCGAGTTTATTACCATGATCGTGCGAGCTTTTGATCTGCTTGATGTGAATTCACCCGCTGCCTTCAGCGACGTGAAAGCTTCTGACTGGTCTTACGGATACATTGCATCCGGGGTCAAGAACGGATTGATTAACGGTGTAGGCAATGGAAGGTTTGATCCTAACCGTGCGATTACACGCGAGGAAATGGCAATCATTGTATCCAATGCACTTAAGAAATTTAAAGGCAAGTCGGTAAATGATACAAATGCCGCTTTGGCTAACTTTAAAGACCAGGCAACAATCGCTGCTTACGGTAAAGAAGCGGTGGCATTACTAACTCAGGAAGGTATTGTGCAAGGTCTGACTGCGGATACCTTCGGTCCTAAAAACATTGCCAACCGTGCTCAAGCAGCAGTGATTATTGATAGGATGTTGAAGCTTAATTAAGTTTTAGATACTTATAAAATAATACAAGAATGCCCCTCAGCTATTTGGCTGAGGGGCATTCTTTTTATAGTTACTCTGCATTATCCGTAGATGGTAAATCCGGCAGTTGTTGAATGTAGCTGTTAGACATATTTAGAAGCCGCTGAACGGCGTCAAATTGTTCTTTTGTCGAACCGCCCTCTGTTTCAGAGCCATCGATTAGATTAAAGTTGTCTCCATCATCGTAATCGACACCAGTCAAATACATGCTTGTGTCATTAATGAAAGAGCCGGTAGGCAAAAAGTGTCTGACAGGGAGCATGTTGGTCTGTTGGTTCATCAGATCTTCTCCGAAGTAGAGCTGATCTTTCATTGAAATCCCTAACAGGTTAGCTACAGTTGGCATAATGTCGATCTGGCCGCCAGTTTGGCTGTATACCGTAGGTTGACCTACCCCTGGCGCATGTACGATGAAAGGAATGTTGAACATATCGGTATAACCATATTCGTGACCGACCATTTCTTCCATTAACGATTTCTCGTTGCCATCAAGGGAATATAGCGATACACCCTGATGGTCCCCGTAAAAGACAATGACGCTATCATCCCATAGACCACTGGACTTTAATTGATCCAGAAATTGTCCCATTGCATAATCTGCGTAATTTTGAGCTAGAATATAGTTGCCAACTAGGGTACCTTCATACCGTTTAGGCAGCGTCATTTTATTTTTTGACTCTGGCATTTTATAAGGGTGATGAGCACTCATAGAAATGACCATTGCATAAAAAGGATCATCTTTAGCATCCATTTTGACTAATTCAGGCACAGTCTTGGCATAGAGTACCTCATCAGAAGCACCGAATGCGATATGATCACCATCCCCATAGAACGCTTGATCGTAATACTTATCAAAGTCTAGGACTTTGTATAGAGTTTTGCGGTTCCAGAATTCTACGCTATTGGTGTGAAAGGTTGCTGTATTATATCCATTAGCTTTCATCAGCTTAGGCAGGCTCGGAAGCGCCTTATCCATATAATTGGATGAAGTGGCTACCTCGTGATGAGGAACGTACAACGAAGTATTCACCACAAATTCAGCATCCGAAGTTGTTCCTTGCCCGGCATTAGTATAGAAGTTATTGAAATAATGTTCGCTTTTCAAAAGCTTATTTAGATTGGGTGTTACTTCCTGTCCGTCAATGCTCAGGTCCAGCAAAAAGTTCTGAAAAGATTCCATTTGTACCACGATTAGATTTTTACCTTGAGCTGCCGCCCAGTACTTCGGTGAGCCAGGCTCTGTAATTCCTTTGGTCTCGTTAATGGATGGTTGCGTGATTTCTTTGCTGTCGATTATTTCTTCTGTTTCCCTTGTATCGGCAAAAATAGTATAGACCTCGTAATTAAGAATCCCCATACTCTCCGCTTTTTTGTTCTCGTTCATACTGGCATGATTCGGCCAAACATTAAAGACACAAACTGCTAAGGAAACACTGATGATCCCAAACAAAGCGGTCCGGTTCATGCGGCGGTTCATACCTCTTTCTTTCCAGATCGCAATATATTTCGGACGGAACATAAAAAACATGAACACTACAATATCCACAAAAATGAACAAATAGTAAGGGTCCAGCAACGAGTATGTGCTTTCTCCCACCTTAGTTACTTTATCTGCTTGTTCCAAGGCATGATAAGTAGCAATTACACCGTAATATTTGTAATACATTAGGACGGCGAAATATATGACTGAAATCAATAGGTTGGCTATCATGTAATACAGAAATTTTCGTTTGGAAGCCATCCATTCAATAAGTCCAAATACGATAAAGAAAAATGGGATCTCTGTCAGCAGCATGCTCCAGTTAGGACCGTCGCTAAAAACTACGAACCAGGCCACTGCGCATTTTAGCAGCAGGACGAAGCTAAAGACTAGGAAGGGTTTGTTTTTTATATCAAAATCTTTTTTCACTCGTTATCATCCTCTCTGATGCAATTACACCAAGGTCCTGCATATACCTGTATTTCATGGAAATCCGTTGCAATATGCCGAAGCTTATTATGCTCCCGAAGTTATCAAGTGTCAAAAGGTGGACGAGAGTCCTAGAGTGAAGCAACAAGCGATTTATGCCGCATAAGCAGGTAAAATCAACGCCAATCCCAAACTACAGGGTCCTATGCGTATAAAATGATTTTAATAATTTCCAGTTTCCCGCAACTTTGTATAATATTCCTCAGTCTAAATATAGAGGAGTGATTAGAGAGGCGGGAATTAGATGACCCAGCGGCAGTTCATAACGATGGTAACGATTTGTTTTCTTGTGCTCTTAAATTCAGGTTGTAATCAAGGGGAGAACTCCATTGGTGTGGAGCCTTCTGGCTCTATAGCTTCAACGTCTGTACCACAGGTAACGCCGACTTCTACTCAAGTAACCATGATTCCCGAAGACTTTTTGCTAACACTGGATTATAAAGTTCAGAACCATCCGGATACATTTGCAGTTGAGGTACCACAGAACTGGGAGGTTAAGCTGGGGGAGTATCCAGTGGGACTTTACTGGCGATTAGCGAATGAGTTCTCTAAAGATGCCGGATTGGATTTGACCCTCCTGAAGGGTGCCACGGTAGAGGTACAGCGGTATTCCTTAGTCGATGGTTTACCTGGTTCTGGCGAACAAAAAGAATTTTCTTATCCCTCCAATCTCGCTTTGCTTGTGCAATCAGGAAATACCGTTGGGGCTTGGCTGGAATTTAATATTCAAAGTATCGGCCCTTCTATTAAGAAGCGTAGCTTGACCGACATTACAGGATTTACATTTGAGGAGTGGACGGAGAGAGAAGGTTTGTTTGCTAAGGAAGGTGAGAATGGTGACTTAGCCTCATTAGGCCATTTCGAGCTGCTGGATGCTTTTTTTCAGGCTATACAGGTTGGTAATCATACCCGCGCCCGCGCATGTTTGAATCCTAATGCCTTACTCACTGCATTGACGGTTAACCGTCAAGAGCATCAACTCTATAACCCGGGTTTTGGTGGTGAAAATGCTCTCAGTGAAAGTATTGTTGAGGCTAAGCCTACCTCTTATAAAGTGATGGATTATGATACTGGCTCTGAAATCAAAGACATCGGTGATCGCACAACGTTAAATATTGTGGTCGATCTGTATATGAAATCACTAAATCCCGTCTTCAATACCCCAGATGGCCGGGAAACTCGCTTTGCAGTGTTGACCAAACACGCTAACGGCTGGAAGATTGGAGGTTTTGGGACGGGACCGTGAGTTGTTGCGTTATCTATTTTTTAATAAAAAGGAGTGATCTCAAGTGTTTAAACAAAGCTTGATGTCAAAAGTGCAGGTAAGTCGGATTTGTAGAGTTGTTGTTGGGACTGTTCTTTGCCTGACTATGGTCTCACCTTTAGTGGCAGCAGCAGATAATGTGAATTCACTTGAAGAAAAGAAATTATTGTCTGGCATCACACAACTGGACGCTGGTGACAGAAGTGCGTATGCCGTCACTGCGGATGGAACAGCCTGGGCGTGGGGTGGTGGGTATGGCTCTATTGGTAATGGGGCGACCACACCAGCGTATACTCCTGTCAAAATGCATATCGATCATGTAAAGCAAATCTCAGGTGGTTATCGCCATAACTTGATGTTGAAGGACGATGGAACAGTGTGGGCGGTAGGGGGGAACGAGCATGGACAACTTGGCATTGGAACACAGTCCTCTAAGATTCTTGTAGAGCCTGTTCAAGTGCAAGGGCTAGCAGATGTGAAAGCTGTTTCTGCGGGGGGCACCTTTAGCTTAGCTCTTCTTAAAGATGGAACGGTCTGGGCGTGGGGAGGCAATGAACAAGGAGAACTCGGTGACGATTCGCGGAAAAACAAGCTAACCCCGGTGCAGGTGAAGGGACTACCCTCCGTCCTGTCTATAGCAGCGGGATCGAATAATTCAGTGGCGCTTGGTAATGGTGGAGAGGTATGGGTGTGGGGATCGCAGCAACCGCTGGGAACGCAAAAAGGCGTAATCTTAAAGCCTACGCTTATTAAAGGAAGCGGAGAATATAGAGCGGTTGATATGGATGGAGCCTATGGACTTTATGGGGCGGCATTGAGATGGGATGGTACAGTATGGATTTGGAATAATTACATAGATCCATATCTGGGAGAAGCTCTAAAGCCTGTTCAGGTTCCAGGACTTACAGACGTCATTTCGCTGACAACAGATTCCGCAGTGAAGGCGGATGGGACCGTGTGGCAGTGGACGGTTGGCGATAAGAACAAGATTAATGTTACACAGTCTAAGGGTATTCAGAATGCAGTTTCCATTTCTAAAGGGAGTAGAAATCATTATGTACTCTTAAAAGATGGTCATGTCCTTGCCTGGGGAGCAAATGAATTTGGACAGACGGGTCTGGGGGTCAGAGAGATCGAGGTGAGTACGCCTCAGCTCGTGAAGAAATCTATTCAAGTATTGTTGAATGGGAATGAAATGGAACTGACGATGCCGCCGTTACTAATTAATAATTCGACATATGTTCCTTTAAGAGGAGTCTTCGAGCAGATGGGAGTTAATGTTCGTTGGGATGTTCCATCGAGAGCTGTGGTTGCTGTGAAAGGATCTACAACTCTGATCTTGAATTCGGTAACTGGACAAACGACTGTTAATGGAAAGGTAATAGAGACAGATCAAAAACCGGTCTTCATTAATGATAGCGTTTATGTACCCCTCAGATTGATAAGCGAAATGTTGGGGGCGCAGGTAGAATGGGATGCAGATGCTTATGCCGTTCGAATAAATTCCAATAAATAAGTTGACTATTTATTAGAAGCTTTAGGCTGAATTCTCCTTCTGGAGAGTTCAGCTTTTTGCGTGGAAGGCAGAAGATTTAGAGGGAAATGCAATAACCGTAAACAAAGCGTATGCGATTTTGAAGAATGTGTGCGGTAATCTTTTCGAGGATTCTTTATACGGATGATGATGAATATTGGAAAAATGGGACAACTTATAATTATCCCAATGGTCGTTCAATTCTGGTCACGAAACGGATGGGCATAGCAACAACGATTAATATTGCGACAAAAACGGGTAAGAGTATATATTACGGCCTCTTTGTATTTGTTGCATTGCTGTTGATCGGAATGGGTGGGAACTGTACGTCTTTACGCGGAGTTGAAAGGATGGTGAGGTTTTTCATTGATTTTAAAATAAATCGTATGAAGTATAACCCTCTTGTGATAGAATAATCTAGTTGCTCTAGTTTCTGAAAATCCACTCTGTTCCAGCAAAACACCTGATCTATACACGTGGATAATCGAGGAAATATGAGCATTTAAGAGTATTAACAAGATTTCTTAGAGATTTTACACAAAACACATCATTTTTTGTCGGTTTTTATTGATTTATTCAAAAATATTATGTATAATCAGCCTTGTTGATTTTGCAAATGGAATTTTAGGAGGTTTTTATTTTGGGAAAAGCGTTAATTATTGGCGCTGGCGGCGTAGCAAGTGTTGTTGTTCATAAATGCTGCCAGAACCCGGATGTATTTGAAGAGATCTGCATTGCCAGCAGAACTGTCGCGAAATGTGACGCTCTGAAAGATAAATTAGCCGGAGGCCGCACGAAGATTTCTACTGCTCAGCTCGATGCAGATAACACGGACGAAGTCATTGAACTGATCAAGAGCTTTGAGCCGGATGTCGTTATTAATGTCGCTCTCCCATATCAGGACCTGACGATCATGGATGCGTGCCTGGCAACAGGAGTGCACTATGTGGATACTGCCAATTATGAACCACAAGATACAGCGAAATTCGAATATTCCTGGCAGTGGGCTTACAAAGAAAGATTTGAGAAAGCTCGCCTTACCGCTTTGCTCGGCAGTGGATTTGACCCAGGTGTAACTGGCGTGTTCACGGCTTATGCGCAAAAACACTATTTTGACGAGATCCATACCATTGATATTGTAGACGCCAACGCTGGCGATCATGGATATCCATTCGCTACAAACTTTAATCCTGAAATCAATATTCGTGAAATTACAGCTAATGGCCGTTATTTCGAGAATGGCGAGTGGATTGAAACCGCACCACTTTCTGAGAAGAAGGTTTACGATCTTCCGGAAATCGGACCTAAAGATATTTATCTTTTGTACCATGAAGAGTTGGAATCCTTGGCTGTTAATATCAAGGGCGTGAAGAAGATCCGTTTCTGGATGACTTTCTCGCAGAACTACCTGACTCACTTGAAAGTGCTTGAGAATGTGGGTATGACTTCTATCGAGCCTATCATGTACGAAGGCAAAGAGATCGTTCCTTTGCAATTCTTGAAGGCAATGCTGCCTGACCCGGCTTCCCTGGGACCAAGAACAAAAGGTAAAACTAACATTGGATGTATCATCCAAGGTACTAAAGACGGTAAGCCAAAAACTTATTATGTATACAACGTTTGCGATCATGAAGAATGTTATGCAGAGGTTGGCTCCCAAGCCATTTCCTATACTACAGGCGTTCCTGCAATGATCGGAGCAATGTTAATTATAAAAGGAATCTGGAAGAAACCAGGCGTGTACAACGTAGAAGAGTTCGATCCAGATCCATTCATGGAAGCTTTGAATAAACATGGTCTGCCTTGGCAAGAAGATTTCTCGCCAACGCTGCTAGATTAAGGCGCGATTGATGGATATTGATATCAGCGTTGTCCCGTCACCATGTTACCTTGTAGATGAAAGATTGCTTACCCGCAATCTTGAGATTATGAATTCTGTACAAGAACGTACAGGAGCTAAGATTTTGCTCGCGCAAAAAGGCTTCTCAATGCACTCCTTGTATCCGCTAGTTGGCAAGTACTTGCATGGCGTAACTTCCAGCTCCTTATTCGAAGCCAGACTTGGCTATGAAAAAATGGGCAAAGAGGTTCATGTCTACGCACCAGCTTATGTGGAAAGTGAATTCGATGAGCTTCTTGAATACTCGGATCACATTGTGTTCAATTCTTTTGACCAGTGGAATCGATTCAAGGATCGTGTGAAAAATGCACCGAAGCATATCAGCTGCGGCATTCGGGTGAATCCGGAGTATTCCGAGATCGAAGTTCCGCTGTATGATCCATGCTACAATTATTCCAGAATGGGAGTAACTCTCCCTAACTTTAGACCTGAAGAGCTTGAGGGAATTGATGGATTACATTTCCATACCATGTGCGAACAAAATTCAGACACACTGGAGCGTACGCTCAAGGTAGTCGAAGAGAAGTTCGGACCTTATCTCAAAGGGATGAAATGGCTTAATTTTGGTGGCGGTCATCATATTACACGTCCCGATTATGATCTGGAGACCCTTGTCCGCTGCATTCTGCATATGAAAGAGACTTACGGTGTGGAAATCTATCTGGAGCCAGGTGAGGCCGTTGCGCTTAATACTGGATATTTGGTAGCTACCGTTCTCGATGTTATGCATAACGGAATGGACATTGCGATTCTCGATACTTCGGCTGAATGCCACATGCCAGATGTACTGGCTATGCCATACCGTCCGAACATTATCGATGCTGGACAACCCGGGGAATATCCTTATACGTACAGATTAGGTGGAATGACTTGCCTAGCCGGAGATGTAATTGGAGATTATTCCTTCAAGGAGCCTTTGAAATACGGCGATAGACTCGTATTTCTAGATATGGCGCATTATTCTATGGTGAAGAACCATATGTTTAACGGCGTGAATCTGCCAGCTATCGTCAGCTACAATGACGAAGAGGGAATTAAAGTAATTAAACAGTTCGCTTTCGAAGATTTCAGCGGACGTTTATCTTAATAGAATGATCTAAAAAGGTGTCCCTTCAGGGACACCTTTTTTGCTATGGTTCCAGTCCTTTGAATGCGCGATGACATCTAGGAAAAGAGGAGTGATGCTAAAGGACCGTATGGCAACTATTGGTGTTTATTAGCTCATTTGGCTAAGGTTATGGACTGTATAGCTCTTATTGGTCGGATAGTGACTATTATTAGGGCGCATTTGGTAGAATAGCTGCAACTGAGTCCGATTGTATGCTGAAACAGCCGATTTTTCGGAAATAGAGTCTCATCGGTCCGATTCATCCTCGTGGGGAGAAGATAGATATCGAACCGATTTTTCAGAGGAATAACTCTCTTATATATGCGTTTATCTTACAGTTGGACACTTGTATTACTGGAAAAGTTTCTTCATAATTAGCCGCTCACAAGTAAGGTCTCATGTGATACAATAATTTAGTCTGTTTTTAAAATTAGTTATTGAAGGGTCCGTATCTGAGGAGGAAGTCAGCATCAATGAAACATGCACCGTTTATTGCAGTGGAAGGCCCGATCGGGGCTGGAAAAACAACATTAGCTTCGATGCTTGCAGAGGAATTAAACTTACCGATTATTAAGGAGATTGTGGATGAGAATCCGTTTTTGGCTAAATTTTATCAGAACATGGATGACTGGAGCTTTCAACTGGAGATGTTTTTTCTCTGTAATCGGTACAAGCAGCTTGAAGATACAGTAACTCAGTACATAGATAAAGGTAAACCGGTGATCTCGGATTATCATATTTATAAGAACCTTATCTTTGGGGAACGAACGCTGAAGGGAACGAAACGAGAAAAGTATCGACAAATCTATCATGTGCTGACGGATGACCTGCCGAAGCCAAATATTATTCTCTATATAAAAGCAGATCTCGATACCTTGTTAAAAAGAATCGCCAAACGCGGACGCCCTTTTGAAGGGGATATGGATACTGCGTATTTGCAGCAATTGATAGAAGATTATGATGATGCGATGGGCTCTCTAGCGATTCAAGAGCCGTCTACCGTTATTATTACCATAGATGGAAATGCAGTCGATTTCGTGGAGAACCCAGAACACTTCGTCGAAATTGCCTCTCACATAAAGGAGCTAATGAAATGAATCCATATAACATCCCAGCTAACGCCATAATTACCGTGGCAGGAACCGTGGGGGTGGGGAAATCCACTTTAACAGGTGCTTTGGCTAAAAGGTTAGATTTTCAAACCTCGCTGGAGCAAGTTGATCATAATCCTTATCTTGAAAAGTTCTATCATGATTTTGAGAGATGGAGTTTTCATCTACAGATTTATTTCCTAGCCGAACGTTTTAAAGAACAGAAGAAAATGTTCGAAATGGGCGGTGGTTTTGTTCAAGATCGCTCGATTTATGAGGACACTGGTATTTTTGCTAAAATGCATGCGGATCAAGGCACGATGTCCAAGACAGACTATGAAACCTATACAAGCTTGTATGAAGCCATGGTCATGACACCCTATTTCCCGCACCCTGATGTGCTGATTTATATTGAAGGCAGTCTTCCTTCTATTTTAGCGCGAATTAATGAACGCGGCCGTGAAATGGAAATTCAAACGGACGTGTCCTACTGGGAGCATATGCATGGCAGATATTCGAAATGGATCAATGAGTTTACAGCTTGCCCAGTGCTCCGTCTGAACATTGATGATTATGACGTAAATGACTCGGCATCAATGGCGGATATTCTCACGAAGGTAGGCAACACCATTCGTAAGCCTGTTGATAAAATATAATAGTTGAGGATTAGCAGCTCCCGTGGTTTGGGGGTTGTTTTTTTATGAGCTCATAAAAAAGACCCAAATCTATGATTTGGGCCTAATAGGGAAGTGTCAGTTGTCCTAATCATAAAATACGAAAAGTGAATTAAAATGGTGTGGACATTGTAATGTACTTAAGGGCCACCTCCTATTTTATTAGCCCTTTTTTTAGGAAATAGGTTCCTGTCTAATAGAAACTAGTTATTGGTCCATGTCTAAAATTAATAAGATGCGTACACTGAACTATCTTTATAGGGAGGTGTACGTATTGAGTTGTCCAGACGATAAAAAGTGTCATAAAAAAAAAGTCGCCACTGTATTTCCTTCGAAAAGAAAAAGAAAAGAACATCGTCGAAAAGTTATTAAGAAGATTGTAAAAGTCACTTGTCCTCCACCAGAAGTGAATGTTACTACACCGACAGTCGTTGGTGCTACAGGACCGCAAGGGCCGCAAGGAGCACAAGGACTCCAAGGAATACAAGGGGCCCAAGGCGTTCCCGGAGCTCAAGGAGCACGAGGACTCCAAGGAGCTGAAGGAGCTGAAGGACCTCCAGGACCCGCCGGCGGACCTCCAGGACCCCAAGGACCTCAAGGTGAACCAGGGCCAGCGGGAGCGATTGGTCCACAGGGTGTAGCGGGACCCGTTGGTCCTCAGGGTGCCCAAGGCGTGCCGGGTGCCCAAGGAGTTGTAGGTCCTCAGGGATCGCAAGGTTTACCTGGTCCTGCAGGAGCTATAGGACCACAAGGTTTTGTAGGAGCACCGGGAGCACCGGGAGCACCGGGAGCACCGGGAGCACCGGGAGCAACCGGAGCAACAGGAGCACCAGGAGCGCCAGGAGCACCAGGAGTAGCTGGAGCAACCGGAGCACCGGGAGCGGCCGGAGCACCGGGAGCAGCAGGAGCACCGGGAGCAGCAGGAGCAACGGGAGCAACCGGAGCGCCGGGAGCAGCTGGAGCACCGGGGGCAGCAGGAGCCGCTGGAGCAACCGGAGCACCGGGGGCAGCAGGAGCAACGGGGGCAACCGGAGCACCAGGAGGCGTATTAGGTTTTGCTGATTTTTTTGCCCTAATGCCTCCTGATAATGCAGCAACTGTAGCACCGGGCACAGACGTAAGTTTTCCTCAAAACGGACCTACCAGCGGGACGACAATTGCACGAACGGGTCCTAGTTCTTTTAATTTAGCAGCAATAGGGACTTATCAGGTGTTGTTTCAGGTTAGTGTAACCGAAGCAGGACAACTCATCTTGACTCTTAATGGCGCGGATCTCGCCTATACTGTAGTTGGACGCGCAACAGGTACATCACAAATCGTAGAAATGGCTATAGTGCAAACAACGGTTATTAACACCATCCTGACCGTTCGGAATCCTGCTGGTAACTCTACTGCACTTACTATTACTCCTCTCGCTGGAGGAACAAGATCTGTTTCAGCACATCTCGTTATTACACAATTAGCGTAATAAGGTGTACTTCGTATAGATAAGTTGGTCACCTTAATATTGGTGATTTTACTTATGATTATTGTAAAGAGGAGGACGAACGAAGGTCCTCCTCTTTATTCAGAGTATTTACTATTAACATTCTATTGTTTTTCTATCGTCTAACGACTTGAAATTAATCATCTATTTATGTGAATTCTTTTGATTCTATCTTAAGATGCCATATCGCTTTCCTCATGATACAATAAAAGATAAGTTTATAAGGATGAGGTGACTTTAGTTGAAGTATGATTTCGATCGCGTAATTGACCGCCGTAATACTAGCTCTTACAAATGGGACCAATCCGAGAAGTTGTTTGGTGAGAAGGATATTATGCCGCTTTGGGTGGCAGACATGGATTTTGAAAGTCCTCCCGCAGTGAAGGAAGCCATTCTGCGCCGCGCAGAACAAGGAGTTTACGGTTACAGTGTACCTAGTGATACTTATAAAGAAGCCATCACGTCATGGTTTAAAAGACGGCATGATTGGCAGATCAAACCGGAGTGGATTTCAGATTCTCCCGGAATTGTAACTTCCTTAAGCCTCTCTGTTGAACTTTTTACTGAGCCTGGGGACGAGGTTATTTTACAATCGCCAGTTTATTATCCCTTCTATGATGTCATCCAGATGAATGACCGGAAGGTTGCCAAGAATCCGCTTATCGTCCGTAATGGGCGCTTTGAGATGGATTATGAGCAGTTGGAAGGGCTGATGTTGGGTGGAGCTAAGCTGCTGCTGTTATGCAGTCCGCATAATCCAGGCGGTAGAGTATGGGAAAGAGAAGAACTGTTGAAGCTCGGTGAACTGTGCTTGCGCCACGGAGTGAAAGTTATCTCTGATGAGATCCATTGTGATTTGGCGCTTCCAGGGTATGAGCATATTCCTTTTGCATCTTTGTCTGAGGAAATTGCCAATATTACGTTAACCACACTTGCCGCGACCAAAACCTTCAATCTTCCGGGGCTTCAATCCTCTTTTATCGTGTCCTCGAATCCGGAATTGAAACGTAAATTTGATCAAAAAATGAAAGCCTTGAGCTTACATATGGCTAGTTTCTTCGCGCAAGGAGCAGTACAAGCCGCTTACAACGACGGAGAAGAATGGCTGGATGAGCTGTTACAATATGTATCAGATAATGTGGATTATACTATTAGCTATTTGTCGGAGCATTTACCACAGGTTCATGTGATGCAGCCGCAAGGAACCTACCTGTTATGGGTAGATTGCCGCGAACTGAACTTGGAAATAGACGGTCTGAAGCAGCTGATGCACAAAGAGGCTAAAGTTGCGTTTAATGAAGGTTCTGTTTTTGGAACAGAGGGCAAAGGCCATCTGCGGATCAATCTGGCTTGTCCGAGATCTACGTTAGTTGAGGCATTGGAACGCTTTTGCAAGGCAGCCGCAGCTTATACAAAGAAATAAACGGTGATTTACTGAAGCTTGATGATTCCGCTAATGGGGTCGTTAAGCTTCTTTATTTTGCAATAGGGTAAAAAGAATAATAAAATGGAGTCCATTACGACAAGCAGGAGGACTGCAAATGAAATGGGTAGCCCAGCTTCCGTATTATAAGATACAACGAGAAATTAGGGATGGAGAACAACGAAGTGTTGCTTCCAATCGGCTAATGTATTTATATCAAGATAGAATTGTAACTCGTCATCGGGAATTCCCGCTAAAAGATATTTTCGATATGTCTTATCGTTCAATGGGGGATGTGGGCGGCATGTTCTATCTGCACACGAGTAAGGGTGTGTATGCTTATTTGATAGAGTGTGATCCCGAGCGGTTTATTGAAGCCTTTAAAGAACAGGAATTGAATAAGAATTGAGCGACCCTCGTTGGCCGTGATATGATAACTTTTATGAAAAAAGCATAATGGGAGAGAACATAAATGAGCAAAACACGAATTATTATTGATGCAGACACAGGTATTGACGATGCACTGGCGATTCTATATGCCTTACGCGCTCCAAACGTAATTGTAGAAGGAATTACAACCGTTTTTGGGAATATTGATGTCGAAAAGGCGGCGGACAATTCACTGCGGCTAATTGAGCTTGCTAAGCCTGGTTATGAGATTCCTGTAGCGATCGGAGCCTCCAAGGCACTTGTTCGTGAGCACTCAGGCTACGCCACTCATGTGCATGGTGAGAACGGTATTGGTAATGTGGAAATTGCTCCATCCAGCCAGCGTCCCATTAGCGAAACTGCATCTGAGTTTATTGTTCGGATGGCTAATGAGAATCCCGGAGAGATTGTATTAGTCACACTGGCACATCTAACTAACCTTTCTATGGCGCTTGATATGGACCCTGGTATTAAGAATACTTTGAAAAAAGTAGTGGTGATGGGCGGTACGATCTTCAATCCCGGAAATAGAACACCGGTTGCGGAAGCGAATATTGCTGGGGATCCGGAAGCTGCTGATCATGTATTTACATCTGGGCTTCCTGTTATGATGGTGGGTCTAGACGTTACGCTTAAGACGCGGATTACCCAAGAGCATATCGATTTATTAAACCGTTTTGGACGTGAAGAAAATAAAGCGATCATTTCGTTCATGGAACAATCGCTTACTCATTATTTTAATTTCTATCGTGAAGCGAACTTTTTGATCAACAGCGCACCGCTGCATGATCCACTCGCACTTATGGTTGCGCTGCAACCAGATCTAGTAACCTACAAAGAGATGAATGTTCGTGTGGAGCACAAAGGTGAGTTTACATCGGGAATGGTCGTAGCGGACTTGCGGGCTCAGCCAAAAGTAGGTAAACCCATACAAGTTGCAGTGGATGTAGATGTTGAACGAGCAGTGGGAACCTTTTTGAGCGTGTTTATGTAATTTTGCCGACCTCTTCTAATATGAAAAATAATTTCGAAGCTTATAGATGACAATCTATTAATTTTACAATTGGATAATCTTTGGTAAAATGGTAGAGGACATATAAGAGTTTACAAGATTAGACTTCATATCATAGAAGAGGGAGACTTATCATTCATGAACAAGCGAATCGGTAAATTAGTATTATGTTTGGCTATTTCGCTAGGAGGCACCACGGCTTTAATCCACAATACCACACAGGCAGCCACAGCTGGTGGAGTTAGTATTGTGCTGGATGGTTATCCACTACCCTTTCCAGTAGAACCTGTTGTGATGAGCGGAACAACGATGGTGCCATTCCGAGCTATATCTGAAGCTTTGGGAATTAATGTCGAGTGGAATCAAGCGCAGAAGAAAATTACGGCTACCAAAACAGATACTGCAGGGACCAAAGTGGTAACCCTGACCCTCGGCAGCAAAAATGCAGGTGTT
Organism: Paenibacillus sp. FSL L8-0494; assembly: GCF_038003695.1. Lineage (NCBI taxonomy): Bacteria > Bacillati > Bacillota > Bacilli > Caryophanales > Paenibacillaceae > Paenibacillus > Paenibacillus sp. FSL L8-0494. Next base: position 2,328,969 of record NZ_JBBOPQ010000001.1, read on the forward strand.
AACGGCGCGGTTGTGAAGTTAGGAGTTGCTCCGCAGACGATCCGGGATACAACGATGATTCCCCTTAGCTTCTTCGGCCAGCAGTTTGGTGCGGGTGTAGCTTGGAATCAAGCCACGAAGACCGTATCTATTACTTCACCGAAGACTGAACTGTACACTCTCGGTTTCTATGCTCTGAGTTCTTATAGTGAGATTTCCTTACTTCCTAATTTTGATGCTGTGGCCTTTGGTTGGAGTGGGATTGATAAAAGCGGGCAATTCACCACAACGGGGACTGATTTCAAATGGCCTCAAGCGGCTGGTGACGTAACGCCAGAATCGATTGTCACGAATGCAGCGGCAGGTGGAACAGCTCCTTATCTGATGGTCTTCTCTGGAGATACCGCATCAGAGTTAACTAAGAACCTGGAAGATAAGCAGCTTCAAGAACAGACGATTACTGGAATCGTAGATCTTGCAACGCAAAAAGGATTCCAAGGCATTACCCTGGATCTGGAGGGCCTAGGTCTAACAGGTGATAAGGCGAAGGTGCAAGCAGATTACAATGCTTTTGTGAAAAACCTATCACAAAAAGCACATGCAGCAGGACTTAAACTTACCGTTATTCTTCATCCATTAAATAGTTCTTATAAAGGATATGATTACAAAACTTTAGGAACACTTGCAGATGATTTGGTCATTATGGCGTACGATTATTTACAAGAGAAAAAAGTTCCAGAGCCGATGAGTTTAGTTGATGAAGGCATCCGGCTTGCGCTTCAGCAAGTGAGTAAGGATAAGCTGATCCTCGGGATCTCTGTGTATAGCGAAAACGAATCTTCAGTGAATTCGAAGGTAGGACTTGCTAAACGTTATGGTCTTAAAGGAATTGCGATCTGGCGTTTAGGTCTGATCGGACAGCCTGTCTGGAACGAAATGGGTAAGTCAGTAGAGCTGTAAGTGGAATTTGTATTGACAGGGAATAATTTCTAAATATATACTAGGTCAAAATACAATACGGAATAAACGTAATGATTGGGAGTATTAAGGAATAACTACTGCCCAGAGAGCTGCCGGTTGGTGCAAGACAGCGGAGTAGGTTCCCCAACTCACCCATGAGCGGTAAGATCGAACCTCAGTAGATCTTAACGGCTAACCCTCCGTAATCGGGTTCTAAGATTCGTTGTTTATTATAAGCAATAAGCAACGATCAAAAAGAGTGGTACCGCGAAGGTTAAACCTATCGCCTCTTTGGAGGCGATAGGTTTTTTCTGTTCTCTACAGAAAAAATACAATTGAAGGTGGGTGTTTTGGTAATGGGCAATATTATTGATTATTACTCCCAATTTGATGAGTGGGGAAGGTTGGATAGGGAGCCGCTGGAGTTCATCATTAATCTGCATTATATAAAACATTATTTAACTACCGCACAATCTATACTGGATAATGGTGCTGGGCCCGGTAAATATGCCATGGAGCTGGCGAAGCTGGGCTATAACGTAACGTTATCGGATCTTACCCCTAAGTTAGTTGAAATAGCTCAGCAGAAGGTTAATGAATTAGGATTAACTGAGCAATTTAAAGGTTTTCATGTGCGGAATGCAACTAGTTTAGAGGGAATATCTGACGAAAGCTTTGATGCTTCTCTGATGTTAGGCCCTTTATATCATTTGCAAGAAGAAGAGGATCGGATTTTAGCAGTTAAGGAATTGTTTCGTGTGACAAGGAAGAATGGCATCGTATTTGTAGCCTTTCAAAGTCGGATGAGAATGACTCTTACATCCTTACAGTTCCCACAACATTGGAAGCCTAATGACAACATGGATTCAATACAAGAGTTTTATGATAGCGGGATTTTTAATCATAAAGATGAAGGTAGGTTTACGGGAGCTTATTACTTCAATATTGAGGATATAAAACCTTTCATGGAGGAGAATGGATTTCGAACCATTGATTTAATTGGTTCTTCTAGCCTCGGAGCATTACTGACAAATGAGCAGAAACAATACTGGACAGACCGGGGTGAGCATGAGGAGCTCTTTGAATTTCTCATTAACGCAGCAAAGGATCCATCCATTTTGGGGATTTCCTCTCATCTGTTGTATATAGGGCGAAGGAAATAAATAAGGAAAAATCATTTTATCATCACGGGATTGAGGTAGGTCTAGTGAACAATGATTACAGGGTGCGTATTCAGACTGTTCTTCATTTTATCGAGGACAACTTAGATCAAGAGATAAATCTAGAAATGCTAGCTGAAGTTTCTAATTTTTCTAAGTATCATTTTTCTAGAGTTTTTTCTGCAATTACAAATAAAACACCAATGACCTATCTGACGGAAAGACGTCTACATCACGCGGTTACCTATCTTGAAACAACCAATAAAACCATGCTAGATATCTCAATTCTATGCGGTTTTAGTTCCATCTCAAGTTTTAATTCATCCTTTAGGAAACTGTTTAAGACAACCCCAAGCGAGATGAGAAGGTCAATGCAAGAACATAGCAATTATCAGTTAATGTCCAGCAATAATCAGGAAGAATTGTCTCCTTCTAAAAATTATGATGTGATTATCAACATAAATAATTTTTTAAGGAGAGTATGGGAAATGAACATTGAGGTAAAAGAACTTCCAAGTTATCAAGTGGCATACGTAAGGCATGTTGGCAGCTATCTTGAAACGTATAAGGCATGGGGAACACTCAGCAAGTGGGTTGAGAAAAATGATTTACCGTCAACAGAATACTTCATTGGTATTTCTTTAGATGATCCCAGCGTGACTGACGAATACTCTTGTAGATATGATGCCTGCATAACCATTCCAGAAGAGTTTGTTAAAGAGGGTGATTCGAGCGTAGAGTTCAAAACTTTATCTGGTGGTCTTTATGCCTTATATCCGTTTTATGATACGATCGACAAATTGGCTATTGCCTATCAAAGTGTGTACGGTCAATGGCTACCTAATAGTGATTATGAACCGGATGATCGGTATGCGCTCGAATTTTGTATGAATGATCCATATACAGACCCTGAAGGTAAAGCAAAAGTTGATCTTTATATCCCTATAAAAAGTGCCGGTGGACTTTAAAACAAACCCTGCTACTCGATTACGGTTCCATTCTCGATGGACGCAATGGTAGTAAATACTCGTGAATAAGCATCTTTAATATTGGGTTCGTTAACTATATCCTTGTAAAGCCCATAACCCCAGGTTTTATAGGTTTCACCAGTTTGAAGATAACCTGTAATATACATGCCTGAATGCGTATCGGATATATCTTCGTAGGATAACTTTTCAGTAACAAATGGCATAAATGACTTGGTAGACCCGATAAAATAAAATGGAATACCTGCCTTTTTATATACTTTTGCATACTTATTCTCAGCGGCTTCAGATAAATGCTCCTTCATAATAAATACCGCATCATAATCAGCGGAGAGCTTTGCGTATTCTTCTAATTCCTCAAATGAAATACTTGTGAAGCTCACGTGCTCTTCTCTTACTTTCGGGGCCTCGCCAACAACGCCTACAGATAAACTTTTTCCATGATATAGAGGTGTGACAACCGTATTGGCTGTAACTGTACAGCCTGTAGCGAGCATGACGATTAGGATGACGAGTATGTATGAGGATAATTTCTTCATATAGAAGCTCCTTCAATTTAAAATGGTCTATATAATCCAGAGTGAAAGCAATGTAAAATATAACCTTTATTATATTGTATAACCAATATATAGTGCTAAAGGAAATTTTGAAACTGTGGCGTGTTAGCGACTGCCCGAAAGCTTTCTAAAGGAAAATTCACTTCGTTAGCATAGTTTGTCTCCGGAATCCGACTAATTGATACGGTAATAAAAAAGGAAACTGGAGACAACTCCGGTTGGAAGAACGGATATTTCCGTAGTCACGATCGTTAGCTGTTATAGCTGGGAATCCGAATGTTATAAAACTCACATTAACCTAAGCCATAAACCTATATAATCTCTAAGGTTGAACTTTTGAACTAAATTCATTATTTTTCAGGAGGACTTTAGAGTATGAGATATAAAGCATTAGAGCTCGACAAACCGCTTACTTATGAGCTGGAAGGGTTAGAAATAGGGGTAACTTCGAACTGTAATTTCCGCTGCGATTATTGCTGTGCATATAATAGAAATGATGGACAAAGCATCAAAGCCAAAGAGGTCATCCGCATTCTGGACGAACTTCCAGGCCTTAAAAGAGTACGTTTATCAGGTGGAGAAGTGACGCTGAAGTTCGATGACTGTGTGGAGATTGTAACCTACTGCGCATCCAGAGGGATTCAGACACAACTGAATTCCAACGGCAGTCTTTTAAATGCTGAACGAATTGGCCAATTGGTTTCCGCAGGATTAACGACCATACATATTTCCTTCAATTTTACTACTGCGGAAGCTTTCTCAAAATATTATAATATTCATCCAAGCATTTATGAGAAAATAAGAGAAAATATTACCCTGTTCGCCGCAACAAGTGTAGATACTGTGCTGGAGACGCTGCTGTTCAGTGAAACCCAGGATAATATGAAGGAGATCAGCGATCATGTCTACGCAATGGGCGTGCGCACACATGAAATTCAGAACAGTATTATCATGGATCATACAGGGTGGAAGTCGATTGCTGCGCGGGAACAATTAAAGAATGCAGTGAGTGAGCTGATCGCACGGAAGAAAGAAGATACGATTCTGTATTTCACCTGCATGGACCGCATTATGGACGCCCTTGGGTTCGAAGAGCAGCCGGGTGTGTATTTTCCTCACTGTATAGAGGGGAAGAAGCAGCTTCATTTGCATGGAAATGGCGACATTTTGATTTCAGAGCTTTGCCATCCGGTGATTATCGGCAACATTTATCAAGGAACTTCACTAAAAGATTTATACAATAATATGCCAGCGCCATTGGCACAGTTCTTGGATAAGCAACCTTGCCCAGCGCTGGATGCATTGTTTCCACAAGGCATAGAAGTTTAACACTCTATATAGATTACTTCGAGGGACCAATTTAAGAATTGGTTCCTATTTTTTTATGGTAGACTTAATAAAAAACACAGATAAGGAATGTATGAGCTTCATACATAAGGTGTACTGCCAAGTGTTTGCTAATATAAGAAATGGACTTATCAAATCTAATGTTGTTCTAGAAAAGATTATGCCGTTATTAACACCCACAGCCATCGTGGTCGGTGTGCTTAACGAAAGCAGACTGCTGCCGTTCACAGGTCTCGTGCCCTGGATTTTCGCTGTAATGACGCTGATCGGTAGCTTGAAGTCCAACCTAAAGGACCTGCTAGGGGTACTTCTGAAACCCCAGAAGCTGATTATTCTAATGGTAATTTTACATATTGTAATGCCGCTGATCGGCTGGCTTGCAGCCATGGCTTTTTTTCCGGGAGATCCATATACAGTGACTGGTTATGTATTGCTGTTCGCGATTCCTACAGGTGTTGTAAGTGTGGTATGGGTGTCGATGTACGGAGGAAATATTGCATTGACATTAGCCCTTATTCTGATTGATACGCTCTTGTCGCCAATTGTTGTCCCGGGTACCTTATATTTGCTGATGGGAGCGAGTGTGGAAATTCAGCTAGGTGATATGATGAAAGGGCTGCTATGGATGGTAGTCATTCCTTCTGTAGTTGGGATGCTGCTGAATCAATGGACAAAAGGGAAAGTCAATACGGTATGTGGACCGCCGCTTGCTCCGTTTGTTAAAGTCGGATTGTTTGTAGTTGTTTCTATTAATGGGGCCAGCATTGCCCGTTATCTGAAACATCCGGATGGCAAATTAGCGATCATAATTGGAGTGACCTTCATAACCGTTGTGCTTGGCTATGTAATCGGAGCTTTGGTGTCACGCCGTTTCCGCTTTAGTTATGAAGATTCCGTGGCGGTGCAGTTTAATTCGGGTATGCGGAATTTAAGTGCGGGAGCTGTATTAGCAGTGAAATATTTTCCTCCTGCTGTCGCGCTTCCAGTAATTTCGGGGATGTTGTTCCAACAAATACTCGCTGCGATGTCTGGTCTATTTTTACGTAGTAGAACTAAACGACTGTTAAGTGAGGGTGCATTAATGCAAGTGAATACTGCCTCTCAGATAGAACCCTCTGCTTCTTCTAGGACAGATGATAGGTCTTGTTAGCCGGTTTGTGAAGGATATATGACCTAAAAGCTGTGATATTTTATTCATTTACATGAAAATTTTCGACATTTTATGATATATTTCTTATTTTTGCGCGATTTATATTCACTATTCAACTTTGCCACCCGATAGTAATTGTATTATTTACAATTTCATTGTTCGCAAATGAACAAGGAGTCGGAAGGATGAAAAGAATATGAAGATTCGCCTAAAGTTATCACTTGTTATGATAGGTGTGACCCTTTTATGTATTTCTGTAATGGGGATATTTACGTATTTGAAATCAACTCAGGCGATTGTGAATCTTACTGAGAATTCTATGAAGCAGGTCAATACGAACAAAGCTCAGACCATATCAGCCATGATAGCAAAAGAGCAGAGAAGCACAGAGCTTATTGCGAGCCGCTCGGAAATTGTTGATCTACTGCTGCAAGCTGGGAATGGTGGAGTTAGCAAAGGTGATAAGCTTCAGAATGAGGTGAACGCCAGTCTTCAAAGCATTGTGGAGGAAGCAGGGAACCTTGAGCACATTCTTGTCAGTGATATGAAAGGTATTAGTGTGGCTGACAGTGATACTAAGCTTATAGGGACAGATTTTAGTGAAAGAGATTATACGAAAAGAGTAATGGAGACGGCTGAGCCTGTGATCAGCGAAACGCTGAAATCAAAATCTACAGGAGCTTATGTAGTGGCTTTTGTACAGCCCGTAAAGAGTAATGGAAAGATGATTGGATTTATTGCGTCAGCTGTTTCCGCAGATAGTATGATTAAGTATTTGGCCGATACCAAAGTGGTAAACACGACGAGCTCTTACGCTTATTTACTGGATGAGAACGGCAATAAATTATATTATCCGGATAAAACACAAATTGGTCAGCCTATTGAGAATACGCAGATCGCAGCTGTTATGGAGCGTGTGAAATCTGGTGAGAAGGTAGCGGATGGCCTGCTAAATAATACATATAATGGTGTGGAAAAAAAATCTACCTATACAGTTTTGCCTGAGACGCACTGGTTGCTTGTATTAACCGCAGACCTTGATGAAATCGTGAAACCTGTCACTGATATGAGAAATTTCAACTTATTTCTTGGTGTGGGAAGTTTAATTATTGCCTTGCTGATTGCTCTTTATTTTGCTAAAAAAATCTCTTCTCCGATTGTTAAACTAACGGACATGATTAATAAAACGGCAGAATTGAATTTGACGCATGACTCAGAGTATGAGTATTTGACTAAAAACAAAGATGAGACAGGGACGATCGCCAAAGCGATGTTCCGCACCCGGGCTACACTTCGTGAGATGGCTGGAAGCTTAATTACGATCTCGTCCAAAGTGCTTGAAAATGCAGAAACGCTGGAGAAGCTGTCTATAGATGTGCGGGAAAATGCCCACGATAATTCAGCGACTACGCAGCAGCTATCGGCAGGTATGGAAGAGACCGCAGCCTCCACAGAGGAAATGACAGCAGCAATTACTGAAATTGATAACAATGTATCCGGGATCACCAATAATGTGAAGGAAGGCGCTGCCGTTTCTAGACAAATTAGTGAGCGGGCGCTGACTCTCCAAGATGAGGCAACAGAATCTACGACGAATGCTAAACAAATTTATGAATCCGTGCGAATCGATATGGAAAAAGCGATTGAGCAGTCGAGCGCGATTGCAGAGATTAATGTACTGACAGATACGATTCTATCCATTGCCAGTCAGACCAATCTGCTGGCCCTGAATGCAGCTATAGAAGCGGCAAGAGCGGGTGAGGCAGGTAAAGGTTTTGCGGTTGTAGCTGGTGAGATTCGGAAGTTGGCTGAGAAATCGTCTAAGATTGCGGCTGGAATTCAAGGTGTGGTAACAGGTGTATATTCCTCTGTTGAATCCATGAAGGAGAATTCTGAGGCATTACTTTCTTTTATTGACCAGAATGTTCTAGCAGATTATGAACGATTAACTGAGGTAAGTCAGCAATACAACAGTGATGCTGCTACTGTAAATACGCTGTTAAAACAATTCGAGAGCGCAGCCGATCATTTGAGTATGGCCATATCGAGTATTAATGTTGCCGTTAATGAAGTAGCTGCTACAGTAAACGAAGGAGCTATAGGGATTCAGGATATCGCGGTGAAAACGGCGGATATCGTGGAAAAAACATTCCTAGAGGTTACTATGGCTGATGAAAATACTCAAAGTGCCAAAGAGCTTCAGGGGTTAGTAGATAAGTTTAAGATCTAAGGGTTTGAAATGAATTAAGGGAATCCTTATCTATTTTTCATAAAATATTAAGCTTGCAGGGTTATAGTACATGTATAACCTCCCTTATATATAGACTTTACCCCGCCGGTCGCCGGCGGGGTCTTTTTTTTATGCGAATCTTTCTAAAAGAATATCAGGCAGTAGTTTAGCCAGTAATAAGGTAGATGGCTTCATCTAATGGAACTATAACCTCTGTTTGTTCCTTCATATCCTTCAGCCGCACCTTATCCACACTGGATTCACTCTCGCCGATCAGAATAACGTAACGAATTTTTTTGGATGAGGCTGTGGCGAGTTGCTTTTTAAGTTTTCTTTTACCGGATACCAGAGTGGTTCGGATAGAACAGGCACGGAGCTCGGCGGCTGCAATTAAAGCCTGTGGGAGCGTCTCGCCAATCGGAATGACCATAACCTCTGCTGTCTTGTGCTCTTGGATAGGACGTTCTGCAAGGAGCGCCATGATAGACTCCATACCAAAAGATAAGCCAACCGTAGGATATTGAATATCCTCTCTGCCCACTAGCTGTCCGATGATAGCGTCATATCTGCCTCCACCCCCCAAGCTTGAGGTAAAGGAACCGGATGCATCAAAGATCTCGTAGACGGTTCCAGTGTAGAAAGAAAGCCCGCGGGATAAAAAAGGATCGAAACGACAAGTCTGTTGCAGCTGAATGTCTTGGAGCAGCTTTTGCAGGACAAGAACCTCCATCGCTCCCGGTTGTCCGGTAAGACTATATTTTTCGCATAACTGCTCAAAGCTTGGATTGTCCGTTTCGATAAGCTCTAGGATAGCAGCGATGGTTGTAGGTTTGATTTCCTTGCTGATCAATTCATTTTTCACGCCGCTGAGGGTGGTTTTTTCTAATTTATCCAAGGTTAGCATAACGGACAACTGGTCCTCAGCAGGTACACCAATCGATTCCAGAATCTCACCGAGAAAACGTCTGTTGTTCCATTTTAGGATGATCGGGATATCCAGCTTGCGAAAAGCTTCTGTGGCCAGCTGCATCAATTCAGCTTCCGCCTCAGGTCCTGAAATACCAACGACATCAACATCGCATTGCAGAAATTCACGCAGGCGCCCACGTTTCACGGGACCATCACGGAATACTTTTCCGATCTCATAACGCTTGAAGGGAAACTCTATTCCAGGATTTAAAGCGATCACTTTGGCAAAAGGGATGGTCAGATCATATCGTAAGCCCAGCTTGCGGTTGCCTTGATCGGTTAGTTGGTACATCTCCTTGAGAATTTCATCCCCACCTGCATATTTCGAGGTTAATAAATCCAGTTCATTTAATAATGTGGTGTCCATGGATTCAAAATCATAGAGTTCGAACAAATCCTGCAGCGTATTTTGAATGTTCTTTCTGAGCGCCTGCTCTTTTCCAAAGTAATCATAAGTTCCTTTAATGTTTTGCATCATTAGTAGCTCCTTTGAATTGGCATAGTTTAGAGAATAAAAAAACGCGCAGGACCTCATGGTCCTGCGCGTGATCTATGCCGCAGGGAGGCCAACGCGAGTAGCGTTAGCCTCCCTGAGAAATTCAGGGTTGCTAACGCTGTTTGTGATAATAATGAAGTTGATTCAGCATGATTGTTATGGTGTTCATCAGAATCAATTCCCTTCGACATTTTGATTACTGCCGATTATAGCGGATCATTTGGAGTCGTGCAAGTAAGAATTTGTTATAACGAAGATTTTTAGTAGGCGAATGGACAGGCAATCAGCTATAATAGGGCTTCGATATTTCATAGGCGAAGGGAGCTTGTTGACGATGAATCAACCTTTAATAATAGCCCGGGCGGAAGAATTTGTTAAAGAACAACTGGGACAAGATACTACGGGTCATGACTGGTGGCACACCCATCGGGTCCGCAGCACGGCATGTGAAATTGCTGAGATCGAGCGTGCGGATGTGTTTATCTGTACGATGGCAGCCTTGCTGCATGATGTTGCAGACGAGAAGCTTAATCCGTCAAAAGAAGCAGGTCTGCTTAAAGTCCACACTTGGCTCACGGCAAACCTTACAGAGGAGGAGCAAATTCGTCATATCATGCTGATCGTTGAAACGATGTCCTTTAGTGGTGGTGGAGGAGAACCTATGCAGACTCTGGAAGGTCAAGTGGTGCAGGATGCAGATCGACTAGATGCACTTGGCGCGATTGGCATTGCCAGAACCTTTATTTTCTCAGGTGCAAAGGGACGTCCGGCTTATGATCCAGAAGTGGCTCCACGCGAGGAGTCGCTGCAAAAGGAATACAGGGATTATAGCAAGGGGACGGCTGTGAATCATTTTTATGAGAAGCTGTTGAAACTAAAATTCTTAATGAATACGGCTTATGGACGCAAGTTAGCGGAAGAACGGCATGATTTCATGTTGAATTTTCTGGACCAGTTCTATAAGGAATGGAATCAAGGACGCCAATAACTGTTATAATGATAAGTATGCACAAGATGGAAGGATCGCGGAGTTTCCGCTTTAACCAGAACAATCGGCATAGAAGAGGTTGAACGATGAGTGAATTGCAATTTAGAGATTATGAGTTAGACGAAGAGATAATTAAAGCACTGGATGTTCTGAAATTTATGACACCTACGGAGGTACAGAGCAAGGTAATTCCTGTGGCTTTGCAGCAAAAGGATCTGATTGTGAAATCGCAAACAGGCAGTGGCAAGACGGGAGCTTATGGTATTCCGCTTTGCGATCTGGTGGATTGGGTGGAGAATAAGCCGCAGGCTTTGATTCTTACGCCAACTCGAGAGCTTGCGATGCAGGTGAAAGAGGATATTACGAACATCGGACGTTTTAAACGGATTAAGGCAGTTGCTCTTTTCGGCAAGCAGCCCTTTGCCCCCCAAAAGATAGAGCTTACGCAAAAAACACATGTTGTCGTAGGTACGCCTGGACGCGTATTTGACCATATTGAAAGAGGCACACTTCCGCTAAATCGAATCAAATATTTGATCATCGATGAAGCTGACGAAATGCTGAGCATGGGCTTTATTGAGCAGATCGAGAAGATCATCAAGCAGCTGCCCAAAGAACGAGTAACCATGTTATTCTCAGCTACCTTACCCGAAGTCATTAAGAATTTGTGCCGAAAATATATGAACGATCCAACGGATATCGAGATTCAGGCAAGTGGAATTACGACGGCTACGATTGAACATGCGTTGATTGAAGTGAGACAAGCTGCCAAATTCTCTTTGCTAAGCGATATCATAACGGTGGAGAATCCGGATAGCTGTATTATTTTTTGCCGTACGCAGGAGCAGGTGAATGCTGTATTCAGAGGACTGGCGGATCTGGAATATCCTTGTGATAAGATCCATGGGGGTATGGAGCAGGATGAGCGCTTTGAGGTCATGAATGCTTTTAAAAGAGGGCAATTCCGCTATTTAATCGCTACCGATGTGGCGGCTAGAGGGATTGATATCGAGAATATCACCCATGTGATTAATTACGATATTCCACTGGAAAAAGAAAGCTACGTGCATCGTACAGGCAGAACCGCGCGTGCAGGCAAGACGGGTAAAGCGATCACTTTTGTCACTCCGAATGAGCAGAAGTGGGTAACTGAAATTGAAAGCTATATTGGCTTCAGCATTCCGCATATGAAAGCTCCTTCGGACGACGCAGTTGCCTACGCAAAGGAAGCGTTCGAGCAGAAGATCAATAAGCAGCCTGTCCGCAAAAAGGACAAAAGCGAAAGCTTAAACAAAGAGATTATGAAGCTATACTTCAACGGCGGCAAGAAAAAGAAGCTAAGAGCCGTGGATTTTGTCGGCACAATAGCAAAGCTTGAAGGTATTTCCGCCGAAGATATCGGGATTATCTCGATTCAGGACAATGTGACCTACGTGGATATTTTGAACGGTAAAGGCGCAATGGTGCTGCAAGCGATGAGAGAGACCACCGTAAAGGGCAAGCAGCTGAAGGTTCATATTGCGAAAAAATAAATCAAGGATGACAGCTTATTGCTAAGCTCCTTGCAAATATGCCGCTACTGATGCGGTTTATAGGAAGAGGGAGCCGTGTTCACTACACGGCTCCTTCTTTAATTTGTTGTTTTATCTCAGCATCTCTATGTTTTCGTTGTGAAATTATTGAAATTAGAATGTAACTTGTGAGAGGTGATAGATTGAGCTGAATCTAGAAGCACAAGGATGAAAGCAATCCTACAAGTTACCATTGTTATTTTCTTACATTTAATAATTATCTACCTTTTGGGAATGAAAACGGGGAAGTTGGAAGTAGAAGTAGTAAAACAAATGTTTATAATGTATGCAGCACCAATAATTCTTCTGAATGTGTCTTGCAAGATAGCTTTAAAGACGCAAAAGCTTAGGTACAACATTTCTTGGTTAGTTATTAGTATTGTTCCTAGCACGAGAATTCTATTTTATTTAAAAGAATTACAAGGAAAAGAGTCTAGGGGTTCAGGGGTTGTTGATTTAAGGCTTTTTGATATGAAGCCTGACTTTGATCAGATAAGTCTTATCTATTTTTTCCCTATAATATATTTAGGTATTCAACTAGTTTTGATTTTTTTACTATTGATCATGATAGTAACGAAAGAAAAATCAATAGCTGACTAGCATAATTTTCTTGTACGCACTAGGAATGCCGAAATGAACGGTAAAACTCCCGTACAATGCGCTGATCCAGCTGGAAGTGGCGAAATGAACGGTATAACTCCCGTACAATGAGCTGATCCAGCTGGAAGTGGCGAAATGAACGGTATAACTCCCGTACAATGAGCTGATCCAGCTGGAAATGCCGAAATGTACGGTATAACTCCCGTACAAAGTGCTGATCCAGCTGGAAACGCTGAAATGAACGGTAGAACTCCCGTACAAAGTGCTGATCCAGCTGGAAACGCCAAAATGAACGGTAGAATTCCCGTACAATGAGCTGATCCAGCTGGAAACGCCAAAATGAACGGTAGAATTCCCGTACAAAGTGCTGATCCAGCTGAAAGTGGCGAAATATACGGTAGAACTCCCGTATAATGAGCTGATCCAGCTGGAAGTGGCGAAATGAACGGTAGAAATCCCGTACATTCAGCCAGCATATTATGTAACCCAAGATACAACACCATAATGGTGTCGTCTCTTGGGTTTTTTCGACGCTAAACGGATCTGATAACGCAGATCCGTTCAGCTTAAGTAAAATAAGATCGAAAATAATTAATTTTAGTTCCATAAATGGAAACAAATGTGATATTATGGCGATATAGAGCCCATACTTCACGGATGACCTGCCTAGCTTGGTTCCTCCTGAGGATAGGCTCTGATTTTTTTATGAGGAAGGTGGTGTGGCCCGAGCGGTATCGGGGACAGGAAGAAACGAAGCAATAAGGTTCGAACCTAATTCAGAAGGGAGAATCGAAGCGATGAAAAAAGGAACTTTTTTGAAAGCGCTTAATTTTGTTTTGGTTTTATGTTTGCTTGTACCTGCGTATTGGGCTGCACCCGCACATGCGGAGAACACGCTTATTCAGCAAAGCGATTTTGAAGATGGTACTGTTCAGGGCTGGAGTGGACGTGGGGAAGTTGAGGTGCTTACGGCCAAAACAGATGCGGCACGCAGCGGCACATATGGCCTGGAGGTAAGCGGCCGAACAAAAACGTGGCATGGACCTTCACTGGATGTGACTAGCCAGCTAGAAGTGGGACAAACTTATGTGTTTATTGGATGGGTGAAGCTGCCGGCCGGATCATCTAACGCGAATATCTATATGTCATTGCAGCGGACATTACCTTCTACCATTCATTATGATAATTTGACCTTTGGTGCAGTGACAGCGAACGGTTGGGTGAAGCTTCAGGCGCAGTACAAGCTATTGGAGCCGGCAGATCAACTTTCTATTTATTTTGAAGTGCCGGGTAGCGCGACAACTTCTTTTTATTTGGATGATTTTCGATTGGAAAAGCTACCGGATCTCGGTCCAATTGTCATCGAGGATGCGATTCCTTCGCTGAAGGATGTGTTTGCAAACAAATTTCTGATCGGCTCGGCTTTTACGAATAGTGAGCTGCTGACAGCTCCGGATCGGCAATTGTTATCCAAGCATTTTGATAGTGTAACGCCAGGAAATGTTCTGAAATGGGACAGCACGGAGCCGCAGGAAGGTGTGTTTAATTTCGCTGACGCTGACACGGCAGTAGCTTTTGCTACCGCAAATGGGCAGCAGGTACGTGGACATACCCTGGTCTGGCATTCGCAGACACCGGATTGGGTGTTCCGTGACGCCAGTGGTAATTTGGTCTCCAAAACGGTGTTATATGAGCGGATGAAGAGTCATATTAAGACCGTTATGGAACGTTATAAAGGTGAAATCTATGCTTGGGATGTCGTCAACGAAGTGATTGACACTTCGCAATCTGATGGCATGCGCCGCAGCCTGTGGTACCAGATCGCGGGTGAAGAGTACATTGAGAAGGCGTTCCAGTTCGCTCATGAAGCTGATCCTAACGCAAAACTGTTCATCAATGACTACAATACGCATGAGCCAGCCAAAAGCCAAGCACTATACAATCTGATTGTACGACTTCAGGCTAAAGGGGTTCCTATTGACGGAGTAGGGCATCAAACGCACATCAGCTTGTATTATCCTTCGCTCTCTGAAATCGAAAATTCGATTATCAAGTTCAAGGCTTTAGGGCTGGAAACTCATATTACTGAGCTGGATATTAGTGTGTATTCTGATAATTCTCAAGCCTATGAGACCTTCCCTGATCATTTGAAGCAGCGCCAAGCGGCTTTATACAAATCATTATTTGAGATCTTCCTGAGGCACACGGATACGGTCACGAATGTCACTCTCTGGGGGAAGGATGACAGTAATACTTGGCTGCGCACCTATCCGGTAGCCCGTAACAATTGGCCTTTATTGTTCGATGAGCGCCTACAGTCCAAGCCAGCTTATTGGTCTGTATTGGAGACAGTGGCAGCTCCCGTAGTTCCAGCAGCTCCTGTTAACTTGAATGCAGCTGCAGGCAATGGGCTCGTGAATCTTAGCTGGAGCACCTCGGCGGGCGCAACTTCCTATACGGTGAAACGGTCACTTACGAGTGGTGGCCCTTATACCACTCTGACTACGGCTAACGGGACGAGCTATAGCGATGCGGCCGTTAGCAACGGAACGACTTATTATTATGTTGTGAATGCTGTCAATAGTGCGGGTACGAGCAGCAATTCTGTACAAGCGATGGCTACACCGCAAGGCTCGGGGCCTGTCGAACCGGTCACCGGGCTTGCAGTGGCGTATCGGACAGCGGATACTAACCCAAATGACAACCAGATGAAGCCCTATTTTAATATTAAAAATAACGGCACAACTGCAGTCGATCTTAGCGAGCTGAGCATCCGTTACTGGTATACGATCGATGGAGACAAGCCGCAATCCTTTTTCTGCGATTATGCCCAGATCGGCAACAGCAAGGTAGCAGGCAGTTTTGTAAAGCTGGACACGCCTCGAACGGGAGCAGATTACTACTTGGAAGTACAATTCAACGCAGGTGCGGGCATGCTTGCAGCTGGAGGTGCTTCCGGGGATATTCAGACCCGGATACACAAGACAGATTGGAGCAATTTTAACGAGGCCAATGATTATTCGTTTAATTCACTTCAGACCGCTTATGCGGATTGGAACAAGGTGACCCTTTATCGGAACGGAGTGCTGGTATGGGGAACAGAGCCGCAATAGCGAAAGTAGGGGAACTGAGCTTTAATTGTGCTGTTTTTAAATTTTTAGGCAAAACCTCCCTGAAAATAGCTGATTTATGCTGGTTACTTAGCTTTTCAGGGAAATCCTCCCTAAATATCGCCTGAATTCCACTATTATGAGCAAATTGGGGTGAATCTGCGGGAGGTTTTCCCTGATTGCAAGGATTAGAGCAATAAACCAAAGAAAATCAGGGAGGAATTCCTTAATCAAGCATCACGTTTGCTGCAAATAGAGGAGTTACGCGAAAAAGCAAGCCTAGTCGCCAAAAACATGGTGACTAGGCTTGCTTCATTTTTGCCCAGCTGTGGCAAATTACTTTTTAAAAGTTATATTGCGCCTGATGCAGACGGCTGTAAATTCCACCAGCATGGACTAATTCCTCATGTCTGCCTTGTTCAGCGATTCCTTCTTCATTCACGACCATAATCCGGTCGGCATTTTTGATCGTCGTCAAACGGTGAGCGATGACGAGTGTGGTTCTGCCTACGGACAGATCAGCCAGGGATTGCTGAATCGCGGCTTCGGTCTCTGTGTCCAGCGCGGAAGTAGCTTCATCCAGAATCAGAATCGGCGGATTCTTGAGGAACATGCGAGCGATAGCCAGGCGCTGCTTTTGTCCACCGGACAATTTCACACCGCGCTCCCCGATGACTGTCTCCATTCCATCTGGCAGATTCTGAATGAGCTCCTCCAGATGAGCACGTCGCGCAGCTTCCCAGATTTCAGGCAGCTTTGCATCCAGTTTCCCATAGGCGATATTCTCGCGAATTGTCCCGGAGAACAGGAAAACATCCTGCTGCACGATCCCGATTTGTTTGCGCAGCGATTCCAGCTTCATGTCACG
This sequence comes from Paenibacillus sp. FSL L8-0494, assembly GCF_038003695.1. Taxonomy (NCBI): domain Bacteria; kingdom Bacillati; phylum Bacillota; class Bacilli; order Caryophanales; family Paenibacillaceae; genus Paenibacillus; species Paenibacillus sp. FSL L8-0494. Next base: position 2,345,940 of record NZ_JBBOPQ010000001.1, read on the forward strand.
GATATCGATGCCATCAATCGTGATGGCCCCGGCTGTGACATCATAGAAGCGCGGAAGCAGGCTGCAGATTGTTGTTTTGCCTGCGCCGGACGGCCCAACAAAGGCAATGGTTTCGCCAGCCTTTACGTTAAGGCTTATATTTTGCAGAACCGGACGATTCTCTTCGTATCCAAAAGATACATCCTGGAATGTAATGTCACCGCGCAAAGCGTTGATCTCCACGGCATCCGGTTTGTCACTGATGTCAGGTTCCGTGTCAATGATCTCCAGATAACGTCTGAAACCGGCAATTCCTTTAGGATAACTTTCGATCACTGCATTGATTTTCTCGATAGGGCGGAAGAAGATATTCGACAACAAGATAAACGCCACAAATTCACCGATTTGCAGCTCGCCATTGATGAAGAACCATGCGCCGCAGATCATCACCAGGATGGTAATGAGGCGGGTCATCATATAGCTGACGGACAAGCTTCTAGCCATGATTTTATAAGCCAGAAGTTTTGTTTTGCGGAACATTTGATTATCTACTGCGAATAGTTCTTGTTCATGCTGCTCATTGGCAAAAGATTGCACGACCCGAATCCCACCGACATTGTCTTCGATACGGGCATTGAAACTGCCTACATTTCCAAATAGCTGACGATAAGTGGAAGTCATATTGCGCCCGAAGTAGATGATTACCCAAGCCATAATTGGAACGATAATAAAAGTAATGATCGCCAGCTTCAGATTAATATCAGCCATTAGGAGAAAGGCTCCGACAAGGGTCATGATTGCAATAAATACATCCTCAGGACCGTGATGCGCAACTTCGCCGATATCATTTAAGTCATTGGTGATTCGTCCGATTAGATGGCCTGTTTTATTATTATCAAAGAATCGGAACGAGAGTTTCTGAATATGGTCAAACATTTTTTTGCGCATATCAGTTTCGATATTTATGCCCAGCATGTGACCCCAGTAGGTGACAATATACTGCATCACCGTATTTAAGGCGTAGATCGCCAGCAGCGCAACACAAGCGATAAGAATAAGCGGCCAATCTTGACCAGGAAGCAAATCATCAATAAATTTATTGACGGCTACCGGAAAAGCCAGTTCTAGCAGTCCCGCAAAAACAGCGCAGGAGAAATCCAATATAAATAGTTTTCTATACGGACGATAGTAGGAAAAAAACCTTCGAAGCATTCTGTTCACTCTTTTCTGTGGTTTAAATATGAGTTCAAATGAAATTGATTCTCAACTACCCGATGATATGGATACTAAAGATGGCCAGCGGTTTTGTCAATAATTCGGGTATAAAATTACTTAAGGGTTGTAACTTCTAATAGAATAGTAGATGATGGTTCATAGTGTTTAAAATATTTCAAATCCTTGACAAGCTTTCTGCTTGGCGGGGTTATTTGTTTGTAATTTAGGAGGATACACGATGAAAGCATCACAACGCGAAGGACAGATTCAGAATAATAGCTTAATGGATAGCAAATATGATCGCTGGCTGCTTGTGCTGGGAATTATTTTTATCGCTGCAGCGCTGCGGGCTCCATTTACTTCTGTGGGTCCATTAATACAATTGATTCAGGATGACCTCGGCTTATCCAATACTCTAGCAGGAGCTATTACTACTTTACCATTATTAGCTTTTGCCATCTTGTCCCCGTTTGCTCCAAAGCTGGCCCGCCGTTTTGGTTTGGCTAATGTGTTATTAGTTGCCATGGTCATGCTTGCTATGGGAATTCTAATTCGCTCGGGATCTGGAGCAGGTCTGTTGTTCACAGGTACTGCTATACTTGGATTATCTATTGCCGTGTGTAATGTACTGCTTCCAGGTCTTATTAAGGGGAAGTTTCCTCACAAAATCGGGCTAATGACAGGTATCTACACGGTTTCTATGAATTTATGCGCAGCTATTGCCTCAGGAATTAGTGTACCGCTGGCAACGAATGCTGGATTCGGTTGGAGAGGGACCTTGGCCATCTGGTTTATGATCGCAGCTCTAGCAACAGTGTTCTGGATTCCGCAAATGCGTAAGCTTAATCAAGGAACCGGCTCTAAGAGTGCAGCCTCAAGCAAAAATATGTGGCGTTCATCTCTTGCTTGGAAAGTCACGATCTTTATGGGCTTACAGTCACTGCTTTATTACGTCTTTATTGCCTGGTTTTCGGTTCTCCTTGGTGAACGGGGAATGTCGTCGAGTAATGCGGGTTGGTTTCTCTCGCTCATGCAATTGGCACAGCTACCCTTTACTTTCTTCGTACCGCTGTGGGCAGGCCGGATGAAGAACCAACGTATTCTAGTTATAATCACTGCTGTTCTTTATTTCATCGCATTAGGTGGCATCTGGCAAGGCAGCGGCGCTTTAATGGCTGTCTGGGCGATATGCTTTGGTATTGCCGGAGGATTTGCCTTCGGTCTTGCGATGATGTTCTTCAGTCTAAGAACAAGAAGTACGCAAGAAGCGGCGGAGCTGTCAGGAATGGCCCAATCTGTGGGTTATGTACTGGCAGCAATGGGACCGGCATTATTCGGCTGGCTGCATGATGTAACGAACAGCTGGACGGTGCCATTGATTTTACTGCTGGGTGCAAGTGTGCTGTTGATGGTTGTCGGACTTGGTGCTGGCAGTGATCGGTACGTTGGAGATAGAAAATAGGATCCCGTGTAAAAAGAGTGTACTAACGCGTACTAAGCGCCAGTGCACTCTTTTTTTGATTATTGAACATGGGCAGTAATTCTCATCTATATTAGCTTCGTTTGTAAGCAACAACCCGGATTCTGCGATAGTCCATTACCCAGCGGCCGTCCTGATATAGCGTGGGTTTCAGTTTCTGTTCCATAGAAGAGAGAACTTCTGCGCGTTCAATGGGTGTGAGCACACTTAAGATTCCATCGGCAAAAGTATTCAACCACCGCTGAAATCCTTGCTCCAAGCCTTCCAGTGGTGTTGGTCGGTCAAAACAAAGAGCGAGGTCCACGGTCAGTCCGTGCTTCTTTAGTAGAGTTGCGTACTCGCCAATGCTGGGGAAGTACCAGGGCAAATGCAGCTTATGACTACAGCCAATGGCTGCAAAAGCTTGTGGAAGTGTAGCGACGATGGAAGCAATATTGCCCAGTCCACCGAACTCGGCCACGAAACGGCCGCCTACCCGCAAGCTGGCAACGATGGACGCCGCCGCTCCGTTTGCGTCTGTTAGCCAGTGAAGGGCAGCGTTGCTGAACACAGCATCGACTGGCTGTTCCGCGACATAAGTTTGCCCATCAGCTAAGACAAAGCTTAGATGGGGATGTTTGTCACGGGCTGTCTGAATCATTTCGGCAGAGGCATCAATACCTGTCACAGTGGCGCCTCTAGCAGCAATGGCTGCCGCCAAATCTCCGGTTCCACAGCCCCAATCGATAATCTGTTCGCCAGGCTGTGGGCGAAGCAGCTCAATCAAAGACTCTCCAAACTGAGACACAAAGGCCATATCAGTATCATAGGTTTGGGTATTCCACTGCTGGTTCATAAGTATTCATCCTTTCTATTGATAGATTATTCAGACATCTCCGTCATAACGCCATACTTTATCTATGTTGTACCATATGAGATCTTATAATAGAAATATATAAACTGAATAATATTGATTGGTTGTGCCTATGAGGTCTATATATAGCCCAATTCAATAATACAAAAACCTTGCGTTTTATATGCAAAGGGAGTATAGTATTATGTACAGGCGGTTTTGGTCGCCAGTTACATAATACGCGGTCATGGCGGAATTGGCAGACGCGCTGGCTTCAGGTGCCAGTGGTAGCAATATCGTGGAGGTTCGAGTCCTCTTGACCGCATCATAGCTTAATAGAAAGCCCCTAAATTCGCTCCTATGGTGATTTGGGGGCTTTTTTATTTGCAATTATCATATAGCTAAATTAGCAATTATGTAGCTGAGCAGCAGTCATGTAGATCAATAGCATCCAACTGATGAATCTCAGCGTTCTCAAACAAATTAACGAAACTATCTCTAAATACAGTCACCGCCAGAGCGCATGGTGTTCTTTAGGTCCATAAACGGAACCTAGGTGAACGGTGTTAAACTAACGGACCGTATGGTCGTTATTATTGATATTTGGCACATTTTACAGGGGTTTCGGACTGCATAGCTCTTATTGCTAAGGAATCGTGTGAAAAGCGAGTGTTTGGAGACGAATACTGCATCTGAGTCCGAATGTAAGCTGAAACTCGCTATTTTTCAGAAATAGCGGCATCTCAGTCTCATACATCATAATGAGGAAGGAATAGTTGGCACGGTGGGAGTATCTAGCTGCTGAGTAGCGGTCATCCAGATGAGCGGCAGTCAAGTAGATGAATCAGTCTTGCATGCAAATAAATTAGTTTTCGTGCAAATAAACAGCGTCCATCTAATCAGCAGCATTCATGCGGAGACCATCCATCCGTCAAATAGCATCGCCCCAAAATCCGTCCTTAGCTAAGTGCTGGGCGGTTTTTTTGTTGCGCTCATAATCGCTGCGATTGAAAAAAATGGGTGTTTTTGTATTGACAATTATATCGGCTTCCGTAATAATGGTATTACGGAAGCCGATATATCGACAACAGTAATAGATTGGAGATGAAATGATGCCTGAAAGCACTGAAAGAGGCGCATTAACTGAAGCTGTATTTTATATCTTATTGTCTCTATATACAGCAATGCACGGATACGCAATTATGCAGAATGTGAAGGACTTAAGTAACGGTCGGGTTGATCTGGGCGCGGGCACTTTATACGGAGCACTTAACACTTTACTGGAAAAAGGCTGGATAAAAGCAGTGGAAGGGGAGCAAGGTTCCCGTCGAAAAGAATACGAAATTACCGACTTAGGAAAGTCAGTGATTCAGGGAGAGATTATCCGTCTGGAAGAATTGATAGCGAATGGGAAGAGAATAGCTGGAGGTGAGTCCAAATGAAACATGTGGTTCGCAAGCTGATTTGGGATTATGAGAAGGAAGAAAAGTGGCTTAATGAAATGTCTGCGAAGGGGATGGCTCTATCAGAATTATCTTGGTGCAAATATGTGTTTACAGAGACCCCCAATAATGAGTACACGTATAGAATTGAGCTTTTAGATAACATGCCTGATCATCCGGATAGCATCAAATATCTCAAGTTTTTAGAGGAAAACGGTATAGATTGTGTTAGCACTTACATGCGCTGGGTTTATCTTAGAAAGAAGTCAGTAGAAGGTCCGTTTGATATTTACACAGATCTGGAATCCAGAATAAAACACTATAAGCGAATCAACAGGTTATGGAAATCTGTAATGTGGCTAGAGTTGATTTTAGGTCTATTTAATGTGATGATTGGTGTAATAAATTATTCTTTTTCATCACAGAATCTCAGTATGGTAAACGTAATAATGGGCGGAATGTTGATTTTGTTAGGTCTTGTTTTTTTAATTATTGGTGCACCTATCCGTAAGAAAATTAAGAAGCTTCAGCTGGAAAATTTGATAATAGAATAGGACTTTAGAGTTGTAACATGCACACACGGCAAGTTTCCTTTTCAAAGGGAGACTTGCTGTTTATTTTTGCGCAGTTTTACTGCGAAATTTACCAGTCTATCATTTAGGACTCAACTATCAAGCTTATTTACCGAAAAAAAGGTATACTGAAATTATTACAAGTTTGTTAATATAGTCCCCCATTTTCAAAAGAGGAGGCTTACAGGTGTCTGATTTTCTTTTTAAGCAGCTATACTTACGGTCTTCTATCGGGATTGCGGTAGTCTCTCCGAAGGATGGGACGTTATTACAATCGAATCCTGCGCTATGCCAAATGTTTGGTTATGCAGAAGAAGATCTTTTGAATATAAATTATCTGGATCTTGTGTATCCGGAAGATAAAACTAATAACGATCATTCCGTTATCCTGAACGATCTGCTAGCTGAGCCTGGGACTGCATTGGAGAAAGAACGGCGGTTTTTGCGTAAGGATGGCGAAATCATCTGGGTAGCCCAACATATATTTTTAATCTATCAGGAGAATTCCAGTGAACCCTATGTCCTGATTTCTGAGTTAACGGATATCACTGACCGAAAACTTGCTGAACAGAAGATTCAGGAAGATGAGCATTTATATAATTTGATCACGCAAAATACACCGGATATGATTTCTTTTGGCGATCCTGACGGAACACTGCACTACGTATCTCCCTCAGTGGAGCTGCTGTTAGGTTATTCTGCACAAGAAATGATAGGTACCAAAAGACCCGAGTATTATCACGTAGATGATGCTCTTGAGATGATTGAACAAGGCAAGCTATATTCGGATACGGACGTATTTACTCGTAGAGCCCGTCATAAAGATGGACATTATTTGTGGATCGAGAGTTCTTCCCAAGTGGTACGTGATGAGCAGGGGAACATTAAACAGATATTAACCATTGGTCGCGATATTACTCAGCGCAAGAAATACGAGGATATGCTGGCTAAAGCTCAACACCTTGCGAAGATGGGATCCTGGGAATGGGATATGACAAAATCACGGCTGACGGTTTCCAGAGAGATGCGTAATATTTTTGGCTTTTTGGAAGATGAGAGCAATCATTCTTATTTTGATTACAGACGTGTTTTTGCTTGCATTGATCCTGACGATTTCATCAGACTTGAACAGTTAGTACATCAATCCATGGAGAATGGGACTAATGGCGAAGCAACGGTCCGTATTCATAGTGCGGATGGAGAGCTGAAGTTTCTGGATGTGCACTGGGAAGTGATTACAGATGAAGAAGGAAGACTGCTGCAGATCAGCGGGATAGCCCAGAATGTGACCGAACGTCAACGAATGGAAGAACAACTGCGGGAAAGTGAGCAGAACTATCGTCTGATCTCAGAAAATTCTATGGACTTCATTTCACGTAATGCAGCGGACGGGAGCTTTACCTATCTGTATGCCTCACCCATCTGCCAGACTATGTTTGGCTATGCACCAGAAGAAATGTGCGGAACTAGAGGGATTGATTACATACATCCGGAGGACAGAATCAAATTAACTTCATATCTCAGTAATTGTATGGAAGGGAAGAAGCTTGAGCCTGTTATTCTCCGGTTTTTTTGCAAAGACGGAACCTTTATTTGGACAGAAACGACACTGCGGTATATTTACTCTGAGACCTGCGGGAATCAGGAGCTTGTCTGTGTAACCCGCGACATTGGGGAACGTACGCGTCATTTTGAAGAAATACAGAAATTAAGTAACGAGTATGCGCTGATCTTGAATTCGGTCTCTGAAGGCATATTTGGGATGAACCTTGAAGGCAACACGATGTTCATTAATCCAGCAGCCATTACTATGTTGGGATTCGATCCTACTGAGTGGGGAAACAGCAAATTTCATGCGATTCACCAAACCTGGCTGGATAACGAGTCTTTTACAGGAATTCAGAAGACGCTGCTTCCTTCACGCTCCAGTAATCTCACTATTGAAGATAGGGAGGGTGTGTTTTGGAGGCAGGATGGTTCAAGCTTTTTAGTCAGATATCGAATGACCCCACTGTTTGATGGTGATGAACGGATTGGGGCGGTTGTCGTCTTTCGAGACATTACGGAGGAGAAGGAGATTGTGCGGGCGAAGGAGTCTGCCGAGGAAGCGGACCGGGCAAAATCGGAGTTCCTAGCGATCATGAGCCATGAGCTGCGCACGCCTATGAACGGCATTATTGGGATGGCTGATCTTTTATCTGGGACGGAGCTGGATGAAGAGCAAAGCTACTACACACAGATCATTAACAAAAGCGGTGAGGCATTGCTTCACATTCTGAATGAAGTGCTGGATTTCAGCAAAATTGAAGCAGGCATGATGACGCTTGAACTGCAAATGGTGGATTTGCATGAAGTGATACAGAACGTTTGTGAACTGTTTTATCCGAAGGTTAAGGAGAAAGGACTTTTACTTACTAGCGAGTTATCTCCTGAGCTTCCAGCCGTCATCATGACTGATGGGGCGAGATTGCGTCAAATTCTCGTAAATCTGGTTGGGAACGCAGTGAAATTTACGGAGACAGGTGAAATCAGTATCTCTGTTATGTTAGAAGCTTCAGAGGCATCCGGAAATCTTATCGTGAAATTTATCGTAAAAGATACAGGATTGGGGATTCCAGTTTCCAGCCAAGGTTTATTATTTCAATCCTTCTCGCAATTGCATCCGTCGATCAATCGTAAATATGGTGGAACTGGGCTTGGACTTGCCATAAGTAAAAAGCTGGCCGAGCTTCTTGGCGGATCTATCGGTGTCAATAGCTGTGAGGATGAAGGCTCGGAGTTTTATTTTACAGTGGAGGTCTCTCTACCCAAAGAGGAATGGGATCAGAAAGTGACCGTCAACGCCTCAACAGATGTGGTCAGAAATGATAAATCTGCTGTTAAAGAGTTAACTACCGGTGAGTATGGACCGATGTCCATTCTTATTGCTGAAGATCATCCTGTGAATCAGCAGCTTATGCAGGCTTATCTGAAAAAGAGGGGATATGTTCCTGACATCGCTTTAAATGGTGAGGAAGCGGTTCGGGCTGTGCTTTCCAATCATTATGATCTGGTATTTATGGATATTCAGATGCCTATTATGGATGGAATTGAAGCAACGGGAATCATACGTGAGAAGCTTGGGCTGACTCCAATTATCATTGCGGCTACAGCTTTTGCAAGAGATGAAGATAAGATGATGTGTCTTAGTGCTGGAATGCAGGATTTCATTTCTAAACCCATCTCGATAAAAGAGCTCGACCGGGTATTAAGAGAATGGTCTGCCCAAATTCGTTTAGGTGAGCATCATTGACAAATAGGGTTATGATTAATATATTGATATTAATCGTAATCATTACGTATATTATTTGTCATGAAAGGACTCTTACCTTGTTAACAATGAAGCGCGGGGATATTTTAATTATTGTGATAGCCTTGTTAGCTGCGGGCTTGATTTATGGCATGAAGTGGTGGGACAGCAGCAATGAGCAGTATCAGCAAGGGGATTTGAAAGCTATAATTACGGTGGATGGTAAAGAGTACAAAACCGTTTCTTTGACTAAAGAAGAACAAATTATAGATATTCAAACGAAATTCGGCCACAATACACTAAAGGTGTTTGATTATGGAATCCAAATGACCTATTCTGATGCTCCCTTGAGAATCGCTTTAGAAATGGGGTTCATCTCAAGACCCAAACAGCAAATTATCTGTATTCCAGCTCGTATTATGGTAGAAGTATTTAATCCTAATAAGTCTGAGAATGATGAGGATGAGCTAGATGCGATTATTTAGTAATCTTAGTTGAACCTTCTAACTCTTTCCATGCGGTGATAGAGTCAGGACTGGTGTAAATGTAAGGTGTTGCGGGTTGTTTGATAGGTGTAATAGACTCAGCACTAATTTGCATAATTTCTTGACCTTTATAGGAAACAACTTGAAGTTTGCCCCGGACCTCTATCCAGGTATCGGTAGGCAGGCTTTTTAGTTTGCCGGAATCCACTAATATCCCAAAGGGTGTAGCATCGGCAGTGCAGCATTGGACCAGAAATCTACCTATGGCAAAAGAATTCTCTGAATGTTCACCTTGATCACGATATAAAAAGCCGGAAATAGTAATTTCTTTGCCTGCAAATTGTTGTTTGTACATCTCAAGGGCACCTAAGGTTTCGGAGAAAATCGCTGAATAAACTGGGACCACAGGTTGTGCATAAAGGATCTTGGCCAGCTCGGTAAGCTCCTCATGGTAAGGATCAATGGACTCGAATCTCGCGGAATTTTTAGCTTCAGTGGGCAAGGAGGATAGGGAGATTCCTTTTTTAGCAGCGGCCATACTTCCCAAAGCGCGATCCGGAAGGAGAAATCCGAGCAGCAGTGGAAAAAGGAATAATCCATATAGCGCTGTACTTTTGAAAAAAGAATGTGGAAGCCGATGCTCGCAGTCACAGAGAACACTACCCTTGCCAAATAAAGCCTGTACGGCCAGACTGAGCGCCATAAGTGTCAGCGGGATTGGACATAATTGAACCCAGCGTGCCAGCTTGGGCGCTACATAATAATGCAAAGCGTCCTGCTGTACCAGATGCCCGATATAGAGGGCGAAAGCGAGCAGAATGACCGCCCTTAACAAATAGTGAAACCGGATGCTTCGAGAGTCATTCATGCTCTATCCTCCTACCCATGTTGTAAGCAACAGCTTACCACCTCTATGAATTACAGCCACAAGGACATGAATACCGCCCCAATAAACACGCTTGCGAAGATCAGAAAGAACAAATAAAGAGCGAATTTGGTCTTAAACAGTGAGAGCAACATCAATGAATTTTTGAAATCCAGCATCGGTCCGAATACCATAAAAGCGAGCAGAGCACCAGATGGAAAAGAATGTACGAAGGTGGAAGCTACAAAGGCATCTGAGGTGGAACAAAGTGAGAGCACAAATGCCAGTCCCATCATGAAAAAATATGAACCCAGCGGCTTAGCTCCGATCGCAGCCAGACTGTCTTGAACCATAAATGTCTGAATGCCAGCGGTTAATAAGCAACCGATAATTAAATATTTTCCCATCTCAAAAAACTCATCTGAGGTATGGACGAAGACAGCGGCTATTTTTCCCCCACGAGAATTATTGTGATGAGCTTCCCCCGTTTCACGCTGAACATTTAGGCGGATGGAAGATTTTTTAACCGTTGCGTAGATTATCAAACCTATTAGACAGGCTACAACAAAAGCCAGACCCATACGGGCATAGGCCAGCTCCGAGTGGCTGCGAAATGCTGTCATGGTCGCCCCATAGACGACAGGATTTAGGATCGGTCCGGACAAAATAAACACGATAGCCACGTAAACAGGCATACCTTTATGGATAAGTCGGCGGACGAGCGGGATCATTCCACATTCGCAGACCGGAAAAATAATTCCGAGCAGACATGCGAACAGAATGGCCGGAAGAGGTCGCCGCGGAATCCACCGGGAAATCATTTCATCCGGGATAAAGACGCGAAGCAGTGAAGATAACAATGCTCCTGCTAATACAAACGGCAAGGCTTCCAGCAATATGCCGATAAAAGCGGTTTTGAAGGTGTCGATGTATGCATTATCCAGCAGTTCCAGATGATTCGGCAGCCATACAAAGCCAATGATAATCAGGAACGAGATCGGGAGGAGCAACGGCAGTATTTTTAATGGTGAAAAGGTAGTCAAAACTCGAATAAGGCGGACCACCGATCTGCCAGCTGTTCTTCATCTATATTCATCCCGATGAACACCACATAAGGCATACCAGGATAACGAGAGGCTTCCCAGGTAGTACGCATCCCCGCATATTGAACAAGCTGAACCGGCTCCTGTTCGGACAAAAGAATATGCCCCTTGGCACGTAATAGATTGTCACCCCATTCTTGGAAGAAGGCCTCTAGGCGTTCTTTAGAAGGCATAGTTGTCCTTACCTGCGGAATGGTTAACGTGATGGCTGTTACCTGCGAGAAAGAAGCGTGCTGCTCCTCATGCAGCTCTTTTACAGCGGTTCCCCCATGCTCTGAATGCATTTGTTTCAGTGATGCTCCTTTGAAGGTTTGAGGCGCTCGCTGTGGAGCCGGAGCTATAATTTTACGTGGGATTATTCCTGACAATATCGGAGACAGGTTGATTTCACTGTAATGGGTGTATACAATTTCAGCCTCCGTATTTTGTTTACGAACTCCCTTTTCAATTCTCCATAAGGTTTCCGGCTCTACAAGATCGCTTTTATTAACGACAATAAGATCAGCTGTGGAGAGCTGCTTACGCAGGGTCCGAACGAGCTGTTTGTCAGAGGAGAGTCTGCTGTTATATTCCAGAGCATTTTCCGCATCTAACAGAGTGATGGTATAGTGCAGCTCCACCAGATCCTGTAGAGGGGTTTCCTGTAACGTTTTGGCGATTTCTTCAGGATCGGCGACGCCGGTCAACTCCATGTAAATGGCATCTGGACGTCCTCTCAGCAGCACCATCAGGCTATCTGCCAAATCCTCTTTACGGCTACAACATACGCATCCGTCCAGCAGTTTAGTTACAGCTGTACCGGTATGCTCCTGCAGAATATACCCGTCCACATCCCGTTTGCCCAGTTCATTCATTACTACTCCTGGATTCAGCCCTCTTACCTTGCTTTCTTTCAGCAGGGACAACAGCAGAGTTGTCTTCCCGCTCCCCAGAAACCCGCTCAAAATAATTACTGGTATCTTCATGATCTCCACTCCTGCCTGATTCTCTAGGAATTACAAGAATCATATTTTTTATAATTCCATCTATACGTAATTTGTCCACCAGAAAGACCACAAAATTAAGAGAGTTGAAATTTTTACAAGATCATAGTTGACAGATTGTGAATAAACCGTGTACGATGTGTTAATCGTAATTATTACGATTTAACCAAAAGGAGATGGAAACGATGAGAGTAATCATTACTTTGGCATGTACGGAGACAGGAGATCGCAACTATACCACTACCAAGAATAAGCGAAATCATCCAGGGCGTATGGAAATGAAAAAATATTGTCCACGCCTAAAGAGAGTAACCTTACATCGCGAAACCCGTTAAGGGCGGAGGCTTTTAATCTTGATTTTATAAACGATAGGAGTGATATAGATGAAAAAGCTCCCTGTTACCGTGCTCAGTGGATATTTGGGCTCTGGGAAAACAACGCTGCTGAATCATATTCTGCACAACCGTGACGGGCTTAAAGTAGCTGTTATTGTAAATGACATGAGTGAAGTCAATGTGGATGCGAATCTGGTGAAGTCCGGAAATACGCTTTCTAGAACAGAAGAGAAATTAGTTGAGATGTCTAATGGTTGCATCTGTTGTACGCTTCGTGATGATTTGATTGTCGAAGTACAAAAGCTGGCTGCGGAAGGGCGATTTGATTACATCCTGATTGAATCCTCAGGCATTAGCGAACCTGTACCAGTGGCACAGACCTTTACCTATGCCAATCCCGAGTTGGATATTGATTTGACTTCGCTTGCTCAATTAGACACGATGGTGACTGTTGTGGATGCTGGGCGTTTCTGGCATGACTTCTCTTCTGGTGATAGTCTGATGGACCGCAACCAAACGGCTGGCGAAGGAGATTTCCGCGATATTGTGGATCTGCTTATTGATCAGATCGAAACTTGTGATGTCTTGCTGCTTAATAAGTGTGATCTGTTGAAAGAAGATGAACTCAACAAGCTTGAAGCTGTGCTCCGTAAGCTTCAACCGTCTGCCAAGCTGATCCGCACGATTAACGGCGTAGTAGATCCGAAGGAAATTCTGAATACCGGATTGTTTGATTTTGAGAAAACAAGCTTATCCTCTGGTTGGATCGCGGAGCTGAATAAAGAGACCCATACCCCTGAAACGGAGGAATACGGAATTTCTTCTTTTGTTTATCGCCGGAGAACACCTTTCCACCCGCAAAGATTAAGTTTTTTCTTTAGCAACTGGCCGGAAGAGGTCGTTCGGGCAAAAGGTGTGGCATGGGTAGCTGCAAAAGGTGATCTTGCAGCTACTATAAGTCAGGCAGGACCTTCCATTCAGTTCGGACCTGCTGGCTACTGGTTGGCTACAATGCCTAAGGATCAGCAGCTGGAGGTACTGGAAAGCGAACCTGAGCTGCAGGCGAAATGGGACGAGCAGTGGGGCGATAGAATAAATGAAATCGTATTTATCGGTGTAAATATAGATCAGGCACAACTCGAAGCCAGATTGGACAGATGTTTGCTGACGGTGGAGGAGCTGAAGCAGGATTGGACAAAGTTCAACAATCCACTTCCGTGGCCTGTTGAAGAACTCCTTGCGGCTGCTGAGGAATAGATACTTAGTAAATTAGCGATGGAAATCCGGAATCCAGAAGGTGGGATTCCGGATTTTTGCTGTATGAAAAAGAGGTCTAATAGTTATTATTACGATTAATTTTTAATTTTGGGTTTACAAATCGTAATGATTACGATATTATCAAATTTGTTAAATCGTAATACTTACGATTTAATCCGAGATGGACATAACATCAGTCAGAAGGGAGGCGAGGCACGATGATCCTATCATCCATGCGGAATGTAGTGTTCGGGTATGGGGATGAAGCTGTCCTTGATAACATTTCATTAGATATTCATACCGGACAGTTTATTGGTATAACGGGACCCAATGGAGCTGCTAAGACCACCCTGCTGAAGCTAATGCTCGGCCTGCTTTGTCCATGGAGTGGAACGGTTCAGTTGAATAAAGAGTTATCAGATAACGGAAAGATGGTTATCGGCTATGTTCCACAGCAGGTAGCTTCTTTTAACGCAGGATTCCCAAGTAAGGTGATCGAACTGGTTCGCTCGGGTTGTTATCCAAGGCTGGGATTATTTAGACGCTTTACACCTGAGCAGGACGAGATCGTCGAGCGAAGTTTAAAGCAGGTGGATATGTGGCATTTGCGAGACCGGAAGATAGGAGAACTGTCAGGCGGCCAGAAGCAGCGGATTTGCATCGCTCGAGCATTGGCACAACAGCCGCAGATATTGGTTCTCGATGAACCTACTACGGGAATGGATCTGGACAGTCGCATTGGGTTCTATAAGCTGATGCGCCATGATGTCAGTGAACACGGCCGGACCGTAATCATGGTGACGCATGGCCTGGAAGAGACCAGTTCCTATCTGGATACGTTGATCAGCCTGGAACGAAAGGAGAATGAGGGTTGGCAATGTTTAGTTACGAATTCATGCAACGTGCATTTTGGGCCGGTGGTTTAATTGGCATTATTGGTCCGCTGCTCGGGGTATATCTCATGCTTCGCCGTCAGGTCCTAATGGCGGATACCCTCTCTCATGTTTCGCTTGCAGGAGTAGCACTAGGCTCAATACTTCAGCTTAATCCGGCACTAAGTGGTTTCATGGTGGCGATTCTCGGTGGTATTGTCATCGAACAGCTTCGACGTTCTTATCGTACATATAGCGAGCTTCCGGTAGCTATTATTATGACCTCTGGATTAGCATTGGCAGTTGTACTTATGAGCTTAAAGCAGAATTTAAGTAAAAGCTTCAGTTCCTATCTGTTTGGTTCCATCGTTGCGGTCAGCGACACTCAACTAAAGATTATCGCTGTGGTTGCTGTAATCGGTCTGGTCTATTTTATTGTGTTACGCAGATCTTTATATAATCTGACCTTTGATGAAGAGACCGCTAGTATCAGTGGAGTTCATGTGGGCTGGTTATCATTTTCGTTTGCTGTACTAACTGGAATGACAGTAGCTGCTGCGATGCCAGTTGTTGGAGTGCTGTTAGTCTCAGCGCTTATTGTTTTGCCAGCTTCGATTGCCTTGCGTATAGCGTCTGGTTTCACGACAGCTATATTGATATCAATTGGCGTAGGGTTACTCGGCGTTTTTAGTGGCCTAAGTGCCTCGTATTACATCAATACACCGCCTGGTGGGACGATTGCTCTTATACTGCTATCGTTCTTATTAATCGCAATTTTGGTACAGAAGCTGATCCGACTTAGAAATCGTCGGCGAATTCATAAATCTATTTCCAGAAAAGGAGTTACAACTCTCAATGAAATTTAGAATCCATCATTTAGCCATTTTGTCCCTGTCCGCGTTACTTATTGCCGCAGGTTGCGGTAATAATAATGCCAGTAATTCTTCTACTACTACGAATGCTTCTGGAGCCGCAGAAGCCACAGCCCTTCCAGAGTCATCTAAACTAAATATTAAAGTCAGTTTCTATCCAATTTACGAGTTTACCAAAAATGTGGCAGGAGATCTGGCGGACGTGGAAGCACTCATACCGGCAGGAATCGAACCCCATGATTGGGAACCGACTGCACAAGATATGGCAGAAATCTCAGATGCGGATATGCTGATCTATAATGGCGCAGGAATGGAAGGCTGGGTAGACCAGGTGCTGGAAAGTGTATCTGGCACTCCGTTAATTACTGTAGAAGCGAGCAAGGGTCTGGACATCATGGAAGGCACGGAAGAGGAAGAAGCTGACCACCACCATGAAGAAGGAGAACATGCTCATGAAGAAGGAGAGCATGCTCATGAAGAAGGGGAGCATGCTCATGAAGAAGGAGAACATGCGCATGAAGAAGGAGAACATGCGCATGAAGAAGGAGAACATGCTCATGAAGAGCATTCGCATGATCACGGTGGATTAGATCCGCATGTGTGGCTCAATCCTACACTAGCCATTCAAGAAGTGCGTAACATTGAAGCAGCTTTAGCTGCTGCCGCACCTGAACATGCCGAGGATTTTAAGACAAATGCAGATGCTTATGTAGCTAAGCTGGAGCAACTGGATCAAGAATTTAAGGACGGTCTTAAGGATACTAAACGCAAGGATTTTATCACTCAGCATGCGGCTTTTGGTTACCTTGCCAAGCAGTATGGATTAACTCAGGTCCCGATTGCCGGACTATCTCCGGAGCAGGAGCCTTCTGCCGCAAATATGAGTAAGATTGTGGAGTTTGCGAAAGAGCATAAAGTGAAGACGATTTTCTTCGAGACACTTGTATCCTCCAGTGTGGCAGACACAATAGCAAAAGAGATTGGTGCCAAAGCAGCCGTTCTAAACCCAATTGAAGGATTAACAGAGGAAGATCGCAGTCAAAACCTGGATTATTTAGGAATCATGCGTCAGAACCTGGAAGCCTTGAAGAGTGCATTGAACGAGTAGATTTAAAGGATGGAAGGAGAACGAACATGGCCAAGAAATCTAAAGTTGTAAAAGAATTGAAGAGACAAGCACTAGTCGCCAAATACGCTGTTAAAAGAAAAGAACTAAAGGAACAAGGGGACTATATGGCTTTGCAAAAGCTGCCACGTGATTCCTCCGCAACTCGTCAAAAAAATAGATGCCAAGTGTCTGGCAGACCTCGAGGTTATTTGCGCAAATTTAATGTTTCCCGAATTGTATTCCGCGAATTGGCGCATAAAGGCCAGATTCCGGGTATTACCAAGTCGAGTTGGTAAATGAGAACGGCCAATCCTCCGTAGTTTAGAGGATTGGCCGTTTTTGCTGCTCATCCATCATGGACTTTAGAAAATTCGGCTATGCTAAGAATAGGAAAATGATTTATCATAGAAGGAATATATTTCTATTTAATATGGAGGTGATGCAAATGAGCTATACCGATACTTTTATTCGTGTAGCAGAGGACTGCCCTGAGGAAATCGGAGTTCCTCCGATGTCTTGCCGAACGCTCCCGCCTGCACATGTGATTCAATATGAACTGTTAATTAATGAGCCCTACAAATACAATCATGAAGAACTTCTGTACGAGGTTCATGTGCGCTATAAACAAATTCCACAGGAAGAACGTTTGGCCCGTAAGGAACAAATATGGAACGAGCTATTTTCCAAAAATCATCCTTGTCTAAGGGCTTCACTGCTGCCGAAGCGGTTTGGTTGGGGTGTTCATTATAACGGTGAGGGTAAAATAGCTCTTTATGGCAAAGAGTCTCCCGAATATGACTATTTCACTTCCCAAGAGGAGGGAACTGTGAAATTACTGCCTGCGATGCGTAACAAACGTGCTTCAAGAGGAGAGGAATAAGCTGTATAAATTCATAGAAGAAATCACACTTAATACTTGGCCTGCGGAGCAGAGCGTTCTCCTGCAGGGCTGGATTCTACGTACGGCAGCTGGTTATACAAAAAGGGCCAATTCGGTCAATCCATTATACGGGGCTGACAGCTCTCAGGTTGATCTCGCAGAACAAATCAAGCTTGCGGAGCGGTATTATGAGCATGCTGGACTACAGCCAGTGTTCAAAATAACCCCCTATATCCAGCCGGCAAAGCTTGATGAGATGCTTGCGGATCGCGGTTATACAATTGTCGAGCCTTCATCGGTAAGGCTTCTTGATCTGGGGGGCTTAGCGAGCCCCGATCTGTGTTATACGGTTCAGATGCAGGAGAGCTTGACTGAAGAGTGGCTGCACGCCTTCAGTGAGCTTACCGGGTTGTCTGGCAAGAACCGGGAAACCTTAACTAGAATGTTGTCTGCATCACATTTGCAGCAGGGTTATGTCCTGTTGTTTAATCATGGTGTTCCTGCCGCCTGCGGACTTGGTGTGATTCAGAATGGATACTTGGGTCTGTATGATATTGTCACTTCCCCTGCTCATCGTAGAAAGGGAATGGCGGAACAGCTGCTGCTAGCGTTGCTTAATTGGGGTAGAGCAAAGGGAGCAACAACTTCCTTTCTGCAAGTTGTGCAAGCGAATACGGGGGCTTCAGCCTTGTATGACAAGCTGGGTTTTAAGGAGATTTATCAGTATTGGTATAGAGTGAAAAACTAGCTGAGGAGGGGATGCGGTGAGAAAATTAGGATTAAATCTCCTGATCATTAGTGTGTACTGTTTTCCATTTGTATATTTCGCGATGGATAAAGATTTCAATAATGGTTCAATGGTTGGTTATTTAATGATGATCGTCATAACATCGCTAATAGCTTTTTTGGGAAAATGGTCTAATAATATAATTGCTGTAGTCATTGGGAATATCGCTTCTGCGTTTGTTTCGTATTATTTTATTAGCAAATTGTCAGGAGAAGGCGGTTGGGACGGGACGTTTTTCAAACCACTTGGACCTACAGGATCGTTTTTATTTTTTAGTATGCTAAACCTGATCCCTCAATTCCTTGCGATGAAATTAGCGAATAAATTTAAAAAGAAGGTCTAATCTATGTCCGAATACTGGAGTCGAAGATTTGCTCAGGAAGGCATGATCTGGGGGAGTGAACCTAGTCCTACAGCCCAGGCAGCAAGGGAGATATTTCGGCAATATGACGTGAAATCAGTTTTAGTCCCGGGTGCGGGATACGGAAGAAATACGAAGGTGTTCTCAGATGAGTTTAAGACCTTAGGCGTTGAGTTAAGCGAGGATGCGTTAAGGATGGCGGCAGAATGGGATCCCAAGAGCCATTTTATCTCAGGTTCCGTATTAGATACTATTTCTGAAGTACAGGTTGATGCTGTCTACTGCTATGACGTGTTGCATTTATTTCTCGAAGAGGATCGCCGCAGGCTATTAGCTAATTGTCTGGAACAGCTGCGGCCGGATGGCTTGCTCTATTTTACCAGTTTTTCCGATGAGGATGCGAACAACGGCTGTGGAACACTTTTGGAACCGGGAACCTACGAATACAAAGAGGGAAAATATGCCCATTTTTTTAGTGATGAAGATTTAAGACAACATTTTGCAGGTACGAAAATAATTACGACCGGCTCATGTGTGGAGACTTTATGTGGGCCGCTTGGAAAAAAACATCAATACATACTGAGATATATAGTCGCACGTAAATCTGCACTTAGCAAATAATATAGGGAGGAACTCCCTATAATTTCGTTGAATATCCGTAGAATCGGCTATATCAAATGAATTATAGGGACTTTTTCCCTAGACCTCTGCTCGATGATCAGGAATACCTTATTTACACAAATTTACCTTGACCCGGTAGCGCCATTTCTTTGAAATTTTTGCATAAATGAGCAAGCTGGGTAGACAGCTCCTCACCTTCCATGGGTACTCCATGTCCCGAAAGAACAAGATGTGGATTCAGCAAGGCAAGGGTACGGACTGATTTCTCGGCATCTTCCCAGTCTGTCGTGAAATAAGAGGGTGGGCCATGCACCACCTGATGCTGCGTAGCCACTGCAAATACGGATTCCTGTTTGACCGTAAGGAACGTATCACCAGCGATCAGGACTCTATCCTCAGGCCTGAACAGGGAGATATGCCCGGGACTATGTCCAGGGGTATGGATCCATTCCCAGCCCTTCGCACCAGGGACAGTCCCGTCTTCCGGCAAGGGATGAACGGCTGAACCAAGGTCAATGCCATGATGTGAAAATAAGGGGGAAATCATGCTCATAAGCCCGCCGCCTACGGCCTGATCGGCTGGAGGGTAATCTTCTTTACCTGTCAGAAAAGGTAGTTCTAGCGGATGAGCATATACAGGCACATTCCATTCCTCAACAAGCCTTTTCACACCCCCAATATGGTCAAAATGCCCATGCGTCAGGATAATTGCCACCGGAGGCTTATCATAATGCTCCGTAGCAAAATCAATAATATTGCCTGTATATGAGCTAAGACCAGTATCTACAAGAACCCAATCCGAAGAGGGCTGGCCAATTAATGCGACATTTACAAACATAGTGCGAAGTCCAATGACACGAGGGGCCACATTCCAAGTATCGGTATAGCCCTTTGACAGTATTCCGTTAAGTTTCATCTTGCGCCTCCTGACCCGTTCTTTAGTACTACACAATGTATCTACATACAGTAGTATGACCTCTTTTTAAGAAAAAAAGGTATGGCAAATAACCCTTCTCATGATTTCTTGAAGAAGGGCTGTGTTAAACGTGTTCTGTGAGAGGATTGTATTAGAGCGTTCCGCAGTCTGCAAATAGAATATGGCGTGGAATCCGAAAGAAAGCTTCGGCTTTTTCCTGCAGAGCAGGGGTCGGCAGATGGCTGTTGTGGAGCCATTTCCGAAACGTTCCGGGATGGACGCCTATCCAAATACTTACATCCGTTACTGAGAAATCGTATACCATACAAAGTCCGGTCAGGATTACATTGCTGCGCGGTGAACTGGTAATACTTCTTTTCATAAATCGTGAGGGTGTAGGCTGACATACAATGGGGCTTTGACGAATCAATGCTTCATTGAACAGAATGTGGGGTGGGTACCCCAATAGGCGGCAGGTCTTGTCAATGTTATTGTTGGAAGGGATACGACCTTCGTATACCCAAGCGCTTACACTGCGTGAGGATATACCAAGCTCTTCTGCGAGTCGTGACAGCTTGATATCCTTAGCCATCAATACAGCAAGCAGCACACGGTTTCTAATCTGGCTGCGCTTTGGACGGCGAAATCTTTTGACTCGAACGCCTTGTCCAAGGTATTTGCGATTGATCAGAGACCACGCCTGGATATTATGAGGTTCTTGTTGGTTATTAGGCATAATTCCTCCGATTTTTTAAAAATATACTACAACACTTTCTGGTATATCGGCAATGGTTAATGCTGCTATTTCTGACAACACTGTTTAAGTTTCTTTCAGAACAGCTACGCTTATGATATATTTTTAATATCTAATTACAATATTACATTAGGGAGCGATATAGAATGATCAAACATATTGTGTTTTTCAAATTAAAAGATCGGTCCGAAGAAAGCGTAGCGGCAACGGTAGCGGTATTGCGTAATATGGAAGGCAAGATTCCGCAGCTTCTCTCCATCGAGGTGGGTGCTGACATCATTCATTCCGATCGTTCCTTTGATATTGCTCTAGTCACAGAAGTAGCTTCTCTAGAGGATTTACAGGCGTATCAGGTTCATCCGGCTCATAAAGAAGTTATTGCTCATATTAATGAAGTCAAAGAGCTCTCAATTGCTGTAGATTACGAAATTTAAGCTGCTGCTTGAATATAGTATCATCATTTTATACCGGAAGCGGTGACAGGAATGCGTGAGCTTGAGTATCCAATGGAAGCGTTAACTTATTTAGTCGTTTTTCTCGGAGCATGTTTCGTAATGTTCTTCTGGCTGAAACGCCGTGGCAAACGCGGTAAGTAGAGATTAGGACGATTCTCTAACTATTATCGATATGGGGGTATTGCTGTGTATTATGTCAACCGCAATCAAATCGAAACCATTCTAGCTCAAATCCCTGATATTACCGCTGGTCTTCGGACTGTAGCAGCTTCCTGGGATGGTACAACACTAACCGGACTAATACAGGAACGCAGCCTCCATCTGGCAATAGAGGTTGTAACAGACGTTGGTAGCTGTCTCATTGACGGGTTTATTATGCGTGATGCTGGAAGTTATGAGGATATAATTTCTATTATTCATGAAGAGAAAGTGCTAGGTCAAAGTGAGATTTATGAGAGATTGATAGAATTAGTTTCTCTGCGTAAGCCACTCGTTCAGGATTATTATGCCTGGGAGAGAGGTGATCTGCATCCACTTACCCCCATTCTTTCGGAAGTACTTGAGCAGTTTGCCGTTGAGGTACGGAAATATTTGGACCAGGAGCTTGGAGCCAGTGTACCGCTATAATAGCATAGGATAGAATCACATAGAATAGGCGATAGCCGTGAAAGAGAGGGGTTCCTTTATGATGAAGATGGGGCAGGAAAGCGGATCGACAAGACAAATGATTATGACGCTCCTGAAGACGAAAGGAACACTGACCATCGGCGCGCTGGCAGAAGAATTGGGAATTACAGAGATGGGTGTCCGTCGTCATGTGCTTCAGCTGGAGCAAGAAGGGCTTGCAAAGACAAAAGTGGTCCGGCAAGCGATGGGGCGGCCTTTACATATGTACTCATTAACGGAGAGAGCCGAAGAATATTTTCCAAAAAGTTATCACAACTTGGCTTTGGAGCTTCTGCGTGAATTGGATTACGGCAGTGGACTGGATGCTGTTAATACATTATTTGAAGGCCGCCGCCGCCGGATGCTCGCTCAGTATGCTCCGATGATGGAACGGCGCAATTTGGAAGAACGCGTCGCCGAATTATCTTCCATCCAAAATGCCGGTGGATATATGGCAGAATGGAACCGCGAAGAGGATGGCTCATATGTCATAAGGGAGTACAATTGCCCGATTCGCCAAGTGGCTACCCAGTATCGTAAGGCTTGCCAATGTGAGCATAGTCTTTTCGAAGAACTGCTGGATGCTAAGGTAACACGTAATGAATGTATGGCAGAGGGCGGCCATTGCTGCCGCTACGCTATCGTACCCAAAAATGTTACAGACAAAACTTCTGAAAAGTTATAATAATTAGTCACAAGACAATCCCCTGCTGCTTATGATATAGCAGATATAGGCATTAGCCCGGTAGAGCGGGGAGCAATGAATTTAAAGGAGAGATGAAACGATGAAAAAGGACACCAAAGGTTTATTATGGGGCGCTTTAGTCGGCAGTGTGGTTGGATCGGTGACAGCATTGCTGTTCGCGCCTAAACCAGGTAAAGAGCTGCGCAAGGATATTGCAGAAGGAACTACCGCTGGTATTGAAAAGGTTCAAGAACTTGCCGTTCAAGCGGGAGATAAGAGCATTGAGATTTATGACAAGGCAAAAGATTCGATTGGGCATGTAGTACATGAAGTTCGGGAATGGAGCAAATCATGTGCGAATGCTGTTGATGAAGAAGAAAAAATCACAGTAACTGTCAGCGGCATCGCTACAGAAGAAGCTGTAGAAGCAGTTGACGCTGTAGAAGCTGTTGAAGAGGCTGCTGCCACTTTGGAAGTGGAAACTGAGTTGGTTGAGGCCACTATAAGTGAAGATGTAAGTGAAGAAGCCACCCTTGAAGAAGTCGTTCAAGATGACAAGGTTAATAAAGAAATTCTATAATGGAACCGTGGTTTAAATCCTCTGTTTCAGTGGTAAAAGAGTACTCATTCTCTTATAATAGAGCCGCTTTTTCGCATTGGGCGGAGGGTGGCTTTTTTAATTAGTTTGCACCCGCTTGTTAAATGATGGAAGAAGACTAGTCTTGAACTCAGAGGGCAAAAGGAGTAATATCTGCAATTGGGGCTGAAAGCCAGGTACATTTTGTTTTCACCTTACATAAGCTACACAAAACAAGTAGAAGGAAGCGGTGTGTTCGTGCAGCAAGCTATAGCAATATTAGACTCAGGTGTGGGAGGGTTAACAGTTGTCAAAGAAGTGATGAGGCAACTCCCGCGGGAGAAGATCATTTATTTCGGAGATACTGCCCGAGCTCCGTACGGACCCCGTTCGACCGAGGAAGTACAACTGTTTACTGAACAAATTGTAGATTATTTGATCCAGTTTAATCCTAAAATGATCGTTATCGCTTGTAATACCGCAACAGCTGCGGCACTCGATTATATCTCAGCTAAGGTCTCCATCCCTGTAATTGGGGTGATTCATCCCGGAGCCCGCGCAGCAATTAGCGCAACCAAAAGCGGACATGTCGGCGTGATCGGTACGATAGGAACTATCAACAGCGGAGCTTATACTAACGCATTAAAGCAGTTGTCCCCTTTTGTTGAGGTTGTAAGTCAAGCCTGTCCAGCGCTTGTCCCACTCGTCGAGCAAGGCAAGTTCCGCTCAGAGAAAAGTTACGATATCGTAGAAGAGGCACTAGAAGGCATTAAAGACACTAACATCGATACTTTAATTTTAGGATGCACTCATTATCCATTTCTTGTAGAACCCATTGGTGAGACTATGGGATCGGGAGTCAAGCTGATCAGTTCTGCAGATGAGACCGCTCGTGAGATCAGCACAATTTTATATGATAAAGGCAAGCTGTCCATCGGGGATGAAAGTCCAATTCACCAGTTTTTCTGCAGCGGTGATGCTGAGATGTTTCAAAGCATCGCGCGAGACTGGCTTGGAGAACAAATTAGACGCACCCCAGTAGTGTGGCAAGTATCCACGTTATAAGCAGGAGCAATGTTGAATTGAATAGGGACAAACTCCATGGGAGTGTAAAAGAAAAACAGACTGGGAAAGCACATTTCCCAGTCTGTTTTTTTGAAATATAAGCACTTATATGCTGCGGAACTGTAATATCCTTATTTTTCATGAGAAACGGTTGCCATCTATAAAGGGCGATGACGTTGTTTTTTCTTGTGATTCATTTCTCCTTCATGCCGGGTAGTGGCGCTTGCATACAATAGAGTTAAGTGCTGTATGCCGCTGTTTTTGTATTGCTGTATCAGCAATTTAAGGCCGAGAGGATGAGACCTAATGCGACAATATATTGCAAACAGGGGAGATACCGTAAGCCGAATTGCCGCTCTACATGGATTAACTCCTGAGCATGTTATTCAAGGTAATCCATGGGTTGGGAGACAATCTTATTTATACCCAGGTCAGGTTTTATTTCTGCCATCTTCGCCGCGTAAAAGGTATGCTGTGCAGGAAGGGGACACTCCAGAACGGATAACCTCATTATTTAAGGTGAATTTAGAGGATTTGGAGAAGCTGAATCCTGGTGTGACCTCAGGGCGCTACTGTACACCTGGAAAAATACTTGTCATTCCACCCCCAATTCCAGACCGCGTGGTGTTTCTGCGCGGGGAGTACGGTCCGGCTGAGGTTGAGAGCGACATTGACAGCTTGCTTGTCCAATACCCGTTTATACAAGCAGCCACAATAGGCACGAGCGTGCTCGGCAAGCCGCTCCATGTACTCAAGATCGGGAATGGCACTCGTCATCTGCATGTTAACGCCGCTTTGCATGCCAATGAATGGCTGACTTCGCCATGCTTGATGTCCTTCATAGAGGAGTATGCAGCAGCTTATGCTGAAGGCTTGGAATGGAATGGACACAGTCCTGAGGTTTGGTTCCAAAACTGGACATTATGGGTCGTGCCTATGGCTAATCCAGATGGCGTGGAGCTGGTTCAGGAAGGGGTTTTGCCAGACCATCCGTTTTATGATGACCTCATGAAATGGAATGGTGGACGAAGCAGCTTCCGGCATTGGAAAGCTAACATCCGCGGTGTGGATCTTGGGGATCAATTTCCCGCTCATTGGGAAGAGGAGCGGGAACGTCGGGGAGTAAGGCTGCCCTCACCGCGGGATTACAGCGGCCCTGAGCCGCTGAGTGAGCCAGAAGCAGCCGCTCTGGCTGCCCTGGCTGAGGCAGCGCCTGGCGAAGCTGCAGTGTCTCTGCATAGCCAAGGAGGAGAGATTTATTGGAACTACCGGGGGTATGAACCTCCCGAGAGCCGTGAATTAGCCGCGCAGCTGGCAGTTGCGAGCAGTTACCGGGCAGTGGAGCTGACTGGAAGTGATGCCGGATATAAGGATTGGTTTATTCAGACCTTCCGCAAACCTGGATTTACGGTGGAGCTGGGGATCGGCAAAAATCCGCTGCCACTAGCAGATTTTGAAGATATGGCCTTGGAAACAGGACTTATATTGGCAACGCTCCTTTCTAATGTGAAATAATTATGAAACATTTGCAGTAAACTTGCGTAAAATAAAACATGGGGTATGGCCGCTGTCGTCACTACACGTTATCCGCGGCTGTATCCTTTTTACTTGGGAGGAGGGTCACCATGAAACTGAAAAAAATACTGTCACTAAAACAATGGTCCCATATCTTCAGTAGCTCCTGGCAATACATCCGCTCCCCTAAAGTAGCAATGGGGGACAAGCTGTTATTTACATTTCCAGTACTGCTCTATTGGGTCTTGCCGGACTTCATGCCATTTATTCCGATCGATGATATTGGAGTGACCATGCTGCTAATGGGCTGGTTCGTGTCACGAATGGGGCGGAAATATCCTACACTTCAGCAGGGTGAATAGGATCGCACCACACATTTTCGACAAGAACTTCAGAGCTAATTAGCTAATATAGTTGCTTTTAGATGTCATTTACCTTTAAAATAAGTAATTGAGTATTTAATTTTCGGACTAGGAGATGGAATATAGATGAAGGTCAAAATTACCCGCAATGCGGCTAAAGTGATAAAGAAACAAATGGAGCTTGAAGGAAACAGCGAGTTGAAGCTGCGCGTAGCAATTACACATGCACACGGTGATCATGCTCACTACGGACTGGACTTGGACACGCCTAAAGAGAACGATGTTGTAGTGTCGACAGATAAGGAAATCGATGTTATTCTTGATCCGAGTCAACCACTCCTTGATGGCGTGGTCGTTGATTATTTGTATCTTCCACAAGAAGGTTTTGTCATTACGAATCCCTCTAAAGGTAATCACGGCGATCACTAAACACTCGCCTGTAAATTTCGAACACAAAGAAGGGTTGCTCCATGGCTAACGAAATACAAGTGTGCGATGAATGTAATTTCATGAAGTTGAAAAGTATTATCCCTAAGCTGCAAAAAATGGCACCTGATGCCGAGATCAAGGTTGGCTGCAAGTCGTACTGCGGTCCATGTGGCAAACGGGCTTTTGTTTATGTGAATGGTCGTTATGTGAGTGCTCCAACGGAGGATGAAGTGTTGAAGAAAGCAGAAGCTTTTATCAAACAGCCCTCCGTTCAGAAATAATACTGAGTTCTTATCAACTAAGATAATAGGGTCGATCCCTCTTCATTCTCAGAATAAGTAAAAGTAAACAGAGCAGCGATTCTCCTGTTATTGGAGGATCGCTGCTCTGCGTTTTCTGGCCATTGGCGGCTTACTTCAACGTATGTCTATCATCCCATCATCTCACAGGGGTTACGGACTCAGATGACGTTATTTGCGTGTTTTTAGCTGTTAATGCAAGATTTCGGACCCCAGGGACGCTATTCCTCAGAAAAGAGGCTCATATCGGCGTTTTTCAGGCTAATAGCTGCTCTGGAGTCCGTTAGCATTCCAAATCTCGGATATTGCTGGGTTTAAGGTCAGCTGTGTCCGTTAGTGAGATACTTCGCGTATCTAAGTCGGAAAACCCAACGTGCTTCCAACAACGATCAGGAGTTAGTGTCCAACATAGAGAGGATGTCGCAGCAGCCCTTTTCGATAGTTTTGTGGACAGTCTCTTCATTTACCGGGATATAAGCTTAAGGTGCAGATTGTGTATTCTTAAGCTTTTTGATTCCATCATATTTCATGATATCGTCGGAGATCTGTAGGCGGAGCTTGCTGGTCTCATACCCGATGCTGCACTCCCCTACGTCCACGGCTTCGCGGCTTTCGAGACTATAACAGGTTCCACTGGCAAATTGCCCATTCTCGCTGGGGAGATAAGACAGCTTTGCATCGGCATAGGCGCCGGATCGCAGCGTTACAAGACGCTCATGCCCGCTAAACAGATTATTGCCCATGAGATAATAAGGATCACGTGAGATCCCCAGCAAATGGAGCAAGGAAGGTGTAAGATCCAACTGACCAGCTGGAGCTGAATCTAGGACAGAGGCGTTAGAGCCTGGCAGATGAATGAGCAAGGGAACCTGATGCATTATTTGCTGCATATCGAGTGCGCTAAGGCTTTTGTCGAGAAATTGTTCGTAATAAGCGATCTCCTGGATCGAATTATCATGATCTCCATAGAAAGCAACAATGGTATTATCCCACAGCCCACGCTGCTTCATCTCTTTGACCATTTCCCCTAAAGCTTCATCCGTATAGTGAACAGCCTGCAAATAATCTCCGAAGATCGTGCCCTTGAACTCTCCAGTATCAAGCCCTTGTTTATCTGCAGGGAGAGAATAAGGGTGATGGCTGGATAGTGTAGTCAAAAATGAATAAAAAGGCTGCTGTATCGTTTCTGAAGTGTTCATAATATCGAGGGATTGCCGTAAAAAGGATTTGTCACCCAGAGACCAGCCTAGAGGTTCGTCTATTGTATAGTCTTTTTTGTTATAAAAATGGTCATAACCCATCGCGTTATACATAATCTGCCGATTCCAGAAGCTACCTTCGTACGCATGAAAAGCATTGGTACTGTAGCCCTTTGATTTCAAAATAGCAGGCAGCGTGTCAAACTGATGATCCGGGTAACGGACAAATACCGAGCCGGAGACCAGCGGGTACAGGGAAGCGTTGGACGTGAAATCCGCATCGGAAGTTCGGCCTTGTGAGGTCTGATGGTAGTAGTTACTGAAATAGGTGTTTTCTTTGATTAGAGCGTTCAGATTAGGCGTGATCTCCTGACCGGATATTGAGCGTCCAACTACAAAGTTCATAAAAGCTTCAGCTTGAATAACAACAATGTTGCTTCCGCTGTATTCTCCAAAGCTGTCATTATTGGCACTTTGCTCAGTGTTTTGTTCATTGAACCAGAGCTGCATCGAGGTGGCTTCTTCTTGTGAAAGCTCGGGCTGCGGACCTAGATGATCTTTAGCATATAAGTAAATATCATAACCGTGAAAACCGATTAGTCCGGTTACGTTATACATGGCGAGACTCCACCAGTTGCCAGTGAATAGATCTTTAGCCCAGGTAGTAGCGTAGGTGTGGATAGGTCCAAAGGTCAGCACGCAACCTAGCACCAGAGCAACGATCCCATTCACGCTTCTTTTTAGCGTCCTGCTTAGGCGTGAAGAGCGGCGGGAATAACCGGTTTGAGAATAAGAGTGAGATTGCCCATAACGGCGAGGGACGGCATTAGACAAGTATGTATGGGATTTGCGGCGGTATAATCCTACGCCGATTCCGTATGCAATAAGAAATAGCCAGTCAGCGAACAAATAAAGATCGGAAGGACGCAGTAGGGCGAAGATACTTCCACCAAGCGCATCCATCTGTCCAGCCTGAAACAATACGGGTACCGTGATAAAATCCTGAAAATAACGATAGTAGACGATATCCGAATAAATAAGCAGCGTCAGAAGCAAGTTTATACTTAACAACGTTATCGTCTGTCCCCGGCGGGGAAGCCACAGGGTCCAAAAAGACAATAACATGACTGAACCTACAGCGATCCATTTGTCCTGCTGGTTCATATCTATATTGGGAGCATGCAGCCCACTATGCAGAAATAATAACTTGGCCAGCATGATGCCAAGAAAAAGGAGATAACCGATATATCGGGAGCGAATCACAGAAGCTATTGTACTTGTTACGGTTGTGCTGCTCCGACTTGATGGAAAAACTGACATTTTGAAGCCTCCTAGCACAGAAAATAAATAAAACGAGAAGAAACAACGTTGTTGTCTTTTTTAGATGACAAACGTTTCTCTTAGAAATATAAGAGCGTAAAGGATGGGTGTTAAACTAAAACTGTCTTATACTCGGAGAAAAACGGACACCCTCCTCATACGATACGAGGTAGATGTCCGTTCTGCATTCAAACCAATGGTGATCCTAATTATTTCGGATTTCTAGGTGGAAGTGGACCCAAGTATTGATAATATTGACACTCGATACGTCCGTTATACAGTTTGCGGCGTTTGTCTGCCTTACGACCGTAAAATTGTTCGAATTCCTTGTAAGGGCTAATCGCAAAAAATGACCATGTTGGCAGATATATCATCATTTCACCAAACTGGCGGGTCAGCTTCTCCACTTCTTTGTCATTACTGATCCGTTCACCATATGGAGGGTTGGTGATGATACAACCATATTCTCCTTCAGGTCTTGCTTTGGCGGCAGCCATCACTTTGAAGGTGATTTCTCCGGACAGTCCAGCACTCTTGGCGGCGGCTTCAGCAATTTCAATTGCTTCTGGATCGATGTCCGTACCCGTTAATTGCAAAGGATAATCGTCGCGCACAGCATCGAAAGCTTCTTCGCGAGCCTCTTCCCAAAGATGTTTCGGAATGACTGGCCAATGTTCAGATGGAAATGAGCGGCGTAGTCCTGGTGCAATATTCCAAGCGATCATGGCGGCTTCAATTAACAGTGTTCCCGAACCACAACATGGATCGAACAGCGGCCGATGGCCATTCCAGCGGCTAAGCTGGATTAGTGCAGCAGCCATTGTTTCCTTCAGTGGAGCCTCTGTTGCATGTCTGCGGTAACCACGTTTGTGAAGTGCGGGTCCTGTGGTATCTAATGTGATCAAAGCGATGTCATTTAATAAAATCACTTCGATCACATATCGAGGACCGTTCTCCGGGAACCAGTCTGTATGATACGAAAGCTTCAGCTTCTCGACGATGGCTTTTTTGACAATCCCTTGGCAAGCGGGTACACTCGTTAGTTGTGATTTATGGGACCGTCCTTCAACCGGGAATTCTCCATTCTCTGGAATCCAGTCTTCCCAAGGCAAAGCTTTAACCCCTTCGAATAACTCGTCAAAGGTTTTAGCAGGGAATTGGCCCATTTTAACCAATACGCGGTCAGATGTACGCAGCCACAAGTTACAGCGACAGATATCGATGTAATCACCGCTGAATAATACTCGTCCGTTCTCGACCTTGGTCTCATAACCCAGTTCGTTTAATTCGCGCGCTACCACAGCTTCTAAACCCATAGGGGCAGTAGCGATTAATTGTAATTTGCTCAAATACTCTCAACTCCGTTTAACTTGTAGATAAATACAAAAAGCCAGTACAATAAGAAGAGACGACATTGTCGTCCTTTAAAGCATCCATACAAGTATAGGGGAATGTGGGACACTTCACAATGCCCGGCATTCCATAAATCATAAAATGTTCCCCGTCATCCCTTACTATGAGCAAACGGGGGATCCTCAAAGGAGAATCTTTATGCTTACGCAAGAAGAATACAGTGAACAACTTTATACAGAGGACGAAATTCTGCTTCAAGTAAAAGAAGCAATTGTCCAAGCAGGCATGCCGCCGGTGTCTGTCGAGCCGGGGTACGGAAGACTGCTCACCATGCTAGTTAGACTGTCTCGCTCTAAGCGTATTTTGGAAATTGGCGCACTTGGCGGTTACAGCGGAATTTGCTTGTCCCGCGGTTTCTCTGAAGGTGGCACACTGACTTCGCTAGAGCTGAGAGCCGACTATGCCGAGCTTGCCCGACGTAATTTAGAGCTGGCAGGCTTCAGCGATACTACGGAGTATAGAATAGGACCCGCAATGGACAGCCTGATGGCACTGGAAGCAGAGGGCGCTAGGTTCGATTTCTTTTTCATTGACGCAGATAAGTTGAACTACACTAACTACTTGGAATATGCCATCAAGCTGGCCAATCCAGGAGCGATCATTGCGGGTGATAATATTTTTCTCCGTGGACGGACCTTAAATACAGATAGAAATGGTCCTGCCATCCTGGCTGTGCGCCACTTCAATGAGATGATCGCCACGGATGAACGTCTTATCAGTACATGTCTGCCTGCCTATGATGGATTGGCGCTAGCGATGGTGAAATAGCTGATTAGCGAAATAACCGCGGTGTTGTTACTTTGTACAGCTTCAATCGAACCCAAATCGTATTAACCAGCAGCAAGCAGCCGGATATAATGAAAAGCCCCTCAATTCCGATGTAACCTGATAGAAAGCCGCCCAAGATAGCTCCCAGCATATTGCCTAGCGCCAATGTACTGCTGTTGAAGCCGAATGCGCGGCTTTCTTTTCCGTCAGGGGTATAGGAGCGGATAAGCGCATTAACGCTGGGCAACAGTCCACCCATGAAGACTCCCATTAGGAAACGGACTATAATCAGCTGCCAGACACTAGTTACGAATGCCTGCGGAATTAGGAATAGTGAAGCGCCAATTAACGCATAGGTCAGAATACGATGTGCGCCGACTTTGTCACTTAGCTTACCAAGCAAGGGAGAAGCCAGCATATTGGAGATCCCTGTAACGGCACTGACCATTCCGGCCAAGAAGGCTATATTCTCGGCGGGTCCATTTAATTTTTCTACATAAAGTGGCAACAAGGCCATAGGACTAATCATTGCAAATTGCAGCAGAAAGGTTACACCGAATAGAGCTGGCAGCTGAGGGATTTTGATTAATTCCTTCAAACCTGCGAGTACAGAAACCTGCGGTTCCTGTGCAGCTTCGGCGCGGTCGAATTTTTCCTTAACAAGAAATAATGCCAGGAGAGAGGCGATAAAGAGCAAGGCCCCAACGACATAAAAAATCGGCCGAAATCCGATTAAATCGGCAAGTAAGCCACCAATCAGTGGCCCTAGAATTGTTCCTGCTACAGATCCTGATTGCATTAATCCCATGGAGAAGCCCATACGTTCTTTGGGGGTAGTACCTGACACCAGTGCGATGGAGGCGGGATTGAAGCCAGAGATTGTACCGTTTAAGAGACGGAGCAGGAGCAGCTGTAAAGGGGATTGTGCGAAGCCCATTAATACCATGACAATAGCCATCCCAAAGCTGGAACGCAGCAACATGATCTTACGGCCATACTTGTCTGCAAGCTTGCCCCATAATGGCTGGAATATGAAAGAGGTTAAGAAGTTTGCGGCAAAAATAAGTCCCGCCCAGATTCCAATTTCATGTTCACCCTGGACACCAAGATCCTTCGCAAGGTACAAGGTCAGGAAGGGTGTAATCATTGTCATTCCAGCATTCACCAAAAATTGCCCGAACCAAAGCACTAAGAGGTTGACCTTCCAGGTCTCCCATTTCTTCATAGTGCTTTCACATCCTTTCAAAGAATTTCAGAGAATATATGATTCACGGAAAAAATGCCATTTTATCAGTATATCATTTTTTGCAGCTTAATGTGTGCAACACATGTCATAGTAATGTCATAGGATTGTCATTCCAAACTCTTCGTATTAGTTGTTACAAGCTTTTAAAAAGGGCATAATAGTAGATATGCCGATTAAAAAAATCTAATAAAATATAATGGAGATCTTATCATGACCTACAATGACACTTTTATCCGCGCCTGTAGAAAGCAGGACACGGAGCACGTTCCCGTATGGTACATGCGGCAGGCCGGCCGTTATGATCCCGAGTACCGTAAAATCAAGGAAAAGTATTCATTGCTTGAAATCTGCAAGCAGCCTGAGCTGGCAGCGGAAATAACCATGATGCCCGTTCGCAAGCTGGGTGTGGATGCGGCCATTTTGTATTCCGACATTATGAATCCAGTTGCTTCAATCGGAGTGAAATTCGATATCGTTAAGGATATCGGTCCAGTAATTGAGAATCCGATCCGTAGTGCAGCTGATGTGGAGAGACTAAAACCGATTGATGTAGAGGGTGATCTTAGCCACATTTTGGAAACGATTGCTATTTTGGATAAGGAACTGGACGTTCCTTTGATTACTTTTGCAGGCGCGCCGTTTACAATTGCCAGCTATTTGATCGAAGGTAGACCTTCCAAGGGGTATATCCGTACGAAAGAGCTAATGTACAGTGAACCCCGTGTCTGGGAAATGCTGATGGACAAGCTGGGCGATATGATTATCACTTACCTCCGAAGCCATGTACGGAGTGGAGGCAAAGCCTTCCAATTGTTCGACAGTTGGGTTGGTGCGCTTGCTCCACGCGATTTTGAAACGTATGTGCTGCCGACGGTTTCTCGTATTTTTTCCGAATTATCTGATCTTGATGTACCGAAAATATACTTTCCTGGTGTGAGCTCTGGAGAATTGCTGCCAAGTCTTACGAAGCTTCAAGCAGACGTAATCGGGCTGGATTGGCGTGTTAGCTTGACTGAAGGCCGACGCAGAACAGGCAATAAATTTGCGATTCAAGGAAATCTTGATCCATATTTGCTTACAGCTCCGATGGACCTTTTGAAGGAACGCGCGAAAGAACTGATCGATGAAGGTGTGCTTGAGCCAGGTTATATCTTCAATCTGGGCCATGGATTATTCCCGGAGGCTTCATTAGATAAACTTAGAGAATTGACGGAGTATATTCACACTTATTCTCAGGAAGTATTACAAGAAACGGCTAAGCAACGTTCGTAAAAAATATAAGAATTTATATGTTCCACGCTATTAAATTGTAAAGGGGACGGAATCCGTGACAGTAAAAATAGGTGTTCTCGTCATGTCGTATGGCACTCCTAAGAGCCTAGAAGATGTTAAAGCTTATTACACGCATATTAGACGGGGGTATCCGCCAACAGCGGAGCAGCTTAAAGAGTTAACCGACCGTTATGAAGCAATCGTCGGGGGGGTATTCCCACTGCGGGAGAATACAGACCGGCAAGTAGAAGCTTTACAAGCAGCATTAAATGCGGATAAAGCGGGAGCAGATGTTGAATTTGTCTGCTATCAAGGCTTGAAGCATGCCAGTCCCTTTATTGAGGACGGCGTTGAGGCTATGGCGAAGGATGGCATTACTCAAGCAGTGGGTATTGTTTTGGCGCCACACTATTCCAGTATGAGTGTGGGGAGCTACATCAAGCGTGCACAGGAAAAGGCTGATGCATGCAAGATTGACATGGGTTTTGTAGAGAGTTACCATATGCATCCTGAATTGATCGATGTGTTAAGCCAAAGAGTGTCGGCGAAGCTGGATCAATATATTGAAGCAGGTGCGACCCGTGATGAGATTCGCGTATTATTCAGCGCTCATAGTCTTCCAGAACGTATTCTGGCTATGGGTGATCCATATCGGGATCAGCTGCTGGAAACTTCGCAAGCAATTGCAGCTCAGGCAGGCGTAACCAACTGGCAGTTTACTTGGCAAAGTGCTGGTCGCACAGCTGAACCGTGGCTCGGTCCGGATATTCTGGACACGCTGCAACAGCTTAGTAAAGAACAGGTGGAATACGTATTGGTGGCCCCTATCGGATTCGTATCCGATCATTTAGAGGTACTGTACGATCTCGACATAGAGGCAACAGCCGTAGCTTCGGAGCTTGATATGCGTCTTATGCGGATCGACTCACTGAATAGTGATCCCGCATATATGTCTGTATTGAGCGATGTAATTCGTAAACGACTGGAGCAGATGAAGGCCGCTCAATCATGATTGGCCCCACAAGAAAAATTGTTATCATAGGCGGAGGGCTGAGCGGACTCAGCGCCGCCTTTTATATTCGTAAATTTTATAAAGAAGCGGGTATTAAGCCTGATATAGTCTTGCTTGAGAAAGAGAAAAATCTCGGTGGAAAGATTGAAACCTTACATCGCGATGGTTTTGTGATTGAAAAGGGCCCAGATTCATTTCTAGCGGAAAGGGCGGAGATGTGCGAGCTGGCTAAGGAATTGGAATTGGATCACGAGCTGGTATCCTCCAACCCTCTTGCTAAGAAGCGATATATCTTGCAGCGGGACAAGCTTAATCCTCTGCCAACCGGTCTTGTACTCGGTATCCCTACCGAACTGAAACCTTTTTTATCAAGTGGGTTAGTTTCGTTTGGGGGCAAAATACGTGCGATGATGGATTTTATTCTTCCTCCGCGGCGTAATGATGAGGACGAATCGCTTGGTGAGCTTATTGCGCGACGTCTAGGATCTGAAGTGCTGGAGAATTTAACTGAGCCGCTCCTTTCTGGCATGTACGGCGGAGATATACAAAAGATTAGCCTGCAAGCTACATTTCCGCAATTTGGAGAATTAGAGCAGCAGTATGGGAGCCTTATTCGTGGAATGCGCACAGGGCGAAAGAATAAAAAGGCACAGGAAGGTACTACACAGAGTACCTTCCTCACGTTCCGCAAAGGGCTGCAAAGTCTCGTGCATAGTCTGATTTATGAGCTGCATGATGTAGAACAACGGACGGAGTCTAACGTAGTTTCTATTCAGGCTGCTGGGAGTCCTTCTATCTATGAGGTAGAGCTGGAGAATGGCGAACGGTTGCTTGCGGATGATGTATATATCACTGCGCCTAATTTTTCGGCTGCTGACTTACTTCGTCCCCATATGGATGTTACAGCGCTGGAAGCGGTGGATTATGTTTCAGTAGCGAATCTAGTCATGGCTTTTAACAAAAAGGATATTGTTAACGAATATGATGGATCGGGTTTTTTTGTGCCTCGTAAAGAAGGGCGAAATATTACTGCCTGCACATGGACATCTACGAAATGGCCGCATACGGCTCCTGATGATAAGGTGCTTTTACGCTGTTATGTGGGTCGTTCTGATGATGAACAGAATGTTCAGCTGCCTGATGAGGCTTTGACGGAGCTTGTACTTAAAGATTTGCGAGAGATCATGGGCATTACTGCGAATCCAATATTTACGGAAATCACCCGCTTAGAGCATTCCATGCCGCAGTATCCTATAGGACATCTTGATAATATTACCGAATTCCGCAAAGAATTAGCAGCTTCGCTTCCTGGTGTGTATGTCATTGGCGCCGGATTTAATGGCATAGCAATGCCGGATTGCATCAAGCAGTCCAAGCTTATTGCGGAAAGCGTTGCTAAACAGCTAATGAATGAAATGTGAGTACGATGACTAAATAAAACAGTGAAGCAAAGCATGAGGCGCTTCACTGTTTTTCTTTAGTTAGTAAAATTTTCTATTTCTATCGACTCTCTTATTTGTAGGGTGCTGTGATAGATATGCTATAATAAAAACAATTTGAGAGTAGAGGAGATCACAGAAACCATGTATCCGCCGCGATCGCGTTCTAGACAAAAGAACAAACATAAGAGCAAACGCAAGCGCAGAACGGCCTGGGCTTGGATCAATGCAGGTCTTCTTCTGATGATTACCGTGTTATTGACTTATAGCTTTACGAATGACCCTGACAAGAAAAGCGCCTCACCGCCTCCGGTTGCAGAAGCGACAGCTACGCCTATACCGGAGAGTAGTGATCAGCCTCAGACAGCACCTCCGGTGGTTGCAGTTGCAACGCCTGAAGCTACGGAGACGCCAAGCCCTTCTCCTACGGCAACTCCAGAGCCAACGCCTACACCGCAGGAGGAGCCCGAAGAGATCATTGAAACACAAGCTCCTGAAGCGACAGCGACCCCTGCGAAGGATGAGGACAGCTCGGAAGCAGCAAATAATGATCCAGTGTCTGGTCTGCCGTCAGATGATGACGCGTCTGGTAAGACGGTGACTTTGAATTTTGGTGGAGATGTTATATTTTCCGGGAAAGCTGGAGAACTGCTGGAGAAGAAAGGTTATGATTATTCGTATGCCGCATTGGAGGGTCTGTTCAAGAAAGATGATCTTACGATCTTGAATCTGGAAACTCCAGTGACCACAGGTGGCGTAAGTGCCACTAATAAGCAATTTGTATTCAAAGGATCACCACTCGCTCTGGATGCGCTTAAGTCAGCTGGTGTGGACGCAGTAAATATGGCGAATAATCACACGCTTGATCAAGGAGAGCAAGGCTTGCGGGATACCCTTAACCACCTTGCTGAAAGAGGAATTCCTTATGTGGGTGCGGGGCTTAACAGTAAAGAAGCATATTCGGCGCAATATTTTGAACGTAAGGGCATTAAGATCGCTTTGCTGGGATTCACCCGGGTGATTCCTGCGTCGGATTGGATGGCAGGAAAAAATAAGCCGGGACTTGCCTCCGTATACGATAGTGCAGAAGGACTGAAGGCTATTGCTGCAGCCAAAAAGAAAGCCGATTTGGTGGTCGTAGTTGTCCATTGGGGTAAAGAACGGGTAGAACAATATGATAAAACGCAACAGTCGCTGGGCCATAGCTTTATCGATGCAGGAGCCGATCTTGTCATTGGCGGCCATCCACACGTGCTACAAGGCGTGGAGCCATATAAGGGCAAATGGATTGCCTACAGCACCGGGAATTTTATTTTTACGAGATCTACAGTGCCTGCCACTTGGGAAACTGCGGTTTTTCAGGCGGAATGTAGTGTAAAAGGTCAATGCTCCTTAAAGCTGAAGCCTATGAAAGCCGAGCTAGCACAGCCTGTGCCGATGAACGCAGTGGATGGACAACTTTTGTTAAAAAGAGTAGAAGCTCTATCCGCAGGACGGGTAAAGATCGGTAGCGACGGTAAAGTCACTCAAGTTACCAAATAGGGTTCCTGGGAGGTCCTTATGATGAACAATTTGTGTGTAGCCCATCGAGGGTTTTCCGGTAAAGCTCCAGAGAATACATTGGCAGCCATTCGGATGGCGATTGCCATGCCCTATGTGCACTGGATGGAAATTGATGTCCAGCTCTCCAAAGACGGCGTTCCTGTTGTCATTCATGATTATACGTTGGACCGGACGACCAATGGTCATGGCAAGGTGAAGAACATGGACTGGGAATATATCCGGCGTCTGGATGCGGGGAGCTGGAAAGGGCGTTCTTTTCAGGGCGAGCGGGTGCCTTCTTTGGAAGAGGTGCTGTCACTAGCCTCCGGAAGATTGCGTCTGAATATTGAACTGAAAACAGTGGGAGATATGTATCCTGGCATTGAGAAGACGGTGACGGATCTTATTTCTGCAAAAGGTATGCGGGACGACGTGATCTTGACCTCTTTTGATACTGGAGCATTAAAAAAAGTCAAGGAAATTGATTCCCGTTTTCGCACCGGATTGATCTTTGATTCCAGATTTGGCAATCCTGCACGCAGGCTGCATGAACTGGATTGCTCTTTACTTTCGATTAGCTTCTCGCGTCTGAATCCTAGACTGGCCAAGCTTTTGTCCGAGCGAGGGGTGGAAATTATGGCTTGGACTGTGAACAAAGCGAAAGAGATGCGTCGCTTAGCCGACATGCATTCTGATATAATGATCTGTACAAACCGCCCGGATATATGGGGCGACACCTTTCTGAAGGTATAAATAATCCAAATCGATGGGAAAGAGAGCTGACTGTTTATGTGCGCTGCTGTTAATAATCTTTATTGTGTTGGACGCAACTACAAGCTACACGCGGAGGAATTGGGTAACAATGTGCCAGTGGAGCCGCTCATTTTCATGAAGCCCTCACATGCGGCTGTTTCCCTCGATAAAGCAGTAATTAAGCTGCCAAAGGATGCGGGTCAGATTCATTATGAAGGGGAACTTGTACTGCGTATTGCACGTGATTATACACCAGGCATGAGCGTGGAGGATCTGGTAGATGTAATGGCACTGGGACTGGATTTCACGCTGCGTGATGTGCATAATGATCTGCAGAAGAAAGGTTTGCCATGGACGCCAGCTAAAGGCTTTAAAAATGCCGCACCACTCACCCCTTACATAGCGTTTCCAGATAAGGAAGAGCTGGAGGGAACTGATTTTACAGTGGTGAAAAATGGGGTGGAAGTACAACGCGGCAATGTTAAAAACATGATTTTTTCACTTCAAAAAATTGTTGATTTTATCGCCGAGCGCTACGGGTTAGGGAAAGACGATGTGATATTTACAGGTACTCCGGCAGGCGTGGGTCCTACTGTAGCTGGAGACGCTTTCGAGCTGTACTGGGGCGACAAGCTGATGGGGACTTGCCTGATCGGTTAATAGATCTGTTGGAGATGAATCTATGCAGTGGGTTATTGGCGCTTTAGGCGCTTTGATTGTTGCGGGAGCGGCATATTGGAAGCAGTCTTTAAGTCTCTCTGGCATGATTGCCGCGGTAGTGATGGGCACTATTTATTTTGGTGCCGGAAATGCTTTTTGGTTTGGGATATTGCTGATCTTCTTCATCACTTCAAGCCTGCTGTCCAAACTTCATCATGATAATAAAGCAGAATTAGAGCTGACATATGCTAAGACGGGCCGCCGCGATGCCGGGCAGGTCTTTGCTAACGGTGGACTTGGCATGGTTCTGGTTCTCCTGAATGCGATCTTCCCGCATGAGCTGTGGGGGTTTCTATTTATTGGTGTAATGGCTACAGTAACCTCGGATACATGGGCTACGGAGATCGGAACACTGAGCAAGAAACCGCCTCGTTCTGTCCTTACGGGTAAAGTTCTTCCTGCCGGAGCTTCGGGAGGCGTATCCAGCTTGGGTACGCTGGCGGCGGCGGCAGGAGGCGCACTCATCGGTGCGTCAGCTTGGCTGCTGCGAATGATATCCGGCATGCCGGATCACTCTTTCGTGCTGCTTACCCTAGCAGGACTTGCCGGAGGACTAGTCGGCGCCTTTGCCGACTCTATCCTTGGTGCAACCGTGCAGCAGATGAACCGCTGTACGGTATGCGGCCGCGAAGTGGAAGGCTCACAGCATTGTGGGGCTCCAGCTGTACACGCAAGAGGCTGGAAGTGGATGAGCAATGATGCAGTCAATGCCATCAGCTCTATCCTCGGCGGTGCAGCTGCCTTACTGCTGAGCATGATCATTTAGCATTTGAATTTAAGCTTTGAACGGCACAGTTTAGGGAGGGACCGATGAGTAGCGCATCCAATCAAAAACATACTGCTATTCTGGATGCCGCATACGAGCTCTTCGGTTCAGGTGGATTTTACGAAACGAAGATGTCGGAAGTGGCGGAGCAAGCCGGAATAGCAAAGGGCACCGTTTATTTATACTTCAAGAGCAAGGAAGAATTATTCATGGCAGTGACGCGCCGCGATTGTGAGGGATTTCTCCTGCAATTACAGGAAAGGCTGAAGGCTAGTGATACTTTGGCCGGTAAACTGTCGATCATTGCTAAACATCACCTGAATTATTATTATGAACGCAAGCGGCATACGAAGCTCTTTTTCCGTGCCCCTAACAATAATCCTGAATTAGTGGCGTATATGACACAATTTATGGAGCAATACATGCAAGATGTGGTCAAGGTATTATTAGAAGGTGGAGCATCCGAGCCTGAGCTTATGGCACAGTCCTACATAGGGATGTTGGATCGTTTGAAGATGGATATCTTATTTGATCCGTCTTTTACGGAGGAGGACGCGTATAAACGCGCTGATTTCGCTGCTGGTCTTTTTATTAGAGGGGCTATGATCACCTGAATTTTGGATAGGATGATAGACCGGATAAATAGCATTGGTTAGATGCGGCCGGTTTTATGAAAATATAAGGCAAGCGAGGAAATAGCATGAATATTATGACCGTGGAACATCTTTCCAAGAGTTATGGCGAGAAAGTACTCTTTAGCGACGCTTCATTTGGTATGGACGATCGGGATAAAATTGGCTTGATCGGTGTGAATGGAACGGGTAAATCAACCTTTTTACGGATTATTGCCGGTCTGGATACTCCGGATGGTGGGCAAATTGCCATCGGGAATAATGTAAGAGTACAATATTTGGCGCAGAATCCTCCTTATGATCCTATGAATACAGTTTTGCAGCAAGTGTTCGCCGGGGATGATCCAGACCTTGCTACCATGCGTGAGTATATGGAGACTATGTCCCAGCTTGAACAGCAGCCTGGTAATGCTGAACTGGAAGGAAAACTAGTAAAGATTGGGCAGGCGATCGACGCTGCGGGAACATGGCATTTGGAGAGTGAAGCCAAAAGCGTGCTTACCAAGCTAGGCATCTTAAAGTTTGATGCGCTAATGGACACACTTTCTGGTGGACAACGTAAACGTGTAGCTCTGGCAGCTGCACTGATTACCCCCTCTGAACTGCTGATTCTTGATGAGCCTACCAACCATATTGATACGGATTCCGTGGCTTGGCTGGAGCAATATTTGCAGAAACGGCGCGGCGCTCTTTTGATGGTGACGCATGATCGTTACTTCCTGGAGCGTGTGGCTAGTGTCATGCTAGAGCTAGATGGTGGCCAGCTTTATCGTTATGAAGCTAACTATTCACGGTTTCTAGAGCTTAAAGCCGATCGCGAAGAACGAGAAGCCTCTGCCGAACAGAAGCGTAAGAACCTGCTGCGTACAGAGCTGGCTTGGATTCGTCGCGGTGCCAAAGCCCGTTCAACAAAACAGAAGGCAAGAATCGACCGCTTCGAAAAGCTGAAAGAGAGTACAGGAAGCAGCTCGAACGGTTCATTGGATATTTCTGTGGCTTCTACACGTTTAGGTCGCAAGATCATTGAAATTAATGACCTGTCGAAAGCGTTGGATGGTCGTCAGCTAATCAAAGATCTCAGCTATATCGCTGTACCCCAGGATAGAGTGGGCATCGTCGGCCCGAACGGCAGCGGCAAATCAACACTCTTAAATATGATTGCAGGTCAGCTGCAACCCGATAAAGGTGAAGTTCAGCTTGGCGCTACGGTTAAGCTTGGTTACTTTACACAAGAGCATCAGGATATGGATGACAGTATGCGTGCCATTGAATACGTGAAGGAAGAAGCAGAAGTGATACGGACAGCAGACGGCAGTGTGATTACGGCGGGTCAAATGCTGGAACGCTTCTTGTTCCCTCCTGCGATGCAATGGACACCGATCTCGAAGCTGTCCGGGGGCGAAAAAAGACGCTTGTATCTGCTTCGTGTATTGATGGGAGCACCTAACGTATTGCTTTTGGATGAACCTACGAACGATTTGGATATCGGCACATTGGCTGTATTGGAAGATTATCTGGATGAATTTCCGGGTGTCGTCTTTACCGTATCCCATGACCGTTATTTCTTGGACCGTACGATAGATAAGCTGATTGCTTTTGAAAATGGCGATATCCGGATTCACGTTGGCGATTATACGGAATATGAAGAATGGCTGGCCAAAAATGTACCGTCACGCATTGGAGAATCGAACAAAGAAGATGGAAGCTCAAAGCGAAAAGAGGCCGCGGACACTGGCAGCAACCCTGCACCTTCAACGGCTCCCAAAACAAAACTCAAATTCAGCTTCAAGGAACAGCGTGAATATGAGGGCATTGATGAGCAAATTGAGC
The DNA here is from genome assembly GCF_038003695.1 of Paenibacillus sp. FSL L8-0494. Lineage (NCBI taxonomy): Bacteria > Bacillati > Bacillota > Bacilli > Caryophanales > Paenibacillaceae > Paenibacillus > Paenibacillus sp. FSL L8-0494. Next base: position 2,388,913 of record NZ_JBBOPQ010000001.1, read on the forward strand.
TTGCAGAGCAACGTTTGACGGATATTAGTGTACAGATGGAGGCGGCTTTTGCTGACTCTGGAAGGCTGCAGGAGCTAGTAGAGGAGCAACGCCTAGCCGAAGCAGAGCTGGAGCGTCTTATGGAACGCTGGACCTATCTGAACGAGCTTGCGGAGAAAATCGCTGGTAAGGCTTAAACCAGTTGGATGGCTTTTAATGAAAATAGGGGAGGGCTCTGTGTGGAAGATAAACTTAAAGCTGCCGTAGCCCTACGCAACGCTGGTAAAGCGGAAGAAGCCAAAATGATGCTGTTTGAGCTATATGAGCAGAATGCTGGGGACGCTGAACTTCTATATCAATTGGCCTGGACGCATGATGTGCTGGGTTTGGAGCGGGCGGCAGTACCCTTTTATGAGAAAAGCTTGGCGTTAGGATTACCCTCTGAGCAGAGAGTTGGCGCTCTATTGGGACTGGGCAGCACCTACCGGACACTCGGAGAATACGAGAAGTCAAAAGGTCTTCTGATGCAGGCTGTTCAGGAGTACCCAGAGAATAAGGAATTTCCGGCGTTCCTAGCCATGACCTTGCACAATCTTGGAGAGCATAGTCAAGCGATGGAGCTGCTGCTTAAGCTGTTGGCAGAAACCTCTGCGGATGAAGGGATAAGAAGTTACAGTAAGGCCATTTCTTATTATTCAGATAAGCTGGAGCAAGTCTGGGATTGATGCTAGCTTTTATATCGCATTAATACTTACGAAGTACTATCCGGATACCACTGACCTTAAACGCAGCATTATTGCACATTTGGAATGTTTACGGACTCCGCAGTCACTATTAGCACAAAAAGCTCCTAATACGTAGCTTTTCAAGCTAATAACGTCAATGGGGTCCGAAACAGTGCCCCATAGGCTGAAAATTGGCGAATAACATCATCTGGGTCCATAAGCACTCACCGAAGGGGTTGACCCCAAAAAATTCCGGCAGTGTCTGTTGAAGAACAAGCGAACCACCAATAAACAAAAAAAGAGTAGGGTCCTCCATTAATTGGAGAATTCTACTCTTTTATTTTTCTACTCTTTTATTTCGTTCCGTCCACAGCAATCATTTGCACTACAGACCGAGAATCGCCGGGTACAATGATTTCCTTCGCATTCATCTGGGAAGAGCCATCTCCGTCCAAGAAGATACCCTCCAGACCCTTGGCAGGAACTGTCTGGAGGATCGCTGAGCGGAAATCTGCCGCTGTTGAGAGCGTTGGGGTAACAATCAGCCAGAGCTTTCCTGTGTTGTCATACACCATGCCTGAGCGCAGGCGTTTCTCATCAGCGTAAGGAAGATGCTCTTCAGCTACTGCCGCTTCCCATAAGTCTTCGTGTCCCAGATTCATACTAATGCCACCTTGCGCAAAATAATGCTGGCGATCAGTAATCTTCAATTCTTCTCCAGAAGAGACAACCTGTACGGAGAAGCTACGGCTGGCACCATCCCAGACAAGAGTTCCACGTGCGTATTTAGCATTGAACCAGCCAGACCCATAACCCTTCTGGGCCCCGTTGACTGGAGTATCATTCATGATAGCCATGGATAAAAGCGCATCTTGATAGAAAAAACCACCGTTAATCCCATATGCATTAACTTGCCGTAAAGGGACACCCGCGGCCCTGAGCTTAATATCTTCAGGTGAAAGTGACATCATATAGAGCTGCACATTATCTGCACTCACTGTTTCCAAAAAGCTATAGGCGTGAGGAAGACCTTTAAAGGGATCTTCCTTGTGATTTCTAAATACCAGAAACAACGATAGCGCTAACCCCGCTATCAATAACACCAGGAGTGAGACGATAAGTCTCTGTCTGCGCCTCCAGAGCTGTTTTAGCTTGCCAGAGCTAGCCTCAGTTTGTACCCACATAAGCAGCGAGAAGCTTAGCAGTGTTCACTACAGCTTGCTTATGCGTACGTTCCATGGAGTGGGAGGCATGTACACCTGGGCCAATCAATGCTGCGCGGATATTGTTTCCGCCTCTGAGCGCTGCGGAAGCATCGGAGCCGTACATAGGATAGATATCAACTGCATAAGGAATCGCGAGTGCCTCTGCCAGTTCAATCAAACGGCCTGTCATAACATAATCGTAAGGGCCGGAAGAGTCTTTTGCACAGATGGATACATCGGTTTCTTTACAGCTGAGATCATCACCCATGGCGCCCATATCGACGGCAATCATTTCATTGATTTCACCAGGAATCCAAGCTGTACCATGTCCCACTTCCTCGTAGTTAGAGATGAGGAAAGAAAGGTTGTGGAGAGGTTTCCAGCCTTCACGTTTAATACTTTCCAGTAATCCAAGAAGGGCAGCCACGCTTGCCTTGTCGTCTAAATGACGGGATTTAATGTAGCCGCTAGGCGTAATCACTGCACGTGCATCGAAAGAAATGAAATCTCCGACGGAAATGCCAAGCTTGAGTACGTCTTCTTTAGAAGATACCAGCTCATCAATACGTACTTCCATGTTCTCCTCTGATCGTTTGAAGTCACGAGCGTCTGGATATACGTGAACAGATGGATGGCTGGTTAAGATGGTTCCTGTATAAGTTTTGCCGCTGCGGGTATGGATCGTGCAATATTCATTCTCAATGCTGTGCATGGCGAAGCCGCCTACTGAGGTCAGTCGCAGTGTACCGTTAGCTTTAATCGAGCGTACCATGGCACCAAGTGTATCCACGTGAGCGCTGATGCCAATAGTACGAGAGGGATCTAGGCCCGGGACGTTAAGAATTACGCCGCCTTTTTCATTCCAGCTTAAAGGTATGTTCAGCGCAGCTGCTTCTTCAGCAACTAGTGTCATTACCTGTGCGGTGAAACCGCTTGGGCTGGGGGTATCGAGTAATTTTTTTAGGATGGAAAGTATGTAGTCTTCATTAGGTTGAATGGTAATCATTAGTTAAGCCCTCCTGTTAAGCCATCATTGTCTGTGTTAAAAGAATCCAGTGAAGTGTCGGCATCACGAAGCTTGGTAAGCTCAGCAGTTAAGCTTTTAATTTGCTTTTGTAGTTTGTATTGACGAAAAATGCCGTAAGAGCCCACGATGATTCCGCCAATTAACGCGCAGCCAAGAATAACGAGTATAAGTGGTATATTAACCACATCAAAACCGAAATTGACTTGAACGGGATCAACGTTGATGACTGCGAATATGGCGGTTAGCAGCGCGAAGATTAGACCCGCAATTAGTGACCATTGAATTCTCATTGAATTCTTCCTCCTCAGGGGGATATAACAATATAAAATCCCCTGCCCAGATAGGGCAAGGGATTAATGTAATACTAAGCTCTCTGCCTTATTTGGTCAACTGTTCCATTTGCGCGATAACACTTTCGAACACACTCATCGCTTCGCGAATCGGCTCAGGAGACGACATGTCAACGCCTGCTTTTGACAAAATATTGATGGAGTAATCACTGCCACCGCTCTTCAGGAAGCCGAGGTAACGATCTACCGCCGGTTTACCTTCTTCAAGGATTTGTTTGGCAAAGCTAGTCGCTGCCGAGAAGCCTGTTGCATATTTGTAAACATAGAAGCTGTTATAGAAATGCGGAATTCGTGCCCATTCCATCTCGATATCCTGATCTACAACCATTTCTTTGCCGTAGTATTTGACATTCAGGTCGTAGTAGATACTCGAAAGATCTTGTGGGGTAAGCGAATCGCCCTCTTCAACACGCTGATGAATGATCTTTTCGAATTCTGCGAACATCGTTTGCCGGAAAATCGTTGTCCGGAACTGATCGGCATAGTAGGTGAGCAGATACATTTTTTCCTTAGGATCTGTAGACTTTTTGAGTAGATAATCCATAAGCAAAGCTTCATTGGTAGTCGAGGCAACCTCTGCAAGGAAAATGGTATACTGTGCATCCCGATAGTTCAGAGCGTTGTCTGAAAAATAAGAGTGTAGAGCATGACCCATCTCATGTGCCAGAGTAAACATACTGTTCAGATTATCGTTATGGTTCAGCAGGACGTATGGGTGTGTGCCATAAGGGCCCCAGCTGTAAGCTCCAGAGCGTTTATTCTCGTTCTCATAGACATCAATCCAGCCATTGTCGTAGCCTTTTTGCAGCACATTCAGATAATCTTCACCCAGCGGTTTGAGGCCTTCTTTGGTAATTTTCTTCGCTTCTTCGTACGTGATATCCAGCTTATATTCATCTACTAGTGGTGCAAATAGGTCATACATATGTAACTCATCCACACCAAGCAGCTTTTGACGCAACTTCATGTAACGGTGCATTAAAGGAAGACTCTCATGAATCGTATCGATCAGGTTGGTGTATACCTCTTTTGGAATGTTATCACCGTAAAGAGACATTTCCATTACAGATGGATACTTGCGGACGTGTGAGAAAAAGACGTTTTTGTTCACATTGGCGCTAAGCGTTGCTGCGATGGTGTTTTTTTGCTTACGATAGGTGTCATAGACTGCTTTAAAAGCATTTCGGCGAACCTCGCGATCGGAGCTTTCCAAGAACTTGATATAGTTGCCGTGAGTCAGCTCGACCTCTTTGCCATCTTCATCTTTAATCTTAGGGAATTTCAGATCTGCGTTGTTCAGCATACTAAAAATGTTCTGAGGCGCTTGTGCTAGGTTTCCAACTTGGGCCAGCAGAGCTTCCTCAGCCTTGGACAATACATGCGCTTTCTCACGTTTCATCTCTTTTAAAGTGAAGGTGTAAGCGGACAGTTCAGGATCAGCAATAAATTGATCCAGCTTCTCAATAGGCAGTGCCAAGATTTCTGGGGTTACAAAAGAAAAGGCTTCGCCTGCTTCGATCCCAAGCTTCTTCGCTTTGGAGGACAAAGCTTGATATTCAGGATTAGCAGTGTCTTCATCCTGACGCATATGAGCATAGACAAAAAGTCGCTCAGTGGAGACTGACAGCTTGTCATCCAGCTCAAAACATTGTTTCACAGCTTCTGCGGAATCAAGTTTACCTTGGAAATCAGCAGCTTTTTTGATCAGTGATTTAGCTTCAGCATATTCTGCATCCCAATCCTTCTGAGAGGCAAATATATCTTCAAGCTTCCAACGATTCTCAGCAGGTACTTCACTTCTCTTCAATAATTGTTCCATAGAAACCCTCCTAGAATGATGAGATGTAGTAGGCATAATCTCCCTCGGCAATACTGTGGATGATATTTCACCCGGTAGCAAGCTGAGCACAAGTAGAAGAGGGATGGACTTGAGTGTAATAGGCATGACGTCCTCCTCTTTGAAAAGTAGAGTCAGCTTATTATGTCCTGCTAAGTCCTGATTATTAATATTTAGTCTTCTTTATATGGTAGTTATGCCAACAAGCTATAAATAACAAAGATGAAAGCAAACAGAATCATTACGACCGCAGCCATGGCCATGCCCCGCTTTAGTTTCGGCGGGACACGATCCTTGGTCATAATTAATACTGCGCCTAGACAGAGGACTAGGACAACATAAATCGTGAGATTTTCGTTATTCATTTCCTGTTATACCTGTTTGAAAGCTGCAATGATGTTTTTGTACTCTTCTTCATTGTCTTTATAAGATTCCTTGTTGAAGCGGTTATTCACCCATTGCATCATCGCTGGACGACTCAGGAAGGTATGTGTTTCTTCTCCCCATTGATCGGAAATTTCGCGGAGTACAATGTAGCGGCCTTGAACTTCTACCGTCATCATATTCCATTTGTCTGTTTTGTATATTTCATGTTTTTTGATCATTATCATTACCACCCTGGCGATTTTTGGCTTTTGGCTCAATGATAACGCACTGGAGAAGGGAAAAGCAAATTAAATCATATATTAAGGGTTGGGTTTGATTGATTTGAACAGAAGATTGCAGTATACTATAGTTATACGCCATATATGGCGGTTATTTTTAGGAGGTTGTTCAATTGAAAGGTACAGTAAAATGGTTTAACGCAGAAAAAGGTTATGGTTTTCTTCAAGTAGAAGGCGGCGAAGATGTATTCGTACACTTCTCAGCAATTCAAGGTGAAGGATTCAAGACTTTGGACGAAGGTCAAGAAGTAGAATTCGACATCACTGATGGTAGTCGTGGACCGCAAGCTGAAAACGTAGTAAAATTATAAGAAACAGCAGGACAGTTAAGCTGTCTGCTACAAATATATAATTTACTTGGCAAGCCCTTGCAAGAGTGGTTACCAACTTACAGAACACAGTTCTTTCGGGAACTGTGTTTTTTTACGCCCACTATAGAAGTTATCCAAAATGAAAAAGGTCGTTACACTCCAGTGAAGGGGAGTGCAACGACCTTTTTGTATTATGAAATAATACCAACCCTAATTATAGGGAGGCTTTTTTGTTCTTTTTTCTGAAATAATTGATCGGATCCAGGTTGGATTTCAATAAATGCTGTCCCAGAAACCCTGCAAAAGCGAGTAAGCTGAAACCCGTAGCCACTATATAAAAAATATAACGCCCCGCCTCTTGATAAATAATGCCGCCAAAGGTACCGCTAAGCAGCCCAGACGCACTTGACCAAACGACGGTGAAAATGGCAAGACCTGTTGCCCGAAGGCGATCCGGAATAATCCGGGTGATATAACGGACAGATGTTACATAAAAAACACCAAATGATATACTGTGCATGGCTTGAATGGCAATCATTGAGCCCGGATGATCCGCTAGGGACATCAAAAGAAAACGCAGAGCATACATCAGACTCCCCAAGGCCAGCAAGGGCAATTCTTTGAATTTGTCGCCGTATCTGCTGAGGATAAATAATACAGGGATCTCACTAAGAGCTGACGCGAGCAGTGCCCAGCCAATGATTTCCTCACCAGCGCCCAGTTGTTTTAGACTGATCGTCAGAAAGGCTTCGTTCATTCTATGGCCTAACGCGAGTACAAACACACAGCCGAAGAACCACAGCACCTCTTTTTGCAACAATATATCTTTAAGTCCATTTTTGCTATTATCAGCTTCAGCTGTGTCCTTATCTTGATTCGTTGTTTCTATAACAGCAGGTCTTTTAACATCCTTAAGTCCTAGGGTAATTAAAAGTGCAGCAATAATGATGATGATACATAGGGTCAAGCTCCAAGTAGAGCCCAATGCTCTTAATGCATAGCCAACGGTTAGAGCAAAGAAAGAATAGCCTAAGGAGCCAAAAACGCGAATGGTAATGAAGTTCCGTCCGTGTCTTTCGGCAACTTTGATAGCCATTGTATCGGCAAGCGGAAAAACTGGGTAATAGAAGAAGTAGAAGAAGGACAAAATAAGCATGACAGATGAAAATTCCGTCGCTCTGGCTAATAGAAGACCAGTTACTAATTGACCCGCAAGTAATATGAACATGATCTTTCGAATGGTGCCTAACTTATCGCTTATCATACTCCAGAATAGATTGGATAGGATGGAGATAAGGGGGCCGAGGGAATACAAGTAGCCTATCTGAGAACTGCTAAACCCTAAATGTGTGTAGAATAAAGGAAAGTATGATACTACAAGGACGCTGGTACCATATATGGTAAAGAGAAAGGAACGCAGCCAGTTTTGATCGCTGTAAAGGCTGCCGGTCCGTTTTGAAAACATGGATTGCACTCCTCCGAAATTGAAATATGCCTAGTATAGCATAAAGCAATGAGGAGATGTTTTTAAAAACTGCTGTATTTCTGAATCTTTCATGATTTTACGAAAGTGATTTTGTTGTTTGTACAAATACGCCTGATCATATTATAATAAGTGGTGATTTGGATAAGGAGACAACAATGTGGAGGCACTGTCATTGAGTGAATTAGAGCAAGGCCGTTACCTTAGCCCGCGTGGTCCACTGGGACTTATGAACAGGGTCTATAAGTACGTGCTGCCGGAAGTGAGAGAATGTCTCCATTTCTGGCGCCAAGATGCGAACGGGATTCCCGATCCCGAGCTCCGGAAGCAAGCACTTGCCAGCATTGAAACTAAAGAGTTTCATTGCATAGGCGGTGGTATTTATGCCGCCGGCAATTTATCGATGAAACATATACTGATTCCGCTAATTGTTGCTTATCAAACTATCAGTGATTATCTGGACAACTTATGTGATCGCAGTACTTCGCTTGATCCTGCAGATTTCAGGCTGCTGCATCAATCTATGCTGGATGCTATTGATCCAAATGCTGAGCCAGGTAATTATTATGCGCTTCGAAGTGAACAGAATGACGGCGGATATTTGTACAGGCTGGTTCGCAAATGCCAAGAGATGATTTCTTTGTTGCCAGGTTATTCCGCTGCTGCAGCGGAGATTCGAGAACTGGCTGTGCTCTATACAGATTTACAAGTGTATAAGCACATCCGCCCGGAACTCAGGGAAACAGCCCTGAAGGAGTGGTGGGAGGAACAGGGCAGTCGAGCACCACATCTGCAATGGAATGAATTTTCGGCTGCAACGGGATCAACGCTAGGTGTATTTATGTTATTTCTATCCGCATGTGATCCGAAGCTGAACCAAGCTTCTGCGGCTTCGATTCGAGCCGCGTATTTTCCGCATGTATGTGGTCTGCACATTATGCTGGATTATCTGATTGATCAGGAAGAGGACCGAGCAGGCGGTGATCTTAATTTCTGCAATTATTATGATGACACGGATACCATGCTGAGTCGGATCGCTGCAATGGTTGAGTGGGCCCGTAAGGATGTTCGTAATCTTCCAGAGTCTTCGATGCATCGTATGGTGATTGAGGGATTGCTGGCACTTTATTTATCTGATCCGAAAGTTAGCGAACAGCGGGAAGTTCGCTCTGTATCTAAAAGCCTGATGAAAGGCAGTCCGCTTACAAGACTGTTCTTCTTCGCTAACAGCCGTTGGATACGCAAACGCTTTTTGTAACCATGTCGCGAAGTTATTTTTATAAGAAGTATCAGGCTTCGCACAATTTTAAGGAGGAACAACAGAATGTCTAAAATTCAAAAAATCGCAGTATTGACTAGTGGTGGAGATTCACAGGGAATGAACGCCGCTGTTCGTGCGGTTGTAAGAAGCGCACTTTATTTCGGTATTGAGGTATTTGGGGTGCAACGTGGTTATCAAGGTCTGCTGAATCGCGATATCTTCCCAATGGATCTTCGCAGTGTAGGAGATATTATTCAACGTGGCGGTACTGTTCTGCAGTCTGCAAGATGTCTGGAGTTCACGAAACCGGAAGGACAGCAAAAAGGCGCGGATATCCTTAATGAACTGGGTATCGATGGTCTAGTAGTTATCGGTGGAGATGGTTCCTATAAAGGAGCTAACAAATTAAGTAAACTCGGTATCAAGACTATGGCTTTGCCAGGTACGATTGATAACGATATCTCCTTCACAGACTACACTATCGGGTTTGATACAGCGGTTGGCGTTGTTGTAGACGCTATTAACAAGTTGCGTGACACTATGTCCTCCCATGAACGTTCTTCGATTGTAGAGGTTATGGGACGCCACTGTGGCGATATCGCGCTGCATGCTGGACTGGCTTCCGGAGCAGAAACAATCCTTGTGCCGGAAATGCCTTATGATTTGAATGAAGTTGCTGACCGGATGCGCGATAATTTTATCAGAGGTAAACGCCACAGTATCGTAATTGTTGCCGAAGGCGTTGGCAAAGGTGAAGATGTGGCTCAAGCTCTGAAAGACCGTCATGCTTCTCTGGATGCGCGTGTTACTGTACTCGGACATATCCAACGTGGTGGAACACCAACTCCTGGAGACCGGAATCTGGCTAGCCGTCTTGGCGATTTTGCCGTACGTAAGCTAATCGAAGGTGAATCCGACAAGGCTTGTGGTATCATCAAAGGTGAATTAACCCTTACGGATATTGATCTCGTAGTAAATACGAAAAAGGGCTTTGACCTGGAGCTGTACGAGCTGGCTTCCCGTCTTTCCCAATAATTAGCGACTATATATAAAAAGGAACAGCTGCGAGATTCGCACTGTTCCTTTTTTGTGTAATATGGATCGTTAACTCTGAAGTTGTTCCTGTGCGTATTGTGCGGCATAACGTCTTTGAACCTTGATAAGCCGAGACAATAGCAGGGTCGCACCGATGGCAAGACCGGTGATAAGACCAATCCAGTAGCCGAATGCTCCTAGATCTGTGTAAGTTGCAAGTACATAACCTGTAGGTAAGCCAATTACCCAATAGGCAATAAAACAAATGATAAAGGCTGGGTTAACATCCTTATATCCGCGAAGCGCACCTTGAGTAGGTGTAGCAATCGCATCTGAGATTTGAAAAAAGATTGCATAGATCAGGAAATGCTGAATTAACGAGATGACATCGGGTTCATCTGAATATAGACCAGCTACATGATTTCCGGCAAACAAGAGTAATAAAGCTGTGGCCAGTGAAAGGATTGCCGCCAGTCCGATACCCATTATGGCATATTGGCGTGCATCCTTTTGTCTGCCAGACCCGGTCTCGAAGCCGACGAGGATGGTAAGGCTGATGCAAATACTGAGCGGAATCATATAAAGTGTTGTTGCAAAATTGATTGCTGCCTGATGCGCGGCAATTGTTACGGTATCAAATCGGCTCATTAACAAGGTTACAGCGGAAAAGACAGCTGTTTCGAAAAAAATCGAGAAACCGATGGGTACTCCGATTTTGAGCAAATCTTTAATGCTGTTTAACGATATAAAATAGAACTTACGGAATAATCTGAGATTTACAAAGGCCTGAGAACGATATATGAACAGTAGAGCAACGGCAAATATAACCCAATAGGTAATAGCTGAAGCGACCCCAGCACCAACGCCCCCGAGACGAGGGAATCCGAAGTTCCCGAAGATGAGCAAATAGTTCAAACCTACATTTACAGGCAAAGCTATTAGTGTAATACACATGGATACGCGTGTTTGCCCTAAAGCGTCTATACAGCTACGAAGTACCGTATATCCAAACAGGGGGATAATTCCGAACGAAATAGCACTGAGAAAGCGGAAAGCAACATCTCTTACACCAGACTCCAAGTTCATAAAATTAAGAATAGGTGACAAGGCAAAGCTGCCAATTAGCAAGACGATGATCGAAACAATCAGTGACAGCCAAATACCTTGTGTGACTTGAAAGGCAACATCCTTATCCTTTTTGCTCCCGATGAGCTGTGAAACAATAGGTGTGATCCCCATAAGAATACCGCTGAGACCGGTTTGGATTGGAATCCAAAGACTAGTTCCTATCGCAACTCCTGCCAGATCGACGGTTCCGAATTTACCGGACATATTAGTATCAAAGAAGGTGATCGCGGATAAAGCAATTTGTGTAACAAGGATTGGGAATAAAATATGAAAAAATTGTCCTGCCTTTTGTTTTAAAGAGGTGGTCTGTATCATAATTATGTGCCTCATTCTTTATGGTTTTTCAAGGAATAGGTTAAATAGTTCAATAAGTTTCCGTTAAAAGACCCGGCAGACGCCGGGTCTTTAGCATACGTATATCAGATCAGCTATAAATAATAAGGGCTGTATTCATTGTTTTTCGTAATCAACATCGGCAGTATAGCGATTGTTGGCGTTCCATAGAAGGAACTCATCCACGTTCTCATCTTTTAAAGCGCGGATTTGATCTTCCACCTGTTTTTTACCATATTTCACATAATGACCACTTCCGAGCCAGCTTGCTGTAAAGTCTTGAATCCAAGGTCGAATAACGGGTTTATAGCTGCCCAGTGGATCAAGTTTCTTATGTGTATCAACCATGGAACCTTTGATTGTAGCGTAAGGATCTAAGTCGGGCTCTTTCACGCCAAACCATCCCGTTGAATAGTGGCTTGGATAAACCATTGGACTGATAACATCCACATTCTTGGATATTTTAACAAAGTCCTGGCCGATACCCTCAGCAGGGGCAGATGCGGCATATCCAAAAATATCTACGGACACACGGACACCAAGTGGAGCTAGCTCTGCTTTGGCATATTTAACAAAATTAGATACGATTTCTACGCGTGAGTCAGTGGTTTTAGTGTATTTAAGGTTATCAGCACGTTTTTCGAATCCTTCCGGAAAGCGAACATAGTCGAACTGAATTTCTTTGAAGCCGAGCTTAACAGCTTCCTTGGCGATATCCACATTGTATTTCCACACATCTTCATTATAAGGATTAACAAAGCTGTCGCCGCCCTTATTCTTCCATACAGTGCCGTCAGTATTAACAAAAGACATCTGCGGGTTCTTCTTGGCAAGAATAGAATCTTTAAAAACAACAATCCGGGCGATAGGATAAACATCATGTTTCTTCAAACGTTCCATTAACTTATTGATATCTCCAATAAAAGGCTGAGGGTTACCGAGCTTCTGGAGGTCGGCATTATCGGTCTTATACGTGATATAACCCGCATCGTCCTTAATGTCTATAACCATTGAGTTAAGTTCGGTTTGGTCAAGCAATGTAAGCAGCTTTTCCATTCGTTCCCCACCAGCACTGTAGGCGGTAACATAAATGCCTTTTACTTTGGGTGCGTCTGGTTGTGGATCGGTGTGTAACATACTTTCTGAGTTTGTTGCTTCAGGTGAAGCGCTTGGAGCTGGAGTTGCTACATTCGAATTGTTGTTTTGTTGTGCAATGATGGGGGGATTCATGGCGGACTTCAAAGCGATCGCCACTTCAGCGTCATGTTGGTTCTGTTGTACGCCTACGCTTCCCAAGGCCATCATCAGTAGAGCCCAGGTGATGTTCATTCGTTTTTCTCTCCCTTTATGTACTTTCCCCTAAATTATATAGGAACGGTTGCTCCCAAAAAGAACAGTGTTGTAACAATATTAGCTCAGATTGGGAATAAAAAACCGCCTTTGTTGTTTATAAACGAGATGTATGGATTCGAAACGGTATGAAAAAAGTAAATGCCGCCTTAAATCGGCAACAGGGCCGAACCCAAGGCGGCAACTATCAAGACTTCTCTTGCGGCTTGCTCATTGAAGATACGCAGAATTCTGATGTTCACAGATGCTGTAATGGATAATATCCATGGCATCTGCAGGTTCCAGAATACTTAGCCCGTCTCGCAGAACGATTACTGAATTTAATTCGTCCTGTTTGAGAAACGGCATCATATCAGGATACCACCTCATGACGATTGCTGACAGTTTTACCGTTTCCATTTCCACAAAAATCACCCTTTCCTTTTTCGATAGTTCTGAATAGATTCAGTGTTCATCGGAAAACGAAGTGCTTTGGAAAAAAGAGGGGTAAATCTCAATCTTTATGAAATTGTTAGGGTTCTGCGTGTGTATAATATATCATAATTATGAGGTTGGTGCATTTTCCAATACTAGGAATTTTTATTTCCTCATTTTGTCTTTCCGGAAGGAACCCATAACACCAACTGTTTCAACAATATTTACAAAAGCTTGAGGATCTGTCGTGCGGATGATACGTTGCAGCTCTGCAAGTTCGTAGCGGGTTGTTACCGTCATTAGCATGTCCTTTTCAACGTGAGAATAAGCACCTTCTGTTTTAATCTTTGTGACACCTCGTTGAAGGCCTATTAGATGTTGCAGTAATTCATCTGTACGGTTTGTTACAATATATACGGTTACCTTTAAGTGGCTGATATGAATCATATCCAACACTTTACCTGTTACATATATAGATACCATTGATGAAAGTGCTAAATTCCAGTTCTGGTCAAGATAAGCGGCCGCCAGGATAACAAGTCCATTTAAACTTACTACTACATTGCCGACCGGGAAATCTCGGTATTTAGTGATAATTGAACCCAAGATGTCAAAACCTCCGGAAGAACCTCCTGCACGGAAGGAGATACCACAGCCAATCCCAACGAGAACTCCGCCAAACACAGAGGACAGCAGCATATCTGTAGCCACCAGATGCTCGGGAATCACTGTTAAGAACCAGGTTGTAAACACAACGGACAACATGCTCATAATAATAAATCTCCGGCCTAACTGGAACCAGCCTGCAGCCAGCAGAGGAATATTAAAGAGCAAGTATAGGAGGCTTATGTTTAATGGAGTGAAATAACCCACTAACATGGAAAGCCCAGATACACCACCACTTAGTAAACGGTGTGGAATTAAAAATAGATTAAATCCACTGGCGATCAGTGCTGCCCCTAAAAAAACAACCAAACAATTCAAAATCTGTCTTAACAAGTAAATCCACCCTTATATATATATTTAAAAAAATAAAACATGAAAGCAATGAAAAGAAAGGAACCCACTGGTATTCTCACATGTGTTTGTGATATAATGTATAGGATATTCTTGAGTAGAACGTTACAATGGTATTTTTGCATTGCATCGGATGTAAAGCTACAGTTGCTCAGGTACAACAAGGTACCTGATGATTAGGGAGGCTTTTCGTCCCAAAAGCGCTATATCATGCAGAAAATAGAGCATGATTGGACAGCCTATAAATGTGTTTACCGCTACTTAAGAATACAGACAAGCATGTGGAATGTCCACTGTATAGAAGGAGCATGAATAATTTGAAAACATTCGCAGAATTTGGCTTGGAGCCAAAAGTGCTACAAGCAATCACAGAGTTAGGATTTGAGGAGGCAACACCGATACAGGAACAGTCGATCCCATTAGCATTGACTGGGTCGGATCTGATCGGTCAAGCTCAGACTGGTACAGGTAAGACTGCTGCTTTTGGTATCCCCCTCATTTCGAAGATTAACCGTGAAGACGAAAAAATCTTGGCCCTTATTATGGCACCAACACGTGAGTTGGCCATCCAAGTGTCAGAAGAAATTGGCAAACTAAGCCGTTTCAAAGGTCTTCGCTCGTTGGCGATTTATGGCGGACAGGATATTGGACGTCAAATCCGTGGATTGAAAAAGAAACCACAAATCATTATTGGTACACCTGGTCGTTTGCTCGATCACATCAACCGTAAAACGATCCGTTTGGATGATGTTCAAACCGTTGTATTGGATGAAGCAGATGAAATGCTGGATATGGGCTTTATGGAAGATATTCAGACTATCCTGAAGCTCGTTCCTGTAGAACGTCAAACCATGTTGTTCTCTGCTACAATGCCACCAAACATTCAACGCCTAGCTCAACAATTTCTTAACAACCCGCAACATGTCTCCGTTATTCCGAAACAAATCAGTGCCCCACTGATTGATCAAGCTTATGTGGAAGTGCCTGAGCGTCAAAAGTTTGAAGCTCTTAGTCGTTTGATTGATATGGAATCACCTGAATTAGCTATCGTATTCGGACGTACTAAGCGCCGGGTTGATGAGCTTGCTGAAGCTTTGCAAAAACGCGGATATTCTGCTGATGGATTGCATGGTGACTTGTCACAGAACCAACGTGATGCTGTAATGCGTAAATTCCGTGATGGCAGCATTGACGTGCTGGTAGCTACTGACGTAGCGGCACGTGGTCTGGACGTATCCGGCGTAACTCACGTAATTAACTTTGACTTGCCACAAGATCCTGAAAGCTATGTACACCGTATTGGTCGTACAGGACGCGCAGGTAAAGAAGGTACGGCTTGGTCATTCGTTACTCCACGCGAAATTGATCACCTGCATTTGATCGAACGTGTTACTCGTCACCGGATTACTCGTAAACCTTTGCCAACAATGGCTGAAGCTATTGAAGGTAAACAACGCGTTACTGCTGAGCGTTTGCTTGAAGTGGTAGAAAGTGGAGAGTTGAACGAGTACAAAGGAATTTCTATTCAATTGCTTGAGCAATATGATTCCGTACAATTGTTGTCCGCAGCTATGAAGCTTCTCACTGGCGACAAGAAGGATTCCGCAATTGAATTGACTCCTGAAGATCCAATTCGTGCTAAACGTCGTGGTGGCAAAAACGATATCCGCAGTGGCCGTAAACCTAATGGTGGTTATGGCGGAAACCGTGGTACTTCCGGTGGCAGCGGTAGCGGTGGCGGATACCGTGGTAACCGTGATAATAACGGTGGCGGTAGTCGTGGTGGCTATAGCAGCGGTGGCAGCAACTACGGTAGCGGCAGTGGCGGCTATGGCGGTGGCTATAAAGGCAACCGTGATGGCGCACCAGCTCGTGACGGTAGTGCAAACCGCAGCGCAGAGCGTAAACCATACACTCGTCCAAGCAGCACGAGCACTCGTCCTGCAAAACGTGAAGATTTCGATAATTAATACTTCGTCAAGATACCAAAGAAGACGAGATGCCGCATTGCGGTTCTCGTCTTCTTTTTGCTGAAATATAAGGATGTTTGGTGAATTGTTATGTCCTTAGTAGGGCGCGAATTTGTTTTGTGTGATATTAGTATCCGAATGTACGAGTGATGATAACGAGCAAGATAAACAATACGAGGATCGTGCCTGTAGAAGTCCAACCGCCGAAGCCAACAGGTGTAGACATGAGATAACCTCCTTTAGAATGTGGGGATTTTGGTATTTCTTATGGTTACAATCCTAATATATGGACTATAAAGGCTTTACGTATAGACGATAGTCTATAATTCAGAAAGTTGGGCTATGGAAATGAGGAGGTCAAATGAGGTATAGTTAAGATATGTAGTATGTAAGAGACAGAGGAGGAAGGGAATTGGAGTTTAAAGGAGCAATGGGCGGCTTATACCGCGTGACAGAATGGATTTCACGTATCGCAGGCAGTAATATCTTATGGGCACTATGTTCCGCCCCGTTTTTGTTTTTTGGTGTTTTAAAGATGATTATGTTAGGGACAGGCGCAGGTGGAGCGAACGAGCAAATTACATTGAACTGGGCAATGGGGATTTTAGCGCCCTTTACGGTGTTTCCAGCTTCAGCCGCTTTATTTACCGTAGTGCGTAAATGGGTAATGGGGAATACGGATGTAGGAACTTTTCGTACATTTTTTCAGGGGTATAAAGAAAATTATGTAAAAAGTATGCTCGGAGGAGTTATCTATACATTGATGTTCGTTGTTATGTACGTTGATGTAACAGTTTACATGACACAAATGCCTAACTTTAGAATTGTTGGTATTTTGATGTTGGTGCTGATGATACTTTTGTCGGTATCCATGTTTAACTTCTTTTCCATTGTGGTTCATTACCAAATGGGCTTCAAGCAAGTGATGACCAATTCTATATTGCTGACTATAGCACGCCCAATTCGTGTGTTCTCTACATTGATTGCAGCCGCAGTTCTTGTTTATATCGGTCTTAGATATCCGGCTCTTTATTTCATTTGTATTCCAACGTTGATTGCAATGGCAGCCTTCTTTAACTTCTACGCTACTTATAATAAGCTACAGCTGCAAGTAGAAAAGAAGAAACTGAAAGAGCAGGAAGAAGCAGAAGCAGCAGCATTGAACAATCGGAATGAATATGACGACGATGACGACGATGGTGATGACTACGAGGATGAAATTGATGAAAAGGACACCAAACGCATTTAACAAAAAACTGGATTAGCGTTGGATATTTCCAGGTAATTAATTCCTGTGTAAAAATAAAGCGCATACAGGTTTACTTTTTCGTTAAAACGCAATATAATAATAACAAATCCTGCGATGTACGTTACGGTTACTCGTTGTTTTGAACCAATGATAATGTCTTGGGAGATCTACACGAAGCGCAGCTGAACCGCCCTGTCTATATGACTTGGGGAATTCAAAAACGTTTTCTGCGATCACCCACCTGCTCTAGCAGGTTCAGAAGACACTGTAGCCGGACGGCATAAGCGGGTTTTCTCTTGTTTAAGCCAAGGCGCCCTGTTTCCCGTGAATAATGGGAGCGGGCGCTTTTTTGTATGTCTGGAATAAAGGGAAAGTGAGTTATACCCTTTTGTTCCTGAGACAAGAGTGTTACACTTAGAATAATGAACTTGGGATTTGTAGAGGGGGAAGAATTTTGTCGTTAAAAAGAACCTTGGTTGGCTTATTCCGCAGTCATGATGGAACAAGCGACCGCGCCAAAGATCCGACATTAAAAACGCGTTATTACAATCTAACTAAAGACAAAGCATGGGAAGAAGTTTCATCGACTTTAAAGAAAGTTCCTGGATTTAAGGTGCTTCACGAAGTGGAGTCTGTAGGTGAGATTACTCTTGAGAAGAGAACGGCATTTGGCCGTACGCTGGACATTACGGTATCGGTGCTTAATACGACGCCTGTTCGTTGTGGTGTAGATATGTATTCTGCATCTAGAGGTTCACTTGGTGATCTCGGGGCGAATTACCGTGTGATTCAACGCTTGTATGCATCTTTGGACAAAAAATTAGGAAAATACAAAGCAGACTGATTTTTAGAGGCCCGTCAAACCCTTCTTGCTTAGGGATAGTATGAATGCGTTTACGTAAACGGTGAGCTGCTCAGTGTGTTATCGATAAATCTTTCTATTACAAAAAAAGCGGGAGAAGGATGGACCTTCTGCCGCTTTTTTAACAGAGATTATTAAGTATTGTTGTAATAACCGCTACTGATTGGAGAATTAGAGCAGCTTCTTCACAGCAGCAATAGCATCTTCATAGTTAGGGTGCTCGGTCATTTCACTCAAATATTCAACATATACGATCTTGTCGTTCTTATCCAGAACAAAAATGGAGCGCATATCTAAGCGGAATTCTTTAATCAGCACACCATAGGCTTGTCCGAATGAGGTTGCTTTGTGATCGGATAGAGTAACAACTCGATCGATGCCGGCAGCACCGCACCAACGAGCTTGGGCAAACGGCAGGTCCGTGCTTACAGTGAGAATTACCACATCGTCACCAAGCTCTGCGGCTTCACTGTTGAACCGGCGGGTCTGTGCGTCACATACCCCGGTATCAAGAGAAGGGACAACACTGATCAGCTTGATTTTACCGGCATAATCACTTAGAGACACGTCTTCCAGGAGATTCTTGCTCAGAACAAAATCGGGTGCAGGATCACCAGTTGTTAGCTTAGGTCCTACGAGAGTGATGGGGTTGCCTTTAAAAGTAGCTACGCCTGTTTTTTCTTGCGTCATATCCTTGTTTTCCTCCTCGAATTATAATATTGGATTCTTACTGCCACAATAAATTATAATCTTAATAGCAGGAAGATGTCCAACCGGACAAGATATATATGTAAAGGGATGGGTGTTATGATATTTATTCGGTACGAAAATTGGAAAAGTTATGTCCGGTATTATCCGGTAACCTGTCTGCTCATATTGGCCAATGTGATCATGTTTATCCTGATGGCAGTTAACGGAGGATCAACAAATATTCAAACGCTTGTTGATTTTGGTGCTATAGTTGATGTGAGTCCGTACAAAGAGGAACTGTGGCGCTATCTGGCCGCTATTTTTTTACATAATGGGTTTTCCCATCTGTTCTTTAATTGCTTCGCTCTCCTGGTGTTTGCACCGCCTCTGGAGCGATTGCTGGGCTGGTGGCGTTATGCGCTGCTCTATCTGGTGGGCGGATTTCTGGCAAATGTGCTTACAATTGCGATTAGTGCTCGCTCAGTAGTAGAGTTTGGTACGGTCTCGGTTGGTGCTTCTGGAGCAATCTACGCCATTTATGGTGCATTTTTATACATTGCAGTTATTCAACGGGCCATGATGGATGATGGCTCGCGTAAAACTTTATATGGATTGTTAATAATCGGGATCATTATGTCGTTTGCTACACCAAATGTGAATTGGGTTGCGCATCTCGGAGGTTTGGTTTCTGGCTTTTTCGTATATGGGCTAATTATTCGTATATTCAAAAAAAGCCTAAGACAGGGGCGATGATGGAGTGGAGCTAAGACAGCTGCAATATTTTTTAAAGGTAGCTCAAAAAGAACACGTAACAAGAGCGGCAGAAGAGCTTCATGTAGCGCAGTCTGCGGTAAGCCGTCAGATTCATCAGCTGGAGCAAGAGCTTGGGGTTGATCTATTCATGCAAAAAGGGCGCAATCTGCAGCTTACGCCTGTTGGACAGCTCTTTTGCAAGAAGGTTGAGAGTATCCTTAAAGAGTTGGAGCATTCGGTAAATGAGGTGCATGAATTTCTGGATCCTGAGCGTGGAGAGATTCGGATC
Source organism: Paenibacillus sp. FSL L8-0494 (assembly GCF_038003695.1). Classification (NCBI taxonomy): domain Bacteria; kingdom Bacillati; phylum Bacillota; class Bacilli; order Caryophanales; family Paenibacillaceae; genus Paenibacillus; species Paenibacillus sp. FSL L8-0494. Next base: position 2,408,846 of record NZ_JBBOPQ010000001.1, read on the forward strand.
GGATTCCCGCATAGTCTTGGCACACATCTCATCCCGACTATCGTTGCAGATTTTCGTAAATATTATCCTCATGTTAAATTTCGTTTTAAACAAGGATCTTACCCTTCTTTGATAAAAGACGTATTGTCTGGAGAAGTGGATTTAACTTTCATTTCGCCTTTTCCGGAGAATGATGAGCATGTCTCGGGGGATATTGTAATGACTGAAGAGTTGTTTGCGATTCTTCCTCAGAATCACAGGTTGGCAGGAGAGTCTGAGATCCGGTTGGAACAGCTGCAAAAAGAGAAGTTTGTTCTATTCAGCCAAGGCTATTCGTTAAGACCTATCGTTTGGCAAGCTTGCTTGCAGGCGGGATTTCAACCGCAGATTGCATTTGAAGGCGGAGAAACCGATACCATTCGTGGTTTGGTGGCCGCAGGGATGGGTGTAAGCCTGCTTCCGGAGATGGCGTTCTATCAGACGAATCCTCTTCAACCAGCTCAGGTGAGGGTTGTGGAGCCTGCGGTGACGAGAACGGTTGGCTTGATCTACCGTACAGATAGTAAATTGCCGCTGGTGGCACGTTCCTTTCGGACTTTTTTAATCTCCTACTTTAAAGCTAGACAAAATAATACCCCGGTCGGCTCTTAGCCTTCCGGGGTTTTTGTTGTTTAGAGGTATGCGATATTAGTCGCGGTTGCCTAAAAAGACGGTGATTAAGCGAAGCAGCTCAAGCAAGGATACTAGAGCAGCGGCAACATAAGTTAATGCAGCGGCGTTGAGAACCTTTGCTACTCCGCGTTCTTCTTCGTTACGGATGAAACCTTGTTCTACCATGACCTGGCGAGCCCGGTTACTGGCGTTGAATTCTACAGGCAGGGTTACGAGCTGGAATGCAACAGCAGCTGAGAAGAAAATGATACCCAAGCCTATAAGATTAAAGTAACCGAAGATGAAACCTGCCATCAGCATGAAAGGCGCGACACCTGATGCGAAATTAACTACCGGGAACATCCGGTGACGAAGTGTCAACATAGGGTAACTTACTTTATGCTGAATCGCGTGGCCTACTTCGTGACAAGCGACAGAGATTGCAGAGATGGAGCTTTCATAATAAACAGGCTCTGATAAGCGTACAACCCTGTGGATGGGGTCATAATGGTCTGAAAGTGTGCCTCTTACAGGTTCAATCGGAACATCGTGTAAGCCATTGGTGTCGAGCATACGTCTAGCTGCTTCATATCCAGTCAGGCCGTTCGAATTAGCTACCTTCGACCATTTGCTGAAGGTTCCTTTAACTCTAAACTGTGCCCACAATGAGAAAAGAAAGGCAATAATTACTAACAGGTACATAAACATAGGTGCATTCCTCCACTGTATTGTAAATATGGTATTTACATTGGCGGTCCTTGCGTAAGCAATAGCCGGATCGCTTCCATGCAGGCTAATCCCTGAGGGAGCAGATTTGAAAGTACGCGACTGGCCTGTCCTGGCTTCAAACCACTTATAAGAGGTTCAAGGGCTTTTACTTCCCGTTCTAGCCGCTGCATTTGCTGCTCTAACTCGACTAATTTATCAGAGACGTCGGTTTCTGGTGTTGCCTCATTCCATTTGCCTAGCATAGATTTGATTTCTTCCAATGAATACTTGTCATGCTTTAATTGAGTAATACGTTCTAAAGCAGCCAAGGTTTCATGGCTGTATAGCCGATAATTTTTGGTGCTTCTAGATTCCGGGGAGATTAATCCCAGTTTCGTGTAATAATCAATAGTTCGTTCACTAATGTGAGCAGCCTTAGCTAATTCTCCAATTCGATACAAAATCATATCCCCATTTAATCTCGCCTCACTAATTGAATACGACTGCCGATAAGTGGCGGTCATCTTCTAAATTGATGGTTTCTTATGCTATCTGTAATGATAACAAACTGGAAACCATACAGTCAAACGTCATACTTTCATAAAGTATATGCAGTAAAGAAGGGTTAATTCATGAACGGTGATCTGTAGTTTCTATACAATACACTCAAACTCAAAGGGATATCAAATTTGAAGAATGATTGGGGATGAAAACTATAAGTTACCCCAATACATAACATTAAATGTTATGTATTTTGTGATTTTGGTAAAAGATGCGTTCAATAATTAGGTAATATAAATGAGATTGTACACGTAGTTATTTTAATGAAAATGCAGCTAGAATCAGGCCTTTAGGACCTCTAGTCCATTAGTACTGTGAAAATTTCGTGTGCTCAAATAAAATAAAATAAAAACATTCCCAAAATAGTCTTGTCAATTTACCTGACTTCTGATTATAATGACATTAAGAGTTTCACGCTTTGTTAGAAAATATAACATTGGGGAGTGGGGTAAAAATGAAAAAGAAATGGTTGATGATGTTACTGGCCATGATTACACTGATGATTTATCCGGTAAGTGCTTTTGCAGCGGACGGTCCGACGAACGTTGACTTACAAGTCGGATTGGACACAGCGTTTACCTTCCTGGCATTCATTTTAGTATTCTTTATGCAAGCAGGGTTTGCAATGCTCGAAGCGGGTTCGGTTCGGATGAAGAATGCAGGGCACGTAGCAGGTAAGACAGTACTTACCCTGGCTATCGCAAGTCTTTGCTTCTGGGCTATCGGCTTTGGACTTGGTTTCGGTAACGGCAATGGCTTCTTCGGTACTACAGGCTTCTTGTACGGAGGAGATTCAACCGCAGCTTCTTTTGAATCACTTGCATTTTCTGATGTTACTTTAAATGTTAAATTCTTATTCCAAATGGCCTTTGCAGCAGTTTCCTTGGCTATCGTATCTGGTGGTATGGCAGAACGTGCGAAGCTAAGCGTGTATATCATTTTCGGAATTTTGTTCTCCGTCGTAATTTATCCAGTTGTAGCTCACTGGGTATGGGGCGGTGGCTGGTTGGCTGAGCTGGGAATGCAAGATTATGCAGGTTCCACAGTTGTCCATCTTACAGGTGCAACGGCAGCAGTGGTAGCAACCATATTGCTTAAGCCTCGGCTTGGTAAGTTTAATAAAGAAGGAAAACCAGTGATTATTCCAGGTCATAACCAAGTATTTACTGTACTCGGGGTTATTATCCTCTGGTTTGGTTGGTTCGGATTCAATCCAGGTAGTGCTTTGTCCCCAATGGGCGGTTTCTTCGGTCACGTAGCCCTAACAACGAACATCGCAGCAGCAGCAGGTGGTTTGGCGGCATTGATTGCTTCTTGGTTGTACTTTGGTAAGTCTGATATTCCAGCAATGCTGAATGGTGTTCTGGCTGCATTGGTTGCAATCACAGGAGCGTGTGCTTTCGTTGATCCATGGGCAGCAATCATTATTGGTTTTGTAGCCGGTGCTTTTACATTCATGACTTCCCAATGGCTGGAACGTGCAGGGCTTGATGATCCAATCTATGCTTTCTCGGTGCATGGTATTGCGGGGATGTGGGGTGCAGTTTCAACGGGTCTGTTCGCTGTACCTGAGCTTATTACTAAAGGCGGCTTGGTAGGTGAAGCTGGGTTGTTCTACGGTGGCGGTTTCCATCAACTAGGGGTTCAAGTGCTGGGTGTGGTTGGAACATTTGTTTTCGTAGCCGTTCTTTCTTTCATCATCTTGTATGTAATGAAGGTAACTATCGGACTTCGTGTTACAGAAGAAGAAGAATTGATGGGTCTGGATATCAGTGAGCATGGTACTTACGGATACCCTGAACAAATGAAATTGATCGCAGATTCGGAATCCAAAACCCTTAAACAATAATATTTCACCTCGGACAGGGAGGCGGACCGTGTGGCATCGATGGAGTTAACAGATGAGTATAATGAAGAAAGCTTTAGGACCATCGTATTGGCCGGTTCGTCAGAGGAGCTTAGGGAGAGGCGTGTTGCCTGTCAAAAAGTACTTCTCGAACAGTTGAATGTTATTCCTATAGAGGAATGGATGTTCCGTGTGAATACTATGCATGATCTTATTGCCCAAACCGCAGTACTCATATGTGAGGCGCAGATGAAAGAGGCGGGCTATGGCCCGCCTCCCTGTGCTTATTCCTTTATTGTGTTTGGCAGCAGTGGGAGGCAGGAGGCAACGCTTTGGAGCGATCAGGATAATGGCCTGATAGTCGAAGGAGAGCCTGATGGGGAAAAAAATCGCTATTTCGAATTTTTCGGAACTTTGTTATCCGATATGCTTGAAGAAGTAGGGTATGAGAAATGTGCGGGGAAGGTGATGTGCTCCCAAGTTATGTGGCGTAAGACATTATCTGAATGGATAGAGCAGCTTGATAGCTGGAGAAATCAGTTGGAATGGGAGCCGATCCGGTATCTTATTATTTCTTCTGATATGCGTCATGTGGCAGGAAGCGTGGAGTTATCAGCGAAGTGGCAAGAAGCTTTCTATGAAGGCTTTGCGGAAAATGAGCAGCTGTCTAATGCTGTTCTTCGCAATACAGTACGCCATAAAGCGACTTTGAATTTACTGGGACAGGTGTTAACAGAACGGTTTGGTGATTATGCAGGCGGATTTGATGTTAAGTATGGGGTCTATATTCCGTTAGTGAACATTGTTAGACGCTTGTCCTTACTACATGGCATTAGAGCTGGCTCGACATTAGAGCGGATTGAAGCGCTTGATAGGCTTGGGAAATATCAACATTTAGAGGATATTCGCAGAGCTTTCTTATTAGCAATGCGGTTGCGAGTGAACACGCCATATAGTGTTCAGGATGGATTGTTAATCAGCAGTGATTATGTAGCTGAGAGTGAATTGAAGAATAAGCAGCTGCTGTTTGAGCTGCGTGAAAGCCTGCTGCTTGTCAGACGCCTTCATCGGGCGCTGCAGCGTCAGCTCCGCTCAGCGGAAAGGTGGCGGTCATGAGGGAGCCGAACAAAAGCGGAGGATTCTGGAGTAATCTAAGACAAGGTGGAATGCCCTCGGCTATCGCTTCGATGAGAGGTGGGGAAACTGCGCAACAGACTGCGCAGCAAATGGCCTTTATTCGATCTTTGATGCGAGAGAAGCGGCGGCCTGAGGTGCTGCATACCCCATTGTCTGAACTAGAGACAGTGATCTTTGATCTAGAGACTACAGGCTTTTCCCATCAGCATGGGGATGAGATTATGTCTTTCGGAGCCGTCAAGGTTGTTGGAGAGCAGATTAAAGAAGAAGAATGCTTTTATACACTGGTGAACTGTCAGACGGCTATTCCGGAAGATATTACAAGGCTGACTGGGATTACGGAAGAAATGACACGATCCGCTCCCTCCTTAATGGATGGTCTTCATAATTTTATGTCCTTTGTAGGTCAGAATGTGCTGGTGGCACATGCAAGCTCACATGACAAGGCTTTTCTTAATGCTGCTTTATGGAAAACCTCTAAAGTTCAGCTTACACACCGTGTGCTGGACACGATGATGTTAGCGCGTTGGCTTGAGCCACAACGAAGTAATTATTCGCTGGATGAGCTGCTATATGTGCACGAAATTCCGATTCATGGCCGTCATCATGCCTTGGAAGACGCAAAGATGACAGCGCAGCTGTGGGTGATCTACCTTCGGGAAATTTCGGAGCGCGGCCAAGTGGATACCTTGGGAGATCTCTATGCTTATTTAAGTAGAACGTGAAGCGGGGCTTGGGATAAACCGCGGGACAAATTACCGTGGTCATCAGGCAAACGCTCAATATAAAATCCGTTCAGAATTGGATTGCCGCTGTCTTTGGTGTTGGGAGAACCTATAAGATAGAGGGCAAACTCAGGTCCTAGTGCTGTTAATCCTTTATAATCGGCAACTGAAGGGATAGGTGCTGAATGTGGGTGGGAATGAAATAGACCGATGATTGTCGGTTCGTTGTAAAGAACATTAATCCACTCTTCGGGGTGGGGAGTGAAGGTGTGCAGCGGGTCTGGCGCTACGTTGCGCAAGGGTACGTAAGTATCAATGAGCATGCCACCCGCTGCGGCAGCACCCAGCAGGACTCCGCATGCTTCATGCGGATAACAGGACAGCAGGTGCTTCCCCAGTGCTTGCTGTACGGAATATTTCAGTCTTATTGGCTGGACATTTCCCTGGAATGCTGCCATTTGTTCACCCCTCTCTCTTCTTTAGGGTTTCGTCGCAGACGAAACCCTCTTTTTTATTATAAAAGTATATATTATTGTGTAAAATATGAATGGTTTGAAATTTAACCTAATGAGGGTACAATAGTAGAAAACTATTCCAATTGTAAAGGAACAGATGACTATGAAAGCAAGTAACAAATTAAATATAACAGTGTTGCTCATAGTTGTATGTGTTGCTGTGTTTGCGGTGTGGCATAATCGTGAGCCAAAAGCAGAAGCTGTGCTTGCGCAGCAAAATGAGCTGCCGATGAAGAGTGGACCTAAGGCTGGACTGCGTGCACCTTCGTTTTCACTTCAGGGAACAGATGGGACTACCTATGTTGTTGATGGCCCCAGAGATAAAGCGGTAATCCTTAATTTCTGGGCTTCATGGTGTGATCCCTGCCAGCAGGAAGCTCCTGAACTTAATACCATGGCCACTAAGTATAAGGATGTTCTAGATATTTACGGTATTAATGTGAGCAGTCAGGATTATAAACCCAATGCTGAACGTTTTATCAAGAAATACGGTCTTGTGTTTCCGGTTATGTTTGATGTAAAAGATGAGGTGTACAGCAAATATAATGGAGCTGTTTTTCCCACCAATGTGCTCATTGATAAGAATGGAGTGATCTCCGAGATTATTTTAGGTATTCTTAGCCCTGAAGAGTTGGAAAAGAAAATAATCAAGCTTACCGAATCATGAAGCGGGCTGTCCATATAAGAGACAGATCTGCTTTTTTCTCCAAACAGCAAAAGTCTAAAGATCAGCGATTCTTCTTATTGGAGGATCGCTGATCTGCGTTTTTGGTCATACGCGATTTGCTTTAGTGGACCACAAGCATTAATTTCACTATACCGTGGAGCAGAAATGGCTGGAACCCCGAAGGAAGCCGCGTTAGAACAATTAGGGAATTTCTCCCCATAAATTTGAGATCTCGGGTCATTCAACGAATAATTAGGGGAAATATCCCTCTAATTTAGCTGTTTTGGTAAAAAATAATGAAATTACCCTAATTTTTAGGGAGGAATTCCCTGTTTCTGTTTATTTATAGCAAATATCGGCTATTTTCAGGGAGTTTTTCCCCAATTACTCTACCTCGCCACGAACCCGCACTCGCATCCCCCACATCCCGCACCCGAACTCGCACCCCATGCATCCCGTACATCCCTCAACGCCCACTGCACACTGCCCACCACCCATAGTCTATGGGCTAAAGTAATAGTCCGTTATTTAGCCTATTTAATAAAAAAGAAGCTGCCCTATAAGTAGAATTCGCTACTATTGGGAAGCTTCTTTTTTTGTCTTACAAAAGTCTATAAGTGATCAATTAATGATTGACCAGGCCTCTAGGTTCATTGCTGGTTGTCTTCTCATTCTCCAATGAGAGCTCATTGAGAAGCGCGTAGCGCATACTGTCAACAAGTGCCTCCCAGCTGGCTTCAATTACGTTACTGGAGACACCAACCGTACTCCAGGTGTCTGTGAAGTTCTTGGATTCAATCAATACCCTTACCTTCGCTGCAGTCTGATCCTGTTCATCTATTACACGGACTTTATAGTCGGATAGATGCATTTCCTTTAATTGTGGGAAATAGGTCTGTAATGCTTTACGAAGCGCGTTATCGAGTGCGTTGACTGGACCGTTACCTTCAGCAGCAGTATAAAGATTCTCACTGCCAACTTTCAGTTTAACGAACGCTTCAGATACTACTGGATGTTCTGCGGTTTTCTCAACTAACATCTTGAAGGATTCAAAGGTAAAGGTTTCATTCATCTCGCCGGTAGCTTCCCGAAGGAGTAGCTCCAGTGAGGCATCGGCACCTTCAAATTGATAACCTTGATGTTCCATCGTTTTAATCTTCTCGATCACCCGGCGAGCCTGCTCGCTGCTTGGATCCAGATTTAAACCCATATCCTGCGCTTTGGAGAGTACATTGCTCTGTCCAGCCAGTTCGGAGACCAGCACACGCTGCTTGTTCCCGACAAGCTCAGGAGCGATATGCTCATAGGTCCGTGAATCACGCATGATGGCGGAGACATGGATTCCACCTTTGTGGGCGAAAGCTGCATTTCCGACGTAAGGCTGATTTACCGGCAGATTAACATTGGCCACTTCACTAATATAGCGGGCAGTGTTGGTAAGCTGTGATAATGAATCGCCTGGAATACAGTGATAACCCATTTTGATCTGTAGTGTAGGAATAATAGAACATAGGTTGGCGTTGCCACACCGTTCACCGTAACCATTAATGGTACCTTGTATTTGCCGTGCTCCAGCTCCGATGGCGCTAAGTGCATTGGCAACCGCCAGCTCACAGTCATTATGAGTGTGAATTCCGAGATTGGCTCCGGGTAATTGTTGATTTAGAGCGGTAACAATCTCATGAATTTCATAAGGTAAGGTTCCACCGTTGGTATCGCACATTACAAGCCAATCTGCTCCGGCTTCCCGGGCTTTGGACAGAACAGCTGCTGCATATTCAGGATTATTCTTGTATCCGTCGAAGAAATGCTCGGCATCAAAAATCACTTCAAGGCCTTGGCGTTTCAAGTAGGATATGGAGTCGCCGATCATGGCGAGGTTCTCCTCAAGCGTAGTCTGTAATGCAGTGTGTACATGGAAATCCCAAGATTTTCCGACGAGTGTAGCAGCAGGAACCCCTGCGTCAATCATACGTTTTAAATTGTCATCGTTTTCGGCCAAGGAATTCTTACGCCGAGTGCTGCCGAACGCTGTAATTTTGGCGTTCAGATGAAGCTCCTTGACTCTTTTGAAAAATTCAATGTCTTTATTGTTGCTTCCCGGGATGCCACCTTCAATATAGTGCACACCCAGATCATCGAGTTTCTTGGCAATCTTCAGCTTGTCGTCAGCCGACAGACTGATGCCTTCACCTTGGGTGCCGTCGCGTAATGTAGTATCGAAGATGGAGATGGACTTAGACATGAGAGTCCTCCTTATAGGGAAATGAATTTATATATTATAGCATTTTTACGCGGGAATGTAACAAAGAACTTTACAGCCTCTTAAGTTGACCTAACCGCAGCGGAGAGTTATTCTAAATTGGACAATAGAAAACCTGAGGATAAGAAGGTAGATATTGTGCAGAATGTTGATCAGTATTATCCAACGAGCGGCAGGGTTATCCTGCATGTCGATATGAATGCTTTTTACTGCTCTGTGCATGAGGCAGAGGACCCTGACCAATATAGAGGCAAAGCTACTGCGGTTGCGGGTAGTGTTGAATTGCGGAAAGGGATCATAGTGACTTGTTCCTACGTCGCCCGCAGAATGGGGATTTCGACGGGAATGCAAGTTCAGAAGGCGCTTCGTATTTGTCCATCGCTTATCGTTATTAAACCGGACTTCCATTTATACCGCAAATATTCTAATGCTTTTATGCAGATTGCATATAGCTATACTCCGTTACTGGAAGCAGTGTCCATCGATGAATGTTACCTTGATATAACTGGCTCCAGACAATTCGGTACACCCATGGAAATAGCGGAGACGATTCAGCGCCGTATAATGGAAGAATTGGGCTTGCCATGCTCAGTGGGGATCGCTCCCAATAAGCTGCTTGCGAAGATGGCTTCCGATTTAAAAAAGCCAAACGGCATTTCGGTGCTGCGGCTGCGGGATGTGCCTAAGATTTTATGGGACAAGCCCTGTAATGAAATGTTCGGCATTGGTGGAAAAACAGCAGAAAAGCTCCGCAAACTGGGCATTTACAGTATTGGTCAATTAGCAGCGGCTGATGAAAATATGCTGGTTGAGAATTTCGGAGTTATGGGCTCATGGCTAAAGCGTGCCGGCAACGGTATTGATCATGGGATCGTTAACCCTGAGCGGGAGCAGAGTAAGTCGATTGGGCACACCACAACATTGCCGCGGGATGTCGTAGGTCTTGCTGAGGTACGACCGATTTTGCTGAATTTAAGTGATCAGGTAGCTCGGCGATTGCGTAAGCAAGGTCTTGTTGCCTCAGGGGTACAGCTGACCATTCGGACGCCCGATATGAAGACTATAACCCGCTCGCGTCAGCTAGAGGCTCCTTCGGAGAGTGGGGAGGATATCTACAAGTCCGTCTGCGATCTATATGTTCGTCATTGGAATGGGGAGAAGCCTGTGCGGTTGCTGGGTGTGACCCTGCAGGGCTTGATTGCTAAAGAGGATTCCGCCATTCAGCTTGATTTGTTCGATTACGAACGTCAGCCTAAGAAAGAGTCTCTTAACAAGACTATGGATATGCTGCGTAATAAATTCGGTGAAAATGCAGTGTTAACTGCCGGGATGTTAAGCGATTCTCACTCTGCAAGGCTCCGCAATCATAAAGAACGGGGCACTTCACTGCAAAAGGATAATCTTCTATCTGTCGAGTCTGATAAAGAGTGACAAGAACATTCTATGACATGTCAAAATAGGTGTCGTAGAATGCGTCAGAAATGCAAACGTATTGAAAATCGATTGAAATTGTATTCTTTTTATATTAATATGAGAAAAATAAGACGCTGGTACAACAGCGCTGTATTGCTCAACGGGAGGCAGAGATAAAATGGCTAAGTACACTTGGGTCGAAAAAGACACTTGTATCGCTTGCGGTGCATGTGGCGCAACGGCTCCTGATATTTTTGATTACGATGATGAAGGTTTGGCAGAAGTTATTTATGAAAATGACGGAAACCACGGCATCACAGCGATTCCGGATGATTTGTTTGATGATCTCCAGGATTCTTGTGATGGATGCCCAACCGATTCTATTAAAATTGCGGATGAGCCTTTTAACAAAGAGGGCTAATTAACCGGGGTTTTGTAACTTCCAGCACAACATAAAGACATCTCCTGCGAACTTTTGTTCAGCTAGGGATGTCTTTTTTGCGATGTCTGACCGATATTAATGTAGGAAGGAATTATAAAATTTCGGAGGTTCCGATGAAAAATTCTCAGCACCTCAAAGCATATGTACAGATGCATCCAGACAATAAGATGGCATGGTACTTGCTGGGTAAGGAATACTATAAGAACGGTCAACAGGGGAAAGCTAACTATTGCTTCAATCAGGCTGGAGAAGTATATGAAGCTTTCGAGCATAGTAAGGTGCCTGCGGAAACGCTGCGGGAATATGAGGAAGGGCTGCTTCAGGCAAGCCGCCAGCGGGACCGAAGGCAGCAAAGATTCCGCTACATTATGCTTGGGCTGATGCTTCTATTACTGGTTATGGTGCCATCGGCTGTGGCTCCGGGTCTAGATATTGCGGGAGATCAGGATACGGTCCAAGACACGGTTACTTCTGAAGTTAAAGATCCGCTTGGTCAAAAAGATATTGAGAAGGAACCCGTTCTAGAGGCACGAAAAATGATGTATACAGCGCAAGAGAGTGGAGCTTCGGCTTCGTCAGGGAAGCTGATGGCAACTATGCTAATGCGCAAGGAACCGTTAGAAGCTGCTATTTTGGGCATGGAGCGGGAAGGGAAGTGGCTGCTGTGGAAAGAGAAGCTTCCGCTGAATTCCACATTGCAGAAGAATGGGAATGGACGGTTGGTATACCAATCCTATGATTCAGCGGCATGTGCATGCGAACCGCCAGAGCAAGGGGAACTTGCGGTGGATGCAGCTAAGTGGCAGGGTGATCAAGAGGAGCTAGCTACATTATGGAGTGCAATGAGGGCTTATCAGAATCATAAAGGCAAGCTTCCGGTTTCCTTGGCGGAATTGACTAGACCTTTTCCGGAGAATTGGATTGGCGGGACGACACCAGTCATGAAGCGTGATTTTAATTCTCTAAAGGAAGTAGCAACTGCTAAGGCACTTGGGATACCAGAAGTTGCGGAGGAGCCTCCAAGCTCAATTGTTGAGGCGGGAATGGGCATACCGACGGCGTTAAGCGAGAGTGGAAGTAATGGAAAGGGCGTTCCCTTTTTTGACCAGCCGCTTAGAGTGATTGTGGATAAACAAAAACACCGCTTGGCAGTAGTCAGCGGCTCTGTTATTCTGCGGAATTATGAGGTAGGTCTTGGGGGAGACAAGACTCCAGAAGGCAACTTCATCATTACAGATAAAGTGGTCAATCCAAACGGTCATGATAATGGGGAGTTCGGAAGCCGCGGACTACAACTTTCAGATAGTAATTACGCTATTCATGGCACCAATGAGCCAGAAAGTGTCGGCAAGGATGAATCCCTTGGCTGTATTCGGATGAGTCGAGAAGATGTGGAAGAACTATTCGCTATGATTCCAAAAGGAACAAAAGTGGTGATCAGTAAAGGGGTTCTGCCTGAAAAGCAGCTGCTGCCGGCGAAACGCTTCAACCCTGCTGCTCCGTATGATCAGACCAACCCCCACAAAGTATACCACTGGCTGAATTAGTTCCCGGCAACTATAAACAGAACGATGATGAGAAGAATTAGTAAAGTTAAACTTACGCCGATCCACATTAGCGCTTTACGATTAACTTCTTCTTTCTTTTGCTGCAAAGTTGGTGGTTTACGTTTAGTTGACATCCAGCATACCTTCTTTCTCTCTTAATCGCTGATTACCCCTATATTGTAATGCGTTTACAAGAAAATTACTATACTTTGGGTTAAGCTCTCTGCACACTTACAGGGTAAAATGCTTTTCTTTTGTTCAAGAAAAGGCTAAAATTAAGAAGAAACCTACAGAATCGGGTAGACACGTGGATTAGTGAAGTACCCCTTAAGGAGCGAGAACGGTGTTGTATCGTAATTTTGGTAAACCAATATTCTTTAAGCTGGACCCTGAGAAGGCTCACCATCTCGTCATAGGTGGATTGGATAAATCATCATCAGTTCCAGGGGGAAGCGCGGCATTGCGTTTAATGTATGGCGTTCCTGAAACGGCAGATTTAGCAGTTGATCTGTTTGGCATACATTTTCCGACTCCAGTTGGACTGGCAGCAGGCTTGGATAAGAATGCCGAGGCCGTTTCTGGATTCTCTTCGATCGGATTCGGATTTATGGAAGTGGGGACGGTTACCCCTAAGGGTCAACCGGGAAATGATAGCCCGCGTTTGTTCCGTCTTCCCTCTGATGAAGCTCTGATCAATCGTATGGGCTTCAATAACGAAGGGGCTGACGCTATGGCAGAGCGTCTAAAAAAATTAAAAAATCGCAGAGTTCCAATAGCAGTAAATATTGGACGGAATAAAATAACTAGTAATGAAGCGGCTCATGAAGATTATCGTCAGTGTATCCGTACGCTTTATCCGTACGGTGATTTTTTTGTGGTCAATATCAGCTCACCAAATACACCGGGGCTGCGCAGTCTCCAGCATGGCAGCGAATTAGCGTTCCTACTAGCACAAGTAAAGGAAGAAATGGAGATTCAGCGTAAAGCCACCGGCATGAATAAGAGCTTGTTGGTTAAGATTGCTCCAGATGTAAGTGATTCTGAATTGGAGTATATGGTTCAATCACTGACAGAAGCTGGTATGGATGGTATTATTGCTACGAATACTACATTGAACCGGGATGGACTTAGTCATGAAAAGGCTAATGAGACAGGTGGATTAAGCGGTAAGCCACTTCGTGACCGGTCAACGGAAATTATTCGTAGGATTTATCGCCAGACTGAAGGGAAGATGCCGATCATAGGTTCAGGGGGCATATTCACCAGTCAGGATGCGTATGACAAGATAAGAGCAGGCGCAAGTCTGGTCGAAATTTATACAGCACTTATCTACGAAGGACCGGAGGTTAACCGCAGGCTGCATGCCGGATTACGGCAGCTCTTACGGCGGGACGGATTCAGTCATATCTCTGAAGCAGTGGGTGCTGATCATCACTGATTGAAGGAGTCGAAAGGACAGGAGGACGAAGGCGATGGACGGCAGGGACTGGGGAACTTTTTTGCTTCCATATGAACAGACAGTGGAAGAATTGAAAGTTAAATTCAAAACAATGCGTTCGGAGTTGAAGAAAAGAGAGGAATACACGCCGATTGAATTCGTAACTGGTCGTGTAAAGCGGCTGTCAAGCATTTTGGAGAAGGCTAAGCGCCTGAATGTGAAGATGGAAGATCTGGAGACGGGTATTGAAGATATAGCCGGGATCCGGATTATGTGCCAGTTCGTGGAGGATATCCGCAGAGTGGCTGAATATATCCGGGCTCGTAAGGATCTTGAAGTCCTGTATGAGAAGGATTATATCACCAATTATAAAGAGAGCGGCTATCGCAGCTTTCATATGATTATTAAATATCCTGTGCAGACAGCTCTGGGACAAAAAATAGTGCTCGCAGAGATCCAAATTCGTACACTAGCTATGAATTTCTGGGCAACCATAGAGCACTCTCTGAATTATAAATATCGGGAAAGCTTGCCGGATGAAATGCGAGTGCGCCTGAAAACCGCAGCTGAAGCAGCCTCCATCTTGGACAGCGAAATGTCCAGTATTCGTGATGAAATCCTGGAAGCACAAAAGACCTTCGAGGAAAACTCGAATATGACGACTCAAATTCTCAAATCTATTCATCAATTGTATTTCTATCACTTGGTGAATGAGGCTATAGATACTCAGGCTCGATTTAACGAAATATGGCAGGCTCAGGACATGGAAGCGATGAAGGAGCTTCTGGATCATGTACGGGGACTTCTCTCCGCAGCTAAAAAGGATAGTTTGCCGGATGGCTTATGATCCGTTGTACTTGGCTTATCTAGTGTACTTTAATCGTGACCGGGATTATTTCGAATGTCACGAGGTGCTCGAAGAGCTATGGCTTGCCAAGCAACGCGACCCATTGTACAAAGCACTTCTCCAAGTAGCTGTTGGGTTGTACCATTGCCGCAATAATAATATGCGTGGTGCAACGATTATGCTAAGCGGGGCTGCTGCCAAGCTGGAAGAATATTCAGCAGTGACACTTGGCATTAATTTGGCTAAGCTAGTGGTGGAAGTGAAGGGTTATGTTCGCCGCTTGGAGTCGTGTGAGCAGCAGCCATTTTCTTATTATGATCTGACTATAGAAATCATTGATCAAGGTCTGGCGGACGAAGTGGACTCTGCGGCTATGGCGATCACACCGAATAATCCTCAACGACGAGGTCCTCAAAGACCGACCTCTTCTCATCGTAAATAATGATCCTCTATAAATGAGTATTGCCAAAGGAACACCCGTAAGGGTGTTCCTTGAATCTTTAAACACCTAAATTTTAGCAGTACTATCAGGAGGACGGCATCATGGCGGCACAACTGCCCAGTTCTTTCAGCGAGCGTATGATGGACTTGCTGGGAACGGATTATAATCAATTTGCGGATTCGTACAAGGAGACCCCTAACGGAGGCGTTCGTGTTAATACATTGAAAATTTCAGTGGAGAAATTGCAAGCTCTTTCCACTTTAGAGCTGGAACCCATTCCGTGGTGTCCAACCGGATTCTATACAGAGGATGGGGCCAGACCAGGTAAACATCCACATTATCACGCGGGATTGTATTACATTCAAGAGCCAAGCGCTATGGCACCTGTGGAACTGCTTGATGTACAGCCAGGAGATCGTGTCCTTGATTTATGCGCTGCACCTGGGGGCAAATCCACACAGATTTCTGCCAAGCTCTCAGGAGAAGGCTTGTTGGTTACCAATGATCTTCATCCAGAACGCACGAAAGCCTTAGCCAAAAATCTAGAGCTGTATGGGGTGCGCAACGGTATCGTATTAAACGAAAGTCCAGATCATATTGCAGCGGCATTCCCGCTTTATTTTGACAAAATCTTGATTGATGCTCCATGCTCAGGTGAAGGGATGTTCCGTAAAGACGAAGACATGGTGAAGCAGTGGGATTCAGGTACACCTGCCAAATATGCTGCCATGCAGCGGGATATTTTACGTTCTGCTGCAACAGCGTTGGCACCGGGAGGTACACTTGTCTATTCCACCTGTACATTTGCTACAGAAGAAAATGAGGAAATTATAGCGGAGTTTATTTCTGAACATCCACAGTTTTCGGTGATTACAGTTGGAGGTACTGGCTCGTTTGCTCCAGGTTTTGGAGAATTATCAGGGACGGCAAGACTATGGCCGCATAAAGTAAAAGGTGAAGGACATTTCATGGCTGTGCTGCAGCATGTAGGGCCAAAGGTATCTGCGGAGGAACGTGATCAAGCCGAAGTTAAGTTGAGCGCAGTTACACGGAATACGAATAAAAAAGGCACTGCTCATATTAAATCCGCAAACAAACCAGAAGCCAGACGAGGGAAAGAAGGTAAGTTCTCTAATAAATCTGCTGCTGGCGCTGAACGTGGCCGTCAAGGTTCAGGAGAAGAGCAAGCATTGGCTGCATATGGAGATTTTATAAAAGATCAGCTTGGCTGGGAGCCAAAAGGGTATCCGATTTTCTTCGGTGATCATCTGTACATCTCCCCACTACCTAAGGAAAGATTAAATGGATTAAAGGCGATTCGTCCAGGATGGTATGTAGGACATGTCCGTAACGGCAGATTTATCCCAGGACATCCAATGGCTACCGCGTTACACCCTGAAGAGAGCTGCCGAAGTGTCTCACTTTCCAGTACGAGTAATGAAGCTATTTCCTATCTTAAAGGAGAGACATTGTTGATTAGTCAAGAACGTCTCTCTATTAAAATAGGAACTACCCAAAAAGGATACGTACTGGTCTGCATAGATGGTTATAGTGCAGGCTGGGGGAAGTGGCAGGACGGTGTGCTCAAGAATGAATATCCCGCAGGCTGGAGGTGGATGTAAGAATGAGCCTATCAGGGAAAACTGCAAAAAAGCAGCGTTTAGATAAAGTATTGTCCCATATGGGGGTAGGATCACGCAGCGATATTCGTAAACAAGCCAAGCAAGGTTTAATTACCGTGAATGGTGCAGTCGTCAAGGATAGTGGATTTCATGTAGACCCTTATCACGATAAAATTGTGGTTGGCGGCGAGCTTGTTACCTATCGTGAATTTATTTATCTTATGATGAATAAGCCACCGGGAGTTCTGTCGGCAACAGAGGACAAGCGGGATCGGACCGTTCTGGATCTTTTAAAGCAGGAATATGTACAGTTTGAACCTTTTCCTGTAGGAAGGTTAGATAAGGACACAGTAGGGCTGCTTCTGCTCACCAATGATGGAAAGCTTGCCCACGAACTACTATCGCCACGCAAGCATGTCCCTAAGACTTATGAAGCTACAGTTGAGGGAGACGTAGATGCAGACGATGTAGCGGCTTTTGCGGCAGGTGTCGAGCTGGAAGATGGATATGTTACTTTACCTGCACAGCTAACTATATTGGGAAGAGAACGCGGCAGTAAAGTAATCTCACATATTTCGCTGATCATCACAGAAGGGAAGTTTCACCAGGTGAAGCGAATGTTCCAAGCTGTCGGCAAAAAAGTCACTTTTCTGAAACGAGTATCTATGGGAGAATTGAGGCTGGACGAAAGTCTGCCAATGGGAGCTAGCCGGGAACTTACGCTAGAGGAACTGGCACTCTTAAGTACAGAAGCACCAGAACAATAATATATAGAAAAAGAAAGACAAGGATGGTGGGAGTATGAGATACAAACTGATTGCACTAGATGTGGATGGTACACTGTTGAATGATGATCACCACTTGAGCACTGAGAATAAAGAAGCCATTGCTGAGGTTACACGTCTTGGCGGGCAGATCGTGTTATGTACCGGCCGCAGTCCGCAGAACTCGATTCCTTTTATGGAGGAAATGGGGTTGTCTGGTTATGTGCTGGGTCATAACGGAGCTGCTACGGTTCGTGTGAAAGATCGGGAAGTGCTGCATCAATACGGTATGGATGCTCGTGGTCTTGACCCTTATATTGATTATTGTAGAAAGCATGATATTCATTATGATGTGAATACGGCTTTTGATATGTATGTAGATAATGTAGAAAACCTGACCAAAGAAGCCAATTATATGTATGAACACTTCCGTATCGTGCCGGCTACACTGCCAGCATGGGAAGATTTCCGTGAACCGGTTGTTAAGTTTACTGTATTTACACAACCAGAAATCCTTGACGAAGCTGAACGTGAATGGCGTACTTGGACCCATGAGTACAATATTTTGCGCAGTGGTGAATTTTTCGTTGATTTGATGCATCCGGAAGCCTCCAAGGGCAACGCCTTAAAGAATCTGGCTGTGAAGCTGGGAATTCCGCAAGAGGAAGTTCTTTCGATCGGTAATTATTTTAATGATATTTCTATGCTTACATACGCGGGTATGGGCGTTGCGATGGATAATTCTCCGGTTGAGGTCAAAGCGGCAGCGAATGCTGTAACGGGGTCTAACAACGAGCATGGTGTGCGAGATGCGCTGGTTAAATATTGTTTATCTTAATAATGGAAAGCATAAAGCGGACTTGAGTCCGTTCTATGCTTTTTTTGTTGTGAAGGAAATAAAAGAGATACATAAACAGAATTGATTCTATTAAAAATAATCCGCCCCTAGATTAACTTCCTGTATTAAAGTTTAATTTCCTCGTTCCGGCTAGGATCGCTATATTTATAGATACCAGGGTTCAGTTCGATTTTTTCGTCGAAAGGGATATCTTTGTAGCTATCAATATTAGTTCCTGTAGATATCATGCCCTTAGGTGTAATTTCAGGCACAACTTCTTTGCCATTAATCCGTAACGTAGTTTGGTTAACGCTTTTGAAGCCAGAAGATTTGGATGTTGATTCCACAATCAAATTTCCCCCCTCAGTATAGTAAGTGAATTCAATTTTTAACCCATCGACATCAAGTGAAGTGAACTGCTTTTCTTCTTTAGGTTTGTTTATAGTGATCCAATTCTTAGTAGTATCACGTTTCTCAATGACAGCATCCTTTAATATAAGTTTCATTGGAACATCGGACCAGTCGTTATACCATTCCGGAGATTCGAATTGAAATAAATGCTGGTAGCTTTCGGAATGATCTCCCTTCAAATTCCAACCCCCAGTGATTGTTTGATCACCTATAACCAACTGAGCGGTATTATAGTGGACAATTCCTTTTTTAAGCGAATCATTTTCATCTATTAGAATTTGGATATCCAAAGGGGTAACCACTAGCTGATCTAAGGTCATACCGGTCTTTTCTTGAAATTCAGGACTGTTATACAGTTTCTTAGTGTAAATCGCCTCACTTGCTTTTTTTCCATCTGCGTTAAAATCGAACTTCCACGTACCTGAAAATCGTTTCGCTTCTTCAATGTAACTAAAATGAAGACTAGCTTCCTTCCAATCTGATTCAGTTATATTAAAGACCTGTTCAATAAATAAATCCGATCCTTCGTTAGGCATGATGGTTGGAATTGCTTCATTCTCTTGACCACCAGTACTAACTACCAAATGTGGGTTACCCCGTCCTAAGTCAGATGGTGATGCAGCGACTTTGTAACGGATAATGGTTTGATTGGAAACATGTCGAACGGATTCGATTTGAATGCTTGGATATTGCTTAACTCCAGTATTGATAGTATCCCCTGCTTGATGATTAGATTGTAAGGGAATATTCCGATCACTGTAAAAAATGAGATTCCGTGCTTCAAACCTGTAGTCCTTTTTATCATCCTTTAATGTATCAGGTGTCTCATATACTCCAATGAGTTTCTGGCTTTCAGGATCGTATTCTAAATAACCGTATACCTTTGCCTTGGCACTGGATTCACTAGTCATGATGTTTTCCTCTGTAGCAAATCCAGTATATTTGGATAGATCAGATTTAGTATCAAGTGATAACAGCATTTTCATTTTTTCTCCATCAGTTACAACACCGTTCAAATTCATTGTTACTCCTGAAATGGAAGTTTGAAGATTATAC
This sequence comes from Paenibacillus sp. FSL L8-0494, assembly GCF_038003695.1. Taxonomy (NCBI): domain Bacteria; kingdom Bacillati; phylum Bacillota; class Bacilli; order Caryophanales; family Paenibacillaceae; genus Paenibacillus; species Paenibacillus sp. FSL L8-0494. The sequence continues at coordinate 2,428,718 of NZ_JBBOPQ010000001.1, forward strand.
TGTTGACCGATGCCGTTATTTAATGCATTGCTCACACTTCGACCACCAATTTTATCCCAATTAATCGTCATACTAGCGAATACAGGAATGGTTACAAGTAAGAGGCAAGAGAAGACAATACTGATAGGAATAAGCTTTTTATTAGACCTAGGAGTATTCTGGGAGGCATGCAGATTTCTTTGACGTGTATAAGCTTCTTGTTCTATGGCAGTCCACATCAAATCATAATCCGGTCGGGGAATATGTTTATCTTTTTCAATATAGAGACTCATTACTATTCAGCTCCTTTAGTTGGGTTCCACCCATTCTATTTAGTATTTTAAGTCCCTTGTTCAGTCTGGATTTTACAGTTCCTTCGGGTATGCTCATAACTTTAGAAATCTCGGGTACAGTCAATTCGTTTATAAAACGAAGGACTACTACCATTCTGATTTTGTCAGGAAGCTGACTGTATAACCCTTGTAATTCTTTTTTAGTTTCCTGTCGATCCAAACGTTTTTCTACAGGGTTTGATTCCTCAGACCTGGATAGTAAATAATTACGTACTTCTTTCATCCACCCCGTCTTACGCCTTTTGATCACACTGCTGCACTCATTCGAAGCAATTCGTAAAATCCAAGCTTTCAAGTTTCTTATCTTCGACTTATCCGCTAAGATAACTTTTACAAATACCTCTTGGGAAATATCCTCCGCATCTGCCTGATTTTTCATTAAGTAGTAACAAAAATAATATACTTGTTCTTTATAGAGCTCGAAAATTTCCCGGTCACTCATTTTGCTGCACCCCCTGTCTCTGCTGTTCTCATTAATAAGACTTATAAGCGTATGTAATCGTTCATTTTTCATTTTGATTGTAGTATTTCTTCTGAGTATCATAGCGAATTCGAATGGAAGATAAGTCGTTTACAGGTAATTATAACCATGATAAAATTAGCGGTGGGACATGCGTCCCTAATCTATTAAAACTAATTGAATGTCCGCGTTAAAGGTAAAATCATCGAAAGATGATGACACAAAGCCATGGGTCTAAAGCCTTTCGACAGAAGGAAATGATCGCCAGGCCGCCATAGGGATGTCTTATGAAGCATAAAGGATAGCTCTAAGAATATGTAGTCTATTTTGAGCTCTTTTATTATTTCGACCTATACGGCGTTACATTATCGCAAGGGGCCGAAAGGGGAAGTACATGAACAGTTTTTTCAAAACAATAGGTACTAGTTTGGCAGTAGGTGCTTTATTGCTGTCCGGAACGATCGGATGGATGTCTAATCCTGGAGTAGTGTCTGCAGCTACCTCAACAGCAGTAACCGCGGATCAGATGATCAGCAAAGTAACGGCAGCCTCCAAAGCAATAAAGAATTTCCATCTGGATGTGACCAAAAAACAGGATATTCAAAGCGGCGGGGTGCGTATCAGCAACACCAACACTCTGAAGCTGGATATCAGCCGTCTGCCGAATTTTGCCGCAGCAGGTACTGTCGCTAGCAGTCTTTTAGAAACATCTTACAGCTTGTATGCCAACGATAAGGAGTTTTACTATCTTGTAGACGGAAGTGAGCTTATCGATGAATCTGAAGACGATTCTTCAGGTTACGACGATGACGGGGAGCCGATCGATCCTGATGCACAGTATTGGCTTGGACTGGAGAAAACGGAATGGGATGCCTTTTACTCTAAAGGCCAATACGATCCTGTTTCCATGCTTGATTCGGTAAAAAGTTATAAAAAATCCATGAAAGTCAGCACTGCTGGCGCACAAACGGTCTTACAATTCACTGTAACCGATCCGACAGCAGCTAAGGGGATAATCAAACTCTATGACCAGGAGAACCTCTGGGATGGTGAGACAGTTCAACCCAAAAGCGTAACGTGGAAATTATTCGTCAATACTAAGACCTGGCAAACGGAAAAGCTGACAGTCGATCTGAGTTATGTGCTGGTAAGTGATGGAGCAAAAGATACATACACCACGAAAATTGAAGCTAAATACTCCAAGAATAATAAAGGTACAGCCATTGTAAAACCGGCCGAACTAGAATAATAAGGACGATTCATATCGAGCAAAAAGCGCTGTTCCGCTGAACAGTGCTTTTTGCTGTATTCAACAGCAGTTGTTTATTAGTTGACAAGAATAAATCATTGCTGTAATTTATATGTATGCGCATGTATATAATATTTTGTTTAAATATAATTTAATGAAAGTTGGGAAAAAGATGATAGCACTAGACACAACATTAACTTTTCGCAGAGGACTGACATTAAAAAATCGAGTGGTTATGGCTCCAATGACCACGCGAATGAGCTTTTATGACGGTGTAGTAACACAAGATGAATTGAAATACTATTCACTAAGAACGGGCGAAGTAGGTGCGGTCATCACTGCGGCAGCAAATGTACAAGAGGGTGGAAAAGGATGGGAAGGTGAACTTAGTGTTTCCTCCGATCAATTTATTCCTAGCCTTAGCCGATTAGCATCTACTATTAAACGAAATGGAACAAAAGCTATTTTACAACTATTCCATGCAGGAAGAATGACAGATTCAAAAATACTACGTGGCGTACAACCCGTTTCCTCCAGCGCCATTGCTGCCGAACGTCCGAATGCAGAAATTCCAAGAGCATTAACAGAAGATGAAATTTTCGGTGTAATTGAGGATTTTAAAAAAGCGACTCAACGAGCTATTCAAGCTGGATTTGACGGGGTAGAAATTCATGGAGCAAACACATATTTAGTCCAACAGTTCTTCTCTCCACACTCCAACCGTCGTGATGATCAATGGGGCGGAAGCTTAGAGAAAAGATTTAATTTCATTAACCAATTAGTGGATGCGGTTATTGCTGTCGTTGACAATTCAAAGGTTAAGGATTTTATTGTCGGTTATCGTTTTTCTCCAGAAGAATATGAAGAGCCTGGAATTAAAATCACCGATACCTTTTATCTCATTGATAAATTAGCTGATAAAAAGCTAGATTATCTGCATATTTCATTAGGGGATTTTAAGAAAGTATCTGCATCAGAAGATTTTAAAGAAAAATCAATCCTGCAATATGTACATGAGAAAATCAATGGCCGTGTACCTTTAATTGGGGTCGGAGATATCCGTACCAAACAGGACGCAGAGGACACGTTGACAAATGCTGAATTAGTAGCAGTAGGACGTTCTCTTATCATTGATCCTCATTGGACAAGTAAAGTGCTGGAGGGTAATGAAGATATCATCAGAAGAGTACTTGCTGATCAAGATAGAGAAGAACTCGTAGTAGAGAATGGTATTCTAGAATTCCTTAAATTAATGATGCCTGATCGTTTACGCTAAACCCAAACACAGTTTTGAGCGCTAAATCTATAACGTTCCGCGGTAATTCCGCGGAACGTTATTTTTCTGTAACGACTCTATTCCCTCTTTAAGATTGTTGTCGTATGTTTCAACATTCGATTCATGAGATTTCGCCGTTCTGTTTTTATGTCGGTGTCGCTTTTCTTTAATGCGTCGCGGATGGGGATGATCTCTGTAATTTTCCTGCCGCTTTTTATTCTTCGATCTACACAAGTCGGGATGTAACCTACGTTAGTTATACTCGTGTGTCCTTTTTCATCCTTCTTTATTTTAAGCGTAAGAATGATACCGCTTTGTGTATAAGGAATATTCATTAGTTTAGTCGAAACAAAATTCCCCAATGAGTAAATAACGAATTGTTTTTTTCCACGAAGCGCTAACGGTTGTAGAACATGTGGGTGAGACCCCAGTATGATGTCGGCGCCATTTTTAAAGAAGAGATTGACCAGCTCTTTTTGCCTCTTGTTTGGAGTGTAACGGTATTCGCTTCCGAAATGCAGATAAAGCAAGACTAGATCGACTTTCTTTTTTAAATCTCGAATCTCCCGAATGATTTTGGGCGTAGATATCCGGTTAACCAGCCATGGCTTACTCACTGGTACAGGAATTCGGTTGGTTCCTGCTGTGTAGGAGAGGATGCCGATCGTAATTCCTTTGACGTTTTTAATAAGCGTTCTCTTGGATTCTTCTAATGATTTAGCTGTTCCCGTGTGGTCGATTCCATTACGGTCTAGAACTCGTAACGTCCGAACCAGACCCGGGGCACCATAATCCATGCAATGATTGTTGGCCGTTACTAATACGTCGAATCCGGCTTGCTTAAGTGCAGGGGCCAGTTCGTCTGGACATTTGAATATCGGACCGCCTGAACGTGGGCTTTTCCGGCACTCGGGGCCACTTCCAGCAAAGGTGGTTTCGAGATTGCCAATCGTCAAATCAGCCTGGTTTAGATAAGGAGCTACTTTTGCAAACAGGGGGCTGAACGAATAGGTTCCGTCAGGCTGTTTAGCATCCGAAATAATATAACGTTTGACCATTAGATCTCCCACAGCAGCTATTTGTATTTCAGTCATGGATATCCACCTTTTTATTATTTTCATTAGGATATGGCATAAAGTTGTTATGGGTTATTCTTTCTTTAAGGCGAAGTGCAAACATTTGTGTGGCTTTTTATTTAAAATGTGACCCAACGCATAATCACTTTATTTAGATCGTCTAAATTTAAGGTATTCATTTTTTTTCAAACTTTTATAATTTGATTCAAATCCTCTTTTTTGTTTGGCAACCATAATAAAATAAGGTTGTTGATAAACATTATCAATCAAACATTGGAGGTTAAAGAAATGAGTACACAATTCAAAAAAATCGCCGAGGATACTTACTGGATAGGCAAAATCGATAACCGCCAGGTTCCATTTCACCGCCTGATTCTGGCAAAAGGAACTACCTATAATTCTTATTTATTAAAAACAGGTAAACCAACTGTCATTGATACCGTAGATATGGAATTCGGACGTGAATATGCCGAGTGTCTGGGTGAAATGATTGATCTTCTAGATATCCATTACATTGTAATTAATCATACAGAGCCTGATCACTCTGGTGGACTGGCAGCTCTCGCTGCCAAGGCTGCAAATGCCACGATCGTATGCACCGAGATTGCTGTTCCCGAATTGCAGGAAATGTACAAGCTTCATAGCCGGAACTTCCTGGTGGTTAAAGACGGAGATAAGCTGGATATTGGCGGGAAAACGCTGCTGTTTAAAGAAACACCGTATCTCCATACCGCAGAAACGATGATCACCTATTGTATCGAAGATCAAATCTTATTTCCTTGTGATATTTTCAGCACGCATGTTGCGGTGGAGAATCTATTCAGCGATGAAGCCGGGTTTGATATTACGGAAGATTTCCAGGGCTATTACGCAGCAATTATTCATCCTCACAGAAGATATGTAAGAACCCTGTTAGAGGCTGTTAAGGATCTTGAGATCCGGATGATCGCTCCTTCCCATGGGTTTGTGATCCGGGAGGACATACGTAAATATATCGAGATGTACGCCACATTGAGCCGCGAAACGACGCAAGGAAAAAAGGCAACCATCGTTTATACCACCATCAAAAACAGTACCAAGAAGATGGCCAAAATTATACAGGATTGCTTGCAGGAAAATAATATTGAGACAGAGGTCTGGGATGCAGATAAAAGCAGTGCCACCGATATTCTGAACAGCATAACGTCAGCTGACGCGGTCTTTATTGGCAGCTCCACTAAATACGCGGACATGATTGGGAATATGGAGAACATTCTGAAAGAATTGCACAATATGAATCTGGAAGGCAAACTTGCTGCAGCCTTTGGCTCCTACGGTTGGAGTGGTGAAGCCATTGAAGTCATTCAGGATTATCTGAATGGAACAAACATGACGGTGCAAAGCACATCTGAGGTTATTAAATCCACGGGGATGACACATGTAGAGTTCCCTGTACGAATCAGGTTTTCCCCGAAAGAGCCTGAGAAAGTTCAAAAAATTAAAAATGCGGCTGAATTTGTATCGGATTTGCTGCTGAGTTCATTTTAGGGAGGGGAGCATAGGATGACAAAACATTACGTTATTGTTGGCGGCGGAGTAGCCGCCGTCCATGCCGCCAAAGCCATCCGTGATCAAGACGCAGATTCGGAAATTTCGATCCTCGGGGAGGAAAGCCAACTGCCCTATAACCGGATTAAGCTGACTAAAGGGCTGTTTACCGACCTGCACAGTGAGAAGGTGCTGATTAAAAAGGAAAAGTGGTACCGCGATAACCGTATATCCGTAAAAACCTCGACCCGAATCCGTTCTGTCCACCCGGACCGGCAAATTGTTGTGACAGAAGATGGGCAGAGTGTTTCTTATCATAAGCTTTTACTGTGTATGGGAGCGAAGAATCGTGAACTTTCCCTTGAGGGCTCCGGCCTGAACAATGTCCATACCCTCCGGGACATGAACGACGCGGACAGATTGAAAGAAAACCTGCAGGATGGCAGCCATGTAGCCGTAATCGGTGGGGGAGTGCAGGGAATCGAAACCGCTTGGGCGCTGCATGAAGCTGGATATCAGGTAACGGTGATCGAAGCTTTTCACCGGTTGATGGGCAGACAGCTTGATGAGAAATCCTCACAACTACTTAAGGAGAACCTTGAACAAGCAGGTGTGAAGGTTATTCTTCAAGCAGATGTGGCGTCTATTACAGGAACAGAGTTTGTTACCGGAATTACGCTGGACGACCAATCTCATTTTTCCTGTGACCATGTGGTCTACTCCATTGGTATTGTACCGAATACGGAACTGGTAAGTGGCTCGAGTATTCAAGTCCGGCAGGGCATTATCGTAAATGAACAAATGCAAACAAATGATCCACATGTGTACGCAGCCGGAGATGTGGCTGAAGTTAACGGGCATGTGGAAGGACTGTGGGGCGGAGCGATTGAGCAGGGCCGGATTGCCGGCAGTAATATGGTTGCCAATCTGACTGCGTATCGTAGAGCTGTTCCGGTTACCTTATTTAATGCTTTTGGCATCTCTTTATTTTCGATAGGCAACGTGGATGAACGGTATTGCGATACGGTGGTAAGCGGAGAAGAAAATGGGGCGTATACGCGAATCTATGTGAAAGATAACACAATGATTGGTGCGATATCCTGGCAAGGAGCAGCTGCTTCTCTGGGGTATAAAACCGCTGTAGAGCAAGGCATCCCCCTTGAGGGGATCGATGTTAACGGGAGTAGCATCGAGGAGATTATGGCTGAAGTACAAACCAGGTTGAACTAAACTATTAACTTTTTAGGAGATGATAAAGATGAAAAAATACATTTGTCTACCCTGTGGTTATATCTATGATCCGGCATTAGGCGATCCCGATGAGGATGTTGTTGCAGGCACTGCATTTGAAGACTTGCCTGAAGATTGGGTCTGTCCGGTATGCGGTGAAGATACCAGTCATTTTGCACCGGTTGAGGACAAAAAAACTTCTGCATCTTAAAGGAAGTAGGAGTTGTACAAAAAATGAACAACAGGGGGGACAGTTATGAAGGAGTATTCTTGCCAATACGCTGCTGAACCTTGTACCCGCAAGGTGCCTATTTTTGCTGCGTTAAGCGATGACGATCTCTCCCGGATCAGTGCTATGATCAAGCATCGTAAGTTTACTAAAGGTCAACCTTTAATTCTGGAAGGGGCGCCGTCAGATACGCTGTACATTATTCAGCGAGGGCATGTTAAATTATCTAAAACAACTCCTGAGGGCAAGGAACAAATTTTGCACATCTTGACGAATGGAGACTTTTTCGGGGAACTGAGCATTTTTAACAGCGATGAGCTGAGTAACTTCAGTGCTTATGCTCTGAAAGACACTAACATTTGCATGCTGACCCGAACGGATATGGAGCAGCTGATGAGGGATAATCCGGATATTTCGCTCAGGCTACTGAAGAGTGTGACCAAAAGACTAGCCCATACGGAAAATCTGGCGCAAAGCCTGGCGACCAAAGATCCCGAAATACGAATTGCTTATATGATCATGGAACTCAGCGACAAATATGGTAAGCAGCGTGGCGCTCATATTCATATTGACCTTCCGTTGTCTCGTGAAGAGCTGGCCAGTTATGTTGGGGTCACCCGCGAAACTATTAGCAGAAAATTCTCAAGGTTCGAAGATTCAGGTCTTATTGAGCTAATCGGAAACAAGCAAATGATCATTATAGATCCAGCCGGTTTGGAGAGTTATATGGGGTATTAAGAGGATTACGGTGTATTGACTGTCCTGTATGACACCGTTGGTGCAGAACATACGCTATATGGGGCCAGACTCCGAATACTTGTCGTTCCCAAAGGATTTCAGTATGATGAATACTATATAAACTTGTCCCTATGGGCTCGATTAATCGGAAGATGGCGAGGAAACCCAATGCAGAAAAGGAATAGCAGAAAATTTTTCAGGATTAGGCTAGAGGAAATGATTCAAACCTTGCGACATGAAATTCGTTCGGGAAGTATAGCGATCGGCAGTTATCTTCCTTCAGAAAGCGACTTAGAGGTGCGTTTCGGACTTAGTAACGCTTCTGTGCGCAACGGGCTCAAGGTGCTGGTGGATGAAGGCTTAATTGAGAAAATTCCGCGTGTTGGCAATCGGGTCATCCCTCCGGTAGAGGAAGGCAGAACGACGATCAAGTTCGGATATGTGAACACCATCCCCAAGCTTGTAGAGATGCAAGAGCTACTGAATGAGTTCGGCAAACGCTATCCGCATATCGACGTTCAGCCGCTCGAGTTGTCTTCAGGAAACTACTCAACATCTTTGAAAGAATATTTGCAATCGGAAATCATGGATGTCGTACTGATGAATAATAACAATTACCAGGATTTTTTGGAGCAAGGCTGTACAGAGCTGCTGGAGCCGATGGAGGAACAGCCGGACACGTATCGTTTTCTTTCCGACCCGTTCCGGTACGGTGACCATAATCGTGTTCGCCCCTTTATTTATTCTCCAGTCGTGCTTTGTTATAATAAACAGCACTTTAAGGAAGCCGGCGTATCACCACCCGACAGTAGCTGGACCTGGGACGATTTGTTCGCTAATGGTCGAAAGGTAGCAGAAGGTCATGACTGGTACGGTTTTTATTTTTATTTGCCTTCTCGTAACCGGTGGCCGTTGTTCCTGCTTCAAAGCGGCACAACGTTTGCGGCAGAACAGGATGACGAAGGCAAATACCGGTTCAGTGGCTCAAAGCTACTCGACAGTTTAGGAACCATCCGAAAGCTGATAGGCATGAAGGATGTATTTCCAGCCGTATTGTCCGAGAGCGATGCGGATGCGGAAGCCTTGTTCTTGCAAGGCAAAGTGTCCATGATAATGACGACCTATTATTTCTTGAATCAATTGCGTCAATCCGATTTGGCATTCGATATTGCTCCATTGCCTCGGCTGCAAAATGCTGATACGCTGCTGATTATAAATGGACTGGCGGTTAACAGCAAATCACAGAACAAGGATGCATCCATGCTACTCGTTGATTTTCTCACCTCACACGAGGCGCAACTGATCATTAGGCGCAAGACACTGAATATTGCAGCCAACCGTTTGGTGATGGATTGGGAAGGTGAGGAAGTGGGTTATCGTCCGGCCCGTTTTCAGCTTTACCGTGAGATCTTCCCTACCTATCGTCTGGTTACAGAGCTGGGTTTAAGCAACCTCCAGTTGAAAGAGATTCAACGCGATATCATGATGTTTGTATCAGGCCTACTGGACAACGACGAGTTATGCCGCAGGCTTGAGGAGATATTGAATACGGTAAATCAGGAGACTCAGCACTCTTGAGGGCTGAAAGTTTTTTCGAAAATTCCGGCACAGGTTCAATTCTGAACCTGTGCTTTTTGTTATGCTGAAGTATTTGTTTGTCGCACAATAATTGACTCATATATGACTCATAAAAACATGTTGACTATACTTTTATTATTATTATATGATGCAATAGAAGTCAGATATGAGTTAACGCGAACTCATTATTATTAAGGTGGTGTAGCTGCAACGATGGAAAAGGAAGGCGTTTATTTTCACAATGTTTCGGAGCTGGTTCATAAACCCTATCAATCTGGATTGCATCTCCAGCGTTTTCCACAGCATGTGCGCAATGGCTTGTCAGAGAAAGGAAGAACCAAAGCTATACAATCGAACGGTTGCGAATTGCGGTTTGTCACCGAATCCAAGCATGTTAGGGTCACTGTCGGATCGAATGATAGTAACGGCCGAGTTGTGGTATGCAGAGGGGATTTTTTTCATTCTCAGCATTTTTTGCAGGCGGGTACGGTAACCACTCTGCACTTGGAGGAGCCGGAACGTTTTACAGAGGTATCAAGTAAGCGGCTGAATCAGTCTGGATTTTCCTCTAACGTATGGCGTTTGCATTTTGATCGTTTCGGAGCTGTTTTCTACGATGTGGATGCTTTTGGTTGTGAAGTACGTGCGCCTAGACCGGATGAGGTACCGAAGCTTACGATGCTCGCCTATGGATCTTCCATCAGCCAGAGCGCGGGATCCACGCATCATTTCAATGGTTACTTACAGCAGACAGCGCGCAGACTTGGTGTGGATGTGCTAAATCTTGCGCTTAGCGGATCTTGTTATTGCGAGGACGTAGTTGCCGATCATCTGGCTGAACGTGAGGATTGGGATTTTCTGTTTCTGGAACTTGGTGTCAATATGCGTGCTGTAGTGTCTCCCGAGGAATTCAAGCGTAGAGTGTCTTACATGCTGGACCGGGTTATCGAAAATCATCCTGACAAACCTGTGTTTGTTACTACGATTTATCCGAATCGTGCAACGTATTTTCTTGATGCAGGCCATCTTCTTCATGTCCAAGAGGGGATTTTTAACGAAGTGCTGCTTCGTTACTGTGAGAGCAATAAACATCCACAACTACATCTGCTGGATGGCGCATCAGTCATGCGCGATCTTACCTCGCTGACCTCCGATCTGATTCATCCTTCCGATTATGGACACACGCTAATGAGCGAGCATTTAGCAAAACTGTTGCGGCCCATGATCGAGCCCCTCCGAACTTCTAGTCATTCTAGTGCCGTGTCCCAAATTTTGTAATAGGGAGTTGATGGAAATGAAGCGTTGGATGCTTACCATGGTGGGAGTTTCATTATTAGCCGCCTCTATGAATGGATGTTCCTCTTCTAATAAGGGGGGAGAAGAGCAAGCGGGGGAGAGTCCAGAAAAAACCACTGCTATCTCCATATCGTTCCGGAGCGGAAACATTTCGTATGCAGACAATCATCCGAATATCAATGATGACAAATGGGTCAAAAAGCTGGAGGAACTTACAAATACAGATCTTAACATCCGTTTGATGCAGCAGAAAAATTTTGATTCCCAAATGATCCAAATGTTCGCGATCAACGACATTCCGGATGTCGTGCAAGCAAGCTCTGGGCTGACGAACCCTCAGTTGGCAGGTTCCGTGGAGGCTGGAGTATTCATGCCACTTAATGAATTGCTTGAGCAGTATGGGCAAGATCTTCTCAAGAAAGTTCCGAAGGAGGCATGGGACAAGGAGACCGATGCGAAAGGTAATATCTACGCGATTCCGGAATGGCTGTCCAATCCGTCACGCCGGGCAACTTGGATTCGTGCGGATCTTTTGGAACAAACAGGGCTGCCAGAGCCTAAAACAGTCGATGACTTCCTGAATGTCATGCGTGCTTTTAAGAAGATGGGTGTGGAGAATCCTTATATGGGCCGGGAGGACTTTGTATATTCGGATATGTTCTTCGGATCTTACGATACCTTTGCCAATTTCTTTATGAAACAAGGGGATCAAATTGTCCCGAAATTTATGAATATCGAAAATATGCAAAAGACGATCCAAACGTACAAGACAATGTTCGACGAAGGACTGATAAACAAAGAGTTCGTCACAATTAATCCCACGAAATTCAAGAACGATATTCTTGCAGGCAAGGCGGGTATCTGGAACATGAATGCCAACCTGTTGATCCAATGGGATCAGCAGCTAAGAGAACAGGTGCCTACTGGTAAAATGAAGCTGATCGCCTCGCCCACAGGACCTGACGGTAAGGGGGGACTTCGTCTTGTCGGTACGGTGCCGCGAGCGTATTTAATTAACAAGGATGCGAAAGATCCTGCCGGGATCATCAAGTTTTTCAACTGGATGGTTAGTGACGAAGCGGAAAAGTTTTTTACCTTCGGAATTGAAGGGGAAAACTACACTGTAGAGAACGGAAATATTAACTATAACAGACCGAAAACAGCCGATGAAGCTGATGAGGAAACGTTCCGTCAAATCCTGCTGTGGTTCGTACAGGATACTACCTACAATAAAGGCGCGCTTAGTCTCACACCCGAAGGAAAAGATTTGATGAAGCTCTACGACACAGTACTTGCGAATGAGGGACGCGACGGGATTCAATTTGAACCGCAAGTAAAAGGCTATCAGAAAAACCCGGACATCACTCCAGGTGGAGATAAATTGCCGCCTGTTATATTGACGCATGTGATCAATATGGTATACGGCAAAAAGCCGATCTCAGACTATCCGAAGGTGGTGGAGGAATGGCTGCAGAAAGGGGGAAGTGACGTCGTCAAGGAAGCAACAGAACGTTATAACAATAACGACGGTGTAATTTTGTCCCGACATTAATAAGCTGCATCTCAAAAGAGGTTTGAACTCCATAATGCTTGTGATTACCTATACCATGTCAGGGAGGAATTCATTTGAGAAACGGACTATATAGGAAAGCTTTTCGAGTGGGCATTAGAGTACTGTTGGCGTTGGCTTTGTTATATTCGCCTTTGGAAATGCAAGCGCTTACCAAAGTTTATGCAGACGGAATAAACGATGACTATGTTACGCTCTACGAGGAAAACTTCGATGACCCTGACAATTTTGGATCGACCGGTGGCGTTACCATTCCGGGGCCTTGGCTGCAGGAAGGTGAAGGAAACAGCATGGCGAAAACTTCGGTTTCGTCCACGGCCCCGTCCGTACCGAATCTGGTGAAAATCGATGGCAAGGATGCATTGGCGCTGCCAGTGAATTCGACGGGGTACCGCAATCTTCAATTGAGTTATTATACACGGGCATCCTCCTACATCGGAGGAAGCGTCATCGTAGAATGGTCAGGTGACGGAGGGATAAATTGGACAACGTTGGAGGAATTTAAGCTGCCCCCAGGGACGCTGGAACAAAAGAACAGTGAGCCGAACCAACTCAAAGTCCAAAACTTGGGCAGCGGAGCTGACAACAACCCGAACGTCAAGATCCGGGTCCGTGTGGGGGAATTGATGAGCGCGAATATGTACATCGATAGTGTGGCCCTCAAAGCTCAAGCGATTCCTGGAATACCACCCGCAGAGACACCGGTGCCAATCCCTACACCGGTTGAACCTAAGCCGTTTGTGGTTCCTGAAGGCGTTAAGCTGTATGAAGATGTGCTGATTGGGAACGCTGGAACGCGGCCGATTTATACTTCGATTGCCGTACCTAAGATCCCGCCTCATGCACCGATGCCAGTGATGGTATACATTCATGGCGGAGGTTGGAACCATGGGGACCGGAAGCAAGCCCTTGCCAGTATCTGCAACTATGTAACCAAGCGAGGATATATCGGAGTATCGCTGGATTACCGCCTAACCCCGGAAGCGCCATTCCCGGCGCAAATTCAGGATGTGAAGCTTGCTATCCGTTACTTGCGCGCGCATTCGGCAGAATACCATTTGGACCCGAGTCGGATCGGTGTATGGGGTTCGTCGTCAGGGGGGCATCTGGCCTCACTGCTCGGTACCACTGGGGACATCAAGTCAGGCGAGACAATCACATTGGATACTGGACATACCGTAAACGTTCCGGATTTGGAGGGGAATGGCGGTTGGCAGCAATATTCTGATCAAGTGCAAGCCGTTGTCGATCTGTACGGTCCAGCGGATTTTACAACAAATTTCGCTAATAGCTATAAATCCGTGAAAGCGCTTTTAGGCGGGAACGACGCGTTCTCTGTGCCAGACCAGGCAAGGTTGGCCATGCCTGGCACTTATGCGTCACCGGACGATCCGCCTTTTTTCATCCGCCATGGGGATGTGGATGCAACGATCCCATACACGGACAGTATTACGTTCTCCAGTCAATTGAAGGATGCAGGCGTGAAAGTGGTCGATGTCAAAATTGTACCTAAACAAGGTCACGGTTTTATAGGCGAAGCGGCTGAGCAAGCAAGCGCCGAGGCTTGGGCTTTTATGGATCAATATGTAAAGAATCGAACGGCAACAACATCTGATGATGAGGTTGTATACCGCGATCTAGCCAGTCTGACACCGAGCGACGATGCAGTCATCGACAGCAGCAAGCCCACTGTAAACTTCAATAGCGCGACGGGCAGCAGCAATGGATTGTTCAGTATTTCTTCTGGCGCCGAGAACAAGAAATATGTGTATTTTAAATTTGATGTCTCTTCATATAGCAATCCTGCAAACAGGTATATTTTTAATGTTGCTGCCAAAAAGGGTTCATCCAATGCGGACCTCGAACTTTCGTTATTCGGCCTAAAGGATACAAATTGGACTGAATCGGAGCTGACTTGGAGCAATGCGCCTGTCACGGATCTGACCATTGCTTCGTTAAGTGGGAAATTTACCGTAACGGCAGACAAATCAGGAGCTCCACAGGTTTACAGCATCGATGTGTCCGAGTTTGTCAGAGACAGATTGTCCGCATCGGGCGGTAATATCGCTTTTCTGCTTGGTGATACGGCAAGCACTGGAATTTCCCTCAATGTCTATTCGAAAGAAGCTAATGGCAACAGCAACCCCCGTCCACAGCTTGTTGTTCAAGAAGCGGTTGAACCTTCAAGTGACCTTGAGAAACCTTCCTGGCCGGATGGAAGTTCTCTGAAGGCTGTCAATATAGGTACAGAGTTCATTCAACTTTCATGGCCGGCCGCCAGCGATAATCAAGGTATCGCCTCCTATCGCGTATACCGGGATAACACCCTGTTATCCAATGTTACCGATGCAACGTATACAGTCGTTGGGCTTAGCCCTAGCACGGCGTACAGCTTTAAGGTTGAAGCGGTGGATCAGTCGGGCAATACATCCGTACCGCTTGCTTTTACCCGGTCAACGCTTACAGAACCCATCATTCCTTATGCGATTGCAAACGTGACAGCCAGCGACAGCGATGGCAATATCGCAACGAATACCATCGATAATAACTTGTTCACCCGTTGGTCCGCTGCAGGTAACAGCCCGTGGATCCAATACGATTTAGGCGAACGGAAGCAGATCAGTTATATAGGTATTGCCGTTTATAAAGGTGATACGCGCACGGCTCAATTGAGTATCGAAACTTCAAATGACGGTTTAGCTTGGACTACGATATGGACTGGTGCAAGTATGTTCAGGACCATAGAGATGCAACCTTTCGATCTTCCTGACACAGAAGCAAGATATGTGCGCATCGTAGGTCTTGGGAATTCTGATGGCAGCGCGTTTACAAGTTTATCGGAGGTAAACATCTATGCGCCGTTCGCAAATGGAGATACACCTGTAGCCAGCATTCCGAATTACACGCCTAATCCACCCCGGGAACCGATCCCATTCACAGCTCCCGGATTAACCGAACCTGATGGTACGGTGCATCCGGTTCATTCCTCACCTACTACCACTGGGCGCATCTTGAACGTGCTGGACTATAATGCTGATCTCGCCGATAACGACACAGATGACGGTATTGCTATTCAAGCTGCCATAAACAGTGCTGAGCCCGGCGATGAGGTCTATTTGCCGACTGGGGTTTATAATTTGAACTCAACATTGGATACCCTTGTCAATTTGAAGCTCAAGTCAGGTGTAAACCTTCGCGGTGAGGATCAATCAACAACCATCCTCAAGACATCTCTCAATAAGGTGAAAAACAGCACCTTGATGAAAGTATCCGGACAGCATGATCTGTCCATATCCAACCTCACATTGACTTCTACCTGGAATGGTGTCTACACGACGGATCATAAAGTGAACAACCCGGACGCAGGTGGTCCCGACAGCATGATTACCATCGCAAATTTTGGTGAGGTTCCGTCATACAACATCACGGTTGATGGGGTTACTGTAGAGAAGTATTCACGTATGGGTGTGCGTATCGACAACAGCCGTGATATTGTCGTACGCCGCAGCACGTTCCGAAATGCGACAGATGTAGGTCCGGGCGGTGCTGGCTATGGTGTGTCGATTCAGGGCATGGCCAAACAGGACCGCAACGGGTATGAGAACGACACGGTTTGGAATGTTGTGGAGGACTCCCATTTCGAAGGCCCTTATTTGCGGCATGGGGCGCTGATCCAATTTGTTGCCCATAACAATGTTCTGCGAAACAATCAGTTTATGAATACAAAGCTGGATGCCATCGATCTGCATGGAGAACTCGAATATTTGAACGAGATATACGGCAATGTGATTAGTGACATTCCCTACGGCGCGGCGATCGGGCTGGGAAACACCGGGGGTACAGCACCCAGCAATCACAGTAAGTCAGGACCGCGCAACTATATCCATGACAATACGATTCGTAATACAAGAGAAGGAATCAATGTAACTATGGGCACTCCGGATACAGTCATCGAGCGAAATGTGATTGAAAATACAACTCATATAGAGGACGCCAAAGGCATTCAGATTTTGAACGGGCCAGGTACAATCATTAAGGAGAATATCATTCGCAACAATACTGCGTCGAATTATTGGGCTGTATCCCTTGAGCATGATCCCGGCGACAGCAAAGCAAATGATATCGGAGCGGGCGACCCGCAGGACGTTCAATTGATCGGAAATTCGCTGATTGGCAATACGAACGGCATTCGACTTCTTGCTGGAAAAGGGATCATCCTGCAAGGGAATCTTATTGACAGTATAAGTCGCAATTATTTCAAAAATGATCATGTGGGAGTAGAGGGTTGGCCGTTACCGAATATACCCTAAAGAAAACACAAGCTCACTCATAGAAACTCCATATTGCAAGCGCTTTATTGTAGGTAGAATGAGGTTAGATTCATTCACTATTCAAGGAAATGGAGGAAGGCCGATGCCACATATTGAGATTAGGATGTACGAAGGCCGAACGAGTGAGCAAAAGGAGGAGATAGTCACCGTATTCACGCGGGAGTTATCCCGAATTATTGAACGGGATGAACGATTTATTACCGTCGAATTTCAAGAAATTCCCCTGGATGAGAATGCTCCGGCGAACCTGCTGAAAACAGGATCTATAGGAAACGGTTATGAAAGCTAAGTTAACTGGGGTTGACCTTATTAACTACAAAGCCGACACGAAAAGATCCTTGCTTTTAAACATGTGGAAATTCAGAGCACTCTATGTGATAGCGATTCCCGGGATCTTGTATTTCATCATTTTCAAGTACTTGCCGTTGGCTGGTTCAGTTATTGCATTTCAAAACTACAACATTTTTAAAGGCTTTACAGGCAGTGAATGGGTGGGACTTGAGCACTTTAGGACGATGTTTCAATACCAGGATTTCGGAAGAATCTTGAGCAATACAATTCTTCTAGGCTTGTATGATCTTATATTCGCCTTTCCGGCTCCAATATTGCTTGCACTTCTGCTGAATGAAATTCGGCTTGTGTTTTACAAACGGTTTTTGCAAACGGTGGTTTATATGCCCCATTTCCTGTCTTGGGTAATTGTCAGCGGTATCGCCTTGGGTATCCTCTCCCCAGGAACAGGGATTGTGAATCAGGTTTTACAAGCCTTCGGCTTTGAACCAATTTATTTTCTTGGTGAAAATTCATACATTCGCACGATTTTGATCAGTTCCGGTATCTGGAGGGATTCCGGGTACGGTACGATCATTTATCTGGCCGCGTTGGCAGGAATAAACCCAGATCTTTATGAGGCTGCTGAAGTAGACGGAGCCGGGCGCTGGAAACAAACCTTAGCCATTACACTGCCGTCTCTGATACCGACGATTATGATTTTGTTCCTTCTCCATATCGGGAGATTTCTTGATCTTGGCTTCGAGCGGGTATGGGTATTCCTGAACGCGCTTAATACCGGGAACGGGGAGATTCTGGACACTTATATCTATAAGGCGGGGCTGCTGTCTCAGCAATACAGCTATACAACAGCAGTGGGGCTATTCAAGTCGGTAGTTGGACTCATTCTGGTGCTCATCGGCAACATTTTGAGCAAAAAAACAACCGGTGAATCGCTGTATTAATCGCTCTTTATGGAGGTAGGGATGATGAGAGTACGCTATACTCGCGGCCAGAATCTATTTAATGTGTTCAATCTTTTGTTTCTGACCGCTCTCGCTTTGGCTATGTTTCTGCCGTTTCTGAATGTGATTGCCCAGTCCTTTAGCAGCTCTGAAGCAATTATTAATGGCAGGGTAGGTTTGCTGCCAAAGGAATTTACCGCGATCAATTATCAGTACGTTTTCAGCGATCATTCCATTTGGCGGGCGTTCGGTGTCTCCGTCTATATTACGGTACTGGGCACCGCAATTAATCTGATTGCGACAGCGTCTCTCGCTTATCCGGTGTCGCGGCCGGAATTCCTAGGACGTAAATACATCGTCATGATGGTATTGTTCACTATGGTATTCAGCGCCCCTCTTATTCCAAATTTTATCCTGATAAAAAATTTGGGGCTTATGAACTCCTTATGGGCACTTATGATTCCGGGAGCCATCAGCGCTTTTAACTTTTTCGTGATGAGAAGCTTCTTCATGCAGCTGCCTCAGGAGCTGATAGATTCCTCTAGAATCGATGGGTGTGGCGAGCTGCGGATCATTGTCAACATGGTACTGCCGTTGTCCAAACCGGTAATGGCCTCATTGGGGATTTTCTATGCCGTCGGGCACTGGAATACGTACATGAGCGCTCTGTATTATATCAACAAGCCGTCTTTATGGCCTCTGCAGGTGATGTTGAAGAAGCTCTTCGAGACGGACGATATCAGCATTGATCCGGCTTCCTCAGTGTATAGCTCTTTGGCCCACACCTCACCTGAGGGCATTAAAATGGCTGTTATCATTGTCGCTACTATTCCGATTATCATGATTTACCCGTTTCTTCAACGCCATTTCGTTAAAGGAATGATGGTCGGATCCGTCAAATCCTGATCTATCATAGTGTGGTAGAATAGGAACGCGTTAAGCGAGACGAATCGGAAGGTGGTATCCATGGATGAGATGTGTATTAATCGTAGACGACGAGCCCATGATTCGAAAGGGACTTTCTATCATGATCCAGCAATGCGGCGAGCATCCGTATAACATTAAGCTGGCCCAGAATGGCGAAGAGGCCATCCAGCTCATTATGGAGGAGCAGCCGGATTTTCTTTTTACAGATATCCGTATGCCCAAGGTAGACGGACTGGAGCTGTGCCGGCGGCTGTCGGAGATGGAGACGGATATTCAGACTGTTGTCATCTCGGGTTATGGGGATTTTGAATACGCCCGCCAATGCGTGTCCTATGGAGTGAAAGAATATCTCCTGAAACCCGTGAGCAAAGGGAACCTTCAAAATGTGATCGCCAAACTGGAAGCGCATAGAGAGAAGTTAGAGAGTTTTGTCTCTGTCGCTAAGCTCGATGAATGGATCGTGCGTATGGATGATGCCATCTGGACCTTGGATAAAGAGAGGCTGTACCTTGTACTGAAGGAATGGGAAACTGACTTCCTCCAGCGCAAGATGAGCCGAAGTCAGCAAAAAGAGCTTCTGGAAGAGGGCTACGCTTTGCTCGTGAAGAAGCTGCTTGTCAATTCAGTTACACCCGGTAAAAGCGTATTAGACTTGTCCGCAGCAGCTGGATCTGAGCAGTTATTCCACTGTTTCGCAGAAGCGTCAGCAGCTATATTGGAAGAGCTTCGTAGAAAGCGCAAGGGTAAAGCGAAGGATCCGATAGAGGAAGCTAAAGCATTTATAGAAAAGCATCTCGCTCAGGAAGTATCGCTGGAAGAAGTGGCGGAAGTGCTTGGACTAAATGCCTCTTATTTCAGCCAGATGTTTAAGCACTCAACGGGAGAGACCTTTGTACATTACCGCATAAAACGCAGGATGGAGAAGGCCAAAAGATTGCTTGCCGATGCAAGCTATCGGATCACCGATATTTCCTATGAGGTCGGGTATGCAGACCATCCTCATTTTACGAAAACGTTCAAAAAGTTCACCGGGCTGGCTCCTTCCGAGTATCGCAACCAGCTGGGGATCGATTGATGAGAAAGAGTCTGTCGAACAAGCTGTACGCCTCCTTTCTCACCGTCATTCTTCTATCCTTGTCCATGGTTGGATTTATCTCCTATTTTCAGGCTTCGGCTGAGCTGGATAAGTCTTCAGAGAAGTCCATTGCCCAAGTTATCAGAAGTGCGTCTTATCAAACGGATCTGTATTTGCAAAATTATGAAAAGGCTAGCGATTCCATCCTGTCCTACAATCAAGTCAAGGAGTTCCTGGATATGGACCCGGAGGATAGCTTCTCTTACTATCAATATACGAATGACATTCAGAAGTATTTGTTTCGTTCTTTGTTTATTCTGTATCCTCAGATTAATCTGATGTACATCATCGGTGAACACGGCAAGGCCATTAGCGATGATAACTCCTATCAGGCGCATAGCCTGCAGTTTCATCCTCAGGAACGCTACCGTTTCTTAAGCGAACATACGCCGGAGAGCGGCCGCATCACCATTCTCAACACAAATGTGATGAATGAAGGGGATAAGAACATTATTACGATGGTCCGACGAATCAGAGGGGTCTCTTCCTATCGTCCTAAAGGTATAGTGGCTATTGAATTTAAGGCAGAGGATCTGGCCCGCATATGGGAACCTCTTGATCTGGGACAGGGCGGGTCCTACTTTATCATGGACGAATTCGGCAAACTCCTCTATCGGGCGGAAGGGAATAATAACCACCCTGGGTTATCTGCTGAGCACATTCAGAACGTATTTCAACACCCAAATGACTCTGTGGTGGAAAAAGTAGACGGGAAAGAGTATTTGTTCGTGTCGAGAAAATCCGAATATTCCAAATGGCAGCTTGTAGTATCCATACCCGTTGGTGAGCTGCGCAAGCCTATTTCTACCATTCGTACGACCACGCTGGTGGTGGGAGTTCTCACGCTTGTAGGCACACTGCTCCTTGCAACCTGGTTCGGACGATCCATCACAAAGCCCATCCTGATTCTTAAGGAGGGCATGAGGGAGACGGAAAAAGGCAAGTGGCGCAGGCTTGAGATGAACGGCCGTCAGGATGAGCTGGGGGGATTGATGCGCAGCTACAATCTCATGGTGACCCGGCTTTCCGAAATGATTGAGCGGGTATACGAAGCGGAGCTTACCACCCAGAAGGAGGCTCTGGAGCGTCATCAAGCTGAATTTCAGGCACTCCAGCTGCAGATTAATCCGCACTATCTATATAACACATTAGAGACTATCAAATGTTACGCGGTCGTTCAGGATTCGGATGAAATCACAGAAATAGTGGAGGCCATGGCATTCATGCTTCGCTACTCCATCCAAACTAATCTGGAGGAAATTACGATTGCCAATGAGCTTAATCATGTACTGAGCTACATGACGATTCTCAAGCACCGGATCGGCAGAGAGTTCGAAATTGACGTAGTAATTCCGCCGACGCTGTTACTGGCTAAGATGGTCAGGCTGACACTTCAGCCCTTGATCGAAAATATTTTTCAGCATGCGTTTCCCGAGGGAATTGAAGACAAGCACTATATTCGAATCGACGCCAGAATAGAGGGAGACCGTTTTCTAGTTCTTGTAGAGGATAACGGCGCAGGGATGTCCCGCGAACGGTTTGATAAGCTTCGTGAGAAGCTGAATCTGAATCAGCTGGCGGATACGGAAGGAGATTCCCTCTATCATAGAGGTGGAATCGGGCTCATGAACGTGCACCGGAGAATTCAAATGGTGTTCGGTGAACAATACGGGTTAAGTGTCGAAAGCGTGGAGAATGAGGGAACCCGGCTGATCTTATCTATGCCTGCGGAGTGAGAAGATAGATGATTTCAGAAAAAACTACTACTAGGAGGAAATATGCAATGAAAATTGATTTGACTGGTAAAATTGCGCTTGTTACAGGGTCCAATGCAGGGATAGGCCGACAAATCTTGGAGACTTTGGCTGCTTCCGGCGCCAAAGTGGCGGTAAACTATTTGTTTGGTTCTGCGGAGGAGACGGTTGACGCGATCCGTCAGGCCGGAGGAGAAGCTCATGCTTTTCAGGCAGATGCAACAAGTCCTGCCCAATTGGACAATATGGTAAAGGAAATAGAGGAGCATTTCGGCGGAACCATCGATATTCTCGTCAACAATGCAGGCGGTATGATCAATAGGGTTCCAAATACTGAAATGAACGAAGAGCATTACAACAAGGTGATGGACGTCAATTTTAAATCATGCGTGTTTGCCTGCAAAGCCGTAGCAGCAGGAATGATTGCCAAGAAAAGCGGTAAAATCATCAATGTATCTTCCCTTGCGGCCCATGACGGCGGCGGACCGGGGGCTTCCATTTATGCAGCGGGCAAAGCTGCGGTATGGTCTTATACCAAGGGACTTGCCAAAGAGCTGAGTCCTCATGGAATTAATGTAAACGCTATCTCTCCCGGATTTATCGGTCAGACCGCTTTCCATGCTACCTTTACTGCGGATGCGGCAAGACAGGCAACGATTGCAAAGATTCCGCTGGGCCGGGAAGGTGCTCCACAGGATGTGAGCAATGTGGCACTCTTCCTCGCTTCAGAGCTGTCGGATTATCTGACAGGCGAAATTATTGAAATTAACGGAGGCTTGTTCATGCGATGATGAACCTTAAGGAGAAAGCAGATACTTTTTCCTGGGTTGGTCTTGAGGTGGATAAATTGAAAATGGAGCTGGATCCCTTCCGGAGAGAAGAGATTCTGCTCCCGTCAGAGCCTGGTGGCTGGTGGCACCAATATGTATGTCCCCAGCATCATACTGAGCTAATCTTCGATGTTATGGAGCAAGATGCGTTTGTTTTTTCTTGCCCGAAGGGCTGCAAGCTGGAAGGTGAACCCTACCGGGGAGCATGGCTGGTATACCGGCATCAGGCGATGGCGCGATACGCCCTGCAAGCTGCCGCGGTATTCGCCGCAGACGGAGAAGAATTCTATAGCAGCTTAGCCCGGAAGATTCTTGTCGGTTATGCAGAGCAGTTCCCTTTGTATCCGGTTCATCCCGATGCCCAACCCTGGATGCTTAGTGGCCGTGCCTTTCATCAGGCGCTGACAGAGGCTATCTGGTCCACCACGCTTATTCGGGCCTATCTGCTTCTTGTGGACTATGGAGTAACGTTCACTGAGGAAGAAGAGTTGAGGCTTCAAACATTCTTCACGATGCTGGAGGAGAGCATGGAGCAATACCGCCACATCCTCATTTACGAGAAGAAGAATGCAGAGAACAATTATACCGCATGGCTGAACGCTAGCCTGGCTTGTGTATATGCCGCCAAAGGCACCAGAGAAAAGCTTGCTTCTTTGCTGGAGGGAGAAGGCGGATTCTATCATCATCTGTCCATTGGCGTGAAGCCAGATGGCTTTGAATTCGAAGGCAGCACGTACTACCACATTTTTGTATTGCGGGCTTATCTCATAGCAGCCGAGATGTCCGGGCGCTTTGGGGTTGACCTCTATGCTGCCAAAGGAGATCAGGGACAATCCATCCGTGGCATGTTTCAGTTGCTGGTAGAGCTTAGCGGCGATAACGGGGAGCTTCCAGCCGTGCATGATGGTCCTTATGCGCGCGTTCCTTTCGCCCAAGAAATTGCTGAAGTATTTGAAATAGGTATTGCGGTTTACAAAGACCCGAGTCTCCAGCCAATACTGGCGAATGCTTATAGGTATCTATATGGACAGGAATTAAGGACCGGTCTGGAGGCAGTGCTGTATGGAGCAGGTGAGAGTAAGGAACTTCAGACCAGTTACAGGGTGAGAGACTCTGTTCTACTGCCGGATTCCGGATTCGCCGTGCTCCGCCACCCGGGCAATCCGTTGTCCGTTCTGGCGGATTTCGGAGAGCATGGCGGATCACATGGGCATTTTGATAAGCTTCATATCACGATTATGCACCGATGGGGGGAGGTTGCTCCCGAGCTGGGCATGGTTCCTTATGGATCTGTTTTGCGGAAGGAATGGTATTCCGAAACCGCGAGCCATAACACGGTTACCATCGGAGGGCGCTCCCAAGCTCCACATACCGGAAGGTGCTGTCAATTCCGTCAGGAAGGCAATGCTACGTACTTATGGATTCGCTCAGACGGCGCCTATGAAGGAGCTGTTCTAGACCGGCATCTTGTATTGGCCGGCGGTTGGCTGCTGGATTGGTTTCATGTTGAGCAGGTGACGGAGCGGGATCAGGAAGTGGACTTATGGTTTCATCCAACGGGACATTTGCTGTTACCGTTTGACCTTCACCGTGTCCAGACGGACTCTCCGGCAGTCCTTGGTCTGGAAGCAGGTTATGGCTCAGTAGAAGTACTGTCCGCAATGAAAAATGAGACGGATTGTCCGTTAAATACGGAGTGGAATATCCGTTATGATGGAGTGAGCACCGGCCGGGAGTATGAAGTATCCACGAGTACTCTACTGGCGCCCGGCTCCACTATGTATGAAATCTGCACACCGGGTAATGCCGAAGACCCGAGTAGATTGCTACGAGGTATTATGCTTCGGCACAAAGGACCGTCGGTTAATTTTATTACGGTTTATCGGGACGGTCACGAACCTGCTGTACTGAAGCTAGTGAGTCAGGTGGGCGAACCGCCCCGAATCCAAATAGCAACAACTGGGCAAGTAGTGGTCTATTGCCTTGACCCTAAAGCGGGACTGATTCAGGAAAAGTCCCGGAATACGGAGGAGTAGAGATGTTAGAACCTTTATTTCAACCTACCAGCGGCGTACTCGACCTGTCATATGGGCCAGATGAACATACAGATGTTGGAGAGAATCCTCCGCGGTTTACTTGGATGCCTGCATGTCTAGAAGAGAGTATGTACGAGCTGCAGATCTCCTCAAACACTGGATTTGAGCCGGAAGGTACGTTGACCTACAGTAGAATTCCCTATAATTTGTTTACCCCGGATAAGCCGTTGGCGCCCGGCTCGTATTATTGGCGATACAGTCTTATCGGGGAGAATGATATCCGTTCCGAGTGGAGTAAAGTAAGAGCTTTTGTGGTGGAGGATGAATTGCCGCTAACGCCACTGCCTTCCCGTACAGAACGATATTCAACTGCTTCCGCCCACCATCCGCGGCTATGGCTTCAAGCGGAGCAACTTCCGTCTTACCGGGAAGTTGTCCGCCAAGACCCCATTTCCACTGGCTGGGATGACTTCCTGAAGCATTCCGTTTTACCCTGGACAAAGCGCGAGCTTATTCCCGAGCCTGCACCGTATCCAGATAATAAGCGTGTCGCCACACTATGGCGGCAGATGTATATGGACTGCCAGGAAGTTTTCTATGCTGTCCGGCATCTTGCTATAGCTGGAGTTGTGTTGGAGGACGAGGCGCTTATCGCCAAAGCTAAAGAGTGGCTGCTTCATGCTGCAAGCTGGAACACGGATGGTACCACCAGCCGGGATTACAATGATGAATGCTCCTTTCGCATAGCCGGAGCGTTGGCATGGGGCTATGATTGGCTTCACGGCTCTCTGGCGGAAGAAGAACGCCTTAAGGTAAGGCAGGCGCTACTGCGAAGAACCGGGCAGATCGCATTCCATGTCATCGAACGTTCCCGCATCCATCAAGTTCCTTATGACAGCCATGCGATCCGCTCTTTATCCTCTGTACTCGTACCGTGTTGTATTTCCATGTTGGGTGAGGAGGAGAAGGCGCAGGAATGGCTTGATTATACGCTGGAGTACTTCTCCGCCATGTATACTCCATGGGGTGGCAAAGATGGCGGGTGGGCCGAAGGTCCGATGTATTGGACCACTCAGATGGCATTCGTTACGGAGGCGCTCAATCTAATTCGCAAATACATGGAAATCAATTTCTATGACCGTCCTTTCTTTCGCAAAACCGGTGACTTTCCGCTCTATTGCTTCAGTCCGGATACCGTGAGGGCCAGCTTCGGCGATCAATCGTCACTGGGAGATCCGGTCAATCTCAAAACGGGCTTCAATATCCGCCAATTTGCCGGTTTAACCGGGAATGGCCAGTACCAATGGTATTTTGAGCAAACTAAGGAACTGAACCCTGACACCCAGATGATCTTCTATAACTACGGCTGGTGGGATTTCCGGTTCGATGAAATGGTTTATCGCACAGATTATCCGCAGATTTCTTCAGAGCCACCGGTGGCTGCAGAACCTCTGAAGTGGTTTCAGGATGTGGGATGGGTCGCCATGCATCATCGGATGGAGGATCCGCAGGAACATATCATGCTGTTGACCAAGAGCAGCCGTTACGGCTCTGTGAGCCATAGCCATGGGGATCAAAACGCCTTCCTGCTGCATGCCTTCGGCGAGCCTTTGGCTATTGAAAGCGGCTATTACGTTGCATTCAACAGTACGATGCATATGCAGTGGCGCAGGCAGACCCGCTCCAAGAACGCAATTCTTATTGACGGCAAAGGCCAATATGCTGGCACGGACAAGTCGAAGAACATGGCAGCCTACGGCAAGGTGTTGAAGGCGTATAGTACGCCCGGAATCAACTACACGCAAATGGATGCCACCGAAGCCTACCGCGAGAATGTACCCTATATCAAGCGGTATGTGCGGGAAATATTTTTCTTTGATAGCGCTTACTTTGTTATCGCAGACAGTGTCGAGCTGGAACGTCCGGGAAAATTGGATTGGCTGTTTCATACACTGTATCCCATGAAGTTGAAGGATCAATCTTTTAAAGTAAATGGTAAAAAAGCTCAGATGGAGGGCAGATTTGTCTATAGTTCCTCGGGAGAAATGACACTTAGCCAAAGCAATCAATTTACAGATGTAGATCCGAAAGAATGGGAAGGGCTGCCCGAGCATTGGCATTTGACTGCCTCTACCCAAGAGGCCGTAAGTCATCGGATCGTCACTCTTCTGATTCCCCAAAAATCAGGAAGCCGGGATTACGTATCGTACTTTATGGACGATCAGGACCATGGGGTTCATGTCTACTTTACGAATCAGGGAATTACCCACCGGGTTGAGATCCCAAAAGCTTATTAGCCTTAAAATATCTTCATTTACGTATACACCCCATTGTACAAGGAGAGGGTTATATTATGAAAAAATGGATTGGCATCTGTCTGGCTACCGTAATGGGTGCTACCGTTATTGCAGGTTGCTCGGACAAGGACAAAGAAGAGACTGCCGGAAGTTCGTCAAATACGCCGCAGAAAACTGAATTCTCGATCTCGATGCGGACGCTGGCTTTTAACTATGTTGAGAAATCACCCGACTTGAATAAGGACAAATGGGTGAAAAAGCTGGAGGAGATGACAAACACAGACTTGGATATTGTGTTGGTTCCTCATAAAGAGTTCGAGCAGAAAATGGTGCAGATGTTCGCCACTAATGATATTCCGGATGTCGTTCAAGGCTCGGGCGGCGTAAATGGCAAGGAAATGGCTGGTTCCGTTGAAGCTGGTGTGTTCATGCCCTTGGATGATCTGCTGCAGCAAAACGGCCAGAACCTTTTGAAAGTAATCCCGAAGGAAGCTTGGGAGAACGTCACCTATCAAGGGAAAATTTACGCAATACCGGAGTTTCTGTCCAATCCCTCCCGCCGGGCGACTTGGATTCGCAAGGACCTGCTGGATCAAACCGGCTTGCAGGTTCCAAAAACGGTCGATGAGTACTTGACTGTGTTGCGTGCCTTCAAAAAGCTGGGGATAGAGAACCCGTACATGGGTCGTCAAGACTTCAAATATGCGGATGCTTTCTTTGGCGCTTATGATGTTTTTCCGTATCTGACTATGTTCGAGGAAGTAAACGGCCAGGTTCAGCCGAAGTTTATGGATAGCGAAAATATGATGAAGGCGTTACAAACCTACAACACCATGTATACAGAGGGTTTGATCAACAAGGAATTTGCCACCATTAACCCGACCAACTACAAAAATGCGATTCTCTCAGGCAAAGCGGGCATGTGGACGATGAATGCCAACGAGCTTCTGCAGTGGGAGCAACAATTGAAGGCTACGACGCCATCCGCCAAGCTGGAGATTATTCCTTCGCCAGTTGGACCTGATGGAAAAGGAGGCTCCTACTTGTACGGCTCCGCCACGCGCACCTACTTTATCAAGGAAGGTACGAAAAATGCTGCGGATATCGTGAAATTTTTTGACTGGATGTTGAGCGAAGAGGCTGAGACCTTCTTTACCTTTGGGATCAAGGACGAAACCTATAAGGAAGAGAACGGCAAAATCGTGTACACTTCTCCTGCGGATTCCGCTGCTATAGATGAGGAGCGCTACCGCCAGTCTTTCCTCTGGATGGTGCAGGATACTACTTATAATAAGGGTGTCCTTAACATGACAGAAGAAGGCAGAAGCTTGATCAATGTATATGATACTATTCTGGCTAACGAAGGCCGTGACGGAATTCAGTTCGACCCGCGGCTAGATGCCTTGGTGAAGAATCCAGACATTGCACCTAACTCGGACACGGCTCCTCCGGTACTGCTGACGCACATGGTAAAGATGGTATATGGCAAGGAACCTATCAGCGACTGGCCGAAGGTTGTGGAGGAGTGGCTTTCTAAGGGCGGTAACGATGTCATCAAGGAAGCTACGGAAAAATATAACAACAAAGCAGGCGTCACCATGCCACGCAGATAAACTTATCCTCCAGGGGAGTTGGAATTCAATTTAAGGGCTGCCGAGAGGTAGCCTTTTTAGTTAGGACCAGTTTACTTTAATGCAATATCCAAAGTATGGATTATATGGTAAGTTAAATAGAGACATTCTAATGAACTATCTAAAAAGAAACGGAGTGATTTCATGAAGATGCGGAATTCAAAATTTTTATATTATCTTGTCTGGATCATAGTGGGGGCGCTCTTATTACATTATGGCAACTCGCTAATTAGTCATTACACTGAAGAGGCACAAAAGAACTATCAATTAGAAAATACTGTATGGATCACGGCTATTGTCCCGTTTGTCTATGGGATCTATCTGGCGTTATTAGAAGGATTACCTAAAGCTTTTATTGTTAATTGGCCGCTGTTGTTTATTGTGTTTCTTCCAAGTTTTCTTCTGCTTATGTATCCAATTTTAGTAATGTATTTTAACATTTCGAACATAGAGATTTACAAATTTGCAAGCATACATGATGGGGTAGTATTTGGTCTGGTTAGTGGAATGGCACTAGTTAAATCTCTAACGACAAACCGTTAACGAGATTACAGCATTGCTGTTACAGAATTATTGGAGCAGTATAAAATAGTTATATGCAAAATCACCCTTTCAATTATTTGGGTTTTATTGCAAGATATTTATGCATCATGTATTTTATTGAATAATAAGGGGGAGTGCGAATAATGTTATCATCCACAGAGCTTAGCAAGCTGAACGAAGTGAATTACAGGGAGGACCGATTAGAGGCACTTAATCATTTTTATGAGGATCTCTGTAATAAGAAAGTAGCCGATGGCTATATTTATTCTCTTAGTCGTTATGGAAAAATATTTGCTAATGGAGCGGGGGGACGCTTCAGTTACGAAGAAGATAGCGACCAAGAATTGAAAACGGATACAATTTTTCGAATCGCTTCTATTACCAAGCTGTTTACGGCAACAGCGATCTGGCAGCTTGCAGATGATGGAAAAATTTTTATGGGACAACCAGTTAGTTCTATTCTTCCAGAGTTTGATGCCGACCCTTTTAAGCCGATTACAATTGCTCATTTACTGACTCATACCTCCGGCATCGCACCTGATCATGGAACTATAAGTGATACTTACTATAAAAGTGCATGGTGGTATATTTATGAATCAGAGCTTGGAAAAGAAAACTGGATTAAAGCTGGACTTTCCTATGGCATTCGTTTTCCGGTAGGGACTCAATGGATGTATTCCTCGTTTGGATACGTGGTTCTTGGTGCAATTATTGAGAAAATAACAGGTGTTTTTGCAGAAGATTACATAATGGACCACATTGTAAAACCGTTAGGCATGACAGATACTTTCTTTGATATACCGCCTGAGAAAGCTGGTAGGATCGCTATTCGTTCGGAAGAAGCCAAGGAATATCTTCAGAAGCTGCAAAACGGGGAAATTACGGATGAAGAACAAAGGTCTGAGGAAGAAATCAAGACTCCCGGAACTGGTGGGGGACTGTATTCAACCGTTAATGATCTACAAAAGTTCGGAATCATGCTGCTTAACCATGGGGAATACGAAGGGGGTCATGTCTTAAGTCGGATGGCTGTTCAGAGAATGACCAAGCGGTTCAATTCTGAAAAAATTCCAAACTACGCATGGGGAGATGGAGGAGCGGATAGACCATACGGTCTTGGGCCAGACCTTCGATATAATGAAAGTACATCTTATTCTGAAGGCACTTTTTTTCACGAAGGATGGGGGTCTTGTTCTTTGGTCGTTGATCCGGTAGAAAAGCTGATTGCCGTTTGGTATATCCCTTTTCATAAAAATATATGGGACGGTAGAGGGATTTTCGGTACAAACAATGTGATCTGGTCCGGACTCGAATAAGAAAAAGACTTTTTTTATGTGATATCTATAGATAGGCAGGATGTGACTTATGTTTGAGATGATAAAGCACCGCTTTCGCATTATGAGGGCGGTTGCTTTTGTTACTTATAAGGAATGGAGTGCGTACAGGACGCATTCGATGGTTTCTATTTTTGTAGGCCCAGTGTACTTTTTAGTGCAGTATTATATATGGAGCGCTGTTTATAGCGGGGAATCTTACATCAACGGGATGTCACTCTCCCAAATGCTTTCCTATTTTTGTGCTACGATGTTGATCAACTATCTGACTATGGATTTTGCCGATTGGAATTTACAAATGCTTATTCGTACCGGGAAATTCATTACGTTTTCGTTAAGACCGCTAAATCATATGTTCTTTGCTTTATCTCAGAAGGCAGGGCATAGGGTACTTGGGCTTTTGTTTGAATTTTTACCTTGCTTTATGATCTTTTTCTTTATTTTTCATATTGATGTCT
The DNA here is from genome assembly GCF_038003695.1 of Paenibacillus sp. FSL L8-0494. Classification (NCBI taxonomy): domain Bacteria; kingdom Bacillati; phylum Bacillota; class Bacilli; order Caryophanales; family Paenibacillaceae; genus Paenibacillus; species Paenibacillus sp. FSL L8-0494. Next base: position 2,459,790 of record NZ_JBBOPQ010000001.1, read on the forward strand.
TACCCGCAAATTTACTATACGCGATTCTTTCAATAGCTATGGCGTTTATGATGAATTTTTTCATTCATTATAGTATTGGAATGGTCGCCTTTTGGATGGTGCAATCCTCTAGTATTCGTAATTTTTTTAATCTCTGCGAAGGGATATTTTCAGGATCGCTGATTCCATTAGTATTTTTCCCAAAATCCTTACAAATGGCATCCTTTTTCTTACCCTTTCAATATACGGCCTTTCTTCCAGCAATGGTCTATACAGGTAGCTATACTTTAGCTGATATAAGCTTACCTATTCCTCAAGTGTTATTGCTGCAGCTCATAGCCGTAATTATTGCCGGAGTTGTCTGCCGGGTGCTGTATGCGGTGTCGCTTAAGCATTTTACGGGGGTGGGCGCATGAAACGTATGTATCAAATATATAAAACCTGCATGAAGGCGAATATTGCTTCTGCTATCACTTATCGTGTTAACTTTATTCTTAATAGTCTTATCATGCTCATAGGGAATGTGCTGTTTCCTCTAGTAACGGTATTTATTTATAATTCGAATGCTTCATTTGCAGGATGGACCTTTAAAGAGGCGCTGTTAATTCAATCCGTTTTTATTCTGTCTACGGCTTGTGCCGGGATTTTTTTTAACGGAATTATGTGGAATACGATGTCTCATGTTGTAGAAGGGACTTTGGAAGTGGTATTAATTAAACCGACCTCGAGCCTTTTTCTGCTGTTGGCCAGATCTTTTGAGTTCGAAAGTATCGGGCTTTTAGGTGGAGGAGTAATCATGTTCGTATACGCACTTAGCGGAATCGATGGGATGACCATAGGCTCTTGGTTATTGTTCCTGTTGTTGTTTGGTGCAGGGCTGCTTGTTATGTTCGGTGTGGCGCTTATTGTGGCAGCGATTTCCTTCAAATGGGTGGCGAATTCCCGCTTGCCGGAGATGTTTGAGAGCATTAAGTCTTTTGGACGTTATCCAGGGACGATTTTTCCTAAGGCAGTCGTAGCTGTGAGTTCTTTTCTGTTTCCGGTCTCCATGATTGCCTACTTTCCAGCATCTACACTGATTGGCCGATGGGAACCCTATTTTTTTATAGCGATTATTCCTTGTGTATTATTTGCTGCCTTCGGAATTTGGCTCTATACATATATGCTTCGCAGTTACAAAAGCGCCGGAGGATAAAAGATTAGTTAAGATCTAAGAAGGAGAATTTCACTTGGACATTATTACCGTCAAGAACTTAACCAAGCAATATGAAACCTATCACCGTGGACAAGATGCAAAAAGTGTATTTAAAAGTCTGTTTCACCGTGAAAAATCGATAATTACCTCTGTAGAAGATCTTTCGTTTAGTGTTGGAAAAGGAGAAATCATTGGCATTCTGGGTCCAAACGGTGCAGGGAAATCTACGACTATTAAAATGCTGACAGGCGTTCTCTATCCTACCTCGGGCGAAATAAATGTTCTAGGGTACAACCCTCATAAGCAGAAAAATCAATATGTAAAACAAATCGGGGTATTGTTCGGACAGAAATCGCAGTTAATATGGGACATTCCCCCTTTGGATAGCTTTTATATGAACAAGGAAATCTATGATATTCCTACGAACGACTTTCGTACAAGACTAGACCGATTTGTAAACATGTTTGAGATTGGCGATATTATTACTAAGCCCACGCGCACCCTTTCCCTGGGAGAACGAATGAAATGCGAGTTTATTATGGCGATGCTTCATTCACCACCTGTGGTTTTTTTAGATGAGCCAACGATCGGGCTGGATGTAATAGCTAAACAAAGAATCAGAGAATTCATTAAGCAAATGAATCAGGAAGGCACCACATTTATTCTGACAACACATGACTTGGAAGATGTAGAGCGTTTGGTTCAAAGAGTACTTATAATTCATCAAGGGAAAAAAGTATATGACGACAAGTTCTCTGAACTTCGACTGCATCTGGGTGCCCAAAAAGTAGTTAGGCTTTCAGCCGCCACAACTATTGGAAATATTGATCTGCCTGGCACTCAGATATCGGAAAGAATATCGGATTACGAAGTGGAGCTGCTGATCGATACCGAGCAATGTAAAATGGGCGAGTTTCTGCATATTCTTAGCGAAAAGGTAGAGATCCTTGATATATCCATTAAGGAGATTCCCATTGAAAAAATTATCAGCTCCATTTATGAGATGGATATGGGAGAACATATTCAAGCTTGAGAACGGATCATCTGCAGATTTAGATCGAGCATGGACCATAACTTTTCAGTGATCTCTTTTGCAGAGCAAGGATTACTATGGGTAAACCACCATTCAATCACTCCGACAGTCGCCGAACTTAAAAATTGCACAGATATATCTTTACTCAGCTCATCGAGATTAAAATTGTTTTCTAAAAATTGTACCTTAATCTGCTCATTTATCATTTCTTGTAATTGGTTTCTAAAGGAGAGCAGAGCTTTGTTTCTTAATAAAGTCTTATAAAAAAGAGCATTCTCCTCCAATTGTTCCAGCGTGCGGAGCAATGACGCCTTTGAGGGATTGGGATCGGCTTCATCCTCCACTGCGGAGCAGCTTTCGATTAGTTGCTGGAGCTGAGCCGCCAGGCATTTATCCATCAGATCATATTTGTCCGCATAATGGGAATAAATCGTTCCGCGGTTTACATCAGCACGCTCTGCGATTTCGTTGATCGTTATTTTTTCAAAATCTTTTTCAGCCATCAGTTGAATTAATGCATTCATGATGGCTGTTTGGTTTTTTTTAATTCTTCTATCCATGATAAGACTCCCTTTTTATTAAACAATGTATTGTATTTTGTTGAAAAATCAACAAAACCGGTCAAACTAACGATTGAACCCTACCGGAGATGTGATAATCTGATTTTATCGAACAGTTGATCAAAATTCAACAAATGTCTAAAAAGGGATAGAGGAGCTAAATATGAGAGTTTTAGTTTTTGGAGCGGGAGTATTAGGCAGCTATCTTGCGCATGTTCTAGTGCGTGGGGGAAATGATGTCACCATGCTTGCCAGAGGGAAGCGAGCAGAGCAATTGACGAAAGACGGGCTTGTGCTTCGCCATTATTTTCAAATTAAAAACACTGTGGATACAGTAAAGGTCATTTCTACGCTTCGATCCGATGATCTCTATGATCTTATTTTTGTTGTTATGAAATATAATGATTTTCCATCTGTGTTACCTATTCTAGCTGAGAATCAGAGTCTGAATATAATTCTTGTGGGGAACAATGGCGATGCTCTTGGCATGCAAAAGGATCTCCAGGAAATGAGCAATGTGAGGAAAAATATACTCTTCGGATTTCAACTTAGTGCAGGAATTCGGGAAACGAGCGGTCGTGTTATTAAAATACACGCAGGAGGGCAAATGGTACTTGGCAGTTTAGACGGTGAGATTCCAATAAAACACTTACTGGAAAAAGCGTTTGAGAACGCTAAGTATAAGCTAACTTATCATGAGGATATGGATGCTTGGCTCAAAAGTCATATCGTGCCAATAGTGGCTTTGAACTCCCTTAGTTATCTGCATGACGGGGATTTGAAAAAGGTATCTAAAGATAAGAAGCTATTAAAACAAGCCATTTCAGTAATGGACGAGGGGTTTCAAATCATGGAGCAATTAAGCTATACTGTTACTCCAGCAGGTCAAGTTAACTTTGTTCGAAAGCACAAGCAGGCTGTATATTATGGTCTGACAATAATTCATAAATTACCGTTTATGAAATTAGTGGACGGTTCTTTCAGCGAAATAGCGGCTTTGTTTAATTCATTTGATATTTTGAAGCAACAAGCAAACATTGCAACGCCCAATTGGGATCAACTTAAAAAACAAGCGTTTTCGAAGTTTAATGCAAATGTATAACAATCTTGTTCAGGAGGTATACAATCGATGGCTATATATTTTATAAGGCATGGAATAGATGATGAAGGCTTTCGTGGGGGTTGGAGTCAACGTGGACTTGTAGTAGAGGGATATAGACAAGCCGAACGTCTTGGATATTATCTTAAGGAAAATCAATCTAGCTTTAACATAACCCGTATTCTTTGTAGTGATTTGCAACGTGCGTTAGATACAGCAAATGAGATCGCCAGAGAGCTTGATTTGCCTGTTGAAAGCAGCCAGTATTGGAGAGAAACGAACAATGGTGTAATCGCTGGAATGCCCCATGAAATCGTAAATGAACGATACCCGGGTCTTTATTTCTCGGCTTTAAGAATGGATGAGAGATTTCCAGGAGGAGAAAGTCCTCAGGAATTTTTTACGCGAATAAGTTCAAGTTTCTCAAAACTATGTAATGAACTGGAGAGTACTGATCCAAATGAAAATGTAATTGTGGTCACTCATGGTGGCGTAATTAATGTTATATACCATATTTTAAAAGGGCTAACGTGGACGAATAAGAATGCTCATTTCCCGACTTCATATACTAGTATTCATAAAATAGAGTATCAAGTAGATAAGTGGGCAGTTACAGCAGAAAATCTTACGGAACATATATCAAGTGATCAGGCTGCTGGTATGGCCAATTGATTGGGAGGTACAAATATGGGTTTATTGAATGCGCTGATTGAGCAAGCCAAGAATCCTAGAGGGTTCGTAGGAAATATCATGATCAAAATCATGAATCAGGCACATACCAGCATCACAACATGGGGACTTAGAAAAATAGAAATTAAGAGCGGCGATCCTATCCTGGACATAGGCTGTGGTGGCGGTCAAACTATACATACGTTAGCAAAACAAAATAGACAACATGAAATTTACGGCATAGATTACTCACAACAAGCTGTAGAGACATCTATTCAAAAAAACAATAAGGCTGTAATCGCTGGTAAGGTGAAAATTAGTCAGGGAGATGTGTCAGCGTTACCGTTCAACGATAGATTTTTTGGGACGATCACAGCGATTCAGACACATTATTTCTGGCCGGACCTCGAACACGATATAAGTGAAGCATTTAGGGTGCTGATGGCAGGCGGTACATTTGTTATTATTTCTGAGATCTATAAAATCAATTATCATATGAAGCAATTCACTAAGAACGAAGAGATGGAGCAGTTATTTCGGAAATCGGGCTTTCAGACGGTAAATATTCACGAGAATAACAAATGGAGATGTTATGTTGGAAAGAAATAAAGCGGCCGCACCGCCCCAAAAAGGACGACACAGCCGCTTCGTTTCACCAGCTATTTAAGCCGGGAAGGTATTAAACAAACAACGAACGGGAAATGATGACCAGCAAGATGAAAAGTACCAAAATCGCTCCGGTCGAAGTGAAGGCTCCTCCATGAAATTCACCCATGATTTATTCCTCCTCAACTTATGTCTTCTTCTCAATTGCTGTGACTGATGTCGCAGCTTTCTGAGATAATGACATCATATGCCGAAGAGGGCCTGTTGTACTGGTCTATGGCCTATTGCTCGTCAATATGGGCTTTTAGGATACGTAATCCTTTAGGAAGATGATTTTTAAGCTGCCCTAAACTCGCTTTGCCCCAACTAATCGGCAAACCATCTAAAGTTACAAGTGTCCATCCATGTAATTCGCTGGGGACAGGCAGGCTTTCACCACGTAGCCAAGCATGTATTTCCGGGCCATCACTGCTGAGATCAAAGCTTCGTGAAGCTTGTATGGGCTGTAGTGCCATAGCTAATGCATGAGCAGGTTCAATCCGATTTTTCTTCAAATGGGCGATATGTAGTCCAGCTCGTGGAATACGCAGTCCGTCCAGCAGCCCGGTATGGAGATTGCCATTAAAGGATTCTGGCAGCAAATAAAGGGATTCGCCGAAGAGCAGTGGCACACCTTGGCATGAAAGACCAGGCAGTTCTACCGCAGCCCAGTCTTGAAAAAGCTGGTAGGCATCGCGTACAGAAGAATTAGTTTTTGGGTTGTTTTTACTTCGGCGTTTTTTGGCGTTGCGGTTGGCATCATCATTCACGGATGCAGTGTCAATTTGCTTACGCAGGAGTGCTACAAAGTGACCTTCGCCCTTTTCTAAATGCGGCCAAAGGCGTTTGCAGGTGAGTAGTTCCATATCGGGGTAACTAGCCGTCAATCGAGCAATGGTTTCTTCATTCTCTTGACGGTTAAAGGTGCAGGTAGAGTAGGCTAAAATACCCCCTGGTTTAAGCATAATGTAGGCGTCTTGCAGGATATCCCATTGTCTCGCTGCGCACATAACTACATGAGCAGGAGACCACTCTTGAATGGCTTTTGGATCTTTTCGGAACATGCCTTCTCCAGAACAAGGAGCATCCAGCATAATTCGGTCAAAAGCTTGCGGGAAACGCGCAGATAGCTGTTCTGGTGTTGCACAGGTTACGAGGGTATTCTTAATGCCCAGACGTTCAACGTTCTCTGCTAGAATTTTTGCGCGTTCCGGATGAATCTCATTAGAGATTAAGAGGCCTTGTCCCTGCATTAAACCAGCGATATGCGTAGTTTTACCTCCAGGGGCTGCTGCAAGATCGAGGACGGTTTCACCGGGTTCAGGTGCCAGCAGTTCAGCTGCGGACATTGCGGAAGGCTCCTGAATATAATATAGTCCAGCGGCATGGTAAGGATGCCTGCCTGGTCGAGCGGGCTCATCATAATAAAACCCGCCGTGGCACCATGGGATAGGTTTCAAATTAAATTGTGAGACTGTACGGTCCACCGCAACTTGGCCTATGGCTGAGGTGCTTTTTAGCGGATTAAAGCGCAGTCCTTGAGTTCGTGGTGCTGAATAACTTTCTAGAAAAGCATCTGCCTCTTGCCCCAGCATTTCTTTAATAGATGCGGTGTAAGAGGCAGGCAGCTGTTCTTCCTTCATAGCTCATTCTCCTTTTTCTTAGTTGCTGTTTCATGTTTATACCGATAAAATCAAGGTATGGGGAACGTAATCGTACCTGAAATTCTACATATATTCAACTATATCATAATTGCCAAGTCTTACAGTACACAGGGCAATTGTAAAGGGGATGTACCATATGAATTTGCTGCAAGCGCTCTTCTTCCCGCCGGAGCAACCCGGTGGTGTATCATCTATGATCCCTTATCTTCAGGAAAGATTCCGTTCAAGCCGTTGGGAGATGGATTTGTTTTGGCTGCCTAAGCGGATTCGCAATAAGGGGCATGAGGAAGTAATATTCGAGACGTTTGATTGGACGCAGTATGGAGAAAGTCCGATCGTTCAGAAATATATTCAGACCTATCGTGATTATTTATGGTGGACTAAACTGCGGATGAGTAAGCCCTATGATCTTATTCATTCCCATCATCCGATTGCGGGCTTAGCGATGAAAAAAGTGTTCCCTGATACTCCGTTAATTCATACCCTGCATTCCAGTTACGAGCGGGAATTGATTCTAAATGGAGCGATTTCAGAGGATGGCTTGGAGCATCGTTTTCTAGTCTCACTTTATCGTGAACTTGAGCATGTTAGTGATCGATTAATGACGGTGTCGCGATCTTTTGCAGATTATGTGGCCCCTTATATTATTGATCCTTCTAATATAGGTGTTATTCCGAATGGTTTTGATGAAAAAAGATTTAAGCCTGTTCCGCATGATAATGCTATTCCGCAGCTAGTGACCGTGACACGTCTGGTTCCGGCTAAAGGAATAGATATATTACTCAAAGCTTGCGCGGAGCTTAAAAATCGCGGCCATGAGTATGTACTGCATATTATTGGCGATGGTCCTTCACGTGCGGATCTGGAAAAGATGGCCCAACATTTAGGGATCTATAATGAAACGATTTTTTACGGATATACGCTGCACCCTGAAGAATTCATGCCATTTTTTGATATTTTCGTATTGCCCTCTCGGGCGGAGGCGTTCGGTTCAGTGTTTGCGGAAGCGGCACTTAGCTGCCTGGCTTTAGTGGGGACAAATGTGGGCGGAATACCGGAGCAGATTGAAGATGGTGTGAATGGTTTATTGGTCAGTCCTGACGATGAGATTGCTCTTGCTGACGCATTAGAGAAGGTGATATCTGATCCGGCTTATCGTTATGAGCTTTCACGTTCCGCATGGGATAAAGCCAAAAGCCTATATTCGTTGACACGAGTTGCTAATGAACTTAAAAAAACCTATTTACAGTATCCCTCAGGAACGAAAGGGTGAGCAGCTATGATTCCATTTCGCTTTCTGCATACTGCTGATTTACATCTGGATAGCCGTTTTGCCGGGCTGGCGCATATTTCGCCAGCCATTCGTGCTTATTTACGTGAGTCTACCTTTGCCGCCCTCGGGCGGCTTGTCCGCGTTGCGATCCAAGAGAATGTTGATTTTATTGTCATTAGTGGAGATGTGTACGATGTTTCAGATGCTTCATTACAGGGACAGCTGCGATTTCAGGAAGCGCTCAAAGAACTCGGTGAGCACGGGATTAACGTGTTCCTGATTCATGGCAACCACGATCCGCTTGACGGACTGCGTCTGACAACGGAAATGCCAAAGCATGTTACCGTATTTGGCGGAGAGAAGCCAGAACACGCTACAGCTTACCGCCGTATAGATGGCCAAGAAGTTGCCATCGTTAGTGGAATCTCTTATCCAACGGCGAAAGTGACGAACAACACAGCTGTAACCTTTTCTCGTAAACCTGGCAGCCACCTGTTTCATATTGCGATGCTGCATGGCAATGTAGACGGTGATTTGCTGCATGAGACCTATTCTCCTTGCAGTCGCAGGGACCTTATCGAACGGGGTTTTGATTATTGGGCGCTTGGACATATTCATAAACGGAGTGTACTGCATGAGAAGCCTGTGATTGTGTATCCAGGCAATATACAAGGGCGCAGCATTAAGGAAACCGGTGCTAAAGGTTGTTATATTGTGGATGTAGATGAGGCTGGAAGATCCGCTCTGCAATTTCATGAACTGGATTTCGTTCGCTGGCAGGTTAGAGACCTATCTATAGAAGGATTAAGCAATGAAGCAGAATGGATACAGAAAGTGGAGCAGGTTATTGAAGACATCCGCGCGGAGCTCCCGGAGCTCATGTCGGTGGTCAGATTTCGTCTGATTGGACGAGGGGACGTACATAAAGTATTGGCTGAAAAAGGGGCGGCAGAGGATCTGCTGTCTGAACTCCAGCGCCGTGAGGCGATTAGGGCTGAGCGTAAAGATTACAAAGGGCTTGTCTGGACCGAAGGGTTCGCCATCGAGTCCGGCTTAGCTATTGATCGCCAACGCTTATTGGAAGAAGATAGTTTTCTTGGAGAAATGCTGCGCATTGCAGAGCATACGGAACATTCTCCAGAAGCGCTCGAAGAACTATTAAATAGTGCGCTTAAACCGCTATTGGAGAATCAGGAGCTGCGTAAGCTGTTGTCTATGACTAGTCAAGAAGAGAAGTTGAGCTGGCTACGTGGTGCAGCAGAGCAGGGAATCACGATGCTTGGTGGGATGGATGATACTGTTGAAGCGGCGGAAAGTCTTTCGTATCAACAAGCCGGAGGGCAAAACGATGAAAATTGAACATTTGCATATCAATGGCTTCGGGCTTCTTCACAATCGAGAGATTCATTTAACGCAGGGAGTGACCGTACTTTATGGGCGTAATGAAGCAGGAAAAAGTACGACACTGCAATTCATACGCTCTATGCTGTTTGGAATTCCAAGCCGTGGAAATCCCTTGGAAAGGTATGAACCTATGCAAGGTGGATTGCATGGGGGGACCCTGAAGATACGTGACTGTAATGATGGTTTGTGGACCATTCGCCGTTTTGCTTCAGGTGCTGAGGGATCAGGAAGAAATGAAAAGCTGAACATTACAGTAAATCATCCAAATGAAACGACTCAAGAGCTAGGACAAGCTGAAATGGAACGACATTTACTTGGGGGGATCTCTAGGAGTATGTTCCAGCAATTGTTCGCAGTTTCACTGGACGAGCTGCAGGAGCTTGCTGCCCTTCAATCTGAGGAGATGAGCAGCTTTCTTTTTCATGCAGGTATGGGCGGTGGAGGTGCAATCATGCGTGCGGAACGCCGTTTGGTGCAGGAAGCTGAGAAGCTGTACAAACCTCGTGGCAAGCTGCAAGAAGCAGCAAAAGTTGTGCAAGCCATTGAAAAGCTTGAGCGCCAAATGGTTGAGAGCCGTTCTTATCTCCCGCGATATAACGATAATATAGTGGCATTGAGGGCAACGGAGTCGGAGCTAGATGAATTGGAGCAACAGCGTAAGCTCACTGGAGAGCAGCTAGTGATGTTTCGAAAAGCACAGGAAGTCCGTGAGCTGTGGTTAAAGTGGAGCGAGGCTCAGCTAGAGCTGCAAGGATTGCCATTGATTTTAGCCTTTCCTGAAGAAGGGGCAACTCGCTTTCAGGCATTTGAAGGAGAAATTCGTAATGCACAGGGATCAGTAGTACGTTATGAACGTCTTCTAAGCGAGCTTACTATTGAACTGGCAAAGAACCCTCCAGACGAAGTATTAGCAGCGCAGGGGCCTGCTTTGGAGCGGCTGGACCGGCATCGGAGCAGTTATGAGAACCGTAGAACGGAAAGACAGCGGCTTGAGGGAGAATTAACGGCGCTGAATGAGCATTTGCGGCGAATTCTGCGCGGCATTGATGTGAGCTGGGGCCCTGCAGAGCTGACTTCATTCTCCGGTGCAGCGGCAGATCGTGAAGCTGCACGGAAGTTTGCGGCGGCGTTCGCTAGTTATGACCGCCGCATGGAGGCGGAGGGTGCAACGCGGCAGACGTTGCGATCCCGTTTGGCCGCTGCCTCAGCGTCGCTCCAAGCAGCAGAACGGGCGCTGGCGCGTGAGCACGCTACCGGCGCGGAATCTTTTGCGCAGCTGGCTCCGCGCAGCGCCCGTGAAGTGCTGCAGCTGTGGGACGAGCTGCAGCAGGCGGCCGAACGCTGGCGCGAAGCGCAGCTCAGCGAAGGGCCAGCGCGCGGCGCCGCAAGTGACGGCCTTGGCGCGAAGCGCATGGCCGCGCTCTACCGGCGCCTGCTGTGGGCTGGGGCAGCACTAACCGTGCTGCTGCCCGCAGCGCTGTGGCTGACCGGTGCTCCGCCGGCCAGCGCCGTGCTTGCGATCGGCCTGCTGGGCGCGGCCGATCTGGCCCTTTGGGCCGGCTTGCGCGGAGCGCGCCGGCAGGAATCGTCCCCGCCAGAGCATGGCGGGGACGTCAGCGCAGCCGCAGCCGAGATGCTGCGGCTGCGGGGCAGCTGCTCTCCGGGGCGGAGCCGGAGAGCGTTGTGCCGGGGCGGCGGACGGCCGCCCCGGGGTCCAGCCCTGACGCAGGCGGGCTGGAGGCCTCCATGAGGGAGCTTCGCAGGCTCATGGAGGCTTGGTCAGCTTGGCGGCAGCGCATCGAACGCTATGCCGCGGAGCGTGATGCCTGCCGCACGGAGCTGGAGACGCTGGCAGGCCAAGAGAAGCTGCTCGCTGAAGAAATGCACCAGGCGGAGGCGGCATTTACGGAAACTGCTGAGCAATATGAAGAATGGCTTCGCCAACGCAGGCTGCCTGAAGGGTTATCCCCTGAAGGACTGCCGGATATTTTTGCTATGGTTGAACAAGGGAATGAGCTGCTGCGCCAAGAGAATAAACTCTCCTTACGATTGAAGGAGCTGGAAGCAGAATGTAACATGTTTGAGGAGGAGCTGCTCACACTTATCTATGAGTCGGGTGCTGATCTTGGCGACGAGTCTGGTGTAGCGGCAGCTGGTTTTGAAATAGATCCGCAAGAGGGGAAACGAATATCTGCGTTATCCTTACTAAGCTGGCTGGAACTGCGAAAAAGAGCGTGGGATGATCTGAAAAAGGACTTGATTCGCCGGGAAACTATGCAGTCAAGATTGCAGGATGTGGATGAAGAATTCAAGGAGAGCCACAGGATATTAGGTGAGCTGAGAGAACAGCGTGAGCTTCTGATACAAGAAGGCGGGGCGACTGGTGGAGAAGACTTCTTACGCAGGTCAGCAGCTGTGCAGCGGCGCAGTGATCTGAATAAATCGATTCGCCAGTGGGAGCTTGTTATGTTCGGTGGTTGGGAGGAAGAGCGAGTTACTGCTCTGCTGGAATTATTAAATCATCATGATGCGGAAGCATTGCAGCTGAAGCGGTCATTGGCTGAAGAATTGATGGAACGGCAGGAAGAGGGTTGGAACACCCTGCTGGAGCAACGAGGCAAGCTGCTTCAGGAAGGGGAGTATCTGAAGGAGCGCTGCGTGGAGGATTCCGTTATTCAGCAACTGGAAGAGCAGAGAGCAGCCTTGCGGATCGTGGCTGATAAATATGCAGTGGCAGCGATAACTGCCGAACTAATCGGGCGAACTCGTCGTGTGTATGAGCAGGAGAAGCAGCCACAGGTATTACTGCTTGCCTCAGATTATTTCTCCAAGCTGACGGAAGGGGAATATAAAAGGGTTGTTATGACACTGGGGCATAAAGAGCTGAAAGCTGAACATAAGAATGGGGGATTACTAGACAGCGGACTGCTCAGCCGAGGGACGGCAGAACAGCTGTATCTTGCCATCCGGTTGGCATTGGCAGAGACCATGTCACGGCAAGTATCGCTGCCGCTGTTATTCGATGATCTCTTCGTTAACTTTGATGAGTCTCGTCTTCATGCTGCGCTTGGACTTCTTGGAGAACTGTCGATCTCCCGCCAGATTGTGATGATGACCTGTCACAAGCATGTGGCGGAAGCGGCAGCACGTATGATTCCTACAGCAGCGGTTATTTCCGTGTAGTTCGGGTGATTGGTTTTACGGATACGAGACTGTTCCCCTTCTCCTTTGAGTTCGATGAAGTATTACTACCTGGTGGAGAGGACCATGGCGTGCGCAGCAGCTTGACAGCCCAGACCAATGATAAACCTCCGAAGATTGGGTAGAACACGGAGAGCAGTGAACTAAAGCCAAACTGGCTCAGTAAATAGCAGACCAACATCAGAAGTGGTGTGATTAGTGCAGTTGATAGGGGAAGCCGTTGCTTAAGCTGTACAGCTACTCCATAAATATCGGCCACAAAAGTGCTGAAGATCTCCAAAAAGATCAGTAGGAGATATATAGTTTGCACTACAGTACCCAACCGGACGGCGATGCTGCCCATCGGAATTTCAAATTTGAGAATCCCTGGCATCTGTGAGCTCATTGCGAAATGTGCGGCGATCAACATAAAACCAATCCCGGTACCCCCAATAATACCGCCCCATACAAGGGATCTTTCTTCCTCTGTGTGACGAGCCATAGGGACTAAAACAGCTTGTGCCATCCCTAAATTAAAGGCGGTGTAGAGCAGCGGTGACATCCATGCGCCAAAGAGAGAGCGATCGTTATCAAGGAACAGGAACCGTCCAGCTCCCGGAATTTGAAAAGTATTAAAAATAATGATAAGTGACAGAGTAAGCATTAAAGGTACAACAATACTGTTCATTTGCAGAATACCGGAAATCCCTCGTTTTAGCAGAAAGTATGAACCAAGCAACGTGATAATTAGTCCAGTCTGATAATGAAGTCCGAGATGCTCCTGAAAAATAGCGCCGGCCCCTGCAAGCATAATACTGTTTACTCCGATCAGGACGACCATCGTGAACAAACTGATGGTGCTTCCGACCTGTTCCCCGAAGAGGTGGCGGTTAAAGTCTTCATAGGATTCCGCTTCTATTCGCCGAGCAATGACCATCATTTTTGTACCCAGCCATATGAACAATATAGTTGAGAGCAGGATGGTCAGGACTGCCCAGTGCCCGTAACGTGTGAAAAATTTTAATATTTCCTGTCCGGTGGCGAATCCGGCTCCTACAATGGTGCCAATATAAGTGAAAGCGATCTGTAATGTTCGGACATGTGATTTCATGGCTCCCCTCCTAATAGTTTTACGAAGCTAAAGAAAAATCATAACGAGTGCTATGCAGGATAACCTTGTGTACTCTGTATAGTACAGGTTATGATGAGGATCAGTAGGACATGACTTCCGTCGTAATTGCTTTATGATCAGTGATTAATTTGTACGGAATGTCTGCGATTATAAAGGGTATTGGAGGTTCAAAGTCATGGAAGTGTTGAAACAGCGGATTTTGGAAGAAGGTGTCGTCGTTTCGGATGAAGTGCTGAAGCTGGATGCACTGCTAAATCATCAGGTTGATCCACAGCTTACGATGGAAATGGGACGGGAGTTTGCCGGGAGGTTTGCGGACTCAGGAATTACACGTATTGTGACCGTTGAATCCTCGGGCATTGCCGTGGCATTTGCCACCGCGTATGAATTAAAGGTGCCGCTAGTTTTTGCACGCCGCAAAAAAACTCTGTTAGCTGATCCAGATGCGCTTTGCGAAAGAGTTCCGTCTTTTACAAAAGGTATCGTTACTGATATTATGTTGTCTCGCCAATTTATCTCTCCAGAGGATAAAATCCTCTTTATCGATGATATTATTGCCAATGGTGATGCAGCGCGTGGGTTGATTAAGATCATTCAACGTTCTGGCGCTGAGCTAGTTGGTCTTGGTGTTGTAGTTGAAAAAAGCTTTCAGGCAGGGGCTCGGACGATCAGAGAGCAAGGCATTCGTCTGGAGTCACTCGTAAGAATTACCTCTCTAAATGGAGGCACCATCGAATTTGGGGAATAACCTAATTGGCAATAAGAACAGGCCTATTTTTTAAACAACTGCTTTTCACCCTATGGATTTTCCTTTATAATAAAAATTAGACATAGGGAGGAGGCGTCACAATGGGGAAAGAACCGGTGACTGAACAATTTTTTATTGATAAATTAACCGAGGCCAAGGATCATTTCGAGCGTGCGCTGGACTGCAAACACACGGAATTCGACGATCTGTATCCCTATATGATTGAACATCCTCAGTTTTTTTGGTACAAACGCTATGTAGCCTGGTCAGAGCTTCTGACAATCAAAGGTTTGTGTGAAGAGTTATCCTTTCCTTGGAGGGAAAAATTCACTACTAACCAAGTGGAGTATCTGGAGCAACGTGTGATGTCCGCTAAAGTTCTTGACTTCTGGTTTGAGAAGAATGAAGCGCTGATATAAGAATGCTTTAGTAGACATGCAAGTCGTTAATTGCCTACATGAGACCCAGATGATTTATCATTTGGGTCTTTTTTCTGAGACTAAATAGGACAAGCTATGACAGGAGGGATTAATGATGATTAGCGATGAGCAATTGGATGCTTACCGGATTTCCGGTGAGAAAATTCGTGTAGTGCGCGATGGCTTGGAAAGTAACGACGTAAAAGGGATAGTTCTTGCATGGGATGATTCTCAGGTGATGATACGTCGTCAGAATAGACGAGTAGTGAAGCTGGATCGCAATTATTTATTCCAGCCATTTAGTGAACCAAGACAAGATCCGGATAATATATAATTTTTACAGTAATAATATCCGCAGTAATAATCTTCATAATACAAAACAGCTCCTCGCCCTACTGGGCGGGAGCTATTTCTGTAATGTCATTTGGGACTATATAGTTAGAGCAAGTTCAGACGCATTCTCTTCTCTGGAGAGTATGGAGAGTTCTGTGGACAGTCCAAGATACGCGCGCATGCGCAGCATCATTTCTCTACGGAAGCCTGGCCATAATATATTCATCTCTCCTTGAAATCCTCTGCAGGAATATAATGCTTCGACTCCTCGCTGATCTTGGCGAACGGTAGTAATCTTCAAATCATGGGAGCTCAGCTCGCGCGTAACCTCTTGAAGCATTAGTGACGTCTTCTTAGTGGCACCAGATACGAGCTCCATATATAGCTGAGGGGTCTTAAACAGGCCGCTTCTACTGATTACACGGCAGTCGCGTTCGAAAACTTTATGAATAAACGTTAGCAGCAAATAGCTTCTGACCAGGGACAGTTCTTCTTTAGTTACTTCTTCATCAATAATGGATGTGTTTAGCTTCGTAGTCGCCATTATAAATCACCTCATTTATATTATGCGAACTTTTGTTCTCATTATACCTTATATTCGGCAACAAAAGCAATAATTATCCATAAATTAATGAATGATAAGAAAATGACGGAAATATATTGACGTTGGATTCTCAGCGTGGTATGATCTATCTTGTGACCGCAATAAGCGAGTCATTATAATACGCGGTCATGGCGGAATTGGCAGACGCGCTGGCTTCAGGTGCCAGTGGTAGCAATATCGTGGAGGTTCGAGTCCTCTTGACCGCATAGCTAAGAAGGATTATAGAACTGCTCCAGTAGCAGTTTTATAATCCTTTTTTTTTGTGTTTTTCAGCAGACGGTAGTGCTTAAGCGAAAGAAATCTTTAAGAAACATCTCCTGAGGCTTACGGACCCAGATGAAGCTATTTGCTCATTTATCGCTTTTTGAGCATAGTATCGGACCCCAGTGCAGCTATCGCATAGGAAAAGGATCGAATTTGGCGTTTTTTATGCCAATAGCGACTGTGGGGTCCGATAGGAATCTAAATGTGCTCTAAAGCTGCGAATAAGGTCAGCTGAGTCCGATAGCATCTTCGTACGCGCAGATTGGAGAAATACTAATTTGTGTTTTACTTCTAAGCTACTCACCCCGCGGAATCATCATCACCTAAGGCTTACGGACCCAGCTGACGTTATTTGCTCATTTATCACCTTTTGAGCAAAGTATCGGACCCCAGTGCAGCTATCGCATAGGAAAAGGATCGAATTTGGCGTTTTTTATGCCGATAGCGACTGTGGGGTCCGATAGGAATCCAAATGTGCTCTAAAGCTGCGAATAAGGTCAGCTGAGTCCGATAGCATCTTCGTACGCGCAGATTGGGAAATACTAATCTGTGTTTTGGTCCTTCGCTATCTGCAATAGAGGCACTACGTTCTGCTTTAAGCTACTCGCCCCGCTGAGTCCGATAGCGCCTTCGTACGCGCAGATTGGCGAAATACTAATCTGTGTTTTGGTCCTTCGCTATCCGCAATAGCGACACTGAATTTTGCTTCTACGCTACTTAACCCGCTGAGTCCCATAGCAACTTCGCGCGCGCAACTATGCTCGAATCCAATGAAGTTTGTTGTCTAGATCAAAGTCTAAGACACGAAAAAAAACAGGTGCACCCAGCAACCATTGCATGGCTATTGGGACACACCTGTTTTTTATGGGATAATGAATTACACGGTTGCTCTACGCAGCATCAAAAACGATAAAAGAGCGTACACGACTGTCAGAGGCATGGACCACAAGGCAAGTTCAAATGCGGTATATCCAGCAAACCAGTTAAAGAGGTCTACCCACCACTGATTATAGGTCATTAACAATACGCCGAGACTGCACAGGATAAACGTAACCCCTGAGAAAATGAACAAACCGCTTCGGCCAAATCTCCGGAAGATGCTGGATATCATTAGCCCCAGAAAAAACATATTAAGAAAGAGCACAAAATACATCCACAGCTGTTCCATGGCATTACCATCATTTAAAAAGGGCAAATGAAAATAATGTAGTTCCAAACCCCAGCCACCCGTAAGCTTGCTTTCAATGATTGCGAGCAGGTAGAGGAGAATTGAGTAGGTGGCGCTAGTTATAATAGCCATTAAGGAAGTGCCTATGAAATAATCCGTTCTTCGTTGGCTTAAGCCCAGAGCAAAAGGGAAGGTCTGCACCAAAATGAGTATACCGGTAATTAACATATAAATGAAGATAGAGACGAGACCGCCGGTATAGATTGGTTCTTGGATGAAAGAAGCGACGATGACATTTACCAAGAAGCTGGATAACAAGATTACCCAAGGCGTATACAACCATAACCACTTATCTCTGAAATGCATTTTTAACATACCTGCCGTAGGATTCATTACACGGTCACTTCCTTTCCTAGAGATTTTTCATTTGTGAGATGAACAATTAATTGCTGTAAAGATACAGGTGAGATTTCTAAGCCTAACTTTTCAGCATGTGCTTGATCCTTCACGTTGAAGCCGATAATGGTGGCTGTAAGCAATCCGCCAAAAGACTCGCGGGAAATGACTTGTTTGCCAGCGATAAAATCTTCGATCTTTGCTGTCGCGCCGATTACCGTAACAGCTTGCCCACGAAGGGCTTCAGCATCTTCGTTAATAATTAGCTTGCCGTTGTCGATGACGATAACATGCTCTAAAAGCTGACTTACTTCATCGATCAAATGGGTGGACAAAACAACCGTACGTGGATTTTCAGCATAATCTTCAATTAGGCGATCGTAAAACAGGCTTCTAGCTACTGCATCAAGACCTAAATAGGGTTCGTCAAAAATGGTAAGCGGAGCACGGCTGGCTAGACCTACTACAATTCCTACAGCCGAGAGCATACCTCGGGACAGCTTTTTTATTCTTCTTTTTAATGGCAGATTGAAATCCTTGATTAAAGAGTGAGCATATTCCCGATCAAAGTTTGGGAAAAATAATTCGGATACCTCCAGTACATCGATGATTCGGTACGTGTCCGGATACCTTTGGCTTTCCTTAATGAAGCAAATCTGCCTGAGAACCCGGTTATTCTCGTACGGATGTTCACCAAATACGTTCAGGACACCACTTGTAGGGAAAAGCTGAGCTGTGATCATATGCATTATTGTGGTTTTTCCTGCACCGTTTCTGCCGAGTAGCCCGTATATCTTATTTTTCTCCAAAGAAAAACTGAGTTCATGGATGGCAGTGACATTTCCGTATGACTTAGTCAATCCTTTGATTTCAACGACTTCATTCATGACTTGTTGTCTCCCCTCTGAATCATAATTGTTAATTGATCCAACGTAATTCCTAATTTTTCAGCTTCACGGATCATGGTTACTACATACTGTTCATAAAATTGTTCTTTTCTCTTCTCCATCAATACTGCACGCGCTCCAGAAGCTACAAACATACCGATTCCTCGTTTTTTGTACAATATCCCTTGATCCACAAGCAAATTCACACCTTTCGCAGCCGTAGCCGGATTGATCTGGTAGAAAACAGCAAACTGATTTGTCGAAGGAACTTGTGACTCCTCCAGCAGTGTTTCTTCGATGATGTCATTTTCTATTCGTTCGGCGATCTGCATAAATATCGGTCGTGTATCATCCATTAAGTTTCCCATGTATTCACCGCCAACTCCATTGGTTAGTTAGTTATGTAATTAACCATATATGCAACGAAGTTAATTGTCAATATTTTTTAATTATTTTGGGCTGTATCCACATAAATAAAGGCTGCCCAGAATGCTCTGGATAGCCTTTTATTTGCATTACATAAATGCTATGATTTTGTCCTTGGTAAAAAAGAAGGGGGAGTTCAGCTATGAATGATTATGGTCCGGATCTGTTCAAAGATACTGCAAGCTATTACACCAGATATCGCCCGCTATATCCGTCCTCACTGATTCGATATCTAGTGAACAAATTCTCACTTAACGGAGAGGGCCGGTTGCTGGACTTAGGTTGTGGTACTGGGCAGTTAGCGCAAAGGTTTACGGATTGGTTCGAAAAAATTGTTGGCGTAGATACTGAACTAGAGATGCTAGAAGAAGCAAAGCTGTTATCAAAGTACAACAGGGTTGAGAATGTTAGCTGGCAACAGGGGAGAGCGGAAGAACTATCCAATGACTGGGGTTCCTTTCGTCTCATCATGATGGCTAAGGCGTTTCACTGGATGGACCGAGAATCCATTCTTGAAATTCTCTATCACAGTTTAGATGATAACGGCGGTATTGCTGTAATTGATACTTTTAATGAACAACAAGAACCGTTACCTTGGCAACAAAAGGTAGATGAAGTAGTGAAACGCTGGTTGGGTGACGAAAGAATAGCCGGGAACAGTACATATAGACATCCACAAGAAAGACATGAGGATGTTGTAAAGCGATCCAGTTTTACAGATGTTGAAAGACAGGTGTTATCGAGTTATTCCATCACTTGGACTGTTGATTCTATTCTAGGAAATTTGTATTCTACGTCTTATGCCTCTAAGCGATTATTTAGAGATAACTTAGAACGTTTTGAAGATGATATGAAATCAGCTTTATTAGAAATAGAGCCTACAGGTATATTTACAGAGGAATTGTCGGTTTCAATCATTACTGCCTTTAAAAAAGAAGCGGATTTACGATAAGAATCGCGCATTGATCTCACCGCATCCTGCTGTGTTAGGACTTAGTTTAAGGCGAAATGTGTTCTTTTTTAGTATGGATTTTACTTGCTTAGGCGTAAGTGAAGGGTTCCTCTGGAGTAGTTGCGCGATCACACCCGAGACGATAGGTGTTGAGACACTGGTACCGGACAGCACAAAGTAATCTTTAGCTATCCGCAAATAAGGAAGCTCGCGATCCAGCTTGGATCGTGGGGCACGAAGGGAGATGATCGTTTCGCCTGGAGCAACGAGATCCGGTTTCTTCCTTCCTCCCGGTGCGGGTCCACGACTGGAGAACCAAGTGATTCGGTCGTCCGCTTGCGTGAGCGTGCGACGGTCATCCACTGCACCGACAGTAATTGCTGAAGGACTAATCCCTGGAGATTCGATCGTACTGCGTCCCGGTCCGCTGTTTCCAGCTGCTATTACAACGTTCAGTCCGGCTTTAATTGCTTTTTCTACAGCTTGGCAGAGTGGATCATCTGAACAAGGAAGATTCACCTTACCTCCGAATGACATCGAAAGAATACGAAGATTAAGTCTTCTCCGATTCGCAATACACCATTCAATTCCTTTAATGATTGTGGAATCATATCCATCGCCATTTTTATCGAGTACTTTGACACCTACTATCCCTGCCTCTGGAGCAGGGCTTTTGTATTTTCCTTTACTCATCCAACCGTTGCCTGCTGCATCCCCTGCGATATGAGTTCCATGGCCGTTATCGTCATAGGGCTGTTTTCTATGATTGATAAAATCTTTAAAAGCAACTATGCGGTTAACAGGGCGAAACAGGTCAGGGTGCCGATACACCCCTGTATCAAGAATAGCAATATTAATCCCTTTTCCGGTAAGCCGCTTTTTCTTTTGGGCAGCTGTGGAATCAATGGATGGTGTCGCTATATTAAGGGATGTTTTTTTGACTTGATCCAAATAAATTTTTTCGATACCATCCCAGCGGCACATCCGGTTCAGGCAGTTCTTTGAAACTTTGGATGATATCGAATTGAGCAGGTGAAGATGATGTCTGATCGGAAGGTCGTGGGATTTTAAATGGTTTTGTAAAGACTGTAGCTGGGCTGTAGTTATTTTTTGTTTGAATTTAATGATAACTGGAATGGAATTTGCCTTATGTGCTGGAAGATAGGAACGTTGAACTCTTTTTCTCAAAGAATGGTGCATTTTCGAATGATATTGCTCTAGCCATTTTTGACCGTTCATTAGTAATGAATCACCTCTTGAAGGTATTATATGCACTGCAGAGCTAGTGGACACGAAACTATGAAACTAGGATTTAACACATTTTCAGATTTGTAGGTGAAAGAGAGGTCAAACATTACGATTCTTGCATTTACTAACGTATCCTAAAAAGAAAGTGGTGAAGTAAATGGCAATTATTAAAAAACCAGTTAACAAGAAAGCAGTTATGGCTAGCAAAGTTCTCGCGGCTAAAAAAGCGAAAGCAGCTCCTACGAGAAAGAAACGTAGAATTAGACAGACTCTGGATAGATTTATTGTTGTTGCTATTGGTACAAATGCAACGGGTACACCTAAAGATACTACGGGGTGGTCAGCTTCATTGAGAGCTGGAACTACAACGGTAACTGCTGATTTTGACGAATTTGGTGTAGTTAGATTCCCAACAATTAGTACCTTAACATCAGTACCTTATCTTCTCACTTTAAGAGATGAGAGTGGAGCTACTATAAGAAGTTTTAACGTTCCCGCAGACCGCGAATTTTTTGTGGCTAGATTCTAGTTTGGACAAGCCAGGTCAAGTAAACAGCATGTGTCGATTTTATATCGATGCGTGCTTTTTTTTATGTATTTTTCTAACTTTGATTCAAGTGAGTGATTTGTTACAGACAAACAGAATGGGGGGATGCCATACTTTCAGCATCATAATTTTGGGAATATAGTACAAAAATGGACATAAGGCGGGTGAGAGGTTTCGTGAAAGAAAAAGGGAATATATCAGGTATTCAATATTTTTTATTAGGACTGCTTGTATTTTTAATGTTAGGAATGGATATGTTCATCATGGGATTAGATCAATGGTTATGGGGGGATTTGTTTAATATAGACGACTTTTTTGTCAGCCCTTGGTACGTACTAGTTGTTCATTGGAGCATAGTCACCATATTGTGGTCAGTTGGAGCTATGATATTTCTACTTTGGTTCAGGAAGAGGAAGTTGATTGAAAAGGTTATATCTTTGCGTTGGAGCTCTAAGGTCATTCCTTTATTAATTGTAGCTTTTATATCAAGCTTTTTGTTCGCTGTGTTGGAATTTTGGATTAATGGGGAGAGCATTCCACAGATTTATAGAGAATATGAAAACTTCAAGTTAGAACATGGTTTTATGGGCATATGGGTTGCCTTGGTTCAAAACATATATTACATTGTGGAAGCTGTACTAGTTGTACTATTGGTTGCGCTAATGCAGTCTGCAGGAGAAGTATGGTTTAAGAAACCTTCTCTTCCTTATGGCGGAATAGGTTTAATGCTGACTTGGGGATTAGGTCATTTGACACATGGTCTGCAAAGCGGCTTGTATATTACTGCTTTTTCTTTGGTGTTTGGCTGGCTGTTTGTGAAAGCGAGTAAGCAGTGGTGGCCAAGTTTTCTGTTCATCTGGCTTGTATTTGTTTTATAATATTTAGATTAACGGGGGGATACCATTGTACAATCCAGAGAAGAGAACAATTACTACTGAAAGATTGATTTTAAGACCTTTTGCATTGTCTGATGCACAGCGTGTCAGTGAGCTCTGCAATAATTATAATGTTTACAAAAGTACATTAACTCTACCTTATCCATACCCCATTGAATGTGCGTTATCATGGATTGAAACACATGAAGATGAGTTCAATAATGATAATTCATATGAATTCGCTATTACTGATAAAAATACAAACGAGCTGTATGGTGCTATAGGACTGAAAAATAACCGGACACACAGAAACGGCGAGCTTGGATATTGGATAGGTGAGGAACACTGGGGTAATGGATATGCTACAGAAGCAACAAAAGCGGTCATTAATTTTGCTTTTACAGAAAAACATTATCACAAAGTGTATGCCAGATTCTTTGCTACAAATCCTGGTTCGGGACGGGTTATGCAAAAATCTGGCATGCTGAAAGAAGGCGTTTTGTTACAGCAAATTTATAAAGAAAATGAGTTTGTGGACCTTATTCATTATGGGATTTTAAATACGAGAGCTACTGACTAACGCTTGGATCTCATACACCACTATTTGAAGTCACGCCCATTGGGCGTGGCTTTTTTTATTAGAAATGCTAGTCCGCTTCAACGGACAATAATGAAATTCCTTCTTATTTAAAATTAAAATAAAATTCTTGACACTTCTCATTATCATAGGAAGCGATTAGTGAAAATGAAAATCATTATCACTACATGAAACGTATAAATATACATATTCGGAGGGATAGATTTTGAAAAAATTATTAGTACTCCTGGTTGTTGCAGCGCTTACTGCAATGACTGCTTGTTCGTCTACTGATACAACGGACAATCGAAAAAATGAAGCAGTAACGAATACAACTGCTAATGAATCGAAAGAAGCGAATGCAGCAAATACAACAGAAGTAGCGAATACGGCGGAAGCTGCCGGCAAGGTGTACAGTCTGGAGAATGATGGTGTGGATGAAACGTTGTTCAACGAAGCGTTAAGCCAATTCCCAGCCACAGTCCCGGAGCGTATTGTAACAACTTCTGTACCGTTAACAGAAATGCTTTATTTGCTCGGCATAACTCCGGTAGGTGTACCTACTTCAACGAATCCAATCCCTGCTGATTTCGAAACAATTGATCGTATTGGATCTCCTATGGCACCGGATCTGGAAGTAGTGACAAAACTTGAACCAGACTTGCTGCTGGGAGCGGAATCACTTCGCAGCACATTAGACAAATCGCTAGAAGGAATCGACCTACAAAAAGCATATTTGAGAACAGAATCATTCGAGGATTTAAAGCTTAGCCTCAAAGTTTTAGGCACTTATTTTAATAAAAAAGATGAAATGAATGCTGCTTTAACTAAGATTTTGGACAAAGAAAATGAGCTGAGTCAATTAGCCGAAGGCAAAGAGCTGCCAAGCGTGCTGCTCGTAATCGGAACCGCGGATTCTTTTATGGTCATGAGTGAGAAATCTTATTTAGGTAGCTTGGTGAATAAGCTTGGTGCTGATAACATCGCAACTTCTGTATTGCAAGTTACTGACACTTACTCACCTATTAATATGGAGAACATTGTAGCCGCTGATCCAGACATCATTCTCGTACTCGCTTCAGGCGACCACGGAGCGACAGAGGATAAGTTCAAAAAAGAAATAGAGAAAAATGAAACTTGGACAAAGCTCTCAGCTTATGCAAATAACAAAATCAACATTCTAGATTACAGCGTATTCGGTGTTACTTCGATCCTTAACGCCGAGACAGCCTTAACCGAAATTGCAAAATACTTCTATGAATAATTAAAGGAGACAGCAAGTGATAAATACATCTCGTAGCAGAATTATTGTTATTGTAACGTTAGCACTTGCGCTCGTTGCCGCTATAATTGCGATTGGACTAGGCTCAGTATACATTCCTATACCAGACATCCTAAGCACAATCTTTGGGTCAGCGGCAAAAGCGGTGAATGCCACCATCATATGGGATATTCGTTTGCCGCGTGTATTACTGGCGATGATCATTGGGGCAAATATCGCGGTTTCAGGCGCTCTGCTGCAAGCTGTGATGGGCAACCCACTTGCTGATCCAGGATTGACCGGTGTAACGAGTGGGGCGGCTGCATGTGTGCTTGTCATTATGCTTGCAGCACCACAATATACGGAGTTTATTCCAATTGCGGCTTTTGTTGGTGGACTAATCGCTGCAGGGATTGTATATGCATTAGCGTGGAGAAGAACCGGCATTTCGCCGATCACTATTATTTTATCAGGAGTTGCTGTGAATGCTCTTTGCGGGGGATTAATAGGACTCCTGACCATCATGTACAGCGACAGACTTCCGGCAGCAGTCCAATGGTTGAACGGCAGTTTGGCTGCAAAAGGGAACAATGCCTTGATGATGGTTTTCCCGTATGCCATTGCAGGCTGGATCTTATCCTTTTTCGCGATCCGCAAGGCGAATATTATACGTTTAGGCGATCAGGTGGCTTCGAATTTAGGTGAAAATGTGGATCGAATTCGTATTCTACTTTCCTTGCTGGCAGTATTTCTAGCGGCTATCTCTGTAGCGGCTATAGGGATGATTGGCTTTGTTGGACTTGTTGTGCCACATATGGCTCGATTGTTGGTGGGTTCAGACTATAAATTTCTTTTGCCGATGAGTATGGGACTTGGAGCATTGGTATTGTTGATAGCAGATACAGGTGGACGTACCTTATTTGCACCTTTAGATATTCCTGCGGGTATCCTTATGGCGGTGATCGGTGGACCATATTTTCTATACCTGATGAGAAAGAAGGCGTTCTAACATGTTTACTGTCGACTCTATTTCGATTCGGTATGAGCAGAAAAACATTATTAACAACTTCTCTTTTTCCGTAAAAAAGGGTGAAATCGTCTCGATTATAGGACCAAACGGTTCAGGTAAATCTACATTACTTAAGGCGGTATCACGACTAATTCCATATCATACGGGTGCGGTCACACTCGAGGGTACGGATCTAAAGTCCATGACTGCCAAACAAGTGGCTCGAAAAATGTGCATGCTGAGCCAGAAGAACCAAGCGCCTAATGATATGACCGTGATCGATCTCGTCTCCTATGGAAGGTATCCTCATAAAAAATGGTTCGAAAAATTAAATCATGAGGATATGGAGATTGTCCACTGGGCACTGGAAAAGACACATTTAAAGGATTATAAGGATCGAGCAGTTTCCTCGTTATCCGGTGGTGAATCACAGCGTGCTTGGATTGCTATGGCCTTGGCGCAGCGCCCTTTGGTTATGTTGCTTGACGAACCGACCACTTACTTGGATATTTCGCATCAGCATGAAGTTCTTGAGCTAGTACGTGAGCTAAATCAAGACATGGGGATGACCGTCGTGATGGTGTTGCATGACCTCAATCAAGCCTCTACCTATAGTGACAGTATTGTTGTGGTGCAGGCGGGTGAAAAAGCGATGTATGGGACACCAAATGAAGTTATGACAACCGATATGATCCGGAATATATACCGAATGGATGCCGAAGTTCAATATGTTCCTGCAGAGACGAAACCTCGTATTCATTTGCTAAGTACCGTTCGCTAGATTCGTGGCTAGATTACATAACCTATTAATGGAGGGATTTTATAATGAAGAAGCCTGTAGATGTAGAGAAAAATAAAGAAAACTATTTGCAATTTATTGCGAATCGTAAAAATCTGATTTTGAGCTTAATAGATGACGAAGGAAAACCTTTTATCAGCTATGCTCCTTTTGTTAAGCATGAAGGCAAACTTTATATTTACATTAGTAAGATCGCCGAACATTACAGATATATGGAAAATAACGAGTTTGTAGATGCGCTTCTAATTGCAGATGAGTCTGCGACGAATAATAAATTTGCAACGGAACGTGTGCGATGGAATTGCACAGAAAGCAATATCGGGAATGACGGGCATGAGGAGATCTTTGAATTGTTTAATGCTGATCATGGGGCGGCAATGGTGAATTTGCTGCGTGGATTGGATTTTTCACTGTTTGAATTGACACCTGTCCAAGGGCGTTATGTTGTTGGTTTTGGCTTGGCCTTTGACATCGACGTAGATGCGAACCTGTTCAATCATGTGGTGATCGACAAGAAAAAAGACGAAGAAGCCACTGTACAAGGGAGCAAATAATCTATGACTTTCACTTTAGTGTTGCCAATCTGGCAAGCGGTACAAACGCGATTTCATAAAATGGTGAAGGCATTGCCGGAAGAGGATCTTAACCTTAAGCTAGGGAACTCTACGATTGGGGGATTAATTCAGCATAATGCGGAAGTTGAGTTTATGTTCGCAGAGTGGTTTTTTGCAAGACCTAATCCTCTAGGCGACAAGGCAGCATATTCTACATTGAATGAACTCGTTGATCTGCTGACTGTTTCCAATGAGAATCTAACTGCTGCGATGCAGGAATTTCCGGAAGAAGCGTGGCATGTGAGTGTGGATTCGGCTTTTGGCACATCTACACCGCTTGAAGCGATAGGCAGGCTTATGTATCATACAGGCATTCATGCCGGACAGATTTCGCTTATACAGAAAAATGCAGTCCGAAGTGAAGTGAGTAAATTGGGAAATGATTGATGAGAAAACGGCAGAAATGTCGTTTTTTTCGTGCGTAAATAAGGAGTTTTTAAAAGGGAGCTTGGTTACTTGTTGACGTTCTTTTGATGTCCCTTGATGGCCTTTTGATGTCCTCTGCTGCCTCTGAATTTGGTATAATGTAGGGGATTATAAGGGGGCGCTGATTATGACAGAATACTTGCGAGGCCAAATTGCTAAAATGGCGAATGTGAATATGGAGACGTTAAGGTATTATGAAGAGCTCGGATTAATTAGCACTCCCTTACGTTCAGAAGCTGGTTATCGTCTTTATTCGGATGAGGTGCTTAGCCGACTTGTTTTTATACATAATGCTAAACTGTGTGGTTTCACTTTAAAGGAAATCAAGAAGGCGCTCACTAAATCTGAAAGCAGCGGCATTAGCATAGATGATTTTGTAACTGTTGTGGATAAGAAAATGGATCGAGTTCGTGGCGAAATTGCAAAACAGGAAATAAAACTAACAGCCCTCGCAGATTTGAGAAAAAATTTGTTAGCCACAGATAAACATCCAGGCGTACAGTCCACGCTCGAAATCCTAAAAATGGATTCTTAACTTGACCTTGTAGTCTCCTACAGACTTTACAATCTGAGTTGAAAAGAATTGTAGGAGGGATTAACGATATGGAAAAGTCAAGTACAGAGCAGCTTGCAGCGATCAAAGATTATTTGCGACAAAGCAACCGATTGGATAGCAAGTCTATCGGGCAAATACGGCAGGAGATGGCCGCGACGGCTGCGAACATGCCCATTCCTACGGATGTTATCGTCGAGCGGGTCATGATTGGACCCTTAAGTGGAGAGTGGATTATTCCTGTGAAATCTGCTCCACCCGCTGATGAAGTGATCCTTTATTTCCACGGTGGGGGTTTTATTTCTGGGACTTGTGAATTTTATCGAGATTTGGTTACACGAATTGCAAAAGCTAGTGGTAAGAAAATCCTAATCATTGAGTATCGCTTGGCACCAGAATTTACTTATCCGGCTGCTAACGAAGATTGTATAGACGCTTATCTGTGGCTGCTCGCGAATGGATATTCTGCTGGGAATGTCTTGCTTGGAGGGGATTCTGTTGGAGCCAGCCTTGCGCTGATGACGTTGATTACTTTACGGGATGCGGGTGTGGAATTGCCGGCGGGTGCTTTTTTAATCTCGCCGCATACAGATCTCGTCCATTTGGATGGTGAATCGTATCTGAGTCGAGCGGAGTTTGATCCAACAGGCAGCATAGAAGGAAATAAACGAATAATTGATGTTTATCTAGGTGCTCGGACAGAACTAGCTCCTATATTATCTCCTTTAAGGTTGGATTTGCAGGGATTACCTGATTTACTTGTTCAAGTAGGCGACCACGAGGTATTGTTAAGCGATGCAACGAGGTTGGCTGAACGAGCACAAGCCGCGGATGTTCATGTAGAACTGGAAATATGGGAGAACATGTGGAGCGTCTTTCACTTTTTAGCTTATATGCTGCCAGAGGCGCAGGAAGCGATCGCGAATGTCGGTAAGTTTGTTAGAACGAGGCTAGATCGGATTGAGCAAAAAAGCAGCTGATGTTGCCCGCCTTCTTGAGAGATCAAGGAGGTTTTTTTGGCGAAATCGTTAGGTTCGCAGAAGGTGGATTGCTAGATGCTGGGCTTCTTCATCGTAACGGACCGTATTGCAGCTATTTGCTCAATTTAGCGTGTTTGGCTAACTTTTCGGACTGCATAGCTCTTATTGGCACATAAGAACGCCGAAGAGGTGGGGATTTGGGTGGATAGCTGCATTTGAGTCCGATAGCATGGTGAATTACGGTGATTTTCGGAAATAAGGGCTCCTCAGTCCGAATTCATGTAGTATGGGGCTACGGAGAATAAAATACTAAACTGGGACCTTAGTTTAATAATTGGGTACGAGTATATACTGATAATGATTTAACGAATGACAAAGTGGTAATATTGTCAGTTCGTTTTTGGACATGATATGCTATGATAATTACCACCAGAGATAGAGCGAGGGGAATACATATGTCGAATGATCTTCCATTATCAAAAGAAAACATTTTGGACGCGGCTGAACAAGTGCTCCGGCGTTTTGGCCCGGACAAGACTTCTGTTGTTGATGTAGCGAAGGTGCTTAAAGTAAGTCATGGTACGTTGTATAGACATTTTTCCAGTAAATCTGCTTTGCGAGAAGCAGTAACCGAAAGATGGTTGCAGTATAATATTTCAGAGCCTTTAAAGAATATTTCAGAGCATTTTGATGGGAATGCCAAAGAGCAGCTCCGATTATGGATGGACACGCTGATTCGTAGTAAACGCACCTATGCTGTGGATGATACCGAAATGTTTGCTATGTACGCAGCTGTAACTTTAGAAGCGGTGGATATGATTACCCTACACGTAGATCAATTAATTGGGCAAATTGCAGGCATTATTGAAAAAGGCATACAATCCGAAGAGTATAGAGTGGTGGAACCAGTGGTAACGGCTAGAGCAATTTTTAATGCTACTTCGCGGTACCATCATCCAGCACATGCTATAGAGTGGCAGTCGGCTACGATTGATCAGGATTTCGCCTCTGTTTGGGATTTGCTCCTTTCCGGGATTTCTTTGTAGCATCTAATTAAAACCTTCTGATGTTCAGGAGGTTTTTTTGTGTCTTAAAGGGGTATAAATCCCGTAGATTAGTCTGAATCGAGCGACTTGCAGCGAATGAACGGTATAAATCCCCTAGATTAGGCTGAATCGAGCGACTTGCAGCGAATGAGCGGTATAAATCCCGCAGTTTAGTTTGAATTGAGCGACTTGCAGCGAATGAGCGGTATAAATCCCGTAGATTAGGCTGAATCGAGCGACTAGCAGCAGATGAACGGTATAAATCCCGTAGATTAGTTTGAATTGAGCGACTAGCAGTAGATGAACGGTATAAATCCCGTAGATTAGTCTGAATTGTGCGAGTTGCAGCGAATGAGCGGTATAAATCCCGTAGATTAGTCTGAATCGAGCGACTAGCAGCGAATGAGCGGTATAAATCCCGTGGATTAGTCTGAATCGAGCGACTGTTGCAAAATATGTGAAAAGCGAATTAGAATGACAAATATTAAAAAATGTCACTTGTAATTTGTAATCGATCGATTTATAATCAGACCAACAAGAAGGATAAAGTAATAGGAGGAATAAATATGAACCACAATTTAGCTGGAAAAGTAGCATTAGTAACAGGTGCATCGAGAGGCATGGGCCGGGAGATTGCGGAGAACTTGGCACAACAAGGTGCGAAGGTGGTCGTTAACTATTCGAGTAACCCCGGCAAAGCCGAGGAAGTCGTAACCGGTATTAAGCAAAAGGGTGGAGAGGCCGTTGCTATTCGGGCAGACATCAGCCAGGTGGCAGAACTTGAACAGTTATTCCAAACCACACTAGAAGCCTATGGACAACTCGACATTCTCGTCAATAACGCTGGTATTATGATCACGAAGCCGATTCTAAATATGACAGAAGAGGATTTCGACAAGCAGTTTGCGATTAATGTGAAAGGCACCTTTTTTGCTTGCCAGCAAGCAGCTAAATATATGAATGATAACGGACGGATTATCAATTTTTCAACTTCCGTTACGGGTCAAATGTTCCCGACCTACAGCGTCTATGCAGGAACTAAGGGAGCAGTAGAACAAATCACTCGTCAGCTGGCCAAAGAATTTGGACGAAAAGGAATCACTATCAATGCTGTTTCACCGGGACCTGTGAATACGGAGTTATTTACCGTAGGGAAATCAGCGGAAGAGATTGCGACCGTGGGAAATATGAATTCCTTTGGACGTTTAGGCGAGCCTGAGGATATCTCAAACATTGTGTTGTTCTTAGCCAGCAAGGAATCACAGTGGGTTACAGGGCAAACGATCCGTGTGAATGGTGGATTTATTTAAGCTGGTGGCTAAAGGGATCTTTTTAATAGCTGAATGTGGTCAATCCTTCTAATATGAATGTAAATAAAAGGAGGAGTGAACCATGACGCAGATCATCTGCTCACCAACTAAATATATACAAGGACATGGTGAAATTCGTAAGCTGGGAGATTATTGTTCGCAGCTTGGAGCGACAAGAGCTTATGCCATTATTGATCCTTATATTTTCTCTGTGTACAAAAAAGAGATCACATACAGTTTTGAAATGAACGAAATGCCACTAGTGATGACTGAATTCAAGGGCGAGTGCAGCAGTAATCAGGTTAATGAGATAGTTGCAGCACTTGGCTTGAAGGATGCGGAAGTCATTATAGGGATTGGTGGCGGCAAGACCCTGGATACGGCAAAAGCAGTAAGCCACATGAGTAACCTCCCGGTAGTTATTGTACCCACAGTGGCTTCAACGGATGCACCTTGCAGCGCTTTATCAGTGTTGTATACGGATGAAGGAGACTTTGACTGTTATCTTCCATTAAAAAGAAATCCCGATCTGGTTATCGTAGACGTCGATATCATTGCCAAAGCTCCTGCAAGATTGCTTGTTGCTGGAATGGGTGACGCGTTGTCTACTTTTTATGAAGCAAGAGCTTGCCGAGAATCTGGGGCTATTACCCATGCAGGTGGGACTAGCACAATTGCAGCCCTTTCATTAGCTCGTGCCTGTCTGGATACCCTTCTAGCAGAGGGTGAAACGGCATTAAAAGATGTTAAGCAAGGCATTACCTCTCCTGCGGTGGAACACATTATTGAAGCCAATATTTACTTAAGTGGCATTGGGTTTGAAAGCGGCGGACTTGCTGCGGCGCATGCGATTCATAATGGATTGACGCTGCATGAGGAATGCAGGAATACTCTTCATGGTGAAAAGGTTGCTTTTGCTACGATCGTTCAGCTTGTACTGGAGAAAGCACCATATGAAGAGATTGATCAGGTGATTGATTTCTGCAAAAAAATCGGCCTTCCCGTTACTCTCAAAGATCTTGGGATTACCAATAAGGATATCGATCAGTTGATGACTGTAGCTGAAGCTAGCTGTTCTAAGGATAGCCCCATCTGGAATATGCCAATTGAAATTCAAGCACTGGATGTGCTGGAAGCTATTCTTGCCGCAGACGCACGGGGACAATAGAAAAAACTCGACTGTAAATTATTGCGAACCTTCCTCGTACATATTTAACCTTCGTGAACCAAACAATGAGAACAATTGTTTAAGACGAAGGAGGCGTTCCTCTTGATGAAGGACAGTCGAAGTTTCAAACGTTATTTACTGATTTGGATTGCTGTTGCTGCTCTAATGGTTACTTTAATCGGTTCCGTGGTACCGTCTGTTTCAGCTGCCGAGTCCAGAGACAACCCTACAAACACACCAAGTGAAGAGAAGGCATCTCGACGTAATAAGGTCGTAATTATTATTGACGATTTCGGCAATGACATGAAGGGGACGGATGAAATGTTTTCACTGCCGATTAAGCTTACGGTGGCGGTCATGCCCTTTTTGCCTACATCTGTGAAGGATGCCACACGCGCGCATGAACGCGGAGATGATGTTCTTCTCCACTTACCGATGGAGCCGCGCCAAGGTAATCCTAAATGGCTTGGACCAGGAGCTGTACTGGCCAAGATGTCTGATGAGGAAGTCCGTCAAAAAGTAGAGGCAGCACTCGATAATGTGCCTTATGCTATCGGCATAAATAACCACATGGGCTCTAAGATTACCGGGGACGAACGGATTATGGGTGTGATCTTATCCGTGTGCAAAGAGCGGGGATTGTTTTTTGTGGACAGTAAAACCAACTACCGTTCTGTTGCTGGCAATATGGCTTATCGAATGGGGCTGCCGCGTGTAGAGAATCATATCTTTTTGGATGATACACACACAGCCAATCATGTCCTGAAACAAATGGGCCTCGTAAATAACCTGGCGAAGGATCAACGATTCTGCGTAACCATTGGTCATGTTGGTGTATATGGAAAAGAAACCGCCGCAGGCATCCGCAGCGGTGTTGAGCAAATAAAAGATGATGTTGAATTTATAGGCATTTCTGATCTAGTCAAAAACGAAATGAACTGGAACTCCAATCCTACACTTCCATAAGATAAGCTACTATGCCGCCAGCAATCGCTTCTGCAATTTCTTGTTGCCCTTTAGGGGTGCATAGCTTTTCGCGATCTGTCGGACTGCTTACAAAACCCGCCTCAACAATTACAGTTGTGGCGGTTATTTTGTTGAGTAAATAAAAGGGCTTACCCGGTCTTGTCTCAGCACGGATATTATAGAGACTGTTTAATTGTTGCTGAATGGTCTGGGCAAGGATAAAGCTGCGGCCTTCTTGGCGATATAATACAAGCGGACCATGTTTGGAAGGAGAAGGTGCCCAGTTAACATGGATGCTGACCACTACGGTAGCTGGTAATGTCTCAGCCAGTTCTTTACGCTGGGCAAGATCGCGCAGATGTCGGGATTTACTGCGCAGCCAGCGGTTCTCATCACTTGGGGCATAATCTCCATTACGATTTAAGGCAACATCAAATCCATCGCTGCGCAGCAGCAGAAATAATCGGCGTGAGATATCTAATGTAATATCCTTCTCAAGAATGTTGCCGTAGGAAGTACCTCCGTCGATCCCCCCATGTCCTGCATCAATTAAGATCATACGGTGGCCGTGGCTTAAGAGATGCTGACGTTCATCATTCACTACGGGTTTGGATGGAGTTGCAGAAGCATATGCACTCCCCACAAACAGCATTAGAAGTCCAACTGTAGTTAAAGTAATACGTAAGCCGCATATTGCAGCTGCTGTCTTGGAATAAGCTTTATTTCTCCCATTGTTCAAATGAACTCCTCCTTGCATGTGAATAACCTCGTGCCCTAGATTCTTTGTTAGATTGTGCTTTAATAGGTAAACCTATTCGAACAATCCGGGACAAGAGTTTAGATATATGCTCGCTGGTGCACACTAAGAGCATGGAACGACGCTGGTTATCTTAATTCACTTATAATGTAGGAGGTGTTACAAATGGCTTCCGGCGGCGATGAGCTTGTAAAGTATATCACTGAGAAGGTAGTTGTTTATATCGAGGATCCGCGTGCCATTCATGCTCGAAGAGCGGCTACTAAGCAGCCGTGGTCACAGAAATGGTTCGGTATGCTTCCGCTTGGTTGGTCGATCTGGCGAAGCAAATGGAGCCACAGTGATAAGGATTGAATATCACAAATAACAAATAACAAATAACCTTCCAGTGCCTAATCGAGGGTGGCAGCGGAAGGTTATTTGTTATGTTTATTTATAGATATTTTTGTCGGGCAGCTTGTGCAGTGTTCCGATAGCCTGCAAGGCAGTGAGTGGCAAATACCGTCTTCCTTCTGGCCCTGATGCTGCGTAAACGGTAGGCATGTTGTTTATTGCTTGTGTTTTATTCGAAGCAGGCAACCAGTTTTGATAACCTGTAATCATAAAAGGGGCCCCTACGATATCATTTCGACCAGCGGCTTGATAAGCGATACTTTCCTTGGGACGAATCAGTGCGGCGATATTGTCACCGCCTACAGCAAGCAGTTTTGGGGAGGTCAACCACATGATATCTTTATAAGGATCATCTGTTCCCCCGCTTTGATAGGCAGAAAGCGGCGACAGGTCAGTAGTTAAGTTAGTGATTACATCCGTTTCTGTCTGCTGCCCTTTAAGCACTTCTTCCGCTTTACTGAGCGTCCATGGTAAAACTTGGGGTACGGAAGCATTGATAAAAATCGTCTTATCGTCAATGGCGATTTTCCATACGGGTAGAAGTGGTGCATATAAGGCTGTAAGTTTTATTTTGCCTGTAAAAGATGAAGGTATAAGTCCTTCCTGCACCAAAAATTGGCGCAGTTCTAATAAACTATAGGGGAGACCGTAAGTGCCAGCTCCATATTCGCTAAGCATATAACCACCTTGATCCGTAGCGGAAATGATCATGTAACCGATCCGCTGTTCACCTTTCATAACGTTGACAAGCCAGCTATGAGTACCTGGACCCAGAGGATAATATTCTATTCCTGCGTCCTTCCAGGCTGTAAATGGAGCTTCTGCTGCGAGCTTGTTCAGTGTACTTTTGGCAAATTCCTGGACTGTGCCGGGTGAAGGTAAGATATCCATCTGCAGTACTGGTAGTAAATCCTGTGTGACTGAATCAACTACACTCACTCTGGAAGCGGCAAGCGCAGAAGAGGAACCGGAGCTCGTTGCAATGAGTCCGATGCATAGAAGCAGGAGGAAGCAGCTTTGACCTGCAAGAAGCAGCCTCCGCCGTACACTTATTTTCATGGCGTCGTTCACCTTTCTTTGTTATGAAATATCAGAAAGTATAAGCTTCCTTTTTATTGTAGAGGACAAGCTATAAAAAGGCTGTTGCTTGCTGTCGCGCCGGAAGGCGGAAGTTCTCTTGTTTTTTTGCCTGCTTTTAGCGAGTAGGGTCGCATTCTATAGGCTCCGCAGATGAAACAGTCCATAGGTTACCGCAGAAACTGCGATTTGCGGCTCATATTGCCAAATGGTCTCTTGGCGACGACGGTTATACTGTTCTTGTGTCGCTAGGCGTTTTTCTTCATCAGGCTCCTTCAACAGCTCTCCATAATAGACATCAATGATGTCCAGCTCAACCCTTAGCCGCTCACGCGCCTGTTCTGCCCAAGTATAGTCCAGTTCGGCTAGCTGAGCGGTTAGATGAGTTTCCAATAGTTCGGTAGCGGCTGCTACTGTCATTTCATAAGGCTGGATATGCACATTTTCCGGCAAGCGTGGCATCATCTCTTTTGTGGAAACTTTTGCATTAAAGTCATCAATGATGGTTCCCTTTGTTAGGGAGATGCTAAGATAATGGAGTTCTTCACGTTTCAAATCGCAGCTCATCTCCACTTTATAGCAGACACTAAGCCATGGTTCGTAAGCGGCAGAGAACAGCGTGTTTCGCTGCCTGCTGCCCGGGTCCTCAAATAAATAAAGGCATTTCCCTTCGTCCCTAGCGGCGTTCCAAATTTGTTGCAATCGCTTGCTTCCGTAAATAATATCCTCTCTTCGGATCATCCCGGGTCCAATTCGTGGGAGTGCCGGCACAATGCCGAAGTAGCGGGCTAGAATACTTTCCTCCGGGTCAGTAGATGGAGCATTCACTGCTTCTGAGCCCGGGGAGGCGGATTCGAGTAAGTCAGCGCTGGCCTCTGCATCGTTTGTTACACCTGTAGTTAGGCTTCCGGTGACAACTTGATTCAAAATGCCAGCACTACGATTTGCAATGGGGGGAACCTCTACAGCAGCTTGACTGTCGTATTTTTCCGGATCAAAAACAAAGGTGAAAGAAAGGGTCTCAGGATCTACACCTGTGCGCTCCACGAATCCCCAATAATACGGCCGGTCGGTGAGCATTTTGTCAGCTCTAGGTGATAATTTCACAGTTACGTGAAGGGGCGAAGCCTCAATGATGGAGCATTCAGTGGCTTCAAGATAGTCCATCACATGCTTGCGTACTTCCTGTGCGGTGAGGGTCATGTCGCAGTCCCACTTTCTTTTTTAATACCCTGTGTCAATTCACTGAGGGATTCACCAATATGGTCCAGCTCATGCCGCAATTCTTCGTCGGAGCGGGATTCGAGCATGATTTTGTATAAACTCTTCTCCAGCGATTCCTTCTTTTCAAAACGTTCCAGGATTACATCCAGCCCGCCAATCACCATTTCAAACATATTGATTTTCTCATGCAGCAGATGCAGGATATGTTCTTCAATCGTGCCTTGAGTAGACAAGTTGTAGATCACTACATCATTTTCTTGCCCTAACCGGTGGACACGGCCGATCCGCTGCTCCACGCGCATGGGATTCCAGGGCAGATCAAAGTTGATCATATGGTGGCAAAATTGCAGGTTTATCCCTTCTCCGCCGGCTTCCGTAGCAATCATAACTTGAGCCCGGCCGCGGAAAAGATCCATCATCCAATCTTTTTTGCCACGGTTCATTCCGCCGGAATAAGAGACACACATCAGCCCATGTTCACGGAAATACTGCAGTAAATATTCTTGAGTTGCGCGATATTCCGTGAAGACGATGACCTTTTCATTCATTTCTTGAATGAGGGCTAAGGTTGTTTCAGCTTTAGTGTTTGTTTTAACAGTACGGAGGGTTTGTAGTAGCTCCATCATCCGGTCTCTTTTTGGTGAATCCGCAGGCAGCTTTTTGATCAAATTAACTAAAGTGATAAAGACGGCATCCCGGCTGCTGCACACCTCACGTTGAAGGGTTACCAGAGAAAGCATGCTGCTAAGATTGCCACCGGATTCCTGATACTGGTCTTTGACAAAGGAAGTAACACTGTTATACAAATCTTTCTCTTCTTGGGAGAGAACTAAGGGAATATTACGGACTTTTCGTTTCGTGAAATTAACTGGACCTTCACCACGGCGATTGCGGATCATGACCTTCGAAAGCTCGTCCCGCAGTTGACCTTCATTCTTAGGCTGGCGTTTATCAACCACGAAATTCGAGGCAAAATCGCCCTGATTTCCAAGTTGCCCCGGCTTCAGTATAGTGATCAGATTAAAGAGTTCGCCCAGATCATTCTGAACGGGAGTCGCGGTGAGCAGCAGGCAATATTTTTTGCGTAATTGCTGTACAAATAGATAATTGGTCGATTTTTTATTCTTCAGCTTGTGAGCTTCATCAATGATCAACATATCGTATTCATTTTCCAGCAGGATTTCCTTATGCGGATCGCGTTTGGCGGTATCCATCGATGCGACGACTATGGCGTTACCCCAAGAATAGGCTTTTTTCTGAGCGACAGCAGTGATGCCGAATTTCGCATTCAGCTCACGAACCCATTGCAATACTAGAGAAGCAGGTACGAGAATAAGCACTTTGGAGACAAGACCGCGTACGAGATATTCTTTGAGCACCAGTCCTGCTTCAATGGTCTTGCCCAGTCCAACCTCATCTGCAAGAATCGCGCGGCCTGACATTTCGAACAGAACCTTATGCGCTGTATCCAGCTGATGGGGAAGAGGGGACAAGCCGGATAAATGCTTCATACATTGCAGCTCATCGAAGCTCGTTACTAGACCTGTTTCCTCTCCTTGTACGGCAAGCTTAGATAAACGGTAGTCTCCCCATGGGCCGCCCTTTTCCAGTTTGAGCTCCAGATCTTGCAACCAATTACGGTCAAAAGAAAGAGGAACAGGCAGTATCGGCGCGGGTGTTCCCCCTTGCTGGGGTAGAGAATTACGGAATAATTGCGTCATAATGCAGCCTCCTCAAGCTCGGATTTATATCACCATTCGTAAGAGTAGTATGCTCGTAAACGAGAGAATTCATAACCTCCTATTTTTCACGATAGCCTTTAAAAAAGAGAGCAAGAGCGAGAAAAAGCAGCAACGTTTGCGATAATTCGGCAACTTGACTCTATTTTCGAATAAGACCTTCGATACAATATGTGGTATAGTTTAAAAGCTGACGCACACAATATATTGTGACAAAAGCTTGAAAATGTATTTTTTATAGAGTGCTTAGCTGGTATTTGTTATTGACAAGATGAGCTTCCTACATACACCTGTTAAGCAGTGGAGGATGGTAAGGGAGTTTTTGTTGTGGGCCCATACCTTGGACCGGAAACTAATATCTACTACACATGCGGGAGGTTTTTTTATTGAGTAAAGTGGAACGTAAGCAACGCCTTGAAGGGCTAAGTGAAAAAATATTTTTGGATCGTTATGCTTGGAAGGATGCAGACAGCAACAATGCTAAAGTAGGCGATGTTGTATTGGTGCTGACCAAAGATGATCCGAAGTTTCCAACTAAGGAAGTCGGAGAAATTGTGGAGCGCAGTGGGCGAATCGTAACTGTAAAGACACGCAGTGGCGAGCTTGTGAAATCGGATGTTGAGAAGTTGACCCTTAATATAGAAAAAACTCCTGAGGAAATGTGGGACCGTCTATCCACAGCGATGGCTTCTGTAGAGAAGACACCTGAGCTTCAAGCAGAATGGGCAGGCAAATTCCGTTCAATCCTGGATGATTGGAAGCTTGTACCGGGTGGACGTATTGCGGCTGGTGCAGGTGCTAGTGAAGAATTAACATTGTTCAACTGTTATGTGATTCCCTCTCCAAAAGACAGCCGTGGCGGCATCATGCAGACATTGTCTGAAATGACGGAGATTATGGCCCGTGGTGGCGGGGTGGGCATTAACCTGTCTTCATTGCGTCCTCGTCGTGCGATTGTTAGAGGGGTTAATGGTTCATCCAGTGGTTCCGTATCTTGGGGCGGTTTGTTTAGTTATACTACGGGGCTTATTGAGCAAGGCGGCAGCCGTCGTGGTGCGCTCATGCTAATGATTAATGACTGGCATCCCGATGTTGAGGACTTCATTACCGTGAAGCAAACGATGGGCCAAGTCACTAATGCTAACCTTTCGGTATGTGTGAGCAATGGTTTTATGAAGGCTGTAAAAGAAGATCTGGACTGGGATCTCGTATTCCCGGATACAACCGATCCTGAATATAACGAAATGTGGGATGGCGATCTCGACAAGTGGAAAGCTGCCGGCAAAAACGTTATCCATTATCGCACCGTAAAAGCGCGTGACGTGTGGCGTACGATCATTGAATCGGCATGGAAATCCGCTGAGCCGGGCGTCGTATTCATGGAATACTATAACCAGATGTCTAATAGCTGGTATTTCAACCCGATTATTTGTACAAATCCGTGTGGTGAACAAGGCCTGCCTGGCTGGGGAGTCTGCAATCTGTCTGCGGTGAACTTGTCCAAGTTCTACGATGAGAAAAATCATGATGTGGATTGGGAAGATCTTGCGACTACCACACGTTATTCCGTCCGTTTTCTGGACAATGTAATTGATAAAACACCTTATCATTTCCCGGAAAATGAAGCGAATCAGAAAAAGGAACGCCGCGTGGGTCTCGGAACCATGGGATTGGCGGAGCTGATGATTAAATTGAACATCCGTTACGGCAGCCCGGAATCGTTGGAGTTTCTGGACAAGCTATACGGCTTTATGGCTCGTGAAGCCTACCTTGCTTCGGCAGAAATTGCTGGAGAGAAGGGTTCCTTCCTAGCTTTTGATACTGAGAAATATCTAATGAGCGGCTTTATGAAAAATATAGTCGAAGCGTATCCAGAGGTTGGCGAAGCGATTCGTGAACATGGTATGCGTAACGTTACAGTGATTACACAAGCACCTACAGGTAGTACAGGTACAATGGTAGGTACTTCTACGGGAATTGAGCCTTATTTTGCCTTTAAATATTTCCGTCAAAGTCGTCTTGGCTATGATGAACAGTTTGTTCCAATCGCTCAAGAGTGGCTGGAAGCTCATCCGGGTGAAGAGCTACCGGACTACTTTGTAACTTCGATGGATCTGTCAGCTAAAGATCATATCCGTGCGCAAGCAGCGATCCAACGCTGGGTAGATAGCTCTATTTCCAAAACAGCGAACTGCCCGTCTGACTTTACGGTTGAGGAGACGGCTGAGCTATATGAAATGGCCTTTGATCTAGGTTGTAAGGGTGTTACGATCTACCGCGATGGAAGCCGTGACGTTCAAGTCCTGGAAACCACGAAGAAGGAAGACAAAAAAGAAGCCGCTCCGGTTGCGGCAGAAGAAGCTACAACTACTGTAGAAGCGAGTACAAGTGTTGTAGCAGCAAGTCCAGCGCCTCAAGTGACTACAAAAGAGGCGGATAAACAATACAAAAAACGTCCGCAGGTTCTGCGCGGCGCTACCTATAAAATCAACACACCATTTGGGATGGCATATATTACGATCAATGACCTTGATGGAATACCGGCTGAAATCTTCCTGAATGTAGGTAAAGCAGGTTCTGACGTCTTTGCTATGGCAGAAGCACTAGGCCGTGTCTGCTCCTTGTTCCTCCGTTACGGAGATCATGGTGAGAAAGTTGAGCTGTTGATCAAACATCTGAAAGGCATTGGCGGATCAGGAGCTATCGGCTTCGGCGCAAACCGTGTTGAATCCATTGCTGACGCTGTAGCTAAGGCACTGGAATCACATGTGCTGAACAATGCTCATGATGATCATGTACCCGCTCCGATTGCGGCAACTTTGGAGCTGGAGGATTTCAATGAAGCGTTAAATGCGGAGATAAAATCGAGCGTTCCGTCAGCTACGGAAGATGGACATGGTGGCCATCATGGACATAACCATGCTACGGCTTCCCGTGACCTTTGCCCATCCTGCGGCAGCGCCTCGCTGATTAATATTGAGGGCTGTAAGACTTGTGGCAATTGCGGGTATAGTCGTTGTGGGTAAACGTTAGAGCCAATAAGTGTTTTATGGGAAAACTAGAAATGTGACTATGCATAGCTACTAAAAGCAAGCGATCATCGAGAGGAAGTGTTAATCTTTTATCTCAATGAATCGCTTGTTTTTTTATTATTGATGATGTTCATTAAGAGGTTTTAACTATATGAGTTTGATAATTAGTGTAATTCAAAAGGGAAGTATAATTGTAGAAAAAGATAAGGTTGGAATTGCGATTTGGTAAGTAACAACGTATTTACGCGGTGTGTCTGGTCTGTGAACTCGTGTCTAGCTAAGCTTTTTAACACAAAAAACACGCGTACTTGTCTAACAAAGGTACGCGTGTTTTTGTTATTCCACTACGAGAGGAATTATTTTTACATCTCTAAATTTTTGAATGCGTAAGGCAATAAATCTCTTAAACTCAGCTCTAAGATTTCTTTTTTCTCATTGGTTAAATAGACAGGCATGTCAGGCAAACAGAATTCCGATAATACTTGTCTGCAGATACTGCATGGCGGCAGAAAATCCATTGTGTCACCTGCTACAGCTATAGCCTGAAAATCACCTTTAGTATAGCCCTTTGTAATAGCCGTGAAGATTGCTGTTCTCTCAGCACAATTAGTAGCGCCAAAAGATACATTTTCTACGTTTACCCCATTAATAACATTTCCATCTTTAAGCAATAAGGCTGCTCCAACTGGAAATTTAGAATAAGGGGCATAAGCAGCTTTCTTTGTGTTACGTGCGCTTTCCATTAATTCTTCTTTATTCATAATACTCACCCTTTTTAAATAAGAATGAACCTTTTGGTCCCCTTATCGCCAACTAAGGTTGGCAGGACTTCTAATATTATAGTCACACCAAATGGTTGTCAACATGTACTACTCGAAAAGTATCATTAGGGAATCATAGCTTTAAAATATAACTAGATATAGTAAATAGAAGTTACACATATTAAGCCTGCCATGGTAACCTTATCTTAAAAGCGACGAGTAGAGGGGTTTTATAATTTGGGAGCGGCAGAGAATACATTTAAACAAAAAATATTGAGCAAAAACCCGGGTATTATAACATATGGGATGACACCACCGAAGGCAAGCCACGCACCAGAAAAGGTCTCGGAAATCGCCCAGAAACAGGTTGAAAGACTTAAAAACCTTGATTTAGATGCGTTAATTCTGTACGACGTTCAAGAAGAAGTAGATAGAGTGGATCATGAAAGACCTTATCCCTATTTACCAACGATTGATCCGGCTGTCTATGGTGATAAATATCTAAGACAGGTGGAGGTCCCAAAGATAATTTACCGGTGCGTCGGTAATGATACAAGAGCCCAGTTCGAGGATTGGGTTAAAACTGACGAAAATGAAGATAGATTTTCAGTGTATGTGGGCGCTTCGTCAAGTAAACAAGAGGTGAAATTGAATTTACCAGATGCTTATGAGCTAAGCAAACAGTTAAATAGTAATTTAACTTTTGGTGGAGTTGTCATTCCGGAAAGACATATAAAAAAGAATGATGAGCATATACGGGTTGTCGAAAAGACCAACAATGGGTGCAACTTTTTTATCACTCAGGCAACTTATAATGTAGAGGCATCTAAGAATTTATTGTCTGATTTATATTATTACTATACAAATAACGGTTTTGAGATGGTTCCTATTTTATTTAATCTTGCACCATGCGGCACTGCGAAAACATTACAATTTATGAAGTGGTTAGGGATCAGTATCCCGGGATGGTTAGAAAACGAGTTGAAATACTCGAATGATATTTTGGATAAATCAATCCAGCTATCGCAAAAAATCTTTGAAGAATTACTAGATTTCGGGCTGGAGAAGGGAATTCCTATTGGTTGCAGTATTGAAAGTGTTTCAACAAGTAAGTTGGAGATTGAAGCGTCCGTACAGCTTGTTAAAGATGTGAAGGCCATTTTAGATAAAAAGCTGCCCACCAAATAGAAAAAGATTCCTCAAAATATTGAGAAACCCAGGTCATTTAAAGACCATGGGTTTCTTTTTAGGTTATATATCACTAGGTCAACTCATTAAACATTATAGCCGAAGCCCAGTATAGTAAAAGACTTGTCCTGATCTTCCGGCACCATTCTGATTTCTACCTGATGCTCCCCGCTAACCTCATTTTGATAAAGAATTACCGGATTGCAATGTGTCCAGTTATTCTCATGTGGATCAGCGGTGACTACAAGACAACCATCGACGTAAATGTTCGCCTTGCCGAATTCGCTGCTGCCAGAATCCTTGTATACGAGGATGAGATTTTTGCTTGTTATCGTCAGCTTGAAGCTGTGTTCTCCAGAAGACGCTGAATGCATCCAATTATGAGGGAATTCCGGAGTTCCGAAAGGATTGGCATCCATTTCTACCCGCTGCAAATCGGTATCGATCCCCGAAAACCCGCCCACCTCGATCCTGCCTGCGTCAATATGGCTTTTGCGGTCCAGCAGGAGGGTTCCCGCAAAATCATTCCCGATGGCCGGATGCTGATCCAATAGGAGATCATCTTCGTCCATTAGCGTTTTGTGGGTTTCGGAGAATAAATA
The DNA here is from genome assembly GCF_038003695.1 of Paenibacillus sp. FSL L8-0494. Classification (NCBI taxonomy): domain Bacteria; kingdom Bacillati; phylum Bacillota; class Bacilli; order Caryophanales; family Paenibacillaceae; genus Paenibacillus; species Paenibacillus sp. FSL L8-0494. Next base: position 2,503,972 of record NZ_JBBOPQ010000001.1, read on the forward strand.
AGCCAGACAATCAGCCATCACCCGGTGACCCTCATTAGTAGGATGATAGATATCATAGAAAAATTGCCGTTTCGAGAGGATGTTCCCCTCATTTTTGCTTAGGCGGAACTGCCCGGATACCGCATCCTTTACACTAACCATAGGAAGATTATAAGCCCGGCCAATGGGGGAGAGCCGTTCCTGCAGGTTCCAGTCATTCATAAACACGCTGAACAGGAGAACTACAGCCGGTCTATTATCGGCGGAAAGTATTTTTAGGCATAAGCTTTCAAAACAGTTGCCTTTCGTTTCATCCCCTTCGTCGTTTACCGCAAATTCCACCACCACGATATCCGGTGTTACAGAACCTTCCCGGAGAATATCCCTTTCATAACGGATGACCCCAAGCTCGGATGGTGTTCCACCTACCCCAGCCTTCACAAAATGGATGTTCTCGCCACCATTCGTACCGAATAATTCCTTAAATCTCAGATACGATTGGTAGGCATAACATTCTGTATGGATCGGTTTAGCGCCTGCTCCCTGAGTAATGGAACCCCCAATATAAGCAATCGTGACATCCTCACCTTTTATAGCCTTATGGATGGCAGTTTTTAATCTTTTATTATTGCCCGGATGAAGCAAGGATTGGGTAATGATCTCCCGGTATTCGTTAGAATCAAACGCTACGGGCGGTTCAATGACTAGCTCTGGTACAGAATAACCGTCATGCAAATAAAAAATTATACTCGCGATGGCCAGTTCGCCTTCATGTTTAAATTCAAAGGCGAATTTGCCGAGCACTGCATCCTCTTTAGACCATTCCAAATCCTCCAACTTCAAGAGAATCTCAGAACCGTCGGAGGGACAGGGCACACGTATGCTGCTGCCTGTTTCGTATTTGCTGGTTTTGCCCCAGTTCTGCAATAGAAAAGAGATGGGCTCGTTCTGCTCATGATCCCTTCTCACAGACACTCCGATACTATGGACTAATTTGCGAAATCCAACACAGTTTCCTAGCAGCTCCAGTATTGTCTCATCATTGACGCCGCCAATATATCTGGCCTTGTCGATTAGATAGTTACCTTCCAGATAAACTTCCTGTGAAGGTGGACCTTCGACCCGGGCTGTCGCCTCAATCGCTGTTTTGTAGAGCACAAAAAAACCGTTCCTGCGTTCAGCCGGATCCTTGGGCGCCTTTGGACCTTCAATCTTGCCCCCTGTAATGACCCCGTTATTGTTTTTCATATTGATCATCCTCGCTTTTTGTATAAGCTTTTCTTGTTATGGATGCGCTTGCAAAAAAATACTTCTGTTAGAAGGAATACCTGTTAACAGTAACACCAAATATCCAGATTGTTCAACCGATAAACAAAGTTTCATTTAATAATTACAAAAAGTTGCTAGTTTACACATGGAAGTTGAAATCGCTTACTTATATAATGTGCCTAGTCATACGAAAATAGGATGCTTAAGGGGAGAATAATCATGCCTACGAAGGAATTGCACCTTGTGAAGCAGGGCAGTGCTGCCAAGATTTACGTGGACCCCAAGGGGAAAGATTATGAGGGATTACGCCGGGTGGCTCAATCTTTTGCAGCAGATGTTAAACAGGTAACAGAGGTAGAGCCTGAGATATATACACAATTGAACGAATTGGATGGAACAGTCATAATCGCTGGATCGATAGGGAGTAATGATTTTATCGATGATTTAATCGCGGAGGGAACCGTTGATGTATCGACCATCCAAGGTAAAAGAGAATGTTATAAAATTCAGGTGGTTGAACAACCCACAGCGGGAGTGGACAAGGCGCTCGTCATTGTAGGAAGTGATAAACGGGGGACGATTTACGGGTTGTATTCGATCTCCGAAAAGATTGGAGTTAGTCCTTGGGTGTACTGGGCGGATATTGTGCCGGAGAAGAAGCCGGCATTGTCCATTCCTGATAACCAGCTTCATGTGATCTCCAAGGAGCCTTCGGTTAAATATAGAGGTATTTTTTTGAATGACGACTGGCCGTCTTTAGGTTCTTGGGTAACTCAAAGCTTTGGTGACTTTAATGAAGATTTCTATGACAAGGTATTTGAACTCATTCTTCGCTTGAAGGGGAATTATTTATGGCCGGCGATGTGGAGCGCCGAATTCTGCCTGAATGGTAAAAGCAGCCCGATTGCCAACGCCAAGCATGCACAAGAATACGGAATTATTATGGGGACCTCCCATCATGAACCCTTATTCCGGGCAGGCAGTGAATGGCAGAAGGTATACAGTCAATACGGGACAAGTAACCTATGGGATTTCGCCCGTAATAAACAGGCGATTACAGATTTCTGGGAAGACGGAATCAAGCGCAATCAGGACTTTGATAACTTGATTACCCTAGGTATGCGGGGGGAAAGTGACTCTGCGCTGGAGGGCTCCGACCAGGAGAATATTGATCTGCTGAAGGACATTATACTTACGCAAAAAGAACTATTGAAGAAATACAATCTTGAACATGCGCCGCAAATTTTGGCCGTTTATAAGGAAGTTGAGAAGTACTGGTATGGCACTGCCGGGGTGGAAGGGTTGAAGGACTGGGATGTTCTGAATGACGTTACGATCCTGCTTGCTGACGATAACTTTGGCAATCTCCGCAAAATCCCGACGAAAAACGAACGTAACCGCAGCGCAGGATGGGGGATGTATTATCATTTTGACTATCATGGTGGTCCGCATTCCTATGAATGGTTAAATACGACCCCGCTTGAAAAAGTCTGGGAGCAAATGTGTATGGCATTTGACTATGGCATCCGTGATGTATGGATTGTGAACGTCGGAGATTTGAAGCCTATGGAATTGCCCATTTCCTACTTTCTGGATTTGGCCTACGATTTTGAGGTATGGGGGACAGGTGCAATCAATCGAACTGTGGAATACACCAACCGTTGGGTAGAGCAGCAATTCGGATATGCGCTGGAACAAGAGACATGTCTGGGAATCGCACAATTGTTAGGGGATTATACCCGGATGAACGGTCGGCGCAAGCCTGAAATTATTTATCCGTCCACCTTCAGTCCTATCCATTACAATGAGGCGCACAGAGTTCTGGAGCAAGCGGTGATGATCGAGAAGGCTGCCGGCAAATACGATGAGCTAATCCCGGAACAACTAAAGGATGCTTACTTCCAGCTCGTATATTTCCCTGCTGTTGCCTCGGCCAATGTGGTCAAAATGCAAATTTATGCTGAACTGAACCATCTATACGATAAACGAAATAGTATGTTGGCAAATACTTACGCTGCTCTGACCCGCGAAACCATCGAACGGGATAAGTATCTGGAGCTGCTTTATAATAGCGGAATTTCGAATGGAAAATGGCAGGGAATGATGAGTTCCCCTCATGTAGGGTATATACATTGGAATGCAGAAGGGTGGAACTATCCGGATGTAAACAGCTTGACGCCCGCCAGAGGTTCTTTAATGATTGTCGATGTGGAAGGAACGGAACAAGCGTATGTTTCCGGCACAGCTGAACTTCCGGTAATTACAAATCTTCAAAAAGAAAATTATCGCATAACAATCAGTAACGGTGGAGAAGCGGGTTTTGAATATCAGGTGCGGAGCAGCGTGGATTGGATCAAGCTTGAGAAAATACGCGGCTGGATTGAGGCAGGGGAGACGCTTCAGGTTTCCGTAGATTGGGAGAAGGTCAAAGAAGCATCGACGGGCGAAATTACGATCTCCGGTGCCGGGAATATAGTTAAGGTGAAGGCAGCCGTGGATTGGATAGACATTCCGGATGTGCCACCGATGACTTTCATCGAGACCCATAATATTGTGTCCATTGAAGCGGAGCATACCATAACTCGTGTTTCGAAATCAGGGGTGGTATGGAAGACCATTGACAGCTATGGACGTTCTTTATCCTCGGTTAAAATGTATCCGGATGCTGTATCTTTTGAACAACCGGAGGATGCACCTTATCTGGAATATCGGATTATAGTGCAGCAGGACACTGATTATAGCTTAACCGCGTATATTGCGCCGACAAACAATCTGTCACAAACTAGTGGGTTGAAATATGCGATAGGTTTCGATGATCAGGCACCCGTGATTAAGGATACTTTACCAACGAACTTTGAAGGCGGCAATCATGATAATGAACCGTGGTGCCGCGCGGTTATGGACAATATTCATGCTGTGACCACCAGCCATGCTTTAACGAAGGGTCTTCATACCCTCCGCTTTTACGGATTGGATGCGGGTCTGGTTCTGCAAAAGCTTGTATTGTCCGCTGCCCAGCTTCCTTATTCCTATTTAGGGCCGGAGGAGAGCTTTTATACTAGCGGGACTGCGTCCATTCTTAGTTAGGTTGAATTAAAAGGGCGAACAACAGGGTTGTTGCTTCGAATCCTCCGTTATTTCAGGGCAGATGACGGAGGATAACCCTTTATATTTTTGAAAACGTTGCTGAAGTAGGCGACATCTTGATAACCACAGTGCGCTGCCACTTCGGACACATTAAAACCACCTGCCGATAGAATCATCTCAGCATTGTTCACCCGCACCTTGTTTATAAATTCTTTATAGGTGGAGCCAGTGTTCTGCTTAAATAGCTTACCAAGATATACGGGATTTAGGGCAACCAAATCTGCCAGCTCCTTGATCGTGACTTCCTCCGAATAATGATCCATGATATAGGTCATCACTTTTTGGATTCTTAGATCTATCAGAGGTGTTTCTTGATGGTGGGCGATACTTAATAAGCGGTACACAATCAGTTGAAAAATGGCCCGGGCCTTCATTTTGTAGAAAGGTTGTTTGCCCATCCAGACATGTGAGAATTCTTTAATATCCTCTAGAATCTCTTTAGTTCTCCAATTCCTAGTTACAGTCTCAAAAGGGAGCTGCACATGATTGTCCTCACCCTCCCAGAAGAAATTGAAGGCAAAGGAACGCATTGGTGCCTCCTTAAAGGTCTGAGCTTCCCGAATGCTGCCAGAAGGGGCATAGAGCATATCTCCGGCTTCAACGGTGAATTTCTCTCCATTAATAAAATAGTCAGATTTCCCTTCTACGATGAAGGTAAGATCATGGAAATCAATTTTACTCCTCGTAATCTCCCAATCCGGGAAGGATCTGCGATCAACGAACAAAAAAACACGGGGAACAAGATTTTCATATTTGGTAATGTCCATTTCTACCACTCCTCCTTCCTAATAAATAGAGCCTCGCTAATACCGATTGGTATATTATACAAAAATGAAACCGATTAAGAAATGGGATTGTAAATTGACTTTGCGCAATCAGAAGAATACAATAGTTTTATGACTATCGAACAATATTCCTTAAAAGATGATGAAAAGCGAGTGAAGATTTTTAAAGCATTAGCAGAAGTGAAACGAATTGAAATGATTCGTTATCTTCATCTCCATAAGGAGAACAATACATGTGGGTCCATTGGTGAATCTATGGGAATGGACAAATCCAATGTGTCTTACCATCTGAAGATTTTGTATGAAGCTGATTTAGTAAGTGTCACACGTATGGGGCAGAATAAGATTAGCCAGCTTCGAGAGGATACGTTTAGCGAATTATTACCGGGTTTCTTGGACAGTTTATAATATGTCCGGAAACCTATAATTTTTTCTTGATAGTTTGATAGTTTTATAACTATTTGATAATCATGTACAGGGTTTGGTTAATAGTTATAGGTAGCAGCAAAAATAAATATTAATGGAGTAGTGATCTATGAATCAGTTGAAAAATAAACAGGTCCTGTTAATTTCACGTCCTGTAGGCATGCCAACCCAGCAAAATTTCGAGTTCAAAGATATTCCTGTAGTTGAAGCAAAAGAAGGACAAGTTGTTGTACGTACGTTGTATTTGTCAGTGGATCCTTATATGCGCGGAAGAATGAATGATGCTAAATCGTATGTTCCTCCGTATCAGCTTAATGAAGTCATCGCTGGAGGACTTGTGGGAGAGATCGTAGACTCCAAATCGGAGCTATTCAAAGCTGGAGATAAAGTCATCGGTATGCTGGGCTGGCAGCTATATAATACTGTAGATGCTAAAGCAGTAACCAAAATCGATGATTCGATTGCACCTGTATCGGCTTACTTAAGTGTTCTAGGTTTAACAGGGCTCACTGCATATTTCGGTTTACTTGATATCGGTCAGCCGAAAGAAGGAGAGACTGTCGTAGTGTCTGGGGCAGCGGGTTCAGTGGGGATGTTTGTTGGACAGATTGCCAAAATCAAAGGCGCTCGTGTCGTTGGGATCGCAGGTAGCGATGATAAATGCGACTATTTGAAAAATGAACTTGGCTTTGATGCAACCATTAATTATAAAACAACGGAAAATTTAGGCCAGGCTTTGGAAGAAGCATGTCCAAATGGTGTTGATGTTTATTTTGACAACGTGGGTGGAGCGATTTCAGATGCTGTGATGAGTTTGCTTAATGATTATGCACGTATTCCACTATGTGGCGCTATTTCTTCCTATAACAGTACAGATGGAGATATGGGTCCCCGTATTCAGAGCAGATTGATCAAAACCCGCTCCCTTATCAAAGGATTCGTTCTTAGTGATTACGCAGCCCGCCAGTCAGAAGGCCTTCAAGAGCTTGGAAAATGGCTAACAGAAGGTAAATTAAAATATGAAGAAACAGTTGTTGAAGGATTCGACAATGTGGTTGAAGCATTCCTGCAATTGTTTCAAGGTGCGAACCTCGGGAAGATGCTTGTTAAGGTGAGCGACTCCGAATTCTAAAACATCACAAACAGCCCTGGTAGAGATTTTTATATATCAGGGCTGTTTGTATTATCACCAATCAAATCCGTTCAGACCATACCCTGTTTGGACTTCATGCATTTAAGATTGTATGTGCGGCCATAGGCTTTCGCATATTTGACGATTCGCTCAATCATGCTGGTGTCATTCAGTTTGGTAAACGGGCACGGATCGGGGGCCGTATTTACTTCCAAGATCCATGGTTTAAGGCGTCGATCCAAGGCAATATCCACACCGATTTCCTGCAGGCCGGGATAGGCTGTGCTTAGCTGTCTGGCGGAGTTCACTCCAATTTGTTGCATGGACCGGATCAACGCGCTACTATTCTCTATGTTTGTGTAGGATTCTAATAATGCCTCTACCGGATAAATCGTTCCCCCTTGGCTCCCATTCGTAACCACTTTGCGAGGATGAGCAACGCGACCCGCAATGCCTGTAGCTTCCCACCCACCCTTAAGATTTCTTTGCACCATTACCCGGATATCGAATGGCCTTCCTTCATAAACCAAAAGCCAAATCCCCTTTTGCACCAAATAGGACTTTCCTTGGGTCTCGTTAAAGATTGCCCGATAAGCCATCTCGTAATCAGAAAATGTATGTTTATGCGTACCGGACTGATAGCTGTAGGCTGGTCGTTTTTTGGCGGAATGATCTTGTGATCTTTCAATCCGAATTACACCCTGTCCCAAAGATCCACAGCAGGGCTTAATGTACACCATTTTATGTTTTTGCAACATCTCATAGAGTACGTTTTTATTCATTTTTTTCGTTACCGGGATATACTTCCTTAGCTCTTGTTTTCTAAGCAGTACCTTTGTTTTCGTCAGCTTATTGGATATCCGCCGTATTGGCTCCTTCATTTTGTTCCTCCGTTCTATATATCTATAGGCTATATTACGGGAATACGCAGTTTTTGCTTGGGCAACCACAGAAGAATAGAACACATGCAAAGAATTCTACATATGAATATTGGAGGCATTTATTAAACTTGGGCTGCAGCATGCGGTCAACGGGAGGCGGCTATGATGCTGCTCGGGAAATTGCAGAATAAGGTGCAAGAAGTAATGGACGAATACCCTTGGTACAAGGGGTTGATCGATGGGGAGAAAACGAATTATAACCTGCAGAACTTACCTCTTATGTCTTCGAAAACACTTGAAACTTTCTATTATAACCAACCCATCGATCCTTCTTGGACTGTTTATAGGACGTCTGGTACAAGCTCAGGCCGTAGAAAAGCAATCCTCTACTCTGAGGAAGATGACAAACACTATGTGGATATTAAAACGAAGCTATTCGGCGAGCTTATTGCGGGAAGCGGATGTAACAGAGCGTTGGCGGATATGGGCACTGGACATGCAGCAAATACTGCGCTGACCATTTTTGAAAGGTTAGGATTGGAAAAAAGTTCAATCCCCTTTGAACTGCCAATCGAACAGCATATTGAACAGCTTAAAGCTTTTAAACCTGACTTGCTCTATACGATGCCGTCCATCCTTGACCATATCGTATATGCTGCCGGAAACCCGCGTGAATTCGGAATTCGCAAGATTATTTTGGTAGGGGAAATTGCTCCGCCTGAGTGGCAGCGGAACATGGCTGGCATGTTCGGTATTGAGCCTAGAGACATCATCGATACTTACGGCTCCATTGAAATCGGTACGATCGCTTATTACTCCCATGATCATGGCAGGTACATTTTTGCCGACGGAATTTTTGCGGAAGGAATCGGGGTTCATGAGTTAGACGAAGAAGTAAGGCCACTTCGGAACAATGAAAGTATTCTGGTGCTTACCTCAACTGTCCGCAAGATGCTGCCAGCTCTTCGTTTTGTTACTTATGACGTTGTAAGGGATTTTAGGCCTGTGATGATAGACGGGGTTGAACAACAAAGCTTTGAGTCTATTGTAAAAAGAGTGGGTCAAGAACTGAAGCACGGTGAGAAGATCAGCCTGTACGATATCGAGCAGGTCGTATACCGTCATATTGAAGATGCGATCATTCGGGTCAAGGTAAAAAACAATGCGCTCTCTATTTATATCAAGAGTAAATCTGTGAAGCACTCTATTATTCCGGTAATCAAAGAGGAAATCAGGGAGTGTATTCCGGAAATCGGGATGATGATTCGCAACCATCTGCTTGATGATATTGAGATCATTATAGTAGCTAAAGGGGAGCCGCTGGCCAGCGGGCAGGTCAAGAACAAGAAGTTATATTATCAGAAGGACAAAGCTAAGGTGGACATAAATATCCAAGACGGTATCTTATCGACTATCGGAAAAACACCATTAATCAAGCTGGATAATCTGTTCCAGAACAGTGAGTTCGAAGTCTACGCAAAAATGGAACTGCTAAATCCGGGAGGAAGTGCGAAAGACCGTCCAGCTCTGCGGATGATCCATGAGGCATGGAAGGAAGGGAAAATCGGGCCGGGAACTACTATTATTGAGTCGAGTTCGGGAAATATGGCGATTAGCTTGGCGATGATTTGCCAATATTTAGGGCTGCGATTTATTAGTGTGGTTGATCCAAGAACTACCACAACAAATCTGCAGATTCTGAAAGCATTAACTGCAAAAATTGACTTTGTTAGCGAACCCGATCCCGAGACCGGTGAATATCTGCCTGCTAGACTGAATCGAGTGCAGCGACTCTTGGAGGAAATACCGGGCAGCTACTGGCCGAATCAATATGCAAACGCAAATAACTATTTGTCCCACTACCATACGACCATGAAAGAAATCGTGACTGAGCTTGGCGAAGTGGATTATTTGTTTTGCAGCGTAAGTACATGCGGCACGATTCGTGGCCTCGCGGAATATGTAAGGGATCATGGTCTGAAGACTAAGATTGTTGCCGTCGATGCGGAGGGAAGTAGTATTTTTGGTGGCAACAAAGAGAAACGGCGGTTCCCGGGACTGGGTGCTGGCATCGTACCCCCTTTCTGCAGAACGGATTTAATCGACCGTATTGTGCATGTCTCAGACTTGGATATCGTAAAAGGATGCCGAGCACTCGCCCAGAATGAATCGATTCTGGCCGGTGCATCCTCGGGGGCTAACCTTGCCGCTGTTAGGCGTATGGAGCAAGAAATGGCTCCAGGATCTGTCTGTGCGGTGATTCTGCATGACAAAGGGGAGCGTTACCTCGATACAGTATACTCTGACCCATGGATTCAGAATGAATTTGGGCAGGAATTCTCGCCTGACGGTGGAGATGTTCTTGCTTAACGAACGGAAAAAGGAGGTTGTGGAATGCTGTATTTAAACGATCGGGACATCCGGGAGGTGGGGCTTGATTGGCCTTCTCTCGTGGAATCGATAGAAACTACGGTGCGCATACTTGATTCTGGAGATTACGCGCAGCCCGTAAAACCTTACCTAAGGTATAAGAATCCTCAAAATCGTATTATTGCAATGCCCGCATACGTAGGGGGGAACGTGAACGCAGCAGGGATCAAATGGATTTCCAGCTTCCCGGATAATATCCAGGTTGGTCTTCCCCGCGCGCATAGCATCATTGTCTTGAATGATCCCATTACGGGCGAGCCTATATCCGTCCTAAGCTCTCCGCTCCCCAGCATCGTAAGGACAGCTTCCATCAGTGGACTGATGATTGGTCACTTTTTGCAGGCTCGTTCACTTGAACGGATTCATCTTGGTATTATCGGCTGGGGACCAATCGGGCAATATCATTTTCAAATGGTTATGGCATTGTACGGAGATCGAGTTGAACGTATCCGCATCTTTGATATAAGGGAAGTAGATTTGTCAGACATCTCATCTATATATAAGGATAGGATAGAAGTGGAGGAGACGTGGGCGGGCGTTTATCGAAAGTCCAATATCTTTATCACCTGTACCGTATCCAATCATAGATATATTGATATACTTCCGGTGGAAGGTAGTCTTCTACTGAATATTTCACTGCGTGATTATAAGCCTGAGGCATTAGCTTCGGTGAAGGCCATAATCGTCGACGACTGGGATGAGGTGTGCCGCGAGAATACTGACATACAGCAGCTCCATCTGAAACATGGGTTAACTCGTGCCGATACCCGAATGATTACCGATGTCGTCTCGCGCCATTGCCTGAATGAACTCAGAGCAGATGAGCCGATTTTCTTTTGTCCGATGGGCATGGCGGTTTTTGATATCGCAACAGCGGTATACTTCGTGAAGAAGGCGAGAGAAAAAGGGATCGGGACTGAGCTACAGTAAGGTGGTAGGCATACGTTCGCTATGGGATTTTTTTATAGGTTTTTCTGATGTAACTAGACTATGATCCGTCCCTTTTAAGGGTGGATTGCTGTCTAGTTTTTTTATTGTCTTGTTAACGTTCCATTCATAATACTCTGATAATCTCTATAAGTGTTAGGCGGATGATCATCCACCCCAATAAATGATGACTCGGAGGATAATAATGTTAACACCTATGAAAAAAAGGCTGATCGCTGGTCTGGCCCTATTGGCTGTGATTAGTGCCGGCTTAGGCGCAAGCTTGGTATTTCCCGGGAAACAGGCCTCGGCTGAGACCCAAAAGGGTCAAACCGCGCTGCCGGCAGCTCAAATTGAAGCATCTGCCAATCTCGATGATACCGCAGGACTGACTAGCTTCGTTGATGGAATTATGGAAAAAGATATGAACCGGCTGCAAATTCCGGGAGCGGTTATCTCCATTGTAAAAGACGGCAAGATTATTTTAGCCAAAGGTTATGGCAGTTCTAATCTGGAAGAAGCGGCACCGGTTGATCCGACAACCAGCATGTTTCGAATCGCTTCAACAACAAAGCTGTTCACCTGGACAGCGGTGATGCAGCTGGTCGAACAAGGCAAGATAGATCTGGACACTGATATTAACACCTACCTGAAATCAGTGAAGATTCCTGCTACTTATCCTGAGCCGATCACGATGCGCCATTTGATGACACATACAGCGGGGTTTGAAGAGGGTGGAGTGGGTTATCAAATCACTATCGACCCTACCAAATTGCCGGGATCAATCTCGGAAACACTCAATAAGCATATGCTGGCACGGGTAAGACCCCCCGGAGAGATGAGTTCTTATTCGAACTTCGGGGCTACAATACTTATTGCTGATGATGATGATAACATCCGAAAGCTAATGTCTTTGTTTTTGCGAAAAGAAGGTTTTGACCTCAAAGAAGCCAGGGATGGCACCAAAGCGCTGTCCATTATAGAGAACTCGCGAGTCGATCTCGTCATCCTAGATATTATGATGCCAGGATTGGATGGTTGGGATCTGTGCAGAAAAATCAGGCGCTCTGATGCCAACATTCCCCTCCTCATGGTGACGGCTAAAGGAGAATCTGCACATAAAGTGAAAGGTTTTCAACTCGGCACGGATGACTATCTGACCAAACCGTTTGATCCGCTTGAACTGGTGATGCGAGTAAAAGCTTTGCTTAAACGCTCGCTGGTCGTTTCTTCCCAGTCTGTGCAGTTGGGCAATGTGGTGCTTAACCGCCGCACTTTCCAGGTTACGCGTGATGAAGAACCGGTAACGATTCCTTTGAAGGAATTTGAGCTACTGTTTCTGTTGGCTAGTCACCCCAGGCAAATCTTCACAAGAGAACAGTTGATTTCTCAAATCTGGGGATTGAACTATGAAGGAGACGGCCGGACTGTAGATGTGCATATAAGCCGGTTGAGGGAGAAATTCTGCGGTAACGACGAGCAATTTCAAATCGAAACGGCCCGCGGCCTAGGATACCGGCTGATCCCTGCGCTATGATCAAGACATTGTATGTACGCGTCGTTCTCACGTTTCTAGGCATCATTATCTTTAGTTTGATCTGTTCCTTTTTCATTGGTTTGTATGTCTTTCAGAAACAAATAAGTTACGAGGGACAGAATGAAATGATCACAGTGGGGAAGGAGATCATTCACCGTTATGATGACGCCAAGCCTGAGGATACAGACGAGTTCTTGAATAGTATGGTTAAGGTATCTGCATACCCTATCCACCTGTATAATCATTCCGGGGAATATACCTTCTATGGGCTCAAGGATAGTCCGGCCGTCACTATCACCCGCGATGCTGTGAAACAAGTGCTGCAAGGAAAACTCTATCGTTCCTCTGCGAAAGATAAGGATACCTTTATCGGGATGCCCTTTATGTTTAACGGGGAGTGGCAAGCAATGTTCTTGCAGTATTCTGCCGAGAACGAAAATATCGTCAATCGGATGCTGCTCTTTGTGCTTTTACTCGTGCTTTTACTGGGTAGTCTATGCATTCTTATTGCCGCCAGATATTTGGTGGAGCCGATCAAAGCTTTGACGAATGCGACAAGAAGGCTAGCCAAGGGTGATTTCGAGGTAGAGCTTAAAGTAAACCGAGTAGACGAAATAGGGGAACTGACACAAAGCTATGTGGAGATGGCCAGGGAGCTGAAGCAGCTGGAACAGATGAGGCAGGATTTCGTATCCAACGTGTCTCATGAAATTCAGACACCGCTTACGTCTATTTCCGGCTTTGCCAAGGCATTGCAGAACAATGATCTAATCATGGAAGAGGAACGTTCTGAATATCTTGATATCATCATTGCAGAGAGTGAACGTCTGTCGAGGTTAAGTGATAATTTGCTGAAGCTCGCTTCCCTGGATTCTGAACATCATCCCTTTAATGCAGGTTCCTTCAATCTTGACGAGCAGATTAGAACCATCGTTGTGACCTGTGAGCCACAATGGTCAGCCAAAGGCATCGTTATCGATCTTGAGCTGCCGGAAGCTGTCAAAATTAAGGGTGATGAAGATCAGCTGAAGCAAGTATGGATGAATTTGCTTAGTAACAGCATCAAGTTCACACCGGAAGGCGGGAACATCCGCATCAGTATAGATGACAGTGCAGCAGATGTATCGGTCACCGTCAGTGATAACGGGATCGGGATTTCCCCGGAAGAGTTCAACACCGTATTCCAAAGATTTTATAAAATAGACAAGTCACGGAATGGAAACAACAATGGCAATGGCTTGGGACTTGCAATCGTTAAAAAAATTGTCTCCCTGCATCAGGGAAACATAGAAGTGGACGGTGCGGTTGGAGCGGGAACGACGATTATCGTCAGGTTGCCCCATAAGTGAAATTAAGGGTTTGTCTCATTCTTGGATTGCCGTACGCCAAACATAATGAAATCCTTGAATTGCCGGTCCATAACCCGATCTTCCTCCGTAACCACCCCCCCCCGCTGATGAGTAATAATGACGGCTTTTTGTAAATACATGAAATACAGGTGGGTGGACTTGTGCAGAATGTCCAGCCACTTATTTTTTTCCTCCGGAGCGACTGAAATTGTCTCAAGGAGAATTAACCGTGAATACCAGCCTTCCATAGCCTGCTTAAAGTCAGGAAGTTCCGCGGGATTTTTGGAAAGCGTGCTGTAGTAAACTCCAAAAATGGCATCATAGTAGATCAGGGCTTCCTGATGATCTCTTAACGCCAGATATTTATCGAGAATGTTCTCCAATGACTGTACAGGGTGTTCAAAATCAAAATCAAACAGCAGCTGTCCAAACATCCGCTCCAGATTAAGGGCATAGATTTGAGCGGCTAACTCTTCCTTGTCCTTATAATGATGATACAAAGTACGCCGGGAGATGCCGGCTTGTTCCGCAATCTGTGCCATATCCGTGCGCTCAATACCTTGGGCACAGAATAAGCTAAGCGCTGTATCCTTAATGATCTCCCTTGTCATTTGCATTTGCTTTTCCCGCAAATTCATTGATTTTCTCTCCTGTCTTGTTGCAACTCTTCCGCTGCTTCTAGCACTATTTCTGAGCTGGCTTCGAATTCATGAGGAATTTGCTGCCCACTGAATAGGGGTTCTGCCGGTTGATCGCATCACCTAACCAATTCAGAAGCTTCACACCATCCTGTTCAGCCTGAAAGAAGGTCTCTCTGGTGGCAAAAGTGTGCGGAGTTGTACCCGTCTTAGCGTTCAGTCCATAGTCGGTGAGATAGTAATAATAATTAGGTAAAGTGGCTGCCAGAGAAGAAACAGATTGCCGCATTTCCTGTGACCACTCATTAATGATGCTTTGATCTCTTGGCCCCTTGTAATCGTTGATGTTGTTCTGAAAGTGGATTAGAATCTCGTCAAATACCGAGTAGGATTGCAATATTATCGAATTTGAAGGAAGTAGATGGCCGTTCGCTTTAAAAGCTGCCCCGATGATATCCGCTTCAGGGGCATATCCGAAGTTCTTCACGAAGTCTGCCTGCCATTCCTGCTTCACAACATTTGGCCACTTGTCTGATTTCAAGAAGGAACTGTCCGAATATTGGAAGATCTCGGAGTCCTTGTAGTGAGAGGCGATCTCGGGAGCCCAAAAAGCGGACCCAAAGCCACCAGCACTTTCGCCAGCAATCAGTAGTTTGCCGGGTTTATCCACGTTGGCATATATCCAATCGAGGCTGCTTCGCACATTATTGCTGCCGTTATAACGCATAGTAAAGGGGCTGCCGTCATCTTTTTTATATTCAACTGTGCGGTTGCCGATATGGAAGTCACCGGTCGAATAGGGAAGGTAGACCACATTCCAGCCATGAAATGGATTGGCAGGGTTATCCGTATCCATCATGCCTCTCAGCAATGTAAGCATATAGAAGGGGATGTTGGGGAAATAGTTGCCTGTATCTCCACCTTTAATAAAGTTCATAAGCTTGATGGGGTGTGCGGCACTTTGGGCATCCCAGCTGGCCCCGCCACCGGAAAAGAAGATGATCCAGTTATTATTTTCACCCTTTTTATTCCACAAAAAATACTCTGATCCATCACTTGATATGACATTTCCGTCTAGCGTGACTTTATTCCACTTGTAAGGCTTCACTTCCGCGATTACGGGGGTGGTAGTCGCCGGTCTTTTGATTACAAAAGCGCTGATTACAAACATGGCAATCAAAACAAGGCTGAATAATCCAATACCTGTGAATATTGTGATTTTCCTCAGTTTTCTCATATCCATCTCTCCCTTACTCGGAGTATACGTCAAGATTACTCATTGCACAAGGTGTATACTTAAAAGCATAAGAAACAATCGTGAGAAAATATATAAAGAGGTGTCCTCGCAGCCTTTGATCCATGGCTACAGGGACACCCCGATTTTTGTATGTTACTTTATTTTTGTGTATTACTTTATTAATTTTTCTGCTTCGATTTCAAATGTTTTTAGTTCGTAAGGTTCAAGTATAAAAGTAATGACAGGTTCAGTGTGGACTTCCCCTTCAGGACGCTCCATTAGATTACACTCTTGCCACGAAATAATATTCAAGTCGCTAGTCATATCAATTTGCTGGCGGCTTCCAGAATAGTCGTGCACACGTACGATTAATTTTTGACCATCCTCAGACTTCTTGATCGCAGAAACCATAACCGTCTGTGTAGAAGGGGCAATAAGCGACTTGGTTGCTACTTCTGCTTGCCCCATGGTGCTCCGTAGAGGGTTGTTGACGGACCAAGCTTGACGGACGGTGTCACCCTGTAGCCAATCCCCAGTATGAGGCAGGATAGAGTAGGTGAAAGTATGTTCGCCTTGATCCGCTTCAGGGTCAGGGTGCGTTGCCGATTTGATTAAGGATAGACGCATCACATTATCCTTGATGTCATAACCGTATTTGCAGTCGTTCAGCAAGCTAACGCCATAACCACGATCTGATAAATCTGCCCACTGATGCCCCACAGTCTCGAATCTAGCGTAATCCCAGCTAGTGTTCCAATGTGTTGGACGCGTAACATTACCGAACTGGATATCATAAGTGGCTTCGGTAGCTCGTATCGCAACAGGGAAAGCTACTTTCATTAGCTGTTGTCGCTCATGCCAGTCTACCTTCGTCACGAAATCGATACGACGATGGTGTGCATGTAAGATCATTTGCTGCTTAATCGTGGAATCCATATAGCTCCATGTGAATTGTACAACACATCGCAGTGAACCCTTTTCTATGACTTCAATGCTGCGGCAGTCGGTGACTTCACGTTTCTTTTGCTGATAGTAGATGTCAATGTCCCAAGCTTCATGGGCTAGGGGTTTATCTTCAAACACTTGGAACACGTTACCGTGACTTCCGTTTGCTAATACTTGTCTTTGTTCATTTATATCATAGATGGATACTAATTGACCTTGTTCGTTCCATTCAATATCGAAGTGAGGCGTTGAAATTCCTGATTCATTTAGCTTGAATGGAGCACTTAGAGACTCAGAATTCACATCTTCTACGAAGGAAATGGTTGTGTATCCGAGAGAAGGAATGTTAGATACTTCAACGATCCAGCGGTCACCTTCACGTTGAGCTTGTAGTTGTTTTCCTTCTGAGCTTATCCAATGTCCTGTTTCCATCCCGGCTTCAACAGTAATTTCTACGAGTTCTGTCAGCTCCCAAGCAGCATTGTTCCAGATCGTATATTTACCGGCTTCATTTCCGCTCACAAGTGCCTTACTGGATTGCTCCCAGACAGACTGACCTATTGCTTCTGCTTGTGCATATTCAATCGTACTGTCTTCATATACTTCACGAATCGAAGAGCCCGGAATAATATCATGGAATTGGTTGCGCAAAATAATTCTCCAGCCCTCGTCTAAATCGGTCTGACGATAGTTCGACCAGTCACCTGTCATCACACTTTGCAGTGTATTTAGCCATTCCGCCTCACGGTATAGCAGTTCAAGCTTACGGTTCATCCGCTTATTGTAGGCTTGGCTTGTGTAGGTGCCGCGGTGATATTCTAAGTAAAGCTCGCCATCCCATACATGGACATAACGATCCGTATTTGCAACAGTTTCTTGCAAGTTACGGAAGTAGTCTCCCGCTGTTCCTGTTTCAATCTTCGGCAGACCGGGAAGATCGTTTAGCCGACGGCGCATCTCTAGCATTTCACGGTTCACACCCCCGCCACCATCGCCATATCCGTAAGAAAGTAACAGATTGCGATTCACTTCTTTATCCCGGTAGGTATCCCAAATTCCTTTTACAGTCTTAGGAATAATCCGGCCATTATAAGTGTAGAACCAAGAATCTTCTTCGGACCAAGGCTCTGGCGTTGTAATAAAATGTGTTAACACCTCTGTGCCATCAATCCCACGCCATTGAAAGGTATCATGTGGCATCCGGTTATATTGATTCCAGCTAATTTTTGTGGTCATGAAGGTATTAATTCCTGATTTTTTTAGGATTTGTGGCAAGGACCAGCTGTAGCCAAATACGTCCGGCAGCCATAAATAGTCACATTCAACCCCAAATTCATTACGTAAGAAGCGAGTTCCATACAGTAATTGACGGACTAGAGACTCTCCTGAGGTCAAGTTGCAATCTGCTTCAAGCCACATGCCGCCGCCAGCTTCCCAGCGTCCTTCAGCCACACGTTCACGAATATTTTCGTAGATTTCTGGATAGTCATTTTTGATATATTCATAGAGTTGCGGCTGAGTCTGTAAAAAGGTATAGTCCGGGAACATTTCCATCAGACGCAGTACGGTTGAGAACGAACGCGCACATTTCTCACGGGTGTGTTTCAATTGCCACAACCAAGCCACATCAATATGGGTATGGCCAATACAGGTAACTGTGACGGGTGAGGACTTCTCCATTTTATTAATTTCATCACGCAAATAATTGCGGGCTTCCCCGATCGAAGCATAGAAGTTGTCTGAACCTGGACGAGACCAGTCGATCAGAAGAAAGGAGCGGTCTACTGTACTCATAAGTTGTGTATATTCTGGAGTTTTGGCATCGAGTACGTTCAGCGTCTCGACTACAGCAAGCGCGGTAAAATAGAAATCATCCGTTGCTTCATCCAGCCAACAAATTTCAGCCATGCGAATGCCATGTGTCTGATCCGTTTTAGGGCCGCCTCCTTCGAGTCCCGACCATAACCGGAAGGTCAGTGGAAGCTGAGTGCCTACCGTTTCATTTGGCAAGAACACTTCGGTATGATTGGAATCTACACCTTGATAGGGTTTGCCGTTGAAAAAGAATAAGGATTCAAATCCGGAGTTGTTTCCAGCACCCGTCTCGCCAAAATCAAATCGACCCAGTACTCTACGGCCTGCCCAAGTGGCGGGTACGTCTATATTTGTCGTTAGCCATAAATACAAATCGCGGCCTTTCCAGGTATCGCCAACTCGTAGCTCAGACCATTCTCCATCCACGGGCGGTTCGGCTGCAATTTCACCTTGTTCGTCAATCATTGAGTTGAAAAAAGGAATGTGTATACGATCCCGGTAACGATATTCGGAAATTTCGTTTAGTTGGGAGTTGAGTTTGCGTTTGGTTAGAAACATGAGTAATAGCCCCTCCAATATGTTGATGGGGGACGAGGAAATTAAGATCTATTTGGGTTATTATAGGTTTGTTTGGGGGGTAGAAATCAACTATAGACGATTTTTTGTGAGTTGTAAACTCTCGGTGGAGAGAAAAGTTGGAGCGCTAGAATTTATAAATAAAAAATGCATGCGCTTCCATTGCAGAAAAAGAAGTGTGATGTTAAGCTTCTAATCCTAAAGGTGATATTCAGAAAGAAGGTGGCTTTGTTGAATGTAAAGAAATTTTATCAAAACCATTTGCAGAAAAAACTGTTCAATAAAATATTAGCTATATACTCTTCAATCATCATAATTACGTTAATAGCCTCTTCCATTACCGTATATAAATACTATGAACAGACGATCACTCGCCAACATGTAGATGCCAATCGGGAGGTGCTGGATTATGTAAGTTTGTATATGAATCAGCAGTACGAAAGCATCCAAGTGGCTATCCAGCAAATATATAGCGATGCCTCTGTCAGTGAGGATTTGTCCTACTTTTTGCAAAATGATTATGGGGATTATCTTAAATACCGTTTAGATCAATATGCAGATATAGGGAGCTCCGTTCCTCATACGTTCGATACGTATTTCAAAACCTATTTGAATCAGAAAAATGGGATTTATGACGTTATTTTGTACAGCACAGAGAAAGAATTTTATTATTTATATAAAAATAATACCCGACAATTCTATTTGAGCGACATGGACGGTCCTAAGCAAAAATTATCCTTACCGAAGAATGGCTGGGTCTCGCATGAAACCAAATTAGTGCTTAAGGAAATAAGAGAAGACAATAACAATTTGTATACAATGACTAGGGAGATTAAAGATCCGATTACACTGAAAACGATCGGTATGCTCATAGTAGATTTTGATGCGGAACTTATTTCAAAATGGCTTGGCACAAAAGTTACAGAGAATAATGGTCAATTGTTGGTCTTAACCCCAAGCGGTGACGTTATATATGATTCATTGGGAAGGTATATGGGACAGCGATATCCACATATCGATGCGCTTCATACGGATGGCTGGACAACACTGGATGAGATCTCCAAGGTTAACTTAAATACAACGAACAGCTCAGGTCTTATTATGGCAGGAATCATTCAGAAGTCACAGGTCAACAACGAAATGAAAACGGTTCGAACTTGGATTATCGGGATTACCACAGCGCTTATTATTACTGCAATGTCTTTTACATACGGAATTATTTTACGTTTCTCTAAAAAAGTGAAGATCATTGTCAAATCTATGAAGCGCTTACAGGAAGGTGATTTGAGCACACGTATTCACCTTAATCGAGAAGATGAATTGCAGCTAATTGCCAACAATTTTAACTATATGTGTGAAAGACTAGAACTCTATATTAACAAAGTGTATATTTCGGAGCTTACCCAGAAAAATGCTGAGCTAGTTGCACTTCAATCACAGATTAATCCACATTTTTTATATAACACACTTGAGGCGATTAGGATGCGGGCAATTACGCAAGGAGCGAAGGATGTAGGTCAGATGATTTACATTTTATCGACATTATTTCGAACGATGATTAAGAAAAGCATGGTCGTTACAATATCTGATGAGATTGAATATTGTAATTTGTATCTGGAGTTGTTCCAGATTAGACATAAAGATAGGCTCCAAATCGAATCACAAATAAGTCCAGCTGCCATGAATTGTTCTATCGTTAAATTGCTTATTCAACCGGTTATTGAAAATTATATTGTTCACGGATTTAGACCTGACCGTTTTGGCAATCTCATCCGTATTGAAGTTACTGAATCTGGCGGGGAAATTCAAATTGCTATAAGTGATAACGGAAATGGAATTACTCCCAGCAAGCTAACAGAGCTACAGCAAATGCTTCAAGTCAGTATGAGAATGGATGAACCTCCTTCTTCGGTAGGCCTATGTAATGTGAATGAACGAATTAAACTTTATTATGGGACTGAATATGGATTGACGATCGCTAGTGAAGTAAATAAAGGAACAATAGTCATCATGAATATACCAGTAGTAAGGGAGAGTACTAATAATGCACAATATACTTATCGTGGATGATGAACCTCTTATTCTTGAAGGATTACGTTCAGTGATTGAATGGGAAAAATATGGATTGAGAATCGCGGGACAAGCGTCTAATGGGGAAGAAGCTTTAGAATTTCTGCGCAATCATAATGAAGGGATCGACATATTAATTACTGACATTACGATGCCAAAACTTACGGGACTTGAACTGATTCAACAAATAAAGGTTTTTGATTCAAAAATGAGATTTATTATCTTGAGCGGCTATGAGCAATTTGAGTATTTAAAAGCTGGAATGAGTCTAGGCATTGAAAATTATATTCTCAAACCCATTAATATAAATGAATTGGAATCAACCATTGAACAAATTGTTGAAGTGCTGAATCAAGAGGATGTTGAACAATTTCATGCTAAAGAGGATTGGCAAGTTCTGCGCAACAATATTCTAAACCGCTGGGTAACTGGCAATATAGGTAGGCAGGAGCTACAGCACCGTTCAAAAGTCTTAAATATCTCACTGGACTGTTCATTTTTTACGGTGGCTGCGATTCGGCTTATCACCGAACAGGATGACGATGAGGGGCAGGATAAACTCCACAGGAATCAGCTTATGGATGAATGTTATCGTATCGCTGTGAAGTCATTAGAGCAACTTGGAACCGTTATTGTATTTATAGATATGGAAGGTGATCTTGTTCTTATTATTGCTGAGCGGGCTGAAGCTGAGAACAAAGAAGAGCTTTATTGTGTACTGGAACGAGTACAATATGAGATTATGCATGAGTTGGAGAAGTCTGTCTGGATAACGATAGGAAGTAAGGAGCATGCTTTTCAGGAAGTCCCAAAAAGTTATAAAAAAGCGAAGAGTTTATATGTTGATCATCTAATGCTACCTGGTTACCCGATTATAGATGCGGAACAACTGTCAAAGATGGTTCTGCACGAGGAGAAGCTCGAAATTGATTATGAGGAATTCACCAAATTATTATTATCTGGAGATAGTGAAGCTACGAACCAGTTTATCGCAGAAACGTTCGAAAAGCTGTTTGGCTGTGGCATGATTACCCGTATTGATAATTACAACGTAGCGATTGAGTTAATGTTGATTGCCAAGAAAATGGAGAAAAACTCTAATTTTAGTGCCGTGTTTAATCCATTGCTGCGCATACATACTATTGAGCAATTGGTGCACCATGTGCAGGAAAGTGTGAAAGAAACACTGGACCAATTATCGTTAGTAAGTGATGAGCTCAGTCCGAATATGAGATATATGGTTGATCAAGTAAGCAAACACTATAGAGAAGAGCTATCCCTGAAAACGCTCAGTCAGCGTATGGAAATGCATCCTAATTACTTAGGACAGCTATTTCAGAAGGAAATGGGCCGTAGTTTCTCTGATTATGTTAATCAATTTCGAATTGAAAAGGCAAGACAATTGCTGCTACAAACTACGTTACTAACCAACGAAATTGCAGCTGAAGTAGGGTATCCGGATCCAGCATATTTCTATCGCCAGTTCAAAAAATCAGTAGGTGTATCGCCGACAGAGCTTCGGAATATGTACAAAAAAGCAAAATCCTAAAATAAAGGAAATGTTCCTGGCTATCCACGTTCAAGTACGGGTTTCATGGACGCTGATAACGAGAATGTTTCCTTTTTTTTGCTCAAATTTAAGGGGAAATAGACTTTTTAAATGTCCTTTCTGCTGTGGATCTTTAATTTTTACATCTGATTCTGGAGTTTTTCAACTTTATGAAACCGCTTTTATGGCGCAGAATTAAGGGTAGTTAAAGGGGCGAGGGAAAAAGATCGAAGGGATATATAGGGGTTGTTTGGGGATAGAGAGAAGGGGGATGTGGAATAATGCCTGCATTTTTCAAAAGTTTAATTAAGGATAAAGTACTCTGGTTTATGGTATTACCAGGGACATTATGGTTCCTGATCTTTTGCTACTTACCGATGTTTGGAACAGTAATTGCATTCAAGGATTTCAAGATTCATCGGGATGGATTCTTTGCAAGCGTTTTAAATAGTAAGTGGGTTGGCCTTGAAAATTTCAACTTTTTGTTCTCGACGGAGGACGCCTATATCATTACAAGAAATACGATTCTTTATAACTTGGCGTTGATCTCTCTCGGTTTAGTTCTTGCGGTGGGCATTGCGATCACCTTGAATGAACTTGTGAACAAACGGACGGCTAAAGTTTATCAAACGGCGATGTTTATGCCTTACTTCCTTTCTTGGGTCATTATTAGTTTCTTTACCTTCAGCTTTCTGAGTGTAGATAAAGGAATATTGAATCAAGTGGTTGTTTACTTCGGAGGCGATCCTATTTCCTGGTATGGGGATACTCGCTTTTGGCCATATATCCTAATTTTCATGGGGATTTGGAAATCAATTGGTTATTCAAGTGTTGTTTACTTAGCGGCTATAGCGGGTATCGACAAGTCCTACTATGAAGCGGCTATGATTGATGGGGCCAGCAAATGGCAGCAGATTAAGTTTATTACACTTCCTTTGCTTAAACCTTTAATGGTAACGCTAACGATTTTAGCGATTGGTGGTATTTTTAGATCAGACTTCGGTTTATTCTATCAAATCCCTCGGGATTCAGGTGTTCTATACTCCGTAACGAATGTTATCGATACTTATATTTATCGAAGCATGAGTACGACAGGTAATCTAGGAATGAGTACAGCGGCGGGTCTATATCAATCGATTGTTGGATTTATCATGGTGCTTGTAACGAATTCTATTGTGAAAAAGATCAGCAAAGAGAATGCGATATTCTAGAAAGGAGTTAGTGACGTTATGGCAGTATTCAAACGTAAGCCAAAAGAAATCGACAACAACGCCATTACTCCTTTATGGAATGTGGTACTCAATATTATAATTGGCATCTTCGCTTTTACTTGTGTGTTTCCGTTCTTGTTTGTCATAGCCATTTCTTTTACAGATGAGAAAGTACTTGCTCTAAATGGATTTAGCTTGTTACCCGAAAAATATAGTTTAGCAGCTTATCAGTTTGTTTTTAACACAGGTGATCAATTACTTCGTTCCTTTGGAGTTACTTTGATGGTTACTGTACTAGGTACGCTCATTAGTTTATTTCTAATAACAACTTATGCGTATGTTCTCTCTCGAAGATCATTTCGCTATCGTAATTATTTCAGCTTCTTCGCCTTCTTCACGATGTTATTCTCAGGCGGAATGGTTCCCAACTATATCGTGGCTACGCAGTTTTTACATTTGTACAACACGATATGGGCTTTGATATTGCCAATCGCGATGAATGCATTCTTTATTCTAGTAATGCGGACCTTCTTCCAGACTAGCGTACCTGATGCACTCATTGAGGCTGCCAAAATTGATGGGTCTGGTGAGTTTCGGACCTTCCTGCAAATTGTACTTCCAATCTCTTTACCGGGGATTGCAACGATTGGATTGTTCTGTACGCTGGGATATTGGAATGATTGGTTTAATGCCCTGCTGTATATAGATGATGCTAGTCTTGTTCCACTCCAAGCGATGCTGATGCGAATTCAGAATAATATGGAGTTTGTCATTCAGAACAGTATGCAGATGGGATCAAGCTTTGAGATTGCTGCAACCTTGCCAACAGAAACCGTTCGTATGGCGATGGTTGTACTGGCAACCTTGCCTATAGCACTAGCGTATCCGTTCTTCCAAAAGTATTTTGTACAAGGTTTAACCGTGGGTTCTTTAAAGGAGTAACACTACTAAGATGTATTTATTCGAATCGCTAGGATAGGAATCGATATAAATAAAGCGTTCATTAATCTAAAGGGGGAAAATAGAAATGAAAATGAAAAAAGGCTTAACACTCGCTCTTGCAGGGACAATGCTTTTTTCTGGCCTTCTAGCTGGATGTGGTTCGAATAATAATACAAATGCTGCTAAAGAAACAAACAATTCAGCGGCAGCAGGGAATTCAGCAGGGAACACATCAGAATTAAAGCCATATGAGTTGAAGATGTATTTAATTGGTGGACCTCAAAAGGATTTGGATCTTGTCTTAAAAGAAGTTAATAAATATACCCAAGAAAAAATTAACGCGACGTTGAATATTACGATGTTCGATTGGGGCGATTACGATAAGAAGATGCAAGTCATCACCGCTTCTGGTGAGCCTTATGATATTGCCTTTACCTCTTCTTGGACAAATGACTTCCGTCGTAACGCTGCTAATGGTACGTTCTTGGGTCTGAATGATCTGCTAGATAAGTATGGTAAGGAAACGAAAGAAGTTTTGGACCCACGTTTCTTAGAAGGAACTAAGATTAAAGGTGAGATCTATGGTGTTCCTGTAAATAAGGAGCTTGGACAGCAATGGGTATGGCGCTTCAATAAGAAATATGTTGATAAATACAACATGGACATTTCCAATATCCGTACATTGGATGATCTAGAGCCACTTCTTAAAACGATTAAAGAGAACGAGCCGGGTGATATTACACCGCTAGCTGTTCCTAAAGGCTTTAAACCATTTATGCCATTTGACTATGTACTAGGTGATGAGTTACCTATCGGGGTCTATATGGATTCCACAGATGGCAAGGTTGTTAATATTCTGGAGACACCTGAACTTGCAACATCGTTAGATACGATGCGTAGACTTTACACAGCAGGTTACTTACGCCCAGACGTTGCGACACTTGAAGGTATTGATAACATTAAGACGGGTAAATGGTTTGCCGATCGCGAAATTACACAACCTTATGCAGAAAAAGGTTGGTCTCGTTCAGCAGGTTATGAAATTGTAACTTCGCCTATGCATGAGCCTTATGTATATACACAGTCCGCCGCAGGTTCGATGCACGCGATTTCCGTAACCTCAGGTGATCCTGAACGGGCTATGATGTTCTTGAATCTTTTGAATACAGATAAGTACTTACGCAATTTGCTCAACTATGGTATTGAAGGCACTCATTATAAGAAAATCTCCGACAATGTCATTGAAGATCTGCCAGCTATGCAAGATAGCTATGCAATGCCAGGCTTCACACTTGGAAACATGTTACTGACTTATCTGCATGCTGATGACCCTGCTGATAAATGGGATGCTTTTAAGAAGTTTAATGATTCTTCAAAAGAAGCCCCTACCTTCGGTTTTGCATTTGATCCTACACCTGTGAAAACAGAAGTAGCGGCTATCAACAACGTAACTAAAGAATTTATGCCAGCGCTATACACAGGTTCTGTTGATCCTAAAACATATCTGCCAAAAGCAGCGAAGAAATTTAAAGAAGCTGGACTTGATAAAGTCATTGCAGAAGTTCAAAAGCAACTTGATGAGTGGAACCAGACAAAGAAATAAGCTAATGAACGTAACACGCCTAAGATTAATCACTAAAGGTAACACAAATAGGATTAGTGGAGACGGGCAGCTATGCTGCCCGTCTCTCTATCTATCCCCATTTATTATGAAGGAGTGAGAATATGGAACAATTCCGACTTCCCACCATCTCTATGCCGAAGCTGACGCTTCCTCAAGCGGTTCAAGAAGTATTAAACGAAGCAGAGGAGAAGTTAGCTCATCGGCCGAAGCTATTGCAGCTCTTTAAGAATTGTTTCCCTAATACGCTTGAGACAACGACTAAGCTTATGGATGATGGAACAACGTTTGTGATTACAGGAGATATCCCGGCTTCTTGGTTGCGAGACTCTGTGGAGCAGGTTATGCACTACGTGCCCTTTGCTAAAAACGATCCCGATCTTCAGCGGATTATTGGCGGGTTAATTAAACGTCATATCGAGTATATTCATATCGATCCGTACGCCAATGCGTTTAATGAGACGGCGAATGATTGGCATTGGAGCACTAGCGATATTACGGAAATGTCCCCCTGGGTGTGGGAACGTAAATTCGAGATCGATTCTCTTTGTTTTTCCATGCGTCTGGCTTATGCCTATTGGAAAGAAACCGGAAAGGCTGATATATTCGACGCCGGATTTAAGGCAGCAATGGTCAAAATATTCAACCTGTTCAAAACTGAACAGCGCCATAGTGAATTATCTCCATACCGCTTTACGCGTAACAATGGGATTCCTGAAGATACACTGCGTAATAACGGCCTGGGTATGCCTGTTAATTACACGGGCATGGTCTGGTCCGGGTTCCGCTCGAGCGATGATGCTTGCGACTTCCATTACAACATTCCGGGGAATATGTTCGCTGTTGTTGCATTACGTCATATGCAGGAATTCGCTGAATGGGTATTCCGTGATCTTGAATTTCTGGAACAGCTTAAAGCATTAGAAGCTGAGATTGATCACGGAATTCAATTGTATGGTATTTATCGTCATCCGAAATTCGGTCCAATCTACGCCTACGAGACCGATGGTTATGGCAACTACTGCTTGATGGATGATGCGGGAACACCAGGACTCATGTCGATTCCTTATCTCGGCTATGTTACCGCAGAGGATGAAATTTATCAGAATACGAGACGATTTGCTCTGAGCAAGGAGAATCCTTTTTATTTTGAAGGAACCGCAGCGAAGGGAATCGGCAGTCCGCATACTCCCAAAGACTACATCTGGCATATGGCATTATCGATGCAAGGTTTGACGGCTTCCACTAAGGAAGAAAAGCTGGAGATGCTTGCGATGTTAGAAGCTACAGATGCGGATACTGGCTTTATGCATGAGGGATTCCATGTTGATGATCCGAATACGTTTACTAGAAAATGGTTCGCCTGGTCCAATAGCCTGTTCTCCCAACTTGTCTATAAAACGATGAAGGAAGGACTACTATGAGCAGCCCGAGCAGACCTGTAATCATATTTTATGATTCTGATTTTCCAATTTCCAGTCCCATTCCTAGCGATGCGATTACATCCATGAGTGAGTTCGGATCTATTGTAAATGAGAATCAGCTTGCAGAAACGCTTCGCGAAACGGAAGGCGGCTGTTTCATCAATCTGCATGCACCCTATTTCCCGAAAACGGCCTGGATAGCCATTCTTGAATACCTGCAAAGAGGTGGCGGGCTGATTAGCATTGGAGGCGCACCCTTCAAACAACCTGTTCGTTGGGAAAATGGCCAATGGCATGTGGAAGCGGAGCAGACTTCCTATCATCAGGAGCTGTATATTCATGAGGCACTTCATGTTGAATGCTCACGCAACCATTCATTGCTTGCCTCGGATGTCATTCCTCTGCTTAAGGGTCAAGAATCTCTTTTTCTAACGAGTGCGAATACATGGAACCTCGTGCCACATACGACAAAGACGAGTGATTTACCACATCAAATGGGCTCTGCAGGTCCGATGAGCACACGGATTTACCCGCTATTAAAAGGAGTTACACTCGAGGGTCGAGAAATTTCTGCGCCAGTAGTTCTTTGGGAGAATACGAGCGGTTTATTTGCAGGCTCACGCTGGCTGTTCGTAAATACACCTGCAACAGCTTCTTTTTGGGAGCAAAAAGGTCCTTTCGCGATATCCAATTGGGCTCGTTTCTGCAGCAAGGGTGTAACGGAAATGTGGGTTAAGCCCAATTACGCGTCTTATGAATTAGGAGAACGTGCTTCCCTAACCCTTCAGATTCAGCAGCTTGAACGAGTGAGACCTTCTATGCGTAATGAAGATACATGGAATTTCACAATTCATGTAGAGCATGAATCAGATACCTCTTTGAAGTGGTCTCAGAGTTTGGAAATGAAGGCGAATGCTGAACTAAACATGGTGCGTCTGCCTATTCCTTTGGAGATAAGTAGGGGCCTCTACCAGATTGTCTGTGAAGCAGAAGCCAGTGATGGTGAGGTTCGCATTCTGCGCCAAGGGTTCTGGGGTTATGCTCCTGAGCTGCTGGCAGCAGGCAATCCGGTAACGAGCGGCAGAGATTATTTTATAAAAGATGGGCGTCCGCTACCAGTGGTCGGCATGACTTATATGGCGAGTGATGTGGCGCGGAAATTTCTATTTCTACCGAACGTGGGAGTTTGGGACCGTGATATGGGCCAGATGCGGAAGGCCGGGATTAACTGGATCCGTACAGGGATCTGGACAGCTTATCGCAATGTGATGCAAGACGATGGACATGTCTCGGAAGAAGTATTGCGGGCGATCGACGCCTTCATCATGACGGCAAAGAAGCATGATCTTCAAGTGACTTTCACGTTCTTCTCCTTCACACCGGAAACGTGGGGAGGGGTAAATCCTTATCTGGACCCACAAAGTGTGGAAGCTCAGAAGCGGTTCATTTGGTCTATTGTATCTCGTCATAAAGATTCTTCGAATGTAGATTGGGATCTTATTAATGAACCGTCGATGTTTGATCCGGCACGTATTTTTTCGGACGGCCCGAGTTCATGCCATGATCGTTTTGAGCGACAAGCCTTTATGGAATGGCTACAAGAAAGACATGGTGTAATCGACGTGCTGCAGGAACGCTGGAATATGACACCTGCACAGCTTCCGAACTTTGCATCTGCAGGGCTGCCAGAAGCAAAAGAGATTAACTTCGACGTACAAGACATGCACAGTGCTAAGAGGGGAACACGCTGGTTGGATTATTGTTTGTTCTCTATGGAGATGCATAACCGTTGGGTGAAACAATTATACGACGCCATTAAGGAGCAATGTCCAGCTCAGATGGTTACGGTTGGTCAGGATGAGGGACTAGGAGCGCAGCGACCTTCGCCGTTCTTCTACGAGGAGGCGGTGGATTACACCACTGTTCATTCCTGGTGGTTTAATGATTATCTGGTGTGGGATGGCATCTTTGCCAAGACGCCTAATAAGCCAAACCTAATTCAGGAGACTGGCGTCATGTATGTAGAAACTCCAGATGGCCGAGCCAAACGTTCAGAACAAGAGCTGCAGAATTTGCTGGAACGCAAGTATGCTTACGCTTTTGGAACGGCAGGTGCGGGGGCTGTTCACTGGATCTGGAATACGAATTTCTATATGGATAATGCGAATGAGTCCCATATCGGAGCACTGAGAGCAGATGGAACCGAGAAGCCTGAGGCAGGCGTATCTTATGATTTCGGGAAGTTTATAGAAGGTATCCGTGATATATTTGGTGATCGGAAATTGGAAGAGATTGCGGTGGTGTTCCCTTATTCGAATGATTTCTCTAATCGGAAGTTGGCTTTTGCTGCTACAACAGAGCTTACCCGCATTCTGTCTTATGAGCTCAAGATGTCTTTTCGGGGGGCTTCCGAATACCATCTAGATGATTTGGAGAAGAACCCTGCGAAACTGATTATACTGCCAAGCGCGCATAACTTCGCTGATGCAGCAATGGAACGGTTGTTACACATTGTTGAAGAGACAGGAGCGGTATTGCTTGCCACTGGACCGTTAGGCATTGATGCCTATTGGCGTTCTTCGGATCGGTTGAGTGATATCCTTGGCAAACGTGAATTGCGTAATGTGCGCCGCGAAGAAGTGCTTATGCTTCAAGGTCAAGTCCTGCCTGTCTCTTTCGGCCACCGCCGGATAGCTGAGGTGACAAAGGAAACGATCATTCAAGAAACTGGTGGAAGTTCAACTATAGAGACTGTCGTGAACCTTCCGCTTGGCAAGGGTCGACTCCTATGGAGCCCACTGCCAGTTGAATTGAGTGAGCGTAGGGATACTACGGCTGCACTTTACCGCTACGCGGTTAATGCTGCTTTTGTGGAATGTGATTTTGAATGGATTAGTGGTGGGGACTTAGCGGGTATCTACGGACGGAAATTGAGCTTTGCTACGGGTGCGCTTTTTACCTTCGTGTCGGAATATGCCCAAGATGCAAAGATCGAGGTGAAGGATTCAGCCACTGGCCGAACCTATTCGTTCGTGTTAGAACAGGAACGTTCTGTTCTCTTTGCTACGGATAGTAAAGGAGACTTGCTTGGTGTTTATCGCCCGCAGGAAGTCGAGATCCATGTAAATTAACCACATCTTCTACATTAAGCATCTTGGTAGAGAGAACGCATTGCATATAAGGAGGTCTTCACTTTGGAAAGTTCAAATCAATCTATTAAACCTCAGACTGCCCATATCATTTCCCATACACACTGGGATCGGGAATGGTATCTTCCCTATGAGAAACATCATGTACGCTTAGTAAAACTGGTTGATGAATTACTGAACCGGTTGGATGAGGATAACGAATTTAAGAGTTTCTATCTGGATGGACAGACGATTATTCTGGATGATTATCTTCAGGTACGTCCCGAAAATCAAGAGCGGCTACAGAAATATATTACGGAAGGTCGCCTTCTAATAGGACCTTGGTATATTTTGCAAGATGCGTTCCTTACTAGTGGGGAGGCCAATGTTCGTAATATGCAGATTGGCCATCAGGATTCGAAGCGTTACGGGGAACCCTCCAAAATCGGTTATTTTCCGGACACCTTTGGTCTAGTCGGCCAGACTCCACAATTAATGCGGCAATCCGGCATCAATAATGCCTTTTTTGGAAGAGGTGTGAAGCCCACTGGATTCAATAATACGGTGTCAGATGGAGGTTACGAATCCTCATTCTCGGAGCTGATTTGGGAAGGTCCTGACGGATCAAAAGTGCTCGGCATCCTATTTGCCAATTGGTATTCTAACGGAAATGAAGTGCCTGTAAATGAAGCAGAAGCCAAAGTGTTCTGGGAGAAAAAGCTGGCAGATGCGCGGAAGTTTGCCTCCACAGGTGAGCTGCTGTTCATGAATGGTTGCGATCATCAGCCGGCTCAACTGGATTTGCCAGAGGCTATCGAAACTGCGAAGCGGTTGTATCCAGATATAGAGTTCATTCATTCGAACTTTCCTGATTACCTTAAGGCCGTAGAGGGTGTAATGGATCGCAGCAATCTGTCGACTGTAAAGGGCGAACTGCGGAGCCAGCATACTGATGGATGGGGTACGTTAGTGAATACCGCGTCTGCGCGTGTCTATTTGAAACAGATGAATCAGGAAGGGCAAATCTTGCTTGAAAAGGTGGCCGAGCCACTTGCTTCGTTCGCACATTTACTGGGCAAAGAGTACCCCCATCATCTGTTCACCTATGCATGGAAGACATTAATGCAGAATCATCCGCATGATAGTATTTGTGGATGCAGCGTGGATGAGGTACACCGTGAGATGGTCACCCGTTTTGACAAAAGCCGTCATATGGCAGAGACCATTGTTGAGGGTAGTAAACGAGAGATTGCAGAAGCTGTGGATACGACCGGGTTTACAGCATATGGTGAAGACGTGCTTCCACTAGTTGCGATGAATATGACGGGTTGGAGTCGCACGGGTACTGTGAGCGTAGAACTTGATGTGGCGCGTCTATATTTGCGAGAAGGGTTCTCTCTGGAAGAAACGGCTAGCCGTATGACCGGAATTGACTTGCACGGTCGTGTGTTAGTAGACGATCAAGGGAATGATATTGCCTGTCAGATGGAGGACTTAGGTCTTCAGTTTGGTTATGATTTGCCAGATGACAAGTTCCGTCAGCCGTATATGTGCCGCCGGGTAAGACTTACCTTTGAAGCCGTAGAAGTTCCTGCGCTAGGTCTTCGTTCATATGCTTGGGTTCGCCGAGCATATGCAAAACTGCCAATAGCCGCTGAATCTTTGCTACAAGGAGATCGGGTGCTGGAAAATGACGTTATCAAGGTAGTTATTAATGATGATGGTTCGTTTATGCTAAGTGACAAAACTAGTGGCGTGACCTATCAAGATCTTGGCGTATATGAAAACACCGGGGATATCGGCAATGAATATATGTACAAACAGCCAGAGGCCGAACAAGCTCTGACGACTAAAGGACTAAAGGCTAATATTTGTGTACTGGAAAATACATCGTTTCGCGCCACTATAGAAATTAAGCATGACTGGGAGATTCCAGCTTCGGCAGATGATAAACTGGATGAGGAGCAGCGTGCACTGGTTTACTATCCGGAGCGCAAAGCTCAGCGCAGTAGTGACACAGTCATTCTAAAACTTCGTACTGTAATCACCTTGGAGCGGGGCGGAAAGGGATTGCATATCGAAACGACAATAGATAACCAGGCCAAAGATCACCGGATTCGTATACTGTTTCCGACAGATCTGAATGCTGTCACGCATCGTGTAGATTCGATGTTCGAGGTTGCTGAGCGGAATATTGAACCAGCTACAGAATGGAAGAATCCGAGTAACACGCAACATCAGCAAGCCTTTGTTGATATTAGTGATGGGAAGGCGGGTCTAACCGTCGCTAATTTTGGATTAAATGAATATGAAGTGCTGCGAGATGGGCGTAACACTATTGCGATTACACTGCTACGTTCTGTTGGTGAACTTGGTGACTGGGGGCTATTCCCTACTCCAGAAGCGCAGTGTCTTGGAGAGCACATTGTTCGTATGGAGCTAATCCCACACACAGGTGAGGGTATAACTTCTGGTGCTTATGCTGAAGCTTACCAATTCCAGGTTCCGTGGATTGTATGTCAGACAGATGTACATGCAGGCGTGGTTGCGCCGGTGTATACTCCATTCGATTGGGAGAGTAAGGAACTTGCATTTTCTTCACTAAAAATGAACAAGCAGACTGGAGACTTGCTGCTGCGTTGGTATAACATGAGTCAGCAGAACACCAACCTGTCCTTCCGTTCAAGTATTCCACAGCAGTATTTCTATAAAACGACGATCCTAGAAGAGGCGAGCCACCCAGTCTCTAGTGATGAGAAAGAGAAAGGAAGCTTTGACTTACAGATCGGTCCATGCGAAATTGTAACGATTGGTATTAGAAAATAAATGAAAAAGGACGGTATCCAGAGAGTCGTATGACTTTTGGATATCGTCCTTTTTTGTATAAATACGTATCTTAGGAAGAAGATTTGCCGCGCGCAGTGGATCCAAGATGATCAATCTGCTCTTCTAGAACCGCACTTGCTTTGCCTAAAAACTGCGAAATAAGGGCGAGCTCTTCATCCGTATAAGAAGCTGCGAGCTTAACCATGGCGGTATGGAGCGGTTGGTACGTATTAATGACATCATCTTTATTCTCATATAATGGCACAATAATCACTTTACGGCGGTCATTCGGGTCATTTTGTCTGCGGACATAGCCATTTTTTTCGAGCCGGTCTATTAATGCTGTAACACTTCCGGTGGTCAGACCGGTTAATTTAGACAGTTCTCCGGCAGTGATCGGACCTTTCTCCCGTAGAATATCTATAGATAAGAAATCATTATTGTATAACCCAAGTGAGGCGGCTACATTTTGTTGGTACAATACCGTTCGGTTTCCCAAACTGCGCATAAGCAAGGTGAATTGTTCCTGCTCTGGTGTAGGTTGTTCGTGGCTTGACAAAAGATAACGCTCCTTTTAAAATAATTATATCTTGATAGTCAAGATATTAGATTATAAAGTTATTTGAAAATTTTGTGATTTATCAAATACATTCTATCGAAATTAGAAATGTTTTGCAAAATAATTGCAATACAACAACTTTGGGCAACCATATGGATAGAAGATATAACTACAAACCAGTGGGTTGAAATGAGAGGGGAATAGATGTGAAAGAGACTATTGTTATTAAAGGTGCAAGAGAGAATAATCTGAAAAATGTCTCGCTCACGATTCCTAAGTATAAGCTAGTTGTCCTGACAGGACCTTCGGGATCAGGCAAATCGACGCTAGCTATGGATACACTACAGCGGGAATGCCAAAGACAGTATTTGGATTCCATGGGCATGACGTCAGATACGATCAGTAAACCAAAGGTGGAGTCTATTATTGGACTATCTCCGTCCATTAGTGTTGGACAACATGTCACCAATCGTAATCCCCGTTCGACAGTCGGGACTGTCACTGACATCTATACGTTTGTCCGTTTTATCTTTTCCAGATTAGGCGAGCGGGTTTGCCCTTCCTGTAGTGGCAGCATCCCACCTTTTTTTGAAGCGAGGGGATTGCTGATCGAGGAAGACGAGGAAATGGATGGTCAGACGATGGGTTGTCCACATTGCGGAGCAGAGCTTGAGAAGCTGGGCATGTCCCACTTCTCTTTTAATAAACCGGAGGGAGCTTGTGAAGCCTGCGGTGGTGTTGGATCTGTGGCAACTATAAATGAAGCGGCGGTGTTTAATCCAGAGCTTAGTATGCGTGAGGGTGGGGTTGCCTCGCTGAATGGTGTTCATCGTGATATACAGATGCGTATATTATTGGCCGCTGGCAAGCATTTTGGCTTTGAGTTTGACCCGGATCAGCCCTTAAAAGATTACGGTGAAATTCAGCGCGACTTGTTGTATTACGGAGTGGAAAGTGAGGCGTTTAAGCGCCATTTTCCCAATGTTAAGCCGATTCAAGGCACCAAATTTGAAGGCGTCATTCCTGGTTTGTGGCGGCGTTACAAGGAGAAGGAAGGAGAAGCTGGTACACAGGAAAAAGACGGCGGATTTTTTCATGAGCAGCAATGCCCGGAATGTCTTGGCGCTCGTTTAAAAAACGAAGTTCGTCTCGTACGGGTAGCTGGCGTATCGATTACGGAGGTATCGGATTGGTCATTAAGCGATGTTTACGAGTGGACGAAAGGCTTAGAGGCGGCTTTGCCCGCCGAGGGACTTCATCTGCTTGAACCCATCCTTCACGATATGCCTACCCGACTAAAACGGATTATCGATGTTGGTCTAGGTTATCTTTCTATGAACCGTCAGACGGTCTCCCTATCTGGTGGAGAGGCACAGCGGCTGCGCCTTGCCTCATTGCTGGGGTCAGGTCTGACTGGAGTGTTATACATTCTAGATGAACCGACGACCGGGCTTCATCCGCGGGATACTGTTGGCCTCATTCGTGTGCTTCAGGAGTTACGCGATTTGGGGAATACGGTGCTCGTTATCGAGCATGATATTGAGATGATGCGCGCTGCCGATCATATTATTGATATGGGTCCGGGTGCTGGTCTGGACGGCGGGCAAGTTGTTGGCGAGGGCAGCATTGAGGACTTGATGGCAAGCGAGACTTCTGTTACGGGAGCCTATCTTAGAGAAGAGCGTCATAAGACTGCTGCATATGTTCGCCGGAAAGGTGACGGAAAACAGATCACCATCCGACAGGCTCAATACCGGAACATTGAGATCCCGGAGGTTACATTTCCTCTAGGTTGTCTAGTTTCTGTAACTGGGGTTTCGGGTTCAGGCAAGTCGACGCTAGTCTTTGATATTCTTGCGCAAGATAGTGCGAAAGAACATGAGCAAACAGGCTGTGCGGAGATTGCAGGCTTAGATCAGGTTGGAAATATAGTGATTTTTGACCAATCGCCCATGGGTAGGATGTTGCGTTCTAATGTAGCGACATATACAGATGTTTTCACACATCTGCGCCAGCTGTTTGCTGCATTGCCGGAGGCGAAAAAAAGAAAACTGACCTCCAAGCATTTTTCCTTTAACACACCGGGTGGACGCTGCGAAACCTGTCAGGGTCTTGGGGTGCTGACTGTAGACATGAATTTCTTACCCGATTTGGAGGTTAAATGCCACGTTTGCAAGGGGAGAAGATTTACGGATGAGGTTCTCCAGGTGAAATATGATGGATATTCCATCTCGGATCTGCTGGACATGTCCGTGCAGGAAAGCTTGCCAATTCTTAAGTCGGAAGCCAAAATGGCGGGGATAATCGAGACGTTGTGTGAGGTGGGTCTCGGTTACCTTAAATGGGGACAATCTGTCAAAACCTTATCTGGTGGTGAAGGGCAACGGATTAGACTGGCTAAAGAGTTGAGCAAACCTTCCAAAAACCATACCCTCTATCTGCTCGACGAACCAACAACAGGCCTTCATCCGTCAGACATCAGGCAGCTCCATACCTTATTGAGCAAATTGGTTGATACGGGAAATACGGTCGTGGTTGTGGAGCACAGCTTAGAGTTGATTCGGGAGTCCGACTGGGTGATTGACATTGGCCCTGAAGGTGGCGTTGTGGGCGGTAAGCTTGTAGCTGAAGGTACACCGGAGCAGGTTGCTGAAGTGCGGGAATCCTACACAGGGATGTTCCTGAAACGGATTCTGGCTGAGGGGCTATAATCAAAAAAAAGAGGTGTCCAAAAGCCATGAAAATGGCTAGGACACCTCCTTTTTTTGAACTTAAACCAACCACTGCTCTCAACTCTAAACTTCGTCTGAACGTTTGAACCGATCCCATTCACGCGTACTTAACACTTTCGGAATAACAGATGAATTTACACGTACGTAGCACATTAGGATTAACAGATGAATTTACACGTATGTAGCACTATAGGATTAGCAGATGATCATGAGTCGATGGTGTTTGATCCGCAGATGATTAGGATACGGTAGCATCAGACAGCGAAAGACTATGCTTCGGCGTATCGGACTCAGCGGACCTTAAATGCAGGAAAATCCGCCATTTGGAGTATTATCGGACCGCATAGCTCCTATTGGCGAAAAAAACGCCTTATAAGAGCCTGTTTCTAAGAAATAGCTGCACTGGAGTCCGATGGATTGCTGAAAAGGCGATAAATTAGTAAATA
This sequence comes from Paenibacillus sp. FSL L8-0494, assembly GCF_038003695.1. Taxonomy (NCBI): domain Bacteria; kingdom Bacillati; phylum Bacillota; class Bacilli; order Caryophanales; family Paenibacillaceae; genus Paenibacillus; species Paenibacillus sp. FSL L8-0494. The sequence goes on from NZ_JBBOPQ010000001.1 coordinate 2,541,553, forward strand.
GCATCATTGGAGTCCGAAAGCCTCAGCAGGAGATCATGGTGTCAGCAGCAGTAGCAGTAGCAGTAGCAGTAGCAATAGCAGTTGACCCAGCGAATGACTATGCTTCGGCGGTATCGGACTCAGTAGACCTTAAATGCAGGAAAATCCGCCATTTGGAGTATTATCGGACCGCATAGCCCCTATTGGCGAAAAAAACGCCTTATAAGAGCCTGTTTCTAAGAAATAGCTGCACTGGAGTCCGATGGATTGCTGAAAAGGCGATAAATTAGTAAATAGCATCATTGGAGTCCGAAAGCCTCAGCAGGAGATCATGGTGTCAGCAGCAGTAGCAGTAACAGTAACAATAACAATAACGGTAACAGTAGAGCCAGCAAATGATCATGCTTCGCGGTATCGGACTCAGCGGACCTTAAATGCAGGAAAATCCGCCATTTGGAGTATTATCGGACCGCATAGCCCCTATTGGCGAAAAAAACGCCTTATAAGAGCCAGTTTCTAAGGAATAGCTGCGCTGGAGTCCGATGAGTTGCTGAAAAGGCGATAAATTAGTAAATAGCGTCATTGGGGTCCGGAAGCCTCAGCAGGAGATCATGGTATCGGCAGCAGTAGCAGTAGACCCAGCAAATGACCATGCTTCGGCGGTATCGGACTCAGCGGACCTTAAATGCAGGAAAATCCGCCATTTGGAGTATTATCGGACCGCATAGCCCCTATTGGCGAAAAAAAACGCCTTATAAGAGCCTGTTTCTAAGGAATAGCTGCACTGGAGTCCGATGGATTGCTGAAGAGGCGATAAATTAGTAAATAGCGTCATTGGAGTCCGAAAGCCTCAGCAGGAGATCATGCATCTAGCGCAGCTTAATAATCGAGCAGACGTCCATTATCATGCCATTGCCCGTACATTTTATTTTCTTTAGTGTTTGTTATGAATTTGTCTAATTTACTCTTAAATAAATCTGGCTGATGTTTATTGCTTTGGATCGTGTCGATCCGAACTCTTTTATAAAGGGGGGGAAAGGCCCGGAAATTCTCATATACTTGCCTGTCCTCTTTTAGCCTTTGCTCTATAATCTTATCTACTATAAAAGAATCAGGGTTCATATCAGGAAGTATCCGTTTTCCTTCAGCACTCATTAACCCCAGCTTTTCGAGGCGGCGGACCCGTTCTTTGTTCAATTCAGTCCAAGAGCTTTTTTTACTTCGGGGAGAGAGTCTTTGCGCCAGCTCTGTTTCCGAAATTTTCTTTTTCACTCCATCGATCCATCCAAAACACAAACATTCCTCAACTACGTCCAAATATAGCAACGTTTCTGGGTTTGGCGTCATACTAACGAGTACCCAACAAGATTTTTCAGTCTTACAATTCTCCTGCAGCCAAACTCTTAAATCTTCTCTCGTTTTTACTGTAATTAGATTTTCAATCTCCATAATTAAAATACAATTTCCTTTCTAGGTATGGAGTGGGGCAGATTGCCCATTAGTGTTTAAACAGCTTCCGCTGTTACCTGATACCAAAAAAGAGAATAGTCATTCATGGTGGAAGCGTGGCCTAACTGCCGTAACATAGTAGAGATATTGCCTCTATGATAAGTCCCGTGATTGACGACTTGCAACACAATTTCTGATAGGCGTGTTTGGCGGATTCCGGCGAATGGATTGTCAAGCAGAATGGTTTGCTCCAAATCGGATTGGTGGTGTAACCATTCTTTGTATTGTTCCGATAGCTGTGCAAAGATATTTACGTACTCATCCACAGAATCTAGAATGCTCAAATTTAGCGGGATACTTTGTTGAAAAGCCTCAGGCATGGCAGTGCCCGTTAAAACAAGATACCAGATCGTATCAACCGCATAGATATGGCTAAGGGCATGAGCGATGGTGGGAAATGAGCTGTTCACTTCTTGACTTAGCACAGAAGCCGGGAGTTCCTTGATTCTCCCCAGGATAGTTTGGTTTGCCCATGTGTGGTATTTAAACATTTCTACTGGATAATTTGTCATTCGTATTGTCTCCTTTTGAATTGTCATGGATTTGTTTTTGTTACTGTTGTTAATATAAAAGAAGAAGTATGACATCAGACTGTCATACTTCTTCATAAAGTTTGAGTGTGTTTTGAAGCTGCTCTTTTAAAATACCTCGCAATGCAGGGGGTTCGAGGACTTCGGCCCCGCTGCCGAAACTCAGCAGAATGGACCAAAGCCAACGAGCTTCCAATGGCTTATACACAGGAATTCGCATCGTCATGCTTTTATCAGAATGAAATTCCTTGTCGACTTGATGAAACTGATCCAAAGCTTCTGCCAAAGCCTCAGGGCCCACCCGGATTACTATTTCCTCCACCTGATCTACCCTGTTTGAACAGCCAGCCTCTTTGGGTACTTCATGTTGTGATTGAAAGGTATCCTGCGTCAGGAACAAATTCAGCATCCGGGAAAGACGAAACTCCCGATAATCCTGCCGTGCCCGGCAATAACCATAGATGTACCAGTTGCTATATTTAAAATGAAGCTTTACTGGTTCCATTTCACGGGTTGTACGTTCATTTTTTACACTGATGTAATCAAAACGGACAACATTTCGTTCCGCTATAGCCGCACGTAAAAGAGGAAGTGCGTCAGGATCCGTACGCCGGGTTTCAAGATCCACCGCGAGACTAGAAGTCTGTGGCTCCGTTCCTATCGTTTGCAGCCGTTCAATGGTTCCTTGCGTATGCTCATCTTCAAACACGGAAGAGAGACTGTTAAGTACAGTAATCAGAGAAGTGACATCATACGAACGGAGCAGGCTTTTATCCATTTTATATCCGTCCATAATGCCATATCCACCTTTAGTTCCCTGATATGATACGACCGGGATACCAGCGGCACAAATCACATCGATATCCCTATAGATCGTCCGCTGGGAAACCTGAAACTCTTCAGCCAGCTTGGAGGCAGATAAAACTTCGTGGTTCAATAGCTTGTAGATCATAGAAATCAATCTTTCCAATTTCATGTGTGCATTCCCACCCATTAGTCCATTTCGTGTTACAGCGTGATTATATCATAGATTTTTTCGGGCTAATTTTGGGAGGGAGGAGTTTTGTTGTTGGTGATGAAGAAATATCCTATGACAGAGTCTGACAGAGCCGATTAATTTATTTACAGATTAAATCCGCAGGCTCTGATAAATGATTAACAGAAATAATAGCATCGTTTTTTTTCACAGGTGGGGTCCAATATTGCTCATTCCCAGGCAGGTCATCGAACCATTCGGCGTCCTTTGGACAATCTAGAATCATGAATTTTCCGTATTCCTGATCTCTGGATTGATGGTATTTGAGATAGGCTTTCCCGTTATCAATGGCGAGAATTTCTATTTTTCCTGAGGTGTGGCTCATGGATAAGCGTACTCTTTTGCCAAGTCCTGAGGTTCTAGCTTTGGCTTCTTCTACAATTTGATAGACTTGCTCGAGCGGTAATACGAAATCCCGGTTTCCGGCAACGGGCCGGTTCACAAAGAAGTAGTAGGGTGTAACGCCAGCCCATGAAAGTCGGTCCAGTAGTTCCCCTAAAATAATGGGATCATCGTTGATGCCTTTGAGGATGGGAGTCTGATTTACGACAATTGCCCCTGCGTTGTGGAGAGCTTTAAATGCTTTTTTGGCTTCAGGTGTGATTTCACGAGGATGATTGATGTGCGCCATAACATAGATTCGTTTGTCTTCGGTAGAGTAAGTACGAATCAGCTCCAGCAGCTCTTCGTCTTCAGAGATCCGCATCGGATTAAATACGGGAATTTTGGAACCTAGTCTAATGATCTTAACATGCTCAATGCTTCTTAGATTTTCAATAATGGATCTTAGCTTCGGTGTGGAGAGAATTAAACTGTCCCCGCCCGTAAGAAGTACGTTGTTAATCTCCGGATTCTTTGCGATATACTCCAAGCCCGGAGAGACATCAGCCATCGCCTCTTTCACGTCATTTCGGAACAGACGCTTACGGAAACAGTAGCGGCAATAAGCCCCGCAGACCTCGGATACAATCAGTAGTGCAGTGGTTCTATACTTGTGCTGACAACCAGGTACCACATAATTCGTGTCCTCATCGGAGGCGTCCCAGCGCCCATACTCCAGCAGTTCACCTTCGTTAGGAATAACCAGCTTACGGATGGGATCATCTGGATCATCCCAGTTAATCAAAGACAGATAGTAGTCATTTACACGAAAAACAAATTTGTCTGTAATTTCTTTCAGATTCTCTTTTTCCAGCTCAGACAACATAGCTATTTTGTTAATATCCGTGAAGTACTTTACCTTTTGCACGTACATCTCTCCTTTGTCTCGTAGTGTGAGAAATGAGGGAGCCTTAGTGTCAAAGGCCAATCTACTGCCAGCAGGGTCCAAAAAAAGCACAAAAAGAGACCCTTAGCAAGGGTCTCTGGTTATGTAAATAACATGAAAAGCAGACCCATCCACTGCTGACGAGGTTAGCTGACGGACTCGGGTAAGATGGTACCCTACATTCTAATGCTCAATGATTCGCCCCAATTAACTGGTTCCCCCGCTTTTCAACTGTAAAAGTTGGAAATTAAGCGTAGATAAAGTATACCCTATCAAGTTTTGAAAAGTCAAAAGAGAATCCTAGATTCACCTTCAATTGCTAGCGCTACTTCCGCCGAGTAGTTTAGGCAACAGCGTTAGCAGTTTCTCCCGGGTTAACGCATCACTAGAGTTCCATTTGCTTCCGTCGAGCAGATAAACATGTCCCTGACGTACTGCCGGAAGAGTGTTCCAAAGTGAACTGTCTAGTAATCGTTCCATCGCAGCTCGCGAGTCTTTGCGTTCCGGAATGAACATGAAGATATGATCTCCGGCGTAGGCAGGCAGTCGTGTTGGATCAACTTCGGCGAACCCTAACTCTTCGTCCAATATGGCTTGGATCTCTTCGGTCGGTTGTAAACCACATGGGGCATAAAGCGCAGTGGAGAATCCGGACATTCCCATAGCATATAGATGATCTCCATGATCATAGACCAAAGCAGAGGCGGTTTCTCCAACTTGGAGAGTTGTCGAGTAAAGCTGCTGCCACATGGCAGCGTTTTTGATTGTGAATGACTCCAGCCATGCTTCGGCTTCGCGCTGTTTACCTAGCCAACTGCCTAATGTCCGCATTCGGTTGTCGAGAGGCGCAAATGAATCAAAGGTGAGTGTCGGAGCGATACCAGAAACTGCTCTGTAGGCTCTTTCATCACTATTTGCCAAAATGATCAAATCTGGGTTTAGGGAAGCGGTCAACTGCGGGTCCAGTGGAAACCCGACGTTGGCGAGCTTCTTAAGCCGATGTTTATAGACGCTGTTCCGGGCGAATGCTTCATCTCCACCGATAGGCTTTACACCTAACGCGAGAAGGTCGCCAAGTGTCTCGCCATGATAGACAATACGTTTCGCTCGTTCAGGAATTTCCACCTCATGACCCGTCCAATCCTTGACGGTAAGCTTACGACCTTGCTGATGTGCATATTGTCCGGGTGTAACTCCGGTTTTTTGCCGAAAGCGGCGGCTGAAATAATATTCATCCGAGAAGCCGACCAGTCTGGCGATTTCCCGCAGTGGTTCAGTCGATTCCTGCAGGAATCGTTTGGAATGATTAATACGCAGATCCGTCAGGTATTCAAGCGGCTTTTTACCCGTAAGCTGCTGAAAGATCGGTGTATATTGCCAGATTGATATTCCCGCCAATTCAGCTAACTGCTTCACGGTGATACTCTCTGTATAATGCTCCTGAATGAATGTTATGGTCTTTTCTACGGATTCCGTAGGACTTGGCAGGTGTTTGGAAGGGTAATTATGCTCAAAAAGTAACAGCAGCAATTCTTGGAATTTTAATTGTTGCTTGAATTGTTGTACATCATCGGTGTTATTCCTGTTCATGAGCAGGTCTTCGACTAGCCGGATTACCTTGGTGAACGGGTGCACAATTAACTCCCGCCTGCCGGAAAGCAGCTCTCCAGAATATCGTTTAGGAAGCTTGGTTGTATAAATTGCTGTAAAGGTGATGAGGTAATAATACAACGTCAGCTCCTGGTTGTTCGTACTATAGGAGATTCCAGGAGATAGTAGATAACATTTATCCGTACTTAGTATCACGCTTTGATCATCGAGGTTCAATTGTCCGTTCCCTCCAGTAAATATGAGAAGGGTATAGTCCTGGGTTGTACGCGTTATAGAGCTTGAATCGGCAGCTTGAATCATCAGTTCGGCCTCGTTTAGCTGAAATAGCAGAGAGTGGAGTGGGGGGCAGGACGATGATGTATGCAGCATGGGTTCAGCCTCCGTTCATTTGGTGAGAATGATTATCAATGAATTCATTGTATATAAAAAAAAGAAGCATATCAACAGCCGTTGACATGCTTCTTGCAGTTTTTTATCAGCCTTGTGTTAAACTCTTCATCACAGAAGGTTATTTCATATTCAATAGCTGTGGAATTTCGCCAAGCAGCCATTCTCTTGTTGTTGCATCACTTGAAGTCTTCATGATGTCTTGTGTATAGACATATCCGTTCTTGACGGCAGGAAGGCTCTTCCAGATAGGGCTCTTTAATAGATTCTCTGTGGATTGTTTTGCTTCTTCTGCCACTGGAGTCAAGATGAATATCCGGTCTCCGGCATATTCTTTCAGGACTTCCATGGATACTTCCTGGAACCCTTTACCTTCATCAAGTATCTTCTGAATAGCTGGAGTTGCATTGAAGCCATTCTCCCCATAGAGTACCTGTGAAAGTCCGGTTGCTGCCATTATAAACAATCTGTCTCCTGGATAATAAGTGAAGACCGCAGCCGTTTCGCCCTCTTTCATGCCTGCGGATTTCAATTGCTTCCACATGTTCTCTTCAGCGGTTTTATACTGGGCAAGCCATGCTTCTGCTTCAGTCGTTTTACCAACAATTCCACCAATGTCCAGCATACGTTCCTGGAGTGGGGCAAAGGTATTAAATATTATCGTTGGTGCAATTTTGGAGAGCTGCTCGAAATCAGCTTCATCTGTGCCCGCATAGATGATCAAGTCAGGTTGAAGCTCCAATGTTTTTTCCAGATTGATAGGGAAGCCTACATCCTCCACACCTTGCAATTGATCTTCAAAAATCTGGCCTTCCCCCATAGAAAGAGGATAACCTACCGCCTGCACACCAAGTGCGAGCAAATCGCCATAAGTTTCTCCAGAATAGATAATTCGCTGCAGATTCACTGGAATCTCTACAGTATGTCCTATGTAATCTGTATAGGAGCGGGTAGTCGCTGCAGCTTCATCTGTACTGCTATCTGAGGGTTCTGCTGAAGGTGCCGCGGTTGCAGCGGAAGAGTTCCCGGTTGCGTTTGCCGTACTATTGGCAGAGGATTGTTCCTTTGAGTTTCCGCACGCCAGTAGCAATGTACTCAGCAAAAATAGTACACATACCACAGCGAAGGACTGTCTTACCTTGTTCATATCTTATTGCCTCCCTATTATATGTAACGACCACCAATAATGATAATCATTCTCGATTAAAAACTATCATAAATTAAAGCCTCTTTTTACTCAATGGACAAAAAATAACCCCGTAATTTGATTTGTACAATCAAGTAAAAAGGATGTGGTTGAAATTATTTTAAATTATTTTTAGCTGCTTGGAAAAATACTCTAAATAACAGCAATGGAGAGAAAGAGAGGGAGCTTGCCTTCATAACAAACTTGGCAGAAGGAATCCCTTGAAGCACATAGGATTGTGGTGTTTTTTTGAATCTGATTATTGTTATGTATTAAGATGTTCAGGTGATGCAAAAATTCAGGGTTGTCCGCATTCATTGTAATCGTTATCATTACGTGGCATGTTATCTACCGTGCTTGACGTCAGTAGAAGGGCTTTGTTATGGTTTTTATAGTCAAACGCAAGCCGAAATAGCTTTTTGTAGAATATGCAGAAGGTTTTGCGTAAGATATTCTAACCAAACATAATACGAGGGAGATGGTTGATTGTGATCAAAGGAATTATTTTTGATTTTGACGGAACGATTATCGACACGGAGACTGCTTGGTACACCGCATTTAACGAGGCTTATGCAGAATATGGAGTGGACCTGACGCTTGAACAATATTCCACCTGCATCGGCACGAGCTTGAACAGTTTTAATCCTTATGAATATTTGATGACTGATCTTAAGCTCGCAATTGACAAAGAAGAGTTCAGCAAGGCTGTTAAACAGAGACACAGCAAACTTATGGAGCTTGAAACAATAAGACCAGGTATTCAGCATTATCTTGATTCTGCCAAGGCAGCTGGACTGCGCATAGGGCTGGCCTCAAGTTCTTCCCTGGAATGGGTGGAAAAATATCTGAATCAATTGGGTATTCGCGAGTATTTCGAATGTGTTCGGACTGCCGACCATGTGGCAAAAGTGAAACCAGATCCGGAGCTATATAACCAAACGTTAGCTTGTCTTGGAATCACAGCTGATGAGGCGGTTGCTATCGAGGATTCACCGAATGGATCTAAGGCAGCGGCAGCAGCTGGCATCCGTTGCATTGTGACGCCTAACGAAATTACTAATTTTCTTGAATTCGATAAGCAGCACCATAAAATTGATAATCTAAGTCTTCTTGAATTTGATCATGTAGTTACTCAACGTTGCTTCGTATAGAGAAACCGAGAAACTAAGTTCAAATTAAAGGGGGATACCAAATTGAGAGCCGTACATTTTGGAGCGGGCAATATTGGCAGAGGATTTATTGGGCCTATGTTGTCGGACTCCGGTTACAACGTTTGTTTCGTCGGAAGAAATAAGAGTAAAATTGCCCAATTGCAAAAACGTGGCCAATATCCTGTCACCCTAGCTAACAAGAATCGGGACAGCTTTATCGTTGATAATGTTACAGCGATCAATCTGAATGATACTGAGGACGTTACTAGAGCTATAGCAGAAGCTGAAATTGTGACAACTGCAGTCGGAATATCCGCTTTACAAGATATTGCTGAGACCATTGCGCAGGGCATCGAACGAAGGCTTGAAAACAACAGAAATCTCACCCCTCTTCATATCATCGCCTGTGAGAATGGGATTGGAAGCAGTCAGAAGTTGAAAAAATCTGTTTATCGATATATGAAGCAATCCTTCAAGGAGCTTGCTGACCGCAATGTCGCTTTTCCCAATGCGATGGTGGACCGGATTGTACCTATGCAGAAAAATACAGATTCACTTGAAATCCTCGTTGAACCCTTCAGTGAGTGGGTTATTCCCCGCAGTGGAATGATTGGTAACTACAATGAAATTAAAGGCGTCCATTATGTAGATTCGCTGGCGCCATACCTCGAACGGAAGCTATATACTGTGAATACAGGTCATTGCAGTGCAGCCTATTTTGGATACCTGGAAGGTTATACTAGCATTCAAGAAGCGATGTCTGATCCCGAAATCAGAGCTCGTGTTCACGGGGTGCTTAAGGAAACAGGGACCTTATTGGTGCATTTATATGGCTTCAAGCCCATAGAACATGACCGGTATATAGAAAAGATGATGGAACGATTCACTAACCCCAACTTTAACGATAAAATTACACGTGTCGCCCGCTCCCCGCTTCGCAAGCTTTCACCTAATGATCGACTCGTAAAACCGGCAATGCTTGCTCATGAACTTGGTTTTGAGACCTCACATTTAGTCTCAGCTATTGTTTCTGCACTTTATTTTGATTATGAAAAAGATCCAGAAGCCTTACAGCTTCAAGCGGACATCCGAAACCACGGGCTAAGTGAAGTCATTGCTACACAACTAAAAATCCCTACGGAGCATCCGCTTCATGGTCGCATTATTTTGGAGTCCAACAAATTACGCGCGAGATATCCTCATAGGACTAGAATGAAGACAGTAAACGTCAGGGTACCCTACTTTTAATATAAATTGATGGTTATAAAACTATAAAAGAGTGTTCTCTGCTGGATGGGCAAGAACACTCTTTTTATAGGTTATGAAGTTCTGTAAGTGTCCCTAATCCAATTCAATCCGCAGAACAACCGGAGTCTCACTGCGAACCGAGGTTGTTTTTATAATCAGGGCTTCATCGGTTCTTTCCCATGCAGGTTGTTCCTCAAAACCTAAGATTTTGATCTGTTTAATCATCCCATGGAAGTGAGCAGAGTTTTCTTTAAGGGATTTGATTTGCACTATACCGTTGTTTGGATAGACAAGAACATTAGCGTAAAGATAACTGCCTTTTACCGTAAAGCGGATATCTTCATTGGTGAAAATCTTCGTGATCCCATCTGTAAACTGACCTTCAACGATCTCTGTAGGGCCTTCCCCGAAGGTGCGCCAGTAGGTCGTATCATAGATTGCTTCACCATTCACCTTTAGCCATTCTCCGATGCCAAGCAGAATCTCCTGATCCTGAGCTGGAATGCTGCCATCCGCTTTAGGGCCTATATTCAGCAGCAAGTTGCCGTTTTTGCTTACGATATCTACTAAATCTCTGATAATTTCTACGGCAGATTTATAATCATTTTCCGGTGTATAACACCATGAATTTTTAGCTACTGCTGTATCCGTTTGCCAGAAATAAGGTTTAAGCTCAGAGAAATGACCTCTCTCAATATCTGGGATCGCTGAGCCAAACATGAAGGCATCATGCTTATAATTGATTGCAACCGGAGTTCCCCATTCCTCTCCCTTGTTGTAATAGTAAGCAGCGAACTTTTTGAGATAGGGTTTGAAGGCGGCTGTGTGAATCCACCAGTCAAAGTAAAAGATTTTCGGCTGATAATTGTCTACCAGCTCGCAGCAGCGAATCAACCAATCCTCCAGAAATTCTTGATTGGGTGGGGAGCCGAATAAATCCTGATGATCGGGTTCGGGCATGGATGGCCAATAGAGATCTCCACATACAAGCGGTTCATGGATATCGGAATCAAATTCCTTGCCATGAGACAGGAAGAACCAGTGCTCAGCTCTATGGGAAGATACACAAAACTCTAATCCCTGCTGCTCAAAAGCGTCTTTCATTTCCCCGACTAAATCCCGCTTGGGACCCATCTCATATGTGTTATAGTGGGAGTAAGCGCTCTTATACATTTGAAAGCCGTCATGGTGCTCTGCAACAGGCATCACGTATTTGGCTCCAGATAATTTAAAGAGATTGGCCCATTCCTCAGCATTGAAATGCTCAGCCTTGAACAAGGGGATGAAATCCTTATAGCCAAAGGTTTTATGCTCGCCATAGGTAGCAAGATGATGTTCATATTCCCGTGAACCCTGGATATACATATTTCGGGGATACCACTCATTGGCGAAAGCCGGAATAGAATAAAGACCCCAATGAATGAAAATACCAAACTTAGCGTTCTCATACCACGTAGGCACTTGAAATTGACTTAGTGAATCCCAATCGGCTTTGAATCTTCCAGTTACGATCGTATCTTCGATTACTTTTAAATATTTGCTTTTATCCACCATTTTGCAATCATCCTTTCAAACGTTTATTTCTTCTTCATTGTAGTGAATGGATGTGGGAATCAAAATGTAGGACATTAACTTTTAGATGTACAAAACTAACCTGATAAGGCGGAGTAAGGGATGGATAACCATGTTTTGCTTACTAATTATTTATCCAATTTAAAGGTTGATTTATTTATGGCTGATTACAATCTTTGTGGCCGTGACTGGAGAGATCTCGACTATACACCTGACTATAGCAAGTTTTATTTTATTTGCGATGGGGAGGGTTGGTTAAAGATCGGGGATCGAGAATATTATCCGAAGCCTGGTCAGCTTTTTTTGATGCCTGAGGGAGTTAAGCAATCTTATTCTTGCATAAGTGATCAACCCTTTGAGAAGTATTGGTGCCATTTCAGCGCAAAAGTCGGAGACATTAATCTATTCAAAATGTTAGAGTTAAGTCATGTATGCAGAGAAGTAGATCCTCATGTAATCCAAGAGATTTTCAGCAGCCTAACGAGTCATATGAAATCTGATGCGGTGTATGCTCATTTATTAGCCAAAAGTAAGTTAATGGAGTTATTTTCTTATTTTATTATGAACATAGATGTAGACGAAATCACTTTTAAGAATCTAAGCTCGATCGAAAAATTAACGAAAATATTAACGTACATAGACGCCCATATCGAGCGTAATATCACCATACAGGAGCTTGCCGAGATTGCGTACATGCATCCCAACTATTTTATCCGGCTATTTAAACAGCAAATCGGAGTTCCACCTATTCAGTATATCACCAGAAAAAAGATAACTAAGGCCAAGGAGCTATTGAGGGGGACGCAAAGTTCTGTCGGTGAGATTGCCCATGATCTTGGTTTTAGCGATCTCTATTATTTCTCCAAACAGTTCAAAAAAAATGTGGGTTTAAGCCCTTCGGAATTCAGACAAGGAACAGTAGCAGTGAAATAAATAAAAGAAGACCGTCCTGTGTGGTAGAAACCAACCAGAGACGGCCTTTTTTATAAGTGGAAGAGATTAGAGCAGTGAGACAGTGAAACGGAAGATGTACGGGCGATTAGCCGGCAGAGTGAACTCTTCGTGGGTTGGTGCGCCCCAGCTGTCGTCCCCGCCAACACCCATTTGCTTGTAGTTAACTCTTAGTACGCTTTTGTTCGAGACTGGCAATTTATAGACGTGATCATGGGCTTCCAATTCCTCAGGTTTCCAAGGCAGGGCATTAATCTCTATAGGCGTTGCACTTTCAAAATAGAGCCCTGATCCATCCTTGCTCTCTGTAATTGAAGCAAATCTGACATCTGTCTTGTTGCCGCACTCCTGAGGTTTGAGATAAGGCGTGAATTGTTCACTGACCTTGCCTGTATAACGTCCGAGTGGTGCCCCTGTTTGTCTATCCCAATAATTCTCATGAGGCCCGCGGCCGTACCATGATAGGGTATCAAGACTTCCATCTAGAACGAACATCATTCCGAACTCAGGGATTTCTGGCAGAACGCTGCTGCCCGGACTCAGTTCTTGCGTGATCTCTAAAGTCCCGTCAGCGCGAATCACATACTGAACCCGAAGCGTGGAATCCGGACTTGTAGCCAGAAGGTAGCTGGCAGAGACGAGACAGAGAGAGCCTTCGGTTCTAAATGTAAAGCTGATTAAGTGTTGTTTGTGCGATGCCTGCTTCCATACTGCACACCGCTGTGGCAATTTATTACCGCAATCATTATCTGTGACTGCTCTCCAGAAGTTAGGTCTTACAGGTTCTAGCAGACGTTCTTTGCCTGAGGAACGATAAGAGTTCAGAGCACCCGTAGTGGTACTAAAGCTCAGTTCGAAATTATCACCTTGTACGTTCAAAACATTCTCAAGCTCGCTGACACGCAGTGTTTCTGTGGTCCTCTTTGAGGTATTGGTTACGAAACGAGGTGACAGAATGAACTGTTCCCAAGCGATTTCGTGATTGGCTTCTACCCATATAGTTGCTGAAGGCTGAATAAAGGAAAGATTCAGAACTGCCTCATGATTGCCACGCAGTGAATCCAGCTCGTAAGGAACTTTGCATGAAGTGCTCTCACCTGGTGCACATGAGATCTTCAGTAAGCCTTCTTGCGCAGTTACTCCGTCTAAACGAACTTCCCATTTGAGATCGTATTCCTTTAAGTTGGTAAATAAGAAGGAATTGCGAATCTGGAAGAGTCCTTCTAGAATATTTTCAGCCGTTACTTTAATATTCTGATAACATTTTTTGACCTCAAAGAGCTTAGGAGTAACCGTACGATCAGCAAAAAGCAATCCGTTGCCACTAAAATTGCCGTCATGAGGCGATTCACCAAAGTCCCCGCCATAAGCGAGATATTCAATTCCCTCGGAGGTGTGGGTCCGAATGGCTTGATCTACCCAATCCCAAATGAATGCACCTTGAACAATGTCATATTTGTCGAACAAGTCACAGTATAAGTGCAGCCCACCGCATGAATTGCCCATGGCATGACTGTATTCGCAGAGGATATAAGGCTTCTTCGGATTATTAAGCGCATATTTTTCAACATCCTGCGGTTTAATGTACATAGTAGATTCTATGTCACTTGCTGCTTCCGATTCTCTACAGTGAAAGATCCCCTCATAATGAACTGGCCGCGAAGGATCGGTTTCTCTCAGGTAGTCGTGCATAGCGATAAAATTGTCGCCTCCGAAAGATTCATTGCCGAGAGACCAAATGATGACAGAAGGGTGGTTTTTGTCCCTTTGCATCATGGAGTTGCAGCGGTCAATGACATTGGCCCGCCATTCCGGTTTGCTTCCAGGAACATTCCCGTCATTCAATCCTTCTTGGCTGTATGCCCAAGTGCCGTGCGTTTCCAGATTGGTTTCGTCAATTACATATAATCCGTATTCATCACATAACTCGTACCAGACAGACTGATTCGGGTAATGGGAGGTTCGAACGGCATTAATATTATGTGTTTTCATTAATTGGATGTCGCGCAGCATATCTTCTTTGGCTAAAGCACGACCTGTGTCACAAGAGAACTCGTGGCGATTGACGCCCTTAAGCACGATTCTTTTGCCGTTGATCTTCATAAGTCCGTCTCTAATCTCAAACTTGCGGAATCCAACCTTACAGCTGACCGTTTCTTGTGTATGCCCGTTGTCGTCATTTATAGACAGGACTAAGGTATAAAGATAAGGGGTTTCAGCACTCCATTTAAATGGCTGCTCAACCGGGGCAGAAAGCTTGAGTTGCTGGACGCCTTCTTGCTCAAAGGAACCCGTAGTGGAGATAGGAGTCTCCCAAACAGGCTGGCCCTCTTTATTGTAAAGCTGCATTTGCAGTGTATATGGGCTTTGCTCGTTAAAGTAATTTTCCACCTTGATATCTACATTTAAATCCGCATGTACGAAGTTTTCATCCAGGTCGGTGTGGACGAAGTAATCAGCAATATGAACGGAAGGCGCCGAATAAAGATAGACTTCCCGAAAAATACCGCTAAGGCGCCAGAAATCCTGATCCTCTAGCCAGCTGGCATCACACCAACGATAAACCTCGACAGCTAGTTTGTTGTCCCCTGCAACTAAATATGGGGTGATATCGAACTCTGATGGAGTAAATGTATCTTCACAGTACCCGACAAGTGCACCGTTTACCCAGACATAGAAAGCGGATTCAACACCCTGAAAGCTTAGGTACACCGGTTGACCGTTCCAAGACTCAGGTACAGTAAAGGTTCGCAGATAAGAGCCTACTGGATTATATTTTGTTGGGGCAAAGGGGGCTTTAAGCTCTGGCTCGGATTCCGCCCAAGGATATCGGAGATTTGTATATTGTGGATAGTCGTAACCTTGGAACTGCCAGTGGGACGGTACAGGAATTGTATCCCAATTACTGCAATCGAAATCGGCTTTATAGAAATCCACAATTCGTTGATCCGGTGTTTCGGAAAAAGCGAATTTCCAAAGCCCATTGAGGGTTTGGTAGAAAGGTGAGGTTTCTTTATCGTTAGTTAGCGCTTGGGATAAACTACGGTAAGGGATCATGGAGGCATGTGCATCCAATCGATTCAATTCAAAAGTCTCTGGGTTGTTATTCCATTCCGGATAACCGTTAGCAGGTGGCTGGTAGACAAACTTTGCTCGCATGAGTTGATCTCCTTTATAATCATTGTAATGTTATTATATTCATATTATAAGTTGAAGTAATGTTAGGATAAATAAAAGAATTTTAGTCCCAGATAACAAAATATGAAACGAGGACTTTTTTATGGAGAGCAAAATTATTTTTTGCCAAACAGAAGATGTAAGCATGCTGCCGCTTTATGCTACAACCCTTGGATTTTGGGAGCATCAGCCAGAAACTATACGTCCTGCAGGCTTTCCAGACTATCAAATACATCAGATTCACGAAGGTAAGGGTGAGCTTATCATTCATGAGAGCCGATATCTCGTGGGGCCAGGTGATGTGTTCTTTTTGTTCCCGGATATTCCTCATTCGTATGCCCCTATCAGTGGGAAGGAGTGGAAGGTATCATGGGTCTCGTTCAATGGCAGAGAGGTTGGTCAAATGCTGCTCTATGCGGGCATCCGCGAGTCTGGTCCTGCTAGATTAAAAGAAGATCAATGGCTCAATCCTCTAAAGCAAATCCTTATGCTGCCAGATAGCAATGAGCTGGAAACCAATTTAGCACGATCAAAACATCTTTACGCATTGCTTCTGGATTTAAAAAGAAAGCTAGTATCGCCTCTGAATGAGGCACATGAATTGGAGCGAATCAAACCGGTGCTGCGTTATATAGAGAGCAATCTGCATAGGACGCTTCCTTTAAAGGAGCTGGCGGAGATTATTTCTGTATCGCCACAGTATTTATGCAGGCTTTTTCAAAAAACAATTCATGATCGACCTGTAACCTATATCAATAAGCAACGTATCAATTTGAGTAAACAGCTTATGTTTAATGGACGCGATAAAAAAATGTATGAAATTGCCCAGCTAGTGGGCTTTGATAATGCTAGTTACTTTTGTTTGGTGTTTAAAAGATTGACAGGGATGAGTCCTGAGCAATTTAAGCAGCTGCATGGTTTGGATTAGATAAACGCTTACTTGTTACCGTCTAGCACAACATGATATAGTTTACTTGAGTTCCTGCGATGTTTTTTTTACTGCTTAGCCCATACTTTTACTGCCACAAGAATTCAATACATAGAACCAAATTAACAATCTGAAATGACGAAAAGCATCAGGAAGGAGACATCATTTTGAATGAGAAGCTAAAGCAAGCCTATGAGCGTTTGAACTTGCCTGAAGACGTTACCCGGGAGGAATTGAACAAAAGGTTAGATATTCATTTGAAACGCCGTCGATCGAATTCTACTGAAGATGAGGTCGCAGCTTATGAAGAGGAATTCCGCGCTTACAAAACCATCCTAGATGGCTTGGATCAGAAGGAGATTCAGGAAGCAGAGGACAAGCGGCTGGAGAAGTGGGGAGCCATGTCCGGCGTAGCACGAAAATCGGAGAATTTCTTTCGACTCTACAAAACGCACACTATTATTTCTATTATCGTGCTGCTGGTAGTTATCTTTGGGGGGAAAGCGCTCTATGATCAATGGCAGGAAAGAAAATATGAAGCTACGCTTCCACCGGTAGATGTTCGAATCATGTTCCTAGGCAACTATGAATCTCAGGACTCGTCAGGTAAGAATGAAGAGCTAAAACAAGAAATTATCAATCGTTACCCGGCTTGGAAGAGAGTGGAGGCAGAAATCGTTTATCTACCCTCAACAGGTGGGACGGACGGTGGAGCCTTGGATATGAGCTATATGCAGCGGGCTATGGCGATGCTGGCAGCCGATCATCCGGATATCCTGATAATGGATGATGCTACTTTTGAATGGATTGGCCAGCAGTCGGGACTGCAAAATCTGGAGTCGTTTATTAAATCCGCAGGACTTCCTCTTGATGATAACCGTTTGAAACGTATGACTAACCCGGAGAGTGGTCAAGAGCTGATTACTGGCATAGATATCACAGATACGGATTTTGCTACAGAACTCCCTATCCATTCAAACCAGATGATCATCGGAACGTTAGGACAAGATGACAGTAAGACTAAATCAACTGATTTTGTTGAGTTTTTACTTAAACAGATCACTAATCAATAAATTAATAGGGCCGATGTTGTATGGATGTTCATACGACATCGGCTTTTTTATGATCTGTAGAGCTTGCGGTACGCGATGGGTGTCTGGCCGACTATTTTTTTGAATACAGCGTTAAAGGAGTCGATGTCACGGTAACCAACTAGCTCGGCAATCATATTAATTTTATGTCCAGAAGTACGCAGCAATTCACAGCTTTTATGCATTCGCAGATTCTTCAAGTAGGTCCCAAAGGACTGGCCAGTATGCTTGTGGAACATGCGCTGAAGATGCCTGCTGCTCCACTGTGAAATACGGGCTAATTCGGCAAGTGTAATCTTCTCCGACAGATTATGCTCTAGGTATTGAATGACTTGCGTGAAGTCTGCCATATCCATCGTAGATTTGTCATCTTCTCCGTATTTTTGCCTGTACACTGCTATGATTAATTGACTCAGCAGGGTGTAAAGCATTGTTTTGGAGCCCATACCGGATACCGACATTTCATGATATAAATTCAGCATTAAGCGCTCAATCGAGCCATCTCGATCTGAGACGGAAAAGTAAGATGAGCTGCTACTCCCAAGAGTGGCTAGGTGCTCCCGGATAGATGGCTCTTGAAGGACGATATTTAATTGCTCCACCATTTGCATATCAAAAAGGCAATTATAGACGATCAGGCGATTCCCTAAAGTATCAGAAGATGCTGGACGGAACACATGGGGAGCACCTACAGGAATCACAAACAGCATTCCTTTTCTAACGGGAAAGATCTCATTTTCAAGGTGATGAAAACCTCTTCCTTCAGCTACATAGCAATACTCAATAAATTCATGTGCATGAAAAGGGGCATGGAAGTTCTCTGAATAGCGGTTAACCAGCAGATGCAGATCGTTTTGAAAAAAGACTTCACTTTTGAACAACTCGGTGGTTCGTTGCATGTATAATTTCCCTTCCAAATTTATGGCATAATTGCAGGGATATGATGTCCTTATTACCGGGTGATGAAAGCGGTAACGCAGCTATAATTATAGGGCAAAGACTAATTTGTCGCTATAGAAGGAGGTTTTTATCTATATGTTCGCAATCACTAAGCTTCGTTGTGAGTACAAAGAAAATCCGCTAGGAATTGATGTGATCAGACCCAGAATCAGTTGGCAGTTAGTTACAGATGACAGGGACTGCATGCAGTCTGCTTATCAAATTCAAGTGGCTGAGAATATGCTTTTTCAAGGCAAGCTATGGGATACAGAGGAAGTAAAGTCTTCTCAATCGATCCATGTTGAGCTTGAAGGTCTGCTGCTGGAAGCTCGCACGCGTTACTATTATCGGGTTCGGGCATGGAATCAGAATGCAACAGACTCGGGTTGGTCTGAGGTTGCATTTTTTGAAACCGGACTATTAGATGCAGGGAATTGGCAGGCGGAGTGGATCAGCGCTCCTACAGCCTCTTTTTCACAAGATTTTGAGATTTGCCCACAGCTTCGTACATTCGTGGATGTAAAAGGTCCAGTGGAAAGTGCAAGGATTTATGTTACTGCTTTGGGCTTGTATGAACTGCAGCTGAACGGAAGTCGGGTGGGAGATCATTATTTTACTCCAGGCTGGACCAGTTACAGTAAACGGCTGCAATATCAAACTTATGATGTCACAAAGCTTCTGCATGAAGGTGCGAATGCGTTAGGCGCACTGTTGGGCAATGGCTGGTACAGAGGTTTTTTGGGCTGGGATAATCAAAAGGAAATTTATGGATCAAAGACTTCACTTCTGCTGGAGCTTCATATCCGGTACGCAGACGGTTCAAATGAGCTTATTAGTTCAGATCAGAATTGGCAGGCTGCAAAAAGCGCAATTATGATGTCTGAAATTTATAATGGTGAAACCTATGATGCTCGGCTGGAGCTGGATATCACCGATCCTTCATCAGAAGGTTGGCATCCAGTGGAGATTATTAACTATTCCAAAGCGATTATCGTTGCCCAGGAAAATGTGCCAGTGACACAAGTTGAAACCTTGAAGCCGACTGCACTGCTGACTACCCCCCAGGGAGATAGAGTGCTGGACATGGGCCAGAACATGGTAGGGTGGTTAAAATTTAATGTAAAAGGTCAATCTGGTCAGGCGGTAGAACTTCAGCATGCTGAAATATTAGACCGGGACGGAAATTTCTACACGGAGAATATGCGTAAAGCGAAACAGTGCATCCGCTATACTCTGAAAGGTGGAGAGCAAGAGACGTATGAACCACACTTCACTTTCCAAGGTTTTCGGTATGTGAAGCTTAGTGGGTTCTCAGCAGATCTTCAACTAGAGGATTTCACAGGAATTGTGATGCACTCCAATATGGAACGTACGGGTGATTTTCAGTGCTCAGATCCACTTGTGAATCAACTGCATCACAATATCCTGTGGGGGCAAAAAGGGAATTTCCTCGATGTGCCCACTGATTGTCCACAGCGTGATGAGCGGCTCGGCTGGACGGGGGATGCTCAGATGTTTGTCCGCACAGCCTCTTATTTGATGAATACGGCACCATTCTTTACGAAATGGCTGCGGGATTTGAAGGCAGACCAAACCCCTGAGGGCGGCATTCCGTTTTTTATTCCAGAGCTGAGAGCAGCTCCTCCTGGGGACGGAGATACTAACCATTCTTCTGCGGCCTGGGGAGATGCAGCTACGATCTGTCCATGGACAATCTATGAAATGTACGGCGACAAAAGGCTGCTTGCAGAGCAATACGAGAGCATGAAGCATTGGATTTCTTATATCTACGCACAGGGAAGCAATCCTTATCTATGGAATACTGGCTTTCATTTCGGCGATTGGCTAGCACTTGATTCCAAGCCAGACAGCTATGTGGGAGCTACAGATCGGGATTATGTCGCCACCGCTTTTTATGCCTATTCTGTTTCTCTGACTTTGAAAGCGGCAATAGCCTTAGAAAAATCGGAGGACGTGGACTATTATAGTGAGCTGCACGCCAAAATTATAAAAGCATTCAGTGATGAGTTCATAACACCTGCGGGCAGGTTATCCGTCTCTACACAGACTGCACAGATATTAGCCTTACGTTTCGATCTTGTAGAAGGGGTCGCCAAAGAACGTGCAATTCAGAAGCTCACTGAGCTGCTTGCTGAAGCTAAGGATCATCTGACTACTGGATTCGTGGGCACACCTTATCTGAATCCTGTGCTCAGCGAGATTGGAAATAACGAACTCGCGTATAAGCTTCTTTTTCAAAAGGATTATCCATCCTGGCTGTATCAGGTGACGAAAGGTGCGACGACGATTTGGGAGCATTGGGATGGGATCAAGGAGGACGGCAGCTTCTGGAGTGCAGATATGAATTCTTTCAATCATTACGCCTATGGCGCAATAGGTGAATGGTTGTATCGTTACGTTGCAGGAATTGGAACAGATGAGTTGGAGCCTGGCTTCAAAATCGTTCATATCAAGCCACAGCCAGGCCCCGGTCTGGATTATGCAGAAGCTAGTCTTGAAACCATGTACGGAAAAGTGGAGTCAGCGTGGCGGCGATCAGAGGATAATGGAATGGTGATCCACGTTACGATTCCTGCCAATACCAACGGTATTGTCGTTCTGCCTGGAGCCAATCAACTAGGGTTATTAGAAAATGGAGTCCCTGTGAAGCAGTCCAGAGGCGTGCACAGCATCAGCTTGGTCGATAACGGAGTGAGACTCGAAATAGGTTCGGGCAGCTATCAATTTACGTATTCTTTATAACCTATACTAGGGGGCTTCCTAGTGTGAACTGACATCGAGGGGTATTCGGTGTCAGTTTTTCGTTTTCGAATTGACGAATGTAGAGAGGAGTTATTATAATGATTTATATTGATATGAACTAAGTAATATAAATATAAATCAAATTGGAATTCACAAGGAGGAAGACAAAAGAATGAAGACAGAAGGAAAATTGACGATACATACGCAGCAGCGGGGGGCGGAGTTAGGCGATCTATTCGGTATTTTCTTCGAGGATTTGAATCATGCGGCCGATGGTGGGCTTTACGCTGAGCTAGTTCAGAACCGATCTTTTGAATTCGACCCGATTGACCGGGCAGATTATCATGCGCTGATGGCTTGGGAGCCTGTAGAACGTGGAGATGGAAAGGTGAATATCTCTGTAGAAGACAGCAAGCCCTTAAATGATCGTAACCAACATTATGTTGCCATCGATATTGTGGCTGAAGGTGACGGCGTTGGCCTGATGAATCTAGGCTTTAACAGTGGTATTCCGGTAAAAGAAGGCGAGAATTATAACTTCTCGGTGTATGCCCGCCGGGAGACAAGCTTTGATGTGCCGCTTACCGTAAACATCGAAAGCACAGACGGCACCATTCTTGGTGAAGTGGAAATAGCCGTTAGCAGCTCGGAATGGAACCGATATGAAGCCGTTATCACAGCTAATAGCACTGACACAAGCAGTCGTCTTGTAATCGTTACCAAAGGTAGCGGGAAGGTATATCTGGATATGGTTTCTCTGTTTCCTGAGAAGACCTTTAAGAATAGACCCGGAGGCATGCGTGAAGATATTTCGCTGCTGCTCGCTGATTTAAAACCTAAATTTATGCGGTTCCCAGGAGGATGTCTGGTGCATGACGGTTCCTTGGATCCAGATGACAGAGACTCCATGTACAGATGGAAGAATACGATTGGGGATGTTGCACAAAGACCGGCAAGACGCAATAACTGGTCATATAATCAGACGCTTGGGTTAGGTTATTATGAATATTTTCAGTTCTGTGAGGATATTGGAGCTAAGCCGATCCCCGTTCTTCCGGGCGGCTATGACCCGCATCATAAACGGATGGTCCCGCTGGATGAATTAACGCCTTGGATTGAGGATGCTTTGGATTTAATTGAATTCGCCAAGGGGGATTCTTCCACGAAGTGGGGAGGCATTCGTGCAGAACTGGGTCACCCCGAGCCTTTTGGGCTGGAGTATGTCGGCATTGGGAACGAAGAGGTAGGTACACCCTTTTTCGAGAGATATCCTTACTTTCATCAAGCCATCAAAGCAAAATATCCGGAAATCAAGGTCATTAATTCTAGTGGCCCGTTCTCTGCCGGTCAGGAATATGAACGGGGCTGGACGTCGGCAAAAGAGAATAAGTCTGACCTCGTAGACGAGCATTATTACTGTACACCTGAATGGTTCCTGGCTAATCATCATCGTTATGATGACTTCAAAGCGGATGAGCCAAAGGTATTCCTCGGTGAATATGCTTCATGGGGCAATACCTATTACAATGCATTGGTGGAAGCAGCATTTATGACAGGTCTGCAAAATAATGCCCATGCCGTTGGCTTAGCTTGTTATGCTCCAATGCTCTGTAATGTGGATTATATCAACTGGAAGCCGGACCTGATCTGGTTCAATAATCATGAAGTGTACGGCACGGCAAACTATTATGTGCAAAAGCTATTCATGAACCATCAGGGAGATCATTTGCTGAAGATGGAAGCAGATGGCTTCACGGCACCGAAGGAAAGCAGAAAGGAAGCGATCACTGGAGCCGTCAGTTTCGGTGTGGATGCCTCTGCTGCTCGTTTCTCCGAGATCACATTAGTCAACAATCTTACGGGAGAAGTGAAGACGTACTCTGACTTATCAGAGGAAGTCTCAAATCTGCCTGACCCTGCTCAGAATAGAACGGCTAAACGGACACAAGAGCTTGGTGAGACAGAGTGGGAAAACTATACTTTACATTTTAAGGCTACACGAACCGCAGGAAATAAAGGGTTTATCTTCTATTTTGGTAAAGCGGATGATCAGAATCATTTGTACTGGGAGCTGGGTGGCTGGCAGAATCAGGATTCGATTGTGGCCTCAATTATCAACGGAAGAAATTCTGTTCTGACGCATGCTATGTTTACGGTTGAAACAGATGTAGAATACGATCTTAAGTTAGAAGTAGTGGGCAGACATATCCGTACTTTTATTAACGGAGAACTGGTGAATGAGACAGAAGATAAACTTCCGGTCATTGAACCGCTGTATTACACGGCAAGTGTGGAAGATTTAACGGGGGATATTATCCTCAAGACAGTAAATGTACAAGAGAACAGTGTTTCTGCAAAGGTTGTACTGGAATCTTTGGTAAAAGAAGCACTGACCATCGAAGTCTATGAAATGTCGGGATACCAGCTTGAGGACGAAAATAACTTTGAGAATAAGCAGCGGGTCTCTCCGAAACAAACCAGCTTTAAGACAGAAGGAAGCAGCTTTACTTATGAATTTCCGAAGCAATCCGTGACAATTTTCAGAATAAAATAACGAAGACGCCCCCATGAATCTAAGGCTTATTAAAGATTCATGGGGGCGTTTCTATGACTATTACAAGTTAACTTAGCCGTTCACACGCAGTCGAATCACATTCCAGGAAGCTTTTGCGAGAAGGGCTTTTACATGTCCACCCTCAACAACGGCTTTGCCTTGGCTAGGCATCACATTATGTGGATTGGATTTGGTATTTACAGCTTTAATATCTTCATGTTCCAGTACAATATGCTCAATAATGTTTACGGAACTGAAGCTGCGCAGATCCACGTCGAGCTCTAGTCCTTCGGATAAATGGCGGTTTACAGCGAAGACGGTTACTTCATTCAGTTCCTCGTTGTATACACTAATGGCTTCCAAATAAGGCACATCAGTGAAATCTTTGGAATCGTATTTAGGGCTGGAAATCAGCGGGTGAAGTACGGTTCCACGACCATAAAGGGAAGCATGCAGGTACGGATAATAAGTAGTCTGCAGCCAAAGCGGTCCGCCATTTTCAGTCATAATTGGGGCGATAACATTGATCAGCTGCGCTAAGCAGGCCATTTTCACACGATCAGCATGCTTCAATAATGAAATAAGACAGCAGCCCACAACAAGTGCATCTTCAAGTGTGTACACATCTTCGAATTCTGGCGGTGCGATCTGCCAGTGTTGTTCGGCACGGCTGCTGCCTTGTGATTTCCATACATTCCATTCATCGAGCGACAGATTTATTTTCTTTTTGCTCTTTTTCTTCGCTTGAACATAATCACAGGTGGCAGCCACACTGCTGATGAAATGATCCAAATCCATGGAGCGGGCTAGGAAGTTAGGCGTGTCGTCATTGTTGTTATTGTAGTACGTATGCAGTGATAAATAATCCACATTATCATAAGAAAGATCAAGCACGGTAGCTTCCCACTCGGCAAAAGTGTCCATGCCGCTGCCGGAGCTGCCACAAGCCACAAGCTCAAGCGTTGGATCGACCCAGCGCATAGCTTTTGCAGTTTCGTTCGCTAACCGGCCATATTCGACCGCGGTTTTAGCTCCAATCTGCCACGGACCATCCATTTCATTTCCGAGGCACCAGGTCTTAAAAGCGTGGGGCTCTTTATACCCATGAGAGATCCGCAGGTCACTGTAGTAGGAACCGGAAGGATGATTGCAGTACTCTACTAGATTTCTAGCTGCATCGATGCCGCGTGTTCCAAGGTTAACTGCCATCATGACTTCGCTGCCTACGAGCTTAGCCCAATCTGCAAATTCGTTGGTACCCACTTGATTGGTTTCTGTGGTCCACCAAGCTAATTCAAGAGATTGCTTGCGTTCATGCTTGGGTCCAACCCCATCTTCCCAATTGTAACCGGATACAAAGTTTCCTCCAGGATAACGGATGATAGGAACGTTTAGGGCACGAATAGCTTCGATGGCATCGTTCCGAAAACCATTCTGATCCGCAGTAGGGTGACCCGGGTCATAAATCCCACCGTAAACTGCTCTTCCTAAATGTTCGATAAATGAGCCGTAGATCCGCGGGTCTACTTCAGCTAGTCTGAAATCTTTGTCAATAATCATTGTCGATTTAATCGGCATGAGTGTACAGCTCCCTCTAGTTGAATTAATGATTTCACTAATTAAGTAATTGTTTTATGATTACATGATACTGATTTTAGCTTATAATAAGCAATGAATTAATTTAGGATTCGTTAAAATACTAATTCAATAAGCATAGGAGACGTTGAAATGTACTTAACCACAGATTCTGAATCCTTGCAGGTGTATGAAGCACTGGCAAGTGAAGTTAGGCTGCGAATTATTGAACTTCTGGACCGCAGAGAGATGCACATCAAAGAGCTGGCAGCGGAGCTCTATCTTAGTAGTGCAATTGTTAGTACTCATGTAGCAAAGCTGCAAAAAGCAGGCCTGATCAGTTCTAAAATGAGACGAGTAAATGGAGGGACCTATAAATATTGTTCTTTGTCTGCGAATTACCTGCAGATTAAATTATCGGGCTCCCGTGGAGTTGCCAGAAAGGTGGTTGAGGTGTCTATCCCTGTAGGGCAATATACCGATATTCAGGCTTTACCTACCTGCGGGATTGCTACTACTGAGAAACTGATCGGCTATTATGATGATCCACGTTATTTTCTGGACCCGGAACGGGTGAATGCCGGCATTGTATGGTTTGCGAAAGGTTCTATCGAGTACAAGATTCCAAATTATCTATTTCAAGATCAAGTGGTGCAAGAGATTGAGATTTCACTGGAAATAGGTTCCGAAGCTCCACATGTAAATGAGAAGTGGCCGTCGGATATCGGCTTTATGATGAATGGACAGGATTTAGGGAAATGGACTAGTCCGGGCGACTTTGGCCTCACTAGAGGACGATTAAATCCCATTTGGTGGCGTTCGGATGTTAACCAATATGGTTTGCTTAAGGTTCTGCGGATTAATGCAGGTGGAACCTTTGTGGATGGGCAGCAAATCTCAGATATTACCTTGGAGGATGTACGAGTAGAGCAGGATCAGTGGACCTTTCGTTTAACGGCAGAGAATAGCGGACGGAGAAGAGGCGGACTAACCATATATGGCCGTGGATTTGGGAACTACGAGCAAGACATTATGTTTAGAGTGTATTACGAATGATTTCGAGTTTGCAGGTAAAGTGTTTATAAGATTCTGTAGAAAATTTAAGCTTGTGTACCAATTATTACCTCTGATAAAATAAATATAAAAAATATATTGTAATGAAAACGTTTTTATGTTAATTTAAATCTATAAAAACGTTTTTATTCGTAAAGGAAGATTGAATCATTATGGAAAAGGTAACGATCAAAGATGTTGCCAGAGAGGCTGGAGTCTCCATTTCTACGGTTTCCAACGCGCTAAATGACGTAGATGTATTGAACCCGGAGACCAAATCACATGTTCTTAAGGTTGCGAAGCGATTAAATTATGTTCCTAACCTAAACGGTAAGCTCCTAAGGAACGGAAAAACCAAAATGCTGGGTTTTTTCACAACAAGTGTGTCGGGTCCATACTTCTATAAACTGGTCGAGTCCATGTCGCGTGAATGTGATCGACTAGGTTACGGGCTGAATGTATTTGTTACCAAGGATAAACAAGTGATTATGAGCAATATTCTAGGCCGGCGAGTGGATGGTGTCATTATCTACGAAGAGCTGAGAATAGACGAAGAAGAAATTGCCGCAATGGTGAAAGACAAGATCAAGGCTGTATTTCTGGATCGGCCGCTTAAGAACGACACGATGGGAAGCGTGATTTTTGATTCCTTTGAAGCGGGGTTTGAAGCGACCAAATATTTAATCAGTCTAGGGCATAAAAAGATTGCTTACATATCTGGTGTGGATGAGATGTACGACAGTGTTCAGCGGAGAGAAGGATACTTAGCTGCTTTGCGTCAGTATCAGCTACCCACGCATGAAGAGTATATTATACAAGGATATTTTGAGGAAGAAAGCACTTACAACGCTATAAAATCTTTCCTTCACTATAGTCCTGATAAAATACCTGATGCCTTCTTAGCAGGGAACGACTTGAGTGCAATTGGATGTATTCAAGCTTTGAAATCGCATGGATACGAAGTTCCGCTAGATGTTAGCGTTATGGGGTTTGATGATATTGATATTGCGCAGTATTTCTCACCGCCTTTAACTACGGTAAGAAATCAAATTGCTAGACAGGGTATTTTGGCTATTAATCACCTAGTTCGCATGATCCAGAAGAAGGAACAGGGCGAGATGATGAAATTGGCGGGTGAATTAGTCGTAAGAGGTTCTAGTCAAGTAAAGATTGGTCGGTAAGAACACATATATGTAATGGGTTCAAGATTTCACCCGATCATTTTTTAAAATTTTGTTGTTTTGGGAGGGTTTTTTTTTCAAAAAAATAAAAACGTTTTTATTGTTTGGGGATCATGATTTGGAGGGGAGAAGAAAAAGTGGATAAATTAGCCGTAGTGCCAACAAACGGAAAGAATCCAATGAGCGGGAAAAAGCCTATGGGGCAGAGGGTCAAAGAATTTGTAATTGATTATAAGAGACAATGGGAAATTCAATCCATGGTCATCCCGGGAATTATTTTTATGATTATCTTTTGTTTTATTCCGATTTACGGATTGACGATTGCTTTTAAAAGCTACACCGTAATTGATACACTCGATTCTGCACCTTGGGTAGGGCTCGATAATTTCAGAATTATTTTATCTGATAAATATTTTTGGGACGCTGTAGTCAATACATTAGGGATCAGCTTTCTGAAATTAGCCATAGGGTTTGTTATTCCTATTATTTTATCCGTAATGATTTACGAGTTAAGTGGTGGACGCTTTAAAAAGATAGTGCAAACCATCTCTTATTTACCACACTTTTTGTCCTGGATCGTTCTCGGCGGGATGCTGATTGCCTGGTTTTCCTCATCCGGTATGTTTAATGAGATTATGCTCAGTTTGGGACTGATTTCGAAACCGGTAAATATTTTGCTTGATGCGAATAAATACTGGTGGATTGCAACGTTATCCGATATTTGGAAAGAGGCTGGTTGGGGAACGATTCTCTACTTAGCCATTATGTCGAAAATTGATCCTACTTATTATGAGGCTGCCAAAATAGATGGCGCAAGCCGTATGAGACAAATTTGGAATATCACGCTTCCTAACATGAAACCGATTATCAGTTTAAATCTGATTCTCACTGTAAGCGGTTTATTAGGATCAAATCTGGATCAAACCCTGGTATTGATGAATTCTCAGAACCGCGTTAAGGCGGAGGTCATTAATTCTTATGTGTATCGTATGGGTATGACGCAAGGTGACTTCTCTTATGCTACTGCTGTTGGTTTAGGTGTCTCCATCGTTTCAGTCATCCTACTGATTAGCGCCAACAAAGTATCCAGTAAATTAAATGATAATCAATCAGTTCTGTAGAAGGAGGCATTTCTGTGAATCGTACGGTGGCTAAAGAAGATCTCGATAGTCGAATCTTTAATACCTTAAATATTATCCTGCTCTGTATTTGTACAATCATTATTGTCGTTCCTTTATGGAATGTAGTCATATCCTCTTTAAGCTCGGGCAAGGCGCTTGCGGAAGGCGGATTCATATTTTGGTCTCCAGAGTTCTCCTTGGAAAATTATCGTGCTGTATTTCAAGATGAGACCATTGGTTTAGCATTCGTAGTATCGCTTGCCAAAACATTTATTGGTGTCATTACCCACGTATTCTTTTGTGCCATGATCGGTTATGGCTTGAGTAAGAAATACATACGTGGACGTAAGCTGTATGTTGCCATGGGTGTAATCACTATGTTTTTCTCTGGTGGAATGATCCCTACGTATTTATTGATTAAATCATTAGGCCTCTTAAACAGCTTCTGGGTTTATATTATCCCGGCCTTGTTCAGTTATTATGATGTAGTTATTCTAATGAACTTCTTCAGAAATGTACCGGATTCACTTGAAGAGTCAGCCAAAATTGATGGTGCAGGTGACTGGCGCATTTTCCTAAAAATCTTTATCCCTCTTTCCATGCCGGCTATGGCCACCATTGCGTTATTTAACGGGGTTGGGCAGTGGAACGACTTTATGACCACCAAGTTATATATTACCGATCAATCGCTCTACCCGCTGCAGATGAAGCTCTATGAAATCATTGTTCAGTCGCAAACACAATCCATGCAAAATGTGGGTGGATCTGCGATTATCGAAACTACGACTAAAGGGGTTCAACTAGCAACAATTGTCATTACAACTTTGCCGATTGTTGTGATGTATCCAATATTACAGAGGTACTTTATCTCAGGCATGATGATGGGGGCGGTGAAGGAATAGTAAGTAAATCTCCAAGTAGTGAATACTTACAAAACATTTTAGGGGGAAATAAAAGATGAACAAAGCATTTGGGAAAAAAGGACTCAAACTTTGTACGGCACTTATGGCTGTTGTATTAGTATTTACAGGTTGTGGATCGAAAGGTAATTCTGACAGCTCCAGTAAAGAGTTAAGCTCCATTGAAGGCCGTTATACTATAGATCCGGAAACACCGGCATGGAAGCTGGATACAAAAAAAGAGACAACAGATCTGACTTGGTACGTGAATGCAGACTGGTGGAATACTGATTTCGGAAAAGACCTTGTCACCAAGAAAATTAAAGAGGATTTAAACATCAACATTAAATTCATTACAGGCGATGACACTAAGCTAAATACGATTTTTGCCGGCGGTGAAATGCCAGACCTGTTGACTATTTTTGATTCCAACTCTCCAGTCGTACAAAAAGCTGCTACATGGGCATTGCCTTTGAATGATCTGGCAGATAAATATGATCCTTATTTCAATAAAGTTGCAGAAAAAGATACGATGAACTGGTTCCAGTTAGCTGATGGCAAGACCTATGGATACCCTAACTATTCCAATACGCAAAACGATTATGATAGCGGTAACATCCCTGCCAAAACAGCCTTTGTCATCCGCAAGGATGTTTACGAGGCCATTGGAAAACCAAGCTTTGGAACTCCTGAAGAATTCAAGAGTGTAATGCAACAAATCAAAAAGCAATTCCCGGACATGATTCCTTTTGGTTTTAACTCCATTGGTTCAGGCACTGGTTCTTTGGGAGATGTATTGGAGGACTTCATCGGAGTGCCGATGGAAACTGAAAATGGCGAATTCTACAACCGTAACCTGGATGAGGATTACTTGACGTGGTTGAAAACGTTAAATGAAGTCTACAGAAATGGTGACATCAGTGATGACAGCTTTGCTGATGACGGTACTGCCTTTGAAGAAAAAGTGAAATCCGGTAAATATGCAACAATACTTTTGGATGGAACACCGCAACAAAGTGGTAACCTGCAAATCTTCATGACAGAAAATCCAGGCAAGGAATATATCGCTATTGATGGCCCACAAAGTACTGTTGGACATGAACCAACGTTGAATCAATCAGGAATTACAGGTTGGATGATTAGCTATGTTACTAAAAAGGCTAAGGACCCTGCCAAAGCGATTCAAATTTACACTTATTTGCTCAGCGACGAAGGACAAAAGCTCATGAACTACGGTATTGAAGGAGAAACCTATAAAGTTAACGACAGCGGTAAAATTGAATTCTTGCCTGAAATCAAAGACCTGCAATTAAATAATGCCGATAAATTCAAAAAGGATTACCGGATGGGTGAATTTATGTTCTTTGGACATGACCGTGATAAGGCGCTAAGTAACGACGCATTCGCAGATTCCATTAAACAAATGCAAGAGTGGGGCAAAGGAAAGCT
Organism: Paenibacillus sp. FSL L8-0494; assembly: GCF_038003695.1. Classification (NCBI taxonomy): domain Bacteria; kingdom Bacillati; phylum Bacillota; class Bacilli; order Caryophanales; family Paenibacillaceae; genus Paenibacillus; species Paenibacillus sp. FSL L8-0494. The sequence continues at coordinate 2,572,710 of NZ_JBBOPQ010000001.1, forward strand.
GAAACCACACTTTATTCTTGAAAACATTAACCCGGCTCAAGGAACGCCTGAAGCTCGCAGTCTTACTGCAATTGATACTACTTGGAACACTACGCTTGTAAGTATGATCCGCGCTAAAGACGATGCTACATTCGACAGCACCTTAGCTGCTTACAAAACATTTTTAAATGATAACAACTGGGATAAGATTGTAGAAGTTCGTTCTGAAAAAATGAAAAACAACAAAGAAAAATTAGGCCTTAAATAAGTTAGAAAATAGAATGTGGCCCCTTCACTGGGGCCTCTTCATAGAAAGATGGAGGGAAACAACATGCCAGAGCTTAAAATTTATCAATCCACCGGGGAGAATACATTGTTTGTAGAGCAAAGTCTGCAACAATTAACTCCAATTGCTGACGCAGAGGCGACCACTACTGTAACTATTGACGAGAATCAAACCTTTCAGGAAATGGATGGCTTTGGAGCATCTTTTACGGATTCATCCGCTTATTTGATTAATCAAGTCCTGGACAACGAACAGAAAAAGGAAGTCATGAGCAAGCTTTTTGACGCACAAGATGGAATTGGTTTGTCCGTATTAAGAAATCCAATGGGGGCATCGGATTATGCTAGAGATATTTATAGCTATGATGATAGACCTGCACAGGAAACGGATACGGAATTAACCCACTTCTCTATCGCACATGATGAAGCAGACATTATCCCTTTGTTGCAACAAGCTCTGGAAATTAACCCTGAGATCAAACTGATGGCTTCTCCATGGAGTGCACCAGGTTGGATGAAGACTAGCGGATCGATGATTGCTGGAGAACTTAAACAAGAATATTATCAGGCTTATGCCGATTATTTTGTTCGATATATTCAAGCTTTTGAAGGGCACAGATTGCCAACTTATGCTGTAACACCACAGAACGAGCCTTTATTTGAACCAAAACACTACCCTAGTATGTTAATGTTGCCTGAGGCGCAAAAAGATTTCATTAAAAACTACCTGAAGCCTAGCTTTGTTAAGCACAACATCGCTACAAAAATTCTCTGCTACGACCACAACTGGGATCGTCCAGATTATCCGTTAACCGTGCTCGATTATGCAAAAGATGAAGTAGATGGTGTAGCTTGGCACTGGTATGGTGGCAATGCATCAGCGCAATCAGAGGTTCTGAAAGCTTATGCTGATAAAGAAGTGCATTTTACAGAAGGTTCTGGTGGAGAATGGATTCCTCCGTTTGAACAAGCCTTCTCCAATGTAATGAGAACAGGGATTGATATTCTTAGAAATCATAGTAAATCCTTTGTGTTATGGAATATGGCCTTAGATGAAAAGAACGGCCCAACCGTACCGGGTTTTGGCAAAAGTACTTGTCGTGGTGTTGTGACAGTCAACCAAGAGACCAAGGAGCTTACGTATACGCTCGACTATTATGCGCTGGCCCATTTCAGTAAATTTATTCGTCCGAAGGCTGTGCGTATTGACGCCTCCACCAATCAAGAAGTGATTCGCTCAGTAGCTTTTAAGAATACAGATAACTCTATTGCAGTTGTTCTGTTCAACGATAGCGAAAAGGCTGAGAATGTGGCTTTGAACTTGCCGGGAGCGGATGAATTATCTTTCCGTTTGGCGTCAAAAAGTGCTTTATCCATTTTGATAAAATAATTGCTGGACGTAGCTCAGAAGCATTCGAATCTTGATTCGGGTGCTTTTTTTATGAAAATAATCGTATAAAAAATCTATGTTCGGTAAGCAAAGTTTTGAATTTACGGATTTTCAATAATAGTAAATAAAAATGGCAGTCCAGAGCTGAAGTTCAGCGTCTGGACTGCCATTTATTTTTTGTGAATTGGATTGCGAGTTCTAACGTTCTAAACGGTAACCACCGTGAAATACAGGACCCACATATTCATTAAACGCAAATCCATTACGAATGGCTGCGGAGACAAAATCTTTAGCTTTTGCAACAGCCTCATGAACCGTTAATCCATTAGCTAGACCGCCTGTAATTGCTGCGGCAAAAGTACATCCAGCCCCGTGATTGTGAGCGGGTTCGATTTTGGCTGTTTGGAATACAGTGTACTCAGAACCGTCGTAGAAGATATCAATCGCTTGATCGCCGCCGAGTGCTTTGCCGCCTTTAACCACGACATTACGTGCACCGAGCTTATGAATCAGACGGGCAGCTTCTTTCATTTCCTCAAGGGTAGTAAGTTTGCCAAGACCTGAAAGAACACCTGCTTCAAACAAGTTTGGGGTGACCACAGTTGCTAGTGGTAGCAATAAGTCACGAATAGCCTCAGCGCTGTCAGGGTTCAAGACTTCATCTTCACCCTTGCACACCATAACTGGATCAATAACTACATTAGTCTGAAGATTTTCTTTGATCGCTTGCTCTGCAACGCGCACAATTTCAACACTTCCAAGCATACCTGTCTTCATGGCATTAACCGGGCCACCAGCGAAAATAGTTTTTAACTGCTCAGCAACAATGGAGGCATCAATTGGATAAACATTATGGTGCCAGCCGTTGTCCGGGTCCATAGTAACGATAGTGGTCAAGGCACTAAAGCCGTAGGTACCATACTCTTCAAATGTTTTTAGATCCGCTTGGATGCCTGCGCCACCACTGGAGTCGCTGCCTGCAATAGTTAGAGTTTTAATAATTTGAGTCATGGTTACGTCCCCTTTATATATGTCTGAATTCATAAACAACGCATTGCATTGATTATAACAAAAAATAGCACCTACGTCTTTCTAAAAGCAAGAGCAAGGTTGAAAATACCTTCCTCTAAAAATTCCCACCCTTAGTCCAGCTTCTCTGCGTTTGGGTCAGCAATGAAGAGCGGTCCATGATTATCTGTAAAGAACTTCATGAGGGTCTCCACTACTTCCTGCTGTGGGGATGTTTGAGCTTGATGTATTCCGATACTGCGGAATAAATAACCCCATTCTCCCTTATCGTAATAGGCAGCACCCTCGTCCTGATAGCCATTCGCGTCTGCTTGAAGCGTATATCTGACCGTTCTGGCTTCAGCTCCTGCAGTACCTAAAATATGCTGTTCGCTAAACTTAAGCGGATTATTAATGGTAAATCCCAACGCGTCAGCCCATTCGGCTTTTTCCGGGAAATAGGCTCCGATTGCAGTGATAGCACAGCCTATACAAGTCCAAGCCGTATCTGAATAGTTCATGTTTTGTTCCGGATGGTTCGGATCCTGAAAGGTAACTCCATAAGAACCGTTAGCGCCGACAACCGCGGTAGCCTGCCATCCGGCAGGAGCGAGTAGAAGATAACCTCCACCGATATCAGGGCGGTAGACCAGCGTTGCTTCTACTTGGTTTTTCATGTCTTGAGATAAAGCAAAGGTCATTTCAGGTATGGGGGGGATTTCTGTGTTTACATATTCGCTGCCACTATCAATATTTAGCTGCGCGAGCGTGGTATGCAGTGGAATGATGACCTGCCCATTATCGGGATCACTGCTAGGAAATTCGAGCATTTTTTGAGTGGAGCTGGGTTCGTTATCTGCTTCATTATTAGTTTGTGCGTTGGTGGACGGGGGTGGTGTGGTGGGCGTTCCCCAGTCGAGCCCTTTATATCCAATCAGCAGCACTAGTACAATTACGACGCACAATATTGAAGTTAAGATCCAGCTGTTTCTAACACCTCTTCGTGTGGATTTCATATATGCAGTACCTCCTTTGATCTTACTTATATAGACCTAAGAATGGAGTGGAAAGTTTCTTACATAACCTTTATATTTCTGAAGTTCTTCATGATCGGGCGGGATAGAGCGGGAGTCCATTTTTTAAACCCTGCATATCAATATAGAAAGAATTTCAAACAAAGCGTGTAGGAGGGCGAGTATGGTTACGATTAGTTTATGTATGATAGTACGAAATGAAGAAAAAAGCTTGCACCGATGTTTATCTACCATTGCAAGTCTCGTAGATGAAATTGTTATCGTGGATACAGGCTCGACGGATAAAACGAAAGAGATTGCGTTGTCCTTCGGAGCTGTAATTTATGATTTCGAATGGATTGATAATTTTAGTGCCGCACGTAATTTTGCCTTTAGCAAAGCTACTCAGGAATACATTTTGTGGCTTGATGCGGATGATTATATAAAGGAAGAGGATCAGATTCTTTTTAAAAAACTAAAAGAAATCCTGCCGGGACATATTCACAGTGTGAACATGCAATATAATCTGGCTTTTGACGAAGCGGGAAATGTCACAGCTAGTTTACGCCGCAACAGGCTGGTTCGGCGCAGCTGCAACTTTCAGTGGATCGGGCCTGTTCATGAGTATTTAGAGGTAAGTGGTCCTTCTTTTAGTAGTGATGTCTGCATCACACATGAGAAGGATAAGGAATACACAGATCGTAATTTGCGGATTTATCAAAAACGAGTTGCACAGGGTGAAGTGTTTTCGCCGAGAGACCAGTATTATTATGCGAATGAATTAAGAGATCATGCTATTAATGAAGAGGCTTGCAAATACTATGAGATTTTTTTAGCGGGTAGGCAGGGCTGGATTGAAGATAATTTCCAGGCTTGCCTAAAGCTTGCCGAATGCCGGGAACGGCTGGGGGATAAAGAAGGTGCTTTTGAAGCGTTATGTAAAACCTTGCAGTATGATAAACCACGTTCAGAGTTTTGTTGCCGACTGGGGGCACTTCTGCTGGAAAAAGGCCAGTTGCAACCAGCCGCATACTGGTATGAGCTAGCGATTCAACTACCGCGGGATTACGATTCGATGGGGATGAAGAATGGGATCTTTTATACCTGGCTGCCGCATCTTCAATTGGCACTCTGTTATGATCGTCTCGGCCAACACGAGAAGGCGAATCATCACAATGAAACGGCGTTGAGTTTTTATCCATCCCATCCTAGTATGTTATATAATCGCACCTATTTCAAAAATCTGCTTGGCGATAAATATGTAACGCTTCAGGCTTAATTTAGTAAAAGAGATGCCCCAGCCGTTCTGATTATGACTGCTGGGGCATTTATGTGTTTTTTGGAGCTTGCAAGATTACTGGCGGTGGGGAACCTTCCCGTGATCCCCGGCAAGCTTCGCAGATTCGATTAGATTTCCGCGTACGAAGTAGCTATCGGACTCAGCTGACCTTAAACGCTGCTTTATGCCACATTTGGAATTCTAACGGACCGCATAGTCGCTATTGACCTGAAACACACTCGATTTGGAGCAATATCACAGTAATAGTTGCACTGGAGTCCGAAACTGTGCTCAAAAGGCGATAAATGCGCAAATAGCGTCATCTGGGTCCGGAAGCAGGGGGACATGGTGGATGGTTACTGGATGTAAGAGTAAAGTCAGGGGTGTAAGATTCCCGGCAGCGTAGGAGTAAAGGAGTGGCAGATGATTACTGGGCGCAAGAGTAAGCTCGTAGGTGGATCATTATCAGCAGCGTAGGAGTAAAGGTAGACAGTAATTAATATGCAGAAGATATCCCAAAGAGGGTAACCCAGCATCCATGAACTAGATGCTGGGTTACCCTCTTTTAGTAAGCTGGATTGTATTGTTGTTCCTTTTTATAATCGTTTGGAGGGAGACCTACCTCTTGTTTGAAAAGCTTGGAGAAATAGGAGTAGTTGCTATAGCCAACTTTGTTCGCGACGGTATATACAGACATATTTGTGGTTTCCAATAAATGTTTCGCAGCCGCGATTCGGACGTGGATGACATAACTGCCTAATGAAACCCCAGTTTCTCGTTTGAATATCCTTGCCAGGTAATCAGGATTGAGATAGACAATTTCAGCCAAATCATTTCGGGTCAGGTCATCGCCGTAATGTGAATGAATGTATTGTTTGATTTCTTCTGCGACGGACTTAGGCTGGGCAGCAAAGTCACGATATTTCATGGCTGTAGTGACAAGGTATTTAAGATATTCTTCCATATCCTCGATTGAATCCAAAGAGTGCATAGATAATTTATCATTAGTTTTGCCAGAGTATAATTTGTGTGATCTTATCCCTTTCAGGTTGAGAAATGAATAGACTAGCTGTACTACATCTAAACGGAACAAGCTAAGGACAGAGGTCTCAAGTGTTCTATTGTTAAGCATGACCTTTAAATATTGTGTAACTTCTTCAAGAAAAGCAGTGAATTTATTCTGATTCAGCAGTTCTTCCAAATAGGCAAGATCCGGTGGTGTATAGCCCGGTTTATTTTGATGCAGGTAAGCCTCCACCAAAAAGGTCTGATTTCTGCATCTCGTAATTTCTTCATCCATAGTCAGGGATTGTTTTAGAACATTCCCCACATTACTCAGTTTATCGTTTAAACCAATATTGCAGCAGACATCACATTTTAAATAAGGATTCGCCTTTTGAATAAAAGAAGCACATAATGCTTCAAGCAGTTGCGTATCTGGAGCCTGGTTCCATTTTAATATGGCGATCCAGTTATAATCTTTGTATTCCAGAATGCTTTCGATGGTAAAACAAGGGTGCTGAAACAATTCGTACAATACATTTAGCAGGGCAAAATCAAACAGATCCTTTTCTTCTTTTCCCATACTGCCATTGTAAGGGAATAAGTTAAATATCAAAGGCTGTAGGGTATCACTCATTTGATAGGAGAGGTTTTGTTCTTCAATGGCATGTGTGATGTCTGACAATTTAATCGGAAATGATGTACTGCCACTAACTAGCTTTCGCCAAAAATGCTCAAGAATCTTCGCCTGATTTTTTTGCCAAAAGTAACCGCCCTGAATGGCTTTTTCGTTTTTTTGCTGCTCTTTTGCTTGGGTAACCGCCTTATGGATGATCAACATCAGCTTGTCAAATTCAATGGGCTTAAGGAAATATTCAAAGCTCTGCAATTCGATTGCTTTCTGCGCATAGTTGAAATCTGCATAATTGGTAAGAAGAATAGTCTGAATACTATAATTTCCCTCGCGAATCCATGCTAGTAATTCCAGTCCGCTGCCCTGTGGCATTTCAATATCTGAAATCAGAATTTGAACAGAATGCTTTTCTATTATTTCACGTGCTTGAGCGACATTATTAGCCGTATAAACAGTATCAATGTGTAGTGATTCCCAATCAATTTTCTTTTGCAATGCGGCAATAACATAAAAGTCATCATCAACAAGCAGTACATTCATAGTTTGCTCTCCATTCATTTAGATTTATTAGGAAGCTTCGGAAGATATAAGATTACACTAGCGCCGCCGCCCTCCAAATTGGAGAAGGTAACGGTTGCTCTTTTTAAATATAGGTACTCTAGTCTTTTAAGCGTATTCATAATGCCGATTTGTGTACCTTTACTTTGATCCAAGGGCTCTCCAAGATTAAGTTTCTCTAACACTTGAGGTGGAAAACCGGGACCGGTGTCGGTGAGCTGGATAACGAGCATTTCTTCTTCCTGCTCCATCTGTAATCGTTGTACTGTAAGTCTGATTTCGGCTTCATGTTCGCGTGAAATCGCATATTTAATTGAATTTTCGATAAAGGTTTGCAGCACTAACGGTGGAATTTCCACACTGCCTGCCTGATCCTCTTGTTCGATGTAATAAATAAATGCGTCCTGATAACGTTGCTTTTGAATCTCCAAGTAGGTTCGGACATGCTCGATTTCATCCTCCAACCGGACAAAATTCTCGCCATTCTGAAAAATGTAACGGAAATACTTAGAGGTAGACAACGTCATATTTTCAATTTCTTTATACATATGAATTTGCGCCATGCTATAGATGCTAGTCAGACAGTTTAAGAAAAAGTGTGGTTTAATCTGTAGCTTCATATAGTCCAGCTGTATTCTTTGTTTCTCCAGTTCCTGCTCGTACATAGCGATTTTAAAGGTTTTGATTTGTTCAACCAAGCCTTTAAACTGAGTGTTTGCCTGTTCCAGCTCTATAATCTCACTGCTTCTGAAATCTGCGGGTTGCCCAGACTCATTAATGAAAGCAAGGTTATCGGAGAAGCTTTGAATCGGACCTAACACTCTTTTTTTGAAAAAGAGCAGAACAATGCATAACGTGGAGGTCACAATGAAGAACAATAACATAATAAGCAGCTGGGCAATCATGATTTTTTCGAATATGCCATATTTAATGACCATTTTGGTGCTGAAGGTGGTGTCTGAGAATGCACTGTTGATTGTTGTACGCGATTGCAAAAGATTAGAGAATCCCCCATTTTCCGTTATTAGCTTTCCGCTATTGGAGATCGGACTAGTTAAAGGCTGTTCATTCTCATCTACTAGAGAAACATAACCATTGGCGCCAAGATTAATTTGGCGTAGCGGCCGGATCAGATTATCTGCGGAGATCAGTCCAATTAAATAGCGATTGTAATAGGGCACGATATTAATCACATAATAATGGTTGTTTACTAGAATAGGCGTCCATTTGGAATAAAACTTCTCGTACATCTCCTTATCATCAATATAAGAAATAATCTTTTTTTTCAGCTCCCTGTAATCCGTATAGGTTACGCTGATCGGTGCGCAATTCAAAAAATAGGTCTCATTTTTCAAATAGTAGAAGAAGTTATACTCATGCCCGTAGTTTTTTTGCAGCTCGGTAAAGCGTTTGAACAGATTATCATTTGCCTTTAAGAACTCGATACTGTTGACCCCGTAAGTATTCATCGTTAGTAAGCTCTCATCGTTCCCAAGCGTCCAGCCCATATAGTGATTAATGTAGGCAAAATCATGATTAATACGATTGATGTAAAGCGCCGCAGTATCCTGCAAATTTCGAGTGGACTGCTGCTTAACGATGGAAATGGAAGCGATGCTGATTCCTAAATCCAGAATAAGGACTGTGAATGAAACCAACATCATGACTTTTATATAATGGCGAATGGGGTAGGTTTTGTGGTTCGCTGTTTTTTTGATCATAAAGTCATTATAAAACCTCTGCGTGAAAAAAACATAAGAACTCGCTAGCGATTTCCCTCAAAGTCCGGATAGCACATACAGAAGTCGGGATACTGTTATTAAATCTCCCCAAGTAGAGCATTTAGCTTTTGCATTTTTTGTAAGCGAATTCAAAGGTCTGGATAACCGTCTTAATGAGTCCGGAATACGAAAAAATAAGAAGTTATTATAAAGCTATTCAGATGCATTTTGATAAATTGAAATGGGGGATTAAGAGATGAGTCAACACAGTAAGAAAAAAACTGCAAAGAAATGGACTGTGGGTCTGCTGGCGGCTGCGATGGTATTTGGAATTGCTGGCTGCGGCGGTAACAACGGGAATAATGCAGCGACAAATGAAACGAGCAGCTATAACAAAGAAGGTCTGCCGATTGTGAATGAGCCTGTAACACTTAAAGTGCTGACTGTCCGTTGGGGGAGTATGGGGGACACCTTTACGCAAAACCAATGGCTGAAGGATCTGGAGAAAAATACGAATGTCAAAATCGATTGGCAAGTGATGTCCTCCAATGATTGGGGTGAGCAGAAGTCGATTATGCTGGCGAGTGGCACGCTTCCGGATATCGTCTTGGGAAATCAAACCTTTGGGGATGCCGATATCGTAAATAATCTAAGCTTTTTCCGGCCGCTTGATGATTATATTGAGCAAAATATGCCTAATCTCAAAGCAGCTATGGAAGAAACCCCAGAAATGAAAAAAATCAGCACATTTCCTGACGGGAAAATCTACTCACTGCCAACAAGACTTCCTGCACGTCCAAAAAGCTCACGTCAGCCTGTGATTAACAAGACCTGGCTGGACAAATTGGGCTTGAAGGTGCCTGAAACGATTGATGAGCTTTATAACGTGCTCAAAGCTTTTAAAGAACAAGATCCGAATGGTAATGGAAAACAAGATGAGATTCCTTTTATTGAAATTGGTAATGACTTGATCAGTCCTTTCGGAATTGCCGATTTGAATAACAATAATATGATCATCAAGGACGGAAAAGCGATATATTTCCCTGTTTCAGAGGAGTTCAAAGAAGGTCTCAAATGGGAAAATAAATTGTATGCGGAAGGCTTGCTAGATAAAGAGGTATTCACTCAGGACGATACGATGAGATCGGCTAAGTTCCAGAATCCGGATGCTCCAATTGTAGGCTTTACGTACCAGTGGACTCCAGACGCCGTGTTTGGAAAATGGAGCGATCAATATGTGACGATTCCACCGATTGCCGGACCAGATGGTAAACGTTATACGATCGGAAATCCGATTGGGATGAATCTTAACCGTAATGAGCTGCTGATTACCACATCTTGCAAATATCCTGAGGTTGCTGCACGTTGGGCAGATCAGTTCTACACTGACGAAGCGAGCATTCAGAATTTCTGGGGTGCGATTGGAACGGTTATTAAGAAAAACGATGATAGCACTTATACATTGATGGATCCACCAGCTGGAACCAGCGCAGATGCTTGGTATTGGGATCAATCTCTACGTGATTTTGGACCGAAATATGTGAGCCCATCCTTTGAATCGAAAATCGTCCTGAACCCTGAAAGTGGAGATGGACTGAAGCTGCAACTGGATAAGCTGGGCAGTGAATATGTAACAACACCTTTCCCTAACGTAATGTACACTTCTGAGGAGTTCGAGGAGCTGCCAACCTTGACTACGGATATCGACAGCTATGTGAATACTATGCGGGCGCAATTTATTAGCAAAGGCGGAATTGACGAGGGCTGGGATGCTTATGTGAGCAAGCTTAATAAAATGGGACTTGAAAAGTTAGTTAAGATTCGCACGGATGCTTACACCCGTTATATGAACGTGAAATAACCTATTCGTCTTTCGAAAAAGGTGCTGCCCTACAGGATAGCTGTGGGGTAGCATTCTCTATTTTAAATAAGGAGGGGATGTCATGAAATCTGGTCCACTTCATTTCGGGCGGAAATTCGGACAAATCAAACAAAATTGGGGTCTCTATCTATTGCTTTTTCCTGCTGTAGTTCTGACGTTATTATTCGCGTACAAGCCAATGTACGGGGTGCTGATTGCCTTCAAGGATTATAGCCCTGCGTTGGGAATAGGGGGCAGCCCATGGGCTGGATTCAAATACTTCGAGAAATTCTTTCATTCCTATCAATTTTCATCAACGATTAAAAACACATTGATCATCAGTGTGTACAGTCTGATTACCTTTCCGATTCCAATTATACTGGCGTTGATGGTTAACCAGATGAGACCTAACCGGTTTAGACGTTTTTTCCAGACGGTGTCCTATATGCCGCACTTTATCTCCACGGTAGTAATGGTGGGTTTAATGATGATTTTGTTCTCACCTAGCACCGGACTGCTGGGCAATATATATAGTCTTTTTGGAAAAGAGGCTCCTGATCTGATTGGCTCCGCTGGATTATTCAGCAGTGTATATGTTTGGTCGGATGTGTGGCAGCATGTCGGCTGGGACAGCATTATCTTTATCGCTGCGCTCTCCGCAGTTGATCCTAGCTTGTACGAGGCGGCAACCGTAGACGGAGCAAGCCGGATGCATAAAATTCGTTATATCGATATTCCGATGCTGATGCCAACCGCGATAACCTTGCTTATTTTGCGGGTCGGTGGATTGCTTGGGGTTGGTTTTGAAAAAGTGTACCTAATGCAAAATGACTTGAACATCACTTCAAGTGAAATTCTTTCTACTTATGTCTACAAAATTGGCTTGCTCAGCAGTCAATACAGCTTTTCCTCGGCGATCAACCTATTCAACACCGTTATTAATTTTATTTTATTGATCATGGTCAATCAGATATCTAAAAAACTAAGCGAAAATAGCTTGTGGTAGAAGGGAGGAGAATTGAAATGGGAGGTTTAGAGACAGTTACTAAAGGGAATGTGGGGAAAATAAAGAAGAATCGTTCTTCGGATACTATAATGGAAATAGTGATGTATGTTATATCAGCAATTTTTCTAGTTATCTTAATCTATCCGCTATATTTTATCGTCATTGCTTCGTTCAGTGATCCTTCCGCGGTGGCGGGGGGGCAGGTTTGGTTATTTCCTAAAGGGTTCACCTTCGATGGTTACAAAGAGCTGCTGCGTCATGAAAATATTTGGATCGGTTACTGGAATACCATCATGTATACGGTGGTAGGGACGGCAATCGGTTTAATTGTAAATATTTCTGCGGCCTATGCGTTGTCCAGAAAGGATCTTGTGGGACGAAAATATCTTTCCCTGTTTTTCATCTTTACGATGTTTTTTAATGGAGGGTTAATTCCGACTTTTCTAACGATCCGTGATTTCCATCTGTACGACACATTTCTGGTGATGGTACTGCCTTTCTCCGTTGGGGTGTTTAACATTATCGTTGCCCGCACCTTTTTTCAGTCGAGTATTCCGGGAGATTTATGGGAAGCTGCACAGATCGATGGTTGTGGAAATCTTCGTTATTTTCTACAGATCGTTTTACCACTGTCGAAGGCGATTATTGCCGTGCTGGGTCTATGGATCGCCGTTGGTTACTGGAATTCATATTTTAATGCTTTGATCTATCTGAAAAATCCTAATATGTATCCTTTGCAGCTGATCCTGCGAAATATTTTGATCACCAATCAGATGCAGTCGGGGATGGGAACCGGGGAAGCTGCGCAAATCGCACTACGACTCGCCAATATGATGCGGTATTCTGTTATTATCGTGGCAACGGTTCCGATCATGTGCGTGTACCCTTTTGTACAAAAATACTTTAACCAAGGGGTAATGATCGGCGCAGTGAAGGAATAGTACATTCAGCTATTCTACTAACATTCGTAAGGGAGCAAGAACGTTATGAAAAAGCAACAAAAAAACAGGATATATAGAACAATCACCGTCATTCTTTTAGTGACAACGTTGCTTGCTAGCCTTACAGCTTGTAAAGGGGACAGTGGGATTAATTCTGTTGAACCTGAACCGGGTGAATTTAACAAAGAAGGATTGCCGATAGTGGATAAGCCGGTGACGCTGAAAGTACTCACTGTCCGGTGGGTAAGCATGGGAGATTCTTTTACCGAGAATCAATGGCTCAAGGACTTGGAGAAGAACACGAATGTCAAAATCGAGTGGCAGGTGATGTCCTCCAATGATTGGAGTGAACGGAAGTCTATTATGCTGGCCAGCGGCACACTTCCAGATATCATTTTAGGGAGTCAGACCTTCGGAGATGCGGATATCGTCAATAATTTAAGCTTATTTCGGCCGTTAGATGACTATATTGAGCACAACATGCCTAATCTCAAAGCAGCTATGGAAGAAACACCGGAAATGAAAAAAATCAGCACCTTTCCTGACGGGAAAATCTACTCGCTGCCTGCAAGATTACCCTCACGTCCTAAAAGCTCTCGTCAGCCTGTGATTAACAAAACCTGGCTGGACAAATTGGGTTTGAAGGTACCGGATACGATAGACGATCTTTATAACGTGCTAAAAGCATTCAAAGAACAAGATCCGAATGGAAACGGAAAACAGGATGAGATTCCTTTTATCGAATTAAGTAATGATCTAATCAGTCCCTTCGGAATCGCAGATTTGAATAATAACTTCATGGTGGTCAAGGACGGAAATGCGGTTTATTACCCGATTTCAGAGGAGTACAAAGAAGGGCTCAAATGGGAGAGCAAATTGTTTAAAGACGGATTACTTGATAAAGAGGTATTCACTCAAGACGAAACGATGAGATCGGCAAAGTTTCTAAATCCGGATGCCCCAATCGTAGGCTTCTCTTATCAGTGGACGCCAGACGCTATGTTTGGCAAATGGAGTGATCAATATGTGACCATTCCGCCAATTGCTGGACCAGACGGGAAGCGCTACACCGTTGGGAACCCGTATGGGATGAATCTGGAACGCAACGAGCTGTTGATCACCACATCCTGCAAGTATCCAGAAATTGCTGCACGCTGGGCGGATCAGTTCTATACCAATGAAGCCAGCATTCAGAATTTCTGGGGTGCCATTGGAACGGTGATTAAGAAAAATGACAACGGTACGTATACATTGATGGACCCTCCAACCGGCACCAGTGCGGATGCTTGGTATTGGGAACAGTCACTCCGGGATTTCGGGCCGAAATATGTGAGCCCAGCTTTTGAAAAGACCATCTTTCTAAATCCTAAAACCGGAGATGGACTGAAGCTACAACTCGATAAGCTGGGAAGTGACTACACAACACCACCTTTCCCTAACGTAATGTACACTGCAGAAGAGTTTCAGGAGCTGCCGACCTTGACCACCGATATTGACAGTTACGTCAATACAATGCGTGCTCAATTTATAATCTCAGGTGATATTGACGAGCAGTGGGATGATTATGTGAAGCAGCTGCGGGGGATGGGCCTCGAAAAGATGGTGAAAATTCGGACAGATGCTTTCAGCCGTTATATGGGTGTTGAATAAAAAGAAATGAGGTTTTTACTTGATGGGAAATACGATGAAAGAGCCAACCCCTTTGGCGACCCAATTAAAGCTGCGTTCTGAACCAGGCAGTAATGCTGATGCGATTATTCAGGGGGAGTGCTATCGGTTCACTGTCTTAACTCCGGAGCTTATCCGGATGGAATATAGTGAGGAAGGTTATTTCGAAGATCGGGCGTCACAGACCGTTGTGAATCGCAATTTTCCGGTTCCAGAGTTCCGCGTAATGGATCTGGGGAATAAACTTGAGTTGATTACGAAGCGCCTGCATTTAACTTATGACAAACAGCCTTTCTCCCGGCATGGTCTCAGTATTCGGGTGAGAAACGAAGCGGGTCATTTAATGAGTGTCTGGAATTATGGAGATACAGTCCAAGATTTGGGAGGGACAGCACGTACACTGGATAATGCAGATGGTGCCATTCCGCTGGAGCACGGACTACTCTCACGTGCCGGGTATACGTTAGTTGATGATAGCACCTCCCTAGTACTGGAAGAGGATGGACGGGTAGAGCTACGGGCGTTGGCTGGCCTCGATGTTTATTTTTTTGGATACGGTCATGATTATTTGCACTGCTTGAAGGATTTCTATCACCTTTGCGGTCGTACGCCCCTATTGCCACGTTATGCCCTTGGCAACTGGTGGAGCCGTTATTACCGATATTCAGAAGAAGAATACAAAGCGCTAATGGAGCGGTTTGAGCTCGAGCGAATTCCGTTTTCCGTCGCTGTTATAGATATGGATTGGCATCTCGTCGATATTGATCCGCAGTACGGCAGTGGTTGGACGGGTTATACCTGGAACCGGGAACTGTTTCCGGAGCCTCAAAGATTTTTGGCATGGCTGCATGAAAAAGGACTTCGAGTAACGCTCAACGTACATCCAGCAGACGGTGTACGAGCGTTTGAAGATCCTTATCTAGCCATTGCTGCGGAGATGGGTATGGACCCGGAAAAGGGTGATGCTGTAGAATTTGATATTACGGATCCGAATTTTTTGCGAGCATACTTTAAGTTTCTGCATCATCCGCTAGAGAATGAAGGTGTGGACTTCTGGTGGATTGATTGGCAGCAGGGTGGAGTGACTAAAGTACCGGGACTAGATCCGCTTTGGATGCTGAACCATTATCACTATCTGGATAGCGGCCGGCGAGGCAACCGGCAGATTACTTTCTCACGTTATGCAGGTCTTGGCAGCCATCGTTATCCTGTGGGCTTCTCTGGAGATACCATTGTCACTTGGGAGTCGCTGGATTTCCAGCCATACTTCACAGCCAACGCCGCTAACGTGGGATATGGTTGGTGGAGCCATGATATCGGGGGCCATATGAATGGTTATTTAGACGATGAGTTGGCAATGCGCTGGGTGCAATTCGGTGTGTTTTCGCCTATTATGCGGTTACATAGTTCTGCTAGTGCCTTTAACAGCAAGGAGCCATGGCGATTCAATAAGATTGCGGAAGATGTGATGAAGGATTGCCTGCGTTTGCGGCATAGTTTACTTCCCTATCTGTACACGATGAATCGCTATGCCAGCCGCGATAGTCTTCCGCTAATCCGACCGATGTATTATCATCATGCGTTGTCGAATGAAGCCTATGAAGTGCCCAATGAATATTATTTCGGAACGGAACTTATTGCCTGTCCGATTACACAGCCGGTCAATCCAAAGGTAGGCGTTGCCGAATTTAAGGCTTGGTTACCTGAAGGGATTTGGATAGATTTTTTTAACGGAAGAGTGTACGACGGTGGCAGAAAGCTTTCTCTTTATCGCAATCTTGAGAATATCCCTGTATTAGCTAACGCAGGTGCTATTGTGCCCATGGCAGATCTGACGCAATTCACCTCTTCAGTGGATAATCCGAGGCATATGGAGGTCCGTGTATTTGCGGGAGGAAGGGGTCATTTTCATCTCTGGGAGGATGAGGGCGATACTGCGGAGGATCAGGACGATCAATGGTGTGATACAGAAATGATCCTGGAAATGGGGGATAGAGCCAGCTTCAAGATTCTCTCTGCTCAGGGAAATACAAAGGTTGTGCCTGAGCGGCGATCATGGAAGTTGTCCTTTGTCGGTTTTGCTGATACGAAGGTACAGGTATTCGCTGGCGGCACAGAAATCGAAGCAAACATAGACTATGATGAGGCAACACATACGCTTACGATCATGATCTCGGATCAAGTGGTAGAGCATTCCTTGGAGGTAACGTTCACAGATGCCCGGATTGCGGTGAATTCTGTAGATGATGAGGTGTTCAGCCTTCTGAACCGTGCGCAAATTCTTTTCCAATTGAAAGAACAAATTTACCATGTAGTCAAAGCAGCAGTAACGCCGATGGCGGCCCTGGCTTCTCTTGCCTCGTTGGATCTTGAACATACACTGTATGGAGCGTTATGCGAAATACTATCAGCAAGGCTTTAAGCACTATTTCTTTTAATTTAATAAAAAAGGAGGTTCTCTCTGTGCGCTGGCATAAAGAGAACCTCTTTTTATTAGAAATGAACAGCTGCTACTTAATTAGCAGGGTTTGAATGGCATGAGCCGGAATCATGTTCTCAGCCAGTTCGTCATGGAAGCGCAAGGTGAATGGAAGCTCTTGCTCTGTGCGGTTCATAACGATAACAGCAATAGTGCCATCAGGGTTGCGGAAAGCTGTTGTTTCAAGCTTATCTGTATATTTAGAGAAACCAATACGTTTAGCACCCGGACGAATATATTTACTGAAGTGCCCGATGTAATAGAAAGAGCTCTCAAAAGTAATTTCATCGTTTTTGGTATCTCCGATAATTGGAGCGTCGCAGTAATTTCCTACATGGTTAGGTCCACCTTGCTCATCCAAGACAATGTTCCAGTCTGTCCAGCTCGACATCCAGTTGTTCAGATTGCCGATGATATCATGTCCGTAACGTTCACCGGTGTTCCATGAGCCGAGATGAACGCCACCTTCTTGGCAGCCTTCGCTGAAGAACAGCTTTTTATCTGGGAAACGATCATGAACGGCAGAGAGGGCTTCGAAGTGATCACCGGAATACCAGTGGAAGCAGATTCCCCATATGTATTTGGATGCAACTTGATCTTCAAAAGCAACCTTAGCACGGTCATACACCCGTTCTTTATTATGATCCCAGATCATAACCTTTACATGGCCCAAGCCCGCTTGTTCCAGAGCAGGTCCCAAGTAGTCACGCACAAAATCCTTTTCTTCTTCGGCGGTATACAGGCAGGAATCCCATCTTTGTACAGCTTTGGCTTCATTCTGAACACTGACAGCCCAGATATCAATCCCTTCTGCAGCGTACGCCTCAATATATTTAACGAACATGTTAGCCCAAGCCTCACGATATTCAGGCTTAAGAGCTCCGCCTCCGTTCATTTGCCCGTTAGTCTTCATGAACGCTGGAGGACTCCATGGGGAAGAGAACAGACGGAAATCTTCACCTACTGCTGCGGCAGCATTTTTTATGAGGGGGATAACCGACTCGTGATCTCTGGAAATATCGAACGAACGTAGCTCCGCATCGCCTTCCTCTACATAAGCATAGTTGCCCAGTGAGAAGTCGCAGCTTTGGATATGTGAGCGGCAAAGGGTATATCCAATGCCGTGCTCAGGATGAAAATAAGCGTCGATGATTTCTTTTTGTTTAGCTGCACTAAGTTTAGAGATAGTAACGGCAGAGGACTCCGTAAGAGCTCCACCAAAGCCTTCAATTTCTTGATACTCCAGATCATCATAGATATTGATTAGCTCTGATTCGACTCCTGACGTATCGGGAAGGAAAATCAGAGGGTCCTTTTCTGTTAAACGATCCGTGGTTTCTTTAGCGGTTTGAATGACGCGAATAGTTTTACTCATAATGGTTGATAACCTCCTACATATGAATTCTGTCTTTATTATAGAAGGAGATTCACTGCACTTTGAAGAAACTATATGGCTAAGAACCTCAACAATCTGGTCATCGACTACTATAGAATGAGGAGCATATGCGATGGAAACAAACAGCGTTCAAATTAGTCTGTGTGGATTTATCCGCCATACTCAGCCTTTTCGGCAACTATATCGCAGTGGGTTGGATACCTATATCATCAGGCTGCAAGCAGAAGGGGAATGTGAAGTCCTCATCGATGGAGAAATGACTGCCGTAGTGCCGGGGGATCTATTGTTATTTAAGCCCTACGATATATATGATCTGAGAATCGGTGAAAAGAAAAGTCCTTTGGGACATAGTGTGGACTATTTTGTAATGTGTACAGGGGAATGGGTGGACCACTGGTGGAACCTGCGTGAGCGACCCAAAAAGGTTAGAATTGCGGATGATGGTAAGCTGCAAAGTATATGGCAACAGCTTGATCTGGAGAATAGAAGACTAGACGGGGGTAGCCCTGAAATACTTGAAGCACTATTTAAAGCTTTATGTTTGTTGTTAGATCGGGCTATGGAAGAGGCACCTGCATCATCTTCGGCTTCGCTTCTACACGGACTTAAAATGAAGAGTTATGTGGAGGAGCATGCTACTTCAGAGATCAGACTAAAGGACGTAGCTGCTCATGCTGGAATTAGTGTGACAAGGGCCGTACATTTATTCAAGATCCAATTCGGTTATTCTATTATGCAATATGCGGGGCAAATCCGGCTTGCGATGGCACTGAGATTAATGGACAATACCAATTACACCTTAGAGCGTATAGCAGAGGAGACGGGGTTTGGAAGTTACACCTATTTTCACAGGGTGTTTCGGGAGCGTTATGGTGTCTCGCCAGGTATCTATCGAAAGAGAGAGTAGAAGGTTTATCGGTAAAAAGAAGCTGCCCCATAAATCACAGAGTAGGACTCAGGGGCAACTCCTCGATTAGACGTTAATTATAGTAAGGCCAGCCAGCAGAATCCCATTCGAGATCACTGATTAACAATTTGGGTGCGCCATTCTCAGCGACACTGTAAGCATGGCGGACGATAACGTTGGTTCCGTATATATCCTGTCCACCAGGACCCGCCCAAAAACTGTTGCCGCTATCGATGACCGTAGCACCGCCATTTTTCATATCGGTACCGTCCTTCGCATAGAAAGGCCCCAGTACGCTGGTTGAGCGTCCCACTGCAATTTTATAGGTGCTGTTTACGCCTGAGCAGCATTGGCCAATGGATACGAATAGATAATAATATCCGGTATTTGGATTGTAAACCATACTGGAGCCTTCAATCCCCCCGGATTTAGTGGCAATGCGATACGAGTTGCCCGTTGGCTTCATGGTTGTTTTGTTGATGGAGGTAATGTAAATCCCGTTGCTCCAGGAACCGAAGGTCATCCATAGGTTTCCGTTAGCATCTGCCGTAATGTTAGGATCAATGGCGTTATAATTGGAGGCGTCATTAGACGAGATAACGACACCTTGGTCCGTCCATTTTCCCCCGGAGATCGATTTAGTAGTTACTAAACCAATAGCAGACACTCTTGAGCCGAATGTAGAGATAGAATAATAGAGGTAATAGGTACCGTTATAGTAGAAAATTTCTGGGGCCCATACATCTAGCCCTTCTTGATTGGGAACGTAAGAGCTCCACCAGGAGGGTTTCGAGGTATAAATCGGGAGGGAGCGAATATAGTTAGTTCCATCGTTTGAGAACATCACTTGGAGACCTGATCCCGTGCTGAATACCCAATGTGTGTTCCCCTCTTTGATATATGAAGGGTCGTGTACGTTGGTATCTCCAGTCAGATTCCAGGTTGCTGCATAAGCTTGCGATCCTCCTGAGAAAACAGTTGTAAAAAGCATTAAAAAAGACAACAATAACAACCGATAACCTTGCCTACCTTTTTTCGCCATATTCCTTCTCCTTTTAGTTTAGATTTCCCTAAAGTGTTTCATTATTTTGCAATTGATAACGCTTACATAATATCTTGTATTATTTCTCTAGTCAATGATTCTTTTGGATCAATAAAAAAGCAAATCTCAGCCATTGGAGACTTGCTTTTTTATATTTTTATAATAAATCTGTGATCGCTTGTTCAAATAATCTGACACTATTTTCCCAAGTCCATTTGCGCGAATATCTTTCCCCCTGCTCCGCTAATTTAGTTCTTAAGTTGGGATCACGTATTAAGCGGATGACATCTTCACCGAGCCGGTTCTCATATCGATAAGAGAGCAAACAGTTTTTCTTGTGATGGGCGTATTCCATATTCCCACCCGAATATACACAGACTAACGCTGCTCCACAACGCATGGCCTCAAGTCCCGGTAAAGAACCTGTATCAAAAATACTTGAGCTAACAAAAATATCCGCACCGTTATAGTGATAGCAGAGCTCCTCATCATTTGCTGGCGTAAAGAACCGATATTTGCCAGTAGCTTTCATTCTTTGGAGAATTTCTGAGGTGTTGAACTCGTCAGGCGGACTGATGAAGTTAATATTTACATCGGGATATTGGCTTTTTACGTAATCCAGCTGTTCTATAAGGTAATCTTGCTCGCGGTGCCAGGAGAAACCGCGTTCTGTTTTTCTTAATATAGCTGTTATGTTTAAAGGCTCTTGAAGACTGTGACGGATATTCATATTTTTAAAAGAGGAGCTAATGCCAATGGGCACGATACTGCCGGTGATGCCATGATTTAAAAAGATCAGCTCCTGCTGCCAACGTGATAAAACGATTAGATGCTCAGTGATGTGATAGGAGGGGAAGGAGCGTCCGTTATCCGGTAAAAAAGGAGGCTCATAACATAAAGATAAACGTACATGAACCCCTTTTCCTTGTTTGCTTGCTGCTTGGGCGATGGGGACAGTTGTATAATAATTAGAAACAATGACGTCTCCGGGAGGAAAGTCATGCTCGTGAATATTCATATGTGAGGAGCGGATTACGTTTGCGCGCACATCATAAGAAATAGCGCCATCCACAGGCAAGAGGAGGTTGACCTGATGGCCCAAATCTGTCAGCCCATTGGTGAGCTCTACCAGCATACGTTGTGCTCCGCCATGAGATAAGGTCAGAATAGGGAATGTGAATCTCATTGATAATCCCGTCCCTTCCAAGTTAGAGCTGTAATAGTGAAACAATATGATTCAATCGTTATGTTTCTTATTTTATTCAGCTCCTATAGAAAAGTACCATTTAACAAGTTTACAAACAAAAGTAGAAGGAAGAGGGATTAGTATGAGTGAAATCATTATCGAATGTATGAGAAGGCTCGATCAATCCTTGGGGTATGTGGAGCAAATTTTTGACCAGAGGCGGTTATTCATCACAGGAATTATTGCAGTATATGCTGAAGGTCAGGGAAGAAAGCCGTGCGGTGGTGGGCAATTTGACGAAGGCTGATCTAGAACGGGAGGTCACCATTAGTTTCCCTGAGGGGGCTGGAATGGAGAATTATACTTGGAGTATTCAAAAGATTATGATCGGAGCGGTAGAACATTATTCCTATCATACAGGTCAAATCGTATATGCCTCCAAATTGCTGCAGGCAGAGGATGATCATCTGCTCAATAACTGGAAACACTATTTTTGAGCATAGATAAAGCTGGGATAGATGCGCAGCTGCTGCTAACACCTATCCTCAGAAGTGGGTTTTTATTGTGTTATAGGAGCAAGCTTCTTCAGTAAAGCAACGGTATCATTAACCTCCAGATCCTTGATATCTTCTAATGACACATCGATCATTGGCTTATATTCTTGGAGTTTGCGCAGGAAAGCTTCGGTATGGAATAATCCGCTGCCTGCTTTGCCGTGGTATGCTTTTTCACCATCTTGATAGATATCTTTTAAATGCGCCAGAATGATACGGTCGCCGAATAATCTGAAGGAATCATCGACAATTTGATCCTGCAAATGCGCAGCCGTGCTAATAAAATTACAAGGGTCCAATACAACACCTATACAGCTTGATGGGACTTCATCTAAGATGCGGCGCATCTTGTCTGGTGTAGAAAGTGTATGTGTGCAGACCCCCTCTAGTCCTAGAAAAACGCCCCATTTTTCAGCTTCCTCTGCAAGTTCTTCTATAGTTGCCCTTAACGTATCCCAGCCGATAGCTTCGTAATGGACCGGATCTTGTGCTTGAAAAGTAGTCAGCGCACCGGTCTCTGTTGCCACCATAGGTGCGCCGAATTGGCGGGCATAACGAAGATGCTCTTTAAAACGATTGATCTCAGCTCTCCGGATGACAGGATCCGGATGAACAGGGTTGATGTAACAGCCCAAAACACCGATGCGTATTCCTGCTTTATCAAATTGTTCGCCAATATAGCTGGCAAGACCTGGACTTAGTTTACCGGTAGAAGTGTCGATGTCCTGAATGGCTTTGGATAATGCAAGCTGAACAAAATCGATATCATAATTCTGAAGGGTTGCAGTTAACGACTTGAGCGGCAGGCAGCCAAATGTGTGGGCTAGAGTTCCGTATCTGATGGGTAACCTCTCCTTTAATAGAGTAAGTATGAGTAATAACCTTCATAATAGTAACGCTTTCATAAGGATGCAAGTGATGTATCATTATCGCCGGTCAGGAAATTGATGATTTCAGTGTTGACTCTATCCGGTTGCTCATGATTAATGCCGTGTCCCGCACGGGGGATGACTTGGTAATGAAACTTTCCGTCCTCTAAAATATCTATGAAATCCTTTGATTGTTTTAATGCGTGTTCTCCTACTAAAAAATAGAGCTTATCTCTGACGGCAACTGCGGCGTTTCTATCGTATTTTTGAAGCTTATGAACAAACATAGCTTGTTGATTATGAGTGCGCATTAAAAGGATTAGATGAGCAGCTACTTCTGGGTGATTGTCAAATAAAGGGGAGTCAGGCGCACTTAACTTCTTCAGCACTTTCAGTAAATTGCGATCCGTGGGAACCAGAATCTCTGGGAACATCATCATTAGCGTTTGCAGCATGGCTTTGATTGGTGTGGTGACCATTCCGCCTTCCAAACAAATCACACGGTTCACTTTGTCCGGTTGCTTGGTCGCATAATTAAAAGCAATATAGGCGCCATTTGACACCCCTGCAATATTAAAGATGTCAATGCTCAGATGTTTGGCTATTTCATTAATCCATTCCACCTGCTCAAACTTTTGTTTATTAAAGTACGCATTAGGAATGCTTTTTCCGGGTCCGCCCAGAGTATCAATAGCGATGCAGTAAAAATGCCGCGATAATTCCTCGATGTTAAGGAGCCACATGACCGCCGAGTTATCACCAACGCCATGAAATAGAAATAAGGGGGGATTACTCTTTTGCCCGGTAAGGATACAATGCGTCAGCCCATATGTGGTTGGGAGATCGAGTTCTTCAAGAGGAACAGGCCACTGATCAACTAGCTGTTGGTAGGACTGCCACACTTGTTCTTGCGCCTTGGCATTCTTAAAGCTATTCACCATCACAAACCTCCTTAGTGAAAAATACAACATCTGTATCTTATTCCAATAAGTATACTACGAGAGTGCGGAAGGAGGGGCGAGAAATAGAAACATTCCTGTGAAAAGTGGGGGAGCAGAAGGTGATTAGAGGGTGAGTAGATGGTGATTAGATTAGATAGATTAGATAGATTAGATAGATTAGATTAGATTAGATAGATTAGTTTAGATACCTGTTGCTTGATCACCTAGTAGTCACAAGGAGCCAGATAAGTGTATTTCATACAACTAAATTGCTACTTTACTCTCACTTCGGTGATATAGATGTACTTTGTACAACTATATCTCTCGTAATTAGCTGATTTAGCTAAATTGGGCGAATTTAATTGCACAAAGTACACTTAATACATTAGGCGTGAGCATTGAAGTGCATTTTAGTTGTAGATTGTGCAATTAAATAATGCATGCCGGTCTTTTTTGCGGTAAATTTTTGATAGGGAAGTTATTAATAACGTTCTAGGGGGGATTATTATGCTTGTTGAGCTAAAGGAAGCTAGCATTTCAGATGGACGCGATATTTTTGAGATGATTGTGGAGATAGGTCCGGGGGAAAATGGATTCGTCAACAATGGATTTGATCTGGCTTTCAGTCAATTTCCTGATTTCATCCGGGAGAGGATAGCACTTTCACAAGGTGATAATCTTCCACCACAGTATGTAGCACAGACCAACTACTGGCTACTGATTGACTCCTATCCCGTTGGTGTCGGAAAATTAAGACATTCCTTAAATGATCAATTGAGGAAGTCAGGTGGACACATTGGCTATAGTATCAGACCCAGTGAGAGAGGAAAAGGTTATGGTACGATTTTTTTGGCAGAGCTGTTAAAAAAAGCTGCGGACATGGGGATTGATAAGGTCATGCTAACTTGTGAGCCGGACAATATATTTTCGAGAAAGGTTATTGAAGCGAACAAAGGAATACTACATGGTATTGAGAATGAAAAATGTAACTACTGGATCACCCTTTAAGCTGGTGTGAACAATAGGGGAGGAGTTGCCAAGAGGCAGCTCTTTTTTGTTATTCGCGATGTTATTGTAGTTCATCCAATGTAGATTCGTCTAAAATGTGAAAAAAATTTAAAATTTTGTTGAAAGCGCTCTATTCAAACACAAACAAATAGTTTAAAATCAAAACAAACAAAAATAAACAAAAAAACAAACATTCAAAAACGGAGGTATTCACAAATGGTACAAAACTTATGGGATTCATCTCGGGAAAAGAAATTAAACGGGGGATTGGATGCATTAGTGTTCCGCTCTAATCTGCTGGGCGAAGATCGCAGAGTCTGTAACTTTGGCGGAGGGAATACCTCCAGCAAAACGATAGAATTGGATTTTCGCGGGCGTGAGGTAGAAGTAATGTGGGTGAAGGGCAGCGGCTCTGACCTCGCTACGATGAAAGCAGGCAATTTTACCGGACTAAGGCTTCAGGATATTGCCCCGTTATTTGAACGTGATGAAATGCCAGATGAAGAGATGGTAGCTTATCTCGCAAATTGTATGATTGACCCTAAACATCCGCGTGCTTCCATCGAAACGTTGCTGCATGCATTTTTACCTTTCAAGCATGTGGATCATACGCATCCAGATGCCATTATCAGCCTATGCTGCGCTCATAACGGTAAGGAAATTGCCCGTGAGATTTATGGGGATCGTTTCGTATGGGTGCCTTACATCCGTCCAGGCTTTACTTTATCCAAAATGATTGCCGAAGGTGTGCTCGCAAACCCGAAAGCTGAATTAGTGCTGATGGAGAAACACGGTCTCGTGACTTGGGGGGATACACCTGAATCTTGTTATGACAAAACAATCTCCATAATTAACGAAGCGGAAAGTTATATTGAAGAAAGAATTGAAGATCAGAACCTATTTGGCGGCCGCAAATCAGAAGCACTTCCAGAAGCAGAGCGACGGGCTGTAGCGGCCGCAGTGATGCCACTGATCAGAGGCGCAGTCAGCGATGAGCGTAAAATGATTTTGACCTTCGACGATGCGGAGGATGTGCTGCGTTTCGTAGGAGGGGCTGACTCGGAGAAGTTATCTGATGTAGGCGCAGCTTGTCCGGATCATTTGGTACATACCAAAATGAAGCCGCTTTTTGTTGCGTGGGAGCCAAACACCAATGATATCGATGGCTTGAAGGCGAAGCTGAGCGAAGCGATTAGCGCTTATAAGGAGCAGTACAAAGCATACTTCGACCGTAATAAACATGAGGGCGATGTAATGTTCGAGGCTGCGCCACGTGTGATCCTGATTCCTGGCGTGGGCATGATCAACACAGGTAAAAGCTGGAGCAATTCTAAGATCAGCGGAGCCTTGTATCACCGGGCGATTGCTGTTATGCGCGGAGCTACTGCACTGGGAGATTTCGTCTCTCTTAGTGAGAATGAATCGTACAATGTGGAATATTGGCCCTTGGAATTATATAAATTATCACTGGCTCCGGCAGAAGCGGAGTTCTCCCGTAAAGTTGCCTTTATTACAGGTGGTGCCGGGGGAATTGGGAGTGAGACGGCTCGTCGTTTAGTATCAGAAGGAGCGCATGTTGTATTGGCAGACCTCAATCTGGAAGGTGCACAAAAAGTAGCGGAAGAGATTAACGCTAAGTATGGTGAAAATCGTGCATTCGCCGTTAAAATGGACGTAACTCAGGAAGAGCAGGTAACCGCAGCATATGCGGAGACAGCACTTTTTTATGGCGGGCTCGACATTATCGTTAATAATGCTGGGCTTGCAACCTCCAGTCCGTTTGATGAGACTTCATTAAAAGAGTGGAACTTGAATATTTCTGTACTGGGCACAGGATATTTCCTCGTTGCACGCGAAGCTTTTAAAGTGATGAAGGAGCAAAAAATCGGTGGCAGCATGGTGTTCATCGGCTCCAAAAATTCTATTTTTGCAGGAAAAAGCGTTTCGGCTTACAGTTCTGCCAAGGCGCTCGAAGCCCATCTGGCCCGCTGTATAGCAGCTGAAGGCGGAGAGTTTGGCATCCGTGCCAATACGATTCTGCCCGATGCAATTTTACAGGGATCAGCCATCTGGAATTCGAACTGGCGTAATGAACGGGCGGCTGCTTACGGGATTGAGCCGGATCAATTAGAGGAGCATTACCGTAAACGCACGACGCTGCTAGTTAATATTTATCCGCGTGATATTGCCGAAGGCGTTGCTTTTTTTGCTTCTTCCAAGTCAGAGAAAACTACGGGTTGTATGCTGACAATCGACGGTGGAGTGCCAGCAGCTTTTACTAGATAAGAGGTAGCTTGAATATAGATAGGGATAACGGAGGGAAATCATGCTGATTGCAGACAGATATGAACGAATCGTAGAACTAGTGAATGAACGCGGCAGCATCCGTGTCTCAGAATTGAGTACATTATGCCAAGTGACGGAAGAAACCATTCGCCGCGATCTGGATCGATTGGAAAAAGCGGGGCGGTTGCTGCGTTCGCATGGCGGAGCAGTTAGCCTGCGTGACCGGCAACCGGAGACCCCTTATGCCGAACGAGAAATCATGAATGCAGCGGAGAAACAGCGGATTGCCCGTGAGGCGGTAATGATGATTAAGCCGGGCGATCGAATTCTGCTGGATGCCAGTACAACGGCTTGGTATATGGCTTCGCATTTGCCGGATATGCCGCTTACTGTGTTGACCAATTCTACTAGAGTGGCAGCAGAGTTAAGCGGGAAGGAGCGGATCGAGGTCTTTTCTACAGGCGGACAGCTGAGCCGCAGATCAATGTCCTATGTTGGTCATTTAGCAGAACGTTCGCTTGAATTGTATTACGTGGATAAGATGTTTTTTTCCTGCAAAGGATTTCATCTCGAACGTGGCGCTAGTGAATCAAATGAGCTGCAAGCTATGGTGAAACGAAAGATGATTTCTATAGCGGAGCAAGTGATCTTATTATGTGATTCCAGTAAATTTGGAATACAAGCGTTCACACATTTTGCGGCTCCTAGTGATGTGGATGTCCTAATAACGGATTACAACCCTGTTGGAGAACAAATGAAGCAGTTGCAGAAGCTGAACATCGCAATAACGACGGTGTAGTAAATAGTTGTGCAGGAGGTGAAGGCATGAAGGTATCGATGTTTATAACTTGCGTCAGCGATGCCGTGTTCCCGAAGGTCGGGGAAGCCATGGCTCGTCTGCTAGCCAGGTATGGCGTACAGCTGGAGTTCCCGGAGGTGCAGACTTGCTGCGGACAGCCTGCGTACAACAGTGGATATTGGAATGAAGCGCGGCAAGCTGCACTTACGATTCTACAGGCTTTTGATGACAGTGATTTTGTCATTGCACCTTCCGGATCCTGTACGGGGATGCTTCATCATTACCCTAAGCTGTTTCAGGATGATCCGGTTAATCTGGTCAAGGCGCAGAATTTGCAACGCAAATCCTATGAATTTAGCCAGTTTATGGTGCAGGTACTTGGCGTAACTGATCTAGGAGCAGTCTTTCCGCATAAGGTTACCTATCATCCTTCCTGTCATGGCACAAGGATTCTAGGGATTCGCGACGAACCTATGCAGCTTATGCAAAATGTGAAGGCGATGGAGCTGGTGCCACTGCCTTTTGCTGAGGACTGCTGTGGGTTTGGTGGAACCTTTGCCGTGAAAATGTCTGATATCTCCGGGGCAATGGTCACTGAGAAATCAGATCATGTGCTGGAGACGGAAGCAGAAATCCTAACGGGTCTGGATATGGGTTGTCTGATGAATATTGCCGGGAATCTGCGTTACCGCCGCGAACCCGTTCGAGTTATGCATTTAGCAGAACTGCTGTATGAGGGGGTGACTGATAAATGAGCCAAGCCACCACCAATCCTACGGCGGGTTCAGAGAATGGAAAGCCAGCTACGGTAAAAGAACGTGCAGACTTGGCGCTGAATAATGACTTTTTACGCAAGGCTGTTCGTTTTACCACGGAGAGACTGCGTGATGGAAAACAGAAAGCGGCTAACGATCATGGCCAATGGGAAGAGTGGCGTGAACGTGGGCGGCAAATCCGTCTACACACGATCGCCCATCTTGATTACTATCTGAATCTTTTTGCAGACAAGGCAAGAGCAAACGGCACACATATTCATTTTGCAGCAACGGGTGAAGAGGCTGTGAAGATTGCCCTTGAAATCGCGCAGCGAAAACAGGCAGCTTCTGTGGTCAAATCCAAATCAATGGTTACAGAGGAGCTGCATTTAAATAAGGCGCTGGAATCCATTGGTGTGGAGACCATAGAGACGGATCTGGGGGAGTATATTATCCAGCTTGCCGGGGAAACCCCGTCACATATCATTATTCCGGCGATTCATAAGAACCGCTACCAGATTGCCGAGCTGTTGTCCAAAGAGGCAGGAGAGGAGCTTTTGCCCGAAACTACTATCCTTGCTGGATTTGTAAGGCGTAAGCTGAGAGAGAAGTTCCTTGATGCGGATATCGGAATGACTGGCTGTAACTTTGCTATTGCAGAGACGGGTTCGATGGTGCTGTTCGAGAATGAAGGTAACGCTCGTATGGTCACCACTTTACCGAAAACGCAAATTACCCTGATGGGGATGGAGCGGATTATTCCTTCGTGGAGTGATCTTGAAGTGATGGCTACATTATTGCCTCGTTCGGCAACAGGGCAGAAGTTAACGGTATATATGTCGGGTATTTCTGGTCCCCGCAGGGATAATGACGGTGATGGGCCGGAAGAGCAGCATATTATTATTCTTGATAATGGTCGATCTGAGCAGCTAGGCGATCCTGAGTTTCAGGAGCTGCTGAACTGCATCCGCTGTGGAGCTTGTCTGAATGCTTGTCCTGTCTACCGTCATATTGGCGGTCATGCATATGGAGGAACGTATAGCGGACCTATAGGAGCGGTGTTGACCCCGGCGCTGAATAAAAATGTAGATCAATGGGATGACATCGCCTCAGCCTCTAGCCTGTGCGGAGCATGTTATGAAGCTTGTCCGGTCAAAATCCCTCTGCATGATATGCTCATCTATTTACGGCGGCGGAAGGTAGAACGTGGTTATGGGGATAAGGCAGAAGGTCTCGGCATGAAGGGTTTTGGGGCGATTATGGCGAAGTCACAGCGATTTAGTAATATGATGAAGGTAGGTAGAATCGGGCAAAAGCTGCTCGTGCGAGACGGAGGAATTCCGTCGAAACTGGGGCCGCTGAAAGGCTGGAACAATTATCGGATCGCCCCGAAGCTGGCAGATCAATCCTTCCGTGAGAGCTGGAAGGGGCTGCAACAGGAGCTAGATAAGAACAGTCGCGAAATGGACCCTGTGATACAGAAGCGAATGGAAGATTTACTAGCGAAGCGGAAGCGGGAAGAGCTGGAAGGAGGGGCCGGGCATGACTGAAGAGACGCACAGTAACTGGTTGGAACGTATGGAGCAGGATTCACGTGAACAGCAGCAGGCATTCATGAATGATATCGCTCGCCGCCTGAAGCGGCCGAGAATTACTGAAGCTCCTGCACATCCTTTTCGCGGCGCACCGCAGTACTGGCAGCAATTCCAGTGGAGTCCGGAGGAAAGGATTGAACAATTTACGGCGAATTTTCAAAGCGCCGGTGGTCATGTATTTCGTGTGCAGGATATGGATGAAGCCAAGGCTTTCATCGTCAGCAAAGTCAATGAGATGCTCGCACGGTATATTCTCCGGCAAAATGTCACCGAGCTAGCAGTACTTCGACTAGAGGAGGAACTCACAGATACACGGGTCTCTGTCTGGAATACAGATGATCAGGAGGCATGGAAAGCTAGGGCGGCCGAGGCTGATATTGGAATTGTGATTGCGGATTATGCAGTTGCCTATACAGGCTCCATTACTGTGCTTTCCTCTGAGGATAAAGGCCGTTCAGTCAGCTTATTGCCTACCGCATTAATTGCCATCGTTCCATTGGAGCGGCTGAAGACTCGTCTCGGTGAGGTGCTTATTGATTTTGATGAAGCTGGGCCATCGGGGCTGCCGGCGGGCATCCATTTTATCTCCGGACCTAGCCGTTCAGCGGATATTGAGAATGATCTGACGATAGGCGTGCATGGTCCAGGAATCGTATTCGCTTTGCTAGTAGGCTGATAGGAGATAAGGAGTGTTGTATAGGGATGAATACACAAGCTCATAATCAAATTCAGAATCATATTGCTGTTGATATCGGAGCCTCTAGTGGGAGAGTGGTCTGCGGAACCTTGCAGCAGCCGGGAGGAACCCTGTCTATAGAAGAAATTCATCGCTTCAGTAATGGATTCGCTGAACAAAATGGTAATCTATATTGGGATATAGATTATTTAGTTGCTGAAATCGTCAAGGGCTTACAGCAGGCCAAGGCTAGAGGGATCGCGCGCTGCACCGTGGGCATCGATACTTGGGGTGTCGATTATGTACTTCTCGATCAGGAGGGGGCGCGGATCCATGAGGTTTTTTCTTATCGTGACTCCCGAACGGATGGAGCGATAGAGAGGCTGCATCGTAACATCTCAACTGAAAGCGTTTACGAAAAAGTGGGGATACAATATCTCCCGATAAATACGTTGTATCAGCTGTTTGTGCATGATCAGGCGGAGCTGGAAGCAGCACATTCCATCCTGCTGGTCCCTGATTATCTTTATTATCGGCTTACGGGTCGCAAGATTAGTGAAGTGACGATAGGTTCCACCTCTGGGATGCTGAATCTTCACACTCGTGATTACGATGAGGATCTTCTGTCGGTGCTTGGTCTTTCAAAAGAGCAATTCCCTCCCTTAACAGAACCTGGGGAACCCGTTGGGAGGTTGACGGAGGACTTGGCGGCTCGCGGTGATCTTCCAGATTGCGAGTTCATAGCAGTAGCCTCTCATGATACAGCATCAGCTGTATTAGGGGTTCCGGCAAACAGCGAGAACTGGGGATTTCTCAGTAGTGGTACTTGGTCACTCATCGGGGTGGAACGGGGTTCAGCCATCACAAGTCCAGAGGCAATGTTACGCAACTATACGAATGAATGGGGAGCCTACGGCTCATTCCGGTTTCTTAAGAATATTATGGGCATGTGGTTGATTCAAAAGGTTCGTGAGGAGTACGGCGGACAATACAGCTTCGGCGAGCTGGTAGAGCTGGCAGCACAAGAAATCCCATTTAGATCAATCATTTATTGCAATGATGAACGATTCATGAATCCACAGAGCATGATTGACGAGATCCGCAGCTATTGTGTGGAAGCAGGACAGTTGGTTCCTCAAACGCCTGGGGAAATGGCTCGATGTGTATTTGATAGTCTTGCTTTATCTTATTATTTCTACATTCAGGATCTCCAGCAATTGACGGGTGACAACTTAGAGAGGCTGCATATCGTTGGCGGAGGTGCGAATAACGGTCTGTTGTGCCAGATTACGGCAGATCTGCTGGAGATGGAAATTCACGCCGGACCAACGGAATCTACGGCTTTAGGCAATCTGGTGGTGCAGATGATCAGCACGGGTGCTGTAAATGATCTTCAAGAGGCGAGAGAAATTATAAGTCGTTCATTCCAAGTTACATCTTATATACCGAAGGGGATGGACCCCACGACCAAAAAGGCGGCTTTGGCACAGTTCGCCCGGCTGCAGGCCGTTAATTAGTAGCTAAGTTAAGAGGCACGCGAGCCAAAGAGAGGCAAAAGTGCCTCACCTAAAACACAATCAGGAGGCTCAATCATGGAGCAGAGTAAAGAGAGCTTACAGAGCATTCAGAACAGCTACAATGAAGCGAAAAAGCTTTACGCACAGCATGGGATCGACGTAGATAAGGTGTTGCAGCAGCTAGCGGAAATTAAGATTTCTTTGCATTGTTGGCAAGGTGATGATGTGAAGGGATTTTTGAATAAGGAAAAAGAACTGAGCGGCGGGATCGCAGTCACTGGAAGTTACCCGGGGAGGGCCGGGAATCCGGAGGAGCTGCGCCGTGATTTGGAACAGGCCCTTGCACTCATCCCAGGCCAACATAAAATAAATTTACATGCTATTTATGCGGATACAGAAGAGACTGTAGATCTCGATGCTTTAGAGCCTAAGCATTTTGAGCGATGGGTGAGCTGGGCCAAAGAGCGGGGACTCGGATTGGATTTCAATCCTACCTGTTTTTCTCATGAAAAAGCAAACGATGGCTTCACACTGAGCCACCCAGATCCTGAAATCCGCAACTTCTGGATCGCTCATTGCAAGGCCTCACGTCGAATCGCCGAGTCCTTTGGCCAGGCATTAGGTCAGCCTTGTGTGACTAATTTTTGGGTTCCAGATGGTTATAAAGATACGCCGATCGACCGTTTGTCACCAAGGGTACGGCTTCAGCAGTCACTCGATGAAATCTTTAGCGAGGAAATCGATCAGCAATATAACATTGATGCTGTAGAAAGTAAGCTGTTTGGTATTGGTTCGGAAAGTTACGTGGTTGGCTCACATGAATTCTATATGGGTTATGCGCTAAGCCGGGGCAAGGCGGTGTGCTTCGATGCTGGGCATTTCCATCCAACCGAGACGATTTCGAATAAGCTGTCTTCCTGGCTGCTGTTTGGGGATCAATTGCTGCTGCATGTTAGCCGTCCAGTACGCTGGGATAGTGATCATGTGGTAACTATGGACGATGAGCTGCTCGAGATTGCCCGTGAACTGGTTCGTGGCCAGTTTCTGGACAGAACGCATATTGGATTAGATTTTTTTGACGGAAGCATCAATCATGTTGCTGCTTGGGTGATCGGAACACGAAATACATTAAAAGCTTTGCTTCGTGCCATGCTGGAGCCAATCGAGCAATTGAAGCAAATTGAGCTGGATGGAGATTACACTTCAAGACTTGCCTTGGTCGAGGAATTTAAATCGTATCCGTTTGGAGCCATTTGGGATTATTATTGTGCGAAGAATGGCGCACCGGTCCGGGAAAGCTGGCTAAATGAAGTAAAACAGTATGAGGCAGAGGTTTTATCGAAAAGATAGAGGTAGAAGTAGAAGCAGAACGAGCTTTGACAATATAAGTAGATAATAGATAGGCGGTTACCAGCAGGTGGCCGCTTTTTTTGTTTATAAATCGTACATTATTTGAATTCAGCTCTGATCTCTGCTATGTTTTATCCAAAAGAGAGCGAGGCGTAAACTATGAAACAATATGGACCGAACCCGAATACGCTCTATCCCAATGAACAAATTAAAAGTATCTGCTATATAAAAAATGCGATTACAAGAGACAATATCATTGTTGGCGATTATACCTATTATGATGATATAAACGGTGCAGAGAAGTTTGAGGAACGTGTGACTCATCATTATGATTTTATTGGCGACAAGCTTATTATTGGAAAATTCTGCGCGATTGCCAAAGGCATTGAATTTGTCATGAATGGTGCCAACCACCGGATGAATTCGGTTTCGACCTATCCGTTTAATATCATGGCACATGGCTGGGAACAGGCGGTCCCGGATTTAAAGGATCTGCCGCTAAAAGGTGATACAGTCATCGGAAACGATGTTTGGATTGGACAAAATGTTACGATTATGCCAGGTGTGCATATTGGAAACGGAGCAGTTATCGCAGCCAATTCTACAGTTGTAAAGGATATCCCGGCGTATAGTGTAGCTGGAGGAAATCCCTGCAAAGTGATTAGACAACGTTTTGATGATGAAATGATCGAATATCTTGAAGCGCTGAAGTGGTGGGATTGGGATGCAGAGCGAATCTTTAATAATCTTGAAGTGTTATGCAGCAGCGATTTAACGAAAATCAAAGCGATCGATTAATCGTAAGTAGGTTCAGGATACGGACTTTAGTTTATCTTAAAGATATAAACCTCAATTGAGGGAATACTTTAGGTATGTACGTCATATGAACCTTTCGGAGGGAACCGGCAATGAAGAAAGATAAGGTCAAGAATAGCATGGAGCTCACTGCAGAGGAATTTCCATATAGCAAAGAAAATGAGGAAATGGTAACGCAAAATTTTTGGACGAAAACTAAAAAGTTTGCAGGCAAAATTCCATTTACTAAAGATGCTATCGCGATGTATTATTGTGCCGTCGACGCTAAGACACCTTTATGGGCGAAAGGAATTGCTTTCGGTGCATTGGCTTATTTTATTTCTCCTATAGATGCTATACCCGATGCGATTCTAGGCCTTGGATTTACAGATGATGCAGCGATTATCGCAGCAGGCATTAAAGCGATATCCGGTCAGGTAACCAACGAACATAAGGAAAAGGCGGAAGCGTTTTTTAATGGGGAAAAATAAAAGGTGCAGCATTAAGCTACACCGTTATATCTGTACTTTCAGGACAGCTTTCTGTGGAAAGCTGTTTTGTTTTGTACACCTCGCCCCAATCTTTCATGAGTTTAATAATAGGAATCAGTGTCTTGCCGAATTCAGTTAAAGAGTATTCGACTTTTGGGGGAACCTGATGGTAGACCTCACGGTGTACAACCCCATCCTCTTCCAACTCTCTTAGTTGCAGGGTCAGCATACGTTGGGTAATTCCCGGACAGATCCGGCGGAATTCGTTAAAACGTTTCGTGCCATCAATCAAGTGATAGATGAGAATTCCTTTCCATTTGCCTCCTATAACGTCCAGTGTGAATTCTACAGGGCAAGCTTCTTTATTGCTTTCCGGGAAATTTCCGAAGCCACCTTTTCGGTCACGCATAGCTGTTCAACTCCCATGGTATCATTTTGTATACTACATAACATTATTGTGCGTACTTTTAAAGAAGTGATATATACACTAATATTAAGCATGTGATCGGCAAACAGTCAAATGCCCGTCGATTTTAATCAAGTAAAGGGAGTGTTACTCATGGATACTTTATCGTTAAACAAGAATGAAATCCTGTCTGCATATCAGTTCAGACATGCAACTAAAGAATTCGATAGCCATAAAAAAATTAGTGAATCGGACTTTCAATTTATATTGGAAACTGGACGATTGTCACCAAGTTCATTCGGATTCGAGCCTTGGCGTTTTGTGGTAGTGCAAAGTCCGGAAGTACGTGAGAAATTACGTCCTAATGCCTGGGGAGCACAAAAGCAATTGGCAACCGCAAGCCATTTTGTGCTTATTCTCTCACGTCTTCCTAAAGATATGGCTGCTGACTCCGATTATATTAAAGGGATCATGGAGAATGTGCAGGAGTTGCCTCCGCAAGTAATGGAAGGAAAACGTAAAGTTTTTGATAAGTTCTTGAAGGTTGATTTCGGACTGATGGCGAATGAGCGGGCGATGTTCGAATGGAGCTGCCGGCAGACTTATCTGGCACTTGGGAATATGCTGACATCAGCTGCGTTAATTGGGATCGACTCCTGCCCAATAGAAGGTTTCGATAAAGCAAAGGTTGAGCAGATATTGGCAGAAGAAGGTATTATGGACGCTGAGCATTTTGGAATCTCTTGTATGGCAGCTTTCGGATATCGCCTGAATGAACCACGTGGTAAGACGCGTCAAGGTGCAGAGCAAGTAATTCAGTGGGTTTAACGAAATTGAATTTTAATCTTTGAGCCTGTAAAGTCTCTGTATTCTGGGGATTTTGCAGGTTTTTTTGCGATATTTCTTATAAGATTCAAAAAGTAATTGAAAGTTTCATGAAAACTCTGATACCCTTATGAAGGTGACTCAATATTAGCGCTATCGCTTTAACTTAATAATGAAGGGATCCTGCATCATGAAAATCATTCGCATTATTATCCAAGTGTTCCTGCTATATTTGTTCTACTTGGCTGGGGACTATCTGCAAAAGCAACTGCATCTCCCCGTGTCCGGGAGTATCGTAGGATTACTGTTACTTTTTGTTCTATTGCTATTCAGGGTCGTGCCTGTGAAGTGGATTGAAGAGGGTGCAACAACGATATTAGCTTATCTTCCGTTATTTTTTATTCCAGCGACAGCTGGGATCGTGAATCATATGGATATCTTTAGTGGTAGAGGTTTACTATTAATCCTAATCCTTATCGTTAGCAGTGTTCTCACGATTGCCGCAGCTGCACATTCTAGCCAATGGCTTACTAGTGTAAACAACAAGCTGAAAGCGGGTTGGAGCGGCAAGAGACTAAGCGAAAAGGGGAAGGAAATATAATGTTTTTTATCGCAACAGGTATTGTACTGCTTAACGTAGCTATTTATTTGATGATGTCAGTAGTATATAGACGATTTCGTATTCCTGTACTTATTCCCGCGCTTACAGCAACAGTGATTGTTGTAACTTTACTGCTATATTTTCATATTCCGTATGATACATATATGATAGGCGGCCAATGGATTAATCAGCTGCTCGGTCCTGCTGTAGTCTCGTTAGCCTACCCATTATATAAACAACGTAATGTGTTGATTGAGAATCTCCCGGCGATTCTGGGCGGAGCGATTGTGGGACTGCTTATAGGGATGTTTAGTGGACTGCTTTTGGCGGCAGGTCTAGGATTCTCTAAATTATATGTTTTATCTTTATTACCTAAATCGATCACTACACCTGTAGCGATACAGATCTCGAACAGCTTAGGTGGGGACTCTTCTTTAACTTCCGTATTTGTTATGATTGCTGGATTTACTGGTGCGATTGGCGGACCTTTTATCATCAAGCTGTTTAGAATTCGTAGTGAGGTTGGAATCGGAATTGGTCTCGGAACTGCTTCTCATGCTCTAGGAACAGCAAAGGCCTTGGAATATGGTGAACAATCCGTTTCGATGAGCTCGGTTGCGATGACTGTATGCGCGATAGTTGGTTCTTGTATCGGCCCACTTGTAGCGTGGATGATGTACCCTTAAATTATTCTTTTAATTGGACTATGTTTGCAAAACACTCCATCGGGTAACTATAACTAAGGAACAAAAAAAGCAAAGCACCTGAGGAGGATTTCACATGTCCGATCACACACAAGATGAAGCGGAAATCCGCAACAAGGAAAATAAAGAAGGCGATTCATTAGCTGAAATTAAGAAGATGGAGAACGGTGTAGACATCGAGCCAGAGGCAGATGAGTGGGTAGCCAAACCTGCTGAATCCTCACACCCAGATCCGCTTCCCGATAATTTGGAGTAAATGATTCGGAAGACAGGCTGTCCTTTAGGGGACAGTCTGTTTTTGTTGATGATTGTAGTAAGTATTGTATAATAAATAAAAGTACAACCTCATCAGAGTGTTTTCTCCAAGTTCGTCTTAGCTTTTCGCAAATTTCACAGATCTTTGCCAATGGGGAGGAAATGGAATGCGTAGTCGAAATGAGAACAGCCGTTACCGGCAAAAACGTGGTGAGGCTCTCGCAGGAAACTTTGAGAAAAAGTACGGTTCAAACTTTGGCGTACGCAGTGAGCTTAAGATGGATGCACTGAAGAAACAAAACGACGATCAGTTGCTGACGACACCTCATGAAGAAGAGCATAAATAATTAGAAAATAACGAGTGGGAGACTTTTACTCCTGGAATTCTGGAATGAAGGCATAACCTTTTGGGTTATGTCTTTTTTGTGCGCATATTTCCTGAACGATCAAGACATAATAGGGCCGGATGGGCAACTAAGAAAATAATGACAACGAGAGGCGGGATTAGGTCATGATTATTCCTATATTTTCGTTAAGTGAAGATATAGCAGTTACTGTGGTGGGCCAATACTTTTTTTATTTTATGGTCTATTCCTTTTTAGGCTGGGTATTGGAAGGGACCTATAATCTATACAGTAATGGAAGCTTTCGCAAAGAAGGATTTCTAAAAGGTCCATTTAAGCCGATGTATGGCTTTGCTCCACTATTGCTATTGATTGCTAGAGATTTGACGCTGCCACTTCCGCTTTTCCTATTTCTTGCGCTAATCATTCCTTCTGCTGTTGAATTTATAAGCGGTTGGCTGTTAAAAACGGTATTCCATAAGCAATGGTGGGATTACTCAGGAATGTCTTATCAACTGCAAGGGCATATTTGCCTGCGTTTTTCTCTATATTGGTGGGGGCTTTCAGTAGCTAGTGTGTATGTAATTCAGCCGCTTATGGAGCTTTTATATTCGGGTGTTCAGCCTATTTGGAAATTCGTGCTTCCGATCGTGGGGTTCTACTTTATGGCGGATTTATTATGGACCTGCTGGAGCCGATATCGGATGGAGAAAACCCCTCAATATCAGAAATAATGGTTTCCTATATGTATACAATGAGTCTTCTTTTGTGTATCAAGCACAAACATTTCGTGGACAGGCATTTCGATATTGCATATCCGTTTCTAGTCATAAATAATATAGCAATATATTAAATACTAGACGGACTGGTGGCGATAACGATGACAGGGAAGATTCTAGTGAGCGCATGTCTGTTAGGGCATAAAGTACGTTATGATAATGGCGATGTTCCGTGTCTCGATGCCCGATTCCTAAAGTGGTATGAGGAAGGGCGTTTTGTCCATATTTGTCCAGAGGTAGTGGGCGGTTTGCCAACCCCTCGTCCTGACGCACAGCGGCAAGGAGATCGGGTAGTGACGGGGGCAGGCACGGATGTTACCGAGCCATTTATGAAGGGGGCTCAAGCCACACTAAAGCTGGCTAGGGAGCATCAGGTTGCATTAGCTATTTTAAAACAAGACAGTCCTTCATGCGGAAGCCTGTATATTTATGATGGAACCTTTAAAGATACGAAAGCACCGGGAGAGGGCACCACTACGGAGCTGTTGAGGAAAAATGGGTTTAAAGTATTTGGCGAAGATCAGCTGGACGAAGTCGAGCAGGAACTCGCACGTATGGACGGGCAGGTTATTCTTTAAGTAATAAATAGGTTGCAGGATACATAGTGTGTATAAGGGGAACGAAGCAGTGTCCTTGGGAGAGGAAATGCCGTCCGATGAGCCATCCTTCATTTGGGATAGGAGGCGGACGCAGATGAGTATTGATCAGCTCATTGCTTTGCTCGTTCTTGTCATTATGATCGTACAGCTTGCTGGCACAAAAGGTAAACACTAAGTCTCACCTCATTGTAACTGCTTCCGGAGCTCAGGATTTTTTGAGTTCGGAAGCTTTTTTTGTCCCTGGCTATGCATATTGTGAAATCTAAAGGATTCCTTCATAGTGATGTCTAATATACATATAGTGGGTTTTTGGGAAGTCCAAGGAAAGAAATTAGGGGGAACTATGAAATTTAGAACATGGATAATCATTGTTCAGTTGTTTATGATTGCTGTGCTTGTAGGCGTTTTGGCGGCCGATCTAGGTAAGCCAGGCTCAGATGAGTCTAAACATGATGATATTTTATTACATTTTGATCAAAAAGATTTAAACAGGATAAAAGAAACGGTTCAAAGGTTTAGTGAAGGTAAAGGGGATAACCTGATGTTGATTGAGCCAACCACGGATAGTGGACGGTTAATTCATGATTTCTATTCTAATGGTAAAGAGCTTCATTGGGTAAAGGATGATACAAGAGATGCATGGAGTAATAGTCCTGGGAAGATCGAATATGTATGCAAGGCGATTGAACTAATAGAGACAGGTGAGCGGTTTAATGTCGAGTTATCCCAATGTAATGTTCAGCCAGACGGTGAGAAAATAAATGTGATCAGCTTTTTAAAAGAAAGATTATAAACCCATTTACGGAGAGGATGGATGAACAATATGCCGATGTCTGAGTACTATCAAGGAATTCGAGGGAAAGTGGGCTCAGAATTATTAATGATGCCTTCCGTAGCTGCAGTAATAAGAAATAAAGAGGATGAGATTCTATTCATCCGCAAGCCAGGAGAATCTTTGTGGGGATTGCCTGCGGGAGCGATTGAGCCAGGGGAGCGTCCTGGAAGAACCTTACGCAGAGAGGTATATGAAGAGACAGGGTTGATGGTTCATCCTATGTCTATTTTAGGTGTTTTTGGTGGAGCGAAATATAGATACGAATATAGTAATGGCGATCAGGTAGAATATACGGTTATTGTATTTGAGTGCTCTATCATCAGAGGAACGCTTAGAGCTATAGATGGGGAGATCGAAGAATTTAAATTTTTCAAAGAGAACGAGCTGCCAGAGATTGCAATTCTATATCCTAGAGAGATTTTTATAAAAGACCGAGAGAAGACTGCAACGATATTTGAGTGACTGAGAGGAGTGCCTCATGAAGACCTACATTTATATGGTTAGACATGCAGTGTCACCTTTTGTATTAGGGAATGAGCGGGAACGGGGATTATCCGAAAAAGGGCACGCAGACGCTTATAGAATCAAAGAGCTTTTGGCGGAGGAGAAAATCACACATTTTGTCTCAAGTCCATATAGACGAGCCGTAGAGACGATCAAGTATTTGGCAGAAGCTTCGAACCAAGAGATTGAACTGTATGAAGAACTCAGAGAACGAGCAATCGGAAGTGTCGAGATTGAAATTAGTGAAGATGACTTTCTGCAGGGCATTCGGACATCATTTAGCGACAAATATTATAAAATGCCGAATGGAGAGAGTACTCAGGAAGCACAAGAGCGTGCAATTCCTGTTATCAAGCAATTAATTAAACAGCATAAAGGCGGCAAAATCGCTTTAGGTACGCACGGGAATATCATGACCATTATCCTGAATTACTTCGATAAGAAGTATGGATATGAGTTCTTTGAACAGACGTCCAAGCCGGATATTTATAAGCTGGAATTTGATGAATTGGAGCTTACCCATGTGGAGCGGCTGTGGGACTCCGAAGTGCTGAACAGATGAAATATTTTATAAAGTTGAATGCACTAAGCGTACTTTATGCCTTTATGTTATTTGTTGTAATAGAGCTGCCATTGAAAATTTATCGAATCAGCAGAATTTCAGGCTTGGTGGTTCCCAATCACAGAACCTGCAGATAAACCTGCACCGGTAACAGGACTGATCATAATAGGAGCCATGATTATTTATCCGTTTTATATCGCAATGATTAGTATTATCGCAAGCATCACTTTTAAGTCAGACGCTGGATAGAGGTTGGAAATGAGGATCAATGATTTGAAAGAAAGACTTTTTTATACTTGTATCTGCCTCGTTGTTATTGTATTGGGGTTAAGCTCTAGAGTATTCACGAATCAGCTGCCTTTGTTTGTATCTAGACATTTCGGAGATGCGCTTTGGGGCAGTATGGTTTATTTTATGTTTCGGGTCCTACTGGTAAATCAAAAGCTAAGGCTCGCCTTTGTATGGAGTTTGGTGTTTAGCTTCGGCATAGAATTTAGCCAGCTGTATCAAGCGGAGTGGATCAACAGCATCCGATCTACAGTATTGGGTGGTCTAATTCTCGGAAAAGGATTCCTATGGATCGACCTCGTTAGATATTTGGTTGGCATTACCCTTTGTTATGGATTGGATCAATACTTTCACCAAAAGGTGCACCGAAATGATAAATAGTGTTTATTGGAGAGGAACCTTTAAATGGTAAATAGTTTGATTGTGGTATGCTTGCTTACGATGATTATTCACACGGCAGAAACCTTATCGTATTCGGTACGATATGCCGGAGTGAAGCTGAACAAGATAGCCATTGCGTTATCTCTCACAGGCATTATTGTTCTCGTCTCAAGAACTGCAAATATGATCCAAGCTCCACTGACGGCTAAATTCGTAGATTATGCCAAAATACATTCTGATTTTCCGCTTCTAAATTACTTGAGAATTATATTATTGGCTTCTTCCTTAGGGACATTAATTGCCATTGCTGTTTTTCCTACCTTTGTCGGCTTGTTTGGGAGAATCATCTCTAAGCTTGAAATTGAGGGTTCTATCCCAAAACTGCTTACCAGTGTAACGATCGGGCAACTAAAGAACACAAGAAAATACATAAGAAAACCAAAAGTGAATCTATATAACTTCAGATACCTGGGGATTCCTAAACGATTTATTGTGATGAATGTTTTTGTTACAGCCTTTTACACCGTAGGTGTCATATCATCTTTGTATGCTGCTCATCTAATGCCTCAATATAGCACGACTGCTTCTCAAGCTTCCGGACTGATTAACGGTATGGCGACTATTCTGCTGACCATATTTATCGACCCACAGCTTGGTCTTATTACCCATAAGGCTACTGAAAATGTAGAATACCGTGATCAGCTAGGAAAAATATATGTGGTATTGATGGGTTCTCGATTTGTAGGCACTATATTTGCTCAGCTCCTGATTGTGCCCGCAGCCCAGCTAATTAGTATGTTAGTGAAGCTGATTTGAGCCAGTGGGGCTAATCATTAGCGAAGTTTAGATTCTGCTGCTCTTAGAGCTAGCGAGATCTTCTGCTCCCAGCTGTAAATATTCTGCTGAATGGAATGAATTCGTTTCATTTGCTCATAGGATGATTTCAATTCTGTAGCGGCTCTAACTGCATCACCTTGCTTAACAGCTGCTTTATATTGTTTGTCAGCATCCGCGCGTACTTTCTGCGTGACAGCGAGATTCTTACTTTCGGCAGTTATTTGCTTCTTTAAAGCAGTGATGGGTGCTAACGCATCTTTGACGGGTTTAAGCTTAGCAGCGGTTTGCTTGCGAGCGGCTGCCAAAGCGGTTGTCTTCGTTTTAATTTCGGCTCGGGCCAGGGTTACAGCAGCTTTTAATTTATTACGCTTCAGTTCCAGCAATGTGACTTTTTTCAAGTCTTTAGCTTTCTTGGCTGCGGTAAACTGTTTACCGAGTGTGCTGTATTGTTCCAGAAGGGGAGCGTGTTTCTTCTGAACTGAGGTTGCTTCTGAAGATAAGCGGCTTAACAGTGCTTGATCTGTTGACTGTATGACGGAACGAATAGATTTCAGAGTGTCATTATTCTGCTTGCGTAACTTCTGAATTTCTGAGTTATCTGTCTTGAGGGTGGCTTGAAGCGCGGTATAATTACCATGAAGACTGTTAATGTCATCCAGCGCGGCATCCCAGCCAGTAGCAGCAGACACAAGTGTAAGGTTACAGGTTAGGAAAGCTGCTACCAGCACTAATTGAGCCACCCATTTTAAATCCCTAATTCTGAAAATGTTCTTTCTACATCTGACGGTACCTTTTGGTTTAAACATTCATCTCAGCTCCTTAATGAATTAGTTAATATACGCAAAAAAGCACCTCCAAGATAGGCATTGACGCCTGTCTTGCGAGGTGCTTCTCCCGCACAGAAATATAAAAGATGCTCTTACTATAACTTGAAATTAATGGATAGTCAATGGACAATAGAACGTTTGTTTGCTTGTTTTTATAATTGTGAAATACAAAGGGGAGTAAATATGAGTTCACATCTAGAGTATGGGCACGATCGAGTGGCCCTGATTACCGGAACCTCCAGTGGATTTGGATTGCTGACAGCGCTCAATTTGGCTGGACAGGGGTTTAAGGTGATAGCAACCATGCGTGATTTAAGCCGTAAAGCCGAGCTGGTGCAGCAGGCAGAGCAGGCAGGAATTTTAAAGCAGCTTCATTTAATGACCATGGATGTCACCGACAGCGATTCTATAGAGACAGCAATATCTTCAGTACACGAAACATTTGGAAGAATTGATGTTCTAGTCAATAATGCAGGTTTTGCCATTGGCGGTTTCATAGAAGAAATACCTATGGAGGAATGGCGGCGGCAAATGGAGACGAACTTTTTTGGATTAGTGGCTGTGACAACAGCTGTGCTGCCCATTATGCGAGAACAGCAGAGCGGCACGATTATTAATGTGGGAAGTGTAAGCGGATTATCCGGATTTCCAGGTTATGCGCCTTATGCAGCTTCTAAATTTGCTGTTGAAGGTTTCAGCGAAAGCCTGCGTCATGAAATGTCCCCTTATGGAATACGGGTGGTATTAATTGAACCGGGCTCCTTCCGTACACCGATATGGGGAAAAGGCATGGAGCAAATTCGACGTAAGGAGGATTCTCCGTATAAAGAACGTCTTGACGCTGTGCTACGATATTCCAAACATACTGCTGAGACAGCGCCTGACCCTAGTCAAGTGGCTAATCTTATCGGTCGTATTACCGAAATGAAAGCACCACGGCTACGTTATCCTATCGGCAAAGGCACGCGAATCTTAATCTTAGGCAAAACGCTGCTTCCATGGAAATGGCTGGAGAGAATTATTGCGAAAGAA
This sequence comes from Paenibacillus sp. FSL L8-0494, assembly GCF_038003695.1. NCBI lineage: Bacteria > Bacillati > Bacillota > Bacilli > Caryophanales > Paenibacillaceae > Paenibacillus > Paenibacillus sp. FSL L8-0494. Next base: position 2,617,480 of record NZ_JBBOPQ010000001.1, read on the forward strand.
TTGAGGGGATAGGATGGAGTCATCCATAAATTTAACAATCATTAAACTAATAGGTTATATGTCCAGTTTGATGACCGTTTTTTTATGGCTAATTTTTATATTCATCAATCCTTATGCTGAGATTACGAATCGCTCCACTCTTGTAATTAGTATAATTATGTTGTTATTACCGGCGGGGTTATTAGCAATAGGTGTCTTTTTAAACAGAAGTCGGCTAATGCTGCTTGCATTTATCTGGAGTTTTCCCTACAGTTTATATATGTTATTAACGCCCGGAATCTTTAGGTTGTTCGGGATTACGAGCCTAATGTATTTACTTTGTTTTGTGTTATTTAGAATGAACAAGATTAGATATTGAACAAGGATAGAGGTGTGCCGATGCTAGAATCGTCCGGAATCCATATCTGCTTCAACGCAGATGGCCGTGAAATAGAAATCCTCGATGTTACTCCATTTGGCAAAGATAAATTTCGAATTGAAGAGACACCGATTTTTAATCCGGCTGTTACAATGGGAGATATTATACAGGTGAAGGAAGAAAATGGAGTCTATTATTACCAAGAGACCGTCCAGAAATCTCCTTTCAAAAGATACGCTTGGCTGCTTAGTAAAGAGGCTGTTGATTCAACGGCCATTGCAGATTTTAAACATAGAATTATAGAGAATGAAGGCAAATGTGAGTTGATCTTTGGCGGTTTGTTCGTCATTCATATTCCTAAGAATACTTCGATTGATGTTGATGGGGAAATGAATCGAATTATTGAGCGGTTCGAGATTTGAATACTAAGAAAAAAATGCTGCGTCATGAAATGCAAGGAAACTTGCACACGATGACTGCAGCATGGAGAATAGAAGAAACGCTTTTTATTTTATTTCTTCCATAAATGTCTTGAAATTTTCAGTGATTTCTTTTGATTTGGTATGGTGCAGATAATGTCCTGCATCAAGTTTTACCAATTTTCCTTGTTTAGAATTTTTGACTTGCTCTTCATGCAATGATATCCAATCTTTTAAGAGAGTATCATCCCCTTGTACAAAGAGCAAAAGGGGAAGATCCTTTGGAAAAGTTGAATTTAGAGCCCCTTTATAATTAGAAGACATATGTTCCACTTCATTTAAGTGAGTGTAATTATAAGTGTTTCTAAGTGTAAATAATCTCAATTGTTCTTTAGTTTCATCATCAAACGGCAATCCAACATAGGGGTTTCCACTTGTTTTAAATAACAATCTGCCCAAGCCTGATTTTCTAAGTAGTTTTAATTTTCCTGTTGGTATATTAACATTTGTTCTGTCTTCTGTTGCAATACTGTTATCAATCCCGACAAATGCACTCACTTCGTTTGGATATTTGTTCACATAATTCAAACTGTACATACCGGAAATAGAGTGTGCCATTAGAATATAACGGTCAATATTAAGCTGCTTTACAGCTTCATGAATTTCACTTACAATATTTTCCGTGGTTCGTTCTTTTTCAGTTCTATCACTTAATCCATAACCGAAAGGCTCAATCGCGACAACTTTGTAAAATGGAGATAGTTCATCTATCAGCAGTTTAAAATCAAGTCCCGGTGCCACCGTTCCATAACCAGGTAAGAGTACGACCGTCTCTTCGCCATTTCCTTGAATCAAAACATTCATATTTTTACCGTCGACGCTTACAGACTGACCATAGGGTTTTATTTTAGCTTGGTCCGATTTATTAAGGAAAATATTAGCGACAAAAACAGTCACTAGAAAAAGTACTATTGCAGTAGCTAAAGCCCCTAAGGAAATAAGTATAATTTTCAGCGGTTTATTCATCCTTTTTTTTATAACCTCTTCTTCTGGTTTCACTCGCATCTTCTCCTGTTCTAATCGCTTTATTCTAGCTACCTTAACGAGTCGCTAAAGGAAGCTTACCCGATGAAGATGAACTATACATGACGACAATATGAACTGAATATGAACCAGCTGAAAAAGTTTGACTCAATAAAATGAATGCGAGGTGAGCAATAATGTTGAAATTTATGAAGCAATGGTTGCCGAGTATTATGATCGCAGTGGTTATTTCTTTGTTTGTTAGAACCTATGTTGCTGAAGCCATGCGAGTTCCAACGGGCTCTATGATCCCAACGATTCAAATCAATGATCGCTTAATTGTTGAGAAAATGTTATGGATGACCACACTGGAGCATGGAGATATTGTTGTATTTACGCCACCTGTAGCTGGTGATGAGAATAAAAGATATGTAAAAAGGCTAATGGGGCTGCCTGGTGATACCTTGGAAATTAAAGATGGCGAACTTTACCGAAACGGAGCGAAGGTTAACGAACCTTACCTCAATGAACAGATGGATTACACTTTTGGACCGGTTACGGTACCCGCCGATCATTATTTTTTTCTTGGAGATAACCGGAATATAAGCTATGATGCTCATCTGTGGGATACTCCATTTGTGTCGAAGGATAAGCTGATTGGGAAAGTGATCGCTGAATTTAGCAATCCCTTTTAGGTAGTGTGTAAGACGGATAAATGTAAGGCTTAATCTCTAAAAATAGATTTAGGGGTGCTGAAGTCGCGGGGGTCTTTTGAACTAACCGAGTGGTTTAATGAGACTTTAACCATATTGTTACTTTGGAAGAATTTAGCTATCCTTAAGGTAAAATATACCTACATATAGTAAGGGGTGCTGAATTTTGAAAGCTCATGTCACAGATCTCAAACATGGCGATTGTCTAATAGCAGATACATTCAATAGTGTTGGCCTACACGTGCTTCCGAAGGGGACAGTGGTCTACGGAGAAGAAATCACCATCCTGATGAGGCATCAGATTGATTATGTCGATATTGAACCACGCATGATGGCGCTGGATAATGAAGAAATGAATGTGGCACAAGGGATAGATGGTAATTTTGATCAAGCCATCCAAAACTATGAATCTATATTTCTGGAAGCACTCAGCAAGGGTAGCTTTACGCAGTCGGATGTTGATAATACGCTGCAGCCATTGCTGGAGAAATTGGATGAACAAAAGGATGTCGTTTCTTTATTATTGCTGCTTGAACGTGATGATATCAGTACATACAATCATTCATTGCAGGTCGGACTGTTATCCTTTTACATAGCGACTTGGTTAGGTCATACAAAAGCCGAAAGATTTGAGATTAGTAGAGCCGGTTATTTGCACGATATCGGAAAAAGCCAGATTGCTCCACATATCTTAAATAAGACGGATAACTTAACTCCTGAAGAATCAGAAGAACTAAAACGTCATACTACGTATGGATACGACATTATCCTTAAATCGATGAATGACGAAAAGACCGCACTAGTGGCGCTTCAGCATCATGAATTCGAGGATGGTACAGGTTATCCTAACAATCTCCGTAAACAGGACTTGCACCCGTATACGCAGATTATTGCTGTCGCAAATACTTATGTAGGCATGACCTTAGGAAGAGCGAATCAACCGAAACAAGGCCTGATTAACGTTCTTCGCAAGGTACATGAACTTGGATTTGGTAAGCTGAATGGAAATGCGGTACAAGCTCTGATCGGACATTTATTGCCGAATTTTGTGGGTAAGAGCGTTCAGCTTAGCAATGGTGAGCAAGGTACGATTATTATGAATAATCCGTTGGATATTTTCAAACCTCTGGTAAAAATAAATGAGACTACGTTCAGAGACTTATCTAAAGAGCGTAATTTGACTGTTGAAGAAGTATTTATTTAACGAATATTTTTGTGGCGAAAAATAGTAAGGCTATCTCCTTGATCCGTAAAATCAGGGGATAGCTTTTTTGTGTTATAATCGGAATTGGGTTAAAAACCCTTCAATATGGAATAGGAGAGTGCTTATCGTGATTATCAAATTCATTCGTTTACGTTAATTTGAGGTGCAATTCAATGATGACATCATCCATTTTTTTGAAAATGTATTGAGTCTTATTTAACTGTGCATTCATTGATAAAATTCGAATGAAATGAGGAATGAACAATGAGCGAAAAAATAGTAAAAGTAAACGGAATTGATATATGCTCGGAAAGTTTTGGAGATCCTAGCAATCCTGCGATATTGCTGATTATGGGTGCCACATGTTCTATGGTTTATTGGGATGAAGAGTTCTGTCAGCGATTAGCAGATACCGGACGTTACGTTATTCGTTATGATAACCGGGATGTCGGACGTTCCGTTGTTTATGAGCCTGGGAGTTCCAATTATACCGTGATAGATATGGCTAATGATGCCGCTGGGTTACTAGACGCCTATAATATTGAACAGGCAAATATCGTTGGGATGTCCTTAGGCGGAATGATTGCACAAGTCCTTGCTACACGTCATCCGCAAAAAGTTCTAACCTTAACCTTGATCGCATCAAGTTTTTTCGAATCTGATGATAATGATCGGAACTTGCCTCCTATGGATGAGCGGATCCTCGCATTCCATGCAGATGGAGCAACACTGGATTGGTCTAATGAGGAAGCGGTAGCCAATTATTTGGTTTCAGGTTCCGGCATACTCTGTGGTTCAAAACATAAATTCGATGAGAAAAGAGCGTATAAACAAGTAAGGATGGAAATAAAACGTGCCAACAACTTGCTTAGCATGTTTAATCATTCTCTCCTTACAGGGGATGACGACTACGAGGGCAAGGCAAAAAATATCATGGTTCCTACTTTGGTTATCCACGGCACAGAAGACACGGTGCTTCCTATAGAGCATGGCTTGGCACTTGCTGCGGAAATTCCTAATGCGTCGCTTCTAACCCTGGAAGGAACGGGCCACGAAGTCTATCCGAATGATTGGGAAACAATAATCAAAGCAATTTCGAATCATACATTAGGCGGTAAAGCTTAACAGGGCTTAAAGAGTAAATTAATGAAGGGCTACAATTCGGTTGTGCCGATTGTAGTCCTATTTTTTTCAGGATTACTTCGTCCCTAGGAATTAAACCGCTTCACTAATTTGTCTTTATGTGCAGTAAAAGCCTCTTCTAAAGTGATGCCATATAAGTCGGCTAACAATGCGATATTTCCGAGAACATCCCCGATTTCCTCAATCAAGTCGTTTTTCAGTTGCTCTGGAGTGCGAGTCGATTCATCCGGTCGATCTCTGCCGATTTCATAGGAGCGTACAGTTCGTGCTACTTCACCTGTCTCTTCCATTAAGAATCCCACTCTTATAAAAGGACCATAAGTAGTCCAGCCTCGTTCTCCATAAAAATGATTAATCCATTTCTGCACATCATTAATTTCCATATTATGTAGCACTCCTTAATCTTTCACATGATTTATACTCCAACATATAGTATATTAGATAGCGGACATTATCAATATATAGTTTGGAGATGGGATTTTGAAATCAATATGTGTTTTCGCAGGATCGAATTTAGGGGGACATGAGGATTATAAAGCTAAAGCTGTTGAACTTGGTAACTACATGGCTATGAATAATTATCGTTTAATTTACGGTGGCTCAAAAATCGGATTAATGGGTGAAGTCGCTAATGCTGTTTTGAATGGTGGAGGCGAGGTAATCGGAGTAATGCCTAGAGGATTATTTAATGGGGAAATGGTACATAGAGAATTAACGGAGTTGATAGAAGTAGAAGATATGCATGGCCGTAAAGCAAAAATGGGAGAATTGGCAGATGGCTTCATTGCTTTACCTGGAGGGTTTGGAACGTATGAGGAGCTTTTTGAGGTTTTGTGCTGGTCACAAATTGGCATACACAAGAAGCCGGTAGGGGTTCTAAATATCAGGAATTATTTTGATCCTCTGCTGAATCTGATTCATAACAGTATCCAAGAAGGCTTCTCTAATTCTTCGCATCTCAGTCTGCTAAACGTATCCAACGAGCCGTTGGAACTCTTAACTCTATTGAAGGAGTATGTTCCGCAAACGCTAGAGCAAAAGTGGAAACAGCTCAACTAGAAAAAGGAGAACTTACATGAATTCAGAATTTGCATTTACTGATTTCCCTGTGTTACAAACTGAACGATGCACACTACGTAAAGCAACAGAAAATGATCGCTATGATATATTTGAACTTTATTCCCAAGAAGCCGTTGTGAAATATATGCCATTTACACCCTTCATTTCGGTCGAGGATGCGATAGATGAAATGAAATGGTATGACAAAATTTTTAAGGAACAATCCGGTTTACGGTGGATGATTGAAGATCGTGAGACTCAAAAAGTGATTGGAACCTGCGGATTTCTGAATTATGAGCAAGATCATCATCGTGTGGAAATTGGGTATGACTTAATGCCTGCTTTTTGGGGAAAGGGGATTATGACAGAGGTAGTGAACCGTGTTATGCAGTTTGGATTTTTGAACATGAGACTAAATAAAATTGAAGCGAGAGTGGAACCGAAAAATGAGGCGTCACTTATATTGATGAATAAGCTCGGCTTCTACAAAGAAGGGGTCTTAAGGCAACATGAGTTCGAAAAAGGTCGGTATGTGGATCTTGCTGTCTTCTCTAAATTGAAAAGTGAATACCGCTGAATTTGAATTTCACTAGTGGATTGGCTATGATAAATATAGAGAAACGCTACAAGAGGAGAAATGAGATAATGACCCCCGAGAATCAAATTGAACAATTTAAGAAGCTTAAGCACGATATCACTCGTTTCATGTTGATTTATAAATTTGCATTGGATGAGATGGAAACAAAGATTGAGATCCTAAAACAGGAGTTTCAGTCTCTGCATGATTACAGCCCAATTGAACATACCAAATCGCGTATTAAGTCACCAGAGAGTATCATGAACAAAATGCTGCGCAAAAATGGTGAATTATCGCTGAATTCAGTGAAAAATTGTATTAAAGACATCGCTGGTCTGCGGATCACCTGTTCTTTTATCTCTGATATCTATCATGTTAGTGAGATGCTTCAGAAGCAGGATGATCTAACGGTTCTTGAGGTGAAGGATTATATTAAGAATCCTAAACCTAACGGATATCAGAGTCTTCATTTGCTGATTCAAGTCCCTGTTTTTATGTCCGATCGCCAGGAGCTTGTCTGTGTAGAAGTTCAAATTCGTACCATTGCTATGGATTTCTGGGCAAGCCTCGAACATAAAATCTTTTATAAATATAATAAATCAGTACCTGAGAGCATGACTCGTGAGCTGAAAAATGCGGCGGATGCCGCCCATGCTCTTGATCTGCAAATGGAGCGTCTGCACCGAGATATAAAAGAAATTAAAGACGATGATGAAGATGATCTTAGCTCTTTCGAGGAGGAGCTTCGCCGTATAGTGGTTCATAATAAGCAGTTCACACTTCCAGCTAACTTTATTAAACTGCTTGACGATAAATAAGCTGTTTTGTCCGCCTAGAGTTATCCGTTTCGTTTCGGGTGACTCTAGGTTTTTTCTTGTATACATCATTGCCATAGATAACTAGAATAGAGTATTCTCAACTAGAAGAGAAAGGTTACTTCAGCTTCATCATTTTTACATAAAAGGAGAATGAAGATGAGCGAGCGTACACTTCGCGCCATTACTGTGAATCAAATCGGATATCCGCTGGATGGAGAAAAAATCGCAGTATTTACAGGTGCTGAGCATGATTTTCAGGTAGTTGATGTTGATAGCGGGACTATTGTGTTCAAAGGTAGTTCAGATGCTGGAAGATTTGATAAAGCCAGTGGAGTAACTTTGCACACAGGTGATTTCTCGGAGGTCAAGGCTGAGGGAAGATATCGGATTGAGCAGGGCGAGGGTGTAGCTTCGGCATCCTTTACAATCTCAGATCAGCCTTATCATGAGCTTCAACAGGGCTTGCTGAAAGCTTTCTATTATTATCGCTGTGGCGTTGAATTCACTGAAGAATATGCTGAAGATTGGAAGCACAAGGCGTGTCATACCGCAAAAGGGATTGTATATGGGCAACCGGATCTTCAACTAGACTGTTCGGGTGGCTGGCATGATGCAGGTGATTATGGAAAATATAGCGGTCCCGGAGCGAAAGCTATCGCGGATATGCTGCTTGCATATGAATTATATCCCTCGGCTTTTGTAAGCGCTATCCCATTGCCTGAAAGTGATGGATCTACGCCAGATGTGCTGCTGGAATGCAAGGTGGAGCTCGATTGGTTGTTTAAAATGCAAGACTCCGCAACAGGTGGTGTATACCATAAACTGACTACGCTAAGCTTTCCTGGACTGGATGTTATGCCTGAGGACGATACAGCGGATCTGTACTTCTCACCAATATCTGCTACTGCTACTGGAGATTTTGCTGGGGTTATGGCTATGGCTGCAAGAGTGTACGAGTCTTTTGATGCTGCTTATGCGCGGAAATGTCTGGATGCTGCAGGGGCAGCATGGGAATGGCTTGTTCAGCATCCAGATGTACCCGGTTTTACGAATCCGCCTGAGATTAGCACTGGAGAATACGGGGATGGAGTCGATAAGGACGAGCGGTATTGGGCAGCGGCGGAGCTGTATCGTACGACAGGGAAAGAGGAGTATCATCAAGCTGTTCTCCAGCTAGTGCAGCTGGCTTTTCCAAAATACAGTTTAGGCTGGGGTGATATGGGGGGCTATGGTACTATTGCTTATCTGTTAAATGGTGAGGAGCAAGCAGACCGTGCTTTATATGTCTCGTTAAAAGAAGGGCTTGTTGCTGAAGCGCAACGATTAGTGGAACAGAGTCGTGAGGAGGGCTATAGGATCTCTTTAAAAGAGGAGGACTATATCTGGGGCAGTAATATGCTTGTAATGAACAATGCAATGCTGCTGCTGGCGGCTGAATATTTTAGTGGAGACTCCGGTTTTGCGGACTGTGCCTTAGATCATCTACATTATCTGATGGGGCGTAACGTATTGGATATCAGCTATGTTACCGGATTTGGGGATCATGCCGTGATGAATCCGCATCATCGCCCTTCTGTAGGTGACCAAGTGGCTGATCCGGTGCCAGGATTGGTGTCAGGGGGGCCAGATCGTGGGCTGCATGATGAATATGTAGTTGAGCATTTACAGGGAAAACCAGCTGCGCAGTGCTTTGTCGATCATGAGCTTAGCTATTCTACGAATGAAGTGACGATCTATTGGAATTCACCTGCGGTGTTTGTTGTGGCCCGGTTTAATCAATAAAAAGCAATAGTTCGAATAGGGAAAGGCGTCCTGGATCTGGATGTCTTTCTCTTTTTTATAGTTGAAATGCGATATTCACGCGGGATCTAAGGCTCAAGCAAATGATTGAGCAAGGTTAAGCCTATTTCTCACAAGCGATTCCGTCTTTGTCACGGTCGCTTTTTTTATTGGCATTATAGAGTTCTTTCGATACATAGGGTTTATTTTTCGTTTTGCCGCCTTTGTTCTTGGTTGAGCTGGAAATAGCAACTCCACCTTTGTAATCTTTGTTTAGCTCCGAGCAGTTTTTGTAGGTTTTGACCTTGGATTCTGCGCTTGCTGTATTTAAGGTACCGACGGATAGAGTGAGTAGCAGGCCTGATGCTAGACAAATGTTTAAGATTTTTTTCATGAGAACATCTCCTATAAAAATCTAATGGAATTGATGATTGCGTAGTATCGTATGTATTTTATATTACCAGTTTAATTCATTGAGGTATACATTATTGGTGGATTTGGAAACAGTGTACATATTTATGAGTGAAGTGGGGGAATAATTAGATTCAATTCACATGTAGTGAACAGGCTACGAATGAGGTGATTCTAATTAGCAAAAAGAAAATAGCGACTGCTCTAATTGCAGGGTTGTTGCTTCTGCCGGGAATGGCCTTGGGTGCATCAGCCCCCGTTACTATGACTCGCGTTAATGGAGAACTGCTATCGGCTATGCCCAAGCCAGCTCCGGAGTCCAAGCGCATTATATTACCTTCTGCAATTCAAGCATCAGAGCTATACGGGTTCGGATTACAGCATCGGAATGCCTCGATTCAATATTCGATCTTCTCTAAAGAATTCAAAAAGATTATGTATCCGCGGTTTGTTGAACTAAACTGGGTAACGGGTGTCTCCAGCCCCTGGATCACGAACTACGAGGTCACTAAAGAAACGATAATTAACAAGAACTCAGAGGTCATAGAAATGCGTTTGGATACTGCGACTTCAAGTGGACCAGCACCTTCTATATTTTTGACAATCTCACTTGTGCAAGAGAAGAATAGCTGGGTGATTACCGGAGTGACATCGGACCCCGAGCTGCCGCGTGGCGGATTGCCTAGGAATTAGGTTGGTTATGGATAGGAAAAAGAGCAAGCGTAGTAGGGGGTTCCCATACGCTTGCTCTTTTTTTTGATTCGAAAGCACAATCGTTCAGTCCACGCGGTCTGTTTCTCCACAAATCATCAGTGACAATGTTCAGCCCAGAGTGGCAATGCCAGCTCGAGTCACAAATCATCAGCCTACGTTGGTGATTAATTAAGAGACCTCGCGTCAGACATCGTTACGGACCGTATTGCAGCTATTTTGGCATTATGATCGTTCTGGCGAGAGTTTCGGACTGTATGGCTCTTATTCCCCTGAAATCACGCATTATAGGAGTACTTTTGGGTGAATAGCTGCATCTGAGTCCGATAGCATGGCTAAATCGCCGAAATTGTGAAAATAAGAGCTCCTCGGTCCGATCACCGCCAAGCTCTAGTGGATTTGGAGTCGCAATGTTCAGCCCAGAGTGGCAATACCAGCTCGAGTCACAAATCATCAGCCTACGTTGGTGACTAATTAAGAAACCTCGCTTCACACATCGATACGGACCGTATTGCAGCTATTTTGGCATTATGATCGTTCTGGCGAGAGTTTCGGACTGTATGGCTCTTATTCCCCTGAAATCACGCATTATAGGAGTACTTTTGGGTGAATAGCTGCATCTGAGTCCGATAGCATGGCTAATTCGCCGAAATTGTGAAAATAAGAGCTCCTCGGTCCGATCCCCGCCAAGCTCTAGTGGATTTGGAGTCGCAATGTTCAGCTCAGAGTGGCAATGCCAGCTCGAGTCACAAATCATCAGCCTACGTTGGTGATTAATTAAGAGACCTCGCGTCAGACATCGATACGGACCGTATTGCAGCTATTTTGGCATTATGATCGTTCTGGCGAGAGTTTCGGACTGTATGGCTCTTATTCCCCTGAAATCACGCATTATAGGAGTACTTTTGGGTGAATAGCTGCATCTGAGTCCGATAGCATGGCTAAATCGCCGAAATTGTGAAAATAAGAGCTCCTCGGTCCGATCCCCGCTAAGCTCTAGTGTATTTAGAGTCGCATTGTTCAGCTCAGAGTGGAAGGCCAACTCAGCATCACAAAGCCCAGCTTGCATTATAGAGTATAGCATACGTCACCAGCCCAGCTCATATCATACAGCGCAACTCACATCGCATAGCTCAGCTCACATCACAAAGCGCAGCTCGAGCCACCAGCGCAACTCACATCGCATAGCCCAGCTCGCATTACACAGCGCAACTCACATCGCATAGCTCAGCTCACATCACAAAGCGCAGCTCGAGCCACCAGCTCAGCTCACGTCACCAGCCCAGCTCGCGAACCCCAGCTCAAGCCACAACAGCTACTAGGCTATCCAGCTGTTAAGCGACTAATCTCTTCCCGCCTTCACCATCAATTCCGCCAGCATTTTGGGCTCGGTTCGAACGGTGGTCATATGATCCCCTTTGCCTTCGATGAAGCGGAAGACGCCTAAATGACTGGATTGTGTAGGATGGAATCCGTATGGACCTTGCGGTATCGCGGTGTCCTCCGTTAGATAAAGATAACTTTTGGGGATCTGGAGACTGTAGAATTTCTTGAGATCAAGCTTTTCGAAAAGTGGACTTGCTGGCTCAGGAGGAGCTTGTTTATAAAAAGCTTGCGCTTCCGCAAGACTGGCGGTGTTGACGAATGTATCCCGGAAGAGAGGAAAGGGGAGCGTTATGGTGTTATTGCCGGAAGTATCTCTTAGCTGTTCAAAGTACTTAAGCGAATCAGCTGGAAATTGGTCCGCCAGACTTTGCCCATCCAGCGGTACGAAGGCATCGAAGAATACCAGACGTTTGATCCGATCCGGTACTTGCTGAGAGACGGTTTGGATCACCGATCCACCAAAGCTATGTCCGAGCAGAATGATATCCTTTAAGTCTTTTTGCTTGATAAAGTCGACAACAGACTGTGTAATTTGCGCATACGTTACATTATTGTTTTTGTCCCCGCCATGACCGGCATATTCCGGAGTATAGACGGTGTGTCCTAAGCTGCGAAGTGCGGCGGCCGTTTGATCCCAAAAACCAGCAGTAGCCCAAGACCCATGAACTAGAACAAATGTAAGAGGCGCCTGTTTCGATGATGTTTTGTTATTGGCGGCCTCAACCGTGGAGCTGAGATTCATAGGCTGGAAACCCATAATTGTAAAGAGAGTGATACATAACGCTAACACTATTTTTGTGTGAATGGATTTCATACTATGCCTCCTATGTGGGGTGAGAGTGTAATACTTAGAGGATGCCCCGTTTAGAAAAGAAAGATGAATTTTTATCAGGAGTAGTGAATCTCCGCACCTAGGCATAGGCAAACGCATATCTTGTGTTTAGGGAAAGCAAAAATTTATAGCAACAGAAAGGCAGGAAAAAAAGTGACTTCATACATGGACTATACGTCCCCCAATACAGAGTTTACTTTTGATGTGAACACCAATACACTTTTTAAAAAAGATGCCAACAACTTCATTAACTTGCTGTCGATTAAACAATTGAACACGCTTGAGAACATATCGCTGCTGGATATTTTTCTTAGCAAATCAAATGTTGTGGAACCTCATTATCATCAAAATGCTGCAGAGCTTGTATATTGTATCTGCGGTTCAGCGGTAGTGTCTTTAATCAATCCGTTCACAAATGAACTTCTGCATTTTCCGATTTGTCCGGGTCAAGTGGCAAACGTGCCGCAAGGCTGGTGGCATTATGAGGTAGCTACTGTGGATAATACACATCTGCTCGCGATTTTTGACGCACCTATTCCTGAGGTCATTTTAGGTTCGGATATTCTTAGCAAAACCCCAGCAAATGTATTAGCCCATACTTACTGCTTAAATGAAGCTAAGGTAAAAGAAGCTCTTGCTCCAATCAAGCCGGGAACCTTCATCGGCCCTCCTGCTGACTGCTGCGAAGAAGATAAAGTAATGGGCAGCAGCAATATGGCTCCTAATATGGCCCCAAATATGCAAGCCAATGTTAAACCAAATATGCATCCTAATATGCAGCCAAATATGAATCCATACGCTCATATGCAGGCACAACCCATCCCGATATCTTCACAAATGCCTCCAGCTACACAAGCCTTTAATTATCAGCCTTACCCGATGCAAGGGTACTATACGCAGGGTTATGATCAGCATTATCGCCAACAACCCTATGTACAGCAGCAGCCGCATTACCAGTATCCAAATAACCAAGAGTAAACTAAAAAAACCTCCCGGAACTCTAGATTCCGGGAGGTTTCGTTGTTAAACCTAGGATAAACGGACAAGTACTCTTCCTCTAAGGTTTCCTTGTAGAATATCTTCCAATGCTTGCGGTAGCTCGTTTAACGTGACTTCACGATCCACGAGGTTCTCCAGCTGACTTGGCTTCAGATCGCTCGCCATCCGTTTCCAAGCCTTCTGGCGAAGGTCTGCAGGACATTCAACGGAATCTATGCCGAGAAGATTAACACCCCGAAGAATAAACGGAAGTACTGTAGTTGGAACTGAAGTGCCTCCGGTTAAGCCACTTGCAGCTACAGAACCTCTGTAGGTGATTTTACTCAAAACTGCGGCAAGGGTGTCACCACCCACCGAATCTACTGCGCCTTGCCATAATTGTTTGTCCAAGGGTTTGCTGGCGCCGCCAATGACCTCTTCACGTGAGATCACGTCTTCGGCTCCTATACCTCTAAGGTAATCGGTAGCTTTGGCGTTACCTGTGCTTGCCACTACGCTATACCCTTTTGCGCCAAGCATGGCAATAGCAGATCCACCTACACCGCCGGTAGCGCCTGTTACAAGTACTTTGCCTTTGTCCGGGGAAACGTCATGATCTTCCAGGGCTAGTATGGACAAGGCAGCTGTCAGTCCTGCAGTACCGTAGATCATAGCTTCTTTAAGCGTCAGGCCTTCGGGAAGGGGAGTGATCCAACCTGCGGGAATCCGAGCGTATTCGCTAAAGCCGCCAAAGTGTGATACGCCAACACCATATCCTGTCGCAATGACTTGCTGCCCTTTATGAAACCGCTCATCTGTGGAAGATACCACAACACCGGATAAATCTATCCCTGGAATAAAGGGATATGTTCTTAGAATTTTACCGTTTGGAATACTGGCTAAACCGTCTTTATAGTTTACACTGGAGTAAGCAACCTTAATTACAACCTCTCCAGCTGGCAGATCCTCTAGGGTAACCGGCTTAACAGCTACGGAGAAGGATGATTCTGTTTTGTCGACAACTAACGCCTGAAATGATTCTGTCATAAGTGTGAGCTCCTTCAACTACGTTATAGGTAAGACATGTATATAATATTTATTCTGCCCGGTCAACTTGTGATTGTCTATGATATAGCGCAATTGTTTATTAAGGTTCCGTTAAATCTTGTGATAGAGGGTGAAGCTTATGAAATGGAAAAATTTAATGGGTACAGTCTTAGCGGGTATCACATTAGTCTCACTTGGCTTTAATGGATATTCTTTTTATAACAAGCCACCAAAAGAGACTAACCAAACTACCAAGGAGCTTGTTCAAACTATAGGCGAGATTTCAATCCAATCTAACTCTGAGAGTGGAGTGCAGGGTGAAAGCGTGGAGGAACTGAAAAAAATTATTTATAACTTACCTCAAGTGGAGAAAAAATTAGCTTTTATAAAGGGAGTAATCACAGAAGGGAATACGGTTTATCTGGATCTGGATGAGGTGGAATGGTTCGGTGGAGAGGCGGCAGAAATTGCGGCTAAAGAAGATGGTATACAAGAACCCGAATCATTGCCTAATGGATTCTATATCCGAAATGCAAGCGATGAAATCGAACGACTTAAGCTTGAGACTGATGTAACTATAGCTGAACTAAATGGGGCGAGACCTCAGCAAGTTGACTATACGAATTTTATTAGCGAAGAGCTTGTGGATAGATTATTCCATCTGACATTTGTAGAAGGTAAGGCTGTTTTGCTAGAAGAGCAGTACAGACCTTAGTGAGGGAGAGCAACTGAAAGTGCCAGCGGAGAAAAGAATCGGCGGGATGCTCTACAGCATGCAGAGAAGGTAATGAAGAGTAGAAGAGCTTACTGTTTGTTTATGCTTACATACACTTAAGATTATGATGAAATTTATTTTCACGGGAAAAATGGCTCTGTGTCCGTAGCTGCCATACCTGATGTATTTGGACCGGGTGCGGATGGGAATACTGAATGAAGAAAAATTTTTCGTTGATCTAGTTAATAGGCGGAAGATATGTTTAAATGGGAAAGTATAGTATTTTTTAAATAATAGGATTGAAGAAAGAGAGGCTAATTCATGTCGATTGCGACTACAATGATTATCAGGCTCGAAATTCGGAAATCGGTTGCATCTTTTGGCGATGTTGCTTCAGGAATTGCCGCAGCTGGCGGAGATATTGTTGCTATTGACGTGATACGTGCAGGGAAGGATGTCACTACCCGAGATATAACAGTGAATGTGCAAGACGCAGCTAATGGAGAAATTATCTCAATATTATCGAAGATGCCGGGAATTAAAATAATCAACGTGTCGGATCGGACGTTTCTGGCTCATCTTGGCGGAAAAATCGAAATCACACCTAAAATGCCGATTAAAAATCGGGAGGATTTATCCTTAGTGTATACGCCGGGGGTAGCCCGAGTGTGTACGGCGATTGCCGAAGATCCCAGAAAAGCTTATTCTCTGACGATGAAAAGAAATACAGTTGCAGTCGTTTCGGACGGCACTGCTGTACTTGGACTAGGGGATATCGGTCCGGAAGCAGCGATGCCTGTCATGGAAGGTAAGGCGATGCTGTTTAAGCAATTGGCGAACATTGATGCTTTTCCGCTATGCTTAAATACCAAAGATCCGGATGAAATTATCAATATCGTAAAAGCAGTTTCTCCTGGCTTTGGAGGGATAAACTTAGAGGATATAAGTTCACCACGCTGCTTTGAAATCGAACGCCGGCTTGCGGAAGAGCTGGACATTCCGGTATTCCATGATGATCAGCACGGAACTTCCGTGGTGGCTTTTGCAGGACTTTTGAATGCGCTTAAAGTTGTTAATAAATCTATTGAAAATGCGCGGATTGTTGTTGTGGGTATAGGGGCGGCTGGGGTGTCCATATGTAATCTGCTGCTGGCAGCGGGCGCGCGTTATATTTATGCGGTTGATCGTGAAGGCGTTCTCAGAAAAGATCTCCAGTATGATAATCCGGAATGGCAGAAGCTTGCTGCCGCAACCAATCCTGAGGGAATTGAGGGTGGAATAACGGAGGTTATACAAGGGGCAGATGTCTTTATTGGGGTGTCCCGTGGGGGAATCCTGACCGTGGATCATCTCAAAAGCATGGCCAGTGATAACATCGTTTTTGCGATGGCTAATCCTACACCGGAGATTGAACCGGATTTGGCAGAACCTTTTGTTCGCGTTCTAGCGACAGGCAGAAGTGATTATCCGAACCAGATCAATAATGTGTTGTGTTTTCCGGGTATTTTCCGTGGCGCACTTGATTGCCGGGCTAGAACTGTGAATCTGGAAATGAAGCTGGCTGCGGCAAAAGCCATTGCATCGGTCGTTCATCCGGATGAACTCAATGAGCAATATATCATCCCAAGTATTTTTAACGAAAAAGTAGTTGAACAGGTCCGCCTGGCAGTAATCCAAGCGGCTATATCCACGGATGCAGCACGCCGGATTCCTAAAGACGTAGCAGCTATAACGGAATAAGAGCTATACGATAAATGGACTGCTTTGCTTACTTAGAGAGCAGTCTATTTGTTTTTATATTTGGAGGGAAATTGCCCGAATTGCAACTTTAAATCCACTTAAAGGTGAGGGAATGTATGAGAAAAATTCATATTATGGGAGCCTCAGGCGTAGGAACGAGTACATTAGGTTACGAATTAGCTAAAGTGTTGCCACATGTCCAGTTAGACAGTGACGACTATTTTTGGGAGCATAAATTCACTAAGCAACGTGAGGTCAATGAGCGATTAGCAAGAATTACAAGGGATTTGACCCATAAGGAGCCTTGGATTCTAAGCGGTGCGGTATGTGGCTGGGGAGATGGCCTTCGACCATTATTCGATTTGGTTATTTTTCTAGGACTTCCACCGGAAATTCGTTTAGATAGATTAAGAGCCAGAGAGTACGAGAGATATGGTGATCATATTTTGCCTGGAGGAAGTAAATACGAAGCGTATCAGACCTTTATGGAGTGGGCGGCATTATATGATGTTGCTGGAGTTGAAGTCAGGAGCAAAGTGCTGCATGAGGAATGGATGTCCGCACTGGAATGTCCTATTTTACGAATAGAGGAAGATTTATCGGTTGGAGATCGTGTTGAGATCGTGCTGAGATATTTACAAATGGTATAGGAGGAACTTTTGGTCGGCGGAATATATTCAACAGGCTACAGAAGAATTCAGCAATAATGTTGAGGGAGTCAACGGCGAGTTAAAGTCCGTACATTCTGGGATTGGTGCGTAGAGTGGGATGGACAGAAGGATGAATTCGAGTTGATAGTTCGTAAATAATGGGGTTTTGAAGGAAGTTTGGTATTATGGGCATTCTTCTTTTATGAAGATGTTGGCACAGCAGTTGGTCCAAAGAGGTTATAATTGAAAGCGTATATCTCATCCACGGAATGGTGGACTGTATGTGTATGAGCAGGGCTGTTAATTTAAAAGAAAGCAGGATAAACAATCATGGTTGATATTAAAGAAATAGAAATGGAATCTCTTCCTGAACTGGGGAATTTATATCAAGAGCTGATGAATAAACCGTCTGACCTTAATAAGCTTGAAGAAGTGTTTAAAGTGGTTAAGGCGGATAACCGGTACATTCTATTGGGTGCTTTTGTAGAGGGGGAGTTACTAGGGTCTTTGATGGGCATCGTGTGTCAGGACTTAGTGGGGGACTGCAAACCGTTTATGGTGATTGAGAATGTGGTCGTTTCAGCGCGGGCACGCCGTCAAGGCGTCGGCAAAAAACTTATGAACGCCATTGAACAAGCGGCCCGGGAAAGAGACTGCTATTATATTATTTTAGTCTCCGGTGAGCAGCGGAAGGAAGCGCATGTGTTCTATGAATCGTTAGGTTATAGAGATGAAAAGGTAGAAGGATACCGAAAACATTTAAGTTCCCATTAAAAAGTACAACAACTTTCTAGGAGGTTTTTATTTGCAGACATTTTTTCAATATAACTGGATGGTCCGCGAACAATGGTATGAGTGGTGTGCAAATATTTCTGAGGAGGAGCTGCTTGCAACACGTATAGGTGGTGTAGGCAGTATACTCAAGACGCTTTTTCACATTGTGGATGTGGAGTGGAGCTGGATTCAAGTATTGCAAGGAAAACAGGATTTCCAAGAGGATTTTGAGCAGTACAAGACTTTGCAGCAAGTACGAGAATTGGATGCAAAATTCCACACAGAGGTGGAACCCTTTGTAACGGCTTGGCATGAGGGGCTGGAGCAGAGGATTTTTGAGGATCACCTTCCGGATGGCAGGATCGTGACCGATGCCTGGGGTGAGGTAATGCGCCATGTGATTGCTCATGAGATTCATCATGTCGGGCAATTATCGGTCTGGGCCAGAGAGATCGGAAAACCGCCGGTTTCAGCTAATCTGATTGGCAAAGGGCTGATAAACAGCCTGCCTGGCAAAGCTTAGACAAGCTATTCAGCGTATATTCAGATTCATATTTTACAATCTCCTTGAACTGCGAAAACATAAATCTGTACTTCAAGGAGGATTACACATGGTGAAGAAGAAAAATTTGCTGAGAAAGTTCATGGCAGTTACACTAAGTCTTGCTATCGTCTCAACGGCGTTTGGAGTTGCTGGAAACACGCCCGTAGTTAGTGCGGCGGATGCAGGTGTAACGAAAGCGTATGAATCCCTGTTCGCGGGTGACAGAATCATTGATGTTAAAGTAACGATTGATGATGCGGATTGGAAAAGTATATTAGCAAGTCCCCTCGAAAAAGAATACAAAAAAGTTAAGGTTGAAGTTGACGGGAATGTTGTTGAAAATGTTGGATTTTCTACTAAAGGGAATCTGACGTTAAAATCGGTAGCCAGTATGACAGACTCGGACAGATACAGCTTCCGGCTGAAATTTGATAAATATGATAAGAAGCAAACATTACTTGGTCTTGATAAAATGGTACTGAACAACAATTTTTCGGACCCTTCGTATATTCGTGAATATTTACATTACGAAGCGCTCCGTTCTGTTGGTGTGGATGCACCTTTGACTGTGTTCACCAATCTGTATATCAACGGAGAATTATATGGTTTTTATGTAGGTGTGGAAGCAATAGATGACAGCTACTTAGAACGTACCTATGGAGAAAATTATGACGACGGTGTTCTGTATGATACAGAAGAAAAAAGTTATCTGCAGTACAAAGAAGGCAGCGACTACGAAACGATAACTTATGATACAGGTAAGGAAGATGATAAAGCTTCGTTAAAGAACTTCATCAAGGTGCTGAATGAGATGCCTGCCGGTGAGAAGGGTTCTATTGAAAGTGTGCTAGATGTGGATTCGGCCCTGAAGTATATCGCTGCTAATGCTGTATTGGGGAACTATGACAGCTATAACGGGGATAAAGGTCATAATTATATGTTGTACGGGGATGCATCCGGTAAATTTAGTGTACTTCCATGGGATATGAACATGTCCTTTAACGGGTATTCTGGTGGCGGAGGCGGCAGAATAGGGACAACAGATACAACAGCTGCTGCGGGCACAACTTCTACATCGGCAACAACCATCGCAGCCAATACCAACGCAGTAACTGCATCGATTGATAATCCTACACTTGGGATAAGTTTAGATCAGGTCCCAATGATTGCTAATCTGTTGGAAGTGCCTGAATATAAGACTAAATACCTGAAATATGTATCTGAGCTGGTTGATTATTTGGAAGGAATTCAGAGCAGAATTACTGAATTGGCTACCTTAATTAAACCTTACGTTCAAGCAGATCCAACCAAATTTTATACCATGGAACAATTTGAAAGTAATGTTACTTATTCAGCAACAGGTGAGATGGGTGGTAGTGGAGGAATGACTCCACCAGCTGGGATGGAAGGCATGACACCTCCTGAAGGGATGGAGGGCATGACACCTCCGGATGGAACGACACCGCCAGCACGTCCTGATAATACAGGGACTGCGACTGATGGTAATCCTACACCTCCAACAGGTAACGCTGGAGGCGGGGGACAAGGTATGGGCACAATGGCTGCAGGTTCGATTATGACCTTTGCGCTGAACAGACTTGCTAATCTGCAAGGCCAGCTAGGACTTAACGTCACACCTCTACCCTCTGTAAATACAACACCATCAACAACTAATCCGAACACGACGGGAACTAACGGAATATCCGTACTTTTAAACGGAACAGCGGTCAGCTTTGCAGATCAGCTTCCTGTGAATAAGGATGGCCGGGTGCTTGTGCCAGTGAATGCAATCTTTAATGCTCTGGGTGCTACAGTAACCATGGATCAAACGACTAAGAAAATCACTGCAGTAAAAGACAATACAACGATCGTAATGGCCATTGGCAGCAAGACTGCTTACATCAATGGAAAAGCGCTCACACTCGACGTTCCTCCGCAAATTATCGGAAATCGGACATTAGTTCCGGTTAGATTTATTTCCGAGGGATTGAATATGGATGTGAAGTGGGATGCGGGGACTTCTACAGTTACAGCTACGACTAAAACAGCAGCTTAATAATTAGCTTTATCGCGTATGCGGAAATCCGGGGCAAGCTCTGGATTTCCGCATTTTTTAATTCAAGCAGATCAACTCGTGCTGCTGCTAGAGAGCAGTGGCGGAAACCAGACATGACGAAGATCGACCCAACCCTGGCTATTGAAGCTAACCCCGCGGACAGAGGGGAGATAAGCTGTCTGAGTGGGCTTTTCATACAAAATATGTAGGTGGTGTTCTTTAATCAGACGGTTCTCGATGATACTGAAACTTTCCGCTCGGGCCACCGGATTAGGTTCGCGCGCGATGGTATACAGCCAGCCTTCTATATCCGCCCGGGTATACGGTTCAATATGCTGGGAGAGCGTAAGGTATAGATCAAATAAACGAAGTTGTTCATCCTCGTCACGGAATAATGAGAAAACAATCAGGTCAGATTCCAGCCGAATCGGACCTTTAAATTCCTCTGGAGACACGGAAATGACATTGCATTTATAACCTTGTTGCTCTAGTCTAGTGGCAATAAAATCAGCATCGCCAGCATATTGTGGAATCGTAGAGATTTGCAACGTGATTTCTTGATCTTTTATCACTTCTTGCTCGATGGACGCTGAATCGTCTTTTAAACAGGAGACTATTTTTGCCCGAAGCAGGGGATCGCTTAGCGGTCCCTTTTTTTGCGTATTGCAGGTGACGAATTTCCGGATGGAAGACTCCGAATGAATTCGGCTCCAGGTCGAAGAACTCGCGGATGAGGGATTCTGAATCACGTGAAAAGCAGAACCCGTATCAGAGGATGACGTTTCGGTATCCCACGGGACATAAAGGATTTCAACCCGATCTAAATGAGCCCGTCCTTGAAAATAATAAGGAAAAACCTCCAGCACACAAGTGTCCTCGGTCATGTCCACAACCTTAAAGGGGCCAGTCCCCACGGGTCTACGGCCAAAGCTCTGCTCATCTATTCCTTCTAAATCACGCGGTACAATTGCGGCTCTGCTCGTGCACAAAAATGGCAGAAATAGTTCATTAGGCTGCTTAAGCGTAATTTGAACGGTAGATGGATTTAATGCGGTGACCCGCTGGATTTCTTTGAAAATATAGCTATAGAGTGTCCGTTTAGAGGTTCGCATCAACCGTCCCAGGGAATAGACTACATCCTTGGCTGTAAGCACTTTTCCATGATGGAATAACACCTCTTTGCGCAGAAAAAAAGTCCAGAGCGTCCGGCTCTCATCGACTTCCCAGGCGTGAGCCAGACAGGGAACAATTTTGTCCCGTTCACCGCTTCTTTTCACTAACCCGTCGAAAACATGGCTGGAAACAAATGACTCTGCCAGCAAATTCATATATAACGGATCGAAGGTATGTAGCTGCTGGGTAATGGGCAGGCGGAGAGTATCAATTTGTTTGTCACTACGAATTTCAGAATGATGCCCAAAATAGGTCAGCAGCCAACCCTGTAGTGTATCCTGCAGTGAGGTGGAGCTGGCATGGGTTTTGATGCCTTCTATAGCGTGGTGGACATCTTTGCGGCTAATCGCCTGCATCATGGATTGAAGGGCAATTTCTTCGGAGGGAACAAGAAATTGCAGCAAAGAGCGGCTTCCCCGCCCACGCTTAGGCGTCCATTTGATCCATTCCTGCAACATCATTTTATTCACAATATGCATGGCATTGCGGTGTGTACAGCCGAAAATCAATGCCAACTCATCCATCGTCACTGAGATTTCTGTGGCTCCCCCAAAATGAGATTGCAGCTTTAAAAATTGGCTATGCAGCTTCATTGTTTTGGTTCCTTTCGGAAAATAGGAAATTATAAATAAATTCTTTCTCTTTTTTTTCTTATTTTATCACGTAAAATAAGGATGAGAAAGTAAGAAAATGGGGGTAATTACCATGACCGAGGAAATGGAAACGGGAACGGGACTTAGGCTTAATCGATCGCTTGCTGCTTTGCTTGCTGCGTTCTTACTGGCAATAGTTCATCAGTATTTATTTTATGGAAAGCTGGCGGGCCTATCGTATCCAATCTTTGTGTGTCTGTTCTATGCGTTCATGCTTTATTATGCCAAGGCTAAAATCCGCAAGCTCAACAAATTCAGTTACTTCTGGTTTGGAGCGATTTTTCTACTTTCATTAACCTATTTATTCTTTCATAATTTTTTCTTCTTTGGGCTGAACCTGCTGGTGATCCCGGTGTTGATTTTATTACATATGACTTATTTGCTTAGTGATAAACGGCCGGCTTGGAGCCGGCTTGGATTAGTGGGGAACACGCTGGAGCATCTGCTTCCACAGAATTTCCGCCATTGGAGCACTGTGTTTACGATCATTAAAAGGACTGGCGGCAGTAAAATGAAGGACGAGCGTAAGCAGGTCATGGGGAAAGTGCTGATAGGACTTGCGATCTCTTTTCCAATATTGCTGGTTGTGGTTACTTTGCTGTCCTCAGCGGACGGAGTGTTTCATCATGTACTGCTGGCGCTGCCGAATGTGCTGGATCGGATTTCATTTGGGGAAGGTTTTGTGCGGGTGCTATGGATTATCCTGCTGGGCATGGGCTTTTTCGGCTTAGTGTGGGGGTATGTGGATTCGAAAATCTATGACTGGAATATGCAGCCTAAGGAATATGGTCCAGTACTGGCGCCTGTAAGCTTTAAAATGGATCCGATAATTATGACGACGATTCTTATAGTCATTAACACGGTATATGTATTGTTTGTTTTCGTACAGTTTTCTTACTTGTTTGGAGCATGGGAAGGGATTTTACCAGAGGGCAGCTCATATGCTGATTACGCACGTAGTGGATTTTTTGAGCTGATTATGGTGGCTGCGATTAATTTCGTGATTTTGCTGCTGGCTTTGGTATCGGAAGGAAAAAGAAGTGGAGGGCTGCAAAAATTTATTAATGTCCTGCTCTACATTCTGGTTGGTTGCTCGACAGTGATGCTATATTCCGCCTATACCCGTCTGACTCTATATGAAGAGGTGTACGGCTATACCACGACTCGGTTTTTAGTGCATGCATTTATGATATTTATGGGCTTATTGTTGGTGGTTGCAGCCTTACGGATAGCTGTTCAGCGTGTGCCATTGGCGAAATGTTATATTGTGCTGGGCTTGATCTCCTACGTCGTCATGAACTATATCGGGATGGATGTTATTATCGCTAATAAAAATATGGATCGTTATGCGGCAAGTGGTAAATTGGACGCCAATTATTTGGTCCGTTTATCTCCGGAGGTCATCCCTTCTCTGATAAGGTTTAGTGAACAGGAAGATGGGATGCTGGATGATTTTTTAAAGAATGAATGGAGAGAACTCAATAAGCGTGAGCGGGCCTGGCAGTCGTTCAATTTCCCGCAATATCTGGCGCAGCGTGAGCTGGCTGAATATTTTGCACAGTAAAGGTAAGAAGAAGGTGTGAGGTCAGTGAGGAAGAAGCCATTTAAAAGAGGCTGGTCATTTATCATCATTTTTATTACGGTAGGTTTAAGTTACGGGATCTATCATATCTATTTATACAATGCGCCCAAACAAAATCATTACTCGCGTGTTTCCTGCACCAATCTTGAACAGGAAAGTCTGGGCGGCATTCAGCTGCTTCAAAGCCTTGATTCAATCGCTAGGGAACCTAAGCCAAATAATGATATAGAGCGGTATCAGTATTATGATCTGGGTCACGAGACAACAATAGCCACAGCACGTGGTGATGATAAGATCATTCTAATCAGCGTCTATTCCGATCATACGATGAGTACGGCAAGAGATATTCATATTGGAGCTTCAGCAGACGAAGTGATCAAGGCTTATGGCACTTCTTATTATAAAAGAGGGGAGCAAGGGGCTGAGATTATCGGATACGTGGATAAAATCAACCATCGGAGTATTGAATTTTGGCTGCAGGATCAGAAGGTAGATATGATTCGTTATTGTGTGGATTCTGTTGTAATGTAAAGTGTCATAGGAAAACCTCATTAAAAAGGACATATGTCCTTTTTTTGTGGGGTATTCTAAATTACACTGGAGCAAACAATAGAGGGGGCACTACATGCAGACGATAAATGACCGTGAGGCTGTCCGTGCCTTGGCAGTGAAGAACGGTCTGGACGGAATATTTAGCCCGCTGGTAACTCATAAAATGGAGTTGAGACGTTACGCGGATGAAGAAAAGCTGTGTTTGGTTGGCGATCAATTGGATGGAATGTTCATATTGGTTGAGGGCAAGCTCAAAATTCAGACCTTGCTGCCAAATGGCAAATCTATGCTGGTGCGGTTTACAAATCCGATATCTGTGATTGGGGATGTAGAGCTGCTTCACCGGTTCCCTGTTAAGAATCAAGTGGAGTCTGTGGGTGAGAGCTTGATTCTTTTTGCAGGGAGAAGACTACTCCTGAGAGAGCTTGAGGAAAATACAGCGTTGTTACGTTTTCTCGTCGGAGAACTTAGTCACAAATTGCATACGCTCGGTCAAGCCTCCGCACTTAACCTGTTGTATCCTGTGGAGAATCGATTTGCCAGTTATTTAATGTCTTTGTTCGCAGATAAAAACGGTGACCGGCGAGTGGAGGAGATTCGGACCTCAAGTCTTATTGAAACAGCAGAATTGCTTGGCACAAGCTATCGGCATCTTAATCGAATCGTACGTCGTTTTATTGATGAAGGAATCATTACACGAAATCGTGGACGCTTAAGTGTACTGGATGAATCGAAGCTGGCAGAGCTGGCTAACGGAAATTTATACGAATAAAAAGATCTCAAAAGACCATTATTTCCTGCCCTCGGCCGGAAATAGGGGTCTTTTTGTTTTTTTAAGCAAACATTCAGTTCAAATTCAGAGAGGCTTAAGGGAGAGCTAGTAGGATAAAAGTACCAAATAGACCTACATACATATAGAGATGAGGAAAAACGATGGTGAAAAGTATCCGTGGGAAAATAGTCTTAGGATTTACTGCTGTGATTATAGTCTTTCTAGTGGCGATAGCCGGAAACACATTGTTTCAGGGGAAGGTTACCCAATTGACAGATCAGGTTAATCGTAACTGGGACAAGCTGTCACTTGTTCAAGGCTTAACGGATAAGATTCGTACCGCAGATGAGCTGGGTGCTCGTTATGTGATGAGCAACACAGATGATGAGCGGAATTCCTATCTGGCGCAGTATGAAGAAATGCTCCCATTGATTGAAAATGCTATTACAGAGCTGGAGAGTGCCCGATTAAGTGAAGCTGAGTTAAAGGGTGTAACTGAGCTGAAGAGCAAATGGAATGATTATTTGATCGTTCTGAAGGAAGCTTTTGCTTTAGCTAAGGAAGGCAACTTCCCGGAAGCGCAAAAGAAATTCACGGACCTATCATTAGACGCTATGATAGAATCTCAGATTGTGTTTCAGAACATGCTCATGGAGGAAATAGAGAATGGACAAAGCCTGGCAAATTCGCATCGTAATAACGCTTTGATTACTAGCTTTGGTGTGACCGGATTGTCGGTAGTGCTCGCGGTGATCCTTGCGCTGCTAATTTCTGGACGAATTATTAAACCGCTTCGTGATGTGAACACTCAGTTGAAGGAAATTGCAGATGGGGATGCCGATCTTACGCGCAAGTTAAGTGTTCGTTCTAAAGATGAGATTGGTGAACTGGCGTTTAACTTTAATAAAATGACAGATAATCTGGGCACGATGATTGAACAGGTGAAGTTATCAGCGAATAGTCTCGCGAGTTCCTCTACAAAGCTTCGGTCAGATAGTGGAGTGACGGCAGGCGCCACAGAACGAATAACGGATATTATGGGTGAAGTCGCTTCCGGAACAGCCAAACAGATGAATGATTTGCAGACTAATACAATTACAATCTCAGAAATATCACTAGGAATCGGCCAAATTGCTGCCAGTGTCCAGGACATCTCGGAAGCCTCCCATCGCTCTGCGGCATTTGCCATTACAGGAGATGAATCCCTTCAGGCCGCTGGGCAGCAAATGGAATCGATTAATCACTCCATACAATCTTTATCACAGCAAGTCCAAGGTTTTGTGAATCGATCTCAGGAGATTGGCAGTATTGTAGGAGTCATAAAAGGAATCGCTTCGCAGACGAATATGCTGGCCCTAAATGCGACGATTGAGGCAGCTCGTGCTGGTGAGCAAGGTAGAGGTTTTGCTGTGGTTGCCAATCAGGTCCGTAAGCTGGCAGAGCAGTCCGCGGAATCCGCCAATCAAATTGCAGAAATGGCGACTGGGATCCAAAGTGAAGCAGATGATGCCATGAAGGTGATGATGAGCAGCATGCGTGAAGTAAAGGGAGGTACGGAGATTATCGAGGAAGCGGGACGTTCCTTCGGTGAGATTCGATTATCTATAGATTCACTCGCCGAACAGGTTCAGGAAGTATCTGGAGCCGTGGAGGAGATTACGGCGGCTGCGGATGAGATTGTAGAGTCAATTCGTAACGTTACGCAAATCTCGGAAACAACCGCTGCGAGTACTCAGCATGTGTCAGCAGCCTCACAAGAGCAAATGGCTTCGGTCGAACAAATTGCATCCTCTGCAAGTGAATTAAGTACAATGGCGCATGGACTGCAAGGGTTGGTAGCTAGATTTAATGTATAACATGAAGCTTCGGAGAGTTAAGGGGCAATATAGTCCCCTTGTCCTCTCCGGGGCTTTTTTTTGTTGAACGTAATATCCCACATACAAAGCATAGAAATTGCCATCGACGGCCATCTACGTATAACTTATATTATTAGCGTTATTAGTTAGCTTGTATCCGTAATTCATCACTTCAAATGTAGGAGGCGAATGTCTATAAAACTACTATTTTGAAAGCGCATCCTTTCTGCTGTATAGCTCCACAAAATTTTGGAAGGTGGTTATTCAATGATAGCAGCTTCTAAAAGATTTACCGGGAAGACGGCAGTACTTTATTGTTTGATTGTTATATTATTTGTAGGTCAGTTAGGATTATATCCCTCGGTGAGTTTAGCTGCGGGGAATTTAGCCCAAGGGAAGACTATTACTTCAAGCTCGTTCGGTGATGTATACGTAGCAGCCAATGCTAATGACGGCAGCCAAGGAACGTATTGGGAGAGCGCAAGCGGTGTTTTTCCGCAATGGATTAAAGTGGATTTAGGGGCAGCAAGCAGCGTGAATCAGGTTGTGTTAAAGCTGCCTACGAATTGGGAAACAAGAACTCAAACGTTAGCGGTGCAAGGGAGTACAGATGATGCAGCTTACAATAACTTAGTAGATTCCGCCAATTATACATTTAATCCAACGAGTGATTCCAATACAGTGACCATCAGCTTTACAGCTGCGAATGTCAGATATGTTAAACTGAATTTCACATCCAATACGGTCTGGCCAGCAGCACAGTTAGCGGAATTTGAGGTTCATGGTAATACAACTACAACTCCATCCTCAGGATATGAAGCGGAGAATGCCGCATTATCGGGTGGTTCCAAGGTTAACACGGATCATACAGGTTATACAGGTACAGGATTTGTTGATGGTTACCTAAATCAAGGTGCTGCAACTGCATTTAGTGTTAATGTGGCTTCTGCTGGTAACTATGATGCTACATTAAGATTTTCAAATGCATCAGGCAGTACAAAAACCATTAGTGTTTATGTGAATGGAACTAAAATTAAGCAAACCTCACTTGCGAATCTGGCCAATTGGAATACTTGGTCAACAAAGATTGAGACGCTGGCTCTGAATGCTGGCACTAACACGATTACTTATAAGTACGATGCAGGAGACACTGGAAATGTGAATCTAGATAATTTGAACGTCACTCCAGCTTCTGCGACAACACCAACGCCGACGGCAACTCCAACGGCAACACCAACTCCAACGGTAACACCAACACCGACACCGACGGTAACTCCTACGCCAACACCGACAGTAACACCTACACCAACTCCAACGGTAACACCGACCCCGACACCAACAGTTACACCAACGCCTGGGGCGGGTTCCAATCTGGCTTTGAACAAAAGCATCAACGCTTCCTCTTCCGTCTTTACCTTTGTTCCTGCAAATGCGAATGACGGTGATGTAACTACTTACTGGGAAGGAGCAGGAGGAAGTTATCCCAATACATTATCTGTAAACCTGGGGAGTAATGCCGATATTACATCCATTGTCCTCAAACTGAATCCATCATCGGCCTGGTCCACACGTACTCAGACTATTCAAGTGCTTGGGCATAATCAGAATACAACAGCCTTTACTAGTCTTGTGCCAGCAACCGTGTATACTTTTAATCCGGCAACCGGCAATACGGTCACTATTCCGGTAACGGCCACGGCTAGTGAAGTACAGTTGAAGATTACCACCAATACTGGTTCAACCGCTGGACAAATCGCTGAATTCCAAGTGATGGGTGCACCAGCTGCTAATCCGGATTTGGCGATAACCGGTCTTACATGGTCACCTTCAGCTCCAGTAGAGACCAATGCCATTACTTTAAATGCAACGGTAAAAAATATTGGAACATTAGCTTCCACAGCGACTAATGTAAATTTCTACTTGGGCAGCACACTTGTAGGTACTAGCCCAGTGGGGGCATTAGCGGCTGGCGCATCTACGAACGTCACTTTAAATATGGGCGTAAAGGATGCAGCTACCTATACTTTAACTGCAAAGGTTGACGAGAATAATACGGTTATTGAATTGAACGAAGGCAATAACAGCTTCACTAGTCCAAATTCTCTTATTATTGCTCCCGTATCCAGTTCTGATCTAGTAGCTTCCCCAGTTAGCTGGACACCAAGCAATCCAGCAGGCGGCAATGTGGTCAGCTTCTCGGTGGCAATCAAGAATCAAGGGACGGCAGCATCCGCAGGGGGTGCGCATAACATAACCTTGAAGGTTCTGGATGCTACTACGAATGCTGTACTCCAAACCTTAACTGGAACCTATAACGGCGTGATTGGCAGTGGAGTAACAGCGCCTCCTGTTAGCCTTGGCACTTGGACAGCAGCTAATGGCAAATATACTGTGAAGACCGAAATTGCCGTAGACACTAATGAGCTGCCAGTTAAACAAGCCAACAATATTCAAACACAGTCTCTTTTTGTAGGTCGTGGAGCCAATATGCCTTACGACATGTATGAGGCTGAGGAGGGCGTGATTGGTGGCGGGGCTGTGAAGCTTACTGCTAATCGGACCATTGGAGATCTTGCGGGTGAGGCTTCAGGCAGAAGAGCAGTTACACTGAATACTACAGGCAGTTATGTAGAATTCACTACTAAGGCTGACACTAATACACTGGTCACCCGCTTCTCGATTCCAGATTCGGCGAGTGGAGACGGTACGAATGCTACACTGAACATCTATGTGAACGGAGTTTATACCAAGGCGATTAATCTGACCTCTAAATATGCATGGCTGTACGGTTCAGAGATAAGTCCCGGCAATTCACCAAGCGCGGGCTCTCCGCGGCATATTTATGATGAAGCCAACATTATGTTCGACAGCACGATTCCGAAAGGTAGTACGATTCGACTGCAAAAGGATGTGGCAAATACCTCGCAGTATGCCATTGATTTCATCAGTCTGGAGCAGGTTTCACCGATTGCCAATCCAGATCCGGCCAAATATACGGTCCCAGCCGGCTTTACACATCAGGATGTGCAAAATGCGCTAGATAAAGTACGCATGGATACGACCGGAAATCTCGTAGGTGTGTATTTGCCAGCAGGTAACTATCAGACCTCCAGTAAATTTCAAGTCTATGGAAAAGCAGTGAAGATCATTGGTGCAGGCCCATGGTATACGAGATTCTACGCTCCAACGAATCAGGAGAATACGGATATCGGTTTCCGGGCAAGCGATACTGCTAATGGCTCTACTTTTGCGAATTTTGCTTACTTTGGGAACTACACATCACGTATTGATGGTCCGGGTAAAGTATTTGATTTCTCCAATGTGGCAAATATTACGATCGATAACATCTGGACCGAACATCAGGTGTGTATGTACTGGGGAGCTAATACGGATTACATGGTGATCAAAAACTCCCGTATCCGCAACACCTTCGCTGACGGCATCAATATGACGAATGGCAGCACGAATAATCTCGTATCCAATATTGAGGCACGGGCTACAGGGGATGATAGCTTTGCATTGTTTTCGGCTATTGATTCCGGTGGTGCAGATATGAAGGATAATATTTATGAGAATCTCACTTCAATCTTAACCTGGCGGGCAGCAGGTGTAGCCGTCTATGGCGGATATGCCAATACCTTCCGCAACATTTATATTGCCGACACGCTTTGCTATTCTGGAATTACGATCAGCTCACTTGACTTCGGGTATCCAATGAACGGCTTTGGCGCTTCACCGACAACGAATTTTGAGAATATTTCCATTGTTCGTGCAGGTGGACATTTCTGGGGGGCACAGACCTTCCCGGCAATCTGGGTATTCTCAGCCTCTAAGGTATTCCAAGGCATTCGTGTCAGTGATGTGGATATCATTGATCCAACCTATCATGGTATCATGTTCCAGACCAACTATGTCGGCTCCGCGCCGCAGTTCCCAGTGACAGATACCATCTTCACGAATGTCACAATTTCCGGTGCGCAAAAGAGTGGAGATGCTTTTGACAGCAAATCCGGAGTGGGCATCTGGGTAAATGAAGCGGCTGAGGCTGGGCAAGGTCCTGCCAGAGGGTCAGCCACCTTTAACAATCTGAAAATTACCAACACGGTAACGAATATTAAAAATAATACGTCTACTTTTACGATTAACGTTAATCCGTAAAAATAAAGCTGCCAATACTGAACAGCCGTCTCCCGCTTTCGTGGGGGGCGGTTGTTTTCAGGTTGCAGAAACCAAGGGTTCTGAATCGACAGGAGGTGCTGCTCACGTTACAATAATGGAAGGTACAGAAATGAAGGAGGCTCTAAAATGACATCCTTAGTGGTTAACAATATAACAGAGCTGATTGGGAATACACCGGTTGTAAGATTAAATCGGCTGACTAGCCCCCAAGATGCAGAACTATATGTGAAGCTGGAGCTTTTTAATCCAAGTGGCAGTGTAAAAGACCGGGCAGCTTATAATCTAATCCTGCAAGCCGAGCTAGCAGGTTTGTTGAAGCCGGGCGGGACGATCATTGAGCCGACTAGTGGAAATACAGGGATAGGATTAGCGATGAATGCCGCGGCAAAAGGGTATAAAGCGATTCTTGTCATGCCTGATAATATGACCAAGGAACGAATCAATATTCTAAAGGCTTATGGTGCGGATGTTGTGCTGACGCCGGCAGCAGAACGGATGCCGGGAGCTATAGCAAAAGCGATTGAGCTGGGAAAAGAAGTGGAGAACAGTTTTATTCCACAGCAATTCGAGAACAAAGCCAACCCTGATATTCACCGGACAACGACCGCTCTGGAAATCTTGGAGCAAATGGAAGGTAAGCTGGATGTGTTTGTTGCTTCATCAGGAACTGGGGGCACGATAACTGGAACCGGTGAGGTTTTGCGTGAGCATCTACCTGATATCCGGATTCTTGTGGTTGAGCCGCAAGGCTCGCCCGTATTATCTGGAGGAAAGCCAGGACCACATAAGCTGGTAGGAACGAGTCCGGGCTTTGTGCCCGCAATTTTGAATACACAGGTCTATGATGACATCGTTCAGGTCGCGGATGAAGCTGCCTTGGAGACGGTAAGAAGGCTGGCTGCAAAAGAAGGAATTCTGCTGGGTCCATCCGGTGGTGCCACTGTATGGGCGGCGTTGCAGGAAGCGCGTCGTCTTGGGGCTGGCAAACGCGTGCTTTGCATTGCACCTGACACAGGGGAACGGTATCTTAGTATGGGAATATTTTAGTTTCGTCTGGAGGAATGGGAATGAATAAGCTCAGTGTGAGTTTTCTTATTGTTCTACTGCTGGCGGGCTGCTCAGGCACTAACAAGCCAACCCCTTCTCCAAGTGCAGAGCCAACACCAACGGCAAGCATGCAGCAGCCAGAAGCTTATCTGGAAGCTGGAAAGCTGAAGGCGAATTTTGGTTTTGCAGATGAGTCTGGCAAGAGCATCTTAGTCACCGGGCAGGAAAAAGGGCTGGATGCGCAAATGCAACAATTGAATGAGGCGATCGGTGATCATGGGCAAGTGCTAAAAGTGAAATTGAATAAATGGCAGGAGGGTACGGAGAACAGTAATGGCCGGGAGATGGCTCACAATTTTGTGAATCTGCCAGGGTATCTTTATACGGTTGAAGAGGGGAATGCGACTCCTGATGAGACCTATTACCTGACGGATCAGGCAGAGTTTAATACGAATGCGCTAATCTCTGTTAAGCCTACGGAGGTTAAGCAAGCCTCGCTAAATGTTGCAGAAAATGTGGGGCAGAATATTGTTTCTGCAAAAAATCGTGAAGTAGAGCATATTTGGAAACTTGCTGACCTGTCTGGTGAACGGCAGCTGTATCTCGTTCAATTCATTAGGCAGGATCAGGATATGTTATTCAGTCTCGTGCTGGAAGACAAGGTCGGGCTTACCTTTATGGATTATCCGGCTGTCATTCAAGGCGATGAATATTCCGTCTGGAGGGTGGATGATGGAGGGGAAGTGATACCTGAGATGTTCTCTATTCTTTTTGCGGCGGAAACCGCTGAAGGCCCATTACTCGGTATGGAGTGGTGGGGAGCGGAAGGCGTAAATACATTTTTCCTGAAAAAAGAGGGAGATGTTTTTAAAGAAATGGACATTCAATACGGACGCTACACATCACCACTATAACTGGGATGCAGATACATCGAAGGATGTATCTTTTTTTTGCTACAATATAAGAAAGTATAAATTTTCACTATATATTGCTTATAATATTATGAAGGATAGCATTAATTTTTTAAAATACTTAAATTTGTAACAATAAGAACTTTAAATAGCCCGATCGAGTCATGTAGCAGAATTGTGACGGTGATATTGTTAATCATAAGATGTACGGGAGGGGACAGCAACGTATAACCGAATCAAGTACATGATCCTGTTACTGCCAACGCTAATGGTAGGGATCTGGGAGGTCGTGCGCCATCAGTTTCTAATGCCTTATATTTCGATGGATCTGGGGAATTATTTGACACCTGTCCTCGTATTTTTGTTCACTCTTGTATTGCTCGTCCCTATGTTTTCGCTTATGGAGCGGAATCAGCGGGAGCTGGAGCAGGAACGTGCGCTCAAAGAGGCAATGAAAGCCCGGGAAGGGCTAGCTAAGGAACTGCATGATGGGATGGCGCAATCTTTATTTCTTTTATCTGTCAAAATAGATCGTCTGGAAGCAAGCCGCAGGAATGGGGAAGTCAGCGAAGAAAATGTGGATCAGATCAAAAAGACCGTCCACGAGGTGAACCGTTATGTTCGGCAGGCGATCGCTAATCTGAAGGTACCAGTGTCTGAGCAGCACTCTTTTTCATTGGAACAGTCGGTTAAAGATCAGCTTGCTCAAATGGCTAACGAGATTATGATTGAAGTTTCCTTGGATTGGAGTCTACAGGATGAAGCCCTCTCTCCTTCGGAAAAAGCAGAGCTGCTATCTTGTATCCGAGAGGCTATTATTAATGTGCGTAAGCATACAAGAGCGGCGAAGGTTTCTATCACGGGTGCAGGCACTGAGAAAAACTGGAGCGTGGCGATTGTCGACAATGGCGAAGGATTTCAGCATGACCCTTTTGAGGTAAACGGAAGTTACGGCCTTCAGATCATGAAGGAACGTGTCGAAGGAATGGGTTGGAAGCTTCAGGTGATCTCCGGCAATACGGGGACAAATGTGGAAATTACGAAAGGAGGGGGAAGTTTATGAGCAGGTACCGGGTTTTGGTTGTGGATGATCATGCGCATGCGCGTGAGGCGATGTGTGAGATTTTGTCCATGGATGATAGTTTTGAGGTCATTGGTGTAGTGGAGAGTGGTCCTGAGGCGATCGCGTTCACGGCCCAGTGGATGCCTGATCTCATTCTTATCGACATTCAGATGCCGGAGATGGACGGGCTGGAGACTACTCGCCGGATCAAGCAGGAATATCCCTATGTCAAAATCGTTATCGTTACGGTATCGGACGAAATTTCCCACCTCCTCGAAGCGCTGAAGCAAGGCGCACAAGGGTACTTATTGAAGAATCTGGCACCTTCCACCTGGATTGAATATTTGCAAGCCATTGTGAATGAAGAAGCACCGCTAAGCCGGGAGCTGGCTTTTCAAATCCTGAAAGAATTTACCGTTCCTTCAGTAACGGACGAAGGAGAGTCATTGACGGCAAGGGAGAAGGAGATTTTAAGCTGTGTGTCTTCCGGATCGACGAATAAAGAGATTGCCATAAGCCTGTCGATTTCGGAGCATACCGTAAAAAACCATCTGAAAAACATCCTTCAAAAGCTTCAACTCCAAAATCGTACGCAGCTGACGCGTTATGCTCTGGAGCAGGGGCTTGCTTCACGTAAACGTGATTTTCCGCGGTAATTATGAGGATAGAGATGAAAGTGAAAAATGATAAAATTACTTAAGGAAAGAGGCACTCTAACTATGAACAGATTATCTCGCAAAATAATGACACTATTCGCACCAGCCGCTGCAACACTTCTGTTGTTCGCAGCCGTGGCAAGCGCACACGTAACCGTGGCACCAGCACAATCCAGTACCGGAGCATGGGAGACTTACACACTTAAAGTCCCTTCAGAAAAAGATGTAGCGACTGTACAAGTTGATCTACGTATCCCGGCAGGTGCCGAGTTCAAGCAATATGAGGCTACACCGGGCTGGGATGTTACCATTGAGGGGAACAAAGTTAGCTGGATAGCTAATGGAGAAGGAATTAAAGCAGGACAATTCCAACGTTTCTATTTCACAGCGAAGAACCCTGATACTGCAGGTGACATTGCTTGGGATGCTTATCAGCATTATGCCGATGGCAGCTTGGTGCAGTGGTCTGGTGAGGTAGGAACAGAAAGTCCGCATTCTATTACTTCGATTGTGCAGGCCTCCGGTGGGAATGAACATTCTCACGGTTCCAGTGACAATGGCATGAGTATGGAAGAACATAATGCCATCATGGAAAGCGAGAACAACTCCAACAGTGTCAACCCAATGGTTTACATCGCATTAGGGATCTCTTTACTAGCCTTTTTAATAGCAACCATAAGTATATTGCGCGGGCGGAAAGAGTAAGCGGGAACTAGTTGTGATACAAGAATATAGTGTTCATGCAAGAAGCCTCCGTCAATAAACGACGGAGGCTTCTTGCATGAATTATTTGTTGATGAGGATACTTTTTACTGCTCTACAGCCGTTTGCGTTTGTAGTAGGTTACGAAAGCAGCGGTTAGTATTAGGAGAAGGATGGCGACGCCAGTGGTGATGGCTTCACTCGTGCTGCCTTTTTGCTGCATAGTACCAGCACCACCAAAGTCGCCACCGCCCATACCACCAGGCATACCGCCACCAAATCCACCGCCGCCCATGCCGCCACCGCCAGGTCCATTCCCGCCGCCTTCAGGGAAAGCGGGTCCGCCCATAGCACCAGGCTCACCACCCGCGCCGCCGTCAAATCCACCTTGAGCAGCTTGCCCATTAGTGTTGGTTTGTCCACCTTGAGCAGCTTGGCCGTTAGTGTTGATCTGTCCGTCTTGAGCAGTTTGCCCTGTTTGTGTAGTCTGCCCACCCGCAGCTGCTTGTGAGTTACTGCCAGGACCATCGCCGGCATTAGGGATAGCCGGTCCGCCCATGGCACCAGGCTCACCACCTGCACCACCCTGAGCAGTCTGTCCATCCGTAGCCGCTTGCCCTCCGGTATTTGGTGCAGCTGCGTTTGCGCCAGTATTACCAGTAGCGCCATCCGCACCTGTGGCCTGCCCAGCACCCGCAGCGCCTTGAGCTGCACCATTTTTAGCGCCGCCACCAAAGCCACCGCCGCCCATGCCACCACCCATGCCGCCACCACTTCCTGATCCGTCACCGGATGAAGGAATGGTGCCGTCGAGCTGCTGCTGGATACTTGTGGCCATGTTCGACATGAAGGTCTCAACAGCCTTTATCCCATTTTCATACTGTTCGAAAGTGTAGAAGGCGGATGGATCCGCTTTGACATAGCTGGAAATCATCGTGTTCAGCTCATCAATCCGAGCCTGGAACGTATCGTCCGCTAGATAGCCAGTAATCATCTCACTAACAATTTCGTGATATTTCGTTTTGTATTCCTCATTAGCGAGCAGTTTCGCAATCAGCGGGCGTTCTGCCAACGCACCTTGGGTAGGCTCGTCAATTAACACATCTGCGCTTCCCATGCCGCCAAAAGCCATATTATAATCCCACGGCAGAATCGAGAAGACTCCATCGTCTTCATATAAGTAATAATTCTGCTTATTCCCACCTAAATAACTGTCCATATTACCCGTGACCGCATTTAGAGCGATATACTTCAGCGATTCCTCTACGTCGATGTATTTTTCATAATCGGTGCCGTTATTTAGCTCATTCAGCATGTCGACAAGAATATCATCGTTGGACTTATCGGATTTCATTTCTAGTCCAGTATAGAGGGCTGGATCATCGCCCAGCCAAGTCAAATCACTGCCCTGACCGGTCATTACACCTTTATAAAGTGCACCATAAGCGTTGCCGAAATTGCGTTCCAGATAAGCATCACCGATCTGTTCTACTGCAAGATAGAAACCCTTCAGTTCATCGTTTACATACACATTGACGAAGGAATATTTCGGCGTCGGGAGGCCGACACTTTCAGCGAGCTCATAGGTTAGAAATTCACGCATATAAGAAGCATCGCTGTAATTATTATTAAGATTGATTTTAGTAATGCCGAATAAATTCTGGTTAACATACTCATCAAAAGAAATTTTGAAGCTGTAGCGGTCAGAGTCTGTCATCTGTACTACGCTTCTGAGACTGAGATTTCCTTTGGTACGTACAGCTACATTATCGTATTTCATACCGTTGTACTCGACGGAAGCCATTTTATATTCTTCAGCACTGGCATTATCCAGCATATCCTGAAAATCGTCCGGGTCCAAAGTGATTTTGACATCCACGACCTTATCTTTTGGAAAGACCTGCTCGTCTAGCTTTTTCTCATCGCTCGAAATGACCTTGTCTTGAGCATCAGACGTTGGATTATTTGTTGCAGACGGACTTGCGTTCTGACACCCGGCTACGGCGATGACCAGCAGCAGGCAGCAAAAACTCAGCAGGATTGACTTACCTCTGGTTTTCATCTGGGGCACCGCCTTTCATCTCGTTGTAATTAAGATACATAGTCACCGCTATAGCTGATCAAGAGTGCATTTTTGACACCTTTTAGGTCAGAGACTGTGTTGACAAAGCCGCCTACTCTATCATCCAGACGAAGCTCCAGCGTCAATTCAATATTGTTTGCGGAGACTGTTTTTTGCTTCACATTGTAACGTTTTACGGATTTGGTGATATGGCTGTGTACTTCACGTTCACTTTCATCACTGTCGCAGTTAATGACCAGTAAGTATGGCGTTTCGATAGAAGAGTGTTTGATGAACAGGAACAAAATGAGGCCGATAATGATCGAACCGATAATAGCCAAGGTGAAAAATCCTGCTCCAGTTACAATCCCTGCTACAGCTGCCCAGAACAAGAAGATCAGATCAGTTGGATCTTTGATTGGTGTTCTGAAACGAACGATGGATAATGCGCCGACCATACCGAGGGACAGCACAAGGTTAGAGTTAATCGCAATAATGACAGTAGCTGTAATCATGGTCATGCCCATAAGTGAGACGTTAAAGCTTTTGGAATATAAAACGCCGCTAAAGACACGTTTGTAGAGCAGGTAAATGAAGTATCCGATCAGAAAAGCTACGCCCAAAGTAATCAGCATTTTGGAGATACTAATATCAGATACAAAATTGTCGATCACCGAGTTTTTAATAATGTCTGAAAAATTATTTGTAGTATCTGTAGTCGTTGTTGTTGCTGCTAGCGGTGCTAGTGATGCATTCATAATCAATAATCCTCCCAAGTGTTAGTTTTTAAGAATTTGCGGCAGATCACGTATTTCGAAGCGGACTGCCTATTCAGTCCCTCAAGCTGCAACGCGATTTTAATGTACTCCGGAATGTACTCATCAAATTTCACTTCAAAAATTATGAAGTTCTCATCAATCGCCCGAATCGGATGCAAATCCTTATCGAAAATATCCGTAGAATGCAGGCCCGTACGTAATTCTTTATCGAACGTTATTCGCACATTGCCGTTGTGGCAAACATAAGGCTCGCGAACATAATCCACGATGACCTTGGGTCGCAGCAGGTTATGGCGCATCTGATCGTATAACTCCATGAACAGCGGACTGTCCGGGACGTTCAGCACTTCGTAGTTGCCCGCCATAATCTCGTCGTACATTTGCCGGGTTAGCGGTTCTTTGATTTTGGCGATATAATCGTCCATTTTAATTTTTTTCTCAAAGTGAATGATGTTGTCTTGGATGTTGTAAATGCGAATCCGGTATTTGGCCCGCTCTCTGAGACCGCCGAGCTTGTCTGCAAGTGCCGTGTTGTTGATATCGTCAAAATACAAACTCCGAATGTGGTATTCTCCACTCTCATTAGCGTGTTGATCTTTATCAATCAAGCTTTGCAATCGCTGGCGTAATATAAGGTATTGATGATAGTTAATGAAAAATTTAAGTTCATGCCGGAATTGAAGCTTCTTATTCATTTTCACACCTCGTTTCTCTCTCTATCTCTGGCTAACCTTCCTGCTTGACTAATTCTAGGAGACAGACCTTATGCTTAACTTAAAATAGACTGAATGTTTGCTGAATGTTTTACACTGCGTTAACAAAAGTCTGTATAAAGAATCGTGTGCAGATTTGACTTCTGACTTTGTAGGGGGCTATCTTATTTAGAAGGCTAGAGAGAAATTTTCATAAGGAGGTACCGTGATGAGAGACTATAAATTTGCCATAATCCTAGGAGTGCTTGTGATTGTGGTTATTTTAGTGGCTTATGGGTTGGAACGATCGAAAAGCGGAAGTGATGCAAATTCACCAGCACCGTATGATCTCGTGACTACCTTTAAGGGAGCCGCGAGCACAAGCCGCGCGTTTACTTGGTATACAAGTGATTCTAGTGCAGCAGGCATTCTGGAGATTGTAAAGGGACAGGTGTCCTCTTTTGCAAATACGGATGTACAAAGGGTAGAAGCGAAAAGCAGTTCCATCAAAACAGACAATGGCACCAAAGGTGTTCATAAAGTGGAAGCTACGGGTCTTGAACCCGGGACGTTATATACTTATAGAGTGGGTAGTGGCGTTGAAGGGGAATGGAGTCCGGCAGCGGAATTTACAACGGAAGAAGATGGACTGGACAGTGTGTCTTTTATCAACGTAACGGATTCTCAAGGGGAAACGGAAGAGGATTTTAAGCTGTGGGGGAATACACTGAACAAGGCTTTTCAGACATTTCCTGAAGCCAAATTTATTGTGCATAACGGCGATTTGACGGAGGATCCGGAGGATTCGGCAGGCTGGGATGATTTTTTTGGCAATGTGCAGGGCTGGATTTCAGGGATTCCGTTAATGCCGGTAACAGGCAATCATGATGAGGTGGATGAGGATGCAACGTATTATACTTCACACTTCAACCTGCCGGATAATGGGGCGAAGGGTTCAATTGCAGGTACCTCGTATTCCTTCGATTATGGACCTGTGCATGTAACGGTACTGAATACAGAGAGCAATCTAAAAAAGCAAACGGAATGGCTGAAGGAAGATCTGAAGAACACAGACAAGAAATGGAAAATCGTTGCGATGCACCGTCCGGCTTACGGGGGGAACTCCTATAAGAAAGTTGAAGATTGGACGGATATTTTTGATACGTATCAGGTTGACTTAGTGCTGCAGGGTCATAATCATGAATATTCCAGATCCTACCCGTTACGTGGCGGAAAAATAGTTCTAGAAGGTGAGATTTCCAAAGGTGCTAAACGAGGGACAGTCTATGTTGTGACTAACGCTTCTGGAGGGAAATTTAACGAGAAAAAAGAAGATCAGTTCTATCATGCGGTGCATTTTCAGAACAATAAGCAAATGTTTGCCGGCATTAACGTTACCGGGGATACATTAACCTATCAGGCCTATGATGTGGATGGAGAGCTGCTGGATGAGTTTGTGCTGACACATTGAGCTAAGGGAATTGGTAATATTACTAAAATACCTTCTCAGCTGTAAAGGCGGGGGAGGTATTTTTTTGATTTGCATCAAAGCACCAAACCCGGCGCAACTGTACACCTTAAGACGCTTTTTCACATGTCTACCTTTTCCGTCATATAAGCTGTTAGCTTTATAATGATAAAATAGATTTAGTTATATTTGGATTTCATTTGAAGTGAAGGGGAAGTATTATGTTTATCAGAAAAGCGGTTTTTATCGGTATCATTTGTATGTTAGGTTTGACAGGTTGTGCAACGAACATTAAATCGGGTGCTGAAGGAGAGGGAGATAAGCGTGCAGAGGAGCTGCTCAGCATGTCTCGGAGTGAACTGGCTAAGCAGGAGAGCTACACTATAGAAATGGAGAAACAAGAAGAAACATCAAGCAAATCGGAAAAAAGTGAAGATAAACATTGGTCGAGCGCTGTCTCATTTCATGTCGACTATGTTAGAAATCCTTATACCGTATATCTAAAATCGGAGACTGCGGAAGGGAAGGAACGAGAAGAGTACATATCGGATACTGAATATCATACAAAGGTAATGGATGATTTATTTATCAAGCAAGACGATTATATTCCAGTGAAAGAAAAACAAATGGTACAAAGATTTATTGATCCGTACGATTATATAGACACGTACCAGATAGATTCTCAGGAGATCGTTGTTACTGAAGAGGAACAAGAATACATACTTTCGATGGAGATATCGTCTAATGATGCGAGTAAGGAAACACTCAAATTGATGAAACAGAATTTAACAGACAAAATTAAACTAAGATATACGCTGGATAAAACTACACATTTGCCGCAAAAAGTGGAAGCGGAAATATTCACTTCATTGAAATCAGAAAACTTAGATTCAGAATCAGTGCTCACTTTGCAAACAAATATCAGCCATTTTAATGGTATAAAAGAGATTGTTATGCCTGCAGATACTAGTGAAGAATAGTTATATTAGAAAGCCTCTGGGATTTATTCCGGAGGTTTTCTTTATCAACAGAATTATTTTTGATCAAAATTTAGTGAAATTGTATCCTGAAGTGTGAAAATGGTACGATTTTTAGAGACAATCTTCTGCAAAATATAACCATTTTCTCTCGATAATGAAAAACCTTACCATTATAATGAAAGCGTTATCAGAAAATGGATTCTAAGTTCTAAAGGTATGGATTAAGGGGGAGGGAGGAGCAGGGATATAGAGTAAGAAGAAGGCATAAACAAACCAATTATATCGTAGGAGGCGTAAAACGTGATTCGTAACCGTATCCGGAAAACAGGACTTTTGGTCCTGCTTGGCGCGATGGTAGGCTCTTTATTCTCTGCATTCCCAGCTACTACCCATGCAGCCTCAAGTGAACCTTACACCTGGAAAAGCGTTGTAACGGGAGCTGGCGGGGGCTTTGTACCCGGAATTATTTTTAATCAAACTGAACCGGATCTGATTTATGCCAGAACAGATATTGGCGGTGCCTATCGCTGGAATCAAGCTACATCCAGTTGGGTCTCAATTAGTGACTCGGTAGGCTGGGTGGATTGGAACAAGAATGGCGTAGATGCTCTGGCTACAGACCCAATTGATCCTAATAAAGTCTACATGGCAACGGGTACGTATACTAATCATTGGGATAATAATGGCCAGATTATGCGCTCTAATGACCGGGGGAACACCTGGCAAACCACACCACTGCCTTTTAAAGTAGGTGGCAATATGCCGGGCCGTTCCGCTGGTGAACGCCTAGTCATCGACCCCAATAAGAACAACATTCTCTACTTTGGAGCTAGAAGTGGTAATGGCCTCTGGAAAAGTATTGACTCAGGTGTAACTTGGTCAAAGGTAACCTCTTTTCCAAACGTAGGCACGTATATTCAGAATCCGACACTTGATTATGGGAATGATCTCGTCGGATTGTCTTGGATCACTTTCGATAAGAGTACAGGTACACTTGGCAACGCTACTCAAACGATCTATGTGGGTGTAGCCGACACGGCTAGCAGTGTATATCGGAGTACAGATGGTGGAGTAACCTGGACAGCTCTGGCTGGACAACCTACGGGTTTCTTGCCACATCACGGCGAGCTGTCATCCACAGGCGACCTCTATATTACTTATAGTAATGGTGTAGGACCGTATGATGGTAGTAAGGGTGAAGTATGGAAATACAACAAAACTAGTGGGGCTTGGACCAATATCAGTCCTACGACTGGTACAGATAATTGGTACGGCTTTGGTGGATTGGCGCTGGATGCTCAGCACCCTAACACATTGATGGTATCCAGCTTAAACGCCTGGTGGCCTGATGAAGTCATTTTCCGCAGTACCAACGGTGGCGCTACTTGGAGTCGCATTTGGGATTGGGGCAATTATCCAGAACGGACTTATAAGTTCAGTATGGATATCACCGCCGCTCCATGGCTCGATCATGGAACCACTTCTACATCCCTGGATCCTTCACCGAAGTTAGGCTGGATGATGGGTGATTTGGAAATTGATCCATTTAACTCGAATCGAATGATGTACGGCACTGGAGCAACAATTTATGGCTCGAACAATTTGACCTCATGGGATACCGGTGGCAAGGTAAATATCTCTGTCATGGCAAAAGGTGTGGAGGAAACTGCAGTGCTGGGGCTAATTAGCCCGCCAACGGGAACTTCCCATTTGATCACTGCACTTGGTGACGTTTCCGGTTTCCGTCATGAGGATTTGTCGGTAGCGCCGACTAAATTCCAGACCAGTCCTTCATGGGCAACGACGATGAGTATTGACTATGCTGAACTGAGTCCGTCCTTTATGGTGCGGGTAGGCAGTGCAGATAAAGAAAAAACGCCAAGCATGAAGTCCATTGGTATCTCTAACGATGGTGGAGTGAACTGGTATATGCCAAACTCCGAGCCTTCAAATGGAACCAAAACAACGGTGGGCCATGGACAAGTGGCAGTCTCTGCAAGTGGTAATTCCATTCTGTGGAGCACCTCAGATATTGGGGTCTATTACTCCAAAACCTCAGGCAATTCTTGGACAGCAAGTGCAGGATTACCGGCAGGGGCGAAGATAGCGTCTGATCGCGTGAATCCTAACAAATATTATGGATTCTATGCAGGAACTTTCTATGTAAGTGTGGATGGTGGAGCTACATTTACTGCCACCGCAGCTTCGGGCTTCCCGACCAATAATGTGGCTGGATTACAGCCGAATGAAGCCCAAATCAGTATGAAGGCAGTTCCAGGTATTGAAGGCGACATTTGGTTCGCCGGAGGGAATACGGTTGAGAATAAATATGGTCTATGGCACTCCACTAATTCAGGTGCGAGCTTCACGAAGTTAACGAATGTAGAAGAAGCTGATCTTATTGGTTATGGTAAGGCTGCTCCGGGCCAAACTTATATGGCATTGTACACCGTAGCGAAGATTGATGGTGTAAGGGGCGTTTTCCGTTCCGATGATGTTGGCGCAACTTGGGTACGTATTAATGACGATGCTCACCAATACGCTAAGATCAATATGGCGATTACTGGGGATCC
This sequence comes from Paenibacillus sp. FSL L8-0494, assembly GCF_038003695.1. NCBI lineage: Bacteria > Bacillati > Bacillota > Bacilli > Caryophanales > Paenibacillaceae > Paenibacillus > Paenibacillus sp. FSL L8-0494. The sequence goes on from NZ_JBBOPQ010000001.1 coordinate 2,662,117, forward strand.
AAGAATCTATGGACGTGTATATCTCGGTACGAATGGCCGAGGCACCTTGTATGCTGATCCTGTAAATCCACCAGCTACAGGCTCGACCATTACGCCAATAACTGCAAGCTTTGATAAGAAAACAGCGAATCAGGTAGACGTCGCAGTAACTATGACGTTGAACGGAAATACACTGAGCACGATCAAGAACGGAACGGCAACCCTCGTGGCCGGAACGGATTATACGGTAAGTGGATCAACAGTGACGATTAAAAAAGCGTATTTAGCGACGCAAGCGTTAGGAACGACTACGCTGACGTTCAGCTTTAGCGCTGGAGCCACACAATCCTTGGCGGTAACGGTAACGGATACTACAACACCAGTATCTAACTCGACCATCACCCCAAGCAGCGCAGGTTTTGATAAGAAAACAGCAAATCAAGCAGACGTTGCAGTAACTATGACGTTGAACGGAAATACGCTGAGCACGATCAAAAATGGAACGGCAACCCTCGTGGCCGGAACGGATTATACGGTAAGTGGATCAACAGTGACGATTAAAAAAGCATATTTAGCGACGCAAGCGTTAGGAACGACTACGCTGACGTTCAGCTTTAGCGCTGGAGCCACACAATCCTTGGCGGTAACGGTAACGGATACTACAACACCAGTATCCAACTCGACCATCACCCCAAGCAGCGCAGGTTTTGATAAGAAAACAGCAAATCAAGCAGACGTTGCAGTAACTATGACGTTGAACGGAAATACACTGAGCACGATCAAGAACGGAACGGCAACCCTTGTAGCCGGAACGGATTATACGGTAAGTGGATCAACAGTCACTCTCAAGAAGGAGTATCTGGCAACTCAAGCCGTAGGAACGACAACGCTGACCTTTGAGTTTAGTGCCGGAGCCGCACAATCCTTGGTTGTCACTATCTCAGATACGTCAGTAGCTCCTACAGCAGCACTGAAAGTGCAGATGTATAACGGTACAGTGACTGCTTCCGGAAATACGCTAAATCCAAAGTTCAAGCTGGTGAACACAAGTACAAGTGCTGTTGCACTTTCTGATGTGAAATTAAGATATTATTACACAATTGACGGAGAGAAGGCACAAAGCTTCTTTTGCGATTGGTCACAGGCTGGAAGCGCGAATGTAACGGGCACGTTTGTGAAGCTGCCAACGGCTAAAGCTGATGCGGATTATTATCTGGAGCTTGGATTCTCGAGTGCAGCAGGTTCACTTGCTGCGGGTGCGAGCATCGATATCCAAGTGCGAGTAGCTAAAGAGGATTGGTCAAATTACACTCAAACCGGAGATTACTCCTTTAATGCGGTTGATACCAATTTTGTAGACTGGACAAAAGCGCCAGCCTACATCTCGGGTAATCTGATCTGGGGTAGTGAACCTAATTAAGAATCTTCACCAATAGTTATGCTGAAAAGGCTGTCCTAAAAGTAGAAAATTCTACTTTGGGGCAGCTTCTTACTTTAACCCTCAGGCTATAGGTGGTATGTTCTATGTGATATACGCTATAGGCTATGTACTACGCGTTCTATGAGGCATGTGGGATACGCTATGTGCTACGTTCTATGAGTCATGCGATATGTGATATGTCGGATGGCTACGTTCTATGAATCATGTGGTATGTGGTATGTGCTATGAGGAGGCGTGGGTATACGTTATGTGGTATGTCAGATGCATTTATGGTTCGTGCGGTGTGGGCTAGAGAGTAATTAGGGAAAACCTCCCTGAAAATAGCCGGTATTTGCTTTAAATCAACGAAATCAGGGAATTCCTCCCTAAAAATCAGGCGAATTCGTTATTTTTCAGTAAATTAGCTAATAATTAGGGAGGATTTCCCTAATTATTGGTTGGATGACCAGAAAACTCAGAATTTTAGGGAGAAATTCCCCAATTATTCTATCAACGCTTCACTTCGTCCTGTACGGTACGTAAGAACCAGCTAATGATACTTAAAAGTAGTTCTGACATACCATTAGCTGTTTTGGCTGTTACAATGTTTGTCCGCTATCTATGGTAATGATCTGTCCAGTCATTGCTTCCTGTTCTAGCGCAGCGCAGACGAACTGGGCGATATCTTCGGGGGTTGAAATATGCTGAAGCAGCAGATTAGGGGCTAGTTTATACATCTGTTCTTCTCGTCCAGCCCACCATCTAGTAGCAACGGCGCCCGGTGCTACACAGTTAACTCTAATATTTGGAGCCAGCGCGTGTGCCAGCGATTTCGTAAGACCGTGGACAGCCGCTTTGGAGACGGCATAAGGAAGGGAGGAGCCTAAGCCTGTCTGTCCAGCGATGCTGCCGAGATTGATGATGGCTCCTGAATTTTTATGATTCATATATGGTGCAACCGCTCTGGCGCAGAAAAACATTCCTTTCACATTTACATCATATAGCTCATCCCATACTTCCTCGGTTGCCTTTTCCAGATCTCCGAGAGCAATATGTTTAGTTATACTGGCATTATTCACTAGCAGATCTATTGTCCCGAAATGCTGAATAATCGAATCCACCATACTCTGCACTTCTTGATCTTTAGAAACGTTGGCTTGTATTGCTATAGCCTGCCCCCCTTGATTCAGAATTGTCTTTACGGTTTCATTGGCTTCATCCTCAGATCTAGAATAGTTCACTACGACGTGAGCCCCGCGTTTGGATAGTTCCAAGCTTACAGCTTTGCCCATTCCAGTCCCTCCACCAGTTACTAATGCGACTTTATTGTTGAGATCCATCCTCATGCACTCCTTAAGTTGGCGTATGTTGTTGATATAAAGTATTCTATAGAGAAAAGTGGATTTCGTATAATTGAATATAATGAAAGTTTGGTTCAATTTATTTGAATTGAACACTGGAGGACACTAGGATGGATCTAAAAACAATAAAAACCTTTCAAACAATCGTAACTTCCGGAAGCTTTAATCGTGCCGCAGAAGAATTGAACTATGCCCAATCTACAGTTACGATGCAGATGCAAAGGCTTGAATCTGATCTGGGATGTCAATTGCTTGAGCGGGGTAAGCAAATCAGCTTAACAGAAGCAGGCAGATTGTTTTATGAAGAGAGCTTACATATCGTTAAAGATATGGAACGACTAGAGAGCCGTTTGGCTGATTTAAAAATAGGGGAAGCTGGCAACGTGCGATTAGGGGTAACGGACCCGACGGCGAGCTATCGTTTTCCGCAGCTTTTAAGTGAGTTTATGGCACAGTTTCCTAAAGTGAAAGTCTCCGTGGATATTGCGGGAACCGCAGCACTTAGTGAACTACTCCTGCGTGGTGAAATTGATATGGCTGTGTGCTCGGCGCCTGAGCTCGGCAAGGAGCTTTATTTTGAACCCTTATTTGCAGAGGAATTTGTGTTACTTTTGCCAGAAGAGCATCCGCTAGCATCCAAGGAGAGTATCACCCCAGAGGATATACAGGCTCATCGCTTATTGATTACGGCAGCGAATTGTCCTTATCGCAAAAAATTAGAAAGTGTGCTGCAGGAATCAGGTGGGCCGCCACTAAATACTATGGAGATTGGGAGCATGACGGCGCTGAAATATTTTGTGGGAAGTGGTTTAGGCGTGGCTCTTGTGCCTGAGATTGTGCTGAATCCAGCCCCAGCAGGAACTATAGTACGGAAGCTGGAGGGAAAGGTTATTGATATGACCTGTGGTATCCTGTGTAAACTTTCAGATTATCCGCTTAAGCTAGCGAGCTCCAGATTGTATCATTTTTTAAAACAGGAACTAACCGTGACAAGGATATTTTGAATTTTAAACGAATTGTTAAGAAATAGAAAAAATAGAAAGGGCGGTGTTTGATGTTTTTTAGGAGGAAATTCAGTTTCTGGCTTTCGATTATAAGTATCATCATCTGTCTGAGTGACTATCTGGGGGTGGGGATCGCGAATATTATTCTTGTACGTTTGAACCCTATTATAGATACACTGATCTTTACAGAACCTTTTGAAAGCTTCATGGTTGATGTAAATAATCCGAGATGGGGAACCAATAGTGCGTTAATCAGCGTCAGATTCCCAACTTATATTATTCATTTTGGAACGTTTTTGATTTTGGGGATTTTAATTGATTACCTTATTCGTATATTAAAACAGAAGTAGAAGTGTAAATGAGCCTAGAAGAGGAAAGGTGAGCTGAGATGAGCGGAGCAAAGGGAAAGCTTGATTTGGAGAGAATTGTTTTTATTGGCAGGACCTATGAGGAATATTTACGTATGTTTGATTTGCTGGAATCAGATCTCATCGGCCAGAGAATTCTGGATTGTCCTGCGGGTGCTTGTTCTTTTACAGCAATAGCGAATCAGTTGGGTGGTGCTGTAACGGCTGCCGATATTGCTTACTATTACTCTGAAGATGAGCTGGCAGACAAAGGGGTTCAAGATATTGCGCATGCGATGTCCGGAATGGAAAAAGTACAGGATAACTTCGTTTGGAACTACTTTAAATCAATCGAGGGCCTGACCGAAGCTAGGAACGCAGCTTTAACCGCCAGCACTAAAGATCGAAGACAAACCCCGGAGCGTTATGTTCCTGTGGTACTTCCGGATCTGCCATTTGCGGATGAAGCATTTGATCTGACATTATCTGCTCACTTTCTATTTATGTACAGCGATCGGCTGGACTATGAATTTCATCTAAAGGCTGTTAAGGAACTAATGCGGGTGACGAGAGGCGAGCTTCGAATCTTTCCACTAGTCGACCTTTCTTGTAAAAGGTATGAGCATTTAGACCGCCTTATTGATGATTTGGTGAGGCAAGGATTTACTGCAGAGGAACTAGAGGTTCCTTATGAATTTCAAAAAGGTGCAAAGCAGATGTTGAAGATTAGAAGAGCAGAATTGTTCCTCTGAAATATAAAACGAGGGTGCCTCAAGCCATGATGACTTTGGGAGCGCCCTCGTTTTTTGTATAAATATCTATAAAGCTTACGCCACAGTTTCTTTCCGTTCTGCTACAAAACAAGCTATGCCTAATACCAGACCAAGGCCCACTAGAACCGCACCGACCCAAGGAAGCGAAGTGATCGCTAAATGAGAAATGACCCAACCGCCAATAAAGGCACCCGTTGCGTTACCGAGATTCCCGGCGGAGTGGCTGGTCGTTGAGGCAAGTGCAGGGGCTGCCTGAGCCAGACTCATAATCCGTATTTGCAGACCCGGCATGACCGCAAAGGACACCATACCCCAGAAAAATATTGTGATTACCGCAGCTATTGGGCTATGCATCGTGAAGGAAAAGATCGTTAGAATCATACTGACTGCAAAATAAAGTCCCACGATAGAAGGCATCAGCTTCCAATCCGCAAGCTTTCCGCCAACGATGTTCCCGATGGTCACCCCACAGCCGAATAAGACTAGAATCCAAGTCACACTATGTTCAGCAAAACCAGTCACTTCTTCAAGCAGTGGAGTAATATATGTGAACACGGTGAACAAGCTGGCGTTCCCTAACGCCCCGATCAATAAGAATAGTAGCAGCTTTGGATTAGCCAGCGCAGCAATCTGCTGGATAACACTCGCTGGTTTCTCTTGTTTAAGCTTTGGAATAAAAATGAGAATACCGATCAGCGCGGCGACTCCCATGACAGCAATCGCTGCAAATGAGGCCCGCCAGCCCATACTTTGTCCAATAAATGTCCCTAGAGGAACTCCGACAATATTGGCTATCGTTAAACCTGCCATCATAATAGATACGGCTCCGGCCCGCTTATTGGGTTGTACAAGATTGGATGCGATGACTGCGCCAACCCCAAAAAAAGTACCATGAGTTAAAGCTGTAATTATACGAGCTACCATGAGAACGGTATAGTTGGGTGCAAACACAGAGATTCCGTTGCCCAGTATAAAAAGAATCATGAGAAGACATAACAGTTTCTTTTGTGGAATGCGTTGCGTGAGAATGGTCAGGATGGGTGCGCCAACGGCCACTCCAAGTGCGTACATTGTAATGAGTTGGCCAGCAGTCGAAATACTAACCTGTAAATCGTTGGCGACATTTGGTAAAATACCCATAATAACAAACTCAGTCATACCAATCGCAAAAGCGCCTACCGTAAGAGAAAGTATAGAGATGGGAAAGGGCTCTTTCCCTGCTCGTTCTTTGCGTGTTTGTGCCTTGTTGAGGTTTGGAATTGCATTCATGATGCCGATGTTCAACCTTTCTTCTGCCTGTAATGAAGCTCCACCTTGGTTAAGATGATAGATCCGACATGTAAGTATTGCTTTTCTATTATTTAGTTTTCTGAAAATATTTTCAAGATAAATATTTTTTCAGATAGTTTTCATTTTTATAGATCATTGAAGGGATGGTTATTTATGAATGTTGAAGGCCAAGTCCAAGTGCTTGAATTGCCGGAAATGAAGCAAGAATTTAATAACAGTTTGCAGAGTAATGATCTTGGATTGGATATAGAAATCTATCAAATTGCGAACCCTTCCTGGCCCGATGAGGCTGAAGTGTTCCTTCCTTTGCGATGAGAAAAAATTATAAGCAGGCAGCTTTAATGGCGCTTCAGAACTTTGACCTGGATTGGACGCAGATTCGTTTTAACCAGCTATCGGATACCTGTACCTTTGTAATCGAAACTAATAAAGAGGGAACTTTTTTACTGCGCCTTCATTCGGGGAGATCTAAAGAGGAAATCAACTCCGAAATCGCGTGGCTGGAGCTTTTGAAGAGCAAAATTGATGTCCCCCTGCCAAAAGGTATTCACGATCGCACAGGTGCTGTAACGTTCAGAGTGGAACAGGGAAATGGAGAAGGTGTGTATGCCTCTTTAATGCGTTGGGTTGAAGGGGAACATGCGAATGAAAGACTTACCGAAGAACAAATTTACAAAGAAGGCGTTCTATTAGCCAAGCTGCATAAGGCGGCACAGGAGCTGGAGTTACCCTCTGGCTTTAATCGTCCTGTTTGGGATGAGCATAGCTTTCGAAAAGCAATGCTTCGTTTAAAGCTGCATTATCATTGTTTTCTTACGGATGATGAGTTTGTGCTGTATCAGTCGGCAGCTGAAAAATTATACAACTGGTTAAGCAAGCAGCATAAAAATAAGAACAGAAGGTCTTATGGCGTTATCCATGGAGATTTACATCAAGGCAACATCATATTTAAAGAGGGCGAACCTCGGCCGATTGATTTTGGAAGATGTGGTTGGGGTTATTATCTTTATGACGTGGCACATACCCTTCTTGGACTGTATCCATTGCAAAGAGAAGGGGTCATTAAGGGGTACGAAAGTATCGCCAAGCTCGATGGGGAGTGGGTTCAGACTTTAGAGAATTTTACGGTCATGGTTATGATCGAAAATTATTGCCATCACGTATCCGATCCTAGGGAAACTGAGGGTCTAAAAGCAGAACAGCCCTATGCGCTAGCGATCCTGAAAAATTATCTTAAGGGAGAACCCTTTCTTTTTGACAGGATTGAGATTTAACGTATAAAAATAGGGTCTCTTTGGGGAATTTATATAAAGTTCCCTAAGGAGGCTATTGTGATGAAAAAAAGCTGGATTGCTCCCCTTCTTGTCGCAGTGATGCTTGTTCTGACGCCACAACCTTGCTCCGCTAATAGGTTAATTCAACCTCAATCTATAACGCCCTCCAGGTCTGATTCGGGACTTCAACTGCCAGATCAAGATTCTCGCGAACTTAAGTTTCAAGACATTCTGATGTTATTACTTTTACCCCATATTGAGAAAAAAATTGCAGATATTTATTCACCGCTTCTGCGAGAATCGCCAATGGTTTATCCTTACTTTGTGGATGTGACTGAGGTGAAGCGGCTCAATGGTTTCCGTGGGTTTGATTTCTTGATTACACTTAACGTATATCCTACAGTAGGTCCACATATTTCAGTTGGAGAAGATACCATGACTTTTAGGATCTCTCCTGGTCCTAAGGTGAAGCTTGAATCGTTCAAGCATCTAAAAGACCCCCAAAAGTCAGACTTCCCACCAAATTATCAGAACATCCTGAGATAGTGTAGTTTAGGTAAGGCGGGCGGAAGAGTAGATGTTAATATGTGCCGCGCGTTGAGTTATGAGGCGAGCTATTTTTACATGAGTAGGGAGTTCTGCGGTAAAGGTAATGGGTTGAGTAGGGAAGGGAGTCTTAGGAGATGGTGAGTGAGAGGGGAGGAAGGTTGGGCTAGTGGCGTGATGAGGGTGAGTGCGTGTGTCCGGGAGCGGGTAAACGGGATAGTTGCAGTTTATGCACTTATTTGCAGGAGATAATAAGCTTAGTCACTTTTAGTTGCATTTGGTGCAGTTAAAAGAAGTCTTTTCACACTAATTTGTTAATATCGATGAATTTAGTTGCAGAGAATACACTTATTTCGCTCGGGCAGCACTATGTATTGTTTATAGTTGTATAAAGTGCAATTAACTCATACATTCACAAAAAAATTTAAGCAAAATAAAAAATCCATGGGTTAACGTTGCAATACCCAACTCATACCCAACGCATACCAAACTCATGCCTAGCCCACCACACACACTCCGATCTTTGGGGTGTTTTTTTTGTGGTTAGACTTGTGGTGGATTAATGGCGATTATGGTATTATGAAATTAGTGAATGCATTGATTTAAGTTACTAAATTCAAATACGGAGGTGCGAGGGATTGGGTGATCATAAATTCGAAGGCGTACACAAGAGGAGCAATTTTAGCGAAATTAAAGATAAAGTCACTAGCGATAGCGCAAGTAACAACGAGGATAAAGTTAAAGTAGGTGTAGCTACTAAAGATGGGCAGTTGGGGTTTCTTTTTACAAGGGGAGGTCTTCGGGAGGGTGCGGGTAGAAAAAGCACTGGTGTAACTAAAAAGGTATCTTTGACGTTATCTGAGGACGTTTGGCAGGAGATAGAGCAGGCTTGTGCGGATCAGAACGCATCTCGCTCTCAAGTATTTCGGAACATTATTGAGGCGCATTTTGTAAAGGAATCTAAGGAGAGTTAGGTGAAGTCTTTGCTAATCCATGTATCAAAAGATTCTCTTAGTACCGCATTACAGGCAGCATTAAAAGCCATATCCGCGAATAGTTCCTCACGTGTTCTTTCAGGAATACTTATTCAGGCGCAAACTCAGGGTCTGATATTAACAGCCAGCAATATAAGAATGACCATTGAATATAAGCTCCCTGTGAAGATGGATTCGATGGTTGTGCACAACACAGGTGAGATCGTAGTTCCCGCGCGTTATTTTTATGAGATCATTCGTAAGCTTGATCCTGGACTAATTAGGCTGGAAATCGAAGAGGCATTGATTCTAAACATTCAATCAGGGAACACTCAATTTCGTTTATGTGGAATGGATGCGGCAGAGTTTCCAAGAATCCAATACATAGATCATCCAAACATTCAAAAGATAAGCATGAAGAACACTCTCCTGAAGCAAATATTTAAAAGAGTGGTTTTTGCGGTCTCTTCATCGGAAACCAGACCTGTGCTCACAGGAGTTTTGCTTCAAATAGATAAGCGAAATATTCGTGTAGTCGCCACTGATGGCATCCGCTTCGCCCAGCATATTGTTGAAAGCATAGAAGATTACGGTGCAATTCCTTTAGATGTTGTAATCCCGGGCAGCAGCCTGGAGGATCTTTTAAAAATATTAAGCGATGATGCAGACAGCAGCACCGATTTAGAAATAGGCCCCAAGCAGATCAGATTTATTTCTAATGGATTGAGGGTTCAGTCTGCCCTTCTAGAAGGAACTTATCCCTCTGTCAATAATTTAATCCCAAAAGCGTATCTCTCCGAAGTGATTGTTAAGACAGACCGTTTGTTACATGTGGTTGAACGTATTTCTATATTGGCTGGTGAGAGTGTTATGCTCAGCGTACTTCCTTCTAACACGCTAAGTTTAGTGTCCAAGACTGCAGAAATTGGGGATGTAAAAGAAGAGATTCCTTTGGAGCATCTAGAGGGTGATCATTTTCGAGTAGCCTTTAACGGAAAATATTTCAGGGACATCCTTCGGGCGATTGATAGTGAGACGCTTAGAATCAGGTTCGCGGGAAAAGAAAGACCGCTGGTGATCCTGCCTGTAGACGCATCTTCGTCCACACTTTTTTTAATTACTCCTGTGAGGACGCATGATTGAGGATATGTTAATTGCAGTATTTGAGTACATTTGAGCGAATAGCTGCAACTGAGTCTGATAGTGTGGCAAAACGAGCGAAATTATAGAAATAAGAGCAACTGAGTCCGAAATAGCCCAAACCCACTTCAGCATCACAGCTTTCCCAGACGGGAATGAGGTATATTTGATCTGGGAGGGGATGGAATGCATAATGCAAAGACGGCCATATTTTATTTCTCAGGTACTGGCAATACGGAGATTATTGCTAAGCAATTTGCTGAAAGGCTAAGAAGTAAAGGGCAAGACGTAGATTTGTTTAGAGTGGAAGATATTATTAAAGGCACTCGTTCTGTAGAATATGAAGCCTATGATCTTATAGGTATTGGTCATCCGGTTCTAGGCTTTGGCGCTTCCGGTTTTGTTGAACATTTTGCAGATCAGCTGCCTGAATGTAATGGAACCCCGGCATTTGTATTCAAAACGGCATCCTCTCCACACTATATCAATAACGGTGCTTCGAATACGGTTCTTCGTTCTTTGCGTGGGAAGGGATATATCCCTTTTCACAATTCCATTTTGGCGATGCCATGTAATTTTTATATCAAATATGATGACAGGTTGAATAAGCAGTTGTACCAAGCCGCACAGCGTAAGGTGGAATTGTTTGCAGAGGAAATCGTAAACCGAACACCACGAAATCTGCCGATTCACCCTGTGTTGGAGCGGGTTCTGAGAACAGTATATTATTGTGAGGAACACCAAGGGGGAAAATACTTCGCCAAAGGATTGAGTACAACGGACGCTTGCACACTATGTTTAAAATGTGTCAGCAACTGTCCAACATCCAATATTAGTAGCGGCGTAGAAGGAATTGTTTTCAGTCAAAATTGTTTATTATGTATGCGTTGTGTTTATTCTTGTCCTCAGAAGGCAATCCAAGCGACAAGACTGAAGGCTAGCGTAGTAGATCCCTATACTGGAGGTCCGAATCTTCATAAACTAATGAAGGATTCTGCGAATGATGGACGGTTTGTTACTCCCAAATCCAAGGGCTACTATAAGCATTTTATTAAGTATTTGGAGGAATGACATATGAATCTGTTTCGGATGGGATCTAAGCCACTGGGGATTGAGCGGATCAGCACATTTTTGGAGGATAATTATGTGAGTATCGGCTACCCCGGAATAGGGGATCTGGAGAATCTAAGCATAGAGGAACTTCATGATCGATTAATCGGTACTTACCAATATAGTGAGCCGGAGCTTATGCAACATCTGCAAGCCCTTCAGCTATTTGTACATACGATGCAAGATGGAGATTATGTGCTGGTGGCCGATGGAGATTGGGTACATCTCGGAGACCTCGGAGATTATTTTTACAACGAGTTAAATGATAATGTTGACGAGGGTACATGCCATCGGCGTGGTGTAACGTGGTTGAAAAGTCTGCCGATTTCTGAACTAAACACAGGCCTGCGGGAGTTATTTAACCAAAGTGCACCGGTTGTACAATATAAGGGTCCAAAACCAAGTGCTCGCTTGGATCTGTGGATTACAGGTGTTTCTGCTAATGAACAAGAAGTGAATAGTCCGCTGCAATTGGATGAGGAGATGCTCTCTAAGGCGCTTAATATTTTGAAAGAAGCTTTGATTTGTGATGACTCCGAACGACGGGAACGAGCAGCGATTGCCATTTTACAATATGCGAAGTAAAACTTCTTCTATATAACGAGCGCATGGTCGACTATCTTCATGATGAGTTTCAATTAAAAAACGTTCCACCCGCTACTTGCCTCGGATGGAACGTTTTGCTGTATCTATAATCAGATGAACTCAACGAATTCGTTGACTGGCTTACGGTAGCCGCGGGGTCTGATTTTATGTTTTTTGTCTTTGCCGATCGTGATCAGCATAACAGGTACCATATGATCCGGCAGATTCAAGGTGGATTGGATAACATCAGCATCGAAGCCGATCATCGGGCAGGTATCCCAGCCTTTATCTTTGGCGATCAGCATAAAGTGCATGGCCGAGAGAGAGGCATTACGTATTGCTTCATCTCTTTGAAAAGCATCCTTATCAATGTAAGCATTGTTAATCATCTCTATTTGCTCATCATATTCCTCTTGTGACATCGCTCCTAAAGCTTTAAGCCCGCCATAGATTTCTGGAGCCTGCTGATAAGCATGCTTATCTCCTAGCACTACAATAACTGCTGAAGCAGTATGGATTTTATATTGGCCGTAAGCCGCTTCGCGAATTTCTTCTTTTAAGCTCTCGTTAGATATCACTTTGTAATTTGTATGCTGTAGATTATAGGCCGATGGTGCCAATCTGGCGTAAGAGAACATTTCCTCTAATTCATTTTGAGGGATGGTGACCCCTTCCACAAAATTCATAGCGGATCTGCGGGACTGAATCAAGTCTGTAAAAGCGCTCATAAGTATTCCTCCGTTGTGTATGTATTCGGTTGTAAAATATAAACACCTGATATTTGTAAATTTACTAACTAAATGTTACTAACTCAAAATAACACAGCCTATAAAATTCGTCAATGATAAAATTTATTGAAGTTAATCTTGAATACCCTGTTGTAAAAAAATAGGACATAAATTAGGATATTAGGATATGTAAAAACACGGTGAATGAAAGGTGGATAAATTGATTAATAGTAGAGAACGATTGATGATAGATTTGCAAAGAATCGAAGAGAATGACTACGAGCTTAGAAGTGGAGAGGACATAAAGGATTATGTGAAGTTGATGCTTGAGCATTTAGGAGTTCCCGAGCCTGTGCTGCGTGATGAATTGATTTATTCCACATTCTACAAATGGATTAATGAGAAACATTGGTTTAATGATGCGGAGCTTCGTGAACTGCTGTGGATACTCCTTGACGAGCAGCATCTGTTTTATCACATTGGGAACAAAGAAGATCAGACGGTGTATACAAGAACATTTTCTGTATTGGTTGTTGCTCTTATTCTCCAGCGGCATAGGGAAAAGGCTATATTGGATAGCTCTGAATTTACAAAGGTGAAGCAGGGTTTAATTCATTATTATAAGGAAGAACGGGATTTAAGAGGTTATATGGAAAAAGAAGGCTGGGCACACGCAGCAGCCCATGGCGCAGACGCCTTGGATGAGCTGGTTTTATGCTCGGAGAGTGATGCCGAGGTGCGGGAAGAGGTTCTGACAGTTGTTCAAAAGATGCTTTATAACGATCAATACATATTCAGGGAGGAAGAAGATGAACGGATTGCTACTATTATAGTTACAATCATCGATCATCATTTACTTCCACAGCAGTCTATAACCGATTGGATTCTCAACTTGGCGCAATGTGGCAGTTGGCCTAGAAGCCACAGCCAGTACGTTACTCGAATAAATACAAAGAACTTCCTGCGTTCTCTTTATTTCAGGTTACTTCTAACAGAGAAGAATATGGACATTGTGGATGTTTTATTGAAAACTGAGAAGAATTTGAATGAATTTGTACATTAATTCACTCAAACGGTTTTAATTAACACTGGTAATTTAAATAATTTATTATAATGTAATAAAAATCACAAAATTTTATGGAAATTCAAAAACTTTGTGACATTTATAACTTGATAAGTGCTATAATAGAAATATGGCGTTAAAAGTTCTTATGTTTTTCATTACTATTAAGCAGCAAAGCTTATTGCAGAGGAGATTTGGATATGTCAGAATCAATCACTCAAACACAACCTGAACAAGAATCACCAAAAGTAGCTGTTAGCAAGGAACAAATGGATGTTCTAGAGCAGCTCTTGAAACCAGAAGTTCAGGAATCATTAACAGTCTTGGTGGAACAGCTGCCAAAATTAACTGAGCTTGTTGGCGTGCTTACAAAGTCCTATGACTTTGTGCAAACTGTCGCAGCGGATGATGTCTTGAAAAGTGATACGGTAAGTGCAATTAAAGAACTTGCTGAACCTGTAGTGCATTCCGCGAAGAATATGGCAGCTACAGTGATCGAAGCAAAAGATCGTGCGAATGAAAGTAACGAAGTTATTGGTCTTTTTGGTCTTATGAAGTTGTTGAAAGATCCGCAAGCACAAAAGCTTTTCCGTTTCGTAAATGCATACCTTCAAGTTGCTGGAGAACGCAGTAAGCAGAAATAATCATTTTCATATCTTATTCGTAAGGGACGGAGGAAACATCATGTCTAAACATATTGTCATTCTAGGAGCAGGTTATGGTGGTCTACTAAGCGCCTTAACCGTACGCAAGTATCTCAAAAAAGATGAAGCTAAAATTACTGTAGTTAATCAGTATCCTACCCACCAAATCATCACAGAATTGCATCGTCTTGCAGCAGGTAGTGTTGCAGAGGGTGCTGTTGCTATGCCTCTAACTAAGCTTTTCGCAGGTAAAGATATTGACCTGAAAATCGCGAAGGTTAATTCATTTTCTGTGGAGAACAAACAAATTGTTCTTTCTGATGGTGTGACACTAACTTATGACGCGCTTGTTGTAGGTCTTGGCAGCACTACAGCTTATTTTGGCATTCCAGGGCTTGAACAATACAGTATGGTATTGAAATCAGCTGCAGATGCTAACAAAATTCATCAACATATTGAAGATCGTATTCGTGAATATGCGAAATCGAAAAATGAAGCAGATGCAAACATCCTGATCGGTGGCGGCGGCTTAACCGGCGTTGAGCTTGTTGGTGAAATCGCGGATGTATTGCCTACACTTACTAAAAAATATGGCGTTGATCCTAAAGAAATTAAGCTTATGCTCGTTGAAGCAGGTCCTAAAATCCTTCCAGTATTGCCAGATGCATTGATCGAACGTGCTGTAGCAAGCTTGGAAAAACGTGGTGTACAATTCTTGACAGGTCTTCCTGTTACGAATGTAGAAGGCAATGCGATTGACTTGAAAGACGGTCAAAAAATTATTGCTAACACGTTTGTATGGACTGGTGGCGTACAAGGAAATCCACTCATCGGCGAATCCGGTCTTGAAGTTAACCGCGGTCGTGCAACGGTGAATGAGTTCTTGCAATCCACTTCCCACAAAGATGTATTCGTTGCTGGTGACAGCGCGGTGGTCTTTGCAGAAGATGGACGTCCATACCCTCCAACTGCTCAAATCGCTTGGCAAATGGGTGAATTGATCGGATACAATCTGTATGCTTTCTTGAAAAATAAATCGTTTGAAAGCTTTAGCCCAATCAACTCTGGTACACTTGCTAGCTTAGGCCGTAAAGACGGTGTTGCCATCGTTGGTGCAAGTTCTACTCCGTTAAAAGGCTTGCCTGCAACTCTAATGAAGGAAGCAAGTAATATCCGTTACTTGTCCCACATTAAAGGATTGTTCAGCCTAGCTTACTAATATAGTTTAACCCTAAACCCTGCTCAAATCTGAGCGGGGTTTTTGTTATTGTTTTTTTAGTGAAATGTTTGCATTATTGATGTTTCGTAGTAGGCTGCATTCATTGTATTTGATATAATAGATTGGGTTATATTAACAGAGGTAGTTAGAGGAGGATTTCATTTATGATATTCCAACAAAACGATGTCATTCTGTTTCAAGGTGACAGCATAACAGACTGGGGACGTAATCATGAAGACGCTTCATCGCTTGGAGTGGGTTATGCAATGATGGTCGCCGCTCGTCTGGGGTATTTATATCCAGAGAAGAATCTTACTTTTATTAACCGTGGCATTGGTGGCAACCGTATTGTTGATTTACAGGGGCGTTGGGATAAGGATTGCCTGGATTTGAAGCCGACTTGGGTGTCCATTTATATTGGAATTAACGACACTTGGCGCCGTTTTGATTCTGGTGAAGAAACCACTCCCGAGCAGTTTGAAGCTTCATATCGGGACCTGATTAAACGCACTCAGAAATCTTTGGATGCTAAATTAGTTCTTATAGAGCCTTTTGTTTTGCCTGTACCGGAAGATCGTAGAACTTGGCGTCAGGATCTTGATCCTAAAATTCATATTGTCCGCGAGCTGGCACGTGAATATGGGGCGCCGCTGGTTCCGCTAGATGGACTTTTTGCAGCGGCCTCCGTAAAAGCAGAACCGGCTTACTGGGCATATGATGGAGTACATCCTACTCCTGCAGGTCATGCACTTATTGCGGATGCTTGGCTCAAAACGATGGGAGCAATCTAATCAATTGTCATTTTAAGACTAGAACCACGCTTTAATAAGCAGGTTGTAGTCTTTTTTTAATCGCGTGTTAGTAAAGTCGTTTTTATATATTTATAGACACTGTTATAATTGGAATATGCTTATGTATTGGAGGCGATTCGCATTAGGCGGTTAATATGGATAGCACCTTTGTTATTGGTCGTAGTGTTAAGCGGATGTAAAAGTGATTTGGGCTTCATCAATGCCAGATGGATCGAAGGCGTGTCGTTGACACCCGTGGCAACTAGTGATCAGAAACAAGCGGATCGTCCTTTGCACTCAGAGAGCTTAACGCTAAAGGATTCTGTTTTGATCAAGACGCTTGCGGAGGCTATGAACAAGAGTAAAAAATTTTCTGATGATCTGGATTGGGGTCCGGAATTTGAAATGAAGCTTGTTTATGGGGACGGCTATTCGGAAGACTATTACATAGCGCTTGGAGATCAACTTGGACATGAAGGGATGTTTACTACAGCGGAGAACAGCAGTCAGGGCTACACGATTCCTGTAAAAAACTCTGACCAGTTAAGAAAGCTCATTTATGGAACAATCGATACGGAGAACATTGAACAGGCAGACCCTGTGGAGACTTCTGTCGAGGTAACAGGTCCAGTAACCCTATCACATAATGAACTGTCTCCGGTCACAGGCAGAGCGGGATTTTTAAATCTGCAACTGCTAGAGGGGAGATATAGCGAAGATTGGACTACACCCAGTCCGTTAACGGGAAGAAACTGGAGTGGCCGATTTAGACTAGTTGTGACTGATGAGCAAGGGAAAACGCTGAGTAGCTATCCGTTAAATGATCAATTTGCCCAGACCTTTAATGATTTTTTCCAGCTTCAGTTTGAGGATTATAATGGAGACGGTGATCCCGATTTTACGATCGGACAATATGGAACGAGTAACGGTTATTTCTATAAGCTTTTTACACTCAGAAGAAATAACGTGATAGAAGAACTGCCTATTAAACCTGAAAATCAGCTGTTTATCAGCAGTCCTGAGCGGTATTCCATAAAGCTGGATAAAGTTGATGAGCATAGCTTCAAGAGAAGTTACTACGATAACGCAGCAGGCAAACAAGTGGAAGATACTTTTCAGTGGGTAGGGAGTGCATTTCAGAGGCTGGACAATTGATTAATTCATGAAGTGAGAGGAATGTGTGTTGGATGACAAGTGATACGGTACAAGATTTAGAAGGGTTAAAAGCTATTGGAAAAGTGGTGGGCCACACCATCGCCGAGATGAAAAAGAAAGTAACCCCTGGGATGACGACTGCGGAGTTGGATCTTATTGGAGCTGAGATTCTGGAAAGCTTCGGAGCATCCTCAGCCCCGAAGATAACTTATAATTTCCCGGGCAGCACCTGCATCAGTGTGAACGAAGAGGTTGCTCATGGTATTCCGGGTCCGAGAGTGATTAATGCTGGCGATTTGATCAACATTGATGTCTCTGCTGAGCTGAATGGGTATTATGGGGATGCTGGCGTTTCTTTTCAACTGCCGCCCTATAACGATGATATTCTGCGTTTATGCCGGAGTACTGAGGAAACCATGATGAGTGTGATCAATCATCTGCGGGCAGGGATGAAGGTTAACGAGATCGGCAGAATGATGGAACTTGAAGCTCGCAAACGCGGTTATAGAGTGGTGCGTAATCTGTGTAGCCATGGAATTGGCAAATCACTGCATGAGAAGCCTTTTGAAATTCTACCCTTCTATAATCCAAGAGTGACCACAGTACTGAAGGAAGGACAAGTAATTACAGTAGAGCCTTTCCTCTCGACTGGAGCGGACTATGTGGAGCAGCAATCGGATGGCTGGACGCTAAGTGTTGTAGATAACGGTCGGGTAGCGCAGTTTGAACATACGATTATCGTGACTAAAGGTGAGCCTATTATTCTGACTAGTGTGTAAGCCCGAATAGCGACTTAAAGGGGTGGAGGATGGAGGGGGATATGAGCAAAAGCCCTTACCCGGACCCTCCGTTCCTTCCATGTCGTTAGCGAAGATGTTATTAGCCGTGATAAGTGGCAATGCGGTAAATGCTTTAAAGAGACCTGTCTATTTGACAAGTCTCTTTTTTTCTAGGATGAGGCGTTACGCTTATATCCTATATTTGGCATAAATTATCGATGTTTTTTTCAATGGAATGATAAAACAGGTCTTCCGCATGAAGGACATAGGCCATGTATTCTTCCATCTGGTCAGTAAGTGTAAATTCATTCATGATATACTGCCTGGTCATAACATTCCTTAAAAGTTCCCATTGTTCGATGCTTTGCCGAGCACAATGAATGACATCGCTGAGAGCATTAGGATTTGCTAAGGAATTCAGCAGCAACAGCAATACTTTTTTCCTATCTGAATGACGGGTGAGCGTCGTCCGGGTTAAAGAGTAAAGGTCATGGGGGCGGTTTGAAATCTTTGTATTGAGGATGAAACGTCCACTTGCAAACAGATTGTTCAGTTCCTGGATGGCTGATCGTCCGATATATTCCAGGCGTCCTTCGGTACAAGAGGGCGGCTTATAATAATTCGATAGTGCGGTTCTTAAAATGAGCGAGGCTCGGGCTGGCAATTCAGCAAGCTCATCTTGATTAGGATGCACTGTGAAACAGGAAAACTGCCGATTGTAGGCATCCATAAACGAAGTTTTGGCATCTTGACCGATATTTTTGTTATGCGGATAAGGCTTGAAATACTCTTTGTTGTAATTTATATAATTGTCCAAGAAATAAAAATCAGTTGCCGTCTGCCCTAGGATCAAAAATATATGCCCATCCACAATATGATCTGTTTCCAGAGCCGGGTTTAATTCAAATGTTCTATAAAAGGGGACTCGTTTCATTAACGTATTGACAAATACGACTTCGTTATTTGCTAACAGTGTCTCTATCGTCTGGATGGCTGCCTCTGCATTGTTGCTAAAAGTATGTTTATTAGCGACTGTTATATAATCCTCGGGATCTTTGATCTCGTTCAAGCTTAATTCAAACTGGTCACTGTCAGTATGGGTAACTAATTTCAGATTAAAATCATCTAAAAACATCTTGTACAATACGCTAGAATCATTGACATACCTCTTTAGCATGAAAAAAATATTACGGGTATAGCAGTTTCCCAGTGACTGTACCTCTGCAATAGGCTCCCCTGCAGAATTATAGTAATATTCCATTTCTAACGTCTGCAACGTCTGCATAATTGTCCCTCCAACTGCTGCTAATTCTCCAATTCATCCCTTGGAGCCGAGCGCGCTTATTATTTCGCCCAATAATTTGGTTTCGTCTGTTTGTATGGTCAACAGAGAATGTTTGAGTGCGTCTAGCACCTTGGGGTCCATGGACAGATTATACCGAAGCACCATATTTCTGTTCAGAAGAGAGCGTTCTTCAAGCTCAGTACAACGCTCAATCCATCGGTCGCTTTGCAGCAGGAGTTTTATTTGTTGGAGATATTTAAGTCTTAAAACCATAAGCTTCTTATGCTCCCACAGCAAATGATAGGCTCTAATGTCAAGCTCAGGGTCATCTTCTTTAGGATGCTCCATTTGATAAATGAGGTGTTGGTAAACACTTTGTCCATAGATGCTGGTAGTGGTATGGTTAATAAAATCGAATGAGCGCTTGGAGGATAGATATCGCTGCAAGCTGTCGACAATCTGTTCGACGTTTAAATCAAATTCTGCATCGATTTTGCTAAGCAAAGTTACACGCGTAATAAAATTTTCTTCCCCGGACAGATAGTCAAAGGCGGATTCCAGTTCGGAAAAGGTGCATTGAGCGGTCATAAATTTACCGCCCGTAATATTGTCCCGAATGCAGACTGTTTGGCGATCAAGATCGTAGCCGTAAATTAATGTCTCGTGAAAACGGTGCTCTTGGCCGAACTCCTGAAATGCAGATATAAAGTACCGGTCGAGATGGCACCATACATAGCAATCGCCGTTGATAGAGTCTACTACAAAATCCGTAAAGGAAGACCACTTGGAAATGATGGTTCTAGGCAATATGAACTTATTGAGAAATGGGCAATAATCAACAAGAAGCTCATGATTGTCAAAAAAGTAAGTTTCCCAATCCGTTACATATCTCAGCTGAATGAAGTTGGAATAAACCCAGGGCCATATGCGGTTATCCGAAGAAATAATAGAAAACAAAGTCCCATAGGCGTTGGAAGTATTTATTAGTGGATCGGAAACGGGTAAAGTAATTTTACTCAATTTACACCTCCATATTCCCCTTATATGTAAATGAAAATGAAATAAATGACATTATTATACTATAATAATTGTTCATTCCAATTATGTGATGATAATCATATTATGATAATAAAGGGAAATGGTAATCTGGCGAAGAATAGTACTTTTGGAAACATTTTGACATACGTTTCTCTGATAAAAAAGCAGCAGAATGTGATGGGAGGAGCGATATATTGCGAATAGTGGTTTGTTTAAAGTTTATTGCACACGTGAACAAAGGCGATGTGCGTGGCATTGCTGATGGCCGTAAGATCTCGGCCTCACCGCCACCGAAGGCAACCTTTGAGCTAAACTATCCGGACCGGCAAGCCATCCATGTGGCATTGGAGCTGAAGAATAGCTGTAATGCTAATGTAACTCTTATTTCCATGGCCCCTCCCGGTTGTAAAACGGCTCTGCAGGAGTTTATGGGTTATGGAATCGATGAGGCAGTCCTGCTCAGCGACGCTTCTTTTGCCGGTTCGGATACATTGGCGACATCGCTGGTACTGGCTCGTGCTGTTGAGAAGCTTGGTGGATGTGATCTGGTTCTGACCGGCAGCCATTCAACCGACAGTGATACCGGTCAGGTAGGTCCGGGAATCGGCGAGTATCTAGATATCCCCCACGCGATAAATGTAACACGGTTTGAGGATATTTCGACCGATGAGGTATTGTTCCACCGCCAGCATGACGAAGGGGTAACAACCAGACAGTCTTGCCGGCTTCCGGCAGTATTGAGTATTGGTGGAATGACAGCCGCCTCTGAGTTGAAACCGCTAACAATTGCTGCCAAATTGCATGCCAGAACCAAGGATATTCTAGTATGGTCCTGTCATGACCTTGGCCTTGACCCACAGACGGTTGGTTTGGCAGGCTCGGCTACTGAAGTAGTTTCAGTGTACGAACAGCACTCCGAAAGAAAGGGGATTTTGCTGGAAAGCGATGAATATCTACGGGTATTGGAGCCGATAATCAGCAAAATCAGCGAGGTTAGAAATGGATGATTAGGATTGATCAGGAACAATGCACATATTGCCTCCTGTGTTTAAAACGCTGTCCCGCCGCTGCAATCAAGGATGAGGATGAGGGCTTGCGTATCGACGTTGCGGCATGTACTTATTGCTCAGTCTGCACGTCTTGCTGTCCTAACCAAGCCATTATAATGAAAGACAGGGCACAGGAGACCAGACAACCGTACCCTGAGCATGAGGGTATTTGCCTTGTTGTGGAACATGCTGAGGGCGCTCTCTCTTCATATTTTCCGGAACTGGTTACCGCAGCAAAACAGCTGCAGGCTATGAGAGCCCAGCGCATTTACGCTTTGGTGGTCGGAGAGCGTATAGAAGACCTAGCCCAGCATCTGCTTCAGTGGGGAGTAGATGAGGTGTGGATGGTGAACAAACCGGGAATACAGCGTTACGCCGAAGATATTCATTATAATTTGATTTCTGCGGTGCTCCGGGATCAAAGACCGTCTGTCGTACTAGGTATGGCTACCGCATGGGGGAGGTCTATTTTCCCCAGAGTCGCAGTCCGCCTGCGGACGGGGCTATGCGCCGATTGCATCGATTTGAAGATGGGACCGGATCACGGGGATTTTATTATTACCAGACCGACGCAAATGGGCGAGCAATTCGCTGAGATAAAAATACCGGCAAGACGGCCGCAAATGGCAACTGTAAAAACCAATTTTTATTCCGCTGCTGAGACCGCACACGTCGCGCAGGGCAAGATTGTTGATTTAAGCTCCCTGTATTCTTGCTCTTCCTCAGTCCTGCAGTTTATGGGAGTAATTGAAGAAGCCGCGGGCAAGGAGAACATCGAGACTACAGAAATTATTGTTGCTGCCGGGAGAGGCATTCAAAACGCAGACAATCTTCGTTTAATCTATGCGCTCGCCGATGCGCTTGGGGGGAAAGTAGCGGTTACCAGACCGCTTGTAGAATGTGGATGGATGGATAGTATGCATCAAGTCGGACTGACAGGTAAAATGGTCAAGCCCAAACTGTACATCGCCTGCGGAGTGTCTGGGGCAGTGCAGCATAAGGTTGGGATGCATCATTCGGAGACGATAATTGCAATAAATACGGATCGCAATGCACCTATCTTTGATTACTCCACATATGGGATCGTAGGCGATCTTTTTACAGTCATACCTGAAATATTGTCGGCATTGAACACAGTACAGGAGGTTGGGCGATGATTGAGAAGGAGCTATTAAGACAACAAACGCTGCATACGATTGGCGTCATGCTCGATGAGCACTTGCTTCAGAAGGAGGATATGTTCAGGTTTCAAAGCGATGTCCACGACACATATTCTCCGGAATACATCCGGAGCGAGATGGAGAATTGGTACAGAACATTAGGAATCGAATATATCATCCAGCGAAAATTTTCACTTCGGATGCCGCAGTTTACGAGAGAAGAATTAGAAGAAGCGGACCGAAGAAACGAGATCATTTTATGTGTTCCCCAAGGCGTCAGTCGCAAGCAATTAGGCTGCTTGTTTAATATCCGCAATTGGGCGCTGGAGAGTGAACTGGTCGCAGCAACTCCGGAAATTGAGGATTTCTGGTTCACCGTTCCGCGGACAACCGAACCGGATATGCTGGATCGGACGGCTGTGGAAATACAGCGTACATACAAGAAAACCGGAAAATTGGGAATGAGTCTGGAGCGGTATCTGGTATTTGTCGCCCGCATGAGGCATCTGACAGGACAAACACCGGATATAAGGTCAAAGATGTGGATTACCAACGGCAAATATGAAGGAAAGGCGATGCTTGTGGTTGGTTTCGACTCGGCTGGCGAGTTTACAGCACATGGCTGGATGCCGAATTTCCACTCGCCTATGGTGGGCGGACGTTATACCTGGATACCTGACCATATATAAACAGTAAGGAGACGGTTATTTCGGCTATGTACAATAAGTTCACTGAATCGGGGCCTCAGCCTAGTGTACACTTCACCGCTGCTCGCAAGGCGGAACCGGGTCCTAATGAATTGTTCATTACCAACCGTTTTACTTTAACGGGAACGGTAAAGGACCCATCCTGCTTGCAGCTTTTTCATGGGGCATGCCATTTACCAGGGCATTATCCTTACTCCAGTGTCGGAGTAGTGACTAAAGCGGGGCTTGGAGCAGAGCATCGCGTAGGCCAAGCTCTTGTGTTTTCTCCTCATTATACAAAGGATGTATGTGTCCCTCTGCACAGTGGGGTGGATGGTCAGATCTTTATTTCCAACGACTTAGACCCTGTGACAGCTGCGTTTGTTCCTATGTTTTGTGTGGCACTAAATGTGTGTGAAGAGCTGGCAGATGAAGGCATTAAAACGGTGGAACTGTGGGGAATGGGACTGCTAGGAAAGCTTTTATTAAGGTTGCTTGAGCAGGATGAAGATTTGAGCTTCAGTGTTGAAAAGAAGGAGGCCAAGGATGAGATTTGGGCCGGGTTAAACAGCGGTGTGTGGGACTGCGAGGAGAGAGCCATTGTTGCACTTGATTCGGACCTGCTCTCGCAGGTTCAACGGCATTCGGCTTTAAAAAACCATCCACCAGACCAGCACATACAATTTATTGATCTGACAAGACCTGGAATACTTAAGGAATCCATAACGCATGACCGTATTCAGGAAATCTCTCGCAGAATTGGGAAGCAAGAGCTTGAAGTAACCAGCCTAATTGCCCAACATATTCATGCGGAACATATGGAGCAATTTATCAGGCAAGCGGCGGAAGGCTTTTTTGAAGGGAAAACTGTAGTCTATGACTGGTAGAGGAGGTTCGTCATGCAGTTGACACAAGGTGTTATGGATGTACCCGCACTCGATATTGCATTTTCTGAGCAGGAGCGGCGTATCATTATGGAGCGAATTGATGATTGTCTGTCGAGAGGAGCGTTGAGTCAGGGTAGGTATGTACAGGAGCTGGAGGAACGTTTTGCCCGGTATGTAGGAGTTACTCATGCCATTGCGGTTAATTCGGGTACAAGTGCGATTGAAGCGGTAATGAGAGTGCTCGAAGTAAAGGGGCAGGAAGTGCTGGTTCCGGCAAATACGTTTATTGCCACGGCTTCCAGTGTCCTGTTTGCCGGAGGGCATGTTCGCCTTGTTGATATTGATCCCCGTACATTTTCGGTGTCGCTGGCTGAAATAAAGAAGCAGGCCACGAGTCGTACCCGAGGGGTTATTATCGTACATATTGGCGGAATTGTTACACCGGAGATTGAAGAAATCAGGCAATGGTGCGATGAGCAAGGGCTCTGGTTATTTGAAGATGCCGCTCATGCACATGGCAGCAGGATGGCCGGAAAAGGTGCGGGAGCTTTCGGAATTGCCGGAAGTTATTCCTTTTTTGCCACGAAAATCATTACCTCGGGAGAAGGAGGGATCATTGTCACAAACGATCATTCAATGGCTGAGAAGCTAAGAATGTTCCGCAATCATGGCAAGCCCCAGCCTTGGGAGACTTACCACACCTCGCTTGGCAACAATTATCGAATGAGTGATATCACAGCAACGATAGCGCTTACCCAGTTTGAGCGGCTCGACGCGATCATTGAACAACGGGAAGCGATCGCCAACCGTTATACTTCCTTCTTTACGAAAAATCTTCCTGATTTCGAGATTGTGATGCCGCAGGACAGATGCAGTTGGTATAAGTACATTGTTATAGTGCCTTTAGACGTTGACAGTTCCGATTTGAAGGACAGACTCAAGGAGAAAGGCGTTTCGCTCCAAGGGGAGGTATATGCAACGCCGCTTCATAGGCAGCCGATCGCTGCTTCCCTACAGTTCAGTGGGGAATATCCGCTAGCGGATGATTATTGTCGGCGTCATATCTGCTTGCCGATTTATCCCAATTTGACTGATCAGCAGATCGATTATGTTTTGGCTGTATTCTTAAGTGTGGTCGCAGAGTTAAGGGGGCAGCAATGAACGAGGGCATTATTATTGATAATCTGAGAAAGGTCTATCGCGTCCCTGTAAGAGAACATGGGTTAAAGCATGCGTTCAAAAGTCTGATCAAAATGGAATACAACGAAGTTGAGGCGGTAAAAGGTATCGACCTCAGGGTTGAGCCGGGAGAAATTGTCGGGTTCATCGGACCTAACGGCGCGGGAAAGACAACCACGCTGAAGATGCTCTCCGGTATCCTGTATCCGACATCAGGCAACATTTCCGTCTATGGCTTCAAACCGTGGGAACGCCAACATAAGTTTCTGCGCAACATCAGTATGGTAATGGGGAACAAATCGACGTTAACCTGGGATATTACGGTCGAGGACTCTTTCTTTGTGATGAAGGAAATATACGGAGTCTCTGATGCTGATTTTAAACAAAGACTCAACGAGCTAAAAGAACTACTGGATATAGGGCATCTGCTTAAGAATCAGGCACGGAATCTCTCTTTGGGAGAACGCTCCAAGTGTGAATTAACAGCAGCGTTGTTACATCAGCCACGTGTATTGTTTTTGGATGAGCCTACTTTGGGGCTGGATGTTAGCATGCAGCTGCGGCTTCGCAGTTTTATCAAGGAGTATAACCAAAAACATGAGACAACCATCCTGCTTACCAGTCACTATATGGAGGATATTTCTTCCCTTTGTAAACGGGTTGTGCTGATCAATCAAGGCAAGCTGTTATACGACGGATCTCTGGAGCAACTGAGCGGTAAAATAGCTCCCTACCGCATTCTCAAAGTCAGTTTTATGGATGAAGACGTAACGGGCACAATTGAAGAGCTAAAGGAGAAGTTTACTGACAGCTTGCAGGTCATGGAGCTTGCGGAAAGCTACGTATTGTTTAAGATTCAGAAGGAAGCTGTACCTGAGATTGTTTCAGAAATCTTTAATAGCTATTGCATTGGAAATGTAACAATCAATGATGCTCCAATCGATTCGGTAATTGATGAAGTGTATCGAGAGGGGAGGCTCCTTTGAATTTTCGCGGAGGCTTTGCGCTGATACGTAGGACTATGTTCGGGTTTATGGCTGAGAAAGGTTTTTTCTGGACATTGACGCTTGGTTGGATGATGGGACCTATCATCTATATGTTTGTTTGGACCGTTGCTGCGGGAGATGGAAGCATAACCGGGTTCACTCAGCAGGATTTTGTGAGGTATTATATTCTGTTAATTCTTGTGAACCAGCTGACCTACCCTACATCACACTGGACGGTCGGCGATCAAATCTATGGCGGCAAGATGTCGATTGTATTATTGAGGCCGATATCGCCTTTTTACGATGTGGTTGCATCAGATTTGGCTGTCAAAATCGTCTGTATGCCTTTTGTTATATTTGTTGCCGGTGTGGCTGCCATTTTTTTGAACTTCAGACTGGCTATATCCGGTCTGGACTTGCTGGTGGCCGTTTATCTTCTTCTCATGGCTCAAATAATCAGATTTATGCTGGCCTATACACTTTCCCTGTTTGCATTTTTCACCAATAAAATCAAGTCCTTGCTTTCTATTAATGACACCCTGGTATTTTTGCTGGCCGGACAGGTAGCGCCTTCGTCGTTGCTTCCGGGATTTATGCAGGATATCTCGGATTATTTACCTTTTCAATATATGATCAGCTTTCCGATAGAGTTTTCCCTTGGAAAGTTGGATCATTCACAGCTTGTTTTTGGCATAATTGTTCAATTCGTTTGGGCGGTCGTTATCATATTATGTAACCGTTTAGTGTGGAAAAAAGGGATTCGTGCATACATGGCCGTGGGAGGGTAGGGAACATGCTGAGATATATGCGTTTGCTGAGATTGTTTTTCTCTACAGCGCTTCTAAAGGAAGCGTCATTCCGCGGTGACTTTCTAATCAAAATTTTGTATACCGCAATTAATTTAACCGGGACGATTGGCGGGATCGCGATCCTCTTTTCCAACACAAATTCGCTTAACAGTTGGACTTTTGCGGATACGCTGGCATTATCGGGCGTGTACTATTTTATTTTGGCAATGAAAAATCTATTTGTTGGTCCAAGCCTTGGCTCATTAGCCGGGATGGAAGGGGAGCTATGGACTGGAGGATTTGATTTAACGCTGCTCAAACCGATTGAGACCCAGTTTTATGTGAGCACGAGATACTGGTCTCCGCTTAATCTGTTTGATGTTATGGTGGGAGTAGCGGTGATGGTGCTGGGCGTTTCTCAAATGCAAGAAGCGATAGGAATATCCACTTGTCTGATGTTTGTATGGGCCATTTGCAATGCTTTACTGCTGTTGTACTCAATACTGCTGTTATTAAGCTCTTTGGCGTTTTGGTATGCCGGAAGTCCGATGTTGAGTATATTCGACAGTATCATGCAGATGGGTAGATTTCCGGTCAATGTATATCAGAAACCAATCCAATTAGCGCTTACCTGGATCGTTCCTGTCGCCTTTATCGTTTCCATTCCTGCAGAAGCATTAGTGGGCAGGGTAAGCCTGTCCTATTTATTCGGAGGCAGCTTGCTAGCTGCGGTTTTGCTAATGTTAGCCAGTGCGTTTTTTAAACGAGCAGTGAAAAAATATGCAAGTGCTTCTAGCTGAGGAGGATTCTAAGTGAACACTTCTTCCATATTGGATTTGATTTATTTCAATTGCTCGAATAATCCAGGGCTTACGGCCATTGATTATGAAGGATCAACGATCACTTATGAAGAGCTACGGCAGGAACTGGAGCACAGTAGTGAGAAGCTGGATCTCGCGGGGATCCGGCCCGGGCACAGAGTTGCCTTAGCCGTTGCAGACAAATCTGCTTTTATCATGCTGTGGCTTGCATGCTGGCATACGGGAGCCGTTCCGATCCCATTTGAACCTGTGAAGAACTTACCGGAACTGGAGAGAATGCACTCGTCAAGCCATTGTCAGTATTTAATTTGCGATCCAATTGATTCGGAGGGCAGCAGTCAGCTTGAGCTCGTACTCAGAGTACCGATATTTATCTTTAGGACTGCAACGCTTTTTTTACAGGCAGATAAGCAGTCTGATGAAGATATTGCTTTGAATTTTTATACCTCAGGAACGACTGGACCGCCTAAATGCGTACAGTTTAGCCATCGGGCCATCTACAATAATGTAATGGCCATCTGTAGAGGGCTTGAAATTACTGCAAACGACAAGCTGTTCACACCGATTTCGCCGTGGCTGCCCGCGACGCTAACCACTGTAGTCCTACCGGCCCTCTGTGCCGGTGCTACATTAATCATGTCGAAGGGAACAATGCCTGCTAGAATTTGCGAGCAGATCAATCGCAAAGAGGTAACGATTCTTTTTGCGGTTCCCTATATGTATACCTTGCTTAATGAGTCAGTCGTGTCATCGTCAAGTGTAGCTTGGGATAAAGTGAGACTGTGCATCAGCTGCTCTGCTCATCTGGACGCAGCGACTTTTAAGGACTTTTATAAGCTGTCGGGCAAGTCTATCCGTTCATTGTTCTGTTCATCCGAAGGTGGGGCAATTGCCTATAATCCTTCAAATGAGCAAGAACTGATCAGAGATTCGGTGGGACAGCCACATCTGGGAGTTTCTATTCGGCTGCTTGACCCGGAGGGGCACGAGGTTGCTCATGGAGAGGAAGGAGAGATATGGGTCAGCGGCGCTCATATATCGTGCGGGTATTACGGGCAACCCGAGTTGCAGGCAGAGGTCTTTCAACAGGGTTGGGTACGTACGGGTGATCTGGGAAGGTTGGATGAGGCTGGGTATCTGTATTTGTCGGGGCGGCTTTCTGATAACATCAATGTCGGCGGACATTTGGTAAATCCGGCAGAGATTGAACAAGTCCTGCTGCTCCATAACGGCATTAAAGAAGCACTTGTATATGGTGTTTCCGATAAATACTATGGCAGCAAGCTGATTGCGGAGATCGTGCCGCTGGATGCCCAGGTATCAGCCGATGATATTATCAGATTCTGTTCAGCGAGACTTGCGGCATATAAGGTGCCGAGAGTAATCAAGTGGACGGATAACATTCCCAAGGGTCGCTATGGGAAGAAGCTGAGAAATCAGAATCAAGCAGCCAGTCACATCCTGACGTCATGAGGTTTCTTGTGACAGGTTGCAGCGGTTTTATCGGGAGCAGGTTAACAAGCAGTTTACTGGAACAGGGACATGCTGTCAGAGGGCTTGTATTGCCGAAGGAAAAAGGCGTTGGCGAAACACTTGCAGAATTGGGTATGGAACTGTGGGTAGGCGACGTTCTGAACCCTGAAACGATGGATGGCATAGGGGAGGATATTGATGTCGTCTATCATCTTGCCGGCAAACATTCTGGTTCTGTGTCCCGGATGAGGCAGCTGTATGTAGAGGGGACGCGGAATCTGCTGGACCAACTTTTGCGCAGCGGAACGTATGGCAAGTTCATTGTGGCAAGCAATGGGGCTGTATATGGAAGCGACAACGTTTGTGTGGCCGATGAATCTGCACTGTGCCATCCCGTTCATCCATTTGGAAGAATTACACTCGAAATGGAGCGGCTGGTCCAGCAATACTGCACCCATGCGAAATTTTCTTATATCATTCTCAGGATCGCTGAAGTGTACGGCCCGCTTGAGCATAATTATATCCGGCAATTAATGCGCTGCACTCAGATGCTGGGGAACGGGCGCAGTTATTCATCTAAAGTGCATATTGATGATGTTATTTCAATGATGCAGTTGGCCTGGAGTAATCTTGTTGTTCAAGAGATTTATAACGTGAGTGATGATCTTCCTCTAACACAGGAGGAATTGATAAAAGAGGTTCGGAAATATGCTCAACTGTCTGAAATACAATGGATTTCTCCTGAGGCTGTCACTGATCGTATCAGACTAAGTATACATGGTTTACGCGCCCTTTCCGTACGTATGGGAAACGAAAAGATAAAAAAGAATGCCGATGTACGGCTGGCATACCCTACTTACGCCCATGCGATTCCTTATTTAATCGAAGAAATGTCCAATAGAAGCGAGGTGAATAGTTTGTGAGTCCGCCAAGAATTATGCTTCTTCCAAGCCCCCCTAGCTCCGGTTCTGTAGGATCAGTGAGCAAAACGCTGGGCATTGCCAAGGTTCTGCAAAGCCAAGGTTGCACGGTCAGCTTTGTGATTGGCGGCAAGCTTGCTGACTTTGTCCGAGCCAACGGCTTTCAGGTTTATGACTATCCGATTCCGCTTCCTTCAGGGAATTCCGGAGATGTTCGCAGTGCTGCCGATTATGTAGAGTGGACAGGGATGGCAGAATCGGGCTTTATTCGTCAAGCGGTTGAGGCTGAACTGAAGGCGATACAGGCTTTTAAACCCAACGCCATATTTGCCGAGTCTCGTCCGAGTGCTTCCATTTCAGCTGCCGTGGCCCAGATTCCCGCTTTGATGATTGCGAGCTGGCCAAGCCATCCAGCCTTCCCGGCCAACCTACAGTATCCGGGATCTGCCAAAGCTATCGCCGCTTTTAATGAGGTGTTGGCGGATTATTCACTGGATTCTGTTTCCAATCTGGCTGAATTATTATTTTCAAGAGCAACAATTAAAATGGCACCGACACTACCGGAACTGGAGCCGGAGCTGGCTGCGTTGAAGGAGTGCGATTTCGCCGGTTACATTCTGGATTTGGAGGCAAGACAATCTTCAAATCTGCAGTGGCATCCGGACTGGCAGGGCAAGCCGCTAATTTTTATTTATTTAAGCGTTAGTGCCATTCCCCCTTTAATTTATATTGAGCTGGTCAAAGAGATCTTTGACAAGCAACCCTACCGTGTTGCCTGTTTATGCGGATTTCATTATGAGCTTAAGGTGCTTCCTGACCATACCGACAATATTCAATTCCATTGGTTTATCCCGGCTGCTGAAATTATGCCGGAAGCAGCTCTGGTAATCTTTCATGGCGGACAAGATACTATGCTTACGACAATGCTTCATGGACTTCCGAGCATAACCGTTCCCGGTCAACATTTTGAACGGGACTATAATTGTACGCAGCTCCAAAATCTTGGTCTCACTTATAAGCTACCCGTTCAAGCATTCAGACCAAGCCGTATCCGTAAGATTGTTGAGACAGCGTTGAACGATAATTTGGCTGAGCTTCGCGGGCATTATAGGTCCAAGCTGAGGACTTTAAGCGGAACTGAGAATTGCTGTGCTGCATTGATCGCACTGGCACAAAAAAATAGCTGGCAGGTGTAATTTATGAAGATATCTGTTCCATATAACGGCGATATCCAGCTTATTGACGAGCTGGGCGGATACGAATATATCAGCTGCTTCTTCGGTGGTTCTTCTCAGGAGGGCTGTGGAAGCGGAAGATCGGCTGCGGCAATGCCGATAAGTACGCGGAGCGATATTGAACAAGCGGTTAAGCGGGCCCATATGTACAACAAAGAGTTTAACTATTTGATGAACAGTTCCTGTCTCGGCAACAGGGAATATGAGGATGAAGGCTACCGACAAATTGTAGATCAAATGGATTGGGCCGCTGAAATAGGTGTGGACTGGATCACCTTAGCCAATCAGCTGCTTGTGGACATTTGCAGGAGAAGACATCCTGAGATCAAAGTGAGCTTGTCCTCCTTTGCGGTGGTCGAAAGTGTGGAACGGGCAAAATACTTTGATTCAATGGGCGTCAAAGAGATCACAGTAAGAGAAAACATAGCCAGAGATTTCAGGCTGCTTGAACGTATACAGAACAGCGTTGAATGTGAAATCCAGGTCATTGTCAATCAGACCTGTCTCTATGAATGTCCAATGCAGGTCTATCATGACAATGTAATGAGCCATGGCTCATCCAACCGTGGAACGGATAACCAAAGCTTTATGGATTATTGCTCCGTCAAATGCACTTACGAGAAATTTAATGATCCAGGGAATATCATGAAGGCGCGCTGGATCAGGCCGGAGGATTTGGCGGAATATGAGAAGATAGGCATACACCGTTTTAAGCTGACGGACCGGTCAAAATCTACTGCCTGGCTGTTGCAGGCGGCAAAAGCCTATCATGATAGGCAGTATCCGGGGAACTTGGCTGATATTTTGAACATCGTTCACACCAACCATCGCAGAACGGCCGGTGCGGTTACACGAGAAAAGGCGTTTTTTTCCCGGCAAACGCAGCAGAGCCGCCAGAGCATCCGTGCCCTGACCTTATTGGATGTTTATATTGACAATTCTAAGCTGCAAGGTTTTATTGATTTTTTCAAAGAAGTCGATTGCCGGTCACTGGATTGTGCGGTATGCGGGTATTGTGATCAATTTGCCGTTGAAGTCCTTTCGTTTCCTGATCCTTCCGCCCGGACCAAGAGCTTAAACATGCTGCAGCAGCTGGTACAAGATACGGCAGAGCGGCAACCAAAGGTTTTCTGAGAGGAGATATAAGCATGCAGAACAAGGAGATTCTGGGTAAGCTGGCCACTATTTTTTCAGAGGTCTTGAGCAAGGAGGTTACAATGGAGGAACTGGATGCGCAAGCGGATTTACTTGAAGCGTTCCATATGGATTCACTGATTGCTTTGCAGATTATCGTTAAGATTGAACAACAGCTTGGAATCGTCATTGAAGATGATGACCTGGCACTGGAACTATTAAATGATACCGGGAAATTGATGGCATATATTGAGGGACAGTCGGAAAGGGTGAGCAGCTGACGATGAATCTTTTGTTTCTTTCTGAAGGTGCTTATTTTGCTTATTATCAAGGGGCCGTCAAGGCTAACCGTGCAGTATTCGAGTCCCTGGCTGCCAGGGGACATCAATGTAGAGTAGTCCATCTGGTAGACCAGGAAGATTCTCTGTTACAGGTGGAGGAACAGCTGCAGGAGCATGGGGTAAACAATATTATTCGTTCCGCGCATAGTCTTCAGGGGACAGTAAGTGGTGTAGAATGCC
Source organism: Paenibacillus sp. FSL L8-0494 (assembly GCF_038003695.1). Classification (NCBI taxonomy): domain Bacteria; kingdom Bacillati; phylum Bacillota; class Bacilli; order Caryophanales; family Paenibacillaceae; genus Paenibacillus; species Paenibacillus sp. FSL L8-0494. Next base: position 2,695,461 of record NZ_JBBOPQ010000001.1, read on the forward strand.
ATTTCACCACGAGTGTTATGCTGTTATACAGAACAGCAGGGGATTTGATGAAAAAAGGCAATCCGGACGTGGTTCTTGTGAATATGGCTTACCACACCATGGTTGCTGCGGGAATAAAGCTCGTGGCTGGAAGCGCAACAAAATTGGTTGTGATTTGTCATGATGTGATCACTCTCCCTTTTGGGCCGCATAGCTGGATCGAAAATCCGCTGCTCCGACAGGAGCTTGCCCAGGTCTCCGGCTTTATTGGTGACAGTGATTTCGTAGCTCATAATATCACCGAATGGGGTGGTTATACCAATGCTGTTTCGCTACGTTTCCCAATTTATGGGGATGGTATTTTTCCAACCTTTCATAATTTCAACAGAGGATACATCGCAATATGCAACCCTACAGAGATAAAGGGTTTATCCATTTTTCTGAAGCTGGCTCAAGCTTTTCCGGACTATCCTTTTGCTGCGGTAATTACATGGGGCGATTTGAAGCAGGAGGAACAATCCGCTTTACGTGCACTGCCTAATGTGACACTGCTTGAACCGGAGCGCGAGATGAATTTGATTTTTGAACAGGTACGAGTGTGGCTTCATCCTTCCATCTGCGCTGAAGCTTTTGGGCAGACAGTAATTGAAGCGATGCTAAGAGGTATTCCTGTTATTGCAAGCGACCAAGGCGGCCTCATGCAATCGAAATGCAAGGTTGACTATAATCTTCCGGTGACGCCGATTACGGAAACTTACAAGGATGAAGCAACAGGACATACAATGCCGGTTATTCCCGAACAGGATACTGCCATATGGGTGGAGACTTTGCAACGGCTGCTGACGGACAGGACACTCTACGAATCCATTTCTGCAGCCTCTAAAGCTGCCGCGCAGGAATTTATAACGGAGGCCCAGCCTGAAAAATTCGAACTGTATCTGGAGAATATGCTGCAATCCGAAATGTCAGCAAGGTGAGGTGAAGAAGTGTGGATAAGACATTGGATACATCCGCCATTTCCGTTACATTGCTCGACTGTCTTCATCGTGCTTTAACAACAGGAGATATTGAACTTTGGCTGGAGACCCAGTATTTCGAAGATGAAATGGAAGCTGAATCACAGCGGGCATGGTTCCATGGGTATTTACAAAAAACAGTTCCGACTTGCATAGAATTTAACGTACGAAATGTCAGAATAAGTCTTGCTGAAATTGTTGCTGCTTGTACTTTGACCTTTACTTATGAACAGTTTGACCAGCTAAAGGATGAGCATATTTATACTATGCGCTATGTTGAAGACAAAAAAGAATGGAAGGTTGTAACGATCGAGAAAAGCTGGCTACCGTTTGGTTCGGCCGAAGCCGATCTAATTCATTACGATACTTATTCCATGACTGATCTCTTCTGGTGGACCAATGAAGCGGAATTGGAGATTGTTAGAAACAGCAACGATCCTCTGCCGGCGAATTTATACGCTCGGGCAATTCCACGAAATATACGTTCCCGGGAAGTGCACTCTGAATTGGAATGTGCGGCCATTCTATCCAATATGCTGTCTTTGCGCGTAGCTGATCTGGCAGCATTGCTGTTTCAGCCAACCGCTCTAGGGACGCTGGAGTCCTTATATCATTTTGCAAGTGAAAATATCAATTTCCAGATTGAGCGGCCTGATCGTAACAGCAGCTGGTCAAGCAAATTTACTGCTCCAACGTTTAGTTATGATGAACTGTTGACCTTGGCAGAAGATCACTTTCCATTAACCGCTAATTGTACGCCGCTTATGTCATTTTATTTTGCGGTGCTCCGATTATGCGGCTTGGCGGCTTCGGATATCGTCCAGCTCCGTTTAGTTAATTACGATTGTTTGCTCGTCTCCATCACTGGAGAGGCATACCTGTTTTTCACAGACCGGATTGTTAAATTAAATGCAGGTACTTACTATTATCAGACCGAAATCAGCAAGCTGTTCAATGAGAGGGAGTATTGGTCTGCTGCCGGAAGTTCGAATTTATCAGGCCGGACGGTGGAGCGATTAAATAACTGGTTCAAGGATGGCATTGTGTTTAAATTCTCACGTCCGCTAACAACGGGAATTAGCAATATGGATGAATGCCCAATGCCCAGTTTAAAAGAATGCGCTGACCCGCTGCAACTTCATCGGTTGCTGCGTCAAACGATGCTGAGATACAGCTGCAATCTGCCGGATTCTGTATATACGTACGCCAAATATGCTTATCAGACACTATTAGTAACAAAACCGCAGGCTTATGTTCTGGCATCTATGAATAGTCCGCTTGTTCGTCAGTTTCTGAGCGATTATAATACGAAACAGCATTTTTTTGAGTATGTGGATTTATTGAAGAAGAAATCAATATTTCGGGAACACGACCGACTGATGACTGCAGACCAAGTAATACGTCACGGTACCGCCGATCCGGCTTCCCTTACAGTGTTGGTGTATGTCTGGTTAAATCAAAGCCACCAGTCTCAAGGCGGGGTTTGTATAACTGATGAAGATAGCTATTGTTTTTTTGAAGGAGAAATATGGAGCGGCAAAAAACGAAAACCAGCATCAAAGATGCAAGGAAATCTGTTAGTAGCTTTTAACCATGAATCATGCTTCAGTGAGCTGATGAACATTTCTGAAGCGAAGACCGAATGGATAACATTCATACGGCAGCATATGACGATGTCTCATGAAGGAGCCGATCACATTGAATGACTGGATTAAAATTCAAGGTGCGAGAGAAAACAATCTGAAAAATATATCTCTGTCTATCCCCCGAAACAAACTAGTGGTGTTAACTGGATTGTCTGGTTCCGGCAAATCAACGCTTGCCATGAATACCTTGCAGCAGGAATGTCAGAGGCAATACATGGATTCGCTCGGTATGATAAGTGATTTTATCCACAAACCTAAGGTTGATTCTATTGAAGGGTTGTCGCCTTCCATCTGTATTGACCAGCGCCACACTAACCGAAATCCCCGGTCAACCGTTGGAACTACAACGGATTTGTACACCTTGCTTCGTATATTGTTTACCAAAAGCGGAGAAAGAGCTTGTCCTAATTGCGGAAGCCAAGTCAAGGGTTCAAGTAGTGCTGACATCTGGCAGGAAAACTATGAGTCGATCGAAACAGAGATTCATGATCTTCCTATGTCCTATTCCGATGAGGGCAAAGCCGTGTGCCCAGAGTGCAGCCATGAGCTTAGAGCATTGACCATGTCCCATTTCTCTTTCAATAAACCTGAAGGCGCATGTCCGGTTTGTATGGGCTTGGGGGTTGAACGAAAACCGAATTTACAAGAAATTTTCGATGACAGCCTCAGCTTGAAGCAGTGTGCACTTAAGGGGAGCAATCCTCATGGAGCACAGTTAATGGCCGATAATTTGGTTGCAGCCGGTAACTATTACGGATTTGTGTTTGATCCTGATAAACCCTTGAGAGATTTGGGCACGGTCGAACGGGATCTGCTGTATTTCGGTGTATACAGCCAGCGATTTATCAGGCATTTTCCTGGGAAGACCCCTCCAACTTATGCTGCAGAGGGAAGATTCGAGGGGATTCTGACCAACCTGGAACGCAGATACAAGGAACGTGGACACGAATCGGACTATCGAGAGAAGATTGAAAAATTCTTTCATCTGCAAGAGTGTTCGGATTGTCACGGTACGAAGCTGAACGCAGACAGTCGAGCGGTTACGCTAGCCGGGAAAAGTATCACCGAAGCATCTGCAATGCCGCTCTTCCATTTGCTTGGCTGGTTGCGTAAAGTGTCCGCTCAACAGCTAGGGGGAAGTCAGGATCCGCTTATGAACATCGTTTCCGAAATGGAAAAAAAGCTGGCTCGCTTGATTGAAGTGGGTGTCGGCTACTTAAGCTTGGACCGCTCCACCGTTTCTTTATCTCTGGGAGAAATGCAGAGGCTTAAGCTCGTCTCATTAATCGGAGCTAGCTTAACAGGAGTTTTATATATTCTCGATGAACCGACAATTGGCCTTCACCCGATAGATACCGAAGGTCTGCTCCGGGTGCTCCGGCAGTTGCGTGATCTTGGAAATACGGTTCTAGTTATCGAGCATGACCCGGATGTTATGCGGGCGGCCGATTACCTTATTGATATCGGACCGGGTGCGGGCAAGCAAGGGGGAGAAGTGGTTGCGGCTGGCTCCGTGCAGCAGCTGATTCAGTGCAGCAGATCATGGACCGGGCAGTATTTCGCTGGTAAAGATACGGTGGTTCTTCCTGAACAGCGCCGCAGAGGGAACGGGAAATGCATTGAGATTACAAATGCGAATCGCCATAACCTTAAGGATGTAAGTGTGAATATCCCGTTGGGCAAGCTCGTTGTGCTGACCGGGGTATCAGGGTCGGGGAAATCGACTCTTATGTTCGACGTCCTGGCTCGATCCGCACAGCTTCATTTTACCCAAAGCACCGAGACTGATGCCTATGCAGATGTTAAGGGCTGGGAGAATGTGCATAAGGTCATTAGCTTCGATCAATCCCCTATCGGTCAGACTGCAAGATCAAACGCGGCAACTTACACAGATGTGTACACGGCGATAAGGAATATTTTTGCTGCGCTGCCTGAAGCGAAAATGCGTAATCTCCAGGCCAAACACTTTTCTTGCAACGTCCCCGGCGGCCGATGCGAACGCTGTCAGGGAGCAGGGCTTGTGCAAGTGAATTTGCAATTCCTACCGTCGGTTGAGACCCCATGTCCTGTATGCCGGACCAAACGATTTAAGCCGGAGATTCTGGATGTAAAGTATAAAAACCATAGCATTTCAGATGTATTGGCTTGCTCTGTAAAAGAAGGGATGGAACTGTTCGCGGATGAACCATCCGTATATAACAAGCTGGATGTGATGTGCCGTATTGGACTGGATTATTTAATTCTGGGCCAGCCGGCAACCACCTTGTCCGGCGGGGAGGCACAACGGGTAAAGTTGGCCAGAGAGCTCTCCAAAAGCAGTAGACACCACACCTTGTACTTGCTTGATGAACCAACAACAGGCCTGCATCCGCATGATGTGATTAAGCTGATTGATATGCTTGGGCAGTTGGTCGACTCGGGTAATTCTGTCGTTGTGATAGAACATAATACCGATGTCTTAGTCATGGCGGACTGGATTATTGACATGGGGCGGGAGGGAGGCCTGGAGGGGGGACAAGTCTTGGGTGAAAGCACACCAGAGAACATCGCGGAAATCAAGAATTCCAAAACAGGTCGAATTGTAAATCAGCTTCTCAATCAATATCAACAAAACTTAGAGGGGGAGTATACGTGTTAATTCTTGGTTTAAGCGGTGGGCTAGGACATGATTCAGCGGCATGTTTGGTTCATGATGGCGTTTTGGTGGCCTATGCTGAGGAGGAGCGTTTTTGCCGAAAAAAACATGCTTACGGAGAGCCCCCGGTTTTGTCGCTCCTCAATTGTCTGTCACAAGCGGGCGTTGCTTTTGAAGATATCGATCTGATTGCTTTATCATGGGACCCGCAAAAAGCGGAAGAATTGGGGATATTGGAGAAATTCAAGAAGCACCCGGTATTATCAGGCAAAAAAATGCCCACTATCATTTCGGTCAGCCACCATTTATGCCATGCGGCAAGTGCCTACTATTTATCCGGGTTCGATGATGCGGTGATTTTGGTTATGGACGGACAAGGTGACGATATTTCAACCACAGTAGCCTATGGGAAGAATGAGCATATTGAGGTTAAGCAAGAATACGGGATTTCACAATCGCTTGGATTTTTTTATTCCATCGTCAGTGATTATTTACAGCTTGGAGCATCGGGAGAAGGAAAGCTGATGGGATTAGCCTCTTATGGAGAGTCAGTCTATGACTTTTCTGTACGGTTGACGGAAGACGGGTACGAGATTCCTATCGGAGAACCTGATAGTTCGCTTGGTTTGGAGGATAAGTATAACAAGCTGACCCGAATATGGATGAAGGAAATGTACCGTAAATTCGGTGATCCTCCAAAGCGTATCTATAGCAATAATACACTGTATGGCGGGCTCAATTATACGGTCGAATACAGCAAGAAGCACAAAGATATTGCCGCATCGGCGCAGCAGGCGCTGGAAGACACTATTGTGCATCTTTGCCAGCAGACCATCCGGCAAGGCAACAGTAAAAATTTGGTGATAGGCGGAGGTGTTGCTCTCAATTGTACGACGAATGGAAGGCTGGAACGCCTCGGAATTTTCGATGAAATCTTCGTATTACCGGCAACCAATGATGCTGGGGGCTGTATTGGAGCTGCCATGATTGCCTCTAAAGAACGTTCCGTTCTCCCTGTAAAGGGCAGACTGAAGACTCCTTACTGGGGAATTTCCTATGATGACAACCATATATCGGAGGTATTAAACAAGCTTGGTTTGAAGTATAACTATTCATCCGATATTTGCCGGCAGACGGCAGAACTGATTGATAGAGGTAAAGTCATTGGCTGGTTCCAAGGCGCAGCCGAGATGGGGCCAAGGGCATTGGGCAATCGTTCCATAACAGCCAGTCCTGCAAGTTATGATTCATATGTAAAAGTCAATCAAAAAATCAAATTCAGAGAATCCTGGAGACCGCTGGCGCCAAGTATTATGGATGAACATGCGGATTGGTTGGTGGAGGAGGCGCAGTATTCGCCGTATATGCTGAAAGCCTACACAGTCAAAGAAGAGAGAAGGCAGGCTGTTCCTGCCATCGTGCATGTAGATGGATCTACCAGACCGCAAACGGTTCGAAGCGAGGTGAATCCGGTCTGGCATCAGCTTATTGCCGAGCATTATAAGTTGTCTGGAATTCCGCTGATAATGAACACATCGCTTAACACACGAGGAGAACCGGTGTGTGAGACTCCATACGACGCCATCAAAACCTTCTATACCTCCGCTATGGATGCGCTGGCGGTCGGCAATTTCTTAATCGAAAAATAATACGGGAAACGAGGGGATTTGACCGTTATGAACAGAGATGAGGAATATATCCAAGCGACAGTGATGGAACTAATCCGCAAAAATGGAGCCTTACCCTCAGTAGAGCAGAAAGAGACGCTACAGGCTGCTGATTTGAACAGAACTTTAACCGAATGGGGAGTTAATTCGTTCCGGGCTTTATATCTTCTGTACGATTTGGAGGAGGTCTTCCGGGTTCAGATTCCAGACAACTGTCTCACTCCAGAGACCTTTGAGTCTCCCTTGACGATTATTAACTGTCTTAAAGTGTTGCTCAATGATAAGGCAATTTCCTGATGCATGATTTTTAATTCCAAGAATCGGGAGGATGAAGTATGACTCGAGGTTTATCAAATTGGGAAGCGCTGCTGCAGGCCGAGCGAATGCATAGAAGTCTCCCTCCTATCCGTGCTGATTCCGATTTAACCGATATTCCGCTGAGCGGCGCTCAGCGCAGATTATGGTTTTTGCATCAATTGAACCCTGCCAGCTCCGCTTACAATATGACGATACAATACCGCTTGAAGGGTTGTCTGAATTATAAACACTTGACTGAATGTCTGGGTATATTGAAGGAAAGGCATCGAATTTTAGACACTGTATTTTACGAAAAAGACGGGGAGCCTTACCAAAAGACGGTTCCACAGCCCGCAGCGGTCAGGATTGAGCGGCTGAATTGTCTTGAGTCAGAGATGGAGAGACAGGCGCTGGATTGGTTGGCAATGGAGATTAATAAACCGTTCGAATTAAATGGAGGCTCTTTATTTGAGACGGTACTGGTGCAGATGAGCCCAACCGAGCATTTACTGATATTTCGTTTCCATCACAGCATTTCAGATGCGTTGTCTCTGGATATTTTCACAAATGAATTCAGGGAGATCTACAACGCTTTGGAAGAAGGCAGGGTGGCACGCTTGCCTGAATTGCCGGTACAGTATTCTGCTTATGCGGTCTGGGAACAAAAATATATTGCAAATGCCGGCAATCCAACACTAATGGATTATTGGAGCAACAAGTTAGCTTCGGCAGATACACGGCTTGATTTAAACCTTGCGGCAATGCCTGAAGCTGCTGGGCCAACCGATTCGGAGTGCAATTATGGGGGAGAGTTGCCGCAGGATGCCTATAATGAAATGCTGGATTTTATAAAACGTCACCCCGAATTCACGGTCTATAACGTTATGCTCGCAGCCTACCGGGTCCTGATGTTTAGATATACCGGCCAGTCTAACCTGATTATCGGCTCAACCATGGCTAACCGTAACCGCATTGAAGTAAGGAATCTTATCGGTTTTTTTGCCAATACTTTGCCACTCACCACCAATGTGCAGACTGAAGACAGCTTCTTTGAAGTATTGAATAAAGAGAAAGAAACAATTAATGAGGGCATTGCCTATCAACAAGTCTCTTTCGACAAGCTGGTCAGTATTATGCATCCAGATCGCAGGCCAGGGGAAAATCCGCTGTTTCAAACGATGTTTACTTATGTGCAGAGCGGCAAAACGGATTTGGAGTTATCCAACCTAACTGTTGAAGCGTTAAAGGCAGATAAAAGCTCTTCGGCCTTTGACCTCACGATTGGGCTTAATGATACCGGAAGCGGAGTGCAACTATTTTACGAATACAACAATGATAAATGGTACGCGGCCTCATTGAGGCAATTCCATTACCACTACATTAACATTCTCCAGCAGCTGCTGCAGCGACCGGAGGCTACGGTTAGCAGCCACATGTTTTTGACCGCGGAAGAAATCAATAAAGTGATCTACGAATGGAATGATACTTGTACGGATTTCGGCTGTCTGGACAGCCGAAGGTTCATAAGCCAGATCAAAAAACAAGCTGCGAAGCATAGTCATCTGCGGGCTGTATTTTTGAGCGAAGAAGACAACATGAGTTATGAGGAGCTTGATCTGGCCTCAGATATGCTTGCTTCGAGGCTGATGCAATTGGGGATCGGGCGTGGCAGCCTTGTTGGGTTGGGCTTGGAGAGATCTGTTGAGCTAGTCACCTCAATTCTGGCGGTAATTAAATGCGGCGGGGCATTTATGCCGCTTGATCCACAGCTACCCTCCAAACGTCTGGCCCATATGATTTGTGAGTCGTCGTGTGCACTGATCATCACCCAGGAACAATATGCGGCTCTGTTTAAACCGATGCATAATGTGGTCCTCGTCGGGATTAGCTCTTATTCAGCTGACTTAAGGTGTGAAATTGTGCACAATGAGCCGGTCGAACCCAGCGATTTAGCCTATGTTATCTATACTTCCGGTTCAACCGGAACCCCGAAGGGCGCGATGAACAGCTATGAGGGATTATACAACCGGCTTCTTTGGATGCAGCAGCAGTTTGGTTTGGATGAGACCGATAAAGTGCTGCAGAAGACACCGCTCACTTTTGATGTGGCAGTATGGGAGCTGCTGTGGCCATTACTGCATGGAGCGGAATTGGTATTAGCCCGACCGGATAAACCGCATGATCCTGAATATATTGGGAATGTGATTGTCGAGAGGCATATTACGACGATTCATTTTGTTCCGGCGTTACTGCAGCAGTTTATGGACTCCTTTCCAATAGAAAGCTGCATTTCACTTAAAAATGTCATTTGCAGTGGAGAAGAGCTGAGTACCACATTACGTGATTCTTTTTTCTCAAAATCCGCTGCGCATTTGTTCAACTTGTACGGGCCCGCTGAGGCGGCCATTGATGTAACCTGCTGGGACTGTGCGGAGAGCCGAGGCCATTCAAGTGTTCCGATCGGCAAACCGATTTCCAATCTCCGAATTTACATTCTGGATAAATATCTTCTGCCGGTTCCCGTTGGGGTTTACGGAGAAATATGCATTGGTGGAATAGGAGTGGGCCTAGGATACATCGGAAATGAAGAGCTGACCAACCGCAGTTTTGTACCCAATCCTTACTCCAGACATCCTGCTGCTGAACGTCTGTACCGCACAGGAGACATGGGCAAATTCCTCGAAGACGGCACGATTATTTATGGGGGAAGAACAGATCAACAAATCAAGCTCAACGGTGCGCGGATAGAGCTGGGTGAAATCGAGGCCGTATTTCGCCGTTACAACCGGATCAAAGAGACTCTTGTCCATCCGCTCAAGCAGAATAACGGGGGGCAGCTTATGATTGCCTATTATGTGAGCGATGAAGAGATTGCCGCTGCGGAGCTGCGAAACTATGCGAGAGCTTATTTGCCGGCCTATATGATTCCTGGCATCTTTATGAGACTTGAGAGATTTCCGTTAAATCGAAATGGTAAGGTTGATCGCCAGGCGCTTCCGCTGCCTGATGTTAGATTTAAAGAAGCGAGCAGCGCTCTACTTCCTAAAAATGAGTTTCAGGCAGAGATAGAATCTATCTGGCAAGAGTTGTTGAGTTTGGAGGGCCGTGCGATCGGCATTGCCGAGAATTTTTTTGATCTGGGCGGCCATTCGTTATTAGCTCTAAAGCTAGTTAGTATTGTCAACAAAAGATTCAATACAAACATAACTATTATGGAGTTGTACCTAGGCGAATTTACGATTGCAAGAATGGCGGACATGCTTGCTGAACCGTCCTCTGCTGCAGCCCAGGGACAGCTGACGAAATCAGTGTTATCTCAATTAGGAATGTCATTGGAAGAAATTTTGCAAGTAGGCGAAGGAACATTAGGCCAGAGATAAATGATGGACAGGGAGGATATGATGGACCAAATACAACAGCGGGTGGAGGTATTGCTGCGCCTATTTGTAAAGTGTGATATTTCCTTGGAGCCCGAAAGTGTGTTCACAGATCTGGAAATGGATTCGCTTACTTACATCAAATTTATTGTTGAAGTTGAGCGGGCGTTGCAATTGGACTTTGATCCTTACCTTTTGGTAGCAGGACATTTTCCTACGGTTGGAGATTTAACGGCATATCTCTGGAGTAAAAATGGTGAAGGATGTGCCACAGATGCCTAACCTGCCGATCAAGTACCCTATGGTGAACAGCAGCATGAACAGCTCTCATCTGCTCAGTGTAGTGGAAGTCTGCTCTAGAAAGATGGATTGGCTGCATAACCATTATATTCATTTATATCTTGGAGCGAATATGGATGTGATGGATCTTGAATTTCTGTCACCCGAGCAATCTTTGGGGCATTTCCCCTATCTGAATTTGAAAGAGATCAGGCTTGGTCCTGAACGTGTTGCTGTAAAACAGATCTTGGATTGTCTGGCCGAGAAGGAGTATGTCGAAGTAAGCTTGGATGAATTTTATATAGAAGGTAAGCACTATTTTAATAAGGTTCATTTCGAAAGGAATTTTATGATATACGGCTATGATGATCTTAGTCATACATTTAGTATTGCTGGCTCGGATTACGATAAAATCTTCGAGTTTCATGAGCTTCCCGCCGATCAGATCATATCATCGCTGCGCGCTCATGCATTCGAACGGCGTTCGATTCGCTCTGTCCGGCTAAATGAAGCTGATAAGATGCATTTTGAGCCAACTACACTGATCGCAAGCCTAGCGGATTATTACTATTCACGCCAGCCAGAAACCATGGTAACCTGCCCGGGAACAGATGGAGGTTCGTGTTGGGGAATGAAGGTGTATGGAGCGCTGCTAGACTATTTAGATAGGTTGGCGCGTAACGAAATTTTCTATTGTGTTCGTCCGTTTCATTTACTCTGGGAGCACAAAAAATGCATGGTTAACAGGCTTGGATATTTATCTCAATGTGGATATAACCTTTCTGATTTCATTATGAAAGGCTATGAGGATATATACGAAACCACTCTTATTCTCAGAAACATTTTGGTGAAATATCATCTTGAGCCTGACCTTAACCTGTTGCGGATCGCTGCACGCACAGTGGAGAGTATCGATGTGCAAGAGCGCGCGCTTCTGTCAGCGCTTTTGAAAGAATTTAGTACTGTAACCAGCAAAATAGAAGAAAAGGAGAATTCTCGGTGATACCCGATAAATGTGAAGTTGTTATTATTGGATCTGGGGCAGTCGGGGCGTGTACAGCCTACTATTTAGCCAAAAAAGGAATAACTGATGTGGTAGTGCTTGAGAAAAGCGAAAGTTTAGGCGGAGCAACCACATCTATCTGCGCAGGCGGGATGCGAAGTCAGTTTACAACGGAGATAAATATTGAATTGTCCAAGTTAAGTTTTCGATTGCTGGAGCAGCTTGATTCGTATAACCTTGTTCAGGATGAAATGGACCAGTGCGGATATATGTTTATTTTCACGGCACAAGATAATCTTTCTGAGTTTTATGATGCTATGCTTTTGCAGCAAAGGTTGGGTGTGCAAACGGAATGGATGGAGCCTAAGCAGATTCAAAAGAAGCTGCCGATGCTGGTTCTAGAGGATGTAACCGGTGCAACTTACAATAAGCAGGATGGATTGATCGATCCCAATAAGATTACAAGCACGTATATTCGGCTCTCCAGAGAGCTGGGTGTCAAATATTATCCTGGAGTCGCTGTAACGGACTTTATTACTGACGGTTCCGCGATACAGCAAGTGGTAACGTCAGAAGGAGCGATAACTTCGCGAGTTGTTGTAAATGCTACGGGCCCCTGGTCCAAATTTGTGGCTGCTAAAGCCGGAATTGAGTTGCCGGTAATCCCCTGCCATCAGCAGTTGTTGGTTACAGATGTGCTCCCATGGCTGCCCGCCGATTTTCCCGTTATTGTGTTCCCCGGGGAAGGTCTGGGCTTACATAAGGAGACAGGCGGTCTGTTAACGGGCTTAAATAAGCCCTTTGTTGCAGGGGGATGCGAAGATCCGGATTATAGCTACTCAGACCCGGAATGGGAATATAAACATCTGGAAGCTGCTCTTCGTCGGCTGCCTCGTCTCCAGGAAGCAACCATCAAATCCTGCTGGGGAGGGTATTATGATGACACGCCGGACTCCCATCCGGTGCTGGGCGCTGATAACAAAATCCAAGGGTTTTACCATGCGTCAGGATTCAGCGGACATGGTTTTATGCACAGCCCGGCCGCCGGACTCCTAATCAGTGAAGAAATAGCCGGGAATTCGGCACAAACATTAGACATATCATCATTGCGGTCCAATCGCTGGCTAACTGCAGCAGGCAGAAAAATTAATGAATACTACAAGATTTAGAAGTATAGGAGGTTTATTGAAATGGAGAACTCTAAGAACCAAATGTTAAGGCTTATAGATAATATGCTAAACGCAAATGTGCTTCAGCGGACGGATCTCAAACGGTTTACCGCAAACCTTGAGCATTCACCGGATGATCCCGAAATGCTGCGTCTGGAGCTTGAATCCTGGTATCGTGGGATGGGGGTAGATCAGATCATTGGCAGAAAATTCGAACTATCGCCTTGTCCTTTTACAAGCGAAGAGATTCGTTCATCGAGAGAAAATGGAGAAATTATTTTGTGCTTTCCCAAGGGAATTACACGGGAACAGATTGGTGAGCTTACAAGAATTTCAAGCTGGGCCTTAAAAGATCCACTTGTGACAGCCGCAACGGAGCAGGAAGATTGCTGGATTCGAACAGCGGCTGCGCTGTCGCCTTCATTAATGAAACACACAGGGCTAGAGGTTGCACACTTAGTGGAAGACAGCGGGCATCTTAACTTTAGTTTGGAAAGGTATCTTCTTTTCGTGGCTAGAGTGAGATTCTTGACAGGTAATACCCCGGATTCGGAATACTGGATTTGGCTTCCAAGAGGGAGATACGACCGTTCGGGAATGTTAATTGCCGGTTTTGACCGAAATGGCTGCTTTAATGTGCATGGCTGGATGCCCCAATTCTCTGCCAGTTTTTTGGGTGCCAGATTTGGAACACTTCCCGGTTCCGCTGCCAAAGTCGGTTCTTCCATCGTCTCAGATTCAGACCTCAGTTTCACTAAAATTTAACAATGGAGGCCGAAATCAATGGCAGATCGTCAGAGTAAAAGAGTAGCCTGTGTTATTCCCCCGTTTTACCGGCTTATTGAGTCGAAAAACAATAGGATCAGTCCTGCTATGCATTACATAGCGGAGATATTGCATCGTAGGGGTCATGCAGTCACGTTAATTAATGGCGATAATGCTCCAGATGATCATGATTATACAGAGCGGTACAGTATGACTATGAACAGCTGGCTTATGCAGGAACGTTGTACTCGGGGGCATGAAAGCTTTGATATGGTCATAAATGAGCTAGAGCGCTTTCAGCCTGATTATGTGTTTATTGGTGTTGGCGATGTTCTGATGCCTACTGTCGAACTTGGAAGTACTCAGTCCTGTGCATACCTTGCAAAAGAGATAAAGAAGAGATGGGGAGATAAGGTTACCTGTATTGGTTATGGACATTTGCTTAAACATGCCAAGCTGAAGGACACGGCTGATTTGGATACGATCATTGTTGGAGAAGGCGAGGATCTTGCGGTTTCTGTAGTAGAGGGGAATGCAAGGGGAATGCTGCCTGTTAAATGGGCCCAGCAATTAAACGATCTTCCGATACTGACAGATTCATATTTAGCGCAGAAAAATAAGCCGGAAGACTGGGACTACATTATGTCTATGCGCGGGTGCCCCAAACGCTGTACATTCTGTTATCAGCCCTCGCTGCGCGGCTGCAATGTCTCCTTTATGTCTCCCGAACGTTTTGTTAGCGAAATCCGCTACCGCATTGAACGTATGCATGTATTTGGATTTTATTTCTCAGATATGATCTTTCTGCCGGGCTTAGGCAAACGCACTTCAGAAATGCTTAGATTGCTGATTGAACTAAAAGAGGAGTACCCTGAGTTTCACTGGTGGGCAGAGGCGCGCGTGGACATTTGTGTGAGACAGAATATCCTTGATAAGATGAAGCAGTCGGGGTGCGTGCATTTGAAATTTGGTGTGGAAATGGCCAACCAAAGGATGCTGCAAGTGGTGAATAAAGGAATTAGATTGACGGAAGTCGAGGAAGCTTTCCGCATGGCAGCGGAGGCGGGAATCAAACGGACAGCCTATATTTTGCTGGGATGCCCTGGATTCAATGACCAAGATTATATAGAGATGTTACCTTTTTTTAAAGCCTTAAAGGCTGATAATTATGTGATAAATATCAATGTTCCTTATGTTGGCACACAGCTATATGAACAGGTGAAGGAACAGCTTTTTGATTTTGGAATTTATAAAGATGGTGAAGAAAGCTACATGCATACTTCCTTGGTGATGCAAAAATTCTGGGGAATTTCTGATGAAACACGGGATAGTTTTTTTGCACTTCAAGGAGAGAAAGATGATGCAAAAGTAAGGAATTATAAGCGGAAAATTGTAGAGAAAGCTGCTTTTATAGAGAATGACGTGTTGTCCTTTCATGAATAGGATTCGCAAGTACTTATGAGCTGAAGGAGTAGCGATGAGCGATGGAGATCTTCGGGGTGAAGGTGGCTGAGCTAATATCTGAACCTGCGTTAGAAACATTAATGTGGCGCATCCCCCAACAAAAGAGAGAGCGGCTTAAACGCTTTAAAAGAGTGGAAGCGTTGCAGCATTCTCTTATTGCTGAATTGCTGGTTCGTGTAAGCTTAAATAAACGGTTAAAAGTGAACAACCGCGATATCGAGTTTATTACAAATGTCTACGGAAAACCCTCCCTAAAAAAAGGGGGGGTACTGTAGAGTTTAACATTTCGCATTCAGGAGAATGGGTGGTTTGCGCATTGGATGAATTGCCGATCGGTATTGACATTGAGCAGATTCAGCAAGCCGATCTTAATATTGCTAAGCGTTTTTTTTCGCAAGATGAATATGTCCAATTGACGGAATGTGAAGAGATGGGCCGGATGAGTCTGTTCTTTGACCTTTGGACACTTAAAGAAAGCTATATCAAAGCGATAGGGAAGGGATTATCTCTTCCATTGAACTCGTTTTCGTTTCGTTTAAACAACGGAATTCAATTGGAGAACCATGACGCAATCGGATTGTATCACTTTAAGCAGTATCATATTGATGAGAAATATAAATTAGCCGTATGTGCGCAAAACCCCTTATTTCCCGGGGAGGTTTCAGTGGTAAACCAATGCCAATTTCACCAGGATTGCATGCAACTATTGGATGCTTTTTAACGATCTAAGCCTAGGTGATATTGAACTTGTTACAGAGAAGCGGCTTATCTACAGATAAGTTGCTTTTTGTCTTGCACGTTTTCGCTTTATCTAGATTTGAAGTTTTCTGCCATGGTGTTAATATTCCCTCATCGGTTATATGCATAAGCCATTGATGTGATGTAAAATGTCCATGAGTGATTAATGCTGGAGATTTGATCAAATATTGATGGAACAGGAAACTCGCATACGCGATGCAAGGAATCGTTCGAATCTGAAGATAACTATCGGAGGGACCAGAGATGGCTGAGCAAAAGATGATTGAAGTGCCGTTTCAGCAATGGGTAAACGATAAGGAGCTGTGGGTACAGCTTAATGATTTGATGATGCAGGAGAGTAAACTCCCAGGACCACGAGTGAATTTGGAGCTCTCAGACCATTTCGCCAAACAATTCGCGCATCCTAATCTAACAGATACAGGCTGGGAGCTGCTCGTCTCTTGGACTAATATTACTGAAGCTGAAGCTGGGGTGAATGATCCCCGTGAGTTTCTGCCGTTTTGTGCGATTAGGGCGTTCGGTGCTTATTACAGTTACGGTGGAGAAGAGCAGCAAGTAGTGATTCAAAACAGCATTAAGACAGCTATGAATGACTCGCGATGGAGGGTGCGTGAAGCGTCTGCTATGGCGCTGCAAAGTATAGGGGAGGATGATTTCACCCTGCTCAGGCAGCTGATTGACATGTGGGAAAAAGGTGCGAACAGGCTTGAACAACGGGCTTTTGTAGCGGCATTAGCGCATCCTCCTCTTTTAAAAAAGAAAGAAAATACGCTATATTGTCTTCAGTTGGCTGCCCGAATCATGGAGAGTATAGATGGTAGGGGAGTGCAACATGAGGATACTGAGCATTTTCGTGTATTATCTAAGGGACTTGAATACAGCTTGAGTGTATTTGTGGCGAATGAGCCTGAAGAAGGCTTTGTTATGCTGGAGAGATTTGCAAAGAGCCGAGATGCCCGAATCATTAAGATTGTGAAGAGTAATCTTGGCAAATCGCGTCTGAGTAAAAAATATGCTGCCCAGGTGGCTGAGATTCTAAAGGAATTCGATAACATAGGAAAAGATACTTAGGATACGAGTGCCATTTGGCAGTTGTATTTAATCATTTTTTTGTTTTTACTTATATTAGAATTAACAATTAAAGAAACAAAGAGAATTAATATAATCAAAGAAAACCATTCTATGGATTGTTCGAATATTAAACTGTAAGTTATATTAATAAATTCAAAGACAACTGTTATTATTAAAAATATTGCCCAGCGATCTTTTTTCATGAAAATATACCATCCTAATCTATATGGAGAATATTGATAGATTTTAAGTTGTTCATATCCTCAAAAGTTTGACAAACGCATGAAATGTAACTATTATAGTTGCATCTGAATGATGTTTTGCAGCAAGGCAGAAGGAGAGATTTCTATGAATATTAGCACCCGATTTGCGGTAGCCATTCATATATTAACGTTGATTGACAGCAATAAAGAAGGCAAAAGCACTTCGGAGTGGATAGCTGGTAGCGTAAACACAAACCCTGTAGTTATCCGTCGGCTTACGAGTATGCTGCAAAAAGCAGGACTAGTAAATGCCCGCCCCGGAGTCGCAGGTGCTTCGCTTACACGTAGCGCATCCGAGATTACGCTGCTGCAGATTTATAAAGCAGTTAATGCGGTGGAAGAGGACTCGTTGTTTTCTGTCCATGAGCATCCTAATCCCGATTGTCCTGTTGGCAAGAATATAGCCAGTGCAATTGTACCTGTGTTCTCACTCGCCCAAAAAGCAATGGAGAATGTTCTCCAGGAGGTTACATTGGAGCAGATTGTGAATGAAATGCCTGAATTATGATTACTCCATATCATAGCTTAGAAGGAAGGCCAGAACATGTGAAAACGTGATTCTGGTCTTTTTTTGCTTAATTAGGTTTATGGACAAAGAAGGGAAGTAAGAGGGAATATAGAATCTGTATTTAGAAGCCGGATTAAAGATAATATACATACATACATTGAGGGAGAGCTAAAGAATGTTAAAGAAATTACTGCCTATACTACTAATTATGGTAATGATTACCGGATGTAATGAATCAAGGGATACCACTAAATATGAGGATGCGAATTTTGGAATCACCTTTAACTATCCGGATCATTGGGTTGTAACTGAGAAGTATGGAGCGCCATTATGGTTGATAGTCTCTACGACTGATTATAAACCTGCTGAGGGACTTAAAGGTCCAGGAGTAATGCTCTTTGGATTTAAGCCTAAGGATATGGAGCTTGTCAACAAATGGCTCGGGGATGCCCAAACGAATTACAACAACGGGGCGGAGCTGACAAAAAGTAAAGCTAGTTTAGGCGGGTTAGAGTCCATAAAGTACGAAACTGAAGTATTCGAAGAGGAAGGGAGTAAAGGGAAAGCTATCTATTACGTTATTGAGGAACCGGAAATGTCATTTATGGTGCAGTTCCCTTACAGTGTGGATGAAGTACATAAAGAAGACATGAAGAGGATAGAGGATATTTTACAATCCATAAAGTTTACAAAAGATTAAGTGGGACTAGAACAAGATAGCTGGAATGGTGGAATGTACGATATAAATGCCTTTGTAATGGGCTGAAGTGGCTGAAATGGTGAAATGTACGGTATAAATGCCGTTGAAATGAGCTGAAGTGGCTGGAATGTTGGAATGTACGGTATAAATGCCGTTGAAATGTGCTGAAGTAGCTGAAATGGTGAAATGTACGGTATAAATGCCGTTAAAATGGGCTGAAGTGGATGAAATGGTGAAATGTACGGTATAAATGCCGTTGAAATGGGCTGAAGTAGCTGAAATGGTGAAATGTACGGTATAAATGCCGTTGAAATGTGCGGAAGTGGCTGGAATGGTGGAATGTACGGTATAAATGCCGTTGAAATGTGCGGAAGTGGCTGGAATGGTGGAATGTACGGTATAAATGCCGTAGAAATGGGCTGAAGTCGCTGGAATGATGAAATGTACGGTATAAATGCCTCAGATTTGGCTGAAATCATCCAAAGTAGCAAAATGAGAAGCAAAAAAGCCCTATAAATGAGCCACAGTCGCTGATGCAGTACAATTAGACTTAGGATAAGTAACTTTTTTAAAGATCAATATATACGGAGGTTCTACAGTGGAGCAAATTGCAATAATCTCAGACATTCATGGAAATATACCGGCCCTTACGGCCGTTTTAGATGACATCCAGCAACGGGGAATCAGCAGAGTCTTTTGTTTAGGCGATATTGTTGGAAAAGGACCGAACTCAGATCTAGCCGTTGATATCATAAAAAAGAATTGTGAAATCAGTGTTATGGGGAACTGGGATGATTTAATGAATCAGGATGTTGATTTTGAGATGGCTCGGTGGTGCCGCGGGTTATTAGGTCAAGACCGTCTAGATTATTTAAGCACGTTGCCGTTTTCGGTTGAGTTTATGATAAGTGGTAAATTTGTGCGATTATTTCATGCTTCGCCACGAAGCCTGTATGAACGTGTTCAACCTTGGGATGATTATGAAAAGCGATTATCTTTGTTTGATTATTCTGATCTCTGCCAGGAGAAACGACAAGCGGATATCGTAGGTTACGGGGATATTCATAATGCTTTTATTCAACATCTAGAAGGCAAGACTTTATTTAATGTAGGCAGTGTGGGGAATCCGCTTGATTTAACCCAGGCATCTTATGTGATTATGGAGGGAGAATACATGGGAGGGTCAGCAGCTCCTTTAAATATGCAATTTGTAAGAGTGCCTTATGACATCGAGTTAGCCGTTCAACAGGCCGTTGAGGCAGATATGCCAGCTGCTGAGCCTTATATTCGTGAGCTTAGAACCGCGCAGTACAGGGGAAGTGTCCGGGGATAATAAAGGAAAGGATAATAAAGGAAACAAAAAATCAAACTGCAACCTTAATCCAAGCCATCAAAAAGTAATGGAGGGAACAAATTGAAGCTTAGTCACGTATTTGAGCAATTCCCTACTTTGGAATCCGAGCAATTATTACTGAAAAAGATTGAAGTCAGCAACCTTAATGAGGTATTTGGGATATATAGCAATGATCAAGTGTTTGAGTACTGTGGGATTATTCCGAAACATAATAAAGATACAGTCAAAAATATGATTGGTCATTTCGAACGTGATTTTACCAAAGGGGTAAGAGTGAAATGGGGGATTTTCCTCAAAAATAACCCTTACATACTGCTAGGTATCATCGAAGTTATGGATTTTAATCAAAAGGTGGATATGGTGACGATCGGTTACTTTTTGGCGGAACCTTATTGGGGCAAAGGGATTGCAGCTCAGGCCATTCAGTTAGTGGTGAAATATTTATTTGAGACTGCAGAAGTCAATCGAATTCAAGCTGAGGTTATGCCCTTTAATGAACGATCGAAGCGGGTGCTTTTGAAAAATGGCTTTACGAAAGAAGGCACGTTAAGGCAGGCGCATGTATGGTCAGGTAAAGGGCTGGTGGATCTGGAGATTTACAGCATTTTGGCAGAGGAATATTTTGCAAGCATCGGTAAGCAAAGAGTAAGCAATAGGATGTAATCCTAGTGAAAGAAGGGGAAAACATGGGCACTATCGTAGTTATTGGCGGGGGAGAGTTAATCGAGCTTGAAACGTTGGAAATTGATCGTGAAGTTGTGCAGCTAACTCAAAAGGCTAAGCCGAAGGCGTTATTTATTCCAACAGCCAGTAGTGATGCGCCGGGGTATTGTGATACTTTTAGCAAAGTATATGGCGATATTCTCGGATGTGAAACAAGTCACTTATTGCTTGTGAGCCAAACCTACACTCAGGATGAGATTACAGATTTAATTACAGCTGCTGATTTGATTTATGTTGGTGGAGGCAATACCCGAAAGATGCTGGAGATTTGGAAAAATACAGGGGTAGATACGCTTTTGAAAGAAGCTTATTCCTCTGGAACCGTATTGGCCGGGCTTAGCGCAGGTTCCATCTGTTGGTTTGAATATGGGCATAGTGACTCTGAAGCGTTCGACGACCAGGGGGAATGGCAGTATATCAAGCTTGCAACCATGGGGATTCTGCCGGGCATTCATTGTCCGCATTATAATGAGGATATTCGGGTTGAAGATTTTACACGCATGGTTAAAGGTGGAGGTCTGCCGGGAATCGCGGTGGATAACAATTGTGCAATCATCTATAAAGATAATGAATATAAAGTGATGTCGAGCAGAGAAGTAGCTAAAGCCTACCGTGTGATTGATTCCGAGCAAGGTGTTGTCGTAACGGAAATAGAAGAACATCCAAGCTACAGACCTCTTTATGAACTGTATGGCGCGTTATGATTATTTTTGAAAAGCAAGAGATCAGACTGAGAACACTTGAGTTAAACGATGCCGCATTACTTGTAAAATGGCTCTCAGATCCCGTTGTACTGGAGTTCTATGAAGGCCGTGATCGCCCGCATGATTTGGAGCTGGTGAGGGAGTATTTTTACGACGAGCAAGCAGAAGTCACGCGGTGTATAGTGCAATACAAGGAGCGGGATATAGGTTATCTTCAATTCTATCTTATAGATGATGAAGAATTAGAAGTGTACGGCTACGTGGGATTCAAAGGTCAAATCTTTGGGATGGACCAGTTCATTGGCGAGCCTGATTTATGGAATCAAGGAATTGGTTCACGGCTCATTAAAGAAACGGTTAAGTATCTTATCGAAATAAAACAAGCGGACAAAATTGTCATGGACCCGCAAGCCTGGAATAAGAGAGCCCTTAGAGTATATGAGAAGATTGGCTTTGTGAAGAAGAAATACCTTGAACAGCACGAGCAACATGAAGGAGAGCTAAGAGATTGTTGGTTGATTGAATACACGAAGCAGGCGAGACAATAAATATCTTTTTAACAATCGGATAAGGAAGGTGCACTTATTAAACTACTGTTTGTCTGCAGCCAGAATCGCTGGCGGAGTCTAACTGCGGAGAAGATCTTTCAAGGAATTGATGGTCATGAAGTGAGATCTGCAGGGACTGAAGATCATGCCAGAATCAAAATTTCTGAAGGGCATTTGGGTTGGGCGGATGTGATTTTTGTGATGGAGAAGAAACATATTCGAAGAATTCAAGATAAATTTAGAGGTTGTGTAATTGGCAAAAAAATAATTTGCCTGAACATAGCTGATGACTATAAGTATATGGATGAAGATTTGATCGGCCTTCTGGAATCCAGTGTATCCGAATATTTTCTGGAATGGAGCAACAAAAATGAGAATTAGAACAGAAACTGTGGCAGACTATAATGGAGTATTTCAAGTGAATGTTAAGGCTTTTGGTGATCGGGAAGATGAAGCGCGGTTGGTCGAAAACATTAGAAATTCGCAGGGGTTTATCCCGGAGCTCTCGATTGTAGCGGAAAAGGATAATGAGATTGTAGGACATCTACTGTTAAGTAAGGCTGTAGTTCAAGATGGGGAGAAGTTATCTGATGTGATTGCGTTAGCCCCATTAGCTGTTCTGCCGAACGTTCAGAAGCAAGGAATCGGCAAGGCGCTGATCCAAGAAGGGTTAGAAAGATGTAGAACGCTTGGATATGAGCTTGTCTTTTTGATCGGGCATCCCGAATATTACCCGAGATTCGGATTTCAACCCGCAGGGCTACATGGGCTGGAGTTGAAGCAATTTGAGGTACCGGAGAATGTCTTTATGGTCTGTGAGCTGAAGGAAGGCGTACTGCAGAGGATTAAGGGAGAGTTGAAATACCCGGAAACCTTTTTTTGAATTACTTATAATATTATTTTGTGAATCATGTTTGGCTGTGAACCAGTCGACATGATTTTTTTATAGGTAATTGACAAACATATAGAAGGTAACTATACTAAAGATAGTTAATTTGTAACTATAACAGTTACAGCGCGATTAGGAGGAATTTATAATGAAGACTAAAACAATACTTCAACCAGACACTCAGATCGGTCTGGTGCAGATTAGAGTAAGCAATTTGGAGCGTTCGCTCACCTTTTATCAGAATGTTGTGGGATTAAGCGTTTTACGGCAGACTGGCCGCGAAGTTGAAATGACCGCTGACGGTCAGAATGTGTTATTGATTTTGCGGGAGATTGAAAATGCGCGGGTGATCCGTCCTAATTCTGTGGCTGGGTTGTATCATTTTGCTATCCTTGTTCCAGATCGTCCCAGCCTTGGATTGGTTGTGCGTAATTTGATCTCTTCGGGGATTGAGGTGGGGCAGGGCGATCATCTGGTCAGTGAAGCACTGTATATTCAGGACCCAGACAATAATGGGATTGAAATTTATCGAGATCGTCCTAAGAATGAATGGAAATATGATGCGGAAGGGCATGTAATGATGTCCACTGATCCAGTGGATGTAGATGGACTATTGGCAGCTTCTGAAGGTTTATCATGGAACGGGCTGCCAGCAGGAACAGTGATAGGGCATGTACACTTTCATGTGGGGAATTTAAATAAGGCGAAAGCCTTCTACGTCGATTTGCTTGGTTTTGAACTAACAGCTAATTATGGAAGTGCTGCTATGTTTATCTCTGCTGGTGGTTATCATCACCATATCGGGCTGAATGTTTGGGCCGGACAGGGTGCACCTGCGGCTCCAGCTGATACTGTAGGGATTGATTATTTCACATTAATTCTTGCGAATGAAGAGGAACGTAACGCTGTGGTGGAGCGAGTTCGGCAGGCTGGTTACGCAGTTACAGAAGAGAATGGAAATCCTACATTCCAAGATCCATGGAACATTGGAATCAGACTTGTTTTAGAAAGATAAATCTATATCCATTTTCGTCCATTTATTTTATAATATTGGAAATAGGTGGGCGGAAGGGTGAAGTTTGTTGGAAGCATTCAAAATGGCGTATATAATTCTCTGTCATAAAAATCCGGAGCAGATCAATATGCTAATCGATAGTTTAACTAACGAGTCCGTAGAGTTTTTCCTGCATGTCGATCAGAAAAGTAATATTGAGGCTGATATTATTCATCGTAACGATATTCATTTTGTGGAAAAGCCTATTGATGTACAGTGGGGGCATTACAGTCAAATTGAATGTATTTTGAAGTGCTTTTCGCTGATCAAAGAACATGGGGATTTCAATTATATTCACATCTTAAGCGGTCAGGATCTGCCTCTAGCTTCAAATGAAGTGATTCTAGATTTCTTTAAGATGAATGAGGGTAAGGAATTTGTGAAGTATTTGCAGCTGCCTAATGCAGCGGAAACTTGGGGATGTTACGAGCGGGTCTCAGTTTATTATCCTAGGTTCCTCATCTCAAGGACCCGGCGTATGACAGCGATCAGAATGAGGTACATTAAACTAATTATGAGCGTTCCGTTTCTGCAAAGAAAATTAGGCGCTTTGCCGAAAGGTTTATATAAAGGCTCGAACTGGATGTCAATTACAGGTGAATGTATGGAATACATCTTGGATTTTACAAAAAGCTCTCCGGAATACGTCAGATTTTTTAGGAACACTTTATGTGGAGATGAAATCTTTTTCCATACGATAATTTTGAATAGCGTTTATAAGATGCATGTACTGAATGAAATTAAGCGGTATACAGATTGGGAAACAGGACCGGATTATCCTAGAACACTAACGATAGAAGACTATGATCGGATCACTCAACGGGGCACGGAATGCTTTTGGGGGAGAAAATTTGATCTCGATATCGATAGAACCATCGTTCAGGAGCTTCTTGATATAAATACTAAAGCGAAAACATCGTAAACTCAGGAGGACAATCATATGAAAATCGCAGTTGTTGGAGCAAGTGGAAAAGCTGGAAGTCGAATTACGCAGGAAGCGTTGGATAGAGGTCATGAAGTTACAGCGATTGTACGGGATGCATCTAAAGTAACAAATAGGAAAGCGAATGTCATCGAAAAGGATGTATTTGCGCTTACCACTGAAGATTTGCAGGGGTTCGACGTGGTTGTGAATGCTTTTGGTGCGCCGTTTGGACAAGAACATCTGCATGTGGATGCCGGGAATGTGCTTATTGAAGCTTTGAAGGCTTCACCCGATACAAGATTGATTGTAGTTGGCGGTGCAGGAAGTCTTTATGTAGATGAAGCCAAAACGCTTAAAGTAGCGGATACGAATGACTTTCCTGACTTCATTAAGCCAACAGCGACGAATCAAGCTAAGAATTTGGAGATACTACAAGGAACAGATTCACTCTCTTGGACCTTTGTTAGTCCATCTGCTAATTTTGCCATTGGCACAAGAACGGGCTCTTATGTAAAAGGTAAGGATAATCTTCTGGTGAACTCCAAAGGTGAGAGTTATGTCAGCTACGAAGACTATGCCGTTGCTATTGTTGATGAAATCGAACAGCCGCAGCATATTCGTGAACGGTTTACGGTGGGTTCAGAGTCTTAAGTGATAATTAAGAATAGCGATCATATATGAAAAAAGAAGACAGAGCCGGATTTCAGGCTCTGTCTTCTTTTGTACAATTACAGCTTTCCTTTTCCTTCTGCTAGTTCAGCAATACGTCTGTTTGCATCTCCGCGGTAGCGTCCGCCGTGATAACAAATGACCGTATCGATCTCATACTCAGAGAACTTGGTCAGAGAGGACAAAGCCAGCTCCATGTCAGGTGTGGCGGAAGGAGTGGGACCCTGTAGCTCGCCATTCTGAACGGTCAAGGCATCGGCAGCAATAAGTGTACGGCTATCATGATGGTAAAGACTGAGATGCCCAGGGCTATGGCCTGGGGTATGGATCACCGTAATTCCACCGGCAAAAGGTAACTTTTCTCCATCCACAAGTGTTTGATCCACTTTTCCTTTAGGAGGATGGGCTAATACAGAGAGGAAGGCACGCCGCCACTCCTCAGGTACATGAGCTGGGATCATAGCCGCTGCCACCGCTAATGCTTCGGGAGTGTGCTTAAGGAGCATTCGCTCTCCTTGAATATAGGGCTGCTCAATTTCATGAGCCAGAACAGTAAGCTCTAGATCTTCTTCAGCCAATAGGGCAGGGAGGCAACCAATATGGTCTAAATCTTGATGCGTGATAATAAGGGTGCGGAGCTTCTGCCAAGGCACATCCGCTTCTTTTAGAGCCTCTTTGAAATTAGAGAGTAGACCCGGGAATCCGGTATCGACGAGTACGGCGGCATGTCCATCCCAGAGTAGCGTGGGGTAAATCGTGTCTTTTCCACCCATAACCTGCGCTGTAATCTCGAGCATTTCTATTCCTTGAGCAATGTACATAATATCCCTCCGTGATTGATAATAAGAGCGACGCCGTGAGGCTAATGCATATATTACTCAAAACTAGAAACGAACGCAATAGGTAAATATTTTATTATAACACAAATAAATATTTATGTCAATATATATCTGATGGAATTTTTGTGGAATTTGTAGGGGATTTTATTATTGAGAATCTTTTGCTAGATTTTGCCCTTGCCTAAAGCTTTGCGATATAATAATCAAATAAAAAAAGGGAGTTGATGTGGTTTGGAGACATTTCTAGTTGTACTCGTCCTACTTGGGCTTATCGCAATATCCAACATCATAAACCGATTCATTCCCTTCGTGCCGATACCCTTAATACAAATTGGCTTGGGTGTAGTGGTCGTACTATTGCCTTTGGGAATACATATGTCACTGGAGCCAGAGTTGTTTTTCGTGTTATTTATTGCGCCGCTTTTGTTCAATGACGGAAAGCGAACACCAAGAAATGAGTTATGGAACCTGCGGGCTCCAATCTTAATGCTGGCACTAGGCTTGGTATTTGCTACAGTGCTTATCGCTGGATATTCCATTAACTGGATGATCCCCACCATTCCACTCGCAGCTGCTTTTGCGCTGGCAGCGATCTTATCGCCGACAGATGCTGTGGCGGTAAGCGCAATCGCTGGGAGAGTACATCTTCCCAAGAGTATTCATCGTATTCTAGAGGGTGAATCATTGATGAATGATGCCTCTGGTCTTGTTGCGTTTAACTTCGCTATTGCAGCAGCTGTTACAGGCATATTTTCTTTGCCGAAAGCCTCTATTAGCTTTGTGATTATTGCTCTAGGTGGACTAATTGTCGGAGCAATACTCGCGTTCCTCCTGATTCGGTTCAGCGTATTTATTCGCAGACTGGGGATGGAGGACATCACAGTGCATGTGCTGCTGCAAATCCTGACTCCTTTCATTGTGTATCTGATTAGTGAAGAAATAGGGGTATCCGGTATTTTAGCTGTGGTTGCAGCAGGCATAATTCATGCTGTCGAGAAGGACCGTGCAGTTTCGCCACAGTATAAGCTACAGCTGGTGTCCGCCAGCACATGGTCTGTGCTGCTCTACATCTTGAATGGCTTGGTCTTCCTTATTCTCGGGTTGTCGATTCCAGATGTTATTGAAGTGATCTACCGGGATACAGCTGTGGACAATCTTATGGTGATTGGTTATGTATTAGCGATAACGTTGCTGCTTTTTGTGCTGCGTTTTATATGGGTGTATGTGTTCTCCCTGGCTGGCGCCGGCCTGCAAAAAATGGAAAAGTCGTCTATTAAGTCTATGCTAATCCTGACAATTTCAGGAGTGCGAGGCGCGGTTACTTTAGCCGGTGCCTTCTCGATTCCTTTTGTGTTAGGGGATGGCTCGCCTTTTCCTGAACGTGATCTAATTATCTTTATCGCTGCGGGTGTGATTTTGATGTCACTGCTGATCGCTAGTATCTTTTTACCAATTCTCGCAGGTAAAGAAGAGCCGGTTGCTGAACCGGGTGATACTGAGGTTGAGCAGGCGGCCAAATCTAAGGTTGTTGCCGCCGGGATAACCTTGCTTCAAAGTATGATGACAGAAGAGAGCAAGGAATCTGCATTGCCAGCTTTGAGTGAGTTTAAAGAAAAAGTTTATAGTCTTAACCGCGAAGATCAGGCGAATGACCCCGCATTGGAGAACTTCCGCCGACTTGGGGTTGAAGCAAGGATTGTGGGTCTGCATGCCGAACGCAAAGAGCTGAGCCAATTGCTGGCCAACAATGAGATTCCTGCCTCAGTGGCGCTGAAGATGGAAGAATTCTTGGATCATAGTGAAGTCTTTCTAGCCAGAAGTCTAAACTCTCAGATCAGAATCTCCATTACAGAGATTAGACGGCTGTTTGCGGGGATGTTCTCTGGCCAGAATGAAGGGGAAGCTAGTCAACTGATGCTGCAACAGGCTGAGTGTGCCAGAAAAGCTAAGATCTCTATGTCCCATGCAGCGATTGCTGCTATTAATGCAAGTAAGAATGAGAACAACCGTAAAGCAGCTGAGAAGGTCGCAGACAGTTACGAGAAGCTGATCTCACGCCTCCAGCAGGGACAAGGCTGGACTAAAGATGGTCTTGTTGATGATCAAAAGCTTGAATTGAAACTGAAAGCTATTCAGGAGCAACGGGATAAGGTCCAGCAAATGTACCAGGATGGAACCATTAACCGCAAGCTAGCCGGTAAATTACGCAAGTTCGTCGATCATTTGGAAACATCCATTTGGGAGGATTAGCTGTGTTGAACAAAGTAATGGGAGAAAGTTTGTTATTCACTGAAATTCGCGAAGAGCATCTGTCGGATGTACTCGATATTTATAACTATTACGTGCTGAACACTACGGTTTCTTTTCATACCGAGCCTTTAAGTTTGGACGAAATGCGGCAATCAGTGATGAATGATGATCCGCGGTTCAAATCATACGTTATATTATCCTGGGACAATGTTATTCAGGGCTATGTTCTGATTGCTAGACATAAGAGTAAGCCGGCTTATGATAGCTCTGGGGAGATTAGTGTGTATTTGAAACCGGCTTGTGTGGGTAAAAGAATAGGACAGCATGCCTTACGCTTTATTGAAGAGAGAGCTGCCGAACTGGATTTCCATGTGTTAGTAGCTACCGTTTGCGCAGAGAATGAACGCAGTCGCCAGCTTTTCTCAAAGAATGGATATGAACAATGCGCCTACTTCAAGGAGATTGGCTGTAAATTTGGTCGAAGACTGGATATCGCCAGCTATCAGAAAATCTTAGGGGGAACTCAAATATGAAACTTGCGGAAGCATTAGTGAACCGAAGTGATCTTACTCGTAAAATCGCGCAGCTAAAGCAGCGGCTCGATCGGGTCGTTAAGGTGCAGGAAGGGGAAGAACCGGCAGAACAGCCGGAGGCTCTTTTGCGTGAGCTGGAAATAGCTGTTAACGAGCAGACGATTTTGATTCGAGCAATTAATCGAACGAATTCATCTGTGGCCTTCAATGAGAAGTGGAGTATTGCCGATGCCCTAGCCGAACGGGATAAAATGCTTCAGCTGCGGAAGCTTTTTAGCGATTTGCTTGAGCAAGCATCGATCACTCAGGATCGGTACAGCCGCTCTGAGGTTCGTTTCCAGAGAACGGTGGATGTCGCCCAGATTCAGAAGCAGATTGATGAGCTGTCTAAGTCTTATCGGGAGTTGGATTTTAAAATTCAGGAGAAAAACTGGACGGTAGACTTACTTACACCGTAATAAGCTAAGCTTTATCACAGCAGAAGGTAACTGATCTTCATAAAGGCGAGCGCAACCCGCCAACAGGGAAAGTTGGACAAATTGACAGATGCTGGGCCAAATCTGACCAAATCATAACTTAGCCCCGTACTGTAACAACTGTAAAGAGTACCTATTAATGTAACTACCAAGCGCTGATTTATGCAAGAACGGTGAGGGCGGGGACGGGGATATTTTTGCTGTGGTTAGGCTTTTACATAACATGAAGTGGCTCTATTAGGATAGGTATATTCGTCATACATAATGTGAAATAATGTCGAATAAAGTTGAAAAAAGATGAATAAAATTTGCATTATCGTCCTGTTTTGCCTATCTTATCGCTCGTTATCTTGTATAATTTACGAATACGCACGAGGACTTCCTAAACCGCTGGTCTATTCGTATGTTGATTGTACAGGATGAGAGAGTGATTCATTGGCCGAGAAGGTTTAGTGGCCCTTGTCTCTTCAAACATTCTACTATTCCTTTCATGAAAGAGAGAAGTGACAAGTGACCATGAAATCAATTGCCTGGGTAACCGACAGTACATGTACAATCGATCCTGAGTTCGCCAAGAACAACCATGTGTATATTGTTCCTTTACGTCTGATTATTAACAACGAGTGTTATAAAGAAAATATAGATATTACGATCGATGAGTTCTATGAGAAAATGCGTCAGCATGATCAAGTAGGCAGCTCACAGCCGCCAATCGGTGAGTTTATCGAGTTATACGAACGGTTGAAGGAAGAATATGATGAGATTATTGCTGTGCATCTTTCGACAGGGCTTAGCGGAACATACAATGCTTCCATGCAAGGTGCTGAAATAGCGGAAGCTAATGTCATTGGAATTGATTCTAAGGTTGGCGCTTATCCGATTCGGGAAATGATCACGCGAGGTATTCATTGGCACAAGATGGGCTTTACTGGCCTAGAGATTAAAGAAAAGATAGAGAATATCATTCAAAATATGTCCTTCTACTTAATTCCTGCAAGCTTGTCCCAGCTTCACCGTAGTGGGCGTGTTTCTGGTACACAAGTAGTGCTTAGTCAATTATTGCGGATAAATTTGCTGCTGCGTTTTGACGAGGGTAAGGTCATTGTTGTGGAAAAAATCCGTACGATGAAGAAGACGAAGCAGGCGCTGTTAGATATCTTTAAACAGGATGCTGGACTTGTTAGCGATGTGTGCATCATGCATTCCAATAATTTAGAAATGGCGCTGAAGTTAGAAGAAGACATCAAAGAAATGGCGCCTGATTTACGTACGGAGATTATGACATACATTCCTGCCGTGGCTGTTCATGCGGGTGAAGGTACCGTAGGACTTTCTTGGATTAAAAATAACAGGATCAATAGTATTTATTCGGAGGTTGAACCTGTAGCAGTACTTGTGTAGATAGGACAGTAAACAAAGAAATCGCTTCTTGGAAGAGGGTTGGATGATCCTCATTATACCAAGAGACGATTTCTTTTTTTTTGAATCTATGAGATGACGTTGTAAGAAGGTTAGGCTTTGCTTGCACGCCGGCGGAACATTTGTCCGATAACTTCACTCAGTACAAGTCCAGCTGCAATTGCGCCAGAGAGCATTAATGCCCGAACAGCGATTTCTACAGCCAGATTATAGTTTTCTTCCACAAATCTGCGCATAGCATCGTAAGCAAGGCCACCCGGAACAAGTGGGATAATGCCGCCTACACTAAAAATAATAACCGGCATTTTGAAGGATCGTGCAAACAACTGGCTGACGATGCCCACAACTACAGTAGCTGCAAACGTAGCAACAACAGGCCCACACTCTACATCAAGGATCACATACACCATCCAGCCTACCATTCCAGCAAAACCACACTGCAGTAGAGCGCGCTTAGGCGCATTAAATAAAATACAGAAGGTTGCCGCGGCGATAAAACTGGTTATAAGTTGCAAAATCATGAAGGGCTAACCTCTTTCACATGGAGAATTAAAATAGTGATAGTACAAGCCCAATGCCTGTACCGATCGCAAAAGCAGTTAGAAAGGCATCGGCTCCTTTGGATATGCCTGAGACCAGATGACCGGCCATCAGATCACGAACGGCATTTGTAATGAGTAGACCGGGTACTAGAGGCATCACGGAGCCGATGATGATTTTGTCCATTTCTTGACCTATACCCAGCTTTACAGAATAGAAGGCTAGAAGTCCGATCAGGAAGGAAGCAGAGAACTCTGCAAAAAATCTAGTCTGCACAAGACGATGCAGGTAGATAACCGCAGCATAACCTAACCCGGAAATCGGCAATGCGGGGAGAGCATCCCACAAGCTGCCTTTAAACATAACGGTGAAGCAAGCGCCGGTAAGTGCCGCAGCTATGATTTGCAGCCATACCGGATACGCATGTGCGGCATCATCGACCTCTCCTAATCGTGTCCGAGCTTCCTCGGCTGTAATCTGACGCTCGTTCAGACGCCGCGAGATATCATTAACCTCCGAGACTTTCTGCAGATCTGTGGTTCGCTCGGCAATCCGATATAACTTAACGGGCTCCGTTCTATTGGTGGTGAACATAATAACGGTTGGCGTCACATAACTGTGTGCCCCTGGAAAACCGAGAGAAGCAGCCATACGTGTCATTGTATCTTCTACTCTGTAGGTTTCTGCACCGTTTTGCAGCATGATCTTGCCAGCAAGAAGACAGAGATCAACGATTTCATAATAGGTAGTGTTAGTGTTGCTCGTGCTTTCCAACTTCTCCGGTCCTCCCCTGGAATGTTACATATCTATGTGTATATACTTATGATTGTCGCTTCATTGTGTGAAAATAACAACCTCAATATAGCATTATAAACGATATGGGATATATTTTAATATAGTTTAAGAAATAAAATGTATAAAGATGCACTGTTTATTTATAGTGCCCGCCAATTTTTCCGGATCTGTCCTTAAGTTGTCCGGCATCTGTGAACGATGCGGCGCGTCCAATGATCGATTCTCCGTATTTATTCTTCAGCGCATCAGTGGCCCGTTCGAGCTCGCGGTAGCGGGGACGCGACTCAAATAAGGTTAGCTGATATTGGCTTTCGTCAGACAGATTGGACAGGCTTAGATGAATTCGGCGCACAGGCTGACCTTCCCAATGCTGTTTGAAAAGAGCGAGGGCGGACTCGTATACCAGCTGGGTCGCATTCGTAGGATCGCTCATCGTAGTCTGCCTCGAGAAGCCGCTGGGGTCATCAAAGCTGGCGCCTTGGCAGCCAACAGACACGACTGCACCATGCACCTTTAGTTTGCGGCTGCGCCTGCACACCAGCTCTGAGAGTTCCAGAATGATAGTCTTGATCTCTTGCAGTGTATAGTAGTCCCGTGGCAGCGTCATTTGGTGCCCGACGCTCTTGGGTGCAACTTCATAGGTAGCCGGACTTACAGGGCTATCGTCGATGCCATTGGCAATTCGCCAATATAGCTCGGCATCGATATCGCATTTTTTATGGAATTTCTCCCGCATGCGCCATTTCAGCTCGCTTAGCGGCATCTCTGCCAAATGGCCAATCGTTGTGAGGCCCATGCTTTGGAAGTGCGCAGACATGCGGCGGCCTACCATAAACAACTCACTAATGGGCAGCGGCCAAAGTACATCTGGAAGCTCTTCCTGAGTGAGGGTAAATAGACCCTCCGGGTTCTTCTTGGCCCACAGGTCGCAAGCCATTTTGGCGGTAACCTTGGAATAACCTATACCGATACGTGCGCGCACACCTGTATTTCTGCGGATCAGGTCCTGAATGGTCGTAGCGATCTGTCTTGGGCTGCCGAATAAGCCGAGGCTGCCGGTGATATCAATAAACTGCTCATCGATGGAATAAGGTTCTACGAGGTCACTGAATTTGCGTAGAATGTCCGTGATTTGGGAGGAAACATCGATATATTGCTGCATATGCGGTCTGACGACGATTACTTCGGGGCATTTCGCGAGTGCTTCCTTCAAGGTCTCGGCGGTAGTAATGCCAAAAGATTTGGCTAACGGACAAGCGGCAAGCACAATCCCGCTTCGTCTAGCTGGATCTCCGGCGACAATAAGCGGTTTGTTGCTGTATTGCGGATTAGAGGCCTTCTCCACGGAGGCGTAAAAGCTCTGACAATCGGATAACAAAATAACACGCTCTTTATTCATAGATTCACACTCTCCAGGTGAGGTAGAGATACGGTAGATGATTTTCTTATTATTATAATACGAACATATGATCGTGTATATTCATATTTTTTTCCATTTCTCTTCAGTCTCCAAGGTGCAGAGACCTGTGGCCACCCCCCCAGCGATAATCGTGAGGATGGAGTGGAAGAAGGTTTCTTTAGAAATTAGGAGTCCTCCCGCGCCGATAATTATGAAATCCGTCAAAAAAATGATGAGTCCAAGGTTAAGCGGGAGATACCTTTTGATATATTGAGCAAGCAGATCCGTTCCGCCTGTACTGGCTTTGAATCGCAGCATAAGCCCAAGACCCGTTCCCATTAAAAAACCGCCAATAATGGCGCTGGAAATGGAGCCGAACTCAAAATAATACAGAAAGTGGTACTGCAAAGGACCGAGAAGCTCAATGAGAAACGATGAGGTCAATAAGCCTAATATACTGTTGAAAAAGATATCGCGTTCCTTCAGCCAGGCTAACAGGAATATCGGAAAGCTGCAGAGAAGGACAGCTATACCGATTTTGGCATCGGATAAATAATTGATGATGAGGGCTATTCCTATTATTCCCCCATCTAGGATTTTATATGGGACAAGAAAAAAATTAGTTGCTGCTGCAATGAGCAAGCTTCCGATCAGGATGATCGCGTATCTTAATAATGACTGCATATTTAACATCTCCACATTAAAGGCATGTCTTATAAATATGCTTGTCACTTCCAAAAAATTGCAGTGAAGCAAAAAAACTGATTTCGGGCCTAATCATGCGGACCCAGCAGACCCTATTAGGCAGATATAAGGCATTTTTTCGAGCTAACGGACCCAGTTGCAGCTATTCCCACAAATATGGTTCAATTGCGGGCAAATTATGGGCAATAAGAGCTATACAGTCCGAAACTTTCGAAAAATGGACGGAAAATCACAAATAGGTGCAGTGTGGTCCGTTAAGCTCAACAGATTTAAGTAACTCCCACCCATACATCACGCTAAGCCTCACCTTAGATCTCACCCCAAAATAGCTGCAATCCGATCCGTTGCGCTCAACAGACGTTAAGTTACTCTCAACAATACATTATGTGAGATCCCACCCACAAATAGGTGCAGTGCGGTCCGTTAGCTAAACAGACATTAGAGTAACTCACCGCCCAGCCTCCATGCGGACCCAGGAGCCCCTATTAGGCAGATACAAGGCATTTTTTCGAGCTAACGGACCCAGTTGCAGCTATTCCCACAAATGTGGTCCGATTGCGAGCAAATTATGAGCAATAAGAGCTATACAGTCCGAAACTGCCGCAAGATGGGCCGAAAATCACAAATAGGTGCAATAGGGTCCGATAGGATCAAGATCGAGCAAAAGGTAGCTGATTTCGAGATGTAGACAGCTAGGTTGTGCAACAGGTAACAAATTCTGCGCACGGAGTAGATAGGTTAAGCCATAGGTATCTAATTCCGCACGGAGTAGATAGGTTGAGTAACCGGTAGCTATTTCCGCACAGTGTAGATAGGTTAAGCCATAGGTAACTAATTCCGCACGGTGTAGATAGGTTGAGCCATAGGTAGCTAATTCCGCACGGAGTAGATAGGTTGAGCTATAGGTAGCTAATTCCGCACGGTGTAGATAGGTTGAGCCCTAGACAGCTAGTTTAAGCACTGGGCAGCACGTTTAGGAGCAAATTTGGCAGGCGGCGTTCTTTTCAGCAACTGTTCGGACTCAGTTGCTCTTATTTCCATGATTCCGCTCATTTTGTCACACTATCGGACTCGGTTGCAGCTATTCGCTCAAATGCGCTCCTTCTCTGCGCAAATCAAGGGCAATAAGAACTATACAGTCCGAAACTGCCGCAAAATGGGCCGAAAATCACAAATAGGTGCAATACGGTCCGATACGATCAAGTTCTAGCAAAAGGTAGCAGGTTTCGAGACGTAGGCGGCTAGTTTGAGCAACAGGTAACTAATTTCTCGCACGGAGTAGATAGGTTGAGCCCTAGACAGCTAGTTTAAACAATGGGTAGCACGTTTAGGATCAAATGCGCAGGCAGTGTTCTTTTTAGCAACTGTTCGGACTCAGTTGCCCTTATTTCCATGATTCCGCTCGTTTTGTCACACTATCGGACTCAGTTGCAGCTATTCCTACAAATGTGGTCCAATTGCGGGCAAATTATGGGCAATAAGAGCTATACAGTCCGAAACTTCCGCAAAATGGACGGAAAATCACAAATAGGTGCAATCCGGTCCGCAACGGGGAATGCTATGAATGAATGATTAAGCTGACGCGTCTCCGGGGGATACAGAGAGTAGTGTGATGGCTGTGCGGTGAGTTACTTGCTGATAAGCTTTGGAGGGTCGAGCCGCATAATCAGCGTTGACCTATGGTAAGTATGAGTGCGCCACGCCTAGGAAGGTAAACTGGTAAAATTATTGCAAGAAGCAAGAAGCAAGAAGCAAGAAGCAAGAAGCAAGAAGCAAGAAGCAAGAAGCAAGAAGCAAGAAGTAAGAAGTAAGAGCAGCAGAAGGATTTAGGACGGATCACGGGTACACAATAAATGTGCCAATCGGAGTACTGCTCCATCACAATAGTTACCTAAGTTTCTCCGAGCTAGAGGAGCATCTCGCGTCCAATTAATCCAAAGCTGATCACGTAAGCCAGCAGCACAGAAGAAAGCCAGCCTCCCACAAGAAAGCTACAGGATCGCATTAACAACGAAAACAGCACGCCTCCATTATGAGACGTGCTGTTTTTGCTGTTATCGGGAATACCGCTTGCGGAAGCGAAGCGGAGAGATTCCGATCTGGTGAGTAAAGCGACGAGAGAAGTAGGCGGTGCTCTCGAAACCGATACGTTCTGCGATCGCAGCTATAGGCATCTCTGTCTTAAGCAGAAGCAGCTTGGCCTGTTCCAAACGGTAATCCGTTAAATACTCCATCGGAGTCAGTCCATATACGCGTTTCATGCAGCGGGCAAGGTAGTTATAATGAAAATGCAGCGCATCCGCCAGAGAGGCATTGGAGAGAGGCTCCGCATAATGATTGCGGATATAAGTCTCCGTCTTCTCGGCAATCTCTACCGCATGACTTTCTGAAGTATCATGCTGCGCTAGATCCATCATCCGCAGCATTTCTTCAAAAATCCTTTGCTGCTCCCAAACTGCACTGGAACGTCTTCCAGTGGACAGCTGTAAAAGCTTCTCAGCTTGTCCACTCCGTTTAAAGGGATCAGGAAGGGGACCAAACTGCGGGATGCGAATGGTATATGGATGAGTAAGAAACTGCCGGAAATGTGTCTCTCGGTTGATATACACAGGCTCGCCTTCAGAGCTTGACCAATCTGCGAGGGTATGAAAATGAATCCAAATAAACGAAGTCAGCTCCTCGCAAGACTTAACGGAATAATGATAGCGGTCAGGCAGCAGAAGCAGCGTATGCCCAGCCGCAACCTCCCATTGATTATGCTCTTCACCGATAAATAGGCAACCTTGCTCTACAATAATCAGATCAAATAAGCCGATATGGCTTCTATTTGGATGCTGCTCTCCGGGTTGATAAACAGTGTGATTGCATTCCAGAAAATATGGAAAAGGCGGCGCTGCGAAATGTACATAGGAAGGACTCACTGTGTTCTACCTCTCT
This sequence comes from Paenibacillus sp. FSL L8-0494, assembly GCF_038003695.1. Taxonomy (NCBI): domain Bacteria; kingdom Bacillati; phylum Bacillota; class Bacilli; order Caryophanales; family Paenibacillaceae; genus Paenibacillus; species Paenibacillus sp. FSL L8-0494. The sequence continues at coordinate 2,732,818 of NZ_JBBOPQ010000001.1, forward strand.
TTTTATCGTAGTCCGAGCTCAAATTGTCCTTGGAAATAGGAGTGTGAAATAGTACAAAAAAGGGGTTGCTTCTGATTATATTTTTTATCTATTGTACGCTCTATAATTGTAATTAGCGAGTATAAAATAAGGCTAAGGGGAAGATGATGATGAATAAAACGATCCAGGATCAGCAAGTTGTAAAAGATCAATCCGTTAGCATTAAAGATGATTTCTGGGGAAGTTATATAAAGCTGGTACAGGATGTTGTAATCCCGTATCAATATGAGGCATTGCACGACAAAGCAGCGGGAGCTGAGCCCAGTCATGCCATTGCTAACTTTGAGATTGCTGCGGGCCGGAAAAGCGGCGAATTTTACGGCTGGGTTTTTCAAGACAGTGATGTAGCCAAGTGGCTGGAGGCCGTAGGTTATTCCTTAAGCATCAAACGTGATCCCGAGCTGGAGCGTCAAGCGGATGAAGTGATTGGCCTCGTTGGAGAAGCGCAGCAGGAAGACGGGTACTTAAATACTTATTTTACGATAAAAGAACCCGGCAAACGCTGGACCAATCTGAACGATTGCCACGAGCTGTACTGTGCTGGGCATTTCATTGAGGCAGCCGTTTCTTATTACGAGGCTACAGGCAAAAGAAAGCTGCTCGACATCATGTGCCGAATGGTTGATCATATCGATTCTGTGTTTGGTCCGGAAGAAGGGAAAATGCGGGGATATGATGGCCATCAGGAGATTGAGCTTGCGCTCGTTAAGCTGTATCGGCTCACAGGTGAGGAGCGGTATTTGAAGCTCAGCAGCTTTTTTATTAATGAGCGAGGTCAACAGCCGAATTTCTTAAAGCAACAATGGGATAATCTGGGGAGTATCAATTTTTTCACAGGTCAGAAGGAGAATTTAGATTTAAAATATTACCAAAGTCATCTTCCGGTAAGAGAACAGGAAGTGGCTGTAGGACACGCTGTGCGTGCGGTTTATATGTATACTGCTATGGCTGATCTAGCCGCACTTACGGGAGATGATACCCTTCGCGAAGCATGCGAGAGACTGTGGAATAACATCACTACTAAGCAAATGTACATTACTGGCGGGATCGGATCTACGCATCGGGGTGAGGCTTTCACCTTCGATTATGATCTGCCTAACGATTCGGTGTACGCAGAGACTTGTGCATCTATTGGGTTGATCTTTTTTGCACAGCGGATGCTGAGAATATCGCCGGATGCACGTTATGCCGACGTCATGGAGCGGGCGCTTTATAACAATGTGTTGGGTTCAATGGCACAGGATGGTAAGCACTATTTTTATGTGAATCCACTGGAAGTATGGCCTAAGGCATGCAGCTGCAACCCAGATAAACATCATGTGAAGTCCGAGCGTCAAGGCTGGTTTGGCTGCGCTTGCTGTCCTCCGAATGTGGCGCGTCTGCTGACTTCGCTTAATCAATATATCTATACGACCCATGGTGATACGCTCTATACGAATTTGTATATTGGCAGTGAGCTGACAACAAAGCTGGGTGGAACAGATGTTGCGATTCAGCAAGAGAGTAACTATCCATGGGAAGGTACAGTCTCGTTGAAGATTAATCCTGCAGCGGAAGCCCAGTTTGGGATTGCCTTGCGGATTCCATCTTGGAGCCAAGGAATGGAGATCAGAGTCAACGGTGAAGTAATGAATACTGCTGAGAACATCGAGCAGGGATACCTCGTTATCCGGAGACTGTGGAGAGCAGGAGATGTAATCGAAGTACATGACCCTATGGAGGCACATCGTATCTACGCACATCCGAATTTGCGTGCAGATGCTCAAAAAGTAACGATTCAGCGTGGACCTCTTGTGTATTGTCTTGAAAGTATCGATAATGGTGAGCCGTTAAGCTCGATTTCTTTAAAAGAAGGCAGTGAACTTACTGCGGCTTTTGATGAGACATTGCTCGGCGGCGCTGTTGTTGTCGAGGCAGAGGGGCTGCGTGTAGATAAAGAGGGCTGGAATGGTGGACTTTACAGCAGAGTAAAAGCACCAGTTCAAACCGTTAAGGTTAAGGCGGTTCCGTATTACTTATGGGGAAATCGTGGCAGTGGTGAAATGAAGGTATGGATTCCGGAAGCCAGCGTTTAAGTTATCGGTAGACATAGATCTCGGGAATGACTGTGTTTTATCAGTATTTTCCAAGGGGGACAGCTGTAATTTACAGCCTGTCCTTTTCTTTTTGCAAAAAGGAGAACACACGCGAAATGGCGAAATTAGAAGAAACATAGAAATATTCTTAAATCCTATAACAGTGGAGGCGGGCTATATTTATAATCATGCTCCAGAGGGTTATACTTGTCCCTTTTGTTTGTTGGTTTCGGGCATTGAAAATGAACATGTGCGTTCTAAGCAAGCGGATATTATTTATCAAGATCATTACATAACGGCTTTTATTGCTTCTCATTGGTATCCGAATAATGAAGGGCATGTTCTAATCATCCCTAATCAGCATATCGAGAATATTTACACATTGGATGTTGAGATCTCAAACCGGATACATGAGCTGGAAATTGAAATTGCTAAAGGTCTTAAAGAAGTTTATAAATGTGATGGCGTTTCTTCTAGACAACATAATGAGCCGGATGGCAGCCAAGATGTATGGCATTATCATCTACATGTGTTTCCAAGATATCATGCGGATAATCTGTATGGCACTTATGGGAAGTTATCGGATGAGACAGCAAGAAAAAATTTCGCCCAATTATTAAGCGGATATTTGAGCAAAAATAAGAACATTGGGGCTTATTAAGTTGAGAGGGGGAGAAGTATGAAGCCAAACTTTTTCGAAAAAGTTATAGAGTCAGAAGAAGAGTTAAGGTCTTTATTTGGGTACCCAAGCGAATTGGTTAACAACAAAACCATAACTTTTATAGATCATCATTGCCGCGATTATATCTCAAAATCCCCAATGCTTTTTATGGCTACAAGCGGTTCGTCCGGTGCTTGCGATGTCTCTCCGCGCGGGGACGCAGAGGGTTTTGTTCACGTGTTGGATGATAAACATTTAGTGATCCCTGAACGCCCTGGGAACAGACGGTTTGATTCTTTGCGGAATATACTTGAGAACCCAAAAGTCGGTTTGATATTCATCATTCCCGGACTTGAAGAAACATTAAGAATAAATGGGCACGCGAGTATAGTTAAGGATGAAGAAATATTGAAACCTATGGAAGCGCATGGTAAAGTCCCGGTCATTGGAATTGGCGTGGAAGTTGAAGAATGTTATATGCATTGTGCAAAAGCCTTTAAGCGGTCACATTTGTGGGATGACGATCATTGGCTTGCGAAAGAAGTATTGCCTAATCCATCAAAAATACTGGCGCAGCATGCCCGCAAACTTGGAGTTACTCCAGAGGATATCTCGAAATCACTAAAAGAAAGCTATGAAAAACGGCTATATTAACATTTTTGACTTAGAAATGGAATGGGATTTGCCCTTCATTGTATGCTATATTTGATCTGGATAAGGCAACTGATCATTTTACAGATAATAATGGAGGCATCACAATGAGTAAACGTTATCGGATGACAAGAGCAATGCAGAATGATGGAGATTCAGCAACAACCCTATCTTTAGAAGAGTGTAAGCAATATTTCGCATCCAAACCTGATTTCACCTATACATCAGTTTTTACAGTAACAGGTGCCACTACCATGTCCATTGAGGGAGATTTCTTTATGTGGAGCTATGGTGATACAACAATCCCATTTAGACATTATCAGGGTGATATTTATGTTTCTGGCGCCAATGAAGCCGTGATTCCTAGAATGCTTGAGGTTGCGAGTGATTTAAGAGCAGATATTGTGGAAGGGTAAAAAAAGATGACCCCTGAATCCTTCAGGGGTCATCTACTGTTAATTTTTGATCCGCTCAATCGTTCAAACGAACGGTTGAGCGGATTTTTTTGTATTAACCCAGTTCTACAACTACTTGGTGTACAGCACCGTCTCCAACAGGAGTGATGATGTTACCTTCTACAGCTGCGCCATCCAAGGTAAGACTAGCTACACCTTTGGATACATGGTTCGGGTTCTTGATTTGAATCACATAAGTATCTCCACGGAAGACACGGGTGATTTCAAAGCTGTCCCACTCTGTAGGAATACAAGGATCGATCTTCAGACCATTGAAGTCCGCTTGAATACCAAGGATAGATTGTGTAATCGCTACATAGTTCCAAGCAGCAGTACCAGTCAACCAGGAGTTTTTAGCTTCCCCGTGGCGAACGGCATCTTTACCTGCGATCATTTGCGAGTATACATAAGGTTCAGTACGGTGAATTTCGCTGATATCCTCCAAGTAAGCAGGAGCAATTTTAGCGTAAATTTCAAACGCTCTGTCGCCATGTCCAAGTACAGTTTCAGCGATCATGATCCAAGGGTTATTGTGGCAGAAAATACCAGCATTTTCTTTGTAGCCCGGAGGGTACGTAGAAATTTCACCCAGGTTCAGATAGTACTTGGAATATGGTGGCTGTTGCAATACGATACCATATTTAGTATCCAAATGCTCTTGCACGGAAGTCAGAGCTTTTTCAGCTTGACCATCTTCCACACCGATACCGGCCATAACACAGATACCTTGTGGTTCGATGAAAATCTTACCTTCTTCGTTTTCTTTGGAACCGATCTTGTCGCCATAGTGGTCATAAGCGCGCAGGAACCAGTCACCATCGAAACCGTGAGTCAGTGTGATTTCACGCATGTTGTCAATCTTAGCTTCTGCATCCGTAGCTACATCATTAAGTCCGCGCATCCGGCAGATTTCTGCATAGTCCGGTCCAACGAAGACGAACAGACCCGCGATAAATACGGATTCCGCTACGCGGCCTTCGATGTTGGCAGTAGTTTGGAAAGATTCGCCTGGCTCTGTAGAGAAGCAGTTCAGGTTCAAGCAGTCATTCCAGTCTGCACGACCGATCAGCGGCAAGCCGTGAGGTCCGAGATTGTTAGTTACATGCTCGAAGGAACGTTTCAAGTGCTCAAACAGAGTAGCTGTGTTATCCGGATTGCTGTCAAAAGGAACCTGCTCATCGAGAATCGAGGTGTCGCCAGTTTCTTTGATGTAAGCAGCTGTGCCAAGGATCAACCAAAGCGGGTCATCATTAAAGCCGGTACCGACTTCATTGTTACCTTTTTTAGTGAGTGGTTGGTATTGGTGATAGGCACTGCCGTCTTCAAATTGTGTAGAGGCAATATCGAGAATACGTTCTTTAGCACGTTCAGGGATTTGGTGCACAAATCCGAGCAAGTCTTGGTTAGAATCCCGGAAGCCCATACCACGGCCAATACCGGATTCAAAGTAAGAAGCGGAGCGGGACATGTTGAAGGTAACCATACATTGATATGGATTCCAGATGTTAACCATACGGTTCAACTTGTCGTCGCCACTTTGGATTTGATATTTGGACAACAGGTTATCCCAGTGTGCAGCCAGTGCAGCCAAAGCGGCGTCCACTTGAGCGTCTGTAGCAAATTGCTCGATCATAGCCTCTGCTGGTTTTTTGTTGATTACGTTCAGAGATTCCCATTTGTCTTCTTCCGGGTTTTCAATGTAACCAAGGACAAAGATGAAGCTTTGCTCTTCGCCTGGCTCCAGAGTAATGTTCAGGGCGTGTGATCCGATAGGGGACCAGCCGCTCGCTACGGAGTTAGTTGGTTCACCTGCAGCAACAGCTTGCGGGCTTTCCAGACCATTGTACATCCCTACGAAAGCTTCGCGGTCAGTATCAAAGCCGGCGATTTCTTTGTTAACAGAGTAGAAAGCGTAGTGGTTTCTGCGCTCACGGTATTCTGTTTTGTGATAGATAACAGAACCCTTCACTTCAACCTCACCAGTGCTGAGATTGCGTTGGAAGTTAGTCATATCATCTTGTGCATTCCAAAGACAGAATTCTGCAAAAGAGAATAGCTTAACGGATTTCTTCGCGGAACCCGTGTTTTTCACTACAAGACGATGTACCTCAGCATTATGACCCATAGGTACAAAAGCAAGCTGGTTTACAGAGATGCCGTTGCGTTCACCAGTAATGGAAGTGTAGCCAAGACCGTGACGGCATTCGTAGAAGTCCAGATCACGTTTTACTGGCATCCAGCCTGGAGTCCAGAAATCACCATCATCATAAAGATAGTAGTAACGGCCGCCAGCATCCATTGGGATATTGTTGTAACGGTAACGGGTCAATCTTCTGAGACGAGCGTCTCTATAGAAGGTATAGCCACCAGCAGTATTAGAAATAAGTCCGAAAAATTGTTCATTACCAAGGTAGTTAATCCAAGGGTAAGGTGTTTTTGGTGTGTTAATTACATACTCTTTACGAGTGTCGTCAAAGGTACCGAATTTCATGTGAGAAAGTCTCCTTTCGATTGTGAACGCGCGTTTATAAGTTTCAGGAAAAATTCCCTCGAGGGAAGGGATTCTTTCCGTTGTTTCTAAAAGATAGTATTAGGCAGTGATTTCGAGAACCAATGATAGCAGCTTCACAGAAAAATATGTATTCTTCAGTGAATGATGAATCTGTGCTACTTCTTCGGCGGTTGACAGGAATCTCTCTCCACTAAACGAGCTGGAAAGCTGATCGTGCTGAAAGTCGGCTGCTGCGAATCACACAGCTCGATTACTTTTTCCACTGCAGCCTTGGACATTTCATAAATCGGCAAGCGTACAGAGGTCAGCTTAGGCTGAATACGGGATGCCAGCTGAATGTCATCAAAACCAGCAATAGAGATATCCTCAGGGACAATGATTCCGTGTTCGGAGAACGCTTCCATCGCTGAAATAGCCATGTCATCGTTGGAAGAGAAGAAGGCAGTCGGCAAAGGTTCACCAGAAGCAAGCAGCTTCTTGACCTCTTCATAAGCCGTCTCTTTCAGAAAATCACCCTTTAGGATAAACTTCTCATTCATAGGCAGACCATGTTTTTTTAGCGTATCCTCATAGGCCGTGTAGCGTTCTCGACCAGAGTACGTATTCATTTGCCCGCAGATGATGCCGATCTCTTGATGGCCTAGGGAGATTAAATGTTCAATCACTTCTGTGGTGCCCTCGTAATCTTTGGAGTTCACAATGGCCAGATGATTGCGGTCAAGATGCTCCGACATAATCTCTGAGATATCATAATCAATCAGTACAAGCGGAGAATCGAGTCCCACCATTTCGCGGACGATATTAATATCCTTCTGAGTGCCGACAATTATACCACCGTCAATCCGTTTTTGCAGAAAAGCTTGTTTTACCTTCAGAAAATCGTCCGGAGAGTATACCGTATGAATCAGAACGTAACATCCGCGGGCATTCGACGTGTCGACTACGGCATCGACGAATGGTGCAAAGTAATTGTTCTGATAAATTCGGGTAGTGTTCTCTTTCTCGTTCATACTGATGGCGAACAATCCGATGGTATCGGTTTTCTTACCGGCCAGAGCCCGTGCAAAGCTGTTCGGTTCGTACTGATGTTGCTCAATCACCCGCAGCACTTTAGCCCGGGTTTCTTCAGGAACATTGGAATAGTTGTTGATCACGCGGGATACCGTACTTCGGGAAACCCCGGCCAACTTAGCAATATCTTCGCTGCGCATGTTTCCCCTCTTTTCATAAACGCGCGTTTATGAGTTTATTGTAAGCGAAAGCATCGTATAAATCAATCGTAAAAAAAGAAATTTTGCGATCAAGTTAATAAAGGGTGACCTATTTTAAATAGAAGAAGAATCCTACCAAATAATGATAGAGCAGAATAACTAGAAATAGTTTGTATAAGTTTTTTGCGGAGAAAGTGCATTGAAAGCTATGAAAGTCATGCTACTATTGTGATAAAGGTTATTGAGAATGATAATCAATGACAATAAAGCATAGGAGTGAAGGGATCAATGGCAAGATGGGGTCAGAAGTTTTTGTGGGCAGCGGTACTTATAATGGCAATCACCGCGCTGGCAGCATGCGGAACGAATAACAATACTGCGAAAGAAAACGTTGCTAAGACAGAGAATGCAGAGGAATCTACCTCAGCGAGCACTGGCGCACCAACTGAAGGAAGTGGAAATGCCGCAGAAGAGGGTGCAACCCGGACGATTGCCGGGGAATTCGGGGATGTTGAAATTCCAGTTAAACCGCAACGGGTAGCCGGGATCTATGTAGAAGATTATTTGAAGGCATTGGGCATTACCCCGGTGGTTCAGTGGTATCATCCAAGCTGGGGCAAACAGGATTATTTAAATCTGGATGTGCCAGAATTCGATATCACGGGTAGCGTGGAGGCATTATTGGAAAAAGACCCCGATTTGATTATTGTGGACGGAGGCGCTGATGCGGCGAGGTATGAACTATATTCCAAGATAGCACCAACCTATCGTCTACCTGAGGCGGTGTTGCAAGACTCAAGACAAATGCTTACAGCTATTGCAGATGCCCTTGGTATTCCGGAGAAGGCGGAATCCGTCCTTGCAGCGTATGATCAGAAGGTGGCAGAGGGGAAAGCTAAGCTGCAACAGGCCCTGGGTCAGGAAAAAGTAGCGGTGATCCGGCTTAACGTAGCGGATAAAACCTTTGCTCTATTCGGTGTTAAAAACCGCTATACCGGTGTGATTTATGATCAATTTGGGCTGACACCCGTGCCTATGGCGGCAGAAATGACCGAATATCAATCTGTTATTTCTGAAGAGCTTATTCCTCAGCTCGACGCGGATCATATTATTGTGTTCCCTGATAATGGGGGCTGGGATACTGAAGGGAATCAGGAAGCGATTCAAATACTTGAGGGTCCATTGTGGAAGAGTCTGCCTGCGGTGAAGAACGGGAATGTCTATAGAATGGAACGTTCCCACTGGCAGTCCGGTGCCATCACAGCCAATTCGATGAAGCTTGATGACTTGCTGAAAGCTATGGTGAAATAAAACGGTAGCCATCGTAAGGAATAGCATAAAGAAGGTCTATCAGCATAGTTGATAGACCTTCTTTTTTATTCTAAACTATAGTAAAGTGAATGAAAATGGTTCTCAATTGGAGGGCGCTAGAATGGCAGAAGATTTACAAGACAGCAATAAAAAGAGGCTATTCTATAGCTTGATTAACATAGAAGCCCAATCCTTATCGGTGAACGGACAGACCTTAGTGTTTCAAGATCATACCCTGATCATTGTATCGGAAGGACAGGGATGGTTAGAAGCCGAGGAGAAGCGTTTTCCCCTGGAAAAAGGTGTCGGGTTCTTGTTCGAACCGGGGCTTATAAGCAGAATCAATGCCGAGGAGCGAGGACTTAGCTTTTATAGGCTTACTTTTGAAGTAATCGAAACCGGGGGAAGTAAGCAGAGTGGAATGGAAAAGGGGACTAGAGAAGGAATTCTCCGGTCTGGTCCGCTAAGCTGCAGACCTTTTTCACAATGTGCACTACTGCTTGAGGCTATCTATCATAGTCGCAGAAGTACGGAAGAGATTGAATGGTTCGCAGGCCATACCCGCTTTCAAGAGTTACTGCTGCTGATCATGCGGGCAAATTCCTCTGTCATCCAGATGAAAGGAGCCCATGAGGCGGTGCAGCGTTCCATCCGCTATATGCAGGAACATTATAATCACGCCATAACCGTCGATCAATTGGCTGAAGTGGCAGGCGTTACACGTGCACGCTACACACAGATTTTTAAAGAAGTGACAGGGCGGATTCCCTTAGAGCATTTGAACGGACTTCGTATTGAAAGGGCCCAGCAGCAGTTGCTGCTTACGAATGACCGTATGCATGATATCGCGTTATCCGTAGGATATAGCAATGAGTATTATTTTAACCGGCGTTTCAAAAGATCGGTGGGCGTTACGCCCGGCCAATACAGAAGCTTCCATCAGGAAGGGCTGCGGGTGTTCGCTCCTTTTCTGGAAGACTATCTGCTGGCTCTGGATATTACACCGGTGGCGCAATATTCTCATGCTCAGTGGGGGAAGCAGGAGTATCTGTCCCTCAACGATGTGCCTGCGGTTGATATTTCAACTGGCGATTGGCAGGAGCTCTCCCAGTACATGCCCGAACTGATCCTGCTGGATGATGGCTTTCAGCGTTGGCACCTGGATGAGTGCAGCCAAATTGCTCCGTTGTTCAAGCTGCCTTTTCATCAGGAGGATTGGCGTGCCACGTTATTTTCTGCAGCAGCCGTCTTTGGCAGAACGGATCGTGTCCAGGAAGTGATCGGCAATTATGAGCATCGGGCGCAGCAAGCCAAACGAGTGCTAAACCGTTCTGTCCAAGGGCAGACTGTAGCATGCTTAAGAATATCTTCCTACGGAATCAATCTCTATGGATGCGGGCAATTGGGTTATACAGGTAGCGTACTCCATCATGATTTAGGTTTGCAGCCCCATGCCTTGGTTCCGAAGTTGACCCGTGGACAGAAGCGGGTGAGCCTAACAAGAGAAGAACTTGCGAGCCTGACTGCAGATCATTTGTTCATTACCTTTGATCGACAGGAAGGAGAAGGACGGGAACTGCTGGATACACCGCTTTGGCGCAGTCTGCCCGCTGTGCGTAGTCGCTGTGTGTATGAGGTGGATTTTATGGCCTGGATGAATTACGGGGTATTGTCGCATCAGCGCAAGATTGAAGATGTGCTAAGAGCGTTAGGGTAAGTCAGAAACTAGTCCAGATAAAAACGAGGATAATAAGTGCCACTATACTGCTGAGGCGAGTCATTAATAAATAGGCATCACTGGGCTCTACATCGCCTTTCATCATCCAGCCATAGCGCATGTACCATCCCAAATGAGGAAAGAAGATATTAAGCAATGCTAACAGTACAAAGAGGAATATAAAAATGCCCATGATTTATCACTCCTTTATCTAATGTATACGCCAGACTATACGGAGCGTTCCCCAATTTATAAGTGAGTTTCCATATATTATTTAAGCATACGCACGCGGTACGAGTCAGTGCAAGGCAGGTCAGAGGAGATTTAAGCCTGAGAAATAGAGAAGGGATACCCTAGCCACCTTGACAGGTGGTTGGGGTATTTTTGTGGCACTATTCAAGGTTGTGTTATCGAAGGCGAATGTTTAGAGGCGTGCTTGTTGTGTTTACATAACAAAGAGTTCGGAAAATATAAAAATGTATTTCTAAAAATAAAGGAGGAATTGATCGATGTCTAACCAATATACGATGCAAGATCCTACCACTCAGTACACTAAGGCTGGACCGGAATTTCAGCAGCAACAAGAGGAGCCGGGTTTGCAGAAGAAAATGAATCCAGTACCTGATACAGGAGAAGATACCTATAAAGGAACCGGGCGCCTGACCGGACGTAAAGCGTTAGTTACGGGAGCGGACAGCGGTATAGGTCGTGCTGTTGCTATTGCTTTTGCTCGCGAGGGGGCAGATGTTGTTCTATCTTATATGCCTGAGGAAGAGGAAGATGCAAAGCAGGTGCTCAAGCTAGTGCAGGAAGCGGGTCGTACTGCAATCGCCATTCCAGGTGATCTGAAGGATGAGGCATACTGTGAACAACTCGTCGATACTACGGTTAAGGAGCTAGGTGGAATTGATATTTTAGCCAATATCGCGGGCAAACAGCAATTCGTCCCAGACATCGCTGATCTCACTACGAAGCATTTTGACGATACATTTAAGACGAACGTGTATGCCATGTTCTGGCTGTGCAAAGCTGCAGTGAAGCATATGCAACCGGGCAGCACCATTATTAACACTTCTTCTATTCAAGCTTATAATCCCTCGCCGATCCTTTTGGACTACGCGACTACCAAGGCGGCTATTAATACATTCAGTAAGTCTCTCGCTCAGCAAGTAGCTGATAAGGGAATTCGCGTCAATGTAGTGGCGCCAGGTCCTGTATGGACACCTCTTCAAGTTGTGGGTGGGCAACCGGAGGAAGTGCTGAAGGAGTTCGGTGCGAGCACACCACTAGGTCGTCCGGGACAGCCTGCGGAGATGGCTCCGGCATATGTATTCCTGGCTAGCCAGGAATCTAGCTATATCAGTGGCGAAACACTGAATGCGAACGGCGGAACACCAACTCCATAAACCGCTCAGCGGAATGTTGATATTGTAAATACGGCGAATCATTCAAAAGTATCCTGCTAATTTTAGTGCGGGGTGCTTTTGTTTTTATATATAGAAAGGAGTATTATCGAATTCGAGGCTTTTTCTCCCATTATTTTCATAGAATATGATCTATACTGATCAAGATTGTCGAATACATAGGTTTCCTGCGATTACCCAAGAAATAATTTGAACGGCTCTAAGTTTTAGGGGAGACCACAGAAAGAATTAGGAGATGTATGATGCGAAAAAAGAAACTAGCAATCCTCACAATTTGCTGTGTCTTATTCATGGCGTGTTTTCAATCGGGATCTGTCCTTGCGGATAAAGGAAACGGAACAGTAGTAGATAGTGGAACCAAGGAAAGGCTGATGGAGAAGTATGATCTTGTAGAGCCTGAACCCGCAAATCCAGCAGCGCATGGGAGTCAATACGATTTTGGAATTAGTAACCCTATTTCTTTATTGGTCAGCATCAGTAGGCTGTATTTGTATCTATATGTTTTTGCAGCACAGGAAATAATTAATCATTTGATCGATCAAAGCGAAATTAGTTATTAGTTACTTGTATGTCCTTCAAAATATAATCCCAGCTATCATAATCGTTCATATCCTCAGGAACTTCTAACACACAAATATTATTAATATTCCAACTTAATTCTTGTACCGAGGTTGCTTCACGAACGGGATTAAGAATAAGAATAATAAATTCGTTCGGTTTTAATAAACCAGATAAAATCGATTGTAGCTCTACAGCCTGTTCATATGAGGCGGACCATCTAATGAATAAAGTTTTTTTACTGGTGATTAACTTGTCCCAAAATCTATTAATTCGTAATTCCAGCTTCGCTTTATACGAAGGATAGGTTGTAGACCAGTGTTTACCTTGGTGGATTGGAAAATCATGAACGGAGATAATGTTATAAAAAGTATCCTGAATAAAATAGGATTTCACTAATGCATTTTTGTTCCAATTAGGATAGACTGGTATTCCATCCTCCAGAAAAAAATGTGTTTCATCAAGGATTTGCAGATTTATTAATTCCATGAAATTTTGAAATCTATTCTTATACAGTCTATTTACATCAGCTAATGAATAAGAAACCATCCAGTCGAGTGGCATGGAGAATTTCCTCAAGCTATTTCTTTGCAGATTTATAGCAGGAGCACAAGACATCCCTAAGCTTACTATTAAATCATAGCTTTTTTTCACAGCTTGTAATTTCATGGACGCACCCATTTTCAATCAGATTCAGTTCCTAATAAATTATATACACCATTTTCTAGGAATGATTGGACTTTAAGTGTAATGAGATACACAGAAAAAAGAGAGCAGCAATTTCACTGCCCCCTAAACCTATTAGTTACGTTGTAACAAAATATATCCGCTAATGTTTGAAGTCTTTTTACGAAAGACTACTTTAAAACCAACATCGTTGTCTAATAAGCAAGCCAAAGCGGTGTTAAGCAATCCATTGGGTCTCAAGCTAGGTCTGCAAGGCACGGCATTTCCAATAACACGCGCGGCAATAATCCTACGTGCTGATCCAGGAACCAAAGGATTTCTGCTCCAACTGATCAACACTAAATCAGGCTGACGAGTAGCCATGGAAGATCTACCCCTTTCTATTAAGTTTCTTTATATAAAATGCACCATAGATTTTAATGTGCTAACCAATAGCGGAGTAAGGAATACATAGGATCGTGTAGGGAGAGAGGGAGAATAATATGGACAAGGTGTTACATAAGATAGCTAATTTGATTAGCGGTGAGGCTAATAGAGTCATCATTGGGATCTCGGGTCATGGTGCATCTGGAAAAACAACGTTTGCTCATAATCTTTTAAAGCTTTTGCAGCAGGATGATGTGAATTATATTAATACAGACCCCTATATTGTTGAATCTAATCTTAGAAAATACACTTCTATCGACTATGAATATAAGAATGAACATTACCACGATAAAGTGACAGCTTGTCATCCTGCTGCTCATTATATATCTGCTTTAGAGAGAGATATTCATATGTTGAGGGATGGGTTGGATTTTTACACCATTGGCACGGACTATACAAAAAGTATGTTCATATCTTCACAAAACAAGATAAATATTGTAGAAGGCATGAGCGTTGCTTTTACTGACCCAAATTTGTATGATCTGAAAATCTACTTATATACGGATGGAGAAACCGAGTTGGTGAGAAGGAGTATACGTGATGTTTCTGAAAGAGGAACGGATATAAATTATTTAAGAAAATCCCATGAACAGCGTAGGATGCAATATGAGTTGTTTATGCATTCTTATCATCATAAATTTGATATCGTTTTAAAAAACTCCAATGAAGAGTATGTTCTTGAAAAGGGAACGTTGTAAAGTCAACTTCATTCTCGTGGAGTAAAAACAGTGAACAGCGAATCAGGCAATATATTGTGTTGGTCCAGTCGGATATCAATAAAAACACGGAAGCCGCTTTACTGGCTTCCGTGTTTTTGGAACTGTGTAGATGAACAGATGCTATTTATTTACCGCTGAGTCACCTATTGGAGTGAATGTATTCTCCACAGTAATGTTAGAGAACTTAGCATAGTTCAGTTGTTCAATCTTATTGGCAACATCATTACTGTCAACGGCAAATCCGACATATACCGAACCATCCATAGCAATAGTTCGCTCGCCAATTAGCTTCCAGTCTTTTCCATTCGTTGATCCGTAAGCATAAAAAACATCTCCCTTACGGCCAAGTTTGAGCCAATACCCTTGCTCCACACCATTTATTTTGAACGGAATATCTGGAACAAGTTGAATGCCAGCTTTTTCAGCAGCTGATACGCTGTCTAAAGTTTCAGTTAATTCATCAAATCCTCCGCCCTTAATGTTTCTGCCCGTCAGATAAGATGACCAGCTGGTTTCTTTGGACAACTTCACATAGGAGATACCAAGGGCCGCCGCGGCACTGTCTTTATTCAAGTCATCGCGGATCATTAGCCCGGTGAAGGCATGGTTGTCAACGGCCCCGATTTCTTCGAGCTTCGCGGTAAATTCCATATCTCCGTTCATTTCTTTATACACGAAGTGGAAGTCATCTTTGGTTGCATTGTTTGCTTCTGATCGTTCTGCGCCACCTTCACTTTTTCCAAGCTTTCCGTTGCCTTTAACGGTAAGCACATCATTTGTCATACTTCCGGAACCCTTAATGTTCGGATCACCGATATCTGCTGTAGTCCAACCCTTTCCAGCCAGGGAAGAGGTAGCAGCATTGACATGAATGTTAGCAGCTGTGGTCTGCGTCTCATTTCCTTGGGTATCGGTCACTCTTGCAGAAATATAGTAGGAAGCATCCGTTAAATTCTTGAGGGTATATGTGTATGTGTTGCCTTTTTTGGCTGCTTCTCCAAGATATTTAGAACCATTATATACAGCAACTTTTTTTATTTTGTTTCCGGATTTAGGGGAAGCATTAATTTTAACTTCGACCTCTTTCCCGGTAACAAATTGTGCATTGTTTTCTGGCGCCAAAAGCTTAGCAGCGGGGTTGTCGGCGACGTGTTTCATATCAACTAGGCCGTTAATATAAAGCTCAAGCCAGGTGTAACCATTTTTAGTAACCGTTTTGTATGCATCCTTGATGCCCCAGATTTTATTTTTCTTTTCCCACTTGTCGTCTATTCCGTTTTGATTAGTGTCAAATTGCTTATCATATTGTGCCTCGATGACGCCAAAGTCTGAAATGTAACCCCCGACTTCATGTTCAGTGTTGATATATCTTCCCGAGTTCTGCTCGACTTCTGCCACAATTCTTGCATCGATCGCATCGCGACGTGGATAGGTAGCTCCGGCTTGTTGCAGAATGCTTTTTAATAGTGATTCATTTGCTTGCTTTACGCCGGTCTTAACATAATTATCAAATGCTTTATTGGTAATACCATGGTTAACTCCAGTACTGTCCGCGGAAAGATATGGTGTGGCTGCAAGGGTCGTCTTTTGTTCACCACTCTGTACACCGGAAAATTTCACATAATCTGAAGAATCATTCAGTAAGCCTGTGAGCTTGCCGTTAATTCTGTTTCCAGCGATGTAGAAACCGCCTAGCTTGGTAGCTTCACCGGCATCAATGACTCTGTTAGTTACATTATCTCTTGTACCTGGACCGGCAATTTCGATATTGTTCATAAAGTTAGTAAAAGTAAAACCTCCGCCATAAGTGCCGTTAAAGCCCCAATTGTAAATTACATTGTTCGAGAACTGAACAACCGCCACATGATCAGCATCTGCAGCACCTGCGTAACCGCCGCCTAGTCTTGGGTTTCGCGAGGTATGGTTCGCATACAGATTGTGATGGAATGTTGTTTTGTCTCCGCCTGAAATACCACCGTAGCCATGTCTTCCTTTGGAATGCCCGGATAGAGTCAGACTTTCGGAAATAATGGACCACTGGATCGTGCCATTTTCGCCTCTATATAAAGATAGAGTTTCATCTGTGTTCCAACTGAAGGAACAATGGTCAATGAGGAAGTAGTTGTTGTCTCTCCCCCAAAGCGCATCCATTGAATCGCTGCCATTATACACATTAGTGGCACCCGGACGGAAAGAGGTGTAGCGTATGATGATATTCTCTGAATTGCTGATATTGGTATCCCAACCTGCAATGGTAATTCCGTTGCCTGGAGCGGTTTGCCCAGCGATGGTCAGGTTTTTAATATTATTGAGACTTAACGTGCTCTTCAGTTCAATCGTTCCGGAAACATGAAAAACAATTGTACGACCCTCTTTAGGAGTAGATAAAATCCCATAGCGAAGGGAGCCTGCAATCGGTTTGTCTTTTACAGCGTAATCTTCAAGGGTAGTTACGATGTATACATCGCCTCCTCGACCACCGCTCGTATAGGCGCCGCCACCTTCCGCGCCAGGAAAAGCAAGAATAGAGGCACCCGCAAAACTTTTGTCTCCGTCTGTCTGCCCTGAAGCTGCAAGTGTGTGACCTCCTAAAAATGAAAACGCTACCGAAAAACTCAATAAGACACCCATAACCTTACCTGATTTTTTACTCTTCCATTTCATCTTTTTGACGTATAACATGGATACAGTCTTATCGCTGAATGCTGTTCCTGTTATACTTCCTCCTCTCAGTGAAATGTTACTGGTCTGCGACAAGCAGCTTACTGGTAATACTTTAAAACTTTTAGGGCGTATTTACCTGCCAAAAAAATCTTTTTTTGTGCCAACTATTGCTCTTTGGTTCTTGCGCAAACGAACAAATTCATATTATGTTCTTAGTATTACAGCAGCTATAGTGCTTGGCATTCCATGACGATAGGGAGAAAACCATGAATATTAAATATCAGCATCGTGACCAGGCGTTTCACTCCTTTATTTCTACCAATAACACTTATCCTCTTCATCTACACAAAAATGTAGAGATAACAATGGTTTTGTCCGGCAAAATCAATATCAACATCAATGGAAAAGAGTATGATTTGTCTGAAGGAGACATAGCGATTATTTTTTCCAATCAACCTCACAGCTACAAAACCATAGAGAAAAGCCAGATCCTGCTGTTCTTTTTTGACGCCACGTTTCCGGGGGATTTTGCGGGGGATTTGCTTAATCATGTTCCGGATAACCCTATAGTTTCGAAACAAAAGGTGCTTCAAGATCTGCTGGCAACCTTGTATAAACTATATAAAGAACAATGTGATGTTCGTCTGCTCAAGGCTTATACCTCTGTAGTATTAGGGCACGCTCTGCCGTTACTGCTAATGAAAAAAGTAGACTACAAAAAAGAAATGGATCTCGTCCCCAAAATCCTTGCTTACATCGACATGCATTTTTTAGATCACATAAATCTGGATACGCTTTCAAGAGAGCTTGGCATTAGTAAATTTATCATTTCCCGAATCTTTTCTGAGCAGTTTCATATTTCATTTCGTGATTACATCAATGGCCAACGGGTAGCCTTTGCTCATATGCTGCTGTTATCCACTACCCATCCGGTCACGGATATTGCGTTTGATTCCGGATTCAACAGTTTGCGCTCTTTCTATCGTGTTTTTAAAAATGAATACGGGATAACCCCCAATGAATTTCGCCGAAAAGTATCGAAGGAGTGTGTAGAATGAAAATGCTGAAGATGGCTTATATTCTATTTGACGGGATGACTACGTTAGATTTTGTTGGTTTTTACGATGCGGTTACCCGGATGGGAGTTCTAAAGGCGATAGAAAATGTATCGTGGGATTTTTGTTCCAACAAGGAAGAAGTCACGGATGATCGAGGATTGACGTTGAAAATAAACCAGGTTTCCCCTGATCTGTCAGCCTATGATTTGATATTTATCCCTGGAGGGTTATCCACTCGACAACTTAGATTCGATACTGATTTTATAACATGGATTCAGACTGCTCGAGAGGTTGATTACAAGGTGTCAGTGTGTACAGGGGCTTTGATTTTGGGAGCTGCCGGTTTCTTAAATCAGAAGAAGGCGACTACCAACCCTTCTGCATATGAACTATTAGCACCTTATTGTTCCGAAGTAGTTAAGGAACGGTTCGTAAGGGATGGAAATGTTTTTACTGGGGGAGGAGTAGCAGCTTCAATTGATCTGGGTTTATATTTCATAGAATCGCTTACTAATGAAAATGTAGTTCGAGAAATTCAAGAGAAGATGGATTACCCATATTACAAGACAATTAACCCTTCCAAAGGGAAATCATAACTATAATATATGGGAATTAATGATATAATATCCAAAGTGAAATAATTAAGGTGATGAATAGAGGCGTAAGTATGTTGGACACAAACTGCCAGTTTTTCCTTTTCTATTTATTTCGATAAAAAGTCAAAAGGAAAAGTATAAACTTGAAGTACTAGATGATAGTGTAGTAATCGGTGAAACAAATATTATGTGTGATTCCTTGAAAAAAATTGTGATTCATAATCCTATTTCAATATTTTTTTCATATGATTCCGGCTCAAAAAAAGAAAAAAATAATTACGATACAGGTAAATAAGGATGAAGCAAAAGATCGAAAAACAATATTAGAAGAGCCACTTAGTCCCAGAAGAGATGTTGAAGATATGAGGTGTCACGATGAAGATAGGGAAACCGATTAGAAAGAAGGTATACGGATTTATTTTGCAAGACAATGAAGTTGGAGAAAAGACCTTATTAGTCTATCTTAATGAACCAGAAGTACCCTTTAGATTAGTAGGTGGAAATATCGATGCCGGGGAAACAGAAGAAGAAGCGTTATTCAGGGAAATTCAAGAAGAAAGTGGACTTAAACAATTTAAATTAGTAAAGAAAATAGGCACACAATATTATTATAAGGATTTTATAGATGCGAATGTCGAAAGACATGACTACCTTCTAATTCCAGAAACGAGATTACCTGAAAAGTGGAGCTTCACTGGAGAAGGAGAAGGTGAAGACTGTGGGACTATTTTTAACTACCAATGGATAAATCAAGATGAAATATACTTATTAGACAAAGAGTTTAGAGAATACATGACGGAAGATTACATGCAAGAATTATTCAGCAAGGTAAAAAGGTAATCCATCTAAACCAAGTGCGAAATGATAATTTGAAAAATCGGCTGTAAGTATAAAAAGCATAAAGATGGTGGGATTGTTTTGCGTGCAGTTAAGCCTATAATGTTATGGTTTATTTCGACGGTTTTATTCACCCTGGCAGCCTTTGGATTGGAGCTTTGGGAAGGAAATAAAATAAGTACAACAGAATATTACGGTTTTCAAAACATTGGGTTTGCTTTTATTTTTCTGATGTTCCTTTTTTCAGTTCTTCTTTACCCGGTTATACTGCTTCCTTTATCATGGGTTATTCGAAAGATAGTTAATCCTTTAATAAGCCGCATAATGATATTCTTATTGAGTGGTATTGCGGGATATGGTTTCTTTTACGAGGTGTACGATGAACGCTTTATACGGGAATACCATTTGAATAGTAGTACAGCTATTATTTTTTTCGGAATTGCTGGTTTCATTTATGTTCTGGTGGATTACTATTTTGAGCGGCAAGCCATTAAAGCCGAACAAAATCCCTGCTAACCGTGGCGGCCGGCAGGGACTTTATTTTTTAATCTAAGTATTAGGTAATTTGTCAACCTCATCAGTAAAAGCTTCCAAGTACTGGGTGAATATTCCTGTATCTATTTTGGTGTTTGCATCATTTGCAATAGGAGGCGTATCTTGGATTTGTTTGTACATACGATCCATCTCACCCGTGAGCTTAGCCCAGATGCTTTTAATTGAATCATATTTTGCATCAAGGTTGTTGATATAATTATCGTACTCCATTTTTTGGTTCATCGCTTTTGCTAATTGCTCGATTGTAAAATCTATATCTATTGTTTGACCCGTAGAGCCAGTTCCTGAACCTGCATACCAGCTGATATCAACAAATCCATCATTCCAAATATCTGAAACGACAAAATTACTGATTTCTTTAAGCGTCGCTTCAGGAGACTGTTCAGTTGTACCTGCATTACCTGAATCTGAAGTATTAATTACAGGTTCCTTAAAGAGTTTCCTCACTTCGTTAAATGCATCCTTGTCCTTGTCATTAGACGAATATCCCCAACCAACTTTATCATCCTTAATAAAAATGATAAGTTCGCTATTGGAGGAAGACTTCTCACCTTGGATAAGCACGAGTTTATCTTTTCCGCCATCTTTGTCCGTATAATCAGCTGTTTCAATTACTGTAGGATTCTTAAGTTTATTATTCTCGGGTGTCTCAGTAGATTCAGCCATTTGGAAAATGGGTTGTACATCTGGAAGTATATTTTCGGATACGAATTTCTTTTTCGCTTCGATATCTGAACCATTGAGGAAAATCTCCACATAGTTGAGAGCCAGTTTCTCGGAAGCTGTAAGTTTCTTTTTTGGCTCAGGAGTGGGCTCTGAAGGGCTGGCTGTTGCTTCGGACGGTGTAACTCCTGTAGACGTTGTATTTTTTTTCTCTGAATTTGTTGTGGAACTACCACATCCTGAAAGGATTACAATAGTTGCCACGATACATAAAAAAGCTTTTTTGTTCAATCTTATATCCCCCTAAATCTGCTAATAATTGCTAGTTGATTCTACCAGATATAGGAATAGTAATCTATGAATTTTAATTTATGACGGAACCAATATATTAGATTAGCGTGCTTTATTTTTCGGAGGTGAACATTTTGCTGAAAGTACTAAGGGTGTGCGGTATTTTATTCAGTGCAGCAACAATCATTCTGGGAATCACATTTTTCCGCGGTCAGGATCAAGTGATAATCTCTTGGACTATGCTGGGGATGTGCGGAGCTTTAATATTTAATGGAGCGGCATTGTATTTGAAAACTAAAGATAAAATGGCTGTGCTATCCTCGATTGTTGGGATTGTACTGTTAATAGTCTCGCTTACTCAGTTTCCTTTTTGAAAATTAAAAACAACCTCGTCAACCTTAATGGGTCGGTGGGGCTGTTTTACGTTATTTTCCTTTATATTTATTTCTTTTTCTTCTTTGTGGGTCCGATCTGGCGTCTTACCTTATCGTTCTCATCTACCTCAATAATATAAATCTCCTTCACTGTACCGGAGAGAGTAAACCATTCACGCATAGCTTCAACCTCGGTCATCGGTCCTAATATTCGTTTCCCCCTATAACATATAAAAAACACTCATACTCCTTAGTTTGTTTGCGGAAATGCAATAAATGCTTATAAAACAAATTATAAACCTGAGCGATGACTTTGTATGTAATAATTCATGCCTGGCGGGATATTTTTACATTGATTAACGAACGTACGTTTGGTTATAATACAAACAAATGTTCTTATCCTTGGAAGGTGAGTAATTATGCAAATAAGAATCGGTCAAACCATTGAAATAGTGTACCAAGATAAATCAGGTAAGATATCTCAACGTAAAATTGAAGTGAAAGGGATTCGTGGAGAATATATTCGCGCAACTTGCTTATCAACCGGAGCTCCGCGCGTATTTCTGGAGGCTAATATTCTTGCTTGGCAGCCTGTGCAAATGAAGCGACATGCTTAGTGACACCGCCCGAAAGCTACTAATGATCATGCGCCACTCTGCCGTGCATCATGCTCATATGCCAACTTTACAGGAGTTAGAAATCAAGAGTGGACGGACACCAAGTAAGATCATTAGTGGGCTTAGGGAATTAGTTAACGAAAAATATATAGAATGGACCCCGCACACTCCACCAGAGAGCGCCCGAATTATTGAAGGCTGGGAAAGGATTGACCCTAGGTTTAAAAAGAGAAAGTCAGAGCCACAAGAGCTCCAGTGGGGGATAGATGGTAGTAAAACGAATTACTGGACGGACTATTAGGAGGGCAACTTCATGATGAAAAAATTAGAGAACGTATGGGAGTGTAGCAGAATGATATTGCCCGAACATAAAAACCGGATTATAGATGACAATAATGAGCAGGAACGTCGTGAAAAACCCACTCTAGATCTACAGGAGATAGAGCGCTTCGAAAAATTGTTATATCGTTCTATGGAAGAGCACAGCCCGATTACACTCACTCTGTTTGATCCCATGGAGAATATATTAAAACGAGGTATCGTGATGAAACTGGATAAACAACAGGGAATTAAACTCCGCTGGTCGGAGGATGAGTGGGATTGGTTCAAGATGGAGGATGTTATTGCAATAACTACATAATTCACTTAATAAAAAACAGGTTAGGAGCAATCTCCTAACCCGCGCTGTACTTCTGATATTAATGTTCTGCTCCGTGGAATAAGACCACTGGTGAGGTACTTGGCAGTGCTGGCGCAATGCTGACGATAGTGAGGACCAACAATAAAGAGACGGCAAATTTTTTCACAGAGACTCAACCCTTTCTTTGAAATTTATTATTTTCTCTTCAAAATCTTTAATCTGAGTAGCATCAGCACATGAACGTAATGATTCGAAGTATACTACTGCTTGTTTAAAGATTTTATCAGAGTTTGTGACCTCTGCAGAATCTAATAATTTCATGCTATATTTGATAGCTGTATTATAATCTTGAATTTTTGTTTTATATCTGATCATATTAATAAAAAAAGTTTCTTGGTAGGAATTTATTATAATTTCATCAGCAGCGGTATCCTCAAATTTTGAAATTCTATTAGAGAAAAGAGCTAAATGAGATTCAATGTTTAAATCAAAATTAGTAGCTGCCTTTAACAAAGTTATTAGTCCTGGTAGAACTTCTTTAGAGTTGGATAAAAGGAACGAAACATAGCGATCTATGAATTGAATATTTCCAGAAAGCACTTCTACTTCTAAAAGATTTGGTTCTGATATGTACTTATAATAGGCTACCTCATTTAATCCTTCAGCATCTAATCCCTTGAACCAACTCAAATCGCTATAAGCTTTAATGTAAGTTCGAGCTTTATCATAATTTTCAATTTCTTTGTGGGCTAGTCCCAACATAAGCAAGCTGTATCCATAATAATAAATTAAAGGTCGTTGGTGTTTTAGTTCCAGTTCATTATTGTGTGTGTAATTATTATAAATTTGAGTTATTCGGTTGAAAAAGGTATCTGCTAGTTTTAGAAGATTGGGCCAGCTTTCAAAAGAATATATCATTTTAAGAACTTTTACGGCTGGATCAAGATCTAGAAGATTTATATCTAAATCTAAATCGATATTTCCATCCAACAGCCTCACCTGCCTTTATTTTACATAATATACCTGTATTATACAATGTAATCAATAGATGGTCAATTAAGTGCTTCATATAAAAAATAGATGATTAATAGGGACCAATAAAGTAAATCTATCCATTGTTGCGCCATGATGTGTGCCTGGGTAAGCTTTGGCCCGATGGCACTGACACGTACTGCGTATGGCCAAAGTTTATTAAAAGAAAGTGAGGCGATCGGTGGAAATCAACTGTCTAGCGAACATATCGTCAGTTTGGGAGAGCCCGCGACCCATGCGGTCGCGCTCCGTATTTCCGAGTTATTTTCGTCGAGGTATTGAAGTAACGGAAACGGAACGCTGGGCTGGTGAGGTTTGGTAGTAGTAGAATTACCGCTCTAGATGACCACATAAAAAGTCATATAGATTATGTAATGCTTCAAGAATAGCAGCAGCTACGACATAAACTAAAAGGTTGCTATTGATTAAATCATTTACCGTATTATGTTTTGTGAGTACAAACTGGAAGAATGTGTACATCGCAATTGTTGCATATGCAGCAACCTTGGAAATATTAAATAACTTATCAAAGATCATTAACAGTGCGTCCACCTCCTTAAGGAATAAATATTATCAATAAATACCTAATTTGAATATCTGTAAACAGAAGCCCAGAGCTGCTGGCAGAAGGCGGTTAAGCTCGATCCGGAATCGGCTGTGTCGAGATTTTATCTGGCTATCTTTTCGGTAAAGAGGTGTTAATTTACTGGTTTCAAAAAAAAAGGGCTAGGAGAGTCTGTTTGGAAGATGTGACAACAGTTGCTCTACTTAATACACAGTACGCATTTAGTTGAGCAACGTGAAGTAAATAAAAAGCCTACACCATAAAAATGTAGGCCCACTCATTAAAAGTTACTCTGTTACTAATTTTGAGAAAATGCTTAAATCAATAAACTTTCCTTTGGACATTTCGCACTTTCTCATTGTTCCTTCGAATGTATAGTTTAACTTTTGCAAAACTCTTATGGAATTATTGTTTTCGGGTTCGACTTTTGCTTCTATCCTGTTGAAATTTAAAGTGTTGAACGCATAATCCATCAGAGATTGAATGGCCTCAGGAGCATATCCCTCGCCCCAATAATCTTTACTAATATCGTATCCAATCTCTGCTTTAGCGTTTGAAGAATCTATAGAATTATAACCGCAGGAACCAATTATGCGATTTGATTCTAACTCGATTATGGAATAACGAATAGCTTTGCTTTCCAAAGACAGGTTATTAAGAATTTTAATCATTTCTACTGCTTGGCTTTCCTCAGTGAAACTATTGATATTCATAAACTTTGTAACCTCAGGATCAGACCAAATGTTAAACAAACTAGCAGAGTCAGATAATTTCATTTTTCTTAATTTTAGTCTTTTGGTTTGTATTTCTGTAATCAATATATTACCTCCATTATCTATTTGTTTTGGGGTTAAGATATCGATATCTGCGCATAGTTCAGTCCCTTCAATATTTAATTCAACACTATTATAACGTAAGAGTTTTTTTATGTCACAGTACGAAGATACAGATCATTAAAGGAGTAGGAGTATCCCTCCAAAGGTTATGAAGAAGTAGCAGCCTATTGCGCATCAGGGAAGAGAAGGTCGTCGTTTTGATAACGAAATGATGTTTTTATCCTTATCATCACCATGGTCCGCATTTTCTTCTATCTCTTTTTTCTCATCGTGAAACTCAACAGGAGATTGGGCCGTGATGTAGTCAAATGGAGTGTAATTATTATTTGGTAATTTTCTTGTAAGGATTACCTTTACAATGATGATTCCTAATGAGAGATAGAAAATCGCGCCTACTCCAGCCAACATGAATAGTACTAATCTCATTTTTAACACCGCCTTTGTTTGATTTTATAATCAAATGTTAATATTTACAAGAATCAGGCTGCTGAGTACTATTCATTCGACTGAGATTTGATGCAAAGGACGAAGATACATGACATCTATGGACAGAGAGGGTTAATAGCCCGCCTTTCCCACAAGGAGGATATAAGAGATGCTTGGACCATTAGATTTTACAGATGGAGGATCAAGTGTAACTCCAGATACCTTGAGGGGTGTTGCAGAACTGAATAAACGCTAGACCTGTACAGTGTATGGAGTTTTACTTATCTCAGCATTCGATGTTAAAAGAGTAAGTGTGGCAATAAAAGACATGGGTATCAAAATTGAAGGAGATATCTTCAAGCATACAAAAGAAGTTTAGCACGTAGTCATACTTACGCATGAAGTGATTTGACAGTTAAAAATATTAATTACTTTAAAGCATCACAGAAAGGTTGTTTAAATTAATTATCTCAAGATGCTTTGGGGTAGTACTAGTATATCCCTGCTGGCGAATTTCCCCATCGTTACAGACACCATACTCATATGGATATCCGATCTCAGTTTTAAATGTAACCTCTGCACGATATCGAAAAATACTGCTCTTAGAGACAGAACCTTTAATGTTGTATATTTCATCTTCTGTGTAATTCTTCTTGGTAATGAGGTAGGCTTTAATTTGCTCGGCAGTTTGAGTTTTTTATTTAGCATCCCATGTAAAGACACGTATCCAACAAGAAAAATAATAACTAAATTTACTTGTGCTGCGATGTTGGATAGACAACTTTTTTGAAAATAAACACACCATCCGCTTAAGGTAGATAAGAGATAGGAAATTTCCTATCTCTTAAAGGGAATGAAATTTAGAAATTCGAGCCAATAAGGGCGACAGAAGATGATATTCTTGAGCTTCAAGCTATTGACCTCTAGACCATTAACAAGGAATATAATTAAGTTGGACGAACGTTTCTAATGCAACTGGCTATAATATAAAACGAGGATTAACTGCAAAAAGTCCAGTATGTAGTTACTGCACTGAATAATAATGATGAAAGTTTAGTTTCAAACGAAGCATCAGCTACCCCTAAGAAGGTAAATCAACCTGAGCCAGAACCATCTGGTGATCGCGCAATACTCACAATTACATTAACAACTGGTCTTGAAAAAGAGTACGACCTATCAAATACAGAAGTAACCGTCTTTTTAGAATGGTATGATGCACGTGATGCTTGAACAGGACCTGCTAAATTTGCTATTAATAAACACGATAATAATAAAGGCCGTTTACAAACCGAAAAGAATATGCGATTTTTGACAAGATCCTTACCTTCAGCGTAGATCAATATTCAGCTAAATAAATTATTTATACATTGTTCCAGTAACGTTGAAATACCTGTAACTGAAGCACCGTACCCTGCCAGTAATGGCGGGTATTTTGTTTTGAGAGTGATTAATTGATAGATTTTTATCTGAGCTTTTTAACATAAATAAAATGAGACCCTGCTAACTACAACAGGGTCTCATTTTTGGAAATATTAATTTCTGTCTACGAGAATCGTATAGTAAGTTATGTTTCCATATTCATCAGTAGATTTTATAGTTGCCGCTCCGTATTGAACGGCTTCTACCCATCCGTCTTGATATAATACAATGCCGCCGTCATTAAAAATTAACTCCAGAAAACCAGGTAGATATTTCCAGTATCCTGAATCTAAGTGGACAATAACCTGTTCAAAAGTACCTTTAGCGGTTATTTCTTGGGAAGTTGCTACATTTGATACTGGTGTAGAACTAGGATGAGTAGTTGGAGCACTGGCAGCAAAAGAGGTGGATCCTAAAGTGAAACATGCAGAAATAGTTAAGAGGCCAGCTAAAATTTTCTTTTTCATAATTCAACCTTCCTTCCTATATTTGGAATACAATCCAATTATGGATTATAAAATACCAATTGTAAACCTTATTTGTAGATTAATAGATTATTGAATATGAATTTGGAATAATTACGATGAAATGGTTTGTTTTTCGTGTAATTACAATATGGTTTGACATGAGGCTTGTTTAAATAATGTTCCAAATGAAATATATTTAATCTATTGAGTTCATAATCACCGAAATCCTGCCCAGATTGCGGGCATATTTTTGTTTATGAATTTGATTATTTGAGTGCTACATACAAACTTTTAGAGAATGATGCGGAATTTCTGATAGCAGCCCTTTCTCAATCGAAGGTATATGTTTGATATCGGCTGGAACAAGAATAGGTCATCTTATGGATTATGTCGTAATTGCAGAGGGATATACACCAGACTTTATTAAACTTGCTAGAGCTCATTTTGTTCGGATGCGGCTTGAATTTAGAATATACATAAAAAAGCCCGCTAACCTTACACCAGTTGGCGGGCTTTTTTTTATAATATTTTTATTAATCTCTATCTACTAGAATTGTAAATGACTTTATGTTTCCTAATGCATCATAGGCAAATATATTTGCCGCTCCGTATTGAACGGCACTAACCCATCCATTTTCGTGTAATACAATTGCTCCATCATTATAAATTAGTTGACGGAGGACGCCGGGGATGTATCTCTGTTCTCCTGAATCCATGTAAATAATAATTTGTTCAAAAGTAGGTTCACTCGTTACATTAGATACTGGAGTTGGGTTAGGAGTTGTGGTTTGAGCAGTTGCTGCGAATGAGGTCGATCCTGCAGCGAAACACGAAGCAACAGCGAAGAGCCCTACAAGTAATTTCTTTTTCAACATTAGTTAATCCTCCCAATTAAAGAATATAGTAACATGTAAAATTATAATCAAATTAGATTTAAATGTATATGCGTACTAAGTCTGAATAAAACATGTATATAATGTTGTATTATATATAAAAATGACGAAAATAGTTAATATTTAATGTTAATGGTAAATATGTCCTGGGACTAATTCAGTGCCATAATTCTTAAAGCAAAAAGTCCGTCAACCTTAAATAGTCGGCAGGCGTTTATTATTTATACTATGAACTCCGTAAACACTGAACCTTGGAACATGCCGGATTTAGTTCAGTTCCTCATTCCCACCTTTGCCCGTAGCCGCGGCTCAAGATGAACAAAATCCTTATCCTCACCGGTTACCAGTTGGCCAGCCACGCTTCTAAAGGCTTGTTTATGGATCGGTGACGCACCGAGTTCAATGATTCCGGTTGGGATTAGTTCTCCAAAAGTACCGGAAGGTACTGACGCAAGCCAAACGAATTCTTGTTTGCGATAACCTGTTTTATATACATCCGCATAATTCTAATTGGTGACTTTTTGCCATGCGTGAGAGCGGCGGTCAGTCTCGTATACACTATTTTTACGTTTACCCACTACGCCTTCCATGCAGCGAGTTTCGATTTATTAAAGATGGCATAATACGCGTGGAGTGTCCCGGTTAGTTGAACGATTTTATCTGCGTCTTGCCTGAAATCGACTCATAACAGATTCAAAGTCTGAAACACCAGTTGTAGGATCGACGCAGGCGACCTCACCGTCCAAAACAATATCATCCGCAAACGGGAGATGTGGTTCAAGGTACTGTTGGGTGCACTCATTATCATGTCGGGTATATAACCTGACCTTGCAGGACTTTTGAGAGTAAATAAGGCGATGCCCATCTATCTTTGGTTCATATATGAAATCGCTGTGACTGAATGGTCCGGTAGGAGTTTGTAATGACATAGGTGTTAAAAATATACAAAACCTCCTCCATCCAATTATAGCTCTTGGCTACTAAGGATAGAGGAGGTAAGAGTTTGGAGGCTATTTTATTAGCTGTTAGGCAAATAGTTTGGGTTACTTAATATTTGATCCACAATATAAAGAAGGTCATCGTCATTGACGTACTCATCACCAGCTTGCTGAGCGTTGTATTTTACCGGGTCAACATCCGCCGCCAAATACTTGAAATATCTGGCGTCAATCGCTAGATCAACCAAGGTGAATTCTCCTGATTTGTTGACATCTGTTGCTTCAATTATGATGCTGTCCTCTAAACAGTTTTCTTTCTCAAGATCATATTCCTGCTCCGTATCAGCAATTCTAGCTTTTGTGGAATCGACTACTGCTGTTCCTATGGCTTTTGCCTTGAACTTCAATTTCAGAATAACTGTGTCTTTATTAATCCCGTAGTCTTCACCTTTGCTGGCTACGATAAAGCGTAGAGTACCGTTTAAGTCGGTTGGTGTGTTGTATACTTTATAGCCAGCAACCTCTTCAAATCCAAGATACTGTAGGTGTTGATTGTCATACTTTATTTCAAAGTCTTCGGCATAAATATCTTTTACATTTTTAAGTGAAATTCCTGCTGTGAACTCTTGACCTACTCCTACCTTTTCTTTTTCGATCGTCACATCAAGTGTAGGATTCAGGACAGGTGTTGGTGTCTTTTTTACAAAAACTTTTAAATCATATAAAAAGCCTGGGCTTCCTTCTGTACCAGTTCGTGCAAGAGTTATTTTTTTAACTCCTTTTAAGTCTAAAGTTGTGTAACTTCCGCTTCCTCCAGCGACAGTAGTATTACTCGTTCCATTGTCATAATTGAAAATTATTGCAACACCTGCCCCATAAATTCCACCTACTGAGTAAGATGAATAACCCGAAATATCGATAGGATTCTCAAAGGAAATAGTATAATGATTGTACATTTGGGTGCCTGTGGTATTATTATTGTCGGTAAAACTAAGATTTTCAATAGTGCTATTTGCAATTACAAATGGTTTTCCTGATAGATAATCGTATACGTCCTCCGGCACACTTTCTGCATGAATCTTACTTATAGGCAAAAGTAAAGTTAATAGAAACGTAAGAAAGAAAAGTTTTTTCATTATACACCCCTTGGATAATTTTTATCGACAGGGAAATGTCTTTAGTTCTTAATTTCCTGTAGATTTTATTAGTTCAATATATGTTGGAACTGCGACGAATCAAATGTTTCGGATTCCATAAATCAAATGAGCATTTTATGTACTAAGTTTATAAAATAATACTTCTCCTTTCTTCTTAGAATGAGAACCCAATAACAATACAAGCTCGATAAGATTATTACAATAAATGGGTTGTGTCTAAACAATTTTTTGTATATATGGTATAAATATATTAAATTAACCATTTATACATAATCATTCCAATTACGAGAAAACTCGTGTTTGTTAAGCAATCGTGTGTTCGGTATGATGCGTACATACTTTATGATAGTTTCACGCTTTGTTATAAGGCAGAAATTCATTTGGATTA
The DNA here is from genome assembly GCF_038003695.1 of Paenibacillus sp. FSL L8-0494. NCBI lineage: Bacteria > Bacillati > Bacillota > Bacilli > Caryophanales > Paenibacillaceae > Paenibacillus > Paenibacillus sp. FSL L8-0494. Next base: position 2,763,680 of record NZ_JBBOPQ010000001.1, read on the forward strand.
ATACTTCCAAAGAAGAGTTAAAGACAATTCTTTAGAGGATTAATATCTACTTGGATTAACCTTGCAGGCATAGCTGAGTAGTCGAGATAGTGTCTATAGGTTGTTCTGATATAAGGGAAGCGAATATTGGTACTGCCGGTAACACACTTAAATTTTGTGAAAATAAAAAAATCCTCGTCAACCTGAAGTGATTGGCGGGGATTTTTTCTATTTATTCGGTTGTAATATACTCACTAACTTCAAAGGTAAGTATCTTATCGAATACAACATAGTCTTTACGTTTGCTGAATGGACCTTTATTGTTTGAATGCTTATCAATAGCATATGATCCTGCACCTCTGCCTGCATCACGAGCATCGTACCAGTTCAAAAATGCATCCACTTCAGCATTTGGTAGGTCATATTCTTTTTCTGTTCCATTCACCAGAGTTATAGTAAGAATAGCTCGATGGCCTGTTGGCTGTTCTGGAGTTGCTGTAGGTTTTGGCGTCACTGTTGGTGTAGCGCTAGGCGTAGTAGTCGGTGTTGGCTCCGGTGTACTGGTCGGAGATGGAGAAGCTGTTGGTTCAGGAGTAATAGTAGGTATTGGTGTTGGTTCAGGCACTTCGGCTTTGCGTAAATCTGTATCAATTAGAGTAGAACCCAGTTGTCCCGCAGAAAACGTTATTTCTTTTACTTTTTTTTGAGTAGGTATATCGTAATAATAAGAAGTCTTTGCAAATGCTTCAACTGGAGTGAAAGTTATGCGAGTGTTATCTTCAAACATAATCGTTGCTGTAAGCCAGTCACCTTGTTTTCTAACAAATAGTTTATCTGCAAATACAGGTTCACTAAATGTATGATGGTAAATATATCTAATTGTATTGCTAATTACTTTGTTAGTAGAATCATCACCGTCAGTAAGTTGATAAGTTGCACCTTGTACGCTAGTAAATAATTTACCTGCGAGTAAGGAATCTTCACCAAATTCAGAAGGGATGGGGACTGTCAACGGATTAATGGAGGTAACATTATTTACTGGTCTTGGGTTGTTATCATCATACCAGATCGCTCCTGTTAATTCTGCGCCTTCATCTAACGTGATTTCAACCATACGAATTTTTTTATATGTATTTTCATTCTTATAAGTTCCAGTCAATTTCAAAGCAGAGTCTGGGGAGTGGAACAGCAGGGCTTTATCTGTACCGTAAAATTTCAAATCATGGCCTGTTCCGGTACCCATTAAACTTATTTTGCTTGTTTGTTGCCCATCAACCCCGAGGTCAATATAAACCACCCGCGGCTCCGTGCTTGCGGAAGCGATATGTACAGGTACCGCAGTAAATAATAAAAATAAAACAAGTAAAAAATTTAACTTTTTCATAATAATTACTAACACCCCTTATTTTGTTCTTTTATCCTTATTATATAGATATGATAACAAACTTGTCTAAACATAAATTCCTATATATGTAATGAAGTGAATGAATGATGATAGTTTGTTCTTTATACCAATTAGTGAATAAGTTTCTTGTTGTTTTAAGAACGTACGTCTTTTTATCATAAAAACATATGTTCTATTTTTAGGGGGCTATCAACGTGCGTGCATATGCGGATTGGTAAACCGTTGAAATTGTTTACTAAGATAAAGTTGGCAAAATTACTCAGCGCAAAATTGAAGTTAAAGGTATAAAGGACGGAAAGATTCGTGCAACATGCTTAAATACAGGAGCGCCAAGATTGTTTCTAATGGTAAATATATTAGCTTGGCAGCCAAGTGATAAAGGAGCAATTGCATGAAGCCATTAACGAATAAAGAGAAAGAAATGCTCAGATCATTAATTAAGATGATCAAAATAATTCACTATCCACCAACTACGTGAACTTGCCAGGGAGGTAGGGTTGTCATCTACAGTGGTAATACATGCGCACATGGAGCGCTTGAAGAGTAAGGGGTAAATACAGAGAGGTAACATGCCACGAGCATTGAGAGTTATTAAGGGAGTCGACGAAGACAATGAAATCACAACAGCGTAAGAAACTTGAAGGTAATGGTCTTTGGGAGGGAAGTCGGATGTTAATGCCTGAACATAAAAATAGGATTCTGGACGATCCGCTAAATGAAGAGGTGCGATCAAAGCCTAGCTGATATGGTCCATCACATTAAGCCTCTCAGTGAGTACCCTGAACTTGCTTTGGTATTAAAAAATCTCTTAAGCCTCTGTAATAGCTGCCATAACAAAGAGCATCCGGGTGGAGGAAAGAAGGTAGAGACACCAGTAACGAATCGAAGGGCGAGGTTCATAGTTTCCAAGGGAAATAGTGAGGTGTTTTGATACTAATAGAATGTAAGAGGCAGATAAGTAACTATAGCTAATTAAGATGACATTACAGGGGGATTCTGGAACAAATCTAACAAGTGTTCCTATGAATGTTATAACGTCTCTGTGAGCCTCAGAGAAGCTGTGACAATGTATCGATAAATAGATGTGAAAAAGAATGGGGTGGAGAAATGGGACAAAATAAGACCCCCCCCTACCTTAAAAGTTAAAACGAAGCACAGGGGACCGCGCCCCCAGTTTCGTTTTCGGCGTATGACCATTTCATATATGAGGGGGGGTGTCATGGAACACAAACCAAAACGGGAGATCAAAGATAGAGCAGCTAAGAAGCTATTTGAAATTGTGATACGAGAATTAGAGATTGATGATAATCTTTCTGATCGGACCATCATGATTACAGATAACTTGGCCTTGCTTGAGCAGTTAAAACAGCAGCATTTGGCGGACATAAAGGCTCGTGGTGTGGTCGAGCTTTTTGTCAATGGATCACAGCAAATGTACAGACAGAACAAGTCTGTGGACTCGGTAATCAAAATTATTGAACACCAGCGGAAGCTGCAGGCCGAGTTGAAATTGACCCCCGCCTCAGACAGAAAGGTCTCCGATGTAGTTGATCCGGAAGGTGGCGATAAAGGTGACGAATTTACTGGCTATTGAAGCTTCTAAACTTCAAACCACACAATATGCAACTGCGGTCACAGCGCACCTTATTATTACGTCGAAGAAGGTTTATCAAGCCTGTAAACGCCATTTAAATGATCTAAAAAGGCAAGGAACTCGTGAATTTCCGTTTGTTTTTGATGAGGAAAAGGGATACCGTCCAGTAGGTTATATTGAAAAGTTCTGTAAGCCCTCGATGGGTGACTTTGATCGACTGGAGCTGCAACCTTGGCAACATTTCATAATCGGCTCACTCTATGGGTGGGTGCATAAAGATACCGGGCTTTGTCGCTTTCGCGAGGGGCTTATTTTTATGGACAGAAAAAACGGTAAAACGGCAATGGTGTCTGGTCTATCTCTATATGGTGCCTCGAAGGACGGAGAGAACGGAGCTCGGGTCTACCAGTTGGCAAACTCCAAAGAACAAGCCAGAGAAATGTTTGATGAATGTAAGGCTATGATCAAGGCGTCACCGTTACTCAGAAAAAACTTTGACGAGACGCTACATGAGATTCGATTTCGGAAAACGATGTCCAAGATCCTACCATTGGTAACCGACAGTAAAAAGCTTGATGGTAAGAACTGCAGCATGGGTGCTTTTGATGAGATCCATGAGTACGACGTCATAAAAAACTCTACTGGTGCCCGTACACAGCCGATGATCTTGTACATTACAACAGCTGGTTATCAGTTGGATGGTCCGCTGATGGATTACTATGATAAGGCTGCGGATGTTTTAGAGGGCGTAATTTCTGCCGAAAACGCCCTTTACTTCATGGCTGAGCTTGTTCCAGAGGATGATATTGAAAACACCGATAACTGGGGCAAGGCGAACCCTAATTTGGGTGTAACCATCAAACTTGAAGACATGCTTAAAGAGTGGGAAGACCGCAAACATATTCCTGCCGAGCGAAATGACTTTATTACCAAACGGCTTAATATTTTTGTTAAATCTGATGCTGAGTCATTCCTCTCATTTGAGGTCCTGAAGCGTAATAATAAGAATTTGGACGAAAAGCAGTTCGAGGGTAAAGGATGTATTGGAGCCTTCGACCTTTCTGATAGCGTTGATTTCACCAGCGCCTGTCTTGAGTTTCAGATCCCGGAGACGGGCGAGGTTTTCACTAGAGGACTAGTGCTGGAACGGTATAAGTCGGCGGTGGGGGACGGGCAGTTGGAGTTTTCTTTGTGAACATGATTATGCCCAGCCGTTTACTCGCATTTTATGAAAAAGCTCCTTGGCCAGGCGTAGTTCATCCTTCGTATTCCCCCATTAGACATGCAAATTCCCACTTCATGAAGAGACATTTGTACTCGTTAAATTCCATTACGAATAAAGAAAAGTATTTACAGCTGTTAACATTGAACTCGTCCATTTTGAGTTCCTCCTATGTATTTATGTTTTTATGATCTCCCAACTAAATCCCTTATACGATCTTAAGATAATGGATTTTAGGGGCATGATTAATTTTTTTATTTTTAAAAAAAACCCTTGTGAAGTACAAAAAATTTAGGAGGGACAATCAGTTTGAATAAATCCATTCATGAACTAGTAAAAGAAGCTCACTGTAATGCTGTAGACAAAGGTTGGTGGGTTGAAGAACGGAGTTTTGGTGAAATCATTGCCCTTATACATTCGGAAGCTTCTGAAGGGTTGGACGATTTCCGGAATGGACATTCTCCAAGAGAAGTGTGGTACGAAACCAAAGCAGGCGTAGCTTACTGTAATCCTGAAGAACGTAACTCTGATTGGAAACCATGCGGCATACCGTCCGAGCTGGCAGACATTGTGATTCGTGTATTTGACGCTTGTGGTCGTTATGGAATTGATCTGGGACTAGCGATTCAAGAAAAGATGGCGTATAACGCAACACGCCCGCACATGGAGGTAAAGTGCTATGAGTGATTCAGGAAAAGTTTCCTTACCCAGCATGACACCAGAACGTTTTAAAAAGATCAAGAAGGTATTCGGTCAAGTCGGATTACTTACTGGAACTATGGCCGCTGAGTTGCTGGCTGCTCTAGAAGAGTCATAACAAAAACTAATCGGAATAACTGAAGAGGTGGAAACGGCTTACGATGCGATTGAGAAACTGCAAAAATAATTCGTTCAATTGGATAAAGGCGGGGCTGATGATTATCAACGGTTAGTAGAGGCACAGCAGATCATAACCCGGCAACGGGAGGCGCTGGAATATTATGCACATGTGTATGTAGCGCACGAACGGCTTGAAGAATGGGACAACGGTAAGCGAGCAAGAGCGGCATTGGAAGGGGAGGAGTCATGAAACAGGTAAAGGATACGGCAAACATTTGCCCCCGAGAGAGGGCAGAGGCGGCATATATCACGCTACAGGGGGCGAAAGGGAATGAGTAACCCAGTGAGGCATTTTAAAGCGGTAATGCCAAGTGGCGATTTGATCGGACTATTTCAAACAAACTCCGGAATTATGCTGTAAGCCAAATCCAAAATGTAAAGGCTGAATTCGGAGGAACGGTAGTTGAGTTGAATGAGACTGAATATGATGTACTTCTTGAAATGTCGAAGGCGAAAGAGAGTATAACTCATTAGGCTGAAAGCTATCGTCCGACAGCATAAGCCCAGCAACGCGGGGGCCGAACCAGATCATTAAGGGAGTAGGAGTATCCCTACTCTCCCAAAGGATACAGATGGTTTATTGAACTAACGTTTCCCTTTAATTTAACCCCTTCTGATTATATTACCAAAGATAGCAGGTTTGTTATTTGCAAATTCCTGTATCAAATCCTTATTTATTAGAGTGACGGAGTTCTCCCATGGATGAGCGAAATAACACCATCTTAAATCCTTAGGAAAAAAGATGCAATAATCCCCATTAGGGTAGAAGGGAATAGTCCATTCCCGCTCTCCGTTTGGTAGATGAGGGTTGAACCAAAAACATTCATGCTGCCAATCCAATGCAAAAATATATTCGTCTCTATAAATCAAGCTTTTAAATACATGCCTGCATCTCTCTTCGTAATCGGATTTAGCATCCCAGGTAACTGTTAAAGAGAACGTTATAAATTTTTCTTCTAATACGGTAATGCTTGGCCAATCGTCTGCTTTTGTACTTGGAAAGAAACTGAATTTGTTTTCAAATAAATCCCATGCTTTGCGATATTCTGTATCCGTTAACTCAATCCAATTCATATAAGCCTCCAATTATCGGCTTGTCGCACTTACGCAAACAAGTATAACAAAGAATTCTGGATCAACACCGCGTTATCCTGCTTGTTAGCTTGATGAGGCGCCCGCCAGTCTAATACTTTATTTTTACAGAAATGTTTTGATAGATGATGCGCATTACGAGGATAAAACGAAGGGGACAGAGAGGGTTAATAGCCCTACTCTCCCACAAGGAAGAGTAGACGCAAACAGCGCAGTAAAGGGGAGATAGTACGATGAGAAATCTCAGCCTATTATCCGGTATTGGTGGCATTGATTAGCTGCTCATTGGGCTGGAATGGAGACAGTAGTCTTTTGCGAACGAACCCATATCTGCAAAAGGTGCTAATAGCTCCGAAGTTTTAAACGACGGCAGCTCTGAACAAGAAAATAAAGTCATAGTCTGCCGTTGTGTTGTTGAACTAACGTTCCCAGTTAACGTACTTGGAACCGAGCCCCCAATATGCGTAATTATAGGTTTTTGGTTGCGTTATAAGACCCTTTGAACGATTGATCCAGTTGGATAGTTCTTCTGATTCAGCTGACATAGTCACTCTATCTAATAACATTTTTAGCTTTTCAATTTCTCGAATGTCCTCTGATCTAACAATGTCTCCTGTGAAAACGTAAAGGCTGCTAAGGAAAAATGAAATGTGCTTGCAGTTTTTATCGTCAATAAAAGTACAAATCATTGGAATATTTCCAAAGCTATTTACAGCTAATTCCCAATCTTGTTCTGGGATCATTTCATCACTGTAAGCCCAAGTTTTTATTTCTTCTGGAGTGGGATTCCAAGCATGTTTTGCATCTTTAAAAATAAATACCATTTATTCCCTTCCCCTTCATTTTGGTGTCCCTGACAGAATTCTTAATCAATATTACCAAATTGACTTTGATTAAACAAAATTACCCATTAGCTTAAAGAAGCATTTTCATCATGAGTCAAAGTGACTGTTGCACAGTACGAAGATACAGGGACAGAGAGGGTTAATAGCCCTCCTCTCACAAAGGTTATGACGTAGTAGATGCATATTGTGATATGAAAAAAGATAAAAATGCTTATGCATCCTTATCTTTTTCAAGTAATTCTATTATTCTGTCTAATTTCTTCTCTATGCTAGTAGTTTTATCTGAAACCTTGTTTTTGGTTCCATAATCACCTTTTAACAGTAAAACCAAGGGAATTGCCAAAACAAATGCCAACGGTATTAAAAAAAAATATTGCAAGATAACACCTCATTAAAAGTTTTTATTTAATTATAACAAATTTCAAAAAAAGAATCTATTTGAAGTTATCAACTGCACAGTACGAAGATATAACGCGACATACAAGGGGATGGAGGAGGTACATCCTCTCTCCCACAGTTCATCAATCAACTCAAATTTGAGAGGAGTAATTATAAATGAAAATTCAAATAGCAGCACATTTCAATAAGCAAACGAAGGATTCCAAAAAGGAGCTTGTACAGTTCCACGTAAAGGGTGATGATGAGAAGAAGCCTGAGCTTAATGCAATGACGAGATCGGTAGTTGTGTTGAGTATTGAAGGTGTGGAGCAGTACCTGACAACCGAATTCAGCAAGAGTACGAAGGATGCGAAGAAGACAGTACTGGAGTTCATTGTCAAGGGTGATAAATCCTCTGAAAACTCTTATGAATTCTACCGGAAGGCTGGATCTGATGTAGTCTTGGAAATCGCTGAATCTCAAATGAGCATCGAGGAGTTCCGAGGTGATGACGATGAAGAGGATCGTGAGGAGTCAAGAGAAGGCGTACGAGGAAAGGTTAATCCAGACGGTACGATTGAATTGGAAGACAAGGATCAACTCACTCTGGAGGAGGTAGCTGCTGCAGGAGATAAGAATGATCCGGTAATCCTTGAAAATGATGATAATCTGCCGTTTTAAGATGCTACACGCTCCGGCTTCGGTCGGGGGATTCTTTTACAGTGAGGTGATAGCAGGTGCAACAAAGCTTCCTGCCAGAGATAGATAGAGAACGGACGCAAGCTGCGGTTGAAGCGGCTTTTGATAAGTATCGAGAGAATAAATTCCTAACTTTTGAGGAACGCGAAGCAGCCACGACAGCAGCATGGTCAACTACTCCGAGAAGCGACACGGGAACAACTTCGGACCAAACCGCGAATATTGCCATACACAATGTTGATAGTTTAGCAGCACGTAAGGAGTACTGTGAGAGAATTGAAAGGATTGTAAATAGGCTTCCACGAATGGAATCATTTTTGATTAAAGAAAGATATATAATAACCGAATTTGATTACATCACGGATCAGAAGATATAGGCAAAGCTTCCCGATGACACTCCGCCCAAAGCATGTAAAGGAAATAATGAAATTGAGTCAAGCTAAGTTATATGAGTTTTTAGGGGACGCACCATTTCATGTTGCAAAAGCAGGAAGGGAATTATATATCAATAAAGCGGTATTTAGGAATTGGCTAGAGGGTAGAAGTGATGATATTTTCCCGGAGGACCTAGCGAACTGATATGAAAAGCAAATAACGATTCGTATCAAATTCGTATCATGAAGGATTTCAATAGAATGATAAGTGAATAGAAAACAAAAAAAGCCTTGAATATCAAGGCTTTCACGTATAGGACGGATGGGGTTCGAACCCATGACCCCTACCCTGTCAATGGAGTACCGTGGTTTCCCTTACTATCCTACGAGATACTGGATGCTTATAAAACAAAAGGTTTAAAGGCATAATTTAAAGTAAGCTTCCTTACGTTTTTACCTGTTATTTGGAGTATGCTACCATCGATGCTACCACATAAATTCTTAAAAGGAGGTAATACTAAAGATTACTAAAATCAAATGTATCTGTCTTATATATAATTTCATTCCCTAGAACATCAAATCCTACAGTGTATGGTTCATCAATAAGTAGATGTTTATTTTTTATTCTTTTATTTAATAGATTAATATTTATACCCTTTGACTGAGCAACTGCTTTAATAGTCAGTCCCAATAACCCATATTGAAGAATATTATCTTTGGGAGCTGAGGGCCATTCGGAACTATAAAACGGCAAAAACGATCCATGGCTCGAGTCTACTAAAATGCAATCATCAGAAAGGCGAGCAAGATTAATAAGGTTATTTTTTTCATATGGTCTAAGAAATGAAATCTTATTTGGCCAGCTTTTTATAGAAGCAATATCTTCAAAACTCATCCAACCTCTACTCGTTTGGCAAATGGGTAATTTCCCGCTTTCTCCATTTAACGAGAGTATACTTTCAGCAATATGGTTTTTAGATTCTTCTGTTAATGATGATTCAAAGTACAATGTAGCTTGCTGAGCAACCCATTTTTTTAGTTGTCTTCCTTCTAGGTTTGGAACTGAATGGTTTCTACTTGCATTAATAATAGATCCATTAACAATTCCAACTGACTTCTGCATATATCCTGCAAATATTCCGCCTGTAATTATTGCACACGCTATTTGATAATCATATTTTTCTAAGTAGGAGTACTCCAAAGGTACCAATCCAACTCTACCAATCAAATTACCATTTTTATCAAGAACTTCTGTTAAAAAGTCCTTATGTTCAATAACAAAATCCAAAACTGGTTTAGGACAAATTTCTTTACTAAACCCCAAAGAGCGTAAGATCAGTTGTGTATTATCTAATGTACGCCAATCATTTGCCTTTATTACATTGTGAACTATTATATCATCAAAGACTTTATAAGAAAGGTCAACATCTAACGCAGGAGCTAGCTTACAGCAAATAAAGTTAAGCTTATCATTCATATTACTGAGTTCTTTAGCATTTCTGTGAAGAAGATACTCAGTAATGCTTGTAACAATGTCTAATTTATCAAGAAAGATCTTTATTTTTGTACCAGGTTCGTACATCCCGTTCCCTGGGTTCACTTTTTTTATAATTGGGTTAATTCCCAGGCCTTTTGAAAAATACAAAATAGTAGTTTCATCTGGATTATAATGGACTGATCTTGTCGTCACTTCGATTCTACTACTCCACATAAATACCGAGTAGAAGCCAATTCCAAATTTTCCGACCGAAGAAAACCCACTTGATAACAAGCCTGGATGTTCTCTCATCATAAGGTCGCTGCTCCAGTATGATTTTCCAAAGTCGAGTAGGATATCTGTAAGGGTTATTTCTGTCATTCCTATACCATTATCTTCAACTTCTATCCAATAATTATTTTCTATGTCCTTTCCATAACTTATAAGGATATTACCCCATGAATCTGATTTGTTTTCAAATTTTCTTCTTGCTACAACTGCATCTCTTGCATTTTGAATTAATTCTCGAAGTGGAATATATGGGTTTTGGCCATAAAGTCCTTCTCCTCCAAGATTTGAAACAAGGCTAGGAATATTACTGATGTGAATAGTTGTATCAACAGGTGACCAACTATCTGCCTTAATGTAAGTTGATAATCTGGTGGGGCTTTCTGCACCCAGTACCCCTTTTACTTGGAATCTTTGCTTATTAGTATTGCGTAATAAGTTATCGACATTCCTCAATTCTTTATCTATCATTTTAATAGCATCGTATGCTAACCACCATTCATCGACATTTTTCTCTAAGAATCTTTGTGTTGAACTGTATACTAAAAGTTCCTGATCCACTATTGGTCGAGCCAGTTTTTCTTGAAATCCCCAATGCTTTTCGCTTTCTCCGACAGGTTTTCGAATTGCCTTTAATAAGCCTGGAGCTCTTCTGCTATCGATATGTGATGCATCGGCACATCTAATGATACAAGCAATCTTTAATAAATCCACACTCCAGCTTGCTGGAAGAGTAGGGGATGAACCTATGGGAATAGGAGGGAATTTACGAGATACTTCTTCAATTGACCACCAGTGACTTGCAGCTATTTGACCTATGGCTTCAGCAAAATGCTCGAGTAAAATATCATCATTCAACAATTTATAGCTTTTACCACTAACTGTTTTCCAGCTAAAGGTTAGTAACTTTTCAGCATGAATAGCATGAAGCTGACGTAATCGAAACTCAGTTGCGTTTTTTTTAACTGATTCAGAAGGTACCGCTCTTTCTTGTTTAGTGGGTTTTCTCTTTAGCTCATTTATTAAGAAAGTCTCCAAACAGTCATCCCATTCTTTTCCTACTTGGAGTTTATCAATTCCTTCAGCGTATGCTGCTGAGGCTAAACCGAGATCATGTAGCAGAATTGCACCACCTAATACAAAAGCCTCAGCAGGATTTATTGGATAGTCATCACCAACAATTAAGCCAGCCATCTCCCATAAAGAATCAATGTGAGTAATATCATGTACTGTGAAATAGGGTAAATCGTTGGTTATATCCGCTGCTAAGACTTCACAGTTTGCTCTAAATGTATTGAAAGCACTTCTTAAGCGCTCTAAAGGCTCCTGATCTTCCCCTTTTCCTTTCTTCCCCAAGGTTAATTTCCATAAGTTTGACTGATTCATATAATTTATTGACATTCAATTCACCCTATCTATGTATTATGAAGATATTCAAGAATGTGTTAAGTTAAGTGGCGATTTACTAATCCAATTTATGTTATTCGCTCTTATTCTACAAATTTCCTGCTAAGTAAAAATACCATAAGGTTGCATTGAATATATTTCTCTTTGTTAAATAAGAAATAATTATGTATAGGGTGATTTGGAAATTTTAAAAAATCGAGCCACAAGCTATGTACATACTATTGACCTTTGAATTTTGGATGCGCCCACCGCCTCCTGGTGATAATATCCATGTATAGGTGACCTGACCTATAGCATCAATCCATCAAGATGATATAGTACAAACGAACCATAGGTTGTTATATGCTCCATTTAAGCTCAAAGACAAATAAATAGTTATTCAATAACCTGTTTCCAATCCCTAGCGGAGTGATGCAGGATTTTTCATTTGGCCTAAAGCATGACAGCGATAATAGGAGCCTTTGAGATGCTTGCCTGTGAGCTTTTGCGGCGCGGAGTTGTGATCAAACCATGAATGGGGGATCTACATGAGCAGAGAGGTACTATATGTCAAGAGCTGCGGTAATATTGAATATGAACATTATTGTACTAAAACCCCATTTTCCACAGAATATTTTTGCAATCCACTTGGGAGATGGGTTAAACAAGAAGTGAATCTTACAACTTATGGTATAACCGTCCGATTCTCATATAAAAGAGAGAGTATTCAATATGACACTGGCCCATTAGCCGCTAGAAACAATCAATCAGGGTATATCTTACAGCAATTATTGAGCCTTAACCTAAACAATCTAGAGGAAATCAGGTCACATATTCTTAAAGAACAAGCTGCACTGTTTAAGTACCACAAGGAATACCCTTTTGATGAATACGCCAGGAAGCAATTAAAAAAACAACATAGAAAACAGCTGTATAAGGACTTCTAAACATTATCCTTCGTGGAAATGATTTAGGAGTCTTTTTTTGTTGGACAGAGAATAAAAAGGGTCAGTGAGATTAGCCCTAACATGGAGGTGATATAGATGAAGGATAAACAAGGATTACCTGAGGAACTGACGGTGACTCTACGGCAACTTGTCATGAACGGACATTTTAGAATGGCAGGAACGGTGCTATATGTGTACTTTAAACGATGCTGGGAGCTGGAGGATGATTTAGCGGGATACTATGTCGTCCGCTACTTCGCCAAATATTTTCCTAAGCAATGGGGCAGATACCATGAGTTTCAAGCTGCTGCTTCTGAACAGAAATAAAGACCGCTGGCAGGCGGCCTTAGTAAACTAATTTCATAGTAATCATAAACAAATATAAGTTCACATTCAAGAGGAGCGGCTACGGCTGACTCCTCTAATTAATGTTATGGAGGAATTAATAATGTCTAATAACTCATATATAGCAATAATCGCCAATACGTTACGCGAGAAAAAGAGCAGTTATACCGTTGAAGAAATAATGAAGGTATTCAGCACCCCTGAGTCTCTTATGGACGCTACAGAGCAGGAGTTAATGGAAATCCGTGGGATCGGAAAAGTTAAGGCACAACAGCTTATCAATGCCTTAGAGCTTGCCAAATTACTTAATACTCCTAAGAAACCAGCAACAGTTATTCGCTCACCCCAAGATGCCTTTGATGTACTTCACAATGAACTTGCCTATTTAACGAAAGAGTATTTTGTTTGTCTATTCCTCAATACCAAGAACCATGTTATTGCCAAGGAGACCATCTCTATAGGTTCTCTGAACTCTGCAATTGTACACCCAAGAGAAGTCTTCCGCGCTGCCATCAAGCGTTCTAGCGCAGCTCTTATTTGTGCTCACAACCATCCTAGTGGTGATCCAACACCGTCTGCTGAAGATATTCAGCTTACGAAACGATTAGTAGATGCTGGTCAGATTATAGGAATCGACGTAATTGACCATTTAATAGTTAGTGATCAGGAATACGTATCCTTAAAGGAACGTGGCTTTATGTGACAAAATGGGAGTCAGTCAAATGGCTGCTCCCCTCTTCAAATGCCTTCGGCTGTGTCTCTTCCCTCGCTCCGCTCGATATACATACCCCAACCTTCTACTACTCACCTCTTCAGTTCATACGGCTTTACACCATCTGCTGGCTGTTAATCGTTAAACAGTGTACGTGGGTTGAAACGGTAATCAGGGTCAGCCAGTCTTCTTAGAAGCAATTCATGGGCAAAGTTATTGTATTGTTCTGGTGCTTCATACTCTGGCTTAGGCTTATTCATTAACATCAGTAGATTTCGACGATACTTATTAGCTTCAATTTGGCTCTTTGAAGTAGAAGGAAGGGAGTCCTCCAAGTCTAACGCTCTTAGTAGTTCATCCATTATCTCCATAACCTCCATTCATTATCATTATCTTCATGTATATTAAAACCGATAATAACCCTAATCTTCTTGCTCCATCAGTTCAATAGTACCTATCATGCATACTCCCCCAATGCAATTATTGATTATAGAATTGTACCGTACAAATCGGGATCATTATCAGCGATTTCCTTCCAGTATGCTCTTTGAGCTTCTATATCCATATCAAGCGGTTCATCTGGTGCATCCTGATCAATCTTGTATTGCAGGATGCCATCAGAGTACACATCTTCGTACAGGTACGCTTCAAACTCCTTGTAACGACTCTTAGGTAAAAGCCGCTGACCAGTTTCAATGAGGGAAATAGTAGAAGCCTGTAGTCGAACTATCTTTCCGAGGGCCTCCTGGGAGAGGTTATCATGAATTCTCTTCAATTTGATTTGCTTATGTATCGGTAAGGTGTCCAAAAAGACTAGGACACTCTTTTGAGCATTGAAGATACTCATTAAATCATCGGGGTCTTCCACATATGCTTTTCGGAAGCCGAATTGTCCGTACTTCTCTAAATCATCGAAATCCATAACATCACTCCTTATTGGTTATTAGGCCTCCCGTTCTGTACAGAGATGAGAGGCCGTGTATGAAGAATCAAAACGATAAAGGAAACAGTAGGGAACCCGTATCGTTCTACTCGAACGTAACCCTTTATTTCGCTTATTGTCAAATTATTTATTAACTGAATTATTAATCTCTTTTTCCTTTCTGCGACCTATACACCCATGAAGCATATGTAAGTGAGCAAACCCGCATAAACACTGGGGTTTCAGGTACTTACAGCCATGTTATTAAACAGGGGTAAGAGGCCTCCTCGCTGTGGGAGTAAGTACAATAATCAGCAATCACGTATAATCATCGCTGGTTAAACACTTATTGTTAGTCAATCAATTGCTAAGTGCTGGCTGCAGGATTTCGTGATATGATCGCCTCAGGGAGGGGGTAGCTCATGTGGAATCCAATATACGATGAAGAAGCTTTCAGGAGTTATATGAAAAAGCAAGCAGTCAGCAAAGAGCATGTGCAGAACAGTATATCCAGATGTAGGAAAGTTAATTATTGGGAAGGAAATCTCTATCAACACTATACTAATGATCGAGGCAGCTCTCTGTTGGATCGTCTAACTTACACGAAAGATGATGTTGAGAGATGCATAGAGTCAAAACACAACTTGCCCATAGACGGCAACAATGGATACATGTCCATATACTATGGAACAGCTTCTTTACGTAACGCAGTGCAGCATTACTTTGAATTCCTAAGACAACTAGATTGAGGATTGTTCTTCGCCACCAACCCAATTGAATAAGGTAACTAGCCGCAAACAGGAGGGCTTAGGGTAGCCTAGAAGAGAAGATAAGCCTTTAAGGGCCGTAGGGTGAAACCATACCATTGAAGGCTTACATCGTCTATTAATGCATTCATATGAGGAAGGAGAAAGAATGAATGGAAATGGAACCCGTAGAGTGGATAACATCGATATTAGCCACAATCGCAATCATTGTCAGCGTGTTTTCATGGTGGACTGCCCGCCGCAATACTCTGGCTGCTGAAAGGAACGCAATCGCGGCAGAAAGAAGCGCAGAGGCTGCAATCCAATCCAATGAACACATAAGGAAACAATATGAAGCATTCCAAGAGAAAGAACGTCAGCGTCGAGAGGCGTTAAGGAGGTTGTATATCAAACGTCTAATCAAGACGGCTAGGCAGATACATAACGCAGTCCTTGGCAAGTATCAAATCGATTCCCCGCTCACTCGTAATCCTGTAGTTATCGATTGGGAATCCATCAGAAAAGTCCCTCAGGAAGTAACTTTCTCCGATGATATTCTGATTGATATCTTTACCTTTGAGGAAAGAGAGCAGATTGACAAGGCGTGGTCCAACCTCAACCATTTAATAGACGAGTATGGGATTGACGACGAGGAACGCAAAGGAATCGGATTCGCAGGACAAGTAATCAGTGAATTCAATCGACTCATTCAGATGTTCGAAAACAAGGGGTAAAAAAGACTAAAATGGCGATACGCATTGTCCAGCAAAGGATTAATCTAGTCTTATCCAGCATACTGAAATCATACTGGAGTAAATATTGTTGAAGGTGGATCGCCGCAGCCAATTCAGGATTTTTCGTCTCTTTTTAGGGCTATGTAAATTACATAAAGAAATCCAGTGGTGGCGCGGTTTTCAACCATTTGTAGTATTCATTCCATACTTGACGCCAGGTTATGTATTGCTTACTCTGAATCTATGAAGATAGCTCGCCAAGCTGCTTCAAAGGTGGTGTGTAGATGAAAGCGCCAATATCTATAATCTCTAATGTGGAGAGTATGAGGTCGTGCAGATTAACCCCCTGTGCTGATCCATACTCTCTTATTTTCCGTTGGGCAGCTCGGGTAACACTTTCCCAATCCATTCCTCCTACTTTTGAACCCCTGTTAAGCTGTATGACCATTTCACGCAAGTTATCGGGCATTCCGCTTAAATCCGTTATGATCTGATATCCCTTGGCAGCGGCAAAATCATCTGGTTTTAGATCAGCTACTTTCTTCATGGAGGGAAAACGATACCTTAGTTCAGCTCTAACCCAGGCATCCGTAACCAAACCTCGCTTTTCTCCTCTCTCTCTCTGCTTATCATAATGAGCTAGTTGGATGGACGAGCGCCGCTTACCCATATATACAGATGTGGGCGAATAATGATCTACCGTAGCTTTCTTAGGAGGGTGTATAGCATGTTGCTGATGGTATGGAAGGTTGCTATCAAATGCAATGTCTAGCCGCTTAACCATCCAGCGCTCTATTGGAATGAGCACAAAGATGTCTCTTAACAGAGTGCTGCCGTTCGAGTAACCATTAAAGCTCAGCCATACATTAAACTTAGCTGTAGGGAAATTCGGCCTGAATCCAAGCTTAACTCCGTTTAACCGATCCTCTGTAAAGTATTTCCAACGAGGGTGTCGCCCCACCTTGTTACGTTTGAAGATAAGCTCATGGAGCTGTTTGATCTCTAGTTCGTTTCTGAGTAGCAGGTACATTGTCTTAGTATCCGTTGATACATGCATGTTAGATTGCCTCCTTAAAGTTGTAGGGGGGACGGCAAGAAACTGTGTAATACTTTACCCTCGTACACTCCCTTACTAAGAGAACAACCTTTTCGAAACCAGATAGTCAATGGGAATATATGTTCTTATTTATTTACTTATAAAGAAACCTAACTCCAAATAGATGGAATCAGGCTCATTCTCGGCAATTGTTAGTCATTCATCAGTTCATGTAGTAGTCTGTCAATCTTTTCATTAGAATTACCCTCGTACATATCTATGCGGCGTTCAGCCGCCGCCAGCCGCTGATTTAGCTCGTTGACAAGTTCATGCAACCTCATATACTCAATATGTTTATGTGCGATCATATCCATATCTTTAACGATAATGTCGTGTAATCGGGGTACTTCATCCGACAATACTCTGAGTTTCGCAATATTTCTTGATGTTATGGGTTCACCTGTTTCAGGGTCCAAAAGTTTAATAAATACCTCAACCTCAACTTCATCTAATTCCTTTGTTACGTCATTCCAGTGAAGTTTTGAATAGTCAGTATCATCGAGAATATGATTCTTACCGTGTTGAAGGTAATAGTGGTAGAAATAATCTAGTCTATCCCTTGGTTTGCCAATGAATATGCCCGTTGCCCACTCTCCATCTGGTATCTTAGCAGTGATCAAACCAAGTGGAACATGGTATTTTTCGGATAATCTTGCAACATTGCTTTCACGGACGCTTTCTTTTAACATTTCTTCAATATTCTTGAGTCCCTGATACGACAATATTCCCGTATTTGCAATGCTAACTCTCGTGTATTCGTCCCCGTACATTTCCTCAAGCCACACACGTATGACTAATAGCTTCTCTCGGGGATCAAGGGTAATGAATCTTTCAAAATGTACTCCGTGCAGGCATCCACCACTGATATTTTCCTCTTCAATTTGTAGCCGTTCCAAAATAAGCGGCCTCCTAAACTTACCCATCACACGCTGAAATGCGGTTTGAGCTGCACCCATCCCATTTCACCTACCCTTCGTTAAGTTGAAATTCCATTAAAGGAATTATACCAAAGATTCACAATACTGTTGAAATTCACGTTATAACCGCAAATTAGTTTAAAAATTTCGGCGGAGTTAACAACATTTTTCAACTAATTGAATTCAGGTGAATGGCGTTGTATTATCGGGTCACAGCTAAAACGAAAGGATGTGTGACATGACAGACTGGATAAATTTTCAAGTATTACTAACTACATTTCCTTATTGATAGCGAAGTTTAAGATTGAGCTGAAGCTTTTGACAACAATTCATAAATGGAGGATGAAAAAATGAATCATAATACCTCACCAGCAAATGGTTATAGTGCTGTAGATAGTGCTTTATCATTAAGTAAAGAGACCAAGTGGGCTGGTAGTCCTGTTCAATTCGAATTCTTTGAACACGTTGAATTCCCAGTTGATGCTCTACCTGAGACATTGGCGAGAATGACAGATCAGGTATCAGATGTGACACAAACATCAGTTGATGCTGCTGGAGCAGTCATACTGTCCATGATTTCGGTGGCCGCTGCCAGAAAGTTTATCGTTCGATTGGTTGAAGGAGAAGGCTGGGTAGAGAAAAACAATCTTTATGTATTAATCGCGATGCCTTCTGGTGAACGGAAAAGTGCAATATATAGTCACCTGTCCAAACCAGTCATTGAGTTTGAGAGAATGATTGAAAATCCTTTATTTCGAACGGAACACGGTATTAGAGTGCAAAGGTACATCACAGATGATGTAACCCCACAAGCACTAATTCAACAGTTGAGCGAAAATGATGAACGAATGGCTTTACTATCAACCGAAGGAGGCCTGTTCGATAACCTAAATCATAAACATTACGGAAATCAAGCCAAGCTCGATGTGTTCCTACGGGCATTCACAGGAGATCGTATGGTTATTGATCGTAAAAATACTTCAAAGATTATTCTTAATGACCCAACGTTGACCATGTGCATTTTCGTTCAACCCTCTGTGCTTCAAGCTCTGCCTGACAGATATACTGGGCAGGGATTCATGGGCAGATTTTTATATGTTTTGCCACCCTCAAAAAGAGGGCATCGTACCACAGAGATAAAATCAATTCCAACAGACTTATTTCAGTCATATAGGGAATTAATCCATCACATCATGAAATTTGAACCAGCAGCCCCAGTAGAACTTGCCTTAACTCTCGAAGCACTAAATAAGCTGCAAGAGTTTCGAGAATGGTTCGAAATAAAGCTGAGGGACGGCGAAGAATTATCGCATGATTTCCTCCGTTCATGGAGTGAAAGAATACCAGGTCAAATTGTTCGAATTGCTTCATTACTTCATGTGTCTGAACAAGCGATGTTCGGTATGCCGTTCGATGATTCCTTTGAACGAAAAATATCTGAAGAAACAATGAACAAAGCAATCGCGCTCGGGAATTACTTTATTGCACATGCAAAAGCAGCTTTTGGTTGTTTTAAGTCGAATTTGGAAATCGAGGACGCCAAGTATCTGTTGGAGGTCCTGAAGAGAAAGCAAATACAGAAGTATAAGCGTCAAGAACTCTGGTCAACGGTCAAAGGTAAGTTCGGTACTGCTGAAAAGTTCGACTCCGCATTAATTATCCTAGCTGAGCGGGGGTTTTTGAGGGCAGACATTACCAAGTCCTTACGGGGTAGAAATGGGATGAGTATCGAATGTCATCCAGATTTAATAGATAGAGTAGTAGAAGTAATCCCTCCTCACACTAAACCGAAAACTGAGCAGGAGGGATAGCTTCCAATGAAACAAACTTATCCAGATGTTCTGCAAGTTGCTGACATTCAGAGAATCCTTGGAATTGGCCGCCGCCAAGCGTATGAACTGGTGAACTCGGGACAATTTCATGTAGTGCGTGTCGGTAAGTCGATTCGCATTCTAAAGGAGGTCTTCTTCAATTGGCTTAATGGGTAAGAATGCATTTTGAAAGGTGGTGATATAGAGTGCTTGTGGAACGTATTCGTGGTGATCCATAATCCATTAAATTCTTTTAACAACTATAATAACTCAAGGGAGGCGGCTGAAATGACAGTTGCGGGCTATGTAGGAAAGTACTTTGTGAAGAAAGAGAATAAAGAACTGTACTTTTACACTCTGACTTTGGGCAAGGATTCTAACGGTAAGCGAATCCAAATTAGAAAGCGAGGGTTCAAGAGCGAAAGGGAAGCAAAGAGAGCGCTTAGAGAAGCTCAGGTGCAAGCAGATAAAGGGTCTTATTGTGAGCCGTCTAAACTGACCTACGGAGAGTTTCTGATAGAGTGGTTCAGAGGTAAATCATCCAATTACGGAACACAGACTATTAAAAGCACGGAATCATATATCAGACTTCATATCAAACCCCAGTTGGGCCAGTATCCGTTGGCAAAGCTTAACATTATAATTATAGAACGGTTCGTGAACGATCTTAGAGAGAAGGGACTGGCTGAGGGTACGATTAAACGAATCTTCAATGTTGTTACAGCTTCTCTAAATTCAGCTGAGAGAAAGGATGTTATTGCGAGGAATGTAGCCTCTAGAATTGATAACAAGCCTAAGGATAAGCGGAAAGATATGCAGATATGGAATGCTAATGAGGTCAGACATTTCCTGCACACAATCCGCAAAGAGGAGGTAAGATATTATGAAGCGTTCCATTTGGCGCTAGCTACTGGGATGCGACAAGGAGAAATACTTGGTCTACGTTGGCGAGATGTGGATTTAGAACGCGGAGTGATTTCAGTCAGACAAACGCTGAGTCATGATGGTAAAGAACTTAGGGCTGGAGCAAAGACAACAACCAGCATTCGGACAATCTCATTTGATGTTGATACAATTCAGATGTTGGAGAAGTGGATGCGGCGACAACAACAGGAGAAAGATGACGCTGGGGCAATGTACATTAATCATGATCTTGTGATCTGCACAACGGTTGGAACACCAACTACACCGCGAAATCTGTCCAGAACATGGTATAACATGCTAAAGAAATCCGAACTACATCCTATAACCTTTCATGATCTTAGGCATACTCATGCTTCACTACTGCTGAAGAACAACGTGCACCCTAAAATCGTCTCAGAGCGCTTGGGACACGCTTCAATACAGATTACCCTTGATCTGTATTCTCACCTGTTTCCGAACATGCAAGAAGGAGCAGCACACCTTATTGGAGAACAATTATTCAGAACCTGAGTTACTCAACGGTAACTGAGGGAAATAGAAAGATATGAATAGACGTGCTACCACGGTGCTACCATGAAGGCATAGGAGAGGTTATGTTGAGATGGTTTCTGTCCATAAAAAGTAAAAAAGCCTTGAATATCAAGGCTTTCACGTATAGGACGGATGGGGTTCGAACCCATGACCCCTACCCTGTCAAGATAGTGCTCTCCCGCTGAGCTACCGTCCTGCGACGAAATTTATAATACCATATGAGAGAGTAGGATGGCAATTCTTTTTTATAATCAATATAGATGTAGAGTGGTGTTTTCTCTTATCTCCTCCGACTAAGTAGTTAATAGCTAGAAAGGGGATGACCCATCATCCCCCTGCACCGAGTCAGATAAAAAACGGGAGTAGAAATAGACTGCTTATTCCGAAAAAAGGGATACGGCGTGGATAGAAGCGGCGTCTTGGGTAAAAGCCGGGCTGGAACCCGAATTGTCTATAGTTCGACTGCTCGGCAGGCATTCCGTTCATACGATCGACCATTTCATTGCTGGGAACCGCAAGGGTGATATAGTTCTGGTCCACGTGAGCGATGAAGCCGTCAAAGGATTGACCATCAGTCGTTACTATACCTACATATTTATTCATGCAATTCCAAGCGACCTGTTGATGAAAATTTGTATTTGATTCCATGGATATCCTCCTCGAATGTTTCAATCCTGATAACAGTCTATGGTCCTTAGCCTACAACGTTCACGGCGTTTGCCTATATGTAGGAAGGTTAATTTTCAGGGATAATCACTGAGGAGGATTCGATTAGTTCTTTAATCAATACACATGCTTGTACTGTACTTTCTAATCAGTATTATTCTTGGAGTTATTGGAATGAGCTTCAATGGAGTAGATAACTTCTTTTTTGCCAGTAAGCGGGGAGTCATTTATAAAATACAATTTGTCACCGCTCCGCTTTACGAATTTCAAATTATCTCCTTTAAAAGGAACATCGTTATTTTCCGCGTATTCCTGATCCTTTGCTGTGAGTAGCTCCTTATACAAAAGGGTTCGCTCGCCTGTTTGGCGGTCGATTAAGGTTAGCAATCCATTCTGATTTCCACGAAGCAGTATGATTTCTTTATCAATGCTTTCTACATAGTAAGCATCTTCCTCGCCACCCAGCTTTACAAGATCAAGAGTATCTAGTACATTGCCTGTGCCGTCTTGGATGAAACGTAAGGTATTACCATCATGCAAGATGAGGTTGCCATCATAAGGTTTGAAATCCGCATCTCCTCTGAACTGGTAAGCGAATGTGGCCTTACGTAGTAACGCACCATTTTTGAATATGAGTGTGATTTCGCGTGTATTAATATGAGGCTCTCCATAGGAATCAATAATCTTAATGACTAGCAGACCCCCCGCCGTTTTCTCGATCTTCATTCCTGCCCAGTCAAAGTTTGTTTGGAGTGAAGTGAGTTTTATCACCGTATCCTTGCCTTGTGAGACATATAAATCACCATTAGCTTTGACCAGCGTATAGGTACGCCCTCCAGAGGATTCTGTGAAAACATTGTAGGTCTTCAGATCATCCGCTAAAAGTGTATTCGTTGTGGAGTCTAGACGGAGATTGCTGCCTTCGAAAGCCTTAACGATAAAACGCGCCGGCACAAATATCCCATCTTCTTTGGATTTAAAAGGTATTCCTCCAAGATCTACCGCTTTCCCGTCAAGCACGCCAGTTTGACTCCCGATTCGAACAGCAAAACTTTTAGTCCAGCCTTTGAACAGAGCACGTTTGCCGGATTTATCCCAGTCCATTTTTAAGCCAGCTTGCTCAGCGATCCCCCGAACATCTACGTAGATTACACCATTTTTGAGCAGCGCAGGTCCGCCAATGTTTCCGCCTGGAACGCCAAATTGGTAGTATACTTGCGAAGTATTAGCAAAGGAAGCTTGGGCGAGCGCAGGCGACTCCGATACAGTTAATGAAGAGTTTGCTGACACGGTGGCAGGGAGTAGAAGTGTTGAGAGCATTAAGACGGATAACCAAGCTTTGGAGTGAAAAGAGAGCATATGAACCAACCCTTTCTTTATCTGGCAGTAAAATTTATCCAAGATAGTTGGTTTGACGCTGAAACGTTTCTAAAAGTTGCATCGTATACATTCGGAAGGACTCTTTGTTGAAATACTAGCAGTTTTTTTAAAATTGAAAGATAAAGGAGCTTGTGATCTTGCCGCAAATGCAAAATGAGCAGAAAAAGAATACTTCTACTCCGCTGAAATGGTTGGGGGGCGGAGCCGCTATGCTCCTGTTAAAAGGAAAGGCGATTTTGTCTCTGCTGAAAATAGGTAAAATTGCCGGTCCGTTAATTTCCATGATGGTTTCGATAGGGGCATATGCTTTAATTTATCCGTGGGGGTTTGCCATAGGTATCGTCCTGCTTTTGCTTGTTCATGAATTGGGACATGTTATAGCCGCTAAGCGCATCGGGCTACCCGTCAGCGCTCCGCTATTTATTCCTTTTTTAGGCGCGTTAATTACTATGAAAAAACATCCGCTGGATGCGAAGACAGAAGCGTATGTAGCTTTTGGCGGACCGATTCTGGGTACTATTGGGTCTACTGCTGTTTTTGGAGCGGCATATTATATGGATAGTCCGCTTCTTTATTCCCTTGCTTATATAGGCTTTTTGCTTAATTTGATTAACCTGCTGCCAATCCATCCGCTAGACGGTGGACGTATCGCTACCGCGGTTACGCGCTGGCTGTGGCTTGTGGGTCTGGTCGGTGGCTTAGCTATAATCGTTTACTTGCGTTCGATTTTGTTCTTTATCATCTGGGCAATGTTTGCTTACGATCTGTATAACAAATTTGTGAAAAGACGTAACAACAACCGGCCGCAGTCTGTGACTAAGGGTTTCTTAATTCCAGTGGAGCCCTTGAGAGAGGCGGGTTACATGATTCCAGGAGCTGAGCATCGCCGGGATTTACCTTTTACCACCTACAGTGATCTAGAGAGACAGCAGTATGTTGTGGTGAGATGGGATCAGCTGAATTATTATGGCAAAGCTACACTGCCACAGCAATGTATTATTGAAAAGGTAAGAATTTCGCAGCTGGAGCAAGTAACGTTAGAGAATGGTCTTCATTTAAAAATGCATTGTGACATCAGCTATACAGTCCATGATAATGATAAGTATTACGATGTACCAGCCAGTACACGTTGGAAATATGGGACAGCTTATTTTGTTTTAGCAGGCTTTCTGGTTGGGATGATGTATTTAGTCCATTTGGTTGGAAACGTCAATCTCTAAGAGGGCAACTGGAATGAATAGCTCCTATTGTTTATAAAGCTCCTGAATCGTCAAAGCTGTAGTGAGTATAACTGCAGCTGCGGTGAAAGGAGCTTTTTTAATGTCTAAAATTGTGAAATGGGAAGTCGGCGTTTGCCTAGTGTTACTACTGGGTGTAGTGGGTTGTTCTACGGCGAAACCCACAAAAGTTATGGAAATCAATGAGATGACCAATCTGGATGGCAAATCTAAAAGTCAGTATCCTCCGTTATCACCTGTGATGAAAGACGTATATAACCGTTCGATCCCTGAAGAAGTATATTCTGTGGATTAGTCTACTGAGAGGTTACGGATTCCATATGTAGGCTTTTCTTTCTAGTCATTATTTTATATAATAGACAACTATCGTTGGCTACATAGAGAGAGGAGTTTGCAACTAACATGGCGGCAGAAATCTTACGGGTAACTACAGAGGAACAGCTTCAGATGGGGCTGGATATCCGCACTAAAGTATTTGTTGAGGAACAAAAGGTACCGGCCGAGGAAGAAATTGACGAATACGATGCCATCAGTCCGAATGCGCACCATATTCTGATTATAGATGAAGGGGTACCTGTAGCAACGGGGAGATTGATCTATTACAAAGCAGGTACTGCTAAAATGCAGCGCATCGCCGTATTGAAAGACTATCGGGTCAAAGGATACGGACGTGTCTTGTTGCTGGCTATGGAAGAGCTTGCTCGGGAGCTTGGACTGGAAGCTTCAATTTTAGATGCTCAGTGTCAGGCAGAGAATTTCTATAAGAAACTCGGCTATGAAGTTATTTCTACGGAGCCATTCTATGATGCAGGTATATTACATGTACGGATGCAAAAAATGCTTTAAAGATTGGCGCACATAATTATTGGACTCTTTACGCAAGCTAGGATGTGCCGAATGATGGCAAATCCAAGTGCAAGGGGCGAGCTAAAGTGCCAAATAACGAACGAGAATCTTTCGTAGCTGTTCAAAAAAATGGGGATGGCGATTTGACAAGCTTCCAGACCTCTACAGGACGTGTGCTGGCGTATGACCAAGCCCTGCAAGAAGTACAGGCCGGAAATATTGCCGGAGTGAACGCTTTTAAAGGTAAGGATGGAGAAACTTATATCCGCGGAGATGCGGATGGAGATCCAACTAACAATCTGGATAATTTGCCGACATTTTCATAGTTCAACACGAAAAGCCGTACATACGTCAACAGACGTTTATGTACGGCTTTTTTTATATGCAAAGATCAGAACTTATAATTCACATGCTGCTCTAAAAATTCCATCTCCCCTGTAAGTCCGACGAAATCTGGTTGTTCATCGCTATAATGCATGAGCTTGATCCGTTCGCGAACATCTTTAGGCAAAGACATCAGCTCTTCCAGCGTAGTGTGAACAACGCCTGTTCCGCCTAATTGGCAGTCATGCAGGATGATCCGGATCCCGCGCTCCCGCACAAGGCTAATCAGTAGATCCGGCTGAAAGGTCATGTCCGCACTATAAAAAATCTCGTTATTTATTAGAAGGGAATAACTGTTTTTGCCGGGAATATGCGGTGTTTGTACGATCTCTAATGAAAGAGTGGGAGAGAGGTTGTAGGTAATTTCAGGCTGCAAGGGCTTAACTTCGAAGATATCAGATAAGGAAGATACAGCATCTTCTTGGTACAAGCCTCCCTTTAATGTATTGTTCCACAAGGGCTCTATAAGTGTCTCAGGAAGCAGCAAGGTCATTTTTTTACCGTGCACATGCTTTAAGGTTAGCGCAAGCTCTTCCAGCCCTCCAACGTGATCCGCATGAATATGTGTAATGAGCGTAGCATTTACGTCATTGAAGGATTTTCCAAGTCTATGCATGGCAAGCGGGGCTGTTATCCCGCAATCAATCAGCAGGGTGTAATTTTCATCTAGCAGCAAGCCATTGTTGTTAAAATATTTTTTCGCAAAAGCATTGCCTGTTCCTAGCATTTGTAGGCTTAGACTCATAAGAAAGAACCCTCCTGAAATCGGTTATAGCTAATGTTTCTGCTTCGAATAAGACCATAATATCATTTTTCGCAAGATCAATGAAATATTTACCTAAAATTAGCGCAACTTGCTGAAACAAAGTAAGTATATATTAACAGCATGAATTATCTGGAGGGTCTCAAATGAATAGATGGAAAAAAATCACTTTGTGCGTGTTTGCTTTTTCCTTAATGGGTGGCTCATTATTATTCGCCGATTCCGTTAATCAGAAAATTAGAGTATGGAGCAACGGAAAAGAAATTGTAGACGGCGGTTATCTAATTGATGGAAAAACGTACATTCCTGCTAGAGAAACAGGCGGGGTTGTTACTTGGGACGGTTCTGGGAAAGTTACGATTCTTAAACCTAATGTCCATATTGTACTTTTTAAAGGGGATACGGTTTTTGGCAATGTCAACGTAGGCAAGCTGAAAATTAAGATATTAACACAGGTAGATAGCCTGACTGAAGAGATTTCAGCTGTGAAAGTAGCCATGACAGATCCGTCTGGTAACGTTAAGGATATTCAGTCGCAGGTGCTTGAAGGCTCACAGAAGGATAATTTCTGGTTTCCAACCTCTGAGTTTACTTATGACTTTAAAGAAGCGGGCAAATATCGGGTGGGCTTCTATATTAAGCCATCCAAAAATGCAGATTACGTACTTGTGTCGGAGAAGGTAATTACAGCGTTAAATTAGGTGTTCTAAATTGACCTGAACTAATCTAACGTGGTACGATACCAGATGTAGGATAATACAATTCAAAGTGAGGTATTACAATGAGCGATCACAAACATGAGCATGGTGAAGCATGCGGTTGCGGGCATGATCACGACCATGAGCACGAGGAGTTTGTGCTGACCTTGACGAACGAGCAGGGCGAAGATGTGGAAATGGTGCTTGTAGAAACGTTCGACATAGGCGAGAAATTATATGCTCTGTTGTTAGAGCGCGAGAATCCAGAAGCAGACGGCATTATTCTGCGTATGGAAGAAGAAGACGAAGAAATGGTATTGTATAATATCGAAGATGAAGAAGAATGGAAAGCTGTTGAAGAAGCTTACAACAATCTGCTTGCTCAGCAAGAATAGATTCTAGCGACTAAACTTAAGCTGTTCTATGTGAATGGGACAGTTGATGCTTATATACAGAAACCCGATACTCATTATGGTATCGGGTTTTTGTATAAATGATTGAAGTTTTTTAGGAAAAGATGGATCTTAGGATATAGGATCGGCTTCAACAATCACCTTAACATTAGTGATGCTGCGGTCCTCAGGACCTTTAACCGGCAGACCGATTTCGACGTGGTCGATAATGTAGTCGATATTATCCTGAGTAATGACTTCGCCAGGGAGGAGAATCGGTATCCCCGGTGGATATACATAGATAAACTCTGCAATGATGTACCCGGCAGATTCGCGGAACGGAACTAACTGAGTGTCAGCATAAAAAGCATCTCTTGGAATCAAAGCAAGCTGCGGGATTTCTGGAACCTGAACCTTCAGTTCATAGATTTCACCCTTGCTATAATGGATGGCGGACAACACCCGCAAAGCAGCTAATAATTTATCTACTGATTCTTGAGTATCACCTGGGGTAATAAGGCAAAGAATATTATACATGTCACTCAGTTCAACTTCGATGTTGTATTTCTCACGCAGCCAGTTTTCGGTTTCGTAACCTGTGATCCCTAAATGGCGAACATGAATGTTAAGTTTGGTTGGATCTAGATCGAAAGTTGCTTCAGTTCCAAGTATTTCTTTACCAAAACTGTACAAGCCTTCGATAGTGTTAATGGTCTCGCGTGCGTAGTTGGACAATTGGATCGTTCTTTCCGCCATTTCATGTCCGTTCAGCGCGAGATTACGTCTAGATGTATCGAGAGACGCCAATAAAATATATGAGGTTGATGTTGTTGTCAGCATGCTCATAATGGTCTGCACCCGTTGTGGGTTAATCAGCCCAGTCTTCGCATTTAGATTCAGTACCGAGCTTTGCGTCATGGAACCACCAAGCTTATGCACACTAGTGGCAGCTATGTCCGCACCGGCCTGCATGGCCGATACCGGCAGATCCTCATGAAAATGAATCAGTACTCCATGTGCCTCGTCCACCAGTACGGGTACCCCGTAACGGTGAGCCAGGTCGACAATCGAACGCAGGTCGGCACATACGCCGAAGTACGTTGGATTGATAACTAGAACTCCTTTAGCGTCTGGATGACGCTTTAACGCTCGTTCCAGCGCACTGGTGGTTATGCCGTGATCTATCCCGAGATTCTCATC
Source organism: Paenibacillus sp. FSL L8-0494 (assembly GCF_038003695.1). Classification (NCBI taxonomy): domain Bacteria; kingdom Bacillati; phylum Bacillota; class Bacilli; order Caryophanales; family Paenibacillaceae; genus Paenibacillus; species Paenibacillus sp. FSL L8-0494. The sequence goes on from NZ_JBBOPQ010000001.1 coordinate 2,792,550, forward strand.
CTGTACAGGCGAGACGAACACAGGCTTGGCTCCGGAGAAGATAATGGCCGACATTACGGATTTATGAATGTTACGCGGCACAATTATTTTTTCACCCGGTGAGCAGACAGAGAGGATCATCGTCATGATGGCATTGCTCGTGCCCTGTACGCTAAAATACGTATAGTCGGCGCCGAAAGCCTTCGCAGCCAGCTTTTGAGCCTCCTGGATTACGCCAGTTGGCTGATGTAGATCATCAAGCGGTGCGATGTTGATTAGATCTATGGATAGAGCGTTATCGCCGATAAACTCACGGAATTCGGCATCGGTTCCTAGCCCCTTCTTATGCCCGGGAATATGAAATTGAACTGGATTGCCGGCGGCATGCTTTTTTAGAGCTGTGAAGAGGGGAGTACGGTGTTGATTCATTTAATGCTGTCACAACCTTTCGCGAATAGTTAATTTTTAAGGCAAGCATCAGTATAACAAAACAATCTTCAGAATACTAGGATTTGGATGTGATAGAATGTCCACGAAAGCTGAACAACGGATGAATATTAGTTTAGCATCACCATTTATTGTGGAGATGTGGGTAATTATTTTTTTAGTTGAATTTGTTAAAGGTTCGCTGCTTGTTGCCTTGTTGCCGGTGTATATGGAGAATATACTGGGCCTGTCGGTGACAGTAGTGGGATTCGCTTTTGCCCTACAGTATTTGGGGGACAACGTCTTCCGCAGCCCTTCAGGCTGGGTTATGGAGCGCATAGGGTTCCGCTGGACGATGACAGGTGCATTGTTGCTGATTCTAGTAGCCATTGGCTTGATAATCTATGCCAAAACGGCCGTTACGTTATCCATCGCCTGTCTCATTCTTGGGATCGGGACATCTCCGCTTTGGCCATGTGTGATGACCGGAATTACCGAACTCGCCGGATCAACCAAAAGCGGCAGCAGTGGTGCGGCCATGGGCGCTGTTGAGATGGCCTCTCTCGCAGGAACAGGAATCGGTCCAATTGTTGTGAATTTTTTAATGGATCAGGGTGGACAGAGTTATCATGTGGCTTTTCTGGTCTTGTTAGGTTGTGCTGCCGCTGTAGTTGTAGTAGCCCTTTTCTTACCTAAACGAATCTCTTCCAGCGGGTCTCATGCTGTCGTGAGGGACATGCATGGACTTGGCGGAGCAATGGATCGTAAAAAGCTTAGTCCGATAGAAAGTATAAAAAGAACGCTGCATCAGGTGAGAACTACCCTGAAGGTCAGCAGATGGCTGTACCCGGCGTTGTTCCTACAAGCCTTCGCCATTGGCTTGATGACGCCTGTAGTTACCTTGTTTGCACGTACAGAGCTGCATGTTAGTCCCAATCAATTCAGTTTGCTCCTCATTGCAGGGGGAGGGATTACAGTTCTTGCACTTATTCCCGCAGGCAAGCTGGTGGACCGCATAGGGACAACGGTGTTTCTGAATATAGGTTTTTTGTTAGCTGCCTTTTCACTGGCCTTTTTCTCTCAGGTTCGCTGGCTGCCACTTGCCTTTATCGCGGTGGCACTGGTCGGTATAAGCTACGCGCTTATCCTCCCGGCATGGAATGCCTTTCTGGCTAAGCAAGTACCTAAGGGAGAACGAGGGACGGTCTGGGGGTTGTTCCTGACACTCCAAGGATCAGGAATGGTAGCGGGGCCAGTTTTGTCAGGAAGATTATGGGATCATGTAGGACATGGTGTCCCATTCCTGGCAAGTGCCATTGTAATGCTGCTGCTCTTCGGGCTGCATCTGCTTATTGTGCATAGAACGAAACAGAAATTTAAGACTAGCTGAGGAAAATAAAGAGCCGCTGATAACCGAAGAATGATCCGGTATATCAGCGGTTTTTTTAGAAAATTAGAAGGACATAAGATATAACGGAAGTAAGTTTCGAAGGTCTTCTGTATGACACTGTGCAGCTGAAGGACTAGAACGTCTATGCTCCAAAAGGACTAAAAGGCATTAAAATTCTCGCTCAGCGTTTGGAGAAAGGCTGTTGCGGGTAAAAATAGTCAATAAACCAAGTTACCGCTACATAAACTGAAGTATAAAATAAGATTAAGACGAACGCAAAAAGGAAGTTAACTCAAGAAGAGGTCCGGCAGCCATGATTACTCTGGAATTGAACTAATGAAGGCTGGCTTTACAGATGTGAAGCTGTTAGGGGGGAGTGCCGTGAACAAAAACGACGAGGTGGAATATTGTAACCTGGAACTGCGGTTCGACAGACAGCATATCCAGGACCTGATCAAGGATTTGATTCAAGAAGGTTATTCCCTATATTGGAGCGAGAATGAACAGGTCTTTGTGATTTCGGTCCGTACGGGTCGCAAGTTAGTGAAATTGCGGTTTCAAAGGATTAAGGACGGCTATAAGCTTGTGGGCGATTATATGATCCGTGATGCTCGCTTGTCAGAGTGGATGGAGAAATTAATTGGGGATATGCGCGGGCATGCTATCGTTAAGCGTTTCCGGGATCGGCAGATTATTATTGAAAATATTCTGTTTGGCGAAGTGATTCGCCTGGTTGAAATTTCTGGTTATCAGCAGCGTGTGTTATATCAGAAGGGACCTATGCTCACAGATGAGGAGCTGACAAGACTCTTTTATTCTATTGAAGGGGAAGAACGGGTTCGCCAGCGGAGAATTGAAGTTGATGAACAGTTGGATCGGTTAAATGATGCATTAAAGGCTGGAGATACGGTTCGCGCGGACAAATGTCGAGCTGAGCTTGCCTTTTTGACCAAGGAATTGTTTATGTTAGAATGGTAAGCAAGTGCCGGGCAGATGTTCTTTCAAGGCACCCTGTTCATCGGGGTGTCTTATATTTGTATTGGAACTTGCAGACAGGGGTTCACTTCTGACGTTAAAAACGTTAAAATAGTCATTGTGATCATTTCTTGGTCTGAATTTGTCAATGAAATTGATCTCTATTCGCAGGGCAGGCTTTGCTGTCTCTGATAAAGGGTGGTATTCTTATACTGCGAGAAATGGATTTCACAAAAATATAGGGTGCAAAGGGTGGAGGACCAGATGGCAAAACAACAAATCGGCGTTATTGGCTTGGCGGTAATGGGCAAGAATTTGGCTCTAAATATCGAAAGCAAAGGTTTTTCCGTATCCGTATTCAACCGCTCCCCGGAGAAGACACATGATCTTCTTGCTGAAGCGGAAGGTAAAAACCTCGTAGGCACATTTTCTGTTGAGGAATTTGTAGCTTCGCTGGAAACACCGCGCAAAATTCTGATCATGGTTCAAGCTGGTAAAGCTACTGATGCTACCATCGAGCAACTGCTGCCGCATCTTGATCAAGGCGACATCATTATCGACGGAGGGAATGCTTACTTCCCTGATACAGTTCGTCGCAGTAAAGAGCTGGAAGAAAAAGGTTTCCGCTTTATCGGTACTGGAGTTTCCGGTGGTGAAGAAGGTGCTCTTAAAGGTCCTTCGATTATGCCAGGTGGTCAAGAAAGTGCGTATAAACTTGTAGAGCCTATCCTAACGGCAATCTCAGCCAAAGTGGACGGAGAGCCTTGCTGTACATATATCGGACCTGACGGTGCAGGACACTATGTTAAAATGGTGCACAACGGTATCGAATATGGTGATATGCAATTGATCTGTGAAGCTTATCAGTTGTTGAAAGATGTTCTAGGTCTGGATGCAAAAGAACTTCACAATATTTTCAAAGAGTGGAACAGCGGCGAGCTCGACAGCTACCTGATCGAGATCACTACTGATATCTTTGCTCAATATGACGAAGAAACCGGCAAACCTATGGTTGACGTTATCCTTGATTCCGCTGGCCAAAAGGGTACTGGTAAATGGACAAGCCAAAGCTCACTAGATCTTGGTGTACCTCTGTCCATGATTACCGAATCCGTATTCTCCCGCTTCCTGTCTGCTATGAAGGATGAGCGCGTAGAAGCAAGCAAAGTGCTTAACGGACCAGAAGCAACAACTTTTGAAGGCGACAAAGCCGAATTCATCGAGAACGTGCGTAAAGCATTGTTCGCGAGCAAAATCGTATCCTACGCGCAAGGTTTCGCTCAACTTCGCGTAGCTTCCGACGAATATGGATGGGATCTGAAATATGGCGAGCTGGCTAAAATCTGGCGCGGCGGCTGCATTATCCGTTCCCGTTTCCTACAAAACATCACAGATGCTTATGAGAACAATGCAGAGCTTAAGAATCTGCTTCTTGATCCTTTCTTCAAGAATGTTATGGACAATTACCAATCCGCATGGCGTAAAGTCATTGCTTCTGCGGTAACTTTGGGTGTTCCAGTCCCTGGATTCTCCAGCGCATTGGCTTACTATGACAGCTACCGTACAGAACGTTTGCCTGCTAACTTGCTTCAGGCTCAACGTGATTACTTTGGCGCTCACACCTTCAAACGTGTGGACAAAGAAGGCGTCTTCCACCACAACTGGATGGCAGCGGAATAATCTAATTGACTGTATGACAAGCGGCCCGGACGGCTTCACCAGAAATGGGGAGCCTTTCGGGTCTTTTTTTACTGGAAGAAGCGGATTGTCTAATGTTTTGACCCTGTGTTATGATATGACAAATATCGCGGTTGGAGGATAGTCATGGCTGGGGATACAGAAGAACTAAAAACGATGAGTCAGGAAGATAAGAACAAAAACATTATTTTAGTAGGGATGATGGCGACTGGTAAGTCAACTGTTGGTGCTATTTTGGCCGAGGAGCTGGGCTATGAGCTGGTTGATTTGGATCATGTCATTATTGAGACTGAAGGCAGAAGCATTGCAGAAATCTTCGCAGAAGATGGTGAGGAATACTTTCGAAGCGTAGAAACTGCGGTTCTAAAGCAAATGCTAGAGTCTGAGAATAAATTAATATCCACTGGTGGAGGCGCGGTATTGGCGCCGGGGAATACAGCCTTAATGCTGAGTAAAGGGCATGTAGTTGCGCTAACGGCAACTGAGGAAGAGATTATTGCACGTGTTAGCGGGGATGAGAATCGTCCGCTGCTCGCCGGCAATGCAGAAGAACGGGTCAGACGAATCATGGAAGATCGCCAGGATGCATACCTATTCGCGCATTACACGGTCGATACAACGGGACTGACTGCGGCAGAAGTGTCGCAACATATTTTAATGCATTACCGCGGTTGAGCTTTTAAGAGAGTGTCTCATTCCATTCAATCATACCACCGCTAAGGTTCGCAGCGTTATAACCAAACTGCTGTAGATATTCGCAGACACGTTGGCTGCGGGCACCGGAACGGCAAATGAAGATCACTTTGGCGTCGCTTGGAATATCCTCAGTACGGTGTGGAATTTCTCCCATAGGGATATGTTGTGCACCTGGAATCATCCCAGAGGCCACCTCTTCGTCTTCGCGAACATCGATGAGTACAAGGTCTTCACCTGTCTCTATACACTGCCGTAATTCTTGCGGTGTGATTTGTGGTACATTATGCATGGGTTTGACCTCTTTTCATCAGAAGAATGGTTTAATGATAACACAAGAACAGAATACCCTGTCAAACGAGCATTACATACCCACTACATCTACTAAGGAGAGTTTATATTATGGACGTTATTGTTAGGCCAACGCCATCTCTGCAAGGAGAATTTGGAGCCCTCTCTTCCAAAAACTATACGACACGTTATCTGCTGGTTGCGGCATTGTCTGAAGGAGTAAGTACGATTTATCATCCTGCACATAGTGAGGATAGCGACGCGATCCGTCGCTGCATAGCAGATTTGGGTGCTGTGCTTACAGAGGATGAGGAAAAGATTGTGATTCAAGGCTTCGGACGTCATCCAAAAGACGTTAAAGAACTTAATGTAGGAAATGCCGGAGCGGTGCTGCGTTTTCTTATGGCTGTGGCCGCGTTAAGTCCTGAGGTTACTTTTGTAAATACGTATCCAGACTCATTGGGCAAACGTCCGCATGACGACTTGATTGTGGCGCTGGAACAGCTAGGTGTTCAGGTGGAGCATAATGAAGGGAAATTGCCAATCACGATCCGTGGGGGTAAACCGGTTGGAGGCAGAATTACTGTCTCTGGTGCAGTAAGCTCCCAGTTCTTAAGTGCTCTATTATTCCTGACACCATTGCTTGAAGAAGATAGTGAAATTATTGTCCTCGATGATTTGAAATCGAAGGTTGTCGTGGGCCAGACCTTGGAAGTGTTGGAGCAGGCAGGTATTGTGGTGCACGCTGCGGATGATTACATGTCCTTTAAAGTTCCAGGTCGTCAAGCTTATGCAGCTAAGTCATATACTGTTCAAGGTGACTACCCAGGCTCTGCGGCAATCCTTGCGGCGGCTGCCGTTACAAAGTCGGATGTGAAAATCCACCGTCTTGCAGAACAAAGTAAACAAGGTGAAAGAGCCATTGTTGATGTGCTGCGGATGATGGAAGTTCCTCTTACTCATGAAGAGGGCACAGTACATGTCCAAGGGAACGGTATCCTAAAAGCTGTTGAATTTGATGGAGATGCTGCAACCGATGCGGTATTGGCCATGGTGGCTGCCGCAGTATTTGCAGAAGGCACCTCCCGATTCTATAATGTTGAGAATTTGCGTTATAAGGAATGCGATCGCATTACCGATTACTTAGCAGAATTAACCCGTGCCGGAGCTAAGGTAGAAGAACGCCGCGATGAGATAATTGTTCACGGTATGCCTGAAGGTGTCGAAGGCGGAGTCACCATTAATGCGCATTATGATCACCGCGTAATTATGGCACTATCCGTAGTGGGCTTGCGTGCGCGTAAACCTCTTTTGATTAAGGATGCACATCATGTGGCAAAATCTTATCCGCAATATTTTGATCACTTGCGTGCGCTTGGTGCGAATGTGGAGTGGGTACAATAGGAATGAGGGAGCTAGCGTATCTAGCTTCAGTTAAACAAGGATCATTAAGTGTAACTATGGAAAGGGGCACTACTTATGAGCTTTGAGAATCCAAGTCGGGAGCAGATCGGAGATATCCTTGCTTCCGCAGGTAACATTGCTGTTGTCGGCTTGTCAGACAAAACAGACCGTACCTCTTATATGGTCGCGGGCGCCATGCAAAGCCGGGGATATCGGATCATTCCCGTTAACCCAACGGTGGATGGTGAGATCCTGGGAGAAAAGTGTTATCACACTTTAGCAGAAATTCCGGAGCCAGTGGACATCGTCAATGTATTCCGTCGAAGCGAACACTGCGCAAAGGTCGCGCAGGAGGCTGCTGACATTGGCGCACGTGTGCTGTGGCTCCAGCAGGGTATAGTTAGCGCAGAAGCCGCTAAAATCGCCGCTGAGCACGGTATGATCGCCATTATGGACCGCTGCATCAAGGTCGAAGAAGCGATCACAATGCATGGGCGTAGCCGGCAGTAGGGTTGGTCATATACTGTTGAACTGAACACTGAGTTAAGTGTGTGGTGATTACAGTTATCGTTGACCAACGGACGTAACAAGGAACTGACGAATAACGAACTAGCTGGTGAAGAATGAACTAGCTGATGAAGAACGAGCTAGCTGGCGAAGAACGGACTAACTGGTGAAGAACGAACTAGCTGGTGAAGAACGAACTAACTGGTGAAGAACGAGCTAATTGGCGAAGAACGAACTAGCTGGTGAAGAATGAGCAAACTGGCGAGAACGAGCAAAAGAGGAATAAACTAACTAGGTTTAAATTTATGACGCTGAGGTTATAGCAAACTTAGATGATGGAGATCAGCCAAAGTAAGAGGTATTGTGTAACAAAAGGTGCGATTTTTAATGTAAATCGCCTGTTGAGCTAGTTATAATGAGATTAGACGAAGAACGTCCTTTAACCGCTTTTTGCGGTGAAGGGCGTTTTTTTATTTTGTAGGGGAGGCTATAGGTTATGGAGTTTGAAGAAGCGCATGGTTTGTTTATCGACCAGCATATGAAATCAAGAACAGGTGAAAGAAGAGGGAGGCTGGTTAGAGGACATAATTTTGCGGAAAAGCTATTTTTGCAGAATGTATGGTGGCCTATGTTTGAGTCCCTAGACGATTTGCATCCAGAATACGAAGTATATGACTGGAATCGCAAATCACAATTTTTGGACTTTGCTTTTCTTCCGCAGACGGGCAGCAGCTTTGGGATCGAGTGTGATGGATATCAAAGCCATGTGAAAGATATGGACCGCGAAAAATTCAACTATTCAGTAAATCGGGACACTTTTTTGACTGGGATGGGCTGGAGGATGATTCATTTTTCTTTTGATGATATCCAGCAACGTCCCGAGGTCTGCCGGATGCTGTTACAACTGGTGCTGGCGCCTTACTTGGCTCGTAATTCTGCTAGCGTAGCTATTTTGTCTGAGGAAAAAGAGGTTCTGCGTTTCGCTTGGCGTCTCGGTAGACCGGTTCGTCCAAAGGATGTGGCCACGCATTTCTGCATTAATTTCCGTACGGCGCGTCGATTGCTGCAATCATTAAGTGAGAAGGGGTTGCTGAAGCCGGTTAATCAGGGAGAAAGAATTCGGTATTATGAGGTGAAGGCTCTCAGACCAGATCAAATGTGGTAAGAGGATCTTTAGAGTCTGCGCAAGGGAATAATTGCACTTTGTACAACTAAATCGCCGGAATAGTTATCTAAATGCGAAATAGTTGTACTTTGTACACTTAAAACGCATCAAATATTAGATGAAGAGGGAAATCATTAAAAATAGTTGTATGAAGTGCAGTTAAAAAAGTGCTTAGAGTAACGTCGATATGAATAGTTGCACAAAGTACACTTAAACTCAGGTGGAATTCCTAACTGTGAGTTTAGGGTGTTGGAGATAGCTAATGGGGGGAGAAAAGTTCGATGTTATGAAGCGAGGGCTCTGAGATCAGATCAGTTCAGACCAAACCAGACCGGATCAGACCAAATCAAATCCAATCCAATCCAATCAGGTATGCTAGGGACATCTATACGATAGCTGCGCAAGGGAATAATTGCACTTTATACAGCTAAATCGCCGAAATAACTATCTAAATGCGAAATAGTTGTACTTTGTACACTTAAAACGCATCAACGATTAGGTTAAGTGGAAAATCTCTAAAAATAGTTGTATGAAGTGCAGTTAAAAAGGTGCTCAGAGTAACATCGATAGGAATAGTTGCACAAAGTACACTTAAACTAAATTCTGACTCTGTAGTATTAATAGCTCCACGTAAATACCAGCCGTTCTATGGATACTAATGAATAAATGTTTAGTGGAATGTGAGAATATTTGTTTTAAAAATGTAACGTGAAGATCTCATGAGTTTCTTTTGACAAAAATCCCCGCAGCGCTTACCATTCAATATAGAAAGAAAGGAGAGGGTAGCCTTGAATTGGCTCGGATCATTGCAGCAATTGGGCAGAGCCATAATGCTTCCTACCATGGTACTGCCGGCGGCAGCCATTTTGCTGAGTTTGGGCAGCTTACCTTGGTCTGCATGGGGACTTTCTTCGGTGTCTGAAGTGGCTACTTACGCGGGGCAGGCAATATTTTATTATATGCCTTATTTGTTCGCTGTAGGTGTAGCATGGGGTTTATCCAATCAAGCCGGAACGGCGGGGCTTGCAGCGCTGGCTGGGATGTTCACTTACGACCGAATTGTCACCCAAATGGGAGACGGGCTTGTACAACCTGCAACACTAATCGGAATTTTGCTGGGGATCGTTGCCGGTGTCGCGCAAAACCGGTTTAAAAATATTAAGCTTCCAGAGGCGATCCAGTTTTTTGGAGGGTCGCGTTTTGTTTTGCTGTTCATGGGCTTATTTTCTGCCGGGTTCGCGTGGGTAATGTTAGGAATATCTCCGCTGCTGCAGATTGGGCTGGATAATCTTTTTCAGGGAATATTGCAGACGGGCGGGTTTGGCGTTTTTATCTATGGGGTCCTATATAGGGTTCTGACCGCTTTTGGACTACATCATATTCTTAATAATGTGTTTTGGTTTCAATTTGGGAATTTTACGACTCCTGATGGTAGTGCTGTGGTTCAGGGGGATTTGCCGCGTTTTTTTGCAGGCGATCCTACGGCGGGGATTTTTATGGCGGGGTTGTTTCCGATTATGATGTTTGCGCTGCCTGCCATTGCTTTTGCAATTATTCAGGAAGCGCGCGAGGATTTGAAGCCCAAGATTAAAAAGACTTTTGTACGGGCGGCGTTGGTTTGTTTTCTGACCGGGGTTTCGGAGCAAATCGAATTTGCATTTTTATTTGCTTCTCCGTATTTGTTCGCGGTACATACTGTAATGTCCGGTCTCGCAATGGTACTGACCTACATGCTGGGAATCCATCACGGGTTCTCCTATTCGGCTGGAGCCATCGATTTCTTCTTGAACATGCATTTATCACAGAGGGCTTGGCTGCTGATTCCGATTGGTATCGGCTACGGGATTGTGTACTATAATTTATTCCGCTGGGCGATTCGCCGTTTTCAGATCCCGACACCGGGGCGTGAAGAAGGTTCAGAGCTTGGGGATTGGGCCGGCAATATCCCTTATCAGGCACCGCTAATCTTAGAGGCGCTTGGGGGCAAGGAGAATATTGTACAAGTGCAGTCCTGTATCACCCGTCTGCGGCTTACGGTTCATAATGACCGATATATAGATACTGGAGCGCTTAAAGGTTTGGGTTCCGCAGGGATTATCAAGCTGGGCGGCGGAAATGTCCAGGTAGTATTTGGCACGTATTCTGAACTGATCCGCGAGGAGATTAACAAGCTTATGCTTCGTGATTTGCCGCAGGTGCTGTTCAGTTCGCCAATGCAGGGCAGAATGATGCCTATCGAGGAAGTGCCTGATCACATTTTTGCAGCTAAGCTAGTGGGCGATGGGGTTGCATTTTTGCCGGAAAAAGGGGAACTTACTTCACCCGTATTCGGGAAAGTTATGCACGTCTATCCTACAATGCATGCCGTGGGTATTTCGACGCCGGAAGGGCTGGAAGTACTCATGCATATAGGGATCGACACTTCACAGCTCAAGGGACCCTTTGAGGCGGTTGTAAAAGAAGGCGACAGCGTGGAGCCAGGTCAATTGCTTGTTAAATTCGACCTCGCTTATTTGCGTGAACATGCGGCCTCATTGGCTACACCGATGGTGATCACGAATCCTGATCGGGTCAAATCATGGAGCTATGCTCCATTTAAAAATGTTAAAAAGGGGCAATCATCAGTAATGTCCGTAGTCTTACACGAAAGTAACGTTGGAGGGATTGAAGGATGATACAAGGCATAGGCGCAGCAGCAGGTGTAGCTATCGGGAAGGCCTTTGTCTTGCCGAACTGGGAATGGAGCTTACCGGATACACAAGTGAACCCAGTGGATCTAGCTAAGGAGTTTGAGCGTTTATACGAAGGTATCCGTACCTCTAAGGACGAGATTGAATTCATCAAAAAAGAGTTCAGAGAAGTGGTAGGTCCGGAGGAATCGAGTATTTTTGATGCTCATCTGGCGATCTTAGATGATCCTGTGTTCATGAGTGAAATCCGCGGGATCATTGAACGCCAGTACAAAGCGGCAGAAGTAGCTGTGAAAGAAGCGATTGATCATTTTGTAGCGATGTTTGATCTGCTAGACGATGAGTACATGAAGGAGCGGGCGGTTGATATCAAGGATGTCGGAAACCGTCTTTTAAAACATCTTTTAGGCGCTCCAGAGGTTACGTTACCATCGGATACACAGCCATATATTCTTGTTGCGAAGGAGTTGTCTCCTTCCCAGCTAGCTCACTTGAATCCAACTTATGTTCTAGGTATTGTCACCATGATGGGCGGTAAAACCTCACATTCCTCCATTATGGCTCGTGCGCTAGGCATTCCGCTTGTAGCGGGCTTGGAGAATAATCTGTCTAATCCTATTCAGACCGGGGACATGCTTGTGATCGACGGCGATACCGGATCTGTACAAATCCATCCAGATGAACTTACGATAAATGAATATGTAGCGATTCGGGATAAACAGCATAAAAAGAAAGAGCAGCTGGAACTGCTCGCCACCGTGGAGGCTGTCACCAAGGATGGTGTGAACCTGCGACTTGCCGGCAATATCAGTTCAGTTAAAGAACTCAACATAGCACTTAAGTATGGTGCTGAAGGTGTAGGCCTGTTCCGTACAGAGTTTCTTTATATGGACCGCAGATCTTTCCCAACTGAGGATGAACAATTTGAAGTGTATAAACAGGTTGTCGAGAAGGTGGGCAATAACACTGTAGTGATTCGTACGCTGGATATTGGCGGGGACAAGCAGTTGGATTATATCCAGCTGCCTGAAGAACAGAATCCTTTCCTTGGTTATCGGGCGATTCGCATCAGCTTGGATCGATTGGATATGTTCAAAACCCAGTTAAGTGCCATTTTGCGGGCAAGTGCATACGGGAATGTAAAGTTAATGTTTCCGATGATTTCTTCCGTAGAGGAAGTGCAGGCGGCAAAAGCTGTTTTAGAAGAAGTGAAAGCTGAGCTGGAGCAACGAGATATCCCTTTTAACCGGAATCTTCCTGTGGGTATTATGATTGAAGTTCCGGCGGCGGTTATGATTGCGGATTTATTGGCTGAGGAAGTTGACTTTTTCAGTATCGGCACTAATGATTTGGTTCAATATGTGTTAGCGGTAGACCGTATGAATGAACAAATTGCTCATATGTATCATCCGTACCATCCAGCGGTTCTGCGAATGATCCGTATGACGGTAGAAGCGGCACGTAATGCCAAGATTGATATCAGTGTATGTGGTGAAATGGCGGCGGATGAGCGTTCTTTGCCTCTTTGGCTGGAGCTGGGAATTAGAGATCTCAGCATGTCGCCGCAGGCGCTGCTGAAGGTTAAACACCGCACACTGAACACATTGGCCAAGGATGCCAAAAGAATTGCCAAAGCGTGTTTCCATCATCGTACAAGCTCAGAGACGGAAGAAATGTTAACTGCGTTTGCGCAAAAAAGTGGCCTTACGCTTGGATCAAGCGGAGAACTACAGGAGAAAGCCTCATCCTAAAGTTACTGTAACTTTTATTCAATTCATATCAAGGTTCGGCATTCTTGCCGAGCCTTTTTCTATATTTATGACATACTTTTAAAAAAACAAAACCGTTTACCCTGCAGCGCAGTCAATACATAGAGAGAGTTACACAGAACCGACTTAGGAATAAAGGCAAGGGGGGAGGCAGGCCGAAAATGGATCACATTATAAATGATGAAATGGAAATGGCCGCTACGGACGAAGAGCTATTTTATGAGCAAGTGGCTGGACAGAAAAGAAAACTTTATAGCATTGCCTACAGCTATTTGCGAAATGAAGCGGATTCGCTGGAGGTTTTGCAGGAGGCAACCTGCCGCGCATGGATTAAACGAAAGAGCTTAAAAGACGCGGAGCGGTTCGCTCCTTGGTTAACACGTATTTTGATTAATTGCTGTAATGATGAGCTGAAGCGCCGAAAGAGGAACACAGTCGCAGAAGCTGCTCGAAGTGATGAGGGAATCATGGAGATGAAAAGTGACCGCAGACTGGACATGGAACAAGCGCTGGATGGAGTGAAACCCAAATATCGCCAAGTGCTGGTGCTCAAATATTACAAGGATATGACCCTTGCCGAAATTGCAGAGGTGCTGGATAAACCAGAGGGTACAGTGAAGACATGGCTGAATAAAGGATTAAAACAACTGCGTGACAAAATGAAGCGGAAGGGGGAGCTGTTTTATGGCTGAGTCTGAAGAGAAGCTGCTTAAAGATTATTTTCAGAAAATCGATGCGGAGGCAGAAGAACTTCTGGATGTAAAACTGGACACCGCGATCCGCAGGGGGATGCAGCAAGGGAACCGTACACGTTTGTCTTTTAGTAAAAGGTACGCTGTTGTTGTATTGGTGGTCTTGGCATTCGCCTTACTTATAATTGTGCCTTGGGCAAATCAGATGATAAATCCCGTACGTGCACAATTACCTCCAAAAAGCTGGGGCCAGCTTGAAGTGTTTAGACCCGTTATTGCTAATAATCTGACGATTAAATCAGCACTTGATGCAGGGATGATGAAGGAGGTAAGTATCTCTTCTTCTGAGGTGGACGGGATAACATGGACTGTTAACGGAATCATTGCAGATCGAAGAGGCATTGCAGTGCTTTATACAATCCAGAACAATACGGATCAGAAGATGCGTCTTTTTGGCTTGTCTTTGAAAAAGACTCCAGAGGATAAATACCACCTTAGTGGATACAGCGGGTTTAGCACTTCTAATGCACAAGAGGTTGGGTCCCCTGGGACGACTCGTATGTATGAGCAAATCGTCTGGGATAAATATCAGGATGAGATACCAGAGGAGTTGAATATCACATTATCGCTTTTTCCAGATGCTCTTAGTCAAGTTTTTAATAACAAGGATATAAAAGAAATGGGTGTCAAAATTCCACTGGAAGCCGATAACAATTATTTTCAAGGAGAACTTGTTGATTTGAAGGATAGTCTGTCTATCGGTGGACAGAAAATTATAATGGACCAGGTTTATATTGGACCTACGGGTATTTATATGCGGGAAACCTTTGGCAGAGAGAATACAATGAGGATTTTTAGTTTGCTATCACCTAAGCTTGTCCTCGGAAAAGGGGATCATCAAGAGGAACTAATGCGGGCAAGTGGATCGAATATTTACCACAATGACAATATGAGACCTAATGATCCAATCAAACTTGAAGTTGAAGGAATCTCTGCTCTAGATCAATCAGAGGTCGAGCTTGTGATTAACACGGAAACGCAGCAGATTTTAAAGGCACCGGATAACTCTCTCTCGATTTCCAAACGGACCGCGGACGAAGAGCAGGGGATTATAGTATTGGATTTATTGATTCCCAAAAAAGTTGAGGAGTTGCATGAAGCAACCGGTTTTGGGATAGACGATAATTTTGTGGATAGCGCTGGAAGCGGACATTGGCTTGTACATGATAATTACTCCGGATATAGAGAGTATAGAGAGGATGCAAAAGGAACTACAATAACTTATTTTCTTAACGTGGGTCAAGAAAAGCTGCCTCAACCTTTGACCTTTAGGTTTACAAATTATCCAAATATGATCATGGAGACGGATTCTATGCGGATCAGGTAATAATTTGGAATTTTAAACGCCTCAAATCAAAAGCCCTGCTCCTCAAATTGTGAGAAACAGGGCTTGTTTGATTTTAAACTATATACCTATGTTTATTCCCCAGCAAGTGCATCGCAAAAGGCTTTGCCGTATGGCGGAAGATCTGGCGGGCGGCGAGCGGAAATGATATGTCCATCCGTAACTACAGCCTCATCCTTCCAGATGGCTCCGGCATTCTCCATGTCATCACGGATGCCCGGCGTGGAGGTGACGGTTACACCTTCCAGAATTTTAGCAGAAATTAATACCCAGCCTGCATGGCAGATCTGCCCAATTGGTTTTTTAGCCGCATTAAAATCCTGTACTAGCTTTAGAACGGCACTGTATCTACGGATTTTATCAGGAGCCCAGCCGCCTGGAACCAAAATCCCATCATAATCTGCGGCATTAAGCTCGTCCCAGGAGTATTCTGCTTTAGCAGGTACGCCATATTTACCGACGTACGTCTTATTTTTTTCCAGACCTGCCAAGTGAACCTCGGCACCTTCTTCTCTCACCCGATACACGGGATACCAGAGCTCCAAATCTTCAAATTCATCGTCTACGAGTGCTATCACCTTTTTACCGGCTAGTCTCATTTAGTTAAGCTCCTTTCGATTCCCATGATTCTTTCATTATTCTATCAAATTTAAAATATGAAGTCATCTTTAGGGATGTAAATTATAGACAAATTGCCAATTTAATCATTATATGCAATAAAGGAGGGTTTTAATCGAGTAGAGTCGAATATAGAAGTTGAAAAAGTCAAACTTTGTGCTTTATTAATTTTGTGCAAGAGGTGTAGAAGATGTATAAAGATAATTTGATGGAGAAGTTGTGCAGTTGTGGTGGCCTCATGAACTTACATATGCATTCTTTGATTTTTAATACGAAGATGAAGATTACGCATGTTCCTGTCTATACCTGCCCAGAATGCGCTAGTTATGAACCTTTGCAGTTTATTAAAGCAGATCTAGGCAAATTAGTAAAAGAACTCAGTGGAGATGATCCGGGAAAAGATTTTTTGTTTACGGAGAGAAATGAATTGGCCAGTGTATTAAAAGAATCCTTGTCAGAAACTATAATAGGGGGAATATCAGAACTAGAGACGATAATCCGAGAGAGGATTCAGACCCGAGTCGATATGCTTCTCGATATCTATCGTTTAGCTGAGAAGCTGTCAGACCAGCATTGGATGGAAGAAACTAGTCGAAGATTGTCTCAATTATCCTTCCAAATGACTGAAAATGAAGATTATAAAAAAATTGTGTGAAAATAATGAAAATTTTTCACGGAATGTTGGATTTTTCACTCACTTTTTGTTACGATAGATAGAAGTTACATTATTGATGCTCTTGGACAGGTTAACCAGCACTGGTCACAATTTTAATCCAGGGTGACGTTTTCAGCCTTGAAAGAAATTTTGAAAGGAAAATGAAGCGTTATCATTGCACAAATGTACAAAGTGTCGTATCATATTTTTAATTAGTCGAACGATAAAATTTATCGCAATGGAGAGAGTAATTTGACGGTAACCATTTACGATGTAGCTCGAGAAGCAGGCGTATCTATGGCTACGGTATCACGGGTTGTGAATAATAACCCTAACGTGAAACCGCAGACCCGGAAGAAAGTTTTTGAAGCGATTGAACGTTTGGGATATCGTCCCAATGCCGTGGCAAGAGGTCTTGCCAGTAAGAAAACGACAACCGTTGGGGTTGTCATCCCTGATATTTCAAACTCGATTTTTGCAGAAATTGCACGCGGGATTGAAGATATCGCGAACATGTATCATTACAATATCATATTGTGTAACGCGGATAAGCGTAAAGAGAAAGAAATTCGTGTCATTAATACCCTTTTGGAGAAACAGGTCGATGGTCTGCTCTTCATGGGGGGTACAGTAACTGACGAACATATTCAAGCTTTCCAGACTTCTGCAGTTCCGATTGTTCTATGTGCTACACGGGATGAGAAGGGAACTTATCCTTCCGTTGACATCGATCATGAAACCGCTGCTTTTGATGCTGTGAACACATTGATTCGTCACGGTCATCGTGAGATTGCTATGATCAGTGGCACACTGCAGGATCCTGCAAATGGATATGCACGTTTCCATGGTTACAAGAAAGCACTGGAACAGGCAGGAATCGAGTACCAAGAGGATTTGGTACGCATCGGTAACTACCGCTATGAATCTGGTGTAGAAGCAATGAAGTATTTCCTTGGACTCAAGAAGAAACCAACCGCTATTTTTGCGGCAACGGATGAAATGGCTATTGGCGCCATTCACAGTATTCAAGATGAAGGTCTGAAGGTACCGGATGATTTCTCCATTATTAGTGTGGATAACATTCGTATGGCTTCGATGGTTCGTCCTTTGCTGACAACCGTAGCTCAGCCTATGTACGATTTGGGCGCGGTTGCGATGAGACTTTTGACCAAGCTTATGAAGAAAGAAACCGTTGAGAATCCGCGGGTTATCCTGCCTCATGAAACGATTCTCCGCTTGTCGGTTAATCATCTGAATAAGTAATTTAAGAACTGAACAGTTATTCCGTAAAAAGCTCCTTATGGAGCTTTTTATGTTTTTATTTATTAAACAAATCATCAAAGGAGGCATTTGCTGTGAGTGAAATCATCGGATTAATCGGAGCGATGGATGAAGAAATTAAGCTGCTTCTAGAAGGCATGGAGGACAAGCGGACAAAAGTTAAAGCAGGTATACAATATTACATAGGAAATATATTAGGCAAATCCGTAGTGCTCTGTAAATCTGGGGTGGGTAAAGTAAATGCAGCAGTTACGACTCAGCTTCTAATTGATAATTTTGGCGTATCCCGTGTGCTGTTTACGGGGGTTGCTGGTGCTGTACATCCTGAATTGAATATTGGAGATATTGTTATATCGTCTACATGTGTACAACATGACATGGATGCTACGGGGCTTGGGTTCGCAAGAGGCGAAATTCCTTATCAGGAGACTTCCGTCTTCCAGGCAGACCCTGCGTTAGTACAGCTTGCTGAGAAGGCATGCAATGAGTTAGGTCAAAAGTACTTGATAGGCAAAGTGTTATCTGGTGATCAATTCATTTCTAATGCGGAGATGGTAGCTGAATTAAGAGAGCAAATGGATGGAGCTTGTGTGGAAATGGAAGGGGCGGCGGTTGCCCAAGTCTGTCATATGAACGCCACGCCCTTTGTCATCATTCGCTCGATGTCAGATAAGTCTGATGGATCAGCTGAGGTGAATTTCAGAGAATTTACAGTACAATCTTCACAACGCTCGCATTCCATATTAGAATTTATGCTGCAGCATATTTAATGCTCAATACATGAAACGTTGTCTAAAACGTACTCTGTCAAAGGTCTCCTGAGAGGACATGGGCACCTCTTGTCCAATGCGAACCATTAGGCAGTTAGCGGGATGTGAGCAGATTTCCGGATCATCCGTAGCATACCAAACCATATTAACGGTCTTCATCAGGCGTTCCATCATTTGGCGATAGGCCCACACGTCCAGCCCACTGCCTTTTAAATCCCAGTGCCAATAATACTCTGTTGTAAAAACAATACAATTCTCTAATTGCTCCCGTTCAAAAGCAGTAGAAATCAGCAGCCGGCCTAGTCCGGCCCCTCTATAATCATTACTCACCTCTATCGCTCCAAGCTCAATAAGATCCTCCATCCCACCCTGTGACCATAACTCCATTTCATCTGGATAATGGAAGGTCACATAGCCCACTATGACATCATTCTCTACCGCAGTAATCACACGGCCTTCTGGCAAGCTGGCGATCTCTACGAGCGCCTCTTGCTGCTCTAATGGCCTGCGAAAAGCATCTAGATCCTGATGCATATGCAGGGCTTCAAGGTCCTCAGGAGATCGGGGTCCGCTCACAGTTATCGTTCTACCCATATAGGAGAGAGTATGGGAAATAGGGATTTTGCGATGCTCCATGACAGTGCTCCTTTCAGATCAAAAAAATGGTATGTAAACGCTTGCTATGGTATACTAATTCAGACATAAAAAATTCACATTCACTGCATTGACATCATTATTTAAAACATGAGTCTTACCCTTAAAGCTTAAATCAAACGAGTGAGGGAGGCAAGAGTGATGGGTCAAGTCCATAGCGAAATTTTGCCGGGTCGTGTGCAGAGCTCCAATATGTCTGATTATGCGGAGGCAGTAGCCAATTTTGAGTGGGAGGATGTTGAACGTAATTTCTCATGGTATGAAACCGGCAAGGTTAATATGGCCTATGAAGCCGTTGATCGCCATGTTGATGAAGGGCGGGGAGCGGCAACGGCCCTACTCTACAGTGACACTGTACGGGAAGAATCCTATACATTTACCGATCTGCAGGAACGGTCGAATCGGTTCGGAAATGTATTGCGTAAATATGGCATCGGTAAAGGAGATAGGGTATTTATTTTTATGCCTCGCCAACCGGAACTGTATTTCAGTCTGCTAGGTATTCTCAAAATCGGAGCCATAGCAGGACCCTTGTTCGAAGCCTTCATGGAAACAGCAGTTAAGGATCGTTTGGAGGATAGTGGAGCCGTTGCGTTGGTAACTACGCCTGAATTGCTGCATCGGGTCAAACGAGAAGAGCTTCCGGAGCTTCGTCATATTTTTCTAGTAGGTGGAGCAACAGATATTGAGCAAGGAAACTTAGGATTCGCAGAAGAGATGGCTAACGTTTCAGCTGATCTTAATTTAGAATGGCTTGATTTGGACGATGGCCTTATTATGCATTATACATCTGGTTCTACAGGTAAGCCCAAGGGCGTTTATCATGTGCATAGAGCAATGATTCAACATTATTATACAGGTAGAGTAGTGCTAGATCTACGTCAAGACGATATATACTGGTGTACGGCAGATCCTGGCTGGGTGACAGGAACTTCATATGGGATATTTGCCCCTTGGTTAAACGGCGTAACGAATGTAGTCAGAGGCGGTCGCTTTAGTCCTCAGGATTGGTATAAGACAATCGAACGGAATAAGGTATCTGTATGGTACAGCGCACCTACAGCTTTTCGTATGTTGATGGGTGCAGGGGAGCACTCTTTACAGGGGATTGATTTAAGCAGTTTGCGCCATGTTCTATCGGTTGGTGAACCGTTAAATCCGGAAGTGGTGCGTTGGGGAGATAAATTTTACAATCAGCGTATACATGATACTTGGTGGATGACTGAAACAGGGGCACAATTGATTTGTAATTATCCGGCAATGGATATCAAACCAGGCTCAATGGGCCGTCCGTTACCGGGGATTGAAGCAGCGATTCTGGATGATCGGGGAAATGTTCTTCCGCCGTTCTCTATGGGGAATCTTGCGATAAAAACTCCGTGGCCGTCCATGATGAAAACGATCTGGAACAATCAGACGAAGTATGAGGAATATTTCCGGATTCCTGGCTGGTACATTTCTGGCGATTCCGCTTATATGGATGACGAAGGATATTTCTGGTTTCAGGGACGAATTGATGATGTTATCAACTCTTCTGGTGAGCGTATTGGGCCATTTGAAGTGGAGAGCAAATTAGTGGAACATCCGGCAGTGGCAGAAGCGGGTGTAATCGGCAAACCGGATCTTGTGCGGGGTGAGATTATTAAGGCTTTTATCTCGCTTAGAGAAGGTTATACTCCAACTGCTGCTCTGAAAGAGGAGATCGCCGCTTTTGTCAAAGCAGGCCTGTCTGCACATGCTGCGCCGCGAGAAATCGAGTTTAAGGATAAACTACCGAAGACACGATCAGGTAAAATCATGCGGCGTGTACTGAAGGCATGGGAGCTGCATCTTCCGACAGGAGATCTATCCACGATTGAGGATTAGAATGAATTGTAAAAAAACACCGTTCCCGGATGAATCCATGGGAACGGTGTTTTGCTGTGTAAAGTTATTTATTAATCTTTGGGCTAACGTGTCCCTGTATTATTACCTGCTGTGGGATTATTACTGCCCCCAGTACTGTTACCTCCACCGGCTGGTGTTTCCGTCGGTAGCGGGAGAATGTTACCTGGATCCTCAATAATGTCTCCTGGTGTCGTCTCAGGCTCTGTAGGCGGCTCTGTGCCAGGTTGTTGATCAGGTGTAGGAGTTGCTTCTGGTGTTGGTGTAATCCCTCCAGCAACGCTGCCAGAAGCCGTCTCATTACCTGCAACATCCACGGCGGTTACATAGAAGGTTGCATTAGCACTTGCCGGTGTACCCGGCGTGAATACCTTGTTCTCATCTGCCATGAGTATAGATTGCTTTTGGAAAGAACCTCCATTTAATGAACGATATAAGCGGTATCCCACAACATCTGCCGAGCTGCTAGCGGAGAAGCTGATGACCGCTTTACCAGTGCTATAAGAGACGTTAACATTTCCAGGAGCAGCAGGGGAAGCCCCGTCGTCCACTCGTGGATCAACTTCTGTTGGGAAATCCGTCTTGGCATCGGCTGGCATATAATACTCCAGTGATTTATGATCCTTCATCTTAGGGAAGGCAGCCAGGAGTTCTTTGACGAGTTCCTGTATCGGCTTCTCACGTTTAACGACGATTTTTTCCTTTAGGAACTCCTCTGGAGTACCTTCCAACGGGATATAATTGACGCCTTTGTAAGTAATATACTTGGCTTTGGAAATCCCGTCGTCGCTCTCTTTTGGCACATATTTTGTATTAAATATATCCGTTGTGAATTTATCAGTCAGAGATGTTGGCAGTTTGCCGCTATATGCTGAAACTGTCTTTTTGATAATTCCTTCAGGCTGTGCAAATTTGTCTGTGACGAATAGTTCCGGCTGCTTATCAATGACAGCATTCAATACTTTTGCCCATAATGTTTGGGCTTGACGTTTTTGTGTATCTCCCGTAAGGGTGTTGATTTGCTCTTTGTAACCGACCCACATTCCCAATGTGACATCAGGAGTGTAGCCCATAAACCATACGTCCCCATAATTCTGGGTAGATCCAGTCTTACCGACAATCGGAATTTCTTTAGAGTGTTTGTATGCTCTTTTTACGGTGCTGGCTGTACCCTCTGTAATTACAGTTCGCAGCATATCTGTCATTAGGTAAGCTGTTTGCTTAGAGAATACTTGCTCAGGATTAACCTTGTGCTGATAGATAATTTTGCCCTCTGAATTGACGATTTTCTCAATCATGTAGGCATCATTAAAGGCTCCCTGGTTGCCGATAGCGGAATAGGCATTGGTTAACTCTTCTACGGATACACCGTATTTGAGACCGCCTATAACCCCAGTCTGCGCGCTGTAATCATCATCTGTGAGGGTGGTGATCCCCAGCTTTTTAGTAAAGGCCCAAGATTTCTCTATTCCGACCTTTTCATTAAACAGCTTAAGCGCAGGCAAGTTGAGCGATTTGTTAAGTGCGTAACGGGCAGTGACCAGACCTTGATAGCGGTTATTGGCATTCTTGGGAATATGGAATCCTTTTCCGCCGTCTTTTAGAATAATTGGCGCGTCATCCACAATCCCGGCAGGCTGAATCAGCCCTGCATCTAAGGCTGGTAAATAAGCTGAAATTGGCTTCATAGTCGATCCGGGCTGACGGATCATTTGGGTAGCATAATTCATCTGCTCAATATTGAAGTCGCGGCCCTCAATCATGCCGAGAATGGCTCCCGTTTTGTTATCAATTAACATGCCAGCCGTCTGTTCCATACCTTTGGTTTTGCTGTCTTTAGTAAAATTATTGCTGTCTTCTGAGACACTATGCATTGCATTGTAAACTTTTTTATCAATAGTTGTGTAGACTCGATAACCGCCGGTCATGAGCTGCTGTCTTGCTTCTTCAAGTAACACGGCATTGTCAGTAGTGCTATTGGCATCCGTTGTGCCATTTTTCTCTTCATTCAATGATAGAAGGATCTCGGATGCTTTACGCTCAGTCTCCATCATCAGGTATGGATATGTAGCATAGGCTTTTTTGGTATGTGGCGCCAGAGAACTCTTGATATCAAATTTAAGGGCTTCATCATATTGAGAGGTAGTGATCTTATTCTCCTCAAGCATACGACGAAGTACAAGATGTTGACGGTCCATAGCTCTGTTGAAAGCTTTTTCGTTGAATTCACCTATGCCATTAAATGCAGAATAAGCAGAAGGGAGCTGCGGAAGACCAGCCAAATACGCTGCTTGAGCGACATTCAATTTGTCCAGATCGTCTAGACCGAATATCCCCTTGGCTGCTGCTTTAATCCCGAAAACATTGTAGCCATTCGAACCATTGCCGAAAGGAACCTTATTTAGATAAGCCGTTAATATTTCTTGCTTGGTCAAGAAGCGTTCCAATCTAAGAGAAAGTAGAATTTCTTTTACTTTACGATCTTCTGTCCGATCCAGATTCAGGAATACACGTCTTGCGAGCTGCTGGGTGAGTGTACTGCCTCCGGTCTGAACGGATTCATTGAGAAGCTTTTGTTTGACGGCACGCAAGGTGCCTTTGAAATCCACGCCATTATGCTCATTAAAATTATTGTCCTCTATTGCGAGAACTGCATCGATAATAAGCTGGGGGATATCGTTGAATTCAATGAGCCTTCGGTCTTCTTCTGTCCGAAGCTGGCCGATCGGTGCGCCGTCTCGGAAATAAGCGAATCCGGTGATCGCATTTTGACTGACCTGCTGCTGAATCATTTCTTCGGAGCGAACAGGTTCATCCTTCACAATGGAAGCGACATAGCCTGCTACAGCACCACCGGCAAATAGAACGCCTATTATTCCAAGAATAAACATCCACTTAACTACAGAACCGAACCTGCTTAGGGCGGATCTGCGGGGTGAAGGCTTCTTAGCGTTTTTTTTCTTGTTCTCTTGAGCCATCGACGATAATTCCTCCTTTTAACGGAATTATTATAGCATAAATTGGCGTTTTTGAATGCGCTTCTACCTGATTCTCATGGTCTTAAGATTCGACTTTTGTGCAAAAATTATAAATAAAGTAATTTAGGGTATGATTTGCGAAAGCGTAATAGGCAACAAACGGCTTGGAATTTAGAATATAGACATAACAAAAAGCCCCCGGATTAATCCGGAGGCTTCGGTCATACCCGCTAAAAGCGAGATATTAACGGTTGTAGAACTCGACGATTTGTTTCTCATCGATATCCTGGGAAAGCTCGGAACGTTCTGGCAAACGGATATATTTACCTTCGAAAGATCCTTCAGCATATTCCAGGTAAGCTGGAAGGTGGTTACGGTTAGCAAGAGCTTCTTTGATGGAAGCCATGCCTTGGCTCTTCTCGCGAAGACCGATAACGTCGCCCAAGCTTACACGGTAAGAAGCGATGTCGACTTTTTTGCCGTTTACAGTTACGTGTCCGTGGGATACCAACTGACGTGCTCCAGCACGGGAGTTAGCAAATCCAAGACGGTAAACTAGGTTGTCCAAGCGGCTTTCAAGCAAGAACATGAAGTTTTCGCCCGCAAGACCTGGAAGTTTTTGTGCTTTAGCGAAGAGAGTACGGAATTGTTTCTCTCCCAAGCCGTACATGTGACGCAGTTTTTGTTTTTCCAAAAGCTGCATTCCGTAGTTACTTACTTTTCTGCGTTGGTTAGCGCCGTGTTGTCCTGGTGGGAAAGGGCGTTTCAGGTCTTTGCCTGTACCGCTAAGGGAAATGCCCAGACGGCGGCTGAGTTTGAATTTAGGTCCGGTGTAACGTGCCATGTTATAGTAGACTCCTTTATATTTGAAATTTCAGGTTAGGGCTCTATTTGCGCCGCATTTCGTATCCGTGATTAGCATTATTGGCTTCCACACTACCAGGGAAGTTCAGCCGCTGCCCTGGCAGTAACGAAATGCGTGAGGGTGACACAACGTTACGCCCAAGTAAGACTTGTTACAGTCTTGTTCAACAATAAATATTATATGAAAGTAGTATATAAAGTCAAGCGCATATTAAAAGAGTTTTTGTCATTCTTTGTCGTTAGTTCTTTGGTCCTAAAAAAAATCCCGGAAATAAGGAAAATATAATGCAATACACAAAGAAAGGGAGTAAAATATAGTTAATTAGATGTTAATTGGGAAGGTTTTTTTTCTTAATTGAGAAGCAAAGGGGATCTTCGTTATGTCAGAACAGAAAGCATACGCTTATAAAGACAGTCGTATGCTGATACAGGACAAATTGCACGCTAGTAGAGATTCCGAAGATCCCACCGCCTGGCTTAGGGAAACGGAAATAGTGTCCCATGACTTCCCATATTTGGCCAATCTGATTGCAGACAGCTTCGAGGAATGGATCGATGGGCTAGAGGCTCTACCGTTCGCTAAATCATGGGATTGGTGTGTACTGAATTTTGAAGGCAGATATTTTGCTAATATTGCCGATCAGCAAGAACGATGGAGGCACCAATGGGAGCAGGCGGCGGCAGCTAGTTTACTTTCCGGCACAACCTCATCTGTTCAACTGACGGTGCAAGGTCAGGATATGAGCTTTTTTACTATACCGCTCATCACTCGCGTTGACAAAGAAATTTTTGCTTTCCTGGGCTGTGCTATGCCGACACAACAATATTTAATGGGTGGACGAGATACTGCTGAGGCTATATCGTTGCAGTACCGGACCATTTTCTATCATAAGTTTGAACATATTTTTGTAACTGATCTTGCGAGTGTTCATCTACATGCTGAACGTGAGAGCAATCGCCGCTCCTTGTTATTTCAGATCGTTCAGCGGATGCATGACAATATTGATGTGAACGCCGTGCTTACGGAGGTTATAGATAGCATTTCTGCAATGTACCCTGGTGCCAGGCTTGAGCTGTTTATGTCGCAAGATCACCGCAGCACTCATCCGCAGGTCAAACCTTTACCGTTTCAGATGTCCAGTGATGATGTCTGCGCTAGAGCATTTAAAGACGGCCGTGTTGCTCTGAACACCAATACTGAAGATCAACACATTGTAGAAATTGGTCTTCCGCTAGGTGGCAAGCAGGGGGTTTATGGGGTATTCCACATGGTGATGGATAACTCAATCTTTATGGATGTAGATTTACGGTTTCTCTCGATGGTGGCAGATACCGCAGGTACTGCTTTTGAGAATGCCAAGCTGTATGAACGGTCCAATCAGCTCATTCGTGAGCTGCGTATGAGTAATGAACTTACACAACGGCTGAATCAGAGCTTGCGTTTAGGGGATATTTTTCAATTTGCGTTTGAAGAGCTGTTAGAGATGTTTGGCGCAGACTACTGCTGTATTTTACATATGAACGAAGAAAAGGGCGGGCTAGAGGTTATTGCTTGCAATCATTCCTCCTTGCAAAATGAAATTTTAGAAGTAGGACAAGGTTTAGGCGGGAAGGTCTATACTACTGGGGAATCATTAATCATGTCTAACTACATAGATAATCCTAATACTACTTCTCGTTTAATGAATGCTACCGGGTCGCAGTCGCTGATTGCCACACCTTTAAGTGTAGGTGGTGAAGTGCGTGGTGCCATCATGTTGGCGCATCGCGATGCCCATTATTTCTCTTATGACAATTACAGATTGCTTCAGGCGATGGCGGGGCATATTGGACTTGCTGTAGGGAACGCAAGGCTGCATGCCGAAGTTAGACGTCTAGCGAACAGAGATAGCCTAACTGGACTTTATGCTCGTCATTATCTGGACGAAGAAATAAAGGAACGGCAGTCTACAGATTTTTGCGGTTGCTTAATCGTTGTGGATATCGATCAGTTCAAGATGGTGAATGATACCTATGGTCATCAAAAGGGTGACAAGATTTTAAAAGAGGTCAGTGAAATTGTGAAGTCCTCCATCCGTCAAGGTGATATTGCTGCGAGATGGGGCGGAGAAGAACTGTCGGTCTATTTACCATTAATGGGAGTAGAACAGGCAGTAAATGTGGCTGAGCGTATTCGCAAGCGGGTGATGAACGAAACCGAACCTAATGTAACAGTGTCCTGCGGTATAGCAGAATGGAGCTGGATGGACGAACGTGTAAGCGTGGAATCCCTGTTCTATCGAGCGGATATGGCACTGTATAAAGCTAAGAACAATGGGCGTAACCAGGTGATCGTTGACACTAAAGAGAATGGCAGTGGTGTGAAGGGATTGCCTCATAAGTAAAAAAAGATAGCAGAGCAGCGGTTCTCCCCTTATTGGAGAGTCGCTGCTTTTTGTTTTGGCAGATGGCTGGCTGCTTCGACTGTGTATCTATCATCCTGCTGCGATGCATCGGACTCAGATGACGTTATTTGCGTGATTTTAGCTTTTTAAGCATGTTTTCGGACTCCGGAGACGCTATTGTTTGGAAAAGGACTCATATTGTGCGTTTTTGAGGTCAATAGCTGCGCTGGAGTCCGTTGGTATGGGAAATATCGGGAAATGCTGCGTTAAGGGTCAGTTGTGTCCGTTAGGGAGTTACTGTGCATATCTTTAGTTAGCCAGGACTGTGGCGCTGTAAGTCTCGCATTAACTATCGACACCACGCGGATTCATTAGCGAATATGTATGGACACATTGAATAGTTCTGAAAAAGGAAGGTGAGAGTGAAGTAGGTTCCTATGCACCACCGCATTACATTTGATAATGGCTCCATGCTTACGGTGACTTTGTATGCGCACAAGATTGCGACTACCTAATTGAGTCTATATCTTAAATGTACGCACATTTAAGATAGGTCGACACTAATAAATCAGTATCTGACTCCCACATGAGCAGCGGTTCTCCGATATTGGAGAAATGCTGCTCTTTGTGTTGCACGTTAGCTTGGCGTTTCATCTGCGTCCACAGCATCCAACGTGCATCGGACTCAGATGACGTTATTTGCGTGATTTTAGCTTTTTAAGCATGGTTTCGGACTCCGGAGACGCTATTGTTTGGAAAAGGACTCATATTGTGCGTTTTTGAGGTCAATAGCTGCAATGGAGTCCGTTGGCATACGAAATATCGCAAAATACTGTAATTAAGGTCAGCTGTGTCCGAAAGCGACAACGGTGCGGCGACTGGCAGCGGTAACTTCGTGAGTCTGAAGGTGGTATGTACTGACATTCGAAAGCAAGCGACGAACGCGCATAAGTTAGAGCAATGTATGGAAAACGATAGCAGCAACGTATTTGCATCTGTATAAGGCGCGCAGGAAGGGAGAACCCTATAGTGGGCTGTAAAGTAAAATACTCCAAGAAAGGCCTGATGACCGTGAGAAAGTCATTGTTACTAAAGGGGTTAGTTCTTATGATTTTTACCTTGTCCTGCGTGTTCAACAGCGGTTGCAGCGTTATTAGAGACAAACCAGCCAAGAAAGATCTAAGTTTGGTGTTAGCGGGTATAACGGGCAGCGATGGGGTTACTTTTAAAGGGTCAACCATGCTTACAAAAGGTGGAAAGACCGTTCCGGAATCCATGATATTTTACGAAGGCACAGTACAGGACCATAAGAAGGTCAATCTGTATACACTGCTTCCTGATAAATCCTCATCCACAAAAAAAGCTGCTAATAGCGCTAAAGATTTAAAAAGCGGCATCACTTCTATGAAAGCTTTCCATAGTCAGCTAGAGAAAAAAGAGGGGGAATGGGTAGCGTTGACCACTGAAGGTTCATCTGAGGACGGAAATCCGCTTGCTTTGCTTAATCCGTTAAAACAGCTGGAGGAGCTGCAATCCATGGAGGCTAATGTGACTGAAGATGCGGGTGCAGGCAGAGGGACAAATGTGCTGCGGATCGAGCTGACGCCTGCTGAGGCCAGAAAGCAGCTGACTGCTGAATTAGAAAAAGAGATGCAAGACCTTCGACCTGAAACACCTGATTCGGCTGGAAAAATAACAAAGAACGATCAGGCGGTTACGCAAGCTTTAGTGGAACTGTGGGAGAAGAAAAATAATGAATTACAGCAAAAGCTGAAACAAGCTAATGTTGAGACTGTCTACCATTTAACCGTTGATACAAAACATAATCTGCCGAGAAAGCTCACCTTAAATCGTAAGGTTACCTACTTGGAAGCGGGGAATAATTCTGATAATGAAACTTATGTATCACAGGTAAATTTTTCAGGCTTTCGTTGATTTTCACATTATCCTACAGGTCTTGCGCTCCATACAGGGCGTGCTACAATAGAAAAGCTTGCTTATTTTTTAGACAGAGGAAGGAAGAATACACAATGAAAGATCCCAGAATTCAAAAGCTGGCGGCTAACCTAGTCGGTTATTCCGTAAATGTCCAGCCAGGCGAGAACGTGCTAGTCGAAATGATTGGCAATGAAAGAGATTTAATTAAAGCAGTTGTAGAGGAAATCGGCAAGGCCGGCGGTCATGCTTTTGTACAATTAACAGATCGTACAGTCCTGCGCAGCATGCTTAAATACGCAACTCGTGAGAGTCTTCAGACATGGGCTGAAATTGACTTGAACCGGATGAAGCAAATGGATTGTTATATCGGGATTCGTGCAGGTGAGAATGTGAATGACCTGTCTGATGTTCCTGAAGAAAATATGAAATTGTATAACTCGTTGTACTCTCATCCAGTGCATAGCGAACAACGTGTGAAGCATACGAAGTGGGTAGTACTGCGTTATCCGAATGCGAGCATGGCTCAGCTTGCGAATATTAGCACTGAAGCGTTTGAGGACTTTTATTTCGAAGTGTGTAATTTGGATTACGCCAAGATGGACAAGGCTCAGGATGCTTTAGCTGATCTCATGCGCAGAACGGATAAGGTACATATTTTGAGTGCTGGGACAGATCTTAAGTTCTCGATTAAAGGAATCGGTGCAGAGAAATGCTCCGGGCAAAAAAATATTCCGGATGGCGAGGTTTACAGCGCCCCAGTTCGCGATTCTGTAAATGGAACGATCAGCTATAATGCACCGTCAGTATATAATGGAGTGACCTTTGAAAATATCAAATTCAAATTCGAGAACGGAAAAATTGTTGAAGCCACCAGCAATGACTCCGCCCGTTTGAACGAGATTTTGAATTCAGATGACGGCGCACGTCATATTGGCGAATTCGCTATCGGGTTTAACCCTTACATTCTTCACCCGATGAATGATATTCTTTTTGACGAAAAAATCGCAGGCAGCCTGCACTTTACGCCAGGACAAGCATATGATGTTACAGATAACGGTAACCGCTCCTCCATTCACTGGGATCTTGTGTTGATCCAACGTCCAGATTATGGCGGCGGAGAAATTTATTTTGACGATGTATTGATCCGTAAGGATGGAATTTTTGTGTTGCCGGAACTCGAAGGTCTGAATCCTGAAAACTTGAAATAAAATGTAATAACAAGAAAACTCCTTGCACAAGTAAGCGGATTCAATGTATCATAAGAAATGATAACAAAAGACTAAAGTTTTATAATCAAGTTGCGGAGGGATTTCTATGTCCAGTAACAATGCGGCAATTGTCGATATTGCCCAAACGGCAGGCCAGTTCAACTCTTCAATCGTTCTTCAAGCGGACAACAAGTACATTGATGTTAAAAGTATCCTTGGTTTGTTCACTACTTTGGTATCCAGCCAAAGCTATGAGCTTCATGTTCATGGGGCAGATGCTGAAGAAGCTAAGAAGGCAATGACTGAAGTGTTTGCAAAACACGGTTTGAAATTCACAGTTGTTGCTGAGTAATAGTCGTGCTAAAAACGTCCTACCGGTTTTCGGTGGGGCGTTTTTTCTAGAAGTAGATATGAAACTTGATAGGATAACGCAGCAGGTTCTTTTAAATATATGGTTAGTATAAACTGAATTGTTGTATTGATACCGGATTTCGTCTAATATTAAGTAAAATAGTAAAAGCAGCTTAACTTTTGGACATGGGGGGGATAGAGGCATGACTTCATCGGAATTACAGGAACAGTATAATCTTAAAGCAATCAATCTTCTACAAGAAGATGCCGATAAAATTCAGCAACTTATAGAAGTGCAGATGGAGAATCTGGCAACACGCTACTGCCCTCTCTATGAGGAAGTGCTGGATACCCAGATGTACGGTTTCTCCAGAGAAGTGGATTTTGCGGTTAGAGCAGGTTTGGTCCCAGAAATTACTGGTAAAATGGTACTAAGTAAGTTGGAGCGTAACTTAGCAGTACTCTACGAGGCTTTGAACAACAAAGCGAAAGAAGAATAAATATCGGTTTCTTAAGTATTTATAGAAGCGCACATGAGGACGAATCGCTCATGTGCGCTTTTTGTTGTGTACAATGGTTAATAATAATTATACGAGATAGAAGGAGACTCCTAAAATCAGGTAAACAGTTAATAACAAGAGGCCCTCATACCAGTTAGTCGAGCCGTCCTGGGTAATTGATTTGGCAATAAAGACGGCTACACCGATGGCGACAATCTCAATGGTCGTAAAAACAATGTCCATTGTATCACCCATGAAATAACTGGCGAAGATTAGGACAGGTGCTACGAACAGGGCGATTTGGAGACTGCTTCCAACTGCAATTTCTACTGCTGCACCGATTTTGTTCTTCATGGCCAGCATAATGGCTGCACTGTGCTCTGCGGCATTACCGATGATGGCTACGAGGAACGCACCTACAAACAGCTCGCTGAATCCGAAACGTTCTGTTAAAGTCTCTAACGTACCTACCAGCCACTCACTCACGAAGGCTACCATTACGGTGGCAAGCACGAGATAAAGGATGGATTTGTTTCTGGACCATGCAGGGGCATGTTCATGGGCTAACTCTTCTTTACCCTCTTCTGTAACGTCCTCTAGATGTTTCTTATGCGTGATCATGGAGAAGATTAGCCAAGCAATGTACGAAGCGATGAGCAGCCCGGCAACGATTAAACTGAGCACATCTGTATCTTTCTCCGTAATAGAGTGGGTGGTAAAGAACATAGCGGGAACAAATAAGGCAATGACGGCAACGATCATCAAGGAGCCATTCATTCCGGCAAGGGTTACGTTAAAGTTCTGAACTTTGAACTTCATCCCGCCGGCGAAAATACTCAATCCTAGAACAAGCAACAGGTTGCCGATAATAGAACCGGTAAGACTGGCTTTGACCATGTCGAACAATCCTTCCTTGACCAGGAAGAAGGCAATGATTAGCTCAGCAGCATTGCCGAAGGTGGCGTTAAGGAAGCCGCCCAGTCGCTGTCCGGCATAATGAGCTACACTTTCAGTAGCCCGGCCGAGAAATCCAGCCACAAACACCACAGCGATTGCTGAGAGAATGAACTGCAGGGTATGATCCCAATCGGCATAATGGCCGATTGCACTAAGGATAAAGGTGATACCCATCAGTGATGGTGAAATCCATTTTTTCAATGTAAAGGACACTCCTATCTATGTATTTAGATTGAATTCATAATCAATATACCCAAATTGTTCCTAGGTGTAAACGAGAAAGCGATAAAGTGATTTGCTTTTTAGCCTGTTTTGGAATTACAATAATTGATAATGAGTGTAGGGGGGATATGGCATGGCAGAACAACTTCAACTGGAAATGGGAAATATACGAATTTCAAATGACGTCGTCTCAAAAATTGCCGGTTTGGCTGCCTTGGAGACTCCGGGAATTGCAGCCATGTCTGGTGGCCTGTCAGAAGGCTGGGCGAAACGTCTAAGCGGTAAGAACGTTCAGAAGGGCGTTACCGTTGAAGTAGGACAGCTGGAAGCAGCAGTAGATCTACGAATTATCGTTCTCTATGAAACACCGATCCACGAAGTGTGCCGGATGCTTCAGCAGAACGTACGTGAAGCTGTGGAGAGCATGACTGGACTTCATATTGTTGAGGTAAATGTCAAAGTTGAAGGCGTAGCTTTCAAGAATGATGAAATCTCTTAAAAAACTTGTACACAAAAAAGCAGTCCAAGGTTAATTCCCTGGGCTGCTTTTTTATGTGTATATCCCCTAACCTCCGGCTTTATAAAGCTTACCGGGAACGAACCTGTCTAACCGTTGTTACAGATTTCGTTACTTCCTCTTTGGCAGGAAGGTTGGTTTCTCTTGAGATGCTTAGCATAATTCCCATGCACAGCATGCTGACAAGGAGTGAAGAGCCCCCGTAGCTGATAAACGGCAAGGTAACGCCGGTAAGAGGGATTGTATTGGTTACACCGCCGATATTGACAAAGGCCTGAATGGCTATGAGGCCCATAATCCCAATTCCGACGAGCGTACCAAAGGGATCCTTACACCTTAAAGCGATTAGAATACCTCGCCAGATAAAATACAGATATAACATCAAAAATATGGAGGTCCCTAGGAAGCCGAACTCTTCACCAATTACGGGGAAGATAAAGTCCGTATAAGGGTATTTTAGATAGTCCAGCTTTTGAATGCTTTTGCCGAAGCCGGAACCACTTACTCCACCTTGGCCAAGAGCGGTTAAGGATTGAATAATGTTATAACCATCACCCTCAGCAACCTGATAAGGATCTAAAAAGGCAACGATACGACCTTTTCTATAATCCTGAGTGTCAGTGGCTTTATCGGATGGAGATAAGGAATCAATCGCTGCTTTGGCGCCTATAACTAGTCCTACACCCAGCACTAGCAGTGCTATAGAGCCCAGAATATGCTTCATGCTGGCACCACCGGCATAAATAACAAGTCCGCTGGTAGCTACGAGAATGAGGCAAGAACCTAAATCCGGCTGCATCATTATAAGTCCGGCAACAATACCCACGATAACCATTACAGGGATATATCCTGTACGGAAATCTCTAAACCGTTCACCTTTTTTGGTGATGAGTGCTGAGATATACAGGATAATCGATATTTTGGCTAATTCGGTGGGTTGAATTCCAAGTTTCCCGATACTAAGCCAGCTCTTGGCACCATTAATTTTTTCAGAGAAGGCTACCACGAGCAGAAGAATAACGGTGATGATAAAAATAGGTACATACCACTTCTTAAACTTACTGTAGTGAATGTTCATAGCTATAAACATAACAACGGTTCCGAGTACGATCCAGATCACTTGGCGTTTAATGAAATATAGAGGGTCATTACCGAACTTCGAGCTTGCTAATGTTAAGCTTGAGCTAGCACTGAAGACCATGACTAGACCGAAACCCACAAGTAGTAGTGTTAAGATAAGTAGTTGGAAATCGGGTGTTCCTCTTTTGGGCAGGCTGACATTTTGTTTCGTCGTTCCCTTTCTGTTACTCAAGCCTCTAACAGCTGCTTTAATTCAAGAATCCGCTTAGCAGCAGTGTCCAATACTGGTTTTGGCACCGGAGATTCATATTCCAGGCCATGAGGGAAGGTTGCTTTTCCTAAGTATACGGCTTCAATTGCAAGTACGGCATCAGACTTCTCTAGCTTTCCCTCGACAGCGCGAGTGTTAATGCGTAGGAAGTATTCGCCACCATCCTGTGGGTCTTCAATTTTGCAGTCGTAAGTGGCACGATAGTATTCCCATTGCCAGCGGATGAAGCCAGCTTTTGTGGCACTCTCGTCCAGATAGAGAAGATCACTCTTCAATCCTACGAGGCCCGTGTTCTCAAAAATCATAGCACGCATATCCCCCTTATGAAGTATAATGATGAATTTCTGATCCGATTGCTGATGTTCTACCTCATGATAGTATGTTTCTAAAGGTTGTGCAAGAGTAGGCAGTGCCTAACAATACCCAGTTTTTTGCGTTTCTGCTACAATAAAAGAATTATAGTCGTTCGCGGCTGGAACAAAGTGAACAGGACTGCTATCGCTTGCTATGGATGCGGGTTTATCGAGAAGGGGATGGAGAACTTATGAAGAGCTTAGCGGTTGATTCGCTCATGCCGGAGATCGTGGAATGGAGACGCCATTTGCATCGTCATCCGGAGTTGTCTTTTCATGAAAAGGAAACGTCAGCATTTATAGTAGATAAGTTAGCCAAATTCGGAATTGAAGTCAGAAAAAGCGGGACAGGGTATGGTGTGCTTGGCATATTACGGGGGAAGCGGCCGGGGAAAACCGTTGTTCTTCGCGCGGATATGGACGCCCTACCTATTAAAGAGGAGAACAAGAAGGATTACGTTTCGCAAAATGAAGGGGTAATGCATGCCTGTGGACATGATGGCCACACTTCCATACTGCTCGGTGTAGCCTCTTACTACAGCAGTCGGCTTGAGGAGCTGGAAGGGGAGCTGCGTTTTCTTTTTCAGCCCGCAGAGGAAGTATGCCCAGGAGGGGCGCAGGGGATGATCGCCGAAGGCATGTTAGAAGGAGCGGATGCGGTGTATGGTCTGCATCTGTGGACTCCATTGCCTATGGGAACTGTAGGGAGTGCTCCGGGACCGTTGATGGCGTCTGCGGACGAGTTTTTTATAGATATCATTGGCAAAGGCGGACACGGCGGCATGCCGAACCGTACCATTGATAGCATCGTGGCGGGAGCGGCGCTGGTGACCCAGCTCCAGAGCATTGTAAGCCGCTCTGTAAACCCGCTGGAGCCTGCTGTACTCAGTGTAGGAACCATTCAAGGGGGATTCGCCCAGAATGTCATTGCCGAGCAATGCCGGATCACAGGGACAGTGCGGGCATTCGACGAGGAGACACGGCATTTGATACGCCAGCGAATCGAAGAAATGACCGTTTCTATTACCAGCGCTTACGGGGCAGAAGCTAAGATAGATTACGTAATGGGATATCCTCCCCTCGTAAATCACGATGGTGAAGTTCAGCGGTTTTTCGAGGTGGCCCCAGCGGCTTTAGGAGAATCTGTTGAGGTGATTCGGATGGAAAAGCTGATGCCAGCTGAGGATTTTGCCTATTATGTTAAGGAGATTCCAGGCTGTTTTATGTTTGTGGGTGCTGGAAATCCGGATAAAGAGGCTGACTATCCACATCATCATAGCAAATTTGATTTTGACGAAGATGCCATGCTGCACGGAATGAAGCTGCTCATTGCTATGGCGAATTCCTGTATGCGTGAGAACACAATCGTATAATTTCGTTTCATAGAGGAGAACCTATTCCCATAACATGGAGACCATGATTAGGAGGGTTCATTCTTGAAGACAGTGAAAGAGGTTATGACGAAGGAGCCTGCAACGGTTACGCTGCAAGATAATGTGTATGAAGTTGCCGTGAAAATGCGAGATTATGACACTGGATTTATACCTGTTGTTGATAATGAAGAACATAAGACACTGATCGGCGTAATTACTGACCGCGATCTCGTGATTAGAGGTTATGCGGCTAAACATCCTGGTTCAACCTCAGTGGAAACTGTAATGAGTAAAGAGATTCAGACCGTCTCGGAGAATACTTCAGTAGATGAGGCTGCAGAGTTAATGGCTGGCTGGCAAATCCGCAGGCTGGCGGTGACACGTGACCAGAAGCTGGTGGGCGTAGTGTCGATTGGAGATCTGGCTGTGCGCGACATTTTTGCGGATGAAGCTGGTGAAGCACTTCATGATATTTCGCAGCAGCATTTACATTAAATAGTCAGATAGGGAAGCTCATGACCGTTATGCGGGGATGGGCTTTTTCCTGTTATATGAAAATAAACAAAATTACATAGCGCAAACTTAAATTACATGAACACTAGGGAGGAAAAGCTATGAATGGATCAGGAGCTTGCATCGTGCGCAGGGACCGGACAATTTTACTGGAATGTGCTCATCCGGATTTTGAGGTGTCAAGGAAAAAGCTAGGGACTTTCGCGGAGCTGATAAAAAGTCCTCCTGCTTACCATACCTACCGAATTACCCCGTTATCTCTTTGGAATGCGGCTGCGCTTAATTATACTGCTGAGGAGATTATCACTAGCCTGCATCACCTTGCACGCTGGGGTGTTCCCACAGGACTGGAGGAGGAAATCGAAACTCTTTTGTCCAGATATGGAAAGCTGACTCTTCATGGCCAAGAGACTCGGAATGAGGTCGTTATGTTAAGAGCGGATGCTCCTGAGCTTTTGGATGAATTGAGTGATGAACAAGGTCTAAAAGCGTTGGGTCTACTGAGAATAAATCCTCTGGAATGCTCGTGTCCTGCGGAGAATAGAGGGCTTTTGAAACAAGAGCTGATGAGATTGGGTTATCCAGTTCTCGACTACGCCGGATATCATGAAGGACAAGCGCTTAGCTTGACCTGGAAGGAGAATCTCGATGCCTGCAAGGCTGATACGGCAAACGATTCATTTGGCTTACGTGAATACCAGCAGGAGGCCGTTCAGCTGTTTCAAGGGACAGAAGGACAAGGGGGAAGCGGTGTGGTGGTGCTGCCTTGTGGCGCAGGAAAGACAATTGTAGGAGTAGCAGTACTTGAAAGTCTCCAATGTGAAACCTTAATTTTAACTTCAAATACAACATCCGTAAGGCAATGGATGGATGAACTGCTGGAGCGAACAGATTTGGCCGGGGAGGCAGTGGGAGAATATTCCGGTGAAAAAAGAGAAGTGCGGCCAGTTACCATTGCCACCTATCAAATATTAACCCATCGTTCGTCCAAAGACGGTCCGTTTCTCCATATGAAGCTGTTTAACGAACGCAATTGGGGCTTGATTATATATGATGAGGTTCACCTGCTTCCAGCGCCTGTATTTCGGGCTACAGCAGACATTCAGGCTACACGTCGACTGGGGCTTACAGCCACTTTGGTTAGAGAAGACGGGAAGGAAGGGGATGTGTTCTCTTTAATCGGACCGAAACGCTACGATCTGCCTTGGAAGGAGCTGGAGCAGCAGGGCTGGATCGCTGAAGTGGAATGTGTAGAGATCATTGTGCCCATGAATCCGGAGCTTAAACAAGAATATATGTACGCGGCGGCAAAAGAAAAATTTCGTATGGCTTCATGCAATCCTGCCAAAGCTGAGATTGTAGCCAAGCTTCTAAAGGTCCATGCAGGCTCTTCGGTACTGGTTATTGGACAATATCTCGACCAGTTAAGTGAACTGGCTAACAGGATCGGGGCACCTTTAATTACCGGCAAAACGAAGCAGCGTGAAAGAGACGAGCTATATGCGGCTTTTAACGAGGGAGATATACAGGTACTGGTGGTGTCAAAAGTAGCGAATTTCGCGGTGAATTTACCTGACGCGTCGATTGCTATTGAAGTCTCGGGAGCTTATGGATCCCGGCAGGAGGAAGCTCAGCGACTAGGTCGAATCCTCCGTCCAAAAGCGGGGGAGAATAAAGCCTATTTTTATACACTGGTATCTGAAGATAGCCGGGAACAGGATTTCGCTTTGCGCCGCCGGATGTTTTTGACTGAGCAGGGTTATGAATATGTCGTTAAAAAGATGCCGAGTGGAGAGGAGCGAACCATTCATTGAACCAGCTATCAACAGAAGCATTAGAGGTATTAAAGCGGTTATGTGCAGCTTATGCTGCCCAGCCGTTTGAAGAAGGGAAAGAAGAACGATTGCGCCCTGTGGCGCTTTGTCGTGCTGAGCAAAAGCTTGCAATGAACGAATTGCGCCGCGAGGGGCTGTTAACTGCAAGGCATAAAATTTTGGGCGAAAAGCTGTATCAGATTCCGGTTGATCAACTACCGGCAATTGAACAAGAATTTTTCCCGTATCAGCCGCAATTCATTGCCGGGCATTTAGTGAGTCTTACCATGGAGGCGGGGGCCGGACTGGCGATAGATCTGTTTCGGGCTTTGCTGTTCACCGCTTGGGAAGGATTGCCGCTGACAGCCAAGGGGATTATTCATAAAAAGCATCTAAACCGCTTAGCGGCGCAGCTCTCTTTTGGCGAGGAGCATTTGCAATGGCTCTCCGTGGGTTCTCTTTTAGAGGAACAGAAAACTCTTTCTGTCATTGCGACGGTGGATATCCTGCTGTGTCTTGGACTTATTCGCAGGCAGAGCGCCGGGTACACGCTTGATATGGAGCTATTGGATCGTTGGCTGCAGCTTCCTGAAGCGACGATGAGTGACATTCTCTATGGAATTATAATTAATCGCTGCGGATGCGTGGGACCTGCCGATCAACATTTTCGTTATATAATCTCAAATGCAGATTTTATCCCCGGGAAATGGATAATGCTGCCCGCGCTATTAGACTGGATGATGGATGCTAATCTCACAGGTACCGTTGCCCGTAATGAGCTTGAACAATCAAGCTTGAACTGGTTACGTTGTTTAACAGGCTTTGGCTGGTGCGAGCTGGGAGAAACCGCTGAGGGTATGTTGTGTTTTTGCTGGACCGCTGCTAAGCCAATGCTATCTGCTGAGAGGGGATCATTCGCTGCTGTTGGGTCTGGAGATACACAGGAACAGTTTATTGTACAGCCGGATTTCGAGGTGCTGGTTCCACCGGAGGTCCCCTATTCTGTACGATGGACACTGGCTGGCTGCGCTGAGCTCCAGCAAAGTGATACGATATGGAGCTTCCTTCTGACGAAAGAGAGGTTGGAACTTGCAGCTGAGCGTGGAATGTCACCGAATGACATCATCTCATGGATAAGTGAGCATGCACTAGGAGGACTTCCTTCGGTGGTTCAAATGTCTCTTGAGCAATGGGCAAAAAGCATTGGCCGTACCTCACTCTCCCAAGTAATTATTTTGACCTGTCAGACGGAAGCAGATGGAGCTGCTATCGCAGCTCACCCGCGTTTACAGGAGAACCTTGAACGTATCGGTCCTTTACATTTCATAGTAGACCCGCAATGTATGGAACAGATACGAAAAGAGCTGTACTCCGCGGGGTTAGCGCCTTCCAGAATCATTGGAGGACAGGTAGAGGAAACAAACCTAGGGTGGTGTTTGTTTCCTCATGAAACAGGAAACCCCGAAGCAATGTATGTTCTTCCAGAGCTGAATGTAGAACTAGGATTGCTGTCCAAAGGGAATCCTTTTCTTAACCTGCCGGTTATTGCTCCTGAACAGGAGGAAGAGATTCTCTTCGGTGGAGAAAATGTACCGCAGATCTGGAGCAAAGAATGGCGGCATTATCATAGCTCGACTGCACAAAAGGTGATGGAGCAAGGGTTAAGATGGGGAGTCAAGGTGCGTTTTGCACTAAAGGATCAGATGTTAGATTTTATCCCTTCACGCATAAGTGGGAATCCATGGAGAGTTTCCGGACAACTGCTCTTTCATGATGGTGAAACGGTTGAAGATATAGAGCTCACTCCGGAAGACTGGAAGGAAATGAAGTTAGTTATTCCCAAAGGACGAAGAAATTCCTCTTCTGCTCAAGCGAGTGATTATGGTATGATAGAAAAGTCTACTGGATCGGTAGATCATTAACGAAGAAAAGAGCTGAGTTCATGAGCGTAGCTGAAATAAATACGGTCGATATGGCTGAAGTACTGACATACGCCTATGAATTAGGCGATATGATTAATCAATCCGCCGAGGTGTCGGATTACTTATACTGGAAAGGGCGGGTTGATACGAACCCCGAAATTCAGGCCATGGTCAAACGACTTCAGACTAAGAAGGAGCTGTTTGAAGAAACACAGCGTTTCGGACATTTCCACCCGAATTATCATTCAGCAAAGGATGAGGTTTCGGCAGTAGAAGCGGAACTGGAGCAGTTCGAAGAAGTTGTTCGTTTCAAGCTGGCAGAGAAGACCCTTGACGACATTCTGCATTCCATGTCGGAAGCGATTGCTTTTTCAGTATCAGATAGCATTAAAGTACCAAGTAATGATCCTTCCCCTAAAGGTGGATGCGGCAGCGGGGGAAAATGCTCCTGCGGATAAGCTTCCCTTAGGATTTAGAGAGAAAGGCGGTTTAGCTTATGTTTGCGGAACGGACAGGATACATCATTTGGGTAAGTGACGTTAAAGCGGCACGTAACCTTGAGAAATACGGAACATTACATTATGTTTCTCGGAAAATGCATTATGCAGTTATGTATGTAAATGCAGAACGGGCCGAGGAAGTTATGAAGAATGTCCGCAGACTCTCCTATGTACGAAAGATTGAAAGATCTTATCGTAACGAAATTAAGACAGAGTATACTAGTAATGGACCGGACAAGTCCCGTAATTACAGTATGTGATTCCAGGAGATAAACAGGCGCTTAAACAGCGCCTGTTTTTTTATGCTTATTTACAAAAAAAGCCATTACTCTCAAGGGGAGAAACTTGTACAACTTTCGGCAATGAGGTAAGATGACAACATTAAGTGCATACTAAGACCCTTATGGTGGAGTGTGATGATGATGCGCAACAAGGGGATGGATTGGCCCAGCACTTATGAGCCCTTCCACATCATGCTGAACGATTACAGGGTCGCCGACATCGTTATAACAAATCATGCGAAGAGCCGTTATATGGACCGCATCAGCAATGGTGCAAGCAATGCCGAAGAGGTCGCTGCATGGATGTGGCAGTGCCTAATGCAGAATCGGATCAAGCCCTTTTCAAGCAGTGATTATAACGCATATTTAATTGACGATGACTCTGTAGTAATCGCTGAGTTTACGGAATTGACAGGTGAGAGAGATCTCTCAGGCCAGCCATTATATTCTATGATCATCGTTTCGTTTCTTGGTAGAATCTCGGTGATGCCACAGCTGAGAGATTTAAAGACCTATTTTTCACTGCTGCGTAATTCTCACCGTACAAAGCTGTCGAAGAAGAAGCGAAGACGCAAATAGTCTATAAAGAAACGGGCAAGAGGCATGCGGCGAGTCTGCATGTCCTTTTTGAAAATATAAGAATTTATATACTGCACAATTATAATATTCTTAGATTTCTACGGGAAACGATTGTCGTCTTTAAAGGACGGCAACGACGTTTCTTCTTGTAATATAAGGAGTTGCGAAGCATGAACTTTCACCAGCTGCATATTTTTTATACGGTCTCCGAGCGGGGAAGCTTCTCGGCGGCGGCGCAGACTTTACATATGACTCAACCAGCTGTGACCATGCAGGTACAGGCGCTGGAGGATTATTTTGGCACCAAATTGTTTAATCGTTCCACCAAAAAAATCGTACTCTCTGAGGCAGGGCACACTCTAATGCCATACGCGCTACGCAGTATTCAGCTGATGCGAGAGACGGATCAAGCCATGTCAGCATTCACACATATGCTGGAAGGGAGATTGCAGCTTGGGGCGAGTCTTACGATAGGAGAATACGTGCTGCCACGGCTGTTAGGCCCTTTCGGAAAGCAATATCCTAATATTTCAATTATGATGAAAGTGATGAACACCTCGCAAATTATGGAGGAAATCCTCAAGCATCAACTGAATTTTGGTTTAATTGAAGCCCCGGTCACACATCCGGACATGGAGATCGAGCCCGTGATGGGGGATGAGCTGAAGTTGATCGTGCCATATGATCATCCACTTGCGGAGCAGCAAGAGGTTACCTTGGAGCAAGTGCTTCAGCATCCTTTTGTATTGCGTGAGCAGGGCTCAGGAACGCGGCGTGTGATGGAAGAGCAGCTGTTCTCCAAGGGACTTGATCCGGGAACAATGAAGATCGTGATGGAGCTTGGAAGTACGGGAGCTGTGAAATCTGCGGTGGAAGCAGGTCTTGGCATAACGATCATATCGACCTCTTCGGTTAAGCATGAAGTTGCGCTTGGACTGTTGAAAATTGTGAATATCTCTGATGCCTCTTTTAAAAGACAATTCTACGCCATTCATTTAAAATCAACACTGCTGCCAATTTCTGCAGTAACCTTCCTGACTTATTTGCGTGAGCATTCGAATGAAATCTGATAGTTAAAGCGGGGGATATCACAATGTCAATTGTTCTACGTGGAGAAAAGCTAGTATTGCGCGATATTACAGAGGCTGATTTTCAGAAGCTTTATTATCACTATCATGAAGCTGAAGACCGTGAACACTTGAAATGGGATGGTCCTTATAAATCTTTGGCACATCAAAGATTCGAAAAGTTTACCGAGGACTACATAGGTCATTTGGCGTTAGTTGAGACGGAAACCCCGCGTAACCTGTTGATCATAGAAATAGACGGCAAGGTAAAGGGGAAAGTAGGACGCTACTGGATATCGCAAGAAACCAACTGGATGGAGATTGGTATAGTAATCTTTGATTCTAGTTATTGGTCAGGTGGTTACGGTACGGAAGCGTTTAAGATGTGGATAGATTATTTATTTAATTCTCTTGATACAGTCCGTCTTGGAATAGGCACCTGGTCAGGGAATAAAAGAATGATCGGGTTGGCAGCGAAATGTGGCATGGTGGAGGAAGCTCGCGTCCGTAAAGCACGAATCGTGCGAGGAGAATACTACGATGCCATAAAAATGGGGATTCTGCGGGAAGAGTGGGAGAATGCAGGCAACCTACCTGCGAAGGATGTATGCGACCTCCATACCCATACTCTAGCATCTGACGGCATGCAGCCGCCAGCGGAGAATGTACGGCTTGCTAAGGAGAAGGGGCTAAGCGCTGTTGCCATTACGGATCATGATACAGTAGCTGGCGTGAAGGAAGCCTGTGAAGCAGGAGCGAAGTACGGAATAACCGTTGTGCCTGGTGTAGAGATCAGTACGCGTGCTGGTGGCAAA
Organism: Paenibacillus sp. FSL L8-0494; assembly: GCF_038003695.1. NCBI lineage: Bacteria > Bacillati > Bacillota > Bacilli > Caryophanales > Paenibacillaceae > Paenibacillus > Paenibacillus sp. FSL L8-0494. The sequence goes on from NZ_JBBOPQ010000001.1 coordinate 2,835,983, forward strand.
GACATTCATGTGCTGGGCTATTATGTTGATCCTGAGAATGAACAATTTCTCTCACGTTTGGAAGGGCTAAGAGATACCCGGGCACTTAGGAATGAAGCGATAATTACCAAGCTGCAAGACCTTGGTATTGCGATTACCTTGGAACAGGTTATAGCGGGGATCGGGCGGGAATTGAAGCCTGATGAAAGCATCGGCCGGCCACATATTGCCGACGAGCTGGTTCGGCTTGGGGCAGCTACCGATATGAGAGATGCCTTCAACAAGTATTTGGCCGAGGGTGCAGCGGCCTATGTGTCACCTCCTAGAATCACACCGGAGGAAGCTTGCGAGTGGATCATTGAGGCAGGAGGGTCTCCAGTATTAGCCCATCCGGGTTTGTACGGGGATGACCTTCTGGTGCGAGATATTCTGGAGCAAGGCGCTTTTAAAGGGATTGAGGTCTATCACTCTGATCATGGACCTGCGGAAGAAGAACGTTACCAAGTTATGGCTGAGGATTATAATCTGTTAATAACCGGAGGTTCTGACTTTCATGGTGCCCGTCAAGGCGTGATTTTTCACGGGGATATCGGCAGTGTTACGGTTTCTACAGAAGTACTGAAGTTTTTAAACAAAAAGGCATGAAATTAGTGCGGAGCGAATTATAAAAAACCTCCAGCTATAGATGTTCAACATCTGCAGCTGGAGGTTTCTTTATATCTAGTATTTAGCTTCTCAAAGTATTTGGAAGACTCTTAATTCTTTCCTCATTGGGTGTGACGAACAGTGTCTTTTGATGATCATAGATTACAAATCCCGGCTTGGAACCGCTTGGTTTACGTACATAGCGGATCAATGTACAGTCCACAGGCACACTGCTGGACTGTTTGGCTTGGCTGAAATAAGCGGCAAGCTGAGCGGCTTCTTCCAGCGTTGCATCTCCAAATTGCTCACTTCGGATGACCACGTGTGATCCGGGGATGTCCTTGGTATGCAGCCAAGTATCATTCGGAGAAGCCAGTCGATTGGTGACGTATTCGTTCTGCAAATTATTTTTGCCGACATAAATATCGATTCCTTCTGAAGAGGTGAAGACCTGTAATGTGGGTCTGGTGGCCTTTTTCTTCTTTTTGCCCTTTTTGCTCCGGTCTCGCAGATAACCTTGGCTTACAAGCTCGTCGCGGATCTCCTCAATATCGTTGAGGGAAGCGTGGGCAAGTTGCTGCAGCAGACTCTCCATATACAGAATTTCCTCATGCGTCTTCAAAAGCTGTTCATTAATGACAAGCAGGCTGTTTTTATATTTGTTGTATTTTTTGAAATAACGTTGTGCATTGTCCGAAGGATTTAATAACGGATCGAGCGGAACCACCATTTCCGCCTGATTTTCATCATAATAATTGACCAAGGAGGCTTCTTTATCCCCTTTGGATACCGCGTGTAATGAAGCGAAAAGCAACTCACCCCAAATGCGGTAACGATCCGCATCCTGAGCTTCGTCGAGATCCTTCTGCAAATTAGCGAGTTTCTTAACGTTTTTGCTCCGTTCATTGCTGAGGAAGCGGATCAAATCACTCACCCGTTGCTTTACAGTATCGCGCTCGGCTTTATCCCCGTAATAATCCTCCATACATTCACTGATGGAGTTGTAATGTTTCGCACTCTCACCCAGAAGTGTTAAGGGGATCGCAGAAAAAATCATCTTACCTTTTGCGTTTGCACCTGCAACAGGAGAAAATTCGTTATCGCGTACGGATCCCATTACAGAATGGAAGGCAACCCATAATTGTGTCGGAAATGCTGCTTCGGATTCTGTAACTTCGCCTTTATCCAGGGTGTTTCTCAGACGAAGAGCAATTTCACCAGCAATCAGTGGGCTCATTCCGCTGAAAGCATGTACCATCCAGCCCACGGGGTCAGCTGAGGGAGAAGGACCGCCAGAGCCGTCAGGTTTTTGCTCTACTGCTTCTTTTGTGATCAGATTAGCAAGCTCACCCTCAATGATTTCTTCTGGCTCAGTCTCCTCCTCAACATCCTCTATCAGTGCAGCTTCTTCAGCAGCCGAGATTAAATTGAGAAATTGCTCCTGACCAATCTCCAAAGGGTTCAGCTTATGTTGCTGTGGCGGCTCTGTATAGGCGATGCCGGGCATCACAATCCGATAGCTGCTGATCGATGGAGTTACATGATGAATGCCGTCTATGATCGTTCCAGAGCTGAGATCAGTAAGAATGATGTTACTGTGTCGACCCATGAGTTCTATGATGATCTTTTTGGCAAAGACGTCACCAAGCTCATCTCTAGTCTTGACGTTTATGTGAATAATTCGTTCCATACCTACCTGCGTAATACTTTCAATGGTCCCTCCCTCACAATGCTTCCGCATAAGCATGCAGAACATGGGTGCTTCCGAAGGATTAATGCTGTTTCTTTCGGTAAAATGCACCCGAGGATACGTTGGATTAGCAGAGAGCAGCAGCTTGCCGCCGCCACCTGCGCCGCGCAGGTTAAAAATTAAATCGTGATTGTTCGGTTGATATATTTTTCCTATACGTGCACCTATGAATGATTGCAATTCGTGCACGATAGCTCGGGTAACAATGCCGTCTAATGCCATGATAAAGCTCTCCTGTCGCCGTGAAATGAATTTCTTAAATATAAGAAAGTAAAAGTTTCACACAATACTTATACCTTATATTTCTCGCTCAAACGCTTACCTGTCCTTATAAGGACGCCGAAGACGTCTATGCTCACCTCTCTATGATGCCATACTTTAGGACATTCGCGCAAAAGGGGAATTGGATAGGGGTGATATTATTGGACGACCTTGAATACATTTGTCATGAACAGGTGGAAAAGCTGTGCGCCGCCGGAAGTAAAGAAACGACCGGGAGGGAAAGAAAAGTCATGGAACAAAACAGTTGGCACCGTCTCGGTGCAGAAGAGCTGCAGAAAATGTTCAATGTCCAGCCAAGGACGGGCCTCAGTGATGAGGAAGCCGCGGAGAGACGAAAGGAGAACGGGTACAACGAGCTGTCGGAAGGAAAGACAGTATCTCCGTTTACCCTGCTGTTGAACCAGTTCAAGGATTTCATGGTGCTTGTGCTCATGGGTGCAACGCTTGTATCCGGGTTGCTAGGCGAATACTTGGATGCCATCACGATCATCGCGATTATCCTACTGAATGGAGCGCTTGGATTTGTTCAGGAGTTTCGCGCCGAACGTTCGCTAAGAGCTTTAAAGCAACTCTCCGCACCTTCTGCCAAAGTGCTACGTGGAGGGAATAGCGAGATTATCCCAGCCAAGATGTTGGTGCCAGGTGATATTGTCTTGCTGGAGAGTGGAGATCGGATTCCTGCCGATGTACGTTGGTTGGAATGCAGTGCTCTATATGTGGAAGAATCCGCACTTACTGGGGAATCATTGCCTGTCTCGAAGCATTCGGAAGCGATCCGTGCAGAAGAGATTCCGCTTGGTGATCAGAAGAATTTAGGCTTCATGGGCACTATGGTGACCAGAGGAACAGGGCGAGCTGTTGTAATCCGTACCGGTATGAACACGGAAATGGGTAAGATAGCGGATCTAATCCAAAATACGGATTCTCAGGAAACACCTTTACAGCATCGGCTTGAGCAGCTAGGAAAGATTCTGATCTACGTATCTCTGGGATTGACAATTGTAGTTGTGGTAGCAGGTATTCTGCATGGACAGCCTGCCACCTCCATGTTCTTAGCTGGTGTGAGCTTGGCAGTTGCCGCGATTCCGGAAGGTCTCCCCGCTATTGTAACTATTGCGCTTGCGCTAGGCGTGCAGCGGATGATCAAACGCAAGGCTATCGTTCGTAAATTGCCGTCAGTGGAAACGTTGGGCTGTGCCTCGGTAATCTGTTCAGACAAGACAGGAACATTAACGCAAAATAAAATGACGGTGACCCGATTATGGACGGGTGGACGTGGTCTTGAGGTAACAGGTGAAGGGTATGCTCCAAATGGACAGGTTCTGGAGAAAGGCAAAGCAGTGGATCTAAAACATGATCAAAGCTTACGGCGGATGTTGCAGGTTGGCGCATTATGCAGCAACGCGGAAATTATTGAGACCTTCCAGTCTGAAGTGCGAGGCAAACGAAAAGGGAAGGATAAGGATGCTGTTCTTGAAAAGTCTGCAGACAACACTTCCGTTTGGGAACTGAAGGGCGACCCGACAGAAGGAGCGCTCGTGGCACTGTCAGGAAAGATGGGACTGACCGCTCAGACGCTTGCCGTAACCTACACTCGTGAACAGGAATTTCCGTTTGATTCTGAGCGGAAGCTGATGTCTGTGATCGTAGGCCATCCGGGAGGACGGATGGTATGTACCAAAGGTGCGCCCGATGTATTGCTGAATCGCTGCGCATATATGCTTTGGGAGGGCGGTGTTGTGCCTTGTACGCCAACTTTGCGGCAGAAGGTGCTTGATGCCAATGAGCAAATGGCTTCAGGAGCCCTTCGTGTGCTAGGTATGGCTTACCGGGATATGCGTCCAAATGAACATGTGAATAGTGAAAAGGATGCGGAGAATCAATTAGTCTTTATTGGCTTGGCAGGAATGATCGATCCGCCACGTCGTGAAGTCCGCGATGCCATCAGTGTCACACGCCGGGCAGGGATTAAGACGGTTATGATTACTGGTGATCATGGAACAACTGCCGAGGCAATTGCTCACCAGCTGGGAATTCTGCAGCGTGGTGGAACGGTGCTGACAGGCGCTCAGTTAACCCGGATGGATGATGATGAGCTGGATAAGATATCGGACAATGTGTTTGTATTCGCCCGCGTATCTCCAGAGCATAAGCTTCGGATCGTTAAATCTCTACAACGTCACGGTCACGTAGTGGCTATGACCGGAGATGGAGTGAACGACGCTCCAGCCATTAAGGCTGCAGATATCGGGATATCCATGGGGATCACAGGTACAGATGTGACCAAGGAAGCATCGTCACTTGTTCTCGGGGATGATAACTTCTCAACGATTGTTGCTGCCATCGAAGAAGGCAGAAATATCTATGAGAATATTCGTAAATTCATTCGTTATCTGTTGGCATCCAATGTGGGAGAGATTCTGACTATGTTTTTTGCCATGATGCTGGGTCTGCCTTTACCACTCGTTCCGATCCAAATTCTTTGGGTCAATCTAGTGACAGACGGACTGCCAGCGATGGCACTTGGAGTGGATCAGCCCGAGAAGGATTTGATGGAGCATAAACCTCGTGGTGCGAAAGAAAATATTTTTGCCCGCCGCTTAGGCTGGAAAATTATAAGCCGTGGATTCTTGATTGGTTTATGTACGCTAGGAGCATTTTGGCTAACTTTACGTATAGCACCAGAGAATCCTGCACAATTGATTCGGGCACAGTCCGTTGCTTTTGCAACACTAGTTATGGCACAGTTGATCCATGTGTTCGATTGCCGCAGTTCGCGTTCAGTGTTCCACCGCAATCCGTTCCAGAATAAGTATCTAGTGCTTGCCGTGTTGTCATCAGTCTTACTGATGCTGGCCGTAATGTACGTGCCTGTGCTCCAGCCTGTCTTCAAAACAGTGCCGCTCAATTTCCGCGAATGGTGTCTGGTGTTTGTAACAGCGGGGATCCCGACCTTCTTGATGGGTGCCGGCAGTGTTTGGGGTGGCAAACGTAATCGTGGACGCAGCGGCAGTAATCCGATGATAAAAAGTACAAAAATTTCAGCATAAAGTCAATACTAATGCTCCATTCCTAAAGGTATACTTGTTGCAGTTAACCGCTCATATGCTTGCGAAATGCTCAATTACACAGAACTTTAAGCTTAAGCGAATGCTAACATAACATAACCTTTAGGAGTGGACTTTTAATGGAATTCACAAAAATGCACGGCCTCGGTAATGACTTCATCGTTGTTTTCGGCGAGCAAGAGCTGCCAAGTAATGCAGCGGAGCTTGCTGTAACCCTATGCAACCGGTTCTTTGGAATCGGTGCTGACGGACTGGTATATATCCTGCCTTCTGAGCGTGGCGATTTCAAGATGCGTATTATGAATTCTGATGGTTCGGAGGCGGAGCAGTGCGGAAATGCCATTCGCTGTGTCTCTAAATATGTATATGACCACGGACTGGTAAGCTCAGAGCAGATTGTAATAGAAACGATTGGTGCCGGAGAACAAAAGGTTACTTTAAACGTGAAAGACGGTGTTGTGGAGACTGTAACCGTAGATATGGGCGAACCTGTATTGTCCGGTCTGCAAATTCCAGTATCTATTGATGCAGAGCCAGTGCTCGCTCAGCCGATTGAAGCGGACGGAACCGAATTTAAGTTCACAGCGGTATCCATGGGAAATCCTCATTGCGTGATTTACGTAGAAGATGCAGTGAATTTTGATCTTGCCACATGGGGACCTAAGCTTGAGGTACATCCTTTGTTCCCGAGAAAAGTAAACGTTGAATTCGCAACGGTACTGGATCGGGGCAGAGTGGATATGCGTGTCTGGGAACGTGGGGCAGGACCTACGCTTGCCTGTGGCACTGGAGCCTGTGCAACCCTTGTCTCCTCTGTACTGAATGAATTTACAGACCGGGCAGCTTGGATTAGTCTAAAGGGCGGCGATCTCTATATTGAATGGAATGAAGAGGATAATCATGTGTATATGACTGGACCTGCTGAGGTCGTATTCACGGGCAGTGTAGCAATATAGAAAAATAATAAAAAGGCAGTCCAAGAGCACATTCTTGGACTGCCTTTTTTGTGTTTCTAACCTGAGGTGACTTTAAGCAGCCGAATAATGGAAGGAGTAACCGAGAATAATACTACAATGTTTATGAAAAAAAGGAGGGGAGCTTGTTGAACATCAACGGGTTAACTAAAAAAAATAAATCCGGTAAGGGACAGCAAGCTGACCCGGCAGGTCCAGGTTCTGGAGTGAGATTAACCATTCATCTGGAGCAGACGCTAAACAATATCATAACCGAGCTGGGAGATAGTCCGGATCTTAGAATCCGCCAGGTAAAGCTTGGTGAGGAATCCGTTGTTGAGGCTGCTGCGGTACATCTTAATGGTCTAGCTAAGACAGAAACCGTGAATCAATTTGTAATGGGTTCATTGCTCTCCATAACAGATGAGATGCTTAAGGAAAGTAATACTGCAGCAAATAATAATCTGAATGACCTCATTTTAAACCGTGCCCTGGAAATAGGTGAAGCGCAGCTGCAGGAGGATTGGAACGAGGTGCTGCTCGGAATTCTTTCTGGGAAGACACTGATTCTCATTGAAGGTTATGACAGTGGCATCATGTGTGAGACTGAAGGAGGGGAAGCTCGTTCTGTCACTGAACCCTCCACTCAGCTAGTTGTGCGTGGTCCAAAGGATAGCTTTGTTGAATCTTTGGCTACGAATGTCTCATTAATACGCAGAAGAATAAGATCACCCAAACTAAGACTCGAGCATGTGAAGATCGGGGCGGTAACTCAGACCGATGTGGTTTTTATGTACATCAAGGATACTGCGGACGAGAAGCTGGTTGAAGAAGTTAGAAAACGGCTGCAGCAGATTAATGTAGATGCCATCATGGAATCCGGTTATATCGAAGAGCTGATTCAGGATAAGACCTTTACCCCTTTTCCGACCATCAATAACAGCGAGCGGCCAGACGTTGCTGCAACGAATCTGTTAGAAGGGAGGGTAGTGATTGTCGTTGATGGTACCCCCTTTGTATTGATTTTGCCTGCAGTTTTCACTCTTTTTTTTCAGTCAGCTTCGGATTATGCGCAAAGGTTCGATATTGCAATTCTGATGCGAATTATTCGGTATATCAGTTTTATCGTGCTTATTCTAGGGCCTTCCGTGTATATAGCTTTGACGACGTTTCATTATGAGATGATCCCTACGACTTTGCTGATCAACCTTTTATCGCAACGGGAAAATGTGCCTTTCCCCGCTTTTGTCGAAGCTATTCTAATGGAAGGTGCGTTTGAGATCATCCGGGAAGCGGGAGTAAGAATGCCGCGTGCAGTTGGGCAGACCGTATCTGTAGTAGGTGCTCTGATTCTTGGTCAGGCTGTGGTAGAGGCTGGAATTATTACGCCCGTTATGGTGATTGTGGTCGCGTTGACCGGGATTGCGAGCTTTGCCATTCCAGCGTATAACATGGCGATTGCGGGCAGAATTATCCGCTTTGGTTTTTTGATATTGGCTGGTATGTTTGGTTTTTACGGGATTACACTGGGTTTAATCGTACTGGTTGCACATATGAACAGTCTGCGGACTTTTGGCGTTCCTTATTTGTCTCCAATCGTGCCTTTGTCATCCAGAGGTCAGAAGGATGCCGTCTTAAGGCTGCCTTTGTGGGCGCTTGGCACAGCAGAACCAGCTCCTGCTACTGCGCAGCAAGGGAACATTTCAGAAGGGAAGGAGATCACAGCCGGACATGAACAGAACCTATCTCCAAAAATTCTTGATAAGACTAAAGGGACACAGCCGCATAAGAAAGGAAAGCAAGATTCTGAGTAAATGCAATTTTTTCTTAGCAGGACTTTTACCTTGCGTATTGATCTGTCTTAGTCTCACAGGCTGCTGGGATAGTGTGGAATTAAACAGAAGAGCCATCGTTTCCGGTGTGTCCATAGATAGAGGACCTACAGAAGAAGAGAAATATGTATTATCCTTTCAGGTTATCGTTGCTGACGAAATCTCTGGGAAGAACGCTAGAGGAACTTCACCTGTTTCGGTTTATAAAGGTAGCGGCCGCACTATGTTTGAAGCATTAGCTAATGCCTCGCGTCAGACTGCACGTTTTTTGTCTTTAGGACATATTAGGGTGGTCATCATTTCCGAGAAGTTCGCTCAAGAAGGCATCAAGGATATCATGGATGTGCTGGAAAGGGAAAGCGAAACCCGGCTGACAAGCCTGATTTTTATTTCCAAGGGACAGCCTGCAAGTGAATGTATGACAACTATGACCGTGTTCGGAAGGATTCCAGCCAATGATTTGGTGGAGAAGCTGCAGACAACCTCTAAACAATTCGGATATAACTATCGGATGGAAGTGGATGATATTATCCGGGGGATTCAGGTTCCGGGTGGGGGGCCTGTGATCAATGGCGTGCTAGTGACTGGAGATTTGGACCAGAGGGAGAGCAACGATAATTTAAAGAACATAAGTCCGAAGACCATAATAAAGGTTACCGGTCTTGCAGCTTTTAAAGAAGACAAGCTTAAAGGATGGCTGCTCGGCGAAGAGGCGATCGGTACCGTTCTACTTAAGAATAAAATATCTCAGATGCCGGTATTGGTCTCGATAGGGGAGAAGGACTATATATCGTTTAATGTGTATTTATCACAGGTACATATCCACGCGGATGCGAAAGATATAGAGCATCCTATCTTCACGGTTAATGTCACTCAGCAGGCTGGATTAAAGGAATCGCCCAATGGCTTGGATCTAACAGATCCAACAGTGTTAAACGATCTTTCGAAGCTTTTGGAAAAGAATATTCAAGAACAGATCCGCGCTGCCATAGCAACTGCCCGTTCATTAAAAAGTGATTATCTAGGTTTCGGTGAAGCAGTAGAAAGAGCTAATCCACGTGGCTGGAAACAAGTGAAAGATCATTGGGAGAGTATATTTGAAACCTGCCAGATTAATATCGAGGCTGATGCTGTGATCAGGCATACGGATATGCGAAGTGATTCCTTTCAATCCAAGAATAAGTAATGACAATAAAGGAGGAGACAGCTATGGGAAAGATAAAAATAGGACTACTCCAATTTTTCACGTTGACTTTGTTGTTTGAGCTGGGAACAGCGCTGGTAGTGAATCTTGGGATGGAGTCTGGTAAAGATGCGTGGATTTCCATACTCCTCGGAAATTTGATCGGTTTGATTGTATTTTCGGGGTACACTTATTTGTACAGAAAGTTTCCGGATCTCCCCTTAACGGCTTATACCCGCAAGCTATTGGGAAAATCCTTAGGTACGGTGATTTCCGTTCTCTACATTACCCTATTCCTCAATTTAGCGGGTCGTGATTTACGGGATGGCAGTTCCATGCTGGTTATGGCTACTATGCACCGCACACCTTTGTTTATTATTTCAACGTTGATGATCTTATCTTCTGCGTATGTTTTGCATAAAGGAGTAGAGGTATTATCCCGAACTTCATTGGTATTCGCAACTCTTGTAATGCTGATAGGAATATTTTGCTCGATCATGCTGATGTTATCGGGCTCAATTAATTTAAATCGATTACTTCCTATTTTTGAGAATGGGTTCCAGCCTGTGATTGATTCTGTTATTCGCCAGAACTATATGTTCCCTTTTGGTGAAATGATTTGTTTTACCATGCTAATGCCCTATCTGAACAATGTTAAAAAAGGTCCTTGGGTCATCGCCGCGGGGATATTTGTTTCAGGTTTGCTCTTAAGTCTGACTATGATGCTGAATATTTCCGTGCTTGGCACAGATATAGTGAAACGGTCACCCCTCCCTCTGATGCCCACGATTAGCAAGATTTCAATCTCCGATTTTATTCAACGTGTGGATATTCTAATTGTTATGGTGCTGATTATCGGCGTTTTTTTCAAAATGTCTGTGTTTTTTGCGGCCGCACTTATAGGAATTTCGGAATTGTTCAAGATTCCTTACCGGAGAATGGTCTATCCCTGTGCTCTGATCATTCTGTTCAGCTCGATGTTGAATGCGCGGAGCTTTACTGAACATATTAATGAGGGGGGGAGATTGTTATATACGATTTTCCCCTTCTTTATGGTGTTGATCCCTGTAATTCTTATCATCGTTGCGGCGATAAGAAGTCATCTTTCCCCGCCACGTTCTGGTTGATGTCCTGTTTTCCAGTAATAGATATCGGGGATGAACAAGCAGAGCAGCAAAATACAAGCAGTAGCTTTCTCAGAGGCGGTATAGAATAGATAGTTAAGGATATACCCGACGTTACCCAGCCCATAGCCATACAGCCAATCTAGCAAATAAATATACAGCAAGCAGAGAGTGGCTAGCAGTAAAGTTACAGCGTATTTTCGGATCAGAAACTTTCTTGTTTTTTTCTTCAAAGTATTCTCTCCTTTATGGAAATAACGGCATTAACGTTAGTATGAAGCTTTTTACATATGAACATGCATGGTGATATTTTGGTCTAAATGCTTTTCTTTTGTAAAGCTTATCATCCATACCGATTTATGTTACATTAGTATGAAACTAAAGTTAGAAACTAATGTGGCAGGGGAGGATCTTGTTGTGAAGCCGGATTTACGTTCCGCATGGGGAAATAAAGTATTAGTCGGAGACGGAGCGATGGGGACCTACTTATATCAGAAGGGTTTCCCGGTCGGCATTTCCTATGAAGAATTAAATTTGACCTCTCCGGGGGTAATCGAAGATGTTCATCGCAGCTATATTGAGGCAGGGGCAGTGCTGCTGGAAAGCAACACCTTCTCGGCGAACTATGACAGGCTGTCCAAATATGGTCTAGAATCCAAGGTTGAGGAAATAAATCGAGCCGGGGTTAGAATCGCTCGCCAGGCTGCTGGAGATCATGGGTATGTATTAGGAGCTGTAGGATCTATTCGTGCGGGCAAACGTGCGAATCTCTCTTCCACAGAGCTGAAAAAATATTTTACACAGCAGATTGCTGCATTGCTAGAAGAGGACGTAGATGGCATTATGCTGGAAACCTTTTACGATGTTGAGGAACTGCATTTAGCTCTAAGAACGCTCCGCAAGATCAGCTCGCTTCCTGTAGTTTGCCAATTAGCTGTCGATGAAACGGCACGCACATTAGATGGATTAACTTTGCCAGAAGCCTTTCGTATTCTGGAAGGCGATGGCGCTGATGTTATCGGATTTAACTGTAACACAGGCCCGAACGGAATGAAGCGAGCGCTCAAAGCTGTACAAGGGAATCTGGTTCTGCCAGCCTCTGTGTATCCAAATGCGGGTGTGGCGGATTATGTAGACGGAGAATACCGGTACGGGGCTTCACCAGAATATTTTGGCCAAATGGCACAGACTTTCGCGGAGATGGGCTGCCGGATAATCGGTGGTTGCTGTGGTACAACTCCGCAGCATATCGCAGAAATCTCCTCTGCACTGAAGAATTATGTACCGCAACCGCTTCCTAAACCGTTGCCACCTGCAGTGGAGCGTGTATCGCTGCAAGAGAATTTTGGCGATGAGGATAGAGATGGTAGAGAGCCGAACCTGGTTGATCTGGTAAAGGAACGACATACGGTTATTGTTGAGCTTGATCCACCTCGTGAATTGGATATTGCAAAGTTTATGCAGGGCGCAGAAGTTTTGAGAAGAGCAGGCGCGGATGCGCTGACACTCGCCGACAACTCCCTGGCTGTCACACGGATGAGCAACATGGCTTTGGGACATTTGGTGCACGCTAAAACTGGACTTCGTCCGCTAGTGCATATTGCTTGCCGGGATCGTAATTTGATTGGTACTCAATCCCATTTGATGGGTTTTGATGCGCTTGGAATTGATCATGTGCTGGCTGTAACAGGTGATCCTGCGAAATTTGGAGATCTTCCCGGCTCAAGCTCGGTTTATGATTTAACCTCTTTTGAGATTATTAGAATGATCAAGCAGCTGAATGACGGGATTTCCTTCTCAGGTAAACCTTTGAAACAGAAAGCGAATTTTGTAATCGGAGCTGCATTTAACCCGAATGTTAAACATTTGGATAAGGCAGTGCAACGTCTGGAGAAGAAAATTGCCTCTGGTGCCGACTATATTATGACCCAGCCTGTCTATGATCAGGAACTTATCGTGAAGATAGCTGAGGCAACAGCACATCTGGAAATCCCCGTATTCATTGGTGTTATGCCACTGGCAAGCGGACGTAATGCAGAGTTTCTACATAATGAGGTTCCCGGTATTCAGCTTACGGACGATGTCCGCAACCGCATGAAGGGACTTGAAGGGGAAGCTGGAAGAGCAGAAGGTGTCGCTATCGCTAAGGAACTGTTAGATGTTGCTACTGCCCATTTTAATGGAATCTATCTGATGACTCCGTTCATGTTCTATGATATGAGCGCACAGCTAATGGAGTATGTGTGGGAGAAATCAGGACGCAAATTGTCCCCCTTGTTTCGCTAGTAATAATCAATTACAATAGTGTAATGGATGTGATTCCGTTGTCATTTAGCATGACCGGATACGGTCAATCGTCCCTGCAATTCGGCGGCTACAAGATTATGTTCGAAGTGAAATCGGTGAATCACCGGTACTGCGAAGTTGTACTGCGGATGCCCCGGGATTGGACGGGTTATGAGGATGTGTTGAGAAGAAAGGTTCAACAGCACATCAAACGGGGAAGAATAGATGTTACCATCAATAGAGAGCACGATGAGTCGACAGTTAGACCGGTTCTGAATCACTCTGCTGTAATGACCTATCTAAAGGCAGCAGAGCAGCTTAAGAACGAATATGGTTTGACTGGTGAGTTGACTTTACGTGATATACTTTCTATACCCGGTATTATGGACAGCAAAGACGAGGCTGCGGGTGCCGTGTCTGCGACATTAGAAGACTACTCCGAAGTATTGGAGGCGGGACTTGAGCAGTGTTTGCAGTCTCTGCTGGAGATGCGCGCCCGTGAAGGCAGTTATCTAGCCGCAGATATTGAACAGCGCCTGAACCATCTTGAGAACATGCATGCTGAAATGGTTGAACTTGCACCTGTCGTAATCATTGAATATCGTGAGAAACTTCGACATCGATTGAATGAACTAAATGATGGGACGTTCGCTTTTGATGAGCATAAATTCGGGATGGAGATCGCTATTTTTGCAGATCGCTGTAATATTGATGAAGAGTTGACCCGGTTGTATAGTCATTTCGAGCAATGCAGAGCCCTCCTGAAGGGGAAAGGACCGGTAGGACGCAAACTGGATTTTCTCATTCAGGAGATGAACCGTGAGACGAATACAATCGGATCGAAATGCAATCATCTAACTCTCGTGGGTCTTGTGCTAGATATGAAAGCAGAACTGGAGAAGATTCGAGAACAAGCTGCGAACATAGAGTAATCGGGAATAGGTAATAGCATAGAACTTTATGGGGGGAACTACCGGAACATGGCAATCAAACTTATTAACATTGGCTTTGGAAATATTGTGTCTGCCAACCGCATTATTTCTATCGTCAGTCCGGAATCTGCACCAATCAAACGTATTATCCAGGAGGCACGTGATCGGCATATGTTGATCGACGCCACCTATGGCCGACGGACTCGTGCCGTAATCATTACAGATAGTGATCATGTCATCCTATCGGCTGTACAGCCGGAGACTGTGGCGCATCGCTTATCCAGTAAAGATGACGACAACGACGAATAACAACTAAATGGAGTGTATTATGTCAAAAGGATTGCTCATCATATTATCCGGACCTTCCGGCGTGGGTAAAGGTACTGTTTGTACTGCACTACGTCCGAAGATGCCCGAACTTGTCTACTCAGTTTCTGCTACTACTCGCAGTCCGCGTGCGGGTGAGGAAGATGGCGTCAACTATTTTTTCAAAAGCAAAGAGGAATTTATGACAATGATCGAAGCCGATCAATTGCTTGAATACGCGGAGTACGTAGGTAATTATTACGGTACTCCCCGTGATTTTGTGGAGAGAACTCTCAATAGCGGCAAAGACATTATTCTCGAAATTGAGGTTCAAGGAGCTCTCAAAGTCAAAGAGAAATTTCCTGAAGGGATTTTTGTGTTCCTTCTTCCTCCATCCATGGACGAGTTGAAGGACCGCATTCGCGGACGGGGTACTGAGCATCCAGATGTGATCGATCACCGCATGACTGTTGCGGAAGATGAGATCAACTTAATGCAGCATTATGATTATGCTGTTGTGAATGATGAGATTGATCTGGCTTGTAAGAGAATAGAAAGCATTATTATCGCCGAACATTGTAAAGTCAGATAATTTATGCTGAAGGTCAAATGGTATTAACAGTAAACTATGAAGAGGTGTCCCAGTGCTATATCCATCCATTGATGAAATGATGACTAAGGTTGACAGTAAGTATTCGCTCGTTGTCGCTGCTGCACGTCGTGCTAGACAATTGCGTGAGGGTGGCAAGACAGATGTGAAGAATCCTAGATCGCATAAATTTGTTGGTGTTGCTCTTGAGGAAATTTACGAAGATCGCATTACTCTAACCCGCGGTGAAGAGTAGTCTCAAGTATAAGTAATAATGACCTATTGTAGAAACGGATGCCGCCTATTTGTTTTGAGGCGCTGCCGTTTCTTCTTGGGTTATGGAGCAATTACGGGTCTTAAATTTATGATGAAAGCCCAGAACCGGGCTCTTTATGACAACCGGAAGGTTGTTATTTTTTTCTCGTCGTAAAGATAGCCATTCGTTGTAAGAGTAGGGAACAGGGGGGAGATCATGTTGAAGAGCTTGAAGGGGAAGACTATTTTACTTGGGATCACAGGAGGAATTGCTGCTTATAAAGCGGCGTCCTTGACCAGTAAGCTTGTCCAAAAAGGAGCCGAGGTTCATGTCATTATGACAGCTTCGGCGAAGCAGTTCATTACAGAATTAACTCTACAGTCACTATCGAAGCAACGAGTATATAGCGATACATTCCAGGAGAGAGATCCATCCTCCATTTCACATATTGATCTGGCAGATGCTGCGGATCTTGTGCTGGTAGCACCCGCAACCGCAAATATAATTGCCAAAATGGCACACGGGATCGCCGATGATATGTTATCTACTACACTGCTTGCTACTACGGCTCCTATTATGGTTGCACCAGCTATGAATGTTCATATGTATCAGCATCCAGCTGTACTTAATAATTTGAATATTCTCGCTAGCCGGGGCATTCAGTTTATTGAGCCTGGTGAAGGACTGCTGGCATGTGGATACGTTGGCAAAGGTCGGCTAGAAGAGCCAGAGGCTATTGTGAGTGTGGTTGAGAATTTTTTTGCACACCAAGCAAGCGTCGCATCCAAACCTCTTGCGGGTAAAAAAATCGTCATCACAGCGGGTGGAACGGTAGAACGGATTGATCCAGTGCGTTATATCTCCAATGATTCATCCGGTAAAATGGGCTTCGCGCTAGCACGTGCTGCACGTGCTATGGGTGCTGAGGTAACGTTGATTGCTGCGCGTACAGATGAGGCTCCTCCACAGGAACCAGAGATTTCAGTCATTCGTGTTCAATCTGCACAGGAAATGTATGAAGCAGTTACCGCACTGTGGGACAGCTGCGACATTATGATCAAGGCGGCTGCTGTATCGGATTACCGTCCGAAGCATAGTGAGCCTTCCAAGATTAAAAAAAGCGGAGAGACGATGACGCTTGAGCTTGTGAAGACAACGGATATTCTGGAAACACTCGGTAAGACCAAAAACAAGCAGTTTTTGGTCGGCTTTGCTGCGGAAACGGGCAATACGGAATTTTATGCTAAGGACAAGCTGGTCCGCAAAAACTGCGATCTCATCGTTGCTAACAATGTAGCGGCTGCAGGAGCCGGATTTGGAGCGGATACGAATATCGTTTCGATATATGATGTGAATGGATTGGTGCTTGAATTGCCACAATTGTCGAAGGATGAGGTTGCTCGTCATTTGCTGACGCTCGTGGCAGAGCGGATTACTGGAGCTTCATTATAATGGATATCGCCAAGGTCATTGTGGATGTGCCTGTACGCAGCACTGACCGGCCATTTGATTATAGTATTCCAGAATCCCTGAAGTTATGGATTGAAGTGGGCAGTCGGGTAGCCGTTCCGTTTGGGCACCGGACAGTCCAAGGTTTTGTAGTATCTCTAGAATCAGGCGAGACCCTAGTGAGTCCTAGCCTGAAGCCTATTCAAGAAGTGTTGGATTTGCTTCCGCCTTTATCTCCTGAATTAGTTGAGCTTGCGGACTGGATGAGTAAAAGATATGCATGTAGACGAATTTCAGCACTGCAAGCGATGTTGCCCACCGCTCTAAAAGGGAAGGCAGAACGGCTGATTTCACTTGGAGATGTGCAGGAAGAGACAGCATTTCCAGAGGATGAATTGTTCCCAATGTTTGCCGACACAGGGGATGAGGAACGACTAATCACAGAATTTATTGGACGTAGTGGCGAAGTTTCCATGAAGCAGCTTACTCGTGCATTTCCTGAGGCTGCTGAGACGGTGAAGTTCATGCTGCGGCGTGGAGTACTTATAGAGAGTCAATCCATTAAGGATAAAATGGGCAAGAAAAAGCTCAAGGCAGTCGATCTGGCGATAGGTGTCACTGCTGCCCGTGAGGCTTTGAACAAATTCCCAAAAAAATCCGCACGCCAGAAGGAAGTTCTGAGCTTTTTAGTTGATATGGAAGCTACACTCCCCATGGCTCTTAAAGAAGTTTTGTCTGCACTCCAAGTAACGGCAAGTACTGTAAAGGCCTTGGAGGAAAAAGGTTTTATCGAGATCAGTGAAATTGAAGTCTATCGCGATCCTTATCAAGGGCGAGATTTTAAACCTACCACACCTCTACCGCTTACTGCGGAACAAGAGGTCGTATATACAAGAATTTCTCGAACCTTAGAGGAGCAGCTTCACGAAGTATTTCTGCTTCATGGAGTTACGGGTAGTGGTAAGACAGAGATCTATTTGCAATGTATTAAACGCTGTTTAGATCAGGGCAGACAGGCTGTTGTTCTTGTGCCAGAGATTGCTTTAACACCACAAATGGTGGAGCGGTTTAAGGGGCGGTTCGGCAGCGGGGTCGCGGTTATGCATAGCCGGCTGTCTGTTGGTGAGCGATACGATGAGTGGCGTAAAATCCGTGAAGGAAAGGCCACAGTCGCTGTAGGCGCAAGATCGGCCGTGTTTGCTCCTTTCTCCAACCTAGGGTTGATTATTATGGATGAAGAACATGAGACCTCTTATAAACAGGAGGAGAATCCGAAATATCATGCCCGTGATGCTGCTATTCGTAGAGCGGAACAGTGTGGGGCAGCTGTGATTCTAGGTTCTGCTACGCCTTCGCTGGAAAGCTATCATGCTGCAAGATCGCAGAGTGATATTCACTTTTCACCGGTACTGCTAGAAATGCCTACCCGTGCGCTTGGAAATGAACTTCCAAAGGTGAACGTAGTAGACATGCGGGAAGAGCTTAAAGAAGGCAACCGTTCGATGTTCAGCCGAAAGCTTCATTCAGCACTGGAAGAGAGGCTGGAACGCGGAGAACAGACGGTGCTGCTGCTTAACCGTAGAGGTTTCTCAACCTTTGTCATGTGTCGTAGCTGTGGTTACGTAGCCGGTTGTCCAGAATGTGATATCTCACTAACGTATCATAGCCGTAGTGACAATTTGCGTTGTCATTATTGCGGACATGCTGAACCAGCACCTAAGCTTTGTCCGGAGTGTGGGAGTGAGCATATCCGGTTTTTCGGAACGGGTACACAGCGGGTGGAGGAAGAGCTTGGTAAGCTGTTCCCAGGCATACGAGTGATTCGTATGGATGTGGACACAACAACAGAAAAGGGCTCACATGAGAAGCTGCTGAACCAATTCCGAGACAAAAAAGCGGATGTTCTCCTGGGCACTCAGATGGTAGCAAAGGGACTGGATTTTCCAGATGTCACTCTTGTTGGTGTAATCACAGCAGATTCAGCTTTGAACCTGCCCGATTTTCGCGCAGCAGAGAAGACATTCCAATTGCTTACACAAGTTGCAGGCAGAGCAGGCCGGCACCAGCTTCCAGGCGAAGTGGTCGTTCAGTCCTATACGCCAGAGCATTATTCTATTATTCATGCCAGCGGACATGACTATCTCTCTTTTGTACGTGAAGAGCTGAAGCATCGCAGAGGCCTCCATTATCCGCCATATTGCAGACTCATTCTGGTCACATTGTCTCATGAACAGCTGCCGCTTCTACTGCGGATGGCAGAGAATTATGCTCTGAATCTTCAGGGAAAGGCCAGACAGCTAAGGTGGTTTGGAAGTCTCGATAAGCTAACCAGCGATGTGTTAGATCTGTTGGGTCCTGTGGCATCACCTATCCCTCGATTAAAGGGTAGATATAGATTCCAGTGTATGATAAAATGGCGCGGCGCCATCGATGTGATTGGACTTGTCCGCCAAGTGGCTGAAGAGTTAGAGGATTCTGTGCGGGATACCGGTCTTCAGATCAGCATTGATGTGGATCCGCAGATGTTGATGTAAATCCGTATCATGTTACAATGTAAAAAAAGAGCTTTATCAATTGACTTTAAATATAGAAATGTTCAGAACGGGAAGGTGTTTTGTAATGGCTATACGTTTGATCGTTAAAGAACCGGATGAAGTATTGCACAAAAAAGCTAAAGAAGTAGCTGTAGTTACTCCTAATGTTAAAAAATTGCTGGATGATATGGCACATACGATGTATGACGCTGAAGGAGTAGGGCTGGCGGCACCCCAAGTCGGAATTTTGAAACGTCTAATTGTGGTGGATGCGGATGAAGAGCATGGATTGATCAAAATGATTAACCCTGAAATCATCAGCATGGAAGGTGAACAGCTAGGACCAGAAGGATGTCTTAGTATTCCTGGCTTGAATGGTGATGTTCGCCGTGCGGAGACTGTAACTGTACGTGGCCTTAACCGTGAGGGAAAAGAGATTACGATAACCGGCAGTGGTTTACTTGCCCGGGCTTTTCAGCATGAGATTGACCATTTGAATGGAGTTCTATTTACAGATATCGCTGAAAAAGTATACGAGATGACTGCTAACGAGACTGAGGAGTGAGGAATATGAAGATTGTATTCATGGGAACTCCAGCTTTTGCGGTGCCAAGCTTGCAAATGCTGGTAGATGAAGGCTATGAAGTTGTAGCTGTCATCACCCAACCAGATCGTCCGCAGGGGAGAAAAAAGATCTTGGCTCCTTCACCAGTTAAGGAAGCCGCATTAGCTCTCGGATTACCTGTGCTTCAGCCAGAACGCATGCGTCGTCCTGAGGCAGTCGCCGAGCTGGCAGCTTATGAGCCGGATTTGATCGTCACGGCTGCTTATGGTCAAATTTTGCCTAAAGCTGTGTTGGACTTACCGCGGAATGGTTGTGTGAATGTACACGGTTCGTTGCTTCCTAAATATCGGGGAGGTGCTCCGATTCAGCGCAGTATCATCAATGGTGAGAAAGTGACCGGCGTTACTTTGATGTATATGGCTGAGGGGCTGGATACCGGTGACATGATCTCTCGTGTCGAAGTGGCTATTGAGGATGAGGATACCTCTGGAACTCTTTTTGAGAAGCTGAGCCTGGCTGGACGAGATCTGTTAAAGTCTGAAATGCCACGTTTAGTAAGCGGAAAAGTTCAAGCTGTTCAGCAAGACGATAGTGAGGCAACTTATGCCCCTAACCTTAATCGCGAGGATGAACGCTTGGATTGGAACGCTAGCTCACGTGACAACTATAATCGAATTCGTGGATTAGTTCCTTTTTCCGGCGCATTTACGCTCTGGAATGGTGAGACCTTTAAAGCTTGGGCTTCTAAGCTGCCTGAAGCGCAGAAAGCAAGTGATAGTGCTCCAGGAACGGTGCTTTCTGTAACTGAACGAGGTGTCGAAGTGAAAACAGGTGACGGAAGTCTGCTGCTGACAACGGTTCAACCTGCTGGCAAAAAAGCAATGAGTGCGGCCGATTTTAGCCGTGGTGCTGTTATGAAGCCAGGGACGGTGTTAGGTTGAGCGGCGGTGGAAATGGTGTTGGCCGATCAGCAGTAAATCCTAGCGCTGGTAAGAGACAGGGGAATAACTCTAAAGCAGTTGGCAACAACGGCAGAGCTGGCAACAAGGGTAAGGTTACCCCTGCTTCTGCCCGGGAAATCGCGCTTGATATAATGGTTAAAGTTGAGCAGCAAGGTGCTTATAGCAATTTGCTGCTCAACAGCAGTCTACAGAAGGCAACGCTTAGCAGAGAAGATGCCGGATTGGTCACAGAACTTGTCTATGGCTCTATTTCGCGGATGAACACCCTGGATTATGTGCTTGAAGGATTTGTTAGTAAAGGGATAGCCAAACTGCAGCCATGGGTCCGTAATTTACTGCGGTTTAGTTTATATCAAATTATGTATCTCGATCGTATACCGTCCCATGCAGCTGTAAATGAGGCTGTTAATATAGCGAAGAAAAAAGGCCACCAGGGAATCTCAGGGATGGTTAACGGCGTGCTGCGCAGTGTATTGCGTGCTGGTGATCTGCCAGTTCTGCCTGAGGGACTAAGTCAAGCGCAGCGGATATCGATATTATATTCACATCCGTTGTGGTTAGTGGAACGTTGGATTACCGAGTACGGTGCCGACACGGCGGAAGCTATTTGTGCATCAAACAATGAGCCGCCTGCGGTCAGTGTACGCGTGAATACAACGATGATCAGTCGTGAAGCTCTGCTGAACCAGATGATTGAACAAGGTCTGCAAGCTTCAGCATCTGATGTTAGTCCCTATGGCATTGTTGTGAAAGGCGGCGGAAACCTGGCACTCACCTCCTGGTATCGTGATGGATATATCTCCGTTCAGGATGAGAGTTCTATGCTTGTAGCTGAAGCGGTAGCTCCGGAGCCTGGCATGAGAGTGCTTGACTGTTGCGCTGCTCCTGGGGGCAAAACAGCACATATGGGCGAGCTCATGAAAGATGAAGGATCGATTTATGCTAATGATCTGCATTTGCATAAAGCGAAATTGATCTCAGATCAAGCAGAACGTTTAGGTCTTGATTGTGTATCTACAGGCAGTGCAGACGCGCTGGAGCTGGAGCACACGTTAGAGCATCAATCCTTTGATAGAATTCTTCTCGACGCACCTTGCTCTGGACTCGGCGTAATTCGCCGTAAGCCAGACCTCAAATGGCGTAAGCAGCCGGAAGATGTGGCTAGTGTAGCATCATTGCAGCGGGAGTTGCTGCAGTCGGTCTCTAAACTGTTGAAACCGGGTGGCATTCTGGTATATAGTACCTGTACGACTGAACAAGCGGAAAATAGTGAAGTAGTAGCTGACTTTTTGAAGCAGAATCCTTATTTCACCGCAGTGACCTTTGCTTCACCATTGTGGGACAGGCTGGAGGGTACCGCGCTGGCTGAGGGTGATGGAATTCAACTGCTGCCCCATCATTATGGGAGCGACGGGTTCTATATTTCTAAGCTCCAGAGAGTCTTGTAATATAGCAAATTTTCTGACAATTGTAGTATCCTCCGCCCGCCGGGCTACCGTACGGCGGGCGTTTTCTTTTACCGTCTCTGAAATTTGTGTTAAAATAGGAAGAATGAGAAATAATACGCATATCCTTATGAAAGAACAGGTGTAGATAATAATGAAACCTTTAATATATGATTTTTCTTTAGAAGAGTTACAACAGTGGGCGAAAGACAATGGTGAGCCTGCTTTTCGTGGTGGACAAATTTTTGATTGGCTGTATGTAAAACGTGTGAATGACTTCGAAGCAATGAGCAATTTGTCCAAAGGGCTTCGCCAGAAGCTGAATGAACAATTCTCTATTGCAGCATTAACTGAAATTACTAAAATGGAATCTAAAGATGGAACTGTAAAATTCCTGTTTGGATTGCATGACGATCATGCTATCGAAACAGTTATCATGAAACATAATTATGGCAATAGCGTTTGCGTAACAACCCAAGTAGGATGCCGAATCGGCTGTACTTTCTGTGCTTCCACACTCGGTGGATTAAAACGGGATTTGACAGCGGGAGAAATTGTAGCTCAGGTTGTACGTTCCCAACAAATCCTGGATGCGCGCGGCGAACGTGTCAGCAGCATTGTTATCATGGGTACTGGTGAACCGTTTGAGAACTATGATGCAACAATGAGATTCCTGCGTCTTATGATTCATGAGAAGGGCTTAAATATCGGACAACGGCATATTACTGTTTCCACCAGCGGTATTGTACCGAGCATTTATAAATTTGCAGAAGAAGATACCCAGATTAATCTGGCGATTTCGATTCATGCGCCTAACGACGCCTTGCGTTCAAAGCTAATGCCTGTTAACCGCCGTTTTCCGTTTGATGATGTAATTGAATCATTGCGTTATTATCAAGCTAAGACGGGACGACGTGTCAGCTTTGAATATGCCTTGATCGGCGGGGTAAATGACCAACCGGAGCATGCTGAGGAATTGGCTGGGGTGCTTAAGAGCATGCTGTGCCACGTCAATTTGATTCCGGTAAACCATGTGCCTGAGCGAAAATATGTACGTACTTCACGCAATGATATCTTTGAGTTTCAACGTATTTTGGCTGATAACGGGGTGAATGTTACTATTCGCCGTGAGCAAGGCCATGATATCGCGGCCGCATGCGGACAGCTGCGTGCCAAACATATGGAGTTGGGGTGAGGATATTTGATCAGAACAGTTCATGCCAGCGATATTGGCCGAGTGCGCTCTGTCAATGAGGATTCGGTCTGGATCGGCGCGACGCGCCACGGTTATACACTCGGTATTATTGCCGATGGGATGGGTGGACATCAGGCTGGTGAAACCGCAAGCAGGCTCGCTTTGGAGACAATGAGGAATAACCTAGACGGGTTAGAGTCTGGACTTCAAGACGAAGCTCTGCGTGATGCGTTGTCAGCTGCTATTTTGGAAGCTAACAGCACTGTGTTCAGGGAGGCTTCCGGTGACGATAAGTATCATAATATGGGTACTACTGTCGTTGCTGTTCTTTTGAATGGATCAAACGGATATATTGGCCATATCGGAGACAGCAGAGCCTATTTAATAAAAGACAGTGCGGCAGTTCAACTAACCGAGGATCATACGCTAGTCAATGAGCTGTTCAAGAACGGTCAGATCAGTGTGGAGGAATTGGATAATCATCCGCGTCGTAATGTGCTGACGAGGGCACTTGGAACAGATGCTGAGGTTGAAGTTGATATGGCGCCTATAGCTCTGCTACCTGGGGAAATTTTGCTTCTATGCAGCGATGGTTTAAGCAACTTTGTCACAAATGAGCATTTAGGCAAAGTAGCAGGTATACATGAGATATCGTTAGAGGAAAGAGCGGACCGTTTACTTCAGCTGGCACTGCTCGCCGGCGGTGGCGATAATATTAGCGTCGCTTTGTTAGAACATCATGGAGAGGCCGCTGTGCCCGAAACAAAGGAGTGGGATTGATGATCGGTCACGAATTGGGCGGCCGTTACCAAGTCATCGAACGGATCGGCGGAGGTGGAATGGCGCTCGTCTATAGAGCACATGACATTCTTTTAAACCGAAATGTCGCCATCAAAGTATTGCGCAATCAGTTTGTGCATGACGAGGAATTTATTCGCCGTTTTAGGCGTGAGGCGCAATCTGCCGCATCTTTGTCTCATCCGAATGTCGTCAGCATATACGATGTAGGACAAGAAGACGAAATTCATTACATTGTCATGGAGTATATTGAGGGTCAGAATCTTAATGAAATTATAAAAGAACGAGCGCCATTACAGGTTGATGAATCCGTACGGATCGCTTCACAAATCTGTGATGCCCTAGATCATGCGCATCAGAATCAAATTATTCATCGTGATATAAAACCACATAATATCCTGATCGGACGCAACGGCCGGGTGAAAGTAACCGACTTTGGGATTGCCCGCGCAGTTACGTCAACAACCATTACACAGACTGGTTCTGTAGTTGGTTCAGTACATTATTTCTCGCCAGAGCATGCCAAAGGTGTCTCTACAGGAGAAAAGTCTGACTTGTATTCATTAGGTATTGTACTTTATCAAATGCTTACTGGAAGCCTGCCCTTCTTGGGAGAGAGTCCGATTAGTGTAGCTTTAAAACATCTGCAAGAAGAGTTTGAAGAGCCAAAACTTCTGAATCCACTCATTCCGCAAAGCGTTGAGAATGTAATTCTGAGATCAATGCGTAAAAATCCGGAAGAGCGGTACGACTCTGCCAAAGAAATGTTGCAGGATTTGGAAACATGCTTATTGCCGGAGCGCCGCAGTGAGGCGAAGATTCTGTTCAACGATGAAGAAGATGAGGATCGTACGCGGGTTATCCCGGCGATAAAACCGATTCAAAGAAGCAATGGTAATCGTAATCATCGTGAGGAACGGATGGTTCGTGATGAAGATGATGAACCGGTGCCTTCAAGCAAAGGTAAAAAACAATGGGCAAAACCCACATTATGGATTGGGCTTACCTTGCTGTTGCTGTTGGCTATGGCCAGTCTCGTATGGTACGTTAAATCACAGCTAGTTGTTCCTGAGGTTTCCGTTCCTTATGTAGTAGGTAAACAGATAGAACAAGCACAAACTGAGCTTGAGGATTTGGGGCTTGAGGTTGCTGATCCTATTCTGTATGACTACAGTCCGAATTTTGAAGAGAATGTGGTCATTAAGCAAAGTAGGGAAAAGGATGCCAAAGTGAAAAAAGGAGCGTCCCTAATACTCACTGTGAATACGGCTAAGCCACTACCCAAGATGCCAGATGTAGTTAACAAGAGCTTTGATGATGCGGTTAAAGCATTGATGGCGCTGGGTGTAGCCCAGGACCGGATTGATAATAAACCTCTCTATGACGAAAATACAGATGAAGGTCTCATTGTAAAATCTGACCCTGCATTAAATACAGAATTCGATCCTGAGACGGTTCAAATCACCCTTTACGTTAGTAAAGGAGAAGAAAGTGTACTGTTGCCAGATCTCATCGGTAAGACGGAGAGTGAGGCAAAGGCGCTGCTGGAAGGTGCCAAGCTTGTTCTTGGAGAAGTTAAACAAGAATCCAGCTTCAGCATTGAAGAAGGTAAAGTAACAAAGACTTGGGCATTTGATAAGGGGACAGGTACTTCTGTTCCACCTGGAACAGCGATTACGATTTACTTAAGTACAGGTTATCCACCTGAAGCCCTGAATTATACCTTTAATGTGCCAGTCGCTCCTGCTCAGGATGGAAAAAAGAGCAAGATTCGTATCGAATTCGTGGATGCGCGCAATAATGGAGAGAAGCAGGATTGGGGAACACGTACCATTGGAAAGAGCCAAGTGTTATCTGTGAATCTAGTATTGGCTCCTAATAAAGATGGTTCAGTTATTGTTACCCGTGACGGTGTACTTTTGGATACTTATGTCATTCCTTATATCGATGCTAAGAACGGAACCGTTCAGGAGCCTGAACCACCAGTTATAGCAACACCACAGCCAACTCCAACACCTTCTACTGAACCTACGCCTACAATTGAACCTACGATTGAACCGGAGATCTTGCCAGGTTCAGGTTCAGAGAATGACGGAGGGAATAACGGGGCGGTGAATCAGACAGGGTTCGTAAACAATAGTTCTATAAATAGTGAATCGACTAATAATGGCAATAATAAGCACAACAATAAAGGCAAGGATAAATCTAAAGATAAAAACAACAACTAAACAGGGTTTAACCTGAACGGTTGGCATAGCGAAATGACCCGGGGATATCAGACTTGGGTCATTTTCGCAAAATCAGGAGAGGAAGGCTCACTATGTATGCCTGAAGGAATAATTGTTAAGGCGTTAAGCGGTTATTATTATGTGAAACCGCTCCGCGAAGGATTAATTGCGACTGAAGAGCATTCTGTTCAATGCAGAGGCCGAGGAATTCTCAAGAAAAAAGGGATCGCTCCGCTAGTTGGAGATCGGGTTATTTATATACTTACTGAGCATGGAGAAGGAATGGTGGATGAACTTCTACCTAGAGAATCTGAACTGATTCGTCCACCTGTAGCGAATGTTAAGCTCGCAGTCCTTTTATTCTCCGTTCGAGAGCCCGATATGAACCTGAATCTGTTGGACAAGTTTCTAGTTCATATTGAGCATTCGGGTCTGGAACCCCTAATTGTTCTGACTAAACAGGATTTGGCGGATGATGATGGTGAAGCTACTCGTTATGTTAAAGAACTTTATGAGGATATCGGATATGAAGTGATGGTCACAAGTTCACTTACTGGTGCCGGAAGCGATGAGCTAAGACAACGGCTTACTGGTGGTATTAGCGTTTTTGCGGGTCAATCGGGGGTTGGTAAGTCCACCTTATTGAATCGTATTGTTCCAGGGCTTAAACTGGAGACTGGAGAGATCAGTTTACGATTGGGACGTGGTCGCCATACGACCCGTCATGTGGAGCTGATGGATATTGGTGGTGGAGGTTTTGTTGCAGATACCCCAGGTTTTAGTCAGCTTGATTTCTTAGAGCTTGGTGTAGAAGAGCTGTCCACTTGTTTTCGTGAATTTGCTCAATATGCATCCGATTGTAAGTTCCGGGGCTGCAGTCATCAGCATGAACCAGGCTGCCGTGTAATAGAGGCTTGGAAAGCAGGGAAAATTGCGGATAGTCGCTATGATCATTACAAACTGTTTTTTAATGAAATGAAAGATAAAAAGCGGAGGTACTAACATCATGATACGAATAGCACCATCTTTATTGTCGGCGGATTTCGCGCGTTTAGGTCCAGAAGTAGCAGAGGCGGAAGCCAGTGGTGGAGATTGGATACATGTGGATGTAATGGACGGTCATTTTGTGCCGAATATCACATTGGGTCCACCTATTGTAAAAGCTGTATCGTTACATACCAAGCTGCCACTTGATGTTCACTTGATGATTGAGTCACCAGAACGTTATATCCCTGATTTTGCTGCAGCAGGTGCAAGTGTGATCACCGTTCACGCTGAGGCATGCGTTCATTTGCATCGTGTGGTTCATCAGATCAAGGAGCTGGGGCTGAAGGCAAGTGTAGCAATTAATCCGGGTACTCCGGCTTCAGCGGTGCGTGAGGTGCTGGAGGATGTGGATATGATTCTGGTGATGACCGTTAATCCAGGCTTTGGTGGTCAAGCATTCATTCCTAACACTTTGCGCAAAATCATTCAAATTCGAGAATGGGCGAATGAAGTGAATCCAGATTTATTGATCGAAGTAGATGGTGGAGTCTCGGAAGAGACAGCACCCTTAGTTGTGGCAGCTGGAGCCGATGTTTTGGTAGCGGGGAATGCAGTTTTTGGCCGGAGTGATCGTGCTGCGGCGATCCGCGGAATTCGAGAAGCAGCCGAATCTGCACTGCGTTAAAAAAATAGGCTATTGAGACTAGAGGTATAGGCCAAGTCCTCGGTGCATAAATATGGTTACATGAGCAGAAATCTCATGTAGCCTTTTTTGTTTTGGCAGGGAGGACTGCAGTTCGTTTCCGTTATTGACAAGAGGAAAGTCTCCTGCGTACGGCATGAATTGATGGGAGGGTAAATCATGAAATTTTACACGTTTAAGCTGCCAAGGTTTTTGGGAGGTTTTGTTAAAGCAATATTGAACACATTTCAGAAGAGTTAAGCCGCTAAAAGAAAAGAAAACATGAAAAAAAGCACCTTACAAATGTAAAGGGTGCTTTTTGCTTCATATAAGTTATCGTTCGGTCTTAAAATTGCTAAAGACTAAACGCGTTCAACTTTACCGGCTTTCAAAGCACGGGTGCTGACGTACACGCGTTTTGGTTTACCGTTCACGAGGATACGGACCTTCTGAACGTTAACTCCCCAAGAACGACGGTTGCGGTTATTAGCGTGAGACACGTGGTTGCCGCTGCTCGGTTTCTTGCCTGTTACTGCACATTTGCGGGACATAGATTACACCTCCTTATTCCTAACACCTGCATAAACAATACTTATCTATAATATCACAGCAAATTTTGCTACGTCAACCGATTCAAAAACATTTATTTCTTTTAATACTTATAGTACAATGTAAATTAGTGCATTATGTCCTGTTAATCATAGAATGATTAGGCATGAAGTTAGGAAGGGGAATTCTCAATTGAGTAAGCGTTCTATAAACGGAACAGATTTTACCGCTATGGTATTGGCTGGAGCGGATAAGCTGCAACAGCATGCAGAACACGTCAATTCCCTAAATGTTTTTCCGGTCCCAGATGGAGATACCGGCACAAACATGAATTTGACGATGACCGCAGGTGCGAATGAATTAAAGAAAAATAACACCACTTCTGTGGGCCAATGTGCAGGTGTACTCTCCAAGGGCTTATTAATGGGAGCTCGCGGGAATTCCGGCGTTATTTTGTCCCAGTTATTCAGAGGGTTTAGCAGGTATGCGGCTCAACATGATGAGCTTAATACACAGCAGTTCGCTGCTGCGCTGCAAACCGGAGTGGACGCTGCGTATAAAGCAGTTGTAAAGCCTGTAGAGGGAACTATTCTTACTGTAGCTAAAGAGGCTGCAAGACATGCTGTTTATTATGCCCGCCGTACTACTGACGTTGTGGAGCTGATGACAGAGGTATTAGCCAAAGCAAAAGAAGCCTTAGCTTATACGCCTGAGCAATTGCCTGTATTGAAGCAAGTCGGTGTTGTAGATTCTGGCGGCCAAGGTTTGGTCTACATTTATGAAGGGTTTCACCAGCATCTGACGAATGGAAGTACTACCGGTCTGTCTGAATCTGTGCAAGGACAAACCCACACACCAGTTGCACCAGCGCCTAAACCCGTATTAACGAAACCTGAAAGTGAACTGTTTTCTGTACAGTCTTCTGCGCAGTCACAGCTATCTACTGAAGATATAGAATTTCTATATGATATGGAGTTTTTCATTAATCGCCAGTTAGGCGTTAACGTGAGAACCAATTTTGATGAGGAAGCTTTTAGGAAAGCGTTGTCAGTTAATGGCGACTCCATTATTGTTATTTCGGATGATGAGACGATTAAAGTGCATGTGCACTCTAAGGCTCCAGGTGAAGTGATGAACTTGGCTCTTCTTTATGGGGAGATCACGCAGATTCACATTCTTAATATGCGAGAGCAGCATCGTGACCTGCTGACTGCGGGCATGGATATTGCACCAATGCCTGATGTATTCGCTGATATGCCGAATGAGAAGAGCGCAGTGCAAATGTCTCCTGCTGAACCACCGGCCGATGATTTGGCGCCTTACGGCTTCATCGCGGTATCATCTGGCGCAGGTATTGCTGACATTTTCAAAAGCCTTGGAGTGGACGTAGTCCTAGCTGGCGGTCAGACAATGAATCCTAGCACTGAGGATTTCGTGAACGCGATTTCTTCCATATCTGCGAAGCATGTTTATATTTTGCCAAATAACTCGAACATTGTTCTTGCCGCTCAACAAGCTAAAGATCTTCTAGAGGGCGAACGTGAGATTACGGTGATTCCAAGTAAAAGTATTCCGCAGGGAATAGCAGCAGCTTTTGCATTCCAAGAGGAAGATGCAGTGGAGACTAATTCTGAGAATATGCTGGAAGCAATCTCTCATGTGAAGTCCGGACAAGTAACGAACGCTGTGCGTGATACAAGCTTTGATGAGCTGGAGATTAAATCGGGCCAATTTATTGGGATTTCTAATTCCAAAATTGTTGCTGCTGCAGATGATCTTTTGGCTGCAAGTCAGGCGCTGTTATCCAATATGCTGGAGAATGGCGACGAAATCGTTACGATCCTTATTGGTGCAGAAACAGAATTCGAGGCTACTGATTCTTTGAGTGAGTGGCTGGAAGAGACTTATCCGAATGTGGAAGTTGAGATTCATGAGGGTGGCCAACCCCTGTATTATTATCTGTTCTCTGTAGAGCCATAGGTAGGAATTAATGGTTCTTTAACAATGGAGTAGAAATTTGTTATTGCGTAGTTGGCAAAATTATAGCTTGGGGGAGAAAATCCATGAATCGTACCATTATCGTCACCGACAGCACTTCAGATATCCCGCCAGCAATGGCGGAAACGTACGGAATTGAGGTAGTACCGTTGACCTTAATGTTCGGCGAAGAGGCTTTTAGGGACAATCTGGATATGACTCCGGAGCAGTTCTATGAGCGTCTTCCCCGTACCTCACAGCTGCCGACTACTTCTCAACCCTCACCGGTTGAATATATGAATGTGTACCGCAGTATTCTGGAGCGTAACCCGGGCTGTTCTATCCTTTCCTTTCATATTTCTTCTGGACTGAGCGGGACTTATCAATCTGCATTGCTGGCTAAATCGATGCTGGAGGAAGAGGGAGAAGGGATCACTGTTGTGGATTCTCTCTCCGCTTCTTATGGTTTTGGATTTATGGTAGTGGAAGCTGCCAGAATGTCTGCTGAAGGCAAAGGACCTGAAGAGATACTTGAGGCTGTAGAAAGCCTACGTCAATCGCGTAAGCTTTACTTCTTAGTAGATACACTTGAATATTTACAAAAAGGCGGGAGAATTGGAAAAGCCTCCGCTATTCTGGGGACACTTCTGAATATTAAGCCGATATTGTCCATTGATGCAGAAGGTATTATTTATGCGGTGGAGAAAGTTAGAGGCCGTAAGAAGGCTGTCGCCCGTATGATTGAACTGTTCAAGCGGGATCTGCAGGGTGTAAACAAAATCAATGTGGCCGTAGGTCATACGGCTGAACCGGCTTCCGGCGAGGAGTTCCTGAATGAGCTTGCAGGACACTTCACCTTGGAAGAAAAAGTGCTGACGAACGTCGGCCCTGTCGTGGGCAGCCATGTCGGTAACGGTACATTAGCTGTGTTCATTTGGCCTGCAAAATGAGGGATAAATATGACACTGGCATTAAATCAAATTGAAGTAAAAAACATAACTGGCGTGAGTGCTCAAAAGCAAAGCGAGCTTCACGCCTTTGGCGTCTTTACAGTAAAGGATTTATTAGAGTATTATCCGTTCCGCTACGAGGATTATCGGCCCCGCTCGCTGAGTGAGACTAAACACGGGGATAAAGTGACCGTTGAGGCAAAAGTAATCGGTATCCCTGTACTGCAGCGTTTTGGCGGCAAGTCACGTCTTAGCTGTAAGATGGTTGCAGAGCCATGGATGTTCACAGCAACCTGGTTTAACCGCCATTACGTAAGAGAGCAACTCACTGTGGGACGGGAAATTGTGCTGACCGGAAAATGGGATCAGAAGCGCAATCAGATTACAGTGACTGATTATGAATTTCCGGATCGTGGTGAAGGGAAGACGGGAACACTGCAGCCAGTCTATTCGGTAGGTGGTAAGATCACTCAGTCCTGGATCAGGAAGGTTATTAATCAGGGACTTCAGCAGTATGGGGATCTGATTCCAGAGATTTTACCGCATTCTATTATGAGGGAATATGACTTCATGCCGCGTAAACGGGCCATTGCCACTATCCATAGGCCTGAGGACACTCGTGAGGGGCAGCAGGGGCGCCGTAGGATGGTATATGAGGAACTATTCCTGTTCCAGTTGAAGATGCAAGCGTTCAGGGTTCTGAACCGCGGGCGGATGGATGGGGTAGTCCACACAGTGGATAACGCGACGGTACGCCAGTTCGTGCGCAGTCTGCCCTTTGAGCTTACAGATGCACAGAAACGTGTAGAGCTGGAGATTTTACATGATCTGCGTTCACCATATTGCATGAATCGTCTGCTGCAAGGAGATGTTGGCTCGGGTAAAACAGTGCTTGCGGCTGTGGCGCTTTTTGCTACGGTAAGATCTGGTTTTCAGGGCGCACTAATGGTGCCCACAGAGATTTTAGCAGAACAGCATATGCGTTCACTTACCAGGATGTTTGAGCCGTTTGGGATTACTGTAGGACTCCTGACGGGCAGTGTGACTGGCCGAAAACGTAAAGAGTTATTGGCCTCGTTGCAAATGGGGATGCTTGATATCGTGGTAGGAACACATGCTTTGATTCAGGAGGATGTATTTTTCCGTGATCTGGGTCTTGTGGTAACTGATGAGCAGCATCGTTTTGGTGTGAATCAGCGTGGTGTATTGCGGCGAAAAGGATATAATCCGGATGTACTGACGATGACTGCGACGCCTATTCCACGTACACTTGCGATCTCTGTTTTTGGCGATATGGATGTATCTACTTTATCTGAAAGGCCGAAAGGCCGAGTTCCTATAACTAGTTATTGGGTAAAACATGATCTCATGGATCGTGTGCTGAATCTGATTAAGCGTGAAATTGATCTGGGTCGTCAGGCTTATTTGATCTGTCCGCTCATTGAAGAGTCAGAGAAGCTGGATGTGCAGAATGCTATTGATTTGCATATTCAGATGAGCCAAGCTTTCCCTAGCTATAAAGTTGGGCTTTTGCATGGGAAAATGACTCCCGCTGAAAAAGATGAAGTGATGCGGGCGTTTTATAACAATGAGCTGCAGCTGCTTGTGTCCACTACGGTGGTGGAGGTTGGTGTAGACGTTCCTAATGCTACATTGATGATCATTATGGATGCGGATCGTTTTGGTCTGTCACAGCTGCATCAGTTACGTGGACGGGTAGGAAGAGGGCAGCATGCCTCTTTTTGTGTGTTGGTAGCTGATCCAAAATCTGAAATCGGACGTGAGCGAATGACTGCCATGACCGATACGGATGACGGATTTGAGATTTCCCGAAGGGATTTGGAGCTGCGTGGACCGGGGGATTTTTTTGGGACAAAGCAGAGTGGATTACCGGAGTTTCGGCTGGCAGATATGACGGCTGACTTTGAAATTCTGGAGCAGGCGCGGGATGATGTCGCAGAGCTGCTTAAGGATGAAGCTTTTTGGACATCACCTGAATATGCATCTCTTCGGCATTATTTACAGAGTGAACAGATCTTCCAAGGAGAATTAATTGACTAACTAGGCACATGTAGCACCGAAGGCTCATATACTGTGAAAGATTGGATATGACGGGAGGTGCTACACTTGGGTTATCAACAATTCGGAATTAGCCCTCAGTTGGTGGATCGCATCAAGCTGAAGATGAAAAACTCGACTGTGAAGGATCGTATCAAAAGTATGATTGAGGGCATCTCGAAACAGGAGCTGCAGGATCCTGCGGTTGTTCGCAGATTGGTACGGAAAGCGTCAGGTGTATTGAACGAGAAACTGACCTCGACACAGGAAGAACAAATTGTAAAGTTTATCATCGCGCAGAAAATCGATCCGAACAACACCTTTCATTTAATCCGCTTGTGGGGAATGTTCCGTTAAGTAGCGGATTAAATGAAAAGTAGGGGTTGTCCATGGGTGTTTTTTTCATCGTATGAGACAGTCTGCAAGCAGCGATCCTCCTATTACTGGAGGATCGCTGCTTTGCGTTTTTGGCCGTAGTTACGGCATGCTGCAATATGTCTCTAATCCGGATAAACCGATGCCACCGAACATAGTCATTCGTCGTCCGGTAACGCCTAATCATAGTCAACCGCCGTCTGATGTCACTGAATCATAGCTCCGCTTATCCGATACCGCTGAATCACATTCAACCATCTTCGGACGCTACCGAATCATGGTCATCTGTCGTCCGATCCCGGCGAATCACATCCATCCATCGTCGATGCCCCCGAATTACATCGCTCCATCGTCCGATACCACGGAATCATGTTCATCCACTGTCCGATACCGCCGAATCACATTTACCCATCGTCCGATCCCACCGAATCATGTACATCCGCTGAAGCTTTCGGACTCCAATGACGTTATTCGCAAATATATCGCCTTTGGAGCAAGGTTTCGGACCCCAGTGCAGCTATTCATAAGAAATAGGCTCGTAGTTGGCGTTTTTTGTGCCAATAGGGGCTATGCGGTCCGAATGCATTCAGAATTCCGGGAAATTCCGCATTTAAGGTCCGCTGTGTCCGATACCACCGAATCATAGTCAACCGCCGTCTGATGCCACCGAATCATAGCTCTCCGCTTATCCGATACCGCTGAATCACTTTCATCCATCGTCCGATGTCACCGAATCACATTCATCCGCCGTCCGATGACGCCGAAATATGATCATCCGCTGAGGTATTCGGACTCCAATGACGTTATTCGCAAATATATCGCCTTTGGAGCAAGGTTTCGGACCCCAGTGCAGCTATTCATAAGAAATAGGCTCGTAGTTGGCGTTTTTTGTGCCAATAGGGGCTATGCGGTCCGATGTCATCCAAAATTCGGGATAATTCCGCATTTAAGGTCCGCTGTGTCCGATAGCTGTCTCATGCGCGTAAACGTCTTCGAATAATGCGAAATTTGAGTTCTCGCAAGAAGTTTGGGGTCTCGAACAAGAAGTTTGAGGCCTCGCTCAGAAAAATTGGTTGCGATCAAAGGCTAAATTCAAAAAGAAGGGAGCGCTCCAGCCATTTTCATGGCTTAAGGGCGCTCCCTTTTTTTATTCGTGTAAGCGTGTTTGTCTATGATCTTTAGTGGCTGATCTGAACACGATTTGGCTCTCTGAATCACACTGTAGAACGATTGCCCGAAGATGATCTTCTTCCATTCTGTTTGTCAGACAAAACAACGTGCTAACCTCTCCATCTTGCCCTGAACCTTCGGCAATCGCAGCTTCTCGGTTTAGAGAGGTTGCGATTGCTTGCTGAATGTCCAAACATCGGCTGCTGGTAATCCAAGCAGTGCGGGAGTGGGATAATCCCCGTAGTGAGATACGAACACCTTCGAAAGCCAGCAGGTAGGCAATAATAGAATACATTGCTTGCTCCCAACCGAACAATGTACCTGCAAAAAGCAGAATTGCACAGTTCAGGATCATAATGACGACTTCCGTTGATTTTGGAGGTCCGCCGCTCAGCAGAGAATACCCCTGGTCACTGGCTTGTTTATTTACACCGCCGAATCTCACAGATATTCCAATACCTACTCCAAGACAGATGCCTCCTGCCATTGCGGCAGGTAAAGGATCGCTAATCACAGCAGGAAAACGATGCAGCGCAAGAGACGCGATGGTTAGGCAGGTTAATCCCAAAACAGTGTAAAGAGCAAAGCGGAGATTTACTTGTTTTCGCGACATAAATATAAAGGGCAGATTGAATAGAAATAGAAACAATCCAAGCTGCATTTCAGTAGTATGAGCGAATAATGCGGATAAGCCTGTAATCCCGCCGACAACAAGGCCATGTGGCATTAAAAATAATTCCAATCCTACAGCAGCAAGCAATGCGCCGGCAATGACGGTAAGAACTCGGAAGGTAGAGCTTCTTTGTAGCTGTTGACGTTGATTTATTTTGTTCTGCATAGTTTTTCCTCCTTCAACAGGGGAAACGACCTTACTCATTTTCAGTGGCTATGGCAGATTTTTTGGATATTCGTGCATCATGTCGTTTCTCAAAGTTGAATACTTTATCCATTATTTATAAATCTATTTAGATTCCTTCGTCAGACAATGTCCAAGGAGAACAAGGATCAGCACGTAAATGGCTGCGAATGGCTGCAAATGGTTGCAAGAGGCTGCGAATGGCTACAAATAGTGAAGAATAGCCAGCACTCCGCAATGCTTTACCCAAATTGGCCATAATTATTGAAAATTCATCCCGCGCGACTATGGGCATCCAATGTTGGATGATGAAGCATGAAGGCTGTGACCAACGCTACGTCCGGCCAGCAAGCCTGCAATAAAGTTGCCATTTAGCGTAACGATAACTGCTGCAAGGGAGTACCAGAGCGCCTCACTGCCTAAGGTGAGTGGATCTATGTCAGTCCGAAGCTGAAGCAGAAGATGACACTGAAGAAATCACGAAACAGGATCACCAGATTTATCAATCCGTTTCACATGTTCGGTTTCAGCGAGGACAAGTCCACTAGTAGTGCGCCAATAACTTCTGTCTGCTAGATGAATGGTCTCGGAGAATCCAGCAATCAGGAATAGTGCTGCGAATATTACTAATGCAAAAAGCTCACCGGAAGAGATATTCAGGACACGTTTCAGCCAAAATACTTGCTTTCTTCCGGTGGAGGATGAGCAATGCGAGCATGTATACCAACCGGTAAATCCGCTTCTCTATAATTCATGAATCATAAGATTATTTATCAATCGAAGTTCTAAAATCCCTTCAGCAGACATTCAATTAGGGCAGAGGTGAACTTCGCTAGGGGAGTGATATTAGAAAATGAGAAGTGAATTTTAACAGGTACAGCCGAAGTCGAAGCAGGAATTTATAAATCACTGGACGGAACAGTAAAGAAAGTACAGGGAGTATTGCAGCTACCGCAATAGACTTCGTTCCCCACTGTTCAGCTATTTTGATGGCTCCTACCTGAGGGGTTATTTGAGGTGCAATCCTTACGGGAGGTGTAAACTTTCGCTCGTAGCGTTCATTTTCGGATGTCGTTGATTCTTGCTCCGTAGTGAATGATCCTCCAGACCAGGCAGGTGGAAAAGAAAATATCATCCCCAGAATTAGGACTATACGAAGAAACCAAAGTAGTGACAAACGCGCTATATATTGCACCGAAATAACACCTCCCAACTGCATGTAGTATAAAAAGCATACCATACCTTTTCCTTTGAATCCAAATTGTTTTGTGAAAAAAATTCATATATAGATGATGAAAACATGAAACCGAACGGGAAAAATGACGTATTTCGCAGCATAGATAACTTTTATTATCTTGTTTCAGTCAGGAGGGATAAATTTGAGCGAATGGCAGGATTTTAACGGTTTTGATGAGCGCAGCTTTTTCGGAAGTTTCATTCATGAGATGCCACTGTTTTTTAAATTATTTGCTTTGCTTTTTCTTGGCCTTTTTGTTTTTATAATTGTTAAATCAGTGAGAATCTGGATATCCAATAACGCAAGTCCTTTGATAAAAGCAAACTGCACAGCGGTCACCAAACGAACCGAGGTATGGGGGGGATCCGGTGAATCGAGAGCAAATACTAGCTATTTTGTTACGTTTGAGTTTGCCGATGGCTCTCGATTGGAGTTGCAGGTAAGAGATCAGGATTTTGGTCTGATTGTGGAAGGGGATCGAGGCGAACTCCTGTATCAAGGGACCAGGTTTAAAAGCTTCAATCGCGATTTGAAGAAAGAACATCTAAATTTCTAAAAAAGTACATACCATTCAAGAATCACCATGCCTATTTTGGGTAAAACTCATATGAGAGGTTTTACCAGATCTCAATTCTGGAAGGAGGCTATGGTTTGAATTCAAATAATCCACAATCGCAAGGGCTGGTACCCTTCCATACACTGATCGAGGAAGAAGTGCTGAATAGGCTGGAAACTCGGAAAGAGGGTTTATCTTCCGATGAAGCGTCCAAACTTGTGGAGCGATATGGGAAGAACGTACTTCAAGAAGCGAAGACCAAATCGCTATTAGGAAAGTTTATCGAACAATTTAAAAATGTAATGATCTTTATTTTGCTAGTAGCAGCTGTATTGTCAGGAGTCTTGGGGGAATGGACGGATACGATCATTATTTTGCTTGTAGTCATTTTGAACGCGGTGCTTGGAGTTATTCAGGAAAATAAGGCTGAGCAAGCACTCGATGCGCTAAAAAGTATGTCCTCTCCACACGCCAGAGTAAGACGTTCCGGCCAGGTTACTGAGATAAAAAGTGAAGACCTTGTGCCCGGGGATATCGTATTGCTGGAAGCTGGAAATGTAGTTCCGGCGGATATAAGACTTTTGGAAGCCGCTTCGTTGAAGACGGAGGAAGCCGCGCTTACCGGAGAATCATTGCCCTCTGAAAAGCGGGCCGGTGTGCTTGAGGGTAGCGACATTGTAATCGGCGACCGCACCAATATGGCTTATATGAGCAGCAGTGTAACTTATGGCCGAGCAATTGGTGTAGTTACAGCTACAGGAATGCAGACGGAGGTCGGTAGAATTGCCGGTTATATCTCGGAAGAAGATACAGATGTAACACCGCTGCAAAAAAAGCTGGATGAGCTAGGT
The DNA here is from genome assembly GCF_038003695.1 of Paenibacillus sp. FSL L8-0494. Taxonomy (NCBI): domain Bacteria; kingdom Bacillati; phylum Bacillota; class Bacilli; order Caryophanales; family Paenibacillaceae; genus Paenibacillus; species Paenibacillus sp. FSL L8-0494. The sequence continues at coordinate 2,874,592 of NZ_JBBOPQ010000001.1, forward strand.
AAATATTTTACCTTTATTATTCTTGGCGTCTGCGTGATTATCTTTGCCGTTGGGATCTTCGAAGGAAGAGAGCTGCTGGATATGCTACTTACCTCGATCTCACTCGCGGTAGCGGCTATCCCGGAAGGGCTGCCAGCAATTGTTACGATCATTCTCGCGCTTGGTGTGCAGCGAATGGCGGGACGAAAAGCGATTATTCGCAAGCTTCCCGCCGTGGAAACACTTGGAAGTACAGAGATTATATGCTCCGATAAGACAGGTACTTTAACATTAAATAAAATGACTGTCGAAAAAGTGCATGTCAACGGAAAGACCACTGATTCCAGTGCAGGGCTTGAAGGGATTCCTGGTGGCGAGTTATTGCTTCAAGCTATGACGCTTTGTAATGACTCCAGTATTGACGAAGGAAAGACTCCTAGTGAACCTGAAGCAAAAGCTGGAGCTAAGGACCCACAAACCAAGAGCGGAAAAGCAATCATCGGCGATCCGACGGAGACTGCGTTAGTCGATTATGCGCTTAGTATAGGCACTGACAAAAGGGAGCTGGAAAAGAAATACCCACGTAAAAATGAGCTGCCTTTTGACTCCGATCGCAAGCTGATGACAACGGTTCATGAGGTCGAAGCTGGACGTTATCGTGTGCTGACAAAGGGTGCACCAGATGTACTTTTGTCCAAATGCAGCCATATCTATGTGGATGGAGAAATTGTAACTCTACAAGACGAACATAAGCGGAATATCATGGAAAGTAATAAATTACTTGCGAATGATGCACTTCGAGTCTTGGCATTTGCTTTCCGAGATGAGGAGCAGCTGCCGACCGATCTCTCACCAGATACCACGGAGAAAGAGTTAGTATTTATTGGTTTGGTCGGTATGATTGACCCGCCGCGTGAGGAAGTACGGGATGCGGTAGCTATCTGCCGTAAAGCGGGAATTAGACCTGTAATGATTACAGGCGATCATCGTGATACAGCAGCGGCTATTGCAAAAAGATTAGGGATTATTGAAGATGAATCAGGTGTATTAACGGGTAGTGAGCTGGATAAATTCAGCGAAGAGGAATTTGCGGAGAAGGTTACCGATTATTCGGTTTATGCACGCGTCTCTCCTGAACACAAGGTTCGTATCGTTAAGGCTTGGCGACAAAAAGGAAAAATTGTGGCGATGACCGGAGATGGTGTAAATGATGCTCCTGCACTTAAATCATCCGATATCGGCGTGGGCATGGGAATAACCGGAACGGATGTTGCCAAGGGTGTATCAGATATGGTGCTTGCCGACGATAACTTTACGACTATAGTTGTTGCCGTAGAAGAAGGACGGAAGGTTTACAGCAATATCCGCAAGGCTATCCAGTTCCTTCTCTCCGCTAATCTTGGGGAAGTGCTGACATTATTTATTGCCACTATGATTGGCTGGCGTATTCTAGAGCCGATCCATATTCTGTGGATTAATCTCGTTACGGATACCTTACCTGCACTTGCCCTCGGACTTGAGAAAGCCGGCGAGGATGTAATGGCGAAGAAGCCGCGTAAAGCAAGCAGTAGCATCTTTGCGGGCGGCGTGGGGATCGGGATTATATATCAAGGGATTATAGAAGCGGCGCTTACGTTGATCGTGTATCAATGGGCGCATACGCATTACAATGAAGGTATAGCGGTTACAATGGCCTTTGGTACATTAGGATTACTGCAAATCGCTCATGCTTTTAACGTCAGATCCAATAAAAAATCGCTATTCCAGATCGGTTGGTTCAGCAATCGCTATATGTTATGGGCTTCGCTGATCTCTATACTAATGCTTGTGCTTGTGATCATCATCCCGGGCTTAAACGACTGGTTTGGTGTTTCACATTTAAGTGGATTACAGTGGGGAATAGTATGTGCAGCGGCCGTAGCGATTATTGTTATAGTTGAACTTGTAAAGCTGTTTGTCCGGATGAGCGGAAGGGGCAAGAGCTGGGATTAAGAAACTGGATAAAAGTTATAGTCAAAAAGCCTGAACCCCTTCAATAGGGATTCAGGCTTTTTGAATGATTTCTTTTAAAGTATGGGAAGCTTATAAAACACGTTGCATATGGAGGATTACATTACTCCAATAACCTGAGTCGAGGTCACTGATCTGAACTCCGGGTTCACCCCAGGTGTGGATAAACTTTCCGTCTCCAATGTAAATACCGACATGACCAGGTATAGCATCACTTTCAAATCGACCGGGAACGGTAAAGAAGATAAGATCTCCTACATCCAGTTCGTCTCGACTTACACGGGTACCTAAATTGTCCTGATCTTTAGCTAAACGAGGTAAGCTGACTCCGAATTTTTTGAATACATGCCTTGTAAAAGAAGAGCAATCAAATTTTTTGGTTTCTTCATAAGATCCAGCGCCAAAGTCGTAGGGAACACCCAAGAAATTTTTGGCAAAAGAGATTAACTCCTTTTTATCCGCTTCAGAAATACTTTGAATGCGTAAAGATTTAGATTCACTCGTGGATTCGACCGTCGATAATTTTTCGATAGTCTTACGTTCGGACGGTGTAGCAATGTTTATCTCACCCGACTGGGGATTCCAGCCTACTTCTGTTTGCAAAAATTTGGACAAGGCTAAAGGGGTGATATAGATTTGCCCTTCTTGCCGTCTAGGGGCTTGTGGCAGTGTGATTTTTTCCCCAAGTGAGAATACCTGTGGAGAGCCAGGGCGCAGCATATACATAACATCGCTATAACCGATTTTAGTGTATCCATCACTAGAACCATCATCCTTCATCCGATATCCGAGCGAAGTAACCGCAGGCTTGAGTGGAATCCAGTACTTTCCCTGAGCGTCAGTAATTGCAGATTGTTCATAATAACTGGAGGCATTTTTACCAGCAGGAGTTAGCGCGTTAACCTTAGGTTTTTGCGATTGAGAAGAATAACCGCAGGATGAACTCGTTAAAGCGACAGCAAGCAATACAGTAGCGGTGGTTAGTAGTCTTTTGTGATTATTAGCCATTTAACACGCTCCATCTTCAAACTGTAAATTAAGTTTGTGCAGGGCGATTTTTTTTATGTAAAAGAAACGAAGGCAATCGCTGTAAGAGACAACCAAGCATTACCTCTTTTGATGTCATATATTCTTCAGAATTTGAAATCTATGGAAATATGATAAGTGATTGACGGATAAACAACCTCCATATAATATAGGTTTAATAGATTTCTATCATTAATGTGAGGTACGTGTAAGCTTATGCTTTAATGCTTTTATCGATAAAAGTGATAATGCTGAGTCGCTCACCTTGATGTATGCGTTAATAAACTAATGAAATGGGGTACTTTGATGAAAAAGAGAAACATTTTGGCGGGATTAAGCTTATGCTTCATGCTCGTAGCAGCTGGTTGTGGCAACAATAACACCGCTGAAAACTCAGGAAATGCAGCGAATTCCGGTAATTCCCCTACGAATGCAGGAGCAGCAGATTCAAAAACGTACAAAATTGCGATCTCACAATATGTGGAACACCCCTCACTCGATGCTACACGCGAAGGAATTCTCGCTGCTTTGAAGGATGCGGGAATCGTTGAAGGCGAGAACCTGAAGGTTGACCTTGAAAATGCTCAGGCTGACCAAGCGAATAACTTGTCCATTGCTCAAAAGATTGCCGCTGACTCAAATGATTTGGTATTGGCAATTGCAACGCCTTCCGCTCAATCAATTGTTCAAGCACTCAGCAAAGCAAGTAAGGATACACCGATTTTGTTCGCAGCAGTAACTGACCCACTCGACGCAAAGATTGTCACGGATCTGGAGCATCCAGGTGGAAATGTATCAGGTGTATCGGACACCAATCCCGAAGCGATTAACAGATTAATGCAATTTATAGCTACCCAATTTCCTAACGTGAAAAAGCTGGGCATCGTTATTAATGAAGGTGAACCCAATGCAGTAATTATGGCTGAGATTGCTAAAAAAGAATTGGATAAGCATGGAATCGAGCTAGTGAAGGCTGCCATCACGAATACCTCTGAAGTCAAACAAGCTGCGGAATCACTTGTGGGTCGTGTAGATGCATTCTACATTACTTTGGATAACACAGTCGTAAGTGCAGTGGATACCATTATTCAAACGGCTAATGACAAGAAAATCCCGTTCTTCTCCAGTGACCGTGATACGGTTGAAAAGGGCGCTTTTGCCACCGTTGGTTTTAAATATTTCGATCATGGTTATCAAGTGGGTCAAATGGCCGTGGATATCTTGAAAAATGGTAAAAAGCCAGCTGATATGAAAGTAACCATGCAAGAAAAACTTGATCTCATTCTTAACCTGAAATCTGCAGCAGCGCAAGGCATAGAAGTGACTGATGCAATGAAGGCAGAAGTTGCCGATCAAGCCAACAATATCATTCAATAAGACATTATATAGGGGCGATTTCGTGAGAACGCCCCTTTCCGCTCGAAGGAGGAAGTCATCTATGTTAAATTCGATGCTCGGGGCCGTTGAAATGGGTTTGCTTTACGCATTTATGGCTTTAGGTGTATACATTACCTTTCGTATTCTTGATTTCCCTGATTTGACTGTAGATGGGAGCTTTACCACTGGTGGTGCCATTGCCGCTGTTATGATTACTAACGGTTATGCACCATGGCTTGCTACCTTGGCCGCTATTGCTGGTGGAATGCTGGCAGGAATGTGCACGGGCCTATTACATACGAAAGGCAAGATTAATGGACTGTTATCCGGTATTTTGATGATGATTGCACTTTATTCCATTAATCTGCGGATATTTGGTGGCAAACCCAACTGGTCTTTAATGGGCGACACTACCTTGTTCACTTCCATTGATCCTCTGCTCGTACTGCCGTTTGTAGTTATTTTTGTGAAAATAGTAATGGATTTATTCCTGCGTACGGATCTTGGACTTGCGCTGCGGGCTACCGGAGATAATGCAAGAATGATCCGTAGTCTGGGTGTAAACACGGATAATACCACTATTCTTGGTGTCAGTTTATCCAATGGAATGGTGGCGCTCTCGGGAGCGTTAATTACTCAGTATTCTACTTTTGCGGATTCCTCGATGGGTATTGGGATGATTGTAATCGGTTTAGCTTCGGTCATCATCGGTGAAGCCATATTTGGTGCCAAAAATGTATTTCGGGCCACATTGGCTGTTGTGCTCGGATCCATAGTTTACCGGATCGTAGTTGCACTTGCCTTGCGGGTACCGTGGCTGAAAGCTTCGGATCTTAAGCTGATCACAGCAATTATCGTTATTTTCGCTCTTGTATTCCCGTCGATTCAGCGTTTCCTGAAGCAGAAGAATATGGCGCGGAGGCGTTCCGTTGAATTAGCTGAGCAAGCGCTAAGCAGCAAGAGAGGAGGTACCATCGATGCTTAAACTGGAGAACGTATCTAAGCTGTTCAATCCCGGAACACCAGATGAGAAAATAGCGCTGCTCGGCATTGACTTGGAGCTTCTTCCCGGTGATTTTGTCACCATCATTGGAAGTAATGGAGCTGGTAAATCTACGTTGATGAACATTATTTCCGGTGTCATGAAGCCGGATCTGGGTACAGCCAGCATTGAAGGAAATTCAATCAGCCATTTGGCGGAATTTCAACGGAGTCGCTGGATCGGCCGGGTCTTTCAGGACCCAATGGCGGGTACGGCTCCACATATGACGATTGAAGAAAATTTAGCTATGGCTTATAAAAGAGGCAAAAGCAGAGGGTTAGTCTTTGGCGTAAATAAAGCAAAAAGAGCCTTGTTTCGCGATGAGCTAAGCCGTCTGGGGATTGGGCTGGAGGATCGCCTGCGGGCAAAAGTAGGGTTGTTGTCAGGTGGAGAGAGACAAGCGCTAAGTCTGCTAATGGCGACATTTACTCAACCGCAAATTTTGCTTTTAGATGAACATACAGCAGCCCTTGACCCTTCTCGTGCGGAGCTGATTACTAAACTGACAGAGTCCATTGTCCGTGAGATGAAGTTAACCACCCTAATGGTTACCCATAACATGGAGCAGGCCATTCGTCTTGGCAATCGTCTAATCATGATGGATAAGGGCCGTATTATTTTGGATATCGACGAGGTTCGTAAAAAAGATCTTACCGTAGAACGGCTGCTCGGAGAATTCGAGACAATCAGCGGACATAAATTGGCAGATGACCGAATGATGCTTGGTTAGTCTGTTGTAGGTGTGAAGGTAGCTCAATATAAGGGCTTGAAGTGAACTCTGATTCTGGATTTCATTTCGAGCCCTTTTTTACATAGGATTTTTTTCGCCGAGCCATTATACTATCCTTATCTTTCAGTTCACGTAAATTTACCCAAATGGAACATTATGGTTTATAATGGAATTATAGTGATAATAAATGAAAATTATCATATTTAGGGAGCGGAGAAAACAGATGATTTGGAAAAATGTTAGCGCTTACAGAAGTTCGGGCATTTTCAACAAAATGATACTGATTATTTCCTTTTTGCTTCTACTTTCCTTTTTATTTTCGTTGACCGTTTTGCAATATGTGTATCGTATCTATGACAAGCAAATTTATGAAAAGGCCTCTGAGGTACTGGGGATGTCCTCTATAAGCATCGAAAATGCCCTAAGAGAATTGGATCAGCTTTCTTTTACAGTGGTGTCTGATGAGCAAATCCAAGAATGCCTGCGCCAATTGCAGAATGATCCACAGCCTTATGAAAGACAAGTTCTACATAACAAGATCATAAACAGGCTGGTTGCTTTTGCAGGGGCAGAGAAATACGTTTATTCCATGATGCTGATGGATACGAGTGGCGGAGTAATGACTGCGGGCAATCGTGAAGGGGTATCACAGGATCTGCAGGATCAGTTAAAGCCGTTAGCTGCGGAAGCTAGCGGGAGTATAGTGTGGTATCCGCAAGGAAACAGAAATTCACTTTTGGCGGTTCGGCAGATTAAATCTTATACAGGGTCAACGTTTACGCTGGATGATCTGGGAACACTCGTGATCCGTATTCGGATCGATCTAATCATTGCGGATAGTACGAGCGATACCGACCAATTAATAGCTGTTGATGCCACGACGGGACAGGCGATCTATCCTGAAGCACCGATTCTTTTGCCAGAAGAGCTTAAAGAAGAGACAGAACGTCCGGAGCTATATCGCACGGCCAAATATCAAGAAGGTACTTATTTTATAACCAAGACGAAATCATCTTATATAGATTGGATCTACATCAATGCAACTCCATTTAATGAGATGTTCAAACATATTACTTTTGTCAAAAAACTGGTCGTCATCATATTCGCACTAATCTTATTAATTGGTCTCCTTTTAGGCTACAGACTTGCTCGTAGTATTGTACGTCCGATCTCTAAGCTGACCAAAAAAATGAAGCAAATCGAGAAGGGCGATCTGGACAATCTGGAGGAACAGTCATTAGGTGTGGTTTCACAGACTGCGCAGGACGAGGTTAGTCAGCTAAATCGGACTTTTAAAATGATGATCCGCAGGATCAGAGAGCTTATTGATGAGAACTATGCGAAGCAGCTGATTATTAGAGAGACCGAGCTGAAAGCATTACAGGCACAGATTAATCCGCATTTTTTGTACAATACACTGGAATCGATCAATTGGTTAGCCAAAATGAACAAACAAGCCAAAATCTCAGAAATGGTAGAAGCGCTCGGTTACTTGTTCCGCAGCTCTATTGGTCTCAAGGATCCGCTAATTACACTTGAAAAAGAGATCACTATCGTGCGAAATTATGTCATTATCCAGAAAACACGGTTTGATGAGAGGCTTGATTTCCGGATGGATGTACCTGAAAATCTGCATGATGCATTAATTCCGAAGCTGACCTTGCAGCCTTTAATCGAAAATGCTATTCGCTATGCGCTAGAGCCTAATATTGAGCCGTGCACCATTTCTATAACAGTTAGTGAAGAAGATCAGGGCCTCGATATCAAAGTCAGTGATAATGGACCGGGGATGAGCGCTGAATTTATCAAAGATTTACAGATGGGGAGAGTTAAGACACGTGGAGAAGGCATCGGCTTAGCTAACATCGCGGAGCGTATTCAAATCGTCTTCGGCCCTGAATGGGGCACAGTCATAGAAAGTGAGCCGGGTCAAGGAACAACTATACATGTGCGTATACCTTACTTAAAAGGAGTGCTAGAGAATGTATAAACTGCTGCTGGTGGATGATGAACGCTTGATTCTGGAAGGGATATCGCAGGTTGTGGACTGGGGAAGAGCGGGAACAGAGCTTGTAGGCACGGCGCGGAACGGGATTGAAGCTTTGGTGAAAATTGAGGAGCTTAACCCTGAAATTGTGATCACGGATATTTCTATGCCTGGTCTAGATGGCCTGGGACTGGTGCAAAAATGCAGTGTACGATTTCCAAACGTGAAATTCGTTATGCTGACTGGTTATAAGGATTTTGATTATGCTTGTATTGCTATGCAGAACGGGGTCAAACATTATCTTTTAAAGCCGTGCAATGAGAATCAGATCCATGAAGCACTGATTGAGCTGGTAGCGGAACTCGATGAGCAGAAGAGCAGAGGCGAATTCGTAAATCGTATGAAACAACGTCTTCAGAAGGTATTGCCCCATGTGAAAGAACAATTTTTGAAGGAATGGATCTCTAATAAAACTTATGGAAGTCAGGATCTAGAGTATTATCAGGAACTATTCGGCATTGAACTTAATGACAAAACGGTGCGCTTGCTCCTGTTCCGACTAGAAGGTTCTTACGAATATGAGCAATTGTTCGCTCTGCAAAATATTGCCCAGGACGTACTTCAGGAAACACTCCTGAGTGCGACGATAGGTGGTCATTTATTAATATTACTGGAAGACGAAGGAAATACGGTGCAGAATAGCCCCCTGCTTAAACGTATCGCTGAAGTTAGTGAGGTATTCTGCAAGTTTTATAAAATGGATGTGACAATCGCGATTAGTGATGCTGACCTTATGATTCATTCCCGGAGATTGTATCGTCAGACCTTGCAGTGCCTGAACCATCGTTTTTATTTGGAGGCGGGCGGTTTGATTACCGGGAGTGATATCCCAAGTGATGAGCTAAGTGGAAGAAATGATATCGAGCTAGATGAAGAGCATATTTGTCTACTTATAAAAGCAGGCGATCAAAATACGGTTGAGCTGGAATTGGAACGATTATTCAACTTGCTCGCAGATGAGCGGTTAGATATTAACGTGACGCGTTCTTATGTTTTACAGTTATATTCCGCTATGATTCGTTTAGCAGTCCCTGATGAAAGAAATAGCTTCACATCGGGCTTGGCGGAGCTTGCCGAAATTAGAACCTTGGGAGGTTTAAAAGCATACGTCAAAGAGGCAGCGGTTCGCTTAACAGCGATGTATGACCGACATTTTAGTTCCCGGCAATCACTTATTGTAGACAAAATGTTCAAAATTATCGCAGAGGATTACAAGAATGCAGAGCTGTCGCTTAGCTCGGTCGCTGCTGAAATGTTATATATGAATCCCGACTATCTCGGCAAAATATTCAAAAAAATTACCGGGGAGAAATTCTCGAATTATGTAACCAATTACCGGATTGCTAAAGCATCGGAGCATATTTTGAGAAGTGGGGATGTGAGAGTATTTGAGCTGGCTGAAATGTTCGGCTTCGGTGGAAATGCACAATATTTCAGTCAGGTTTTTAAAAAAGTAACCGGCCAGACCCCTACAGATTTCATGAAACCCCCTCAAGCGAACTGATTATTGAACAAACAAGACGGTTTTTTGTATTCAATAATCACGGAATATTTGAGAAAATTTAACCAATGAAAGCGCTACCTAAAGGGATCAGAGCCTTTACACTATCATAGGAAAAGGGGACATGAAATTGAAAAAGAGATTCGCTTTACTAGCCGTACCATTATTGCTGTCGTCGATGTTAGCTGGTTGCGGTGGAGGTAACAACAATAACAATGCTGCCGCTACGGATTCCGCTACAAATACTCCTTCGGAAACGAAACCTGCGGCTACGACCTCAGCAGAACCAGTAACCTTGCGAATCGCATGGTGGGGTGGAGATACAAGACATTCTTATACACAACAAGTTATCGATATGTATGAAGCCAAATACCCGAATGTAACCATTGAGCCTGAATATGCATCCTTTGATGATTACTGGAAAAAGCTTGCTCCGCAAGCCGCTGCAAATAGGCTTCCTGATATCGTTCAAATGGATATTTCTTATATCAATCAATATGGATCTAACGGACAGCTCGAAGACTTGAAACCTTATTTGAACTCTCAGATTCAAGTCGGCGATGTGAATGAGAACGTGCTGAGTACTGGAGTGATCGGTGAGAAGCAATACGGAATTCCGTTAGGGGTTAACGTACTTGGTTTTCAATATGATCCAGAATTGCTGAAAAAGGCAGGCGTTGATTCTATCCCAGAGAACTGGACTTGGGATCAATACAAGGAAATCGCCGCAAAAGCTAAGTCGGCTGGACTGTACATGGATGGTTCCATGGCAGCAGACGTATTCTTCAACTATTATCTGCGTACAAAAGGGCTGGCACTCTATAACAATGATGGTTCCGCTCTTGGTTATGAGGACGATGCGTTGTTCACTGACTTTTTCGGAATGTTGTCTGGTCTGATTAAAGATGGAGCGGTCCCATCACAAGACAAACTGAGCCAAAATAAAGGGGTTATTGAAGAGTCGGATATTGTTAAAGGGACAGGTATCGGTGTATGGCAATGGTCGAACCAATACGTTGCTTTGCAAATCGCTGTAAATCGTCCTATGGAGCTGGCACAAATGCCTGGTCCAGATATGGATAAAGGGCTTTACATGCAGCCAAGTATGTACTGGTCAATTACTTCTAACTCTAAAGTGAAGGAAGAAGCAGCGAAGTTCGTTGATTTCTGGATTAATGATGTGGAAGCTAACAACCTGATCAAAGGCGAACGCGGAGTACCGATTTCAAGCAAAATCAAAGAATCTGTAGCTACACAATTAACTGATTCCGGTAAGCAAGTATTTAAGTTTGTTGCTGACATGGAGCCTACTACTTCACCTATGAGTCCACCGGTAGGTTCCCCAGAGGTTGTAGCCCTGCTTACAGACCTTGCTGAACAAATGAACTTCGGAAAAATCGACCCAGCAGCAGCAGCGGCACAGTTCCGAAAAGAAGCGAACTCTATTCTCTCCAGCCGTTAATCGTAGGGTAACAGATAACTATACTGCGTCTCACATGGGAAACGGCATGCCATTTCGCTAGGCGGCATCCCGTTTCCCATATTATTCACATAAAAAGGAGTTGGAGACCCTTGGCATTAACGAATCCCCTACCTTCGAATCCATTGGCTGTTAAGAAAAAGAACCTCACCGGCCGGCGGTTACGAAGCAACCTTACAGGATATGCCTTCATCAGTCCGTTCGTCATTGGCTTCCTTTGCTTCACACTGATCCCAATGATCATTTCGCTGTATCTCTCTTTTACAAAATACAATTTATTCGCTCCACCTAAGTGGATTGGATTTGATAATTACATCAAAATGTTCTCAAATGACCCGAAATATTTGCATTCACTAAAGGTAACGCTGCTTTACGTATTTATCGGTGTGCCTTTACGTCTAACCTTCGCATTATTTGTGGCCATGATTCTAAATACGAAATCGCGTATGGTAGGAGCTTATCGGACAACTTATTATTTACCTTCTATTATAGGTGGCAGTGTGGCGGTCTCCATCATGTGGCGTAATATTTTTAGTGATACTGGAATTATTAACGGCATGCTTGGCTTTTTCGGGATTGGTCCGGTAAGTTGGTTTGGCAATCCGAACGCTGCGCTTATTATGTTGATAACTTTATCTGTGTGGCAGTTTGGCTCATCCATGTTAATCTTTCTGGCAGGTCTCAAAAATATTCCTGGTGAAATGTATGAGGCAGCTAGTGTAGATGGAGCCGGATTCTTCAGAAAGTTCTTTAAGATTACTATGCCACTCTTAAGTTCTGTAATTCTGTTTAACCTCGTTATGCAGACGATCAGCGCATTTATGACCTTTGTTCCAGCTTATATTATCTCTAAAGGTGAAGGCGGACCTATGGACGGCACTATGTTGTATTCTCTCTATTTATTCCGTCAGGCTTTTATGTTTAATAATATGGGTTATGCTTCGGCTATGGCTTGGGTGATGTTGTTGCTTGTCGGCATCATGACCGGAATCTTGTTCAAGACATCCAAATCGTGGGTCTTCTACGAGTCGGAAGGAGGAAAATAATCCATGGCGAAAATTAAACTGAAATGGCCGCTTTATCACATCCTTATAGGTGGCCTCGCTATCGTTATGCTGTATCCGATTCTGTGGATGATTATGAGTTCTTTTAAAGAGAGCCGGCTTGTGTTTGTTACAGCTCAACACCTTATACCTGATCCATGGGAATGGGGGAACTATGCTAAAGGCTGGGAAGGTATTGCAGGTTACTCCTTTGGTGTCTTCATCAAGAACTCTTTCGTAATTGTCATTGTCGCAACACTGGGCGCAGTCATTTCATCTTCACTGGTTGCCTTTGGTTTTGCCCGCAATAAATTTGTAGGCCATGGCTTATGGTTCGGAATCATGATGATGACCCTGATGCTTCCTTCCGATGTGGTGCTCGTCCCTCAATACATTATCTATGCCAAATTGGAATGGCTCGACAGTATCAAACCGATCGTTGTACCACAGTTCTTCGGTGTCCCGTTTTTCATTTTCCTAATGCTGCAGTTTATTCGGACCATTCCTGTTGAACTTGATGAAGCGGCTACCATCGATGGTTGTGGGAAATTTGGACTTTATTTCAGAATTATACTTCCGCTTATCCGTCCTTCTATGGCTACTGCGGCAATCTTCTCCTTCTATTGGCGTTGGGAAGACTTGCTTGGACCGGTATTGTACTTGAACTCACCTTCTAAATATACAGTTTCGATGGGGCTGAAAATGTTCCTGGACAGTGAGTCCGTATCCAACTGGGGTCCAATGTTCGCCATGTCTGTTCTAAGTTTGGCACCAGTCATGATTATCTTCTTTATCTTCCAAAAGCAGATTGTAGAAGGAATCAGCACCAGTGGTTTGAAAGGTTGATTTCAGCAAATGAATATAAATGTTTTAAATCTCTAATTAAGAAAGGTGCGGCTGAATTTGGATAGCTATCGTTTTGATTTTGGGATTAAGGAAGCTGAGCCTGGCTACACCAAAATTCGGCCGGACACATCTTATTCTAAGGAAATAGGGTATGGTTTCACTTCTGATTCCTCTGTCTTTGGTCGTTTCAGAGGGGGAACAGATATACTGCGAAGCGATTGCTGCATCCCACAGAAAGCAGTTTTTCTTCTGGATCTCCCGAATGGGGTCTACCGTGTTACGCTGCTGTTGGGTGATGCTCTGGCAGAGACCAGCACATTTATCAAAGCTGGAGAAGGCAAGTTCGTATTGGACACTCTAAATGTGCCTGCGGGCCAATATTTACGCGAATCCTTTGCAATTAGAATAAAGGATGGGCAGCTAAAGCTATCGTTCTCGGGTGCGGCACCGCGTATTAACGCCTTGGACATTCAGATGGACAATGAAGCGCTAGTCTTGTTTCTGGCGGGAGATTCCACGGTGACCGATCAAGGGGAAGAAGGTTATCCCTATGCGGGGTGGGGTCAACTGCTGCCACGCTGCTTCAAAGCGGGAATAGTTGTTGATAACCGAGCACTTTCTGGGCGCAGTTCCAAGAGTTTTATTGAGGAAGGGCATTTGGAGGGCATTGCCGCAGATATCAGACCCAGAGATTATCTGTTCATCCAGTTTGGACATAATGATTCCAAAACTGATGATTTAAGACATACCGAGCCCTTTACTACATATAAAGAACATTTGCTCCGGTTGATTACAGTCGCCCGAGAAGCGGGGGCCTATCCGGTTCTTGTGAGCTCTGTACATCGGCGAAGATTTGATAGTGAAGAAGCAATTGTAGACACGCATGGAGATTATTTAATCGCCATACGGGAACTCGCAGATACCGAGCAGGTTTCACTGATTGATTTAGCCGAGAAGAGCCGCAAGCTCTTTGAAGCTTATGGCTCAGAGGGCTCAAAAGATTTATTCATGTGGAGCTATCCAGGAGAATTTATTGCGCATCCAGGTGGCGTGCAGGATAATACACATTTTCAGATTTTAGGGGCTCGTCTTCTAGCTGAGCTTATAGTGGAAGGGATCCGGGAAGCCGGATTAAACGATCTCATCATTCATCTTCGTCAGGGAGAATAATAATCCTAAAGGAAAAGTAAATATCTGTCGGTTCAACTTCTGTATGCAAGGTTAAGGTTAAGGAAAGAACTTAACTGGAAGACTTGCATGATAAGAAGGAGGATATCACGATATGGCAGATAAAAAGCTTGTAGGTAAGGTTGCAGTTGTAACCGGAGGCGGCTCAGGAATTGGCCGGGCAACCGTGCTTGAGTTCGCACGTAACGGAGCCAAAGTTGTATTATTGGACAGAACTGTGGAGAACGCTGAAAAGGTTAGACAGCAAGTGGAGAAAGAGGGCGGAGAAGCCCTAGTTATCGAATGTGATGTTGCTGAACCACCACAAGTGGAAGCGGCGATAAACAAGGCGGCCGCGAAATGGGGTCGTCTTGATGTTGTTTTTGCCAACGCAGGGATTAATGGGGCGATGACGCCTATTGAAACGATGGATATTGAAGCTTGGGATCAGACCATTCATATTAACCTGCGTGGAACCTTCGCGACTGTAAAATATGCGATACCGCATCTAAAAGAAAGCGGAGGCAGCATCCTGATCAACAGCTCCATTAACGGAAATCGTGTGTTTTCCAATGTTGGTTTTTCTGCTTACAGCACGACTAAGGCAGGACAGGTTGCTTTTATGAAAATGGCGGCACTGGAACTGGCTCAATTTCAAATCCGCGTAAATGCGATCTGTCCTGGGGCTATAAAGACCAATATAGATGACAACACTTTTCCATCAGAGGATCTGAAAGAAGTGAAAATCCCAGTAGAATTTCCTGAGGGAGATCAACCGCTGGAAGAAGGTCCGGGGCGACCTGATCAAGTAGCTAAGCTGGCTCTGTTTCTGGCGTCGGAAGATTCAGATCATATTACGGGGACGGAAATTTATTGTGACGGTGCAGAGTCGCTTCTGCATGGTTAATTTTCCAACATAATCTTGACCTCTCATAACGGATTCCATCCTCGTCGCTATGCCGGACCACACGGGTCGAAAGAGCATATGCGCTGAGGATGGATATACCGTTTTTTGTTGTAAAATAAAGCTAATCATTATCTCCAATTTCCGTTATAATGGAGTATCTCTGGAGAAAGGAGATTGCGATATGGATTTTCAATTGGAATCATTAATGAAGTTACTAGTGGCCATGCTGTTCGGGCTGTTCATCGGGATTGACCGACAGATCAAGCAGAAACCGCTGGGGATACGGACCAGTATGGTCATAAGCATTGCGAGCTGTCTTGTCACAGTGGTGTCTATCCATGCCTTTGACAAGTTCGCAGGGCCAGAGCATCCAAACATGGACCCAATGAGGCTTGCGGCTCAGATTGTCAGCGGGATTGGTTTTTTGGGTGCGGGTGTTATTCTGCGTAGAGGCGGAGATGCCATTTCGGGCCTTACTTCGGCAGCACTCATCTGGACAGCTTCTGGAATTGGTATAGCTGTGGGTGCGGGATTCTATATTGAAGCAGCATATGCGGTTATTCTGCTGATGTTTGCTGTGAATTTAGTTCCTCATTTAATCCGCTCGCTAGGACCAGAAGTACTGAATAAACATGAAGTTTCAGTGAGGATCATTATGGAAGCTAATTTCGTGCTTACAGAAGTGATCCAAAAAATCGAGCGGCCTCAGGTCAGCTCGCAGCGTAGTACTAGAGGTCCATCCCGAGCGATTCGAAGAATGAAAATTAAAGATTTGGAAGATGGCAGACAAATGATCGATATGGTGATCTCAGCCCCGGATCGAGATTACGCAACAGAAATTTATTACGATGTGAAGAAAATTGAACATGTAATGAGCGTAGAAGTGGAGCAATTGTAAAAAGAGCATGTCACCTCATGACTAGATGTGGTAATCTATCAAGTGGAGACAATTATCAGACACTGGAAGGGAGAACAATATATTATGTCAATCACAGCGTATGAAGGACAATATGAAGGAGAAGCAGCTATCTGGTTGAAAGCCGGTCGTTATGAGGCAGCTATTCTGCCAGGCATTGGCGGCAACCTGATCTGTTTCCGTGATACCGAAAACGGATATCGCTTCCTGCATGAGCCTGGAGCTGAAGAAATGGAAGCCTTCAAGGCAAGTCCGGGGATTCACGGAATTCCTGTATTATTTCCTCCAAATCGTTATGAGGATGGTAAATTTCCATGGAATGGTCAAACTTATCAATTCCCCGTAAATGAAGTTGCAACGGGCAACCATTTACACGGATTTTTACATACTGCAGCTTGGGAAGTCGAAGAATTTGGCAGCGGTAAGACTGAAAGCTTCGTAACCGTATTCATCAAGGTGGATGAGAATCATCCTTCTTATCAATATTTGCCACATAAGTATACGATCAAATTGCGTTATACCCTCGGCGAAGGAGGATTATCTCAACAGGTGCTGGTACACAATGATGGAGATGACGTGATGCCTTGCTTGCTGGCATTCCACACTGCCATTAACGCACCATTCGCACCAGGAAGCTCGGCACAAGATTACCGCGTAAAAGCTACTATTGGCGAGCGCTGGGAGCTTAACGACCGCATGCTGCCAACAGGCAAATTCCAGGCGTTGGAGCCAGGAGAAGTTCAGCTTCGTGAAGAAGGTGTGAATCCATATTTTGCATCGATGGACAATCACTACACGGCTGTACCTCAGAACGGACGCAACCGGATGGAGCTTACCGATAGCAAAGCTGGAGTAACCTTGGTGTACGATGTAGGGACTTCGTACAAACAATGGATGATCTGGAATAACGGTGCTACAGAACAGTTCTTCTGCCCTGAGCCACAAATTAACTTGGTGAATGCGCCAATGGTAGACCTTCCTGCTGATGATATCGGCTTGTTCAGCCTGAAACCAGGCGAATATTGGGAAGAAAGCAGCCGCCTGTACGTAAAATAGAGTTCATGTGAATATGAATAGGTTATAAAGAAGGGGCTGTCTCAAACGTAGTTTTTCTACGATTAGACAGCCCCTTAAATTTATCTCTTACTAATAATCTCTTCATTAATCTGTTTAATGATGTCTTGGATACTCTTCGAACCAAGATCACCTTCACCACGTTTTCTTACAGAGACAGTGTCGGAATTTTTTTCGTTCTCCCCCAGTACGAGCATGTAAGGTGCTTTTTCAAGCTGAGCTTCACGAATTTTGTAGCCTAACTTCTCATTTCGAATATCTACTTCGACACGAATGCCAGCCTTCTCCATTTGATGCTTCACTTGCAGTGCATAGTCAACATAGTTCTCAGAGACTGGCAATAACTTCGCATGAACAGGTGCGAGCCACAGTGGGAAAGCTCCAGCGAAATGCTCAGTAATAATCCCCATAAAACGATCGATCGATCCATACACAGCGCGATGGATTACGACCGGGCGATGTTTAAGATTATCTTCCCCGATGTAAGTAAGATCGAATTTCTCTGGCATTTGCCAATCTAGTTGGATTGTTCCACATTGCCAGCTTCGTTTTAGCGCATCTAAGATATGGAAATCAATCTTAGGTCCATAGAACGCGCCATCCCCTTCATTCACTCGATATTCGATCCCGAGATTGTCTAATACATTTTGTAAAGATTGTTCAGCCTGATCCCATAATTCTTCAGATCCCATATAATCTGCCGGCCGAGTAGATAATTCAATCTTATACTCAAAGCCGAACACTTGATAAATATGGTCAATCAGTGAGATTACCCGTCTTATTTCATCCTCGATTTGCTCTGGCAAAACGAAGAGGTGAGCATCATCCTGGCAGAAAGTGCGGACTCTCATCATCCCGTTAAGTGCTCCAGAATATTCATGGCGATGCACTTGACCGAATTCCGAGATACGGATAGGCAGTTCCCGGTAGGAATGCAGATTGTTTTTGAAAATTAGCATATGCCCAGGGCAGTTCATCGGCTTAAGGGCAAATTTTGTTTCATCTACATTTGTGAAATACATATTGTCCTTGTAGTGATCCCAGTGCCCCGACTGCTCCCAAAGCCGATTGTTCATCATCAGCGGTGTACGAACTTCATCGTAATCTCTCTGTCTTTGTAATTCCCGGGCAAAGTTCTCAAGCTCTGTACGGATTGTCATTCCCTTGGGAAGATAGAAGGGCATGCCTGGCGCTTCTTCAGAGAACATGAACAACTCAAGTTCTTTGCCGAGCTTACGGTGGTCACGTTTTTTAGCTTCTTCAAGAAACAGTAAATGTTCCTCTAACTGCGCTTTTTTAGGAAAGGCAGTTCCATAAATACGTTGCAGCATTTTGTTATTGGAATCTCCACGCCAGTAGGCACCCGCTACATTCAACAGCTTAAAGGCTTTGACCAAGCCAGTTGAGGGAAGATGTGGTCCACGGCAAAGATCGGAGAATTCACCTTGATCATAAATAGTTAATACTGTGTCTGCCGGCAGATCATGAATAAGCTCCAGCTTTAAAGGCTCATTCAACTCTTCAAAAAGTTTAATGGCCTCTGCGCGGCTCACCACACGGCGGACAATCTGGTGATTCTCTTGGATGATTTTCGCCATTTCTTGTTCGATTGCAGCAAGATCATCAGTGGATAGAGGTTTCTCAATATCAATGTCATAATAGAAGCCGTCTTCGATAACAGGACCTATGCCTAGCTGGACAGCTTTATCTCCATATATACGTTTTATGGCCTGCGCCATGATATGTGCAGTACTGTGTCTATAAACCTCAAGACCGTCTTTGCTATCCAACGTAACAATATCGAGCCGGCAATCATGTTCGATCGCTTGGTTTAGATCAACAGATTTTCCATCAATTTTTCCAGCTACAGCATTTTTTTTCAGACTGGTACTTATGGCACCTGCTGCTTCTTTAATCGTTGTTCCTTGCAGTACCTCTCTAATTGTTCCATCTTGCAGTGTTACCTTGATCTTCATGATTTTAGCCTCCGTTTCTCAAATATTGTTAGTTGTGAACGCAAAAAAACGCATCTCTCCCAGAAAGGGACGAGTGCGTTCAGCTCGTGGTTCCACCCTAATTCGACCTGTCACATGGACAGGACCTCATTGGTATCCGATATCGGGGATAAATCGGTGCCGCATACTACCGAAAAACAAAGTTCTACGGATTCAGCGTCACGGCTACAAAGGGGTAACTTCACAACCGGTAACTGGAGAAGCTTGCAGCCCGGACTTCTCTCTCTGGACAGTTCGTGTAGGAAATCATGTCTTTGATCATTGCCATATTCTGTTGCTAGTTAATATTACTCAATAGTATTCGATAAAGTCAAGGGGGGAGGTGCACAGAAAGCGGATGATCGTTTCTCCGCGTTCTTCATTTGCTTATTGGTAAAGGAAATGAGGAAGGGCTTGGCGAATTTATATTTCAACATGCTTAAGGAGGATTGTAATGCAGATTATTGCCATGCTGACGATGCTAATCGACCATATTGGCTATATCTTTTTCCCGGAGAATCTTGCTTGGAGATATGTAGGGAGAATAGCTTTTCCGATTTATTGTTATGGGCTTGTGCAGGGACATATCCATACTTCATCCAGACCTAAATATTTATTACGGTTGCTCTTGATAGCGATTGTTGCTCAGATTCCCTATAATTTAGCGCTAAATTCTGGTGGCTGGAACGTGGTGTTTACGTTATTGCTGTCGGCAATCGTACTGGTTATTTTGGACAAACTGCCTTCACTATGGCTAGGTATACCTGTGGTAATTGCTGCTATAGTGTTAATGGATTATTACCCTATAGATTATAACGCGTACGGTTTGCTCTTAGTATTGATTTTTCGTTATACGAAATCGTACTGGCTTGTTGGAGCCCATTTGGCACTGAATCTATTCTATATGTTTTATAATTATTGGGTTGTACAGATGCTAAGTATTTTACCTACCTTGCTGATTGCTTTTACGCCTTTGATTTGGAATCGCTTGGAGCGGCATCGGGTTCCGCGCTGGGTGTGGTGGTCATTTTATCCTGCACATTTACTGATGTTGGCAATAGTTAAGGCTGTAATTTACAAGGAATGGGCTCAGATCGAATGGCGAAGTTTGTTGAATATTTAAACATTTTACAATAAAAGGAACTTTGATTTACAAAACTTACCTTAGCTGAGATAATGGATTGATTTCACAAAATAAGATGAAGGAGACATGCTATGAGTAGAGTTAAAGCAAAAATGAAGTGGTTTTTGCCTTTTGTCGCACTGATGCTAGTTCTTGCCGGCTGTCAGTCGGTAGGGGGGTTCGATGTTAATAAGGCGTTGATTGGGGATGTTGATGTTAAATCATCAGAATCCAGTATGACTTTTTCCATGAATGCTGAGCCCATAGAGGGAATTAGCGCGGAAGATAAGGAAATGGTTGATCTTATTAATTCTTTTTCCTTGAATATTAGTAAAGCTAAGTTACAAGATAATGGGAGTTTATCGGCCCAAGGAACTGTTGGTTATAAACAATTGGATATTCCATTCACCTTGTTTATGGACAAACAAACACTTGCTTTTACAGTTGAAGGAGCAAAACAACCGTTCTACTTCCCTGTACAAGGATATGATGAAATCTTAGGTGAAGTAGGCTTGGATACGGCAAAAGCTGAAGATGTCAGTAAGCTGTTGACGAAATTCGTTGTTAAGAATCTTCCTAATCCTGGCGTAATCAACATTACACCGGTTAGTGATGCTGTGTATGGCGAGCAGTTGAACATGACGAAGCTGCATGCAGAAGTGACGGGTGATGAGCTTCCTGCACTGTTAAAAGGCTTCCTGAAGTCTGTCTCCAAAGACACAGAAGGTTTTACTGAATTGGTAGGTGGTCTTTACGACTATCTGTACCCTGTGATCAAAGCTATGGATGAAGACGGTTCTGGCGATATTTTCAATCTTGGATTCGGAGATATTCCACTGGATGATAAAGAAGCTGTCGTAACTGTATTGCATGATGCTGCCAAATTGGCTGTTGATGCATTGCTGCTAGTATATGACAATCAAGTGGACAGTCTTTACAAATCAACTCCTGAGATTAAGACTGTGTTGAGTAAGGATACGAAGTTATCTGTTGATATTTTCGTTGATAGTGCTCTGCATGTGCGTAAACAGAATGTTGATCTGAAAGTGGCGCTTCCGGGTACCGAGGATTTCCCACTGAAGAGTCTCTCGCTTAAAGCTTCCAGTCAGGTTTGGAACATTGGCGGTGCTGTAACTGCTGATCCAATCAGCACTGAAGGTGCACTTGATATTTCTTCCGGGCTTACACCTGGAGAGACTTTGAGAAACTTTGCCCCAGATTCTGATGTATATCGTATATTGAAGGATGATCTGGGCATTACGAAGAGAACCATTGTTATCGAACCTGATGACGAATATTATTACCCGATTGTAGACAAGAACACTACTTATATCCCACTGCGTTATTTGGCAGAAGATTTAGATGCTACTGTAGAATGGGATACTGTCAATCGTGCAATTAACGTTACTGATGGTGTGTACGGAGATAAACTGGTGTTCAAAATCGGTTCTTCCGAAGCCTTGATTAACGGCACGGCTGTAAAGCTTGCCCAACCTGTATTTGTTGACGAGTATGGCGATGCATATGTATCCTTGCGTCTGCTTGCTGAAGCGCTTCATGCTACTGTGTCGGTAGATGAAGATGGTTGGATTACTATTGTACGGAACTAGTTGCATCTTAACGATCAATTAACACAATAAACCCAGCTTCCATCTGACGCATAAATGCGAGTGGAGGCTGGGTTTTTTATATGAAATACATAAACCAGTTATTGCTTCGTTAATACCACCTCTAAAGCTATATTACTAAGCTCTTTATCCTCTGTCATACTTTGGATGTATCCACCTAAGAAACCTTCTTGTAGGCCTTCCCAAAGCTTGTAACCTGACATCGCTTTAATATCTTCTGAGGAGCTGCCGGCTGTCCCCGCGAAGTATCTTACATTTAGCTTGGCCATTACCTCTGCCATCGATGCCTTTTCAGACTGCGTAAAGGAACTCTCCTTTAGACCATCCATAGCTTTGTTATAAGAGTTTGTAGCAAAAATATCCTCAGCATAGGTCTTAAAGTTTAAAAGATTCTGATCTGTAATGCCATTAGCTTTAGCCCATCCTTCTACATTTAAGGGCATTGCTTCATAATTGACGGTTCTGTTCAGAGGATCGAAGGTCATCGCTCCATATTGATGTGGATAAACAGCCATTGCACTTGTTGCGATATCATAAATTGGCATTACTTCCGAAGAAGTTGCCGGGTCTACCCGGATGTCCTGCATATGGATATGGCCTGACAAGACTAAATTAAGTTCATTTTCACGAAGTAACTTTATTGTTTCCTGACTGTTGTTAAGTTTAAAGCCTGAAACAGACATAGAGGTGTGGCTTAGTAGGTTGTGGTGCATAACCGTGAGGACAGAAGCATGCTCCTTGGCTGCCAGTTTAACTGAATTATCTATCCATGATAGGGTAGAGGCGGTCAGGCGTCCGTCCGTTTGGGGGAAACCGTATTTCTGATTGTTATGATATTGGCTGCTGTCAATCATAAGGAGCCATAAATTTGGAGCTGCTTTAACGATGTAACTTAGCGATTCTTTATCATGTGATACAGCCTCTTTGTAGCCGAAATTCTCATACATCTTGGTAAAGTCTCTGTCTGTAATAGAATCCGTAACGAGCTGCTTATCCCCGCTGAAGGATCTGGCCCAAGGATTAAATAAATCATGGTTGCCTGGAATGACATAAACAGAGGTTCCCTGCGCTTCAATTCGCTTTAGTTTTTGGGTTAGCTCCTGATGGCTGCTGCGTTCTCCGTTATTTGTTAAATCTCCACTGAGGATGAGAAAATCAGGCTTCTGCTGCTCAGTATCATAAACCAAGGTTTCAAGGATTTCATCACTGTAAGGCAGCATTTTTCCATCACCGCCAGTTACATATTTCTGAAAAGCTGTACCGCCATCCTGAAGCTTCTTATCTAAGAAGTGAGTATCCGTTGCCACCCAGAAAGTGAGGGGGTGAAGATCAGTCGGATCTAGTTCTGTAAAGGTCAAATTAGACGAATTTGTGTCTTTACAGCTAGTTAGAGCCAAGCTCAGGAAAAGGAGCAGCAACAAAGAGGTAAAGACTGATTTTTTATGTCGAACAAGGGCTTTCTTGCTCAGAAAATTCATGATTATAACCTTCCTTCTATACATTTGCTGCACTATTGTAGCGCATTTTAGCTCGTAGTGTATATCGGAAAAGGAAGAGGGCAGTTTCTAGCCCGCATGAATTGATTAATGATTAATAGATCAGGTGCATAATTAAGCCCATAAATGCGACAATAAGAGTTGGCAACGAATATATCCGACAAAATAAGTTGTGAATAACTGTTGTGTTTTCAGAAAAAAGGTGCTAAGATATACAAAAGTAAGTTACTAAAATTAATGGAGGTAGTTATTTTATGTCTAACAATTTCTTTGAAGCAGTAAAAGGAAGACGTTCCATATATGCCATCAGTAAAGAAACTACGATTTCGGATGCACAAATTGTAGAAATCGTTGAACAAGCGGTGCTACATAGCCCAACTTCATTCAACTCTCAAAGCTCAAGAGCCGTTGTTCTTCTTGGTGAACAACATGATAAGCTATGGGATATCACTACAGAAACATTGCGTAAAATCGTTCCTGCCGAACAATTTGAAGGAACAGCGCAAAAATTAGCGTCTTTCAAAGCAGGTTACGGTTCCGTACTATTCTTCGAAGATCAAACGGTAGTGAAGAGCCTGCAAGAGAACTTCGCTCTATATGCTGAGAACTTCCCAATTTGGGCTAACCAATCCTCTGGTATTCTGCAATTTGTAGTATGGACAGCACTTTCTGAAGCAGGTGTAGGTGCATCCTTGCAGCATTATAATCCACTGATTGATGATGAAGTAAAAGAAGCATGGGGGATCCCGCAAGAATGGAAATTGATTGCTCAATTGCCATTTGGTAAAACCGTTACTCCTGCTGGTGAGAAACAATTCCAACCGGTTGAAGATCGTGTTAAAGTCTTTAAATAAGTGAGATAAGCGTTTGAAACCTCCTTAACCAGGCTAAGTATGTATATAGACTGGTTAAGGAGGTTTTTTGTATGCCATGGAACAAAGAGGATTATCCAGAATCATTAAAGAACTTCACAGCACCTGTTCGCAATAAGGCAATCGATATTGCGAATGCGCTCCTCGAAGATGGTTATGAGGAGGGGCGGGCGATTTCAATTGCCACAGCGCAGGCGAAAGAGTGGGGGGAGAACCACGATAAACAAATCCGTAAAAAAGGCCATTAAGGCTTAATCAAAGGCCTGAGCATAGAAATAAAAAAAGCAGGACAGCGTTTATTAACGCTTGTCCTGCTTTTTGACGGGCACAATTATTTAGTAGATTCATTTCCTGCTGCTGCGCTTGCAGTTGGCTCAGCTGTTGCAGCTGCATCTTCTTTAGCGTCAGTAAGTGTGTTCGTAATTTTTGCTTTTTCAGTTGTTTCTGACAACCAAGTGGAGGACAGAGTGGAAACCTTTTGCGAAACTAGAGTTTTACGAATTTCATCTTTCTTTTCTTCCAGTGTATAGTCTTTAGCATCTTTATGGTCGGTTACTTTAATGATGTGATAACCATAATCGGATTTCACAGCATCACTGGTTTCACCAACTTTTAGCTTAAAGGCTACATCAGAGAATTCAGCTACCATATCGCCACGTTTGAAGAAGTCTAGATCTCCGCCATTATCCTTGGAACCCGTATCAGAGGATTTTTCCTTGGCAAGAGTAGCGAAATCTGCACCTTCTTTCAATTGTTTCAGAATTGCATCTGCTTCTTCTTTAGTCTCAACGAGAATGTGGGAAGCGCGAACTTGTTCTTCTTCACTGAAAGTAGCTTTATTTGTGTCATAGTATTCTTTGATTTCATCATCCGTTACAGTGACTTGTGGCTCAAGGATTTTACGCAGCTTTACTTGCAGCGGCATTTGCTTTTTCAAGTCGTCTACAGTCATTGAGCTTTGGGACAAAGCAGCATTAAAGGCAGCCTCTCCGCCGAATTGTGCTTTAAGATCTTCAAGTTCAGTGTTGATGTCTTCATCTGTAACAGTTACGTTGGCTTTTTTAGCCTCTTGATCAACAAGCTCAGTAGTAATCATAGATTGCAGCGTGCTTTCTCCGCCTGCTTCGATCAATTTATCATAAAGTTGTTCTTTTGTAATTTTTGTTCCGTTTACTGTTGCAACAGCTTTTTTGCTGTCGTCTTTTTGGACGACCAGAACAATGATTAGTGCTGCAGCTAATACGATAGAGGCAATCATCCAAGCTTTATTGCTTCTAGGAGCAGTCGGAGGTGTAGGAGGCGTAGCGTTGTTCGCACCGACTTTGTTCATTACTGGAATACTGTCTGCTTTTGTTGTATTCACAGGTTCCTCAGCAGCTGCTTGCGCTACTTCAACCTCTTCATTGATAATCTCGGAAGTGTTCAAATCTTCTTCCGTGGTTCCGTTGTTTTCTAAGTTCTCATTTCCATTCAGATCTTTTTTGTCCATTATTAGTAATGACTCCCTTCAATATAGGTGTTGCTTGTCTATTTACAACTTTAACAGAAATCCTAATCCTAAACCTTAAGAAAGTATAAAAAAAGGCAGGATCTTTTTAAGTTTCTATTAATAAAAAGCAAAAAGCCGGAAATGGCATCAGTAACATGCCCTTCCGGCTAATGGGAATAAGATGTCTACTTCAGTCCTTTCAGAAGATGACGAATGCTTTCTTGTTTTCGTCTTGGGACACGTACGTTTTTAGCATACAGGCCCATTTCACCGAAATAAATGCAGTCATCTGCGATAGAGCTGATCTTGTTCAGGTTGACATAACAGCCACCGTACACATGATAATAACTTGAATTGGACAACAATCGATTTAATTGCTCGGCAGTCATTCTCTTTTTTATGTTATAGTTTCTGCCGTGAAAAATGACCAAATCATGGTCCCCGACCTTAAAGAACAGAATGTCTGTCTCCACCTCGAAGTCCTCGTACACATTTCTGGCTTCCAGCAGGATGCTACTCATTCATGTTCCCCCTTTATACGGAATAAAAGACTAATGTTAGCGCTTTCATTATATCACAACAGTTAATCGTTGGAAAGACCCATTTTTGAATTGTTTCGTACATTTCTAACTTTATCGTTTGTAATTAACGTTTAAAAATTGTAGATTATATAGATGATCACATCTAATGAGTGTGAAGTAGCAATACTTTGAGGAGGAATATAGAGATGAATGAGCAGAATAAGTTATTGCTGTTTACAGGTTCTTATGCAAGTGCCGCAGAAAGCGGAGTGCAGGTGTTTGAATTCGATGGAGCTGCAGGTGGTACGCTAAAGCTGCTGGATTCGGTGCAGGGCTTAACTAATCCTACCTTTGTTAATGTAGATGCCGCAGAGAAACGTCTATACGCTATAGGAGAAAAACCGAATGGTGAGGGTGGAAAAGAAGGTGAGGTTATTTCCTTTGCTATTGATCTAAAGGACGGGAAATTGAGTGAACTGAAACGCATTCCCTCCATGCCTGCCTCTGGCAATCGTCAAACAACCACCTGCCATATCAATAGAGATTTGAATGATGAATACGTGGTTGTATGTAGTTATCATGGTGGAAGTGTTGGCTTGATCAAATTAAATGAAGATAAAGCTGCAGATCAATTAGTTGATGTGGCCGTACATTCAGGTCATGGCCAACATCCTGAACGGCAGGACCGCCCTCATCCCCATTCCGCTATTTTCAGTCCGGACGGGCAGTATGTGTTTGTATCTGATCTTGGGCTTGATTTAATTCGGGCCTATAGAATCAATAGAGAAACCAACAAACTAGAGGTACATGGTGATACGGCGTTGCATCCAGGAGCGGGACCACGCCACTTCACTTTCCATCCAGACGGAAAGTCTGCTTATGTAATTAACGAGGTGGATTCCACCATTACATCGTTTACATATGACAGTGCCGCAGGCACTCTGCACACTGTAGATACAGTGCCGACACTGCCTGATGATTTTGACGAAGAGAATACATGCGCTGAAATCGCTATTTCCAAGGATGGGAAATATCTGTACGCTTCAAACCGTGGGGCTGATAATATTGCCGTATATGCGGTGGATAATGCTTCTGCTAAGCTTACACATCTTGAATATGTATCTACTCGTGGAGGACATCCACGTCACTTCGCATTGACACCAGATGGAGCTTATCTTATAGTAGCGAATCGTGATGCGAATAATCTGGTTGTATTTTCGATAGAAGCGGCTAGTGGCCGACTCGAATTTACTGGAAATACAGCTGAAGTATCCAAACCGGTATGTGTGAAGCCCGTAATTGTTCCTGCATAAAGTTACTCCGCTTGAAGAGTGAATAAGTGATCTTGGGAAATGCTAAAGGGAACACCGGATATAAAGTCCGGTGTTCCCTTTTTTTGAAAATAAAAGCCTGTGATTATCTGGTTGATGAGGTGAATGAGGGAGAAGACTATTTGAGCGAAACGGGCTTAAGAGGTACAATAGTGGATACTGCAGATTTGAATAGCACATTTTGCCTGCCATCACCTTGACCTTGTAAAGTGATTGTGAAAGCATCGTACGAGGTTACGAGCCCTTGCATTTTCACACCATTCGTCGTAAAAATCGTCACAGGCACCTTTGTGGAAATGAACTGGTTCAACAATCGTTCTTGCAATTTTAAACTCTCCACTTTGGCAGCACTCCATCTTCTGTGAATTTTTTTCTCTCAATAATTATAACATGGGTTAGTCCCTCACTGGAAATGAGATCAACAGTCACCAGAATAGACATGGAGGTATTTATGCTTTATTATCAGAACTGGTCTAGAGCTTTTCGCTTTTTTTTAGGTTTTGCTGCGTGTTTCGCCGTTATAGCTGTCCTTGTAAGTATGAATAAGGTATCAACCTTTGATAACTATATTATTGATTGGGTACAATCAGCGGAATCACCGGGGTTGACCTCATTCGCCAAAGGTTTATCTCTAATTGGTTCCTCTAAGATCGCTATTGGCATATCTATCGTTACCATGGCACTGCTCTATTTTTTGCTGAAACACCGGTTTGAATTAATCTTGTTCCTATGGGTTGGATTAGGCTCGCAGCTCTTGAATACAATAATGAAGTTATGTTTTCACAGAGAACGTCCGAATTTACATCGTATTGTCGAAGAGATTGGTTATAGTTTTCCGAGCGGGCACTCAATGGCAGCCTTCTCTTTGTACGGCGTTATTGCCTTTATACTGTGGCGTCATCTGCGGCGGAGGCATGAACGGGTCTTATTAATAATGTTCGCCGTATTCATGACCGTGGGGATTGGCTGGAGTCGTATCTATTTGGGTGTTCATTACCCGAGTGACGTAATTGGGGGATATATGGCTAGTGGCGCTTGGCTGATGTTTTCCATTTGTTTATTTCAAATCTACAAGAGCTCGCGTACGAATTAGGATAGATACAAAAACGGATATCTTTCATAGCGCATGAAGATATCCGTCTTTATGTGGAAGAAGATTGGTTAAGGGGTCGTCACATGTTGTTCAGATGTTTTGCGATCCTGGAATTGTCCCATTTTGCTTATTCTTTGCTTCAGCATCGCAGGAAGTCCTGCTTTAAGCTTTTGGGCTTCGTCTTTTGTCAGACGTCCTTCGGTGATGGCTTGATCCAGCCGTTGGTTTGCCGATTCGCAGAGCTTCTGAATATATTGATCTTCCGTCCAGCCTTTTTTCTCAAGAGCAAGCTGCGGGAGCGTTTTGCCTGCTTTCAGGCTATTGATTAGCTCTGTACGATCCATTTCCAGCAGTTTAGCCGTTTCAAAAATAATGAAATGTCCACCAGCCCTAACCTTTCCGTCTTTTCCTGGATGGTGACCGTGACCTTTCTCTGAAGGGTGGGCACCAGGTGCGGTGGCTGTGGGGGTTACTTTCTCAGCAGAAGCACTTCCAATTGGCGCAAGAGCTGGAGACAGGCTGAGAAAAATAACGGTTGTGAAAGTCATTAATCTTTTGATATGGTTATTCATTCACTCACCTCGTATGTTATGTGATAGGCACTACTCGGATTAGTATTCCCTTAAAGCTGAAAGAAACATGAGTGAGAGCTTAAATGTTCTTAAAATTCATCATCTCCAGGCTGGGGTAATTAGAAGTACGAGGGTTCGCTGATGTTCATATTGTAGCGTGGGCTAATTTTTAGGAGGGATAGGTTTGGCTTTAGGAGCTCGCATATTTAAAACAGGTTTGGCCGTTACGCTAGCCCTATATTTAGCTGTAATGCTTCAATTTCCTTCTGCCGTGGGTGCAGGGATTGCAGCGATTTTCGCTATGCAGCCCTCTATTTATCGCTCTTGGCGTTATTTTCTTGACCAGCTCACGACTAGTACAATGGGGGCCGTTCTGGCTTTACTCGGAGGGATGCTGTTATCCAATAGCCCAATAGCAGTCGGTTTGGTCTGTATTCTAGTCATTATGATCAGTATGAAAATCAACCGGGCGGATACGATAAGTCTTACGTTAGTTACTGTAATAACAGTGATGGAGGCTTCGGGTGAATGGCAATTCGCACTTAATCGCTTTTTATTAACTTTGACAGGTATTGTTTCTGCATTTCTAATCAATATTATTGTCGTTCCTCCAAAACCTCGTAAGCAATACATTAAGCAAATTGAGAATGTTTTTTCAAGCCTCTCTTTATTGCTGAGAACAGCGGTTTCTCATGAGATGAAGGAAAGTGTATTTCGTGATGAAAAAAATGCCTTACATTCATCCATAAAATCGTTGGCGGATAAGTATGCATTGTTTGAGGAGGAGCAGAAGCAGTTAAAACGGGCCAAGTATAGCCAGACTAGACAAATGGTTGTGTATAAGAACCTGTTAGCTTCTTTGCAAAAAGGTTACGATGTTCTCGAGGCTGTAGATCGGCATTATTTCCAGGCGGATCGGACCGAACATACAGATGCTCTATTTGATAATCATTTGGAACATTTAATCAAATATCATCAGCACATCTTACTTAAGTTTGAAGACAAATTAAAGCCCAATGCCAATGATTCCGAACCCTTGGGAGAAGACAATGATGATTTTCTGAATACCGCGATTTTGGGGTATAATGCAGAGAAAATAGGTCAGCTGCGTTTATATGTTGTGGCAGCGGCGATTTATGATTACGGATATCAATTGGAGCGCTTAGATAAAGTGGCCGATCAGATGAATCGTATAGCAGAGGAGAAAGAATCTGTGCACGAAGCCTAAACATAACCTTGTGAAGAGCAACATATAAGCTTTGTAACAGTAAAAAAATCCGGTTCCTTAGGGACCGGATCATCTATTTAAGAGAATACTTGAAATCTCAACTTGTAATTGCTAAAATGAGAAGATATCGAATAAACATGCATTTAAAAACATAAATATGCAAATTTATCATATCATGATTCAAATGGAATGTCAACCTTCCAAAAGGGGATGAAATGTAGTGGATAACAATGAAAGTCAGTGGAAAGAGGAACAGCAACGGGTTGACGGAGTAACCAAACTTCTGTCAGCCCATATTCGCCATTTATCAGAGGAGCTTGGACTTCATCGCAGTGATGTAGTGGATATGCGGAAAGACTTCTGGGAAGAGGTAACCGTAAACTTCAGTAGCCCGGATGATTTGGGAGAAACCTCAACAAGTCTTCGCCAACAGTCCCAAATCCTAAATGAACGGGAACGTCATCATTTGCAATCAAGCAAAGCGCTGAAAAAATATAAAAAGCTGGTTGTCTCTCCTTACTTTGGCCGAATTGATTTCACCGAGGAACCAACTGGCGGGCTGGAAAAGATTTATCTAGGAATTGGATCATTGATGGAGGATGATGGTACCTTTTTGATTTATGACTGGCGTGCGCCTATTTCCAGTCTGTATTATGACGGAGCCCCTGGTCCCGCTGCTTATGAAACACCTGGAGGATTAGTCTCCGGAACAATGAACCTTAAACGCCAGTTTGTTATTGCTGACGGTGTAATTGAAGTTATGTTTGACACTGGGGTTACGATCGGGGATGAGCTGCTGCAGCAGGTGCTAAGTCATAGCGCTGACGATCGGATGAAAAGTATTGTTGCTACAATTCAGAAAGAGCAAAATGCGATTATCCGCAACGACAAAAGCAGGATGCTAGTTGTGCAAGGAGCAGCGGGAAGCGGGAAAACGTCTGCTGCATTGCAGCGGGTAGCTTATCTTCTATATAAATACCGTGAAGTATTATCAGCAGATCAAATGCTGCTGTTCTCACCGAATCCGCTGTTTAACAGCTATGTATCTACAGTGCTCCCGGAGCTAGGCGAAGAAAATATGCAGCAAACAACGTTTCAAATGTATTTGGAACATCGTCTTGGCCATGAATTCCAGCTCGAAGATGTCTTTAGTCAGACCGAAAGTCTACTAAATGCTCCTGATGGTCCTGAGGTGGCTATACGCAGAGAAGGCATTGCCTATAAATCGTCTGTACCTTTCCTAGATGTGATTCGGCGATATGCTACGTTGCTGGAACAGGAGGGCATGCTTTTTAAACCTTTAATGTTTCAAGGGAAAGCAGTGGTCAGTAAAGAAGAAATGGAACGCCAATTCTACGCGTACGATCCTGCCATAAAGCTTGCGAATCGTGTGGATTTGATGATCCGCTGGCTGCTTAAGAAGATCGCAGATTTTACCCATGAGGAAAGAAATGCACAGTGGGTTGAAGATCAGATCGAGCTGCTGGATTCCAGCGATTATCACCGTGCGTATCAGATGTTGCGCCGGAAGAAGAAAGCTTCGCAGGATAGCTTTGACGATTTTGATACCGAAAAAGAAGTGTTATCTCGTTATGTAGTCAGCCAGCGGCTCAAACCACTGCGTGGTTGGACTAAACGGGGTCGATTTGTGGACGTTAAGGGCTTGTACAGCACGTTATTTACAGATCGCGAACTTATGGAGCGCCTCAATGGTGATTATCCTTTACCAGAGGTGTGGGATGATATCTGTGAGCAGACATTGGAATCTATTGGAGTGAACGAGCTTGCTTATGAAGACGCTACGCCATTCCTTTATCTGAAGGAGTTAAGCCAAGGCTTCCGGACCAACACACTGATCCGCCATGTGATTGTAGATGAAGTACAAGACTACTCTCCATTCCAATTAGAGTTCATGCGCCGTTTGTTTCCAAGAGCAAAAATGACCGTATTAGGCGACCTGAACCAGGCCATTTATGCACAAGGTGAGGTACTGGGGGATTTGTCTAGTCTCGTAAGTATATATGGTGAAGAAAACACAGAAGTGATCTCGTTAACCCAAAGCTACCGTTCAACTTATGAGATCGTGGAGTTTACGCGGTCAATGATCCCTGGAGGAGAACGAATCGTACCGTTTAATCGGCGGGGAGAAGAACCCCAGCTAAGTGTGGTATCCAGCGAGAAGGAGCTTCTGAATGCTGTAGAACAGGATATCCGGAAGCTGCATTCTGAGGGATATCATTATGTAGCTGTCATCTGCAAAACAGCGGAGGAAAGCGCAAGGGTTCATGCTGAACTGAATCGTAGCCTGCCGGTAAGACTTGTTACAAAGGAAACGCCGAATTTTCAGAAGGGGACACTGGTTCTGCCTGCTTATTTAGCAAAAGGTGTGGAGTTTGATGCGGTCGTCATCTTTGATGGCTCGGCTGAACAATATGGCAGAGAAAGTGAACGCAAATTGTTTTATACGGCTTGCACTCGGGCTATGCACTTACTGCATATTTTTAGCCTGGGTGAACCTAGTCATTTTATTCCGTCCGCTAATGTGGCATCTTTAAGCGCCGGATCGCTGTAACCATAGATCTCTTCATTTTAAGATCGTCCTTTTCGCAGCAGCGGAGGGACGGTTTTTTTGTTTTCATGAATAAAGAAGAGCGAACAAACCACAATAAAGAATGTTGTACACAATGACAAAGGTGGTCAGTTCATGAAGGAAAGAAAATGGGATCTGCTTGCCTTAGCATCAATCCCACTAATAATGACCCTCGGTAACTCCATGCTGCTGCCTATTCTGCCGCAGATCTCCAAAGAACTAGGCATTAGTGCTTTTCAAGTCAGTATGCTGATTACCGTGTATGGATTGATGGCAATTGTAATGATCCCTATTGCAGGTTATCTGTCAGACCGTTTTGGGCGAAAGAAGGTTATTCTTCCTAGTTTAATCATTGCCGCAATTGGTGGTGCCGTCTGCGTGGTAGCTGCTTGGTTTATGAAGGGGGTTAGCGCTTATTGGGTGATCTTAGCGGGGCGTCTGTTGCAAGGAATTGGTGCAGCGGGTGCTTTTCCAATTGTAATACCCTTTGTAGGCGATTTGTTCAAGGAAGAAGAGGATGTGAGCAAAAGTCTGGGAATCATTGAGACCTCCAATACGTTTGGTAAAGTTCTCAGTCCAATTCTTGGTGCCTATCTTGGGATATGGCTCTGGTTTGCTCCTTTTATTGCAATTCCCATTCTATGTCTAATTTCATTTTTTTTAGTTTTATTTCTCGTCCGAAAGCCCGAAGCGAAGGATGAACCTGAGAAACAGGAAATCCGAGCGTTTTTATCTGGAATTGTGAGTGTTTTACGTAAAAAAGGGCGTTGGCTGTATGCTATTTTTGCCATAGGCGGCATTTGTATGTTTGTGACCTTTGGTGTCCAATTCTATTTATCAGAAATGCTGGAAACTAAATATAAAATGCACGGGGCGACGAAGGGGTTTGTGCTGGCGATACCGCTTGCCCTCTTATGTCTGTCCTCCTATGGCACAGGAAAGATCATTGGTCAGAATAAAACGCTAATGAAATGGCTGGGCTTTGGAGGAATGGTGTTACTGACTGCGGCCATGATTTGTGCGGGATTCAACAAAGGCATTTATTTTTTAGTAGGATTTATGGGTTTAGGCTGTGTTGGAATCGGGATTGTACTTCCTTGTATGGACGCTTTAATCACGGAGGGGATTGAGAAGGAGAACAGCGGCACGATAACCGCTCTTTATAGTAGTATGAGGTTTATAGGGGTAGCGTTGGGACCGCCGGTGGTATCGCTGCTGTTAAGCAGTGGGCATTGGGTATTGTTCGCGTTGATGGCTACAGTAGGGGCAATTGGTGGATTGCTGACCTTATTTGCGGTAACTCCGAGTAAGGGGGAAAAGGGAGAACCAGGCGTTAAAGATACAGAGAAGATAATTCCTCCGATCTGGCCGAAACGTGTTCGCCAAACCTCTGCAATGTCTCTGGATGGAAAAAAGGGCTATCCCTAAGCTGCGTTGCCGCAGCTTGTGGGATAGCCCTCTTGATAAAAGAATAAAAGATATTCTTAGGCTTGTGGAACGGATTCCCAATCCTTCAAGAAACGTTCAATACCGTTATCTGTCAGCGGGTGCTTCCAGAGGGTTGGCAGAAGTGAGCCTGGGATTGTAGCGATGTGAGCACCAGCAATAGCTGCTTGCTCAACATGTGCAATGTTGCGGATACTTGCTGCAATGATCTCGGATTTCAAGTTGTAGTTAGTCAGGATAGTCTTCAGATCCTTGATCAGCTTCATTCCATCAACACCGATATCATCCAGACGACCTACGAAAGGAGAGATATAAGTTGCGCCTGCTTTAGCAGCCATCAAACCTTGAGCCGCGGAGAATACTAGTGTAACGTTAGTTTTGATGCCTTTTTTAGTAAGCTCATAACAAGCTTCCAAGCCATCTTCAGTCATAGGGAGTTTAATTACAACGTTTGGAGCCCATTCAGCAATTTCGTATGCTTCTTTGAGCATTTCTTCTGCTGTAAGTCCGATTACTTCTGCGCTTACAGGTCCTGGAACGATTGCAACGATTTCTTTGATAACATCCTTGAACAATCTTCCTTCTTTAGCGATCAGCGAAGGGTTAGTCGTTACGCCATCCACTAGTCCCAGGCGAGTAATACGTTTGATTTCTTCAATGTTTCCGGTATCCAAGAAAAACTTCATTTTAAATTTCCTCCCTTGATTTCCATATGGATTGACAAGCAACATTCATATTTACATTATGAGACATGCAAATCAAAGTTTCAACTGTTATTTTGAATATTTCAAAATAACTTTATAGAACCAGTATTACCTGTATGCGCTGAATTTCAGATAATATAAGATTGGCTTAGGCCTCCCTCCATGATAATATATAACCGGAATTGTTATTTTGGAGTGGGGGGTGGGGATGGGATGATGTATGCGATATTGCTTATTTTACTTGTGCTTGTGCTGGCAGCAGCGGGATTCCTTGCCTACCAGAACAGCAAGTTGGTGTCTAATCAGAAGAAACTCGGTACTGCATCAAGTGATCCTTCCCTTATGTATTCTATCTTTGACCAATCTAGTGCAGCTGGTGTTGAAGAACCTGAGGCCATTCCGTTATTTCAATACACTGTATTTGCGCGGTCGAATGGAGCGGTTGTTGTGAACAAGCCTGTAGCTATGATTATTCTGTGCAGAGTTGCTGCGGGTAAAGGTGATTACTTACTGGCCGATGTCGAGCGTAATATGCTTGACAAGATTAGTAGGCCAATGCCTTTGAATGCGTATTCTGAGCATAAAGCCTACTTACACAGGACGGCTAATCACACAGAAAAAGAGATGGTTCTCAATCTAGAGGATGCAGTGAATTTACAATATACATAGAGTAGGGTGAAAGATATTGATTTTTTGCTCTGCGCAAAGCATAATACAAATTTGGATATAAAAAAGAATCAAACAGCCGGTATGTTAAACACGGCTACCGGCCCAGTGATTGATTATTAATGGATGCCAGTCAGCACTTAGGCATGATATCTCCCTACGGGTGCATTAAGCACCCATTCCAGCATCATGATCATATCTTCTACTCTAGTGAGCTGAGTTTGTAGGTTATCTTGCTGTGGACTGTCTTCTGTTAATGAAGCTAATCTTGATTCCAGAGATCTGCGCTGCAGTGTCAATTCGTTGATTTTAGATTGAATTTGGTTTTCGGTTCTCATCCGGAATCCTCCTGAACAATAGGTGATTTCAACATCATCATAGATCATTATAACGGATAACATGGGGGTAATAAAATGAGTATCAATGTTAAACAATTAGCCGCGGAAAAAGCAGTGGAATTTGTAAAAGATGGCATGAAGATCGGCCTTGGCACTGGATCTACTGCCTATTGGGCGATCAACAAGCTTGGTGAGCGCGTCAGTGAAGGTCTAAAGATTACCGCTGTAGCAACCTCCCGTGCTTCCGAAGAACAGGCGCGTGAACTTGGGATTCCAATCGTAGCTTTTGGGGATATTGATAGTCTGGACCTGACCATTGACGGAGCGGACGAGCTGGACAGCAATCTGCAGCTTATTAAAGGCGGCGGTGGCGCACTGCTTCGGGAGAAGATTGTTGCGAGTAACAGTACTCGTATGATCGTTATCGCCGATGAGAGTAAAGTGGTAAATACACTCGGCAAATTCCCGCTGCCTGTAGAAATTGTTCCTTTTGCATGGGAATGGACTGTGGCTGAACTTGCGAAGCTGGGTTGCAATCCTGAATTGCGTCGTAGTGGAGAAGAGCTGTACAAGACAGATAACGGCAATTACATCGCAGACTGCCGGTTCGAAGCGATTGAGTCCGCACCGAAGCTGGCACTGGCCATCCAAAGTATTCCGGGAGTTGTAGAACACGGCCTATTTATCGAAATTGCAGCTATGGCTATTGTGGGTAAAAAAGATGGAAGCATTGAAATTATAGAAGTTAAACCGGGCAATTGATCGTTCGTAGATCTAGAGAATCTAGCAGTTTACGGAAGCTGAGAGCATTGACACGGATAGGGCTGACTCTGTATAGTGCTACTGTTATCTATTGGATGTTCATCGGTTTTGGGCGTGAGATTCATACAGGTGGCCCGCTTCAGTACAATTTGATCCCATTACGTACGGTGTCACTTTATTTCGACATGAATAACGGGTTATCGCGGATCAGCCGGTTTGTGAATCTGCTTGGAAATGTTGTTGTGTTTATTCCATTTGGTATACTAATTCCACTTGCAAAGACACGGCCAATTTCTTGGATAAGAATCTCTTTATATGCTGTTACTTGCATCCTGCTTTTGGAGTCTCTGCAAATGCTGCTGCATGTGGGAAGCTTTGATATTGATGATTTATTGTTAAACATGTTAGGGATATGGACAGGTTACGGTATGTTTCGAATCGGGTACAGAAGCAACAGAGAAGGAGGAATGTGAACAATGTTGGTAGATCTTAAATCCCTTATTGGTTCGCCTGAGGTGAACGAGCTGTTGACGTATGCGGTCATTGATGACCCCAACGCTTTGGAGCAGACTTCGTCTGAGTACAACGAACAAGCCGGGCTGCAGTTATATGGCTGGGAAGAAGAAGAACTCCTGCTTGGTCTTGTAGGCTTCGAAGAAACCGAAGACGGTTCTTTGGACATTCGGCATATTGCCGTCTTGCCAGAGAATAGAGGGAAAGGTTATGCACGGGGGATGATTCTGGAGCTGCTCGCTTCTCGTCAGCCGCGTTATCTGGTAGCTGAGACTGAGGATGAAATCGCCGCAGATTTTTATCGCAGTCTAGGTTTTATGGTGTACAGCTTAGGAGAGAATGCAGCCGGAATTGAAATGTTAAGATGTGTATACGAAGTTGAAGAGACCGAGGAAGAGGACTAAAAAGTCTTTGGAGGTCATAAAATGGCAGGTCGAGAGAAATCTCGGCCTGTTTTTTTGTGCATTTCGCCTTTAAATGCCCGAAAAAAGCCAATTGACTTTTATAAAGGCAGGTATTATAGTTTGACAATGAAACTGTTCGACAGTTGAACTATATTTTGGAGGTAGGAAGCTTTGGATAACGAAGTGCAACATTGGATCAATCGCTACATGGATGCTTATTTGATTGTGACCAGACAAGTAGCAGCAAGAATTAAAGATAGTATTGCTGCGGAGACAACAAATGATCAGTATCAAATTCTTCGGTTGATTAATGCTCAGGAACAATGTACGTCTACATATCTTGCTGAATCTTTTTGCGTGGGTAAAAGCTCCATTACAGCAATCATCAACAGATTGGTGCATGCGGGTATTATCGAGCGAACTCGTGACGAGAATGATCGCCGCCAGGTGTATTTGTCGATGTCTGAGCACGGAAAAAAAGTTTTTGAAGCAGCGGAGACGCAGGTACATGAAGTGATTTCCCCGTATTTGTTTCATTTTGAAGAGAAGGATATTGAAATGTTCGTCATGATGTTCGAGAAGCTGGCGAATTTAATTCAGAATGATGATGGAGGGAAGAATCCATGAAGACGATTCTAAAAGCAAGATGGGCGGTTATCGCAATCTGGCTCGCTGTGGCCGTAGTTTTGGTCATGACGGCCCCTTCGTTCTCTGATCTTGTACGTGAGAAGGGGCAGGTTACTGTACCTGATGGCTATTCCTCATCTAGAGCGGCAGAGATCTTAAAGGAAGCGGCGAATGACAAGGGCGGAGAGACACTGCATCAGGTAGCTCTTGTATTCAATAATCCAGAGGGAATCGGAGCCGATGAAACAGCCAGTATCCAGCAGGGCGTTGAGAAGTTGGCTGCGAATAAGGAGACGCTGCAGATCGATTCCATCACCGATCCTTTTTCACAAAGTGAACTTAAGGATACGTTGATTGCCAAGGATGGCAAGACGATAATGGTGGCGTTGTCTATAAAGGGCGGAGGAGAGTCTGTCACCGCACTTCCTGATAAAGTGGATGAATTACTCTCAGATGTTAAGGCGGATCATTATTTAACCAGTGAGGGTCTGATTACTGAGGATATGATTGCTAGCTCGGAAGCCGGGCTTAAGAAATCGGAATATATTACGGTAGTATTTATTTTACTTATCCTGTTCGTGGTGTTCCGTTCGTTCGTGGCACCGTTTGTTCCGCTACTGACCGTAGGACTCAGCTATATTGTTTCTCAGTCTGTTGTGGCTTTTTTAGTAGACCGTTATGATTTTCCATTATCTACGTTTACTCAAATCTTTATGGTTGCGGTCATGTTCGGGATTGGTACGGATTATTGTATCCTGTTGATCAGTCGTTTTAAAGAAGAAATGATGACAGCAGAAGATACCAAAAGTGCTATTATTGCAACCTATCGTAAGGCTGGTGGGACGGTGTTCTATTCCGGACTTGCGGTATTCGTAGGTTTTGTAGCGATTGGATTATCCAAATTCATTCTGTATCGCTCGGCGGTAGCCGTTGCCGTGGGGATTGCGGTTATGCTGCTGGCGCTTGTAACCATTGTTCCATTCTTTATGGCGGTACTTGGCAAAAAGCTCTTCTGGCCTTCACGCGGCAAGCTGGAGCACAGTGAGAGCCGTATTTGGGGAGCAGCAGGTTCTTTTTCCTTAAAAAGACCATGGGCCGCGCTGCTAATTGTTGCAGTAATCGTAGCTCCGTTCCTTGTTACCTATAGCGGAAAGCTGTCCTTCAACAGCTTGGAGGAAATTGGCTCAGAATATGCCTCGGTAAAAGGATTTAACATCATTTCGGATAGTTTCGGGCCGGGTGAATCCATGCCTGGTAAGATCGTAATCAAAAATGATGACCGGATGGATACTTCAGAATATCTTGGACTTGCAGAAAAAATCAGCCGCGAGCTGGAAAAAGTGGACAGCGTAAAATCGGTGCGCAGCATGTCTCGTCCAACGGGAGAGCTGATCAGTGATTTCTTAATCCCGAATCAGGTGGGGACTTTATCTGACGGTCTGGATCAGACCAGTGAGGGACTGACCAAGATTCAAACGGGATTGTCTGAAGCAAGTAAACAGCTGAGTGAAAATGCACCTAAGCTTACGGAGGCTGCTCAAGGCAGCGCTAAGCTGACGGAAGGCACAGCAGAGCTGAAAGATGGTATCGTCGCGTTAGGTGATGGGCTGGCACGTATTGAGAACGGAATAAAAACCGGCTCAGCAGGTGCAGGAGAGATCAAAGCAGGACTTCAACAGGCAGCTGCTAGTGCTAAGCAGCTTGCGGATGCCAATACGAAGCTGCTGGAGGGCTATAAAAAAATCGGCAGCGGTTTAACTGCGTTGGATCAAGGGCTTGGGCAGCTTCCGCAGCAGCTGCAAGGTGTGGCAGAAGCATTGAAGGGACTGGATGGTTCTTTTACGGGTCTTGAGAGCAGTTATCCGGAAATTCTGCAGGATGTTAATTACCTGACGATTAAAGGCACCGTAACGCAGAGTGGTACTGGGGCAGCGCAGCTGGCGGCGGGTCTCGGGCAGATCTCAGAGCAGCTTAAAGGAGCAGCAGCAGGCTTAAACGAGGCGAATGCTGGTTATGCCAAAGCTTCGGCAGGGCAAAGCGCACTCGCACAAGGTTTAGCTAAGCTCGTTGCGGGAATCGGTCAGCTGCAATCTGGGCTGGAGCAGGCCGCAACAGGCCAAGGACAGATCGTAGATAAAATTCCATCCATTACTAGTGGCCTAAATCAATTACAAGGCGGACAGCAGCAGCTTGCAGATGGTTTTGGTCAATTAACAGGGCAGATAGGAGCCTTAACTACTGGGTTAAGCGACAGTGCAAACGGCTTGAAACAAATTACCAGTGGGCTGGGTTCCGCACAAGATTATTTGAATCAGATTCAAGCGGCTAAGGATGATGAGCTGAGTGGATTCTTTGTACCGGCTGAGGCTCTTGAAGCTGAAGGCATAGAGCAGGTATTCGATACCTACTTGTCTGATGACCGTAAGGTGATGACGCTGGATGTGGTATTCACTGAGAATCCATATAGTTCAGAAGCTATCGACAGTGTTGATGATATTCAAGCAGCAGTAGATCGTGCAGTGAAAGGAACGAAACTGGAAAATGCGGAGTCTGCAATCAGCGGGGTTACAAGCAGTCAGAACGATTTGCGTAATATTTCCAACGAAGACTACACACGTACAGTAATCTTAATGCTGGGTGGGATCTTCATCATCTTGGTGTTGCTGCTTCGTTCAATCGTAATGCCGATTTACCTTATTATTTCTCTTTTGATTACTTATTTTTCGGCATTGGGTGTTACAGAGGCTATATTCGTTCACCTTCTGCACTTTGAAGGGATTACCTGGACAACGCCATTCTTCAGCTTTGTTATGCTGATTGCGCTTGGTGTAGATTATAGTATTTTCTTAATGGCCCGCTTTAACGAATATAAAACATGGGATGTTCGAGAAGCGATCCTGCATGCCATGCGCAATATGGGAACAGTCATTCTTTCAGCGGTAGTTATTTTGGGCGGCACCTTCGCATCGATGTATCCTTCAGGCGTATTGTCGATGATGCAGATTGCAACAGTGGTGCTCGTAGGGTTGGCCTTGTATGCGCTAATCTTCTTGCCATTTTTTGTCCCTGTTATGGTACGGATCTTCGGCCGTGGGAACTGGTGGCCATTTGCGGTCAAACAAAGTGGAGAACCCACTAAACAAGATGTAAACATGTAATCACTCTACACAGCAAAAAAACCTCTAGTGTTCGCCTAAATAAATAGGCGGCTAGAGGTTTTTTGGTTGAAATATAAGTGCAAAGGTTATTTCATCTTGGCAAAAAAGCTACGTAACGCCCAGCCGCGTTCTTGCCGTTTTTTATATTTGGGTAGCGAACGGTAGATGGCGGTGGATTCGTCGAAAGCACGTTTAGCATCCTCGGTTCTGCCCAATGCTTTGTACATGGAGCCGGCTAAATAATAGGCTTCACTAGAGGAAGACTGAATCTCTTGAAATTGAGTAACGTAATGCAACGCTTTATCGTGATCTGTATGGCGAAAGGTTTCCGCTAACCGAAGATATGGCTGACCATATTGGGCCTTTCGGTTGATTTCTAGACCACGAAGCATCTGATCTTCGCCTTCTTCAAAAGCGCCCAGCTTAAGATTCACATGACCCAGCTCTACCCAATATTCGGCAGACTGTTCGTAACGGTCTTCGATCTGTAGCAGAATATCTTTGGCTTCCTTATACTTTTTACGTTCTGACAGATTCCGGGCTAAATCAAATTTAGCAGAAACATCATTTGGATTCAAAGATACCGTTGTGCGCAGCTTGGAGATTTGCCGCACTCGTTTGAAGGGCTTTGTAATACTAGGGAAGATCCCCACGTATCGCCGATCTAAGAAATACAAGATAACAAGCAGGATGAATAAAGCCAGAAAAGGGTTGCCCACTAATCTGAAAAGCATCATAATACCTATAAATTTAAGCATGATTTCCCTCCATGATCATTTGGTTCCGGTATTGCGGTTGAATAAGAGCAGATCTAAGGCAGCGTAATTATATCATAATTCAAACCAATCTGAATCCCGGGATTTAAGATAAAGTACAACTTTTGTCAGCTTTATAGCGTCTTAGTGTAATAGAAATAATAATTACAATAATATCATAAGAAGGGAAAATCAAGATGCACTTATTTGCAAGGAAGCTAAGGCTGCTTAGTTTGTTGGTTTGTTCAACTCTGGTGACTGCATTGTCTGTCCCTCAAGTTATAAGTGCAGCTCCATCACCTGCGAAGTTGAGTGGGATTAAGGAGATTGTTGCTTCGCCAGGTTTCTGGGGTGGAAGCTCCTTCGCAGTGAGAACTGATGGAACTGTTTGGTCATGGGGGAGTAATGTTTTTGGTCAATTTGCTAATGGTGCCGCCGGGCCTGAGGGTTGGACGATTACTCCCCATAAAATAGCTGGGCTTGAACATACGAAACAGCTGGCGATCGGCGAAGCGTACTATGTAGCGCTGAACGAAGACGGCACGGTTAAGGCTTGGGGAGATTATCGGGATAAGAGTGTTGCAGAAGCTGGCAATGGGGCAAGTGCTAAACAACACAAGGTTCTGCTTCCTCAAGGGATCTCTGGAATGACAGATGTGGTTAGTATAACGTCAGGATTGCATAGTGCATTAGCTTTGAGAAACGATGGAAGCCTTCTCCAGTGGAATCCTCCAGAAGCTTCAGATGTGGGCTATACAGAGCTGCCTGCTGCCACTAAGGTACAGGGTTTAAGCGAAGTGAAGTGGATCGGAAGCAGTATTTATCATGCCGCCATTCGAACTAACGGTACCCTGTGGATTTGGAGTGCTATCCCGCAAACAGAGAACACGAACGTGATGAAGAAACCGACCCCAGTTAAGGATTTATACCATGTGAAGTCTGTTTCCATGAGCGATCGCAGTAT
This sequence comes from Paenibacillus sp. FSL L8-0494, assembly GCF_038003695.1. NCBI lineage: Bacteria > Bacillati > Bacillota > Bacilli > Caryophanales > Paenibacillaceae > Paenibacillus > Paenibacillus sp. FSL L8-0494. The sequence goes on from NZ_JBBOPQ010000001.1 coordinate 2,918,011, forward strand.
ACTGGCTTTAACCGAGAGCGGGAGCGTCTGGGGAACAATTGACAGCAATAATTATAACGAAGTCACGATGAGCAAGATGCCAGGTCTTACGGATATTGTATCTGTCCAGACGAAAAACGGCTTCAACCTTGTTGCCAATAAAAAAGGAGAATACTGGGTATGGAAAGCTGGTACCTCACTACAAGGTCTGCAAAAGATTACAGCCGTAAAATCGATCTCGAAACTTACGCTGGATTTAGGCAACTTTGTAGCTGTTAAAAAAGATGGCACCGTGTGGACTTGGAGTACCCAACCTACAACCGACAACCGTTTGGTTTTTACGCAGCCTAAGTTAATAAAAGGACTAAGTGATCCTGTTTCTTTTGCCAAGGGTGAGAATAGTAAGTATGCAGTCCTGAAGGATGGTACAGCTGTGGCTTGGGGAACGAATATGTTTGGTCAACTCGGAATTAGTGCTGTTGATTCACGTCCTTTTGTTATATCTCCTATTTTAAAGCCTGTTACTGTAATTGTAGATGGTCAAAAAATTGACTCCGTACAGTCCGCTATTTTTAAGGATGGTAGTGTAAAAGTACCGATTAGGGATGTAGCAGAAAGTCTGGGATATACCCTCTCTTTGGAGGGGGAACTGACGTTGACGAAAGCTGGGAAGAAAATTTCATTACCGTCAGCAGAATCCATAAAAGTAAGCTATACTTCGCTAGTTCCAGCAGCAGCTTTGGCTAAAGCTCTAGGTCTTTCTGCGGAGTGGAATAGTACGCTGTACCAATTAACATTACAGACAAAAAGATGACTTTCATTTAACACCTATATTAATATTCTGAGGTACAATAAGTGAATTAATCTCAATTGCACCATAATAACCAGTCTGGAGTGATAGGAATGGCTTTTACAATATGCGTGTTTGCCGGATCGAATCCAGGTCTTAACTCTGAATATACGGAAATGGCTAGGGAATTAGGTTATCATATAGCGGCACAAGGCTGTAGGTTGGTCTATGGAGGTTCGCGGAATGGCCTTATGGGACAGGTTGCGGACGGGGTACTTGCGAATGGCGGCGAAGCTGTAGGAATTATGCCAGTGGATCTTTTTCAAGATGAAATCAGACACTCCGGATTGACGAATTTGATTGAGGTCTCCAGTATGCATGAACGTAAGGCGGTAATGAGCGGTATGGCGGATGCTTTTATTGCTTTGCCGGGAGGTCTTGGAACCTTTGATGAGCTGTTTGAAATTCTGTGCTGGATGCAGATTGGTATTCATCAGAAGCCTATAGGGCTGCTGAATGTTCGAGGTTATTTTAATCCATTGCAAGCCTTGATTTCACATAGTGTGGCTGAAGGTTTTGCACCAAAAACTGCACTCCAAATGCTGCATACGAACTCAGATCCCGAATATTTGCTTGAACTGATGCGCGGTCGGATTGATCATAGTAATGAAACGAAGGGGAAAGCAAGGTTCCCGTCACAACGCTAGATTCAAGGTTTCCACTGCTCTAAGGTGCGAATAATTGGTTTAACACACTATTCACAATAAGGACGCAAACACTTCACGGTGTCTACGTCCTTATTTTTTATTTTCTTTTTGTTAAATCATTCAGTAATAGGGGGAAGGTTTATGATTCGAAAATTAGGCTTTGCGGCTGACGACCGTCTGTTAATAATTAATGCCGACGATTTCGGAATAACTAAAGGAACTAATGAAGCTATTGTTAACTTATTTGAAGGAAAAGCTATAACATCTACATCTATTATGATGCCTTGCACAGAATCAAGTGACGCTATGAAGATAATTAATTGGAAAGGAATAAAGAATATTGGAATTCATCTAACGCTAACGAGCGGCGAGAAATATCCGTATCAACCAGTATTCAAAGAAAAAATCTTGAGTAGCTTAATTACGGATGAAGGGTATTTTCATCAAGATGCCACTCTTCTGGAAAGAAACGCTGCTGATGACGAGATTAGAATAGAGTTAGAATCGCAAATCCAAAGTGCAATCGTACAAGACATTGATCCAACTCATCTGGATAGTCATGGGGGGAGTATTATGGGGTTATACACTGGGCGAGATTTTTTAGAAATAATATTTGATTTGTGTGAAAAGTACCGCTTACCCTTTAATTTACCTATTAGGATATTAGAACAACCCTTTTTTAATAATGATCAGTTGAGATTGTTTCAAAAAAGAATTTCTTCAGCAAAAGAAAGGGGGATTTTCTTAATCGATGATATAATTTCTCTTCCTTACTGTTTTTACCCTGCTGCGGAATATAGCAAAATGAAAATGAGATTAACTGAATTGTTAAAGAATTTAAAACCTGGAATAACACAGTTAACTATACATCCATCTAAAATAACAGATCAATTAATAGCAATGACGAAATGTTATACAGAAAGAGAATTGGAATATCGTCTTCTAAATGATATTGAAATTAAGCAATTGATTATCAATGAGGAGATTAAACTTATTTCGTGGAAAGACATACGTGATTTACAAAGATGTATTTAGCATATTGTAAAGAGTGCACTTTTTCATTTTTTAATATGAATCTGATAAAACTGTTTAAATTTTGGCGAAGCTGGGTAAATAAGCCGTAAGTAATTAAGCAGAAATGCAAAATTCAGGAACATCACGGAAGGAGGTTGAAATCCAATGAATGTGATCGTACATAATCTTATGGCTTACAATCATCAGTTTTTTAGACCTCAACCCGTGGTCAATCCCAAGCAAGGGAAAGCAGACAAGAAGAGAATGAGTTTCCAGGAAGTTCTGAATGAGAAAATGAAAGTGTACAGCACCTACAACAAAAATTAAGTATGAAAGCTATAACCTATGTTTGTTAAAGAAAGCCGGAACGCGATGATCTTAGAGATCATTGCATTCCGGCTTTCTTTAGGGTCTGACCTCAAAAAATTCGCAGCTCTTGCGAGAGTAGTAAGTCAGATCACTAACTCTAGATTGAATAACAACATCGAAATCAGTGAAGCGGACAACGGTAGCTCCTGAATTTACTAAATGATCGTCCTGAAATACACGAACAGGTAATTTGCGGTCAACGGCTTCTTGGAAATCGCTGTCGGTTAGCAGCGGGCGATTAATTGGCATGGGGAATAACTCCTTTGATCATGTAATGAAGTAAGAAATAAAAATAGTATACCTGCGGAAGCACAAGAAATCCAATTTAAGATGAAGTACATGTATCCTGTGAGGAACATAATTGGACAAAATTCTATACTCCCTCCTTAGCAGGTATAGGCCTGTACGAAATATTTGTTTGAGCTTTTCTGCGTTTCGTAATTATTTCCACCATAAATCGGAAGTTTACCTCCTCAAAAAAAGAATTTAAACCCTGTACACTAATTCTTGTAAGAGAAACCTTTGAAAGGGGTACAGGGGAATGAATAAAGTAAAACACTTGGCGCTATCGTTAGTCGCTATCATGCTCGTAGGTTCACTGGCAGCATGCGGAGGCAACAACGCCGAGAACAACAACACATCGAACAAAAATACAGGTAACAACGCAGCAAGCACTAGTGAACCCACTAAAGATGAGGGAACAGAACCGGCTGAGAAAATCGAACTTTCTTTCTGGACGCTGGGCAACGTGAACTACGAGGATTTAGCGAAGGAGTACACTAAGGAACATCCAAACATTACGATCAAAGTGCAAAATACCGGTGACCAAACCGCTCACCATAATAATTTGACCACTGCTTTGTCGGCAGGATCGGGTGCACCTGATATTTTCCAACTTGAAATCGGTTTCATGGAACGTTTCATCAACGCTCAGGACAAGTTCTATAACCTGAATGATCTGGGTGCCAAAGATATTCAAGCCAACTATCTGGATTGGAAATGGAAACAAGCATCTTCCGTAGATGGCAGCTTCCAGCTGGGTCTTCCAACAGATATCGGCCCAACGGTCGTATATTACCGCACAGATTTGGCTGAAGAGGCTGGACTGCCAAGTGATTCCGAAGGATTCGGCGCTGCTATTGATACTTGGGATAAGTTCGCAGCTGTTGCCAAAGCTTTCAAAGAAAAAACAGGCAAACCATTTGTAGACCTTACGGATCTTACCTTTAATGCTTTGCGTGACCAATCTGCTGATGAAATCTATTTCAGCAAAGCTGATGGCAGCTTTATTGGAGATACCAATCCGCAAGTCAAAAAAGCTTATGATTTCACGGTTAAAGGTATTCAAGAAGGCTGGATCAGCAATGTTATGCTCTGGTCTCCTGAATGGGGTCAAGGCATGAACGACGGTTCATTTGCAGTAGTTATGGGACCAGCTTGGATGGCAGGAAATGTTAAGAGTAATGCTCCAGACTCCTCTGGGAAATGGAAAATTGCTCAGCTCCCTGAAGGTGCTGGTAACTGGGGTGGTTCGTTCCTGACGCTGCCAAAAGAAGGCAAACACTCGAAAGAAGCTTATGACTTTATCGCATGGATGGATAACAAGGAAAACCAACTGGAATCGTTCAAAACTAAAGGACTTATGCCTTCCATTCCTGCACTGTATGAAGATCCTGCATTCGTAGATTTCAAAGATGATTTCTTCGGTGGACAACAAACCGCTGTAGAATTCGGTAAAGCAGCAAACCGGGTAAAACCTGTATACTACGGTCCGCTTCATGACCAAACCGATACTTTCTTCAAAAACGCCTTGAAAAATGTGTTGGAGAAAAAAGCAGATCCGACCAAAGAATGGAACGAAGCAGTAAAACAAGCGAAAACATTGGCTGAACGCAGCTAAGATTTCAAGCTTATGAAATTTAATTTCTAGAAGGTCCGGATTCATAGAGTGAAACATTCTCTGTGAATTCGGATTTACACGTTAGATTACCTGGAGGTGTGACATGGCACAACCTGTTATTTCAAGTCCGCATGCCGAGAGCAAGCGCCGCTTTTTAACTGAACAAAGAAGGAGCCGCATCACTGCGTACACATTTATTTCGCCCTTTTTTATTCTGTTCTCGATATTTGGACTATATCCGATCTTTTTCACGATCTATCTCTCGTTCTTTAAATGGGATGCCCTGAATCCTATGAAATTTGTAGGGTGGAAAAACTATGATCTGGTCACAAGTGATCCGACTTTCTGGATTTCTTTTAGCAACACCTTAATTATGGGGCTTATGGGTACTGTTCCACAGATATTACTAGCTCTATTGATTGCTGTTTTGCTGAATTCAGCGATGACTCGCTTTAAGAAGACTTTCCGGGTTTTATTTTTTATGCCTAATATTACGTCTATCGTTGCGGTTACGCTCGTGTTCAGTACACTGTTTGGCAACAACGGAATGATCAACTGGATTCTAAACGGCTTGGGATTAGATAGTATGGCCTTCAACTCTGGTTGGTGGGGCGTTAAAATCGCGATTTCTACGATGGTAATGTGGCGCTGGACGGGGTATAATGCCATTATTTTTCTATCAGGATTGCAAAGCATCCCTACGGATCTTTATGAAGCGGCTCGTATTGATGGTGCGAACAGAAGACAACAGCTAACCTTTATAACGTTACCGCTATTGAAGCCATTCATTGTATTTGTTACCTTGCTTTCTACTATAGGTGCCTTGCAGCTGTTCACTGAGCCTTATGTATTTTTGGGCCAAGCGGGAACTGGATCTACACGTCAGGAAGGAATCACTATGGTTACTTATTTGTATAGCGAAGCATTCCGTAACGGATTTTTTGGTACGGCAGCAGCTACGGCAGTCTTGCTGTTCCTGGTCACGATTATTTTCTCTGTCCTCAATATGCTGGTCTCAAATCGCATGGGTGGAGATACGGGAGGGGGTAAAGCGTGAGTACGCTGCGTGTATTTAAAAAAGATCCGGATGATCTAGGGATCATCGGCAAGTTAGGATTTTATCTATTGCTGATTGTTGGTGCGCTCGTGTCCATCTTTCCTTTTTACTGGATGTTTGTAGTTGGCACTAATGACAGAGGCGCAGTATTCCATGTGCCACCTTTACTTACGGTTGGAGACCAGTTTTTTGAGAATTTCCAGCGGGTACTGGACAAAACAGACTTCTTTCAAGCCTTGGGCAACTCTTTATTTGTCTCATCTATGGTTACAATATCGGTCGTGTTTTTCTGTACACTGGCAGGTTATGCCTTTGCCAAATATGAATTTCCGTTTAAAAATTTTCTGTTCTACTTTGTAATTGCTACATTATTTGTGCCTCAGCAGCTTGGTGTATTACCTACTTACGTAATTATGGCCAAGCTCCACTGGATTGACTCTTTCAAGGCACTTATTGTCCCAGCGATGGTTAATGCCTTCGGGATCTTCTGGATGCGGCAGTATATCACTACAGCTGTACATACGGAATTGATTGAAGCAGGTCGGATCGATGGCGGCGGACATTTCCGGATCTTCTGGAACATCGCTATCCCGGTCATTACTCCAGCTATGGCAACACTAGGTATACTGAATTTTATGACCGTTTGGAATGACTTCTTCTGGCCTTTAGTGGTACTGAAGAATCAAGAGCATTTCACAATTCAAATTGCGCTCCAGCAGCTGTTCTCCAATCGCGATGGTCTAGACTACGGAATGATCATGTCAGCAACATTTACGGCAACCTTGCCACTGCTGATTGTATTCCTGTTATTTAGCCGCTGGGTGATTGCTGGACTTACTTCTGGAGCTATTAAGAGCTGATCTTACTTTTTGATCTTTACAGGGAATAGGCGGTTTTGTGAAGAATACTAGAGGACAGAGACAGCAGGGGGAAGGGGAATATCATGAAACTCCGCCGTAAAATCTTGTTCGCTATTATTCTTCTCGTCTTTATTCCGGTTATTCTGATGGGGATCGTCACTTACGTTAATTTTTCTAATGCAATGGAGAAAAAATCAAGCAACTTCTACTGGATTTCACTGCTTGAAACGGATCGAAAGCTTAAATTCGCGCTTAGTGAAATCACCTCGATCACGAATTCAAAAATTACGCAGCCGGTTGTTCAGCAATCACTGAAGCAGAAGAACTTTGTAATCACTTATGATCGAAAGCAGGAGCTTAGCAGTTATCTTATTGATCATCCGATGATTACTTCATTTAGTTTTTATAGTAAAGATCGTTTAATTTATCAATACAATGCATCGATGTCCTTTGAGGACTTGAAAAGACAAAGCTGGTTTGACGCGATGGAAGGCGCCGAAGGGCGGCCCGTGTGGTCAGGACCGGGAGAAAATGGCTCGGAGATCTCCGGCAATCCGGTACTTGTACAAGCAAGAGTAATCAAAGATTCATATTCTCTCGAAGATATCGGATATCTGGTTGTTAATGTAAAACCTGATTTATTGGATCAGATTTTCTGGGAAGCAGCAACCCTCAAGAAGGGGGATATTTTGCTGGTCAACAAGCTAGGGAATATTGTTTTTAATAAATCCGGTGAACATATTGGACAACGCACAGATTTCCCCTTTTTACAAAATGATTATGCTAAAGAACATGACTATTACATCGACAACTATCAGGGGGAAAAATCACTTATAACCTTCCTACCTTCTCATAATGCAGCCTGGTATTTAGTAGCCATTACACCTATGAATCTAATCTCGTCAGAATCTGTATCCATCCGAAATATTGCGATTATTTTAAGTACTGTTTCGCTGTTGTCCGCCATTTTGTTCGACCGCTATTTCGTACGGAGGCTCGTTCATAGTATTAATAGTGCGGTTAACGGGATGAAGCGGGTGAAGCAGGGGATATTTACACCGATCACTACACCCTATCGTGCTGATGATGAAAGTGATTTGCTGATTGATGGCTTTAATCGGATGAGCACGCAGATCAATGAGCTGCTTGTGCAGGTGGAGACTGAGCAGGGACGTAAGAAGGAAGCAGAAATGCAAGCGCTAATGGCGCAGATTAACCCTCATTTTATTTATAATTCACTTGAATCGATTAATTCGATGGCAGTGTTGCAAGGCAATAAAGATATTAGCAAAATGGTCATCTCACTCGGCAAGCTGCTGCGAATCAGCATCAGTCAGAATCAGGAGCTGATTCCGCTGCATATGGAGTTCGAGCATGTCCGTCATTATTTGGATATCCAGAAGTTTCGTTTTGAAGATAAATTCTCGTATATCATAGATCTTTCGGATGGTCTTAGGACGTTCATGACGCAAAAGCTGATCGTTCAGCCGATTGTTGAGAATGCGCTGTATCATGCGATTGAGCAGATGGAGGACCCAGGGGTCATTGAGATTAAGGCCTATGAAATGGGCATGGATATGATCATTATCGTAAAAGATAACGGCCCCGGCTTTGACCTTGCCAAGATGATGAGTCTTTGGGATAACGAGGGAAGTGCTCAGAAGAAATACAGTGATAGCGGCGTGGGGCTTAAAAATGTGCATGAACGCTTGAATATTCGGTTCGGCAGTCCATACGGCATACTAGTGTGTTCATCCCCCGGCTTTGGTTCAACCATCCGAATCCGAATACCAAAAATACTGCCGTAATCGACCGTACGGAAAGAAAGGGGGAGAATGTTATCAAAAAATGGTTATTGAAATGGGGCTGGATGTGGTTATATCTAGTGCTGATTTCGGGTGCGGTTTTATTTATAACTTTAGGAAAGCAAGAACCCATTGAAGATGATTCACCAGAGAAAATCACATTAACTTTCCGTCATTTCTGGATTAAAGAGCATGATCGGCCACTGTTGACTATTTATGAAGATATCGTGGACAAATACCAGTTAGAGCATCCAAATGTGAAAGTTAACTTTGAAGGTTTAGACCAGACGTTGCACCGTGATCAAAAGCTGAAGAACGAGATGGTTACTGGCACCCCGCCAGATATGTTTGTTTTGTTCGGTGGAGCGGAGATTGAGCCCTATGTACGCTCTAAGCGTCTGATTGATCTGACGGATTTCGTCCGGGAGAATGCGCTAACCAATCAATTCAAGGATCTGGATCTCTGGACCTTTGACAACCATATTTATGGCTTGCCTATTGAAGGGAATGCCGAACCTTTATATTTTAATAAAACCATATTCGAAAAGCTGGGTTTGAAGCCGCCAGAAACGCTGCAAGAGCTTGATGCTGCCATACTAAAGCTGAAGTCGGCAGGATATATTCCATTTGCACTTGGCAACGAGGATCGTTGGCCCGCAGGGATTTTTGCACATTATTTAATGGATCGTTATGCCGGCGCCGACTTAATCGAGAAGCTAATTACGGGTGAAGATCAAGCCAGCTTTCAGAATGAGGTCTATTTAAAGGCTTTTCAGCACTTGGAGCAATGGATCAAAGAAGGTGCCTTCAGCACGAAATCGAATGCGTTATCCACAGAAAATGCGGTGGGACTATTTACGAGCGGCAAGGCTGCGATGTATCTAAACGGAAACTGGGATATCAATTTATTTGCAGGAACAGCAGCTCCTTCGGATTTTCAAAATGAGGTAGGTGTTATTCCGTTTCCCACATTGAAGAAGGGGGAACAACCTTCGATTGCCGGCGGTTATACATTTGGCATCGGCCTTTCCTCCGAACTAAGCGGAGCGAAGCGGGAGGCTGCACTCGATCTCATGAAAGCTTTTTACACCCAGGAGGTTCAGACTCGGATTGTATATGAAGGGTTGAGAATTCCGTCCATGCGCATCGCCTTTGATCCTGAGAAGACAGGACCCGTATTCGCGCAAGTCATGAATATGATGGAAGTTAACCGCAAGAGCTTTGTCCCTTATGATAATGTATTGTCACCAGAAGTGAAAAAAACGTTCCTGAGTGTTATAGAACAGATGATTAATGGAGAAATGTCTGCTGAGCAAGCGTTAAAGCAAGTGCAGGCATCCTCCATTCAATATTGGAATTTGATCCAAAGCTCAAGTGTACAATGATCCTGGAGGTGCAGGGAATGGATGAGTTACAAGAGAAATATAAAGTAATAATCGTGGATGATGAGCCGATTATTCTTCGTAGCTTAAAAGCAGCCATTCCATGGAATGATCTTCAGATGGAGATTGTGGGAGAGGCACGAAATGGAGAATTAGCTCTTCGCTTAATAGAAGACACTTCACCACATATCGTGATTAGTGATATTCGCATGCCCGTAATTGACGGGATTACGTTGATGAAGGAAGTATTGTCTAAAAATCCGAAGCTGGTGTTTATTTTTATAAGCGGGTACGGAGAGTTCGAATATGCAAGAGAAGCATTACGTCAAGGCGCTTTTGATTATTTATTGAAGCCGATCGATCATGATGAACTGGTTGAAATGTTAAACCGCGCGAGAACCAAGCTGGATGAACAGAAGCAAAATGATCAGCTGATTCATTCTGTGCAGATGCTGTCACTGCTTGCACGTGAACGTCTGTTTGCAGAAATCACTTTGGGAAATGCAAGGCCGCTTGAGCATCTGAAATGGCTGGAGAACAGTGAACTGGAGAGCGGATATTTCATGGCTGTTGTCCAGTTAGATGATTACTCCACACTGAGCAATCAATGGAGTGTAGAAGAAAAACGGCTATGGCTGTTTGCAATCCGCAATATTGTGGAAGAATGGTCACTGGAACATGGAGTGCTGACGGTTTTCCCGTTTCATAATGGAGAGTGGATACTACTGTTCCCTGGATCTTTAAGCGCCAGCAGAAGAGAACTTGGTGAACATTTGATAGCGGGGATCAAGAGATACTCTAAGCAGTCTTGTTCCGTAGGCATCAGCCGCACCACACAAGGCATTGATCAATTAAGTACGGTTTACCCTCTGGCTGCGAAGGCCTTATATCAACGGTTCTATTCGGGTCTTGCCGGGGTCTTTATTGATGAAGAGATATCGTTCCCTAGCAGTAAAGAGGTGAAATACCCAAAAGAGCTGGAAACCGCGCTGATTGAAAGTATACGTACCTTAAATAGAGACCGGATGTGGTCTTTATTTGATGAGCTTGCTTTATTTATTGAGTCACAAGCTGTTCCTAAGGATATGGCTGAACGTCTTCTTGTTGAAATGATCGTTGTTTTGTACAGAAATTATGAGTATTTGAATATAAATTCAGATTGGTCTTTACATGGATTGCTTAGCAAGATGCACAATCTTGGCACTTTAAATGAAGTGATCTCTGCTCTGAAAGAAGAGTTTGGTGTGCGATTGGAGCAAGGGAACAAGCCTGTGAATCGCGAGGATACGCGTAGCGCCATCGAGAAAGCGAAACGTTATATTGAGAGTAATTACCATAAAGATTTGAGTATTGAGGAAGTAGCGGAGCTGGCTGATCTCAGTATCAGTCATTTCTGTACTTTATATAAACAAATAACGGGCTATACCTTTTTGGAGTATGTTACACACTGCCGGATGGAGAGGGCGAAGTATATTTTGCAGAGCAGCAACGTAAAAGTGTATCAGATAGCTCCTCTCGTCGGTTATCAGGACCCGCGTTATTTTACACAGGTTTTTAAAAAGGCTAGTGGTCAAACACCAACAGAATACCGAGAAGAGCATACTAAGCAGATCCATTAACAAGGAGGTAAGGGATGGAATTTCATTTGGAGATGATTGTTAAGTGTTTAACGAACCATAAGCTGCAGAAATATTGGAAAGGATTCGAGGCTGTTTCTTTTGCATTTTATAATAAGGATAACGTGTATCTGTACAATCATCCCAAATTTAAAACGGTAGGATATCATCCACATTTGCTTCCTTGGAGTAATGAATTCTCAGGAGATACAATCATTTTATATGAGGATCACCCTACAGCCATCGTTAATCTGGAATTACATGAAGAATTCGAAGACTTGTACGCCATTTGTGTACACGAATTATTTCACGGTTATCAATTCCTAATGGGAAATGAACGTTATGCAGATGAATTATTGATGATTACCTACCCTTTATCCCTCGAAAATATGGAATTGCGGATTCAAGAAAGACATCATTTATATCTTAGTGTAATGGCAGCTACTATTGAAGAGCGTAATCAAGCAATGTACAGATTTATTGCCTTACGTCAACAAAGAGAACAGCTGCTCGGGGAGTACGTGCTAAATGAATATCTTATTGAAACGATGGAAGGACCCGCTTGGTATGTTGAATTAAATGCCTATGCCGAGAAATCCACACTTCCTAATGAGGAGGTATTGCAGAAGTTCAGTTCGTATTTAATAGATGAACTTGAATCATCGGCAAATATTAGAAGAAGCTGCTATGGTTCTGGACTGTTTATATGTTTGCTGCTGGATGAGCTTCGCACCGATTGGAAAGAAGAGTTTATGAAGTCGGAGTTAAGTTTATATGCGTTTTTTAAGCAATTTGTGGATCAAGTCATCATTCCCTTCGAGGAGATATCCATCAGCAAAGAAACGGAAGAAATTATGCAATCGGTCAAAACAATCAGGGAGAAGGAATTCATTGATTTTATCAGCCTTGAAGGGTACCACCTGTATATTGAAGGAGATATAAAATCTACGGGTTTTAATCCTATGGGTATTATTGGTGGAGATGAGAAATGTATTCATAAGAATAATTTACGAATCCAAATCAATGATGCGGAGTATTTTCTGGAAAAGCCAGTGATTAGCTACTATAAAGCTGACCTTCGAAATATTAATAAACTGCACTTAGTATTAGATGAACCTCCAACTTTTAATAAAGATTCGTTAATCCTTAATGGAATTGGTGAGATCAAAGGTCAATATGAAGTGAAGGAAGATGGATGTTGGCTGCAATGCTGACGGAAATTGATTAGAATGAGAGTATGACATTTGTCATACTCTCTACTTGATGTTTATGACTTATAGGATGATACTTCATCGCCTATACTTAGAGTAGATGAAAAGATCCTTAGCCGGACACATCAAGGAGGAAACGATATAGATGACTACAAAACAGACATCACAGCTCTCCAGCCTTAAAAAGAGTGTAGCCCCTTACGAGAAAAATGACCGCAACGCAAGTATAAGACAGCTCATCAATACTTTAGGACCACTTGTGCTGTTATGGGGCGGAGCTTATTTCTCTTTATCCGTTTCCTATTGGCTCACCCTTCTGTTAGCTATTCCTGCAGCAGGATTTGTAATTCGAACTTTTATTATTTTTCATGATTGCACACATGGATCGTTTTTTAAGAATCGTAAAGCGAATGATATTATCGGAACGATCACAGGTGTACTGACACTGGTTCCTTATCGGCAGTGGAAACATAGTCATTCCATTCACCACGCCAGCTCCAGTAATCTCGATAAAAGAGGGATCGGCGATATTTGGATTATGACGGTCGATGAATACGCAGCAGCTTCCTTCTGGAAACGTCTATATTACCGGATTTACCGCAATCCCATCGTGATGTTTGGTCTTGGACCGATTGCTGTTTTTATGATTCAGTATCGTTTTAATGTTAAAGGTGCTAGACGCAAAGAGCGGATGAATACCTATTTGACGAATATTTCAATCGCAGCCCTTTATGGCTTGCTGATATGGGCTATTGGCTGGCAGGCATTTCTTATGGTGCAGCTGCCTGTAGCATTTGTATCAGGGTTTCTCGGCATATGGTTGTTCTACGTCCAACATCAGTTTGAAGACTCTTATTTCGAGAATGAATCCGAATGGAGTTATGTGATGGCCGCGGTTGAAGGCAGCTCATATTACAAGCTGCCGAAGGTGCTGCAATGGATTACGGGCAACATCGGCTTCCACCATGTGCATCATTTAAGTCCAAAGGTGCCAAACTATAATTTGGAAAAAGCGCATAACGCGACTCCACCGCTACAAAAAGCAACAACGATTACGATTGGTACCAGCTTGAAGGCTCTTCACTTCCGTCTTTGGGATGAGGAAAATAAACGTTTCATCAGTTTCAAAGAGATGAAGTCCATATTAAATAAACCTAAAACAGCAGGCGAGGTCCTGCAAGTTCATAAGCCCAGACTCCAGGGAGAATAATGGTCCACATTGTAATCAAATAGCAGCAAAATGGAAGGTTAGAGCCGGAGAACTCATTCGCGCTCTAATCTTTTTTCTCTTTATCGTTGTGGTTCACCGGATTTTACCGGATTTATGCTAGAATAGGGTGAGTGGCATATGGCAAAAAGGAGAGCGAACATGCAGAAGTGGCATCATATTTTTCATAAAAGTACAGGTCTTAGCCCTTATGTATGGGTCGTATTTTATATTCTACCGTTTTATTTCATCTTTCGGTCCTCCTCTCCCTACCAGGTAGTTTCGGGAATCTTGATGATCGCTGTGTTTTTTGTTTGTTATGTGCTTTCTTTTGTCTCCAAGGGTTGGTTAGTTTATTTTTGGACGAGCGTGCAGATACTTGTCTCTATAACGATGACGTTGTTGTTTGGATATATGTATTTTGCGCTTTTTTTAGCCTTTTTTATTGGGAATATCCAGAATCGAGTAGGGTTTTTCACCCTATACTCCATTCATTTGCTGACTACGATTATTACGATCAACTATGAGCTGCTGTCGCGTAATCCCGTATTTATCAGCCAGCTTCCGTTTGTGCTTGTCAGTATGATTGCAGTGATCCTGCTGCCAATCAGTACCTATAACCGCAATAATCAAGGGAAGCTGCAAGACCAATTGGAGGATGCTAATAAGCGAATCTCTGAATTGGTTAAGCTCGAGGAACGCCAGCGGATTTCACGTGATCTACACGATACATTAGGTCAGAAGCTTTCGTTAATTGGTCTGAAAAGTGATTTGGCAGGAAAGCTTATCGACAGTAATCCGACGCAAGCAAAAGCCGAGATCAATGATGTACGCCAGACGGCGAGAAGTGCACTGAAAGAGGTCCGGGAGATGATTACGCGAATGCGTGGCATTCGCCTTGAAGACGAGCTCGTTCATATTCAGCAGTTTCTTGCGGCTGCGGAGATCGATTATGTTTTGCAAGGCAATCCTAAACTTTCTAACACTTCATTGATTACGGAGAATGTGCTCAGCATGTGTATTAAGGAAGCTGTCACAAATGTTGTGAAGCATAGTAATGCACAATCCTGCTCAATTATCATCGAACCTACGCGTACAGATCTGATCATTAAAGTGAAAGATGATGGAACCGGCATCCCGGGCAATGATCTTTATTTTAAAGGACATGGGTTGCAAGGCATGCGGGAACGTCTTGAATTTGTGAATGGCTGTATGGATATCGTGCAAGATGGGGGAACTACGATCGTGATTAAGGTCCCTAATGCATTTAAGCATCCGGAACAGGAGGTAACCTTATAATGATTAAGATTGTAATCGCTGAGGATCAGCGGATGCTCCTTGGAGCGCTGGCATCTTTGTTGGATTTAGAAGAGGATATGAAGGTAGTGGGCCGGGCAAGCAACGGGGAAGAAGCTGTAGCGATGGTTCAGCAGCATAAGCCGGATATCTGTATTATGGATATTGAAATGCCAGCGATGAGTGGTCTCGACGCTGCGGAAGCGCTGAAGAATAGCGGCTGCAAAACGATGATATTAACCACCTTTGCCCGTGCGGGATATTTCGAACGTGCGCTCAAGGCGGGAGTTCATGCTTATTTGCTGAAAGACAGTCCTAGCGAAGAACTGGCACTTTCGATACGTAATGTGATGGCAGGCCGACGCATGTATGCACCGGAGCTAATGGATGAAGCCTACAGCGGTGAAGTGAATCCTCTGACTCAGCGGGAGAAGGAAGTGCTTGGACTCATTGCCGACGGCAAAAATACAAAAGAGATTGCCAGCCAATTGTACATTACCACGGGTACAGTCCGGAATTACATCTCTGTTATACTAGATAAGCTGGATGTAGGTAACCGCATCGAGGCAATCACTCGATTTAAGGAAAAAGGTTGGTTTAAATGAGCGTGGGTAAGAAACGATTAGTTGGCAGAAGCAGCTTGTAAACGTGAATAGCTAATCGCTGATCGCTGTTTATACTCACCAATCGCAAATAGATGTATTTCCTACAACTATATGCTTTAAAATGCTCGGCAGATGCGATTTAGTTGCATTTCTTACATCTAAAAGTTCGCTTAGAGGGCATTTCCATTATTTTTCGGGGAAATAGTTGTAGAGAATGCAGTTAAAGAGTTGTCTAAGCAGAAAATATACTTATAATTGTACTGAGTGCAGCTATTTCTTTTATTCGCATTAATGAAATTCAATATAATCTGCTAAAAATAAAATTTTTAATGTTATTTTGATGTTAACACTCGCCAAATGTTCCCGCGCCGTATATCATTAATTATCGGCCTATTATTCACAATAGGACAGTTAATCAAAAGGAAGTGTATTTTCTGATGTCAAGAAAGCTAAGAGCCGGCATAGTTGGCGGCACAGGTATGGTAGGACAACGTTTTATTGCCCTTCTAGAGAATCATCCTTGGTTTGAAGTAACTGCGATTGCTGCCAGTGCTAGATCTGCTGGAAAAACGTATGAAGAATCGGCCAAGGGCAGATGGAAGTTATCTACTCCAATGCCTGAGAACGTAAAGAATATTATGGTCCAAGACGCTTCTAAGGTAGAGGAAGTAGCTGCGGATGTAGATTTGATCTTTTGTGCTGTAGACATGAAAAAAGATGAGATTAAAGCGCTCGAAGAGGCTTATGCTCGCACCGGAACGCCAGTAATCTCCAATAACTCAGCGCATCGCTGGACGCCTGACGTGCCTATGGTCATTCCTGAGATTAATCCGGAGCATCTTGAGGTTATTGCACAGCAAAGAAAACGTCTGGGAACAGAGACAGGGTTCATTGCAGTTAAACCTAACTGCTCCATTCAAAGTTATGTGCCTGCACTTCATGCGCTCAAAGACTTCAATCCATCTAAAGTGGTGGTCACTACCTACCAAGCTATTTCTGGTGCAGGAAAGACTTTTGCGGACTGGCCAGAAATGCTGGATAACGTGATTCCTTACATCGGTGGCGAAGAAGAGAAGAGTGAGCAAGAGCCTTTGCGGATCTGGGGAAGCGTTGAAGAAGAGGGTATCGTAAAGAGTGAAGCGCCAACGATTACTTCGCAGTGTATCCGTGTGCCTGTAGCGGATGGACATATGGCTGCTGTATTTGTTTCTTTTGAGAAAAAACCGTCCAAAGAAGAGATTCTGAATCTCTGGAAGAGCTTTAAAGGACGTCCTCAGGAGCTTGAACTGCCTAGCGCACCTAAACAGTTCATTACCTATTTTGAAGAGGACAATCGTCCACAGACCAAGCTGGATCGTGATATTGAGAACGGAATGGGCGTATCGACGGGCAGACTTCGCGAAGATGCCCTCTATGATTACAAATTCGTAGGTCTCTCCCATAACACCCTGCGCGGAGCAGCTGGCGGTGCTGTGTTGATCGCTGAGCTTCTGAAAGCAGAAGGTTATATTCAACCGAAATAAGTCCATGCATGAGCTGCAAAGCTGATGTGAATAGACACCTCATCAAAGCTTAGTCTTTGGTGGGGTGTTTTTATTTTAATTTTACATTTGGTAAAATAAGTTATGGAAGGAGAGGATACCTTTGAATAAATATTTATTAGCTTTTATTTGGTTACCATTAATCCTGTTTACAAGCGGTTGTACATCGTCAGCTCAAGAGGAACAAGAGTATGGAGTGTCATCTATAAATGCTGAAATTCCAATTCCGAAGAATGCCAAAGAAATCGAAGTGATAACAAATTCAAATAACCCTAATATAAAAATTGGAGCAAAGTACGAGTTGGATAATATAGGGGGAGAACAAGGTCTTTATCGGCCTAACAGCTATTTTAATAAATTAAGCGATGATGGATGGATAGAGCTGGAGGACAAGCGGTTAGGGCATGTGCAATTTTTTGAAAAAAAGGACACCGTCATCGCCATCGAAATACATGAGGATAGCTTTGATATTCATGAAATGAATAAAGATGCTAAATTCTAAACAGTGGCTAGTTAGATGAAGCATTTGTTATTACTTAAACAGAAAGGTTGAGAGTGTGGTAAGATAGGTAAAGTGTATAAACTATACGAATTCTGAATGACTGACGGAGTGATATAATGGGTGCAAAAAGTAAAGGTGGCGGCACAGGCAGAGGTACGGGGAGTAAAGGCTGGACACGCTGGAACAAAACAGCAAAACCAGTTAAACCTGCTAAAGGTGACCCAACGACGGGTCCAGGTGCTAAAGGTGCAAGTGGAAGCAAGGGCAGTAACGTGAAAAAAAGCGGAAGCACCAAATAGCTCCAATAAACTGGGTTATTCCTGAAGGTTAACATCTGATTTTGATCGTTAAAATCAGGTGTTTTTTTATGACCAGATGTAAGTATATAGAGAGAAAGTAGGATCAGCAGTGAGAATCGATAAATATATAAGCGAAACAGGCTTTTGTTCCAGAAGGGAAACCAAACGATTAATTGCTGCAGGTCGAATCGCTGTGAATGGTATCGTCTGTGATGCGAACATTCTTATAGAGCCAGAGGATATCGTATGGATCGATGGGGAGCCGATAACAAGCAGTAAAGGGGAGCCAGTGTATCTCGCTTTGAATAAGCCGATAGGCATTACCTGTACAGCAGCCCCACATGTAGCTGGGAACATTATTGATTTTGTAGGGTATCCTTCAAGGATCTTTGCGATCGGCAGATTAGATAAAAACTCGGAAGGCCTCATTTTGTTAACCAACGATGGAGAGATCGTAAATAAAATGATGCGGTCCGAGAATGGGCATGAAAAAGAATATGTAGTTAATGTAGACAAACCGGTTACGTCAGAATTCTTACAAGCGATGTCTAGCGGCGTGAACATTCTTGGAATCACAACGAAACCTTGTGAGGTCTATCGGATCACAGAATGTCAGTTTAGAATTATCCTAACTCAAGGTCTTAATCTGCAAATACGCAGAATGAGCAAGGAGTTAGGATATAGAGTACTAAAGCTGGAGCGCATAAGAATTATGAATATTACATTAGACGGCTTGGAGCTGGGACAATGGCGGCATTTAAGCAGTGAAGAGCTGAATGAGCTTATGTCCCGCTTAAACTAACTTTGTCAACAAAGCCTCTGGCAGTTGGGGTAATGTCTACAGCTCCGGTAATCGATGAGATAACAGAGATCCCATCCGCACCGGCTGCTAATACAGGTGCAACATTTTGCAGCGTGATTCCCCCAATGCCAACCAAAGGGATGGTAATGCCTTTATTTCTTAGTTCTTCAATAATCGCAGTGCCTTGAACAGCTTTGGCATCCTCCTTGGATGACGTAGGATAAATGGGACCCACGCCCAGATAGTCGGCTCCATCGGCAATCGCCTGCTGAGCTTCAACGAAAGAGTGAGCGGATACACCAATGATTTTATTCTCTCCAAGTAGCTGGCGGATTGCCAATGCAGGTGTATCCTCCTGTCCTACATGAATTCCGTCCGCATCAAGCGCGATCGCTAAATCAATGTCGTCATTCACGATAAAGGGCACGCCATTGGCATGACAAATCTTTTGAAGTCGTCTCCCAAGATTAAGTCGAGCCTTATCGCTTAAGGAACCGGTACCCTTTTCACGGAATTGAAACATGGTTATGCCCCCAGCAACCGCTTCCTGCAGCACCTTAACTGGAGCTTTACGGCAATTTACGCTGCCCATAATGAAATAGACTTTTAATAGATCTCGCAGATGTTCACTGTTCATTCGTTGCACTGTTTATCCCTCGCAGTCTGTTCTGATAAGCAAAATGATTGGTTGGTCCATGCCCAGCCCCTATGCCCAGCTCGTCCTCGATCGCCGCTTGTATAAATGCTTTGGCAGTTTGAATGGCCTCTGCTACGGATTTGCCTTTGGCTAGCTCGGCGGTGACTGCTGCTGAATAGGTGCAGCCTGTACCATGCGTATGTCTGGTCTGAATCCGGCTACTCTCCAATAAGGTATATTCGTCACCATCATATAGAAGATCGGTTACGGCTGTGGTCGAGGTATCATGTCCCCCTTTTAGCACTACATATTTGGAGCCCATGCCATGAATGATTTTGGCCGCTTTTTTGCGTTCTTCGATGGTGGTGATCGTCATCTTTGTGATTATTTCGGCTTCGGGAATATTGGGTGTCGTCACCAATGCTAAGGGCAGCAGATGGCTGATTAAGGATTGAACCGCCTCCTGCAGCAGCAGTGTGGACCCTCCTTTAGCGACCATCACAGGATCAATTACAAGATTAGACCAGCCGTAATACTTAATTTTATCTGCCACAATGCGGATGATGTCACTGTTAAATAACATCCCGGTCTTTACGGCATCTGGTTGCAGGTCAAGTCCTATAGAATCAAGCTGCTGAATTATGGCGTCCAGAGTCACTGGATAAACCCCTTGGACAGCCAGCGTATTCTGCGCTGTCACAGCTGTGAGGACGGACATGCCGTAGACAGAAAGCTCCTGAAAGGTTTTTAGATCGGCCTGAATGCCAGCACCACCGCCGCTATCGGAGCCGGCAATGGTTAGAGCTTTGGATATAATCATCGAATTCACTCCTTTGAGGGTCATTAACTGAGCTGTTTGATGCTGGATCTTTCTAGGAAGACTTCTGGTGTGACCCATGTCAGTTGATTTAGAAACTCAACCTGAAAGCTTCCCGGCCCTTGACCAGTTGTTAGTTCAGCGGCGATTTCAGCTGCTACTCCATAGAAGGAGAGGGCTTCCACTGCGGCCTCCAACGAGGCACCGCCACTTACCGCGAGAAATGCCCCCACAACAGCGCTGAGCAAGCAGCCAGTTCCTGTAACCTTCGTGAGAATAGGGTGACCGTTGCTGGCAATATAGGTGTTTTTTCCATTCGTGATCACATCGTCTTTTCCAGTTATGATGACCACACAGCTTAACTTCCTCGCAGCAGCTTCAGCCAAAAGGACTACATCGCCTTCACCTTCGCCAGCATCCACCCCTTTAATGGACCAACTCTCTCCAATGACATTAGCGACTTCAGCCACATTCCCCCGCAGTGCGGTGATTTGCATCTCATTCACTAGCTTTTGAGTGACAGCGGTCCGATAAGAAGTTGCGCCTGCACCAACCGGGTCAAGCACTAGGGGAACCCCGTGTTTATTAGCGGATTTACCAGCGAGCAACATAGATTGAATAGCGTAGTCATTGAGTGTGCCGATATTTAGAACTACAGCAGACGACATAGCGGCTATGTCGATCACTTCTTCGTGGGCATCTGCCATAAAGGGAGAGGCGCCAAGCGCCAACAGACCGTTGGCTGAGAAATTGGCTACCACAATATTAGTGATGTTGTGGATCAACGGGTTGGATTCCCGTACTTTGGCTAAATAACTCATCATAATTCCTCCTCAAGCTTGTATGAACAACTAACTAAACATTACAGATTGATAAAAGCTTCCTGTGCTTTAATATCCTCTGGTAGAAGATTGTTGGTGGATAACCACAGCTGAACCTTTTCCCAAGATGTCGGGTCTTGATATCCAAAAGATTGATCGCCAGCATTCATCAGCGGCAGCAGAATCTCAAGACTTTTTTTCTCAATCTCCTTGTCGAGCGGTGAAGTTGCATCTTCATGTGCAACCAGTAAATCCAGGGCTTGTTCAGGATTCTGCTCCACAAATTCCTGTCCTTTTGTAATGGCATTTAGAAATTTTTTAAAGTAGGCTTCAGAATTTTGCAATCCTTGTTCGCTGGCCACCAGCACAAGCTCATAATAGTCAGGTACTCCGTAATCCGTTGGATTAAGCGAAGTGACCGGATGTCCCTCTTTTTCAAGGATTAGTTGTTCATGGTTGATGAACCCGCCCATTATTGCGTCTACTTGTCCAGTAGAGATCGCAGGGATGAGGTCAAAACCTACGTCAATCAGCTTGGCGGATGAAGGATCGCCTCCATCACTCTGGATCATTGTCCGAATCATCGCTTCATAGAGCGGAATGGAGGAATAGCCGATTTGTTTTCCCGCGAGCTCTTTTGGACTATGAATACTGCCAGCCTGAGGAACCATCAGATGATTCAGTGGATGCCGCACGATTGCTGCAATCGAACGTACAGGGATTTTCTCGCCGCGTGCCATAAGTACCTGAGGCTGATAACTGAGCGCTAGATCAATTTGATTCGCTGCAACAAGCTTTAGGGAATCATTGCTGTCCGCAGGCATTTTGATCTCGACATCCAAACCTTCCTCTTGGAAAAAACCTTGTTGTTGCGCAGCGTATAGAAAGGAATGAACGGCATTGGGATACCAATCAAGCATAATCGTCAGCTTGTGTGACTGCTTATTTTCGGTATTGGAGGGATCGGTTTGGGAGTTGTTATTTATCTTGTCTGCCTTCCCGCAGCTGCTTAAGAGCAAAAGTGTGCATACTAGAAATACAGAAATAAGTCCTCGTTGTGGGGATTTTAAATGATTCATTGGTTTGATCCTCTTTTCTTTAAAAATAATTGTTCGAGTAAAGCTATCGCCAGAAAAAGCACCACACCAAGCGCGGACAGCAGAAATACAGCCGCGAACATTTCATCGCTCTGCATATTTCCGGCCATTCTGCGGCTGAAGTAACCGAGTCCTTTACTGCCGCCGAGCCATTCCCCGATAGTAGCTCCGATGACGCAGTATACAATGGACAGCTTTAAGCCAGAGAAAAAAGCAGGCAACGCCAGTGGAATTTGGGTTTTGACAAGCAGCTGCCAGCGGTTTGCACCAAATGTTAATAATAAGTCCTTGTAAGTCTGGCCACTTGTACGAAGTCCATCATATGTACTCACTACGACTGGAAAAAAAGCCGTCAAAAACACCACAGCCACTTTGCTCCACAGCGAATATCCGAACCACATAATAAAAATGGGGGATAGCGCAATTAATGGGATCGTCTGGCTAATGATAAGAAAGGGATAGATGGCCTTTTCTATGGGGCGATACAGGAACATTCCAGTGCCCAGCAATACACCACAAATAACAGAAAGGACAAAACCCACCAGTATCTCCTGTAACGTTGCCAATAAATGCTGTCCGAATAATAATTGCCTGTGCTCGATCAATGCGAAGCCAATAGATGAAGGTGCAGGGAGAATAAAGGCTGGAATCATGTGAAGGCGAACAGCTGACTCCCAGATTACAAGAATGAGCAGTACCAGAAGAACGAAGGGACCATAATTGTCTAGATGTTTTTTAAAAGGTATAGGTCGCATGTAATCTCCGCTCCAGCTCTGCCCGCAGTGCTATAAACCGGGGTTCATAGTTCATCTTATAATGTCTTGGCCTTGGTAGATCCACAACGATCTCCTGTAATTCGCTGTGCGCACCGCCAGATAATAAATAAATCCGGTCACTGAGCAATAGTGCTTCTTCCAGATCATGAGTGATGAGCATAATCGTCTGATTCAATTCACCCCATAACTCCAACAGCCAACGGTGTATCTCGCGTTTGGTCATGGCATCGAGAGCGCCAAAGGGCTCATCCAGCAGCATCAGACCAGTTCCGCCTCCAGCCACTAAGGTGCGCAGAAATGCGACTCGCTGTTTCATTCCACCCGAAAGTTCATGGGGATAAGCCTTCTCTACATCTGCTAAGCCGAAGCGGGTCAACATTTCCCGAATCTGAGTGATCGTTTCTTGTTTATTGAATCTGGGCTTGATCTCCCAAGGCAAAAGGCAGTTGTCGAGCACTGTCCTCCAAGGCAGCAATAAATCCTGCTGAGGCATATAAGCGATCTGACCTAAACGACTAGCGGTTGACGGGTGCGTAGAGAGTTTTATTTTTCCGTGAGTAGGTTCGAGTAAACCGGCAATCGTTTTGAAAAATGTACTTTTCCCGCATCCGCTAGCACCTACTACGGAGACGAATTCCCCTTGCCTGATATCCATAGATAGATCTGCGAATACAGGGGGGTGCTCAGATTCCGGAAAAGAGTAGGTTAGGCCTTGAATAGATAAAATGGTCGTGATGATCTAACCTCCTAAAATTTTTGTGGAGCGCCTAAACAAATAAAGACCCATCCATTTCCAGAGGAAATGAATGGGTCAAAAAGTTCATTCTGCATAATAACACTTAACATGCTTGATGAAAATTCTGCTCCACTTCCCTCCGCTGGTATGATCCAGATCAGGTTCCAAGGGTCCGGAGCTTGAAGCTCCGTCTCAGTCGGCCGACTCCCCTAGTGAAATAACAGGTCCATATTAATTTGTTTATAAATATACCATATCTTTCTGAGAAGTAAAGAGAGAAAGAAGTGAAGGATTAATCCAAGATTGGGTAAGATATAGGTAGGAATCTAGTTAATATTATAATTCCGATGTATATAATCGGAAAAAAGTATTGACGATCATGTGATGGCAGTGTACTATTCAATTTACCGGAAAAAAACCGGATAGAGAGAGGGGATTTAATAATGAAAAAATGGAGTTTAACTATTATATTGGCGTTAACCGTGGTCCTTGTAGCGGCTTGCGGCAATAATTCGAATACCAATACGGCTGCTGAACCTACAGCTGGAACGAATGGTGGAGCAGCATCTTCAGCGCAAAACAGTTTGGAGGCTGTGAAAGCCAGCGGCAAATTGCGGATAGGTACAGAAGGGACTTATGCGCCTTTTACTTATCATGACACTGCGGGGAAATTGACTGGTTTTGACGTGGAAATTGCTGAAGAAGTAGCAAAGCGTTTAGGTGTTAAAGCTGAATTTTTTGAAACTCAGTGGGATGGTATTTTCGCTGGAATGGATGCGAAACGGTTTGATGTAATCTTTAATGAAGTTTCCATTAACGAAGATCGCAAAGTGAAATATGATTTCTCTGAACCCTATATCGTATCCAAAGCAGTATTGATTGTGAGCGAAGACAATGAGGATATTAAGACCTTTGCCGATCTTAAGGGTAAAAAAGCCGGACAATCCCTGACAAGTAACTTATCCGACATCGCTCGTGAGAACGGTGCTGAAATCGTAGCTACGGACGGTTTCAATCAAGCGATGGACCTGCTGACTTCGGGACGTATTGATGCAACTGTGAATGATGGCTTGTCTTATCTGGATCTGAAAAAACAAAAACCAGATGCAAAAATTAAAGTGGTTGATGAGATTCCTGAAGGATCACAAAGTGCCGCGGTATTCCTGAAAGGTAATGATGAGCTGGTGAAAGCGGTCAGTGATGCGATTACAGAGATGAAGAGTGATGGAACGTACTTGAAAATTTCCGAGAAATACTTTGGAGCTGACGTTTCAAAATAATACAAGGCTAGCAAGGCTAATTAAGCCTGGAAGCTAAAAAGGATGTCTGAATAATGGATGACCGCAAAATACAAATTTTCTTAGACACACTGCTACCCCTGCTAAAAGCCGGGGTGGCTTTTACCATTCCGTTGGCGCTACTTTCCTTTGTGCTTGGATTGATTTTGGCGATCCTAACCGCGCTGGCACGTCTTTCACCGTGGGTAATTCCGAAGCTAATCGCCCGTTTTTATGTGTGGGTTATTCGAGGAACCCCATTGTTAGTGCAGCTATTTATTATATTTTATGGTTTGCCGGCTGTTGGTATTGTACTCGACCCCTTCATTGCCGCCACCATTGGATTTACCCTTAGCGTAGGGGCTTATTCATCGGAAATCGTACGCGCTGCTATCCTGTCGATACATAAAGGCCAATGGGAAGCTGCCTTCTCAGTCGGGATGACTCGTGGGCAGGCTCTGCGCCGCGTAATTCTGCCACAAGCTGCGCGCGTTTCTGTACCGCCGTTGTCCAATTCCTTTATTAGCTTGGTTAAAGATACTTCGCTTGCAGCGATCATCACCTATACGGAGATGTTTAGAACCGCACAGCAGGTAGCCTCTACCACTTATGAGCCTCTGCTGGTATACTCCGAAGCAGGATTGTTTTATTTAGTGTTCTGTTCTGTGCTGTCGGCGCTGCAAAATTACTTGGAGAAACGACTCGATCGTTACTCTGCGACCTAAAGGAGAGATACTTGTGATTGAAATCATTAATTTGCATAAATCCTTCGGCGCACTCCAAGTGTTAAAGGGTATTGATCTGAAAATGGAGCATGGAAAGGTACTTGTCATTATTGGGCCATCTGGCTCCGGGAAGACTACACTGCTGCGCTGTTTTAATCTGTTGGAAATCCCGGATCAAGGCAGCCTGTCGCTCAGTGATATCACCATCAATTTTACAGATCATAAGAAAATTCCTCAGAATTCCGTATTGGCCCTTCGTCAGAAAACAGGGATGGTCTTTCAATCGTATAATTTATTTCCGCATATGACTGCGCTTGGCAATGTGATGGAGGGACAGGTAACTGTCCTGAAACGATCCAAGGAAGAAGCGCGCAAGCGGGGGCTTCAGCTGCTGGCTAAGGTGGGTTTGGCAGATAAAGCTGATAACTATCCACATCAGCTGTCAGGTGGACAGCAGCAGAGAGTGGCCATCGCCCGGGCTATGGCAGTAGATCCAGAAGTGTTATTGTTTGATGAGCCCACTTCGGCGCTCGATCCTGAGCTGGTAGGGGAAGTGCTTAAGGTTATCAAACAATTAGCGGCAGAAGGTATGACTATGGTGATTGTGACCCACGAGATGAAATTTGCCGCCGATGTAGCGGACCGGATCATTTTGATGGATGGTGGTCATATCTTAGAGCAAGGGACTCCGCAAGAAGTGCTGGAGCATCCGAAGAATCCCCGGGCTCTGCAATTTCTGAACAGACTGAATGGTGAAGAAGAGTAGAAAGACAATATACACGAAAAAGCAGCTCGGGAATCATCCGGAGCTGCTTTTTCATGTGTAGATTATTCAAATGAGAAGAGTATCTGGAATTTGGCTTATACTCCAGTTTTCAGAAATTCCAAAGCGTTGTAGAGCATAATCGCTGCTTCGGCGCGGGTGAGTTCGCTTTTTGGATTAAACTTTCCGTTAGCATCCAGGCTATTGATCTTGTATTTCAGGGAGCGCTGAATACTGCCTTGATACGCAGGAGTCAGAGAAGCTTCATCAGCGATATCTACTGGAACGATATTGATCATCGGCAGATTGCCAACGCCTTCGATCGCTTGCACTAGATAGTTAGTGAATTGCTCTTTGGTCATAATGAGGTTAGGATCAATGTCTTTAGGAAGCTTAACTTCATTGTAATAAGCATTGATAAAGGCTTCAGCGTACCAGGCTTTGTCTTTTACTTTTGTGAACAAGCCGCTGGCAACAGGAGCTTTGTTAAAATCAATGGCCGCGAGGCTAAGCTGGAGACCGCCGGAGATAAACTGAATCCCTTGGGCTGTAGTTACCTTAGAGCCAGGGAGAAATTGAGATTCGCTGACACCTTTAATTAACCCTTGATTTTTTAAAGAAATGATTTTTTCTTTGCCGTTTATGTTATCAATATCCTTAAAGGTGTTCCCAGCTGCAAACATCTGACCACCCAAAGAAAAGGAGAAAATGGCTACGGTTGTGATCGCTGCTAGTGTGCTTTTTTTCATGTTCATGTCTTTTCACCTCGTTGTATGGATAGGCTCCTTAGCCTTTGTCACTCCTTTAACGTTGTAAATTATGGAAAGGTTGCGGTCTAATCTGTATTATTTCACGAAAAAGTAGATTTTAATAGAAATATGGGCCAGATTGGGGTGTAGTACTTTGGATAAGTGGCATGAAATGATATAATGATGTCAGGCTCTTTTCATTCGTGGTTAATTTTGTTATGATTATATCGTAACGATTACTATTTATG
This sequence comes from Paenibacillus sp. FSL L8-0494, assembly GCF_038003695.1. Lineage (NCBI taxonomy): Bacteria > Bacillati > Bacillota > Bacilli > Caryophanales > Paenibacillaceae > Paenibacillus > Paenibacillus sp. FSL L8-0494. The sequence continues at coordinate 2,945,599 of NZ_JBBOPQ010000001.1, forward strand.
GTTTGTCCAAACTGCATAAATAGGAGCGTCTCAGAGGGTACGGATGTTAAATCGTTCCGGGAAGGTAGGAGACCAAATGGATCAAATATCAAATATCAGTCAATTGTTTGCGGCGCAAAAATATAAATTAACGCCTCAGCGTGAAGCTATAGTGAACGTTCTGCTCGACAATGAGAAGGATCATCTAAGCGTAGAAGAAGTATATATGCTTGTTAAGAACAGCTATCCACATCTGGGCCTGGCAACGGTATACCGTACACTTGAGCTTTTATGTGAGCTACACATTGTAGAGAAGATGAACTTCGGAGACGGAGTTGCCCGTTACGATTTGCGCGGGAACGATCATTCGCATATGCATCATCATTTGATATGCAGCGTATGCGGTCGGTTGGAGGAAATTAAGGATGACTGGCTTGTGGAGCTGGAGAGAAGAGTGGAACGTGAATATGGCTTTAACGTCACGGATCACCGCCTTGATTTCAAGGGTACTTATGGAACATGTAAACGTACAGGCTGCAAAAAAGCAAAAGCAGAAGCAGATAAAGCAGTCTCCTAAGATCGCTTTCTAACCTAAAGACACAGGCTTTCTCCAAGCCTGTGTCTTTTTTGATTACTGCGTTTTTGGAAGTCTAGCTTCGAGTAGGTACAAAGGATTTGATCCACGTTCCGAAGCTGCCAGGGTTACGGCTCTGAACGAGAATTACACCTTCTCCACGGAAGCGGCAGACAAGTGCTTCACCACTGGTTATGCTGTTTAGCCAGCCAGAGGCTGCCTTTTCTACCTTATAGTCCATATAATCTGGCCATGCTACGAGGTGTCCGTTATCGATAATCATTTCTTCACCAGGTCCTAAATTAATCGCATGGATAGCACCGAAGGAAGACAGGAACACCGTTCCTCTGCCACTGATTTCTACAATGAAGAAGCCTTCACCGGAGAAGAGCCCTCTGGTTAAATTCTGCATTTTGGTATTTACTTGAATGCCTTCAGTTCCGGCGAGAAATCCGTCTTTTTGAACTAACAGTTTATACGATCCGTCTAATTCTATCGCCTGAATATCGCCGAGTGAGCCAGGTGACAGCAATACCTCACTTTGACCACGGGTCGCTCTAAGTTCTTGAAAGAAGAATTTCTCACCGCTCAGCATTCTCCCGAGACCGCGCATTAAACCACCATCCACGGTTCCTTTTAATTCTACGTTAGGTGACATCGCGACCATTGCGCCCATTTCAGCCTTTACGCTTTCACCGGGATTTAGTTGGACCTTTAACATAGCAAAAGCACCTTCATACAAAACCTGGTAATTCATCCTTTAAACCTCCGCATCTATTTAGATAAGATAGAATACTAGCTTTGCTCTAAGTGTAACGGAATTCTTGCTTCGCTCATAGTCTGGAATATGTTAAAATGAAGTTGTCTTATAGATGTAAGATCAATAATCATTCACCCATGAATAGGAGAGTGGTGTCACATGGCACGAACCAAGACACAAAAAGCCTTGCGTAAGGCAGAGCGCTCCGGAGCCTGGTGCGCAGCACAAAGTCGTAGATCGAATAGTGATTATGGAGCCATTTCACAGCATGTACGGTTAACACCAAGCAAGCAGGAACAATTGAATAAGAATAGATATAAGGGGCAGATCTTCCAAGATGATGCTCCTTTTTTATTGGCTATTTGATAAGAGGACGTCGCTCAGCGTATAGTAATTGAAGAAATAATATATAGGAGATGTATCCCAGATGAAACAAAATAAATATGACGATTCGAATTTCTTCTCAGCTTACCAACAAATGCCTCGATCTATCGGAGGGCTTGCAGCAGCAGGAGAATGGCATGTATTAAAGGCGCTTCTTCCAGACTTACATAATAAAAGTGTGCTTGATCTAGGCTGCGGCTTCGGCTGGCATTGCCTATATGCCCGTGAGCAGCAGGCGAGTTCAGTTATAGGTGTGGATATCTCTGAAAAAATGCTGCAACAGGCGCGTGAAAAAACGAACGATCCTGCTATAACTTATATCCAGCTGCCGATTGAGGACATTGATTTTACGAGCGAGCAATTTGATGTGGTCCTCAGTTCATTGGCTTTCCACTATATTGAATCTTTTACAGCCATCTGCCGCAAAGTCCATGCGTTTCTTAAGCCTGGTGGGAGTTTTATTTTTTCAGTGGAGCATCCTATCTTTACTTCACGGGAAGAGCAAGACTGGTATACCGATGAACAAGGTAACCGCCTGCATTGGCCCGTAGATCATTATCAATCAGAAGGACTTCGTGAAACTAAATTCTTAACAGAAAATGTGATTAAATACCATCGCACGATTTCCACCTACTTTAATGACCTGATTGAAGCTGGCTTTACTATTAAAGCGGTTAAAGAACCAAAGCCTTCAGAAGAAATGAGTAATGATCCATGGATGAAGGATGAGGAGCGTAGACCGATGTTCCTGATCATTTCGGCTGTAAAAGAATAATTTCATTCTCATGTTTCTTCATTTACACCTGTTCTCTGCTGTGCACACGATATTCTCTTGGTGACATACCAAAACGGCTTCGGAAGACGCGGTGAAAATAGGTATAGTTCGCAAAACCACAAGTTTCTGCTACTTGCTCCAGCGGCATGGGACTGAAGGTTATCCGTTCTCTGGCCATTTCCAGTCGGACATCGTTTACATATTTAATAATACTGGTCCCAAAGGCTTCTTTAAATAAATGAACGGCTCGCGAGACGGATATACCCACAAAACCTGCTACATCCTCCAATAGAAAGGGTACGGTTGCGTGCTCCTCAACATATTGCTTCATTCGGTATGCCAAATAACCTTTTGGAGTAATTGCTGGCTGGTCTGTAATTAGCCGGTCGATTTCCATACATAGAATTTGCAGATAGCAGGCAGATATTTCTGGAGAGAAGTCGGAAAGTCGACGGTGCTCCAGAATTAACTGGCGAAACAAGCTAAGAAAATTCTCACTAAGCGGCACACTTAGGCGAGTGGGTCTTTGTGAACGTTGCCACCATTCATCAATCCATGTTCCCCCGCAAAAAATATGATAATCTCCGCTTTCAATTCGTGGCTTGCCTACAGGGTACTCTTCTTTATCTATGATCAAATAGTAAGGATCATTTGGAGCGAATAACATAATATCCCCGCTTTCCACAGGTGACATCACACCATCGATCAATGCACGGCTTCTTCCTTCCGTTTGCAGACGTATAAGAAAGTTCTGGTTCCCTTGACTTTGAGACATATGAAAAGGCTTGCGATGAAAAGAAAATCCGGCTGATAATACGTGACAGGTAGCAGAATGAGTCATAGGTCCTCCTAGGTGTATTGAAATGATAAGCAGATTGTTCATGTTTTAATCATATTCTTCATTTTAATATATACGCTTTCATATTACTATGTAGCTAAGCAATAAAGAAAGAAATCGACCATCAACGCTAGAAACAGTCGGTATTAGCTGTGCTTACAAGAATGACAGTTTAAGGAAACTGATGAGAATCAGATTAGTCAATTCTGTTACAGCATTATTGTTCAAGTGATTATCACTACAGAAAGCTAACTTTAAATCCAATTGGAGTGATTCGAAAATGCTGAAGATAGGCCTGCAATTGTATACGCTCAGAGAAGAACTGGAACAGGATTTTGAAGGGACACTGCGTAAAGTGGCAGCCCTTGGTTATAAAGGCGTGGAGTTTTTCCATTACTTCGGCCGTAGCGCAGCAGAAGTCAAACAACTGCTTGATGAACTAGGATTAGTTGCGCTGGGCGCACACCGTCCCTATGACGCGTTGTTAAATGATACAGAGGCAGAGATTGCGTACAACCTAGAGATTGGAAATCATAATCTGATTGTGCCGTATCTGTCAGAAGAACAACGTAACTATGAAGAAGTTGCTGCGAATCTGAAGATCATTGGAGAAAAGTGCAAGGCGCGTGGAGCGGTTCTTTTGTACCATAATCATGACTTTGAGTTAACTGATCGATATGGTGACCGTACAGCGTTTGACGGTTTGTTTGAAGAGGTGCCAGCTGATTTGCTGCAAGTTGAAATGGATACATGCTGGGTACATCACGCAGGTTATGATGCCGTAGAATATATCAACAAATACGCTGGTCGCTTGCCGATCATCCATCTGAAAGATTTGAAGAAACATGAGGATGGTTCACCGGAAACGGTTGTTCTAGGCGAAGGAGAAGTAAACCTTACAGCAATTCTTGATGCGGCTGTACAGGCAAAGGTAGAGTGGGCGGTAGTGGAGCAGGATTATTGCAGCCGTTCACCATTAGAAAGTGTAGAAGATAGTTTGAAATGGGTAAAAGCATACGCTAATCAAGGGGGAAATGTTCATGTCTAAAAAGTTGAGAATTGCTATTGTCGGTTGCGGTGGAATTGCTAATGGAAAACATATGCCAAGTTTGTCACGTCAAGCAGATGCTGAAATGGTAGCCTTCTGTGATATCGTCGAAGAACGTGCACAGGAAGCAGCAAAAACCTATGGTGCTGAAGGCGCGGCTGTATATACAGATTATCAAGAGCTTTTGAAAGCCGGAGGATTCGATATCGTGCATGTATGTACACCGAATGACAGTCACTCCGTGATCACAATCGCAGCATTGGAAGCTGGCAATCATGTAATGTGTGAGAAGCCTATGGCGAAGACTACAGCTCAAGCACAGGAAATGTTAGAGGCTGCTAAACGTACAGGCATGAAATTGTCTGTAGCTTATCAAAACCGTTATCGTGCGGATAGTGAATACCTTAAAGACGTTTGCGAAAACGGTGAGCTTGGTGAAATCTATTATGCAAAAGCGATCGCAGTACGTCGTCGTGCGGTTCCTACATGGGGCGTATTCCTGGATGAAGAAAAGCAAGGTGGGGGTCCACTGATCGATATCGGTACGCATGCGCTTGATCTAACATTATGGATGATGGACAATTATAAACCGCGTAGTGTTATGGGCTCGACTTTTCATAAGTTAGGTAACCGTAAAAACGGCGGAAATGCCTTTGGTCCATGGGACCCTGAACAATTTAAAGTAGAAGATTCAGCATTTGGATTTATTACCATGGAAAATGGTGCTACAATTGTACTGGAATCAAGCTGGGCTCTTAATGTATCGGAATTTGGAGAAGCGAAGACGCTCCTCGCAGGTACAGAGGGTGGCGCAGATATGAAGGACGGGTTACGCTTAAATGGTGACCGTGGTGGCCGTCTATACGAGACTAAAATTGACTTGTCCGCAGGGGGAGTAGCTTTCTTTAACGGAGGACAAGAGAGTGAATCCGATCGTGAAGCTCGCTTGTGGCTTGAGGCAGTTAGGGAAGATAAAGAACCAGTAGTTAAACCTGAACAAGCCCTTGTCGTTACCCAAATTTTGGAGGCTATTTACGAATCTTCCCGTACAGGTCGTGCTGTGTATTTTGACGGAACATCAGATAACTAAACGAGAAGCAGGTGTGAAGTTCATGAGTTCAAACAGACATTCTGTAGTCATTGTTGGTTTTGGAGGAATGGGAAGTTATCACGCAGGATTGATAAAAGAGACCTCTACCTTAATCGTAGTTGGAACGTACGATGTGCTTGAAGCACGTCGTACCAATTCCAACGACGCTGGCTACAAGGCGTACCAAAGTTATGAAGAAGTATTGGCAGATTCTTCGGTCGAAATTATTCTAATTGCCACACCGAACGATGTGCACAAAGAAATTGCGATTCGTGCATTACAAGCTGGCAAACATGTCATTTGTGAGAAGCCAGTTACTCTATCGAAGGTTGAATTTCAAGAAATACTGGCAGCCGCTGATGAAGCTGGACGTGTGTTTATGGTGCATCAGAACAGACGTTGGGATGAAGATTTTTTAACCATCAAAAAAATGTACGATGAGGAGACGATTGGATCCCTATTCCAGATCGAATCCCGCGTGCATGGAGCGAACGGAATTCCTGGAGACTGGCGTCATGTTAAGGCACAAGGCGGAGGGATGCTGCTGGATTGGGGCGTTCACTTATTGGACCAGCTATTATTCATGATTGATAGCAAAATCACCAGTGTGAGCAGTAGTCTAAGCTTTATTTTAGGAAACGATGTCGATGACGGCTTTGAAGCTATTCTGCAATTTGAGAATGGAATTAAAGCGATCGTAGAGGTTGGGACGACTAACTTTATTACATTGCCAAGATGGTATGTGAAGGGTATCGAAGGCACTGGAATTATTGAAGACTGGTCATTAACCGGAAGATTGGTGACAAGAAATAACGCAGGTGAAAAAATCGAACCGAAGCCGATTCGTGCAGGTGTAGGACTAACTAAAACTATGGCACCTCCATCGGAGGGGGCAACGATCACTGAGGAATTACCTCAGCCGTCGGAGTTAAGCTCTAGCTTTTATGATAATTTCGCTGCTGTCATTGAGGGTACTGCAGAACCTATCGTTAAGAACGCTGAGGTTATGCGGGTACAGAATTTGATTGAAGTTATTTTTGAAGCTGCTGAGAGTAATCAAGTGGTGAAGAATTTTGATATCTACGGTAAATAATAAGTAAACTATTTCCAAGAGGAGGTGGCCTACAATGAAACTTGGAGTATTTATGGTCTTGTTTGGAGGTCGTAAGCTGGAGGATGCTCTTGATTATGTAGTATCCAAAGGGCTAAAGGCGGTAGAAATCGGTACGGGAGGCAATCCTGGCAACAGCCACTGCGACCCTAAAATGCTGCTGGAGAATGAAACAGCCTTACAAGAATTCAAACATGCTGTGGAATCTCGCGGACTTACAATCAGTGCTTTGAGCTGCCACGGTAACCCATTGCACCCGCAAAAAGAACTTGCTCAAAAGGATCATGAGGATTTCGTAAACTCGGTCAAATTGGCGCAGAAGCTAGGGGTTCCGGTTGTGAATACCTTCTCTGGATGTCCTGGAGATCATGAGGGTGCTAAATATCCGAACTGGCCTGTAGCTCCATGGCCAAATGATTATCAAGAAATTCTGGACTGGCAATGGGAGAACAAGGTTATTCCTTATTGGAAAGAATGGGGTGCCTTTGCCGCTCAGCACGATGTAAAGGTAGGTCTTGAGCTGCATGGCGGATTCTCTGTACACACACCAGGTACTTTGCTGCGGCTGAGAGAAGCAGCAGGTGAAGTGATCGGTGCGAACCTTGATCCGAGTCACATGTGGTGGCAAGGAATTGATCCTGTGCAAGCGATTCATATTTTGGGACGCCAAGGTGCAATCCATCACTTCCATGCGAAGGATACCGTTATTGATCCTGTGAATGTCAACATGCACGGATTAACTGATATGCAGTCGTATACCAAGATGCTTGACCGTGCTTGGCAGTTCCGTTCTGTCGGTTTTGGACATGATCTTAAGACTTGGGCTGACATTATTAGTGCACTTCGTTTGGTTGGGTATGACTATGTGGTTAGTATCGAGCATGAAGATGGGCTGATGTCTATTGAAGAAGGTTTCTCTAAAGCTGTAAGTAATCTTCAACAAGTATTGATTGAGGAGCCACTGACAGAAATGTGGTGGGTTTAAACGAAATGGAGAGCTTCACGAAAGTTAAATTAAATGATGAACAGCTGGATATTTTGGTGAAAGCGGTTTTCGGTTCAGAAACTGCAGTTAACCTTAGTTCAGAACTTACCGGAGGCTTTTTTAATACAGCCTATGATTTGGAACTTAGCACTGGGAAATCTGTCATTCTAAAGGTTGCCCCTGCTGTAGAGACAGATACGTTAAGTTACGAGAAGAACATTATGCGAACTGAAGTGGAAGCTCTCCGAATGGTTGCAGATAAGGGTGTCGTGCCCGTGCCTGCCGTCTATCATTATGATGAAAGTCTGCTGCTCATTCCTATTCCGTATTTCTTTATGGAGAAGGTGGAGGGCCAGCCCTACAGTGATGTGAAGGAGAGTCTTTCACTTCCGGAGAGAGATGCTCTCGAAACTGAGCTGGGGCGTTACAATTGCATAATCAATGAGATACGCGGAGAACGTTTTGGCATTTTTGGAACGGATTCAGAGGAGCCAAGAGCCTCGTGGAGAGAGACCTTTTCATGCCTGATGGAAAGTGTACTTGCTGATGCCAAGAGGCTGAATGCACAGCTCCCTGCGTCCTATGAAGAGATTATGCAGGAGGTTTCCAAGTATCTCCCTGCATTAGATGCTGTAACCGAGCCACGACTGGTGCATTGGGATTTATGGAATGGGAATGTATTTGTGAAGGATGGAGTCATCGTATCGCTGATTGACTGGGAGAGAGCCCTGTGGGGCGATGTGCTGATGGAGTATTATTTTAGGCATTTTGAGAATTCTGCCAGTTTCTATAAGGGGTACGGAACAACCTACGACAGTCCAAACGAGATTCAGCGGAAGAAGCTTTATGATCTTTATCTTGATCTTATTCTTGCTATTGAATGTTATTCACGCAAATATGCAGACGAAGGTTATGTCCGTTGGACGCACGATAACTTGACTGAGGGTTGGAACCGTTTCAAAGGCAGCAGTGAATGAAGGTTATAGGTGTAAAAAATGACGTGCGAAAGCACGTCATTTTCCTATATCTAATTAGATTGGAGGATTACCATGCAGCCGTTAAAAATACCGAGAGAACATAAGCTTCAGATTACAGCCAGTATTCATGAATATTTTGATACAGAGCTGTCCAGTGAAATTGGGCAATTAGCCAGCGAGAACCTTCTCGATTTTATGCTCAAAGAACTTTCGCCTTATATTTACAATCAAGCGTTGGCAGATGCACGAAAAATGATTGAGCAAAAGATGATATCTCTGGAAGAGGAAATGTATGCTCTCGAACAACCCTTATCCTCAGGCAGAAGATAATCCAAAAACACGATAAATTTTAACGCAGATTTATAACAGTTACGTCTGGATCAGTATCAGCTTCGTAATCTACACCTTCAGTCTCGAAGCCAAATAGCTGGAAGAATTCCTGTTTATAGCTATGCAGATCCGTTAGGTCGTAGATATTGTCTGAAGTAAGCTGGTCCCAGATTTCGATAACTTCTTGCTGGACTGCCGGAGACAATTCCCAATCATCTATACGGATACGACCTTCTTCATCCACAGGAGTTCCTTTCGCTGCATAGAGATGTTCAGCAAACAACCGATAGGTCTGCTCAATACAACCTTCATGAAGACTGTGCTCTTTCATGACTTTGTAAAGGGCGGAAATATAGAGGGGCACTACAGGAATCGCCGAGCTGGACTGTGTGACAAGACCTTTTGTGACCGCTACATAAGCTCTACCGTGAGTAACAGATAACGCTTCGTTAAGTGTTCTCGCCGTAGCTTCAAGATGGTCTTTAGCAAGTCCAATGGTTCCCTGGCGATATACCGCTTGAGTAAGCTCTGATCCGATATACGAATAAGCAATAGTGGTTGCGTGATCTGCTAATACTCCGGCTTGCTGGAGTGCTTCTATCCATAGCTGCCAATCATCACCGCCCATCACCCGTACGGTATCATGAACTTCCTTATCGGTCGCGGGTTCAATGGAGATTTGACTTACCTCACCGGTGTGAAAATTTACAGTTTTGTTGGTAAAGGTGTCGCCAATAGGTTTGAGAACAGAGTTATATACTTCACCTGTCTCCGGATCTGTACGGCGCCCAGAAGCAACACTGTAGATGACCAAATCGACTTGTCCTAATTCGCTGCGGATCAGCTGGATAGTTTTTTCTTTGGTCTCTTTGGAGTATGCATCTCCGGTAACGCTGTAGGATTGCAGGCCAGCAGACTCCGCAAGTTGTTCGAAGGCTGCAGAATTGTACCACCCAGCAGAGGCTGTACGGGTTCCATTGCTGCTGCTCGGCCGATATACGCCTACTGTGCTGGCTCCAGCCCCAAAGGCGGCTGTAATCCGTGAGGCGAGGCCGTAGCCTGTGGATGCGCCAATGACTAGCACCTTCTGTGGTCCTTTGATCTCGGGTTGTGCCTTAATATACTCAATTTGCCGCTCGACTTGACGAGCGCAGCCTTGCGGATGTGCGGTTGTACATATAAAGCCACGTGTTCTAGGTTTTATGATCATAATAATAGTTTCCTCTCTTTCATGAAAAGCAGCTAATGATACGTGTTATTTCTAATTTTAACAATTTTCATTCCAATGGAGAAGGATTGTTTATATTTCTTGTATCTAATACAATAAATCCTGGGCTTTTAAAAGGTTGGATTTTTGCATTTACTTAACTCTGTATGGTGGTGAAGTCTTGGAAAGTCAGACTAAAACAAAATTGACGGTTGAGCAGCAGGACATCCTGGTGGGTGCTGCTTTTGGAAGCCATGTGAAAATCATTCAAAGTACGGAATTGACGGGAGGTTATTTCAACGCAGCTTATGACCTCCTATTGTCAGATGGCAGGGCTACGATTCTTAAGATATCGCCATCTGATGAGACAGACACGCTAAGTTACGAGCACGATATCATGGCTACAGAGGTTGCGGCAATGCAGCTAATGAAGTCTAAAGGAACGGTACCTGTGCCTGAGGTATACGCTTATGATAACAGCAGAAATTTAATATCGAGTGACTTTTTTTTCATGGAGAAAATAATCGGCCAGCCCTATAATGAAATTAAGGAAGAGCTTAGTCCGCAGCAAAGAAGTTGTATTGAGGAAGAATTAGGTCGTTATAGCCGGATTATTAATGAAATTCAAGGGGATCATTTTGGATTATTTAATGTATCCTCGAAGATAAAGGGGACTTCTTGGCGGGAAACCTTTCAAAATTTAATTGGCAACCTCCTTGATGATGCTCGGCGATTAGATGCAAAGATGCCCATTCCTTTAGAAACGATTGAGGCGGAGATCAACAGCCGTATACATGTGATGGATGTGGTGACTGAGCCACGTTTAGTTCACTGGGATCTATGGGATGGGAATGTGTTTGTACGAGAGGGAAGCATTGTTGCTTTAATCGATTGGGAACGGGCGTTATGGGGCGATCACCTTATGGAATATTATTTTCGCTATATTGAGAATTCTGAGTATTTCTGTAGAGGTTATGGGGACAGCTTTGATAGCCCTAATGAATGTGCACGCAAAAAGCTCTACGACTTATATATCGATTTAATTTATTTCATTGAGTGTTATTCGCGTAAATACGATAGCCAAGGCCATTTCCAGTGGGCACATGATAATCTGCTGGAAGGTTGGGACCGTTTCATGGGTTAGGACATTTTCAGCAAGATCACAACATAAGAAGGTAAGGAGGCTGAGTAGGAGAAGGGAGAGGATTCACATGTTTGAGTGGCTAAGTGTACATATAGATATCGTAAGTTTGCTGTGGCTGTTGCCGATCCTATTTATGTTTCATGATTTTGAAGAAATATTAACGATTGAAGCATGGGGTGCAAAGTATAGAACCAGGTTAGAGGCTGCAATTCCTTCGTTTATGCGCAAGACATATCATTCGATGTTACAAATGACTACACGTAATTTTGCAATGGACGTATTATTCGTGTATATTTTGATAGTGACGGTAACTTGTATTGCAGTTTTCTTTTCTAATTATTTATTGTACCTGGCAGTGCTTGCGGTATTTTTCTTACATGTATTTACTCATCTAGGACAGACGATATATTTAAAGGTATATGCACCAGGGGTAGTTACAGCAGTACTAGTAGTTCTTCCCTATTCTCTTTATGCGTATTATCGACTATTGAATGACAACTTGGTATCCCTTGGAGATATCGGATGGTCTCTACTGTTAGTTCTTTTGCTGCTTCCGCCAATATTGTGGTTGTTAGTGAAGAATAGAGCTCGCATTAAACAGAACTAGTACATAAGGCTGCTGCTGGCCATATCTTTTTCAGAAAAATCTTGACTAGAACCCTTAGAACTAGATAAAATAATACTTATTGCTTACAACTTGGTGAGAATCATTATCATAATTGACGAGGAAATGAGAGGGTGACAAGATGGAGCGCCTTTTAGAGGTAAAAGATCTAGCGATATCATTCAAAACACACGGTGGAGAAGTACAAGCGATCCGTGGTGTTAGCTTCCATGTAGATAAAGGTGAAACTCTAGCGATTGTTGGAGAATCCGGTTCCGGTAAAAGTGTAACTTCACAAGCGGTAATGAAGCTAGTTCCAACGCCGCCAGGAGAATATAAACGTGGACAAATTTTATTTGATGGACAAGATTTGATCGGTAAGACTGAAAAGCAAATGCAGAAGATTCGTGGTAAAGAGATCGGTATGATTTTTCAGGATCCGATGACTTCCTTGAACCCGATGATGAAGGTCGGCAGACAAATTACTGAAGTACTGCACAAACATGAGAAAATCTCCAAAGAAGCTGCAAATAAACGTGGGATTGAGCTGCTTACGCTAGTAGGTATTCCTTCACCAGAGCGCCGCTTCAATCAATATCCACATGAGTTCAGTGGCGGTATGCGTCAACGTGTCGTTATCGCAATGGCACTTGCAGCAAACCCAAAGCTTCTGATTGCGGATGAGCCAACTACAGCGCTCGACGTAACCATTCAGGCACAGATTCTTGACCTGATGAAGGAATTACAGAAGAAGATTGATACGGCGATTATTTTTATCACCCATGATCTTGGTGTTGTAGCAAGAATGGCGGATCGTGTAGCGGTAATGTATGCCGGACAAATTGTTGAAATGGGAACTGCAGAAGAGATCTTCTACGATCCAAGACATCCTTACACTTGGGGATTACTTGCATCCATGCCAAGTCTTGAGAGCAAAGGTTCTTTGCTTACCGCGATACCTGGTACACCTCCAGATTTGATCAAACCGCCTAAGGGTGATGCCTTCGCACTTCGCAGCACCTATGCTATGCAAATCGATATGGAGAAAGAGCCTCCAATGTATAAGGTTTCGGATACCCATATGGTGAAATCTTGGCTAATGCATCCGATGGCTCCTAAGGTGGAACCACCAACAGTTGTTAAGAATAGACAACGTGTGCTTAAGAACGCTTATCCAGAGCCTGTTTTAGTGCAAGAAGGCGCTAAGTAAGCAACTTGTTTTAACTAAATAATAAGAGGAAACGTTAGGCCATTTAGTTGGCTTAGCGTTTTTTTTATTTTCTAAAATGTTCACTATTATTTAAATAAGTGTGAATTAATACGAACTTAATTAAATAAAAGGGTTGACTATTTATCGTTTTCATCTCAAAATGAAAAGGCATACATAGGGGGTATAACGATGAAGAAGATAATTATTACTACTTTACTTAGTGTTTCATTATTAGCTGTAACCGCATGCAACAACGAGTCGGCTAACTCTGGCAACACAAACAGCGGACCTGAGCCTGTTCAGCCTGTCTTTAAAAATGTTTCTGTACATGATCCATCCATTATTTTGGCTGATAATAAGTACTATGTGTTTGGCTCTCATTTGGCTTCTGCTAAATCCGACGACCTGATGTCCTGGACTCAATTGTCCTCTGGAGTTGTTGATGGAAACGTACTCATCCCGAATGTCAAAGAGGAATTAAAAGAGGCCTTAACCTGGGGAAAGACGGACACCTTATGGGCTCCGGATGTCATTCAATTGGCGGATGGCAAATATTATATGTATTACAACGCTTGTAAAGGCGATTCCCCATTATCAGCACTCGGTATAGCCGTGTCAGACCATATTGAAGGACCTTATAAGAACAAAGGGATCTTTCTGAAGTCCGGTATGGTGGGCGCAGGGGATGACGGAGAAACTTATGATGCCACACAAAAGCCGAATGTTGTAGATCCGGATGTGTTCTTTGATAAAGAAGGCAGATTGTGGATGGTGTATGGTTCTTATTCTGGTGGTATTTTTATTATGGAACTGGATACAAGCACAGGATTCCCACTGCCAGACCAAGGTTATGGCAAAAAGCTTCTAGGCGCAAATCATGCGCGGATAGAAGCTCCCTATATGCTGTACAGTCCTGAGACGGATTACTACTATCTGTTCTTATCCTACGGAGGTCTGGCTGCAGATGGCGGATATAACATCCGTGTAGCTCGCTCGAAGACACCTGATGGACCTTTTGAAGATTCTGAGGGCCAGGATATGATCCATTCACAGGGCACAGCTGGCGTATTGTTTGATGATCCTGCTTATGCTCCTTACGGAGTTAAACTCATGGGGAATTTCGAATTCCTGAATAATGACGATGAGCTCCCAGTAAGTGGGGAAGGATATGTATCACCAGGACATAACTCCGCATTTTACGATGAAGAGACTGGCAAGTATTATTTGATCTTCCATACACGGTTCCCGAATCGTGGTGAAAAGCATGAGGTTAGAGTACATCAAATGTTCATGAACGCTGATGGCTGGCCGGTGGTCGCACCACACCGTTATGGCGGCGAGACCATTGATAAATATACGAAAGAGCAAATCGCAGGCGAATACAAATATGTAAATCATAATAAAGAGATTACGGCTGATATCGTGCAATCAGAGCTAATTCAATTGACGAAGAGTGGTAAAATCAAAGGCGCGGTTAAGGGCAAGTGGAAGCTTATCGACGATCATACTGCGGAGTTAACAATAGGTGGTTCTACTTATAAGGGTGTGTTCCTGAAAGAGTGGAATGAAGCTACAGCCAGTAATGTTATGACGTTTACTGCGGTTTCTAATGAAGGAATCTCTATCTGGGGAAGTCATGTATCACCTTCGGAATAAGCTTTTGTAAAGGATTAACAGCAGAAGGGGTTTCAACTAGTCGTGTTAAATGGCTAAGTTGAAACCCCTGTTATAATGTAAGATCAGTCTTCAAACTTACGGATTACAATAACAGCATTATGGCCACCGAAACCAAATGAATTGGAGATGCCTATTTCGAGATTAGCTTTTCGTGCAATGTTAGGTACGTAATCCAAATCACAGATGGAATCAGGCGTGTCCTGATTGATGGTAGGAGGAATGATCCCTTCTTGGATACTCTTAACTAACGCAATGGCTTCTAAGCCGCCAGCGGCCCCCAAAGCATGTCCAGTCATGGACTTATTAGCGGTTACGGGGATGTGGTACGCATGCTCGCCAAATAATTTTTTAATCGCTAGTGTTTCAGAGTGGTCTCCTACTACTGTACTTGTCGCGTGTGCGCTGATTACATCTACATTGTGAGGCTGGAGATTAGCTTCATTTAGCGCTAACTTCATAGCTTGATAGGCACCAATTCCCTCTGGATGAGTGGCAACCATATGATAAGCATCAGAGCTAGCACCATACCCGATCACTTCGCCGTGAATCTTGGCGTTTCTACGCTGAGCATGGGAGAGTGACTCTAGAATGACTATGCCGCCGCCTTCACCGATTACAAAGCCATCCCGTTCTCCATCGAAAGGACGACTCGCTTTCGTAGGCTCCTCATTTCGTGTAGATAAAGAGGTGGCATTCCCAAAGCTGGCCAGCGAGATGCCAGTAATAGCAGCTTCAGAACCCCCGGCTATAACGATATCCGCACCGCCATAACGAATTAAACGGAAAGCCTCGCCAATCGCAGTATTGCCAATAGAACAAGCTGTTACTGGAGACATGGTCGGGCCGAGAGCTCCAAATTTAATGCTGATCATTGCCGCAGCCATATTGGAGATCATCATGGGAATTAAGGTAGGGCTAACTCGATCAGGACCACGATCCTTCAGGACCGTACCTTGATCCATCAAGGTCTGAATTCCTCCAACGCCAGATCCTACATAAACGCCAAGTCTCTCCTTGTCAATCTTATCAAGCTGGAGACCAGAATGTTTCCAAGCCTCTTCAGTAGCTGCGAGGGCAAACTGACTGAATCTGTCCATTCGGCGTGCCTCTTTACGGCCAAATCTGCCCTCGGCATCGAAATCACGTACTTCGCCAGCAATCCTCGTCTTAAAACCTGTTGTATCAAATGAAGTGATCGGGGATATACCCGACTCACCAGAAATTAGCCGATCCCAAAATTGCCCGATTGTATTCCCAAGTGGTGAGATTAAGCCCATGCCTGTAATCACTACGCGTTCCATAATGAACCTCCTCAGCTAGTGTATACTAGTATTTTTTCATTTTACTTATCCTATTACAAGTTATCGTTTATCCTAGTATAATTTGTACTATACTAAAGGAACAGGAATCCCAAAGTGGAGGTAGCTTATGGCTAATCAAACAAGATTACAAGCATTATCCGATTTTTTGAAAGCACGTCGTGCGGCCATTTCACCAAGCTCTGTAGGCTTGCCGGAAGGCACACGCAGAAGGACGCCAGGACTCCGCAGGGAAGAGGTTGCACAGCTTGCAGGGGTAAGCAGCACCTGGTATACGTGGCTTGAACAAGGCAGAGATATAAAAGTCTCGTCATCTGTTTTGGACTGTATTGCCACTGCACTTAGGCTGACTAAAGACGAGCGGAAGTATCTTTTTGCACTGGCTTTAGAAACTGGAACCGGCACCACACCCTATCCGCAAGATGAATCTTCTGTAATTAGTCCTTCGCTGCAGAAAATTTTACAGGAACTCAAATATTGTCCTACGATAATTTCTGATAGACGTTGCGGGATCGTCGGTTGGAATGATGCTGCCGCGCATGTTTTTCTTGATTTCTCAAAGCTGCCCATCGAAGAGCGGAATATGATCCGATTGTTATTTGTTCGTAAGGAGTTCAGACGCTTAGCGGTGAATTGGGAACAGTTCGTCAGCGGTTATCTTTCTATCTTCAGAGCGTATTACGGACAGTATGTAGAGGATCATTGGTATGATGAATTTATAGAGGAATTGAAAGAATTGCATCCGGCTTTTAATGAGATGTGGGAGCAAAGTCGGGTTAGTTCGGCCCCGGATGTGTTACTAGAATTCAGACATGCCAAGGCGGGGAAAATGTTATTTCATCTTACCTCTTTGCAGGTTCATGGCAGTGCCGATTTACGATGCAGCATCTATACTCCTGCGGGAGATTCGAATACTGAAACCAAGCTAAAGCAGCTTATGGAGCAGCATACAATAGAAGGATTAAGCTAGATTCACATAGAGAAGCATCCCTAGCTGAACTTTCAGCTAGAGATGCTTAATACTACACTATTAGAAATCTGATGTTGAAATTTCAATAGTTCCGAATGTGGTGCCAGCAGGAGTGCTTAAGAGTGCAGCTACCAAAAGGGCATGAACTGCAAGCGTAAGGCTATTGAACGCTGGAATCGTGTATGTGATAACTGGAGCATTCACACGAGTGATTACTAAATCTACTGGGAAGTTGGAGTTATTGTTCACAGTAACAGCAGCGTTAATACCACCTGAAAGGTTTTCATAATAAGATTTACCAATGACAGGGGCTAAATTGAAATATTGAATCGGTAATACGATGGCCATAGTAACGACCTCCTTTTCGTTTGATAGGATATTCTATGTTGAAAATCTATTAATGCTAGAGCGAATGCCATGGTGAATTAGCACTTTTTGATAGAAAAAACCGGGGATGTCCTATAGCCATTTAGAAAGTGGCTGGGACAACCCCGGTTTATTTTGGTACACTTAATTCGTTTTTTTTCGATAAATCAGATACAGTATCAATCCGAACAGCATGCCGACAAACGACATCGCGGAGATCGTTAAGTAAAGAGCTTTACCCCCAAAGGCATCATATAATGCCCCGCCAGCATAAGAAGCCAGGATACCTGATACACCGAAGAACAACAGTGCAAGTACGGTCTGGCCTGTAGCACGCCATTCCTCGGGTACAATACTGTACAGGTATTGAATAGCAGCCGAGTAGAACACAGGGAAGGTAAGAATTTGTAGAATCTGCAAATAGGCTAATAAGTGTGGATCAGTGATCCAAGCTGAAATAAAGAAACGAAGGAAATAGAAGCCTCCGGAAATCGATATGATGATCAGTTCTTTTCCTTTACGCAACCACCAGAAGCTTAATGCAAAGACAATGATTTCACTTATTGCCGCGAGGAAAAACGATTGGCCTACCAATTGAGGACTGCCACCAAGCTCACGAATATAAACTCCAATAAATGTATCGTTCATTCGTGCGGGTACAGAGCTAATAAATATGAGCACCAGAAACATCAATGTCTTTTTGTTGCCAAAAAAGTGCTTGAGACTATCCAGCGTGACCGGTTTACCTGTGACGGGGGCATCTGGCATGTTCCAGCTTACTATAAAGCTTATAAGGCAAATGGCAACAAACAGAAGAGCTATACCATGAGAGCCGAAAAAGCCGAGCACATAGCCAGTAATCAAAGCCATTACACCATAACCTAGCGCACCATATGTACGGATAGAACCATAGCTAATTCCAGCCGCCTCAGAGACTCGGAAATTCAAGCTTTCTGTCAGCGGATCAATGGGCATCAAGAAGAAATACAGCAGCATAGCAAAAAGAATGAGAACAGCATAACTGCTGGAATCGAACAAAAAGTATCCGGTCACCGCTGAGCATAACAGCAGAGCTAACAGCACTTTGCGGATGGTTTTTGTTTTATCACTAATCATCCCCCATAAAGGTTGAGCAATGATGGTAACAAAACCACCAGTTCCAATAATGAAGCCGATTTGCGATGGGCTTAGACCTTGTTCACTTAGATAGACTGGCAGAAAGGGAATAAACATGGCCAGCAGAGCAAAATACAAAAAGTTAAACCCTCGTAAAAGATTTGGTGCATTCATAAGTTTTTTTACCTCACGTGTTAGAAAATTTGTATAGAGTCAATTTTGCTATTGTATCATGGATAGTAAATGATTAGGATATAAATCTATTCGCGGAATTGCTCAAGATGACCCTAATCCTCTATAAATTTCTGGTCGTTATATGATAAACTGGTTACTATCAAAGCAAAATGCAAGGAGAAACGTTAATGATAAAGTTGGTATCATGGAATGTGAATGGCCTTCGGGCCTGTGTGAAAAAAGGGTTTGATGAATATTTTAAGGAAGTAGAAGCAGATATTTTCTGTGTTCAGGAGACAAAGCTGCAAGAAGGGCAGATTGTTCTGGAACAGAGTGAAGAATACAATCAATATTGGAATTATGCAGTGAAAAAAGGGTATTCAGGCACAGCTATATTCACCAAAATCAAGCCGATCTCTGCGAGATACGGAATGGAAGAGGATGAAGAAGCGGAAGGCCGGATTATTACGCTGGAGTTCGAACATTTTTATCTAGTGAATGTGTATACACCAAATGCCAAACGAGATCTGGCTAGATTGGATTACAGAATGGAATGGGAGGACCGCTTCCGCAATAACCTTCTGGAACTGGACAAGCTAAAACCAGTCGTTGTATGCGGCGATATGAACGTAGCCCATCAGGATATTGATATCAAAAATGCTAAAGCTAACCGCGGAAACTCTGGCTTTACCGATGAAGAAAGAGGGAAAATGAGTACGCTGCTGGAGTCCGGCTTCATAGATACCTTTAGATATTTTCATCCAGAGCTTGAAGGCGTTTATTCATGGTGGTCTTATATGCCGAAGGTGAGAGAACGGAATGTAGGCTGGCGGATTGATTATTTCCTAGCTTCTTCTAGACTTGCACCTAATCTGTTGGAGGCCCAAATCGATTGCCACATTATGGGGAGCGATCATTGCCCGGTCATCCTCAAGCTTGCTGATTTCACAGACTAGAATCGAATATTTAAAAGGCCGCTAAGTCTCTTTAAAGGACGAAGCGGCCTTTTTTATTCATTAAGAATTATAGTCTGCCAATGATCTCAGGGAATTCAGTCGGTCCCATATTCACATTAAACTTTTGTTTAAGAATTAGCTGATTCTCTAGTAAGATTATTTCAAGAGTTATGCAAAAAGGCATTTCAATAAACAATAAAGTGAGCTGTAGCTGATCATCAGCAACCCAAGTAAAGCTGGACATGATTCGGTTCAAGGAAGCATCAATGACCTGTGCGAAGCTTTCGAGCCATTCCCCTCGACCAAGACAGATCACAGAATCCTCTCCAGTCTTAAATTGTAAAGTAACTGCAGCTTCGTTGTTATTGAAAGAGATAGAGAAGGTGTCCAAGGCAAATTGGTTGTCATCGAGCTTATAGGTTAAGCTGTTTATTCGATCTTCTTGTGATGAAGATGGCTGCAGTTGTGGCGGTTGGATAGATAAATATTTTAATTGTTCAACCAAGTGGGCAGAAGCAGCAGGCTCTAATGGCAAGGGTGCTTGCTCCATCGCGGGAAGCAGATGTTCCCACACAGCATTCAACATTCCTTGTATACTGTCTGATGCAGCAGTAGTAATAATTACGGCATCTTGCTCCGGAAGCACGACACAGAGTTGACCGAAGGCGCCATCTGCCCGGTAGGCACCGTGCTGGCATTGCCAGAACTGATACCCATATCCCATTGCCCAGTCATGATCGCCTTCGCCATTGGAAATATGTTTGGAAGTAGCCTCATTAATCCACTTTTCAGGCAGAACCCGTTGATTATTCCAGATTCCTTTTTGTAAGTATAGCTGGCCGAATTTAGCGATATCCTCGGTTGTAATGTTTAAGCCAAATCCCCCTGTGTTAATTCCGCGTGGACAAGACTCCCACGTTGCGCCGTGAATGCCCAGAGGAACGAAGAGGCGTGGTTCTAAATATTCTAGCAGTGTTTGGCCAGTAACCCGTTGAAGGATCGCGGCCAGCATGTAAGTAGCACCGGTATTATATAGGAAATGTGTACCTGGTTGTTTCTCGACCGGGACGGAGAAGAAAGCCTTCACCCAATTCCCGTCTGCACTTTTGCGAAGTGTGTCCATAGTATCCACGACATGCCCGGTACCCATCATCAATAGATGTCTGATTGTCATATTGGTTAGATTGTCTGTGATTGGATCAGGAGCATCTTCAGGGAAAAAGGATAGGACAGAATCATCAAGGGTGACGAGTTTCTCTGTAACAGCAAACCCGATTGCGGTTGAGGTGAAACTTTTGCTAAGTGAAAATAACATATGCGGAAGATCGGACCTGTAAGGGGCCCACCAGCCTTCAGAGACCACATAACCATGTCGAAGTAGCATAAAGCTGTGCAGGCCTAAATTTTGTTCCTCTACTGCACTAATAAAGCTGGATATTGCGGTTGATGAAATGCCCTGTTCTTCTGGAAGACTTCTAGATAACCGCAAGCTGCTTGTAGTTTCCATACGCTCATCTCCTAAATTTTGAGAATGCTCACCTCCTAATTCTATAATAATTTCCAATGTTAAAATACCCTTTAAAAAATAACTAGTTTAGCTTTCTACAGGGCTGTTGCGGGATACATCAGATTGGAGCCGTTTCTCTGGCCAAGAAATAACATGAGAAGTTTGACTTAGTTTCTCATATATTAGCTGAGTTTCTTTTTTGAATATACTAATGACTAAATGAATAAAGAAAGCCAAGTCTATCAATAGAACAAACAGATGAATAAGCATATTCCATACGGAGGAAAGATGCCCTAGAAGGGCGGAATCAAGCAAAAGAGAGTGAATCCCAAGCAGCAACCAATATAGCAGGCCATATCTGAGCATCAGAGCCCAGAAAAAAGCATGATTCCCGCTGCTCTTCACCCGAATCCGCACCATCCATTTCCCTAAGGTCCGTCCGCCCGTGAGAGCCGGAACAAGCATGAAGTAAATACCAGTTACAATCCAGAAGGCAGCTTTTATATCGAATCCGAAGAGTACCCCAAACCCGATGCTCCACACCATACTATCGATTAGAAAAGCTATTCCTCTGCGGGTATAGGAGACTCTTTTGGCAGAGCGGTCAATGTTTGTATCCAGTTGTTCTATACGTGGCAATAGCCCGGAGATCCAAATGGAAATTCGAAATCCAAAGATTCCTCCGATTGTGTTGGTAATGAGATCATCGACATCAAAAAGACGGTAAGGATGATCGAAGAAACCGTAAATCCCTGTAATCTGCGTGATCTCAAAGGACAGGGAAAAGGCAAAGGATAGTAGAATGCACACGACCCAGCGTGTACGAAAATAATAGCCCAGAAACATTCCAAACGGTACGGTCAATGCAACGTTAAAAATGACCTGTAAAAATGCAGGCTCACGCAGTAATGACCAGTAGGTCGAGATTTGATCAGGGATGATCGTCGATCCATCCACAATATCCTGAATAAATTGAAGGGGAATGAATTGGACGATACTCCCAGAAGGTGCAGCATTGTGCCGGGAGGATGGAAAAGGAAGCAAGACTAGAAAATAAGCGTTCATCAGATAGAGCAGCAGCAGATATAGGATTAAAGCTCTAAGCTTATGTATATAGCCATGTCTACGGTATTGTACGATAAGAAAAGGAAGTGTGAAGACCAGCGCTGCTATTGGAAACATCATGAACGCATACGAAATTGGAAATAAGTACGAATGAAACATAGGTCACCTGCCGTGGTATTGTTTTTATAAGAAATTTGACTCTACTTGGAAATAAGCTATCCCCGGCTCATTATAAGTTTTTATGATAGGGAACTCAACTAATTTATCCAACGTTTCCGGCATACATATGTCTATGAAGGAGCGTGAAGTGGATGGAGAAAAAGCTTCAGCAGTATTATCGGCTCAAGCAAAAGCAAAAAGATATTGAAAAAGAATTGGCCGAGCTTCGTCAGGATATTTTAAATTATTGTAGTGAGCAGGAAACTACCGAGACTGAAATTGGCAGCTATAAGGTGAAGCTGGTCGTGCAAAACCGCAAAGAATATGATGATGCAAAGTTATATGAGACCTTATCGGACCCTGAAGTGTGGCGTTTGCTCTCCAAATCAGATCCGGCAAAGGTGGCAAGCTTGACCAAGTTGAATGTAATTTCAGAGGATAAAATCATGCATACTTATGCTTTGAAGACCGTAACACTGCTACAGGTGGATAAAAAATAGTGATTCAAGTGAGCGGTTCCTTGTGGGAGCCGCTTTATTTGGCTGATAACTGTCCAGATTAAGGAAATATGTTACAGTATTAGGGTAGAAGGGAGGTTGAATAGTGAAAAAAATAATCATCGGAGGCGTCATGGGCTTAACGATTTTACTTTTTTTCTTCTTTATTTTGCAGCATAATAATCAATCACTTGAGGTGAAACCGGAAGTTCTGTTCCCAACAGCGGAATACAGGGTGACTGATAGTAGTGCTCCAGGATTACCTATGCTTATAACTGCTGAAGGGGCGAATGTTATTAAGATACAGGCTACGTCCGGCAATTTATTGTTATGGAACCCCCCTGACTACAAGGTGCATAACAAAGGTCTTGAGCTGAAAATCAAATCTGGAGATCAAATTTATTGGAGTCCAATGGATGGAAAGAATAAACAAATAGATGAGCCTCAGGATACCAAGATCATAGTGATTGCTTACCATAATGATAAGCAAATCGGAACGTCCATTGTAGAGATTCATAAGAATGATCTAGGTGTCTATACAGGGGAAATACCTGAAGTGAAGTAACTGAGAATCTAAATCGAATCGCAACTATCCTCGTTTTGCGTTAAAATAAGAAGTGAAGCTGACCGAGTGCTTATAGCAACCCTAGAGATGGAGGAAGAGAATTCATGAAAGATTTTGAAGTAATGCTGGAGAAATACGCGAACCTAGTTGTAAAAGTAGGAGTAAATGTACAGCCTGGACAAGTCCTTATGG
Organism: Paenibacillus sp. FSL L8-0494; assembly: GCF_038003695.1. Taxonomy (NCBI): domain Bacteria; kingdom Bacillati; phylum Bacillota; class Bacilli; order Caryophanales; family Paenibacillaceae; genus Paenibacillus; species Paenibacillus sp. FSL L8-0494. Next base: position 2,969,178 of record NZ_JBBOPQ010000001.1, read on the forward strand.
TACATGCACCGATAGAAACCGCAGAACTTACTCGCTTGATTGTAGCGAAAGCCTATGAAGCGGGAGCTAAATATGTAATTGTTGACTGGGACGATGAAGCAACCACACGGATCCGTTATGAAAAAGCCCCAGAGGATTCTTTCGATTACTATCCACAGTGGCAGGCTGAGATGATGGAGAAATTCGCGGAAGAAAATGGTGCCATCTTACATATTAAAGTACCTGATCCGGAACTGTTTAATGGCATTGATTCTTCTAAGGTATCTAGAGCAGTCAAAGCAGCAGCTATTGCTCGCAAGAACTACTCCAAATATACTCGGAACAGCAAAATCAGCTGGTCTCTGGTCAAAGCGCCAACACGTGCTTGGGCGAACAAGGTTTTTGCCGATCTTCCTGAAGAAGAGCGGGTAGAGGCGATGTGGGAAGCTGTATTCCAGATGAATCGTGTGGGCAGCGATGATCCGGTAGCTGCTTGGAGAGAGCATATTGGTCAGTTGAAAGAAAGTCAGGATAGAATGAACGCTAAACGTTATAAAAGCCTGCATTACCGTGCTCCGGGAACGGATCTGCATGTAGAGCTTCCGGAAGGCCATTTATGGCGCGGGGGTGGCGGTGAGAATGATAAAGGTGTTTATTTTGTTGCTAATATGCCAACAGAAGAGATTTATTCCATGCCCCATCGTACTGGAGTGAATGGCACAGTTAGAAGCACGCTCCCTCTTAATTTGAATGGACGTTTAGTTGAAGGACTTTCATTCACTTTTGAAAAGGGGAAAGTCGTAGCTTATGAAGCTGAATCCGGACGCGAGCATTTAACCTCACTGCTGGCAACGGATGAAGGTGCATCTTATCTAGGAGAAGTAGCCTTAGTGCAGCATGATTCTCCAATCTCTCGCTTGAACCGCATTTTTTACAATACAGGGATTGATGAGAATGCCTCCTGCCATTTCGCGCTAGGAAGTGCTTATCCTGTAAATATTGAAGGCGGCACAAAGCTTACGAACGAAGAGCTTGTGGCTAGAGGAGCTAATGTCAGCTTAACTCATGTCGATTTTATGATCGGTTCAGCAGAGCTGGATATTGACGGAGAGCTGGCGGACGGCACGATTGAACCCGTATTCCGCAAGGGAAATTGGGTGTTGTAAGGAGAAGAAAAAAGCCGGATCTCTTCCAATGAGCTTCCGGCTTTTTTTGAGTGCCTATACTGGACATTTTTAGATTGAAAAATAGTTAAGACTCATAGCCTCACGTACTTCGGCCATTGTTTCCTGAGCAATGCTGCGGGCATGCTGTGTTCCAGAGATTAAGATTTCCTGCACAAGCTTGGGCTTAGTAGCATAATAGGAACGACTCTCTCGCATCGGTTCTATAAGCTGATCTAGAGCTGTCGAAATCAACTGTTTGCAAGCAGAACAACCCATGGTACCCCGCTCACAGCCTTCACGAATTTCGGTTACCCCCGCTGAGCGAAAAGCACCATGATAAGCAAAAATAGGACAGATATCTGGATGTCCAGGATCATTTTTATGCACACGCGCTGGATCGGTTGTGGCTTTTCTTATCTTGAAGGTGATTTCTTCCTTAGTGGAGTCCAGCTCGATGGCATTGCCAAGGCTTTTACTCATTTTAGCGTTGCCATCCGTACCCACAAGTCTCGGCGTCTCACTGATCAGCGCTTTGGGTTCCACCAGTATCGGGCTGTACAGCTCGTTGAATCTGCGGACGATTTTGCGGGTTAATTCCAGATGGGGGAGCTGGTCTTCTCCTACAGGAATGATCGTTGCTTTACAAAAAGTTATGTCAGCAGTCTGACTAACTGGATAACCTAGAAAACCGTAATACAATTCATCTAAGCTGGAATTTTTTGATTCGGCTTTAATCGTGGGATTATGCCGTAAAGAATTCACAGTAACAAACATAGAGAACAAGATGGTCAGCTCTGCGATTTCAGGGATCATCGATTGAATAAATATAGTTGTTTTCTCCGGATTTATACCCGCAGATAAATAGTCCAGTGTGATCTCATGCAGATGTTGACCCAGCAGCTGCGGACGATCAAAATGGGTCGTTAGGGCTTGAATATCCGCTAAAAACACAAAAGTTTCATATTGCTCCTGAAGGGCTACTCGGGTCTGCAAGCTGCCGGCGTAATGGCCAAGGTGAAGCTTTCCAGTCACTCGATCTCCTGTTAAGACACGTTCGTTCATCATATAAATTCCTCCTGATATTTAGCATTTGGTTACACTCGAGTCGCCACCACCAGCCATCATCCATGGCCATCACCTCCTTTAAATGACAAAAAAACCTCATCCAATAAGGACGAAGTTGTCGTGGTACCACCTTAAATGATCGTGTCACCTTACGATTCTTGGCTTTCGATCTTCTCTTACCTGTACGGAGAGGTTGAATTAATTCTCGATACAGGTCCCTTGATAACGGCGGGAACCCCGGTTTTCCCTACTGCATCCATTAAGATAGTTCGGAAAAACAACTATAAAGGCCATTCGAGCATACGCTGGTCACCGGTTCGCACCTACCACCGGCTCTCTGAAGACCATGTTCGTCTGCCTACTTACCCTTTGTCATCGTTGTTCATGATATGTGAATTATTGTAATTCTGAACAGGGGTGTTGTCAATGAGTGGAAATCGTATGGTGATTGATGAGGTATCTAGGTTTATATGATCTAGCAAAGTATACCTTAAATGTATATAATCATCAGGAATTTAGTCCAATCTATCATTGCGGATTCACAATATACTACTCTATAACCTTGAAATGGAGTGATGATAAATGGCGACAATAATAAGTTATGGGTCACAGGCAAAAATCCCGTTAGATCCGTTTACTACAGCTATAACGGTTGCAGGGATTCCTGGAGCTGGAGCGGGTCTAGCCACAGCGCAAGTAAATATTAGTCCGGCTAATCCGGCTTCTTTCTCCAGTAGAGTCGAGTTAAATGGTAGTTTTAGTCTTACTGCACTTGCTAATAGCCAATTTCTTGTTATCATCCGACGAGCTGGAGTCGATATTTATAGATCCTTTTATCGTTTTACTACTATTACTGATATTCAATTAAGTGCTCAGTGGGTTGATGGTGCTTATATTGGAGTCCACAACTATGAATTGGTAATTCAGAATGATAGCAACTTGCCTATAAATCTATTTGGACCCATATCATTCACAGCAACTGCTATTGGAGGAGAGGGCGTAATTTAAGTTATGTTCCTATGCGCCATTCAAGGGACGGGTGAATCAAAGCTTTGGACAGTTGAATCGATCTGATTCAGCTGTCCTTTTTTCATGAACGTATAATTGAAGTACAACTCTCGCAGCATAAATATCCAACCATACCCTTGATAGAGCGGTTTATTTATTTAAAATGTTATCCTCTAAAACAGCGTATTTATCGCCGAATTGCTTAATGATATGTTGTTCTCCCCAATTACATAATGCAGTCAAAATATCGCTTAAACTATCACCATATTCACTAAGCTCGTATTCTACTTTTGGTGGAACCTGATTATAAACAATTCGGTTGATGATTCCATCTGCCTCAAGCTCGCGTAGCTGCTGGGTTAACATTTTTTGAGTAATGCCGGGCATCAACTGTTTTAACTCGGAGGTGCGTTTTTTGCCATGAGTTAAATGACATAGAATTACGCATTTCCATTTCCCTCCGATGACCTCTAGTGTGGCTTCAACAGAAATATTGTATTTTTTCTTGACAGTTGTTGTTGGTGTTGTTGTCATGATAACCTCCATGGTATGGGTACTTTTTAGTACCTATGGCACTTTTAAGTGCGTACTATTGATTATGTCCAATTTAACCTATCATAACATTTTTCGTTCAATTTTTATAGAATGCTATAATTTAGAGAGCTTTGGGCAAAAAAAGTTAAACGAAACAAAAACCGTTTCTATACCTCCCCCGTCTTAATCTATGAAAGGTTGAAGAGGGGAGGCTAAGGAAGGACATGACGATGACTAATGCAGAAATGAAAAAAGTAACGATTCTTGATACTCGGAGCGAGACGGATTTTTACGATTCGATATTGGTACATAGAGAACAACTGTACAGTATTGCTTATAGTTACTTGCGGAACCGAAACGATGCGCTGGAAGCGATGCAGGAAATGACTTGCCGGGCCTGGATTAAAAGAAAAACATTAAAGGACCCCAAAGCATTCAAATCATGGATTATTCGAATTCTAATTTATGTCTGTATAGATGAACAAAGACGAAGAAAACGTTCCATGCCGCTGGTAGATGAAAGAATAGGAGAACAGGTCACACATATTGGCCATCATCGGATGGAAATGTTGTGGGCACTTGAGCAGGTTAAGCCCAAGTATCGCCATGTGCTGCTGCTAAAATACTACAACGATATGACCTTGACTGAGATCGCTAACATTATGAATAAACCCGAGGGAACGGTTAAGACTTGGCAGCATAAAGGGCTCAAGCAGTTGCGAACCATCATAAAGAATCGGGGTGAATGGAACCATGAGTAGTCAAGAGGAGCTTGCCATGTTAAGCGATGCCGAACGTATCCCACAAGAACAAAAAATAGAGAATGCAGCCGCTCAAATCTATGCGATCCAAGCAGGCTTGGAATTAGGCAAGAAACGTGGCAGAAGGTTAATGTTCACAAAAAGCGCGATGTCTGTGCTGGCGACTGCAGTGATGATAGCGGGCCTGCTGTTCTTCAATCCAACCCAGCTGATGCCACAGCAAGGGACTTCGAGTGCTGAAACGTTCGATTGGGGCGTATTGGAGCCTTTTAAAACATTGGCTGCAGCTGATATTGATGCTCTTACTTTAGAGTCTGCAATCCGGAATGATTATGTACAAATCGTTAATAAGAGTGCTGAATCAAATGGATATAAAATTACTCTGAATGCTGTGCTTGCTGATGAAAACAAAATCATGCTGCTGTATACAGGAACAACAAGTGATGGTCAGGAAGTGTACAGTGTAAATAGTGTGAAGCTGACAGATGCTGAAACTGGACGAGATGTAATGGAGGAGAATGGGAATAGAGGCGGAATGGGAGCACACGCAGAGGGAACCATATATACTTGGCTCGGCAAAACTGTATTTTCACTGGACCGAAATAAACCAAAGCCAACAGACGTAGTGGCGGATTTTCAGATTGCCTCTGTAGACCCGGGAATGTTAAGTAAACCGAAAACAGGAACGGTTTTATCTGACATGCGGTATTCTGATCGTTTAAAAGTAAACTTCTCTATTGATCCTAAGTTTTGGGAGCTGAAGACGGAGACGTTAGTTGTGGACCACCCTTTCAAAATTGACGGACAGGAAGTAAAACTAGCCGAAGTCGAGCTTTCTCCGTTAAGCATAGCGCTCAAATTTACGATAAATGAGGAATTGCAAACGGATTGGATCGTCCGAAATGAACTGTTTCAAAAGCTCCCCTATGAATTAACTGCGCAGGTTGGGAAGCACGACATTAAAATTAATCCGAATTCTGGTAGTGGAGCTGATGATGGATTTATAAGTTACTTCAGCAGCAATGTGTTGGACCACCCGAAGTCACTGCGTTTGAAGCTTAGTGCGGGGGCAGATCGAGAGAAAGAAGAGTATATTGATATTCTGAAAAAATGAGCGGTAAGCGATATTAGTGAATATGCGTTGGAAGTCGTAATATAGAAAAAGGCCGCTGGTTGCGGCCTTTTTGTTATTGTTGGGACATTATACTAATTTTGTGAGTTACCATTAACACCAAACGCATCACTTGTTAATGAGAACAAACTCCTAATGCTCCTATCGGGACTGTATGTGCATAATGCTCCTCACGGGCTACAGGCTCTTAATGTTCCTCAGGCTTCTCACGTTTCACAGGCTCCTCATGTTTCACAGGCTCCTCATGTTCTCAGGCTCCTCACGTTTCTCAGGTTTCTCATGTTCCTCATGTTTCTCACGCGCGTAACACTCCTAACGGACTGTATTGCAACTATTTTGGCTTTTTTGACCATTTTGCTGAGTTTTCGGACTGCATAGCTCTTATTGGTCTAAATCCACACCAAAATTAAGCATATTGGGTTGAATAGCTGCATCTGAGTCCGATAGCACTGCGAAATGCCCGGATTCTTCGAAATAAGGGCTCCTGAGTCCGAACCAACTGGCCTCGTAAATACTGCACAGTAAACAGTAAATCACCGTCTGAGCGTCTTAGCTATTTCGGCAGAACAAAAGTGGCGTTAGTGCGGTACAAAAGTTTGCTAATCTGGCGCTAATATGGCGCTAATATGGTGCAAAGGTGGCGCTAATGTGGCAACTAAGTTAGTAACTTTTCTCGTTGTAGTTATGGGAGTATGTGTTCAGTGATTAGTTAGTCGCATTAGTCGAATTAGTTACTGTAACTTGTTTTCAACCATTCCTCGTTTGACCAGGACAATTTGCCAGCCCCTGAACCGTCAACAGCGGTAAGTCTAGATTTTAGACTAACTGGGTCATCTGAAGTGTAGCTATAAGGTAGTGTTGTGAATCCGTTCCATGCAAATGCTTTAACGGCAGCGGGTGCAGGGGAGAGAGGGCTGTTCTTAGATGTACTGTCTCCTCTGAATGTTGCTCCATCTAGTGAATAGATCGTATCTAAAGCTGCGATTGCACCCGTATATTTGCTATTACTCGCATCCGCTTGATTGTTGCGAAGTGGATTCACTACATCAATGATTACAGAACTTTCAAGTAATACAGCTCCTCCTTCTGTCGAGATTGCTCCGTTACTTGTAACCCCGAAATGATACCCCTTGCTTGAGATCGCTTTTTCCATAGCGGAGTTTAGACGTTTTTTAGCCAATCTGGTATCTTCGTTGTCCATTACAATGTTATAGGCATGCGCATTACCACTACGAAGGCGGGGCATGCGGTCTTGTATATCTTTATAGTAGTTGTGATGGAGCGTCACAGAAAGAAGCGCATTATCAGCTGCAAATTCTGTTGCGCCTATTAAATGGCCCTTTTTTTGACTAGCGGCAATCGCAATGATGTCGTCTTTACTTAGGCCAACTGAGCTGCTTCTTAAATAAGCGTACATGGGATAAGCAGCCTTGTTGGCTTCCATAGCATTAATTTGCTGAGTAACCCAGCTGTTTGCGTTTCTATCATCCCCTAAGAAGGAAGACCATGAAATGGTGACGCCGTTGCTGCCTTTTTTAACATCGACAACTCCGTCATAAGATTTATTGAAGGTGCAGTGGTCGATCCATACGTTGTTGCTATTCTCAATGGTGATGTAGTCCCAGTCGTTTTTATCGTAATTTCCTTTGGTTGCTTCATCCCATTCCCACAGCTCATCAAATTCAAGGTTGCGGATGATGACGTTAGAGCTTCTTTTAAAAGTAAAAGCGGCATGTTTAATGGTTGCACCCTTAGCAGAGAAAATGGTCAAACCGTCGAAGTTGTCTATAGACACTTTGCTGACACCAGTCTCTATTAATACGGGATGTGTTAAAGCACTGTTATGAGCGCTAAATGGGGAGATCTTTGCCGCATCAGAAATTTCATTCCATCCCAGATCCAAGTCGTTCATAATTTCAATAACCTTTATTTTGGATCCTTTTCTCAGTGTAGTGGCAAGATCTTCTGCGCTATATACCTTTTTATAGAGTGGACTGGTTTCTTGGATATTTCCACCACCTGTTGTTCCTGTGGCAAACCCAGCCAAATCATATTCACTAACCTGTACCGGTGTAGGCGTTGGTGAAACAGTTGGTATCGGCGTAGCAGTAGGTGTTGGTGTGACAGTCGGAGTCGGTATTGCAGTCGGTATCGGTGCAGCAGTAGGTGTTGGTGTAGCAGTAGGTGTCGGCGTAGCAGTAGGTGTTGGTGTAGCAGTCGGAGTCGGTATTGCAGTCGGTATCGGTGCAGCAGTCGGAGTCGGTATAGCAGTTGGTGACGGCGTGACAGTCGGTGTCGGTGTAGTGCCATTGGTGTCAGAAACGGTCACGTTGTCGAACATCGTAATTGTCTTAAAGGTAACGAGCCCTGCTGTACCTTTTTTTAATTTGGAATCGGAAGCTGAGAGCTCCAGCGTATCATTTACATACATGTTGATGGTATTTCCGCTCATTTCAAGTTTTACATTATACCAAACTCCTGTTTGCAGAGTGTAGGGTTTGCTGGTCAAAGTTGTAGTAGATCCAGAAACCTTTTTTCTGATTTCCAGCATGCCATCATTATTATTATACAAAGAAGCTGCATAAAAATTATTTCCATCTATGTATCTGCCTGCAACATAAGTTCTGTTTGAGCCATTAAAATCAACTACTTTTACATCCGCTTCCACAGTGTAATCGCTCCAGGCTGAATCACCTGCAGAAGTACGTCCTTCTTTTGTGGCAGACTGGTAATATACGCTGTTGCCTTCGTCCTCAACAATAGTCCAATTCCCACTAGTGGATGTCCATAGATTACCGCCCTCTTCAAAGCGGTCTTGGAAGAAGGTAGAAGCACTTGCCGGATACACAATAAAAAGAGAAAAGAGCAGGGTTATGCACATAGTAACACTCACATTTTTCTTGATTGATTTTAGCAAACTCATTGTAATCCTCCTTATGTATTTATAAATTTATATTAATATAAATACATATATCGGAAATAAATATAAGTAATAATATGATTATAAAGTCCTTTTTTTAATTAGTGCTATAATAGCTTTTTGGGTATTCAACGATGAATTCTGATCTATACGAACTAGGAGTGATAGACTTGAGCGTAATCCGAATGGAGAACGTAACTAAGAAATATGAGAATACATTGATCTTTCGAGATATTTATTTTCGTGTGAGCAAGGGTGAACGTATTGGCTTAATCGGACGAAATGGAGCAGGTAAATCTACTGTTTTTAAGCTAATAATGGGAAAAGAGGAGCCAACGGCAGGAAAAGTAGAATTAGATCCCAATGTGAAGATCAGCTACTTCTCTCAATTTTCGGAGCTTTCCGGGTCTTTGTCTGTACAACAAGAGTTAGAACTTTGCTTCGAAGAGGTAGCACGCATTGAACAGGAGCTTAACCAAATAGGAGAACAGCTTGGGCAGGTGTCGGATGATGTCCAGATGAATGTACTTTTAGAGCGCCAAGCTGAGCTTTTTGGACAAATGGAGCATTTGGATGGCTGGAATGTATCTGTGGAAATCAATACGGTGCTGACTAAATTAGGATTCGATGAGAGATCGCGGCATCAACCTGTAGAGGAGTTATCCGGAGGCTGGAGGAACCGCGCGGCACTGGCTAAAGTCTTAATTGAAGGGCCTGATGTTGTATTGCTCGATGAGCCTACTAACTTTTTGGATATGGAAGGGATCGTATGGTTGGAGCAGTGGCTGCACCGTTTCAATGGGGCGATGCTTCTGGTCTCTCATGATCGGCAATTTATTGACAGAGTGGTCACGCGGACGATAGAAATCGAGAACTATCATTTCCAGGAATATGAAGGGAATTATACCGATTACGTTCGTAAAAAGAAGATGCGCAAAAAAGTGCTCGATCGGCAATTTGAGTGGGAAGAAGAACTTCTCCTTATGGAGTCTGAGGCCATTGAAAACCGCGGTAGTAAGAAGTCCTCTAAGGATCGTCTTTCGCGTAAGCTAACGGATATGAAAAAACGAGTGGAACCTCATCCAGTTAACGTATTAATCACTGATATTTATAGTAATTTACGTTTTCCTGACAAGCTGGGGGAAGTGAAGCGGATTGGACAAAGTTATGATGGCCGCTCCATCTTCCAGAACATTAGCTTCGATATTCAAAAGGAAGACCGGATAGCAATCGTGGGTCCGAACGGCAGCGGAAAGTCGACACTCATCAAAGTACTGACTGGACAAGAAGCACCGGAATCGGGGGAAGTGACTTGGGAACGCGGGGTCAGCTATGCGTACTTTAATCAGATGTGGGATGAGCTGGATCATAAAGATACTGTCAGCCATGCCGTAAATGTTTATGGACTGGGACTGGACGCACCGCGGAAAAAGGTGAATAAATTTCTATCGATGCTGCAATTCTCGGAAATGGATCTGAGTAAAACGATTGGCAGCCTTTCAGGTGGACAGCAGGCCAGAGTGGCTTTAGCGAAATGCCTTCTCTCCGGAGCTGCTGTCATTATTTTAGATGAGCCCACTAACCATTTGGATTTAACTAGTATTCAGGTGATGGAGCAGGCGTTGATTCATTTTCCTGGCGCTGTAGTAACAGTTAGTCATGATCGGTTTTTTATTGATAAAATAGCGACGAAAATGCTCACCTTTGATCCTAAATTAGGCATTACTGAGCAAAATGTCTAGGATTACGCGGGAAGACGGATGATCACTGTCGTTCCTTCACCTACGTGACTGGAAATTTCAATTCCATATTTTTCGCCAAAATGAAATTGAATACGATCATGAACATTTTTAATGCCAATATGTTCCTCATCTAAGGTATCTGAGGGTTGAGAGAGACGGAAACGAAGCTGTTTAAGTTTCTCTTCCTCGATGCCAATGCCGTTATCTTTAACGATAATCAGCATATCATCCCCCGATATCACCGAGGATACCTCAAGCAGACCTGGTTCACTGCGACTTTCTAGGCCGTGTACGATAGCATTCTCTACGATGGGCTGCAAGGAGAAGTGCATGACCTTAACGATCTCGCATTGCGGATCTAGCTGTTCCATATACTGTAATTTATCCCCAAAACGTAACTGCTGAATTTTCACATATAGCCGGACATGCTCAAGTTCTTCGCGCAAGGTAACGGTGATTTTCCCAGTCTGAATATGAATCCGAAACAATCTGCCCACGATTCCCACCATCTCGCCAATCTCTCTTTGCCCATTGATGATGGCTTTCATTTGAATTGATTCAAGGACATTTGCCAGAAAATGAGGATTGATTTGGCTTTTGAGCGCACCATACTGGGCTACCTTTTGTTGAGCCTTGGCCATCGATGATCGCTCAATATAGTTTTGCAAATCTTTTACCATTTTACGAATTCCATTATATAGAACCCCAAATTCATCTTGGCGGTTACTGTACAAATCCACATCGAAATTACCCATCCCCACCAGCTTCACCTTCCGGCTTAACAGAATAATAGGTTTGGTTACGCGTTCCGAGAGGATATACATAAATAAGAGTGCAGTGACAAGCGATAAGAGCGCTAAGGTTAAAATGATTTTGCCAAGAAAAGAAGCCTGCTTAGTCATCTCTTTTTCATCAATATATTGAATGACCTTCCAGTTGGAGTAAGGAGAAGTAACAAAATTAATATACGAATCCTTGTCATCAAAAGTACCATATAAGCTTCCGGCGTCGTTTTTCATAAAAGTATTAAGCACCTGTTTGTCGATGGGGATAGGCTCTAAAGGACTCGTCTCCAATGAATCTGAGCTATAAACGTTGCCTCCTTTATCGTCTAAAATAATGAATTTCCGCTTGCTATTCTCGGACAGCTTTAAGATTTCCCGTAATGAATCCAGCCGGATATCAATTAACATGACACCTAAGGGCTGCTTGCTTCCTTTTTTATTAATGACTCTGGCGATGGAGATAACGGATTGTTTGGAATTGGTGCGATAGAAGGGGAGATGACTTCCAAATAGGATTACACCACCCTTTTTTTGTTGCGTCTGTAAATACCAATCCTCTTGGGTGTAGTCCTTCACATCATAATCCGCACGATTGAAATTGGCGGAGTAGAATACACGTGACCCCGCGAAAATCTGCACACTGTCGACATTTTTAATCGTCATTTCAATCCCGCTGATGAACTGTTCAATCGTGTTTCCATACTGAATACTTAGATCATTCCCGATATTATCTTTGTTGATAGTCCAATGCTCGAGGGCGGTTTGTAATTGACTATCTACTTGGGCATTAAGGGTCCCTTTTTCAATACTTTGCAGATACTGGTCGATGTTGAAAGAAAGATTATTAAGGATGAGATTAGAGCTGCTTTGATATTCATTTTTGACGGCTTGATTTGAAAAAATATAGATAATCGCGGATATAATCAGCAAAGGAATGGTAATGGTCAGGATCATCAGCACAAAAATCTGCCGATTGACATGCCGCATCCGATAACGCTTTTTTGGCTGGTTTATTTGCATCATTTTGCTTACCACCCCGATTGTTTTCTATAGTCTGAAGGGGTCATGTTGGTAAAAATCCGGAACGTTTTAACGAAATGCTTATAGCTTTTGTAACCACACATTGTGCAGACATCGGTCACCAGAATCTCCGGTTTTTTTAAGCATTCCTGCGCGTATTCCATACGGATTTCGGTTACAAATCGCATATAGTTCTTATCGAGTTTTCTTTTGAACAGACGACTTAAATAAGAAGGGTTATAGAAGAATCGATCCGCTACCATTTGTAGAGTAATATCTTGATCAATATTAGCTCTAATGAAGGATTTAATATGTTCAAAGATAATTACATCCTGCTGATGGTTATCCGTCAGACCTTCGGTATAAATGTTTCCCAAATGAACCATCCAATTCCCCAGCCACTCGAACATGACCTCAAGGGAGTGGAAATCCTCTACAAAAGTAAGGTTTAAGAGTTTATCGCTGTACACACCATCCATATGAATCTGATTTTTATTAGCGAAGCGGATAATGACACTTATAATTTCTTGTAAATACGCAAGCCATAGATCAGTAGAAGAGCCATCTGTTTTATGCAAAATATCTTGTGCCAATCGTTGCGTTAATTGCAATATCTCTTGTTTATTGGCGTTTTCGATGCAGGAGATTATTCGTTTCTTATCGTTGTCATCTAGTTGAATAAGTGTTGGTTTAGTAGCTGTGGCGCCAGCCTTTATGGATGAGATATGGAATATATTGCGCTCTTTCTGATAGAAGCGCTGATATAACAGCTTTTCAGACTCGTGAAGTAATGAAGTGATTTGAGATAGTTCGTTCGTTACTGTGCCTATAGCAAGATAAAGGGCAAAATGATGTTCTAGTGTAAGCTTGTTCAAATGCTGATCGAGTTCAGTAAGTACTTGTGTCTCAAAAGGGATAGTGCTCGTTGCAGTCTGTGATCCCATGACTATTAGCCCGTATAGTTTGGATTTAGCAGAATATGTAAAAGTAGATCGTGGCAGATCTGCCGGGAGATAGGCCTCCGTAGCAAGATGTATAAACTTAGTAGCCTGTTCTCTCATCCACAAGGTGGATGGTGAAGGTGTTTCTCTGATAGGGAAACCTGCCAAAACAAAAGGGAGATACAAATAATGTTTACTTTTGAAACTACATAATTCAGCGATTAAATTAGTGTCCATTGCAGGTTGTTCTTCTTCCAGTAGTAGCTTTATAAGTTGTGAGCCTTCCAGAGTAGAACGTTTTCTTTGTTCTTGTCGTTTAAGTTGCAGCTTGTTCATGCATTCTTGAATCACGGTTAGACTTTCTTCATATTCCAAAGGTTTGAGCAAAAAAGCATGTACACTCCCAAGTTTGATGGCTCGTTGAGCGTATTCGAAATCATTAAATCCCGTCAAAATGATAAACAAAGTATCAGGAAGGAATTGGCGAAGCTCTTCGATCATCTGAAGACCATCCATTTCGGGCATGCGAATATCAGTGATCACTAAATCTGGCTGCTCACGCAGTGCGGTAACGAAGCCTTCTTTTCCATTCTCCGCTTCAACAATACTCTGAACACCAAGCTCCTGCCACGAAAAGTAATGTTTTAATCCCGTCCGTATTAACGGTTCATCCTCTACAATCATAAGCTTGTACATGAAATCCCTCCGGAAGACTAGATTTATAGTGGATTATTCAACATCGATACCATCGAATGTAAGTTATAAGCTAAAAATTAAAATAATTATAGGTGAAATATGTAATGTATTATAACATTGAAGAGGGACTGAAAGAAGGTATAGGTCAGAATACGACCCTAAATGTAAAAGGAGTGGGATTCTCCTAAATTTATAATTGATTTATGATTAGCGCAAGGAATGATAAAGCATTTTATTCCACAAAAATAATAGGGGGTAGCACATGAGAGCAATGAAAAAAGGGCTAATGAGCATTGTTGGTGTCGCACTTTTAGGTACACAGTTAGTTGCATGCGGAAATACGAATACAGCGAATTCCGCCAATGAACCAAGTAAAAATACTGATAAGAGTGAGCCCGCGGCCACTGAGACTGCTGCTAAACCAGTAGAAATAACATGGTGGAATTTTCCGAGCTTTCAAGCTTTAGATGGTGAAGTTGGCAAATATGAGAAGGAAATCATTGCAGCTTTTAATGAGAAGAATCCGGAAATTAAAGTCAACCTTGAGATGATCACCTTTGAAGGCGGCCCTGAAAAACTGAATGTGGCGATTGCTTCGAATACCGCACCTGATGTAATTTATGATGCTCCTGGACGGATTATTGACTGGGGTAAAAAGGACTTATTAGCACCTCTTAATGATATGGTGACCGATGAAGTGAAAAATGATATTTCGGAAGCCTTTTGGAAGCAGTCTAGTGTTGGCGATGAGATCTTTATGTACCCGATCAATACAGCTCCTTTTATGATGGCGGTAAACAAGACCGTTTTTGAGAAGATTGGCGCGTTAGATTTGCTTCCTCTGGATAAGGAAGATCGAACTTGGACGTTTGAAGAATATAAGAAAGCGCTGGAAGCTGTTAAAGAAAAAGCACCTGATGTTATCCCTACCGGATTCTTCGCGAAGAGCCAAGCTGGAGATCAAGGAACTCGCGCATATCTTGCTAACTTAGGTGTATCCAGATTTCTAAATGAAGATAATTCCGCAGTCGCGATCAATACTGATAATGCTGCGAAAGCGTTGGATTGGATCGTTCAAGCTACAAAAGATAAACTTAGCGTTTCTGGTGCGGCTTCCCTTGCGGCTGCTGACGTGAATGACTTATTTTTGCAAGGAAAATTAGCCTTTACACTTAACTATTCTGCAGTACTTAAAGCTCAGAACGTATCTAAAAAAATGGTTGAATTCGAAGATGTTCTGCTTCCTTTCCCTACTTTAGATGGATCGGAACCTAAGCTTGAACCTTACCTCGGCGGTATGGCTGTATTCAATAATGGTGATGATGCCAAGATTGCAGCTTCTAAGAAGCTGATTGATTTTATCGCTAATGACCCTGTATGGGGTAAGAAAAACTTGATTCAAACAGGTGGTCTGTCTGTTCGTAATTCGATTACAGGCCTCTATGATGATGCAGAGTACAAATACGCTGAGTATGCTCGTAAATTCACAACAGATGCACCTACCATTGCCGATGGATATGCTGATATTCGTACTTTCTGGTTCCCTGAATTACAACGTGCTTTAACTGGAGGCGCAACCGGTAAAGAAGCTTTGGACAGCTTTGCTGCAAAAGCAAACGAAGCGATTACAAAAGCAAAGGCTGCAATGAAATAAAAAAAGTGAATGGTGTCCAAAAGAATAGAGTGCGGGAAGCACTCTTTTCTTTTTAAATCATCGAAGAAATGGGGAAGGACTGTGGGGACAACGGTTCGCAAAATAAAAGGTTATGTGATTCGCGACTGGATGATGAGTTATCTCTTTTTAGTGCCGGCATTTGGGTTTTTCCTGCTTTTTGTAGCTTATCCGATGGTGAAAGGGGTCTATATTAGTTTCTTCGATTATTCGTTGAGAGATTTCAGCTTTATTGGCCTCGATAATTATATCTCCTTAATAAAAGATGATAATTTCAGGAAGTCGATGGGAAATACATTATTGCTTGTACTCATAACCGTACCTATCGTTATTATTTTCTCGTTATTTATCTCTATGAATATTTATAAGAAAAAAGAGTTTGCCAGATCGTTTTTCCGCGGAGTGTTCTATTTGCCGGCTGTATCCTCGGTCGTAAGTATCACAGTCGTTTGGGGCTGGATCTATCATCCGAACTATGGGATTCTAAATTATTTAACCAGCTTTTTGGGAATGGAGCCTATATCCTGGTTAGGAGATACGAGGACTGCACTGCTTGCAATTATCGTGGTTCTGATAACGACCTCTGTAGGGCAGCCGATCATTTTATATGTGGCATCTATTGGGAACATTCCTACTTCTTACATAGAAGCAGCTGAGATTGATCGAGCGACGCCTTGGCAGATTTTCCGAAAAATATTATGGCCAATGCTAATGCCAACGAACTTATATATTATCGTGATTACCACGATCAACACCTTTCAATGTTTTGCGCTAATTCAGCTGCTCACCTCGGGTGGACCTGTGTATAGCACATCGACTGTAATGTATGGCGTTTACGAACAAGCCTTTATGCTCGGTCATTTTGGATATGCCTCGGCGATGGGTGTCATCCTTGCGATTGTGATCGGGATCATTTCTATCATTCAATTCAAATACTTTGGCAGTGATATTGAGTATTAAGGAGGGGACATCATGAATTCTACGAATCCGTTAGAACTGAGAGCACCTATTGGCCAATCTAAGAAAGTAAACAGATGGAAAAAAGAATTGACGATTCCAAAAATATTAGCCACCATCCTGTTGATTCTGGCAACGTTGTTTTTTATCTTCCCTTTTTATTGGGTGGTTTCAGGGGCATTTAAGCTTCAGACTGTAGCAACAACGATCCCCCCGGAATGGTTTCCGGCTAAGCCGACTCTGCAGAACTGGACCGAGTTATTTAAGAATCCCGTTGAGCGCTGGATGTTTAACAGTTTCATCATTGCTTTTTGTGAAATGGCAGCGATTTGTATCGTTTCTTCCTGTGCTGGATATGTGCTTGCCAAAAAGTCTTTTCCTGGCCGAGGGATTATTTTTACGATGTTTGTTGCCGCAATGGCATTGCCTAAGCAAGTTATTCTTGTCCCGCTGTTTACGATGCTTGCAGATTTTGGTTGGGTCAATACGTATAAAGGGCTTATTTTACCGGCGATTGGCTGGCCATTTGGAGTCTTCCTAATGAAGCAGTTCGCGCAGACCATTCCAGGAGAATTGATTGAAGCAGCCAAAATAGATGGCAGCTCTGAGATTCGTTTGTTCGGCACCATCATTTTACCTTTGTTAAAACCTGCAATAGGGGCACTGGCAATCTTTACTTTCATCACTTCTTGGAATGATTATTTCAGTCAGCTGATCATGACCAGATCGACTTCAATGATGACATTGCCACTTGGGGTAGCGACTCTTCGGGGTGAATTCACAACAAACTATGGACTGCTTATGGCGGGTGCTGCGTTAGCCTCTATTCCTATGATTGCAATTTTTCTAATGTTCCAAAAAGCCTTTACCCAAGGGATTACTATGGGGGCTGTAAAAGGCTAATTATTCTTATAACAACGAAAATTAATAGCAATGAATTAAACGACGGAGGCTATAATTTATGAAATCATATGATCTTCAATCCTTTAAAGGCATTATTATTGCTATGTACTCCAGTTATGATGCTGAGGGGGAAATCGATAAAGAAGCAGCCCGGAAATTAGCTCGTCATTATGCTTCTACAGGAGTTAAAGGTCTTTATGTTGGCGGAAGCTCTGGCGAAGGTATGCTGCAATCTGTAGAAGAACGCAAACAAATGCTCGAGGCAGTTATAGCAGAGGTTGGAAAAGAGCTTACAATCATTGCTCACGTGGGTGCTCCATCTACAAGAGACAGTGTTGAACTAGCTATCCATGCTGAGAAAGTTGGCGCACATGCCGTATCGGCTGTTCCTGCGATCTATTATCGTCTGTCTCCGGACAGTGTTGAAAGTCATTGGCAGGCGATTATTGATAGTACGGCGCTTCCATTTATTATCTATCACATCCCGCAAACTACAGGCTTTCAATTATCGAAAAGCTTGCTGATTAAGATGGCAGCTCAGGATAAAGTAATCGGGGTGAAAATTTCGGCGGAGAGCACGTTTGAGCTTCAGCAATTTAAAGCCGCGGGCGGGAAGGATTTTCTAGTCTTAAATGGACCAGATGAGCAGTATTTGGCGGGCCGCAGTATTGGGGCAGATGGCGGGATTGGTGGAACTTATGGGGTGATGCCCGAGTTATTCCAAAAAGTGGAACAATGTTATGTGCAAGGAGAGATGGCTGAGGCGCAGAAATGGCAGTTCATCATCAATGAGCTCATTGTTGAATTGCTATCCTTTCCTTCATTATATGGTGCGTGTAAAGCGATCCTTAGTGTGCGCGGATTTGAAACAGGTCAGCCAAGAATGCCACTTTTACCGATTAAGGATTCCGATCAGGAGCGGGTAGAAGCTCTGAACAATAGAATATTAGACTATATTCTTGAAGTGAAGGGATAGGGTTAATAATGACTCGAATAAGTGATATCTTTCCGGTGAAAGGTCTGATTGTTTCCTGTCAGGCACTTGAGCATGAGCCGCTTCATGGTGGGGATACAATGGCTAAAATGGCAAGAGCAGCGGTTCAATCAGGAGCTATAGGAATCCGGACAAATGGTGTTCCAGATATTGTAGCTATCAAAAAAGAAGTAAATGTACCGGTCATTGGACTTATTAAACGGGAGATTCCCGGATCAGCCATATTTATAACACCAACCTTAGATGAAGTGATGGCCATTGTTTCTGCAAAAGCAGAGATTGTTGCGCTTGATGTAACGAATCGGGAAGAACGCTTAGAGTCAGTAAAGCCATTAATAGAATATGCACATCTGAGAGGTGTGCTTGTTATGGCGGATATTTCAACATTTGAGGAAGGGCTTGCCGCTGAGAAATTAGGTGTGGATTTCATCGGTACCACGCTTTCAGGCTACACCCCATACAGTACACAGCAGGAAGGACCGGACCTTGTCTTAATTCAACAATTAAGCGGATCTGTGAACATTCCTGTTGTTGCGGAAGGACGTATATGGACACCCGAAGACGCAGCAAAAGCTAAGAATGCAGGGGCATCATATGTTGTTGTAGGAAGTGCAATTACTAGGCCACAATTGATCACTTCGAGATATGTTAAGGCCGTGAGCAATGTCGATGACTGACGGAGGTGAGTCCGCGATGGAAGGATATGATCCTCATATAGAATATGCGATCGGAGTAGATATTGGCGGCACGAAAATTAATGCCGGACTCGTCTCTTCACAAGGGGAAGTTTTACATACTGTAAGCCTAAGCACATTGGCTGGACAGACGAATACAATGGATCGCATTATACTAGCTATTCGGACATTAATGGATGAAATAACAGCACAACAAGCGGGAATTCAGCTTCAAGGAATTGGCGTAGGATCGGCAGGGCAAATGGATTGGGAGGCGGGGCGTGTCCGCTCCGCTTCGGAGCTTATCCCTGGCTATGCTGGCACAGCTTTGAAGGATTTGCTTCAGACACAGTTTCAACTTCCGGTAATCGTTGATAATGACGTGAATGTATTAGCATTAACAGAGAAATATTTAGGCTCAGGCAAAGGGGTAAAAGACTTTATCTGTCTTGCCCTTGGTACGGGCGTGGGTGGAGCGATAGTCGTAGACGGCCATCTTGTTCATGGTTCTTGGGGTGGGGCTGGAGAGTTAGGCCATATGTCCGTAGATTTCAAAGGACCAGCATGCGTTTGTGGTGGAACAGGCTGTTTGGAGCAGTATGCTTCAGGCACAAGCATCGCACGTCGCATGCGCGACAAGCTTTTATTACATAACCAGTCTCCAGAGAACGTAGACTCACGGGAAGTGTTAGCGAGATGGAGGGCGGGTGACTCTCTGGCTACAGAGTTAATGGAAGACACGATTGCTGCGCTCGGATCCGCGCTCGCTTCATTAATCCATATTTTTAACCCTAAAGTCATCGTCATTGGCGGTGGAGTGGCTGAAGCAGGCGAACTTTTATTTGAAGGCATTAGAAGAGAAGTAAGGAGCAGAGTAATGCCATCGATCCTGGAAAATGTTCGTATTGAAGCGGCCTATCATGGTAATTTATGTGGAATGATCGGAGCGGGGCTGCAGGTGTGGGAGTATAGCCCCAATAAAGTAAAGAGAGCAGAGCTATAAGGATCTATGCACAATCTATCTGTATAGAAAGTCATGGGGAGCAATATGTAGAAGCATTTAATTGTAATTCGTACAACTATATTTCTCGAATCCCTCAAGCCGATGGATATAAGTGTATTTTGTACAGCTATTTTCTTGATTTACAGCCTTAGTGGTGGCTTCTAGTGTTTTTAGTTGTATAAAATGCAACTAAAGTCAAAATGATTGCATTTGCCTACGAAATAACTGTATAGAATACATTTATTCCATTCCTCAGATTCCCCTGAGATCCGGTGTAATTGAGCCATTGAAGATTGATTAGTGTTTTGGGATTGATTAATTTTTTAAATAATTAAGTTAGAACCCCATGTGAATAATACTCCATGTGGTTTCTTTTATTAGTTATAGCCCACCCCAGTACCCAATGCCGAATGAACCCTTCGTTCAACCATCAACACAACTAACCTATGTTATAGAGAGCAGTTTTTCGCTTTTTACGTTGAATTTATGATGGTGATTCATTAATGTGAGTATATCACACGATATCGCTATGACGAATTCAATGTGTCCAAAGACTCGGGGAAATTCGACCTTAACTGGTCCGGCTCGGATAAACTTGTTTGACCAAACCAGCCTAGCTAAGATTTTAATTAGGCTTAAGAAATACAAGATATCCAATTTGTATCCCTTAACTTATATAACAAAGGATGGGCAAACTATGGTCGATTATAATAACAACGAAGGAATAGGCGGTTTTCAACAAGGTAGCTGTCGTCCATTAGCCATTCATCCCATTGATGCGAATTGGACCAGACAATCCCGATTCAGAGCTCCAACATCGCTTTCAGTTTTGAAGCGAGTTGTTGACTCGGGGCGGCCGGATTTTTCATATGGATTAAGCTCGTTTACAGTGGATGAACAAGGGAGAGCCATTTTAGCTGTGGGGCAGGGTGATTTCGAGCTTAATCATCAATACGGCAAACCATATTTACCTGTGTACATATGAAGATGAGTCACAAATTATTGGGAGACTCTATGCTTTTGACGCGGATGGAACCATAAGATGGGTTTACAAGTGCTCGTCCATATTTTGGTGCGATCCGGTTATTTCCCGTGAAGGAATCATATATGTTGGTCAAAATGTGAATTCCAAACTTTATGATTTTAGTCCTGATGGAGAGTTGTTGTGGGAGAAACGGATGGGTCAAGGAGAAGGGCACCGTCCCCCTGTCATAGATCAGGATGGGGTTATGTATTGGTGTCTTTCTAGCCAGTTATATGCCATTGCTCCGGATGGCGAAGTGAAATGGATATACCAACCGGAGGAAAGTTACGTTGATACCAGCCCTTCCCTGGGCGCAGACGGTAATTTATACGTAAATTTGACCGGCGGGGAATTCATTTGTTAGGTGGTTGAATAATGGGAACTTCATTTGCTAATCTCCACGTGTTTACCAACGATAAGGAAGCCGTGCTGAAGAGCTTGAAACGGCTAAGACCTAAAGGAAGCTACTACATCGGGCAGTCCCAAGGCTGGACAACAGTACTGGGGGAGAAATTCAACTGGGAAACGATTGGTGAAAGCGCCAGATCTTTGTCTAACTTGATCTCTTCCCTTGTACTTGCTATAGGATACTTTGATGATGAAGTGTTGGAAATATTCATTTATCAGAATGGGGTAATGCTGGACAGATATGCTGGAGGTGGTGTTCTAGAAGAATATGAAATGGAGCCGGAGACTTTTGACTACGCTGCAGTCGTCGAACGTCTGGGGTTGACCGTTTCGCCCGATTCTTTGGGTGTCATGTTCCAGAATGATGATGTCCGGGAGATTGTAGAACAACTGGAGACTGTTGTGCCTGCTCCGCTTATTCTGAAATATGACTGGGTAGAGGACGATGAGTCGCTTTGTCGGGAATTTGTTCACGTTCGCAGATCAATTTTTTGAGATGCGGTGTTAAGTGTCCGCAGAGACCTTCAAACTATCAAATCCTAAGGGGATTTGCTCCGGCACAGTGAATTATATAGTCCTAATTAGAAAAGTGTTTTTTTTATAAAATGCTATAGATATGATAGGGAAAGCTAAATGAAAGGGAGTTTTTCTTTTATAGTTCGTGATGAAAATATAGATTTTGAGGAAATAAGTAAAAGGTTAGATCTATCACCAACTTCAATTATTAAAAAGGGGCAATACATTAGAGATGGTGGGAGAACAAAAGCGCTGTAGCTCAAATCATAATTCAATTTTGATGGAAGGAGCATTAATATTAAGAAAACCACCATGTTATCCATAATTCTTGCTGTAGTAATGTGTGCTGTAACAGCTTGTGAAAACAAGGAGCCGACACTTGAAAACCACATAAACGAAACTAAGCTAATCGAAAATCAACACAGCATTTCTTATGAATTATCTCCGGAGTTATATACTTACAATGAACAAATTAATATTAACTATCCGCAAATATCTATTTTTGGAAAACCGAATGAACAAGAGAAGTTAAATGAAATGATCAAGGAACGTGCTTATAGTTATTTGGATAATTACTCTCCGGAGGAAAAAGAGACCTTTAGTTTAGATATGGATTATTCTGTATCATTAGAAAATGAGGGCTTACTAAGTATTCAGTTTTCAGGATACAGTTATGTTGAAGGTGCTGCTCATCCTGTAGATATTTTTGATACTATAAATATTGATATGAAGAAATTTGAACCCCTACAATTAACTGATATCGTGACCATCGATGCGGAATTTTTGAAGGAGCTAAAGGAAAGTGAACTTCAATCCGATATTATTGAGCAAAAGAATATTCTTACTGAAAGATCAGATGAGGAATGGCTGACTTCACTTCAGCACGCAGATACTAGTGAAGCGGATATAAGATGGTACTTGACGGAGAATACGCTGGGGATAAGTGTGCAGATTTCTCATGCTATCGGAGATCATGCTGAGTTTGAAATCAAGTATGACAAACTGAAGCCTAAGCTGAATACTTTTTTCTTCCAGAAATAATAGAGCCTATTAAATTCCCTTGATTTAATAGAATAATTTACCGATAATGTAAATGGGGAACCCAGAATCAAATCCGTCATGAAGCAGGAGGCACTATCGGACAATGATGACTTTAATGAACATGGTGCGGGGAACGGAGAACGATCTTCCTGCTAAAGAAATGATTAAGTATTGGAATCATGAGCCTGGAACTTTAAAGATGGTAAGGGCCAGTAGCAATTTTATTTATACCTTTCAGTGGAATGGTAAACGCTTTTATTTAAGGTTTACTCATGAAGAGGATAATTCTGCAGACAATATCCAGGCAGAGCTGGATTTTATGATGTATTTATTAGAGCAAGGTTATGAGACCGTCGCTCCTGTGCGTTCTAAGTCTGGCAATTGGATTGAAACGTTGTTAACGAATCACGGGCGATACCACGGGGTAGTTTTTGAACAGGCCCAGGGTGAATATGTTTCACTTGATGAGATGAAGGAACCTCATTTTTATCAATGGGGCCAATCGCTTGCACGTCTGCATAATTTTTCGGAAACCTATGCACCGAGCACGCCTTATCGCAAAAGCTGGGTCGATTCATTGAATTTTATTTATTCCGTATTGAGCAGGCATCCTGAGGAGCATAAGGCGCTTAAGGAATATGAGCGGATTGAAGCTTGGTTATCAGAGCTCCCTTTTGGAGTGGGGCATACTGGGCTCGTACATTATGATTTTGAGATGGATAATATCTTTTATATGCAAGAAGAATCCCGCTACAGTGCCATCGATTTTGATGACTCTATGTATCACTGGTTTGCGATGGATATTACATCGGCGTTAAGAGACCTGACGGAATCGGATGATGATGAAAGTAGAAGAAACATTGATGTTTTTATTAGTGGATATAGATCGGTTAAGCAGCTAGATGATGAGTATATTAAGATGATACCTGAATTTCAAAGATTTGCAGACTTATACAGTTTTGCTAGATTACTTCGGTGTATGGAGAATTCGGATGATTCTATTTTCCCGGATTGGGCGCAACAGCTTAAACTGAAATTAGAAAGAATTTGTGACCGATTACGAACCGGCTTTCAAGCACATATAGTGCTGAAGGATATCACGGAAAAAAATTGGTACGCTTGTACTCAATTAGAAGTATCGGATGCGCAAAAGTCTATTTTCCCCGTACCGGTGGTCTATTGGTTAGCAGAAGCAGCTTATTGTGGTATGACCCCGCTCGCTTTATATGCTGATGAGGAATTGGTAGGTTTCTCTGTGTATAGCGTAGATCCTGAGGATGGAAGTTATTGGATTATGGCTTTTATGATTGACCAGAAGTACCAAAACAGAGGTTTAGGCAGAACGGGTATGGATACCTTAATTCGTTATATTAAAGCAGAACATCATTGCGACAAAATCGTTATTGGCCATCGGATCGAGAACGAACGTGCTTCGAATTTATATACATCACTCGGGTTCGTTGAAGTCAGTAGAGACGAGGTTGAAGTTATACGAGGGTTGGTAGTGTAGAAAGGGAGAAGCCGCCAAAGGTTTGGCGGCTCTTTTTTTATATAAGGAAATAAAATTAATCTACAGAGCCGGTAGTCAGTAGCTGATCAAAAGAGACAGGGAATAGTGACTCAATTAGCGATAAAATTGCTTTTGCATACTCCTGAATTTCTTTCTGAGCGTCATGCTCCAGTCTTTGATTTAAAAAATGAGCTACAGATTGAACTGAAGCTGTCCAGTACCAACGAACGAATAATCCATAAGCAGGTAGAAACAGTCTTGCTTGTTCAGCACATATGCCATCTGCTAAAGCTGCTTCATACTTAGATAATCCTAACTCGGTGTATTCTTGAAGCTCGCGGGTGTATTTTTCACCAAGCTCCCATGCAATGATGTCGCCACTGCCTTGTTTGGAATTCTCTGGTTTGGATCTCCATTCTCCCGCAGCAGGTTGATAAAAGACGGGTTCTTCTGTAATGTATCTTCTGCTGGATTCGTTCCAGGCTTCCAAGCTATCCCCAGTACCTTCGTAA
This sequence comes from Paenibacillus sp. FSL L8-0494, assembly GCF_038003695.1. NCBI lineage: Bacteria > Bacillati > Bacillota > Bacilli > Caryophanales > Paenibacillaceae > Paenibacillus > Paenibacillus sp. FSL L8-0494. The sequence goes on from NZ_JBBOPQ010000001.1 coordinate 2,994,141, forward strand.
TGAGCAGAACCGACTACGTATTTCCACCACTGTCTCGCAACCATTAATGGGGCATAAACCTCAAATTGAGTGATGGCATGGCGGAAAGGAGAGGTATGTCCTTCACGGGCAAGGAATTTTATTAGTTTAATATCCCGATCACTAAGCTCAAAAGATTGTTTAGCATAAGATACACGCGCAGCGTTAGCAACCGTTAAATCTGAGCCCATATGATCTACTAATCTTACATAACCTTCATTTAAAACTTTGATTGTTGTCAATTTAATGTAGCCTCCTTTTCCAAAGCAGAGTAAATGAACTCGTCACACCATTGTTGATTGCAAAATCTAGTCTCTCTGAGGATTCCATCCCTAATCATTCCTGCTCTAATCATAACTTTTTCAGATTGAAGATTCTCTGCATTGGCATATGCAACGACTCTATGGGCATTAAGAGAGCTAAAGGCGTAACCTATCAGTGTTTTGACGGCTTCTGTCGCATAGCCCATTTTCCAGTATTCCGGCAGTAGGACCCAGCCAATCTCCCACTCTCTGATCTCTTCCCAATTTAACTTTATACTTACGTTACCTATGGGTGTTCTATTTTGCTTAGTACATACTGCTAAATCATAATGCTCACGGGGATCGCTGGTAGTATGAGTCAGAATCGAAAGGAAGTTCTCTCTAATTTGTTTTGCATCTGGTGCGGTATTTTCATATTTGTGAGACAAAGGATTAAGTTCCAGTTCTTCATAAAAAGAAAAATCATCGCTTGTATAATCTCTTAATATCAATCTGTCGGCTATTATCTCCACGGGCTAACACCTCCTAATCCATGATTATAATGGAAGACTCTGTAATTATCACGGAGTAAATTCACTAGAAATACAAAAAAATATTTCTGTAAATTTTTCTCTAGTAAAATTGTGGAATTGTGATACAGTAATTAAGGTTTATATATTTAGAGGGGGATGTAAGGAAAATGAAAGCTATTAAATGGAGCATCACTGCAGCGTTAGCAGTATCTATGTTGGGTCCAATACATACAGTGAAGGCGGCAGATACGCGTAACGTCGATTACGATCAAGGTAGTATTTTACGGAGTGCCAGTTCAGTTTCTTCATCATACAATGAAGGCAATCAGCAGGTTGAAGATTTGATATTTCAGATGGATGCTACGGAAATCACTGTTGGGGATAATGTTCCGGTACAAATCTATGCTAAAGATGCCGATGGCATATCCGAACGCGTCCCGTTAGCTCAAGCAAATGTCGTAATTGAAAAACCTTATTTGCTGCAAAAGCAAGCCGATGGCACAATGAAAGCCTTAGCGGTAGGAGAAACGAACGTAACGGTCATTTCAGGATCAGATACCAAAACAATAAAAGTTTCGATCAGTGCGGACCATGATATTGATCAAGGTGCCTTTGTTAATGGAACAATGTATTTGCCGGTTCAATCGGTTTTTCAAACGTTGGGAGCAACAGTCCAAGTTAATACAGCAACTAAAACCTTTAGCATTCGTCTAGGTGATTTGCCAATACAGCTTCAACTCGGAAGCGATATTGCAATGGTGAATGGTGCGAAGGTCAAAATGAGTGGTAAAGTGCAAAAGATCGACGGATCTACAGTTTTTCCTGCCACGCTTTTAAAGACTGCACTGTCAGCAGAGTTAATTTGGGATGGAAATTATCAGACGATGGAGATCTACTTCGGCAAAGCAGAGTTGTTCGCCTATACGAAACAAACCGCGCAGATTTTTAAGAAGGAAGAACAAGGAAACCTCGTTAAGTTCATTGGAAAAACATATTGGCTCAATCAATTCGACTCCGATTATAAGTTCCAAAAAGTCACTATTGTAGATATTCTACCTGATTATGAAGGTGAATTCGCCATTTCATTTAAGGTTTTATCGACGGGGCAAATTCTTAACTCTTATAAAATGTCGGGAGATGAGTTGATCCGTACATTAGGAAATAAAGAATATTTCTTAACAACGGATCCATTTAAGACCTATAAGTGGTCGGATGCGATTTGGACTAAGATTAAAAAGAGCATAGTTGCTACTGGGATGACCAAGCAGCAAGTGGAGTTTAGTTGGGGTAAGCCAATAAGTAAATCTACACTATCAGGTAGTGGCATTCAAGTGGAGACCTGGCAGTATGGTAATTATAACTATGTTACCTTTACGAACGGTGTTGTCTCCATGATCTATACGAATTAATTCTTCCTTATTTCTGCGTTACTTTAGTCATAGAGCCTGTCTTTGCGACATATCATTTTGGAGAAGCACTTTCAGAATTAAAGTGTTGACTATTGTTGTTCGAAATGAGGGGTTTATTCATGGCAAAGTCAAAACGTGGACATGCACTTTGGAATTTACCATCAAGGGGCAGAGGGACTTGTCCAATCTGTCAGAACACCCGTATTAAGCTGCTTTATCCCAAGAAAAAAACGGATGGAGCAGTCGTTAAGGTCTGTAAACGCTGTGACAAGGCTCCGCAGACAAAAGTAGATGCCGTGTTGATTTAAAAAGAGTACACAAAAAAGAGGCTGTCTCAAAAGTGGATTTTTCTACGTATGAGGCAGCCCTTCTCATGAATAAAACAAAGAAGCGCTTCTCTAATAAGAGAGGCGCTTCTTTTAAATTCTACAGAGATTTAGTACGTATATGATTATTTCGTTATCCGATTAATGACCTGTTCGCGTCTAGGACCCACGGAAATCGTAGTAATACGCGTGCCAATAGAGGTTTCAATAAAATCAATGTAAAGCTTAGCTTGTTCTGGCAGATCTTCGAAGTCGGTGATCTGAGAGATATCGCTGTTCCAGCCAGATAAATGCGTGAATATCGGTTTTGCAGAGTTCAGTTTATTCGTAGCCGGGAACTTGTCGGTGATCTCTCCATTTTCAAGCTCATAAGCCACACAAACCGGAATCTCATCCAAATAACCAAGCACGTCAAGATTAGTCAACACGACTTCAGTGGCACCCTGCATTTGGCAACCGTAACGAGTAGCTACAGCATCAAACCAGCCCATACGTCTAGGACGGCCAGTCGTAGCCCCGAATTCCCCGGCATCGCCACCTCTTGTACGAAGTTCATCCGCTACGGGTCCTTCTAATTCCGTAACAAAAGGTCCAGCGCCGACACAACTGGAATAGGCCTTGGTTACAGCGATGACATTCGTGATAGCTGCTGCAGGAAGACCAGCACCGACAGGTGCAAACCCGGCAAGTGTTGAAGAGGAGGTGGAGTAAGGATAAATACCGTGATCAGGATCACGCAGAGCCCCAAGCTGACCTTCAAGTAAAATAGTCTCTCCCTTGGCATAAGCCTCTTGAAGTAAGTCTGTTGTATTGGCTACATAAGGCGCTAGCTGTGCAGCTTCTTCTTGCAGCTGAGCCATTAATTCCGAGATTTGGATAGGCGTTTTCTTATATAAATGCTCAAGTAATATATTTTTGGAAGCGAGTAATTGTTCAAGACGTTTCTCAAGTCGAGCAGGATCAAATAAATCCGCTACCTGTATGCCTAGCTTTGCATATTTATCTGCGTAAAATGGTGCGATTCCTCGTTTTGTTGAACCGAATCCTTGAGATCCCAGACGTTCCTCTTCTAGTTCATCAAACAAACGATGGATTGGAAGCACGATTTGCGCCCGTTCGGATACGAATAATCTAGGTTTTGGCACGCCTCTATCCGTTAAAGCTTTCAGTTCTTTTATTAATACTTCTGTATCAAGTGCTGTTCCTGGTCCGATAATGTTTGTAACGGAAGGATAAAATACCCCAGATGGCAGCATATGCAATGAAAATTTTCCATATTGGTTTATGATGGTATGCCCAGCATTACTACCACCTTGAAAACGAACGACAAAGGAAGATTGTGCAGCTAGCACATCCGTCATTTTTCCTTTTCCTTCGTCGCCCCAGTTTGCTCCTACAATTGCAATTACGGTCACGCGTTTTCGCCTCCCAAGCTTGTTTTTGGCTACAGGACTAAGTATAATGCTAGTTAAATCATTAGAAAAATTGATATAAGTTATATCTATTATAAGGTGGAGTAATGACGTGGGGATGGACATTAATTTGGAGTGGTATCGCTCTTTTTATTGGGTAGCGAATACAGGGAGCTTAACTGCTGCGGCAGAACGACTCAATATTACACAACCGGCAGTAAGTCACACGATTAAACAATTGGAAGAGAAAATGGGCGGCCCGTTATTTTTTCGCACTTCTCGCGGGGTTGATCTAACAACAGAAGGAAAAGTACTGCTTAGCTTTATTGAACAAGCCTTTCATCATGTAGACATGGGCGAAAGAGCGATCGCAGATATGAACAATCTGAACAGCGGCGAGATTCATATCGGAGCAAGTGACACCTTATGCAAATATTATCTGTTGCCTTTTTTGGAGCAATTTCACGAACAATTTCCCAATATCCGCATTCATATTACGAATCGTACGACACCAGAAACACTTACGCTTTTAAAAGAAGGAAAAATTGATTTTGGTATCGTCAGCTTGCCGACATCTGATAAACAGATTGATTTTCGCAAAAGTACTCAGCTTCAAGATTGCCTTGTAGGAGGCAAAGGTTTTCGTCATTTGGCGGACAAGACCATGCCGCTTGCAGACATTCAGCAGTATCCGTTGTTATGCTTAGAAGCGGGTGGGAGCACCAGAAAGTATATGGATCAGTTTTTAGCTTCTAATCATTTGACGATTACACCTGAATTTGAACTGGGCAGTGTGGATTTGCTTGTTCAGTTTGCGAAACGTGGTTTTGGCCTTGCTTTTGTTATTCGTGATTACGTAACCGAAGAATTGAAGAAAGGTGAGCTTGTCGAGATTCCTCTGGACCCACCTTTGCCAGAACGTAACATAGGAATTGCTACCCTGCGTGGAGTTCCTCTTACAGCTGCTTCAAAGTCTTTTCTAACATTATTAGAGTAGAATCAGGATAAAGAGCTATTTGAGCATACATAGTGAAGAGGAGGAAAGGTAATGAATTCTTTACTGGCTCGACTGCGCAAGGGATACGGGAAAAAGCTTCGGGCGCTTCATACCTGGAATGGCTGGCTGATTGTGTTGCTCACACTCACAGGACTTGTACTTGTAGGTGGCTTCTGGCGTGGCTTCTTAGGGGAAGGCAGAGTATGGATCAAAGGGCTTCATATCGTGGTCGGTGTTGTTTCGATTATTCCGGTTATTTATTATTTGCTGCTGGCAGGGAAACATTGGAAACAATTGAAGGAGCGGCCTTGGCAACGTTTTAATGTAATCGTTGTACTTTCATTGCTGCTAGGCTGGTTCGTTTCAGGAGTGCTACTTTGGCAATTCCGCGTGGTGGGTCCACATGTATCGAACGTTGCTCTGGTCGTCCATGACTTATTGACCTGGATAGGCCTTCCTTATATTATTTATCATTCTTTGACTCGGGTAAAATGGCTTAAAGAACCGAATCGGCGGGTAGTGAAAAGCGGCATTGAGACAGGTAGCCCTTCGAATCATCGGGAAACCCCGCAGCCGGTTTATACACGTAGAGCTTTCATACGCGGATCGATTGGTGTTGGGCTTGCGGTAACTATAGGCCCATCGTTTATAAAATGGCTCGGCAGTTCAATTGGAAATATCGGGGGCAGCGAAACGATTGATAAGCTGATCGAAAGTGATCGCAATCAGTTGTTGCCTGCACCCCAGCCACTGGCGGCATCCTCACCCCCTCTCGGAGGAGGGGCGCAAGGACAATTCCGTGTTTACACAGTCACTCCGATTCCGGAGTTTACGAACAACAATTGGTCTTTTACGATAGATGGGCTTGTGGAGCAGAATTTCAAGTGGAACTGGGAACAGTTCGTAAAGCTGAAGCGGACCGTTCAGGTGAGTGATTTTCACTGTGTGACAGGCTGGTCAGTCTATAAGAATACCTGGGAAGGCATCAAGCTAAAAGATCTTTTGAGTCAGGCCGGTGTGAAGCCCACAGCTAAGACTGTGAAATTCTATTCGGGTGATGGTGTATACACGGATACACTCACATTGGAACAAGCTGACATGGATGATGTGCTGGTCGCAGTAATGCATGATGGAAAGCCGATTCCTAGCGATCTCGGCGGTCCTGTACGGTTAATCGTTCCGAAGATGTTCGCATACAAGTCTGTGAAGTGGCTGAACCGGATTGAGCTGATCGAAGGCGATCATACGGGATATTGGGAGCAACGCGGGTATTCAAATGATGCGTGGGTATAAAATAGTGATTGTTAACCTTAATGGGCTTATTGCCTGTTAAGGTTTTTTTGTTGATTAATTCCTTATTTTTTTAACATATAGCAAATGAAGAGACGTAATAACAGAAATTGCTCCATACAATAGAAGTGACTGGATGCAGGAGGTGGTTGTGATGAACGGGGTTAGAGCCATAAAGCTGTTGGGACTTATTCTCGGTGTGGTACTACTGAACATTATCGTGTTGTCACCAGGTTTATTAGGGGTGGAAATCGGAGGAACCAGTGTATTTGAAACCGCTTTGGGTGTGACATTGTTGTTTGTTAGTCTACTTGTTGTTCTTTATCGAAGTTATATTTTATTGTTTAAACCTTCATCTATCCCTGCTGTGAAAACACTGAAATCTTATGAGGATTATATAGCCGCGCTTACTCAATACAAAAATGTCAAAGTACTGAAAAAAGACATTGCGCTTGCTCTAGATCAGATATCCCGGATGGAAAAGAAGAGAAGTACCTTGTTAGATGTTTTAGGTCAGAGATTCGAATCCACTGAACTTAGCTTCAAAAAATTTAATGCAGTCAGTTATGAAGTAGCGAAGCTTTTTTACCTGAACATTCGAGGGATTCTGAATAAACTCAGTGTATTTGATGCCTCAGAGTTCACCCTTTTCTCCAGCCGGCATAGACCCTCACAGTTCTCAGATAAATTGGTGCAGAAAAAGACAGCTTTGTACAATGAATATTTGGCCTACGTAACAGGGTATCTTGGGGCAAATGAAGAGATTCTGCTGAAGCTGGATAAGCTGCTGCTGGAAATATCGCTACTCGACAGTACAGATTATACAGATGTTGAAGAGATGCCTTGTATGAAGGAAATCGATGAGTTGATCAAGCAGACGAAATTTTATAAGCAATGAAGGGGAGATGTGTATGGCTAATAAAGGAAAAACAGTAGCAGTTTTAGGGACCATTACGGTGGTAGTTTTTGCTCTCGTGTATTTTGGAATCACCTTAACCTCTAATATAGGAAAAACCGAAACCCAGATTTCTTCCGAAGATGCGGGGAAGCAGCTAGAGAAGCTATACAAGAACATAAACGTGACTACGGCTGAGCAAATCAAAGGCCAGATTGACCTGGATCCTGTTGCGATTGGGGATTCATTACCAGATATCTCAAAGTTTCCTGTATCCGTAGACAATACAACAGATAGCTTTGTAGAGATATTCTCTTCTACTGAAAAATCAGGAACAGGTAATGACGGGTGGCTGAATGAAGTTGCTACAGATTTTAACAACTCTAATATTGAGGTGAACGGGAGTCACGTTTCTGTGAAAATCCGTAATATTGCTTCAGGTACAGCGACAGATTACATAAGATCTGGGAAGTATGTGCCAGATGCCTTTACCCCTTCAAATGAGTTGTGGGGCGAAATGGTAAAAGCAAACGGGATGAACACGCAGCTAATCACTAAACGCCTTATAGGTAATGTAGCTGGTATTGTTACCAGTAAGGCGAAATATGATGAACTAATAGAGAAATACGGTTCTTTAAACGTAAAGACGGTTACAGACGCCATAGCAAATAATGAATTATCAATGGGTTATACCGATCCTTTTGCCAGTTCTACGGGTTTGAATTTTCTGGTAACAGCGCTTGGGACGTTTGGCGGTGCAGATTTACTTGGTGAGCAAGCAGTGCAGGGCTTTGAGAAATTCCAAGCAAATGTTCCCTTTATTGCCTCAACCACTTTACAGATGCGAGAGGCTGCAAAAACCGGTAAGCTTGATGCTTTTGTCTTAGAATACCAGATCTTTGTGAATGCAACAGATTTGAAGGGGGGGTATGTATTCACTCCTTTTGGTGTAAGACATGACAGCCCGCTTTACGCTTTGGGTGATCTTCCTCAGGAAAAACTCGATATTATTAAGAAGTTTGCTGAGTTTGTTGAACAGGATAAATACCAGGAGCTGGGTGAGAAAAAAGGCTTCAATGGTCTTAATGATTACCAATCAGAGCTTAGTACAGTGGATGGCAGTCTCATATCCTCAGCTCAGAAGCTGTGGAAAGAGAAGAAAAATGGCAATAAACCTATCGCCGCAGTATTTGTAGCAGATGTCTCAGGAAGTATGAACGGGGAACCCTTGAACCGCTTAAAGCAATCTTTATTAACAGGCCAGAAGTACTTGGGCAAGGATAACAGCATTGGTTTTGTCTCTTACTCTGATAACGTTACAATCAATCTTCCGATTGGAAAATATGACACGAACCAGCAGTCCATGTTTGTTGGTGCGATTGACAGCCTCCAAGCAAATGGGGGGACGGCTACTTTTGACGGAATCGCGGTAGCCATTCATATGCTTCAAACAGAATTACAGTTAAATCCGGATCTGAAGCCGTTGATCTTTGTATTAAGTGATGGGGAGACCAATGCAGGGCATTCCTTGAATGATATCAGAGGTCTGATTGAAACCTACAAAATCCCGATTTACACGATTGGCTACAATGCGAATATCAAGGCGCTTGAGAGTATTTCGAGTATAAATGAAGCGGCCAACATCAATGCAGATACAGAGGATGTAGTCTATAAAATCGGCAACCTGCTCAATGTTCAAATGTAAGCTATATTTTTTAGGAGGGGTTCTATGTCGTTTACTATGGAAGTCGTAAGTCAGGAAAAGCTGAAATCAGTAATTGAGGAGCAGGTCAAACCTGAGCCCGAGGAAGTATCACAACTCAAAGCACTGGCAGTAAACAATGTCTCCGCCATTCTGGATCTGAATTTAGAGTCACTGGATAAGCGAAAAGGGGTGCTGCAATCCATTGATAGCTTCGGTATGGAAACGATGAGATCCTCTTCGGACAAAAACTCCTTGTTGCAGATTTCTGTGGGGAATTTATCAAAAACAGGAGATGAAGGCGGCCAAGTAGCAAAAGGTTTGACGGAGCTTAATCTCCAGCTGAAGGATTTGGACCCCAGTGCAGTAGATTTTGCCAAGACGGGTTTTCTAGGTAAGTTCTTTAATCCATTACGTAGTTATTTTGCTAAATATCAAAAGGCGGATGCTGTGATTTCAGATATTATAATTTCTTTAGATAAGGGTAAGACCGTTTTGAAGAACGACAATACTACGCTGGAATTCGAGCAACAGGCCCTTCGGGAACTCACAAAAAAGCTACAAAAAGAGATTCAGCTCGGCATGTTGATGGATCAGGAGATAGAGACGCAACTGGAAGCGGCTAAGCTGCGTGATGAGGATGAGGAGAAAGTTCGGTTCATTACAGAAGAAGTGCTTTTTCCGTTGCGGCAGCGTGTTATGGATTTGCAACAGATGCTTGTAGTGAATCAACAAGGAATTATGGCCATAGAAGTGGTTATTCGAAATAATAAAGAGCTGATCAGAGGGGTGGACAGAGCTAGAAATGTTACCGTGTCTGCCTTGAAAATATCGGTTACGGTAGCTAGTGCGCTGTATAATCAACGAATTGTTTTGAAAAAGATCGAACTTTTAAATCAAACCACCGATAGCCTGATCAGCGGTACCTCAAAAATGTTGAAAAACCAAGGGGCGGAAATCCATAAACAGTCGTTAGAATCAAGTATTTCAGTGGATACATTAAAGCAAGCTTTTACAGATGTGCTATCCGCTCTCGATTCCATCAGTACTTATAAGCAGGAAGCTCTCCCCAAAATGCGTGAAACCATTAATCAGTTCAGAGAGCTGGCAGATAATGGCGAACAGCAGATTGTGCGGCTGGAAAAGGGAAATAAGTTGGGACTGTAGCCTAGCAAAATCATAAAACCGGTCAATTATGCGCCTTGAAGCGATAAATCCTAGCCTTTAGTCTGGTATGACTCCAGCCCCAAGACTGTTTTGAGCCTTCTCTTTCCCACGTATAATGAGATTAATTGAAAAACGTGAGAGGAAGGACAATAGAAATGAATGATAAGTTATACTCTATGCCGATGGGAGCTCTTGATTCCATGCATATTCCAGCAGAATCCCAACCCCAATCTAAAACGCGCAAACGTGGAGCAAGTCCAAAGACATATCGGAGTATTTTATACTTCTTAATCTCTTTGCCGCTTACGATTGTATATTTCGTGTTTATGGTGACAGGGCTGACGTTATCCATTGCGTTAACCCCAATATTCATCGGAATTCCTTTGTTTTTTGCAGTAGCTAAGGGATTGGATTACATCGTACAATTTGAGCAAGAGCTGGTCAGATCATTGTTAGATATTCCTAGACCTAGTGAAGAGGCCAGATCGGAAATGCAGCTGGAGGGAGCGGGCTTCCTGCAACGAATGAAGTTAGGTTTTCATGGAGCGAAGTTTGCCCGTAACGTTATGCTGATTATGGGTCGATTCGTATCCAGCATTATATTCTTTTCAATAACAGTAACTGTAGTAGCGGCTGCACTGGGCCTGATTACACTACCTGTGCTGCACCAGATTTTCTTGCAAACCATGGATTTGAACATTTTAGAGAATAGTGTGTTTGCTTTGTTCCAGATCGACTGGACATTATCTCAACAATATATCTCCTATGTAGTAGCTGGATTTGTTGTTGCCTTGTTAGCAAGTTGGGTGATTCGTATGCTTATGGATGTGCAACGTAGAATGCTGTTTGTATCCTACGAGGAAAGACAACAGTACTAATTGGAAAGAAGAGATTATCTCAAAACAACAACCCTTTCTGAATCTGAATAAAACACCAGACAGTGATCCTTCAGTTCGTGGAGAATCACTGTCTGGTGTTTTTGGTCTGCGGGGAGGTTTGCTTTTGCAAATGATGAGCTAGTGGAGGTTGTCTGATTGCTTCTTTGATTTTTTTGCGTCGGAAGTAGAAGGAATCTGCGAAATAACTGTACTTTGTGCAGTTGTTTCGAGTGCCAAAAGAATAATCCTGACTTTAACTGCACTTTATACAACTAAAAACTAGAGAATCCACTTATAAGGGAGTAATTTCAGAAAATAGCTGCACGAAATACACTTATATCCAGTGATCGAGCGTTCTGTTTGATTATAGTTGTATGAAATACAATTAAACTCGAACGCTTTTACACATTGCCCCCCCGTCAACTCAACTCTCCATGCATCACTTGTCGCTGGAGTGTAATCGCACAAATTATATAGATTTATATGTTCATTCATAGGCGCGTGTATCAGGTTAGAGATCAGTTAGTCTTCAACAATCATCTCTTTGGGAACTCCAAGCAGGCTTTTCCTATTCCTTTATGCCTTTGAATGATGTTATAAAAATATGCCCTATTCCTGCCTGCTATGGCAATGCTACAAATTGTAGCCCTCACGGAGCGATCCGTAAACCGTTCTTCGGGTTGTTTGGACGTTGTCGGAGTTGGTTTGTATGTCCCAGGATGTACTTGGTTTAGAGCTTACTATAATGCTCCTCCAACATGTGAAAAAATGTTCATTATCCCATATAAATCCTGTATAATGAGAGCTGTGAAAACGTTTGAACAAAAATCAGGAGGGGTTCTATGCATTCAAATGGATTATTTAGATGGAGGTTTTGGGGATTTGCAGTATTAGTTTTGTTAGCGCTTTCGGGATGTTCCAGTAACGGAAATGTAAATGAAAAAGTTGCTACATCACCAACCCCCAATCCAACGATAAGCAATACTTCTAATGCATCGGAGAACCCAACCAATGTGGGGGCGGCAAAAGGTACTGTGCACATAGAGAATCTAGGTGAGCGGAGAATATTTGTTTATTTACCTGCAGGGTATGAAGCTGACAGTGAGCGTTATCCTGTTGTGTATATGCACGATGGGCAGAATATTTTTAACACAAATACCAGCTCTTTAGGCAAAGAATGGAGAGTTGAGGAGATCATTGATCAGCTTGTTGCTGATGGAACCATGGAGAAGGTTATCGTGATAGGAGTCGCTTCAAGTGATGGATCAGAACGGGGAATGGAGTATGTTCCATTTCCGGATCAGTCTATTCCTTCGGATGGAGCGAGTGCAGCCGAATTTACCCAATATTTTATCAATACAGTTATTCCCTATGTGGATGGCGCTTACCGGACCATTCCCGATCGGGATCACCGGATGATCATGGGATCGTCATTCGGTGCTGTTCAGGCATTATGGATGGGATATCAACATCCGGAGACTTTTTCGTCGATAGGAGCTTTATCCCCTGCTACTTGGGTAGGCAATGGGCGCATGTTGGAGGAGTTGGCGAAAGAGTCCGGGAAGCCTGCATTGAAGATTTGGCTCGACATGGGTGTAACCGAAGGAATGCCAATTGATCCGCTTGTGACGGTACTAAAGTCGAAGGGATTTGTATTAGGGAAGGACCTATTCTTTCAGATGGACCCTTTGGGTACACATGAAGAGAAGTCATGGAATAGACGTGTACATAGTCCATTGATTATGTTCGCCGGGAAAGAGGCTGGACAAACGATCAAGCATGAAGTTAGCGACTATCTGACATTAATCGGACCAGAAGCTATCGATGTGCGTCTTAATTTACTAGTTACTATGGATAATGGGATGGATTTTACAATCCTTGACGGAGTTGAATATCAAGTGTTGAATCCTGAAGTAGGGCAGTTAGACAAGGCAGGTAAGGTGAGCTTCCTGAAGCCGGAATCCTTGAAAGTAAATGTTTCATTTCAAGGTGTTACTGAAGAACATTTAGTTAACTATGAGCATTATGTAAAGGTATTTAAAGTTTATGTGAAATCTCTTGATGTTGACGAGCATGGGGAGGAGTTCTCCATTAATCTGAAGCCCTCTGCTCGGAAATTAAATTCAACTCCTGAGTATATCTCAGCGCTAGTGAGCGCTGCTGAAAAAATCGGTATATATAAAATTAAGGAGACTCAGGAGGATGTAATTCGTATAATTTTTACTACGAAGTAGTCATTGGAGTTCATAATCAAATGAGGTTATGCTCCTTATTTGAATTTACTATGATCTTAACTAAGGGAAACGGATCCCCTGGCTGATAATCAAGGAATTCTTCCCTAATTCTTTAAACTAAAAGAAGCTGACTCAATAAGTAGAAATTCTTACTTATTGAGCCAGCTGTTTTTTATCGCAAAATATATCCCCCATCCGGAAATAAAGTACTTCCTGTTGTATAGCCATTGGTCATCAAATAAATCGTTGTATGTGCTGCTTCGTCGGCATGGCCAACCCTGCCAAGGAGATTGATATTCGTATATTCGTCGTAAGCCTTGTCTCTAGTTTCCTGTTCTGCGCCTTCCCAATTAAAGTTGGTATGGATGGTTCCAGGGGAAATAACATTTACCCGAATCGGAGCCAATTCTACTGCTAATGCTTTTCCCAGACTTTCAATTGCGCCGTTACAAGCTGCATAGGAGGCACCGTCTGCAAGTGGACGTTGGCTGAATGCGCCGGACATAAGAACAATGGAGCCTGTAGGGTTGATAAAAGGGATAGCATGCTTTACAGCATTATATTGCGGCCAGAACTTTGCATTAAAGCAATTGTGAGCAACCTCTAAGCTCGAAGTTATCGGTCCTCTAACATAGGAGGCTCCCGGAGTGAACAAATGGTCAAATGCGCCGATTTTTTCAAAGAAAGCTTTCAAGTCCTGTTCATTTTGATTATCTAGTGAATATATTTCAACAGAATCGAAATCTAAAAACTGTTGAGCTTTCTCTAATTTATCATGTGAACGTCCAGCGATTATGACAGCTGCGCCTTGTTCAACCGCTTGTTTGGCAGTCGCAAGCCCTATTCCGGAGCTTCCTCCGATAATGACGATACGCTGGTTTTTTAATGAAATAGTGGACATATTTATCTTCTCCGTTCATAGTTAATTGGACTTATTAAGTTCTGTTTTTTATTATTAGCTATAAAATATAACCTGCACAGTACGCACTTTTTTCGTACTAGGTACGATTTTTCGTACTAGCTGGTTCGAACATATAGTTATATAACTATCGAAAGAGGGGATCACATGGATTTGCTGGAGCCGAGATTGACTGGGGTTCTTACAACACTTGAAAAGATCGGTGGAAAGTGGAAGCCGCTCATTTTATTTATTTTATTGATAGATGGCACAAAAAGATTTGGGGAACTTAGACGGATCATCCCTGATGTTTCCCAAGGTACGTTAGCTAAACAATTACGGGAGCTTGAAGAGGATCAGCTTATCGACCGGGTGAGTTATCATGAGCTTCCTTTGAGGGTAGAATATAGTATTTCAGAACATGGAAAATCGCTAATTACAGTGTTGGATAGCATGTGTGGCTGGGGTAGGATGCATAAAGAATATTTGAATAATACAAATAAGTAGAGGGGGGACATTATTATTCATACTATTTTGCAGGAACCAACGGGTCAGACCTACAAGACGCTGGTACAGGTAGCTATGGAAGTATGTGATGAATTTATTCTAGTAAAACGTGATCAGATGGAGTTGGAGCCAGAAGGAGTTGAACTGCTTGAACAGCTGCAACCATTTCTCAAAAAGGTCATAAAAGATGACTATTGGCCGGGGACTCGGCTTATGGGGCATTATGCAGATGTTTATTTTTTTCATTGTTCACCTGAAGCGGTCGATATTCTTTTATCCTATTCCACCAGCTTGTACTCGTGGGTACAGACCAGGCTGCCTGATGATCTTTGTTTTCTAAAACAAGGACAACCGTGGCTAATCAATACAGCCCATGAGAGAGAAAGCAATTTGATCACTGATGTGAATGAGGAACTTAATAGACTAGAGGAGTGCGGATTGTTGTTCCGTGACTTATCTGAGTTTTATAACGTTGATTAAAAATTTAACTCATATTTAGTGCAGAAGAACCCGCATTTGGTGCGGGTTCTTCTGCATGCTCATTAATATTTCTACGCATCTGTTAAACTACAAGATTTCATATATTCAAAGAAAAGTATTGATAATTATTCTCATATGATTTAATATGATAACGATTCTCATTATCATCGCTTTGGTTTGAAGAATGATAAATAAAATATAGATGGGGAGATTGAATATGAATCAGAAAAAATATTTATTAGCTGGGGTATCAGCAGTTTTAGCTTTGAGTTTGGCAGCTTGCGGTAACAATGAGAAGGATAAGACAGCTTCAGAAAAAAGCACAAATAATGCTGCAGTAGCAGCAGAAGGAACAGCAAATAACAAAGGAAATGCGGCTCAGGAGGCAGTTGCCACTGAACAAACCGTTACATATTTGGGCAAGGATTATGTCGTGCCTGCAGAGATTAATAATATTGTAGCAGCAAGTCTCGAATCTATGGAGGATGCCGCCATACTGGGAGTGAAACCTGTAGGTGTACTTGCGATAGCTGATGCTATTCCAGGTTATCTGTCAACAGAGCTAGCGGGTGCATCCTTAGTGGGGGATAAATTTGCTCCAAGTAATGAAGCGATCCTGCAGCTGGATCCAGATGTTATCTTAGGGTCTTCCAAGTTTGGAGAAGATGTGGCCGGCGCACTTAATAAAATTCAAACGATGATTCCTTATTCACATATTTCAACGAACTGGAAAGATAACTTGCTCTTATTAGGTCAATTATCCGGTAAGACGGCAGATGCGGAAAAGATTATTAGCGATTATGAATCTAAAGCCGCTGATGCTAAGGCTGAAATCGGAGAAAAGCTGAAAGATCAATCCATTCTAGTCATTCGTATTCGTCAAGGCAGTATGTGTGTATATCCTGCTGGCGTTTATTTGAATCCGGTTATTTATGAAGATCTGGGCGCTGCCATTCCTGAGGTGATCTCCTCTACAGAGGCACAAGCAGAGCTTTCATTAGAAGCTTTGGCGGATATTAATCCGGACTATATTTTCTTGCAGTTTGAGACTAGTGAGAATACTGATAATGCAACAGCACTTGATGATTTGCTCAAGAATCCGATCTTCAAAAGCGTTACTGCTGTCAAAAATAATCATGTGTTTGTAAATGCAATTGATCCGTTGGCACAAGGTGGAACGGCTTGGTCTAAAGTAAGATTCCTGGATGCAGCAATTGAAAACCTGTTGAAGTAAAACCAAAGGTGCGATGAATAAAATGAATACAAAAAATTGGAAAGTTATATTGATCCTATCAACTTCTCCATTATTCATCGTATTAGCAATTGTTGTATCCGTCTTATATGGTGTTAAAGATATTGGAATATTGACAATATGGCAGGCGATTACACACTTCGATGCTAATAATGTGGACCACAACATTATTATGACATCTAGATTTCCGCGTGTAATCGCCGCTTTATTAGTTGGAGCGGCTCTGGCTGTTTCAGGGGCGTTAATGCAGGGGGTTACACGTAACTATCTTGCATCACCATCGATTATGGGAGTAAATGACGGATCGGCATTTGTTATTACGTTGGCTATGGTGTTTTATCCGGGATTATCGAATGTTCAGATGATTATTTTATCCATGGTGGGTTCAGCCATCGGAGCGGGTTTGGTTTTCGGATTTGGTTCATTGGTCAAAAACGGTTTATCACCAGTCAGGTTAGCTATTATTGGGACTGTAATTGGTACTTTTTTAAGTAGTATCGCCTCAGCAGTTGCGATGTTTTTTCAAGTCTCACAAAATGTTAGCGTCTGGTATAGCTCGAAAATACATACCGTTAATCCAGATATGCTAATATTATCAATTCCTTTTATAATCGTTGGACTGCTCTTGGCGGTTAGTATTTCTAAATCAGTAATGGTTGCTTCTCTGGGGGATGAAACGGCGATTAGCTTGGGTCAACGAACAAAATGGGTGAAAATTGTCAGTATTATATCTGTTGTATGTCTGACCGGGACAGCAGTAGCTTTAGTTGGCAAGATAGCCTTTGTGGGCCTAATCATTCCTCATATTACACGTTTTATCGTAGGTATAGACTATCGCTTTATCATTCCTTGCTCAGCGGTGATTGGAGCTGTTTTTTTAGCGTTATGCGATGTCTTAAGCCGTTATATTAACTTTCCGTTTGAGACGCCAATCGGTGTTGTAACAGCCTTTATTGGAATCCCGTTCTTCCTTTATTTAATTCGGGTTAAAGGGGGAGAGCAGCGTGGATAGAAGTAAAATACAGTTTAGCCGCTATATGCTGACACTATTAGTTTTTATCCTGTTAACCCTTGTGGCGGGGTATTTTCATCTTACGAATGGCGTGTTTGATATGTCTGTAATGGATGTGATAAAAACGCTGCTGCGAATAGATCCTAACCCTAAATTTGACCTGGTTATTTTTCAGTTTCGGTTACCACGGATCATTATTGCCTCATTAGTAGGAATAGGTCTGGGGATGGCGGGAACTGTCATTCAAGGAATTACCCGTAACGGGCTGGCTGATCCAGGGATCCTTGGGATTAATGCAGGCGCTGGAGCTGCCATCGTCGCGTTTATGTTTTTCTTTCAGATGTCGGGAGTTACTTTTTTCAAAGAAAGCTGGTTCTCGATACTAGCCATGCCGCTGTTTGGTTTTGTAGGTGGGCTTGCCGCAGTTGTGATTATCTTTATTTTCTCTTGGCGGAATGGTGCACTCGATATGCAACGCTTGATTTTGACAGGGATCGCGATTAGTAGTGGTTTTGGTGCGTTGTCGTTGTATATTTCTCTGAAAATGAATGCAAGTGATTATGAAATGGCCGCGGTTTGGAGTGTCGGAAGTATTTATAGCGCGAACTGGACTTATATCATTATGATCGCACCTTGGGTGCTTATTTTAGGATTTGTAATGTATCGAAAAAGCTATTTACTCAATTATTTTCAATTGGAGGATTCCAGTACAAAAAGCTTGGGGATCTCGGTAGAAAAAGAAAAGCTGATCTTTCTATTATGCAGTGTGGGGATTGTAAGTGTTTGTGTATCTGTATCCGGTTCTATAAGTTTTATAGGCTTGATGGCTCCTCATATCGCCAGACGATTAGTAGGAATTAATCACCGCTATATTATGTTATCCAGTGCAGTGGTTGGGATGTTTTTGCTGGTGATCTCAGATTATTTTGCCAAAACAATATTTCAGCCGGCAGAGTTACCCGTGGGTATAGTCGTTTCGATTATTGGTATTCCATATTTCTTATATTTATTAGCCAAGTCAAGAGTGTAGGGGAGAGAGTACAGAAAAAATGACAACACAAGTAGAGCTCGAACACACAGAATCATGGAAACTTGAATCTCAGTATATGGGTTACACGTACGATATAAAGGTTTCTCTTCCCAGAGAAGCAGCACCAGAAAAGGGCTTTCCAGTATATTACATGCTCGATGGTAATTCATATTTTCAATTAGGTCGGGATGTCGTAAAACTGCAGTCAAGAAATGCCCCAAAAACTTTTATTGCACCAGCAATTGTGATTGGAATTGGACATTATGGTTCAGATGAAGAGGTCTCTAAAAGAAGATTTTATGATTTTACACCTCCTGCGAAGCAGTATGTATATCCGGATCGATTGAAAAATGCTGACATAGGTCCACATGGTGGGGCTGAGAAGTTTTTGGCTTTTTTAGAATTAGAGTTAATGCCAGCAATCAACAAGAAATATAATGTGGATCAGCATAAACAAGCCTTGTTTGGTCACTCTCTCAGCGGTTTATTTGTCCTCTGGACGTTATTCACTCGTGCGAAGCTATTCCAGTATTATTTGGCCTCTAGTCCATCCATTTGGTGGAATGATCATGAAATCCTGACGTATGCGGAGCGGTTCTATAACAATGGACAAGTGAAGATGACCGATAAACAAAAGTTATTGATTACCGTAGGGAGTGAAGAGTCGTTTATGGTCGATGACGCAGCATTATTATTTTCAAAAATGAATGAATATGCTCTGCCTAATTTAGAGGTTGAGCACTATGTCGCACCCAATGAAAATCACGCTTCTGTAGTGCCAACGATTATGAGTAGAGCGTTTCGAGTGCTGAACTGTTAAGGAGTGGGGATATGACGCAAATGAGGGCAGGCGAGCTTGTGCTTTTTGAACATATAGATCGTCAGATTACCGTGTATTTACCGAAAGAATATCATCTATTTCCGGAGCGGATATTTCCAGCGGTTTTCTTACAGGATGGAGATTTTTTGTTCAAAGAGGCGATTATAGCTATAGAGAAAGATGTGGAAGAGGGAGTAACAGAGCCGGTTATTTTTATCGGGATTGATTCTCAACTGCGGAATGATGAATATACACCTTGGGAAATGCCTGCTCTTTTTAAGGATTGGTCCTTTGGGGGCAAGGGCGATGATTATTTGAATTACGTCTATCAGGATCTTGTACCCTATATCAAAAGCTCCTATCGCATCTCTAACGAGCCGAAGAAATTGGCTTTGGGTGGTGTTTCACTAGGTGGATTAATAAGTCTGTACGCAATGTACAAGACTGAAGCTATTTTTGGAAATTTTATATTCATATCTGCGTCTGTATGGTTTAAAGATTTCATTCATTTCATGGAGAATTCAAGACTAGATAGGGAATGCAGAATTTATATGTATGTTGGTGAACAGGAAGGTATCCACAAGACAAATGTCCAGAAGGACATGGTGCCTAACAGCAAACGTGCTTATGATATTTTAAAAGAGAAGATTGATGAAGCTGATCAGCGTGTGAAGTTTGAGACGGATCCGCTGGGCACGCATAATGACATGTTTTTCCTGCAATATTTTCCGAATAGTATCAGGTTCTTATTTCCTGCAAAATAAACATAATAGGACGAGCGGGAGAGAGTAGCCTTGCTTCGTCCTATTTATCGATGAAAAGGGTCATGGCTAGCACATAGCTGCTCTAGTTATTCTTCTGTAAATTCTCGAGATGGGCATCCAAATTGTCGAAGGTTTGGGAAATCCCCTCTAACATCCCCATATCAATAACTTGTTGCAAGGCTTCCGGAGAAGAGTATTTACCGGTATTCACCAGCTTCGTTTGACCATCCAGGTCGATAAAATCTAGTTGGACAAGCGTCTCAGGCAAATCTTTTGAAATATTCCCCTCTGCATCCGAGAACCCATCTGTATAAATGACTTGTTCTGGGACTGTAATTTCCTTATACAATGCCTTGCCCCAAGACTCCATACCGTAGAAATCACCTTGATTCTTATCCTCGCACTTCATGCAATAATGCCAAGTACCCCCTGGACGGAAATCGACATTACATACGGGAAGCGTCCAACCTTTTGGACCCCACCAGTGCTTCAAATGCTCCGCCTCAGAAAAAGCTTTGAATACAAGTTCACGTGGAGCTTGGAATACGCGCTCTAATACTAATGTGTTGCCATCAACAATTTTGGATACCACTTGGTTGGACGGGTTAGAATTTGTCATGGGATAGATCCTCCTCAAATTTGTTTGCTTCCTGCCAATTTCAGCCTGAGACTATGATTTTTTATTGTTTTCATTGCTCTGTAGCTTTTGCAAATAATCATCCAGTCGATCATATCGTTCTTCCCATATATGGCGGTAGGAGTCTAACCAATCGTCTATTTCCTTAAATGGATCAGGACGTAGCTTGCAAATGCGCTTGTTAGCAACAGCTTGAACTTCAATTAAGCCCGCTTCACTAAGGACGCGCAAATGCTTGGACGCTTGAGGCTGCCGTAGCTGAAGACTTTCTGCAATCTCCCCAACGGTTAAGGGATTAACCCGTAATAGTTCAACGATCTGCATGCGGTGGGGCTCAGCTAAGGCACTCATAACGTTAGTATTCATAAACGAGGATCACTTCGATTCATTAAATTCATTCGCTCTATTATGACGCACCATGGTTAAACGGCTCTATAGCGCCTCCTTTTTGTTATTTCCTGTTTGTAATATTAATTTTAATATACCATGACAGGAATATTCCTGTAAAGGAATGTATAAAATGCATTGAATGACACCTGCAAAAGAAGGGCATGATACAAGCATTAAAAAGAAATATGTTCCATGATAACCATCAAACTTTACAAAAAACATAGGAATAGATATAATTAAGTATAACTTATCGGGTTTTAGTAATACGCAAGGGGCCTAACGCCAGTGGGCTCCTTTTGTATTTCTTGGCCATGTTACAGGAGGGTGAAGGTCATACACAATGAAAAGATTATGGTTTGTGTTCATTATGGTCCGCATGGGGAGCGTTTAATCCGGCGTGGTGTCCAACTATCTGAAATTATAGGGGCGCCATTGTTTGTATTAAATGTCGATAGTTCGGATATTGATGAATATAATCAGAGCAAAGAAATGTATATGACGGTCTGGAAACGTCTTGCCGATGAAGCTGGCGCAGAGTTTATCATTCGGAAACGTGAAGGCCGAAAAACAACAGATATTATTGTAGAAGTTGCTGAAGAGAATGAGGTTACACAGATCGTCATTGGACAATCTGCTCAAACTCGGTGGCAGGAGCTTACCAAACGTAATTTCATCAATGAACTCATTGGTAAAATGAAAATGATGGATCTGCATGTCGTGGCTGTGCAGCGGATGCGCGCCGGGTTGGAAGAAACCCATGAGGAAGGCGTTATCGCCTACCTGGTCAAAAACGGGGCTGAATATCAGCTCAGTGATGAACCTCAGGGAGAGTATTCGCTTAAGGGAAAGTTCTTTCACGAACTACACACAGAATTTGAGAACGGTTTATTCAGAATTGAGCAGGAAGATGGAAAGGCTAGATATCTGCATATTTGTGATGGCACATTGACCGATTCTTTATAATCGGGCTTGCCCTTATCAACATTGGGGCCTTGTATATAAGGCCCTACCAATCATATGATCTTTGGCTTTTGGTGAAAAAGTAAGTACTAAAGTTCACAACTTGATAAGCTCAAGTGGAAAAGGAGGACTGCCTTTGCTGCATGTAATCATACTTGTTCCGTTTCTAATGGCCTTAGTAATCGCACTTTTGTCCAAGAGAGCACCCAACCTTCATAGAGGATGGCTTGTTTTCCCTGGTTCACTCGTTTTGTTTGTTTATTTCTTAACCCGGATTCCCGTTATTAAGGGTGGAGATTTGGGATATGAAACCATTTCATGGATTCCTTCACTAGGAATTGATTTGGTTTTCCATCTGGATGGATTAAGTTTGTTGTTTGCTTTGCTAATCACTGGGATGGGTAGTCTTGTAATTATCTATTCAATTTATTATCTTGACCGGCGAAAAGAAGCGTTAACCTCTTTTTATATTTATCTAATGTTGTTTATGGGGGCGATGCTTGGCGTTGTGCTCTCGGATAACTTGATGGTGTTATACGGCTTTTGGGAATTAACAAGTGTTTCGTCATTTCTGTTAATTGCCTTTTGGCATCGGCGGCAAAAATCGCGGTATGGTGCTCTCAAATCTATGTTGATTACCGTATTTGGTGGTTTAGCGATGTTTGCCGGCTTTTTAATGCTTTATGTAATGACAGGCACCTTTAGTATCCGGGAAATTTGGAGTGAGGTTGGCGATATTAGCGGGCATGCTTTATTTATTCCGGCGATGCTACTAATTCTTTTAGGCGCCTTCACCAAATCAGCGCAGTTCCCGTTTCATATCTGGCTGCCAGATGCCATGGAGGCACCTACACCCGTTAGCGCCTATCTTCACTCGGCAACGATGGTTAAAGCTGGATTGTATCTTGTCGCCCGTTTCAGCCCTGTTTTTGCGGGGCAATATGAGTGGTTCTGGGTTGTGTCAGGCGTCGGTTTGATCACCTTGATTTATGGCTCTATCCAGGCGATGAAGCAGACGGACCTGAAGGCTCTATTAGCCTATTCAACGATTAGTCAACTTGGACTGATTATGGGATTGCTGGGAATGGGATCGGCAGCGGCATTTTATGTAGGGGGAGATTCAGTCTTTTACACTGCTGCAACAACAGCGGCTATCTTTCACCTTATTAACCATGCCATCTTTAAAGGCTCTTTGTTTATGATGGTCGGTATAGTTGACCATGAGACGGGTACCCGCGACCTGCGGAAGTTGGGCGGACTGATTTCCATTATGCCGGTTACCTTTACGGTAGCGATGATCGGCAGTTTCTCGATGGCTGGTTTGCCGCCATTTTCCGGGTTTTTAAGTAAAGAAATGTTTTTTACAGCTGTTCTGAATATCCGAAACCTGGATATATTGTCTGTTCCCTCGTTGTTTACGCTCTTCCCGGTTTTGGCCTGGATTGCCAGCGTGTTTACTTTTGCATACAGTATGATTTTGGTTTTTCACACCTTTTTCGGAAAATATCAGCCTGAGAAGCTGGACAAAAAACCGCATGAAGCCCCATTTGGACTTCTGCTTGCCCCGTGCCTGCTAGCAGTGCTGTCTATATTTATCGGTTTTTTCCCGAATATATTATCCAATACACTTATTATCCCTGCAATGAATGCTATTCACCCAATCTTGCAGACCGGAGAACCCTTTGTTGTGAATATTCATTTCTGGCACGGCTTTACACCAGAAATATGGATGACACTTGGTGTTGTGATTCTTGGTATTATTGTATACCGAATCTATGGCCGCTGGAGTCTGGTCGATAAAGAATGGGGCAGTGGCTACACTTTAAATCAAGTCTATGACGGAGTAATCCGGCTGGTCGAGAAATCGTCTAGGGCGTTGACTGGCACCTATATGACAGGTTCCATGCGCCATTACTTGATGTATATCTTCGCTTTCCTGATCGTAGCCATTGGTGGAGCCGTGTGGTATACCGATGGAATTACGCTTGGGACAACTGAATATGCTCCGTTTTCGTTGTTTGAAGTTATTGTTGTTATGGTTATGCTTGTGGGCGCTTTGGCTATCCCATTTGTACGTTCCAGAATCACAGCCATTTTGTTAACAGGAATGGTTGGTTATATGGTTACTTTACTCTTTGTTCTGTTCCGGGCACCTGATCTGGCGCTTACGCAGATGATTGTCGAAGTAGTATCCGTTACATTGTTCCTGCTATGTTTTCGGCATTTGCCTAAGCTGGAGAAAGAACCGTTCAAACTTCGGTCCCGCTTGCCTAAGCTAATTATTTCCATCGGGATGGGAATAACCATGACATTGGTTGCACTTGCTGCTTTAGGCAGTAGTCCGTTCGAATCCATCTCGAAATATTATGTGGAGAATAGCTATACCTTGGGTGGCGGTAAAAATATTGTTAATGTTCTGCTCGTTGATTTCCGCGGCTTTGATACCATGTTTGAAATTACAGTGCTTGGCCTTGCCTCACTTGCTATTTATTCCATGATCAAACTGCAGTTGGATA
The DNA here is from genome assembly GCF_038003695.1 of Paenibacillus sp. FSL L8-0494. Classification (NCBI taxonomy): domain Bacteria; kingdom Bacillati; phylum Bacillota; class Bacilli; order Caryophanales; family Paenibacillaceae; genus Paenibacillus; species Paenibacillus sp. FSL L8-0494. Next base: position 3,018,510 of record NZ_JBBOPQ010000001.1, read on the forward strand.
CGGATGGAACTATTGCCCCACTGAAGCGGGCTGTGAAGGATAATAAACCACGTTCTTCTGTAAGTGATGATGTGTTACTACAAGCGGTAGCTAAAGTAGCCTTCGTTATGATACTAATATTTTCGCTTTATCTGTTTTTCGCCGGACATAATAATCCGGGAGGCGGATTTATTGGAGCATTGATGGCATCAGCCGCATTGGTACTGCTCGCCATTACTTTTGGGATTGATATGGTTGAGAAGGTATTGCCTATCGACTACCGTAAGTTAATCGCGATAGGGGTATCTGTAGCTTTTCTTACAGGAATAGGTTCGTTTTTATTCGATGTACCTTTTCTGAGCCAAGCGTTTGGCTATTTCCAACTGCCACTTATGGGCAAAACAGAACTGACCACAGCAATGTTCTTTGATCTCGGTGTTTTCTTAGCTGTTATTGGTGTCACTATGAATATCATATTTACGATCGGGAGGGATAGCTAATGGAGCTTATTATTGCCCTGGCGATCGGTGTACTGTTTTCCGTAGGTGTTTATCTAGTTCTTTCCAAAAGCTTGCTGCGTATCCTTCTGGGAACCACTTTAATAACGCACGGCGTTCATTTGTTGTTACTGACAATGTCTGGCCTCAAGACAGGTGCTGCACCATTGCTGGGTGAGGAAGCGGAAGCTTATGTCGATCCTTTGCCGCAGGCGCTCATTTTGACCTCTATTGTAATTAGCTTTGGAGTAACAGCATTTTTTATTGTTTTGGCATACCGGACTTACCGCTCGACGGGTACCGATGATGTGGAAGGAACCAAGGAGGAGAGACGATGAACAACTTGTTAGTGCTGCCTCTGCTGATTCCGGCCATTACGGCAGTTATACTCATTTTTCTGAAAGAACGAGTACGTCTGCAACGAATCATAAGTGCCGTCAGTGTGTTTTTAAATATCTTTGTTGCAGGATTCATTGTGTATCAGGTAAATACAAACGGTATCCAGACCTTATATATGGGGGGATGGCGTCCACCTTATGGCATTGTGTTTGTTGCCGATATGTTTTCGGCATTGCTCGTGTTGACAGCGGCCATTGTTGGTGCAGCTTGTCTGTTTTTTTCCTTCGCTAGCATTGGGGAAGACAGAGAACGGTTTTATTACTACCCGTTTTTCCATTTTTTATTAACCGGGGTTTTTGGCTCTTTCCTCACCGGGGACCTGTTTAACTTGTTTGTCTGCTTTGAGGTGCTGTTAGTTGCTTCTTACGCTTTGATCGTACTTGGTGGGTCCAAGGGTCAACTGCGAGAGACATTAAAGTATGTATTAATTAATGTGATTTCCTCTTCCTTGTTTGTGGCGACGATTGCTTATTTATATGCTGCGACAGGCACACTGAATATGGCGCATTTATCTATGCGTGTAGCAGAGGCGGGACAAGGCGGTGTAATGAACGTCATTGCGGTCCTGCTGCTAATTGTATTTTCGATTAAGGCAGGTTTGCTGCTCTTTTTCTGGCTTCCCGATTCCTATAGTGCACCGCCATTGGCTGTTAGAGCCCTGTTTGGGGCTTTGTTAACCAAGGTCGGATTGTATGCAATTACACGTACCTTTACTTTGATTTTTATTCAAGAACCGGGACTCACCCATACATTGATTGCCTGGATGGCGGGGGCGACAATGATACTTGGGGCAATCGGGGCATTGGCTTACAACGATCTGGGCCGAATATTTAATTATAATATCATCATCAGTGTAGGATTTATTGCTTTTGGGATCTCTGTCGCGACTCAGGATTCGTTAAATGGTGTAGTGTTTTATTTAATGCATGACATGGTTGCCAAAGCATTATTATTTTTCCTGGGTGGGATGATTATCTCAGCTTCGGGCACCGACCGATTAAAAGAAATGGGTGGTTTGATCCGACGTTATCCGTGGACCGGCTGGATGTTTTTTGTACTGACTTTGGCATTGGTTGGTGTTCCACCCCTTAGTGGTTTCGCTGGAAAAGTGATGATGGTGCGTAGTGGATTTGGAGAGAATCACGTGGCTCTGGCGCTGATTGCACTTGCATCCAGCTTTGTAGTGTTATATTCCTTGATCAAGGTATTCCAGCAAGTATTCTGGGGTGGCGAGAAAAGGGAAGAACAAGTCAAACCGCTTCATTATAAAGCCATGATGGCACCGGCGGCTGTTCTGTTCGTGATTGTAATTCTGATGGGTGTAGGTGCGGAGACGGTAAACGGTTTTGTGAGTCAAGCCGGAGCCGTACTGGCTGATCCAGCACTATACATTAACGCTGTCATGAAGGAGTGATACTATGGCTTTTCAACTATTATTGAATTTCATGATAGCATTCCTGTGGATGTTCCTGCACAATGACTGGACTGGGCCACGTTTCGTCATTGGTTTCTTGATCGGTATCCTCATTTTGCTCGGAATGCGACGTTTTTGGCCCAGATTATATCTAGGAAAAGTGTGGGCAATTATTAAGCTAATCCTTTTGCTGCTGCGGGAACTGGTCGTTTCAAGTTATGTAGTGGTAAAAGCCGTTCTGAGACCGGAGCTTAATATACGTCCAGCAATCTTGAAATATACTACAGAGCTGAAATCGGATTGGGAAGTGGCTACTTTGATCACATTGCTCTGCCTTACTCCCGGATCTGTGGTACTTGAAGTATCGGATGATAACCGGACTTTGTATATTCATGCCATGGATGTTGATGATCCCGCACAGTTCAGAGCGAATATCCGTGACACCTTTGAGCGTGCGATATTGGAGGTGACCCGTTAATGATCCATTTTATTCTTATGCTCTCGCTTACGATTATGGCGCTGGCGATTGGTGTATGCGCCTGGCGTTTGTTGAAGGGACCTTCTTTGCCTGACCGGGTAGCAGCACTGGATACGATTGGAATTAATCTGTTAGCCATGGTAGCCGTTCTTTCTGTTTTACTCCGAACGCAGGCTTTTATCGAAATTATTTTGTTAATAGGCATTCTTTCCTTTATCGGCACGACGGCATTTGCCAGATACATCGAAAGGGGAGTGGTGCTAGAACATGGAAACGATCAAGACAGTCGGTGAATTGCTGTTTGCTTTGTTAATTCTGATGGGGGCATTGCTTAGTGCTGTAAGTGCTTATGGACTGATTCGGCTGCCTGATGTTTATCTGAGATCGCATGCCGCTGCTAAAAGTGCAACCCTTGGTGTTTTATGTGTTCTGAGCGGGGCCTTTCTATATTTTGCATTTTTTCTAGATCATATAAGTGCTAAGCTGCTACTGGGGATTGTCTTTGTATTTATGACCTCACCTTTATCTGCGCATTTGACAGGTAGAGCTGCTTATCGCTCAGGGGTTCCCTTATGGAATCGCAGAATTCAGGATGATTTAAGAGAGGTACTGGAGAAAGAAAAAGCTGTAGCAGCATCCCCTGAACGGGATGTGCCTCAAGAATAAAATTCAGGAAATGTTAGTCTGTAATTTCGGATTACAACAATAAGTTTGGATCGCAATAGCTAAAAAGCAACAACCCTGCATGAAAACGCGGGGTTGTTGCTTTTTTAGATTAAAACTACTCTTTTTTTGTTATCTTAACGAACTAATATTTTGCCTTCTCCAGCAAGTATGCGAAGTACCCTTGGGAGTCGTTCACCGTCATTCTCAGGGATGTCCAACTGAATGCCGTAGTGGAAACTGCCTTGTTGTTCTTTGTTCCATTTCAATATTCCTTCTATGTACATAGATTCATCCGTAAGATTCATTTCCATGCCAATGCGTACTAGGTTATTTTCTGGGTTGATATTGAGGGGTAACGATAAGTGGCAACCCGATCGACTGATGTCGAACAATACAGCCCTTACAGGCTTGGAAGGAACCTGGATGCCGTTAATAGTAAGAATATGAAGATCAAATGTTACAGGTTCTTTAAGGGTATATCGAAAAGGTTCGGTTCTGCGATTAGTGTTCATATGCTCCTCCATACTTTTCCATGTATTATAAATTATCGACATAAAAGTAGGATTAGTGAAGAGCTGATTCTATTTTTGATTTATTTCACTACTTGAGCAGTCTCGTAGGTAAGGCAGCGCAGACTTTGATCAGGATAACGCATTTCTGCCGTGTAGCTGCTGCCATCTTCCAGCATCATCTGAACAGCGACCATGCCGCGTTTATCATTGGTTTCAGTGTTGATTAGTGTTGCTGTAACAATTTTTCGGCTTTCTTTTTGTTTATCTGTAAGGATAGTAATGGCCGTATTGATCCAACTAGCATCTTTATAGATGGCGCTGGCAGCAGAAGGGCTAATTGGTGTTCTTTTCAGAGAATTATTAATCGCGGTCGTATTCACTACCATACCGTTTATGGGATCAATTAGTACATCGTATTCCCAGAATTCCTTACCTTGCCCTTCTAGGGTCTTGGCGTTATATGGACTGAAATGTACAGCCCATGTCCACGGCAGCGAGGTTCGGGTATCACTCAGAATAACCCGCATCTGCAGCTTTCCCATGTCCACTTCGAATAATTTGCGAACGCTTGAAGCAGCGAGAGCAACGGTATCGCTTTGACTCAAATGCCCTACAGCAGGCGGTGTAACAGTGTTCCGTTTGGATACAGAAGTCTCATTACCAGCCATGTCTATGAAATTGTTAATTTGTTGTATTTCTTTAGGGCTCGTCTGCGGTTGTAGATCGTCATTCTCTGTGGACACCCGCGTGGGTGCTTCCAACTTCACCCCTGGGGTTTTGATGCTGGTTAAAGCTAAATGGGTGGTGTTTTGAATGACTGCACTGACGATTAGCAGACTCCCCGAGAACAGGAGTACAGCTAAAGCAGTGGGGAATTTTTTGTTATTCACTTGAATAACCTCCATTTGCTTCGGATGATGCTGAATCATCCTAACCTTAAACTATAGATGTTATAGAGTAGGTGAACAGATGTTATGGAGTTGTAAAAAGATGCGGATACTTGTTCCTTGACCTAAAGTAGAATTCAGTGAAATTCTGGCTTGATGTGCATCTGCGATTTGCTTGCATAAAGATAAACCAAGACCCGCACCCCCGTATTCGCGTGTGCGCGATTTTTCACCTCGATAAAAGGGTTCAAAAACACGCGCGCTCTGTTCCGGGGTCATCCCAAATCCCGAATCACATACTTCCAATATGGCTTCATTTTGCAATGCATAGGCAAGCAAGCGGATGGTGCTCCCTTGCGGAGATGCATGAATGGAATTTTCGACAAGGTTAACCAAGAAGGAAGCTAGCAGATCATGATCACCCCAAACCGCAGGGATCGAATAATCCATTTCTAGTTTGATGCCTGCTTCGTCCAATTTAAGCTGCACAATCTGTTTAACCGATTTGAACAAATCTGATATGTCTACTTGTTTCAGAGTCAGAGGATGATGCCGTAGGACGGACAAATCCAGCAGTTTGAAGGCTAAATTCTTCAGGCGTAAGGTTTCACTAAGGATATATTGACCTGCCATCTGCTGTTCTTCCTGGCCTATATTTGCGGAAGTCAGAAATTCAGCAAATCCCTGCATACTGGTTAAAGGTGTGCGCAGTTCGTGGGCGAGGTTATCGACCATTCTCTGCTTTTCATCGGCCATATTAGACAGTTCGATCACGTGCTGTTCCACTGCGTTTGCCATTCGGTTAAAGTTCAGGGCTAACTCACCAAATTCATCTTTACTGCGCAACTGCACACGCTCAGTATATTTGCCTTCAGCGATCGTTTTTGTAGTCTTTGAAAGCTGTTTAAGTGGTTTGGTCAACTGCCGGATCAGCAAGTAGAGTAATAGGAGCAGAATTGGACCGATAATCCAGTTAATCATTACAAAAAAACGGTTCAGCTCATGCTGCTTAGCATACAGGTCACTGATATCACGTTGATAAACGATCGTCAAAGCTTGATAGGGAGCAGGGAGCTCAGTAGAGAGTTGAATAGAATGTGATTCCGGCGTTGAGACGGATGGGACTCCGGCATTCGGATAAACCAGCTGGTCATTCTCCCAGAGCTGTAGTCCGATTCCCTGCTTATGATAAAATTCACCATAGGATTGAGCCACGCTGGAGATTAAAGTAGAGGTAAGTGTGGCCCCACGGGTCTGAATCGATTCAAGATTTTCATAAATGTTGTTTGCAATTAATAGCTGTTCGCTTGAAGCACGCTGCATTTCGCTGTCCATGTTCAGCTGCCAGCTTTTTTTCATAATCATTATTACACTCACATCTAGGGCGACGATGAAGAAGGCGAGGACTGACAGCAGAATTTTATGCCAGAATCTCATACTAGACCTGAACTTCCAAGCGGTAACCAAGCTTAAATACGGTTTTAATTCGTTCTTCCCAGCCTAGTTTTTTGCGCAGCTGCCTGATGTGGACATCTACGGTACGGGTATCTCCTTCAAAATCATAGCCCCAGGCTAATTCCAGCAACTTTTCCCTTGATAAAGCAATGTTTCTGTTGCGGATAAGGACTTCAAGAAGCTCAAATTCCCTAGCGGTTAAATCTACGGGTAGTTGATCCACCATGACAAGCCTCTCAAGATAACGTACCTCAACGTTTTCACAAAGAAAATTGGAAGTGCCTTTTTCGCTCCTGCGTAACACCACATTGATTCTTGCCAACAATTCAAGGATTTCAAAAGGTTTAATGATATAATCATCGGCGCCCAGCTCAAAGCCCTTGATGCGATCAGCCAGTGAATCTTTAGCGGTGATTAGAATCACCGGAATTTGTAAGTGAGCAATCCGCTGCATGATCTCAAAACCATCCAGTTCGGGCAGCATTATATCGAGCAGAATTAAATCGGCCTTTTCACGTTCCAGCAGTTCAATAACCTCCAGCCCGCGATAAGCCTTGCTATAGGTATGTCCGACTAATTTTAGATTCATAGTAATTAAGTCACTGATTGCACGTTCATCTTCTACGACTATGATATGGCCCATAGTTCATTGTTCCCTCCTAAGCTAGCAAATCACTTCCTAATGCTAATAAACTATAAACAACTTATTACAGAATTGTCCAGTGAAGGTATGAAAAAGCATCTAGTTCTTCATAATTTTGATTGTGAATAGAGCTCAAAAAGGACTGAAAGAGAACGAAAGCAGTCTCTTAATCAATCCTAAAACACATCATTATAAGCCTTTGCAACTCTTTATTAATTGGAAATTCCATCCGTTGTTGACTTAGGCAAGGGGGTATCGGGGGCAATAAAATCGTGAACGATTTGACGGAAATATTCGTGATTATCATAGCTGTTGTACATACGCCAGGCCACCGTTTGGGAGTTGCCGAAAAATAACCGCTCGAACTGGGTTTGACGACCTCCGAATGCACCCGCTCCTAGTTCCCACGCCAGCCGGAATAAGGCATTTCGATACCATGCATCCGAGACATTCCCCTTCAAATATTCATAAAGATAAGAACCAGCGCTTGATGTAAAGTCGGCTTCAGAGGGGATCATGATGAGACCGCTTGAACTGAGGTTTTGAACCATTTCAACCATTTCTGGATAAAACTCTGAAAAGTGAATGGTTGAAGCCAATAGTGGTCCCTTGTCTGGAACGAGATATCCAAATTTGTCGAGCGAAGCCCCTATTTCCGCTGCAAGTCTTAAGGCTTTGAAAGTTTCTAAATAGGTTAATATTCTGGAAATAGGCAAAATCGTGTAGGATTCAAGGACAGCGTTTTGTTCTTCAGCCAAAGACTCTAGCATACCAAGAAAAAACTCGGTTTTTGCAATATAGCGGGTGACAATTTGGTGGGCCATATGCGTATGAAAGTTACTCTCGCCGAATAATCGGGAACAGTACATCTCATCGCCATAATAAAATATACGATCATGAGGGATAAGTACACGGTCAAAGATAACAAGGGTATCCATTTCTTCATATCTTGAACTTAACGGATGGTCGTAAGTAGATGAGGCAGCGTAGCTTTCACGGCAAAAAAAAGTCATTCCAGGCAGATCATTAGGCACCGCAAAGGCAAACGCAAAGGGATTATCATCATCCACAAGTGAGGGTGAGGGAGTCGGGAATACAAGCATTTCATCGCAGGTAGCTCCCTGTGTTGCCATCATAAAAGCACCGGTAACAATCATCCCCTCATCATTGATTTCTACGACTTTAGCAGCGATAGAATCCTCTGTAGCATCAATCTGGCCGGATATTTTGCTGGCTTGAGGCTGGATGAAGGCATGGGATAAGGTAATGTCATAATCACGACAGTAGGCATAGTATTTTCTGAGGTTCTCAGCATATTTCGGATTAAGGTCCTCAAGGATATCAGCAGCTGTGAAGAGAGACATAATGGCTGTATTCATATAATCGGGGGAGCGTCCTAAAAATCCATGATGTCTATTGGACCAGAGTTCAATCATTTTTCTCCGGCGTTCTAAATCTTCAGCATTTTTGGGTGGAAGAAAAGATAAACCAACAGGATCTCCAGTATCAGGTGAAGGATAGGTCATCTGCGCCAAATAACGTTCATCACACTGCATGTTATACATTTCAGCTTGTGTTTGTATGAGACCCTGAAAGGCAGGGTGTTTGGATAAAGGACCTTCAATACGTGTTCCTCTGTACCAGATATTGATCTTTTGCCGGTCGATTCGTTCGATGTATTGATTACCTGTTTTTATAGGCATAGGTTCCACCTCATTGAAGTCATCTTTGACTAATAAGCCGTATTATTGCTATTAATGTACGTGACCATGAATCTACGTGTACATTGTCCATATACCGTGTGTGAACAGGGAGTTTGGGGTTGACATAAACGAAGCTGACTTGTATATTTTGGATATTGGATTACAAATGTAGTCATGCCAGGAAAGAATGGTGGATAGTATTATGTCTAAGGAAACTCCAAGGATTTCGGATGCCGAGTGGGAAGTGATGAAGGTGCTGTGGGCAAGTGCCCCGCGCACTGCAGGTGAGATTGTTGAAGCACTAGAAGGCAGCAGGGACTGGAACCCAAAGACGGTACGGACGTTGATTAAGCGTCTGACAGAGAAGCAGGCTATTGGTTATAACCAGACAGGTAGGGTGTATTCATATTATCCGCTGGTGAGGGAAGAGGAATGTGTCCAATCGGAGACACGATCCTTTCTGAAGCGGATCTACGGTGGAACTCTGCGCCCGATGTTGGTCAATTTTTTGCAGGATGAAAAGTTGTCCCGGGAAGATATTGAAGAATTGAAGAGAATTTTGGATGAACGAAAGGACTGAGCCGCTTGCTGGAAGCTGCATACAATCTGTTCGTCAAGGTATTGTCGCTGTCTGCCATGGCGAGCGTGCTGGCTCTGCTGATCTTATTGACCCGGTTCCTGTTCAAGGATCGTCTAAAACCTACCTGGACGTATCTTCTGTGGATACCACTGATCGTGAGGCTGGCAATACCTTGGGCACCAGAAAGCACATTTAGTATTTTTAATCTGTTGCCGCTGGAGAAAGAAGCGGCGCAGAGTACCATTTTTCCGTCAGTACAGTCGGAAATCGGCTTTACTTATATGCCCGGGTTGACCGGAGAGGAAGAGGAAGCAGCGTCAGTTACTGGAATTGCAGAAACTGGACCTTTGCCGGGAGCATCGGCATCGGATGATGTGGCACAAGTCAATCCGCAAATAGACAGTTCTACCAGGGCGACCGATTCAGGGTGGGAGCCTCTACATTTACTGGTTTTGGCGTGGCTTGGCGGAGCCGCGGTGGTACTGGGCTTGTCGGTTCGAGCACAACTGCGATTTACCGCACGGGTTCGAAGGGAACCAGAGATTCATTCCTTAGAAATCCAACGGTTGTTCCGAACCTGTCAGCAGGAGATGCAGGTACGGCGCCCAGTCAAGCTGATCGAGACGAAGCAGATTGCCGTACCGACACTACTTGGCGTTATACGGCCCAAGTTGCTGCTGCCCACCTCTACTTTACACACTCTGGAGACGAACGGGCTCCGTCATATATTCCTTCATGAGCTGGCGCATGTGAAGCGCCGTGATATTTTGCTAAATCTGCTGACAGGTCTGCTGCTGGCCATGCATTGGTTTAATCCTCTGTTGTGGTATGCCGTACGCCAAATGAAAGAGGATCAAGAGGTTGCCTGTGATGCTCTGGCCTTGAAGCATCTTGAACCAGCGTGCCACAGAAGTTATGCCCTGACACTTCTCAAATTGTTAGAAACCTTACCCGACCCGATCCGGTTGGCAGGTACAGCTGGCATTTCGAGCAGTAAAAAGGAAATGGAAAGAAGGATTATCATGATTACCAGACACAAAAAATTTACGGCAAAAAACTCACTGCTGGGCCTAGCTGTAATTATGGTCTTAAGTGGCTGTACCCTGACAGGGGCAAAGCTGAATTCTGCATCAGCCCCGGCAAAGAGCGCTCCTGCTACTTTTCGGGCAGAAGCGCAGGATAAAGAGAGCACGGCTTCCAGCGTTAAAGGCACTCTATTGGCGGAAAAAAACGGAATCACGGTATCTGCTAATCCCACTGGGGAGAATGCACTTTTGCATAAAGTCACGGTAGATGTGCGTGGTGAAGTAAGCCGTACGTTCTTGTGGAATGCCGGGGAAGATGAAACTCGGCCTCCATTGATTGAAGAAGCAGATGTGAACGGGGATGGGACTAAAGAAATCTTCATACGCATTACGACCGGCACAGGTACCGGACTTTCTATGAGTGAGATTCATGTGCTCCAGCCTGTTACCTTGGAAGAGCTTGTGGTCGAAGATCCGATCGAAACGTTGAATCAGAGGCTGAAATCCTCCATTACACACCGAAATAACCATACCTATGTATCTGCTGAACTGGACGGAAAGCATTTGACCAAAGTATATGATTACACTGAGGGAGCTTGGGGAGAGAAGGTCGGATTTGGCTCAATAGTTTCATACGAGCTGATAGATGACCAAATTATAGCCCACTTGGCTGGTGCAGCCTCTATGTCTGAGTTTCCGCTCGAAGTTATTGCCGTTTACGGGAAGAATCTGACCATTGAGAGCGCACAGATGTACTATGGTTCGTTTATATCTCCACCGCTCAGTGAACAGGACATCAAGTCCATGATGGAAAAACAGCTTCCGGCAAGCGGTTGGACCTTTAGCAAAGACGGAGATCAATATAGGGTGGATATAGATCCACTGAATGGCGAAGGGGAAGGCAACAGCTACAAAATTAATCCGCTTACCGGAACGGTTCATGACGTAACTTCTGGCAGTCCACTGAGAAGTCTTGTAAACCGAGAAGCGATAGATCTGTGGGATATCTCTAACGGTACAGAATACCAGAAGGAACTGTATAAGTTACTCCAACCTATCTTTGATACAGAGGGTTTCAAGCCAACAGGTACGGACTGGATTTCAGGGTTTATCGGGGATGGTTATTTGTTCAGTGATGTTAGGCAAGGAAGCAGGGAATTCACGATTAAAGTAGATGTCTTTACTGGTCAGTGGGAGGAAATTCCTGACCCGTATAAATAGTTAATTATCATAGGTCTGTACCGTACGATTGAAGAGACCATTACTAGCGAATTGAAACTAAAAGCAGCCAGTGCGCGCCGATGGATTATCGGCATGCACTGGCTGCTTAATTTTTCTAGAAGGGAGGATAGTCTCATGACTGCGTAACTTACGGATGACTAGAGGGCTATTCGACCTGGAACTGGTTTAATTCGTCCTGAAGCTTTTTGGACAACTGGTTGAGCTGCTGGGATAGCTCGGCAACCTGTTCAATGCTGTCCAATTGTTCCTGCGTGCTTGCGCTAACTTCTTCCGTCGAAGCGGAATTCTCTTCTGTAGTTGAAGAAATGATTTCGAGTGCCTGTAGGATTTCATCTTTGTGCTTATGGACTTTGGAGGTGTTGCTGCTGATTTGAATCATACGTAATCTCAAAGCCTCCAAATCGCTGTTGATGCTAAAGAATACCTGTTTCGTAGCCTCCACGGATTTTGCATTTTCTTCGGCAATTTCAAGTCCTTGGGCTGTGTATTCCACGGATGCTCTAGTTTTTTCCTCGATTTCATGAACCTTTCTGCCAATCTCCTGTGTGGCCTGTGCGGTCTGCTCCGCCAACTTGCGAACCTCTCCGGCAACAACGGCAAATCCGCGCCCCTGTTCTCCCGCACGTGCTGCTTCAATGGAAGCATTTAGCGCCAGCAGATTGGTTTGCGTAGCGATTTGATGTACCGTGTCCACGATACTTGAAATTTCATGACGGCTTTGATCAATATCATGAATGGCAGACGATATCGAATGAGTGGAGTTGTGATTTTCTTCTGCCCATTTCGATAACTGATTCAATACACCTAACCCCAGTTCGCTCTGGTCGGCAGAAGCCTGCACCATCGTCTCTATGGCTATGGCATCATTTGCGATTTCGTCAATTTGACCAGATAATGATCCGGTTTTTTGCAAAATCGTATCCGTTTCAATCGACTGGTAGTTGGTCGCATTCGCAATCTCATTAATGGCCGTTGCTGTATCGTTCATCGTTATAGCTGTACGGGAAGAAATGGATTGAAGATCTTTTGAGGACTGGTTTAATACCTGAGCGGAGGTACCCACTATTTGAAGCATCCCTTGAATTTTCTGGACCATGTTGAATATTCCGTTGGAGATCTGTCCAATTTCGTTGTTGGAATAGGCATCAAATTGAACAGTCAAATCCCCATTTTCCACCCGTTTGATTTTGGTGAGCAGCTTCGGTATGGATCTGAGTAGATAACGGAGTGTGATATACGAAAATAGAACGAGCAGAATCGCCGCTGCAACAAACCCGCCAATAGTAATCCAGGTGAACTTTTTTAATTCGGAGAGCACTTCACGCTCTGAAATAGTTAAACCTACGGACCAGCCGGTATCTTTACTTGTGGCATAGCCGATGTAACGGCGTTCTCCGTTGTCATTAATCAGATGTACGCCGGATTCACCAGCGATCATTTTCTTGCCGATCCCCCCAAGATCACCTGGCAGCTCATTAATCTTTTCCTTTGTGACCTTAGACTGGTCTGGGTGATACAGAATATCACCTGTTTTGGAGGCGAGAATGGAATAACCAGTGCTGCCTAGCTTATAGCTTTCCATTATCTCAGGGATATTTTTAGACGCTATATCAACCGCGACAAAACCGATTAATGTATTGTTGTCATTTTTTATCGGATAAAAAATACCCATCAGCATATCGCCTGTAGTGATGTCAATATAAGGATCGGAGTAGTATAGGCCGTCTGCTTCGATTGCTGGCTTATAATACGGCCGTTCTTTAATGTTAAAAGCAGCATCTGATGTCGTCCCATTGTTGAGGATGTAAAAACCTTTGCCGGCAGTACTAGCAATCCATGCATCTGCAAAAGTGGGTTCCACCTTTACAATGGCAGCTAGTGTCTTTGCTACTTCAGCGGCATGCGGTGAAGTCTTGGCCATTTCTGGAGATTTGGTGGTTTCGATGTATTGTTTGAATAAGTTATTCGTTGACATTTGCTTGACCAGTGAACCCTTTTCCTTAAATAGTGCATCAAATTGACTGACAAGTGCCTGTGTTTTGGTCTGAAGCATAGATTCTTGTTGTTTCACAAGTATGCTGCGAGTGCTGGAAAACATAAAGGTTCCCAAGATTGAGAAGACGACAACAATAATAACTAAAAGTACAATGGACAAAGTATTTGCTATGCTTGATGAACCGAACCGCCTTTTTTTTAGTTGTTTTAACATGCTACCATCTCCCCCAAGTTGTCTCTGAGCAAATAGCTCATAAGAACATATCGGAAGATAGTGAGATTTTCGAAATAGTAATTTTGAGAATAAAAAAATTAAATTAAAATGGATAACGCACAGGATAAACCCTTGACTGGTGCGGGATTTCAAGATGGTGGGGGGCGAGGGAGATCTTAACAATTAGTCTGTTGACTTGGCACATTGAAGTTACCGATTAGAGGCGAATTGTTATTTTTTTAGATGATGCTTAACTGCTTTTTTCGGACTTCTTGTTTGTATATTGCTTCCAGCTCTTGCGGTTGATAATGATTATCAATTATACTTCCGATAGGAAGGAGGCGAGTAAAGATTTTAAATACTGATGATAATTTGATGCTCTGGGATTATGCACATATCCGGCTGGTTGATATTCGCCATATGTGGTTTAAGGCCGGCGACAAGCTGACCTCCTATAGGTTCCCCGCTGCAGGTTTTTTATATATGGTTCGCGGCAACGCAGGTTTTCGGCTCAATGGAAATAAACATGCTGCAGAACGTTTTCATATCCTACACAGCGGAAAGGGAGGGCAACTGGATATTGATTGGGTCAGGGAGGAAATGGAGTTTTATTTTATTTTCTATAAAGCTTCGCTTTCGCTAACGTCCGGATCAGGTGTACGTAGACTTTTTGAAAGAAACAGTCCTTTTCAAAAACAATATGAATTTGCTCCGGATGCTCCAGTGGTTTTACTGTCTCAAGTAAAGGAGATGCACCGAAAATGGCTGGACTCAAGTTCACTTGAACGGATTCAGATCAAAGCAATGCTTTATCAATTTGTCTACGAAGTTGAGCGGCAGAGACAGGCATATGGAGTCTATCCCGTCAAGCCGGATCTGGTGGAGCAAGCCGTTCGATACATACGGGAATATTACAGTCAGCCTATTACCTTATCCTCTATTGCAGAGCAGCTTAATTATAGTGTGACCTATGTGGCGAAGCAGTTCAAAAGCAAGACGGGTACCAGTCTGATTGATTTTCTTATTCGGACGCGAATAGATAAGGCGCAGGAACTGCTGCTAAATACCGATGCATCATTGCAGGAGGTTGCCGCCGGAGTGGGGTACACGGACCTGTCCTATTTCATCCGTATTTTCAAGAAAACAACCGGTGTGACTCCGGGTAATTTTAAGTCATTGGCCCAAGACTCTGCCAAAGGATCAGATCGTCCTAAAATCAGGCTAAGATTGTCTAATGCAGGATGGGCTGAGCCAAGTTATATTGTTAATGATCATGATAATCATTATCAATATAGAGGAAAAGGGGATTTACTGATGGTTAGAAATACAAAAATGTCAATGGGAGCAGCGATGCTGTTATGTCTGGTTTTAATGCTTAGTGCTTGCTCTTCAGGGAACAGTCCTGTTAATTCTGCGAATGCTGGCCCTAGTCCGGTATCCTCTGTGCAAACAGAGACAAGTCCACCGGACTCAGCCACCAATTCAAAATCTACAAGAGTATATAAAGACAGTCAGGGGCATGAGGTTGATATTCCAGAGCGTCCACAGCGGATTGTGCTGCAGGGTAATTCGATCGGAGACCTGCTGGCACTCGGGATTCAGCCGGTCGGTGTCGACCGCCGGTTTATTGAAGAATCAGTCTATTTGGACAAGGAGACAACCCCGGCACAGGATATCGGATTTCCTACAAATCTGGAACTTGTTTTGGATCTGGAACCGGATTTAACTATGCTAGGTTATGTGATGGACAAACAATATGAAGAAGTGTCCAAAATATCACCTACTGTTGTATTTGACCAGAGTAAACCCTTGTCTGAGCGTCTGCCTGTCATTGGTGAGATAGTGGGTAAAAAGGCTGAAGCAGAGCAACTGTTGTCCGAATATAATCGCAAGGTCGAGAATATGTGGAGCGGATTGCGTCAGGAAGGCAAACTTGCCGAAGGAGAAACAGCGGTAGTGCTGATTTATTATTGGAACAAGACAATGTATTTGATGAAAACTGGTGGCATTCCTGCACTGCTGTATCAGCCGCAGGGCTACAAAATGTCCGAGGCAGTGAAGGAAATCGAGCCGGCAGAAGGCGCGCCCTATATTGAGGTCTCCCCTGAGCTAATGCATAAGATGCTTATTGGTGACCATTTGTTTGTCATTTATCCGGCCAATGCTGATGCGGAAAATTCCTTTAATGAGTTAATGAAAACTGCGTTGTGGAGCTCGCTCCCTGCTGTAAAGAGCGGAAAAGTTACTTTTGTGGAGACCAAATGGAATTATGACGATATGCTGACCAGCAGCATGCTGCTGGATGAGTTCCCTAAACTGCTGGCTAAATAAATGAGATCTCAGGTTAACCCTTGACGTGAAGTTTAATGACCGTTTTGAATGAGAGAAGTAAGATTCAACAAAGAAGCAGTGAAGTAACTCGCTGCTTCTTTGTTTTGCTTATAAAGTAGAGGGTGTTGAATATAGGAAAGTAATCGGCTCATTGATTTTTGTTGATTAGCTAGACGCTAAGAGTAGCATCGATTAATCTGAAGAAGTGGAATGCGGGTTATGATTGAATCGTGGACACAGATAAACGGAGGCTGACTATGACTTACTCACAGATTTGGAACAACTCAGGAAATGAAGCCGATATTCTCTATTTGGAACAGCAGATTGAAACCGTTAAAAAAGAAATAAAACGAGCAGAAGCTGCAGAGCTTCAGGAAATATTGGAACAATCAAATCGTAAGCTGGCTGAACTGGAAGCGAAGCTGGACGAGCTAGAGGATTAGGGGCAAGCCGTCCATCGTACCGCCCATAGAGTGGCTTTTCTGCGCTAGTTTAGGAACAAAACAGCTTGGGGGCTGACTTGACTTAAGTATTTCCTTCTGACCCCTGGCTCGTGTGCTATGTAGAAGTTAAAATAAGCAGATTTGCACCGATGTCTTTATAGTTTTATAATTGTAGCTTACAGAATCGTATTACTGGGAGGAATGGGAAATGGATAAAAATAGAAAATACATGCTTGTCGGTGCGCTTCTGACAGGGGTAGGTGTCTCTTTGATGGCCTATACAGCAAGCCGCTATACTTCGTTTAAACGAATCGTAGCCAATACCATCCGATTGGAAGAAATCGCCTCTCTAGAAATCTCGCGATTGTCTTCAGTTCCCGGTGAAAAGAAAGACATCATTATTACTGATCCTGCTGTTATTGAGCGGATCTTTACTGATTTCTCTCATGTTCAATTAATGAAATCGGCCCGAAATGTCAGTTCTGACAAAAATTTCAGCTATTATATTACGATAGTTCAGGCTGATCGCAAGCAACGATTTGATATTATTTTAAAAAGCAGACAGCATATGATCATCTATGACAATGATTTAAGCAATCCTCACTTGAATGCATATAAAATTATCAGTCCTTATAATCCGCAAGCACTGGAACAGGTTTTTGACTGATTATATAGAAGTGCGCAATGAAGTAATATCGTAGCCCATTTCCTGCATAGCATCCAATCCATATATGATTTCTATTGTCCGGGTGCCGTCCCAGCCTTTAGCCGTTCCATATTCGATCCATTCGCGGATACGCTGTGGATGGTTTAGATTATAGACAACATCAAACCCTTTTTTATGGTTTTGCAGCAGATAGCCTGTATTCAGCGGACATCCGGCAATCGGATCATCCCATGTTAGGATTTGGATGCGTAGCGGATGGAGCTTTACATTTTTATGATAAACCTTTAATTCAAGCAGACTCCGTTTGTCATGGATTCGCATGCCCAGTATGTAGCTGTATTCCAGTCCCCTGAGCGTGATAGAACGCAGCTTTTTTTTCATAATAATCGCCTCTCATCCCAATAATTTTGTTATCATAGCAAGCATAGGGATATTTTTCAAGCAATCAACAGGGAGGATGTTCATATGAAGTATGAATTTGGGATCATGGCATCCATTACAGAATTGGTGGAGTACCCGGATGAGCAGAATGATGCCTACATTGCGCACCCGAATTTTCAGATCATCATGGATCAATTGGGCATTACAGTACCCGTTGCGGAGATTTATGAACATTTTTTTGCCAACCCTGTTCACAACGGACATGTGCTTGTTTACAGCAATCCAGTGCAGCCAAACGCTTGTATTGTCCTCGACACTTACCGTGATCCGCTGGACCAGCTAGATATGATTTATTTCGGATGGCGCTGTTCGTCCGAGATAGACTTGATCCGCGAGCTGTCCCGGCGTTTTTATGATGAATGTGAATTTGCGGTCCGTTATGAAGAAGGTCAATCCGTACTTTACAAGTTGTTGAAGGAGGATACCTATCCGCGAAAATTTTACTACAATACCGTGTTTGAGCAGCAGTTGAAGCGATACCCGGCAAAATAGGCGATAGAAATACATAACCGAATAACTTAGCAAAAAAACGCGAGTTCAGGGCAGTGCTACCCGGACTCGCGTTTTCTATATATTTGATTTTAAAATGTTCTGCTTCATTCAGGCAATTACTGCGCCGTCAGCAGCTGCTCCAGAATTTCGGAGGGAGCAGCGGATTTGGGCGAACTTTCATTTTTTTGTTGCGAACAGGCACTTAACACAGCAAACTGAGGCACAAGGCATAAACAGATTTAGCTTTCATCGTGAGTTCCTTTCAAGCGGTTATTTTGACTTCCAGACGGTAATATTGATGAATTTTGTTGATAATCATTCTCAACGTCAGTGGAAATAAAAACCTATCATAAGACATGATAGGCCTGCGCACAACTATTGTTTGCTGCTGCAAACGGCAATATAATTCAGATCTTTACCCGTCGTATTAAAAAAGGTATACATCTTTTTGAACTGTTCCCGGTTCTCTTTCTTGAGCCCGTTTTTCACAATACGTAGCGCCCCGATAACCCCTTCATCACGAATGAGTCCATTGATACTCATCAAGGACATGGGACCGGTAGCATTGTCTACTTGCTTAAAGCCTGCGGAGTGGAATAATCCCGCCCAATGCCCAACAGACAGTGGCTCGACATTGATGTGAATGGTGCGGCGCAGCTCGGCCAGATGTTCTTCCATATTTTCCTTGGCAAAGGTAATATCATGGGTAAGCAGAATGCCGCCAGGTTTCAGTACCCGATAGTATTCGGCGACTGCCTTTTCCTTCGCAGGCTGGTTAAGCATCGTGAGCATGGCTTCATTAATGACAACGTCAAAGCTCTCATTCTCAAAAGGTAGCTTCAGTGCATTTCCTTGCCGGACACGGATATAGTTTTCCAAGTTGGCATTTTTGATATTTCGGTTTGCTTTTTCCAGCGCCCGCGGGTCCATATCGATGCCGGTAATTTGACAGTGATATTTCCCGGCCAGTTGAATGGAGGTGGTGCACATATTGCAGGCTACCTCCAATACCTGGTTGTCCGTACTCAGATTGGCTTGCTGGATCAGCCAGTTGGTTGCTGCAACGCCGCCGGGCCGCAAACGTTTTTTTCCCAGCCGCGCCAAAAAATTATGGCCTACTTCCTTTTTCATCGCATTCACCCTATTACTTATCCGGCTTGACTACAACCAGAAGCATCTGAAACGCCTCTGTTGCGTGTAGGGCATGCGGAATATTGGCCGGCATAACGAGGGTCTCCCCGGCATGAACAGTGTACTTGTCTTCTCCAATTGTAATTTCCGCTTGCCCGGACAAAATGTTGACCATGGCATCTCCCGGGGAAGAATGTCCCCCAATCGACGAGCCTTTGTCCAGCGAAAGAAGGGTCATTGCCAGATTTGGCCGCTGTACAAGGGTCAGACTGGAAACCTGCTGTTCCTCTATTGTGATGATGTCCTTCAAATCAATGACTGCGGATTGCGGCAGTTTTTTAATGAATAAACCTGTTTCCATTTTGATTACCTCCGTTTTATATACTGATTTGCAGAAATTTGCAGCTGCTGCGGGCGGAATAATCATGCCAAGTGCCCGCTGGGACGATAACGGATGCGCCGGCTGTCAATTGATAGGGCTCTTCCGCCACCAGCAGATGAAGCTCGCCTTCCAGCACATGGATGATTTTAGATTTGGGGGAGGTCTCTGAACTGATGGTCTCCTCCTGATCCATGGCATACAATACCCATTCCGGTTGTGCCGCTGTTTCGGCTGCAGATACGGGCAATGCCAGCACTCGGCTCGCAATACGGTGTGGCTTAACGCTGATCATATCTGTTAAAAAAAATACCTTGCCTGCTGTAATTCCACTCATACGATCCCCCTGTTCAAAGTACAGCATTTTGTTTATTTCCAAATTGCTTGATTGAATGATTCCTGCAATTTGATATAATGAGAATGACCAATGAGAATTATTCTCATTTATTTTATTGTAGCAGAGTATTTATCATGACTCTGTTGCCATGGCAACAGGAGGCTGAGAAAATTGCAGAAATATCTGAGCAGGATACAGAGCACTATTTTGTTTAAGGGGTTCGCGGAGCGGGAGGTGCAGCAAGCGCTGAGCTGTTTGCAGGGCACAATCAAGGATTTTGCGCGGAAGGAGGTTATTTTTAGAAAAGACGATATTCTGGATTCGGCGGGCATTATTATCCATGGCAATGTTCTGCTGTGCAAAGATAATATCTCAGGCATGAGATTTATTTTCTCGGAGCTCGGGGATGGGGAAATCTTTGGCGAAACGGCGCTTCGCCTTGTCCAAGAACACAGCGGCTATGAAGCGGTGGCGGGTTCGGAATGCCGGATTCTGTTTGTCAAAATAAATAAAATTGTCCGGCCCGGCCAGGACACTTGCCATTTAAGGGGCCGGATCATTGAGAATATGCTGACCCTGCTGCTTGAGAACAACCGGTCCATCTATCAAAAGCTGGATCTGGTCTCCCACAAATCGCTGCGGGACCGTATTCTGCATTATTTAGCCCTCCAGACCAAAAAAAACAATTCCGCCTGTTTTGAAATTCCGTTTACCCGCAGCGACCTGGCTGATTATTTGACTGTTGACCGCAGCGCCTTGTCCAGAGAGCTGCAGCGGATGGCGCAGGACGGGCTGATCCGGTTTAATCGAAATCAATTTGAGCTGTTGGACGCGGAGAATCAGCTGCGGATCAGCGATTTTTAGAATAATTCCTCCAAACCTTGAAAAGAGTACGCAGCTAGAAAATGCACTAGAAAAGTATTTGACCGATCTAAACAGCATAAAAGAGGTAGTGAAGTTAGTTAACTGTTGACTTGAGTTTTGATTTGTTGATTTTAGCTATCTTTCGGAGTTACTCATAAATACAAGAGCCCGCGTCGGACGCGGGCTTTTGTATGTTACTCTCCTCCAGTAGCCACCGGGTTCTCCTCATATGAAATCCAATTACTCCGACTACCCGCATACAACTTCCTTTATAGTCTTCCAATTGCCACGATCAACGCCAGAACTACAAAAAAGATATTTACGCCGAGCTCCCGGTACTCTTTTCGCCCAATATGAAACAGCATCCCGAGCAGTGCAACCGCAGCCAAAGCGATCGCGGCGATCAGCGTTAGCAACGGAGCTATGTTCAATGCCCACGGCAAAACAAGGCCCAGCGCTCCGAGTAGCTCCGCGATTCCGATCAGAACAACTAGTCTTTTCGGCACATCATTTACCCAGGCCCATGTCTTTTTTGACGACTCAATACGAACGGTTTTCATCCATCCCGAATATACGAAGCCTGCCGCCAATACGATATGTACGATGCTGTACGGTGAAGAAGACGAAGCAGAGGCAAACGTATCCGACCTTCGGAAAATCGATTTCTTGCCGTAAACGTTTCGGTATATAGCGCAAGCTAAAAAAGCCCGCAAAGATTGCGGGCTTTTCCTTTTCTTAAATATACAAATAAAAACGAACGCTTAACCCTCTCCCGTAGCCACCGGATTCTCCTCATATGAAATCCAATCACTCCAGCTTCCCGCATACAGCTTAACATTCTTGTACCCGGCTTTGCCTAGCGCGAGCACATTAGGGCAGGCACTTACACCTGAACCGCAGTACACAATAATCTCTTGCTCAGGATCAATTCCTTCATAATGCTCTTTCAGCACCTCAGTTGATTTCCAGCGCCCTTGCTCATCGAGAACATCCTTCCAGAACTTATTGATCGCACCAGGAATATGACCTGCCTTCGGATCAATCGGTTCTTCCAAACCTTCATAGCGACGGGACTCGCGGGAATCAATCAATAGTGCGCCACCGGCGTTAACTACATTTTGCACATCTTCCATGCTAGCAAGCATCTTCTTCTGAACATCTGCTTCATACTGGCTAGGAATCCGAACCGCTTGATGATCACTGACGGGGAAGGATGCTTTTTTCCAAGCAGAGTAGCCTTCATCCATTACAAACACACGTTCATGCCCCAAATATTTAAGCATCCACCACAGACGGGAAGCGTAGGCACCACCTTGATCATCATAAGCAACAACAATACTATCTCTGTTAATACCAACCTTACTAAGTGCGGCAGTTAGCTTTGAAATTTCTGGCAGTGGGTGGCGTCCCCCGTGTGAGCTTACAGGAGCGGAGAGTTGTTCTTCCAGATGTAGATAAACTGCGCCGGGAATATGATCTTCTGTATAGGCTTTACGTCCAGCTTCCGGGTCAGTAAGTAAAAAACGGCAATCAACTATAACAAGTTCAGGCTCGTATAACCGAGCAAGCAGCCATCGAGTAGAAACGATCGGTTCCATAAAGTAGCCTTCTTTCCTGTTTAATATGTATGGAGTCATTATAGCGGAAAATAAAAGAGGGCGCACCTTAAGCTTATGGCTTAAACTGCGTCCTCTAAAAATTAGATCAAACGATATCCCGAAGGCAAGTTACCGCTGCTGCGGATATTACGGATTTGTTCGAGGGTTAAGCGTTGGTTAGTAGAAATAATGGACTCCACGTCATTACCTGAAATGAAATCATCCAGATCCCTAATGTTGCGGTTCCCGCGAAGTACACGGAAGTTCCCTCTAAACCGTGTTCTAGTGAAAAGTACCAGTGTAGCATTGCTGCTAGTAGAGAAGAACCGAAGGCTCTCAATACCATCGAGGATGTTGTCCGTATTACGAATACCCAGGTTGCCAGTATATATTCTACGGCGTCCATTGAAGTTTTCTTCATCGTACACGGTCAAGCGAGGGTAAGTCTGCGATACATGAACTTCTTTTTTCATTTGTAATTCCTCCTTTGTTATCTAATCTATGTTCATATAAATTTTTTGCTTGGCTAATAGTCTAATAGAAAGCCCTTATTTGCATTAACTTATCATTTTGGGCTTTACTTCAATAACATATTAGTGTACTATTCAACTATAACACTGACACAATAAAACGAATGAACAATACATTAGTTGGCAGGGAGGATCCGCATGAAACAGGGGAGTGGTGTAGAGATGAAAGATTCAGTCGTTCTGCAAATGAATGAGGTAAGTAAGATTATCAAAGGAAGACCGATTGTGGATAAGCTGACATTTGATATCCGTAAGGGTGAAATTGTTGGGTTGTTAGGTCCAAACGGTGCAGGTAAGACCACAACGATTCGAATGATGACGGGTTTAATACGGATGAGTGAAGGCGATGTGATTATCCAAGGTCACAGTGTAAGGAATGATTTTAAGCAGGCGATTGGCCATATCGGTGCGATAATTGAGAATCCAGAGTTTTATCCGTATATGACTGGACTTGATAATCTGAAGCAGTACCAAAGAATGACAGATAATATTGAGGCTGGCAGAATAGATGAGGTTGTAGAACTGGTAGGACTTCAAGAAGCGATGAATAAAAAAGTAAAGGCTTATTCGCTGGGCATGCGCCAACGTCTAGGGATTGCTCAGGCGCTACTCAATCGGCCAAAGTTATTGATTTTAGATGAGCCTACGAACGGACTTGATCCGGCTGGAATACGGGAAATGCGTGATTATATGCGTACCATCGCCGAAGTGGAAGGCATCTCTATTCTAATTTCCAGCCACTTGCTCACTGAAATTGAACAAATATGCCATCGGGCTATCGTAATCCAGAATGGTAAGCTGGTAACCGTAACTGCGATTGGTGAAGAGCAGGAAGCAACCGCACAAGTAAAGCTAACCATCCGTGTAGGATCGGTTGAAGCGGCGATAAACCTCTTGGAGCGTTTAGATTATGCGGAATTGGCCTCCATGGACAGCGCTCGTTCTGAAGTGATAGTAAGTCTGCTTGATAGCAGAGTACCGGAGCTTGTATCTGCTTTTAGTGATGAAGGTGTGGGAATTTTCCGGATTACGGAGAATAAACAGAGTCTTGAGGAAGATTTCTTGAAATGGACAGGAGGAAACCGCATTGCGTAACTTCAATAATCTTATTGTTAATGAATGGCTCAAGATCTCAAAGAAACGCACATTTATTGTGCCATATGTGATATTAATTCTATTATCCCTGCTATTAGGTTATATTGTTCATTCTGTTTCACCTGACATGTTTGAATCAGCTTATGATTTTTCAGCAATGATGCTGCTTTCCCAAGGGATTGGCCAAGTGATTACAATTCTTGCGATCATCGGAACAGCAGGTATTGTCTCAAAAGAGTATAGTCAAGGAACCATCAAGTTCTTGCTTATCCGCGCCAGAAGCCGTACAGCAATCCTCGCATCCAAATATGTGGTTGTACTGTTGTATGCTTTGACTTTGACCGTCATCGGAGGTATAGCCGTTTTTGGAACAGGAGCTTTGTGGTTTGGACTAAGTGGTGGAGAAGCGGGTATGAGTGAGATGCTTACAAACCTATTGTATAATCTCGTTAGTACGGTTGTGTATGGAACACTTGCTTTTATGCTGGGGGTATTAACCACTTCAACTGGGGTAACCATTGGGGCTACTATGTTTGCGCTAATGATAGACAAATTGATTATTTCTCGTGATTTTTACAAATATGTTCTGTTTCCTAACTTAAATTTAGCTGCTTATGAAGGTGGAGGAGCACCTATGCCTGGAATGACACTGACCTTTTCCATCGTGATGCTTGCCGTATACACAGTTGTCTTTCTTCTCATAGGTTTCTCCGTCTTTAGACGAAGGGATGTTGCTTAATCATGACAATCGAATTCGATAACAACCTGCCGATTTATATCCAGATCATGAATTACATCAAAGGTGAAATCGTCACAGGTAAGCTGAAACCGGGTGATAAAATTCTATCGGTACGAGAACTTGCCAGTGAACTGCAGATTAATCCGAATACGGTGCAAAGAACTTTTCAGGAACTGGAGCGTGAAGAAATCGTGGAAACCCGGCGTGGAATGGGAAGATACGTCACAAGTAATGAAGGTACTATCCTGACCATCAAAAAAGAAATGGCAAAAGATGTGCTGGATCGTTTCATTCGTGGTATGCAGGATCTTGGCTTTCAAGGCGAAGATATTTTAGCGGCGGTGGCGGAGAATATCCGCAATAAGGATGGAGAATAGGGGGATACGCAAGTTGGAAAATATACTTGAGGTTCATGAAGTTACAAAAAAATATAGTTCCAAGCATGCCCTCCGCGAGGTATCTTTTAATCTGAGTGCGGGTAAGATCACGGGACTGTTAGGCAGTAACGGCAGCGGCAAAAGTACACTTATGAAAATCATCGCCGGGCTGTCACAGCCTACGACCGGTCGTGTATCGGTCATTGGGGGTTCTGTAGGAACAGAGAGTAAAGCGTTGGTATCGTTTATGCCTGATAAGCCGCTTACAGAATCTTGGATGAGTGTTTCTGATGCTCTAAAGTTTCAAACTGACTTCTATCCTGATTTTGATCTGACTAAAGCCTCGCGAATGTTGGAGTTTATGAAGCTAAGTCCGCAAGATAAGGTAAAGGAGCTGTCCAAAGGGATGAATGAACGTTTACAGCTTACACTTGCTCTATCACGCCGAGCTAGCCTTTATTTGCTTGATGAACCCATTGGTGGTGTAGATCCGGTAGCTAGAACAAAAATTCTTAATGCATTGGTAGAGTTTTATGAAGAGGACAGTACCATTCTCTTATCAACCCATTTAGTATCGGATATTGAGCGGATCTTTGATGATGTGATTTTTATAAAAGAGGGAGAAATTGTGATGCATACGGCGGTAGAGGATATCCGGCTTCGCCAAGGCAAAAGCATAGATGAACTGTTCAGAGAGGTGTACGCAGAATGCTAAAGCTAGTGAAGTACGATTTTAGACGAGATAGGGATAAGTTCCTTGCTGTTTTTGTAATCATAATTCTGGCGCAGATCGGGTTGGGGTTCACTAAATTACATGACTATGAAAGGTTTATTTTGAACGGATTAACTTATGTCATCGCAGGGCTGATCTTTCTTGTCATGGCAGCACGAACCTTTTTTAACAATATAAATTCCTACAATCGTCGCCTATTGCCCGTAAGAACCCTGAACACAGTCCTTTCTCCGTTAGTACTTTTTTTAGCTCTGCTGCTGGGTATTATTTTAATAGCTTTGATGCATTTAGGCGTGTATCTCTCGATGTATTCCACATTAGTTCTTCCAGAGAATTTCTGGACAGTGGGATTGTTAGTTCTTTTGCAGGCATATTGGTTTGCCGGTTATATCATGCTTACCTTGATGGTCTCCATTACGGTTGCGCGAAGTGTGAAATTTAAGGGGCGAGTATGGATTGGGCTGGCCACTGCGTATTTGTTACAGAATGGAATATCCTATTTGGAATATTTGATTTTCAAAAGTAACTTCACTGCTTGGGAAAGTGTATTCCAGTTCGAGGTCATAGCTGAGACGGATACCCGAAGTGGGATACAGCTTACACAGGGTCACTTGAATCTAGCTCCTCTTCTATTTGAAGCGGTGATAGCAGTTCTCCTTATAGCAGTCATCATCAAGCTCGTTAAAAAAAGAGTGGACGCCTAACCACATGGCGGAATAGTTTTTAGAACGGAGGCAGAGCGATTTAGCTTTGTCTTCGTTTTGTGCAAAAAAAAGACGTCCTTCTAAGTGAAGGGCATCTGTTATGGTAAGTTCTACAGACCTTCAACCCGAAGGGTGGCGGTCCATGTCTCAAGCTCTCTTATTAGGCGGTCTTCCTCATTTTCGTCCAAGCGGAATTTAACTCCATATTGATATTGGCCAAGTCCAAACATCCAACCCCAACGGGCGCTGCATAAGAGCTGAAGCTTCTCTTCATTTAATCGAAGATGAATAATAAGCCTGGTATCTCTTGCCGTGAATCGAAGATTCAAAGGGGTGCGTACTTTACAACCCGAACGGCTAAGATCGAGTAATACAGCCTCTGTTAACTTTCCAGCACCTGGACCGGAATTGTTAAGCGGAACTTCAATCCAGCATTCAAGCGGATGGTTCATAACATAACGGAATGGTTCTTTCCTGCTGGACACATCCATAATTTACCTCCCCATTGTTTATTTGCTATTATATCGAAAGGGAATGTTGAGAACAATCTACTAAAGTGCTATTTTTAATTAAGAATTAATTTTTTTAATACTGATGAAGGTGATGAGACTTATATGTACCAATACCTTAATGAAACGTTCCGTAATCACAATTTTGACCAAGGAAGCTTGCAGGATGGTGAGTTAAACAACTGCACATTCGAGCAATGCTCCTTCAAAGGCACTTCTATGGAAGAGATGAACTCTATTGGCTGTCGATTTATTGATTGTGATTTTACAGGAGCCATGCTTAATGCGTCTCACCATAAAGGTTCAGCTTTTACCAATTGTAAATTTACGGGAGCGAACCTGTTTGTATCTAAATTTGAAGATTGCAAGATGGTAGGATCGGATTTCTCAAACGCTTATTTGGACGGAATCTCGCTGCTTGGAGGGGACTGGTCGTACACGAACCTTAGACATACCAATCTAAGCAGACAGGATCTGCGGGGGATTCGATTTACAGAAGCGGATTTAATGGGCTGTAATTTGCAAAAAAGTGACTTGCGTGGAGCGGATTTGAGCCGTGTACAATTGTCTCAATGCAAGCTTAAGGGAGCGGATATGCGGGAAGCGATTGTTGAAGGCATTGATTTAAAGAGTCTGGATCTACAGGGAGTGCGGATGGATATGGAACAGGCGGTACTCTTGGCACGTTCATTTGGGGCAAAAGTAGGGAATTAGTAAATAGGGGCATCAGTTGCTAGTACTTTAGCGATGGGTGCTCTTTTTAATTGAATTTGAAGGATTTCATCAGGAAAGATGCCTAAAGACCTCCGCTAGCAAACCAATGCTTAGAGCGGAGGTGGTGGCAAACGCAGATTATTATAATTAACTCACTGCTGAACCTATGTATTATTGCATATGAAATATTATGCGTTAACGTAACCGTTTTCTGGGTTTTGCCCACCATTTGATCCATAAGAATCCATCATCATCACGAAAAAACTTTATACCTACCCAGCGTAAGGGTGTCCATACTTCTTTAAAATAATATGAAGGCATAGTCTGTTAGACCCTCCTATATAGTAAATTATTACTATATATTACGCTAATTCTACGGGATTCACAAGCTAGATTTACTAATAATTACATATTGTCCGGGTAAAATGAGGTGATAATGCATTATGCAGGACCTAAGGCACCGCTTGTGCTACCGAGAAGTGCACCCCTCCATTTCACATATACGCTCCAAGCTTCACCATTATCCAATAAGCTTTTGCAGGTATACAGCCCTTCCTCGATAGAGTTGACCTTTCCAGCTAGATGTAATCTTGCTGCACCGTTCAGTAGAGTTTGATTATAGAAAGCCATGTGACCGCCGCCCTGTAGAACTGCCTCAGCTGTCATTAGCTGTTGATGTGGTGTCCAATGGACTTCAGGAACAATTGTATCCAAACCAAATTCTTCCGGATCAATAATATCAAGAGCCGCCACACCGTTCTCGACAGTGTAAACGCGGGTAGGTCGGTCGATGAAAAGATCCTCGGAGCCTTCCGCCCCTTGGACAATTAACGCCTTTTGATAACTAAGCTTTATGAGTAATCTAGATAATCGGTCAAAGACTGTATTATGGTATATCCCGAAGACAATAAAAGGAGAGCAGGCGTAGTCAATCAGCTTCTCGGCGGTGTTGAATAAGGTTCTCATACCAATTTCCTCACGGATGCTGCGAAGGTCGCCTAGAGGAGGGCACCATTCTTCAGCATCGGCAAATAGTACATTACTCTTGTTAGCAGCTGCAATGGCTTTTGTACGTTCTAGCGCAGTTTTCTCAATCCCAGATTGATAGATGATATCTTGTAAAGTGATTCCCCATTTAGGAGGCAGAGAAGCAGTACCGTGTAGTGTGACTGGCAGTCCGGCCGCGGACAATAGAAATGCAGTGGGAAAAGTTGCGATGAATGAGGATTTTCTACCATCATAGGGTCCGGCGCAATCAAGACCTTCCGCAAAAAGGGGTTCGCGATGCGCATATTTACGTAAAACGTAGACGAAAGCTTCAAGTTCTTCTACGCTTTCTAGCTTAATCCGCTCAGCAGCCAGAAAGGCTCCAATCTGAGCAGGAGATGCTGTTCGTCCGAGTATAGATTCTGCGGCATATGTAGACTCTTCATAATTTAAATCTCGGGCGCCTCTTTTGCCTCGGGCGACTTCTTTTAAAATGTTGATCATAGGTATATTCCCCCCTTAGGTTTGATCTTGCAGTAATTGATAGACTCTAACGATTGAAGTAGCTACATCAACCATACGTTTACGTTCATTCATTGCTTGTTTACGGAGAAGATCATAAGCTTCAGATTCGGAAATATTCTTGACCTTGGACAGGATACCTTTAGCCATATCAATCCATTTCCGTTCTTCGATTCGAGCATGCAGCTGTTCTCGCTCTTTACGCCATTGTTGTCTTTCGAAACATTGCTTGGCACTGAAATGAAGGATCCAATGGATCTCCTGTGAGAGCATGGAAGGCGATAATACACCATCCACCATGATATTATCTTCACATGCAGCAAGTGAAAGTGTGGCTGTTTCGTCAGTACACCACCAAAGGATTGGTGCAATCTTATGACTCATTAGTAAAGTACCCCAGCTATTGATCTCTGTGATGGGTAAATGGAGTATGGAAGCATCAGCGTCTTTGATCCGTGCCACAGCTTCTTCTTGTGTAACGGCTACTGTGACAATATATCCGGAGGAACGGAGTATGGCATCCGTTTTACTATTTGAGCGCTCGGCTGTGTCCTTCTCTGTCGTGCTATTCTGAATAATCAACAGGGAATGCATAGTTCGACGCCCTTTCTTAATCGTTATGTTATTTTATATAACACAGAAACGATGGGTTGTCGACGAATTTAAGATTTTTAAATTTTATATGTCATAATTGTTGACGTTCTCTGATTCCTGTTGTATAGTCGGTTTAACAAATTAATCATTCACGAATACAACGGTGTATTCGACTGAAGCGGCAATGGTGCCTGCTTTCACTTATCGCAATGGAAATGTAAGTTTCCGTGTGGAGTGGAGCGGGCTTTTTGGGTTTTCCAAACGGAGAGGAGAGATATAGATGATAGCTGCGCGCAAGAAACTGGTGTTAGTCGGCAATGGAATGGCGGGGGTTCGTACGATTGAACATTTGCTCAAATTAAATCCTGAGGGGTATGAGATTACCATCTTTGGTTCGGAACCTTATCCTAACTATAACCGGATCATGTTATCTTCCGTTCTTGCTGGTGGAGCGAATATGAGTGAGATCATCATCAATGATCTGGAGTGGTATCACAGCCAAGGTATTAAGTTGTATATGGGACATACGGTGACTTCAATAGACAGTGAGAGTCGAAAGGTATATTCCGATAAGGGGATCACTGCCGAATACGATGAGTTAATCCTAGCTACAGGATCGAATCCCTTTATGTTGCCTATACCGGGTGCGGATAAAGAAGGGGTCATTGCTTTTCGTGATATTAAGGATTGCCAGATCATGCAGGAGACTGCAGGATCTTATAAAAAGGCGATTGTCATCGGTGCAGGCCTGCTAGGGCTGGAAGCGGCTAGAGGTCTGTTACATCTGGGAATGGAAGTCACTGTAGTGCATATCCACGATTATATTATGGAGCGCCAGCTGGACGAAGCTGCATCAGTAATGCTCAGAAGAGAGCTGGAAGCGCAAGGAATGAGATTTCTGCTCCATAAGCAGTCCGAGGCGATTTTAGGTAAGAAGAGAGTAAGAGGTTTACTATTCACAGATGGTAGCACAGCCGATGCGGATCTTATTGTCATGGCAGTTGGGATTAAACCAAATGTTGAATTGGCAAAGAAAAGTGGTGTGCAGATCAACCGCGGAATTATCGTAAATGATTATATGGAGACGAATATCCCCGGTATCTTTGCTCTGGGGGAATGTGCCGAGCACCGAGGAATCGCTTATGGTCTGGTAGCTCCTTTATATGAACAAGGTGCCGTATTAGCAAAAAGGCTGGCTGGAGTTAAGGTTGAAGGATACATGGGTTCTGTAACTTCTACCAAGCTGAAAGTATCTGGTGTTGATGTATTCTCAGCAGGACAATTCACCGAGCCGGACGGATCCAGGGCGCTGCGATATCAGGATGAAATAGAAGGAGTCTACAAAAAGCTAGTTATACAAGATGACATGTTAATCGGGGCAGTACTATTTGGTGATACCAGCGACGGTGCTCACTTGTTCTCGATAATTAAGAATAAAGAAAATATTAGTGGAAGAGAAAAGGAACTGTTATTAGGAATCTCAGCGGATGTGTTCTCATCGACGCAAGGGAATCGGTTGGAAGTTATGCCGGAAGATGAAATCATTTGTGGATGTAATGGTGTTTCGAAGGGGACTATTGCTGAAGCGATTGAGTCTGGAGGCTGTACCAGCGTAGGGCAAATTAAGGCGTGCACCAAAGCATCCGCTTCCTGTGGGGGCTGTAAACCACTTGTAGAAGGGTTATTGCAACTCTATGCAGGTGATGCGGTCACCGTAGTTAAAGAAGGAATATGTGGCTGTACAACGCTGAACCGTGATGAAATTGTTTCTGAGATAAAAAGAATGAAGCTAATGACAGTTAAAGAAGTGATGAATGTTCTGGAGTGGAGTCAGGAGGAAGGTTGTGCGAAATGCCGCCCGTCGCTGAACTATTATCTGGGCATGTTGTGGCCTGAGGAATATATAGACGAGAAAGAGTCTCGTTATACAAACGAGCGATATCACGCCAACATTCAGAAGGACGGGACTTACTCTGTGGTTCCGCGAATCTATGGGGGGGTAACTTCACCTGCAGAATTGAAGAAGATTGCAGAGGTTGCCGAGAAATTTGCTGTTCCTATGGTGAAGTTTACTGGAGGACAAAGACTAGATTTGCTTGGCGTTAAGAAGGAAGACTTGCCTAAGATGTGGGAGGAGCTTGATATGCCTTCCGGGCATGCTTATGGCAAAACGTTACGTACAGTGAAGACCTGTGTGGGGTCTACCTTCTGCCGATTTGGCACTCAGGATGCGATCAGTATGGGGATTACACTGGAAAAACAATTCGAACGCCTGAATACGCCGGGTAAAGTGAAACTTGCAGTTTCCGGATGCCCTCGTAATTGTGCGGAAGCGACGATTAAAGATTTTGGTGTTGTGGCGATAGATGGTGGATGGGAACTGCATATTGGTGGGAATGGAGGGGTACATGTGCGGGCCACGGATCTTCTATGTGTGGTGAAGACTGAAGAAGAGGTAGTCGAATGGGCAAGTGCGTTCTTACAATATTACCGTGAGCAGGCCGGCTGGAATGAGAGAACTGCACACTGGGTCGAACGAGTAGGGGTAGACAATATAAAGAAAGCTCTTGAAAGTCAGGAGGAGCGCTTGGCGCTCAAAGAACGAATTGAGACAGTGCTGGGGCTCACTACTGATCCTTGGAAACAAATTGTGAATGAGCCAGAACTACGTAAGAATTTCGAAGCTATTGCACAAATAGAGAGTGTTTAAAGGGGGGCTAATGATGACTATAACCAAAATGCTCGTTGGTAAAGTAACTGATATTGATACAAGGGGTTCACGAACTTTTAGGGTCAATGACATGGAGATCGCGTTATTTCGACTTTCAGATGGTGAGGTTCTTGCGGTAGAGAATAAATGTCCTCATAAAGGTGGCGCATTATCCGAAGGGATGGTATGTGGTACGAAGGTTCACTGTCCTCTGCACGACTGGAAGATTGACCTGCATAGTGGAGTTGCTATGGAGCCAGATAAAGGCTGTGTTGTTACATTTGATGTAGAAATTGATCCTAATAGTGGTTCGATCTATGTAACCATTTAAAGAAAAGACCGTTGAAGGGGGATTAATCATGGATTATATCAAACCACGTGAAGTGCTGAACGCTATGATTGAAAGCGGCAAGAACAAAGCAGAGTTATCTATCCTGCAGTTATTGGTGAGAGGCAGTCTGGGTGGAGCGATTCTGGCTTGTGCTACTACACTTGCATTTACAGCTGCGGCGCAGACCGGGATTCCTATGGTAGGAGCTATTATTTTTCCGGTAGGGTTCGTAATGATTATTCTACTTGGTCTAGAGCTAGTGACAGGCAGTTTTGCGCTGATCCCTCTGGCGGTTCTGGAAAAGAAGACAACAACGAAGCGGATGTTGAACAACTATTTATGGGTTATATTCGGACATCTGCTCGGTTGTGCGGTATACGCTGTTCTTTATGGCCTTACGATTACAAAAATGGGCACAGATATGAGTCATCCAATGATTCAAACCCTCATTAATACAAGTGAGGCCAAGACCATTGCCTATAAAAATATGGGTGGAGACGGAATGCTGTTAGTTATTATTAAAGCCATGCTCTGTAACTGGATGGTTACCTTAGGGGCTGTTATGGCTATGACTTCGAGCTCTACCTCCGGTAAAATCATTGCCATGTGGCTGCCAATCCTAACTTTTTTTGGACAGGGGTTTGAGCACACCGTCGTAAATATGTTCGTGATCCCTGCAGGGATGATGCTGGGAGCGAGTGTTAGCTTTGGTGACTGGTGGTTATGGAACGGCATTCCTGTTCTCCTTGGAAATTTTATTGGAGGTGTTCTGTTTACTGGAATTCTATTCTATCTCTCTCAAAAAAAATTCAAGGGCAGTCGCTTAACTCCTGCGTCTGATGTATCGACGGGTCGCGGAGATTCTGTTGTGCTGGAACAGGTTGTGTTGGAGAAAACGATATGAAGCCGGGATGCGTAGCTATAGTTGGAGCGGGACCGGGAGATCCAGAACTTATAACGATAAAAGCAATGCGGCGAATCCAAGAAGCAGACGTTATTTTATATGATCGCTTGGTAAATGAAGAATTGCTTAACTATGCCAAAGCCGGAGTAGTAGTAATCTATTGTGGTAAATCTCCAGGCCAGCATTCAATGTCACAGGAGAAAATTAACGGGCTGCTCATTCAATATGCTAGCGAAGGCCATAGAGTGGTCCGACTCAAGGGTGGAGACCCCTTCGTATTCGGCAGAGGCGGGGAAGAAGCACTGGCTGTCGTGCAAGCTGGTATTCCTTATGAAGTCATTCCGGGTATAACTTCCGCAATCGGTATAGCCGCTTCCGCTGGAATTCCCCTGACACATCGTGGTATTGCAGCGTCTTTTGCCGTCGTCACGGGTAGTCGCTGCCCTGAGCATGTTGCTCCTATACAATGGAACCGGTTAGCGCATAGTGTAGATACTCTTGTTATTTATATGGGAGTTAGTCAATTAAGCCATATTCGTGAACAACTCTTAATACACGGAAAAGATGCCCAAACACCGATTGCGTTGATTGAGAATGGTACATTTGCTTGCCAACGAACAGTGACAGGCACGCTGGAGAATATCGATAAGCTGGCAGTGGCCACAAAGATTAAAAATCCTGCTCTTATTATAGTAGGGGAAGTTGTGAAGGTGAGAGAGCAGCTGATACATTTACAGGGATTAGTGAGATCGGAAATTAGCTAAACACGGGAAAAGTGCTTGATCACAGTGGATAGCAGATGTCGATGTCATGAAAAGATAAAGGAGCAGCGGTTCTCCAATAATAGGAGAACCGCTGCTCCTTTTTTGGAGCGTTGTTTGGCTGCTTTTACACCGCCGAGTCATATTCAGTCTGCTTAAGCTTAAGGACCCGGATGACGTTATTAGCATGTATTTAACCATTTGAGCATGGTTTCGGACCCCAGTGACACTATTCCATATGAAGAGCATGATATTGAGTGATTTTGGTGCCAATTGCGGCTATGGAGTCCGTTAACATTCCAAATGTGAGCTAATGCTGCGTATAGGGTCAGCTGAGTCCTATAGCGGAAACGAATCTAGTAAAAACACAATGTTAGTAGGGGATAAGCACAGTCATTTTATGATGCCTCGCATTTAATAAATGGAGAGGATGTGATGAGATGACAGAAGGCGAGTTTATAGCGAAGATTGCAAATTTTGCTGTAAAGGACATGCAGCTCACTAAGGTTCCCGCTTCGTTAACCATTGCTCAAGCGGCTCTGGAGTCAGGTTGGGGCAGCAGTGGATTGACTGTGAAAGCGAATAATTTGTTTGGGATCAAAGGAAGTGGACCTGCTGGCAGCATTACTGTACAAACTACTGAATATATTAACGGTAAAGCTGTTAAAGTTAATGCCCCTTTTCGAGCCTACAACAACTGGGGAGAATCTATCGCGGATCACTCCGACTTGATTGTGAATGGAGTCTCATGGAATCGCAACCTTTACAGCAAGGTTCTCGGTGCGAGTGGCAAGGTGGCCGCACAAGAGATTGCCGCAGCTGGCTACGCTACTGATCCGAACTATGCAGCTAAGCTGATTCAAATTATGAATACCTATAATCTGTATAAATATGATGACAAATCCATGGGAGGAGATGATGAGATGTCCGCAGAGGATAAGCAAAAGCTTGTTAGTCTAGAATCGGAAGTAAAGGAACTGCGTGCCCTTATTGCAGTTCTTACAGCTAGCAGGGATACGTTGAAAACAGGTGTGCAAGAACAGGGGCAGTCGATCACTAAGCTTACAGATCGGGTGGCATTAATTGAAAATCGAGCAGTCATGAATGTCCCTGCATGGGCTGAGGCGGCTGTGAAAACAGCGACTGCGGCAGGACTTCTCGATACTCCATCGGGTGGCAGTTACGATTTCTATCGCATATTAACGGTGCTGAACCGTGCGGGTTTACTTGTAACAGAAAGTAAAAAATGAAATAAGGAGGATTAAAAAACATGTATAACGATGCTCTCAACAGTGTGCTTGCCTTTGCTTCAGTCCTAGCTGTTTTTGTAATGGCACTAGTACAACTTGTGAAGAATAGCATTGAACTTCCGCGGAACATTGTGCCAGTTGTGGGGTTGGGTATTGGCTTGCTGGTTGGAGCAGTTGCCTATCCGTTCACTGATATGAATCTGATTCTGCGACTCTGGGCGGGGGGGCTTGCGGGACTATCAGCGACCGGGTTGTTTGAACTGGCGTTTAATAAAAGGGATGGGACGAAAAAAGATGATAAATAGATTTTGCCTATGAGTTTTATAAAACAATCGTTTTACACTGGTAATGTGGCTATGCATTCTATCGAGAACACTAATATATTATGGTATGCCAATATATAAAGGGGGTGCAACGATGGGAACTTACCTTGATGCAAGAACATCTCAAAATGCCAGCCTCGCCAACTCTATATCTATTCCTATTACGGTACTTAACACGCCGCAGCTCTTTGGACAGATTGGGTTGTTAACGGCTGGAGTGACTACCAATCCACGCGTTCTTCTTAAAGGAACGATATCTGTAACGCTTCCGTTAGCTTTAGTAGGTATCACAATTACGATTGTAAGAGGAACTTTGGCTACTGATCCAAAAGTGTATTCTGCTACTTCTACTTTTTCTCTTAGTCTTCTGGCTCCGCAAGTAATAACCTTTTCAGCAGCGGATTTCTTACCAGCCATTACACCTCAGCTCACTTATACAGCATTTGTATCTTCTAATCTTCTCGGTACAGTACGTGTGGGTCCGGAAAGCTTTGATGGTATTTTAGTTTCTGATTAGATGTTGAGCTCATAACCTCGCTGGTAGCCCAGTGGAGGTCTTTTTTTTTAACCGTACGCCCAATCTTCTAGGGGGATAAATACATATTATATATTGTATTCTAAATACGGAGGAGGTCTTCTCATGGGTGCTGAATATGGTCAGGTTGGTGGCGCTTTTACTTCTACAGGCGCAATCTTAGTATTGTTCATCTTATTAGTAATTATTACAAGTGCATGTATGTTCTAAATTTCTAAAATAGCAGGGCTCCATGTTGGCATTTTGCCGACTTGGGGCTTTTTTTTGTAAAATGTTGTGTCCATTAAAGCTATATAAATTAATAAATTAAAAGAATACTAATCACGTAGTGAATAACATGAGTTTACAATACTGTGATTTTGAATATTCAAATATACATGGTATCTTAGTCTGATAACATAGATTAATACTGTTAAATTTTATTTAGGAGAGAGCTAGTTTGAAGAAAAAAATGATGATCGGAATTTCTTCTGTTATTGTACTTTTAATCATTGTTGTGACTGTGGGAAGTTTTTATTTCTATCATGTTGCTATTGCACGTGCTTCAAAGGATTTCTTAAATGAAAGCCCTGACCTGCAGTCCAGTCCAGAGGTAGAACAATCTAAAGATACCTCGAAGGCAGACCAAGAGTGGTGGGATACCCAGAGCTTTGATAGATGGGAGATAGATTCTGATGACGGAATACAGCTTAAAGCGTACTATTTAGCTGCCCCTGAACATTCCGATAAGACAGTTATTGTTGCTCATGGGTATGCTGGAAATGCAACTCAAATGAGTGGATATGCCAGAATGTATTATGAGAGACTTGGATATAATATTTTGCTGCCGGATGCCAGAGGACATGGTGAAAGTGGCGGTGACTATATCGGATTTGGATGGCCTGAACGTAAGGATTACCTGAAGTGGATTCAGAGTGCCCTAAAAGCAAATGGTGAGGATACACAGATCATCCTGCACGGTGTTTCCATGGGGGGAGCTACCGTTATGATGACAAGCGGAGAGGATTTACCAGCTAATGTTAAAGCAATTGTGGAAGATTGCGGTTATACCTCAGTGAAGGACGAGCTTACCT
Organism: Paenibacillus sp. FSL L8-0494; assembly: GCF_038003695.1. Classification (NCBI taxonomy): domain Bacteria; kingdom Bacillati; phylum Bacillota; class Bacilli; order Caryophanales; family Paenibacillaceae; genus Paenibacillus; species Paenibacillus sp. FSL L8-0494. The sequence continues at coordinate 3,056,273 of NZ_JBBOPQ010000001.1, forward strand.
TTCAATTAAAAAGAATGTACCATCTCCCCGCCTTTCCAATTGTAGATACGACCAGTATGCTAACAAAGATTCGGGCAGGTTATTCCTTTGGTGAAGCCTCAGCCTTAGAACAGGTGAAGAAATCTAAAACGCCAACCCTGTTTATTCATGGCGATAATGATACTTTTGTTCCTACGGAAATGGTTCATACGGTATATGAGAATAGTCCGGTCGAGAAGGAGCTTTACATCGTTCCTAATGCGGGTCACGGAGAAGCTTTCCGCATGGATCCGGTTAAGTATGAGAGCGTAGTTTCTGAGTTTATCGGAAGATTTGTGAAATAGTTGTTGCTGAAAAGGCTGCCGAAAGGTAGTCTTTTTGTGTTTATAAAACCGTTAAACATAAATTCGGGGCCCTATCTCTAGGGCCCCTTTCATGGGAGATGATAGAATCACAGTATTATATTTTATTGTTATTTCCGATTTAGTTGATACAATAGGCTGTATTTGTTTAATTAATCGCTACAACAAGTTGTAAATGTTAGTTTTAAATAGAGTTCGTCAACAAGTTGTCAACAACGCGACAACAACTATGCCTTTGTTTTCCTAGCTCGTTTAACAATCTTTGAAGGTTGGAGAAAGGCATTGAAAACGTCAGCTGCTGATTGATCTGCAGCTTCAATAATATGACCATAGATATTCATTGTAGTTGATATCTTAGTGTGCCCTAGTCTACTAGAGATGATTTTAGCATGAACACCACTGCTGATTAAAAGAGTGGCAGAAGTATGACGTAGATCATGAAATCTAATGTATCTTAATTGTGGATTTCTAGCGTGGAATTCGCGCCAGTAGTCTCCCCAATTTTTTGGGAATTTAGGACGTCCATTGTCGTGAGCGAATAAAAATGAGTATTCTCCACCTTCCCATGGAACTTTAAGCTCAGTGCGAACCCTCATCATATGCTTTTGATATTCTACAAGTTCTTTTACTACGGAAGAAGGCAACGTTATTGTTCTTCCTGTACCACGTTTAGGACCCTTGATTACAGGCATACCATCTTTAAACATTGGAATAGTTTGATGTATAAGGATACTACCTTTTTCTAAATTAATATGTCTCCATTCAAGACCCAAAAGTTCTCCGCGGCGCATTCCTGTAGTGAGAGCTAAAGTAACAAATGTTTTGAATTTAATAGTTTCTTTTTGGAGGGACTTTAGAAGCTCAGCTACTTCTTGTTCGTTATAAAAACTCATCTCCTTTGGGGCCTCTTTGGGTTTATCAATCCCATCCATTGGATTTACTTTGATAACTTTCCAAGACACCGCTTTGCTGAATATACTTCGAAGTACTCTGAAGCAATAAACCACTGAGGCTTCACCAGTTTTTTTTGATAGCTCGTCCAACAGGGTGACAATATCTAAAGTCTTAATTTTATCCATTTGTATATCACCTAAAATAGGAGTGAGTTTTGTCGTAGAGTGGTATTTGTAATTGAAAGCACTTGTTTCAGCTAAATTTTTATCTACAAATTTATCGCTCCATAAACCAGTGAATTCTCTAAATGTCATTTTTTCAGGTCTGAAATAATTTCCGGATTCAACTTCTATTTTGAATTTATTCCATTCTGATTCTAAGTGATCTTTGAGTTTTTTTGTTGTTTTTAGTAATGCAGTATCTTCAACTCGATAAGTCATCGTTTCTCGACCGCGCTTTGTTCCCGACCCCGTTTCAACTGTAAATAACCAAGAACTTTTACCTCTCTTTTGAATACTCGCCATTCAGATCACCTCGAAAATTTACTATGGTTTATGTATTTTCAAATATCAGAAATTTTGAAATGACCCATATATATTCCACAAATCTGTATTTGATTCGGGACATAAAATTTTGCTTCATAATCATCATTCTCTGGGGATAATTTGATTTGGGAATCATTTTCAGACCAATGTATGCGTTTCAGGAATCCTTCCTCACTGTCATTTACAAGTGCGGCAACTAATTGACCATTATGTTCTGCCCATTGAGCATGACGCATATAAACAATATCTCCATCCGTAATTCCAATATTTATCATTGAGTCACCTTTGACGCGTAATGCATAATCCGGTTGTTTTTTGTTGGGAAAAGGATAATGGATGTATTCCTCAATATTTTGATCAGCAAGAAGACCATTTCCAGCACAGATTGTTCCGAGTAATGGTATTTCTCTAAATCGCGGATGTTGCTCAAATAGGTCGGGAAAAATATCTGACTTTGCAATTTTCAAGGTATCTGAGATTATTTGTAGATTTCCCATAGACATTAGTGTTCTACCATTAACATAATCAGAAATAGTGCTCGAGGCTACTCCTGTTCGTTCACTTAATTCTAGTTGAGTAATTCCTTTTAGCATTAAGACTTTTTTTAAGTTAATAGATATTTCTTTCATAAGATTAACCTCGTAATCAGTGAACTTTTTCCGCGCCACTTTGAAAACCTCCGTTTTTTTCCGGTTATATAGAAATAATATTTATTATATCCGATTTAATCAGATATTAAAAGTTAAATTTGGAGTTTTGATGTTGACAATCCGATTTAATCGGAATAATATTGGTTTGGGAGGTGAGGCAATGGACGATTACAAAATTACTTGGAGAGCCGCCAGAGTAAATGCAGGTTACACTTTAAAAGAAGTCTCCGAAATAACCAAAAAAAATATGGATCTCATCCGGAGGTATGAGAAAGATTCGACTGATATACCCTGGGCCTTAACAAATGAGTTACTAAAACTCTACAAAGTGCCAGCGGAAATAATTTTTTTTGGCAGGGAATCCGATTTAATCGGAAATATCAAAGTTTATGCGATTATATCGTAATTAGGAGGAGGTTAAATGAAAGAAGAACATGTTGCATCTGATTTTTTGGATGCTATTGCTGAAAAAGTCGCATCCAAGATTTTACCAACTGTTTTAAAGAAAATTGAAGAGAGCATTCCCATAAGTGAGGATAAAATGGTTGAAGCTGAAAAAGCTGCTGAAATATTAGGCGTCTCTAAAGATTTGATTTATCGTCTCTGTAGTCAAAAACAAATCCCACATGTGAAAACAGGAATGCCTGGTTCACGTAGACCGAAAATGATGTTCAGTATACGTTCTTTGGAAGAATGGATACGGCAACAAGAACGTTTAAATTGCCCAACATGGGATAGTCGAGCTTAAAATCCTTAAAGATTGACTCAAAAAGGAGATATAAATCAATGAAAGAAGAAGACAAACAGGAAGTACTAGGAATGATTGCAGAAGCGTTCCAGATCACCCCTAAAGGCGATGTATTTATCAATGGAGCTACAGTAACAATTGCTACTCCAACAGACGCAGAAGCATTTTGGAATGACTCTGAATTGGTTAAAAGGTTCGGCGGAGGAACAGTCACCAAAACACCAATTGAAGATGGAGTACACGAACTGAAGAAGAAACTAGCCTTGATTGGAAATGAATTAGTTACAGTGGTATCCAGCCTTGATTGCAAAGCGGTTGAACTGGGGGTTTTCAAAGACTCTGGAATCGGCTTTGAATTAGACAAACTAGCAGAGTTGACCAGCAAACTTTTTAATGCGTTGGAAAGCAAAGAAACCACCGCTGGAACGGCGGCTACTGATACCGAACATGAAAAGGACGTAACAAATGCGAAAATTCTTGTTAGATCAGAATCCATTACAACTGATCTTGCAAGAGAATATTGGGAAGAACGTTCAAAACTTATTCTAAAGCATCAAGGACGCCTTTGATAAGTTCAATCGTAAATCTCTCGTTGTGGAGTTTCAATGCTGCTAAATCAGCTTGCCGAATAGCTTCTTGAATTGGTTTCCCGTCATTTTGAAGTTCCTGGGTAAGTTCCAATCCATCTTTAATATAAAGTGGCTGAAGTTTTTCAAATAGTGCTGCGGCGATTTCATCAACATTTGGTTTAGACACATGTAATTACCTCTTTTCTTAGTGGGGTTGTTAATCCGAACAATATCCATTTTATTACAAGAGAACGAATGTCGAAGTGAAGGAGTTATCTCAATGAAAGAAGATTTACAAACAGCTTATGAGGCTCTATCAAGAGTAACAGTAACTGCATTAGCTACTGGAGACAAAATCGCTTTAAGAGAAGCAGGTCTTGCTCGGGCTAAAACCTTGGAGTTAAAGACAATGCTTCAGCAGCGTGAGGTAAAGCCCCTAAGAGTAACGCTTAACCGTGTTGAGAATTATTGCTTACCAAGTTTGTGAGGGAGGAGGAAAGATAATGGGAGAAAGTGTAGGGGCAGTGAATCAAAAGGTCCAGAGTGAAGTAAAGGACACTCCCGAATGGAAAAGCCTCGTCTCAGTGAGAGAGGCTTTAGGAAATATCGATCCGGTGTATGCAGAAATTGTTTCGGAAGTACTCAGCCTTATTGGTAAAAAAAGCGTGACTTATGAAGCAGCCTTATATATTCTCGAACGTTCAAAAGAAGCTCTGAGAAAATGCACACTTCTGCAAGATGAATATACGCCTTAATTAGCTCTTGGAACACTTACAGAACCGATAGTCGGCTGCATTACATGTTTTTCTTGTTGGTTTTCGACCGATTTGACCGCTGTAGATAAATAAACAGCATTGTTGATCGTATCTAAGCCAACCGAGAAACAATCAACTGATAAAATAAACCCCATTACACCGACTTTGTAGTCACCAGCAAACAGTTTCGATGCCTTGCCTTCAGTATTATTTCGACCATCAATAGAGTCTTCAAAGACATTCTTTAAGTAAAAAATATCTTCTGTCGAATCATTTTTGTAACCATTAAGCACGGTGTCGGCCAGTATTTCTAAATGTGTTCCATCAAGGAAATTAATAATAACCATTTTTTACACCTCCCTCCTTGGATGTTTTGGTGGATCTGGACAATCCCCATCTTATCACAGAGAGGAAATGATTTTAGGAAGGAGAATCACATTGCTCATTGATATTAGCAAAATCAAAGTAACGGATCGTATTCGCCAAGATTTTTCGGGCATCGAAGAATTGGCTCAGGACATCGCTGAGAACGGCTTAATCAATCCAATCGTTGTAACACCCGATTATCAATTGATCGCTGGAGAACGACGGTTGAGAGCACACATGCATTTGGGGAGAGAACAGGTAGAAGTAAGAGTTACTGAGGTTCGCGATTATGCTCATCAACTACAACTAGAGATAAGCGAGAACGAACACCGGAAAGACTTTACATTCTCTGAACGGGTCGCTTACGGGAAGAAAATTGAGGAACTGGAACGGATCAGAGCCAAAGAACGAATGCAAGCAGGTAAGGAAAATTTACCTGAGCATGAATCTGGTCAGGTCCGCGACATTGTAGGAGAACAACTTGGAGTGTCAGGCCGTCAGTTCGACAAGATGAAATTCATTAAGGAGAATGCCACGCCGGAAATTATCCAGCAGTTAGACGCCAATATTATCAGCACTCATAAAGCTTTTACTGAAACCAAGGAACGTCTCGAAGCTGCTGTTCGCGAAGCCGAAGATCGAGCTGAACAAGCGGAGTATGAGAAGGAAGAACTTCAAAAGAAATACAAAGACGTTGTACCGGCTTATCAAGTACAAGAGGCTGTCTCGGCGGCTCTTGAACAGCATGATGAAGAACAGACAATTTACCTAAAACAGAAGGATAAGGAGACCGAAGCGCAACTCAAGCAGCGCGATGATTACTGGAAAGACAAGATGAAGGATGAGATCGAATCAGAGAGATTGAAGATTGAGCAATTAAAGTCTGGATACCAACGCATCAAAGAGGAGAATGAAGCCCTCAAACTCCAGCAACCAAATGATTTTGACGAGCAACAGGCTCAACTACAACTCAAGAGGCTGCGTTCCGATGCGGACATTAATACAGTTCAATTTAGCATTAACGTCAAAACATTCCTTAAAAATGCTGGATTAACGGCTTTTATGTTAGGATCAATCGCCAGCGCAAGCAACAGCGAGAAAAAACGGCTGGGTGAAAGCTTGGATATGCTGGAAGCATTTATTGAGCAGGTCAGGCCCGCCGTGAATGGCAGAAAGGTGGTTCAATGAGATGCCAGATACAAAAGATATTTTGTTAGCTATGGGACAGCATTTGCAGTTGACGGAACAGCAAGGCGCTGTAGTCAGATCGGTCTTTGAAGGTCTCGGAGCAATCAAGGATGAAATGATTGTTCAAAAAGAAGAAGTTCTTATGGCCCTCCAGGAGGTGAGAGACCGCATTACCCTGGATGATGTAGAGCAATGGAATTTACAACAAGCGGTCAAGAGCAGATCGAACGCACTTACAAAGGATCGCTACAAAGAATCTGATGTTTCTTTTAACGCTCTGGTAGGCAAGTACCGCCGTCTCATATGGAGCAAGCTCAAAGACAACTTCAGTGTTGCTAAATACAGCCACATTCGCCGCATCGACTATGATGATGCAGTAGAGTTCATCAAAACATTCAGACCGGAGGATTACCTATGAGACCTGAACTTGAGCCGGTAATATCTTCAAATATTGCCGCTGTTGGATATGACAAAGAGAGTCAAGCGCTATTCGTCCAGTTCAAGGGCCGTGATACCGTGTATGAACATCCCGGGGTGCCACGTTTGACTTATGAGATCATGATGGCTGCTGAATCGATCGGAAGCTATTATGCACGAAACATCAAGAAGACTTATCCTGGCACTGTAGTTGTAGGTGATCAGTCATGACTATACAAGAGTTGGCAGAACGTTGGAAAAGTAACAAACTTCAGTACGAAATCATTTTGAGGAATTTTCCTTTGGTGGTGAAAAATCATGATTAATGGCATACCAGCTATGACTATCAAGTTAGAATCTGAAGATGTCGTGTTCGTAGAAAATGAGCTTCACGCTCTATTGGTCTACAAATTAGATGGAGAAGATCCTTCTCTAAAGGTAACTGGATTGAAGAACATACTAGCGATCCGTGATTTGTTAAATGATGCTTATCCAGTGTCGAATTGCAAAGGGGGCTGCACATGTGGAACATCATCTCAAGCACGCCATTCACAAGCTTAAGAAAATGCAGGAAGAGACAACGAATGTCTCAATCGGGGCAGCGTTGGAACGAGCTGGATGGTTCTTCGGACATGAATTTCAATCGGTTTTGGATGACTTGGATACCGCCTTAGCGTTGGCAGAACAGAAAAATGACCCTGCTGGGGAGCAGAGCCATTTGGGTAGATGAAACATTTGGGCGAAAACATTGTCCTCGAAAACATGTTTTCGCCTCCATATTAACATGAATTGGAGGATTTGCAAATGCAAGAAATATCAATTAACTATCCCGAGCAATGGAAAACTGTAAATTCCCGCGCCGGAAACCTCTTTACCAGTGCGGAAAACACTGTAGGCGTTGTTCGCCTGACGAATGCCGATGGACACCTGATTCAATTCGATGATGGTGAATGGGGCATTAGTGCCGAGGGGTACCGTGCATGTAATTTGGTTGCAGGGATCTCCACAATTACACCTGATACAATCCACCTTGCCGATGGGCGCGAGGTGAGTAATCCATATATTGAATTTGATCCAGAGACCGGTACGGCAGATAAGTTCTGGTCACAAAAAATCACAGTAGGCATGTCTCCTTCTGGTAAGCCAATTGTTAGTTCCGCCACTGTCCTCTTTGATATCCGTGTTCGTTTTGTCAAGGAACTTATGCAGAAGATCGAAGAGAACCGGGATGCCGGCAAGCTTTGCATGGAAGGGACGTTAACTGATGAGGAACTCAGATCCGGTATTTTCATGGCCTTCCAAGGGGAATTGGGGGTCTATGGCAGACATGACAACATTGATGTAATCCGCGTTATTCAAAACCTCATAAATAACAAAGAACACGGTGACAAGATCGTTCAGACACTTGCGTGGAAGGCTTCTATTAAACAGCAGCCAAGTATGCCATTAGCAAAGTTAAAGGCTTACAACGGCGTAGTAGACGTTCTAGTGATTGGATACAAAGACACGTTTGATGAAACGAAACTGAATGAAATCGCTGCTGAATTTCAACAAACCAGTTCGGTTGCTGGGGCTGAAGTGATCGAAGAAACGATCAACGCCTCAGAAGAGTCTATCGAAATAGAAGAAAGCTTTCTTTCAACCAAAGGAGGTCCGCGTTTTTAATGATCAAAACTATTCGCACCAAAAACATAAAGGGTAATACTTTCGACCAAGAGTTGACTGGGAAGGATATCTTCGTAGGTCCTAATGGTTCCGGTAAGTCTACACGGCTCCAAGCCGTACAACTAGCAATGCTGGGGTATATTCCCGGCAAGAAGACTAACGCCGAAACGTTCAAACTCAGTTCTGGAGATGAGATGACGGCTGGTTTGCAAATGGATTCATTCTCCTTTGATCGCTCGGTCATTCGTGCCGAAAAGTTGAAGGGCACTGGATCAAAAGAGGTAAAATACAGCGAATCGATCACAGTTTCACCGAATAAAGGCGAGAAAAACTCCACGCAAATGAATGCGCGAATCTCAGCTGAGATTGGAAACTTCCCGATGGTCTTTGACTTCCAGCAGTTTCTTGATATGTCGGATGCTAAACGACGTGAATTTATCTATAGCTTGTCTCCTATATCCAGCGAAGAATGGGATAAGAAAAAGGTATCTGCTCATCTTATCCAAAAGTTGTTGACCCAAGGATTTCAGGAAGCAAATCCTGATCTTTATGAAGCATCCAAAGAGTTGATTAATGATTGCTTAGATGAATGGCCTAGTGATTATGATCTATCTTCCGGTCTTCAAGCTATGACCTCATGGGTTGAATCGCAACAGAAGCATTGGAACAAAAAACAGAATGATGCTACTGGCGCGGTGCGCGAGCTGGCTGACATGAAAAATAAGCTTGAAGAGACTGATCGGGATATCACAACCAAAAAAGAAGAACTGAAAGACTTCCGGCAGCAGCATACCGACGTTCATGGGCAGATTAAGGCGGGTCATGAAATTAAACGGCAATGGGAGCAGAAGCGCGGACGTTTAGAGGACCTAAAAGGCGAGATTGAACAGCTGACATCAATTCTAGATGTTAATTCCGATCGTGACTATGCGGCGGAAATTGCGGTGCTCCAGCAGTCAATTAAGCAAACAGATGTTAGTGGTGAAGCGCAAACTATCCAAGATCAGATCGATGCGCTGGTTGCTTTGAGAGAATCCAAGACCGCAGAGGGCGTGGATGCTAGACAGAATTCCGACAAACTCAGCCTTGAACTCAATACCATGAACGAGGTTCTGAAAAATATTGAGGAAAAGGGCGCTGGTGTCTGCGTAATCCACCATTAAATTGGATGTGATAAGGATTTTTCAAAATTCACTTCATTTGTTGGGCAGAAAGGCCCGTCCTTGAAAGAACAACTAAATTCTCTGGAACAACAACAAATAGACTTACGAAACGAAATTAAGGAGTTACGGGCTGAAGAAAGTTCTCTGGAACAATCGAAGCAGGCGCTTTATAAATCTGCGAACGATGAAAACACTGCTAATGACCGCATCCGTTCACGGATTGAAATAATCCGTAAGGACGAACAAGAAGAAAATCGCCGTCACCAGGATACACAGAACAAAATCATCAACTTGCAGCAGGAGCAAGAGCGCCTCCTGAACGATAAGCAGCCAACCTTTGCTCCACTCGAAATACTGGAGCCGCAGTTGTCGGCACTGGCGCAGCAGATTGAAGAGCTTGAGCGCGTGATTGAGGAAAAGGAGAAGGCTAAAATCACGCTCTCTAACGCCCAGACAGCCATGATCTCAGCAAGCAAGGCACAGTATTACTTCACAGCCTGCAAAAGCTTAGCAGAGGCGTTGGGAGCCAAGGGTATTCAAGGAGAACTGGTTAAAGGTGTGCTTGGACCTATTGAAGACTCCATCAATGAAAATCTGCAACTAATGGGCATTCATTTTCCAATGTTCTTCTCTACTGAATCAGAAACGGGTAAGGAAGTATTTCAATTTGGCTGGATCAAGAATGACCGCAAGACAAACTTTGATGTACTGTCCACCGGCGAGAAGTTGATGTTCTTATCCGCATTCCTTGTCACACTGCTTGAAAGATCGAATCCGCCGCTGAAAATATTGGCCTTGGACGATATCAATAACTTGGATAAGAAGAACCTTGGCGGCGTCTTGAGGGGCTTAAATGCGCTTTCTCACAAACTGGATAATATCCTGATTGCTGGTGTTGTGGAAATCTCGGAAGCAGAGGGCTGGACCATTTGGGATCTGACTCCAGAGGGGGCTGCGGTACGTGGTTAATTTCACTGCTGGGCTGAATGAGGAACAGGCATCAGCTGTTTTATCTGAGTCGGAAGAGATCCTAATGAGAGCTGGAGCAGGGACGGGTAAAACCCGTACCCTGACTCATCGAATCGCACATCTCAATCTAAACCGTCGTGTTGGAGCTTCAAGCATTGTGGCCATAACCTTCACTCGGGCGGCGGCCAAGGAAATGAAAGACCGGCTGATTCCGTTGATCGGTGAATATGAATCCAAACGGATTACTTGCTGCACATTTCATGCCTTAGCGGTAAGAATCCTTCAGGAATGGGGCCATCGGTTAAATCTTGATCGACAGTTTACAATCTATTCCCAAGAAGACCGGGAAGAAGTCATGAAGGTCATTATCAATACAATGGGTTACAGAACCAGCGTGAGTAAAGTCCTCAAGGCAGTAGATTTGAGAATCAAGGGTCTTGAAGAACAGGCGGTTTGGGACGAATACAACTATCAGTTACGCCGTTACAATGCAGTGGATCTGGATGCCTTGATTTCGAACGTGAACACATTGTTCAGCAATCATCCTGATGTCACTGAGTACTATCGGAAGCAGTGGAAGTACCTGTTCGTGGATGAGTTTCAGGATACGGATCAGCAGCAGATGGAATTTATCCGGTTGCTGAATCCGGAACACCTTTTCTGCATAGGTGATTGGAGACAATCTATCTATGGATGGCGTGGAGCGCGAGTTAGGAACATTCTTGAATTTACAGGTTCTTATCCAAATACAGAAGTAATTGAGCTTAACCGCAATTACCGTTCAACAGTTTCAATAGTCGAAGCTGCCAATAACTTAATCTCTCATAGTGGAGTTGAAATTGGTGGAGGACTAGTAGCTTACAAGGAAGGTACCAGCGTTGACGTAGTCTCTTTGGTTGACGATGATACTGAAATGGATTATGTAGTCAGCCAGATCAAAGAGAGAGTGCAGAGCGCCATGTATTCAGATTTTGCGATATTGACACGGACGAATGCGCAAATTGATATCTTTTATCAAGCGTTGCGGCGGGAGAACATTCCATGTACTGTATTGAGCGCTTCGGATGATCCTCTTAAAAAGCCTGATGTAAAGTCGCTATTGAACTACCTTGCATGGATATTTAACCCGCAGGACGAAACGAATTTTAAAAGAGTCATTAAGTTTCCAGAACGGTCACTGACTGATATGCAACTTCAGATTGCAGAGCAGATAGCCATAGATAAGTCAATTTCATTGTGGGAGGCATTAGTAGATTCGAACGAAGAAAGGGTTGTCCAATATGCTGCCATCCTACAGGGCGTTGCTGAATCAGTCAGAGAGTGCGTATCTGCTTATGATGCATTAGATGTATTGTCCCGTAGATTAAAGCTGAGAGAACGCTATATAGAGCGGTATCTTAATAATCGTCATGAGGATCTGGATCAAGCTCAGACCTACATCATGTATTGGGTTGAGCGGCAGTTGAAGGCTGGTGAAGACCATAGTCCTACTGCGTTCCTAAAATGGATCAAAATCAGAGATATTCAAGAAAAACTAATGGAAGACCGAGACGCGGTTAAACTTATGACCGTTCACGGCAGCAAGGGGCTTGAGTTTCCGACAGTTTTCCTTGTGGGCATGAACGAAGGGCTATTTCCAAGCCAAAACACCAGAGATATTGAAGAGGAACGCAGGCTGGCATATGTGGCTGTAACCCGTGCTGAGAATGAACTTATTATTACCACGACACAATCACATAGCAGTTGGGGCAAAGTCATTCCATCTGAACCAAGCAGATTTATTGATGAGATGAAATTTCTAAATGGATGAGGTGCTATAAATGCTCAATAGAATTATTTTGATTGGTAGACTGACCCGTGATCCTGAACTTCGTTATACTCCTGCTGGTGTTGCTGTGACGCAGTTCACTCTTGCCGTAGACCGCAACTTTACCGGTCAAAACGGAGAGAAGGAAGCGGACTTCATTCCAGTAGTTACCTGGCGGCAGTTGGCTGAGACATGCGCGAACTATTTGCGCAAAGGCCGGCTGACAGCGGTAGAGGGACGTATTCAGGTCCACAACTACGAGAATAACGAAGGGAAGCGTATTTACATCACTGAGGTCATTGCGGATAACGTGCGATTCCTGGAGTCCAACAGAAGCAATGAACACGGTGGCAGCAATTCATCAAGTAGTAATGAAAATGGTAGTAGCAGTCAAAATAGAAACTCTAGCGGTCAAAACGGAGGTTATGGTGATCCATTCTCTGGCGATGGCAAACCCATAGACATAAGCGATGACGATCTTCCATTCTGAGAACGGAGTTGTAAGCATGGAGGAAGAAAACGAGTTCGACCTTGCGGCTTACATAGAGCAAGTAGATTTAATGAAGAAACAGGCTAATGTTTTGCCTGAGAACAACCCAGCATCATTGCAAGAAAAGATTGAGTTACTTACACAGTGTCATGAACTGGCTGGAGAAATTTCAAGTGAATGCGACCGGCTCTACAAGCGCATTCACGTCCAGCGTGACATGGACTATGCAGAGGCATATATTTCTGCCAAGGCACCTAAGAAGGAGCGTGCAGAGTTGGCTACAAGAGAAATTAGAGTGCTTGAAGCAGAATCCTATGGTCGCTCAATGAAATGGCGTAACGAGTTTAAAAGTCTTCAGGAGAACATTCACACCCTCAAGCTGAAAATGAAAGTTAATTTTGCTGATGGGACGATGTACAGCAATAGTTATCAGAGGTGAGGTGATTGGCGAATCCACAACCAGAGAATGGCTTTGTAAAGCTTGCCAACGAGATATGGAATGAAATCATACGTCGTGATTTTTCCAAGCGTCAGAAAGACATCATTCTCTTCATATGGCGGTTGTCGTATGGGTGTCAGAAGAAAACAGCATCGATACCTTTGCTCAAATACTTCGAGTTATGTGGCGTTGGATACCAAAATATTCGAAAGGAACTTGATCATCTATCCAATTGTCGAGTGATAGTTTGGAATAAAAATAACAATATTTTTGCGGTGAACAAAGATTATGAGCAGTGGCAGATTAGTCCGGTAAAGGGATGGAATGAAGAAATATTCAAGGATTTAGTTAGTAAAAACATCAACTTTAAAAGTGGCGGAACTTCTCAAAACAAGAAGCCCGAGAAATCGAAGGTACATGGAATTATCATCATGGCTTCTCAAAACAAGAAGTTGTTACTTCTCAAAACAAGAAGCTCGGGCTTCTCAAAACGAGAAGTTGAAGGTGCCTCAAACCCTTGCGGCTGTAAGGCGAAACGCGTCTCTAAAAACATTATTAAAAACATTATTAAAAACAATAGTAGTTGTTGTTTAGAGGAGGACACTGAAATGGACAAAGGACTTTCAAACAAAATCAAATCAGATAGCCAGGATGCCGTTCCTGCCGGGGATGCCGACTCCAACCGGAAAGCTGATGAATTTGATTATCGTAAACAAGTCACAGACCTTTATCTCAAACGCAGAGCAAAGGGACTTGATCTTACGGTTAATGACGAGTTGTTTTTAGATCAACTCATTGCAGACGTAGTTCCGATCTCCGTTGCCATTGACGGCATCAATCAATCCTTTGACAAATTTAAACCTAAACATAAACGAGACGAGATCAAAAGCATCAAGTACTGCGAAGGACGCATTTATAATTTATTATCCGAGCAAGACGGAAAAATAGACGAACAGAAGATTAGTACTGTCATAGATTCTAAAACTAAGCCTGAACCGGATTATGATCAAGAAGAATATCAAAAAAAGCTTGAGCGGCTGAAAGCCAAGCGTGAGGCTGTGGTGTGATTGGGAAACTTAGGTGATGAACTGAAAAAACTTATTCCAAAGGGATTTGCCGAGCGAAAAGCAGCAGTAATAACACGGCTAGAAGAACACCCTGAAACGAAAAGAATCAAGGGAACTTTTCCTGATCGAGTGGACAACTTGACGCATCCGACAAATTACGGTTCGTTATCACGACACCTTGTTAGTTTTGATAACTGTAGAGGCTGCAAAGACTTAGTTGGTTGTCAGAACGACCACAAAGGTCACTGTAGCGTTGTAGAGGAAAATCCGGATGACGATAAGGGATTGATTTATAGGCTCCAAAAATGCCCTTTGCTCCTTTCTCACGAGAAACAGCAAAGGGTAATGGGAAAGATTAAAAGTCATTTTATTCCTGATCACATTGTGAATGCGACTTTTGAGAGCATTGATCTTGACCTCCATAGATCTGCTGCAATCATAAAGGCTATGGACCTATGTGAGAACTTCGAAGTTGGAAAGAGTAAAAAAGGACTTTACTTATACGGTCAAATGGGTGTGGGCAAAAGCTTGATCTCCGGTGCGATTGCTCAAGAGTTAGCTTCTCAAGGGGTAGACGTTGCAATGGTCTATGTCCCAGACTTTATGTCTGAGGCGAAGGATGCTATTGGATCTAAGACAGAAACGGTTTTGTCTAAACTAGAGGCCTTACAGAACGTTACTGTGCTCATCTTAGATGATATCGGAGCTGAGTACCTGACTACATGGACGCGGGATGAAATACTGGGACCTATTCTACAACGCCGAATGGAGCGATTAGTCACAATTTACACGTCGAACCTAACGATCAAGGAATTGCGGCAACACTTGATAAACGTCAAAGATGCCGCCAAGACCATGGATCAGCGTCAACATGAAAAGAAGGCTGAGAGAATCTTAGAAAGGATAGAGCCATTTGCTGAAGTGCTGCATGTAGGTGGGCGGAATCGACGTAGGGATAATTCGCATAACACAGGAGGAAAGTTATGAAGATATCAATCGATAAGCATATTCTTATCAAGCCGTTAGAACAAGCGGCTAAGTTCCTACCATCAAAAAATGTTATTCCGATATTGGCTGAATTTCTTTTTGAAGCAAAACATGACGGACTATACATCACCGGTGGAAACGGAACTCAGTTTCTACAATCAAAAATTGATTCGGATGATTATGAGTTGATCAAGCCTGGTTCAGCGACTATACCAGGGAAAAGAATCGCTGAGATCGTGAAAGTAATGAAAGGTGTAATCGATATCGAGACAGTCGGATTCGAGACTGTGATTAAGAGTGGAAGAAAGAAATATGACCTTCCTGGCTTAGATCCAGAAGAATATCCTCAATTCATCGAAGATCCCGATGGTGCTTCGGTAGAACTAGAGGGACGAGCGTTAAAAGTTTTAGTCAAAGAGACGGCCTATGCAGCATCAGAAAGCGAGGCGACACCGATTTTAACCGGACTTCGCGTTAGGTTTCAAGACAACATGATTAATGTCACCAGTACAGACCGGCATAGATTGTCATCTTCGGTACAAGTGGCAGATAACTTGATCGAAATGCAGATCATCGTGGGAGCCAAGACAATGTCCGATCTTATGAATCTGATCGGACCAGAGGAGAAGTTAGTAATTAAATTAGTTCAATCGAAACTTGTAGTCGCGACGAAGAATTTCATATTTTGTTCTCGGGTCTTAGAGGGGACATATCCAGACGTAGACCGAATGGTACCAATAAACTATCAATCGACACTTCGGGTAAATCGGGAATTATTGATCGATGCCCTCCAGAGTGTGAAGATTATCATCAAAGATCAAAAGTCCAAAGTTACCCGTATGCACGTAGGAGAGGTTATTGAACTCAAAGCTGCTGCTGAAGGCGTAGGAAAAGTAAATGAATTTGTAGATATCATCTCACTTCAAGGAGAAGGATTTAAAGTTGCATTTAACGGGGAGTACTTCCTTGAAGCTGCTGATTCCATTAATTCCAAGGAACTCATCATAGGGTACTCGGGTATGACGAACCCCATCTTAATCAAAGACGCTGATGACGAGCGAAATTATAGGATTGTTCTACCATATCGAACAACGGAGGTATAAATAATGACTCTTACTCTTGAAGAAATGTACAACATGCAAAAAGAACTAGATGCAAAGATTGTTGCTGAAAAAGGACTGGAAGGTCAGGATCTGCTTTACAAGCGAACACTGGCTCTCCAAGTCGAGTTGGCAGAGTGTGCAAATGAGTACAGGGGATTTAAGTTTTGGAGTGATCGCAGCAAACCGAAGCATGGATACGATGCCCTGATTGAATGTCCGAAATGCAGTGGAAAGGGATTTTGGTTTAGTGGAGAACGCGTTATCTGTGGTCGTTGTGAAGAAAAAGGGAAGATTACTAATCCTCTACTGGAAGAATTCGTAGATTGCGTTCATTTCTTTCTGAGTATCGCAGGTCAATACGGCTGGTTGGACGCTCTGTATATTTCTGAAGATGCCATTGAAGAAACAAGAGACGAAGGTTTAGATGGGGAAGTAACAGGTGCATTCTTGGAATCGATGTACTGGCTCATGAAATTCCATATGGAAAGAGACCGCGATGAGAAAATTGAGCAAAAACTCGGAAAGACAAAACGTGAGATGTGCTTCAGGAATGCTTGGTATGTATTTTTTGCTATTGGCCTTGTGGGATTTAACTTCACATTTGAACAGATAGCCGATGCTTACGCAGCCAAGAACAAAGTCAATCATGAGCGTCAGGTGAATGGATATTGAACAAATACAATGCCAAGAAGGTCATAGTGACCTCAGACGGAACAATGTTCGAGGATGCACAACTGAAGAAATACAATATCAAAATCACCGGGAACAGATTCGACAGCATGATGGAAGGTGAATATTACCGGCATCTGCTGCAGTTGAAGAAGATTGGACTCATAAAGGATTTTACTCTTCAGCCCAAATATATACTTCAAGAGAAGCCTAAGATCACGTATATCGCTGATTTCCTAATCACCGATATGGACGGATCGGAACGGGTAGTGGACATAAAAGGTGCTGAAACAGCAGTATTTCGTACGAAGTTGAAGCTCTTCCAAGCAAAATATCCAACTATGCGCATTGAAATACTGACTAAAAAGCGTGGTGAGTTTGTTCCACTGGATCAAGTAAAGAAAGAGAAAGCAGCCCAGAAACGGGCTGCTAACAAATTAATGAAGAAGGCAGAAGGGAAGATGAAATATGAGCGCATCGGCTACCCAAAAGGACGTAGTACTCGAAATTCAAGATATTGATAGATACCTGGATGAAAATGATAAAAGTGAACTGTCTCGGATCATTTGGAAAATAGAAAAGCTAAAGTCTGCCGAGAACGATCCGAATCAATTAACGGCTACTTTCTCGGAAAACTCACTTTTCATAGTTGCCGAGTAAATCTATGGACAAGGTCATTTCCGCCATAAAAAGAATTCGCTGCCATGTTCTCATTGATGAATACAAGCTTCACGGACTCATAGCTGATCAATTGAATGCAGCGGAGATTTCGTTTAAAAACGAAGTCCTCCTTGCACCCCACAATCGCATCGACTTCATAGCTGGTGATGGAATTGGGATTGAAGCAAAGAAAGGAAAGCCGAATGAACAACAAGTTCTTCGGCAATTAGAACGATATGCTGCCTTTGATAAGGAGAGATTAATCCTTGTCATAGAACGCTATATGGACCTCCCTGAGATGATTAACGGCAAACCTGTAGTTTCTATTGGACTGCGCAAGCTTTGGGGCATATCAAGTAAATGAGGTGAATCAGAATGGATGCTGTGGAGTTACCTTCATACCTTAAGAATCCCGGGGAATCAGATTACTTTTACGGTACGCTGAGCTATGAAGAGAAAACGGATAGTTGGGTTATCGAAGGAGAGCCGGCCGTGTGCCAGGCAGCCAAACGTATCTTCCCGGGGGCAGAAGGTCGCTATAAGGGGATGGCTAAGTTTAAGAGCAACAAGAGATCCAACGGGGATCTTAATTGGCTAATGATGCGCTATCCCTTAAAAATCATCAACAAGGAAAAATGGGATGAGCAGTTCAATCAGGCAGTGGGATATGTGTTGAAGCGAAATCAGATTCGCAAAGGACCTCAAAAAATAGAACCCTCAACGGCAGTATTCAACGGGACACTCACCGAGTTCCAGAAGGAAGGAGTAGCTTACCTGAATAACAATGCCCCTACGCTTCTGGCAGACGATATGGGGCTAGGCAAGACAGTGGAGGCATTGGCATGGATTGCCCACCAAAAGCGTTATCCGGGTATTATAGTGGTCCCTACGAGCGTACAAACGCAATGGAAGAAACAGATACTCAAGTTCATTGTTCCGCAACCGGTAGTTGGAGAGATGGCCTTATTCCCTGATCCAAACAAATCTGTGCATATCATCAAAGGATTGACTCCTTATGAACTGCCGGAAGCTAACTTCTACATCATCCATTACGGATTGCTCAGGGGATGGAAGTCAGTCTTGCCGACTTACAAATTCGAATTTGCTGTGTTCGATGAAATCCAGGAACTTCGGAGAACTGGAACCGAGAAATACAGTGCTGCCTCGTTGCTATCTGAAAGTGTAGGGAATGTAGTTGGCTTATCAGGAACCCCGGTATATAACGCCGGGGGTGAAATTTGGAACATCATGAACATTCTTGAACATCAGTGCTTGGGCGATTGGGGGAGCTTTACGCGGGAGTGGTGTTATGGATACGGAGAAATGGTTGTCTCTGATCCCGATGCACTCGGACAGCACTTGCGCCGTGAGGGGTTGATGCTCAGGAGAACAAAGGATCAAGTCCTTACCGAACTTCCGGCCAAGCGGCGGATTGTCCAGGAGATTGACTCTGATGAGAAGACATTCACCAGAGAAATGAAATCATTATATTTGATCTAATTGAGCGCTACGATACCATTGCTAATAACTTTGAAAAGGGAAGAGCCAAGCGCGAGATCGGCGAAAAGATGCGGCAAGCAACCGGTATATCTAAGGCCCCATATGTAGCGGCATTTGTTCGGATGTTGCTGGAAGCTGGAGAGGCGGTCGTGCTATACGGTTACCATCATGCTGTCTATGAAATCTGGATGGAAGAACTTAAGGCTTTCAAGCCTGTTCGAGTTACAGGCTCAGAATCAAACGTTCAAAAGGAATACGCTAAAGAGCAATTCATCAAAGGGGCATCTAACCTCATCATAATTTCACTCCGGGCGGCAGCTGGTATCGATGGACTGCAAGAAAGAGCGAACATAAATGTTTTTGGTGAATTGGATTGGTCACCAGGTATCCATTCTCAGTGTGAGGACCGGACACATCGTATGGGTCAAAAGGATTCTGTACTCAGCTATTATCTGGTATGCGGCGAAGGTAGCGATGAACAGATGATGGAGGCCCTAGGTTTCAAGACAGCACAATTTGCGGGGATCATGGGCGAGAAGACAGAGTCTGAAGAAGACAAGGCGCTTGCTCAGACTGAGATCGGCAAGCACCTGGATAAGGTCATTGAGAAAATAAAACTGAGAGGTGGGCAACAAAAATGACAGCTGAAGAAATTATTAGGATGAATCCAGGTAAGGAACTGGATGATCTTGCTATAACAGGAGGCTTAAAGGATGGATTCTCTCCTTCAACAAATATGAATGATGCTTGGATATTAAGAGGTCATTTCATAGATCAATTTGGTGGTGGATTTGAACTCGTTAGATATTGTGATGAATTTCCAGAACATTGCTCTTGGGATAATGACGGAAAGAAAGTGCTTGTATGGACTGAAACTGGGGCTGAGGCGATCACGAAAGTAGTAGCATTGGCTGTACGTGACTTTTACGGAGACTTTCATCCTTGGGTATTGTTCCCGGAAATGCAAGGTAAGTTCATAGAGGATCTGAAGAGAAACACAACACTGTTCAAATAAAACAAAAGGAGCATAGAGGATTTATTCCTCTTGCTCCGACCTGATTTGCTTCTGTAACAACGTCAATATTAGATTGCTAATAGAACGATTCTCAATCTCAGCACGGCGTTCAAGTTCATTTTTTAGATCCTGCGGAAGAGTTACCATGATTCGCGAATTACCTTTGGATACTGCCATCATACAACCTCCTTTGGTGCAATCTTATCATGGTGAATCACTTAGATGCAAGGTGATGTTGAAAAGTGTTGATAAGTGAATCACTATGATGTACTATGAGGCTATACAGATAGCGATTCAAGATCAAGGAAATCTTTCCTTAACAAGAGAGAAGGGAACCAGAATTATGAAGGCACTTATTTTAACAGAATTGGACAATGAGCCACATGAGATCAGAGAAGCTATCGCATTTTATGCCGCACATACCGTGTTGCCAATTCACTTCACCGCAGCCGAACGTGAACGGCATTATGTGACACTCGAAAATGCGGGTTACTTGGAAAAAATCTCTTAAAACCGCAGCAACACAGCAGTAGAAACGTAATATTATAGCCCTAAAATAGAAATATAGGAGGTGCAAAAGAGCATGGGAGAGCACAAAACATTCTGGAAGCCTGTCAAGGAAGTCAAAGAAAAGAAGACCTACAACAGCCTTCAAAAGCAAAGTAAAGCCAAGTCCAGAAGGGAAGTTCCAGAGTGGAAGAAAAACCTCCTTGCTCATCACAAACCAGGACAGAGCTCCAAGGATCGGTGTGACTTCAGTGATGAAGTAATTGCTGAGCTTATTGCAGAACAAGGCGAAGTATGCCCGTGCTGCAAGACCGCAGCATCAAATACTACTCACCATGTATGGCCTCGGGGGCGGAAAGGTCGGGGCGTAAAAACGAACGGGCTTAGAGTTTGTTGGCCTTGTCACGACAAAATCCAAACGACTGATGAATTACTCCAATATTGGATTTCAGTATACCGAGAGAAATATGGAGATTACTTTTGGTTCGATGAAAAGGACTGGGAGGAATTTCATCATAAACAAAATATTCAACAACAGAAAGAACGCGAGAAGCAAGAACGGGAGAATCAGATTAAACCGGTTGTAGATCTTCTCAGTTCGGCTGCTGGACGCAGTCTCAAGGCTAAAGAATTACGGTTGCTTCAGTCCTTTGAAGATAAAGATATGGCAGTATTCGCGACCCTTATGGCTGACGTATTCGGAAGACCATTGGAAGAGCCAAAGGTTTACAACTATGGTGAACGTTTTGAAGATTAGGAGTTGTTAAAATGGCTAAGGTCAGAGATGCAATGTATATGCAGCGCCTTGTAAACAAACGTGAATTAATACCTATTTTTGAATCTTATGAATTGCAAATATATCGAAAATTAGAGGAAGTCGATCACTTACTTGCTCTCGTTTCTAGCGAAGCAGTTACATGTGGTGTAAAAGCGGAGCATTGTAGGGATTATATCCGCACGAATGTAACTGACATGATTGATCAGATAGCTGAAAAACGGGAGAAGGAATGGAGGGGCAGGTCTCGCAAGGTCAAATGAATCCTTTGTAGTTCATATAACAACGTGAGGTGATTAGTTAAATGACTGAAACAGAACAGCGCAGACACTTCCAACGGATTAAATCCCTGAGTAACGATAAGTTTTGGCGATACATGAATGTACTGCATACGAGGGCGTACACCAAAGCTGAAAACCATTATCAAGAGGCTATGGATATCGTATTAACACCAAAGCAGAAAGCAGCAGTAATTGCTAAGGCTAATGAGATTCGAGAGTTATGGGATGGCATGCCATCAATCACGTTAGATGCTACAGAAGATGCAGAAATGCGGGAGTTGGGAGTTTAAAACAAATTCGGGCATGGCCCATAAGGGGAGAGAGCGAGAAATGATCAATAAAGAAATGTATTTCGAAGACAATCTTGCTTCGCAGGGAACAAGTTTTTATCTAAGAGATGAATCAGATAATGCCTCGGCTGTTATGGGTCTTATATTTGAAAAGATGAAAGAACGAGGATGGCTCATTCAGACAGACCAGCGTATTTTAAGAGATTACGCTTGTTTGGCAAAAGACCACTTTGAGGGGCAGAAGGGCGATCTTAAGATTAAGGCTGAAAAATACCGAATGGGATTCAAAATTGAATTTTTCCAAGAAATAAACACAGTCAATAGAAGCGGCGGTTACTATGATTTCGATAAATTAAAGCTCATGCCATACTTGCTTCGCTTGTCATTTCTAACTGAATTAAAACACATCAAAGAAACGTGCAAGGCAGATGGGTATCTGGATCAATCCAAGCCGGTTACAGTCAGGGCTTTTGATAAAGTGATGGACCACATTAAAAGCTCATGCCATTACAAAGAAGGTAAAGAATTACCGGAGTACGAGGTACCAAGTTACAACAGCAAAGATAAAGATGGGAAACGCATCCGGAATGGAGAAGTTAAGTATTTCAGAGATCGTAAAGGATGTTTACAGCGCGGTATCGTTTATCACAATATCAACAACATGTGGTGGGTGATCTTGCACGAATACAGATATAGAAACATTGCTAGTTTTGAATTCTTCGATTTAGACAGTGAGGAAAACCGCCAACCAAAATTAATTAAGAAATCAGGACATCACAAACCAGCAGCTCGCATTAAGTTTAGTGGTCCTGCTACAGATCAGATTAGCAAAGAATGTAAGGAAATCGGTAAAAAGGGGCGTCTCTTGAAAGCGAACCAAATGCTTGAGAAGCTTTACAAATTTGATTGGACTTCAAGACATTTTGTCTTCGAGATCAAAGAGAGCGGACGTTTAGGACTTGTTGAAATCGAAAGCAAAGCATGGGGAACCCATAAGGTACATGAGAATCCAATAAGGCTTAGTTTATATGGACGGACGTTACCAATGTCCGGTACAGAAAGCTATTGGGTAAAGGCTCTGAGAGAATACGTGGTTCATGGCAAACGAACGATTACAGAATGGTTTTGTAAGGATAGCAACGGGCAGGGACCAGACGCACATTATTGGCCGGAAGTTCGGAAGATAGCCTGGGAAATAGGAGCATTAGCATCTTAAATGACCAAAGAGAATTGAGGATTAACCACCCTCTACTTTCCCGAATAATAAAACATATAGTTGAGTCCAATGAAAAAGAGAATTAATAGAGCAGCTGTCACTATGCCAAGCCAGATTAATACCTTGCGATTCATAAATTATCACCTCTTGAAATTTTCATAATTATACCATAGGGAGGCATAACCAGTATGAGGATGAAGGTCATTACAATAATCCAGCCCTGGGCAACGCTTATAGCTCTTGGCGAGAAACAATTTGAAACACGTAGCTGGGCTACAAAGCATAGAGGCGAATTGGCAATACACGCTGGTAAGAAGATTGATAAGGAAGCCTGTCGGGAGCCTGAAATCCGCAAAGCGCTGGAGCGACATGGATATACGGAAGATAACCTTCCTACTGGTGCAGTGGTGGCAATATGCAAATTGTCCGAATGTTTGAAATCATTAGACACCTGGACAGACGGATATGAACTTGAGGGCAGGAAGCTTATTTACTCCCCTGAATACGAATTTGGTGATTTTACTCCGGGGAGATTTGCTTGGGAACTAGCAGACGTTAACCAACTGCCCGAGCCTATACCAGCCAAGGGACAGCAAGGTCTCTGGAATTGGGAAGGGGTGGGGGCATGAGCGTTACGCTAGATAAGAATGCTGTCCAATTAGCGGTTATTGACGGAATGATTCGGGAATCGCACGAAACTGGATTTGCTCAAGTCACAACTCACGCATTAAACATAATGAGAATTCGGTACGCAGATTTGCTGGCTGCTCTAGAAGAGTCACAACAACAAATCAATGAGTGGCAAGAAGAAGCGAAGCAATGGCGAGACGAATTTGTTAGTAAGAACGACGAATTGGGAGAGGCACAGCAGACCATAGCCCGACAACGGGAGGTACTGGAGTTCTATGCTAATAAAGAACATTGGGAACTGCCAAGCTTCGGTAGAGGTCATTCAAAGGTTACAAGCGACAGAGGAAGTAAAGCACGTGAATTGTTGGAGGAAGGGAGCGACAAGGCATGAAATTGACCGTAGAGCAAAAAGAAGCATTGTATCGAAAGAGACAGATAGAACGGCTGAATTTTTCTGAATTGGCAGCCAAATTGAATTGCACTCGTGTACAAATGGTCAGTGCTCAAATGGGAAATAACCTACCTTACGATGTGTATGAGGCTGTAACGAATTGGATCGAGGAGGGTAAGTCATGACACAAGTAAAGGATAAGACAGACCAGCAGCTTAACCGGGTTTTGGCGGAGTTGATGGGATGGATAATAAAAACAACAACCGATGGTGAACGAGAATTTTATGATGATGGTGGATTTTGCAGTGGGAAGTGGGTCGAACCGAGCCATATTAACTTCACACCGGACTACACAAACGTTTGGTCTCCATGTACTGACCCTGCTGCCTCTCTAGAGGTACAGACAGCAGCGTGCAATGAGCGCTTCTACTGGTACATTCAGGCGCTATCTAAGGTTGTAGGCGCTGACGGATATTGGGATAGTGGAGCACTAGATTATGAAGGTATAACGCTATTGCTCACCGCCAGCCCCCGAGAGAGGGCAGAGGCGGCATATATCACGCTACAGGGGGCGAAAGATGATAACAGCTAAGAGTTATTTTAGTGGTGCTGGTGGAATGGATTTGGGAATGATCGAAGCAGGGATAGAAATAATTGAATCCTTTGAAATTGATAAAACGGCTTGCGACACACTTAGAAATAACTTCAATCATGTTGTAAATGAGGGCGATATAACAAAGGTTACAGTCTTAGATCAGCAAGATGCAGACGTTTATATTGGGACATTCCCATGTACAAAATACAGCACTATTGCTGATATTCATGGAACAAGAACAGGAGACGATTTATTTTTACACTTCTTCAGACACGTGGCCTTAGCGCAACCGGAAGTATATATCGTGGAGAATGTTCCTGGAATGAAGAAATTTCAAGTCGTGATGGAATGTCTCACTAAATTGCCTAACTATTATGTACGTGTTGAATGCCCGGTTAACGCTAATATGTGGTTGCCACAAGAGAGGAAAAGGCTAGTTGTAATCGGTACGAAGAAACCCTTTGATTCACTACATTATCCTGATGATAAACCAGTGAAGATGAAAGAAATTATTGATATCGGCATAGAAGTTTACACTCCCGATTACGTTCAAAAACGCTTAAACGGTGAATATAGAGACTTGCCAATCATAACGAATTTAGATGGTAAAGCTCCTACGTGTGTAGCGCACTATGCAAAGGATAGGTCAACAAGGCTTGTTAATGATGGAGTATCTATCAGACCGTATTCAGTCCGTGAATATGCTAGATTGCAAGGATTCCCTGATTGGTTCGAATTTGCAGGAACTGAAAACGACGCTTATAGGCAAATCGGTAACGCCGTTGCTGTACCAATGGGTAGATGGGCTGGAGAAGCTATTCAGAAATACTTTGCATCATAAATTCATAGTTAATTGATTGGACGAAGGCCATCGTCCGACAGCATAAGCCCAGCAACGCGGGGGCCTAACCAGATCATTAAGGAAGTAGGAGTATCCCTCCTCTCCCAAAGGCTATGACGCAAACTATGAAAGAGAGTTGATAAATCATGGAAAATAACGAAGGTAAATGGGTGGTAAGCACTTCACCAGAATTTTTTAATAGCGGTGATTACTATGAATCTAAAGAGGAAGCAATCGCTTTTGGATTAATTGAATATGCCGCATATGAGACTGTGAAAAAATTTCATGTAGGGCAAGTTGAAAGCGTGGGATTAGGTGTGTGCGTTGATACGGATAGCATTCTTGAACATATCAATCAAAGTATGTGTGATGAAGTTGGGGAAGCAGCTGATGATTACCTACTTTATACGAAACAAGAACATGACGCTGAGTTAGAAGAAGAACTATCAAACGTGATTATAAAATGGATTGAAAAACATAGTTACCAGCCGACATTTTTCAAAGTGGTTAACATCGAGTCAGTTGATATCTAATGCACATTCCGAAGACACATGACATTAAGGGACAGAGAGGGTTAATAGCCCTCCTCTCCCAAAGGAAGAGTAGACGCATATAGCGTAGGAAAGGAGCTTGAAAAGTGGGATACGAACTTGAATGCACTAATTGCGAAGCTGAGTTTGAAATTACAATAAAGGATCACCTTATAACAGAAGGTGAGCCACAAATTACGTACTGCCCCAACTGTGGAAAACCAACCTTAGAATAGTGCACAGTACAGTACGAAGATATGAGGCAGTAAGACACAGATTGTGAAGGAGCAAAGAAAAGAAGGTGTTGATTGATATGCAACTTGATCTCTTTGAAGTAAGTTATCAGCAGCAATTGCTTGAAATGATACCAAATGAAAAGAGAATATTTGGTGACATAGAAGTTGTATATGAAGGTGAAAAAAGAATATTTAATTGGCGGCATCCGGATCACGTCTGGTCTGCTTATAGGGATGGGAAATTATTTTTTGTAGGGAGTAGTTATAACTCTTTGGCTGAAATGCTTACTGACTAGCCTGAAAATTCAGGGACAGAGAGGGTAAATAGCCCTCCTATCCCACAAGGAGGATATACAAATGGAAAAAGAAGAATTGTCATTGAATTTTGAAACAGGCGAGATTATGAGGGACGAAACACCGATCATGACGCTGGATGAAATGCTGTTCCTCTTGGATTCAGCCAATCAATATAACAACATGTTCCCGATTGAGCAAAGTCAGGAGTTTATGGCGGAGTTAAGAGAGAGAATCGGAGTCGGATTTACCCCTGAACAATTCGCTGAAATCAAGGGATATTTCAAAGATGGGGAGGAAGCCCAATGACACAAACACCGCAAGAGTTAACAAAACCGTTTCGGCTGCTGACAGATTGGATTGCTGAAAAAGAAGACTATCTATCCATCCTTATTGAAAGAATGGAATACCAGAAAAAATGGTCTGAAGACGAAGATCCGGCAAGGGCTGAATACTTCAAGCCTCAGTATCTTTTAACTAAAAAGCAGGTAGAAACTCTGCAGCATGAAATAGCCGAATGCAGGCATGCGCTACAGATACATGACCGGGAACAACAACTGAAAGCATTCGTGGAAAAACTTCGAGAAGAAAACAGCGCTCATGATTTCTACTACGGAGAAATTCACGAAGAATGTAACGCTATTTTATCCACCCTTTACCCAGATACCCCAGCACCCAAGGAGGGGGAGTAGATCGTGCTTGAATCTATGATGCGTGAGTATATGGAACAGGTCGAAGAAATCCGAACACGATTCACAGATACGGATGGAGAAGGGTGGCACCTGAGAGATTTAAAAGAATACGTAAATGGGCTTGATGAAAAAACAACAAAAAGGTTGTTGAGGCATTTCATCATCATGGAGTGGAACCGGAAAATGGAGATTAGGGAAGGAGATAACCATTGACACCAGAATCTGCATCAAAAGCGCTTAGAGGAATATGCCGAATGTTCAACTGCTCTTATGAAGAAGCATGGAAGAAATATATGCATCCAGCGATCACGGAGAAATTCACGTTTGAAGAAGTCGTGAAGCACGTTGAACAGGAGGGTGGTACCCAATGAATCTCAATTTATCAATGATACTGATGAAAAAGTATGGAGCTTGCCAAGAATGTGGTAATGAAAATATCGGAAATGGTGAAGGTACGCTACAAATTGAAGGTGACAACTTTCGACGCACATGTAAATGCGGCTGGAAAGTAGAAACGGATGCCACTGAGGCAGAGGTGGACCAATGACACTCACAAGGGAAGAGATACTGAAGATGGAGTCAGGACGGCAATTGGATGCTAAAGTCGCTGAACTGGTAATGGGTTTGGATATGGTAGAAGGTCAACTGCCGCAGTTGCCGAGATACTACCTAGCGGATTACGAAAAGACGATCCACCGGGACGTTCCGTTGTACAGTTCGGACATATCCGCAGCATGGGCTGTGCTGGAACGCATGCAGGGATCAGGTTGGTCATGGGATATGAAGATGAACAATCTGGCGAATGAAGTCGAGGTGCGTATTGGACGGGGGCAAACAGTTAGCAAGAGTGTAGCTGAGGCGATTTGCAAATCTGCCCTCATTGCCAACCTAGACGCCATAGAATGGGCAACTGATGTCTAAAGAAAGTAAGGCCGCAGGGCTGGATGAACTTATAAGGGGGCTGAGACATGAAGGTCACTTATTTCAAATGGCATAATAACTACGATTTACTGATAGGCGAGACCTATAAAGCAACGCGATATAAGCCGGGCTGGTTATTAATCGAAGGTGTACTATATCGGGAAGGATGCTTTGCAGAAGCGCAATAACGGACAATTTAGGGGGCTGAGACCCAAATCAAAGGAGACGATGAAATGATAAGAGTAAAAGGAACCGCAAAAGTGAGATGTGATTATGAAGTTGTGCTTCCTATGACTGAAGAGGAATTTGATAGATTATCTGAGAAAAAACAAAATGAACTGCTTGATACATCTATTGACTGGAAGGATGCATTGCGTAGCGGATGGATGGATGAAATTGAGATTGATTATTTAGCAGAGGTATAAGGGGGAGAAGAGGATATGAGCGACAAACATATTTTGGTTAAGTGCAAAGATGAATTTGTAGAATACTTGGAAGGAAAAGTTTCCTGCGAAGCTCTGGAAGGCGAGGAATTTGTTGCGACCCTTCATGAAGAATCCGGAGAATATTTTGCTGAAGATTCTAAGGGCAGAGAAATGTTCGTGGGTGATCTTGATGATATAGGCGAACTTGTTTTGGAAGAATCATTTGAATTAGTTGTATATCCGCCATTCGGGAGCTATGCTGCCCATCAACCTAACTATGAAGGGTTCAAAAAGCTTGGAAAACTGGACGATTACGTATACCAGTCTTTGGCTCATATGGGCAATGCGTCACACCATCTATCGTGGGGACTAACTGTGTTAGAACATACGGACGTACCAAAGGATTTGAGAGAAGAAATCCGTCAGGTAGGCATAGTAATTCACACACTGCAAGAAAAGCTTAGAGAACACAAAAAGTAAATCCTTGGCCGTCAGGAAATCGAGTCAGACCGAATAATCCCAGTGATAACGGGGGCCAGATAAGGTTTACATAATCTGCTCCCCATAAAGAGAGGAACGAGACACTATGAGCGAAGAAAAATTTGAGGTTAAGCCTTACGGAGTTCGTTACAGATGTGAATGCGGCGGAGAAATGAAACCATCAAGTCACATACTTATGAGCATTCCTCCGCAGTATCCTCACGAATGCAATAAATGCAAAGCTGTAGTCAATTTGACTAAACGTTACCCTACAGTCGAATGGGAGGAACCAGACAATGTCTAAACAGCCAAGGTTAATTGACGCAGATAAACTGTTGGGAGATATGAAACAACATCTCAAAAAGTTAGAAGGTCAACTACCTATCGACGATGAAATTCGCTTTCAGCGCAATGATGCACAACAGGATATTTTAGAACTATACATCCGAAAGTTTGAGAAAGGCGAGTTTGATCTTACAACTGAACCAAGACCAAATTACAAGGTTACTTATAATAGATGCCGAAACAATATCGTTCCAATTTATGTTGAAGAGTACATTGTACGTCCGTCAGAAAATGAAATGGAACATACGAAGCAATTACTCATGGCAGAAGAATATGTTCTTGAAATGTACTTGAGGAGATGAACTGACTTGAAGACAGAACCTAGAATTCACGATTACGATCTATTCGATAAAGATTTCGAAGAGTTCCTGCGCCAAGGGTTTGAATCCTACGGCATACCAGAAGGACGAGAATCCGTAGTAAACATGGATGAAATTCACTCTATACTAATCGTAAATATGTAAGACAAACGCAAGGAGGTTATGCCAATGATCGAGTTAATTCCAGCATCGCATAAAGACTTCACTCCGAAGAATGATTTGGCAGATATAACGAGAGCCTATCAGGTTCAGTTCTTCACTAACGCCGATGAAGAGGATATACGGAAAGCCTTGTGGTTGCTAAACAGTTACCGAACCATCAAGGGATTGGTGGACAGTTACGAATTTGTTCTCAAGCAGCCCCAAGAGAATGGGTTAAATGATTTTGACATGGCCGGAGTCGAAGGAGCAGTCAAACGCCTCAGCACAAGCGACCACGTCTCTAATTTGCCAGCTAACGTACTCATAGCAAAAGAGACACGCCATCATAATTACATGCTGTATAAACGAGTTACAGAGGCTGTGATGCACGCGGCTAATAATATCATTGATCCACATGAGTATAAGATCGTAGAATTACTGTTCACCGGTGAAAGGAAGTTCAGATACAAAGACGCCGTAGAGTATATGAGACATGAAAGGAAAAAGGGGATCTATAGCATAGAGGCTACTACGTTCGCTGAGAAGCGCCGTAAGGTCATCGCCTCCCTTGCTAACACGTTGTTGTTTAATGGGACGCTGGATTATGTGACAATAGATTACGGGCGTGGACGAAATAAAGAAGGTGAAATTGGATTAAGGCAACTCAATAATCGGGATGTGTAGGGAGGTAATGGTATGGAATTAATTGATATACCATCTTATATGAGAAAAGAAGTAGAGGAACTTGTGAAGTTATACACCATCACAATCGAAGAAGCATGGAGATATTGTTTGATGGGTGGATTCGACCATGCAAAGAAACTGCTCGACTTTAGGGCGAAGATGCGTTCTTCATTAATTGGTATGATATACAGCGAAGAGTCGCTTAATAGTGCAGTTCGACGTTTTAATAATCAATTATGGGAACAAAAGAATAAAAAAGAAGGATTAGGACAATTCATCAACCGCGAAGGGTAGATACCTGGAGCGGTATTTTTTTGCCTATTAACATTATGAGGCGTAATTTCCGTAGCGTAGTAGCACAACACCCCAAATATAATAAAGATACCGAGGCGAGAGCTTCCGTACGACTCCATTTCTGGTTGCGGCAATCTGTGACGGGACATCACACCGCAGCTCATACCCGAACACCTCCTGGGCAACCGTGATCTCAGCGGCTAAAGATATGGATCGAGAACGTGAACCGGATACGTCAATAAATACCGGACAAACCTATGAGAACAGTGCACAGAGGGGAATACCCCGAAGCATTAAAGGTGCACATTGTTGCCCAAGCCGGGGCATGGCGGATTAGCGGTAGCCGCATGTTATAAATTACCGCCCAACAATAAACCGTTTGTACTCACGGATAAATGAGCACAACATATGACGATCCGAGCGGGTCTTGCTGGAAACTCATGAGGCAGCAGCCAATAGTGGAGTAGGCCGTAAGGAACCAGTGATTAGGAGGCAACACATCAAACTATCCAATCATATATTCGAACTGTCGTGCCAGGGAGAGTGGCCCCGGCCCACATCTATTAACTATTGCAGGGTTTATCTTCCATCTGTCGAATTATGGTTATGGGAGGTGATTTCATGACAAAGGTAAAGTTGTTCGTGGCGGACAGCGTGGAAACTCTAGAAGAAAATATTAATTATTTTCTGGAGTCTGAAGTTGAGCAGGTCATTGATATTAATTACAGTACAAGTGCTGCTGCTATTCCGGATGGGTACGGTAGAGCAGAAGCTTATTGCAATTTCTCAGCGTTAGTTCATTATGAAGTCAAGAAACCAAAAGGCGATGAAAAGAACGCTACTGCAGTGAGTGATTTTTTCGCTTAATTTATCAAAATAATAACCTTATGAAGTAGCCATCCATTAACCCGGGTGGTTTTTTCTATTTCTACGCAAAGCAATAAACTCAAAGGAGCGATAAGAATGATGCTAAATGAAATGCGGCTGGAGTTGACAGACCACGCCCACCAGCAATATACGGAGAGGGTAGGGACATCTTCGTTCGAAGAGATCAGGGATGCTTGCCGTGAACAATTGGCAGCAGGAGACTTCAGGCGTAATTCATCAAGATATACGATGCCTGGTGGATATTCACCGTTCGGGATGAAAAGATTGTGCTGATCACCTGCTATGGGAACAGTAATTTCGATGTACCGAGGGCCTTAGCATGGGCTAGGAGACATGATGACAGAATAACGTTGGATAACTTCCTGATTAACGAAGAACAGAAAACCGTATAGGCAACAACCGACAGCGCCGATGAAGGGCGTTTTTTATTTGCTCAGGAAAACTTTCCTTAACGGATTGTATGCTTGTAAGCCCTCTGTAACGTTACAAGAATTACAAGATAAATCCTTATAGAATAAGGCGCTTCATTATATGCGTTCAAACCTGTAACGCCACAAACGTTACAAAATGCCATTACAAGCGTTACAACGCGTTACAAACGTTACAAGAAAAGAAAAGGGGTATGTTAAGTGGCAAAACCATCGAAGATTGAAACATTAGGGTGTCAGGAAATTGTGTGGGCTGGCGTGCGGAACGGGAAGACTGTACGAGCGATCGCTGAAGAATGTTCTGAGTGGGCGAATGAGCAAGTGTCGCATACAGCAGTAGCAAAGTATGTCAAAGAGAAGGGGACAGCGGAACAAGCGAAGAAGAAGGATGCAATCGTAGCTGATCGGCGGCGAGTGATTAAAACCGTCCACCAAGAGATCGATATCATCCAAACCAACCTTGATGCGACGAAACGGCTCATTGATCGGTTCGAACTGGTGGATGATCTGCCGAAGTTGTTCAGAGAAGAGATGGATGAACTCATAAATAAGCTCATGGAGACTGGTGAAGAATTTAACTATGTAAGCTTCATTGAAGGCTGGCAGAACTCCTTTGAGGTAGAACTGCGCCGAAAGGTAGTTGAAATTGTGTCGCTTAACCGTGAGGTACGCGAGAACATGAAGTTCCTTGTTGCATTAAGGGAGAAGGCATTCCAATTTGAGTTGGTTCAAGAGTACATCAACATTTTCATGGAGATATTTCAAGAGGAGTCCACAGACGGAGCGTATGACCGTTCGATCATCCGTATATCCGCCAACCCACGTATGAAGCAACTGATTGATCAGCAGAAGCTCTATACAGGCGGCGGTGAATAAATGTGCTGGCTAAACTGCATGAACAGATACGTAAAGCAGCTGAATCAATTGGAGGGGCAAAAGGTCCGAAGCTAAAGTTCGTTGATCTGGCTGGAGAAATAAACAGAAAGATCGAAAGTGAATATAGAGATAATCCAATAGGCCTTAAAGAACTCAAGGGAAACCTTGACGACTTTGAGGCCTTTTGTTTTGAATTCCTGCGGATCAAGACAAAAACCGGGGATATTGTACCACTCACGCTGAATAAGGCTCAGAAAAAACTAGCCAAGACTGTATTCGAACAGATCAAATCAAGTAAGCCGGTGCGTATCATCATCCTGAAGGCGCGTCAGATGGGATTCTCCACGACAACAGAGGCCATCATTTACTATCTGTCCTCGCTACAGGAAGCCAAGAATGCATTCATCGTAGCTCAGGACTCCAGTGCATCAGAAAACCTTTACGACATGTTCCGTCTTTACTACGACTACATTCCCGAGCATATCAAGCCTATGCGCAAGCGGAACAATAGCCGCCGTCTGACGTTTGAAAGCCCAGCGATGAAGGATGTTGATCGTAAAAAGGAGCCGGGGCTTAAATCCAAGATCACAGTCCAATCCGCAGAGAACCGTGTCCTTGCACGTTCAGAGACCATTCATTACCTCCACATATCAGAGTTGGCGTTCTGGCCAGAGAACCGTAAGAAGAAACATTTAGCTTCCCTGTTCGCCGCACTATCCAAGGAACCGCGTACAGTCGGTATTATTGAATCAACTGCAAACGGCATTGAGATATATAAAGAAATGTGGGATAACGCTGTAGCTGCTAAGAATGACTATATACCGTTGTTCTTCCCGTGGTTCGATATGCCGGATTATCGAATGAAGATTCCGGCTGACTTTATACTCACAAAAGAAGAGATCGAACTTAAGACAAAGTTTGATCTGGCAGATGAACAACTTGAATGGCGGCGCTATACGATTCGAAACGATTTCGAGGGTGACGAAAAGCTGTTTCGTCAAGAGTATCCGTCCACACCGGAAGAAGCGTTCCTCGTCACCGGTAGAACAGTATTCAATCAAGATAAATTAGATGCTATGTCGAAGCACACCAAAAAAGGAACGAAGTATTCAATCGTTATTCCTCCTGCTATTGAAGGCACAGGTTACGATTGGACAACTGTTAAGTTCATTGAGGATGAGCGTGGAGAGTTTGAAATCTTTAGCGAATATGATCCAGACAAAGAATACTGCATAGGAGCTGACGTTGCCGAAGGGCTAGAAGGCGGCGATGCTTCGGCAGCCTATATCATTGATGCAGATACCGGCGAGGATGTTGCGGCAGTCTACGGACAAATGGATCTAGATATCTACGCAAAACAATTGGACTATGTCGGCCGCATGTATGGCGATGCGCTGCTTGGCGTGGAAACCAATAACGTGGGCCACAGTGTCATTAACACGCTACTGAACGTGACGTTTTACCCGAACCTGTACCACCATGACTCTTATAATGCGGAAGCCGGAACGAATGAGAACAGGCCAGGATGGCCAACAACAACGGTTACCCGCCCAATTCTCGTAGATGCACTTATAGAAGGTATCCGGGAAGGAGTATGGCGAATCAACGATGCCAATCTGATCAGTGAAATGAAGACATTTGTCCGCAATAGGGCTGGTAAGCCGCAGGCTATGGGTAAAGGAACATTAGGCGGTTGCAAGGATGATAGAGTCTTAGGATACGGCATAGCCCACCAAATGAGATTGCGACGTCCGCCGAGCGTTAAACACATAATGTTACCTTCTATTGGTGGCATAACTATCAAACGTTTATAATTACCAAATTATTCTTTAACAACGCTAAAACATTTGATAGAATTGGATCAAATTCTAATGAATGGAGAACATACTATGGTAATTAGCAGAGCATTTAATAAGGAAATTCAATCTTCTCTTAATTCAAAATATCTTTCGAGTGAAGACTTTGAAGTTTCAACAAAAAAAGAACAAAAAGGCGGCTTAAGTGTTACAATTACTTATTTGTACAATCCACAATATGAGTTCTATTTTAAGTCAGGAGATCAAATAAATATCATTAGAAGACCTGGAGAAATGGCTGAAAACGAAAGTCTTGTCGTCACTGGAAAAGACGGTATATTATCGGCTATTTACAAGTGGTTATTGAATATTGAGGCAGAAACCAAAGCTGCCCCAATTTTAAGAGAAATTATGGAGCATAAAGTAGAGGTTGATTTACAAATATCTGAATTAGAAAATTCAATTAAAGATATAGGTCAAGATGACTTTACTAGAGAAGAGATATCAAGCTTGATCGAGAAATTGAACAAATTCCAAGAAGAGTTTGAATCTAGGCTAGAAGAAGAAATTCAAGACAAACAGAAATTAAGAAATGAAATCAACAATATAGGGAACGAAATAGAATTTCTCAAGTCACAAATACAGCTTTTAACCAAGCAAAACTGGGTGAAATCATTACTGGTTAAATCAATAAACTGGCGCAAGCGGAATCCGCAAGCAATGAATACTTTAGTAAATTTAACTAGAGAGATGCTTCCGGAAGGCGTGAGGGAGCACATTCCTGACGCTGTAGTAGATTTAATAGCACCAACAAGTGAAAATCATTAATTTTCATATTAGCACGAGACAATAAACACCTTGTTTTTTTGTCCATGCTTCCTAGTATTGGAGGTGTTACAATAAAGAGGAATTAAGTTCGTGATGCATTGTGTAAGTAAAATTAAAGGGGGATTTTTGTGAGCATCCATGACTACCTTGATAGACTTGAAGGAAATAGCAAACGTCATATCTTGTTAATTGTAACTCCGAAAGAAAAATACCCAATTAACTTTTTAGACGAAAACTACTATTCGCTTGAGAACTCAATTCTTCAAACACCTAAAGAATACATGAGTTTATATGGTGATGATCCAAATGAGATTATGCATTATGTAGCCTTCAGAGAATACCTAAGACCTGTAATTAGTGATAAATACAGTGTAGCTTATCAAACTACCGATAAAATTAAAAGGTCAAGAAAAGAAGAAATTATCAGCTTTATCGTCGCAAAACATTTCTACGATAATGTGCCAAGCGGAACTAAAAAAGAAGATGCTGCAATATCTGATGGTCTAATCTTGGCTGATGATTTCTTATCTAAATTCCCATTGAATAAATTTGAACATGTTTTAGTAAAAGTGGGCAAGAACAGCGATGAAGCGAATGTCTTGATCGATATATCTTTCCAAAATAGAAATGATGATTATTATTTTGACCATGTTTACATTCATTAGAGGATGGAGGAGTGCGAAAGATGAGTCAATTATCTAAACCTGAGGAATTTCAAGAATGCATAGAGAAGGCAGTTGAGATTTATGTTTATTCTATTGCTGACATAAATAGTCCTCCTGTGGCTGTGGGGTTAATAACAGAATGGTTCCCTTTAAGAGATACCGTATTTGTTAATAACAATCGATATGATCTGAAGGAGTACGCTCTCCTGACTAAGAAAATCTAGGATTGAACAAAAAAACCGTAGTAACACCGAATAAAACCAATGATATTATTAATCCATAGAAGTATGAACGAATACAGAAGGTCAGGAAACTTTTCCTGCCTTCTATTTTTATGTCTGGAGGAGGTGAAAACTTGAAATGGTATCATAAATTCATTTACTCGGCTGCTAATGCAATCCTGCCGGTAGCAGTAAAGCGTCAGATGATGGGTGTAGGTAGATCGACAATACCCAGCAATAACAATGCATGGGGCATATTCAACTGGCTACCAAAGAAGTACCAGAGTGCACACAACATCGACCTGACAAAGCTGCAAAGCTATACGGCAGAAGAATTGCTTGAGCTGCTTATATCCGTCCACCCGGACATTTCACATGCGTTATACACCTATCTCAGAATGGGTGACACTGAGCTAACCTTCACAGCTAAGAAGAAGTCGGGGAGCGACGATAAGACCGGACAAAGGGCGTTGGATGAAATTAAGGAAATGCTTGAAACGCCATTGCCGTCACCTGGCTACCAGCACGGACGGTCCCTGGATAAGCTAGACACTATTCAACGCATGATGATCATGGTTCGCGGGGCGTGCGCTGGTGAAGTAGTCCTGAATGAACGATGCAATGACGTGATCGACATCGTGCCAGTAGATCCGGCGTTGATCTGGTTCCGTAGGGAGCCAGTCACAAACAGACTGGTGCCATGGCAATACGTCAAGAACCCTGGCAGCAGGCAAACGGGTGAAGAATGGTTCGGTCAGTACAAGAAGATCGACACCCCAACATTCATCTATGAAGAGTTTGACCCGATGGTTGATGATCCATATGGTCGAACGCCATTCCTGCCGGTACTCCAAGTTGTATTCTTCCACCTTCAGGTACTACAAGACCTCAAGGCAGTCGTTCACAATCAAGGATATCCACGCTTGGATATTTCAATGCTTGAGGAAATCATGTTGAAGAATATACCTTTAAGCATCAAGAACGACCCAAAAGCGCAACAGGCGTGGCTTAAGGAACGAATGGACGAGATGCTTACCCATTTCAACTCACTCAATCCAGATGACGCCTTAGTTCACTGGGATAGTGTAAAGATTGAATACCTCAAGGGCGGAAACAGTGGTCCGATGATCGACATTAAGAAGTTAATAGACATCATTGATACCCAAATGGCAACAGGCCTTAAAACGCTGCTCACCCTGTTATCCCGGCATCAAGGGTCCACGGAGACATACAGCTCAGTGGATACCCAGATATATATCAAGTCTGTAGAGTCCGCCCGGAGCGTAACTAAACGTTTCTGGAAGCGGGCTTTTTCTATGGCTGTAAGAGTGCGTGGAGTGCAAACACAGGTTGAAGCTGATTATGCTCCAATTGATTTGCGTTCTGATATGGAGCGAGAGCGAGATCTGAGAGCGAAGCTTAATAACTACGTGCTGGCTGAAAAAGAGCGTTACATCACCACTATAGAGGCAGCAACGGAAGCTCGTTGGATAATGGGTCTTAATCCTAAAATTCCACCTGAACTGATTGCTGACCTTGAAAAGAAGTATAAGCCTGATCCGAATCAACAGATTCCGCCGAATGGAGGTGAATAACCAATATGCAACCAACAGTAGGACGTATGGTTCACTATTTTAGTTATGGTACGCCAGGTGGTGAGTACAAAAGCGAACCAAGAGCGGCGATCATTACTCAGGTTCATAACGCAACGTGCGTTGATTTGTGTGTGCTTAATCCAACGGGAATGCTCTTCAACCAAAACGTTGTTCAAGGACAAGATGGAGGTAAATGGGATTGGCCACAAAGAGTATAATTCTGATGCGCTAATGAGTGCGGAGGTGATCTAATATCTAATTGTTCATTACGAGAGGGAGGTGAGAATTAGTAAATGGCTAAACCAACAACTGAGCAATTAGCATTAATCAATCAACTTGCCCGTGTTCCACTCACGGAAGATGAAACGTATGTCTTTCCCGCAAAACTTGTAGGTGATCAAATGATCCCTAATCGTTTCTATCGCCTTACTCCTAACTTTTTGCGGAAAATGGCAGTCCAAGCTAAAGCAGGCGTATCACTATTGTTGGATCACTCATGGGCTAACCTTGGTATTCTAACAGTTCCAATAGGAAGAACCTTTGAAAGTCGATTACAAATGGATGGTGATGAACTGGCACTGTATGCAGATCATTACATGAAACTTGGCCAAGAAGTCGGAGATATCAAGATTGACCAAATAGCAGATGGCATTGATGCCGGAACTATCTTTGATACTTCAATTGGCTTCACGGTAAGCAGCCAGACGTGTTCGATCTGTGGTCAGGAGTATTTCGGTGGGAATTGTCCTCACATTCGCGGTAGAGAGTATGATACTAAACTTTGTACTGTTGATATCAATGACGGAGATCTCATGGAGAATTCACTTGTCTTTGACGGAGCTTATCCCGGTGCTGGGGTAGTAGGGATGAGTAATACCACGGAAACTCAAGCAAGTGCCAAATGGGAGTCTTTATCTGAAGATGCGAAGTCACTACCAAGTGGCGGACGCGTCTTTTATTCTTTTAGCGGAAAATCTGGGCTTGATGGATTTGTAATCAAGCAAGAAAAAAACAATGAGCCTGAAACACAGGCCAAAGGAGATGACACTGTGACAGATGAACAAAAAGCTGCTTTAGCAGCATCACAAACACAAGCAACTG
Organism: Paenibacillus sp. FSL L8-0494; assembly: GCF_038003695.1. Lineage (NCBI taxonomy): Bacteria > Bacillati > Bacillota > Bacilli > Caryophanales > Paenibacillaceae > Paenibacillus > Paenibacillus sp. FSL L8-0494. Next base: position 3,095,566 of record NZ_JBBOPQ010000001.1, read on the forward strand.
CACTAGCGGCTGCAAATGGTGTACTCGGACAAGTCCGAGCAGCATTGGGTGTTGAACATGACGCTGATATCCCGGCGAAACTGACGGCTTTGAGTGCTCAAGCTGCTGATGGCGCGGCGTACAAAGTTAAAGTAACAGAACAAGCCTGTGGCGCTGGTGTCCGGGCGCTGGGCGAAGCATTTAATACTGAAACCATGAAAGCTATGCTGTCTCACTTGCCGGTATCTGAAATCGAAAAGATCAATGCAACCTATGAAGCACAGGCTCAGGCTGCACTGGGCGGTGGTGGACGACATACCGAAGGTGATAACCCTGAACTTCCTGCCGGTGCAGCCAACGGAACACCACCTGCCAATGCGCAAGCAGCGGCTCAAAAGACACCAGAGCAACTTCAGGCAGCTGAGAAGGAAGCAGCTAAGACGGCTGCAATTGCAGCCCTCAAAAACACTGGCAGAGGAAATCTGCTGAAGGAGGACAAGTAGTATGAATGGTTCACAATACAATGGCGCTCCGGGCCCTGGTCCAATTTACACTCAAGAATTCACAGAAGTTCTTGCCTCGACGGATCTACAGGCCAAACTGCCCGGAGGAATCATGCTCAAAAAAGGACAAGGAGTCCTAAAAAAAGGAACAGTTATTGGAAAAATAACAACAGCAGGTGCAGATAAAGACAAGGCGGTAGCTTACAAAGCTTCAGCGAGCGATGGATCTGAAGTTGCCTTGTGCATTCTTGATAATGATCATGATACAACTAATGCTGATATCGGCGCCTCAGCGTGGATTGCCGGCATATTCACTGAATCTAAATTGACAGGCATTGATGCAGCGGCTAGGACAGCGCTTAAGCTTTGCTACTTTGTATAAGGGGGAAAAACATAAATGCCAAATGTACTTGATCCATATTTTCTAACTGAAGTTGTCGAGAATATCAGAACAGACGTCAACAGTTTCCGTGGCGCTCAAATTTTGACCAACGGCGTTGATTTCAAACCGGAACTTGGACTGACCATCGAATACGATATTAAGTATGACGATACTGGTATGACACCACCTACCGGCTTAAATGATCCTTCGCCGATCCACTCAGCGCCTGTTGTGAAGCACATGAACTTCACTAACCAAGAATGGCGTGAAAAAGTCATTATCGACCGTGAGAAGATTGCAATCCTCCGCAAGCCAGGAACAACCCTTGAACAAACATGGGGCGAAGAATACATGATTGACCAAATGGTTAACCTCAACCAACGATTGGAAACACGGTTTGAGTGGATGCGTTGGCAGTCACTTACGGGCAGTCTTATAGTTCCAGCTACAGCAAATAAGCCGGCTCGAACAATTGATTATGGCGTACCATCCAACAACAAACCAACTGCATCAGTGCTTTGGAGTAATGTAGCGACGGCTGATCCTCTGGCAGACCTCGATCTTTGGATTCTCAGATTCCGCGGTAGTGGTGCTCGGCCAGTGAGAATTGTCGTTAACAAGCAGGTAGATATTTATTTGAAACAGAATGCCAAAATTCGTGAGTTAATCAAGTACACCTATGGCAAGGATGTAGTTACATCCGGATCTCTTGCTGAAATCATCAGTCAGAACCTGAACGGTCTTCAGTATGAAGTTTACGATGGCGGATACATTGACGATAACGGAACATTCTATCCTTTCATCCCTGATAACGCCTGCATCATTGTAGGACAAGGTATGACTGGTTCTATTATGGATCTAGTAACCAGCCCGAACAACTATGAAGATATCTTCACTGGTCATACAGGTAAGTTCGCAATGGCAAAATTGATTAAAGGCGATCCTGACCAATGGCAAGCAATTAACGGTGCAACGGTTCTACCGCGTCTGAAATACGTCAACTGGCATATCTTTGCTACAGTGGCGTAAGGGAGGGGCATACCATGACAATCGTAAAAGTGTTGGTTGATGCTGTAGGGGAATATAATGCTGGGGACATCGTAACAGATGCCCCCGAAGGTCTTGTTGATATTGTAAAGAGACAAGTTCGGAACGCAGCTACGGGTGAGTTGCTGGCTATTTTCGTAAATAGCAATGAAATTGTCAGTGATAATCCTTCCGAACGCGAACTAGAACTCCAAGTTCAACTTGAAGAATCTAAAGCACGAGAAGCGGAGCTACAAGAACAAATTGCAATGATCCAAGCAGATGGAGAGTTCAAAGAACTTAAAGCTGCTGCTAAGGAATTGAAGATTCCTGGTTACACCAAAATGGATGCTGATGAGCTGAAAGAGGCTATCAGCGCTGCTGGTGGTGACGGTGATGGCAAATAAAATCCTTACCACGGAAACATATCATGAGGAAATAAGAGGGCGTCTAGGAGTCGGTGAGGATGTATTATCCGATGCTGACATAGACGCTCTTTCTGTTTTACCCATAGCTGAAGCGAAGGTTATTACAGCAGTTCCGGATTATGCTGAACTGATTGATGATGATAGGAACTATGTATATGCAGCGGCTGTAAGCATGGTCGCTGCCATACTGGCTCCATCTATGACTGCAAGAATTGCCAAGTCCAAGAAAGACTTCGATTACTCCATTGAAAATCAAGTTGTGGATTGGCGTGCATTTGGAATTCAATTAATTGACGATGCATATGCGCTAATTGATTTGATATCCACTGTGACACCAGGAACAGATGCCCCGATATTTGGCGTTGCTGGACCAACACGATACAAGGAAAGGCGGCGTTACTGATGTTCAAACAATTCGCTCACCGCCACTCTCCGTGTTCTGTAAACGGCGATCCGGATGTAGTTATACTTTCTAGGGATACCCGAGCAACAACGATTGTCGGCAAAGAATACATGTACAATGGTTTATTTGCTCCAACATCGCTTGTGAAACCGGGAGACTTAATCGAAAACGGTGATACTTTCTTTGTTCAAACCTTGCGTCCAACCACTGAGAAGGATAAATACTGTTCATTGATCAAAACCAATGCAACAATAACAGTCGAACGTTACTCGCAAAAGTATGACGAAAATGATAATGCTATCGGTGACGAAGAGTACAAGCCAGTTGCAGAGAATGTTATCGCTTTTGCTCAATACGTCACTGCGCGACTACGCCAAGACGATCCTGGGTTACTACCCTCCACAACTTACACGTTGCAATTACAAACAACGGTTAATATAAAAGACCCGCAGGACGCCATCCATCCAGATCAGGTCATTCTCCACGGTAAGGCTTATCAGGTGGATGCCGTTGATGTAGTCAAATACCCAAATCTACTGCATGTGCAGTTATCGGACAGTGTGCGATGATCACTGGATATGATGCTACAAGGGCGTCTAAGGATTTAGAACACAAGCTGTCTCTCCAAATTACCGGGTTAACAAAGATTGTCCTACTGACTGCTAAAGGTGGCATTCGCTACTATCCAGCAGTACGAGATAAACTTCAAATGGAAATGTTCGTACTCGCTAATCAGATGATTTCAGGAGATATTACAGCAGATTACTGGCAGGCATGGCTTGAACAGTTTGGTAAGGGATCTTTAATGGCGGATGCCTCACAAAACCCCGGTTTAGTTACTTACATGAATTCTGATGCGTGGAATCGACTAAGATCACGCAGCAGTAAGGTGGTTGTAGGGCGTGGACAAGGGAATTACAAAAGCATAGATGGTACGATGCGTTTCTCAGGCGGTGGCTATGCTGGAGTGGACCTGGAGGAGCTAGCAGAACGCGGAGATATTGACCCGAAGTTCAAGCCAACACCACCGACCTATTTTCTACGTATCGCAATCCAGTCCAATCGTAATCGAATCCTACAAGGGATTACGGAGGTAATTGAAAACTTTCCATACCACAAGTACTTTTTGGAGGATAAGACATGAGCCTTCATCTGATTGATGCTATTCAGAACACGCATAAGGCTGACACGGCGCTTATGACTATGCTAAAGCTTACGCCAACTGCAAATGGCGAACAAATGGCAACTCGCTTCACAAAAGGTGTAGAGCCTGAAATAGTAGTGACAAAAGAAACCGTACCACATATCTGCCAGTACATTATGCCGGGGCAATACGGACGAAACCCACTCGTTTTTCAAGGTAAGTTTTGTATAGACTTTTACGGTAAGACTGGCTATGAGGCGAAGCTATTATTCGAGCGGTCATTTGAACTTTTGCATGATAAGCGGATCGTTCAGCCTAAGTTCCACTCATTTTTGTGCGTGTTAGCCTACGATGGCGACTTTGCAACAGGGATCAGCGGTGTTAAGAGTTATAAAGGTATCTACGATATCGACTATATCCGTATTAATTAAGCAGGGTTAAAGCATGAACGTGATTGTAAAGTGTAATTGAAGTAATATAGAAATAAGGAAAAGGGGTGATACGGTGACAGAGAAACCCGAACTTAAGAAAGAGCCGACAGAGCTTGAGGAACTTGTGAAAGAAAAAGTTAAGCTGGCTAAAAGGCTCGGACTAATGGAGCAAGGTACACAACCGATTGAAGGATATAAAGAAACGAACGATTACAAACGAATTCAAGAAATTGATTTAAAACTATGGGAACTGATCAAATAAACTGATCAGTTCCTTTTTTATTACCCAAGGAGGGATATACGAATGCAGGAACCATTAGTATTTGATGGAGTCGGTAAGATATGGATGAGAGATTACGATGGGACTCTAAGATACATTGATGAAAAAATTAACAGTGTTATGTTCGCACCGCAGTTCTCCTGGACGAAGGTATTTGGTGGACAGTCCGGTTATGCATTTCACTTGACCGCACAAGATTTGCAAGATGTGCTTACAATTGAGCTGCCGCGTTATTCTGCTGTAATTGCTGAGATTTCTCAAGGGGCAGAGACAAAAACAGGTCCTGTTGAAATCGATGAGAACGAAGAGGGCATTCTCGGTGCTACTGGATATGCCATCGAAGGAATTGAAGCTTTTGGTGGTACGTTTGTTAAGGATAGCGACGAGGTCTATCTTAAAGCGGTAGATGGAACGCTAAGCAAGCTTGAAAGAGTGGCTTCAACACCAACCATTGGGCAATATGCAATTACGGCGGACGGTGTTATTACATCTGCAACAGGGAATTTGAACAAAAATGTGATTGTGACCTATAAATGGTCCAAACAAGGAACATCCAGCAACTTCAAAGGAACACGGCGTCCTAAACCATTTAAGTTTGTTCACCGTTTTGAATTGATAAATGACCGAACAGGTCAACCGGTGCAGGTGCAGTTGACGGTATACAAAGCTGTGGGTGGCGGTACGCTGAATGTTGGAGCTGCACGTAAGACTCCTAGCACAAGCACTCTTAATCTGGAGGTTTTGGAACCAGATGTCACTCCAGATAATCCAGAAGGTATTGCAGCAACGATTATCTTCGTAGACTAGAAGCAACAATTAACAATGACGGTCCCTCGCTGTTATAGCGGGGGATTATCTATTTTGAGGAGGAATAACAATGCAAAAGCAAATCGATGAAACGTTAAATATAGGTTCAGAAGTCAGACTGGCTGAAGGACTTGTTAAGAATGTGAAAATCGGAACTATTGGAACTATACGACAGGTTCGAAGAATCATGAAGGAGATACCTTATCAATTTTCTGTATCTATCGGCCGGGAACCATGGATCGAAAACGATCTAGGAAAAGCTGTGGACTGGCCTAAGATAGAAGCTGCCTATCGCGAATCTTTCAATCTTATTTTTGAAGACGGTCTGCCAGATGAAGAATATGATCAGGTCGATTTCGAAGGTATCGAGGAGTTGGAAAAACTCATTACCCGATTTCTATGAGGAATCGTTCCCTCCTGATCCGGACGCTGAGGAAGAAAGCGAGAGCGAAGGGACGGAAGAGGGAAGAGAACAAACACTACTTGATGCATGGGCCTTATGTGTAACTCTAGGCATTCCAGATAGCGAATGGGAAAACATTACTTTCCCTAAGATATACGCTCTCAAAAGAATTAGAAAGAGGAATCAAGAGTTCCAAATTGCTCTTCACGGTGGAGAAATCACCAAAAAGCCGAAGAAAGCAAAGTATCTATCTGATTTAGGTATCTTTCCAAAATAAAAAGAGGTCTCCGCATGATGCCGGGGACCTCTTTTTCTGTATGTAGACGTGTCAGTAGCAAAGGAAAATTTTCCTTAACAATCAAGGGGTGATGGCAATGGCAGACAACAAAGATGTAGTTGGTGCTCGAATAAGTTTAGATACATCTAAAATGATCCCAGCATTTAAGGCGATTGACCAAGGAGTAAAAGGGAACGCAGAAACCTTTAAAGTGCTAAATCAGGAAATTACGGTAACCACTAAAAACTATACAGCGTTAGCAACGGCTTCTAATAAACTTGCCCTCACTTCTGAAGAGCGGCGAAAGAAGATCATGGCTGAGTCGGAAGCTCTTGTTAAACAACGAACAGCTCAAACCGAGCTGATACAGACAAAGAAGAGCCAGATGGAACAAGCTAATAAATTAGTTGATGCTAAAATGGCTGCACAAGAAGCTATCATTAGAAAAAGATATGATGCTATTGAGCAACAAGAGCGAGAACATCAAAAACGGATGGAAACGTTACAGAATAAAGCCACCGCTAGTGCTCTCAAATTAACAACAGGAAGTTCGTCATCTACAGGAACAGATAGCACACGAGAACGTGTATTAATGCAGGAACAAGCGATCCGGAAAAAAATAGCGCAATTAGCTGAGAGAGAAAGTCAACAATCTCAGAAATATGCAGCGAACTACGAGAAGTTTTGGTTAAATGCATTGCAGGCTAGAGAACGTAAAGAAACACAGGTTCGCGAAAAGGCATTACAAGAAGAACAACGTATTCGCCGTTCGTTGACTCAGACACAGACTCAGATCAACGGAATTACGGGTACAGCCGCACAGTTTGCTATGACGGGAACTTTGTACTATGCCTTTACGAGAGGAGCCACTGAGGCAATCAGTCTCCTTAAAGACTTTGAGTATGAACTAGTTAACGTTCAGCGGGTCATGGGCGAATCCGCGGACGTTGGGTATGTCAAAGATTCCATGATATCCAGCGCCAAGGAATATGGGTATGCACTTCGAGAAGTCGCGAGCGTTTATACGCTCATCGCTCAGAATGGCTTTGACGAGAAGCAAACTGAACAACTGGCCAGAACAGCACTGATGGCTAAAAACGTTGAACAATCCTTTCAAAGTGCTTCCCAGGCTCAAGAATTAATGACAGGAGCAATTCTCAACTACGGGATGGCTGCTGAAGACTCCGAAAAGTTGCTTGATAAACTCAATGAAGTTTCCAACAACTTTCCAACAACATCTAAGAAGCTCTTAGAAGGTATAAACCGAGTGGGTGCTACAGCTAAAAACGCTGGAGTGGACATTGACGAACTCATCGGATACTTGACTACACTGAATCAAGCTGGTTTTTCTGGTTCTGTAGCTGGTAATGCTATAAAATCCTTTATTAGTTTCTCCAGTAGACCTATAGCAGTAGACAAGCTAGAAAAGTATGTTGGAGTGATGAAACAAGCCAATGGCGATATGATGAAGTTCCCAGAATTACTTAGTAAGATCGCAGCTCAGTGGGATAACCTCTCAGATGTTGAACGTAACGAAATTACGCAAGCGATCGCTCGGGGAGATCAAGCATCAAGGTTTATCGCATTAATGAATAACTACAGTAAGGTTATGGATGTAGCTAAGGTTTCAGAGGAATCATTTGGATCTGCACAGAGAGAAAATACTTTGACTATGTCCACCTTAACGAAGCAGTCCGAGCAATTACGTGCATCTTGGGATGAGCTTATCGTCTCTATTGGTGATAGCGGATTACTTGGCGGATTAAAGTTAATCGTTGGTCAAGCTACTATCTTGCTGGATGGATTTAACCATTTACCAAGTCCAATTAAAAATACCGTTACGGCGATCCTTTTGTTAGGAGGCGCAATTTCTGTTTTAAATGCAGGTACAAGGATTCTAACCGGACAAACCCTTGTCTCTTTAGCTACAGGTGTTGCAGGAGCGGCTAAAGCTATGCTCGGGATGAAGGTTGCAACCGATGCAGCTAACGTATCACAAAAGGCTTTTATTGCCACGCCAATAGGTGCTGCTTTAGCAGGACTAGCAGTTGTCATAGGTGCTGCTACAACAGCATGGGCCTATTATAAAGGTACACAAAGTCAAGTGAGTGATGAGACTATGCAACAGAATCGAAAAACAGCTGAACTAGTTGCTAGATACGACGAACTGAAATCTATCGTTGACGATAACACTAAATCGGACAAAGAAGTTTCTGCTGCGAAATCAGAACTGGCGAATGTAATGGATCGACTCAGTGCCACGATGCCTGGTCTTGTATCACAATGGGATGAACTTGGTAATGCGAAAGAGCTGGATATTCAAAAAATTGAAGAATGGAAGACGCGATATTCTGAGAGTATCAAAATCGTCGAACAAGCGAATCTGGATGCTGCCACGAAGCGAAAAGCAGAGTTAGAGCAGGAGATTGCCTATACTGACCTTGCTATTAAAAACGCTTCAGAGAGCGACCTGAGTTTAGTTGATAAGGTATTAGGAAAAACAGTTCAAACCCTACGGGAAATGTGGGGCAATGAGATGATTTCTTTGGGAACAGAACTGTCCCAAGAAGAGCAAAAAATCCTTGCAAGTAAATCAGCCATTGATGCCCTTAATGGTGTCACAGAGGCAAGTGTAGCGGCGAATAGTAGATTGGCCACAGCTGCAGCAGATTCAGCGGATTCAATGGAGAGTTACTCAGATTCAACGGACGCTGCCTCCTCATCAACAGAAGAACTATCTGATGAAGTTAAAGCCCTCATAAAAGCGCAAGAAGAATGGGCATCAACAGTCAAAGGAAATAGTCAAACGGTTTCGGAACTAAACGGAGTACTAGATGAACTGGCAAAAGGTCAGTCCTTAAATGCTTCAAACGCTACAGATCTAATTAACAAATATCCTGAACTTGCATCAGCGATTTATAAAACTGCAGATGGATGGGCATTTGAGACGGATGCGGTTAACAATCTACGGAAAATGAAAATCCAGAAAGCTATTGATGACTTAAATTCAGAGAAATCGTCAGCATTTAATACAAAAGTAGCTACCGACGAAAGATTATCTGCCTATCAAATTGAAGCAGATGCTATTAAGAGCTTGGCACACCTAAAGGCTCAGTTAAATGGTAGTAAGGCTATCACAGGAGATAACGTTACTCAAACTGGAGATGATCTCAAATACTTTAAATCACAGTTTAGAGAAGCGGGTATTGCTCAAGCAGCAACAGAAGCGGAAATTCAGAGCATTATTGATGATTACGATGCAGCGGCTAAAGTTTACGATGATAAGATAGCTGCACTTAGCAGTATGTATCAAGATCCATCCTTTGGTGTATCTTCTAGTAAAAATTCTAAAGATAAAAGTGGTAGTAAGGATAAATCAAAATCATCAAATGCAGAAAAGGCAGAAAAGGCAGCAAAAGAAGCGGCTGCTGCACGCAAGGAAGCATATGATGAGGAAATGGATAACTTCCAGTATGTAGCAGAACGGCAAGGTTGGTCCATAGAACAACAGATTTCGGGTTACGAGCGGCTTAAGAATCGTCATAAGCAATACCTTGCCGAAGATAAAGATGCCTCAAAAGAATGGACTAGAGACATTCAGGCACTTAATGATAGTAGGTACAACGAAGATGTCTCGATTCTTGAGAAAAAAATCGAAAAAATGAGACAGGCAAATCTCCAAGAAATCGAAATGGTGAAGACATCACTTAATTTTTATAATAAAGAGTTGTCGAAGTCTTATTTAACTACAGAACAAAAAGCGGAAGCTCAAAAACAAGTATTTGATCTGACGGTGAAATACAATGAGCTTCGTTACCAAAATTCCCAGACATGGATTGATAAAGAAGCCACTAAGATGGAGATGGCTGGAAAAAGTAAGATTAATATCATCACCATGGAACTACAAGCCTATGAACGCATGGCAAAAGATAAAAATCGAACTGCCGAGCAGAGCTTTGCGTTAGAAAAGCTGATTTACGAGCAAAAGAAAAGCTTGCTTGAGCAACAATATTCTGACTTTCAAAAGGATTTGAACCATAGAAAGGCTATGGGTCAGACTACTACCGAAAGTGAATTGCAGGACTGGTTGAAAATTCAGGCTATTTATCGTGTTGGTACAGATCAACGGATGGAAGCGGACGAACAAGTCTATGCACTACGTCAGAAGCTGATTGAAGACGAAACTAAGGCCGTTGAGACGTTGGCGAAAAATTATAAAACGAGCATCGAAGCTTCTAAAAACGCAGCTATTAAAGCAATAGAGGAAGAACGGGATGCTTATGTTGCTGCGAAGGATGCTGAGATCCAAGCTATTGATGATTTACTTAGTAAGCAACAGGAATTAAATGAAGACCAAGACTACGAGAGTGCACTATCAGAAAAGCAAGCTAGATTAGCTTTGCTTGCCTCAGCCGTAGGACCGGATGGAATCGCAGAACGGAAACAGGTTCAAAAAGACATTGAAAAGTTGCAACTCGATCATGAGCGCACCTTAGCTAAGAGAAGCCTGGAAGAGCAGAAGCAAGCCCTTCAAGATGAAAAGGACGCTAAGAAGGAAGCCTATGACAAGGACATCGAAGCTACTAAAACACATTACGATGAGTTGCTCCAAGCACTTGAGGACTTTTCTTCCGATACTGCCAATCGAGCGGAATTGATGAAAAACATCCAAGTACTGAAGGAATCCGAGAAGAATGCCGAGATATTAGCTCAGTTGGATCAGTTTATTGCTGACTATCAATCAAAGATGAGCTCTATTACTGCACTAACACCTACTGTGAGCGGATCCACAGCCTCTTTATCAGTAGTGGGTACATCTAAGAAGGATTTAGATTTAATTGAGTACAACGCCAATAAGGATGCTTGGACAGCTGCGCAGTCGTCAGGAAATACAACGGAGGCGTCTAAGCTAACGGCAAGAAATGAAGAATTACGTAAATTGTATGGAATAACAAAGGATACCGGGAAATTGCAATCATTCCATACCGGTGGTGAAGTCAAAGGTGATTTCAAAGGGCAAGAAGTTATTGTAAAAGCTAAGGTTGGTGAGAGATTTTACACTGAACAGCAGCATGACAATCTTTTTAAAATGCCGGAATTCAAAATGCCTTCAATAAACTACTCCTTACCTCAATTTTCAATGCCAGCAGCGTCAGGAGGATCTGGACTCGGGCATGATATCCGTAGCGACGTAGCAGTCAATATGGGAGATATTTATATTGCGGATGATTCTACAGCGAGGGTGTTTTGGACTGAGAAAGATAACTTTGTACGTAGGTCACAATCAAGAATGGGGGCAAAATAATTGATTGCAGCAACAGCGGATGGAGTTTCGTTTGCGAGTATCGGGCTGGGGCTGAAATCTCATAACATCCCCGTCTTGCCGCCAACTAAGGATAATACAGTTGAACTGGCTGATCGTGACGGAGCACTAGATTTTGGCAGTACCTACGGTCCCAGACCATTCAACCTTGAGTGCATAATAATGGCCGATGATCCTACATTAGATTACCAAAGAAGAGTCGCTCTTGTAGCGGCTCTTTTTAACATCCAAAAAGGAGATATTGTATTTACCTTTGAAGATCACCCGGGAAAAAGATTTATAGGTAGATACGCAGGGACGATGGATATCACAAAGCTGATTTTTGATGGAGAGGTTTCAATCCCCATCAAGATGAACAATCCATATCCTGAATCAATCCAGGATACAACCGTTCGTGAATATGGACAAGGATTGGAATATGGGCAAGGGTATTCGTACAGCGATTATGCAATGTGGATCAGTACAAATGGTCAGAACGTCGTCGTTCGGAATGAGGGCACCGTTAAGGCTTTCCCGATCATTCGAATTAGCGGGGCGTTCTCAAATTTTAGTCTTTCCGATGGACTATCCACACTCATACTATACGGCACGAGCAGTGCTTCAGATGTGTGGGAGATTAATTGTGATCCAGATGAATGCACAGTTTTCCTCAATGGACAAAACGCTTATTCAAGAAGCAATTCAGTTTTCTTTAAACTAAAACCAGGGAATACATTATTTACAGTAAGTGGCAGTTCGTTATCGCTGAATCTCGCATTTATTTTTAGGTACAAATATCTCTATTGAGAGGGGGACTATAAATATGTCATTTAACCGTAGAACGATAACTAAAGAACTTGATATGGCAAATTTGAACAAGCACAACGATAATTATGCTGATATTGAAGCGACCTTGGATGCACATGATGTTGCTGTGGGCGACTTTAATGCGCATATCGCCAATGGGAATCTTCATACCACCTTAGCCGAAAAAACCAAGCTGGCAGGGATCACGGCTGGAGCTGGCGGGGCTGGATCTGCTACAGATGCAGTAATAGGTAACCGAACTATTGCGGATACCACAGCTCCGACAGGAGACACAGGAACTATTACAACCTTGCTGGGCTGGCTGGCCAACATGATCAAAGCAATCACCGGCAAGTCAACCTGGCGTACAGCCCCGGCTACTACGCTGGAAGCAGCTAATACACACATGAACAACAGCGATCTGCATACAAGTGTTGCGGAGCATACCAAACTGGCGGGTATTCAGGCGGGCGCAGAAGTCAATCAGAAAGCATTCGCTCAGGTCAATAATATCCCTGCTGGAGATAAGTCAGACACGCTCACAGTTACTGGTGGTACAGGGATCACAGTAACGAATAACCCAGCTACAAAGACTATGATTGTAACAGCAACAGGAACTGCTGCTCCTGGCGCTCATGCATCCAGTCATTTAACTGGTGGATCAGATCCTATCCCTGTAGCCACTATTACAACACCGGGGCTTATGAGTGCGGCTGACAAGTCGAGATGGGACACTGAATCTCTCACTTCTATCAATTTAGTAGCTGGGCAGCAAATTCTAAACGCAACAAAGAACGCTAGACTACAAGGATTAAAGGTACAGGGTAGGACGTTAATAGATTTACTTGGTGGGGCTGGGAGTGGAGAGAGTTTAACGGGTTTTACACAAGGCGGTGGAGCTGCGGAAATATCAACAACTCAAAAAAAATCAGGAAACTCTTCTTTTAAATTTGTGGCTACCGCTGGAAACAAATATCTTCACAAGGATTATGACTATCCAATAGATAGTTCAAAGCAATATATTCTTGGGGCTTGGGTATTCCTAGAGTCATTTACTGCTGGTTATATCTCCTACGGATTGAGACAGAAGGGTACTATGATCGTAGTTGCTGAGAGTACAGTAATGGATACGTCCAAAATTGGAAGCTGGCAGTTTGTACACGCAAAAGTTCCTTTAGGCTCAGTGTTTCCTACGTCAGGATTTCGTTTACTATTCGGACCTGCGACAGCAGCCGCAAACATGACAGTTTATATTGATGAGGTCCGCCTATACGCGGTATCCGCAGCAGATTACGCCGCCATAGGAACCACAATCACAGGCGAAGCTATTGATCGTCTCTTACCTTATGTACCTCCAGGTATTAATGGAGTAGATGGGTTATGGGTAAGACGGTATGGACGAAATTTGTATGACGGAGGGATTGCCTCCTCATCTCCCGGTATGACTTACGTAGAGAACAATCAGAATAGTATAACGGTAACTTCAAGTGCTGCGTTAGCTCGTTATGCAACAACAAAAAAGTATCCTGTACTGCCTAACACTGTCTATACCTTAAGCTTCGAAGGTATCAACGTATCTGGGGGAGTAGACGCGCCAAGGATTTGGGTGCGAAAGGGAAGCGATAACGGGGCAATCAATGCTGCCATAGGAATAGGGTTTAAATCTCTGACGTTTAATACGGGCACAGAAACAGAGATTATTTTTTACATTTATGCGTCGACAGATTCGGCAACAGTCCAAACGAAGCGCTACGACAATATTCAACTCGAAATCGGCAGCACAGCCACACCGTTTCAGCCACGCGAAGACAGCCTTATCGCCTTTGGTGGAGTAGAGTTACACGCTAACCCAACAGATGGATCAGAACCGGATATACTGCGTGAGGTTAACGGACGGTATGAGGTAACGAGGTTATGGCGGGAGATCTCGCTATCAGGATTGCAAGATTGGACAGTGCTCAGCACACATACAGGTTATAAACGACTAAGAGCATTGGGGATAGCGCCAACACTTTCGGATTCTTCTATATCGGCGTTAGTGAAATTTGATGGAAAGGTGTTAACTCAAACATTCAGTGATGTTCCATCTTCGGCGGCAGCAGACGTTTATCGTACCTCAGCATCCGGAAATACAACTGTCACTGTTTCCTCTGCTGACTCCGGTTGGGGAGACTCCTATACACCGAGTACTGACGAGATAAAGGCTTATTTTAATGGTTACCAAATGGGTAGTGTGTCAGGTGCGACGTTTACTACTCCGTATATCAGTGGTACAAAAGCATGGCGCTTTGTAATGGGAGATACCTCTACAGGAACGAGCACCTTGCCTACTGACCAAAACTACGGATATGTAGGATGGAAACCTTATCAACTCCTATACCGTCTAGCATCTCCGATCACCGAAACAGTTCAGGAAGATGGCGCTCTTTCTCTATTAGAAGGAGATAACTTTATAGAGGTAGGTAGTGGGTATGTATCGAGGGAGCGGATAACACCGTACCTTTGGAATAGCTACTACGAGTCTAACATTAGTATCGTAGGCATGGAGTCAGCAAAGCTCAAGTACAAAGTTTTTAGCATAATGTCCGTTTACGAGTCATCACGCCTATTCCAGAAGTGGCGGAGAATAACATTCGGACTAGCAGATACGTTATACGGCGAGAGATTTAACATTGCACAAGCAGATTATGATTCATCGCAGCCTTACAGCGTCTCTTACATTAAATTGGATAAATCACAAGTACCTTCAGTTACAGGATTCTACGCTGCCACTGAGAAGGCACAGTTGCATGATTTAACAGACGCAGTGATAGAGATAGGTTCAGCGGTCAGCACGTTAGCAGCAAGGAAATCGGAGAAGGACGCGCCAGGATGGATTGCACCAACGTTACTTAACGGATTTACTGCGCTATTCAGTTCGCGAGTCCCATCCTATCGTAAAGTTAACGGAGTTGTTGAGTTTACAGGAGCGCTAAAATTCACCTCTTCAACTGTTAACGCTAACCTTGTTATATTTCGGTTGCCGGAAGGGTACAGACCAAAGGATCAACTGGACTTTGGTGTTTTATCAGGAAGTGGCGCGAATCGTGTATTTGGCGGGTTGGAGATTATGCCAACGGGCGAAGTATACGTATTAAGCGGTATGGGTGGCGATGCTATTTTTCTGGATGGACTGCCAACGTTCAGAGTCGAATAAAGGAGGGATATCATGAGCAAAGCAGTACCTACAATCGGGTTGGATGGCCTGTATATAGAGGACATAATACAGGACGATTCCTTTACTGGGGTAGTCCCTATTTATGCCCAGCCAGAGCCAGAAGAAGCGCCTGAGCTGCTGGAAGACGAAGAGATCAAAGATGAACTGGACGTACCAGAAGAACCAGAACAGCCAAGAGAGATCATCGGTTATCTCGTAGGCATTCCGTTGCCGACCGGGTTGTATCATCCGCGTTTCGATCTGTTAGCATGGGATGCATATCAGGACGTTGTACTAGAGGCACAGAGCGATTATGCCGACGAGCTACATGATTGGCGGGAGCAATGGGCGGAGGGCGAGAAACAAGGTCCTGAGCCAGTTTACACACCTCCAGTACAACCTGATAACCTTTGGGTAGAAGGCTTAACACCAGAAGAAGTTGCAGAAAGAACGAAGTCTGGAGAACAGACGGAGCTCGAACAGCTACGTGCAGAGAACACAGAACTAAAGCTTGCTCTGACGGAACTTGCTGAAGCTCAAGAAGCTGATAAAACAGAGATGCAACTAGCACTCGCTGAAATCGCTGGCTTGATCGGAGGTGAGTGAAGTGGCCAAAGTATATTTTGATTTGATCCAAAAGGATTTAAAGACAATCGATGACGTTCCACTGCGATGGAAGAGTGGTGTACAAGAGTTATTAGATAGTGCCACATAGTAGGCGTTTATTTTGCCCTCGGAGCTGCTTCGGGGGCTATTTTTTGTTAAGGAAAATTTTCCTTGGCTAATAAGGAGGTTTAGAGTTGGATTTCTTGGAATCTTACGATAAGAATATGGTGGCAATAGGGTCTTTAGTAAAATCCTATGATGTTACCAGAAAACGCCGTATAAACTCAGATTACGAGTTGTCTTTTTTGGTACCGATGAATTCACGAGACTACTTAGAGAAAATATTGATCAAAGGTCATGTCAAAGATGAGCGCGGTCAGTTCTATGTGATTAATAGCAGGTCTAGGGTTCGAGAAGATCGAAAGCTCACAGCGTCTATAATGTGCACACACGTAATGTTCAAGCTAACCGATTTCAAGTTCCCATACGTTTCCTATATCGCTGAAGCGTATGGTGTGCATATTTCGCAACTTACAAATCTCATCTCTGCCGCAACCGGCGGACGTTTTACATTTGCCATTGATGATGCATTTGATCTTTGCGATGTTAAAGATTTCGGCCAAGGGAACTGCCTTCAGGCACTAAACAAGGTCATTGAAATGTATGGATGCGAGATAGAGGCGGATAACTTTGTCATTCGCCTCAAGAAGCAAATTGGTAAAGATGAAGGCATGCAATATCGTATACAGAAAAACATTGTTTCAGATCAATTTAAAGATGATGCTTCTTCGCTTGTGACACGCCTATTTTGCCAAATGAAGGACGGTAGAACTTGGATAGGCCAATCTGCATCGATCCTCACCAACGAAGAGAGGACACTGCTGGAGGCTGTGCCAGATGCAATTATTAACGGCATTCTGCAAGTTAATTATCTTATCTCTCCATATGCTGCGAGCTGGGGGAGTAATTCGGTTCCGTATTTCGATGGGGAAATAATAGAGCAAGATATTGAAGAAGTTTCGGATCTGCTGGAGGCTGGTAGAAAGACATTGAGGGAGAAGGAGATTCCTAGCTTTGAAGTCACTGCGGATAGCGCAGACTTGTACAAAATTAGAAGCAATGCGGTGAAACCAGACCTCGGGGATACCGCCTATTGCTATGATCCAGATATCGGGCTAGTCAACCTTAAATCTCGGATCATGGAATTGACGGAATACCCATATACAAAGGAAAAGCATGCTCAGGCAGTATTATCTAATGTTGAAGTTAAAGACATGGATGATATTATTGCTGATTTGGATAAGAGCAAAAAGCTAGTGGACAACTTATATTCTAACGGACGTATCCGAACAGAGCTTTTTGAAGCTGTAGCCAAACAAGTCATTACAGATATTAATAACTCAAAAACAGAATTGATATATCCACCTGACGGGGGAATATTGGCGCTAGAGAAGACAAATCACCTTGAACAAGTCAGACTCACTTCCAAAGGTTTAGGTATCTCAACTGATGGATGGAATTCGGTACGATCAGCAGTGACAGCACGCGGAGTTTTAGCCGAGACTGTTATTGGTCAATTTGGTAGCTTTGTCTCTATGCTTATCGGCACAGGGAATGCAGTCACTCAAATCAATACAAATGGCATAGCAGCGGGACACTCAAACTTTAATGAAGCGCCTTTTCGAGTAGATATGGCTGGTAACTTGGTAGCTAATAAATTGACAGCAAACTATGCCTCAATAGCGAATTCTAACTTTTCTGGTGGGGCTATTGTAGGGTCATCCATCAATGTAGGCAATGGCAAATTTGTAGTTAATTCCTCGGGCAGTGTTTATGCAGCTGATGGAACCTTCCAAGGAACCATTAATGCTAAAGGTGGAAGTTTTGAAGGGACAATCTATGCAGGTGGAGAAATCGTTGGGGGGATTATTACAGGTGCTCTTCTGAGAACAAGTGCGATCGGAGAAAGAGTAGAGATGAGTTCAGGAGGATTAAGATCCTATGACTCCAATGGAGTTAAGCGTGTAACGATCTCGAATGATGGTATGCACAAATATTCAGGTATTGGTTTTTGGTCGCCCAGTGGAATAGAGAGAGCTGGAATGTATGCTGAAGAATATCTTTCATTTCTATATGCCCAAGGACCACTTCAAATTCTTTCATTTGGAGATCGGGTATTCTTTGCTGGTTCAGTTGATTTTTCAAGTGCCAATGTATATGGGCTTAAAATTCCCAGTATAGAAAACCTCCAGTCAACTTTAGATGGATTACAAATTGCGTTAGGCAGTAAGGCTGAAAAGAGTCAAGCGGGATATAATCTTGCATTTGACAATACAAGTCGTAACTTAAAGATGTTTAGCAACACAGGAGCTCTTCTTGCACAAGTAAACATTCCCTCATAAACTATATTGAAACTTCTAACCCTTTATTGCGATAATACAGATAAGAAATATTTACTAATAAGGGGTGTTTTAGTTGAAAAAGTTCATCTCAGGAATAATTATCGGAGGATTGATATTCGGTGCAGTGCCTGCACTTGCTTCAAGTGGTTTGGTGGGTCAAAAAGTCCAAGGTATATTTTCGATCGAGAAGAGTGGGAATAAAATAGCCGAAGCTGTCGTTATTAACGGATCGGCTTATGCTCCAGTTAGAGCGTTGGCAGAGGCAACAGGTACAAAGTTGACTGTTGAAGGGAAGAAAATAATCATGGGTAATTTAAGTTCCTCAGTTATGATTGATGGAGTGGAGTATGATCTTAAAATTAAAATTACAGGCGAAATTAATACATTAAAAGAGAATATTGCGTGGTATGAATTCAATATCAAAGGAACACAAGAAAATGAAATAAAACCTGCAGAGGAAAATTTAGTTAAGGCAAAGATTTCCGACAACGGAACACCAGAAAGCGCTTTGGTAATATCTAGTATTGAACAACGAATTAAGGAAAGTAAAGCACACATTGCAGAACAGCAAAAACTAATTGATCAAGCGAAAGCAGATATAGAGAAACTACAAACTCAAATAAAAGATCTCGAAGGCACAAGTAAGAAATGAAGAAAAAGATCATAATTCTAACTTCTACTGTAATTGCGTTGCTTATCGCATTTTTAGTGATAGACCATTTAACAAATGATCCTAAGAAAAGTGCATATGAAAGAGCAATGAGTAAACCAGTCCCAACATCTTCAGTGGAGCTTTTCGAAAAGGAGACGTTCGAAATTGTCCGGATTTACGATGAAAAGTCAAAAGATCTTCTTCCATTAACCGAGGATGAAGAAACCATATTAAATGACTACTATAACAATTACTCAAGGAATCCTAGGTTGAGTGGTGAACAAGAAAGTATATATTCAAAGATTGTTGTATTAGAGACAAGTTACTATTTATTCATCAGTTCTAAAGACAGTAAAGAAAAAGAAGATATAAAAACAGCTAATGAAGCAATCACATCATTCTTTAGTTATCTTGAAGGTTTGAAGACAAATAAACCGTAGTACTACAGTATATAAACAAATATATTCTATAACTAAGAAAGCCTCTCCAATATTTTGGAGGGGCTTTTACTTTTGTCCGGAAGGAGGAACAGAATTGGTAATTATAAAAAAACTTGAATTAGCACTTGATCTAACGAGACCAGCTGAAGAGTTGATTGAAGCGATTATAACAGTATTAGAATTTTACCCCGGGCGACAACTTGAGATATTGCAGCAAGTTGATCATAAAGTTGGTGAAATGTTAGGTGCATTGCAACCAAAAGAAAATTCAAAATTAGAACCAGCAGTAAATTCGTAAAAACAATAGAAAGGGGGCGAATTGTAATGACAAAATCTCAAATTGCTGCGTCAACAGTAGGCGCAGTACTTATTCCAACATTTGATTTTTTATACGGGGAGGCGGACGCTGTCGTAACCATCATGATCGCACTTTTATTTTTTATTATCATGGATTGGTTATCTGGTATTCGAGCCGCCAAAAAGGATAACACATATGCCAGTAAATATGGAATTGATGGAGTCTTTCGTACGTTCTTCATGTTGCTACTACCCGCAGGTGGACATCTGCTTGATATGGTGTTTGGGTTGCCTGGAGCGATATTTGGTGCATTATCCATTGGAACCTTGTACCACGTTTTACAGAGTATGACGGCAAACTCAATTCGGGCAGGTTGGGGGGATTCACTCCCATTGCCAATCTTGGATGTAGTACTTAAGTGGGTGGGTAGTGAGCTGGATAAGAAGGTTAAACGCGCTGCCAACAGAAAGGGGGACGATGAGTAATGTCTCTGACGCTAGATCAAGTAAAGAGTAAATCATCTGCGAGATTGATAGGGTTGCATCCGGTTGTATTGGCTGCTGCAACAGTTTTAATTGAACGGTGTTACACTCGGGGAGTTCCTATCTTGATAACTCAGGGGTTGCGGACAATAGCTGAGCAAAACGCTTTATACGAGCAAGGGCGCTCAAAGCCAGGAGTAATCGTCACCAATGCCCGAGGTGGATATAGCTATCACAATTTTGGACTCGCTGTAGATTTTGCCTTATTACTGCCGAACGGGTCCAGTGTGTCATGGGATATGAACCGAGACTACAACGGAAACAACATCAAAGACTGGATTGAAGTAGTGGAAGAGGCTAAGAAGCTCGGCTTTGATTGGGGCGGTGACTGGACATCATTTAAGGATTACCCTCATTTCCAAATGGTCTTTGGCTTAACACTTACTCAACTGAGAGCTGGTAGCAAACCATCTGAAACAGCAATGGCAAAAGCAACGGCTAATATAGATCGACTAAAAGGGGAGTCAGAAGAAGATATGAGTAGAATTGCAAAACTTGAAGAACAAGTGAAGGAACTATCGAAAGTCGTAACAGGCTTGACCAATAGCAAAGATGTGCTTAAAGAACAGTCTCTTAAGCAGGCTGCGGAGATTAAGGAACTGAGCACAATACTATTGGAATTGACGAATATCAACCCTCCTGTATGGTCTAAGGAGGCTTTACAGGCGTTTGCACATACGCCGTCAGTCCTCAATGGCAAGCCAGTGATTGATACACCGGGATCAGCAACATATTCGGAAGCACGGATAATTACAATTCTGTATCGGCTTGGGCTGGCAGCACAACAAAAGGGGGACAAGTAAAGTATGGACAATCAAAATTTAACGGATGTATTGGCGTTCGCTTCGGTGATCGCTGTTTTTGTGTTGGCAGGAGTGCAGTTCGTAAAGACTTCGTTTAACGTGCCTAAAAATATATTGCCCTTGATTGGATTAGTTATCGGTCTGTTGATCGGTGCAGCTGCTTATCCGTTTACAGAGTTAGGCTTAGTGCTCCGATTATGGGCGGGTGGTCTAGCTGGACTATCCGCAACTGGATTATTTGAACTAGCGTTTAGTAAGAGGGATGGGACTACAAAAGATTAAAGCAATTTACCCACCGGCTTCGACTGGTGGGATTTTCCAATCTACAAATCCTTTTTTTCAATATGGTTTTTAAGGCTTTTTAATATTTGTTCTTCACAATTACTACAAATTAACATAGGATACATTTGATTATTAGGTAGTAGATATTGCATATCCCTTGTCGAATATTCCTTTACTTTTGCCCTTATTTGTTTGCAAACTGGGCAGAAAATATCGATTAGAATCATATCCATCTTTACACACCTCGTTCTAAATAATTCTCCTACAGTCAGTTTATGCATTTTATCTGGTATAGATTGTTCAAATAACCTTATTCTAAAATTATTTGATTAAATAAAATAGAAGGGAAAGTCTGTAGTTAAATTGAAGTGGTCAGCGGGGTTTAATTCTTCTTCGACAAATAAATGGTTGAAATCAAACGTTGTTCTCAGATGAATTGTCCAAACTGTAAAACCTCTTAGGACATACAATACTGTATCTTATTGAAAGGAGGTTTTTCATTTGGGAACTTATGTTGATGGAAGAACATCACAAAATGCGAGCTTTGCAAACTCCATTTCCATTCCGATCACAGTCATTAATACTCCACAACTCTTTGGTCAGGTTGGTCTGATAACTCAAGGTGTAGGAGCGAATCCGCGGGTTATTTTGAAAGGAACGGTTTCATTGCAACTTCCTCTGGCGCTTCTGGGAATTACAATCACCATTGTAAGAGGAACATTACCTACCGATCCACTTGTATACTCAGCGACTTCCACCTTTAACCTGAGTGTAGCAGCGCCACAAGTAATTACCTTCTCTGCTGATGATTTTAATCCCCCAGTAACACCACAATTAACTTACACAGCTTTTGTTTCGTCTAACTTGCTTGGAACAGTTCGTGTAGGTCCAGAAAGCTTTGATGCTATTCTAGTTTCTGACTAAAACAAAAGTGTACCACTGGTTTCGGATGGTGATAAGTAAACCTTTAGTCAAACTTCATACTGTTTTAAGCTAAGAGGATTATAGTAATCACATAAACCCCTTATAATATAGACCTAGACCCCGCCGGATGTTGGTGGGGTCACTTTTTGCCGATTGGCTTTATTTAGAGAACTTTACACTTTTTATATACATAACTTTCCTTAAGTGCTAAATTATTAGATATAAAAAAGAGGACTGAGGTGGGGTCTTGTTAATAATATCTGAACTAGTCTTACTTGATGACATCATGCATTTACCAAAGGATACACTAAAAGAAATATGTACAGATTTAAATTTACCAAATGACGGAGCAGCGAGAGATCTAGTAACAAGAATATGGCCACTTATGACACAACCGGTTGTACGAACTCGGTTCTATGCAAATTCAAAAGAAAGAATTTTCGGTGGTAAGACCTCAGTATCGTGGTATAGATTTACTGAAGGCCTTAGAGGCATTCGAAGACTCATTGAAGAAAATAGTGCTTTCAATCCATTTGAGTCTGTAATTATTCCGCGTCGAGACGAAATAACTAGTGAACCTGTACTAATCGGAGCTGCTGAGGGCCCAAATGAAAACGAGTATTATTTAAGATATATGTATAAAGTTGGTGTAACTACAGAAATAATACTTGATAACATCGAAGTAAGACCTAGAACAACAACAACAACTTTGTTTGTTAATGAAAATAATGGTTTCATTGAAGTAAGAACTGACCCAAAGCATGCAGAGAAAATTGCTAAACATTTTGCTCAATTAATAAGAGAGCAAGTAATAATGGAACCAGTGAGAGTTATGGCTCCTTTTGGAAATAGCGCTGAAGAACTTGCTGATGCACTCGGAGGAGAATTAATTGATACAGTAGGTAAACCTAACTTAACTTTAGAAGATTTTACTGAGGTACAAGCGGCATCAGTTGTTACGATTCTTTCGGCTCTTGACTCATATTTCGAAAATGAGGACATTGCAGAACTGCAAACGAATCTTCAAGAAGCTCGTCTGTCATTAGGCGAAGATTTTTCGGCTATCCCATTTACGTCTCTAATACTAAATGGAATGGAAAAGGTTGGTATGGGGGTTAAAGAGCGTGATCTTAGAGGGACTCCTTTGTATGATTATCTAAAAACAAGCATTGAACATCAAGGATGCTTTATTCAATTTCCTGTTGATGAGGATGGAGTAAGAACAACACACACTATACGAATTGGGATGCAATCAAACAGCGTGTACTTTATGTCTCAATCTACAGAATCCGCAATCGATTTTGTACGTACGCATGTTATAATGTAGAAAATTAATACAAAAAAGGGGGGCTGGCTTATGGAAGGTGATATTTATGAAGTAGATGATTGGGTAGACACAGTAGCAACCCTACCAATCAAACGATTTTATCCTTCTGCTGTAGCTGCTGCAACTGGCCTCCCTATAGAGAAAGTATTTAACAGGCTGCTTTTCCTTGTTGAGGGCAATATCTTGAGAATACTTTATGAAATCAGATGCCCTGATTATGATTGCCTTCGTACAATTAAGGTAGTGGAAGATAACGATTTTGAATCAATATCGGGGCTCTGTCCCTTACATGGAGAATTTCAACTTTCGGCAGATATGATTTTTCCTGTCTTTGAAATTGAACCATCATTCAAAAAACGATCGATTGCTAAAAAAAAAACAGAAAACCAGAGATCTCTAAGAATGTCGCTAGTATACTGAAAGATGTAACGAACGAAGGTTCGTCATTATCCCAATTAATATCTGCTAGGAATATTGAAATCTTAAAAGAGATAAGTCCGTCAATTGTCATAAATTTAATTCAAGGAGATGTTACAATGTCTGAATTTAAGATAGACAAAGTTGAGAATAATCAAGGTTCAGTATCGATAGGGGATTCCAGTAGTTCCACTTATGTCCAACAGGGACAGGCTGAGAATATTGCTATTATAGCCAAGGAACTTATTAAACTCTTAGATGAAAACAAAGATTTACCTCAAGATACTAAAGATGAACTTACTGAAACTATAAACACAATTTCAGATCAAGCTGAATTGGAAAAGCCTAATAAGACTATACTTAAGTCATTATTTTCTGCAGCTGATAAAATGATTTCTCTTGCTGTAAAGACTCCTGAACTAATATCAGTTTTTGAAAAGTGGAAAGGTTTTATTGAACCATTATTTTAATAAGGTATACATAATTTACGTCTTGCTATCCGAAAAAAATGGGATAGCAAGATTTTTTTGTTTTCAGAAGGTCTTCCTTACTAGTGATATAGAGTATATTTACATAATGTTACAAATCATTTATATTAGGATTTTAGGGTTTGGAAATAATGGCATTGCAATTTGGAAGAACCTCGTCGGCATTGGCGAGGTTCTTATATTAATGGGGGTTGCTGGTTGACAAAAATTATAATTTTTATGGTTATTCTTGTTATCATTACTGCTGCTTTTGTATTCAAAGTTTTATCAAGAAAGAAGAGTTACCCTCCCCGAAGTATAGTAATTGATCCACTTAAGATTACGATCCAGGACATAGACCGAATGGAAGACGGAACTGACTTTGAAGAATATCTGTATCGGCTATTTTTAGCGCTGGGGTACAATGATGCATATAAAACCAGAGGGAGCAGAGATTTCGGATCTGATTTAGTTTTTACTGATCGGGAAGGATATCGAATTGTCGTTCAGGCAAAGCGTTATTCCTATCCAGTAGGGGTAGGAGCTGTTCAAGAGGTCTATAGTTCCATGAGATATTACAGGGCAAAGAAGTCCATGGTAATATCCTCAAATCAATATACCTCAGCGTGTGAAGAACTTGCTGGTTATAACGCAGTGAAATTACATAATCGCAGTGATCTCATTAATATCATGGACTTATTTAAGTCAGGAGAGATAAATAAAGCAAAAGATATCATTGAGTCGGAACCCAGAATTATACTAGATTCATGGGATAATTACATGAACTGCAACAAAGTTATTAAGAAGGATTTTAGAGCAGAAAAACGACTGGTTGCAAAGAAATAGTGTAGCCAGAAAAAATTATTTATAATACATAGGAGTGATCATGTTGAGCAATATATACAAAGTCCTCAAGACAGACTCTGAATTTCTAACAGCTGCCTTAAAACAGTCTCAAGTGGATATACTAGAACGCCGTGGTGATCTGGCTGGCTGTATAATTGATTGTAGAGGTCCGATTCAGAAATGGAGTCCAGTTAGTGTTAAAGTCGCGGATGCTTATTACATGAGAAGTGAGTTTGAATTTAGGATGGTTTTGGCATAAGTGTATATAGAAATTACCTCGTCAACCTGAAGTCGTCGGAGTTTTTTAACGGATTCTTAAGAATCGTAGGGGGGGTATACACCGAATTCCATTAAGACGCTGGAACTCGGGAAGATAAGAATTTAGAGGATATATACATACCCCGTACGACACCCTTTGGTTTTTTTATCGGATATCATACTTCTTTAATACGTTTGATCGCCCAAGAAGGAAAAGAAAATAAACCGCTCATAGTTCTTATTGTGAAGTAACCTGAAGAGTCGCTCTCCTGACAAAAACCAACATATGTCTCTCCACTGACTAAATGTATTTGTAGTTGTAATTCTGTTTCAATTGCGTGATAAATCAGTGTAAGATTCACATTATAGACTCCTTTCATAAGATGTTTATATTCATTAAAATACCCACTTCATTGTTAATGACGCAAAATAATGGACAATTGACAATGTTGTAATATTTTAAGCGTGATATTGGCATAAGTGTGTATAATAGATACCCGTCAACCTTAATTGGTCGGCGGTTTTTTTGTATCTAAATACTAAAAAGACCCCCAGTGAGTTCAGGTCACCTGAGGGTTGAGTTTTGTATGAATGTCCGGTTTTATTCTATGCTGGAATTATGAAGTTGTGCGAGTTGCAAACTTTTCAAAGAGAGGAATAACAAATACCTCGTCAACCTAAAGTGGTTGGCGGGTTTTTTTATGTTGATTAACGAATACACATTTGATTATAAAGCAAACGAACGTTCTTGCTACTGGAAAGCTATTAGCATGGAAATGCAAATTGGTCAAAACATAGATAAAGTCGGCAAGTACGCGCAACATGATTAAATACAGGAGCGCCAAGAGTGTTTCTAATGGAAAATATATTTGCTTGGCAGCTAAGTGATAACGGAGCAACTGCATGTAGTTATATCTCATTAAAAATTCACTAAATATTAACTTTTAAGGATGATGTTGTTTAAAATACATAAAACGACATTATTCTCAAATGATGTGTGATATTGTTTTGTTGAACACAAATTTAACAGGGAGGAGGATAGGGATTTAAACATAAAAATAAAATTTGAGGGAGAATAATAATGAATAATTTTAAGAAAATCACCAGTTTTATATTGACTTTGTGTATCGTGATTGTTTTCTCAGGTTCAACTTATGCCAATTCAGCAGATAGAACTACAGAAAACTCAAGCGAAATTATACCCTATAATCTCACTACTGATGTTTTAGATGATAACAATGAGGTAGTAGGTACAAAAACAGTAGATACAATTATAGAAAAGATAATCACAGACACAGAAACAAAACTTGATCTTAAAGAAGACATTCGTTACACTTTTAATGAGCCATCAAGTGATTATGCTAGGCTATTTCAAGATGAAATTAAACACACGGAAATAGTAATCACATCTGCTGGCGATTATTTTATTGATGGACAGCAACTTAGTGATGAAGTGCTGAACTCAGAAATATCTTTGAATGAAGAATTAGGGATGATGCCTAGATATCTTACTGAAGCTGGCGGATACTACTACGGTGCATATTATACAAACGCTACAACTTCGAATGCTACTCGCTTTCAATGTTTTTCCTATTCAGACAATACTAACTTTTTTCTTGATCCTGGAGGCGAAAAATGGCCTAAAGTAGTCTTGTTGGCTAACCAAGGTTCTGTTGTATCAGATTTTAAAATGTATGCTAATAATGTAGCCAGTGCTCGTTCAAATATTTCAACTGCGTCTGCAGCTCTCATAGCGTCCGGTGCAGGCATATTGACACCAGGATTTGTGCTGGGGCTTATAGGGTCTTCTGCAAGTGCTTATGCAATCTATGAAAATGGGAATAGTGGTCGGGCTGCTATAAAAAATGCCTATAGTGTGTTGTATAATAATGGAGGACAAGTGGTGAACGAGTATTAATAAATGTTTGTGAGGTGTATCAATTGCAGAACACATCTCTAATCAGATTTGCACGATATTTTTTCAACATTGTAACAGTAATATTTGTCGTCCTGATTTTCCTAGATCCTCATCGCTCAATCTACCTATTTTTTATGGTTTTAAGTATGAGTGCGTCATTGTTTTTACAATTGGGAGAGTCACATTATGAAAAAAAATATTCACCTGCTTCAACTTTGCTTCTAGGAATCGCCGGCGTTATTTGTTTATTAGTATCGGTTTATATTCTGTTTAAACTTTAAATCGATCTAAATAAAATGACAAAAACACTTAAATACGTGGAGGCCTATATTTGAGGACATGATTGGTGATACCAATCTGTACCCCAATATAGGCCTATTTTTAATCAATATTAAGGAAGATAATCAGTTAGGGATCAAGTTCTTTGCAATTATTAATAAACAATAACGCAGTTATGCCTACGCTATTTGACTTAGTTGAGAATAAGGATATCTGTGGTATGGTGATGTGTGTAAATCAGCAACTACAGCAATTTAAGTTGAGGACCTCAGATGAGGTTTGGGAGCGGATAAAACTAGATGGAATTATATATGTAACTATATAAAGAGGTTGACTCCCCTGGAATATGGGGAAACCCGTAAGTTTAACTAATGGGGATTGTCAATATATCATCCCCATTTCACGTAACCTATCTTTTATCTTCTTTAAACGAGCTTCTTTTTCGGCTACTTCCCGTACCTTCAATAAATCCACCTGTGTATCTTTATATTTTCTAATAATTTTCTTTAAGGTCAAGTCTCCGATATCTTTTTCATTGTGCATTGCAACCGTTGGGGCGATTTTGTGATTTTCTATTGTCTTGGGATCTGCAGAAATTCGTTCTAGTAAACTGAGTAGAAGCCTTTGCCTTTTAATACCAATCCTTGGCACCTGATATATTTCTTTCCATGTGCAGTCTAATAAACGTTCAAGATCTAAATAACCTTGGATGTATAGAGCATTAATAAGCCCCGTTAAATCGGGTCCCCGTTCTTCTTCTTGAGCCACGGCTTTTATACAAGCGATATCCATAAAATAAAGATGTTAAGGTATAGAAAAATACGACTTTAACGGTTTATTTATCTCTAAAGAATTTATCATTACCATCACTCCAAGATGAAAGTTAAGCAGGTCAATTTTATCATATCAATTTTTCGAAGAGTATTCTATGTAAAGGTCAGCCATGCATGGTCAACTCTTAGCGGAATTCCGTAGCGGGTCCAAGGCGCTTAGTGCGCTCATCAAGCGTTTAATTCAATTAATAATTTCATCGTTAAGTGAGTCGAGTGCATTCAAGACAATCTTGACGCTTCTTACCTTCGCAAAAGGTGATTTATTTCCGCGAATTTCACTTTTAATGATCCTGATTGCCGTCTCGTAAGGAGAACCGTCAGAATCCCGAAGTGATTTGAGGACGAAGTCTAATTTGAGTGTCATGTTGTTCCTCCTTTAGTGGGGCTGAAGCCCCTGGATATTAATATACTATTCTTATCAAACCCCAAACTACTGATCATTTTCTGAACATCAGTAAAGCATAAAAATTAAAGTATAAAAAACCCCGTCAGCGATTATACTGGTGGGGTTTCTTCGTCTTCAGGTGTAAATTCAAGGATATCTTGTACAGTTACATTCAAGTATTTGCAAAGCTTGTCCAACACATCCCGGGGATAACGTTCCATTGTGTCATTGTAGACCCGTCTTACAACCTCAAAGTTTATCCCCGTTCCGCGCGCAACTTCTCTAATAGATAAACCGCGTTCGTCCACAATAACCTTTAGCTTAGATTTCAACATCGGACAGCCCTCCTGCATTAAAAATAACACGACTTATAAAACAAGTCAATTTGATGTTGACTTACTAAATAAGTCGTGATATTCTTGATTTATCGACCTATTAAATAAGTCAAATTAACTTAGCTGGCGTGCATACTCGGGAGGGATGAGGGAATGGAAAAAAAGGAAGCATTGAAAATGGTTATGCTGCTACACGTTGAGTATCTAAGACTGAAAGAAATTCGGGAGTCGTGCTTCTTCGAAGAAAGTGCAGACAAATATATGGACGGTCAGGTTTCCGGGGGAATGAGTGGCATTGACAGATCAATGAGGATCATACGTCAAGCTGCTGGGATTTCACATGCTGAGTACATGGTAGCTGCAACGAATATCGAATAACACAGGGCTACAGCCCCTCTACAGGAGGAAATGAAGGTTATGGAACAATGGAGTAATAACGCCTGCCTGGGGGTACATCCGAGCGGCGTTGGAGCGCAAGGGCTGGAGTAATGAGCGGATCAGAGAAGTAGTCGGGGCAGTGTATTACGAATTTGATTTTAAGACGATAGAAGAGGCAAAACGTATTTAAGAAAATTCGTTTGATTAATCCGCCTGATGAGCGCTGAGAGCGCCTTGGACCAGCTACGGGACTGGTCGAAACCTACCGATCAATTATGCCGGGATGGTCGCGGTATCCGTCATAAGAGGGCAGCGCGCGTCCTCACATGTATAGGAGTGATAGATATGTTGGCAGCTCACCAAAGATTAGCTGAGATATTCCACGAGAATTTGAAAGGACCATTAAGTGAGGAACTAGCTATAGAGTTGCAACATTGCCTTCATGAGAATGCAAAGTATTGTTGGGATTATAATACTCTTAATAATCAACTTATCCAAGCTAGATCTACTCATGATACTAATTGGGAAATGGATCTTCTAGTTAAGATGGATTGGCTTAGACGCTCAGGAAGGTTGGTGAAAGGGTATTAAGTTAATGGCGCCTGATAGACCTATTACGTAGTAAATAAGTAGTATACTCAATACTTGGTAGGGTTATATAATTAACCTAATGAATGAAAATTATGACAGGCGGTGTTGTGTTTTGTCGTGGGAGCCAGTGGGGTTTGTATTTTTCTCAACATTAGAGTTTATAGCTATCTATTTTATTATTTGTGCTTTATTTAGATTGAAACCAACGGAAATCATATTCCCAGCATTATTCATAATCTTGTTAATGGATTTACAGAGTTTCTTTTTTAGAGAAGACCTACAGTTAACCGCAATTGTACCCTTTATCAATATTCTACTGTTTGTCTTGCTATTTACAGTTGTGATGCGAATCCCACTGGTCTGGTCTGCTGTTATATCTGTAATGGGTTATTTTGCTTACGTACTCCTGCAAGTCGCTCTAGTCCAAGTATCATTTGGATATTTATCCGTAAATGAATTGACATTACATCCCGAAAAAGGGTATTTGTTGCAAACAATCAGCAGTGTATTAGGCATAGGTGGAGCTCGTGTTTTTTATATGCTAGGTGGAGGGTTCACTTTTGACTTTGAAAAGTTAAGACTAAAACGTGAGGCGATCTATGTATACACACTTATCGGCTGTGCACTATTACTAACGATCTGGCTTCTATACAGAGGCAACACATTAATTGATGTTATCTCTGTATCCATCGCATTTATCTTCTTCGCTTATTACGCAGTTAAAAAGGAGAAGGATAGATGATTGATTTTCTCTCCTTGAGAATCGCTCAAGGAATAAAGAAGAGTGTCCCCGATAGCCCTATTACAATTACTGTGATGAAATATGCACTTTCAATCATTATAAATGCGTTAATGATAATCGTCCTATCGTTACTGATATCAACATTAACGGGAAGAACACTAGAGGTAACGATAGCACTTACTGTTTTTCCTTTCTTACGACAGGCGTCTGGTGGGTATCACATGCGGTCCGGAATGAAATGTGTTCTGTTTTCGACTGTATTGATTACTTCAATTTCCCTTGCTGACTTTGAATATTGGACGATCATGACATTGGGTATTGTAAGCTTTATTCTTGTGGGGTTATTTGCGCCGTCGAATATCGAGAAACAATCCCGAATCCCTAAAAATTACTATCCTGCTTTAAAGATTGTATCATTGATGATCGTATCGTCTAATTTTTTAATAGCTTCACCAGTAATCGGCGCTGCATTCCTCGCGCAAAGTATCTCTTTAATTCGCATGAAAGGAGGTGATAACAAATGAAAAAAATAATGGCAAGTGTTAAACGTAAGGCGCTGGTAAACGTGGCTGCTCTTCTTGGAATTGTAGCTTTATCTTCAGTAAGCACCGCAAGTGCTTGGTACGTGTATAATGGAGAAGTGCCGGAGGAGTTGCTAAAATAGAGAAGTAGGTGATAGGTGTGCTGAAACTATCCGTAACTCGTGATCCAGAGGGAGAATCTGGATTAAACAATATAGATGTTGATAGTATACTAATGTTGGATTTTGCTATGAGTTCAGATAAAGTCGCTGTCCATACTGCAGAGGAAATTTATTTTACAGTAGGAACTCTAAAATATTGGAATAAAACTTTAAATAACAGTGGGTACAGATTTGGAATTGCTGACAGAAGTAATTGTGTGAATTTGGAAAAAATAGAAGTGCTAGATAAAACTTTAAAAATAGCGTATTTCGAAAAAGATTTCACGAGTAAATCAAAACGCTGTATGATTGCAAGATACCGCTTTAAAGAGGTTGCAGAAAGTTTGATGTTAGTCAATCCTAATATAATTATTACGGCAAGTGAGAGTCTTTATTAAAGGCTCTTTTTTTATTACCACAATATTCATAAAATGTAAAGTTAAAAACTCATGTTCGTATATGCAATCTGTCCAGCCATTTGCAATATACAAAATACACAATTTGGTTTTTAATATAAGTATATTCGCGCTATGAAACAGTATTGACCTTTTACTTGGTTGCGTGCTATGGGCTATTTCTTCGTTCGGGAGGAGCGTGAATCACTCCGACCTACTGCAATATCCATTCATAGAGTTCAGCTTCTTCACATTTAAGAGCTAAGCAAACGGCACGCATTTGTATTGTGTTCATTGGCCGTTCGCTTCGTTCGATACGCGATAAGTGACTAACTGAAATGGATACTCCGTAAAACGTTCTGAGATTTTTAGACAAATCCGCTTGTGTTAGTCGAGCAGATTCTCGGAGCGTACGCAGTAGGCACTTCCCTTGAATCAGAAGCGCCATAACAACCTCCTATTTTGTTATCAAAGAGAGGTGATGAATATCGTTGGAATTATATCACAGTTACATAAAAAAGATAAAGGGCGCGTCCTGGCAGACACCCCCTAATCTTAAAAAATCAATTTTCACTAATAGCATAGCACAATTAAATAACAATTATTATACTTGATTCTCTTTTCGAAAAGTTATTGACAAAGATAAAACACCAGAAATGCAGCATGTAAATCTGAGAGGATGAACTTAATGGATATCATAGAATTTTTAGAGCCAGTTATTGAAAAGAGAACCGAAGAGATCGTGGAGGTAGTTTTAAAAGGTGAAACGAATGATGACTATCAACAGTTTGTTATGCTTCTTCAATCAGTAGAACCAGTCCTACGTAATGAATTGGAAAACTACTTTTTAAATAGTGTACTGGAAGCAGTAAAAACTTCTTATAGAAGTGGAGTAACTGAAGCATCGGCTTTAAGACAGTTATTATGAAGTAGAAATAAAAAAACGTCAACAATTCGTCAACAGTAGATCTTTTTAAGTAGTTAATAAGAATGATATCAATCAGGAAATCCTTTATCTATAAGGATTCATGAATATAAATTCGGGGCCCTCTTTCGAGAGCCCCTTTCATGGGAGAGGAGAAACCGGACGAAGAGCTTATGGGGAAACGTAAGCCTGCTCCGCGGTTGTCTACGACATTTGTGGTGTCGATAATTACATGATGTCCCTGGAAGTCCAATCTTATACATTAAGATGACTTATTTCTCTGAATAAGCTGTTTCGCCTTCTTATTTCATATCTAGACAAATTTTTTATTTCATCGCGCAAATGTGTTACGATAGGCGTGGACTTATGCCCTTTTGGGCATAACAAACAGAGATATAGAGCGGGTGAATAACAGTGAGAGTGGTATCGGGAAGTGCAAAAGGAAGGCCACTGAAGAGTGTTCCGGGAAGTGGGACAAGGCCTACGACCGATAAGGTGAAGGAAGCTGTATTTAGCATGGTAGGCCCATATTTCGAAGGTGGAGCGGTGCTGGATTTATTCGCCGGTACTGGTGGTTTGGGGATCGAAGCCTTAAGCAGAGGGATGGAAAGCGGTGTATTTGTTGATATGGATCCTAAAAGTATCGACACGATCCGCGCCAATCTGAAGGCTACCAAGCTGGAAGAACAAGCGCAGGTGTACCGTAATGAAGCTGGAAGGGCGCTAGGTGCGCTGGAGAAGCGGGGAAAAGTTTTTGATTTGGTCTTTTTGGACCCTCCCTATCGCTTGAAGCACGGGGATGAACTTATGCTTATGATGGTCGAAAAAGGAATGCTGCAAGAGGACGCGATTATTGTTCTGGAGCATGAATCAAGTTATGCCTATCCTGAAGATATTCCAGGATTTTATAGGCTGCGTCAGGCCGTATACGGAGAAACGACAATTTCTATTTACCAGTATGAAGCTAATCCTACAGAGGAAAGTGAAGCTGGTGAGGAGGTAGAGAATGAGTCAGCAAATTAGAAAAGAACGTGTTGCCATTTATCCAGGTACCTTTGATCCCGTGACTATGGGACATATGGATATTATTCGGCGCGCATCCAAGCAATTCGACCGTTTGATTGTAACGGTGCTTAATAATTTGAGTAAAAACCCGCTGTTTACTGTAGATGAACGGACAGAGCTATTAAGACAGGCGACCGCTGATATTCCCAATGTGGAAATTGACAGCTTCCGTGATCTGTTAGTGAATTATGTTCGTCAAAAAGATGCTCAGGTCATAGTTCGGGGTATCCGTACCGTTACTGACTTTGAATATGAGCTGCAAAACGCATCGATCAACCATAGCCTGGATCCCGATGCGGAAACGATTTTTATGATGACTAATCCGAAATATTCCTACTTAAGTTCCAGTGTTGTTAAAGAGATCGCCCATTTCGGCGGGAATGTGACTGATTTTGTGACGCCTGAGGTTGAACAAGCGATGAAGCGTAAATTTAACCGAGTCGATGGCGAATAGTACTTACCAGATAAGTTCCAGCAGATAATCCCAACAGTATGATGAGCAGAAGTGCTTGCAGACTTAGCAGCTGTGGAAAAGAGCTCCATATGTCCGTAACATTCATGGTGCCGGTTGGAGTCGGGCGTGAGTCTGCAAGTGCTGGTAAAGCAGCTTTACGGATAGCCAGCAATGGTTTCCAGAGCAATAAAGTTAACAGAAAAGCATAAAGTCCATGCATCAGACGAACCGTAGCGTAGGGTAGAAATCTGACTCTGGCTTGTTTGAGCATGGTCAGCACCTGTAGTTGTGCACATAGTCCGCTCCAGCCCAGTGCAGCAGACAGCAAAGCTATCCCGAGCATACTAGAGGGACCTGTTCCAATGCTTTCCAGCCCTTTGCTGATTGCGTCGGCGCCTAAATGAATTTCCAGTAGGCTTGCTGGCAGAGCAGCTGGCAATGCGGGAAGTACAGTAGTGATGATATTGATGACTACAGCGAACATAATCATGTAACCGCCCACGACCATCAGACTTTGCACGGCATTAGCTACGGACTCACCGAGAAGCTTGCCGAAGCTGCGACCGTCTTTTGCTCTGGCATCTGTTGCTGCAAGCTGAACACGACTATATAAAGAAGGACGTTTGGTGTCCGCAGAAATCTTATCAACTGGTTTCGTGTTCGCTGACCGTCCCTTTAACAGAGCATCGGTATAGCTGGCTAGAAGTCCAGAGATCCAATGGATGGCCAGCAGGAAATAACCTGCTGAATTACTGTGTAGAAAAGCTATGCCAATTACTATAAGCATGGTTACTGGGCTGGCGAAGTGTGTAAGTGCTGCAAGTCGAGCGGCTTCCTTGTCAGAGATGCTGTTCTGCTTGTGTAGCTGCATGACCCCTCCAGCTCCACCGGGGAATCCGGCTGTGATTCCGAGTGCCAAGGTCCAGCCGCTGGCACCGGGCAGACGAAAGACCTTTTTCATCAATGGCTCCAGAAGCACTCCAAAACCATGCACGAAACCCGAAGCGGTAAGCATCTCTGACAGCATCAGGAAGGGGAGCAGGGCAGGGAATACGAGTGTCCACCAAAGCTTCAATCCTTGGAGTGAAGCCTCAAAGGAGCTCTCCGGTGAGATAATAATTGCAATGGCTATCAGGATTGCCATAATCCCGGGTATAAATGGTGTGGAGCGTGTAGCTAGTCGGCGTATTTGAATATTTTTCATTTCTCAGATCACCTCTTCATAACTTAAGGCATGGACGATGTGTTATCAATTTATGCAGAGTAGACAACCATCATGCCAAACCACTAGTCGAAGCGGTAATGAAGTTCAATCATTCATATCCTAAATGTGCCGCGGGAAAGAAGGGAAGAGCAGTGAAGCAACTGAAGCATCGGCCGGGTTTCCGCGCCACAGCTTATCTGTTTACGTTTGTAGTTATCGTGTATGTATTTGTCTTTATGAACACCCCGTACATCGTATATCAGCCAGGCAGTGCATCTGAAGTTGCCCCTATGATTAAGGTGGAGAATGCCGATCCGGCTGAAGAAGGAACGTTTATGATGACTACGGTGTCTGCTAGTTATGCTAATGTGGCCTTATTGGTCGCCTCTGCTTTTAATTCCAATTCAGAGGTTGTGCGAAAAGAAACCCGGCTAGGGGATAAGTCAGAAGACGAATATGCTGCGGAGCAGGTTTTTTACATGAATAGCTCACAGTCTTATTCTGTTCAGGCCGCTTATCATGCAGCGGGAATTCCATATGAGGATGTAGTGGATTATCTCTACGTCTTTTCGGTTCCTGTAGAAAGTAATAAAGGACAATTTCTGCCGGGTGATAAAATCATTAGCGTAGAAGGACAAAAAGTGCCCGATCCTGAAGCACTGTCTAAACTGCTCTCCTCTAAAAAAATCGGAGATCAAGTGGCTGTTGTTTTGCAAAGAAATGGCAAGGAAGTAAAAGAACAAGTGACGCTGGTGGAAATAAAGGATAAAGAGGGCGTTGCCGTTCGGCCTGGATTTGGAGTCACTATTGCCGCCGTTCAAAAAGTAAAACCAAAAGAAGCAGGGAAAGCTGTCAGTTTTGTAGATACAAATGTTGGTGGACCTTCGGCAGGGCTAATGTTCACTATGGAAATTTACAATCGCCTTACTTCTGGTGATTTAACTAAAGGCCATAGGGTTGCAGGGACGGGTACGATTAACGCTGAGGGTGTGGTAGGTGCTATCGGTGGAGTGAAACACAAGATCGTGGCTGCGGACCGAGAAGGGGCGGAGATTTTTTTCGTGCCTGTTAAGAATTATGACGAAGCCAAAGCAAAAGCTGATAAAATCGGCACATCTATGAAGCTGGTGCCTGTATCTACGCTGGATGAGGCGCTGAAGTATATGGAGGAACTGCCGGTCAAACCATGACCGGAGGTTCCAAATAATCGCGGTACATATCGATTCTGCGGGGTTCCTTAAAAGCTCCCGCGAAAGCGGAAGCGGCTTGAAGATCTCGCTCAAGCTGCGGATGGGAACAAAGGGACGGGCGCATGACGATGGGCAACGTTGCTTTTTGTTTCATCTCTTTAAGCAGTGCTCGTCCGCTTTCTCTAAAACCAAGAATGCGAATATATCCGGGCCCCTCTGCTAGTATGGAAGGGGTCATTTCTTTTTTAGAATGATTTAACAGAACATGTAGCAGCAGCCGTTGGAGCCGTGTATGCGTGTAGCGCTTACTCTTAAGGGTGTGAAGCAGGCCTGAAAGTGAGAATTGCTCCAACTCAGGTAAAAGCCGCAGTATCCGGTTCTCCAAGCCTTCATTCATATCGTGGATTGCTTGTAACTCGGCAGCGGTATGGGTAGACAGCAGATGGCGGAGCGGGATATTGAAGCTCTCTAAGCTCAGAGGACCCCTTCCGGCTGCATGCTCTCTTTCCAAAATGGACACGCTATAATCCGGCATATAAGCAGCAGGAGATCCGCCTTCTTGCAGCAGCTTGCGGATGGCCGTCGCACTTGCAATAGAAGAGTCGGCTTGTAATGGATCATGGAAGCCTGCTGCCGTGCGCGGAACGGTTAGTGGCATTATCTTGCTGTGCAGCCGCTGCAAGGCGATAAGATAATGCAGGCCAAGGCTGTTATTCGGCTGGCGCAGCAGCTTGCCTGCATCTCCGGGACTC
Organism: Paenibacillus sp. FSL L8-0494; assembly: GCF_038003695.1. Taxonomy (NCBI): domain Bacteria; kingdom Bacillati; phylum Bacillota; class Bacilli; order Caryophanales; family Paenibacillaceae; genus Paenibacillus; species Paenibacillus sp. FSL L8-0494. The sequence goes on from NZ_JBBOPQ010000001.1 coordinate 3,133,326, forward strand.
TCCGTTTCCGGGAGAGTCCCTTCAAAGGCCACCGCCGCCGCTGCGCTGTAGGCGGCGGGAAAGCTTGCTCCGAGCGCCATGCGGCGGCGGATCTCGCTCTGAAGCTCGCTACTTTCCTCAGCCAGATATCTGGCCAGCGGGAGCAGCGAGCCCAAAGTGCCGGCTTCGGAGCCGAAGCACAAGCTGTCCACGACCCCGGTCGCTTCCAGCAGTGCAACTGCTCCGAACGCGAACCACTCGGCTGGCTGGACGGCATAGGCCACCGGCAGCTCAATGACGAGGTCGGCGCCCATATGCAGCGCCATCTCTGTCCGGGCCTGCTTGCTAACCGCCGCCGGCTCGCCGCGCTGGGTAAAGGGACCACTCATGACGACGATGGTGCGCTCTGCGCCGGAGAGTCTTTTGGCTTCTGTGAAGTGATGCACGTGTCCGTTATGTAAAGGATTGTATTCTGCGATGATTCCAACCGTTGTCACTGTGGCTTCCCTCCGATAAGTAAGGTATATTTATTGAGTTTAGTAGGGTAGATTTCTAGAGATACTGTTAGCACAAGCTGATCTTTTGATTTACACTAATAGTTATATCATAATTCACCGCATTTTCTGAAACAATATAAAGGGAAAATGGTTGACAAAGGTATAGAATACTAGGTATAATAAATTTTGTTTGTTTGGGAGTGATAAGTATGCAGATTCACTTTCGCAAATTAGCGAATGCCGACGAACCGTTACATATTCACGATGTTGTGGATGTCAGCGAGGTAGTCAAAGGGCGCAAGGATATTCTAACTGTTGCTCCGCTCTCAGTAGACCTTAAAGCGCTGCCCGCGGGAACCGATTGTGTGAACGTGGTGGGGAAACTGAGTGGAGATGTGGACATGTTATGTTCACGTTGTCTCACGGAGGTCAAAAGTGATTTGAACATTCCTTTTGCTGAGACTTTCAAGTGGCTTAAGCAGCCAGTTCTTCCAGATGATGACGAAGATGAGGATCTCATTTACGTCAAGGATGAGGTTGTGGATCTTATCCCGTATGTGGAAGAAAATTTCGTACTGCACTTACCGGATTCGGTATTGTGCAAGGCAGACTGTCTTGGTCTTTGTCAGAAATGCGGACAGAACTTGAACGAAGGCACCTGCAGTTGCGACAACACAGTGATCGATCCTCGACTCGCTGGGTTGAAAGACTTTTTCAAATGAAACATTACAACAAAACACATCCTGCTCTGAGGAGCAGGCTGACAGAAATATCACGAGGAGGTGGAACACATGGCAGTACCACAACGTAGAACGTCTAAAACACGCCGTGACAAACGTCGCACCCACTTTAAGTTGGTTGTGCCGGGCATGGTGAAATGTGAACAATGCGGAGAGTTGAAACTAGCTCACCACGTATGCAAAGTTTGCGGAACTTACAAAGCAAGAGAAATCATCAAACAATAGTTTCAGAATAAGTAGTACTTCACTTCGGTGAGGTACTATTTTTTTGCTTAAATATAATAAAGATAGGGTTTGCACCTGTACTTTATGTTCCGCTCAGAAGTCAATGCTTTATTTTTGGTGCGGCATGCTTTATACTACATATTAGTACCTGGTTCTAAATAATATTTATGATTGTTTGACCTAATATAACAGCGGCCATTCAAGAGGCCGGATGCTTTCTTTAAAATATAAGGAAGTATAAGTTATGCACCTATACTTTATGTCTTATATTTCTCGCTTAAACGCTTACCGTCCTTATTAGGACGCCGAAGGCGTTTACGCTTGGCATGTGCCAGGAGGTGAGCCGCTATCGAGCGGATGTCCAAGAAAGAACGTCAGCAACAGCTGCTACATATAATTGCAGGCAATCCTTTTGTGACTGATCGGGAGTTGACTCGTCAGCTGAAGGTGAGCATTCAGACGATTCGGTTAGACCGGATGGAGCTGGGAATACCAGAACTGCGTGAAAGAATGAAACAAATGGCAGAGCATTCCTATGATCAGGTGCGCTCTTTGCCTGCGGATGAAGTGATCGGAGATATTGTGGATTTACAGCTCGATAAGAGCGGGATTTCGATCTTTGAAATTCGTGAGGATCATGTCTTTTCCAGAAATGGGATCGCCCGTGGCCACTACGTGTTTGCTCAAGCCAACTCGCTTGCGGTTGCTGTGATTAACGATGAAATTGCCTTGACTGCTTCAGCCGACATACGCTTTGTTCGTATGGTTCTGCTTGGTGAGAAGTGCATTGCTAAAGCTCAAGTGCGGTCACTTGCAGGCAGAGGCGGCAAAGCAGAGGTGGACGTATTCACCTATGTCGGAGAAGAATTGGTATTTCAAGGCCACTTTATAGTGTATCGTTCCGCTAATGAAGAGTATAGTGAAGGGGGTAACCGTAGTGCTGATCGCCATTGATGCCATGGGCGGGGACAACGCTCCTGAATGTAATGTCGAGGGGGCGTTGTCCGCGGCCGCGGAATGGAAAGATACGCAGATTGTGCTCGTAGGTGACGAAGCCAGACTAGAGCCGCTGCTGAAGGACAAGCCGTCCAACCTTAGTGTGCGGCATGCAGGAGATGTTATTGGTTCTGATGAAGAGCCGGTTAAGGCGGTTCGCCGCAAAAAAGATTCATCCATGGTTGTAGCTGGACGTATGGTGCGTGAGGGCGAAGCAGATGCTATGATTTCATCAGGTAACACAGGGGCGCTTATGACTACAGGGTTACTCGTAGTGGGCCGTATGCAGGGGATTGAACGTCCTGCGCTGGCACCTATGATTCCGACACTTGATGATGTTGGCGTGCTTGCGCTTGATCTTGGTGCTAACATGGATGCGAAACCTGAACATCTGGTGCAATATGCGCTGATGGGCAGCATTTATCGGAATAAAGTGCACGGTATTGCTAAGCCGCGGGTTGGACTTCTAAATGTAGGAACGGAGCCTGGAAAAGGCAACGAGCTGACCAAAGAAGCCTATCCACTGCTGGAGAACTTGCCAGGCATTCATTTTATCGGTAATGTTGAGGCACGCGACGTACTGACAGGAAACTGCGATGTGCTTGTCTGCGATGGATTTGCTGGTAATATCCTATTGAAGTCGCTTGAGGGTACAGCAGGTGCATTGTTCTCTTTGCTGAAGGAGCAATTCAGTCGTTCTCTGAAAACTAAGCTTGGAGCGGCTATGCTGATGCCGGAGCTTAGAGCCCTGAAGGGCAAGATGGATTACAAAGAGCATGGTGGTGCACCGCTGCTTGGTCTTAGCGGATTGGTAGTTAAGGGGCACGGATCTTCAGACGGAAATGCGGTTAAAAATGCGGTAAGACAAGCGCGGATTGCTCTGCAAGCCGATCTTGTGCCAAGTATATCCAAGGAAATTAGCGGGAAGTGAGTGACGAAATGAAACAGTTGCGGCCGGTTGGGATTATCGGTACGGGTAAATATGTACCTGAGAAAATTTTAACAAACAGTGATCTAGAAAAAATAGTGGAGACTAACGATGAATGGATCGTCAGTCGGACAGGGATCCGTGAAAGACATATCGCTGCACCACATGAGGCAACTTCTGATTTAGCCTATGAAGCTGCACTTAAAGCTTTGGATTCTGCAGGCATGAAAGCTGAAGATCTGGATCTTATTATTATTGCAACGGTAACCCCTGATAGCTCCTTTCCTTCCACAGCCTGCATTTTGCAGGATAAACTTGGAGCTAAAGGTGCTGCGGCATTTGACTTGTCAGCAGCCTGCTCTGGTTTTGTATACAGCCTAGCTACTGCGGTTGGCTTTATTCAGAACGGAATGTACAATAATGCACTCATAATTGGTGCGGACACTTTATCCCGCATCACTGATTATACGGATCGTAACACCTGTGTACTGTTTGGCGATGGTGCAGGAGCAGTAATCATCGGTGAGGTTCCAGAGGGACGCGGTTTCCAATCCTTCGATCTGGGTGCTGAAGGTTCTGGAGGAAACTTGCTTAAGCTGGAAGCTGGGGGCTCGCGCTTGCCTGCATCTCAGCAGACGGTTGAAGACAAGAAACATTTCATCTATATGAATGGCCGTGAAGTGTTTAAGTTTGCCGTTCGTGTTATGGGCTCAGCTACAGAACGTGTGCTTACCAAAGCAGGATTAGGTAAAGAAGATATTGATTTGTTCGTGCCGCATCAAGCGAATATTCGTATCATTCAATCCGCTATGCAGCGGCTTGACCTGCCACCGGAGAAATGTGTAATCAATGTTGATAAATATGCTAATACATCAGCAGCTTCTATTCCTCTAGCTCTAGTGGAAGCGGCGGAAGAAGGACGCATGAAGGAAGGCGACACGGTTCTGATGGTTGGATTCGGCGGTGGCTTGACTTGGGGCGCGTCCGTATTGATCTGGTAATAGAGGAAGGAGTTCTTACTTATGAGTAAAATCGCATTTGTCTTTCCCGGTCAGGGTGCACAGGCAGTTGGAATGGGTAGAGATGTATATGAAGCTCTTCCGCACAGCCGCGCGGTATTCGAAAAAGGTGATGAGGTGCTCGGATTTTCACTGAGCCAGCTGATTTTTGAAGGACCTGACAGTGATTTGAAACAGACCGTAAATACGCAACCAGCTCTGCTAACAGCAAGTGTAGCTTATCTGGAAGCATTACGTGATCAAGGGATGAAGCCGGATTATGTAGCTGGTCATAGCCTAGGAGAATACAGCGCACTGGTTGCGGCAGGCGTATTGTCCTATGAAGATGCTGTAAGACTTGTGCGTTTACGCGGTCGTTTTATGGAGGAAGCTGTTCCAGGTGGACAGGGAGCTATGGCTGCAGTGCTTGGTGCGGAGCGGGATGCTCTGGCAGAATTATGCCGGAGCGTATCCGAGGAGAGCGGCGTGGTAGAACTGGCGAATGTGAACTGCCCGGGACAGATTGTTGTTTCTGGTTCACAAGCCGGGGTTAACGGTGTTGTGCAGCGTGTTAAGGAAGCAGGCGGAAAGCGGGCTATTCCGCTGGAAGTAAGTGGACCTTTTCACTCTTCGATGATGAAGGCTGCGGCAGACCGCTTGGCAGACGAGCTGAAGAGTGTTACTTTTAATGCTCCGGCTGTACCTGTTATTGTCAATGTTACCGCAGCACCTGTAACGGATCCTGAAGAAATCCGTGAACTGCTTGTCCGCCAGGTGTACTCCCCTGTGCTCTGGCAAGACAGTATTGAATGGCTGATTGCTGATGGTGTGGATACTTTTGTGGAAATTGGTTCTGGCAGTGTTCTGGCAGGTCTGATCCGCAAAATAGACAAAACGGTCAAAGTAATCAACATTAACACGCTAGAAAGTGTGCAAGCTGTCTTGTAAGATACGTTCAAACATTGTTTATCAATAGCAATATGATCGAAGGGGGAATAAATGATGTTCTCAGCATTGCGGGGTCAAACGGCCCTTGTAACTGGTGGCTCTCGCGGCATCGGCCGCAGTATTGCACTTGCTCTCGCGGAACATGGCGTGAAGGTGGCCGTGAACTATGCGGGCAGTGAAGCAGCCGCACAAGAGACCGTAGCTCGGATTGTCGAGCTTGGCTCGGAGGGTATTGCCCTTCGTGGCGATGTCGGCAATAGTGAACAGGCCGAGAACCTTGTCAAAGAGGTTCTGAATACCTGGGGACGTATTGACATTGTTGTCAATAATGCCGGCATTACCAGAGACAACCTGATTATGCGCATGAAAGAAGAAGAGTTCGATCAAGTGATCGAAACGAACCTAAAAGGGGTGTTTAACTGCCTAAAGGCAGCTACACGCCCTATGATGAAGCAACGCTACGGGCGAATTATCAATATTTCTTCCGTAGTAGGTGTAACAGGAAATCCTGGACAAGCTAATTACTCCGCAGCTAAGGCAGGTGTCATCGGTTTAACGAAGGCATCGGCTCGTGAGCTTTCCTCACGGGGGATCACGGTGAACTGTATCGCTCCTGGCTTCATTGATACAGATATGACGCGTGAGCTCTCTGAGGAAGTGCGCAGTGAGCTTGAGAAGGGCATTCCACTTGCTCGTCTGGGGCGCCCTGAAGAGATTGCTATGGCTGTAGTCTTCCTGGCCTCTGAAGGCGCTGCGTATATGACCGGCCAGACACTACACGTGGATGGCGGGATGTATATGTAACTCTCCGTCAAGGAGAAATTACACTGTTTTAATGCTGAAATGTGAGGGATAAAGAAAGCGTTTTTGACGCTCTATGGTATTTTGAACTCATATCTCGTATAATACCAAAAGAGGAGGTGAACCGGATGTCCGATGTATTAGAGCGTGTAAAACGCATTGTCATCGACCGCTTAGGTGCCGATGAAGCTGAGGTAACATTAGAAGCGTCTTTCAAAGATGATTTAGGTGCTGATTCTCTTGATGTAGTAGAATTGGTTATGGAATTGGAAGATGAATTCGATATGGAAATCTCTGATGAAGATGCAGAGACGATTACGACCGTGGGTGAAGTTGTGAAGTACATACAATCTCATACCTAGAGTCATATGATTGAGAGTCCCGTTCCTGCTAGGGCGGGACTTCTCCTCATTTATAGAGCATTAAAGAGGAATCAAAGGTTGCCTTGAGCAACTATATAAGGGATATAACAGAACCGCAGGATGGTTATTGATGCGGTTATCGCTGTTCATATAGTAGCAACAGAAAGTATATAAGTTCTGAATATAATGTATACAACCTATAGATGGGGTGATTGTGTTTGAGTCATAGAGTGGTTGTTACCGGGATGGGCGTAGTTACATCATTGGGCAAAGATTTGGAGACGTTCTGGGATAATCTTATGAGCGGCAAATCCGGTGTATCACAGGTTGAGACCTTTGATGTCAGTGAGTATACTACGCAAATAGCATCCTCTGTTAAAGATTTTGATCCAGAGGCACTTTTTGGTCGTAAGGAAGCCCGCAAAATGGACCGTTTTGTACAATTTGCAGTGGCTGCCGGTGAGGACGCGTTGCGAGATAGCGGACTTAAGATCGGTGAAGATATTGATGCCGAAAGAATAGGTGTATCTGTAGGATCAGGTATTGGTGGTCTTGGAACTTGGGAAGACAATCATAACTTGTTGCTTGAAAAAGGACCGAAGCGGGTTAGTCCGTTCTTCATTCCGATGATGATCGCTAACATGGGTTCTGGACAGTTGTCCATTAACCTTGGTGCAAAGGGTCCTAATACGACGACAGTAACTGCTTGTGCTACAGGAAGTCACTCCATTGGGGAATCCTTCCGCTTGATTCAACGTGGAGACGCAGATGCAATGATCTGCGGTGGTTCCGAAGCGACCATTCGTCCAACAGGTATGGCTGGTTTTTGTGCAATGAGAGCAATGTCCACTCGCAATGATGAGCCTGAGAAGGCAAGTCGTCCGTTTGATGTGGATCGCGATGGTTTTGTTATGGGTGAAGGCGCCGGGATTCTTATTCTGGAATCACTCGAACATGCTGAGAAACGCGGAGCGAAGATCTATGCTGAGGTTATCGGTTATGGTCTAAGCGCAGATGCTCATCATATGACTGAGCCTGATCCAGATGGTGCAGCTCGCTGCATGAAGATGGCAATCCGGGATGCTGGTATCTCTCCTGAAGATATTGATTATATCAATGCTCATGGTACTTCAACGCCTGTAGGAGATAGATCAGAAACTGCTGCTGTTAAGAAAGCATTGGGTGATCATGCATATAAAGTGGCAATCAGTTCAACGAAATCCATGACAGGTCACCTTCTGGGTGCGGCTGGTGGAGTAGAAGCTATTATTTGTGGCCTTTCCTTGCAAAAAGGGATGATTGCGCCAACGATTAATTTGGACAACCAAGACCCGGAATGTGATCTGGATTATGTACCAAATGTGCCACGTAAAGCTGATCTTGATATTGTAATGTCGAATTCGTTCGGCTTCGGGGGACATAACGCAACAGTTATTCTAAAAAAATATAATTAGTAAGGGGACAGTGCGGTGAAAGGAGAACTGAAGCAGTTACAACAGCAACTTCAAATCCAATTTCACGATTCTGTGCTTCTGAAGCAGGCCTTTACCCATGCATCCTATGTGAATGAACACCGTTTCAATCAGCATCAGGACAATGAGCGTCTCGAATTTCTTGGGGATGCAGTTCTGGAGTTAACGGTTTCTGAATATTTGTACAATCTATTGCCAGACCGACCTGAGGGAGAGTTGACCAAGCTGCGGGCCGCTATTGTATGCGAGCCTTCACTGGTCAAATTTGCGGAGAGTTTAGGTTTTGGCCGTTATGTACTGTTGGGCAAAGGGGAAGAACTTACGGGCGGACGTACTCGCCCGGCCCTGCTGGCTGATGTATTCGAATCCTTCGTGGGAGCGCTTTATCTCGACCAAGGACTGGAAACGGTGCGAAGTTTTCTTGATAATCACGTATTTCCTCTGGTGGAGACGGATGGGAAATTGCAAATGCAGATGACCGATTATAAGACGGAACTGCAAGAGCTAATTCAGCAGCACAATATGGGTACATTGGAATATCGAATTATAGAAGAACGGGGACCCGCACATGAGCGTGAATTCGTCTCAGAGGTGTATATGGCTAACCGTTCACTTGGTAAAGGAAGCGGCCGGTCCAAGAAGGAAGCAGAGCAGCAGGCAGCGGCAGCTGCACTCTTGCATCTGAAAGAGGACGGTGCCTGAGTTTTGCATCAAGGGGACAAGCGGAGGAGAGCAGCAAAGGTCTGAATACCGGCGTTTAGGCGGAGCTCAGACCGTTGCTGCTCTTTTTCGACAATATAAGAACTTATATGTTCCACGTTATAAAGTAGCCTTCTATTTCTCGCTTAGACACTTGCTGTCCTTATAGGGAAGGTAAGCGGAAGGCGTTTATGCTTGAAGGATAGAATAAGCTGCATCTTAATGGTTTTTTAGGGTACAAACGCTATGGTATAATGGGTCAGAGGTGATTGGCAAGTATGTTTTTGAAACGGATAGAATTAGCTGGTTTTAAATCATTTGCCGACAAAACAGAAATGGAATTTGTGCGCGGTATAACGGCTGTAGTTGGCCCGAACGGAAGCGGCAAAAGCAATATTTCTGACGGCATACGCTGGGTACTCGGCGAACAGAGTGCTAAATCACTGCGTGGCGGCAAGATGGAGGATATCATTTTTGCTGGAAGTGATGCGCGTAAAGCCGTGAATTATGGCGAAGTATCACTTACGCTTGATAATGAAGATCACACACTTCCGCTGGATTTTAGCGAAGTTACAGTGACTCGGAGAGTTCATCGCAGTGGAGATAGTGAATATTTAATTAATAAGCAATCCTGCCGTTTGAAGGATATCACAGAGCTGTTTATGGATACCGGTATCGGACGTGAAGCCTATTCGATTATCGGGCAGGGTAGGATTGAAGAAATTCTAAGTACTCGTTCCGAAGATCGGCGAGGCATCTTTGAAGAAGCATCAGGTATTGTAAAATATAAATCGCGCAAGAAAGACGCAAGTCGAAAGCTGGATGATACCGAGCAAAACCTGCTTCGTATTCATGATTTGATCAGTGAGCTTGAGGATCAGATTGGGCCACTTAAGGATCAGTCCGAGAAAGCTATCCGCTTTAAGGAACTTCGCGAACAATTAAAACATCAGGAAATTTCAGTATACGTACACCAGATTGAAGGCATTCATACCGCTTGGCAGGAAGGTAACGCAAAGCTTGAAACGTTGAAGGACGAGCAGCTGGAGCTGTCTACCGTTGTTTCGGCGCATGATGCCAAGCTGGAGAGCGGACGCTCTGAACTGCGCACACTCGAAGCACAGATCGAGAAGCAGCAAGAGCAATTGCTGCGTTATAGCGAAGCATTTGAGAAGAGCGAAGGTTACGGTGAAGTGCTGAGGGAACGCAAGCGAAATCTGGAAAGCAATCGTGAGCAGTTAATGCTCACGTTAGGTTCGGTTGGCGAGCGTTCTGCAGATCGTCAGCGTGAAGTCGTGGATCTGGAGCTTAAGCTTGAACAATCGCGGCTTAAGCTTGTGGATCTTCGGAAACAGATCGAAGATGAAGAGACAAGGCTTGAAGGTGTGGCAGACGGGATTAGCCAGAGCCAGGAAGAAAAGCTCAAAAGTGCTCTTTTGGAGTTAATGAACCTTATGGCGAATGCACGTAACGAAATTCGTTACGCGGATCAACAGAAGGAGAATCTGGAACGTCGTATGAGCCGCAGTGAAGAAGAAAGCGGCAAATGGACAGCCCGGCATGAAGAGTTGGCTGCCAACCAGAAAGGGCTGAAGGACAAGATTGCCCAGCTAGGGAAGGAACTTAGCAATCTTCGCGGGACTTACATCACTGAAAGTGAACAGCTCAGTAAACGTCAGAAGCTGATTGAAGAAACACAGTCCGGTCTTCGGAAGTGGGAACAGAAGCGGGAAGCGCAAGTCTCTCGTCATGAGACCATGAAAGAGATGCAGGATGATTTCGATGGCTTCATGCTTGGGGTTAAAGAAGTGCTCAAGGGCGCCCGCAAAGGACAGCTCAACGGAGTGCATGGTGCGGTTGCAGAGCTGATCTCCGTTCCGGAGAAGCTGGAAATGGCGATTGAGACTGCTCTAGGTGCATCACTTCAGCATGTAGTCATGGATAATGAGACTGTGTCCCGCCAAGCGATATCATTTCTAAAGCAACGTCAGCTGGGACGAGCTACCTTTCTTCCGCTAGATGTTATCCGGCCGCGCCAGATTTCTGGCAGTGACCGTGGTATGGTGGGTGATGCTGACGGATTTGTTGGAATTGGTTCCGAACTCGTTGGTTACGATGATAAATATACTAGCATTATCGGCAGTTTGCTCGGCAATGTGGTTATTGCGGAGAGCTTGGAGCAAGCGAACCGCATTGCCGCTAGATGCCAATATCGTTATCGGGTAGTTACACTGGAAGGCGATGTAGTTAATGCCGGCGGTTCGATGACCGGGGGTAGCCAGCATAAGAAGAACAATAGCTTGCTTAGCCGCAAACGTCAGCTGGATCAATTAAGCAGTGAAATTGAAGAAAGCGAACGTCAAATAGTGAAGCTGAAGCAAGGCATTGCCAGACTTCGTGAGGAGCAGGAGAACGCTAGCGTGAAGCTGGAGGACCTGCGCCGTGATGGTGACGAGAAGAGACTGGAAGAGCAAAGAGTCTCCGGTGATTTGAAGCAGCTCGAGCATGAGCTTCGGCATGTGCAGGAGCAAGTGGAGAGCACAGGTGCGGAACGCAGCGGCTTTGAGAGTGAAGTACGTGCGCTTGAAGAGACGCGGAAACAAGCCACTGCTGAGCTTGAACGCCTTGAAAAGGAAGAAAAGGAAGCCCATGAGGGTATCCGTAACGCTGAATCTGCGCGTAAAGCGAATGAATCAGCTAAGGAAGAGCTGCAAGGCAAGTTGACCAGTATGAAAGTCTCGGAAGGCAAGCTTGATCAGGAGATATTCTCCTTGGAGGAGCAGTTACGTCGCCTTAGACAAGATGTGGGTTCACAGGACAAGGAGCTGCGCCAGAATCGAAATCTGTTACATACGATAGAACAAGATCTGGCTAACAATGCTTTGGAAGCTGTGAAGCAGAAGGAAGATTTGAACAGTTACCGGTTGAAGAAGGAAGAGACGACAGGAACTTTGGATTTTGCCCGGGCTGAGCGTACAGCGTTAACCCGTAAGCTGGAACTTGAGGAAGGCAAGACTAAAGACCAACGTCAGGCCCTTAAAGTAGTGGAGGACAAGCTGCGTGCCACTGAAGTTTCTGTTGGTCGACTCGATGTGGAGCTGGATAATATTCTCCGCAAGCTGAGTGATGACTACGAGCTAAGTTATGAATTAGCGAAACAGAGATATCCGGTGCCTGAAGATGTACCTGCCGCACAAGCCGATGTACAACGTTTGAAACGCAGTATTTCTGCGCTAGGTGAGGTTAACTTAGGGGCGATCGAAGAATATCAGCGGGTCCATGAACGGTATACGTTCCTCAGTGGACAAAAAGATGATCTAGTCGAAGCTAAGACTACTCTGTATCAGGTAATCCGTGAGATGGAAGATGAAATGTCCAAGCGTTTCAAACAGACCTTTGATGCGATCCGTAAACAGTTCGGGACCGTGTTCTCAAAGCTGTTCGGAGGCGGGCGAGCTGATCTTATGCTGCTGGATCCGGAACATATGCTGGAAACAGGTATAGATATCGTAGCCCAACCACCGGGTAAAAAATTGCAAAATCTGCAGCTCTTATCCGGCGGCGAACGCGCTCTAACTGCGATGGCGTTATTGTTTGCTATCCTGCAAGTGAAGCCAGTTCCGTTCTGCGTATTGGATGAGGTTGAGGCTGCACTCGACGAAGCAAACGTTGTTCGTTTTGCACAGTACTTACGCGAGTTCTCTGAACAAACTCAGTTCATCGTCGTTACCCACCGCAAAGGAACGATGGAAGAGGCGGACGTGTTATACGGAGTAACGATGGAAGAGGGCGGCGTCTCCAAGCTCGTCTCAGTACGTTTAGAGGATGAAGAAGCTGAGATTGCTTAAATTCATCAAAGAAGAGAAACTTTTAGGAGGAACCAAATGAGCTTTTTTAGAAAATTAAAAGAAAGCATTTCCGGCAAAACGGAAAGTGTAACGAAACAATTCCGCGACGGATTAGAGAAAACCCGTAAAGGTTTTGTAGAGAAGGTCTCCGACCTTATCATCCGCCGCAAAAAGATAGATGAAGAGTTCTACGAAGAGCTGGAAGAGATTTTGATTGGTGCAGACGTGGGTGTAAACACTGTTATGACCCTTGTCGAGGATTTGCGTGCCGAAGTGAAGCAAAATCGGATTGAAGATGCTGCCGAGCTGAAGCCGATTTTGTCCCGTAAGCTTATGGAGCTGCTGCGCGGAGATGATGATAACAGCCTGAAGGAAAATCCGAATGGAATTACAGTTATTTTGTTCGTTGGGGTTAATGGCGTGGGCAAGACGACTACCATCGGCAAGCTGGCTCATCGTTACAAACAAGAAGGTAAAAAAGTTCTTTTGGCTGCAGGGGATACGTTCCGTGCCGGAGCGATTGAGCAGCTTGAGGTTTGGGGCCAACGCGCAGGCGTAGATGTCATTAAACAACAAGCAGGCTCTGACCCGGCGGCTGTAATGTACGATGCGGTGCAAGCGGCTAAACAGCGCAATGTGGATATCTTAATCTGCGATACTGCTGGCAGACTGCAGAATAAAAGCAATCTGATGGAAGAGCTCAACAAAATCTTCCGCGTTATTCAAAGAGAAATCCCAAGTGCTCCACATGAGGTACTGATGGTGCTAGATGCTACGACAGGTCAAAATGCACTTACACAAGCCAAGTTATTTGGTGAAAAGAGTGGCGTCACTGGCTTGGTCTTGACGAAGCTGGACGGTACGGCTAAAGGCGGAATCGTTGTAGCGATTCGTCAGGAAATGAATTTGCCGGTGAAGTTTGTAGGTCTTGGAGAAAAAATGGAAGACTTGCAGCCATTTGATTCGCAGCAGTTCGTACATGCTCTTTTTGCTGGATTAATTGCCGAGGAAGAAGAGTCAGAAGAATCGGAAGAGCAAGTGTAATCAACAGCACAATATAATCATAAAGAAGTCATATTTACAAGGAATGTCCTCGAAGCTATATTTAGTTTAGGAGGGCATTCCTTTTCTTTTTTATAAAGGGTTTGTCCGTCATTTTGTAGCAACTGCTAAGCGACTCTTAGAAAGTATAAATGCATCGCGTAAGGGATCCCTTTAAATAACAGCTTTCCCTCACTAACTAGCCTCCAGAAGCGATATTCTATGAATGAGGTACTGATATACAAATTCCATTGCCCTATAATTGCGCCTACAATCAGACCTGCATTTACGTAGCCTTCTCTTTCCTCACACTGTTGAAGTTGCAGAATTAAAGAAAGAATTTCTTCGTCATAGTAACTCTCGGGAACATTCATAAGCTGGCCATCAACCCAAACTCTAAGCATATCCTCGGTGTTGCTTATTTTTTGCCACTCTAGTTCATACTGTTTTCTTTGAGCGGAGGTGACAGGGGATATGTTTTCGGTGATTTTTATAATTTTATGCACAGCTTCGTTTGGGAGCTGACTAAGTGCTCTGGGATATAATCCGATTTCAAATGGAGCGGCAATCTCCCTATAAGCCTTGACGGGATCAATAACATGAATAGGTTGCGTCCTCTCATTAAGAATAGAAAGCGCAAATCGTAAACCTGTCTGATCATGGGAGTTGTCTCCGCACCAAATAGTGATTTTTTTGTCCTCGGGAATTTCTTTTAAGGTCTGTATCACGGCTTCCAGTTTGTGCTGGGGATTGAGATGATAACCATGATCCGGAAATCGTTCCTGAAACCATAACTCACGGGTATGATAGCCTTCATTATTATGTAATTCACGCAACGGTCCAGCAGAGAATGTCTCATTAAATGAAAGTACTCGTATTAAATGGCGATAACCCAAATGACTAAGGGCTACCTTCATTGACCCCGCTTCCGATAGACCAAATAACAGATAAATGTGATTCCGCCTAAGCTCTTCCTGCTCAATTGACATAGTATATTTGTGCTCCATAGGTCACTCTCCCATCGCAACAAATTATACCATACTCAATGAATCCACATCCTCAGGCAACTATATAAAAAATACATTATATGAAAAATTCATAATAGTAATGCTTGTCACACTTCCTGCATACAATTCAATGATGAATGTACATTTCATCTCCGGCAACCTATATAAGAGAGAAAGGAAGCGATTCCAAAAAATACAAATACCTCTGGAATCACATTTCTCTGTTATATATGTTGACATGAACAAGTGGGTTTACGTATTATGAGAATATAAACCAATATTTTCATGGATGTTTTCTGAAATTAAAGTATAAGTTGTTAACAAAGATTACATCTATCGAAAGGAGTCGGGCTCATGTCCAAATTAGATCCTCTGCCAGGTCTGTCTCCGTATCCATTACAGCATTTTTTCGATGAAATGTATGCTGATAAGAGGAATGTCCGGCCGCACTACAGACATGTGAACCGCATGTTTTCCGGAATGAGCTCCGAAGAGCTGCAAGGGAAGCAAAATTTAATGCAGCGTAGGATGATGGAAGAAGGAATTACCTTTACGCTTTACAATCCAGCTCAAGATCATCCTATGGAGCGAACGATCCCCTTCGATATGATTCCACGTATAATCCCTAAGAATGAGTGGGAGAGGCTAGAAGCTGGAATAATTCAGCGTATCACAGCTTTGAATTTGTTCATTCATGACATCTACCATGAGCAATACATTGTTAAAGATGGCATCGTCCCTAGGCGTATGATTATTTCCAACTGTTACTTCCGGCCAGAAATGTCAGGTCTGCGAGTGCCCGGTGGAGCTTACATCACCACCTCAGGAATCGATCTGATCCGCCATCACGATGGGCATTATTATGTACTTGAAGACAACCTGCGAACACCCTCCGGCTTTTCCTATCTTTTTAAAGGCAGAACACTTATGAATCAATTGTTTCCTGAATTGTCCTTTGCCAGCTCCATCCGAGATGTAGATCATAGCTTAAATCGCTTCTTATCCGTGCTTCGTAGTCTATCTCCATCAAGGAGGTCAGATCCGGTTATAGCACTCCTAACGCCTGGAGAATACAATTCTGCATATTATGAACATGCTTTTTTGGCACAGCAGATGGGTATACATTTGGTCGAAGGACGAGATTTGGTAACAAAGGATCACAAAATATATCTGAAAGAAATGAACGGATTACGTCGAGTGGATGTGCTGTATCGTCGGTTGGACGATGATTACATTGACCCGCTAGCCTTTCAACCTGATTCTTTACTGGGTGTAGCAGGACTTATGAATGCTTATAGGGCAGGCAACATAGCGATTGCTAATGCTCCGGGAACCGGTGTTGCAGATGATAAAGCGATGTATGTCTATGTACCGGATATGATTCGTTATTATCTGAATGAAGAGCCGATCCTTGGCAATGTGCCGACGTATTTGTTGTCCAGACCCGATGAACGCCTGTATGTTCTTGAGAACCTATCCGAAATGGTTGTTAAGGAAACCTCATTATCCGGAGGATATGGGATGTTGATCGGAAGCGAGGCAACCAAAGAAGAATTAGCCGAGTTCCGAATGAAAATTATTGCCGATCCGGACCGTTATGTGGCACAGCCAATTATGTCCTTGTCCAGAGCACCCGTATTGTCGGGAGGCACTATGGCACCCCGGCATATCGACCTTCGGGCTTTTGTATTAATGGGCGCAGACCGGAAGCCACATGTCATACCTGGCGGATTAACACGAGTGGCTATGAAAGAAGGTTCATTGGTTGTGAATTCCTCGCAAGGTGGTGGCGTAAAGGATACTTGGGTTATGGCGTGATCTATTATCTTGTAAGCCTTGATTGTGAATCAAAAATATGCAGCATCAATTTGGAGGATAAAGGAGTGGCTAAAGATGCTGAATCGAAATGCGGAGGCTTTATTCTGGATCGGCCGATATATTGAAAGGGCAGAGAATCATGCGCGGCTAATCAATGTACATTATCATATCCAGCAGGAAGAGGATTTTCAGGAAGAAGGACATAAATGGTCGAGGCTTATCGATGCATTAGGGGTTCGAAGTGAATATTTACAGCAGTTCGAAACCTTTTCTGAACAGGACGTGTTATCCTTTATTACACTTGATTTAGGCAATTCGAATTCATTATTCTCTTGCGTACATCATGCCAGAAATAATCTTCGCACACTGCGCCAGCATCTTCCAAGTGAGCTATGGGATGTCGTCAACAGCTTTAATCTATGGCTTGGTGAGCGGTCAGTTGCTGATATTATGAGTGGTCCACATCATTTCTACCAGCAGGTGAAGGAACGTGCAGCTATGTTTCTAGGAGCAGAACAATCCGTAATGCTTAGAGGGAATGAATGGCACTTTATAGAGAGCGGCCGTTTTTTGGAACGGGCCGAGAATACGACGCGTATTTTGCAGGCAGTTATAGCCTCTTGCCGTTTCAAAGAGCTTAATGCAATCTATATTCAGTTACAGGCTGTGCTTAAATCCGTAAGTGGGTATCAGGCGTTTCGCCGTTATTATGCAGATGCCATGTCACCGGAGAGCATTTTAGATTTTTTGATCGCGAATCCCAAATTCCCACGTTCGATCCGCTTTTCTTTTCACCAGCTGGAAGAACATTTAGCTAGGCTTGAACTGGATTCCTCAGAAAAAGGCTCAGGTCATGAGAAGGTCATCCGTCAAGCAGGAAAGCTGAAGGCAGAGCTGGATTATATGGAGAAAGAAGAAATGTCTGGTGAGCTGGTGGAAGATGTACTGCAATCACTCGTAATATCTTGCCAGAGACTGGGCAAAACGATGGAGGGCGCCTTTTTTCGGCGAGAAGGAGTATCTGTATGAAGATTCAAATCAATCACACCACCACATACAGTTATCCAGAGCCAGTTACGGACAGTGTCAATGAAATCAGACTCACCCCTCGCACCAACTATCGGCAATCCTGTTATCACCACGAGGTTGAAGTATATCCGGCAGCTAATCTATTAACGTATGAGGATTTCTTTGGTAATCGGGTGCATGCCTATTCGGTTAATAAGCCACATACGGAAATGGTAATCCATACGAAAGCTACTGTAGTAACACTGGATAAATCTCAAGGTACCGATCTTCCGCGAACCAGCCTTGAAGAGCAAGTTAAACTGCTAAATGATGAGAAGTTTCAGAACCGATACATTGAGTTTATTTTGCCGACCCGTTATACCGAGGTGACTCCTGAATTGGTAGAGTTCGCCTCACAGTACCCTTTTAGTGAAGCTGAAGATATGTATCAATGGATTCTGAGGTTATCTTCGACGATTTATGAACAGTTCACCTATGATCCTGAGGCAACAAGCGTAAATACAACGGTAAAAAAAGCCCTGAAGCTCAAGCGGGGTGTCTGTCAGGATTATGCTCATCTTATGATCGCTGTCTGCCGCAGTGTGGGTCTGCCTTCAAGATATGTTAGTGGATATCATTTTGTCGGTGATCTACAGAGCAGCAATGCCAATTTCGAGCAGGCTTCACATGCTTGGGTGGAGACCCATATTCCGGGTACGGGCTGGCTTGGTTTTGATCCGACGAATAATGTTGAAGTGAACTGGCGTTATATCAAGCTGGGTCATGGACGGGATTATAAAGATATAGTACCTGTAAAAGGGGTATATCGCGGCGGAGCAGGCACACTGACTGTAAAAGTGGACGTACGCAAGCTGGACAATTGAATTGAAATAATCGAAACATCGAACATCGAACATCGAATCAATCAAAAAAATCAAAATATTCGAAACAAACTCTCCGCTCATCTTATTGAATGGGGAGATTTTTTTGTGCGGCGTGCTTAAATTATGAAGATTTATGAACGAGATGATTCCATTACAGGTTTATTTGGGTAATCTTGATCCATAGTACTTATCTTACAGACATTAGAGGAGAGATTACATATGAGCCCAAACATATCTAAGAAACAAAGATTTATTGGAAAAACAGCGATTATAACCGGAGCGGGCTCGGGAATTGGCCGTGCTACCGCTATTAAGCTGGCGCGGGAAGGTGCAAATGTAGCATTGTTTGATTTAAATCTTGAAAGAACCTCTTCCTTGGCAGAAAAGCTTAATAAGCTTCGAAAAGATTGCGCGCTGGCCATAGAGGTAGATACTTCGGATGAGAAAAAGATGGAGGAAGCCGTACGTTGTACGGTGGAACAATTCGGAGGCGTGGATGTAGTATTCGCTAACGCGGGAATTAATGGCGCTGTGGGTCCGATAGAAGAACTAAGCTTGAGCGACTGGGAGCGTACGATGTCGGTGAACTTGACGGGGACTTTTTTGACTCTAAAATATACTATTCCTCATCTGAAAGATAAAGGGAAGGGCAGTATTATTATTACTAGTTCCATTAATGGGAACACTAGATTTGCCAGCTTTGGGTGGTCTACTTATAGCACTACCAAAGCTGGACAGGTGGCTTTTGCCAAAATGGCAGCTCTCGAGCTTGCTAAGTTTAAGATTCGTGTGAATGTGATCTGCCCTGGGGCTATTGCTACGAATATAGATGAAACCACTGAAATGAGCGAGGATGTTGAAGCAATCGTCATTCCAATTGAATTCCCTGATGGAGCGCAACCCTTGGCGGATGGACCGGGCAAGCCGGATAATGTCGCTGATCTCGTTGCTTTTCTGGCTTCGGATGAATCTATCCATATTACAGGTGCGCAAATCGTGATTGACGGCGCGGAGTCCTTGTTATCCTAATTTCGAGATCGCTTCCCGGTATTGCTCGTACCATTTATTCCATTCGTCTTTCCGTGACTCCAGCGTCGTGCCTTCCAAAAGATGCTGGATCACTTCTAGACAAACATGCCAGCCAGCGAGATCACGTGGTGTATGCGGGGTAAGCGTTTGTAGTGTTTCGTTCAAGATGAGTAAACAGCCTTCTGAATTAGGGTATAACTCAAAACGAACAAGATCCTCAGCCCATGTAAACTCAAAAATAGATTGATGCTGTAGCGCGGTAATTTCCATATCCAAAAACGTTCCGTTTTGCATATCAAACTTTATAAGTCCGCCTTCACGCAGGTCCTCGATTTTTAATTCAGAGAACCATAAGGCAAGCTTCTCATTTTCGGTCAAATAGGACCAAATCTCAGTTGCGGAATGCTTTAACTGGCGTTCGAAACGAGCGACATAATGTTGATCTTCTTTTTGGATGTTAGCTAACATTTATATTTCTCCTTTGGACTACTGCGGTAGTCCTTTTTTTATTGAGTTGAGGCTCATTAGAAAGAGTATAGCAATCGCCTGTGTTAATTGCACGATCCGGCTGTGAGTTTGAAGACTATCTTATAGGGAATAGAGGGCAATAAAATAGCGGAAGAAATAAGGTCACAAGCAAGTCCCCGAGCTCGATTTGCGTACGGCGCGGAGTTAGTGTTGGCGGAGATAAGGGAGTGATGAAGGTGATAAGTGTGCAAGACGGGGGAAAGGGAGTGAAGACAGGGATAAGTGAGTGATGAAGGTGATAAGTGAGTGATGAATGGCGGAAGTAAACAGTAGCATTTTCGGTGGCGAGGATGCATCGGCGTTGCGGACCGTATTGCAGCTATTTGGTGTTTTTCGTGTTTTTATTAGCAGTATCGGACTGTATAGCTCTTATCGCCGCGACTTTGAACAAAAGTAGGGTGTGTTAGAGCGAATAGCTGCATCTGAGTCCGAAAGTAGAGCAAAAAGGCATGAATTTGCGAAATAAGGGCTTCTGGGTCCGAACGATCAATGGAGACGAAGATGTAATGAATGTATAATAAAGGATGTAGTATACGAGCAAGAGCTCCAGGGTCCGAACGTTTTACGGTGGCGAGTGTGCGCTAATGTATCGGACTGTATTGCAGCTATTTGGTGTTTTTCGTGTGTTTATTAGCAGTATCGGACTACATAGCTCTTATCGCTGTGATTTTGATTAAAAGTAGGGCACATATGAGCGAATAGCTGCAACTAGGTCCGATAGTACAGCGAAATGGACTGAATTTGTGAAATAAGGTCATCTGAGTCCGAACGATTCACGGTGGCGAGTGTGTGCTAATGAATGGGACTGTATTGCAGCTATTTGGTGTTTTTCGTGTGTTTATTAGCAGTATCGGACTGCATAGCTCTTATCGTTGCGACTTTGAACAAAAGTAGGGTGTGTTAGAGCGAGTAGCTGCATCTGAGTCCGAAAGTAGAGCAAAAAGGCATGAATTTGCGAAATAAGGGCTACTGGGTCCGAACGATCAATGGAGACGAAGATGTAATGAATGTATAATAAAGGATGTAGTATACGAGCAAGAGCTCCAGGGTCCGAACGTTTTACGGTGGCGAGTGTGCGCTAATGTATCGGACTGTATTGCAGCTATTTGGTGTTTTTCGTGTGTTTATTAGCAGTATCGGACTGCATAGCTCTTATCGCTGTGATTTTGATTAAAAGTAGGGCACATATGAGCGAATAGCTGCAACTAGGTCCGATAGTACAGCGAAATGGACTGAATTTGTGAAATAAGGTCATCTGAGTCCGAACGTTTCCCTGAGGCGAGTGTGCTCTAACGTTACGGTTATGGACTTAGAATATACTTAGCATACGATAGTTACAGAGTCCGAGCTGCTCAACTGTGCGACGAGGGGCAAGGAGCATTTGAGTGAATAGCTCGCCACACCTATAGTTAACGTATAGGCAAAATCTGAGAAAGCATTCCGGTAGCTTGATGCAAATCCTAAGTCTTTTATGCTAAAATTAACGCAATTCCGTAAAATATACTTTTGATTAGGCAGGGTTGATAATAGTGTGGCATTGGTGAAGGAGGCTGCGTATATGGGGATGATGTCTTGGTTAGCTGAGCAGCGGATTCAGGAGTCTATGCGTAACGGGGAATTTCGAGATTTACCTGGGCATGGCAAGCCGCTGGAGCTTGAGGATTTATCAGGTGTGCCAGAAGAATTACGGATGTCTTTTAAAATCATGAAGAACTCCGGACTTGTGCCTGAGGAAATCTCTCTGCGAGCTGAATGTGTTACGTTGGAAGGATTGCTAGCGGCGTGTCATAATAGCGGAGGTGCAGAAACCAGTGAGGGCAAGGCTCTGCGGTCAAAACTGTCTATGAAAAGACTGCGTCTACAGGAGCTATTACGTGAACGCGGCTTGGATAGTAACCCTGCTTTTATGCAATACAGTGCTCAAATACACGGACAGATGATAAAGGAAGAGGATTAATGCTGGTTAGGTTACTGCCTAAATACCTACGGTCATTTGGACATCAGAATAAATAGTGTAAAATAAAAAGGCATCTCTTGGTCGTTTTAGACAGAAGAGCTGCCTTTTTGCTTGTTGTGTGTAACTAATCATGTATGCTCATCTAATTTGTTTGAAATAAACCCATTCCGGGTCGCCATCATCTAAATTCTCAATGACTCCGCTTTTAACAAACCCTTGAGAAAGACATAGTTGCTGCATGATCGTATTGGATTCATTGGTGGAGGTGAAAAGCTTGGGGGTTGGGCATTGTTCCTCGATGTAGCTAAGGAGTGTTTTGGCTATGCCTAGGCGTCTGAACTCAGGATCCACAATGACCAGCTGAATAAAACAACATTCGAAAAAGGTGGTATCGTAGCAAGCAAATCCGACAAGCGTTCCATTATGCGATGCTACGTAACACTGCTCATGATTGATATATTTTTCAATCTTCGATTTGCGGCTTTCATTGCCAATGATCTTGCTGTCTACTTTGGTGAGCATGGGTAGATCTGAAATTGTAGCTTTTGTTACGAATATCATAGTAAGTCTCCTTATTAATATTATAGAGGGTATGGATGGTAAGTCTTGATCTTTAAGGTTTTTTCACATGATGAAGATGATCTAAGATAACTTCTAGGAAAATTATAACATATGATTATAGACGATGGAGAGATAGAATGAAACAACTTCCGATTATACAGGTGCTTCCTGACCTGAAAAACATACTTAACACTGCGCAGGCAGCAGTACTTATCGCTGAACCGGGTGCAGGCAAAACAACTGGAACGCCTCCGGCGTTTTTGGACGAACCCTGGATGGCGGGTAAAAGCATTTTAATGTTAGAGCCTAGAAGGCTTGCTGCTAGATCTGCCGCCACTTACATGGCATCCTGCCTTGGAGAAAGTGTTGGACAGACGGTAGGTTATCGGATGCGGAATGACACTAAAGTAGGCAAAAATACGCGGATTGTTGTAGTCACTGAAGGAGTATTAACGAGAATGCTGCAAAGCGATCCTTCTTTGGGTGATGTGGGTTTAGTTATTTTTGATGAGTTCCATGAGCGCAGCCTTCATGCGGATTTGGGACTTGCCCTTGCACTGGAAGCACAGGCTGTGCTGCGGGAGGATCTAAGGATTCTTATCATGTCAGCTACCTTGGACAGTGAGCGGGTGTCTGCTTTACTAGGGGATGCGCCTGTAGTAAATTGTCCGGGCAGAACCTATCCTGTAGAAACAATCTATGTGCCAACTACTGGGATTCTTCCACTGGAAAAAACTGCTGCAGCTGCTGTGAGACATGCGCTTGCTGAACAACCCGGAGATATTCTCGTCTTTTTACCGGGGGAAAGAGAAATACGCAGAACTCAAAGTGAGTTGGAAAATGGGAGCTTGCCAGTTCCGGCAATTATTCGCCCTTTATATGGTCAGCTGCCACAAAATATCCAAGATGCAGCCGTGGCTGCATCTGTTCAAGGTGAACGAAAAGTAGTGCTTGCGACTTCTATAGCTGAGACAAGTCTAACGATTGAAGGCGTGCGAACGGTGATTGATACAGGGCAACGCCGTACACAGGTATTCTCACCACGCACAGGAATGCCGAGTCTTACGACGGTCCCGGTATCAAAAGCCTCCGCGGATCAACGGCGGGGACGTGCCGGACGGACAGCCCCAGGCGTGTGCTACAGGCTGTGGAGTCAGGAGGAGCATAATCGACTTCCGGATGACAATGTGCCGGAGATTATGCAGACGGACCTTGCGCAGCTTGCTTTGGAGCTGGCGCTGTGGGGCGTGCGCGATCCTGCCGCGCTATCTTGGCTTGACGCGCCGCCCGCTGCGCCTTATGCGCAGGGCACCGCGCTGCTGCGCCAGCTCGGCGCGCTGGACGCCGGCGGCGCCATTACGCCGCACGGCCACAGCATGGCCGCGCTTGGCGCGCACCCGCGAGCCGCGCATATGCTGCTGCGCGCGGCAGAGCTTGGCGCAGCACCGCTCGCCTGCCGGCTGGCGGCGCTGCTGCAAGAGCGGGACCTTTTCAAGGGTCCCGCGGCCCTAGGTTGCGACCTCACGCTCCGCGTTGAGGCGCTGCTCCGGTTCGAGCGCTCCGCTGATAGCGGCGGAGCGGACCCGGCGGCTCTGCGCGCTGTGCAGCGCGAGAGCCGCCTTTTCCTGGCGCAGCTGCAAGCCGCGCCGGGCGAGAACGTGAACGACATCAGCCGCTGCGGGCTGCTTCTGTCGTTCGCCTATCCCGACCGGATCGGGCAGAAACGCGGCGATGGCGCGTTTCTGCTCTCCTCCGGTCGGGGGGCGGCCATGCGGGAAGGACAACCGCTGGCCCGGTCACCTTATATCGTAGCTGCTTCGATCGATGATCGCGCTACACTGGGCGCAATTATGCTGGCAGCTGAGATAGAAGAAGGACAACTGCTTACCTATCATGCAGACCGCATCACCGAGGAAGCGGATGTGTATTGGGATAAAGAAAGTGGGAGTGTGAAGAAACGTCGTCGCACAATGCTCGGCGCGTTGGTCTTAAAAGAAACTTCACATGAAAGACCCTCCGCGGAAGAAACGGCAAATGTACTGTTAAGTGTCATCGCTACTGATGGCATTGAAATCCTACCGTGGGAGAAGGGAACCTTACAGCTTCGCGAACGTTTGATGTTTATGCATACCTTACGTTCAGATTGGCCGGATGTCTCAGATGTTGCTTTAATTGCTACGTTGGATGAATGGCTTTTGCCATATCTTCAGGGTATGAGGAACCTCCGCGACCTTCAGCGTGTACCGTTAGCACGGGTGCTTGAGGGGATGTTGGACTGGAATCAGAGGCAGATGCTGGAAAAGGAAGCACCTACACATATATCTGTTCCTAGTGGCTCGCGTGTGCCCGTAGATTATACTAATCCTGCTGCCCCGGTATTGGCAGTAAGATTGCAAGAGATGTTTGGACAGCTGGACACACCTCGAATTGGAGGGGGAAAGGTGCCGGTATTGCTGCATCTTTTGTCACCAGCTAGACGACCTGTGCAGGTAACCTCTGATCTAGCAAGTTTTTGGCGGGGGACCTATTTTGAGGTCAAAAAAGATCTGAAAGGACGGTATCCGAAGCAATATTGGCCAGATGACCCATTACAGGCTATTCCGACTAATCGTACACGTCCCGTAAAATAATTTATGGTACATATGCTCTTGAAATTTTTCCTTAGATGTTTGGTCTCCCGTTTAAAGGGTAATTACTAGCGAAGACAATTACTAAGGAGGGCTTCAAGTGACTAAAAAAATCGTAGGTATTTTCGACACAGAACAAGAAGCAACCAGAGCAATTGAAGGACTTCACAATCAAGGATTTAGTAATGATGAAATATCAGTAATCACACGTGATCGTGATGAGCTTAGAAACATCTCAGAGGATACAGGCACAAAAGCTCCAGAAGGAGTGGCGACAGGCGCTGCTACAGGTGGTGTAGTTGGCGGCGTTGCCGGATTATTAGCAGGGATCGGAGCATTGGCGATTCCGGGGATTGGACCGATCCTGGCGGCAGGGCCTATAGTTGCTACCCTTACAGGTGCAGCAGTTGGTGCAGGCGCAGGTGGATTAGTCGGCGGCTTGATCGGACTCGGTATTCCTGAGGATGAGGCTAAAGAGTACGAAGGTTATGTGGAAAGCGGCAAAATCCTTGTACTAGTCGATGATAATGGACGCGGCTATCAAGCGCATGATGTGTTCCGCGGCAACCGTTCGCTGAATACTCAGCGTTACGAAGGCGTCTATAACGAAGACACTAGACTAGGAAATTCGATGGCTAACAGAGCGGATCGGACGGCTGAAGTCTACAACCGCGATAAAATATAAACATTATAATAACCTGCTATAAAAGCGGTAAAAGGTTACAAGGAGCGATTCTCCGATTAATGGAGAATCGCTCCTTTGTGTTATTAGTCCATCGCGCCACCCGGAATCTCCCATAACTCATCCACTTTTGAGGCATAGGGACCCAGAGGACGCTATTGGCTAATCTTTAGCCTTTGCAGCAGGATTTCGGACTCCATGGACGCTATTCTATAGAATGAGGCTCATATTTGCTGTTTTTTATGCCAATAGCTGCAATGGGGTCCGATAGGGCTCCAAACATCGGATAATATTGCATTTAAGGTCCACTGTGTCCTTTGCTACTGTACCTGCATCGTTTCGGAGTGTCCCTATGCTGCTACGCCACGTGCTGTCTTTGTACTGCTACGTACACGCCCGATCACTGTGTCCTTATGCTGGAGGTGCATCGTTCCGCTGTGTCCTAATGCTGTTACGTACATGCAGGGTTCCCTAGAGTCCTTATGCTGCTACGCACGTGTTGTCTTTGTACTGCTATGTATGCGCACCCGATCACTGTGTCTTTTGCTATACATACGTGCATCGTTCCACTGTGTCCTTATATTGCTACGTAAGCGCACCCGGACTCTGTGCCCTTATCCTACTGGGCATACGCCCCTAGTTTGCAGCTACGAAATCCCCCGTTCCGCAGCGTCCTTATGGTTGCTAAGCATATGCCCCGTTCCGCAGTGTCCGTATGTGCTGCTACGTGCACGATCTTAATCAAGGATACGAAGCATGCGGACGAAAGAATCAGCTGCTACGGATAACCTCATATCGCGACGGATTGCGAATCCTATATTCCGGGGTGGAGGCGGATCATCTAATTGCAGCTCGAAAAGTTCTTCTTTTTGAATCTCCTCATTTACAAAAGAACGGCTAATAAACGCTACCCCGTAACCAAGTCTTGCGAATTCAGAGAGTAAATCGATGCTGCCCAGCTCTATATCTGGTTTAACGGACAAACCCTTACCAGCAAACCAATGATCAACAAACAGTCTGGTGCTGCTTTCTGGGGATAATAAAATAAAAGGTAACTCTGCAAGTTCTTTCGCCGTAAGCGAACGGTTTGCCAGTTGCTGAAAGGCTCGTCCCACTACAAAACAATCTTCAAGGGTGGCAAGCGTCTGAATATTTAATTGTGGATCGTCAATAGGCATATGGACGAGCGCACAGTCTATTTCGCCTTCTTTCAAACGTTTGGTGATCTCATGCGTTTTTCCGTGTGATAGCCGAATTCGTATACCGGGATATTGTTTGTGGAATGCGTTCAATTGCGGAAGCAAAAGATTTTTAATAAGGGAATCACTCGCTCCAATCCGAACTTCTCCTTCGTTTAACTGCTTTAGATTGTGAAGATGCTTTTGTGCAGAATCCAGCATGACTAAAGAGGGCTCAACATATTCCAATAACGCCAGTCCTTCCTCAGTTAGCTCTACACCTTTAGATAAACGATGAAATAATTTGAGTCCTAAAGAATCCTCCATTTGTTTAATGGCATAACTTACGGATGGCTGTGTAATATGCAATTCATTTGCAGCCTTTGTTAGATTTTTGTAACGAGCCGTATATAAAAAAATGCGATACCATTCAAGATTAAAGAATTTGATATAGATCACCTCTATGACAGTCTATTGAAAATGTGATTTCATTAATTGCAACAATCTTATTATAATTTGGATAGATAAATAATAAAAGAGTCGGCAATGGAGGTTTGAATATTATGGCAGGTAACACATTTGGGGAAGTATTTAAGATTACTACCTTTGGAGAGTCACATGGTGCAGCGGTTGGGGTCATAGTGGATGGAGTTACACCTAATGTTGAAATTGATGAAGCATATATCCAGAAACAGATGGATAGAAGGAAACCAGGCCAGTCCTCAGTAACTTCACCGCGTAAGGAATATGATGTTGTGCAAATACAATCAGGAGTATTCGAAGGGAAAACAACCGGAACTCCACTCTTTGTGGTCCTGTACAACAAAGATATGAAACCGGAGGCCTATAACGATATTCAGCATTCATTTAGACCCGGCCATGCGGATTATACTTTTTTGCAGAAATACGGAATTCGCGATCATAGAGGCAGTGGGCGGGCATCAGGCAGGGAAACAGCGGCAAGAGTAGCTGGCGGAGCGATCGCTCGGAAACTGCTTGAAAGAAGAGGAGTTGAGGTACTGGCCTACACGCAAGAGGTCGGAGGGATTAAGTGCCAAACCTTTGATGAAGATGTCATTGAACAAAATGCAGTCCGCGCCTGTGATGCTAAGGCAGGAGCTGAAATGATTAAAAAAATTGAACACTTAGCTTCGATTGGAGACAGCTGTGGAGGTATCGTGGAGTGTCGGATTAGAGGGGTTATTCCGGGTCTTGGAGAACCCGTATTTGATAAATTGGATGCAGAGTTAGCTAAAGCGATGTTATCTATCGGTGCTGTAAAGGGAATAGAGTTTGGAGCAGGATTCGAAGCGGCCTCTATGCTTGGAAGTGAACATAATGACGCGATGAATAAGGATGGATTTCTTAGTAACCATTCCGGTGGGATTATAGGCGGAATTAGCACAGGAGAAGAAATTATTTTTCGAATAAGTGTAAAACCTACATCATCGATTTCTGTTACTCAACAGACCATAAACACGAATGGTGAAGAAGTAGAGATTAAAACGGAGGGCAGACATGATCCATGTATCTGTCCGAGAATCGTGCCGGTTGTTGAAGCAATGGCTTGCTTGGTATTGGAAGATCTTTATAAAAGACAAGCTGCTATTTTTGGATAAAAACACTTTATGATAATGATTCAACTCAAAGATTGCACCTCTTAGCATGCTGTGAGGTGCAGTCTTTTTTGCATATGTGGTATCATATGGATAATCATTCAAATTATGCTTTAACTCTAGCTATGCCATAAGATACGGTACAGCAAAAAGGAGGGAATAGATGAAAATCTTTGTTGCAGGTGCTGCAGGTGTGATTGGACGGCTATTGCTTCCTAAGTTACTTCAAGCGGGGCATGAGGTTATCGGTCTGACCCATAAAGAAGAAAACAAAACAATCCTTGAGAGCATTGGGGCACAAGCGGTAATCGCGGATGTGTATGAGCGTGAGTCTATATTTGCGGCTATTCGCGCAGCTCAACCTGAAGTGGTGATTCATCAGCTGACTTCACTAAGTCAGCGGAATTTTGCAGATAATTCAAGGATAAGAATAGAAGGAACACGAAATATTGTCGATGCTTCATTGGCATCCGGGGTTGAACAGATCATTGCCCAAAGTATCTCTTGGGCATATGAAGCTGGTGAGGGACCTGCCACGGAGAATACTCCATTAGATACTAATGCTTCTGAATCACGGATGAGAACCATTGAGGGTATCCGCTCCCTTGAAAAAGCAGTCGCTGAGATTCCTAATCATGTGATTTTGCGGTACGGAATGTTGTACGGCCAAGGGACTTGGTATGATTCTGCAGGATTAATGACAGAAGAAATTCGGCATGGAAGACTGACAGCAACAGAAGCAGTTACGTCATTCCTTCATGTGGAGGATGCAGCTAACGCGGCGGCGCTTGCTCTGAACTGGCCTTCTGGTCCAGTCAATATTGTGGACAATGAACCTGCGCGAGGAATAGATTGGATGCCTGTTTTTTCAGAACTCTTGGGAGCTCCTGGACCTGCTTCGCAAATGGGCAGAGAAGGCTGGGAACGGGGGGCGTCCAATACAAAAGCTCGAATGGATTACGGATGGAGCCCATCTTACCCGTCATGGAGGTCAGGTTTTGCTCAGAGCTTGAAGGGTTAGAGAGATGAATCCTTACATGTAGAAGGAGAGATGACATGAGTAAATTAAAGAATTTTTCTTTAGTAGTCGTGAATTTAATTGCTGATCTATGGTTTGGAATTGTTCGAAAACCAGAGTTTTATGATAAGCACGCCGTTACTAGAACAAAGAAAGGGTATGTCCTGTTTGTAACTATGGCAGGCATTCTCGCAGTGGGTTCTGCTTTTTGGTTATGCTCGAGAATATATTAGAAAAAAGACTGCCAATTGGCGGTCTTTTTTTTAGATATTGGACGTCAGAAAGCTACAATGTTATGTTAGTATTTAATAGATGGTTAAAAATTGAATTTTTTAAAAAGAGGAAGGTTCCAATGAATTCTCCTACACCGAACCAACGTGCGCTCACTTATTCTCAACAATCTATAATTGCCTCACGAGTCACCATTCCAAAGCAGGCTCCTTATTATGTTCAGCGCATAAGATTAATGTCCAAACTCATGGATGAAAACCGTGCTAAAGTAACGCTTATTGCCGCCTCAGCTGGATTTGGAAAAACGACACTTGCGGCTGAATGGGCTCGCACTCATTCCGATGAGGTTGCATGGTTGTCACTGGAACTTGCAGATAACCATCTTGTACGGTTCTGGTTAAGTTTGCATAGCGCAATTGAGAGAATCTTTCAGCCCTATTTAAATCGCTGGGGATTGTTTATCCAGTCTGTTCGTGACGGTTCAGTAGAAACTGCGATTTCAATTTTACTAAACGATTTGCATACTCTTCCGGGTTCAAATACACTTATAGTGGATGATTATCATGTGATTACAAATCCATCGATTCATGAGAGTATGGGCTTTTTCCTCGGACATCTTCCGGCTAATGTGAAGCTTGTAATATTGAGTAGAACCCTCCCGCCACTCGCCTTATCCCGCCTAAGAGCACAACAGGAACTACTAGAATTAAGTAACGATGATTTGAGGTTTACGTTTGACGAAATAGATGAGCTGCAATCGCAATCCTTGAGCGAGCATCTTTCGCAAGAAGAGTTATTTTTGCTCGAGCAAAAAACAGAAGGATGGGTGGCGGGTTTGATTCTTGCCTTCCTCTCTTTTTCAGAGAAACAAGATCGTACGGCTTATATGAATGCTTTTTCAGGGAACACGCGCAATATCTTCGATTATTTATTGGATGAAGTCCTCTCTAGGCAGTCAGCCGAAGTACAAGAGTTTTTACTCGCGACGTCTATTCTGAATTCTTTTGCTCCTTCTCTAGCAGCAGCGGTACTGGAGCAATCGAATGCGGAGGCTCTATTACAAGAAGTTGAAGAAGCACGTCTTTTTATCATACCGCTGGATGACACTAGGAACTGGTTCCGATATCATCATTTATTTGTAGAAATGTTAAAAACAAGATTAAATAAAAAAATGAATATAGCAGATAAAGTAAAGCTACATAGAAGGGCAGCAATCTGGTACGACAAGGAAGGGCTGGCCTTGGAAGCAATCCAGCATGCCTTTGAGGCAGAGGATTATGCGTTTTCTGCATCATGTATGGATAGGCACTTCAATTCGATTATCAAAAATGGCGATGAATCTACATTGCTAGATTTACTAGATAAGTTGCCGATCAAAAATATGATTGTGCACCCTGATTTGTTTTATTTTCAAGCGGGTTCGATGGCTGTCGCTGGACGATCAGATGATGCCAAACGCTTTTTACAAAAGGTAGAACTTTTCATGGAAGAGGAATTTCTTATTCCGGAAAAAGAGCAAGCCCTAATTCAAATGCGGTTGGATCTGTATCGTGCTTCGGTTGCTTTTTATCAGGGGGACGTGGATACGTTCGTTGAGTTATTGGACCAAAACAGGGAAGGCATAGAGAGATTTGCATCTATCGTAAAAGTAGTGAATGTAGGAGAAGCCCTTTTACTTCGTGGCCCAATTGGTTTTGGTGGCAGATTGAACAAAATGGCTTATTTATCAGCTAAAGTATCAACCTCAGAAGAAAGAAGAACGTTGCTTCATTTTGCGTTACAGGGACATGGTTTTGTATTTTTGGCAGATCTTTTTTATGAATGGAATCATCTTAATGATGCAAGTGTTCAACTGGATAAGGCGCTTGTCATGTGTAATTCTTCGAAGCATGTGAGCGTGTGGGTGCCAGGGATTATTTTGCAATCCAAAATGTTAAAAGCATTGGGTCGTGGGGAAGATGCAGCGGAGGTTTTGCAGACAGCTATTGCGGAACTTAAGCAATATCATTCTCCCCGCTGGGAAAGATTGCTGGAAGCCGCATATATTCGAATTCAGCTCTCGCAAGGACTGTTAAGTAGTGGTGAAGAATGGCTAAAGAAAAGGCATATTAGTGCAAACGATAAACCTAATGTTGCCCGGGAATACGAACAAATCACGCTCGCGCGTATGCTGATGGCACGTCAAGCCTTTAGAGAGGTAATACCTTGGTTGAACAAACTTCTGAGTGAGGCTAGACGAACGGATCGAATCGGCAGCCAGATTGAGATTCTGTTGCTACTTGCTATATCTTATGAAAGTCTCAGTAAAGATAATCAAGCCTACGAGGTTTTAGAACAGGCCCTTGAACTCGCTGAGCCAGAGGGTTATATCCGTATTTTTCTTGATGAAGGACTGCCACTTATACGATTACTACAACACTGGTTAACTGCCAAGAGAGCAGCTTCCGGACATGATTATGTAAGTCAATTGATTCAGTCTTATCAGAGCGAGCAGATAGATAACGTCAATACTATAAATATTCATTTTACAAAAAGAGAACTAGAACTCATGCATCATATCGTTGATGGACTTTCAAATGATCAGATTGCTCGTCAATTATTCCTTTCTCCGGGAACTGTTAAAAGATATATTCACCATATTTATCAAAAGTTAGAGGTTAAAAACCGGGTACAAGCCGTTTCTATGATAAAAGAAAAGCATTTGCTTTAAATCGGCAAAAGATTAATATAACAGTTTATTACCAAACATTTACTTTAAGAAGTGATACTATGGAATACAGAAGGTGATAGGACTAGCGAGGAGGAAATGTAAATGCAATTAATGGCATGGTCTGAATACGAGATTTCATATGACTTAAATAATGATTATTCTATTCGTATGGCAGACTCGGAAGAATGGGGACTGTACTGTTCCATTTATTATAATATGCAATATAATGGTTTTTTTAAAGAAGAAGGGTTCAATTCTGCCCAAAGAAACGCTTTTTGGATCTATAGAGGTGAGTCAAAAATAGGTGGAGTAAGGATGTCGCCTAATCGGATATATCATTTATTTGTTATTCCACCTTTTAACGATACATTTGTGGTGCTGAAGCTATTAAAAAAGCTTTTGATTTATTGGTCAGATAGCACAAAACCTATAAAAACCTTCGAGGTTCTGCCAGACCAGGTTCAATTATTTGCGCGGGCAGGGTTTTGGCCTGATGAGTTCAGATGCCGTTGGATGCACCGTCCTACAGATCATTTTGAGGTCGAATGGAACGAAGAGTTAAGGATTGAAAGTCCTCAGATCGAAGATAATGGTATGGGCGCTAAACGATTTATTCTTGAAGAGCAGATCGCCGAATGTAACTATGCGAGCTTTGATGGAAGTCTTGAGGCAACAAGAAGAAAGAAATTCTCTTATGAAGATTTTATCCCAAGTGAAGAACCTAATTATACAAATGAAGTATTACTTACAGCGTCCACGCTTGTGTATGATAAGAAATCGGGACAGCTAATTGCGAATTGTCTCTTGGGTTTACAAGATGATTACGCAGCAGTTTACAGTATTGGTGTAATACCTGCTTACAGAGGAAAAGGGATTGCTACACGGATGTTGAAAAGAGGACTTAATCTCCTGACAGATAGGTATCCGATCCTAAGGTTATATGTCATGGAAGGTAATGACGCGGAGTCTGTTTATTTAAATCTGGGATTTGTCCCTGGAGTACAAGAGATACAGAGTATGTATATTCCTATGCACGATTAAGAAAGGCTGCCATGTGGCAGCCTTTCTTTTCGTTTACTAGGCATGAGAGGTGATAGGAAACATGAAATGTTGAGGGAGTTCTTTTAATAGCGGACGTATAAATAAGGTATCTTCACTCTGGGGAATTAATTCTGCCTTAACTTGATCGATTGGATAATCTGGTGTGAAATAAAAATGTATAACCTCAGTTTCCGGAGAAATAATGCTTTTCAATACTGTGTTGATATCAAAACTTGTTGTACTGATAATATCAAAAATATGAAGCTGATGATCCTCATGTTTAAAGATCACAATAACGTCAGCCTCTTCAATATAATAAAAGGAATCATGAAAAGGAAGAATAAAATAAAACAGCAGCTGATGTTCATTATTTATCACACTTAGCGCGGAGGATACCGGTGTTCTTTTGACTGCAAAATTTTTGATCATGCTAAAATCAACGGGGTTACCTATAGATAAAGGCCGCACAGAGTAGGTTGTAGTTGGCTGATTGCTAAGATGAGCAACGTTAAGTGAAAAGCTGCTTTCTTGCATGCGTTCAAACCCGAATTTAGGATAAAAATCCAAAGCGCGCTCATTAGCAAATAAGTAGAGGAAGTCGTATTCATGTTCGTACTTAGCGATAATGTGGTCTATTAATTTTCTGGATAAACCTTGCATACGATAATCAGGATGTGTCATCACCGTCCCAATTTGGATGGCGTTGTATTCTTTTTTGTTGATGAGAATAGTCATTTTATTAATAGATGCATTCGCAATGACGTGATCTTCATCGATAAAGGAATAACAAATATATTTGTCATTCCAGCCCCCTTGTTCATACCAAGGTTTAAAATCAATACCAAAGATTGATTGGGCTAAAGAATTGAAGCTAAGCTTATATTTATCGATGTGTTTATAATCGCTAATCAATTGATATTCATTCATAGTGTATACCTCTATTTCAGATGATTTCGGGAATCGCGTTTTATGAATATATAATACTATGCTTTTTAACCGTAAAGTTGATTTTAAAAATACTATACCAATATAATCCTGTAGATGTGTTATCATAATCTCTAAATTATTAAACTCGGAGGTACAAGATGAGAGAGGTAGATTACACTCATTATTTTTGGCAGGATGAGAAAATAAGACTAAGATCCGTTCAGGAAGAGGATTGGGAAGGTCATTACATCAACCGTTTCGATACACCAGCGCGGCGACTTTTAGAGTGTACTGTTGAACTACCACCTACCATAGCTGAATCCCGAAAATTTGTAGATACATTTGCAGAATTCTCATCACAGCGGCTGATGTTTACGATCGAGAATCTAAATGGCGAATATGTGGGTGGAGTAAATCTTAATAGCATAGACGAGAAAAATGGTACGTTCAGTATAGGCGTGCAAGTGGATAGAGATCATCGAGGTAAGGGGTATGGGACAAGAGCTATCAACATCCTGTTGAAGTATGCTTTTTTGGAGCTAAGACTCAACAAGTTTAACGAATGTGCGCTCGAAGGTAACGAACCCTCAGCAGCTATGCTCAGAAAAGTGGGCTGTGTCCAAGAAGGCGTGCGCCGGAAAGTAATTTATACAAATGGACAGTATTTAGACTTACTGTTGTTTGGATTGACGAAGGATGAATTTATGGAGAAAAACGCTATGAAATAGTGATTAGGAGAGGCTACTTGGAATGCGATTCTTCAATAACTGGAGGATCGCTTTTTTGCGTTTCGTTTTGTGGATCGATGTTCTATTGAAGCTTGCGGACTCAGAAGACGCTATTTGCAAATATTAAGCTTTTTCAGAGTAGTATCGGACTCCAGTGCAGCTATTCCTCAAGAATAGCTGTATAAAAGTTACTTTTATGCCAATAGCGCCCATGTGGTCCGATAACACACCAAAAGTGGGGAAAAGCAGCGAATAGGGTCAACTGGTCCGATAGTAGCTCGAACGAGCAAAACTGACCAAATCAAACATTGAATAGGAGGGGAGCGTGCTGAAGCATGTGGATTCAGATAGAGTTTGGTTCGCGGAGAAGCTTGCCGATCTAAATAGAGTTTGGTTCTCGCTGAAGCTTTCGGACCCAGAAGACGCTATTTGCAAATATTAAGCTTTTTCAGAGTAGTATCGGACACCAGTGCAGCTATTCCCCAAGAATAGCTGTATATATGTTACTTTTTATGCCAATAGCGTCCATGGGGTCCGATAGCACACCAAAAGTGGGGAAAAGCAGCAAATAGAGTCAATGGGGTCCGATAGTAGCTCGAACGAGCAACTGATCAAACCAAACGGATCAAACTAAACAAAGAATGGGAGGGGAGAGTGCAGAAGCATGTGGATTCAGATGGAGTTTGTTTCGTGCAGAAGTATGTGGGCTCAGATGGAGTTTATTTTGTGCTGAAGTTTGTGGTTCCAGATAGAGTTTGGTTTGCGCAGAAACATTCGGACTCAGAAGACGCTATTTGCAAATATTAAGCTTTTTCAGAGTAGTTTCGGACTCCAGTGCAGCTATTCCCCAAGAATAGCTGTATAAATGTTACTTTTTATGCCAATAGAGCCCATGGGGTCCGATAGCACACCAAAAGTGGGGAAAAGCGGCGAATAGAGTCAACTGGGTCCGATAGTGGCGAACGAGCAAACTTGAACAAACTAAACTGATCAAACTAAACAAAGAATGGGAGGGGTGTGCAGAAGCATGCGGGTTCAGATGGAGTTTGTATCGTGCCGAAGCTGTGGACCTACTTCTTCGAGGATCATTCTACGAAATCAACGATGTACAACCATTTATTCCGTACTTTCATCATATGAAAAATTCACAATAGAAAACCACAAAAAACTAAACTCTCCCTACTCACATCCATATAAATCATCCTGTATCCCACCAAATCTCTATAAACAACGGAATAAGTGAACCCTCTATCAAATTTCAGGTTGTGAAAGTTGGAAAATAGTGCTTATACTAGAGTAATAGAAGGAAAGATTAGCCAACAACATTTACAACATGAGGAGGGTTTATATGGCGTTTATGATTGCTCAACGAGCGTTTATCAAGGTGTATCTTATAACAATGGTAGAACAACACCGCGGTTACGGATATCAAATGCTGGAGGATTTACGTCGGGATTTCAAAGCCCATGGTTATTCCCCTCCACAGAGTGAAATCTATCGCGCCCTGCATGAGCTGGTGCAGCAAGGGATTTTATATCGTACCAAGCAGCTGAAAGGCAATGACCCTAAAGTGGATTTTCAAGAAATCGTACTTTACCATTTCACTTCAGATGGAGAAGAGAAAGCAAAGTTATATAAAAAGCAGGTAAAGACAGATCTTGACCGCTGCTTAGGCATTTTGAATAAAGCTGTTGTGGACAACTATTAGAACTGCAACTATAGTAATATTTTCAGGATGCTCTCACCCTGTTATAATGGTTACTGCCGGATGATTGCAGTATATACTTGGAGGTAGCAAAAGATGGATGAACATATGAAACGTCGGTTAGACAAACAGCGGAAGCTGTTCAGTCAACTAGGCATCACATTAGACGCTCTAACCATACATGAAAAAGAATTCAGCATGAAGCTGCGTGGCTACGATGCGGAGGAAGTAGATACATTTCTGGACAGCGTAATCAAGGATTACGAACGTTTCTATGCGACGATCGCTGATCTGATGGATAAATGGCAAGAGCAGCAGCTGGAAATGCGGGAATTAAAGGCAGAAACCAAAACAGAGGTAATCCAGGTACCTGTTTCCCGAGGCATTGATCCAAAAGAATTGGAAGAGGTTATTCTGAGGCTTGAGACTAACGTCCGCCAGCTTAAAGATAAGCTTCCTCGCGTGGAAGAGTTTTTATAAGGAGTTGTTTGGTGTAAAGGGAGCTCCGCTTGACATTTCTAAATTTACCATTGACGAGTTAGCAGTTCATGAATTATGATATGTTCATAAATGATCATTTATATTTTAGTGGCGTGTTACCGTTAAGGGCATGAGCCAAGAATTGTCTTTATTTCCATTAGACAATTCTTGGCTTTTTTTGTTCCAATTTGACGATAATTAGGGAGAGGAGTGATGAGCTTGTCGCGAGAGATCGAGCAATTTCAAGTACAGCGTGTAATAGGGAATAACGTTGTAATGGTTCAGGGAAGCAAAAACGGGAAGGAATATGTCATCATTGGCAAAGGTATTGGATTTGCAGTGAAGGGTTCTGGTGTGATCGAAGGAAATGATGCTCGGATTGAGAAATTGTTTCGTCTAGAAGATCGCGAAGCCTGGAGCCAATATCAAGTTTTGCTGGAAGACATAGATCCCAAGGTTATGAAAATAACTGATGAGATAATTGCAGATATCCAAAGTCAATTTCCTGACAAGTTAAACGACAAGATTTATCTGGCACTCCCGAGCCACATACAGTTCACCATCTACCGTCTGCGCAACGGGATGGATATTATTAATCCGTTTTTGCAAGAAACCAAAATGTCATTTCCGAAGGAATTTGAGATCGCTTACAAGGCATCGGAGAAAATCAATGCTGAATTTCAAGTGCAAATCCCCGAAGATGAGATTGGATTTCTTACTTATCATGTGTATTCAGCAGTCAATAATGTATCGGTTGGTCAGTTAGTCAAGGCCTCTAATATTGTCAATGAGCTTCTAGACATGATTCAGCAAGAACGAAAGATAACTTTTGAGCATGGCAGTATGAATCATATCCGATTAATGATCCACTTGCGTTTTTCGCTGGAACGTATTTTAAAAGGATCACTAATAGATAATCCCTTTGTGAAACATATTAAGAAAGAATACAAAGAGGAATACAAGCTGGCTCAAAAGCTCGGTAAAGTAATGCAAAGGTCGCTTGAAGTCGAAATCCCGGAAGAAGAACTATGTTTTCTAGCCATGCATTTGCACCGGTTATTTCAGACCTTAGTGAAATCAAATTAACATCTTAAGAGGAGTGGAGCATATGTTTTCCAAATGGAAATCAAAAAAAGAAGAGAAACATACTGAACATACCATCGAAATCATGGCACCAATCAGCGGGGAGTCAGTTCCACTAGCACAGGTTCCGGATGAAACCTTTGCTGGCGGTCATATGGGTAACGGAATTGCAATAAAACCATCTGAGGGAATTTTGAAAGCGCCTTTTGACGGTAAGGTTGCTCATATCGTGAAATCGAGTCATGCAGTCATTCTGGAACATTCCTCCGGTATGCAATTGCTATTACATATCGGAATCGATACTGTCAGCCTCAAGGGCAACGGTTTTGTCAGTCATATAACCTCTGGAGATCAAGTAAAAGCAGGTCAAACCCTAATCGAATTTGATCTGGACGTAATTCGCGCGGCAGGTTGTGACACAATTTCGCCTGTAATCGTGACCAGTACAGAGGAGAATCCACCTCAAGTAAGCGGACATTATGGTCAGGTTACAGCAGGACAGGATCTGATTCTTACCGTGGCTTCAAAGTAATTGGTTTATAGAGCACTACTACTATTGAACCGAAAGGATGATTTTAAATGTTGGCTTTTCTACAAAAACTAGGTAAGTCGTTAATGCTTCCTGTTGCAACCATGCCGGCGGCAGCTATTCTTCAAGGGTTTGGTTTGCTTAACTACGAAAAAGATATTCCGCTAGGAGCGACCATTGGTGGATTTCTGAATCAATACTTTGCTCCATTTCTAAACGCCGGAGCGAATGCGATCTTCGGTAACCTAGCCTTAATCTTCGCGGTAGGGGTTGCCATTGGATTTGCCGGTGACGCCGTAGCAGCTTTGTCAGCAGTAATCTCTTACATGGTACTGACTAAGATTCTGCTTATCGTACCGCTTCAATTCTCTTTCATCAATGATGATGTTGTATTGAACATGGGTGTGCTTGGTGGTATTTTTGCCGGTGCTTGGGCAGCGTTCTTA
Organism: Paenibacillus sp. FSL L8-0494; assembly: GCF_038003695.1. Lineage (NCBI taxonomy): Bacteria > Bacillati > Bacillota > Bacilli > Caryophanales > Paenibacillaceae > Paenibacillus > Paenibacillus sp. FSL L8-0494. The sequence continues at coordinate 3,172,653 of NZ_JBBOPQ010000001.1, forward strand.
TACAAGAGATATCACAATATAAAAATGCCTGATTGGCTCGGATTTTTTGCAGGTAAACGTTTTGTCCCAATCATTACGGCAGCTTCTATGATGGTTCTTGCTGTATTTGTGGGTATGATCTGGAGTCCGATACAAGATGTTATTAGTGACTTCGGGAACTGGGTTGTGTCACTGGGGGCTGTTGGAGCATTCATCTTCGGTACAGCTAACCGCTTGCTGATTCCGTTCGGTCTTCACCACGTGCTTAATACGATTGCTTGGTTCCAAATTGGTGATTTTACGAATGCAGCTGGTGAACTGGTGCATGGTGACTTGTACCGCTTCTTCGCTGGAGATAAAACTGCTGGGATGTTTATGACTGGATTCTTCCCAATTATGATGTTTGCGCTTCCAGGGGCAGCACTTGCATTTATTCATACAGCTAAACCGGAAAAACGTAAAATGGTTGCTTCCATCTTCATCGGTTCTGCCATTGCTTCTTTCTTAACAGGGATCACTGAACCACTTGAGTTCTCCTTTATGTTCGTAGCACCACTCTTGTACGGAGTTCATGCTTTATTAACAGGATTCTCCATGGCCTTGATGTACATTTTAGATGTTAAGCTTGGTTTTGGTTTCTCCGCAGGTTTGATCGATTATCTTGTAAACCTGAAACTGTCTACTAATGCATGGATACTTATTCCTGTGGGTCTTGGATTCTTCGTCTTGTATTATGTACTATTCCGCTTTATTATCTCATTGTTCAAGCTAAAAACACCTGGACGTGAAGATGATGAGGAAGAAAGTCTGTTAGCACCACCTGGAGGTAATGGAACGCCTTCATCGTCTTCTAAAGCTGCTCAAATTCTTGAGAACATCGGCGGTCCATCGAACATCCGCAATATCGATGCATGTATTACACGTCTTCGGTTGATTGTTAATGACGAAAAAGCCGTTAAAGATTCCGCATTGAAACAGCTCGGAGCTTCCGGTGTTATGAGACTGGGTCAAGGGGCTGTGCAGATCGTATTTGGTCCAAAATCAGAGCAAATTAAAGATGATATTCAAAAGCTGTTATAACTAAATTGATCATGTTAAATTCATTAAACAGGGCCGGTTCTTATACCAGTCCTGTTTTTTTGCTGTGTCCAGAGATAAAGGGTTGCTTTATAGATAATGCCTAGTATAATACTTGGTATAAGTAGGCAAAGGAGTCGGTACACATGTCAGTCGATGATTATTTGGATCTTTTAAATTACGCCAAGGCGATTAAAGATGGACAGTGGCAGGCTGACATCATTGAGCGCTTAAAGAATCTTAGTGCAGCAGCGGAAAGTCCTCAGATTCAAGAAGAAAGTGTAATAGAATTATGGTCAAGATTTGATGCCATTAACATAATGATCATGAAGCTGTTTGAGAAGCTACGTGAGAATGAACATTCAGAGCAACAGTTTCAGTGGAAAGAGCAGCTCTGGGAGCTTAGGCTGGAACGAAGTATTTTATCAAAAAAGATTCTTAATCGTTACATTCGAATTAGGTAAACACTAAAAGACAGTTTCCTTATTAATTTAGGGGCTGTCTTTTTTTACGTAATCTTGATACAAAAATGCATTGATAGTCGTCTTACTTATAGCTGCAGCTGATAAGGAGGATTTACAAGATGGAAATTCCGGAATCTGAAATTTTTAAAGCAATATTCTATGAACATTATCCTATTGTCAGACGTAAGCTGACCGCTTTGGTTCGTGATGAGTCGGCAGCAGATGATTTGGCACAAGAAGTTTTTCTGAGATTGTATCGTAACCCCCCAGATGATCCAGCAGCGCTGGGTGCCTGGCTTCATAGAGTCCTTACTCGTATTGGATATGATTATCTAGACAAAAAAGCAAGGGAACGGCGGCTGCAAAATAAACAAGAACAGTTATACGAAGTGGGGGAATCACCTCCTTCAGGAGAGGAAGTCTTAATCAGTAAGCTGGATCAGGAGGATGTTCATGAATGGTTGAACGAGCTGCCTGACAGGGATAGACAAGCGCTTCTGCTTAGATACTCTGGTTACAGTTATGCGGAAATAGCAGGCGAGCTTGGTCTAAGACCTCCCGTAGTAGGGACATTACTGCACCGTGCGACCCTGAGGTTAAGACAAAATGCAGCAAAATCACTATCTCAGTCAGATTAACAAACCGAGATAAACGAAGCTCCAAATTATTTAGGAGGGTTTACTAATGACTAAACAACCGCTAAATCAAGATCATAATAAACAATATACAGATGAAGCCTGGGCCAAATTGCAAAACAAGTTAGCGTCTGAGCATGCAAGTCCTAAATGGGCTGTGTGGAGTCAGCAGTTGGCAGTGGATGTTATGAAAGATGATGATAAACCACACCCAGAAATGGGCCAGCCTCAATCTACAGATGACAATCCGATAACTAATCGCCGATCCAAGCGACCTCGCATGAATCGTCGGCGTAAGTGGGGAGTAGCAGTGGCAAGTGCCGCGATCTTTGCGGTTATACTTGGAACTCCAGTAGGAAATACGGCTATGGCATCGCTGCTGAATCAGTTTCGGATGGAAGAAGTTACAGTTGTGAATGAAAATGATATTCGGGATATTTTTTATCAGGTAAATGAAAGTCAATCCATGAATGAAGCTATGAACAAATTTGGTGTGTTTACAAGTACCTTTGGTTCAAATAAAGGGATTATTCCGTTAGATCAGGTGGAAGAGACTCTAGGTTTTACACTTCCTAGCGGAACTTTGCTCAAGAATGTGAAGAGCGCATATATAACCAATTCACAAGAAATAACCTTGAAGCTTAATATTGAAGCGGTTAATAAAGCAATGAAAAGATTGGGTGCAAAACAGCTTCTTCCAGAAGCCATAGATGGGAAAGAAATTAAATTAGATCTTTCGGAGATCGTGAATTATGATCTTTCGATGGATAATGATAAATGGGCTAATCTTACACAGACGAAGACTCCTTTAATTACTGTAGATCCAACTATAAAGGTTGATGAAGCTTTGGAAGCTATAATCGATTTTCCATTGCTGCCAGATTATCTGAAATCCAGCTTAAAGCAGAGCCGCATTTTATCAGGTGAAATTCCTCTGCCACTGGTAAAAGGCCTGAATACCGATCAAATAAAGATTAAAGATACTACGGTTCTACTGAATCAGAATGAATATAGTCAAGGGATTGTATACTCGGCCATTTGGGTACAGAACGGGCAATTGTTCGATTTCAACGGGGGAAGCGTGTATACAGATAAAGCTGTATTCTTAGAGAAGCTAGAGGAGTTGATTGAATAATGACGGCTGCTGCAATAGAAGCGAAGTCTTTGACCAAAGAATATGATAACGGACGTGGTTGCCGTGATGTAACGATTACTGTTGGGAAAGGGGAAGCCTTTGGCTTCCTCGGCCCTAATGGTGCGGGGAAAAGTACCTTTGTCAAAATGTTAGTAGGTCTCATTCGTCCATCGAGTGGTAGTGCTACTCTATTAGGCCATAAGATCGGTTCACTTAAAGCCAAGTCTCAAATCGGATATTTACCGGAATTATATCGCTATCAAGAATGGCTTACCGGGGAAGAAGTAGTAAGACTGCATGCCAAGCTGTGCCGTGTAGAGCGATCTGTAGCCGATAAAAGAATTCCAGAGCTTCTAGCGGAAGTTGGAATTGGAAACCGTGGACGGGATCGTGTGAAACATTATTCCAAAGGGATGCAGCAGAGATTAGGGCTTGCTTGTGCTCTTGTAAACAATCCGGCCATCGTTTTTCTGGATGAGCCCTCATCGGCGCTAGACCCGATTGGACGTCAGGAAGTTCGGAATATTTTGCAGAGGCTAAAAGAGAAGGGAGTTACGATATTTCTTAACTCTCATCTACTGGAGGATGTTGAACTCATCTGCGACCGTATGGCACTGCTGAATAACGGAGTTATACTGCGGCATGGGAAAGTATCTGAGATCTTAAATAAGCGAACAAGCTGGCATTTTAAAGTGGGCGGTTTTACGCCTATTTTGTTGTCTTGGCTACAGGATAGTACTGATCTTAAGATCAAAGTTTCAGCGGATATTGGATCTCAATCTGAAAAAGGAGCTTCAATCCCAGCTACATTGGAAAGTAGCACAGTTTGGCTGGAAGCGGAACTGGAGAATGAGGAGCAAGTAGGCTGGCTGAACACGTTAATTATTGAACAAGGAATGACCTTATATGAAGTCTCACGAAAGCAAGAACGTCTGGAAGACTGGTTTATGAGTGCTGTATCCGGCCTAAGTCACAGAGGTGAACACGAATGAGAATAATCATGGGAATGACCTGGAAGGAATTGCTGCGAAAACGAGTGATGATATTAACACTGCTTATGACCATTGTCTTTCTTATAGGATTTTGGTTTGTGGCAAATACGATTGGACAAAGTGGAATACCGAATAGAACAGATATTAGCAGTGGCGAGCATCTCTTAGCTAATTTTACAAATGGTGCTTTTATATTATCACTTGGATTCTTTTTTGGCGCTTTTGTAATCGCCTTTTTGGCGATCTTCAGTTCCTTCTCAGCTATTGCAGGTGAAGCGGAACAAGGGGTTATGCAGGCTTTACTGCCAAGACCGCTGCCGCGGTGGAAATGGTACATAGGTCGCTGGCTTGGATATGTGACGCTTGGGATTGGTTATGCCCTGATTTTATTTATTTCTATTTTATGGATTACTGAGATCCATGCAACCGTTCCTAGAGATGCCGTAGTCCTATTGAAATCATTTTTGTTATTCTCCACTATAGTGCCTTTGCTAATTACGATTTCTATGCTGGGTTCTGGATTCTTCTCAGCAGTGGGGAATGGCGTCTTTATGACAATGTTATATGGAGCGGGCTGGTTAGGTGGGATGATTGATAAGATCGGAGGATCGCTGAGATTAGAACCCGATGTTCTTGACACATTAAATAATCTGTCAGGAATGATGGCACTGCTTATGCCAGTGGATGGTTTACAGCGGAAAATGACCGCCGTCCTGTTCAGCGCTAATGAAATGAGTGGAATGATGGGATTGTTCGGCAGCATGAATGGATTGCTGAATTTTAATACGGTTCCGTCAAACATGTTTATTATTTATGCGCTAGGATATACCCTGTTAGCTTTTGTTATAGGTCTACTTCGCTTCGAGCGAAAAGACTTATAAAGGGTATGTTAATCCAAAAAGAGCCCTCTTGTCTTATAATCGGGACAATTAGGGCTCTTTGTGTTGTGTAGCGGGAATCATTTCTTAATACCAAGCTCAATCCATTCGGTAGACCAGTTTCCAATTTCACCAAGTATAGGAGCAAGCGCTGTGCCTTTTGGAGTCAGAGAGTACTCAATACGTACTGGCATTTCAGGATATACAGTTCGCTCTATAATGCCTTCGGTTTCCATTTCCTTCAATCGGTCAGATAACACCTTGCCACTGAGATTGGACAGACAGCTCTCAATTTCACCAAAACGGCGTGGCCCTGGCATAAGCACGAAAACGATCAGCGCGACCCAACGTTTACTTAGCAAGTCTACCGCTTTTTCAAAGCGAGGACACATGTTGAAATCATTCATAATATCACCTCGACATTCATTATATCATAAACTTACATAAAGTAATTATAAATATTTAAAGATATATTATAACTTGACGAAGTTATATTACAATGATAAACTTACTTACAAATAGTTACTTATAATTTAACTAATATTTTATCCTTATGCTTAGCTCTATCTAAGCATTGATGAACAATGAGGAAGGTGTAATTATGATTAAACCAGAAATCACTTCTATTTTACAGAATAAAATCACGCGAATTCCTTTAGCAAATTCCACAAATATATTGGTTGGACCCATCACGTTACCGGTGAATTTAGACGGCGAGACCGTTGTTTTTAAATGGTACAACTGGCTGAATACAACGGATGCAGAGCTTCTTCAAGAGGATAGCAGTAAAGCAACGGCAGCTTTAATTTCACGTTTGCCATCCATGAACTTAGCAGAAGGACAACAATCAAGTGTGTTGGTATATGGCGATTTCGAAGGGTCTGAGGATGCATTGATCCGGATGCATAGCATCTGCCATACTGGCGATATTTTTGGCAGTAAACGTTGCGATTGCGGATTCCAGCTGCATCAATCCATGAAAATGATTGTTGAGCATGGCTCTGGGGCATTATTTTATCTCGCGAATCATGAAGGAAGAGGCATTGGCCTGTTCAGCAAATCTTTAGCGTATCTTTTACAGGAAGAAGGATACGATACAGTTGAGGCTAATTTAGAGTTGGGATTTGCTGATGATTCAAGAAACTACGAAGAAGCAATCAGTGTTCTGCAAACTTTACGTCACAAACCAGTGACGCTGATCACGAATAATCCGAAGAAATTGGATGCGCTCAAGGCTGCAGGGATGAATGCCGTGAAAAGAGTAGCGTTATGGGGAGATGTATCTTCTTTTAACGAGAAATATTTGCGGACTAAAGTCGCTCGCTCAGGGCATTTAGAAGCTGTGAAGGACACCCATTCGCTAAATGAAAGACTGGCTAAGTAAAGATTGAAGTAGTGCTTTTGCGCTTCTTCTATTATAATGGGGTACTGGGAACCAACTCTAAGCTTAGTGAGGTACAATATGACTGCTATTCAAGTACAAGACTTACGCAAAACATTCAAAGTACAAAAAAACCGCGAGGGTCTCAAAGGGGCCTTCGCTGATTTGTTTAAAAGGGAATATACGGAAGTGACTGCAGTGAAGGACATTTCCTTTTCCATTCCTGAAGGGGAGATCTGTGGTTATATCGGCGAGAACGGTGCTGGGAAATCGACCACGATCAAAATGCTCACAGGTATTCTCGTGCCGACTTCCGGAAACCTGACAGTAGGTGGGTATGTTCCGTATTTGGAGCGCGAGAAATTCGTGAAAAATATCGGTGTGGTATTCGGGCAACGCAGTCAGCTATGGTGGGACATTGGCGTGATTGAGTCGTTCCAGCTCCTGCGCAAGGTTTACCGGGTGTCTGAACAAGATTTCAAGAAACGGCTGGATGAATTGGTCGAACGACTGCAGCTGCAAGAACTGCTGAATCGTCCGGTTCGTAAGCTTAGTCTAGGTCAGCGGATGCGTTGTGAATTAGTAGCAGCATTGCTTCATAATCCGTCGATTGTATTTCTGGATGAACCGACCATTGGCTTAGATATTGTGGTGAAGTCAGAGATCCGTGAATTCCTAAAAGATATGAACCGCGAGCATGGGACAACCATACTGCTGACTACACATGACCTGCAAGATATTGAGGCGCTTTGCTCCCGAGTGATAATGCTTGATGATGGCCGTATCATTTATGACGGAGGACTGGAAGACCTGAAGCAGCGTTGGGGAACCGGACGTGAGGTTCAATTTCAATTTGGAAATGCAACGAAACGTCAGCAACTTGAGTTATGGACTGAGGGGTTGCCTGTTACTTGGTCTGCGGAGAACGATCTAGGGGCATCTGTCTGGATACCGCTAGATATAAATGTATCGGATGTATTAAGCAGAGTAGTGGGAAAAGCAGACATTACTGATATCAAAATCATAGAGACCAATACGGACGATATTGTTCGCAGTATTTATCAATCCGGGTCTGCAGACAAGCCTGATGAAATGGCTGCCGCTCTGAAGGATGAAAGAGAGGCTTTACATGTCTGATAAGCTTAATCCTGCAACGGCTATGTCCTCCTCCTCAGGAGGCGCGTCTTCTGGTGGTCCTCAGGAGAATAGCCGTAAATTACTATTCGGGGCTTACTTAGATTTTATACGCATCCGTTTCCTTACCATGCTTGCTTATCGGATTAACTACTACTCAGGTATTCTTATCTATTCACTGAATATTGGGGTTAACTATTTCACTTGGATGGCCATCTATGGTAATGGGGATTCATTGGGTGGATTTACTGCAACGCAAATGACATCATATGTTGCTGTGTCGTGGATGGCTCGAGCCTTTTATTTTAATAACCTAGACCGCGAGATTTCTACGGATATCCGTGATGGAAGTATCGCTATCCAGTTTATAAGGCCCTATAACTATGTCTTAGTCAAAATGATGCAAGGTCTTGGAGAGGGAATGTTCCGCTTCCTCTTATTTATGATTCCCGGCATGGCCATAGCGATGCTGCTGTTCCCGGTTCAATTGCCAACAGCGCCATCTGCTTGGGCAGGGTTCCTGGTGATGCTCTTTTTCAGCTTTTTAATTAATTCACAGATCAATATCATCACAGGGCTCTCGGCATTTTTCGTGGAAAATAATGAAGGCATGATGCGAATGAAGCGGGTGATTGTAGACTTATTCTCCGGCTTAATCGTACCGATCAGTCTGTTTCCTAACTGGTTATCTTCCGTACTTGAGGTGCTGCCGTTTCAGGCGATTACCTACTTGCCAGGTTCAGTGTTTACGGGACGGGTGCAAGGGGTTGGAATATGGAATGTATTAGGGATACAAATTATTTGGTTCCTGGTATTGCTGATTCCAATTGTCTGGTTATATCATGCGGCGCGGCAGCGTCTCTTCGTGCAGGGAGGTTGAGGAAACATGTATTACCTGGGATTATTAATTGAATATATCAAAAACTATATGAAGAGCCGGCTCACCTATCGCGCTGACTTTTGGGTAGAGGTCATTTCAGACTTACTTTTTCAAGCTACCAACTTTATCTTTATTCTCGTAATTTTTATGCATACAGATAGCCTGGGCGGTTGGAATCAGAATGAAGTAGTGTTCGTTTATGGATTCTTTATGGTGCCTTTTGGGGTGTTTAGTTGTTTTGTGAATCTATGGGGATTTAGTGAACGTTACATCGTTAAAGGTGAGATGGACCGTATTTTGACACGCCCAGCTCATAATTTGTTCCAGATCTTTTTGGAAAATGTTGATCCGCCAGCACTTATGGGCTCATTCATAGGTATTATTATTATGGCCATCAGTGGCAGCAATTTGGGTCTTCCCTTTGAATGGTGGACGATACCGGCTCTGATCATTCTAACGTTAAGTGCGGTCGCTATCTATACGGGGATTTACACAACGTTGACTTCATTGTCTTTCTATTCGGATGCTCCTACTGGCATTCTTCCGTTAATGTACAACATTCAGACTTATGGCCGTTATCCGGTAACGATTTACAATCGTGCTATACAGGTATTGCTTACTTGGATCATTCCATTTGCATTCGTCGGAGTGTATCCAGCCGCGCTTTTTCTGCAGCGGGAGGAGATGACCAGCCTTGCTCTGATGACACCTGTAGTAGGTGCTATATTTCTGGGGATTGGTTTGTTAGCCTGGAGTTATGGCGTTCGCAGATACAAAGGTGCGGGGTCTTAAGTTAAGCTAGTGTCTTGTTATGTTGGAAAGGCTACCTTCGGGTAGTCTTTTTTTCACCCGGAATTCATGAATATGCTAAAATCATTAATATCTACATTGGGGAGGAATCATAGATGAATGTGTTAGATATTTTACCAGCACCCGACAACTTAAAAAAACTTATGAAAATACTTGCTTCTCTAAATATTGTCCTATGTCCTGAGGAATGGCTTCGCTATCATAATTTTGATTCTAAATTTGATAAGAATGTTTCTCTAGCATCGATCGATAATGGCTCAGGCGATAATTTGTTTATTATTTTTACACCTCAAGGAACGATAATTAAAGGTTTTGATCATGAATCCGAAGTAAGTCCATATGCGCGCGACGAACATGAAGTTTGGCCGGGAATCTATGAAGAAGTCCCAATCTCACTATTGTCTTTTATTGAAGATGAGGCGATAGCTAAGGATGATGTTACTTTTTGTTTTTGGCGTGAAAATAACGACTTGACGTGGCAGAAGGGGAAGGTAGAAATTCCAGCGGAGGTAGAAGATGGTTCGGACTTTTTGCTAGGGACTATTTTCCGCACAGCTGAGGATTTTGTGGAATTTGCCGAAGGTTATTTTGAACTCACACTCCCTTTAGAGGTCGTTGCACAAGTTTATGAGGGTGCAGTCATTACCAAAGAGATGATCAAAGCGTTAAATCCTGATGGTGATGTAGAGACAATTCTTCAGGAGTTAGCAGAGCTAGACTCTTAGGGACTTATCGATTTTGAAAACAAAGGGGGATGCGAAATGGAACTTTACGTGGAAAAGCTGAATGCTGATGCTGCTAGGGATATTTTAAGCTGGCAATATGATCCACCCTATGATTTTTACAATAATGAAACAACTCCTGAAGCTATAAGTGAAATGCTAGAGGAAGCATTTTTTTCTGTACTTGATGCAAATAAACAATTGATCGGATTCTTCTGTGTAGGAAGTCCGGCACAGGTTCCAAATGATAAATATACATATTCTCAGGATTTTATAGATGTGGGTTTAGGAATGAAGCCTGAGTTAACCGGACAGGGGAATGGGACTCTATTTTTCACAACAGTCCTTAACTATATTAATGAGAGATTCGAGGAAAAACCAAAGCGGCTGACAGTGGCGAAGTTCAACGATAGAGCGATACGCTTGTATGAAAAACTAGGATTTAGCCGGGAAGCTGAAATCGTTAAAGGAACTACAGAATTTATTATTATGATTTGTAATGAAAATGATAATCTTACTCCCATGTATGAGCGGGCAATACCCGGCGAAATAATTACTTTTGGCTCTTATCCGCAAATGGCGGACGGAGCAGAAAAAATGCCGATAAAGTGGCGGGTGCTGCAAAATTCAGGTAGAGAGCTGTTCATTTTAAGCGAGTACATTTTGGACTGCAGGCGGTATCACGGTGAATATGTTGATGTTACATGGCATGACTCCGATTTGCGAAAGTGGTTGAACGATGATTTTTATAATGCCGCTTTTAATGACTCCGAGCACAGGCTCATCAAGACTACACAATGCACAGATAACGGAGAGGGAAGTATAAACACGGAAGATAAGATTTTTCTGCTCAGTGTTTCGGAGGCGAATGAATTGACCTTTAAACTTGGTGAAGATACTTTACGTGCGAAGCGTAGGGCGATAGGAACGGGATTCTCCAAAGTGAAAAAGAACGATGGATGTAAATTGTATGTGTATGATAAAAAAGTCAAAGCTGATTATATCCTTGAGAAGGATGAAGAGTTTGGCTGCTCATGGTGGTGGCTGAGAACTCAACCTGCGATTTCTTCACGTGCGTATTTTGTAGGTACCCGTAGCAGTATTCGCAGTTACGGACATGTAAACTTAGCTTGTTACGGTGTGCGCCCCGCTATAATCCTTAATTATTAAGCTCTTTCTCCAACATCGTTGCATGGGAAGCGAATCTTACCACAGAAACAAAACAGCCTGAACCCCTAGGAATACAGGGCTCAGGCTGTTTATTATTGTTTCTATTTCATGGAATTAGATTTGTCTTTAACATTGAGTGTAGCAATCAGTTTCTCGCCTTCGACATCCAGGTTTGGCAGAATACGGTCGAGCCATTTTGGAAGTGCCCAAGCTTTGTTGCCGAAAATAGACATTACAGCAGGAACTAATCCCATTCGAATAATGAAAGCATCGATTAAGATCCCTACGGCCAGTGTAAAGCCGATTTGTTTAATCATGACATCATCCGTAAAAATAAACCCTGCAAAAACGGAGATCATAATTATAGCAGCGCCTACTACGACACGACTCACCTGGTTGTATCCATGAACAACGGACTCTGATCCCTCATGACCATGAACGTACGATTCACGCATGGAACTGACAAGGAAAACCTGATAGTCCATCGCGAGCCCATATAGGATACCCGTAACGATGATTGGCATAAAGCTTAGCAATGGGCCACCGGTGTCGAAACCGAAGAGAGTATGGAGCCAGCCCCATTGGAACACGGCTGTGGTGATCCCGAATGTAGCGAGAATGCTAAGCAGAAAACCGATCGTAGCTTTGATAGGAACGATAATCGAACGAAATACCAACAGAAGAATAATGAGCGATAGGAGAATGATGATTCCTACATAAATGGGAAATACATCTGCCAGCTTGGCCGACATATCGATGTTAACGGCGGTAAAGCCGGTAACCCCGAGTTTAACATCATTACTTTGAGCGATACTAGATTCCGTAGCCCGTAAATCATTCACCAGATTTTTGGTTGTTATATCGCTAGGACCCGTTTCTGGAATCAGACTGAAGATAGCTAAATCCTTAGTCATGCCCAGAGGAGTGACCTGCGCGACATTCTTTTGAGCTTGGAGCTCTTTTACAAGATTTCCTAGGAGCTCCGGAGTGACTGGAGTGGAAGAGTTCTTTGGTTCTGCAACCAGAATAAGCGGTCCGTTAAATCCCTCTCCAAAACCCTCGGATATAGCATCATAACTTTGTCTTGCTACCGTGTCCAAGTTCGCCGAGGCAGCTCCGGGAATGCCCATTTCCATTTTCGCTATAGGGGTTGCTGCTACGCCAAGTATCACGACGATGGCAACAATAGTGACCCAACGATACTTGATGACGAATTTAACCCATCTATCAGCTATACCGCGGTTACCCGTTTTATGATGATCCTTGTTTTTCTTGCGAGCTTTAGGCGAACAGATGCGTTCACCCACCAATCCGAGCAATGCCGGCAATAGGGTTAAGGCAACAAATACGTTGATGAGGACGGTAGCTGCTGCTACTAACGCCATCGTAGATAAGAAAGTAAGCCCGATTACAAGCATACCGCAGAGAGCGATAATAACCGTCAAACCGGCGAAAAATACGGCGCTGCCGGATGTGCCAATTGCTCTAGCCGCAGCTTCTTGTGCGCTTAATCCTTGATCAATAATCATTCGGCGTTGGCGATTTACAATGAAAAGAGCATAATCGATTCCGACGGCTAATCCAATCATAAGCGCCAAGACGGAAGTGACACTAGGCATTTCAATGAATTTGGAAATAGAAAATGCTCCACCCACACCGATGCCGACTCCAAGCAGTGCAGTTATAAGTGGCAGCCCTGCTGCAACGACAGAGCCAAGCGTCACCAGCAAAACAATTGCAGCAATGACAAGTCCGACAATCTCAGCTGATCCTACACCGATAGATACTGATTTGAGTGTCTCACCCGGCAGTACAGTAATGTTGGTATCTTTCTCGACATTCATGACGGTATCAATTACAGAATCAAAAATATCTTGAGAGATAGCTGATTGCTCAATGGTAAACTGGAATTGGAACAATGCAATTCTACCGTCTGCGGAAAGAATAACACCAGGCACCGGAACACCATCTGCCATCAGAGGACCATAGGAAGGGGGTACTGTGGCTGTTGCAGACTGATCCATACTGGCAGCCTGAGTTGCTTCAGTAGTTGAACTACTTGCTTCCGCTGCATAATCCGCAGGATTAATCACTTCGTTTAAACCGTAAACCTCATTAATACCCTTAGTGATCGCTGCCAAACGTTCTGGCGTATCCAATCGCTCGCTTTGAGGTGCTTTGAACACGACACTTCCTTGTCCACCAGATGCAGCCGGAAGTTCTGTTGCTAATTGATCCAAAATCTTTTGCGATTCCGTGCCTTCAATCTTCATTTCCGAACTGATATGAATACCATTCATGCTGATCATAGAGATGACAATTCCTAAAATTAAAATCCAACCTAAAATGAAGTACCCAGGTTTACGATAAGCGGTTTTTCCCACTCTGTATAATAATGTTGACATGTATCTATTTTACACTCCCTCGATGATGAAAACTGATTGTTAGCCTATTAGAATCCGTTGCGTAAATATCCGTAAATAGTTTCCAAAAATTGATCGAACGTAAGAGTTTCAGGACTTGGATCGTCGCTCGTCGTTTGTCCCGGAAGCAGCACATTAAGTTTTCCGTCAATTAAGGGAAGTACAGTTCCGTAAACCGAATTTATAAGCAGATAAGTATAAACCTCGTCATACTTACCATTTGACAAGTGCAACAATGTTTTTTGTGCTCCAGTTTGCGTAAGGTGTATTGCTCTTAAATAATGGGGCTCGAGGGCTGGGAATTTTCGGGAAAGTAATGAAAGCTCACGCAACCTCCCTATAAGCTCAGCTGTAAGTTGCATCTTAATTAGTTGATATAAGGTATCCAGCAGGGAGGCATTTTCAGGGATTTTGGTGAGCAATTCTTCATACTCATTCGTGTTCCGTACGGTAACTGCTCCCATCGCAACTGCCTCTTCCTTGCATGTGAAATAGTTTGCGAAAGTTCTTCTGGAGTAGCCGGCTTTTTGCACGATATCTTCAACAACAAAACCGTCCAACCCATGTTCAAGTGCAAGTTCGAATGCCGCTTCAGCTAGCGCTTTTTCAGTGGCTTCTTTTTTGAAATCTCTCAAAGTTTGTTTAATCATAACTTTATGTATACACCTCCCATACGGCTGTTTTTGTGGTGAAGATTAGGATTACTGACTATATACTAATGTAAACTTGCCCAAAGTGCAAACTTTCTCATTGGGCAAGTTTATGCTTTGGGATCTGCTTATAGAAAACTCTCAGCTGTTACACAGCAGAAAACAGGAAATAAAAATAGAATAATTTCTCTTTATCAACAGATGAAAAGAGTACATAATTACAGACGACCTCATTAACTCTAGAAATATTTTGTGAGTATTATAAATGATCTTTTCCAAAGAGGGGAGTTCGTTGTATGTATGGAATTCTGGCTGTTTCCGGCCTGTCTTTTCTTCTGGTGGCGGTATTTACACCTCTATTAATCTGGACGCTGCATAGACTGAGGTTAACGCAGCCGATTCGTGCCGAGCTTCCAGCAGATCATCAGGCCAAACGGGGTACACCACTAATGGCAGGGTTGATCCTGCTTATCGGGATAGCGATTTCGCTGCAGTTTCAACCCGGGCCTCTAATGTTACTCTTATGCGTTACGTTTTTGTTGTTTAGTTCAGTCGGATTTTTGGATGATTTCAAAAAGGCTTTTTGGCAAAATCCATCCGGCATCAGCGGCCGCTCAAAACTAGTGCTTCAATTTCTTTTTACTGGAATTATATTATATGTGTTGTTCCATTCGTTCGGCCTGACGAGTGATATCGAGTTATTTAAAGGGCAAAATCTGCATTTGCCTGTGTACCTTTATGTGGCCATCATTTTGCTGTTTGTGGTCGGCTCCGCGAATGCCATCAATTTTACAGATGGTCTCGATGGGCTACTGATCAATGTTGCCATACCGTCGTATTTTTTCTTTTTTATGATTTCGGACAAACCTGAAGTGCAGACATTTTCACTTGTTATGATCGGTTGTCTGCTAGGGCTTTTGCTTTACAATATTTATCCAGCAAGAGCGTTTATGGGCGATACTGGATCACTGGCGATCGGGGGCTCCCTTTCCGTTCTGGCTGTCATTGAGAAGGTTGAGCTTTTACTTCCAATTTTGTTTTTCGTTTATTTTGCGGAGCAGTTGTCGGTCATTTTACAAGTTTGGTACTACAAACGGACGAAGCTGCGGCTATTCCGGATGGCTCCGATTCATTACCACTTCAGCTTAAAATACGGATGGAGTGAGAACAAAATCGTGATGATTTTCGGTTTCATTTCGTGGGTATCCGTACTGCTTTGCTGGTTGATTTGGAAATATTTAATTCACTAAACGAACAATTCGATACGAAACATGAATCTACATAGTGTTATTGCAACAACGAGACATCGGCATCTTTTGTATTTACAAATCTATAAAAATAGATATAATGGAACACATGGAACCTTTAATGATATTCAAAGCGTTGTCTAACGAGACTCGTAGTCAAATTATGATGTGGCTAAAAACTCCCGAGGAGTTTTTTGATGAAAAGCCTTATTTACAACAAGGCCTAAATTTTCAAATCGGGATTTGCGTGGGCGATATTCAAGCTAAAGCGGGGCTTGCACAGTCGGTTATTTCGAGCTATCTATTGACCATGCAAAAAGCTGGTTTGCTGGAATCTGAGCGAATTGGGAAGTGGACGTATTATCGTCGAAACGAAAAGATAATTCAAGAATTTTCCGATTATATTAAAGAGAAACTATAGGAGAGAGGAGGAAGGGCTTTTTTTTGATAATACATATCTACAAATCTAAATATGTAAATATAAATGGAGGATTATTTTAAAATGAAAAAGGTTAACCCTTTACTTATTATTATTTTGGCTTTAGGCGTATTTGGCATTATTACAACGGAAATGGGGATTATAGGTGTTCTGCCACAGGTAACTCAAAAATTTAATATATCAACTTCTCAGTCTGGATGGCTTGTAAGTATATTTGCTTTAGTTGTTGCTATTTCAGGTCCATTTCTGACCTTATTGGCTTCTGGAATTAATCGTAAAGTAATTCTATTAACTGCTGTACTTATTTTTGCAATTTCAAATATTGTTTATGCGTATACGACCATGTTTGAAGTAATGCTGATTTTTCGTATTATCCCTGCTATTTTTCATCCCGTATTTTTTTCAGTTGCACTTGTTACCGCTGCCCAACTTGTCCCTCCGGAAAAGAGCACCAAAGCAGTTACAAAGGTTTTCGCCGGAATAACGGTCGGGTTTGCTTTTGGTGTGCCTTTGACTTCTTATCTCGCGGACAAAATTTCTTTAGAAGTCGCTTTTCTCTTTGGAGCTGTCGTAAGTATAATTGCCTTTTTAGGAATACTAGCTTGGCTTCCTTCCATGCCAGTTAAAGAAAAAATGTCTTATGGTAAACAACTTGGTATTTTACGCAAACCCCTATTGTGGTTAAATATTGTGGCAGTTATTTTTATCTTTGCAGCTATGTTTTCTGTGTACAGTTACTTTGCTGAATATCTTGGGCAGGTAACACATATGAACGGGTCATGGATTAGTATCATGTTGATGGCCTTTGGGATAATCATGATTTTTGGGAATTTTTTATTTGGAAGCCTTTTGCATAAAGGCATTACAAAGACCGTTATCATGTTTCCATTGTTATATGCGGTAACTTACTTATTCGTATATTATCTAGGTTCTTATTTCCTTCCGATGGTTGTTATCATAATCATTTGGGGGGCAGTGCATTCCGGCGGACTGATTGTCAGTCAAGCATGGTTAACGACCGAAGCGAAAGAAGCTCCCGAATTCGGTAACAGCTTGTTTATCTCATTTTCTAACCTTGGAATTACTATAGGGACTGCTATCGGTGGTTGGTTTATTTCTCATGCAGGAATACATCAACTCATCTGGATCGGAATTATGTTTTCCCTGCTTGCTTTCTTATCGATCATAATCAAAATAAAGATTTCCAAATTAAACGTGGTGGAAGTAGAGTAAAGGCGAAACAGCGATAACCAAGTATCTTTTTTCTGGTACATGGCTATCGCTGTTTTCTATGATTAGTATTACAGTCTTGTGTTTTTAAGTGTTTTAATTTATTTTTATTAGACCCCATGAAATTACATACGTGTATAAGAAAGAGGTTATCAATGAATAAGATTTATCTATTAAAAAGCTTTCTAGCTATCACACTCTTACTTGGAACAACAACTGCCTGCAACTTAGCCGAGCAGATTACTTTAGAACCAGTTCCAACGATTACGGCCGATTCCAGTTCTGGATTAGATTCTACGCCAGACAATACAACAGAGGACAACAAACGTTTAATAGATGCAAAGGTAACACGAGTAGTCGATGGTGACACCATGAAGCTGACTATAGGCGGCAAAAAGGAAACCATTCGTTTATTGCTGGTCGATACTCCAGAGTCAGTGAATCCGAATATCCCCGAACCACAGCCATTTTCGCTAGAAGCTTCTGATTTCGCCAAAAAGATGCTTACGGATAAAGATGTACAAATTGAACTAGATGTATCGGAGCGGGACAAATATGGCCGCCTACTTTGTTACCTCTATATAGATGGGAAAATGTTCAATGAGATTCTGCTAGAGCAGGGTTATGCACGTGTAGCCTATGTATTTGCACCTAACACAAAATATGTTGATCAATTTAGAGCGATTCAGGATAAGGCGCGAGAGCGGGGAATAGGTATTTGGAGCATTGAAAATTACGCGCAAGACAAAGGTTTTCATGTGCAGAAAAAGAAATGAACTTCTATTAACGTAGGGTATTTGAGCCTATTAGAAGACAGGGGATAGTTTATTGAGCGATTATATTATGGAGTTAAGAAAGCTGGTAGGTACCAGACCGCTTATAATGGCAGGAGCCTGTGTTTTATTGTGCAGCAATCATCAATTATTATTGCAACGTAGGACGGACAACGGGTGCTGGGGTTTGCCAGGTGGTTCAATGGAGCTTGGGGAGACTTTAGAAGAGGTCGCTAAGAGGGAGCTTTTTGAGGAAACAGGCTTAACAGCCAAAGTTCTTGATTTGTTCGACATGTTCTCTGGAAAAGATCTTTATTATAAATACCCGCACGGTGATGAAGTATATAATGTTGTGGCTGCATATCTATGCACGGACTTTGATGGGGCGCTAAAAGTAGATGGAATTGAGGTGCAAGAATTGCGTTTTTTTAGTTATGAAGAATTGCCAAGCGAGCTGTCTCCTCCAGATGTTCCCGTCATTAAGAGGTTTATGGATCGTTTTGTTTGTAACTGAACCGGCTAACGAAACCACATCTCACTCAAAGCGTCACCTTTCCCTGGGTACATTAATAAGATGAACAATGAAACATGACATCAGCCCGGAAAGGTGTGCGATTATGGACGGAACAATCCTGAATTTCTTTGCTGGCGGCAACACAGCTCACGGCTTCTCTAACCTCTATGAGTCGTCATTGCAAGATTTAACGCGTTTGTTTGTTTTAAAAGGAGGCCCCGGTACGGGGAAAACTAGAATCATTCGAGAAATCGGAGATCTTCTGGCTCAACAAGGTTATGAGATCTGGTTAATTCACGCAGCGTCAGATAATGATTCACTCGACGGAGTGGTTATTCCTGAATTAAAAGTAGGAATTATAGATGGTACTGCTCCACGGGTCATTAAGCCAGAATTGCCTGAAGAGGCCATCGTACATGTGAATTTGGAGCAGGCCGTCGATACGCTCCAGTTAAGCCAGCGTTGTGTTGAGATCGACAGCTTAGTTGATCAGTACACGGAAGAGCATGAACTCGCTTATTCAGGCTTTGCTGAAGCACTCCGCATTCATGACGAGTGGGAAGCGATTTATATTGCGACAATGAATTTCCAAGCCGCTGATGAGCTGACTCAGGAGTATATTCAACTTCTGTATGGTGATCAGAACTTCGAAAAAGTAAGCCGGGTGGATCACCGTTTTTTAGGTGCAGCTACGCCTAAGGGTGCAGTGGATTTTGTACCTAATTTAACCGCAGGACTAAAAAGATATCTTGTAAAAGGTCGCGCGGGATCCGGTAAATCTACACTTTTAAAAAAATTGGCAGCTGAAGGAATAAAACGTGGTGTCAATGTTGAGATTTACCACTGTGGTTTCGATCCGAACAGTCTTGATATGATTATCGTACGCGAGCTTGGGTTTGCTATTTTTGACAGCACAGCTCCGCATGAGTATTTCCCTGACCGTGCCACCGACGAGATTGTTGATATGTATTCACGGTGCATACAGTCAGGTACGGATGAAGCTTTTGCCGAAGCCATCGCAGGTATTAAAGAGCGATATTCCAGCACCATGAAACGATCCATTCAACATCTGACAGATGCCAAAGTATTTTTGGATGAGTTAAAGACAATCTATGCCGCCGCTACAGATTTTGACCATGTAGATCAGATTAAATCCCAAATTCAACAAGAAATCAGCGGGATTGTGGAAAGTCCTCAGGAGGTTTAACCTTCATTAAAGATCGCTCTCTTAGCGGGCGGTCTTTTTTCTATGTCAAGAAATTGGTATGGTACATACGCACCCATGCGGTTATTTCCACAAGAATTGTACCCAAGTATGCTCTCTCTAGGGACAACGATAAGGGAGAGAGAAACTTATGAGTGATCAGAAAGTGATGTTTAGAAAGGGTCTTAAGGATTCTGTAGCTATTGTTGCAGGATTTATTCCTGCTTGTTTTACGTTTGGATTGGTCGGTAAGGGATTAGGCCTAGGGAGTCTGGAAGTGTTCTTATTGTCAGCGCTCGTATTTGCGGGAGCCAGCCAATTTATTGGCGTGAAAATGCTTGCTGCTGGGGCCGCCGCTCCAATGATCCTGCTGCTTACGTTGATCATTAATTTAAGATATTTGTTTATCAGCCTATCTTTTGGGGGTCAGCTTGACCGTACAATCAATCCTCTGGCCAAAGTCTGGATTGGGTTTAGTTTAACAGAAGAAGTGTACGCTGTTAGTATGATCCCCCGCAATCATTCAAAAGAAAATATAACTCTTCCATATTTGCTGGGTCTACAAATTCCTCCGTATATAGCAAATTTGCTGGCAACAGCTGCGGGAATATCGCTGGCATCCTACATTCCGGCTATATACTTACCTGCTTTGAACACCTCATTATATGCCTTACTGATAGCACTAATAGTGCCACAACTAAAGGGAAGCATTCGGAATTTGGCCATATGTTTAGCAGCGGCGGGTTCTTCATGGCTTCTACATCCCGTACTTGGAAACTCCTCGATACTTGCAGCTATGTTAATTGGTATGGCAGTAGGCTCCTTATTTCCAGAGCAAGCTGAAGTAGAAAAGGAGGTATCCGTATGACTATTCTGATCATTATCGGGATGGCAATCCTTACTTTTTCATTTCGTTTTGTACCATTGCTGCTGACAAAGCATACGAATGGCTCTTCCAAAGTCCAAGCTTTGTTGGAATATTTGCCTATCGCGGTTCTTAGTGCTTTAACGGTTCCTGGGATATTTCAGGTGGACGCAGATGACAATCTTGTAGGTATCGCTTCGGGTATAGTCGCTGTTATACTGGTATTAATTAGGAAAATTCCGCTGTTACTCGTGATCTTAGGTGCTGTTTCTGCAGCACTAATTGTAAAAATCCTTACTATGAACCATTAAGAAAACCCGGATTAGAAGGGTAGGAAATCTTATGAAGCATGAATTGCTGAT
Source organism: Paenibacillus sp. FSL L8-0494 (assembly GCF_038003695.1). Taxonomy (NCBI): domain Bacteria; kingdom Bacillati; phylum Bacillota; class Bacilli; order Caryophanales; family Paenibacillaceae; genus Paenibacillus; species Paenibacillus sp. FSL L8-0494. Next base: position 3,193,617 of record NZ_JBBOPQ010000001.1, read on the forward strand.
TACTCTCGATAAACAAAGACCCATTCCATTAAGCCGTCAAATTTATGAGCAGGTTCGTAATGCTATCCATTCAGGAGCTTTAAGTGGGGGGGATTCACTGCCTCCATCAAGGACTTTGGCTAATCAACTGGAAGTATCCAGAAGTGTAATTCTTCAATCCTACGAGCTACTTCAAGCAGAGGGTTATCTGGAGATGAGAAAAGGGGCAGGAACCTATATAGCGGGGCTGCCAGTGGAGGAGAAAGACCCCCAGGATTCTGAGAATCCTTACAATTTTATAACGAAGGGTCCTGATTTCCTTACACTCAATCCTTCTTCTATTATAGAAAACGACTTGAACACAGTATTATGTAATTTTCGGCACGGTGTACCTGCATGGGACGCTTTTCCAATGGATCAGTGGCAAAAAGCATTAATGAATGCCTGTCGTCGTGCATCTCCTGATACTTTGGGTTACGGCCCGGTCGAGGGCTCTTTGGGACTACGCCAAGAGATTGCACGTTTATTACGGTCCACACGTTCGATGCCCGTGGTTCCGGAGCAAATTGTGATTACATCCGGGGCAACGCAGGCATTGGATATATTATCGAGAATTTTTGTTTCAAAAGGTGATGATGTTATTGTTGAAGATCCATCACATAACGTTGTGCGGGAGATTTTTTCGTTCGCTGGAGCGGTGGTTACACCCATCAGGGTTGACCTAGAGGGAATCTGTGTAGATGAGCTCCAAGCAAGCTGTGATCACATCAAAGAAGGTCCTCATAAAAAACCAAAACTAGCTTATGTCACTCCTTCGCATCAGTTTCCTTTCGGGGTGACCCTGTCGATGAAACGAAGAGTGCAGTTACTGGAATGGGCCAAAGCCAATCAAGCTTTTATTATTGAAGATGATTATGACAGTGAATACAGGTACGAGGGTCCGAAGCTATCATCGCTTGCTGGACTAGATGTTGACGGTAGAGTAATTTATGTAGGCAGTTTTAGTAAAGTGTTATTTCCTTCTCTGCGCATAGGTTATGTTGTATTGCCTCCGACTTTGATTCAACCTTTTTTGGCGGTCAAATGGATAACAGATCGTATGTCTTCTGCTTTGGATCAGGAAGCGTTGGCGGAATTTATTCAGAATGGACATTATGCGAGGCATGTTACGCAGATGGGGAAACTTTATGCTGCCCGCAGGGCTTGTCTAGTAAAAAGTTTGGATGCTGAATTTGGCAGTCGTGTTCGCTATTATGGGGAAGAGGCGGGTCTTCATTTATTAATTGAGCTGGAATCTGGTGCCGAAGAGCATCGTATAGCTGAATTGGCGTTACGATATGGAGTTCGGGTCTATCCTGCGTCTTCTTATTTTGTGGGCAGTAAACCTCAAGGTCCTGTCTTTCTACTTGGTTATTCTAATCTCACCGAGAATCAGATTAAGGTGGGTGTGAACCGCTTGATGTTAGCTGAAACGGAAGCGGCAGTTAGTACTAGAACTTAATCGAAAGCGATAGATTATCTAATTCTGGAGGTTTTTATGAAACGGTATATGTTAGGCATTGATCTTGGCGGAACCAATATTAAAGCAGGGATTTACGATACTGATTTTATAGCTGTTAAAGAAAGATCTATACCAACAGAGGCTGCTAAGGGCCCAGCCCATGTGTTGGGACGGATTAGAGAAGCCGTACGTTTAATCACGGATGAAGCGAATATTCCATTAGATTTGGTAGAAGGAATGGGAATCGGAGTGCCAGGATTACTTGATCCGGTAGCGGGAATTTCTTTTTTTTCACCGAATTTTCCGGATTGGGAGCATGTACATGTTGTAGATGAGATGAAAAAATTCTATGACTTTCCTACTTTTATTGATAATGATGTTAGGGTTAATCTTTATGGTGAATGGCAACAAGGTGCAGGAAGAGGGTATAACAATCTGGTTCTGATTACATTGGGAACGGGATTAGGGTCAGGTATCGTGAATGACGGAAAAGTGATCTACGGTACGTCTTATAGCGCTGGTGAAATTGGGCATATGAATATGTACAGGAACGGACGTCCCTGCAAATGTGGAAGCTCCGGTTGTTTAGGGCGATATGTGTCCGCGATTGGCATGGTGAATACTTTTAAAGAGAAGCTGAAAGAAGGACGAACAAGTATTATTCAGACTTGGACTAATGACCAAGAAGAGCAAATTACCGCGTTAATGATATCTGAAGCTTACGAACTTGGAGACGCTCTCTCTATGGAAGTAATGCAGGAGACTGGAGCTATACTTGGATTTGGATTAGCGAATGTTGTGAATATCCTCAACCCGGATCTTATTATTGTAGGTGGGGGAATGGCAGCTGCGGGCGATAAATTGCTCCAACCTGTAAGAGAGACTGTGCATCAGCATGCGTTGAAGCTATCAAGCAGGAAGTGTGAAATTGTTCAAGCAGAGCTTGGGAGTCGGGCAGGAACTATAGGTGCGGCCTCTTATGCGTATAGTAAGCTGCAAGATGCAGGGAAATTAAACTTTGCTTAGTGTTATTTGTTTTTTTACATGAAATGGAACCAGATCGAGCCGCCCGGAATACAACTGTATAAAATCCGTGGAGGTGCTCTTATGTTTGCAATCATGCAATTAATAGGTGGAGTGATTCTTTCTTTGGGATGGATCCCGCAGATTGTTCAAATCCTCAAATCAAAATCCGTAGCCGATTTAAATCTAAAATCGTATTTACTTATGCTGCTCGGGATTAGTCTAATGGAAGCTTATGCGATTAGTTTGGCGGTTACGGGGGTTGGATTAGCTTTTTTGATTACAAATACGATGTCTTTATGTGTTGTATTGCTGGTTATTATTCTAGTGATTAAATATCGAACAAGACAATGAATGAAGCTTATAAATTTAATCTAGATAGTGAATGCAGGAGGTTAATTTGCGCGAAAAAAATTATACATATGAAATCCATGCGGTAACTTTTCAATTGCAGGAAGCCTGTGATTTTGCTTGGTTAACTAAGCTGGGAAAAGTGTTTAAAGTGTTCGATCAGCAAGACTCCGGAAATCTTTCTTTTGGTGTGGAGCAGGATGGAAAGAAGTTTTTTGTGAAATTTGCTGGAGCGAGACCTTTGACTTATGCCGGCAATCCTCAGGATGCTGTTAACCGTTTAATTGAAGCTATTCCGTTATATAACGAACTTAGATCTGATGCACTGATCACGCTACTGTCGCATTATGAGGTTGAGTCAGGGTATGTAGCAGTCTTTGATTGGTTTGCAGGTGAATGTTTACATTCGCATTGGCTATTTGCGGGAGAAGCGAAGCTGAGTCATCCGGAGTCGCCTTTTTTTCGTTATAAGCAATTATCCGTTGAAAAACGTCTGTCTTCATTAGATGTAATCTTTTTGTTTCATGAACATGTTGAGTATCGAGGGTATGTAGCTGTGGATTTTTATGACGGAAGTATTTTATATGATTTTGTAAACGATGGAACTAAAATTTGTGATATTGATTATTATAGACTAAAGCCTACTGTAAATGATCTGGGAGAGAACTTCTGGGGTTCATCCAGATTCAAGTCACCGGAAGAGTTTAGCTTGGATGCGCCGATTGATGAAGTTACGAATGTATTTAATATGGGCGCCACAGCATTTGTTTTATTAGGAGGAGCATCCGATCGATCGTTTGTAAAATGGGAAACCAGTCAAGCCCTCTACGAGGTAGCTTTACGGGCCGTCAGTGCGGTGAGGGAGCAGCGGTATCGGAATGTAGCAGAATTTAAATTGGCTTGGGATGCGGCAAAAAATGTTTGAGGCTGGTGGGAAGGCGAGGGATATAATTGCAGGTAAACTTTTTTGAGTTGGATAAGGAAAAAGAAGTTGAGCTGAAGTACGTTGTTATTATGGTTAAACACGGTGAAGAATGGATCTTAGCGAGGCACCAGGACCGTTCGACGTGGGAGTTTGCCGGAGGACATATAGAGGTTGGCGAAATCCCGGAGCAGGCTGCTGCCAGAGAATTATATGAAGAAACGGGTGCGGAACAATTCTCACTTTTTCCAATAGCTATTTATAGGGTCACTAGTATCGACGCTCCAGAAAATTATGGTAAGTTATATTTTGCAAATGTGGAACAGTTCGCTGAACTTCCTCCTTATGAGATGGCTGAGATCAGAGGATTTACTGAGATACCAAAAGAGCTGACGTATCCCTTGATTTACCCAGCTTTGATATCAAAAGTTCAGGATTTCATTAACCATTCATCTTCAGCTGTAAGATAAGAATGATAGCCCTGCTGTTGTCACATGATATGATTAATAAATAGAACAAGCAGGAGGGATTTCATTGAAAAGAGACATTCAGCATGTACCCTATGGCTATGAGCAACCAGTTGAGCAACGTAAAGGGACTTTAGTGTTTTACGATTCTTTTGAACATATAACAGATCAAGAGCTTGAAGTGGCGGCAAAAACTGCAGCAGACCGGCGTTTCACTAAACTGGTGTTATATCCACTTCATGAGGAAACGGTGCGACGGATGACCAAAGAGCCGGTGAGTGCTTATTATAAGCGAGAGGACCGGCTGCATGAATGGAAAAGAGAGCAAGGACGTAGCTTTATCACGGTAGAGAGTTTGGAAGGGAAGCGAAAAAAGTATACTCCGCTTGATTCTGCGCTGCGGCATCTTTTGGAGATCTATCCTTCGCCGATTTTTCTGTATTTAACGCCTGAGGTGGCGAATCAGTTTGCGACTTATTCTTCTTTTGAAGAGTGGATTGTAAAGATTCGGTTATTGTTGCCAGCTGCACCTTCATCACTACATCCACGGTTACTAAAATTTCGCCATCGCTGGGATGTTGTTGGAGAAGAGAGAGATTAAGATTAACAAATTTAATTTGGGCTGCTTTGTTTACGTCTGTAATTGTACATTCTCCATTGATAATGGATAAAACATCCGATACAAAAACCTAGGATTGCCACAGTGGCGGCCACCGCAACGAGCGCTGTGAAAATGTAAGCTGCGATCGTCCAGCCAACGATGAAGCTGATCAGACCCCCTGCGAGGCAGAAGACAGCTATGCTTTGATTAAACTGTTGTTGTGACCAGTCTTCGAGTACATAGTGGGAACGCTCTTTTGTCAGAAACCTGGCAGCCAGCTTAATGATGGGATTATAACCGAACAAAAGACCGAGCAATCCGGCAAACAAGGGCAGCGCTAGTATCCAGTGTTGTCCTGTTAGCCATGTTAATATTACAGAAATGACGATAAACGCCTGATTAGTTTTTACTAATGGCCGGGCGATTCCTTTGGGCACATTTTGCATTTTATTCACACCTTTCTCATTGGAATAATTATAGTATACGCTGGGATTGTGGGAATGGGAAGTAGATAATTTCGTGCGAGTGTGGATTAGTGAGGGATGGAGAAGGTATGGAGATGGCTGGAAGCGGATGGGGAAGATGGGGCGGATGGAGGTGGGTGGAGCAGATGGAGCGAATGGTGGCAGATGGAGCTGATGGAGCAGATGGAGCAGATGGAGCAGATGGAGTAAATGGGCTGGATGGAGGCAGGTGCTAATTTATTGAGAAAATACAGATGGACATTAATAGCATCCCACCCACCTAGCATGTTACGTCCTCATCTCCTCTCGACAGCACATTGGGCCTTCTCTCCTTTACCGCATCTGGTTCACTCCATTTCCTTCAGTCCAACTGATCCACTCTATCTCCTTCACTCCATCGGACTCCAGAGTCCTTATTTGCTCGAAAAGTAACCTTTTGAAAGATTAACGGACCCCAATGCAGCTATGAGCACAAAAAGGGATGAAAACAGCCCGGTTTGAGTGGAATAGCGACGGTGAGGTCCGAAAATGTGTCCAAAAGCCGGATTTAGCGCAAATAGCTGCATCTGAGTCCGATAGAAATGTTAGCTTGAGAGCAAAGTGTAGTACATGGAAAACAAAAGTGTGGGAGTAAGTGCGAAGCAAGGGAGTACACGGACAAATGCATGCGCGGAAATAGTGTGGGACAAGTGTAAGAACTAACGAAGCTAATAGCTCGATGAGAAGTAAATGTGATGTAGAAGGATGCTCGAAGTTAGGAGCCATCGGACCCCAGAGTCCTTATTTGCTCGAAATGTAACCTTTTGAAAGATTAACGGACCCCAATGCAACTATGAGCACAAAAAGGGAGGAAATCAGCTCCCTATGAGCGGAATAGCGTCGCTCAGGTCCGAAAATGTGTCCAAAAGCCCGTTTTAGCACAAATAGCTGCATCTGAGTCCGATAGGGAGGATGGAGCTAAACCAACCCAACCCAACCCAACCTCCACGATCTTCCACCAAAATTACTTTGAATTTAAGTAATTTATGTGTTGACATATCTCTTTGGAATATGGTTTTATTATGTAGACCAATTGTTATAATGCAAAGGAAGTGTCAGCTTGTCGAACAAGCCGAATACGCGTGAGGCGATTTTGGACACCGCTTCGAAATTGTTTTTTTCTCAGGGATATCATGCAACAGGACTGAATCAGATTATTAAAGACAGCGACTCGCCGAAGGGATCTCTTTATTACTACTTTCCTCACGGTAAAGAAGAACTGGCTTTAACATGTATTAACCGGACTAGTGAAGTTGTCGCACAGAAGCTTAGACATCATATGGAGAACAGCAAGAGTGCGTCTGAGGCAATGGAGGATTTCATTCTAGGAATGGCTAAAGATGCAGTGGAATCCTCATACGAGGGGATAGTTCCGTTTAGTTTTTGGTTAGCGGCGGAAACATCCTGTATTAGTGAAGAGCTGCGGACAGCATGTAAATCTGTGTTTATGGACTTGCAGGATGTGATCAAGAAACGTCTTTTGGATGAAGGCGTAGAGAACAAGCCCGCGGCCGATATGGCTTCAGTGGTAATCTCTTTATTTGAAGGGGCGCTTCTCCAGACGCTGACTTTTCGGGATGAACAACCGCTTCTCGCGGCGGCAAAGATTATCCCAGCAATACTTGGTTAGATACAGACAAATAGACAAGATTATCAGGAGGATTAAGGGTGGAAGCAACTATGCAAGGGAATCAACAAAAAGAGGTCAAGAAGTTTAAGACTATTCCGATTCTTGTCTCTTTATTACTAGCAGGTTTTATCGGAATGTTCAGTGAAACGGCATTAAATGTTGCTTTAAGCGATCTAATGAATGTCTTACAAATTACCCCAGCAACAGCACAATGGTTGACAACAGCTTATCTGCTTACACTGGGTATATTAGTACCAATTTCGGGGATGCTGCTTCAATGGTTCTCGACGAGACAGCTGTTTATAGCGGCTTTATGTTTTTCAATCCTAGGAACATTCCTAGCAGCAGTCTCACCTAACTTTGAGTTCTTACTTACAGCAAGAGTGGTTCAAGCTATGGGAACAGCGCTTCTGTTGCCACTGATGTTTAATACAATCCTTATCATCATTGCTCCTGAAAAACGGGGGGCTGCAATGGGGATGATCGGACTGGTTATCATGGTTGCTCCGGCGATTGGACCTACCATTGCTGGACTTCTTATTGAAAGCCTCAGCTGGCACTGGATTTTCTGGTTGTCATTGCCATTCTTGGTGATTGCATTGATATTTGGGATTCTGTTCATGCAGAATGTAACAAAGGTGACGAAACCGAAAATTGATATCCTCTCCATTGTGTTATCTTCACTCGGGTTTGGCGGTATCGTGTTTGGTTTCAGCAGCGCGGGTGAAGAAGCGGGCTGGGGAAGTCCGAAAGTGATCATTGCGATCATCGTAGGTGTAGTAGCATTGTTATTGTTTGGACTTCGTCAAATGAAGATGAAGGAGCCAATGATTAATCTGCGTGCTTTTAAATATCCAATGTTCGCTATTGGTGTAGCTATGGTATTTATCTGTATGATGGTTATTCTGTCCTCCATGCTGATTCTTCCGATGTACCTTCAACAAGGACAAGGTTATACAGCTTTCAAAGCGGGTCTATTGCTGCTTCCAGGCGGAATTATAAACGGATTGATGTCCCCAATTATGGGTCGTATGTTTGATAAATACGGTCCGAAATGGCTCGTTATTCCAGGTCTGATTATTGCAGCGGTAGCCTTGTGGTTCTTCTCCAGTATTAGTGTAGCTTCTACGGTTGTGTTCGTAATCGTACTTCACAGTACGCTTATGATTGGTATTTCGATGGTATTTATGCCGGCACAAACAAATGGTATTAACCAGTTACCGCTAGAGCTATATCCAGATGGTACAGCTATCATGAATACACTGCAGCAGGTTGCTGGTGCAATTGGTACTGCATTAGCAGTCAGCATTATGTCCGCGGGTTCAAAAAGCTATATGAAAACTGTAGAGAACCCAGCAGATCCAGCTAATATGTTACCTGCGTTCACGAACGGTGTACAAAATGCTTTTATTTTCGGAATGAGTATGGCGATTGTAGGACTAATTCTTGCTTTCTTCATAAAAAGAGTAGTTGTTAATCATAAAATGAATACTCCAATGCATTAATAATTAGAGGAATTCGATTAAAAGGAGTGCTAACTGGCAACAGTTCTAGCACTCCTTTTTTGTCGTCAATCATTGTGTCCATTCCATCATATATACTCGTTTTAATTCCACGTTAAGGATCACGATACAGTAGCTATCATCATCTTTTTCTTATAGTAATACAATCCACTTTCTTCGAGTTCTATAAGGTTCGCCCAAAATAATTTTTCGTATTTTTCTTTTTCATTTGGATAAATGGCCATCACGGAATCTTTGAAGCTTGATACTCTCTCTTTTAAGGTGTCAATAGACTCAACATTGAGGAGATGACAAAATGCTGCGTCTTTGATTTCTATGAATTGCTTTTCGTTGTAATTTAATACGTAATAGCTTTCGCCATCCCCATGGAAACTGGGTGGACTTTCAAATATCACTTTTGACTCTGTAGGTTTAGAGATCGCTATTCCCCAATTTATCTTCTACGCCTCATAATAGGTCAAAGAATTGTTATGGAGCATATATCCAACGAAAATAACTATGAAAAGAACGAAAAACTCCAGATGGCTATTGTTGTTTTTTGCATGGTAGATCTCCTCAAAATGTTGCTTGTATTACCATTATTATACATGGGAGAGTGGGGAATAGGGAGGGAATAAGGGGGGGAATAAGAGGAACTTTACATACATAGATTTACGATGTATAGTTGTCCTAGGTATAAAAGGATAAATAATATTCATGTATACAGATATTAGTCATTTGACGAGGAGGCAAATCAACGGTATAAATCCCGTAGAATGAGCCCAGTCCGGACCGAGGAGGCAAATCAACGGTATAAATCCCGTAGAATGAGCCGAATCCGGGCCAAGGAAGCAAACGGTATAAATCCCGTAGATTAAGCCCACGCCGGCCTGGGGGTGCAAATCAACGGTATAAATCCCGTAGAATGAGCCGAATCCGGACCGAGGAAGCAAATCAACGGTATAAATCCCGTAGATTAAGTCCACGCCGGCCCGGGGGTGCAAATCAACGGTATAAATCCCGTAGAATGAGCCGAATCCGGACCGAGGAAGCAAATCAACGGTATAAATCCCGTAGAATGAGTCCGGACCGAGGAGGCAAATCAACGGTATAAATCCGTAGAATGAAGTCCGGACCAATCAACGGTATAAATCCCGTAGAATGAGCCCAGTCCGGACCGAGGAGGCAAATCAACGGTATAAATCCCGTAGAATGAGCCCAGTCCGGACCGAGGAAGCAAATCAACGGTATAAATCCCGTAGAATGAGCCCAGTCCGGACCAAGGAAGCAAATCAACGGTATAAATCCCGTAGATTAAGCCCACGCCGGCCCAGGGGTGCAAATCAACGGTATAAATCCCGTAGATTAAGCCCACGCCGGCCCGGGGGTGCAAATCAACGGTATAAATCCCGTAGAATGAGCCGAATCCGGTCCAAGGATGCAGATCAACTACTATGATGAGTGAAATTTGTTTAGTGGATCAGATACATCCACGTCAATTGTAAAGTTTAGAATTTAGGAGGTGTTAGCTGTTGAAAGTAAGTAAAGAGATGCTGAAGGGCAGTACGGGTACGTTGATTCTGACTCTTTTACTGGAGAAGCCATTATATGGTTATGAGTTAATCAAAGAGCTGGAGCTGAGATCTCAGGGTGTTTTTTCATTAAAAGAAGGAACCTTGTATCCGATTCTGCATGCGATGGAAAGTGAGCGCTGGGTGGAGGCTTACTGGATGGAGGTAGAAGGAAGGAAGCGTAAGTACTATAGAATCCTGGATGAAGGTAAAGAGAAACTCAAGGAGAAAAAAGCAGAATGGGTTATGTTCAAAGGTGCAGTTGACTCCGTTCTGGGAGAGGGTGGTGTATGATGAAAGAGAGGCAGCAGCAATTTTTGGATGTAGTGTGTGCAGAGATTAAAGCGAAAAAAACTCACCCAGAGATACGTCAAGAATTAGCTAGTCATCTAGAAGATTTAATTTGTGAAAAAGAAGCCGACGGTGTATCACGGGAAGAAGCCATAGCTTGGGCGATCGAACAAATGGGGAGCCCGCAAACGTTAGGGAAGGAACTTCATCTAATACATAAACCACATGTACCTTGGGGATTGTTTGGAGTTGTAGCTTTGTTATCCGCGATCAGTCTGATCGGAATGAGTTCTGTGGATGTAGGCTACAGTGATATCGTTAAGGGTTCTTTTTTGGATAATGCGTTTAGACGCCAAGCGATAAATATACTCATTGGAATTGTATTGATGTTTGGATTGTATTTTATCGATTTCAGAAAGCTGAAAAGTTTCTCGTGGGTATTATACGGAACATCAATAGCCGGAATTCTGTCGAGTATATTCTGGGGGATAACAATAAATGGAGTGAATTATGGTCCTAGGATTTTTTTGATCTTACCTGATATGACATCCTATCGTCCTTATGTTTTGATAGTCGCGTTAGCAGGGATTTTAGTGAATCGCAAGGAATCGGCTAAAAAGAAAACTTGGCGGAGTGGTTTGTTCAACATAAGCATTCTGTTAGCACCTGCCTTGCTTCTAATCTCTTTAAACTCTCTTCCAGAGCTTGTGGTGTATCTAATTTCTTCATTAGTATTATATGTATGGATTACTCGCGATTGGATTAAGAGTGTAGTATTATTAGGATTCTTTGTAATAGTTGGACTAATGTTCATCTTCAATAGCGACTACCTGATGGTCAGAATCATTAGTGCTATAAATCCCTCTTTAGATCCAGACGGTTATGGCTATATATACCAAGTAATGCGTGAAGTTATTAGTTCAGCGGGTTGGTGGGGGCACGGATTCGGAGCAGTAGAACAAAAGCTGCCGTATGTCTACTCAGATATGTTGCCTGTCTATCTTATTCATTGTTTTGGTTGGGCGGGGGCACTGCTTTTGCTGGCAGTTATCTCCTGGTTCTTCATCAAGCTTCTATCTACGATACGAGCGATTCGTGAGCCCTATGGACAAGCTCTAGTGTTGGGTTTGGCATTTTTGCTAGCGATAAGACTAACCTATGGTCTTGCTATTTTGAGCGGTGGAATGATGCTGACTTCTATCCCGTTCCCTTTCCTGAGCTATGGGAGTCATGTGTGGTTTGAATATGCGGCTATTGGACTTCTGATGGGTATTTATCGTAGGAAGGACATTGGAGGCGTCCAGGATAATACTGTACTAAGTTAGATTCAGGATCCTCTCGTATGTCTAATTATTAAGTATGAATACTTAAGGGAGGTCTTTTAATGGGATGGAAAAAAACAGGCTTGTTAAGTGTTGCCTTTGCCCTAGGCTCTATGGGAGGGTTTGGGAGTATACATACAACAGATACTGTAGCTGCCGCAACTGTGAAAGAATCTGCAAAAGTCTATAATCAATTCCAACAATATGTACAGAAGCCGGCATCTCTGGCTAACGCCCGGAATTATTTGATTAACCATATCAAAGAAGTGGATACCTGGACAGCAACTCAGATGACACTCCAGCTCGAAAATGCACAGAAGGCATATTTACCTGTGTACTCTGAGAAGGTTTTTCCGGAGAATGTTCAGAAAGAGATAAATAATGCTTTTTCCAAAAGCAAAAATCTAACCTACAGCACACTCCTTAATGCGATCAAAGATGCTAATGTGCGCAATATGTTAATTGAAGGACGGGATAAGGGATATAAGCTGGAGACTAGTGAGGGCATGTACTATCCAGTGATGCATTATGAGGGCTTCAAAAGCTTTAAGCCATATGTCACGAAGGACATCGCAGCTTACATTGACATCATGGCCACTGAATCGAATCAACCAAGTGTTTTTGATGCAGCTATTGTGATTAGTTGGACAGAGTTAACGAACAGGGCGCTTGCACTGGAGGATTTTGTGACGAAATATCCAGCTTCCAATCGGTCAACCGTTCTTCAAAAAGAGCTGCTCAATGCAACTTCACGCTTATTATATGGATCAAGCAACACACCAGCTTATGACTATGATGAGCAAGTAATCAAACCTGAAGTGAAAAAGGCGTATGAGAATGCATTAAAAGGAAACAAAGGCGACACCAGAATCCTAATGATTTTAGAAAAACTACTACAGTTACTTGATTCCACAAATAATAAACTCACACCTGAAGTGGAGAAATTTCTGAATCAAACGGTTAATTCGAAATGAAGAGGCGGGATCTATTGAGAACCGGATTTAGAGGAACAAAAATCATAGTTTTCGCATTTGTGCTGTTGTTATGGACAAACACTATTGTTATGGGCAGCGCAGATGCAGCTTACGTTGGATCATCTACAGACAATGTACTGCAGCAAATGCAGCTGGAGAAGAAACACCGTCTGCCGCAAGGATTTATCTATTTGGATGAAGTGATTCCTACTGCCCATTTTGAAATTCGTTATTACGGAGACAATAATTTTGTAGGGAAGCGGATTGATGGATATAAAGCGCCTTTAGCGATCTTTTCAAGGACTGCGGCTACAGCCTTGAAGGCAGTAAGTGAGGATTTAGCCAAAAAAGGATATATCCTAAAAATCTATGATGCTTATCGTCCGCAGACCGCGGTGAATCATTTTGTAAGATGGTCACAGAATTCCGCGGATACTAAGATGAAGCAGCAATATTACCCGCTACTGGATAAACGTAATTTATTCAAACTCGGATTTATAGCGAAAAAATCAGGACATTCCCGTGGCAGTACCATCGATTTAACGATCGTCAATAAAGAGACCGGTGTAGATGTAGATATGGGCAGCCCGTTTGATTTTTTCGGAGATATCTCTTTTTATGATACATCGTTAATCACCAAGACTCAGAAAGCAAATCGCGCAATTCTCAAAGAGGTTATGGTGAAGCAAGGCTTTAAACCTTATAGTAAGGAATGGTGGCATTTTACGCTGATAAAAGAACCTTTTCCTAAGCAGTATTTTGACTTCAAAGTGGAATAGTTATTTAAAAGAAGCGGCCCAACATAATGTTGAACGGCTTCTTTTTTTTTGCTTGTCTTGATTATCATTAGGATTAGCACATGCTGGAAACGCACATAATACTTGTAATAGATAAAAGGGAGGTTTCGAACGGATGATCAAAATGGCAGCGGTTGTTGTGTTAGGTGTTCTATTTTTAACTAATGGATTTGGTGGATTTGCCGCTCCAACAGTATGGGCAGACTCCGGCAAGGTTAGCGTAATTTTGAATGGTAAACTACTGGAAACTAATCCCCATTCAGCCTACAATAAGGGCTCCACGGTCATGATTCCGCTCAGAGAGGCTTCCAATGCACTTAAATATACAACAACTTATCAAAAAAGTTCAGAAACTATAACACTAACAAGGATAAATGAAATAATTAAATGGAAGCTTAACGAACATTTGGTTAGCATCAATGATGCACAAGAATTGTTTTTTAAAGATGATATCGAATTCAGACAGGATCATATCTATGTTCCAATCTCCTTTTTTAAGACAATTGGTTTAGTAACCTCATATGATGGGGAGTCCAATCAAGTTGAAGTGTATACCCCTGAAGTGACAGCAAGTGTTATAGCGGGGTTACTGGTCGGCGGTAAATATAATGAATTATCGGAGCGATATCATTATGATGTGGTCGTAAATAAGCCGAGCTTAAATGGATTACTGGAAGACTGGAAGCAAATTACGGTAAAAGCCGGGAATTATCATGGGATTAAATCTACAAAAAGTAGCTATAACGAGGATCAATTTTCTATTCGCTGTGTATTGGATTTTGCAGAGATAGAGATTCCACTTGAAATTATATTGAACACATCGGGCAAAATTATAGAATTAAGAGAGACGCTCTAATCGGAAAATGATTCCATGATGACTATGCACATTTCCCAAGCGAGAAGATTTAAGGGGATTATGCATAGTCTTTTTGCTGTTCTAATATACATTTCAAGATAATTTCTGAAGGGTATCGTAAACCCGATGTGTTTTTAATGAAAAAAATGGTTTTATTTGTTGACTTCCAGATTCATCGAATGTAAATTAAAATTTGAAATAATCAATAAAGCATTTAATTAAATTAGAGAAATGAGTGGAGTACTGGATGACAAAAACTATGACTGGAATGAGTACTGCAGAAGATCAACCATTTTCGTTAAAAGCAATCATCCCCCCGCTTCTTGCTATTATTGTCGGCATGATTATGGTTATTCTGGATGGTACTGTTGTGAATGTGGCCGTTCCCAAGCTGGTTGATTATTTTGCTTCCGATCTCAAAACGATTCAGTGGGCGATTACGGGTTATACTTTAGCTTTAGCGGCTGTAATCCCACTCGCGGGCTGGATGACCGATCGTTTTGGATCGAAACAAGTTTTTCTGGCAACTCTTACGATGTTTATTCTTGGCTCTATGTTATGTTCGGTTGCACAAAGCTCATCTCAGCTCATTATTTTTCGAGTCATTCAAGGTCTTGGCGGGGGGATGGTTGCTCCCATTGGGATGGCGATGGTTTTTAAATTAGCTCCAGTAGAACGTCGAGGTTCTATTATGGGGATGCTTGGTATTCCAATGCTCTTAGCTCCGGCACTCGGCCCAGTCTTATCCGGTTGGCTGGTGGAGTACGTAAGCTGGCACTGGATCTTTCTGATTAATGTACCTATTGGAATCGTTGGCATTATTCTTGGTGTTAAATATTTGCCGAATTCTGAAAAAAAGAGCAAAGGCAAACTCGATATCCTAGGCATTATTCTTGCCCCAATTGCCTTCTCTATGTTGGCTTATGGGGTGAATGAAGGCGGTGGAACAAGCTGGTCGTCTACTCCCGCTATTGTTGGCTTATCTGTTGGAGGGGTTGCATTGATCCTTCTTGTCATTGTGGAGCTGCTTCACAAAAATCCGCTTTTACAACTGCGAGTTTTCCGTTCGTCGGATTTCACTAGGGGTATTATTTTAACTTGGGTTATGCAAGCTGCTTTGTTTGGGTCCATGTTATTTGTGCCCCTTTACCTGCAGCAGATTCGAAGCTATACCCCGCTGGAAACCGGTCTGATTCTACTTCCGCAGGCTTTAGCTTCAGCAATCGGAATGCCGATTGGCGGTAGGTTGTTTGATAAGATCGGGGCTCGTCCGCTGGCGTTTGTTGGACTTAGTATCATTACGGTCACCTTGTTCCTGTTATCCGGAATTAGTGTTACAACAAATTTATCGTTAATTATGACATACCTGGGTTTCTTAGGTTTTGGTATGGGTCTAACGATGATGCCTTTGAATACTCATGTCTTGAATGCTGCTCCACGTGAATGGGTGGGAAGTGTAACTTCACTTACTGCTGCTGCTCAACAAGTCGTTGTTTCATTTGCTATAGCTGGAATGACAGGTTACCTGACTAGTCAGATCGCTGTTCATATGGGAGCACTGAAAGCGGGAAGTAATCCTTTGACAGCCGCAGTTAGTGGTTTTGATGATGTGTTCTTCCTGTCTGGCTGCATAGGTGTGGTAGGTGTATTAATGAGTATTATTTTGCGCAAGCCTAAGCTTTCCGCTGGCGATCCTTCCTCTGGAGAGGGACAGAAGGCAGATGCGGCGATGATGATGGGGCATTAATTGAACCAATAAACATAGAAAAGGCGTCGTTCAGCTTGTATAGTTAAACGACGCCTTTATTGTTATAAATGCTCTGGTTTCTTCTGAGCCCACGATGCGGGGAGTGTTGCTTTACCAAGCAATTCAGAAGCCACGATTCCGAGCAGAACAAGCGCTGCGCCAGCATAACCCTGCATCGATAACTTCTCAGCAGCGAACCAATAACCAAACATCGCAGCGAAGACCGGCTCAAGGGAGAAGATTAGTCCGGTGCGGGTTGGTGAAGTATATTTTTGAGCAATAGGTTGCAGGATGAAGCCACAGGCACTGCATAGGATACCAAGCGCTAGAATTGCTGTCCAATCTGGCAAAGTAGAGGGTAGCGAAGGTGTCTCGAAGATTGCGGACAACACTAAGGCCAACCCTCCGGCAAATCCTAACTGCAAGATTCCAATATTCAGGGAATCACATTCTTTTACCGCCTTGCCTGTAAATAAGATCTGTACCGCGTAGAACACTGCCGAAAGGATACACAGGAAATCACCCGGCTGAATAGTTAAGGTTGCATTTAAGGTAAGGAGTCCAATCCCGGCTATGGCGAGGATGGAGCCGAACACTTGTGGAGGTGCAACTCTTTTTTTGAAAATAACTCGATCCAAGATCGGTACAAAAATAACCGTCAACGCAACTAGAAATCCTGCGTTTGAGGTGGTGGTTGTTTGAAGTCCGAAGGTTATACATGTGAATACGCCGAGCAGGAGGAATCCGAGTAGGGCGCCATATTTTAATGTTTTGATGTCTACTCGTCTTAATCGTTTGTGGAATATCATAACGGCTAATATAAAAGCAAGTCCGAAGCGCAGTGCAATCAGATTGAATTCGCCTAACGTACCTAACCCCATTTTCATAAATATGTAGGAGGAGCCCCAAAATAATGTTACAACTAACAGCAGCAGCTCAGCTTTGAGCGGTTTCATCTCTTCATCCATCCTTCTTCATTTTCAACTCAATATAGTATAATACGGCTCTATACATAAGGTAACTGAATGTTTATCATAGAATACATGAGTAAAACTTATGCAATTTATAAGGGTGGGAACAGAGGTTGAGCATTAATAAATATGAGATTTTACTGAAAGTTGTGGAGCTAGGCAGCTTAACAAAAGCAGCAGATGTACTGGGTTTTACGCAATCCGGAATTAGTCACACCATTAGCAGCTTGGAGATGGAGTTTGGGTTCGCGTTATTAATTAGAAATAGATCCGGTGTGAAATTGACAGTAAACGGAGAACAAGTTCTGCAGCCTATCCGTGAAATCTTGAAGTGGAACGAGAAATTGAAGCAGGAGGTAGCGGACATCCACGGGCTAGAGATTGGCACGATTACCATCGGTACGTTCACCAGTGTGTCTGTGCATTGGCTGCCAGGGATG
The DNA here is from genome assembly GCF_038003695.1 of Paenibacillus sp. FSL L8-0494. Lineage (NCBI taxonomy): Bacteria > Bacillati > Bacillota > Bacilli > Caryophanales > Paenibacillaceae > Paenibacillus > Paenibacillus sp. FSL L8-0494. The sequence continues at coordinate 3,211,065 of NZ_JBBOPQ010000001.1, forward strand.
ATTAAGCAATTTCGCAGTGAATACCCTTATATAGAAATCAAGCTGATGGAAGGCGGTTATTTGGAGGTTGAGCAATGGATAGAGGCTGGAGTCGTAGACTGCGGTTTTATTTCACTGCCTACACGTGAGAAGTTTGATGTAATTCCTTTAAAAAAAGACCGGATGTTAGGGATTGTATCTAAAGAGAATCCGCTAAGCACGGAGCCCTTTCTTTCCTTATCGCAAATTGCTAAGGAGGATTTCATTATCCCGAAAGCAGGTTCGGATTATGATGTTAGACGTGTGCTGGATAAGGCGGGGATTAAACCAAATGTTAAATTCTCTGCGGGTGATGACTATGCCATTATGTCTATGGTGGAGAAGGGGCTTGGGATTAGTATTTTGCCAGAGCTTGTCTTAACCCGGCAAAATTATAATGTAGCCATGTTAGAATTAGAGGAACGAAGTTTCAGATCGTTAGGAATTGCTGTCCACTCTATGAAATACGCTTCTCCCGTCACCAAAAAATTTCTAAAGCATGTGCAAGTGTGGCTGAAAGATAACGCCTAAATAAACACGTCAAAAAATAAGAAACTGATACCTCTTCAACGTTAGGGGAATCAGTTTTTTTTAGATACTTAGTTGTTTTTTAGAAAAAGGGTAATACATACGGGCCTCTGTAATCGATTTTAAGGGGTTTTCGTTAATTATATGTATATCTCCATTATTGTGTAGTTATAACGGCAATGTGATGGATTTTAGGGATGTTAAAATGCGCGTTTGTTCTCTATCGATATCTGTTTTTTAGCGAATGATATGTTATAATTAGAAGAGTGGGAAAAAGAAATGTATTCCAGATGATCTGTCTATGTGATGATTTTATACACAATTACGGATGGATGAGATTAGGAGGGGGATAAACGATTGTCCGTTACAATTATTACACTAGTCGTATTAGCAGTATTTATAGGTGCCTTGATGAGAACCATGTTTGGTTTTGGTGAAGCGATTGTGAGCATGCCACTGCTTGCACTGCTCCCGATTCCTATACATACCTCAGTTTCTTTGATTGGATTGGCAGGCCTCACGGTTGCCTCACTTACAGTTGTGAGTGGGTGGCGGCATATAGAACGACCTATTCTGATTCGATTAGCACTCTCAACAGTGATAGGAATTCCTGTAGGACTAGTTATGCTTTATTTAGCACCTGCAAGTGTAATTATGACTGGACTTGGTATATTTTTGATTGTTTATGGAGTTTATTCAGTGATTAAGAAGAGAATAGTTAAGACGATCGATCATCCCTTGCTTAAGGCAAAAGGCTGGGTGTATCCCTTCGGATTCGCTTCGGGTGTACTTGGCGGTGCTTATAACTTTAATGGTGTCCCGGTCGTGATCTATGGTACTTTACGACAGTGGAATCCTGATCGCTTTCGGGGTACGTTGCAAGCTCATTTTCTTATTTCTGGTGTACTTGTTGTAACTGGTCATGCTATCGGGGGATTGTGGACTACGGATGCTCTTGTTCTTTATGGATATTCTATTCCAGCAATTATCTTAGCTACAGTGCTCGGTGTATATGTGAATAAACGTATTCCTGCTAAGAAATTTGAGAGTTACTTATTTCTGATTATCATTTTACTTGGTGTCCTATTGCTAGTACCTCGCGGATAGTTGAAAAGAAATAGAAAGACGTTCTTCTCCTTAGTGTATATGAACGTCTTTTAAATTTATCCAATCTTAGGGTTGACGAAGAGCCTTGTTCATGAGAAAATGTACGCGCGTACATTAAATGAATGCGTTTTCGAATAGTGTATTGAACGAGGCTAAATGTCACTGTTCATAACCTATGAGAAGGAGGAATTTATATCGCCAGCCGTAAAGAGGTTGCCGAGCTTGCAGGTGTGTCAGAAGCCACAGTATCTCGCGTGTTAAATAACGTTGGTCCGATTAAGGAAGAAACGAAGGAACGTGTGTTGGCAGCTGCTCTGAAGCTAGGCTATACCCCTAGTTCACTCGCTCAGAGCTTTGCACGTAGACGGAGCGGGAACTTGGGTGTAGTGATGCCTTATTTGCCGAAAGCCCGCTTGTTCTCCACTTATTATTTTTCGGAAATATTAAGTGGAATAGGGAGCAAGGCGCGAGAAGAGGGTTATGATCTGTTAATGCTGTTTCGGAATGCCGAAGAGCCAATGGATTATAGCGGGTTGTTTAAGATGCGGAAGATCGATGCTTGCATTGTGCTTGGCGCTAAAGAAGAGCCAGGTGAGCTAGCCTCACTCCGCCGTTTGAAGGAAGAAAACCATCCTTTTTGTCTGATTAATCAGCATTTTGCAGGGGAAGCTTTTCACGAGGTGGATGCCGATCATGTCGAAGGAAGCTGGCAAGCGGCTAAACACTTACTGGAACAAGGTTTTACGAGGATTGCTTTTCTAAATGGGCCTGAATCTTATTCCAACAGCCGAGATCGTCTAACGGGGTATGCCCGCGCTTTGGCAGAGGTGAATCTTTCTGTAGATTCTTCACTTTTGTTCGAAGGTAACTTCAGCCGGAAAAGCGGGATTATAGCTGCCAAAGAAATGTTGCCTCTGCTGGATGAGATTGATGCGATTATGGTCGCCAATGATCGGATGGCCATTGGTTTGCAGCAAGGGCTGCAGGAGCTAGGAATACCAAGGGATCGCCTGCCAGCTATTGTGGGTTATGATGATTCGGAAGCTGCGGAGCTTACCACACCTGCATTAAGCAGTGTGCGGGTTCCCTTTTACGAACTAGGTGAACTTGCCGCAGCCCAAATCATTGAATTGCTGGGAAACAATCTGGCAGAAATACCCGCACCAGCCGTACAGATCAAATTACCGACAGAACTAGTTATACGAGCTTCATCTAAATCTATCAACACTTAGGAGGAATAAGATGAAACAGCTTCGCATTGGAATGATCGGTTATAAATTTATGGGTAAAGCCCACAGTAATGCTTATCGCAGTTTGCCTATGTTTTTCCCGAAAGCGCTTAAACCGGAAATGTCTGTAATCTGTGGACGTAATAGTGAAGCGCTTGAAGAAGCTGCATCGCAGTTAGGCTGGGCGGATTGTGTTACGGATTGGAAGGATCTGATCGCTCGAGAGGATATTGATCTTATAGATATTAATGCTCCCAGCAACGCGCACAAGGAGATAGCTTTGGCAGCAGCCAAAGCAGGTAAACATATTTTTTGTGAAAAACCACTTGCGCTGACCTTGGCAGATTCCCGTGAAATGCTGCAAGCTGCTGAAGACGCGGGAGTTACACATATGGTTGGTTTTAATTATCGCTTTTCTCCGGCAGTTCGACTGGCTAAGAAGCTCATAGAGAGTGGGCGTCTGGGAAAGATTTATCATTTTCGGGCTTGGTTTCTACAAGATTGGATAATAGATCCGGATTTCCCTTTAGTATGGAGACTGCAGAAGGATATCGCCGGTTCAGGTTCGCATGGAGATTTGGGGGCGCATCTTATAGATTTGGCTCATTTCTTAGTAGGCGATATGAAGGAAGTAATCGGTATGAGCGAGACCTTCATAAAAGAGCGTCCGCTTGCCGCTGAAATGACTGGTTTAAGCGCTAAAGGAGATAAAGATGCACCCAAGGGTAAGGTTACCGTCGACGATGCCACCTTGTTTTTAGCCCGTTTTGATAATGGTGCTCTGGGCAGCTTTGAAGCTACAAGATTCGCAGCGGGTCATCGCTCTACCAATTCTTTTGAGATCAATGGGAGTCTTGGTAGTGTGAAATTCGACTTCGAACGTATGAATGAATTAGAAGTTTTTTTGACCTCGGATGCCGAGGATGTACAAGGTTTTCGTCGTGTGCTGGCGACCGATCCTGCTCATGAGTATGCAGAGGCTTGGTGGCCGCCTGGTCATACGATTGGTTTTGAACATACGTTTATTCACGAAATGCTGGAGCTTTCTAACGCAATTGAAGAAGGTCGTCAGCCAGAACCAAACTTCAATGATGGAGTGAAATGCCAAGCGGTGTTAGAGGCTGTAGAACGCTCTATTGATGAACGCCGTTGGGTCGATTTATCCGAAATGTAATCTAACCTTAGAAGGAGTGCTGAAGATGAGAAAAGCATTGATTGTATGGGGCGGTTGGGATGGTCATGAGCCTGAGCAGGTAGCTGATATAATCGCTAAAATGTTGCAAGAGGAACAGTTTGAAGTTGAAGTATCGAATACACTGGAGGCTTTTGCTGATGCAGATAAGCTTCTTGGACTAGATTTGATCGTGCCGGTATGGACAATGGGCACAATCGAGCAGGAACTTGTGAATAATGTCTCCGCAGCTGTACAACATGGAACAGGTCTTGCCGGTTGCCATGGCGGGATGTGTGATTCTTTTCGTAATAATGTAGATTGGCAGTTTATGACGGGTGGACAATGGGTAGCTCATCCTGGTAATGACGGCGTTAACTATACCGTAGAGATTTGTCAAAGCTCAAGTCCTCTGGTAGAAGGATTAGAAGATTTCAGCATTTGCTCAGAGCAATATTATCTGCATGTAGATCCAGCTGTTGAAGTTCTTGCTACGACTCGTTTTCCAGTAGTTGAAGGGCCTCATTCGTATAATAAGGCTGTTGATATGCCAGTAGCTTGGACAAAACGTTGGGGCTTGGGCAGAGTTTATTATAATTCACTCGGGCATCATGCGGACATTGTAGATCAGCCGCAAGTGCGTGAAATGATGCGCAGAGGATTAATATGGGCAGCTGAAGGTAAAGCGCAAGCATTATCCAATGTTTCGGGGGTTAGTAATAGCTATAGTGGAATGGCAGACAGTCAATAAATTCTGGGAGCGATCAGCGAATGGATAAAGTCAAAGTTGGTATTATTGGATGCGGTAAAATCAGTAGTATCTATATGGAGAACTGTCAAAAGTTCGAGATCCTTGATCTAGTTGCATGTGCGGATTTAGATTTGGTGAGAGCACAAGAACAAGCGGATAAATACAATATTCCAAACGTCTATACCACAGAACAATTACTGAATGATCCAGAGATAGAAATCGTAATCAACTTAACGATACCAGCTGTTCATGCGGAAGTATGCCTGAAAGCTATTGAAGCGGGTAAACATGTATACGTTGAGAAACCTCTAGCTGTGACGAGAGAAGAAGGACGCAAAGTTCTGACTGCGGCGCGGGAAAAGGGAGTACTTGTGGGCAGTGCACCGGAGACGTTCTTCGGAGCGGGAATTCAAACGGTTTTGAAGCTGATAGATGAAGGAGTAATTGGCGAACCTGTTGCAGCTACTTCGTTTATGCTGGGCCGTGGACATGAGCATTGGCATCCAGATCCGGAATTTTATTATGCCGCTGGTGGAGGTCCAATGTTCGATATGGGTCCTTACTATTTGACGGCTTTGGTGCAGCTGCTGGGTCCTATTCATACGGTTAGCGGAATGACTGGGAAAGCGCTGGAAGAACGTACGATTACAAGCGAGAAGAAATTTGGGAATAAAATTCCTGTTCAAATTCCAACTCACGTAGCCGGAACCTTGCTATTTGAAAATGGTGCCATTGCAACGTTGATTACAAGCTTTGATATCTTTGGCGGGAGCAACCTGCCGCATATAGAAATCTACGGAACGCTAGGAACGATTCAAGTTCCAGACCCGAATAACTTTGGGGGTCCCGTGAAACTCCGGCTTATGGGTGAGAATGAGTGGACGGAACAGCCGTTGTTGTCAGGGTATGATCAGAATACCCGCGGGATTGGACCAGCAGATATGGCTTACGCCATTCGAACGGGTAGAGGGCATCGTGCCAGTGGAGAACTGGCTTATCACGTATTAGAAGCAATGTGGGCTTTCCATGATTCTTCTGATGCTCATTCATTCTACGAAATGGAAAGCACCTGCACTCGTCCTGCGGCACTTCCAATCGGTCTTGCTCCTTACACTTTGGATTAGAGAATTCTTCCTGAATCTGCAACCTATCACTTCCGGTCTTCGTTTGAGAAGATGAAGAGTGGAGGTGTTAATAGGATGCGTAAGATAATTATTGGTTGGATATGGATTCCCGTTGTTATTTTGTTAATCAGTGGCTGTTCAGAGGCTCAACAAGCGAATAAGGAGCCGGTTCCTACTCCTGTAATTAGTTCAGAACCACAAATTCTAGCTTCTAAGAACCCTGCAATGGATGATCCAGGCGAGGTTAAGACTTTCTTATCTGCTCAGAAGATTCCTAACGGAGATATTTATCTGCAAGATAACAAGGTTCATATTAATATTGTAGGTTTGAACTCGGAGATTGAGCAGAGCTTTGCTCAGGCTTTCACTGCAGGTACTTATGAGCTTCATGATGTGAAATATACAATGCAAGAGTTATTAGCTGCTCAAGAATTGTTGCATGAACAAGAACTCTACCAGAAGCTGAATCTCTACGGCTCTGGTGTAGATACGATTGGTAATAAAGTAACTATTACCATTCCGTCTGATGATGCGGAAGCAGCCAAGCTTGAAATTGAAAAGTGGATCGATCCAGAGATGTTGACCTATGATATTTCAGAAATAGGTGATCCACATGTAGTGGGTACAATCGTTGAGATCGACACTAAACAGGCAAAGCGGATACTAATCCTTGAACCTGGAAACGAAGATCCATCTTACTGGTTCACAATCAATGCGAAATCTGAAATGTTTAATGAAGCTGGAGAGACCATCAGCTTTAAGGATTTGCAGGTTGGACAGCAGGTTAAGTTATGGAATACAGGGATGGTGCTGGAATCTTTTCCCGCGCTTGCGAGTGTGCGGAGAATGGAGCTAGCAGTTACTGAATAATCTAATAGACCCGTCAACAGGTAGCAAGTGCTCCATTCATTTGAACAGTAGATGGAAAGTGAGGGTGCTCTAACCCTCACTTTTTCTTAATTAGGAATAGTATACTTGTTCTACTTTATATAATGTATGCTCGATTGTTGGACAGAGATTGGCATCTACTTTGTAATATTTAACTCGAAAATATAAACTTTTCAAGAAATTCTTTATATTATTTTTTTGTTTAAAAGCAGGAAGAAATTCTGGATTTTTCTCCACATCACCAAAACTTCGAATCCATTGCTCTACATAAGTCTGACTAAGCATTTTTCTATCTAAAACACTAATTATGGGTCTTACCATTCGCTCATCTTCCCCATCGGAGTATATTCGATCTGTTATGGTCATCTTTTCGTGAACCAAATCGAGGATAGTTATAAGGTCATTTTTATCCAGTTCGGAACATTGAGCCAATTCATCTAAAGTATCTGCTGCATGGGCTATGGCATGAGCCCAGCCTTTTTCTTCGTCATACCCCCGGTAATCGCGCTCATTTTGCACACTGCAAAATACCTTCTCCTTTATCTGATGAATTTGCTCTCTTGAGAGAAATGGTGATTCTTTATGCCTCATGAAGAGGAGTGGGATGACTAGCATAGAGAAAGATCTGGTAAAGACAGAGTCTGCATTGGTTTCGCCAAGCTTAAAATGCAAATGGTTTTTATCCAAGATAACGGGTATAAGTTGCTCCAGTTCGTTTGTAGTTAGAGCATTACCTGGGATCCAATGTGATAAGGTTGTATAAATTAGCTCATCCCGTAGTTGGGCATCTAAAGAACCAATGTTATTTATCATTTCTTGTACCAACTGGATTGTATCGGGAGGTGCTTGGTAATCATTTTCTTTTATGCATATCAGCGTTTCTTTTAAATTCATTTTACATGCTCCTATTTTCCAGTGTGAATTATTTTCTAATACCGGATGGTGTAGTTCCTTTATATTGCTTAAACAGCTTGGTAAAATAATTAGGATTGTCGCAGCCCACTCGTCCAGCAATCTCCGTTACAGTAAAATCTGTCTCCAGCAGCAGTCGTTCTGCTTCATTTACGCGGCAAAGATTAACATAATCGATGAAGGTTCGGCCGGTGAGCTTCTTAAAGGTTTTGCAGAAATGGTATGGATTTAGATTAACGGATCTCGCGGCGCTTTCAATAGTCATTTTCTCATCAAAGTGGTTCTCCATATACTCCAGCAGTGGCTTAAAACGCTCACGATTGAAGGAATGACGTTCATTTGTTCTGCCAGAAACCCGCTCAGGCAAAAAGGTACGGGAGAGCAATACAAAAAGCAGATGAAGTTGATTTTTGATGATTAGCTGAAATGCAGGACCTTTCTGATGCACTTCATCCACGATAGTGTCTAGAAGAGAGTAATAAGTAGAACAGGTTGGAACAAGTGCTGCTGGTTTAACTGGTAGCTGATATCGATTTTCCAAATAGGGAGCTACGAACTGCTCATGTTGAGGATCTTGCTTCCAATCTTTAAATAAAGAACTATGAAATACGACGGATATAAATCGGACATGATCATCCCGCAGACTATATCCAACGTGCAAACCTCCAGAAGGAACAAACAAAACCTCTCCGGGATGCAGTTCGTAGGGCTTGCTGTCAATGTGGAAAATGGCGTTGCCTGCTTGCATGATAATGATTTCGAAATGCTCATGCCAGTGTAGAAAAAGGATGTTCTGGCCGATTTTCGCATGTCTGCATTCATTAAAAAACAATCGAAACGGATAGGTGCTTCCTTCTAATTGAGGGTATTCTTTAAGATCATTAGGATAGCTCAATATTTATTCAACTCCCACAATATACGACTATATAAACACAATATAATAAGAGTTTTAAGCTTAAATGCAGTATATACTCGGGTTATAGAACTTACTATAAACCAATATTGGAGTGGTACACAAGATGAAGGATACAATGCGTATAGGCACATTAGTTGGTGGCGGAGATGCTGTTAGAGTGATTCCGCAAATCGTAGGTCATGGCTTCGAATCTTTTAGCTTAACCTTCTGGCAGACTACAGGTGAAACAGATCTTGTGGAAACTGGTAAGCGTGTGCAAGAACTTGCGGCAAAACATGATTTTGTGATTTCATCGGTTGGCATCTTTGGCAATCCTTTGACGAATACTGGTGACAATTCCGATGCATTAGCGAGCTGGGAACGGCTTATTGATCATGCTCATGTATTTGGTACTGATATGGTATCAGGGTTCACGGGACGACTACCAGGAGTGTCCATTGATGAATCGATTCCGAAGTTTACCGAGGTATTTGGTGAGCTGACAAAAAGAGCAGCAGATCGCGGGGTACGAATTGCCTTCGAGAACTGTTCCATGGATGGCAATTGGACTTCAGGGGACTGGAATATCGCTCATCATCCAATAGCCTGGGAAAAGATGTTTAACGCTGTACCTGCTGACAATATGGGACTTGAATGGGAGCCCTGCCATCAGATGGTGCAGCTGATTGATCCGATTCCACAGCTGCGCAAATGGACAGATAAGATCTTCCATGTACACGGCAAGGATGCCACCATCGCTTGGGATATTGTAAAAGAATATGGAATCCACGGCCCAAAACCTTATGTATGGCACCGTACTCCGGGTTTTGGTGATACGAACTGGACGGATGTTATTTCCATTTTGCGTCAGGCTGGTTATAAAGGTACCATTGATATTGAAGGTTGGCATGATCCTGTCTATCGGGATGAGCTGGAAATGATGGGTCAAGTACATGCCTTGAATTATTTAAAACAATGCCGCGGGGGCAGCTTTGTGCCTAATCCGCTTTAATAAGTCAGGGGGAGAAATATGACAGCACAGTACCATGTAGCGGTTGCAGGTTGCGGAGGAATGGCTAACGCATGGATTGAATACGCTTTATTGCGTCCAGATACTAAGATCGTTGCTCTAGTAGATATAAGGTTGGAGTCGGCTGAGGCGATGGCTGCGAAGCATGGGATTTCATGTCTGACGTTTACGGATATTAAGCAGGCAATTCAGGAGACCGCAGCAAATCTCGTCTTTGACGTTACCGTTCCCGGAAGTCATTTCAATATTTCTAGTACTGCATTGGAACTTGGGTGTAATGTGTTTAGTGAGAAACCGTTAGCTGAGACTACGGAGGAATGTAATAAGATTGTTGAGATCTCGGAACGGACTGGAAATGCTCATGCTGTGATGCAGAACCGCCGTTATGATCCTCGAATTCGTTCTTTAAGAAAAATCATAGAATCAGGAACCATCGGAAGAACAGGATTTATCGGTGCAAGCTTTTTCCTTGGGGCTCATTTCGGGGGATTCCGTGATGTTATGAAAAGTCCGCTGCTGTTGGATATGGCAATTCATACCTTCGACCAGGCCCGGTTTATTAGTGGCGCGAACCCTGTGTCCGTATACTGTCAGGAGTTTAATCCTCCCGGTTCATGGTATGAGGGGAATGCGTCGGCAGTGTGCATTTTCGAGATGTCCGACGGTTCAATATTTACCTATCAGGGATCTTGGTGTGCAGAAGGTGCATCCACGTCATGGGAAGCTTCTTGGCGGGTTAACGGGGAGAAAGGAACAGCAATCTGGGATGGTCATGAGCTGCCATATGCTGAGGTAGTTACTGCAGGAGATCAGAGCGATAAGTTCATTCGTGACGTAAAGCGTATAAATGGAGATAATGTTGAGATGAATAAAACATTCCATCACGGGTGTTTGGATGAGATGTTCTTGTCGTTGGCAGAGCAACGTCCTGCAGAGACGAATTGTAGAGATAATCGGTATAGTATGGCAATGGTGTTCGGAGCGCTGGAAAGTGCTGAATCTGGCCGGAAAATCGATCTAGTGGAGTTCTGAGATTGACTTCTGTTACTACAATCGCCAGCAAGGAGATCAAAATGGATATTAGAGCTTACCGAGAATCGGATATTAGTCAAATTGTCTCATTGTTCTACGAAACAGTTCATTCCGTAAACAAACAAGACTATTCACAGGAACAGCTAGATGCTTGGGCACCTAAAGAGGAAGAGGTACTTAAGCATAATACTTGGAGAGCTTCTTTGCGTCAAAATATCACTTATGTAGCCGAAATTGATAATATTATTGTGGGCTTTTCTGATATGACAGCAGAGGGACATTTGGATCGATTATATGTTCACAAAGATTACCAAGGACTAGGTATAGCCTCTGCATTGGTGAGTAAGCTTGAATTGAAAGCGAAAGAACTGGGTCTTTATGAAATGGATGCCGAAGCAAGCATCACTGCTAATCCTTTTTTTGAACGACGGGGATACCAGCTTATTGCGAAACAAAGTGTAGAACGAAAAGGTGTTCTGTTGGTCAATTATAGGATGAGTAAAAAAATAATGTAATTCAAAAAAGCAGGTTGCTCATTAGAGCAGTCTGCTTTTTGTGATAAGAAGGATATTCAAATTCACCCATCAATCAAGTTCATTAATGCTACAGTATCAAATCGATCCCCTTGCACTAACCATTTACCGTCCACATCAAAGAGAGTCAATATACCTTCCAAAGGCACACGTTTACTTTCTTTGTCATCCTTATCCAATAGGACAAGATCCACCGTATATTTTAACTCGATAATATCTTTTTTTTGTTCGGAAAGGTTAAATTTTAGGTTTTCCGGTTTTAAAGAAAGCTTTTGTTTATCAGCGATTTTAATTGGGATAGTTGTAATTCGGCTCGCTATAGCCTTTTCAGTAAAGTATTCTGTAAAATACGGTTTCATCTCTTCATTTCGCGCAAGAATGGATTCATCAGACATTAAATCCTCAGAAGCCTTGACGGTATATTCTACATTTTTATATTTCTCTGCGGCTTTAGTGGCATCATCTACCTCTGAACTACATCCGATAATTAACGCAAGAGATAATAATATCATACTCAATATCAACGGTGATTTACGCATTAGTACACCCCCAATGTATTTAATCTTGCATTATTATACTTATATTACCATGTTGTGGTTTCATAATTTCAAGAAGAAAATGATTCAACTCCCTAAATATGGTATGGTGTAAATATGATCGTAAATTTGCGGTGATTAAACTAAAAAGTAGAATCGAAAGGATTATTAAAATGAACACATCCTTAAAATTCACACACGGGAATAAAGTCGGACTGATTGCTTGTTCAGATGGTGTGAGAGTAGAGAACCTACCTAAAGTAGAGGAATTAAAAAAAGTTTTGCATTCATTTGGACTCCATGTAGTGGTGGCTAATACTTTGTTTAGAAAAGATGGTTATTTCAGTGGAAATCCAAAGGAAAGGGCAGCGGAGCTGAATCAACTATTTAAAAATACTGAAATTAGCGCGATATTCGATATTTCAGGTGGGGATTCTGCCAACCAAATCTTAGAGTACATAGACTACGAAAGTATCCGTATGAACCCCAAACCCTTTTTTGGAATGAGTGATTTGTCAGTTATTTTGAACGCTTTATTTACGCAAAATAATTCGAAATCCTATCATTATCAGTTGATGAATTTAGTGTCTTCTGATGGGGCAGAGCAGCAGAGGGCTTTTTATCGAACATTCTTCGAGGGGCAAAACGATCTTTACGATTTCCGGTATCATTGGGTTCGTGGTAACCAGATGAGCGGGATAGTAATCGGGGGGAATATTCGCTGCTTTTTGAAGCTGGCAGGGACAAGCTATTTTCCGGATCCTTCGGACAAAATTTTATTGTTGGAGAGTTTAAGTGGCAGAGCTAACAAAATAGTCTCCTTTTTTGCTCAGCTCCAGCAATTGAAATATTTTGATGCTTGTGCTGGATTGATTCTAGGGTCATTTTCAGAACTAGAGAACTTTAATGAATTTCCGATAGTAGAAGCGTATGTGAAGGAAATTAGCCATTCCACCTCCATTCCTATCATAAAGACAGCTGAGATTGGGCATGGCAGTAACAGTAAGTTTATTGTTGTGGGCGATAAAATCACTTTGTAAAAAAGGTGGAGTGTGCGATGGGCAAAATTCTTTGCTTCATATCTGATGATTTTGCGGATTTTGAGATTACCTTGGCACTACATAAGATTAGAAATGTTGGAAAAAAAGAAGTGTTATCCGTAGGATACAGTTATGAATCTGTAGTTAGCGAATCTGGTCTGACTTATCAACCTGATTTGGTCCTCAAAGAAGCAGTTAAGCTTAATGATATTGAAGGGCTAATTATTCCCGGAGGTCCGATTGTAAATCAAAAACAGGATTTAACTGATCTGATAAACCATCTTGATCGAGAAGAGAAGATGCTGGCAGCCATATGTCATGGACCACAGTATTTAGGACGAGCGGGCATTTTAGACCATTGTAAATTCACTACTTCGTGTTCAGTAGAAAGAATCAGTAAACTTAATGTAGAGGATCCATTTCCAAGAGACAATTATGTTGATAAGAGAGTAGTTAGAGATGAACATATCATTACTGCTAAAGGCCGTGCTTTTGTTGATTTTTCATTTGAAATCTTTGATTATTTAGGGATTTATCAGGATCTAGATGAAGAAAAAGAACAATTGTTTAGGGATATTATGGATAAATAGCAGTGATAGATGATAAACAGGGAGAGTTGACGTGGAAACTAATTTAAACGAAAAGAAAAATGATTATAAACCATTAGGGATATCAGGACTTGGGGGATGGTTGATTCTTGTACAAATCGGTCTTTATGGGACGATTATCATTCAGTTGATGCAGCTTTTTCAGGATTCTTTTACAGCATTTGATGCCGATATCTGGACTGCTTTTACTTCTAAAGGTTCGGATTTCTATCATCCCTTGTGGGGATTTATAATTGTTTTTGAAACCACTTTCAATATAGCTATATTAGCGTTTAGTGTATATATTCTAATTAATTTCTACAGAAAAAAAGCATTTTTACCACGGTTATTGATTATTTTCTATATTGCAATCCCTGTAGTAGGAATCATTGATGTTGTACTTCTTTATCAAATTCCTCTTGCCAGAGAACTTGGAAATGGAGATTCACTCAAAAGGATCATTAGGTCAGCGTTTACTTGTGCAATTTGGACTGCATATTTATTGAAATCAGAGCGAGTACATAATACATTTGTAAAGTAATTTAATAAAGTGATTTAAAGGAGGGGTATGATGTCAACCGATTATCTATCAAAAGAAGAATTGAAAGATGCGATTCATATTGCCTATCAGTCTCTTGATCAAGAATTTGATGGCATTGAGAACTCCCAAAGAGACAATCGTATGGAAGGGGTTGATCGAACCCCAGCAGAAATCATTGCTTATCAATTGGGCTGGTTGAATCTTGTTATGAAATGGGATAAGGATGAAAAAGCAGGGTTAACCGTTATTACACCTTCACCGGATTATAAATGGAATCAACTTGGCGGATTATATCAATCGTTTTATCATACATATGCTGCCTACTCATTAGACGAGTTAAGATCTTTATTTCAAGAGACAGAACATCAGTGGCAGAACTGGATTGATTCTTTAAGTGATGAAGAACTTTTTACGCAAGGCGTGCGGAAATGGACAGGAAACAATCCAAGATGGCCTATGGTCAAATGGATTCATATTAATTCAGTAGCACCGTTTAAGACTTTTCGTTCTAAGATTCGCAAATGGAAAAAGCTTAATGTAACTAAGGTATTATAAATCAAGCCCCCGCCTAAGAGAAATCTCTGAAGCAGGGGCTGTTTTAGGCTGTTCAATGATCAGTATGAAGGATATAAGATTAGTGGAAGAGAATGTATAGCGGTAGGTGAATAGATTAGTAAAGGACGGATTATTTTTGAAGAAAATATCTATTATTGTAAGTACATTTATATTTTTGATTGCATTAAGCTCGATTATATTTGTCGTGGTAAACAACTCTGCAAAACCCATTAAAAGTCCTGAGAACATTGAACTAAAAGAGTTGGCGAATGGAAACAAAATACAAGTGGACTTCTCGAAGAAACCCACTGTATTCGTATTTTTCACCTCATGGTGTCCATATTGTAATGACGATGCTCCTAAGATTGTCTCATTGTATGAGAAATATAAAAATAGAGTGAACATATACGGAATCAATTTGCTTTATCAAGATGATCTTTCTGATGTAGAACAATACGTGGCGAATTACAACATTAAGTATCCCGTTCTCCTAGATGAAACAGGTGATCTCCATAAACAATTTGGTGAACAAGCTTTTCCTGCGTTGTTTTTTATAAACTCTGATGGCAAGGTTATGGATCAAATTATTGGCTCGACTGATTTTGACGCAATTGAGAGCTCGTTTAAGATTTTCATTAAAAACTATGATTAGTGTGAGATATATGAAATCAAAGAAACCCATAATCATCTTCGCATTTCTTTCATTTTTGCTTCTCACAACAACGATACTTTTGAACGATTTCGAACAATCGAGGGAGAGAGTTACTGAGTTCTTCGAAGATTTAAAAGACCAATCGAATCCAAGCTAGGAGGTTGAGATGAAGAAATTCATTATTGTAATTCTAGCTATAATTGCTTTATCGTCATTACATGCGGTCTCCGCGGATTGGGCCGGTTCGTTTGTTGTTTATTCAGGTGACATCTACGAAATATCAGATGATGAACTCATCCCCTCGGAAGAAATCGATAAGAAGATAGGGCATGTAACTAAATATTCCGATGAGGAAGGAACGTACAGGGGGAATTTCTCGAATATTTATCCTAAAGGTACGCCCTACTATTCAATTATCAATACCGATCCAAAAGATTTTATTGCTATTAAGACCCAAGAGGGTATCTTTGTAAAAGCTTATAATAAAGGCCATTATCCCAATGATGAATTGGTTGAAAAAACGATTTGGATGTATTTCTTATTGGGAACATCGGTTATTGTCTTATTAATTATTTGGATAATGAAGCGGAGGAAAGCAGTGTTGTCGCTAGAACGGCGTGGTGAAAAATTCAAGTTCAAAGGGTGAATCTAGTGGAAGAAACATCTAGTCTAATCAAAAAATTATCATGGCACACACGCGAAGAGGAAAAGGAAGAAGCAATTCATAAGCTACAATATATAAAGGATGAAGCTTTGCATTTATTAGTACAACCTATATCAAAAGACTATTGGGATGGAGCGGCTGAAACAGTCATACGTTTAGGATATCCACGTGTGAAAAGCATATTGCCGGGTTTGCTTGAATGGATACAAGATTTAAATTGGCCAGGTGCGCGGGAAATAGCTGATTTTTTACTTGAAATAGGTGATCCGATGATTCCATATGTTAAAGATGTACTAAATCAATACAGCGATGATCAAGAATGGGTGTACTGGATTTTTGAAGTATTAATTAATCATTGGAATACGGTACAAGTCCTACAGATACAAGCAGAATTAATTAAGATTTCACAGGAAAAAGCCAATGACCTATCGGCATTAAGAATCTTATTAACTCACGGTATATACGCAAAAGATGTGGTCTATGAAATAATCCAGCGAAAAAAAGATGTCCTTGTATTTGAACTCAAGGAACTTCATGATACTCATCCTGAAATTGATTGCGAAGCTCTTCATAAAGAATTCTTAAATCAGCAGCCTAATTTAATTAAACAGTTTCATGAGCACAATAAAGACCGGTTTTATATATGTAATGCGATATCTAACCGCCAAGAAGTTTTAAGAGAAATAGAAATTTTTACAGCTGAGTTTCTCACTTCATGAAGTTATCAAGCTTTACTGAAATAAATTGAAAGGAGACGTACCAGTGAACAACATCAAAGTGCTTCATTATGATGCTTTTTCGCCCTATCCGAACAAAGGAAATCCAGCTGGTGTAGTATTAGATTCGGTAGAGATGGGAAAGTAAATGTAGAAGTGTACCGACTAGATTCTGATAGAATGGATGGAACTGCGGTGTTTGTGGGGGAGGTAGATTTAGGGAAATGATAAAATATACTCACTTGGAGTGTACGGAGTCTTAGTGATACCCAGTTAGAAGAGGTTAGATCAACTCCTTTTGTGAAGAAAATAATGCTGGGTCATTATTAGAACTTTAATGATCTATGGAATGGAGGTAACCTCATGATTGAAATTGATTGTCTGGGAGAAATCTGCCCAGTACCAGTAATGATGTTAAAAAAACATCAAAAAGCCATTCAAAATGGCGAAAAAGTGATGCTGGTTACTGATCATAGCTGCGCGAAAGTTTCTATCACGGATTACTGTCGTGGTTCAAATCTAAAATGTTCCATTCAAGAAGTCATTAATGGGGTATGGGAGATTACGATTGAGCTATAAGTTCAACATAATGTATCAATCAATGTCTTTTCTATATAACGAATTAATTGTTTCGTATCATTGTCACAACGCTGATTGTGTTTTTTTACCATGTAGACATCGTTATTTACCTGGAACTGATCAATATGAATGATCTTGAGTTGTTTACTATACAACTCTTTTTTTATGGACATATAAGGGAGAAAGGCGACACCATGTCCTCTAATGGCAGCAAGCTTTACCGCCTCAATGGAGTCCAGATTAAACAGTATATTTAATTTAAGCTCCCCTGCAGATATGTTGTTCAAAGCCCTTTGCACACAATGAAGCTGTGAGGACCAGATTAAAGGATATTTAGGGAGCTCATTCAGTGTGATTTTATCAGGACATACAGTCGTACTGCTTGCCACTAACATAACTTGATCAGAAAACACCATATTGGAGCATAATTCAGATTTCGGGGAAGGCCCGGAAATAAAGCCAACATCACCTTCTTCAAGAAGTAAACGTTCCTCTACTAGTGACGATGCCCCTTCGTTTAGAGTGATATGGCAATTGGGAAAATGTTTTTTTACCTCATATAAGGTACAGGGCAGGGCATAATTACAGACTTCTGGAATCGCATAAATAGACAGCTCATGTTGTGTTGGCTGTAAATGATTGATTTCTGTGACCATATCATCATATAATTTACAGATTTGCTCCGCATACTTCTCCGCTATAATCCCTGCTTCTGTAAGGCTGGCCCCTTTATTACTTCTCACAAAAAGCTCAGAACCCAGGGTATTCTCCCAGGATTTCAACTGCTGACTAAGTGCGGATTGGGTGATATGAGATTTCTGAGCGGCTTTAGATATACTTTTTAACGAAGCAATATCTAAAAATAATTTAAGCGTTTCCATATTCATACTTATTCCTCCTGTTGCCCGCTGTTAGTGCACACTATAGCATACTTGATTACGCTCCATCTGTGCCATTAGTAACACTTATACAGCATAAAGAAAGCAGATAACCACAGCTCGAATAAGTATGTTACTATTTTCACATAGTCAATTACATAAAACGATGGAGGTGTTAGAATATGGGGCAAACCGTAAGTCCCGAAACGAAATCAACCCGAACCAGAGCTCCTAGAAAACCTAAAAAGAGTCAGTTGCCCATCGCGTTGCTGGTTACAGTTCTCATTATTGGGTTTGGTTTTTTCCTAGACCATTCCCACGATAAAATGGTTGTCTACCTGCTTTTCGGTATTTCGTTTGGCGTTATTTTGCAAAGATCACGATTCTGCTTTACTGCATCACTTAGAGATCCATGTATTACAGGCAGCACATCGGTAACAAGAGCTGTACTGATAGCATTTTCTCTCGCTACGATCGGATTTACAGCCATTAAGTATCCAGCGTTCCTGGAAGGTAAACCGATTCCTGGGATGGACAATGTGGGTCAAATCAGTTTTGCTTTGATAATTGGCGCTGTATTATTTGGAATTGGCATGGTTATTGCAGGTGGTTGCGCTTCGGGTACATTGATGCGTGTAGGTGAAGGGTTCACAATGCAGATGCTGTCGCTTGTATTTTTTATCATTGGTTCACTTTGGGGATCACATGATATGGGTTGGTGGAGAGCTAACGTTATAAAGGATGCACCAACAGTATTTTTACCAGACGTCTTTGGTTGGCTTGGAGCACTAGTTGTTCAGTTCCTGATCATTCTTCTGTTGTACATCGCTGCAGTTAAATGGCAAGAGAAAAAGATGGGAAGCGCAGATTAGTATAAGTTATTACGTGAATATTTTCACTATTGGTATTTCAAAAAAATATAAAGGTGGTTTTTAAGATGGCTGAATTTACACTTGATTGCATGGGAGAAGCTTGTCCGGTACCGTTAATGAGAACAGAAAAGAAGATGACTGAACTAAATGTTGGAGACGTTTTAGTTGTTGCTATTGATCATAGTTGCGCAATGAAAAACGTACCAGAATGGGCGAGAAAACAGGGACATAATGTGGAAATCGAAGAGGTCGATGATGGCGAGTGGGAAGTTGTTATTGAGAAGGTAAAATAGGATCGCTGAGTAGGAAAGGACGGTGAATGAAACGGTGAACGAATTCTGGTTGAAGATATCGTCTAACCGCTTTTACAAGCAATTGCTCAAAGAACCGTTTACTTATGTAACTGGAGCTGTACTTCTGGCTGTGTTCGCTACAGCACATCTGGCTGTTTTCTCAAAAGGATGGGGAGTAACCAGCGCCTTCGCGGACTGGGGAGCTTGGGCGTATCGACTGGTAGGAGGAAATGTAGATAACTGGGCTTACTTTAGTACGGAGAAAGCTCAAAAAACATTATCTTCCGGATTTTTAAATGATGGTGGGTCCATTCGAAATGTAGGGATTATCTTAGGTGCATTAGCAGCGACATTGTTTGCTTCCGAGTTCAAGCTTAAGAAAATTAAGTCCAAAAAGCAGGTAGTGGCGGCTGTACTTGGTGGGTTGCTCATGGGGTACGGAGCTAGACTGGCTAATGGATGTAATATAGGTGCATTATTTACGGCTATAGCTTCTTTATCGCTTTCAGGCTGGATTTTTGGATTGTTCCTGCTGGTTGGTGCATTTATAGGCAGTAAATTATTAGCCAAATTCTTTATGTAAAAGTGAAATAGGCTGAGCTTATAGTGCTGACGAGAGTCAGCCTATTTTATTGAAATCAAAATCTACACAGGAGGGACAATTGAAATGGAAAAGAAGACAGAACAGTATGATGTCGTCATTATCGGTGGCGGGGCTGCTGGATTAACAGCAGGGATCTATTGTGGACGAGCAAAATTGAAGACACTCCTTTTGGAAAAATCGCTGGTAGGCGGTCTTGCGACTTATACTAATGAAATAGAAAATTATCCTGGTTTTCCTGAAGGAACGACCGGAACAGACCTTATGGGATTATTTCATAAACAAGCCAAAAAATTTGGTGTTGATTTCAAAATGACAGATGTCAAATCTGTCTCGGTAGCAGAAGACATTAAAGTAGTGGAGACCTTTCGGGTACGATATGAGTGTAAAGTCATTATCATAGCCAGTGGAGGAAAACCAAGAATTACAGGTGCAGCTAATGAAGATATGTTCTTATATGATAAAGGGATTTCCTTCTGTGCAACCTGTGACGCTGCGGCAAATACGGGGAAAACAGTTATGGTCGTTGGCAGTGGTGATGCAGCTATTGAGGAAGGGATGTTTCTGACTAAGTTTGCTGATAAAGTGATCGTATCTGTCATGCATGATCATGGGAAAATGGATTGCAATGAAATTGCCAAAACGCAGGCACTAGAAAACCCTAAAATGGAATTCATGTGGAATACGGTGGTAAATTCTTTCGAAGGTGAGGAACGTTTAAATTCCGTCGTCCTGAAAAATTTAAAATCTAATGAACTGCAAAACGTAAAGGTCGATTCATGTTTCTTATTTATTGGATACACCCCGAACACAGAAGTTTTATCAGGGGTAGTAGATTTGAATCGTAATGGATATATACTTATTAATGAGAAAATGGAAACGAATATCCCTGGGGTCTTTGCAGCAGGAGATGTGTGCGATAAGTTTCTAAAACAAGTTGCTACCGCTGTTGGCGATGGTGCCATTGCAGGGTATGGTGCAGAGAAGTATATATCTGAATGTGAGGTGTATGAGCATCAAATTCTGAATCAAGGCAAAGCATCTGTTGTTTATTTATGGAATGCCACAGATCCTTCCTGTCGGGAGTTATTGCCTCTAATTGAAGGATTTGAGCAATCCCATTCGGATGTCAGGGTCACAAAGGTAGATGTATATAAGTCACCCGGACTTGCCGCCAAGCTAGGAATAGATTCAGTTCCTTCTATTGTTTATCTGGATAATGGGAAGGTCCAAAAAGTAATTACTGAAAAGATAAATGAAGAAATACTGAGTACTCTTGCTAATTAAGGAGAAAGTCAAAGACACATGCAGATGTTATCTCTGTATGTGTCTTTTTTTATTCAAGCTTAAGGAATATGAGACGAGCTAATGCAAGAGAGTGTCAAAGTATCAATAATAGTTGTTTTGTCATATATTTTTGAAAGCGCTTAAACCTTATGATTATTTTATAAATGTGGCAACTATAGCGGAGGGAGAAAGGACATCAATTATCTGTACATATCTTCAAAATCATCACAAGGAGGATTCACCTATGGCGAACGCAAGCGTCGCACCAGACAAGAGATCCGGACCGAATCTCAACAAGCAACGAACTAGCGGGATCAGACGCTTTTTTAAGCAAATAGATCTACAGCTTATGGTATTACCAGCACTTGTTCTAGTTTTTATTTTTGCCTATATCCCCATGTACGGGATTCTAATTGCATTCCAGGATTACAAGTTAGGGAATAGCTTTATTAGCAGTGACTGGGTTGGCTTAAAGCACTTTATTTACTTCTTTAATGCTCCTGAATTTGAAGTGGTTATGAAAAATACAATCATCATCAGCTTACTGAAGTTTTGTTTTGGATTTCCTGCACCGATTATTTTGGCGTTAATGCTGAACGAAGTTCGTAAGATGTTCTTTAAACGGGTTATTCAGACCGTTACATATTTGCCTCACTTCTTATCTTGGGTAGTTATCGGCTCAATGGTTACCTCGATGTTATCTGTAGATAACGGCAGTATAAATATGCTGCTTGAGAAATTGAAATTTATTGATGAACCGATCAACTTCCTTTCCATGACAGAATATTTCTGGGGCATTCTAGTTACAACCAATGTATGGAAAGAAATTGGATTTGCTTCAATCGTCTATTTAGCTGCCATTGCTGGTATTGACCCGCATTTATATGAAGCGGCTTCGATGGATGGTGCAAGTCGGTTTAAACAGATATATTTGATTACGTTGCCTTCAATTATGCCAGTTGTAATCATCTTTATGATTTTGGCAATCGGAAATCTGGTGAATGCAGGATTCGAAGATATTTTGATCCTAGCTTCTAATCCAGCACTACGAGAAGTGTCAGATTCAGTTGATGTATATGTTGTACGTGTCGGTATAGACAATTTCAGGTACTCCTATGCGACTGCTATCGGATTGTTCAAGGCCGTGATCAGCGTGACATTACTTACCTTTGCCAACTTCATTGCCAGAAGAGCAGGGAACAGCTTGTGGTAATGAATTACTCAATATAGGGGGACCAAACTATGAAACGTATTAATATAGGAGATCGAATATTTATAGGATTCATATATGTATTTTTGACCTTACTGGCATTTTCCGCCTTTTATCCATTTTGGAACTCACTTGTTATTTCCTTTAATGAGGGGATGGATACTTCGAAAGGTGGAGTTACTTTCTGGGTCCGTGAGTTCACGCTTGAGAATTATAAGATCGTTTTTGAAGATTCTCGTCTAATGGGTGGATTCGTCATTGCTACATTGCGGACGGTAATCGGTACAGTAACAGCGATACTGGCCACTTCGATATTCGCTTATGGAATGTCGAAGCGTGAACTGATGGGTCGCAAATACTACATGATTATGTGTATCATTACTATGTATTTCGGTGGGGGACTGATTCCGTCATACATGCTTATCAGAAGTTTAGGTCTCTTCAACTCATTTTGGGTGTTTATTATTCCTGCACTGGTCAGCGTATGGAATATGATCATATTCCGGACCTTCTTTCAAGGTCTTCCACAAGGTTTAGAGGAGTCAGCAAAGATTGACGGTTGCGGATATTGGGGGACTTTTGTCCGCATCGTACTTCCTTTGTCGGGACCAGTTATAGCAACATTATCTTTGTTCACAGCAGTAAATCACTGGAATGAGTGGTTCGTAGCGAGTATTTACATTACGAAAGAGGAGTTAATGCCGATTCAGACCATTTTAAGACAGATATTGTTCTCTAATATTGCTTCAGAACAGCTGTCAAATGTAGATGCAAGCTCCATTGCTCATATTAACTCGGCTAAGAAAATAACCTCGAAGTCATTAACGATGGCTACGATCATGGTTGCAACCATTCCGATTGTATGTGTGTATCCATTCCTACAAAGATTCTTCGTTAAAGGGGTCTTGGTCGGATCATTGAAAGAGTAGGATGATAGAATGAGATTGGGTTTAGAGCGTATTGCTTTGAACATAGATTACAAATTGAAAGGGGAAAATACATTGAAGACTAAGAGAAAGATGCTTCTCGGTATGATGTCTACCTTGCTATTAACGACTTTGGTGGCGGGTTGTAGTGGCAACAATTCAAGCGCTCCAGCGGCAACTGCTGAACCAGAGAAAGAAGGAGGAACAGCGGTCAACACAGCAACTGAAGCTCCTGCGGCTGATTTGTATGAATTAGGGAAAGAACCGCTTGAAGTCTCATTCTACGGAAATTACGGCTGGTATCAAATGCCGAAATGGGGCAAAGATGCTGCTTCTAAATGGATTTTAGATAATCTGAAGATTAATGTCACAGGAATTAGCTCTGGTGGTAATAACGCTCAAAAGCTGCAAACGATGATCGTTGGTAACGAGCTGCCGGATATTGTGTGGACCGAGAAAGGTGCTGACGTAGAACGTCTTCGCCAAGCGGATATGCTAGTTCCTTTAGATGAATATATTGATAAATATCCAAACTTTAAGAAATACCTAACAGCTGGACATTTGGAATTACTTCGTTCCCCTGATGGGAAGATTTATCAGCTGCCGAATTATTATACAACTCAACCAAACGGAAATGCCGGTTATGCTATTAATAAGAAGATTTACAAAGAGCTTGGTTCTCCTAAGCTAGAAACGACAGATGATTTGTATGCATATTTAAATGCTGTTAAGGCGAAGTTCCCTGACGTTATTCCGTTCGAGACAGGCTTAGCGAGAGATGGTAACGGAATTGACCAGTTATTTTCCTCTTTCAAAGAGAATAATCTGTCGTATACTAGAATATACGCCGTACCTGATGGCGACAAAATGGGTTCGATATACAAGGATGAAGGATTCCGTGAGTCTGTTGTATTTGCTGCTAAATTAATGCGTGAGAAGCTAATGACGCAGGATGCGAATACACAAACAGAAGATCAAATTAGAGAGAAAGCGATGAATGGCAAGTTTGCTGTTATTGCGACTTTTGATCCAATGAAATTGCTCGCCACTGCTGATGAAGAGATGAAGAAGACGGATCCAGAAGCTGGTTATATGTTTATTAAACCGATTTACAAAGCTGGTTTGGATCAAAGTAAGATTACTCCAGGAACGTACAATCAGTTAGGTTGGAACGTTGCTACAATCACTAAAAACGCTGAAAATCCAGAGGCTGTATTCGCTATGCTTGACTGGATGACAGGACCAGAAGGTTCTATGGTTCTTAACTGGGGTCCTCCAGGACCAGATGGTTATTGGGATGGATTTGAAGCAGATGGACTTACTCCTAAATTTAATAAAGATAAGTATCTGAATGAGCCAGAAGCTCTGTCCGAAATTAGCGGAAAAGCCGGTGACTTGGTATGGGTAGGTAATACAGTTTTCTTGGATAATACAAAGAAAATGATGTTGCAAACCCTTCCAGCTGACAAGATTGATTTTAGTAACCGTTGGCAGATGGAAGTTACTTGGGCTTCACAAGGTGACTTTACGGAGTTCCTGAATTGGGATCCGGCTCCAGACAGTGAAGAAGGTATTATTAGACAAAGTGTCAGAGATATCTGGTTAACAGCAAGAGCAAAATCTATGTATGCGAAGACTGATGCAGAAGCATTAGCAATTCTTGATAAAGCACATGAAGATTCTATCAAGGTTGGCTATGAGAAATTCCTCGATTATGTAACAAAAGTATGGACAGAAAATAAGAAAGCTTTAGGTAAATAATAATTTGTAATACGAAGGTTTGCTATTTAGCGAGCCTTCGTTTTTACGTCCCATTTCTAGTGCTCATTGCTTTATAAGCTGTTAGGTAAGAGAATGAATGGTATACTGAAAAAGATTGGTTAGTAGAATTCAGCAGGTTGGTTTAAAAACATTTCAAAGGAGGATTGTGTTGATGTACAACGTATTATTAGTAGACGATGAGATGCTTGATCTTGAAGGCATGAGACAATTCATTCCTTGGAATGAACTGGGTATGCAGGTCGTGGAGGCAGCGAATAACGCGTTTACCGCATGCGATATTTTAGAACAGCATGTTATTGATATTATTGTTAGTGATGTGAATATGCCGAATATGTCGGGTCTAGAGCTGGCTCGGATTGCCATAGAGAAAAAAAACGATATACGTGTGATTTTTGTAAGCGGTTACCAGGATTTCAGTTATGTGAAACAGGCGCTTTCGCTAAAAGCGTATAGCTATGTCCTTAAACCAATGGATGACAAGGAACTTATTGCTGCACTTCAGAAAGTTAAGCAGGATTTAGATGATGAAAGTAAACGGCGTGACGTTGAAGAAGCTTATCAGCATATGATTCCTATGGCCAAAAATGATTTGTTGATCCGCTTGTTTGAAGGGGAATGGGAGGGGGATACTCAAGCTGGAATGTTGAAGCTTATGAAATCCTACGGTCTGGATAAGCTGGAATGGCCTATACGTGTGGCGGTCTTGGAGCTGGACTATTTCAACTGGTTTCAAGAACAGGATAATCTAACTAAACATCTAATGTCCAAGGACTTTCTATATGAAGTGAATACAATTGCTCAGAAGCACGGGATGCCTCATTGCTATAAGGTATCGTCTTATCGAATCGCGTTGTTGATTAACGAACAGGAGATGGAGAGGTTTATTGAAGAAATTTATGACTCGATTCGTACAAAATTTCCTGTCACTATGACCGTAGGTGTAGGGAAGCCTACATTTGCTATGGAACAGGTCCACACCTCCTATCGGCAAGCTATGGAAGCCGTTGACGGAAAGATGTTTCTTGGCAAAGGCAAACTTATTATGTATGAAACGGTTAGCAGCGAACCTGGAATGATTGATGCCCGTACGTTGGATACCCGTATGGATACGCTTTTTAAAGCGATGAAAGAATATGAGTTAGTCCTTATTTATGATGAGATCGATAAGCTGTTCAGATCCGTGAGTAGTCTAAGATCTAAATTTACGATTCATAATCTAGCCATGTATATTATATGGAAGCTGGATCAGCAGTTGAAGGAGGTTAGCGAGGATTTATTTGAAATCTTAGGTATGGAGTTACATAGTTTAGATATTTTGCTTCAATTCGATACGATCAGTGATATACGCTCTTGGCTTGTACTCAAAACGTTTGAAATATCCGAGTACCTACGAAGCAAAACAGAGTCAGTGAACAATAAACTGATTAGAGAAATTATGCAAATGATGAAGGATAAGATGAGCGAGAATTTTACGTTAAAGGATATTGCACAGCAGTTCTCTTTCTCACCCAACTATTTGGGATATCTATTTAAAGAGGAAACTGGGAAAACGTTCAGCGAAGTACTCATTCAGCTGCGAATGGAACAAGCAGGCAAGCTTTTGAAAGATCCGAAGTATAAAATCTATGAAATCGCGAGCCAGGTAGGTTACCGTTATCTTCCTTACTTCAGCAGACAGTTCAAAGAAGCCTATGGTATGACACCTATGGAGTATCGTAAGCGGGAGAAGTGATGGGGGATGATGTTGCATGAAACAACCAAGAAGAAAACATAAGTATGTGCCGATAGGGTATAAATTAATGCTGACCTATATTTTTTTCATTATTATCCCTGTATCCGTGATCGGTTTTGTCTCTCACTCTATGTACAATGATTCATTACGCGAGCATACAAGTTCGAATATTAAAGGTACGTTGTTGCAGATTCGCGATAATATTGATTATAAAATGGGGGAAGTTATTCGGATATCAACGCAATTATATAGTGATTATGATTTCTATCGGAATTTGCGAAGTTATGAAGAAGGCTGGGAAAATTATGATAGGATGTCTATGAAGGTACTTCCAAAGCTGGACGTAGCTATTCAATCAACGGGTATGAGGATTGGGATGTCGCTATTTTTAAAGAATGAATCCATTCCTGAGATCTATTCGAATTCACTTGAGGGCTATCTGGATAATAGTAGCTTCTATCATCTTTACCATATGAAACGGATTGAAGGGAAATCCTGGTATTATGATTTTCCAACCGAGAAATACGCGGAGACTATGAAATGGTGGCAGATCGAGCGCGATGTAGAAAATAATCGGATCTCGTTGCTCCGTAGATTAATAGATACATACGACCCTCTCGTGCCTAAGGAGATTGGCTTCTTGCGGATTAATGTAGGCATTCCAGATCTGTTTAATAGTGTGAATTATACGAAGATAGGAAAAGGAAGTATTCTAATTTTAAAAAACGAGTTCGGAAGAACGATGTACCAATCGGGAGAACTACCAGAGCACTATACCAATGAAGCCGAACTTAATAAGGATTACCTGACGATTAGTGAAACAGTTACGGTTTCTAACCAAGCTTGGCAATTAAACGCGCTAGTTCCAATTACGATACTTGAACAGGATGCAGTGAAGGTACGACTGTTTATTATTTTAATGTGTCTCATCTGTTGTGTTGTCTTTAGTTTTGTCGGCATATTTATATCCCGATATTTTTCAATTCGGATTAATAAGTTCGTGTACGTGCTGAATGCCTATCGGGAAGGTGATCTTCACAAGCGTATTTCCTATCGAGGCAAGGATGAATTCTCTCAGATTGCAACCGCGTTAAATGATATGGGCGAGAATATCGATATGTTGATTAAAGAAGTATATTTGACGCAGCTCCAGAAGAAGGAAGCAGAGCTTGAAATTCTACAATCACAAATCAATCCTCATTTCCTATATAATACGTTGTCATCTATTATTCAATTAGCCAAGTTTGGTCAAAATGAAAAGCTGCAGCAGATGGTGCTGGAATTAGCGAAGTTTTATCGCCTGACGCTTAATGAAGGACGTACCATGATTCCGGTCCCCACTGAAATTGAACAAGCAAACGCTTATTTAGAAATTCAGAAAATTAAATACGGTGATCGTCTGGAAGTTATGTTTGATTTTGATACAGAAATCTGGCCTTATGAGACCATAAAACTGATTCTACAACCATTTATCGAGAACGTGCTGAAGCACGCCTGGTGTGGTGACCACATTCATTTACGCATTGTTGGGCGTAAAGAGGGCAATGATATTCTGTTCCGCATCATTGATGATGGAATCGGCATGAGACAGGAACGTATTGATCAAATTTTTGATCCAAAGGGCCATACGAATACAGGTTATGGGGTTCGTAATGTGGATCAGCGGATTAAACTGCAATATGGATCTGAGTATGGCGTAACCATTTTTAGTCGTGTCGGAATTGGCACTTCTGTTCAGATACTTATTCCGGCTAATAAGGGCAAGCGTGGCATTCGTTCGAATATTGTACATGATGAAAAGGGGTCTTAAAGCTAGTTTTTCTAGCCTAAGACCCCTTTAGCTTTAATTAGAACCCTTTATATTGAGGCTCTTCGGACTCTAATTCGGTTACCCGGTTCTCTACTTGAGTTACGATTTGTTGTGTTTGCTCAGCTGCGTTTGTGAACAAGGTTTTTGCACTCTCGTTTTGTGTTTCTAGTGCAAATTGTTCAAGACTGGCTTGAGCACCTTTTAAAGAAGATAAACATGTTTTTACTTGTGAGGCTACTGTCATTGAGTTTCTCTCCTCTGTGTTGGATTATTAGCATGACGATTGCTATTGTCCTCAAATGCATCTATCGTTATGCAGGAAAAAAATTCATGTTTGTAGTAATAGAGGATTTTCCATAAATAAGTAGTGAAATTCCGGAGTGAATGCGGCTTTATTGACAAATAATGAGTGTTAGTAAACAAGCTTTGATTCAAAAAGGAGGGTATTTGTAATGCCTGAGTGGTTGGAGGTTATAGTTCGAACGCTCTTTGCTGTGGTTGTACTTTTCTTTTTAACAAAATTACTGGGAAAGAGACAAGTATCGCAGCTCTCGTTCTTCGAGTATATTACGGGGATAACTGTCGGCAGCTTAGCCGCTTACATTTCTTTGGATACGGATAAGTTATGGCATTTAGGGCTCATTGCACTGATTGTATGGGTAGCTTGTTCTTTAGGGATCGAATACCTTCAGATGAAGAGTAAAAAAGCAAGAGACTTTATTGATTTCAGGTCTACCGTACTAATTAAGGACGGAAAAATTCTCGAAGATCACATGAAAAAAGAACGTTTAACCACAGATGAACTGCTGGAGGAGTTACGCAAAAAAGACGTTTTCAATATATCGGAAGTGGAATTTGCGATTATGGAATCTGATGGAGCCATAAATGTTTTACTTAAGAGTGAAAATCAGCCGCTAACCCCTAAGCAATTGGGTATAAAGGTTGCTCCAGAGAAAGAGTCACAAGTTGTCATTATGGATGGTAAAGTGCTCGACAAACCATTAGATACTCTAAATCTAACGCGAAGCTGGCTTGATGGTGCCCTTGAAAAAATGGGTCTGACTGTTGAAAATGTGTTTCTTGGACAAGTTGATTCTTATGGTGAGCTGACAGTCGATTTGTATGCCGATAACTTTAAAGTCCCACAGCCGCAGGATAAGCCACAATTATATGCTTTGCTGAAAAAGTGTGAAGCTGATTTAGAGATGTTCAGTTTATCAACAGATAACGAAAAAGCTAAAAAAATGTATGAACAATGTTCGGAGCAATTGCAAGCTTCACTGAAGGTTTTGAAACCGTTAATTCAAAACTAAGGGTATAGATAAGGCACTCTCGAGTGAGATCGAGGGTGTTTTTTATATTAATTTAAATAAATGTAATAATATGGGCACAAAGTAGCTGTACAACTTCAAAATATTAATTATAGTTGAGATTAGGCTGGAGTTATAGATGACACAGGATTGGAGGAATGTCCTCGCTTTTTATTTAAATCACAAAAACAAGGAGGAAGATGTTCACGTGAAACTAAAAGGACAATTTTCATTCGTAATTATGGTTACGCTTACAACTTCGCTGGTTCTAGGTAATTTGGTATGGAGTAACCCTACCGCACAGGCAGCAAATATTTTTAGCAATGATTTTGAGAATGGAAATGCCGACAATTGGACGAGTACAACAGGAACTTGGTCTGTAGTTGAAGAGAGTGGCAATCATATGTATTATCAATCCAGTCAAAACGAAGGACGTTCGTTCTCCGGTAGCAACACGTGGACAGATTACAGTGTTCAAGCCGATGTGAAGATTGATAATTTCAATGGAACTAATCGAACTTATGTGTGCGGGCGCTATGTTGACGGAAATAACTATTATGCTGCATCTCTATCTAACAGTAATGGTGGGACGCTTGAAATACGAAAAAAGGTGAATGGTTCAAGTTCAACACTGGCTAGTAAAACTGATTTTCCTATAACCACTGGAACTGCCTATACAGTTAGGCTGGAGCTTAGTGGAGATTCGCTTAAAATGTATGTAAATGATGTTTTGCAGTTAAATGCACACGATAACAATTTGACGGCAGGAGGTATTGGACTTGTAGCTTATAAGACAGCAGCGAAGTTCGACAATATCAATGTCTCCGATATCACAACGGGCACTCCGACATCTACGCCTACCGTAGCACCAACAATTGCACCAACGGTAGCTCCTACGGCTACTCCAACAGCAAGCGCAACCCCCACTGCGACAGTAGCTCCAACCGCCACTCCAACTGCAACACCAATTGCAGGCTCGATTTATGTAGCCCCTAATGGTCTGGACAGCAACGCAGGAACAATTGGTAGTCCAACCACACTGGCCTCAGCGATTACGAAGGTAGCCCCCGGGGAAACCATCTATATGCGTGGAGGGGTTTACACGTATTCTTCAACAATAATTGTTGGACAAGATAATAGCGGAAGCTCTAACTTACGAAAGAACATCGCTGCATATGGGACTGAGAAGCCTATACTGGATTTTTACGCCCAGCCATTTGACCCAGCTCAACGTGGTTTGCAGATATACGGAAACTACTGGAAGGTAAAAGGATTAGAGATAAGAGGCTCAGGAGACAATGGGCTCTTTATTGGCGGGAACTATAACATTATTGAGAATGTTGAAACCCATCATAATCGGGATTCGGGACTGCAAATCAGCCGTTATGCTTCATCTCTGACCAGCATGAGTCAATGGCCGAGCTATAATCAAATCATTGGAGTATACTCTCATGATAATTATGATCCAGATAATGGAGAAGACGCTGATGGTTTTGCTGCTAAGCTGACTATAGGTCCTGGTAACGTATTTGATAAATGTATAGCTGCATGGAATACAGATGACGGCTGGGATCTTTACAGTAAATCAGAAACAGGCCCCATCGGAGTGGTGACGATCAAGAATAGTATCTCCTATAAGAACGGACAGACCTCAGATGGAAATTCAACGGCAAACAGCGATGGGAATGGATTCAAACTAGGTGGTGAAAAGATTGCAGTAAACCACATTGTACTGAATAGCATCGCATTTCAAAATAAAAAACACGGATTCACTTACAACAGTAATCCAGGTTCCATCCAGTTAACAAATAATACTTCTTGGAGTAACGGACAGAGTAACTTTGCTTTTGATACCGGTACTCACCAATTTACGAACAACTTGTCTTTTGCAGGAGGATCGAGCGATAAAACAAGTGGCACCGATATTCTAAGTACTAATGTGTGGTGGAAGAGTAATGCAAGTACCAATGCCAAGGGTTTGGTAGCCAGTGCCGCTGATTTTGTAAGTCTTACGCCTTCAGTGGTGCGAAATGCTGATGGATCTTTTAGTCTGGGCAGTTTCCTCAAATTAACTGGGGGTAGCGACCTAATCGGATCTGGAACACCTAGCGGAACTAATATTGGTGCTACATTTCCTTGATTTGAAATCTAGGGGTTTGATGGGCATGAGTTCGGTACTATACCGGACTCATGCCTTTTTGCTCTGATATAAGAATAAACCTTCCATTTCATTGGCAAACTAAGCCAGATTAACAAGTCACAATCTTGGAGGTATGCCGCAGATGTCTGGAATTATTGAAACAATTAAAGAACAACTAGAGGGATCTAGTGATGCAGTTTTTCAATCCATTCGCCTTCACGGGCATTCCTGCCACTTGATCTATATCCCATTCATTGTGAATTCCCTGAGTCTTCATAAGGATATTGCATTGCCGCTAAGAAATGAAGCAAATTCAGAGCACAAATGGTCTGATTTTTTAGAACGACTGGATCGAGGAGCTGTTTTTCCAATCCCGTATCTTAAGGAGTTTGACTTAAACAAGGCTGTAGATCTGATCGTCGCTGGAAAAGTAGTGCTTTGTTTTGAAGAGCTTCCTTATGTTTATTATTTTGAGATCACGCAATATCAGAAAAGATCGGTCACGGAATCACAAAATGAACTTGTGGTGATTGGACCTCAAGAGGCATTTATTGAAGATATTGAAACGAATCTGTCCCTGCTCCGACACAAAATTAAACATCCGGATCTAAAGACTATTCATTATACGATTGGTAAATATACAAAAACCGATGTGTATGTTGTATACATTGAAGGTCTTTATAAAAAAGAAGTTCTTGCTGAAATTGAAAAGCAAATAAATGAAATAGAAATTGACGGAATATTGGGCATTAGTTATATATCGGAACAATTGCGGAAGGGGAACTTGACACCATTTCCGGTATTTCAATATACAGAACGCCCCGACTCGGTGGCAGCTTCTTTAATGGAAGGCCGGATTGGAATATTACAGGATGGCACACCCACTGCAATGATTGCACCTACATCTTTTTTTACAATGCTACAATCCTCTGAGGATTATTATCAAAGCTTCTATGCAGCAAGCTGGATTCGAATCGTTCGATTTGTGTTCTCCATCATATCCATGATTCTTCCATCGCTTTATGTTGCGATTACAACCTTTCATCCTCAGATCATTCCCTCAAACCTGTTAATTACGATAGCATCTGCCAGAGAGAATATTCCTTTCTCAGCCTTGACTGAGGCTTTAATCATGGAGCTTACCTTCGAGGCCCTTAGAGAAGCTGGAACCCGAATACCAAAGCCTGTGGGCCAGACCGTTTCTATTATTGGGGGTATAGTCATCGGTCAAGCTGCGGTACAAGCAGGAATTGTATCTGCTCCAATGGTCATTGTGGTTTCTATTACCGGAATTGCCACCTACATCATTCCCCATTATGAGCTGGGTTTGACTTTTCGTTTACTTCGTTTCCCTTTATTGATTATGGGGGGGACGATGGGATTACTCGGGGTATATATTACAGCCTTTTTGATTTACGGGCATCTGGCTAATCTTAGGCCGTTAGGTTCACCGTATTTACAACCCGTTGCTCCTTTGGTGTTACAAGACTGGAAGGACACATTATCTCGTTTTCCCTCTAACTATATGAAGAAACGAAGCAACATTTATAGCAACAGGAATCTAAGGAGACAGAAACAAAAATGAGAACTCTAAAAATTGGAGTTGTTATACTTCTACTCCTAAATGTAACAGGCTGCTGGTCGTCCAAGGTGGAACTGGACGAATTAACCTTTGTATACGGCTTGTTTATAGATGTAGGCAAAGAAGCAGGCACCGTTGAAATTACGATTAACTCTCCTTTGCCCAATCGTCTTAACTCATCAAGCCAACCCGCTAGTGGTGGCGGCGATGGAAATAGTTATTCTACAGTTTCCAAGACCGCAGATACGATAGCAGATGCCATGTTACTAGTCCAAAAAGACCTAACACGTCAGCTTAGTCTTTCCCAATTAAAAATAATCGTCTTAGGGAAAGCTTATGCAGAACAAGGAATCGGTGAACTTCTGTTATGGATTAGACGAGAGCCAGCCCTTCCCCTTGGAACCTATGTCATGGCGAGTCCCGGCAGTGCCAAAGAGATGAATACATTAACACCTATCTACGAACAATTGCCTTCTGATGTACTAATGAGCTTTGGAACAGAAAAATATATGTTTTCAACTACAATCAAGGACTGCTTGTTCGCCGAGGCATCTGGAGTTGGGTTTGCTATAAATAATCTTTCATTTGGTAAAAAAGAGGAAACTACAAAAGAAGGTAAACCACAATATTGGGCAGGCATTCAAGGGGCCATGTTGTTTCAGAATGAGAAAATGAAGGGAATACTAAAGCTTAAAGAAGGTAGGGCATTGGCATGGGCCGCAGGCAAGCTTAAGCTGTCGGTTTATTCTGTTACCTGGGATGGAGGAGAAAGTGCGGCAAGTGTTGTATTTGTTAGCACCAAAGCTTCAAAGAAAGTAAAACTAACGGATAAAGGCCCAGTGTTCACAGTGAAATTAAAAGGAAAAGCTAGTGTGATTTATTTAAGGGACCCTAAGAAAAGAAATCTAGAAGAGATCAGTAATATCATTACAGAGAAACTAAGCGATAAAATTACTGCTAATCTGACCGAAGCTATACGTTTATCCCAAGAAGCAGGTGCGGATGTTCTACAACTCGGCATGTTACTGGAATGGAATGATCCGAAACTTTGGAAGGAAGTAAGAGAACGTTGGGATAATTACTACACTCACGAGGCAGATATTAAGGTGGCAACGGACTTTCGCATTGTAGATTTTGGAACAGCAAAATAAAGAACTGAGGAATGAAAAGTTATGCGTACAACAAAGTGGCAGCTGTTCCGGTTTATCACTATTTTTTTCAGCTCACAAACCACCATTTTTTTGATTCCAACTATTATTGCTAGTTCCTCCTATCAAGGCTGGATTGCATTAATAGTTGGCTCTTTATTAGGCTTGATTTTATTATGGTTTACAATCTATGTTGGTAAGCTGCGACCTAATCAAGCTTGGGTTCACTTTGGAAAAGAGATCATTGGCAAATGGCCACATAAATTTATGCTACTGGTCCTACTATGCTGGTGTGTTTATTATGTTTCTTACGATATAGAGAACTTTGTACTATTCTTTGGTTCAAATTATTTAAGAGGAACTCCGCCGCTGTTTATTCAGCTTGTAATTGGTTTGGTGATTATGTACACAGCAAGTCTAGGTTTTGTAACGATTACATATATGGCCGACGGATTATTTATTATTTTTCTAATAACCACGATCATTTTATTTAATTTGTTCCTTTCGAACGCGGATTTTAATATGTTACCAGCTTTTATTCATTATCATGATCCTGGAATCGCCATGAAAGACTCTATTGTGGTCATGTCATGGTTTGGAGAATGGATTGTTCTCTTGTTCGTTGCACCTGATTTAAAAATTGAAGCAAAGATGTTAAAAAGATTGGTATTTGCACAGCTCTATGTATCAATCACTGTCTTAATTGGATGGATATTGACGATGCTGAGTTTTGGTCCACATCTTGGTCAGCAGCTCCAATATCCTTTTCTTGAGATGGTGCGTAGTTCGAAAGAAGAGAATTTATTAGGGAATACTGACCCGCTTTTGATTGGAATATGGTCGTCATCTATGTTTATTCACAGCTCTTTCCTTATCTACATAGCTTCAAAATGTCTATCGAGTTTGTTCAATACTAATGGTAAAAAAATTTACGTTCCTCTTTTAACACTGACTTCAGTGACAATAGCATACTTATATTCACGAAACGTCGGCAGATATTACGAACACTATAAAAGCTTTGCAATTGTGATCATTTGGCTAATCGTAGAAAGCATACCTATCTTTTATGGGATTGTAGCTTTCATTCGATATCGGCATAAGACTGTGAAATGAAAATCGAAAGGATGACGGGGGCTGTCTAATTATGGACAGTGCCTTTTTTGTGTGAATTATAAATTGGGTACGCTTTCTGTTATGATTAAAGCACTTATTACATAATTATCCTCAGATTGGATGGTGCATTCACATGAATCTTCAAGAAGTTACTGAACTTATCAAATCTATTAGGGCCAATCTTGCCAAAGTCATTGTAGGAAAAGAGGATGGAGTAGACCTGCTGCTGACCGCATTACTTGCGAATGGACATGTTCTGCTGGAAGATGTACCAGGAACGGGTAAAACCTTGCTCGCAAAGGTTCTTGCCAAATCATTAGATTGTTCATTTAAGCGCATTCAATTTACACCGGATTTATTGCCTTCTGATTTAAGCGGGATCAACTATTACAATCAGAAGACGGGAGAGTTTCAGTTCAGACCGGGTCCGGTATTTGCTAATATACTGCTGGCTGACGAAATTAATCGTGCAACACCTAGAACTCAATCCAGCCTATTAGAGTGTATGGAGGAACGGCAAATTACTATCGATGGCGTAACGCACGGATTAGAAGCACCATTTCTTGTCATTGCTACTCAGAATCCGATAGACAACCAAGGGACCTTCCCACTGCCTGAGGCTCAGTTAGATCGATTTTTGATGCGGATTACTACGGGTTATCCTACCTTCGATGAAGGGATACATATTTTACAGCGTTTTCGTGAGAATAATCCGCTCGAAGAGTCTTTTCCTGTAGCAACGGCACAAGATATTCAAGCCGCACAGCGTTTAGCCGCATCGGTAAGTATCAGTGATGATTTATTAGGTTATATCGTACGGATAACGGAAGCTACCCGCAAATCTACGGCAGTAAAACTGGGGGCGAGTCCACGTGCTAGTGGCGCGTTGCTTAGATCAGCTCAGGGATATGCACTTATTCAAGGCAGATCTTATGTAACACCGGATGATATCAAAGCCGTAGCTGTTTCCGTGCTTGCACATCGTCTGCTGCTTCATCGGGGATTAGGCTCAAGAGAGGGACAAGCCGCGGATATTGTATTGCAAGTGCTACGTGAAGTTGAGGTGCCTGCTGAACCCGTGACGTCCTTAAGAGGCGGAAAGGTGGAATGACCTATGGCTTTGCCTTGGTTCATTTTCATTACTGTGGCGTTGGTGTTACTTCTTGCTGACATTTATAAACGGAATGGCCTGAAAGCGCTTAGTTATTCTCGCTATTTTTCACGCAAGACTGCTTATGAAGGAGAACGTATTGAGATGATCGAGGAGATCGTTAATGCGAAACTTCTTCCTTTGCCGTGGCTCCGATTGGAGTCTAGTATTGCGAGAGGTCTGGAATTTGGAAGTCAGGATAATCTTGGGATTAGTACAGGAGAAATCTCTCAGAATCATATTAGTTTATTCTATTTAAAATCTTATCGTCATATTAAAAGACGGCATCAGGTGACATGTGAGCGTCGTGGTTTATATCGTTTGGAATCCGTGACAATGACAACGGGAGATCCATTTGGTTTGACTCGAAAAAACAAAACGTATCCACTCGAGTTAGAGTTATTGATCTATCCCGTTCTGCTGAATCTAGACGAGCTTCCATTGCCCATTCATAGCTGGCTGGGTGAGCTTCCTGTGAAAAGATGGATCGTTGAAGACCCTTTTCTGACTGCTGGCATTCGTGAGTATAGCTCAGGAGATTCTATGGGATTGGTAAACTGGAAGGCTACAGCACGTACTGGTGTTATGCAGGTTCATAAAAAAGATTATACTGCTGACTCCCGACTCGTCATCTGTCTGAATATAGAGGACAGTGATTCCATGTGGAGAACGGTGACTGATGTGGAACGAATCGAGCAAGGAATAAGATATGCAGCGACTATAGCTGAATACGCAATGCAGCATGGAATTGAGACCGGATTAATCTGTAATGGCAGATTGGACGATGCTGGCGAAAGAGATCCAATTGAAGCAGAGCCGATGGCTCAGCTCGAAGATATGTTAGAGCTGCTGGCAAGGCTGAAGCTGGATAGAACACTTCCTATGAGTCGACTATTGGAATTGCAGGTTGAGAGTGGAATTAGTGACACAGACTTTCTAATCATAAGCTGCCATAGAGGAGCAGAATTGCAAAAGGCGACGGATCTCCTAATGCAGCAAGGCAATGGTGTGGAATGGCTGGATATTCCGGAACAAGGGAGAGAGAGCGCATGAAGCTTACGTTGTCTGGCTATGTAAGGGAAACAGTCAAACTCTGGTTGTGGTCTGTTATTGAATTGTTGCTATTTCTACCGGTTTGGGTTCTATTTCAGATTTATTTGTTGCCCCAACAAGATGAACAAATATGGTTGATTGCGCTGCCTATACTAGCTTTAGCGGGCATTCTTTTGCGCAATTTTTGCAATGTAAGATGGAAGCAATTGCTTGCCGCCTTAATCCTCGGGGTATTATTAGGTGCGGTTTCAGGGAGTTTATCCATCGAAAGCCTTCCCTTAGGTGTGGCTGGATTTATATGTACATTTTTAGGGATGACGGTAGACTCTAGAAATAATAGATTCAGAATGTTTTGGATAGGTATAATAATCTATTTTGTAGCTACTATAGCGTTTCATAGAGTTCCTGAATTGGAGCCAAGTGTGCCGTTATTGACCTGGTGTGGCAGTCTGTATTTAATACTGACTTTACTTATTTCTAATAGCAGCTATATACGATACAGCGCACTTACTGAAGAGAATGAAACGCTGCCCAAAGGGATACAACGGAATAATCGTATATATGTCATTGTGATTGGAGTTATTGCAGCTGTACTAGCAGCAGGTGTCGGCAAAACTATAGGAACACTGGTATGGAGACTCTTACGCTCATTTTTCAATTTTATTAATCAGTTATTTTCTGGCACAAAAGAACCAGAGCCTCCGCCAGCAGAATTGCCGCCAGCAACGCCGATGTTACCACCTGTTGGCGAGCAAAAGCGTGGCTGGCTAGCTATTATACTAGAATACGGGTTTTATATTTTGGCGGCGGTATTATTGGGATTTGTAGCCTATTATGCACTTCGCTGGTTGTACAGAAATGCAGGAGAAAAATGGCGGAAAGCCATAGATGCAGTGTTATCGATGTTACGTAGGGAACATACCCCTAAGAATAATACAGCATATCTTGACGAGGAGAAAAGCGTCTTTACTTGGGAACAAACCGTTCGAGGGTTAAAGGATTTCTGGAGCTCCCATCTTCCTTCAAAACATCGTAAGGATCGCTGGGATCAGATGAATGGCGAGCAGGAACGTGTCCGATGGCTTTATCGGCGGTGGCTTAATATAAAGCGCGAAAACGGTTATGAAATGAAAAGTTATCTTACGCCGCAGGAAACAAAAAGGGATGTTTTGCTATGGGGAGATCGTAGCAAGCATAAACGTAAGGGTGATGCAGATTCTTTAGCAGCAGACCAATTGATTGAAGTATATGAAAAAGTTAGATACGGAGAAGACCAGCCTGCCGCTTCTGATATTACAGCTTTGAAAAATCAACTGAAATTATAGAATCATTTTCAGAATACATGCAAATTGGAACAAATAGGTTACAAAAGACCTGTAAGAGTTACAACATGGATACAATTGGAACTGCGCTAACCACTATAATAATTCTAGTAAAATACTCGTGGAGGGAAGTCAATGAGAAAGCATAGCAGTACATATGTTGTTTTACTCTTAAGCACCTTTGTCATAAGCCAGTTGACAGGGCATACCGCTTCGGCTGCAGCAGTTAGTTCTGTTCAGCCAAAATCTGCGGTAGCTGCTGCAACTGTAACAGCTCCTAGTAATCTGGGTTCCGTTTCTTTAGGAGCTAATATCAAAGCTACACTGGAAGATGTGAATATTTGGTCACAGCCTGGAGGCAATATTTTAACTTATACAATTAACTATTCGAATGGCAGCAACAAAAGTGCTAGCCTACTGTATTATTTTTCGAGAGTTATGACCTCTGGCGGCTCTGTCATTCCAGGGAATCCACTAAGTGCTGATTCTACTAAGAAAAAAGTGGGTTCTAATGAAAGCTTGCGCGTTACATATTATGTTAATGTCGGCCAGGTAAATTCGTTAAAAGGTATCAAGATTCCAATGTACGTTTGGGATTCCAAAACCAAGGGGTATCTCAAGCAAGTAGGAACTTTTAATATACCCGCCAACTATTCGCCAACCGCTGTAAACGGTAAAACTGTAAGCACTACAATGAATGACATTCCGGTTGTTGCTAAAAGCGAATCCTTGGAGCTCTACAAATACAGCGGAAAGGTTTATGCCAAGGTGGGCATAAGCTTGACCAATAAAGGCAGCAAAGTATTAAGTGATCCTGGTTACGCAGCATATTTGGTCTCGGCAGGGGGAAGCTCGTATGAATTAGCCCTTGACCGTTCTCAGCTTAGTTATAAAATTCAGCCACAAGAGAAAAAGACCATTTATTATCTTACAGAAATTCCTTCGTATATGAAGACGGATAATATGAAACTGCAATTCACCCAAAAGGATGAGGCGCTGAAGCTGGAGATTGCCAAATCTTCGTACAAGCTGCCTGCGGCTACAACACCAAATTTGGTAGTTGGCAAAGGTGTAATCAAGAAAATTACCATCAATAACAATACGATTGAAACACAATTAAATAACGCAACCGTATACGCAGAGAACAATAAGGGATTCTGGACTTTTCAGCTGCGAGTGAAGAATACAGGGAAGACAGCCGTTACGTTACCTTCTTATGAGCTTGCCGTCAAATCCTCAACTGGGACAACCTTTCCGATCAATTCTAAGGGCTTGAGCGGATTAACCATAAAACCTCTGGAGGAAAAAATCATCCCTCTTACCGCACAAGTCCCCCTTGAAGTAGAACAGAATTCACTGCAATTGCAGATGATTGAGGCTGTTTCTGCTCCAGATAATAGTGAGACGGGAACTACCGGAGACGGAGCAGGAACTGGAAGCACTGGTGGAACCAATGTCGTTACGGGCAACACAGCTAAACTAACTGTTCCGGTTGCTTACTTTACAATCTCCTATACCTTGCGTCCAGAGATACAGAAAGGGCTCGAATATAGAGCAACAAATGAATATGGGACGTTTACTTACAGTTTAGTTTCCTTACAGCGTTTTCCATGGAAAGACGACGATATCGTAGTTGCCAGATTAAATATTACGAATACCCAATCGGTTGCCTTGTCTCTGCCGGAATTAAAGGGAGCTGTTCAGGTAGACAATGAGGACATGTCATCTTCAACGGAACTGTTTATGGATAAGGAAACTTCAACGATTGGACCAGGTAAAAACGCTGAAATCTATGTGTTTGCCAAAATTCCTTATACACAAGAGTTCGATAAACTAAAATTAAATCTTTATTCTATGGTAAAAGAAGAGAAGAGCTCGTTCCTATCAGTTACTACTAACAGCATGATGAACGCTGTAGCTTCTATTGAAACTGGAGGAAGTTATGTTATCTCTGGTAAAGGTAAGAACGCTAAAGTGCAAGAGAACAAAACCATTATTTATGAAGGACTTAACTCCAATCTCGTATACACAGAGCTCCTTTTGAGCAGTGAAGAGAAAAGACAAAGCAAAATGGCTCGCCTCCAAGCTTATTACAAAACGGGAGACGGTCAGCTATTCGAAGCAACAGCCAATCAACCGGATACTTCTGCTACTCCGGGCGGTAAGCAATTAATCACCTTCTGGGCGAAGGTTCCGAAGGCCGTTAATACTTCTGATGTTAGCCTGTTCCTAGGGCCAGGGATTACTGGGAATAAGCTGACGGAACCGGGTCAGGAATCCACTGGATTTATTAATATGGCTTCACTGTCATTAAATCCGGTTACCACTCCACCAGAGAAAAACTTGACGAAGGTGGCAATTTATCCGTATACCATGTCCGTTCTAAGTTCAGAAGGGCGCTCATTACAAGGCAGTGACTCTATAAATATAGTTATGAATTACAATCTTCTTCGTGATAGCAGCTATGATATGGGTACCTTCACGCATAAACTGGTCCTGAAAATGACGGACCCATATGGTCTTTCTCAGGAACGAAGCTTGAACATCGGTACTGATATTCTTGAAGGGACCAACAACTCGTATACAGCAAGCTTTAGCAATAATATGTATAAGAATTTGTCAGGAGGTACCTACCGGATC
The DNA here is from genome assembly GCF_038003695.1 of Paenibacillus sp. FSL L8-0494. Taxonomy (NCBI): domain Bacteria; kingdom Bacillati; phylum Bacillota; class Bacilli; order Caryophanales; family Paenibacillaceae; genus Paenibacillus; species Paenibacillus sp. FSL L8-0494. The sequence goes on from NZ_JBBOPQ010000001.1 coordinate 3,253,002, forward strand.
ACGCTGTACGATGAATTCCAAGGCGAACGGATCGAGCTGGCTAGTCAAGCTTATAACATCAAGATTGATAGAGCAGTTGTAACTGAGAAATAGCATTTCATATCTATTATTGTACGAAGAGGAGCAGCTCCAATGTTGCGAGTGGAAAATGTAACGCATTCTTATAAAAACGGTAATGAAACTACAGCAGTGCTTCATCAAATTGACTTTTCTGTGAAAGAGGGGGAGATGGTAGCACTGCTGGGGAGCTCGGGTTCCGGTAAGTCAACGATGCTGAATCTGATGGCAGGACTAATGAAACCTACTGAAGGCCATATTTATATAGCCGATCAAGATATCGTGAAGATGAGTGAGAATAAGCTATCGGAATTTCGCAGAAAAAATATCGGGTTTATCTTTCAAGCGTATGAGCTGATTACTAGCATGACAGTCCGTGAAAATGTAGAGCTGCCGCTGGTTTTTCAATCCGTTGCACCCTCTATACGTAAACAAAAAGCTTTAGAATTGTTGGAAGGGGTCGGCATTCCTGATAAAGCCGACTTGTTCCCTTCCCAGCTGTCTGGCGGACAGCAGCAGCGTGTCAGTATTGCGCGCTCCTTAATTACGGAACCGTCTGTTATTTTTGCAGATGAACCAACCGGAAACCTAGATTCGAAGACAGAAGAAGAAATTATCAATATCCTGCTTAACCTGAACAAGAAGATGAAGACCACCTTCATAGTTGTAACTCACGAGCTAAAAGTCGCGGAGCAAATGCAGCGGATATTCACGCTTCGTGACGGATATATGATTACTGAAAACCAAACTTCTTCGGATACTGAACTCGAAGGGGGTATACTCATTGAGGATTAGTGATATTTCCCGCTTGGCTTGGGAACAGGTCAAACGGCGGAAAGTTGTCACAGGTCTTTGTATGGCTGGCATATCCATTGGATGTGCTGCAATCATAGTTGCATTAAGTATAGGAGACTCCGCACAGAGCTACACGGAGCGGGAAATCAACCGCAATTTCAAAATGGATGAAATTACGGTGTCGCCCAACGGAGGTATACCCTCCCAAGGAGGAGGCAGCGGTGGCAGCGGATCGTCTGCGGCCAATGAAAAGCTTGATCCCGGCAGGCTGACGGCGCAAAAGCTGGAGATTATTAAAGGCTTGCGGCATGTAACTGCAGCAGCTCCCTTTCAAGAGCTAGGGTACATACAGATGTTGACTATCGATAATAAAATAACAGATGTACAGCTTATTGGAACCGATCTACGCCTGTTAACGAAATATGATAAGAAATTCAAACAAGGCGGGGCTTCTGATTTAGTGGGAATGGCTGTACTGAACTATGGTGCAACCGTTGGACTGATTGATAACGAAACTCGGCAGCGGCTTTTTGAACAACTGAGTACAGATCCATATAACAATAAGTTGATGGAACAGTACAACAGCTTAAGTATGCTTCCAACAGATATGTACAAGCAACAGGTTCAATTACAATCTTTTGATCCCGCCTCTCAAACCGGAGGGATGTTAGTTAGCTCACCGATTCAAGTGGTGGGGATCCTCGACAACCCGAGTGGAACGAACGAGAATATGGCTATGTACGACAAGAAGATCTATGTGTCACTAGAGACTGGCGAGCGGCTTGTAGAACAAATGAAGCTATCGAGTGGAACCGCTGGGCAAAAGGGTGTCTATAACTCAGCGATTGTAAAGGTAGACAGCACTGAGAATATCGTGGAACTAGAGAAGCTTATTCAGAAACTTACACTAACGACAAGCACGAATTTGTATCAAAAAGAGGCACTCGCTGATACCTTCAGCATGGTCAAGAAAGCGGCTCTCGGTGTAGGTGTATTTATTCTAATTATTGCTTCGATCTCCATTATCGTTGCGATGACTATGTCCACTCATCAACGACGGCGGCAGATCGGTATCATGAAAGTGCTGGGCGCCAATATGGGCCAGATCCGCAATATGTTCATTACAGAAGCGGCATTGCTCGGGATGTTGGGCGGATTGCTTGGTATAGTCTTTTCATACTTGATTGTATTAGGAATTAATAAGCTCATCGGTACCTCTTCAGGAATGGGTGGAGGCGAGCCTTTGGTGATTTATATTCCTCTGATGACTCTCCCGGTAGGGATCGCATTTGCGGTAATGACAGGGGTATTATCAGGTATTTATCCGGCGATCAGTGCATCCAGAACGAATGCACTCACGGCGATTAAACGGGATTAGCTATTTTTAAGTTGAAAGGAAGCCAAAGTGATGAAGAGGAGAATCAAGTGGATTGTATTGGTACTGATTATAATTGCAGCAGGTTATTTTCTATACAATAAGATGTATAAGCCTGAAGCGCAGTTAGAGCCTGTTGAACCCCCACAAGCAATAACTTTTGAGGTCACACAGGAGACCATTACCAATTCCATACAGGTTAAAGGAAATTCTAATTATGAGAAAGAAACGCTTGTTTATGCTCCATATGCTTCAAAGGTGACAAAGTGGAAGGTTGAGAACGGTGGACAAGTCAAAAAAGGCGATTTACTGTTTACTCTCGATCAGGAAGCCTTAAAGAATGAGATTGCTACACAAGAGGCGACTATCCGAAAAGCAAAGCTGGAAGCAGAGCTGAATGAATTTGTGAGCCAGCAAGACGAGGAGAATGCAGCCCTTGGTGCGACTGAAGCAGAACGGATTAAAGCACTCACAGCCCAAGAAGCAACACGGCTAGGGGACGAGCTTAATCAGGTCAATGCCGAAATACAGGCACGCGAATTAACAGAGAAAAAAGCCAAACTTAAAACAGCACTTTATTATGCTCCGGCAACCGGCATTTTCTTATTTGACAGTGCAAGTGAAATTCCGCAAACAGTGACAGATAATCAATATATCGGAAAAATAGTAGATATGAACAAGCTTGAATTCATTGCTCTTGTAGGTGAACAAGACGTCTTCCGTATAAAGACAGGCATGAAGGTCGACGTAAAAATGACAGCTATAAAAGATTTGAAGTTATCTGGAGAAGTTACGAAGGTAGCGAAATTTGCAAAGACTGCTTCAGGTCAGAATGCCACTACCAGTTCAGTTCCTCAATTCGAAGTGGTGATCACGCTGCAGCCTGACGAGCATTTGATCGGTGGCTTAAGCTTAAACGGAGAAATTGAAACAGTTCGCAAAGAAAATGCCACCGTTGTATCCAGCATAGCTGTAATGCATGAAGGAGACCTCTCCTACGTTATGCTGGATAAAGGGGACGGGCAATATGAACGAAAAGATATCGAAGTGGGTCTGGAAACAACGGACAAAACAGAGGTTCTCTCTGGGTTGAAGGTTGGAGATGTTGTTGTTCTTCAGTAAAAATGACTAACGCTTAGATTTACTTCTCAATCGTTTGACGCCAAACGTTAATATCTTTATTAAGATCGGTAAGATCAGGAACCGGGATTTGCTCATCGGAAAGGTTATATTTGGCTTTTAAGGCTAAGATCCGATAGACGCTTTCATCAATCCGTGTTTCTTGAATCTTACCGTTTTTTACGTTTTGCAGGAGGGAGTCCATGACCCGTTTTTCATTATCATAGCCATGAGCGACAAGGAGAATATCACTACCTGCATTCACAGTATCTACAGCTGCAGCAGCCAGATCGTAGTTCTTCATGATGGCTCCCATGGTTAGATCATCTGTAATTACGATTCCTTGGTAGCCCATTTCATCTCGAAGCTGTTCACCAATAATGGTACGCGATAAGGATGCGGGTTTGTCTGGATCTAATTTTGGAAACAAAATATGAGCGACCATTACGGCGTCCGTCCCCTCTTTAATGGCTGCTTGGAAGGGGAGCCATTCTAATTCGGCTAGCTGACCGGCTGTTTTATTCACAATCGGCAGAGCCAGATGGGAGTCGACAGAGGTATCTCCGTGTCCTGGGAAATGTTTGACAACAGGAACGACGCCTTCACTCTCAATTCCCTTCATTTCGGCAATCCCTAGTTGAATGACTTGGCCAGCAGCATTACCGAACGAACGATCTCCGATGACTGGATTATCTGGATTGCTATTGATATCGAGAACGGGAGCAAAGTTCATATTAAATCCGGCTGAACGTACTTCTCTTGCGAGCAGCTTTCCCATTTTCTCGGCAGCAGCAGCGTCATTACTTGCACCCACTGTTCCGTTAGAAGGGAATGTAGCATATTCTTTAGGCATCCGGCTGACTTTTCCACCCTCTTGATCCACACTCATGAATAGTGGGGCGGGGTTGCCAGTGTTACTCTTTTTCATAGAATTGATAAGACTGATCATCCCTTTCAGGCTTTTAATATTGTCCTTATAGAGGATGATTCCACCGATTTTGTCTTCGGTAATCATCTTTTTAGCTTGCTCATCAAGGACAGTTCCATCAATTCCAACTAGGAGCATTTGTCCGATTTTTTCTTCCAAAGTCATCCCAGCAACCTGAAGAGCAATTGGATCGCTGATTGCTGAGGGGGTGGGAGCCAAGCTAGCGGTTGGTGAAGGTGTGGATTGGGAGGTCGGTGTAGCGGTAGCTTCAGATTGTGAATTATTGCTGCTATTGGAACAGCCAGCTATGAGGAACAGTGACACCATAGCTGCAATAATGAAGAGTGTACCGGAAATCTTAGGCTTTAGGCTGTGACGGGTCAATCTAATCATCTGAATAGTCGTCCTTTCGTTAGCTAAATTAGATATTGGGAGAGGAATCCTTGCTGACTTAGAAGCACGGTGATAAGATAAACTTAAATATTTACATATTAAATTTGAATAATGAGGTGACGGTCCAATGAAAGATGGATTAGTACAAGCACTTAATGAACAGATGAATTTCGAGTTTTATTCCGCTCATGTTTATCTAGCGATGGCTGCTTATTGTTCCGGCGAAAGTCTGGATGGATTTGCAAACTTTTTTCTAATTCAAGCCGAAGAAGAACGGTTCCATGCCATGAAGATTTATAAGTTCCTTAACGATCGGGATAACCGTGCTACGCTAGAAGCACTACCAGAGCCGAAGAACGAATATAACTCGATGTTAGATGCTTTTGAACATGCCTTCGCGCATGAACAACAGAACACTAAACGGTTCTATCATTTGGCTGATCTTGCTCTGGATGAGCGTGAACATGCGACGATTTATTTCTTGAAATGGTTTATAGACGAGCAAGTAGAAGAAGAAGCACTCTTTAGCAACATCATCAGTAAACTGAAACGAATTGATAAAGATAGCAACGCCTTCTACATGCTGGATGCCGAGTTTGCTGCACGTACTTTTACAGCTCCGGCTGAATAAGTTATTGAAGCCCAAAAGCCTGAGAAATCAGGCTTTTTTATTTTATAGATGCAGGAAGTTTAATCGCGAGCAGCTTATTATCCGTTCGAATCATCAGCATCCCTCCAGTTTTAAGGGAAGGGGCAAAGTTACGAGAGCCTGTGTTCACAGTGAAAATAGGCTTCAGAGTTAACATGTCATAAGCGTGAAATAGGCCATCAGATTGTCCACTATAAACCACGTTTCCGAACAGATCCGTCTGTACCACTGGATTCTCTCCAATATTGAGGTCGACAAGCTGTCCAGTTCCTAGCTTAAGTGCGGATAAAGTACCTTTATCTTGATTTTGAAATAACATTCTTTGTTGATAAACTTGGTTCAGTGGAGAGTCTTTTTCTTTAACCATCGAGGTCCAGGTTTGCACCGGTTTACCCTCTGCAGAATAATTCCAGAAATCATATTTCACAAACTTACTACCCTGAAAGATATAAAAGTCTTTTCCATCCAAAAACGCGTTTCCATTCATCCCATTATAAGTGTACACACCATCCTTATTCTCGGTATCTGTCCATTTATATAAACGTTCTCCTTTTAATTCTCCCGTCTTTATGTTGAACACGGATACTTTGACTTTACGATTTACCGGGTCATCATCCATCATAAATGTATTCGTAATGGAGTAGAGAAGTCCATCCTTCACTGCTAACGGCATCCATTGCCGGGTCTGGTCCCATAGTTTTTTTCCTGTCAGACTGTCATAGGCGGCTAGTCCAGCAGTTGTTAAGGCCCCTTGAGACAGATAGCTGCGAATAACGACCCCATCTGTTTCCATGAGATCTGATAAGCCTGTAAAGTTATTACTTTTTTCTACAGCCTTCCATTTGATCTTTCCGGTTACGGCGTCAACTGCTGCTAATTGTTCCTCTTGTGTAACATAAATAGTAGATCCTAAACGCTGTATATTTGTAGCTTTGGGGAGTGTTATGGAAGCCGACCATGCTTTTTTACCTGCCTCACTAACGGCATATAGGGAGCCGCTTTGGGTCAGACCGTAGATAAATCCATTATTGTATGTGAATAGCGGCGCTAATCCACTTCCGAACTCCCATAATTTTTTGCCTGTTGCCGCATTCATTGCGGTTAATTTTTCATTGCGCTGCAACGCAAAGATCTTCCCGTTTTCCGCGAGTGCTGTAATGTCCTGTCCGGTGATTCTGTCTTTTTTTAAAATGGCGAGTTGTGCTGACCAAACAGGTTTTAGGATCGGGGCTGTGACTTCACTGTAATAAGTGTTACTTAGGCTTACAACTGCTTTTTCTGCGGAAATGACTGACGTTGATCCACTGTTTGTTATTGGAATTAAAATACTCCCTATAGCTAAACATGTAACAATTTTCTTCGGCAAAGACTGAATCATCACTCCACGCTCCTTTAAATTTGTCATTACTATAATTAGACAATAAAAATAGCAAAAAGTTACTATTCCAGAAGAATGGAAGCAAAGTTGAACGGGGGCAAACTATGTTACGTTCCGCAAAACAGTTACGACCTTGCAACTCTATTTGACAGAGGGAACTATTACGCCCCGTAGCAACACTGTTTCTCTAGACCCACCCGAATCTCAAAGTGTAGTATAGAACAATACTATTCTTTGGGGGTTCTTTTTTTGGAAACTTATAACGACATTAAACAAGGCGAAAAAGGAGCTTGGCTAAGCATCGTTGCTTATATCTTTTTATCAGCTATCAAGCTGTTCATAGGTACAGTCTCAGGATCTCAAGCGTTGCTTGCAGATGGATTGAATAACAGTACCGATATTATTGCTTCTATCGCGGTACTAATTGGCCTGAAGATTTCCAGAAGACCGCCGGATTCGAACCACAGCTACGGGCATTTTAGAGCGGAGACCGTGGCTTCATTAATTGCTTCATTCATTATGATTGCGGTAGGGCTTCAAGTTTTGTATCAAGCTGTGAACAAGTTTATTCAACCAGCACTGGAAAGTCCTGATCTTATAGCGGCGTGGACGGCAGTGGGTTGTGCTGTAGTTATGATGGCTGTCTATATGTATAATATTAGGCTGGCTCGCGCCATTAACAGTAACGCAATGCGGGCAGTAGCACTGGATAATCGATCAGATGCTATAGTTAGCGTGGGCGCTTTTATCGGAATTGTGGCTTCCTCCTTAGGCGTTCCTTGGCTTGACCCGCTTACAGCTATCATTGTCGGACTAATCATCTGTAAGACGGCATGGGATATCTTTAGCAAGGCTACGCATGATCTAACGGACGGATTTGATGCGGAAGAGCTTGAACAGATGAAAGAAACTGTGGCAGAAATTGATGGCGTACAATCCATAAAAGATATCAAAGCCCGTATCCATGGGAATAACGTATTAGTAGACACAACTGTACTAGTGGATTCTCAGCTAAGTGTGGTGCAGAGCCATGATATTACGGAAGAAATTGAAGAACAGTTAAAAGACCGGCACCAAGTTTCCAATGTACTTGTACATATCGAACCCGTGATGAAGTAGAGATTATTAAATAGGTACCAAATCAGTAGGTGCTATATGTACAGCTAAAGGTTGAATATAGACGCCTGTGATGTTGTTAATAGTTCTTTTGTGGAGAAAGGTGGAAAATAAAATTGAAATGTAATTTTCAAGAAACGGAATGGTGATTTCATGATCGCTTGGAAAGATTCATATGATATCGGTGTAGAAAAAATTGACTGCCAGCACAGACAGTTGTTAGCGAAATTGAACGAGTTCTTTGAAGCATGCAGTAATCAGCAAGGAAAAGAAAAGATTGAGGAAACGCTGAAATTCTTGAAAGAATACACGATTGAACATTTCAGTAATGAAGAGCAGCTGATGGAGGAGATCAACTTCCCTGAACTAGCTGAACATCGTCAGACGCATGCTGATTTCGTGAAGGCAGTTCTCGAATTGGAAGAAACGGTCAAAACAAAGGGAGTATCCGTACTCTCAACCATCAAGCTTAATCGAACGTTAACAGACTGGCTGATAAATCACATCAATAAATGCGATAAGCTGATTGGTCAATGTATGGCCACACGTGATAAAGCGATATAAGATAAACCTCCAAAGAAGATGCCGATGGGCATTTTCTTTTTTTAGTTCCGATGTTTTCCGAACACCGCATTGCAGTTTATACTGGGTTAACGGTTTGTGTTATGATTTGAGATAAGAAGTAGAGAAGTAGTAAGGTAAAGGGGAGAGAAACGATGAAAACATTACGAATGTTAGCTTCAGGATTTGCTATGCTGCTCATTCTGGGTCTTGTTAATTTCTACATTGGCTATCACGGCTGGTTACTTATTCATGAATGGTTTTCAGGTGTTTCGTCAGCAGTATTCTGGACATTATTTATGCTCATCGCTTTTGCGTATGTCATTGGAATGATTCCATGGCCAAAATCGGTTAAACCGATCGCCAGATTCTTTAAAGTGATTGGATCGTATTATCTAGCCTGTATGGAATTTGCTATCATTACGTTACCTTTGGCAGACCTATTATACGTGATACTGGGATGGTCGGGAATCGATCGTACCTATTACATCGCAGAAGCGGGCGGGACAATTCTGATATTATTGGCAGTTTTTCTGATCTGGGGTTCAATCAACGCCTGGAGTACCGTGATCCGCACACATTCCATTCCTATTGATAAATCCATTGGCACCAGTACGCCATTAACGATCGCGGTTGCTTCAGACCTGCACTTAGGGAATATCGTGGGCAATCGTCATCTCAAAAAAATGGTGTCACAAATGAACGCTATGCAACCCGATGTGATTTTGCTGGCTGGAGATGTCTTGGATGACAGCATTGAACCTTTTATCCGCAATAGTATGAGTGAACAGATTAAACAGTTAAAAGCTCGTTATGGTGTCTACGCAGTACTGGGCAATCACGAATATTATGGTGGATCAATTAAGGAATATACCGATTTGATGAGTAGTATTGGGATCAAGGTCCTGCAAGATGAGGTTGAAGAAGTCGCAGGAACCTATATTGTAGGCCGAAAAGATAAGACAGCCGAGGCGATGGAAGCCGGTGGCAGACAAAGTGTAAGCTCCTTGCTCGAAGGACTTGATCTTACACGTCCTGTGATTATGATGGATCATCAGCCTACAGGCTTCGACGTAGCCGCTCAAGCTGGGGTAGACGTTCTACTCTCTGGTCATACACACCGAGGACAGATTGCTCCAAATCACTGGATCACTAAACGTTTGTTCGAGCTGGACTGGGGATATCTTCGTAAGGACAATTTGCATGTAGTCGTGTCGTCAGGTTATGGAACATGGGGACCCCCAATTCGTTTAGCAAGCCGGTCGGAGATCATTAAGCTGGAGGTTATGCTGGAGGGTTCTAAAAAATACAGTGAAGAGCCTGTTTCCACAAAAACGGTGTTAATCTAAGGTGAGTTTATATTTAGAGGCTGTTTCATCAGCAGATTTATTCTGCTAGGTGAGGCAGCTTCTTTTTTTTGACAACGCATGGGGATTGTAGTATGTTTGAAAAAAAGTTAAGGACTTAACTATATTGGAGCTGAATTATAGAATATGGATCATTTACAACAAGTTGTGCTGAATCAGCCATTGCATACCAAAGCATTTTTTACATTAGTTGAAGCTACTGCAAATTTGGTTTCTGTCTCTGAGAAATATTGGCAGTCGAAAGGATTGAACGGAGCAAGAATTCGTATCTTGGTGGAGATCTCTAAACAAGGAGGTGCGATTTTACCTTCTACATTGGCTCAAATTATTGGAGTTACCAAAGCTAATATAAGCATGCTGTTAATACCATTGGAACGAGATGGATTAATAACCCGTTCGAATGATACCAAGGATGGCAGAAAAAGCGTCATTTCGATTACAAGTGAAGGCAAGCAATTACTTTTAGAGCATCTTCCAGAGAATCGTCAGGCTGTCGCAGAGAGAATGCAGAATCTGAATGATCAGGAGCTGCACCAACTTATTTTTTTATTACAAAAACTGAGTACATTCGAATAACAGAAAGGGTGTTATGTATGTCGATTATGGTTACAGGAGCCACAGGCCAATTAGGCAGCTTAATTATGGAGAACCTTGAGAAGTATGTTCCGGCTAGTCAAGTTATTGCTTGTGTTCGTCAGCGAGAGAAAGCTGCTAATTATTTAGAAAAAGGGTTCGAAGTCCGTTTTGGCGATTATGACCAGTTGGATTCGCTGATTGAAGCTTTTACAGGGGTCACAACATTACTTCTAATCTCCAGCTCTCATACCGATGATAAGATCAGATTAAATCAGCATGCTCAGGTCATTCATGCAGCAAAAAAAGCCGATGTGAAACATCTGCTTTATACTGGATTTGCCTTTCCCCCCAAAGGTCCGATTCCTTCTTATCATGTTCATTTACTAACTGAGCAGATGATTCTTGAATCAGGGATAGATTATACGTTTCTGCGTAACGCTTTGTATATAGATTTTGTGGGTGTGCTTGGGTTGAAGGAAGCCATGGAAAGCGGCGAGCTAACCACTTATCCAGGGAACTGGCAGTTTAACTCAGTCACTCGTGAGGATCTCGCTTTAGCTACGGCAAAAGTTCTTACAACGAGTGGACATGAGAACCAAATCTACGAACTAGCCGCACCTAGCGTTTGGGACTTTAACGAATTAGTTGATGTATTATCAGAGTTATCAGGGAAAAGAATTACGTTTCGCGAGGATTCAAGCGTTCAACATTGGATATATTCGTTTCTTGCGAAGATAGACACTGCTTCTACATCAAAAGATCTGGAGAGACTGATGGAGCGGCCGGTTACCACACTTAGAGAGAGTATCAAGCCTTTTGTTTGATCTGACTTTAGTTGTTCTATCGTTATAAAGTTGTTACTATGAGTTCATCCATTATTCAGGGAGTGTAAATGATGAAGAAGATTTTAGTAGCAGATGACGATGTGAATATTCGAACATTATTAAAACATGTACTAACAAGGGAAGGATATCAGGTGATGGAGGCCAGTGATGGCCGAGATGCGATACATAAATTGCAGGACAGTATTGCGGATTTAGCGGTCGTAGATGTAATGATGCCACATGTAGATGGGTTAGAGCTATGTCAGCATATTAGAGAAACGTATGATATTCCGATCATTTTATTGACAGCACGCCAGCAGCTGAGTGATAAAGAGCAAGGTTATTTGCGGGGGACGGATGATTATGTAACAAAGCCTTTTGAGCCTGAAGAGTTGCTATTTCGGATCAAAGCTTTATTCCGCCGCTATTCCATTGCTTCAGATGATCGGATTCGATTAAATTCTCTAGTTATTGATCGCAAAAATTATGAAATAACCGATGGTGATGAGGTTCTGCTGCTGCCGGTAAAAGAGTTTGAGCTTCTGGCTCAATTGGCGCAATATCCAGGCAGGTTATATACACGTAGTGAGTTAATTGAACTGGTATGGGGCATGGATTATGAAGGTGATGAGCGAACAGTCGATGTACATATCAAACGTTTGCGTCAGCGCTTCGTAGATTATCAGGAAGATTTTGTGATCCGAACAGTTCGAGGTATTGGCTATAAATTGGAGATGGTTAACGTATGAGATCCTTGTATGTCCGGATGTGTATTGTCTTCTGTTCAGTAATTGTGGTGAGTAGCCTTCTTGGATTTTTGGTGTCTAATATTTACTATCAAGCCCAGATTAAATCTCAGAACGATGCCAAACTTACCGGAATGGCTATCGAGGTTCAACAATTCGCAGAATCACATCCGGAAACGATGGAGGATTATTTGCGGAGTATAGCCAAGCTGGGTTATAAAATCTATTTAACTGATGCTGAAGGGGAATCAAGATTCTACGGTAAGCCCTTTAGAAAAGAAGATTTGGATGAGCAGCAACTAGAGAAGGTTCTGAATGGGCAAATTTATCATGGGGTCGCGGATTTCCCGGACAGTGCATTTATTACCGGATTTTTTGATAATCAACTGCGTAATTCAATTGGTGTTCCTGTAAAAGTAAACAATGAGACGTATGCTTTGTTTATGCGTCCGGATGCTGAAGTACAGTTCGGTGAGCTGCGCGTCTTTTTCGCTGTGATCATTGGGTTCACCGTGTTGTTTAGCTTAGGCTTTGTAATGATTAGCGTACTACATGTAGTTAGACCTATTACACGTTTGACGACGGCCACTAAACGGATCTCAAAAGGCAGATACGATATCAAATTGAATACGTGGCGGCGTGATGAGATTGGTCAGCTAGCTTCCCATTTTATGATTATGAGCCGGGAGCTGGAACGAACAAATCGGGCACGTCAGGAATTTGTCGCTAATGTATCGCATGAAATTGAGTCGCCATTAACATCTATTCAGGGATTTGCCCAAGCTTTAAAAGATTCTACCTTACCTGAGGATGAACGGTTACAGTATCTCAATATTATTGACCAAGAAAGCCATCGTCTTTCATTGCTTAGCAAACAGCTGCTTACCTTGTCTTCACTTGATTATGATCCTAATTCCATACAGAAAAAGTCGACAGACTTGCGTGCACAACTAAGACAGGTCGTACAAATCATGGAATGGAGATTAACGGAGAAACAACTGGCCGTGCGTTTGAATCTTGCTGACATCAGCGTTCTAGGTGATTCAAATCTATTGTTCCAGGTATGGATGAACCTGCTCTCCAACGCCATAAAATACACACCTGCTGAAGGTTCCATTATGATTTCCGCGAAGCTAGTGGAACAGAACTGTATTGTTTCTGTGTCGGATACTGGTGAAGGCATTTCAGCCGAGGAGTTACCGTTAATCTTTGATCGTTTCTATAAAGTAGATCGAGCACGAACGCATGAAACACATAGCAGCGGACTTGGACTTGCGATTTCTCAAAAAATCGTAGAAGCGCATAACGGAAACATTGAAGTAACCAGTACTTTGGGTGAAGGGACTACCTTTACAGTTACACTTCCGCTTTTGTAATTCATTATTCATACTCCGTTCATTTTCATCTTCTAAACTGTGACTATACAGATTAGAAGGAGTGGTAATATGTTTTTAGCCTTAAGGGAAATGCGACATTCTAAAGCCAGATACCTATTAATTATGGTTATCATGTTATTGGTTTCCTTTCTTGTACTTTTCGTCACGGGACTAGCCAGAGGATTAGCGTATGCAAATATCTCTGCAGTAGAGAACATGCCGGCGAATTATTTTGTAGTACAAGGTGATGCGGATCAGACCTTTAGACGTTCTCAGTTAACAGATACGGAGCTCCAGAATGTACGTGCAGTAGTTGGAGACAATAATGCGTCTTCACTTGCAATGCAGATGAGCACTGTCACTGCTAATGATGCAGACGTTAAAGCAGATATTACTTTTTTTGCAGTAGATATGAATGGGTTATTAGCCCCTAAAGTAGTTGAAGGTGACAAGATTACTAATGAGACAAACGGTAAAGTCCTTGTTGATCGTGACCTCGAACAGTCAGGAATCAAACTTGGCAGTATTATTCGTGATCAGGCAACCGGGATGGAATTTACTGTTGCAGGTTTTGTTGAGGATAGCTCATACAGCCATACCCCAGTAGTTTATATCAACAATCAGGATTGGCAAGCTATGAAGCAGGGGGTTAACCAAGGAGAAGAAACCTCTTCGTCGGTACCGTTTAATGTGATTGCCCTGAATGCGAATGCTGATCAAGTAGATAAGATTTCAACGAATGTAAAAGATGTAGAGGTCATTACGCAAAAAGTAGCTATATCCAATATTCCGGGCTACTCGGCAGAGCAGGGTTCACTGCTAATGATGATTGTTTTCCTGTTTGTGATCGCAGCGTTTGTTCTGGCGGTATTCTTCTATGTCATTACGATTCAGAAAACAAGTCAGTTTGGTATTCTGAAGGCGATGGGTACCAAAATGTCTTACTTGGCTTGGAGCGTGGTAGGGCAGGTCATGATTTTAGCTATATCAAGTCTTTGCATTAGCTTACTGCTTACCTTTGGGATGAATAAGGTCCTGCCAGATTCGATGCCATTCCAACTGGAGCCTTCCACCATTCTTTTAACCAGCTGTTTATTCGTTGGGATGTCTCTTTTAGGATCACTAATTTCTGTCGCTAAAGTGGCAAAAGTAGATGCATTAGAAGCTATTGGGAGGGCTGGAGCATGAGTGCAAAACTAATTATGAAGCAAGTAACCAAAAACTACGGTGATGGCGATACAACGGTGTCTGTGCTGAACAATTTGAATCTAATCGTGAATGAAGGGGAGTTCGTTGCCGTCCTAGGACCTTCGGGTACAGGGAAAAGTACATTCCTTTCAGCGGCTGGTGCGCTTCTAACACCTACTAGCGGTGAGATTTTTATAGATGGAGAATCACTTACAGATAAAAGTAAAAGTGAGCTGACAGAGCTCCGTTTAGAGAAGATAGGCTTTATGTTCCAAAGCGCTCAACTATTGCCTTATTTGAAGGTAGAGGAGCAACTCCTTTTTGTAGCTAAGCAGGGGAAAATGAGTGCTAAGGAAGCGAAGGAACGGGCTGCCGATTTGATGAAACGATTGGATATCTGGAAACGGCGTAATCACTATCCGGAGCAGCTATCCGGTGGGGAGAAGCAGCGTGTAGCTATCGCTAGAGCATGGATGAATAAACCAGCGATTCTCTTTGCAGATGAACCGACAGCCAGTCTGGACTTCAAACGCGGAAGAGAAGTTGTACGCATGATCGCTGATGAGGTGAAGAGTGAGGGGAAAGCAGCGGTAATGGTCACTCATGATGAACGGATGCTCGAATGGTGTGACCGCGTTCTGCATCTGGAAGACGGGCATTTGGTTGAACATCAAGTATAATTTCATAGTGTGGAAGAAAAAAAGCTACTTGTCTTTTCTAAAGACAAGTAGCTTTTTTATAAAGACATCGGTAGCTAAGGAAGAAGAACATTCTTGATGTCGGATGATCGAGAATTGCCTTTCCAGATGATGTTGCCTGATTGGCAGCTCCTTGATCTCACCACTTTCCAGTTCCTTCCGTACAATCCATCTGGAGAGCATGGCGATTCCGAGACCGGAGGCCACAGCTTCTTTAACACCTTGAGAGCTGTTGAAGACATAGGATCTTTTAACAGAAATATCTTCCTCCTGTAGGAAATGATCGCTGAAAGCTCGTGTGCCCGAGCCATGCTCGCGAAGCACCCAAACCTGATCCTGCAACATGCTCTGCTCCACAGAAATCGCTTTTGACAGAGGGTGGGTAGCAGGGGCGACCATAATCATCTCGTCTTTCATATAAGGAGTGACGTTGAGATCATTCTCATGGACCTCGCCTTCAATAAACCCTATGTCCAGTTCGTTGGATTTAACGCCTCCAATAATCTCCTCAGTATTGCCTATCGTCACTTGCAGCTTGACCTGCGGATATTGATTGGCAAAATCAGCAAGTCTTGCCGGCAAAATATATTCACCAATAGTAAAACTAGCGCCGATATGTATACTCCCAGTGACTTCGTCCTGAAGCATATGGATTTCCTGACTTGCTTCATCGAAATGAGCCAATATTTGTTTGGCGTGTTTATAAAGAATACTACCGGCTTCTGTTAATCTAACCTGTTTAGAAGAACGATGCAGGAGTTTAGCACCGAGCTCATTCTCAAGATTCCGGATATGCAGACTGACACCGGGTTGAGATAAATTCAGCGCTTCTCCTGCTTTGGAAAAATGACTCAGTTCAGCTACAGTAACGAATACGCGTAATGGATCTACAATCATTTTAATCCCTCATTAGATTAGTCTATACTCCCGAATAAGCCAAAAATCCACCGTCAACGGGGACGGTAACTCCGGTCACAAAGCTGGACATTGCTTCATCTGCTAACCAGAGTAGTGTGCCAAGCAGATCCTCCGGCTGTCCAAAGCGGCGCATTGGAGTATGAGAGATGATTTTTTGGGAACGGTCTGTAAGCTCGCCATCTTCACGAACCAACAGCTTCTCATTTTGTTTAGTAAGGAAAAAGCCAGGGGCAATGGCATTCACACGTATACCAGACTCAGCGAAATGAACGGAGAGCCACTGGGTGAGATTATTAATTCCTGCTTTGGCAGCGCTGTAGGCAGGTACTTTGGTCATTGGAGAAGGTGCGCTCATGGATGAAATATTAATAACAGATGTGCCCGTTCTGCCGAGCATCTGCTTGGCAAAAACTTGGGTTGGGATCAATGTTCCAATCAGATTAAGGTCCATCACGTTGCGAAATCCATCTACACTAAGATCAAAAAAAGTGAATATGTCCGGGTTCTCCAGGTCATCATTTTTGAAAATCTCTTGGGTCGTATTTGCTGAGGAATCATTTCCGCCAGCACCGTTAATTAATAGATCGCAAGGACCCCAGTGATTCTTAACAGCTTCTGCGGCTTTCATAACACTCTGTTGATCTGTAACATCACAGGAGAGTGAAATTGCTTGACCGCCTGCGGCAGTAATTTCAGCGGCAACCAAATCTCCCTTAGCTGCGGTACGATTTAGAATCGCGACTTTAGCTCCTTGTCGACCTAACTCTAGCGCCATAACCCGGCATAATACACCGGCTCCTCCGGTAATCACAGCGATTTTTCCTTCTAATGTTGGATGCAAAGTTAATTCTAGCATAACCATTGAGCCTCCCTAAAAGTCCTGAGTGTGATTAAAGTTCCTTATCAAGTACGAACTAATCCCTGTTTGGATTGCCCATCGTTCACAGGTTTCTACAAGCTGTCTGCCAATTCCTTCTCCGCGGCAAGTCTGATCAACAACAAGACCTCCGATTTCAACAAATGAAGGAGACTCAAGCAAAATTCGAACGGTCGCATGTATCCATCCTACCAATCGGTGATCTGATTCAGCTACATATACAGCATGATCTCTATGGGTTCCGATTTCTTGTAGTCGTTCTCCTAATTGTTCCAACACATAGATCCGGACATTCCCTAATAAATTTACTTAGTGCTGTTACGATAGGCAGAAGGGGAGATTCCTATTGTCTTTTTGAAATATTTAGAGAAATGGGCTAATTCCATACTTACTTGCTCCGCGATATCTGAAATGCTGAAATTGCTATAAGAAAGCTGTCTTTTAGCATGCTCCATTCTTTTCAATTGCACATAATGCATGGGGGGAACCCCTATAAATTTCTTGAAGTAGGGGATGAAATAGTTCGGATGTAAGTGGACAATTTCTGCTAACTCTTCTATTTCTATGGGTTTATCCAGCCGCTCATCGATATATTGAAGAACATAGGCGAGCTTTCCTTGATCCCCCGTATGTATAAATTCTTGCATAAAGTCTGTTTTGATATTCTCGTTCGATTCAAGGCAAGTAGCAATTAGATTGAGGACGTTCGCCTGAGTACGCAGAATGGACAATACATCCTCTTTTTGAAACTGTTCGATCATTTCTGTGAAAATAACCCGTACGGAATCTGGGTCGGGCGCATCACAGATAAACAGTTTGTTTGCCGAATGGAATAAGGGCCACTCCCCAATATCAGCATCAAAATGGCAGAAATAGCGTGTATAGGGATCATTCATTGACGTTTCTGTAGTTTGAGTGCTTCCTGCGGGCATGATCATTAGCTGACCTGCTCTCGGATAATAAGTAACACCGTTAATGATAACTTTTCCCTCACCGCGGTCAATAAAATACAGCCGATTAAATGTTGGGGTTTCCAGCGTACGATTCCACCCGCTATATCCGCTTCTAAGTTGGGCATGGGTCACTTTTACGGTAAGATTCTGGAGGAATCTGCCGGTAAGGTTACCTGGATTATTCATCATCTAGCTCCTCTATGACTTGATTATCCTTATTATAACGAATTTATTTAACTAAATCATCTTATTATTATGCAAATAATGCTTAGTTTCGATCATGTTCATGTCTATTAATTAAGTATATTCTCATAACATAACCTCAAATAGGGAAGTGATCTGATTGAATAAAGTACGGTATGGCATTATTGGAATTGGGAATATGGGGAGTGCACATGCACAAAGTCTGTTGAATCTTATTAAAGATGCTGAGCTTGCAGCTGTATGTGATGTAAGGGAAGAACGTTTGAAATGGGCAGAAGAGCATTTACCGGAAAGTGTACAGAAATTTGCAACACCCCAAGAGTTATATGAGTCTCATCTCATAGATGCAGTATTAATCTGTACTCCACATTATGATCATCCAACTTTAGCTATCGAGGCTTTTCAATATGGTTATCATGTATTGGTAGAGAAACCGGCTGGGGTCTATACCAAAGCTGTTAAGCAGATGAACGAAGCTGCAGCAAAGTCTGATCGCAAATTCGGAATCATGTATAACCAGCGGACGAATCCTTTATATCAAAAGCTTAGGGATCTCATAAAGTCTGGTGAACTAGGCGAAATCCGCCGCACAAATTGGATCATCACCAACTGGTACAGATCACAAAGTTACTATAATTCCGGTGGTTGGCGGGCTACATGGGCAGGCGAAGGTGGTGGGGTGCTGCTGAATCAAGATCCTCATCAACTAGATTTATGGCAGTGGACGACAGGTATGATGCCTAAGCGGATCAGAGCGTTTTGTCATTTTGGTAAATACCGCAATATTGAGGTTGAAGATGATGTAACCGCTTATGTGGAATATGAAAATGGTGCGACAGGGCTTTTTATCACCACAACAGGTGAAGCACCGGGAACTAACCGTTTCGAAATTACTGGTGATCATGGAAAAATCGTAGTGGAAGACGGGAAGCTAACCTTTTGGCGTCTACGCACGCCGGAGCCGCAATTCAATGCAGAGTTTACGGGAGGATTCGGCAGCCCAGAGTGTTGGAAATGTGAGATTCCTGTAGAAGAAGGTGGCGGTGAACAGCATAAAGGAATTTTGCGGAACTTTACGAATGCCATTCTACACGATGAGAAATTGTTAGCTCCGGGTGAGGAAGGTATTCACGGTCTAACGTTATCTAATGGAATGTATTTATCGGCTTGGACCGACGATTGGGTGGAGTTACCGATTGATGAAGATTTATTTTATGAGAAGCTCATGGAAAAGGTAGAGAATTCTAACTTCAACAAAGAAACCACAGTCGCCCAAACCTTTGATGTTAAGGGAACTCATTAAATTCTAATCAGAGAGGAAAGATCCTATGAATCGTTCAACCATTGCTGCTCAAATGTACACATTACGTGATTTTACTAAAACTGCGGAGGATTTAAGATCCACTTTTCAAAAGGTATCTGCTATGGGTTATGAAGCTATTCAGATTTCAGCCATCGGGCCGATCGATCCGAAACTCGTAAAAGAGTATGCGGATGAATCAGGTCTGGCAATATGTGCAACCCATGTGTCATGGGATCGCCTAACGAACGATTTGGATGCTTTAGCCGCTGAACATAAGCTGTGGAACTGCAAAAATATTGGACTAGGAAGTTTACCGGAAAAATTCCGTACGGGACAAGAAGGTTACCGTGAATTCGCAAAGCTGATGTCGGACATTGCAGTTACTTTAAAAGATCAACATGATCTGCAATTTGTTTATCATAATCACGATTTTGAATTTGAACGCTTTGATGGAATGACTGGCATGGAAATTCTGCTCACTGAGTCTGATCCTGCCGTTGGTTTTGAGTTGGACTTATATTGGGTTCAAGCAGGCGGAGGGAGTCCGGCTGATTGGATACGCAAAGTTGCAGGCAGAATGCAGGTAGTGCATTTAAAAGATATGGCGATTGTTAATAGAAAACAGATCTTTGCTGAAATCGGTGAAGGGAATATGAACTATAAAGAAATTATCAATGTTTGTCGCGAAACGGGTGTTGATTGGTTCGTAGTGGAGCAGGATATTTGCCGTCGTGATCCTTTTGAAAGCTTGGAGATCAGTCTGCGTTATCTTCTTAATACGTTATAGAATGGAGTAATACTGATTAGGAGGGGTTTTATGAATCGGAAAAATGGGATGACCTATGCACCAACATATGAATCCAAACCTGTAGTGAAGCCGGGTGAATTCATCATTGCCGCTATTGCCCTAGATCACGGTCATATTTACGGGATGTGTAACGGACTGGTTGAAGCAGGGGCAGAGCTGAAATGGGTATATGATCCGGATGAGGAAAAGGTCAGAAATTTTATTAGTAAATATCCCGGTGTCAAAGCTGCAGGATCTGTGGAAGAAGTTCTGGAAGATCCCGAAGTGCGATTAATAGCAGCGGCAGCAATTCCATCTGAACGCGGACCTTTAGGCAATCGAGTAATGGCTCACGGGAAGGACTATTTTACGGATAAAGCACCCTTTACAACCCTGGAACAGCTTGAATCCGCTAGAGCAGTGGCAGCAGCAACTAATAAGAAATATATGGTCTACTACAGTGAACGCCTTCACGTTGAAAGCGCTATCTATGCTGGGCGGCTGATTCAGCAAGGAGCTATCGGCCGTGTCCTGCAAGTCATTGGATTAGGGCCACATCGTCTAAATGCTCCTAACCGGCCGGAATGGTTTTTCCAAAGGGAGAAATATGGTGGGATTTTGTGTGACATAGGCAGTCATCAAATAGAACAATTTTTGTATTATGCAGATTGTCAGGATGCTTCGGTTATTCATAGTAAAGTGGCCAATTACAACCATCCGACTTATCCCGAATTAGAGGATTTTGGTGATGCTACTCTTGTAGGTGACAATGGGGCAACACAATATTTTCGCGTGGATTGGTTTACGCCTGATGGGCTGGGCACATGGGGAGACGGGCGCACGATGATTATGGGTACTGAAGGATATATTGAACTGCGTAAATATACTGATATGGGTCGTTCAAATACACCGGATCATGTGTACTGGGTCAATGGGGAAGGGGAACATTATGAGCATGTAGCTGGGAAGGTTGGTTTTCCTTTCTTTGGTGAGCTAATCCTTGACTGTCTGAATCGGACAGAGCTGGCGATGACACAGAGCCATGTGTTCAAAGCTGCCGAGCTATGTCTGAAGGCTCAAGAACAAGCGATCAATCTAACCCCGGCAATACTCAGATAACGATTGAATGATGAACGGAGGGTAATATAGATGAAAGAACTTGGAGCAGCCATTATTGGATGCGGAGCCATTTTCCCTCTACATGCAAAAACATTAACAGGCATCGATGGTGTGAGCCTACTTGCAGTTGCAGATATTGATGCTGACAAAGCATTACATGCGGCTAAAGAATATGACTGCCAAGCTACTAATGATTATAGAGAAATTTTAAAGGATGACCGTATTCATGTTGTACATCTCTGTACGCCTCATTATTTACATGCAGAAATGGCTACGGAGTTGTTACAAGCAGGAAAACATGTCCTTACCGAAAAGCCTATGGCGGCAGATCTTCCTTCAGCCAGACGAATACTTGAAGCCGCACAGCAAAGCACAGGTCAGCTTGGTGTGGTGTTTCAGAACCGTTATAATGATGCCTCCATATATATTAAGCAGGTCATTGATTCAGGAATATATGGGAAGCTGCTCTGCATGAAAGGAATCGTGACCTGGCACCGCAGCGAAAGTTATTATAGCGATAGTGACTGGAGAGGACGCTGGTCTACGGAAGGTGGAGGTCTGCTAATTAACCAAACCATTCATACACTGGATTTACTTCAGTGGTTTGGTGGAGAGGTGGCATCGGTGAAAGGCAGTATTACCACGGATGTGCTAAATGGGGTCATAGAGGTAGAAGATACCGCCCATGCCTGCATCGATTTCACTAGTAATGTCAGAGGGCTCTTTTATGGTACAAATACCTATCTGGAGAATTCTCCAGTGGAGCTGGAGCTAGTTTTTGAAGAAGGTACTATCAACCTCCGCAGAGATCATTTATATCTTTGGAAGGATGGAAAGGAAACCTTGCTGTGTGAGCCTAGATTTAGTGCTACGGAAGGTAAATCCTATTGGGGTACCGGGCATAAGAGACTGATTGAGGACTTCTATGAGCATGTCGCCAGGGGTCAAAAGTTTTGGTTGGATGGTGCTGAAGGGATAAAAGCGCTGGAGTTGGTGGCGGGGATTTATAGTTCATCGCAAAAGGCTGAATAAATAATAAATAAGCTGTATCAAAAGTAGATTACTCTACGAATGATACAGCTTATTGTATTTTTAATGTGAATCACTTATTCTCAATCCTCATAAATCAACGGAACTCTAAATATTCTATAACCTACCTTTTTAGCTTGTCCATGGGGTTGATTTATGTAATTATGTTCTTGGGTAAGTAATTCGTAGATTTACAATAAATATAAAATGATGATTAACGGCAGGTAGGAGGGGTTAGGAATGAGTGTTACATGGAAAAGAAGGATTCTGATCAATGATCCTATTTCACTAGATCCAGTTCAGATTCAGCAAGACTTGTACAGCGGCAACCAAGTGATTGTTCAGTTCTCTGATCCATCGACCTATGGCTCGATTCTGGATGAAGTAAATGAGCTTTGCGCGCGTTTTGATGAAAATTTTGGAGTGCGTTTTTATGGCCATTATTCTGTATCCTTTGATTGTGAGACACTCCTGCAGATTCCAAATGTTAAAATGCTGCTGCTGAATTGTCTTCGCCAGGCACATAACACGAACGTATTGGCTAAGCTGAATAACCTGTATAGTCTGAGCGTGGGTATTTATGAGCTTGAGAATTCGGAGATTCTGAGTATAGATACGTTGCGGTCTTTAAGCATTTTAAATATTAGTTCGGAGAAAAAGACGCTAAATCTGGAATACTTAAAAGAATTCTCTCGTCTAGAACAGTTGCATGTAATAGGAAAGGTTAAAAACCTTAATGCTATTGGAGATCTGGAGGATCTTACCTATCTCGCGCTGCACTCCATCAGCAACAAACCCTTACATTTTATTAATCGGCTAAAGAAATTGAAAGAACTTCGCATTTTACTTGGAGGCAGAGAACATATTCAGGACATCGAAGAGAATGAGATCGAGAGCCTGGAAATTTGTAGAGTCCGTGGCTTTCATGATCTGAGTAATATTTCGGTTTTTCGTGCGTTAAAAAAGCTTGTGATTGAAGATCAAATCCAGCTACGTGAGATTAACTTTGATCAGCAGATGAAGGCATTGGAAGAGCTAACGATTATGAATTGTAAAACATTGGCTCATTTGACGGGAATGGAGCAATTACCTTTTCTGCACAAGCTTCGTATTTTCAAAACGGCGATCGATTTTGATTCATTTATAGAACAAGAGCTTCCAATTGGCTTAACTACATTAGAGTTTGCAACTTTTAAAAGAAAAGTAGATCAGGAAATTCAAAAAACAATAGTAGGGTTGGGATATCAAAACGGAATTGTCTACAATGAGAACAGGGGATGATACAGCTTTTTTTATTCCATAAATCTTGAGGACTTATTTCTATCTTTTTTACAAGCTTTTAAATATTTTATTTTTTTCATATAATAGTAGATATTAAATTTATAAATAATTGTAATACACCATGATAAGGTTATAATTGATACAGAAAAGGTGTGACGCCTAAGAAGGAGCGCCCACATCCTTTCTGCAAAATTCAGGGGATAAGGATGGTAATAATGGGCAAAAGTGCAACTGATACAGACGTCATTTTAATTGGTGCCGGAATCATGAGTGCGACTTTAGGAACACTTTTGAAGGAATTAGTACCGGAATGGAAAATCAATGTATTTGAAAAGCTTGAAAAAGCAGGGGAAGAAAGCTCTAATGAATGGAATAATGCAGGAACCGGGCATGCGGCGCTCTGTGAGCTTAATTATACTGTTGAAAAGCCAGACGGATCTATAGATATTAGCAAAGCTATTCAGATTAATGAACAGTTTCAGCTTTCGATGCAGTTTTGGTCTTATCTTGTAAATCGTAAGCTGATACATAATCCCCAGGACTTTATTATGCCGTTACCTCATATGAGTTTGGTGCAAGGGGAGAAGGATATAGCTTTTTTAAAGAAAAGATTTGAAGCGCTCTCAAAAAATCCATTATTCCAAGGTATGGAATTTTCTGCTGACTTTAAAAAACTGATGGAATGGATTCCGCTTATTATACAAAATCGTCCAGCGAACGAATCCATTGCGGCTACAAAAATTGACTCTGGAACGGATGTTAACTTTGGTGCTTTAACGCGTATCTTATTTGAGCATTTAAAGAGTAAAAACGTCGATCTCCACTACAAGCATAGTGTCAATAGTATGAAGCGTAACAGTGCTGGCTCATGGGATCTAAAAATCAGAAATGCCAGCGGTAACATTGAACAACATACAGCGAAATTTGTATTTATTGGTGGCGGGGGAGGAAGCCTGCACTTACTGCAGAAATCCGGTATTCCTGAAGGAAAACATATTGGAGGATTCCCAGTAAGCGGTATTTTTATGGTGTGTAATAATCCGGAAGTTATTGCGCAGCATCATGCCAAAGTATACGGCAAAGCTAAAGTTGGAGCCCCTCCAATGTCCGTACCGCACTTAGACACAAGATTTATCGACAATAAAAAATCACTGTTATTTGGGCCATTTGCCGGCTTCTCACCTAAATTCTTAAAAACGGGCTCAATGTTTGATTTAATAACTTCTGTGAAACCGGATAACCTCATAACAATGCTGTCGGCAGGTGCTAAAAACATGTCATTAACAAAATACCTGATCGAACAAGTGCTGTTATCGAAAGAAAAACGTCTGGAAGAACTGAAAGAGTTTATCCCCAATGCCAAAATTGAAGATTGGGATCTTGTTGTAGCTGGTCAGCGTGTGCAAGTTATCAAAGATACAGAAGCTGGCAAAGGCACACTTCAATTTGGTACCGAGGTTATTAGTGCCGCTGATGGTTCGGTCGCAGCACTGTTAGGGGCTTCCCCTGGAGCTTCTACGGCTGTTCACGTGATGCTTGAAGTGCTTAACAAATGTTTCCCTCAATATATAAAAGAATGGGAACCCAAAATAAAAGAAATGATTCCTTCTTATGGCTTGTCACTAATGGATAATCCCGTGCTTCTGCAGAAAATTCACACTACAACAGCAGCTGCACTGGGTTTAGGTGGAAAAGAACATGTTTTTAATCAAAAGGTGTTTTAGTAATAAAAGGGCTGCCGAAAGGCAGCTTTTTTTTCTGCTCAAACCTGAACTATTGACACAAAAGTGTATTACACGTATAGTACATAAATAAGATGTATGAACCACTTAGTACACACACTTAGTATATGGAGTTGGTTGTATGACAGAAGAACAGAAATCAGGCGTCAGCTTTAATATTCGTGAGCCGGTATATATTCAAGTTGTGCGTCATTTCAAGGAACAGATCGCCACAGGGCAAATCGGAGCGGGAGACAAAATTCCTTCACGGCGTGAACTTGCATCAGTAATGAAGATTAATGCGAACACGGCGCAGAAGGCATATAAGGAAATGGAGGAACAGGGTTTGATCGTAACAGAAGGGAATTCCCCGAGCCGAATTACACAGGATCAGCAAATACTTAACTCGATTCGAGCTGAATTAATCGAAAGTGCAGTGGATATATTCATCAGCTCCATTCAGAATATTCAAATTCCAGTTGAAGAACTGGTAGATATCATAAAGACAAAATATACATCCGAGCGAAAGTTATCTCCAGAGGATGGTGACACAAGATGATCCAAGTGAATCAGATGGTGAAGAATTATGGATTCAAGAAGGTACTTAATGGCGTTAGCTTCACTGCTGCCAAAGGAGAGATTACCTGCCTGATCGGAATCAATGGTGCCGGGAAGTCAACGGTGCTGAAGTCCATCATGGGACTGACACCATACAAAGGTGAAGTCTTAATCGATAATGTATCACTAACACCTGTGATGTATGAGAAAATCACTTTTATTCCAGATTCGTTAACGATGCCCTCCAATATGCGAATTGCTGATTGCTTGATCTTTATGGCTGACTTTTATCGGAATTGGAACGCTGAACGTGCAAAGGAATTGCTTAAGTTCTTCCAACTGAGCTCTTCGGATCGCGTATCCTCATTGTCGAAGGGGATGGCTGCGAAGGTAAATTTGTTGCTGGGACTAGCCTTGGATTGTGATTACATCCTAATGGACGAACCGTTCTCGGGGATTGATATGTTCAGCCGCGAGCAAATTACTGATGTGTTCACGAGTGAATTGATCGAGGACCGTGGTGTGATTATTACAACTCATGAAATTAACGATATTGAGCATTTAATTGATAAAGCGGTCTTGCTACAGCACGGGAAGGTAGAGCGTGAATTCTACTGTGAAGAAGTTCGCGAGCAGGAAGGTAAGTCCATTACGGACGTAATGAGAGAGGTGTACATGAAATGAGAGCTTTTGTGAAGCTATTGAATTTTGAAATGAACCGATTTGCCAAAATATATATTGGACTCATGGTGCTGACAGTTGCCTTGCAGCTTGCAGCAGTCACCATCGGTGCTAATCATTGGCTGGATTCTGCGAATGAGGCAATGAGAGTGAATCAATGGACGCTTGAGCAATATCACAATGTGACTGGATATATTCAGCTAAACAGTATGATGTATGCTCGCTATAATGGACTTCTATATTTCGGACCCATATTCTTGAGCATAACAGTGTTACTAATATATAGCTGCTTCATCTGGTACCGTGACTGGAGAGGTAAAAATACGATAGTATATCGCCTGCTCACCTTGCCATCCAATCGGGCGAATTTGTATTTTGCCAAGCTGGTTACGATCTTGCTATTCGCATTTGGACTTGTTGCCCTGCAAATTGTGCTTGTGCCACTGGAGCGTTTGATAGCACAGTCGATTCTTCCTGCTGAACTATATCGGAACATCTCGGTATTTGATTATTTGAAGTATCCTACTGTGCTTAGAGTACTGGTTCCGCCCTACTTTTCTGAGTTTGTTCTATATTATGGACTGGGCATTACGGGCTTGATCGTCTTGTTCACAGCGATTCTAATGGAGCGGAGCTACAGACTGAAAGGGATCGGCTTTATCGTATTATACTTAGCGGTTCTAGCTGGATTAGCCTCAATACCCTATCTTATGGGTTATAGCAGATACGATAGCTACTTCTATCCCGGAGAAATCTTAGGTGCTTGTCTCGGATTAATAGTGATTATTGCTGGAGGTTCGCTTTGGTACAGCTTGTATCTATTGCGTAAGAAAATATCGGTATAATTGAAGGGGAATGGAGGTTAAGGAATGAGAAAATATATGGTTACCGCCGTTCTTGTAGTGTTCGCGGTTGTTACAATCGGGACGTATTATGTACAGGCTTCACAAGAGACACCACCTAATTATAAGCTGACGATGGTTCAAGGGGATGCTTCTCTCGTTGAAGATATAGCTTTATACGGAAATTATCTGACTAAGGATAGTGTTTTTGGCATCAAACGAGCTAATATCACTACAAATGGTACAGATTATCCAGATGAAAAGTTAACGATCAGCCAAAGCTTAAACCGAAGACCAGTGAACACACAATTGGATAAATGGAGGGATCAGCATCGTCAGTTCATGCGTGGAAAGAAGAACTTAGCTGGGTTTTATGAAAATCAGGATATGCTTGCTTACGTGAATTGGACCGTAGATAAGCAGCAATCCAATGATCCTTCAGCGAAGAAAAATGCTAAGCTCAGTATTTCTGTGCTTAACAAGCAGAAGAACAATACGCTGGAAATCACATCCGATATCAATGTAGATCATGATGTTTCAGATATGTATGTACAAAATGTACAGCTTGTTGATCAAGAGCTTGTTGCAATGGTGTTTTTGAATCACAGCGCCAAAGGTTATGTATCTGAACCGCAGATTATCCGTGTTAATCTAACAACAAAGGAGATTATAAATGAGCCGCTCGTGTTACCAGGAGCTAAATCTGAAGCAGCAAATGGGGATAATCAATTCGTTAGGTTAGCCAATCAAAATCTGGATCACACGGATCAATGGATTTTAACGGTTAGTAAAGATAATCATAAAAAGGCATATCAAGTAGATGTTGCAACAGGACAAATCTCGCCGCTCGCGTTCCAAGGGCATGAAATGTTATTGAATAATATTATGAATGCGTATGGACAGAAAATTTATTTCCTGCAAAAAGCTGTATCGGGTAAGGAGAATATAGGATTTACTGTTATTTCTTACGATCTCGTGAGTAAAGAATATGAGACTACTTTGAAGAATACAAATATAGATTTAAGTGAAAACATTACCTATGATTTTAAACAAAACTATCTCTATATTGTGGGTTATAAGAATTTCAAAGGTAATCGTCTATATGTATTCAATTTGACAAGCGGTAACCTTGAATACGAAGGAAAAGTAGTATCAACGGAGGCTGCAAATCAGGCTGAAGATGAAACTAACATGGATTTGAATTTTATCGATCTCGGTCAGTATTAGAATTACTTGTAGAATAGAAAAATAGAGATAAAGAGATATGAAAAGGTACCAAGGCCGAGCTAATGACTTCTAATAGTCAATTAGCTCGGCCTTTTAGTCGAAAATTATAAAACAGCCAATAATAACTGTATTTCGATTAAAATATATTGTAATACGATAAATAATGTGATAAATTCAATTCACAATAAATCTGTGAGGTGTGTTTTTTATGGAAAGAGGATCAACACTTTTTTTAAGGGCAGCGGTTATTCTTATAGGTATCCCGGTGCTTGCTTTGTGCATATTTGTGGTGCCGGAGATAGCGAGTTTCGCAGCAGAACTGTATCCGGATTATAGTTTATTGAAATATCTCCTTGCCATTGATTTGTATGCCTCGGCGATACCTTTTTACTTTGCACTGTATCAAGCTTTTAAACTGTTAGGCTATATTGACAAGAACAATGCTTTCTCGGAAATGTCTGTACAGGTTTTAAAGAAAATAAAATATTGTGCAATCATCATCAGTTGCTTGTATGTAGTTGGTATGCCACTCTTTTACCTCATGGCGGAGAAAGATGATGCCCCCGGGATTATAGTCATCGGTTTGATTATCATTTTTGCCTCCATGGTGATTGCCGTTTTTGCTGCAGTTCTACAAAGGCTTTTAAAAGAAGCTATTGATATAAAATCAGAAAATGACTTAACTGTCTGAGGTGAAAACAATGGCGATTATAATTAATATCGACGTGATGCTGGCTAAAAGAAAAATGAGTGTTACTGAGCTTTCGGAGAGAGTTGGAATAACAATGGCTAACCTTTCTATATTGAAAAATGGAAAAGCAAAAGCGGTGCGATTATCAACGTTAGAGGCAATTTGTAAGGCTTTGGAATGTCAGCCTGGAGATCTATTAGAATACAAAAATGATGAGGAAAGTTAAGAATGAAGTCAATAACACAATTGCTGCATTTTGGATATCATCAGGCGATGAGTTGCATATTTCCTATTGCGATTTTTGGGACTTTAGCTCTTTCTAACATAATAGAAATGCCTTTTCTTTACCGTTATGATGCCATTCTTCTAATACTGCTTACAGTGCAGTACCTCATGTACCGTACTGGATTAGAAACACTGGATGAAATAAAAGTAATCTGTGTGTTCCACGTTATTGGTTTATTGCTGGAAATCTATAAGGTAAAGATGGGTTCATGGGCATACCCTGAGCCAGGGTTTACGAAGGTGTTTGGTGTACCCCTCTATAGTGGATTTATGTATGCAAGTGTCGCAAGCTTTATGTGCCAGATATGGCGAAGATTGAAAATGGATATGACCGGTTGGCCGGGGCTTGCTTCAGCGGGATTGTTGGGAGGAGCCATCTATTTAAATTTTTTCACACATCATTTCATTCCTGATTTTCGCTGGTGGCTGACAGCGCTTGTGGTTGTTGTCTTCTGGAAAACATGGATCATTTATAGGGTACGGACGGTTACCTATCGAATGCCCTTGACACTGGCCTTTTTTATTGTAGGATTTTTTATCTGGTTAGCTGAAAATATCGCTACATTTTTTAATGCATGGAAATATCCTGATCAATATCAAACGTGGCAACTGGTTAGTTTCAGTAAGATCAGTTCGTGGTTCCTTCTAGTGATCATTAGCGTCATTATAGTTGCCCAGCTTAAACATGTTAAGGCTAGCCGTAATCCGATAAATTCATAATTGAGCTGAGTTCGGACAATACGGTTGATTTGACGAATAAATCATTCGTTTGTTACAATGACGGCATCAATTAGGAAAAGGATGAGGACGATGGTTCGTCGTTTGAAAAGGTTTAAGAATGTCGCTACTGCATCAAGCTTCTAAGTATAAATGAATTACATTACTTAGAAGCGAGGGAAAGAAAATGAAACAACATCAGTTCAGCCACTGGTCTGAAATTAAGTATTTAAAGGATATTGTCACCAACCCAATGATTGAGGTAGGAGAGTACTCTTACTACTCTGGTTATTACGATAATCTTGATTTTGAAGATGGGTGTGTTAGATACCTTTGGGGTGATGAACAATCAAGAAAGTTGTTTAATCCCAGTGAAGATTATGGTTGGCATTTAGATAAATTGATTATAGGAAATTATGTTTGTATTGCTAGTGGTGTAATTATTCTCATGGGTGGGAATCACAATCATCATCCTGAATGGATCACCGTGTATCCTTTTGTAGATCAGATTGCAAACTCTTACGAATCCAAAGGGGATACAATCATTGCAAGTGATGCCTGGATTGGGATGAATGCAATGATTATGCCCGGTGTGAAAATAGGCGAAGGTGCTATTGTTGCGGCAGGATCAGTTGTTGTAAAGGATGTCCCACCGTATACGATAGTAGGCGGCAATCCTGCTAAAGTGATCAAGCAACGGTTTACAGATCAAGAAATCGAAAAGTTAAAGGAAATGTGCTGGTTCGATTGGAAACGTGAGAAAATTGAACAAGCCACGTCTATCTTTTCAAGTTCATCTATTGATCAATTATATGACTTTTACCTTAAAGAAATAAAAAAATAACAAAATCAGAACAGGCTGCCGGTATATTCTGCAGCCTGTTCTTTTATCTGACAGGGTAGTTTAACAATAATTGTTTTTTACCAGATTAATCCTAATTAGTATGTTAATATAGGAATGGACTCATTTAATAAGTTAGGAGGAAATTATATTATGGCCTTACCTTTACAAATCCGTCGAATGACACAAAACGATATTGCTATTATACATACGGGGTTATCTGAGCATGACGTAAGCCAACCTCTTGATTATGTCCAACGTTGTTGGCAAGAAAATCAAAATGAAAAGCGAGTTACACTTTTAGCTTTTTGTGAAAATGAGTTTGTTGGATGGGGACATGTGGTATACAGGTCGGAATATCCTTATTTTGCAGAGAATAATATACCTGAAATTCAAAACTTTGACGTCATCCCGCCATTTAGGAAACGTGGGGTAGGAAGTGTATTAATTGAAGCTCTTGAAAAAGATGCTTTTACTATATCTAATACTATTGGTATTGGATTTGGATTATACGCTGACTATGGAACCGCACAACGGATGTATATAAAGCGTGGTTTTATCCCTGATGGGCGGGGAATCATGTACGATAATAAGCCTGTTGAGCCTGGGG
The DNA here is from genome assembly GCF_038003695.1 of Paenibacillus sp. FSL L8-0494. NCBI lineage: Bacteria > Bacillati > Bacillota > Bacilli > Caryophanales > Paenibacillaceae > Paenibacillus > Paenibacillus sp. FSL L8-0494. The sequence continues at coordinate 3,284,792 of NZ_JBBOPQ010000001.1, forward strand.
CACATGTTTGTGTGGACGATGATCTCTGCCTTTATCTAATAAAAACTATTGAGCAATAAAAGCAGCTCTTGTACGGGGGAGATAGATTCTGAAGTATATCGAATTTGGTCTTGGCAATACATGGCTTATTAGAACTGAAACGGAGTTAGAGGATGGAACGGAATATGAAGAAAAAGGCATAGTGAAACCGGTAAAGTTCCGCTCGTTATATTTTAGAGTTTGGATTGGCAAAACCGTAATCATTCTAGACTTAAGACAAGGCTTGAAAATAAGTAAGAAGAGTCGTAAAACGTTGAAGATTATTTTTGGTATAACAAGTCTTTAGGTTAAGTATGACAAGGTTGCCGTCTAAATGAACAAATGGAGGAGCAAGATGAACTCATTTTTAATACAAAAATATAGTCCGCAAAGAGATAAGGCGCAAATTGAACATATGTTACTTCACAATAAGGATTTATTAAAGAGTTTTTATCAAAATGAAGAAAGCAACAGAGAGAACATTGTGGTTGCCATTATGAATGATACATCCATAGGCTTTCTTTCATTTAACGGGTTTGGAAGAAAACCACAAGCAATCCTGTTTGTTAATAATGAGTATGACACAATGGAAGTCGGCTCCAAGCTTATAGAAGAATATGAAAACATGCTTATACATAATGAAACAGTAGAGCATACAGTATTCAATGTTCTTTCTAGCAATGCTCAATTAATCAGCGTTTTGGAAAAAAATAATTATCGCGTATACTTTGCCATCTATAATATGGAACGAACAGGCGCTCCCTTTCCTTCAGAGAATATCCTGGTTAGAAATTATGAGGAAAAGGATTACTTTGAATGGGACAGAGTTTGCGAATTAGCTTTTTATCATATGCGTCAACGTGTAGGAATGTATCCCTCGTTTTTTTATAAACCTGTGGAATGGGAACGGGAACAGTATGCGGAGAATAAAGATAATATGTTTGTAATGATAGTTGATGAAACGATAGTAGCAGTAGGCAAGATAGCAGGAAATAAAATAAGTATGGTTGCTATTTCGATAGAACATCAATCACGAGGTTATGGAAGATCTTTTGTGAAATTTCTTATTAATGAAATCATTAGTAGAGGTGAAGATAAGGTCATACTTGAAGTAGTGAAGGGGAATTTTGCGAAAGCCTTATATGAGAGCCTTGGGTTTAAAGAAACGGAAATATACCACAACTATATCAAGTATTTTAGACCTGACACGAGACTTAGCGCTCCACCTGAGAATTATTAAAAAACTCAAAAATATAATGACAAGCGAGGTTTATATGGATCAGCCAGAGATTTTGACTCAAGCGCTGTCTAAGTTTTATGAAGAACTTGAACGATCTAATTTACCGGTTAATACTTTTATGCTATTGCGAAAGGGAGAAGTTATTACCGAGTTTTATCGTCAACCGTACCGCAAAAACGTTCCCCAAATTTTATTTTCTCTGAGTAAGAGCTTTACATCTATTGCAGCAGGCATAGCATGGGATAACGGTTATTTTGAATTAACGGATAAAGTGGTTTCTTTTTTCCCAGATCAGCTTCCTAGCTCAATTTCACCTAATTTAGCTAAGATGACGATACATCATCTTCTTTCCATGAATACGGGGCATAACAATAATATATATGGTGCGATAGCCAAGCAAAATGATTGGGTTCGTGCCTTTTTAGCTTTGGACGTAGAAGATGAACCGGGAAGTTATTACAATTACAATACACACGCCACTTATATGGTTTCGGCTATTATCGAAAAGACGACTGGAGAGAATCTTGTTGATTTTCTAATGCCAAGATTATTTACTCCATTGGACATAGAAAGACCGGATTGGGAGACTTGCCCGTTAGGAATTGTTGCTGGTGGAATGGGACTAAGCATACCAACAGATGGAATTGCGAAATTTGGCCAGATGCTCCTCAATCAAGGAGTTTACAATAGCTGTAGAATTGTTTCTGAAGATTATTTAAAGCTGGCGCTAAATGAACAAAGTGATAATCGTTGGGGACAAAATAAGGCTGATTGGTCAAACGGATATGGTTATCAGTTCTTTATGTGCAGGAATGGATGTAAGATGGGGAATGGAGCTTTTGGTCAATTGTGTTTCATTGATCCGAGTCGAGAGATTGTGATTGCTGCAACTTCAAGTTTTACCGAGATGAAGAAGTTACAGGATTTTTTAGATATCATATATGCAAATTTACTGAACCATGATTGGTCAACGGATGTTTCTAACATTATTAAATCTCCTACATTTATCTCCTTAGTAGACAGGATAGTTAGAGTAGATTATAGATCGTACAGTGGAATTTATATCTTTGAAGATAATAAGCATAAAATTAAAGAATTAATACTGAAGTTTGAAGAAGATCACCTTAGTTTTTCTTTACTTTACGACGATCATTTAGATGAATTTAACTTCAATTTTTTAAAGCCTGCCTATGCAAAATGTTTATTTATTAAAGACTTATCCCTTAGTGAGCAGGAAGTTTGTACATCTGCAAGCTGGCAATATGCTGATTCTAAATTAATCCTCACGGTATATTACATTGAAACCCCTTACGTAGTTGATTACACCTTGAGTTTTAGCGGTAAAAAAATTGAATTGCATATGCATAGGAATCTTTCCTTGGAGGATAGAGAAGACATAACTGTTATTGGTTGGGAGGGATGAAATGATCAAGGGTAAAGGATGGATGGCTGTTTTATTTTTGCTGTTTTCTTTAGTTTTTGTGGGAATCACACATCAGGGGACTATGTTTGGGGATTACCTCTTCAGAACCATTGGAATTCCGCCTTGGAGCGAGCCTGCGACAAACCATGGTTTACATTACTCAGCGATATTCGGGATCATTATGTTAATCGTCAGTGGGAGTTTAACTATAAAGCACTTTAGACAGCGTTATAAAAAATATGTAGGCAGAACCGTTTTGCTTGCTATCATCATTTTCATTACGTTATATCCATTTCTAACAGAACGATTGTATTATCTTGTGAATATGAACAATGAAGGAATTGAAGTTGTGGATTTTCTGGAAAAAGATTCGCACTGTATGTACGGTACTCAAGAGGATATAGTGAAGGTTCAATGTACAATCAGGCTAATCAACTATGGCGGGCAAAATGAAACCGTTATGATTCGTCCAATCTTTCGAGAGTATGGTAATTCTCAAGGGATTTGGTCATTCGCAGAGGTTCAGCCGCAAGAGATTACATTGTTACCAAGATCTAATATTAAACATAACATTCACTTTGAGAGTAAGCCTGATGCTCGGATCGCTGAATTCGGGGCGAACGGTAATACCGATTATTTTGGTGTGGAATTCGTCAAGGATGGACAGAAAAAGGTAGTCTTTAGGGACTGAATTGATAAAAAGATTTATGTCAGTTTTAGCTTTGGTATTATTACAGCTGAGCAGTAACGGAGGGGAAGGTTTGCAGTGACTGAACGACTGATAACAAAAGTAAACCAGCGCCTCGAAAGTGTGCGTGTGCTTGTTCAAGAAATGATCTTGTCTATAGGTAACGAACAACGGAAACAGGAAGCGTATGTTCACCTGTACGGAGTGTCTAGCTTCGCTTCATTGCTTGCCATGAAAAGAGAACAAAATCAGGAATTGGCAGCCATTATAGGACTGCTTCATAATTATTATTTCTTCAAAACCGGAGTCAAGGATTTTCCAGGTCCCAACAGTGCAGATACCGTAAGGCCTTTATTAAGAGACTTGAATATGTTCACCAATGAAGAGCTGACTCAAATTCTAAAGGCGATCTTCCATCAAGGGGATAGGAATAAAGTTAAGGGTCCCTATGAAGAGATTCTAAAGGATGCTCAAGTTCTACAATTACACTTGCAGAATAGGGACTGTAATGTAACACAACAGGACACGAATAGGCTTCGGAATGTACTTCGTGAAATGACGATTCCAGAGGATTTTTTGGAAGAGATAGATTACAGTAGCGGGGCTGAAGTTCATCAGCCTACGGATAAACGAGGCAAGTTGGCTAATATTGCTGAAGCATTTGGAAAAGAAAACATTGTTGGAATACCAGGAAACGAACGATATCGAGAAATCTGTAAATATTGGCCTGACCAAGGGATTTATAAAGTATTACAAAACAATTGGTGCGCAGCATTTGTATATTACTGCTGTATGCAAGCTGGCTTTCTGCTGCCGATTCGATATCCGAATGCTGATTTTCGATTAGCTGGCGTAGGGGCATGGTTAGAGTGGGCGCAACTACCTGAGACCGCATTTTTTTATTTTGACGGGCAAGAGGGGTTTACTCCTCAACGTGGTGATATTGTGATTTATGAAAAATTGCTAACTAATGACCCTCACGATCATACAGGTATTGTTTTAGCATGCGATGACAAAGAGATCTTAGTTGCTGAAGGAAATAGGGATAATCAGAATTATTCCAGTGTTTTCTACAGAGATCGCTGGCATTGCGTATATGGCTATATCCGTATCGCTAATGACTATGAATTTGAGTTTAATGGAGAGTATACTCCAATTAGTTGAGGATGAAGAAGATTGCTTAATGGGCGAGTGTAGGAATTATATACTTGCCTTTTAAAAATGTTAGAGTTATCATAGATTTCTAAAGTCGTTAATGGAGGTGCTGAATGAAATATTCCCAAGCGACAGATTATGCACTTCATGCAATGCTCTATATGGTGACGGTGGCGTCTGATAAGCCGGTGGGTGTTCAATTGCTTGCTGAGAAGCTGGGTGTTTCCCAAACCTATCTGTCCAAAATGATGACTAAGCTAGTGAAGGCTGGATTAATTCAATCTGCGCCTGGCGCTAATGGTGGGTATCGTCTCAGACGCAAGTCGGAGGAAATTTCTTTTCTGGATATTATTCATGCGATTGAAGGAACTGCTTCCTTTTTTGAATGCAGTCTAGATCACGGAAGTGAATGTCTGATTCAACAGGTTGTGATTGACGCTGAGCGACAGATGGAGCAGTACTTAGAGAACACGAAAATTGCAGATTTGGCAAAAACGATGAAGACGGAGTAAAGATCCGTTCTTTTTTCGGGCTTATTAGAGATAATATAAATCCGTAATAACTTTAATGTGGGTTTTGATACTAAAATGTGAAGTTTAAAACAATGGAGGATGATTACAATGACTGAAGAGCAAAAATTAAATGCCAAGAGGGCGACCTATGAAAAAACAACTCGTATTTCGATTCCCTCTTATGATTCATTATTTTCGATGATCCAATCTTATTTTCGCTTCGAATTAGGTGACATCCCTGTATCTTTGCTCGTGGTCGGTGCGGGGGGAGGAAATGAATTTTCGGCATGGGGTCCATCTAACCCAAACTGGACATTTACTGGAGTGGATCCTTCGGAAGATATGCTTAAGATCGCGAAGTTAAAGATAGATGAACTGGGCTTAGAGAGCCGTGTCAGTCTGATTCCTGGGACAATCGATGATCTTCCTCAGCAGGACTCAAAGTTCGATGTGGCAAGTTGTATTTTGGTCGTTCATTTCATCCATGATGTTCAAGAAAAATTGAAATTGCTTCGCTCCATAAAGGATAATCTGAAACCGGGTGCTCCGTTTGTTCTCGTAAGTGCATATGGAGATTTGGATGATCCTGAACTCCACGACAGAATAAATGTATGGAAAAGCTTTTGGGTTGCAGGGTATGAATCTCCCGAAGCGTTTGATAATGTAAGTAGCAATATTACGAAAATTTCTTTCCTTCCTGAAAAACAAATTGAAGAGTTATTGAAAGAATCAGGCTTCACGAGAATCACTCGATTTTATTCTACTGGAATTATGGCAGGCTGGATGTGTCACGCGGAGTGACTTGAATACTTTCGGACTCAGATGACGTTATTTGCATATATTTAGCCTTTGGAGCATGATTTCGGACTCCAGTGCTGCTATTCCTTAAATAGAGGATGATATATGGTGATTATCAAGCTCATAGCGGCTATGGAGTCCGCGAGCACCCTTAATATAGGAAAAAGTAGCGCATAAGGTCAACTGTGTCCTATAGCGGCTTCGTTCGTGTGAATAATATCTAATCAAACCAAGTTTAAGGATTAGATCAGCGATCAGTTAGATTCAAAAAGTAAGGGTGCCCAACAGCCATTGTATGGCTATGGACACCCCATTGTTTTTAACGAAAGTGACTAATCTATACATGAAGCTTGTAACGATTTGCTTTGCTCATCTGCTGAATGTCTGCAAGTTCCTCCGAAGTGAGTGGAGCTACATCAGCAGCCATTACATTGCTTTTTAATTGCTCCAGACTGCTTGCCCCAGGAATAATAACGGCTACAGATGGATTAGCTAGTGGATAATGCAGCGCTGTTTGTGCAAGATTGCGAGAGTCGCTAGTTTCCTGTGAAAGCCGATCATGCAAATTCAGAAGTTCCTCACTACTGTAATCTAAGTAATTCTTTTCCGCCTTGCTGCGGCCACGCTCTGATAGAATGCCCCCCGCTAAAGGCCCGCGTGCGATCATGCTAATTCCATGCTTGGCTAGCAGAGGGAGGATTTCTTCTTCAGGACGTCGATCTAAAATGCTATATTGGCTCATAACACTTACAATATTTGATTTTTTCACATATTCTCTAATTACATTAGGACGAATAGAAGAGATCCCATAATAGCGGATAAGACCCTCTTGCTTAAGTTCTTCAAAAGCTTCAATCGTTTCGTCAATTCGATCTTCAATAGTGCCGCCATGCAGCTGGTATAGATCGATGTAATCCGTTTGCAGCCGTTTGAGACTATCTTTGACTGCATTTTTAATATAGGCTTTTGAAGGGTCCCAGCTCCAGCCTTCTTGACCGGGAATTCTGCGGTTGCCAACTTTTGTGGTCAGGATTACATCCTGTCGACGTTGACGAATGGCTTTGCCAATAATCTCTTCATTACGGCCCTCATCATAAAGATCTGCTGTATCAACAAAATTGATTCCTTGATCGAGTGCTTCATGAACAATGGAAATGGCTTTCGCCTCATCCGTACCCAAAGACATACAGCCAAGTCCTATTTCACTTACATGCAAATCGGATTGTCCTAAACGATTTTTTCTCATAGCGCATTCCTTTCTACTTCTGTTGTTGTTATATTATAACGTTTTGGAGATTTGAATTCTAATGGTGCTGCTGACTTCCATTGACTTTATGATCTTTTGGCTTTATCGTCATAGCATATATTATTTATTAGATGAAGATAGATAGGGAGAGATTTGATCATATGGAACAAGCGATGTTTGCAGGCGGATGTTTTTGGTGCATGGTGACACCGTTTGAGGAATTACCAGGCATTCATGGAATTGTATCGGGATATGCGGGAGGGTTAACTGAGAATCCAACCTACGAAGAAGTCAAAACCGGAACAACGGGGCATTACGAGGTTGTGCAGATTACGTTTGATCCAGCGCTTTTTTCATACGAGAAGCTGCTTGAATTATATTGGCCTCAGATTGACCCTACCGATGATGGTGGACAATTCCAGGATCGAGGGACTCAGTACCGGACAGCTATCTTCTATTATAATGAAGAACAGCGGTTAGCGGCTCTTGCCTCGAAAGAACAGGTTGCGGGCAGCGGCAGATTCTCCGGTCCAGTCGTTACGGAAATTCTTCCGGCGCCAACTTTTTATCGTGCAGAAGAGTATCATCAGGATTATCATCATAAGAATCCTAAGCACTACAAAGAAGATCGGGAGCAATCCGGTCGGGATACTTTTATCGCTAAACACTGGTAAGTGTTGAAAAAAACTTTAAACCAAGAGCATCCTGAGTCATACATGGCTTACGGGATGCTCTTTTTGCATTATATACAAATTTTATTTATTTTAAATTCTACATACTTTCCACACATTTGTAGACTAAACTACTCTAAATCAAGCGAGAACATCACACAGGAGGGTTTAGGATGAAAAAAATCATACCATTTGTTGCCGTTAGTTTGCTTTTGAGTACAGTGATAACAAGCTGCCAATCAGGCAATAATGTTCCATCTAAGGTTAATTCGCATGCTAGTTCTGCAACGGTGGAGCCACCTTGGATAGCTACGAAGAATACTACTCGCATTAACACTTCAGATCCGATTCAAGCCGCAGTGTTAGTTTCTCAGACTTTATGGACTGCGCAAACAAAGAATAATAGACCCTCAAGTGTAGTTTTGACGGATGTGAGTAATTGGCAGATTGCCGCAGTTAGTGCAGATTTGATTCATCATCCCAGTAACGGCCCCGTCCTGTATACCACAAAAGATGGGGTTCCTGAGGTTACCCTCGCAGAACTTAAGCGACTGAATCCAATAGGTGCTGATGGCAATAATGGGGTTCAGGTAGTGCTTGTTGGGCCTATGGCATCTAATGTAGAACAACAATTAAAGGCCATTGATTTAAAAGTAGACCGGATAGAAGGGGATGAGCCAGCGGCTGTAGCTCAGGCTATAGATACTTATTACGCTAAAGCAGCCGGCGAACTTCCAAAGTCGGTCATAATTGGTTCTATGGATAGCCCTGAGTACACGCTGCCAGCAGTGAATTGGATCGCACATATGCCGGAACCTCTACTCTATGTAACCAAAGACGAAATTCCTAACTCAACGGTCGAGGCTTTAAAAGAACGTGGAGGTAGTGCAACTATTTATATCCTAGGACCAGAAGACATTGTCTCAGCAGATGTAGAAAAGCAATTAAAAGAATACGGAACAGTTACCCGTATAGCTGGACAAGATGTTTTTAAGAACGCTATAGCTTTTGCAAGTTTTAAGGATGCCAATAACGGATTCGGCTGGGGAATCACTACACCCGGTCATAACCTGTCTTTGTTAACCACGGATTCAACGATGCTCGCTATCGCCGCTGCGCCGTTTTCCCATTTGGGGAAACATGCGCCGCTTATTTTTACAGAAAAAGACGGGCTGCCAGATTCAGTAATGGAGTATATGATGGAGCTTCAACCTAAATTTCAAGATTCACCAGCGGAAGGTCCTTACAATCATGCTTGGATAACTGGAGATAACCTTGCAATAAATGAGCGAGCACAAAGTGAAATTGATGATATGCTAGAAATCTCACCTGCTGCAGGAGGCAATCCGCATTCCGGCCACTAACCATAATCACAGGCTGGCATCATTTAGGGATGATGTCGGCTTGTTCTGTATTTTTTTGTATAATGAGAAGAACTAGGTCATAAAGAGGGTGAACGGCTTGAATAAGCTACAGATACTGATCGTAGATGATGAATGGAACATGCGGAATTTATTGCGGATTTATTTAAGTAAAGAAGGGATGTCTACAAAAGAGGCGTCAACGGGTCATGAGGCACTCCAACTGTTGAAACAACACAGCTTTGACCTAATCTTGCTGGATGTGATGATGCCGGATATGGATGGCTGGCAGGTCTGCAAGCTGGTGAGGGAGACAAGCTCTATCCCAATTCTAATGCTAACCGCACGTTCTGAAACCAAGGATAAGGTACGTGGTCTCGGTATAGGAGCAGATGATTATCTTACTAAACCGTTTGAGCCGGAAGAATTAGTGGCTAGGATTTATTCTCTGCTGCGGCGTTCAACACTTACATTTGCCCACCAACCTCAGGATAAGGTGCTCACATACCCTGATTTTAAAATATACCCAGAAGCTAGGGAGGTACATATTCAGGATACATCCATTGAATTCACTCTCAAGGAGTTTGATTTACTGGCTACTTTGGCGCAAAACACTACCCGGGTTTTTACGAGAGAAGAACTGGTGGAACGATTATGGGGGAATAATTATGAGGGGGAGAATCGTGTTATCGACACCCATATTAAGAATATCCGTGAGAAATTGCATAAGGCAGGCCTCTCCTATAATCCGGTTCAAACAGTGTGGGGGTTAGGTTATAAATTTCACGCTCCAGGTAATCTGGTATGAAAAATAACATCATCGGACTTAAGCTTGGTTATATTATAATGTCTGTTTTTTTAGTAGTTTTGCTTGTTCTTGGAATTACTATAGACCGGATGTTTACAAGCTTCTATTACAACGAGATGCAAAAAGAGACGGAGGAACTCACCTCACATTTTATCGGAATGGCGGAATCGCAGGATAGTTCAAATGAGCAGATGATGAGTACCTTTGCAGAATTTTCGGATGTCAGTATCTTTAATATCTCGAAGGATGGCAATGTGATACTCCACTCGGGTGTACATGATCGTTCGGATCGTTCATTCATCCAAGCTTCGGATGTTAGCCGGATTTTCGCTGGGAAAAGTGTTGATTTTGAGTATAAAGATCCTGCTGGACATTCCTATTTTATCATTGGAAAACCAATAATGGAGGGGGATACAACTCAGTCTGCACTTTATGTAATGTCCTCTACAGAGAGTATGAAGCAATCTTTGGCTTCCATCCGGAACCTGCTGCTGATTGCAGGAATAGGGGCTTTTATATTGGCTATAGGGATCACTGGTGTGATCGCCATGATTTTGTCCAAACCTCTGATCAAGATGCAAAAGGCAACCCGGAAAATCGCGGCTGGCGAGCTGGAAACGAGACTTTCTATACGTAGCAACGATGAGATTGGTTTTTTGGCAGAGGCTATAAATGATCTGGCTGTCGATCTGCAACGATACAGGGATACACGTCAGGAATTTCTGGTAAATATCTCACATGAGCTGAGAACGCCCATTACATATTTGGAGGGGTATACCAAGGTAATAAAAGATGGACTTTACGAGACCGAAGGGGAAAGAGATCTATACTTGGATATCATTCATCAGGAAGCACATCGGCTCCAGCATCTTGTGGATGATTTATTTGAACTGGCAAAGATGGAGGAAGGAAAGGTTACTCTTACCCAAGAGTGGATCGATCTCAGTCAGCTAGCGGAACAAGCCGTGCGCAGAGTTGAACTGAAAGCAAAGGAGAAGGGGTTACTGCTGAAGCTTCAGCTTAGCGGAGATGCGTATATGATCCGTGGAGATCAAAAACGTATGGAACAGATTATTATGAACCTTCTGGAAAATGCAATTCGTTATACGGATGAAGGTGAGATTATTGTTCATATGGAATTTGCAGCGGATGCTGCAACTCTAATTGTTGAAGATACAGGAATAGGTATTCCTGAGGAAGAGCTTCCCTATATCTTCGAGCGTTTCTACCGGGTAGAGAAATCACGTTCAAGACAATACGGCGGTTCAGGTCTGGGACTTTCCATTGTTAAAAAGCTGGTGGAATTGCATGGAGGCAAGATTCGAATGATAAGTCAGCCTGGAGCGGGTACTCGTTGCGAGGTGCAACTATTGAATCTATCTAAATCCGAATAAATGTAAGTAAAAAGAGACTTCAGATACAAAATGAGGTCTCTTTTTTGCTTGTTTATAATGTTATTGATTCGACTCAAGCTCTTCAAGTGCCCATTCGCAAAATTGTATAGAGCTCTCCATATCAAGCACACGTTTGCGGATCAGTAAATAACGTCCAAAAGTTGTGGCTTTTAACTCACGAGTCTCACCGCGTTCATCACGCAAGACTTCGTTTGCTTTGAGCAAAACCTTGTATCGCTCCAACTCACTCTTACAAAACTCTGCACGTTTTAGTAATAGGTCCTTGGCTTCTGCCGGGTTGGATAGCCATAAGCTATACAGCTTAAAATGCAGTTCATCCCGCAGCACCGGAGGCTCAGCAGGAGTTTCCACCCATTGCCGCAATTGCTTCAGTCCTGCTTCCGTAATGGAGTATTCTTTTTTATCCGGTTTGTCGGTCTGTTCAATGAGCTTAAAGGTGATATAACCTTGTTGCTCCATGCTCATTAATAGAGGGTAGATTTGACTATGTCCAGCACGCCAGAGCGGCTTGATATTCTGAGTTAATTCATATCCAGACAATGAGTTAGCGCTAAGTAAAGCTAGAAGTCCATAAGACAGTGTATTCATTACTATAAAGCCCTCCAGTTATTATAAATCCGTTTTCATTGAATTTTTCGGGGATATGTCATCATTGACATATTGATCATACGATTATAACATTATTCAAGTCACCTTATATATGTAAAAGTAGACATATAAAAAATAATGAGGAGGGGAAGCATGGAAGAAAATCAAGCAAGCAAAATACATTTTTGGCCGATCATGATTGCCATATTCTTCGGAAATTTCGTCTCTGTCTTAAGTACAACGACGATCAACATTGCTGTTCCTCTTTTAATGGATCATTTCAATACGAGTCTGAACACCATGCAATGGATGGTCACCGGTTTTATGCTGGCGACAGGAGTAACCGCACCACTCGCCGGATATCTCGGAGGAAGATTCAGCTACAAAAGGCTTTATCTTTTCGCCTTGATGGGATTCACCATGTTCTCTTTGCTTTGTGCTTTGGCATGGGATCCAACATCATTAATTGTATTTCGGATGCTTCAGGGTTCGTGTAGCGGTCTCATTATGGCTTGTACGATGACCATCATATTTCAAGTAATACCGGGAGAACGCAGACCGTTTGCTGTAAGCCTCTGGTCGCTATCCGCGATGGTCGCGCCAGCCATAGGTCCGACGTTTAGCGGTTGGCTGCTCCAATATGCCAGCTGGCATTGGTTATTCTTAATTAACATTCCTATTGGAATTATAGCTGTTATTCTAACCCTAACGTTAATCCCATATTATCGAATGAATATTCCGAAGTCATTTGATATTCCTGGTTTCCTCACCGTTGTCCTCGGTAGTTTATCGTTATTAACCGCATTTAGCCAAGGCAACAGCTGGGGATGGACTTCATGGAAAACTTTATCGTTAATCCTTTTGGGGGTTGTGTTGTTAATTTTGTTTGTTTTGCGCGAGCTGAAGGCGGAGGTGCCTCTGCTGAATTTGCGTGTATTCCGTAATCGCCGTTTTACCGCCATGCTTAGTATCTATAGTTTGGTTACGATTGCGATGTATGCCGGAACCTATTTAACCCCTTTGTTCTTACAAACGGTAGAAGGGGCTACAACGCTTAAAACAGGGCTGATTTTATTGCCGTCCTCGATCCTCCTTGCCTTGCTGAGTCCAATCGTAGGTAAGCTGTATCCAAAGTTCGGACCTGTGAAGTTGATTTCTGCGGGTATTTTATTTATATTCATCGGTTTATTCATGCTTAGTCGGCTGCAAACGAACATATCTTATAGCTTTATTATGTGGGCGATGGTCGTTCGTAATCTCGGCATTGGACTAGCCAATGTTCCAAGCAGTACAGCCTCAATGGAGGAAATTCCCGTCGAATGGTCTGGGCATGCTACGTCGATCAACAACTGGGTCCGCAATGTGTTAAGCTCACTTGGGATTGCAGTATTCACTTCCCTGTTGTCGAGTAGATCTTTACTCCACTCTAAAGAGTTGATCAGCTCCGGTGCAAGTAATACAGATTCGATACGTTTACTATCGTTCACGATGGGTGTGAATGATGTTTTTGTGGTAGGTTCCATTATCGTGTTGTTTGGATTTCCGCTGATGTTTTTATTACGCAAGAAGCGTACTGTGGTAACTGTACAAAGCGCGGGATAACCGGTACGAGACAAAAAGCAGATCAAGGTTTGATCCTTGATCTGCTTTTTGTCTTAGATTACGTTATGTTAATAAACTTTAATGCATCATATCGCCCATTCCACCCATACTGCCCACAATTTCCGGATTAATCATCCCAAATATCATCGCGATATGCGCTACGACCAAGAATCCACTAATAAGCAGAAAATGCAGCTTCATCTTGTGCTCTTCCGATCGTTTACGAGCAATTAGACCAAGATCTAACAAAGCCAGTGGCAATAAGAAGAGTACTCCGCTTAAATAGAAGCCCACGGCTACAATATCAACCCATGTGTGCCATTCCCCATTCACAGACAAAGGAATAAACGCAGTTGGGAACAAGTAAAGGAATACCCCTGTGAAATATAACCCTGCGAGTATGCTGCAGACTTTGTTGAAGGATCGTAGCGGGGCTGTTAGATTCTTGGTGAACAAAATAATAAACTCTGTAATGGTAATCGTCTCAGCGAAAATCACGGGGATTGCCATGAATATAATCAAGTTCCAAGGCTGGTTGTCCGCTAGCAAAGACATGTAATGCGTCATGTTCATAAGATATTCCTCCGATAATATGTAATAGCTTCGGTTACTTATCGTATTCGAGAAGTATGTGGAAAGTATGTGGAAACGAAGGTATGATAAATATATGCAATAATAACAGTCGAGGGGAGCAAGACAACCGTGGGAAGAGGATTACAAAACATTTTATTTGATTTAGATGGTACTTTAACAGACCCCAAAGAAGGCATCACCAAAAGCGTAGAATACGCTTTGAACAAATTTGATATACAGATCGAACATTTGGATGAGCTTCTTCCTTACATAGGTCCTCCGTTATATGATTCATTTATCGAGCTGCACCATTTCACTGAGGAACAAGCGCTTCAAGCGGTTGCTTTTTACCGGGAGCGTTACAGTGCCACGGGATTATTTGAGAATATGGTGATTGAAGGTATACCCCAATTGCTGGAGGGACTTAAGACGAATGGATACTCATTGTATGTAGCAACCTCCAAACCGACTGTTTTTGCAGCACAGATTCTTGAGCATTATAAGCTCGATCATTATTTCAAACATATCGGAGGAAGTAATCTGGACGGTACCCGTTCTAAGAAGCAAGAGGTTATTCAGTACGTGCTTGATGAGAATGACATACATCCAGAGGAAGCGGTAATGATAGGAGATCGTAAGCATGATATGATCGGTGCTATTGGCTGTGGTGTCGAATCTATTGGAGTGACTTTTGGTTATGGTCCCAAGGAAGAGCTTGAACAAGCCGGAGCAGACCATATCGCCTTTCGTGTGGAAGAAATTGCAGATATCATTCAGCATATTTCATTGAGAGAACGGTGCACCAAATGAGTGTTATGAATACTGAACTACTTGACGGGAAAACAATTAAGCTGGTTCCAATAGATGAAAGTCATGCAGAAGGATTGGCGAGAGTGTTAAGAAATCCAGACATCTGGGAATTTACCTGGCGAAAAATAACGTCGGACGAGCAGGTGCAAGGATTAATCTCAACAGCTTTAGCAAATCAAAAAAACGGTTCACAAATTACCTTTACTATCATTGATAAAGCAACGGAGCGAATTATCGGAACCACAAGGATTATGCATCCGGATTTGGTTCATCGCAATGCGGAAATCGGATGTACCTGGATCTCGCCTGATTATTGGAGGACTAGTGTGAACACAGAGGGCAAGTCGCTGCTGCTACACTATTGTTTTGAAGAACTTAAGCTGATCCGTGTAGAATTTACAGTGGTCGCGAACAACTTGAGGTCACAAAGAGCAGTAGAACGAATTGGGGCGGTTAAAGAAGGAGTTCTGCGCAAACATAGAATCAAGTCTGACGGATCGATTCATGATAATGTGGTCTTTAGCATATTGGATACCGAATGGCCTGCTGTAAAAGAGAATCTGCATTATTTGATAAATGATAAATACGCATAAGTATAGATAGTAGCAAACAAACGGGCTAGGGGCTGTTCCATAGGGAGCTACACTTCATCTAGAATAGATGAATCAGAGTGGCGATGGAAGCAATTAGTTGAAGCAGAGCGTTTAATTGTATTTTGTACAACTATAATTCCTTAATTGGTTGGGTCATAGATATAACTGTATTTAGTACATCTATTTTCCTCATTTACTTCCGTATAGGTAGATTTTTAGGTTTTTAATTGTACAGAATACAATTAAAACAAGTATAGTTGCTTTTTCATCCGGAATAAGTGCACAGAATGCAGTTATTTCACATTTACCCTATATCACTCTCCATTATTCATTCAAATCCTTTAAATTAGGTGCTAGAAGTATACTAAGAGGGGATACAACGGAAGCTACGGACGGTTCGAAAGGATCCCTCAAGAGCATCAGACTTGGCAGCTCCAGCATAGTGTGTGGACAATTATACTTTGGTGGATCAGCGGATGTTTAAGCGGGTTAAATCAGAGTGTATAAGGATTTGCCCATAAATTTGCTTAAGCCCCGCTACAGATCAAAAACACCAGGCAGCGATACTCCAATTCCCGGAGTATCGCTGCCTGGTTGTTTTTTAATAACAGAGACCGCTACAAATTCTAGAAAGAGCTGCTTGGGGCAGCGCCTTCTTTTATGATTCAGCCAATAGGCTGCTTATGGTTATTGTTTAGGACTTACAAGGATTTTCACTTGATTTTTTTCTTTCAAAAGTGCCTCAAACCCGTGATCAATCACTTCATTCAGTTTAATTCTCTTAGTAACAAGCTTCTCAGCAGGGAAGTACCCTTGTTCCATCAAGCTAATTACAGCTGGGAAAACATCACGGTATCCGATGATACCAGTTAAGTTGCGTTCTTTAAGTACGATATTGTTTGGAGTAATCGTAGCATCTTTTTCGAAAATACTAACGATCATGATTTGTCCACTCAATTTAGTGGAATTAATGGCTTGGGTTAGAACGGGAGGGACGCCAGTGACTTCAAAAGCAACATCTACGCCACCATCGGTACGTTTTTGAATTTCTTCGACCACATCATATTGTTTAGGATCGATTACAATACCACCGAGTTCTTCAGCTTTACTCTTACGTTCTTCAGAAAGTTCTACAACATAGATTTCCGCTGCACCGGATGCTTTCAAAGCTTCAATGACCAGCAAACCGATTGGGCCAGCACCGAATACTACAGCTTTATCTCCAACCTTTAGTTGACTGGAACGAACAGCGTGTAGAGCAACGGCAGAAGGTTCCACGAGAGCACCTTGTTCATAGGATAAGCTGTCTGGAATTTTGTGCACCATATGTTGGTCTGCTGCGACGTATTCTGAGAATCCACCGCCACCACCAGCCAAACCTAGGAAGCCCATTTTTTCACAAAGATTATATTTACCTTGTCGACAAGCCACACATTCACCACATGCAAAAACAGGCTCGACGACGACGCGATCACCAACATTAAACTTGCTAACGCCTTTACCTACTTCTACGATTTGTCCAGAAAATTCATGTCCCATTACGACTGGAGCTTTTTCACCAGTAAGGGGATGAACAGTACCTTGGGGGATGAAAATAGGGCCGGCTACATATTCATGAAGATCGCTGCCACAAATTCCGCACCATTCGATTTTGATTTTCACTTTTCCTTCAAGGGCTGCTGGTTCTTCAATCGTTTCTAACCGTAGATCTTTGACGTTATGCCATCTTAATGCCTGCATATCATTCATCTCCTAGATTAATAATTGATAATAAATAGTGTTTTATTTTTGGAAAAGAGGAAACGTTTCCGAGAACAAATATGTCACATAATTTTCATATTGTCAAATTTAAATAATGAAAATATTAATATCGAAAATTAGTGAAATATTTCACTAAAACAGAGGTATATCAAGACTTTAGGTTCGCATTAGCAGCTGAGATAAGTATTCTTCTATGTACTATTATGTTATAATCTATACATTGAAATTTTGACTTTAGATGAGCGGAATAAAGATAAATACGAAAACGATTCCGGAAATAAGGGGACTATCAGAGTGGCTAATAAAAACAAAGTAACCATAGAGGATGTAGCGAAACGGGCGGGGGTAGGTATTGCTACTGTCTCAAGAGCCATTAATAATTCAGAGGGAATTAGTTCCAAGACCAAGGCGCTGGTACTTCAAGTGATTGAGGAGATGGGTTTCACTCCGAACACCTCTGCGCAAAGCCTTAAAATCCGCCAAACGAAGCAAATTGCTCTGGCCGTTCCTGACATCCGCAACGCAATTATTCCGGATATCGCCTGGTCCGTAGAGCAAGCCGCTAAACAACATAGCTATCGGGTAATTCAAATTAATACTTCTGGCAACCCGCGCACTGAGCTCGAAACGATTCGTGAGGTCAAAAAATTACATGTAGATGGACTCATTATCATGCCTCTTGCTTATCCAAAGACCATGGTAGAGTTAATTAATAAATCGAGTGTTCCGGTCTCCATCATTAACTACGGGAAAAGAATCACAGAAAATGTGAAAGCAGACATCGTCAGCTTGTCACGTTTTGAAGGTCAATTAGTGATGGAGCATTTAATCAATATCGGTCGAACTAGAATTGCATATGCAGGAGCTCAAAAAGATCTTATTGAAGATCGTTATCTTGCCTATCAGCAAGCTTTAAAACAAGTGGATATTTCGCTTGTTTATTTTGGCGAAGACTTTTCCTTGCAAACGGGGCTACAAGCCGCTGATTATTTCTACAGCCTGACACATATGCCAGACGCTATTTATGCAGTGAATGACATGGTGGCGATAGGTATTGTAAATCGTTTTAAAGAATTAGGCGTTCGTGTTCCGGAAGATGTGGCGGTGGTTGGGGTGGATAATAACTCATGGACAACTATTACAACGCCTCAGATTAGTTCGGTTTCCATCATGGGGAATGAAGTGGCGCGTTTAGCCACACAGCTTCTTTTACAACGTATTCAGGATAATATTACCGGGGAGTATCAAAGGGTGCAGCTTGATCCACGATTAATCGTGCGAGAGTCGAGTGTTTCGGTTAGACGTAGTACGAATTAACGGCCTCAATTTGCGACTAATAAGAATCAATAGGTTGTAAATCCTTTAAATCCTGCTAGACTTAATACAGAGTAATTTGATTGGAAATTAAGAAATGAGGTGCGGATCATAATGGCTAATATTTACAAGAGCTTAACCGATCTGATCGGAAATACACCGTTATTAGAGATTTCAAAGTATAGTAAAACCCAAAACGTAGAAGCAAGGGTTCTTGCCAAGCTGGAATCCTTTAATCCTGCAGGTAGTGTTAAGGATCGTATTGGGTATGCATTGATCAAAGATGCGGAAGAGAGAGGTCTCATCAATAAAGATTCTGTCATTATTGAGCCTACCAGTGGAAACACTGGGATTGGACTTGCTTTTGCAGCTGCTAGCTTGGGGTATTCACTGATCATCGTCCTACCAGATACATTTAGTATTGAACGCCGTAAATTAATGCTGGCACTAGGTGCTGAGCTTGTGTTAACACCGGGAACTGAAGGGATGAGCGGAGCTGTAAGAAAGGCAGAACAATTAGCTGCGGAAATTCCAAATTCATTTATTCCCCAACAATTCAGCAATCCTGCGAACCCGGAAATACACAGAACGACTACAGCTGAGGAAATTTGGCGGGATACCGATGGAGATGTAGATATTTTTATAGCGGGTGTTGGTTCTGGAGGTACTATCTCGGGTGTTGGAAAAGCGTTGAAAGAAAAGAACCCCGCAGTCCAAATCGTTGCCATCGAGCCGTTTGACTCCCCTGTTTTATCAGGAGGCCGTCCTAAGGGACATGGGATTCAGGGCATTGGAGCTAACTTTATTCCGGAGAATTACGATAATGAGGTAGTGGATGAGATTTTTCAGGTGAAAAATGATGATGCCTATAGCGTATCACGTGCACTTGCGAGAACAGAGGGTTTGCTGGTGGGTATCTCCTCCGGAGCAGCTGTTTACGCAGCTACACAAATCGCTAAGCGTCCTGAGAATAAAGACAAGACCATCGTGGTAATTCTGCCGGATACCGGTGAGCGTTACTTAACAACTACTCTGTTTGATTTTTAACGGAACATGAGCTCGAGATCCAACTAATTGGCTTTAAATTCATGAGGCTCAGCAATATGCTGAGTCTTTTTGTTGTTGGAGTATTGGCTGGGTATCTCAAGATTCCGGGTATCTCAAGTAACTAAGAAGTTTAAGAGGGATTCCAAAACTCCCATTATTACAAGTAGCTAAGAGAGTTTAGTGTGTTACGGACCGTATAGCATCTATTTCGCCTTTTAAGCTCATTTTGCCGAGGTATCGGACTGTATAGCACTTATTGGCCAACATTTGCGGATAAGTGGTGTGGTTTTGAGTAAATAGCTGCAACTGAGTCCGATAGCTTACAGTAAACCCGCAAATGAACTAAATAACGTCTCCTGCGTCCGATGCATCGGCGAAAAGTATGTTATCCAGTAGGAGGATTCCAAAACTCCAATGTTCTTGAGTTTGATCCATCAACACAACACGATGATTGCCCCTAAAGCGACTCGCACGCCTTAAATCACCTGCCTCACAAATTCTAATCGTTTTTTCCTGTTGTGTAATTTCCAGTTTAGAATAAAATGGAACTATTCCGCTAACCGCGCGTAACCGATAAATAAGAGAGATAATGATAGATCAGGAGGTACATATGAACACGAGAACTCTAAAAATACTGCTACGTACCACACTTGCTGCCTTATTGTTAAGTGTATTGCTTTTGCCGGCTGTAAGTTTAGCCAAAACTGCTGTACCTAAGCATACGGGTTCATTTTATGTGAATGATTTTGCGAATGTGATTGACGAGAAAGCAGAGAATTACATGGTGAACTACGGTATTCGATTACATCAGGCTACTGGAGCTCAAGTTGTGCTTGTAACTGTCGACTCTACTGAAGGGGTTTCGATGGAAGAGTATGCAAAATCGCTTTTCAATAGCTGGGGTGTGGGGGCTGCGGATAAAAATAACGGTCTGCTGCTGCTCCTTTCTATAAAAGATGATGATTATTGGGCGGTACAAGGTAAAGGTATAGAGGAATCATTGCCTAACAGTAAGATTAAAGAGATTCTTTCACAATATCTTGAGCCGGATTTCGCAGCTAAAACATACAGTAATGGTGCTAGGAAGACGTATGGAGCTTTTATTCAAGCTATGGGCGGTACTTGGGCAGAAAATGTTGGCACCAAAAATTACGTATCCGATAATGCGGGTGTGCTCAAAAAAGTAACTAAAGACTATCTGAACGATTCCAGCAACAGATATAAAACAACAACCGGAAGTGGAATTTATGTGGTTACCGTAAAAAATGCTGGAGATAAAACATTGCAGGACTATACCTATATGAAGTTTGCTTCGGTAGGTGCTGGTCCTAAGGATGTTATGCTTGTATTGGACATAGGCGGAGACAACTATCATGTTCTACAAGGCAAGGATATCGACAAGATTTTAACCAATGAGGCTATTAGTAATATTTTAAATACCGTGCTTGAACCCCAATTTGTGAAAAAAGATTACGGAACGGGATCAACAACGACAGTTAATTCGTTCTACAGTTTCTTGTTAGCGAGAGCGGATCATCCGCAAGGAGTCACTGGAAACAACGGAAACAATGTTAATCCTGGAACTACAACGAATTCTGGTACTTCCTCTACTACAGCTACAAGTGGAGGTGAGGCGGTTAGTAAAAGCAAGGCTTTTCTAATTTTCTCAGCGATTTTTGGTTCGCTCATCTTATTTGGATTTACTGCTTTACGACGCAATAGATATATAGAAATGTATGGTTTGCCATTTAATCCATATAGTCAAAGGAATATACGCCGTTATGGTCCTTGGCATGGTCAAGCGGATTACGGTTATGGCAGACGATGGCACAGACGTTATTATCATCACCATCATAATCATCATAGAAATACACCATCCAATAACTCACAGTCAAGCTTCTGGGGAAACAGTGGTGGCGGAGGCTCTACTAACGGTGGCGGTGCAGGAAGGTATTCCTCAAGCAACGAGAACCATGGTGGTGGAGGTTCCAGCAGTGGTGGAGGAGCAGGAAGACATTCTTCCAGCTCTTCAAGCAGCAGCAGATCTAACAATGATAGTGGCTCTTCCGGTGGAGGAGGTTATTCCGGCGGTGGTGGCTCATCAGGTGGCGGCGGTAGCGCTAGCGGCGGAGGTGGAGTAGGAAGACATTAGAATTTGATTAGCTATATGTGAGCAGGTAGCCAAAACTTTGGAAACCTGCTCTTTTTTGTTTTTGAAATGATGACTATTACTCAAATAGAAACTTTTAACGAAAATCATCGTCTATGATAAGGACGAGTTGTACATATTATCAAATTAGTAATATTTAGGGAGGAATACTTAGAAGTGAGCACTTCATCATTACCTCAACGTTCCAATGCACGCAATAAGAAACCTGTTAAGAAACCAATAAAAAAGCGTAAGAAACGGAGTTTTTTTCGCACCTTATCCAAAGTTTTTTTATTCTGCTTATTCTTAATGATCGCTGCTGGTGGATGGCTTTATTTTGCACCCTCGGCTCAGAACTTACGTTATACGATCGCAGATACGCTAATTACAACACAACATCGCTATATGGCTAAATATATTATAGGTGAAGATCAACTGAAGGACCGGGTAACCGAGTATACCGCCCGTTTTGAAGAGATGGGGGACGAAATAGATACACATACGATCGCTCCCGAACCTGAGGTGGTAGAGAAGCCACTTGTCGAGATTGAGAATGTCTCAGGCAGTGGTTATACCGGATATGTAATGATTGTTAATGATCCAACCAAAGTCCGGCTAGGAATACCTAATAAGATTGGTTCAGGTGAAAAAGTAACCAGTATGGTGAAGCGTACAGGCGCTGTCGCCGGAGTTAACGGTGGTGGGTTCGCTGATCCGAACTGGAAAGGTAACGGTTTTAAACCTATAGGAATTGTAGTCTCTCAAGGTAAATTATATTACAACGGTCTAGGCGGTAAAAAATCTACACAGATTGTTGGTCTTGATAAACAAGGAAAAATGGTTGCCGGGAATTATACACTAGATGAGATTAGTAAAATGGGGGTTCAGGAGGCAGTTACTTTTAGCCCGCGGCTAATCGTCAATGGCAAAGGATTGATTAAGAATGCAGCGGAAGGTTGGGGGATTGCACCTAGAACAGCAATGGGTCAGCGGGCAGATGGCGCTATTATTTTTGTGGTAATTGACGGTCGACAGCCTACTTATAGTATTGGAGCAAATCTCTATGATGTGCAGCAAATTTTGCTTAAGCATGGAGCCGTGATAGCGGCTAATCTTGATGGTGGATCTTCTACGGTACTTGTAAAAGACAATGAGATTATGAATAAACCTTCATCCCAATATGGTGAGCGGTATTTGCCTACAGCCTTTTTAGTTTTTGAGCATCCAGAACAGGTTGATATGCCAAATATTTGGAAAGGACTAGATCCTGCCAAGATTGATGCTGGGAAAAAGAGAACACAATAAGTACGCGTTATTGGGCACCTGAAAAGGATTATCTTGGAATGAGAGATGTATTTATGCTACGATATCAGCTAGTATGAAACAGAATGCAGTACGAATAGGTCTGGAACAGGGGGAATAGGAGTGACGTTGCAGCAGCTCCGCTACGCTATCGAAATTGCAAATAGTGGCTCCATGAATGAGGCGGCAAAGAAGCTCTTTGTTTCTCAACCGAGCCTGTCCAACGCTATTAAAGAGCTTGAAAATGAACTTGGGATTACCATCTTTGAACGGACGAACCGTGGAATAAGCATTTCTGTAGAAGGAATGGAATTTCTCGGATATGCCCGTCAAATCATTGAACAAACAGAGCTTATGGAGAATCGTTATACTGGGAAAAAGCGTAGCCCAATCTATTTTTCCATTTCGACTCAGCATTATGCTTTTGTGGTAGATGCTTTTGTGAGTCTCATGAAGCAAAGTGATGTCTCAGAGTACAACTTCAGCTTGAGAGAGACGCAAACCTACGACATCATCGAAGATGTGCGTACCCTCCGTAGCGATTTAGGGATTCTTTATATTAACGAGAGCAACTATAAGCATATGAATAAGCTGTTCAGTGATGGTAATCTGAAATTCACACCACTCTTTAATACCGACCCACATCTTTATGTCAGAACTGGACATCCGCTTGCCCAGAAGGAAAGGATTTCGCAGGACGATATTTTACCTTTTCCGTATATTACTTTTGAACAAGGTGAGAACAATTCACTTCACTTCTCGGAGGAAATGTTAAGTTTTTCTCAGATTGAGAAGAATATTAAAGTGAATGACCGGGCAACCTTGACCAATTTATTAATGGGCACGGACGGTTATACGGTGGGTACAGGAATCATGGCATCCGATCTGAACGGTAATGGACTGAAGACGATTCCATTTGAGAGTAATGAAGTATTCACGGTTGGTTGGATTGCACATAAAGATCGCAGACCTAGTGTGATGGCATCCAAGTATATAGAAATCTTAAATGACTTGGTTTCCGGAAGTTATTTTGATCTAAATCATTTTTTACTATAGCTGTAGGAGGATCGGTATGATTAGACCCGTAACTGGCACCCAGAGAAATGCTCCACCCTTTCGCTATGATATCGTCGGCAGCTTCTTGCGTACGGAAGAAATTAAAGCAGCCCGCCTCCAATATGAGAATGGTGAAATCACAGGAAGTGAGCTTTATGAAATAGAGAATATTGAGATTGCTAAACTACTGGAACTAGAAAAGGAAGTAGGATTATTAGCAGTTACAGATGGTGAATTTCGCCGTTCCTGGTGGCATCTTGATTTCTTTGTTGGAATTAAAGGAACTGAAAAAATTAACTTAAACCAAGGGAGTGGAAGAGCGGAAACGGTTCAGCGCGCGGAATCATTCCGAATTGTTGACCGAATTTCCTTTGAAGATCATCCGATGCTCCAGCAATTTATCAAGCTCAAGCAAATGGCGGGAGACCGAATACCCAAAATGACGATTCCTTCACCTGCATTATTTCACTTTGTGGAGGAGTTTAATGGAAATGAAGTTTACCCTGATAAGGAAACTTTATTTCAAGATATCATAGCGGTTTACCAAACTGCGATTCAAGCATTTTACGATGCAGGCTGCCGTTACCTCCAGTTAGACGATACAACTTGGGGAACGCTGAGCAGTGGTAGACATCGCGCACATTTACGCAGTAGAGGTACAGATCCAGATCAGTTAGCAAAGGATTATGTTAGGCTGATTAATGAGAGTATTGCGAAGCGTCCGCATGATATGACCATCGCTCTGCACGTATGCCGAGGTAATTTTCGCTCCACTTGGTTCGCTGCTGGTGGTTATGAGCCTGTTGCCGAGGTGCTTTTTTCCAATACAAAAGTTGATGCCTTTTTCTTGGAATATGATAATGAACGAGCTGGTGATTTCGAGCCTTTACGATTTATTAAAGACCAATTTGTAGTGTTGGGATTAGTGACAACCAAACATGGGGGTCTGGAGAGTAAAGAGCAGCTTAAGGCAAGGATCGAAGAAGCCGCGCAATATGTAGATATTGAGAAGCTGTGCCTAAGTCCCCAGTGTGGATTTGCTTCTACGGAGGAAGGAAATATTCTAACCGAAGAAGAGCAGTGGGATAAAGTACGCCTTGTGATCGAAACCGCCCGAGAGGTCTGGTTATAATTAAATAAGCTAATTTGGTGGCCTGCTATAGCGTAAGCTTATGGTAGGCCATAGTTTTTAGGAGTTACCCTGTCCTGATTGTACAGTGCTATAGTGAATTCAACAGAAAGGCACAGACAATGAAGGAGGACGAACCCCTATGAGTACCATCCAAAAAGGAAATCAAAGAACTGAAGTGCCATTCAGAGTAGATATCGTGGGCAGCTTCTTACGTCCGGAAACGATTAAGAGAGCTCGTGTCCAATATCAAAATAATGAAATCTCCGCTGATGAATTGCGCAAGGTTGAAGATACAGAGATTACCAGAGTCGTGAAAAGACAAAAAGCGGTCGGATTAAAAGGTGTAACGGATGGAGAGTTCCGCCGCTCTTGGTGGCATTTAGATTTTATGTGGGGCCTTGAAGGGGTAACAAAGAAAGTCAGCCCAGTGGGCTACCTGTTTAATGGTGTAGAGACTAGAGCGGAAACTGCAGAATTATCCGGAAAAATCCGTGGGACTAACCATCCGATGATCGCTGACTACAGACAATTGGTTAGCATAGCGGGAAATGATGTAGTAGCTCGCCAAACGATTCCTTCGCCAGCGCAGTTCCTTGCTGAACTTCAGCGCAATCAAAAGACTACTGTAGCGGTTTACAACAACCAGGATGAACTAGTGGCTGATATTGCTGCAGCTTATCGTGAAGTTATTCGCGACTTCTATGAGGCAGGTTGCCGTAATCTGCAATTGGACGACTGCACATGGGGGATGCTCTGTGATAAAGGATATTGGGAAGCTCGTCAAAAAGAGGGTGTAGATGTTAACGAAATCGCTAAGCTATACGCATTTGTAAATAACGAAGCGATAAAAGATCATCCAGCAGATATGGTAATTACGATGCATGTATGCCGTGGGAACTATGCGTCCACTTGGGCAGCATCCGGCGGATACGAGCCTATCGCAGAAGTGTTATTCGGAACGGTGGATGTAGATGGTTTCTATCTGGAGTTCGATACGGATCGGGCCGGAGATTTTGCACCCCTTAGATTTATTAAAGATCAACAAGTGGTTTTAGGTTTGTTCAGTTCGAAGTCAGGTGAGCTTGAGAATAAAGAAGAAATCATAGGACGGATTAAAGAAGCTTCGCAATATGTGGATATCAATCAGTTGTGCCTGAGCCCACAATGTGGTTTTGCCTCTACGGAAGAAGGAAACCATCTGACAGATCAACAACAATGGGACAAACTGCAGTTTATTAAAGAGATTGCAGATGAAATATGGCAGTAATCTATAAAAAATTAGCAGGCTCCTGATTGAATCAGAAGCCTTTTTCTATGCGTATTGTGACAGCTTAGAGGATTAACCTACTACTGCACTTTACTAGAGCTATCGAAGAAGGGTATAATAAGTAACAATTGTTTTTAATTCATGTTGAAAGAGAGCGGGAACAATATGGGTCGTAAGTGGAATAATATTAAAGAAAAGAAAGCTTCCAAAGACGCAAACACAAGTCGTGTTTATGCAAAGTTTGGTGTTGAGATTTATGTAGCAGCAAAGAAGGGTGAACCCGATCCAGAAGCGAACCGGGCTCTGAAAGTTGTATTAGAACGTGCAAAAACTTACAATGTACCAAAAGCGATCATTGACCGTGCGCTTGATAAAGCTAAAGGCAGCGCTGAAGAAAATTATGAAGAGCTTCGTTATGAAGGATTTGGACCTAGCGGTTCAATGATCATCGTTGATGCGCTCACAAATAACGTTAACCGGACAGCTCCATTGATCCGTTCAACCTTCAGTAAGAATGGCGGAAATATGGGTGTCAGCGGATCAGTAGCTTACATGTTTGACTCTACGGCCGTTATAGGTGTGGAAGGTAAAACTGCTGATGAAGTAATTGAAATGATGTTTGATGCAGAACTTGATGTACGCGATGTGCTGGAAGAGGATGATGCAGTTATTGTTTATGCAGAGCCTGATCAGTTCAATGCAGTGCAAGAAGTATTCAAAAATGCAGGCATCACTGAATTTACTGTTGCTGAGTTAAACATGCTTCCACAAAACTATGTGGCACTCCCAGAAGATGCTCAAGCTCAATTCGAGAAATTGATTGATGCTTTGGAAGACCTGGAAGATGTTCAACAAGTGTATCATAACGTAGATTCAGAAGAAGAATAATTTAAGTTTTATAAAGGGCGATGGAGTTCGCCATAACTGTCTCTCTGAGACTAATGACTCCTACCAGTGTGAGCTTCCCTGGTAGGGGTCTGTTTTATTGTTGAGACTAATTTATTTTGTCCTTAGGAGCTGTCGAGATGAATCCATGGTCTACCCGATGGTTTGAAATCACTAAGAAGCGAAGTTATTTTGCACTTTGGAGTACTTTTATCAAATGGATTGTGCTTGGTAGTGTGGTTGGCATTTTATCCGGCACCGCCTCTGCTTTTTTTCTGAAAAGCTTGGATTACGTTACAGATGTACGTTTAGAGCATCCGTGGCTACTTTATTTGTTACCTCTTGGGGGAGTACTTGTTAGTTTCTTATATATGCGATATGGCAAGAACAGTTCTAAAGGCAATAACCTCATTCTAGAACAAATTCAGGACGGACAAGAAACCATACCTTTGCGAATGGCTCCATTGGTGTTGTTCGGAACATTAGTAACCCACTTATTTGGTGGATCCGCTGGGCGTGAAGGGACAGCTGTTCAAATGGGCGGAAGCCTTGCGGAATGGTTCGGAAAGCTGATTAAAATCAGTCCTATGGATCGCAAAATATTGTTAATGTGCGGAATTAGCGGTGGTTTTGGATCTATATTCGGCACTCCACTAGCAGGAACTTTGTTTGGTCTAGAGGTAGTAACCATTGGACTTATTAGTCAACAGGCATTACTTCCATGTTTTGTGGCTAGCTTTGTTGGTGATCTGGTCACCACTCGATTGTGGGGCGTTCATCATACACACTATGTAGTGAATGAATTTCCAGCCTTAAGTTTAATGATTATTCTAAAAGTGGTATTGGCCTCTGTAATTTTTGGTCTCGTGAGTATGCTTTTCAGTGAACTGACTCATTTTCTAAAAAGAATCTTCACCGCCATGATAAGCAATCCAATGATAAAAGGTGCAGTAGGTGGATTAATTATCATTGCCTTAGTATTCCTTGTAGGGTCTCGTGATTACTTAGGCCTCGGAATTCCATTAATCAAGGATTCTTTTGAGGGAGATATCTCACCGTTCGCTTTTTTATGGAAGCTGATCTTTACTGCCTTTACCTTAGGAACAGGATTTCAGGGTGGTGAGGTTACTCCGTTATTTGTGATTGGTGCCACACTAGGCAATGCTTTGGCTGAAATATTACATGTGTATGGACCCTTTTTAGCTGCCCTCGGTTTTATTGCTGTCTTCTGTGGAGCTACTAGCACGCCTATCGCTTGCTTTTTAATGGGGATCGAGCTGTTTGGTTCGGAAGGAGCCATATACATGTTTATCGCTTGTGTGGTGAGTTATTTATTCTCCGGACATAGTAGTATTTATACTTCACAGCTTATCGGTGTATCGAAGAGCCAGTTCATTACAATTCCTCAAGGGACTAGGATCGGTACGGTCAAACGCGCCCGCAAAAAATAACAGCACCTCTCGGATGGTGGTTGACAAGTGCGGGTACACGATTTAAAATGTAGCCAAACGAAGGGATGGTTCAACATGATTCATGTGGAAACTGAAAAATTATATACCAGAAGCTGCTCCGAACAATCGGATACAAACGATGAAACGTTGTCCGGAGCTTAATCAAAAAGCGAATCGCTTTTTATATCATCGAAAGATAGCTAGGTCATTTTAGTGTGATTATTCATGCTTATTTGATTACGCCATCTTCCGATGTTAATGATTAAGAGGCTGTAGACAATTTTCGTCTACAGCCTTTTGTGTTTATAATGTTCAGTTTCCAAACTGACAATTATCTATTTGTGCCGTCTATTCGTGCACGGATAAGCAGAAGGCTTGCGCCCAAGGGCGCGGTGTCTTCTGCTTTTTTTGTGCTTAAAAACAATTATAGAAAAGAGGAAAGTAAATGAGTTTACTTGAGGTTTCTAATTTATCACATGCTTTTGGAGATAAAGTGCTGTATAAACAGGTTTCTTTGGAAGTCTACAAAGGGGAGCATGTAGGTGTGGTGGGTCAGAATGGAACAGGGAAAAGCACATTAATTGGTATTCTGACGGGCGAGGTGATCCCTGATGGTGGAACGATTAAATGGCAGCCCAATATCAAAATAGGCCATCTTGATCAATACGCGGTTATTGATGGGTCAAGTACAGTTCAAAGTTATTTAAGGCTAGCGTTCACTGAATTATACAAAATGGAAGAAAAGATGAATGCACTTTATGCGGAATGTGCAGTTACTGGCAATGAAGTGCTTTTGCAGAAGGCAGCAGACCTTCAGGAACGACTCGTGGCGCTCAACTATTATTCTATCGAGAGCAATATCAGTAAAGTGGTTACGGGGCTAGGATTAAACGCAATGGGGATGGACCGTCCTATTGATCAGCTTAGTGGGGGGCAGCGAACCAAAGTTATATTGGCAAAGCTGTTGCTTGAACAACCTGATGTGTTATTGCTCGACGAGCCCACCAATTATCTCGACACCACGCATATTAACTGGCTTGCTGAATATCTGATAGCGTTCGATCAAGCCTTCATTGTGGTCTCTCATAACTATGCTTTTCTCGATAAAATATCAACAAGCATTTGCGATATTGAAGGGGAAACGATTAAGAAATATCATGGCAAATATGCTGATTTTTTGAGACAGAAGGAGCATTTTCGCGAGAGCCATATCCGGCAGTACCATGCACAGCAGAAAAAAATTGAAGCCACTGAGCAATATATCCGGAAAAATGGTGCTGGTGTTAATTCTAGAATTGCCCGTGGCCGTCAGAAGCAGCTGGATCGTATGGAGAGAGTCGCTGCACCGACGTTTGTCACTAAAGCATCTATCCGTTTTCAAGAGCTTCCTGTTAATGCACAAGTTGCGCTTAGAGTAGACCATCTGGTGGTTGGTTACGTCAAACCGCTGCTGCCCAAATTAACATTTTCGATTCGAGGAGGACAAAAGATAGTCATTACAGGCTTTAACGGCATCGGAAAATCAACATTGCTGAAAACATTAGTTGGTCAAATCTCCTGTGTTGCCGGGGCTTTCCGCTTTGCCGAACAAGTCTCTATTGGTTACTACGAGCAAGATTTAATTTGGGAAAACGATAACATGACACCTATTGAAATCGTCTCATCGTTTTATCCAAAATTGACTATTAAGGAAATACGTCGTCATCTAGCATTATGTGTTGTAAAAGATAGTCACGTTACACAGCCTATCCGTACACTCAGCGGTGGCGAACAATCTAAAGTTAAGCTGTGTCTTTTATTGCTTACAGCATGTAATTTCTTAATCTTAGATGAGCCCACCAATCACTTAGATGCCGAAACAAAAGATGCTTTACAGAAAGCTTTAATCCAATTTAAAGGTACAGTGATTCTGGTTTCTCATGAGGAGCAATTTTATCAAGGGTGGGTGGATCGTGTAATCAATATTGTGGATGAAAATAGAAATAGAGAACTAAAGTATAGCCATAGATAAGGTTAACTAGTAACATGAAGCTGTTCCAAATTAATACAATCGTCTTCAAATGGCTTCCTGGTTTAAGTGGTTTAAGTGAATATTAAGGAGGGTTCCAATCAGACATGTACATTAATAAATCTTCGTTAGCTCAGTTTGCTCAGGGCAATAAGACCTCAGATGTAACCATGGATAGATATCTTACACAATATTTAGATCTTTACGATAAGGTAGAACCACACGTGCGTGCTTTTGTGCCAGAGGAGAACCGAGCAGATAGAATAAAAAATGAAGTGGCTAGGGTAAGAGAGAAGTATTCAGAAATTCCTAAACCATCGCTATATGGAATACCTGCTGGAATCAAAGATTTAATTCACTTAGATGGGTTGCCTACCCGTGCAGGGTCGAACCTCCCCCCACAAGCTTTGACGAAGTCTGAAGGTAGTTTTATTCAAAAGCTTCGGCAAAAAGGGGTTTGGTTTACCGGCAAAACAGTGACGGAGGAATTTGCTTATGCCGGACCTATCACAACCCGCAATCCTCATCAGCTGGAACATACGCCTGGCGGTTCTAGTGCAGGCTCTGCTGCTGCGGTTGCCGCGGGCATCTGTCCATTTGCGATAGGTACACAAACCTTGCGTTCTGTTATGGCACCTGCTTCATTTTGCGGAGTGGTCGGCTTTAAACCTAGTTATGCGCGTATCCCTATAGATGGTGTCCAATTGATGTCGCCATCTTTTGATACGTTTGGATTTTTCACTCAGGATATGGAGGGTATGGACTTTCTCGCCGCTGAGCTTGTAACGGAATGGAGACCTTTTAAAGAAGCTCGTAAACCTGTACTGGGGATACCCGAAGGTGTATACATGACATTATTGGAGGATGACACCAAGATAACCTTTCAGAAGCAGCTTAAGAAGCTTGAGGAAGCAGGGTTCAGCATAAAAACAGTTGCGATGCCGTGGGAAGATAGCTTTATCTACGGAGATGCCATGGTGCGGTTTGTACATGGAGAAATGGCGCAAGTCCATGATCCACTATTTGATGTTTATAAAGAGCTTTATGATGATACCGTACGGCAGGCTATTTTATCTGGACGAACCATTACTGAGGAAGAACTGGAAGGATATCGTAGCGGACAACTCAAGCTCAGAAATGATCTATTAGATGTGCAGAATTCACAGGGGATTGATCTGTGGGTTTCGCCGGCTCAGGCAGGAACAGCTCCGCTGTGGGGAACACGAACCGGATGGACCGGAATGACAGCCATTTGGTCATATGCTGGAGCGCCTGCGGTGAGTATTCCAGCTGCCACTATAAATAACATGCCATTAGGGTTTCAATGTATCGGGGCATATGGTAGGGATGAAGAGTTAATTTATTGGAGTAAAGTGGTTTCTTTAGCGCTTCAGTGATTCTATGGCTTTAGAAATGGAAGGTGTTAAGTTGAACGATCAAAGTATTGTGTTTCCTGCGTTGCATACAGAAAGAATTGAATTGCGGATTTTAAATCTAGAGGATGCAAATGTAGTCTTTAGACATTTTTCTGATGAAGAAGTAACTAGATATATGGACATTGAGCCCTGCAAAGATCTAAAAGAAGCTGAAGAGATCATTCAGTATCATTTGGACGATTCGGGTTGTAGATGGGGAATGTTCGAAAAAGCGAATAATGAGTTTATCGGCACCTGCGGATATCATTATTTAAGAAGAGTAGGCAATGAATTTACAGCAGAGGTAGGCTATGATTTATCCAGAGCGTTCTGGGGCAAAGGCTACATGTACGAAGTGATGAAAGAGATTATTGATTTGGGATTCTTGAAATTGGGGTTTACTAGTATTGACGCTACAGTTGAGCCAGAGAATGTTAGATCCTTAATGCTGCTAGAGCGATTAGGGTTTGAGCAGGACGCTGAACTTCGTGATCAATTGTTGTATTTTGTTCTAAAACGTAATCGGTAGATTACACAGTAGGTCTTCGTTTTATTTGAAGATCTACTTTTTTTTGTATAAAGTGAGAGTTTTTTAAATAGGGATCGTCTATACAGTATCGTGCTTCAAGGAGGCTTCAGGGTGAAGGGACATGTACCGAAAGTTGAAAAAGAGGATGAGAGGCTATGGATCCAAAATATTCTCGATGGACATAAAGAAGACTATTCGTATCTTGTAAATCGATATAAGAATAAAATTTATGGGCTTATGCGAGGAATGGGAGCCAATCATCAAGATGCACAAGACATAACGCAGGAGACTTTTATTAAAGCTTACCGCAAGCTGGCCTCACATGATTTGGATAAGAATTTTGCGGCGTGGCTATATGCTATCGCTACTAATTTACTGAAGGATTTGTGGAAAAAAGACCGACCAACGGCGAGCTTGCCGGACAACAATGCCGAACATTCTCTTTCAGATAATCCAGAAGAAGAATTAATGCGATCGGAGCATCGCACAGAGCTGCTTCACCTGATGCAGAAGCTCCCGTCTAATTATCGTACGGCTTTACTGCTTCGTTATACCAATGATTTAAGCTACGAAGAAATGTGTATGGTTCTAGATGTTCCATTAAGCAAGATTCAAAATGATTTATACCGGGCTAAACAGCGTTTGAAGCAGCTAATTACACTCCAGGAGGTGAAGACCGATGAGGTGCTTAAATTCCTATGAGATCGAAGAATATATTTTAAGCAAATCTATCTTACGAGATCAAGCCGTAGCTGAACATATGGCAACTTGTACGCATTGTAATATGATCTACGAAGCAGACCTTGAAGAACAAGCAGAATGGTCGCAGGCTATGTATGAAGAGCGCTTACCAGATTCATTTACTGCTCAAGTAATGGCTTCTTTGGAACAAGTAGAGCTAGAGGAATTTACTCCAACACAAAGGAATCGCAAGCATCCGAAGCGCAATAAGTTGCTGAGATTATTTATGGGTGCGGCGTTGTTACTGGTTGTGCTAAGTGCCGTGATCTTATATTCCGTTCCTACACTGGCAGAGACTTTACGTTCTCTTTTTGTAAAAAACAACATGGACATTGGCCTTCTACGAGCACAAGAATTTGGGTTAGTAGAACATCCTAATATTAAGGTGAAGGATAAGGGCTACACTATCAAAATAGATGAAGCGGTGGCAGATCCTACACGGGTAATTGTTGCGTTACAGTTGTTTGGACCGGATGGAAAGCATGATAAAAAACGCTTGGCCCTTAATGATGGGAACAGTATCGCGATTAAGGATGATCAAGGGAAGGTTGTTGGGGAGTTATACGATATAGGATTTACTAGTGACTTTTACTATTTGATCGCTAATTTCACTGAACCTCTGCAAACTGATCGAATTACGGTCGAAGGTCATATTACTGAATTGGGAAGTGAACGCAAGAACATCCCTACTCTTAAAGGCGATTGGAATTTCAATTTTTCGATGGATATGACGGAAGCGAATAAACAAACGACCTCCATGCCACTAACGGGTAGCTACACCTCCCCGGACGGTTTAACTGTGACCTTGAAAAAATTAACTCATATGGTGCAAGGTGTTCGTTTTGAGTTTGATACGCAACTGAGCGAAGAGGCATTGACCCGTTCTCCAGGCGAACTATGGAAGCAACAGGGCTTGAAATTCCATTTTGAGGATACAGCAGGAGAAGAGATTCACAGTGTTAATGCTAGAAAGTTTCCTAATAAGAATAGCGTTATGTCCTACTCTAACATTCCCGGGGCAACAAAGGGACTTATGCACTGGAGCTATACGTTTAAATATTTACCACAGGATACGCCTTATACTTTCGTATTGGATGGATATTTTATCCCAGAGAAGGATGGTTCTAGTGTGCAATTTGAGCCAGCCAAGTTGAAAGAACATCCGATTCCCTTTGCTTTTGACGGGGATGAGCTGATGTTAAATGATTTTATAGTGGAATCGTCTCCCGATAACAATGTATCAGCGAAGGAAGGTGTATTACATTTTAGCGGAAGATTGAAAAATGAATTTATGAATGATGAATGGATGTTCAAGACAATGGATGGCAAGGAATACAAACTCACTAAACAAGGAGCGCATTCTATCAAAGGGGAAGGATGGAAGGATGGTTATATTATAATTGTTCAATCTCAGTCAAATAATCAAAAGAAATATTTCCAATTCCGTGCCGAAGGCCTTACACAAATTCCCGAGCAGCTTCAATTAATACGCACGATAAACAATCGAATGTATACTAATGTAGACTGGTCCGTTCCTATCATGGAAGCTAGCAAAAAAGAGTAAATATAGTTATTTGGTTTCCGGATTGTACAAGCAAATAAGGGGGAATAAGCATCTCATATACTATCACAATCGAAAAGAGGTGGTAGTTTATGACTGCTGCAGAGAAGAGAAAAATTCAAAGAGCTTTGAACGCATTGCGTAAGCAAAGAGTGATTCTGAAAGAAAGTCTTAAAAGAATTGAAGCCATTCTTTGCAGGTTGCCTATTGGCAGTCGTGAAAGATTTGAATTGTTAGCAGTAAGAGACTCAATAGTAGAAGCGCTTCGACTAAATGCAATTGCCATTAGAAATTTAAAAGATGCTACTTGTTCTTGTTAATTACCCTAATACCAGTTCTACGCAGCTTTTGCGTGGAGCTGGTTTTTTTGAAATAATAAGATTCACACTATCCGTTATGATACTATAAACTTAATATGTCGATAACGTAAAAAAGAGAGGAAACCATTTATGACCAACAAATTATACTACAATTCAACATACCTGACTGATTGGCAAACCCGTGTGACTGAAACCATAGAACGAGAAGATGGTCTTTATGTTCTTTTGGAGGAGACGGCTTTTTATCCGCATGGTGGTGGACAACCCTGTGATCTAGGATCTATTCAGGGAATTCCTGTGCTTGATGTAATCAGTGAGGAAGAGCTTGTACTACATAAGCTGGAACGTTTACCTAATGATGAATCGGTAGCTTGCCAGCTCGATTGGAATAGAAGATTTGACCATATGCAGCAGCATAGTGGCCAGCATTTGCTCTCAGCGGTTTGTCTAGAAAAACATAACTTTATGACCTTAAGCTTTCATTTAGGTGAGGATTATTGCACCATTGATATAGAAGTGCCAGAACTGAATGCTGGTCAACTGTCCTCGATAGAGAGAGAAGTTAATCGGCAGATTTACTTAAATCACAATATTCTCAGCTATTTCGTAACAGGGGAAGAGGCTTCACAGCTTAAATTGGTTAAACAGCCAAAAGTGACAGAGAACATCAGGATTGTTGAGATCAAAGATGTTGAATACAACGCTTGTGGGGGGACACATGTGTCCTCAACAGGTGAAATTGGAATGATTAAGCTTCTGAAAGCTGAAAAAATAAAAGGGAATACGCGGATTTATTTTAAATGTGGATACCGGGCTTTAGAGGAATTTAATACCAGTCAGCAAATCCTTGGTACACTATCTTCCAAATTCAATACAGGCAAAGATGAAATTATCGATCGAATTGAAAAATGGGAAAATGAACAAAAGCTTCTGCAAGCTGAAATTAACCTGCTTAAAGAAAAAAATGACGACTATGTCGTGCAAGAGCTTTTAAATGAGCAAGCGGGAAAGATAATCGCACAAGTATTTGAGGATAAATCGCTAAAAGATCTACAGAGCTTAGCTAATAAGCTGACTTCGAAATGTGATCTTCCTGTATTATTAGCTACTTCTGCGGAGAATAAGGTTGTGTTTGCGCAGAATGGGAGCCTGGAGATTTCCTGTGGAGCTTTTTTCAAAGCTCATCTAGGCAGCTACAACGGTAAAGGCGGGGGCAGCGATAAACTGGCGCAAGCAGGATTCCCAACTCGGGAGGATGCTTTGGCTTTTTATGAGTTTGCTAGAGGGTGAAATGAAACTTTTTCCATTATCTTCCGTCTAATTACATATGATTATAATGTCGAAGGAGACGGATAGAAATGAATAAATGGAAAGTAACGCTAGGGATCTTTGCTGTTTTGATTTTAAGTACTGGGTATGGATCGGCATCTGCGCAAGCAGACAAGCAAATTCAATTCAACTATAAAGAAATTGGAATCAGCAGTAAACAAGTCATCGCGGAGAATACAACTTTTGTACCTTTGAAATCACTTGCAGATGCTATGGGTTATACGTTATCGTGGGATCAAAAATTAAAAACGGCCAAGCTGGTACGTCCAGAGCGTGAAGTCATCTTCACTGCGGGTGCTACAACGTCAAAAGTGAACGGGGGAGCGATGGGATTAACAAAATCTCCACGTATCATAAAAGGTTCGTTGTACGTGCCATTGGTCTCTGCGGTCAGTGTACTTGGGGGTAAAGCGGGGCTAAATAAAACGGATGGAATTATCCACATCGTTGATGAACCTAGATTTGTTGCCGCTTCTGTAGAAGGAAGATCCTATTGGATATCTCAAAAAAACGGTGATTTATATTACCGGGCTACAGCAGCTGGGAAACCAGTAATTATTGGCCAACTACCGCTCAAGGGATCCGCTTACAATCATGGATTTGAGATCAAGAAATTTGGAAATGGCAAGTACTTGCTCCAGTTAACAGACAATCACTATGCTATGTTTAATGATTTCAGCAACAGCTATCAGGTACTAGTTCAAGCAGGTACAATAATTCAGCAAATGGATTATCATTATATGATCTCTGCTTATCCTCATGCGCCTCAAGTGCCCTCCACTCAGGTGTATATGACCGATGGGAAGAACGTTCAGTATATTACTAAGGATGGCGGTTTGGGCAAGTTGTTTGAGATGGAGAAATTAACCGGGGCAACCGGTGATTTCATAGTGGAGTACGCCGCGGAGGATGTGGCACTCGTTCGCTTATTAGATACAACACAATTATATATTGTCTACAGCAGTACAGGAGAAATCGTCAATCTCAGTGAACAACTGATTACTAGTGAGGATCGTAAAGAATGGGATAAAGTAAATGATGGCAGAGATCAATACATTCTGAGCAGAATGTTAGGGATGAAAAGCCGTAAGGGGAATGTACTGACCTTCACCTACACGCCAATCCTTGAGGAAAAAGCAAAAACAGTGACATATACACTTCAAGCGAAATAATTCGGAATCACATCAATATAATTAGTACAAAAAAAGAGCGATGTTGAACATCGCTCTTTTTTATGTATTTATGATTATTTCGTCGTCATCATACTTCCACCCTTAATCTGAACGGGTTGATCATTTATAGATACCCAAACATCTATGGCAGAATTGTTGCGGATAATCGTTTTGTCGGCACTTAATTTCAGTGAATACAGGGCAGTGACATAATCATAAATCTCAATATTAGTAGCGTACCAAATATCTGTATGTCCACCTGCTTGTTGGCAAAAGGTTTCGATTAGCTCCCAATTGTTCTGCTGTGCGAACTCATAGCTATGGCCCCAAACATAACAGAGTCTTAGTTTCTGGGAGGGTCCTTCCATTGTGAATCGCTCCCAAACCTGATGCAGATCTTCAATATGGTGGCAGGTTGGATGCCATTCCATGAAATTAAGAGGCATATCAAATTGTTTAGTAGAGTGAACAGTGCGGCTGTATTCAATTCCTACGGACTGAAGTGGTGCAATTATCTCCTGAGAGTATGTACCGTAGGGGTAGGACATGCCTCGCACTGGATAATCCACCAGCTTTTCCAATCGTTTACGGTCTTCGAACAGCTCTTCAATTACCATCGGTAAAGGAAGACGCTCTAGATGTGGGTGAGTAACGGAATGGGCGGACACTTCATGATTCCTGAGCGAATGCTTAACATCAGCGGGCGATAAGAACCCAGGTGCATTGATCATTGCACTATTTAAATGGAAGGTCCCTTTGATTCCATATTGATCAAAAATACCAGCCAAGCGGATATCGTGTTTCTGGCCGTCATCATAGCTCATAGTGAGCGCCTTAGATAATCCGCCTGGGAATAAGTTGAATTGAAGTTTCATGAATTCACACTCCTATAATTTGGTAATCTCGAAATTACTTCTTCCAATTATAAACAATTAACGTTATAATCAGATTCCACGTTTAAAAAGGAAAGAGTTTTCAGTGAAAAATATACACTTAAGGAGAGATGCTATCTGCCTGACTTTCTCTACGTTGTAAAACTGCTCTATGTAAAAGACAAAAGAAACTCACTTTTATATTTTATCACTAACCTGCTGAGCCCACCAATTCTATTTGCAGAGCTGTTCATAACGAAATATGTGGTTGACCTCATTCAGAACTTCACGACTAACGCCTACCTACATATCTTACTATTGGTAAGTTCACTGATGTTAATTTTATATCTGGCTGGCATCAATGGTTCTCTTCGAGCCATTTCTGTAACCAATTTAACGGCAACCAGTATTTATGAACTGGAACATAGTATTTTGGCTAAGACCTCTAAATTATCGACGGCTTTATTGGAAGACCCCGCAACAAAAACGATTAGAGAAAAAGCAAAACGGCTTTCCCTGATCGATTTATTAGATCAATGGACCGGAGTGACAATCCACTTTATAACATTAATCGCACTAATCGTAGTTCTATCCTGTTATGGCTTTTATATCCTGGCAGTGTTCATTTTAGTTGTACAAATTCTGCAGCTTTACCTCATGAGATGGATGTCTCGGAAAGTAGAGGCCATTTCAGCGAATCAAACCTCCTCTGTACGAATGATTAATTATATCGTTGATTTGCTGGTTAGTAGAAATACCCTCCCGGAAGTAAGAATGTACGGAATGTCCTCCTACTTGGTTACCACAATGAAAGAAATCTTCAATGGAAATTTCAAACAAATGCACCGAAAAGTTATTTTATCTGAGACCTTAAGCTTCTCCCAAAGTATAATAATGACTTTATTAAACGGGCTTACGATTGCTATTTTAGCAATTACGCTTGGAGGTAGCGGGCAGAGCGCCGGACTTTTCGTATTATTACTTCAGATATCTAGTCAATTATTTATTGTCATTCCTGCACTAACAAGGATGTATTCTGATCTGACCAAAAGTCGCTTGCGCTTCAATGAGTATAGTGCGTATTTGGAACTTGAAGAGCAAGTTCAA
Source organism: Paenibacillus sp. FSL L8-0494 (assembly GCF_038003695.1). Classification (NCBI taxonomy): domain Bacteria; kingdom Bacillati; phylum Bacillota; class Bacilli; order Caryophanales; family Paenibacillaceae; genus Paenibacillus; species Paenibacillus sp. FSL L8-0494. Next base: position 3,324,711 of record NZ_JBBOPQ010000001.1, read on the forward strand.
AGAGATCCGGAAGATTCCATAAGGAATACCGATGCGATGCAGATCACAATTCAGCAGTTGAATTATCGTTATGCAACCAATGCAGAGGACACGCTTAAAAATATAAACATGATCCTCAAACCTGGTGAACGAGTTGCTTTTGTAGGTGAGAATGGTTCAGGAAAATCCACGCTCATCAAGCTGATAGCAGGGTTATATCATCCAACAGCGGGAAACATCCAGTGGTTTAATGGAGAGCAGGAAGTTCTGGCTCATAACGTCACAAAGGGTGTGAGAGTTGTATTTCAGGATTTCACTAAATTACATAGACCAATTCGAGAAAACATAGCCATGGGGAATATTGCTGCCATGTATGACGATTCAAGATTATTAGCTGCGATGAGAAAAGCAGAAGCTGATTCCTATGGTGTTGCGTTGGACACTTTAGTAGGTCCACAGTTTGGGGGGATCGATCTGTCTGGTGGACAATGGCAAAGACTTGCGATTGCACGTGCTTATCTCAACAACGGCTCGCTTACGATTTTTGATGAACCTACTGCAGCCCTCGATCCTTACGCGGAACAGCAGGCGTTTGAAACCTTTATGAAATTAGGAGAGCAGCAGACCTCCATTATTGTGACACATCGGCTATATATGTCCAAATTTGTTGATAGAATTTTTCTGTTTGAGCATGGACAAATCGTTGAAAGTGGAACACATGAAGAATTAATGATTTTGGATGGTAAGTACAGGGGAATGTTTAACCGCCAGTCCTCTTTATATGGCTGAGAAAGGAGAGATTCTGCTGAGAAGAGACCTTAAGAATATTTTAACGATACTGGCACGGATGATTGGAATAAGTCCAGTAATCTCAACAATAACGATCATAGTTCCTATAATCAGTGGATTATTAACTTTTTACTCGTATTCTGTTCAAGTTCATATCATTAATGCAGTAGCTGCTGGTGCGATAACCTTTATTCCGATTCTACGGTTTGTTTTAATTCATGGAGTACAAGCCTGTTCATTGAGTATAACCAACATAATGAAAAGTCGAATGAATGCGGAACTAACTCTCGCTTTCCAATCCGAGCTGATAGATATTGCAAACCAAGTTGACTTTGAGGATTTTGATGATGAAGAGTTTGGGAACAAGCTGCAAAGAGCTAAAACAATAGTTGGAGAAGATTTAGAGGGAATTACTGGTTTTTTGGTGTCCAGTGTAGGAAATATCTCAGGACTTATAAGTATCATCTGGTTATCGGCTACAAGTGGATATTTTTTAGTCACACTGGTGGTGGGTTTAATGATCGTATCTACTTTATCTTTTCGAATGTTTACTGAGATTAAAGTTAGAAGAACAGGGCGAGAGCTTACTTTTGACGGAAGAATGGGGGATTATCTAGCTGTAACTTTGGAAGATCCTAATGCGATTAGGGAAATGCGAATCTATAACTCTATCTCCTATTTTACGGATCTCTGGGCAAAGCTTATGAAGAAGCAGCATGATAAAAGGTATAGTGCGAGGAAATTCGAAATCAAAACAGGGATGATTGTGGCTATGGTTCAGACGAGTGCTATTTTTATCGTATTGGTCTATCTGTTAAGTAAAATGGGGGAGTCAAATACAGTTACTGTGGGGACAATCTCAGTATTATTTCTGGCTTTGTTAACTTGTGGTGGTAAAATCATGAGTTTGACCTGGCCGCTAAGCAAGCTTTACATCAGCAGCAGTAAATTATATGACTTAAATGAAGTGCTTACCTATAAAAATAGAGATTTTCGAAAAAATAATATCAATAACAGCTCTGAAGCTATGCTTCCTATTACCGTTTCAAATGTCTATTTTAAATACGCCAAATCCAGTAAGTATGTTTTATCTAACATCAATATGGTCATAAAGCCCGGTGAGAAAATAGCCATCGTTGGAGAAAATGGAGCAGGAAAGTCTACCTTGATCAAATTGTTATTAGGGCAGTACACTGCTAGTTCTGGATCTATTTACTGGAAAGACAGTCCAGAACCTCAAGGTAAAGTATCCGTCGTGTACCAGCATTCTATTAAATTCGAAATGACACTAAGAGAAAACATCCTGTTGGGGGATGCCAAATCTTCGCCGGACGATGTGAAAATACTAAGTATTCTGGAAAAATGTGAGCTGATGGATTTGTTTTACGAATTAGGGGGACTAGATGTAAGGTTAGGTCAAATGCTTGAAGGAAGCAGGCAGCTATCAGGCGGACAGTGGCAAAAGCTGGCGATAGCGCGTGCGTTATATAATGATGCGGATCTTATAGTGTTTGACGAACCTACTTCTGCGATTGATCCGAATGCTGAGATGCAGATCTATACACAATTATTAGATATCTGCCAAGATAAAGCTGCGATCTTCATTTCACATAGACTGGGCTGGGCGAAAAATGTTGATACGATCTATGTTATTGATAATGGAAGTATAGCTGAAGTGGGGCAGCATCAAGACTTAATAAATAATAAAGGGATTTATGCAGATATGTACGCTTTACAATCATCTTGGTATAACTAAAAATGCTTAGCATTGTAGTTTTTACCTTAATTATATCCATGAGGTTTACTAAAAAAATCCACAGCAAATTTCCGGAAATGTATAGCTGCTTGCGATAAAAAGTGCTTTCTGCTCCATGCGATGCCAAAAGAGCGTTGACATAGCGGATCTGTTATTTTTAATTGAACAATTTCGGTATTTTGACTTCTTCTGCCTAAGGAGAGAGGGAGGGTGAAGGTGATTCCTAGTCCCATTTCTACTAGGGTTTGAATGGCGCTTACTTCTTCAAGCTCGAACGTAATTTGAGGTTCAAATCCAGCTTGTCGGCAAAATTCATCTGAAATTTCACGGAAATTATATCTAGAAGATAAAGAAATGAAATTCTCACCTGCTGCTTCTATCAAAGAAATACTCTTTCGATCAGCAAAGCGATGATTCTTGGGCACAGTCAAACATAATTCTTCTTCTGCTAAGGTAAGCCACTCGATATCTGGTCCGGTAACAGGTGTAGATGATATGCAAAAATCAATCGCTGCACTCTCTAAATCATTTCTCATTTCTAACGCAGAGCCAAGCTGGCGTTGGATGATCCGTACATGCGGATGAAGGGTAAGAAATTCTTTTAGTAAAGTGGGCAATACATACGGGAGTGTGGCCGCAATGGAAATTACTCCATGTTCAAGTCCAGCCATATCTGTGAGCTCACGCTGTCCTTCTTCAAGTTCCATAAAAGCTTGCTCGACGCGTTGCAGATAGGTTTTGCCGAATTCGTTCAATTTTATATTTCTGCCTTGTCGCTCGAATAAGGGAACACCTAAGTTTTTCTCTAAACGCTGTATGGAATTACTAAGGGAGGGCTGAGATACATTTAATTCTTTTGCGGCCTTAGTCATGTGTTCATGGCGTGCAACTGCCTGAAAATATTGAAGCTGAAGGAATTCCATAACAAAAACCTCACTTTACTTATAACTCTAATGTGATCTATCGATCATATAATATGTATTTTACTTAATTAATTTTCAGTCCTATACTATTGTAACATATAAAAAGTTATAGGTAGGATGGAGAGAGTCTGTTGTGATTAGAGAGAAAATATGGACCCGGAATTTTATTGTTGTTTGCTTAAGTAGTTTTTTTATGTTCCTGACCTTTTACATTCTGGCAACTGCATTCCCGTTATACGTAAAGGAAAGTTTGCACGGGAATCAGCAGCAAATGGGGTTAGCGATTACTATCTATGTAATAGGGGGAGTATTGATCCGTCCTTTTTCGGGACAATGGGTCGATAAATTCGGTAAAAAGAAAATGGCGGTTATTGGCCTAACCATTTTTCTAATCGCCTGTATTGGTTACTTCGGATCTAATGGAATTGTATTATTCCTGGTGATTCGTTTCCTACACGGAATGAGTTATGCTGTTGCCTCTACAGCTACAAGTACAATAGCCTCGACGCTAATTCCTTATTCACGTCAAGGAGAAGGCATCGGTTATTTTAGCATGTTTATGAGCATTGCTATGGTCATTGGACCCGCATTGGGGCTTTTTCTCTGGAAAGATGAGAATATTAATGTATTACTGTTAGGTGTATGTGTGATTGCTGCTCTTTCGCTGTTATTCACGTTAGGTGTTCGGATGCCAAAAGAAGATAAGGCTAACGTTATTGAAGCTATTAAGGAACCTGCGAAGACGCGAAAAGGGCTCCGCTGGAGAGACGTAATCGAGCCAAAAGCCTTGCCGATTTCACTTGTCGGATTTACACTTGCTTTTTCCTATAGCTCATTGTCTGGATTTATAGCTTCTTTTACGAAAGAAATTCATCAATCACAGCTTACTGGTTATTTTTTTGTGGCTTTTGCAATTATGATTGTATTGTTTCGTCCGGTTATAGGTAAAGTATTCGATAAATATAATGAGCATATTCTCATCTATCCCGGAATTCTTATCTTCGCCGTTGGATTGCTTAGTTTAAGTCAAGCTCGGTCTGGTTTGATGTTAATGATGTCTGGTGTCATTATGGGAATTGGATATGGTGCACTTATGCCATGTTTCCAGACTCTTGCGCTTAAATTAGCGGCTAAAGATCGTAGAGGTAGTGCGAATGGGACCTTTTTCTTGTTATTTGATTTGGGTTATGGAGCGGGCTCCTATTTCATGGGTTTAATTGCTTCTTATACGGATTACCGAATGATGTATGAGGTTGCAGGGGGAGTAACACTTCTTTCTCTTGCTGCGTACTATTTGCTCCATCATGTACCTCAGGCCAAAGCTAAGCTGCACATACAAAAATCAAATATAGACGTTGTATAAATAGATGGTCTTGGCTGTATGATATAATTATCAGAAAAAATATGGGGAGAACTGTATGACTACTATCATTGATAAAATTGCATGGATTCATATTCAGAATGGACAAGTTTTGTGTGCGCGTTCCACAGGGAAAGATACCTATTATTTGCCTGGAGGAAAAAGAGAAGCTGGAGAAACAGACGAGGAGACGCTCGTGCGCGAAATCGAGGAAGAGATCTCTGTTCGTATTAAACCAGAAACCATCTCCTATTTTGGAACCTTTGAAGCGGAAGCTCACGGTAAAGAGGAAGGCGTAATAGTTAAAATGACATGTTATATCGCGGATTTTGAAGGTTCACTTAGTCCTGCGTCGGAAATTGATGAGTTATCCTGGTTATCTTATAAGGATCGAAATCGAGTTTCAGTCGTTACACAGATCATTTTTGATCAATTGCATGAGCATAAATTACTTTCCTAATCTACAATTTAAAGTTCTGAAAGCCCGTTTTAAGCCTAAGAGATGGCTTGAGGCGGTCTTTTTTTTGAAAATATACGAAAGGCTTATAGGGGCAACAACATCGTTTATTTTGGTTTAGGACAGATGTCCTTTTTTAAAGGCCTGAATTGCTTTTTAATATGTAAGAGATCGAAGTTGAGGAGAGAGAGAAATGAGAGGAATTATATTTGCGTTTTTAGCGGGGGCTTGTATCACTCTGCAAGGAGTATCTAATGCTCGAATTAGTCAAGATATTGGGACTTGGCAAGCTGCGACAATTACACAGCTAACTGGGTTTATAATGTCCTTATTAATCCTGCTATTCGTCCGAGATGGCAAATCACAGGGCTTTAAACAGGTAAAACCTTTATATTTGATTGGCGGCGCCTTTGCCGCAGTCATTATTTTCAGTGAGGTAACAGCTATTCAGCAGATTGGTGTAACGTTTACGATATCCACATTGCTGATTGCTCAGCTATGCTTGACCTTCATCATCGATATTAAAGGCTGGTTCGGGATGGAAAAACGAAAGATGAGACTGCCACAATTTATCGGTATCGCGTTAATGATTGCTGGCGTCGTGATCCTGAAATTCTAAATGATCCTGATGGACAATCGATAAATGGAGGAGTGAAGTTATGATTATAGGTTTGATATTAGCGCTTATGGCGGGCTCACTAGTGAGCCTGCAAAATATATTTAATACGAAGGTTAATGAGAAGGTTGGATCTTGGGCTACAACGACATTAGTGTTAGGCATGGGATTTCTGGCTTCTTTTATCATGAGTCTTATCTTTGAAGGCAACCGTATATTTACTTTGCGAAACATGGAGCCCTGGTATTGGATCAGCGGATTGATCGGAGTGGGAGTTGTAATCTGTCTCGTGCAAGGGACCAAGCGGCTTGGACCAACCTATGCGATCTCTATCGTGTTAATCTCTCAGCTTGGATTCGCTTTATTGTGGGATTCCCTCGGCTGGTTAGGGCTTGAGAAGGTTCCTTTCACTTGGAAGCAGTTGGTCGGAGTACTTGTGATTGTTGGCGGTATTCTAGTGTTTAAGCTAGGCGGTGCCCGGGAGACTCAAAAGTCGGCTTAAATCAATCCTCTAAATAGAGCTAATAAATTTGTAAGCGTGGACCCATAGGGTTCATGCTTTTTTTTGTTATGAATAACCTATTCTCGGACGCATGACTGTCAAATTAGAAGTGATGGCAGTCACACGAGAGGAGAAGAAAATCGATTTATACTTTGCCAAAGCAGTAAATCTGGAGCATAGAAGGAAAGGAGAAATTATCTAATGTCGGGAGCGGAATTGTTAGTAGACTTGTTATTGAGGAAAGGTGTTTCAACGATTTTTGGTTACCCCGGTGGGGCCGTACTGCCTGTATATGATGCATTGTTCGATTGTGAAGGATTAGAGCATATTTTAGTACGGCATGAACAGGCTGCAGTACATGCCGCAGATGGTTACGCGAGAGCGACAGGAAGTGTAGGCGTTACACTCGTAACTAGTGGTCCTGGAGCCACCAATGCTATAACTGGAATAGCGACAGCTTTTATGGACTCCATTCCACTGATTGTACTAACTGGTCAGGTCCCCACGGATATGATTGGATTAGACAGCTTTCAGGAGGTTGATATTTATGGCATGACCATGTCCATCACGAAGCATAATTACATAGTAATGAATAAGAGTGATCTCCCACGCATCATTGATGAAGCTTTTTATTTGGCAACTACAGGACGTCCTGGCCCTGTTCTTATTGATCTGCCTAAAAATGTTATGATGGACACAACTCCAATAATATACGAAATTTCCGAACAACAATCATTTGTTTCTATTCGTGGATATTCAGTTGCTAATCAGTCTAATGGGAATGACTTGGATACGATGGCGGAGAAACTTCGGAATGCTGCCAGACCCTTACTATTGATCGGCGGGGGATGTGTAGCAGGTGAAACCCCTTCCTTATTGCTTAATTTGGCAGAACGTCTCGATCTTCCAGTTGCTTCTACTCTGATGGGTATAGGGGCGTTTCCATCTGATCATCCATTGCACTTAGGAATGGTAGGTATGCATGGAACGGTGGCCGCGAACCGCGCTATACAAGCAGCTGATGTTCTAGTTTGTCTAGGCGTCAGATTTAGTGATCGTGTAACAGGAAAACGCAGAGCGTTCTCTCCTCATTCGTATAAAATCCAAGTGGACATAGATGAAGCTGAATTTGATAAAAATATAGAGATGGATCTAGCTCTTTGTGATTCTATAACAAACGTATTACAGGAAATGCTTAATCGCTTATCAGATAGAAAGATTCCTGAATGGCATGACCAGATCAATGAATGGAGCAGATGTCCAATTCAACCATTTAGAGATCATCATGAATCGAGATTGACACCTCAAGACGTTATTCGGTACGTTGATCATGCAACTGTCTCCGATGCTATTATTTCCACGGATGTAGGACAACATCAAATCTGGACAGCACATCACTATAATTTTAAAAAGCCGCGTACCTTTCTAACCTCTGGAGGATTGGGTACTATGGGTTACGGGTTTCCTGCAGCTATTGGAGCAGCAGTTGCTTTTCCGGAACGGCAGGTTGTATGTATAAGTGGGGATGGAAGCTTTCAAATGAATATGCAGGAAATCATGACAGCTGTAGATTTGCAGCTCAATGTAAAAGTAGTTATTTTGAAAAATGGTTATTTAGGAATGGTGCGTCAGTGGCAGGAACTATTCTTGAACAAAAGATACTCAGCCGTACAGATTAGTTCACCTGACTTTGCCGCACTCGCTAAATCCTTTGGTGCACAAGGTTATCAAGCCAGCACTAAAGAAGAGGCTAAAGCCATAATCCAACATGCTATGAATACCGAAGGTCCTGCTATTATGGAATTTGATGTCATCGAAGAAACAAATGTCTATCCAATTGTCCCGCCTGGGGCAAGCAACGATGAATCGATTGAAGGGTAGTCTAAATTACAAAATAAGGAGTAGAGTATCTTATGCACATAGAACTAAACGCACTAACAGTAGATAAGTTAAAAGAGAACCTTGGGGAACGGCCAGGTGATTTTAAATTGTTCTTCGATACAGAGGGTTGTGGTTGTAATGGCGTGATCGTAATTCAGATCATTAGTGAACCCTATGCTACAGATATTGAAGTTCAGAAAGAGCCTTTTACATTTTTTGTTGATCGTCAACAGGAATCTTTATTTGATGAACAGATGCGACTTGAAGCAGATGCAAATTACCCTACATTTAAATTAAGTAGTGATGCCAGTCTGTTAGGAAATAATATTCGAGTAAAAGATATTCGCTGAGTAGAGCACTGCTACACTAAAAAACCAGAGCATTTGAGATCATCTCTCAATGCTCTGGTTTCTTGAATTTTTGTTTCCGTATTAGCTGCTTGCGTTTCGTTTCTTATCCATTTGATTTTTTCATAAACGCTATATGGTCTATTTTGCTGTTAACCAGTGTAATTAACTGTTCTGCCATATAGCTCGCCGAATATTTGAAATTGACTTCAGCCCAGTGCATAATGACACCTACTGTAGCAGACATTTGGTAACTCAACATAATTTCATAATCCACGGGAGCAGCATCAGCTTCTATCTCAATCCGCATATCCTCACGCATGGATTCCCGTAAACGGTCGAACAGTTCAACAGTCATTTTCCCACGTTCCACAGCGGATAAGGCCAAAAACTCAGCTTTATGCCCCTCAATATATTCGAACAATTGCAAAATGGAAGGGAAAACCTCTGTTGCCTCAATACGATCCAATCCCTCATAAGGGTCTATTAGCGCTTCACCTATGCCCTGTAGAAATTCATCATGTATTTCCTTAAGCAAAGCCTCTTTACTCTCAAAATGCTTATAAAAAGTCCCTCGATTGTAATCCGCTCGATTAGTCACGTCCAATATCGTAACTGAATCATAACTATTTTCCAATATTAGTTCAACGAATGCAGATTTCAGAGCTTGGCGTGTTCTTCTGGTTCTTCTGTCTTCATGCTCTTCCTGTATCAAAAAAACTACCCCCAGCTATGATCTTTTTATCGTTCATTTATAATTCCTACTTTAAAAGTAACAAAAGATCAGCCAATGTTCAAGATTTAGACATAAGTAAACACAGAGATCAGTTCTGTTGGTTAGGCGACATTGATTAAAATTCTGATTATTGAACAGATTAACTAATGGGGTGTACTCTAGTAATAGAGATAGGTTATCCCATCTCCTAAGACTATAATATATAGCCAATTCATAACAAAGGATGCGAATATACAATGAGTGAATCATATGTAAAAACTGCTGTAATTACTGGAGCTGCAGGAGGAATCGGTAAGGAGCTTGCCCGTCGATTGTCTGATCGTAAACTGAATCTTGTACTTGTCGATCTGAATGAAGAAGCGATAAAAAATGTTATCCAAGATTTAGGCTTAAATGAATCTAACTCTTTAGCTGTAGCTGCGGATGTCTCTAATGAAGAAGACGTTCAGAATTATGTTAATAAAGCGGTAGAAAAATTTGGTGCCATTGATTATTTTGCAAACAATGCCGGAATTGAAGGTCCAGCAGGTCAAATCGAAGAGCTTAACGTCAAAGCACTTGATCTTGTATACAACGTCAATGTACGTGGTGTATTTCTTGGACTACACTATGTAATTCCTGTGATGAAAAAACAAAACTCAGGTGCTATTCTGAACACTTCTTCTCTGGCAGGACTCATGGGCGCACCAGGCATGGCCCCTTACATTATGTCTAAGCATGCTGTAATTGGTCTGACTCGCGTAGCTGCAAATGAGCTTGCACCACTTGGCATTCGTGTTAATGCGGTACTGCCAGGAACGATCAATACACAAATGATGCGTAAAATTGAGAATAATTTCGGAAGTGCAGAAGAATACAAGGCAGCTAACGAAGCTGCAACACCAATGGGTCGCTACGGTGAACCGCAAGAAGTTGCCGCTGTGATGAACTTCCTTCTGTCGGATGAGGCTTCATTCGTAACGGGTTCTCTATATACAGTCGACGGTGGTATGATAGGTCAATAATGCAAGCTGATTTCGGTCATTATGGATACTCCAAATAAAGGATTGGGCCTGTGCGTTAAGCATTGGGTTCAATTCTTTTTTATTTAGGATACCCGGATCGGATTTAATAATAAGCAATCTGTTGAATTATCTTATAGAATATACAAAGGGGAATTATTCTTTTAAGTATTGCTCAGTTATTTAGATAAATTGTTGGCGAGGAGTGTTCATATGCTTGAATTATCTCAACAGGATTTTATTGAAGTGAAACCGTTACTTACAGGTGCTCTTATTCATCCTGAAATTCTCTCCATCATCGAGGGAAATAATCCGGGCTGGATTTTTGTAGATCAACTTGTAACACCGAAAAGCGCATTGGTATGGAGTAAGGGGATGCAAGGATTTTATATTATAGGCGATCACACCAATGAGATATTTATCAAAAGCTTAGATAGTTATGTATCCAGTCATATTGCACCGAGGATGAAAAAGCTTGGGCTGGAGTATTTTGAAGTCTCAGGTCAACACGATGAATGGAATCTGGCATTGATGTTTCCTTCTAGGAAGCTATATCCTTTTGAACAAATGGTGTTCAAGTTATTCCACAAGCCCGCTGAGTCCCTTAATAATGGGATTAGAACTATAAATCTTAAAATACAGGATTGGGAGAACTTAGATTTAAAGCACATGGAATTTGTACATGAGAATATTGATTTATTCTGGTCATCGAAAAAAGACTTTAAGGCAACAGGCTATGGATGTGCTGCTATTGAGGGAGCTGAGATCATTGGTGTATGTTATTCTAGTTTCGTTACTGTGGATACTCATGCTATCGGAATTGAAACCCTCTCCAAGTATCAGAATAGAGGAGTGGGGACCCATTTAGCGGCTTTAGTAGCGGGAGATATACTTGCAAATGGTTTTACACCTTATTGGGACTGTTCATTAGATAATGAAGCTTCCCAAAAGCTAGCTCTTCGTTTAGGATTTCAGCAAATTCATCAATATAAGTGTAGCGCTTTTTCAATATGACGGTTTCGCAAATTATTAGGTTAGGATGAACATATATGAAAATATTGCTCGTAGAGGACGATAGAACCATTGCGTCAGGACTTGAATATTCCTTGCAGCAGGATCATTTTGAAACTATTTTATGTTATGATGCAACCTCTGCTAGGAGGGTGTTGGCGGAGCAGATATCTGAAGTAACACTTTGCATTTTTGATCTCTCTCTACCGGATGGCAGCGGATATGATCTGTGTAAGATCGTGAAGGAACGGAGCGATATTCCGGTCATCTTTTTAACTGCGATTGATGATGAGGTCAATGTAGTGATGGGACTTGATATGGGAGCAGACGATTACATAACTAAGCCATTTCGGATTCGTGAGCTGTTATCACGCATTAAATCGGTGTTAAGGAGATATAACAAGCAGGCTCAGACCCCGTCTAATTTTGAACTAGAGAATGTACGGATTAATACGCTAGAAGGAAAAGTTTATAAGAACGGCAATGAAGTTCTGCTAACAGCATTAGAATATCGTCTGCTTCTGATATTTGCTAATCATGTGGGACAAGTCCTTTCCAGAAATCAATTGTTAGAGCGGATTTGGGATGTCGCCGGAGAATTTGTAAATGATAATACATTGTCTGTGTATATTAAACGCTTACGGGAAAAGTTAGAGGATAACCCGCAAGAGCCCACCTTAATCAAAACAGTACGAGGTTTAGGGTATAAGGTTGGTGATTAGGATGTTACGTAACAAAGAATTTAGATGGTTATTACTAACGATGTCTACGATCAGCCTTCTGGCGATTATAGTAACGGCATTTATTTCATCAGGGGCGATGGGGATCACGGCGCTAACTTCAGTTCTGCTTATAGGTTGTTGTTTATTATTTACCCGCTGGAGATACCGCGAAATTGAGAAGCTTTCAGGGTATCTACGTCAAATTAGCAGCGGTAATTATTCGCTCGATGTTCGTGATAATCAGGAAGGCGAGCTTAGTATCCTGAAAAATGATATTTATAAGGTGACGTTGATGTTATCGGAGCAGCGTTTGCTGTTGCAAGAGGATAAAATAAAGCTTACCAATGCGATCTCCGACATCTCCCATCAGCTCAAAACACCACTTACCTCCATGACCGTGATGGCAGATTTATTAAGCGACCCTGAACTGAACGTTGAGAAAAGAATAGAATTTACGCGGAAAATCAGCCTTCAGCTCGATCGGATTGGCTGGCTGGTTTCTTCATTATTAAAGTTCTCAAAGATCGATGCCGGAACCATTCAATTTAAAAAAGATTCAATAAAAGTAAAGAGGCTTGTTCAGAAATCTATGGAGCCCATACTGATTCCTATGGATATTAAGGAGCAACGGATCTTAATCGAAGGAGAAGACGCTAGCTCATTCATAGGTGATCTCAATTGGACCACAGAGGCCATCATTAACATTCTGAAAAACTGTGTAGAGCATACACCTGCTGGGGGAGTGATCACGATTTCTTTTGCAGAAAACACGCTGTTCACGGAAATTGTCATTACTGATAATGGCAAAGGAATTCCTAAGGCAGAGATCCCCTATATTTTCAAACGATTCTACAAGGGGACAAATGCAAACGAAGACAGCGTTGGAATTGGACTTGCCTTGGCGCAAAGTATTATCACTGAACAAAACGGAACGATTGATGTGATGAGTGAAGTAGGAAAGGGTACACAATTTCAGATCAAATTTTACAAGCAAGTGATTTAACACTTATGGCTTAGTGACTAGAATGTCACTTAAGAGTCACTGGAGAGTCATTGTAGACAGATATACTGATCTCATCAACAAATGGAGGTCTAACAATGGATATTTTAAAGATTGAACATCTGTCTAAAACATATGGTAAAGGCGAGACTGCAGTAAAGGCTCTGGATGACGTATCGTTTTCAATTAAAAAAGGTGAATTCGTAGCGATTATCGGACCATCTGGCTCAGGAAAATCAACCATTCTGCATTTATTAGGTGGAGTGGATAGACCGACAAGCGGCAAAGTATTTGTAGATAACACGGATATTTACGATTTGAATGAAACACAGCTGGCGATCTTTAGACGCAGACAAATTGGTCTGATTTATCAGTTCTATAATCTCATACCGGTGTTGACGGTCGAAGAGAATATCACACTACCGTTACTGCTCGATCAGCATAAGGTGGATAAGAAACAGTTTGCGGATACCGTGAAGGCGTTGAATCTGGACAATCGTTTAAAACATCTGCCGAATCAGCTATCAGGCGGACAGCAGCAGCGGGTATCCATAGGCAGAGCGTTAATTAGTAATCCTGCAATTATGCTGGCAGATGAGCCAACTGGTAATCTAGATAGCAAGAATAGTAGTGAAATTATTGAATTATTAAAAATGTTTAATAAAACGTACAATCAAACACTTATTGTTATTACTCACGATGAACGTATTGCCTTGCAAGCAGATCGGGTCATTACTATTGAAGATGGAAGGATCGCTAAAGATGAGGTGATTCGTCCGTGAATATCGTAAACAAATTAACTATAAGACATTTGAAACAGAATAAGCGAAGAACATTGGTTACTATCATTGGAGTCATTATTTCTGTAGCTATGGTAACGGCTGTCGCGACCTTAGGTTTTTCTTTTATGGAATTAATGAAGAAGCAAAGTATCTCGACAAATGGAGAATGGCATGTCCAATATAGAAATGTTACTAAAGCTCAGCTCAAAGCGATAGAAACAGATGATGCGACAAAAGCACTAGTGATCTCCAACGATCGTGGTTACGCCCCTTTAGAGGGTGGGAAGAATGAGAATAAACCTTATTGGTATATCAAGGAATATAATGCAGCTGGTTTTAAACAATTTCCGATTGAACTGCTGGAAGGTAGACTCCCGAAGACAAACCACGAAGTAGTCATTTCTGAGGAGATTGCAAAGAATGCAAAAGTCCCTTACAAGATGGGGGAAACTTTAACGCTTGATGTTGGTGAACGTGTCACTAGCGATGATGAAAATAGTGGCCAACCCCTATCTCAGAATGAACGATTACGGACTGAAGAGGACACCCTGCTTGAAAAGATTATTCATAAAAAAACAATGAACTATACGATTGTGGGAGTGATAAAGCGTCCTACTTGGGAACCAACATGGTCTCCGGGCTATACTGCCTTAAGTTATGTGGATGAAAGCTTGATTGGAGCAGCCGAAAAAACCACAGCGACGGTAGTATTAAACAAGGTGGATAGCTCCATATACAAGCATGCAGAGGAATTGGCAAAAGAAAACAATATCGAGTCGATCTCTTATAATAATAGTCTGCTCCGCTACTATGGTGTGACGAATAACGATGGCTTACGTAACACACTTCTTTCATTGTCAGTGATCATTATGGTTGTGATTATCATTGGTTCCGTTTCATTAATCTATAATGCTTTTGCGATCTCTGTCTCGGAGCGTGCACGTCATTTAGGGATGCTCTCCAGCGTAGGGGCTACAAAGTGGCAGAAGCAGAATTCAGTGTTTTTTGAAGGAATGATTATCGGTTTAATTAGTATCCCCATTGGGATCATTTGCGGAATAGCAGGCATCGGGATCACTTTTATGTTTATCAATTCAATGATTCAAGATGTATTAGGCATAACAGAAAAATTAACGTTAGTTGTTACACCTCTGTCTCTACTAACCGCTTGTTTAGTTTCAATACTGACAATTTTTATATCCACTTATCTTCCAGCCAGAAAGGCTTCAAAGATCTCGGCTATTGATGCGATCAGACAAACAACCGATGTTAGGCTCTCTGGTAAAGCTGTGAAAACATCCAAGTTCGTGCGCAGATTGTTTGGTATTGAAGCAGAAATTGGTTTGAAGAATTTAAAGAGAAATAAACGCAGGTACCAAGCAACCGTGTTCTCACTTGTCATTAGTATCGTTTTGTTTTTATCTGTATCAGCGTTCACTTCTAATATGACAAGGTCGGTAGAACTCTCACAGGATGGGTTGAACTATGATATCCAAGTATATATGGGGACTGAGGACGCTCAAAAAGTGGATCGGTTGACGAAATCGATATCCAAATTACCTAATATAACGGAATATAATGTGACTAGGGAACTTAGTGTGAGTTCATGGATTGATGAAAAAAATATGGCGAAAGAATTGCAAGAGATTGTGCAGGCGGATAAGAGTGTTCTAAAGAACGGGAAATATCCTTACTACATTCAGATTTATGCACTAAATGAACAGAGTTTGAAAACCTATGCAGAAACGGTCGGCACAAATTATGAACAACTAACGAAGCTTGATCAGATGACTGCTATTGTGAATGATACGGTTACTTTTGAGGATGAGAAAGCCAAAAAAATTGTCGAGACCAAAGCTTTTCACTCTGAAGTCGGCCAAAAGCTTGATCTTTTTTATACGGATTGGGATACAAAAAAAGAGACGGATTTATTACCCGTAAAAATTGCCGCTCTAACTGATAAACGTCCCATGGGTGTACATTCAGCAATGGTTGGTGGAATAAACATCATCGTCTCTGAACAAGTCTTCGATAAACTAACAAATGATACGATGAGTAAAGATATTCAAAGTCGGCTTAACTTGAACAGCACAGACCCATTAGCGACACAGCAAGCCATAGAGGAAATGAAAGAGCGTAATATCTATGTTCAAAATGTGTATCAAAATAGACAAAATAGTGAGCAGATGATCATGTTAATGTCTATTTTCACCTATGGTTTTATTGCTTTAATTACTTTAATATCGATTGCGAACATTTTCAATACGATATCAACTAGCATATCCCTTCGAAAAAGAGAGTTTGCGATGCTGAAGTCTGTAGGGATGACGCCAAATGGTTTTAATAAAATGATTAATTACGAAAGTGTTTTTTATGGAATAAAGTCATTACTTTATGGGCTTCCGATTAGTATAGTTATTATGTACTTGATCTATAGATCAATGATGAATAGCTTCTCTTATGGATTCACACTTCCGTGGATGAGTATCTTGTGTGTCATAGCGGCTGTATTTATCATCGTTAGCGCAGCCATGTTATATTCAAGCTCAAAAGTGAAAAAAGAGAACATTATTGATGCATTAAAACAGGAAAATATATAATTATTAGCCCATCATTGCCGCGTTTAACGCGGCTTTTTTGTGTCATATCTGACACGTTGGTATGTAAATTCTTATAAATTCCTATGATATAATGTACACAATTGAATTGATACAGATTATAACCACGAGGTAGGTGTCAACGAATTGAGAACAGTTGTCGTGATAGGCGGGGGAATTACTGGATTGTCTACCGCTTACTATTTACAGAAATCTATTGAGCATAACAAGCTAGATGTAAAAATTATTTTGGTTGAAGCCAGCGATAGACTGGGCGGCAAAATCAGAACACTAAAACAAGAAGACTTCATTATGGAGTCTGGGGCAGATTCTATGGTCACCCGCAAAACGAATGTTGCACCTCTGATTGAAGAATTGGGTATACAACATGAGGTCGTATATAACGCGACAGGAATATCCTTTATTTATACGGAAGGTAAGCTGAAGCAAATTCCTAAAGATGCAGTCTTTGGCATTCCACTCAGTATGGAGTCGCTTGCTACAACAGAACTGATCTCAGCTGAAGGAAAGGTTGAAGCACTCAAAGATTTCTACACACCCAATAATAAGTTTACGAAAAACGATTCCGTGGGTGATTTTCTAGAAGCTTTTTTAGGAAAGGAACTTGTCGAGAAGCAAATTTCACCTGTTCTTTCAGGTGTATATTCCGGGAAGTTGAGTGAACTTACAATTGCCTCGACACTGCCTTATTTGATTGATTATAAGAATGAATACGGCAGTATTATTCAGGGTTTATCCGCTAATAAAGCCAAATTTCAAGGAAATGGCGATAAGAAGTTCATGTCATTCAAGGGAGGTGTATCTGCCTTGATCGATTCTATGGAAGAACATCTTTCTAATTCGGAGATCATCAAAGGGATTCGTGCCGAGAGAATTGAGAAACGTGGAGAGCAGTACCGGGTAACTTTGGCAGATGGACGAATCATAGACTCCGATGTTGTCGTACTTGGAACGATGCATTCTACTGCACAAGCGCTACTTCAAGACGAAGAACTAAATGAAGATTTCAATCAGTTATATAATAGTTCAATGATTAGTGTATATTTAGGATTTAATATCCCTGATAGTCAGTTGCCTGCGAATGGCACAGGGTTCATCACTGCCAACAGCGATGATGTTCTATGTAATGCGTGTACGTGGACAAGTCGCAAGTGGGAGCATACGTCAGGACAACAGCGTTTGCTTGTCAGACTCTTTTATAAGAGCTCAAACCCTCATTATGATTCGTTGATCAAGCTATCTGAAGAGGAACTATTGAAGGTGGCTTTGAAAGATATACAGACCAGTCTCGGGATAACAGGACAGCCAGCTACCTATGATGTGACCAAATGGCATGATGTAATGCCAAATTACCATAAACTTCATCATCAAATTGTAATATCCTTAGAGAAGAAGATGACAGATAGGTATCCTAATGTTATCCTTGCCGGATGCTCTTATTATGGAGTTGGTATTCCGGATTGTATTGCGAATGGAGAAAAGACAGCTGAGCGTATTTTGGAACAAGTAACTATACAATAAAAAGGAGGGTGTACAATCGTGAGAAGATTAGCGATCAGCTCTATGCAAAGTCTAGACTTATAAACAACGGCGGTTGTTTGTATAGAGCGAAAAATTGAGTTTACCGCTAGTGCAGTGTGCATGGGTTGTTTACAGAATAGACTTTGCTACCTTCAAACTCATTAAAAAGTTTAAGGAGCAGAGCGATTATGAAATATGTAAATGCAGATACGATTTTCCCAAAAGAATTATTAGAGGAAATTCAGAAATATATCAACGGTGGTATGGTTTATATCCCTAAGCCAGAAGAATCACATGTAAAATGGGGCGAAAAATCAGGGAGCAGAAAATACTTAAGATCTAGAAATATCGAAATCTGTCTAAGATTTGCTGTTGGTGCAACGGTTGACCAGCTTTCAGATGAATATTGCCTTTCTAGAGATAGTATCAAGAAAATTGTTTATTCAAAAAAATAGCTTATCATCCAAAAAAACCACGTTAGAGGAAACTCTGACGTGGTTTTTGGAATTTAATTATAATTTAATCTTAAATACCATATTTTTTCCGATATTTATTGATCCCATCTACAAACTGTCCTTCATACTTCACGCCTTCATCCATCTTTTTATTTGCGGCATTAATAGCTGTACTAGAAACCTTTGTTTTGTATAGTGCTTCTTTCATCATTGTCATTGCTTCTAATTGCAACTTAATCGCTTTTAAATAGATTTCATGTAACGCCTGCAATTCTGTATTGGGTGCTTTGATCTTTTTCGCCTCTATTACCAACTTAGTGTAATTGGGAATGATCACATTATTAAACGCTGTATAGCGTTGTTTTCGATTGTTACCTGTATCTATTCTGTTCTTTACATATGCCTCAGAGGCAATTTCGTCAAATTTAAAAATCGCTGCTATTTGATTAGAATAGGTTGTGAAATCTATTACTTCTTGTGGCGTTTTCATCTTTTCTTCATAATCTGCCTCAGATAGAACGGTAATAGGGAATCTTTCTTCAGACCAACCAGGAATGTTGAAGACTACTTCTGCAGAACCTTCTTGAACTCCTGTAATAATATAATCTGAGTAACCATCCAATTCAATGGTAAGTATAGATTCATCAGAAACTTCAGGTGTCAATTTTGCATATGTAAGACTGGTCATTTCAGCTAGTAAGCGAACTTTTATTTTTGTGGTTCCACCCACGGGAATAACATCACTAGACAAAGTAATACTCGCTTCGTTGAGCAATTTCTTATCAGCAGCAAACACAGTGGATGGCATTAATAGAGCAATAACCATAGTGCATAGTATCAAATATCGACCAAACCTTTTCATTTTCAATCATCCTTATCTATTGATTTTGTATTTACTGGTAGCAATCCCGTATTCCATAAACTTACTATTCCTCCCTGAGTTTTACTATAAAGTGTTTTTTCTCAAATACCAACTACTTTTTGTGCTTAAATCTCTATACATCGATTGGGAATGGATTACTGAATTAAATGAAGTCAAATATAAAGATAGATAGGGCGACAACCTGTATTTTTTGATACAAGTTGTCGCCCTATCCATTAAATATGTAATGCTATACGATTTGTTTATTCATATTCAAAGAGGCTTCAAATGCATCAATTATATACAGGAATCGTTCTGCTTCTCGGAATACATGATCCGCAAGCAATGGATGGATGATGCTCTTTATTCGACATTCCTCAATAAGATCTCGTGCCGTTTTCTTAAAGTCACGGAGAGATTTAACTGAGACTTTATTCTCGTCAAGTTGCTGACTGAGCAGGGGTTTGGTTTGGGATTGAGGACGCATGGAGCTAAGATCAATAGCTTGATACAGCAAAACATCAAAGTCATGGCTGAAATTTCTTGCTTGTTCAACAAGTTGACGTTCAGAGGGGTCCAATAAATGACCAATGAATTTAGCATGGTCTGCCATTATACGTAGGAAGAATACATTTTCATTAATAATTGCGTCTGGTAAAGGATCTAACCTACCCTGATTCAGTTCTTCCAGTCGATTTCGAAAATAGTTGGCTTCCCTACTGACATGATCCACTAATAAGGGGAAGTTCGTTCCGCCTGGAAGCTTACATTGTAGAATTAGACCTAGTATTTTTCTTTTGAACGCCCAGATATGTGAAGCTGCACTATGAACTTCCTCATTAAACTTCCGTATTACTGCTGGATCAGAATCCACAGTAAATCCGAGTGATCTATTCTCTATGGCTTCGAATGTGGCATAGAAATGGTTTGCTTCATTAATTAGTTGCGTGTCTTCACAACGAAACCCTAATTTAAGAAAAAAAGAGTGTTCTTTCATGATTCGTGACCAGAATCGTATTTCATCTAGAGATCTCGAAACAAAAGGATCCGGCATATCTGAGCACACCTCCCATTTTTATACAATTATAATATGCTAGAGGTTTGTACTATATCCGCAGAAGTTAAGGCGAGTCGAGTATATAGAAGTACAGGTACGCTTAACTTAATTATCAAATATAAATGGTGACATTATATAAAAATTAATTCTAATCGAATATGGCATATAACTAGAGCGAGGTCGTAATTATACTGAGAAAAGAAGTAATTATGGAGAAGAAATTGTGGGGGATGTTGGAGATTAAGTTTGTTCCTGAACCATTGAAGATAAAAAGTTATTCTGCCATAATATTTTAACGGAAAGTACTTACAGAGTATACAAAAGATAATGATACAGAATGTTATTTGAGTGATCTCCATTAATATATTCAAAAATTCGATAGAAGGCAGGAAGGTAACGATATGAATATCACAATCACCTTAACTGATAGTGCCTCGAAGTTTATTATTAACAACCTCTACCCACTATACTTACACGATCTATCAGAAATATGGGGGACGATTCCTAATCAATACGGGGTATTCGAGGAGGACGAGACACAGACACAAAAGGAACAGAATAAAGTCTTCGACATTTGGTGGGAGAAAGCTGGCGTTTTGTATCCTTATTTAATAAAAGAAAATGATATTCCAGTAGGATTTGCATTAGTTGCTACACCGCCTTACACACCGTCTGCTTGTGAATTCTATTTGAATGAATTTTTTATTCTACGGCCCTTCCGTGGTAAGGGAATTGCTGAATATGCAGCTAAGGAAGTCTTTAAGCTTCATTTGGGTAACTGGGAGTTGCAAACAAATCCCACGGGCACAAATGGGAGAGCACAGCATTTTTGGAGGAAAACTTTAAAAGAATACACTGGTGATAGTTATTTAGAGGAATGCGGGAAGTCATATGATGATGAATTAAAGATGATTTTTACATTTAGTAACCAATCAAAATTATCGAATCCATAAAAGGGGATTATTTCGAAGTTATGTTTAAGAATTCATTCCTAAAAGCGAAAGCTTATAAGTACAGTTCTTTGCAATATTTGGATGTTGAAGAGCTGGAACTACAGGCGCCTGAGGATATTCTTATTGATGAACCTGGTGTGTTTATATTATGTAAATCGGTTGATGAGGGTCATAATATTCATTGGGCTGCCGAGTCTACAGAATTATTTAGGACTGCACTAATAGATCTGACCAGTAAGTTTATTCAATTACCTGTGGGTGGAACTCATAGAATGTATATCGAATTTATACATCCAGATCTCATGCCAGTTATGGAGTCTTTGGGGTTCAAGGTAGTTAGTCAATTTATTGATTTCTGGAATGAGGATATCTCAAAGAAGATCACCGATCAAGCAGAATCACCATTCATAAGAAACATTGAGCATAAAGACTATTTACAGGTTAGTATGATCACCAAAGCATGTATAAATCTTTCAAGAGGTTTCTATGGTGAAGAGTTGGATTTCATACAAACATGGAATGAATCGGATCATTCTTGTATTCTTGTAGCAGAATTGAATAAAAGCATTGTTGGAGTATGTTTATTGAACATCTACGGATTTGAAAATGAAAAGGGACCTGTGTTATGGCTTAGAGAATTAGCTGTAGATCCGAAATATCATAACCAAGGTATCGGACATAAGTTAGCTGTTGAAGGTATACGCTGGGGGAATAACAACGGCGCTAAGCGGAGTTTTCTAGCAGCAGATAAAGAAAATCGAAATGCGATCAGAATCTATAATGAATTGGGGTATAACCATAAGGACGAAGTAGGGCAGATTAATATGGCTTTAGTGCTTGGAATTGAAGAGCCGATCTAACTATCATAGTTAGATCGGCTTTTGTTGCTCTAAGCTATTTGATGCGTTTAACTTGCAAATATATGCTTACCAATTTTTAAGTTTTGCGGACGTGACCAGATCCATGCACTTGTTGCTGTATCCGGATTGAAATAATAGATTGCATGGTTTGTGGGGTCCCAACCTCGAACAGCATCAAGAGCAGCTAAATAAGCTGTCTGATTTGGTGTAAGCCAATACTGGCCGTCAGATACGGCTGTGAAAGCTCCTTTTTGGAATACAACTTCTTTAATATTGTCAGGAAATTGACTAGATTGTATACGATTCATGACTACTGCACCCACTGCAACTTGTCCAACATAAGGCTCACCGCGAGACTCACTGTAGATAACTTTAGCCAAAATATCCATTTCATTAATATTAAGCGTGTGTTTTTTTAAAATATTCCAAGTTTTTGTCCCCGAAATTCCATCAGCGCTTATTCCATAGGCCTTTTGAAATCTAGCAACCGCTGCTTTCGTTTGTGATCCGTATACCCCATCTAAGGGCTCAGTGTAGAAATCAAGGGTTTTTAATCTATATTGTAGATCCCATACATCTCCTGAAGAACTTCCTATGGTTAATACCGGAGCTGCATTAGCAGAACCGATCATAGTAGCCATGCTCACCAGACCCAAAAGAAGCAACAAAGTGAATATTTTAGTCTTCATTATAGTAGCCTCCTTTCAGAAAACATTATAAATATAGTTTAATCATTGAGACAACACTCATTTAATGGAAAATAAATTACTGTTTTACAAACTGTGAACTCTTAGTTCCGTTTGTGATTTTCTGAAATGGGTAAAATAATACTTATAGGCAGATAAAATTTCGGAGGTCTTTTATATGAAAAAGCAATTATTTCTACTAGTCGTTGCAGCTGCTTTCAGCTTAAGTGCTTGTAGTAATGACAATAGCTATGGCAATCAAATGTCTTCTAACGATACACAAATGGAACATAACTCACATTCAAGTTCAGGTGAAGTTCCAAAAGATCTGCGGGTAGCGGAGAACCCTACTTACAAAGTAGGAAGTGAAGCTGTGATCCAAACTGACCATATGGAAGGGATGAAGGGAGCCATTGCGACAATTGTGGGAGCTTATGAGACGACAGCATATAATGTTTCCTATAGACCTACTACAGGAGGTCAGCCGGTCACAAATCATAAGTGGATTATTCATGAAGAAATAAAAGAAGCAGATGATATATCCTATCAACCAGGCTCAGAGGTTATTATGGAATCTGATCATATGAAGGATATGAAGGGTGCAACGGCTCAGATTAACTCAGCAGAAAAAACCACTGTCTATATGATTAATTACAAACCTACTACGGGTGGAGATGAAGTGAAAAATCATAAGTGGGTAACAGAAGATGAGCTTTCACCTGTAAAATAATAGATCAACACAAAAACTGCAACTTACTCAGTTACGCATGAGTACGTTGCAGTTTTTGTTGTTTTATAGTCAGCTTCAAAGTAATTTGCGGTTAGGCTTTATCCACTGCAAGTTTTGAAGATTTTATGTTTGACGGGTCCTGTTCAGCTTCTTCAGGAACTGGCATTTGGTTAGAAGTACGAAGTGGAAGCTCCTTCAGGAAGAAGACAAGCACGAAAGCTACAACAAGCACAATGGTCCCGGTTAAGAACACGGATGACAATGTCTGTCCTAAAGCGTCACGGATACCCTCAATCATTTGTAAGAAGATAGGCTGTACATCGGTTGGCAGACTAGCTTGAGTCTGTTCAAGCAATGGTTTGTTCATTAATGCCTGTGGATTAGCGAAGGAGAGCATTTGCTCAGCAAGTTTTGGATCTATCTGTGTGAAATCCGGTGCTGATGACGATTGCAGAGCTTCCTTCAAGTTTTTGGTAAGACTATTTGACATAACGGTACCCATGACTGCGATACCGATCGTACCGCCTAAATTACGGAATAATTGTGAGGAGGCCGTTACTACACCCAGTTCTGTGTGTGAAACCGCATTTTGAGTAGCTAGTGAGAATACTGGCATTCCCAATCCTAACCCAAGACCAAACACAATCATACTTAGGACAGCCATCGGTACATTATTCATAAATACCATAATTGTCATACCAGCAATCATAATGGGTATTCCAATTAATGCGTAACGTTTATACTTCCCTTTTTTCGCCATCTTTTGTCCGGTAAGGGCACTGGCTACAACCATAACGATCGACATTGGCATAGTAACATACCCTGCATATGTCGCGGAGATCCCCAGAACACCTTGTACGAAGAAGGAAAGATAGATCATAGCTCCCATCATACCGAAGTTCATAATAAAACCAATAATATTAGATATGGTAACTACGCTATTCTTAAATAGATGAAGCGGAAGAATTGGATTTTTAGCTTTGGATTCGACCAAAATAAAGAGAAGTGCCGAAACGACCGTTCCCGCCAACAGGCCGAGAATTTGCGAAGAACCCCAATCATATTCTGTACCTGCCCAGGTGAAGGCAAGCAGTAGAGGCACGATGGTAGTTGTCATTAGCAAGGAACCTAAATAGTCGATGCTTGTTGACTCCCCACGTTTGCCTTTAGGAAATAAGGTAAGAATCATCACGAAGGCTACTACACCAAGCGGTAGGAAGATCCAGAACAGCCAATGCCAATCCATATTGTCAATCAAAAAGCCACCAAGCGTTGGTCCAAGCACACTGGAGAAGCCGAATACTGCCATCATCAACCCCATCCATTTACCACGTTCACGCGGAGGGAATAAGTCACCTACGGCAGTAAATGCGGTGGATTGAATAATACCTGCACCTACCCCTTGAATCCCACGGTAAATGATAAATTGATAAACATCGGAAGATGTACCTGTCAGAAAAGCCCCAACCATAAATAAGAGAATACCTGCTAATAGAAAGGGTTTACGTCCGAACATATCAGATAACTTACCGACAAGAACGGTTGCTATTGTTGATGTTAATAAATAAATGTTAATAGTCCAAGTATAGTAATCCATGCCATCAAGAATTGCGATTATACGCGGCATAGCAGTACTTGTAATTGTCTGATTAATCGCTGCGAACAGCATTGCAGCCATTATTGCTATCATAATACTAAGTTTTCGTTTGCTGGATAAATGTTCCATTTGATTGTTTCCCCGCCACTTTTTAAATTTTATCTCTTGTCTAAATCAGAAATTATTACTGCGAAAATTCTTCTTAAATGCTCAATATCTTCATCGGGCAGTATCTTAAAGTAAGATTCCATAAGTTCTTGATGGCGTTCCTGCACCTCTTTAATCGTTGCTTCTCCTTTCTGCGTAATGGTGATGTGTACAACCCTTCGATCATCTTTGGCGCGTTCCTTATTTACGTAATCTTCAGCGATTAATTGGTCTGTTACGCCTGTAATTGCTGCTGAGGTAATACCCAGAGCTGCAGCAATCTGTGATACGTTTTGTGGACCGTTCTTAGATAAAGTCCTGAGGGTTTTGAACTGTGTAATATTTAAGGGGTAGTCTTGTTTGTTCCAATCTTGGGAGATTCCTTTTAAAAAGGATTTGAACATAGTAGAAATCTGAAGAAAATCTTCATTATTAGCCAAATCACGCCTCCTAAAGTTATGAAATAGGGCGGAATAAGTAATTCCATTAAATTTTAGATAACAACTAAATGATTAACTACTTAATTATTAAAGCGTGAAACAATATATCATCCTTTTTTATATCTCGTCAAGAAAAGGTTTGTTTTTTTCGAATGAAATAGAGTGTTGTTGTTGAAGTTCGTTCCTGAGCTAATGAATTATTTGTTATACTGTGTATAGTTATCGTTATTATTATTTCATTAAAAAAGGAGCATTTATTTGAATCTAGCAACTCCTGTAACACCTATTCAACTTATGCAAGTACTTCTAAACGTTTCTGTGATTCGCCCTGTTTTTATCTGGGGGGCGCCTGGTATTGGGAAATCTTCGCTAGTAGAAGCTTTTGCTGATCAGGTGGGTCTTCCTTGTGTGTCACTATTAGGTTCTCAATTAGCACCTGAAGACATCATTGGAGTCCCGCAAATCGTTAACGGTAAGAGCCAATTCTGTCCTCCAAAAATGATTGCTCGGGATGAACCATATTGTTTGTTCCTAGACGAGCTTAATGCCTGTTCTCAAGAGGTGCAAAAAGCTTTTTATAGTCTCATCCACGAACGCCGCATCGGCGATTATCACCTACCTGAGGGCTCTATAGTAATAGGAGCTGGTAACCGTGCACAAGATAGTGCAATTGTTAAACCTATGTCCTCCGCGCTTATCAATCGGATGTTCCATATACAGTTAAATGTATCGTTTCAGAATTGGATCTCTTGGGCATATGAGCATAGCATTCATCCTATGGTTATTGAATATCTGGAATTGCGTCCCGATCATTTGTGGAGTGCACCTCCAAAGACTGAAGAGCCTTTCTCCACGCCACGCTCTTGGCATATGCTTAGTGATGCACTACATGAGTTTGGCGATGATGTAAATGTGGATACCGTGGGGATTTTAGCGAATGGCTCACTGACACCTTCTCACGCCACACAATTCAGGGCTTTTTATAAAAATCTAACTGGAAAATATGAACTTAATCAAATTATAGATGGTAAATCCTCATTTCCAACGGCTCCAGAAGATCGGGATCTCCTGTATTTTCTGGCGCAATCCTTGCGTGCCCAGATTATCAAAGAACTCCCTCCGATTAAAGATAACGTACGAGATGGACATCGCCAATTTGCACATACGGTTAAAAAGCTGATTAAAGACTTGTCCGTCATTAGCTTCGAAATTGCACAGCTAGTAGTTGCTAAGCAGGAGCAAAGTGATAATATTCCAGATTGGTTAATGGTTGAAATTGTACGTGATTTACCACGTCTTGCAATAAAAGAGCGGGGGTAAATATGGCTAAAAAAACAACTCCAGATAATCCCGCTTTGAAAAATTTTAACGAAGCATGTTCGTTAATCGCGGAGCATCCTATTTTTGCGCCGTTATCTGTTCGAGCTTCGATTATTCATAATGAAAATAGTCCCTATCCTGAAGACGGCTGGGCAATTGTCACTAATAACGGTTATATTTACACTCATCCTAAACGGCGTGGCGAGGTTGCTGAATGGATGTACGTTTTGGCACATTGTTTTCTTCATTTAGGTCTTGGACATTTAAAGATTAAAGAGAATCAAGTGGCGTGGAACGTTGCATGTGATGTGTACATAGCAAAGTTTTTAAATGACTTGAAGTTTGGGAAAATACCCGCAGATATGGAGTCGCGAATTGATCTTACAATTAAAGATGAACAACAGCTTTACGAGCAGTTTATGATAAAAGGAATTCCGGACAACTCCAGATATTTTGGGACTGCGGGTGTTTCAAAACTGGATATGAATGTTAGAGATGCCACCAAAAGATACTGGGGAAAAGCACCGGATTGGGAAGCCTATTTTGCTTATGGGTTATCTAATGCTGTGACGAATGCAGTAAGTGTTGCTGGAGGACATGCTAATACTATTAGTGACCCTGCACTTTCTTTAACAGCTCCACAACGGGCAAAACGATGGTTTATGGACAGATATCCTTTATTAGGAGCGCTTGCCGCCGGCTTTGAGATTATAGAAGATCCAGCGATATGTCGGCGATTAGATATTTCCATAGCTGCCATTGACGTTATTGATCGCAAAATATTCATGAACCCTGCAGCTGGACTAAACGATGAGGAGTGTATTTTCGTGATGGCGCATGAGCTTCTGCATGCGGGGCTTCAGCATCACGAGCGATGTCTTGGCCGGGATCATTATCTTTGGAATGTGGCTTGTGACTACGTTATAAATTTATGGCTAGTGGAAATGAGTGTAGGGGAGTATCCGCGAATTGGACTCTTATTAGATCCTGAGCTTAAAGGTTTATCTGCTGAAACGATTTATGATCGTATGGTCGGAGATATCCGCACTTATAAGAAACTGGCAACCTTGAGAGGGAATGGACTCGGTGACATTTTAGATAACGGTTCATCAAGTTTTTGGGATGCGAGAGAAGGACAAACGTTAGATGATTTCTGTAAAAATGCTATGCAACAGGGACTTATGTATCATGAAGAGCAAAGTCGCGGTCTTTTGCCATCAGGCCTAGTTGAAGAGATTAGAGCGCTGGGCCAGCCACCTATTAAATGGGATGTAGAGCTTGCACGGTGGTTTGATCATTATTTTTCACCGCTTGAGAAGACCAGATCTTATTCACGAATTAGCAGACGTCAATCTTCTACGCCTGATATCCCTCGACCACAGTGGGTTCATAGCGGTGCTGCAGATGATGGCCGTACTTTTGGAGTTATTTTAGATACCTCAGGCTCAATGGATAAAAAACTTCTGGCCAAAGCATTAGGGGCTATTTCAAGTTATGCGCAGGCTCGTGATGTTCCTTTTGCACGGATTATCTTTTGTGATGCTTGTCCTTATGATGCAGGTTACATGCCCCCCGAGGCTATCGCGGATCGGGTACAAGTGAAGGGAAGAGGGGGAACGATCTTACAACCAGCTATTGATTTGATTCAACAAGCTGAGGATTTCCCGAAAAAAGGACCGCTTCTAATTATTACAGATGGTTATTGTGACAAGCTGATCCTTAAAAGAGACCATGCTTATATTTTGCCCAAGGGTAATGACTTGCCTTTCTCACCCAAAGGACCTGTATTCAGAATTAATTAGGGCTTAGAATAAATTTAGAGCGAGGTAACAATGGATATGAATCCCCCCAAACATATTCTTTCAGCAGCTACAGTTGTATTCAATGATCAAGAAGAAATCTTATTAATAAAAGGTCCACGTAGAGGCTGGGAGATGCCAGGCGGACAGGTTGAAGAGGAGGAGTCCCTTATAGAAGCAGCAATCAGGGAAGCCAAAGAAGAATCGGGCATTGATATAGAGATTAATAAGTTCTGCGGAGTTTTTCAAAATGTTGATCGATCTATTTGTACTAACCTATTTCTAGGGAAAGCCATCGGCGGCGAACCTGCTACTAGTTCCGAGAGCTTAGAAGTTGGGTTTTTCTCGATAGAACAAGCATTAGAAATGGTCACATGGAAAAACCTCAGACTGCGGCTGGAGTATTGTCTAAATGATGAGGTGCAGCCTTTTTACGTAGAGTTACGGGGTACAGAAGTTGAAGAAATTATATTTAAATTAGAAAACCAGCAAACTTTTTAGAGGTCCTCCTGCGTCCTAGCTAATGAGTGTCATCGGAAGGCACTTATAAATAGAGATGGAGGATGACGAGATATGAACAAAAGAACAAAAAATCTATTTAAAATGAGTGCAGTTGGATGTGTAGCCATTATGGGAGTGAGTGTAGCTTCTTTACCGGTTCATGCTATGGTTTCCACACAAGTAACAGCTAATGTTTCTGCGGCTTTACCGTCCAAGGCACCAGCTCTTGCTGGCATTAAAGTGCAAGAAAAAGTACTTAACACAACAAGTAAATACCTGATTGCAGATTTAAAAGTACCACAGCTAACAGGAATGCTGGATACTCATTATCAAGATGAACTGAACGATATTATCCTCTCTCATGCTGAAAAGGATCTGGCACAGTGGGAGAAAGACGCCGCAGAAATGGGCAAAAAAGCACAGGCTGATCAAATGGAATTTCATCCTTATACTCTTTACATTACTTATGATCTGAAATCAGATGGAACAGGTTCTCCAGCAGGCGTTATCTCCTTGACTGTTACTACTGAAGGTTCTGAAGGTGGAACAAGCATGCCGCGGATCGATACTTATAATGTGAAAAATATAGCTGAGGCAGAACCTGTTACACTAACGGATCTACTGGGCGCTAACTACAAAGAGAAGCTCGATGCAGACATTCTGGCAGAAATTAAAAAGGATTCAGATAAGTATTTCTTAGAAGAGTACACAGGAACTTCAACTGAGCAGTCGTTCTATATCGATAAAGGTAACTTAGTAATCGTATTCCCTAAATACAGCATTGCACCAGGTTATGTAGGTTCACCAGAGTTTCGGTTCAGCTTAAATCATAGTTCAACGGATACAACCAAGCTAGATTTGAAAAAAGTAGCTACTTTCACGAATAAGAAAGGCGTGCGCATGGTATCGCTTCGTGATGTGGCCAGTCAACTAAACTATGAATTGAAATGGAATCAGTCTACCAAAACCGCTGAATTGATGAAAGGTGCACAGTGGACAAGTGTTACGCTTAACAAAGATTCATACTTCTTCGCAAAAACGACTCCTAAAGCTTTAGGTGCTGCCCCTGTTCTGCAAGATAACAAAACCTATGTACCTGTTCAATTCGTATCAGAAATTCTACAGGTTGAAGTTCAGAAATAACCTTTTAGAAGTTTGTGAAAGTAGTTAGATTTTTTAAAAACATCCCGCAGGGTAATTCTTGCGCGGGTGTTTTTTTACTTTTGATAACAGAATAACCAGTTAAAAGAACTTTTTGTGCTACTCCTGCGTCCTGCCTATGAACAACAAATTAAGGGTAAGGACTGAAACAGAATGAATGACAACAAGCGTTATATGCCTGGAATTGATGGACTAAGAGCTTTTTCTGTACTCGCTGTCATAGCCTATCATTTGAATTTGAAATGGGCTGGGGGTGGACTGCTGGGAGTGGGAATCTTTTTTGTGATCTCGGGTTATCTCATCACAGACCAAATCATTAACCAATGGGAGCGTCATCGAAGATTGGACCTTCTGGACTTTTGGATACGTAGAGCACGGAGGTTGCTGCCGGCGACGATAGTCATGCTGATCGTTGTCACCTTATGGCTCTTAATCATAGATCCCACGAGATTAAATGGGCTGACAGGAGATTTCATGTCATCACTATTTTACGTTAATAACTGGTGGTTAATATTTCATGATGTTTCGTACTTCGAAAGCTTTGGACCTCCTTCACCGATCGGACATTTATGGTCACTTTCTATTGAAGAACAGTTTTATATTCTATGGCCGCTGCTGCTCGTATTAGGACTAAAGATCATACCTCGTCGAGGTAAACTTACTGCCTGGATTCTGGCTTGTGCTGCTGTCTCAGCTTTAGCCATGGCTATGTTCTATGTACCGGGCACAGATCCAAGCAGGGTCTATTATGGAACAGATACTCGCATATTTGCACTTCTAGTTGGAGCGGCGCTTGCCGTTGCATGGCCTAGTCAGAAACTTAAAAATACAGTCACAGAAAGATCTCGTTATATGTTTGATATCATTGGTGCTCTGGGACTGCTGGTATTAATGGTGCTAGTTTACCGGATTAACGAATTTGATGAATCACTATATCGTGGTGGATTTTTGATCATCTCTATCATTACTGCAGTAGTGATTGCCGTGCTTGCTCATCCTGCCAGTTCTCTTGGCCGGAAAATAGGCTGCAAACCTTTGCGATGGATAGGTGTACGTTCATATAGCTTATACCTTTGGCATTATCCCGTAATTATTCTTACCAGCCCTAATGGGAATCCAGATGAGAGCGGCGTGCTTCGTATGATCCTTCAGTTAGCAGGAAGTTTTCTACTGGCAGCCTTATCATACAAATATGTGGAGGAGCCGCTCCGGCGGAAATCATTAAGAAACATTTGGAACCATTGGAGTGCGAAACAAGGCCGCAGCTACCGCCCAGTCTTTCTTATGACCATGATCTTTTTGATTCTTATTCCGATTGCCTGCAATGGATATTTATCCAATGCTGAATCTGACACGCCTACAATCGAAGTTGCAGATAAGCAGAATGTACAGCAAGAGGGAACAGCGCAAGATCCAATAGATCACAACTCATTGGCACCACCCGTAGAAAAAGATACGACGGTTGTTGAGAAGCAAAAACCTGACACTGAAGAGAAACAAGCTGAACCAGAAAGAAACATAGCGGTAACCGAAAAAAATCAAACCAGAAAGAATATTACGGCCATTGGCGATTCTGTCATTTTGGATGCGGCACCATTTTTGGTAGAAAGTCTCCCTGGTATTGTTATCGATGGAAAGGTCGGCAGACAGATGATGCAGGCACAGGAGGTGGTTGATCAGCTTAGAGCACAAGGACGGTTAGGGAAGCGGATGATCATAGAGCTGGGGACGAATGGAGCTTTTAACTCCAAGCAATTACGTAAACTATTAAACTCGTTAAGCGATGCGGAGCAGATTATTTTGGTCAATACACGTGTGCCGAGAAAGTGGGAGCAGACTGTGAATTCCACCCTTTCAAAAGTTTCCAGTGAATTCAGGAATACGACCATAGTAGACTGGTACTCAGCTAGTGAAGGAAAAGACGACTACTTCTACAAAGATGGTGTTCATCTGAAACGTGAGGGTGCCAAGTATTATGCATCAATTCTAATTAAAGCTTTGGAAAAAGAAAATAAATAATTTATTTGGAATCTCCAAACTTTTTTATACTCACCAAACGTCTTACTCCTGTTACAACACCAGATCACAAACAGAGAAGGATAATCGACCATGTTGAATAGGAAAACCGAGAAAATATTGACGCGATGTATCAAAGAAAACAAAGAAAATGTATACCGGCTTGCTTACAGTTATGTGAAAAACAAAGAGGATGCCCTCGACATTGTGCAGGATTCTATTTATAAAGCGATGACACGGATGGATTTGCTAAAGGATCACGATGCCGTGAAAAGCTGGTTTTACAGGATTGTCGTGAATACCTCTTTAGACTTTTTGCGCAGAAACAAGAAGGTTCAGACGATGGAGCCAGAGATAATAGAAACCTATAGTCCGGCTGTTGAGGATAACTATACAGATATGGATTTGAAAAGAACACTGGAAGAGCTGCCGGCGAAATACCGAAGTGTGATCGTGCTTAGATATTTTGAGGATATGAAGATTAATGAAGTGGCTGAAGTTCTTAACGAGAACACCAATACAATAAAGACAAGGCTGTATCAGGCCCTTCAGTTATTGCGGGTGAAGCTGAATGATGAAGCCTTAAAGGAGATAAAGTAAGATGGACGAAAGAATACAAGAATTACATAAAGAGTATACCGATATTCCCATTCCGGATGAACTTGATTTGATTGTAAACCGCTCTATAAAGCAGTCACTTAAAGCCAATAGAAAGAAACACACAACAACTAAGTGGGTGGCTAGTGTTGGCGCGGCCGCAGTTATTTTTCTAGTAGCCATAAACACCAGTACAACCGTAGCTAGTGCATTATCTTCCATCCCAGGCGTTGATCGGATAATAAAAGTGCTAACTATTAAAGAATATGTTGTAGAAGAAGAGAATTACGATGCTAATATCAAAGTTCCAGCCGTTACGGATATGGAGAACAAAGAACTGGAGCTTGGATTGAACAGCAAATATTTAAGTGAGAACAAAGCACTATACGAAAAGTTCCAAGCGGAGATCGAAGCGTTGAAGGAACAAGGTGGGGGCCATTTGGGGCTGGATGTTGGTTATGAAGTGAAAACGGATAATGAGCATATTTTCTCCATTGGCAGATATGTTGAGGAAACCGCTGGTTCATCTTCAATGGAAGTTACTTTTGATACGATAGACAAAGAAAATCAGATCCTTATTACATTACCAATGTTATTTAAAGATGATCAATACATTGAGCGCATCAGCGAAAATATTAAAGAACAGATGATTGCTCAAATGAAAGCAGACTCTGAGAAAGTTTACTGGATCCCTGAGTATGGCGATGATGTGCCAACGGATCAGTTTACATCCATTACGAAGGATCAAAGCTTTTATATCAATACCGAAGGTAAGCTTGTGATTGTGTTTAATAAATACGATGTCGCACCGGGTTATATGGGCTCCGTTGAATTTGTGATACCAACCGCGGTGCTTGCTGATGATTTGGTCAGTCAGAAGTATATTCAATAAAAGAATTCTGGGAATAACGTCATCTGCGTTCCGAAACTCTGCGCAAAAGTTGATAAATGTGGAACTAGCGTCATCTGAGTCCAAAAGTTTAGCCAAAACTCTTTGTCAAAGCCTTAAACATCGTTTGATGTCATTATTTTACGGGGGACGCAGCAGCTATCGGACTCAGCTGACCCTAAACGCAGCATTATCGCACTTTTGCAATCCGAACGGACCGCATCGTCGCTATTGACACGAAAAACACTCCCCAAGCACTCTTTTCTAACGAATAGCTGCACTGGGGTCCGAAACTCTGCGCAAAAGCTGATAAAAGCGGAAATAACGTCATCTGGGTCCGAAAGTTTAGACGTAAATAAATCGCTCTACTGCCGCAACGGTAGCATTAATATCCGGGTTAGAATTATCGATCAACGCAATATTTTCAGCCGGGAGCGGCCATGCTACCGTACGGTTGCCAAGAGAAGTGCGGAATTCATTCCAATGCTGGAACTTCCATTCATCTAGTGGTGATTGTCTGTCTTGAATTCGTTCCCGGTACAATTCCTCGTTGGCTAAACCTACCAAGACAACCTTGACTTCAACATCAAGGAGGGAACGTCCGATCCGAACTAACTCATTGCTGATCCAGTCAGGATTGGCCGCCTCTTTGGTGAAGGGACCAACCACAAAAGCATCGACGTACAAGCCTATATTATCCAGCGCAGCATCCATAGTGATTCGATAACCTAAATCGCGGCATAACCTTTTGTACTCTGCTGAGTCTCTATCTGCCGGATCCAGTCCGTGTAAAGTCATTATGGCGTCGGCAGCAGGCCGTAGCAGAATATCCATATCGAAAAATGGTATTTTGCGCCGCGAAGCAATCGCTTTAGCTAACGTTGTTTTGCCTGCTCCAGCTGGACCAAGAAAAAATACAAGTTTATTCATTTCTAATTCTCCTTAGTTCTCAAGTCAACTCCAAAGTGTATCTATGCATACTATCATATAAAAGATGACGAGCGATCGCCAGCGCAAACCTAATCTCGGCAAGTGACGGTCCACAAAAACTAAAATTGTTCGCAAATTAGCCTGAAAAATGATAATTTTTTGCTTCTCCATTGAGTTTTTAGTTAATCCTGCTTATAATATAGCGAGAAAAATAAGAAAAAGGTGTCCATAAATGAGCATATTAAATGTTGAAGGATTAAGTCATGGCTTTGGGGATCGTGCGATTTTTAAGGATGTTTCATTCCGTCTCCTAAAAGGCGAGCATATCGGATTATTCGGCGCTAACGGCGAAGGAAAATCCACTTTTATGAATATTGTTACAGGCAAACTGCAACCTGATGAGGGTAAAGTCGAATGGTCCAAGCGGGTGCGTGTTGGCTACCTCGATCAGCATGCTGTGTTAACCAAAGGAATGACGATTCAAGACG
This sequence comes from Paenibacillus sp. FSL L8-0494, assembly GCF_038003695.1. NCBI lineage: Bacteria > Bacillati > Bacillota > Bacilli > Caryophanales > Paenibacillaceae > Paenibacillus > Paenibacillus sp. FSL L8-0494. The sequence goes on from NZ_JBBOPQ010000001.1 coordinate 3,360,200, forward strand.
TACTGAGAAGTGCCTTTCAATACCTGTTTGATCTTGAGCAAGAGATGAATGATATGTACGGCAGAATGGGTGACGTTTCACCTGAAGAGCTGGAAAAGCTGCTTGAAGAAGTAGGTACCATCCAAGATACACTTACAAATCAAGATTTTTACATGATTGATGCGAAAGTACAAGAAACTGCGCGTGGACTAGGGATCACTGACATTGGATTGGACCGTGATGTAGCCGATCTTAGTGGTGGTCAACGTACCAAAATCTTGCTTGCGAAGCTATTGCTTGAAAAACCAGATATTTTGCTCCTCGATGAGCCTACGAACTATCTGGATGAGCAGCATATTGAGTGGCTGAGACGTTATCTTCAAGAGTATGATAATGCCTTTATTCTGATCTCTCACGATATGCCATTCTTGAACAGCGTTATTAACCTGATCTACCATATGGAAAATCAAAAGCTGACCCGCTATGTGGGTGATTATGAGCAATTCCAACAAGTCTACGAAATGAGAAAACAACAGCTTGAATCTGCTTATAATCGTCAAAAGCAAGAAATAGCAGAGCTGAAGGATTTCGTAGCTCGTAATAAAGCCAGCGTGGCAACCCGTAATATGGCAATGTCCAGACAGAAGAAGCTCGACAAGATGGAGATCATCGAGATTGCCAAGGAGAAACCGAAACCACAGTTTAACTTTAAAGAAGGTAAAACTGCGGGCAAGATGATTTTCGAAGCAAAAGAATTGGTTATCGGCTACGATTCTCCATTGTCCAGACCGCTTAATTTGCTGATGGAGCGTGGACAGAAGATCGCGTTGGTTGGGGCAAACGGAATTGGTAAAACAACTTTGCTGCGCAGCATTTTAGGTGAAATCTCTGCATTGTCCGGTTCGGTAGAACGTGGATACCATCAGGAGATTGGCTATTTTGAGCAAGAGATGAAGGAAGGCAATTACAAGACTTGTATTGAGGAAATCTGGGACACGTTCCCATCTCTGTCACAATTCGAAGTACGTGCTGCCCTTGCTAAATGCGGATTAACTACGAAGCATATTGAGAGTAAGATTGCTGTTCTAAGTGGTGGGGAAAAAGCCAAAGTGCGTCTATGTAAGCTCATTAATAGCGAAACCAATATTCTCGTATTAGATGAGCCGACAAACCACTTGGATATCGATGCCAAAGATGAACTGAAACGCGCTCTAAAAGCATACAAAGGAAGCATTCTTATGATTTCTCACGAACCCGATTTTTATCAGGACATCGTAACAGATATCTGGAATTGCGAAGATTGGACGACGAAAGTATTCTAAGTATACGAGTTCAATTAACGAATCTTAAACAGGATACCTTACTTCGATTCTCCGAAGGGTATCCTGTTTTTTTTATCCCGAGGCACCATCTGCATTAACTGTGACGATTAAAATTGGCGTCTGAGGCAATGATTCCATCTCTCTGAGAAATCATGAACAGTAACGCAAAAACACCACTGAGGATGGATAATGTAACTACACAAGGTTACTAGGATACCGATGATCCAGCCTGCAAGATGGGAGACACTTTCAATGCAGATGCCTTTTATAAAATCGACTGATTTATATTTCATCCGTACCTCAAGATAGGCGTAGATGATTACAAATAGCATAAATAGACCACACCAGAGGTAAAAGTATTTTGGCAGATTCCCAGATAACAAATCCGTCAAAAATTGAATGGCCGTCTTCATGATTTCCATAATTAACACAAACAATAGATCACTCCTCAAAACTTTCCGCCGGTAAGCAAACTTTAGGCTTCAAACTTCAGATTCTGCGGTTCCGTCGGAAATTCTTCTGTCCTTGCACGGGAATCAGTGACGGGAACGTCCAGGCCTACTTCTTCAAAGGTGCAGTCATCCAGCCAAATCTTTCCGGATCCGGATAGGAGAATACCTATGTTGATACAATCCGCCTCTGCCGGGATATCCAGCACACAAGCGTAAAAATTCCAGGAAGCAGTTCCTTTAATACTTCTGTACTGCATGTTGTCAAAACCCAGCATATTCTGGAGCTTGTCATCAATACGCATCCATAAGCCGCACCAGTCGCTTACTTCTTCGGTCCGGATAAAGCCGGCAAACCGCATCCGTTTCCCAAGATAATTTTTTGCGTCAAACTGCTGCATTAGAGTACCGAATTCGTTCCCTTCGAGTGGTTCAGTTTCTGCGCATTCCAGTGATACAGAGTTCCTTCCCTTATGGTAAATCTGCATATCTAATGATGCCTTATATTTGCTGGGGGATGTTCCGGTGATGAACCAACCTTTAATTTCGGACATGGTAAATTCCTCTCTTTCCTGAATCAATAGTTTTATCTGTGACCTGTATTGGGCTGGGGGGAGAGCATAAAGTCCTTTAAAAGCTCTTGTAAAAGCCTCTTGACTATCAAAACCATAAAGAAGTGCAATATCTAGAATGCGTTCTTCGGAATAGAGCAGCAGTTGGGCAGCAGAACTCAACCTACGGGAACGAATGTATTCAGCTACACTTTTGCCGACATATTTCTGAAAGAGCCGATGGAAATGATATTTGGAGAATCCAGCCTCTTTCGCAATTCTGTCCAGATTCAATTCTTCTTCTTCCAAATGGTTCTCAATAAATTCAATACTATTGTGAATCATCTTGTAATACAGCCTGATCACCTCCTTGTTCTGGTCTTAATATACCTCATCTATTTAAAGGGATTTTGATAATTCTTGCTTAGTTGTACTTCAGTATGTAGAAATTTGCACCTGAATCTAATACTATCAGCAGAATATATAAAAGAAGAGTATTAAAACTATAAAACACAAAAAGGCGAATTCTTACTCATAATGGAGTGAGAATCCGCCAATATCTATTTGGATGCATTCCTACATTAAACCTCAATGATGATTGGAAGGATCATTGGACGCCGTTTCGTTTTCTCGTATAGGAACTTACTTAATGATTCTTTGATGGTCTGCTTGATGATATTCCATTGGCCGAGATCAGTTTCGTTCATCTTTTTAAGGGTCGATGTTACATGCTGGTTGATCTCGTCCATTAAATTATCGGAGTTACGGACATAAACGAATCCCCTGGAAATGGTGTCCGGCTCATTTAATAGACGTCCATCGGTTTGGCTCAGTGTAATCACCGTAATCAGTATGCCGTCTGCTGACAGCTGGCGACGATCGCGAAGCACAACATTTCCAATATCACCGATCCCAAGGCCATCCACTAGAATTTGCCCAGCAGTCACTCGACCGGATTGGCGGACAACACCAGACGATGACTCGACGATGTCCCCATTTTTTAGAATAAAGATATTTTCTGGTTTGACGCCTACCGCCTCCGCTAACAAGCTGTGATGATGCAGCATGCGGTATTCACCATGGATCGGAATAAAGTATTCAGGTTTCATTAGAGTCAGCATTAGCTTAAGTTCCTCTTGGCTACCATGCCCTGAGACGTGAAGCTCACTGCGTGAACCATAGATGACTTTAGCACCCAGCATATATAAATTATCGACAATCCTTGAAACATTTCTTTCATTTCCTGGGATGGGATTGGCTGCGAGCAGAACCGTGTCCCCAGCCTGGATCTCCATCAATCGATGGCTTGAGTTCGCTAAGCGGGAGAGGGCGGCCATGGGCTCTCCTTGACTGCCTGTACATAAAACAGTTACCTGAGCCGGAGGAAGCTTAGCAGCTTCTGCAGGTTCGATCAGCATATTGTCCGGAATGTTTAAGTAACCGAGCTCTTGGGCTACTCCGACTACATTAACCATACTTCTGCCGAGTAAGGTCAATTTACGTTCAGTTAAATGAGAAGCATCAATGATCTGCTGTAGACGATGTACATTTGAGGCGAAGGTAGAAATAAAAATTCTACGTTCTGCTTTTAAAAAGGCTTCTTCTATGTGAGCGCCAACAAGCTTCTCAGAAGGGGTGAAGCCAGGGCGCTCAGCATTGGTGCTTTCTGACAGCAGGATCTTTACACCCTTTTTACCGATATCGGCCATTTTATGTATATCTGGATACTGCTTGTTGACGGGCGTCATGTCAAATTTGAAGTCTCCCGTATGAACTACGGTACCTTCAGGTGTATCGAATACTACGCCAAGGCAATCTGGAATGCTATGATTTGTATTAAAAAATGTTGTAGTAATGGCACCCAGGGTTAAAGTAGATTCTGAATCAATACAATGGAGTTTCGTTTGTCGTAAAATCCCATGTTCCCTAAGTTTATTTTCGATTAATCCTAGGGTTAAACGGGAAGCATATATCGGGATATTCAACTGTTTAAGCAGGTAAGGAATCCCACCGATATGATCCTCATGTCCATGAGTAACCACCAATGCTTGTACCTTATCAATATTATTTAATAAATACGAAACATCAGGAATAATTAGGTCAATTCCTAAAAGACTTTCATCTGGAAATTTAGAGCCGCAATCAATAACGACAATGTCATCTGCGTATTGCAGGATATACATATTTTTACCGATTTCATGAACCCCGCCTAATGCTGCAATCGAGAGCTGCTTAGCTGCCATTTTCATTGAAGCCCCTCCTAAATAAATTTCTCTATATTATGTTTGATTCCCATTATAATTATCCATTCTGAAGGCTGATACAATATAATAACTGAAGAAAGCTAATCGAAAGATAGGAGAACGTTACTCATGAATATCCGACTATTACAAATGAAAGATAATAGCTCCATTGAAAAGGTCATCAGGGACTGCCTAATTGAGTTTGGCGGGAATCGCGCGGGTCTCGCCTGGGAGGATGACAGCCTGCATCATTTATCAGATTATTATAATCATAGTGAGAATCGGGCTTATTGGGTTGTTGAAGAGGGAGGGGAAGTATTGGGAGGTTGTGGAATTGCTCCTTTCGGGAATGATGACAAGATATGTGAGTTGCAAAAAATGTATTTATCTCAGTCGATTAGAGGTAACGGGATAGCCAACGAACTTTTAAATACAGCGCTGGACTTTTCCAAGCTTCATTACAACCAATGTTATTTGGAGACACTGCAAAACATGCACGCAGCCAACCGTTTCTACACAAAAAATGGATTTGAGCTATTAGAAAAACCACTTGCTGGGTCGGAGCATTTTGCTTGTGATGCTTGGTATATTAAAAATTTAATGTAATTGATTTAAAAATGTTGGAGGCCTGGATTACCAGGCTTTTTTTGCTCTAAGATAATGATTTTTTATTTGACAATAAAACCGTCCGGACGGTATAGTAAATAACAGAGGTGATTATCGTGAACAGTAATTCAAAACGAAGTAGTATTTTATTAGCAGCTTCTATTGTTGTTAAAAATAATGGGGTGGAGAAGCTTACGCTTGAAGCCGTTGCCAAAGAAGCCGGGGTCAGTAAAGGTGGACTGCTGCACCATTTTCCGAATAAGGAAGCTTTAATAAAAAGTATGGTGGAAGAGTTAACAAGCGATTTTTTCAGTAATGTTCAAGAAAGAGTAGCGAATGCATCTAGAGAAACGGGGAAGTGGGGACGAGCGTTTGTTCAGGCGATTGACGACGATCTTAAGGAAGAGCAGGAGATTAGCACAGCGCTTTCGGCTGCTCTTTTTACGAATCCGGATATCCTTAAGAAATTTCAAGATCAATACTCAGTATGGCAAAACAATATAGAGAACGATGGAATAGATCCTGTACGTTCAACGATTGTCAGGCTGGCAGCGGACGGTTTATGGTATTCAGAAATGTTCGGATTAGGAGTTTTAGATAAGGAGTTACGCAGTAAAGTGATTCAAGAATTAATAAACATGACGGAGTAAGGAGGGGCTATTGTTGAATTCATATCTGTTACTGGCAACAGCGATTATCTGCGAGGTATTTGGTAGCTCCATGCTTAAGGTTTCTAACGGGTTTAAAAAGATTTTACCTTCAATAGGAGTCGTACTCGGCATGGGTTCAGCCTTTTATTGTCTTTCTTTAGCGCTTTCAACGATTCCTCTAGGGACGGCTTATGCTATTTGGTCAGGGGTAGGTACGGCTTTAACTGCGTTAATTGGAGTAATCATTTATAAAGAAAACTTCAATCTGAAGAAATTACTCGGCCTGATTCTTATCATTGGTGGAGTAGTCATTATGAAACTTTCTGGTGGATCTCATTAGAGCTTGGAGGAAATATTATGAACAAGAATAAGGGTTTTTGGGTACTAGGGGTAGCTATTATAAGCGAAGTAATAGGTACAACTATGCTGAAAATGTCAGAAGGGTTCACACAAATATTGCCTACTATAGGTGTTATTATTGGTTTTATAATCGCATTTTATAGTTTGTCTATAAGTCTCAGAGTTTTACCTTTAAGCTTAGCTTATGCGATTTGGGCAGGTGTAGGTACAGTTCTAACCGCTATCGTTGGCATAGTAATATGGGGGGATCCATTTAGTGTGCTTACACTTGCAGGCATAGTATTAATAGTTGGAGGTGTAGTTTTATTAAACTCTCCAGATTCAGCTGATGAAAAAGAACTTAAAACCACAAGCTAATCTTTATAAAAAACAAGGGCCTGAGAAATCAGGCCTATATTTGATTGGCGTGATGTTGATAGATTCCATATTTAGGGTAGTTTGGCGATATTGGTATCACATATCTTTTCCGTAGAATTACATCTTATAGCTTGAACTGTTCTTTCTCTATAATGAAAGTGTCTCACATTGAAAGGAGGATCGGTTGTTATTTAATGTGCTCTGAGATGAATTTGAATGTAAACGCTATCATTTGAGCACTCAGATAGGGTGACACGTTAGTGATAATCTACATTAAGAGGAGGATTATAATGCGCAACAAGTATGTCGTATGGTCGCTTGTAGTAACCCTGTTGATTTCAAGTTTATACCTGGCAGCGGGTCCGTTCACATTTGTTAGTGCCTCTGGTGGCGCGAATTTGACGCTGGGCAAAACTGTAACGGCTAGCGGTCAATCACAAACGTACAGTCCAAACAATGTGAAAGACAGCAATCAAGAGACGTATTGGGAAAGCAGCAATAATGCATTTCCGCAATGGATCCAAGTTGATCTCGGTACAGAGACAAGTATTGACCAAATCGTATTGAAGCTGCCAACGGGCTGGGAGACGCGTACGCAAACACTCGCCGTTCAAGGCAGCACAAATGGATCTACATTCACTGACATTGTTGGTTCAGCTGATTATGTGTTCAATCCTTCAGCAGGAGGGAACACCGTTAAGATTGATTTTTCAGCAACCAGCACTCGTTATGTACGCCTGAATGTAACAGGCAATACGGGTTGGCCGGCAGCGCAAGTATCTGAATTCGAAATTTATGGAGCTAGCACACCAACACCGACGCCAACAGCCACACCGACAGCCACACCAAGTCCAACAGCCACACCAACGCCAACTGTCACACCAACGCCAACAGCCATACCGACAGCAACGCCAACGGCTACGCCTGTTGCGGGCAGTAATATCGCGGTTGGCAAATCGATTACCGCATCCTCTAATACGCAATCATTTGTGGCAGCAAATGCTAATGACAACAACACCAACACATACTGGGAAGGTGGCAGTAATCCTAGTTCATTGATACTTGACCTGGGGTCAAACTACAATGTTTCCTCAATCGTTCTAAAGTTAAATCCAACCGCTGCATGGGGAGCACGTACCCAAACGATTCAAGTGCTCGGTCACAATCAAAACACAACGACATTTGGGAATCTGGTGTCAGCACAATCGTATTCGTTTAATCCAGCTTCAGGAAATACAGTAACCATTCCTGTTACCGCAACTGTCAAACGTCTACAGCTTAATATTACTGCCAACTCGGGTGCTCCAGCTGGACAGATCGCCGAATTTGAAGTGTACGGTACTCCAGCTCCGAATCCGGATTTGGTGATTGCTGGCATGTCCTGGTCACCAACGAATCCGGTTGAGTCTAATGCGATTACGCTGAATGCAATCGTAAAGAATATCGGCAATGCCAACTCATCAGCTACTACTGTTAATTTCTATTTGAATAATGAGCTTGTAGGCTCAGCTCCGGTAGGTGTACTAGCAACTGGAGCATCGACAACAGCATCGATGACACTTACCGCAGGAGTTAAGCCTGCCGCAACGTATTCAGTTAGTGCCAAAGTTGATGAAGACAACCTAGTTATCGAACAAAATGAAGCGAATAACAGCTACACGAACCCAGCCTCACTTATTATCGCTCCAGTGTCCAGCTCTGACTTAGTGGGAACTGTTACATGGACGCCAAGTAATCCTGTTGCTAATAACAATGTAACGTTCAATGTAAATCTTAAGAATCAAGGAACCATCACCACTGCAAGTGGTTCACATGGTATAAGCGTTGTTCTTAAAAACTCTGCGGGTTCCACTATTCAAACCTATAATGGATCTTATAACGGTGCCTTAGCAGGGGGGGCATCAGTTAATGTTGCGATTCCAGGGACTTGGACAGCGATTAATGGTAACTACACAGTCACCACTACTGTTGAAGTGGATGCTAATGAGATAGCTGCCAAGCAAGCGAATAATGTAAGTGTTTCTAATCTCGTTGTCTATGCTGCGCGTGGTGCAAGCATGCCGTATAGTCGATATGATACCGAGGACGCTACTCTCGGGGGTGGCGCGACATTGAAATCGGCGCCAACCTTTGATCAAGCATTAATCGCTTCTGAAGCTTCTGGCCAGCGTTATATAGCTCTTCCTTCGAATGGTTCGAACTTAGAGTGGACGGTCAGACAGGGTCAAGGCGGCGCAGGTGTAACGATGAGATTTACAATGCCTGACTCTGCAGATGGGATGGGATTGAATGGTTCACTGGATGTGTATGTGAATGGAGCGAAAGTAAAAACAGTTTCCTTAACCTCATACTACAGCTGGCAGTATTTCTCAGGTGATATGCCTGGCGATACACCTAGTGCAGGACGTCCACTATTCCGTTTTGATGAAGTTCACTGGAAGATGGATACACCCCTCCAACCTGGGGACAAGATTCGAATCCAGAAGAACAATGGAGATAGCTTGGAATATGGTGTGGATTTCATTGAAATTGAATCTGTTCCAACAGCAATTGCCCGCCCAGCTAACTCCGTATCTGTAACAGATTACGGTGCTGTGGCAAACGACGGACAAGATGATCTGGCAGCTTTTAAAGCTACTGTAAATGCAGCCGTGGCAAGCGGGAAGTCTATTTATATTCCAGCAGGAACCTTTAATCTTAGCAGTATGTGGGAGATTGGTTCTGCTAGTAATATGATCAATAACCTCACTATTACTGGTGCTGGTCTCTGGCACACCAATATTCAGTTTACCAATCCTAATGCTGCGGGCGGTGGTATTTCACTCCGTATTACAGGTAAGCTAGATTTCAGTAATGTATATATGAATTCTAATTTGCGCTCACGTTATGGGCAAAATGCAATTTACAAAGGTTTTATGGATAACTTTGGAACCAACTCTATTATCCATGATGTCTGGGTAGAGCATTTTGAATGCGGAATGTGGGTAGGCGACTACGCTCATACACCTGCGATTTATGCTAACGGGCTGGTAGTTGAAAACAGTCGGATTCGGAACAATCTTGCAGACGGCATCAACTTCTCGCAAGGTACTAGCAATTCAATTGTACGCAATAGCAGTGTGCGAAATAATGGTGACGATGGTCTTGCAGTATGGACCAGTAACACAAATGGTGCACCTGCTGGTGTGAATAATACCTTCTCGTATAACACCATTGAGAATAACTGGCGTGCGGCAGCGATTGCTTTCTTTGGAGGAAGTGGTCATAAGGCTGATCATAACTATATCATTGATACAGTTGGCGGTTCCGGCATACGTATGAATACCGTTTTTCCAGGTTATCATTTCCAGAATAATACGGGTGTAGTTTTCTCAGATACAACCATTATTAACAGTGGCACGAGTAAAGATCTTTATGGGGGTGAACGTGGCGCAATTGATCTTGAAGCATCAAATGATGCTATCAAGAACGTTACATTTAACAACATAGACATCATTAATACCCAGCGTGATGCGATTCAATTTGGATATGGTGGTGGATTCGAGAACATCGTGTTCAACAACATCAATATTAACGGTACAGGACTTGATGGAATAACAACTTCACGGTTCTCAGGTCCACATAAAGGTGCAGCTATTTACACCTATACAGGCAATGGTGCGGCAACCTTTAATAACCTGACAACTTCCAACATTGCTTATCCGAATCTGAATTATATTCAGAGCGGTTTTAATCTAACGATTCATTAATTTTATGTACGAGGTTAAGGGAGAAGCTCTTAGGAGCTTTTCCCTTTTTAGCTTGTAACGAGCTGGATATCTCTAATTTGCCAGAAGGATAATGACTACATGAACAAGAAATTAATATATGGGGAATTTAAACTATTAAATTTTTGAAATTCTTTTGCAGATGTGTTGATTTCATCATCTTATGTTCGTCATAGCAGATGCGTCGGATCTCAAAGGACCTCCTGATTTTGTTAAACAACTTACTGCGCTTATTCAGGCAAACCATTTAATTACTTAAAGGGAGAGATGAAAAATGAATCAGGAAGTAATCGATTTTATTGAAGCGCTAAAAGAATCATGGCAGGTGGAGTTGTCCACCTCACTACGTGAGGTTGTTCATCAGGCTATACCGGATGTGCAGGAACGTATTCAGTATAAGAAACCTCATTTTTTGAAAAATGGAAAATACGCTGCGGCCATCTCGACATCAAAAGACGCAGTCAGCTTTGTAATCTTTAATACAACCGAGCTAACGCTTCCAGAGGGAGCATTTGAGGGACCACCTGAAAGGAAAACCTTAAAGCTTCGAAAAGGAGACACATTTGATTCTGCACAGTTGGTCTCTTTAGTTGCTCAAGCTTCAGCTTCTCTTTGATCCATACTTATATTAAAAGGACGATATCTCAAAGTCATTTGACTTCATGGGATATCGTCCTTTTTTGATGATTATACAGTTTTAGTTACTAGTTGTAGTGCTGAGATAATGAATCTGCTCTTCCAGGATGGTACTTGCTTTGCCTAAAAATGTTGTTATCAACTCAAGCTCCTGCTCAGTAAAGGAAGACGCCAGTTTAACCATCTTAGTGTGCAAAGGAAGGTAGGCATTTCCAACCTCGTTATTCTCATATAAAGGGACAATGATCACCTTACGACGGTCATTTGGGTCATGTTCTCTGCGAACAAAGCCGTTTTTTTCAAGTCGATCAACTAATGTGGTAATGCTGCCTGTAGTAAGTCCAGTTAATTTGGATAGCTCGCCGGCGGTGATAGGACCTTTTTCCTGAAGGATATCTATAGATAGAAAATCGTTATTGTATAACCCCAAAGAAGTTGCTACTTTTTGCTGATACAAAACCGTTCGGCTGCCTAGGCCCCGCATGCGTAAAGTTAAGTCTTCCTGCTGAATTGTAACTTGATTGTGTCGATCTCTTGACAAAAGAGGACCCTCCTTTTAAAATGTTTATATCTTGATAGTCAAGATAATTAATAAACAAGATGCTTGATGAACATCTAATTAATTGTCTTGATTTTATCGAATTATTCACTAATTTGCAAAGGATATAACATCACGTGGTTTGGAATGAAGCCTGTGCACAATCCTTTAACAATTAGAGTAGAACTAAACATTTGGGAAAAGTGGAGGAGAAAAAGGAGCATGGAAAAGAAAAATAAAGTTGGGGTTATTATAGTAGCTCTATTGTTGGCCACCCTTATGGCATCAATGGATAATACTATACTTGCAACCGCAATGGGAACCATTGTAGGTGACCTTGGCGGTTTTGACAAATTGATGTGGGTTACGTCCGCTTATATGATAGCTGAGATGGCGGGTATGCCGATTTTCGGTAAATTATCGGATATGTATGGACGTAAGCGATTTTTTATTTTCGGTATTATTGTCTTTATGATTGGTTCAGCTTTATGTGGTACGGCAAATTCTATTGTCCAGCTTAGTATTTATCGGGCAATTCAGGGTATTGGTGGAGGGGCACTCGTTCCTATTGCATTCACGATTATGTTCGATGTAGTGGCCCCAGAAAAACGGGGGAAAATCGGGGGGTTATTCGGTGCTGCCTATGGTATTTCCAGTATTTTTGGTCCTCTTATTGGCGCTTATATAGCGGATTATATTCATTGGTCTTGGGTCTTTTATATCAATTTACCCATTGGTGTTATTGCATTCTTTATGATCGCTTTCTTCTACAAAGAATCTGTTGAGCATTCCAAAGAGAAAATTGATTATCTTGGGGCTTTTACACTTGTAGCTTCAATCCTTTGTCTCATGTTTGCGATTGAGCTCGGGGGTAAGAAATATGCTTGGGACTCGACAATGATTCTGGGATTATTTATGGCTTTTGTTGTGTTTTTAATTGGTTTTATTTTTATTGAACGTCGTGCAGAAGAGCCAATCATTACCTTTGGCATGTTCAAGAATCGTCTCTATTCTACGAGTAATGTTATGGCGATATTTAGCGGAGCGGCATTTATTACAGCCTCGGTGTACATTCCAATTTATATTCAAGGGGTTCTTGGCGGGTCTGCCACAAATTCGGGGCTTGTTCTACTTCCGATGATGATTGGTTCTGTTATTACTGCTGCTGGCGGAGGATTCATGCTCTCTAAATTTAATTATCGCACGATCATGATTTCTACGTTAGTACTCCTTGTTGCAGGTATTGCTCTGCTTACCACACTAACACCAGACTCCTCCCGGTTTATGGTCACTATTTTTATGTTTCTGGTGGGTCTTGGCATAGGTTCATCATTTTCTGTTCTAAGCAATGCAGCGATTCATGGATTTACAGCAAGACAACGGGGTTCTGCAAGTTCGACACTTAGCTTCACACGGGAGCTGGGAATGACACTTGGTATTACGGTATTTGGTATTATTCAAAGTCACATTTTTTCGAATAAATTAACTTCCATGTTCAGTAAAGGAGGCGCGGCACCAGAAGGTGTTAATCTAAGTGATCCAAGTACAATTTTGACTCCCGACACACGGGCCAAAATTCCCTCTGAGGTTCTTGATAAAATCACCGAAGGATTATCTTCTTCTCTTGTTCATACCTTTGCTTGGGCGATTATTCCATCAGTTATAGCTCTAATGGCAGCATTTGTGATGAGCAGGGAGAAGTTTGATCCTGCTTCTGAGCTGGAAGAATTTACGGCATCGCATTAAGGAAATAAAAGATAAAATAAAAGCCTAAGTCCTTTGTTAATAAAGGCTTGGGCTTTTTTGATAAGAAGCTCGGCGATCCTATTTCTCTGAAATGCTATATCGAGAATGTAAATGCCAGATAAGCTCTCTACGGCTGCTGACACCTGCTTTAGCGAAAATGGATTTTAAATGATCCTGAACCGTGTAAGCAGAAATATGTAACTCAGCAGCCAATTCTTTAGTAGATAATCCACGAATTACTCCTTCAAGTAAATGCTGTTCCCGTTTCGTCAGATCATACGCTTCTGCAATGATAGGAAGCATATCTGCTGGACGTGCAGGCTCGAATGAAATAGCGATTTGCGTCTGACCGTCGTATGCATGAAGCCGGCTAGCCCGGATCACTAGATAAGGTCCTTCTGACATCCGGATACAGGACTTAGCCATCCCCGAAGATTCAGAGGGACTATTGATTGCTTGTGTGCTCACCGCCCGAATTGGACGTGGCAGGATATGGTGATCAATTTTTTCTAATGAACGAAGTTTCTCTAACCAGCGGTCTGCTGTAGGATTGGAGGAGAGGAGCACTAGTTGATCAGAAAGGACAGCAATTCCGGAACCGTAATCTTCTTCCAGCCAAGTCTGATTTCTCTCAGGCAACTCAAGACTGAAAGCCCGCATTCTTGCGGCAATCTCAGGAAGCATTAAGGCTATCCACTCACAATCCTCCCGCGAAAATACAGGCTGACCCGACTTTCTGTAAAGTGTCAGATACCCCCAACACGCATCTCCATGAACAAGTACAGCGCGTAATTCATCCTCAAATCCTGCCGGAGACAGTACCTTTTGATAGCGAGCACTCAAATCTGGCTGCCCTTCGGTTGCTTCATATAAAGTAGCTACGTGCATTTTACTATGAACCATTTGCTCATAGGGATTAATATCGTCTTCACCGTATTCGATCTGGAACAAGTGATGGTGAATGGATTCCACGTTATCTTCTGTAACTGCACCTGTCGAGAGTAGTGTACGTGGATCAACATGGGTACAGCAGGCAGCATCAAAGGGTACAGCATCGCGCAAAATCGACAGTAATGAAGTACGGTAGCTATGTGAAGAATCAGAAACAGCACCTAACCTTATGATTTGTTGTTTAATATGATTAAGTTGTCTTATGGTTTTCATAGGTCAGCCCTCTAGTCATGGAGTATAAAAACAGGTATCCCACATTTATGGGATAGTGAATGTAAACCATATCCGTATAATTGAGAATGGTTCTTAATTATTTCTATTATATAGGATGCGGTGATAAAATGCAGAGAAAAGAAGATATTGTAGTCGTCGGTGGATATGGCCATGTAGGGCGTACCATTTGTGAAATCTTAGAGAAAAAATATCCTGGAAAGGTATATGCTGCAGGGCGAAGCCTTGTAAAAGCAAAGCAATTCAGTCAAGCAACTGATGGGAAAATTAAGCCGATGCAGGTGGATATTAATAAACCTTTACCTACTGATAAGTTAGAACGAGTGAAATTAATCATTATGTGCTTAGATCAAACGGATGCAGATTTTGTAAGAGCTGTGTTTCGAAGCGGTATTGATTATGTGGATGTATCTGCGAACGGTTTGTTTTTGAATGAAATTGAGAAATACAAGAGAGAGGCTGAAGATAATGGGTCAAGTGCTGTCTTAAGTGTAGGACTTGCTCCCGGCATCACTAATCTCCTGGCCCTTGAAGCAGAGCGGCAGATGGATCAGATCGAGGAGATAGAAATTGCAATTATGCTCGGACTAGGTGATTCTCATGGCAAAGCGGCGCTAGAATGGACAGTCGACAGTTTAGCAGCTAAGTTCGAAGTGAAGCAGGGTAATCGCCAGGTTGAGGTGGAGAGCTTTACAGACAGAAGGTTATATCATTTTGGTGATAAGATGGGTAATCGATATGCTTACCGTTTTCCATTCTCAGATCAACAGACACTTAGCAGAACACTGAAAGCATCGTCTATCTCCACACGATTTTGTCTTGATTCAGCTATGGTTACTAAAATACTGGCAATAACGAAAAAAACAGGAGCCGTTCGCTTACTGCAAATAGGCTGGCTGAAGAATTTAATTGTTCGTGCTATGGGGCGGCTGCATTTGGGGGATGATGGGTTCGCTATTAAGGTTGAGGCAAGTGGAAGAAATTTAGAAGGTAAATTACTTCATGCGGATTTTTTATTACAAGGAAAGAATCAATCTATCATTACGGCAAAAGTAACAGCGGCAGTAGCAAAACATCTATATGATTCACCACCCCCAGGTGGAGTTTACCATATTGAGCAGCTGACTGATATAGCGTATATACAGAAGGAATTAGGATCAGCAATTTCTCTCAAGACTGCGGTAAACTAGTATAATATTAATCATATAGAAAGGGGCGTCATAGAATGAATAGAAAAGATTGGGAGCTGTTGAACGGTCATAAAGCGGGCGTGTTTTGGTTCACAGGATTATCAGGTTCAGGAAAAAGTACACTAGCACAACAAGCTGAAAAAGAATTGTTTAAGCAAGGCATAAGATGTGCTGTGATCGACGGCGACCAGCTAAGAAAAGGTTTAAATATCGATTTAGGTTTTTCAGAAGAGGATCGTAAAGAAAATATGCGGCGCGCGGCCGAAGTAGCGTCTATGTTTTTGGACCTTGGCTTTATAGTGCTTGTCCCGATGATTTCACCTTCTTCAGCTGCTAGAGAAGCGATTAGATATCGTTTTCAGTCTGGCGAGTTTGCAGAGATTTATGTGCAATGTTCATTAGAAACCTGCGAACAACGTGATCCTAAAGGGTTGTATAAGAAAGCTAGAAAAGGTGAAATTCGTGAGTTTACAGGTATTGATGCTATTTATGAACCCCCTAAACATGCCGAATTGACAGTTGACACAGAGATTTACAATATGGAGAGCAGTGTGAATCTACTAGTTGATTTTGTTACACATAATTACGCTAAAAAGATATAGTGGGAAGTTAACAGAAGCCTAATTAAGTAGGGCTTCTTTTTTTGCATTCTCAAATGGAATTTTATCGCATAAAGGGAATCAAGGTGCTACAATATGAATGAACAAAAATAAATTCATTCATATTTATCGGGATTATTCAAAATATGCGATATATGGAGGAGTCCAAATGAAAAAAGTTACTGCATTTATTGGGAATCAGCAAAAGCATGCGACCTTTGAAGCGGTTTGTGAATTTGGCAATAATTTAAAAGCATATGGTGATATTGAATTTGAGTATGTCTTTTTAAAAGATTATCGGCTTGAATATTGCCGGGGCTGTAAGATATGTTTCAATAAAGGTGAGGAGTATTGTCCACTAAAGGATGATCGTGATGTATTGATGGAGAAAATGATTCATTCTGACGGGGTTATTTTCGCTACCCCTAATTATGCATTTCATGTATCGGCACCGATGAAGAACCTCTTGGATCGGCTTGCCTTTGTATTTCATAGACCTCGTTTCTTCGGAAAAACCTTCACGGCTATTGTCAATCAGGGGATCTTTGGAGGCAACAAAATTGAAAAATATCTTAGTAATATGGGCGAGAATTTCGGATTTCAAGTCACAAAAGGCTGTGTCTTGACTACTTTGGAACCAAGAACAGAAGTTGCGCAGAAAAAAATGACGAGAGAAATTAAGAAAGCCTCCGAAAGATTCTATAAGGACCTCATGTCACCTAAGACTCCGGTTCCTTCATTTTTCAGGTTAATGCTGTTTCGAATGTCACGTACAAGTATAAAAACAATGCTTGATGATCATTCCAGGGATTACCGGTATTACAAAGAACAAGGCTGGTTTGAGTCTGGTTATTATTATCCTGTTTCATTGGGTCTTATAAAAAGGACAGCGGGTCTGATCTTTGACTTTATTGGGAAACGTATGGCGAAGAATTCGTAACCATAAAGACACTTCCCCGTATAAGATATGAACATGACCGACAATTAACCAAAAGAGAAGTTGAGGTAATCCACCTATGAATGTAAATTTAACCGATCATGCCGATTCAGCCTATTCGCTAGCCGAGCAGAGGGCGGCTCAGTATTTTGTTTCACTGCATATGCAGTTCAAAGAAAAAACGTATGTATCTACTCTGACTGAAGATATTCAATTATGGAAAAAACATCATATTCATCGCCGCTCATGGTTGTCCTTTTTCTCTAGAGGGAAGAGGAAACCTGATTCTCAGGATTATCATAAGTATATAGGGTGGCTGAATCTTTCCGGTAAATTGGATGATTATTTAGATCGCAGCGTTTCCTATTTATATATGAGAGATCTGGGCAAAGCCTTGGATTCTCCTGACACACAAAACAGGATTAAGCGAATGGTTGCTGACATTAGATCTCAATTGATCCCAGACGGTTCAACAATGATAAGAGAACAATCGGAATTTATGAGCTTGGCAGGAGTATATCGCTGGGCGCAAAAAGAAGGCGTCGAGACCGCCACCATCTGGGTGATCGACAAGCTAAAGAACGTATCAACCCATATTCCGCAGGAAATGAATGCCGAACAAGCGCAGCGTAAGTTAATTAAGATCATTATCGGGGTCATTCTGCATGTAATGGAGGAAATGGGGGAGAGTACCCCACCTTTGGAACGTTCTAAGAAGCTTAGTGAAGCCATTAGACTTGGTTATTCTTATGGGCTGACTTACCCTTTTATTGATGATCTTCTCGATTCCAGTGTCTTAACGCTTCAAGAAAAAGAGCAATATTCCCTCATGATACGCGACGCTATCCTTACTAGATCTGTGCCTGAGCTTGGAGAATGGACCGGAGAGAACATGGAATTCATTCGATACGTACATTCGGAGCTTAGTGAAGCTTTCCAATATATTAAAAGCTATCAACGTCCAGAAATGCAGAACATATTTTTCGAGCAATCCTTTGTGTTTTTTCAATCTCAGGAGCTGGACCGTGTTAAGGAACTTTCCAACGCTAAATACACCAATGAAGAGCTTTATATCCCCATTATCTTAAAATCCTCTTCTTCCCGTTTAATTGTCCGATCCGTTATTAGTGCTCCTACAGATGATGGATTTGATCAACGTACTTTTTATTATGGTCTTTACAATCAACTGGCTGATGATTTTGCGGATATGTTTGACGATATGAAAGAGGGAGCGGTAACGCCGTATACCTATTTTCTGAAATACCGTGATCAACGTTCAGATTTGATAAACCCTTTTGAATTATACTGGACCGTCATCTCTCATCTAATCCATTCCGTATATCACTCCGATGCCAAAACCCGTGAAGTGATTCTAGATCGAGCAATTAACGGTTTGAAGCGTTGTAAAGAACGTGTGGGTACTGAAAAGTATAAAGAGATTATGGAGATCTTTGCTTGGGGTCAACCCGAATTTAATCGTCTCGTGCAGCAAATGGTGTTAAAAGCTGATGATGTGGATTTTTTTGACAAACTACTAAGAGATCAACTGCTTACGAATTTAAAAAACAACAAGCAGGAAAAGGTGGATTTTCACAATACGATTCAAAAGGTTCGTGGTGAAATCAACAATCAATTGCCGATTAATAAACCTGTTGGGACACCAGCTATGAAAGAAATGTTAATTGATGCAGCCAATTATAGTTTAGAGGGTGATGGCAAGCGAATACGACCTATCCTGACTTGGGTTATGGGTGTGAACGAATACGGATTAGACAGCGCAGCAATTGTGCCGCTTTTGAGGTCTTTGGAATATATGCATACTGCATCCTTAATTTTCGATGATCTGCCCTCTCAGGATAATGCCCCCACTCGAAGAGGCCGTTCAACTCTACATGAGGTGTATAATAGCGCTACGGCGGAATTGACAGGACTCTTTCTAATTCAGAAGTCGATTGAGGAACAGGCATCCCTTCATACATTCGATGCTAAATCCGTAATTGCTTTAATGCAATATTCAGCTCAAAAGGCGGAAGATACCTGCATGGGGCAAGCGATGGATTTGAATTCTAAAGGAAAAGCATTGACGCTAGAGCAATTAAATATGATTTGTTTCTATAAGACGGGCATTGCGTTCGAAGCTTCACTAGTTATGCCAGCGATTCTTGCACAGGTTAAGGAGACAGAAATAGAAGCTTTGAAGAAATTCGCTTATCATGCGGGGATTGCTTTTCAGATTAAAGATGATTTACTCGACTTGGAAGGGGATTTACAATTACTAGGTAAGCCGACAGGGCAGGATGTTGAGAATAACAATGCAACGTTTGTATCCATTCTGGGTTCAGAAGGTGCTAGAAAAGAGATGTGGGAGCACTATTGTCTTGCCATGGAGGCGTTAAAAGAGATCCCCCGCAATATCAATTTTTTAAAACATCTATTGAATTATATGGTTAATCGTGATCGATAAATATGAAAATGGAGTGTTGGCATCTTTGCCAGCACTTTTTTATGAAAAAAATCAATCGTTTTTACGTTCAGCTCCGTCTTACTTATAAGAACATCAGAACGATGACTTTATCCTAATACCGACACTGACAAAAAAAGAGGGGGTGTAGTGAGTGGTGGATAGGACGATGGACGAGGTCAGAATGGTTGATTTTGCCCGTATGGATGAGGAAGTTTTCTTTAAACGCCTGTATGTGGAGCATCGGAAAATGTACACCGTCGCTTATAGTTATCTACGAACAGAAGCGGACGCGTTAGAAGTTGTACAAGAGGCTTCATGTCGGGCCTGGATGAAACGTAAGAAGCTTAAAGATGAACAGTCATTTACACCTTGGTTGATTCGAATTACGATCAATTGCTGTATGGATGAACTACGACGAAAAAAACGATTGATTCCTACGGAGAAGCTAGCAGAGGTTGCCACTCAGGAAATGAAAAGCAACGACCGGATTGATCTGGAACGCGCTATGAACAGGTTAAAGCCCAAATATCGGCATGTGGTACTTCTTAAATATTACAATGACATGACTACAATCGAAATCGCAAAAGTGCTTAAAAAACCTGAAGGTACAATCAAAACCTGGTTACGTGAGGGACTTAAACAGCTTCGTAATGTGCTGAAGTGATATGGGAGGTGAACAGAGTGACAGATAAAGAAGATCGTATTTTGCAGAAAAATGTTGATGAAATGAATCAGAATACTGAAACTTTACAGGAAATGAAAATATATAACGCGATGCGAAAGGGAATTATGGAAGGAAAAAAACGTGAGAAACGCCGTGTTTATACCGCAGGTTTGGGTGTGATTGCAGCTGCAGCCGTAGCCCTATTATTTACATACTCTTCAATCGGATTACCGGCCAAGGAAGTGGCCCAACCTTCAGTTCAAACCGCCAGCCCTAAAAATACAGATGATTTTGCAGCTTATCGCTCATTTTCAAGGTTAGAACCAGCACTTGCAAGTGCTCTGGAACAGAATCTCGTGATGCCGGTGGGTCAGAGCGCGGAAAACAAGGGGTACCGAGTGGATGTAACTGGTGCAGTAACAGATGGAAGGAAGGTGTATATTCTATACAGTGTTCAGAACAATACAGACAAAGAAGTTATACATGCGGATTTTGCGCTTCAATATGAAGGCATACAGGAGTCGAATCTACATAAAGGTGCTGCACTAAGTATGCTTGCCAGCGATAACCGAATTCAACCAGGCCAGTCTAAGGATTTTATATACACCACTAGTCTTTCACCAACGATTAAATATCCAAAGGAAGTAAACTATAATGTCATTCTCACTGAAACTTCAGATAAGGCGCTACAATCCAGTAGTAATAAATACCGGACTAATCTGGATGTTGCTTTCGAACTTAATCCTGATATGCTCAAAGCACAGGAAAGAATTCTAAAAACGGATAAAACGCTGACAGTTGACGGGCAAAAGATTAAAGTGAATCTAGTGCAATATACACCGCTTAGTACCTATGCAGATTTGGAGTATGATCTGAACAATGATAAACAAATTTTCCAATTGATTAATCCAGTTCTGATTAGTACAAATGGGGGTGCTACCGAAAAATTATTTTACCCCGACATCGTCAACTCTGACAATTCTGAAGTCTATTCGGACAACACCAAGTTTACGTTGGTGTTCAGGAACAGCCAGAGCGGCCTAAAGCATCAGCCAGACACCGTTTCATTAAAAACCTTTGGTATCTCGGCAGTCGAAAAAAATAAAATGAAAATTGTTGTCGATCTCAATAAGCAGCAAATCATTGAAGCACCGGGAAGCGGTCTTGAGCTTGTTGCTCCAACGCAAGAGAATTATGCAGATGAAGGAGAGATCTTGTTGCGGCATACAATTACTGATGCCGAATATTTAAAATACTACACTAGACTTGCTGAGACTTTTACTGATGCGGAAGGAAATGTGCATAAAAGAGCAATCAAAACAACTTCGGCAGGAAACTTCGGTGGCTACATGACTTCAAAGGATGGTACAGCCGTGGATGAAATGCGTTATACTTTTGGAAAGGGAGCGAAAGATTATCCTCAACCACTAACGATTACGCTAGAGAAATATATCAATCCGATTATGGATACGCAAGCCGTAGAGTTATTTTCTAAGTAATAGATTAAGCTTAACGATTAATAATCTTGTATTTGTTGTAATCCTATAGGAGGTAGTTATGCGTAAATATAACACTGTAATCTTTGATGTGGATGGAACCTTAATTGATACAGAAATTGCTGTTTTGAGTTCTCTGCAAAAGATGTTAAAGGTGGATCACAACAAAGAGTATGAATTGTCAGAGCTTAATTTTGTGTTAGGTATTCCAGGTTCAGCTTCATTACCGCAACTTGGGATCGAAGATATTCATGAGGGCAATGAGAGATGGAATGTTTTCATGAAAGATTTCTATGATACTATTAACATCTTTGACGGAATTGTAGATGTAATGAGTTCATTACAGTCAAAAGAGATCGTTCAAGGAATTGTGACTTCCAAGACAAGAGATGAGCTAAATGACGATTTCGCTCCATTTGGCTTAACTAAATATTTATCATATACCGTTATCGCAGAAGATACAGCAAAGCATAAGCCACATCCAGACCCCTTGCTAGAATTTATTAGAGTATCAAAAGCAAACCCTGAATCATCTATTTACATAGGGGACACGATTTATGATTATGAATGTGCACGAGATGCTGGTGTCGATTTTGGATTAGCTTTATGGGGATGCAAGCAGCATGAGCATATTCCCGCGAAATATAAATTTGAAACTCCGCAGGATATTTTAAAGCTGCAATTGTAAAGTGAATAGGATGAATATAAAGCAGAGCGGCATTTTGCCCTCTGTTTTTTAATGGAAAAACCTTCATTGTATGTTCTTAACATTGACTCTTCTCTATCTTATCGTTAATATTACCTCTGTGCTTCATTGCCCAAAAGCCTAAAAGCTTAAAAGCTTAAAAGTAAGTAAGCACCGCAATCTTCGGATTTTATCCCAATCACAATGTTAAGGAGCACTATCGTTATGGACCGTCAGCTTAGTTTTTCAAAAAGTGTGATTATCATCGCCTTTATTCTTGCATTTCTTTTTGTATCTATTTTCCTATTAAAAGCAGAACCTCATATCCCGCTTCTCGCAACCACAGTTGGCACAGCAGTCTTATTGGGTTTATTTGGTGTGTCATGGAAAGATATTGAGGCAGCTATCATCAAAGGCATACAAACAGCTATAATGCCCATTCTTATTCTCATGCTAATCGGAATATTGATCGCTGTATGGATGATGAGTGGTACGGTGCCTACACTTTTATTTTATGGTATGGATTATATTAATCCGAACTACTTTGCAGTAAGCGCGTTATATGTCACAATTGTCGTCTCTATGTTTACTGGAAGCTCATTCACCACCGTTAGCACGATTGGTGTAGCTTTGATGGGTATTGCTTTGACGACAGGGATTTCTCCAACACTTGCTGCTGGAGCGATTATTTGTGGAGCTTGTTTTGGTGATAAAATGTCTCCTTTATCTGATACTACAAATTTCGCACCTGCAGTGGTAGGTATATCCTTGTTCACACATATTCGTAATATGATGTACACAACGATTCCAGCGCTTATTATAACTACTGTCTTTTTCTTGTTCGCACCAAAAGCCGATGCGATTGATTTATCGTCGATTCAGGGGATTAAGTTTGCTCTACAGGATGGATTTAGTATTCACTGGTTAACGTTGATCTCACCACTTGCCGTTATTATTTGCTCAATCAAACGAATCCCAATCCTTCCTACACTGATGGTTGGCATTGTCACTGGTCTTCTGGTGACCGCTATTATCCAGCAGCAGGCAGAAATCGGTGTCTGGTTCAGTGTGATGCAGAATGGATACGAAAGTACTATTGCCAATGAAACCGTTGCTTCTATCGTTAACCGAGGTGGAATGCAATCAATGATGAGTTCCGTTTCACTTATCTTGATTGCTTTATCATTAGGCGGACTAATACAACATTGTGGTGTCATAGAGGCTTTTTTTCGCAAAATCATTCAACCCCTCAAACGTAAAAGCAGTATCGTGCTTATGAGCGGCGCATCATCCATTGCGGTTAATGGGATGACTGGTGAACAGTATCTTTCTATTTTGTTGCCCGGTCAAATGTTCAAAGATGAATATAATCGCCGAGGCATTCCAGCAAAGACACTATCCCGTACGTTAGAGGATTGTGGAACCCTTGTTAATCCTTTAATTCCTTGGGGAGTTAGCGGTGCTTTTTTCGCTGCTACACTAGGTGTACCGGTAATTGAATATATACCTTATGCCACCCTTCTGTGGTTAAGCCCATTCATCACGTTTGCGTATGCTTTGATCCCGAAGCTGCAAAAGAACTCGTTAGGCTAACCTTCTCTGAAAGAATGTATTTATTGAACGGATATAAAGAATAATAAGAGTGATTTATGATTTATATCTGGGTAATTCAGCGGGGGTATTGATAGTGAGTCGCAATAAGTTGCAGGATAGAATCAGGTTAGCAAATGTCGAGACTAAACATGCAGAGCAATTTAATAATTTATTACGTTATGTATTTCAAGTGACGAATCGTGATTTACAAATCTTTGGTTGGGAAAATCGTGAAATCACCCAAGCGAAGCTGCCAGTTCTAAAGTATGCTGATGTAGTCGGTTGGTTTGATGGTGATAAATTGATTTCACAGTTAGCAGTATACCCATTTCAAGTAAATATTTTTGGGCGAATTTATGAGATGGGTGGCCTGACGGGTGTTGGAACCTATCCCGAATATGCTAATTTAGGTTTAATGAATAAGCTGATGCTGCATGCATTAACTAAAATGCGGGGCCGCAAGCAATCAATTTCTTATCTATTTCCGTATTCCATTCCATATTATAGGCGGAAAGGCTGGGAGATCATTACCGATAAAATCTCATTTGAAGTTCCGGATACCCAGCTGCCGAAAACTAAAAAAGTTCCTGGGAACGTGGAGCGGGTAACTATTGAACATCCGGATATCAAGGAGATATATGATCAGTTCTCCATGCAGCATCATGGAGCTATGCTTCGAAATAAGTTGGCTTGGGAAGAATATTTACGCTGGGATCTGGATGAAATGACGGTAGGCATCTATTATAACAATGATGATTTGCCCACAGGGTATCTGTTGTATTGGGTTGCTGAGGAGATCTTTTATATCAAAGAAATGGTTTATATCAACGAAGAAGCTCGGGTGGGATTATGGAACTTTATAAGTGCACATTTTTCGATGATTACTCTTGTCAAAGGGGATATTTATAAAGGGGAGCCGCTTTCCTTCGTTTTAGATGATGGTGACATCAAGGAAACCATTGCTCCTTATTTTATGGCCCGGATAGTGGATGTGCAATTATTTATCGAACAGTATCCGTTTAAAAAACAGGATAAAGAGGGTTGCCTTATCTTCACCTTGAGTGATCCGATGCTGGAATGGAACCGGGGTACATTTACACTTAATGTGGATAAAGATGGAACAGGTGTTTTGCACGCAGGAGGGACTAACCCTTCCTTGTTGATTGACATTCCTACTTTAACCACGATGTTAATGGGCTATAAGCGACCTACCTATTTGGCTAGGATCGGTCGGATCCAGGCAGATGAAGCAACAGTTCAGTTCTTGGAAGGGTTAATCAGGCCAGAACATCCTTATTTCTCTGATTATTTTTAAAAAGCATACTCTAATGAGTGTGCTTTTTTGTTCTTTTATAGTAGAATTGATTCTCGGCAACACTAAATGATATGGGGTGTAAGAATGGCGATTAATTTCACCAAACCAATGATCCAAAGGTTAGAACAAGAAATCATAGAGGTAGAGAGCAAGCTCAAAAACGTGAAGAACAAAAAGGAAAAATCCAAATTCAAAATTAATCAATTAGAACAGGATATGAAATTTAGCAAGTCTCACACAGATTTGAGCAGTAAAATGACGCGAATCAAAAAGCTTAACGATGAAATTAAAAACATGAATCGCCTGCAAGCTGATCTTTCCAAAGAATTAACAGCAAAGAAAAACTCGTTAAAAAAACTCCAGGTAAATGGAACCGCGCCTACTACAATTGATTCCACAAAAGGATAATCGATGATGGTTGCACAGATAAAAAACCGCGTAACTGGCGGTTTTTATTTTTTTACCAGCTCATCTGTATCTCCCCTTAACAAGGAAATCTCATGCTTATAGGGTGCGTTTACATATTTCTTTTCACCGATGGAGGGAGTCTCTAAGAGTTTGGGAATAGCTGGAAGTTATTCAAAAGAGACTCCACATTCACTACCTTTTCCAGCCATAGTTTCTAATGAAACCTGAACATTTCGTTTATCTGTTAGCACTTCGTTTAAGCCTTCCACGATCCGAGAGATGCCGGCTTGAGAGCCAGGATGTAGGACGATTTGGGTTGAACCCAAAGCTTCTGTTCTTATGATTTCTGATTGAAGAAACTCTATACTATGCTCAAAGACCTGTGCCGAAAGTGTATTTCCTAAGTTAACAATAAATGGAGCGTGTACAATAATATTAGAAATACCGTTATCTCTCATATGAGCATGTCCTGCTTCAATATTCAAAGCTTCAATGGGTTTGCGGCGTGTATTTTGTGGGGCTCCGGTATAAAAAAGGAAGGTGGTCGCTCCATAAGAAGCTGCCTCTTCACTAGCTCGAAGGAGCATTTTTGTTCCGGTCATAGACACATGAGAGCCTAGGAGTAAAGACATCGGGGTTGACACTTCCTTTCCTCAGAATACAGGAAGTTTTTTAGGGAAGATCAAGGTTGTCTTATCTGATCTATTATTTATGAGAGACAACCTTAGCGACCCGGAATTTAGCGCTAATTAGCGGCGAAAATAGTCTCGCCTTGAATTGGTTTTAAATCTTGCTCCCATTTAACTCTGATTGCCCGGGAAGTGAATAGATCAGCTCCATCTGAGATTTGGAAGTGTAGATGGGCCTCGCTCGTATTACCAGAATTACCTGTTAAGCCAATAACCTCCCCTTTTTCGACTTTATCCCCCGGTTTTACAGTAACTGACCCTTGTTTGAGATGCGCCAAATGACTATATTCCCCGCCATGATCAATGACAACGATATTTCCGGTAGCTTGATTCGGATTCATGACCCCAACTGGCTCATTGTCTTTAATGTCATTCACAACCGATACAACGGTGCCGTCCGCTGGAGCGAGAATGTTTTTGCCAAAGGCATAATAGCTTTCATTTCTTAGTGGGTCTCCTTTATAGGAATAGTTATCTTTGGTTTGGATAAAATCGTAAGCGTAACGCTGGATTTCTAACTCATAATGATAATTCACAAGCACATTCTCACCACCCCAAAACACATACCAATCTCCCTCAAACGGCAGTGCGTATTCATGTTTACTTAGTACATTGTCGGTTTCAGGAGAAGGGATAAGCTCTTGAACTTGAATTAATGTAATCATCCCATCCGGATCAAACATCCCGACAAGCCCCTTATTGCCAGCATCACTAACCCATGTGCGTCGATCAAATCCATTAAGCTGCATGGTCGATGCCTTTTCCAATGTATGGATACCCTTAGTGAATTCTTTTCCTGTCTCTGCTAATTCTGCTTCACTTATTTCATCTTTTAAAGGCTGGTTAAAGCGGGCATACAACTCCTTATACTTCCCGTCCAGTAGAATCTTTGATAGTTCATCTGGAGCAAATCCGCTCAGAATGGCAGCTGTGGCCGGGTTTGTTGTCTGCTCCGCCTTTTCAGTAGTCGGCACATCAGCATTCTCTCCTCCACAGGCAGCCATTAATAAAGACAATGACCCTACAGCCAAGACAGTTCTTGTATTCAAAATAACTTTATGAATGATTTTTTTAGGTTTTTTGTTCATATATATCGCCTCCCAGTATTACGATTGTAGCAGTCTATCCTTAGCTCTTCTGAAATTCTATATTAACACTTACATAATTTACTAGCTATTTAATGAATACGAATTAAGCTTCCGTTAAGATTAGTAAGATTGCTAGCCAAAAAAATCATGCTATGATGATAAAAACGTCTATTGTGAAAGGGAAAATTTATATGAATGAGGCTTCAATTTTATTGGTTGATGATGAGGTATCGCTTTTAGACATTATGGAGACAGTGCTGCGTAAGGAAGGCTACGTCAATATAGATACAGTGCAAACAGGTGAAGAAGCAGTAAGTGCCTGTGAATCCAAAAAATATGATTTAATTGTGCTGGATGTAATGCTGCCCGGACGAAGTGGCATCGAAATCTGCCCTTTTATCCGGCAGACGACGGATGCTCCTATTCTTTTTCTGACTGCTCGGACGTCTGATTTCGATAAATTAACGGGCTTTGCTATAGGTGGAGATGATTATATCACCAAGCCCTTTAACCCGCTTGAAGTGGTGGCTCGTATAAGAGCACAGCTGCGGAGATATTTTGCTTCTGCTAACCAACAGGCTACTGGCAAGAGTGTAGAAATAGTCCCCCATAAATCTGCAAATGTATATGATTACGGAAGGTTTAAGCTAGATGAGACAGCGGGAGAACTCCTGGTAGAGGGTCAGTCTGTTGCTTGTCCGGCACTTGTATTTCAACTGCTGGTCTTCCTATGCAAACATCCCAATCAGATTTTCAGCAAAAGTGAGTTATATGAGAAAGTATGGGGCGATGAAGCACTGAGTGATGATAATACGGTCATGGTTCATATTCATCGAATTAGAGAACGCATCGAAGCAGACCCGTCCGATCCAAAATTTATTGTTAACGTTAGGGGCCTTGGTTATAAGCTGGTGAAGGTAGACCACCAGGAGTTGTCCATGCCATGAATATCAAACGCCGGTTAACGTTAAGGTTCGTTCTACAGCTAGCAATTACGGGAATGGTTGTTCTCGCTATTGCAGCAGTAACGTTTACTTGGATGCTGTTGCGTTTTCTCGATATCAGTATTACGCGTGATTTTGCTAATGTTGGCTTAGAGCAACTGGTTGAATCCTCCAAGATTGATGAGAAGGGCATTCAATTTTCCCCGAGCTTGCTGGAGCAAGTGAAGAAGAATAAGGGCTGGCTGCAAAACATCGATGAAAATGGAAAAGTTGAAAGTGCCTACAACACTCCAAAAGATGTCCCAATTCAATATGGACCGGGTGAAGTAGTCGCCTATTGGACAGGGACTCAGCCTTTTCCGTATACTCTGGCTGTATGGATTCAAGAGAAAAATGGGAGACAATTCACGCTTCTTTATGGCGCGCCAAATATACTAGATCCTCTGTTAAAAAAAATGAGCGAAGGTACATTTGATGCAGTAGATGGAGATCTGGTTCTGCCTGATTCGATTGAAAGAGAAATTAAATCATCACAGGCTTTTGTTCAACTCATTGATTCATCGGGTACGGAGCTGCTCTCCTATAATAGGCCAAAGATGATTCCCACCAAGTACTCAGTGCCAGAGCTAGCACTACGCACTCTCTACAGTGAACGTTACGGCTATCATGTCCAATCTTCTTTTGATAAACAAACCGGCCAAACATGGATCGTTGGACAACCAAACGTAAAGGGAGCAGATACAGGCCAAAAGGTATGGGTACCTGAAGAGGTTAAAATTGTTATTAAAGGCTCATTAGCAATGCTCGCGGCTTTATTGCTTGCATTTATATTGCTTTCTTTATGGCAAGCTCATAGGTTTGGAGCGCCAATGCTGCATATGCTTGTATGGCTCGATTCCATTGGAAATGCCATATATACAGAGCCTATGGACCGTAAAGGAAATCGTCGTAGTCGAACACACGTAGGTAAATGGAGACGGAGATACCGGGTTTTTTCTGATGTTATGGTATCCATAGAGAAATTATCTGCTAATTTGCAGAGAGATCAAGCGTTGCGGCAACAAACAGAGAATTTGAGGGAAGAATGGATCGCAGGTGTTACTCATGATTTAAAAACTCCTTTATCTTCTATAACTGGTTATGCCCATTTACTGGCGGAGCCTTCGTATGATTGGTCGAAAGAGGAAGTTCGCAAGTTTACAAGGACTATGCTGGATAAATCAGCCCATATGGACATGCTTATTAGTGATCTTGCCATGACCTATCGGCTAAAAACAGGGATCAAGCCACCAGAGCTGATGGAGGTGGAATTGAACTTTTGGCTACATCAAGCCCTTGATCAAGCTGCTGCAAATCCCGAATACGGGAAGCAACGAATTATATTTGTGCCGGCACCAAACGAAGTGAGAGCTCGATTGTATACTCCATGGCTAGAGCGGGTGGTCAACAATTTGACTGCGAATGCTTTACTTCATAACCCCTCAGATACGATTTTAACGGTTTCGCTTACTATGAATGATGAGGACAGTGGATTTACTATTCAATTTTCCGATGATGGCGATGGAATGGATGAAGTCACACTTAACCGTCTATTTGAACGTTATTATCGAGGAACGGACACCGTATCTAGCTCCAACGGATCCGGCCTTGGCATGGCGATCTCCAAGGGATTAATCGAATGTATGGAGGGCAGGATTGCTGTTGAGAGTAGCCCTGGACAAGGGACCATTATTAAGTTGAGTTGGAGCTGATCATAGAACCAGCGTTTTTCCTAACGGAAATGACGGTGGTTTTTTTGTTGTGAATATAGTTTTTTAATTCTTCTGTTTATTATCCAGCCAGAGTTGGGATCATAAATAAGTTGACATCTAAACTGATTGTAACTACAATAGTTACAGGTAGTGATTAAAAATAAATTTATCATCCTAATTTGAGGAGGAAGTAAAAATGAAAATAGCAATAACAGGAGCAACAGGTCAATTCGGATCATTGGTGATAGAAGCTTTACTTAAAACTGTACCCGCAGGTGATCTTGTAGTTAGTGTGCGGAACCCAGAAAAAGCAAGTGATCTTCAGGCGCGTGGAGTGGAAGTCCGTCATGGTGATTTTGATCAACCTGAGACGCTGGAATCAGCATTTGCCGGTGTGGATCGACTATTAATTGTATCTGCAGATGGTGATAATGAAACCCGGATTCGTCAACATAAAGCAGCTGTTGCTGCTGCGGAAAAAGCAGGCGTTGGCTTCATTGCCTACACAAGTGTAGGACAAGCAGACAAGAGTGAACTATTTCTTGCTGAAGTTCACCGCATCACCGAAGAAGCTATTCGCACAACAGGCATTCCTTACAGCTTCCTCCGTAATAACTGGTATTTGGAGAATGAGATCGGCTCCATTCAAGGCGCTCTAGCGGGTGCCCCATGGGTGACTTCAGCAGGGAATGGTAAAGTTGGCTGGGCTACACGCGGAGATTATGCAGAAGCTGCAGCAAATGTTCTGACAGGTGACGGACATGAGAACACAGTGTATGAATTGTCTGGCAACCCTTTAACACAAGAGGAATTGACTGAGATCATAGGCAGTGTAATCGGTAAAGAAATCAAAGTAATCCAGGTTGACGACGAGGCTTATGCCAAGACCATGTCGGAGGTGGGTGTCCCAGAAGCTGCGCTTCCAATAGTTGTAGCTATACAACGTGGGATTCGTGAAGGTTGGCTTAATATTGAAAGTAGCGATTTAGAGAAACTGCTGAAACGTTCAGCTACTCCTCTTGCGGATGTCATTCGTGTTATGGTCGGTAATTTACAAGCATAATAATATAAAAGATAAAAGGCTTCCTCGAGGTTGAAAAACCAGTGAGGAGGCCTTTTTTTTGTGTTGATAGAGGATGAATCAAATACATAACTTTTCACTATTTTGCCTTGTTCATAATTGTGTTAGTTTAGTTTAACTAGTTATACTAAAAGAAATGGAAGATACTTTGAGGGAGTACATAATCTGGCGAATAAGCGAAGGAGATGATTACAAATGAAAAGAAATATCTTGGTGGTATCGGGAGCGGCGGTTGTTGCATTAGGTGCGTATTTGTTATTGGGAGGTATCGATAAGGATACGCCTTCAGCACAAGATACAACCGACATTAAGCAATTAGTGCAAGAATATAGTTCAAGCAGTATGGAAAACCTGTCCGCTTCTATCACTTCTGAGCAACTTATTGTAACCGATAGTAACAATAAAGAGAAAACTTACGACTTGCCTAAAGATGAGTTTTTTGTTTCTATAGCTCCATATGTGGAGAATACGCATCCTTGCGCAACACATAGCTTGACTGGCTGCCAAGGGGAATTAACGGATGATGAGTTTAAAGTATATATCGAAGACAGCGAAGGCAATGTGATTGTGGATCAAGAAATGAAATCGCTATCTAACGGATTTATTGATCTTTGGTTACCCCGGGACAAACAATATAACGTAACCATTGAGCAGGATGGAAAAGCAGCAAAATCTGAGCTTTCCACTTTTAAGAGTGATAATACATGTGTTACCACTATGCAATTGGCAGAAAGTATCTAAAAAGTTGTAGAGAGAAGACTTGGAAAGCGAATGCTCAGGAGGATGTTTCTTAAGCGATGTCGAATTCGTTATTCATAATCCGATTTGATCTTCCTTCTGATGTATTCTGTGTCGGACTTTCGCCAAATGTCCATCGTATCGGACTCCATTGCAGCTATTTTAGATTTTCGCAGCATTTTTCAAGCTTATCGGACTGCATAGCTCTTATTGGGTTGTAATGGCACAGAATCGGAGTGTTTTTAGGGAAATAGCTGCATCTGGGTCCGATAACCTGGTGAAATGCCATAAATCTTCGAAATAAGAGCCCCACGGTCCGATCCAGCGGAGAGTTAGAAACTGTTTGGGAAAAGGAACAAAAGTATCACACGAATGATCAAAAGAAATTGCTTTACAGAAGAGAGGAGAGGGATGAATGGTTAAAGAGCTGATCATTGGGGATGTTTTGCAGGAGTTGGCTGGTACGCGTCGGATACTGGAGAAGCTGCCTCAGGAGCATATGACATGGAAACCACACTCTAAGTCAATGAGCCTGGGTGGGCTGGCCACACATCTTGTTACCCTTCTGAGCTGGCAATCCGCAATTCTTCTTTACTCGGAGTTTGATTTGGCATCCGTGGCATACCGACGAGAAGCACTGGAGAGTCCCGATGCGGTTCTACAAGAGTTCGACCTGAAAGCTCGTGAGATTGAGGAATTAATTACTGCAAGCAATGTGGAGATGCTCGGCGCCGAGTGGACCTTGCGGAACGGGGAGCAGATCATCCGTCGTCAGACCCGGGCTGCTGCGCTTCGTACCATCGGATTGAATCACATGGTTCACCACCGGGCACAGCTTGGAGTATATTTGCGGCTGCTTGACGTGCCGGTACCTGGTCTTTATGGACCCTCGGCTGATGAATTAGAATTAGCAAACGGGGAAGTTTGATTAGTGAGGAAGCCCTACACTGCCAAGTAAGTTCAAGATATAGCTCTTACCTTATATATTGGAGTATTAAGTTACTTCCAAACATACGGTAATGGGCTTATTTGCTTTTTTCTAGCACTACACTAAATAAAACTCATGGAGGATCGGGAGGTTTGGGTTGACACTTTAGTTAATTTGGAGATATTATAGATTCATTAAATCTATGATGTAACAGATATTTTTTTGATTTAATAATAGATAAAAAGAGTCTTTAATATCTGCATATAGGAGATGATTCATATGATTTACGATTGCATTATTGTTGGTGGTGGACCCGCAGGCTTGAACGCAGCCCTTGTTCTTGGTAGGGCAAGACGAAAAGTAGCTTTAATTGATAATAATCAGCCAAGAAATGCTGTTACCCATGCGTCACATGGTTTTATTACAAGAGACGGGGTTACACCAGCCGAGTTTCGTCGTATTGCGTATGAGGAGGTACTACGTTATCCGTCAGTTGAGCATATCCAGACTGAGATTATTTCGATTAACAAAAATGATTCTGGATTTGCAGTACTTGATTCGTTTGGTCGTCACATTGAAGCTCGCAGATTGATTTTGGCGACTGGGTTAAAGGAGGTCCTTCCTGAGATAGAGGGCCTACGTCCATTATACGGAAAAAGTCTGTTTAATTGCCCGTATTGTGACGGCTGGGAATTACGAGATCAACCCCTTGTCGTTGTTTGCGAAAATCCACATATTTTTCATATGGCAAAGATGCTGCTCAATTGGAGTAAAGATTTGGTTATCTGCACGAACGGCAAGACATTCCTTTCAGATGAACAGAAAAAAAGTCTTGAGGCCAAGGGGGTTGTAGTCAAAGAATCATTAGTTTCCTCTTTTATGGGTCATGACGGGCAACTTCAGGCGGTTCGTTTTGCGGATGGTACTGAGATCATAAGAACGGGAGGGTTTATTGCTCCGAATTTGATCCAAACGGCATCGATCGTAGATCATTTGGCTGTAGAGCGGAATGATTCTGGTGGGTTTAGCACAGATGGTGCGGGGAGAACCTCGATTCCAGGATTATATTCGGCTGGAGATGTTTCTTATTTTATGCCTTCTCAGTTAGTGTTTGCCGCGGCTGACGGGAGTCGGACAGCTATGAGTGTAAATATGGATCTTACAGAAGAAGAATTTGAACTTTTTTAACGAATTATGGGTAGGAAGTTGAAAATAATAAGTATGCATGATAACATAATTACAAATTAATGATCGGAGTTGAAAAGTATAGTGTAGTAATTATTCTTGCGTCCTATGATGAATAAAACAACAACAATGGTTTATTTCGTTTGTTTTATTCTTTGTATGCAAGAAAGTTACTACTTCTTTTCACTCGAAAATATATCCATATCTAACTCCATTTGGGGCTGGATTTGCTGTATTTATTTGAGTCACAAGAAAGTAACTTTCTTGTGGCTTTTATTTTTTAAAATACAGGAGGATTATTTTATGTCATTAATAAATGTCACAAATCTAACCTTTGCCTATGAAGGCAGCTACGATAACATATTTGAGAACGTAAACTTTCAAATCGATACCGATTGGAAATTAGGTTTCACAGGGAGAAATGGTCGAGGAAAGACTACATTTCTTAGCTTATTGCTTGGAAAGCATGAATACAGCGGTAATATTTCTGCTCATGTCAGCTTTGAATATTTCCCTTTTCAGGTGAATAACAAGGAGCTTAACACCATAGATGTGATCAGCGAGATTTTTCCGGATTATATTCATTGGAAGTTAATGCGTGAGCTTTCTTTGCTAAAGGTTTCTGAGGATGTGTTATATCGTCCCTTTGATTCATTGTCTAACGGAGAGCAGACGAAAGTGCTGTTAGCCACATTATTCATAAAGGAAAATAGCTTCCTGTTGATTGATGAACCTACAAATCATTTGGATATGACGGCAAGAAAGCTTGTCAGTGATTACCTCAATTCAAAAAGTGGATATATTCTGGTCTCTCACGACAGATCCTTTCTAGATAATTGTGTGGATCACATCTTATCGATTAATAAAACTAATATAGAGATTCAAAAGGGCAATTTTTCTAGCTGGTGGGAGAATAAAGTCAGACAAGATAACTTTGAGTTAGCAGAGGACGAAAAACTTAGAAGAGATATCAAACGCTTGTCAGCATCATCTAAACGGACAGGTAACTGGTCACATGAGGTGGAAAAAACTAAAAACGGAACTAGAAATTCTGGATCTAAGTTAGATAAAGGTTATGTTGGGCACAAGGCCGCTAAAATGATGAAACGCTCTAAAGCCATCGAGCAAAGACAGCAATCTGCCATCAACGAAAAGTCTAAGCTTCTTAAAAATATTGAAAATTCTGAGAACTTAGAGATTACGCAGCTTGCTTATCATAAACGTCATCTTGCGGAGCTGGACAATGTTTCGGTTTTTTACGGAGAGAAAAGGGTATGTTCAGAAGTAAGCTTTACCATTGAGCAGGGGGAGAGAATAGCACTCTCGGGTAAAAATGGTTCCGGGAAATCAAGTATCATCAAATTGATCTGCGGTGAGGAGATAGATTATACCGGCTCCTTCACTAAGGATAGCCAGCTTATCATTTCCTACGTATCACAAGACACTTCAGATCTACGGGGCGATTTAACAGATTATGCTAGAGAGAATGGGATAGATGAAAGTCTTTTTAAATCTATTCTGCGAAAGCTTGATTTCTCCAGAATTCAATTTGATAAGGATATTTCCACATACAGTGGCGGCCAAAAGAAAAAAGTCCTGATCGCCAAAAGTCTTAGTGAAAAAGCTCATTTGTATATTTGGGATGAACCGCTTAATTTTATTGATGTTATTTCACGTATGCAAATTGAAGAGCTATTGCTTGAATATACCCCAACACTCGTTTTTGTGGAGCATGATCGCGAATTTTGCCATAATGTTGCCACGAAGATCATTGAACTTAGCTGATATTTTTAACATCGATTGAAAATTTCCAACTCTAACAGACCAATATTATTATATTAATAAAGATAATTATTATATATATTACAGTTATCCAATGTACTATAATGGTATAGTTAAACTTTATGATATGTAATTGATGCCTAAAGAAACAACCTATAGAATTGAACAACAGGAGGAAACAAGTTGAGTACACAGAGTGTGGGAATTCCATTAGAAGGTTTTGCAGAATTTAGCCGAACGGTAGCCGCTGAAGGTGCGGTACTGTTGAAGAATGATCATCAGGTGCTTCCGCTTGGTGAAAATGATAATGTTGCTGTATTTGGCAGAACTCAAGTGAATTATTATCGCAGTGGTACTGGTTCGGGCGGTAGTGTTCATGTTACTTATACGACCAACCTGCTAGGCGGTCTTCGCAGTAAAAAGAACCTTACGGTCAACGAAGATTTGGCAGCAGTATATGAGAAGTGGATTGCGCAAAATCCATTTGATAATGGTGGCGGCGTTTGGGCTGCAGAGCCATGGAACCAGAAGGAAATGCTTTTATCCGACGAATTGGTAGCAGAGGCTAGAAGAAAATCGAACAAAGCAATCATTGTAATCGGACGTACAGCAGGAGAAGATCAGGATAATGTCGATGGTTCAGGGAGCTACCAACTAACAGCTGATGAAAAGGCGATGCTGAAGCAGGTAACTACATATTTTGAGCAAACGATTGTTGTACTGAACGTCTCTAATATTATTGATATGAGCTGGCTGAACGATGAAAGTTATAAAAATCCGATTTCGTCTGTCATCTACTCTTGGCAGGGGGGAATGGAAGGTGGTAATGCAATTGCGGACGTGCTGGCCGGAGAAGTGACTCCAAGCGGTAAATTAACAGACACGATCGCATATTCCATCAACGATTACCCGTCAACACATAACTACGGCAATGAATTTACAAACCTTTATCAGGAAGATATCTATGTTGGTTATCGCTATTTCGAGACATTTTGCCCAGAAAAGGTTCAATATGAGTTTGGTTATGGAATATCGTATACCAAGTTTAAGCTCGAGCCAGAAGAAGCAAAACTTATTAACAAAGCTGGCGAACTAAATGTTGAAGTCGGCGTAACCGTAACCAATATAGGAACTACCTTTGCTGGAAAAGAGGTCGTTCAGGTCTATTATGAAGCTCCACAAGGAAAATTGGGACAGCCTGCTAAAGCTTTGGCAGCATTCGCAAAAACAAAAGTCCTTCAGCCAGGCGAAGCTCAACGTCTTACTGTGAGTTTTCCTGTTCATTCTATGGCTTCCTATGATGACGCTGGTGTGACAGGGCATGCTTCTGCTTATGTGCTAGAAGAAGGCACGTACCGCGTGTTTGCGGGAACGAGTGTTAAAAAAGTGGAGGAAGTCAAGGTTGAAGGGAATAGCGGCTATGTCGTGGAAACTCTTCAAGTTGTGGAACAGTTACAAGAAGCTCTTGCACCAACGCAAAGCTTTACAAGAATGCAACCTGGCGTTCAAAATGCAGACGGTTCGTATGAACTTCTGTATGTAGAGGTTCCAACACGCAAGATTTCGTTAGCAGAACGGATCGAGAGCAATCTACCAACAACGATCTCCCAGACAGGCAATCAAGGGCATAAATTAAGAGATGTATTTGAACAAAAAGTTAGTATGGAAGCTTTTATTGCCCAGCTTAGTGACGATGACTTGGCTGCCATTGTCCGGGGTGAAGGCATGAGCAGTCCTTTAGTTACACCGGGTACAGCTTCTGCATTTGGAGGAGTAAGTGATAGTCTATATAACTTAGGAATCCCTGTTGCATGTACGGCAGATGGTCCTTCAGGAATTCGTATGGATAGTGGAGCAAAAGCGACTCAGGTTGCGATCGGAACGCTTCTTGCAGCTACTTGGAATGCCGAATTAGTCGAAGAGCTGTATGTGTTAGAAGGACAAGAGTTGGTAAGAAACAACATAGACACCTTGCTTGGACCAGGTCTGAATATTCGTCGCAGCCCGCTTAATGGCCGCAACTTTGAATATTTTTCTGAAGATCCTTTGATCTCTGGGGTGTTTGCCGCTGCATGTACACGTGGGATTATGAAAGGTGGCTCTAATGCCACACTGAAGCATTTTGCCTGCAATAATCAGGAGAAACATCGCAGTAAGGTTGACGCTGTTGTGTCGGAACGTGCGCTTCGCGAGATTTATTTGAAAGGTTTCGAAATTGCTGTGAAGCAGGGTGGGGCAAATTCAATTATGACCTCTTATAACCCTGTTAATGGACATTGGGCCGCTTCAAATTTCGATTTGAACACTACAATTCTCCGCGGAGAATGGGGCTTCAAAGGTATTGTCATGACAGACTGGTGGGCCATCATGAATGATGTCGTTAATGGTGGAGCTGCAGACCGGAAATTTACAAATTGGATGGTCCGTGCACAAAATGACCTGTACATGGTTGTAGCTAACTATGGCGCCGAAATTAATGGATGGAATGACAACACCATTGAATCCTTGGAAAATGGATCTTTGACTAGAGGAGAGCTGCAACGTTCTGCAATGAATATTTGTGAGTTCATCATACATGCTCCAGTATTCTCGAGAAAACAGCAAATTGTTGAAACAGTTGAGTCCTTTAAGGCTAATCCTTCACTTACTGCAGAACAAGTACAATCCTTATCTCAAAATCCACAGGTTAAGCCAGTCGTTGAAGGATCGACTTTCTTTGAAGTTAGCCAAGCTGGACAATATCGGATCCTCGTGCATATCATGTCAACAGAGCCTGAGCTGGCTCAAAGTGCATGCAATGTTAATTTGAATGATCAATTGATGACAACCATTCAAACCAACGGGACAGAAGGTCAATGGATTAGACAAAAGCTTGTGAAAGTAGAACTCGAAGCAGGTCTTTATGAAATGAAACTGGAATTCATTAAACCAGGTTTACAGATCGACTGGATCGAATTTAATAAAGTTGACTAAGTAGCTCTAAATATAAGTTAAAGGAAAAACCCTGTGCTAATGCGCAGGGTTTTCTTTTGGTAAGCGATTAGTTTAAAGTTGAAACTACCTTATTCTACTTGGAACTGGAACCACTTAAAGTCAAACTGGCTCCCCGGTAGAAATATAAAGGTGACGGTTTGTGGACCGGTTACGCGCTCCAACACAAATTCTCTTTCGCAATAATCACTTGACTGTGTAAACTCCACAAGCTGTCTCTTTTCACCCTCTGGTCCGCTAAATAGAATATGCAGAGTATTTTTATCGATAGGCGAATGCCCGCATAAGGTTAGTTTAGTGCTTCCAGTATCACCGAAGTCCATATCTTTAAAGATGAGAGAGACGTTGTTACCAATATTTTTGATTTGTCCATCTGCCAGTGTAAAGGAATCCCCATAAATCTGATTGTATTCCAGAACGTTAAGTTGTTCGTACGCTTTTAAAGGTTTGTTAAACTGAAAGCCCTTGAGATGAATCTTTTTATGAAGAACAAAACAAAGGGTGGTGACACCTTTTATTCGCTCAGGTAATGAGTAGGTTTCCTCTTGATATACATTCCATATAGAAGGTTTTTGATAGGTTACCTGTGTCAGCAGAGCTGCGTTTGGAGCATCCGGAGTACCTTTCCATATATCAATCGTATATTTATCGTTATCTAGCGCGAAGATAGGAAGGGTAAGTTCAGTAGCTCCATAATCACCGAAATCGATGTTGTCGAAACAGATCCAGCTTTCACCTTCTCTTGCAGTAGCCACTCCGCGTTCATTCCCATTTGTTAAGTTCCGGCTCGTATTGCTATGATAACCAGCGGAAACAAACTCATAAGGATTCAAAAAGGCCGCTCCCATATCTCGAATATGGAATTCCATAAGCGAGTACAGGCGCACTTGATCTGCACCGTTTTTCGTTGCACACCGTACATAGACGTCTCCGTCTCCCAAAGCCGATATTACTGCTTCATGCCCATTTGCCTCAAGAACGGCTATATTGGCGTCAATGCCGGCAGCATTCGTAACTCGCCATTCAATTTCCTGATAGGTTGCGTTCTCTGGATGAATTTGCACACGAACCGGAAGTGCTCGGGTGTCCTTCGTTAGTTGATTTCCTTGTGGGCATATGATTTCCAGCTTGCGAACGGGAATTTCATCTGATAAATAGTCTTGGGATAACTCGCTCACATCCGATAGTGATTGTGACGAATGCTGATAAAGTACAAGCTCTTCGTCCTTAGAATGATCTAGCTCTCGTGCTTCGGCAGTCAGTGTAAGCTCAGCGGACTGTAAGCCTTGGGAAGATGCACGTACAACGATTTTACCTGGCTCCAATGAAGAGGCAATGACTGCAAGCAATTTTCCACTGAACATCCGGCGACTTGTTCCTTTATATGAATCGTAGTCAGTGCTGTCACCATTATCCAAACCAACAAGACGCCCCGGTCCTTCTACAGAGATTTGGATACGATTATTGGCGTTCTCCACGGGACGTCCTTCTTGATCGAGGGTCGAGATCTCAACAAATACCAAGTCCGATCCGTCAGCAGTGATCTGAGTTTTATCAGGCTTCATGACCACAGTAGTTGAATCTCCGAAAGAAGTTACCGTATCTTCAGCGATCTGTACTCCGTGTTCATCATAAGCGACTGCTCGTAGAGTACCTTCGCTAAATGGGAGCTGCCATTCCCCAAGCAGCTTTTTACCATGTTTATGGTCAATGTTAAAAGTGCCCATGGATTGATCATTAAAGAACAATTCGATTTGTGGTGCGTTGGAGCATACTCGCACATCAATAAGCTGCCCTTCAGAGAAATCCCAGTATGGAAAAATATGAATCATCGGGGCGACCTTGTAATCCGTCCATTCTGCTTGATAAATATAATAGGAATCCTTTTTGAATCCCGCGGTATCCAGTTGACCGAAATACGAGTTTTTAGTGAAGTACGGGGTCGGCTCCCCGATATAGTCAAATCCAGTCCAAATAAATTGTCCCGGTGAGTAGGTCGCATCACGATCTGCAATGATGCAAGCTTCTGTGTTCTTGGCACCCCAGCTAGTGGAGCTATTTCCTAAAGCTGAGCATTGTTCATCATCGTCAGACAATACAGACTGAGCAAAAGGGAAGTGATAGATGCCTCTGCTCTGTACAGTAGACGATGTTTCACTGCCATAAATAATCCAGTCTGGATGTTCCTCATGATGCTGATCATAGTATTTTTCGGCATAGTTATACCCTGCGAACTTCACTAGATCTGCGCATTTCTGTGCATTCTCCCAAGGCATATAGTTGGAACCGATAGTAACCACTGCATTTCCTTTAGGGTCATGAACCTGCACCAGATCACGTAATTCTATGGTTAACTCTTGGCCGCGTTCATCGGCATGGGTGTCGTATATTTCATTTCCGATACTCCACATGAGCATGGAGGGGCGATTTCTATCCCGGCGTACCCAGCTGGCAATATCTTGTTTCCACCAATCCGGATAAAATCTGGCGTAGTCAAAAGGAGTTTTACTGCGTTCCCACATATCGAATGCTTCGGAAACTATGAGCACGCCCATCTCATCGGCTAGTTCCATCAATTCAACGGCTGGCATATTGTGGGCCGTACGAATAGCGTTTACGCCCATCTCCTGCAGGAGGATAATCTGTCTTTTTAGAGCTGTTTTATTCACCGCAGCCCCCAAACATCCCAAATCATGATGTTGGCATACGCCATGAATCTTCACCTTTCGGCCATTCAAAAAGAAACCTTGTTGGCTGTCAAACTCCATCGTACGGAATCCGAAGGTTTGGACTTCTTCCTCGATCACTTGTTCGTTCTCTAACAGCTCCGTTTTTAGGTTATAACAGTAAGGCTGGTTAATATCCCAGAGCATTGGATTATTGATGGATAAGAGGGCAGAGCTGGATACAGCAGACCCGACTTGTACTGGAATTTCATTTTCTACATGAGAGATACAAGTTCCTGAAGCATCTAGTATACTGTGACGAATTATGTAGTGCTTTGCGCTTTGCAATAGATCATTGCACAATACTTCGGTATCTACCTCAACATTCCAGGCATCCTCTTTTTTGCGAGTAGAGATATAAATACCATCAGGCACAATATGTGTCCCTGGATACGTCTTCAGCCATACACTCCGATAGATGCCCGCACCGGAATACCAGCGTGAGTTAGGAGACTCATGAACCACTTGAACATAGATTTCGTTGATACCTTCAATAATGTATGGCGTGATATCTAATTCAAAAGTGGAGTATCCATTTTTCCAGACGCCTGCGATATGGCCGTTCACATAGAGAGTGGAGTCCATGTATACGCCTTCAAAACGAAGCGACACACGGCTATTTGGCACGTGCTCATCTATAACTATGCTTTTACGGTACCAGCCTTCTCCGCTTTCATATAGATTATGTGTATCAAAAATTAGCCAGTCATGGGGTAAGGTTACGTCGATCCACTCCGAATCAGCTGCTATCACCGATTCTAAAGTAGACTTAAGCGGCTGTTTGCTGAATAACCAGTCATTATTTAATCTTGTTTTCTGACTCATGAATGAAGTTCTCCTTTATCTTTGGAAAATTTAGAAGTGGTTATTAACGATGTGAATGATTTCCGTAAAGCCTTTTGTATTCTTTTTTATCATATCAAAGATTTTGCAAAAAGACATTCACGAAGAAGAGTAAAAAAACCGTTATAACAAAGCTATTGAAATCGCATTCAAAATGATAACATGTCATTGGTAAATTATCTATTTATTTCTTAATATATCTTTTATTGCGGAGGATGAAATTTATACAAAAACAGTACTAATGAGCGATACAGAGAAGTATCTCTGGTCTATGAAAAATGTTTTTGCTACAGAAGATAATGAAAGTGAGGGAAATTGCCTGGTATACCAATCAAGATGTGGCGGCTTATTGCTGATTAAATACTTTACAAATACTTGTCTGCATGTACTTGTGTTTGTTCGAATAAGTTAGAAAGAAGGACAGGACAAACCATAGGTGGAGATGCGTATAAATGGGGATGCGTAAACAAAGTTTTATTCGTGGCACGTTCATATTAACCGTGT
The DNA here is from genome assembly GCF_038003695.1 of Paenibacillus sp. FSL L8-0494. Lineage (NCBI taxonomy): Bacteria > Bacillati > Bacillota > Bacilli > Caryophanales > Paenibacillaceae > Paenibacillus > Paenibacillus sp. FSL L8-0494. The sequence goes on from NZ_JBBOPQ010000001.1 coordinate 3,403,187, forward strand.
CGTCATTTTTCACAAAAGGGCTTGGTTTTTTGAACGGAGTCTTGCTGGCACGTTTTTTGGGAGCAGAGGGAGTAGGGCTGCTTATGATTGCTCATCCACTGCTTCCTTTATTTATTACGCTGACAGAGCTGGGGCTTCCTGTTGCGATTTCAAAGCTTGTATCGGAAGCTGAGGTTAAGCAGGATGAAGCGCGAGTAAAGCGTATTCTCACTGTATCCTTAAGCATTACGGGTACGTTGAGTATTATATTAACTTTAGTGGCTCTATTTGGCTCCAAATGGATCGCATCGATTTTTTTGGCCGATCAGCGGGCGTATTATGCTATGGTTGCTATTACGCCGATCATTCCAATTATTGCGATGTCTGCTGTACTGAAAGGTTATTTTCGTGGAAAACAGAACATGAATCCACTTGCCTTTTCCGATATTATTGAGAATCTGGCGCAAATCATTGTCATTATCGGTGTTGTCAACGTTTTGCTGCCCTACGGTATTGCCTATGCGGCTGCTGGCGCGATGGCTGCCTCCGTTGTTGGAGAAGGTTTTGGTTTGCTCTATTTGTTCGCTGTCTTCAAATGGGCAAATCGAGGTAAGATCAAAACCTCTCCACCACATACGTCAAGAATTTCACTTAAAGGAGACAGTACGTTAAGAGATTTGCTGCGCATCGGCTTACCGATGACAGGCAGCGGTTTTATTCATTCTCTCTATCATGCCTTTTTACCACTGCTGATTACGAAAAGTCTAGTACTGTTTGGTGTAGGTGTTGAGATGGCAACCAAGCAATTCGGACTTCTGGCGGGTTATGCTCTTCCCATGTTGTTTCTCCCCAGCTTCTTCACACAATCGTTGTCGACTGCATTAATTCCGGCGATCAGCGAAGCAAGTGTGAGCAACAATAGCAAGCTTATGCATAGTCGGATGGATATGGCTATGCGATCCGCGCTTATAGTAGGTTTTCCATGTACAATCATCCTGTACTTATGGGCTGTACCCTTAACGACTATGATCTACCATTCGCCAGAAGCGGGCGAGCTGCTAAGGTTAATTGCACCCTTATTTTTTCTTTATTATTTTGGAGCGCCACTGCAAGCAATTTTGCTTGGTTTGGGGAAAGCATCAACCGTTATGTGGAACCATATTCTTACGAATATTTTCGAAGTGATTGCGATCTTTGTTCTTGGTTCTAATATTGGAATCGAAGGGGTGGCCATGGGATTCGGACTGGGACTCTTGCTGCTGACACTGTTGAATTTCTTATCTGTGGCAGGAACGATCGGATTTTATTTTGACTTTCGTATTGTATTTAAGGTGGGAGCAGGAGGAATTGTCATGGCGCTTAGCGGACTGGCGGCTCACGGAATTCTGGAACGATTGGACCTGGGGCAGATCATTGAACTGTTCGGAGCGTTGCTCGTTTCGTTAATCACCTATGCAGCAACATTGCAGGTAACCCGTGCTTGGGATAGAGCACCGAAACCACCAACGATTACGCCTGTTTCTTGAATGGTGATCTTTCGGTACCGTGCTCCAAAAAGTAAATCGAGCAATGATGCATACCTCTGTGTGCCAGTATGGAGGCGGATGAAGGTAATGGATGGGGAGCAGCGAGGTGTTTAACTGTATTTTGTGCAGCTATAATCGTTCAAAACAGTTGCGCATTGAAAATAGCTGTATTTCTTACATCTATTCTCATGAATTTAAGCCTATTAGGTGATTTCTCTTGATTTTAATTGTATAGAATGCAGTTAAAGTCGGAGTTTTTCCCTAGCAATACGGATTAAGTGTATAAAATGCAGTTACTTAATAGCTTCCGTTAAAATCTTGCGCTACAAATATACGGAGTGGGGATATCAGACGTTACAGTCATAATTGCTCAGGCAAAACGCCAGTGATCCAAAATATCAGGCAGCGATCCTTGATTATCGGAGATCGCTGCCTGATTCTAATTAGCTTTATGCTAACTATGCTCGATTGACTCAAATGCAAAAATGGAGCTGGCTCATAAGTAATTTAAGTAATTTAAGTAATTCCTATAGGGCTGATCCAAATGGCAAGTTGGCTTGATAGGTAACATTTTGCGCACACGTATTTGCTATCGGACTCAGCTGACCTTAAGAGCAGATTTAGCTTACAATTGGAATTTTAACGGACACTATCGCAGTTATTACTATGAAAAACACCCGAAATGACTCTCTTTTTAAGGAATAGTTGCACTGGAGTCCTTAATCTAACTCAAAAGCCTACGCAAATAGCGTCTTCTGAGTCCGAAAAGCTCTATGCTTGATCAAGACTGGGTGATTTAGGTAGGTGCAACGGACAAAAGCATTCAACTCTCGATTCATAACATCAGAGCAACGAGATTCTCCAGTAACGGACGATTGCTGCTCTGGCGATCCAAACTTTTTCGAGACAGTTAAGAAGTGGAGCAGGACAACGCAAGATATTACCGAGTATTATCCTTGACCGTATTTTTTTCTGTAATGACTCAATGTGAGTAGTGGCCAGATATAGCGGTAACTATGATAATTGGAATAGAAATTACCGGGGAGTCCACCGCCAGTTGGATAAGAAGTTTTCCAATCTTCTTCATGAATAGACGTGATTAGTCTTTGAATCCCTTTTTCCACCGCTGCTGTTGGCTCCGGCTGAACCGCGATGAGTGCATCAAGTGCCCAGGCGGTTTGAGAAGGTGTGCTTTCTCCTAAAGGAACATATTGTAGAAGCCGATCACTGTGACAAGACTCCCCCCAGCCGCCGTCCGAGTTCTGAATGCTTAGGAGCCACTTCACTCCTTTTTGCAACGTATCATGATTTATAGGGAGCCCAACAGCCTGCAGGCCTGTTAATGATGCCCAAGTGCCATAAATATAACAAACACCCCATCTTCCATACCACGAACCATCCTTCTCCTGATGTTGAATCAGCCATTTCGTACCCCGTTTAATGAACTCGTGTTGTGTATTTAAACCAGCGAAGTTTCCGAGAAACTCCAAAGTTCGTCCGGTAAGATCTGCTTCCGAAGGATCAATGGCTGCAGATTTAGCACCATCGATAGCGAGCCATGTGAGCATTTCTTTATTGGTGTTTTTTTCGAATGCCGGCCAGCCGCCGTCGTTATTTTGCATCGATAGGACCCAATTCAGACCGCGATTCCATGATTCCAGATATGAAGGGTGAATTGTTGATAAGCTTCGGATGGCTCGCAAGGCTGCCGTTGTATCATCTACGTCCGGATTGATTGTATTGGACTCAGAGAATCCCCACCCACCGGGAACTGTATCCGGATTATGGATGCTCCAATCAGCAGTTTGATGATGCTGTTTATCCAGAAGATAAGATGCAGCGTGTTTTATTCCTTTGTGATCAACCGGAATTTGAGCCTCTTGTAAAGCATAGGAGATTAACGCTGTATCCCATATTGTAGATGGAGAGTTTTGAATTGTAGTTTTATGATTTGATTGGCATTGCAGCGCGGTGAGACCTTGAATGGCCTGTGTAATTATTGGATGCTGCCGATCATAATCGAGAGCAAGCAGGGCAAAAACCATAAGAATTGTACTGCTGGCATAGCTGTAAAAGGTACCGTCGGATTCGATTCGCTGGAGCATATATTGCTCTGCTTTGTTTTTGGCAGCTTCATGTATGTAGTGTGGACTCCCGAGTAATCTGCTCAAACCCATTTGAATAACATCCTGCAGCTCCTGATATCCACGGGTAGGCGATTCATTTGCATCCAACCGTGTCTCCATAAGATCTGACAGATCAGGAGCATGGGCTGTAGTGATCGAAAATCGCCGATCGGCCATAATGAGCATAGGAGTGAGGTGTACCCTAGAGTAGCCAGAGAATTCGAAATAGTTAATAGGGAAGTAAGACGGAAACAAAAGCACCTCCAGTGGAATCGAAGAAATTGCTAAAGGCCACTTGCTTTGACCCGTTGCGGCGAGAATGACTCTAGTTAAGATACTTGTGACTTTGCCTAATCCACCTTTAGACAGTATATAACGCTTAGCACGCTGTATTGGCTCGTCTGTTATCTTACTGTACCCAGAGTAGAGCAGGGCATAATAAGCTTCGACCGATGTGGATAAGTTCCCAGCTTCTTCGTCCTTATATAACTGCCAGAAACCCTCTCGCTGTTGTGCGTCAAGAATGCGTTCATGTAGCTGCCGAATGAGGGTTTCATTCTGTCGGTTCAACACCCTATAGAGAATGATCATATAAGCATCGATCACAATCCCGTTCTCAAAACAAAAATGCCATGAGCCGTCATCCTTCTGCTGTTGTTGCAAGAACGTTGTCAAACGTTCGATTTCTTTATCTACTTTTCTTAGTATATCCGTCATTTTTTGGGTTCCTCCGAAGGCATCATTTTTAACATTATATGAAGTCGGAGAACAGGTCATGAAAAAGAGCTGCTTAGTCGCTTTTACGCAACTTTGCAGCTCTCTCAGCATTATAAAACGGTTAATTTTCAATCACAATACGATGTAGCTTGAGATTAACCGGAGCAGCAATGGTGTCACCTACAGGGCATTTGCTCTCCAGAAATTGTACGAACTGTTCGACCTTCTCAGCAGGGGATGGAGTCTTTATGTAGAATGTATACCGAATATCGGAATAGCCAGGACGTACTTCAGAGCGGTTGAAGAATCCGTCGAGATCCAAGTCACCTTCCACATCTACTCTGAAATCTTCAAGCTCCACCTCAAATTTAGAGGCGTAGACCCGAGCTACAATGGATTGGCAGGCACCCAAAGAAGCGAGCAAAGCTTCAACAGGATTCATTCCTGTATCCGTACCCCCTAGACTTGTCGGTTCGTCGATGACCAGCTCGAATTGTCTTACATTAGTAACGACCCTAACGCCGTCTTGCAAATGAGCAGTTGCTTTGAAAGTTTGAACATTTGGCATGTGTTTACACTCCTTCTTGTGGACAAACTAAGGATGATTTAATGTTTCTTATTTTTTATAATTCATAGTATGTTTCTAGGAATTGTATAGATTATAGTTCTATTCTGTATACCCGTCAATACATGATTAAAATAATAGTTAGGAGGCAGCTAGAGTGTCGATCGAAATTGAGAGCTATTTGGACTATCCTATGGTTGCAATTCCAGGGGGAGAAATAGAATTAAGAGACGATCGGATAAAGCGTAGATGGAAAGCAGAAATCAAACCGTTTCTTCTTGCACCTTATCCTGTAACTGTGGATCTATACAATGCTATAATTAACAACTCATCTCACGGAGATCTAAAACCGGTTGTGAATATTTCATGGTTTGAAGCCATCTCTTTTTGCAATCTGCTTTCCCAGAAAGCTGGATTTATAGAAGCTTATACTATAGGTGAAGATGGTAAACTCATTACTTGGGATAAGGAATCAAACGGATATCGACTTTCAACAGAAGCAGAGTGGCAATATGCATGTAAAGCAGGAACTTCCGGTTATCAATATGGAGAACTGGATAAAATTGCTTGGTATAATGAAAATTCAGGTGGCGAACTCCACGAAATAGGACAAAAGGAACCCAATGCTTGGGGACTTTATGATATGTTAGGAAATGTATGGGAATGGTGCTGGGATTTATATGATGAACAAGTGTATGGCTCCTATCGAATTTTTCGGGGAGGCAGCTGGGCAGAAGAGGACAGAGGATGTGGAGCCACATGCCGCCGTCGTAGTCATCCAACATTTAGCGTAGATGATCTTGGCTTCCGTCTTGCCCGGTCTTATTAATGGGCCATACATTTGTAATCGGAGTTAGAGGAGGAAATAACATGCGCGAAGGACACATAGAAATGCACGGTTATAACGAGTATCGAGAACACGGAGAGCATGGAGAAATGAATATAAATGGAGTCAAGGAGGGTTCGGAGCATCCTCACAAAAGTGCTCAGACCTTTCGTCGAGCTAGGGCTATCGCATTTTTGGACAAGCTAATGATTAATCGTTCGGCGTTGCAGCAGCAGCTAAAAGAGTCAGAGTTTGAATCTGCAAAACAGCTCATTAGTGGTGAATTAAAAGCTACGGAAGCGATCATCGATGAGTTCATTCATATGTTTCAGATTCATGAGATAACTTCTGATAATAGAGAAGATAGAACCTAAGCCACTCAGCTATATAGAGGTGTTCATGCCCTAGGTTTTGATATGAATGAAAAAAGAAGACTTCTGAAGAAATCAGAGGTCTTCTTTATGTGTAGTTAATAAAGAAAAATGTCTAATGTAAAGAGAATACATCATAAAGTAAAACGCTTTCATGTTCACTTGATAAATTGATTTATATAATTAGTCCTGTAAGCAATATAAAAATGGGGGGCGAAAAAGAATGAAAAAAGTCAACAAAAAAAGGATGAACCTAACTCTAACAGTGTTGATGGCTATGTCCATGCTTATCACTGCTTGTGGTGGGAACAACGGGAATAACGTGAATTCCGAGGCTAATGCAAACGCAGGCAATACGGGAAAAACAACTGCGGCGGAAGAGAAGCTCAAGATTACCATGTGGTCTCAATTCGCGGATCCAAATTCTAAAGATGGTGGGTTTGTTGGTTTTTATAAAGCACTTGAGGCAACCAAGGCTAAATTCCCTAATGTAGAAATCGAGCATGTAGGTGTTGGGGGCGAATCTTATAAAACAAAAGTGAAAGCGGCTTCAGCAGCCAATGAACTGCCCGACATTTTTTACACCTGGGGTGGCGGATTCTCTGAGCCATTTATAGCGGGGAACCGGATTCTGTCCATTGATGATCTCGCAAAAGATGGAACGCTGGACCAAATCGTACCAGGTACGACAGACAATTTCGTCTTCGATAGCAAGCTTTACGGTCTGCCGATCAATATAGCTACTGCTCAAATGTACGTTAATAAAGAACTATTTGAGCAAGCAGGAGCAAAAATTCCGGAAACATGGGATGAGCTTGTTGCTGCGATTGAAGCACTAAAAGCAAAAGGTATTCAGCCGATTGCACTTGGGGCTAAAGACAGATGGCCAGCCATGCAATGGAACGCGATTCTAGCCATCCGGATGGCAGGCGTGGATGCTGTAAATGCCGCTTTAACGAAAACAGGATCATTCGACACACCTGAATTCACAGAAGCTGCCGCGAAATACAAACAATTGATTGATGCGGACTCCTTCGGCAAACATTTTGTTGGAACTTCTTATGATGACGCGACAAATATGTTCCTATCAGGCAAAGCAGCTATGATGTTCATGGGTGCTTGGGTCAACGGACAGATTGAAGATGATAACTCTCTGGTCAAAGGTAAAGTGGTACCGATTAAATTTCCAACCATTCCAGGGGGGAAAGGAAATGCTGACGAGTGGTTCGGAGGTTCGGGTGAAACATTCGTGCTCAATGCCGATCTGAAAAACAAGGAAAGAATATGGGAAGTATACAAGTTCTTTATTGAGACCATGTCTAAAGAAGTATTTCTGGCTGGTTCAGGCTCCTCAGCATGGAAAGTTGATGTAGGTGACACTTCTCAAATGAATCCACTGGCTCTGCAAATTGGTGAGTTGTCTTCTTCAGCAACAGGTTTCTCCTACTGGTGGGATCAAATGCTGAATGGTAATGACACTGAATCTATGTTCGGCTCGCTGATGAAATTCGTTGCCGGAAAAACAACACCTGAAGACTACACGAAAGAATTACAGAGCAAGGTCAATCAAGGACAATAATCTGCGTCAGGCGGCGAGAATTGTTCGCCGCCTGATCGATTTAAAGGTGGAGTGAAGCATGCATCAAGTATTCGGAAACAAAAAGGCTATCGCCGTATTTGTTGTTCCTGCTTTGATTTTATACATTCTTGTTGGTTTTTTCCCGATCCTTCAGTCCATGTATTACAGTCTGCTGGACTGGGATGGGATTCAACCGGCTAAATTTATCGGTTTAGCTTCTTATAAGGATTTATTTTTTACAGATACGTACGGCATGGATTTTAATCATTCGATACTTAATACATTGTATCTGGCAGTTCTTTCTGTTTTCATGCAACTTCCGATAGCTCTGGTGCTCGCTCTGGTTCTTGCCAGAGGGGTGTGGGGTGAAAAGCTGTATCGTACTTTGTATTTCATTCCAGTCTTGGTATCCTCCTCTGTCATCGGGGTTATGTTTCTGAAAATCTATCAGCCTGAATATGGCTTGCTGAATACGATACTCAATCAACTAGGCTTGTCCTCCTGGACACATGATTGGTTAACGGAAAGCGGAACAGCACTAATTAGTGTTATGATTCCAATCGTTTGGCAATATATCGGCTACCATATGCTTCTAATGTACGCTGCCATCAAAGGGATTCCTGAAGATTTGTACGAGGCTGCAAAAATTGACGGAGCATCAAGTATAAGAACCGCCTTCTCTATCACCATTCCACTTATTTCACCAATCCTGAAGGTATGCGTCATATTTGCTGTATTGGGATCATTGAAGTTTTTCGATTTAGTCTTCATTATGAGCAATGGCTACCCAACACCGGAAACTAATGTTCCAAGTACGTTGATGTATTCATCGATTTTTAATCGCAATATGTATGGGTACGGCAGTGCGATGGCCGTGTTTATGGTTGTGGAATGTCTCTTTTTCTACTTAGTTCTACAAAAACTGATCAGAACCTACGATGATAAGGAGGAGAGCTAATGACAACAACACATAACCGCCGCTGGCCAAAGGTTGTTTTGCAGCTTGCGTTTCTAATCTTCGCCGTTATTCAATTGTATCCGCTCGTGTGGCTTGTATTTTCATCCTTTAAAACAAACATAGAAATTACAGGCTCAAATGTGATGGGCTTGCCTAATGAGTGGCGGTGGGCGAATTACGACTACGCACTTTTTAAGGCGAATATCGCACGTAACTTTTTGAACAGCCTTATGTATACAACGGTAACTGTCATTATTTCTGCTCTGTTATCGGCAATGGTTTCTTTTGCTGTCGCAAGAATGAAGTGGAAGCTTAATAATGTGGTGCTTACTTTCTTTATGCTGGGATTGATGATCCCCGTACATGCTACGCTGCTACCTGTCTTTCAGATGTTAAAAATGACAAGTTTGCTGAATACACCGTGGGCTTTAATCATTCCTTATACCGTTAGTGCACTTCCTACTACAATCTTTATCATGATTGGTTTTTTTAGAGCGCTGCCAGGGGAGTTGGAAGAAGCCAGCGTTGTAGACGGCTGCAATATTTATCAGGTTTTTTTCCGTATTATGCTTCCGCTTGTAAAGCCGGCTATCGTAACCACTTCCATCTTTACTTTTTTATCCGCTTGGAACGAACTGATGTTTGCTAATACGTTCATTAATGATCCTGACTTAGCAACAATTACCGTCGCCATCAATTCGTTTAAAAGTGCCTATGCCACAGAATTCGGACCTATGTTCGCTGGAATGGTTGTGGCTACACTACCCATGATCATTATCTACTTGTTCCTAAGTAACCAAGTCCAAAAAAGCATTATTGCCGGGGCAGTTAAGGGCTAAAGCAATGGGATAGGAATCCTTCGAAAAATGCTATACTAGTATCGTATTGAAGTAGCTATAAATAAAGGTCCGTATTCGCTTAATTGTCGGCCAGGAGGTTACCGATGAGGTTTGCACGTATCCGATCACAAATCGTTTTTTACTACTTGGCCTTATTAGTGGTTTCCATGATTGCAAGCGGTATTATGTACCAACGAATCAATGAGAAATTCACCGAGGAAAAGGTAGGTGAGGTATCGCTTCAAACCTTAAACGCCATGAATTCCGGAATCGAATCACTTCTTGACAGCACGAATAATTATTCCAAGATGATCGTGTCGAACAATACAGTTCAGGAAGTTCTGGGCAGTGATCTGGCGGGTAACGACATCGGAATTTTAACTTACAAGCTAGAGGTGGCTCTGTCAGATTTTATGCTCGCAGAGCCCTCTATCTCTTCTGTCTATCTATTCGATAATGCAGGACGTAAGTTTGCGATTGATTTGCAGTCTGCAAAACCGATCAGAACGGATGGGATCGAGTCAGCGGAATGGTATTCCGAGGCGGTCGCCTTGGACGGAAAAGCAATTTGGAGGAAAAATGCCGGAGGTATCTTCAATTTTGAGACGAAGGAACCCCAGCAGGATCCACAATATATTTCTCTGATTCGTATCGTAAACGACATGAACACTTCCAAGAAAATAGGAGTATTAGTCGTGAACATTACGGTTCAGGAGCTGAAAAAAAGCTATGAACGTTCGATCAACGATAATAAACCTGATTTAATGATCGAAACTGGATATGAGACACTCCTTGATTTTACAAAACCTGAATTATCGACTTATACAAACTCTTCTATGCTTGATGTGCCGCTCGGCAGTAGCAAAATCGTAAAGATCAAAGATCATAATTATCTGATCTCTTCTCTGGTTTCAATGGATCGTGGTTGGAAGTTTACTAGCGCTCAGCCTCTGGGGGAATGGGAAAGCCCCTATCGTCAATTTAATCTAATGCTGTTAATGATTATGCTGTTTAATTTCATTTCTATATTTTTAGGTTCCGTCTGGATTTCTAGATTCATTACAACACCTATTTTACATATGCTGCGATCCATGAAAAAAGTGGAGATTGGAGAGTTTAGTTTGGTTCGGTACGAGGCGAGAACTGATGAGCTGAACCAGTTGAAAGATAGGTATAACAATATGATTGTGACCATTGAGCAAGCGCTGAAGCGGGAGAAAGAAGAACAGAAATTGATTCGGAAACTCGAATTGGATATTTTGCAGCAGCAAATTAAACCACATTTTTTATATAACACGTTAGAATCAGCTGGCTATTTAACTTTGTCAGGAAATAATAATGAGGCGTACCAGATTATTTCTGAGCTTGCAGCCTTCTATCGTCAGAGTCTTAGTAAGGGCAGTGATGTAGTAACGTTAAGAGAAGAAGTAGAGATCACTAAAAGTTATTTGAGTATACAAAATATTCGCTATCCAGAAATTTTCACCAGTGAAATTGAGGTGCCGGAAGAAGCTGAGTATGTTCGGATACCCAAATTGACGCTTCAGCCGCTTGTAGAAAATGCGCTTTATCATGGTATTCGCCCTTTAGGGGAGTGTGGTAAGATTCGCATCCTTGCCCGAATTCAGGGGAATCGACTGAAGTTAATCGTGGAAGACGATGGTGTGGGCATGAATGAAGACAAACGCCGGGAAATGCAAGCTGAGCCCTATGGGCAAAATGAGTCCAGTTTTGGGTTGCGCGGTACTTTGATGCGTCTGAAGCTGTACTATGGGGCGGATATGAATTGTAGTTTGGTCAGTGCACCGGGAGAAGGAACTCGGATTGAATTGGAACTACCGCTTGAGGAGGGGAATAGTCATGGAGCTTGAACTGCTCAGAGCCATTATTGTGGATGATGAAATTAATGCGAGAAAAATTGTTCCCATCATTATAGATTGGCAAGCGGTTGGTTACAGATTCGTAGGTGAGGCCTCGAATGGAAGCGAAGCGTTAGATCTGATCGAAACGATGAAACCGGATGTAGTATTTACAGATATCAGTATGCCTTTTATGGATGGACTGGAATTAAGCCGGTTGATAAAAGAAAGGTATCCGCTAGTCAAAATTGTGATCATCACTGCACATCCCGAATTCGAATATGCAAAGAGAAGCCTGGACATTGGAGTACAAAATTTTATCTTGAAGCCGCTTCAATCCGAGGAAGTACGAAGAGTTGCGGTAGATCTTCATGGGAAAATCCGGGAAGAGACAGAGCGGTGGAACGAATATCAGGAACTGAATCGACAGTTAAAAGAAAACGCCGTTCAACTAAAAGAAAAATTTCTAAATGATTTGCTATCAGGCCTCTGGGACCCCGATCAGCTGGACAGCCGGTTCCATTACTTTTTTCCTGACTCAGCGAACAGCCTGTTTTCAATCATGCTCATTGAACTTCAAATCTCCTTAGAAGAAGGGGAGGAACAACGAATCCTGCAGTCTTTGCGTTGTAAGAGGTTTATTGATTACGCGCTTGAAGAGTATGAGGGAATCGAAGTTTTTTTTGATAACAGTCAACGCATTGTCCTTCTTAATAGAAAAGATAATCAGAATCTTACGAAGATTGGAGAGTGGCTGGCCCAATCGCTCCATGAAAAGCTTGAATGCAAAGCTTGCATTGGCGTAGGTAGTACCTGTACGGATTTCAATAGGATCAAAGAATCCTATAAAGAGGCGCTGGAGGCAGTTAGATATGGTAAGTTAAAGGGCAGTAACGCCATCTATTTTTTTAATGATGAAATTCATTTCGGGGGCCGATCCTGGGAAGTTAAGACGAATGAAATTGAGGAAATTTTGTTTTTTGTAAAAGCTGGTGTCTTAGACAAGGCTATGCAATCCATCGAGAAAATGTTTCAGGATTTGGAGAAGTCCAAGGCTTTTTCTGTGGAACGAGCTAGGTTGGTTTCCGCCCAATTTGTCTCCACATTAATCAATTCACTCGCTGAAATGGGAGTTATAATAGATAATAATCTTTCTTTCGATATTTCGCCATATAAAAGGATTTTTGAGCTCGATAGCCTGCCAGACATGCAACAGACATTGCTAGAACTCACAGAGAAGGTAACCTCTCAAGTAACCCGGGCACGAAGTAAAAAAACCAATAATATTATCCATGAAGTTAAAGATTTTATTCAACAGGAGATGCACATTCCGGAGATGTCTTTATCCTATGTATCGAATAAATTCCACATGAATTCCAGTTACTTTAGCCGGATCTTTAAGCAGGACATAGGGATTAGCTTTACGGATTATCTTCTCAAGTGCAGAATGGAAAAAGCGGTGAAGCTTCTGAATGAAACGGATTGGAAAGCTTATCAAATTGCTGAAAAGGTCGGCATTAAAGATCCATTCTACTTCAGTAACTGTTTTAAAAAAGTAATGGGAGTATCCGTTCAGGAATATAAGAAAAATAGCTATTCCTTATAAATCACTCCGTTAAATTTGATGATTTTTCTCTTTAAACCCGCACTTTATGCGGGTTTTTTATTGTTTTTTAAGATATAAAATGAGCAATTATGATGTTACAAAATGGAAAAATGATCTTGACAGAAATGGATTCTATCGTATACATTTGTATACATGAAGAACGCGTATACAAATGTATACACTACTGCAAAAGGAGGAAATAAAATGCGTGAAGGACATATCGGCAAACGTGGCGGTCATAGGGAGCATGGAGAGCACAGAGATCGAGGCTTTATGAAACATGGGATGACAGAACCGATGGATCAACATCCTAAAAGTGCTCAAACTTTTCGCCGTGGCAGAGCCATCGCTTTTTTAGATAAGCTTATGGTTAACCGGGCTACATTACAGCGGCAGTTAAATCAGCCTGAGCTTGAATCGATTAAACAAGTGGTTAGCGGTGAATTAAAAGCAACGGAAGCGATTATTGAAGAGTTTAAACAAATCTTTCAGATTCATGAGATCGCTCCAGAAGATACAACATCAAATGTTAAAAAAGAGGAGAGTAAAGAAAAAGATGAAAATAACTGAGCTCATTAAAACCCGTAGAAGTATAAAACAATTCAAACAGACTCCAATAGGTGAAGAGGAGTTACATTCATGGCTGGAGGCTGCAAGTTACGCTCCTAATCATCGTATGACCGAACCTTGGGAGCTTCTTTTCATCGGACCCAATACTAGAGCGAAATTAAAACATAAGACGGATTTTGGCAACGCACCTGTTGTTTTTGCAGTTCTGTCTAAGCCTGCCGCAACTGCGTTTGAACGCGATGAGAATGTTATGGCTGCTGCTTGTTTCGTACAAAATTTCCTATTAGCTGCACATGAAGCAGGTGTAGGTACGTATTGGGCTTCGCTGGGGGCTTTGCCTCATAATCGTGAGATTCTTAATGTTCAAGAAAATTACGATGTTATTGGGATATTTGGAATGGGTTATCCGGAGGAAATGCCGAATGCGAAACCCAGAACACCGATTAGTTCTAAAATCACGTATTTATCTTAAACAATTGAAGGTGGCGGAATGTGGAAGCTTAAGCATTATTTGAGGCCATATTGGGTGTGGTGTGTGTTGGCACCATTGCTGATGCTGGTCGAAGTGACTATGGATTTACTGCAGCCCACGCTCATGGCGAGCATTGTGGATAAGGGTGTTATGACAAAAGATTTGTCTCATATTTTCTCGACCGGACTGATTATGCTTGGTGTAGCGTTTATCGGTCTAATTGGTGGGGTTGGCTGCACTATTTTTTCGAGTATTGCTTCTCAAAACTTCGGTAATGATTTGCGGATTAGCTTGTTTGAACATATTCAGAAATTTTCTAACAAGAACCTGGATCAATTGAAGACGGGCTCACTGATTACGCGATTAACAAATGATGTGGTGCAGCTGCAAACCTTTGTGCAAATGATTTTGCGGAGTATTCGATCTCCATTGCTATTAGTCGGAAGCTTGGTGATGGCCATCCGGATTAGTCCTATGCTGACCCTCATCCTAGCCGTTGCCGTGCCACTCTTGAGTTTAATATTGTATGGGTTAATCCGACTTTCTTTTCCTTTGTTTCAAAAAATGCAGGTCAAATTAGACGGTGTGAACACAGTGTTGCAGGAAAATTTATCCGGCATCCGTGTAGTCAAAGCATTCGTCCGCGCTAATCATGAACAGAAACGCTTTAATACAGCTAACAAGGATTATACAGAAATTGCGATAAAAGCGGTACGGTTAATGTCATTAAATATGCCGCTAATGATGCTTGTACTAAATGCCAGTATTGTTGCTGTACTATGGTTTGGGGGAGTGCAAAGCTGGAACGGTGGGCTGCCAGTTGGTCAGCTGATCGCTTTTATTAACTATATAACCCAATTGTTGATGTCAATGCTGATGTTAAGCAATATGTTGACCTTCTTCTCACGAGCCAAGGTTTCTGCCGATCGGGAGAATGAAGTATTTTCCACCATTAGTGAGATTACAGAAGTTGCCAACGCTAAAAAAGATGCCATACACAACGGTCGGATCGTATTTGACAATGTATCCTTTGCTTATGATCCTACGGATGAAAATCTAGTGTTAGACGGTATTAATTTCACTGCGGAGCCAGGAGAAACAGTCGCCATTCTTGGTGCCACCGGTACTGGTAAATCATCATTGGTCAGCCTTATTCCCCGGTTTTACGAAGTGTCCTCTGGCGCAATCACAATTGACGGCTCCGACACTCGTATGATTGCTCTGGAAGATTTGCGCAGCAGAATCGGATATGTTATGCAGCAGGCTATTCTGTTCAGCGGTACTATCCGCGATAATATCCGATATGGCAGACCGGATGCCACAGATGAGGATGTGGAAGAAGCAGCAATAGCCGCTGAAGCTCACAATTTCATTTTAGAACTTCCACAGGGTTACGATACAGAGCTCGGCCAGCGTGGCATTAACCTGTCCGGTGGGCAAAAGCAGCGGCTTTCGATTGCACGGGCACTTTTAATTCAGCCAACAATCCTCATTATGGATGACAGCACTAGTGCGCTCGATGCAGCGACAGAGTCACGAATCCGGCAGATGTTAAAAACACGGCTGCGCAGCAGCACGAATATTTTGATAGCTCAGCGTGTCACCTCTGTAATTGATGCTGATCGTATTCTGGTATTAGAAAACGGCCGAATTGCTGTACAAGGTACACATGATGGGCTTATGAACAGCAGTGAAATATACAGAGATATTTGGAGATCACAGATGAAGGGAGAGGAGGTGCCTTATGTCAAAGCTTAATAACGGCATGAACACCACTCCTTTTAATCGATCAGGCGGATTCGGACCTGGACCTGGATCTGGGCCTGGATCTGGCCCTGGACGGGGCGGAGCTGTGCCAATCGTACGCGCTAAGAATCAAGCGGGCACACTCAAACGCATCTGGACTTATTTGAACCGCCAGCGGTTCGGGTTAATCATTGTATATGTATTTACTGTGTTGAATGCAATCCTTTCGTTGATTGGGCCTTATCTAATCGGTAAAGCGATTGATACTGCCGTAATTCCCCACGATTATCAGGGTCTAATTCGCTTTTGTCTACTCCTAATTGGTATTTATGGGCTAAGCAGTGTGGTTGCTTGGGTGCAAGCCTATGTTATGACATCCGTTTCACAAAATACCGTATTCGAGCTGCGTCGTGATTTGTTCAGCAAATATCAACAGCTACCGATCAAGTTTTTTGACACGCAAGCTAACGGAGAACTAATGAGCCGGGCAACCAACGATATAGAGAGCGTATCCAGTACACTTAATCAGAGTGTGACCCAGTTATTAAACAGTTTGATCACATTAAGCGGTTCACTAGTGATCATGTTAATGATGAACGTTCCGTTGACCGTAGTTTCACTGATAACGATCCCTCTTGTGTTATTGTCCAGCCGTAAAATCATAGGTTTAAGTCGAACTTATTTTAAAAATCAGCAACGCCATTTAGGTGAATTGGGTGGATTTATCGAAGAAACCATCAGCGGACAAAAAGTGGTCAAACAATACAGCAGGGAAGAGACAGAAGTGAAACGGTTCCGCAAAATCAGCGGAGAGTTGAATAAAGTCGGCGTTAAGGCACAAATTGTTTCCGGATTAGTGGGACCGGTTATGAACATGATTAATAACCTTGGATTTGCAATCATTGCCGGGGTGGGTGGCTGGATGGCTTTTCATAACATGGCTACGGTTGGCGTAATCGTTAGCTTCCTTACGTATTCCAAACAGTTCGGACGACCGATCTCCGATCTTGCTAACCAGTACAATCTAATTCAGTCGGCAATTGCTGGTGCGGAGCGTGTGTTTGAAGTCATGGATATGCCCTCCGAATACGGTGACGGTGATGAACAAAGTGACGATCTGCCGAGGTTAAAAGGGAATGTTGTTTTCAAAGACGTTTCATTTGCTTACAAGCCGGATTCACCAATTCTGAGTGAGGTTACGTTTGAAGCAAAACCCGGAGAGAAAATTGCGCTTGTTGGCCCAACGGGTGCTGGAAAAACGACCATTGTCAACTTGCTGATCAGATTCTACGATTTGAGCGGCGGCTCCATATTCATTGATGGACGCGAGATTGGAGAGCTGGATAAAAACGCACTTCGTAGTCAATTGGGAATGGTATTGCAAGACGCGCATGTATTCTCGGGAACGATTCGGGAAAATATTCGTTTTGGCCGTCTTGATGCGACAGACCAAGAGGTAGAGGAAGCGGCAAGATTGGCCAATGCAGATGCCTTTATCAATAGACTGCCGCATGGATATGAGACTATTCTCCATGCGGAAGGCAGTAATTTGAGCCACGGCCAGCGCCAGCTTTTAACGATTGCCCGCGCCATTCTAGCTGATCCAGCTATTTTGATCCTAGATGAGGCAACCAGCAGTGTGGATACGCGTACGGAAATGCATATTCAACAGGCGATGGAAAAGCTAATGAAGGGACGAACAAGCTTTGTGATCGCCCATAGGCTTAGTACCATCCAGGATGCTGATCGTATACTCGTTATTCAGGGTGGCGGAATTGCTGAGCAAGGCAGTCATAAAGAGCTTCTTGCGCTGCAAGGTGTTTATTACGAGCTGTACAATACCCAGTTCAAACGAGCGATTTAAAAGAATCTTTACTTGAACCGATAACATTTGTAAGTAGATGCTTTTATCGGACTCATCTGACCTTAAAGGCGAGATTTTCTGATTTTCAGAATGTTAAAGGACCCCACTGCAGCTATTGGGGTGAAGGAATAGCATCCCAGGGTCCGAAGTCCTTAAAAAGATGTGTAATCTATTGCGTAATTAATGCCCGATAAAAAAGAGCGACGATTCACCTATTATAGGAGAATCGCCGCTCTTTTTATAAATTCCTCTCTAATAACGTTCCGAGTTGTTCAGCCAAGACTTGATGTGCTACAGGTCTTTCATTCTTGAACCACCATTCCACTACCCCTGCATAAGCCGATGCAACAAAACTAATAATAACCTCTTCATTTAACCCTTGGTTTATTCCTGCGGTGACATTTACTTCATGCCGAAACTCATCGAGAAGAAAGCTTAAGAAACGATTTCGAAAATAAGGAGCACCTTTACTCGCTAACATCATAGAGAAGAAAGAATAATTTTTATCGAAGTATTCCGTCCAGATCAACGTTGCCTCGATAAAATCCAATTCAGACGCCGATTCACAAAGTGCTCTTAGGACCTCTATATGTTCTTCGATAAGTTTATCTAACAAATCATATTTATCCAGATAATGAAGGTAGATCGTTCCCCGGCTTACATTTGCTGTGTCGGAGAGATCCTGTATGGTAATGTCGTCAAAATTTTTCTTAGTCATCAGTTCAATGACGGCCTTTTTAAGCGCATCTTGAGATTTGAGTATTCTTCTATCCACTTTAGACATTCGGGGTTCACCTTACTTTCTAAAAATAATAAACACATTTATAGGATCTGTTTAGTATTGAACAAAACAGACTCATCGTACAATTGAATGTATTCTGTAACTGTTTATAATAATAGATTATAGTCTATTAATAAATCAATATACAATATCGAAAGGGTGTTTTTTTACATGTCAAATATCAAAGATAAAGTCGTAATTATTACAGGTGCTTCTAGTGGGATTGGGGAAGCCGCCGCGAAAGAACTAGCCTCTAAAGGTGCTAAGCTTGTTCTAGCCGCTCGTCGTGAGGAACGTCTTCAAAAGCTTCAAGGAGAAATTGAACAAAGTGGTGGAACAGCCATCTACAAAGTGACAGATGTGACTTCCCAAGCACAAATGGAAGAACTGGCAGCTTATGCACTTAAAGAGTTTGGCAAAATTGATGTATTAGTTAATAATGCGGGAATCATGCCACAAGCTTTTCTTTTTAAGAAAATGGTGGATGAATGGGATCAAATGATTGACGTAAATATCAAAGGGGTTTTATATGCGATTGCAGCTGTTCTCCCATCAATGAGAGAGCAAAAATCTGGTCATATTATTAACTTATCATCGGTTGCTGGCCATAACATTTACCCAGGGGGTACAGTATATTGTGGCACCAAGCATGCGGTTAGAGCAATTTCTGAAGGGCTTCGTCAAGAAGAAGCGATGAGTGGAACCAATATTCGTGTTACCAATGTTTCTCCAGGAGCCGTCAGCAGCGAATTGTTAGATACTACCTCAGATGCAGAGTCAAAAGCTGGCTTGAATGAATTTTACAAAATAGCCATTGATGCAGACAGCATCGCTCGTGCCATCACATTTGCCATTGAGCAACCGTCAGATGTAGCTATCAATGAAATGATTATTCGCCCAACAGTTCAAGTAGGTTAAAAGGGGATCGTTATGGACAGGCCCTATATTATTTGCCATATGCTTACCTCATTGGATGGTAAAACCATCGGAGATTACTTGGATGAAGAACGGACTGCCTATTTTATTGATGAGTACGAAAACATTCATGATCGGTATGGATGTAAAGCTTGGATATGTGGCAGGATTACCATGGAGGAAAATTTTACGTTAGGCAATAAATTAGAATTAGAGCAGAGTAACACTTCAAGCATTCCTAGAACAGACTTTATCGCTCAAAATGATGCCTCAACATATGCAGTAGCTGTAGATCCCTCGGGAAAACTGGGCTGGACCAAAAACTACATTTCAGAAGGAAGTCACAATAGAACAGAGCATCATATCATTGAAGTGCTTACAGAACAGGTATCTGATGCTTATCTAGCTTATCTGAAAAATCTAGAAATCTCATATATATTCGGTGGAAAAGAACGATTGAATTTTTCTGTAGTCGTGAGAAAGCTGAAACAATTATTCTCAATCGATGAATTGATGCTGGAGGGTGGGGGCGTTTTAAACGGCTCTTTCCTGAACGAAAACTTAATTGATGAGTTAAGCTTGGTTATTGTTCCCATCGTAGATGGTGCCTCTAATTCTGTGACCATATTTGAAATGGATGCATCTATGAAACAACAGACCCCAGCAAATTTCAGCTTAAAAAGTGTAGAAAAACTTGCGGATGATGGGCTATGGTTGAAGTATGTAACACGGCGTGATTAAATCTATGTTTCTTAAAAAGCGCAAAGCAAAATATGCTTTGCGCTTTTTGAATTCGAGAAAGTAGTAAGCAAGCTTCTCATTCGAAGCCTGCCAGATGCATCGTTTGTTTCAGACGATCTACGTTCACATAGATGTCCTCCAGTCCTGGAAAACGAATCGCAGGATCTGCTACACCTTGCCCGTACACCATATAATATTCGAGATTATTATGGTTGCTGATCATCCAATAGGTTGGAACAACATGCTGGGCATGGAAAATTTCAATGACCTGTGTTCCAGGCTGGCAAAAAGCCAAATTAGCGAGTCCAGCACCATGTGGACCTACAATTACTTTTGCTGAGGCGAATAATTGGATTTGCTGGGCAACCGTCCAGTCCTCTAGACAAATCGGTACGATATTAAATTTCTCTAGGCAGCGGATGACATCATCTTCATTAACCAACCTTCTTGAGCTTGCTTTTTTTCGTGAGATATAAATTCGTTCTGGAGTGACTAGTGTTGTTTCTCTATGCGGTAACAAAAATCTCCGCAGTGTATCCGTGGTCCAAGGAGGATAATGTGAATTCATCATTAAGGAAGGGACAAGTAGCTGGTCAGCCTGAACATATGCTTCTGAATTCGTCCGGATCACCAATGACTCGGATATCCCAAGCATGGCCCACGTTTGTTCCACAAAGGGTCCATACGGATTTGGATTCATGATAATAGTGGAGTAAGTGATTCCGCTCGATTGAAGCATCGCTAATCTAGGAAGCACATCATACATCCAATGAAAATAGTTATGGGCTCCGCAAAATGTTAACACCGCTGCGGTCCCGGCAAAATGTTGAAGCTGCGGATCGTTCCACCGGTGAAACACTGGGTGCTCATCTGCTTCAAGCATCCTGTATTGTTCGGCATCATATTCTTGGGAAAGATCAAAGATCAATTTCCCTTCTGGTGTTAGAAGGGCACCAGATTCTCCCCATACCTTCCCTCTGGAAATGGTGGCTACGTATCCGCCAAAGGGCTCTAAACAATAAGGTGTTAGTGCTGGAGCAATACTCGTTTCAATGCTTTTGGGCGCTCTGAACTCAGCCGCCCGTCCGAAGTCAAAAGGATCGACATTCCCAGCTTCCTTTTTACTGTTTTCGTTGTGGGAAGTAAAGTCCCAGATGCTTTGGTAATATCCTTGGGGTGGTACCCCTTGTGCAGAAAATAACATCATGTCACCTCATATTCCCAAGTAGAAGCGCAGAAACCTTACTAAGCTATTTTATGAAATGAAGATTCTTTGGACACAGGCTTACTCGGAAAGAGGCGGATGAACAAGAAGACTTACGTGAGACTGAGCAGAAATAACTCATCGCACAGAAACAGATCAGATCCAAAAATCTAAATATGTGCGTTAACCTATGAAGAAATTGCGTTTCTGGAAAAGACATATGTTCCATTGTTGGTATGAATTAACTTATTAACTAATAAGCGACGAGCACGCTAACGCTGAATAGATAGCCGATGGATTCGATGTGTACCAACGTTTAACTGCATTTCGTACAACTATATTCCTTCAAATCACTCAGCTCGGGGATATAAGTGTACTTCGTACATCTATTTACTTGATTTTCTACCCAATAGGTGGATTTGATCGTTTTTAGTTGTATAGAATGCAGTTAAAGTATGAAGGTTCTTTTTGCGTACGGAATAAGTGTATAGAATGCAGTTATCTCCCAGATTCGATTAAGACACAGAACTAAGAGAATACGGAGAGGGCATTCCGATCGGTTACATTCCAAGGTTTGCTATAAGCGATATGCGGACCATTAGTTTGTTTATATTCACTTGCCCATAATCTGATCAGGTAAGCTGGTTAATCCAAAAACACCAGATAGTAATTTTCCAACAATAGGAGAATCGCTGCCTGGTGTTCTTTTTTTACCCTCAAAGCTTGTTCCTATAGACCTTAGGTGACATCCCATAGATTTTGGTGAATTGGCGGGTAAAATAATTGCTATCACTAAACCCGCATTCATGTGAGATTTGGGTGATACTGAGGTTAGAATGCTTTAATAGTCCGCAAGCCCGTTCCAGACGTAAACGATGAAGATAAGCGATCGGGGTTGTCTGATAGTAGGAGCGAAAGATCCTGTTTAAGTGTCTGACTGAAATGTCCGAATGTTTGGCGATCTGATCCAGTGTTAAGGGCTCAAGATAACGATCTTCCATATATGAGAGTGCATTCGCCAAATGCATCAGATGGTTCCCTTGAATCCCTTTTTCCTGTTGGTCATAATGTCTGGACAAATAGACAACCAGTTCCATAAACTTGGAGCCCAGCATGGTCTGATAACCCTGTAGCTTGTTGTGATATTCTTCAATCATGCCCGCTATGAGAAAAGAGACATACTCCAGGTTAGGAATCGGCAAGCTGAGTTTGCTTGTGTAGGAATGTTTATGACGATACAGGGGTTCCAACACAAATAATGCTTGAAAGCCGTTGGATGTCCGCAAATCTGGCCCAGCTGTCGATAGCATTTCAGGCTGAAACATAATATTGCAGATCTTGAAATCCTGAGGATCTTTAAAAGCATGCGGGGTCGAACCATTAATTACAAACACATTTCCCTTTTTGATAAAAGACTCCTCAGTATTAACAATATGTGTAGCTGTGCCACTCAATACAATTACGAGCTCTGAAAAGTCCGCATGTCTATGTAAATCGGTGTCTTTGTCGTGATAGCCGTTGAAGATCAGATGTAAACCATTTTAAATAAAATTCACTCAACTCGTTACCCTCCAAAAGCTTGTCTAGATGAATGTCTATATCATGCTATTTTAGGACCGAATAATCAAGGCTTTCTATCCAGCTGAAGCAGTATAATCCTTGACATAGGTTTCAGTGATTAAGATAGAGAAGGAGAATACTACATGAAATATAACAATCCGATTATCCCGGGGTTTTATCCAGATCCAAGCATTTGCAGAGTAGACGAGGATTATTATCTGGTAAACAGTTCATTTGCCTATTCTCCGGGAATACCTATTTGGCACAGCAAGGATTTGGTGCATTGGAAGCAGCTTGGGTATTGTTTGACTCGTGAGAATCAGCTTCAATTTGATGAATCAGTGGTTTCCGGAGGTGTGTGGGCGCCGACTCTTCGTTATTATAACGGTCGTTTTTATATGGTTACGACAAATCAGGATAGCGGAGGTCATTTCTACGTTTGGGCGGATGACCCTGCAGGCGAATGGTCGGATCCACTTTATGTGGAGCAGGAAGGTATTGATCCCTCCTTGTTTTTTGATGATGGAAAGGTTTATTTCACAAGCACAGGCTCCGAGCAAGGAATGGGGATCTACCAATGTGAGATTGATATTGAAACGGGTCAAAAGCTTAGCGATACACGCTTGATCTGGACTGGTAGCGGAGGGAAATTCCCGGAGGGTCCACATCTTTACAAAATAAACGATTACTATTATTTGATGTGTGCAGAAGGTGGGACAGAATATGGACATATGGAGACTATTGCAAGAAGTAAATCGCCATATGGGCCTTATGAATCGTCTCCTCACAATCCGATTTTGACTCATCGAAGTTCAGATTACCCCATTCAAGCTACAGGACATGCCGATTTAGTTGAAGCACAGGATGGTAGCTGGTGGGCGGTATTTCTGGGGATTCGACCAGTAGGTTATCCTTACCGTCATCATCTTGGCAGAGAGACATATTTGGCTCCGGTTCAGTGGACGGAGGAGGGTTGGCCAATGATTGGGGATAACGGAGTGGTTGGATTAGAAATGGAAGCTGACCTGCCTTCACCAATGCCGTGGGAAGAAGAGCCTGAAACCGACGATTTTAATCAATCTGACCTAAGAATGAGCTGGAATTTCATTCGTAATGCTAATAAGGTAGATTGGTCATTGCAGGAACGGGGAGGGTGGCTAGCTTTACGTGGATCAGATGTGAGATTAAATGAGAAGGGAACGCCTGCTTTTATTGGTTGTAGACAGCGGCATTTGAATTGTGAAATTACCACCAAAATGGAATTTAGCCCTCTTGATGGTGACGAAGCTGGTCTTGTAGTTTTTATGGATCAGCAGTATCACTACGCAATTGGACTAACGCAAATGGAAGGTGAAAATGTTATTACACTGCGCAGACAGGTAGGGAGCATAAGCGATGTGGCATACTCTTCGCCTTTCGAAGGCACGGCGGTAGAATTTAGAATCCAGGCATCACCTGAAAAATATATGTTTTACTATCGAGGTGTGGATCAAATATGGCATCAGCTTGGCGAAGCCGAGACACACTTGATTTCTACTGAAGTCGCAGGAGGATTTACTGGAGTATTTTTCGGTATGTATAACTACTCTCCTAATCAAACAACTGCTTATTATGATTGGTTTAGCTATCAAAAGAAATAAAAAGCGGTCGGCTACGTGTTCGTCAGAAAAAGCAGTGTTAGCTTGTGGAAAACACAAAGCAGTGATTCTCCAAGTATGGATGAATCGCTGCTTTGTGTTTTTTGGTTGTCGTTGTTTTTTTGTCGTCGTTGGTTGTTTGCCTCAGCTTGTATTTATAAACCTCTTGGGCTTAAGGACTCAGAGGATGTTATTTGCATATTAATCCCTTTTTAAGCATAGTTTCGGACCCCAATGCAGCTATTACTTCGAAAGCGATTCAGATTGAGCGTTTTTTGAGCCAATAGCAGCTATGCGGTCCTTTAGCATCCCAAATGTGAGATAATACTGCGTTTAAGGTCCTCTGGGTCCGATAGTAATAAGCTCATTAGCGATAAACCCGATAGAATCAGCGTGTGCGCAAAGGTTACCTATACATGTTGGTGTTTAGCGGATAGTTCCATATTGTGAATGAAGCACGCTTTTATCAAATGAGCATATCTTCCTTCAAACGCTTGATGTCTGCTCTAGGTGGTGAACCGAACATCCGTGAATATTCGCGGCTGAATTGTGATGCACTTTCATAGCCAACGCGAAACGCGACATCCGCTGCATCCGCTGATTCAGATAATAAAAGGCGGCGAGCTTCCTGTAAGCGCAGATGCTTTTGAAACTGTATAGGACTCATGGCAGTTACCTCTTTGAAGTGTCTATGGAACGAAGAAATGCTCATACT
Source organism: Paenibacillus sp. FSL L8-0494 (assembly GCF_038003695.1). Taxonomy (NCBI): domain Bacteria; kingdom Bacillati; phylum Bacillota; class Bacilli; order Caryophanales; family Paenibacillaceae; genus Paenibacillus; species Paenibacillus sp. FSL L8-0494. The sequence goes on from NZ_JBBOPQ010000001.1 coordinate 3,428,343, forward strand.
GGCTGTTTCAGCAAGCTCTTCAATGCGCAAAGGTTTATCACAGTTCTCGATAATCTGTTCGATGGCCTCCCGAATGCGGTAGGTGCTGCTTCCTTCCATCGCAATCTGTGCGAGTGTAACTCCATATGGTCCCTGCAGAAGCCGGTATAGAATTTCATCAGTATAAATCGGAGCCAAAAACGGAATGTCCTTGCGATCATCCAGCAAACGTACCAATCGTAGGATCGCATCCAATAGTGATAACTCTATCTGCCCGACATACATAGCTCGCTTAGCATTTTCTTTCGGAGCGAGTTTAAATTCGGAATCATTTAGTACCTTCAATATCTGACTCTGCGTAAATTCTAGCTTAAAGCTTAAATAGGGTGCATTGGGAGAAGCTTTTATAATCTGACCGATAACCGGTAAATTCATTGATGATATTAGATAATTTGCGGGACCATACTCAAAACGGTCCTTGGCCAGTATGATCTCCTTTGTTCCTTGCGCAATGAAACATAAAGAAGGTTTGTATACTCTGTATACTGGCTCAGTCACGTTGGAGTTACGAATCACAAACAATGAGGGGATAGCGGTCTCATATACTCCATCCTGGCACGAATGATGTTCAATCAATCTGGCGAGTTCTTCTTTCCGCTCTAGTAATTCTTCAGACATGTGCTCCTCCTAATGTTTTATTCTTACTCAATTATAAAGTAAAAGCATCTTTTGTGTTAGTGCTAGTGAGAGGAATAGGCAATCATTTAAGATAATTGAGATAACGGTGTCAACTTCATACATCGCATAATTAGAACTAAGAAAGGGGTTTTGAAATTGAGCAATGTTTTGATCTTAGGCGCTAACGGTGGAATTGCTCGTCATGCGATTGATTTATTCTTGAACGAAACCGATGCTCAGTTAACTCTATATCTTCGCAACTCGGACAGATTAAGCTATATAACATCCAGCCGTGCTCGAGTAGTTGAAGGGGACGTTATGGATAGTGATCAATTAAAAGAAGCGATGATCGGGCAAGATGTTGTTTATGCCAATCTGGCTGGTAATTTGGAAGGAATGTCTAGATCTATCGTAGAGGCAATGAATACAACTGGTCTTAAACGTTTGATTTTTATAAGCTCAATGGGCATTTACGATGAAGTTCCCGGAGAGAAGTACAGCAGTATATTGGATCCATATCGAAAATCAGTAGAAATCATTGAAGCTTCAAATCTTAACTATACGATTTTGAGACCTGGATGGTTTACCTATAAAGACGAGATTGACTACGAGACGACTCAGAAAGGTGAACCTTTTAAAGGGAGAGAAGTGTCGCGAAAAAGTGTGGCTGCGTTAGTTGTTAAATTGGCCGAGTCACCAGATATGGAAATTCGCCGCAGTTTAGGAGTAAACAAACCCAAAATCTAAAGGAGGCACAAGCGAATGGAATATATAAAACTTGGACGTACTGGTTTGGACGTATCTAGAATTTGTCTTGGCTGTATGAGTTACGGAGTACCTGAACGTGGAATGGCTCCGTGGTCGCTGAATGAGGAGCAGTGCAGACCTTTTATTAAAAGAGCACTGGAGCTTGGGATCAACTTCTTTGATACGGCTAATGTATACTCTGACGGAACTAGCGAAGAAATTGTCGGACGTGCCTTAAAAGAATTCTCTCGCCGGGATGAGGTAGTCATTGCGACAAAGGTGTTTTTCCGGATGCATCAGGGACCAAATGGGGCAGGACTTTCACGCAAAGCGATTATGACCGAAATAGACAACAGTCTAAGACGGCTGGGCACGGATTATGTGGACCTATACCAGATTCATCGTTGGGATAATGACACTCCCATCGAAGAGACCATGGAGGCACTTCATGGCGTAGTAAAGGCAGGGAAAGTTAGATATATAGGAGCGTCCTCTATGTATGCATGGCAGTTCTTGCAGGCGCAGCATGTTGCTGAGCGAAATGGTTGGACTAAATTTGTCTCTATGCAAAATTACTTGAATCTGCTCTACAGGGAAGAAGAACGGGAAATGTTGCCTCTTTGCCGGGAAGAAGGAATCGGTGTGATCCCATGGAGTCCGCTTGCTAAAGGCCGACTAACCCGTGATTGGAATGAACAAACAGCTCGTTCAGAGATAGACGAAGTCGGAAAGGCATTTTATGCAAAAATGGCTGAAGCTGACCGCAAGGTTGTTGAGGTAGTTACCGAAATTGCGGCTAAACGCGGGATTCCACGTGCACAAGTAGCGCTTGCTTGGGTTCTGCAAAAAGAGTCAGTAACATCGCCTATTATTGGTGCTACCAAACCTAATCATCTGGAGGACGCCGTTGCAGCATTATCAGTGAAGCTGGAGTCAAGTGAAATAGCGAGACTAGAAGAGCCTTATGTGCCACACCCAGTTATAGGAAATCTAAGCTAGATAAAAAAGCGTGATGCCCTTTGGGATCGCGCCTTTTTTTATCTAAGTTAACTTTCATCCCTTATTTAGTGCCTTTAGAATCTTATCTTTAGTTTGGCTTAATCGTTGCTCAGCACCATGCGGGTGCAAGGGTTTGCTTAAATAGGTGAATAAGAAAACACATTCCAATCAATAAAAATGACATGTTAATTCTTCTTTAGCCAAGGTAATATGTATCCGACATGTGAGAGTGAATATAGAAAAGGAGGTGAACTCTTTATTATTAATTCCACGTTAAAGCATACGCACATGACTACTGAAATTGGTCAACCAGCTATCCTCAAGCCTAGGGAGGTTTATCCGACGGTATCCTTCACATCGTGTGTTGACGGAAGGGTTGCCGGTGAATTGATTTTTGATAGAACGAAGCTGGTTGATAGTTTGCCTGAGACTCCTATGGTCAAAGACTCGTTAATGGAATGGACACCGTTAGGCACGGCAGAACAACTGGGTACTTATGAACTGCGAATGACCCTCAAACAGGACGGAAAATCTCCTCAGTATGACTCATATTATTTTACCGTGCTGGATCCAAAGAGCATCCCCGCGGGACAGAGCCCCATTGCTTTCCTTGGTAACGATGGAATGATGATGTATATCGGTGATTATCGAGGTAATCGGATCTTAGATTTTTCCAATGCGGGTTATAGGGGTGGCGGTGTTGAAATCCCGAATATCCCCGTTAAGTCGACCGTTCTACCCTTAGACGGAGACGCGACGGAACGTATTCAGGTTGCGATTGACCAGTTGGCCAAGCGCCCGCTCGATAAGAACGGATTCCGCGGAGCGATCCTGTTGAAAAAAGGCAGATATGAAATCGGAGGCACGTTATTCATTAAAGCAAGCGGGATCGTCCTTCGCGGCGAAGGTCAGGACAAAGAGGGCACCATTCTCTATGGTACCGGAGCGAAACAACGAAATCTAGTTGAAATTGGTGAAAATGCAGATCTTATGCTGGACAGCAACTCGAAACGGATGATTTCAGATTTGTATGTACCCTCAGGCTCGCGCACTTTCCATGTAGAAGACGGGAATGCTTATCGTGTAGGCGATTAGATCATAGTCCTCAGAATAGGTGATAAAAACTGGATTCACGAAATTGGCATGGATAACATATATAAGCGCCCGGGTGGAACCGTAACCCAATGGTCACCGTTCAATCTGGATTTTGACCGAGTCATCACTGCTATTGTAGGTAATGCGATTACGGTCGATGCCCCACTAGCGAATGCTATCGAACTTCAGTGGGGCGGCGGAGAGATCTATAAATATACAGACCATGCCCGCATTCAGCAGGTGGGGGTAGAGAATATGAGGGTAGAGTCCGATTTTGACCCGAGCATTATAGATATTAAGATGGATAACGATACAACGGATCCTTATTATGCGGACGAAAAGCATGCTGAGCGTTTTGTCGTATTCAACAGTATGAAGAATGGCTGGGTTCGAGATGTGACGGGTTACCATCTGTCCTATTCTCTCGTTCAAATGAAGCGTTATTCCAAATGGATTACGGTTCAGGATTGTCAAATGTACGATATGATCAGTATGGTTACTGGGGGTCGCCGTTATGTCATACATCAGATGGGCCAGCTAAATCTCGCTCAACGTATTTATACAGAAACGGCGCGGCATGCGTTCACCGTCGATAGCTGGGTACCGGGGCCAAATGTATTTCTGGATGGGGAAGCTGTTAACAATTATAACACCAGTGAGCCTCATCATCGCTGGTCAGTCGGAGGCCTGTTCGATAATATCAAAGCTCCCATCTCTATTCGGGATAGGGCGTGGTTAGGCAGCGGACATGGCTGGGCAGGCGCGAATTATGTAACCTGGAATACGCAAGGAGAACTCACTTTACAGCGGCCACCAACCGCTCAAAACTACGCCATTGGCCATGTTGGTAGCAAGGTACCCGGACTGGTTCCTAACGATTATGATCCCCGGCCCCGTGAAGATGGATATTGGTGCAGTTGCGGTCAACATGTCGTCATTAATAGTCTCTACAAGCAGCAGCTGATGGAACGCTTAGGTCGAAATGCGCTCAGTAATATAAAAAAATAATTTACAGTAGGGTGCGGAATCTTCCGCATCCTTTTTAGTTTGGATCATAAAAAAACACAACCCCTAACAATCTATGCCATGGAGAGACATCAGAATCAAGAGTAGCATAAGAAGTGGAGTTACTGACGAATGATATGACCTGAAAATAGGAAAGGCCAGGTGAACAAGAGTTGAGTGAAAGAAGACGAGCGAAACAAGAGGTGGCATTATCGGCAACCATGCGGGAATCAGAACGTCTTCGATTATGGTATACAAGCCCGGCGTCAAATTGGAATGAGGCTCTTCCCATAGGAAACGGGCGCCTTGGGGCGATGGTGTCCGGTATGATCGGCCAAGATAAAATCCAGCTTAACGAAGATTCAATCTGGTACGGCGGCCCTGGACGCGCAGCTAATCCTGCAGCTCAGCCGTATTTGACGGAGATTCGGCAAATGCTGAAAGACGGCAGGCAGGCGGAGGCAGAACATTTGGCTCGAATGGCTATGACTGCTTCACCAAAATATGAACAGCCGTACCAGCCACTTGGCGATTTGATTTTGAAGTTTCTGGATTCTAGTGAGGTTATTGAAGAATACGAGCGGGAGCTCGATTTGGAGCAAGCGGTTGTTACGGTGTCGTACCGTTGTGGCGGGGTTCGCTATTACAGGCAATATTTTGTAAGTGAACCGGACGGTGTATTAGTAGTCCGATTGACAGCTGACAGACTTGGCAAGATCACGTTGGCTGCGAATCTTATGCGTCGTCCGTTCGATACCGGCTGTAGTACTGGTCCTGCAAACACAGTTCTAATGAATGGGGAATGCGGAGCGGATGGTGTTCGCTTTTGCACAGCACTAAGGGCAGTTCAACAAGGAGGCCGCCAGAGGCTCATAGGGGATTTCATCTCTATTGAGGGAGCAGACTCCGTCACCCTTATGCTGGCAGCGCAGAGTACCTTTCGTGTGGATCAACCTGAAAAAGCCTGTCTGGAGCAATTGGATCAAGCCACGGCTCAGTCTTTTGCAACTCTAATAAAGCGGCATAAGGAGGAATACAAGTCCCGGTTTGCTCGATTTTCAATCGATTTAACAAGGGATGGCGACCCGTACGCCGAGCTTCCTACCGATAAACGATTATTGCGGTTACAGCAAGCAAAAGATGAAAGAAGCAATTCCAATGAGTTTGGTGATCCAGGACTAGTTGCACTATATGTGCAGTATGGGCGCTACCTATTGCTTTCCAGTTCTCGACCAGGTACGTTGCCTGCTAATCTGCAAGGCATATGGAATGATAGCTTTACCCCGCCATGGGAATCAAAATATACAATTAATATTAACCTCCAGATGAATTACTGGCCTGCCGAAGTCCTAAATATGGCTGAATGCCATGAACCGCTGTTTGATCTGATCGAACGGATGCAGTTGAACGGTCAAGAAACGGCAAAAGAAATGTATGGCTGTCGCGGTTTTGTTGCTCATCATAACACTAACTTATGGGCGGAAACCCGACCTGAAGGCATCCTAATTACCTGTACGGTCTGGCCAATGGGTGCTGCTTGGTTATGCCTTCATTTGTGGGAACACTACCGGTTTGGACTGAACCTGTCTTTTCTCAAGGAAAGGGCCTATCCAGTGATGAAGGAAGCAGCGATTTTTCTGCTTGATTACATGGTAGAGGAGGGTGGTGTACGGATTACTGGGCCTTCGGTCTCCCCTGAAAACCGCTTCCTTCTTTCGGACGGAAGCAACGGCAGCCTCTGTATGGGACCATCTATGGATTTGCAAATCGCATATACATTGCTATCCGCCTGTTCGGAAGCGGCATTAATTCTCGGAGAAGAAGATACAATGTTTCTCTCTGAACTACATGAGACGCTTGAACACATTCCACAGCCGAGTGTGGGCAGTCATGGACAGATTAAGGAATGGCTGTTTGACTACGAAGAGCAAGACGCAGGTCACCGGCATATTTCTCAGTTGTTCGCATTACATCCGGGTGAACAGATTGACATGAGGCACACCCCTGAGCTTGCCGCAGCAGCCCGACGAACGCTTGAACGCCGTCTTGACGGAGGTGGAGGCCATACCGGCTGGAGCAGGGCATGGATCGTCAACTTTTATGCCCGTCTCGGTATGGGTGCGGAAGCCTACGAGCATTTACTTAATCTCTTAGCCTCCTCCACGTATTCGAATCTTTTAGACTGCCATCCACCCTTTCAAATAGACGGAAACTTTGGTGGAGCAGCAGGCGTAGCAGAAATGCTGCTGCAATCCCACCGAGGAGAACTTCGACTATTACCTGCCCTTCCTAAGGAGTGGGCTTCAGGCAGCATAAGGGGAATGAGAGCAAGAGGTGGTTTTACCGTTGATCTTTCTTGGAGCCAAGGAAAGCTTGATGAAGCGACGATTCACTCTACGTTAACCGCTGAATATCGAATTTGGTCTGCTGTTCCGCTTGATCTGCCAGAACAATCTCTTATTAGCGATGGTCAGGGATTTGAATATACTTTTTCTTCAGTTGCAGGGAAGTCCCGCAAGATTTGTGCACAATAGTCAATCGTAATAAAACACAGGCAAGCCGAAAAATCTCCATTTTGAAGACCTGGATATTGGATTAACATTAGCCATACAACAAAATCCAAACTGCAACCAAAGGAGCGATATTTATGCCACAACAAGTGCCAGCCGCATTGCCAGCGAGCAGGCCAGATCTTTCCCCATTCCAAAGAAGAATGACCAATTTGCGCAAATATAAGGCGCTATATCTCATTTCATTGCCGGGCATTATTTTTTTTATCGTATTTAAATACTTACCCTTGGCGGGTTCCATCATGGCCTTTCAAAACTACAACATATTCAAAGGTTTTACAGGCAGTCCTTGGGTTGGCCTTGATCAGTTCCGGCGGATGTTCACCTATCCAGAGTTTTTGAGAATTCTTGAAAATACTATCCTGATCGGCCTATATGATATGGTCTTTGCGTTTCCGGTTCCCATAATATTCGCCCTCCTTCTTAATGAAGTGAGAAAAGCTTTCTATAAACGGATTTTGCAGACCGTCGTTTATTTGCCCCATTTTCTCTCATGGGTCATTATTGGGGGGATTATGATCGGCATTTTGTCCCCAACGACAGGTATCGTGAACCAGATCTTAAATGCTTTTGGGCTCGACTCCGTTTATTTTCTGGGCGAGGACTCGTATATTCGTACCATCCTGGTTGGAACAGGCATATGGAAAGACAGTGGATGGGGAACTATTGTTTATTTAGCCGCACTCGCTGCTGTGAATCCTGAGCTGTACGAGGCGGCCCGGATTGACGGAGCAAATCGGTGGAAACAAACCTTATCTATAACGATCCCGACGATCTTGCCCACCATCATGATTATGTTCCTGCTTCATATCGGTAACTTCCTTGATTTTGGCTTCGAGCGAGTGTTTGTATTTATCAATTCGCTTAATGAGACCAATGGAGATATTCTCGATACGTATATATACCGAGTGGGTCTTATTGATCAGCAATACAGCTATACAACAGCTATAGGCCTCTTTAAATCGGTCGTCGGACTGTTGCTAGTCATGATCGGGAATACGCTTAGCAAAAAAGCATCAGGGGATGGACTTTACTAGAAAGGAGTCGAAGAGTAAATGAAAAATAAAGGTCGCCTGTTTGACGTTTTTAACTATATATTTCTGATGCTGGTCGGGTGCTTGATGGTCTTCCCTCTGCTGCATGTGCTCGCCAAATCATTTAGCAGCACTCATGCCATTAATGCAGGCGAGGTTAAGCTATTCCCTGTAGATTGGACGCTTATGAATTATCAAGTTATTCTTGGGGATACCTCCATCTGGAGAGCTTTCATGGTAAGTATATTTATTACAGTTGTCGGAACAGTTATTAATCTGATTTTAACTGCATCACTGGCCTATCCTTTATCCAGATCCGAATATTCGATGCGCAAAGGAGTTCTGATTTTAATCCTAATTACGATGATATTTCACGCTCCGCTCATACCGAACTATATGGTCATCAAAAACTTGCACTTGATCGACTCTTTATGGGTATTAATCATCCCATCGGCCATCAGTGCATATAACCTGTTCATCATGCGTTCTTTTTTCTCAGCCCTGCCTACTGAGCTGATAGACAGCGCGCGAATGGATGGAGCGGGAGAGCTGCGCACGATGTGGAGCGTCATCCTTCCTTTGTCCAAACCTGTTATGGCAACTATGGGCTTGTTCTACGCGGTATCCCATTGGAATTCTTATTCATCGGCGTTGTATTTTATCAATACACGAGCGCTTTATCCACTTCAGCTGCGGCTTCGGGAAATCGTACTGAGTAACGACCTTGGGCAAGCGGGCAGCTTATTAGAAAACGTAAATGAAGTATCTCCGGCAGGTGTGCAAATGGCAGTTATTGTCGTCTCCGTCATACCGATTATTATCGTGTATCCGTTTCTGCAAAAGTATTTTATCAAAGGGATGTTAATCGGATCTATTAAGTCTTAAATCAACCAGCTTGCATCATCCTTTAAAAGAAACAGCCATCTGCTTATCAAAATATGGTAAGATATAATCCAAACTCAAAAATGGAAGCGTTGCCAATGATCGCAACTTCAAATCAATTTCATACCACAAGACAACTGATTCTGATTCCATTCCGGAAGGGATTTGATACAAGTGCGAGTATTGATTGTAGAAGATGAGCCTGTCATTCAAAAAGGATTGGTGAAGATGGTCCAGCGTTATCCGGTCTCATTCACCGCGATTTATACAGCCGACGACGGTGAAGCAGCCTTAGAAACTATCCAAAAGCTAGAACCGCATTTAGTGCTGACAGATTTGCGCATGAAGCGGATGGATGGCCTTGATTTATGTGAACGAATTCACCGTGATTACAGTCATGTCCAGGTGGCAGTCATTTCCGGGTACAATGACTTTCAATATGCACAACGAGCAATGGCCTATGGCGTTAAGCGGTATTTACTGAAGCCGGTTCTCCAGCAGGATGTGCATGATATGCTGAGAGAACTGATATCAGGCATGACAGGCAGCATTATTCCTGTTCATAAATACGTGGATTGGGCCGAACAGCTGGAACAACATATCTGGCTGCTGCAACGTGATGAGACAAACCGTCTGCTTGATGACAGAGAAACATCCGGTTTATTTGAAGGGTTGAACGTCTTTAGCATGGATGCAGTCCTGAATGATTGTCTACAAATGATCGTAGATCGCTTGGAACGCCGAGGCTGGAAGCCTCAGTCCCGGTGCTGTGGAGATGTGAAAGCCGCCAATACGAAAAAAGAAACGATGTTAGCATTTGTCGCGATAATAAACGGTATACTTGCGGAGCTGCAACTTACTCGCAAAGGCAACTATAAGGACCCGGTTGAAGAAGCAAAAGCTTTCATTGATAAACATTTGGCTGAGGATGTGTCGTTAGAAGAAGTAGCCAAACGGGTGGGACTTGCCCGCACGTACTTCAGCGCATTATTCAAAAAAATGACGGGGGAAACCTTCGTACACTACCGGATCCGAAGAAGAATGGAGGAAGCGCGCAGACTTCTTGCCGTACCTACCATGACAATCAGTGATATCTCGATTCATGTAGGTTACGAGGATTATCCCCATTTTACGAAGACGTTTAAAAATCTCGTGGGTGTGTCACCTTCGGAATACCGTGCTTCGTTTGGCATTGAATAATGAGAGCAACCCTCAGCCGGAAGCTGCTATTTTATTTTACCATTGTCATCTTACTTTCCCTGTCAGCGCTGGGGATTTCCTTCTACAGCATTTCTGCCAAGCAATTGCAGGCAAGTACTGAAAACCAGATGATTCAAATCGTAAATAATGCAGTTCATCATACCAATCTCTATATTTCATCCTATCAACGGTCGACCGTGGCGCTACTAACGGATTTGAGAGTTAAAAGATATATTGACCTATCATCAGACCGTGAGGAATATGAAAATTACCGCTACACGACCGATATTCGCGATGCAATTGTCGAACCAGTATGGATTCGCAATCCTGAGATTGAAGCCTTATATATTATCGGGTATTCCGGGAATGCGCTTTATTATTATAATGGCGGTTCAGCGCCATCTTTTACACAGGAAGACACCGCTAGACAGATCAGGTATTTCAAAGAACATACAGATGTCAGTGGACAGTTGAATGTAATCAATTACAGTATCCGTGGGGATCAAACGCCGATGTTGACCTTAATCCGCAGCATTCGCGGTCTTCAGTCACCAGAGATGAAAGGATTTGTAGGCATCGAAGTCAAAGCGGAGGAGCTCTCTACGTTATGGAAAGGAATCGATCTTGGTCCCGAAAGCTATTTTTTTATTGTAGATGGCGAAGGCAGGATTCAATATCATAACGATCAAAACAAAGTAGGGACGTTGATTCCTGATAGTCTTGGCAAGCAAATTGAGCAGGCAGGAGAGGCGATGTTCCGCAGTTCGGCAGAGGGAGTGGAAAAATCTTATATCAGCCGTAATGCGGAATATTCCGGTTGGCATCTGGTTGTATCCATCCCAGACACTCAGCTGCAAAAGCCGCTAATTACCATCCGGAATTATATTATTGTTGTCGCGATTTTGACATTTATGATAGCGCTGTTTCTGGCAAGCCGATTTGGTAAGTCTGTTACTACACCAATCCGTATACTGATGAAAGGAATGAGCCAGACCGAAAAAGGAAATTGGGAATTAATCTCCCTTCCGAAAAGCCAGGATGAGGTCACTGGGCTTATCGTTCGTTACAATCTGATGGTAACGCGCCTGTCAGAGCTTGTGGACACCGTGTATCAATCAGAACTGAAGAACAAGGAAGTGGAAGCCGAGCGGCAGAAGGCCGAATTCCAATCCTTACAGTTACAGATCAACCCCCATTTTTTATATAATACGCTCGAAACGGTGGTCTGCTATGCAGTAATTCAGGATTCAGATGAAATATCAGAAATTGTCGGAGCCCTGTCCTACATGCTGCATTATTCGGTGCGCACCAATCTTGAAGAGATAACCGTGGCCAATGAGCTGAAGCATGTCATCCATTATATGGTCATTATCAATCACCGGATCGGAAGGCCGTTTGAAATCGATGTGCGGATAAAGCCTGAAATGCTTCTGCGCAAAATGGTCCGCCTGACCTTACAGCCACTTGTGGAAAATGTGTTCCAGCACGCTTTTCGTTATGGTGTTGAAGATCATCACACGATTACGATTGATGCTGGAGAGGATGGCGATATCTTCTGGGTCAGCATTACGGATAATGGCAGCGGGATGACCCCGGAGCGGCTTGAAGAACTTCGCCTCAAACTGAGCGAAAATCGACTCGCCGATGTGGATGAAGGTAAAGGAAGCCCAGGTGGCATCGGTGTGCAAAATGTTCACCGCCGGATACAACTTGTCTTCGGGGAAGAATGCGGTGTTGACGTAGAAAGCAGTCCAGAATGGGGAACACGCATGATCATGAGAATGCCGATTTCCGGAAGGAAGGAACATCAAGTGCTTAACGCATAGGCGCTACTCGCCGAAGAGAACGAGGATCAAAAGGCTGTCCTGAGGTCCGAGCCGCGGACTTTTTGGGATGGCCTTTTTTTATAACGGCAACCGATCACAAAAAAACACATCCCATAATAATCCACCCCATGGGAGTGCTGATGATACAGCTTTATGATGGGTACAGGTAAACCAAATACCTTTTTATACTAATAAGGGGGATTATCCAGATGAAAAAATGGGTTAGTCTGATCCTATCCACGGCGCTTGTATCAAGTCTCGTCGCAGGATGCGGAAGCAATGAAACATCGGACGGTAACGCCGATGCAGCAGGCGAATCAAAACCGCTTAAATTTAGTATTTCGTTAAACACAAGCGGAAACGCTTACACGGAAAGTTCTAAAGACATTAACACCGATAAGTGGGTCAAGGAGTTGGAAAAACGGGCGAATGTCGATTTAGACATTAAGTTAATTCCTTTGAAGGACTTTGATTCCAAAATGGCTGTTATGTTCGCAGGCGGTGATATTCCGGATGTGGTTCAAAATGTCGGAGGGGCTACAGATAAATCGATGGCTGGATCGGTTCAGGCTGGTGTTTTTATGCCGCTAGATGATCTGCTGAAGGAGAATGCGCCTAACTTGATGAAGGTTGTCCCGCAGGAAGCATGGGATGAAGTCAGCTACGACGGAAAAATATATGGCATCCCGACTTGGCTCAGCAATCCGTCTCGACGTGCCACCTTTATCCGAACAGATTTATTGGAGAAAACCGGTCTCCCGGTACCTGTAACGATTGAAGATTTCTTGAATGTGCTACGCGCTTTTAAGAAACTCGGTGTGAGCGCGCCTTATCAGATGCGTGAGAACTTCAAATATGCAGATATCGCATTCGGTGCATATGACGCGCTTGGCTATCAGTTTACAGAGGATAATGGAGAGATCGTACCCAAATTTTATAATTCCGAGAATATGGAAAAAGCACTGAACGTATACAAAACGATGTATGACGAAGGCCTCATTCAAAAGGATTTTGCAACAATTCAGACGGCGCAGTATGGCGAAAATATTGCTGCAGGCAATGCAGGAATCTGGACAGCTAACGCGCAGAATCTACTGGATTTCCGGACCCAAATCGCCGCATCCAATCCGGAAGCGAAAGTGGATATTATCTCGTCGCCAACCGGTGACAATGGACAAAAAGGATATGGCTTGTATAGTTCGGTCAATACCTCACTGTATATCAACAATAAGGTCAGTAAAGAAAAGGCTGCCCGGATTATTCAAATGTTTGAATGGATGCAGACCCCGGAAGCAAGTAATTTCTATAGCTTTGGGATTGAAGGCGAGAATTACACGGTAAAAGACGGAAAAGTTGATTATAAGCTGCCAGAGAACAAGGCTGCCCAAGATGAAGAGAAATTCCGCACACAGCTGCGCTGGGTAGGGGACGGAACGATCAACCGCGAACGAACTGAGCTGCTTTCGGGTGGTAAAGATGTCTTGAAAGCATTGGATGAAACGCTGAGCAAAGAAGGTTTAGGGGGCATTGGATTTGTACCTGATCTGGAGTCTTTTAGCAAGTTCCCTGATCTTGCCTCCAAACGTCCCGATCAGGCACCAAAATTGATCATAGACCATATGGTCAAAATGATTTATGGCAAAGAACCGATTAGCGATTTCCCAAAAGTCATCGAGGAATATAAGCAAAAAGGCGGCGTAGAAATCTTAAAAGAAGCAACAGAACGCTACAAAAATAATGAGGGAATCCTTAATCAGCAAAGCCGGAAATAGATAGATTCTTAGGAAGCCTCTTCATTCGAAGGGCTTCCTGCCAGTTAGGAGGGAGAACGATGAGTCAAACTTCATTGTGTGATGAAATCATGCGTCTGCCTGTAATCGATACACATACCCATCTCGTCGGCGATAAGCTAAACGCGGCTGACTTCTGGGAAATAGCCGATTATTTCTGGTTGAACCAAGAGCTTCAGTCAGCAGGATATCCGGCGAATGCGGACCAACTTTCGAAAGAGAAACGGGCTGACTCTTTTGTTAGCGCCTACCACGCTTCCCGTAATACGATGATGAATCGTGCTTTTACAGCAATCATGAAAGATCTGTACGGTATCTCCATCACAGATTCAGAGTCGGTGTTCAAAGCGGATATAACGATTAAACAGCAAAGTCACGATCCCGGCTGGGCGCAGAACGTAGCTGACCGTCTGCATGTGCAGCGGTTTATTGTAAACCGTCCGGAACATGCCAACTTTGCACACATGAGGGAAAATGCTCTACTGATTCCTCGAATTGACTCTTGGCTGCCTGAGCTGGCAAAGAATATTGCAGATTCCTATGATCCCAGCCGGGAGGCTGCTTATGCTCAAGCGAAAAAATTTATTAGCGAGCAGCTGCAGTCTTATCAGACTATGGGCTGTCCAGGAATCATGACTACGTTGCCAGCTTTTGAAGCCAAAGCTCATGATGTTTACAATCTTAGCAACGTAACTGGACCGGATGAAATCATGATGCTGCTCTTTCATCATATTTGTTCGGAACTGCAAGCAAGAGGAATGTTCTTGCAGTTGTTTCTCGGCGTCGAACGCAGATGGTGTAATACATCAGCTGCGCCAGTTAACGATTCGCTACGGATTGTTAAACTGTACGGTTTATTCGAACGGTATTCCATTCCGTTTGAGCTGGTGGTGGCTTCGGAATTAAATAACCTGGATGTTGTGCAGGCTGCATGGAATTTCCCTAACGTTCATGTAGGCGGGATGTGGTGGTATAACTTCAGACCCAGTACCTATTTGCAGAGCATGCAGTATCGGTTGGAGGCACTCGCCCCGCTCAAGTGTTCGCTCATTGTCTCGGATGCGCGCTGTATCGAATGGACATATGGCAAGCTGCTGATCGTTAAAAAAATACTTGCGCGCTTTTTGGAAAGTCAAATAGCGGAAGGCTGGATCAGCCGGGATGAGGCGCTGGATATTGCTGCGGAATGGCTGCATGGCAGTGCTGCTAAACGTTATAGACTAACGGATGTTAAGCAATAAGCCATGGAGGGAGAAAATGACTTTTTCATTAATGGACCGAATGTTGCCTGCTCCTTTGAACGGAGGATTCCGTATGGAGGATTGGTGGGTGTGGTGCGGATCAGCTGTGCGTGGCGAGGATGGGCGTTTTCATTTATTCGCATCCCGTTGGCCGAAATGGCTGCCGATGCATCCGGGATGGTTACTTCGCTCAGAAATTGTCCGCGCATCTGCCGATAACGCGGAAGGACCCTATACGTACGAAGAAACCGTACTACCCGCAAGGGGAGCGGAATACTGGGACGGACGAAGCACCCATAATCCGCATATCCTTCGGTATGGCGATAAGTTTCTGTTGTATTATATGGGCTCAACTCATCCATTCGCTGAGCCGCAACCTAATGAAACAGTGGAACTTGACGACTATCGGGTGATTGCCGCTCGTGCCAACAAACGTGTTGGCCTAGCTGTAGCCGACAGTGTATTCGGACCATGGACAAGGATGGATGCACCTATTCTGCCTACACGTCCGGGCAGGTTCGACAGCTTCCTCACATCCAATCCGGCTCCTTGTATCCGCGAAGATGGCTCCTTGCTATTGGTATATAAAGCCCGCAAATACGAAGGCAATTCCTATGGACAGATGACGCTTGGCATTGCCGGTTCATCTAAGGACGAAGGGCCATATAGAGTAATTAACAACGCACCTCTGTTTCCACCAGAGCGGTCCCATATTGAAGATCCATTTATCTGGCGGTCCGCGGACGGGTACCAAATGATCGCCAAGGATATGGATGGCCGGATATGTGGAGAAAAGCACGGTGGGATATTTGCATCATCTACGGATGGAACCGACTGGCAGCTGGCTGATTCAACGCAATCGTATTCCCGGCGGGTTCTCTGGGAGGACGGCACTGTGCAGTGGATGGGCAGCTTTGAACGTCCGTTCCTATTATTTCAGGAAGGGGTTCCTACCCATTTATTCGCTGCAGTAGCAGATGGACCGGGAGGGTTCCGAAATGCGAAGCACACTTGGAATATGGTCATTCCACTAAGGACAACGCTTTAAGAGGTTGAATTTCATAAATATCATCAATGTTAACAGGAGGTACTAAAATGGGAGATGTAATACCAACTCAACAAACTCGCGAACTGGTAATTTCGGAGTCAACTCTGGAATGGGGGGATAGCGCATGGCAACAAATTGTAAATAAAGTGGAAAAGACTAGTAAGCGAATTGGCGTTAGTTTTCCGCATGCTTCCGTGAGCGGAGTATACGATAACATGCGTCCATCGTGGTGGACAGCAGGGTTCTGGCCGGGTATTTTGTGGCAGATTGCCGCAGAGGGGAATTATCCGGCGCTGCAAGAAATCGCCGAGCAAATTGAAGAGAAACTGGATGAACCTCTTTATGCTCTTTCCGTACATCATGATGCCGGTTTTATATGGACACTCTCAGCTTTGGCCAATTACCGCGTGACTGGTAATGAACGCTCCAAGCAGCGCGGGTTGATGGCTGCCGCTCAACTGGCCAGCCGCTTTAACCTGAAAGGGTCATTTATCAGAGCCTGGCATGACACGGAGAAGATAAACCGGGCGGGATGGTCCATCATTGATACTGTAATGAATCTGCCCTTATTATACTGGGCATCGGAAGTTACAGAGGATCCGCGTTTCCGGCATATCGCCGCTGCGCATGCGGAAACGGTAGTGGAGCATTTTTTACGTCCAGATGGATCAAGTTATCATATTCTGCAGTTCAACCCGGAATCAGGAGAAAAAATCGGCGCTATGGCCGGCCAAGGTTATGCGGAAGAATCCGCTTGGGCACGGGGCAGCGCATGGATGATTTACGGTCTTACTTTGTCTTATCACTATACCGGAGAGAACAAGTTTCTATCGGGAGCTAAAAGAGCTGCGCACTTCTTCTTGGCTAATCTTCCGGAGGATCATGTACCTCACTGGGATTTCAGGGCACCTGATGCAGGCGAAAAGCCGCGTGATACCTCTGCTGGTGCATGTGCGGCATGTGGCTTGATCGAGCTGGCAAAGATCGTACCACAGGCAGAAGCCTCTTTTTACCTCCGAGCAGCAGAACAAATCGTTCGCTCACTTTATGAGAATTATGGGGCTTGGGACATTCCGGAAGAGGAGGGATTGATTCTTTCTGGAACATCCAATCTTCCAGGGGGTGTGCATATTGATACGCCACTGATCTATGGCGATTATTTCTTCGTCGAGGCTGTTTCTAAACTCCGCGGAGCCGTTCTTCAGTTATGGTAAGGAACGGAAAAACAACAGAAAACCTTCTCGATGATCCGTATAGTATACAGTCGGTCGACACTCCGATAGATAACGAGCAGGCTCGGCGTATGGAATGGTGGCAGGAAGCAAGGCTCGGCTTGTTTATTCACTGGGGACCTTATGCCCTGCCTGCGGGTGAATGGAAGGGAAAAGAAATACAAGCTTCTTACAGTGAGCATATTATGCTACGCGCGAAGATCCCAGTTGCTGAATATGAGGAAATGGCCGCAGCGTTCAGTCCATCAGCTTTTGATGCAATGAAGTGGGTGCGGACTGCCAAGCGTGCTGGCCTAAAATATATCATCTTTACAGCTAAACATCACGACGGCTTCGCGATGTATGACTCGAATGTATCCGAATATTCGATCGTCAAGCACACCTCATTAGGCCGTGACCCCCTTCGGGAACTAATGGAGGCATGTAGTGCGGAAGAAATGGTACTCGGAATTTACTACTCCCATGCGATGGATTGGCATGATCCAGACTCTCAAGGGAATACCTGGGATTATCCACTGAATATCGGCGCTTATGATGACGTTCAAACTTGGTTAAATGATATCGATAAACACACCCGCTTTGAACGATATTTGCACAGCAAATCAATCCCTCAAGTCCGTGAGCTGCTGACGGACTACGGAAAAGTTGGTTTAATGTGGTTTGATTGCGGGGGCAAACTGACCCGTGAGCAAGGAGAAGCGTTTTTGGCGGCGGTTCATGCAATTCAGCCAGATTGTTTGGTCAATAGCAGAGTATGGAAAGCACCACTTGGAGATTATTCAAATACATCTGATAATCAACTTACGACTCGTAACCTTGGTAAGTACTGGGAGAATATTATTACGTTAAATGACTCATGGGGGTATAAGAGATCCGATCACCATTGGAAATCTCCTGTAACTATCATCCGCCAGATCATCGATGTTGTAAGCAAAAATGGGAATCTGGTTATCAATATCGGCCCAACAGCGACAGGGGAATGGGATCCAGTATCCGAATCCATTTTGCTTGAAGTAGGAGATTGGTTAAATACCAATGGGGATAGCATTTACGGTGCTGGAGAATCGCCCACAGCCAAACCGTCTTGGGGTAGATGCACTTTGAAAGGAAACACATTATATCTGCATGTTTTCAATCTTAAGAAGAGAAATAAGCTAATCGTTCCCGGTCTGAAGACCGCTGTTCAAAAGGTATTTGCTTTAGATGGAGGGGAGGAGCTGTTTTTCACAAAGCTATCTGAGCAGGATCTGGAAGTCGAACTCCCCAGCTTACCGAACTTTGCCGAAAATTCTAACAACATGCCGCTGGTCATCGCAATTGTCTGTGCAGAACCTGTAGAAGGTAATCCAGTCCGATTATTGGACTTTGGAGAAGATACCTTACTAGAATTGGGGGTATTTGAAAGCGAGATCTTTGGTCCAACCCTCCGTTACGATACAGGAAAAAAAGACCATGATAATTTGTTGGACTGGAAGGATAGAGAGGATACCACAGTTTGGCATGTCCGGACATTAGGTCCGGTAAGATTTCAAGTTAGTATCGCATATCGCAGCGAAGAAGGAGAGAATGGCGGTGGCGGAGTCTACCTCATCAAGGCTGCGGATCAAATTTTGCAAGCTAAAGTTATTTCTACCGATGAGGTTAATAATTTTCAAAGCTTTCAAGTAGGTGAACTGTATCTCCCCACGGCAGGAGAATATACGATTCAATTGCAGGCAGAGCTTATTACAGGGGGTTATTTGATGCAGCCTAGATGTTTAAAACTACTGCAACTATGATATTTTTATATTGTAATAATGAAAAAGAACTCAAATCACTTGGGTTCTTTTTTTTGTTGATTTAAGGATTGTTGTTGACATATTGCCCTTGGGTAAATATATTGTATATAAGAATAAATGTTTACCGAGGGAAACAAATTGAACCAAAGGAATCATTGTTTCTATTAGGAAATAAATTAACCGGGTGAACAGAACAGTGCTACATATGAACTTAACAGAGATAAGGAGTTTTTTTTATGATTGAAATCAGAAACCTAAACGTAGATTATTTCGGTAATTCTGCACTAGAAAATGTAAATATTGATATTCCCTTTGGGTATGCAATCGGAATTATCGGACCAAATGGTGCCGGGAAATCTACATTTATCAAGTCTTTGTTAGAGGTGATAAAGAAGAGAACAGGATCAGTTATGGTGGAGGGAAAAGATATTTCTGAGTACAAACGGAAGATCGCATATGTGCCGCAAAAGAATGACATTGATCTTTCTTTTCCAATCACGGTAAGGGATACAGTGCTGACTGGAACTTACCCTAATTTGCGAATCTTCCAGCGTCCCGGAAAAACAGAGCGGCAAAGAGTCGAGGAATGTATGGCGATGGTGGATATAAGTGATCTTGCAAATAAACAAATCAGCAATCTGTCCGGGGGACAACTCCAAAGAGTTTTTATCGCCAGGGCACTTGCACAACAAGCAAATGTATTTTTTTTAGATGAACCTTTTGTAGGCATAGATTTAGTCAGTGAGAAAATCATTGTAAAGCTGCTAAAACAACTTCGCGAAGAAGGGAAAACCATACTCATCGTTCATCATGATTTGCATGAGGTCGAAGAATATTTTGACAAAGTCATCATTCTCAATAAGAAATTAATTGCTTTTGGTGACGTTAAAGACACCTTTACGCCAGAGAATATCCTCAGCGCCTATGGTGCCTCCTTAGGTAATCTGGTGATCAAAGGGATGGGGGCGACAGATCATGATTGATTATTTCTCAGGGGTATTAAACATTCCAATATATGCACTTAACGCGGGATTATCTGCTATCATTCTTGGAATTGTATCAGGGGTTTTAGGAAGCTTTATTGTGCTCAGAAAGATGTCATTAATGGGAGATGCGTTATCACATGCGGTGTTACCCGGGGTGGCGTTATCTTATATCTTAGGAATCAACATCCTTCTTGGAGCTTCACTGTTTGGACTATTAGCAGCAGTTCTCATTCAATTTATAACAAGTCGCAGCAATATTAAAAGTGACACTTCTATTGGCATTATTCTTAGCTCATTTTTTGCGCTAGGCATTGTCCTAATTACTTTCGCCAAAAGCGGGCTTGATCTAACTCACATTCTATTTGGTAATATTCTGGCCGTCCCACAGTCGGAGTTAATGCAATCCTTTATTATTATGCTTGTTGTTATTGCCATCATTTCATTGCTGTATAAAGAGCTTTTAATGAGTTCATTTGATCCGGTTGTTTCCAAAGCCTATGGGTTAAAAACAGGGTTCTATCATTATTTATTGATGATGCTCCTATCTGTAGTTACCGTATCTTCGTTATCTCAAGTAGGAATTGTGCTTGTGATTGCAATGCTGGTTATTCCGGCTGCTACATCCTATCTCTGGACGAATAAGCTGTTCCACATGATTATCCTAGCTTCTACAATCGGCGCTGTATCCGGGATTATAGGTGTAATTGTAAGCTTTAAATTCAATTTACCTACAAGTGCGACGATTGTTCTGGTCGGCGTAAGTATGTTCGGAATTTCATTTATAATCTCACCAAAAAATAATTTTTTCAGGAAAGGGTTGAAACAAAGATGAAGACCATAAAAATACTCTCTTTGACAATGTTTATCGTACTTCTTACCGCATGCTCAAAGGTTAGTGAAGGAGATGCAGACCATGATAAGCTGCAGATTGTTGCAACATACTCCATTATCGCTGATATGACCGAAAACATTGTAGGGGAGAAGGCTGAAGTTTACAGTATGGTACCCATCGGAACAGATCCGCATATGTACGATCCATTACCCAAGGATACAAGTAAGGTTTCTAGCGCAGATTTAGTGTTTTATAACGGTTTGAACCTAGAAACAGGTAAGGGGTGGTTTCAAGATCTTCTAGATGTGACTAATAAAAAGGATGTTGCTTTTGCAGTCTCAGATGAAGTATCTCCAATGTACCTAACAGAAAAAGGAAAAGAAACTCAGGTTGACCCTCATGCCTGGCTGGATATTCAGAATTCAATAAAATATGTAGATATTATCACTAAACGTGTAATCGAAAAAGATCCCGACAACAAAGAATTTTATCTTAATAATCAATCAGAATATGTTAAGAAACTGAATGAATTGGATCAATATGCAAAAGAAGCAGTCGAAAAAATTCCACAAGAGAAACGTATCCTTGTTACCAGTGAAGGAGCATTCAAATATTTTTCTAAAGCTTACGGATTTGAATCGGCTTTTATCTGGGAGATCAATACGGATAGTCAAGGAACGCCAGAACAAATGAAAAACATAATTAAGATCATTGATGAAAATCAAGTGCCTGCATTATTTCTGGAAACTAGCGTAAATCCAAAAACAATGGAAACTATCGCAAATGAAACGGGAGTACCGATACATTCTAAGATTTTCACCGATTCTTTAGCTAAGAAAGGCGAAGAGGGCGACACATACATTAAGATGATCAAATGGAATATTGATAAAGTTATAGAAGGTTTATCTCAATCCTAAATGCCTGGCTCCAAGCTTATATCAACCGACAGAAGGTTCAGTTTACAGCTGATTCCTATGTCGGTTTTTTATTGTATAAATGCTTCTATGGAGCCTCAAAATATTACGTTTACGCCTTAGGATAACCTGCTACAGGAAATATCTTCTTGTCTACTTTTCAAAAAAATCTTGGTAAGGTAGAGGCTAACACTTAATAAGAGGTGAAAAGTTGTCATGATTAAGAAACACTGTTTGTTCTGTGATGAGATTGTTTCCATTGAACCAGAAGGCGATAACGATAGATATATAGGCTGTTCTTGTTCACCAGGCGGGTTTTATAGTCTACGTAGAGACAGCTACGAACCCATTAATTCACTCCCGCATCAAAAGAAACGCGATATGCTGCATGTAGTATCGGCTTACATACGTGAGCTGACTGATTGTGATGAGAAGATCACTATATCTGCTGATGATTTAGAGTCCATTGTAAATTCACCCAAAATACCTGTGAGCATTGAAGATAAAGGAAACCGTCTACTGCAATATTTATATAGACATTCTGAAGGCCCGGGGGAAGCGGTTGTCATTCAACCCCTCTCTAGCAGCTATAACTTGACGTATTCTCCCAATCTGCAAGAGCTGGTATATATCATAGACAAGTTGATAAGTGATCAGCTTCTGATCAGGGAAGGCATGACCTTTAAGCTTACTGAAACCGGCTGGAATGAAGCTGCGGAAAGCGCTGGAGGTAAGAAACTAAAACCTTGTCTCGTGCTCGTGTCGGATGAAGAGAATTTGTCTACAACATGGCTGGAGAAGTTATTGCCCAAAATAGAGCAGTGTGGTTTTCTTCCGCGCTTATTAACACATACGAAAACTCAGAACGGTGAAAAATACGAGTTGGAACAAATCGCAGATAGCAAACTGATTATCGCAGATTTAACGGGACAATCCCCAGAGGTGTATTTTTCGGCGGGATATGCACTTGGTTTAAACATACCCGTATTATGGACCGTAAACAGTATTGAGGCGGATAAACTTTTTGTACAGCTTAAGGATATTCGTCCTATTGTGTGGGATTCAGCAGAAGAACTAGCAATTATACTACAGCAGAAGTTGAGTTAACCCGCAAAATCATTGCCTATGACTCGATAACCTGGCTGAAATTCAAACAGGTGTCTTCTTAAATGAGGACGCCTGTTTCGTTTGGTACTGTAAGAACACTATCAAATTTTCTTAGGAAGTGATATTGTAACCGATATAAAAAAATGAGCAAATGTATGTAAATGTATGCTTCAGTTAATATTAGCTCATATTCATACTCTGGATAAGAAAGAGGGATAGAATTGTTTTCAAAACGGCAAAAAGAAATACTTTTATATTTAATTAATTCTAATCAACCTGTCACAGCTGCATGGATTTCTAAGGAACTGAATGTTAGCGATCGAACGATCCGTAATGATTTAAAGGAACTACAAAATATATCTTCCGTATTAGGCCTGAAAATAGAATTGATTCGTGGGAAAGGCTTCGTTATAAGAATCATCGATAAAGATACATTCTCTCAAAAATTACATGAGTTAACTAATGATAAAATCAGTCATTCTACATTTGATTTTTCAGAACAAGATAATAGGGTTTTTTATTTGTTGAGCCGTTTTTTATTAGAAAATAACTATATCAAGTTGGTCACTATTGAAGATGAGATGTTTGTATCTAAATCAACAATCCAAAACGATCTAAAAGAAGTGCGTAAGATACTGGAAAAATACAACCTGAATTTAGTTAATCGGCCTCATTATGGCCTGTTTATAGAGGGCGATGAATTTAAGAAACGAATATGTTTGTCCAATTTTTTATACAAAAGAGAAGAAAACTCCGATCCGACCCTCGATAACTTTACTTTGTTTGACAAAGAGGTATACACGAAAATTAAAGAAATTATCATTGGCAAAGTAAATAAATACAAAATTGAGATTTCAGATATTTCCTTGGAAAACCTCGCTATTCACTTAATAATAGCTTGTAAACGTATCGAAGAGGGATTTTTAATCGAAGAACCGTCGGTAAATCTTATGGAAGAGTACCCGTTTGAAAAAATTGTTGCCCATGAAATTGTTAAAGACATAGAAGAGTTCACAGATTTGCTCTTTTCTGATTCAGAGATTAATTATATTATCATCCATTTAGTTGGAACAAAGTTGCTGCCGAAAGAAAATTTAACGGAATACAGTAAGTTCGATGAAGTGGACTCCATTGTCAGCTGTATTTTGAAAAGTTTACAAACTGAGTTGAATTGGGATTTTGGCCATGACCATGAATTTATTCAAGCCCTGACCCTTCACATTAGGCCTGCGATGAATAGGTTAAGATACAACATGAATTTTAGAAATCCTCTGTTGAATGATATTAAGACGAGTTTTCCAGCCGCATTCGAAGGAGCACTTATTGCGAGTAAATGTATTAACTACTATTTGGATTTAGAAGTTGGAGAACATGAAGTTGCTTACATTGCTTTGCACATTGGGGTTGCTTTAGAAAGAATGAAAAATAAAAACAAAAAAATAAAACGAGTTATTCTTGTATGTGCGTCCGGTGTTGGAAGTGCCAAATTACTTTATTACCGATTGATCAATTCATTTGAGAATCTATTGCAGATTGTAGACACAATTAGTTTTTACAAATTAGCAGAAACGGACCTATCCTCGATTGATTTTATTATCAGTACAGTTCCGATCAATGAAGATATATGTATTCCCGTCTATGTTGTAAATACCTTTTTAGAAGCTAAAGACCTCAAAAGAATCAAGGACGTCTTATTGTCTTCAGAACAGGTGGCAGAAACTCATTCTTACCTTGACGCATCTAGAGTATTCGTGAAAAAAGAATTTACCACAAAGGAAAGTGTGATTCATTTTTTAAGCAATGAGCTAACAAAACAAGGGCTTGTACCAGAGCATTATGAATCCTTAGTAGTTGAAAGGGAGTCCTATGCACCCACTAGTTTTGGAAATCTTGTCGCTGTTCCACATCCTTCACTTCCAGTTACCTCGGAAACCTTTTGGACAATCTGTACGTTAAAACGTCCTATTCGTTGGAATGATAAGCAAATGGTGCAATTAATTTGTTTATTAAACATTAAAGAAGGAAACAATGTCGACCTAGATAAAATGTATAAAAAGCTAGGATCATTGATAGAGGATAAAGAGATTGTTGTGCAGATCCTTGCCAAGGACTCTGTGGAAGAAATTATACAATTACTAAACTAGAGTGAGTGAGAAATTAGGTATGGCCTTACTGTTTGCAATGTAACCGTTTCCTGTTGATTTGGAAAAAGGTTAGCTTAAAAAGAAAGCGATTTAAGTTTACACTAAAGGTGTTCAATAAATGATAATTTTAGGGGGAAGTCAATATGAATACAATTATGTTGGTGTGTTCAGCAGGAATGAGTACAAGCCTTTTAGTAACAAAAATGCAGAAGGTTGTTGAAGAAAAAGGGTTGGATGTCGATGTTTTTGCTAAATCAGCATCTGAAATTGATATTACTTTGCAAGAGAAAAAGGTTGATGTCTTATTGTTAGGACCTCAGGTGAAATATATGAAAAAGCAATTAGAAACAAGATTAGCAGATAAAAACATTCCTATAGAAGCTATTGATATGTTGAATTACGGAATGATGAACGGTGAAAAAGTACTTGAACAAGCATTGCAATTAATTGAAAGTAAATAGAGATAAGAGAGGAGCAGAGAGTAATGGTAGATGAAGTGAAAGAGGAATACTATACTGTGGCTTTTAACATTATCAGTAATGTAGGCGCAGCTAAAAGCTTAGTAATGGAGGCGCTTTTCGCAGCCAAAGAGGGAGAATTTAAAGAGGCACAAGAAAAATTAGAAGAATCAAAGCAATTTTTTAGAGAAGGTCATAAAATGCATAAATCATTAATCAAAAGAGAAGCAAATGGCGAACAGCTTCAATTCTCACTGATCCTTATGCATGCTGAAGACCAACTAATGAGTGTTGAGACCATTTCTTTACTTGTTACGGAAATAATTGAACTTTATAAGCTTTCAAAATAGGATCAAAAAGAAGTGGCATCGCAATAAGAAAATACTTCTTCGGGAGCGTGCAAGAAACTATGGATAAAATAACGAAATTTTTAGAAGATAAGGTAATGCCAGTTGCAGGTAAAATCTCTGGTCAGCGGCATTTACAAGCGCTTCGCGATGCAATGGTTTTAACTATCCCGTTTATTATTATCGGTTCCATTTTTTTAATCTTAGCAAACCTGCCAATTCCAGCCTATTTAGATTTCTTGGTCGCCCATCCAAATATCAAAACAGCCTTACTATATCCGTACAATGGTACATTTAACCTTGTCGCATTAGTTGCAACATTTGCCGTTGGTTATAGACTAGCAGAGAGCTATAAAGTGGATCCGCTTTCCTCAGGGGCTGTGGCATTATGTTCATATTTTGTAGTCACTCCATCAACATCTTTCACAGTAGATGATGTTGTCACAAAAGCAATGAACGTGAACTATTTTTCGAGTCAAGGATTATTTGTAGGATTGTTAACCGCAATCTTCGCAACAGAAATATATCGCAGAATCGTACAAAAAAATATAGTTATTAAAATGCCGGATGGTGTGCCGCCAACAGTTGCTAAATCCTTTACAGCGATTATTCCTGGTTTCTTTGTTATCGTGAGTGTCTGGGGAGTTCGCCTACTCGTTGAGAACTTCACTGGTTTTGATAACGTGCATACCATTGTTGCCAAACTTCTTCAACAACCATTAACTACTGTTGGTACAAGCTTAGCGGGAACAATTGTTGTGTTTTTGTTAATCAACTTATTATGGGCAATAGGATTACATGGTTCCACCATTGTAGGTTCTGTCATGTTGCCTATCTGGTTGCAATTGACCTCAGAAAATGCTGCAGCTTACGCAGCGGGTTCACCCGTCCATAATATTGTTACAGCAGAATTCAGATATCTTATCTTTATCGGGGGATCTGGTGCAACTCTAGGACTAACGATTGCAATGTTATTCTTTGCGAAGAGCAAACAGCTGAAACAAATGGGTCGACTGACGATTGGACCAGGACTATTTAATATCAATGAACCGTTAATTTTCGGGATGCCCATCGTATTAAACCCAATGATGTTAATCCCATTTCTTATAACACCGATTGTTACTGTTTTGATAACCTATCTCTCCATGGATTTTGGATTAGTAGCGTTGCCAATAGGTGTACTGCCTCCGGGAACAATGCCATTAATTATCGGCGGATATTTGATGACAGGTAGTATCTCGGGAATGATCTTACAAATTGTACTGTTTGCAGTAGCGTTTATTATTTACTATCCGTTCTTTAGAATAATGGATAATCAAAAATATAAAGAAGAACAAGATGCCCTTATCCAACAGGTTTAATCCGTAGTATATGTTTTATTTAACAACAAGGAGGGTTTACACATGTTTGAATTGAAAACGACATTTCCAGAAAACTTTTTATGGGGGGGAGCAGCAGCTGCTAATCAACTAGAAGGAGCAAGTGATGTTGGCGGTAAAGGGCTTTCTCTAGCAGATGTATATATTTTTGACGAAAACACCCCTAAAAAAAACTGGTCTGACCAGTGGCACCTCATGACTCATAAGCAAATAGAAGAAGCACAAGATCCCGCAAGTGAAAAGTATTATCCCAAAAGACATGGGGTGGATTTTTATCACCACTATAAAGAAGATATTGCTTTATTAGCCGAAATGGGTTTTAAAGCCTTCCGCATGTCCATTGCTTGGACTCGTATTTTTCCAAATGGGGATGAATTAATCCCTAATGAAGAAGGTCTTGCATTTTATGATCGTGTGTTTGATGAATTGAATAAATATGGAATTGAGCCTATTGTTACTTTATCCCATTATGAAATGCCACTTCATCTAACAACTAAGTATGGAGGTTGGGTGAACCGGAAAGTTATAGATTTTTTTGTTCGCTATGCAACCACTGTAGCTGAAAGATACAAACATAAAGTGAAATATTGGATGACTTTTAATGAAATTAACTGTGTAGTACACCACCAATATGTAAGTCTAGGAGTTATCGAAGAAAATCACCCGAATATTGAACAAGCAATGTTTCAAGGAGCACATCATCAATTTGTAGCAAGTGCACTTGCAACCAAAGCGTGTAAAGAAAGTAATCCTCAAGCAATGGTTGGATGTATGGTTAGTTATCAACTTCTTGTTCCTTATAGCTGCGATCCTGATGACGTTCAAGCCACAGTTGATAAACAACGTACCTCTTTATTCTTTACTGATGTACAAGCGAGAGGTTACTATCCGGCTTATACCGCTCGAATGTTTGCAGAAAAAAATATAGTTCTGAAAACAGAGCCTGAGGATGAACAAATCATGAAAGACTATCCAGTGGATTATGTATCCTTTAGCTACTATATGTCTGGTGCAGTCAGTGCACATCCAGAAAAGATAGAAGGCGCAGAAGGGAATTTGCTTACAGGCGGAGTGAAAAATCCTTATTTACCATCCAGTGATTGGGGTTGGCAGATTGATCCTAAGGGTTTACGAACTGCAATAAACCAATTGTATGACCTTTATCAAAAGCCGGTACTTGTTGCAGAGAATGGCCTAGGTGCTTTAGACGTATTACAAGAAGGCGATGTTATAGAGGATGATTATCGAATTGATTATTTAAAAGAACATATTAAGCAAATAAAAGAAGCCATTGCAGATGGTGTAGATGTAATGGGCTACACAAGCTGGGGTTGCATAGATATGGTGAGTGCAGGAACAAATCAAATGTCCAAGCGTTATGGCTACATTTATGTGGACCAAGATGATATGGGCAGAGGTACAAAACGTCGTATAAAGAAAAAATCATTTTATTGGTACAAAAATGTTATCGCTACTAATGGAGAACAATTAGATTAATTATTAAATCGTAAAACGAAATGATTCATCTGGAGGCATTATCAGGAGCAGTCCTAAGCGGGACTTGCTTTTGGTAATGCTTTTTTTATTGGATTGTTGACATGTGACCATTTGGTGTCTTATAATCAATCAGACACCAAATGGTGTCCTATTAGGTAATAATGATGGATACTAGGTGACATTACAGGAAATATTACGGAAAAGGTGGGGGTGGTTGTGAGCGACAATAGTCAAGTGAGGGATGTTTATGACGCTGTTGCGGATCCAACAAGACGAAAACTTCTTCAAATTCTGGCTGATGTTGATGAATTACCTCTGTATGAGATAACGATTCATTTTGAAATGGGTCGTACAGCCGTTTCGAAGCATTTAAATATACTTAAAGATGCTGGTCTCGTAATTGCTCGAAAGGTTGGCAGAGAGACGAGGTATCGGTTGAATGCCAATCCTTTGAAAGAAATTCAAGATTGGGTATCTTTTTATGAAGGATTCTGGAAGCAAAGAATTGATAAATTAAAACTTATATTGGAGGAATAACTATGAAACCAGATGTATCATTAGATTTTCAATTTACAAGTTCGATCGAGAAGGTATGGAATGCTTTAACGGATTCGGATACGCTTGCGAAATGGATCTGGAGCAATGATTTTAAACCCGTCGTTGGTCATAAATTTCAATTCCGTGCTGAGCCAAATGAATGGTGGGATGGAATTGTAGATAGCGAAGTACTCGTCGTGGATGAGCCTCATACGTTATCTTATACTTGGAATAGTGCGGGAGAAAGTACTACTGTTACTTGGACTGTGAGTCAAGATTCAGAGGGGAAGGTTAATCTCCATCTAGATCAATCAGGATTTAGTGAAGAGACGAAAGCCCGCCAAGGAGCCATCGAAGGTGCTAAATATGCTTGGACAAATATGGGTGGTCAGCTCGAAAAGGTATTAGCAGAATTGTAATTCAAGAATAGGGCGCTTTTCTGGAACAGGGAAAGTGCCCTTTTTAATGGAATAAATCATGGCAATACTAGATGAAGAGAATGGAGATGAGATGAGCTTACTATGAAAATAAATCAATTAATTGCGAACAATATTAACAGATTAGAAACGGTACTGCCAGTGGATGAGTCGTTAGGAATTGCTGGTTTGTCTGGATCTGGTAAAACAACTTTTTGTCAAACGATTGGGGAAGAATCAAAAAAACGTCTCGTTTCCTTATTGCCAAAAGCTGAATACCAGTATTTATTCCCCAATATTATGGAGACTAATTTCAGTGCGATCAAAATGGAAGCAATGCCCCTTGTTCTTTTTCTTGGTAGGTCATCCATATCTTCAAATCCTCGGTCAACCATTGGCACACATACAGGTGTGTTTACTGAAATTCGTGTCACTCTTGCTGAACAATATAATCTCTCTCCAGAGGTTTTTTCATTTAATAATGAATTAGGTTGGTGTCCTGATTGTAAGGGGCGTGGAACTACAAAAAATATCGAGTGTAAAAAGTGTCAAGGAAAACGCTACAATCAAGCAGCTGAACAATATAAAATTGAATTATTGGATCAATCACAGAGTATTTCCGATCTAAACGACTTTAGCATCGAAACCATTTTTAAACTAGCAGAAAAGCTTAAGATAAGTGAGGGTAAACAACAAATCCTGAAAAATATAATCAATATGAATATTGGTTATTTAACATTAAATCGTATTATGGGTACATTGTCAGGCGGAGAATTAACACGACTTTACTTGGCAGAATTTATGGCAACAAGTGAAAACACCGTGATTATCATTGATGAAATCTCCGTGGGTCTCGATCACCAAACGCTATTGAAGATTTTAGCGGAGATTAAACAATTGGGATATAAAAATCAAATTTGGCTCATTGACCACTCTGACACGGTGCTGGATACAGCGGATAAACACTTGTTCTTTGGACCTGGTAGTGGCAAATACGGCGGGAAAATAGTTGAGGAATCACCACGTCCTGAGCCCATCAATAAAGAACTAAATCAGGCAGCACCTGCAGAATATTATCAATTTCATGATCTTTATTGCCGTAATATTCAAATGGCCGAGATTCAGATTCCCCAAAATAGACTGGTAACTTTTACTGGTGAGTCCGGATGTGGTAAATCTACGCTGGTTAATGAATGTATGGTCAAAGATTTTCTAAAGCGTTATTCCAAAGATAAGCTGGTGATCGTAGGGCAAGATCGAAATCAGTCGATTACCAGTCGCTCGACCGTTGCCACTTTTCTTGATATTAAAAGGAAACTCACAAAGTACAGTGAGGATATTGATGATATTTTTGAGCGCTCGATTGAAGATATTATTGTTGAACTGCCAAATGAGGACATTGCTCATAAAAGACTAAGCTTATTGATCAAGCTTGGACTTGGTTATTTGACGTTGGAGCGAAAAACACAGTCCTTATCCACGGGTGAATTTCAATGTGTCCATTTAGTTTCTGAGCTGTTTGCGGGCTCAAGAAATCCACATACACTTTTTATTTTTGACGAGCCTTCCAAAGGTTTATCACAAAATATTTTAAATCAATTCATTGACAGCATTAGGGACATTTTGCAGGATGAATCTGTCTCCATAATCATGATTGAACATAATTCTTATATGTTAGATAACTCTGATTTTATCGTTGATTTTGGCAAAAGACAGCTTGCACCTGTGGAGCATCTTGATGTTCTCAGTCATGATGATTATTATCGTCAACAAAACAGTGCAGATAGCGTGGCGCCTGCGCACATTTCTTCAACACTCCAGCAACAAAATGGAATTGCCTATTTAAAAGAAGATCAGATCGCCTATTTTAAAAATGCAGAGAACATCTATAAAGGTGGCATATTAAAAAGCTTATCCTCCATGGCCCGCCTGATTTATGGTGAATATGAATCGGATACGATTGCACCTGTCATCGCCATTGATCTGGAACGACACTTGTATAGTCAGTTTACTTTCCTTTATGAAATGGGTGGCTTGATCAACCATATTGTGGCAGCGCATCCCACTAATAAGGATACAAAAAGCTTTGATTTCTATCAATCAGACAATCATTGTCCAAGCTGTAAGGGCCGCCGTGTGATTGAAGAATTTGATTTTGATATTGTACTTCAGGACAAGAACGTCCCCTTTTGGGACGGCTCATTACATCCAGATGCGATGGAGATTCTGAAATTCTATCAATTACCAAAAATAAAATTCATCTTTGATGAGTTAAAGAATGAGCTCGGACAAGATATTAGCAAAAGTTATAATGAGATGACAGAAGCTGAAAAACACACCTTTTTATACGGGTATTGGGAAAAGTCTTTCTATGATAAAGCAGCTAAAGCCTCGAGAACTTGGGAAGGCTTTAATACCATTATCGGGAACTATATGGTCATTTCGAAATCAATTATTAAAGAGCATATTAAAGCGTCCAAAAAAATGATTACTTGTCCAATCTGTCAAGGAACGGTGTTAAATCATCATAAAAAGCTTAAATTCGGCGACACTGATATTCGCGAGCTTATTGGGATGCCCCTTGATCAAGTCATTAGCACCGTTGGTGAATTACAGGTACTAGAAAAAATGAAAGCCATCGTGGGCGGAGATATGGTTTTGACAGAAGAGGTCTCTCTATTACCCAGGGAAACACAAGTCGCTCTAAAAATGCTTGAACTAGAGTTAGGAAGTTTTGCGCAATATGAAATGGTGTTACAAAATGCCTTGCCATTCTGGAACAGCATTAGCAGCAGTATCGAATCCATCAGCAGGAAAAACCGGATTACCATCTGTGATTTTGCCAATATCCACGAAACAAGAGAAAATATCATAGATAAGTATTTCACTAATGGAAAATATAAAAAGCTGACTTATGTCTATGAAGCGTTTGGTTACAAAAAAATCGTCACCTTAATTAATAAGATTAAAGCAAGCCATCCATGTCCATTCTGTAAAGGAAAAAAAGTAATTTCGGAAGATGGACTTCATGATGGCGTATATAAATTAACGATTCCTTGTGTTAGTTGTTATGCGAGTGGCATCAATGATGAAGGGCGTAAGGAAGTCGTTGAAGGTATAGATGTGCAAACTTGGCTAACGGGTAAAGTAAGTGACGTTGTTTCTAAAAGCTTAAACATTGAGGCTGTAGCTGATATTCCAATTTTCAATCGTATTCGTGAGTTGAATAAACAAGAGATGATGGCTGTTTACCAATTTCTTGAGCAATAGAGTTTAGTTTTCTCAAAAAGACGATATAGAAAAGTAACGCATCGAGTCCATAGACCCGATGCGTTTTTTTACAATTGATTATAAAGCTTACCATCAACAGGTTCTAACCATTCTGTTTCTCCGGGTGAAATGGCTAAGTGAACAAACCAGCTGTCTTTTGTAGCACCATGCCAATGTTTTACGTTCGCTGGAATATTCACAACATCCCCGGTTTGGAGGAATTGAGCTGGTTTGCCTTCTTCTTGATACCAACCCTCACCACCGGTAACTAATAATACTTGTCCGATTTTATGGGAGTGCCAGTTATTGCGAGCTCCCGGGGCAAAGGTTACGTTCCCAATAGGCGCATTCAAAGGTGTCGCGTCAGTATAAATCATCTGCAAGTATGCATCACCTATAAAATTAGCTTCAACCTTTTGTCCGAGTGGAAAGATAGTACTGTTGCTTAGTTGCTCATTAGCCATAATAAAAAACCTCTTTCGTTTAATTTTTATAAATTTCTTTGGCAATATTAAATGCCGACCAAGCTTTAGGCCACCCTACATAAAACGAAATTAACTGCTTCAAAATGAAGTATAGACCTTAAAGTACACTTTAAGGCAAGCCATAAAAATGGATTCATACTCCGACATTTGGTTTTTTATTAGTTTAAGTATATCCTTTGGATAGAAACAAAATTAGAAATGGAGGTGGGGATCATGCCTTATTCCATTGGAGAATTTGCAGAAATCGTCGGTGTTAACAAGAGCACGCTCAGATATTACGAAATGGAAGGATTACTTACTCCACATCGAAGTGACAATAATTTACGCGAATATACAGATCAGGATATAGGTTGGGTTCAATTTTTACTTCATTTAAAAGATTCAGGAATGACGATGGCAGAATTGAAGCAATATACCGAGTGGCGGGCTATGGGGGACGAGACAATTCCTGAACGGAAAAATTTACTTGAACAGCGTAAGCAACAAGTGGAACAAGAAATTAAGGCATTGCAACAAAACTTAGATATACTGAACCGTAAAATTGTATTTTATAATGATCAACTAACGGGGAATAAATACGAATTCGTCCTTTATCACAATGAATAGATATCACATCAAGAAGAAAAGTAGATTCCTAACAAGTTAAGAGGCAGATGAACAACCTTTGATAATCAAAAGTTGTTCATCTGCCTCTTGTTCATGATTTTGTCCATTTAGCTGGATTCGTGTCATCCGGGATTACCTGATTGATAATATCTAGATAATGATTGGCTTTGTCTTCCATATATTTGACTTTAAGTTTGGCCTCTTCCAACTGAGCTGCAGCAGCGGCTTTATACTCCATTATGATTTGATAACGATCGTGGATGGTAGAATCGCCTAGTAAACACAAGTCTACATAGCTTTTAATGTCTTCTACTGACATCCCACATTGTTTGAGATATTTTACACCTGTTAGCCAATTAATGGAGTCATCATCAAAAAGACGAATGTTATTTTTGTCCCGTTGTATCGTTGGAACTAAACCCTTATCCGTATAATAACGGATGGTATGTTCAGTCAAACCCAGTAGTTTGGCAACTTCCTTAACTGTATACATTGTAATTCCTCCTTGAAAATGGATGCGAAAAGAACTCAGCATCGCTTGACTTCGTGTTACTCGAACCTGTTAGGCTAATTATTGTAATCTTAATCACAGAACATGTAAATAGGAGGATTTCATATGCAAACAGTAACTCTGAACAATGGTGTAGTGATGCCTATCCTTGGTTTTGGTGTCTATCAAATGAATGATGCTAGCGAATGCGAGCAGAGCGTTTATGAAGCTATTATGGCAGGCTATCGCCTGATTGATACTGCAGCAGCTTACCAAAATGAAGAAGCCGTCGGTAGAGCCATCAAACGCAGTGGTGTACCAAGAGAAGAAATATTTATTACTACTAAGCTTTGGATTCAGGATGCCGGTTATGAGCGTACTAAGAAAGCCTTTGCCAAATCGCTCGATCGATTACAAGTGGATTATTTAGATTTATATTTAATTCATCAGCCATTTGGTGATGTATATGGTTCCTGGCGTGCTATGGAGGAATTGTACCGTGAGGGTAAGATCAAGGCGATTGGAGTCAGCAATTTTCAAATGGATCGTCTAATTGATTTGATTAGCCACAATGAAATTACACCTGCAATCAACCAGATTGAAACACATCCTTTTCAGCAGCAAATCGAAAGTGCGAATTATATGAAAGAGAAGAATGTGCAGATCGAGTCATGGGGACCTTTTGCGGAAGGACGAAACAACCTTTTCAATAATGAAGTATTAGTTTCTATC
This sequence comes from Paenibacillus sp. FSL L8-0494, assembly GCF_038003695.1. NCBI lineage: Bacteria > Bacillati > Bacillota > Bacilli > Caryophanales > Paenibacillaceae > Paenibacillus > Paenibacillus sp. FSL L8-0494. Next base: position 3,463,647 of record NZ_JBBOPQ010000001.1, read on the forward strand.
GCTGAAAAATATCAGAAATCCGTTGCTCAGGTAGTTTTACGTTGGTTAACTCAAAGAGGCGTGATTGCTATTCCAAAGTCTACGCATAAAGAACGGATCATCGAAAATTTTAATATTTTTGACTTCGAATTAAACCAAGAAGATTTAGAGACAATAGCTAAATTAGATACGAAACAGAGTGTTTTCTTCTCGCATAATGATCCCCAAATCGTAGAAGGACTCGCCAAACATAAATTTGACATTTAACATTTGTATAGCACATCCAAGGGGTGCCCTAAAAGCCATGAAAAGGCTAAGGGGCACCCTTATTTTATAAACCAGATCTAACTCCAAAACTTTATTGAGGGGATGATAATCTACTTGAGTAATCATATTGCATGATCCGGTCGAGATATTACATTCTCATTTATCCGTTTATTAATTATATTGAAGCTGTATTCGTTTAAAAAATCCCAGAGTAAAGGAGAAATTACTTTTGAGAAGAGAACTGAGAAAGGTTTTGACTTTTTTGTTGGTTTTAGTGACAGTGGTTGGCACAGGGATTAGGTTTGATGGTAATATTGTAAACGCTTTCGGACCTAATGTCTTATATGTACCACCAGCAGATTCACCATCCTATGGGGCTTTATCACCTAGGGCAATCCAGCTTAAATATAGTGGCATCAACAATAATAAAATGTATGCTACATTTGAACAAACCTCTAATACCACACCTGTTTTCCCTATTTATGAAAGCGTTGACAATGGTGTCACTTGGAATCAGGTTGGAGAAGTGGAGGATAATCAAAACGGTTGGGGAATGTTAAATTGCCCTGAATTGTTTGAACTCCCCCAATCTATAGGTAACATGCCTGCGGGTACTATGCTTCTTGCAGGAAATTCTGTGCCAAGCAACAAAGCAGCTACCAAGTTGGAATTATATAAAAGCAATGATTTAGGTAGAACATGGACATATGTAAGCACCATTGCTGAAGGTGGACGAAACGATATTGGTTACGATCCCATTTGGGAGCCTTTCTTTTTGGTTCACAACAACAAACTCATTGTTTATTATTCAGATGAACGTGATCCTGCTCATGCCCAGAAGTTAGTTCATCAGACTACGTTGGAGGGCACGAACTGGGGACCTGTGGTAGCTGATGTGGCATTTGCAGACAGTAAATTACGTCCAGGAATGCCTACAATCGCTAAGCTGGGCAATGGTAATTACGCAATGACCTATGAGATGGTCGGATACCCGGGCGTGCCCAATTATTTGAAAATTTCAGCAGATCCTGAGAGCTGGAATCCAACTGAAGTAGGAACTCTTGTAGGGTACGGAGGAAGTCCCTATATTTCTGCTTTGGGAGATGGGAGACTCGTATTAAACGTTGCAGGAAAAAAAGAAGTGCTGATCAACTCTTCTAGAGTGGATGCATCCGGCAGCTGGGTTCCATATAATCCACCCGTAGACGCAGGGTATAACCGCCAACTACTGCCGCTTAGCAATGGCCGCTTATTTATCCCACAAGCCGGATTTTTTAGTGGGAAAAACACGGTGAAATACGGTGATATGTCCGTAGGTTACTACAAATTAATTAATGTGAAGAGTGGGAAGGCTTTAGGTGTATTGGAAGGCGGAACTGCGAATGGCAATCCGCTCGTGCAATGGAGCAGTGGGACTAATTCCTTGGATCAATATTGGCTCATTTCCACTGCGGAAAGTGGTTATGCTCCTAACGGTTACAAATCCATTGTGAATGCAAAGAGTGGTAAGGTCGCCGGAATATTAGAAGGATCAACAACTGATGGAGCTAAAGCCGTATTATGGACTGAAAACAATTCCAATGACCAGCAGTGGACTTTACAAGCCTCTGGTAACTACTACAAGATTGTTAATCGTAACAGTGGTCAGACGTTAGGTATAGCGCAGGGTTCTACTGAAGAGGGTGCCCAAGTTATGCAGCAGGCTGATGCAGGCAGCACTGATCAGCTGTGGGAGTTGGTTCCAGATGAAGGACATATTATGGTGGACAGTTATCGATTGGTTAATGAGAACAGTGGTAAAGTGTTGGGAATCTATCAAGGTTCGATGGCAGATGGAGGGAAGGCGGTTCAGTGGACCAGCGGAATTTCATCATATGACCAAAATTGGTTTGTAGTCAGCACAGCTGATGGTTATACGAAACTGGTCAATACTAATAGTCGTAAAAACCTGGGCATTTTAGGAGGTTCATTAGCTAACGGTGCTCAAAGTGTTCAATGGAATGATAACGGATCGAATGACCAGCAGTGGACTTTGGAACCCTCAGGTGAGTTTTACAATATTATTAATCGTAACAGTGGAAAAGTTCTGGCAGTAGATCAGGGTTCAACGACAGAGGGTGCAAATATTATTCAAGCAAATAATACAGGTTCTGCTAGCCAGTACTGGAAACTAGTCACGAATAGATAAAATATCATGTATCAAAAAGTCATCGGCCTTAAACTAAGGGTGATGGCTTTTTTATCGAAATAAGCCTTGAATGACTAAATCGTCACCTTCAGTGTCACGGGAATGTCACCTTGGAGAGATATACTATTTCCATCGACATATGGAGGGAATTGTGAAGTTATTATGGGAGTGAAATTACGGAAGATCCTTATTATAGGAACTATTTTGTATACACTGTTGATCTTATATTTTTTGTTTTTTGCTTTCAATAGAGTTGAGCATGCAACAAGCCAGTATGAATACACGTTTATGTTGATTCCTGAAAGTGTTCCGCTTCTTTTTCCTGATCTCTTTGACCTATCCTTTTCTTGGGTTTATGACTTTGGGAACATCGCTGCTTTTATTCCTTTTGGCGTATTATTCCCTTTGCTGTATCGTACACATTTTAAGAAGTTTATTTGTTTGTTTATCTTAACAATTTTTGGGCTGGAAACTCTTCAAGCTTTAACTTTTTTAGGTTCCTTTGATGTAGCCGATGTCATCTCCAATACGTTAGGGGCAATGATCGGATTTTGTGCATATAAGATTGGATTTTCCCCGGAAATCACCAGGAGATCGCTTTTTACTTCGACATTATCTGTTGTTGTGCTATTGGTTGGAATCATGGGAATCTCTGAGATCATTGATTTAACTCTGAAGAAAAGTGAAAGACCTGTGCAGGGATTACAAACGTTGGAAAAGCTTACGGGAAGCATGCCTATCACGCATAATCTTCCCAGTTTCACTATCGCTGGTGAAAATATAATACCAAAAATGAATTTATACAGCAGTGAAGGTGAAGAAATTAAAAAATACACCTATACTTTGGGTGATAAAAAAGAGGTATCGTTATATTTCAGCTTTGGATTCCCGGAAAATGAAAATTCTAGCAGTGAACTAATGATTATAGCTGATGGCAACGTGATCCTTCAATCCAGTGAACAATATAGTTCCCAAGCTGAACTCAACAATACGGCATTAGTTACCGTAAAAGAAATAACCTTTATCCTTAAAGGGAATGTGAAGTTATGGGATGTAGGATTTAGTGAAATGAAGCATTGGTGGGAATGAGGAACTAACCCTTCGCTAATTTTATTAACGGAGGGTTTCTTTTGCTGATCGCCTCATATACATATTCCGATATACAGCCGGGGTGAGGTTCTCGTATTTTTTGAAGGTTTTAATGAAATAGCCCGTGTCGCAAAAGCCCAAATCATCACTGACTTGATTGATCGGGGAATCCGTGGATTCCAGAAGTTGCTTAGCCCATTCAATCTTGAGTCTGGCAATGAAGACGGAGAAATTCTCTCCAGTTTCTTTTGTGAAAATACGGCTGAAATAACTGGGGCTGATATGACAAAGCTTAGCCATTTCTTTGAGGCTGAAATTCTCATTTTTATGTGTATAAATGTAATTAAAAGCAGGCTGAAGCACAGAATTCGCTGAGACGAACTTTTGAACACCATTTTTTAATTTGGTCTCGATCAACGCCCCGGATAACTCCTGCTGTATGGATTGGATTTTTCGGTACGTACGGTCTGATTCGTCCATAGCTTCGGCAGAAGCGGGTTCTTCTATATTGGTGGTCAGAACCTTTTTGTACAAATCCACGGTAGTATGCTTTTGAATGGCTTCCTCCACGATATAGGTACTTAACTGCAGCAGCAGCTCAACACACTTTGTTACTTCATCGTAGGATAAAACAGGCAGTGCCAGGTAATCCTCTTTGAGTGTTTGAAACTTCATGTTCGTCTCCACATTCGGTGGCCGAGAGACAATCTGCTCCAGTTGTGGCGCGTCAGGTTCACGAAGCTTGAGCTGTCCGGCCATAATTGCACCTAGGTATTGATTATCTATAATGATTGGAATCGCGATATCTATAATATTGAAATGACATAAATAAATAAACGGTTTGTTCTGGCGAACCGCTTCAATTCCAGCGCGGGCATCACATTTTTGACAATATTGAGAGAGATGGGAGTCCTGGCGCACACCTTGACAGAAAGGCTGACAATAGCTGTGCTTGGTCACGGGAACACCCTTGTAATCAACAGTAAGAATAGCCATTTTGGTTACAAGAGATAAGGAATCCTGGAGCTTTTCCCATTTCTTCAAATCAATAATTTCTTCTAGATTGAACCGGGATTTTGACATCACAAAATTCTCCTATGTAAGTTATAGAATCTTAATGAACATTATACAGAATAATTCAACACAATGACATGAAAGTTCGATTTTTCACGATTATGACAAAAAAATACGATAAGAAAACGCTTTAATAAGCTTTTATTGTTTCATGTTTCTTAAATTAGAGCAATCTATAATGATAACTATAAACAACTGAGGAGGAACGAAAAATGAGAAGAGCATTTATCAGTCCGACGAAATATGTACAAGGTGAGAATGAATTATTGAACTTAGGTTACTTCGTAAAAACCTTTGGTGATTCTGCTTTGTTAATTGCCCATCCAGATGATGTAACACGTGTGAAAGACAAACTGGAGTCAACTAAACAGAAATTTAATATAACTCTTGTTGAAAGCGGCTTCCACGGGGAATGCTCAAGACAAGAAGTCGCCAGATTACAAGCGCTAGCCAAGGAGCATCAATGTGCATGTACGATTGGCTTGGGTGGAGGTAAGGCGATTGATACGGCAAAATGTGTAGCTGAAGGAGAAGCACTGATTATCGTTCCAACGATAGCAGCAACTGATGCTCCGACAAGCCACTCAGCGGTGCTCTATACTCCGGAAGGTGAATTTGATGATTATGCTTATTTCAAGCAAAGCCCGAGTGTAGTCATGATTGATACAACAGTTATTGCCAATGCACCTACAAGATTTCTTGTGGCAGGCATGGGAGATGCACTTTCAACCTATTTCGAAGCAAGAGCTACTGCAAATTCGTATTCCAACGTGAATGCAGGTTTACCTTGCGGAGTTCGTGAAGGGGTTTGCGGTGAAGCTAAAGGGACGGTAACAGCGCTGGGACTTGCAAAGCTCTGTTATGAGACATTGCTTGAGAATGGATTCAAGGCGAAGCAGGCTTGCGATCTGAATATCGTAACCCCAGCTTTGGAGAATATAATCGAGACGAATATTCTTTTATCGGGTCTTGGGTTTGAAAGCGGTGGTTTGGCAGCGATTCATGCGATTCATAATGGGTTAACTGCTTTGGAAGGAACTCATCATTATTATCATGGTGAAAAGGTAGCCTTCAGCACGATTGCTCAACTGGTTCTTGAAAACGCAGACCGGACTGAGTTAAAAGAAGTGTTGGACTTCTGTCTTTCGATTGGTCTCCCAGTTTGCTTAGCGGATATTGGTGTTGAGCATGTAACCTATGAGGAACTGCTTGAGGTTGCTAAAAAAGCTTGCATTGCTGAGGAATCTATCCATTCGATGCCGTTCCCAATTACGGAGGATGCGGTTGCATCAGCAATTATGGCAGCCGATCAATTAGGCCGTCAATATAAATCAAGTAAGGAGCTTTAAGATGAAAAAAATCATAAACAAGCCGGAGACTCTGGTTAGGGAAATGTGTAACGGGCTTGTCTTGGCGCATCCCGAGCTGGATTTCGATCCGAAATTTAAAGTGATTTCTAAGAAAGAGATTAATCAAGATAAAGTTACCCTGATCAGTGGTGGCGGAAGCGGGCATGAACCGGCTCATGCCGGGTTCGTAGGAACCGGGATGCTGGATGCAGCTGTATGCGGTGATGTGTTTGCTTCACCATCCCAAATCCAGGTTTATCAAGCGATTCGCCGCACAGCAAGCACAAAAGGTTCGCTGCTTATTATCAAGAATTATAGCGGTGACATCATGAACTTTAAAAATGCGGCCCATCTAGCAACTGAAGACGGCATCGAAGTGGATTATGTCAAAGTAGACGACGACATTGCCGTTGAAGACAGCCTTTACACAGTAGGGAGAAGAGGCGTAGCCGGAACAGTGCTTGTTCATAAGGTAGCCGGAGCAGCAGCAGAAGCTGGATTGTCCTTAGCGGAAGTGAAAGAAGCGGCCCAACATGCAATTGATCATGTGCGCAGCATAGGCTTCGCCTATACCTCTTGTACCGTGCCTGCCAAAGGTACTCCGACATTTCATATTGAAGAGAACGAGATGGAATACGGGGTTGGCATCCATGGAGAACCTGGAATACGCAGGGAGAAAATTGTACCCGCAGATGAATTAGCACAGCGAATGGTTACCTCTTTGCTAGACAACTTCCAAATGAATGATCAGAAGCAGGAGGAAGTAGCCGTATTAATTAATGGATTTGGCGGCACCCCGCTGCAAGAGTTATATTTGCTGAACAATTCTGTCATCCGCGAATTAACTGCTAAGAATAAACAAGTGTTTAAAGTGTTTGTTGGTAACTACATGACCAGCATTGACATGGCAGGTGCATCGGTGACGATAATGAAGCTGGATGAGACGCTGAAGAAATGGTTAACTGCGCCTTGTGATACACCAGCCTTGTCGATTAAAGGCCTCTTTGAGCCTGTGAACTATACTGAAGTAATCCAGGAAGAGAAAGCAGACAGCAATGTATCCTTTAAGAATAATACGGATGCTGCTGCAGCGGTGATTAAGAACAATCGGTTTACTTTGCAAAATATCGTCTATCTGCTCGATCAAATGAGCCAGGTTATTATCGAGAATGAAGTTCCGTTCTGTGAGCTTGACTCCCACGCTGGAGACGGAGATTTCGGGATGAGTGTAGCTAAGGGCTTTAAACAGCTGAAAGTCGAGTGGGAAGATATTTTAGCTCATCATCTCACTAATATCGGTGAGTTTCTTGACGCCTGCTCCATGGTCATTATGGAATATTGCGGCGGAGCATCCGGACCGATCTGGGGATCAGGCTTCCGCGCAGCGAGCAAAAATGTTCAGCAGAAGGAAGAGCTGACCATTCAGGAGTTTGCTGATATGATGCAAGCTGTTGTCAAAGGGATTCAAGATACGGGTGAAAGATCTTTTGGCAGAGGGGCTGTTGTCGGAGACAAGACATTGATTGATGCGCTTGTACCGTTTGCAGATGCCTGGACCCAAAGTGCAGAACAAGGCGACGATATCAAAGTGGCGGCAAGTAAAGCAGCGGAAGCAGCTGTCCAAGGTTCTAAAAATACTATAGAAATCGTTGCCCGTATGGGAAGAGCCGGCACAGTGGGGGAACGTAGCATAGGTTATCCGGATGCGGGTGCTCATGCACTTGGGGTTATTTTCACAGAGCTTGCAAAAGCAATGAAATAAGAATCACACATAACCTGAATCCGAGGGATATCTACTCATGGGGTCTACTAATGAATTTTTCGGATTCAGGTTATTTTTTTTGCCCATTTTGTGTTACACATTTTGATTTGATACTTTTTTTGGGGGGGAGACCAGATGAAAAAGTTTCTGTCTACGAGATTAGCATTGAAATTTTTATGTGTCGCTTTATCCATGGTTTTGATCAGTTGTGTGGGAGCTTCTTTCTTGCAAACAGATTTCGGCAAGGTCCAGATTAGTAAGTTTAAGATTCCGTCCGATAATGGTACTTGGATTGAGGGAAACCTGTTCAGGCCTGTCTCAGCAAATGCAGAGCATAAAGTTCCACTCGTCATTACTAGTCACGGTTTTTTAAATAATAAAGAGATGCAGGATAGTACCGCAATCGAACTTTCCCGTCGGGGAATTGCTGTGATTGCAATGGATTTCTTATGGCATGGAGGCTCGAGCTCTCCTGATATGCCATTTTTCCCAACGATAATGTCAGAGAATAATGGGATGATTCCTCTGGTGGAATATGCATCATCCAGTCTTGATTATGTAGACTCTACAAAAATCGGCATTAGTGGTCATTCTATGGGTGGAATGATTACCTGGAGTACACTCCAGTATTATGGCCAACTTTATTTGGCGGAGCTCGAAGCGGCGAAAGATCCCTCTTCGGAAGACGGCGCAGTTATTACGGTAAGTGAACAAGCCAAGGCTGATGCTTCGAATAAAGTTGCATCCGCTTTCATTGTTTCTCAGGTCGAACAGTCTACCGATGAGACTTTTCAAAACATCCATGCCAATGTAGGCATCAATGTAGGCAAATATGATGAGGGCGGCTCCGGATTTGCGAAGGGGAATGCCGATCTTTCGGGCGATGCCCCAGAATCACTAGCTGCTATAAATTCAGTAATGCCGGAGAATCAAAAAATAAACGCTGTGGAAATCGGCAAATATTACGGTAATGCAGCTGATCAAACCTTGCGCGTCGTGTACAATCCAGCGGAGATCCACCCTTGGCAACACTTTTCGGTGGCGAGCACTGGTTATTTAGCAGACTTTTTTACGAAAGCGTTTCAAATCAATAATCCGTTATCTGCCGGCAACCAATTATGGTTATGGAAAGAGATCTTTAACTTTATCGGCTTGTTAGGATCCTTTTTATTTATTGTCCCCTTTGCGGTATTGCTCCTCAAGCTTCCTTGTTTCAATAGTCTAATTCAACCTACTCCTGCCAAGTTACCGGAACCTAAGACCAGAAAAAGCAAAATTCTTTTTTGGAGCTCTTGGATAATGAGTTGGGTAATTTCCGCAATATCATACCTTCCGATCAGTCGCTGGAGTATTATAGCTGGACAGAATATCCTTCAGCCTCGTAGTTTATTTCCACAAACCGCCATGAACTTTATTTTAATCTGGGCGATCTTTAACGGCCTTGTGGGTCTATTGTTATTTTGGTTAACCACTCGTTTATCAGGAAAAAATTATAATGAGCACTCTGAAAGCTGGGGAATAAAAACAAATTTGAAAGAACTGCTGAAGACTTTTGCACTTGCTGTATGTATATTCACTGGATTCTATGCTTTGGTTGCATTTGCAGATTATTTCTTTCAGACAGACTTCCGCTTATGGGTACTGGCAATTAAAGTATTCACTCCGAATCAATTATTAATTGGCTTACGTTATATGCTTTTCTTCTTTATATTTTATGTTGCACAGTCAATTGCCGTGAACTCTACCACCCCAGTTGAAGGGCAGAAAGAATGGAAGGATCTGCTCATTAGCGGGACAGGCGGTGTACTCGGAATTCTAGTGCTCATTGGGGTACAATACGGAACGTTATTTTCAACAGGCGTAACTTTTTGGCAAAATCAAGATTGGCTCAGAATACTAGTCCTTTTCCCTCTCGTTTTCCAGCTTTTTATTGCAGCTTATATTTCGCGTTACCTCTTTAAGTGCACAGGAAAAATATGGCTGGGAGCCATGGTGAATTGTATGATTATAGTGATGATGGGCGCAGCCAATACATTTACATTTTGAGAGATGCTTTAATATATTCTTCTACGAAGAATATGCCTACGGCGTAAGAGGTTTAGATAGAAAAAACGTACTGCAGCTAATGCAGTACGTTTTTAGATTAAATAATAAATTCAACGATGTATTGTTGGCAAATGAGTTCATATCCCAGCGATTGATATAGAGAAATGGCTCCTACATTCTCCTCAAAAACATTCAAATATACGTTAGCTGAAATGGCATGTCCTTGGCGTGTTAGCTCTGCACAGACTTTTTTTCCATAACCATTTCTTCTCCAGGCCACATCTGTTCCGATATTTCCTAGTTCAACGTAATCCTCACTATATATGTGGTATCCTCCTACAGCAATCAGCTCGTCTTGTGCCATCACACCATAGAACGGATTCTGTAATTCTTCTTTTGAAAAAGCCATGGTTTGCAGCTCGTTCATCTTTGCTTCAATTCGCTGGAAATGAGCAGGTCCTAAGTGCATAACATGCTTGTCCGCTGTTGGTAGAACATCTTCATGAATATGTTTCATTAGAAGCAATTTTTGGGGAGGGCTGTAGAACTCAAGCTGAGAAGCAAAGACCTGCAGCTCTTGTTCGTTAATAATAAAGCTACCCACCGCATGGTTATGTAGATGTAATTCATCTTTCATGAACGCCAACATTGAGCTGAGACAAAAGGATTGCTGAACTGGATATACAGAAAAAGCATTAAACGGAAGGCCACTTAAAAAGGCTAATACTCCAAGCAACTCGCCCTGGTCAGAATACTGACCGTAATGCACTGTGTTTTGTCTGCGAAAAGTAAGGTATGAATAATATAAAAAATGCTGTTCCTTATTAATCGAGCTTAAAATAACATCCAACTCTGCTGCTGTTAATTTTCTATACATATACGACCTGCCTCCATTAACAATTGCTGTTGCTATTTCCTCTTGCCGAATTAGCACAACCTTTTCTAATATATCATAAATCAGAACTTTAATTGCTTTATTGCTGGGTTGAGCCAAGTATGATACTATTGTCCCCTTAGAAACATAAAATGAGATATGAAGGTTTTCTTGAGAGGATGATATATATTAAGGCAATCTTAGTTCGGTACTTCGGAAATCCGCAAGATCGAACCGCCATGTTCAACGCCGCTTCCCTAGTCATCAATGCTTTTATTGGTATAGGCAAATTAATTCTTGGGTTATATCTATTGTCCGGATGGTTCATCACAAATGCACTTTATTATCTGATTCTTTGTATAGCCAAAGGACAGGTGCTTCATAAATATACATTAGCTAAAAAAGTCAGTTCACCACAGCAAAGGTATTCCATGGAGCTTTACGTTTATAAGCGTGGCGGTGTTTTTCTTTGTCTTCTAGGTGTTTCATATCTGTTGGTCTGCCTGCGGATTTATCTAGTCGGGGACGCTTTGGTTTATGAAGGTTACATTGTATATCTGGTAGCACTGATCGCTTTTACAAAACTTGGTTTTGCCATTCATGGAAACATTGTTAACCGTCATCTCAACAATCCCATTATATCAACATTAAAAATGATTAGCTTTACTGATGCCGTAGTCTCCATTGTTGTCACTCAAATGGCTGTGCTTACGATGAAAGGCTCACCTCAGGCATTAAACGCCAGCGCGTTGTTTGGCATGGGATGCAGTGTTTTATTTTGTCTGGGGGGGATCTGGATGATGCTCCGTAAGACAAAGGTTCCAATGAAGGAAGTAGAATTAATTAAAAATTAGAAGACATTATAACTTCCCCTTATCCCATAGGATGAGGGGTTATTTGTATTTTTATGTCATATTATCAGCGTTGAATGCCGAAGCTTATAGAAAATTATATTTTTATGCAACCTAAACACTTCTTTTCCTACTTTATAAGTGAATGCTTAATCAAATCGAACGGAAGTGATGGAGTGGAAGATAGTGAAATCATACAATTGTATTTTGCACGTAATGAAAGGGCAGTAGAAGAAACATCGAAAAAATATAGAAATTATTGTACTCGGATCGCTCATAACATTTTGTCTAATGCTGAAGATTCGGAAGAATGTGTTAACGATACCTTTCTTGGTGCATGGGAAGCAATACCGCCAAAGTCTCCTGCAAAGCTGTCCTCTTTTCTGGGGAGAATCACACGAAATATTGCTTTGAACAAATATGATTATTACATGGCTAAAAAACGGAATAAAAAATTCGATACGATTCTTGATGAATTAAACGATTGTTTATCCTCTTCAGACAACGTTGAAACCCAATACGAGGAAGCACAAATAGCCGAATCTATAAGCAAATTTCTACACAACATTAAGGAAGATCAGCGGGATATTTTTTTGAGGCGTTACTGGTATTCTGATTCTTTGGCCGATATTGCCGCACGCTTCTCAATCAGTGAAAGCAAAACCAAATCAATTCTTTTCAGAACACGCAAAAAACTCCAAATATATCTTCAGAAAGAGGGTTATTTCCTTTGAATAATAAAGAGCTCTTCAAAACAATCGGTTACATAGACGAAAATTTGATAGAAAAAGCCAACTCCGCGAGACGCACTAATAAAAAAGCTTATGTAAAGTGGGGCTCATTCGCAGCTTGTGCTGCATTGGTGTTAGGTGTGGCCGTTTATAAATTTCCACAGACGCCGTTGCCTAATTCACCACAAATATCGCAGCAGACAGCAGTCTCGTCTCCCACAGGGGTTCGCAAAATTCTGAATTACAATGGATACCGTTATGCATTCGTAGCAGATGGCGCTCAGTTTAAGTTCACAGGTATGGAGCCTGACAAATCGCTTGGTGCATTAGAGTTTGATCTCAACCAAGAGCCCGGAAAGAAAGACGGGGATAAGAATGCGGAAAAGGATTATGCCGCTACGTTCGCAATTGGTGGAAAGCTGTATGAAATCCCAACATACCCATCCCATTTTCGTATTGCAGTTAAGGATGAGCAATATTTTTATCTAGCTGAAATTGTGGCGAAGGTAGACGATTCTGCAATGAGCGCGAAGGAGTATTTAGATCTGGCTAATCTGAAGGAGCATGCAAAAGATATCAATATTCTGAATCATGTGGGGAATGACGTGCAAAAGACTATCACTGATCATCCTATTGTTGTGTCCATTATCGAAGGTTTGTACAGCGCAAAAAAAACAGAGCTAAGCAATAAGGAATATGAAGCTCTTGCAGCGGCGCAATCCCAAGGGAAATCATATCAATTACAGTTCAACCTAAAAGACGGGACTTATATCGCCATGTATATCATTCCCGAATTAAAGGTGGTGTCTATGGGTGATGCTTATTATTATTTGCCTGATGCCTTTTTTGTTCAAACCAGCGACCTCTTTTCAGGGCTGACCCAAGAGGTGCTACCGCTTTACTGAGGAGGCGGAGATAAGTGATCCTTACAAACTGTACATTGCAGGTTATCCAATATCTCGCATATAATGATCTGAATGATAATCGTTATCATTTAATAGAAGAGAAAAGGTGATCTGCTCATGATAAAACATAATATTGGGATTACGGAGTGCAGCTTACCTGCTGAGTGTATAACAGAATGACAAGTTCATCTATTCATAACATCTATAACGGGTATTTCGATGCTTTGTTTGAGGCTCCGTCTATGAGGGACACTACAGAGAGGAAACATTTTGCACAATCCAGTACCCAAGGATACGTCGATAGAGTGATCACACCCTCCGGGATCGAAATTGTTGATAGTGATTACCGTTTTGCTGATGATCGCCTAGTTCAGGTTCAATCCGAAGCAGCAATGATTGAGTTAAGCTTTTGTCTGCAGGGGAGCGGGGAAGTTCATGTTACAGATACTAGCCATGAGTTAATGCCCGATAGTTGTTCATTGCAGTTCATGCAGGATTTCCAGGCGGAATTTCACTATCGCAGTGCTGAACCTATCCGTTTATTGTCCATAGGTGTACCAGTTACACTATTTGATTCATGGATGGAGGATCAAGGCTCTTCACATGCTCGCAGCTTATCCGGACTGTTAGATTCATGTGCTTTTCGAATGTTCCGTATGCCTATTCTTCCAGAAACCACCCGATTATTGGTGCAATTGAGAGACTGTCCATATCATACCTCCATGCGCCGGTTGTACGTAGAGGGGAAGGCATTAGAACTCCTATCTGTATATTTTGACGCTTTTCTTTTTGAACAGAAACATACTAAACGCAGTTTGCATTTATCACGTAGTGACCGAGAAAACATTCGGAAAGCCAGGGATATCATCCTTGACCACATGGCAAACCCACCATCGCTAATCGAATTGTCCAAGCTGGCAGGCATTAACGAATACAAATTAAAAGTTGGATTTAAGGAAGAGTACGGAACAACTGTATTTGCATATTTACGGAACAAACGTTTAGAAAAAGCATGGGAAATCATAAGAACCGGGGATATTAGTGTCAGCCAAACAGCGACGATGGTAGGTTACAACAACTTTAGTCATTTTGCAGAAGCTTTTCGGAAGCAATATGGAATTAATCCTTCAGAAGTAATTAAAAAACGATAAAAATTAAATAAATATCCGCCAAACCGTTATTCAATCCTTCTGCCGGTAGTTCTGTCCTATCAGCAGAGTGTATGATCGGACTTACTGGAAGTGAGAATGATTATCAATAGATTGGAGAGGGTTGGAAAAAATGTTCAGTTTAAAACGGATCTCTTTTGCCGGAATCGCCTTAATCATGATGGTGATGCTGTACGGGTGTGGGAATTCAGGTCAGGAGGCTAAAGTAGATGTTGAATTACCGGTGAATCCGGTTAGAATTGCCGATGTATCCGGCTCAACGGAAGAACTTCTGGTGCTTGGATATAAACCTGTTATTACTGGGAATACAGATATGGCTAATTCATTAGAAATCACTCCTATTCTCAAAAAAGAACTGCCTGATGTAACTCCCGCTGGATGGTTTCAGACGGAAGTCAACTTAGAAGCGATCATTGCAGCAAGCCCTGATTTGATACTGGCAGGACCTACCCAAGAAAAAATCTATGATCAACTAAATATGATTGCTCCAACAGTGAGGGTGCCTTATGGCTTTAACGCTTTTAGAGAGCGATTTGCATTTGTTGCGGAGGTGCTTGATAAGAAAGCGGAAATGGAAGCGTGGTTGAAGGTCTATGATCAACGTGCTCTAATACTACATGATCAAATCACTGAGATAACCAAGGAAGAGACGTTTGCGGTAATCGAAGCTACAGAGAAAGAAATACGCATCTATTCCCGCACAGGTATTGCGGATATGATTTTTAATGATCTAGGATTACCCATCGCGCCAGGTACACCGGAGCCAGATCCATGGGGAGGGAAAGTGACAAGTCTAGAAGCACTGTCCACCTTTAATCCAGACCATATCATTTTATTATCCGATAATGACCAGAATGTTCTTGACCAAAGCAAGGTCTGGAGCAATCTGAAAGCTGTAAAATCGAATAATATATATCGTATGACAAGCAGACAAAATTATAATGAGGCTTTCTTTGCTTTAGGAAAAGAAGCATTGTTGGAGCAAATAGCCGAACAAATCAAGGAACATATCAAACAGTAAAGGATAATTTAATCTTTTCTCGAATAATCTCTGAGTTGCAATGATTATTATTTGAAGGGATGATTAAATTGAAGCAAGGGATATTAGTTTTTCTAAATGGAACTTCAAGTTCCGGAAAGACCTCCATATCGACTGAACTGATAAAACAGAAAGAGATTCCTTTTTATCATTTATCAATTGATGATTTTTTTAATAATTACAATGATTTTATTAATAATAAATTTCCAGATGAACCTACAAGAGAAATAGATCATCAAGTCGTTTCCCAAATATTGGATGATTCCATATTCTCAGTGTACCATTCGACAATTAAATTGTTATCAGAATTTGGTTTTAATGTAATAGTAGATACCGTAATCGACAACGATAAGAGGTTTAATGTGTTTCTTGAGCAATTTTTCGATCACCCTACGTTATTTATAGGTGTAATATGCTCGAAAGAAGAACTCATAAGAAGAGAGCAAACAAGAGGAGATAGAAAGATTGGACTAGCAGCTTCACAGTTTAGCAAAGTATATTGCTTTGATGAATATGACCTCGAAGTAAATACGGAAGAGATGAATTCATTAGAATGTGCTGAAAAGATATTAAGTTTTATTAAGTCCAATAAGGAATACTCGGTATTTAAGAAATTAAGTAAAAGAAATGTTAGTGTTTCCTAGATGGTGTATCCAGATAACACCATATTCAAGCCTTGGGGCTATCACCCCTCGGGCTGCCGAGGGATTTCGGATAAATACGGGATAAATCCCGGCAATCTTGTGAAACAGTTTGCTTCTTCTGTACTGTTGACTTCAAAACAAGAATCGAACCTTTAAAGAATACTAAGATAACAGTTGCAAATAACCCACCAGTCACAACTGGTGGGTTATTACATTTACATATGAAGATAAACACAAATCCCTCAGAATTTATTCTATCTCTCGACTACTGTTTCTCCTTCAATTAACACAGGTTGATAATAAGTGTTGTTGGGAAGATCCTTTTTTCCTTGTAATTTTTTAATGACCCAATCCGCTGCATCACGGCCCATAGTTTCTTGGGGATGCGTCAAAGTGGTCAGTTTGATGTTCGCATTTTGGGCAATATAGGAGTTGTCCTGGCCAATAATTGATAAATCCTCTGGTATAGAAATTTCCAGCTGTCTGCAAGCATTGACTACTTCCAAACCAACCTCGTCGTTGTAGCAGACAATCGCAGAGAGGGTATCTCTATTTTTATTTAGGAAATCCTTCAGGTTTGTAGCTAAGGTTTGTTTGGTCTCGGTATTGAACGAAAATATTTGCTCTGGATAAAACCGCAATTTAGCTTCTTCGAGGGCTTTGATATAACCCTTCATTCGATATTTGCCTTGTAAATCATCCATTTTTGCGATAAGTCCAATTTGAGAGTGACCTTTGGAGATCAATTCTTTTGTTGCCAGATAACTGGACTGCACATCGTCAAGACAAAGGAAGGGTAGCTCTATTTCCTCATAAAAAGCATTGATCATAATGAGTGGAATATCCTGCTCCTTAAATGACAGATAATAAGCAATATTGGGATTATACAGATTACTTTTTGTAGGTTCAATAATTAAACCATCTACGCCGTAGGACAACATCATTTCGAGAGCTTTTTTTTCTTGCGCAACATCGTTATTGGTACTAGCCAATAATAGTGAATAGTTATCCTCATTCATTCGGCTTTCAATCCCCCGGATAATAGAAGGGAAGATGTAGTCAGAGATATACGTCGTAATTACACCGATCGTCTTCTTATGTGAACTCCCGCCGGTCTTTGTGCGATATTGGTTGCTGACATACGTGCCAGAACCTTTTTCGCTGCGGAGGAATCCTTCGTTGGATAGCTCTAAAATGGCTTTTCTAACAGTCTGTCTGCTAACCTCGTACAAGGACTGCAAGGCAGACTCCGTAGGAATTTGTTCGCCTACATTGTAATCTCCTGAAAGGATCTTGCTTTTTATATCCTCTATAATCACTTGATACTTTGGTTTCATGTAATTCCTCTTTCCATACTTGTTCGCTTTTTGATTCGTTCATTTCGTTAAGTTGTATGTACAAATTATAGCATGACTACGAATTAAATATAAAGGGGCTCTTTTTTTATGAAAAAATGTAAATATTTCGTACCTTTAGATCATCATAAACATACTAAGTACGGAGTTAAATTATTATCATCTCCATATTTGTATGTATATATAACTATTTTATTGACAAATGTACGTACAAAAATTTATACTAAAGCTGTTAATTAAGAAAGCGAATTCTTTTATATTAAAAAGCGCTGTCAGAGAGGTGACCAACGTGATATCGAATCGATTAAGCATCGAAGAAGCAATCAATAAGGGAGAAACTTCGCTAGGGATTGAATTTGGATCCACGCGTATTAAAGCAGTACTTATTGATCATAGTTTTCAAACGATCGCTTCTGGAAGTTATGAATGGGAAAATCAATTGAAAGACGGCTTTTGGACGTACAGCCTAGAAGATATTATCAAAGGTCTACAAGATGCTTATCGTGAGATGAAGCAAGAAGTTCAACAAAATTACGGAATCACCCTCCAAACCGTTGGTTCAATCGGGTTTTCTGCAATGATGCATGGATATATGACTTTTGACGAACAGGATCAATTGCTCGTTCCGTTCCGGACTTGGCGTAATGCAACAACTGGTAAGGCAGCCAAAGAATTGACGGATGTATTTAAATTCAATATCCCGGAACGTTGGAGTATTGCTCATCTTTATCAGGCGATCTTAAACAAAGAAGAACATGTGCCGGAGATTCGTTTTGTTACGACGTTAGCAGGATACATTCATTGGTTATTGACCGGCAACAAAGCACTTGGTGTTGGGGATGCTTCAGGTATGTTCCCAATTGATGAATCCATAGGGAATTATAATGAATCCATGATACAACAGTTTGATGAGCTTATTGCTGGCAAAGGTTATTCGCTGAAGACCAGCGATCTTCTTCCTAAGGTGTATGTTGCCGGTGAGCAAGCGGGTCTATTAACCGAAGCAGGAGCCAAAATTCTGGATCCATCATTGCAATTACAAGCTGGGATTCCGCTTAGCCCTCCAGAAGGGGATGCGGGAACCGGTATGGTTGCTACCAATAGTGTAAGAAAACGTACCGGGAATGTCTCCGTAGGAACCTCTGTTTTTGCCATGATCGTATTGGAAAAAGAGCTTTCCAAGGTTTATCCGGAAATTGATATGGTGACTACGCCAGACGGAAGTCCGGTAGGTATGGTTCATGCTAATAACTGTTCAAGTGACCTTAACGCCTGGCTCGGATTATTCCGTGAGTTCTATGAAGCGATGGGGCAAAAGGTAGAAGCTGATAAATTGTACAGCGTACTGCTGAATAAGGCTTTGGAAGCAGACGCAGATGCGGGTGGATTGCTCAGTTACGGTTATTTCTCGGGTGAGAACATTACGGGGTTAGAAGAAGGCCGTCCGCTATTTGTACGTTCGCCTGAGAGCAAATTTAATCTGGCTAACTTTATGCGTGCACATTTGTTCAGCGCCTTTGGTGCTTTGAAAATTGGAATGGACATTTTAACGAAAGAAGAGAATGTAGCCATAGATAGTATTTTAGGACACGGCGGTATATTTAAGACTCCGGTTGTTGGCCAAAAAATGATGGCAGCTTCACTGAATGTTCCTGTTTCCGTAATGTCGACTGCTGGAGAAGGCGGCGCATGGGGAATGGCTATTCTTGCCTCATACATGATGAACAAAAATCAGGAAGAAAGCTTGGAGGACTTCCTCGATCAAAAAGTGTTCAAAGATGTAAAGGGAGAAGAAATTCATCCCGATGCAACCGACATTAAAGGCTTTGAAACCTTTATCGAACGTTATAAAAAAGGTTTGGCGATTGAGCAATCCGCTGTTGATAATTTAGTCTGAAAATGGAGGGACTAAGATGTTAGAACAACTTAAAGAAGAGGTTTTTCAAGCCAATCTGGAATTGCCGAAACATGGACTTATCAAGTATACATGGGGAAATGTGAGTGCAATTGATCGCGAAAGTGGATTATTCGTAATCAAACCTAGTGGTGTAGATTATGAAACAATGAAAGCCAGCGATATGGTAGTTGTTGATCTGGATGGCAATGTGGTTGAAGGGGAGATGAGACCTTCCTCCGATACACCTACTCACGCAGTACTTTATAAACATTACTCCGAAATTGGCGGAATCGTGCATACACATTCCACTTGGGCAACTATTTGGGCACAAGCAGGACTTGACGTTCCTGTAATGGGAACTACGCACGCTGATACATTCTATGGCTCCATTCCTTGTGCGCGTTTCTTGACGCAAGAGGAAATCGATCGGGGTTACGAAGCGGAAACAGGTAATGTAATCATCGAAACCTTTGAACAACGCGGGATAGATATTATGGCGGTTCCCGGTGTTTTGCTTAAAGGCCACGGACCCTTTACTTGGGGGAAAAATGCAAAATCCGCTGTAATGAACAGCGTAGTGTTGGATGAAGTATCAAAAATGAATTTATTTGCTAGAGAGTTGAACCATTTTGCGGAAGAATTGCCACAACGTATTCTAGATAAACATTACTTGCGCAAACATGGGAAAGACGCTTATTACGGTCAAAAATAATCAAACTACAAAATGATGAAAAGAGGATGAATATGTCAACAGCAGTAGCAAAAGAATTTTGGTTTGTCGTAGGTTCGCAACATCTTTATGGGGAAGAAGCATTGGCTGAAGTTAAAGCGCACGCACAAACGATGACAGATGCTTTGAATAAAAGCGGAGTTTTGCCTTACCCACTAGTATTGCAGGATTTAGCTGTCAGCGCAGATAAAATCACCAACATTATGAAAGAAGTTAACTATCGTGACGAAGTTGCCGGTGTCATCACTTGGATGCATACTTTCTCACCTGCAAAAATGTGGATCCGCGGAACAAAAATGCTGCAAAAACCTTTGCTTCATCTAGCTACGCAATATAATGAAAGTATTCCATGGGCAACAATTGATATGGACTTCATGAATCTAAACCAAGCAGCTCATGGTGACCGTGAATATGGTTTTATTAACGCCCGTTTGAACAAACAAAACAAAGTGGTTGTAGGCTATTGGGAACGCCCTGAAGTTCAAAAGCAAATTGCAGAATGGATGGACGTAGCTGTTGCTTATAACGAAAGCTTCAATATCAAAGTTGCTCGTTTTGGTGACAACATGCGTAACGTTGGTGTAACTGAAGGAGATAAAGTTGAAGCCCAAATTCAATTTGGCTGGACGGTTGACTACTTTGGTATTGGTGACCTGGTTCAAGTCATTAATGAAGTTAAAGAAGAAGAAATCGATGGTTTGTTTGCTGAATATGCAGAGCTGTATGAATTCGACTATGGCACTAACAGCAAAGAAGCATGGGAAGCTAGCGTAAGAGTTCAAGCAAGCTATGAAATTGCTATCAAACGTTTCCTTGATCAAGGTGGCTACAATGCCTTCACCTCAAACTTCGAAGATTTACATGGAATGAAACAACTTCCAGGACTTGCTGTTCAACGTTTGATGGCACAAGGATATGGTTTTGCTGGAGAGGGAGACTGGAAGACTGCAGCTCTCGACCGCTTGCTTAAAGTGATGAGCCATAACCAATCCACGGGCTTTATGGAAGACTACACTTATGAATTGACGGTTGGACAAGAATCTATTCTTCAATCCCATATGCTTGAAGTAGATCCTACTTTGGCAAGCAACAAACCAAAAATCATCGTGTCTCCACTAGGTATTGGTGGTAAAGACGATCCAGCCCGTTTAGTATTTGACGGTAAAGCAGGAGACGGTGTAGTGGTTTCCATGGCTGACTTCGGTACGCATTACAAACTTTTGATCAACGAAGTGACTGCTTTTGAACCAACTGTTCCAGCTCCAAACCTACCAGTAGCTCGTGTGCTTTGGAATGTTAAACCAAACTTCCAAGACGGGGTAAAAGCTTGGATCGAAAATGGTGGCGGTCACCACACCGTTGTTTCTTTAACTCTTACATCAGACCAAATTATTGCTTACGCAAAACTTGTTAACTTGGAATATGTAGTAATTAAATAATAGCAAAGCTTTATTACGATTAATAGGACTCCATTCCTCGACCTTTTCGAGGAATGGAGTCCTATTGTTTTGTTCGATATACTTCAATAAATGCGATAGTTTCCACTTAGGGCTAGTAAACTAAAGAAGTACAGACAGTTATCATAATAACGACGTTGTCCAGTTCGCAAAGGTGTATCCCAAAACAAACGGACAAAATGCTCTGCCTCCGGGCCATCCGAAGCAAGCGAAGCCATGGCATTGGTCGCCAAAAGGCCTACTGGATGCAGCGCCGGTTCGTCGAATGCCTGTCCCTCAATGGTGTACCGCCGGTAATTGGAAACTTCGATATTCCTAAAAAAAGCTTGAATTCGGTTACATTGATTGACCTGCCAGCTGTCCTTTTGGAACCATACCCAGTCCAGACCGATATTAGCCGCAACCCGGTAAGCATCACTGAAAAAATGGCTGAAATCACCATGAGGCTGGGGTTCTGCCGGGGTGCCGTTAAAATTGGCATATTCGGGAGCGAGACCAGTTATAGGATGGCATGTAGTGTGTAGATATGTGCGGCTGGCTTCCGCCGCTTCTCGCCAAAATATATGGTCACCTTCATCAGCCCACAAAGCGAACAAATCATAGAAATGGGGGAGATGGTAAGATGGATCACTGAAGGTGGATTCCGGTACGAATTTAATCAGTTTCGTTTCCGCGTCCCACATTGAGTCACCAGCGCCTGTTTCAGTTTTATGTACACAAGCACGCAATATTATTCGAGCCTGCTCGGAATAATTATAAGGTGCCGGACCGTTCCCCCAACGTTTTGAGGCAAAAAACAAAGCCATGGCGAAAAACTCTTCCCCGTCCGGTGCGGGTCCTGGTGAAATTCTTGTACCGTCAGGCTTGCAGTGCCAAGCAAAGTAATCGGCATAACGGCCTTCTTTGTGCTGCATAAACGTCTTAGAGAAGTTCCATAAACGATCAAACTCATCTTTTTTATTCATTTGAACAGCCATCATCATCCCGTAGGACATTCCTTCAGACCTAACATCCAGATTACCTGTATCCAGAATATAGCTTTTATCCTCGTCCAGCGGATAGTAGATTCGTACGTTCGGATCTCCGTAAAACAAATCACTCCAAGTTTCTTCGAGTTTAGCGTTGATTTCATCTTCAGAAAAGCCAAACTCCTTAAATAAATTGCGATATTTCCCCGTATAAAAAGCACCTTGTTGTGTCATTGGCATGATATTTCCCCTCCTGTGCACTCCAGCATGCACTCCATTTCAATAAAAACTAAGGATGGATGGTTTGAATGGTGCCATCATCGTTGTATTTCAGCTCCGTATATTTTACAGATCGCTTGTTGTCAGCACCACCAGATAAAGAACTATCATGATAAAATAAATACCACTTCTCTTTAAACTGAACAATAGAATGGTGTGTTGTCCAGCCCAGGACGGGTGTAAGTATTTTTCCTTGATATACAAAAGGCCCAAGCGGATCTTTACTGATAGCGTATACAATATTATGGGTAGTACCCGTGGAATAAGAAAGATAATAATAACCGTTATATTTATGAACCCATGGACCTTCAAAATATCTTCTCTCTTCATCTCCAGCAAGAATCGGATTTCCGTTCGTATCGATGATGGATATTTCTCTAGGCTCACCTTCAAAGCTCAGCATGTCCTCGCTCAGCTCCGCTACGATAGGTCCAAGAGCTGGTGCCGTTTCAGCCGGTCCCTCGGCATTCGCAACAAATGAGCCGGTTTGCCATTTTTCAAGTTGACCGCCCCAAAGACCCCCAAAGTATATATATGATTTGCTATCATTATCAACGAAAACAGCGGGATCAATGCTATAACTGCCAGGAATGTAGCTTGGTTCAGGTGTAAAGGGTCCGGAAGGTGAAGCTGAGGTGGCAACCCCGATTCGGAAAATATCGTCATGGTCTCGGGCTGGGAAAAACAAATAGTAGGTATTGTTTTTGTATGCTGCATCCGGAGCCCACATTTGCTTTTTAGCCCATGGAACATCCTTCACATGAAGTACTTCACCGTGGTCGATACAAGGGGAGCCATCTCCATCAATAGACAGAACATGGTAATCCTCCATATTATATTGGTCACCGTTGTCATTAGAGATCATATCGTGATCCAGGTCATGAGAGGGATAAATATAAATCTTGCCTTCAAATACATGAGCAGAAGGATCCGCAGTATAAATATGAGTTACGAGAGGTTCATTGGGTTGCACTGGCTTTGTCAAGTCATTTCCTCCTATAAAGTTAATCGCTTACAAAGTTAATGGTATAAGAACTTTAGGACTCTGTATATATAGCAACTATAGTTTATACCCCACAAAGTTTAGATGTTGCTTCTTGACCTTGCAGACCCTTTCTCATTTATGCTGCCTCGCAATATTTTCTCTAGATAATCTGGTACAATAGAAATCTCCAAACTTTGACCTTACAAATACATTGAGGTGGGATTAACATAAGGGAATATAAATCATAATTTTACACAAGAATGAATGTTAGAGCGAAAGTCACCAAGTATTCCACATTATATTTTTTAAAAGATGAGGTCAGCTTAATGCAAAAAATTCAAAATTCTAGAATCTACTTTATAGGTATACATGTGCTTTTGTTAATCTTATTGTTCACCTCTTTGTATGCTTATTCCCCCTGGATTCGCATTAAAGTAAAGGAAATTATCATGCCTGCGGATAAAGTATATACAATCGCTCACCGTGGTGCTTCAGGATATGCTCCTGAGAATACAATACCTGCATTCGAACTAGCTATTGATATGAAGACCGATTATATCGAGTTAGACATTCAGTTAACAAAAGATCATGTTCCTGTTGTTATTCATGATGGGACCGTAAATCGCACCACGAATGCTAAAGGGTATGTAAAGGATTTTACTTTAGAGCAGATCTCAAAATTAGACGCGGGATCATGGTTTAATGAACAATATCCCATGTTCGCTAGAGATAAATATGTAGATTTACGTATTCCGACACTAAAAGAGGTATTTGAAAGGTTCGGAAAAGAAGTGGACTATATGATTGAGATTAAAGATCCCACGTCGAATTCGAACATCGAGGCATTGTTAAATGAAGAAATCTTAAATTATGATCTGTCGGCTCATGTTGCTATACATTCATTTAGTGAAGCGAGTTTACGTAGATTCCATTCCATAAATCCAGCAGTCCCTCTTTATCAAATTGTATGGTATGATTTTCCTGTTTATGAAATATCAGAATCCTATGTGAATAGATTAAAAACTTATGCGGTAGGCATAAGTCCTAACTTTCAAAAAATAAATGCGGCATATGTCGCGCAGGCAAAAAATTCAGGGCTAAAGGTGTTTCCATATACTGTGAATTATCAAGTGAATATGGATAAAGCCGTAATTTGGGGTGTAGATGGTGTACATACAAATTTCCCTGACCGCTTTAGCGAAGTAATTAAGAATAATAAAAGGTAAAGGGATGTGAAATCACCCTTTTCTGGACATAAATAAAGCTGTCGAGACTTTCTCGACAGCCGAAGAACCTTTATCCGAAGGTTCTTTTTTTACGGAAAAATAAAATATTTTTGATTCTTCGTATTACTGAAGAAGTCTTTTCTCGTGAAATTGTAGATGAAGCTCCCGTACTTGTTCTGCAAGATCCGGTACAGGGCCATCTACGAACGCATCGTGAATAACCTCTTGAATCCTTAAATTACGGACGGGTGATGCTGCAATTCCCATATCATTTAACCACGCCGATAATTGCTTCGAGGAACTGGCATATACAATTCGTCCTAAACGAACCCAACCGTGTGCCGCTGCACACATAGGGCAATGTTCTCCGGAGGTATACACTGTTGCCTGCTTACGTTCTTCCAGTGTCATATTCTGAGCTGCCCAGCGGGCTAAAGCGAATTCGGGATGCTGAGTATGGTCACCGCTACCTACATGGTTGCGGTCTTCCGCCAGCACTTCTCCACTTGCTGATACAAGGACTGAACCAAAGGGTTCGTCCCCAGCTTCTAGTGCAATTCGGGCAAGTTCAATACAACGCTTGAGATGTTTTATATCCGTGTCGTTTATCATGATGGTAGAACCTCCTGGATTTTAATTTATAGATAAGTTTCATGAATAGTAGGCCTGAGCCTGTTTGTTCACCACATTCTTCTATGTTAGCATGTAAAGTATTCGATGAAAAATATATCATGCAATATCAAGCTAGGGAGGATATATAAAAATGAAACACCCATTTATATTGAACGCCGTATGGAACGGTGGCCGTAACAGTGACGGAACTATTGAAGCTGGACAGCTTAAGACTCAAATTTCCATTCCGAAAGAAATGGGAGGACCCGGAGTAGGAACGAATCCGGATGAGATGCTTTTGGGAGCAGCAGCAACCTGTTATCTCATTACACTTGCAGCAATGCTGGAGCGGGCAGGGCTGACGACTTCAGAGCTGACGTTAACCTCAGAGGCGACGGTCGATGTAACGAATAACATTTTTACATATGAAGCCATCAAACATTCACCCCTAATCACCCTTACCAAAGATGCGTCACAGGACGATATTGATAAAACCATCCGTATTGCCCATAAAGCAGAAGGCTCCTGCATGATCTCCAGAGCTGTTGCAGGAAATGTAGAAATCACGACAGAG
This sequence comes from Paenibacillus sp. FSL L8-0494, assembly GCF_038003695.1. Taxonomy (NCBI): domain Bacteria; kingdom Bacillati; phylum Bacillota; class Bacilli; order Caryophanales; family Paenibacillaceae; genus Paenibacillus; species Paenibacillus sp. FSL L8-0494. The sequence continues at coordinate 3,489,697 of NZ_JBBOPQ010000001.1, forward strand.
CCAACGGTGCTGACTGCAAGCCTATAAAATTGAGTTCTAGGTAATCAGAGAGGAGACGTTAACTTTGAATGTTGAGTTATATAAGGATTTGATCAAGGATGATCGCGGAAATTATTACGTAGCTGTACAAAAAGAGGGCAATGAGCTGACTTTGGTAAACGCAATGCTAGAGCGGTCTTACCAAGAGCTGTGGGAGTTTAATGAAGCTTTCAAAAAGAAGTACGCGGAATACGAGCATCAGTTCATCGGCAAAATGATTATGGATAAGCTGCGGCACGATGTTGTTTTTGCCTCCAAAGAAGACGGCCATGGCCAAATGTATGATCTGGCCGCGGTTGCAGTTGATTACAAGCTTATTTTTATCGATATGATCGAATTTTACCGAAACCCTCGAGTAGGACTTAATCATGACAAGAACATCCATTAAGCTTAGTGTATTAGATCTCGTACCTGTTTTTAATACGGTGGATGCTAGTACCGCATTGGGACAAGCAGTGAAGCTGGCTCAGACAGCAGAAAGACTGGGATATTCTCGTTATTGGGTTGCTGAACATCATGATATGCCGGGATTAGCATGTACCTCTACGGAGGTGCTTTTATCGCATATTGGAGCGAAAACAACACACATTCGCCTTGGCTCAGGCGCTTTATTGCTGCCACATTATAAGCCGCTAAAGGTGGTGGAAGCATTTCATTTGCTGGCCAGTTTGTACCCGGGACGTATCGACCTTGGATTAGGCAGAGCTCCCGGCGGTACTGCTGAAGTAAGTTTAGCACTGAGTGGCAATTTTCTCGAAAATGTTTGGAAAATGCCAGAACTGCTTAAAGGAGTCACTGAATTATTGCAGGGTAACTATTCCTATGAAGGACGTTCAATAACCGCCCGTCCGGTCCCACCCGTATCTCCAGAGCTATGGCTGCTGGGTACAAACAAGAAAAGCGCGGCATATGCTGCCGAGTTTGGAGCAGGTTATGTGTTCGGCCAGTTCATGAGCGATGTAGCAGGGGAGGAGGTTTTGCAAGCTTACCGTGAAACATTTACTCCTTCTTCACTTTCTCCTGAACCGCAGGCCATGGTTGCTGTTGGCGTCATTTGCGCCGAGACAGAGGAAGAGGCAGAGCGATTGGCCTCATCTGGTACGACATTATTCCAACAAGAAGGTTCTGCCGAAGCGAAGTCTGAGCCCTTGGAACGTAAGCTGCTGGTAGGTACTCCGGAAAGTGTTAAAGGTAAGTTGGAACGGTTATCTCTTTTGTATGGAGTTAATGAATTCATTATCGTTACCATGATTCCAGATTATGAGAAACGATTGCATTCGTTCGAACTGCTTGCCCAAGCGTGCTGGAGTTCTTAATAAAGGAGGTCCATATGTATGAAGTCTCATACCTCTGATCAAATTAAAATCCCACCAGGATTTTGGGCTGGATTAAGTCAATTAGGGATAACTGCACAAGATGTAGCCAGCAAAGCAAATCTTCCACTTAGCCAGATCACAGAGTCAGAAGTCACCACCGCCCAATATTTCGCAGTCTGGCAGGCATATTCCGATCTCATTGGAGATACTGCCGAAGGAATCATTAAGCTTGCAACCGTCTTTGAAACCACACAATATCCGCCGACGGTTTTAGCAACATACCATGCTAAGGACTATCGCGATGCTCTTAACCGAATGGTACGATACAAACAAATGTGCCCTCCTGAAAGCTTGCGTATTACCGAGGAAGGCGAGTTATGTACAATCGAATTGGAATGGCAGCATCCCGGGCATTCTGGTCCACCGCTGCTGCTCGGCCTCACTTTGGCATTTCTTCTAGAACTCGGACGGCGAGGCACAGGCCTACCTTTGACAGCACAGCTTGTCGAGTTTTCACAGCCTATAGGAAATGTAAAGATTCTTGAAGCTTATTTCGGCTGCCGAATTCAGATAGATGCTCAATATAATCGTTTGACGTTGCGTCGAAATGATTTGAATCATCCTTTTATCTCGTACAACGAAGAGTTACTGGAGATTCTGACTCCCGTTTTGGACCGGACGCTTGCTGAACAGAAGGGCACACGCTCTATAACCGAGAGGGTCAAATGGATCATGAAACGCAGCTTCAGCGGAGGACGCCCTGACATTCAAGCTGTTGCGAAGGTATTAAGTATGAGTGACCGTACCTTGCAACGCAGGCTTACTGAAGAAAACACAAGCTTTAAGCAATTGCTTACACAAGCTAGACATGAGCAAGCACGAGAGTATCTGGCAGATTCTTCGCTTGATATTAAAGAAGTGGCTTTCTTGATTGGATATGAAGACCAGAACTCGTTCTACCGTGCCTTTCGTCTTTGGGAAGGTGATACTCCTTCAAATTGGCGTAATGAACATTTAGGTTTAAACACGATACCCTCTTCATAAAGACAGTATTTTCAGAGTTTTATCATTGGCGTGTTAAACAAGAACTTTGGCACAATCCGCTAGTTACTGAACAACCCCGGTACGATAATATAATCCTAGCCGGCACACAGGACTGTTCTTAAAATGACAACTACTCAGCACGCCGGGATAAAAGGAGAAATGTAATATGGATATGGGATTAAATAATAAAACAGCTTTAATTACAGGATCAACAAAAGGTATTGGTAAAGCAATCGCCATTGAACTCGCTAAAGAAGGAGTTAATGTACTAATTAATGGACGGAATTATGATCAGGTAGAACAGACTGTAAATGAAATAAAGTCGAATTTCCCGGCTACCTCTCCACAAAATGCTACAGCGGATATTGTGGATATTGCGCAAAGAGAAGCCTTATTCGAAAAATACCCTAATATAGATGTTTTAGTTAATAATATGGGTATCTATGAAATTATGAAATATGAGGACGTTGACGACGAAATATTTGAAAAATACATCCGTACTAATGTCCTTGCTGCGAATGGATTAACAAAATTCTATTTACCTAAAATGTTACAAAAAGATTATGGCCGAATTCTCTTTATTGCTAGTGAAGAAGCCATTATGCCTTCAGGCCAAATGCCTCAATATGCAATGACCAAATCAATGTTATTATCATTGTCAAAAAGCTTATCTAAGTTAACGATAGGAACTGAAGTTACAGTCAATACGATCATGCCAGGACCAACACTATCTGAAAATGTGCATCAAATTATTGATGGGATATACTCCAATGAGGATATGACTTTTTCAGAAAAAGAAAGAAAATTCATGACTACAAATCTTCCTCAATCTGAAATACAACGATTTATTAAACCTTTTGAAATAGGCAGACTAGCAGCATTTGTATGCAGTCCTTATGCCTCTGCATTTAAAGGTTCTCCAATTCGCATGGATGGGGGAATGGTGCCGACTATTTTTTAAGCGTACTCTAAAAGGAAATAGATAACGATACAAAAAAGCCACTCCTTATGGAGCGGCTTTTTTGCTTGAAAAGTTATCACTGTCCTCTGGTACAACAAAGGATACCAAGGTGCCTTCTCCAGGCTTACTCTGGATCGAGAGACCTTGACCATATAATTGACTTAACCTCCGATGGGTGTTGGCCAGCCCGATGCCACCTTTGCCTTCCATCAATGGCTTCAGCAGTAAAGAGAGTGTTCCGGAATCCATGCCTTGCCCATCATCCTCCACTTCAATCTTTACAGCCTTGTGCAGACGGATAATACGTATTTGAACAGTTCCACCCTGTTGGCGCTTAAGTATACCGTGCTTAACAGCATTTTCTACCAACGGTTGGATGGATAGAGGAGGGATTAGGATATCAATATTCGGATCTATCTTCCAGACAACAGATATCCTTTCTGCAAATCGAGTCTGTTCAATATACAGATAAGATTCTACCAATTCCAGTTCATGGGAGAGGTTCACGAGCTCTCCGACATTTAAAAAGTCAAAACTGATTCTTAAGAAAGAAGTAAACGCACCAATGAGCTCCTGCATTTTTTTAGTATCCAAATCACTGAGTGCGGCAATAGAGTTTAACGTATTGAATAAAAAATGTGGTTGTATCTGTGCTTGTAGATATGCTGCTTCTATCCGCACCCGTTCATTGAAGGATAGCTTCATTGCAGTTAAAGCCCGAATACGATATTTAAGCTCCACTGCGTCCACAGGTTTTGTGACATAATCATTGGCACCGGACAAAAATCCAGTATAAATATCCTCAGGCTGACTACGGGCAGTAAGCAATAGAATTGGAAGCTCATATAAGGAGTAGCGAGTACGAACCTTCTGTGTTAATTCGTATCCCGACATCTGTGGCATCATAACATCGCCAATAAGTAAGTCCCAGTTCCTTTTATCCAACAATTCCAATGCTTCATGGGCTGAGTTCACGGTAGTTATGATATAAGGTTCGGTTTCAAGAATACCCTTTAGTACATTCAGATTGACAGGATCATCATCTACCACCAGAATATTTACCTTAATCTCTGTAAAAAGCGGTGGAATTTTTTCAGAGTGATTACTTGGCTGATGTTCGGAAATTCCCCACTCAGTCATCTGTCTATGAATCTCATCTGCCATATACGAAACTGTAGGTTCCGTCTGTCTTATTATCTGTTCGCTGTAAGAATCGGCAAGAGAGAGTGTGAAACTAAAAGTTGAACCTTTACCAAGCTCTGATTGAATGCGTAGGCTGCTTCCATGCAGTTCTACCAGCTGCCGGCATATGCTTAATCCCAGCCCAATTCCACGCCCGTCATTTATTCCGTGAGGGCCTTGCTCATAGGGTAGAAATATCCTTGCCATAGTCTCTTCAGTCATGCCCACTCCGGTATCTGTCACATAGATAAGAACCTGTCCGTCCTGTTCCTCAGCCTTAACAGCTACAAGTCCTGCTTCGGTGTATTTGAGCGCGTTGTGCACCAGATTTAATAAAACCTGCACCAGTCTTTTCTCGTCCGCAAGAACTGGCGGCATAGCTTCCGGGATATCCATAGATAGCTGTACTGGCTTACCTTCAATCATATATTGAAGCATACTAATCACACCGGGAACTACCGATTGAACCGAAATAGGTTCCTGTTGTAAAATAACACGATGCTCCTGAAGACGGACCACATCCAGTAGATCACCAAGCATATGAGACATACGGCGGCTGATTGTAATCAGCAGCTCCATATCTTGACGGCTACTTTCGTAAAGTCTGTCCTTTTCCTTTGTGACAATATTTTGCGCGATATTCATGATTCCGTGAAGCGGTGTGCGCAGCTCATGTGAGGTATTAGCCAGAAACTGGTCCTTAAGTTTGTCTGCTTTTTTCAGCTGCTCATTCAGTTCCATGTTCTCTTTAGCATTTTGAAAATACTTTTTAAACCAATAAGCTGAGAAGCCCACGATGGCTGCGATAATATCTAAAGGATAATAGACAATTGAATAGTGTCCGTTACTATCCCACAAATTCCATAACAAATTAGAAACGATCGCCGCACCTGATAACAGCAGAAAAACAACATCTTTATCATCTTGCTTTTTGAACAATAAGCGCCCTAAGCTATAGAGCAACCAAATGAAGGGAATATACTGGAATACTTGAATGATTCCCAAATGAATGGATGTGCTGACCCAATAAGCTGGGACGGTAAGTATAAAAACAGAATAAAGACCAAGACTCACTACGTATGCACGTAACCCCTTATTGATTTTGGCAACTGAGGTGAATTTTCTAAAAACAAGCAGAATAAAAAGATTTTGCCACAAAAAAGCAAGCAAACGGATCTTTAATGACCAGGTATAATTAATCGGCACTATTGCAAGAAGTAAGTTGTCATTACGGGCTAAAATGATAACAGCTACGGATAATGTCATTAACCCTACAAGAAACAAAGCACGTTCTTTAGGATTAAATAAATAAAGAATGCAGGCATAGAGCCCATGCAATAACAGGATGATTGCTGTTAACATTTGAAAACCTACGGTATAAAAGTATGTACGGTCAACTTTTTCCTGAGAACCAAAATAAACAGGCCCTCCAATCCCCCCCTTATAGGGTAGATCAAAGTTTGCTACACTAATAAACACATCAATTACTGTTGTGTTTTTTGTGAAATAGGATACTTTATATGAGGTGGTTTTGGGCACATAAGTATCGGCATCAAGAGATATTGTCCCATTATTGAGCAATAGGCTACCGTTAATTTCTACGCTGGATGCAGTATAGATTTGTTTGATCCACAATGCTACAGGCTGCTGAAGGGGTTCTACCAAAATTCGCAGACGATACGTACCAAAACCGTACGAAGAAGGGTCATCCGTTCCTATCGCGCGGCTCCAGTCTCCGGGAACTTGAAGCGGGAGGGAAGGTTCTGGTAAAGTTGAAATATCCTTGGACGTTACGAATTGCGAAGGATAGAAGCTCCATTCACCATCCAGCCTGAATAAGTTAGACTGCTCCAGATCCTGGCCGCGTAAATCCAGTACACCATTGTTAATCACAGGTACAGTGTTGGAAACCTTAAATATACTCAACCAAATGCAGCGTAGGCCAAAGAGAATGCTTATAAAAAGTAGAATGATAGCTAATTTGTTTAGAATAGTTTTATTTTTCATGAGAACATTATAGCAAATAATTCTAATCTAGAATCTAAAATGAAGATTATTTACATAAGAAGGAGAAGTAATGAGCAACGGACACTGCGTGGGGTTAGGAGGAATGATCCCCAAATGGAAGAAGCATGATGTAACTCCTTGAACACTTGAGTACTCGAATCCTCGAACACACAGATACTTCAATACTTGATTGGTGCTTTGCTGTTGGGCGTTTGTATTACTTGATGTGCGACTATGCTGTTTGTTTGACGTCTGTGATACCGGATGTGCGACTATGCTGCTTGTTATGCGTTTTGTATTCCCACACTCCCACGCTCTCTCTTCACCATGAGCGATCGGACTCAGTTGCAGCTATTTGGCTGAATTTTGTCTTTTAAGAAGTGTTTCGGACCCCAGAGGCGTTATTCGTTCCAAATATGCGCGATATGAGGGATTTTCGAGCCAATAGCGACTATAGAGTCCGATAGGTTCTCAAATGAGCCGAATTATGGCTAATAGCGACTCTGGAGTCCGATAGACTTCACTCATGCTTCTATTGTCATTTGTCTTAAGCTTGGCTTCTCGTTTATTGGTGAATATGATGTTGAATACCCCGTTGGCACTACCATTCGATGTAATGACTGGAGGTTAACGGTGGATTCTCCTTAATCCTAAAGGGTATATTATTAGATAATTTAATGCAGACAGGAGTGTAGATACGATGATTAAAGGTTTCGGAGGAATATTCTGGAGAACTAAGAATCTTGAAGCTACAAAAAAGTGGTACAGTGAGGTGTTGAAGCTTGACATAGAGAATTGGAATGGGACTGTGATAAAACCTCAAGTGGGAAATGAGACTATCTTTTCTTTCTTTACCGAGGATGATAGTTATTTTCCAACAGAACAACAAGTGATGTTAAATTTCCAAGTGCATGATCTAAACGAGACGATTAAGCATTTTGAACAGATTGGTGTACCTCTTGCAAAGAAAATAGAGATTAGTGAATTTGGAAAGTTTATTTGGATTGAAGACCCAGAAGGTCGACTGATCGAGCTTTGGGAGAAATAAGGAGTTGCACATCTTTGCTATTGAGCTAACAGGTGCGTTAGTTTAATAAAAACTCAGTTCAACATCTAACTGTAAATGAATTAGGGATTAAAGTTGAATTAACTCCTTGGGTAATACTTCTTCAAAGCTTTCAGCTCCTTGGAAGAATTCATTAGCTTCTATCACCTGAGGTGCGGCGCTTGCGTTGCATGCATGGCTAACAGAATACTATTCTCACCCAAATAGGGAGCATACCATCTAGGTGTACTCCCTATTGCATTGAAGGAACTGGAAAATTAGTGCAACATTTCACCTATTAATAAAGTCAATAAAGATGTTATGAAATAAAATCATAAGAGCAGGTGGTAAATTGAATCTTCGTTTAATCACGTTAATATGTTTATTCACATTCGCGTTCTTTATTGCAAATGGACAAGATGCTAAAGCTTTATCCTGTGTCGAGATAGGAAGTCCCCAAGAAGCCCTAGAGGTCTACGGTGGAGCTATTTATGGTGAAGTAAAACAAATAAAGGTTGATTTGAAACAAGAAGGATTTGCGGGGCCAAAAGAGAAAATCAGATATATATTAGTGGATGTTGAACGAAGTTGGAATACTGAAGTTGACTCTCAAATTATTGTGGGAACAGACTACACTTGGGGTTTTGATTTTAAGAAAGGTAATAAATACTTAATATACATAAGCGAAGTGGATGGCGTAACAAGCAGTAGTCCATGCAGTTCAACCATTGAAATGAATAACCTTAACCAAGCAACAGAACTATTCGGTGAAGGACTTCGACCCAAACAGCAAGTACACATAGAATACAAGATGTGGTTAATGTTTGAGCAGGATACTGATTTGTATATCGTAATTGCAATAGTACTAGTAGTGATTTCAGTCATTTACCTGAGAGCAAGAAAGAAAAAGAGCTAAGTGTAATCTTATTGCACTAACGGTTAGGATAGTTCAAATAAAATTAAGAAAAAGATAGCTGAACTAATTACTATTTCATTCATAACATGTGAGGTGCGAGTTGAACTTAGTAGAAACGATCATAAAAAGATTTAACCTTAATGTATTAAGTATAGATAATGTTCCTGAGTCCTTTAGTTCACAAGTATACAAGCTGAATCTTACTAATGGAGAAACGGTGTATGCGAAGATCCCTTATAACAGGGATAAGCTATATCGCGAATATCGTATGCTTGAAATGTTGAGAGAGGTATTACCGGTTCCAAAAGTGTTAGACTTCTGGAGTGGGGATGACTTAATCTCTGGTGCATTACTTTTATCTGAGATTAAAGGTATACCATGTACAGGTGCTATTAACGATGAATTAGCATTTCAAATTGGGTTACTTCACGCAAACCTGCATGAAGTTAAAATGCCGGGATATGGTGTGGAAGGATTAGACGGTTTTCAATTTTCTAATCAGAACAATTGGAGACTTTATATAAGAAATAGCTTTGAAAAATTTATAGAACCTTGCAAGGAAGTCCTTGAGAGAGGACTTTTCGAAAAATGTATTAATTACTTTGAGGGTTCTTTCTCAGTTTTACCTCCTCCTGATGGCCCGTGTGTTGTTCATATGGATTTTCGACAAGGTAATATACTAACAAATAATAATATGGTTGTTGGAATTATTGATTTTGAGAGTGCACGGGGTGGATCCTCTGAAATTGATTTCACAAAAATTAACCGATATGTTTGGGAAGTGAATCCTCAAAGTAGAATTTCGTATAAAAAGGGATATTCAACAATTCGTCCTCTAATGGATTTGGAAACAATACTACCCTTTTATAATTTTTACGATGCTTTTAGTGCTGTTGTCTGGTGTAAAAATAGAGGGATTGAAAAGAACAGGGCGTTCCTAAAGGAAAGTATTTCTGTATTGCAGAAATCCGTAGGTTGTTGAAATTACGGGACACGTTAGTTTGCGAAGGATATTCCTTGTTTTACGGAGGAGATGATAATCTGAAACTATTTATTGATTGGCTAAACCGCAATCGAATACGTCGATGCGAAGCCTGTAACACTGAGCTTAATATTTATTCATATTTCTCCGATGAATCGCAGATTTTGTACTGTGTTGCATGCAATAGGTATTATATTAGGGCGGACAAAAGCTCTCCCATATTTAAGTATGAAGTTTCCGAGGGGCTTTTAAAGATATGGGAAATGGACCCTTATCATTGTTATTATACAGGGATTCCAATTAGCGAAGCATACGAGCCGAAGTGGATTAAATTTCTCCGTAAAATATTAAGATAACAGGAAACGATAGTTAAATAACGAGTTAAGACGACGAGCTACCTGCATTATGGGTAACTTTGTTACGTTAGCGGACATGATAGTGAATAAAGGATAGAATGATAGAGAAGGGCGAAGATTAGATTGGTAGTAGCTGTCGAATTGTAATGTTGCAACGATGAATATAATAGCCCAAGAAGATTTTCGTCCAGCTGGTTGAACTTACTCCAGCTGGTGCAGAAATATTGGGTGCTATCTACGAACAATATCCTGAGTGGAACCAGCATCTAATAACTAAACTTGTACTTGTACCAGAGCAATGGGATAAGATAGCAAACTCTATTGACAATTTCATGCTAACTTTTGAAAAAAACAGAAAATCGAAATGGGGAGTGTGTTTATGGAAAATATATACAACAAATTACATACCGCAGAAATACTGAGCCGTATCGAGAATTTAAGTCCAAATTCTAAACCGCAATGGGGAAAAATGAATGTTGCTCAAATGTTGGCTCACTGTTCTGCATTTCAAGACATCGCAATTGGAAACTCCTTTCCCCCTAGAAATTGGCTAGGAATGCTAATAGGAAGTTTTATAAAATCTATTTTTTATAATGACAAGCCGGTACCACACAATATGTCAACAATTCCGACCATACTTATTTTAGATGACAGAGATTTTGGGAAAGAAAAAGAAATACTGAAACAAAAGATTTTAATTTTTCAAAGTAACGGTCCGGAAAAATGTTCATCCCATCCACATCCTTTTTTCGGAAAATTCACTCCGGAGCAATGGGGTAAAGGGATTTATAAACATCTAGACCATCATTTAAGACAATTTGGTGGTTAGTATTTTTTCGCAATGAACAATAATATATTATTGACATAAAATCCCTATTACTTTATATTGTATCTAATTACATTGCAATCAAATGCGACGAAGAGGACAAGTAAATCCGGATATGTCGATCAGAGAACTGCCGGTTGGTGCGAGGCAGTGGACACCCGAATCGAACAATCGCCTCAGAGCTGGCTCCCGAAATCATAGTAGGCGGGCCCGGGATTCTGCCGTTACAAAGAAGTATCGTTGTTGGACGATGGCAGAGAGGGTGTATTCACGAATACACTAATCAGGGTGGTAACGCGGAATCTACTCCGTCCCTAATGGGACGGAGTTTTTTGCGTTCATATAAATAAATAAGGAGGAGTAACGATGTTCCAAAAAATCAATGTTTCCGATCGCATACTAAGCCAGGATATGTTTATTGCTGATGAGGTTCAATACAACCTGATTCACCTTATTTGCGAGTCGAAGAGTTCTAGATGCTTAAAAGATTCTGGTGAAACAATGATCTATGCCCAGTCAACGGGACATAACGCATGGCTTTGGAGTTCTAAGGAGATTGCCGAGGATAAGAAGATCGTTCTCTACGAAGAACTTATAGAATTCCTTAAAGGGACAACATTATCGGGAGTATCTGGAGAACCAAAAACAACAGAACGTTTTGCGCAGCTGTATTCTCAGGCAAATAATCTTCAATATGAGTCCACGATGACTATAGAATCTTATTTCTGTACAGATCCAAAGAAACCTTTGAACGTAAAGGGAATAATGCAACAAGCAACGAGAAAAAATGTGGCCATTGTAGCAGAATTTTTGGCGGGTTTCTCAGAGGGGGCTTATGGGATTACGGTGAACCCAGAAACTAAAATTCTAGATGCCAAGAGGATGATTGAGACAGGTGACTTGTATTTATGGTTTGTAGACGATAAACCTGTATCGATGGCGTACATTGCACATCGGTCGGCAAGATATTCCAGATTAAATGCGGTATACACACCTCCGTCTTGCAGGAAAAAAGGTTATGCAAGTGCACTAGTAGCAGAGTTATGTTCTGTTCTTTTATCGGAGGATTTAGTGCCCATGCTTTATGCTGATTTAAAGAATCCTGACTCCAATAAGGTTTATCGAAATATTGGTTTTGTGGAAAGCGGAAAGATTGTTGACATCAAGTTCAAATAGGCACGAAAGGGCTACCGCAAGGTAGTCCTTTTTCTATGATCAATATGTTACTTGGCATTACTTTTATACAATTTAACATAGTTTGTAAGTTCAGCTATCGCGAAAAATTGCTTCGTTAATTGAGAATTCAATTTTTGTAAGGCAAGCTGAAAGGATACCTCCACTTTTTTGTAGTTATGTGTTTCTATTTCATTCAAAAGCTGTTTCATATTCTCGATATAATAAACGGTTTTCCTTAAACTGCTGATAAGAATAATTTTTCTTAATTCCGTTAAAGTGAAGACTCTGTAGCTATTATCTTTGTTCCTATTCGAAGAGATTAGCCCTTCTTGTTCCCAATGCCGAATAGCTGATGGATTAACTCCTGCCATTTGTGCAACTTCACCAATCGTCATTGAATCTGTTACAGTTAAATCTTTGTATTTTGATAAATCAACATCCCGAAACATGCGTAAAACTTCCTCTAACCTTTCTTTTTCCACTTGGGTCTTATGTTGCTCTTGATTGATTGCCCAAAGAGCAGACTCCATCTGCTGGCCTTTAATCTTCCTCATCACATCGTACACAACCGGAATTTCATATCCCTGCAATAATGCGCGAATGGTAATAAAAGCTTGTACATGGATGGAAGTGTAACATCTGCGGTTGCTGGCGGTCCTTGATACATCTGGAATTAAGTCTTGATCTTCGTATCTCCTTAAAGTAGTGGTACTCACATTTAATTGCTTAGCTATCAGTGTAGGTGTATATATCTCTTCCATAATCATCATCGCCCCGAAACATTAAAGTTGAACCTTCAAGTGCTACAACAATATTAAATCGAATTTAGGCAGATATATCAAGGGAGGTAAAGGGATAAACCGAAAGATTGCATGAATGTTATATGATACTTTTATAGAACACAAAGGAGTGAGTTCATTGAAAAAGATAATACAATTAGCAAACCAATCAGAAATAGAAGTAGGTATGGCAGGGCTTCCAGATCGTCCAACCATCATGTTACCCATCGCTAAAAAATCTGTGTACAATCAAGAAGCAGAAAACTTAAAGCTATGGGGAGTAGATCCCGAATTAGGTAAACATTTTGTTGAAGGATTAGCGGACACTTTTCAAGTGCTTTATTTCGATTATGAAGGTCATCTATTTCAACATCCAGTGGAAAATCTAACAGCAGATCATATTGTGAAGGATCTTCTCCACATTGCGGATGAAATGAATGTTACAAGCTTTAGTTACTACGGTTATTCCTGGCTTGCGTTGATTGGATTGCAAATGGCTATAAGAACAGATCGCTTGGAGAGTTTGGTAATGGGAGGTTTTCCACCCTATAATGGCCCCTATCAAGAAATGAGGGTTGTGACCCATAAAACACATACACAAGCTTTGAGTAACCAAAATGAATCTGTGGAAAGCCCTGCTGGACCGGATAATCCAAACGAAATGGATTGGGACAATATAAAGGTTACCATAGATACCCGTGTTACAGCACAATTTGTCTCCCTATACCAGAGCCTCACAGCCTTTGATGATCGCAGAATTCAACATTTGCCTAGTCTCCCTAAACTAGCTTTTGCAGGTGGAAATGATACGATCGTATAAGGTGAAAATTTCGGGAGCGTTACCGTTGACATCGTCGGGTTGTTAAAAAAGAATAAGGAGCAGTTGGCGGATTTAGGCTGGGATGTTGAAATCCTTTCGGGAGCCCAGATGGACCATACAAAAGCTATGCAGCCAGCAGTAGTTGTACCACTGATTAAGCCATGGTATATGAACGTGTTACTAAAAAATACTGGATTGTAATTGTGGCAGATACAAAAATCCAGTGAATTAGGTATCCCAAAAGAACAATACTTTTTAGGGTAAAATCTTTAATTTGAAGAGATTAAATAGTAAACGATCTATGATAAGATTCCATATGTAATCGCTTACATTAATATATATGGAAGGAAGTGGTGTTGCGAATCTGCCCCAACAAGAAATTGCTCGACTACTAGAAATACAGACAAGCAGTATGTAGGTATGTAGTGACAAAAAAATTTCAGGAGGTAGATTATGTTTAAATTTAACAAGAAAATCGTGACTGTAATTATGGCCGCTTCAATGAGTTTCAGCTTGTTTGCAGCAACCTCAAGTGCAGCGACAGACTATTGGCAAAATTGGACCGATGGTGGCGGGACAGTAAATGCTACTAATCGATCTGGTGGGAATTACAGTGTTACATGGTCAAATACTGGTAACTTTGTTGTTGGTAAAGGTTGGAATACTGGATCCCCATCTAGAACAATAAACTACAATGCAGGCGTCTGGGCACCATCCGGCAATGGGTATTTAACTCTTTATGGGTGGACGAGAAACTCCCTCATAGAATATTACGTCGTTGATAGTTGGGGCACTTATAGACCTACTGGAACCTATAAAGGTACCGTGACTAGTGATGGAGGCACATATGATATATATACGACTACGAGAACGAACGCCCCTTCTATTGATGGTACGGCAACCTTCACACAGTTTTGGAGTGTAAGACAATCCAAGCGAGCAACGGGAAGCAATGTCGCGATCACTTTTGCCAACCACGTTAATGCTTGGAAAAGTTACGGAATGAATCTGGGCAGCAGTTGGTCTTACCAGGTATTAGCGACAGAAGGATATCAAAGTAGCGGAAGCTCAAACGTAACAGTGTGGTAATAACAGGTTATCTATAAGTAATCACTATCATTGCTAAGGTTGTCGGTCCACAACCGGCAGCCTTAGATCATTCTAGATCATTCAGCAAATGATACTTAACTACATACCAGTGGTTGGAAAGGAGATATATCCATGAGAAAACTATTAATTTCTCTTTTAATAGTTGTTGCTATCAGCGCTTGTTCGCAAGAAAAGCCTGAACAGAAGGATACTTATGTATTGGTCAAAGGTGGAAATTTCATTAACACAAATTCCAACTACAAAAGTACAACTATATCAAATTTCTATATCGGCCAATATGAAGTTACTCAGAAAGAGTGGGTTGAAATAATGGGAAGCAACCCTTCAGCATTCAAAGACGACAACTTGCCGGTAGAAATGGTTAACTGGTATGACGTAATAGATTACTGTAATAAAAGAAGTATAAAAGAGGGGCTCAAACCCTATTACAATATAGATAAAAATAAAAAAGATCCGAATAATAAAAGTGATAACGATACTTTAAAATGGACAGTAACACTCAATGCAGGAGCTAATGGTTACCGATTGCCTACAGAAGCAGAGTGGGAATATGCTGCGGGTGGAGGACAGTTGAGCAAAAGTTACACCTACAGTGGAAGCAATAAAGCAGATGAAGTAGCATGGTATTGGCAAAACGCTGGAGAGAAATTCTTATCAGGAGATTGGAACTGGCCGATCATAGAAAACAACCATAACAAAACAAAATCTATTGGTGGCAAAAAACCTAATGAGCTAGGTCTTTACGATATGTCAGGGAATGTTAGGGAATGGTGTTGGAACTGGTACGGAGATATAGATAGTAAGAGCGGTTCTTTCCGGGTTGTAAAGGGTGGCGGGTGGATCGGCGGCATTAACAACAACGAGATTTCATTTCGGGGAAAGTTCGAAGCGAATGGTATGGGTCCTGATCAAGGTTTTCGAGTGATTCGTGGTGAGTAGACGGGAACAAGACATACCAAGTATAATCGGAAAAAGCTGAAAAGGGTTTGATTAATATACAAGCTTTGCGCTCGAATATAATCAAACCCCAATATGTATGTTGCTATATTTCTTCGATCATTTGGATTAATTTTGACAACGCACTAGTAAAAACCGCGTTCCGGCGATACACAAACCATACCTGCAAATCTCGATATCCTTCAGGCAGACGGTGGGAAGTAATTACTCCCGCCTCTTCGGCCTTAGAGATCGAAGATTGGGGCAGCATAGACACGCCGAGTCCAGCGGAAACCCCACTTAGAATTACATCTAACGTTCCGTATTCCATAATCTTATAAGAGCTCATCCCGCTTTCATTTAGGAAACTCTCAGCTTTGGCACGATGTGTACATCCGACGTCGAAAAACAACATTGGCTTTGTAAGCAATTCGCGCATATCGCTCTTACCTGGTTGTGAGATAAGCACCAGCTCCTCTTCGAAAGCAACTACATGTTCTATATCAGGCTGGTCAATGGGTCCATAAACAAAGGCTCCATCTAGTTGGTAATCAAGCACTTTTTGTAAGAGTTTATGCGTTTCTCCCGTTATAAGCGATAGATTAACATCGGGATATCGTAAGTGATATTCGGTTAGCAGAGGCGTTAGATGAGTAGCCGCTGTTGTTTCGATGGAACCTAAACGGAGCGGACCAGTAGGGTGCTCAGAGTATTGTGTGGTTATTACAGCCTCGTCCATTAGTAATAATATTTTGTCTGTATATGCCAGTAAGTTCTCACCTGCCGGCGTTAACGTCATCCCTCGATTGGATCGGCGAAATAGGGGGATTTTCAGCTGAGCTTCTAGATACTGAATCCGGTTTGTCACATTTGACTGGACATAATTTAAGACTTGAGCAGCCTTCGTTATGCTACCCTCGCGAGCAACCGCTTGAAATATTCTCAAATCTCCACTTTCCATTTCTTTTGCACCTTCTTGGTATGATGATTTATGATAGTCACCTTCAGTTTTGATCATTTTACTGGATTACACCCACTATGTAAAATTTATTATAGATTCATTAATAACAACTTGAGGAAGGGGCTTGGATGATGAAAGCCATTGTACATGCTGGAGAAGGTGGCCTGAAGGGCTTGAACTATAAAGAGATTATGGATAAAAGACCGGGGATTGGAGAAGTGAAGGTTAGGTTAAAGGCTGCAGGGCTGAACCACAGGGACTTGTTTATCATGGATGACAGAACAAAACAGGATGCTCCTTTGATTATCGGCTCTGATGGCGCGGGGAGAATTGAAGCAATAGGTGAAGGTGTACTTGATCATAATGTTGGTGAAGATGTCATCATTAATCCGTGCATCGGATGGGAATATGCCGACAATGTTCCTAACGTTCCAGCCATTGTAGGGGGACCTTCAGAGGGTACATTCGCTGAGTCAATCATCATTCCAGCGCAAAATGCCATCAGCAAGCCAGCTTACCTGTCATGGGAAGAAGCCGGCGTGCTGCCCTTATCAGCCTTAACAGCCTATCGGGCGCTGTTTACTAGAGGCTGCTTAAAGAAAGGTGAACGCGTTCTTATACCTGGCATTGGTGGTGGGGTTGCGACTTATGCCATGATGATGGCTTCAGCGGTGGGTGCACGTATCAGTGTCACTTCACGCAGTGAATCGAAAAGACTAGCTGCACTCGCTCATGGAGCTGACCATGCTTTTGACAGTCATAGCAATTGGAAGGAAAGCATGAATGGAGACACCGTTCATCTCATCCTCGACAGCATTGGGCCTGCGACGTTCCCGCATTACTTTGATATTATTAAACCCAATGGACGTATTGTCACGTTAGGTGCAAGCTCAGGAGATCGAATGGAAATCCCGACGCGAGCCATATTTTTCCCGCAAATTAGTATCATAGGTACCTCAATGGGAAGTAGTGAAGAGTTTGCGGATATGCTTCAGTTTATGGAACATCATTCGATTCGACCTATCATTGATCGAGTGTATCCTTTACAAGACACAGTTCAGGCATTTCACCGAATGCAGCAGGGAGAACAATTTGGTAATATTGCGATAAGAATAGAATGAGCTGAGTCCCTTATAACTGGAATTCAAATGCCAAATATATCGATTTCGGAGACAGGAAACCACTTCTTCGAAGCCACATCTTTAAAAAACACTTGAATAGTGTAGGTGCCCTTTGTATTAAAGGAATATGTATACTCGTTGGTTTTGAACCAAAAGTTTTCTTCGCTGTTCTTAATTTGTTGAGCATCAATGGTTTCTGTTTTGTCCGCAGGATCGGTGATCACAACCTTAATATCTGAAATTTCTGCTTTTAAATGATCCACCTGTAATAGAGTAGAAAATGCAAAACGTGACGGGCTTTTTACTTTACCAAAAATCTCTCCATTATTATCGAGCATAACCATGTTTATATTAGGCTTGTAGATTCGAACCGTTTTACCTGATTCATCCAAGGCGAATAGTGCAAATAAATCTTTAGACAACTGTTCAGTCGTCAAGGAAATCGAACCTTCGGACAATATTGCGGGCTGTTTTTGAAGCACATTATTCAAATATAATGATACTTCAGATGAGCCAGCTGCAGCATAAATCACGGTTCCAGGTAAAATCATGATGCAAAATCCTAAAAGAATCAGCTTCCTTAATTTTCTCAATGATTTTCCCTCCTATAGAGCTTTATGTTAATTATACCCATAAGATGGAAGATAGTTTCTTTTACACAATTAATAAAATAAAAGAAGGTCAGTAGAGGGAACTACCCTTACCTGACCTTCTTGGTGTTAAATGAAAGAGTTATTTTTTCTCAGGAGCCAGGATAAGAATGTAACAAAACATTGTGGCATAAAAATAGCATTGGGACTAGATTTCATTTGACAGAGGAGATGTGTTTGGTAAAATTATACATAGGTTTTATTAATAGGAGGTTAGCAATGGATATCGCCATTGAGTTAATTGAAAGTATGTTAGTCAAATTTAGATCGGAAAAGAAATGGACGCTCCAAGCAATCGAGCAATGTACCCAAGAGGATATTACATGGTCCCCAACCGTGGAAAGTAACAGTATTGCAAATTTGGTTGCTCATATTAGCGGGGCAGTACATTCACGAATTGAAACTATCCTTTTAGATATTCCGGATACTAGAGATAGGGAGAGGGAGTTTGAAAGAGGCCTAGAAATGACAAAAGAACAAGCCATAACCATGACCAGGGATGCTTTTGATATTATCATCCAATATCTTGAACGGCTCCAATCTAACCCGGAGTTATTGATGTCACAACCCTTTCTTAATTTACCACCACTTACATATAGCCAAGTAAATAACGAGACTACTGCTCTTAATCTCATGATAGCGATGGTGAGAGAAGTCCATTATCATACAGGCCA
This sequence comes from Paenibacillus sp. FSL L8-0494, assembly GCF_038003695.1. NCBI lineage: Bacteria > Bacillati > Bacillota > Bacilli > Caryophanales > Paenibacillaceae > Paenibacillus > Paenibacillus sp. FSL L8-0494. The sequence goes on from NZ_JBBOPQ010000001.1 coordinate 3,508,598, forward strand.
AATCATTTATGCAGCAAAAATAAGAAAGGGTCAGCTTGTATGGCAATGACAGTTTAACTAGAGGAACGATACATACACTAACAAAGGACTGCCAAGAGGCAGTCCTTTGTTCACTCTAACTAGAATCCTCTCACACTGCTAGGGGTTACCTTTTTATGTTTTTTAAAGGTGCGGCTGAAGTAGTAGATATCGCTGAAGCCAGTAGTGGTAGCGATTTCAGAAATCGTTAGCTGGGTATGGCGGAGCAAATAATCTGCACGGTCTAAACGGACAGCATTTACATATTCCGATATCGTATGCCCAGTGAGTTCCTTAAAGAGACGGCTGAAATGGAAGCGGCTTAACCCCGTTAGCGCCGCAAGTTCGTCAACTTGAATCGGCTCCTGGTAATGGGTATCGATATAACGCAAAACAGGTGCGAAGCGTTCAACGGTCTGAATACGTCTTTCTTGCTCCGCTTGTGAGAGTACGGTGACGATATGTCTGCGCAACAACAGTGTTAGCAGGCGGTACAGCTCGGATTTGACAGCCAGCTCGTAACCAAATTCGCGACGTTCCAGTTCCCGGATAATCGCCAACGCACAGTCTGTAATGTGCTGATCCCCTCGGATATGGTTACGTAACAGCAGCTGGTTCCGCTGAATCGGGGCGATGAACTTGGTTTCGGCAGCGTCGCTTACCGCACTATGCAGCAAGGAAGTATCTGCAATAATCGCATAATACAATAAATCAGAAGAAGCGCTTACCCCATAATGCAGCTCGTTGCTGTTCACAGCAACTAAATCGCCAGCCCGGACGTTAATTGGTGTTCGTCCGCACTCAAAAACAGCCTCACCACTTTCAATAAATATAAACTCAAGATGCTCATGCCAATGATGTGGGAACAACATAACTCCTTCTTGGTTGAAGCGCTGGGTATGTACTTTAATCGGGAACTCGGGATCCGGCATGTCCATGGGTTCCTGTAGATGTTTATCATAGTCCAACATTTATAGACTGCACCTCCTATAGCACAATTGTACAAATGAAACCGCAAGGCTCTGCATGGTATTTAGGGTTGAAATCATTATAATACGAATCATAACCTATGCAAAATAAAGGAGCGAGTGTTAATGGATAAGATCAAAATTGGCGTAATAGGTACGGGCTCTATCTCCGGCATGCACTTAAGTGCTTATCGGAATAATCCGCAGACAACCATATATGCGGTATGTGATCTGAATGAAGAACGTGCACGCGAAGTAGCTACAGAATATAACGTGGAGAAGGTATACACGGATTACCGTGAATTACTGGCCAATTCCGAAATAGATGCAGTCAGCATCTGCACATGGAACAACTCCCATGCCGAGATCAGCATCGCGGCGCTTGAGGCAGGCAAGCATGTGCTTGTGGAAAAGCCGCTTTGCCGTACGGTTGAAGAAGCGCTTCAGGTACAGCAAGCAGTGGAAAAGAGCGGCAAGATTTTGCAAGTAGGCTTTGTACGACGTTATGACTCCAATGCCCAGCTCCTTCAGACATTGGTGGAACAAGGAGAATTCGGCGAAATCTACTATGCAAAGGCAACGACGTTCCGTAGACTAGGCAATCCCGGCGGCTGGTTCAGTGATATTGAACGCTCCGGCGGCGGACCGCTGATCGATATTGGCGTCCATGTGATCGATCTTTGCTGGTATTTGATGGGCCGTCCGAATCCAGTATCGGTAAGTGCCAATACCTACCGGAAGCTCGGCAATCGTTCTAATATTAAGAATCTCTCTTTCTATAAAGCCGCGGATTACGACGCAGCGAACAATACGGTGGAAGATTTAGCGAATGCACTGATACGCTTTGAGAATGGAGCTTCGCTGATGGTCGATGTCAGCTTTACACTGCATGCCAAAGAAGACGAGCGTTCGGTACGCCTGTACGGTGACAAGGGTGGTTTTGAAATTGATCCTGAGATAGTCATTGTTAAAGAACAGGCGGATACGATCGTCAATACCTATCCGCAGACCGATAATAAGGGGTTTGAGTTCAACAGTGCATTCCAGAATGAAATTAATCATTTTGCGAGCAACATCAGCACCGGCTCTACACCGATTAGTCCTGTGCAAGACGGCGTTACAATCATGAAGATACTCGGAGCGATCTATGAATCCGCAGCCAAAGGTGAAGAGGTGAAACTATGAAGTTAGGAATCAGCACATACAGTCTGCATTCAGCTTTTTCGACGGGTGAGCTCACGCTTGAAGGTGTCATTGAGACGATCGCCGATTTGGGCGCAGAACATGCGGAGATTGTACCCTTGGGTATCAATCTGGTTGAAAATCCTGAGCTAATAGATCAGATTGTACGAACAGCAGCGGGACGTGGACTAGAGTTATCCAATTATGCTATCGGGGCGAACTTTGCCGGGCTGGAGACAGCGGAAATGCAGCGGGAAGTCGAGCGGGTAAAGCGGGAAGTAGACGTGTGCGCGGCATTAGGCATTCAGCGGATGCGGCATGATGTAGCCTCGTCAAACGATCTATCCATCACGCATTTTTTGGAAGAGCTTCCACGTTTGGCTGAAGCCTGCCGAGAAGTTGCCGATTATGCCGCAGGTTTGGGCATTACGACCAGTGTGGAGAATCATGGATACTTTATTCAGCACAGCGATCGTGTACAGGCGCTGGTTCATGCGGTAGGTAGAGACAACTTCCGTACAACACTCGACATTGGGAATTTCCTGTGCGCAGATGAGAACCCGCTAATAGCTGTACCTAACAACATCAAGCTTGCTTCGATGGTGCATTTCAAAGATTTCTATATTCGTCCGCAAGACCGCCAGCCTGGCGAAGGTTGGTTCCAATCCTCCGGTGGGAACTGGTTGAGAGGTGCCATCGTTGGTCAAGGAGACATCGACATGCCGAGTGTAATTCGAATCGTTAAAGAAAGCGGTTACGACGGATATATCTCTGTAGAATTTGAGGGAATGGAAGAGTGCCGTAAGGGAACAAGACTGGGGCTGGAATACATCAAGCGGGTTTGGAACCAAATCTAATTCATTATACTGGAGGATTATTGCCATGGTTAAACCAATTATCACTAATAAAATCGGTGTTATCGTAGACAGCTTTCAGGTTGGAGTGAAAGAGGGATTGCGTAAGGCAAAAGAAGCTGGGGCAGATGGAGTTCAGATTTATGCGGTGCAAGGCGAATTTGATCCCGCTACTCTCTCTCAGTCAGCACGCCGTGAATGGAAGGATTACATTGCTTCGCTGGGTTTAGAAATCTCTGCCCTCGTTGGAGATTTAGGCGGACATGGCTTTCAGGATCCTGCCCAGAACCGTGCCAAAATTGAAAAGTCCAAGCGCATTATGGAGCTGGCCAAGGAGCTAGGTACAGATATCGTAACTACACATATCGGTATTGTTCCCTCTAACCCAGCCAGTAAAATTTATGAAACCATGCACATTGCCTGTGAGGAACTTAGCAGATATGCACATGAGATGAATTCTTATTTTGCGATTGAGACTGGGCCAGAACCCGCTGCACGTCTGAAGACTTTCCTCGACGGTCTGGGTTCCAGAGGGGTTTCCGTTAATTTTGATCCGGCCAATATGGTCATGGTGACTGGTGATGATCCGGTGCAAGGTGTTCATACTCTAAAAGATTACATTGTACACACCCATGCTAAAGATGGTCTCAAGCTTGCCGATATCGATCCGCGCGATGTTTACGGTCAATATGGTTATGAAGCACCAGCATTAGACCATGAGAAGATCGCTGAAATGGCCGAGACCGGCTCGGCATTCCGTGAAGTTCCGCTCGGAGCAGGTTCTGTTGATTGGAACAACTATCTGCAAGCGCTGAACGACATCGGTTATACAGGATTCCTGACCATAGAACGGGAGGTTGGCACTAATCCGGAGGAAGATATCCGCCAGGCTGTGAATTTTTTGAAGGGTTTTCGGGTCTGAACACGGTAGTAATAAAGATTAAATAGTTCATCCAAACAGTCCCTGTGAAAAAAGATCTTACATCCATTGGGACTGTTTGTGTTATAGAGTGTGCGGGAAAGACCTAGGACGGTAATGTTCTGAATTTGGAAAGAAGGTGTGACGATGACAGCAGAACGTTTACTCCTCCGCCGGGCGAAAGTCCTGAATGGAACGGAAATGGACATTGTCATAGCTGATGGCAACATAGTCCAGATAGTTCCCGGTGGCACCGCCGAAGAGCATGGGTTCAAGGTCGTGGAAGCCAATGGGGCGTATGTTTCTAGCGGCTGGATCGACTTACATGTACATGCGTTTGCAGAACTGAATCCGTATGGTGACGAGATCGATGAGATTGGAATCAGATGCGGCGTGACTACGCTCGTGGACGCAGGTAGCTGCGGAGCGGAGCGGATGGGTGAGCTGGCGGAGGCGGGGAAAAAGTCAGCAACGCAACTGCTAGCTTTTCTTAACATTTCAAAGATTGGCCTAATGCGAATTGACGAGTTGTCCCAACTAGAGTGGATTGATCATGAAAAGGTGCTTCAGGCGGTAGTTGCTTATCCAGAATTTATCGTAGGCTTGAAGGCCAGAATCAGCAAAAGCGTAGTGGGTGACAATGGCATTCAACCGCTTCATCATGCGCTGGAGCTCTCGGAGAAGACCGGGCTGCCGCTGATGGTACATATAGGCTCCGCACCGCCGGATATCCGTGAGGTTCTACCGCTACTTCAACGCAACGACGTGATAACCCATTATCTAAATGGTAAAAGCAACAATTTATTCGATAAGGAGAATCGACCGCTCCAGGTGCTAAAAGATGCTATTGAGCGTGGAGTTCACTTGGATGTGGGACATGGTACGGCTAGCTTCTCGTTCGCTGTGGCCGAGGCGGCCAAACAAAACGGTATTGATCCGGATACGATCAGCACGGACATATACAGAGGCAACCGTATGAATGGTCCCGTCTACTCCATGGCGAATCTGTTGAACAAATTCCTTGCACTGGGATATTCCCTTGAAGAAACAATTGCGCGGGTGACGAGCAGAGCAGCCCAGTGGCTGGGACGCCCGGAACTTGGGGAGATTCGGATCAATAACAAGGCGAATCTGACCCTTTTTCGTGTGACGGATGAGAAGATTGAGCTGGTAGATTCTGAGGGGGAACGCCGGGTAGCGCAGCAAACCATTCAAGCAATAGGGGTGATCATAGGTGACAAATACATGGAATGCGAAATACGGCCTGAAAAGAGTTATTAATGCAAGCGGCCGGATGAGCATCCTCGGGGTATCGGCACCGACCGATACGGTGATGGAAGCTATGCGTCAAGGCGGACAGAGTTATGTGGAAATCGCCGATTTGGTGGATAAAGCGGGAGATTATGTTGCACGTCATACAGGTTCTGAAGCAGCGGTGATCGTGAACTCGGCTTCCAGTGGAATTGCTTTATCCGTGGCGGCGCTGGTAACCCGCGGTAATATTCGTACAAGTCTGCGGCTCCATCAGGATAGCATTTTTAGAAATGAAATTGTAATGCTAAAAGGTCATAACGTACAATACGGTGCACCAGTGGAAACCATGGTTTATCTCGGTGGCGGTAAAGTGGTGGAAGCAGGTTATGCCAATGAAGGATGGGCGGAGCATTTGGCCGCTGCGATCTCGGATCAGACTGCAGCTATTTTGTACGTCAAATCTCATCATGCCGTTCAGAAGAATATGATCTCTGTAGAGGAAGCTTGGGCTGTGGCCCAAACTCATAACGTACCGCTTATTGTAGATGCTGCAGCGGAAGAGGATCTGCAGAAATACGTGCAAATATCCGATCTGGTTATTTATAGTGGCTCCAAAGCTATAGAAGGTCCAACATCCGGACTTGTGGCGGGAAAACGTCTTTATATTGAATGGCTGAAAGTGCAGCTTCACGGCATTGGCCGCAGCATGAAGGTTGGTAAGGAAACATCCTTCGGCCTGATGCAGGCGTTGGATGAATATGCTCACAAGCAGGATACAAGCGAAAAGGAAAAAGCTACGCTCCAATTGCTGATGCCGCTCGACGGGCTTCCCGGAATTCGGGTAGCTATCGTGCAGGATGAAGCAGGCCGGGCAATTTATCGTGGACGCATCCATGTGGACCCGAATCAGTGCGGAATAACAGCACTTGAGCTATCCCAGCAGCTTCAACAAGGTGAAGTGGCTATATACACTAGAGACTATGGGGTAAGGCAAGGTTATTTTGATATTGATCCGCGTCCGCTAATGGGTGATGACATAGAAATGATTACTGCGAGGATAAGGGAATTGACAGGAGGGGCAAGCAATGTCTGAAATTAACAAGCGGTTCTATAAAGGTCGGGTGGCCTTAAACGTATTGGCTAAGGATATAGAAAATGCCAAAGAGGTGTTTGCTGCCGCCGAAGGTTATGTACTGGTCGGTGTATTGTCCAAAGATTATGCAACGGTAGAGGAAGCCGTACAGGCGATGGAGGCATATGGGCGGGAAATTGACGGTGCGGTATCGATAGGACTAGGTGCAGGTGATAATCGGCAAGCTGCTGTTGTTGCAGAGATTGTCAAATCCTATGCTGGCAGCCATATTAATCAGGTGTTCCCAGCAGTTGGTGCGACCCGTGCCAACCTTGGAGCGAAAAATAGTTGGATTAACAGCATGATCGCACCAACGGGACAACCTGGTTTTGTGAATATCTCCACCGGCCCGGCCAGTGCGGCACAATCTGTACCAGCTGTAATTCCCGTAAATGCGGCGATTGCATTGGTTCGGGATATGGGCGGAAATGCTTTAAAGTATTTTCCGATGCAGGGGCTGAGCCGTAAAGCGGAGCTAATCGCTGTGGCCAAAGCCTGTGCGGAAGAGGGTTTTGCGCTGGAGCCGACCGGCGGTATCGATCTGGACAACTTTGAAGAGATCTTGTCCATTATATTGGAAGCAGGAGTGCCGCAGGTGATTCCCCATGTCTATACATCGATCATCGATCCGCAGAGCGGAAGAACGAGAGTGGCGGACATACAACAGCTGTATCGGACGATGAAAAAGCTGGCGGATCAATATGCCTAAACATATCGCCGCTTTTGGTGAAATAATGATGCGGCTACAGGTACCAGGCTTTGAACTGTTATCTCAGGGTAACCTGCTGAAGTATTCCTTTTCCGGCACCGGCGTCAATGTACTGTCTGCATTGTCCCGATACGGACATCAAGGAAGCTTGGTGTCGAGGCTGCCTGCGAATCCTATTGGTGACGCAGCAACAGCCTATCTTCGGCGACTGGGTATCCAGCCGGAGCATATCCAGCGCGGGGGCTCAAGTATAGGGATGTACTTTCTTGAAAACGGATTCGGGGCTCGCCCCTCCCGAGTGACTTATTCCGGTCGCCCGGAGAGCAGCTTCAATACTGCTCCTCCGGGCACTTATCCATTCGCAGAGCTGGCAGACCTCGCGGATGCTGTTCATTTCTGTGGGATAACGCTGGCAATGAACGACGGTGTGCGAAAAGCGATGAAAACTTATGCAGAAACGGTTAAGCAGCGCGGTGGTCTAGTCGTTTTTGACTGCAATTACCGCCCATCGCTTTGGGGAGAGAGAGGCTATGAGCTGGCGCGTTTCCATTACGAAGACATGCTGCATTTGGCCGACATCGTGCTGATGAATGAAAAAGACGCAATGCTAATCCTTGGTATGAAGCCCGAGGGAACTTCAAGGGAAGAACAACTTCAGGAGCTAATTCCCGCAGTAGCTTCACGCTACAGTCTATGTACGATAGCAGGAACGCATCGGTCCATCCATGAAGATAACCGCCATTCGTTGCGCGGTTATATCTTCAAATCCGGTCGCTTCGCATATTCCGAGACCTTAAGCTTTCCGGTGCTTGATAGAGTCGGGGCTGGAGATGCATATGCCAGTGGTATAATTCACGGAGAGCTGGAAGGTTTTGATCCTCAGCATACTGTAGCCTTTGCGGCCACGGCCGGTATGCTAGCCCACACAGTAGAAGGAGATTCTCCGCTGGCCACCGAGCAAGAAGTTATTGGTGTGCTGACAGGTGCTGTAAGAGATATATTGAGATAAAGAAGAAGCTGCCTTACAGGAGAACAGGCCTGTGCGGTGGCTTTTTTTATCGCTACAGACACTGTAACTTTGCTCAGATCAAGAATCTGATCCAATGGCTACAGGCTAGATTTGGCTTATTTAGGTCTTTTTAAATAGGTGTAAAATCTCATTTTTTGCAACTTTATCCTCTAACCGGCGTCAAAGAAGAGAGAATAAGAAGGGGGAGCCTATATGAAAAAGTTAAATCTACTAGCCCTTTTAGCAGTTATTTCAATAATCTTTGTTGGATGTGTCAATACAGGGGATAAAGATAAAGCGAATCAAACGCTAATCGATCTGAGTTCTGTGGACTCCATTACAATCCATGATGATAGCGGCGGATTAATAACCATAAAGGACCAAAAGCTAATAGAACGTTTCAATAAAGCTATACATACTGCTGAGTATGACAACGGGAAGCTTGATATTGCAGCACCTGAATATGAGGCTACTGTTGAATTGAAGAATAAAGAAAACGAAAAGTTCTCATTCTGGATTATGGGCAAGAATAATGGTCTTTTCACCAAATCAGGACAAAATGGGCATTACAAGTTATCCGAAACGGATAAGGCTGCTTTGCTTAACTTATTTGAATCAAATGATCAGCATGTAGAATCCGATAATCTAAAGATCGATGAGACCATCAAGCGAATCACATTAGCAAACTCTCTAGCACATGGTTCAGTGAATGCTAACATAAAGGATGAATACACAGATCATGAAACCATAGATACTTTCGTCCGAGCCATCCGTACCGCTGAACAAATACCAGGGAATTTAAATACCGCAACGCCTAACTACGATATCGTTCTAATTTCAGATAATAATAAATATGCCTTTCATTTATGGATTAACGAGACAAGCGAGCAAGGCATGTTAATGAATGTGAACGAAACGGATACAGGCTACACAATTACTAAGGAATCAACTGCTGAGTTAAAAAAAATTCTGTTCTCGGAAGCAAAATTTAATGGTTTGGAGTTTAATACAGAACGGAACTCTATTGGAGATCTGGTGGCCAAACCGATGGACCTATCCGAAAATAACTATCTATTAAATGGTGGAGCAGTAGTTGAACTGCAAGGGATCTCTTATCATACCATTCATCTTTTCTATGGCGACCACAATGCTGTCAACGCTTTGTTAGCCCATGATCCTGCTACGGATGAGGTGAAGGTGAAATGGAGCGACGAACTCAACGATTCCAATAATCGATGGAATAACGCTTTTATGAGCAACTATAATATGCTAATCCCGCTGGATGAGGATCATCTATTATTTCTGGAATCGGATGTGACGAAAAAAGCCGGGCAATATCATTTGTCCTCATATAATGTTGTTACAGGAAAGATTGAACGACTTCGGGAAAACTTCTGGCCGCTTTCTGATGATTATGATTACATTTATAAATTTCAATGGAAAGCTGATGAGCAAAAATTGTTTATGCAGAGTTATCTCGGCAATGTATGGATCTTTGATCTGAAAACAGGAAAGGACGATGTCCATCTTCTGAAATATCGCGTAATCCCACATTCGACGACCGGGGCGCCATCCCTGTTCCTCTCACCAACTTTTAAGAGATTTGTACATGATGATGAGAGCAGCGAATTAACCTTTTACGATAATAAAGGAGTTTCGCTACGTACTGTACCGTTACCACAAGAGCAATATGTACCTTCTGAGAAAATAAAGTGGAACCCGGCGGGCACGATTGCCTGGATGGATACAGCAGAAATCAACGAAAACCGAATTCTTGACATCGATATCGATTATCTGAAAATAGCTGCACAAAAAATTAATTTTTATAATCAGGATGGTCTTTCCATCGGATCCATTAAGACTGAAGGCAATCATGAAGATACGGCTATTGAAGTTGTGGAGTGGATGGACGCTAATGTAGCCGTGATAAAATCATATACTGTAGAACTTATGCACAAGGATAATATAGGGCTTAATGTTAAGGATGTTTCTTATTATCTCTATGATGTAAAAAAGAAGCAGAAGGGGGCAAGCTTTTCGTCCATCCCTTCCAGTGCTACCGTTACTACAGATCTTCGAATGGGCGATGCCGATAATACGGGCGAAATCACTGTGAGTTTTAAAGAAATTACTTATAAAAAAGAAAAATAAATAAGCCTCGGGAGTTCGCCGTAACGATCACACAAGATCATTGGGGAAGCTTTCCGAGGCTTCTTTTTATATTTAAAAGACAAATACTAAAGAATTCTCGAATTCTATAATTGTCCCGCTGTAGAACGCACGGAGGACAGCAGGTCTAGTCGGAAGCTTTGTACCAAGGTGTCACCGTTCATAAGATCGGTCTCATACGCACGATTAAAGCCTAAGCGCTGGTACAGTTTGATGGCTGAAGACATCATTTCCGAGGTGTGCAGGTTCAAGGTGGTGGCACCCAACTGTAGTGATCTCTGTGCAGCTTCGTGAATCAAAAGAGTTGCAACGCCAAGACCACGAGCGGATGGAGATACGGCTAGCAGACGTAGGATAGGGGAGTGAATCCCGAGCTCCGGTTTCCCGTATGCCGTTTCCGAGGAACTGAACAAGAGTGCGCTACCAACGATTTTCCTGTCGATTTCAGCGATGATCCGAACGAGCGGGGCATCACCATGAACGGAATCAAGAAGCGATTTCCGATACTCCAGCCACAACGGCTCAGGCATGATCTCCGAATATTGGTGGTATGCATCTAACAGCACATCGGCGATAGCATTTCGATCTTTATTCTCAGCTTCACGGATAATGATCTTTTGTGACATGTTTTCGCTATCCCCTTTCAGACAAATGTAATGTTCATTCGAATGAAATTATTATACATGATAATTCCCAGTGGAATAAGAGGGGTTTCATAATTCTGATATAGGAATAGAAAAGTTCTATACGAAATAAACATAACGTTTGATCCGAAATCCGATTGATTTACACGGAATTAATTGTTGACAAAAAATAGGGCGATGACTAAGATATAAACAAAATCTATAGGGAAGCATCGCTATAATTCATTGTTTTTACATCGGAATAGTTAAATTAATAAAAGCATAGGGGGATTAGGGATGAACATTGAAAATATTGAGGCTTTTGTCTACATCAACCATTATGGAAGCTTCAATAAAGCGGCCGAAGTTCTATATATCTCACAGCCGACAGTAACGGCCCGGATTCAATCGCTAGAAAGGGAACTGGATTGCAAAGTGTTTGATCGGTTGGGCAAGCAGATTAACCTGACGGATAAAGGTAAACAGTTTCTTCCCTATGCCCAGCAGATTCTCCAGATCTATCAGAACGGTAAATATCAGGTTCAGGCTAAGGGACACATTCCAAATGAACTGAGAATCGGCAGTACGGTCTCGGTTTCCAATTATTTAATGCCCCATCTGATGCTCCATTTAAAGCGCAGATATCCTCATATCACAATCAAGCTGATGACAGCTTCTACGGAAGTATTGACTGAAAAGTTGAAATCGAAGGAGCTTGATTTGGCTTTTATCCGTAAGATCGTAAATCCGGCAATTCAAACCTTTCCTTTCTGCGAGGACCCCATCTCACTGTATGTACATGAGGGACATCGCTTTGCTAGAGCACAGCGGGCTTCACTGGAGGATATCCGCCAGGAGACGTTGGTTTTTTTTGAATGTGGCTCTTTAGATTGGATGCGGCTGCATCGTGTATTTGAGAGCATGGAACAGCCGCCGAAGATTGAATATCAGGTAGATAACCTGGAGACAGCCAAAAAGCTGGTATTGAAAAAAGCAGGCATCTGTTTCCTTCCCGCCCTCAGTGTGCAAGAGGAAGTGGCGACGGGGTCGCTGATCCGGGTGGATATTGCGGAGACGGAAGGCATCTCCTTGCGAACCAGCCTGATTTCGCTAAATGGAGAGAACGCAGAATTCATCGAAACCCTGCTTGAACTGGGGATTGGTAAAGTGGGAGATCGACTAATTGTATAGATGTATTAAAAAACTCTATTAGCGCATGGACACATGCAGTGATAAAGTTAATTGCATATAATCACGACTATTTCGATAGGGATTATAAAGTTAATTTTCGAAAGGCTGGAGGGCATGTGATGAGTGAGGTATACAGGCTGGCAGAACTGAAGGATGCGGAGCAATTGCTGGATGTTACATATCGTGCCTATCAGCTGATTCGTGAACTCGGGCTGCATTGGCCGGCGGCCACAGCCGACTTGGCGCTTATTGAAGACAATATAGCTACGAATGAGTGTTATGTGCTTGAAGTTGACGGAACGATAGTTGCGACCATAACCCTTTCAAAGGAAGAAGAGATTAAGAAGATTAGCCCACTGCCTTTTATTAAATGGTTTGCTGCTCATCCAGATTACAGTAACAGAGGTTATGGTGGAAAACTTTTGGAATGGGTGGAAGAGAACATTATTGCTGGACAGTTAGGTTCGGCTGCGGTCACGCTGGCAACGGCGAAGAAACATCCGTGGTTGGTTCAAATGTATGAACGCCGGGGGTACGAACGGTTTCTAGAACTGGATCAGCAGAATGGTGACGGCATTATGTATCTGCTGAAAAAAACACTTACAGACAAACCACAGTTCATTCAAAGGGGATAAAACAATGAAAAAGTCCATTTCACTAGTATTTGCATCGATATTGACACTGGCGATTGCCGGCTGCGGAAACAACAGTAACAGCGCTAGCAGCAATCAGAAGGGAAATACAGCAGAAGCTGCGGCACCGGCAAAGGATTCGGCTAAGGTAACTAAGATCATTGTGGGCACGGGTACTGCTTTTCCGAAAGTCTGCTTCATTGATGAGAACGGCAAACTCACCGGATTTGATGTGGAACTGCTCAAAGAAATCGATAAGCAGCTTCCAGAATATGAATTCGAATTTCAAACCATGGATTTCAGCAATCTGCTGCTGAGCCTGGAAACCAAAAAAATCGATTTGGTCGCCCATGTCATGGAGAAAAATCCGGAACGGGAGCTGAAATACTCTTTTAACAAAGAAGCCTATGCCCACTGGAGAAACCGCATTGTAGTGGCAAAGGATAATAATTCAATCCAATCGCTTGATGATCTCAAAGGGAAAAAGGTGCTTGTAGGTGCAACGAGTGCACAAGCACAAATACTCGAGAACTACAATAAAGAGAATGACAATGCGATTGATATCGTGTATCAGAATGGTGCAGCGAATGATACCGTCGCACAGATTAGTACTGGTCGTGTGGACGCAACGCTGGCTGCAGATTTTGTCCTGCCGATCATTGATCCGCAGAATCAGCTAAAAGCAACGGGCGACGAGCTGTCCTCCGCGGACATTCTCTATGTTTTCCGTAAGGATGATGCCGATTCGCAAAAGCTGTCAGATGCGATTGACAGTGCGATTAAAGAGCTGAAGACAGACGGCACACTAGGCAAGCTTAGTACGGAATGGTTGGGTGCGGATGTTACAGCGGATTCGGTTAAATGATTGAGCCGGTGAGCACGGGAAGGGAGGGAATATATGGGCGCACAGTTTGATATCAGCTTTGTATTTTCGTTTTTGCCTAAGTTACTAGAGACTTTAAGCACCACGCTTCTGATTGTCGCCTGTTCTCTACTGACAGGAATTCTTGTCGGCTTTCTCGTAGCTCTGCCAAGACTTTATAAAGTGCCTGTGTTAAAAACCATCTCCGAAATCTATATTTCTTTTTTTCGGGGAACTCCGATTCTTATCCAGCTCTTCTTGTTTTATTATGGTCTGCCCGAAATTATGAAGCTGGTTCATGTCGATATGACCCGGACTCCCGTGCTTGTTTTTGTGATACTTACTTACGGGCTGCATACGGGGGCATACATGTCCGAAATGATCCGGGCTTCTGTAATGGCGGTGGATAAGGGGCAGGTAGAGGCTGCTTATGCTACAGGAATGACGGGGGTTCAAGCCTTTACGCGAATCGTGCTGCCGCAGGCGCTCGGAATCGCAGTTCCGGTATTCTCCAATCTGGTGATTGCTCTACTGAAAGATACGTCATTGGCCTTTACTCTTGGAGTGATGGAAATGTCAGGCAAAGCACAGACGCTAGGCAGCTTAACTCAGCATTTTATTGAAACGTATATCGCGCTTGCGCTAATCTATCTGGTCATCAGCTTTACAATCGAGAAACTGCTGCTTATAGCAGAACGCCGGCTGCTGCGGCATGAGAAACGGAATACACCGGAGAAAAAATCGTTCAAAATCAACAAAAGCTGGTCCTACCGCCGCATCATTGCTGAACTTGGACCGGGTAAAGGAGGTGGCAGGTTATGAAGCTGGATCCTTCTTTTATCTGGACTGCTCTGGTGCAAATTTTAAGTGCAATTCCTGTGACCTTATCTATTACTGTTGTCTCAGTACTCATTGGATTTGTGATTGGTGTGGCTGTAGCGTTGATCCGGATATACAGAATTCCGCTGCTGTATCCGCTGGCTGTCGGTTATGTTACGTTCATCCGCGGGACACCGATGCTGACGCATCTTTTGCTCATCTATTTTGGGCTTCCCGTATTAATCGATGGTCTGGCGGTACAGTTCGGCTGGAGCTTCAGGTCAGTATCGATTCCGATGATCGGTTTTGCCTATATTTCGTTCTCGATTACAGCGGGAGCCTATATGTCCGAAGTCGTCCGTTCCGGTCTGCTTGCGGTGGATCGCGGTCAGTTGGAAGCGGCACATTCTATCGGCATGACCACGCCCCAGGCACTGCGGCGGATTGTTTTTCCTCAGGCGCTGGCGGCGAGTCTGCCCAATCTCTCAAATTCGGTAATTGGTATGCTGCATGGATCTACCCTTGCTTTTACCGTTTCGGTGGTGGATATCAATGCTAAGGCGCAAATTGTTGCTTCAACGAACTGGAAGTTTTTTGAGGCTTATCTGGCGGCAGCACTGATTTTCTGGGGACTTACGTTCCTGATCGAACGCGTGACGTCGCTGATTGAAAAAAGAATTAATCTGTACAATCGAGGTGGAGTAGCATGATCAAGCTTGCGCAAATTTCGAAGTCATTCGGTCGGAATCAGGTGCTCAACAATATAGATTTAACGGTGACGAAAGGTGAAGTTGTCGTCATTCTCGGTCCCAGCGGCTCAGGCAAAACGACACTTTTACGCTGTGTGAATTATCTGGAGAAGCCAAGCAGCGGAGAGATCGCCATCGGCGATTTCAAAGTGAACTGCAAGCACGCCCGTAAAAAGGAGATTCATCTGCTCCGGCAAAAAACGGCAATGGTGTTCCAGCAGTACAATTTATTCCGCCATAAAACCGCGCTGGAGAACGTGATGGAGGGACTGCTGATTGTCAAAAAGCTTCCGAAGGAAGAAGCGAAAAAGCGGAGTATTGCTCTACTTGAAAAGGTTGGTCTTGGCAGCAAGCTGGACGCCTATCCAAGTCAGCTGTCCGGAGGCCAGCAGCAGCGGGTTGGCATTGCCCGTGCCTTGGCACTCGAGCCGGAGGTTATATTGTTCGACGAACCCACATCGGCGTTGGACCCAGAGTTAGTGGGTGAGGTGCTGGCCGTCATCCGTAAAATTGCTAAGGAAGGCATCACAATGATTGTGGTGACTCATGAAATGGGCTTTGCTCGTGATGTGGCGAATCATGTGGTTTTTATGGACGGAGGCGTCATTGTTGAAGAAGGGACTCCGGCAGAGCTGTTTAACCATCCGCGCGAAGAAAGAACGAAGCAGTTCCTGAAGCGGATCACACCTGAATTTAACTATT
This sequence comes from Paenibacillus sp. FSL L8-0494, assembly GCF_038003695.1. Lineage (NCBI taxonomy): Bacteria > Bacillati > Bacillota > Bacilli > Caryophanales > Paenibacillaceae > Paenibacillus > Paenibacillus sp. FSL L8-0494. The sequence continues at coordinate 3,524,390 of NZ_JBBOPQ010000001.1, forward strand.
CCATATAGGAGGAAAAACAATGGCTATTACAATCAGCGTACTTGATCAAAGTCCGATCTATCCGGGAGAAACGCCGGAGGAAGCATTCCAGCATACGATCAAGCTGGCACAATTGTCCGAAGAGCTTGGATTCCACCGGTTCTGGGTTTCAGAGCATCATGACTCCGAGCAGGTAGCCGGCTCTTCCCCGGAAGTACTTATCTCACATCTTCTGGCTAAAACAGAGCGAATCCGCATTGGCTCCGGTGGAATCATGCTCCAGCATTACAGCCCGTATAAGGTAGCGGAGAACTTCAATGTGCTGTCTACACTGGCTCCTGGACGAGTGGATCTCGGTGTGGGACGTGCTCCCGGTGGACTCCCGCGCAGCACACAGGCACTGCAGCAGGGAAAAGCTGAAACCCCAGACCTGACGGGCAAAATCATCGAGCTGGAAAAGTATGTACATAACCGCCTCGAAGAAAACCATCCGCTGGCAGGGTTGAAGGCAGGTCCCCTTCCTGGTATTCCTCCCGAGTTGTATGTCCTTGGTGCGAGTGTAAGTAGCGCGGAAATTGCCGCTGAACTGGGGTTACCGTACGTATTCTCCCTGTTTATTAACAGCGATAAGGCGGTAGCGCTGGATGCCATTCGTGCTTACCGCAGCGGTTTTGCTTCTTCACAGGGCAGACAACCGCAAGCGATTATCGCTTTATCGTTAGTGGTGGCTGAGACTGAGGAGGGAGCGAAAGAACTGGCAGGTGCGCATAAGCTGATCCGGATTCAACTGGCGAGCGGGAAGAAGCTGACAGTAGGGACCTTGGAACAGGCGGAAGAATTTGCCCGCCAGAGCAATGAAGCCTACACGATTGAAGAGCTGGAACCGGAGATTACCAAAGGAACTAAATCATCTGTCCGTGAACAGTTGTTGGAACTTTCAGAGGCATCCGGTGTCGAGGAGTTCATCATAACGACGAATGTACAGCCCTTTGACAAACGGCTCCGATCCTTTGAGCTATTGAGCGAAGCAATCGCTGAAGTGGCGGCAGAGGCATAAAGCGGGCGGGCTCGGTATCACACAGGAAATCGTGTAAAGGAGGGTGACTGTATATGACAAGTAAAGCTAAAGAGTTAAGTGCGGAAGCGCTTGAAGAAGAATTAATCGGGATACGCCGTCATCTGCACCGGCACCCGGAACTGTCCAATGAAGAATATGGCACAACAGAATATATTATTTCCCTGCTGGAGCGGGCAGGAGTCAGGATCGTAGAATACGGTCTGTCTACCGGCGTGATCGCAGAGATTGGCGGCAAAAAGCCTGGTTCGGTCATCGCACTGCGCGCAGATATTGATGCCTTGCCAATCCAGGAGGAAAGTGGAGTATCCTTTGTTTCATTATATCCCGGCAAAATGCATGCCTGCGGGCATGATTTCCATACGGCTGCCTTGATGGGTGCCGCCTATCAATTGAAACAGCGAGAGCAGCAATTACAGGGAACGGTGCGCCTGTTATTCCAACCAGCGGAGGAGAAGGCGCAGGGTGCACAGCGAATCATTGCTAGCGGGGCACTAGAAGACGTCCGGGCAGTGATCGGGCTGCATAACAAGCCAGACTTGCCAGTCGGAACCATCGGTATTAAGGGGGGTCCTTTAATGGCAGCAGCTGACGGGTTTGTGATTGAAGTGCAGGGTGGCAGTTCTCATGCTGCCGTTCCGGAAGCTGGCATAGACCCGATTGTAGCGGCTTCGCATATTGTGACGGCATTCCAGTCCATTGTAAGTCGCAATGTCAGCCCACTGCAGAGTGCGGTGGTCAGTGTGACGCAGATTCACAGCGGCAATTCATGGAACATTATCCCCGAAAAAGCCGTGCTTGAAGGGACGATCCGCACCTTTGATGAAACGGTGCGCAGCAAAGTGCTGAACCGGTTTCAGGAAGTGGCGGTCGGTGTAGCAGCGGCTTTTGGAGCAGAAGCTACCGTTCGCTGGATAGAAGGGCCACCTCCGGTTATCAACGACCCCTCCCTAGCAGCGCTTGGAGTTGAATCGGTCGAAGCTCTTGGTTACCGAGCGATTCAGCCAGAGCTTTCTCTGGCTGGAGAGGATTTCGCCTTCTATCAGCGCGTGATACCCGGACTGTTCGTTTTTGTTGGTACTGAAGGAAGCCAGGAATGGCATCATCCGGCCTTCAATCTGGATGAACGTGCACTCCCTGTGGCAGCACGTTTCCTTGCGGATGTAGCTGTTCGTTCCCTAGTGCAGTACAGTCCCGATGGAGGTGCAGAATTATAGCTGAATATAACAGTTACGATGTAATTATCGTCGGCGCAGGCTCGATGGGCATGAGCGCCGGTTACTATCTTGCGAGGCGCGGAGTGAAGACGCTGTTAATTGATGCCTTTGATCCTCCACATACACAGGGAAGCCATCACGGGGAAACCCGGCTGATCCGGCACGCTTACAGTGGTGATCCCGCTTACATTGATTTGGCTCTGCGGGCAGATCGTTTATGGAAAGAAGCCGAGCAGTTGAGTGGAATAGAACTGCTTGTCCGCTCGGGCGTATTGAATCTAGCAGATAGTGCAGTGTATTCCTTCAGCGGTCGTCTCGCGGAAGCGAAGAAACGGAAGGTGCAGGTTCAGCATCTGGATGCCGGAGAGATCCGGCGGCGCTGGCCGGGATTGAACATACCAGAAACATTCGCAGCAATGTATGAACCAGATGCCGGGTATTTGTACAGCGAGCGCTGTATCTCCGCCTACCGCCAGCTTGCCCTTGGACAGGGTGCGGAGCTGTTGACGAACACTTCGGTAGTAAACATCACCGCCCGCGAAGGCAGTGTGACAGTTCATACAACAAACGGCGATTATCACGGAGCGTCAGCTATCCTTAGTGCCGGAGCCTGGTTTGGAGCGTTAGCGCCTTTTGTGCATTTGCCAATCAAGGCGATCCGCAAAGTTGTGGGCTGGTTTGAGAGCTCACCTGCTTTTTCAGCCGGTAACTTCCCTGGCTTCACGCTAGGGGCTGAGGAAGGTGGCTATTATGGCTTTCCCAGCATTGATGGAACCGGTCTGAAGATCGGCCGGCACGATACGGGGCTGGAATGGAAACCAGGCACACTACTTGCTCCCTTTGGCAGTGAAGCCAGCGATGAGCAAGACCTTCGTAGAGTACTGGAGTCTTATATGCCGGGTGCAGCTGGCCGATTACTTAAAGGTTCTGTATGCAAATATGAGCATACGCCTGATGAAGATTTCATTATTGACCGCCATCCGCTCCACTCCAATGTGCTGGTAGCCGGAGGGTTCTCAGGGCATGGTTTTAAATTTTCTAGTGTTGTAGGTGAAATACTTGCTGATATGGCGACAAGTGGAGCTACCAACCACAACATCCAACCTTTTTCGTTATCACGTTTTGCACCTGATCATTCGCAAGCAGGCTTTATATTGGAGGGGATTTAATGAGCAAAGTTCAAATCAGTAATTTTTTAAGTACTTACAACCAGCTGGTGCATGCAACTGCAGGGTTAACAGAGGAACAGCTGAAATGGAAGGCGGAACCAACAAGTTGGAGTGTCACTGAGGTGCTGGCTCATCTAGCTGATCACAGCATTGTGGTTTCGTTCCGCATCCGTGATATTCTCGCTGCTACAACTGCGCAGCTGCCAGTCTTCAATCAGGACGCTTGGGTCAGCGGCCAGTACGCCAACAGTGGTTATGCTTCCGATAGCTTGGAGTTGTTCCGCAGCCTGCTTTATTATAACAGTCTATTGTTTGAACGGCTCAGCGCAGAGGATTGGGAGAAAAGCGGGATTAACTTCAAGGGGGAGATCGTGAAAATTTCCGATATCGTCCATAGCTTCACCGCACATGTGGAAAGGCATCTTGGCCAGATCGAGCGAATCAAGCAGGGCGCTGCCAATGCATCGTTCGTGCAATAAATGCTTATAAAGTGAGTTTTGCACAAAGTAAAACCTGGGAATCGTATGCTCACAAAACTTTTAGGAGGAATGAACATGACCAAACCAAAACAACTGAAGCTAGGCGCACTGCTGCATGGAGTAGGAGGCAGCACGTCGATGTGGCGCCATTCTGATGCTAAGCCGGATGCAAGTGTAAACTTTGAATTATACAAAGCGTGGGTACAGAAGGCAGAAGAAGGCAAGCTGGATCTGATCTTCATCGCAGACGGTTTGTACATTAATGAAAAGTCCATTCCGCATTTCCTTAACCGGTTTGAGCCGCTGACCATCCTTAGCGCACTCGCCGCCGTCAGCACCAACATCGGTCTGGTTGGTACCCTGTCCACCTCCTACAGTGAACCGTTTACTGTCGCGCGTCAATTCGGCTCACTGGATGTAATCAGCGGAGGCCGGGCCGGCTGGAATGTGGTGACTTCACCGCTGGAAGGCTCTGCCTCTAATTACAGCAAAAAAGAGCATCCTGACCATGGCAAGCGCTACCGCATTGCTACCGAATATTTGCAGGTGACGCGCGGATTATGGGATTCCTGGGAAGATGATGCGTTTGTCCGAGACAAGGAATCAGGTGTATTCTTTGATCCGCAAAAAATGCATACCCTGGACCATCAAGGTGAGTTCTTCTCCGTGAAGGGACCGCTCAATATTGCTCGTTCGAAGCAGGGGCAGCCAGTCGTGTTTCAGGCAGGTTCCTCAGAAGTTGGTAAAAATTACGCCTCAAAGGAAGCGGATGCTATCTTCACTGGCCACGAAACGCTAGAAGATGCCCAGGCATTCTATAGCGATGTTAAGACACGGGTAGCTTCATTTGACCGGGATCCGAATGAGGTGCTGATCTTTCCTGGCATTGCACCAATCATTGGCGACACACCAGAGGAAGCAGAGCGCAAATATCAGGAGGTTGCTGGTCTCGTGACGATTGAGAATGCACTGAACTATTTGGGCAGATTCTTCGAGCATCATGATTTCTCGCAATATCCGCTGGATGCACCGTTCCCTGAGCTTGGCGAGTTGGGGCGCAATAGTTTTCAGAGCGGCACGGATAAAATCAAAAAGGACGCGAAGGAGAGAGGCTTAACACTAAGACAGGTCGCCTTACAATCCGCTACCCCGCGCAGCAGCTTTATTGGCACACCTGAGCAAGTGGCGGATCAGATTCAAACCTGGTTTGAGGGTGGAGGAGCAGACGGATTTATGATCGCAGCTGCTGTTCCTAACGGACTGGAGGAATTCGTCGATCGGGTAGTGCCGATTCTGCAAGAGCGGGGTCTGTTCCGCACTGAATACGAAAGTAGCACCCTGCGTGGAAATCTCGGTATTCCATTGCCTGAGAACCGCTATTCCAAGGCATCTCAACCGGCAGGGCATAAAGCCATACATTAACAATAATATTAATTTGAATTTCAATATTTAGCTTTCGTCATAAAAAATGTAACGCAGCCGTTTAAGGCTGCGTTTATTTGCGTGCGCGCGGAGCTTGTCTATCAACGTAAGCGCTTTAAATATCCAATCAGAGCAATAGATAACCAATCACTGTTATATAGGCAGGGTTCCCGCTGCAGCTTATGATAGAAATATCAAGGAGGGATGTAAATTGTACGCTAAGTTCTACAAGTACCGATGGCAATATTTAATGATTCTTCCGGGAGTTCTGTTGCTATTTCTGTTCAGCTATATTCCGATGGCAGGGATTCAGGTCGCCTTCCGCGACTTTCAGATTGGCACCTCGATCTGGAATAGCGTATGGGTGGGATTAGACAACTTTTCTTTCCTGCAAGATCCCCAGTTTTTAACTGTTGTCAAAAACACGTTATATATATCCGTGCTTAAGTTCATCTTCGGATTCCCGGCACCGATTCTGCTGGCGCTGGTGATTAACGAGGTAACCCGGCCTGTATTTAAACGATTCGTGCAATCGGTCAGCTATTTGCCACATTTTTTCTCATGGATTGTAGTCGCTTACATCCTGCAGTCTTTTCTGACTTTGGATGGTGGGCTGGTCAATCAGTTCATCGAGAAAGCAGGTGGTGATCCCGTATTTTTTCTAGGTTCCACGGAGTGGTTCCGGCCCATGGTTATATTAAGCGGCTTGTGGAAAGAGACCGGCTGGAACACGATCCTCTATTTGGCTGCGATCACAACGATTGATCTGCAATTGTATGAGTCCGCCAAGGTAGAGGGGGCAGGAAAGCTAGCCCAGATTCGGCATATCACCTTCCCGGGTATTCTACCGACGATATCGATTGTGCTAATTCTAAGTATCCCAAGCCTGATTACTGTAGGGATGGATCAGATTTATCCGCTGATGAATTCTGCTAATCAAGGGGTCGCGGATGTACTGGATACGTATATCATCCGCAACGGATTGCAGCAGGGATATTTTGGGATGGCGACCGCAGTAGGACTGTTATCCTCAGTGATCAGCTTGATATTGGTTGTTTCGACTAATCAGTTATCCAGAAAAATAAATGGTGAAGGATTATGGTGATGGCATATGAAGCTCAGCAGAGGTGAAAAAATAGCTCAATACGTCATCGTCATAGTACTGGCCGGTCTGTGCTTGTCTGTACTATATCCATTCCTGTACATGCTGGCAATCTCACTGAATGACGGTGCAAGTGCAGCCAAAGGTGGCGTGTATCTATGGCCCAAGAATTTCACATTAATAAATTATGAGATCGTATTAGGAAATGAAATTATCCGGCAGTCTTATCTAATTACAATCGCTAGGACAGTCATTGGCACATTCGCAGGACTTATCGTCACACTTCTGGTGGCATTTGGCTTGTCCTTCCGCGGTCTTCCCTTAAGAAGCACGATACTAGGCTATATTCTTTTAACCATGTTATTCAGTGGAGGACTGGTTCCTTTCTATATTCAGCTTAATAATCTCGGGCTTATCAACACGTTCTGGGTGTATATTTTCCCCGGGCTGTTCTCGGTCTGGAACATGTTTGTCATGCTGAAGTTTATACAGGGAATCCCTGAAGCTCTGGTAGAATCCGCTGAACTAGATGGAGCCGGTCCTGTTCGTACTCTGATTCAGATTATTATTCCACTCTCTCAACCTATGCTTGCAGCGCTGGGACTGTTTACCGCAGTGGGACACTGGAATGATTGGTTCGCCGGTGCTTTCTTCGTCACGAAGCAGAATCTGATTCCGGTGCAGACCTTCCTGCAGCAATTGCTCGCTGCTCAGGATTTATCCGCTGTCCTTGGCTCGAATACCAACCAGGAAGCTTTGGCGAGGAGCTCACAAATGCAGAATATTACGCTGATGTCGATTAAGATGGCAGTCGTTATGGTGAGTGCAATCCCCATCCTGTGCGTGTATCCGTTCCTGCAGAAATATTTTGTGAAAGGAGTTCTTGTAGGGTCAGTAAAAGGTTGATCTACAATAATAGAACAGGGGGAATTAAACAATGATGATCAAAAAAACGGGTCTAGTCGCCTTGGCTGCAGCAACCTTACTGATGTCTATTGCCGGATGCTCCGGATCAGGTGGGAATACTGCGAACAAGCCTGGAAGTGACAATGAAACGTCAAATAACCAGCCCGCCAGTGGCTCGACTTCCTTTAATCTCTGGCTCGGATGGACGGCAACCATCAATAATGATAGTATGGTCCAGAAATATTGGCGTGAACAGGAGCCTGGAGTAAATGTGAAGCTGGAAACCACCCAAGGCGACGCGATGACTGCACTTAATTTGAAGATAAACACTGGCGGCTTTGAGGATGCAGCTATCTTCAGCCGAAACGAAACGGTCAAAAGCGCGATGAACCGGTCGAAACAGCTTATGCCGCTAGAGCAGTATTTCGATATGCCTGACAAATATCCAGGACTGGCGTCTATTCCAAAGCAGTATCTGGAACTTATGAAGGATAATGAGGGCCATATCTGGTCCATCCCTACCTGGTTTGACCAAAACCCGGAAGATCCGTGGCCAGGTTGGGCATCTCAAGCCTGGATTGTCAGAAGTGATGTGCTGGAGAAAACAGGTATGACCAAAGAGGACTTAGCAACGTTAGAAGGAGTTGAGACCTTCCTTCGGAGAGCTGCTGAAGAGAAGGATGCTTCCGGCAAATCGCTTATTCCTCTATCATTCCTGATGGACACTAGTGATAATCTGGGCTGGAGTGATGAAAACGCGATTTTGACAGCATTTGGGGTGACTACAGCGGGTAATGGCGTTGATAAACGCGGCGATGATTTTGTATTCGCTTACGACGATCCCAATTATAAAGCAGCTTATCAATGGATGAACAAGATGTACCAGGAGAAGTTGATCGATCCAGAGGTCGTTACCAGCAAAAAAGAACAGTATACAGAAAAGAACAAATCAGGTCGTATTGCCTTCAATGTCGGCAGCTTCTGGAACATTCCTGCCTCAACCTGGGAGACATTGGACGGCCCAACAGAGCCAGGGTGGTTTTACGAAGCGATCCCTTTTCCTAAAGTGGATGGTGTAGAGAAAGTCGGAATTAATCAGGTTACCAATCCGAATCCAGGCTATGATGTCTATGTTAGTGAAAAAACTAAAAATCTGGAAGCTATTCTGAAATTCTTCGATTATACCTTGCAGCCGAAACCCGAACAGCAGCAGGTCATTAATGAAGGACCGGCGGGATTATACTGGGATTGGATTGATCAACCGTTGGGTAAATGGAAATTCACAGACGAAACCTACAAGACGAGCCGCAATTCCGGAGACACCGCACAAAAAGCTAAAGTCACCCCGGAGCTTTACATGACTGCCTCTTACAGCAATGAATGGTACCCATGGTGGAACACAGAGGATGCAGGAAAAGCCGGAGCTGCTAAGACAATTAAGTTCACAGAAGCTATCGGCAAAATGGGAACGATCCGCGTGGCAGAGTCTTATGATCTATTCCAGATGAAACAGGGCGGCGCATGGGAGAAATATTCACCGGAGATCGAAAATATCCGCAAGGAATATCGAGCCAAGCTTTTAATGGCCAAAGACGAGGGGCAATTCGAGAAGAATTGGAGCGATTTCCAAGCAGCACTAGAGAAGCGTGGGCACTGGAGTGAAGTCAAGCAGGAGTGGCTGGATACGTACAAGGAGGAAGTAACCGCCTTGCAATAGACAACCGTGATGCTCTTTCAGTCGCGGATCTTAAACGATAAAAAAATTAATGGAGCACCTCTCACTTGGAGGGGGCTCCCTTTGCACTTCATGGGGGAAATCTATGATTAAACAACAAATAGAGAAATGGATCATCCGTATGACCCGTTCTATGAACCTGAGGAGTAAGATTGTATTATTCTACGGACTAATTGTATTTCTCCCCACCGTACTGCTGGCTGCAGGTGCAGGGTACATGATGCTTCATACGGTGCGGGCCAATTATATGCTTACGATCAGGGAAGCCGTTCGGCAAAGTGCGCAGAGTATTGAATTCAGGAAGCAAAGCTATGATCTGCTGGCTACCCGGACGGCTACGGATGGTGAGCTGATCTCTAGATTAGCCAGGGACTATGCGGATATCGATGAACAATTGGGTACGGTCAATTATGTGGACCGTTCCTTCCTGCTCACCAGTAAATACTTGCCAGGTATTGAGAATTTCCGGATCTATCATACCAACGATACACTAGTGCAAGATGGAGGGCTTCTGTGGAAGCCGGAAGAACGGAGCCTTTCGGGAATTCGAGAGCGGGAATGGTATACGAAAATGCTTCGCACAACAGACAATCTGGTATGGACTAATGCAGCTGACGACAGGACTAAGCTAGTGGTATCCCATAAAATTCTGAACGCATATGGAGATGTTTACGGGATTGTGTACCTGTTACTGAACTATAACGGTGTCTTCATGGAATCGTTCGAGCATCCTTTTGAAGGGGCCGGAGAATTGTATATTGTTGACGACAACGAACGAATTATTGCATCCTCGGAGCCTTCTGAAATTGGCAGCCGGTTATCCTCATCCTCCTTAGGTCAGTACTGGAATAACTCGTTGGAAACATCGGCGACAAAAAGCGGGATGATGCTGATCACTCAGGAGATTAAGTCTGGCTGGACGGTTGCCGCGCTTGTGCATCTTGACCGACTGGAGGAGCAGTCTACGCGGATTATGTACTATATCGGAGCAGGTATTGCATTTTTCCTGCTGTTGTCCATCTTTCTAATCATGATTGTACTTAAAAATGTGATTTGGCGGATCCGCAAGCTGGGCATCCGAATGACAGATATCTCACAGGGCTATTTCGAAGTTACAGTGAGAAACCGTGACAACGATGAGCTGGGTGAACTTGAGATATTGTTCAATTCCATGTCTGGCCGTTTGAGAAAACTGGTCGAAGAACATACAGAGGCCATGCTCAAAGAGCGGGAGCAATCATTTAGGGCGTTGCAGGCACAGATTAACCCTCATTTCATCTATAATTCGCTAAGTCTGATCCGTTGGCGGGCATTAGATCAGCAGGACGAATTGCAAATCCGAACCATAGATGCGCTGACGACATTCTATCGGCTGGCACTCAATAACCGGGTTAATGTGACGCTGATCCGTGATGAAATTGAGCATCTTAAGGCGTATATCGAAATTCAGCAGCTGCGTTATCCCGGTCAGGTATCCGTAGAGTGGCTGGTAGAGCCTGACGTTCTTGACCTGTACAGCATTAAGCTGATTCTACAGCCAACGGTCGAGAACTGTTATCTGCACGGGGGCATCACAACTAGAACTCATGCTTTTATACAAATTACGATCAAACGAGTGGAGAATACGGTGCAGTTTCAGATTTTTGATAATGGAAAAGGGATTGGCAGTGAGAAGCTGGAACAGATCCGTACCGGCAGCTACACGGGGACGCAAAACGGATTCGGGATGAACAATATCCGTGAACGTCTTGCCTTGTATTTTGGCACAGAGGGCGGCTTTGAGATTGACAGTGTAGAAGACGAATGGACTTGTGTAACCATTGATATCCCTGTTTGCAAGGAAAGTCCTGAGATAAAAAAGGGGGATGGAGCTTAATGCGGGCATTAATTGTCGACGACGAGCCTATGCAGATTCAAGGGCTTCTTCGTCATATTGGCTGGAAAGCTCTGGGGTATGAGGAACCGTTAACTGCATTATCTGGTGAAGAAGCACTAACAATCCTAGGAGAAACTCTTGTGGATGTGCTGATCGCTGACGTCTCGATGCCCGGTATGACAGGGATCGAACTGCTCGCAAGATGCAGAGCGGATTATCCGTTACTCCAGTCTTTACAGACTGTGATGATCAGTGGATATGACGAGTTTGAATTTGTGCAGGAGGCTATACATCTGGGAGCTAAAGCTTACGTTCTGAAGCCCATCAAGACGGAAGAACTCGAAATGAAACTGACTGCGTTCAGAGAAGTAGTTGAGAAGAAAAAACAGATTGAACAGGAAACCACTGTACTTAGGGAGAAAGTAACAGAGAGCTATGAGGTGCTGCAGGAACGTTTCGTCAAAGATATGGTCGAAGGCTGGATCCACAGTGATGAGCTGCTCGAATCCTGGCGGCGTCTGCTGGATCTGCCTAATGGGGAATGGCAGGCAACATTATTCCTGTTCGGATATGACCGCAGGTTTCTAGATAATCCGCATGATGCCAAGGATCGGATCCTGCTTAGCGAAGGGTTATTGAACTGCGTTAAGACTGGTCTATCTGGCTTCACCGGTACCTATATAGGGAAGACAGGAGCGGATGAACTGGCCGTCATTGTGCTGAACGCAACGCCATTGGTGCGGGCAAGACTTGAGAAGCAGCTTGCGTTTATCCAAGATATCCTAAGAGAGCAGTATAAAGCCTCCGTCTCGGTCGGAATTAGCAGAGAGTGTTTGTTCTGGACGGAAATACCGTTGCTGTATAAGGAAGTAAGGCATATGATGACCGGTGCCAGGCTGGCCGGCTACGGACAAATCCTCTATTTCGACCGGAACTTGATGAATGAATATCATGATTTCCGGTTGCGTGAAGAATACATTCCGGAAATCGTTAAGCTACTGGACAGAGGAGAGAGCGATAAAGCTTCCGCTTATTTCAATCATGCTTTCGAAGTGTTACTTGCGCGAGAGCCTGTATCCTTTTCCTATGTGCAGGCTTTCGGAATGGGTTTGCTTAGCGAACTAGCCAGAAAACTGAAGCGTATACATGAGAAGGATACAGAGTTGAACATCCTCATGTGGCAGCGGTTGATCGACTGTACAGGCGTAGATGAAGTCAGGAAGGTCGTACTGGAATATTTGGCGCAATATGCTAAGCTTAATCAAAGAGAGCAGGTCGCTCAGCAGCATAACCTTATCCAGCGGGTCGCCCGCCAATTGGAGGAGCATCTGCATGAGAACATGACTGTAAAGCAGCTTGCTGAGCAGTTTCACTTGAATCACAGCTATTTAAGTGTTCTCTTCAAGAAAGAAATGGGCCGGACGATTTCCGATTTCGTGCAGGAAGCGCGTATGAACAAAGCCAAGGAACTACTTCGTGACCCCAATATTAAGGTTTACGAGGTTGCCGAGCAGGTGGGCTTTCAAACCGCGGCTTATTTTGCCTTCCTTTTTAAGAAAACAACCGGCACCACACCTCAGGAGTTCAGAGATTATCATTATTAGGAGTGATATTTTGCAGACAAAGATCAGCCTGGAAGGCGAATGGAAGTTGCAATTGGATGAGGGAAATCAAGGACTGGCATTGCCTTTTACAGATGTTATCACACTGCCGGGAACAACGTCCTACGCACGCAAAGGTTCGAAGAACGAGGATGTTTTAGTAAGCGCATTAACGGATGAGTATTTGTTTGAAGGGCAAGTCTGGTATTCAAAAGAGGTCGTCATTCCGGAAGAACTAGCCGGCAAAGTCTGCTTCCTATATTTGGAACGCACGAGGCTGACGACTCTATGGCTGGACAATCAGGAAATAGGCAGCCGTAACAGTCTGAACACCCCACATATATACGAGTTGCCGCAGCTTCAACCTGGGAATCATACGCTCACCATCCGTGTGGACAATACGGGTTACCCAACCAAAGGTGGACATTTAACGTCGCAGGATACCCAGACTAACTGGAATGGGATTACCGGACGTATGGAGCTTCAGTTCTACGGTGAGTCACGGCTCAGCGGCATCCGGCTCGATCCGGATCTCTCAGCCCGCTCAGTCCGAATCACGGCAACCTTGGACAGCAGGAACGAATCTATACTTACAGTGTCTGCGCAGAGCTTCAACAGCGACAATGCACATGCTGTGGACCAGCGGGAGTACCCAGTCTCACCGGGTAGTTTTTCCGTCAACTATGAGCTTGGTCAAGACGCGCTGCTCTGGAGTGAAGGCGCTCCCAATCTTTATAACATAAACCTTGTTTTGAAAGACAGTGATGGATATATAACGGACCGACAGGAGCTCGTTTTTGGATTGAAGGAATTCCGGGCAGAGGGCGATAAGTTTACAATCAACGGAGAAAAAACCTTCCTCCGCGGCAAACATGACGGCCTGATCTTCCCGCTTACCGGTTATGCCCCGACTGACGTCGAGGAATGGGTAAGAATCCTTGGCATCTCCAAGTCTTACGGCATCAATCATTATCGCTTTCATACCTGCTGTCCGCCGGAAGCTGCTTTCACCGCAGCGGATATGCTAGGTATCTACATGCAACCAGAGCTTCCATTCTGGGGAACAATCACAGAAGAAACCGACGAGGGACATAATCAAGCGGAGCAGAACTATCTGATCAGCGAAGGCTATGCCATACTTCAGGCTTTTGGCAATCACCCCTCCTTCGTGATGATGTCGCTTGGCAACGAGCTATGGGGCAGCAAAGCCAAGATTGATTCCTTCCTAAAGGACTATAAAGCATTTGATAACCGGATTCTCTATACACAGGGGTCCAATAACCACCAATGGGTGCCAGAAATTCTGGAACATGACGATTTCTTCAGCGGCGTGCGCTTCTCCAGAGATCGGCTGTTCAGAGGTTCCTATGCGATGTGTGATGCTCCATTAGGTCATGTCCAGATCGATCTGCCAGGCACGATGAAAGACTATGACGATCAGATCGTCCCTCAGGATTTCTTCAACGGAGAGGGGATGGAAGCTGCCGCTGGCGGAGAGATTCAGATCCAGTATGGTACGGAAGCCAAGACGGTGAAGGCTGGAGACGCTTCCGCAGAATGGATACCGCACATTCCGGTAATCTCGCATGAGATCGGACAGTATGCTACCTATCCTAATTATGAGGAAATCGATAAATACAACGGTCCGCTCAAAGCTGAGAATTTCAAAATTTTCCGTGAACGACTGGAAAGTAAAGGGTTGGGTCATTTGGCCGCCAAATATTTTGAATCCTCGGGGCAACTGGCAGTAGCTTGCTACAAAGAGGAACTTGAGGCGGCATTCCGCTCCCGGCGGCTTGCGGGCTTCCAACTGCTTGATTTGCAGGATTTCAGTGGCCAGGGAACGGCGCTGGTGGGTGTCCTCGACGCCTTTATGGATTCCAAAGGAATGATAAGTCCGGAGGACTGGCGAACTTTTTGTAATGATGCCGTTCTGTTGGCAAGATTCCCTAAGTATAACTATGTCTCTGGTGAATCGTTCGATGCCCATGTTGAACTGAGCTGTTTCCGCAGTGGTATGCCGAGTGCATTTGAACTGCATTGGGAGCTTACCGCGGATAATGGTATACTCGCCGCAGGTTCAACCGAGGTGGACGTACCTGCAGGAACGAATTATATCGATATCTGCGATCTGGCAATAAAACTACCTGAAGTTGACCGTATGAGTACTATCGTATTGTCCCTCTCCATACAGGGAACAGATATCCGTAAGAGTTACGACCTGTGGATTTATCCAGTGAAGAGTGGCAACATGCTGGAAGGTGTCCATGTCTTCGACAAGCTGTCTGATGATGCGCTTGCATTGCTGGAGCAAGGTGAGAATGTGCTGCTTATGCCGAAACCGGAATCTCTCCAAAATGCCGTTGAAGGTTATTACTGCACAGATTTCTGGTGTTATCCAATGTTCCGCTCGATCTCAGAGAGCATGAACCGGCCAGTACCCATTGGTACTATGGGGCTGTTGATTGATAACAAGCACCCGGTGCTTCGTGAGTTCCCGAGCGAGGAATATTCTACCTATCCCTGGTGGAGTATTGTTGAGAATTCGAAATCGCTCATCATGGATGCAGCTGACCGCGATTGGAATCCCGTTGTGCAGACTATCGATAATTTTGAACGCAATCATAAGCTGAGTTTCCTAGTGGAATGCAGTGTAGGAGCAGGCAACCTGCTGATATGCGCATTGGATGCTGATAAGGTTAGCGATACGCCGGAAGGCAGACAGTTCTTATTCAGTCTTGCGGGTTATATGAAATCAGATGATTTCAAGCCACAGTACAAGGCGAATGTTGCAGAACTTCTTGAGCTGATCCAATAGGCAGAGGCAGGCGATTGCTAAGGTTACCTGTCAAATTTCATATGGATGAATAGTCCAATGGGGCTACAGTGAAAACTACGTTCTCCACTTGAGTAAAACAGACTGTCGCATCGTAAAAAACTGAAGAGCAGCGATTCTCTTAATGAAGAGAGATTCGCTGCTCTTAGTTTTTTGCTGCTTTTAGTTTATTGGTAGCCG
This sequence comes from Paenibacillus sp. FSL L8-0494, assembly GCF_038003695.1. Classification (NCBI taxonomy): domain Bacteria; kingdom Bacillati; phylum Bacillota; class Bacilli; order Caryophanales; family Paenibacillaceae; genus Paenibacillus; species Paenibacillus sp. FSL L8-0494. The sequence continues at coordinate 3,539,967 of NZ_JBBOPQ010000001.1, forward strand.
CCAGCTTCAACAGTGTCATCGTTATCTGAGCCTCTGAGGGTTTCGGACTCAGATGACACTATTTTCTGATTTTCAGCCTTGTGAACAACATTTCGGACTCCAGTGACGCTATTGCTTATAAAGAGGTTCATATGTGGTATATTTCATGCAAATAGTGGCTATGAAGACCGTTAGCCTACCAAAAGTGCAATAATACTGCATTTAGCGTCATCTATGTCCGATAGATGGTGCTAGTTTGAAAGATACAACAATGCGAAGAAGGTTTCAATTAGGCAGCATTTCGAAGTTGAAAAATTAAAAGATATTCCTTTAATTACTATACTTTTTTAAAGCTTCTGCCATATCCAATTTATATTGATCTACTTTTTTGAAATTATCGATAGTTGTTACAACCATTTGGAAAAGATACTCCGATGTTCCTCCTAATTTTAGATTGTTACGTATTAAATTCATTACAATGTCTAAAACGATTGATGACGGAATGAGGACATCTGTAAGTCTAAACGTATGAGATAAGGATTGTGACCCTAAAGGCCATGGTAAGTCAATCGAAAAAGAAACGGGCACTTTAATATCCAATTTGAAATTTTTCATATTTAAACCTTTTTCAAGTTGATTCTGGATCTCCCCAAAAATATAATCGTTAAAAATCTCAGAAAATTTAGTAAAAGTAAAGTCGGAAACGTCTCGGCAAAGATCCACGAGCTTACGAGGATTGAACTTGATTTCTTTCACTGTCATAACAACAGGAGGGATGATTGCTTCTTGAATTATAGCTTCGACTGCTCCTCTTAACCCTTTGAAAAATTCATCTTTTACTTTACCGGCACCGATTAGAGAAAAAATGTTAAACGTTAATACGTCAGCGGCTTTTTCAGCGATTTCCATTACAGGTTCAATCAGTTCTTTCATTAATTTTTCTTGCATTAACTTAGTTATGAAATCGGTAATAGTATTTAATATCTTGGCTATTACATTTAGCCAGTGTTCGATTATGGCCAGGAGCTCATCGATCAAGGCTTGAAACAACGCTGGAATCAGTTTTAGAGCGAATTGAATCATATGATCAGTTAAATGATTTATCAAAATTTTGGCTATTGCTTCTATTTCAGCCATTTGAGGCATCCACATCGGATCGCTTTGCAAATGGTTGGCGAAGTCCACGGCGTTACCTTTTATTGGAGTAAATATGTTTAGAGCATTCTCAAAAAGTTGTTCTTGTACTTCAGGTGTCAAAGGCGCTACCATTTCCGCAATAATTTTAACAGCTGCCTCCAACGGTTTCTTTAAAATATCTTGAGCTCCAAGTGGTCCAAGAACATTTGCAGCCTGACCAGCAGCTTCGCGAAGAAGACCCTCGATTTGTTTATTAACTGAAGTCTGAATTCCGTCCATGACATGAATAACGCTTCTTCCAAGCATTGTGAGTAATACGCTGGATAATACTTCTTGCATAGTTTTTATGTCAAAATTTTGAAATCCATTAACGATCTCTGGAATTAGAACATCAGAAGTCAGTTGTATGCAGGGAATCAGGGCTTGCTCAAATAGAATCTTAATCTCTTCCTCGCCAGCCAAAGTGTTCGAGATTGCAGTTTTTCTAGCACTTATTTCCGTATCCACGTAATGATCGAAAGCTTGATTTATGGCTCCAAGTGTTGATCTAAAAGAGTTTTCCCCTGTAGTCGAAGGAAATGAGGGACTAAATAAGAACTTCATTGCATCTTGGGCCGTTCCTGAAACGGCAGGTTTGAGAATTGCTGCTATCTCCCGAACGCTATCTACATGTTGTATGGTAAGCGTCAAAGGTTTATCAAGTAGAAATGATAGAAGATCCCCCTGGTTCAAATTTGTGTCAGACGGACGGTTCAAATCTGTATTAATTGCACTTTTGACAGCGGGAGGAGGTTGGTAAGACAATTGTGCCGTAAAAGTAGGCATGGTTGCTTTATCTGCCGCTTGCACTGCAAGGGGGAGCAACAAAGCTGATACCCACAAAGCAGAAATACTTCTGACAAACTCCTTCTTAAGCTGCTCGTTTTGAATTAATGCTGATAATGAGTCTAAACGAACAAAAATTTCATGGTTATCCGGCACTAACTGAAAAGAATTAAAACCTTGCAGGGTTTGAATGACTTCTGAGGTTTGTTCAGCTGGTAAAGAAGCAAGGCCAATTAAACGAAGGATCTCTTCCTTAAAGAACACATTCATAGTCAAGAAGAACAACGATTGGAACTGTCCGCCAATAAATGTAAGAACGGTTTGCGCTAGTTTTTCGTTATTGCTCCCGGTACCTTCATTTAATTGTCTACTGACCTCATAGGCTGATTTCACTCCTATCCTTAGCATAGTACCGAGCATTAATGCTTGTTCCTGCTGTGTGTCAATAGCTTTATTAACAATGCCCTCAATTAAGCGGTCCCCATAACGATTGACCAGTTTTGCAGGATCGGGGAATTTAAAATTGATGCCACCTCCATAGCCACCCCCCGCAATAAATCCCATTCCCGCCTCATAGACAAATTGGAATCCAGATTCCCCTAGAGTAGCTGTCTTATGTAAATTACCAAGCATAACAAAATTGGCATACGCCATAAAACCAACCGCAAATTGGGCGTACAAATAACCTTCGAGCTCTGATTCTTCTAACAATAGCTCAATCAATTCACCGGATAAACCATTTCCTGACGGTTTATTCTTCAGGATTTTCAATAACTCTTTAACTGTCATATTCATGCTTAATCCAGCCGCTACCGCCGCTTTAAGAACGGCTTGAAGTCGACCAGCTAGCCCGGCTTCGTCGAATAGATCCAGGGGCGTTTGTATCTGTACTTGGAGAAGAAGCGAAACTTCGGCACTCCCCAATATTTTTAATTCAGCCCATTTATTTAATAAATTATTGATTTGTGCCATAGCCTGAGCGCCTAACTTATAGTTCATTCCTCTTCTCAAGCTACCCTGGCCTGCAACTAAGGTCTGTCCCTGGATATTTCCCCAGCTTTGAGTTGTTGTGCTTTGTTGAAAGATCTGCTGATCTTGATTCAGTGGCAATCTAACACCTCCATATTACATTGTTTTAGTATTAAGTAATATGGGGTGTGAACTCATTTGATAACTTTTATGGTAAAATTTTGCTTGGATCAAATCGAAAACTTCTCATGAAACATTTCATCCAATAATATTATTTCTGCTTTTCTGCTGACAGCTTGGTTTCCAAACTTAACATCAATGATAAACTCATCACTCAGCATCTGCCGATACCGGGATATAATCTCTTCTTCCATCAGTTCTCCCATTGACTTCGTTTCAGTCGGGATTACAGAGATTCCAGCTTGCTCTACCAAGTAAAGATTTTGTTTGATATCTGTAGCTACTTTGCTAAGAATGCTTTCGCTTATTGCTGTCTCAATATCTACCATTCCTTCATTCGTATAAAAATGCTTGTTGACTGCAGCGAGTGCAGCATGTGAAACATGAAATGCTTGAATATCTTTTTGTATTTCATACTGCATTTCAGCTGTTTCGAATATCAAAGCAAGCTCCTTAACTCTTTCGGTCGTTTGTCCATTTATTTCACCAAAATAAGTTTTGGAACCAAATTGAGCGTATAAAATATCCTCTTTAATGTCTCCACCTGCACCAGGGAATCCTGGAAGTAACCGATCACCCACGATTTCAAGCCAGGAATTATAACCAATAGTGTTGGTCAGTGTAATTATTGTTTTGCTCTGATTATTTTTGATCGCAGACAGGGCAGATTCTGCCTGATCATATCGTACAGGAACAAAGATAAAATCATAGATGTCATCATCTACAAGCTTTTCGACCGTCTTAATGGATAGTTGCTTTATCGTACCGTTGTCGTTGTATCTCAAACCCTTCCGCTTAAGTTCATCCAGCCTTTTTCCTCGAGCCAGTAAAGTGACGTCAAACCCCGATTGTGCAAATCTAAGAGCGTATAAACTGCCAATTACGCCAGCGCCAAATATTAGAAGTCTATTTTGTTTTATGTTCACTATTATCATTCCTTCCGACTAACTAGTCACTGATTGTTTAAGCAACATCTGTTTGATAAGATAATAGTATGACAAGATTATGCTTACAACCGTCATTGTAAGAAAAGAGTTGCATAGACAACACATTCCGATAATTGATGTTTTAGAAAGGGGAGACTCAGATGGTACATCAAGAAGATCCGAGAGTAATACGGACTCGCCTGTTAATAAGAGAAGCTTTCAGAAATCTTTTACAGACTAAAGGATTTGATTCAATGACAATAAAAGATATCTCACAGAAAGCTACGATAAACCGGGCTACTTTTTATGCCCATTATGAAGATAAATATGCTTTACTCGATGAATTTACAGAACATTCTTTTCATCAGATGATTCCTGAACAAGTAATGAATGCACGGGAGTTTTCAGATGAAATATGTAACCAGTTGATCTTGTTGACTCATCAGTACATCGTTGATTTTTATCAGAAATGCAGAATGGATTCTAAATCTATTGCTAAGCTGGTGGATGAGAAAGTAAAAAATATGCTGCAGCAAATCATTGAAAACATATTTTTGAAAGGGATTAATTATGATATCGCAGACCGCCAACATACAAAGATCATTTCAGCAATGACAGGTTCAGCGATCTATGGCGCTGCATTTACTTGGTTAATTGAGGGGGAGGCTGATCAGACCGATTTACTTGTGGACATTGTTCGTCCTTATGTAATGAGTGGCCTGGGACTCTTGATAAGATAGAATAGGAACGCTTACAAGCATAACACTCGGGACAAGTCCCACGAACAGGAAGGTTTAATCACTTCGCCAAGATTATCAGAAAGGTGGAATCTATGGTTGATTTTGACTGGTCATTTTGGGAGACGATATTACTTTATTTCATGCTCATTTTTTTCGAATCACTAGTAGGTATAATTATCGTAATTATTGTTGTTATTATTTTAATTATGTTTATAGTTGATAAACTAGTCATCAAATCCTAAATTGCAAATATCCACAAAAACTAACGCTTCGGACCATTCCGAAGCGTTAGTTTTTGTATGCGCAAGTTATGTTTAGTCATCTAACGCATGCCTAAATCCAGAAAATAATAATTCTCAAATTAGCTATTTTAAATTTGATGAAAATGATATAAGATAATGTAACAAATGAAACGATACGTATCGTTCTATAATTACATACTTTTAATAAATAACATCTAGGAGGTGAAATGAAATTGAACGTGAAAAACAAAGAACCTCGAAGTAAAAAGGAGATTCTTACTGCAACTCTAGAAATGTTGGAATCTAACAGTTATTCATCATTAACGATTGAGGCTATTGCAGCACAAGCTAGAGTTGGCAAAACAACCATCTATAGATGGTGGGAAAATAAAGCACGGCTTGTATTGGACGCTTTTCTAATGACCGTAGAATCAGAGTTTGAATTTGATAGCAATAAATCCATTGAGGTTAACTTTAAACAACAGCTTGAAGCTTTAGCTCGTATCCTCAATAGCAAAATCGGGAAATCCACTTTAACTATAGTTACAGAGAGCGAAGAAATCGCGAAAGATTTTTACGTATTGTTTTTAATGACTAAAAGAAATGAAGCCAAACAATTACTCCAAGCAGACATAGATAAGGGAGAATTGAAGTCAACAATTAACCTGGATATAACTTTAGATCTGCTTTATGGTCCCATTTACTTTCAAATTCTCATCTATAAAAAAATTCCGGATGCGGATTACATAAAGGATTTGTTGATCCATGTCTTGGAAGGCATCACTGTTGCAAATTAATAGTAAACCGGGGGATATTCACTTTATGAATCAGACGATAGACGTTCAGAATTACAATAAGAACTATTCATTAATGACGATTATTTTATTTTGGTGTGGATTAGTTATTTTAACTAGCATGTATATTACAATTCCATTATCCGAAGTATTTTCACATGCCTTTCAAATTAGCACGAGTGAGGCGGCTTGGATTGGGAGTTCATTTTCTCTTTGTTATGCTCTGGGCTGTCTTTTGTATGGACCTTTCTCAGACAGATATGGACGTAAAGTATTTTTAGTAGCCAGCATTATTGGGTTAACCGTAGTTACGCTTGCGCTAGGATTTGTGGATAGTTTTTACGGGCTTATTATGCTCAGAGGAGTGCAAGGCCTAGTGGCTGCTGCTTTTGCACCTATTGCGCTAGTGTATGCAGGGGAAATGTTCCCGCCTCATAAAAGATTAACAGCCGTTGGATTTATAAGCTCAGGACTGTTAATGGCAGGCATAGTAGGCCAGGTTTTTAGTGGGATTGTTAACGAAGCTCTTGGCTGGCGTGCTATTTTCTTTATTTTGGGGATTGTGTATGGTATTACTTCAGTGATTGTAATAAGGTTCCTTCCTAAAGATGAAATGCTAAGACCGAAAGAAAATGTTCTGCGGAAGTTTAAACAAATGACAATTCTGCTAAAACAATCACAATTGCTTTTGGCTTTTGCGATAACCTTTATGCTCCTATTAACTTTAGTTGGCATGTACACCGTTTTGGGAAGTTATTTAAGCTCAGCTAAGTTTGGACTTTCCTCACAGGATATCCTTTATATTCGTGCATTTGGAATCGCGGGGATGCTTTTAGCACCCTTTTCCGGAAGAATTGCTCAAAAACTTGGAATGGCTGCTGTTCTAAGGGGAGGCTTAGCTTTAGCTGCAATTGGGTTGCTTGCTCTAGGTTTTAGCACGAACCTGCCACTTCTTGTCCTAATGAGCGTTGTATTTGTGGCTGGTATCGCGCTGGTAACTCCCGTTATCATCTCAATTGTCAGTCAATTAGGGGGAAATGCAAGAGGGTCTGCTATTTCATTCAATGCATTTATTCTATTCCTAGGCGCTAGCACAGGCCCGATATTAGCTTTGAAATTATTAAAAACAGAAAATTATTCGTTATCCTTTACTATATTAGGTTCTATTCTTTTATTAGGTTTTTTAATCTCTCTTTTTCTTAGATTATCGGCTAGGGAACCCGCAGTAAAAAATGAACGGGCTGCTTCTTTACCCACAGAGTGATAGGAATGATTAAAGAAACGGAGATTTGCATTGTTGGTGGTGGACCTTCTGGCCTCTTTCTAGGGCTGCTGTTAGCCAAAAACGGAATTAGAGTTACCGTACTGGAAAGTCAAACAAGCTTTAATCGCAAGTTTAGAGGAGAAGTTCTCCAGCCTCGATTTGTAAGGCTCATGAAAGAGCTGAACCTGGAACAGTGTCTTGAAAAGTATGAGCATATAAAATTATTTAATGCCGAAATATGGAATAATAAGAAATATATCACTCAAATTGATTATGAAAAAGAAATGCCGGAGGCACCTTACGCAATTAAAATAAAACAATCCGTCCTGTTAACTTTTCTTTACGATCTAGCAAAGGATTATACTAATTTTGAGCTCATTTTTAACGCTAAGGTCACTTCAACTATTAAAAGTACAAATCGAACAGTCGGGGTAAACGCCTTAGTAGATGGACAAATGACTGAGATCCATGCTTCTTTAGTAGTCGGAGCGGATGGACGGATGTCCACGGTTAGGAAGACTAGCGATTTTTCTTTTAAGTATAAAAAAGAAGATTTTGATTTAATCTGGTGCAAAATATCGACTAATGAGTTCAAGCTAAATCAAAAACTCCTTTTCAGATTGTCTGATTTTAGTAACTTCATAGGGCTTCCTTATTCCTCTGATTGTGTGCAAATAGGTTTTACAATGAAGAAAGACCAATGGAATACCATAAAAAGAAAAGGCATCGAACCATTAAAGCTTGAATTCATAAAGGCCTTTCCTGAGCTTGAAGAAGACATTGAAAAAATCAGTGATTTCAAATCGTTCGTTTCTATCCAATCAGAGACTTTTATGGTGGACAATTGGCATGATAAGGGTTGTATTCTAATCGGTGATGCTGCACATTGTTCTTCTCCACTCGGAGCTATCGGATTGTCCTTGGCTTTTGAAACAGCGCTGGTCACAGCTGAACTTATTGTTGCATCAAAATTAGAGCCAAATCATGAATACAAGCGTTTAGATCGTTTGCAGCCCATTCGTAATCGGGAAATTCGTTTTGTGCATTTTGCTCAACAGTTGATAATCAGCATGATCGTTAAATCCCCTAAAGGGATTAAAAACTTCTCGCTAGCGTGCATGAAACTGATGGGAAATAGCAGGATCGCTAGATATTTAATGCGGAGATTCTTTTTGGGGAGTCCTAAAATAACGGTTGATAATGCCTTTAAATTTTAACGAAGCCTCATTCCTAAGTAGAGTTCATTGGGAATGAGGTTATTTTAATTTGTTGAAACGCAAAGAATTTGTATAGAAAACGCTTTCTATCCATTGTAAAATACAGGTTGAGGTGTAATTACAAAACAAGGATGGAAATCCCATGCGGATCAAATTTAATATTTTTCAGAAAATGTTAGTGTTATTGCTGATTTTGCTAACTCCGGTTGTGGCGCTGTACTATTATTCTACCTCTAAGAGCATCAACGTCATACAGGAGGAGCTTATCAAAGCCAGCCTGAACCGGATGGAGCTTTTCGTGGCACAACTGGATGCCAGCATTGAGAAGTTCGACTTAGTCTCCGCACCTATGCTCGTTGACACGAACGTGCTGGAGTACCTTTACAACCTCAACGTGAGCGATTATTCCCTAATGAAAACAAGGCTGCTGATCCAAGAGAAGCTGTCGCTGGCCAGCGCATCGGGCAACTGGCGCAATGACGTGACCGTCTATTTCCCGCAACGAGACGATAGTATTTCTTCTTCCCCCTCCTATGAATATGACCTTCAAGAGTTTGAAAGCCGATTTTCGCTAGGGTGGAGCTACAGCGAAGATTTGGAGATTGGCTCCGGGTTTACTCGAACTTATGTCACTACGGGTTACAAACCAGCCCGTACGGACGATCTGGATGTTGCCGTTCGCATTAACCTCTACAAGTGGAGCTTCGAAAATTTGCTTGATACCTACAAATCTGGTCACTCTGACAACCCGTTTTTTTACAAAGAAGGACATGCCATCATCGCCAGCCGATCCGCAGATGGGCCCAAGATGGACCAAATTATCGCGGAATTAGGCGACAGGATCAATATCCGGGATTCAAGTTTTTTAATTCATTCCTTCGACGGCAGGCCTTATCTGATTACCTATTATTATTCCAATATTCTTGAGTGGCATCTCGTCGATTCTGTTCCACTTAACCAGATTATCGGACCTATCAAGCAACAGCGGTTATTGTTTGGAGCTTCTTCGATTATTTTGCTCCTATCCTGTATTACCGCCGCGTCTGCCTTGTACTGGAACGTACATCGGCCTATCTTTCAACTTGTGCGTGCGGTGCAGCGGATTAAGGAAGGCGATTACGCCTACCGCCTGCCGAAGAAATCAAACAATGAATTCACGTTCCTGATGCAGAACTTTAACGAGATGGCGACGCAGATCCAAGATCTCATCGAGAATGTCCTACAATCGCGTATCCTTGCGCGCGATGCTACGCTAAAACAGCTACAAGCACAGATTCATCCTCATTTTCTGTACAATTGTTTAGGTTTCATCATTAATATGACCAAGATGGGAAAGAATCGGGCTGTCATAGACATGGCGTATCATCTGGCCGACTATTACCGGTATACGACGCGAATGGATAATCAAGGAGTCAGCCTGGGGGAAGAACTGGCGTTCGTGCGCATTCACCTCGAGATTCTTCGGCTTCGCAATGAGACGCTGTCCTACAGCATCGAACTGCCTGAAGAGTTGGCGGAGCTGCGAATTCCCCGGCTTCTTATCCAACCGATCGTGGAGAATGCGATCGTGCATGGACTTGAGAACGTCGAATATCCAGGCCGGGTTGAAATTAGAGTTTACGTCAATGAAGATCAATTGCACTTGGAATTGGAGGATAACGGAAAAGGATTAAATAAAGAACGGATGGACCAACTGCAAATGGAGCTTCATATTCCGGCCAGTGAATATGCAGGCTGCGGTCTTTGGAACGTATATCAAAGACTGCAAGGCAACTTCGGTTCAGACGCTCAAATTGAGTTTTGCCCGTCCAGACTGGGGGGGCTAAACGTGAGGCTGATTTGGAGACTTGGGATGAAAGACGAAACGAAGGAGGAAGAGCAATGAATAGCCTGCTTGTAGTTGATGACGAGAAACATTATGCGGACAGTCTGGCAGATACAATTCCATGGGCGACACTTGGTATCTCCCGCGTTTGGAAGGCTTACAGCGCGAGCGAGGCACTTGCTCTGATAGACACCTTCCCCATTGACATCCTTATGACGGATATCCGTATGCCCCGCATGAACGGCCTGGAACTGATCGAACAGGCCAGGCTTCGTATTCCAGGGCTGAAGTGCCTGCTGCTCACAGGTTATGCGGACTTCGATTACGCCCGAAAAGCGATTGAGCTGCAAGCGCTCGATTACCTGATGAAGCCCGCGAAGGACGAGCAGCTACTTAAGGCAATGGGCCGGATCATTAAGCAGCTTGAGCAGGAGCGATCAATCGAACAGGGCTTCCGTATCTACCGAGACAATAGTGCAGAACTGAAAGCAGGGTTGTTGCTCAAAGTGCTCAGCGGAAATCTGAATAGCAAGGCGCTTGCAGAGAAGTTAAAGCTGTTTGACCTCCCTCTTCCGATACCAGGTCATGTCTCGATGTGCCTGGTCCGATTGGGTTCCCCCTTCGATGGACAAGACCTCTATTCGCAGTCACTGATCCGGTTCGCGGTAACAAACATGCTGGAAGAATTGCTGATGGACCGCTATGACTGCTGGTCGGCGGCGGATGATGAAGGAAACCTGCTCGCTCTGGTATACGACCTGTCAGGAGCACCACCCGATCCGGAATGGGTGCTTGAGCGGATAGAGCGATTAAAGCAAGAAGTACAGAGTTTGCTTAAAGGTAAAATTTCTGTAGGGGAAACCGACTGTCTATTCCCGGAAGGACTGCAAGCTAGTTATATGACAGCTAAATCGCGATTAGATAGTGACGGTTTTTCGGGTGGGCAGGTGCCCGAGCAGAATGAAGAGGAAGCGCGTCTTATGCGCAAGCTCTATGAAACGCCTCTGCTGACACATCTTTTGGAAACGGAGCAATGGGAAGCGGCGGAAGCTAAGATCCGAGCGTTTGTATCACCGCTAATGCATACGGGTTCGCCTTACCTCATGCGCGATGTCTTTTTCTTTCTCTCCAATGCCTTCCAGTATATCGCGAATCGCAGCGGCAGGACGCTGGCCCAAATGCTCACTCCTGAGCAATCGGCTTTCGTTAAAGGAAAAGCGATGCTGCACGCGTCGCAGCTGGAAAGCTGGGCGCTCGACTTACTACGCACACTTCGCGATAAGCTAGGGGAGGAGACCGAGGACCACAGCCAGGTGATCGTCCGGAAGACGCAACTCTACATCCAGAAAGAGCTGGACAAGGACTTGTCACTTACTTTGCTGGCCAAACGCGTCTTCGTACATCCTAACCATCTGTCAAAAATCTTTAAGCAGTGTACAGGCACTACCGTATCCCAATATATTTACGAGCAGCGTATGCTCAAAGCCTGCGAGGTGCTCAAGCATACAAATAATAAAATCTACCATATTGGTGAAAGTATTGGCTATCCCAATACCAACTGGTTTATTCGGAAATTCCGTGACTATTATCAGGTGACGCCGCAGGAATTCAGGGATAGATACCGATCGGGAATGGAGTGATTGAGCCGGTGAAGAAGCAAAAAAGAAAGGCCAGATTTCTATGGGCAGTTCTGAGCGGAGTACTGCTAGTTTCCGGCTGTTTAAGTAACACAGGGAAAACGGCACAGAACAGTACATCCAATGGGGAAACGAAGCCGGTATGGGACTTTAAATACGATCCGCCTATAACGATCACAACAGGAATCGTGGACGAGAATCGGCCTAACGCATTCAAGCCAGATGAGAGCCTTACAGACAACGTGCACACCCGCTGGATGGAAGATAATCTGGGAATCGTCACGAAGTTTGATTGGATTGTCAGCAAGTTCGAGGATGCAGATACCAAAATTCGGCTGGCGCTGGCTGTGAATGGCAAGCTGCCGGACACCCTTAGCGCTGAAGGAGACATCCTGAAGTATCTGCTGAAAGCCGACAAGCTGCTTCCGCTGGATGATGCCATCGAGAAGTATGCGCATCCTAAGCTAAAAGAAGCGCTCGAGAAGTACGCTTATACTATGGCAGAAGTAACCAAAGACGGCAAGATATATGGACTTCCCCGTTTTAGTGCAGGAGATGAGGGAACGGTCATGTGGATCCGTAAGGATTGGCTTGAGAAACTGTCGCTGAACCCGCCTACGACGATAAGTGAGTTGGAGAACGTGCTGAAGGCATTTTCTGAACAAGATCCTAATGGGAATGGCGAAGATGACGAAGTTGGTCTGGCGGTTCCGCTAAAGGAAGGTCCCTGGAGCTGGATGGGGCAGACAGATGCGATCGCCGGAGCTTTTTCAAGGCAGATGATTAGCACGTCTGACATCAAACTGTTCTGGAATGAGGACGAGAAGGGCAGCTTGATCTTTGGCGCCGTACATCCGGATGCTAAGAAATACCTGGAAACGATGGCGTCCTGGATGGCGAAGGGCTACATGGACAGGGATGCAGGCATGCAGGACCCGAGCCAAGCGTCCGAACTGGCGGTTAACGGAATGGCTGGTGTCATGTTCGGCCCGTTTTGGATGGGAGCCTGGCCGCTCGGCGATACAGTGAAGGTCGACCCGGAAGCGGATTGGGAGGCTTATTCCCTTCCTGCCGGACCGGATGGGTTAAAGGGCAAGGCACAAAAGCCGTTGTACGGTATCTATACGGTGTTCAGCAAGGATTTCACGAATATGGAAGCCTGGTTCGCTTATTATAACAAGTTGCTTGCCAAAAATTTCGGACCGGATGATCCGTACTTCGATCCCCGATTCGCACAAGGGTTTCACGAAGGTTACGATTATGTGATCATGAACGACAAGGTCATTACTGTCAATTTTGCGACTGAAGGCGTGCCGAATGATAAGTGGCCGCTTGCGGACGGGTCTTCAATGGATATGCGCTGGATGCTCTATCCGCTAACAGGTGGCGCTCCAGCCTTGCCTTATATGAATGCGGATGCAATCAGAAAATTATCTGAAAATTCGGAAGCCATAGTGACGACGCCGATCGAACAAGCCATTAAAGGTTTGAACTCGGCTCAACTTACGGCGGCTGGGGTGGCGATTGCTGAGCAGGGACTCGAAATCCCGAACCGGTACCACGGACCTTTAACGGACGGGATGGAGAAACACGGAGTGTTCCTGCAGAAACTCGCAACGGAGAGTTATCTGAGCATCATTTATAGCGAGAAGCCGCTCTCCTACTTTGATGAGTTCGTAGCCCAATTTTACAAGAATGGCGGCGACGTAATCACGAGAGAAGTAAATAATTGGTACATGGAAAACAAGCCATAATATTGTGGCTTGTTTTCTTCTATGTTCCTTTATTTCTTCTATATAACAGGATTAACTTATTGAATTAAAATGATTTTATTAGAAAGCGTTTTCAATAAAAAGAGGTGATGGTATACGAAGCTAATCATAGAGTAACTCTCACAACTAAGTGTAAACTTTCGAACTGAGTTTTGTTTGAAGCGGAGCGAAGCAGTTTATGCTCACAAAACTTTTTAGGAGGAGAGGTAATGAGGAAAAAAGTAAGCGTGTTTCTGGCATTAACTATGTTTGTGACTATCTTTTTTTCAAATCCGATCAAGACTAATGCGGCAACCCCCGAAGCGCCTGCAGGATGGAGAGACTTACTAGATTACCAAATATTCAGTAATATATCCGATGGCTGGGCAGGAGATAGCGGGTTTGGATTGGAGACGGAGAACAGCAAGCTGCCCATAGATTCTACAGCAATGTACAATGGATTGCCTTCATTATTGTTGAATGCGAAGACGCCTACCAGTCCTTCCTGGTACAACGCTTTAATTACGGTTGCCGGCTGGAAAGCGTATGACTTTACCTCTTATCATCCAAATGGATTCCTTGAGTTTAATATCAAAGGAAATGCGGGTGGAGAGTCCTTTTTACTGGGCTTCAAAGACCGGGTATTCGAAAGAGCTGCCGGCAATGAAATTACCACTACAGTAAACATTAACAACTACGTCAGCATTACTACAAGTTGGACCCATGTGAAGATCCCGTTAAAGGATCTAATTCAGGTCTCCCAAGGAATTGATGTATCTTCCATAGATGCATTATCCATCAAGAATAATGGTTTTCAACCTTTAAAAGTCTGGCTTAATGACATTAGGGTTACGTCTCCCGATAAGGAAAAAGAGTACGCACCCATCAAGGTCAATCAATTAGGTTATCCCGTAGATGGAGTAAAGCAAGCGCTCGTAACCGGTTTTGAGGATGTGCTCACGGTCGATGCAGGTACTCCGTTTAACGTTATTAACGCCACAAATAATTCCACAGCTTACTCCGGAACGCTTGTACTCACCAAGAATTATGATGCTATTGACAGCGGGGAGCGTATTTTTACCGCCGATTTCACAAATTTAACGATTCCGGGAAAATATTATGTTTCAGTTCAGGGTCTTCAGAATTCGCCCAAGTTCACTATCAGCGAAGCTAACGAAATCTATGAACCCTTTTTAAATGACGTAACGAGATACTTCTATTACCAGAGAACCGGGATTAATATTACCAGCCCATACACTCAAAATTATCAAAGAACAGATTTTACTCCTGACACCGCAGTGCCTTTAATGTCCAATCCTTCCATCAAAAAAGATGTTTCCAAGGGATGGTACGATGCGGGCGATAAAGGCAAGTACGTTAACGCAGGAGCCAAAGCCTTGTCGGATCTCTTCTGGGCCTATGAAATGATGCCGGAGAAATTTACGGACAATCAATTTAATATTCCTGAGAGCGGAAACGGCATTCCCGACATCCTGGATGAGGCAAGGTGGGAACTGGAATGGATGCTCAAAATGCAGGATGCTGCAACTGGCGGTTTCTATGCGCGAGTGACCTTTCAGGATGACGACAATATGGTAGACAGAGAAATTATCGATAAGGATACGGTAAGCTCGCGGACTGATATCAAAACGACCGCCGATACAGCTACCGCAGCAGGTGTATTGGCACATGCCTACTTAATGTATCAGAATATTGATCCGGCTTTTGCCCAAAGTTGCTTGGATGCGGCAATAGACGCATGGGGGTACCTGGAAGCACATCCGGAAAATATTCGGACGCCTAACACGGGCAGATGGCCTTACGATGTGACGGATGACGCTTCGAATCGTCTGTGGGCTGCAGGCTCCCTGTACCGATCAACCGGCGATGCCGAATACAACGATTATTTCCTGGCGAATTACACTGATATGGGAATATTTTTTGAGGATACCCTTGATTTCGCCAGTGGTTGGGCAAACACCTGGAATACAGGCTTCTTCAGCTATCTGAAAGCCGCTAATCCGGACTCTGGAGTCTTAAGCTGGTATTCGGATAAATTCCAGCAATGGTTCAATGACAAAGTGAGCAGATACAACGACAGCCCTTGGAAAAGCATCATAAAAGATGGTAACTACTATTGGGGAATTACCATGCAGGTTGCGGACACACCGATGGAAATGATCATCGGTACGAAATTGCTGGGAACTTTTGAGAGCAACCGCGCTATCATTAATGAGATTAACAATAGCCAGTTAGACTGGATTCTGGGGCAGAACCCGGTAGGCGTATCTTTTGTATCAGGTTACGGCGATAACAGCGTGAAATATCCGTTCAGCATCATGTATAGAACGGATGGTTTACCTGGTGTACCTAAGGGATATCTGGTCGGAGGACCGAATAAATACTCCAATGACATAACTGTAGGAAACCAGATATCAAGATTTGCAGCCAAGAACTATACCGATAACTTCCAAGAATGGACTACAAATGAACATACCGTTTATTGGAATTCAGGGTTGGTATTCATTGCCGCATTCGCAACCGGAAATAGCACCAATTCGACCATTAATCCAACGACTGCTGCCTTTGATAAGAAAACCGCAAATCAAGCTGATATTCCGGTGACCCTAACGTTGAACGGCAACACGCTCACCGACATTAAGAACGGTACGACATCTCTGGTTGTGGACACGGACTATACCGTTTCGGGTAACACGGTCACTCTACACAAGAGCTATCTCGCGCAGCAGCCAATCGGCACGGTCAACCTCACTTTCCAGTTTAACGCCGGTTCATCTGCTACGCTATCCGTTGCTGTGAACGATTCGTCGGTTATTAACTCGACGATCAGTCCGACGACCGCTACCTTTGACAAGCAAACCGCGAATCAGACCGACATTCCGGTGACCTTGACGCTGAACGATAACACACTCATCGGCATTAATAATGGCACGACTGCCCTAGTTGCTGGTACGGACTACACCGTATCAGGCACGACAGTGACGATCCAGAAGGCTTATCTGGCTGCCCAACCGGTGGGAACAACGACACTGACTTTCAACTTTAGCACAGGAGCAAGTGCGAATCTTGCGGTCTCCGTGGTCGATACCTCCTCTACCGGAAGTGGTTCTATCACAGTGCAGCAGTACAATTCTCCTGTTACGGCAACGAGCAATTCGTTGAGCCCACGGATAAAGCTGAAGAACACCGGTACCACTGCCATCAATCTGTCCGACGTGAAGCTTCATTATTATTACACGATCGATGGGGAGAAGGACCAGAATTTCTGGTGCGATTGGTCCACTGTCGGCAGTAGCAACGTAACTGGCGCCTTCGTCAAGTTGCCGGCTCCTTTGACAGGAGCTGATCATTATCTGGAAATCGGCTTTACGAGCGGAGCTGGAAGTTTGGCTGCTGGAGACAGCATTGAGCTTCAGATCCGCATGAACAAGACCGATTGGACGAACTACACGCAGACGGGCGATTACTCCTTCGATCCGACCGATTCGACTTACACCGATTGGAGTCATACGACTGGCTATGTTGCAGGCGCTCTTCAGTGGGGAACAGAACCTCAATAAGTAACGTCACAATTGCCATTACGGCTCAATAGCGAAAACCTGAACTCCCCATTACCGCCTAAACAACGGTGTGGGGAGTGTGTAAGACAGTGAAAGGAGTGCAACAACTCTATTGAAAGCTATGCCACTTCCTACAAATAGGAAACCGATACGTACTGTACGTAATTTTTCCATCGTGAAGAATCTTCGTACTTACTGGATGTTCTACGCAATGATGCTGCCGGGAATCGTTCTGCTTGTAATAAATAACTACATCCCTTTGTTCGGGATCGTTATTGCCTTTAAGACAATCAATTACCAGGACGGAATCCTGGGAAGCCCCTGGACAGGGATGAAAAATTTCGAATACCTGTTTGCCTCGAAGGATTCGTACATCATCATTCGCAACACATTACTTTATAATTCGCTGTTTATTGTATTGAACATGGCGCTTCCACTAGGGTTCGCCTTGATGCTTAACGAGATGAAGAACCGCTTCCTCTCGAAGCTACACCAAACGATCATGTTCCTGCCATACTTCCTGTCGATGATCGTCATCTCGTACTTGGTGTATGGGTTCATGAGCGACGAGCGAGGATACTTCAACGGCACATTGCTGCCGGCGCTTGGTCTTGATTCCGTACGCTGGTACTTCACGAAAGAAGTGTGGCCGATCGTCTTGCCGATCATTAACACGTGGAAAAACATGGGGTACTACACGGTTGTGTACATGGCAGCAATCATTGGTATCGACGAGGAGTACTACGAAGCCGCGACGATAGACGGGGCGAACAAGTGGCAACAGATCAAGAAAATCACGATTCCCTTGATCATGCCTGTCCTCACGATTATGACTTTGCTGCAGGTTGGCCGGATCTTCAATGCTGACTTTGGCCTATTCTTCCAAGTGCCGCGTGAATCGGGGGCATTGTTCCCTGTGACAAACGTTATCGATACCTATGTCTACCGCACCTTCCTGACCGTTGGGGATATCGGACTTTCCTCAGCAGCAGGCCTGTTCCAATCAGTAGTTGGTTTCATCTTGGTTTTTGTATCTAATTGGGTCGTTCGCCGCTTTAATCGCGAGAACGCGCTGTTCTAAGAGAGGAGCCCTTATGAACAATACAAAGAGTAAATCCTTATCTGGGTCCAATCCAAAGAATCAGCTGTCGGGATGGGCGTCAACCCTCATCAACATCTTCTTCGTCATCTATTCGGCGCTCTGTATCCTACCGCTTTTGCTGATTCTTTCGGTATCGTTCTCCGATGAGCAGTCCGTTATGACACACGGATATCGATTTATGCCCGAAAATTTCAATCTGGCAGCCTATCGATTCCTAATGAAAGATATCAGTCAAATCGTTCATTCCTATGGAATCTCACTAACTGTCACGGTGATCGGCACGATACTAAGCGTCATCATAATAGCACTGTATGCGTACCCCATTTCCCGGAATAATTTCCCACAGGCTAAGTATTTTACATTTTTTGTTTTTCTAACGATGCTGATTTCCGGCGGCTTAGTCCCTTGGTACTTGGTATACGTACAGATGCTGGAATTAAAAGATACACTTTGGGCACTGATCATGCCGCTGATCATGTCCGCATTCTGGGTACTGATCATGCGCACTTTCTTTAAGGAGACCGTACCTGAAGCTGTGCTGGAGTCAGCCAAAATAGATGGGGCAGGGGAGCTACGGATATTTATCCGAATTGTCTTGCCCTTATCTCTGCCGGTTCTGGCAACCGTAGCACTGTTCCAAACACTGACATACTGGAACGACTGGTTCCTAAGCCTAATGTTTATTACAGACAACCACAATATATCCGTGCAGTACTTTCTTTACAAGATGATGGTCAACATCCAGTACTTATCCAGTAACCCGAACGCGATGGCTGAAATTACCCGAGCTGGCGGAATGATTAACTTCCCAAGTGAAACCGTGCGTATGGCGATGGTGGTTGTAGGTGTTGGACCTATTGTATTTGCTTACCCGTTCTTCCAGAAATACTTTATCAGAGGCCTGACAGTAGGCTCCGTTAAAGGCTAAGATTGCCGATCACTTACGTGGGCACGGAAACGGCTAAAACCAGTATATGGTTTAGCATATCATTCTATTTTATGGGGGGATTACTTGAAAATGAAGGATACGAAAAGCAAGGCTTCACTGCTTCTCACACTGATGCTTATCTCAGCAGTAGCCACTACGGCTTGCGGCAATTCAAACAACTCGAACAACGCTACACCGGATAATGCCGGAAAAGAAAGCGCCACACCGAGCTCATCAGCGAATTCAACCACCGATAACACATCCAATGAGCCCTCGAAGCTGGAACCCTACAAACTAAAGCTGGTCTACGAAGGAGCTCCACAGGCGGACGAGGCTATCGTCGAGGAAGCGCTGAACAAGATCTTGACCGAAAAAATCAACGCGACGGTAGATATCGCACCAATCGATTGGGGAGCATGGGATGATAAGACTAACCTCATCATCGCTTCTCGAGAGCCCGTAGACATTCTATTTACAGCCTCATGGAACGGGTATGCAAAGAACGTTGCCAAAGGTGCTTACTTAGATCTCGGTCCCTTGCTCGATCAGTATGGCCAGGGCATTAAGGATAGCTTGGATCCAGCTTTTCTCGATGGCTCCAAAATCGGCGGCAAAAATTATGCAGTTCCTACTAATAAAGAATTGGCATCGTCAGGGGGCATTGTGTACCGGAAGGACATTGCCGATGAACTCGGCATCGACATGAGTAAAGTGCAAAAAATCGAAGATTTAGATGCCGTTTATAAGATCGTTAAAGAGAAGAAGCCAACCATGTATCCGCTGTATACAACGGGTGGCACGTTCGCCTCTCACTCTTTTGTGGAATTGGATTTTTTAGGTGATACGACGATACCTGGCGCTATCGATAAGAATGGCACGGAGGCGACAGTCAAACCGGCCGAAGAGTATCCCCAATACTTAAATGCATTAAAAGTAACCCGTGATTTCTTCCAGAAGGGGTATCTAAACAAAGATGCGGCCACTTCCCAAACGTCATCCCTTGATGCTTATAAGACGGGCAACGTATTTTCCACTGTAGAGCCTCTCAAGCCAGGCAAAGCAGAGGAAATCGCATCCGCGACAGGACTTGATGGCAAGCTTGCACAAATTACTTTGACAGGTAAAACGGTCGCCACATCGGAGACTACCGGTGCCATGTTAGCCATCTCATCAACGTCCAAGAACCCGGAACGCGCCATGATGCTGATTAACCTGCTTCATACAGATCAAGAGATTATTAATCTGCTTAACTTCGGTATTGAAGGTACACATTTCACACTTAATGGTAATGTTATGACGCAGACGGAGAAGTCAGGACAGTACGCACCGGGCGTCGCTTGGGAGCTGGGAAATCAGTTCCTCAACTATGTCTGGAGCTCGGAAGCTCCGGACAAGTGGGAGCAGTTCAAAAAGTTCAACGAAGGGGCCAAATCGTCACCAGCGCTGGGCTTCACCTTTGACAGTGAGCCAGTCAAATCAGAAGTTGGAGCACTAGCAAACGTCCTAAGAGAATATCAGAAGATGCTTGAGACCGGCTCGGTTGATCTGGACAAAGAATTACCGAAATTTATCGCCGCCCAAAAATCGGCCGGCCTAGATAAAGTCATTGCTGAAAAGCAAAAACAGCTTGATGAATTCCTTGCCAGTAGGTAATATGCGTTCATAGCGAACAAAGGACCTGCTTATTGTTCTTATACTGAACAATAAGCAGGTCCTTTCGCTATATAATTCACAGTTCAACTAGGATTTAAGAGGCTTGATCAAATTGGCTATTATAAAGCTCCGCATAGAAACCATTTTTGGCAAGTAGTTCTTCGTGGCTGCCGCTTTCCAGAATATCGCCTTCCTTCAGAACCAGAATCACATCGGCGTTCTTAATGGTTGAGAGTCTATGCGCAATAACAAAGGAGGTTCTTCCTTCCATAAGCTTATCCATTGCCTGCTGAATCAAGAGCTCTGTTCTTGTATCGACTGAGCTTGTAGCTTCATCGAGGATGAGCATTGGAGCATTCTTGAGCATCGCGCGGGCGATGGTAAGCTGTTGCTTTTGGCCGGTGGATAAATTAACCTTGTCATTTAGTATGGTATTGTAACCGGCACTTAAGGTCTGAATGAAATGATGCAAGCCTACCGACTTACAAGCATCTTCAACTTCTTTATCGGTTACACCTGTTTTGTTGTACACCAGATTTTCCCTGATAGTGCCCTCAAAAAGCCAGGTGTCCTGCAAGACCATACAGAATAGATCATGGATGTTTTCTCTTGTTAAGCTGCTGATGGGGGTACCATCAATATAAATCTCTCCGCCCTTTAATTCATTAAACCGTATTAGAAGATTTATCAGTGTAGTTTTACCTGCGCCGGTAGGGCCGACTATAGCAATTTTTTGCCCAGGCTTAATCTCTGCAGAAAAATCTTTAATCACAAGTTTATCTGAATTTTCATAAGCAAATTGCACATGTTCAAAATCCACTTTGCCCGTTGCAGTTTTAAGATGTCTTTCTTTATGACTTTCATTGTCCATTTCATCAGCATCGAGGAACTCGAAGACACGTTTGCTTGCCGCGGAAGCCGATTGCAGACTTTGTGCGGCTTGAGCAATCTGAGAGAGCGGTTGTGTAAAGTAACGGACATACAGTATAAAGGCTACAATGACCCCAAAGGATATCGTTCCGTTCATAGCAAGTACAGCACCAACGACACAAACGGCCACAAAACCTAGATTGCCTATAAACATCATAATCGGCATCATAAGACCGGAGAGGAACTGCGCTTTAAATGCACTATCTTTAAGATTCATATTCAGGGATTCAAATGTATTGCGCATTTGTGATTCACCATTGTAAGCTTTCACTACAGTATGTCCTGTATATACTTCCTCCACATGACCATTGATTTTCCCTAAGTATTCTTGCTGACTTTGAAAATACTTTTGGGATTTTTTCATAATTGCCGCTATGAGGCCAAAGCCAATGATAGTTGCAACAACCGCCGTAATAGTCATGATCACATTTGTTTTGAACATCATGATGATGGATCCCGTAAAGAGGGCAAGGGCAGTTACCAGTGTACCGACGCTTTGGTTTAAAGCTTGCCCGATCGTATCCACATCGTTGGTAACCCGGGACAGAATGTCACCGGTTGTAGAATTATTATAATAAGAAATCGGAAGTTTGTTCATTTTGCGTGAGAGATCTGCTCTTAAGTTTTTGGAGACCTTTTGCGTAACTGCGGACATAATTAATCCTTGTACCAAAGATAACACAGCGCTAAGGATATAGATAAATACAAGGAAAAGGCCGATAGAAGTTACTGCTTCCATATCAATTCCGGTGACGAGGCCCGCCGTGATCAAGTCTGTCATCTCCGAAAGCTTATCCGGTCCAAGCAAAGTCAGAACCGTACCGATTGCTGCACTAATAATAGCTATAAGGACTACAGGGATATATTTTCTGCAATAGTGGAGAAGTTTGCTCCACGTGTTGAGTTGCTCTTTGCTTTTGTTCATTGAGCTAGCTCCTCCTTTGAAAGTTGTGAGTAAGCAATCTCTTGGTAGACATCACAGGTCTGCATCAATTCATCATGTGTTCCCATGCCTGCCATTCGTCCGGCTTCCAGTACAATGATTTTATCTGCGTCTTTGATTGTACCGATCCGCTGCGCAACGATTAGTATCGTCGTACCGCTGGATTTCTTCTTCAATTCACTACGCAATTTGCGATCCGTCTTATAATCAAGTGCTGAGAAGGAATCGTCGAAGATCAATATTTCAGGACGACGGGCAATGGCTCGGGCAATGGAAAGACGTTGCTTTTGACCGCCAGACAAGTTCGTACCGCCTTGAGAGACATGAGCCTCGTAGCTTCCTTCCATCTTTTCAACAAAATCTGAAGCTTGAGAGGTGTAAATGGCATCTACAACATCAGAGGACAGATCACTGCCATTGTCGCCAAAAGCAACATTAGAGCTCACCGTGCCGCCAAACAAAATCGCTTTCTGAGATACATATCCCATTTTATTGCGCAGTGCAGTTTGCTCATATTGGTTAACATTAATACCGTCCACCAACACTTCACCTGCTGTAGCATCATAAAAGCGAGGGATCAGGTTCACTACAGTACTTTTTCCGCATCCGGTTGAACCGATGAAGGCCACAGTTTCTCCTTTTTTCACCGTAAAGCTGATATCCTCAATAACGTATTCTTCTGCATCCGGATATTTAAAGCTGACTTTTTTGAATTCGACTTCACCCAACCGATTTGTCTTGGAGGTAGTAAGTGATCCGTTCTCTAAGCTTGGCTTAGTATCCAACACTTCATTGATTCTTTTAGCGGATACATGGGCACGAGGCATCAGGATAAAAATCATGATCAGCATCATGAATGCCATAACCACCTGCATCGCATAGGATGAGAAGACAATCATATCTGAAAATAAGCCCATCTTCGCCGTACCATTGGCATTTTGAATCAAAATAGCACCAATCCAATATATTGCGAGACTTAAACCGCTCATAATGAGAGAAATACTTGGCATCATCATGGACAGTACATTATTGGCGAATAAATTCGTTCGGGTAAGCTCGCTGTTGGCTACGCTAAATTTATCTTCCTGGTAGCTTTCCGCATTATACGCACGAATGACACGAAGTCCGGTAAGATTCTCTCTTGCAACACGATTAAGATTATCAGTCAGTTGCTGCAATTTTTGGAATTTCGGAAGCACAAGCACGATCACTATGCCGACAATAAGAATCAATACCCCAATGGCGACACCGGTAGCAAGCGACCACTGCCAACTCTTGCCTGTAATTTTGAGCATTGCCCAAACGGCAAGGATGGGAGCCTTCACCAGCAGTTGCAGACCAATGACAATAAGCATTTGCACTTGTGTAATGTCATTCGTTGAACGGGTAATTAAACTAGCTGTAGAGAAGTTGTTGATTTCTTCCATAGAAAAAGATTGTACCTTATCAAACAATTTGGAGCGTAATCTTGAAGAGAAGTTAGCGGCAATTTTAGCGGCGATCCCTGCCACTATGATTGATGTAGCTAAGCTGCCGAGGGCACAGAGCAACATCCAGCCTCCGGCTGTAATGATTTCGCTCATTTCACTTCCTGGTATCTGTACAAGACGAGTAATCTCGCTCATATAACCGGGCAATTCCAGATCCAGCCATACCTGTGTGACAATGAACAGGATGCTGATACCGATTAGGGTCCATTCCTTCGGTTTTAAGTACTTAAGTATAGTTACCATACATCTGACTCCTTTATGTGGCGTTGCTTAAATGATAACGAAAGAAGATAAACTGAAAGTTAACTTTTCTGAAAAATGAAAAAACCCTGAAAGAACGATGAGGTTCTCCAGGGCTCGTACTACATTCCAATCGGAATCGTAACTGTAAATGTGGCTCCTTGTAATGGAATGCTTTCGCAAGAAATGGTTCCATTGTGTAGATGAATGATTTTTTTAACAATTGCTAATCCAAGTCCATTGCCCGCAGTCGAATGGGAAGTATCCTGCTGATAAAATTTATCGAATATCTTGGGAAGAGCCTCCGGATGAATACCGCTTCCGCAGTCACGAACTAGAATCACCAGGTTATCTTCGTTTTTCTTCATGGTAACTTCAATTTCGCCATGTTCAGGAGTGAATTTGATCGCGTTATCCAATAAATTTAACCAAACTTGATTTAAAAGCTCTTTATTGCCGGAGAGTTCATAATCCTGAATATTAACGTTCAGCTTCAGGTGCTTCTTCTCAAATTTAGCAGCTAGCAAAAGCACAGATTGGCGAATTTGTTCCCCAACATTAAACCTCATTTTGTTTGTCAGAATCTTTTGCGTCTCAACTTGTGTCAGCTCCAGTACATTCGAAGCAAGGGAGGCAAGTCTGGTCGATTCCTCAATGACAATATCTAGATATTCATTCCGTTCTTCTTTGGTAAGATCATCGTTCTTTAAGACTTCGGCAAATCCCTTGATAGATACAATCGGTGTTTTGAATTCATGGGAAAAATTATTCACAAAATCGGTTCGCAGAATTTCAATACCCCCAAGCTCTTCAGCCATCCGGTTAAAGTTCTCTGATAGAATTTCAAACTCCGGCGGGCTTTTGAGCTGAAGCCGCATGGAGAAGTCACCGCTGGCAAGACGCTCTGTGGCCTCAATAAATATCCGGATGGATTTTACCATTTTC
Source organism: Paenibacillus sp. FSL L8-0494 (assembly GCF_038003695.1). Lineage (NCBI taxonomy): Bacteria > Bacillati > Bacillota > Bacilli > Caryophanales > Paenibacillaceae > Paenibacillus > Paenibacillus sp. FSL L8-0494. The sequence goes on from NZ_JBBOPQ010000001.1 coordinate 3,565,265, forward strand.
CGGCTTGTGATGGCTGATATCGTGGTACCGATAATTGTACAAGCGATTAATACCATTATGGGTAGTACGAATCCATCCTGGGCAAGCTCTTCGTTCAACAAACCAAAAACCTGTGCGAGAAAGAAGAGTAGTCCTGTAATCACAACGGTAATAAGAAAGATGAAAAATATGATAAGAGAAAAATAGATGGGAAGGCTGATTCTGTTGCTGAGCTTGTTACTTATTTTGCTCACTGGCTTCGCACCGCCTTGTATCCAAGACCTCTGACGGAAACCAGTTCAAACTCTGGATAAGCGTCAAACCGTTTCCGCAGGCGATTGATATGTACATTAACGGTTGTATCCGTACTTTCACTTTCCATGCCCCATATTTCGTCCATAAGCTGGATGCGCGTGAAAATCCGTTCAGGATAGGACAATAACTTATACAACAAATAGAATTCTTTTTGCGGAAGCGTTTGTTTCTCGTCCTCCCGGGTTACTGTCAATGCGTCATAATCAAGGATCACTTTACCCACTACTAATTTACGGGCACTTGCGATTTGCGAACGGCGAAGCAGCGCTTGGATTCTGAGCAGCATTTCTTCGGTATCAATGGGTTTGGTCATATAATCATCAGTTCCAATCCGGAACCCCTTTTTCTTATCTTCAGGCAGCTGTTTTGCTGTAGCCATAAGAATGGGGACCAAGCTATCGGCATCTCTTACTTCCTTGGCGAATTCATAACCATCCATATTAGGCATCATAATATCCAGAATGATCAGATCAATATGTTGTGAATCTAGGACCTCCAAAGCTTTAACTCCGTCTTCAGCAGTTACTACATCGTATCCTTCGCGTTTCAGAACAGCTTCAAGAAGTCTTCTTACATGCTTATCATCTTCAACAACGAGTATGTTAATCATTACTGTTCACTCCAATAGTAGGTTTGTATCCATTATTACCTGTGGGGATTTTGTTTTAAAGGGAGCAGAATCAATATTTATCTAATCTTAAGATTTGGTTTGAAATCCTTGTAGTCGCTATAAAGTGACTCATATATCTGTCTATTCGTTAAAATGAGAGGAATAGGCAATGATTTAATACTATTATGATATCTGTTTTGTGAAAAATTGTTGCATACTAAAATAGTACCCAAACTAATTTAGCTGGATTAACGTGCTGAAAATAATGCAGACTACGTCGAACGTTGAACTTTGACTGAACTTCATGCGAAAGGAAGATCACAGATGCAAATGCGTAAATTAGGAAATAGTGGCTTGGAAGTTTCGGCAATAGGGCTTGGCTGTATGGGAATGGATCATGCCTATGGAAAGCCAGCAGATCGTAATGAAATGGTTAAATTAATTCGCAGAGCAGTTGAACTAGGATGTAATTTCTTTGATACTGCTGCTTTTTATGGACAATCCAATGAGGAATTAGTAGGCGAAGCTCTTGCACCACAAAGAGATCAAGTTGTGATTGCAACTAAATTTGGAATTTTAGGACAAGAAGCTGTAGACGGTCAACCTCAACTTATTTTAAATAGCACACCAGATTCTATTCGTGAACAAATAGAAGATTCATTAAAAAGGTTGAAGGTTAATTGCATTGATTTATATTATCAGCACCGAGTGGATCCGAATGTCGAACCTGAAGCTGTCGCAGAAACAATGAAAGATTTAATAGCTGAAGGGAAGATTAAAACATGGGGAGTCTCAAATGCACCGATTGACTATATGAAACGAGCACATGCTGTATGTTCGATTACTGCAACCCAAAATCAGTACTCCATGATGTGGCGTGAACCGGAAAAAGAGTTGTTTGAACTATGTGAAGAGTTAGGAATTGCTTTTGTTGCTTACAGCCCATTAGGAAATGGTTTCTTAAGTGGTAAATATACTAAGGAAACCAAATATGATGAAGATGACTATCGAAGTTTCATGGGAAGATTCAAACCTGATGTGATTGATCATAACCAAGTGTTATTAGATTTAATTACTCAAGTTGCAGAAAGTAAAAATGCAACACCGGCTCAAGTCGTATTAGCGTGGGAATTAGCTCAAAAACCATATATCATTCCAATTCCAGGCACTACAAAATTAAACAGATTAGAAGAAAACCTATATGGAGCTGATCTGAAATTAACAAAGGAAGATGTAGATAGACTAAATGAAGCTTTGTCTAAAATGGAAATTGATAGTACACACTTCTAACTAGAGGTGTATCATCAACTAATAGGAGGATTTTTTATGCAAAAAGTTATTTTGAACAATGGTGTTGAAATGCCGATACTTGGTTTTGGAGTTTTTCAAATTCAAGATGAAGCTGAATGTGAACAAGCTGTTTACGATGCGATCATGTCAGGTTATCGACTGATAGATACCGCAGCCTCTTACCTAAACGAAGAAGCGGTGGGAAGAGCCATCAAACGGAGTGGAGTACCAAGAGAGGATCTATTTATTACTACGAAATTATGGGTTCAAGATACCGGATACGAACGTACAAAGGAAGCATTTGAAAAATCCCTTTCAAGATTGCAACTTGATTATTTGGATTTGTATTTAATTCATCAGCCCTTTGGCGACGTGCATGGTTCTTGGCGGGCGCTGGAGGAATTGTACCGTGAAGGAAAAATCAGAGCGATTGGCGTAAGTAACTTCCAGAACGATCGTCTGATTGATTTGATTATTCATAATGAAGTAACACCTGCCGTTAATCAAGTTGAGACACATCCATTCTGTCAACAAATTGAAAGTGCTGCATTCATGAAAGAAAACAATGTTCAGATCGAATCATGGGGTCCATTTGCTGAAGGTAAAAACAACATGTTCCAGAACGAAGTATTAGTAACAATAGCTCAAAAATATAATAAATCTGTTGCCCAAATAGTTTTACGCTGGTTGACGCAAAGAGGAGTTGTTATGATTCCAAAGTCTGTCCGGAAAGAAAGAATAATTGAAAACTTTAATATCTTTGACTTTGAATTAAATTCAGAGGATATAGAACAAATTGCGCTGTTAGACACAAAAGAGAGTTTGTTCTTTTCACATAGAGATCCTTTAATGGTAAAAGCGTTAAGTACTAGGCAGCTGGATATCTAATTTTTCTTAGGAACTTATTGGTTTTGATAAAAGATGGGTTAACCATAATTAAGGGGTTAACCCGTCTTTTATTTATAAGAACACCCTTAGCCTTGTACAGTTCATTCTAATTTGGAGGTTTAAGAATAAAGGCAGCTAAAATTTGTGAATATCGCATTATAATCTTGGTCTTCTCCAGTGGCGTACAAACCAATAAGCACACCTGTGAATCCTCCGGCTATTTCAGAGGATAAATATTTGGTTTGCGCAGCTCCGAGTAAGATCTCAGTACCGTCTACCTGGATATAAAAGTGATAATGCGTTGGACTGCTTTTGACAACTAATGAAGCATGGTTGCATTGACCTATATTTTTTGTTTTTTCAATGGATTTGATATCTCCGATATTCAGCCGTTCGATAATCTTATAACCCTCTGGATGTTTACGCAAGGCCAAGTCATAATGGTGATTTTCGTCCATGTAAAGCGTAATTCCGGCTTCACCATTCGTAAGGCTGACTTCGCATGAAATAATCGCGTTAAAGTCTTTTTGACGAATACCAATAAATGTCGGGGTAGCCGGGATATCTAACGTTATTGGAGTTCCTTTAAGCTTTACTTTATCAGCTTCTAACCGATAATCTTCTGTAACCGGGTGACGCAGGTAACACCAGTCCAAATTCCAATCTGTGTTCTCGAACGTATAGACTTCTTTCTCCTGCTGAATGACTGTGTCCGCAATACGATCAGTCTCGAAACTTATTAGAGTGGTACCTTCATGACCTGCTGTAAACCATCCATCCTCGCCAAAGGTAATCGGAGTTAGAAAAACCTCACGCCCCAAATGGTGATAGGTAAGATACTGGCCAGTCTGCCGGAATCCAAGATGTAACAGCCACCAATCCCCCTCATGATCTTGTACCAAATCTCCGTGACCAACACCCTGAAGCTCGTAACCGCCTAAATTTCGATTAGTCAATACGGGGTTATGCGGATAGGCTTCGAATGGGCCAGCAGGAGAATTGCCCCTTGCATAAGTGACCATATGCCCATATTCGGTTCCGCCCTCAGCTGCTAGCAGATAGTATTGTTCATTAATTTTGTATAAATGAGGACTCTCCAAATAACGCCCACCGGATCCTTGCCAGATTGAACGGCTTGGCGACAGCTTCTGCCCAGTTTCAATTTCAATTTCACATTGGATTATACCATTAACTCCGTAATCGTCTGTCCCATTACTCATGAAATACGTTTTGCCGTCTTCAAAATACAAGTCCGGATCAATACCGCCTTGATCTACATTAATCGGATCAGACCATTCGCCGTAAATATTGTCAGTCCAGACATAGAAGTTCTGGCGCAAAGTGTCATTAGTGGTCGTCATGTAGAATCGTCCATTATTGTACCGCAGGGTGGGGGCGAATACACCACCGGAGCTGTCCACAGTATCCAGTTGAATCTGGTTTTTTCGGGTTAAGCAATGACCGATTTGGGTCCAATTAATTAAATCTTTGCTTTCAAAAATCGGAACACCGGGAAAATACTGAAAGGAACTGCAGACCAAATAATAAGTGTCTTCAACTTTACATGCGCTGGGATCAGGATAAAACCCTTTGATGACCGGATTATTGTATTTCATTTCTCCACCTCATTAATAAATTCATATAAATAAGAATTCAATATATTTAACTACTAAGAAAATTAAACACTATTGCTTATAGGTTTTCAATGAATCGGGGTTGAAGATATACGTTATATTTATTAAATTAATATATATGTAATTTCAATAAGCACAGGTAAGGTGATTATGATGATGATCAAAGCAAACGGCGAAGCAAAATTCATGGCGTTGTATGAAGCGCTGGCAAGCGAAGTCAGATGGAGGATTATGAGCCTCATTGCAGATAATGAAATGAATGTGAAGGAGATCGCGGCTAAGTTAGAGCTTAGCCCTTCCATAGTTACTATGCATATCCGAAAGCTCGAACAAGCTGGACTTACAGGAAGCCACAGGGTACGCCTAAACGGAGGAACGCACAAAATGTGCTTCCTTAAACAAAAAAGAGTTGAGATCGAACTCCCCACTGCCACTCAAACCCCGAGGATCAGAGAGCAGACCATTTCAGTCGGTCATTATACTTCGTTTGATGTTCATCCTACATGTGGTCTTGGGACACAAGAGAAAGAAATTGGGGTTTGGGACGATCCCCGCTATTTTCTGGATCCCGAGCGGGTCAACGCCGGCATTTTGTGGTTTGGGAGAGGTTACGTAGAGTACAAAACGCCTAACTACTTACTTCCCGGTCAAATGCCCGACGCCATCGAGATTTCAATGGAAATTGCTTCTGAAGCCCCGGGCTTGAGAGATCATTGGCCTTCGGATATTGAGTTCTTTTTTAACGGTGTGAAGCTTGGAACTTGGACCAGTCCGGCAGACTTTGGAAGAGCGGCACGAGGCATATATACTCCGGATTGGTGGCATCGGAATGTAAATCAATACGGGTTATTGAAGACGATCCGCATTGATACTTCGGGCACATTTATTGATGAAGAACGGATGTCGGACATTACTGTCGCAGATATTTTGCTACGGGAACAGTTCTGGACGCTTCGGTTCGCAGTTGACGAGAAGGCTGTTAATGTTGGTGGTTTGACACTTTATGGGGCTGGATTCGGTAACCATGACCAAGATATTTTAATTCGTGTGTACCTAGGAACGATGACCTAATGAAGCAGGATATTTCAGTTATAGTTGTTTTCTCCATGCAGTTTATCAGCTGGAACTGGTAAACTATCCATATATTGAAGAAGTGGAGAGGAGAGATATTCTGAATTATAACGAGGTTATTAAAATTGCTGATACACACATACTTCCATTAGTGATGGAATTGTACGGATTGGAAGGTTATGAAATCAGGCTTATCAATGCACATGAAGGAGGACGGAATGTTGCATATAACTGTGATAAAGCTGATTCTGAAGCAAAAATAATCAGAATTGCCTTCTTAAGTGACAGAAGCCGAGAAGATATTCTGGGTGAAGTGGAATATATCAGGTATTTGTACGAGCATGGCGGCAGTGTTTCGAATGTGGTCAACTCCCAGAAGGGGAATCTACTGGAAACGATAACCCTTAATAATCATACCTTTTTTGTCTGCTTGTTTGAAAAGGCCAAGGGGGGTATGCTCGTGGAAAATAATTATCAGTATCGGGAAGGCGTTCCTATTACGGAATACTATTATAACTGTGGCAAAGTTCTTGGGAAAATGCATCAATTATCGAAGGGATATACGCCTGTCCATTCTCGGTATGATTTTTTTGATAAATACAATGCCGATTATATAGATAAGCTAATACCTGACTCGTTATCTCTGCTGAAGGAGAAGCTGGTAGATCTCCTTACAACGTTAGAAGGGATGGACAGGGATCACGAGTCTTTTGGGATGGTCCATTTTGATTACTGCGATGGGAATTATATGATCGATTTTAATACAGGGCAAATAACTGTGTTTGATTTCGATAACTCCTGCTTTTGTTGGTATATGTATGACCTGGCAAATCTCTGGACACTTGGAGTGGGCTGGATACAATTTGAACAAGATACTGATAAACGCAAAAAGTTTATGGATGATTATTTTAAAACAGTCCTTGATGGCTACAGATCCGAGACCAGGATCGAAGATTCGATGTTAGATACATTACCATTATTTATCCAAGTAACCCTCATGGAAAACATCGTTGATGCATTCGAGGTAATGCGGAACAATGGTGAAGAGCCGGAATGCGATGAAGAGCTGTCATATCGTATAAAATGTATAGAAGACGATATCCCATATGTAGGATTTTTCCATGAAATTTACTCATGTGATGAACCCTTTGAGTATGAGGAACGAGATATTTAGGATAATGGTGTTTTTGATATGCTGCGGATAAATTCATAGTAGACTCAAATAAGCAGGAGTTGGAGTAAAAATGGCTTACGAAAAACCGGAATTGACCATGAGTGAAATTGAAAAAGTACTGTGGAATCATCTTGGACAGGGAGCGGCTGAGATTACACCGATGTCTGGCGGCAATATTAGCAACGTGTTTTCTTTTATTCTCGAAGGAAAAGACTATGTTGTGAAATTCAGCGATTTGGAACGAGCATATGAGACCGAACAATTTGTATCCAATTTGCTACTCGACCAAGGTATCCCTTTCCCGAAATGTTTGGGGTTAGGGAGGACTAATCAGTTAACCTATTTGATCATGGAGCGAATGGAAGGTCGCAATCTTTCCGATTGTACAGCAGAGGAACAAACCCGGCTGATGCCTGAAATTATCGGCATTTTAACAAGAATGGCCGAAACGGATATTGGGGGAACTAACGGGTATGGTTGGATCGGGCCTGAGGGCAATGGCTCCTATTCATCTTGGAAAGACTTCGTCATTGCCGTAAATGCGGAAGATCAGACGGGGACATTCTGGGAGAATTGGCATGAACTCTTCCGCACGTCTTGCTTGGAAAGAGACGTATACGAAGAAATCTATAGTCGTTTGATGACCTACGTACCCTATAATGAATCTAATAGAAGCTTTATACACGGAGATTTTCAACAGTGGAATATTTTGTCCAACGGAACAAGGATAACCAGCATTATTGATGGAAATTGCATGTATGGCGATTCTCTCATAGACCTTGCGATTCTCGACAAGCATATGCCTTGGTGTAATGTCATTAACGCGTATCAAAACTATCAAGAGAAAGCTAGAATAGTGACCCCGAATTTTGAGGAGCGGCTAATCGGTGCCTATTATTTTAAGGGACTCGATGGACTTCGATTCTATGCTAAGATGGGCTGGACAGATGCTTATCAGGACACACGGCATTTTCTTTTAAACCTAAAAGCGTAATAACTATACACTTTACCTTATCCTATACATTTACATTTACTAGCCGCATAATTGCGGCTTTTTGTATATAAATATCAAATTTATAGGAGCAAATTCCCCACTGAGATTATTGACCTTAGACTTACGACCTGTAATAATTGCACCTGAACTTGCCATTAATCCACTATCTATAGCTTTGTTCAACTTGATAAAATGTAAGCGCAATCATTTAATCTATCGATTGGAGGAGTATGGCATGAAAAAGATTGGGGCAGGTTTTATATTCTTACTTGTGATGTGCGCAGTCTTATCCACAACTGCGTTCGCGAAACAGCCTTATTCATCCTATTGGTTTCCGGAGCAATTGCTTCAGTGGAGTCCGGCATCCGACCCGGATGCGGCATTTAACCGGAGCACAGTCCCGCTGCAGGACCGTTTTGTAGCAGATGGAGTCAACGCTCATGCAACCAAAGCGCCAAAAGTCATGGCTTTATCAGCACTTAACCCGGGAACAAGCGGAGTTCCATCGCAGGGTTCAAGCAAATTCGAAGCTAACACATTTACCTATTGGCAATATGTTGACAAGCTGGTCTATTGGGGTGGTTCCGCGGGCGAAGGGATCATAGTACCTCCAAGCGCTGATACGATCGACGCGGCTCATAAAAATGGCGTGCCGATCATCGGAACGGTGTTCTTCCCACCGACCGTATATGGCGGGAAGTATGAATGGGTCGAGCAGATGCTTCAGCAGAATAGTGACGGTTCCTTTCCTGCTGCTGACAAGTTGATCCAGGTTGCGAGCCATTACGGATTTGACGGCTGGTTTATTAACCAGGAGACTGAGGGCGGAACGCCGGCCGACGCACAGCAAATGAAAGCTTTCCTAAGTTATCTGGAATCACACAAGTCAAATTCTATGCACATCGTATGGTATGATTCCATGACCAATGAGGGCAGTATCAGTTGGCAAAATGCACTTAACGACAAGAATGCGATGTTCCTGCAAGACAATAAAAAGCAAATTACAGACAATATGTTCCTGAACTTTTGGTGGAAGGATCTTAAAAGCTCGGCAGAGAAGGCTAGAAGCTTGGGCAGAAGTCCATATGACTTGTATGCAGGCATCGATGTCGAAGCCAAGGGTTACGATACAAAGGTGAACTGGAATCTGTTGTTTCCGGATAAAGATCCTGCCGTTACTTCCCTTGGTATTTACCGCCCGGATTGGGCTTTTAACAGCGCAGAGAGTATGGAAGATTTCTTCGTACGCGAGAACAAATTCTGGGTGGGTCCAAACGGGAATCCGAGTAACACCTCGAGCGATCAAGCCTGGAAAGGAATCGCTAACGATGTGATCGAATCATCACCAATAAATGAGCTGCCTTTCACCACCAACTTCAACACGGGAAGCGGACAGAAATATTTTGTAAGAGGGAAGCAGGTGCGGGATAAAGGCTGGAACAACCGGAGTCTGCAGGATATTCTTCCCTCCTGGCGCTGGATTGCAGACAGCAAAGGTACCCCGCTTTCACCAGTGCTCGATTGGTCCGATGCCTATTACGGCGGCAGTTCGCTGAAGGTATCAGGCGTGCTGAACCCTAACAATGCGACACATCTGAAGCTCTACAAGACCGACCTTAAGATCGAAGCAAGCACAAAGCTGTCTATTACGTACAAAACACAAAATAAGCCAAGCCTGAAGGTTGGTCTCGCTTTCGCAGACCATCCCAACCAATATGTCTTCCTTAACGTGAAGGATAAGACATCGCCAGACTGGACTACTGAAACATTGAATTTGACCCCCTACAAAGGGAAACGGATCGTAGCGTTGTCACTGTATTTTGACTCTAAGGATGCGATTAATAATTACAACATTCAAATTGGCCAGCTCTCTATTCAAAATGCTAATGACTCGATCAAACCATTGCCCGCGGTTCGCGATCTTAAGGTCACTCAATCCGATTTCCGCAATGGTATTTATGGAGACGCCCGATTACAGTGGAAACAGCTTGACCAGCAGGTCAAACAATACGAAATCTATCGTGTACTGCCAGATGGTAGTGAAATGTTCATAGGTGCAACACCAAATCATGTGTTTTACGTTCCTGAGATACGAAGAATAGACAAAGAAACGGTCACAGTATTGAAGGTTGTTGCCATCAATGGAAGATACGAGCAAGGTCAAACCACTAGCGTGAAGATCAGCTGGCCGGATTATCCAAAGCCGATTGCGGAGTTCAAGGCTGATCGAACCCTAGTGGCTCCAGGCGAGAGCGTAAACTTCACCGACCTGTCGACTGAAGTGACAGAAGGGTGGTCATGGAACTTCGAAAGCGGAAGCCCGGCGGTCAGCACATCGAAGAACCCAGTTGCGACATTCGCTCAGGAGGGCGTTTATAGCGTGACGCTAACTGCAACCAACAGCTCGGGCCAAGACACAATTACGAAAAAAGGGCTCATCACAGTGAGCAAGGAAGCTGGCGCAGTGAAAAATCTGGCACTTGGTAAAACTGCAACAGCCGATCATGCCTGCGGGGAAAAGGAAGGGGCACCTAACGCCGTAGATGGTAAAGTGACGGATAACAGTAAATGGTGCGCAATTGGCAATCTGCCCCATTGGCTTCAGGTTGACCTCGGCGCCGAACATCAACTCAGCACTTTTGTCATCAAGCATGCTGAGAGCGGAGGAGAGTGGTCCGGTTTTAATACCAGTGATTATACGATTCAGGTCAGCAGCGACGGAACGAACTGGACGGATGTTGTCAACGTCCAAGGAAACTCGGCTGCCGAGTCGACTGATTCAATTGCGTTAGTAAAAGCCCGCTATGTAAAATTATTGATTCTCAAACCTACGCAGGGAGCCGATACAGCAGCGCGGATCTATGAGTTTGAAGTGAAGGGATTATAATATACCCTATTACGACATTCTAATATTACAGCAAATAAACCGTAGGCCACTTGAGGGGCTGCGGTTTATTTGCTTTAACACTAATGATAGCTGAAATCAAAAAAAAGAACCTGATTTATCTCATCAGATTCTTATATATTGCATATGAAAAGACACGATGATATAATCAACTCACGACTGATATTCAAAGGTTAGGCATAATAATTGCATCTTATATATTTATATTATCATGCCGTTAAATTCTTGTCAATTTTTTTCTCAATTTAATAGTTAGGAGCGATAATAAATGCGTTCTTTAGTTCTCGGTTTTCAGGAAGTGGACAATACACAGCTTTTGCTCGTTGGCGGAAAAGGGTTAAATTTAGGGAGATTATCAAAAATAGAAGGAATACAAGTACCAGAAGGATTCTGTATTACAACAGTAGGATATCACCAAGCCCTCGAACAGAACCAAACGTATCATGCTTTGTTGGATCAACTAACTATGCTAAAAGTAGAAGATCGGGATCAAATCGGTGAAATCAGTAGGAAGATTCGGCAAATCATTATGGAAGCAGAAATTCCTTCCGATGTTGTGAAGGCAGTTTCTCACTATCTCACCCAGCTTGGTGATGAACATGCTTATGCAGTGCGTTCTAGTGCCACCGCTGAAGATTTACCACATGCCTCTTTTGCAGGTCAACAAGATACCTATTTAAATATCATCGGCATAGAAGCAATCCTTCAGCATATCAGCAAATGTTGGGCTTCTCTATTTACGGATCGTGCCGTAATCTACCGTATGCAAAATGGATTTGACCACAGTCAAGTTTATTTATCCGTTATCGTTCAAAGGATGGTTTTTCCACAGGCTTCAGGGATTTTATTTACCGCTGATCCGATTACTTCTAACCGGAAACTGCTATCCATCGATGCTAGTTTTGGACTTGGCGAAGCACTGGTCTCTGGCTTGGTATCTGCCGATTGTTATAAAGTACAGCAAGAGAAAATTGTCGATAAGAGAATAGCAACCAAAAAATTGGCTATCTACGGACTAAAAGAAGGCGGAACAGAGACCCGGCAGATCGACCTCGAACAGCAAAAGACTCAAACACTTACTGAACAACAAATTTTAAAAATAGCAAGGATAGGCAGACAGATTGAAGCCTATTTTGGTTGCCCACAAGATATCGAATGGTGTTTGGACGAGGATACATTTTATATCGTCCAGAGTCGGCCAATCACGACTTTATTCCCCATCCCTGAAGCGAATGATCAAGAAAACCACGTTTATGTATCTGTTGGTCATCAACAAATGATGACAGATCCCATGAAACCGATGGGATTGGCTTTTTACCTGTTAACGACTCCTGCACCTATGCGTACAGCTGGCGGAAGATTGTTTGTTGATGTCACATCAAGTCTTGCTTCACCTGGCAGCAGAGAAATGATCATAGAAGCCTTAGGTAAATCTGATCCCCTCATAAAAGACGCACTCATAACCCTCGTAGAGCGAGAAGATTTTATAAAATTTTCGGCAGATAATGAAAAAGCTTCTACTCCGAGTAAAAGCAATACAAGCCTGCCACCTAGTGATTCTCAAGTACAACTCGAAAATGATCCGACAATCGTTTCTGACCTCATTAAGAGCAACCAAGCATCAATAGAAGAGTTGCAACAAAACATTCAAACCAAATCAGGGGCGGAGTTGTTTGATTTTATTCTGGAAGATATGCAGCAATTAAAGAAGATTCTATTCAACCCACAAAGTATGCGTGTGATTATGGCGGCTATGGATGCTTCAGCATGGATCAATGAAAAAATAAACGAATGGTTAGGTGAAAAAAACGTAGCAGATACGCTTTCTCAATCTGTACAGGGCAATATTACTTCGGAAATGGGTCTGGCGTTACTCAATCTCGCTGATGTGATTCGACCTTATCCGGAAGTCATTGATTATTTACAGCAGGTTAAAGACGATAATTTCTTAGATGAACTGGTTAGTTTTGAGGGTGGGCAGGAAACCCAAGAGGCTTTCTATGACTATCTCAGTAAATACGGAATGCGATGTACCGGAGAAATCGATCTTACAAGAACTCGTTGGAGCGAAAAACCAACTACACTTGTCCCCATGATTCTTAGTAATATCAAAAACTTTGAACCTAATGCTGGCCATCGGAAATTTGAGCAAGGTCGACAGGAAGCTTTGAAAAAAGAACAAGAGCTATTAGATCGATTGAAGCAATTACCCGATGGTGAACAAAAAGCTAAAGAAACAAAACGAATGATTGATCTCATCCGGAATTTCAGCGGGTTTAGGGAATACCCCAAATACGGTATGGTTAATCGCTACTTCGTTTATAAGCAAGCTTTATTAAAAGAAGCCGAACAACTCGTACAAGCAGGAGTTATTCCTGAAAAAGAAGATATATACTATTTAACGTTTGAAGAACTTCGCGAAGTCGTAAGTAGATGCAAACTGGATTACCAGATCATCAGCAAACGAAAAGAAGAGTACAAATTATATGAAAAACTAACTCCACCACGTGTTCTCACGTCTGATGGTGAAATTATTGCGGGTAAGTACAACCGAGAAAACCTCCCAACAGAAGCTATTGTAGGTCTAGCGGTTTCTTCCGGTGTTATAGAGGGACGAGCGCGTGTCATCTTAAACATGGAGGATGCTGATCTAGAAGATGGTGATATATTAGTTACCTTATTTACTGACCCTAGCTGGACTCCATTGTTTGTATCTGTAAAAGGTCTAGTTACTGAAGTTGGTGGACTAATGACCCATGGGGCAGTTATTGCGCGTGAATATGGCTTACCAGCAGTTGTCGGAGTGGAGAATGCTACCAAATTGATAAAAGATGGGCAACGAATTCGTGTGCATGGTACAGAAGGCTATATCGAAATATTGTAATGGTTGAATCACGAATGTAGTTTGACAAATCGAATCTTTTGAATTATTTTTAATAGTGAATTATTAATTCATTATTAAAGGTGAGGGGCAATATGCAGTCTAAAAAAGAAGAAGTAAAACAGGAAATTGAATCCGCCGCTTTAAAGGTATTTTTCCGAAAAGGCTTCTCTGATGCCAAAATGAATGATATTGCCGATGAAATTCAAATTTCTGTTGGCAATATTTATACTTATTTTAAAAATAAAAAAGAGTTGTTCTATTCGGTTGTTCCGCCGTCTTTAGTGGACTATTTGAAGAATGTGCTAGTGGAAAATATTCGTATCGATAACCAGACTTTTTTTTATGATGTTAATAATGAGAAAAAATCAGCTATCGTTCAAGAGCAAATAAATATATTAACCCAGTACAGCAGGCAGATTGTCATTATTTTTGAAAAGAATAAAGGGACCGTATATAGCAATGCCAAAAACGAGCTGATCGATCTGATGATCGAAACTAAAAGACCCTTTATAAAAGATCATTATAAAAGATACGAAATCGGAACCGAAGAAAATATGATTCTGCTGAAGATCATCGCGAACAATGTCATCAATATGATTCTGGATTTATTAAAGCACGAGATGAGCGCCGATAGCCGGAGAAGGATTTTTGAGGCATTAAGCTTATACTGGCTGCATGGACTAAAAAGCTTAAACGAATAACATCAATGCGCCGAATTTAGGTGTGGGGTAGAACTGGGGCGCAACGCAGCAATGAGGGACAACCAAGTGGATATGCACATTTAGCATCTACGAGGGTCCCTATTTTTTTAATCCAATAATGAATTACTTATTCATTTTTGGGCGGTGTAATCAAGAAACGGGGGAACTTACGATGAAGACAGGTTATGCGTTTATGGACTGTAATGTTATTTATGGAGATGCGAAAAAAGGGACTGATTCCCATATGACGATTTTGATTGATGAAAACGGCTTGATTCAGGAGATCGGGAAAGCAAGCGCTGTAACTGTCCCCACCCATTTCCAAACGATCGATTGTTCGGGGAAATATGTGATGCCCGGTCTCATCAACGCGCATGTCCATCTTTTTGCCGATGGTAAGCCGTTTACGCTGTCTGCCAGTGAAGGGCTGCTGAATTTTGCGTTTCATCATATTTTGGATACGAGACTGGGCAGAAACATGTTGAAGAGACGGATGAAAAAAAATGCCCTAACCGCACTGCATTCCGGAGTAACAACGATGCGTAGCGTAGGTGAATTTTTTTATACTGATGTTCAGTTGAGGGATGAGATTAAGGCAAATCAATCTATTGGACCTAATCTTTTGGTATCTGGGTATTTCCTGAGCGTAACGGATGGCCACGGTGCACCTTATTTGGCTTTGGTCGGTGATTCACCATGGGAAGGGAGAAGAAATGTAAGAATCAATGTAAAAAACGGAGTGGACCTAATCAAAATATGTGTAACTGGCGGGGTCACCGATGCCAAAAGGATCGGAGAAGCAGGCCGCTTGCAAATGACGGAAGAAGAGGTGGCTGCCATTTGCGAGGAAGCTCACAAAATTGGGATGCGTGTGGCGGCACATGCAGAAAGTACCGAAGGTGTAAGAGTTGCGTTAAAGGGTGGAGTGGATACTATTGAACACGGCGCGGAGATGGATGAGGATATGATCAGGCTGTACAAAAATAATCCCAGAGCCTTAAAGGGCTACACCGCTGTGATTCCTACTTTACAAGCAGCTTATCCCAGTGCGAAATTAGATCCGATCCTGACAAAGTTGAATACAACCATTAAGGAAAATGCCCGGCTTGTGTATGACTCTATGTTAACAGGGCTACAGCAGGCTATAGAACATGATATCAAAATCGGTGTGGGAACGGACGCTGCTATGTCCTATGTAACCCACTATGATCTTTGGCGTGAGCTTGATCATTTCATGCGACAAACAAAGCTGAACGCAAGTGAGGTTATTGAACTAGTAACCAAATCAAATGCAGATATTTTGGGAATCGATCACCTGACAGGTTCTATAGATGTGGGCAAATATGCGGATTTAATCATGATGGAGCAAAACCCATTGGAGAACATAAAAGCTTTGTCTGATGTAGCTATGGTTATGGTCAGAGGGAATTTAATACAAACACCATCTGTGACCAGAATTCAAGCAGTGGACGAGCTGCTGGATACGGTTTGGATTTAGGAGTTACTCAGATATTCCAAAACAAAAGAAAAACCCCCTCTTTACTATGGAGTAACTCCATACCTTATGATACCCTTTGTCAGGACAGATGACCTATGTAAGCCTGCAAATCATCAATCACTCAAAGGAGACAAGGATATGGATCAACAATTGAAGCAAAAGAATCAGTTAAAACAAATTAGCGAGATAATAATGAATTGGGTCGAACGTGATGAGGAGAAGATTGTTCAGTTCTTCTCAAGTCTAGTTAAATATGAAACCCCTAGCCCTCCAGGTGATACGCGTGAGGCAATGGCGATGGTTCAGAGTTACCTCGACATCGAAGGACTTCCGTACAGGCAAGTCAACGCCAAAGATACCATGCCAAATATCATTTCTGTGGTGCAAATGCCAAGCGAGGGTAGGCATCTGATGTTCAACGGACATCTCGATGTACTGCCTGCTGGAGATGAACCCGGGTGGACTGACGATCCATGGAGCGGAAAGATTGTGAACGGTCGGGTATGGGGACGCGGGACGTCAGATATGAAGGCAGGCGTAACGGCGATGCTTTTCGCCTACACGTATCTATCACAATTACGCGATCAACTGAAGGGCAAACTATCGCTTACCATCGTCTCCGATGAAGAGACTGGATATGGACGGGGCACCGGCTTTATGTTCGAGCAGATCGAAAGCGAAATGGAAGCCGACTGCGTCCTCAGCGCCGAACCCTCTGGAACGGATGCGATTTCGTTCTCCTCGAAGGGTTACATGCAGTTTTCTGTACGAGTGGCGACACGGGGAGCTATATCCGGGTATCCTAACGAAAGCAAAAGCTCGATCCGTATCGCCACCGATATCATCCTCGACCTTGACGAGTTGGAAGGTATCGAGGTAGACGTTCCCTCCTCGATTACGGATATACTCTCTAATCCGCAGCGGCGTGAACAGTACAACGAGTCCAGAGGAGAAGGTGCGGCTGAGATTCTGCCATTAATCACGGTTAATGTTGGTACGATCGAGGGTGGCAATTCACCTAGTGTCATTTCACCTGATTGTATATTCTCGGTATCCGTTGTTCTTCCAGTCGGAGCTGATCCGTATACGATTTTCTCGAAAGCCAGAGATATTGTTGCTCGCTATCCCGAAGCAGAAATCAAATTGGAAGGCGTCGATTCGGCGGATGTATCGGATCCAGACAGTGAGATGGCTAGGATCTTGCAGGAGACGGTAGAAGATTTGGGGTGGAAAAAACCGGTGCTGGTTCCTGATGTTGCAATTTCCGATTGTCGGTACTGGCGTTATCGTGGTACGCCTGCTTTCTGGTATGGTCCGGACGGAAGCAATTGCAGCGCGGCCAATGAGTCGGTATCGATCAAGGATTTGCTGCATCTGGTTCGCACCCATGCCTTAGCGGCAACGCAGTACCTCATGAATAATTATATAGAAGAAGACACAGAAGAAAAAAGTGTTGAAGGATCAGCAGTGTCTGAAGAAAAACCTAAGTTCGCTGCACACAAACCAGAGATCAAATCGCTGCCGGCTCTGCGCGTCGCCCGCATCATGGCAAAAGCGAAGAGCTTTAATCACATCAACCCTATCATTGGTCCAATGTTTAATCAGCTCTACCTCAGCCTTACCCAGGCAGGTGTGATTGTTGGTGCGGTATCGCTAGCCACCTTTGAGGAAGACGTGGACGGTAACGGGTTAATTGTAACTGCCGCATTTCCTGTCGGACCAGAGGTTGTCTCCGGAGACGGATTCGAGGTCGTAGTACTCTCTGGTGTTGAAGCGGCTGTAACGACGGTCCACCGTGGCTCAGAAAGCACTGCTGCCACCTGGAATAATCTCCGACGTTGGATTAGTAGAGAGGGGTATCGGCCTCAGGAAGTATACCGCGAGTTCTACATCGTGGCTCAACCGAATCCGCAAGAGCTCTGGGCTACCGAGTTGCAGCAACTCGTCACACGACGCTAAGCTATAAATTAAATTTTCTACTTTATAGCAAGACTGATTTTCGTGACAAAGTCTTCTTCTCTATTGGTTGACAATGCATTGACCAAATATTCTTCATAAGCATTACCGGATACATGAAACCCTCTATCCCTAATTTCATTTAACAGGAACGGATAAACTTCCGTTATGCTCTCATAGCTGCCTTTATGATAAAGAATGGCATAAAGACCTGCGGATTTTAATTCGGCATTCGGAGTTTCAGTGTGAACAAACAAACGTTCAACTCGGTTAAACCGACCATGCAAGATATCCTCTTTGCTAGTCACAGAACCAATGAAAGCTGGACCTTTCATTCCTGTTTGCTCTAAAAAAACTTCATAATCGTAATTCCATTCTTCGTTAGAGGTATCACCGGTACGTGGATTCGGGGCACTATATATCACGTGTTCCTCCGGTAATTCAACGATTGTAACTTCACCTAGTGTGGTATTTATTAATTCTTCTGATATGGATGTCAACTTCGAAAGGAACCAATAAATTTCTTGTAGCTTTTTAATTTCTTCTTCCACCTTTATGAGTTGTTCTTCAGCAAGCTTGGTCAATTTCTCCGAGGAAGGTGAACTGAAATAGCTCTTCAGATCTTTAATAGGAAAGTTCAACGATCGGAGTGATTGTATAGCCCAAAAGGTATCGAGCTGCTGTATAGTGTAATATCGATATCCGTTATCGCTTATTCCTGCTGGTTGAAATAGCTTTATTTTGTCATAGTAGAACAATGTATCTTTTTTGATTCCGAATAGCTTAGCAAATTCACCAGTATAAAAATTCGTTAGATTTTTTCTAATCATGAGTAAATTATCCTTTACTATAGAGTAAGTCCATACCCAATAGTACCATTTATACGGAAAGATATCATTTATACTGCGGTTTAGATTTAGTTACGATTGCCATTCCACAGATCACAGAACAAGAAACTTCCGTAAACATACGAATCGATACAACGATTCCTACCACAAAAAAGCCATACTGATTAACCAGTCTTTTCTTCTTTATTGCATACTACCCGGTATGAATAACTATAAGCCTGTCAGCCTTTCTGGTCGGGAAGCTTATTTATTATGATTCCTGTAAATAACGGACCCGCCTGAAGGGAATTCTAGAGATGAGAGATATCTCAAATTCTAATCAGGATGAGGACGGAATTCATGAAGCAACCTTCCAGTAAAACTGAAGAAGACGATAAACTGAAATGGTGGCAACTAAGCTTGTTAGGCATAGCAGGCACTATAGGAACCGGGTACTTTCTTGGCTCAGGTCTAGCAATTTCTATGGGAGGGCCAGCAGTGCTGCTAGCCTACATTTTAGCTGCTATTGGAACATATGTCGTATTTGATGCACTGGCTCAGATGACAGCGGAAGATCCGGAGCAGGGTTCATTTCGATCCTATGCAAAAAAAGCATTTGGAAATTGGGCAGGGTTCGGGAGCGGCTGGGTATATTGGTTTTCGGAACTGTTGATTATGGGAAGTCAGCTCACAGCATTGTCCATATTCTCGCGTTTTTGGTTCCCGGCCGTACCGATGTGGGTATTTGCTGCCAGCTTTGCGGCCGTGAGCCTATTGATTGTGTTTTTTGGTAATAAGGGCTTTGACAGGGTTGAAAATATACTGGCCATCATTAAAGTGGCGGCTATACTAATGTTCCTTGTTATTGCTGCCGTACTTCTGACGGGTTGGATCGGCGGTTCTAAGTTCTCACCGAAAGTTCCACTTGGGTTTAAAGCGTTGTTTCCATCTGGAGGTATTGGGTTGTGGTCTGCCTTTATTTTTGCTTTTTATGCCTATGGTGGCATTGAGGTGCTGGGAATTATGTCCTACAGGCTAAAGAAACCTGAGGAAGCTCCAAAAGCAGGAAAGGTGATGTTGCTGGGACTGGCTACAGTATACGTTCTCTCAATCGGGCTTGCAGTAATCATGGTGCCGCTTAGTGCTTTTAATCCAAAAGAAAGTCCTTTTGTGCTCGCGCTCAGCAGCGACCATCTGACCTTTATACCGCATTTGTTTAACGGGGTGTTGATCATAGCTGGGTTCTCCACGATGACAGCTTCGCTTTATGCCATTACCTCGATGATGATCACTCTTTCACAGGAAGGGGATGCACCCAAGGTTTTTTCGAAGAAATGGAAGGATAAATATCCGTTTTTTGCCCTTTGTTTAATAGCTGGAGGTTTAGGGGGTGCCATTATGATGTCATTGTGGTTGCCAGGAAAAGTATACGAATACATTACAACAGCTGCCGGACTGATGATCCTCTATAACTGGTCCTTTATATTGCTCTCCTCCCGCAAGCTGCTTAAGCCCAGTCTTCTAAACGGGGTGAAACGCTGGCTAGGCTTAGTGCTGATCGCTACTGCTGTAGCAGGTACGCTATTTCATGCGCTCAGTCGTCCAGGCTTCTACATCAGCCTGCTAATTGTTTCGCTGATTGCCTTGAGTGATTGGATCGTTCAACACATCCGTAATAAGAAGGACAGTTATGTTATGGGGCATGGGGCGGACGAACAGACCCATGAATATCATTCTTTACCGGGCGGTCCTGAATTTCGGATTAAGGGCATCAGGATGCGAAAAAACAAGGTTTAATGAAAAAAGAGAAGTCGGGCAGCCTGTACACCAAAATAAAAACCAAATCCAATCAGCGACAGACCTGACAGAACGGAGATCGCCTTCAATACCCGAACGGTTAGAAATTTACGAAAGAGACTGGAGGCGGCAGCCATGGTTACATCCCAGAAAAGAATCCCTAGTACGATTGCTCCGCTATAGATCAATAATTGCTGCATCGGATACTCGCTGACCGCCTTGGCTAATATTGAGCCGTAAATACCCAACCAAAAAAGGATCGAGAGGGGATTGAACAAGGACATGAGAAATCCCGACAGATAAGATTTGGATAGTGAGGTATCGTTGCCCCTCAGCCCGTCAGCTGAAATGTCACCTGTATTTTTAATGCTGTCTACACCTGAATAGACGAGGACAAAGAATCCGAACAACCATAAAAACACTTTAACAAACGGAGCATCCAGCAGATGAATGAGGCCAAAATAAACAAGCAGCATGTAGATGATATCGGCACTAACCGCCCCTAAACCGACTATCCAGGCAGGCATAAATCCTCCGCGGAGTCCCTTGTCCAGCTGTGCTGCATTAATGGGTCCGAGAGGTGCCGAGAGGGATAATCCTATAATCATATAACCTATAAATACGTTAATGTTGTCCTCCTCCTTTATATAGATAGCTTATTCTGATAAAGGCAGTGGTAGGACAACCAAAAAAAGGCCCGCGGAAGATCGCGGGCCTTCTTTTATAAGAAACTAAAGAGTGAGTAGAATTACGCCTTCACGGATTCAGGTCTTTTAACAAGAAGAGGTGGAGGAATCAACCAGCCCTTTTTCTTAGTCAAATGTAGAATTTTAAGGCCGATGGCTGCTTTGGTAAGGTGATATTTAGCAAACAAAGCCCCTATATCTTCTCTGATCGATTGTCCCATTGCCTGACTACATGCCACAAGTCCAACAGCATTATCAGCTGCAAGTTTGGCTGCAATTTCAGGATCTGTGAAACGTGCCCCTACAGGAATATCTTCAAGTTTAGCATCGGGCCGATTTGGCATTACTGGTGCAGATGCAATACCTTGCTCTGAGAGCAGTGTATCACACTCACTGATTTCAAGCTCCGCTTGATCAATTAAAGCTCCTAATATTTTTTTCAGGTCATTGTCGCCCGCGTGGTACATATAAGCTCTGTAACAAGAGAGGGCTCCCTTTGCGACCATTGAGGCTTGCCAAACCGTAAAAATCTCTCCATAATGCATCGGTTCTTCTTTGGGGTTACCGCCTAGAATCCCTGTCATAAATAGTCTCCTTTATTGTTGGATTTGAACAAACATTAGCATGCCCACAACAACAAGAAAATTGCAGCTTTTCACATAAAATAGGTATGTCAATTTGAGGCTTCGACATCCGTGCAAGTTTAAGAATAAATAGCACTAATTTTCTCATAATAGGATAAATGTGAAAATAAGGAACGATAAAATTGAACACGAGTTGTGGAGGAATCAAATGTTTTTCATCGTGATGATTGGATAGATACTTCCATGGACGATGGCAGATACTATTTTAGAGAGGACTTATCAGTAATCGTTCTAACGGACCGCTTGCAAGTATAATTGCCTTTGCATTCAATGAAGTTGGTTATCACTGGAGAGAGTCGAGTGTATCTCCATCGAGGCAGGGATGGAATGGGAGTCATTGCTTCCAACACCTTTGGTAAAATGTTAAGCCCTGTCCTCGGCGCTTATTTAGGTACATTGTTATGGTTTGCACCCTTGAAGGAATTGAAAAAGAAATCGAGGCACGATCACTTCTTTATATAGCAGCCGTAGGGGCGGAACGTGACTGCTATCCTTATTCGCTGTTACTCCAAGCGAGGGAAAGACAGGAGGGAAGAACAATCAGAAGCAAAGCTATTCCTCAAAATTCTCGGATAGGAAGGATTAAATAGGGGAAAATAGCAATGGGTGCTGCCTGCCCAATATTGTTCTGGAGGGAAAAAAATGAAGAAGATTGCTACTTTTGCATCAGTTGCATGTCTTAGTTTACTTTTAAGTATTCCAGCATTTGCGAACCAAGATGAAGCAAACCTAGGGATACAAACACATTACTCGGCTAATCAAACAAATGATAACCTGAATGCAAGGAATGTTAATGCAACGGGTAATCATAATTCAACAGCGGTCGAGAATGGAAATTACCGAGCGCAGGCAGTCGGGGATGAGAATCGAGGCACTAATTGGAGCTGGTTGGGTCTCTTAGGGTTGCTTGGACTTACAGGCTTGCGGAATAGAAGCCGAGAAAAAAGCTAAACTTTTTAGAGTTAAAGGGAACTATAGGGGCCATTTTTATGATTAGAACTGAGGACTGCATTTACAGACTCGGCAAAAAATTTATACCTTTAATTTGTTCTAAATAAAAAGCCGGTTTCAGGATGATCCTGAATAACCGGCTTTACATTTTTTTAGCAAACCATTTTTAGGAGAGATTTAAAGATAATCGCACTTGAATTTGCCATTCACCAGCCACAGGTTCCAGAAGTCGTCCGTAACCCGCACATATTGGCATGCTCAGTGAGGAATTCAGGAATTCCGCGTATTCCACCAAAACAGGACTTCGTAATGATAATTTTATTCCGAGTTTTACGAAAATTGGGGAACCGGACAAAAGTGGGAGAGCAACGGCAGTACTTCAGAAGACAGAAGCTTCTGGACCATGTTTATGATTGAAGAATAATTTTTTAAAAAACTAGAGGATTTGAATTCATAGACCCTGTTTGATTAAACTCCAGATGCGTTCAAACCTGTCTTGGTAGTCAGGTAAATTCCAGGATTCTTTGAAGGATGGGAGGCTAAATACTGCAAACGCAGAGAGAATCGCCTCAGCCCGTTCCAAGTGGGGATCGTGATAGTCCATGAAGCCGTCAATAATTTGGTAGGAATCCCAGAGAACATCGCGTAATACCAGTGGATTGCTATCCACGTATTGAGTATTCAAGGCAAACATCTTGGGATTCTCGTTATAAGCCCGTTTTTTTGCGTTAACAAATGCCCATAACCAATCGTGAAGCAATTCTTGCGGTTTAGTTAAACTAGTCATATCTAATTTAATTTGTTCTGAAATCATCCGGTTGAACCAGCTCTTAGATACGGCTGCCCAGAGCTCTTGCTTATTTTTAAAGTGCTTATAGAGCGCTGCATGGGTGATACTTAATTCATCCGCAATTTGTGAGAGTGTCACTTCGGATTTTTCCGTGCGTTTAATTAATGCCTCAGCTGTTTCAATAATGAGCTCTTGTGTGATTTTAGCCACAGTACTGCCAACCCTTCTTTCTTCAATAAATTCCTTTTTATCATTAATACACTTGCGAATATTTTAACATATAAAATAATCAGTAACAATTATTGATTTTTGTAACTTATTGCTTTATGCTTATTGTATAAGTTACAAAAATAAATAAATGTTACTTTTTTAACGCATAGGAGGTCATTAATTATGAAAGCAGCACAGATCACCAAATATTCAAAAAAGTTCATAGTAAAAGTGAACGATATTCCAATCCCAGAAATAAGTGATAACGAAGTCTTGGTCCAGGTGAAAGCAGCAGCAGTTAATCATTTGGAATTGCTCATTGGTACCGGAAGCGTAAAGCTGATTCAGGATTATGAATTCCCATTGGTACTTGGTAACGAGCTGACGGGTGTTATTGAAAAAGTAGGTAAGAAGGTGCAAGGCTTCAAAGTTGGCGATGCAATTTATTCACGTCTGCCACTACAAAAAATCGGTGCTTTTGCGGAATACGCGGCAATTAATGCAAATGCCATCGGGCACCTACCCGCTAATTTGAATTTTGTGACTGGTGCAGCTGCGCCATTAACAGGATTGACAGCCTATCAAGGATTAAATGAAGAATTAGATGCTAAAGCTGGCGAAATCGTGTTTATCCCTGGAGGTTCTGGTTCATTTGGCCAAATGGCCATTCCTATCGCCAAAAGTATGGGGCTCAAGGTCATCATCAGTGGAAATCCAGAAGCACGTGAACGGACAATGGCCGCTGGTGCAGACCAATATATTGATTATACGACTGAGAACTATTGGGAACAGCTTGGTGATGTTGATTATGTGATTGATACCTTGGGACCAAGCGAATTTGATCATGAGCTTTCAATTATTAAAGCAGGAGGCCGCCTTCTTTCTCTGCGGACTGGTCCTAACAAACGTTTTGCAGAAGATCTGGGCTTCTCTGGCTGGAAAAAAAAGCTCTTCACCATCGCCGGGGCTAGGTATGATCATAAAGCGAAGAAAAAGAAGATTCAATATCATTTCATTTTTGTTCGCAGTGATGGCGAACAATTAAAGAAAATCACGAAGATTATTGAAGATAATGGGATTGTACCAGCAGTGGACCCAACAGAATTCCACATAGAAGAGATTAACGAAGCACTGAATTTTGTTGCTGAAGGTCATCCTAAAGGGAAAGTTATTATCAGATTTTAAGGAGTATATCTCAATTGGTTGTCAAAAAATTCTTTACTGATCATTCTAGAATTGATATACTGATTTAAATTAGAGTTAATAGTGTAGTTTTTTTTTGCCGCAACTAGAATGATCGTTCTTGAATATTTCGAAGAAATTTATTAAGGGAGGGATGAACGAGATACAAGTTTAATCGTGAACAAAACTCTATCGAAATGTTGTTAAATGATCAAAAAACTTAAAAGGGAGAGAATAATATGAAATATACAGTGATTACAGGAGCAAGCTCAGGAATTGGGTATGAAACAGCATTGGCGTTTGCTGCACGCGGTAAAAATTTAATTTTGGTAGCTAGAAGATTAGATAAATTAGAAGAACTTAAATCAACAATTCAGAATATTGATCCTAATGTAAATGTTCTTGTTCGTTCAAGTGATCTGTCTGTTACAGAGCAGGCTTACACACTGTATAACACTTTGAAGGAATACCAAATAGAAACCTGGATTAATAATGCAGGACTTGGTGAAGCTTCTTTTGTGGTAGAACAGAATTTAGATAAAGTTGAAACTATGTTACGTGTTAACATCGAATCCTTGACGATCCTTTCTACACTATTTGTGCGAGATTATGCTGATGTAGAAGGAACTCAGTTAATTAACGTATCATCCGCACTCGGATATGCCATTGCTGTTGGGAGCGTTGCTTATTCTGCATCTAAATATTATGTTAGTGCCTTCACCGAAGGGCTTGCAAAAGAACTAGAGCTTAAAGGCGCGAAATTAAAAGCAAAAGTTTTAGCTCCAGCAATAACTGAAACGGAATTTGTGAAGAAATCAATAGATGCTGAAGAATTTGATTACAAAGCAAACATGCCTAAGTACCACACTGCCAAACAAATGGCGAGTTTCATGGTAGAACTTTATAATAGCAATGATATGATAGGGATTGTTGACCAGAATTATAACTTCAATCTGAGAGATCAAATCTATCCAATTATATCTGAGTTTTAAATCGAATTAGTTATTAGTCACGAAAACGATCGTCGAAGAAACTGGAGCAAAAAGAACTGGCTTCCCTATTCTTAAACGTAGGGTACAACTTTTGCACACGTTGGAAAAAGATTGGACTCTGGATTGTTTAAAAACAGCCAAAGTAAGAATCCAATGGTAAGCATCAGTTCAGTTATCATGTTATGAATAAAATCAAGCATCTTGCTTGATTTTATTTACGTTTTATATATTAGTTTGCGGATCGTTTACTTAAATGTATAATGATTGCTTGAGGTGATTACAATGGCAAGAAGCAAAGAATTTGAAATTAATGAAGTACTAGATAAAGCGATACAACTATTTTGGATGCAAGGTTACGAGAAAACTTCAATGCAAGATTTGGTAGACTGTATGGGAATTCACAGAAGAAGTATCTATGATACATTTGGTGATAAGCACGCCTTATATTTGACGGCACTCCAACGGTACGAATCTACTCAAAACAAAAAAATGAGATTCTTGGTTGAGAAGCAAGAACCGGTAAAGGAGATCATTCGACAATTTCTAGAATCCTCGATGAGGAGCGAAGGAGAACCTCAAGGATGTTTCATAGTTAATTCGGGTGTGGAGTTGGGAGTACTGGATCCGGAGGTTGCATCCTTTGTTGAGAATAGCTATTCAAAAACGGAGAAGTTGTTATATGACCTCGTTCAGACTGGCCAGCAAAGAGGTGAACTTAGAATTTCACTGGAGCCCGAGGCCATTTCTCATTATTTAATGAATGCCTGGTTAGGACTGCGTACAATGGTAAAAACGGCAACGGATCATAAAAAATTAACAAGTATTATTCATACCATACTGATCACTCTAAATTAAAACTCCTTTATCTATCTGCAATGTAAGAGGAGAAGCACTTGTATCAAATGCCGAAAATAGTCAATCAACTTACTGCTACCCGAGTACGCAAAGAATAGAACCGGCTTAATACGCACAGCTTAACTATATATACGGCATCCGACACCAGCTGTAAGGATCTAAGAATGCAGACATTAAAAAACCCATGCTGACGATGGGCTTCTTAGTCAATGTGGATATTAATCTGTCCAAGATCGGTAGATACGGCGCACTTCACGAAAGGATTGTTTGGGTTTACGGTATTCATTAACCAGACCCTTATTGTTGAAGCCGCGGGCCCGGTCGCGGAAGTTCTTACTGCTGCTCTTCAGATCGCCGCGGATGTCTGCAAACTGCCAGATGTAGGTCCCGCCAATTTTCGAATCATTCTTGAAGATTGCCAGCGCTTCAGTCACAATATCTGCCTGATAATCCTCGCTGAACAATCTCGGCTCCCAGCCCACATCCCCGAATAGTCCAGCACCACCGAATTCGGTCATGAGCACAACCTTGTTACCGGCTCCCATCTGCTCCGCACGCACATGGAACTGTTCCAGCATGTCTTTGAAGCTGGCTGTATCGCCTTCGTACCAGCCGAAATATTTATTTATACCGATAACATCGAATAATGGAAGTAGAATATCTTCGAGTGGATGCATCGTAGCGTAGGTGACAAGCCTAGTGCTGTCGAGTTTCTTTACCAATCCGACTAGAGCTTGTGTGAAAGCATATGCTTCTAGAGTCCGGGTATCAATCTCATTATGAACGGACCAGAAGATCACACTTGGGTGATGAAAATGCAGGCCAATCATTTCTTCAATCATAAACAGTGCACGCTCCTGGAAGAGCGGCTCACTTACCGTTTCGTTCGGCAGAAAGGCTCCCCATATCGGAATTTCGCTCCAGTATACAATCCCTTGCTCATCGAGTAGATCAAGCCAATATGGGCTCTGGGGATAATGCGAGCCCCGGACGGAGTTGCAACCTAACTCCAAAATGATACTGAGCTCCTTGTGCATCAGCTTCGGAGGGAAGGCAAAACCCCACTCAGGATGCTCTTCATGTCGGTTCACCCCCTTAAGATATACGGGTGAACCGTTAATTAGAATCCGATGATCCTTTGTTTCAATACAGCGAAAACCGATCCGTTCAATCTTGTCGTCTTCCTCTGTCCGCAGTTGAAAGGTATACAGTTCTGGAAGACCTACGTTCCACAAACGTATTTCAGGCATAAGCAACTTGAACGTATGACTGAGGGTTTGGCCAGTCTCAATCTGTACTTCTTCCGAGTGCAATTCATGTCCGCTTTCGGAGAATATGATCTTGGTAGTATGCTGCTCCTTATGGAAGGAATGGAGCTGCACCTGAACAGTAACATCTGCATCTGATCCATGCAGTGCATAATCAATCTTCAGCTGTTCGATGTAAATATCAGGCAAATATTGCAGCTCCACCGACCGTATGATACCCCCATAATGATACCAATCCACCTGCTCTGTCGGAATCGTAAGTAGGTCCAAGGTGCTGTCCGTCCGGACGATAATCTCATGTTCTCCTGCCCCTAAGGAAGGAACAATAAATTCAAAAGGTGTAAATCCGCCATAGTGATACCCAAGGTGCCGCCCGTCCAAATAGACATCGGCATGGCCCAGCACGGCATGAAAGATGAGTCTGACATGCTGCGAATTCACAATCTGTATTTTTTTACGATACCATCCGACACCTTCATAATCGTACATTCCCAGTTCATTATTCCAGCACGAGGGCACATAAAGAGACTGCCTAGAATGTGGAAATCGCTCAAACCATTTTTCTAGAACACCCGTATTTAACGGATCCTTCATGAAATCCCAAGGCCCATCCAACAGCTCAGTTCTCCGAATTTGATACTCGCTAAAAGTCCTTAACAAGTGTGTTCCTCCTTTTTTTCCTGTAATGTATTGAGAATTTCAGACATCTTGATAATATGGATAGTAACATTTGGAGTTTAAGCATTGAATAGAAAAAAACGTTATCGTCTTGTTTAAATCGCTCTTTTAGCAGCAGGAGGGGATATTAATTGGAAGAAAATGATTACAAGCTGAATGACCTCATAGTGCATATCCATTTTGTACTCGACAAAGCTACTTATCCCGGCTGGGAGGACATCCGTAACATGGTAAATGTGCACAGCTTGTACTGGATTCATGAAGGTAAAGGGGTTTTCCTGACCAATGTTGAGCACAAAGTAGAGGCTGGAATGCTAATCTATTTAAAACCAGGCCTTAAACTGTCCATGCGCTCGCAGATGGATGCTCCACTTCGCATAACGATGCTGCTCTTCGATTGTGCAGAGCTTGGTTATGATGCGGTATGGAAGGAAGTCAAGCCAATCGGAAAACTGAGACTTCCCTTCTTAAGCCAATATAATCAACAGGAAGCTGAGGAAATTAGCAAGCTGGTCTGGGGGATTCACCAGGACTGGCTGCCCGGACTAACCGATGGCATAGCTGTATCCCGGGCTAAAATGCAGATCCTGCTGCATATGCTGCACCAGACCGTACAACCGGACTGGAATCTGATGGAGTCTGGAGCTTTCGCCGCCTTCGAACAGATCAAGAAAACACTCGAGAACGACTATAAGGATCATCACCGGATCGAGAAATTGGCGGAGAAATACGGCATTTCGCCATCTTACTTGCGTAAGATGTTCCTAAAATTTACGGGGATGGGGCCTAAGGAATACCATATGCACATACAGAACCAGCAAGCTTGCCGTTATCTAGTCTTTACCGATTATCCAGTTAAGGAAATAGCCAAATTATGCGGGTACTACGAAGAATATCATTTCAGCAAGATTTTTAAACAGCTTAACGGGATCCCTCCGACAGTATACCGAAACAAACAGAGAATCAAAGATTAATTGTCCGTAGAACCACTGGTAAAAAAATCTTGAGGTTATGGTTTTTTTACGGGAAGGGCTGTACCATGATAGTATTGAACTCATTGAAGCATGTATAAGGAGGGAAAATTGGGCATGATTATATCACTCAAAAATGTATCATGGCAACGTGATACGACAATGATCTTACGCGATATGAATTGGGAAGTGAAGCAAGGACAACACTGGTGTATCGTCGGTCTGAACGGTTCAGGAAAAACGACGATGCTAAATGTAGTGAACGGCTATATCTGGCCGACAACAGGACAAGTCGAGGTGCTGGACCATCGCTTTGGCGATGTGGACTTGAGAGAGCTACGCAAACGAATCGGTTGGGTAAGCACCTCCTTGCAGCAGAAGCTGTACGGCCATCAGACTGCCCTGAACATCGTCCTAAGCGGAAAATTCGCGACGATTGGTCTGTATGATAAAACGAATGAAGAGGATCAAAAACAAGCCGAGGAGTTAATGGAGTTTCTAGACTGCTCTTCCTTGGTTAGTCGTACATATGATACCTTGTCGCAAGGACAGCGGCAGAAAGTCCTCATAGCACGCGCACTAATGGCCAATCCAGATCTACTAATTCTTGATGAGCCATGCACGGGACTTGATATTTTTGCCCGAGAACAGCTGCTGCAGATGATCGAGAAGATAACAAAGCAACCCGGTGGACCAACCTTGCTGTATGTAACCCATCATATCGAGGAGATAACACCATGCTTTACGCACACGCTGCTGGTAAAGAGCGGCGAAATCTACAAAGGGGATGAGACAGTAAACTGCTTGCAGTCGGATGTCTTGAGCGATTTCTTCGATACCCCTGTTGAAGTACAGGAACATCATAACCGCAAGTGGCTTACACTTGCCGGTGATAAGTAGAATGTCAAGGCACATCGAATAGGCGAGCAAACCGTTTTAAAGTGCTTTGAAGGATTGCTTGCAGATATATAAAATGAAAACTGATCACAATATAATTTTAAAATAACCCGCGCGGGGCGCGGGTTTTGTATTTGTTTGCAAGCTTATAAGCCATCTCCCAGAAACATCGTAACAACATACTAACGGTACCTGCAAAAAACATTTTGACATATCTAACAGGTACCGTTATAATACAAATCAACAGGTACCGTCACAAAGAGCAACAGGTACCGTAAAAATTCAATGGAGGATTCATTATGGACATGAATGATGAGTTATACGAAAAACTCGCGAAACTGCAATGGCTGTTGCAAAGGCAACACTTGAAAACTCACGCCGCGGTTGGTCCGATGGCCGACGCATCACGTGGGCAAGGCAGGATATTAGCATTTCTTCGGATGAAAGACGGTATCAGCACCAAAGACTTATCCTATATGCTGGACATCCGTGTATCATCCCTCAATGAATTGCTTGGTAAACTGGAGAAAGCAGAATACATCACCCGTAAGCCCTCAGAAACAGACAAACGTATCATGTTGATTTACCTAACGCAAAAAGGGCAAGAGGAAGAGAAACAAGAGATAGACAACGGCAACATATTTTCTCGCTTATCGCCAGAAGAGCAGATAGCTTTCGGGGATTACCTAACTCGCGTCATTACAGCTTTGGAGGAAGAACTTGGAACGGACGGAGAACGTGATGTGATGGCTATGTGGATGGAAGCCGCAAAGGAGCGTATGGGAACAGAGGAATTTGAAAAACTGATGGCTATGCGCGGACAAATGCACAAAATGTGGGGAAATTCTAGGGACGAACGCTTTAGCGGCAGATTCCCTGGGTTTGGCGGAGAAGGGCATGGTGACATGCGCGGATTCGGCTGGCCTTCCAGAGATGACAGTAATTCGTCACCTGACAAGTCACATGGCCCGGACGATAAGTAATTAGAGTCTTTTTGCAAACAGTAGCTGAGGCGCTGCCTTTCCACCAGAGAAAGATGAACGGCAAAGGCAGCGTAATGTGAAACTGAAGAATAATCAAATTTCGTATGCCAAATCTGAAAACTCGACGTTAGGGTACAGGTTTGCTTGTTGCTGCGTCACGGTTCATATTGGACCGATAGTTAGAATTCTAAGTATTTCAAAAAACAAAATAAAGAAAGATAGTGGTGAACCCTATGGATGCAGAAAACCTCCATTACTTTGAAAAAGCACCTGTCGCAAAAGCCGTAGCTCACTTCGCAGTACCGATGATGCTAGGCATGTCGATGAGTGTCATATACTCCATTTTGAACGCCTATTTCCTTGGTACACTGGGCAATACTGCGATGTTAACCGCACTCGCACTAACTTTACCGTTATTTGCCGCCATAATGGCGCTTGGTAACTTGATTAGCATCGGTAGCAGTGCATTTATCTCCCGTTTGCTGGGAGAGAAAAAATATGATGATGTAAAGCATGTGTCTTCATTCGCCTTTTACAGCAGTTTAGTTCTCGGTCTTATTTTGATGGCTGCCGGCATCCCATTGATCGATTCAATCGTTCATGGCTTGGGAGCGACGCCTGACTCCTTCGGATTCACGAAGGACTATGTCACGATTATGCTTATTGGTTCACCTTTCGTCGTTCTATTCTTCACGCTGGAGAATATCGTGCGCTCGGAGGGGGCAGCAATCACTTCGATGATCGGTATGCTTCTCAGTGTTGTTGTGAATATTATTCTCGATGCGCTAGTCATTTTCGTCTTCCATTGGGACGTGATCGGGGTTGCATCTGCTACAGTCATTTCTAACTTGGTTGCTAGTGCATTCTATGCCTTCCACATGGGATATAAGAGCCAATTCTTAACCATCTCCGTAAAATGGTTCAAAGCTTCCAAAGACATTCTCAGCAATGTATTTAAAATTGGAGTTCCAGTCTTTGTTATGAGTCTCTTCATGGGTGCAATGTCACTCATCTTTAACCGTTTTCTGGTCGAATATGGGGAGCAGGCCATTGCGGCCTTCGGGATTTCATCACGTTTATTACAATTTCCAGAGGTTATCCTGATGGGCTTATGTGAGGGAGTCGTGCCGCTGATTGCCTTCTCTTTTACAGCTAACAAATTACGCATGAAGCACACCATTACTTTTACAATCAAAGTGACTGTGGCATTAGCAGCCGTGTTCGGCATTATTGTATATCTGATTTCAGACCACTTAATCGGTTTATTTACGAATGACCCTCAATTAATTGAACTGGGCAGCTACATTCTTCATGTAACGTTCTTATCCCTGTTCATTTCAGGAACGACCGCTTTGTTTACAGGGATCTTCCAAGCGACAGCACAAGGAACCGCCGCCTTTATTATGTCAATTATTCAAGGTATTACTCTGATTCCAGTATTGTATATCGCTAATCGAATGAACGGTTTCCACGGAGTAGTCTGGTCGCTCGTCATTTCGGATGCTGTTGCGTTCCTTGTGGGGGCCATCATGCTGTATGTTCTGCGGAACAAATTGCAGCCTGATTTAGATACTTTAGTACAGTAAAATCCTAAGCTTTAAGTTGATACTTTAAGTTCATCTAAAAAAACCTTGGATCAGCAAGGTTTTTTTGGCTCGTATGATGACGCAGCCTGCCATGAGGCAGCACATAGCTGCTTTGGAGGCGAAGCTCCAGTTAAATTTTAATGCTGACTTCTCCACTTGAAAGATACTCCTCGTCACCATTCTCATATCTGACTTTCAGATGGCAATCGTCATCGATATCAATGGCTGTTGCTTTACGTTGTTCATTATCCTTTATCACGGTCACAGGTTCTCCAAGTGAAATTAACCTTTTTTTGTATTCGGAAAGAAACAATCTGTCCGTTAAATGCTCATAATATCTCATGAAATTGTTTAGTACTTCTGCAACGAGACGGTTGCGGAGATCACCATAAGGATTGTTTTCGGAAATTACAGTTGTTGCAATCTCGGTAAGATCAGTGGGAAAGCCTTCGGAAGGGAGGACTACATTGATACCGATGCCGAGAACAGCATAATCAAGCCAGCCGTTTTCCAGTGACACGGATGCTTCGGTAAGAATCCCGCACACTTTTTTCCCTTCCATGAAAACGTCATTTACCCATTTAATCTGCGTTTCTTTACTGGATACGCTCTCGATAGAAAGGGCTACAGCTACTGCGGCGCAAGTGGTCAATAAAGCTGAGTCTGTTGCGGACAGCTTGGGACGCAGCAGGATGCTCATATAGATACCCGTTCCAGGTGGAGAAAAGAACTTCCGGCCCATTCGCCCGCGACCAGCTGTTTGTTCTTCCGAAAGAATCACCTTACCTTCAGCTTCTCCATTTGAGGCAAGGTTCTTTACGGCTTCATTCGTGGAAGATATGGTCTTAAAGACTTCGACTCGTAACTTTTGCCCCCGAGTATCCAGGTACTTTGAAATTGCACTGGCTGATAAGATATCCGTTTGTGGTGACATGGAATATCCTTTATTGGTTACAGCTTGTATGGAATAACCGTCTGTCTGTAAAGATTTTATGGCTTTCCAGACCGCGCTGCGCGTCACGGATAACTGAACGGCTATTTCCTCGCCGGAAAAATATTCACCCTTATTACTGTCGAGTAAGGCAAGAATATGTTCTTTTACTGTCATGAACTTAAACCTCCAAAAGTATAACTCTCCGACCAAAACCCATTGAATAGATTAACATCCAACGATTGCGACTGAATACTCTAATTCTATATAACAATAGGAAAAACTCAAGCATGGTATTTTATTCTATTGTAAACCATATAAAATATTATGGTTTACAATAAAGAATATCTCCATTATAATTCAGCTTACTGGACGTATTTACTAACCAGAATACAATCATTGATATCCAATGGAGGTCATTTTTTTGAAGACAAAAGAACTTATTTATGCTGCATTATTCGCAGCACTTATCGCGGTGTTGGGGATGATACCGCCCATCCCACTCGGCTTCATCCCCGTTCCGATCACTGCCCAGACACTTGGCGTCATGTTGGCTGGATGTTTTCTGGGGAAACGGATGGGCGCTCTCAGTCTAATTATTTTCATCATACTAGTAGCCATTGGGCTGCCTGTACTGACCGGCGGTCGCGGCGGAATCTCGGTGCTAGTTGGACCTTCTGCAGGATACATATTTAGCTTTCCAATTGCGGCCGGCCTTATTGGCTGGTATTCCGAAAAAATCTGGCCGAAGGTTCGAACTTGGAAGCTGGTAGGTATCAACATAATCTTCGGTGTATTACTAGTGAGTCTGATTGGTGCCCCTGTCATGGCATTGATAACCAATACTTCGATCTGGGCTGGTCTTGTCGGAGCGTTGGCCTTTCTTCCGGGAGACATCATTAAAGCCGTTATTGCAGCCGTTATAACGATGCAGCTGAAAGCAATTAGCCCTATTGAAGAAAAAACACAAATATAATGTGATGTGAAACTCGGGTAAATAAAACCCGGGTTTTTTTATTGAAAAATAATAGGGTTATGGTTGCGAATTTGTTTATACTATAAAAATTAAAACGAAATTGAAGTGGGTGTAGAAAAATGGATAAGGGATTTAATTTAGCTAGTCAACTATTAACGCTGCTTGATACGGAACATAGATGGTTTACCTTAGCGGAAATTGAAAAAAGTTTAGGGATCTCTGATAAGACCATCCGGAAGATGGTGGAGGAAATCAGCAAGCAATTACCATCTACTGTAACCATTGAGGTTTCTAGAGGAAAGGGAATAGTTCTTCAACGTGATGGGCGAAGTACGATTAGTGAAGTGATTTCTTCTATGTTCAGACAAACCATCTTTTATCGGCTGATGGATTTTTTGTTTACGAATGTAGGGCGACTGTCTGTGGAGGAGCTCTCCGAAGCCATGTTTATGAGTACCTCGTCTTTGAAGAAATTGATTGTGCAATTAAATAATGATGATCTAAAAGCTTATAAGCTACGCATTAGTTTTTCTACCCCCATGATCAAAGGGAATGAAATGAATATTCGATATTTTTATTGGAAGTTATATTGTGATGCGTATGAGTTTACAGGCTGGCCCTTTGCGAATGTTGATTTTGCTTATATTAATCAGTTAATCACAAATATAGAAAATGAAAATAACATTGTATATTTTATCAATTCCAAAAGGAGATTATCGTTTTTGTTGGCCATTGTTATAGAAAGAGTGGCTAAAGGAAAGTGTGTGAAAATAGACGAAAATGCTTACCCTTGGGAAAAGGGGATGTTTTATTTTCCAGTGAAAACTATTGCAAAACGTCTTGAGGACAAGCTGTCCCTTAAATTTCCAAACAGTGAAATATTCTTTATGCAATCCATGGTTAGTCTCAGCCAATATCATTATTATGAAGGGTCAGAGATCACTCCGATGAAAGAAGTAGAATTACATAAGGATAAAGAAGAATATCAAATGGGGAATCTGCTTCTAATGTTATTAGCAAAGGTATACCCGAACTTGCATATGCAAGAACGGTTTATTTTGGAGATTTACGGGTTCTTTGACAAGCTATTAATCGAAAATGCCATTCCTGAGTGGATGATGATTTCAACAAGTCATTTAACAACATATGTTCAAAAGGAGTGCCAGCAGATTTATCAAGAATTGCAAACCTGTATGCAAACGTGGAATAAAACTTACCCTTCTGTTTTGTTTAATCACTTTCATTTAACAAAGCTAACCTTAATTGTCCGCTCGAGTTTACGTTACAAAAGTAAGAGGGCTTTTTTAGTGATCGGGGAAGAATTTTCAATTCGTCATTACATAGCAGATTTGATAAAAAAAGAAATTGGGGATCAGTTGATCCTTAATACTTCCATAATGAAAGGCCTGACCGACGAGATCATGCAGCAAAATAATATCGATCTTGTCATTAGTAATATCCCGGTTGCATTAAAGACAGTGCCTGTTGTTATTATTTCTACGATCCCCTCTAAAAGAGACTTAGACAACATTCGTAAAGAACTGCTTTTATAATTTGACCAATTATTTTCCGTAAGCTCCGTAAGTTTTTGGTCTAGTTTGTAAAGTTAAAAAACCTTATGCTCAATCTAGTTTCGAAACTGATTTTACTTGACGGCAAGTGGAAAGCGATTTCGGTAAACCTCAGTTTACTATTAAAAGTTGGAGGAAGAACTATGAGTAGGCATTTAGGTGCAAATAAGGGAGAAATAGCAGAGCTCGTTTTGCTCCCAGGAGATCCCTTGCGTGCAAAGTTTGTGGCAGAACACTTTTTAGAGGAGGCTTATTGTTATAACGAAGTAAGAGGGATGTATGGATACACTGGATTATACAAGGGTGTGCCTGTGTCGGTTCAGGGGACAGGGATGGGAAATCCATCGATGAGTATCTACGCGACAGAATTGATCGTCGATTATGAAGTTAAGAAATTGATTCGCATTGGTACATGTGGCGCGATGCAGGAAGAAATCAATATCCGCGATATTATATTAGCCCAAGCAGTATCTTCAGACAGTAATATGACGGAAAAGATCTTTCATGGCTGTAATTTTGCACCAACGGCAGATTTCTCATTGCTAATGAAAGCATATCAACAAGCACAAGCTAAAAATGCCAATGTGTTTGTTGGTAACATCTATAATTCTGATGAATTTTATCGTGAAAATTTAGATCGGCTTCACAAGTTTATGGATTTCGGTGTATTAGCTGTAGAAATGGAAAGTACCGCCCTATACACTTTAGCCGCTAAATATGGTGTAAAAGCTTTATCGATTTTGACCGTCGGCAGTCAATTGTTAAGACAGGAACACCTAACTCATAAAGAAAGTGAACAATCCTTTTATGAAATGGTCGAAGTAGCTCTTAACACAGTCATTGAAGGCTGATTTATTGATAAGAGTGTAGTGTTGTTAGAAAAGAGAGTGAGAAAGAAATGAAGGTAATACTGTCAGGATTGCAGTGGATGATTTTTATGATCGCTGGTGCAATTGCTGCACCCATTGCTATCGCAGATTTATATAACTTAACACCCATAGAGACTTCCGGACTTATTCAGAGCACCATGATTACTTTAGCAATAGCTGGATTTTCACAAGGCCTGATGGGTCATAAATTCCCTATTCATGAAGGTCCGGCAGGGTTATGGTGGAGCATTTTTACCATTTACGCGAGTTTAGTGGGGGGACTCTATTCCTCTAACAACGGAGCTTTACAGGCTTTAAGTGGAGCGATGATCATTAGCGGAGTGTTGTTTATCCTAATTTCAGCATTTAAGCTAATGGATAAAATCGCTCGTTTATTTACTCCAACCATCACCTTTATTTATTTACTTTTATTGATCTTTCAATTAAGCGGATCTTTTATGAAAGGGATGATGGGGATTACCATATCCCACACCATGTTAGATGTTAAAGTATTCATCCTTAGTGTGATTGTGGTCTGCATTACCTTTTGGTTAGGCAACAGCCGCTTTGTATTACTCAGCCAGTTTTCAATAATTTTCAGTATAGTGATAGGCTGCCTATTATTTATAATCTGCGGTAGTATGCCGGCGGTTTCTCGTGCGGATACTCTATTTAAGCTGCCGGAAATATTCCCATTTGGAAAACCCCGATTCGATGCCGGGACAATTACTACTGCATTTTTACTAACCCTATTATTAATAACCAATGCAGTGGCATCCATCCGTTTGATGGAGACCGTTATGAAACCCAAGCAAGGGGATCATCGTCGTTATTTGCGCGCCGGGTTTACTTCTGGAATTACGCATCTTATTAGTGGTGGTTTAGGAGCGATCGGCTCAGTCCCTATTTCGGGAGCGGCGGGATATGTTGAGCAAACAGGGATGAGGGAGCGCAGATCATTTTTAATAGGCTGCAGCTTAGTGATCTCAATATCCTTGTTTCCGCCTATGATGAATTTCATATCTGCGATTCCAGCTCCCATAGGCTATTCTGTTACCTTCGTCATTTTTGTGAAGATGGTCGGACTAGCGCTAAAGGAATTGAAAAAGGTTATTCATGAAGAGCGAACATTTATTGTCAGTGGGCTTTCCCTTTTAGTGGGTGTAGGTTTAATGTTTATTCCTGCATCAGCTACGGCCCATTTATCTCCGATCGTGATAGCCATTTTAAATAATGGATTAATATGCGGAAGCCTGTTAGCGATTATTTTGGAACAAGGGTTAATGTGGAAAGATGCATTCCGATATGAGGATTCCAAGAAAATTAACCGATAATTTGGAGGGCTAAAAATGCATTATCTAATTTCTATTGCTGGTCTGGTTATTGTTCTATTACTGGCATGGCTAGGAAGTAACAATAAGAAAAAGATTAAATATCGTCCAATCATTGTAATGATTGCTATTCAGATAGGTTTGGGATTAATTATCCTAAAAACGAGCATTGGAGAATTTTTGATTAAAGGGTTTGCTGATAGTTTTGCAAAATTACTTGGATACGCCAATGAAGGTACTGACTTTGTGTTTGGCGGGATTGCAAATGAAGGGGCGCATACATTTTTCCTTTATGTTTTGATGCCCATTGTTTTTATGTCAGCATTGATAGGGATTTTGCAACATTACAAAATACTGCCATTCATTATAAAGTATATTGGTTTGGTGCTAAGTAAAATAAATGGCATGGGTAAATTGGAATCTTATAATGCAGTTGCAGCCGCAATTGTCGGACAAAATGAAGTATTTATTTCGGTGAAAAACCAGCTTGGCCTATTGCCTAAACATCGCTTGTATACATTATGTGCGTCTGCAATGTCTACGGTATCCATGTCAATCGTTGGTTCCTATATGACGATGCTAGAACCTCGGTATGTAGTAGCTGCATTGATATTGAACCTATTTGGCGGATTTATCATTTCATCCATCATTAATCCTTATGAAGTTACACCTGAAGAAGATATTGTTGAAGTTCAGGTAGAAGAAAAACAAACGTTTTTTGAAATGCTGGGCGAATATATTATGGATGGCTTTAAAGTAGCCATAGTAGTTGGGGTAATGTTAGTTGGTTTTGTGGGAATCATTGCTTTGATTAACGGGGTCTTCAGTGGCATATTCGGAATCTCGTTCCAAGGAGTGTTAGGCTACGTCTTTGCACCCATCGCCTTTCTTATCGGTGTGCCATGGCATGAAGCTGTTGAGGCCGGTAGTATTATGGCGACAAAGCTTGTTGCGAATGAATTCGTTGCTATGCTTGACTTTGTTAAGATTCAAGAAGGTTTAAGTGGCCGTACTACAGCCATTGTCTCCGTTTTTCTAATCTCATTTGCTAACTTTGGGTCGATTGGTACCATTGTGGGTGCAGTGAAGGGATTGAATGAAAAGCAAGGGAATATCGTCGCACGATTTGGATTAAAGCTGTTATTTGGCGCCACACTTGTAAGCGTTTTATCAGCTTTGATTATCGGTATCATATTCTAGTTGAAGCAAGGAGTATTAACATGAAACAAACACCCCGGTTTAAGCGGATTTTCGTCATCGTTATGGATTCGGTAGGCATTGGTGAAGCTCCAGATGCTGAAAAGTTTGGGGATGCAGGATCACATACATTACGGCATATTGCAGAAAAAATGAATGGGCTACATGTTCCTGCGTTATCCAAGCTAGGGTTAAGTCATATTGACCCAATACCCGGAGTTCCCAAAGTAGAGCGCCCTTTAGCTTATTGGACCAAAATGCAGGAAGCTTCTAATGGAAAGGATACGATGACAGGTCACTGGGAAATCATGGGCCTACGAATTGACGTTCCTTTCAAAGTGTTTCCTGAAGGATTTCCTTATGAATTAATTAATGAATTAGAAGAAAGAACAGGACGAAAGGTGATTGGGAATAAACCCGCTAGTGGCACAGCTATTCTCGATGAGCTTGGACAAGAGCATATGAACACAGGTGCACTCATTGTCTATACTTCAGCAGATTCCGTGATTCAGATTGCGGCTCATGAAGAGGTTATTCCTTTAGAAGAACTGTATCAAATCTGCGAGATTACCAGAGAGATTACTTTACGTGAGGAGTACATGCTAGGCAGAGTGATTGCTAGACCATTCCTCGGGCAGCCCGGAAATTTCAAAAGAACATCGAACCGTCATGATTATGCCTTGAAGCCTTATGGAAGAACCGTGATGAATGAGCTCAAGGATGCCGGGTTCGATGTACTAGCGATTGGCAAGATCTCAGATATATACGATGGGGAGGGTGTCACCAAGTCTTTGCGTACAGTGTCTAACATGGATGGCATGGATAAACTTTTGGAGACCCTTCATACTGATTTTACAGGACTTAGTTTCTTGAATCTTGTTGATTTCGATGCACTTTATGGCCATCGTAGAGATCCGATCGGGTATGGGAAAGCGCTAGAAGAATTTGACGATCGATTACATGAAGTTCTAAAGGAGCTATGTGAAGACGATCTTCTAATAATTACGGCAGACCATGGGAATGATCCCATTCATGCGGGTACGGATCACACCCGTGAATATGTTCCTTTACTCCTCTACAGTAAGAGTTTCAATCGACAAGGGGAGCTGCCTATATCGAAGACTTTTTCGGATATTGGAGCAACAGTTGCTGATAACTTTGTTGTGACCATGCCCCAATTTGGTCAGAGTCTCCTACAGGAGCTTAAATAAACTTAATTTGAATAGACACTTTGAATAGAAACAGGGTACCTAACTTGTATTAGTAAAAGGTATCCTGTTTGTTTTTTATCTACATATCTTCGTATCTAAAAAGCTGCCGAGTAAGCGGCTTTTTTTGTTATTACGGATCAAATATTAGGGTAATAATCAATTATTAAAGGGGTTAATTTTATAGCCACCTGTCGTTAATCCTTTATTCGATGAATCGCATTCTAATACAACGTTATAAATAATCTAGTTTCTACTCATGCCACTCCTTCGATAGTAATAGTGTTGACAACCTGTATATACAGGTTTAAACTGTGTGGAGTGTTTGAACTTGTATATACAGGTTTAATGGATGAAATAAAGGAATTCTTTTTGGAGGTGTTCAACTTGAGTCAGTCCCAGTATTCGGAATGGTGGCGCCGCTCCACGGTGTATCAGGTGTACCCAAAGAGCTTTAAGGACACTACAGGCAACGGAACAGGAGATATAAAAGGACTTATTGAGAAATTAGATTATTTGCAGAAGCTTGGAATCGATATTGTCTGGTTACAGCCGGTTTATGTTTCGCCGCAACATGATAACGGTTACGATGTAGCAGATTATGAAAATATCAACCCGGATTTCGGTACGATGGAGGATTTTGACGAGCTAGTACAGGAATTGCATAGACGCGAAATGAAGCTAATGATCGATATCGTGGTTAACCATACTTCGACTGAACATGAGTGGTTCAAACAGTCCATTTCAAGCAGGAACAACCCTTACCGTGATTACTATATCTGGAAGGATCCGGCTCCGGACGGGGGCTTACCCAACAACTGGCAGTCGAAGTTCGGGGGTCCTGCCTGGCAGTTCGACGAAACTTCGGGACAATATTATCTTACTCTCTTCGATAAAACCCAGGCGGATCTGAATTGGGAGAATGAGAAGGTACGTAGAGCAGTGAATGATATGATGTTATTCTGGGCTAAAAAGGGTGTCGACGGCTTCCGCATGGATGTAATTAATTTAATCTCCAAAGATCAGCGCTTCCCTAACGATGACGGGAGTGTTCCACCGGGGGATGGACGTAAATTCTATACTGACGGTCCACAGGTCCATGAATACATCAAAGCAATGTATAAAGAGGTGTTTGGTTCGTTTGAGATGGTGACTGTAGGAGAGATGTCCTCAACTACACTGGAGCATTGTATCCGGTACTCAAGTCCCGAAGAGCGGGAATTTTCCATGACCTTCAATTTTCATCATTTAAAAGTCGACTATCCGAATGGACAGAAGTGGGAACTGATGCCTTATGATTTCGAGGCAATGAAACAGTTGTTCTCGCAGTGGCAGACTGGAATGCAGAAAGGCGGAGGCTGGAACGCACTATTTTTTAACAATCATGATCAACCACGTGCCCTTTCCAGATTCACTGATGATAGGGTTTACCGTGTGGAAAGCGCCAAGCTGCTCGCGACAACTCTGCATGGCCTTCAGGGAACACCTTATGTATATCAAGGGGAAGAAATCGGTATGCCGAATCCGGTATGGAAAAGCATCGATGAGTTCCGCGACATTGAGTCACTAAATATGTACCGCATTCTGTGTGAACAGGGGAAAAGCCCGGAGGTTGCTCTCAGCATTCTCCAAGAACGTTCGCGGGACAATTCACGTACGCCGATGCAGTGGGATGACAGCCGGAATGCCGGATTTACCACTGGTACTCCATGGTTGAAGGTAGACGAGCGGTATCCAAACATCAATGTGCAGAAGGAGCTGGAAAATCCAGGTTCCATCTTCCACCATTACCGTAAACTGATTGCACTACGCAAGGAATATGAAATATTTATAGAAGGTATTTTCAAGAGACTCGATGAAGGTCATCCCGAAGTATTCGCATACGCCAGAACAGGCGATGAAGAGACACTTGTTGTGGTCTCGAACTTCAGCAGTAAAGAGATCTCTTTCCGCTTTGAAGATAATCACTGGACTGAATTGTCGCCAAGTGGTAAGGACGAGCTTCTGATTGGAAATACAGCAGATGCACCTAAATTAACACAAAAGCTTCAGCTCAGTCCTTATGCTTCCTACATGTGGTTAGTCCGCTAACGAGGTGTACTTAAGAAGGAGCACACATCAATTTTGTAAGGAGTGAAGATATGGCTATAGACCGCAAAAATGTTGAAGATATTGTACGGGCGGTTGGGGGCAAGGAGAATATTGAAGTTGCGACGCATTGTGTAACCCGGCTGAGATTCTCGCTGTATGACGAGAACAAGGTGGATTCGGAAGCCCTGGACCGTAACGAACTCGTAAAAGGACAATTCTCTACGCAGGGGCAGTTCCAGATCGTTATCGGACCAGGAACTGTAGATAAAGTATACGATGAAATGATTCAGATCACTGGTGGTGCCCGCTCTTCCAAGGATGACGTGAAATCAGCGGCAGCACGGAAACAGAATCCACTGCAGCGGGCGATCAAAACACTGGCTGATATTTTTATTCCGATTCTTCCGGCCATCGTAACCGCAGGTTTGCTGCTTGGTATTAATAATATTTTGACCGGACCTGGTATCTTTTTTGATAGTAAGTCATTGGTAGATGTCTATCCTGCATGGAAAGACATTGCTGCGATTATTAACACGATTGCCAGCACAGCCTTCACCTTTTTACCAGCACTTATCGGTTGGGCAGCTGTTACACGTTTCGGGGGCAGTCCTCTGCTCGGGATCGTGCTAGGTCTCATTCTCGTACACCCGGATCTATTAAGTGCCTACAGTTATGCAAGTGCTTCAACTGAGGGAACCGTTCCGACCTGGAATTTGTTCGGCTGGCATTTGGAGAAGATCGGTTATCAGGGGCAAGTATTGCCTGTACTGGTTTCGGCCTATATTCTGGCTAGACTGGAGAAGTTCCTCAACCGTCGGGTGCTTGATTCCATTAAACTACTGGTCGTTGCTCCAGTGACCCTGCTGGTTACAGGTTTTCTGGCCTTCACCATTATCGGACCGGTTACGTTCGCCAT
Organism: Paenibacillus sp. FSL L8-0494; assembly: GCF_038003695.1. Taxonomy (NCBI): domain Bacteria; kingdom Bacillati; phylum Bacillota; class Bacilli; order Caryophanales; family Paenibacillaceae; genus Paenibacillus; species Paenibacillus sp. FSL L8-0494. The sequence goes on from NZ_JBBOPQ010000001.1 coordinate 3,609,571, forward strand.
TGCCAATGCTATCACCTCGGGTTTGATCTATGTATTTGATCATTTTGCGCTCCTTGGTGGTTTGATCTATGGTGGATTCTATGCACTTCTGGTCATCACTGGGATGCATCATACTTTCCTGGCAGTCGATGTACAGCTCATCGGCAGTGAGGGAGGCACCTTCCTCTGGCCGATGCTGGCGCTCTCCAATATTGCACAAGGCGCTGCGGCACTGGCGATGATGTTCGTTGTTAGAGAACAAAAGGCAAAAGGTTTGGCGGCTACGTCTTCCGTCTCTGCATTCCTCGGCGTGACTGAACCGGCAATCTTTGGGGTGAATATCCGCTATCGCTACCCTTTCATCTTCGGGATGATCGGCTCAGCAATTGCCGGTATGCTCCTTACCGTTAACCAGGTTCGCGCTTCATCCATTGGCGTAGGGGGAATTCCCGGTTTCCTTTCGATTTTCCCGAACCAGTGGGGCGTATTCTTCATAGGTATGGTTATTGTTCTCGTTGTGCCATTTGCCGCCACAGTATTGTACGGACGTTCTGTAGTGGGTCGTTCCGAAAAGAACACAGCTACAGAGGCTTCTAGTACTACGAGCGAACCAGAGGAATTGAGCAGCCGTCATTCAGTTCAAGGGTCACAGGAATCAGTTAATATTTTGGAGCTTGTCTCCCCGCTTAGTGGAACTGCAGTATCGCTAGAACAGGTACCCGATCCTGCCTTTGCTGAAAAGCAAATGGGTGAGGGAATTGCAATCGAACCTTCTGAGGGGAAAGTATATGCTCCCTTTGATGCTACAGTAGCTCATGTGATTAAGAGCAAACATGCGCTTATACTGGAGCATGCCAGCGGTGTTCAGGTATTAATCCACGTTGGAATTAACACGGTGGCGCTTAAAGGTAGCGGTTTTACCAGCCTGAAGAATATTGGTGATAAGGTGCAGGCAGGCGAGCTTCTACTAGAATTTGATATGGAAGCTATCCGCGCAGCAGGTTACCCGGTGATTACTCCAATCATCATTCCTGCAGGTCAGGAGATGGTCGAGAAGATTGAAGAGAAGACCGGACCAGCTACGGCCAAACAAACAAGCGTCTTGACTATTCATCTCAAGGGTTGATAAAGGCTATATTGGCAAAGACTTTATACTATAGAAAGACAGCCCCTTGGGGGCTGTTTTTCTATAAATATAAGAATTTATATGTTCAACGCTATGAATTCCCCTCCAATTGAATCGATGCTTCCAAAGGCATGACGTGATACAATAAAGGGCGGTGATCAAAATTGAGAGAAAATAAATATTTGCAAATTTATAATGAATACAGCAACCAAATCCATTCTGGACAACTGCTGCCGGGAACCAAGCTGCCTTCCGAAAGTGAACTCGCCGAAGCTTACGCCACTTCACGAGAGACCGTGCGCAAAGCGCTGAATCTACTTTTCCGAGAAGGATATATTCACAAAATTAAGGGAAGAGGCTCCTTTGTGCTTGACATGACCCGAATGGATTTCCCCGTTACCGGTTTGATTTCATTTAAAGAGATGGCCGATACACTGGGTACTGCCTCGCGGACACTGGTAGAGCGGACGATACAAGAGCCGGCAGGCTCCGCTCTCGCCAGACATCTGCAGATTCCACCTGAAACTCTGGTTTGGAAGGTTGTTCGTGCCAGAGAGATTGAAGGTGAACGGATCATTTTGGATAAGGATTATTTTCGTGCGGATATCGTTTCCTTCCTGAGTGCGGAAATCGCCGAGGGCTCAATCTATGAATATTTGGAGCTGGAATTGGGCCTTAAGATCAGTTATGCGAAGAAGCTGATATCTGTTGAACCTTCCACAGAGGAGGATCATAGACTGCTCGATTTGAAGAATTTTACGCATATTGTAGTAGTACGAAACTATGTTTATTTGGAGAACACGGTGCTTTACCAATATACCGAGTCTAGACACCGGCTGGATAAATTTCAGTTTGTGGATTTTGCTCGGAGGGTGAGACGATAAGCTAATCAGAGGGTGTCCCAGTTTGGGATACCCTTTTTTTTATGAGAGTTTCCTGAGAAAAAATACAATCCGAATATGAAATATGAAATCTCTATTTCTTTCATCATTATCAGGTGTGTTGGATCTATTCAGTAAAAGTTGAGTAAATTTCCGATACAAGAGCGCTTTAGAGGTTCATTCTCACCGTTCGCAAAAACGATATATTAAGAAAAAAACTGCCCTCAGAGGCAGTTTTTTTCTGTAAGACGATCGAATGTTGAATCTCAATAGGAACAGATAAATGATTAACGACCCTATCTTTTCATGTAAAACCCATTAAACACCATATTGTCATATGACAAAAGTGATGACAACCCACACTATTTAAATGTTCTTTATACATATATATTGTTGGAATATGGAAACAGCGATACCTTCGTTGCCAGTCGTAACAAATACGGTATACGTTGCATGCCAGAATTAGTAGGTGGAAATTTCCTGCATTCTGTAAAAATTATTTATTGCATTAATAGAGCAGAGTTGCATACCCGGCTGTCTTTTTAAGCTTATCATTATTTGTGAAACTGGCTAATAGCAACTTTGGTTGTCTTGAATGCAACGCTAATAGAATGGTAGATTTAGGGAAAATGTCGAATATAGGAGGAAAAGCGATTGAATATTAGCATTATATTGTTGGCTCAGCACTTTAACCTGACCGTACAATGTCTGGATCGGATTAAGAAATATACGTCCATGTCCTATGAGCTGATTGTCGTCTCGGATAACGAATCTGCCGAAGTGTCGAATTACCTTGCGTATGAATACGGCGTTCATGTCATTCATAGCCGGAGCAAAGGGGTTGCAGCAGCATTCAATCTGGGCGCGGTGTCATGTTCGGGAGATCATCTTGTATTCATCCGCGATCAGATTATGGTTAACGAGGGATGGTTAGAACAGTTGTCGGGCTGTCTGGATCATCATCCGAATGCTGCAATCGTGGGTCCGAGGATGAATGACGTTAGCGGGGCTCAACAGATTCCGATTGTATATCAGAATATGGAGCAACTCTATCAGTCGTCATCGATGCTTTCCATCGGGAAATCAATGTCTTGGACCCGGGTTCCTAGACTTGTCAGTTTACTAATGATGATACCCCGTCGCTACTTTGAGCAGATCGGGTCCTTTGATGAGCGATTTGAGGTCGAATCTTACGAGGATGACGATCTGTGTTATCGCACGTTATCTATGAACCTGGATATTTACATAGCCGAAGGATGCGTAGTCTTCCGGAATGAACCTCCTTCAGTAGATCCCAATGATCCTGATTGGTACAATAACCGATTAATCTTAAATCGTGCTATGGCCATAAGCAAGTGGGGATTCGATTTAACTTCTTCCTTGTATAGTGGCACAAGGAAAGTCACTGTCAGCCTATGCATGATCGTAAAAAACGAAGAGTACACCTTAGGGCGTTGTTTATCCAGCGTGAGGGAGCTTGTCGATGAGATCATTATTGTGGATACAGGTTCGAGTGATGGAACCAAAGAGCTCGCGGCATCTTATGGAGCACAGGTTTATGATTTCGAATGGGTGAACGATTTCTCCAAAGCAAGAAATTATGCCTTCAGTCTCGCTACTCAAGAGTACCTGCTGTGGTTGGATGCGGACGATTATCTGCAGTTAGAGGATGCAAAGGCTCTCCAGTCCATCGTATCCGATCTACCATGGGATATCGATGCTGTATCGATGCATTATTATCTCGACCGTGACAAAGACGGAAGTGTAACTTCGAGCTTGAGACGTAATCGCCTTCTAAGACGAAATTGTGAATTCCGTTGGATTGGAGTCGTTCATGAGTACCTTGAGGTCGCAGGCAATGTGTTCTATGCCGAGTTAGGCATAACACATGATCGAAAGCATACGCAGTCCTCGCGTAATCTTCTCATCTATGAGGGGATGTTGAAAGCGCAAACGAGGTTCACTCCGCGGGATTTATTTTATTATGCCAACGAGCTATACGATCACGGCCAATGGCAGCGAGCGATAAAGCAATATGATGCCTTCATTGTCATGCCGAATGGCTGGTTGGAGGACAAGCTACTTGCGAGTCGGCGTGCCGGAGATGCATTGTCACAATTAGGTCTCTTTCAAGAAGCCAAGCTTAAAGTACTTCAAGCTTTTGCCTTGTCGCCTCCCCGAGCCGAAGCCTGTTGTCAATTAGGGTCTTATGAGCTAATCGAACAACGGTTCGAGAATGCTGCTTTTTGGTACAAGCTAGCCACGGAAGTACCAAAGCCGACTGAGCTTAACGCTAGAGTAGACCTTCCGGCATGGACGTGGCTGCCGCATTTGCAATTATGCGTCTGTTACGATCGCTTAGGACAATACGAACAAGCGCATTATCACAATGAGATAGCTGGGGGCTATGTACCGGATTATCCGAGCGTCATGGTTAATCGCGATTATTTGAAGCAATACATAACTTTATAAATTTGAGGGGGATTTAGTAATGGCAAGATTAAAGAGGACGAAGGCAAGTGGCAAGAAAAGTGGCAAGCAGTTAGCTTACAAGAGCTCAATGGCATTTATTCTGATGAGTCAGTTGATTGCACCCTTGAGCCCTGCTTATAGCAGTATTCTACCCCGGGCAAGTGCAGCAGCTTACAGTGATGTCGATTCTACCTCATGGGCATATCAGTATATCACTAAAGCTTCCACGCTTGGGGTAATCGAAGGAGACGGTACCGGCAACTTCAGTCCTAACCGTCCAGTCACGAATCAGGAAGCGGTTGTTATGGTGCTCAGGTTCATGGGATATGAACAGCCTAAGGTTACTAGTGGAAGTCTACCCTTCACCGTAGATTCTTGGGCTACTGCTTGGATACAACAAGCGATTGACATTGGCCTCGTGGTTCCAAGCGAGGAAGGGAGACCCAGCACCGTAATCTGGGGAAAAGAGCAAGCAAGTCGTGAGTGGATAACACGTTTAATTATTCGTGCCGCAGGCAAGGAATCCGAGGCTATCGAGTTTAGGGATAGCGACATAGGTTTCTCGGATGCATCAGACGCATCGGACTGGGCAGCAGGCTACATTAATGCCGCAGTTAACCGCAAGGTCATATCTGGCTTCCCTAATAATACTTTCAAGCCTAAGCAGACGGCTACTCGCGCCGAGTTTGCAGCTATCTTGTCTAAGACTGAAATATTTGCGAGCAAGGTATCCGATCGGATTATCCATGGCTCTGTCGTCTCGATGTCCAAAAATTCGATCGAACTCTTAAGCAGCAGCGGTCAGACAGAGAAGTTCGAAATCAATAGTAAATCTGTTCTGTTCGGGGACCATGGCAAGGGCGTGTTTCCTGCGGGATCTTTGGTGACGCTTATTCATAATGGAGGAATGGCATCCTTCGTTGAAGTGTTGGGATTAGGGGCTGTAGGCCAGACTAGTTCGAAAGGGGAAAAAGGAGACACAGGTGCTACCGGCCCAGCGGGTCAAAATGGGGCATCTGGTTCAAGTGGACCGCAAGGTGTCACTGGTGCGACCGGAGCGACTGGTGCAACCGGAGCTGTCGGGGCAATTGGGGCTGTTGGAGCTACTGGCACAACCGGGGCTACTGGTGCTAATGGAGCGACTGGTGCTGTCGGAGCAACTGGTGCTGTCGGGGCTACTGGGGCTGTTGGAGCTACTGGAGCTACTGGTGCAACCGGAGCTACTGGAGCTACCGGTGCTGTCGGGGCTACTGGAGCAGCCGGAGCAACTGGTGCTGTCGGGGCTACTGGAGCAGCCGGAGCAAATGGGGCAACAGGTGCCACGGGTGCTAACGGTGCAACTGGCGCTAATGGAGCGATGGGGTCAACTGGCGTAACGGGTGCACAGGGTATTCAAGGGATAACCGGTGCTCCCGGATCGACTGGCGCAACTGGCATTGGTCTTGATAGCATTGCTCCGTTCAATTCAGCGACTTCCTATCATGCAGGACAAGTCGTTACTTATTTAGGAAGTATCTACATCGTTACTATAAACAACCCATCTGGAGTACCTTCTGATATAAATAACGACTTTACCCTGCTTGTCTCTAAAGGTGAAACCGGAGCTACCGGGGCACAAGGAGTTCAGGGAATTCAAGGCGTAACTGGCGATACAGGCGCACAAGGAGTTCAAGGGGTGACTGGAACTACCGGAGCTACAGGTGCAATAGGAGTTCAAGGAGTAACTGGCGCAACCGGAGCTACGGGAGTACAAGGAATTCAAGGGGTAACCGGAGCTACCGGGGCATCTGGCGCATCAACTATAATTCCATTCTCTTCCGGATCACCAATTACTGTAACAACAATCGTCGGGGGATTAAAAGGTACAGTTGCGATGCTTGGATTTGGCAGTTCGTACTCAGGAGCTAGTATAGTAGGTGGAAAAATAGATTTAACCAGAAGTAATGGTTCTGATCCTACAAAAGATCCGTACAACCAAGCGTTTATCGTTCCACGTAATGGTACGATCACTTCAATATATGCTTTTTTCAGCCCAACTTTAGCGTTTTCTTTAATAGGCACGACCATAAACGTTCAAGCAGAAATATATAAAGCGGATAGTAATAGCAACAGTTTTACACCTATTATTGGTTCAGCAGTATCCTTGGCGCCTAGTTTGACAGGAATAATTTCTATTGGATCTACTAGTGACGGATCAGTCAAAGGCATAAATACGGCTGTTCAGGCTGGCGATCGCTTAATGTTAGTGTTCTCTTCGACGGCTTCCGGTCTAAGCTTGATAAATACTGTAACAGGTTATGCCAGCGCCGGAATTGAGATTAAGTAATTCAAGATTTGAGGTAGGAACCATCCATTTTATTTGATAGGAAGTGATTAAAAATGGCAAGGAAGCTATTTCCGATAAAAAAAATGAGCTTAATGTTGGTGTTAGTTCTTATATTTCCATCCGTCATTCAATTCCCGTCTGTAGGAGATGCAAAAGGACGCTCTTTTGAACAAGTAAAGCTATTGGTTGCACCAGCGAATCTGGCAGTCAGCGATTCAACCTCCACAAGCATTCGCCTTACCTGGGATGCCGTAGAGAGAACCTCTAACACGGATGTGAGTTATAAGGTAAATCTAATGGAGTCTACCAATCCTAGCGTAACCGATGTGGTCTATACCTTCGATTCAGGCGAATTAACGGAGTATACGGTGAAGGGGTTGGTTTCCGACCGGAGCTATACATTTACGGTCCAAGCCGTAAACATATCCGGACCCGTGTCAAAAACAAGTCCACCTTTAACCGCAAGTACGCTTCCAGCGGAAGCGTACCCACCAACAACGAAGGAAGAGAAACTCCCTCTAACCGATCAAGAATCACCGAGTACGCCCGAGCTAACTCTTTTCAGTCGCACATCAGATAGCATTAGCTTGGCATGGATTTCATCCGAGGATAATGTCGGAGTTGCGGAATATGTTCTATATAAGGACTCTGATCTGTTGGCAGAAGTAACAGTTAGCACAACGGTCTACACGGCCGTCGACTTGAAGGCTGGACAGGAGTATACCTTTGTAGTACAAGCTATAGACGAAGCAGGGAACAAATCAGCAATTAGTAACGAGTTGAAGGTTAGTACACTTGATGTTGTAAGTAATGTTGGTCCCATTATGAGCATGGGCAACGGGAATTCCTTTCATACATTGACTGTACAGCCGGATGGTACCGTATGGGCTTGGGGCAATAATAGGATGGGCCAGCTCGGTGATAGCACAACCATTGCTCGTAATAAGCCTGTGCGAATTGTTGGCTTGCCGGAGATAAGCGCCACATCCGTTGGACAAGACCATTCCATCGCGCTCGCGACGGACGGAACGATTTGGACATGGGGAAGCAATAGCGTGGGCCAGCTGGGTAATGGTACGTCGGCGCCCCAGCTTGTGCCGCAGCAAGTGACTGGATTAGTGAATGTCATAGCGGTTCAAGCAGGTGAGCAGCATTCGTTAGCGTTGTTGTCCGATGGAACGGTGTGGGCATGGGGACTTAACACATATGGGCAGCTTGGAGATGGAACCACCGAGGATAGTGCATTACCGGTGCAGGTTGCAGGTTTGGACTCAATCGCATCGATCTCAGCCGGAGCCTTTCATAATCTAGCGGTTAGCCACGATGGTCAGGTTTATGCATGGGGGTTCAATGCCTACGGTCAGCTCGGAGATAACACAAAAATCGACCACGTGACCCCAGTGCAGGTTGCTGAGTTAAGCAGCGTTACTTCCGTATCTGCCGGCTTTTATCACAGCATGGCAGTGAAAAAGGACGGAACCGTATGGAGCTGGGGAACGAACGTTAAGGGAATCTTGGGGGATGGGACAACCGAAGATCATTATACTCCCGTTCAAGCCTTGGATCTTGGTTCAGTTATCAGTGTATCCGCTGGCGCCTTGCATAGCATGGCTCTGAAAAGCGATGGAAACGTATGGTTATGGGGAGCGAACAATGAGGGCCAGCTCGGTGGTAGTGCTGAGTCGGAGCGTTCCCTCGCTTCTAAGCTCAACATTGGCAGTCGTATCGTCGCTATTAGTGCAGGTTATATGAGCGGCGGTGCGGTTAGTGAGGAGGGGACCTTGCTGACCTGGGGGTATAATGGGTTAGCCCAGCTTGGTGATGGCACTTATACTAATGTCATAGAACCTGTTGCAATTTCGCTTGTAGAAGAATCTTATTAGATTTAAAGAGTAGGGAATTTCATGCCTAAATGGCAATGAATTCCCTATTTTTATAGGTGAGTCAAAAAGAGAAAAATCTTTTCATATTCATTCTTTATCATTACAGCTATCCGTTTAGACTGTTAAAATGATGGAAGTATGGTAGACAAAGGAGATAAGCAATGAATAACGGTTTTCAGATCAATACTGAGGAGAATCGACTCCGAACTCTGAGACAAGTAAAGCAAGCGGCCTTTCATGCTTTGCAGGAATACGAAATAGACTGGAACTCCATTCACTTCATTCAAGTATCCGAACATGTCACCTTCCGCATTGTAAGAGAAGTGGGGGAACAGTTCTTGCTCCGTATTCACCCGAATAACAAACAACGCGAAGGAACCATTTCAGAAATAGAGTGGTTGTTCGCATTGAAGAGTAAGGGCCTCATCTTGCCCGAAGCTGTAATCAATCGTGAAGGGGCCTTTATTACGGAAACGTCGGTGTGTGACGGACAACGGTTTTATTCGAGCTTAATGAGATGGGTCGAGGGAAAGCATGTAGACAAAAGCGAACTAACGGAGGAAGGCATCCGTAAAACAGGATCATTGATGGCAAAGCTTCATGAGGCCAGCTCTGATTTTAGTCCTTCCAGCGGCTTTACTCGTCCTTCTTGGGGTGCACTGAGCTTTAAACGGGACTGGGATCACCTAAGTCTACATCGCAAACATTTCATATCGGATGAGGGTTTTAAGTTGTATTCCGTAGCTGCCACTAAAGTGGCAACATGTCTCGAAACGATCACAAGACATGAACAAAATTATGGGATGATCCACGCGGACTTACATAATGGAAATGTCATTTTTCAGGATAATGAACCGTACCCTATTGATTTTGGCAGGTGTGGCTTCGGCTACCATCTTTACGATATAGCTCAGGCTATTATGGGATTATACCCAACACAAAGAGCTTATTTCGTCGAAGGATATCAGAGAATCAGAAAGCTGGAAGATGAACATATAATGAAGCTAGAGTGCTTCTTAGTCATGGCAATAATCGAAGCCTATAGCTTTCATGCAGAGAATCCGCTAGAGACCGAGGGTTTGATTGAAGAGCAGCCATATGCTCAAGCGATTTTGAGAGCTTATGTGAACGGGACAACCTTTTTATTTAATTCTCTGGATACTTCAATATAAAAGATTAGAAAATAATGTGCGTTATATTCTTCAAATGGTATTATTAGGATGAACTGCTGAAAACTATTTAAATTGTATTTGGAATCTTAGCAATGAAAATGGTTGACAAAACTTTATAAAAAGTGAGGAGTAGAGCAATGAACTTTAATAAAGAACAGCTTTTTTGGATAAATCCAATCAATGATTATTCTATTACAGAAAACAGGATTGAATTTGTAACGATGCCGAATACAGATTTTTGGCAACGAACCTATTATGGTTTTAGAAATGATAATTCACCTGCACTGTTAATGAAAACTGCTGAGAAGTATTTTTCATTTATAGTAAGAACAGATTATGATAGTGCAAATAGATACGAGCAGTGTGGGATAGTCATCTATCAGGACAGTGACAATTGGTTCAAAGCATCGGTAGAATATGAAAATGAGGAATTCCAAAGACTTGGAAGTGTGGTTACAAATCACGGATATTCAGATTGGGCAACAACAGATATCGATGCAAATATTAAAACAATGTATTATAGACTAAGTCGACGTGAAAGTGATTTCTGTATTGAAAGCTCTTTGGATGGAACTACGTTTGAACAGATGCGTATTTTTCATTTGTTTGAAGGGAATGAGGAAATAAATTTTGGCTTATATGCTTGTAGCCCAGAGAATTCTTCATTTAAAGGCGTTTTCACGGAAATGGAAATTACTGAGTGTAAGTGGTTGGAGCATAAATAGTCGTTTACACAGCTGAAAGTGAATATTACTCAATAATGGCCTTCCTATAAAGGAAAGGTCTTTTTTAGTGGAGCGGTTATAAAGTTGTCATCAGTTTCCATTTTCTACAGTTATCCATGTGGTAAAATTAGGATAAGTGGATCTTGGGAGGAGAGGACATTGAGTCTTGTGATGATCATTTTGTTACTGTTCTTAAATATTCCAGTATATAGATTTTTGTTTCGCGTGTTCTTCGAGGATAATGATGATTATAACGAATCGATTAGGCATACTTTTACGCCTAACATCATTTCTTTATTCCGGGGAGAGTATTGGAAGGATAGAATGAATACGGCAAGACTTCAGTTTTTTATACTCATTTGCGGTGGGATTGTTGTTTTGGAATACCTTGTTTTGCATAAAATAATTGATATTTTTCGTTAAATAGAACTTCATTTAGAAACTTCTGCTTATGGTGAGCAGGAGTTTTTTTATCTTGCATAAGCACCGCTCTATTATGGAAAACTTATGTAGTGCGAATAAACAGCATGAATCCATTTTGCGAGGTGATAATGATGACAAATCAAGATCCGCAGGAGCTTCTTAAAAGTAAACATAAGCTAGATGAGCAGAAGAGGCAGTTCACAAATTTTGCCCGAAGTGCTTCCGGTCATGGTGAAGTAGAAGCAGGCCAGGAATTCAGTAATGACCGAGTGCCAGATGATCAAAACCGTATGAAATCTGTTGAGAACAGACAAGATTGATCTTAAAAAAGCTATCAAATAAGCCGATCCTTTTCTGGATCGGCTTAGAATAATAATTATTACGTTGTAAGGTTGTTCAATAGGTATCGGATGCTAGAGTTTTCTTGCTTTAATTACAAAAGTTACAGGAAGCATCTTTGCTTTTTTTGCAAAATCGCTTTTATCGTCCCGCGACTGCATAAGTTCATCATCAGATTGCTCAATCATTTGCTCAATAACAAATCCAGCTTTAGAGAGCGCATTCACATAGGTTGATAATTTACGATCCGATAAGGTTAGCGTACTTTCTTCAAGAGATACTGAATACCAAGATTCATCGAAATAACATTTTTTGAAAACAAGCATATCATTTTCTGCAACAACACATTTGTGTATAGGGTGAGACCAGCTGAAAATAAATGTTCCATCTTTTTTAAGGTAAGAAGCAATCCGGCTAAAAGTACCCTCAAGGTCTGTTGTCCAGCCTATGGCATAAACCGAATAAACAAAGTCAAAATAATCCTCTGGCAGGCCACATTCTTCTTCCATGGGAGAACAGATCAAATTTGCTGAAAGTCCGTGCGCCGTCAAAAGTTGCCTAGTCTTTTCGATTTGATTCTCTGATATATCCGTACCCCATAGTTCAGATGCATTGCGTTCCCCCAAATATTGCAAAGATTGACCGCTTCCACAGCCTATCTCCAGCAACTTTTTCCCTGAGACATCACCAAAAAGTTGACATTGTTCTTCTGAGACAAATGCTCCATATAAAGGTAGTGCGGTAGCTCCTAAAACATCATTTCCTTTTGTATCCCAAAATAAGCTGTTTGTTTCATGAATAGCATTCGTATTCATATCGACCGAGATGGCGACGCCAACCTCACCCGCGCCTATAACGTTTGTTCTATAACCAGAATTTTTGTCCATGCAGACACCCGCCCCAAATATAGATTATATAAGCCTAAACATATCTCCCGACTTGCGCGTAATCCTAATAACATATATCGAACACGAACAAGCTGAGGTATCAACCATAGAATAATCTACCATTTTTCTATTAACATATCTACCCAAAATTTTCCACTAAAACTTCCATTTATAATAAAGCATGAATTTCTGTTCCACTCGCAGGGGGAGAAGAATACGTATGAATGGAACGATATATGAATTACGGTCAGGATCAATTTTTCTTGCTGCTCCATTCGCTAGAATGGCGATTCTATCATCAGGACCTATACGAGGTGATCTCAATAAATTATTTTGCCAATCTGGATGCCTATGGGTTTGTTCACTAAATAGCGCAATTATCTGGTTGTCCGTTTGACTGCAGATCAAGCGACGTTAAAGTTATTGGATGTACGCCATATTGAAAACTATAACAAACTCCGAATAATAGGAACCTATTCAAGTTGCTCCAATTGCATCGTTTATATCTGAATATGATTTTTCAGGAAAAACCATCGTACCTTTTATTACTCATGTGGATATGGACCTGGACAGAGCTTTGAAATGATCAGAGAGCTTGTCCCGGAGGCAAAACGTCTTAGAAGGCTTTGATATAGAGTGTAATGAAGTGACAACTGCACAAGAAGCTGTATCTGAATGGCTACGTGAAATTGGGATAATTCATCCTTGTTTAAGATACTGACTATACAATCCTCTCTATCAATACTCCCACTTGTTTGGCCATTTCACGAGGTGGATAAGGCATTTCATTCTTAAACCACCATTCCACTACCTCTACATAAGCCGCTGCAATAAATCGAAGAATTACCTCTTCATTGAACCCCTCATTTTTCCCTTCTTCTATAGTCACTTCATCCTTTAAACCTTCCATGACAAATTCAAGGAATCTATTACGAAAAGAGAGGGCGCCTTGACTGGCTAACATCGTCGAGAAGAATAAATAATTGCTTTCTAGGTATTCAAACCAAATCAAACCTCCATCTATAAAATCCATTTCAACTGATGCATTACGCAGTTCTTCTAGTTCATTAATATGTTCTTCAATAAGCTTATCCAGCAGATCAAATTTATCTAGATAATGAAGGTAAATCGTTCTACGACTTACGTTTGCTTTGTCGGAAATATCCTGTATCGTAATCTGATTAAAGTTTTTTTCGGAAATAAGTTCAATAACCGCTTGTTTTATCGCTTCTTTAGATTTAAGTATTCTTCTATCTACTTTAGGCATATGAGGATCACTGCTTTCTATAAATATTAGCTATTTTGAATCAATCTGTGAACTAATGCACAAATATCGGTCAATTAGTAATTGTAGACCTTTAATATCTATATATAATAATACACAGATGTAACCTAACAGAGCAACTTTCAAGTTAATTTATACGGTACATCTAAAAAATATAACGAAATGAAAGTGAGGAACTATAGAATGGAATATGTAAAACTTGGAAATACAGGTTTGGATGTATCACGAATTTGTCTTGGAGGGATGAGTTTTGGTATAGGAGAACGAGGCGATTTTCCGTGGGCACTTAATGAAGAACGCAGTCGTCCTATGATTAGAAAAGCACTTGATGTAGGAATCAATTTTTTTGATACTGCGAACGTCTACTCGGGCGGAACGAGTGAAGAAATCATTGGACGGCTCCTAAAGGAGTATGGCAACCGGGATGAAATCGTCCTAGCATCTAAAGTTTTTTACCCAACGAGTGAAGGTCCAAATGGTAGTGGGCTTTCCCGCAAAGCTATTATGAGTGAAATTGATAAAACACTTAAGCGTCTAGGAACCGATTATGTCGATCTCTATTATACCCACCGTTGGGATTACAATACGCCTATAGAAGAGACTATGGAAGCTTTGCATGATGTCGTGAAGGCAGGTAAGGCTAGATATATTGGCGCTTCCACGATGTATGCTTGGCAGTTCTTAAAAGCACAACATGCTGCTGACCGTAATGGTTGGACCAAGTTTGTAGCTATGCAGGATCATTACAATCTCTTATACCGAGAAGAGGAGAGAGAGATGATGCCACTATGTAAGGAAGATAAAATCGCAGTAATGCCTTGGAGTCCGCTGGCTGCTGGAAGATTGGCAAGACCTTGGGGGGAAACGGACGAGCGTGCCAAAGTTGATGCAATCGCAACAGCGATATATTCCTCAACAGCTGATTCAGATCTACTAGTCGTTGAACATGTAGCCGAAGTTGCTGCAACAAGGGGGGTACCGATGTCACAAATCGCACTTGCTTGGTTGCTTCACAAGGAGCCCGTTACATCTACAATTGTTGGAACAACTGAAATCTCTCATATTGAAGACGCAGTAGCTGCACTTTCGATTAAGTTGACACCTGAAGAAATGGACTTATTGGAAGAATCTTATGTGCCACATCCAGTTCTGGGTATGACGTTCTAATCTAAGTTCGGGTATAAACGAGTCCTCAAAAGTAATGTTCGATACAGATTTGTTATTGATATGTCAAAGCTTTAACTTTTAAAGATGAAAGGGAGTATTAATTATGACCAAAGTATTGATTCTTGGAGCAAACGGAGGAATTGCTGGTTATGCTATCGATTTATTCCTCAAAGAAACGGATGCTGAGTTAACGCTTTTCCTACGGAATGCTGGCAACCTAAGAAAACTTGATCCGTATCGCACTCGTGTCTTTGAAGGCGATGTTATGGATATGGAAACATTAGAAAAAGCAATGGCAGGCCAAGACGTTGTCTATGCCAATCTAGCGGGCAACTTGGAAAAGATGGCTAAGAACATTGTAGAAGCTATGAATGCGAGCGGCGTGAAACGCCTTATTTTCATCAATTCTATGGGCATTTATGATGAAGTTCCAGGGGAGAAATATGGTAGCATTTTAAACCCATATCGAAAGTCAGCTCAAGTCATTGAGGCTTCAAATCTTGACTATACGATATTGCGATCCGCATGGTTTACCAATAAGAATGAAATCAACTATGAAACAACTCAGAAAGGCGAATTGTTTAAGGGGTCGGAAGTATCACGTAAGAGTGTTGCTGATTTAATTGTTAAATTAGCTGTAACGCCGGGATTGGAAGTCCGTAGTAGCTTGGGTGTGAATAAGCCTGAGTAAGTTTAGAATACGATGGGCTTCTGAATTCATCAGGAGAGTGGAGAGAGCAATGGGGAAGTCAATAAAATTAACTTTAGATGGAAAAGAATATACAGCAACATTAAACAGTAACCGTACAGTAGAAGATATACTAAATATGTTACCAATGGAATTAACCCTGCAACGATATGCAGGTCACGAATACTACAGTTCACTTCCTAACAAGCCATCAATTCAGGGAGTTCCTATGACTTCAGATGCACATGCAGGTGGCATATACTACTATGATGGCTGGAGTGCTTTTACAGTGCTTTTTGATGACGCACATATTGCTCCTTATGAGGTCGTGCATATCGGAGATGTAAATGAGGATGTCATCCTACCGTTATCCGTAGCGGGTGCTACTGTAAAGGCTAAAGTTGAGATAAACTAGTGAAAAATAAAATATTAAATATACTGTACGAAATCCGCGCCCAGCGCGGATTTTCTGTTTTATGGGTACAATCTTTGATTAAGCCAAGAACTTGCACCTATTACTCACAAATTCTATCCAACAAGGCCCCTAACTGTTCTGCTAATACTTGATGAGTTATAGGCCTTTTGTTCGTAAACCACCATTCAACTACGCCCACATACGAGGAAGCC
Source organism: Paenibacillus sp. FSL L8-0494 (assembly GCF_038003695.1). Lineage (NCBI taxonomy): Bacteria > Bacillati > Bacillota > Bacilli > Caryophanales > Paenibacillaceae > Paenibacillus > Paenibacillus sp. FSL L8-0494. Next base: position 3,625,551 of record NZ_JBBOPQ010000001.1, read on the forward strand.
ACAAATCGTACGACAAGATCTTTATTTAGCCCTTCGTTTTTCCCCTTTGTGTTATCTACTTCATCTTTGAACTCTTCAATCAAAAATTCAAGGAACCGGTTGCGAAAGAAAGGCGCTCCTTTACTCGCTAACATCATGGAGAAAAAATCGTAATTACTTTCGAAGTATTCCGTCCAAATCAGAGACCCAGTTACAAAATCCAAATCAGCTGCCGCTTCGCATCTCTCCTGAAGCTCATTAATATGGTTTTCAATAAGTTTATCCAACAAATCGTATTTATCCATGTAGTGGAGGTAAATCGTCCCACGGCTGACATTTGCTTGATCCGAAAGATCTTGAATGGTTATATCATCAAAATTTTTCTCAGCCATTAGTTTAATTACTGCTGTTTTTAATGCTTCCTGGGTTTTAAGAATTCTTCTATCGACCTTAGTCATTTTGCCCACCGAACTTTCTTTATCATCATAAATATAGAGAAAATACATTTTTGTACTTGTTTTTAATTATTAACAAATGTTTATTATTTTTTCAATATAAATCAGTAAATAATAAACAAATTCAATCATTCTATTTATTAATGCACAAATCACTTGAAATTGACAATAGACCTCAAATGCAAATCAATTATAATAATAGACATAAGTTCATTAAGATAATTATGAACATTAATTATGGAATTCATCTTTTATTAGAAAGGATTGTTGTAATATGTGTAACAATCATAACAACATTACTACTCGAGTACTATGTGTTCCAGCGGCAAAGACACCATTTGAACTAACAACCATAGAACGTAGAGATTTAAGGCCAGATGATGTTTTAATAGATATTAAATATTGTGGTATCTGCCATTCTGATATTCACAATGCTCATGATGATTTTGGCAGCGGAGTTTTCCCGATGGTTCCGGGTCATGAGATTGCAGGTGTTGTTACTGCTGTAGGTAGTAGTGTGACAAAATTCACTGCTGGCGATCGTGTTGGCGTAGGCTGCTTTGTTGACTCGTGCGGGGAATGTGACTTCTGTCTCAGAGGAGAAGAGCAGTTTTGTAAGAAAGGTGTCGTCGTCGTATTTAATTCTATAGATTACGACGGAAATCTAACATATGGTGGATATAGTCAGAAAATCGTTGTGAAAGATAAGTTTGTTGTACGTATTCCGGATGCCTTAGAACTGGATGTGGCAAGCCCACTGTTGTGTGCAGGCATTACCACTTACTCGCCTCTTAGACATTGGAACGCTGGACCAGGTAAGAAGGTTGCGATTGTGGGAATGGGAGGACTTGGTCATCTGGCAGTTCAGTTTGCCCATATGATGGGCACTGAAGTAACTGTCCTAAGTCATAATTTGAACAAAAAAGAAGAAGCCTTTGCATTTGGTGCAAATCACTATTATCGAACGAATGATCCCGCCACATTTACTGAGTTGGCAGGTCAATTTGATCTAATTTTAAACACAGTTTCTGCGAATATAGATGTCGATGCCTTTCTATCCATACTTAATGTGGACGGAGCATTAGTTAATTTGGGTCTGCCAAACAAACCAGATCAATACAATGTTTTTTCCTTATTTGCTGGGCGTCGGAGCATAACTGCATCAAACGTTGGTGGTATCAAAGAAACTCAAGAGATGCTCGACTTTTCGGCTGAGCACGGAATCGCTCCAATGATCGAAGTCATTCGTGCGGACCAAGTTGACGAGGCATATGAACATGTCCTTCGTGGTGATGTACGATATCGGTTTGTAATCGATATGTCTACATTGTAATTGTTTATTCTGATGAAGTATGGGTCAATCAAAGGATTGACTCATCTTTAGTTTATCTGTAACTTCCATACCGTTATTGGGGTAGATAAGTCGACTATGAAATAACCGAAAAGGATAAACTTTTAATAGGAATCGAGATCTCACGGAAAAGTATCTACAGAAAGCGATAAACCAGCTTTTATTAAATTAAGAGGAGGTTTGAATCATGAGAATAACGGAGGCAGCAAATAAGTACCATGAAAGAATGTTCCCAGGCTATGAATCTAAATTATTAACAACGGATCCAGATTTTATTGAACGGTTCGATAACTTTGCCTTTGATGAAGTGGTAAATCAGGACGATTTGGATGATCGTACTCGTATGATGGCCATTCTCTCTGTTTTAATTGGCTGTCAAGGGATTGACGAGTTTAAAGCCATGCTTCCAGCAGCACTAAACTTTGGTGTTACTCCTGTGGAAGCGAAGGAAATTGTCTATCAGTCAGTGCCTTACCTTGGCATTGGAAGGGTATTTCCCTTTCTGCATGCGGTAAATGATATTTTGACTGCCGGAGGTGTGGAACTACCTTTACCTAGTCAGGCAACTACAACCACAGAGAATCGTTTAGAAGCAGGAATTCAAGCACAAGTAGAAATTTTTGGAGAAAGCATGGAACAATTCTGGAAATCCGGTCCGGAAGAGAGTCGACACATTAATCATTGGCTTGCTGCTAACTGCTTTGGCGATTACTATACCCGAAAAGGACTCGACTACAAACAAAGAGAGATGATTACATTCTGCTTTCTCTTTGCCCAGGGTGGGTGTGAACCTCAGTTAACCAGCCATGCGGCCGCCAATATCAGGCTTGGAAATGATAAGTCATTCCTGATCAAAATTATATCTCAATGCCTACCTTTCATAGGTTACCCGCGCAGTCTGAATGCTCTACGATGTGTGAATGAAGCAGCAGCGAAATCTAATTAAAAAAGAACGAAATAAAATTTTGGAGGAATTAATTATGAGTACATGGCTTATTACTGGTGTTAGTAGTGGCTTTGGTTATGAGATGACAAAACAGCTTCTTGAGAAGGGTGACAAGGTTATCGGAACTGCCCGTAACAAAAACAAGGTCGCCGAATTCATCGAGAATTATCCCGATACCTTCACTTGCGAGACACTGGATGTAACCGATGTTCCTGCTATTCATAAACTTGTTGACGGCTCTTTTGAGAAGTTTGGACATATCGACGTTATCGTAAGCAATGCAGGTTATGGCCTTTTCGGTGCAGCCGAGGAACTCTCAGACGCCGAGATTGATCATATCATCGCGACTAACCTAACTGGATCCATCCAGCTAATTCGGTCATCTCTGCCGCATCTGCGTGTTCAGGGTGGCGGGCGAATTATTCAGATCTCCTCCTATGGTGGGCAGGTTGCCTTTCCAGGTAATTCAATGTACCATGCCACCAAATTTGGTATTGAGGGATTTTGCGAATCGGTCGCTCAAGAGGTTGCACCGTTTAACATTGGTATTACATTGGTTGAGCCAGGAGGCGCCCGTACCGAGTTTCGATATGGCAGTGCACAGGTAGCGAACCTGATGCCAGAATACGATGAAAATCCGGCGCACAGCTTCTTGAATATGCTCGACCCTTCCAATGGACTAGCTCCCGGTGATCCAGTGCGTATGGTTTCCCGAATCATTGAGAGCGTTGATCAAGAACCTGCGCCAATGAGAATGGTACTCGGTTCTCAAGCACTGGCAAACACCGTTTCGACCTTGAAAGCCCGTATTGCTGACTACGAGACGCAGACTGAACTGGCCGCTTCAACTGACTTTTCTGCGGGAGAATAAGAGGATAACAGTACCATTTTTCCGTTAGGGGAAAAAGTTAAAGCAAACTTTACGGGTGATGCTTATTTGCAAATGGTGTTTACAGATCCTACTCCACTTAATACTGCAATTGGAAATGTAACCTTTGCTCCAGGTGCTCGCAATAATTGGCACGCTCATCACGTTGGACAAGTTCTGTTAATTACTGGCGGCAACGGGTGGTATCAAGAAGAAGGAAAATCTGCCCAATTACTTAAAACAGGTGACTCCAGGGGAAACAGAATGGTTTGAAGCTGTCGATGATGAATGGTTTGAACAACTGTAGAAATTAATCTATATAAATAGAAGGAGGTTTACATTGTGGAATATATTAAATTTGGAAATACAGGTATGGATGTCTCTCGGATTTGCCTAGGCTGTATGAGCTTTGGAGATGTGCAGCCAGAAGGGCATCAATGGGTGCTTAATGAGGAGAACAGCCGTCCTATTATAAAAAGAGCGCTGGACCTCGGCATCAACTTTTTTGATACAGCGAATATCTATGCAAGTGGAACCAGTGAAGAGATTATAGGACGAGCTCTAAAGGATTATGCAAATCGGGATGAAATTGTCCTCGCAACAAAGGTTTGGGGGCGCATGCATCAAGGTCCAAACGGTGCTGGGCTTTCCCGAAAAGCTATAATGAGCGAGATAGATAAAAGTCTAAAGAGACTAGGGACCGATTATGTAGATCTCTATATCACCCATCGTTGGGATTACAACACGCCAATTGAAGAAACCATGGAAGCTATGCATGATGTGGTGAAGTCTGGAAAGGCCAGATATATCGGTGCTTCTGCTATGTATGCATGGCAATTTCAAAAAGCAATACATGTGGCTGAGAAAAATGGATGGACTCGTTTTGTATCCATGCAAAATCACCTGAATCTCATCTACCGCGAAGAGGAAAGGGAGATGATGCCACTTTGTAAGGACCAAAAAATTGCGGTGACTCCCTATAGTCCATTAGCATCTGGAAGACTGATTCGCGACTGGTCGGAAACCACGCAACGATCCGAAACAGATCTAATTCAAAAAGCAAAATATGATTCTACTATTGATGCAGATCGATTGATCATTGAGCGAGTGGCGTCAATTGCAGAGAAGCGCGGTGTACCCCGTATTCATATTGCGCTTGCATGGCTGCTGCAAAAAGAATCTGTAGCTGCTCCTATTGTAGGTGCTACGAAAATTTCTCAACTCGAAGATTCAGTAGAAGCTCTATCTGTGAAATTAACCTCTGAAGAAATTTCATCACTAGAAGAACTATATGTTCCGCATTCTATAGTGGGAGCTCAGTGAACCTATTTTTTCTGAATAAGGGATATCGTAGTTAAATTGAGGAAGAAATGAAATGGAATATGTAACATTAAATAACGGGGTAAAGTTAAACTATAACAACCCACAGCCAAGATCATTTTTATTATAAATCTTGGCTGTGGGTTGTTATCTATTTGTAATGAATATTATGATAATGGTTCATATCGCTAGTCATTGGATGCTCATGTGTGACATGGCAGGCGTTTGGAAAGTGCCACAGCAATTGTCAGATTCTAACCGTATATACACAGTTTCTTCCTCCCGCTAATATGTACTCCCCCCGTTCAATATGAACATTATTACCTAGAACAGTTTTAAATAGATGTAACTCATTTTTGCATAACCCGGTACATACAGCAGCAGCTTCACAGATCGGGCAATGTTTCTCAATGAATAAAAGACTGCCATCATCCTGCTCCTTAACCTCGGCCATATAGCCTTCATTTGTTCGAATCTCGGCCAGTTTCTCCAGCTTCCCTCTAACGTCTGCTGTATCACCAAGTTGCTGAAGATATTGTTCTTGCATATTTTTATTTCGAACAGCCAGCAGCTTGTCCAGCCCCTCGTTTCCGAAAGCTTCTTTCATGGAATGGATCAGACTGACGGATAAATCCGAATATCCGCTTGGAAAAAACCGATCGGCCGCGGGGGTTAAGATCCATAGCTTGGTGGGCCGCCCCATGGGACGGGCCTCTTCTTTATTAGTAACCAGCCCTTCTTCTTTCAGCGCATTCAAATGTTGACGAATAGCCATTCCAGATAGCGAAAACTGCGAGGAGAGTGCCATAACATCCATTCCCCCTTGCTGCTTTAACAGATCAATGATCGCTCTTCGGGTCTTGGTTGAGACATCCTTTTTGGTTTGATTTCGGCTCAAGGTGCACCTCCTTTTGAAGCAACTAAATCTACATCACAGACTACATTTTAAACAAAAATGTTGACAAAGTCAAAGCTGAACTGTAGCTTAGACATTATAAACAAAATTGTTTACTAAGTGTCCGGATACGATGTATACATACCAATTTTCTTGGAGGTCACATTTCATGTCGTCTAATCATCAAAGTATTTTCAGCCCACGTTATTTTGCACTATCCATAGGTATTATTCTGTCAGTGATGGCCGTTGGATTCGAAGGTCTGTCAGTAACCACCATTGCCCCTTCAATTGCTGGAGATTTGAACGGCCTTAGCCTGTTTGGCTGGATATTCAGTACTTATCTGCTTGCGCAGATTATCGGAACTCTGGTCGTCGGTCGAATCATAGATAGAAGAGGACCTGCAGTACCGTTCACTATCGCACTACTTTTGTTTATCGTTGGGTTGATCGCTGCCGCAACATCAGGCGATATGTATACCATGATAGGATCACGGGCCATGCAGGGTTTGGGTGCCGGAGCTATGATGACTTGTGTGTACACAGCAATATCCTTAAGCTACCCGGATGAATTACGCGCCAAAATACTAGGAGCATTTGGTACGGCCTATGTTCTTCCGTCCATGCTCGGTCCATACGTTGCAGGTCTTATCGCAGATCAGTGGTCCTGGCGGTTTGTTTTCTGGGGAATATTACCGATCCTGATAATTTCAGCGCTGCTTAGTTTACCTGCGTTCACGAAATTAAAAACACCGAAGACACAAGGGGATATCGGAGCTTCATCGACTTGGATGGCTTTACTGTTAACGATGGGTACAGGGATTTTCTTGGTTGGTCTAAGCATGCTTCCGAGTATTATGGGATTTGTTTTAGTCCTTATCGGCTTAGTACTGATGATATTTCCGCTCCGCAAACTGCTGCCGAAGGGAACTCTTACGCTTCGAAGAGGCATGCCAGCTATTCTGGCAACACGTGGGCTGTTCTTCGCTGCCTATACCAGCACACAGAATTTCTTGGTATTGGCTCTAATCGATGTGAAGGGAATAACGCCTTCTCAGGCCGGATTGATTGTAGCGAGTGCTGCGTTGAGTTGGTGCGTCATAGCGTATCTGCAAGGACGGTGGGATTCGGCAGATCAGGGGCGTGGACGGCATACGCGAATTATTCTGGGTGTATTGCTGCTTGCCATAGGGATTACTATCGTATTTTGGATACCCGTGGTGACCGTTACCGTTGCAGTTTTTGGACAGATCATCGCTGGAATCGGCATTGGATTGGCGCATCCGATTAGCGGTGTTGTGGCGTTTTCTCAGACAAGAGAAGGAGGTGTCGGCAACACCTCGGCAAATCTGCAATTTGCGGATTCTTTTACACCCGGTGTAGTTATCGGGATCGGCGGTTCCATTCTTGTGGTTTGTCAGGCTGGCGGAATGTCACTCCAATCCGGATTAATTGTAGCAATGGGTTTCCATCTCTTGTTGATTGTAATGAGTTTATTTGCGAGCACTCGGATCTCACCAGTAGCTAAACAGATAGGAACGGGTATCCAATCTTTAGGTTTGAAAAACAAATAAACGAAGGAGGAGTTCACAATGATCATCGAGATCAGTGATAAGGCATCAGAAAAAATCGCCGAAATCTTATTAAGTGCGAATATCCTAAATCCATTCCTTAGAGTGGGTGTTGATGAAGGGGGATGCAGTGGATTATCCTATACCCTAGTCTTAGATGAACAGCAGGCAGAAGAGGATATTGTATTAAATAAAAAGGATTTTAGTATATTGGTTCACCTGAATAGTATTCCTTATATTGACGGTCTTGAAATTGACTATGAAGAGAGTGGAATGGTAGGCGGATTCACTATGAATAACCCTAATGCAAAAGCTTCATGTGGATGCGGAGCCAGTTTCAGAATGGCCAATTATCGTGGCGAAATAAAAAAATGTGATTGAACCGCAGAAAGGAGAGAAGAGGAATGATATCATTTGCAGTATCCGAAAAAGCATTGGATTCATTTAAGAATGAATGGGGTTTGGAAGAGGACCAATATGTAAGAATTTATGCAAAATATGCCGGTGGAGGCTCAGATGCCTTCACTGTTGGAATTAATGCAAGTGCTACACCGATCGATCCCGCATGGGTTCAATCCATTGGCGGATTTCATTTCTTTGTTGAAAAAACTGATGTTTGGATTTTACAGGATGAACTTCTTCAAATTGATTGTAATGAAAACGGCATATTTTCAACCAAAATCTCCTGAGCATCTTCTTGGGTACAATGTACATTTGAATATCTACTACACTTCTAGCAATTTCGCACACTATTGTCTATACTGTTTTAAATAAATATCAGAATTGGATCTGATTTTAAAAGAAGCATGGTGCTAGGAAGCAGGTGCAGAACATTGATAAATTTGGACAAATTAGCAAAGGCATTTACTAAAGGTGTCTATGAAATAGAAAATAGAAGCCGCTTAGTCATCCAGCCCAAAAGCTTATTAAGTGAATTCACCACCGTTAAGCATGGATTTCTATTTATCATTCGCGGGGGAGCCAGAATACGTGTGAATGGAACGGTATATGAATTACGGGCAGGCTCAGTTTTTCATGCTGCTCCGGGCATGCAGATGGATTCGCAGGTTATAGGACAATCTGAGCTCGAGTATTACTCACTTTTTTATAAATTGGATATGCCGGAAGAAAAAAATAGTATTTACGAATTTGACTCTCATTTCAAGCTGGAGCCGGGGGCGAATCTAAAAATTATTGAATTACTAATTATGCTCCATCAGAATACCCATCCATCCGGTGAGATTGGGAAGCTGCGTATCAAGGAGTTGTTCTTAAGCCTGATGCACCAGGTTCTGATTGCGTGCAGTTACAGAGAGAACGATAGTTCTCCGAATCAAAGGATGGTAGACGAAGCCCTTGCGTATATTAAACTTCATTATATGAATTCACTTACACTCGGTGAGTTAGCGGAACAGCATGCAATGAGTGCCAACCGCTTCTCTTACCTCTTTCATAAATATACGGGACTACGACCAATCGACTATGTCGTTAATTATCGTTTGGAACGGGCCTGTGAATTACTCAAAGCAGGTAATTTTCCTATCCGTGAGATTGCTGACCGTGTTGGTTATGACAATCCACTATATTTCAGCCGATTATTCAAAAAGAAATTCGGTGTTTCTCCCTCTGCCTATAAATAATGTACATAATGAGCTTCTTGTACTTGAATTACGTCTGCAGCTACTGGTGATAAGCCAGAAGTGCAGACTTTTTTTATTTAGATTAAATAATGATGCATGCTGGATTTGAGATTTGTACATTTGAATTTATTTAATTTTTTGATAAACTCACCTTTGTAACTGAGAATCATTATCAGTAAATTGATTTATAAATGAAAGGCTGGTAGATATGACAGAAAAAAGACCAAGACAATTATGTATTGGCCTGTCCTTAAATGCAACCTGGATGAAAGGAGACGGCTGGCGGCACCCGGATAGCGGAGTAGAGAAGATGGAGACTATTGATTACTATATTGATTTGGCAAAAATGGCTGAGAATTCAAAGCTCGATTTTCTTTTCAGGGCTGATTATCTGTATGTTAGCCCGCAGATGATAGGAGACTCCTCAAATTTCGGCAGCCCCGACCCTGCATTGTTTTTTGCAGCGATAGCTCGTGAAACCGAGCGGATCGGACTGGTAACGACGATTTCCACTACTTTTAATCCGCCGTATGTTGTTGCAAGGCAATTGCAGTCCTTACACTGGCTGAGCAATGGACGCGCCGGCTGGAATATTGTCACTTCGATTGAAGGTGCCGATAATTTCAGCGATTCACCTATGCCGTCACCGGAAGAAAGATATGCCAAGGCTATGGAATTCACGGATGTTGTACGCAAGCTTTGGAAGAGTTTTCCGAATGAAGCGATTGTTATCGACCGTCAGTCAGGTATGTTTTCGGATAAGGATAAAGTGACTGCTATTAATCATTCCGGGGAATTTTTCAGTGTAAAAGGGCCGCTTACTTTGCCTGCTCACAAATCAGGAACACCGCCGCTATTTCAAGCTGGTGCTTCAGACATTGGACGGAATTTCGCCTCATCTGTAGCTGATGCTATTTTTGCGGCAATGCCGGATATCGAATCGGGAGTGGAACTAAGGAATGATCTGAGAAGAAGAGCGGCTGAGCAGGGCCGTGATCCGGATGCTATCAAAGTTTTGCCGGGCTTATATTTTTTCCTGGCCGATACGCGCGAAGAAGCACTTGAATTACATAAGGCTGCACATGCGAATTTAAGCCTTGAACGCAGACATGCTTCGCTCAAATCGGTGATGGGTCTTGATTTAAGCGGTTATCCCTTAGATAAGCGAGTAACTGACGATATATTACCCGATTCCAGTCAGGCCGTCCGCAGCCGGACTCATGCCGAATTGTTACGGCGGTATATTATCAAAAACCAGCCTACAGTGAAAGAAATCTTGGACAGGCCGGAGGTTGTCGGATCTGCACATTGGGTATCTGTCGGGACAGTAGAGGATGTGCTGAACGATATTATTGAACGGTTTGATGCGGAGGCTATGGATGGCTTCATCGCCTTGCCAGGCGGCTCGGAACAATCTATGGAGTTGTTTTTTGAGAAGTTGGTACCGGAGCTGGTTGAAAGAGGTTTATTCCGGAGTGAATATACTGGAAGCACTTTCCGTGAGCATTTAGGGATTTAAAAAAGAGAAATGAGGCGATTGAACGATGCATGAAGAGGAATTGTTTGATGTTACGATTATTGGCGGCGGTCCGGCTGGATTATTTGCTGCATTTTATAGCGGACTCCGTGAAATGAAAACCAAAATTATAGAATTCCAACCTGTGCTTGGCGGTAAGGTGCATGTCTATCCGGAAAAGATGATCTGGGACGTAGGAGGCTTACAGCCTATTCTTGGCTCACAACTTATAGAACAAATGGTTGCTCAAGGGATGACTTTCCAACCGGAGGTTGCCTTTAATGAAAAGGTCACATCCATCTCGCAAGATGAAGCAGGTTACTTTATTTTACACACCGCCGCAAACCGGAAGCATTTCACTAAAACTGTGATATTGGCCATTGGAGGAGGCATTCTGAAGCCGGTCAAGCTCGAAATCGAGGGTGCCGAAAGATTCGAAATCACAAATTTGCATTATACGGTGAAGTCACTTGCCCGATTTAAAGAGAAGACTATCCTAATATCGGGAGGCGGCCATTCTGCTGTTGACTGGGCGAATGAACTGGCTCCGATTGCCAAAAAGGTGTTTCTGACGTACCGGAAAGAGAACTTAAAGGGGCATGAAGCCGATATTTCACGCTTGGCAAACAATGGCGTAGAGTGCTTGTTAAATACTTCAATCGAAAAGTTGATTGCCACACCGGATCACGAAAGAATAGGGACTGTACTGCTGAAAAGTAATGACAACGGAGAGGCATTTGAGCTGTCTGTCGATGAGGTCATCATTAATCACGGTTATGAGCGCGACAAAGAACTGCTGGTGAACAGTGAAATTAAAATGGATCTGTGGGAACACCAGATTTCAGGATCAGTAACGAGCGGGACATCCGTGCCGGGTATTTATGCGGCAGGTGATGTTCTACATCATGATGGGAAACTGCACCTGATCGCGGGGGCATTCCAGGATGCTGCCAATGCGGTAAACCAAGCCAAACAATACATCACACCGGAGGCAAATTCGTCCGGGATGGTGTCTTCACATAATGACCTGTTCACGCAGAAAAACCGTGATTTAATGAAGCATTTATACAGACAGTAATGATAACAACTCAAGGGGGAGCCAAATGAAAAGACTATATGGATGGATTGCATCCTTAATTATACTTGCAGGATTACTGGCTGGATGTTCCGAAACTTCAGTCACGCCTACACCGGAAGCCGGCAAGATCGATGAAGCGGGATGGCCTAGAACAATTGCGGATGCCAGCGACAATGGAGTGGTGCTTAAGACACGTCCTGAGCGTATAGCGGTTTTGCATCCCTTGTATTTAGATTACTTTTTTGCTCTAGATACTCCTCCAATCGCATCAACCAATGCAGCGGAAGCGATGAAGGATTTTGCTACTTTACAGCCTTATGCTGGAACTGCTGAAATTATTGATTTGGGCAGCAGCAATGCGAACCTGGAAATGATCATGGATGCAAAGCCAGATGTGATTGTAACCTTCAAGGGTTCTGTTGATAGCAATTATGAAGAGTTGAATAAGATTGCACCAGTCATCTTAATTGACTACACCGATACCTGGGAAAAAACGGCGATGCTGTGTGCTCAGATTGTTGGTAAAGAGACATTAGCGGAACAAGCCATTAAGGAAACCCAAGAAATGATTGCAAAAACAAAAGAACAGTTAAGTAGTCTTGAGAATAAAACATTTGCTTTACTACGGGTCGACGGAAAAGCCAATTTTAATGCTCAAGGCTCTAAAAACACGATGTACTACAATCAAACTGTAGGCTTTGGGTTGTTGCCACCAAAGGGATATCCTGAAGAGGGAGGGGCACTTTCTCTGGAGGGAATATACAGCATGAATCCAGATTTTATTATTATCCAGCATGATATGGATATCGCAAAGGCAGCCATCAAGGACAAGGAAACTTCGAACGTGTGGAACTCACTGGAAGCAGTGAAAAACAATCATGTACTTATCTTTGATAACTCACTCAATAGCGCAAGTATCCTGGCTGTCCGTTTGGCTGCAGATCATTTTCTGCAATTGGCGTCTGAACAATAAAATTATATTACAAAATCCGATTGCACCTTTTAGGGCAATCGGATTTTTGTTATTAAGTTAAATATCTTGACTGTTATTGATAATGGTTATCATTTATGATGAGTATTAGACAGATAACGGAGGGGTAGTCATTATGCACAAAAGCAATCAAATATTGCTTTGGGACCAAGCGACGGTCAAGTTATTGGATGTGCGCCGTATTGAAAGGATTCGGGGCGAAATTCTTCATAAATATAAGATTCCTGCCAGTATATTTTTACTTTCGGTACAAGGGAGCGCTCAAGTTCAATTAGATCAGTCTGAATTTTCTTTTACAGGATTTCAAGTCCTGCATAGCGGGAAAGGAGCGACCCTTAATATTGTTCCGACAAGCAAGAATTTTGTTTACTATATCATTTATTACCGTGCATGGATGCAAGAGGAGGATCTGTTCCAAACACAATATTGTTTTTCCCCAGATGCACCCATTTTACTTTATAACAAAATGCAATTGATGTATCAAAAATGGAACGAGCAAGAAGAGAGACTCAATGTAAAATCACTTTTTTATCAATTCATTCATCAGGTTTTAAAAGAATTACATAGAAAAGAGACTGAAGTGAAACAAACAAGTGTTGCAGTCCAGGTAATCACCTATATCCAGGAGTACTATGCGGAGCCAATTACATTAGATTCGCTTGCGGAAGTATTTAATTTCAGTGCTTATCATTTGTCATCCTTGTTTAAAGAGCACACAGGTATGAGTCCGATTGATTACTTAATTCGGTTTCGGCTTGAACTTGCAACGGAGCTTTTAATGACAACAGATGCTTCGGTCGGGGAAATATCAGCAAGTGTTGGTTATAAAGACGTATATTATTTCAGCCGAATTTTCAAGAAAAGAAAAGGTGTATCCCCTGCACATTTTAGAACAAGAGAGTTTCAGCGGCCTAAAGTTGCTGAAAGTCCATTAAACTTCCCCACATCCTCTATTTTTGAACCCATCGTTCAACAGTATATTAATAATGATAATCATTATCATAATACGGAAAAAGGGGAATTACCTATGTTTAAAATGACAAAATCTCAGACGACGGCAGCTTTACTGCTTTGCAGTTCTCTATTATTAGGTGCTTGCTCAAGCGGGACGGGTACTGCTACGAAGGAACAAAGTAATGGGAATGGAACCGTAAATCAAGCAACATCAGAAGAAAGTACGAACACTCGAATAGTATCAACGCCTAAGGGAGATGTGGAACTACCAGCAGAGCCGAAAAGAGTGGCGGCTGACCAATATATGGGGCATTTATTGAAATTAGGAATTATACCCATCGGAGCAAGAACGTTTATGCTGGATGAAGGGTGGATGGAAAAAGCGGACATACCCAAAGAAACGATCGAGAAAATTGAGGATTTAGGGGATTTTCCTTTAAATTTGGAAAAATTAACGATGCTAGATCCGGACTTAATTATCGGTTCGATCGATGAGAACATAGAACAATATGAGAAAATTGGGACCACTGTTTTTCTGCCTTATTGGGAGGGGTTAAAAACAGCAGGGCCGCTTGATAAATTTAGGAGTGTAAGCAAAATATTCGGAAAAGAAAAAGAAGCAGAAGAATGGATTACGGAATATGAACTGAAAGTAGCTGAAGCAAAGTCGAAACTTGCCGGGGTTATCAAGGAAGGGGAAACCGTTTCGATTGTTCAGTTTTCACAAAAGGCCGTGTACGTCTTAGCGGCAAAGGGAGGAAATTATGGTTCTTCCACTATATACAATATGCTGAAGCTACCTCCAACAGAAAGTGCCAAAAATATGGCGGAGGGGTTTGAATCCATTTCACTTGAAGTGCTTCCAGAATACTTAGGTGATTATGTTTTTGTATATAATGGCGATGCGGATGCAACCAATAAAGCAATGGAAAGTAACATATGGAAAGGCATCCCTGCAGTGAAAAATGGCAAAGTTTATTTGTATGGCGATAATTATCATGATGAATTCGTAATGGAGGACCCTTTTTCATTAGAGCTTCAGCTTGATACGATTGTGAATTTGTTACTTGGTTATCAGTAACTTAGGAGAGAGCGAAACGGAGCATTTATCCGTTTCGCTTTTTTTTGTACTAATATCCCGATAGCCCAATCCTTCATCATGAGCCTCAGCAACTGTGACTTTTTTCATAATACCCTTTCTATATTCGACCCGTTTTATAGGCCAAAAGTATAATTTTTACAGCAGTTTACATAAATCTATCTTTTTTTTAATTGTTTTGAGATAGGATAGTAGATGTCAAGCAGGTGGGTATTTATGGTAATTACTCACCGGACTATTTCTTGAGGAGGAAGGGTATGAAGGAGAAGAATTCAGTTTGGAAAAAGAGGCTGATGAACAGCACTCTAGCTGTGGCGGTGGCCGTACCACTTCAGCTGTTCACGTTCGGAGCCGGTTCGGCGGTATTCGCAGAAGGACCAAACGATCCTGCACCGTACATTGAGGCCAAAGTGGTCAATGAGCATGCAGGCCAGAAGATCCTGTTTGACAATACCCATGAGCAGACTGCGGGAGCAGCCGATTGGGTGATTGACGGCGCTTTTTCAGACTTTGGGAATGCCCTTGCCCAGGAAGGCTATTATGTCAAAGAACTCCGCAAGACGACTCCAATTACTTTGAGTGATCTTTCCGATTATGATGTCTACATCGTCGCCGAATCCAACGTGCCCTACAAAGCAAGCGAGCAGCTTGCGATGGCGGAATATGTGGAGGATGGCGGCAGTATCTTCTTCATCGGCGACCATTATAATGCCGACCGCAACAAAAATCGCTGGGATGGTTCTGAAGCTTTCAACGGCTACCGCCGTGGAGCGTGGGACAATCCAGCCAAAGGCATGAATGCCGATGAGGTCGCTTCTGCAGCCATGCAGGGTGTGGTTAGCTCTGACTGGCTGGCGGACGAGTTCGGTGTCCGTTTCCGCTACAATGCGCTTGGCGACATTAACACAACCAACATCGTGGCTCCCGATCAAGCCTTCGGCATTACAACGGGCGTATCGGCGGTAGCTATGCATGCCGGTTCCACGCTGGCCATTCTAGACCCAGCCCGTGCGAAAGGTATCGTCTACCTGCCGCAAACCAATGCTGTCTGGGCCAATGCCGTAGACCAGGGGGTCTATAACGGCGGCGGTGTGGCAGAAGGTCCTTATGTGGCAGTTGCGAAAAAAGGCTCCGGCAAGGCAGCCTTCATCGGTGACTCATCTCCTGTAGAAGATGCAACACCGAAATACCTGCGCGAAGATACCGGTGCCAAGAAAACAACTTACGATGGCTTCAAGGAAGTGGACGATGCCAAACTGCTGGTTAACACCGTCAACTGGCTCGCTGAGCAGGAGAGTTATACGGATTTCACCCAGGTGAATGGCCTGATGCTAGATCAGCCGACAGCACTGCTGCCATTCGAGGAGCCAGCGCTGTCCACTGAGCCGCAACCGGAGCCTTGGGCTCAACCAAATGCTGGCTACAAATGGTATGATCGCAGCACCTTCAAAGCAGGCTCCTACGGCGGACCAGCAGCCACTGCAAGTGCGGTTTATAACTTCACGCACCAGGCTGTGCTGCCAAATGCACAGAATTTTCAGATTCGGGTGAGTGCAGATAATCTTCCAGCAGGCACAAGCGTTTCCGGCTTCCAGGTAGGTGTCTACCAGGTAAGCAGCGGCGCCCAAATCGCCAAGATTCAGAACAGCGACGGCACCTGGCCAAGCAGCTACGGCTATAGCTCCTCATTCAATCTGACGGCTGATCTGAACGGTCATGCCTACAAGGACCTGACGATCCAGATCAAGCCGGGCACCACAGCTGCATCCAATCTGCGCCTCCGTCAGAACAGTACAAACCTCAAGACTGAATCGGTGACGCTGGGCAATGTTCCTGCTGAACCGCTTCCGGCTGAGGAAGATCCCATACCGGCTGCAATCTCTATCGGCGATTCCCGGGCTAAGGCAGCCGGATCACTGGTAACGGTGGAGGGGACCGTGACGACCGAGCCGGGTATCTTTGGCGGACAGTCCTTCTATCTCCAAGATGGAACCGGTGGGGTTTATGTCTTCCAGAGTCAGAGCGGCTTCCACGTGGGCGATAAGGTCAAGGTAACAGCGTCCACCGCACTGTACAACACAGAGCTGGAGCTGACCGAAGCAGTACAAATTGCGAAGACGGGCACGGCGGCACTGCCGCAGCCGATTGCGGCGAACATGGTGAATGATGCCAACCAAGGCCAATTGGTTCAACTGAACGGTGTGACAGTGGCGAACATTATCAACGCTACGCCAAGCGGCTCCTTTGAATTCGACGCAGTCAACGCCGACGGGACAAGCAATCATGTGCGCGTGGATGCCCGGACAGGCATTACTAAGGATATCTTCCCTTATACTGAGGGACAAAAACTTAATATCACAGGTGTTGCCGCAATTTTTAAAGGCATCTACCAGCTCAAGCCGAGAAGCCTCGATGACTTCGCCGCAGCAGAAGAAGAGGGGGCTCCGGTGACAACGGCGACGCTGTCTGCCGAGCCTAATGCTTCCGGCTGGTTTAACCAGCCGGTCACCGTTACCCTGAAGGCGAATACAGATACAGCTAATGTTTATTACTCGCTTAACGGCAACAAGGAAGCTGAGTACAGTACACCTGTGGACCTGAAGGAAGACGGGCGGCATACATTGACA
Source organism: Paenibacillus sp. FSL L8-0494 (assembly GCF_038003695.1). Lineage (NCBI taxonomy): Bacteria > Bacillati > Bacillota > Bacilli > Caryophanales > Paenibacillaceae > Paenibacillus > Paenibacillus sp. FSL L8-0494. The sequence continues at coordinate 3,642,840 of NZ_JBBOPQ010000001.1, forward strand.
TACCATGCTGTGCCGGGAAAAGGCAAATCGGAAGATCCCAAGACGTTGAACCTCAATATTGATACGGCTCCACCGGTTGCCGAACTGAAGGAATCCGGCCATGAGGTGAGAGATGTAGAAGAAGGAGCGCAGCTTTACTTTGAATTGACTGCTGACGATGTATTGTCAGGTGTCACCTCGAAACAGCTTCTATTAGATGGGAAAACGATTGCCGAGGGCCAGACCCTGAGCGCCGCCGATTTAGGCGCCGGCTCCCACACCGTGAAATACACCGTGCAGGATGCGGCCAGCAATACGACTGAAAAGAGCTATACTTTCCAGGTTATTGGCGGCCAGGTGATTGCGACTGGTAAGCCAGGACAGGCTGATCTTTCCTCCAACAGCAGCTATGCTAATGGACTTAGTGATGGTAACTATACGGTCACCATGAACCTATGGTGGGGTAATAACGGCACGAGCTACAAACTCTATGAGAACGGCACACTGATTGATTCTAAGACACTGAAGGATGTATCGCCGGCTGCCCAGACGGCAAGCACAGAGCTTCATGGCAAGGTGAACGGCACTTATGTATACACTGCAGAGTTAACCAACAAATATGGCACGACCAAGATCGATTCGCTTACGGTCACCATAAGTGACTCTGCGCCGGGCAAGCCGATTCTGTCCGAAGATAACTGGGACGGAGATGGCACCTATAAGGTGTCGATGAATCTTTGGTGGGGAACTAACGCTACAGAGTACCGCCTATATGAGAACGGGGAGCTTATCGACTCACAGCCGCTGAATGCCCATACACCTTCGGCGCAAAGTGCAGCAACCACCATCAGCGGACGCACTGCCGGTGTGTACGAATATCGGGCGGAGCTGGTCAACGCGGCGGGAGTAACTGCCAGTGATACGATCAAGGTAACGGTCATCCGCTAAACTGAATGGCAGTAACAATAACAGTAAAAAACGAAGAGCGCCGGATTCCAGGCCGCTCTTCGTTTTTTACATTACCATTAGTTCATTGTGCCTCGCAAAAAGCTCTGGTTCGCACCAGGGCTGCAAATCATATGGATTATAGGCCGCTATCATCGGTAGTTTCGTAACCATAGTCGAAGGTCTCGATAGTACCATCATCATATTGAAGTGTGAGCTGGTCAATAATAATCGTATGTATTGTATTCTGATATGTAAAATCACTGAAAATAAATAAAGTATCATTGGGCTCAACCGGCCCCACATATTTAAGCGAAAAGCTGCTCTTGCCGTTCAGCTGATCATTGGAAGGATCGCCTACTGGATTAAACGTGCTGATGTGGGCTGTGTAATAATTGATCCTTTTACCGGTTAAGTTGTCAGCTTCCCAGGTCAGCTTAACAGCATCGGCAGAGTTCGTACTATACTTGAATTCTAATGGCGCACCAATCCCTTGCCCGGATGGGGTATCTGCTGCTGGCAGATCTTCAGCTTCATCACCGGCGGGTCCGGTATCATCGTCCGAAGGCATATCTTCCAAGACAACGGCTTCCGGGGAAGGTGAAGATTCAGTAGGATCTGATTCAGTAGGATCTGATTCAATAGAATTGGACCCAGTAGTGTTGGATTCAGCAGCAATAGCAGCTTTATCTGCGGTACTAGGTGGTATTTCTTCGATAACGGGATTACTTGCCACATTCTGCCCATTCAAGCGTGTTTCAACGCTAGGGGCCACGTAAATTCCTAAAAGAAAAGCTATCATGATGGATAAAACATAGATGAGGACTAAATTGAACCGATTCAAATACACACTTCCTTTATTGTTATTTTTAATATGAACCTACTTATAATGACATGATTATTAAGGATTTGACAATATTATTGCAAAAAAAAGTTGCGACTGTGCAGAGGCCAAATGTTTAAAGATCAACTCATTTAATATGGGTTGATTTTTTTATGTCCTACATGAAATAAATCAAATTAAGACTATTAATTTAAAAAGATTATGCTATAATCGTAATTATTACGATTAAGATCTTGGAGTTGAATGCCATCAATCGATACTTGTTGCAACGCTTATTGCAGCTCATCCCCGTGCTGCTCGGTATCTCTTGCATTACCTTTGCGCTGATGCACTTAACGCCAGGTGATCCAGCGGAGATCATGCTGCGTGCTGACGGCATTAAACCCACGCAGGAAGCTATTGAGGTGACCAGACATGCACTTGGTCTGGATGGTCCTGTACATAAGCAATATTTTCATTGGTTGAACCGGGTGTCCCATCTCGATTTAGGCCTATCTTACAGCAGCGGTCGTCCAGTATTCACAGAGCTAATGAGTCGCTTTCCGGCAACTATACTGCTCAGTGCCTGTTCCGTATTGTCCGCTATTCTTATTGCCTTGCCTATAGGAGTGGGATCTGCACTATATCCGGGTAAATTGCTTGATCGACTGGGAAGAGTATGTGCACTGCTCAGTGTTTCAATGCCGGGATACTGGCTAAGTCTGCTCCTAATTTATTATGGTGCGGTGAAGTTTAAGCTATTTCCTGTGATGGGAATGGATGGGGTATCCAGTGTCATTCTACCTGCCCTCACACTAGGATTTGGAATGGCAGGAGTCTACATCCGCTTGATTCGTTCCAGTCTTCTAGACGTTTTGGGCAAGCGGTACATCACAGCAGCTAGAGCTAAGGGGCTGCAGGAATGGAGAATAATCATTCGGCATGCACTTCGTAATGCGCTTCTTCCGAGTCTTACCCTCCTTGGAGTTAACATAGCGGGGCTATTGGGCGGTTCCGTTATTGTTGAAACTATATTTTCTTGGCCGGGAATCGGTAAGTATGCCATTGAGGCGATTTTTGCGAAAGACTATATTGTCATTCAGGGTTACGTATTATGGATGGCTGTTGTCGTTGTCCTGATTAACTTGACAGTGGATTTATTACATCTGCTGCTGGATCCGCGAATCAGGCTGCGGTGACGATTTAGAAGGAGCGGATTGTCATATTTCGTATTAGCTTAATTAAGAATGAGGGAGCAAGGTTAGGAGCGGGCATAGTACTTTTGTTCATATGCGTTGGACTCTTTGCCCCATGGCTTTCACCTTCCGATCCGCTGCAGATTCACATGGAACACAAACTGGCTATGCCTTCCTGGCAATACCCGCTCGGTACGGATCATCTGGGACGCTGTGTCTTATCCCGATTAATCTATGGGACCCGAACCTCCCTGAATTATTCGTTTATGGTGTTGATCGTTGTTTTTGCGATTAGCATCCCTGTTGGTTTACTGGCGGGTTACGCTGGCGGCAAGATCGATCATTTGATTATGCGGATCATAGATATATTGCTTGCCTTTCCCAGCTTAATCCTATCCCTTGCGATTACAGCCATGCTAGGTCCCAGTATGAAGAATCTGCTAATCGCATTTGCTGCTGTCTGGTGGACGGGGTATGCCAGAGTGATACGCAGCATGGTCCTTCAAATCAAGGAAAGTGAATATATTACAGCGGCCAAAGCGTCAGGCACTTCTCATTTACAAATTATTTTCAGGCATATTCTGCTGAACGCAGCCCGGCCTATTCTGGTTCTTGCTTCTATGGAAGTGGGTACGATTATGCTCTCCATTGCGGGTTTGTCCTTTCTGGGTTTGGGAGCTCAGCCGCCTACACCGGAATGGGGAGTAATGCTGAACGACAGCCGTGCCTATATTCAAACGGAGCCACGGTTGATGCTATTTCCGGGAATGATGATCATGCTGGCGGTTCTGGGCTTTAATCTGTTGGGAGATGGCTTGCGACAACCAGAGCGTGTTTTCGATTCTGCAGTGAAGTGGGGGGCCAGAACATGATGGCAGAGTCTCCACTGCTGAAGGTCAGTCATTTACGCACCTGCTTTCACACAGGCAGTTATAAAGTTACGGCAGTTGATGATGTCAGTATCGAGGTGAAATCCCGGCAGATTGTCGCACTTGTAGGTGAGAGCGGCAGCGGTAAAAGTGTTACGGCAATGTCCATATTAGGATTATTAGATTCTCCAGGCTTAGTTGAGAGTGGAGAAATCTGGCTTAAGGGTAACAATCTTCGTGAGTGCTCCAGCCGTCAGTTACGGAAACTTCGGGGAACAGAAATGGCCGTAATCTTTCAAGATCCTATGAACGCGCTGAATCCGGTACTTACTATTGGCAGGCAGATCACGGAGACGATTAAACTGCATAAGCGGGTGTCGGGAAAAGAAGCAAGATTACTTGCCATGAAGCAGATGGAGCAAGCAGGGCTCAGCGATCCTGATTTACTTTTCAATAAATATCCTTTTCAAATTAGCGGTGGTATGTGTCAAAGAGTAATGATTGCCATCGCACTGGTATCCGGTGCAAAATTATTAATTGCAGATGAGCCTACAACGGCATTGGATGTAACCATTCAAGCCCAGATTCTTAAAGAGCTGGACCGAATCAGATGGACGAACAATGTCGGCATCCTATTAATTACCCATGATCTAGGCGTTGTTGCGGAGCTTGCAGATTATGTATATGTGATGAAGTCCGGGAAGATCGTGGAATCAGGCAATGTGTTTGAACTCTTTTCTAATCCCGTGCATCCCTATACTAAATACTTAATGGAGTGCAGATAACAACGGTAATATTACATTTTTCAGGGACGTGGTGATCTTGAAGTTATTGGAAGCGGTAAGCCTGAACAAGAAATATGGGATGGAAAGGGGGTGGTTCACACGTAATGCCAGAAGTGTTCATGCCGTCAACAACCTGTCTCTCAGTCTGGAGAGCGGCGAAACCCTTGGATTAGTGGGGGAAAGTGGCTGTGGTAAGAGCACTTTGGCCAGACTTCTGCTGGGACTGGAGAAACCATCCTCCGGAAGAGTTATGTACCGGAACGAGGATTATACGGACTGGAGCTTCAGCGAAATGCGCATGATCCGCAGGAAGATGCAGATGGTGTTTCAGAACAGTCTGGCTTCATTTAATCCGTTGTTTACGGTAGAGCAGATTATCGGGGAGCCTCTTCGAAACTATGGAGAGAGGAAGGCTGGAGCCCGCAGGGCCACGGTAGCAGACACACTTGAGCTTGTGGGACTTGAACGGCGGCATATTCACCGCTATCCGCATGAACTCAGCGGCGGACAGCAGCAAAGGGTCGGAATTGCACGAGCGATCTCCTTGCGGCCGGAGCTGATTATCTGTGATGAACCTTTCTCGAGTCTCGATGTCACCCTGCGAAAGCAAATGATGGGTCTGCTGCAGGAGTTGAAGCATGAGCTGGGATTATCCTATGTATTCATTACACATGACTTGTCAGTTGTAAATCGTTTTTGCGACAGTGTGGCAGTGATGTGTCAAGGGGAAATAGTAGAGAAGCAATCAGGTGCAACTATGTTGCAGCAAGCAGACCACCCTTATACAAGAACATTACTCTCTTCGGTACCCGTGCAGGACCCCCGCTTAAGGAAGAAGAGACTGGGCACAGAGTGGCAACCCAGCCATTCCTATGATGTTAAGTAGAGAAAGGATGTACCAAGAATGAGAACGAACCTTAAGACAAAAAGCCTATTATCAAAATCGTTATTCTTTATGCTTCTTGTGGTAGTTATGGTGATATCAGGTTGCGGTAACAGTAATAACAGCAATTCTACGGCTAGAGCCAATAATACCGCCAATAATGAAGCTGCACAAGGATCTGAAGCTCAGGACAAGACAGTCACTGTTGCTATATCGTCCGATGCCGGTATAGACCGATTGGATGCCGGTGCCTATGATGGTTCGATGAATGTGCACGCGATGATATATGAGGGGTTAGTGGAGTATGGTGAAAAAGGCGAAATACTGCCGTCGCTTGCGGAGTCTTGGGATATTTCAGAAGATGGGAAAGTATATACGTTCCATCTTCGCCATGACGTCAAATTCTCTGACGGTACGGAGTTCAATGCCGACGCGGTTAAATTCTCCTTCGAACGATGGATTAAGGATCCAGCCAATTCGTTAAATGTGGCAACTGCGATGCAATCCCTTGTTGTTGTGGACGAACATACGATTACAATGACATTCAACAAAGCGTATTATCCCTTCTTAACCGAGTTATCCTTTGCAAGACCGGTCCGAATTATCAGCCCTTCCGCTGTGGAACCCGCAGGAGATATTACGGGTAAATTCATCAAAGCGATTGGAACTGGCGCATGGATGGCTGAGAGCTACAAAACAGATCAGGAAGCCGTACTCGTCAGAAATCCGAATTATTGGGGAGAAATGCCGAAGCTGTCGAAAATTATTTTAAAGGTAATCCCTGATCCACAGTCCAGAGTACTAGCGCTGCAAGCTGGAGATGTTGACATTGCCGGGGGACAAATGGGAAAGATTCCAGTCGAAAGCGTGCCAGTGATTGAAGCGGATTCTTCACTGACCTTGCAAAAATCACAAGGAACAAACTCTCATTTCTTGATCTTTAACTACAAAACGCCCGCACTTCAAGATCTGAATGTGCGCAAAGCTATCAATTTGGCAATTAATAAAAAAAGCATTGTCGATGATCTTATGGACGGTATCGGCAGTGAAGCCCAAGGTCTGTTTCCGTTGACGGTTCCTTATGTGACGGAATCCAATAATACCTGGTACGGCTTCGATCCGCTGGAAGCGAAGCAGCTGCTAGCAACTGCCGGTTACACGGATTCGGACGGAGATGGAATGGTACAGAAGGACGGAGCGCAGCTTGAGCTTAATTTCGTGCTGCAGCAGGCTGAATATCCCGAATGGAAGTCCATCAGTGAACTGGTTCAGTCTGAGTTAAAGGAGATTGGCATTAGAGTGAATCTTCAGGTTCTTGAGCCGAATGCCTATTACGATGCCTTATGGACAAGCAAAGCCTCTGATCTAATTATGTACCGGACTTATGACGATGCCTATAATCCGCATGCATTCTTGCTCTCCTTATTTCATAAAACAGCTGATGCATCTGCTGTGGTATGGTCTGATCCTGCACTAGAATCTCAAATTGACACAGCAGTAGGAACAACCGATATTCAGGAACGTCAGACCGCATATGACTCCATTTTTTCCAAATTGTATCAGGAGGCTATGTTTGCAGCTATTTATTTCCCTGACGATATCTTGGCAGTTAATAATAGAGTGACTGGATTTAAACCGGGGTACTCCACCTTTATGCCGGTCTTCTGGAATCTACTCGACATAGGAGAAAAATGATGTTAAAAGAGATTTCGAAATACTGGACATCAAGCTCGGAGAGTTATGACAAAGTCATACAGACTCAATTCCGCAGTAAAAAAACTATAAACCTCTGGAAACAGCTGCTTATTAAAGGGTTGGGAACAACTCCCCAGCAAAAGGTGCTGGATGTGGGAACAGGACCTGGCTTTTTCTCCATACTCTTATCACAGATGGGTCATCTGCCTACAGCGGTGGATGCCTCTCAGGGAATGATAGATAGAGCTTCACGAAATTTTGAGAGTTATGGATACAAAGTTCCAGCTTATGTCGCTGATGCTGCCGACTTGCATATGGAGCTAGAGAATAGCTTTGATGCAGTGGTCTGCAGGGATGTAGTATGGACGCTGCCTGATCCACAGAGGGCTTATGCTGAATGGCATCGGATTCTAAAACCGGGCGGGACTCTGATTATTTTTGACGGCAACTATTTATATAAAGAGAGCAAGACTGTATTCCATAGACTTTGGTATGCCTTGTCCTGGACACTGATTCTTCTCACAGAACAAAGAATCCGCCAGCGAAGCAGTCAAGATAAAAACCTGCTAAGCGAGTTGCCATTTGTTAATGTACAACGGCCTGAAGCTGACGGGAAAGCGCTGAAACAGGCCGGGTTCCGCAGCATAGATGTTCACCGGAACTTTATCTCTGCCCGTGAGATGCCGCTCGATTTTTTGAAATACGGTTACCAGAATGTAAACCGGTTCATGATACTTGCCAAGAAGGGTGAATGATAAATGGGTACACAACAAGAGGTGGAAATGTATTGGGAAGGCGAAGCCTAGCTGTACAGCGAAGGCATTCAGAAGGAACTGAACGGATTCCAGCGGGAGGCCTGGCTGAAGCTTATCCTCGCTAACGCACCACAGAAGGAAAGATTGCAGGTTCTAGATATTGGCTGCGGGCCTGGCTTCTTCTCTGTGATTCTCTCAAGTGCCGGGCATCTGGTTACTGCGATCGATTGTACCGACAATATGCTGGAAGAAGCACGTTCCCACTCCAGTCGGGAAGGTGTCACCGTTACTTTCCGCAAGATGGATTCGCACAAGCTTGACTTTGCTGCGGAGAATTTCGATCTGATCGTGTGCCGCAATGTTACCTGGAGCCTTACCGATCCGCAGTCAGCTTACAAAGAGTGGAAAAGAGTACTTAAGCCTGGGGGACGGCTACTGGTTTTTGATGCCAACTGGAATCGCCATCTCTGGGACGAAGAGATGCAGCAAAAGCGAGTAGAGGATCAGAAAGTCTATGTAGATAAGGGCTTTGGTGAGCTCCCGCATCATAAGGACATAGAGGAGACAGACCGTCTGAGTCTTGTATTGCCACTGACCAGAGAGTGGCGTCCCGAATGGGATATACGGACTCTCAAGGAAGAAGGATTCACCACTATTTTTGCTGAAGAGAATTTGAACGCCAAAGTACTGGATGAGAAACAGCAAGTCTTAAACCGGTCAACACCGATGTTCATGATTTGTGCTGAAAAATAATATAATAGTGAGAACCTACACATAATTAAATGAAGTAACAATAAAAAGCAGCGATCCTCTAAATGAGAGGCGCTGCTTTTTGAGTAAAGGACAAGAACATTATTTCATTTCCGATTTGATGTTGATCTAAAACCTCTTTTTTGGCTTGTTCATATTCCGTTCATATTGTCGTCACGAAGAGTACATCTTGATTGATTACACTTTGAATATGTCGTCAAGGCGGCACTTCAGATACAGGGACAAGGAAGGGAAGAGATCAACGTGGCAAATAAGGTGGAAATAAAAACAACTGGGACTAAGAGCCACAAGAAACGGAACCTATGGTTAAAAATAATCGGAGGTATTGTAGGGGCGCTAGTGTTGTTCATGGGCATCGTTTTTATCGTTGATGCAATCAGCGACGGGGTAGAGAAAAAGAAAATCGAATCGTATGGCCAGTATGTCAATGTGGATGGGAAAAAGATGAATGTGCTTATTCAAGGCAGCGGAGAACAAACGGTTGTACTCCTACCAGGACAAGGAACCCCGACACCTGCACTTGATTTCAAATTGCTGATCGATGAGATTACCCCTAATTACAAAGTCGTGGTGGTCGAGCCTTTCGGTTATGGTTTGAGCGATGAAACCGAGAAGGAAAGAACGACTGAGAATATAGTAAGTGAGGTTCACGAAGCTTTGCAGCAACTGGGTGTAGACCGTTACATTCTAATGGGACATTCCATCGCGGGACTATACGGAGCGACCTATGTGAATACTTATCCGGATGAAGTTCTTGCTTTTGTCGGCATCGATAGCAGCGTTCCCAATCAACCCGGAATGGATGTCAAACTACCTTTGAAAGCCATGCAGTTTCTTCAAAAATCAGGGCTAATGAGATTGGTCCAAAAAGTGAGCGGAGATCCGTATGAATCGCTTGCATTCGATGAGCATACCAAAGAACAGATGCGTTTGATATCAAATCAAGTCGCGACCAACCCAACATTGATGAATGAACTGAGCCACCTCGGTTCCAATTTCAAAAATGGAGAAAAAATCACAATGCCAAATGACTTGCCGTTGCTTCTCTTCGTTCAATCGAATAACGAGCACAATAAACAGTGGATTCCACTGCATGAGGAGCAAGTCAAACAATCCGCACAGGGCAAAATGATCCCAATGGAAGGTTCACATTATCTGCATCATACAAAATATAAAGAAATCGCTGAGGCATTCAAAGAGTATATGAAACAAATTCAAATTCAATAGTAGGGTTGATAATTAAACTGCGGAGCCGAACTTGGTTCCGTGGTTTCTTTGTTTTTTCATTTATAAACACGATTTTTAAACCTTATTCCTGGGACATTGGAGTATGGTATACCTCAAGACAAATTTTGGTCATTTCGTCAATGGATTTTGCAAAGTCTGATTGTATCCATTTAAGGAGAACATTATAGAGGGCTCCCGCTTTAAAGTATATTCGGTACACATTCTCATCGCTTTTGTCATGAGCAGTAGAAAGCATCATTTCATTCAAGCAATCCAGAATTACATCATCAAACTTTGCGCTTTGCAGTGCTTTGTAGATGTTCCGCTGCTGAAAAATAACTTCGAAAAGCACTTTGATAAATTTTTGAGGTTCTTTAGCTTTGCCTGTTAATTCATTGGTGTAAGGTAAGAGTTTTTGATTAATTTCGAAAATAAGCGAATCGACCAAATCCACCAGGATCTCTTGCTTGGAGGAATAGTTGTTGTAATAGGCCGTTCGAGAAACCCCTGCGCGCTTCACAATATCGGTGATGGTGATTTTACTAAAAGACTGTTCCTGGATCAAGAAGACTAATGCCGTGCAGATGGCTTCTCTTGTCAAACGGTTAGTTTCTTTATTGGAACGATGCTGAGAGGTATTTGGACTGTATAATTCATGATTTGAGATGACATTTCCCCTCCGTTTGTACATTCTGATGTTCGTTTCATTGTTTTTCATGAGTCTTTTCAATATGCTAAAACCATAAGGCATTACAAATGTAATGTCAAAATAATCGTTAGTTAAAATGGGAGGGCGTCATGTTAGAAATCTTATATAGACGATTGTCAGCGGTCCTGCTTTTGATCCTAGCACTCTGTGCTACGGTATTCATTGGCAAAGAAACGGTAATCTCGATCGTGACCATTATCTTTTTGTTAGCAGAATTAGGCATCTCTTTTTTACTTTTAAAGAAACGTGAGAAGGTACATGTGGTTTTTATTAGTGTGATGGTGGCAGAAGGGCTATTCTTACTAACAAGAGAATTTTGGCTGCTTGCGCTTTCTATCCTGCTGCTGATCGTAGCGGGCATATGTAGAGGACTCTTTGGGCAATCGGGGAGCAGAAGAGTCACTCCGTTTCTAGCCGTTCGTAAAGTGTTATTCAGCATTACTGCACTTATCGTTACTGCACTTTGGGGGATTGGAATCTATGCAAAACCTATTACAACACCTGTGGCATTATCAGCTGATGCGGCTATGACGATCGATGAACGTAAATTGGATTCTGCAGCAATGATGCTGAAAGATATTGAAGTAATGAATTCTTTTGGAAGCCGTACAACCGGCTCTGAGGGTCACAATCAGTTTATTGCTTGGCTGGAGCAGCAGGTAACGGATATGGGGCTGCAAGTATATCGTGATCGCTATACTTTTGACCGATGGGAAGAAAAGAACAGTGCTTTAATGATTGATCACCAGGCAATTCATGTCTCTTCAGCTTTTCCCTATTCCGGGGAAACTGACGAAAAAGGTGTGACAGGGGAGCTGGTGTGTGTATACGAAGCGTGGTGAATATGGCCAGGCCAGTGGAAAAATTGCTGTCATTGAAATTGAGAATTTTAGAAATTTTCCAAGTGGGATCGTTATGAATATGCGGGCTTCATCTCCAATGGACAACCAAATTGCCCCAAATGAAGGCGATCTGGTCCTCACTACAGCTTTAAAAGAAGCTAAATTGGAGCAAGCGACGGAAATGGGCGTAAAAGCTGTTGTTTTAGTCTGGAAAGGGGTATCTGACGATAAGGTTGAAGAGCAATATGTGCCTTTTACCACCGATTATGCAGGAATCCCTGCAATCTGGGTTAATGAAACGGAAGGGAAAAAGGTGATCAGCGCAGCTCAGGAGCATAAAGAAGGTACGGTTATTTTAGAAGCGGAAATTCAAAAAGATGCCCCAACAGAATCCTTTTATGTGAAAATTGACGGTAAGAATAAAGACGAAGCGATTATCGTAAATACCCATACGGATGGGATAAATGTAGTGGAGGAGAATGGCGCTGTGGGCATGCTGTCTATGATTCGTTACTTACAGCAGGAGCAGCCGGAACGTACGATGATTTTCGCTTTTGTGACAGGACATTTTAGATTACCGGAGTTCAAAGGGTCCTCTCAGGCAACTTCCACCTGGATGGAGGGGCATCGAGAGCTGTGGGATGGCAAGAATGGTCATTTAAAAGCTGTAGCTGGAATTACGGTTGAGCATTTAGGCAGCATGGAGTGGAAGGACGATGATACGGGTCATTATGGTCCAACTGGACAAATAAGTACAGAATATACGTATGCAGGCAATGAAATGATGGCAGCCATTTGGCTGAAGGCTATTGAAAAGACAGATAGCACACGTACTGTATTATTGCGTGGACATAACAAGTTTGAGTTTGGAGAGAGTCAGCCCTTATTTGAAGCAGGGATACCGGTGATTGGATTCATTCCAATGCCCGACTATCTGCTCGTGGATAGTGACAACAGAGAGATGGACAAATTTGATGCAAAGCTAATGCATACGCAAATTGTATCGTTGCTGAAAGCGGTCAAGCTAGTGGACGGAACGGAGACGACTAAACTCGGGAAGTCAGATGGGTATTCTTTTTTCTACGGTCGTACTAAATGATGGTGGCAGTTCAAGATTTGTCATGACGAAGATGAAATTAGCTTGAATTCAAAAACACTGATGATTTAAGTCAGTGTTTTTTTGTTGCAAAAAGGGGGTATATTACGGCTTAAAATGAGAAAATTTCGTTTTTTTGTTAGCATCGAAGTAGGAGGAAACTTGTGACATCACATATACGCTAATCAATCAATAGCTCCTTCGGGTGCTTTTTGTGTTATTCACTGAGTTGTTAGAAAGATTTGTCCCTTTCTTGAACGTTTAGGGATTAAGAGATGTCGATGATTGAAATACTTAAAATTTAAGATAAGATAACTTTAATTATTAGGCCACGTTATTAATTTGACTGCTCAGTAACAGGTAAATCAGGTTCGCCAACTCTTGCTTTGTGAAATATTTCTCTTTTTACATAGCAAAGAACGAGGAATGTCATACTAAAACGAACAGGAAACGATGTCGCTGAGCCTTGCTAAACCTGATATTGAATGCAGCCTACAGTTAGCGGGCCTAATCATAAGTATCAACTTAAGACGAAAAATGAACAGAGTTTTGAAGGGAGCAGTAAAGAATGGCAATTGATACGGTGCTATGGAGCAGGCTAGTGACAGGCTTGACTCTCGGGTTCCACGTTATTTTTGCGACGATTGGCGTCGGTATACCGCTAATGATCGCTATAGCAGAGTTCATCGGGATCCGGAAGAAAGACCCCCATTATACACTTATGGCAAAGAGGTGGTCTCGAGGATTTGTCATTTCTGTGGCGGTTGGTGTTGTGACCGGTACAGCGATTTCACTACAGCTGGCCCTGGTATGGCCGAATTTTATGAAACTGGCTGGGAATGTCATTGCACTTCCGTTATTCATGGAGGTGTTCGCGTTCTTTTTCGAGGCTATCTTCCTGGGCATTTATTTGTATACGTGGGATCGGTTCAAAAATCCATATACCCATTGGCTGCTGACGATACCGATTGTCGCCGGGGCAGGCATGTCTGCCGTTTTTATTACGACGGTGAACGGATTCATGAACCAGCCTGAAGGCTTTGTCATGGAAGCAGGCCAATTCACAGCGATTAACCCGGTGCAAGCGATGCTGAATACGGCGACGTTCTCCAAAGTGTTCCATGTATTAAGCTCGGCCTATTTAACAGGAGCTGCCTTGTTAGCCGGGATTGCAGCCTTCGCGATGCTGAGAAAAGGTGTGTCCGCATACCACAAAAAATCTTTAAATCTCATGATGGCGGTCGTTTTACTATTCGGTTTGCTGAACACGTTAGCCGGTGATGTGTCCGCCAAGTTTTTGGCCGAGCATCAACCAGAGAAGCTTGCAGCGGCAGAGTGGCATTTTGAGACGAGTAGCAGGGTGGATTTGGTTCTATTGGGATGGCTGAATACAGAGCATGAAGTTCTAGGGGCTCTTCATCTTCCGAAGCTGCTCAGCTTCCTGGCCTTTGGAAACTTTAATGCAGAGGTGACGGGGCTCGAGGAATTCCCCAAGGAAGAATGGCCACCACTTCTCGTTCATTATCTGTTTGATTTAATGGTCGGAATCGGATTTACTTTGCTCGCGATTTCGTTCCTATATTTTCTGTTTGTGTTCTGGAAAAAGCGTAATGATCTTAACAAGTGGATGCTTCGCATCATCGCACTGAGCGCCCCCCTCGCTTTTCTGGCTGTTGAGCTGGGCTGGTTTTATGCAGAGGTTGGCCGACAGCCGTGGATTATCCGTGGATATATGCGTGTTGAGGAGGCGGCCACGTCTTCACCGAATGTAAGAATTATATTCTTCGCCTTATTGCTCTTGTACATCGTTCTCGGCAGTATGTGTGTAATCGTGCTAAGACGTTTGTTCAACAATAATCCGGCAGAAGCTGAGATGGAGAAATGGATGAAGGATCATCCTAATCAATCTACGGAAAAGGGGGGCACTGAATGATGAGTTACGAATTGATTGGCATCTCGGTGCTCTGGCTGTTTTTGTACGGCTATTTAATTATAGCTTCCATTGATTTCGGAGCGGGCTTCTTCGCCTTTTATGCCCGTTTAACGAAGCAGGATCACCTCATTAATCGTCTGATTTCGCGTTATTTATCACCCGTTTGGGAAATTACAAATGTATTTTTTATCTTTTTCTACATTGGCATCGTCGGTTTTTTTCCGGACACAGCCTATTATTATGGCTCTGCGTTACTTGTTCCGGGAAGCATTGCAGTGATTCTTCTTGCGATTCGCGGTTCATTCTATGCTTTTGAAAATTACGGTTCCAAGAAAAACATAGTATATCTTTTTTTGTACGGAGCTACAGGTTTGCTTATTCCAGCATCGTTGTCAGTGGCGCTAACTTTGTCTGAAGGCGGCTTTATCGTGAAGCAGGGGGAGACGGTTTCTCTGGATTACTGGGCGCTGTTTACCAATCCGTTATCGTGGAGTATCGTTGGACTGGCAATTGTGTCCGTTTTGTTCATTAGCGGCTCATTTCTGACATTTTACGCTTCTCGGGCAGAGGATCATTCCGCGTTGAAGCTGATGCGCAACTACGCCCTGTTTTGGAGCACACCGACGATAATCCTCGCACTTACAGCATTTATCTATTTGGGTCAACACAATGAGCGGCATTTTCAAAATATGATGGATTTATGGTGGTTGCTGGCACTTTCCGTTGCTTTCTTCATGATCGCGATGTGGCTGTTATATAACGGACGCCGTTACGGATTAGCTTTTATATGCGTCATGTTGCAATTTTTCTGTGCCTTTTTCGCTTATGGGATTGGGCAATACCCTTATATTCTTGATCCGTATATCACGATTCAGAGCAGTGCAACTTCACCAGCAATGGGCTTAGCGTTAGTTATTGTGTTTATCGGCGGTCTATGCCTGTTGATCCCATCCCTTATTCTGGTCTTCAGACTCTTCCTGTTTGATGCGGATTATGTAAAAGGGAAAAAATAAAGCTGATTAATCCATTACGGCATGTTTGAGGTTTCCCTACAAGCCTATATATAAAGGAGGTGTGATCTGTGAAGAGGAAATCCAGTCTGATTTCTCAACAAATGTCTTCACAAAGGAAAAACATGGCTCTCCTCGCAATCATTTCGCTCGGGCTTGGTATAGCTATTGTGAGTCAGGCTGGACTGCTTGCTGAAGCAGTCCAACGGATTTTTGTGGAGAGAGCTTCATTTTCATCGGTTATCCTGTTGCTCGGTATACTTCTGGCTATTATGGCTGTACGCACACTATTGTCCTATGGAAACGGTATAGTTGGCTTGCACATGGCAGCTGCTGCCAAGACAAATATGCGCGCAGCCGTGCTGCAAAACTTGACCCATGCTTCCATGCCTTCAACCCTTAGTGGACAGACGGGAGGGAAGGTCAGTATTGCTCTGGATGCTGTGGATGAGGCTGATAGTTATTTCAGTCAATACATGCCGCGTATGATGGAAGCTGCTATCATCCCGGTTCTGATTTTGGTCGTTACATTTATCCAACATGCCAACACGGGGTTCATTCTATTGTTTACTGCTCCGTTCATCCCGCTGTTCATGATTTTGGTAGGGCTGAAAACGAAGAACAAATCCCAAGAAAAATATGCGCAACTCGCTGAGTTTTCAGGGACGTTTCTGGACTCTCTTCAAGGACTGGTGACATTGAAAATATTCGGACGGGCTCACCGTCAGCAACAGGAGATTGAACGCAGTAGCTTGGGTTATCGTGATGCCACGATGGGTATTCTGAAGATTGCGTTTACGAATACCTTCATGCTGGAATCAATCGTGATGCTAAGCATTGGTATTGTGGCTCTCGAACTGGCCATCCAGTTGCTTGTTTTCAAAGCTATGACGTTCCACACTGCCTTTTTCGTTTTGCTGCTCGTTCCCGAGTTTTACAACCTGTTAAAGAATACGGGAACAGCCTTTCACAGCGGCCGGACAAGTATGGGTGCGGTTCGTAAGGTGGAACAGATGCTTGAGGAAACGGCAGGGGAGAGCAGGGACGCTAATGGCATTGAAGGAGCATTAACAACCGATGGAATCGACGAGATCGACAGCATAGATAAGGTCGGGGATAGGACCGACAGAATAAGCAAACTGGAACTTGCCCATTCCGGAGACCTTTTAATACCACCGTCTATCGTAATTGACCAACTTCGGTTTCAGTATGCTCCAGATTCTTTCGAGCTTAAGACGGGGCGGATCAAGCTTAGTCCAGGAGAACACATTGCGATTGTTGGCAAAAGCGGTTCCGGCAAAACGACTTTGCTACATCTCATTGCCGGTCTGCTGAAACCAGAATCGGGTACGCTTCTGGTGAATGGAAGTCCACTCTCGCAATACGATGAAACCGAATGGTTCGAACATGTTAGCTACATTACACAGCATCCGTATATTTTTGCAGGCACATTTTCTGAAAATATTGCGATTGGTGCTGGTGGAAACATCTCCAGAGCTGAAATTGAGCGGGCGGGGGAGGAAGCCGGACTCGCTGCGCTTACAGCCCAATTAGAGCATGGATTTGATACCTTTGTTGGTGAAGGAGGCCGGGGACTGTCTGGTGGGGAAAAGCAGCGGCTTGCCTTAGCACGCGCTTTTTTGAAGCGTCCTGCTATCATTTTGTTTGATGAACCCACAGTTGGACTGGATTTGCACACCGAGCGGGTACTGCAACGCTCCATAGCCAAACTGGCAAAAACGGCTACGATGATTACGGTGGCTCACCGATTATATACGATTCAACAAGCCGACAAGATTTTGTTTATGGACAATGGAGTGTTGGTGGACTCGGGACGACATGACGAGCTTCTGGAGCGCCTGCCTCAGTATGCCGAGATGATTGATGTAGAGCGGAAAGGGGGGATATCCTCATGAATGAACTGGCTGTTCTGTCAAAGGCGATGATTCAGGAGCGCAAGGATATCATTCTTTCGATTTTGGGTGGATTTATTGCCGGCATAGCCGGTGTGGCACTCTTTTCTGCGAGCGGGTATCTGATTTCACAAACGGTATTTGCGCCACCGCTTTATACTTTAATTGTACTCACCTCCATGGTCAAACTGCTGGGTCTGCTTCGGGCGGCGAGTCGTTATGGAGAACGCTTGTATTCTCACCGGGCGACTTTCTCCATGCTTAGCCGTTTACGTACATCCTTTTTCGCCAAGCTTATTCCTTTAACGCCTGGTATATTGAACAAAAATCGAAGCGGGGATCTGCTTGCGCGGATCGTTGGGGATGTGGAAAGTTTGCAAAATTATTTTTTGCGAGTCGCTTATCCTCCGATCATGGTCGTCATGGTATTTTTGGCTACGGTGCTGTTTACTTCTACCTTTTCGATCTGGATTGCCGTTTTGTTTGTAATAGGTATGCTGGTAACGGCATTCGTTGTACCGGGAATTGTGTTACTCGGGCAGCGGAGAACACATGGACGCGTTCGTGAGCAGAGGGCGCAGCTGTCCACGGAAGTTACCGAAGTGTTGTACGGTTTCCGGGATTTGAAAGTATATGGTCAATTGGCACAGCGGGAGGAGCAGCTTCAGCATGCTTCCGCTGTATTGGCAACTGAACAGCAACGAGCAGCCGGGCACTTGCTGCGCGGGCAATCGATGCATACTTTTGTTACATTTCTCGTTTCCTGGGGAGTGCTGACGCTCGGCGCCTATTTAATTATGGAAGGAGCGCTTGCAGGCGTATTTCTTGCCATGTTGGTTATGGCATCACAAACTGTATTTGAAGAAGCGGCGGCTATGGCCACATTACCCGCGTATAAAGAGGATAGCGAACACGCAGCCAAACGACTGACGGAAACAGTTCAGACTTTTGATGAGCAGTCTTCGCAACCAAGTGGCACATTGCCTGTTAATCATGCTGTTACGATGGAACTATCCAATGTTACATTTCAATATGAAGGGGAGTGGAGACCGGCACTCAGGGATATGTCCCTGCACATTTTACCTGGCTCCAAAACGGCAATAGTCGGGCCGAGTGGGTCAGGAAAATCAACAATTATCGAATTGCTGCTCAAACTGCGAACATCAACGACTGGCGAGATACGATTAAACGGTATTTCGGTGAAGGAACTGGACGAGACGAGCATTTGGCAAACGGCTAATGTGGTATTTCAGCAAAATCATTTCTTCCGGGGAACGATTCGGGACAACCTGCTGCTAAATGGAGAAGAACACGCTGACGAACAATTGTTGGATGTGCTAGCTAAAATGCAGCTGCCCGATACATCGTTGACCGATATGGTGTATGAAAAAGGGGAGAATCTGTCAGACGGCGAGAAGCAGAGGTTGGCTATGGCGCGAGCGATGCTCCGCAAAGGACGGGTATGGCTTCTGGACGAACCAACTTCATCGCTGGATTATGTGACAGAGCATCACGTATTGAAGCATCTCTACGCACAGGCGGCTAATGATACGCTTCTCCTGATTTGTCATCGGCTAACCGGATTAGAAGAGATGGACCAGATTGTGGTCATGGACCAAGGCAGGGTAGTCGAAACGGGGTCCTATTCGGAGTTGATGGGGCAAAAAGGCTATTTTTATGAGATGAAACAAATCGAACAGCAAATGATCGGAGAAGTTGAAGTGTAAATATAGACCAAACACATCAACTTGTTGCAAATGCCACTTCTCAGATTCCGATGGTTTATACACGATTGATTCAAAAAATGGTTAAGATAAAAACTAAAGGTTGATCTTGTTTGGTATTATCCCCTTCAAGTAGACACTCGAAAAAACCTGCATGTTATCATGGAGGTTCGAGTGACACTTGGAGGGGATATTTTCATGGCGAAAAAAGGACAAACATTCCAACGGAAAAGGGCCACACAAGCTCCTTGCGAAGCTCGATTTAGATTGTAATGATCTTTATTGCTGTCACATTTTGGGTCGAGCTCTTCGTTGTATAGAGCGTAAAAACAGAATCGAAAGATGAGGCAGATCGTTTCAAGGCATTTTTTGAACTTAAGGAAAAGGTGCTAAAGAACGGGGAAGCAGGGCTGTTTTATATGGTTGCCAATAACCCGAATCATCAAACAGATCTTGGAACGAAGTTGACTATCTTCTACAATCCATCTCAATTGCGCGATAAGATTACGGATAAATCCATTAAGATCGCAGACAACATCAATGGAAATTATACTTTCCAAAAGGCGGACGTAATCTTTAAAAATGCTCAGGAAGTGAATCCTCCTTCTTCGGAAGAAAAGAAGAAAATGGCAGAAAAGCTGAGAAAACAGGCGGAAGAGTCCAATAAGGGCTATGCAATGATGTCTGTTGAAATGACAGATCAGTTTTCTCTTCTCAATGTTACGTATCAAAATGGCGAAGATAAAATCGGGGTTATGATCAATAATCTGAGCGGGAAAAGCGACCCAACATCGTATATTGACGAGAAAGTTGAATTTAAGCAGGAGAAGGTTCAAGTGAAGGGTGTAGAAATGCTGCATACAGAATTTGGTCCTTCGCAGTGGCACGAGCTGAAATGGGTATACGAGAGCCCAGACAAAAAGGTGAAATACGCCTATACTATACAAGGAGACTTGAATAAGGTAAGCAAAGAAACCTTGATGAAACTTGCCGAAGGTTATTTGGAATAATAAGTCCAACAACAACGGGAATCTTCTCCAATCCAAATGAGGGGATACCCTCTAGTAAGTCATAGTCCTTCTCCATTTTTTATCATAATCGTTTCTAAGCACCGTTTTTAATTTCGTGGAACAATTCAAAAGAACGGCCGCTGTTCGCATCATTTGCGACAGGGCGGTTCTTTTGTTTTCATAGGTTAGCTGTAAATTGCTATTCTTGCCAAACACTCATAGGGTCCCATGGCTTGATCTGATTGTCATATTTTCCAGCCAAAAAAGCTTTCATGTCTTCCAGCTTAGCAGGCACCTCGTTCCAAATTGGAAGGGGTGGTAACCCTCGTTTGCTTTTCAATAGGATATCCACTGTAACATACAAGCGTTCTGGCTGAATCCAATGAAGGAAGAGGGAAATATCCATTTGCTTGGTCAGGGACAAGGAATCGATTTCGTCATTGTAATGCTTGTTGAACTCGCTGATCAGGTTCAAGAGGTAGTCTCGCTGTTCCTTCACGAAATCCAAGCCGCAAATGGCGCCATGCCCTGGAACAACGATTTCGGGTTTAATTTCATCAATAATGCGATCAAGCACTTTAACCCAATTGAGAGTTCCCTCTTCGCTGTATGCCGTACAACCATTAAACACGACATCGCCAGCGAACAGCACTTTTTCTTTTGGCATCCACAACAGTAAGTCACTATCAGAATGGGCTGGAGCTACGTTGTGAATCATAACTTCTGTATCGCCAAGACGGATGTTGATATCGTCCTTTATCTCAATACTCGGGAGCACCCATTCTACGCCTTCCAGGTCGAATCCTTCAAATTCCGCTGCAAAAAACCGCTCACCCGGAGTCGATTCCGGAGAATTCTTTCCTCTTCTGATGACGCTGTCCATCCAAGCGATATTTTCGGTGAGACGCTCTCTGGAGGCTTCCTTGTGCATAATAATACAAGCATCTTCAAACACTTTGTTTCCCCAGGCGTGGTCGCTGTTATAGTGCGAGTTCACCACATATGCGGGAGAGCTGCCGTTGCTTACTTCCATAAAAACCTCCCGCATTTCCCGCGCATGGAACAAATCGAAGAATGTGTCATACACCAACCCATCACCCTTGTTGATAAATCCGGCATTGGCCCAACTGATCCCACGATACGGCGAAATACCAGCAAAGACGCCATCTGCGACTTCAAAAAATTTAACGCGAGGTTTTTGGATAATACGTCCATACTTCATAAAAATTCTCCTTTACGTATATGTTTTTAGGATAAGGCATACTGACTAAGTCATTATTATAGAGAATGAAAAGAATAAATGCAAGCGAGTACTTGCTTTCATTTATTCTATGCGATATGATAGTAAAAGAGCATGCTCACGCAAGTGGTACCTGACTGCAAAACTTGTAGTAGAATAGGATTAACATATGCAAAAGGAGAACTACAATGCAAACTTCAGACAGAATCATTGAAGCCGCGACACGTCTCATCAAAAAGAATGGCTATCGGGGTGTAAGCACCAAAGCCATTGCAACGGAAGCTAAAGTAAATGAATCTACGATTTTCCGGCAATTCGGAAGTAAGCAAGGGATATTGGAAGCCATCATTCAAAGACATTCGGATATTCCGCAATTTGAGAAGCTGTTAAAAGAGGAAGCGACCGATAATCCGGAAGTCGATCTGCTGAATGTAAGTCAGCAGTACCGTTTGTTCTTCCATAAAAATGCGGACATCATTTTGATTGGTATCCGCGACAAAGGAATGCTTCCCGAATTAGACAGAGTGCTGGCCGATCCGCCGGCGAAACTTCACTCCTTGCTGGTTGAATATTTTGAACGCTTGCAGAAGAAAAAAGTTATCGCCAGGCAGGATGAGCGTCTTGTCGCAATGTCTTTTCTCTCGATGTGTTACGGATTTCAGATGAGCGAGCTGATTCATCGGCAATATCAATCCCAATTCGTCACCGAGGAAGAGTTCTACAAGCATAGTGTCTCATTGTTTGTTAAAGGAATTTTGGTCTAGTCATAAGCATTATTGATTTATATATTGAGAAGTCTAAACTTACGTGAACAGGGATGGAGGATGCCTTTTTTGCTCATGAATGTAGTTTTTAGTAATGGAAAATAAAATACGTGGATGCATTATATAAAAACAGACTCATTAAATTAAGCCCATTTTTTTCTAGGGCTTTTTTTGTTTGGGACCTCAGGATTGTATTTGGTCTATACTCAAACTTTCGTGTCAGAGTTATTGTACGAGCTTTAATGCAAGACAATCATGCCTATTGTATTCGAATTATCCGAGGCTGTACTTACTTAATATCTTATAAGAAATTCTTGAAATTACAGAAATTTATCCAATAACGAGATGCTATTATACAAATACAAATAAAGACGAGGTGATGATATGCAAGCAAAATTGGCAGCGGACGCCATTCCCCTCCCCAAAAAGCGGAACTCATGGATAAGGACGATAAAAAAGTATAAAGTGATGTACGCTCTCTTGTTCCCGGCATTAGTTTACTTTGCCGTATTCAAATACATTCCTATGGCGGGAATCATTATTGCCTTTAAAAACTATAACCTAGCTTTGGGACTATGGGATAGCCCATGGGTGGGATTTAGAAATTTCACAGATTTTATGAACGGCGTTTATTTCTGGGACATCATGAGAAATACGATTATCATATCCCTGTATAAGCTGTTGTTCGGTTTCTCAGCTCCTATCATACTTGCTTTGCTGCTCAATGAAGTTTATACCCAATGGTTTAAGAAAATCGTACAAACGATCACTTATTTACCCCACTTTCTATCATGGGTCATTGTTTATGGAATGATGGTGGCATTACTAGCCCCAGGGGATGGTCTTTTTAACATGATTTTGAAGGAAACTGGAGTTGAACCCATCTCATTCCTAACGGAACCTGCCTGGGGCAGACTGCTGATCATCTTATCTGAAATATGGAAGGATATTGGATGGGGAGCGATATTGTACCTTGCAGCATTAGCAGGAATCGATCCAAGCTTATATGAAGCGGCTAGAATTGATGGCGCTTCCAAGTGGAGACAGCTATGGCATGTAACACTTCCCGGCATTCGAGGCGTTATGATTCTGATGCTGATCCTTAAATTAAGCCATATTCTGGATGCTGGTTTTGACCAAATATTCATGTTTGCCAACAGCTTTAATCAGGAGAAGATCGACATTATCGACACATGGGTATACCGTGAAGGGCTCGAGCGACTTAAGATTGGCTTGGCTACTGCTGTGGGATTATTTAAAGCGGTCATCGGATTTGTTTTAGTGTTGGCAGCGAATAAGCTCGCCAAAAAATTCGATGGGCAAATTTGGTGAGGTGGTTATCAAAATGATCAATTTGACAATCGGAGAAAAGGTCTGGCAAGCATTCGTTTATTTTATTCTTATTTTGCTAGCTCTACTTTGCTTACTACCCTTTCTATATGTTGTTGCTGTTTCAGTAACGCCAGAATCGGAAGTGCTAAGAAGAGGAATTGTTATTATACCAGAAACCTTTACCTTTCTAGCCTATAAAGAAGTATTTATTTCTCATGGTATTGGGCAGGCGTATAAAATTACATTGTTTCGAACGATTGTGGGCACTGCTCTCAATGTGTTCTTTACGGTAATCGCGGCATATCCGTTATCCAAAAAATATTTGCCGGGTCGCAGCCCATTTTTACTATTCATTGTCTTTACGATGATGTTTGGGGGAGGATTAATTCCGACTTATTTACTAGTCCGCTCTCTGGGATTGCTAAACAGCCCGTGGGTATTGATTATTCCAAATCTCATTAGTGCATTTAATCTGGTGATCATTAAAGGCTTTTTCGAGCAATTGCCTGCTGAAATCGAGGAATCAGCGAGGGTAGACGGTGCAAGTGAACTTCAGTCGCTATGGCGGATCATCTTACCTCTGTCCTTGCCCGTCCTATCCACAATTTCTTTATTTTACGCAGTCGGGCATTGGAACAGTTACTTCGATGCTATTGTTTATATCAATGATTCCAACTTAATGCCGCTTCAAGTGATCTTGCGCAACATCCTGCTTAACGTCGCAACACAAAGTGCTGATTCGCTTGCCAATACCGGAGCTGTTAGTACGTTCGCTATACAAATGGCAGCAGTTGTCGTGACTACAGTTCCGATTTTGATCGTTTACCCATTTATGCAAAAGCATTTTACCAAAGGTGTGCTCTTGGGATCGGTTAAAGGTTAAAAAGATATTCCAACCTGAGTTGTTACGGGGAAACCGTGATAATATAGAAGCAAAGGAGAGGTCATTATGCAACGTAAAGCGATTACATTTGCTATTCTGACAGCAATGGTCGGTGTGGGAACAGTATTGTCAGGCTGTGGGGAACAAAAAGAGGTTACATCGACAGCTTCGGGTAATTCACAAGGCCAGTCTAGTCCCTTTGAAACCAAATTGAAAATTTCGATGTTTAACCAAGGAACTTTCAATGCTGCTGCTCCGATTCCTCCCCGTGAAGAAGATATCCAACGCCAAATGTTGGAGAAAGCAGTAAATATCGACTTGGAAATGATGATTCCTCAATCAGGGCAAGCAACGACTAAATTAAATACGCTCATTGCTGGCGGAGATATTCCAGATTTGATCTTCTTAAAGAGCCGGGCTGATCTTGCACAATATTATGACCAGGGCGTTCTTGCGGATTTGACACCGTATCTGGATCAATTTCCTGAATTGCAGAAACGTTTTAGCAACGACTCCTGGGAGGCGATGTCCTATCAGGGAAAAACCATTGGGGTTCCAGGTTATGATAACGTAAACGGTATTAGTCGAAGCTTCTTTATCCGTAATGATTGGCTGAAAAAGCTGAATATGGAAGTGCCAACAACACCCGACGAGCTATTTGAAGTTATGAAAGCCTTTACAGAAAAAGACCCGGACGGCAATGGCAAAAATGATACGTACGGATTCATAGGCGGTATGAATAAAGAAGGTAATCTGCAAACCTACGGCTTCGATAGTTTGATGTGGATGTTTGGTGTCAATCCTCCCTCAGCCATTGATGTGAAAGACAATGAACCAGTGTTCCTGTTTACCGACCCAAAAATGAAAGAAGCACTCGCTTATATCAATAAAATGATGGAAGCTAAAGTTGTAGATCCAGACTGGGTGACGATGAATACTCCCGATTTATTGGACCAAAAGTTATTTAAGGGTAAAGTTGGCTTCATGATAAGGGATGCCCGCAGGCTGGAACCAGATTATCAGCAAAAAATGAAAGAAATCAGTGGAGAGGTGCCGGAATGGATCGTTATTCCTCCAATGACAGGTCCTTATGGTGATCAAATTGTAGAGAGAAAATCGTTCCAAGGCAATTCATGGGCCATATCCAAGAAAGCGGATAAGGACAAAATCATTCGGATCTTGTCCATGCTGAATTATCTCTTTACGGACAAAGAAGCTTATCCGAATTTTGCATACGGAATTAAAGGGATTCATTGGGATTTGGTAGACGGCAAGATCAAAAATAAAACCTCCGAATTATCTAAGGAAATGAAAGAAAAGTACTTATGGGTCGATCATTATAGAATGCCGCGTCGTGGTGATGATGCTGAGTACTTCAGCTTCCAGAATCCTAAGACGGCAGAAGCTTTTGAGAACAATCAGAAATACGTGGCGGCTACGTTGCCCGGGAATTTATTGACTGAAGACCCGAACGATTCATTGGCAGCTGACCGCCAACGTTACATTAATGAAAGCTTGGTCAAATTTATGACTGGCAAAGAGCCTCTTTCGAACTGGGACAATTTCCTCAATACATTGGAAACTAAGTTTGACATGCAGAAGTATAAAGACTCAGTAATCAAGCAATTTAAAGAAGCAGGCTTAATCAAGTAAATCAAGTAGAAACGGCTTCGCCGTCCTTTTAAAGGGCGGTACCGTTTCAGCGAGAAAGATAAGGAACATTTATGCGCGAAGCATATAAATTCTTATCTTTTAAACGAAGAGAGCGGCTATAATTAGCCCCTCTCTTTATTGAAATATAAGAAAGTATAAGTTTTACTTTATACTTTATCCTTCTATTTTTCGAAGAAACGCTTATCGTCCTTAAAAAGGACGCCGAAGGCGTTTCTTCTTATCATATGCTATTATTTGTTTATTACAGATTTAAAAGGAAGATGATCGATGCGAAGAAGAATCAGCTTGCCTTTAAAACTATTTTTTATCGTGTTTGCATTTGTATTAAGCTGCATAATCTTGATAAGTCAATTGTCTTATCGCTATGTCCAAAAGGAAATAAGAACCTCTGACATTTATTACACCAACCAAATACTTGATAAGATTGATCAGTATTTCACAGTTAATTTTTCCTCCTTCCAGACGATGCTGTTCTCGGTCGAGTCATCGGTGAAAGCCAACATTGACAATCCGGACGTGATTAAAAAGCAATTAAGAGAGCTGTATGAACTCAACAGTAATTACGTCAGTAATATTTATTTGATCAAAAGCGATTTATCCATTCTAGGCGGAAGTACACCTACCCGAATATTTGATGAACCTTTAGCTGAAAGAGAACCATTGTTTGAGGCAGCTGACAAGAACAGAAGGATTACATTTGTCAGTGATCCTTACAAATCTAAATATTCCGGCTGGACAGTTACGATGGTCCGATATCTGAACAGTGCTCCGTTTCCTATGGCCATTGCGGTAGACTTAGATCTAAATGCCATTGAAGAAACCTTGTTCAAGATTAATAAAAAAGAACAAATGAATTTGGCTCTAATCACCGCATCGGGAAAAATCATTGCCGGGTTTTCGGAAAATAAAGGCCCCCTGAATGTTCAAGATCATACTTTTTCAATCGGTGAAACGTCAGCGGAACAAATTCTGGATACTACAGAAACAAACCTTCAACTGCACACCAAGGAGGGGATTCAGGTCTCCCTTCTGAAAAAACCGACTGAAAAATTTAACTGGACCATCATCTCAATCAACGATGAATCACGCCTAAAAGCTGCTTTATCCAGATTGGAAACCTATTATATCGAGCTTCTAGCTGCAGGTTTTCTCTTAAGTCTGTTCGTTTCCTTCTTTATTGCCAAATATATTAGGAACCCGCTCTATGCACTCAAAACAAAAATGAAGCGGGTGGAGCAAGGCTCCCTCACAACTACAATATCGATTAACCGAAACGATGAGTTTGGAGATCTCTCCCGAGCATTCGATCGTATGCTGCAGCAAATTGTGGAACTGATTCGGGGAGCAGAGCTTCATAATGAACTTGAACGCAAGCTGGAAATTCAAGTACTGCAGTCTCAAATAAACCCTCATTTTCTGTATAACACGCTTGGTTCTATCAGCAATGTCATACGACTCGGACAAATAGAGAAAGTAGATGTGGTGATTGAGTCTCTTATTTCAATATTGGAATATGGGATAGCCGACGCTTCGGAGAAGGTATCACTGCGTCAGGAATTGCAAAATGTATCGGACTATATCGCGATCCAGAACATCCGCTATAACAGAAACTTCCACTTAATCGAAAATATCGAAGCAGGGCTAATAGATTTTTCGGTTTTTAGAATGCTGCTGCAGCCCCTTGTGGAGAATAGTATCTTCCATGGTTATAACGGTGGGGGGATCGAAGGCCCTATTACTATTCATGCGTACAGGGAGGGCGGCAATGTCATCATAGAAGTAGTTGATCAGGGCGAGGGAATTCCAACTGATAAAATAAAGCATATTTTAATTTCAGAACCGGGGGATGTGGAATTGAAAAGAAAAAGAATCGGGTTAAACAATATTCATGACCGAATCAGACTTCACTACGGAGAACAATTCGGGCTCCAAATCATAAGCATACCTAAGGAAATAACCCGGGTTCGCGCCTTATTCCCAGCAGGCTTGTTTAAAGGAGATGCATGATGATGAGAGACTACACCTGCTTCATTGTTGACGATGAAGATCTAATCATTCAGAGATTGGAATTGTTTTTTCACGAGCTCTCCCTTAGGGATAGGCGATTTCATTTAGTGGGAAAAGCGAATAATGGGCTGAAGGGGTTAGAGGAGATCGTAAAGCTTAAGCCGGATATCGTAATATCTGATATCGTCATGCCGCGAATGGATGGGATTTCCATGATTGAGCAGCTAAAGCCAAAGCTTCCCCATACCCAATTCATTCTTTTGACCGCTTATTCATCCTTTGAATACGCCCAGAGAGCTATTCAAGCCAACGTATTGGAGTACATTGTTAAGGTTCCGCTCAGGGACGCGGATTTGGATCGAGCTTTAGATAAGGCAGCCGGGATTTTAAATGAGGTAAAGAAAAAAGAAGCGGAATTTCAATCGTTAAACGTATCCGTGCTTGAAAATAAATATAGAGTCCGCAAGCAATTTTTTAACGAGCTTATCAGAGGCGAAATTCCTTCTCATCGGGCATCGGATTTTGCCAATCGCATGCAGTTCCATTTTTTTCAAGCCAACTATCGCTGCTTCATTGTCGAAATGAATATGTATGAAAGTTTCCGAAACGATTATTCAGCGTCTGATCAAAACATCTTGCGGTATGCGATTACAAATATAATCGAAGAAACGGTGATGAATGGCGGCAGTGGTGTAGCTGCGGATCTATCCGATAATCGTTTTATTGGCTTTCTTTCCTGGGAAAATAATCGTAGTGATCTGGAAACGGAATATGATTGCCAGACACTGGGGGGGCAGATCGTCTCCCATTTGCATCAATATTTGAATCAAAGGGTATCTGTCGCTTTTGGAGGTCAGCACCGAGGCTGGGAATCCATCAAACAAGCTTACACGGAAGCACAAAATGTGAGTGATGATTTCTATTATCATACAGAGAAAGTAGTAAAAACACCCATGCATCGGTTCCATTACCATAATGACAGAAAAGAAGAATTTCAGCAGAAACTGGCTGATTTTCTTGCTGGGGTGAAAAGAAAGGTTTCCAAGGAAGAGCTGGAGAAAGCGTTTGCTGATCTGAACCAATTTGTTACGGACCATAAAATCCATAAGTCCATCATGGCGCCTATGCTACGAGACTTGTACAGAGACATTATTGTGAAGTTTAAATCGGGGAACAAGTTGGCCACGGAAGTAGCAGAGTTTCCCATAGAATTTTTAGCTTTTCGGGAGCAGCTTGCCTATATTGGCGACTTTACCTTCGAATATGTACACGCTGGCCAACTTTTACATCGTATAGAAATCATGAGTGCTATGCGGTTTATAGAGAAAAACCTGAAACAGCGATTAACGCTCGAGGCGATTGCCGAGGAAGTGAATTTAGCTCCATCGTATTTTAGCAGCTTATTCAAAAAAACAATGAACGAGGGCGTTATCAGCTACATCAATCGTAAAAAAATCCAATTAGCTCTCGAGCTGTTAAATGTTCAGGATTATTCTATATTGGAATTGTGCGAGGAAGTAGGAATTGTGAATGAAGGTTATTTTTGCAAATTATTTAAAGAATATACGGGTGATACTCCTAAGCAATATCGGATAAAAATGACACGGTATGAATCCAATTAAGGTTGCAAAAAATGTGTGATTTTTTCGCGAAATCATGTAAAAAAAAAGGGAGCAAAAGGATTACCATGATAGAAGGATCTAATCATGGAGGTTATCAAAATGGAGCTTATTAAAGCAGATGTAACCGTCGTCGGCGGAGGTATTGCTGGGATATGCGCTGCCATTGCTGCCGCACGCCAAGGGCTGCAAGTGTCACTTATTAATGATCGACCGGTTCTTGGGGGAAATGCGAGCAGCGAGGTCAGGGTTCATATCAACGGGTCGGCATATCTCGGAAACAGTCCATCCTATTATGCACGCGAAGGAGGGTTGGTGGAAGAACTCAAGTTGAAGATTTTCCACTATAATCCGTTATACAACAAGAAGCTGATGCTTTCGCTTTCGGATACGGTCTTGTTGGATATGGTCTATGCTGAGCCTAACATTTCTCTATTTCTGAATACATGCGTGCATGAAACGGGCATGGAGAACGGCAGAATTAAATGGGTGGAGGGCCTTCAATTGGCTTCCGAAAGGAAATTTCGTTTTGAAAGCCGAACCTATATCGATTGCTCCGGAGATGGAGTTGTCGGATATCAGGCAGGTGCTCTCTTCCGATGGGGGAGAGAAGCGAAACATGAATACAAGGAAGAATTGGCTCCTGAAGTGGCGGACCATTACACCATGGGCGATACGATCCTGTTTCAAGCCCGTGACGTAGGATATTCCGTTCCATACAAAAGACCTGGCTTTGCGTATGATATTACGAAATTGGCCTTTTTCGATAGTATCAGAAAAGGCTTGAACCATCGGGCTTTTCCAAGAAAAATCAACGGGCTTGGCGGATTGTGGTGGCTGGAATACGGCGGACATATGGATATTATCAAAAATAATGAAGACATCGCGTTGGAACTGCGGAAATTGGTGTACGGGATTTGGGATTATCTCAAAAATAGCGGTGAATTTGATGATGTAGACAATCTCATCTTGGATTATGTATGCCCGATCCCGGGAAAGAGGGAGTCGAGGAGGTTTATTGGGGATCACATGTTGTCTCAGAACGATCTCACAGCAAAGCCGCATTTCGAAGATGCTGTATCCGTCGGTGGATGGTATATGGATTTACATGCTAATAAGGGTATCTACGATGAGGGGCCGGCTACAGCTTGGAATTTCGTGCCCGGATTGTACAATATCCCTTTCCGCAGTTTATATTCACGAAATATTCCTAATCTCTTGTTCGCTGGTCGCAATATAAGTGCTACCCATGTGGCTTTCGGATCTACAAGGGTTATGGCAACCTGCGGTTGTATGGGGCAGGCGGTTGGAACAGCTGCTTCTTTGTGCTCGAAATATGAGGTAGACCCCGCGGCCATAGTCGAAGCTCATATGGGGGAGCTGCAGGCGCTACTGCTTCGAGACGGGCAAACCATTGTAGGCCTTCAAGAAGAATTGGATCCTTACTTCGCTGACGGATTAACTATTCGTGCCTCGTCTCAGCGCAGTTATGACAATCTTCATCCAACCGAAGAGATTTCCTTGGAGAAAGGGTTATGTTTGGTCTTGCCGATTCAGACATCCGTGGCTGAAAGCGTACGGATCAAAATTAAAAATAGGTCCAAGCATTCGGAAACTCTACATGTGAAGCTGTTTGGCGGGGAACGGAAGGAAAATTACATTCCAACCAGCGAGTTGAGAGACTACCACTTGGTTATTACAGCCGGTCATGACGACTGGATTACGCTAGACTTGGACTGCAAGAAACCGGCTGACGACAAAATCTACATCATATTGGAGGGCACGGCGAGCATTGCCATATACGGTAATGAAGAGAAATTGACAGGTGCGGTCAGCTTCCATTATAGGCCGGAAGAGCCGTCCAGGCTGAAGAAATTCAATAAGAGCATTTGCTTTAAGGACCTGATGCCAGCTCAGAATATGTATAGTCCTGAGAATGTTGTCAATGGCTACTCCAGACCTTATGGCCAACCGAACGGCTGGATTTCTGAACATTCGAAAGGACAGGAATGGTTGGAATTCTGTTTTACAAGCCCCAAAAATCTGGACGAAATCCATCTTGTTTTTAATTCGCAGCTGGATTTGGAGCATTTCAACGATCCGATCGAGTCCCTTATTCAAGATTATGATATGACCTTGACCTTAGAAGACGGAACCGATAGGACAATCATAACTCGTGGGAATTATCTCACCTTGAATAAACATAAGGTGGATGAGAAACGTGTATCCCGAATCCGGATTAATTTCTGCGCAACTTATGGTTCGCCTTATTTCGAAGTGTTTGCTGTAAAATTGTTTGCTCCTAAAATCGATAAATGAGGTCAGGTGAAGTCACGATGAAGGAATTATTCCCTCGTAAAGGGCTCCCCAATATAATTCAAAAATTGGAAAATGGGGATACCGTAACAATCGTCTATTTCGGCGGCAGTAATACACGTTCTGAAGGCTACAGGGTCATGACGGCGGATTGGCTTCGTAAGCAATATCCTAAGGCGGATATCCGCTCTGTGAATGCAGGCATTGATGGGACAGGATCGGATTTGGGCTGTGCCCGTTTGGAGACAGATGTACTGCGTCATCGGCCTGATCTAGTATTTGTTGAATTTGTCGGTAACGATGGCGGAGATCCCGAATCCAAGGCGCGTATCGAAGGGATTGTCCGTCAGATCCGCAAGCGGAACCGGTTTACCGATATCCTGTTCGTTTATACGCTGAAGGAGCGGGATGTGGCCTTATTTCAGTCTGGGGAATACCAGAAGGGGGCTATAATGCAAGAGGAAGTGGCCGACTATTACGGCATTCCTTCGATTCATCTAGGCGTAGAGGTCAGTCACTTGGTGTCGGAGGGAAAACTCGTTTTTACCTCAAGGGAAGACGTGTCCATTTCCGGAGCCGTTGTTTTTACGCATGATTCGATCCATCCGACTATTCCTGAAGGACACCAGATTTACACGGATACGATCACCCGGTCATTTGAGAAAATTAGAGAACTTCAAGATCATCCGGGAAGGTCAGTACATCACTTACCTCAGAATCCGTTGGTTCCGGCTAATCCTTGGGAGTATGCGACCATGCTGTCACTGGATAGTCTTACCGATTTTTCCGCAGGATGGTCTTACATGACTCCGGATGATTGTGCTTTAGTGCGCGAGTACAATTGGTTGTTCCCCGGCCTATGGCGAGCAGTCGATCCTGGAGAGGCTATCACGGTGCAGTTCGAGGGAACCCATATCGGATTATTCGATATCGGGGGGCCTGATTCTGGCAGATTGAAGGTGTCGGTGGATGGTGGAGAACCCTTTATTGTCGATCGATTCACACTACACAACGATCATAATCGTAATCAGTATGTATTCTTGCCAGAGCTCCCGAATGGGAAACATACAGTTCGCTTCGAAGTCGATACCGAAAAGACAGACAAAGCGGCTGTGTTTGAGGCATGCGGAAATGAACGAAGTATTGAGCATGTTCGGCAGCATCCAGATTGGTATGATCAAACGGTGATCCAGCTTGGGAAGTTGTTATTGGTGCAGCCGCCATTATAATTAATCTAAAGGTTTTATCCAATTGAAAGACCTATTTTATACTGACTGCAGTTGAGCGGCCAGTTATGATGTAGGTCTCTTTTTTAAAGGAAGACAAAGTCGTTTCTTCTTGCTTAAAATCTTATAAGAAATTCTTGAAATCAAAGAAATTTCACAGTTCTGTGACATGCTATGATAAAAACGACGGAGCGGGATTAGCCAGAAGGATACGGCTGATCGCTTCTTTATGATCTTCGAACAAAGGAGGGTTTTATTATTTTGAAAGCGTTATCAACTTAAGGGAGGCTGTGAGTTGTATGATAAAAAGGAAGCTGTTTTTCTTAATCGTTTTCATCGTGACGATATTAGTTCCTTTCAGCCTAGACGGAATAAGGACCGCTTATGCAGAGACCTTACCGTATAAGACGATTATCATCGATGACGGGAGCATCACGATCAATGATGTTGTGACACCTGATGTGGGTAACGAGAACAACGGATATTTGGCACCGAATTGGACCACAAGTACAGGGGTGAAGGGGTATGATAACTCCAGTTCCAAATATACGAGTACAGCAGGCAGAACGATATCATGGAATCCACGATTGGAAGCGGGAACGGCGAGAATTTCGTTATACAAGCTTAACTGGGAAGATAAAGCAGATAGCAATGTAAAAATTGAAATCGTCCACAATGGAACGACGGATGTTCTTTTTATGGATTTGAGACCTTCATTTGGCGCTTCTGTGGGATGGGTTGATTTGGGAGAGTACTATTTTTCCGGAGTGGGTAACGAATTCGTTAGATTAACTCGGTCTACCAGCACAACCAGCACGATACTTACTCGTGCAGATGCGGTCAAGTTCGAAGGTAATATTCAGCAAAAAGAACCTCATAAGACGATCATCATTGATGATGGAAGCATCACGATTGATGATGTCGTCACCACTGATGTAAATAACGCAAATAACGGATTCTCCGCTCCTGATTGGACTACAAGTACGGGAGTGAAGGGATATAATTATTCCAGTTCCAAATTTACCGATGCAGTAGGAAGAAGCATCACATGGAATCCGCGATTAGAAGCAGGGACGGCGAAAATTTCATTCAACAAGCTTGATTGGGCGGACAAAGCAGACAGTAATGTTAAAATCGAAATTGTTCACAATGGGATTACGGATGTCATGTTTATGGATCTGAGACCCTCGTCGGGACCATCGGCCGGATGGGTTGATTTGGGGTCATATTATTTCAGTGGTGATGATAGCGAATTTGTCAGACTGACTCGAACACAACCTACGACCGGAAAGATCATTACGCGAGCCGATGCGGTCAAATTTGAAGGGAATATCCGGCAGCAGGCTCCCCCGTTGCCTCCGCTGCGCAGCCGTACATTGGCGAATCTCAGTTACACGGAAAAAGGCAGCATCGAGAATGACGGCTATAAAGCAACCTTCTATGAAGCAGCTTGGGATGGTGGCAAATCCATCGTTCGTGATTTGTTCTACAAGGACGCGGATACGGAGAACTGGGTACCTGTCAATAATGTATCAGAAAGACTTGAAGAACAATGGGTCTTATTGGATGGGAATGCGGGGAGTCGTACCAATTACTACGATACGATGAACAAACACTGGATTACATTCGACGAGATCGACTTCCCCGACAGCCACACGGCGATATTAACCGATTCATCACATGAAAGCGATTACGATTTACAAGTGAACTGGTCTATGTCAGGGGACAAACCTGATGTTTCCTTCGCCTTTACACCTCGCAGGGATGGCAATTATGTAATCGGTTATCAGTCCTTCACAACAGAGCAAATCTCAGGTGTCAATGAAGTGTTAAATGGTTTCAGATCACACGCCAAAATGGTAGGTTCAGTGGAATCAACAAGCTTAAGGGAACTGAGCGCTCCGATGAGTCTGGTTGAGAAGAATGACGGTTCGGGGAATCCATTGACGTATGGGGTATTTGTACCGTCGGATGAGCTTCTGGTTGAATTTGAACCGACGGGAGGTGTTACGAAGCAAAGGCTCGGCATGAGCCTTGTCAACAACGAAGGCAGCGTGCAGCCAATCTTGTATGCTCCTCAATTAGGGACCTATTCGCAAATGAACGCAGAAAGCACTTATCAATTTCATATGGGACTAATCGCTCAAAAAAGTAATTTGTATGAGTCCTACGCGGATATTCTTCGCAAAGAGTACGGTTATTCTGCATACCGTGAGAATGTATCAGATCAGTCGCTTACTGACGCGATGTTCAATATGATCGATTTACTTAAGATAGAGCCGCAAGGAGATGACTCTGTTGATTATGTCCCGTCACCCAGCGGGTGGTGGAGCCGTGCCAAGGGCTTCATTGACATCGAAAACGAGGATAGCGTTCGAACAAGCTCGAATGCGGTTCTTTTGGGGGCTTACTATTTGACTGGGGATGACCAGCTTTACGATACGAGAGCATTGCCGTCCGTCCAGTATGGCTTATCGCGAAATGGCATAGGTTGGTCGCCGACGCAGAAGCCAGTATACGGTGTGCCGTCATTATGGAAAATGGCAACCTTGCCGTTTGATTTTTCAAGCGTAGCCGCTGTCAATCAGATGATGGGTACTTCGGCAGGAATTGGGGCGCTAGCACAGGAAGAGTACCTCGTGCGTGATCCTGACCAGAAAGACCGCGGTCCTGTCATTCAGCCCCTGATGATGTATCGTATGACGGGAGATGCGCATTATTTACAGGCTGCCAAGGATGCAGCCGACAGCTATATCATGCAGCATATTGATACGCCTGCATCTGTTAATGTGAGTAAAAATGAGTTCATTTATTATTATAGCAAGCTGTGGATGGAGATCTTGGAGCTTTACGAGGAAACTCAGGATCCCAAATACTTGAATGCTGCTTATAAGGAAGCCAAACGGTATGCAACGATGTTCGTTGCTCGTCCGGTTCCTGAAGGTGCCGTTACGATTCCGCAGCCTGAGACGTATAATTACGCGGAGTCGTTCCATTGGCCGGAAAGTGGTAAATATCAATATCCTCGGATCAAGCTCCCAGAAGATGTAGCCGGAGGCGTACAAGCGGATAGTGAGCTTGTTTCTCCCAATGGATTGACGTTTGAAGCGGGAAGTACAACTGGCTATTATCGGATGAATGCTCAGGAAGCTCCATTCATGCTGAGATTGTCGCTCTATACAGGTGATAAACTGCTGCAGGATATTGCTCATAATGCGGTTATTGGTCGGTATTCCAGTTATCCAGGTTATTACTATAAGGGCTTCGCCGTTAGCCAACTTGAACCAGAGTTTCCTCTGGAAGGCCCAAGCGGGGCTACATCTATCTATTATCACCATATACCGGGACAACTCGGGCAAACTATGGATTATTTGATCAGCGAACAATCGTTGAAATCGAATGGTAGTATTACATTCCCTACTGTATTTGAAACTAATTTTTTATGGTTCAAATATCACCTCTATGGAAATAAACCAGGTCATTTTTACGGTAATTCCGACGTTTGGCTCTGGATGCCCAAGGGGATTATTAAGACCAACCATCCTCAATTGAACTGGATAACGGGAGAGAGCGGGAATAAATTCTACATCGGGTTAAGCAACGAATCGTCAGCTGAAGTCCAGACTCCTATCGAATTGAATGCGCAAATCATTGGGTTCAACCCGGCACAAGATTATACCGTAACCATCATCCGCGACAATGGCACACCAGAGCAAACGGTTATGAGTGGCGGAATCATTCAAGCCACGGTTTCAAGCAAGGGAATAACCGCTATCATTGTAGAAGGACTCAACATTGATGTGCCGCTGCACCAGGTCAGAACTGCTGATACATCGGAGGCAAGCTATTTCTTCGATATCCACAGCCCTATAGATGCGGTTAAAGGTATGCTGATCGTCAAGCCCGACGAAACGGCCTATGATGCTTATGTGCAGGCAAAAACGACAAAACCAGCGACGATCCATTATTCCTTGGATGGCGGGGCGACGTATACGACGATTCCAGATACGATTTATCCGATGGAATGGTCGATACGGGTAAACGATTTATCCCAAACCTTCACTTATTATGTGGAATCGGACGGGAAACAGACTCGCAAGCGGACACTCTATTTGCCTGATCAGGTACAAGAAACTCCGGTTCAACCGGATTGGCAGAAGGGTTCATCGATCATTGTGGATAATACGGAGGCGGAGACAGAAGGCGTCTGGATACGGGATACAACCGCTAACGACTATTACTATGATAACTATGTGTACGCCAAATCGGCTGCCGGCACAGCGACAAGCAGAATTAAATGGCAGCCTGAGCTGCCGGAAAGTGTTACTTACAGTGTGTATTACAAGCTTCCGCAAATAACCGCTACAAGTGAAAATTGGGCAACGAATGCCTCATTTACCGTTTATTATAGTGGAGGCTCCGAGACGGTTACCGTTGATGAGACAACGGCCAATGGGACTTGGGTGCACCTGGGAGATTATCCTTTTGCAGCAGGCTATAGCGGATATGTCGAGTTAACCAATAAGGCCAACAAGTCACGGGTAGTTGCCGATGCGATGATGTGGGTCGATCCAAAAAGTATGCCGCAATTGGAGTCTGTGGTGATCCTGTCGGATCGGAGTGAACTGCAAATGACTCAAACCGCACAACTAAGCGTGACCGGCTATTTGGATAACGGTCTGATTGGTGATCTATCACAGGCAAATGTGCAATATTTCGTTGATCGAACCGATCTGGCTGAAGTGGACAGTAGCGGTATGTTGACCCTTCTAAGTCTCGACGGAGAAACGGATCATATTGAGGTATGGGCCACTGTAACGATTGACGGGGTGACCTTAACAACGCCGTCTTTGACAATTGCGATCAGGGACTTAACGGTTATTGTCGACAGCACGAATACGACTGGGTTATACACGACAGAAGGATCTTGGAGCCAAAGCAATTTAGCCGGATACAAAATTGGGGTTAAGTCCCGTTACTCTACCGTGCAAGGATCATCAGCGACGTGGAAAGGCCAGTTCCCAGAGGGGAAATATACGGTCTCCATCTACAAGCTCGTCCATACGACGGCAAACGATAATTATGTCAAAGTAGAAGTGAAGCATCAGTCGGTTACCGAGGTCACGTATATTGATGCAACCGTCGGCTCCTCAGGTTGGGTTAATCTAGGAACGTTCGACTTTACTGGAGACGGCAGCGAGTATGTTCGTCTAACCAGGGTTACTCCGACAACGGTAGATCCGCCAACTCTACCTGCCGATATGATTTATACGAGGGCTGATGCAGTCAAGTTCGAACGGCATTCCGTTAGCCCGGAATTGCTTGCAAATGGGGTGCCAGGTAAACCGGCACTTTCGAATAATAGCGGTGTTGCCACAGGCATAAATGATGGCAATTACGAAGTTACGATGAATATGTGGTGGGGAAACAATGGCTCACTGTATAAGTTGTACGAGAATGGCCAATTGATCCAAACGAAGTCACTGGCCGATGTTTCGCCTGCTGCCCAGACTTCCATTATTCCTATTCAAGGAAAGCCGAATGGAACCTATGTGTATACATGTGAGTTATCGAATTTGTATGGAACGACTTCATGTGATCCACACACCGTCACCGTGACTGAGGCGAATCCCGGCAAACCTGTGTTGTCTAGTGACAACTGGGATCAAGATGGGGACTATAACATTACTGCTAATATGTGGTGGGGCACGAACGCAGCACAATATCGATTATATGAAAATGGCGAACTCATTGAAACGCAATCTTTATCTTCACAAACACCAAGTGCTCAATCGGCCATTACACAAATCTCAGGGAAAACTCCTGGCATTTATCAATATCACTGTGAGTTTATGAATGGAAGTGGAACTACGGAAAGTGATACTATACAGATTATTGTAAAATAAACCTATGAGCTGAGTGGATGAGAACGATCCATTCGGCTTTTTATTTCTAGGAATTTAGTATTGAATTATGCAAAACACTTGTAAAACGATGATGTAAGAAGACAGTACATTTTTGGAACATATGCCGGAGCATCCGATCGTATTTAATCTAATCTTTCAAAGCTCACAACTGGGTGATATTTACACGATACTGCTCATGCTAGATCAGCAGGGCGATATCAGCCAACCGTATTATTTTGAACGTGAGATGTGCCAGATTAAAAAATATAACTATGTGCATCCTTGAAAAATCAATTACGGCTTT
Source organism: Paenibacillus sp. FSL L8-0494 (assembly GCF_038003695.1). Taxonomy (NCBI): domain Bacteria; kingdom Bacillati; phylum Bacillota; class Bacilli; order Caryophanales; family Paenibacillaceae; genus Paenibacillus; species Paenibacillus sp. FSL L8-0494. Next base: position 3,682,276 of record NZ_JBBOPQ010000001.1, read on the forward strand.
GATCGGCCCCTCCGGTTGCTGGAAATCAACCTTGTTGCGAACGATAAATCGAATAAATGAACAAGATCAGGATATGAGAGTGGAGGGAGGCATCCAGATTTCGGGATATTTAATCTTTAATAAAGAGATACGAGCAAATGTCGCAATGGAAATGGTTCTTATTCTCCTATAATCGAAATGAAGTCCATATAGCTGCACATCCAGTGATAATACGGTTTATAGAACCGTCGCTGCCCTAAGCAAAAGTAACAAAGCCTGACGGATTCATATCCGCCAGGCTTTGTTCAATTAAGAGCCGTAAACCTCGAAATCGAATATTGAATATCCGTATACGGTCCCTCTAGCAGTACACAGCACTCTGACGTAACGTCCGCTATTTGCGGTAAATGTAATATCGTCAATAGAACCATTACCGGTCGTTGTTACGTAAGTATCCGTCCATGTTGTTGCGTCGTTAGACACCTGAACTTTGTAGCCTTTAGCGTAAGCATCTTCCCAATTCAACTTGACGCGGTTCACACTTTGGGTTGCACCCAGATCGACGTAAATCCATTCATTGTTGCTTCCTTCCATGCTCGCCCAACGGGTAGTGGAGTTGCCGTCTGTTGCCTTGGAAGCTTCAAATCCTGCACCTTCGATAGAGCTGGCTACCGCTGTCTTACCTAGCGCAAGGTTGGTGTTGTCAGGAGAAGTTGCACTTGTAGTTGCTGTTGCGGTATTGCTGTTAGCAGACAGGTTGCCTGCGGCATCGACAGCTTTCACCGTATAGCTGTAAGCTGTCGATGCGGTAAGTCCGGTATCGCTGAAGGATGTGTCTGTAGGTGCGCCTACTTCCACGCCGCCACGGAAAACCCGATAGCCTGTTACACCGACATTATCTGTGGAAGCAGTCCAACTCAGATTAATTTGGCTGCTTGAAGCTGCTGTTGCGGTCAGATTCGTTGGATCCGAGGGAGCTTGTGCATCCGCTGCACTGTAGGTAGGCTTCCACCAGTTCCCCGAGATGAACAGTAGGTTCAGCATGTTAAAGGAGTCGCTGAAGTAACTTTCCTTTTTGTTCTTCATCCAGTCCCAACCGGCATTGACCCAAGCTTGATGCGTGCTGGTAGTCGTCGCTGCGGAGATGAAAGGCGCTACGAATACCGCTGTTGCATAAGTACCGCGATTCGAACCGTTCAGTTGGTAACCGTCCTTCACATTGTTCGGATTGTTGCCTGTTTTTCCTTTGATCCATACCACCATTTTATTAGCGATATCCTTACCGCGGGTATCTCCGTACAAGGCGTAATCCATTACGATCCGAAGTGGTACACGGCTTGCATTGTAGTTGTATTCATTTGTTTCAGGGAACTCTTCCAAATAGTTTGGGGGAGCCGGCTTAGGCGGGTTGCCTACCACGAAGTCCGATATCAGACCTGTGCTAGACGAATAAGCTGCTGTAAATTGGCTGTATACGTTATACAGATTGTTGATGACACTTAGCCAAGTTGAATCTCCAGTTACTTCATTGAAAGCCCGTAGATGGCTGAGCATCCAGTCGGAGGGACGGGTATTCAAGGCGCTCTTCGTATCCCAGTCACCAAGGTTCAGCCTGTTGTTAGTTGTCACATTGCTAAGCTTAATAGCGCCAATCATCTTTTTGGCTTCAGCCAAATAATTGATCGTTCCGGTCGAGCCCCATTGGCGATCAGCTAGAATAAGGGAGTAAGCGATATCGAGGTCCCCGTCTGTTGCCGAACCGAAGTGCCCTTGAGCCCCAGTACTATCTGCTACTACCCATCCCATCAGGTTCGGGTTGTTAGAGCTCTTGAACGCTCTAGCCGTTTTGAACAAACCGTCATAGATTGTTCTGGAATTCGTATCGTAACCGGCCATAAGCACGGTAATGACCATACCGTATCCTTGGCCTTCCGATGTGCCTAGCGGATCGAAGCCGTCCGCTTCGCCAGTAATGTCACCTTTTACATAGTATCCTCCAGGCAGCGAGGACAGGTTGTTTTTAAGATAAGTAGCCTTCCAGTAGTCATAGTAGGAAGCTACAGAACTATTCAACGAGGATTGACTGACGTGGTTTGGTTTAATGATACCCGGATAGCTGACTTGTTGAGGAAACGGTTTCAATTCACCCGCTCCATGAGCTTTTGGTTGAAGCGGTGCAGGTGCGGCTAATGTCGATAGAAGCATAACCGCCGAAAGCATAACAAGTAACATCACTTTCATTGTGCCTGAGGTCGATTTCAATGAGTACATAAAAATTCCTCCTTAAGTGATGGTTAGTTTAATTAACGTCAATGAATTCTCCTTCCCTATAGAATGATCTCCAAAGTAAAACGCTTAACAATAAGTGCTACACACGCTTATAATGTTAAAGCGCTTTAACTTTAGGGCGGAAGTGACATTTACTTATATGCTGAAAAAGATTTGGAGATACGTGCTTCATTAGGGAATCATCGCATCCTCAACGTTACTATTAACACTTTCATTGTGCCCGAGGTCGATTTCAATGAGTGCACAAAAATTTCTCCTTAAGTGACGGTTTTTAATTAACGTCAATGAATCCTCCTTCCCTATAGTCTGATCTCCAAAGTAACACGCTTAACAATAGATGTTATTTAAGCCTATAAAGTTTAAGCGCTTTAACTTTAGGGCGAAGGTGACATTTGACTTATATGCTGAAGAGATTTGAAGATATGCGCTTCAATAGGAAATCATCGCATCCTCAACGTCACTTTTCACCTATAGGTAGAAATTGCTAACCCAGCAGCATTACTTATGCTCAAATGTATCACAACTATTTTCGCCGTGTCTAGGTGTTTGTGAATAAAATTTAAAAATTAATATCCATAAATAAAAGCGTTTACACCAAACGACAGTTCCTTTTTAAGATATTGATCCCCTAGTACACACAAAGTTGCGAACTAGGACTGTTTTTTTATAAGTCAAATTTGTTCTAATTCAGTCTAAATAAGCGCTTACATTAGGGGGTGGCTAAACTTACAATAATGTCTAACCATTTAAATTTGGGAACTTCTCCTGCAACGGGGAAGAATTTCACTGTCATGGCTTTCATGCAAAGCTAGGTTGAATATTGGAAAGGGGGCTGTCATGGGGATTACAAGACGAAAACCAACAGTGATTATCTTGTTTACCGCTCTGATTGTTCTTGCTTTACTCATGTTGGGCTTAACTAACAAAAAGGCGGAGCTGCCTGAAAACTGGATATTTACCGTAGATGGATATGCAGTAACAGAGGAAGAATTTCATTTCTATGTAACAGAGCAAAGAGCTGTAACAGCAGACTATTTCTTCAGAACTTATGGGGCTCAAGTAGATGAGGGCTTCTGGACACGTAAATACGGCAAAAATCATGAAACCCCCTCTGAATACGCCAAAAATTCTGCGATGACTGCATTGCTAAAAACCAAGCAGGAGCAGTTTATTGCAGATGAGCGGGGGATCGCCCCTTACAAAAGCTTTGATGAGCTAGAATCCGACATGGATGATGAAAATGTTAAGCGAGCTAAGATGGATGATTCAGGAGAGACATACTATGGGCTGCCTCAGTTTGATTTATATCAATACATGCAATATTTAAGTGGCGCCCGTTGGCCGGATTTGGTAGAAACCCAGGTTAAGAAAACGAAAATGAGCAACGCGGAGTTACAAGTTGAGTATGCATCAAAAAGTGCGGAATATACTCGTGTTGCTGATAAATTAACGGCTGCGTTAGCGACAACGGGGCAGGCCAAGAAAGAGAAAGTGCTAAATCGTTTGGATATATCCAAAGAAGATACCGAGTCTCTTAAGTTCTGGGAGTCATTAGCTGCTGCTTCTGTAGGTGAGACAGTAATCGGTAAATATATGGACGAGGATGTCATTGCCACATTAATCACAAAACCGGAAATCACCAAGCTTAAACTGGAAGAAGTGAAAGATTCCATTATATACGAATGGGCGGAATCTGACTTGCGAGCGTTAATAACAAATACGAATAAGTTGAAGATCGTGTATAACGGTAATCGATTCAGTGAATTAGTAGTGAACTAGAATAGTTAGTTTTTAAGTTTATAAAAATCTTTGTCTATTGAGATTTCCATAGATACAGATTTTTTTATAAAGTATAAATTTATTAATTTCAAAGGGAGGAAATTTTGGAATGATACGATCGAAATGGATGCAAAAAGCTTTGTCGATAGTTACGGCAACAACGTTGGCATTCCCTGGTCTGTTCGGCTTGGCGCCTTCATCTGAAGTATCAGCTGCGGGAGGGGGCGAATCTTTTGACTCCGTTGTACTAGAATTGACACAAGCCGCAGGTCAGGCAGGCAGGGTAAATCTTTCCTATAAAGGTTCGCCTTTAAGCAGTCTGGTTAAAGGACCGGTTATTGACGAGGTAAGTTATGATTCCAGCAATTCGCATCTTTTAACTGTTAATAATCAGGGTAACATTACTTTATCTAACGGTTATACATTTGCGTCGCCAGGTGCCCCGGGCGTCCCGGTGACAATCACGGCCACGGCAGGTTATTACCCTGACTCAGAAGTGTTATTCATGGAGGACTTCGAGAACAACAATGGTCCGATGACATCTATGAGCAAATTAGGCTCGTCCTTCACGCTGTCCGATGCACAGTCCCGCTCTGGATTGAAAGCGATTACACCATCGGATGATACGAATAATGAAAAGGTAGCCCAGGACGTGGCATTGCCGGCTGGCAGCAATTATAAGATGACGGCATGGTATTTTGACCCGTATCCTAATGAGGAGAAGACTGCGACGGATAGAACGCAATTTGCTATTGTAGATGGCAAAAATGCCACCTTTGCCGGGACATTCTATCAAAGTTCAGAGGCTGATGTTATTCATAACCCGACGAAATATACTTGGGCTTATGAACCATCATCAGCGGGTACAGCAGGCAACCGTTGGAAAGATAGCGGGGCTTTACGTTCCACAGGCTGGCATAAATTCGAGTGGCTTATTACACCGAATGGTGCGACGTTACAAATAGACGGAACATTAATATCCGATTCAGCGCAAAGTGATATTTACAAAGCTATGAAGAGCGGTACAACCATTCAGCCTAAAATAGCTGGAGGATGGAATAGCCAGTCAGGGAACAAAGCTTATATTAAAAATAAACATCTAATTGACGATTTTTATGTTGTAAAAGATGTGGCTACAACAACAGGTACCAGAACATTAACAGTGAATTTGGTACCTCCCGGCGGATTGCCAAATTTAGAAATAATCACTCAGCCAACAAGGGCAGAAGTGAAACAAAGTGAGACAGCAACATTTAGCATTACGGCATCAGCCGCTGCTACTGCTTATCAATGGTATGTATCTGATGACGAGACTGGCTTGAGCGGGACAAAAGTCAGCGGAGCTGATAAGGCAGTATTAACACTTTCCAATGTGGACGCAGCTTCACAACAAGGCAATTTTTATTATTGCGAAGTCTCCTCGGCAGAGGGAGTTGTGGTGAAATCCCATGCTGTACCGTTGTTGATAACCACCAATACGCAGGTGAATGCACCAATTAATCCAACGCTTGACTCGGATACGGGTATTTATAATGGCGCTTCCAATTACGGCGATACCCTTGTAACACTGTTCAAAGACGGTGGACTTGTTGGTTATTATTTATCGAAAAATGGGGGTCCCGACCAGCCTAACAATCATGAAAGGCATCATGTTCTGCCCTATGCAAGGGCACTGGGAGTGGGCAACTACACTGTTACAGCTATTGTCATAAATAATGCGGGAGATATCAGTGAAGAAGTTGCAGCATCCGGAATATTGAAAATCGAGAAATTGCCTACACCGGCAAATGCCAGATGGAACGGCACATACGCTACATGGGATCGCGTCGCTAACGCATCTGCCTATTCGGTTCAACTCTTCAGTAATGGAGTGGTTAATGGAAGCCCGATTGCAGCGACAAGCAATGATACGGCTTTGTCTCCGACTTTAAACGATACCTTTAAAGTAAAGGCAAACGGCAACGCAACGTCACGATTCTTGGACTCTGATGAATCAGGGGAGAGTGCACAATATTCAGCGAACATTGCGCTAATTCGCCAGAACGATACATTACGGGCAGGAGATAGAACGCGGTTAATGGTTGACACAGCTGATGTGTTCGTTGCTGATAACATCAGCTTCAGTCCGGCGGATCAAGACAAGGATAAGATTGAAGTTGATGATGCCGGATTCGTGACGGTTAAGAAAGGTTATATTCCGACAGGGAACGAAGAAGTTACTGTACATGTGAGCGTTGATTACTTCAATAAGGCTGACACTAAATTTTACGATGGATTTGAAGGGGAGAAGAAATTTTCAAATGGTGCGAACGGATATATTCACAGCGATGTGATGTCCCGTACCGGAGGAAAGGCCGCGACATCAAGCGGCGCCGGTCAGGTGGCGACTGTTCCAGGTACCTATAATTACGCCCCTGCAACCGGTAAGACAACAATCGTTACTGCTTGGTACTATGATGATGGCAGAGCGGCTTCCAATGACCACGCTGTCTTTGGCTTAACCCCATCGTCCAATGAACATATCGCAATAAATTATGGCAATGGAGATGGTGACTGGACGGCAAATCTGACCAATTACGCAGTCAGACCCGGTTCATCCGGGAGATTCTATCCTGTAGATGTCAAGCGAAGTGAAGGCTGGCATAAATTTCAATGGTTCGTTACATCAACAGGAACAACCTATAAAATTGACGGACAAGACATTCAAAGGCAATCAACAGATGGCGGAAATTTTGATACCCTAGTTAAGAACAATATTTCCAAGATCGATGCATTGCAGCTTGCTACGAACTGGGGCAACAAGGCTGGAACGGTTAAGGATATACAGAACAGGCACTTTATCGATGACGTATATGTTATCGATAGTGGAATAACAGCCCAAACCGGAACATCTTCTATTACGCTAAAGCTTTTGCCCAAAGAGTATAGCCACTTGGAAGACAGCACATATGTTATGGGTCTGGACGACTATAATATCACCGTAAATCCTGATTTAGCAGATCTAGCTGGAGTGGAGATCGGCGCTGTAACACTGCAGCGGGATGTGGATTATACGGTTAGCGGTAATGTATTGAAAATTAACAAAGAATCATTCGCAAGAAATAATATCGTGCCGGGGAAATATACCGTTAGACTTGATCTGTATCCTGCCGAAATCACATTCGAGTTGAACATTGTACCCCTTGAAGTCCGTGATTATTATTTCTCCAATAACGGTGACGATCATGCAGATGGACGCACACCGGCTACAGCATGGAAATCAATCTCCAAAATTAATGAATATGTATTTATGCCAGGTTCAACCATTTATCTGGATGCGAATAGCGTATGGAATGAACAAATCAGACTGCGTGGCAATGGTGAGGAAGGAAATCCGATTACGCTTACAAAATATAATACGACCGACCCTAACAAACGCCCGGTAATTAATGGTGGAGGAACAGCGTCGAGCCCATCTGGCATTTCCTTAAACGGTACCATTGAGTTATATGACGTTAACTATTGGATTGTCAGTGGAATTGAAGTAACGAACATCGGCAATGCGGCAGGTGACGGCCGTTCCGGTATCGCTGTAATGTCACGGATTTCCAAGCTGGGACAAGGACAGTTTAATATTCAAGATTATGCTGATGCTCGTATGCAAGGAATCGTCATTCGAGATAACTATGTTCATGATGTTAATGGGCTGCACCAAGCAAATGGAGCAAGTAAGGTATCCGGCGGCATCATTATTAATGGTTATGTAGATATATTGGTTGAAGGCAACAAAACCCTTCGTTGTGATAACGAAGGTATTCGCAATAATGCCTACGGGCCAAGCAATCCAGGGACTAATAACACAGGTATTACTTGGAGTAACTCAAGCTATCCTTGGGCATCCAACGCTGTGTTTAGAAACAACTGGGTTTCTAGTTCGGTTGGAGATGGCATTGTCATGTCCGGCGGGAACAACTCCCTTGTGGAACGAAATGTGGTCACAGACAACGGTTATAGCTATTTAAGCGATAAGAGCGGCAATCTGGTTACGAACTGGGGTCCAAATAATACAACACCAACATATCTAGGTTCGCAAAACTATGCAGCAGCGTGGATTATGGCAAGTAAAGGCACCATCTTCCGCTATAATGAAGCTGTGGATAACCCTTATCATGCAAGTAATGACGGTATGGCTTGGGACATTGACAACTATTGTCAGGACAATGTGTATGAATACAATTACAGCCGAAATAACTATGGTGGTTGGTACTTACAGATGAACGCTGCCAAGGGCAATATCGTTCGCTATAATATTAGCGTGAACGACGGCCGCAGTCCGGATTTTAACAAGAGTTTTAACAGTCTAATATTGCTTGCAGGAGGTTCTTCAACGAGCGAGGAATTAAGTGGCTTATACTATAACAATGTTATCGTCACACCATTGAAGAATAGCAGTTCGTTAGTATTTGACCCGACAGCCTCCAACTTGCACATTTATTTCCAAAATAATATATTTGCCTACACTGGGGCAAACAACCAGGTTGGTCTGAAAGGCGGGGGAACATCAGCTCCATTTGCAACCGGACGGTTTACAAACAACATTGTATATCCGGCTAATCTTTTTGACAGTATGAACGCAGGTGGAGGCGGATATCTAGGTGCAGGCGTAACAGCAACAGACAACCGCTATGTAACGGAAGAGGAACTAAATTCTATATTAAATGATTATAAATCTGCGCCGGAACATTGGATTACCAACAGCGGAACAGTGGATGCCAAGCTTGATTACAGTGCGATGAACGGGTTCCGTCTTGCTGATGGTAATAACCTGGCCTATGGTGCAGGTGCCGAGATTGTAAGCCCATATGTGGATCGGGCGAACGCTCTGCCTCATATGACGGAGAGAACAGACTTCTTCGGCAATCCACTTAGCGGAAGAACGCCTTCCATCGGCGCGCACAACCCTTATGCGGTAACTTTTGATTCCAATGGTGGCAGCGAAGTTGCGATGAAGTTCGCTGATATGGGCGGGACAATTACCGAGCCAACAGCGCCAACAAAAGAAAAAACTGTTTTCGGCGGTTGGTATCAAGATACAGGATTAAACGATGCCTGGAATTTCGTTGCTGATCCTGTTACAAGGGATATTGGATTATATGCGAAATGGGTTGAAGACGCAGGTACGGCACCAACGATTACGACGAATTCGCTTGCGGATGGCAAGGTCGGACAACCTTATTCGGCAGTTCTTACGACTGAAGGCGATAAGCCTATCAAATGGGCCGTTGTAGAGGGACAATTACCATCAGGATTGAGCTTGGATGAAGGTGCAGGTGTTATCTCTGGTACACCGGATCAGTGGGGTCAATTTACGTTCAAAGTTCAAGCAAATAATGACGCAGGCAGTGACACAAAACCTTTCAATATAGTGATCACTGAAGATGTCTCAGTTGACACAGCTCCGGGGATTATTACTAAGAATTTGCCAAGCGGAAAAGTTGGACAACCGTATACGGTAACACTAGCGGTATATGGCAGCGAACCGATTACTTGGAAGGTCCAGGGAGGAGATTTGCCAGTAGATTTGAACCTAGATGAAGCAACAGGCGTTATCTCGGGTACGCCTCAAGAGACAGGATATTACGAATTCACGGTTGCAGCAACGAATGACTTTGGTATAGATGAGCGAGTATTGAGCATCGAGATTAAAGAGGATAAGCCAGTTGTTACAGCTCCGGAGATTATCACTAAAAATTTGCCAAACGGCAAAGTTGGACAACCGTATACGGTAACATTAGCGGTTTACGGCGACAAACCGATTACCTGGACAGTGAGTGATAATTATTTACCTGCTGGGCTGAATCTAGAAGGAGCTACGGGTGTTATTTCAGGCGTGCCTACTGAAGCGGGAACTTACAAATTCAATATTACGGCTTCCAATTATGCAGCTATGGATACGATAGAGTTAACTATTGTAATTACTACAAATGACAGTGGTGGCAATAATGGCAATAACAATGGCGGCAATTCAAATGGCCACAGCAGTACGCCGACTCCTTCGCCAGAGTTATCAGTAGCGGAGCGTATTGATGCTACAATCAAAGAGCAGCTGAAGAAGGGCAATTCCATTGCATTGACGATGTCAGCCGGAAAAGATGAGCTTGAGATTCAAAGCGATACGATCGGTGCGATTATTAAAGCTGACAAACCGCTAATCGTTACGAATGACACCTTATCTGTGGAATTGTCCGCTGAATTGTTGAAGCAATTGAATACAGGAAAGCGGATGAAGGTTGTTATTAAACCTGTAGATGAAAGAGACGGAGCTATAGGGCGGGGATATGAATTGAAGATCTTCGCGGATGGCCGGGAAGTAACGGATTATACAGGGCTTATACCCGTAATCTTCGATCTGTCAAAAGAGAAGTTGTCGACAAACGATCTTAGCATGTTATGCGGTGTCATGCTTCGATTGAACGGTAATATGGAACGTTTAGGCGGCAACTATGACCATGAGACAGGTAAATTTACCTTCAAGGCAAAAGGACTAGGCTATATCTTCGTTACAACCAAGCCTGAACCTGTGAAATTGGAATTCACTTTAGGGAAGACAGGGTATAAATTAAACGGAATCGAAATGAGTATGGATGTTGCTTCGATGGTAGTTAAAGGCAGAACGTTAGTGCCACTGCGCTTCGTTGCTGAGAGCTTAGGAGCAAATGTAAGCTGGGATAACGTTACGAAAACCGTAATGATTACCTTGAAAGGTCAGACTTTGTCGATTAAGATCGGTGAACTTGCACCAGGAATGGATGTAGCAGCTGAACTTGTAAACGGTCGTACTATGCTCCCATTACGTTTCATTGCTGAGTATTTTGGTGCAAATATATTCTTCGATAATACTTCGAAATCTATTAGTATCATGAAGTAGTATTCCTAAAATTAGCAGCTACGCACGAAACCCTCTAACATGCACTGTACGTTAGAGGGTTTTCTAGTGTGCGCCAGGCATGGACGATAACTTGGCAGTGAAAGTCCGCACGAACTATATAATTGTCTTAACTGGAAACAATTCTTTAGATTGTGTTAATCTGTCTAATAGTGAACTCGATTTAGAGAGAGGGAAGTTACTTGAAAAGAAACGTGTTATATATTGAAGATAATGAGAAGATAGGCAGTTGGGTAAAGGAAGAATTGGAACAACGAGGATTTTCAGTACAATGGCTACTTTCTGGTGAAGGAGCTGAAAAAGAAGTGAATCAGCATGAAATCGTTATTTTGGATATCATGTTACCCGGTTTAGATGGATTTACTGTGGGAAAACGATTAAAAAAGGCAGCTCCTGTTGTTCCAATTTTGTTGTTAACTGCTCGAACATCGATAGATGATAAGGTAGAAGGGTTACAATTTGCTGATGACTATTTAACGAAACCATTCCATACGGATGAATTAGTTGCTAGATTAGAAGTATTAATCCGTCGAAAGGGCGGAACACATTCCGAACGTATTTCATTAGGGAAATATATTGAAGTAGATCCAGAAGTTCAAATGGTATTTGACAAACACACAGGAGAAGAAATTATATTGACAGGGAAACAACATCATATTTTAATGTACTTCTTACGCCATCCTAATCAAGTTTTACCAAAAGAACAAATCTATGAAGCCATCTGGGAAGAAGCTTATATAACAGGTGATAAAACATTAATGGTACATATCCATCGACTGCGTCAAAAGCTGGAACGTCATCCAGACTCCCCAGAGATTATTGAAACGTTGAAGGGAATAGGCTATCGGGTGAAACTATGAAACAGACTAAATCATTATTTCGTCGTTTTCTAAAAGGACATTTTCTATTTATCTTTTTACCTCCGATCATACTTATTTTCTTATCTGCGTTCATTGAGTCTCCTTTTAATGAAGAAGAGCTGAATAAGTTAAATTATTTTTACGTTGTACTTCTTTTGTTTGGTTTTATTATTGTCGCATTTGTGGTAATCTCTTGGATTTTCTTCTTGAGACTTCGTAAACGTCTTAACCGCTTACAGGATGTCATGTCATTTTCAGCTAATCATAATTCATTTCCTAAACCAATAGTTGTTCAAAGTGATCGTATGGATGAAATAGACCAGTTAGGCAGTTCTTTTAATTGGATGATTCAACAGCTTGAAGACAGTCGCAAGCGAGAACATGAAGAGGAATTGTTACGACATCGACTCATCGCGAATTTATCTCACGACTTACGAACACCGCTTACCATTTTGAGAGGACATGTCACCCGATTAAATAAAGAATCAATGAGTCTAGAAGGACAAAACTCATTATCAGAGATGAACCATACGATTACTAGAGTCGGAGAACTAATGGATGATTTACTTTCCTATACATTGCTTACATCAGGAAAACATCCTTTTGAGCCCACTTCAACAGATATTGGACGTTTAGTAAGAGCATCTGTTGCTGCGTGGTATCCTGTATTTGAAGAAAAAGAAATCCAGATCGAGGTTGATTTACCGACAGAGGCGACTTTTTATTGGGAAGCAGATCCTAAATGGATGACACGGGTTCTTGATAATTTATTTCAGAATATTCTTCGACATGCAGCAGAGGGGAAATATGTAAGCATTGGGGTTGATGTAGAAAAAGAACAGATCATTGTTGCAGACAGAGGTCCAGGTATGGATAACTCATCCTATGAGCGTGGGGCGGGGATTGGTTTATCGACTTCAAATTATATGTTAAAAAAAATGAAACTGAAAGCTGACTTTACATCAAATGAAGATGGCACAAGAGTAGCTATTGGTAGAGAGAGCTTAACCTAAAGTTAACCCAGAAGTAAATAGCAGGATAACCGAGATGTAACTTTGCTTCTTTATAATTAGAACCATAACAGAAGGGAAGTGTTATGGTTGCTTACAATTAATAACTTAGTCAAACATCGCGGAACTGTGGAAATCTTATCAGGTATCAGTTTTAAAGCTAGACCTGGTAGAGTAACTGGTTTTTTAGGTCCAAATGGGGCAGGTAAAAGCTCTACGCTTCGTATCCTGCTTGGGTTAGATCGTGCCACCTCAGGGAGTGCGCTAATCAATGGAAAGCCATTCGCAGAACTACATAATCCTATAGCAACAGTAGGTGCCGCACTTGATGGATTTGGAGCTCATCGTATGCGAACAGGACGGGCACACTTGCGTTGGATTGCTCGTGCCGCAGGATTGTCTAACTCACGTGTCGAGGAAGTTTTGGAAATAGTAGGTCTTACTAATGCCGCTGGAAAAAGAGTTGGGAAGTATTCTCTTGGTATGGGGAGAAGACTTGGAATTGCAGCTGCGCTGCTTGGTGATCCAAAAATATTGATTTTAGATGAGCCCGTAAACGGGCTCGACCCAGAAGGAATTCGTTGGATTCGGACATTTTTACGTGAACGTGCTAAGTCTGGAAATACGGTGTTATTATCCAGTCATCTAATGGGAGAGCTTGCAGAGACCGTTGATGATGTGGTGATTATTAAGCATGGAACCATCGTTGCAGATGGAACTTTGGAAGAAGTAATAGGTAACTATTCCACGCTGGAGGAAGCCTTTTTTGCCCTGACATCTGAAAATGCAGGTGATGTTGTATGAGGGCATTCAACGCGGAACTATCTAAATTGATCTCCCTGCCAGGCATTTGGCTAGCCTTACTTATTGGAGCATTTGCTCCGGCAGCCATTGCTGCTTTGGACAGCATAGCACAAAAAGAGGAGATTATAGCTGGAGTTAGCACACGGCTATCGGAAGTTGGCTATATCGGGTTAGCTCTTGGTGTGCAAGGTGTTATTATTCTTGGTGTGCTAGCTGTTAGCAGTGAGTATTTGACAGAGAGCAGTGAATCTGGTGGAGGACAACAGATTACAACGAGTTTAACTGTTGTTTCATCCCGAATTCATTTTTTGCTGGCAAAAGCAGGTGCTGTGACTGTGATCAGCATACTGCTTTGTATTGCTGCTATTATGACAACTGTGTCAGCAACGCATCTTATTCTTGGTGAATATGCCCCTGCATTTGAATGGTCCAGACTTATCGGTGCAGTTTGTTACTGGACATTTACTGCTCTTCTAGCACTTGGGATTACTTTTCTAACTAAGAATGGCATCATCCCGCTAGCTGTGCTCATAATAAATTCATCCGTTGTATCATTTAGTGTCCTGTTGTATAGGGTTACAAAGTTGGCGTTTTACTTACCAGATAGGGCTGGCGCTGAAATGTTTATGTTTACGGACAACACGTCCACAGGCAGTTTATTCGACGGGTTTCACACCCCCTACACAGGCGGTTTAGTCATGTTTGCCTGGGTAGTCGTTGTTTTCATTGTTGCAGCTGTTGTATTCCATAGGAGGGATGTAGCAGCATGAGTGTCTCATCTAGTAGAAAGATAACACAAATCCTTGGTGCTGAACTGGATAAATTAGTTACATTACCATTGATATGGCTCACTCTTTTGGTTACATTCCTTCTTAATTTAGGTTTAGCCGCAGCTTTTACTTCTGTTGATCTACAAGAGGCAGCAGGAACGCAAAATATACTGAATACAGGACTTTCTTCTATGGGATATCTTCAAGCAGGGTTTATTATTCTTGGTATATTAACTACTTGTTCGGAGTATACAGGGGGACAGATTCGAACTACTTTAACTACGATACCTTGGCGAGGGTTTCAATTATCCACGAAGTATTTGGCCTTGGCCATTATAACCATTCCTGCGGCGTCTATTACTATTGCATCAGGTGTACTATATACCTTTATCATGATGAAAGACACAGCAGTAGTGATTGAAATAGACGAAATGATAAAATCATTAGCAGGTGCAACAGGCTATCTAACTTTAACCACACTTCTCAGTGCAGCTATAGGTGCTTTATTAAGACGAACTACTCCTGCTTTAGTGGTACTGCTTGGCTATTACTTCATTGTCAGTCCATTGTCGAAAGATTTTCTACACAATACTAAATATTTTTTTCCAGATACAGCAGGTTATTATATGTTTATGCCGCCTTCCTCCGATGAAATAAATGTCCTTACACCAATGGAAGGAACAGGTATTTCAATGTTATGGACACTGATCTTTATTACAGCAGCCATTGTATTTTACCGTAAACGAGATGCCTAACTCTGAACTAGCTGATATGATCATTTAACTAGATCAATATGCAACAAACATTAATGTTTGAATAAAAGATGTTTTTGAGCAATTCAATGAATAAGTATTTCATCTAAGAACGGACACCAATATGAGTGTCCGTTTATTTTATAAATCAAAAGAATAGTCTGGATTAATGACATAGTCTAGGATTTTAATAATAGAAAATAAATGTACAAATATCGCAAAGAATCATGAGCGAAAGTTCTGCTCACTTTTTTCTGGACTGATCAGTTCGGATATGTTATATTTCAATGACGGGAGGTGTTACTTATCGCTAGGACAAAAGAATTTAACAAAGATCAAGCGCTGCATCAAGCCATGCTATTGTTTTGGAAAAAAGGATACGAAGCGGCTAGCATACCAGATTTACTAGAAGTGATGGGCATTAGCAGATCCAGCCTTTACGATACGTTTTCCGACAAGCAAACCTTGTATACAGATGCCCTTGAGCATTATAAAAAGGGGAATTTCAATAAGCAGGCTATTCTTGAACAGGCATCAAGCGTTAGAGATGGAATTCTTCAATTTTTTGAGTATCACATTGCTTCAGCATACGATACCAGCCTGCCGGGCGGATGTTTTGTTACGAATGTAGCTACAACATTGGAGTCGCCAGATGAAAAAATTAATGAGTTGATAAAGACTAGTTTTTTGGAATTAGAGCAAGCTTTTTGTGACCTTTTAGAAAAGGGCCAGCAACGGGGAGAAATTGATAAAACGACTGATATCAAAGTGTTATCTTATTTATTGCTGAATTTACATCAAAGCATAAATATTATGGCCAAAGCAGATCAGCACCCGGAACGTGCAAAAGAGATGATTAGCTTTGTAATTGCAGGAATCTAATTTTTTTTAATTATTTTGGAACGATCGTTCCGTTATTGTGTTCCCCATATTATGAAGGTGATAATTGAAAAGTATATGTTAGACTATATTTTTTTTGATTATTTCGGAACAATCATTCCGTTATTCAGAATTCCATCAAAATAAGGAGAGGTGTCTAATGAAAGTATCGTTTATTGGGCTTGGAAATATGGGGCTCCCAATGGCCCAAAATCTATTGAAAGCGGGTTATGAATTAGTCATCTTTAATCGGACCCCTGAAAAAGTTGAACCCTTAATGAAACAGGGAGCACGATATGCCAAAACACCGCTAGAGGCAGTGAAAGAAGGCAATCTTGTAATTACCATGCTTTCTGATGATGCTGCTTTGAAGGAGGTCGTCGAGGGACCGAATGGTGTTCTGAATGGATTATCGGAAAATGGAATTCACATCTCTGCCAGTACAATCAGCGTAGATCTGGCTCGAAAATTATCCGTCTCGCATGCGGAGCGAAAGCAACACTTTGTGTCTGCCACGGTGATGGGGCGCCCAGATGCCGCTAAAGAAGCTAAATTGCGTATTATTTTAGCTGGTCCGGAACAAGCAAGACAACGGGTACTTCCCGTTTTAACAGCAATGAGTCAAGAGATAGTAGAGATTGGGGATCACGGCGAAGAAGGGAACGTTGTAAAAATTGGCGTTAACTTTCTAATTGCTTCAATGCTGGAAGCTTTGTCGGAAGTGCAGCTAATGGTAGAAAAGCACGGTATTGATTCGTCCCAATTTATGAATGTTGTAAATGCTCTTTTTCAGTCTCCAATATATCAGAACTATGGAGCGATCATGAGCGAACAGCGCTTTGAACCGGCCGGTTTTAAAATGAAGCTTGGGTTAAAAGATGTTGCATTGGCTATTGAGGCAGCGAAGTCCGTTCAAACTCCTCTACCTTTAGGTCAGCTTATCCACCATCACTTGTCTGAGGGAATTGCCAATGGTTATGGTGAGTTGGATTGGACGGCTTTAATCCGTTGTCTTGAGCATTCTTCTTAAGAAATTGGGTTGTCACCGATGATGTCGGGCAAATTGCAAGAGAAAATATTAAGGAGAGATTAACTATGGAAATAGGTGTTACTTCGTTCATAGAAACAAAGCCAGATACTGAGACCGGAGTTGTGATGAGTCACGCACAACGATTACGTGAAGTCGTCGAAGAAATCGTCCTTGCGGATCAGGTAGGACTAGATGTGTTTGGCATAGGTGAACATCATCGTGAAGATTATGCAGCTTCATCACCAGCAGTGGTGTTATCTGCTGCGGCCCCCCTAACAAAGCGGATTCGATTGACGAGTGCTGTGACGGTCCTTTCATCAGCTGATCCTGTCCGTGTGTTTCAGGATTTTGCCACGCTGGACGGCTTATCCAATGGACGTGCCGAGATTATAGCGGGCCGGGGTTCCTTTGTTGAATCTTTTCCGCTTTTTGGTTATGACCTGCATGACTATGAGGATTTATTTAATGAAAACATTGAGCTGCTTCTGAAAATACGGGAATCTGAGAAAGTAACATGGAGTGGAGGACATCGATCAGCGATAAATAATCTGGGTGTATACCCGCGCCCTGTTCAGCACTCTTTACCCGTATGGATTGGTAGCGGCGGTACTCAGGAGTCTGCCGTACGTGCAGGACTTCTGGGTCTGCCATTAGTCCTGGCGATTATCGGTGGAAACCCAACCAATTTTGCGCCGCTTGTACAACTGTATAAAAAGGCGGCAGCTCATGCCGGACATGATGTTTCGCGGCTTCAGGTAGGTTCACATTCCATTGGATTTGTTGCAGAAGATACGGAACAGGCGGCAGAACTCTTTTTTCCGTCTACCCAGTACGGTATGAATAAGCTCGGTAAAGAACGGGGGTGGGCGTACTATGATCGTTCCAGCTATGATGCTGCCCGACGCTTTGATGGTGCGCTGTATGTAGGGGATCCGGAAACAGTCGCCCAAAAAATTATCCATCTGCGTAAGCATGTAGGGATTACACGATTCATGATGTATGTTCCCTTAAGTACGATGCCGCATGAGTTGGTTATGCGGGCTATAGAACTGCTCGGTACAGAGGTTGCGCCGCGAGTACGAGAGGAAATTGCCAAGTGGGAAGCTCAAATGGGATAAGGATTATCTATGAATAAAACGTAAACGAACGAATTCATTATTTTATTTGGAGGGATTATCATGAGTAATGAAACACGTATACTACCAGAATTAAGAGAGGTTTATTCACAATTTCCTGGGTTTGAATTGGAGAAGAATTTAGAGTGGAGCAGGAGCTTAGTGTCAGCTGCATCCGTGAAAGGATCAGAGCATGTAAACACAACCAGTCGCAAAATCCCGAGGGATGGAGGCGAGATGCTGGTGAAAATTTATGAACCTGCCGGGCGAACGAATGACTTGTTACCTGCCATGCTATGGATTCACGGGGGCGGATACGTGTTAGGACATCCGGATATGGACGACGAATTATGCGAACGTTTTGTTCAGACAGCTGAATGTATTGTCGTATCGGTTGATTATAGGCTTGCTCCCGAGCATCCTTATCCGGCGGCGATCGAAGATTGTTATGCTGGATTGGTATGGATGACGGAGGAGGCAGCCTTGCTTGGCATTGATGTGAATCGGGTTGCAATTGCCGGTGCTAGCGGTGGTGGCGGACTGACAGCAGCGCTCGCGCTGATGGCGCGTGATAAAGGAGGACCCTCTCTTATTTTCCAAATGCCATTATATCCGATGCTTGACAACCGTAACATCACACCGTCCAGTCATGAGATCACAGAAGCAGGCGCAATCTGGAACCGAACAGACAACATAGCAGCTTGGAACATGTACCTGGGCGAGGAGAGCGTTGGCAGAGGAGAATCTACTTATGCAGTACCCTCGAGAGCGGAGAACTTGGCAGGTTTGCCGCCAGCCTATACTTGTATAGGTCAGCTCGATCTATTCCGAGACGAGACAATGGAGTATGTGGCACGACTTGCACAAGCAGGTGTGGATGTCGAATTCCACCTGTATCCCGGTTGTTTTCACCTTTTCGAAATTTTCGCTCCAGAAACAGAAGTGAGTCAGCGCGCTGTTCAGGGCTATATGGATGCGATGGCCCGGGCACTTCACCCTAACTAATTACTGAGACTAAAGTAAACAGCGAATACGCAGAAAAAGTTGATTGGTTATTTAAGTAGAGATACGTAATTATTCGGGAAAGATTAATAAAAAAGATGAGGTTGTTGATTTTTAAAAACAGCCTCATCTTTTGTTATGTATTGATTTCAAAATAGGCTTAGATTACTATCGTATTGTTCATTGGAAGCTTATTTTTTCAATTTTTATTTAGATGATGCAAAACAGTTTAAATATTGATAGGGTAGGCTTATATATTTGTAGGCAACTTGATCCAAATTATATCTAGTGATAAGGAGAATACAACATGTGGGATAAAATTAAGGGTGGGCTTTACGGCTTATTGATTGGAGATGCTCTTGGTGTCCCCTATGAATTCAGATCAGCGGAGCAGCTCCCACCTCTGAAGCATATTGAGTTTACTCCTCCTGTGGGCTTTCAGCCCACCTACCGAGATGTCCCTGCAGGCACCTGGTCGGATGATGGTGCGCAGGCACTATGTCTGCTGGAGAGTCTGATCGATAAAGGTACACTGGAGCTAACTGATTTTGCAGACAAATTGGTCGATTGGTATCACGAAGGTAGATGGGCAGTAGCCCAACAAGTTTTTGATATTGGGATACAAACCAGTCGTACGCTGACTACTTATTACCATGGAATGTCCCCTTACGAGAGTGGCAATACGGTTCCTGATGGGAAAGGGAATGGAGCGCTGATGCGCGTGCTACCACTTGCCTTGTGGCATAAAGGAACAGACGAGCAGCTCGTTCAAAACGCACATACTCAATGCCTTGTAACTCATGGACATATCTGTAATCAGGTATGTTGTGCCTTGTATGTGTTAATTGCACGTGAACTGTTACAAAAGCAAGACTTCAATCTGTGCTACCGAACTGCTCTTAGCAAGCTTCGAAAGATCTACCAGCAGATGCCTGAGCATGAACGGGAGCTTGAAGAGAACATTCAGCCTGATAAAGTATTCTATGGCGAAGGATCTGGTTATGTCGTGGATTCCTTGTTCAGTGCATGTATGATCCTCCAAACCTGCACTTCCTACGAAAATGCCGTCAAACGAGCAGTTGCCTTAGGCAACGACACGGATACAACGGCCTGTATCACAGGCGGTCTTGCGGGAATCCGATATGGCTATGAGCATATCCCTCAGCGCTGGATCAACCAGCTGCGAGAGACAGATCTGGTTGATCAACTGCTGCTCCGTCTTCAATCTGCATGAGGAGTACTAAGTTCTATTAGCATTAACTATGAGGAGGAGTGGGAATGAACGCAGCAGTACAGAGGTTTTTAAACGATGTGTGGAGCGAGATGATGACCATATATAACAAAGAGACTATAAGAATAAATGAATTCATAGGCAATCGTCCGCTTCAGGCTGGGATAAAGGATTATCTCCAAGTAGCTTGGCGTGAAGGAAAAATACATATTGATGTTGAAGAACCGCTTGATTGGACGGACAGCTCTTATGAAATCGAAGCAGGTCCTTATATCGCCGAGCTCACGGATGAATTAATTAGATCTGAACTTTACCCGGCATTATGCAAGAGAGTGGAGGAGCTTTTTTTATCAGATAAACTAGGTCCTCGTTTTTTTGATTACCGATTCCAGATCGTACTTTCCTTTGAAATGGAGGACGAAGACTTAACGCTTTGCGTGCATCTGGTAAACGAAGAGAAGCTGAACGAACTCCGCCAATCATTACAGAAGTTTATAACATCCAAAATCATGTCTGATCTTCCGGTATTGCCGAGTGTTGATGACCAGTTTTTCTTTTCTCATCACTTGATGAATCCTGATCTTTTGAAGCAGGAAGAGAATGCGGTTGGCCCATTAATAGAGCGTTTGTCCGACAAGCTCAGAAGTAATAGGGGACGCTTAGACGAATGGACTGGCCAGTATACTTCGGCTATGGATGATTGGATTCAGAATGTTTTTCTTCCTCGCCATTTTGTGCGTACAGGCAGCTTTAGAATGGATTGGATACCTAAAGAGAATATGGCGCTTATGGATCCGAATGCAGATCAACTTTCCTTTTTTGTATATGCCGCTCTGCAAATTGGAAAAACGAAACCGGACATCCGGGAACAATATTTGAAACTTGCTGTCCAGCTTGGTTCAAAACGCGCAGCGGAGTATATTCAGGGGGGAAGCGGGAAATTCACTCCAGTATATAAAGGAACCCGTGTTGAAGTTGATAATAATGATGTAACCCAGAGCATTGAAATCCGGATTTTGACCGAGGAGGAAACAGCTTATGGAGAAGCATTAGATCACATTAACGAATTGCTGCAGCAAGGATTTCCGAAGGAATATTACCTGAAGCTTAAAAGCAAACAAAAGAACTATCTTCCTCTAAAAAAAATGGCTAAATCAGGTCTTCATCAGTTTTTTGCTGGTGCACTCGCATATCCGGCTCTATATCCTAAGCTAGCTACGTATGCGAATATCGCTATGGAGCCCTATGCGTGGTACAAGGACACAAATCCGGGTGAAAAGTCGGTCATGCCTGGTACCTATGCTGTACTCGGATTAGGATTGTATAGCAAGGAATATTTTTCACTCGTCTCTCGTTATATGGAGATGGTAGATACGGAGCACCAAATGATACAAGATGGTTATGCGGAGGCCTTTATTGATGCGCACGGTGTAGAGGCTGAGCTTATACCAGTCCTAGTAGACATTCTGCTAGCAGGAAATGAGGAAGCAAGATCTGTCAAAAACTTCGTGATCGATCGGGCCGAGCTAGCAGAAGTGCTGCTTCAAGAGGTGTCGCCTAAAGAAATATATGAACGGGAGCAGGTTCTATACCGGATATTCGGAAGTCGAGCAAAGCTGGAAAAAGCCGTGAAGTCAGAGCAGACGGAGCATGAGCTTAGAGTTATTCTATCAGAGCTGCTGACTCTTATAAGTTGCTGATGCTATATAGAGATAAGTGAAGCTAGGATCTGAAATAGATCTTGGCTAAAGGAGGGACACAAATGAGTAACCTAACCTCTCAAAATTGCAATCTAAATATATGGTATTACCTATCAGATGAAGTCTGGGATAAAGTAACTAATATATATGAGAGTATGCCAGGTTGGATAGGATATAAAAATGGAATTCCCTATTGGTTCGGGCAGGAAGATGATGATATTTTTATTGTGGCCTCAGTAGAGCCAAGTGGATTATCATTTTATGCACAGATGAGTAATGGTGATTGGAATTCTTGGATAGAGAGATTTAAATTGGAAGCGACAAAAGTATTAGGATTTGATGTTGGTGAACCCGAAGACGGGTTTATCTGATGTAGTGCACAATTTAATTGTGGAGATGATTTCGTGTTTCAATATAATGTGTGTTTTTTAAAGAGTGACGACCGTATCTTAATGTTGAATCGTGAAAAACCACCAATTATGGGCGTGTGGAACGGTGTTGGCGGTAAAAATGAAGTAGGCGAAAATGCTGATGATGGTGCAAAACGTGAAGTATTAGAAGAAACGGGTATTAAAGTAAGCAAATACTATTCAAAAGGTATCATTACCTGGGATAAAAATGGCGAGGAAAAAGATGGATTGTATCTGTACTTATTCGAAGTAGATAAGAATTTAGGAAATCAGCCCATACAAATAACGAGAGAAGGTATTCTCGATTGGAAACAAATTGATTGGATATTGAACCCAAGTAATTTAGGAATTGCTGAAATGGTAGCTCAATATTTACATGTTCTCTTAGAAAAAGAGGGTGATTATTTATTTAAGTATAAAGACGGAATAGTAAACCTTATAGAGTGAGAATTATAAAATACATACCTAAAAAAACAGTTCACCTATTGGTACGTTAGTTGAACAAGATTGGAGGAAACCCCTTTTATTAGGGGTTTTCTTTTATTTTCACACAATTAAAGTTAGTTCTGTCGAGAAGCCTTCTGGACTTCCAAACGCATACCTTACTGGCGAGGAGTTCAATTATCCCTAGAGCAAAGGGCTTATGCTTGATCCTATAACGAACCATTACAAATGAATAAGTACCTGTCTGTAGAAATAGGAAGAATTTACTTGCCCTTCGCAGGATTTTCTGTTATTTTTGATAGTAACAATATGTTATTAACAAAATGATACTAAGTAAAACTTATGTTTTTCACTCTATGAATGAGTCGAAAAAGCGGAGGGATGCAAGATGAAAAAGGTGGCGGGTAGCTGGAATCTGTTCGAAATTACTTGGTTGGTACTGTTTACCTCAATCGCTGTCGGGTTTACGGTGATAACAAAGGACTCTTTATTCGGATTTACGGTTTTTATTACTGGGGTGTTATGCGTGGTGCTTGCGGCGAAGGGCAACCTGATGAGCTATGTTTTCGGCATGTACAATACCGTCGGTTACGCTTATTTGGCCTATATTAACGGTTTGTTTGGAGAGGTTATGCTCAATCTGCTATTCTTCGTTCCAATGAATGTCATTGGCTTCTACATGTGGAAAAGTAATCGGCAAGAAGACGGTAGGCTGACCATGAGGCAGATGGATCTTAGAAGACTGCTCCTCGTTGGGATGGTCTGTGTAATCGGCTGCTTGCTCCTCGGATTTGGTCTTTCGTTCATTCCGGGACAGAACTCGCCTTACATCGATGCTACTACGACGGTGCTGTCTGTTGGGGCGACCTTCTTAATGGTTAGAAGATTCAAGGAACAATGGCTGGTCTATATCGTGCTAAATCTCTTTACGGTGCTATTGTGGGTGATTCGTATGCTGGAGGGTAGCGGAGAAGGCCTGCTGATGATCGTGATGTGGAGCGCGTATCTGGTCAACGCAGTATACGGGTACTATATTTGGAATAAAGGGGCTAAGGAGGTGGCGGCATGAAAACGCTTGGACTAACACTGGGGAAGTTTGCCCCGCTGCATAAAGGCCATCAGTTCATGATCGAGACGGCACTACAAGAAGTCGATGAATTGATCTTGGTCATTTACGAAACGACGGTCACCCCGATCCCGCTTCATGTCCGGGCAAATTGGATTCGCAGGCTCTATCCGGAAGTCCGGGTAATCGAGGCTTGGGACGGTCCGGACGGGTATTCGGATGACAGGGAGCATGAGATTCGGGAAGAACAGTATATACTCGGTTTGCTGAACGGAGAGCAAGTAACGCATTTTTACTCGAGCGAGTTCTACGGCAAACATATGAGTCTCTCTTTGGGTGCAATAGACCGGCGGGTGGATGAAGCCCGAGAGCGGGTTCCGATCTCAGCGACGATGGTCCGTTCCAATCCATATAAGTACAGGGAGTTCGTAAGTGATATCGTGTACCGGGATTTGATCACGAAAGTGGTGTTCGTTGGAGCGATGTCGACGGGGAAGTCGACGATCACCGAAGCGCTGGCACGGCGATATTGCACGACGTTCGCGAGCGAATACGGACGCGATTATTGGACCGAACATCAGGTGGACCGCCGAATCGGCTTGGAAGCGTTCGATGAAATCGCGGTGGGTCATATCGAGCGCGAAGAACAGGCAATACTTGAGGCGAACCGGGTTCTGTTCGTCGATACCAATGCGATCACGACGTATATGTTCGCCCTGGATTACCACGGCCGGGCCCCTGAGCTGTTAACACGGATCGCTCTTGAGAACGCGCAACGTTATGATCTGTTCTTCCTATGCGCTGACGATATTCCTTACGACGATACGTGGGACCGCAGTGGGGATCAGAAGCGGCATGTGTTTCATAAACAGATTATCGCGGATTTGAAGGAGCGGCGGATCCCCTATATTACGCTGCGGGGGAGCCTGGAGGAACGTATTCGCAAGGTTGATGAAGTGTTGGCAAAGTTCGATCCCTACGGAAACTATTTCGGAGAGCTGAACGGTTAAATCAAATATAAAGGAGGCGTACCCACTTGGATTTGTTGGATAAGGATGGACTTATAGAACGCGAATTTTTGGAGCAATACAGAGCAGGGGATTACGAGCGGCCTTCAGTGACAACGGATATGGTTATTTTCACTGTGACGGAAGAGGATGCTGACAGTTATCGCAAACTGCCGGAAAAAGAGCTACGCGTCCTCCTTATTCGCCGGGGGGCTCACCCCTTCTTGGGCAAATGGGCTCTGCCTGGCGGTTTTGTCCGGCCGAATGAGACGACTGAGCAGGCAGCAGTAAGGGAACTATGCGAGGAAACCGGTGTGGAAGACATTTATCTGGAACAGCTGTATACGTTCAGTGATATCGGGCGCGACCCACGAACCTGGGTGATAAGCTGCAGCTATATGGCTCTGATCAACAGCGACAAGTTGGAGCTTAAGGCAGGAGATGATGCAGCAGACGCCGCCTGGTTCAAGGTATCCTATCGGCCGCTGCGGGAGCAAAAAGAGCTGATTGAGGACGGATACATCAAGACGCTGGAGTACGAACTCAAACTAAGCAGTGAAGAAGAAGAACTTTCGGCGGTCGTGGCAAGGACTATGACAGCGAAGACTACATCGACTGGCACGGATTATGAGATCGTATCGAATGACGGATTAGCCTTCGACCATGCGAAGATCATAGCATGCGCGATTGATCGGTTGCGGGGAAAAGTGAATTATACCGATATTGCACTGCACTTGATGCCGATGCTTTTTACCTTGACGGAACTGCAGCAGGTGTATGAGGTAATTATGGATAAAGAGCTGTTGAAGGCGGCCTTCCGGCGTAAAGTTGTAGATCTTGTAGTGGAGACCGATCATTATACCGAAAATGCGGGGCATAGGCCATCCCGCTTATATCGGAGAAATTTGGAGGGTTAACGATGATTTACAATATCGATGAGTTAAGAAAAGTATATAACGAAGGAAAAAAGTTCAAATTCGTATTTTTTTGGGGACATACACCGCCTAAGGACGGGAGCGTCGATAAAAGCTGCTTCAGCCAATGGTGGATGTGCCCGTTCACGGTAGAGGGAACGCAGTACTCCTGCGCCGAGCAGTTTATGATGGCCGAAAAGGCAAGGTTGTTCGGCGATGACGAAATGCTGGAGTCCATCCTTAAAGCTAAGCACCCAAAAGAGATGAAGGCTTTTGGACGTGCGGTCCAAAACTTTGACAAAGATATTTGGGATAAGGAATGTTACGGTATCGTCAAAAGAGCCAGCTTGGCCAAATTTTCGCAGAATCCGAAGCTTAACGATTATCTTAACTCGACGAAGAACCGCATCCTTGTGGAGGCTAGCCCGCGGGACCGTATTTGGGGGATCGGCATGGGCCAGTCCAATCCAGATGCGGAGAATCCCGTGAAATGGCGGGGTAGAAATCTGCTGGGGTTCGCACTGACGGAAGCGCGGGACGAGTTGCTGCGGAGTTAGATTTATACAAGATTAAGAAAATAGACATGATGAAATCAATGAAAGGATGAGGGAAGACCGTGAGATATACCGATTATATCCGCCTGAAAACAGGTAGATACCAATCTGTAGGAAAGTTTGGTGACAATATTTATGCATATGAGGTCCTAACGGGGGTAACCGACTCCCCGGAGTACCATCAAATATCAATGGCGGAATTCGATTCGTTTGAAACTTGGAGCCAAGAGTACATTTCCGATCTTAAAAAAATGTATGAAATCATTAACCGCCCCGTTATCTGCAGCGGCTACTTGGGGAGAGCGGAGCTTAATACTTCACTGCTTCGTGATATTTAGCTGTAAACTATATCTTCTGCTGAGATTGAGAAACGATTCTCCGATCAGAGGACAAGAACATAGTCTCACTGGAATCCGCGCTGGGCGCGGTTTTTTTATTGGAACAAGTTCTTGTCTTTTGTTCAGGGCAAGAACTTGTGATTGCCGATTCGATGTTCTTCTAAATTTCTCGAAGCGGAAGCCCGCTGAAACGTTCATTTTTACGATATCTGTGTTTAAAGGTGGGGTTGATGCAACGATGACCGTTCATGAAAGCATCCTAGATAAGGATTCTATACATTTATTCGGCCCCTGTCCCCAATATCACTTAATGATGATATACTTACCTCATGAATTATGATATTGATAATCAATATCAATTGATAGGTGATATATAAAATGGAAAAAGTGAGATGAGGGAGCGCAGATAGATGCAAGACGAAGCAGCAGCAAGCCAGGTATTTACACCGGAGATGATCGATACGATGGCCCATATTTGGACACGTTCGATCATTACATTAATAGACGTGCGTTTTCAGAATGTAGCGTCCCAATACCCGTTGGAGCAGTATAAAATGCCTAGTAGCATGTTTATCTATGCATGTGGAGGAGAAGCACAAATTCAACTGAATGAAACCACATTTGGAATGGAACGCTTTGGTTTAGTTCACGGAGGGAAGGGGAGCCTGCTCAGTATTTCACCTATAGGGGAGAATGTGAAGACCTTTATGGTGTTTTATAAAGCAGAATTACCTCTTTTTTTCAAGAGGCACCTGCAGCAATTACTGGAGGAAGTGAACCCATTTGTTCAACAGTTTGGTTATACACCAAGTAATCCTATCTTGCTACTCGATTGGTTTCAACAGATGATGAATGGCTGGAACCGCGGCAAGGCGATGGATCAGCTGCAGGCCAAAAGTTTTCTATATCAATTGATTCATGGGGTCTACAGAGATTTTGAGAGTGGTGAGATTCGGTATCTCCAGCCAGATCCGGCTTGTTCTGCCAAGATATACCTGGATAAACATTACATGCAGCCGATTATGTTTCAAGAAATTGCCGATATGTTTGGGATCAGTGGCGGGCAATTGACGCGGCTGTTCAAAAAGAAGGAAGGCATGAGCTTACAGGAGTACCTCATTCAGAGAAGGATTGAAGCTGCCTGCCATGACTTGAAGCATACAGAAGCAACCATTAAAGAGATCGCAACAGGATCTGGTTTTGCAGATGAGAAAAATCTGTTTCGGATGTTTAAGAAGTATTACAAGATGACACCAAGTGATTATCGGAAAATAAACGCACTATCCATGCAGGTTGATGGTATTGATAATGATTCTCATTTTCTTTACTATGAGAGGGAACTAGCAGGTCTAGTCCAGTCTTATAGAGAAGGGGAATCAACCATGTTTGGAAAAGTAAGAAGTAAAGAAATGATCTTGGCGGCGGCGATGAGCTTGATGCTGTTATTGTCGGCATGTGCGTCGGGAACGCCATCGAATAACGGGGGAATGGTAAATCCAAACCCTGCACAGACACAACCGGAAGTATCAGAGACGACTGCTTCAGAAGCAGTCTCGCAGACGAGAACGATATCCACAGTAAAGGGTGACGTTAAGGTGCCTAACAACCCTCAGCGTGTTGTAGTCGATTACTTAGTGGGTGATGTGGTAGCCCTGGGTGTAACTCCTCTAGGTGTGGCGAGAGCAGCAAGGGACGGGAAAAAGGCTGTTTTTGCTAACCAGATTACAGACTCCATTAAAATAGCTATGGAGCCGGAAGATGTCATGACTCTTGAGCCTGATCTGATCATTTTAGCATGGGGTGATGAAAATTATGAAGATTTATCCAAAATTGCCCCAACAATTTATGTCCCTTATGGTGATATGACTACAGAAGAGCGTATACATTTTATTGGCGATGTTTTGAACAAGCAGGAAGAGGCTAAGGCTGTTTTGAGTGCTTATGCCGGAAAAATCGAAGAAGCGAAGTTAGCCCTTCAGAATGCAGGTCTTTCAGACGTGACGATTACTATGGGGGAATTCAGTGATAAAAGTAACTACATCGCTGGAGCCAAACATGCGGTTGGCGAGCTTGTTTATAATGAACTTAAAATGAAGGCACCATCAAAAGTTCAAACTGATATTATTGACGCAGATAAATATTGGGGAGATATCTCTATGGAGGTATTGGCTGCTTACATAGGGGATTATCTAATCGCTATAGGAGATACGGAAGTTCCTACTAATAATGCGGTCTGGAAATCACTACCTGCTGTGCAACATAATCGGATCATAACGGTGGGTACATCGCTATCTTGGTCCACGGATATAATGACTTCCAGTGCATTGATTGATCATATTATCAAACAATTGCTGGCAATGCCTCAATAAGGGTTTTGACAAGGTATTAAGAAGTACTCCAATTTACAAATATGACTGTCAGTAGGTAAGGAAAGGAAAACGTAATGAAAAACAAGCCTGAACAAAAACGCCGTGGGGCGGTGAACTTCACCATGTACATGGTGGTAGGGCTTGGATTAACGGTTCTCATGTCGGCGGCGTCGATTAGCTTCGGTGCCGCCGACATGAGGTTAGCGACTGCATGGGAGGCTATTTTCCGATTTGATCCAACGCTCACTGAGCATCAAATTATTCAAACCCTACGTCTTCCGCGTACCGTAGCCGATCTGATCGTCGGGTGCAGCCTTGCGGTATGTGGGGCTATTATGCAGGGAACGACGCGCAATCCGCTGGCCGACTCCGGGCTGATGGGGATCAGCTCTGGGGCAGCATTCGCGATTGCTCTTTGCCTGGCCTTTCTGCCGGGTTATTCGTATGGGCAGATGATGCTGTTTGCTTGTCTGGGAGCAGCGCTCGCGACCGGGATCACTTATTTCATCGCGTCACTGGGCAAGCGCGGGATGACGCCTCAGCGGCTGGTACTGGCAGGACTGTCCATCTCCATGCTATTTGGCGCACTCAGTCAGTATTTAGCGATCAATTATAACCTGGGTCGAGCATTGGCATTTTGGACGGCAGGCAGTACAGCGGGGGTCAAGTGGGGGGAATTGCTGATTATCTCACCGCTATTTGTTGGTGGTGTGCTGCTGGCGCTGGCGCTATCTCCTTCTGTTACACTGCTCAGTTTGGGGGATGATGTGGCAAGTGGTCTCGGTATTCGTAGCGGACTGGTCAAGGGGTTATCGACGATTATCGTGCTCGTGCTGACTGGATTGGCTGTTGTCTTAGTTGGCCCCATCGGTTTTGTTGGTCTGATTACCCCACATATTGTGCGATACATGGTCGGTGTCGACTATCGTTACATTATTCCGGCAGTTGCGCTATATGGTGCGTTGCTGACCGTGTCGGCCGATCTGGCTGGACGCTTGATCAATAAGCCGTTCGAAACACCGATTGGCATTATATTTTCTATCATTGGTGTGCCGTACTTTCTCTTCCTGGCTCGCAAGCAAAGGAGGGAATCTGAATGATCAAGCAGCGTTATACGGTGCAAAGGGGCATAATCGTCAATATAGTGCTTATGGTGCTCATC
Organism: Paenibacillus sp. FSL L8-0494; assembly: GCF_038003695.1. NCBI lineage: Bacteria > Bacillati > Bacillota > Bacilli > Caryophanales > Paenibacillaceae > Paenibacillus > Paenibacillus sp. FSL L8-0494. Next base: position 3,712,665 of record NZ_JBBOPQ010000001.1, read on the forward strand.
CTTATGTTTGCTGTCATTAGTATGAATTCTGGCAAAATGAATCTTTCACCGCTAGAAGTGCTGAATGTTCTCCTGGGAAATGGTACAGACAAGCAAAATCTGATCGTGTTCGATTTTCGCCTGCCACGAATCACACTGTCGATCTTGGTAGGTCTGGGAATGGGAGCGTCTGGGGTCGTGATGCAGAGTTTGCTGCGCAATGACATGGCTAGTCCGGGGACGCTGGGGATTAGTTCGGGATCAGGTTTGTTTGTCCTGTTCTTTGTCGTATTCATCGCATCAACAGGAAAGGGCTCCTTTATTGCTCTGCCACTACTGGCCTTTGTTGGCGGATTGTTGGCGGCGGGATTAATCTTCTTATTATCGTATCGCCGTGGGCGAGATATCTCACCAATCGGTTTGATCTTAACCGGGGTCGCACTCGGAAGCGGGTATGAAGCGCTGACCACCTTCCTGACACTCAAGCTGAATGATTCGCAGATGGATTTCATGCTGCACTGGCTGGCAGGAAGCTTATGGGGCGCTGATTGGCGCTATATCTCCGTACTGGGACCATGGGTCTTGATTTTACTCGGCTATATTTTCTACAAGTCTCGCATACTCAACACCCTCCATCTGGGCAATCAGACGGCAGTAGGGCTGGGTCTTGCCGTGAAGCGGCAGTTTTTGGGGTTGTCGATCGCTGCGGTTGCTTTATCCTCTGGCAGTGTGGCCGTGGGTGGAAGCTTCTTTTTCGTTGGCTTGATCGCTCCGCATATGGCAAGAAAACTGGTCGGGCCCGATCACAAATTGCTCGTTCCCGCTGCCAGCCTGACCGGGGGATTAGTCGTGGTACTTGCTGACACGATTACGCGCACGGTTAGCCTGGGGGGAGATGTGCCGACGGGAATTGTCATTACGGTCATCAGTGTTCCGTACTTTCTTTATTTACTATCGAAGGCCAATTAGGAGGACGTCATGGATAGTATTACAGCGCAACAAATCGATATTGCCTATAATGACACGCTTATCGTACAAGAACTGGACTTGCAGATTCCGCGTGGACAGATTACCTCGATTATTGGTCCCAATGGATGCGGCAAATCAACCGTACTAAAGGCAGTTGGTCGGCTGCTTAAGACGAATAATGGTACGGTTTATCTGAATGGTGCAGATATCCGCACGTTGTCCACCAAGGAAGTGGCCAAGCAGATGGCGATTCTGCCGCAGACGCCGACCGCACCAAGCGGTTTGACGGTCGGTCAATTAGTCGCCTATGGGCGTTTTCCACATCAACGGGGCTTCGGCAAGCTCTCCAAAGAGGATAAGCAAGTAGTAGCCTGGGCCCTATCGGTTACACAGCTTACAGCGTTTGAGCATCGTGAGGTCGATACGCTATCTGGCGGTCAGCGTCAGCGCGTATGGATTGCGATGGCGCTCGCCCAGCAAACCGATCTGATCCTGCTGGATGAACCCACCACCTATCTGGACCTGGCGCATCAGCTTGAAGTGCTGGAACTGCTCTATGAACTGAATCGCAGTCAACAGGTGACGATTGTGATGGTGCTGCATGACCTGAATCTGGCAGCACGCTTCTCCGACTATATGGTGGCGATTCGTGAGGGCCAGGTGGTGGAGCATGGTTCGCCAGAGCGTGTAATGACGGTACGAACGCTGCGTGAGGTGTTTGCTATTGATGCCGAGATTATGCTGGAACCACGAACAGGGCGACCGGTGTATGTGACGTACGAGCTCTTGCGTGATAGTCGTAGAGAACAAGGAGTAGATCAAGGATTCCCAAAAGCTAAGGAACAGAAAGAGGCGATTGCCACTTGAAAATCGCATAGCGTGTCCTCCTAGGAGCACGGAAATACTGGTGCAGTTAGGCATTGGATTTGCCGGGGTCGTGATAGCCACGATTCAACGCGTATAGCCTTTGCTGTAGCTTCCACAAGCAACTCCATAAAAGGGGGCTATGGCTTTGTTGGGGAGGGGAGAGATAATAATAAATTACAACATATCCTAAATAAAATTCAAAGCCGCAGGTACCTAGCTTGCGGGCTTTTTTTATTATTCGGAGCACTAGATTACGTGATTAATTTGAGAAAACCAGTATATATAACACTAAATGAAGCAAGGAGGACTATTGAAGGTATCAGAGGAATGCGCAACAAGCAGATTGCCCGGAAACTGCAGATGGGGACCGCAACACAGCAGTTGAGAAGATCAGCTGGTTCAGACTCAGGGCGCACAATCACAATAGAATCTAAACGTGGCTGAAAGCTTGGAACAGATGTATCCCGCGGTGAGGACAAATCGGGCTGAACCGTACCATAAATAGGGTAAAAAATTAGTTGTGAATGAAGTTTATATAGAGATAAAATTAACCCCTAAGATGACTCTTAGGTTTTTGTATATGACTTAATACAACAATATTTACAAATTCATGATACGATATTGCTAAATTGGGAAATAGATGCTCCATATGTAAGATAGAATTAATTATTGATAGAACTGTTGAAGATGAATCATAACAAAATGATTGATGATCAACCAAGGATGTTTACTGAAACTATTATGACTCTGTAGAATGGGGGCCACTATATGTCATTAGCTAATAAAAAAGAAGAGTGTTTAATTATTGAGACATTAAAATCGCATATACCAAATGTAGAGGAATTATTGAATCCAGCAGTTGAGGAATCAGAAATAGATCTTTTCGAGAGCATGATGAACTGCAAATTTCCAGAAGATTTCAGAAAGTTATACATGAATTCTAATGGAGAAGGAGAGCAGATTTTTGGTGTTATGGCTGGTCTTGGTTGGATGAACATTGAATCGATAGTAAGCAACTGGAAGTCCCTTTTGGAATCAGCATACGATATTATATCCAGCAAATCAGATGTAATAAAAGATGGGAACTACAGAGAAGGCTGGATTCCTTTTGCTGAAGATGGTGGTGGCTCATTTTTGGCAATAGATTTAGACCCCGGAAATAAAGGCGTTTATGGGCAAATTATTACGATAGATCATAATTCTAATTTTTCCTATGTTATTGCTGAAAGTTTGGGGCATTTCTTTGAATTTATTGATTCGAGCCTCAGAAATAATAGTATTGGTATTCGTGAAGAAGATGATATAATCATATTATCTCGTGAAAATGGAAGTTTGTTAGATGATATTTTAGCTTTGACTAATTGGAATATCGAAGAGAACAGCCTTATCCCTGTAAGCGGATTTTGGGAAGAGTATTTTAAAGACGATGTTGAGAGTGGTTTTGTATCTTCAAAAACATTGAAAAAAAAGAGAATGGTATTTATTAGAGCTGATCAAGCTCAAAAATACGGAGCAATATCTTTGGATATTTTAACCCATATGGTTAATCTTAAAGAACTTATTATACATGCGGATGAAATTACTAATTTTGATGTACTTCAACGGTTGACTTCTTTAGCAGAACTTGTGATAGGATCAGAAGCTTTTAAAGAGTCTGATTTGAAGTACTTGGTTTCTTTAGATGGGTTAAGGAAGCTAACATTAATAGGACTTCCATTAAAAGATATACATAAACTGAAAGATATAAAGAATTTAAAGAGTTTGAGATTATGTAGAATGAACTCAATTGAAATGGAATTAATAGGAACTATAAAAAATTTGAAGGAACTAAGTTTAGAAGAAATGGAGGTTGGCGACCTGCTTTATATTTCAAACCTTAGTAAGTTAATAAAACTAGAGCTCAAACAAGTGACAATACCACATTTATCATTCTTAAAAGCTTTAAAGAATCTTACGGTTTTTGAGACAGATAGCTGTGCAATAGATGAATCACATATAGAGGTTATAGGAGAATTGAAGAAATTAAAGCAGTTCACTTATCCGGTTGGAGATTTAACAATACTCAAAAATTGTATGAGTCTAAAGCAGATTGGAGTAGATGCATCAAGACTTAAAGGTTTGGAGGAAATTTCAGACTGTAATATAGTCGATATAACTATATTTCATGCAACATCGAAAGAGAATGCGAAGTCCGTAGTCGCGGAGTTTAGTAAATACTTTAAACTTCAGTCATATGGATGGCAGGTAACATGGAAAGATTAATGAAACTTGCCTACGCTGAGCTTTATCATAATAGGGTGGAATTTTTATAAAAGAAAGGAGACCTTTCCGGTAAGCAATCAGAGGGGTCTTTTTTGCGAAACAAGAAATAATATACATGGGTCTGTGAAGTTTACAATTGTAATCTAATTATTGAACGTCTAGCATTAAGTAAAATGGAACGATACATTAGGTGGATAAGGCGTACTACGGGTTGTTTATATTATCCTCGCATAATTTTTTCGATATGGAGAGTTTATGAAAAAGACTATTGTTTGTGTGATAACGATACTTATATTAATCTCAGGATTCGCAACACAAAGTTATGCGTCGTTGTCAGATACGCAATCTGCGGCAATACACGCGTTGCTGGATGATGCCCGTCGTATATCAGGTGTGCCGGGAATGTCAATCTCGATACTTGCTGCTGATGAAATGTTCTACTTTTCTTCCGGGTATGCAGACCGTGAAGGTGGATTGTCTGCAAGTGAAAATACACTATATGAGTTAGCCTCGGTCAGTAAAGCTTTTACCGGCATGGGCATTCTGCTGTTGGAGGAGCAAGGGCTGCTGTCAATGACTGACACTGTCCAAAAATATTTACCTTGGTTTACGTTAAAGTATCAAGGGAAACCTGTTGATATGACAAGCCTTACACTCAATAACTTTCTTCACCATACTAGCGGCCTAACAAATGGTAGGCATTCTCAAAATATTCCACAAGGCAATACACCAGATTTGTTGCAAAAGACTGTGGAAATGCTGGTAGATGCTGAGTTGGCGTTCCCTCCCGGTGAACAGTATAGCTATGGAACCGTTAATTATGACGTATTGGGTTTGGTTATTGAGATTGTGTCGGGACAAAGCTATGAAGACTTTATGAGGGAACAGGTATTTCAGCCGTTAGGTCTTCACCAGACGTATGTTTATAAAGAAGAGGCTCAAGCCACCGGACAGTTGGCACAGGGCTACCGTTCTTCCTTTTTTATGACAACTCCATATAACGCGCCGGATTATTCGGGAATAAACCCGCAGGCTACATCATTTCTTGTACAAAAGATATGGCGCGTTGGATGGGCATACAGATGGGTATTGTGAAGGACATACCCGAAATATTCCATACGGTTATCGAAAAATCACATCAGGGGGATATGTCTGTTCCGGATGTCAACGAAATGTATTATGCGGCGGGCTGGACGGTAAACGCCAACCAAACGATTATAGAGCACCCCGGGGGAAATCCCAATTTTGGAACCGAAGTGATCATACTGCCAAATGAACGAACAGCCGTCTGCTTGCTGACCAACGGCGCCAATATCAACAGAAGCATGGTACTAAAAATCAAAGATATATTAGACGGCAATCTAACGCAGTCATATGAAATAAGCGGCACACAGCTTTTGGACATCATTTTATCGTCTACCACAATTATTTTTTGCCTATTGGCCGTTCTGTTCTTTCTCTTAGGATTACGCAGAAGAAAAATGAATGGGCGGCAGCCAATGACAAAAAAGCGAATAATCGTAACATCTATTTTGCTGATTGCTACGATTGCCCTGTGTATAATGTGCTGTGTATTAGATTGGTCAACGATACTTATTTGGCAAACATATAGTGTTCTTACAGCCTTGATTGCGTCAGCATTATTAACAGCAAGCATTACATGGTTTGTATACACTCACCGATATAATAGTCTCATAAGAGGCGGGGCAGAGCGAGGTTTTTTTGATTTATGAATACATGTTCTTGTCGCGATCAAAGGACAAGAACATGTAACCATTGCCGCTAGAAGCAGAGGGGGAAGGTACATAAAAGGATATTTTTGATTTTAGAAATTTATTTTACAACCCGATTGCACCTATTGAACTTCCATATCACTTAGTTAGTATATTTATCAACATTGTCTAATCCCCATCCTTAGCTGGCCCTCGCTCTGCGACCCTTCCTTACGACAAATCCTTTTTATACTGGATGGCCATGTAAATTCCACCAGCTAAAAATGCTAGCGCATATTTGAACAAGAAAAAGATGTTCCACATATACTCTTTAGGAAAAATCATGTCACATAGAATAATTGTCAACAGCATAAAGTAACTGCTTTTCAAAAAGATTTTATTTGTCCGTTCATCGTCTTGCCCAATCTTCTTATAAAATACATAGGTAAAAATCGCACTACCCATGAGCAGTAAAAAACCGACTCCAATGAGAATATTCCAATTTCCCGTAGATTGCTCAGCCCAGGACTTTAAAGGGTGAAAAATTGCGTTATGGATATCAGAAATAGACTTAATTTTCATTTTGATCATTTCCTTTCAAATAAGTAAAAACATCGTTTACATCAACATTAAAAAAATCAGCAATCCGAAAAGCCAATAGCAGAGTCGGAACATAATTCCCTTTTTCCATTACGAAAATGGTTTGTTTGGAAACCCCGACTTTCTCTGCTAATTCTTGCTGAGACATTCTGGCAAGTACACGATATTCATAAACCTTATTGGATATTGAATCACCAAAATCTTTCTTCATGACCATCACCTCTTGAAGCAAATTATAAACTTATTTTTAACAAAAGTAAAGTATACTTTCACTAAGTAATATAAAACCTTTATATTTACTTAGATTGCTTTGATTTACAAGACTAGACTACAAAAAGAACCTGACGAAATTCATGATTCCGCCTGGTTCACATATCGATCTGATATAATTTATGGTTTTTGGTGGTGCATTTTATGATTTTCAGTGGCGCAAATAGATGAATGATTGCCACGATCGTGCAAGAACAATTCACAGTCAATAGCAGACGGATGGCAATCGGATTACTTAACGGATCTGGGATGGACGAAATCCATACCTTTTAGCACGCCAGGCAACAAACAGAGCAAGAAGCAAGAGAAGCAGGAGTGCCCAAGGAAAGGAGGTTGTACCCCATTGATTCAGAAGGACTCCTCCCAATATCCCACCGCCGGCGATAGCCAGATTCCAAACCGTTGTATTGATAGGCATCACGATATCCACACCTTGCTTCCCGGCAGCCTGGGCAAGTGCCGTCTGCAACAATGTTGCCGCACCACCGAATGTCAGCCCCCACAACGCAACAGAAATGAAGATAATAGTACCATGCTCACTCCAAAGTCCTAGTACAAGAGATATCAGAGCAAATCCGGTAAGACTGATGAGAACCAACGGACGCAACCAACGATCAATGAAAATCCCAATCACCCAGATTCCCACCAGTGCCATAATCCCAAAAATAAGTAGAATCTGTCCGAGATAGGGTTCTAGCCCCATATCATCCAGGAAAGGAGAGATATAGGTGTACAAAATATTATGTGCCAGCATCCAGGTAAGAACCACAGCCAAGATAGGAATCACCCCAGGTGTGAGTAAAACTTTGAATACTGAAATGCGTTTATCAGCCGACTGTCCCGGATAATCGGGAACTTTCCAGAGCACCCAGAAAATTAGCAAGAACGCCAACAACGACATCAACCAGAACACCGAGCGCCAGCCCATTAAGGTTCCTATCAGCGTACCGGCAGGAACTCCAAGGGATAAAGCAATGGGTGTTCCAATCATGGCTACAGCCATGCCCCTTCCCTTTAGATGATCAGGCACCATACGTAGAGCATAACTGGCAATCAAGCCCCATAAAACACCGGCAGCTACTCCGGCAAAGAAGCGAGCGACAAGTGTTAGTACATAGTTCAATGAGAGAGCTGTAATAGTGTTGAAGATAAGAAATCCGATAATCGATAGAAGCAAAAGCGGACGCCGCCGCCACCCCCCAGTCAGTACTGCCACGGGTATGGCGGCAACCATCGAACCAATGGCGTACAATGTGACAAGTTGTCCAGCCAATGCTTCCGACACCTGTAGCCCTTCTTTGATTTGCGGCAACAACCCCGCGGGAAGGGTTTCAGTCATAATTGCAATAAAACCAGCCACAGCTAAGGCTAACAACCCCAACCATGGGAAACGATTAGAAGATAAATCAGACATCTATGAGCCTCCTTCTAGGCAGATATGAAAAATTAATCGACTTGTGGATCGATCATTCCTTATGTTATTCAACCTTTCACACCTTGTCAATAACTTTTGGATCGATTAGTATATAATTAAGAAAAACAAGGGGGGGATCTCTTATGGCAAGAACTGGACGTCCACGCATTTTTGATCGGGATGAAGCGCTTTTAAAGGCGATGATGCTCTTTTGGGAACAAGGATACGAAGCAACCTCGTTGCTACAACTTCGAGCGGACATGGGAAATATTTCAGCAGCCAGTTTCTATGCGGCCTTTGAGTCAAAAGAAGCCCTGTTTAAAGAAGCTGTTGAACAATATATGGGGACTTTTGGACGAGTCACGGAAAGTCTTGCGGATCACACGCTTACTCCTCGGGAAGCAATTGAAACAACTTTAAGACGTACCGCAAAAATGCAAACGGATAGCGATCATCCGAATGGCTGTTTGATTGTGCTGTCAGCTAGCACATGCTCCTCCAAAAACAATCATATTCGTGAAATTGTTGCTGAAAAAAGAAAGCAGATTCGTAGCCACCTGCAAGATTGCATCCAGCGTGCCATAGATGTTGGTGAAATTCCTTCGTCCATAGATGTCTCGATGATGACTACCGTCTTTGATACCTTCATGCATGGCATATCTACACAAGCAAGGGACGGAGTCCCTTTTGCAACGATTGATCGCGCCATCACGGAGGTAATGGGCATCTGGGAGTTATTTAAACATTCAGCCTGACTTTAAAGCGATAGAAAAACCAAAATAGAGCACTCGGCCATAACGTGAGTCAAATCAAAACACCTTTAAGAAAGTTCTTCCCAGTCGTAAGATAGGGGGATCATTTGAGAGGTGTTTTTGTGTTGGTAACCAAAGTGGGCTACTCCGTAGAAGTGAAGATGAAAGCCATAGAAATGAGAGTGGCGGGCGTTTCGGGGAGAGATTATCATGGGGCGTTTTGGACTTAATGGATTGCAAGTTAGGAAAAGTGGGAGGGGAACGTTTATGAGTTTTGATTATTACTGGGGATTCTTTAGTGCGATATGTGGATATGTATGGTGTTCTGTGAAAAAAAGTCTTAGACTGGGTCCAGTAAATTGTTTTGCTGACAATTAAACCACCCCTACTTATTAGCATTTTCTTTTAATTATCCGACAACATGTTGTATGATGTGATTATAAATCTTCATTATTCCTTGATCAACCATCAGTTTTTTATGATTTGTCGGATGATATTCTTATTCACTAGTAGGAGGGTAACATGAAAAAGCAACCCCAAATAACGGAGAAAACAAGACAAAAGTTTGTAGAAGTTTTTTGTGAGTTATATAGCCAAAAGCCGATTGAAAAAATTTCGATTCAGGAAATTTCGAATAAGTCAGGATATAACCGCAGCACCTTTTATCAATACTTTACTGACATTTACGAATTGTTAGACTCTGTTGAAAATGACTTATTGAATGACATGAAAAAAGAATTGGCGAATAAAGAGCTATCGAAGGATACGGTTCAAGATACGCTCAATTGTCTGGATAAAAAAGAACATCTCCTGGTTCTTAATGCCCTTTTGGGTGATTATGGAAGTGCCCGTTTTTTAAAACGCTTAAAGAAAGAAATCACTTTGGATCAATTAGGATTAAACGTTCCGCAAAACCAATCCTTAACGCCATACTTCATTGAGTTTTACCTGACAACTGCTCTTTCTTTGTTTCGTCTTTGGCTCCAGCGTCAAAAGGATTTATCGTCTGAAGAATTTTTCAAGTTAGTGGAGAACCTATATTCAAGAGGGATTACGCCCTATTTTAAAGAATGAGTCTGTCATTCAAACCAAATCCATATGTTCTATAACAATAAAAAAGCGCGCATAAGCTTGTTTACACAATATACTCCATAAAAACTGACCTAACTTACTCTTAAGGTGGACGATGTTATAGAGCACGAGATAGGGCGTTATTGCTTATATATGTACGGAGCGACATTCCATACGATCAGTTTCTGTTATATTGAAATATCAACGAAATTGTTTGTAACCTTTTGCAAATTCGTATCTAACAATTGATTCAACGGTGTAATCATAATTATTAGGGCAAAGGAGAATCATCTGGGAAGAAACTTATATAACTGGCGATAAAAGTACCTAATTATCAGTATTTGATCCAAATTACTTGACTATGACGTTAGGTCATAGTGCATAATTCTCACTATAGACGACTAGGAGTGAGAGATATGAACATAAAAACATTGCGTTCAGACCACATTTATCAAAAAGTTGCCCAAGCTTCGCCCGAGGAAAAACTTGAATTATTCAGAAATGAAATGATGGCTCCCTTTATGAAACAATGGCAAATTCAACAGATCCCTTTTAGAGCTGAAGAGGGGAATGGTTTTGACGTTGTTACGTTTAATAGTATAATGCATCGATCCCCTGATCAGATTACCCAGCAGATTTCATCTGAGGTAGAGTTGATTTCATCAGATTCTTTTTGGTTAGAGTGTGAGCACGCGGTAAGGAAAAGCCTCCGTCTATTTATAGAGCATGAAATAAGTCTCCCCGTATCCGAATATTTGTTTACCATTCAACTAGGGAATCCTGAAAGCAGTGCCTTAACAATAAACGAAGGATATAGTGGCTTTGGGGGCATTCCCGGGTTTATCTGGGGTACACTCTTGCCAAATGAGTACACGATTTCTCGAATGAAGGCTGCGCTGGCGCACGAGTGCAACCATAATGTGCGATATCAATTTATTCAGTGGGATCACACCGTTAATTTGGGCGAGCTCATTGTAAGTGAAGGATTAGCTGAAAACTATGCTATGTTCATGTTTGGCGAAGAATTGCTCGGCCCTTGGGTAACGAAAACAAACGCAGACACACTTAACAGGCGCATAAAACCTGTCCTTAGAGAGCAATTGCAATTAACAGGGTTTGATAAATTTGCTCCGTATCTTTACGGTGACGAGATCGCCAAACTTCAAAACTTTGAACCGGTCAATATGCCTTATAGTGCTGGCTACGCTTGCGGATATTATTTAATCCAATATTATTTAAGAAAAACAGGAAGAACAATCTTTGAGGCCACAATAACACCTGCTGCTCAAATACTAGACGAAGTAAAAGGATTTTGGGATGAAGAAACCATTATTAGCTGTTAAAGATATTGTTCAGATTACAGGCATTACAAGCCGGACCTTGCATTATTACGATAGGATTGATTTATTTAAACCGACACATCTGACGGAAAAAGGGTATCGCTTATATGATCGAAGCAGTTTGGAAAAACTTCAAACTATTTTGTTCTTAAAGGAATTGGATTTTTCCTTGAAAGAAATTGCGGACATTTTAAAGCTGACCAGGCAAGAACAGAATCAAATATTAAAGAAGCAGAGACAAACCTTATTTTCGAGAAAACAAAGACTAGAAACCATCATGGTTGCTCTCGAAGAATACGTTTCGGGGAATGATATTAGTAATTTGCAAATTTTCAACAATTCTTCCGTTTTGCCATTAAAAGAACAATATGCAAATGAGGCGAGATTCATCTATGGTGAAACAGAAGCGTATAATGTGTTTAATGAAACGTTGGATAAACTATCACAAGATGAAATAGATGAACGTTTTCAATCGATGGAGGAAGTATTCAAGCAAATTGCGTCTTGTGTCGATCAGCATCCTTCCTCCGATGAAGTTCAGCGATTAATCAAGGAGTGGAAAAAAAATCTAATGCAATTCATGCCATGTGATAAAGAGCTACTGGCTTGCATTGCCGATACTTATAAATTCGATGTACGATTCAATAACTACTTTAATCAATATAGCAATGAGGATTTTGCAGATTTTCTACACAGTGCTATTATGCATCATATATCTCAATCGTGAACAGGAAAATTCGTTTGAAACTTCGGTTGATAAGCGGAGTGTGCAGATAGAAGAGAGGAACAATATAGAAAAGACAGCCAAGATAAATAATTTGAAAGCCACAGATAATGCAGTTTTTATAATAAAAAATGAGGAACAGATAGAGAACGCCATACCATATAAATCGAAAACATTTTGGTATGAGTCTTGGCTGAAGATAAAAGAGTTCTTCGGAGTCTAACACGGTTGAACTAACGGGAAACGAAGGCCCGCGATGGAACTCGCCCAACAATTGGGCAGACGCATGGGGAATTTCATCGTTATAGGACTCTTTATGAAGTATATTCATGCTGGCAATGGACAACGCTTAAGGTTAAGTATTATCTTATACGGGAGGTCATCGCTTCTTGAAATTTGAACTAGGACGTTGCTTACTGAATGAACGATTGATGGAATCCGGAAAGTCAGCAGAATGGCTGGCAAAAGACTTGTTTTTTAAACCGGAACGAGTTTACGACTTTATTGAAAACAAAAGAGTGATGCCACTCAAAATTGCCATATCGATCGCCGATTCCATCGGTTGTGATGTTCGTGCCTTGTATGAATTAATTCCGAACGATAATGAAGTAAAGGAAGATTAATGGAATAAGTGGTAGGTTGCATCATTTGGATATGTGGATGCATATATTAAGAAGTATGACTGGTAATCAAATTGATAAATTAAGCCCGAATTAAGGGCTTTTTTTGTGCCTGAAAATAGTGGGAATCAGATAAGGGACTATGTTCTTGTCCTTTGATGTCAGGGGACAAGAACATAGTCCTATAAGAACCCGAGCCTCGCGCGGTTTTTGTATTTTAAGGGATCAAGTTCTTGTCTTTTACTCCAGACAAGAACTTGATCTCTTAGCCGTTAATGGACAGGTACATGGTTCTATTACCGATTTGATATTCATCAAATAAACATGGAATTAATTAACTATTTCCTCAAGGACGTATATAGTCGCATTGACGATTAAATGGATGTCTAATAAAAGGTTATAATACTTAACGTTGGGGCAACTTTTACTCCTTGGTTTCTTTGTCCTTGCCGCCGATATTAAATCCTAACTTTCCATTATATTTGCCTACCTGTCCTGCAACTCCTAAGCCTGCTCCTTGACCGCCGCCGAGTTGTGCCTTGGCCTGGGCGCCGAGACCATTTTCGCCACCAAGCTGCAAATGGGTTTGCAGTCCCGCGCCTTGACTGAACCCCAAGTGTCCTTCGGCATCAGCACTCATACCGTACTCTCCTCCGACCTGCACCCCCGTATGAAAACCTGCCTCTTGACCGCCACCTATTTGGGTTTTCGCCTTAGCCGCAATCCCATACTTGCCGAAGGCCTGGGCTTCGGCATTGAGCCCTAGACCCTGGCTGCTGTCCAGATGAGTATTGCCTTGCGCATGGATTCCATATGAAGGAGTACCCATGTGGCCGCCTGCATACATACCCAAGCTACCTAAGGCTAAATTCCCGCCAGCATTTAAACCAATGCCGTGTTTACCGCCTACTTCTCCTCCCGTATTTAGCTTAATCCCCTGCCCGTTGCATACATTTTCGTTCATATAACCATTTAAAAGTTCTTTTTTGGTGTTTCCGCTGTCTGAGGGTAGATCTGCCAGGCTGCTTTCTGAACGGAAGAGATGGTAGTAATGAGAGTAAGGGAAAGGGGGGTAACGGGTAAAGTAAGTGTATACAGATGGATTAGCCTGGCTGTTTGGATATTCGTTCCCAAAGGTCATCTGGGATACCTCCATTATTCAATTTATTACAACAGCCTATTCATGGATGAGTTGAAGTGATACCCTTCCTAAGTAAACCGTATGAATTCAAGGTTCGCAGCCGATGCACAATGTGCCGGGCAAAGTATCACTTATTTTTAACGGAGAAATCAACAACTACCGGGAGCTGCGTGAATCGGTGCCGGCAGCGTGGCCAGCTGCTGTGCGCCGCGCACCTGGTTGCTTCGGACACATAGGTGGGCGGAACGACCGAAGTCTGTGACCAATCTCGTTAATTTTGTAAGAAAACATGATTATTAATCAACTCATTTATATGGGTGGATTTTATATGCCGGAAAAAGTGGGGGAATCGGCAAAGGGACCAAGTTATTGTTCTATAAGGGACTATGTTCTTGTCTTCTTCTTCCGATGTCCATTGACACAAAAGTGCCAACATAACATAAGGATGAAAAGCTTGATAAATCAGGCTTTTCTTTTTTTATGTAGGAGCATTTGTGTCATACAAAAATGCACAAATGTTCCTACATAATCGTTATTTGACACAAGTTAACTACATTGTCGCGGAGGGTTGTTTAAATAGAAAAACAATTATGTTTTGTAAATTTTTAGTCACACTTTATTGCTAACGCCAGGTTATCTTAATGACACCGAGAATAGAATCAAAATGAATCCCTCTCAATTTTGGTGTAGTTTTATAAAAAAAGTTTGATCAAATATAATAAATTTTAGATAATTTAAAACAAATGTATGACATTAAAGTTGGCGCCTAAACATTATAGTTAGTGTCTTTACACAAAATTTTATCCTTACAACAAAGTTAGTATCCGGTGTAAGGAGATAAAAAAAGTCGCAAATAGTTTTACGATGGTTTAATTCAAGGTACTAAGAAGATAATTAACAGCAATTTAATGCACCTAGAAAAGTCCCGATAATTATGTGATAATGTCGGTTTTAAGGAAGAAAGTTGAAAGGTATGAAGGAGGGGAATTTTGAACCCGAGAAATATCGGGATGAATGCACTTGCGGAGAGCCATTAATATAAAATAGAAGGCAAAGTAGGGTAGCCTGAAGCAGCTTAAGCCTCTTGAGGAAATGGATAAGGGAAGCAGCTCCTCCAAGAGTCGGGCAACAACCCGTTCTAAACTTACGGGGGCGTAAACAAAACAGCACTTCTGAGAAAATGATTATGAATAATAAGAAGTTTGTCATCCTTTCTGGTCTACGGGCTTCCTTTATTAAGGTTACCGTAAATAACGGAATCGCCTGAGGGGAATTCTAGAGAGGAGAAATATCTCAAATTCTAATCAGGATAAGGACGGAATTCATGAAGCAAACTTCCAATAAAACTGAAGAGGACAAAAAATTGAAATGGTGGCAATTGAGCTTATTAGGTATAGCAGGGACTATAGGAACTGGATACTTTTTAGGTTCAGGTCTGGCGATCTCTATGGGTGGCCCGGGAGTCCTGCTTGCCTACATATTAGCGGCTGTTGGTACTTATGTCGTATTTGATGCATTGGCACGTATGACTGCAGAACATCCGGAGCAGGGATCATTCCGATCGTACGCCAAAAAAGCATTTGGAAGCTGGGCCGGATTCGGGAGCGGCTGGTTATACTGGTTCTCGGAACTGTTGATTATGGGAAGTCAGCTCACAGCATTGTCCATATTCTCGCGTTTTTGGTTCCCGGCCGTACCGATGTGGGTATTTGCTGCCAGCTTTGCGGCCGTGAGCCTATTGATTGTGTTTTTTGGTAATAAGGGCTTTGACAGGGTTGAAAATATACTGGCCATCATTAAAGTGGCGGCTATACTAATGTTCCTTGTTATTGCTGCCGTACTTCTGACGGGTTGGATCGGCGGTTCTAAGTTCTCACCGAAAGTTCCACTTGGGTTTAAAGCGTTGTTTCCATCTGGAGGTATCGGGTTGTGGTCTGCCTTTATTTTTGCTTTTTATGCCTATGGTGGCATTGAGGTGCTGGGAATTATGTCCTACAGGCTAAAGAAACCTGAGGAAGCTCCAAAAGCAGGAAGGGTGATGTTGCTGGGACTGGCTACAGTATACGTTCTCTCAATCGGGCTTGCAGTAATCATGGTGCCGCTTAGTGCTTTTAATCCAAAAGAAAGTCCTTTTGTGCTCGCGCTCAGCAGCGACCATCTGACCTTTATACCGCATTTGTTTAACGGGGTGTTGATCATAGCTGGGTTCTCCACGATGACAGCTTCGCTTTATGCCATTACCTCGATGATGATCACTCTTTCCCAGGAAGGGGATGCACCCAAGGTTTTTTCGAAGAAATGGAAGGATAAATATCCGTTTTTTGCCCTTTGTTTAATAGCTGGAGGTTTAGGAGGTACCATTATGATGTCATTGTGGTTGCCAGGAAAAGTATACGAATACATTACAACGGCTGCCGGACTGATGATCCTCTATAACTGGTCCTTTATATTGCTCTCCTCCCGCAAGCTGCTTAAGCCCAGTCTCCTAAACGGGGTGAAACGCTGGCTAGGCTTAGTGCTGATCGCTACTGCTGTAGCAGGTACGCTATTTCATGCGCTCAGTCGTCCAGGCTTCTACATCAGCCTGCTAATTGTTTCGCTGATTGCCTTGAGTGATTGGATCGTTCAACACATCCGTAATAAGAAGGACAGTTATGTTATGGGGCATGGGGCGGACGAACAGACCCATGAATATCATTCTTTACCGGGCGGTCCTGAATTTCGGATTAAGGGTATCAGGATGCGAAAAAACAAGGTTTAATGAAAAAAGAGAAGTCGGGCAGCCTGTACACCAAAATAAAAACCAAATCCAATCAGCGACAGACCTGACAGAACGGAAATCGCCTTCAATACCCGAACGGTTAGAAATTTACGAAAGAGGCTGGAGGCGGCAGCCATGGTTACATCCCAGAAAAGAATCCCTAATACGATTGCTCCGCTATAGATCAATAACTGCTGCATCGGATACTCGCTGACCGCCTTGGCTAATATTGAGCCGTAAATACCCAACCAAAAAAGGATCGAGAGGGGATTGAACAAGGACATGAGAAATCCCGACAGATAAGATTTGGATAGTGAGGTATCGTTGCCCCTCAGCCCGTCAGCTGAAATGTCACCTGTATTTTTAATGCTGTCTACACCTGAATAGACGAGGACAAAGAATCCGAACAACCACAAAAACACTTTAACAAACGGGGCGTTCAGCAGATGAATGAGGCCAAAATAGACAAGCAGCATGTAGATGATATCGGCGCTGATCGCCCCTAAACCAACAGCCCAGGCAGGCATGAATCCTCCGCGAAGTCCCTTGTCAAGCTGTGCTGCATTAATGGGGCCGATAGGTGCCGATAGGGATAACCCTAGAATCATATAACCAATAAATACGTTAATGTTGTCCTCCTCCTTTATATAGATAGCTTATTCTGATAAAGGCAGTGGTAGGACAACCAAAAAGAAGGCCTGCGAATGATCGCGGGCCTTCTTTTTTTATAAGATGAAGAGTGAGCAGGATTTACGCTTTTACGGATTCAGGTCTTTTAACAAGAAGAGGTGGAGGAATCAACCAGCCCTTTTTCTTAGTCAAATGTAGAATTTTAAGGCCGATGGCTGCTTTGGTAAGGTGATATTTAGCAAACAAAGCCCCTATATCTTCTCTGATCGATTGCCCCATCGCCTGACT
Source organism: Paenibacillus sp. FSL L8-0494 (assembly GCF_038003695.1). NCBI lineage: Bacteria > Bacillati > Bacillota > Bacilli > Caryophanales > Paenibacillaceae > Paenibacillus > Paenibacillus sp. FSL L8-0494. The sequence goes on from NZ_JBBOPQ010000001.1 coordinate 3,730,065, forward strand.
ACATGCCACAAGTCCCGTAGCATTATCAGCTGCAAGTTTGGCAGCAATTTCAGGATCTGTGAAACGTGCCCCTGCAGGAATATCTTCAAGTTTGGCATCAGGCCGATTCGGCATTAATGGTGCAGATGCAATACCTTGCTGTGAGAGCAGTGTATCACACTCACTGATTTCAAGTTCCGCTTGATCAATTAAAGTACCTAATATTTTTTTTAGGTCATTGTCGCCAGTGTGATACATATAAGCTCTGTAACAAGAGAGTGCTCCCTTTGCGACCATTGAGGCTTGCCAAACTGTAAAAATCTCTCCATAATGCATCGGTTCTTCTTTGGGGTTACCGCCTAGAATCCCTGTCATAAATAGTCTCCTTTATTGTTGGATTTGAACAAACATTAGCATACCCACAACAACAAGAAAATTGCAGCTTTTCACTTAAAACAGGTAAGTCAATTGGAGGCTTCGCCATTAATGTAAGTTTAACGATAAATAGATAATAATTATCTCATAATAGTATAAATGTAAAATAAGGAACGACTAAATTGAATACGAGTTATGGAGGAATCAAATGCTATTTAACGTGATCATTGGATGGATACTTTCATGGACGATTGGCAGTTACTATTTTAGAAAGGACTTATCAGTAATCATTCTTAACGGACCGCTTGCAAGTGTAATTGCCTTTGTATTCAATGAGGTTGGATATCACTGGAGATGGTGGAGTGTAACTCCAGCCAAGGGTTCGTTATCCTATGGGGGATCTGATCGTAAAATTAAAATCCCTCCTAAACTCTGGAGGGATTTTGAGGGGAGATTTCTAACTATGGTTACATAGTCTCAGACATGCGTATCCCGCAGACCTGGGCTATGCTCATTCGGCATCTCTGGCATAACAGGTACAGGGAAACCGCTTGGAGGAGGGACTACTTCTAGATTTCCTTTATTTCGGCTAGGAGAAGCACCTTGGAATATTTCAGCAATTCTGGTTGGATCCAAACTAAAGTTGAACTGTGCATTATGGTAGCCCATATCTACGAATTTACGACATTCCGGATACTTATTAATGTCATAATTTGGAATAGGGAATACATTTCCCCAATTCACACCGAGGGTCTCAAGAGCCTTGGCAAAAGCATTTTGGTGTGCGTTATCTCGTACAATCAGGAAGGCGAGTGTTTCACGGAATGCTTTGTTGGAGCTCATTTCGTAAATCCGAGTTTTCTGGAGCACACCTGTCGATTCAAGTACAACATTGTCCAAGAGGTCACTGATCAGATTGCCATGACTATAGACGTAATTTCCGAGCCACGGATTACCCATCGCATCAACAGGCAGTGAGGCTTGCGCACCCATGATGAAATGATGGGGATTGGCATGCTTCACAGCTTCATCTAGTGGTGCGCCATCTCTGCCTGCATTTCCGGCTTGTTCTTCACCGGATCCGTTTAGCAGTTGGTTGATTGTATGCTGTACCAGATCCACGTGGGCAATTTCCTCTAGGAATACTCCTCGAAGCAAATCACGAAACTGAGTTTCTTTTCCACGAAAATTGCTGCTTTGGAAGAAATACTGCATCATGGTACGCATTTCTCCATAATGACCACCTAAAATTTCCTGTAAAACTTTAGCTGCTGCAGGATCTGGTTTATCTATCACAATGTTATTAATCAAACCTTCTTTATAAAAATACAAATGAACATCCTCCTTGTAAATCTGGTATGGTTTTTTCCCATGTAGTTTCCTCTGCAGTATGCTTGTTTATACGCTTAATGCATAGCATTGCTTTTCTAGTACAAGTTGTATAATTACAGCTGTAATAACCACAATAATCAGGATGCGAATATTAAATTAGGTGGTTCTCCCATGAAAGGTAAAAAGGGGGCATTAATAGCACTAGCTTCCATCCCGTTAATCTCTTGGCAATTCTATGCTATTGCCTATTTTGCCACAGATATCAAAAGAGTTGGGTATCAATGCTTTTCAAGTCAGTATGATCATCACTGTTTATGGGCTCATAGCCATATTATGATTCCAATAGCCGGGTATTTTTCGGACCGCTTTGGGCGAAAAATCGTCATATTACCTAGTCTGATTCTTGCGGCCTTAGGCGGAACAGTTTGTGTTGTGTCTACCTGGTTCTTAAATGTAGTAACTGCTTATTGGGTAATCCTTAGGGGACGTTTTCTTCAGGGAATTGGAGCAGCAGGTGCATTTCCGATCGTACTTCCATTTGTAGCTGATCTGTTTAAGGATGAAAGAGAGGTTAGTAAAGGATTGGGAGTCATTGAGGACTTCGAATACCTTCGGTAAAGTGTTAAGTCCGATCCTTGGCGCTTATCTAGGCACATTACTTTGGTATGCACCCTTTATTGCAATTCCGGTCCTGTGGTCTGATCTCCTTTATTCTTGTTGTATTTCTCGTTAAGAAACCAAAAGCAGAGGAAAAGGCCGATAAGAAAAACATCGGGCAATTTATAACTGGCATCAAAGAAATCTTGCATGAGAAGAGCCGTTGGTTGTATGCGATATTTGCGATTGGCGGAATCTGTATGTTCGTAACCTTTGGAGTGCTGTTCTATTTATCGGAGACTTTGGAAGCAAAGTATAAGCTGCTGGGAGCTTCAAAGGGATTTGTACTGGCAATTCCTCTTGCGCTACTGTGTCTGGCCTCTTATGGAAGCGGTAAAAACATCGGCAAAAAACAAGTTATTAATGAAATGGCTCGGCTTCGGTGGAATGGCTCTGATCACGGCAGCAATGTTCATCACAGGCTTTAGTCAAAATATTTATTTCATGGTAGGGCTTTTAAGTTTAAGCGGTATTGGAATTGGGGTTGTATTGCCTTGTATGGATGCTCTGATTACGGAAGGAATTGAAAAAGAAAACCGCGGCACGATCACCTCTTTATACAGCAGTATGAGGTTTATTGGGGTTGCACTGGGACCACCGGTCGTATCACTTCTGATGAACCGAGGTCATTGGGTCTTATTCGGCACTATGGCTGCATTAGGGGCGATCGGCGGACTGTTATCCTTATTCGCTGTTACTCCAAATAAGGGGAAGACAGGAGAAGAGAACAATTAGAAGCCAAGCAGCTTGAGGCATAAGAAAGGCAATCCAATGCGCCAGCGTGTGCGATAGTTCACTGTCTGAGCAAGGAGCGGTATATTTTGAAATTAACAATTCGATGTGTACATTCTTTATCTTTGCGAAGAGTGATGCTGCAGATGGTGTTTATTTCCAGTATATAATTGGTTTTAAAAGTCAAATGGAATACTTTGGTGAAGGTAAAAGGTGAACCTTATCTCACTTCGGACTAAATAAAAAACAAATCTGATCCTGATAAATCTCAGTCAAGCATTGGGAATCTGTTATCAGAAGCATATTAGCACATTTAACGTTCCCTTCCTTATTCATCAGTCAAGGAAACGATCCGGACAAAAAGTAGAGTTTACAGGAAATCAGATTGATATACTCCCGACAGTTGCGAATATCATGGGAATTGACTTGAAATGCTTAGGTTTTACAACATTCGGTCGAGAATTACTGAATATAAAACATAATTTTTTCTGAAGCAAGGCAAGACCTGAAAATTCTAGGATAGGAAGTCTAGAGAAGGGGAAAATATTTTTGGGTACTGCCAGCCCAATAATATTTGGAGGGGAAAAAATGAAGAAGGTTGGTACTTTTGTATCAGTTGTATGTCTTAGTTTACTTTTAAGTATTCCTGCATTTGCGAACCAAGATGAAGCAAACCTAGGTATACAAACACAGTACTCGGTCAATCAAACGAACAACTTGAATGCAAAGAATGATAATACAACGGTGAATCAGAATTCAACAGCTAATCAAAATGGAAATTACAGAGCACAAGCAGACGCGAATGAGAATCGGGGAACTAATTGGAGCTGGTTGGGTCTTTTAGGTTTGCTTGGACTTACAGGTTTACGGAAAAGAAGTCCTGAAAGAAGCCACGAAAGAAGTTAAGCTTTTTGGAACCAGAAGGGAATAACTCCTCACAACAAAACCCCATTAAGTTTATGCTTGATGGGGTTTTGCAATGGAACTCAGGTTGAGCGTAGCTTGAGGATATCATATGTGGAAACGTGAATTTTAGACTTCAATAATAATCGGAAGAATCATGGGAAGCCGTTTTGTTTTCTCATAAAGAAAACTGTCTTCAAAAAACAGTAATCTTCAGGCCTTTTTTGGAGTCGAATTTGAACCTTATGGAAGAAATGATAAACCTTGTACAAGTAAATACAAAAGGAGTTTACTACTCATCAATTTTTGATTTGAATATTGATGTACTCAATAAAGATACTGTGGAAATAAACTATAAAGAAATCTATTGGTCACTTGTTAGAACACTAGAGGCATTTAAAAACCACATTTTTTGTTCTAACTTAAAAGAACATCGGCACTCTATAAAGTGATTAGTTGGCATGTACAAGAGAAGAGAAGAGAAGAAGGGTTCCCACCAATTTGTCCTTATGCGTTGCTTACGTATTCTGGAAGGAAAGTATGTACCGGTTCAACCCTTTTGTAGATGAGGGGAAGATATTTAGTCATAAAAATTTAAAATCGTTTGATCCTTCCTTTTTATTGTTTTGAAGAAGACTTTAAAGAGATATTGATGGTCTTTAATCGCAGTGAATATCGGATGATGACATGTTTATTAAATCACTTATTATGGGAATTAGCACATACGTATTTTAATAAATGGGTAACAATCGCTACTCAGTATGCCAAATTACATCCAAATGGAGATAGCCATTTTAAGTCCGAATATAGAAACCCATAGAGATTATTTCTGATTTTTTGTTATAGGGCGGATGATCATTTATATTTATGTAGGCAACTTTGTTGTCGAAGGACAAGAACATAGTCCCATTAGATCCCGCGCCCAGCGCGGGTTTTCTGTTTTAAGGAACCAAGTTCTTGTCCTTTTCTCTGGACAAGAACTTGGTCCCTTAGCCGAATATGGTACTATTGCCGATTTGAAAACCATTAAAATACATAATCATGTACTGATCTTATCGGAGTATCAGTACTCACTCTTTAATGAACGTATAATAATCAATAAGTAATTATACACCATCAGACCTTATCCATATATAAATGAGCTGATTGCCTAAAAATATTTTGTGTTCCATAAATATTATTATTTGGAAGCATGAGGTATTTTTAATTCTTTATTTAACTGCTCCGTTACTTCGATCGTACTTTCATTGAAAATATTATTTAGAACTGTGAATGTTATTCTTTGAGTGACAGTGTAGCATCCGCTATAAGATGCATGGCGCAGATCTCAGCTGCAACAATGTGAACCACTCCGTTAATTACTTCCGAAGTTAATTGATTTATACCTATAACACCCTATATCGCTTGATCATTACTCTAATACTATAGGAGTGTAACGGTTCCACAATTATTTATGCGACTTTTTGCACAAACACCCTTAAATATTGATGTTAAAGTTGCAAATATATAAGATTTAACTTCACCAATAGTAGGGGGACTAGCGTTATGAATAGTAAATTTGCATTAGTGTTAAAAAGTATAATGGCGATGATCATACTTATAAGTACACTGGGAATAAGGACAAATGATAAAGTATATTCGGCAGTTGAGCAGAAGAAGGTTATCGGACTTTAATTCTATTACAATGACAACAAAGAGATGCAACAACTGGTTCCTACGGTTAAGGTTTATGAAATGGACTACTCTAACGGCGATGAAACCTTTAAAGAATATGAGTTCGTGAATATGGCATTTCCCTATCCGGACGGGTACTCTACAGATTGGAACGTTATACGTGAGTATACTGGGGAAGCAATGGAGGGAGAGGATTACAATCTGTTTATAGACAACCGAAAAGTTGTCATTGATGGCCGGGTATATGGCTATGGCTTATATCAAAACAATAAACGAATCTACAGTGGCAAACACCCTTTCGCTGATTCAGAGCACATCTCAGAAAGAGTATATTTTTTTGACTATGCCAATAAAGAGTTGAAGCTGCTAAGGACGGCAGCCCACATCAATAAGAATAGATTTTATCCTATTCCCACTTGGGACAGCGAAGGAAATTCGATTTGTTCTGAGACCTGGGACACTACTATTACGGGTACCACGCTCTCTGTGCATCCTAGTAACAATACATACATTTTAGATAATACCGCTACTAAACAGCTGCAATTCTATTCTTTTACTGACAATACAACCTATCTTACTGTAAAATCCGGTGACTATCTGGGAACACGAGACCTTTCCTCCTGTACCAGATCTTATGCCTGTATTTTGGCAATGATACTGTATCAGTGAACGATAATCTGGTCATACGGATGAATGGCAAAATATATGAAATGAATCAGCAAAGGCATTTATCTGAAATTAAAAAAATCAACACCTCAGGTGAACGTTGGAAAATTCAATTCGGGGATTATATCTTAGAGCGCCAACAAAGATTATACATGACCAATCAAAAAACGAAACAAAAAATAGCAATAACACCTCAGAATGCCTATGTACGGGCAATACATTTATCTCCTGATCGCCGCTATTTGGTAAGTGAATTATGGCCTTCACAAGAAAAACCAATATATTCGGTATATGACACAGTTGCACAGAAAAAAATCCGTGACATCGACTTCCTTATACTCAATATCCATCGGATGTCACATGGCATTCAAATACTATACTTGAATATACTCCTTTCACAAGCAGCAGACCTTTATATATCAAGGATGTACATATTGATATTTTAAAAGGGATTATCACTAAAGAGGATATTAAGGCCTTTGATTCACCAGGAGATTATGTCATTGTTTCAAATTCGCTTCAGAATTATTTCACCTACGCACGACCTTCGAAAATATTATATAAAGATAAACCGGTGGTTTATACCTACCAGCCTGCTTTTTTGGGCATGAACGAATTGTTGTATTGCTCTATCAAAGACCTGGCAATCACAATAGGTGCAGGTATACGTATCGAAGGAAGGCAAGTGATTGTCTCTTTAAAAAACAAACAGGCTACCGTCGATTTAGATAGTAAGGATGTCCTTGTTCAAGGCGGAGTCGTATATGCCCCAGTTAAAGCGATTGTGTTGAAGCTGGGATTGAAATATACGAGAGGAGAGGAAGGGATTATAATCGAGTAAAATTGACCGGCACCTCAGAGGATTGCTATTGCAGTCTGATGGTTAAATACTTTAAGTTAATTTATGCCTACTACAACGCTTTACAAATATACACTGAAGAGATGTATAAAAAAATTATTTATAGGACAGGTGAGAATAAAATGATTGATTTATTACAATTACAAAAGAGAGTTTATCAGAATAAAATTGCGAAAGGATTTAATGTAACGGATGTTTTCCAAGAGTTTTGTTTTATCTATGGTGAATTATCAGAAGCCTGCGATGCTTACCGGAAAAAGAAAAATGATTTGGGTGAAGAATTGGCTGATGTTGCTCTCTACTTGATAGGACTCTCGGAACTTCTGGGAATTAACCTGGAAGAAGAGATCATGCGTAAAATGGAAAAAAACGAAAAAAGAATATACGAAAATAGAAATGGTGTACTTACAAAAGTAGAAGAGTAATTTCCTGTCTTTACTACTATCTGGCAGGGGCAAAACTCCAGCTGGAAGGGTTCATTATAATGCGGGACAGCCTGAAGACAACCAAAATTAATTATTCCAAATTCGAAACGGGTAACAAGAAGGTGCTAGGCAATTGGATAAGATGTCGGTGCTTCTTGACAAGTATGAAAGTAAATACTTCAAATAAATAGTTTAATAAAAAGAACCCAAAGTACTTTAAGGGTTCTTTTTTAACGGTTGACACGAACTTTGTTACATTCCCGATATGATTTCATCTACTGCAGAAAGTTAAAAGATGGCATTGTTCATAAGCTGACGGGCAGGCAATATGGTACTATTTAGGAGGAACTGAGATGTCTAACCCCATATTTGTTCATTCATGGAGGGACTTATGAAGCTGTTGATCGTAGAGGACGATATTGGAATATCGCACACAATTGCAAGAGTTATGCAGGATGAAGGGCATAAGGTTACGGAGTGTCAAAACGGAGAAGATGGCTTGCATCACGCACTGTACGGCGAGTTCGATTTAATAATTTTGGATATTATGCTGCCTAAGGTTGATGGATTTACGTTCATCCAAGAGCTGAGGAAGCAAAGAGTGGATATCCCCATTCTTTGTCTGACGGCAAAAGACGGATTGAACGACCGGGTAAAGGGGTTAACGATCGGAGCGGACGATTATGTGGTGAAGCCATTCGAAATTCCAGAGCTGATTGTCAGAGCTAAAGTGCTGTTGCGCCGTTATGGCAAGGTTAATCAAGAAGAGCAGATTAGCTACGGCCCGATTGCTATTCAAGTTCGAAATCGAACAATAACGGTCACAGGAGAAGAGCTGACTTTAACAGAAAAGGAATATGAGCTGCTTGAGTACCTGCTCATGAATAAAGAGCAGATCGTGACGAAAGAGCAAATCTATAACCGAATTTGGGGACTGGATTCAGAAGCGGGAATTGGCATCGTTGAGCTCTATGTCCATTATCTTCGGAAGAAGCTGTCTTCATGGCATGCCGATCAATATATCCAAACCGTAAGAGGTTTGGGCTACATACTCAGAATAAACAAGTAGTTTTTCAAAGGGAAATCAAAGGTTCATCTTATATATTCTTCTTATACACTATAAAGGGGAGAATAATGCATGAACCTTGTAAGACAGATGTTTAAGAACACCAGAGTGACTATTTTATTAGCTGTGTTACTTCTCGTATTGCTGATTGCAGGCGGTTTGTTTGGGCAGACCCAACATCAGCCAGAGAGTTTCGACGGATTGATTCAGAAGATAGCGGTAGATGCGCTTAAGGATGACCCTGAGACACAGCTTTATTTTGACGTGAAAAATGTGGAGGGAATCCGATGGGGTCCCACTAAGCTTACGGACCTGTCGGATGCCGATTACGAACTATTAAACGATAAGAGAAATGACTTGTTAAAAAAATTGAATAACTATGATGCTGCTAAGCTTTCCACGGAAGACAAACTCACCTACGATATCCTAAAATGGGACCTAAGCGCGGCGCAGCAGGTATTTAAATATTGGGATTTGAACACGAACGACTACCTTTCCCTAACCAATTTTCCGCCGTATTTCGCGAACAACTATCCGATTCGCAGCCAAGCAGATGCAAAGAATTATATCGTTGCGCTGAACGGGTTTTCAGATAAAGTCGCACATGTCATTGATAGAATTCAAGACAGACGGGAGAAAGGTATTGTCCCTTCTTCTGAATTTCTTAAGGAAATGCTTACGAGTTACAGCAAATTGCAGAATACGAAACCGGAAGAAACGATTCTGTACAGTTTGTATGCAGAGAAATTAACCGAGTTAAAACTCGATCCCTCCGAAGAGGAAAAGCTGAAAAAAACGTTAGCGCAAACCCTAACCGATCATGTACTGGCTTCTTACGGCAAACTTGCCGATGTGATCAAGAACGATCTTATGAAGCAAGCATCCGTGAACCAAGGAATCTGGAATCAGCCGGGCGGCAGCGAGTATTATTCTGCAAGGCTCAAACTTACTACGGGTACGGACCTTAGTCCTCAGAAAATTCACGAGATCGCTAAACGCAAGGTAGAAGAGATCAAGAAGGAGCTAAGAAGCGGGGCTTCGGGTCACGCACAAACTACATCTGCAGCCAGATTCCTAACTGGAGATAAATTGCTGCAAGCGTTAAACAGCAGTCTGTCGGATGCCACGCCCTACTTGTCCGATTGGTTTGAAGAGGAGCTTATCCCGGACCATCCCGTGGATGTGCGGGCGTATTCGGCTCTTTTCGCATCGGCAGGTGGAATGTATATCCCCTTATCTATAGATGGTGATAGGAGCGGGAGATTTGTCATTCCACTCGAAAATCCGACCTCTGAAGAAATAGTTAAATTGCTTGCCTTGCATGAGGGTATTCCAGGACATCACTTTCAATTCTCGATTCAATATGATCAACCATCCATTCCATTAATCCGCAAAATAACGATGACGGCTGGATACGTAGAGGGATGGGCGGTCTATATGGAAAGCTTATGCGCGGAGAAGGGGTTGCTTGATCGGAATATAGTACTAAACCGTTTGCTGGGCAATTCCATGGGTACCGTGATAGATACGGGTATCCATGGGCTGAAGTGGACAAGAGAACAAGCTAATGAGTATCTGGTTAGTGTTACCGGAACGGGGAACGATGCTTTGATCGACAGTGTCATTGCCTATCCTGGACTTAACGAAAACTATGCGATCGGATCGGAGCAATTCCAATCCCTTCGGGAGAAGGCGGAAAGCGAACTCGGGGATCGCTTCGATATCAAGGCATTTCATTCCGTTCTTCTTCGAAACGGGAATATGCCATTTCCAATATTGGAGCAGCAAGTGAATCAATACATCAAATCCGCCAAATAAAAGGAGAGCAAACCCCGGTATGATTAAACGCACGTTAGTACGAATGACGATATGGAACAGCACGGTCGTATTTTGCTTGCTCGTCACACTGGGGGGAGCGTTATATGGGTTGGCACATTATCGGATCTATTCCGATATTGACCGTCATCTGGTGTTTAATATTGACCACATGCAACAAATTTCTCTAAGTAACGGGGAGCAAGTACTTAACATTGATTCGAAGGAACCGGAACGTTTTATGATGTCATTTTATTGGGATTCCAACGATGCATTGATTCAAAGCGTATATTATAAAGTACCATATATCGAATTGAGTTCGATGCTTCGGGAAAAACAAAACCACATGCGGCCCGAGTCGATACTCGTGGGTAAGAAAACCTATCGATTCGTGAGCAGACCCTATCAGGGTAAATTGCCAATAGTCGAGAAACTGTCGAACATTCCTTTGAAAACAATTCAGATATTTACGGAAATTTCCGCCGAGGTGTATTATTTGAACCGGTTATTATGGTGTATTAGTATTGGAATCGGTGTCGGCGCGTTATTATCTATCATCGCAGGTTACGCTTTGGCTAGACGGGCGCTCATACCAATTCAGAAGGCTTGGGATAAGCAGCAGCAATTCGTTGCAGATGCCTCTCACGAGTTGAGAAGTCCGCTCTCGGTCGTCCGAGGGCAAACACAAATATTGTTACGCCATCCCGATCATACGATCGAGGAAGAAAGTGCTCCAATTTCAGCCATTCTGAAAGAAACCAAAAGAATGAGCAACATGGTAGACGGCCTACTTCTTCTGGCAAGAGGCGATTCACATGAGGAAGTTATCTCATGCACACCTGTTCGTATTGACGGGATCATTAAAGAGATCGCCAAAAAAATGGAGCCAATAATGGATTACAAGCAGTTGCGGGTACAGCTTCATGTCGAAGGCTCGGAATTGCTCATGAATGGAGATGAGAATCGTCTCATACAGTTGTTCATGATTTTGTTGGACAATGCCATTAAATTTACGCAGGCGGATGGGCAAATCGATCTTGAGTGTCTTAGGCAGGGGAAATCAGTTCTTGTAACCGTCAAGGATAACGGAGTGGGTATTTCGGAACATGAATTACCACTCGTATTTAATCGCTTTTATAAGGGAGATTCCTCTAGAAGTAGAGGGGATCATGGAGCGGGTCTAGGGCTATCGATCGCACGTTGGATCGTCGATCAACATCAAGGTACTGTCCACATTAGCAGCGGGGTAGGGTGTGGTACGACAGTTATGATTCGGTTTCCGGTAATTAGTTAAATAATAATAGTACTCTTCAAAAGAGACTTACAATTGTTGTCGGGACTTTTGGGGATATCTATAGAACGCAGCAAAGTTCTTTATTATCTAATCTTTTCAAAAAAGAAGAAATTAGTACATACTGTGCAATAAGCGAAGAAGATTATATGGCTTCGCTACCGGTTATTAGCGCATATAAACAAAGGGTGATTATCGCTCAATGTTTAACTTGGATGTGATGCCTTGTAGGAATTTCAAAAAAACCGTTGAATCAGCTCAACAGTTTTTTTGAATGCATTTGAGTCGTCCTATAAGTGGTTGATGAAACTCTGAGCAATTGATATGGCCAGTCGAAATCGCAAGGCTCTAATTAATGATGTGGTTATTGCTCGGAACTCGAAAGAGGAAGTGATAAATAGATCAAATAATATAAACCCCTAGATTGTGACACAATCCATATAGATCTATGTATAGTCTAAGTAGAATGCATCTTAGTGACATATGTACAAAATACGGGTTTTGTGAGGAAGTAGTGTATAAATTAAAGGAACCAACCAATTTGATCCAAATTATTGCCAATTTACTGTCTATTAATGATTATCTAATCAATGTTCAAACCTGTTCAAAATAACTGCCCTTTCATAAGCAATTGATTCTTATTTAGTAATCGATTTATCTTAAACGAGTATTAAGCTTTAAAGCTCATCAAGTCTCGCATAAAACTTTAAGTGCTGATAATGTTTTTATTGTTGCATTAGATTACATAACTCTCGATTATAAAAAGTTAATTATTACCAGTATTTAATTTTTTAGAATCATCCTCATACATGTTCATCTTTAAAGCTTTAATTTCAAAGCAACTCTTCAGCTATCCTTAATTGTCTTTCCCGTTCTTTAGTAGCTGCCTCTGCAACTGAAGAATGTTCTGATATGTAATTCACTAGTTTAACTGCATAGTCACTGCAAACCATAGCATGTCCTCTCATATGTCCAGTTGCAATGGCTTGTGCAAAAGAACGGGCAGCATACTTATCGGTTGTGGACTCTTTGGCCAATTCATTGACTATAAATCCAACTTTTCTTAAGTCAAAGGCTCTAATCTCACCAGTTATACGCTTTTCTAGCGTTTCTATACCTAAATCAATCCGCGGGTCATTTACAAGCTGCTGGTCCAGATGATCCAGGTGCTCAGCTGCTACTTTCAAAGCCCATTTGGCCAGAAACTTCTGCGGCAGCTCTTCAAGCGTTTCTTCAAGCCGATTTCTTAATTCATGGTTATCTATAATCTTTATCTTTGGACTAGTATAAGTAAACATGTTAGTTTCTCTTAATTGCTGTTCATGTTTATTCCATGCATATTCCTCAATATTCAACGAATCACTCCCCCATTACAATACGGCACTATTTAATTGCTTCAGATCTTCTTTTATAAAAAGAGTGTACCATACTGAAAAAATGTAAATTAGCCATATTCTACGCGAATAGTCGCCTTTATTACTCCGATGCTGGGTAAACATCTCTTCGATGATATTCATATTGAATATTTCTTCAATGCCACTATATCGTATTTGTTCGAACATTATATCTGAAATTGGAGTTTTGAGCCAATCACGAATGGGTACGGGAAATCCTAGTTTCGGGCGATTCACAATAGCTTCCGGAACGATTCCTTCCATAGCTTTACGCAAAGCAAGTTTTGTTGTTTTTTGCCCAATCCGATTGGATACAGGTATTTTACTAGCCGTTTCGAAAACCTCTTTATCTAAAAATGGGACTCTTAATTCTAATGAATGTGCCATGGATAGCTTATCTGCTTTTGATAAAATATCTCCAGGTAACCAAAAATTCATATCAATAAACTGCATTCTTGTCGTAGGGTCTAGGTGAGCTGTCTTATCATAAAAAGGCTTAACGATATCCGCGGGATGTAAAAAGCTATGCTGAGCGTGTACCGATTCGTGGAGCAAATTCATCTTACCGGTTTTGTTGAAGATGTTCGCATTACCGAAAAAACGTTCTTCTAAAGGTGTCAGACCCCGAAGCAAATAATTTTTTCCATAAAAATGATAGGGATATACGGATAATGATTTTCGTAACGAATCCTTTATAAAGTTAGGCATCCAGGTTATCGGTCTTAAAGCATTTGGCTCTCTATAGATTCTGTATCCTCCGAATAATTCGTCAGCACCTTCCCCTGATAAGACAACCGTAACATGTTCTTTGGCAAGCTGGTTTAGATGATAGAGTGCAATGGCAGAAGGATCCGCTACAGGTTCATCTAGATGCCAGACCGTTTTCGGGATACTTTCAAAAAAGTCTTTTTGCGATAAGATGTGAAAATAATGATCTGTCCCCAGTTTGGCTGCTGTTTGATTTGCAATGATTGTTTCATTGTTCAACCCTTCAAATCCAATTGAAAAGGTTTTGGTGGATTCTTCTGTTCTCATCATTGCAGCTATAGCTGTAGAGTCAATTCCACTGGACAAAAAACATCCTCTATTCACATCACTTTGTAAATGAAGGTTTACAGACTCTTTCAATTTCCACTGAATTTCTTCTGCGTAGTCTGCTAAAGATCGTACTACCGGTTGAAAATGGGGTTCCCAATATTTCTCGATCTTCATTTCACCTTCCGAGTTAACAAATACTCGCTCTGCAGGTCCTAATTTATGAATGTGTTCAAACATCGTATCAGGATGCGGGACATACTGAAAAGTTAAGTAGCTGAATAAACTTTGATACTGAAGCTTTCTGGGTACCCCTTGCACTGCAAGTATGCTTTTAATTTCCGAAGCAAATAAAAGATTATTTTTGTCTTTGTAATAATAAAAAGGCTTGATCCCGAAATGATCTCTAGCAGCAAAAAGAGATTGTTCCTTAAGATCCCAAATCGCAAAACTAAACATTCCACGTAAATGATGGACACAATCCTTGCCGTATTCCTCAAATAAATGCACAATGACCTCTGTATCGGATTGCGTCTGAAAGTGATGTCCCTTTAGCTTAAGTTGATCTCGTAGTGTTTTATAATTATAGATTTCACCATTAAAAATAATCCAAAGAGTACGATCTTCATTCGTCATCGGTTGATTGCCATCACGTAAATCAATTACAGACAATCTGCGAAAACCAAGTCCAATGCGAGAATCGAGCCATACTCCCTCATGATTGGGACCTCGGTGATTCATAACCCCTGTCATTTGTTTTAAGGTTTCTTCATGTGGTGGCTGTCCATTATATTTTAATATTCCTGCTATTCCGCACATACTCTGGCAGTCCTTCCTATTATAAAGATTAGGATATAGAGTGCCCATAATTGCTTTGATAAATTTATCATTTTTTTCTAAAGGATTCACTTATTTGAAAATATAAAAAAAGAAAAGCCTGTATTAGCAGGCTTTTCTCATTCATTTTTACTTTATCTCTCCCAGAAAGCTTCTAAAGTTCTCGACAATGTCTTTAGATCGGGTATGGTGCAAATAATGCTCCCCATCAAGCAACATCAATTTCCCGTGTAAGGAGTCTTTAATCTGTTCTTTATGCAGGGATTCCCAGCCTGGAACATCCGTATTGTCTTTCACTAGGAAGAAAATAACAGGAAGATCTTTAGGGAAATTTAATGTTTCCGTGGCTTTGAAATTGCTTTTAAAATGCTCTGCTTCGCTGATGATATTAGGATTCATCATGTTTTTAAGTGAAATCATTCTATTTTGTTCTTTAGTTTCCTCATCATCACTTGGTGTAACGATTTGGGCCGGGTTGAGTTTTACCAGCAATCGCATAAATCCTGATTTTTTAAGCAGCTTATAGGTTCCTGATGGAAATTCTTCATCGTTACCCCCTTGTGTGGGTACGCTGCTGTCGATGCCTACGAATGCACTAACTTCGTTTTCGTATTTGTTCACATAGTCCAGTCCGTAAATTCCTGCTATAGAGTGTCCCATCAGAATATAACGATCTATCTTTAATTCTTGTAAAGCTTCATGAAGCTCACTCACTATATTGTCGACTGTTCGTTCTTTTGTGGTGACATCACTTAGTCCATAACCAAACGGCTCAACTACTACAACTTTATAGAAAGGAGTCAGTTCATCTACAAGTGGTTTGAAATCAATTACGGGTGATGCGGTTCCAAACCCTGGGAGTAACACGACCGTTTCCTTGCCTTGCCCTTGTATGGTTACATTCATCTTTTTCCCGTCGACAGGTACAAGCTGACCATAGGGTTCTATTTTTCCTTTCTCCACTTTATTGCTGATCACATTGACTGTAAAAACGATGACCAGAAAAAGTGCTATGAGTATGACTATAGCGACTATTACTTTAAGTAAAATTAATAATGTTTTCTTCATACTTTCATTTCCTTCCTTGATGTTTCTTTTAGTTTCTCCAACTTCTGCACCCCTTCTTGTTATCCCTTATCTGTTGTCTATTCCATTCTATCAATCCAGTCTTAGATCCTGTGTAACGCAAGTTTAATTGATTCTTAACTTTCAACAGCCCCTAATGATAACGATTTAAGCTTCTGTTAAGATTGGAATAACAAAAAAACACCTTTAGTTATCCGTCGATTAACCATAGGCCATAGGCCAATTCAACGTTTTCTAAAGGTGTAGTTTCCACTTATTAGTTCATTGATTATTTACGCGCTGCACGAAGCTTCTCAGGAGTTACATCATTTCCATCCGGATCTAAAATTGTCACTCCAGAAAGACTGTTACGAACTTGTCCACGAATTTCACGCAGGTAGTCTTCACGCAATGCGATCTGTTCAACCCATTCGCCTTGTGTCAGACCTACTTCACGTTCTTTCTTAGCTAATTCATTGATGCGAGTCAAACTTGTAATCATCTATATTCCTCTTTTCTTAGTTTTAATTAGCTTACTAACGGTTATGGCGATTAGTTCCAGATTCAAGCTAAATTATCAGCCATTTGTTTCATAAGTCTTCTTAATAATAAACGTTCTTCAGGTATAATTCCGGCTAGTAATTTATCCAGCTGTTTGTTCCAGATCTGTTCCACAGGTTCGCAGAGATTACGTCCGGCTGGGGTTAGATACACTCGGCTAACTCTGCCATCTTCAGGATCTCTTTTTCGAACAACAAACCCATGATTTTCAAGAGATTTCACCATATTTGTTATGGTTGGAGGCTCACAATTCAAGCGTTCACTTAGCTGTATCTGTGTCATTCCATCTGTTCTCCATAACCGGCATAATAACTGTTCTTGACCCACATGAAGATTTAGTTCTCTAAGCAGCTCTGCATAATCTCTACGCATTTCCGCTGATATTCTATCCAGTAGTTCCCTTATCTCATTTTCTATCACAGATATTTCCTCCGTACTGCCTTACAAATTACTTAGCAAGCTAATAATATCACGATTTATTAAAAATTTCAAATAAATGTTCGTAACGTTCATCCTGTTTGCTAACCAAACCATTAAAAAAGGAGTAAAACCACAAGATCACGTAGATCTTGTTTTTTTACTCCTGCCCAGTCAACACTTGACTTCGTTCTCAATTATTTTGTGGAAGCCGCACTTCAAACATCGTCCGCACTACACTGCTTTGTGCAGAAACTGTTCCAGCATGTTGTTCCACAATGTTTTTAGTGATAAATAAGCCCAGTCCCGTACTCCCTGTGGGATGCGTTCGCGCTCGATCCCCGGTGTAGAACATATCAAAAATACGCGGCAGCTCTTCCGGATCAATACAATCTCCATAGTTAATAATCTCAATAACGACTTCGTTTTCTTCTAAATACCCATGAATATCAATAAATTGACCGTCGCTTCCGTATCGCGCTGCGTTAGTGAGAAGATTCTCAAATACACGTGCCAGCAGCTCACCGTCACCCTCTATCTTCAGAGGTTGGGTTACATCCAAGCGGGAAGTAAGACCATTTTTCTCAAAAACGGGATATAACTCTTCATTTAATTGTAAAAGAAGCTCACTAAGGTCGATCGAGGTTTTCTCAAGCGTAAGCTTACCGTAGTTCATTTTGTAATTTCAAATAGCTCATCAATTAATTTTTCCAAACGTTGAGATTTAGTATAAGCAATCGTTGTGTAATGTCTGGTCTGTTCTGGCGTTAATTCATTGTCCTTAAGGATAAAATCCAAATAACCTATAACTGAGGTAAGTGGAGTACGCAGATCATGTGCCAGATTTAACACAAGTTGATCTTTACTGCTCTCCGCAAAGTCTCCCCGCTCAATAGCTTCCTGAAGATGATCAATAGCCAGATTGATATCATGGCCAATAAGGCCGAATTCATCTTTAGAAGGGATATCCACCCGCTCCGAGAAATCACCCGACGCCAGCTGATGGATCCCTTTCGAGATTTCCTTGAAATAATTTGCATATGGTTTAGTAAATATAAAAAAGAATAAGATGGCCAAAGGAATGAAGATAATCAAAAACGCATTAACATCACCGATATCCCGCATCAAGTAGCGAACTTTAGTCAATGGATTTTCTAATAAGACCTCTGATCGGTAATATCTCTGCAGAATTTTATAGATTGAAAAGGTAATTCCACCGGATACAAGCATACTGGCCATCAGCAGCATAATCATTTTTGTACGAAAGCTATAAATCATTTTAGGCATTGGTTGTATACCCTTCCCCTACTATTTATCTTTGTAGTGACAATGGTATATGAATTCATTCAAAATCTCAAATCCTTCGAATCAAAGATCTTTCCGCACAAAAATCCGCAGAGAAATGATATATGAACAGCTAAGCAAGAATATATAAGCCAGCCCTAGGATTATAAAGGGAATGACCGTACCTTTCACTCCAAAACTTAGCCATCTGTTCACATCAGGTATCCACTGGATCAAAAAGCTAAACACGTTCGGGCCAAACATAACAATCATCATAAAAACAAGATTAACCACTTGTGCTCCCTTTGCCCCTAACCAGTAATGAATCGGTAAATAAAGCATCGCAAGGAGAGGGAAAATAGATATCGTAATACCAACCTCTTGCCAAAAATGAGGGGTTACGGCTTTACCTGTCACAACAATCAGGAGATAGGTAAAGGCCGTTGCTGCCAGCCCGACAAGAGCAAACGGAAGGATCGAAAAATATTTGGCACGGACAAGCTCTTGTCTCCTTACAGGGAGATTAACGAGAAACCGTTGTGTCATCTGCTGAGTATCCATTGAGCAGGAGCTTATCAATAACAGCATGGGTGGCATTACCGTAAATAAACTGAAGCTATGATAGTTCGAGTACGCTATAAAAATAAAGAAAGGGATTAGCAGCATCAGAAATTTACGCAAAAGAATGAAGTCTTTTTGAATTAAAAAAAATGATTTATACACTTTACGTCCTCCTTAGCTTATAACTCTTCCTTGCTAAACAATCGTAGTGAAATCCTATAAGAGCAGTACAATATGAATAGATAAACAATCCCTGTCAAACCAATCGGCACCAGATGATCCTGCAGCTTTAAATGGGTAATTGTTAAGAAAAAGGATGAATTTGAGAGTGAAGATCCAGTGTTTAGGGTGGTAATCGTTATTACTACATTAAAAAGGATATTGAAGTAATAGTTTTTGGAACCAAGCCAATAATGAATCGGCAGATAAATAGACGCAGTCAAAGGAATCATCAGTAATGTTAAAGATACCCCTATCCAATAAAACGGGCTAATGGAATATCCAAATGAAAAGGAAATTAGTAACAAAGCTAAAGAGCAAACCAAACCGATGAAACAATAAGGAACAAGTGATAAGTATTTAGCCAAGATAATCTCTTGCCGTCTTACTGGCAACCCTATAACAAACTTTGTGTTGTTATTCTGTGCATCCATAGAACAGGAGTATACGAGCAACAGTAAAGATTGAAATGTAGCAAACATGCTGGAGTTATCCAGTTGAACATATGCGATAAACAAGATACTCAAGAGAAATATAGGGATAAAATTCCGCAGGAGAATAAAGTCTTTTCGAATCAGCAAAAAGAGATTAAACATACAAAGTGTTTCCCTTTACCGTAAAATACATGATTTCTTCCAGAGTAGGTGTTTCGCATATGGCATGACCCCTAAAGAAGTGTTCCCCCTCAGAGCGATTGTTCAGAAGCCCCTCGAAACCAACTTCCGTCTCTCTAAGCCCGATGAACCATTTTCGTACATCCCGATCAAGCAACTCTTTGTTGCCTTTAACCAGCATGTATTTGTTGGCTAGAGATTCTTTCATTTCATTAAATACTAGGCGCCCTTCATTCACAAAAACAATATAGTCTGCGATCCGGTCCAAATCAGTCGTATTATGCGTTGAAAAAAGAATAGACTTCTTCTCATCCTGGATATGCTCACTAAGCAAATCAAGCAACTCTCTTCGGAATATAGGATCAAGTCCTGCAGTAGGTTCATCCATAATGAGCAGATCTGCACCATGTGATAAGGCAATAGCGAGCGAATACTTCATTTTCATTCCTTTGGAGAGCTCCTTAATCTTTTTCCGCGGGGAAAGCTTGAACATCTCTATGTATTTCCTATACGTTTCTTGATCCCAACGACTATAAAAAGGAGCAATAATCTTACTCATCTGATCGATGGTTAATTGATCGTAAAAGTAATTCTCATCGGAGACATAGCCAATCCGATCCTTATTCTCTGCTTCATGAATAGACATCTCTTGGTCAAAAATCTTGACGCTGCCGCGATCAGGAAACACCATCCCCATCATCATTTTAATTATTGTTGTTTTCCCTGCCCCATTCGGCCCAATTAGCCCCGTGATATACCCTTCTTTGATACCGAACGTAAGTTCGCATAGGCTAAAATGGCCATATTTTTTAGAAATTTGGTCCAATTGAATGACTTCTTTCATTCTGTCTCCTCCTCATAAAGCAATTTCAACATCTCACTAAACTCAGCAAAATTAATCCCCAGCATTTTACTCTCGTCGATAATCTCCTTCATTTTTTGCTCCATAATCCGTAGCCGTTGTTCCCGAATAAACTCCTGATCTGCACCAGAAACAAAGGAACCTTTCCCCACAATTGAATTGATAAGCCCTTCTCTCTCCAGTTCTTCATAGGCTCGTTTCGTTGTAATTACGCTAATCTGCAGCTCTTTGGCTAATAGCCGGATAGAAGGTAATGGGGTACCAGACACTAATTCTCCTTGCAGAATCATCTGGCGGATCTGGCTGACAATCTGTGCATAGATGGGTTCACCGGAAGTGTTGGATATCAATATGTTCATGGAATCGTGCCCTCACTCCTAGTTTATGTGTTATCAATGTATATACGTAATATATACACTATACTCAATGTTGTCAATTACCTTTCTTGTATCGGCAAAAAAGCTGATTCCTAGGATCTAAGAACCAGCTTACACAGTTATCAGATATTTTCTCCATCACAATAATCCAGCACTTTTTAAAAAACGGCTAACAATATCTATCTGATAGCGAATCCGTAGCTCACGATCAAGGCTCCAGCAGGTTTCCACAGTAAATGCTTTAGCCCCTAATATACGGGTAACGGCTGCCCTTGAGGAGCCGGGGCGCTCCCGTAAACGGATATTAAAATGATAAGCGGTTTTGGGAATCGTTCGATTAATGCCTTTGATGACACGTTTTGCTGTACCTATTCCTCGGCTTCCCGGAGTGACGATGATCGACTGACCAAGTCGCTTCGGATTTTTTTGTGACAACCCATTTGCTTCATGAAGATCCAGAAACCAGGTGGGACGATATCTTAGTACTAGCTGTAGCAAAGCTGAAGCTAATGGATGTTTTGCCACTACTTTGTTAGAACGTGGAAAGGTGCGATTTAAATCGGGTACACCTCTGATCCGTTTGCGGTAAGCTTTTTGATTCATTAGAGGTACTACAATGATCGTGCCCCGGTGTATATACAACCTTCTCTGGTTAAAACGTTCTACAATGATCTGTGCGGCACGAATACTTCCTGTCTCATTCCCATGTATCCCCGACACCACCATAAAGACAGGACCAGGAAGCTCACCTCTAATCACATAATAAGGGGTAGCATAAGCTGTGGACGATGCTAAGGTATAGCTTTCAACGATCATAAAGGATCACCTCCACATTTAGATAATCCATATATGTGTATTCCGATGTCCCCCAGTTGTCCTAGACAGATAAGCAAGAAGAAACGACGTTGTCTTTTTTAAAGATAACATTCGTTTTTCGTAGAAATACAATCAAAAAAAGCCTGATTTCTCAGGCTTCCTTAGTCCTAACTAGTTAATTTATTTATACGCTGGGAGCCAGTCTCCATGGGCTGTGATCAGCTCGTCGCACATATTTGTAATGTCATCCATCGACAATTCAGCAGCTGTATGTGGATCGAGCATTGCGGCGTGATAGATATGCTCTTTCTTATGGGTAATCGCTGCTTCGATCGTTAACAGTTGTGTATTGATGTTTGTACGATTTAGTGCGGCGCACTGCGGAGGCAGATCTCCCACGTAGGTCGGAGTTACTCCGCTTCTATCTACTAAACAAGGGACCTCTACACATGCTTCTTTTGGCAAATTGGTGATAAGACCTGTATTCATAACATTGCCACCTATTTTGAAAGGCACATTAGTTTCGATGGCTTCCATGATATAAGACGCATATTCATGCGAACGTTCATGTTTAAGTTCTTTGTTATTAACCAATTCTTCACGCATTTGTTGCCAACGTTCAATTTGATCTACACAGCGGCGTGGATACTCGTCGAGTGGAATTTGAAACCGTTCGATAAGCTCAGGGTAATTACGTTTGATAAAATAAGGATGGTACTCTGCGTTATGTTCCGAAGATTCCGTAATGTAGTAACCAAATTTAAGCATCATTTCATAACGGACCATGTCTCCGTGATATTCTTGTTGCTTCTCAGCGGCACGGCGTTTAATTTCCGGATACAAATCCTCACCGTCTTTAGTAACCTCCAATAACCAAGCCATATGGTTAATCCCAGCGATCTTAGCCTGAACACCTGTCTGATCCATACCCAGATGCTCGAACAAACCCGGAATACAATGCTGCACACTATGACATAATCCCACCGTCTTTACACCGCCATAGGTATTCATCACATTGGTCAGAACTGCCATAGGATTCGTATAATTCATAAAGAGTGCGTCCGGACAAACCTCCCGTACATCCGCAGCAAAGTCCAGCATCACTGGAATAGTACGCAGGTTACGGAAAATCCCGCCTATGCCAACCGTATCCGCAATCGTTTGCCGCAAGCCATATTTCTTCGGAATTTCAAAATCTGTGATGGTGCAAGGATCGTAACCTCCCACTTGGATTGCATTAATGATATATTTAGCTCCACGCAAAGCTTCTTTACGATCCGTATAGGATTTCACAACACAAGTGCTGCCGCTGCTCTCTTTTATATTATTAAGCATATTCTCGGAATCTTTAAGGCGTTGTAGATCAATATCATACAGGGCAAGTTCAAACCCTTGCAGGGCTGGCGTTCTCATACAATCTCCCAACACGTTTTTGGCGAATACGGTGCTACCCGCTCCGATAAATGTAATTTTAGACATGTGAAATATTCCTCCTTATAGGTGAGGTGAACGGTGTTAACATCGCAGTTTTATGGAGTAGAGTAAACTATAATTCCCTTATCAACACTAGGATGTCAGATCATAACCGTCTGCTCTCTTCACTAATCACTATAAATGAGAGCGGTCCCAATGAGTATGGAGAAATACAAGAGATATATGGACGTTTGTTGCATTTGTATATTCAATCCTATAATCTAAATGTATTATAAAAGCAATCTTGGGGAGGTTCTAAGTGAATGGCTTCAGAGCATTATCATTTTACAGCAGGGTTTAATCTGGCTCCCGATGATCATGACCTATCTGTATTATTCAGCGGAGAAGGCAAGCCTGTTCCTGGCCATAAAATGGGCCCCTCTGTGCATGATTACTATCTCATTCATACAGTAATTGATGGTGAAGGTGTTTTTCAAAGTGGCAGTAATTCGCAGGGATGTAGTAAGGGGGATACCTTTGTTATTTTTCCGGGGGCGTTATTTAGCTATCAGGCAGACATGGATCATCCTTGGACATATGTATGGGTGGCCTTACAAGGGGAAACGGTTGAACAGCTACTACAGGAAGTGGGAATTACAAGGGACAAGCCAATAATCCACTTAGATAACCTAATAGAGATACATAAGATATATGAACATATTCGTTTATCCTTTCAGCAATCTGCTTATCCTCGACTGGAGAGCTTAGAAGCTTCGGGTTGGCTGCGGCTGCTAGTGCACAAATTCGGTGTTGCGAACATAAGTTCGCTGCCCTCTCAATCGATAGAATTACCGGATGTTATCGACCGCCAGATCGATCAAGCGATCCGTTGGATTTCTCTACAGTTTCATCAACAGATCAGTATCGACCATATGGCATCCTCCCTTGGCTATCATAGAGCACACCTCTCTAAAGTCTTTAAACAAAAGATCGGCATGTCTCCCAAACAATATTTATTAAAGGTTCGGATGGATAAAGCAAAAAAACTGCTAGGAGGAACGCTGACCATCGACCAGATCTCTTCCTCGGTCGGTTTCAATGACGCGTTATACTTCTCCAAGCAGTTTCGTAAGTGGAGCGGCATGTCTCCCAGTGAATTTCGAAATCATCTTCGAACGGGCAAATGATTGATCTTTCTTACGTTTCTTTCATGGCTTTAGATAAAATTGAGCTAACAAACGTCGTCTTTCCTTCACAATAAGCATCAATGTCATAACGATGTTGTTCTGCCAAGCGTTGTTTAACCTCTGCATACGCTTGACGCGCTGCTGTATTCGATCGCAGATAGTCTCTGAAAGCGATATGCTCCAAGTAGCCTTTTCCATCCTTAGGGCAAACATACAGATGATATTTCATAAACCCGTCATCCTGAAGTCTTTGAAAAGCTTCTCTGCCCTCTATTCCCAAGTTCCCTTGGTGTTCATAACCACGCTGTTGTAAACGTTCGATGATTTGTGGGAGTACATCGTAGCTTTCCATCACAAGATCTAGGTCGATGATAGGTTTAGCAGCCAGCCCTTCAATGGAAGTACTGCCCACATGCTCGATAGAAATAATAAGATCTCCGACATAAGATAAGAGCTGTTCTTTTAATCTATTGAATTCTGCCTTCCACTCTGGGTTATACGGGACAACCTCTATAACTTTCGTCTTCTCAGCGATGATCAAACACCTCCCGGGTATAATAAAAGGTAATATAATACGTTTCTAGCTAATCTCCGGTATATCCTCTTTCTCTATCACTCTATAGACTATCCATATGCATAGAGCGGCTACAACAAGCGTTCCCCCCATTAAGCAGACGCCACTCCAGCCCCAATGCTGCCATGCAAAACTTCCCAGCGTGGATCCAATCGCTCCACCTGTAAAAGTGCTGACCATAAAAACAGTATTTATACGACTTCGAGCCGCTGGTTCAAGTGCATATATCCGTGTTTGGTTACTGACCTGTGATCCCTGTACCCCAAGATCCAGAATAATAACTCCTGCAATCAAACTCCAGATTGTAAATCCGGCTAAACCAAAAAATCCGTAAGCAATCAATGTAATTAACAGTAGGATCCCTACAATCTTTTTGGGAGCAATTCTGTCTGCTAACCTCCCGATAAATGGAGCACCAGCAGCACCTGCTACACCAATAAGACCAAACAATCCTGTGATTGAGCTACTGTAGTGATAAGGTTCTCCTTCCAGAAAGAAAGCTAGAGAAGTCCAGAACACACTGAAGCCGCCAAACATGCAAGCCCCAATTAAAGATGACTCACGAAGCGTCGAATATCTGCGAATCAGTTGCCCCATTGATTTCAGCAGATCGGAGTACGAAGAATTATTGTCTGGTTTCGTTGCCGGGATTAGCCGATAAAGAATAAGGGATAGCAATAACATAACTACTGCGGCAATCCAGTACATCGCTCTCCAGCCGAACATATCCCCTATAATTCCGGATATTGTTCTTGCTAGCAGAATACCAAAAAACAATCCGCTCATTACTGTACCTATAACCTTCCCCCGCTCCTCCGGTAAAGCTAACTCAGCCGAGAGAGGAATGATGACCTGCGGCACCACCGTAGTTATGCCGATAGCAAAGCTGGCGATATACATCCAAGTGAGGTTTTGTGCGGTAGCGAAACCAATTAGGGACAGTGATACAGCAATAAGAAGTCCGGATATCAGTGTTCTGCGTTCACGAATGTCACCTAGTGGAACAAAAAATAACATTCCCAGCGCGTAGCCGATTTGAGTAAGCATCGATACATATCCCACTGCGTTAGAGGAAGCATTAAATGTGCGTCCTATCTCAGCTAGGAGCGGCTGATTATAATACATATTTGCCACGCTTAGTCCTGATGCAATGGCTAGAATTAGGATGAATTGCTTAGATAGACCTTCTCCTACACGAACAGCAGCGCCTGTGATAGATTGTGTCATGAAATTATGTGCCTCCGTTCACGTATGCTGCTTCAAACAGCGAGCTTTATTTTCCCTAATATATTATAGCAGTCACTGTCAACCTTCTTTTTTCAATAGATTAATGATTAGTAAAGGAAAAATATAAATATCTGCATAAGTACAATTTATAGTAAAATATATAAATCTGAGCTAGGAGTGGATGGGTGTGCACCAGAACGAACAAATCATAAACAAACTACAAAAGAACCCCTTAAAGAATGTAAGCTTGTTAAAAATGTTAACCTCCTTCCACGAAGTCATGGAAACACATCTAGTTGAGCATGGTGATCAGTGGGGTATTGTATTACTTCTTCCAGCCACAGCATACGCATATGATCATAGGGTATATCCTCAAGCGGATTACATCGTATTTTTGGATTACAGCTGCCCCGATATATTTCCAGCATTACTAACGCTGCTCCCCACAGAGGCGAAGCTTGTTTTTAAACTGCAGGATGTGAAGTACCAAGAGGCACTGTCTGCGCATTTTTCTTTAGAAAAAGTTCGGGGGTTTTTCTCTTACAGCACAACTGAGGGGTTAAGGTATGTTAAGGACAAAGAGGTAACAATCAATCATTCATTTGACGACAGACTACTTCCACTTTGGGCTGCTAACCATTACAATAAGGAAGAAATTGAGGAATATTTCCAAAAAGGAGCGTTTTCCGTTTCAATCTTTCAGGGCGACAATCCGGTTAGTACCTGCCTAGCGTTCCGCAATGAAGAGCAGATCTGGGAAATCGGCGCTGTACATACTTTAGAAGCATTTCAAAGCTACGGATACGCGAAAATGGTAGTTCGCACAGCCATACAAGAAACGTTAGAACGAGGCTTTATTCCACGCTATCACGTCCTTGAAAGAAATCAAGCGTCCATTCGTCTAGCTGAATCTATTGGACTTGTCCCTTGTGTGCAGCTAGAGCACTGGATTAACTACATTCAATAACAATTTCTATTGGAGGTGATTTTAATGAGCTATCCACCAAACGACAATTTGAACTATTATCAGCCTCCACCCCCTCCGGCACCAACCAATGGCAAATCAATCGCTGGTTTTGTCTTGGGAATCCTCTCCATTGTTGTGCCTTATATTGGTTTTCTGTTAGGAATTATTGCGATTATTCTATCCGCCTTATCGCTGAAGGAAATCCGTAATCGTTATGAACAAGGCAAAGGCTTAGCGATTGCAGGTCTGGTATGTGGAATTGTGGGCACGCTGATGTACGCAATTATTATATTATTCGTCGTTGTGTTTGTTTTTGCAGCTTCTACTTACTAACCACGAAACGGATCTCAATAGCCATCATCGGCTGCTGAGATCCGTTTTGAGTTAACACGTTTATCAAGTGAACCCTTCATTCAGTCGTGGAACCAAAATCGGTGATTTTAAGCTTTACATCAAAGGTTAATGGCATCCGAATAAATTCCTCGTCCCAATGATCCTTGACCTTTTTCCAAACCTGCGGTTTTTCTATGCTGAACCAATTTCCGAACCCTGCCACATCTACTTTATAGGTGGAATGCATTTTGTGAATAAGAGCATTAATTTTTTCGGTCAATCTCTCCTCGAATATCTTCTCCAATTCTTTGAAATAGGCAACTTCCGCGGAATGCTCATTATCATCCCAATGCTCAATAAGACGTCCATCAGACTCAATCGCAACATGAAAGGAAAACTTCTCATCAGCAGTCTCCTTCAGTGTAATCTTGCTCTTGACTGATTTAATCTCATAAGTAATTGCTTCGTTTGACTGATCATATGTTTTGATGCTCCCGCCTTTAACATCGCCTTTGATCCAGGCAATACTCTCCACATCCTGTTGGTTCAGATTGCCGATCCAATGTCCTGTGTCTCCCTTGATAATACCGGCGCCGGAAAACTCCACCTCACCATTTGCCTCAATAACGTTCTGCAAAACAAAGCTTTGCTTCGAATACATCAATGCATCTAGATTCGACAATGTTATGCCCTTCATAACTTTACTAGTCCTGAAGTGGTTATGGACCATGTCCTCCAGACGAAAAGAAGGAACCTCCTCTGCTGTCGTGTTTAGCGTATCAGACGCACGTCCTTGGCTAAGAAAGATGAGGCAGCTAGGGCGAATATCGTTATCACGCAACAGAAAGTCCATTAGCCGTCGGATTTTCTCCTGTTGTATCAATTTCTCGGATATGACAACAACCTTGAGGTGATGGCCTATAATCGGACGGTTCTTGCGGATCGAAATCTGGCGGAATACTTCAAGCAGGGAATCTCCAGACTCTGAAATATTATGGAAATGAGTTTTGGGTGTTTCACCTTCTTTGCCGGAGTTTCCAATTACATTTTCAGGCACAATTTGTACCGTAGCCGTCAATTTATTATGCTTAAGGTAACTTCCTCCGAGTTCCTCAAATTTCTTTTCGACTGTTTGGGGTTCCCCCTTGTCAAGCGCCAATCCCGTATAAACACTCAAGTCTTCAATTTCCTTACTGCTCCAGCAGCCAGACTGCGTAAGCAGAATCATAAATACCAATAGTAAGCGAATAACCCGCTGTCTAAACATTCTGCTTGAGTCCTTTCTTCCTAATGATTAATACAATCGACAATAACAGTGGCAGCAATATAAAGATCAGCACACCCATATAGCCAATCGCATCACCAAGACTGAAGACATCATTGATGCGTTGAGGGATCATCGTACAGATGAAGATGATGGGCATTAAAGCGAACATAACCGGATGGATCTTTAGGTGAAACACCTGGGAGATTCCGAGTGACGCATTAAAGAAAAAGCTGCAAAAATTGCAGAACATCTGCATCAGCCAGATAACCAGCAACGGAAATTCAAATCGTTCAAAAAAGAACCCTGAAATTTCAAAGCTCCGCACCAAATCTATCGTCGGCCAGGTACTGGAGATTACAGAATTAATAGATAAGCCGCCGATAACCATTACAACAGTAACCAAATATAATACAAATGGTATGCTTAAACCAACCAACATTCCCTTGACTGCTTGCTGTGGATGCTCCATAAAGGCCGTCATTGTCATCACAACCTCACAACCGGTAAAGATCAGGATGCTCGATTTCATGCCTCGGATCA
Source organism: Paenibacillus sp. FSL L8-0494 (assembly GCF_038003695.1). Classification (NCBI taxonomy): domain Bacteria; kingdom Bacillati; phylum Bacillota; class Bacilli; order Caryophanales; family Paenibacillaceae; genus Paenibacillus; species Paenibacillus sp. FSL L8-0494. The sequence goes on from NZ_JBBOPQ010000001.1 coordinate 3,759,389, forward strand.
CCGGGATCATACCTTCACTCAGAAAAGGACGCAAATGCTGGATATCAAATATTCTGGTACTTAAGATATAACAAATTATCAGGATAAAAATACTGATCGGAAATACAATCTGAAACACGCGGGCCATGGAATTAATCCCACCATACACCAAATAAGTGCCAACCCAGATGAACGGCATCACAATCGCCCAGATCGGTGTCCCTTCCAGAAGAAAAAACAACGTTACTTCCGCCAAAACGCGGATTTCGAAACCCGCTATCACAATAAAGTACAGAATCAATATTGTACTCATTACACTGCCTGGAAGATTCCCAACAATTCTTTTAGAATACTGAAAGACAGTCTTCCCTGGAAATTGCTGGCTAAGCTTCACCATAACCAATATCACCAAAGATACGGTGATACCTCCCAGCACTACTGAAATCCAGGCATCGGGAGTCTGTACAGCCTTAACAACATTTCTGGGCAAAGTCAAAATTCCCGCACCTAGCATTGAATTGGTCAAGATTATGGAAGCCTGCGAGGTTGTGATCTTGTCATCAGTTCGTTTGAACACTGTGGTCTCCCCTCTGCTCCTGCTAAGAATACATTCTCTAGGACCTGCGCTTTTTCTTCTGGGTCTTCAGCATCTCCGGTCTTCGCTTCATGATCGATAACGGTGCACGAACGAACAAATCCTTCCAGTCACTTAACCGGAAAGGGGAAATAGGGGTGACGTAAGGAACTCCAAAGCTTGAAAGCCGAGTCAGATGACTGCAAATAAGCAGGAAGAAAAGGATGGTTCCGAACATGCCCAGGACCGCCGCAAATAACATGCCTGCGAATCGTAAGATCCGGAGAGTAATCCCCGCACTGTACATCGGTATGGAAAACGAAGAGATCGCTGTCACGGCTACAACAATTACCAGAAACGGACTCACAATACCAGCCTGTACCGCGGCATCTCCAATGATCAGACCTCCGACAATCCCCATTGCCGGGCCTATGGGCTTCGGCAGCCGGATTCCAGCTTCACGCAAGATTTCAATGGAAATTTCCAGAATCAACACTTCAATTAATGCAGGAAAGGGTACACCTTGGCGTGTTTCGATAATGGAGATCGCCAGTTGTGTAGGAATCAGTCCCGGATGAAAGGAGATAAAGGAAATATACAGCGCCGGAGCCAACAGAGCCAGAAATGATGCGCAAAACCGGAGTATCCGCAAAAGTGTACCCGGAATCCAGCGCTCATAATAATCCTCAGGAGACTGCAAAAGCATACTGAACGTCACTGGAACAACGAGTGCAAACGGTGTGCCATCCAGCAAAATAGCGACTCTTCCCTCTAACAAGGAAGCAATTACCCGATCGGGTCTTTCCGTATTCTGTGTCTGCTGAAACGGGCTTAAATAATCATCCTCGATCAACTGTTCCACATAGCCGGATTCCAGAATAAAGTCCATATCAATTTTGGAGATACGTTCCTTCACTTCCTGGAGCAGATCAGGATTTACAATGTTTTTCATATAAGCGATAACCAGGTTCTTCTTGATTTCGCTGCCTACTTCAACCATTTTCATTTCCAGATTCTTATTAAGCCCTTGGCGCCGCAGCATAGAGGTATTCTCACTGAGCACCTCGGTAAAGCCAATCCGAGGCCCCCGCAGCAAAGCCTCTGAGGTCGGCTCAGTAATCGAGCGCACTGCTCCATGCGGAGAACCCACCAGCAACATCTCACACATGCCTTCGACAATCAGCGCAGTGTATCCGAATAGGACAAACTCCTGCAGCTGGTCTAAATCCTTGGCTTCACTGAGCTGAGCTAGCGGGAGCATATTCTGTTTCAAGTAGTTGTATATTCCTTCTGAAGCCTGCGTTTCGCCGGCAAACATCAAATTCTGCAGCACCTGCTGATTGATCAGTTCTTCGTGCTGCATCCCCTCTACATAGACTAATGCGGCACGTGCCTGAATACCTTTAACTGAGAATTCACGAAAATGTACATCACTGTTCTCCCCCAATGCCGTTTTTATCGCTGTCAGATCGGCATCATAGTCCTGAGTAAAAGCAGTAGACACAGGAGGCTGCGGATTTACTTCCCGATTGTCATTCTTCTTCAGTTCCGCATCCTGTGATTTGGCCTCTGTTTCCTTAGAGCGTCCGCTTCCAACATAAAAATACAAATGCCTGTAAAGATAAAAAATCCCTACGGGAAAGAGCAGCGTAATCGCCGCCTGCATAAAAATTGTCCAGTCCGGAATATAAGAGACTATTTTAGGCCACATCGCAATCATCCTCTATAGGAATCTGTTAGTACTATTCTCCTTCCACCCTATTCTTATGCAACATTTGAAACTTAAGGAAAGTTCATATATCACCATGGATCCGGACATAACAAAACGCCCGCTTATGCGGGCGTCTGCAATTTAGAGTATTTTCGGTGTTTACTGCTCAAGGTTAATTAGGTTGCTGCCACTGCTTTAAAACTTCAATCAGACCCGGGACATCTAATCCATCCAAGGAAAAAGCTTTGCGCAGCAGCTCATGCGGGATGAACTCATCGTATTTTCCGAGGTAGGGCGCTTCATCTGGTGATAACAATGATAATGGATCTGTGGCAGCCATACTTTCGGCAATGATCTCTGCTTCCAGCGTTTCTGCATCAGTTTTACCCGCAACAACCATATAATAAGGTTCCATCGGAACGATAGAACGCAGTCCCAGAGGGCTCTTCAGATTGTTCTTCAGAAGGCGCTCCAGCGTGCGGAATTGTCGACTGCCCGCCCAGGGCAGAATGAACATAGAATCTCCACCCGCCGGCATAACGGATCGCACAAGCATTCCGCTTTCCTTCGCTAAACGACGAGCTCGTTCGAGCCGCGCAGCCGCACTCGGAGCTAAATACGGATACAATGAAGTGGCTCCTAAGATTTCACGGATCTTGTTCATGATGCGTGTATGTACATCCCCACCCGCACCAAGCCACAACGTATCTACTTTGCCGCGTGAGGTTTTCACATAAACGGCTTTATGGCGATTATCCACCTCTTCTACCTTCCAAAGCTTACCTGCTAGAGTAAAACAGTAGCCTGGTGGTGGAACCGTTGTGATCGATCCGATTTCCTCAGTTCCGTTATAGACCACATGCTCTTCATCATCTTTGAAGACCGCGTAGAAGCGGAAGTTATTCACGATCTTCTCTCCCGCCATCCCGATGATCAAGCTGCCTTCGTCCATCTTCTCAATTTGTCCCATGCCTAACATATAGGTCATGAAAATATCATAATCAGTAGGATCTATGGTTTTAAACGAAGGCAAACTCAGAACCGCTTCTTTTAAATCATCCGGTTCGGCCTCACCCATACTTTTCAAAATGCTCATCGTCTGATGGTATAGCAGTCCAACTGGCAGCTGACGCACGACCAGGGGTTCAACCCATTTCTCGCGCACATATAGCTCAATAACCGCTATCGCTCGAAGCAGTGTCCACGGCATCCGCGCCGGAAGCTGAGCTTCCTCGTCCTCTTCCTCGGGCGTGACAAAGATCATCTCGGATGCATCGTCTCCACGCCTGCCCGAGCGGCCTAACCGCTGCACAAAGCTAGCACAGCTATAGGGAGCGCCGACCTGTAGCACTCGCTCCAGCTCGCCCAGATCAATGCCCAGCTCCAGCGTCAACGTCGCTGCGGCAACAGCCGGTCCGGTGCCTTGCCGCAGCGCGGCTTCCGTCTCTTCACGCAGCATCGCGGAGATGCTGCCGTGGTGAACGTGAAACACATCCCGTTCACCACGCTTCGCGGCCGTTCTCCGCATCTCTAGGGTCGCCGTCTCCGCATCTGAGCGGCTGTTGGTGAAGATCAACGCCTTCTTCAGATGCGTATGATCATAAATAAAATCGTAATAAGACTGCTTCGCACGTTCTAAATGCTCCGCCTGCACCTCATCCCGTGCATCCGGGAAAGAGAAATGCTCCACACTTAACCTGAGCTTACGCCCGCCTTGTGGAGCGGACACTTCAACGCTCTCCCGTGTGCCTGCCGCTAGCCACTCCGTGACAGAAGCGTAGTCGCTCAGCGTAGCAGATAGACCGATTCTGCGAGGATGGCATCCCGCCATTCGTGAAATTCTCGCCAGCTGGCTTAACACCTGGATCCCCCGGTCAGCTCCCATAAAGGCATGCACCTCGTCAATGACAATAAAACGTAGATCATGGAACAACGCTGGAATAGCATTCGGGCGGTTCATCAACAATCCTTCAAGCGATTCAGGGGTGATTTGCAGCACGCCTGAAGGATTCTGCACCAGTTTTGTTTTATCAGCTTGTGGTACATCTCCATGCCAGTGCCACACCGGAATGTTGCCTTCGCGAAGCAAATCATTCAAACGTGTAAATTGATCGTTGATCAAAGCTTTCAAAGGGGCGATATACAAAATGCCAACCGAACCGGAAGGACGTTCATACAGCTCAGTAAGCGCAGGGAAAAAAGCTGCCTCTGTCTTACCTGAAGCGGTACCTGAGGCAATCAGCAGATGATGCGGGGTATCAAAAAGCACACGGCAGGCATCCACCTGTGCCTCACGCAAAGTCTCCCAGCGGTTCTTATAAATAAACTCTTTAATGAAGGGTGCCAGCCTATAGAACGGATTATCACTCATAATTCAAACTCCGCTAAGAACCCATCCAGTTCATTTTGCTCGGTCTCAGCTGGCTTAGCTGTTTTTTCGCCCACTAGCTGTTCAAAAGTAATCTCCGGATGCTGGTGGAGCGTATGCAGCAGATCCATGAAATCACGAACTACCTCCCGTGGAGTCAAGAGTTCCTCAGCCCCTAATCTTCCAACCGCTTCCTCCATAAAATGAACCAATTGTTCCTGTGATAAACGCGCTTCATAACCATAATGTAGGGCGTGAATCCCTTTAAGCTTTTGCAGCAGTACCAGAATTTCCTCGTGTGATAACATGTCCAGTGCAATGATAGGTCCAGTATAATTGTTCAGACCCGCCGCCCCGTACCGGCCTGCAACCAATCTCGATCGCAGTGCCTCATAACTAAATAATCCGCGCCGTCCATCTTCCACAAATTGCGGTGTTCCCCCTATAAAAATCCCAAGGTTCTCTGCCTTCCCCTGCATCGTATCATTGAACATGGTAAGCAGCTTTTCATAGTTGCTCTGGCGGGAAATACTGTTCGTAATTTTATAGAGATTGACACCTTCATCAATAAACAGCAGCAGACCTTTATAGCCAATAGCCGCGGTAAATTCCGCCCAAAGCTTCATATAGTCATACCAATTATCATCATCAATAATCACGCCAACTCCAAGCGCTTTGCGGGCTTCTGTCCGAGTTGCAAATTCTCCACGCAACCAGCGAAGCGAATCCTGTTTCTGGTCATCATCAGCCAGCTTGTGTGCATTCCAATAAGAGGCGAGTACTTTGGCAAAATCAAAACCATGCACCAAACCACGCATTTCAGAGGCTACAGCGTAAATTCGCTTCTCTACTTCTTCACCAAGCTGAGGGTGATCAGGTCCATATTCCTTCTCCTGCATCACGGACTGCTGTAGCGTAATAATCCATTTCTGCAGGATGATCTCCAACGCTCCACCATCTGGACGTGTGCGGGTCGATAAATGGCTCATTAACTCCCGGTAAGTCGCTAGGCCTTGTCCTTTGGTTCCCACTAATCTGCGCTCAGGGGAGAGGTCAGCATCTGCTACTACAAAATCACGATCCATCGCGTAATTACGGATCATCTGAAGCAGAAAGCTTTTGCCGCTGCCGAATTTGCCTGTAATCAGCTTAAAAGCTGCCCCACCCTCTGCAATGTTCTCCATATCTCTTAATATGGCTTCAATCTCCGGCCGGCGGCCAACGGCTATATGCTCTAGTCCGATACGCGGAACAACACCAGCCGTCAACGAATTGACTAGCGCAGTTGTCATTCGTTTAGGTATTTTTAATTCACTCATCCAAAGTTCACCTCATTAAATATTGCGCAGCATAGAGATATATTCCTCAACAATATCTTCACCCTCAATGATCAGATCACCGAGAATATCCATTGCGATTTCATTAATCTCATCAATTAAAAGCTCTGACATCGTGCCATTGGCAGCAGCCAGCTTCAGCATAGATTGACTTCCATCCTCATCCAAAAGAGCAAACAGTGCTTCCCGTTGTAGTGGACTTAAAGCATTGGCAAACTGTTCTGCCTCCGACCCTATGTTAACCACTTGAGCTTCTTCCATCACATCTACAGGCAACAATTCTTCCTTGCTGTCTTTTATTGGACCGATTTCATCGATAGTTACATCGATCTCGCTATCCTCGTAATCTTCCTGCTCGTCCATATTCTCAACCGTAAGCATCGTCCGTACAATTTCAGAATCACTTTGCAGGCGTTCTAGCTTCTCCGGATCTATGACGACTGCCGGCCCCTTGTCTTCCTGCGTCTCTTTAAGGTACTCACGCTTTAGAAAACGAGTGATCAAATCGTCCATATCGGCATCCACATTAACACCTTTAAGTCGTCCGCGGTAGCCCATCAGTTCCCGTAGTTTATTCTCAGTCAGACGAAATAGCCTGGTAATCAGACTGCGAAGTGGTGGAGATTTACTAATACGTACAACCGGTATAAGAACAGAATAGCCATATAATGAAATGTCATATACGGCACTTCGGAATAAATAACGCTCCCGCATCACCGCTGGTCCAGGTGGAAACATTTCAACTAGATTGGAGCCGTGTTTTCGGGTGACATAAGCATTGATTAACGCCACGACCTGCGGAATGTATTGTTCAAGAGCTTCTTTGCCTTCTCCGATGTAGAACTTGGATTTACTAATATCATAGTCCGACATTGCCGTTAATACTGCAAAGGTTAGTTGCTCAGGCGCTGCGGTCAAGCCTCTCATTAATTCAAGTTCCGCCAGATCTCCTGCAAGACCACGTGAACGAGCCACAATGATAGAAAGCGGGACATCCAAGTGATGTACAAAAGAGAAGTCCGCGATCCAGCCGCCAAGATATTGATCCAAGCGTTTATAACTTTCCCGGTAAGCTTCCCACATCTGATTTAGCTGCCTATAGCCATCATAAGGATCAGTCCACCCCACGCCATTAATAAGCTCATATACATGCAGAAAAATATAAGAAAGATCTGTTTTCAGATATCTGCCTTGTCTAACTTCATTCCGCCAATAAAAATACCATCTGCTTTGCGTGCCTGTCATATGGCCATATGTAGGCCAGTAACTCTTAAAAGGAACAAATAGCGCTGAATCCTCAGTTTTATCAACCAATTCCTTCGCTCTTGTTACGAACTGCCCTTCGGTGGTAGTCACAGGCTCCGGCGTTTCCATCTCTGTATCCCAAAGCTGCAGCTGTAATGAAGGTTCAGGGGTGGAATTTGTTTTGCCATTATTCTTAGAAGATGACTTAGGCAGCGCAGGTTCAGGGGAATTTCGCGGCGGAATCGGTACATTTTGTTCCGTACTTTCCCAGACTAATTCTGTGAAATGCGGCTGCTTCCTATCATTACTCATGTGCGATCGCTCCGTCCTTATAAATAAGGATTAATGTAAAAAAACGGTCCTGTTCACAACTGTGAAGGAACCGTTTTGTTCTTACGTAATAGTAGTGGTCGTCCATACAGGACGACAACATCGTTTCTTCTTGATATTTTAGCACTGTTGATAGATTAACATCAAGTATGTAATGCAGAATCACACTTTAGAGAAGCTCGGTACCCTTTGTTTCTTTGCCAAGGAACAATACCGCTAATGCACCGATAATAATTGTTACAAAAAATAACATAAAGATCGAGCCAATCGCCATAGATTTACCTACTAGAACCCCTACCAGCAAAGGTGCGATAATGCCCCCAATCCGGCCAAAGGACGTTGCTAAACCAGCACCTGTGGAACGAATAGCCGTTGGGTACAGCTCTGGCGTATAAGCGTACATGCCACCCCAAGCGCCAAGATTGAAGAAGGATAAACAAATTCCGGCAGCCATCAGCATACCTTCAGTAGTCGCATTTCCGAACCATGCAGCGCTAACCGCAGTGAACAGCATATAGATGACTAGGACAAATTTACGTCCGAACTTTTCAATAAAGTAAGCGGCAGTAAAATACCCAGGCAGCTGAGCGAGCGTCATAATAAGCACATACTCGAAGCTTTTGACCAAGCTGAAGCCTTTAAGTACCATAACTGTAGGCAGCCATAGAAACATGCCATAATACGAGAACACCACCGTAAACCATAAAATCCACAACATAATTGTAGAACGGCGATATTCTGGCGACCATACGGTAGCGATTCGTTTCTTTAAGGAAACGGGTGCCTTTTTAATCTCAGCAAATTTCGGTGAATCATCAATCGCCCGTCTTAGATATAAAGCGTAGAGTGCAGGTACAGCCCCAATTCCGAAAGCTATACGCCAGCCATAATCAGGGATAATGAAGAACGCGATTAATGCAGATGCAATCCAACCGACTGCCCAAAAGCTCTCCAAAAGCACAACCGCACGGCCTCTCTCCTGAGCAGGCATGCTCTCTGAGACCAAGGTAGAAGCGACAGGCAGCTCTCCGCCAAGGCCAAACCCAGCAATAAAACGAAGCACACAGAGGATCGCAAAGCCTGTTGCAAATGCAGATAATCCGCTTGCCGCCGAGAAAATAAGGAGTGTCCACAGCAATACCGGTTTACGACCAAAGCGGTCTGCTAATATTCCTGCCGCTGCAGCACCTACTGCCATACCGACGGAATTAATACTAGTCAATATACCGATCTGCTCCGGTCCCAGATTCCAATCCTTAGCTAAAGCTGCTACAACAAAAGAAATCATTCCGACGTCCATCGCATCGAACATCCAGCTCAAGCCAGCGCTGAAGAGTAATTTCCTTTGTTTCGGATTCCGCAGCAGTGTCATTTGATTCACTTCGAAGCCCCCTTATTTCAACCTGCTAACTAATAAAACTTACTTTTGATTGTTTCACTTATACATTTTAAAATTGAAGTGCTCAAAAATCAAGAAATAAAGCAGCATTAAAGTATTGCCTAGCCAGCGATTGAAAATAACAGGTCTGCACAGAAATTGTGGCGATAAGCAGCATATTACGAACGGATTCTCTCTGCGCTCTCGACAAATGTGTCAGCCGGTTAATTACACGATCTATAGAGCTTTTTAACGAGGTATCTTCTTTCCAAGAGAACTCCTTGTGCAACACTTGATCTACTTTACATTGCGTCTGAATCGATGGATTGCTTTTGATCTCCTCAAAAAGCCCTGCATATGCGTAATACAGCTTGGCCGGTTCAATTAGATCATCATCATCGCGATCCGGCTTTAGGAACATTAGCTGGAACAATTGGCGAATACTTTCAAAGTTAAGGGCTGATTTGAGATCATCAATAATAAACAAAAGCGCCGCCTGATTAACCGAATATTTCTTTCCTTCTTTAGGCGAACCGAGATATTCCTTGAAGTCGCGCTTGACCCAATTTTGCATAGCTGTGACGGTCAATGTGGAATACTCTATAAGATGGCCCAATGAAGCAATTTCACCAAGTGAAAAGCCTTTTACATGGCCGCCTTTAATGATCTTTTGTAATATGGGTGGAACATTGGTTGATAAAAAAGCGGGTAACGAAGTCCCCTTTTGTAATTCTTCACGGTGAAACTTTGCCCATGCCTCTTGGAGGATATTCAGCGGTTTCCGGTCTGACAATCCGGTCAATGAGAGCAGTAGACTGGACATCTCCACACGAGTCAATGCAAATGATTCCATATCTGTTTCCCTCCACCATTTGATATTTTACTGAAAAGTTCGTAGAATAGTTCATAAGAACTCATAATAATGAGTATAACCTATTTTAGGAACGAAAGGGATGGTAAAGATTATATGGGTATAGGACTTAGTTTGACGTTGGTGGTTATTTTGATTATTTTAACCGCTTTTTTTGTAGCAACAGAATTTGCATTGGTGAGACTTAGAGGTAGCCAGATCAGTCAAATGGTGCTTGACGGAAAGAAGAATGCCTTAGCAGTACAGAAGGTATCCGCTAATCTCGATGGCTATTTATCCGCTTGTCAGCTCGGGATTACAATCACTGCGCTGGGTATTGGTGCACTGGCAGAACCTGCATTCGAACAGTTATTGCTTCCGATTTTCGACTGGGCCAATATCAGTTCTAGTGTGAGTCACCCTCTTGCGTTTTTACTCGCATTCATCATTGCAACATTCTTACACGTTGTTGTCGGAGAACTTGCTCCGAAGACGGCAGCTATAAACATTCCGGAAAAAATCGGTCAAATTACTTCACCGCTGATTATTTGGTTCTACAGAATTTTGTACCCTCTCATTTGGTTCATGAACGGTTCCGCTAATATGCTTGTTCGTCTTTTCGGGATGAAACCAGCTAGTGAGCATGGAGACGCGCATAGTGAAGATGAGATTCGTTTGATCTTGTCCGAGAGTTACGAAAGCGGGAAAATCAATAAAGCCGAATATGGCTATGTTAACCGAATCTTTACTTTTGATGAGATGCTCGCCAAAGAAATCATGGTTCCGCGAACCGATATGGTATGTCTTTTTACCAATCATTCGTTGAAAGAAAATTTCGAAATTATCCGCAAGGAGCAATATACTCGTTTCCCTGTGGCACAAGGCAGCAAGGATAATATTATCGGGATGATCAATACAAAACAGCTCTATTTGCAGTATGATAACAATCCTGATTTTGATTTCCAAAGTTTGATTCAACCCGTCCTGACAGTATCTGAGGTTACACCAGTCAAGAATCTTCTAACTCGTATGCAGTTGGAACGTGTGCATATTGCCTTGCTGCTTGATGAATATGGTGGAACATCCGGTCTCATCACGATTGAAGATATTTTGGAAGAAATCGTTGGTGAAATCCGTGACGAGTTTGACGGTGATGAACGCAGAGAAGTCGAAAAAATAAGCGATACTAACTATCTGTTCGATGGTAAAGTATCTCTGTTAGAGGTCAAGGAACTTACAGGGCTTGATTTCGAAGATGAAGAAGTGACTACAGTTGGAGGTTGGGTATATAGTCATATTACAGATCCAGCCATTGGCAAAAGTATTGTTCGTGACCATGTAACATTGACCATCCGCGAGATGAACAGATACCGTGTCCGCAAGGTTGAAGTTGTTATCGAACAATCAAGCAACACTGAATCATCATAAATTACGAAATCATAACCTTTATTCATAAAAAAAAGGATAGAGTCATCAGATTAAATCTGATCCTCTATCCTTTTTTCTTTTGGGAGAATTTTGCTCATATAATATTCGTCCACCCACTCACCATCGATAATAAGAGATTTCCGCTTCGTCCCTTCGATTTCAAACCCGTTCTTGATATATAGCGCCAAAGCAGCTTGATTATGGGTCATGACGGATAACTCAAGACGAACAATCCCATTGTTCATAGCCCAGATGTCCATCTCACGGAACAGGCCAGCTCCAATCCCATTCCCCTGATATTGTTTCTGAATCCCAATCACTATGTACGCGCTATGTCTATTGCGTCTAACACTTCCACCTCTAACAGACAAGTAACCTGCCAAATGATTGTCAACCTCTGCCCCTATAAGAATTGAAGTTTTCCCTGCCAGAAAGCTTTCGAGCATTTCTTTGACCTGACAAAGACTAGCTTGTCTTTCATCCGGTTCCAATAACATAAATTTGGACTCCTGGTCTAACTGATGCTGAAGTCGAAGCAATTCACCTGCATCCTCCGGCACCAGCTCTCTAAGTGTGACCATCATATCATCACTTCCAATCGTAAATAACTATAAATACTTCTTGAACAACTTGCTGGAGCTGCCATCATAACCTAGATGCTCGTAAAAACGATGCGCTTCTTCTCTCTTTGCAGCACTTGATAACATAATCTTAAGGGCTCCCTTGAAGATTGCTACATTCTCGGCATGTCTCATTAGCATTGCGCCATACCCTTTTCCTCGTACTTTTTCAGCCACAATAACTCTTTCTATAACAGCAAAGGGCCTATCGTCACACAAAGCATCCATACAAAAATGAAGATGTAACGACCCGACAATTATTCCTTGTTCTTCGTACACATAAAGAAAACTATCCGGATGATCTGCTATCTGCTTCAGTCGCTCAGGGGATACATGAATAGCTGGATGCTCAGGTAGCAAAATCCGGTATAGTTCTTCAATATTGATAGCGTCTTTGGGCACAGCTTCTCTTATCATTCGTCTACTCCCTTCTATATAACGCTTAACAACGACAGACCATAATCACATTTCCATCGGGATCTTTAAAATTAAACCAATGATCATGTTCGATATCCGTCAGAATCTCTCCTCCGTTGGCCTTTACATAATCATAAGCAGCATCAATGTCCTCGGTGTTTAGATGAAACGAAGGGATGTTTAGAACAGATTCAGCGGTGTAAATCTTACTGTCCAAAACGATGCCCGGTCCCTGCATAGGGACTACATATAAATGGCCGAATAATACCTCTCCATCTAGTGGCAGTCCAAGCAATTGGCAATACCATTGTTTAGATTTCTCAATATCCTTTACCGGAATAAAAACAGCACCAATCTGATTCAGAATCGGACTTATCATCATTAAGAAAGCCTCCTCTTTAAAGTTGACGGATAGGGTGTTATTCTAGAATAATTCGATAAAATATGTCAATTACCTCCCTCCATTTAGGGAAGGGCTGGTAAGTTGTGTTATAATTCTGTGAGCATTACTCCAATATCACGTACGTCAGGAGAATTACATTGGCTAACCTGAACTTCGGTGGTTTTAAAATGACCCCGCCCAAAGTTTTATCACTAGGATTCTTAATCCTTATCACTGCCGGGACTTTTCTGCTTAGTCTCCCGGTCTCCTCAACATCCGGACAAATATCCTTTATCGATGCCTTGTTTATGGCGACTTCAGCCACATGTGTTACAGGTCTTGCAGTCATTGATACGGGAACTCAGCTAACTACCTTCGGACAAGTTGTTCTACTCATTTTATTTCAAATCGGAGGATTAGGCTTTGTAACGATGGCTACTTTGATTACCTTGGTCCTTAATAAACGGATATCCTTGAAAGAGCGAATCCTTTTGCAAGAATCTATGAACCAAAATTCGATGCAGGGAATTGTACTCTTAATCCGTAGAGTCCTGATCTATTCTCTTGTTATTCAGCTGTCGGGTGCCGTGTTGTTTGCTGGAAGGTTTATGATGGATATGCCCTTTGGGAAAGCAGCATATTATGGGATTTTTCATAGTATATCTATCTTTAATAATGCAGGCTTTGATCTCTTCGGTGATATTCATGGACCCTTTAGCGGACTTACTCGTTTTGTAAATGATCCCATTGTTAACTTCACCTCAATGAGCCTCATATTTCTTGGAGGGATTGGTTTTATCGTTCTGTCTGATCTTATGGACTTTCCTAAACGCAGAAGACTCACTCTTCATTCAAAGGTTGTTCTTTGGACTTCTCTTATATTGATTATTATTGGTGCGGGGCTGTTTTTCTTACTGGAGTATAATTCTACGCTGAAGCCCTTGAGTGCAAGCGGAAAGTTTTGGGCGACCTTTTTACAAGCGGTAACTCCGCGATCTGGTGGTGTCACCACCATTGAAGTTCCACTTTTACGGCAATCCACACAATTTCTGATGATTCTATTGATGTTTATCGGAGCTGCACCTGGGTCGACGGGTGGAGGAATTAAGATCACTACATTCGCCGTACTGGTTACTGCGGTAGCTGCACGATTACGGGGGAAAGAAGATATTGTAATGTTTCGCCACCGGATCGCTAAAGAAAATGTATATAGAGCCCTTACCATCACATTAATGTCTCTCATGCTGCTTGTCATCGCTACGATGTTATTATCCTTGACCGAGAGCGCTGAATTTCTAACTGTACTTTTTGAAGCTGTATCTGCTTTTGGAACCTCAGGCTTATCTATGGGCCTTACTCCGGAACTGACTACGGCAGGAAAGGTTCTAGTGATTATCCTGATGTTTATGGGCCGGACCGGACCACTTACACTTGCTTATGCTTTGAAACCAAAAGGTAGTAAAGAACTGTATCGTTACCCAGAAGGTAAGATAACGATTGGATAGTCATGATATGGCCAGCGGCTACCAGATAATGCCGCTGGCGTCATATCAATAATAGTATTATTCTTCCACGATTTCTTGTTGATCAAGTGCCGCATCCAGCAACTGATTGTACACATCATCGTCATTCTCCAGCAATGCATCCGTTTCTAAGAACTGTTCCTCGCTCCCAGGCTCACCCGCAAAGCTTAGACTGTAATCCCATTCCGTTCCTCTTGTACTGAAGAAAGTAATTTCATATGGAGCCTTATGATTTTCGAGAGTGAATACAGTCCTCCCTACATAACTTTTATCTTCTTTACGGCTCATTTCAGCACTTACGATCTCTAAATTCATCCACTTATCTTCCTTCCTATCATCAAATCAGCTACCCTTTCAGTATATCATTGAAATGATTGTAATTCCTTCTCTTTGCTCTGTAAATTCCACGTAATTGACTTTTTTCATCCGGCGGTTAATAATTTAGTACAATGCTTGTAAAGTACTAAACTATTAGTAAATGGAGGAAATTACAATGACTGATTTTCAGGCTAAGCTTAGTAAATATGCAGATTTAGCTGTACAAATAGGTGTTAATGTTCAACCCGGGCAAATTCTAGTGGTGAATGCACCGATTCTTGCCGCTGATTTCGTACGTCTAATTACCGCTAAGGCATATGCCATCGGAGCAAGTTTAGTTAAGGTGAACTGGAGTGATGCGAGCATTACACGCCAACAGTTTGAACACGCTGCGCCAGAGGTATTCACTCAGCCTCCTACTTGGTACGCAGGTGAAATGACTGAATTCGCCGAAAAAGGTGCGGCTATCCTTAACGTGATCGCTGAAGATCCTGATGCACTTAAAGGTATTGATCCAGTACGTATCTCCAATTTTCAAAAAGTACGTGGAGCTGCCCTCACCAAATATCGTGAAATGCAAATGTCCGACAAAGTTAGCTGGAGTATTGTAGCTGTTCCTTGTCAAGCTTGGGCGGATAAAGTGTTCCCTGAGGTTCCAGCCGAAGAACGTGTAGATAAACTCTGGGAAGCCATTTTCCACACCGTGCGTCTTGACCGTGAAGATCCAGTAGCTGCATGGCAGGAGCATCTCGACACCTTAGAACAAAAAGCAAATGTACTCAATGCAAAAAAATATAAAAAGCTGCATTACATAGCACCTGGCACTGACCTTAGCATCGAGCTTCCTGAAGGCCATATCTGGGCACAAGGAGACAGCATTAATGCAAAAGGTCATTCTTTTGTAGCCAATATGCCTACCGAAGAAGTCTTCACTGCACCACTAAAAACTGGTGTTAATGGCACTGTAAGAAGCACAAAGCCACTTAGTCATGGCGGCAACATCATCGATGGCTTCTCTATTAGCTTTGAGAACGGCCGTATTGTAAGTGTTACTGCTGAGCAAGGTCAAGAAGCGCTAGAGCACCTCATTAGTATGGATGAAGGAGCGAAATACTTAGGGGAAGTTGCCTTGGTTCCTCATAAATCCCCTATTTCTGAATCCAACATTCTTTATTACAACACATTGTTTGACGAAAATGCTTCTAATCACCTTGCTATAGGTATGGCTTATGCCTTCTGTTTAGAAGGCGGTAAAGACATGAATCCAGAGCAGTTAATTGAGCATGGCCTCAACAATAGTGTAACCCATGTGGATTTCATGATCGGGTCAGCTGAGATGAACATTTACGGGATAACTGCTGATGGAACTGAAGAACCTGTCTTCCTGAATGGAAACTGGGCGTTCTAATTTAAGCACACAAGAGATACAGGATATTGGGAGGAATAGAAACTATGTTGGATTTCAAGCAAAAGCTGGAGAATTACGCATTGCTGGCCGTGAAGATTGGCGTTAATATTCAACCGGGTCAGACACTCGTTGTGAATGCAGATATTGTATCCGCAGAGCTTGTGCGACTTGTGGTTCGTAAAGCCTATGAAGCCGGCGCGAGACTTGTAAAGGTGAATTATAGTGATGAAGTTGTATTACGTACACGATATGATCTTGCTCCATCCGATTCCTTCCTGGAGCCGCCGCAGTGGCAAGCCGATGAATTAGAGGATCTTGCTAAAAAGGGAGCGGCATTTCTAACCATTATCTCTGCTGACCCGGATCTTTTAAAAGGCGTTGAACCTGGAAGAATTGCCGATAATCAGCGTATCTCTGGGCAGACCCTAGCGCCATATCGTGAGTACTTAATGGGAAATCATGCGAGCTGGAGCGGTCTTGCCTTCCCATCAGCCTCTTGGGCTGCAAAAGTGTTCCCTGACGCTCCATCCGAGCAGCAGGTTGAACTGTTATGGGATGCCATCTTTAAAGCCACACGTGCGGATCAGGACGATCCTATTGAAGCATGGAGCCGCCATTTAGATGGACTCAAAACTCGTTGCTCTTCCTTGAATGAAAGTAAGTTTCGCAAGCTGCACTATACAGCACCTGGTACAGATTTAACTATTGAGTTGCCGGAAGGACACATCTGGTGTCAGGCTGGAGCTGTGAACGGTAAGGGCGTCCCTTTCTTAGCCAATATTCCTACGGAAGAAGTGTTTACTGCCCCTTTGAAGTCTGGTATTAATGGTAAAGTGAGCAGCACTAAGCCACTTAGCTACGGCGGCAATCTAATCAATAACTTCACGCTGACCTTTGAGAACGGTAAAGTGATTGATTTTACTGCTGAAGAAGGCGCTGAAACTTTAGCATCACTAATCGCGCTGGATGAAGGCTCTTCCTATCTTGGCGAAGTTGCTTTGGTACCTTTCCACTCTCCGATTTCTGAGAGCGGTATTCTTTATTACACTACGTTGTATGATGAGAATGCCTCCTGTCATTTGGCTTTAGGTGCAGCTTATGCCTTCACAATTCAAGAAGGAATTACGATGACTAAGGAACAGCTGTTGGAAAAAGGAATGAATCAAAGCCATACCCATGTTGACTTTATGATGGGCTCTCCTGAAATGAATATTGACGGAATTAACGATGATGGAACAACAGTACCTATCTTCCGTAATGGGGATTGGGCTTAAGGCTTAAACAACACCCGTTAGATCCTAGATAGAACCAACTTCAAACAACCCGCTTAGCTCTCTAATTAGAGAGTAAGCGGGTTGTTTTTGTTTTAACAACAACATTTCTGGTGGTAAAATGCCCAAATTTGAATAATTGTTCAATATTTGTTCACACTATTGTTGATTTCCGTTCACAAATATGTCACAATACAATTAAGGATTGAATTTCCAAGGAGGGGATTATCATGTTGAGAGACCCAGTATCCAAAGAAGTTGACAGCATCGAAGAAGAACAGCTAGAAATTCAACCACCGGTAGATTCAAGAATTGTTGCATCTAATGCTATTAAATACACTGCCTATGTTATGCTGCTTTTTGGATTCTTGTATTTCCTGATTGCTTACTTGGCGCCTATGTTGGAACCTTAATGTGATGGATATAACTTTATTGGAAAACGCTTACGGTTAATCACTCTCTATGGAGTAGTGATTAACCGTTTTTATTAATTCCATGAGAATGCTTTGTTTGTCCAAGCTATTGCTGTAGGCGACCATACCCCGTTCATCTTCGATTGTATCCAAGCTATGGCCTCTTCTCTATCCCCTTCAAAAGCGGATAAACCGTTATCTGACATCCAGTGACTGACCGTCTCGAACGAGGTACTGCTCCAACCATTTACTTCACCTTCATCATTCAGACGTTGCTGGATGCCTGAGATCACCATATCTAAAGATCCTTGCAGCTCAGTAACCGCGTTATCGAAGGCTGTTTTCTTTTCTTTTGCCTTCATATCAGCCTCTGCCCGAAGTTTACGTGTATCAATACCTTCATGTTCACGAACAATCTGCAGCAAGGTCACAGCTTCTTTACTAGCCAACCCATCCTTATACCGCTCTTCAATAGATTTGGTACTGCCTGCTGCTGCTACAAATGCCGGGAACCACTCCCTTGAGACCAAAATAGCCTTTTTCTTGATAAACTTTCCGTATCCTGCAAGGCCCTCACCTGGAAACTGCGCACGCCATGACCACGGATCTAAATCTGTTCCAGTATGCCAATTCTCGGGCTTAGTTAAGCCGTTTAAAGACGGGTGCCCGGGGATGAGCGCAGCAAGCGGTAAAATCCCCAATTTCGCAATAACCTCTGCTGTTTCCCCATAAGTGGTGACACTACCTTGTTCATATTCCTGACCCATTTGTTCATCATCTCCTAGATCTAATTTAATCAGATTTCATATTTCCAATTCCGGTTATAAAAGTGCTAATCAAGCGGGTTAGACTCTCGTTAGTATCGAGCGCCATACCGAATCCACCCTTTTGCTCCAATGAGGCGAATCCATGCAGGATACTCCGTAATCCCCTTACGGCATGAAGTTCTCCTTCTTCGCCTAATTGATAACTCTTCATCACCTGAATTATAAACTGCAAAATATGCTCACCAGCCGCTTCAAGCTCCGTGTTCTCCTGCTCAGGCGCTCGTAGTGTAGTCTCATACAGACCTGGTCTACTCCTAGCAAAATCCACATATGCCCGGCCCATCGCGTGTACAGCAGCATCTCCATTTAATCCTTCAGCTGCGTTCGACATGCTTGTAAATAATAACTCTAATCCGTAAATGGCGAGCCCAGTCCGCAAATCCTGCAGTCCATTTATATGGTTGTATAATGACGGGGAACGAACACCTAGTTTACCTGCTAATGCAGCCAAGGTAACGGCCTCTATACCTTCATCATCGGCAATTTCTGCTGCTCTAATCACTAGTGTGTGACGATCTAATCCTGCTCTAGGTGACATTTAATTACTCCTATCCTGAATCATTTGTGCCTTACGTATGGCTTTCTCCATCTCCTGCTTTGGCGCTTTCAGTAAGTTGCCGTGACCAACAGCAAGTAAAGCTGGAGATAACTCTAGAAGCTTAATCGCACTATTCAGAGCTTGAGCTTTATTCCATGTAGCCATTGCTGGAAAAGGAAACAGGGGGATGATGGTTCCAGCCACCGCAGTTCCCCGGAAGGTCTGAAGAGCATCCCCAACGATTACAGCACCGCTGCGTGAATCAAGGAAAGACATAGAGCCGGGGGTATGTCCTGGAGTGTGAATCGCTGTTAATGATCCAATGGTATCCCCTTCGTGGAGAAGGACATCTGGTTTTGTAGCTATCTTCTTCGGCACGCCTCCCTTAATAGGGGTCTGAGGTTCTCCTTCCCGAAGTGAACGATCTCCACGTAGTAATGCCGAATCTCGCTCAGAGATGTACACCTGAGCCTCTGGACGTTGCTTTTTTAGTCCATCCAGTGCCCCAATATGATCATCATGCGCATGCGTTAAGATTATGCGTGTAAGCTTCTTATTTAGCTTCACTTCAGTATCCATAATTCCTTTTAGACTAAATGGCATAGCGGCATCTATTAAAGTCAATCCATCCTTTTCCTCAATAATGTAACAATTCACTGGAAAAAAATTTGGCATCCAAGTCAACTGCAATAAATGACCCTCACGTGTTACTCTCATCCTTACCCCTCCGATAAACTAATGATATTAGCTTAAATATAAACTAATGATATTAGTTTTGCAAGAGATTGTTATCTTTAATCTTTAATCTTTAATATTTAACTCTCAATGTTCTTGTCAGCATTTTTGTTGGATTTATTAATTATGTACCACATCGCCCAAGTGATCCCTATGAAAAAAACAACCGCCCCCACGAGAGTACTCGATATATTTTTTCTAATATCCACTTCTCCCGCTTCTCTAAAATCAAGCAAAAATGTTAGCGTGGCCCAAATAATCGTGCTGATAACACCCGATATTAAATGAATCTTCTTAAACCGTCTGAGTTCTCCTTCCTTACTCGGCAGCAGGTATATCCCATCTTTGACACAACAAACGGTAACATACAAGCAACCTAACAGCATAATCCCAAAAGTATCTACCCAATATTTGATGTCCCATTCCAGGATAAATACTTTTACCAAAAGGCTGATCATAAATCCCACTAACACAATCAATAATCCGTGCGTACTAAACTTCTGAATTTCTGTGATAATTCGTTCGTCTTTAATCTTTGGCCCTTTCACAACTAATCCTCCCAAAAAATATCGTTTAATGACGTATCTAACGCCTTGCAGATGGCTATGCACAGCTTAATCGTCGGGTTATAGTTACCAGCTTCAATCAGGCCGATCGTCTGCCGTGTAACCCCTACAACTTCCGCTAACTGTTCTTGGGAAAGATTCTTTTGGATCCTTGCCAGCTTTAACTTGATGTTTTTGTTCTCTCCCACTCCATAACCTCCCTTTAATGTTTGTGATGCATTCCATTTTCCACCATTGTAATCTATATCGGTCATTATGTACATTATATATTACATTTGTTTATTGGGATCAACATTTCACTTTAGGATCGACGTGTCATGTTAGGATCCAGACTTCATTTTCCATTCCCTCTCCGTCAGGAAATACTTTCTCCCCACCGTTGGATCAAATGGTGAAGAGTGATTGTAACTGAGTCCATAGCCAGTCAGCTGCGATGCCTAACTCGCCGCCTTGGCTAGTATGTAAGTACACTTTTGCCAATAGTTCGGACTCAGATGACCTTATAATGCAAATTCGAGTGTTTTCTGCGGGTTATCGGACTCAATTGCAGCTATTTACTCAAAACCACACCAATTCTGCGCCTTTACAAGGTAATAAGAGCTATGGGGTCCGATACTTCTACAAAATGACTCAAAAAGCTCAAATAGCTGCAATACAGTCCGCAACATGAGGTTCTTTAGTTAGTTTAGGTTAGTTTGGGGTTAGTTCGCTTATTCGCCGTTGCATCGGACTGAGGAGTCCTTATTTCGTATATTTGCAGCTAATTGACGTGCTATCGGACCCAGTTGCAGCTATTTACTCAAAACCACACCAATTCTGCACAGTTACATGGTTATAAGAGCTATGTGGTCCGATACTTCTGCAAAATGACTCCAAAAGCTCAAATAGTTGCAATACGGTCCGATGCGGAGATCAGTAGGAAACCCGCAGGAGGTTAGTAGGAGGTCAGTAGGATATCACTAGGGAGCGCGTAGGAGGTCTGTATGAAGCCCGCTGGAGGTCAGCAAAGATCACTAGGAAGTAAGTAGAAGGTTGAGCCACATTAGCAGAGGAACCAGCAGCGAAACGTGATCAGCACCTAGCACCCAGTAGCCCTCCCCCTACTATCGCTAGTCAAAGTAACAAAAAAAAGCATCCCTAAGGATACTTTTGATCTTTCGATGCTTATGATCTTTCGATCTTTTTGATATTTCGACGCTTTTTCGATGTTTATGATCTTTCCGCTTTTAATATACGAATGCCTTCGACTTTCCTTATTCCACTACGCCATTCTCTGGATAGAAGTCTACGATCTTCAGCAGCTCCGAAGCGTCTGTGCGTGGACGGCTGTCAGGTACAGTTTCCGGATATCCGGCATGGATCATGGCTACAATTTTTTCGCCGGGCTTCACACCAATTTTAGTGCGGAATTCAGGGTTGTTGATGTATGGATCTGTCTTCCAAATCGTTCCTACACCTTGTTCCCAAGCTGCGAGCTGGAAGTTCTGTACTAGTGCGGACGCTGCTGCAAAATCCTCGTCCCACTCTCTTTGCCGAGGATCTTCAGGCATCACTACGATTACTGTTAATGGAATATTCGAGATATATTCTTTACGTTTAGCAGCCACTTCTGGATCAGCTATAGCACGTTTTACAAAAGCAAATGCAGATTCAGCTAGGAATTTCGAACCTTCCCCTTGAAAAGCAATAAATCTCCACGGCTCACGCACACCATGATTCGGTGCCCATACCGCTACATTTAATAATTCCTCTAAAAGGCCTTGTGGAAGTGGATCTTTTTTAAAAAGCTTAATCGAGCGTCGTTCTTTTATAATTTCGGCCACACTATTCTGTTGAGTCTGTTGAGATTGCGTCATAAGATCCACTCCCTAATATAGTAATAATGATAATCATTATCACGAATGATACAGCATCTTTCTGCCTTTTGCAAATAATAGGCAACCATTCGAATCACAACTCTTGAATTCACAAAAAAACACCGTTCCCGAAAGAACGATGTTCACAGCTTCAGCCGAATCGGCCCATGATATATTCTTGCGTCATTTGATTCTCTGGATTGGTAAAGACTTTATCCGTCTTATCATATTCGACAAGGGAGCCTAGATAAAAGTATGCGGTATAATCAGAGATCCGAGCTGCCTGCTGCATATTATGTGTCACAATAACGATGCGAAGCTCTTCTTTCAACTCCTTGATAAGCTCCTCCACTTTACCTGTGGAGACCGGGTCTAGAGCTGATGCTGGTTCGTCCAAGAGCAGAATTTGCGGGTTAACCGACAACGCTCTAGCAATACAAAGGCGCTGCTGTTGTCCACCGGAAAGTGCAAGTGCTGAATCTTTTAAACGATCCTTTACCTCATCCCACAATGCTGCTTTGCGAAGACTGCTCTCAACAATCTCATCAAGAGCCTTTTTGCCTTTAATGCCGTGATACTTAGGTCCAAAAGCGATGTTATCGTAAATCGATTTATAGAACGGATTTGGCTTTTGCCATACCATCCCGATCTTCTGACGCAGCTTAATCACATCCGTACCCGGAGCATTAATATCCACTCCATCAATCCAGATGCTTCCTTTTGTTTTTGAGCCAGAAATTTCGTCATTCATCCGGTTCAAAGAACGAAGAAAGGTTGATTTACCGCAGCCGGATGGGCCGATCAGTGCAGTAACCGTATTTTCAGCAAATGGAAGGCTTATCCCCTTTACTGCCTCATATGTTCCGTAAAAAATACTCAGGTCTTCGGTTTGAAAAGATTCACGCACTGCTGTTGCCGACGTTCCCATCGATTACTCCTCCTACATCTCTACTTTAATTTGTATGATTAGTTCATTCTTTTTGAAGCTGTAAGCTTACGATAAATAAATCTTCCGAAATAACGTGCTGCCAGATTGAAGATTAACACCATAATTACAAGCACCGCCGAAGCTCCCGCAGCAATCTGTGCAGCATCTGGAGCTAGACCTTCACTGTTGACCTTCCAAATGTGGACAGCCAGCGTTTCCGCTGGACGGAAGGGATTCAGTGGCGAATTCGCACTAAGTGGATTCCAGTTGGTGAAATCCAATCTAGGGCTACTCATTCCTGCTGTGAACATCAACGCAGCTGCTTCCCCAAAGACACGGCCAGCGGACAAGATAGTACCTGTAATAATTGTAGGTAATGCTACCGGAAACAACACCGAGGTAACAATTTTCCACTTGGATAATCCTAGTGCAAAACCGGCCTCTTTTTGTTGTTTTGGAACACTACGAAAAGCTTGCTCCGTAATCCGCACCATCAGTGGTAGATTAAAGACCGTCAATGCCAATGCACCGGAGATTAAGGAGAAGCCTAGATTGAAATAGTTAACAATCAGCAATAGACCAAACAAGCCGACTACGATGGAAGGGAAAGATGACAATACTTCAACAATCAAGCGAATAAAGCCGGTAATCTTACCGGGACGAGCATATTCCGCCATATAAATACCGGCACCCAGTCCAAGCGGAACTGTAATAATAAGTGTCAGTACTAACAGGAATAAGGAGTTAAATAGCTGTGGTCCGATCCCTCCACCTGCACGAATCTTTTGCGGTGCGGAGAAAAGAAAATCCCAACTGATATGGCTTAAGCCTCTAAAGAGGATATATCCCAAAAGTCCAAGTAGAATGGCAACGATGAGCATCGCGAAAAATACAATAAGACTGGTGGCAATTTTATTTACGGTTCTCGGCTTCAAATTTTATTTCTCCTTTCAAGCATTCTCACAAAGAAGACAAATACGAAAGTCATCAGCATGAGAACCAGTGCCATACTCCACAGTGCATTATTGTGAGGTGAGCCCATGGTCGTGTTCCCCATACCGAGTGTGATCACACTGGTCAAGGTAGAAGCTGACTCAAAGAGTGATTTTGGTACGAATGGCGCGTTCCCGATAACCATTTGTACAGCGAGTGCTTCACCGAAAGCACGAGCCATTCCCAATACAATCCCTGTCATTATGGCAGGAAAGGTTGTTGGAATAATCACCCGCGAAATCGTCTGCCACCGGGTGGCACCAAGCGCATAGGAAGATTCTTTTAAGTTTTGCGGCAATGAAGCCAGCGCGTCTGCAGCCACGCTTGTAATCGTCGGAAGAATCATTACCGAGAGCACAAGCGCGCCTGCAGCTACCCCGATGCCTTGGCCCGGCAGGTTGTTGCGTAAAAACGGTACAATTACACTTAATCCGATGAAACCATATACTACCGAAGGAATCCCTGCCAAAAGCTCAATAACAGGTTGAAGTAATTTTTTGCCCCACCCTGGAACAATCTCAGTCATAAATAACGCAGCGCATAAGCTAAGTGGACTAGCAATCAATGCGGCAAGCAAAGTAACCAGGAAGGACCCCGAGATAAATGGAAAAGCTCCGAAGGAAGGCGTATCCGCTTCTGGCGACCACTTTGTACCGAATAGAAATTCAGAAACTGTAGCATTGCCACTTGTGAAGGTTGAAATTCCTTTAGACGCTACAAAATATACCATCGATACAATGATTGTTATCAACAGTAATACACAGAAGGACATATAAGTACGTCCAACAAAATCTTCAATATGATGTTTTTCGAATCGTGAGTTCTTTAGTTTCACCCTCAATTGCTCCCTCTTTCTAAAGTGAAAAGAGAGGCAGATGTATCCGCCTCTAATCACTTGAGATTCTAATCAATAACATTGCCTAGAATTAAATTACTTAGCGGTAACAGTTCCTGCAACGTCGCGAACAACTTGCATTTTAACAGCTGGGATGTATCCAAGTTCAACAACTTCACCAGTTTGCACTTCGTCAGTTAAGAAAAAGTCGAGGAATGCTTTTACTGTTGCGTTAGGTTCACCATTTGTGTACATATGCTCGTAAGCCCAAACTGGGTATTTACCAGAAACAACATTATCAACAGATGCTTCCACACCGTCAAGACTAAGTGTTTTAATGGAATCATCCAGGTAAGAAAGAGCAAGGTATCCGATTGCCCCTGGAGTTTCACCGATCATTTTCTTAACCGTACCGGAGGAATCTTCTTGAATCGAACCTGGGATATCTTCTGTTTTGGTTCCAAGTGCAAAGCTTTCAAAGGTTGCACGAGTACCGGAGCTGCCTGGACGGTTGATGATTTGGATTTTTTGATCCGCTCCGCCTACTTCAGACCAGTTAGTGATTTTACCAGTGAAAATGTCCACCAGTTGTTGTTTAGTTAAGCTATCCACACCAGCATCAGGATGAGATACTGCTGCGATCGCTACTACTGCTACTTGATGATCTACGAGTGCTGCTGCTTTTTCTGCATCTGCATCTTTTAATTTTTCTTCTGCGAATACGTCAGAGTTTCCGATATCTACTTGTTTCTCAGCTACTTGAGTAAGACCAGTACCACTGCCACCGCCTTGAACTTGAATGTCCACGCCAGTGTTTTTATCCATGAAATTCTCTGCTACCAGCTCAACCAAGGGTTGTAATGCTGTTGAACCAGAAGCCAGAATCGAACCACTTATTTCAGCGCCGCCGCTTCCTTCGTTAGTTGCTGCAGCGTTTCCTCCTGTGTTGTTTGCCCCGCCGTTACCGCAAGCCGATAGTGCCAGTACGCTTGTTAAAGCCAAAGTCATGATCCATGATTTTTTGAATTGCATTGTTTTGTCTCCTCCTAAATGGTTTGTTAGCATGGCTCCCTGGTCAGTTCATACCAAACTGGCTTCGAAAGCTTTAACATGGTGTTGTGGAGCTTGGCCCCCATATGCATGGTTACTGTAAAAGTTCATCAAACGCATATGTTATATGTTGTCCGGGACTTCTTGGCCCCTCTGACTCTTCTTATTCTAGAGCTCGTTCGTTAGAGAAACTTCTTATCTTTGTAAAGTGAACGAAAAAAATACCAATATAAAGTGTATATCTGTATAGATATAATCTATAATGGAGATATAATTTGTAATCCAACTTAGCATTATGTGGAGGAAAGTCATGAATATTATGAAATTGAACATCGTAGTTCTAATTGAAAAATATAAAAAGGTAACCGATGTAGCCGCAGAATTAGGCCTTAAACAGCCTACTGTTTCTTTTCATATGAAGAATCTGGAGGCTGAGCTCGGAACCCCTCTATTTCTTTACCGCAGCGGAAGAGTGCTGCTTACGGATGCTGGGCGAGCCCTTTATCAATACGCCCTCAAAATCGTTTCCCTCACAGCAGAAGCTGAGCGTACAGTCAAACAATTTTCTTCTCCCTCAAAAGGAACATTAGAGCTGGAAGCCAGTTTTATTCCTGCAACTTATATTTTACCTAATGTGTTAATCCAATTCATGAAACTCTATCCGGGGATTAACAACTCCTTGACGGTTCAAAGCGATGCTTTGTTACGTGAACGTCTCCGTAGTCGGGATATTCAGATGGCCATTTTACATACCTCGGATTGGCAGGACGAATCTTTTGATTTTCAGCTTATTGTCCGTGATGAACCTGTCCTAATTTTTGCACCTGGTCATCCATTTGAAGACCTAAAGAAATTAACACCTGAACTAATTGCCAATGAGCCGTGGATTCAGCATGAGCAAGGATCTTGTTTACGAGGGTATGCCGATCAATGGGCACAATTCAATCAAATCCGTTTATGGAACCGATCCGAGTTGAATTCTCCAGAAGTGATTAAGCAGCTAGTTAGCGGGAGTGACTGTGTTGGCATATGTTCTAAAGCGGCTGTTAAAGCTGAGATTGAGCTAGGCAAGCTTAGCTATGCCAACCTGCCAGGGATTTTGCCTGAAAGCGGCGGGTTTGTGCTCGGCTGGCGTAAAGATCATATTTTAACACCGTTGCAGCAATCCTTTGTTGAAATAGTAACGACTCTTGATCTTTAAAAAAACAAGGAAGCTTCTAAAGCCGCAAACGGTTTTAGAAGCTTCCTTGTTCATTTATTCTATAAAAGGAAACATTAATTTCTCATTTTCACTTAAATACATATTCTCCTTCGTGATGACCACGGAGCCTGTGTCTATTATCTGTTCCACTTCCTCACCCTCAACAGCTTCAATCGCCGTCTTCACAGCTAAGTACCCCATATTAAAAGGCTTCTGCATGACCGTGCCAAGCAAAATCCCTTTTTCGAGGAGCTTCACCTCATTGCTAGAATTGTCGAACCCAAACAATTTCACTTTGTCCTGAAATCCCATATCCATAATCGCCTCCCCAGCACCTAGTGTAGAAGGTTCATTAAGACCGATTATTCCCTTTAAATTTGGCTCGTCCTTTAGCAAATCAATAGTTAACTGATACGCTTTTCGCACGGAACCATCACTGTATAATGTAGGCTGCACATCATGAACTCCATTTTCTAAAAGGGCGTCACGAGCTCCTCTTTCCCTCTCTATTGCTGTCGCAGAGCCTTGTACAAAGTTAACGATGGCGACTTTATCCTCTGGATCGATATATTTTCTTAACTCCTGCCCTGCCTTACGTCCTGCTTCATAATTATCCGTAGCAATAAAACTCTCTGATACACCACCGCTCAAGCCCGAATCTACAGTAATAAGCGTAATGCCAGCTGATTTGATCTTTTCCGCGATTGGAATGAGGCGATAATAATCCGTAGCAGATAAAATAATGGCGTCAGGCTTCTCCTTAATTGCTTGCTCCAACAGTTCTATTTGTTGATCTACATCAAGCTCTGTATCCGTTCCAACCGTGCGAACCTCTGCACCGAACTCCTTAGCCGCTGTTGCCACACCTTGTTTCATCACTTCCCAGAATTCAATACTGCTGTCGATAGTCTTGGGCACATAAATAATGGTCCTAACCTTTGCGTCAAGCTCATTTGCAAACATACGATAGGCTAATGAACCCAAAGTAACAATGAAGAGCAGCAACAGAGTATACAGGCCAATTTTTGACCGTAATGCGCTCATTGACTCTCCTCCTCATAAATTACAGGTATTCGTAAAGTGGCCGTCGTTCCTTCCTCCATCTCGCTTGTAAAAGACAAACCGTATTTCACACCGAAATACAGCTGGACACGATGGTTCACATTTGCGACACCTACACCGCTGCCAGTCTTGAAATCTGATTTTTGCAGCAGTACCTTACCCATCTGCTCTTCATCCATCCCAATACCGTCATCAATGATCTGTACGATAATATCGTTCTGTTCTTGTCTTGCCCGGATCAGAATGTGCCCTTGCTCAGGATTATGTTTTATGCCGTGATAGATCGCATTTTCAACCAAAGGCTGAAGTACCATTTTTAAAATGCTGCAGGTTAGGATATCTTCTTGTACCTCTATGGAATAAGTGAATTTATTACGATAACGCATGTTCTGAATCGTTAAATAGTGCCGAATATGCTCTAATTCTTTGGCCAGCGGAATCAATTCCTCACCCTCACCAATTGTTGAACGGAGCAGCTTGGATAGAGATGAAGTCATCTCCACCACTTCCTCCATCTTTCCTGTCTCTGCCATCCAAATAATCGAATCAAGTGTATTGTACAAAAAGTGAGGTTTAATCTGCGCTTGCAGCGCCTTCAGTTCACTGACACGCTTCATCTCTTGCTCCAAGACGATCTGCCCCATTAACTCTTTAATCTTCATGATCATAAGATTAAACGTACGAGCAAGCTTGCCGATTTCATTCGTGCTCTCAATCTCTACGCGTATGTCGAACTCTCCACGTTCCGCTTTTTTCATATTCAGCTCCAAATTCTTCAGCGGTTTGGTCAGTGCGTACGAGAGAAATATCGATATAGCCATAGCAAAAATCAAACTAATTGCTCCCCATAAGGCGGCGGTTCCTTGCATACGTTGCTTGTTCGCGACCAAATCATCCGGATAAGTGACTCCAACTATTTTCCAGCCAAAGCTGGTAGTGTCCACAGTGTACAGTTTCTGGTCATTCCCCGTGTTAACCGTAACAGATCCACTCTTGATCCCAAGGACCGTCTCCAATTGTTCGAACTTGAGCTGGGAGTAGATCAACTGCTGTTGTGGATGATAGACAAGGCTGCCTGCGGGATCGACAATAAAAACATAACCGCGCTTTCCCAGTTCGATTTGTTTACATAGATTATTAATTACACTGTAATTGAGATCTACGAGCAGTACACCTTGTTGATCCGCTTCCGTCATAGCATTCGCATTCGTGAGTTTTCGGCTGATCGAGACTACCCACCGGTATTCATCTTGAAAGATGTGCTGCACATGTGAGGAAGAAACTGCAACGTCAAGTTGATTCATAGCTTTTTGATACCAATCTTGAGCTATTAGTTCAGGAAGCGGTTTCAAAACAGCATGCTGTCGATCCGAAACAGTCATGCCATCTGAGTCTGCATATAATATAGAGGAAATATCCGAGCGGGATTGAACGACTGACCGGAGATAATGACTGGCAAGCAGTTTATTCTTAAGCGCTTCTTCTTCATCTAATTTCGAGCCTTTTATATATTTCTCTAGATCACTGCTAGTTAACACCAGAGCAGCTATGCTCTCCATATTGCCAATGTAATTCTCGATATTCAGTTTTACTTGTTCTATTAATTGTGAAGTGTAGGCTACAGAATTGCCCTTGACCGCGGCTGAGGACAGGCGATAGGAAGTATAACTCAGGACAATAGTTGTGCAGAGGATAAGAAGTGAAAAGGAGACAGCAATATTAGTATGAATACTTCGGCTGCGGAAAAAGCGCTGTGATCTCATAGAGAGAGATTCTCCTTCTGCCGGTGTCGATATTCCTTCGGTGTGCTTCCTACATTACGTTTGAAAATAACACTAAAATACTGTGGATCAGCATAACCAACTCTGGCAGCGATATCATATGTCTTCAACTGTGTGACCGTAAGGAGTTCTTTTGCTTTTTCCAAACGGAGTCGAGTCAGATATTCTATAAATGTTTCTCCGGTATGCTGTTTAAAAGTTGCACTGAAATAACTGATGCTCATAAAAATATGGCTACACAGCTCATTGAGTGAAAAGCTGTCATTACAATAATTCTCGCGAATATAAGCTTCTGCGGCTTGCATCTGAGAAGTCCGAACCGTTGTTCTCTGTTCCGATAGTTTAAGTATCAGCTCATGGCAAGTCCTCTCCAGATAATTTCTAGCTTCATCTAAAGTCTTAAGCGCAGCAACCTCTGCAAACATATTATGCGAAACAACTACTGTATTTGGGAAGCCGATGTCGACCACATAATTCATCAAAGAAACCAGCAGCTGATAGATGCTGCTACGGCAGCCTTCTATAGAGGAGGTATTACTTTTAAGCTCCTGAAACCACTTCAATAGAATTTCCGATACAGCAGAAGCTTTACCTGTCTTTAAAGCGGATATGAATTGCTTTTCCCATGAGGTGAAATGCGCCTGATCCAATCCCTTGCCAAACTCAAGATCCTGTATGGAGATAACTTTATCTATGCCTAAAAGGTAACGATATTCTATGGAGGAGACCGCTTCTTGGAAGGATAGTGGAATTTGTTGCAAAGTATTATATTTTCTACCGATGCCTATGGTTGATGACAGCTTTAAATATTTATTTAAGCTACTCTGGACTTGCTCTGCAAGAAGCTGCGTTGCTACTT
Organism: Paenibacillus sp. FSL L8-0494; assembly: GCF_038003695.1. Classification (NCBI taxonomy): domain Bacteria; kingdom Bacillati; phylum Bacillota; class Bacilli; order Caryophanales; family Paenibacillaceae; genus Paenibacillus; species Paenibacillus sp. FSL L8-0494. Next base: position 3,790,172 of record NZ_JBBOPQ010000001.1, read on the forward strand.
CTAACGTCTCTGAACTGCCGGATCTTATCGCAGCGATTTTTCCATCTCTCGTCTGGAATACCACTCCGTCTTGCTCTTTCTCAAGCTGCTCCTGAACAATGTTAAAGGCTCCGAAACGCAGTAGCTCTGCATCAAAAGCTAGGTCCTGGCTTCGTTTCTCAAGTTCTATATCTATAACGAGCGCAAGGTACACTTGACCCTGTAACTGAATATGAAAATAACTCAATTTATTCTCGATTTCTTCGCTTTTCATTCGAGTAGTTACCAGCTGCTCCAAGAATCGTTCCCGCAGCAATGGAAGACTCTGATTAAGTTGCATACGAAGCTTAACTAAATTCGCTTTTTGTAGATGCTCTTCATCTAAATCCTGCTTCATCTTACTTAGAAATCCAGCAAACTCACGTGCATTAATCGGTTTTAATAAGTACTCAGTCACCTTCAGTGTTATGGCCTGCTTCGCATATTCGAAGTCTTCATATCCAGTGACGATAATGACCTTCATATCCCGGTACCTATCCATCACAGCTTTGGCCAATCCCAGTCCATCCATAAAAGGCATACAAATATCAGTAATAATTACGTCAGGCCGATGCTGCTCGATCGCTTCCAGCGCATCTCTGCCATTATCGAAATCACCAACCAGCTCAAACCCATATTTACTCCATGTAATCTTCTGTTTGATCCCTTCGCGAACCTCATCTTCATCATCAACCAGAATTATCTTATACATCCAACACCTCCACAACTTTAAACTTATCAGCATAAGCATAATAGAGGCCGCCTGCGTGAGGCAACCTCTATTATTAAACTCTATTCGTATAGTAGAGGTTTGATCTCATCGGAATCCATATTGTTTTTATCATACCAGTGGAACCCCGTGTCGATGTTCTTTTCAACCGCTTCCCCTTTAATCGCTTGCACAGCTGCCTTCACAGCTTGATAGCCAATACCAATGGGGTCTTGTGTAACAGCGCCAGCCACAACACCACTGCGGATAGCATCCATCAACTGCTTGCCAGAGTCAAAGCCGACGACTACGATCTTACCATTCATTTGCAATTCATTTACTGCATTAGCCACACCTACAGCAGAACCTTCGTTAGAGCCATAGATTCCTTTCAGATCCGGATTTGCCTGCATCATCGCTTTCGCAAGGTCTGTGGACTTTAACTGATCTCCACCCCCATATTGCGGCTCTAACACTTGAATATCCGGATATTTTGCTTTCATTTGTTCCAAGAAGCCATCGCGACGCTGTTGCCCTGTGCTGCTCGTTTGGTCATGTATGACAAGGCCCACTTTACCTTTCTTGCCAATCAGTTCAGCCATTTTATCTGCGGCCAAAGCAGCTGCTGCTTTATTGTTAGTCGCTGCTGTTGCTACAGGGATATCACTGTCTACACCAGAGTCGAAGCCGATGATCGGAATCTTATTTTCCTTTGCCTTTTCTAGATAAGGAATCGCAGCCTTGCTGTCTAGTGCGGCTAGCGCAATTGCTGCTGGCTTCTTGTCGAGAGCTGTTTGCAGCATCTCAATTTGTTTATCCACCTGACTCTCATTTTCTGGACCTTCGAAGGTAATCTCAACATCAAACTCCTTAGCAGCTTTCTCCGCTCCTTGCTTTACCGCTTGCCAGAATTGATGCTGGAACCCTTTTGATATGACTGGAATGTATAGTTTGTCTGAACCGGATGCACTCTTGTTACTATCATTGTTGTTACATGCACTCAGCAAAGTAGTGACTAACAATAGACTGGCAAGCATGATAAACCCTCTACGACGCAGTTTCATTTGAATCTTCCCCCTCGTCATTTGCTTTGTATATCACTCCGGATGGAGATCATACCAAGTTTATTGCTTACGGCGGCGTAGAATATCAGCGTAAACCGCAATGATGATTACAACACCGACAATAACCGTCCGCCATTCCTGAGCCACGGACATAATCTGCAAGCCATTCGTCAGCACACTCATAATCAGTGCGCCAATAATCGTGCCTAGAATAGAACCTACACCTCCACTTAAGGAAGTTCCGCCAATGACCACTGCCGCAATAGCCTCTAGTTCATAGCCAGTGCCTAGTGATGGCTGAGCTGAATTCAGACGTGAGGCCATCAGGATACCTGCGATTCCGCTAAAGATTCCTGTAATGGAATAGATAATAATCTTCCATTTGACTGTGTTCACACCTGATAAGCGAGTGGCTTCTTCATTACTGCCAAGCGCGAAGTTGTAACGCCCAATAATCGTCTTAGACAAGATTATGCTTGCGATCATACCGAGTAATAAGAAGATAACGATGGTGTTGGGTATACCGGGGATCATTTTACCCATGGCGATCTTGGCAAAGATCGGATCATCGTTGAAATAAATGGGTTTGGCTCCTGTGATGACAAGCGACAAGCCTTTGGTGACCATCATAATCGCCAGAGTGGCGATGAAGGGTGGGATGTTCATCTTCGCCACCATCAAACCGCTGATGAAGCCGCACAATGCTCCAGCCAGAATCCCACCTACAATACCTAGCGGGACGGGCAAACCCCAGAAGGTAATAATGACTCCAACCATAACAGATGAGAATGTCATTACAGTACCCAGAGCAAGGTCGATGCCGCCCGTAATAATAACAAAGGTAGCTCCAAGCGCTAATACCCCAATTACAGCTGTAGAAACTAGAATTCCGACAAGATTTGAGAACTGAAAAAAGTTGCTGGAAGATAAAGAGAATACGATGACCAATATGATCAGACTGGCAAATGCCAATAATTTTTGTTTGAATCCGGATTGCCCTCCCGTTTGCTTCATACCCGCTGGCTGACTAATCTCTTTATCCGCGATCTTCATAGCCCTGACACCTCCGGTTAACTCTTGAACAGTTATGAACGTTTGGTCGCATATTTCATAATCGCCTCCTGCGATGCTTCTTCTGCGGGGAGTTCTCCTGTTATACGCCCTTCACACATAATGATAATCCGGTGGCTCATTCTTAGAATCTCAGGAAGATCTGAAGAAATGATAATGATCGCCTTCCCTTGACTCGCAAGCTGATCCAGCAGCTTATAAATTTCACTTTTCGCGCCTACATCAATACCTCGTGTAGGCTCATCGAAGATGAGTACATCACAGTCTCTAGTCAACCACTTGCCGATGACCACTTTCTGCTGATTACCTCCGGACAGAAACTTAACCTTTTGACCTACACTTGGAGTTTTGGTGGCTAGCGCTTCAACATGCTGCTCCGCTGAGCTTCGCATCTCCCGCTCCTTCATCCAGCCAAATGAATTACGGAATTTATAAAAGGAGGCAATCGCATTATTCATGCTGATATCCATATCCACAAGCAGTCCGAAACGTTTACGGTCTTCGGACAAATACCCAATACCATGCTGTACCGCTTGATGTGGCTGACGTATACGAACCGATTTTCCATGGAGCATAATTTCACCCTCATCGATGGGATCGGCACCAAATACGGCACGAACAACCTCGGTACGTCCAGCTCCCATTAAACCAGCGAAGCCCAAAATCTCACCTTTATACAGATGAAAGCTAATATCCTTGAACGCATGCCCTCTAGAAAGCTTCCGAACTTCTAAGACAACTTGCTGAGTCTGTTTCGCAATCGTTGGTTTCGACGTTTGATATAATTCACGTCCAACCATCATGCTGATGATCTGATCAATCGTTATTGAATCGGTACGAACGGTATCAACATAACAACCATCGCGCATAACTGTAATGCGGTCTGTAATTCGCTTCAATTCATCCATGCGGTGAGAGATATAAATAATTCCCACACCTTTATCTCGTAGCTGCTCAATCATTCGAAATAACTCGTTAATTTCTGTATCTGTTAACGCGGCGGTTGGTTCATCCATGATCAATACCTCGGCTTGGAAAGACAAGGCTTTAGCGATTTCAACCATTTGCTGATTAGCAACGGTCAGGTCTGATACCAAAACTCTGGGATCCAGCTTCAGATTCATTTGATCAAACAGTACCTGAACTTTTCGGTTCATCTCCACATCATCAACGAACCATTTCAGACCTTTTCGCGGCTCTCGTCCAATGTAAATGTTCTGGGCGACCGTAAGATGAGGCATTAAATTCAATTCCTGATGGATGATACTAATTCCAAGCTCCTGTGCTTCACGGGTATTAACAATCTCCACTTCATTTCCCTTGTACCACATTTGACCAGTATCCTTGGAATAGACACCTGTCGCAATCTTCATAAGGGTAGACTTGCCAGCGCCATTTTCTCCTACTAACGCATGAACTTCCCCACGCTTCAGCTCAAATTGACATTCATTCAAAGCATGAACACCTGGGAAAAACTTGTTGATTCCCTCCATACGAAGCAACACTTCGTTCATTTTGATATCCACCTCAAATTCTTTGAGAATGCATTAACCCTTAAAGTAATCGCTTTCAATCCGGAATGTAAAATCATTGTATTCCCTATAAGTTGCCATTGTAATGGAATAATCTCCGTAAAAAAGTTTAAAATTTTATGTTTTACACAAAAAAAACTGAACCGAGAGCACCTCAGTTCAGCACAAATGTTATACCCTAAAAATCACATGTCTGCGAACCCTCCTACAGGCTTGCGCCATTTCCAGCCACCAATGTGAAGGTCTTAGGAATTCCCTTATCATACACGTCGGAAGATAGATTAGGTTCTTCTACTAATTGGCGGATCACTAGTCCGCTATTAGCTGCTGCGGTTACAATTTCTCCGAGTGTCCAGCGGCGCCAATACACAACACTATGCTCTTGTTCACCTGCTGGTTTACCTGTGGAAGGCAAATACTTGGAATAGGATACCTTTTTCTCTTCCAATGATGAGTCAAAATAATCTCCGTTTACTTTGTGTTTGCGTACCTTCGCAGTAGATCCCTTCGAGGAAATAAGCTTGGTCGTTACCGGATGAAAATCGCGGAGTACAAATACGCCTCCAGGAGAAAGCAATCGGCGAGCTGTTTCCATGAATAGTGTAAGGTTGGTAAAGTAATGAACAATTCCTAACTCCGCGAAGACGATGTCATATGAACCATCAAGGACGTCTTCTGGCAGCTTAAGAATATCTGAGACGATATAGGTTAGTGGTACCCCTGCTTCTTGGGCAAGATCAGCCGCATATCGCGCATTGGCTTCCGAGAAGTCAGCAACCGTTACTTCCGCACCTAGTAATGAGAGTGCCACGGCCTTCATTCCGTTTGAGCCCATTAAATTCATCATTTTCTTCCCCTTCACCTCTCCAAAAAAAGAAAGGAGCGGGTAAAGCTTTGCACTTGGTTCCTTTATTAATTTTGCAGCTGCTTCTGACGGTGTACCAAACCGAGTTACCCAAGCGGTATAAGTATCTTCGTTCCATAGTTCTTCGCTTGTTGGCACAGCGTTTTTTTCTGCCTGATTATTTGAATATTGATTCTGCTCTTCCATCCATTGCTACCCCTTTATGTGTAAAATATCTGTTATGAAGCATTCTGAATGGCATCAGCCATCCGGATAGTTTTCCTTCTTCCCGCGTACAAATATACTGCGAGTCCAATCATAACGAGCAGCCCACCTGCCCATTGTAAGGTTGTTAGCTGTTCACCCAAGAGTAAATACGCTAAGATACTGGCACCCACTGGTTCTCCTAAAATGTTCATTGAAACCGTAGTCGCAGATACATATTGTAGTAACCAATTAAACAAAATATGGCCAAACACCGTTGGCACCACTGCTAACAATACAAAGATTCCCCATTCCTTGGCCGGATAATTAAAAAAGGAAATCCCCATGAACAGATTGTATACGGCGAACACGCCAGCGGCTGACAAGAAGACAATCAAGCTATATAAATAAGAGGGCATGCGCACCACTAGCTTTTGACCGATCAGCATATGTACAGCTACCGCGACAGTGCCTCCGACCGATAATAGATCACCTTTAAGATTATCTGCAGAGATTCCAATATCACCCCAGCCGATAAACACGACACCGCCAATTGCAATGCCAAGCCCTAGAATAGCAGACAGAGCTGTCTTTTCCTTATACAAAAAATAAACACCCAGCATAATAAATACAGGCTCCAGCGCCATGATCATTGTTGAACTAGCTACCGAAGTATACTTTAATGATCCCATCCATAGCAAAAAATGCAGCGCAAGCATTGCGCCTGAAAGGATGAGCATTAGCCAGTCTTTTTTACTTAGAGCAAAAGCAGCTCCACTATAGGGTCTTGCAAAAGGCAGCATCAGCAGTGAGGTAAATAATAATCTGTACATGCCTTGTATAGATGCAGGTGCATCAGACCATTTAATAAAAATGGCGGAAAAAGAGATGGCCACAATCCCTATCAACATTAATAGTGGAATCGGAAGTGGCGGTTTTTTAAGTTTCACATGTTACGCGTCCTTTCAATATCTTAAGTCACTTATGTTAATTTAACGCAGACCGTGAAAAAATGCATCTTTTTTCATAAGATTTCACTAAAAAAAGCACAAGCAATGTCATTTCTGACGAAAGCTCATGCTTCTTAAAAGGCTAGGGCTTCAGAACAACCTTGATGCAATCTTCTTTTTTCTCACTAAAAACGTCATAGCCATGCTCCGCTTTACTAATTGGCAGGCGATGCGTAATGATATCTGTAGGATCAAATTTATTTTCTTTAATCATCTTATACAGCAACGGCATATAGTGAATCACCGGCGCTTGTCCCATCTTTAATGTGATGTTTCGTTCAAATAGCTGACCCAGCGGGAACATATTGTAATTAAGTCCATAGACCCCTACAAGCTGGATGGTTCCGAATTTACGTACGATATCCGCGGCCATTCTGAATGCACTGAGCGAGCCCCCTTGCAGCTTCAGAACCGTTTCCACTTTCTCCAAGGCAGATATTTTGGCATCTAGACCCACACAGTCAATAACCACATCTGCGCCCCCATGAGTGATCTCCTTCAAATGAGCCCCAATGTCCTTGATCTCTTCGAAGTTATAAACTTCAACATTATTGGTCAACTTCGCATGTTGCAATCGGTAGCCGATATGGTCAACAGCAATGACTCTAGAGGCTCCTTTGATCCAGGCAAACTTTTGAGTTAGCAGTCCCACGGGCCCGCAGCCGAGAACAATGACCGTATCTCCCGGCTTCACTCCCCCGCTTTCTACTCCCCACCAAGCAGTAGGCACAATATCAGATAAGAAAAGAATTTTCTCATCTTCCATTTCTGCATCCTCCGGAACTACAAAAGGCCCAAAATTACCATATGGTACCCGCAGCAATTCAGCTTGTCCGCCAGCAAAACCGCCATAAGTATCGGAATAACCAAGATAACCGCCTGTGTCCTTGGCGTCATTAGCATTGTCGCATTGGCTCTCCATCTCATGCTGGCAGAAAAAACACTGCCCACAGGCGACATTAAAGGGGATGATGACTCGGTCACCTTTTTTGACTCTAGTTACGTCAGGTCCCACTTCCTCAACAATCCCCATCGGCTCATGACCAATAACATAATCATCATGCATACCTGGAATTTCTCCGTTATAAATGTGCAGATCCGAGCCACAAATCGCCGTAGTGGTAATCCGAACAAGAATGTCATCTTTTTTCTCAAGCTTCGGATCAGCTACTTCTTTAACTTCCACTTTTTTCTTCCCTTGGTAGGTTAGTGCTTTCATGCTGTTAATCCGCTCCTTTGGAGATGGTCTAGAGATATAACGATCATACCTTTCTATGTTATATCCCTAAGCCCTAACCTCTTATCCATGAAGAAGCGGAGAATACATCATCAGTGCGTAATTATCAGTTACAGCTTCATCTCCAATTAGATCTCCAGATCGGGTATATACTTTTCGACTGATCTTATTACTGCGTATATATCCGCCCCAAGGCTCTAGACTAATCCTATGATCACTTTCGTATACTTCATAATCATAAAGCGCCTGCTCATTGCATCTCCATTCCCCGTGTAAATGGCTATCGTCCAGCCAGAGCTTTAGTTGATACGTTTGAGCGGTGTTATTTTTCAATTGAAGATCCAAATAGTTATAAGAACAGGTCGCCCCGCTTCCAAAAGGTTGTGTACGTTGTTCATCTGGAAATACATCATAGCTGTGACGATGCCGTTCCATAACGGTAAGTGGTGTGTGCAGTGCCATCCAATAGATCAGATTAGACAACTGGCATAAGCCTCCTCCAACCCCGGAATGAAAACCACCATAATGCAGCACCATACCCTCCAGATACCCTTTTCGTTTAGTGGGCTTACCAATACTTCTCCAGTAGGAAAAAGTCTCCCCCGGCTGCACAACAAGTCCATCCAGCTTCGCAATTGCCAGCCGTAAGTTAGTAATTTTATTGTATTGAAGCAGCATATCTACATTCCGAAGACTTCTTAATAACGGGGTAGCATGAGTCATAGCTGCATAAGATAATGTTTCATCCGTACGCTGCTTCGCTATTTTGCTTCGTCCAGTGTACCATTTCAAATATCTTTTCCAAATAAAATATCGTTTGCCAGCAAACAATCTAAGGCGAGAACGCTGAATAGGCTTCATGGCAGCCTGGGGTGTATTCATCTAGAACTGAACCTCGCTTTCAGCTCGTAACTGGGCGAATCTACCTCCAATTATCGCATTATGATGCTTAACGATCTCCCTACTACTCAGAACCCCATTATCAAAGGTGCTATGAGCATCTGAAACCAGTACACTTTTATATCCCATGCTGTATGCGCGTCTTATTGTCGTATCCAGACAGAATTCACTTTGCATCCCACAGATCACCAGATTCGTGATCCCGAGCTTTTGGAGTTCATCTTGCAATTCCGTTCGGTGAAAAGCATCCCAAGTAGGCTTCTCAACGATAACTTCGCCTTCCTGCGGTGTGATGCGGTGACTGATCTGCCAAGTGGGTGTACCTTTTGTGTACTCCTCATCTTCGGTATGTTGAATATACACAATAGGAGTACCTGCTAATCGAGCTTTTTGCTGAAGGGAGACAATCCTGTCCATCACACCCTCTTCATCGTACAGCTTTAGTTCATAGGAGAACATGGCTTCTTGAACATCGATAATTAATAATGCTGTTGATTGTTCCAAATGAATAACCTCCAAGAGCTTTTTTCAAAATCATACCAGAAACTGGGACAGACTATCTACCTACTAGAAGTTACAAATGTTAAAAATAAAAACCGAGCATCTGTAAGCAGATACCCGGACGATTTCATCAATCTTTTATTTGCCACGCTTATTATGCCAGATCAATGCATGCAGCTGTGGAAGTACACGAACCTTGTTCATATCCGAATCCACGATTACTTTATTAAACAACCACTCCAGCCTTCCCAGAAGTCGAGCAGAAATGTTGCCCTCTTCCGTGACATCATCATTACCAGGCTGCAGAAAGAGCTGCACATTCGGATATCGCTGGTGAACGTTTTTCGCATAATCAAAATCCTTATCATCAAACACTACGACCTTCAAGCTATGCGTAGAACGACCCAGTTTCTCCATCTTACTCATGATGTTATCTAGCATTTCCCAATTCGTTGTCATTCCTGAGCTTGGAGGTTTAGGACTGATTGTCAGCACATCCACGTCATTGAACCAATCCTGCCATTTACTCCCCTGAGTTTCTATCGCTGCTTTTATTCCACGCTCATGAAGCAGGTTGATGAAGGTACCCATTCCTTCACCAATCAAGGCAGGATTACCGCCTGAAATCGTAACACAGTCGAAATTATCTCCAGCTAACGCCAATAATTCATTTATGATTTCTTCTGCTTCCATCATGCGAACCTTATTCTTAGCCGTACCATCCCAAGTAAAAGCGGAGTCACACCAGCCGCAGCGATAATCGCAGCCATAGGTGCGGACAAACATCGTCTTCACTCCAATTACCGCACCTTCGCCTTGAATAGTTGGACCGAACATTTCAGTTACAGGAATCTTACTCACAGTCACAGCCTCCATACAAACGGTAGGATGGCCCTTCATCCGGAACATCTTCAGCCAGCACCTCTGCCCAAGAGGTTGGAGTCTCCCATAGCTTTACCGAGTATAAAGGCAATCCTGCTTGCTTAAGCTTGTAGGCAATATATGAAGACATATTCTCCACTGTGGTGCGGAAAGACAATAAGGCTACTTTGGAGCCCGTATTCGTTAACGTCTCTAACACAGGTTCATTTCCCATAGCAAGAAAAGCGTGATCTAAACGATCTACAAGGCTTTGTTGTACTGTCATTTTGATATCGCTGAAATCAATGACGAAGCCTTCATCCGAGTGGCCTTCCGCGGCCATAGGTTTGCCCTTAAGCACTACTTCGAGCTTATAAGTATGTCCGTGCAGATTGCTGCATTTCCCTTTGTGTCCCACTAACTGGTGTGCCGCATCGAACGTAAATATTTTGCAGACTGAAACCTCGTTAAGCATTAAGAGCCGGCCTCCATTCTCTCCGCCTCATATTGCTCAAGACCACGCTGACGCAATAGACAGGCTGGACAAGTACCGCAGCCACTGCCAATAATACCGTTGTAACAGGTCAGTGTGTGTTCGCGAACATAATCAAAATACCCCAGTTGATCTGCCATTTTCCACGTTTCTTTTTTATCCAGCCACATTAGGGGAGTGTGGATCGCAAACTCATAGTCCATAGATAAGTTCAGCGTAACATTCAATGATTTCACAAAAACATCACGGCAGTCCGGGTAACCGCTAAAGTCCGTTTGGCAAACCCCAGTGACGATATGGGAGTACCCCAGTTGTTTAGCTAATATTGCGGCAAAAGATAAAAACAACAGATTTCGTCCATCGACGAAAGTACTTGGAAGCTCATCCCCTTCCCCAGCCACGATATCAATATCCTGACGGGTAAGAGCATTGGGTGCCAGCTGATTAAGCAGCCCCAGATCAAGAATATGCTGTTTTACATTAAACTTAGCTGCTATCTCTGTTGCAACTTCGATTTCAGCCGCATGACGTTGATTATAGTTGAAGGTAACTACCTGCACTTCCTCATACTGCTGCAATGCCCAAACCAGGCAAGTGGTGCTATCTTGTCCGCCGCTGAATACGACGAGTGCTTTTTTGTTCATATGAATCTCTCCTTATCACAAGTTGGAATTTAGCGGTTGTCCACTTTTTCTGGATAGAGGTCGTGATTGATTAAGCGGTGTTCCGCCATCGCCTCATACTTCGTACCCGGTCTTCCATAGTTGCAATAAGGATCAATTGAAATGCCTCCGCGCGGAGTGAACTTGCCCCATACCTCAATGTAACGCGGATCCATCAATGAGATCAGATCATTCATAATAATGTTGACACAGTCCTCATGAAAGTCACCATGGTTGCGGAAGCTAAACAGATACAGCTTTAATGATTTGGATTCCACCATTTTTTGTTCAGGAATATACGAAATATACAGCGTGGCAAAATCCGGCTGACCCGTTACAGGACACAAGCTAGTGAACTCAGGGCAGTTGAATTTAACAAAATAATCACGTCCGGGATGTTTGTTATCAAACACCTCCAGAATGTCTGGATCATAACCAAACTTGTACTGTGTTCCCTGATTACCAAGCAAAGTAACTTCTTGCATTTCCTCTTTCAATCTTCCTTCTGACACGACAAAAAACCCCTCTCTTTTCCTTCGGCCTTGGCCGGTAATGGAAAGAAGAACGAGATTTCGAAAACTTGGCTCCACTAAGAAGAAACGGAAGCAACGTCCGGATAAAGGACAGCAACCGCTTGTACTGTTTAATATATTCTTAGTTTTTTATAGAGGGAGTTCGCGAACCTCTCCTGCACAACTTTAGTGCAGACTTCTTCTTAAAGCATAAAGCATATTGCGTCTTGAACTATACCATGGGTAGCCCGCTCCTGACAAGTTCTACTCTTTACTGTTACCTTATACAGATCAGCAAATAACTCCAGATTAACGTGGATAGACCTGCGTATGTAGAGATTAGGAAGCTCAAAACCAATGCCAATTTGATTTTGGATTTCTTTTTAATGACATGAAATATTCATATGATTAATTAAGATGCGGCAAAAAAAAGGATTCAAATCCTAAGAAAAGGGTAACTTATTCATAATAATCTTCGAGCTAAGGGTGGGAGCATTTTATGGAACAAAGTATACAGCAGCTTATGGATTGGCTTAACAATCATTTGAATGAAACAATCGCTATTGAAAAGAAAGAACTTCGTGATTTGGATAAAGTTCATTTCAATTTAGAGTCCGTAGATTTCCGGAGTGCAGACGATGTTATTGATGAATATCTTGGAAGTGCACTGATATTAAGAGGTTTCGGCAGCACACTTAACGCCGATGGTGAACTGGTATCCCTGCCACAATCCACTTATGATTTAGCTGTTGAAGGTCTTCAAATCGTAGACTTAGCCGACCGCAAGGCAGAAATAACTACGGACAGAGCTAATTACACCCTTTCAGTAGATTAAACGAACATGATTATGATAAGCAAAAAGAGCCCACAGCGATTGCGGGCTCTTTTTGCTTATCATTTATTCTTCTCCAATGATCTCCACTTCAGTTTCCAGCTCTACACCGAATTTATCCTTCACAGTCGCTCTTACATGGTGGATTAGCCCGATGTAATCACTGGCTGTTGCATTATCTGCATTCACAATAAATCCCGCATGCTTCTTGGATACCTCAGCACCGCCGATTCTTGTACCCTGTAAGCCGCTCTCTTGAATTAACTGACCTGCAAAACGTCCTGGAGGCCGCTTAAATACACTCCCACAGGATGGATACTCAAGCGGTTGTTTCGATTCACGTAAATAAGTTAGTTCATCCATTTTTGCCTTGATCGTTAAAACATCACCGGAAGTCATAACAAATTTGGCCTCAAGTACAATGTACTCACCGCTTGCGAACACGCTTTTTCTGTAACCCCATTGCAGCTCATCTCCTTGCAGAGTTACCAATTGCCCGTTCTTATTTATAGCTAGTGCACTATGCAGGACATCTTTGATCTCACCGCCATAAGCACCTGCGTTCATATAGAGCGCTCCACCAACTGTTCCTGGAATGCCACAGGCGAACTCAAGACCCGTAAGCTCCTTACCAAGCGCATATCTGGAAACATCAATTATTTTGGCACCACATTGCGCATATAAGAGATTGTCGCGAATCCCCATTTCGGTCAGTCCTGCCGTTTGCAGAACGATCCCACGTACACCTCCATCACGGATAATCACATTGGAGCCATTCCCAAGTACCGTAAGGGTTATCCCATTTTGTTCTGCATATGTAACGATCTTTTGAATTTCATCATAAGTAGCTGGTGCAGCCAAAATATCAGCTTTGCCGCCCATTTTAGTGTACACGTGATCTTTTAAATTCTCATGACTTTTCACTATTCCTGCAGTCATTAGCTGCTCTAGGTCATCTTGAATTTTGTCAATATTCATGTTTTCATGCTCCTTTAACCATGTATAAATGATGGTCCTTGATCTATTTTAAAGAGTTATTATGAAATTGTAGGCAACCACAACTGTAACAACGAACAGGCTCCCTTGTCAATGACGGGAGCCTGTTCGTTGTATGATTTTAGATGATAAAATTACACAGCTTTATAGGCAGCAAGCTCGTAAGGAAGACACAGTGGCACACCCGTACGTGGATCCGGAACGATATCCGCTTCAATTCCAAACACTTCCCGCAATACATCTGGTGTCATAACCTCAGTAGGTGAGCCTTCGCTAACCACAGTACCGGACTTAATCGCTACCATATGCTGCGCATAACGAGTAGCATGATTCAAATCATGCACGACCATGATGATGGTACGACCTTCTTCCTCATTCAGCTTTTGCAATAGCTGAAGAACTTCGAGCTGATGCGCCATATCTAGGAAGGTTGTAGGCTCGTCAAGGAATAAAATATCTGTTTCTTGAGCTAACGCCATAGCGATCCATGCGCGTTGACGTTGTCCACCTGAGAGACGGTCAATAGGGCGATCATGAAAAGATTCCATGCCCGTAACAGAGATGGCGTTGGAGATGATGTTGCGATCCTCAGCGGTCATCGTGCCAAATCCCTTTTGATGAGGGAAACGACCGTAGCTGACCAGCTCAGATACCGTCAGACCGTCAGGAGCCGTTGGGTTCTGCGGTAGAATCGCTAGCTGCCTAGCAACCTCTTTAGTTGAAAAGTTATGGATCGATTTGCCGTCCAGCATTACGGTGCCACTCTTCGGCTTCATAATCCGGGCCATCGTTTTGAGGATTGTAGATTTACCGGAGCCGTTAGCACCTACTAGTGCAGTGATTTTTCCCGTAGGGATAGACAAGTTCAATCCTTTAACTATAGTAGCCTCTGCATACCCAATACTTAATTCTTCTGTATTCAAACGTTCTGACATGATCTACAACTCCCTTAAAAGTTTTATGGAGCTATGCTCCTAAGTATGAACTAATTTACGCTTTAGACTTGGCGAGTAAATATAAAAAGTAAGGTGCGCCAATAATCGCAACCACAATGCCAGTCGGAACTTCCGCAGGTTGCAACACCCATCTGCCGATGGTATCAGCGGTAATCATAAGAAGCGCCCCTGTCAAAGCACTAGCAGGTAATAACACCTGATGACGGGGTCCCACGAGCCTGCGAGCCAGGTGTGGTGCTATCAGGCCGACGAAGCCAATACCTCCGCTTACTGCGACGCAGGAGCCGGCAAGCGCTACGGCTGTTACCAGAAGGAGAATACGTTCCTTCTCCACACGCATTCCTAGACCTAATGAAGTATGGTCCCCTAGATTCAATACATTTAGAACCCGGGCTTTATAGAAGGCGAACGGTAACAGAATCACGATCCAAGGCAGCAAAGCAAGGACGAATCTCCAATCCCCACCCCATATTTTCCCGGCGATCCAAGTAGCTACAAATTGATAATTATTAGGATCAAGCCTAAGTGCCAATACAAGCTGGCAAGCATTGATTCCTGCAGCGACCGCAATCCCGATAAGGATCAGCCTTGTAGGAGACAGACCATCTGCCTTCCGGTAGGCAAGAATATAGATTAAAGCTGCAGTCAGGCCAGCCCCACCAAGCGCTAGGAGAGGCAAGACAAATACCGGAGCTGCTGTTGTAGCCGGAAAGAACGAGATAAAAATGATTACAGCAAAACCTGCACCAGCACTTATCCCCAGCGTAGCCGGTTCAGCAAGTGCATTTCGCGCGAGACTTTGTAGAATACAGCCTGACACTGCAAAGCCCGCTCCAACTAACAATGAAATTACTATGCGGGGTAATCTGAAATCAAATAAAATAAGCTTTTGCTGATGTGTTCCATCACCCAGCAGTGTATGTAATACCTCCAGTGGGGATAGACGCATAAACCCTGTATTCATACTGACTATAAACACCACGACGATCAGTATAGCAAGGAGCGATAACACCGTTATGGTGCGTGTACGGCGTTCTTTTTCATCTGGAGTAAGGGTTATTTTGGGCATTACAGCTCCCCCTTCCGCTTACTCGCTAAATAAATAAAGAAAGGTACGCCGATGATGGCAATTAAGGCTCCTAGCGGTGTCTCATACGGTGCATTTATCATTCTTGCGGCAATATCTGCAAAGATAATCAATAAGCTCCCCAGAACAGCCGAGCAAGGTATAATCCAGCGGTAGTCCACTCCAACGAAATAACGTGTAACATGTGGAATAATTAGTCCTATAAAAGCAATCGGGCCAACCGTTGAAACCGCACTTCCAGCTAAGATAACCACAACAATCATACATGCCAACTGAACTAACCTTGTCCGCTGCCCCAGACCAACCGCAACTTCTCTTCCTAAGCTGAGTAATGTAACGGATCGTGATAACATCATCGCTGCAATTAAGGCTACGGCCACCCAAGGGAATATAATCTTGATCTGAGTCCAGCTAGCTCCCCCCATCCCACCGGCTAACCAGAAGGCTATATCCTGAGATAAGTTGAAAAGAATAGCTACTCCCTGACTAATAGCAACCAATAAAGCACTAACTGCCGAACCTGCTAGTGTCAATCGCAAGGGGGTCAGGCCATTAAAAGAAAGCGAACCGATTCCGAATACGATAAAAGAGGCCACAGCGGCACCGATAAAGCAATACAACATTAGTGAAGTGAATGAGAGTGAGGGTGCAAAAGCAAATACTATTGCCAACGCTACTCCTGCTCCTGCATTCAAGCCTAACAGCCCTGAATCCGCAAGCGGGTTTCTTGTCATCCCCTGCATGATAGCCCCTGCTACTGCGAAGCAAGCACCGACTAAGGCGCCAGCAATAGCACGTGGAAATCGCAGTTCTCTGATCACCTGATGTTTTTGTAAATCTGGATTGAAATGAAATATAGCTTCCCATACTGTAGCTAACTTGATATCTGCCGCACCCACTGAGACCGAAAGTGCCAATCCGAAGGCAATAGCAGCAAGTCCAAAAATAAGAATACCAATGGCAGCTGCCGGTCGGGTATGTAAAGCTTTTTTGGGTTCATTTTTAATACGATTTGCGAAATCTGAGGGTGAAACCATGGGTTGTCTCCTTATTCAATAGTTACAATGGTTTATATGATAACAACAATCATTCTCATTATCGCAAAAAAAATTATGTTGTACAATTGCAGGAACGATTTTTCCGTACTATGGGATTGGTTTATAAAAAAATGGTGCAGATCTTTGTATCCCGAGATACTTGATCTGCACGCCCTTCCCCACCGAAATGATCAGTCTCATTCATGGTGAATTACGACTTTTATTTCACAAGACTTTTTAGCACATCGTCAATGATTTTGCTGCCAGCGTTCGCACCACTGTAAAGCCAGCTGCTTGTTGAGCTCATTTCATGCACATTTCCAGCTTTTACAGCTGGGATACCCTTCCAGATTGCACTATCTAGGATCTCCGAACCCTCAGTCTTATCACTATTTACAAGGAAAATATGATCTGCGGTCAGCTCAGAAAGCTTCTCTAGCGAGATCGGATTCCAAGTTGCTCTTGTTCCTACTGGGATCTCTGTTACTAAGTTAGGCAGCTTTACGCCAAGGTCTGTATATAATACAGCACCACTGCTGCGGGTTTCGTCTACAATATAGAAGTTTTTTTGCACCAACCATAGAATAGCCGCGGACTCTTGTCCAATAGCTCCTGCAAGCTGTTCTTTCGCAGCCGCTGCTTTAACATCATAATCTTTAATGGCTTTTTCTGCTTCAGAGGTTTTGTTCAAAATCTCACCAATCTTGAGCAAAGATTTGCGCCAATCTTGATTTAGTTCATCCCCAATTACATAAGTGGGTGCAATCTTATTCAACTGATCGTAAATCCCGTTCTGAACAGAAGACTCCGATGGGATGATAATAAGATCCGGAGCAAAGCTGGTTACAGCCTCTAACGGAAGATCGTAACTAATTGTAGGAACATCCTTCAATTCAGTGGTCAGATAATCCTGAACGCCATTTGTAACTGACCATTGAGCTACTGGAGTTACACCCAGAGTTACCAATGAGTCTTCCAAATATGAACCCAGGACGCGCTGTGGATTAGCCGGAATCGTTACTTCATGGCCCATTGCATCTGT
The DNA here is from genome assembly GCF_038003695.1 of Paenibacillus sp. FSL L8-0494. Lineage (NCBI taxonomy): Bacteria > Bacillati > Bacillota > Bacilli > Caryophanales > Paenibacillaceae > Paenibacillus > Paenibacillus sp. FSL L8-0494. Next base: position 3,807,740 of record NZ_JBBOPQ010000001.1, read on the forward strand.
TAATGTCTTAGGAGCAGCAGGTGCCTCTGTAGATTCTGCTGTAGGAGCTGTTGTAGGCGCTGTTCCTGCATTTGATGAGCTTTCAGCATTATTATTACCACAAGCGGAAAGTAATAGCGTCATCACTATTAGTCCGCTCATTGTCACTTTCATGCTTCCTGATCTTTTTCTGTTAAGCCAAAACATTAAAAACCCTCCTATATGTAACTGCTTTGATATTCAAAGGTGACCTTTACCTCTGCTTCACTTTTAAATGATATTGATTCTCATTCTCTGTGTCAACATATAAATTTCAAATTCTGTGGATTTGCAACAATTTCCTTCATATAAAATACAAAAGAGGTTATATTCCGAACGTTCCGGATATAACCTCATCTTTAATCTTCTACTTATTTATTTAAATGATAAGGGACAGTCGCTACTACAACGTCCTTTTGATTCATTAGATACGAGCGGATTAAAAAGCTGGTCTGATTATGAAGCACGGCTTGCCACCAATGTTTGGTAATAAACTGTGGAATCAGAATCGTGATGTGATCCGTCGCAGCTGTCTTCCACTCAACCGTATCGATAAACTTCACTAACGGACGAATGATACTACGATATCTGGAGCGAAGTACAATCAGGCGTACGCCTGGATTCCATTCCTCCCACCGTTGCTCCATCTTATGAATGTCTTCTTCATCAAAGCCTACATACACAGCAACAACATTATCTGTTAGAGACTTCGCATAGCTGATGGAATGTAATACGGCACGTGTAACCCCTGCAACAGGAACAACTACAGTACTTCCTTTAATTATAGGTTTATCAGTAGCCGGACATATACGCAGTTGATCCGCAGTGTTCAAATAGTGCTTATGAATACGGTGGAACACGAACATTACAGCAGGTAAGAAAATGAATGCCATCCATACGCTCGAGAATTTAGTAATGATAAATATAAGCGTAATCGTCAATGTAGTCAGCATACCGATGGTATTTACAACAAATCTTTTCACCCATCCAGCAGGTCTTGTTTTGATCCAATGCACCATCATCCCCAGTTGGGATAAGGTAAAAGGAATGAACACGCCTACCGCATAAAGTGGAATCAAACCTTCCGTATTCCCATGGAATGCAGCCACAAGTATGATAGACATAACTCCTAGAAAAATAATGCCGTTTGAGAAGCCCAGGCGGTCACCACGGACCATAAATGCGTGTGGCAGATATTTATCTTTTGCAAACATAAAGGCAAGCAGCGGAAACGCTGAATATGCTGTATTAGCTGCCAAGAACAAAATCACTGCTGTAATCCCTTGAATGAAAAAGTACAATCCGCCACGGCCAAAGGTCGATTCAGCGATCTGAGAGACAACCGTAGCCTTTTCATCTGGCACAATACCATACCAATACGCCAGCACAGTGATTCCGGTAAACATAAAGCCAAGGATAAGTCCCATGATCATTAGCGTCTTGGCTGCATTCTTCTCAGCCGGTGCTTTAAAGTTTGGGATCGCATTAGATACGGCCTCAACCCCCGTTAGGGCTGAACAACCAGAGCTAAACGCTTTTAATAGTAGAAACAAACTTACATTAGATACGGCGCTGCCTATTTCAGGAACATTCGCATGCGCGCCACCCATTGCATATTTAACGATACCGGAGATAATCAGAACAACAATCGAAACCACAAACAAATACACTGGAATTGCGATGAACGAAGCCGATTCAGTCACTCCGCGAAGATTAATGATTGTTAATAGAACGATAACAGATACAGCGATGAGAACAGTATGATTATGAAGACTTGGAAAAGCCGATGTGATCGCATCCGTCCCTGCCGAGGCACTAACCGCTACGGTAAGAATGTAATCCACCAATAATGAACCCCCAGCGAGCAGCCCTGTCGGAATACCAAGATTGCTCTTGGCTACGATATAAGCTCCGCCTCCTTGCGGATAAGCAAAAATCGTCTGCCGATAGGATAAAATCAGGATGGCCAGCAGGCCCAATACGGCTAATGCAATTGGCAGGGAATACCAGATGGCAGTAAACCCGGCAGCCACCAGTACAATCAGTATTTGTTCCGTTCCGTAGGCTACAGACGAGAGCGCATCAGAAGACAGGACAGCCAGTGCTTTAACCTTGGATAACTTTTCATGATCGAGTTCATTCGACTTCATCGGACGTCCGATCAATAGTCGTTTTACCTTGCTTACCATGGTGGATACAGTTCCTTTCTTTGGGAGCTGAAACGGAATTTCCGTGCGCTGTTTTCATCGGTGGATTTCATAAATGCAGACACAAAAATAAGCATACGGAAATGATCCGCATGCTTATGCATGGTCATTTTCCCACCTTGCTTACGAGGTTAGCTGGCGGATTCGGGCTGTGGTTATAGCCCTACGGTACAGGTCTGTTCGACCCGGTTCCGATTCACCCCATTGGCATGAATGCCAAGTTTGGTTCCCCCGTTTTTCCTAAGAAAATTCAGCGCATATTCAACTTCTCACAAGGTCTAATATTAGTCTACAAAGTGCCTACAGTAAAGCGTTGAAAAAAATGAAAAAAGAATGAAAAAACATCCAATAAGCTCAAATATAGCGTCTTATTGGATGCTCTCTTTCATTATCTTCAATTATCCCTCTAGCCCGTGATTTTAATACCTTTTCAGCTTTTTTGTAACTTCCAAAGCGAAAACTAAAATCCTAAGCTCTCCTCTGCATCTACTTCAATCATTTCTTCTTCCTTACGTCCATACCAAAGAAGGAGACTAATTAGAGCAAAAGCGATTAAAGCTAACAAAGGAATCGTAATAAATCCGAAGTAGTTCAAGTAATCTTTATTACAAGGAACACCAATTGTACAAGGTAGAACTTTACTTAACGCTGGAATCTTCTGTTCCGCATAATGATAGATTGAGATACTGCCACCAATCAAACTTAATGGAAGCACATAAGGAATGATGCGCTTATCTCCACGGAAAGTGGCAATTCCCAACAAAAATAACTGCGGATACATAAAAATCCGCTGAAACCAGCAAAGCTTACAAGGTTCATATTTCAAGACTTCACTTAAATACAAGCTACCAGCTACAGCAACCAAAGAGACAAACCAGGCCAGATAGAGGCAGTTACGCTTGCAAAAAGATAGGAATTTTGTCACTTTGCCTCCACTGCTTTTGCGGCGGTGTTAATTTCAGATGTAATCGCTTCAATATCGAAAGGTTCAGCCGTTTTCACCCCATTAATGTAGAGCGATGGCGTAGTTGTCACGCCTGCGTCAGTTGCCAACTGAATGTCTTTCTTCAGCTCATCTGCATAAGTTTTCTCTTGGATGTCTTTACGCAACAGATCGTAATCGATCGCTAATTTCTCTTTTTCAGCAAGGCTTATCAAGAAATCCTCAGTGGCCCATTCGTCGCTCTCATCCCCTTGCTGCGCATATACAGCATCATAGAACTTCCAGAATTCATCCTTATTCTGATGGTATACAGACAATGCAGCTAGTGAAGCTGTCTCAGAGTCAGGACCAACGAAAGCCATATTTACAAAGTAAAGAGCTGCTTTTCCCTCGTTGACAAAATCTTGAACAATTTTCGGTTTCATGGAGCCAGCAAACTGGGAACAAGCTGGACATTTGAAATCGCCAAATTCAACAAGCTTAACAGGTGCATCCTCATTACCAATCCTAGGTAGCTCACTGTAATTGAATTCTACCGGTTCTCCTGTAGAGACATTCTTTGCTGCATCTTTCGAAGCTAACATAAACAATCCAACAAAAATGATAACTACTACAGCTATTGAACTAATAACTAAAATTCTCGTTTTCTGCTTCTGTTGCTCCTGTTCTACCCGTCGTTTCTCTTGTTTGCTCAACTGGGGAACATTTGGACTTTTTTTAGGTTTACTCAAGGAGAATTCCTTTCTGTCCTCTAGGGACTAATGTAGTTTTTATCATATACATTTAAAATTATATAATTATTAATCTCTTTTTGGCAAACAGTATAGTCAAAAAAAACAGCGTGACTCCAAAAGGAGAAACGCTGCTCTTATTTTAAAAATATATAATTCCATCAAGCTCCAGCTTCTTCATTCAATAACTGTAACCGCAATAGCTTAATTCGAGAAATTCGCTTATTCTCAGTCTCTTCTACAATAAATAGATGATCATCAAATTCTACGGATTGCCCTTTTTGAGGTGGATTAACCTCCAATTTAGAATACAGCCAGCCGCCTATCGTATCGTAATCCTCAGTCTCCATATGAAGACCCAAAAGATCATTAATCTCTTCAATAAGCATCAAACCGTCAATGGAGTGTTCATCCTCGCCAAGCTTCTCAACACCGGGACGTTCCTCATCAAATTCATCCTGAATTTCTCCAACAATTTCCTCCATGATATCTTCCAATGTCACCATTCCTGAAGTTCCACCATATTCATCGATCAATATGGCGATTTGTGTCTTCGCACGCTGCATAACTTTCAGCAAAGCGCTAATCTGAATGGATTCCGGCACGGTTAATATTGGACGAATTAATTTCTGATAACTTTGCGGGCGATCCTTAATTAAGTCCTTTATATGGATGAAGCCTAAAATATGATCCTTATCACCATCACAGACGGGATAACGTGTCCTCATGCCATCATAGGCAATCTCAAGGTTCTCCTCAGCAGAAACATGATTATTCAGACAGATCATCTCTGTCCGCGGAATCATGATCTCCCGAGCCATGGTATCCACAAATTCAAAAATATTGTCAACCAAAGCCATTTCAGTATTATCGATAAAGCCGCTTTTGTTACTTTCCTGCATGATAATACGAATTTCTTCTTCCGTATGCGCCGTTCCCAGCTCTGAAGCCGGGGCTAATCGGAAAATTTGCAGTAAACCACGCGCCAGCCCATTAACGATCCATATCACTGGATACATGATTTTGTAAAATACATTCATCGGTCCTGCTGTTAGTAAAAGGACAGATTCAGCCTTGTTAACAGCAATGGTCTTAGGTGCAAGCTCACCTAATACGATATGCAAGATAGTAATGAACATAAGAGCAATAACCAAAGATACAACATTAACAGCAGTTTCTCCTAAACCTATGCTTCCTAATAAAGGCCCTATAAGATTAGCTATAGCTGGTTGACCCAGCCACCCTAATGCAAGAGAAGCCAATGTAATGCCGAGCTGACAGGCTGAGAGATAGCCATCCAGGTTGCTGACAATGCTTTTTGCATTAAAAGCTTTTTTACTACCTTCTTCAATCAGGGTATCAATTCTACCACTTCGCACTTTCACCATTGCATATTCGACTGAAACAAAAAATCCATTTAACAATACCAACAAAATAATAAGACCAACATGTAATATACCGGGTAAAGGGTCGCTCAATTTATACTCCTATCCACCATTTTCCGTACATGGATGGATAGGCCCACCTCCTTCGTTTTTTCAGAGTATTGGCAAAATGCTCGCCGTTTGTTCCTTTCAGTATCAATTTCCCAATGGTTTCATCTCCAGTCTAGAATCACGTTTTTGAATATATACTTTATTATATTAATATATTGGGGCAAACCGCAAGCATGCGTGTCCTTTCGAAAAAAAATGGGCAGTGATTATCAAGATTATTCCATAAATTAATCACAAATAAAAAGAACTCCTAACCGTTTGGCGTTGGAGTTCTTCTCATCGAAGATGGATTACATTTAGCGACAATTTCTCATCGTTGGAGGATTGCCAATTACACCTGGGTATTGATAAGTAAGGGGCTCATCGAAGGTAGCATAATCAAAATAAATCATAAGTAAGACGGTGCGTTGGCCAGTCGCAGGGTCACTGATAATAATGTGGTCACGGCCTGCCGCTTCCAGCACACCCTTGTAAACTTTGGCATTCCAGTCTTTGTTGTTCTCATAAGTAAAATAAAACGTACCTACTTTTCCTAAATTCAGGCGGAAAATATTTTCGATGTAGGATTGTTCGAACGTTTGTGGTGGATTCTGAACTACTACTCCCCCTGGCGTCATTGGACTGCCACTGCTTACTTGAGGTGGCATGCTGCCCATGCCTTGCATTCCTGATGACATCGGCATTCCGGAAGACATTGGCATACCTGAAGAAGAGACACTACCGATGGTATAAGTTACGGGGCGGTAAGGTTGAACGATCATTTAATGAAACCTCCTAAATGTTTATCGGAGCATAAACTCCTTTGGACACAATTGAAATCACTCTTACTTTCTGTGAGAATTACTCATTTTATTGAGTAATTCTCTTTGCACAGTTACCATACTAATTGCCGATAAATACAGTCGGGCAATCTTCTCCGGTCGGAGTAAAGAAGCAATGGGCTTTGAAGCGGCCTGTGTTTTGTTGGTTATACCAGGTTGCAGGACAATCACCTGCGGGTCTGAAGAACCACAAAGCATTGGTAGCTGGCCAGGTTCTTTCACCAGCAATTACACGTTTGGCTAGACGGATATCTGCTTCTCTGGCTCGCTGATAGAAGTATCCCTTCTGCGGCGCTTCGAAACCTCCTGGACTTTGATAGACCATGTCATTCACATTCCGAATGTTATTAAAGTCCAAGCAATTGCCAAGAATCCGGTTGACGCCAACATTGCCGACCATGAGCATACCGAGTTCTCCATCTTCCTCAGCTTCCGCTCTCATCAACCGCGCCAGCACCTTCACATCTTCCGAGTTCGTTTTGATGACGGCCACGCTGTCTCCTCCTTGGGGTCACTTCTTGTAGCAACCTCGTTCTTAACTGCATGCTGTATAGTATGTGCATTCGCCTAAGAGGTGACAGTTCCCGCCTATTTTTTAGAGTAGGGATTTTTCCTTTTAACCACTCAGCAAATCCCCTTTATCTACACTCTAAGCTGCGTTTGCCCAATTACATTCGCGTTACAGCGTAAGAGTCGGGGGCAGCTGCGGTGTTAGCGACAATGTCAGCGTCAGCATCGATGTCCTCGTTAACGACAGCGTTAGCGTCTGAGTCGGGGGGCGGTGTCGGTGTTAGCCACAATGTACACGTCAGCGTCGATGTCCTTGTTAACGACAGCGTTAGCGTCTGAGTCGATGTTGGTGGCAGCATCAGGGTCGGCGTCGGTGTTATCATCAGGGTCGGCGTCGGTGTTAGCGCGTCAGTACAGCATCAGAGTCGGCGTCGGTTTTAGCGTCGAATCGGTGCTGGAATCGTTGTCGGTGTTAGCCACAATGTCCACGTCAGCGTCGATGTCCTTGTTAGCAATAGCTTCAACGTCAGCAACAGCATCCACGTCAACGTCCGCTCAGAATGCGCTATCGGACACAGCTGACCTTATTCGCGATATTAATCCACTTTTGGGATTCTATCGGACCCCAAAGCCCCTATTGGCCCGCAAAGCACCGATTATAAGCATCTTTCTAATGAATAGCTGCATTGGAGTCCGAAACTAGGCTCAAAAGGCTGTGAAATTACAAATAACGTCATCTGGGTCCGTAAGGTAAGGGGATGATGATAATCAGCTACTTAGTAGATGATCGCACTTATAGTGAGCTTTGAGAGCTACAGGGTCAATGAACTTGAATTGTACATAACCAAAACGCAAAACAGCGATCCCCATGAGCATGAGGATCGCTGTTTTGATTTAATACAAATGACTACTCCGCAGTTGAGTATTGTGGCTGTCGTTGGAATCCATGATATCTAGTTCCTTGATAAGTAAGCATTCCTCTATCGCCTTCTGCGCTCAAGCCATATTCATGGCCATCTACTTTAAATTCCATGCGACTGCCGCCTTCCAGCTCGTACGTTAAATAGTAAGTTGTACTCGTACGAGTTGAGCCATTCTCTTCCTGAAGCTGCTGCTGACGTACTTCAGTCCGTTTGCTAACGATATGTGCAGGGATTGTTAGTATGGGTGAGCCATTGTTCCTGCCCCATTGAAGCAAGCCCCTGCCTGCTGATATAGCAAGAATACCAATCATAACAACGATAAAGATCGGCATCACCGTTCCGGCAAAATCAAACATCCACGAAAGATCCGGGCCCATTCCCATGACAGTTTCCCCCTTCTTCCCCTTGTAATTCAGCCTAATTGCTGCGTTCTGGGTACTTCTGTACATGTATATGCCTCATCTAGTCCAGAAAGCATTAAATAAGTGAGACTAGATGCAAAAAAGACCACTTCGTTTTCTTAGAAATCAAGAATTCGAGTGGTCTCTATACAGAGTTTTCAGTTATTAAATTAAGCATGAACTAGGTCTAGCAATTTCTTAGTTTCGTCTGTCTGATCATCTAACATTCCATTTTCAGCCCAGCAAGCTCTGCATTGTTCTTCAGTTTCACAAAGATGAGCGTCATCACAGTTGTAGCAAAGTTGCAAAAGGTTTCTTGTCATATAATCTGTTTCGAATGTTTTCATTGTAATCTCTCCTATTCGATGTCTGAGTTTGTGAAAATTTGAACTTGTTTTCTATGTGTTAAATATATCACAGGATTCTTTAAATGTCATGTGATTTTTTTCACATTTATAAAGAAAATTTTAAATAAGTTTTTTCCTTATATTCAATCATTCACAAACAACAATAAACCCCCACTCTGCTAACAACAAAAGAACCTACCAACAGGCAGGTTCTTTTTCCTTATTACATTACGCGCCAGCTGATACCACCATTCGTAGTCTGTAACAGTATCGAGCGCTTGTCCTCTTTTTTCTCAATCAAAAGCCACCCCACCTCAGTGGAAAAAAACTGCAGCTTTACAATCTCCGGATATTCCAGAAGCTTAGATCGCAGTACACTACTCTCTTTAAGGGGCAACCACGTAGCTCCTTGATCCACCGTATGGTAAAGAGTGTCGCCGAGTATGGTCCAACCGATCTGTGAGTTCAAAAACGTCGGAGTAATTTGACGATTAACACCAGCTTGTGCGTTCAATCCAAAGGATGCAAATTTCCAGTTAGCACCTCCGTTAGCTGTAAAATATCCATGGTAGGCGATTGTTTTTTCTTTATCCTTTTGGCAGCCAACAGACATCCAACCAGTAGACTTACTGGCATCGAAGAACTCCGGTTTGCCAGTAATTACTCGGTCACAATCTTCTAAACGTTCGTTAACTAGAAAAGCTGGCCCGAGGCTCCAGCTCTTACCGCCATCTTTTGTCATAAAGATTTTGGGAAGAGCGCCTGTCTGCATTGTCACAAATCCATGTGTACTATTGCGAAAAATCATTCCAGTGGTGACGCCGGCAAACGGTATCGAATCATTAGGGAAATTCGGATTGTATTGCTCATTCTGCATCACTTCTTCCCAAGTGGCCCCACCGTCTGTTGTTGAAAAAAGTGCCTTGTTCTCTTTATTGGAAGATGCGTTCCATGAGGTCATCAGCCAACCCCGTTTGGGTGAGTTGAAATATACAGAGGATACTGTATTAACATCTCCTAAAGATGAGATTTTCCAGCTTTGGCCACCATCTGTGGTTCGCAGCACAATCGTTTCTGTCGAGCCAAAAGCACTTCTTATAATCCAACCATGTGATGGATCCGTGAAGAAAATCCCCTTCCCATACACAGGGTTGGAGAGGAACTGCACATTTGGTGCTGGTGAAATATTAGCCCAAGTTGCTCCGTTATCCCGAGTTAAGTACAACCGGAGTTCGTTTTTGGTAACCCCCCAGGCCAGACCTTCACTTTCACTAAGCAGCTGAAAATCTGTAAGACGAGTCTGAATTTGATATTTCGGAGCACTATCATTGTCAACATGATTCGCGTCTGGAGTAATCAGGGTTATCGTCTGTCCTTCTTCAGGTGCCTCTGTCGGCTGGGGCTGCTGAGTAGGTTCCGGGGGAGGAGATGAACAAGCCGTGACCACCCACGCTAACAAAATCAGCATCAATATTAATCTTATTCCCTTCAATCCAGCAATCTTAGATGCCAATAACCTCTCTCCTCTCGGATGGATTGAATCTTATTTATGATTCAAATTACTATTACGATAGCCGTATAGTGCATAGATTAGAAGTCCAACAACTGTCCAAATTAGAAAACCAATCCATGTCTCACTTCCTAGATTATACATCAAAATACCACAAGTTGCCGCACTTAACAGCGGAATGAAAGGTACCCATGGAACTCTGAACCCTCTTTTTAAATCCGGATGAATATATCTAAGCGCGATTACCCCTAAAGACACTACAAAAAAGGCAAACAATGTTCCTATGCTTGTCAGATTTGCCAACCGGTCCAGTGGGATGAAACCCGTTAACACGGCTATTAAGATGCCTACCATCCATGTGCTTCGTACAGGTACCTGTGTTTTAGCATTAATCTTAGATAAACTTATTGGCAGTAGGCCATCACGTGAGATGGCAAATAACAGCCGGGTTTGACCGAATAACATCACGAGCAATACCGTAGTCATACCCGCAATGGCTCCGACAGAGATCAGACCGGCAATCATATCCTGATTTACAAAGCGAAGCGCATAAGATACAGGATCACTAACATTGAGATCAGTATATGGAACAATACCTGTTAATACGAGTGAGACAAGAACGTACAAGACAGTGCAGATAGCAAGGGATGAAATAATTCCAATCGGCAAATCGCGTTGGGGTCTTTTCACCTCTTCTGCAGCGGTTGCTAGCGCATCAAAACCTATGTAGGCAAAAAACACTGTGGCCGCGCCATTGATCACGCCATGGTATCCAAAGGGGAGAAATGGAGTCCAATTCTCTGGCTTCACATAGAAAAATCCAGTTACGATAAATAGAAGCACCACTGCTATTTTGATAAAGACCATGATGGCGTTAAAACGTGCCGTTTCTTTCGTTCCCCGAGTCAGTAAATAGGAAATTAACAAAATGATGATTACTGCAGGCAGATTTATTATTGTACCCGCTTCCGGATTATAAGCCCCCGATAGTGCGGTTGGGAGATGTATCCCAAAGCCCTCTAATAACCCCTGAAAATACCCTGACCAGCCACTGCTTACAGCCGCTGCGGCAACTCCGTATTCCAAGACGAGATCCCAGCCTAAGATCCAAGCTAATAGTTCTCCAAAGGCTACATAACTATAAGCATAAGCACTCCCGGAAACAGGAATGGTCGAAGCAAATTCCGAATAACATAATGCCGAGAGCACACAGGCAAACGCCGCCAGTAAAAAAGAAATTATAAGACCAGGACCTGCATGTTCTGCTGCGGCAACTCCTGTCATTACAAAAATACCTGTGCCGATAATGGCTCCTACCCCAAGCATTGTTAGATCCAGGGCACCCAACGTCTTGTTTAACTGCGTCCCCTCAGAACTTGTGGGTATGTTTAGAGCCTTTTTACGAAATAAATCCATCCTTACATTCTCTCCTGTCTAGTCTTGCTAAGATAATGAAATAAAAATCACATTTTAGTATGGCCTTAATTAGGGTAATGCATTAAATAAGATCAGCTTGAAAACACTACCGTTAACGATTATGATGGACAAGATTGAAACCAAAAATTTGAAATATTAAGGAGATGGAGACATGGCCCCCCCAAAACCCAATCGGGTCGTAGTTATCGGTACTGGAGCAGTTGGTACAACTACAGCCTATACATTATTGTTACGTAGACGTATGCCCGAACTCGTACTTATTGACGTTAATCATCAGAAAGCACTTGGCGAAGCACTGGATATGAATCACGGCATGCCTTTTGTCGGTGGTGTGAAGTTATGGGCTGGTACTTATGAAGACTGCCGTGAAGCAGATATCATTATAGTAACTGCCGGTGCATCACAAAAACCGGGAGAAACCCGGATAGATCTGCTTCGTAAAAATATTTCGATTTTTAAAGATATCATTGAAAAAATTACAAAGTATAACCAACATGCCATTCTACTTATTGCGACTAACCCTGTAGATATTCTGTCTTACGCGACTTTGAAAATAAGCGGGTTTGACCGCAGACGTGTAATTGGTTCTGGTACGGTACTTGATAGTGCTCGTTTTCGCTATTTGATCGGTCTTCACAAAGAAATCGATCCTCGCAGTATTCACGGACAGATCATCGGTGAACATGGAGATTCAGAGCTTCCGGTTTGGAGTCTTGCGAATGTAGCTGGGATTGATCTTGGTTTTGATGAAGCAGAACGCGAAGAAATCTTCCAAGATACCAAGAATGCAGCCTATGAAATAATTGATGCCAAAGGCTCAACCTCTTATGCAATAGCGCTTGCACTGGACCGAATTGTAGTCTCCATTCTTCATAATGAAGGCGCCGTGTTGAATGTTTCTACTTTATTAAATAACTATAACGGGGTTTCGGATGTCTATCTCGGTGCACCTTGCGTAGTAGATCGCTCGGGTGTTCGACAGGTACTGGACCTCCCACTCAATGAAACCGAACAGGCTTTATTCCAGAAATCCGCTGAGAAGCTAAAAGCAGAAATAGCTAAGCTAGAATTGTAAGCGAATCTGGCTGGAAACAGCCCTTTTTGACTACAAAAGACACAAGAAACCGTCCTTTTTATATGTGGAGCGTTGCCTCCACTATGAAAAGGACGGTTTTTAATATAACACGAATTAACTTAGCCTGCCAATGACAAAAAGATCCTTTAGCAGGCCAGGCTCACCTGAAATTCCGGATCTTTTTTATCAATTTATTTAGTGATAGTTTGCTTATAATATTCTTTGAGAACTTGTTCGGCTTTTTTGCCATAAATATCAAAACCACGGTCAATGGAAGCCTCTTCTAATTCATACAATTTCGTGCTCCAATCCCACCAGAAGTAACCGGCAAACCAAGGTTCATTCCAGAATGCTTCCAGCGCTGAACGATAGAAGTTGGCCTGTTCATCTTCTGAATATGGTAAGTCTGTGTATGTAAAGTCCCATGGCATGGTGGCACACCCATGAGCACTTCGGCAGCCAATCTCGATGAATACGAGAGGCTTGCCAAATCGCTCAGAGAGTGACTTAAGCCGCGGTTTCTGCCGCTCCCAACCAGCCAGCATATTCTCATAAGAATCTCCCGGCACGGAAGCTACCGGATAATAAGCGCTGGTTCCGATAAAATCCACCTCATCCAGCCACTCGATTCCTTCTTCTTTGCCATGATTGGCATTATAAATGATCGGCCCTGTATAAAGATTGGTGACCTCTTGAATCAATTGTCTCCATTCCGCAGTTCTAGACTCTGTGCCGACCATTTCGCAGCCGATACAGAACATCTCACATTCAAGTTCTTCCGCCAACTCTGCGTAGTGTTTAATGAAATTAGTATAAGAACGGAACCATGCTGCCCAATAAACATCTCCCTCTTCCGGAAATCCAATCCTAGCTCTCCAAATGCCATCCCTCGAATTCACTACAGGTTTAAGACAAACTTTAAGACCAAGCTGTTTTGCCAGTTGTACCGCATGTGCGAGATCACGATCAGTCACCGTGTAACCGTAATCATAATGAATTTCTGTTGAATGCACAGTGTCTTGCCATGTCCAAAAAGATAAGGCAATCCATTCACTACCTGTCTCTGCCAGCTTTCTCATCGAATCTTCTGCATATTCTGTACGGTATTCACCTCGTTTTGATCCCCAGCCATAAGTCATCCCTTTTAGAAAAACATTCTTCACGATTAGGACCTCCTATAAAACTCTTAATAACTGTTAGAATAAATCAATACCGTTATAATAACAAGTTATTTTTTGTTATCGATTTTCTAAGGAGGTTGCTTTCTTTTCAATCACAGCTGGATTTGTAATTTAGACATGGCCTCTTCCTTCTCACGACTCGTGATATGTGTGTATACGGTTGTAGTCTGGATCGAGGAGTGACCTAGCAGTTCCTGTACGGTACGCAGATCTGCCCCTTTTCTCAGCAGCATGGTTGCAAAAGAATGTCGGAGCTTATGGCTTGAATACGGGCGTCGCTGTGCTGCTGGCACATCCCTTTGGAAACGATCGAAGGTATCTGCTGCGATTTGCTGAATGCCTCGGATAGACAACCTGCGTCCTTTTTGTGAAATGAACATCGCTTCCTCTTTACTGCGCCAAGGGTCTAACCTTTCTGCTAACGCGGAGTCGAGAAAAGGCACTACATCCTCGGGAATCGGCACATTACGCCATTTACGCCCCTTCCCAAACACACGGAGGGAATGTCTTTCTACATTATAATCACTCAAATTCAGCGTGTGGACTTCCCCCACCCGAAGCCCCATATAGGACATCAACAAAAAAACTGCTAAATTACGCTTTTTGTATTTACCATCTATAGAAGATAAAAACCGCCCCAGATCACTTTCATCTAAGTAAACCGGCTCACGATTGATCTCAGTTTTGGATTTCTTAATTCCGGCTGCCGGGTTGTTCTGTAGTAGTTCCAGCTCGATCAATGACTTGAAAAAACAGTTAATCGCAGCATGCTTCCGGTTACGGGTGGCATCACTCACTCCACGTTCGCGGACAGAGGTCAAAAAGGAAATGACATGCAGCTTCTTCACTGTCTCAAGCTTTTTACCATTCAGACTGTCTAAAAACTGTTTCACATCTACTAAATAGGATTTTTGCGTATAGGGAGTGTACCCGGCATCCTTCATCCAGATGAGAAAGGCCTCCAGCCCTTCTTCGTAGTCTTCACACCACTCATTCATGCCTTAGAGCCTCCTTGTTAATGTTGATCTATATTAGACTTCTCCATTGCTCAGCATGTTTTTTTATTGCAAGTAAGAACTCCGTAAGCACGGGCGATTTCCATTTTTTATGATGATAGGCGATCTGCGTCGCCACACGCTGTGATTCATCATTCCAATTTAATCTGGCAAGTTTGCCTTCAGCCAGTTCATTTTTTACAGTAATTAATGGAAGAAAGGCAATGCCAAGATCAGCCATTACACATTGCTTTATCGCCTCGATACTCCAAAACTCTAACGTGGGGTCAGGAAATACACCGTAACTGTTCAAATGCCGTTCAAATAAAGTCCGGTAGGAACAGCCAGTTTCGGTATGAAGTATGGTCACTCCTTTTAAATGAAGGGGTTCTACCTCAGCAAGGTTTAATAAGGGATGATCTGGCGCTGCGATCAGCGTCATCGGCTCATGTACTAATGTTTCTATATTTAAATCTTTATCTTCCGTCTCCGGTTGCAATAAGAACGCTAAATCCAGTTCACCCGAACGGACAAAATCTGATAGTTCCCAGCAAGCTCCAGGCTTCAGAATAATTTGCACCTGCGGATATTTAGCGCGAAACTCCTTAATAATGCCTGGTAAGCGAAAAGCAGCCAGAGATTCAGGAGCCCCAATCCGCAAAGAACCCGTTAGTTCACTATCCGAGCGTAACGCGTCCTGTGCTAAATTGTGCATTCTGGATATTTCCTGTGCGAACGGAAGCAAACGACGGCCTGCGTCGGTTAGAATAATCTTTTTACTGATCCGATCAAATAATGGCTGGTCAATTTCAGACTCTAGTGCTTGGATTTGTGCAGTAATACTGGACTGTGCATAATCGAGCTTCTGTGCTGCTCTAGTAAAACTGCCCGTCTCCACTACCACTAAGAAGGTAAAAAGATGACGTGACTCCATGAATTTCCCCCTAAATGAAAATGAACCATCGGAATATCGAATGGATACTATTCAAAAATTCTGTTTTTCCAATGGATCTATTATCTGCTACTCTAGAACAAAAGACAAGGAAAGCAGGATAAAAAAACATGAAGGAATCCGGTTCAAACACTTTACAAAAAAACATTGGCATGCCTCAGGCTATTGCCCTTTACATCGGGGCTGTGTTGGGTTCTGGGGTCTTACTTGTTCCTGGTTTAGCTGCAGAAATGGCGGGTCCCGCTTCATTACTGGCGTGGGGATTTATGTCGTTGCTGATTTTGCCGATGGCCTTATCAATGGGTCTGCTCTCTGCTAAATTCCCTAACGCTGGAGGCGTGTCCCATTTTGTAACGCTTGCTTTTGGTCCAAAAGCTGGCTCACTGGTGGGATGGTTTTTTCTGATGTCCGTTCCGATTGGTGCACCTGTTGCTGCACTGACTGGAGCGGGTTATATGACAGCCGCTATGGGCTGGGACGAATCTGCGAGAATTACTATCGCCGCTATTATGCTGGTCATTGGTCTGATTACGAACTGGATTGGCATGCAGGTCGCTGGAAAGGTACAGATAGCGGTAGTAATAGCGATTGTTGCTGTGCTGGTCTTCTCCTTTGCTACTGCACTGCCCCGCATGGAAGTCGAACACTTCACTCCCTTTGTCCCACATGGATGGATGAGCATTGGCCAGGCTGCAGCAATCTTATTCTGGTGTTTTATTGGCTGGGAAGCTGTCTCACACCTATCTGAGGAGTTCAAGGACCCACAGCGTGCCGCCGTTAAAGGGGTCACCATCGCCGCTATTATAGTAGGGATTCTATATTTTCTCTCCGCACTAGCAACTGTTGGTACACAAAGCTATCTCAAAGGTGGAGCAAGCACATCACTCGTCTGGATTATTAGTCAACCTCTTGGGCGCTGGGGAGGATTTATCGCCGGACTTACCGGTCTGTTCATCTGTACAGCCACAATTATTGCCTATGCAGGAGCTGCCTCACGTGTGGCTTATGCTTTATCGCGCCAAGGCTCCGCACCGAAATGGATGGGTAAAATATCCAAACTATACCATACCCCTATCGGTGGCATAGCTTTTCTTCTGCTCTGTTTTGTAACAGTGATGACACTGTATGGCAGCGGGTCCATCTCCATCACCACTCTGATCCAGTTCCCGAACGCTACTTTTATCCTGACTTATATCGGAGGTTGTGCTGCAGGAATACGTCTGCTCAAAGGAAGTCGCTTAGGCGTGACGATAAGCTGGATTTCTTTTTTAGCAACAGCTGCTGTGTTTCCTTTTACGGGTTGGGCGATAGGCTATCCGCTGCTCATCACTTTGGTGTTCGTTTGGATTATCCGTAATAAAAGTAAACAGAGGATAAGTGTCACTGAGGAAATTAGTCGTGGAATGCATGAGAAACAACAAAAGGTGTTGTAAGGCTCTAACTGCGTTTGAACCTCTCCCAAAGGAATAGTTACACTGGTTTCCGAAACCGTGCTCAATAGGCGATAAATGTGCAAATAGTGTCAAATCTCTAACTAGTCGTAAACTGGCATTCGTTTCAGCAGCTGCTTAGATGGTTATGGAATGAAGAGGGTATACTAGACTATGACCAGTCAAAGGAGACGATAAATCATGCCAAACAAAACTAAGATCATTCTTGAGCCAGCAGCTCAAAAATTTGCCGATGATAATGCGAAACCTCCCTTTCTACCTGACCTTGGGCCAGAAAAAGGTCGTGAAACGGTAGATAGCGTACAATCCAGTGATATATATAAACCGGAAGTTGATATTGAAGATCTAATGGTGCCAGGTGGACCTAACGGTGATGTTTCCATAAGAATCGTTCGTCCCCCAAGCTCCTCATCAGCATCGTTGCCTGTTATCCTGTACATTCATGGCGCAGGCTGGGTGTTTGGGAATGCCCATACCCATGATCGCTTGATCCGTGAACTAGCTGTCGGAGCGGAGGCCGCTATTGTTTTCCCAAATTACAGCCTCTCCCCAGAAGCTAAATATCCTACAGCTATTGAAGAAATCTACGCAGTTCTCAAGTGGACAGCTGAAAAAGGAAGCGAGCACGGATTTGATACTAGCAAGCTTTCTATAGCCGGAGACAGCGTCGGTGGGAATATGGCAGCTGCTATTACTCTCATGGCGAAAGAACGGAGTGGACCGAAGATAGCGAAACAACTACTATTCTATCCGGTAACGGATGCCTCGTTTGATACTGAATCCTATCATGAGTTCGCCGAAGGTTATTTCTTGCAGCGGGACGGCATGAAATGGTTCTGGGATCAGTATACCACTGACCCTGAGGAACGAAATCAAATCACTGCCTCTCCTCTTCGGGCTAACCTAGAGCAGCTACGGGATTTACCAGATGCACTGGTTATTACTGGTGAAGCAGATGTGCTACGGGATGAAGGTGAAGCTTATGCCGCCAAATTGCGGGAAGCTGGCGTGAATGTTACGGCTGTCCGCTTCCAAGGCATCATTCATGATTTTGTCATGCTGAATCCTTTAGCCGAGACTCATGCTAAAAAAGGAGCTATCAAGTTAGCGACTACATGGCTTCGTGAAGGTTTCTAAACAAATCAACTGTTGACATATTCTTTTACTAGGCGAATTGGTTCTCACAAGAATTTTGTGCGAAACTGATTCGTCTTTTCTTGTTAACATAATATTTTTTATGTTAACAAGTGTATTTTTACAATTGAGAAACAAATATCCATTCCCTGCGTCAATATATTATAAATGATCTATAAGGAGCTAAAATCGTGAAATATGTACCGTTTATCCTAAAGACCGTTATAGCATCCTCCTTGCTCGTATCTGGAGCTGGTGTATATTTGCCTGGTGCTCAAGCAGCAGTAACAACCCCTGCCTCCTCTTCAACAACCGTCGACTCTATCACCACAATTAAACCCTTATGGCACGACAAGGCAGATGGTCAAGGGATTTATAGCCAACAGGCCCCTACTGCAAATGGATTATTCTATTATTCATCAGGCGGGGCACTAAAGGCCGCCGATCTCAGTACAGGCAAAGTTAAATGGTCCTACAAAAACGGAACAAATCCTGAGATTATAACGAATAACTCGGTTTTCTTTATCACTTATGAGGGTTATCTTGTAAAAGTTAATGCCCAAACGGGGAAATTGCTTTGGAAGGTTAAGGCTGCCAAAGATCCGATTGAAATCGGTGCTTTCGCGGAGTTAGTTAACGGAGTGTTGTACTTCCGGAACGAGCATGGTGGAATTGCAGCTTATCACCCGGTTACTGGTAAAAAAATCTGGGAGAATAAAGACATCCCTATGTATGTAGGAAGTATCGACGGCCTATATAACGGGGTATTGGTAGTATCCAGTACTGTTGATAATAGGCGTACACAGTTTTTCGGGCTCGATCCGGCTACAGGCAAGAGGTTATGGAGAATTCAGGGATTTTATAGCTTTGTTGCTTACCGGGATGGTGAATTATTACTCCGCGAACAAGCAAATGCTGCAAATGATGCCTCTAACGAGCCTCTTAAAGGCTATCAGTTGACCTTGGTACATGTTGATGTTAAAACTGGAAAAGCGAAGACCAAAAAGAACTATAAACCGCTCGAAGATGTCAGTAGACTCGGTAATTATTTCACATCACTTCAAGGCTCGTATCTATATACAGTCGATGGAGGTTTAGACCAATGGGGGGGTCATCCACTATACCGCTTTACCTTAGGTCAAGAAACAGCGAGTGAACCCAAAAGTTATGAGGAGTACGGAAATTGGGTGGCTGGTCCAGTAAATAACATGGCTTTTTTCCAAAAGGATGCACAGATCACTGCCGTTCAAATGAACGATAATCGCATTATAAGCTTCAACGGGCCGGACAGTCCTGCGTTAAGCGTTCAATCTATGGGTAAGGGGCTATACGCCGGCTATGAGAACGGATATTTCTTTATCATAAATGCAGAAACAGGAAAAGCGCTTGGCAAAGTAAAAACTGGAGCACAACAATACGGCAAACTATTCAGTGCGAATGGTATTCTCTACATCCAGACGGAGCACAATATATTCGCGATTTCTCTGCCAAAAGAATTAAAATAGTTGTTGTTACTCCTTATCTTTTGCAGCCACTTCTCGTTTAAACTCAATGGTTCGACTCTCCAGATGAACTGACCCGCTGTTTCCAATCTGGAAGGTCGTGCCAGACCCAATCGACAGAATTTTGATATATTGTATATTAATCGTTGATTCCGCGGAATCCTTTAATATCACAAATTCATCCACTTCATTCCCTTGGTTTGTCCATACAGGGATAGGAATGTCTATAAGTGTAGTATCTTTCGTGCGATTATTAATCTCCTTTATGTTAAAAAGGTAATTCTCCTTGCTTCCCAGGAATTTAGATTGAACCCGGCCTACAGATCCACATATAAAGATAGAACTGTCAGACAGATTGTTGATATAGACATCTTGTATGCGTGAGGTGTGCATAGGTTAACTGCCTTTTTCGACTTGATCTGGAGCGCTCTGAGTATATTCTATTACGCTGTCAAACGCCGAGGAGCAATGAATGGATTGAGTATCCCCTACTAAAAATACTGATGAACCCGAGATCGAAACGACTTTCACTGCATTGACACTAATATCTCTATTGATCACCGTTATCTTCATTCGTCTCCCGCCTTCCGGTTATATTTATTTCCAAATGCCGCTCTACTGCCATAACGATATCTCGTTTGATTTGCTCTACAATAGAAGCGCATTCCTCATCAGTGTATCCACGCCCTTCTTCTGTGGCAGGGAGTTGGCTTACATACTCGTTAATCCGTCCATCCATCTGATTCAGCAGATCCTGAGTCACCATTTGGATATATTGCTCATCAATGCTTAAATTCTTCTCTTTTTCTAAACGTGAAAATTGCGAGGGAACCTCTTCTTGCACATACTTCAGAATCTGTGGGCGAATCTGATCCGATAAGGCAGTTGTACCTACCTCCTGCTCTCCAATAGGTTTACCGTTGATCATCGCTTCATCCAGATTGTTCCCCTCATTCGGTGTAATGCCTATATTTAAAGTGCCTTCCAGCTTTTCGATTTTTAATTGTTCAAAATGATAATTGATAGGTCCTATACTTGCAGATTTATTGTTCTTTATGCTGTCTACATCGCCTTGCAAATCTCGAAGCTGCTTCTCTAGCTGTTGAATCTTCTCCGCTTGCAATCTTAGTGTATTAAAAACCTGCTGAGCGTAATACGGATGCATACAACCCCCTCCTATGGTTTATTGTATGCGGGGACAAAGAGCCTAATTCAGATGTGCATACAGTTCTGCCGCTGGCGGCAAGGACACAAGGGGTGAATCCATTTTTTCTGCTGGAGATGTTGGAGGCGATGATGGAGCTCCAGAGGTCTCATAATTATGAGACAAAGTATTGATTCGTCCCGATGTACCAATCTGAAGAACCGAGGAATTAGAGATAGTGCCGATTTTTAGATTATAGATCGATATGCATTGATATACCGTAATGTTCATTTAAACCCCACCCTTAAGGAGGTGATACTTGATCCACCACATCTGAATCCATCGTATTTGTACTGCTGGCCGCATTATTCGTTATATTCGTACCTATGGAGTCACCTATGGAGAAGGAGTTGGCACCGGCATAAATCTTAGAGTTGCTGCTCAGGATAACGGATGCCGTATTTCCTACTAAGACTGTGGAGCTGGGGCCTACGCTATTGATTTTAATATTGCCGATGATTGAAACCACCAAACCACTCCTCCTTTCGGAATGATAAGCTATTCTATGTAGATATTCGCCCAGATGTCACTGAATAAGTCAAACGCCCATACAATGGATAAAAACCGTAGGAGGCGTAGAGCCATGAGTCCCAATAAGACGAACCCTTTAGATTGGATGAATGAAGATCCCTTTTTTAAGAAAAAGTTATCCTTGAAAGCTCTTGAAGAGCAGTGGAAGTTGGATCCTAACCAAATTG
Organism: Paenibacillus sp. FSL L8-0494; assembly: GCF_038003695.1. Lineage (NCBI taxonomy): Bacteria > Bacillati > Bacillota > Bacilli > Caryophanales > Paenibacillaceae > Paenibacillus > Paenibacillus sp. FSL L8-0494. The sequence goes on from NZ_JBBOPQ010000001.1 coordinate 3,829,276, forward strand.
ACGGGTATGTCGAAAAAGTCATCCGAGAAGCAACTGCAGCGACCTCCTCTTCATTTATGAACGAAACCTCAAGTTTAAGCTTTGAGCATATCGACACTCATAATCACCTGATTACCAAAATTCGTATTCCGAGCGGAATCCACCCCGAAAGTATATGGGCACAAATCAATCGCACACAAATTAAATTAACAGGTTTAGGAAAAGATCATAGCGAGATTATTCAGCTGCCAGTTCCCGTCATTCCAGATCAGAGCAGAGGCACTTATAAGCAAGGTTCCCTGCAATTCAGAATGCCTAAAATGTCAGCGGGAAGATTCAAAGATATCGACATCCGTTATTTATAAAATATTCCTTTAAAATCCACCTGTCTTACTCGTCCAAGTGCCCCATTCCCCCTAAAAAAACGCCTTAAAATCAAAACAGCGTATAATTTAAGTTATACGCTGTTTTTTGAGAGCGTTTTTCAGCCCTTTTTCTTCTGATTTTCTATTCTTTTCACTCTTCGAACTTTAAGTTCCTCTTGGTCATAAGATGGAGTATTAAGAGTAAAGGTGGGGTCAAATCATGTCAAAAAACAAACGCGGCAAAGCACTTTGGCGCATTCCCTCCCGTGCCAGAGGAACATGTCCGATCTGTGGCAGCACACGTATTAAGCTGTTGTACTTCGGGAAAGGCATTTCAGGTGAAAAGCTTAACGTATGTAAGAAATGTGATGGAAAGCAAAAGGCATGAAAGCATTTAGCAGATGATTCACAGAGCGGATTACCAAATAAAGTGCGACCTTAACTTCGAACCTAGGCTCGACAAAAAAGCTATCGCACTTTGCTTGGTAATCCTTCACTTTCAATAACTTTTATAGCTCAATCCGATATCGTCTTTCCTCATTTGTTAGAATAAATCCCACTGATTCATATAGCCGTAATGCTGAATCATTTTCCGTAAGCACCATCAGGCATGCCTCTTCCAGTCCGTGGGTTCTAAAATAGTTCAATGCTTGAAAAAGCATGTACTTAGCAATTCCGGATCTTCTCCATGGTTCAAGTACAAATACATTTTCGATATAGCCGCCCTTCTCTTCCTGCCAGACCATTAAGCTACCCGCAACCTTCTCCCCTTCTCGAACAACAAGTGATGTCCAGAGCGGATTTTGTTTGAATTCAGCTAACCGTTCTTTCCCTAGCGGAGTTTCCGGCCAAATCTCAGCTTCTAATTCCAAATAATGCTCGTCATCTTCAGGCGTCTCCATATCCCAGGTTGCGAATTCAAACGCCTCAGCCAGAGTGGGTTCGGACAAACCATCTTTTAAATTATGTTTCATCTTAAATAAGCTATTATAATGAGAGAAGCCCTTCACTTTTTCGAAAAATTGAGTATTCAAGACCTCTGCCGAATCGTTCCCTACACATAGAGTGGTTTTGTAATCCTTTGATAACGTTTCTTTTAATTCAAGTGCTCTTAATAAGAGTGACTGATACACTTTTTCTAATAAATCAAAATCACTTTCACGTTCTGGTATTGTTTTTAAGTTCAGGTAGATCGAATGTCTGCTATCCTTGGAACGGCCGGGCGGCACAATATTGATGATGCTCACTTGGCCTTTGGCCACCATTTTACCGTCCTCGAAAGCGCAATATACATTTTCCCAATTTTCCTCATTACCAACCCACCAAAAAACAACATTCCCCTTTGTAGATACCGAGTTATAAAGTTCCCCAAGTAATGGCATGTCACCTTGTTCAAAATGACGAATAGTAGTCAATGCAAAACCCCTTTTCAAATCATTAATATGGAATATATTTATAATAACATGCATGTCCACGCTACATTTGGTAATGAATTGTTATAAATAACTTCTCCTTGATGTAACATTTTTTAAGTAAACCCTGTCTTACTTATATAGGGGGACTAAAAGATGAGAAAACGATTTTTTATAGGGATTACGATATTTCTGATTGCTTGTGGAGTTGTTCTTAGCGTAGGGACGATATCAAATCTTCTGAGTCCGTTTAAAAGCTTCTCAGTCATCGTAGATAATCAATCTGATGTTGATATTAGCTCTATCGAAGTAGGATTAATTCGTGCGGATTCAAAGAAATTGTATACAAGTCCAATAAAAGCAGGACAAAAGAAAAAATTCAAACCAAAATTGAGTTTAAATGGTGAAGGTGCTATATATCTTCGATACACCAACTCTAACGGACAGTCTAGAGAACAAACCGTGTGCGGTTATACCGAATATTTATCAGGTCATTCCAAAGTCACGATTACTAATGAACGCACAACCGTTGTTCAGCAATGTAATTAAATCCTTTCATCTGACCCTTCAATCCTGCTTCACTCTGATGAGAGATAAGTCTTCTAATAGATAAAAAGCCGCCATTAAGGCGACTTGCTTATCCAATAAGATTTAGTTTTTTAATTTGGAAGATGGGTCGGGTCGAATCTAGGAGGGAATACTTCCTCAAAGTTATCTTGCTTTTTATATAAGCTATACCAAGTCTCTGCAATAACATCAGGATCACCAGCTGTTCCAGCTTGTATCATTGTCCCTATGGAAAGATGGCCGACAAATACTCCTTTATCTATTAACTCATTGTGTAAAGCATTAGCATAATTTCGTATACCGGACATAACAATGCCGCCATTTCCTACAAAAGGCAACGGGAACATAGCAGAAATACCAGTGGTAAAAAGAATGGCTCCTGATCCTCTATGGATCATATCGGGTAATACTTCATTAACCGAAAGAACGGCGGGCAGCAAGTAACTGTTTATTTGTTCCAACACACTTTGAGGTGTAGTTTCCAGCACATGAGTGAATTTATCCCACCCTGCATACGGGCTGAACTCTAGTACATCGATTGAACCAAACTCTTTTATTATCGCTTGAAAGACTTGTTTTAGAGCTGCTAAATCTGTCACATCTGCTACAAAAGATTGTGCTTCAATATTAAGTTTCTTAAGTTCACTAATGATCATTGATAATTTCTCGGGATTGCGTGAAATGACAGCCACCCTAAATCCATTAACTCCGAATTTTTTAGCTAGAGACAATCCTAATCCGGGCCCTGCACCAACGATAACAATATTTCTCATTTTTGATGAACTCCTTTTCTATGATATATTAAAGTAACAGCTGTTGCTTTAATTGCTAATATACAGCTACTAATTTAATGTATCAATCAACAATCAACCTGCAAATGTTGCTATAGCAACAAGATTGCTAAATTGTTGGGTAGGAGTGAAGTAATGGCTACTAAAGTAAACAATATTCGGCTGACACAGACTAAACAGTCTTTAATTGACTCCTTTTTACGGTTAGTTTCCCTGAAGGATTTTGAGAAAATAACAATCGTCGATATAACAAAGGGAGCTAAAGTTAATCGAGCCACGTTCTATGCACACTTTAATGATAAATATGAATTATTGGATTATATTATGGGTGATTCGGCATCCGCTGCTATTGTAAAACATACTGAAGGAGAAATTAAATTCGATCAAGAAGGCATCATTCAACTCGTATTATCGGTATTCGATTTCTATCAGCAACCGAACATACAATGCCGCAGCAGTTATATAGGGATGGTTGTCCCTCAATTGAAAGAGAAGATTATAAATGAACTGAAGGTTCACTTATCTAACGCTTTAGGAGATATCTACCCAGATAACGAGAAAAGCTTTTATGTACCGATCATCGCACAAATGATCCATGAAGGTGTCTATCAATGGGTAACAGGGAATAATACTATAAATCAACAAGAAGTCGCCGAGAGAATTTCATCATTAGTCATAAGCGGGCTGCAATCGTGAGTTAAAATCAGAAGAGTCTTCAGACCTTTCCGCTGCCTGACACTAAGGGGCCGAGTTCGTCATTTTATAGATGACCTCGGCCCCTTGTGATACAGCGTATTATCTGTCTGTGCAACACATCAATCGTTTACACATTCCCCAGAAGATTTAATTGCCAAGACACGCCAAATTGATCCGCCACCCAGCCAAATTTCGAACTGAATGGATATTCACCTAGTGGCATGAGCACCTGTCCACCCTGGGATAATGCTTCATAAACGCGGTCAATTTCAGCTTCACTTTCACAATTCACATATAAGGATACCGCTGGAGTAAAGGTGAATCCATGCTTCACGTAGCTATCTATACACATAAAAACTTGTCCATGTAATGAAAAAGTAGCCTGCATGACACTCCCTTCAGGGCCTGCTTCATTTGCTCCATAACGTTTAATACTGATGATTTCGGAGTGATCAAATAAAGAAGTATAGAAATTCATAGCTTCTTCAGCCTTCCCTTCGAACATTAGAAAAGTCATTATCTTTTGATTCAGTTCCTTCATAATCGTCCAGCTCCTTACAGTCATTTTATACAGATCATCTCATATCATTAACGCTTTCGTAAACTTTCAAACGGGCATATGCGGTTTCGAGAATGGGATACGCAACTTGACCAGGTACAGCCATCGCCAAAAGTGCACCATGCAGATGCTCAGCTTCCACTGGCAGATGTTTAAGCATATCCCTATGCATAGAGGAGGTGAATTCGGGCAGGACCGAATCCATCTTTTGCATCGTGACCGACACCATATCTGGTCCAGGCATACCTGCACTTTGCGCTATGCTCACGATCTCATTCAGAAGCTGCTCATAAATAGCACGAGCTATAGGTGAGGCTAAAATAGGTCCAACCGAGCTATCCATTAAAGTTGTAATCCCGCTTAAACTAGCTACGAATATATATTTCTGCCACACTTCGCGTTGAATATCAGAACTTAATATCACAGTGAATCCTGCTTTATCCAAATGGCTGAGAAGTTTCTGCATCCGTTCTGACTCCCCACCCGCCCATTCACCAAACACAATACTATGGAAAGAACTACTTTGTATGATAGCTCCATTCGAATCTAACGTTGTTTCGATATAACAAAGACCACCCAATACCTTTTCTGCTCCAAAATGCTGCTGCAAAATACCAAAATGTTTATACCCATTAAGGAGCGGGAGAATCATAGTATGTTCACCGACAAAAGGGGTTAGATCCATCATCACCTGAGGCAAATGATAGGCCTTCACTGCAATAATAATACAGTCAAAAGGCTCTGCCTTCTCCCCGTATGTAATCGTCCGAACGGGAGTCTGAAAGTCACCATGCACACTTTTTATTGCCAGACCCTCATCTTCTAACTGCTTTTGTTTAGTAGAACGGACTAGAAAAGTTACATCTTCCCCTTTTTGAACTAGACGCCCTCCAAAATAACCACCAATAGCTCCTGCACCCACGAATAGAAAACGCATGTAAGTCTCCCCTTTTTTCACCTTATTTTAAACAAATAAAAAGACCGCTTAGCTTATCCGCTAAACAGGTCCGAATGGCAAAAAAAGAGTCAAGTATCGACCGTTCTTTTGTCTCGGTCCATACGGATCTGAGCAAAATCCAACGAGTTCACCTCCATGGCTACAATTCATAAATCTGATCCAACTAGAGCACCATTCGATTCTATCGATACAGCCTCCCTGGAAAGTATAACAAAAGAAAACCTTAAAGCCTAGTTTTAATCCATAACTTGGAGATGTCCAAAAACCCGAAGGAACCGGTTTGTAGACCAAACAAGCTTTGATTTAGCTGAGCTTTTTTATTCATATGACAGCCATGCAGCACCCAATAATTGTCTCGTAAAATTCCCTCCGCTTGATTCAGCAGCTTCACCCGTTCATCCTTTGGAGATTCTGTGAAAGGACCTAACACCTTTGAAAACAATGAAATCTGGTCCTCTCTAAGCAAAGAAAATAAATAATTAGATTTATTATTAAAGTAGTTAATCATTCCCCATTGCCAATCGTCTTCTAAAACCTCTTCAGCAAGCTGGATCTCGGCTGTTGTCTGTATATGATCTGCTTTAAACTCATTGAAAAAGTATAATTTAATTTGCAAACCAACGGAGGCAGCGCGTGTTTGGAGCCATAACGCTTCTTCTCGTTCTTCTTTTTTATCCTTAGTTGCTAAAGTAATGACTTCTCCCTGAAACCCATTTTCCGCTAAAAGCGCTCGGGCATGTTCCAAAGTTGGATCTACAAGCTCTCTCTTACTGCTCTCCCATGGCAAAAAGCTATCTGCTGGAGTGATACGATTGCCACCCAACTCTTTTATTAAAGCCGTTCGACTGTAAAGGATACGGATCACTTGACGAAACCATAGCTGCTGATGAATTCCCTCTCTATGAAAATTAAACAGAATATATCTACAGCCTAAGGCCGGGTAATCTATACTGTGATTGCTGATGATATCAGGTAAAAGTTCTCCATGTTCAGGATCTGGCAGCTGGTATTGGCGTTCATTAGAAGCCTCTTTTGGCAAATACCAAATCTCAACACGATCCAGGAGCGGCCGAATTCCGAAATAAAAATCAAAAGCTGCGAGCACCAATACATCCTCATTCAGATCCATTAAACGGTAAGGACCTGTACCGATCACTTCACTAGTGATGTCTATATCGTATGGGAGTATGGACATGTGAATGCAACTAAACAGATGCAGAAAAAAGAGATTTGGACGAGACAGATCAAACCGGATTCGATGATCTCCTTCAACCTCTACTCGTTCGATATCCTTATAAAGGTTCACCGCAGGGCTATTCAAGTCAATAAGCCGTTGTAGCGTCTCTTTTACATCTCTCGAGGTCATAATTCTTCCGTGATGAAAGCGTACCCCCTTGCGGAGGTAAAAAATATAACTTGTATGCTCCTCATTAGCTTCCCACATATGGGCCAAACCAGGAAGAAAGGCATCGGTCGTTGCGTCATAAGTAACTAGTGTGCTATAGATCTGACCCAGCAAATAGGATTCAAAAGCGGTGTATACATAAGCAGGGTCCAGTACTTCCTTATGCCGGTTACGGGTAATCCGCAGGACGTCCAGCCCTGAGGTTGACTCTGCTTCACTACGGAAACCCATCTGTTTATTTAACATCGTTAACAATCGTTCCTTTAAGGGTCCGGTCACCTGATCGCTGCTCATCAATTCGATAGCTTCTTTTATCTTGCCTTTACTGACTAACTCCTGAAAGCTACCCTCGAACACCTCATCAATACTTTTTAAAAAAGTAAGTTGAGAGATATGCCCCCTGCCTCTCCCCGGCTGCCATAGAATATATTCCTGCTCTTCCAGTTTCCGCAGAACGAATTTAACATTGCGTGGAGTGCAAATTAGGATCGAAGCCAATAAATCTATCGTCACAGGAACAGGTTCATTCACTTTGAACGAACTAGTAACGCCTGCTGCTAAACATAAAAAATGATTACTTATCTGGTCCAAATGGTTCACTCCTTTAAAGGTGAAACGGTCAATGTATTTCTTACACTTTTCCTTCCCCCTTTTATCATTATAATTATACATAAATCAACAATGAATATGCAGCAACAATATTAGAGCAATAAGACTAGGAGATCGTAATCATTATGAAACAGCATCTAAGGCACATTCACCCTCTAGCCTGGACAATTATCATCGGCACCATGTTCGGACGTCTGGTGACCTCGATGAGCATCCCATTCTTATCCATCTATCTGACCCAAGTTCTCGGAGCTTCCCCGACACAAACAGGGATTACGGTCGCGGTTAGCTCGCTGGCAGGCGTATTGGCTAGTTTCTATGGCGGTTATATTTCTGATATTGTTGGCCGCAAAATCGTGATGTTAATCTCGGTATTTGGCTGGGCAGCCGTCTTCTTCGGATTCTCAGTGGCTCAGCATCTATGGGTATTTTTCTTGGTAAACACCCTAAATGGCTTATGTCGATCAGTATTCGAGCCTACTTCACGGGCACTTTTGTCCGATATTACACCACCCGAGAGCAAGCTGCTTGTCTTTAATCTTAGATATGCAGCAATTAATCTTGGTGTAGTATTTGGTCCGATCATTGGGCTACAGCTCGGCTCTGCGGAATCAACTTTTCCTTTTCTAATCGCCGGAATCGTATATGTTGCATACGGAATTGTATTATTCATGCAATTTAAGGCACATCGTTCAAGCATGCCCGCCCGTACACAAGCTCAAGCACCACGTTTACTCGAAGCTTTGACAATCACAGGAAAAGACCGTGTGTTCCTGCCAGTATTGCTGGGTACAATCTTTTGTGTGTTAGGATACGGTCACTTCGGCTCAACAATGGCTCAATATTTAGCGATGAACACGCATTTCACCAATGGGGGGCAATTGTTCTCCTATATGCTTTCACTGAATGCTATAACCGTGTTAGTAGTGCAGTATCCCATTGTACGTACGGCAAGTAAATTTCCACCGATTGTCCCTTTAATACTTGGGAATATCTGCGTTGCACTTAGTCTTCTCTTAGTGGGGCTTGCTGGTGGTGTGGCTCTACTAATGATCAGTGTAGTTCTGTTCACTATAGGGGAAGTCTTACTCTTTACGATGATGGATATGTTAATCGATCGGATTGCCAAACCTGAAATGAAAGGGACGTACTTTGGTACGATTGGCTTTAATAATTTAGGGAGTGTTATGGCACCTATCTTCGGTGGGGTGTTGTTAGACCATTATGGCGCTCAGAATGGCCTTGCGATCTTTGTGCCGTTGGCTTTAACAACAGCTTTTGGTCTTCCTTTTCTTCTCGTAGCGCACAAAAGACTTGTTGCCAGAGAGAAATTAACACTTGGTATTAAAAATAGAGCAATAAAAGGATGATTTTCCAATTCAATACGTTGTTTATTGGATCATCCTTATCTCGGTTAACATAATCATTATTATGTAAACCAATTATGTGAATTAATTCTTTTAATCAGAAAAGAGGGACCGTATCTTTGCAGAATATGCAATAGCTACGGTCTCTTTTACATAGAAAAAACGGTTAATCATATATTCCCTGAAGAAAACTCAGCTGGCCTTTTACATATTGCCTTAGCTCTAAGGGCTCCATGATTTCGGAATGACCTATTATGCACCAGACATTAGCACATGCACTTTCATAACCAAACATATTCACCTTTAAAATGAATGCATCCCCTTCTTCTCTCATTTCCATGATCTCTAGCTGAGATAAAAAAGACATTATTCTCTTATCAGCTCTGATCACAACAGGATAGACCTCTTCTTCTTTACACGCTTGCTTAAAAACCTGTCCCTGCTGCTTCCAGTGCTCTTCTAATGAAAAATCCATAGGTATAGAGTACTCTTCTTCCACAAGCTGTGTAGAGACAATTCGCTCACATTTAAACGTTCGGATTAGATTAGCTTCTTCACAGTAGGCTATAAGATACCATTCCTCTTTTTTCACCACAAGACCATAGGGCTGTAATTTCCTGCACGATACTTCTCCGTTAACCTTTTGGTACTTAACCTGTAGTTTCTGAGATCGCCAAACGGCTGTCCGGATAGATTCCAGACAGGGGATTTCTATTCGTTCTGTCCACCAAGGTGTGTCATCGAAATAAAAGCGCTTTTGCGCTTTCTGAATGTCAGGTTGATAGGATGCGGGCAATGTTTTTTCTAATTTCAACAGCGTCGTCTTCAGCTTAAGACCAGATTCAGAATGTCCCCCAGAATAGATGCCCATACCTGTTAAATATAGATTGATTACATCTTCACCATGTAACTGCTTCAGGTTAACTGTATATCCCTCCATTAAAGAGATACCACCATTCGGCCCCGACATAGACAACAAAGGAATTCCAGCTTCAGCTAGTACATCAATATCTCTATAGATTGAACGTACAGAAGTCTCCAAGGCTTGAGCTAGTTCATTGGCCTTCATTTTCCCTCTCGACTCCACTAATAATAAAATAGCAATCAAACGATGCAAACGCATGGGAACCTCCGAGCTTTTCTTTTTTATCAAGTATACTTCAAAATTCTTGCCATGATGTTGTCAACAATAAGAGGTTATGATTAGTTCATTACATAAAGGGAGCTGAAACATATGAAAATTGCCGTTTTAGGAACAGGGTTCGGAGCTTATCATGCAGAATTATTGACGAAAAATGAGCGTGTAGACAAAGTTATTGTTTATGGTAGAAATGAAGCTAAGCTGCAAAATTTAAAACAAGCGTTAGGCGTTGAGATTACCACAAATATAGAGGATATCATGCTTGATACCACAATTGATGTGATCGATATCTGTCTGCCCGTAACTTTACATAGACAGTTTGCCGTTGAGGCGCTTAAGCATGGGAAACATGTATTCTGTGAAACACCTGTATGCTTTAACAATGAAGATGCCCTTGCGATGAAGGAAGCAGAACAACAGTATGGCAGACGAATCCTCGTGAACCAATTTATTAAATTTGATCCTGCGTACAAATATTTATACGAAACCACTCATCAAGAGAAATATGGAAAGCTCTTAGCCTTCACCTTAAAAAGAGAAACGGCACCTCTGTGGGGTGATCTCGGACTTCATTCTATCTCCACAAATCTGATGATTCACGAACTTGATTTTGTTACCTGGCTGCTTGGATCTTTAGAAGAATACTCTGTGTGGGGAACCGATGGTGGACGAAATGAACAAGCGTTAGTACGTACCCATTTTCAGAAAACGAATGTCTCCGCAGAAATCGTTGTATCCTCACAAATGCCAGCTGGTTATCCTTTTTCCGTAGGGTATGAAGCTTATTTTGAACAAGGAAAGCTTGTCTATCAAGAAAGTGACGACATGAACGGAAAGGTTGAAGGATCATTAATTGAATATACCTCTGCAGGTAAACAGCAACTATTGATAGAACAAGCTAATCCTTTTGAAAAGAGTATTACGCATGCTATCCAATGCTTAGAGGAGGGTACTTCATCCATAATCGAGTTAGACCATGCCCTACAAGCTATGGAACTAGCAATAAAAATAGAAAAAAAGCTTGTGTAAACATAGAGGTTGGTGTTGGGTATCCTTTTTCATGGGTTTTGTTTGTGGGGGCGTAGAACTTATTGAATTAGTGAATTGTAGCTAGGGAGAGGAATAGGTTTTGATTTTTCTATTGTGAATTTTTCATATGTTGAAATTATAGAACAAAGTAGTAATTTTAGTCCTTTTTGGTAAGGTAAGCTGTCCTTAGTTCTAGTTTATAAAATGCTGTTATTTCACAGCATTTTGCAGGGATTTCATCCTGGGATTAAGATAGTTCAATTAGAGGTTAAACTAGTCATACGATGGAAATTCTCAAAGATCGTGGTCCCTGCTGATATTGTGGAGGTAATGTCCGAGGAAAATAGGGTTTTTAGAATGGCGCCTTATAAAACCAGCGGTAGTCTTGGACTGGAAAATAAAGTCCTATCTTTAATCCACCTCTATTACTCTTCTCATTAAAATACACACCTACATCACGTTATTCTGCCCGTTAGCTGAACAGGCTGCCTATGATCTCGGCAGCCTGTTGTCATTGTGCTATCGTGCCCCATTAGCGTAAATAGCGAGATTTATTAAATCTAACGATTAGTTTCAGAAAACTGAATCGATTGGATTGTATCAGTTGATGGGTCAAATTGGATTGATACAAAAACCCCAAACTCGTTACCTGCTTTGCTTCTAATCCATAGTTTGAATTTCTCTTCAGACTTTTTAGGTGTTAGTTCAGTACGACCAATGTGCTTATAATCAATTATGACTGCATTGTATCGTTTTTGTGTTTCCTCTACTGCAATTTTGCCCCATTTTGCGTATTCAGGCGCAGCCACTACTGTAACAGTGGAAAAAATAAGTATCACCAAAAATGATATCAGTATTTTTTTCATAATAACCGCCCATCTGGAGAAGTTTTCAGTAATATCTCCCACTTTATCCAAATGTATTCTTAAACAACTTAATGCCAGCGTGCAGTCTACAACTTTATTTTTTCAATTAATCAAGATCTAGATTTAGGAAAGTCAGATATAATAAAGGGTTCTACATATTATACATGACTAATATGTGGAACCCTTTATGCTTAACTATCGTACTCCATTAGGATTCCTATGGAAGGAATATTTTAAGTCGCATTGTTACTCATGTGGCATCTTGTCCATATCCATATATACAACACACTTTCACTTTTCCTTAAATGCTGATACCTTCATTGTATTGAATTCATCAACTCATAGTAATATTTAGAATCATTAGTCTTATTAAGGCTATACCAGGCGTCTAATGTTTTTGGAGAAAACACATCCAAAGCTTTCAAGATGTGTGCAGAAAATTCCAATGGAGCTATTCCAGATGCTGTGATCAGTTTTCCATCCGTTACAGCAGACTCCATTTTGTAATACTTTTCTCCTGTATAAGTGGGACAGATCATTTTAAGGTATTCCAGATCATTGCTTGTATGCCCACGTGAATTCAGCAATCCTGTCTGGGCAAGTCCCATTGTAGCACCACAAATCGCTGCAACCCATATACCTTCCCTTAAACACCTTTCAGCGATTTTTAAGAGGGGGTGGTGAATGGTTTCTGTCCATGTATCTCCACCGGGTAAAATCAATAGATCTGATCTTTCAATGCTGCACTCATCCAATTTGATGTCAGGCAGTATTTTCAATCCGCCCATTGTAGTTACTGGAGTCTTATCAATTCCCACGGTAACTATTTTTGACGGGACCAGCCCCTTTTTATAATATCTTCCCGATTTCAGTTCGGCAGTTACGTAGCCTATTTCCCAGTCTGCCATTGTGTCAAACACATAAAGATATACCGTATTATTCATTTGCAAGTTCTCCTTATTTTACAATTCATCTAGTGATACCAACCATCGGTAATCAATGATTATCGTCATTATAAAATGACTTCACTGACATCCGCTGTCAGTGAAGTTATTAAAGTTGATAATATTCCAATAACTCCGACACCACACCAACAAGTTTTTCCTTCAAACTCTGTGGTTCGATTACTTGAATGGATTTCCCGTAGGATAAGAGAAAATTAGGAACATAGGTATGAATTGATTTTTCCTCAAGTAAAAAGATTGCTTGATTTGATGTACGCTCTTTCAGATGATGCCCCAAAAACCAATGCAGGCATAAGTCATCCAACGCCTCTGACCTACCTTCGATAACTAAAGCAATTAACCCGTCCTTGCCGACTAAATCAGGTAATAGATTTCGCAAAAAAAATTCTCGAGCCAAAAAAGCTTCGGAACGTTTAAATATGTTTTGAGTCCGCTTGATTTGTAAAATCCGTTCTACCCGAAAGCTGCGAATCTCATTTCTCAGGTGGCAAAATGCAACAATATACCATTTATTGTTCCAGTACACCATACCATAGGGATCTATCACCCTAGTCTTGGGTTGATCATCACGGCGTGTGTGATAATCAATTTCTACAGAGAACTCGTTTGCTACAGCTTGCTCCAATTCCGCTAATACTGGCTGAATAGAAGGATCTCCCCTACGGTTTATAACTTCAAATCCGGCTAAATGACGGCTGAGAACACTTTCCTGTTCCTCATTCGAATACATTTTCAATTTGGATGTCGCATTACCTAATGCCTCACTCAAAGGGTATCCGGCTTCTTTTGCAAAAACAGCAGCATGAAGAAGTGCTTTTTTTTCTTCAATATCAAATAGCAGTGGTGCTCTGATAAAATTATTCAGTAGGCTATACCCGCCATTATGACCAGTGTCGGATATTATAGGCACTCCACTGGCACTTAGCGCATCAATATACCGATAGACTGTCCTTATATTTATTTCTAACTTTTCGGATATTTGTTTTGCGGTCATTTTAACACCCGAATTCAGCATCCATAGGATTGCCAGCATATTATCGTTTTTTGGCATCACATATACCTCATCTTTTATTAGGATCGCTCAAAATTATTAGCTTTGCGAATCGCCTGCATCCCTTTATTCATCGATCTTCCAGCCTTTCAATCCTCACTTAGCAATCTATAAACAACAATCTGCAATTTTTAACATTGCTGCTCTTAGCTCAACCCAACAATCTACTTTACCACAACTTGTGATACAGTTCACCGCGCTGTTTTTAACGGTGAGTTTTTGGGTCATCCTTTGCAGGATGCTCTTTCTTTGATCCGCTAGGTTCCAATTGCCCTAACCGCCGTTCAGGGGACTAAAGAATATACTCAGCATATACATCACCTCGAAGAATGGATATTTCCAGTTCAATAAACTTGAGTGATGCGTATAGACTTTACCAAGTAGACAGTTAATAACGCCTTTACACAAAAACAAACTTACCATGCGTCTGCTCATGAGCAGTAACGCACGGTAAGTTCCATCAATAATAACTCTTTATTTGGTAATATGTTGTATTTTTACGAAAATATCTTCCTTCTTCATTTATTTATGCCGTCATCAGTATTTAAGCTCAATATTCTTCCACATGGTATTCCCATCCTTGTCGAAGCCTGTCATCTCGGTAGCGCTCATCAATTCGCCTGTTTTGACATCAAAGAAAGCGCTCATTCTCAAACTGTCATTCTCACGATTAGGAGAATTTGGCGAGATACCCATAACTCTTAGCAGCAGACGTGTTTTGGAGGAGTTAGGATCAGTATTATACCTGCTGATAGTAAAATGATACCCCTTGATCCAGTCATCTGCTATAGCAGGATTTCCTGGTTTCATCCCCAGTCTCTCAACAGCTTGTTTAACTGCATCGGAAGAATCGATTTGAATATCAGATATCGCATACTGTCCTTTTACAAGTAAATTCTTATCGTGCTTTTTCACATCAGTCTTAATGGCCATTCCATTATCGATCTTGATATAAATAAAAACATTCCCTTTCTTGCTGCCAAATTCGAGATTCCAAGCATCTCTTGTTCCATCCGAACCATCGGTTCGTTCCTGGGAAACAGAAGTGTCATCCGTGCTTGTTATGTTAATAAGTAATGGCTCTTCTTCCGTAAGCTTATTCGCCTCTGAGTACCCAAGGCGCAGTGCCTCCATCGCGGTTACGCTCTTCTTTTCATTGGTTCCCTTATTCGTTATTGTGGCAGCTGGTTTCTCTGTCTCGTTAATCATCTCACTGGTTGTTGTGACGGCCTGTTCCTCTGATTTGTTAGAAGAGCCGTCGAAAAGAACATTTTTCATACTGAAGAATAGAACGACCATAATCACAATCAATGTAATTGAGGCTATGCTAACATATTTCTTCTTACGCAAGGCTGCTTCTCCTTAGTTAATAAGTATAAGAAACTTTGGTTACGCCATAATTAACTGCTGAAGTAGTATCCGTACTGTCCACACAATGACGATTAAATTTTCCAATTTTTAACACAATAAAATCATACAATAATATTTCTTCAAATGCAATTTTTGTCGCATATTTAAAAATAATGGATATTATTCACATTAACTCGAAACGAAATTGATCCTAGCTCACTGGTTTCAAGGGTTAAACTTGCCCCTATTTATGATACAGTTCACCGAGTATGATCTTAAATTAAGCTGCCCGTAAGCTGGATAAGCTAACAGTCATTCCCTCAAATCCATTGATAGACCTCCGCATAGGAAAACTTAAGTTGTTCTCGCAACTTTTTATTTTCTTCTTCGAGCTTCTTCATCTTTCGTTTTAACGACGCAATGATGGCGTCCTTGTTGTTTTCATCCATCTCCCGCTTAATTTGTTTCGGTGTCGGCTCTTGAACTTGCTGCTGACGAAGCGATTCAATGCAAATTCGTATCTCAGGATTGTCTTACCCGGTAAGCACTTTATTATTCAGTCTAATACTTGTTTTCATCGAACGCCAACGGATAATTGCATTTCTCCGCCTCATGCGTTACACTCTTTATATTGACAAATTTGCAGGTCTATATAAAAAAAGGAGGTTAACGCGCCCATGTGCCCCCGTACCAAAGAACAAAATGAGCTCATACGTATGCAGCGCAGAGAACAGATCCTGGACTTCGCCGCGCATACCTACTTCCGTACGGGCGGAAGCTTTGATATTCGCGACGTCGCCCGCGAGGCTGGTCTCGGTTATGGCACGGTATACCATTATTACCCCAACCGGCATTTACTAATAGAAGATGTGCTGAGCAGCGGCTTCGAGCGATGTGAGCAAACCCTGACTCAATGGGCGAACATCAGCCGGGACAACCCTGACGACAGGCAGTTGTTAACGTATTGCAAGACGCTACTCCAGTTGTGGCAGTCAGATGCCCGCGCATATCTCGTCTACAAAATGGCAGCGGAACATTTTACAGGCTTGCCAGAGAAAGATCGGCACCCTGCCAAGAGACGATTCATGGAAAGGCTGTATGTTCCACTCCAATCGACTATGCAGCGTGAAGACGACAGCATCAACCTTATGCTTGCCGTGTTGGTCGGCTGCTGCGGGCTGCACTACTATGCGAGCAATTCCGAGCTGGACATCGATCGAATCGCCCAGCTCGCGATACAAGCCATTACAAAGGAGTCCTGAAACAAACATGGTCATCTTAAAAAGCAAGTATGAAATCGAAGCCATCCGCAAGGCATGCCAGGTTGTGGCCGAATGCCATCGCACAATTGCCCCGCTCATCAAACCGGGCATCACAACGAACGAGATTGAGCGCATATTCGAGGATATTATTTTGAAGCACGGCGCCAAACCATATACGAAGGGCTACAATGGTTATCAATATGCGACCTGTGCCTCCGTCAATGACGTAATTGCACATGGCTTCCCTACAAATAAGCCACTTGAGGAAGGCGATATCGTGACGATCGACACGGTAGCGGAGCTCGACGGCTGGCTCGGCGATTCAGCCTGGAGCTATGCGGTCGGGAAGATCTCACCGGCGGCTGAGAAGCTGATGCGCGTCACGAAGGAGTGCCTTGACCTCGGCATCGCGCAGGCACAGCCCGGCAATCGGCTCGGAGACGTGACGAGCGCAATCCAGCAGCATGCCGAATCGAACAACTTTGGCGTCGTGCGCGACCTTCTCGCTCATGGCATCGGTCGTGACCTGCATGAGGAGCCTACCTATATGCATGTCGGCAAGCCCGGCAAAGGCCCCCGCATCAAGGAAGGCATGGTATTCACGATCGAGCCCATGATCACTGAAGGCACCTACAACATGACAATTGATCAGGACGGCTGGACCGCCCGGACGCTGGACCGCAAACTCGCCGCCCAATACGAGCATACGATCGCCATCACCGCTGAAGGTCCACAAATCCTGACCGCGCAATAGAACAATTAGAAGCCGACCAACGAGAGGGTCGACTTCTTTTTTATTTATTGAGCAGAACTTCTTTCTTCATCCGATACATGTGTGATCTTCTCACATAGGTGGAGAAAACGAATGTCCCGCGGACCGATTGAATTCTTAATGCGAAAAGTATGCTAAACTTAGGAACAACAAAATCCCCCTCAATCTGAGGGGGAGTTCTATTGCAATGCATTACGTTTCTCCTAACATTTCCTACAAACGCTAATGATAGATGAAGATGACGGAGAAAACGGCGTTTTATTCCAGTCAGCATATAGATGTTCGACGCGAAAGCCGTGACGGGTTAATAAAGAATGCAGCGTATTCGGATCCGTGAACCGACAAGCAATCCGGGAAGTCGTTCGTTTATACCCCCAATCACGCATCGTGACCCAATGCATGATATGCTGGCCAGCATCGTAACATTGTGTGCCTGATACCTTGACGTTATTTCCATCCTTATCAATAAATGATCCCCATTCTGTCTCCTCTTGATCGGATAAATCCGTTCCCTCCGGATTACGGGTCTCAAATGCAAAGATTCCATGAGGTTGTAAATGTTTGTGAACGGTCGTGAGCAAATCGCTTTGATCTTGATCACTTAAAAATGCCTGAAATGCATTACCAGTCAAATAAATCATCGAAAATCGCTTGTCCGATTCGAAGGTACGGGCATCACCTTCCATAAAAGTAACAGTCAGCCCTTTCGCCTTCAACCGCGCATATGCAATCATTGCTGAAGAGATATCTACACCGGTCATTGTTATACCGGCTTTCGAGAGGGGGATCGTTGTTAAGCCTGTACCACAAGCAAGTTCTAACACTTCCCCAGGACTCGATCTAGCAAGCTCAAGATAGAACTGATATTTGTCCATTTCACCGTCAAATTCAAGATCGTAATTTACCGGATCTTGAAATTCTTCAAGATTGCTATGTTCAATCAACACCATTCCCCCTTTCATTCCTTGTTATAATATAATCGAAATAAATGCTCATCGACAGCCATCGCGCTTAACAGTATTATTTTACTATTTTTTTGATAACACGTTTGGTGATAAACGGATATAATCAATTTTTATCAAACCTACCACTCCTCGTTAGTTCAACCATGAACATTCCATTTCATATTTTATAAAATATACTTTCACCATTGAGGAAGGGGCGACAATACTCAGCGCATAATTTGGGCATTCTTTCACGCATCCAGGCATGAACATGTACATTCTCCATCTGGAAGACGTAATATCCAATAATAGCGACCAACATTAAACCTTCCAACTGAAGTAGATCATTCGCTGTATTTTCGTACTCTCTGTAGTAACCCTTTAGGAAAGTATCTCTTCGATCGGATGGCAGCATCATAGCTCCCATGGCTACATCAAGTAAGGCATAACCGTTACCGAAAAAGCCAAAATCGATGAAGCGCACCTCTCCTTCGGTTGTGATGATGATATTACCCATACACAAATCCCCATGAATAAGGTCAGGGCCAGCCTCCCCGCCACGGTCATCTAACCGGGAGTTGATCAATTGCAGCGTTTGTTCAATGACATTAGCATCAGAAGGCGTAAATAAATTCTTTTTCACACCCGAATGAATCACACGGATCATCCGTTCATTATAAGCTTTACCTTGACTCGGTCGAATCTCCATACCTGTATGTTCGTACTGCCGAAAAAAAGTATGCAGTTCTGCTATTTGCGATCCCAGTTCTTTTACCAGTTCAAGATTGTTAACATCATTCATATTCATGTCTCTTCCATCCAGCCAGGTGAGGACGGAGCAGTTTAGCAGTTCACCTTCGTATTCAATGATCGTAATAAGTTCACCCTCATTGTTTCTTACGGGAGTCTGTATTTCGTTGCTGCTCCAGCTTCCCAGCTTCTCAAGCATTTGCAATTCTCCAAGAATGCCGCCGTATGTATGTTGCAGACCTTTCATGTCATCTATAAAAGGGTCATGAATGCGGAGTAAATATGATTTTCCCGTTCTGTCATTAACACGATAGGTTCTGTTCTCGTTATGCCTTAAGAAAATAATCTCAGGCTGTTGGATATCGTAACTGCCTAGTAAGTCCAAAAGCTTCTCGTTCGTCATAAGGACTCCTTTAAAATAGAAGGATTCATTGATTCAATCTTCGTCTGAATCATAAAAATTGAAATCTACAACATTCCAAAAATCATTCGACTCACCAATTGTACTTCTACAACATTTTCGAAATATCCTGCCTATAGCTTGACGAAGCTGCCGGAATGTTTTTCGCGGCAGCTTCGTAGTGAAAGGATATTCAGCTCTCAGTCTCATTAATCCAACCAAACTCTTTTATTTCTTAGTGATAGGCACCCATATTTCGCTTTTAAAATTTGGCGATGTGATATCTTTGTGCTCATTCCAAAGAATTTCAGGCCCTTTAATTAGCTCATATCCCGATGACGGAGCCCATTCCGAATATATTCGCCCCCAGATCTCTTGTAGCGCACTCGGAAAAGAGCCGACGACTGTGAATACAGCCCACATGGAGGCCGCCACTTCCAGCTGATCCAAGCCATTCCATGCGTCTTTCGTAGTGGCAACGCCAATATAATGATCGAACTCTCCTTTTTCCTCCATACGCCCCTCAGAGAAATTTGTAGAGGCGCTTATAAACCCTGAGGGCTCAACATCGGAAAATCTCTTCATCTCATCAATCATTTCCGGCGTCAACCCTTCATACATCGACGCAATCTCCGGATTGACCCCTTGGAAAATGATTGGTACCCGTTTTTTTATGCCCACGATGTGAAAAGATTCTTTGATTTCAATACGGTAATTCATTTCATTTCCTCCTTTGATAGTCAGCTGAAACGACATCCGAGGGAACGCCTTAAGGGATTGTCCATGGACCCGAGCTTCCGAAGGATTTACCCCATGCATGCTATGGAAAGCCCTAGAAAAGGAATCAGGCGAATTATAACCATATTTCAGAGCGGTATCGATAATTTTGATATTACTTTGTGATAGCTCGAGTGCTGCCAAGGTTAGACGTCGACGCCGGATGTATTCCGACAGAGTAATGCCTGCTAGGAATGAGAACATGCGAGTAAAATGATATTCCGAACAGCAGGCTATTTTCACAACCTCCTGATAATCAATTTGATTTGTTAGGTTCTCCTCAATATAGTTTATTGCTTTGTTCAGTTGTATCAGCGTATCCATGACGTTGCCTCCCCTCGTTAATTATAGGTTATCAGAGAAGGTTTTTACCTTCCCGACTTTTTCTGCACGATTCTGTAGGGTTTTCATGTTTCGATGAACAGAGACTCGATATGAGGAAGTAAAATTCTTCTCACAAGAAGGACTACTTTTTTTGAATGTCAAGATCATAGTTAACATAATCATAATTATGTTAACTATGACCTGAAGTACGTTTAGCAGTTCGTTTGTCCACTCACTTTCACTGCCTTTTCATAGCAAGCGCAAAACGCTCTATCGTCTCTTTTGACAACCCATTTACGTTCTTATTTTTTCTTTTTACCATCCGCAATACAAACCGATCTAGCAAAGTTAGCTTCTCTTCATAGATCTCATCTCCAAAAACTTCTTTCGTCACAGATTGGTTATATAACACTTCTGGAAACGCAGATTTCAATTCTTGTGAGGCCTCCTCACCTTTTGCTCCTGCACAAATAAACAATCCTACTCGTTTTTTCCCTAGTTCATGTTGATATTTTGCTGTAAAATCAGTCATTTGTTTTTGGATTTTCCCATAATAAATAGATCCTCCCAAGATGACCGTATCATATCGTTCCAGTGTCGGCTCTTTAGCATGCATCAAATTAACTACTTCGGTTTCTTCGCCCAGTTGAGATTTTAATAAATAAGCCGCTTTCTCCGCACACCCATATTTCGAGGTAAACATAATTATTGTCTTCATTCTAATCGCTCCCTTCCGCTCGCTGGTCACTTATTATCTTAAGGGTTCACGTACATGCTTTAACAAAATAACCATACAAGCAGCAATAGCTAAAGCCATCGTCGGAAAAATTACACACTCGGCTATAGACACAGCCACACCGCTATAGATCATTGCCGCCAGCATTGCCGTAATTGCTAGCAGTAATGTAACTCCTTTGAAAACAACGACAGTTGCCAGTAGGTACCCAAAAGGTTGTCTACGAATGACCATAATCCCCGTAACAATTGCTAATGGGACCAAGATCGCAAGATCCAAAACTTGAATTACCAACGTACTATAGTGCTCGAGCCCTTGTGGCGGTATTCCCCCCAGTAGTGAATTCAGTATTTTCCCTAGCCAGAGAAATAAAATCATAAAAGCAATAACCATTAGTGAAAAGCCGATTCCTTTAGAAGGTAAACTGTTTTTAAAGTAAGTATGTATGGATTCTTTATCGAAGGAAAATAAGGCTAGGATGAATGCGAAAAAACTTAAAGAAAACAACAGCACATAAACTAAAAACAATGAATTGTACATCGTCAGAAAGCTGTAGGATGCGTAAGTATATAAAAAGTACCCCAGAGTGCCCGTAAGGAGCATCCTCCCCTTTATCGAGCCTTTAATTGTCATGATGAGCGAACTGAGCAGTAAAGGTATGGCAAGAAATAATGTAACTCCATCCTGTGCTTTAGCTTGTGCCGCCGCAGAGACAGAATCATGGCTGTACACTCCTGACCCCTGAAGCTTTACATCCTCGCCCCATATTGACGTAAAAGTATATTTTGTTCCATCACTTATCCCATCTGAAAACAACCCAACCGCTGTTGCAAACACTGCAATAACCGAAATCAACACCGACAGCACTACGACTTTCCTTATATGTTTTATAACAACCTCCCCCTCCCTTCATGAAAATATTTAGATTTTACCTGGAGGCAATAGCAACCATTGAATCCAAATGACATGAAATCAGAGCTTCGACCTGATCATCAGGCAGATCTTTTTCGACAAGCAAACGCATAATTAAACCGAACGCTGCACTCCATATCACCTGAGCAGTGAGTTCTACGAAAGCTTCCTCACGGTTTTTCTGTGCTTCAAATCTGAACAGGCCCTGGCAGAGCATCCCAATCGCTTTACGCTCCTGTGCTGCTCCTCTAAATAGAACAGCTGTGTAACTAAGAACAGCCGGCGTATCGTTTAGCATGACATTCCGGTATTCTACACCCGTGGAAAGAGACATCCTGATGAACTTCTCCAATGATCGTTTTAAAAGTGTATCTGGAGGTAATTCCTGCTGTACCTCTTGTTGCACAGACTGAAGCTCAGTAAGCATATCCGTATATTTTTGTTGCAAATAGTTCTCGATAATCTCTTCTTTGCCTTTAAAATAATGATAAATAATTCCCGGTGAATATTCGATTTTCTCAGCGATTTTTCGGATAGAGAGCTTCTCTATTCCCTCTTCAGCAATCAATAAAGCTGCATTTTGCAGGATTAGATTCCTCATTTCTTCACGCTCACGTACTTTTCGTTGTTCTTTAGTCATAAATTTGTCTCCTCATGTGTTGAACACTGTTTAATCTTTGAACACTGTTTAATATATGTTTTGGATTAGTATTATGTCAATATCCTTAGTCACATGTATTCCCCTCCTCCAATGTACATATCTGGACATAAAAAATCCGCCAGTCATTTAGACTGACGGAACCTTTAATTTGTGAAGTTAAAGGATTACAGACAGAGGGTTTTAGTAATGATAACCAACAGGATAAACAGAACCAGAATAGCTCCTGTGGAAGTGAAACCACCGTATCCTCCTGCAAATTCGCCCATTGTTGACTCCTCCTTTGTAATTGAGTACATCATAAGATATGCAATATTGCCCTCACTGACTGGGTATTTTGAACACAAAAAATAAACCAACGACCCTTTTTATGGTGAATGGTTTTAATTGGTTTACATAAATAATGTTATGTTAACTAAAGTAGAGAGCATTAGATGCTCATTACTTTACAATTCGTATATATTCTTAATAGCTAGCCAGTTATATAAAAAAATACAGTTTCCTAGCCGTCCTTCTTGACGCTCTCTTGGTCATCCTCCACTGTCTAGCTCTCACTCGCTTAGCACCACTTTTCCATTCCATTTGCTGTTAATGGTAAACTCCTTCTTTAAGAAAAACCCGAAAACACACGGATTTTCATTTCTTAATTCGATTAATAGTTAATGTGTTGAAGTATTGGCTGGGATTGCCTTGTTGTGGATTAAAGCGCTCTTGAAACTCTCCATGGGTATAGTCCCCGATCACTTTATGCCAGAAATCACGAGCGGGCGTATTCGCACGGACTTGTGAAACCTTCCATTCACCAGGGTACATATCAAAAAGCTTATGCGCAGCCCATGTACCTACACCACTTCGGCGGTATTTTTGCATCACAAAAAACTCAGTCATATAAAACTGGCCTTCAGGATTACGCAATAACCTGTCCACCAAAGCAAAACCAGCAATATGCCCGTCCACCTTAAACAAATACGCTGATTTATTATTTCCGCTACTCCAATAAGCTTCTAGACCCGGATAGGCTGGAAATACCCCGTCTTGATTGACATCAAATTCTAAATAACGGGTGAAATCATATAGGTAGAACTGCATTAATCTGCTTATAGTATGCTTACGTTCTTTGGGAACCAGCTCAATTTCAAGTTTCATTATGTGCACCTCTGACATTTATGTTTACTTCACATCATAAAGCTTAGCGGCATCAGGAGCAAGGCTCGGCCCTAGTTTTCCCTTCATTCGAAGTCCAATCTGGGACAAAACATGTTAAGATAGAAGGAAGAGATTTTATGCAATCTATGGAAAAAGGTGAATCACATGAGCGTTCAAAAGAACGATGACCGTAAAAAACTTGATCAAAAGCTACCCCTCATGCCCTGGTTCGTTCAGCAGTTTATTGACTATAAACGACCTGATCTCTCCCCCTCCACACTGCTGGAGTATATCCGGGATTATGAATCTTTTTTCGGCTGGTTGCGGGCAGAGGGCTTATCCCAAGCCGGCTCAAATACCGAGATCACGCTTCTAGAATTGGAAACCCTACATATGGACAGTATTGTCGGATATCGGTTGCATCTAACTACCCGAGCCGAAGGTACGAACACTCGTGTTACTGTATCCCGTAAACTATCTGCATTACGCTCCTTATTTCATTATTTAAGTCAAATCGCTGAGGACGAGAACTTTTATCCATTGCTTAAGCGAAACATTATGGCTAAGGTTGAGGTCAAACGAACACATAAGCCAAAAGACACTGCCGCTAAATTAAAGGGTAAGATTTTGGAAGATGAGGAATTACTGGAGTTTGTGGGGTACATTTATGAAGGGTATGGACGGGATGTGGAAGGCAACAAACAGGCTTATTATTCGTTTCAATTGAATCACGAGCGTGATGCCTGTATTGCCAGCTTGATTCTGAACTCTGGCCTGCGTGTATCTGAGGTAGTCAATCTAAACGTAGACGATTTGGATATTAACAACAAGCTGCTCTATGTCACCCGCAAAGGGAATAATGACGAAACGTTTAAGACACCCGTCTATTTTAGAGAGCAAGCTAAAGATGATCTAGCTCTTTATCTTAGTCTGCGCCAATCTCGCTACAAAACACCCAAGAGAGAAAAGGCCTTATTTATCTCTCTCCCTAACGGGCGTCAAGAAGGCAAACGTATGACCAAACGTGCGATTCAAGAAATGATTATTAAGTACGCTAAACGCTTTGGTAAACCGTATCTTACGGTTCATAAGCTACGTCATTCTTTTGCAACAGATTATTATCTGCAAAATGATATTTATAAAACGAAGGAACAGCTCGGGCACGCATCCACCGAGACAACTGAGATCTACGCTCATCTAACGGATAAAACGATGTCTGAGGCGATCGAGCGGCGTGTCGATAATTAATCATCACAAAGGGAGCTCATACTTCGGATGAGTAGCCGCTCTTCGCTATTGCAGAGTTGTTATCGGACTTAGCTGACCTTAAACGCAAGATTATCTCATATTTGGGTGGCTAACGGACCTCAAGGTCGCTATTGGCCTGAAATACGCAAATATGAGCTCCATTCTATGAAATAGCGACGCTGAGGTCCGAAACCCCGCTTAAAAGGTGATAAATATGCAAATAAGATCATCTGGGTCCGTAAGCGTCCGCGGGTGATTAATCTCGGCAGTGGCGCAGCCAATAACTCAAAACAATAGAGCAGTAACTCTTCCGATAGGAGATTTACTGCGATTTGTGTTGCCTACCCGGAAACTTTACTTTCGCTTTTCTTCAAATTTGAATTACATTCGGCGGGCACCCCTAACCCGATTATTGTTGCACTAAAAACCCACTTACGGTACGCAAGTGGGTTTTCTTATTCTAATTTCTGGGGTAACCCTCCCTTTAAAACCGGTTGTTAGCGACTATTGGGTTAGCAGGAACGCTGTTTTTTTGCTTATCTATTGTGAATTTTTCATATGTTGAAATGTTGGAAATAATAACGTTGACTTAACAATTATATGGCGATTTCTGTGCGTACGTGGATATCAAATACCTTTCATAGCTCCAAGACCTGCGGTGATATTTTGTTAATCATCGATGGCCAGAGTACCCTCCACATCTAGCCCCGAATCTCTCCTGGCAGCTTGATCACTGTTACCTTATCTCCGGCAGATAGCCCCTTTTCTTCTGGGGGTACAACTATCAAACAGTCGCTATCCTTGATCGTGACCGTTACGGAAGATTCATCAATGAGTGCCGGATAAGCAAACAAGCTGCCGTCTTTTATTTCTAAGCGAGCTCGCACAAATCTAGTAAAATTATTCACTCTTTTATAATCTGTACCGAGTGTAACGTTCCATTCCGGTAAAAAAGGCTGAGAAGCACTTTGCATCAGTGAAATCACAGGCCGTGCAAACAGTTGAAACCCAACGAAACAAGCCCCCGGATTCCCGGATAAAGCTAACAGCAGCTTACCCTCTCTAACCGCAGCAGTAGTTACGCTTCCCGGACGCATCGTCACTTTGTTGAACAACATATTACCACTTTGTTCGCGAACCAAGTCGCCCATGATATCATAGTCCCCCACAGAAACGCCACCCGTTGTGATCACAAAATCATAAGTTTCCAGCGCCATCTGTACTTTACTTCTAGCCAGCTCCAGATCATCCACAATAGCGCCTAACATTACTGGAACACCCCCTGTCTCTTTGACTAGAGCTTCGAGCATAGGGGAGTTACTATTGCGGATTTTGCCAGGCTCCAGCGGCTCATGCACTTCCAGCAGCTCTGTTCCTGTGGCAAAGATGGCTACCTTAGGACGACGATAGACTTTCACGGTATGTAATCCAAACGCTGCAAGAACAGCTATATCCCCCGCAGAGATTAACCTTCCTATAGGCAATACAAGATCTCCTTGGCTTAATTCGAAACCTTGAGGTGTGATATTAATGTTTGCCTCTAGTTTTTTTCGAATACCAACGTAAGTCTTTCCTTCCTCTTCACGTCTCTCCGTGACCTCCAGCATCACCACAGCATCTGCCCCAACCGGTACTTGTGCACCAGTCATAATTCTTGCGGCTGTTCCCGGAGTTATATCTACCGCAGGCACTGCGCCACACGGAATATTATCCACAATTTCTAACCATACAACTTGTCCATTAACACAGTTATGGGTGTCCGACGCTATAATCGCATATCCATCCATACTCGAACGATTAAACGCAGGAAATGGGTGTGGGGCAATCACTTTTTCAGCCAAATAACGTCCACAACACTCATCTAGCGATACGTTTTCTGATTCTAGCGGATTGGCATATTTGATTATTTTGGCCTGAGCTTCTTTTACTTTCAGTGCTTCACGCTGAAATTTATTATCCTTCATAAAGACCTCCGCTCTGAAACGTCGATGTTTGCAGTAATAGGTATTATTTTAACATGAGACCTCTTGAAGTAAAATTATAAACACAAAAGGCCACCATCCATGTTTATGGGCAGCAGCCTTTTCTACAATATTTTTTCCGGTATAGTGATCTATTACTTCTCTACTAGGCTAGGATGCTCTAATTACCTTTACATCCCCAGGGATTATTTTCTCCCCTTCATAAAGCATAAACCGTCCATGTTGCCACTCTACACGCAGTAGACGTGAATCATCTGATTGATATTGCCACACATGCTGCTCTCCACCATTCATAAATGGCGTCTGACCTGCAACAGCAACAAAACCTTCATATTCTTCCTCCAGGAAAAATGTATAGCCATCGAGCTCAAGAGTTGCTGGAACCTCAGCAGGATTATCTAACCGCCCATCGATAGGTCTGTACAATCCATATTGCAGCTGTTCCCGCTCTTCTATATGAAGATAAGCTATCTGGCTTCCATCTCTAAGGGTCAGAACTACAGCATTACGGCCCCGATTATGTGTCCGGCCAGTAACTTCATAGGTGACAAGCGATACTTCACAAATGTCTCCGGGAGACAAATTAAGCATACTTTTTTGAACTTCCTGAGGCGCTGGCTTAGAGAAAAGGTTACCTATACGTTTCCACATACTCAACTTGATCGTTCCTCCTACATAAAGGCAGTAATAATTAAAGCACCCGTAATTTGCAGTGAACCTGATAGCAGGCCATATCCGATTTTACCAAGCTGTGTACCATGATCCAGATCCAGCTTCCCCCAATTTGCTAGTAGAAGCCGAACCGTTCTTTCTAAAATTAACAAAAGCAAAAATGATACCAACGAAATCAGCAACGCATCTAACAAACTATTGGAAGCCGCTATCGATGAAGATAAAATGAAGGCCTGAGCTAAAAGCTTCATTACAAACCGTGTAGTCACCGCCATATTTCCAGCCTTTAACTCTTCAATATCGTTATAACGAGTAAAAAGTGAATCTATATACATCAGTACAAACAGCAACACAGCGCCGCTCACCGTCCACACGACCATGGACACCAGAATATGGAGATCCATTCTATAGCCCCCGCTTAATCATTTTGCATGCCTTTCATAAGCATAGATAAAGCGAAGAAGAAACGAATTTCTGTCTCCCCTTCGCCTGTGAACACCAGCCGTGAACCGGCTAAAGATCAAATGTTATTGCTTCTCGTATTGTTTCATCAGAGCCGCCAGTTCATCTTCAACCGCTTGATCTTTGTTCAGCTTCTCGAATTCGTCATCCAGAGATTTATTGCCTGAACTCATCTCATTGCTGGCTTCAGCCTGAGCTTCTGCTTGCAGCATTTTATCTTCCATACGTTTGAGACCTGCAGACGCTGAATCGGAGCTAAATCCGCTCATTGCTTTGTTGATCTCGGTTTGAGCTTTGGCAGCGTTATAACGTGCAACCAATGTCTCACGTTTGTTCTTCATTTGGGTAAGCTGTTTGCGCATCTCTTCAAGCTTGCCACGAAGGTTATCCGCAGAGGCTTTGTTCTGATCAAAGCTGGCTTTGTATTCTACCAGTTTAGCTTCAGCAGCATTTTTCTCTTCCAGAGCGCGGCGAGCAAGGTCAACATTACCCGCTTGAGCTGCTGCATGAGCCTGTTGGGTACGTTTGTTAACAAGCGCTTCTTGTTCTTCATACAGCTGTTTGAATTTCTTCTCAATGGCGATTTGCGCCGCTACAGCTTTTTCTGCATCTTCTAAATCTTCGGTCATATCACGAATGTATTGATCTGTCATTTTAATCGGGTCTTCTGCTTTGTCAATAATCGCGTTCACATTAGACATGGTTAAATCGCGCAATCTTTTAAATATAGACATGGTTTCATTCCTCCAAAAGATAATTTAATTCCTCACATGCTATCTTTTACGTAGAATTGCCACTACCGTTTCATATTTGTTGCGCTAAATATTGATTTACTTTTAAATTCACAATTTCCACGACTTCCATAATACCTTCTTTCGTGAGATTGTCGTAATGAATCCCCATCACTACTGTGACCGTCTTGTTCAGCGCTTCAGCTACTCTGATCGCAATGGGCTCGCTTATCGTATGCTCTTTATGATGAGGAACCGCTGAAGTCAGTACTTTAACCTGCTCCCCCTCCAGATAAGCAGTACTCATCGCACCAATATGCCGAACACCTCCACTAATTAAGAGCAAGAGATCACGTCCGACAGCCGTCGCCTTCAGCTCAATATCCTCAGGATCAATCTGGTTAGTAGTCAATAGTATTCCCCTCACTGCTTCACTTTATATAATGCCCCGTATTTCCTCTAGTGATTGAATATTTTCTTCAACCATAAATTGCTCAAGCTCTGCAACTAGCTGACTACCTGCACGCAAATTCATGAAATTATAAGTTCCCACTTGGATAACTGCAGCACCTGCCATAATAAACTCGATTATATCCGTCGCTGAAGTGATGCCACCCATTCCGATCACGGGAATCGTTACGTTTTGTGCAACTTGATGCACCATACGCAGAGCGACAGGCTTAATCGCAGGTCCAGACAATCCAGCATATAAGTTATTGAATACACTGCTTCTGCGGCGGACATCAATCTTCATTCCTGAGATCGTGTTGATGAGCGAGACAGCGTCTGCCCCCTCTTCCTGACACATTTGTGCCATTTCAACGATATTTTCGGCTCCCGGCGACAGCTTTACAGCGAGGGGCAGTTTAGTTGCGCGTCTAACAGCCTGTACTACTTTTTGAGCTTCTGAAGTTTGGATCCCAAACGCAATGCCGCCCTCTTTAACATTTGGACAAGAAATATTCAATTCAATCATGTCCACTGCTGTCTTACCTGCACTCGCACGAGCATCTGCATCCCGCTGAATCATCTCAGCACCAAGAACATAATCTTCAAGTGTGCCTCCACCCAGGTTGACCAAACGAGCAGTATCGAGTGTTTCCCAATAAGGGCATTCTTTATCTATAAATGCAGCTACACCCGGATTCTCGAGTCCCACACTATTCAGCATACCAGAAGCTGTCTCATATACACGAGTGCCGGGATTCCCCGCTTTCGGATTGAGGGTTAACCCCTTGCCAGAGATTCCACCCAGCAGAGACACATCATACAGCTTGCCATATTCACGGCCAAAACCAAACGTTCCAGAGGCCATTATAATTGGATTTTTAAAATGAACGCCAGCAATTGTTGTGTTCAACTTAGTCATGGAAAATCACCTCCTCAGAAAGAAACACAGGTCCGTCTGCACAGGCCTTCTTTTGACCATCACGGCAGGATACACTGCAGACCAGACAGGCTCCAATCCCACAAGCCATTCGGTTCTCTAGAGAAAGGTATACTTTCGTTCTACTGCCTGCTTCTTCAGCAGCAATGCCTTTACGTTGAGCAGCTTTAAGCATAGGGTGTGGGCCGCAGACAAAGACATGATCATATTGGCTGAAATCCACACTATCCAAAATTAAACCGCCAACATCGACTACAAGTTCACTTGCAAGTGGGCGAAACGCTTCTGTCCGGTAAGCTTCACGGCTAAAGCCCAAAAAGATATCACTCCCCGGAAGCTGCTTCGCACAATAATATAGCGGTGCAATTCCGATCCCACCGCCGATGAGCGCAACCTTCCCTTCAACCTGTGGAAATCCATTTCCAAAAGGGCCCTCAAGCTCTACCGAATCACCTGAACCCAGTCGTGAGAATATCTCCGTACCTTCCCCAACTACGTGATACAGAAATTCAACACTATCCTCGTGTACTTCATGTATACTTAAGGGTCTGGATAGGATGGGGTAAGCTCCCCATGCCCGTAACATGTAGAATTGACCCATTGCTCCGCCACTATTCGTCTCTACCTTAAGGTGATACACACCATCTGTCAGCCGTTCGTTACTTAGAACCGTCCCCACGTTATCAAGCTCCTTCAAATTTTATCTTTATTAAGATTGCCTTAGAAGGAGCATAAAATCTGTGACAAACTTCACATCGAAAACGGTCTAGCCTCTTTTCCAAATCCCACGTTCATAAGGTTTAGGTACATCATGTACGCCACCAAGCGCTTCTTCAGCATGTAAAGCCCAATAAGGATCACTTAACATCCCACGGCCAATAGCTACAAGCTCCGCCCTTTTTTCTGCAATGATGGACTGTGCCTCAGAATAGGCTTCAAGCCGTCCTACCGCAATTACTGGCACTTGTAATCCACTGCGAATATATTCTGCCAGATCTGCTTGGTAGGCTGGGCCCGCATTAGGTCCACCATTAGAGCCAATGGGCCCTTCACCACCTGAAGACACATGGAACATATCCACTCCAGCATCCTTATATCGGCGGCAAAACTCCAGGGCATAGGCAGCATCATATCCACCATCAACATATTCTTTCGCGGATACCCTCATGATCAAGGGCATATCTACTGGCACTACTTCTCGGATTGCTGCAACTACTTGTTCTCCAAAAAGTGCAGGATCTTGTCCATATTCATCCTCTCTGAGGTTGGACAGAGGTGAATGAAACTGGTGAATTAAGTAACCATGCGCACCATGAATCTCCACAGTATCAAATCCTGCCTCCACAGCTCTACGAGCGGCATCACGAAAGGCTTCTATCATCTCAAGGATGCCTTCCTTAGAAAGCGCCTGTGGCTGCTTAGAACGAGCATCAAAAGGAATTGCAGAAGGTGCAACCGGCGGCTCAGCATCGACCGCTTTACGTCCGGCATGCCCTAGTTGAATGGCTATTTTTGCTCCATAGGCATGTACACTATCTGTGAGCTTACGATACGCCTCTATATGCGTATCACTCCAAATCCCTGTATCCCGGTTCGTTATTCTACCGTCCGGATGTACTCCAGTCATCTCGACAATGATTAGACCAGTACCTCCAATAGCACGGCTTACATAATGAACAAAATGCCAATCATTGGGGATGCCATCCTCTTTATCCACCGAATACTGGCACATAGGTGGCATAACAATACGATTTTTCAGCGTTAAACCCTTCAATTCATAAGGTGCAAACAATTCTGACATCCTTGTCCCCATCCTTCCACCTGTCTATAATTGGCCCGGGAATATCCCGTTCTATTTAGTATACACGCATTAGTGTGTGCAAGAAATCTTTACCAGAGACCTTGAAGAAACGGCATAAATTCATCCTTCAATGGAGATAACAATGAAGAATATGGTGATGATCAGGTAGTAAAGGAGGCATTTGGGGATGTATGATCAACGGAGAGTCCAGAAACTGCTGGTAGTATTAGGATCAATCATTGTCCTGCTATTTCCAACCTCTTCAGCAGAGGTTGCTTCAGCTCCAGCTCAGAATCAGAAGTCCTCACAGGATCAAATTAAAAGTACGCAGACCACTGACGAAGACAAGGCGATATCTGCGGGAACTTCTACTACAAATAATTCAACGAGCAGCAACAATAAGAACACTAAGGGCTTGTCTCTGAGTCAGCTATTACACAAATATCCCGAGACCTTTAAGACCAGCGGTCCTCGGAATAAAGTCATCGCCTTAACTTTTGACGATGTGCCTGACCCAAGGTTTACACCCCAATTGCTAGATGTTCTTAAAAAATATCATGTCAAAGCAACCTTCTTCGTGGTAGGAAGCCGAGCTGAGAAACATCCTGCTCTAGTGAAGCGGATGATTAGAGAAGGACATGCTATTGGAAATCACTCTTATGACCATCCTCAGTTTGTGAAGCTGAAGATGCATGATTTCAGATCACAGATCATTGAGACCGAGAACATTATTCAAACCTTAGCCGGATATAAACCACGCTTGATTCGTCCACCCTATGGAGATATCTCTGAGCAACAGTTGAGATGGGCAAAAAATCATGGTTATAAGCTTGTAAATTGGAATGTGGATTCGTTGGACTGGAAGGGACTTTCCAAAACTCAAGTTAGAAATAACATCTTAGCTAATGCTGGAAAAGGAGCAATTATCCTTCAGCATGGTGGAGGTGGGCCGGGTAGTGATCTTAGTGGAACGATTCAGGCTTTACCTGAGGTAATCACGATAATGCGTAAACGTGGCTATTCTTTCGTTACCGTTCCTCAATTGCTGCAGGTCTCTAAAAATAAATAAACAAGAAACGGAGGCAGCCGCTAAGGACTCCCTCCGTTTCTTGTTTAACCTATTTAAAACCATTCCATATCTCTGTATAAATCTCTATATTTTTATCTAGCTATTTAACAATGTATAATTGTACATATTGATAACCAAAATCCGCTACAAAGCTTTGGCTGCCTGGAATAAAGATATCGATGCGGTTACCTTTAATGGCACTTCCCATATCGGTTGCAGTAGCCAGAAAAGCTTCTTTAGGCAATCCTGAGTGTGAATGGCCGGTAACCAACACTTTTGTTCCAAGAGGAATTACACTTGGATCAACCGCAATGGTTCCTAGCTTAAGTGGGTTTCCAAAATAATCAACCGCACCCCAGCCTCCATTCTCACTAGCCGCTGAGGAATAAGCAGAAGCCTTAACTTGTATCGTTTTCTCATAGTTAAATGACTTGCCCCATGCTTCAACTGTTTTTGATTCTGGAGTAACATTCAGGCTTGGGGTAAGCACTGGAGTTTCTGTCGTAGCTACAGACTCTGCTTGCATTTTACTAGGGATCGTTATTTTAAGTCCATCGTAAATATTAAGAGCTGCAACGTTTGGATTAGCTTTCATTAGATCATTAACACCGACATTGTATTGTTGAGAAAGAGTATAGAAAGTATTGCCTTCCTTTGCAATATGAACGCTGTCTGCAAAAGCAGGAGCGGTGTGCAGCAATGCACTAATTCCCATAACTGCAGCAAGGGTTTTAATGGTTCTGAACTTGTTCTTCATAAATGCCTCCTCTTTAGATGGGCGTAAGCGGTATGACTTCCGTATACGCTCGTGTACATTTCCTGTACTTATGTACATCTTGTGTGATGTCCTGATGTATTGTTGTCTTTTGTAAAACTGACAGGACTTAATATATCACAATTTTGTAACCTATGCGTATGTAATTGTTACCATTCTGAAATAACATGTTTAATTATTGTCTTTGATTCATTAAGAAGTTAACATAATTTTTATTATGTTAACTAATTAGCGACAATCATATCCTATTATATAAAATAATTAAATAATATTCTTTGAGATTTTACATAGATTTAACATTTCGTGCCTCATCCAATAGTAAAATGATAGAATATGATAAATAGATTTGAGATACAGACATCGAAGCATATTTGGAGGTCCCATGAATACAGAAGAGATTAAAAACAACCAAAGCAGTCCAGCCACTGCTTACCTCAATAGGGATTTGAGCTGGATCGAATTTAACCGCCGTGTACTCAAGGAGGCGCAGGACCCTGATAACCCTTTAATGGAACGTGCCAGATTTCTGGCAATCGTCTCGAGCAATCTGGATGAATTCATAAGCGTTCGCGTAGCGGGAATTCAAGATCAGATCCGGGCGGGTTATACTAAAAAAGATTTCACAGGCTACACCCCTTCCGGGCTGTATAAACGCCTCATCAAACGCGTAACCAAAATCATTGCCGATCAATACCGGACATTCCGTGATATTTCGCGGAGTTTGCATAAAGAAGGCATCGTATTTGTGGATTATAAGGATCTTACCCATGCCCAAGAGCAGTCCATAGAACAGTATTACCGGGATATCATCTATCCTGTACTTACGCCAATGGCTGTTGATCAGAGCCGGCCGTTTCCACTCGTGCACAGCCAGTTTATCTACCTAGCTGTTGTTCTTACTCGTAAGAATGGCCTTGAAGAGGAGCCTTATTTTGCTATCCTGCAAATTCCTTCGAATCTGCCAAGATGTATCCCTCTTCCACACCGCTCTAATAGTAAGAAAAGACAATTTGTATTTATTGAAGATGTGATCCGCCATCACATTCAAACCTTATTCAGCGGTTACGAACCTGTTGCGGTTAGTGAGTTTCGTTTGACTCGTAACTCAGATCTTACAATCGATGAGGAAGGTGCCGAGGATCTGCTGGAAGAGATCGAAAAAGAGCTGCGCAAGCGTCGTCGCGGGGTGCCTGCTCGTCTGGAGGTACAAAAAGGTATCCATCCCTATGCTCTTGAGCAGCTGCAAGCTGAATTTGAGCTGGAGGACTTCGTATTTGAAATAGAAGGTCCGCTCGATCTGGGCTTTCTTCGTAATTTTGCCGGAAGCTTAAAAGGTTTTAGTTACTTGAACTATCCACCTATTGAGCCGGTCTACCCTGCTGAATTTCAAGAAAACGAGGATTTCTTCGAGGTGCTGCGTGAACGGGATGTATTAGTCTACCACCCTTACGAGTCTTTTGATGCGATGACAGACTTTATCATTCAAGCTTCAGAAGATGAGCAAGTGATGGCTATTAAAATGACCTTATACCGTGTCAGCGGAAATTCTCCACTTATCACTGCACTAGCCAATGCTGCGGAGTCTGGCAAGCAAGTTACAGTGGTTGTAGAGTTAAAAGCCCGATTTGATGAGGAACGGAACATCGCTTGGGCACGCCAGCTTGAAAAATCAGGCTGTCATGTCGTTTATGGTCTGATCGGACTCAAAACGCATGCCAAAGTGACCTTGATTGTCCGCCAGGAAGGCCCTGAACTGCGTCGTTACGTGCATGTAGGCACAGGAAACTATAATGACAGTACAGCCAAGGCTTACACGGATCTCAGTCTATTCACCGCCCAAAGCGATATCGGACTGGATGCTTCCGAGCTGTTTAATCAAATGACTGGATATTCGGCTAATTTTGACTGGCATTCCTTCATTGTAGCGCCAACGAATATGAGCTTATCCCTGCAAAAGCTAATGATGCGTGAAGCTGAACATGCGCGGGCAGGCAGACCCGCACGAATAATCGCCAAGATGAACTCACTCTCTAATCAGCAAGTGATCGACGATTTATATGGCGCAGCCCAAGCCGGTGTCTCCATTGACTTAATCGTGCGAGGGGTTTGCTGCCTACGTCCGGGAATAGAGGGCTTAAGTGAAAACATTACAGTACGCAGTATCGTAGACCGTTTTCTGGAGCACTCCCGGATCTATTATTTCGAAAATGGCGGCAAACCTGAGGTGTATTTATCCAGTGCCGACTGGATGACTAGAAACCTAACCCGCCGGATTGAGCTGATGTGTCCTGTCAGAGACAGCGGCATCCGTAAACAGATCGTCAAGATTCTAGAGTTGTCTCTACAAGATAATGTTAAAGCCAGCTTCTTGCAGGCTAATGGATATTACGAACAACCAGACGACAAAAAGGCCCCTTTCCGGAGCCAGTTTGCTGCAATGGATGTTACACGTTGGAAGGGAAGCCGAGTTTTACCTTCACCGCCCAAGCATTCTTAAATGCTTTTATCGCGTTCTCAATGTCCTCTAGGCCAATTAGCAGTGACGATGCGCCCTCTAAGTCCAGATGAAGCGTATTGCCGTGCAGATCGGCCTTCAGGCCGCTTACAATTCCAATCTCCGTGCTGTCCAGCGCAATGCTAAGCTGGACAAGCGATCCGAGCTTATGAATCCACTCTTCGTCGGATGGCAGCAAAATGTCCTTATGTTGTTGGGACAATTTCTGCTTCCGGCTTTTTGTGCTGTATGAGGCAATCATAGCGCAAAGAATAAGCTGACGGTGGGTAAGTCCACGAATCGGTGAATTCATCAACCAATACAAAGTATGTCGTTTGGATTGGTAATAGTTAATATTCGTTCCCGTACGATGCAGCATGATGGACACATAGATTAACATCTCGTGCTCTGCTCTATTCGATTCATCTTTAAATGCGTCAAACAGGCTGAGCGCTAGCTTGTTGATATGATCTAAATACCGTTTAGAGGTATGAATATCAAAGCGAATGATCGTGTTTAAGCTATATTCTAAAGCACTATCACGCACTGGCTGCTCCGGCTCCAACAGATCATGCAGCAAACCTTCTCTGAGTCCCTCCCCGCTGATTATCGCCTCACTCGCCCCAATATACTGATACACCGTATGGAAAATAATCAACCCGGATACAATGATATCCGCCCGACTCTTAGATAATCCATCTAAATCCTTACGTTTTTCGTAAGGCATTGAAGGTAGGGTGTTCATAAAGTGCTCGATTGTCTCACTGGTCATCGTATAACCGTGGGAGTTAGGCAATGAGTATGCTCGTGTCTTCTGATCCAGCTTCCCCAAAGAACGAACCGTCCCTCCTAAACCGAATAAAGGAAGCCCAGCTTTGGCATTTAGCCAATCATGCTCAACCAGCCTGCCCAGAACAAAGGTCTGCAGCTTGTGAATCTGCTCATCGCTCCAATTCCCACCTTGACCAAACATTAGATTGGTATTTACTGCCCCGAACGGGAAAGAAATGCTATGTTGATAACGCCGCTGACAAAAAAGAGTGATTTCAGTACTCCCGCCACCAATATCAATGACATAACCATCCTCTACATTAAAGGCATTAATAACACCCAAGAAGCCATAATATGCCTCCTGGTGGCCACTGATCACCTCAATCGGAATGGAAGAGGATTGTGACAAAAAGCTTATTATTTCGCTTGAGTTAGCTGCATTACGAATAGCTGCCGTTGCACCCGCCCGAATGGTTTCCACTGCAAAAGCATTGCAGATTTCCTTAAACTGCCGCAAGACCGGAACAATCGTTTCCATGTCCTTTTGTTCCAGTCTATTCTCCTTCGTAATCTTCTCACTAAGGCGAGCGGAGTACTTACACTCCTTGATGATCTTATAGCCTCCTTCGCGCGTTGTATCATAAATTACAAGACGAATGGAGTTCGAACCAATATCAATAATGCCTATCCGGCGTAGATCATCTCTCATTATGTATGTACTCCTTTTCCTGTTGATTGACTGACCATCTATTATACATGGTTTACATAAATAAATGAACTCAGTCCCAGCGATATATCCCCACATTACCCTCAGGACCCTATAACAAAACGGCCACCGGATACTTGTCCAGGGCCGTTTTGACGAATTCTTTATAATACTTTACTTAAAAAATCCTTAGTCCGAGCATGTGTAGGATTACCAAATACTTGTTCAGGAGTACCCTGTTCAACGATTACCCCGCCATCCATAAACAGAATGCGGTCACCCACTTCACGGGCAAAGCCCATCTCATGTGTAACAATAACCATTGTCATTCCGTCTTCGGCAAGCTTTTTCATAACCTCAAGTACCTCTCCTACCATTTCCGGATCAAGCGCTGAGGTAGGCTCATCAAAAAGCATCACATGCGGCTGCATGGCTAATGCACGAGCAATCGCAATCCGCTGCTTCTGTCCACCGGACAATTGAGCTGGATAAACATCCTTTTTATCTTCAAGCCCTACAGTCTTGAGGAGCTCCATTGCGAATTTATCGGCCACAGCCTGTTGCTGTTTTCTTACTTTAATCGGTGCGAGTGTAATGTTTTGCAGAACGGTTTTGTGCGGAAAAAGGTTGAACTGTTGAAAAACCATCCCCATCTTCTCACGCGTTGCATTGATATCATGCTTCTTTGAGGTGATCGATTCCCCTTCAAAAGTGATCTCTCCACCTGTAGGCTGCTCCAATAGATTCAAGCAACGCAGAAAGGTACTTTTTCCCGAACCACTGGGCCCGATTACAACGACAACCTCACCCTTTTTAATCTCCAAATCGATTCCCTTGAGAATCTCCAGCTTTCCATAATGCTTCTGCAGGTTCTTAACGGCGATCATCGGTATTCAGCCTCCTTTCGAGTCTACCTAGGATCTTGGAAAGCGTAAACGTTAGAACAAAATACATAAAGGCAGCAATCACGAGTGGTGTCATACCATCATACGAAATCGTTGTAACCGTACGAGCTTGAAACATCAAATCCGTTACTCCGATAAATGAAATAATTGATGATTCCTTGATAATGGTAATGAATTCATTACCGATTGCCGGAAGTACACTTTTAAGTGCCTGAGGAAGTACAATATGACGCATTGTCATCCCTTGTTTCATTCCAAGTGAACGTGCGGCCTCCGTTTGTCCACGATCGACACCCTGAATTCCGGCGCGAAATATTTCTGCCAGATAAGCAGAACTGTTAATGGAGAGTGTAATCGCCCCGGACTGAATCGGAGTAAACTCAATCCCAAACGTCGCCAGCCCGTAATGGATGAGAAACAGTTGCACAAGCATTGGAGTGCCCCGCAAAAATTCAACCCAAGCAGTGGCTAAGAAACGTAACACTCTCCATTTTGACATCCGTAGTAGAGAGACGATAATCCCAAGAATGAAGCCAAAAAAGACACCAAGAACAGCAAGAAGCAAGGTATATTGTAATCCAGTCAAGAAAAGATCACGATAATCATAAGCCATTCTAAATAAAGTAATATCCAATATCTTATCCCCCTATCTCCAAAAAAATAGAAAATAGCAAAGTTCCGCTATTTTCTGTAATACACATACAATTTACTTCAGCAGACCTAAAACAATATCCATTCCTTACTTCGTGCTTTCAGCAAGCTCACTGGCTGCCGCTACATATTCATCAATCTTACCTTCTGATTCTAGACGTTTAAGTGTTGCATTTACTTTATCTAGAAGCTCTGTATTGCCTTTTTTAATACCAATTGCGTATCCATCATCTTCTACTTCAGGCTTAGCATCGGTAATTACAAGACCCGCTAAATTCTTAACAAAAGATTTGGCTACAGGTCCTTCAATAATTGCTGTATCGATACGGTTAGATTGCAATTGCAGAACGATCTCGGAGATTTTACCAAGAGAAGTGATCTTTGCGCCTTCAATCTCTTTGGCGATTTCTTCTTGAATAGAGCCTGTCTGTACACCAATTTTGGTGCCCTTCACCGCGTCCATAGTAGCGTATTTATCTTTATCTGCTTCGCGCACTACAATAGCTTGCTCTGCTTTGTAATAAATATCTGAGAGTTCAACCGCTTTTTTGCGTTCTTCAGTCGGGCTAAGACCGGAAATCACCATATCTACACGTCCACTGGACAATTCGTTAAGCAGTGAATCAAAAGGCAGATCCTTAACTTCAAGCTCAGCGCCCATGTCAGCAGCAATTTCTTTAGCGATGTCGATATCGAAACCTACGATGGTATCTTTTCCGTCCACTACTTTATGGAATTCGTACGGAGGAAAATCTGCACTTGTTCCCATAATCAGCTTTTTAGTAACTGCACCGGAATTTGCATTACCACTAGCAGCGGTATCATTATCATTTTTATTTTGACCGCAGCCTGAGAGCAGACCTACCGCTAATACCATTCCTAAACTAAGTTTACCCCATTTGTTCATTTCTATATCTCCCCTATTCATATGAAAAAATCTAAGTTGACCCAATGACTGACTTATTATAAATCAGAACGCATGAATATGCAAAGGCATAATTGTGACAATAACTTCCTTTTAATGGATTTCTATGAGGGTAATTCTATAATACACAACTAAAAAACCGTTTTTATTCACGATGAAGCAAGATTTATACATTTTTACTATCCCCTATACTAGCTAAATCATTCGATTATTCATTCCCTTCTGTCATAAAAAAAGGACTGCTCCCAGAGTATTTACCATACTCCCGGGTGCAATCCCTTATTAACCCATTACAGAATTTGTTAAACTTTATCTTGTTATATCATCA
Organism: Paenibacillus sp. FSL L8-0494; assembly: GCF_038003695.1. Classification (NCBI taxonomy): domain Bacteria; kingdom Bacillati; phylum Bacillota; class Bacilli; order Caryophanales; family Paenibacillaceae; genus Paenibacillus; species Paenibacillus sp. FSL L8-0494. The sequence continues at coordinate 3,869,974 of NZ_JBBOPQ010000001.1, forward strand.
TAGATGTCCATGTACTGTTGAGCGGATACATTCCAGCTATAATCTCCCGCGAATGCATTTTTTGTGATCTTTTTCCAATGTTCAGGCTGCTTGTAAAAAGAAAGTGCCCGGCGCAGCGTAAACATCATATCGTGAGCATTATAATTGCTGAACGTAAAGCCATTGCCTTCACCGGTTTCTTCATTATAAGCGTGCACAGTATCATTGAGGCCACCTGTCTCACGTACAACGGGTATACTACCATAGCGCAAAGCGAGCAGCTGACTGATGCCACATGGCTCAAACTTGGACGGCATAAGGAAGATATCGCTGGCAGCATATATTTTACGTGAGAGTGCATCATTAAATAGGATCTGTGAAGACAGCTTTGTCGGATAACGCCATGCTGCTTCCTTGAACCAACGCTCGTAGGATTCATCACCAGTTCCAAGCAGCACAAATTGAATATCATCGTGATATAGCAGCTCATCCAGCACTCGGGTAAGCAGATCTAAGCCTTTGGAGTCCACAAGACGCGTGACCATAGCTACCATTGGGATATTAGCATCTACTGGTAATCCCAGCTCTTCCTGCAAGGCTACTTTGTTCTCCGTCTTCTTGGTTAAATTGGAACGATAACGGGTGACAAGGCTGGAATCTGTCGCTGGATTATAACTTTTAGTATCAATGCCATTCACAATACCACTTAAAACATCTGACCGTGCGTTCAATAAACCATCCAAGCCGTAACCATAATAAGGTGTGCGAATTTCTTCTGAATAGGTCGGACTAACGGTCGTGACCCGATCACTGAATACAATCCCGCCTTTTAAGAAATTCACATTACCATAGTACTCCACACTACCAAAATAACTGCTATCCAGACCTAACAGCTCTCCAAGTACTTCATAAGGAAATACTCCCTGATACAACAGGTTATGTATTGTAAATACACTCCGCATTTCACTGTAAAATGGATTGTGACGATAATGCCCCTGTAGGAGCATTGGAATTACGGCCGCGTGCCAATCATGGCAATGCAGAACATCAGGCTGGAAATCAATGGCCGGCAGACACTCCAGTACTGCACGATTATAGAACGCAAACCGTTCACCATCGTCCATATAACCATAAATTCCATCACGCCCAAAATAATACTCATTGTCGATAAAATAAACGGGGATACCCTCATAGATAATGCGTTCAATTCCACAGTATTGTTTTCGCCAGCCAATTGGGACATACACTTCCGTTAAATGCTCCATTTGAGCGGTGAACTTGTCAGGAATCCCACGATATTTAGGCAAAATCACTCGTACATCTACCCCGGCAGCCTTCAGCGCTTTAGGTAGTGCTCCAATGACATCGGCCAAACCACCCGTTTTGACAAAAGGATGGGCTTCAGCTGCGGCAAATAAAACTTTCATGATTATTTCCCCCTTAAACTGTACGGATTCTCTATTCGTACTTAGATCTATAACTCTTTTGCCTCTTTATTCTTACCCATTCGTGACGTTTTTTTAAACACCAGGAAGCTAAGGGGCGGAAGAGTCAGCTCTATGCTGTTCACCTGATTGTGCCATTCCAGCTTAACGCTCTTTTGAGGGACATTGTGCAATCCGGAACCGCCGTACTCTACATTTTCGGAGCTAAAGAACTCTTCATATGTCCCAGCCCGTGGCACGCCTATACGATAATTGTGCCGTTCTACCGGTTGGAAATTGATGACAATAAGCAGCATATCTCCTGGTTTCTTCCCTCGTCGTATATACGAAATCACACTTTGATCATTGTCATCTGCATCAATCCACTGATAACCTTCTTGAGCATGATCCAGCTCCCACAGCGCTTTTTCGGAGCGGTACAGTTTATTAAGTGCAGCCGTGTAGGCAAGCATCCGACGATGGCTCTCATAATCCAACAGCAGCCAGTCCAGCTGCTCCTGATCCTTCCATTCGATAAACTGACCGAACTCTCCACCCATAAACAGAAGCTTTTTACCGGGATGTGAGATCTGATATCCCAGCAGCTGTCTGAGCCCTGCAAACTTCTGTTCATAAGCACCCGGCATTTTGTCTAACAAAGACTTCTTGCCGTGGACAACCTCGTCATGCGATAGCGGCAATGCGTAATTTTCGGCATAAGCATAACATATTGGGAACGTAAGTAAATTATGATGATAAGGGCGCCCACCAAAATCATGTTCTATGTAGCCTAGCGTATCATTCATCCAACCCATATTCCATTTGTAATTGAAGCCAAGGCCTCCTTCATGCACTGGTGCAGTAACCCCCGGCCAAGCACTGGATTCCTCCGCCATCATCAATGCTTTTGGGAAATAATGAAAGATAGCCTTGTTCAGATTCTGGATAAATTTGATGGCTTCCAGATTCTCCAATCCACCGTTAACATTCCGCCGATATTGATGATCCCGTTTTTCGAAATCTAATCGAAGCATACTGGTAACCGCATCTACACGCATTCCGTCGATATGATAATACTCAAACCAAAACAGCGCATTAGAAATAAGAAAAGAAGAAATCTCCGGCTTACTGAAATCAAACGAAAGTGTCCCCCAGCCTGGTTTTTCAGCTAACATTGGATCGGCATATTCATAAAGTGGCGCTCCATCAAACATACGTAATCCGTGTGCGTCTTTGGCAAAGTGAGCTGGAACCCAATCTAAAATCACACCGATACCTGCCTGATGCAGCTGATCGATCAAATACATCAACTCATGGGGTTCGCCATAACGGCTGGTTGCCGCAAAATACCCCGTCCCTTGATAACCCCAGGATAGATCGTATGGATGTTCTGCCAGCGGCATAAATTCCACGTGTGTATAGTTCATCTCCACCAAATAAGGAATTAAGAGCTCGCTCATTTCCCGATAGGTGTAGAACTCTCCATCTTCTTTTTGACGCCAGGTACCGAAGTGCATTTCATAAATGTTCATTGGTTGTTGATAAGGCGCTTTGCTTTTCCGACGCCATGCTGCATCTCCCCATCGGTAGCCATCCAGTTCTGCTACTACCGAAGCCGTTGCCGGTCGAACCTCGGCTTTGAAAGCAAAAGGATCCGCTTTTAGGAAACTTGATCCATCTGAGGCAAGAATCCTGTATTTGTAAAAAGTTCCCGGCTGTATTCCCGGAAAAAAACGACTCCAAAATCCTGAATCGGGTATCTTATATAACGAGTCCACGCCCTGTGTTCCGTCCCAATCATTATGATCACCAGCTAGTCCTACATATGTCGCATGAGGAGCCCACACGGTAAAGCGCACACCGGTAACGCCTTCTTCAGCGGCAGTGTGTGCACCCAGCATAGAATAGCTGCGATAATTGGTGCCCTCATGGAACAGATAGATATCAGCAGCTGACGGAAGGGTCTCGATTTTTGCTTTTTCAGCCAATTCTACACCACCTTTTTCAATGTGCTTGTACCTATTACCTTACCCGAATATTACCATTTTGAAAATGTTTTGATGTTAAAAGAAAAGATTTTCTGATAAAGAAATATTAATTGTAATTTTTCTGTTTACAAAGCAATATATTTCACCTATGTCGTTTCAAGCGCTTGTCGTAAGTTTATATTACAAGCATTGACAAAATAATGGGAGGGATAACAAATGAACAACAAAAAAGATTGTATCGCCATGTTATTGGCAGGAGGGGAAGGCCGCAGATTGGCTCCCTTGACTTCCAGTATGGCTAAGCCTGCAGTCCCTTTCGGTGGACAGTATAAAATTATTGATTTCCCGCTAAGTAACTGTGTAAATTCGAACATTGATACAGTAGGTGTTCTGACACAATACGAAGCTGACTCTTTGCATAATCATATCGGTGAAGGTGAGCCTTGGGGCTTAGTTAGTCAAAAGGATAAAGGTGTCACATTGCTTCCTTCAGGTGTTGAAGGCAGAGACAGTTATACAGGAACTGCTGATGCGATTTATAAAAACATTGACTTTATTGATAGCCGCAACCCAGAACATGTGCTCATTCTATCCGGTGATCATATTTACCATATGAATTACCGTAAGATGCTGAATTATCATATTGAAAAAGGAGCAAAAGCAACTATCTCCGTAATGGAGGTTCCTTGGGATGAGGCTAGTCGTTTTGGAGTAATGAACGTAAACGATGATCTGAAAATTTCCGAATTTGCGGAAAAACCTAAAGTACCAAAAAGTAATCTTGCTTCAATGGGTATCTACCTGTTCGAGTGGGCTTATCTGAAGGAGCACTTGTTGCGGGATGCAGCTAATCCTAATTCCAGCCATGACTTTGGTAAAGACGTTATTCCTACCATGCTGGATCAGAATGATGATTTATTCGCTTACCGTTTCAAGGGTTACTGGAGAGATGTAGGTACAGTCGGCAGTCTCTGGGAAGCACATATGGACCTTCTGCAAAAAGACAATGGCATGAAGTTAGACAAGACTCATTGGCCTATGTATAGTCGGGTTCGCCGGACTAAGCTTGCAGTTCATAAACCACGTGTACAGATCCCGTCAACGGACTCTCTCGTGAATGAATCCTGCTCCCAAGAAGGTAGTCTACAACGTTCTGTAGTCTTTAATGGGGTAGAAATCGGTAAGATGAGCCAGATCAAACAAAGTGTTATTATGCCTGGAGCTCGCATTGGTCGTGGAGTATTGATTGAGAATGCCATTATTGGTGAAGGGGCGATCATTAAGGATGGCGCAGTCATCAAGGGAAGCATAAATAATATCGTTGTCGTTGGACCACATGAGACTGTGGCTGCCAAGCCGGCGGTCCGAAACCAACCTTCCCGTCTGTTTCAGGATGTGTATGAGAAGACAGGACGTTTGCGTGAAGTTCTTCCTTCATAACAACCATTATATAGAAAAATACTTTATATAAAAAGGGGCTGTTGTCCTGGTCGATCATGACCAGAGCAACAGCCCCTTCGGTTGTAAAGAATTAATGATCTTATGAATTACGGCTAGCCGTCCATTCTCTGTCTAATATGCTCATTTCCACACAATCTACATAATGCTCTCCGAATAAAGCGGACTCACGTTGAACACCCTCCCGCTTAAAGCCAACAGCTTCATAAGCTTTCAGGGCAGCTGTATTGAAATCGAAAGCGCCTAGAGACAGACGATGCAGGTCCAGACCTTCAAATCCAATTCGAAGCATTTCTTGCATCACCCGTTTACCAATGCCTCTACCTTGAAACTCAGGGTCCACTACTACCCTCCCGATACGTGCAGAACGATTAACCCGGTCAATGGCTGAAAAGCTAATATGGCCCACTACCTGCTGCGTAGCTTCCTGAATTGCACAGAAGATAAGGCGATCGGATAAGCCTGGATGATTAGCATCCGTTAAGTATTTAACAAGCTGCTCATCGTCTAAAGGATAAGTAAGCGAAGGTCCTGCCCACTGCTTCAGATACTCTGGAGAAACACTCCAGCGCTTTAAGTGTTCAAAATCAGATTCTGATATAAACCTGAGGATCAGACGGTCTGACTCAGCACTCTCCTCAAAATGTTCATATAAGTTCACTAAACGACCATTTCCCATATCGTTAGTGCCCATGTAGTGAAAACCCATGCTCTGATAATAACGATTGAGCTTAATGTTATGTGCCACAGTGTCAAACCTAAGACTCTTACAGCCTAGATCTTTGGCTAGCACTACTGCATATTTAAGCATTTGCTGTCCAAGTCCTCGGCCGCGGTGGGAGTCTTTCACAGCCAATCGGTGCAAATAAGCGTAGGACTCATCATTTTTACTGCCCCAGTACTGCGGATCACTGAATTGCAACGTGAACATGCCAACTACAGCCCCATCGTCAAGGGCTAAATAAACATGTCTGTCAGCGAAATATCCTGCAATATCGGTCTCATTAAATTGTCCGGGTGTCCATTGGTTAATCCCGTTACGCTCCATCCATCCTGCCGCTTCTTGCAACAGCCTCAAGATGTCGTTAACCCGATCAGGCTCTCCACGAACTATACGGATCGAATTCTTCGTTATCCCCATCTCAGGTCACGTCTCCCAATCATCTAATTCAGGAAAGGTAGCTGTAATTTGAGTTACCTCATCTGAGTTAACTTCCGGCTGTGGTTCAGTAAGAGGCAAGATGACGGTTACTTCCGTTCCCTTTCCAAGCTCACTTGCCATATCAAGTGTCCCATTATGAAGTTCTACAATCTGCTGTGAGATCGCTAACCCCAAGCCTGTTCCTCCATTAAGTGCATCCACTTGAAAGAAACGGTCCTTAACTCTCGAGATATGCGCTTCACTAATCCCTATCCCGCTATCTCGTACCATAATCGCTGTTTCTGTAGCAGACAGCCTCTTTGCTGACAATTCAATACTGGAATCTTCATGTGAGAATTTCACTGCATTGTCTACCAAGTTCAAGAATACCTGTTTTAATCGATTGGCATCCCCTTTAACAAAGATCGCGTCTTCACATTCCAGCAGCAGATGAATTCGTTTCTTTTCCGCTTTAGCCCAAACATTCAGTATCGTCTCTTGTAGCAGTACCTTTACATCTACAACCCCAATCGACAGCTTCATTTGGTTCTGCTGCAGCTTAGAAAAGTCGAGAATTTCCTCCACCAGCCCAATCAGACGTTCACTTTCTTTGGAGATGATGCTGACTCCAAGTTTTGTCTCCTCCGGATCATACCCGCCGGAAACCAAGGTTTCGCTCCAGCCCTTGATACTTGTAAGAGGTGTCCGCAGCTCGTGAGAAATGGACGAGATAAAATCATCCTTAATCTGATTGCTGCGCACAATTTCCTGAGCCATATAATTCAGCGTTGAAGCCAAATCACCAATCTCAAATTTATAGTCTCCCTTAATCCGTACGTTGAATCTCCCCTTGGCCATCTGCGCTGAAACTGCCGTAATATTATTCAGCGGCTTCACAATCGAATTGGCCAGTCCGAAGCTAAACCCAACAACTACAGCCATAACAGCTGCAGCAATAGCAGTAGACAATAAGGTAAGATTAAGCAAATCATTATTGATTTCTTCTAGTGAAGTAATATACCTTAGGACATACTTATCCTGTCCATGAATCTGCAGCATTTTGGAAACCGCCATTACGCTCTCATTCGTGCCTGCCTGACGCCCTACCCAGCGTCCAACGCTGCCGCCAACGGCTTCTGGTACATCACTGGTCGTAATGGTCCGATCCGGCTGAAAGCCAGTGGAACTAGTGATGATATCCCCATTTAGCGATAAGATTTCCAGCTCCGTCTTGCTCAATGAGAACCTCTCCAGTACTTCTTGTAGCAGATAGATGCTATTATCGCTTGGTATCATGTTCTTTTGAAAAAACGACTCTGAAACAGAAATGTGATTTTTAATCTTGCTGTATACACTGTCATAATAATATGTTCTGATGGCCAGCAGGAAGATAACTTCTACGAGGAGAAGCGCCAAAAAAACTACAAGAATGTAGTGCAGAACAATCTGTCTGCGCATCCCCTTCTTAATCATTGTCCTTGGCCTTTCCATCTATATCCGTGCCCCCATACAGTCTGCAAAAATTCCGGTTCCGAAGGATTGTTCTCAATCTTCTGGCGTAAGCGCCGGATATTTACATCTACAATTTTGGGATCACCCATATACTCCTTGCCCCACACATGATCCAACAGAAGATCGCGGCTAAGTGGAGTGTTTTCTTTTTCAAGAAAGAATTGAATCAGAGAGAACTCCGTAGGCGTCAGTTCAATGGCTACATTATCACGTTTGAATTGTTTGGTAATAAGATCCAAGCTGAAAGGCCCCGAATGAAAAGAAACCTTGGCCGACTGTTCACGATGCACATTTACTCGGCGCAGCAAAGATTGAATACGCGCAATTAGCTCCGTTGGGCTAAATGGCTTACTAACATGATCATCTGCACCTACGGACAAAGCGTAAACTTTATCCTGCTCCTGAACCTTGGCGGTAAGAAAAATAATTCCCAAGCGTTCATTAGTCTCCCTAATCCGTCTACAAACTTCAAATCCATCAATGCCGGGAACCATAACATCCAATAACGCAATATCAATATCAGGTATAGTGGTTAATTTATGCAATGCTTCATTTCCGTCAGCAGCCTCCAGTACTTCGAACCCATTACGCTTCAAATTAATGACTATGAAACTGCGAATGGACTCTTCATCTTCCAATATCAGAACTTTACTCATCTATTCCCTTCCTTTCAATAGGGGAGGCAATCTTATTGCTTCCTTCTTTTGTTGTACTTTGTTCTAGCTCACCACGGTAGCCGATGACTTTATCTGAATCCCGCCCAAGCAGCTCCCAGCCTTCATTCTTAGCCTTATCCCATTCCGAAGGAGAAAAGAAGGAAACCTCAGCAAACGTCTCTCCGGTGTCGGTCATGATGAACTTAAGGTTTTTATCCAGAACAGATTTCGTGTCAATACTTACCTTTCCATGCAGCTCTGGATCAAAATTAATAGTAAAGCGATCCGATGGATCACGATATAGCTGGACTGCAAAGGTTAGGCCATCTTTTCCATCCCATTTATAATAGGAGGTGAAATAAGGAATATCTGCGGGGTCGAAATACTCCCATCCTTTTGGCGCTTCAAGCAATCCAACTTCAATAATGCCATCATGATCAATATCTTCGCTTGCAATCAGACGATCTTTGTAAGTCCTCGTATCACCTGGCAAAACCACGCGCAGCTTGTTATGCTCCATAAGAACAATTAAACTGTAGGCGGATTGGAAATCCACCGAAGCGTCCAATACGATTCCTTCTTTATCTTTGGCAATCTTTCCTGCGACAATATTGTAATAATTAAAAAAATACGGATCGATATCCTCGATCTTATCGAGCACCTTAAAGCCATCATTGTACTGATAGATCGAAATGGTTGCAAATTCATTTCTTTTAAAATAAACAACGGTGATGTCTTCAATTCCATCCTTGTTAAGATCATCAATCATATATTTGGTGTAAGGAAGTGAAAGCACTTCTTCTAATGATCCACTGGAATAGCTATACACGACGAGGCCTTTTTCTTCCCCACGTGAATAACCTGTAATGATATTCAGCTTCCCGTCACCTGTCATATCTTTCAGATCGACGGACTCCAGCATAGTTCCATCCCCATCAAAAACAAGCTTTTTGACCCAGGCATCTCCTTGCTTCTCTAAGATCATCCCGTGAATCTCTACAGCTTCGCTTGGCGTTCTATAGAACACCAACGACTCCATAATTCCATCGTTATTGAGATCCTCTGTGAAAATTGAGCTCTCATCATTAACCGGACGGATCAACTCCGTACCCGCTGGAATATGTGAATTAATAGCAGCCATAAGTGTTGCTTTGTCAGCAGACAGCTGCGGAGCTTTCATCTTCGAAACGGGATCACTGATGAAAGTACAACCCGAAAGTACGGATAACGACAGTGTTGCAGCTGCCAGGCACCTAAGACTTTTTATACTCAACCTCATCACTCTTTTCCTTATCCGTGTCCGAACTTTATAAATTCGCGCGTTCCTGAGACGTTAATCTACGTCCCTTTATATCATGCTTAATTCGTCCATCTTCTAGTACCCATATACGTGAAGCGAAACGTTCAGCCAGTTCAATAGGCAGCACCGTCACTACGGTAAGCCCCGTCTCTTTACATAGTCTGCGCAAAGTTTCCAATACACTCTCTGCCGATTTGGGATCAAGACCCGTAACCGGTTCATCCGCTAGAATTACTTTGGCACCATGAGTTAATGCTCTAGCAATCGCTACACGCTGACGTTCACCACCGCTTAGCTGGCTAGTCTTCATCTTCGCTTTATCTAGAAGTCCAAGGGCATCTAATTCATCCATCGCACCCATATAATCATCTGAACGAACCATCCCTGTAACCATACGCCACATTGGCGTCTGTGCGGACTGGCCGATCAGCACGTTTTTCAGCGCTGTGCGGTTAGGATTGAGCTCAGCATTCTGCTCCAGGTAAGCCCACTCCCGGCGAATTTTTCTTTTTCCGGAAAAGGCACTCGCCATAATATCCGTACCGTCCACTCTAAAATTCCCTCTGTCCCACTTCTCTCGCAGCGCTAAACAGCGTAATAAAGTGGTCTTACCGCTCCCACTCGCTCCAAGTATGGCTACGAGCTCACCCGGCTCTAATTGAAATCCTATATCCTGCAGGACCGGATTTTTATCTTCCCCAACTGCCTTGGCTAAGTGTTCAACTGTGATCATAGTTCAGCCTCTCCCTGTCTTCATCTATAATCTATAGTGTACTCTGAATGTGAGTTCAATTTCCATGCGAGCACTCGTTCTTATCTTACCTCAATTTCTAGGTTGTGGCGAGAATAATAACCCAAGCAAGCCGAACACGATATATAAACCACCCATCAGGGCAAAAATACCGCCGCTTAAGCCCACTTGCAGCAACAAACCACCAATGCCGGGCCCAATAATACTGCCAATACTAAAATGGAAAGAAGCAACCACATTGGCAGCAGGCAGTAGATGTCGTGGCAAAATATCCGCGGCCAGACTTAGCCCTAATGAGAAAAAGGAGCCCACTAGTCCTCCTGCGATCATCAGAAGCACCATTGTCAACGTAAAATGGTCACCTGCCAGCGGCAACATAGTGAAGGCGATCCCGCCTCCGATCCCGGCAATAATCAGTACCCGCTTGCGGCCAAACCGGTCGCTCCACAGACCTAATGGAAACTGCAAAAGCAGTCCTCCGATCCCCGCAAAAGGCAATAACGCTGCAATTTGATCTGTGCTGTAACCGATACGCAGACCATATACCGGAAAGCTGCTATTTAAGCTGGCTTCCATAAAGCCATATAAAAGGGCTGGAATTAAAGCGAACCAGGCTAAGCTGTAACAACGACCGAAACGGCGAACCTGACTTTCACCACTCTCCGCTTTATCTGGCCGGGAATCCGGCAGAATTGTAGTCACAAGAATTAAGACTAACAAAAATAGAAATGCGAGAACAATAAAAGGCACGGCCTGTCCATAACGCAGCAGACTTATCCCAAGTGGCCCTAAGCTAAAGCCCAGACCATAGGACATGCCATATAGTGAAAGATTACGTCCGCGATGCTCGGCAGGTGTCATGAGCAGAACCCAAAGCTGGGCCCCGTAATTAATCGCAGCATCGCCCACACCCACAAGCAGACGCAATACAAACCATACCTTGATACCAGTAAAAAAAGGAAACATTAGCAAGCTTACTAAGACTAAACTAATCCCACCTGCTATCAATTTTTTAAATCCAACCGCTCCAAGAACACGCTCAGCAATCAAGGTCATCCCAAATGATCCTATGTATAGGGCAGCAGCATTCAGTCCGTTCAGTGACGAGGAGACTCCTTTTTGCTCCAAAAGAATGGATAGAATGGGCAGCAACAGCCCTTGGCTAAGCCCCGCGGCTATAGTAGCTGTAATAAGAATCATGAAAGTCATTTTGCTATTACTTCGTATAGATACTTTAAGCCGGTCTGACACGGATGATATCCCCCTATAATAAAAACAATGATGTAATGTAACGCCAATTGGCAAACACCGAACATTATAGTGGACAACCCTCTTCAAAACAAGAGATAATATGTAGAAGTTACGGATTTCTGGGGGTGCATGTTACATGGATTACGAATTAAAAATCGACGTATCGCCGGTTTATGAACTGCTGGACAGTTTTATGATATATGTAACTAGAAAATGGATCTCCAATTTGGACCTCGGTCCCCACTGGGTAAGTGATGTGGAAGATCGCATTACTCCTCATAAAGTAACAGCTCTCATGCAAGCTGCGGAGTGGCCATTTACGGATTATGATGTGTTATATGCTTGGGTTTACAGCCGAGGGCCCGCAACGTCAGTGCTGCATTTTCTGGATGATCTGGATTCAGCTTCTATAAAAGAGTGTTATCAGCAGATCGCACCGTTAATTCATGATTTCACCATAGATGAAGCTTCCCGGATCAAGAGCAGCTATAGTCCGCTTCTAAGACTCTGGTATGAGCAATATTTTCGTCATGTAGAACACAAGATTTTACCGTTATTAATTGAAGATGCCTCCGAGAAAAAAATGCTGGAAAGCAAAATGGACCCTATTTCTTTAATTGAATATGCATCTGGTGGTGTAGTTTTCGAGGATATACGGGATCTTAAGACTATAGTATTATTGCCTACCGTTCATAATCGACCAATTAACACCTACTGCTTCTACAAAACTATGGTGATTGTACAGTATCCTGTAGATGTGCCATTGGAAGATGAAAATGAGCCACCGATGGTGCTATTGCGCATGACCAAGGCGCTGTCGGATCCAACCAGACTCCGATTGCTTCGGTATGTCGCCCATGAACCCAAATCTTTATGGGAGATGCAGTCCGATTTAAATCAATCCAGAGAAATGCTTATGCATCACCTAATGATCCTACGCGTAGCTGGTTTACTCCGTATCCATCTTCGTGGGGAACAAGATGAGCGCTTCAGTATCCGTCCAGACGGCGCTTCTGAGCTTCAAATGTTTCTAGAATCTTATATTCACCTATAGAACACTATACAGATACAGATCCAAGGAGTGAGAGATATGAAATACACAACTCAACAGGTAATTTTCGATCTAGATGATACGCTGGTTCACTGCAACAAATATTTCGATTTAATTTTAGGGCAATATTTCGAGCTCATGACTGATTGGTTTAATGAATTTGGCCCAAGCACCAGTGAATTACGCAGCAAGCAAATAGAAATTGATGTTGATACCGTCAACACGAGTGGCCTGGCCAGCGACAACTTTCCCAAATCCTTAATCGCCACCTACCGTTATTTCTGCGGCAAATATAACCGTCCGACAGATCGCTTTCAAGAGCAGCAATTACACAAGCTCGGCCTAAGTGTCTATGACCAAGAAATTGAAGCTTACCCTGGCATGGTTGAAACACTCGATACGCTGAAGCAAGAGGGTCACCATTTATTCTTGTATACTGGCGGGGACGACACCATTCAGCAACGTAAAATTGAACAAATGAAGCTGGATGCTTATTTTGACGATCGTATCTATATTCGGAAGCATAAAAATGTTGAGGCACTTGAAAATATTTTGGCTACCCAAAGCTTTGACCGCAAACGTACCTGGATGATTGGCAACTCGTTACGTACAGATGTACTTCCCGCAGTTACCGCAGGCATTAACAGTATCTACCTGAAGCAACAAAATGAATGGAGCTATAACCTTATCGAGCTGGAGCAGGAGATGCAGCAAGCCGTAATGACTATTTCGTCCATCCACGAGGTGCCTCCTGTCATTCGCTCAGCCGCTATATACAAAAACTAATAATCTAGCTACAACGTTGCGTAGCATTGTTACAAATGACATATCTACACTACCTACTGGATGATTATACTATTTTTATAGTATTCCTATATTATCTAGGAGGTGAGATATGAATAAGAAAGTGTCAGCTAAACAATCTCAGACCAAAAGACCTTTGCTTCCCATGATATTAGGTGTCGTTGTTGTAATCCTTCTCGCTGTAATTGTTTTCATCTTAAGCAATAAGACTGATGATACAGCAGATCTACCCAACTACACCGACGTAAAGGGAAGCATTGTTGTTGATGGGCTGAAATATGAGAAGCAACCTCATCTTGGAAGTCCTGATGCCAAAGTTAAAGTTATCGAATTCGCAGATTTCAAATGTCCCGCCTGCAAAATGTGGACTGAAAAGTATCTGGATACTTTTATTAAAGACTACGTGGATACCGGAAAAGTGGAACTTTTCTTCATGAACTTTGCATTTTTGGACCGGGACTCTTATCTTGCTGCTAGCGCCGGCGAAGCCATCTACAAACAAAGTAACGAGAAGTTCTGGGAATACCTTCATAAGCTGTACGCTAATCAAGGCGATGAGAGCGAAATTTGGGCCACTCAGAAATTCATTCTAAAATTCGTTAAGAATAACATCGAGGGCATTGATTACGCTCAATTTGAAACAGATCTCAAGAATCATACCTACATGTTCGATGTAAAAGAAGACTTTAAGATCGCTGGTTCCTACGGAGTGAACGGTACTCCTAAATTTATGGTGAACGGAGTGCTGCTTCAGGATTCTTCCTATGAAGGGTTAGCAGCAGCGATTGACAAGCAGTAAGCAGCCTTTAACTTGTGCCCTATAAGCTGTTCACTTTGAAAAAAGCGACCTTCTTACAGGGCTTTTTTGTGTCTATGAATTAAAAAAGATGACTTCTGTGATATACAGAAGTCATCTGCTGATTACTTAATTAAGCCACTGCTTATTCTACCAAATGACACACGGCACTATGGCCTTCTGACACGATTTTCCGTTCAGGCTTGACAGCCATACATACATCCGAGGCAAAAGAACACCGCGGATGAAAAGTGCAGCCACTTGGTGGATTGAGCGGTGATGGCACCTCGCCTTGAATCGATACCATCTGCTGCTTCTGCTCCACACTATCCGGAATCTTCAAAATCGAATTTAGCAAAACCTGCGTGTAAGGATGCGTAGGTTTCTTGAACAATTCATCCGCCGGAGCCTGCTCAACCACCTCTCCTAAATAAAGAACCGCGATATCATCACTCAAATACTCCACTACTGCCAAATTATGCGAAATAAAGATATAAGTCAGGTTAAATTCCTTCTGCAAATCCTTTAGTAGTTGAATGACTTGAACCTGAATAGATACATCCAATGCGGACACCGGTTCATCACAAATAAGCAATTTGGGATTCAGTGACAACGCTCTGGCAATTCCAACCCGCTGCAACTGTCCACCTGACAGTTCATGCGGATAAGCGTATTGGACTTCAGAAGGCAAACCGACCCGCTCAAGAAGTTCGAGCACACGCTCATGCCGGCTTACTTTAGTTCCAATTTTGTGGATAGCCATTGCATCTTCAATAGCGTCTCCTACCGTCATTCTCGGGCTAAGGCTCGCCTTGGGATCCTGGAAAATAATTTGCATATCACGGCGCATCGCCCGCAGCTTCTCTTTATTTGCCTTTGATAGTTCAACGTCCTCAAAAAATATTTTTCCTTTGTCAGATTCGAGTAGACGCAAAACCATTCTCCCCAAGGTTGATTTTCCTGAGCCACTTTCCCCAACAAGCCCCAATGTTTTCCCTGCTTCCAGAGTAAAAGAAACATTCTCGATGGCATGCAGCTTTTTTCCTTGTACCCGAAAAGTTTTTGAGACATTCTCTACGCGCAAGAGCGGATTATTGGGCATAGGAAGCGACCTCCTCAGCATGATGGCAGGCGATCTGATGATCGGTGCTAAAATCTCGAAGCTTGGGAACCTCATTCTGACACCGCTCAGTTGTATAGAAGCAACGATCGGCAAATGGGCAGCCGGTCAATGTCTGTGTAAGTGTCTTTGCCGTCTTTGGAATAGGCATTATTTCTTTTCCCTTGTGGCCCACTTCGATAATGGAGCGTTTCAATCCAAGTGAATAGGGATGCGCCGCCTCACTTATGAACTTGTCCGTAGTGGCTTTCTCCATGATTTGGCCCCCGTACATCACGATGATTTTGTCACAAAAGTTGGTCGCAAGGCCAAAATCATGCGTTACCATCACTACGCTCATCCCATGTTTTCTGCGCAATTCCTGCAATAGTGCAAGAATCTGCATCTGCACTGTGACATCAAGTGCGGTTGTTGGCTCATCGGCAATCAATAATTGCGGTTCACATGCCAAAGCAATAGCAATCATGATTCGTTGGCGCATTCCCCCGGAAAATTCGTGAGGATAACTTTTAAACCGTGATTTGGGATCCGGAATCCCCATTTCATGCAAGAGCTGAATAGTTCGGTCAAAAGCTTCCTTCCGGTTTGCATATTGATGCGTCAGCATGGCTTCCATTATTTGATCCCCGATACGCATGATCGGGTTCAAACTGGTCATCGGATCTTGAAAAACAACGCCGATGTCACGTCCACGAATATCTTCTAATTGTTTGGGACGCATTTTAAGTAAGTCCTTACCATTAAACTGAGCTGTCCCCGATGTTATTTTTCCATTTTCGCGAATGAGCCCAATTGATGACATCAATGTAACGGACTTGCCGGAGCCACTTTCACCAACAATCCCCAAGGATTCATTTTCATTGATTGAAAAACTAACGCCGTTTACGGCATAAACTTCATCTTCACTGCGGGAGAACTTCACATGAAGGTCATCAATAGAAAGTAGCGGTTCACCCATATTAATTGCCTCCTTTCGGACTGAATGCTTCCTGGAGACCGTCTGCTACAAACAGAAACGAAAGCAAGGTTATTGCAAAGATACCTGCCGGAAAATACAGCAGCCACGGAAAGCCGAGAATATTCTCACTGGCTTGAGCAATCATACTCCCAAATGAAGGGATTGGCGGCCGAAGCCCCATGCCAAAAATACTTAAGCCTGCAATCTGGATGAGATCACCGGGAATCCCGAAGGCAAGAGAGACACCCATACTGCCGATAACATTCGGCAACATATACCTTCTAGCAATATGCGCCTGAGATGCGCCTAACGCTCTTGCCGCTTCCACCATCTCCCCGTCCCGCATACTCAGGACCAGACTTCGGATCAAGCGCGCATACCCCGCCCAGCCCGGAATCCCAATCGCTAGAATCAAAGATAAATACCCACGTCCCAGCATAATGACTAATATCAAGGCGAACAAAAATCCCGGCAAGGTCATCATGAAATCCACAGCACGCATAATAATCATATCGGCAATTCCGCCGCGCAATCCGGCCCATAAGCCCAATATGATCCCGATGATGAAGCTGACCAAAGTCGCGCCAAAGGCAATAATCAAAGCGCTTCGAACACTGAACAAGATCTGGCTGAACATGTCATGCCCCACATTATCCGTGCCAAAAATATGCTGCCATGTCGGCCCTTGATTGATGGCCAAAAAATCTCCCGTGCGATAATCATACGGAGCCACCCAAGGTCCGATAATCCCCGCGATCAAAAAAAGGACAACCCAGACCAAACCAATAACGGCAAGACGATGTCTTTTAAATCGCTTCCAACCTTGATAAAACTGGGATCTCTGAAGATTCTTTTTTCTCTTCAAAGCTACATCCGATTGAGTTGCTGCAACTGTGCCAGCCAATTGCTCCCCCTCCTAGGTTCGTATAGTCTGTGCCGCTTATAATCTGACACGCGGATCAATAAAGGCATAAATAATGTCAACAAGTAAATTCATAATCATAATCATGGATCCCAGCAGAAATACAGATGTGATGGCGAGCGGATAGTCGAAACTGGTAAATGCCGTCTGCATCACCTGACCAAGCGCTGGAATGGCGAAAATTTGCTCCACCCAGATCGTGCCCATCACTGTAAAAGCAAATTGAGGTCCGATGACGGTTATCATCGCTGTCAGCGAATTTTTGACACCATGCTTAAAAATCATCGGCCAATATTTGACGCCCTTAGCTTTTGCGGTCCGCATAAAATCCGACCTCATGGTTTCGATCAGACTGCCCCGCATATATCTGGCCACAACACCGACATTTGCCGCAGATAAACAAATAATCGGCAAAATTGCTTGCCTCCAGTGACCCCATCCCGTTACAGGCAGAATCCCTTGAAACACAACACCAAATAACAAAACCATAATCACCGCGAGAACAAATGCCGGAATGGCCTGACCCGTCAATGAGATGGTGCTTACAACATAATCGATCCAAGTGTTACGTTTGAGTGCTGCAATAATGCCAAGCGGAACCCCGATAATTACCGAAAGAACAACAGAACCAAATGCCAAAAGTGTACTGATCGGCAAAGCCTGCTTCAGTTGAGTCGCAATTTGCAAAGACGGATTCTGCATCGAATTACCGAAATCAAAGGTTAATTGATGCCATATATACTTCATGATTTGCTGCCACAGCGGTAAATTTAAACCATACCGGCTTTGAAATTGGTCCATGACTTGCTGATAGAGAACAGGGTTTTGCCCTTGCAGCGGAGCCAGTGCCGTAGCCATGGTATTCGTATTCATGAAACCGCCAGGTGAATAATACATCATGGTATAGCTGACTGAAATGACCAAAATTAAAGTGATAATGATTTGTAAAATGCGCTTTGAAATAAATTTCAATATGGTCAAATTCGACCCTCCTTTACCGATTCACGGGCACCATAATTGGCGCCCGCGATTGGTAATTATTCAACCCATTTAGGATTATTCTACAGATAAAAGATGCAGCCCATAGAAGTTGCCCCATGCCCAAGGATTTGATTGCACTCCTGTAATGCCGGGTTTTACCAAGAAGTATTGCTGTTGATAATACAACGGAATAGCATAAGCTTCTTCTAGCAGGTTATTAACTACCTTAGCCGCGATAGGAGCAGCGTCTTCGACGGTCAGCGCATTTACGAATTGCGCTTGCCACATTCTCAAATCTCTTAAGGTATCGGATTGATAACCGTTGTAGTATACCTGTACATCAAGTGCATTTTGATTCAACTTGCCACCTGGCGCGTTTGGTGCTACGAAGGTCCAAGCGGTTACAAAGGCGGCATGTTTTTCATCGTTATTTTTAGCATTTTTCCAAAGATCTACAATCTGTTGCCATTGTTCAGCGGCCGTTGGAAGCCCCGGTTGTTTCAGATAAGGCTGCCAATCCGCCGGTTGCTCTGCTGTCCATTTATCCAAAAAGGCGATATCCTCTTTGGCAGCTTTTTCTAATGCTGCCCAGTCGCTCCATTCCACACCGGCGTTCTTATTGTCCGGATCTCCATATTTTTTAATGGCCGGTTTATAATAAGTTTCCTTGGTCCAATCCACGAATTGTTTCGTAGCTTCTAATGGAGCATCCAGCGTTCCTATGGAATATAGTTGCTGCGTTGCACCCATGTCCAAACTTCCTGGTTCACTCCAGTTTGTTGCGCCCGACGCCAGAATAAAGCCTGGTTTTGCATCGCCCTGAGGTCCGCTGTACTGATAAGCGTTAAACTGCGCCTCATTGAGCTGAACTAGCTCTGTTTTGATACCAAGATTTTGTTGCAGTAATTGACCTAACGCCAAAGCGATTTGCTCACCCTGAGCATCTACTTGCTTGACCCCAACATACAGCGATAAGGTTGGCAGACCTTTACCGCCTTCATAACCGGCATCCTTCAATAATTGTTTGGCTGCCTCGAGATCTTCCGGAAGTCCTTGCTCCAGTTTTTCCGTTGGCCAACCTGGTGAAGCAAAGATATTGGTCGCCCCGCCCATGCCGTTCAGCACCGATTCTACGATCGGTTTACGTTGGATCGCTTTGGCGATAGCCTGGCGCACCTCTTTTTTGTCATATGGAGATTCCGTTGTCGGGTTGCTCCAGAGCAAATATTTGATCGCATAAGTCGCTGCAGTATACAACTGGGACTTTAGCTCATCCGTTTTCTTCACGTATTGTAAATCAGACGCGCTTTGGATTAGAACAACATCCGCATGGCCGGACATATAATCCTCCACCGGCACGGTTGTTGCCGGAAGAACATGGATGGTCTCTACATTGCCGTGATTAAGCTGGCCAGCTGCACCTACATAATTCGGATTGCTCACCATGACGAGTTCACCGTTTGGTGTAAAAGATTTAACCATGTAAGGGCCATTGCTCACAAAATTCCCCGGTTCAAACCACTTACCAGGGTTCGCTTCGACCGCTTTAGGATTCATAGGCATCGACCCGGAAAGAACCATATCACCCAGAATCGCGTGAGGCAGCGTGGTCGTAATTTCCAGAGTGTAATCATCAACTACTTTTAGACCAACTTCTTCTTTACTTACAGATCCGGCATGGTATGCATATCCGTTCTTCACAAAATTAAGCACGCTTAGCCAAAGTTGTGCGGTTGTGTTAGCTGGATCCAATTGATACATATAAGAAAAATAAAAATCATGGGCGGTCACAGGATCGCCGTTAGACCATTTGGCATCTTTACGGAGGGTAAATGTCCAAGTTTTTTTGTCGTCGGAGACGGTATAACCTGTCGCAATTTTCGGAACGATTTCATTATCCTGATTGTAGCCATAAAGCCCTTCGAGCAAAGTTCCTTGCCCTACCAGAATTTGTCCTTGCCATTGTGTAGGATCAAGCGTCGGGATCTTTGGATTGAAAACGGTTACCGAACTTCCCGCCTTAATTTCAAGATCAGCAGCACCTTCATTCTTAACTGCCGTTTGACCCACATCACTGGTTGCTTTTACCGAAGTATTGCTATTGCCTGCAGCATTTTTACCGTTCTCATTGGCACTATTAGAGGAATTACTGCAAGCAGTCACAGATAACAAAGAAAATGACAGAAGTAGAGCTAAGAACGCGTTCTTTTTTTTCATCCTCAAGTGAACCCCCTCGTACATAGTCATGAATCTAAAAAATAACATTTTATTTTTTGTTATCTATGA
Organism: Paenibacillus sp. FSL L8-0494; assembly: GCF_038003695.1. Classification (NCBI taxonomy): domain Bacteria; kingdom Bacillati; phylum Bacillota; class Bacilli; order Caryophanales; family Paenibacillaceae; genus Paenibacillus; species Paenibacillus sp. FSL L8-0494. Next base: position 3,890,352 of record NZ_JBBOPQ010000001.1, read on the forward strand.
TGTTATCCTTCACCTTCTCATGTTTTGCCCCCCTAAATTTAAACTCAGATGTTTGTTTGTGAACTTTCGAATGTCTTCTTTTGAATTTCACTTAGAAAACTAAGAGTAATCGCTTACATTCTAAAATTTTCCACAAAGATTGTCAAGAAAAAATGTTACGTTAGTTAGCATAACTCGTTATAATTAATATAACTTATTTGTTGAATATGAATTTTTCGTTAATATTTTATTAGCTTTTTTAGTGTTATTTCGTAAATAACACTAACTTATTGACGAATTTTAGCTTATTTCTTGTAATGCTGTTATAAACGCTATAGAAGAACAAGTTCTATGAGTTCCATAGAACATAATAAAAAGAGTGTATCCCAGCAGTCATTTTATGACCTTTGGGATACACTCTGAACCATTGAGATATGGGAATCGGAATAAAATACTGCTATCGATACAAAATCAGAATAGGTGGACTCCGCCTCTACCGGAAATTATCTACACACTCATGTAGAAAGGCGTCTAGTGTGCGTGGATCTCTGCCGAGCAAACGCTTCACAGTGTCATTTGGACTTTCTGGCACCATCCTAGACATGGTTTGAATTTCCACAACGTGGTTCGCGAGCCAAGGAGGCAGATTCCCATGCTCAATAAGATTACGGAGTAGTACTTGAGGTTCCATGTTGATGTAACTTATCGGCCGATTAAGCAGGGCAGATAGTCGACTCGCGATCTGGGGATAACTGAAAATCTCCGAACCAGTAAGCGTATATATATGGCCTGATACCTTGTCGTTGGTCAGAGCTTCTGCGGCAACGTCTGCAATATCGCGACAGTCAATAAAGTTACACGTTGAAACGCCCATAGAGCCGAAGAAAACATTTTGGGTTGTGATCGTTGGTGCAAAGCGCATTAAATTTTGCATGAACGCATAAGGGCGCAATACGGTATGGGTGATACCCGATTCCCTCAACGTGTTCTCAATTACTTGATGCCAGCCCGCCACTGCCACTGGAGAGCTCTGCTCAAAGGCTGGACTGGATATTTTTACGATGTGTTTGATTCCAGATTCGGTGGCAATCTGAATGATTGAGGTTTCCAATTCGATTTGTCTTGGACTGTTGGACATGGCAAGGAAGAGCTGGCTAGCACCTGTAAACACGCGTCGCAGCGATTCAGGATCGGAAGCATCTACCCTTGCGACCTCAGTAGTCGATCGGCCTTTCTCTCCGATTTGATCACGCAACTTCTCTGGCTCTCTGCTCAGCGCCCTGACAGGTACACCAAGATCAACCAAACGTTCCAAAAGCGCACTTCCAATCGTACCTGTTGCTCCCATAATAACTATCATTTTTATCTTCTCCTTTTGGATGAAAAATTAGTTGTGACAGCAAGTCGCCACCGCCATGTCACTATCGTGCTCGCTATGAATCCAGACAACGGGAAATCGATCCAGACACGATTTACCCAGGCCAAGTGATTACTCGGATACATAATTTCTACTACAACAGATGTCATCCATGCAGCGTATAGCCCAAATGAGGACCCGGCCATTGCGAATAATCCTACCACAATCAAGTGAGGTGCACCGATGACCCATCGCAAACGGCCCACTCGGCTGTGCAACAAAAGTCCAATCATCAAGGCCATCAAGGCCGATGCACCGCCAATAGTAGTCAACGCCGCTATTTGAAGCCCCCTATCTACAGTAACCAATCCCCCGATACCTGCCATAATGGCAGGAGCAGCATAGGCCATTACAACTTCACGCCATAGTACAAAAGTCTTTTTCTTGGAACCAACAGCCTTGATGCTGTAAACATCTTCTGTCTGATTCGGGTATTTCATCTGGTTCATTTAGTTGCTCCCTTCTTCTTTGAAATAGTTCAACGATTGATTTCAGTAAATTATAATTAGGCACCTAACTATATAAGAGTAAAAAAAGGCTAGCTTCACTAGCCCAATTCTACTCATTACTGATGTTTCCCTTTGGTTTCGAGCCTAATTCGCCCGTAAGTGCTGAAATGCCCTGTGTAACTCGACCCAGCAAGTCGAGAAATACGCTGCGTTCTTCGATGTTGAGCAACCCCACCATCGCTTCCAACCGAGCGAAATGCTCAGGAGCCATTTCACGGAGCTTCTTCGCTCCTTCTTCCGTTAAAACGACTGATTTCTGACGGCCATCGTCTGAGCTTAATCGCCGAGATACTAGCCCATCTCGTTCAAGAATGTCGATAAGACCAGTCACTGTAGCACGTGTAACGCCTAGATGCTCCGCTAATTGCGAAGGCAACTCTTCTCCTTCGTTATCTTCAAGATCTGCCAATAAACGATAACGCCCTGTTGATAAACCGAATCTAGAGAAATGAATCTCAGAGGCGTGTCCAAGCATGGCTCCCGCTGCCATTAGCCTAGACGCGACGAGTATAGCCTGTGCGTCTATGTCTAGGTTATAACGATCAATCTGACGCTTGGATTGTACAAGCGAGGGAATAGCCTCAATGTCGTTTATTTTTTTATTATTGTTGTTCATATATGTAGTATGGTCCCTAACTACTTTTGTGTCAACTCATTTTTTTATAACTCGTCAACCCTGGAGTTATACAGTTGGATCTGGTTGTAACTCTATATTTCTCCCAAAGCTCGATCAATCGACCTTCAAGCTCTTCAATTCAAGAGGTCCTTTGCAACAAAATCTGTTGATGCTAGCTCATACCATGTGTGACGATAATTTTCCAGAGACTGCTTACTCCATCCTGTCTCTACGAGAATTCTTTTGGCACCTACAGCTGCAGCTGCAAGCATATCTGTTGAACCTACATCACCAAAACGCGCCGTCGTATAGTGAATATTGTGCTCTTATTTTCTAAAGTAGTAGAAGTTCTGTCCGCATCATTCTACTATTCAAATTTTAACTGAAGCGAATCACAAATTGGCATATAGCCTATCTTTTGATAGATGCTATTAGATGTGGGATTTGCTAAGTCCGTATATAAGACGCACTTAATAAACCCTTTATCCAATGCAAGTTGGCTTATTTGCGCCACAATTGAAGTAGCGTAACCCTTTCCGCGCTCATATGGAGGGGTATAAACAAATGCCACGCCAATTGCCGTCTGCATTTCCCTTGTATATCCTGCCATAGATACGGGTATCCCGTTGTCCTCTAAAATATAGAGTTTCTTCGATGCTATTCGGTAGAGGTAAGGGTCTGCATCTTGCGGGATGGACATTTCTGTTTTACCATAATTCCCCGCTGCATAAAATGCTTCAGCCCAGTATGGGAAAAAGTGAATATCCTTTTCATCTAGCAATCGAACGATACCAACCTTTTGAATGTCTGGATTTACTGCAGTAAGTTCATATATACGTTGGCTCATCATTGTTTTAAAGGATATTCCCTTGCGCAAGGTATATTCTTTGGCAAAATACTCTGCCAAGGTTTTTTCGGTCATCACACCTGGAATTTCACGGTCTTTCAGCCCATCTATCAGACAGTTTATAGCTTCTGGGTTTATTATGTTGTCTGTTGCATAAAGCGTAATATTGTGTGGCGGTGTCATTATGGCGGTAAGTTGTATGCCCCTAGAATCTGAAATAGTTACCATAAGCCAATTTACAGGGTCACGCCAGTCTGTTTTGTCTTTTCCTTCATGCCCAATTATGATATTGCCAAGAGGAATCAAATTTTGTGCTTCATGACGCATCAGCATACCATAGGTATCATTGTAAAACTCATGCACATCCGTATACAACTTGAATTGCATTGCAATATCACCCTTTCATCTGCTCAACGTTTTTCCAGATTTTTCGAACTAATCGTTCTTCTTACAGTTTGTTGATTTTTCGCCTGCCAATTTAATAATTAATTAATGAAGACGCAAAAAACCCCATCCCATTAGGGACGGAGTTGCTCCGCGTTACCACCCTGATTGACGTTTATAATAAACGCCCTCTTAGCCATCGTCCAACAACGATGCTTCTTTGTAACGGTAGAATCCCGGTCCCATCTACTATAATTCGGGGGACAGCTCTGAGGTGATTTTTTGATTCGGATATCCGCTGCCTCGCACCAACCGGCAGTTCTCTGAACGGCGTTTCCAGATCTAATTGTCCTCTTCATCGCATTTGGTAATTATTAATTAAGTTTAATATAAGATAATAGGAATATTCTGTCAATAACTCAAACAACAATAGGGATCTCTAAACTTATATTGCTTCTAAAGCAGATAATCCAACTAATCATCCGACTATATGATTGCGGAGACTACACTACAGTCTGCTTATTTTCTTCATCAACACATAGCACCTGCTTAATCTGTTTCGATTAGCTTGGAGGTCAACTTCACTACTGGCCTGATATACTTCAAAAACCGCTCCGGATCGTGATAAACGTAATGGATTCTCCCAGGGGAAGTATCAAAGCAGTAACCAGTGTCTGCAAAATTAAAAGCTGCCATTGCCCTTTCCATCTTTTCCTCTACACTACGATTTTCCTGTTCATAATTGAATGGCCCATGTTCAAAAACAATATACTCGGCTTCGAGAACATCAATCATAAGCATTTGTGGAGGTACTTCACCTTTATAATCAAGAGGAAGACGTACACCAAAACACTCTGTACGTGGAATACCCCAATCGCAGAGTCTGCCATCCGGGTCATTAATGTAAGCCATAATCTGACCGCTGCCACCGTTAGATTCACTCCCACCATCGTCATCCAATTTGCCCTTGATACTATCGAGTAAGCCGCAAATAGTTTCGCAGTCCTGTCCTGTAATAAGGCTTTGCTTTTGCCAAAAATCCCAATACCCATTACTCTCATAGTTTTTAATGTGCAAAAATTTGTGAGTGGGAATGGTTACAAAATAAATGTCAAGATCATCTGTAGATTTCATCATACCAATCTCTCCAAATCCGAAAAAGTAGCGGTCGAAAGAGTTTATTTTTGTACGAAGGGCGACAGGCATAGGCCTTTTCCGGTATTCACTTGGAGTTACACCATATGTTCCCTTGAAAGCCCTGGTAAAAGCTTCATGTGATGAAAAACCATAATCAAAAGCAATATCCAAAATGCTCTTTTCACTATCCCGAACCTCTTTTAGTGCGAAGGCTAATTTTCTATGCCGTAGATAATCCCTAAATTGCATTCCCGATATTTCCTTAAATTTTCTCGTAGTATGAAATTCGGAATAACCTAACTTGTGAGAAAGAAATCGTAGCGTTATTGCTTCACTGTTACGATTCTTAATACACTCGTCAATTTCATTAACGATTATTTGGATTTGCTTGTGCCACTCGTACAAATGGTCTGTTCACCTCGTTTCAACCACTCTATAGTCATTGTAGAGTAATGGAATTTGCATTGCTTGATTCTACTTGCGGAAAAGAGAGGAGAGGATATATTTGTTCCTTAAATCGCCCTGGAAAATATCAACGTTATCATTCAATGACAATTCAAACGTTTTGGTCCTACTATTTCGGAATCTCATCAGATTTCCTCTTTGCACTTAGTGGTCGGTGTATAACCCTATCGTTATGTCAAAGTATTTCCGCAAGCAGCTTAAGCGTGTCATGCATTCGCAGGATGGACAAGAAGCACGGAGTATCGGGAGGCATTAAACAAAAGGGCTCGGACCCGTTGAGACATGGGAGTGAAAATCACATGCCCTTACAGTTGTTCCAAGCCACCGCCTCCTCAATTTCCTTCTTATCTCACATTTAGCTAAAGGTAAAATCCTACGAATTCATGAGCCTGCGTGAGTATACTAAATCATTTCGGAGAAGTTCAATGCCCATCTCATTCCGGGTAATGGTGATGATTAGGCCCTGTTAGAGTCTCGCGAACGTGATGTAATCGACTTGGACAGGCTCTGCCAATTCGATCCGCAGTGCCCGGTTGATCTGTCCCCGGTGATATTGCCCATGTAAAATGACCTGCGACAGGATGTCACGGACGGACGTTCGGAACGGGACTCCGCTCTGGCTCGCATAGTCGATCATCACGTCCAAATCAAATTCCTCCAGCCCTTCGATATACACACGATATTGCTCGGCGTTTTCTTCGAACATCGTTCGGATCGCCGTCAGGTCTTCCGCTTCCTCCCACAACGAATATTGCGCACTGCCCTTGCCCTGCAATCGGGACAGCCAGACTCGTTCCGCAACCGCGACATGCCGAACCAGCTTCAGAAGGTCATTGTTCTTCATCTCACTCTCCTCGAGCGCTTCCAAGATTCGTGCGTCCGCCCAGTACAGGTGGTCCATCATGCACTTGATCGTTTTCATTTCCGTTTCCCCCTCTTCGTCTCATCGATTACTTGAACCTACTGTTTCCCGCATTGGTCATTTATTTCTCTAATCGTCATAATCTTCAGCAGTCCAAGGTTTTTTTATCGCGCTCATTGGAATCAGGAGACGTGTATCGCCTTTTGGTTAGAATCAGAAAATATAAAAGATGAGACCTTTGCCCTCGGCTACAGTTTGGCTGTAAAAACGCCGAATTTCGTTAAAATGTTGAAGCATGTAGGCAAAGAACGCGTCCTCATCCTCGTCTGAAACAATATCAGGTTCAAGAGGATACACCTCTTCCTTGACCATGGCCGGGAAATTATACCGCAAGCGGAGCTGCGCTTCATCCAGCTCAGAAATAGCCTGAAGCACTTCTGCAACTTGCTCAGCGCGTAAGGAAAACGCCCCGAATGAGCCAAAATCGATGCCTTTGTCTGACGTCAGCGGAACAACATAGCCAAGAGGGGCATCTCCATCGGAAATAGCTCCACAAAGCAAGTAGTGTATCGCCTCCCAGGATCTATCAATGTCCAGTCCGGGATAATCGTCTATTTTCAAGCTCTTCAATGCTATGTCGCCTGCAACGATTTGCTGCACCAGGTTGTCAGACATAGCAAAGTAATATCCACGCATTCCCATGTAGTCATCCTTCCTTCCATTCTAGTAGTGACTATACTGCCCAATCAAAATGTAACATTGGATTTATCCCGCAGGATGAAAAAAGAGTGAAGATCAGCCCCCTACGTAATCATAATATCTTGTGCACACAAGTTACTACATCCCGTTTAAAATAGGTGCGTCCTACACTCTTTAACTAATTAATTTTATGTGTAAAAGATATGGTCACCCACAGCCGACACTGAAACCATATCCTCTATACGGCGAGTCCGACTAATAGTCATGACTACGGACCCAGCTGAAGCTATTGGCGAATTTATAGCCGTTGGAGCAAGTTTGCGGACTCCAGTGCTGTATTCTCCCGCAAGCGGTGCATCTATAGCCCTTTACGCCCATAACGACTATGGGGTCCGATAGCAGTCCAAAAAGGACGTATTCCCGCGCTTAAGATCAACTGTGTCCGATAGCGGCTTTGTACGTGCAAATTCGCTGTAATCATCCATGATCCATTCAAGCTTCCAGTTAGACTATGACTCCACTGTTAATTGACCCGTATCCATATTATTGAGCACAAGTTTGCCTTCCAGCAGGGTTCCGTCTTCGCTCGTAAGCTTCAGCTTTCCCGTACGGCCTTTTTCTATCAATGCCTTTACTTGAGTATCTGTAAGGGTACGTCCGTGGTTTTCTTTCCAGATCACGAACTTGCAACCTTCTTTGTAATGAGAGCAGCCGTAGCCTTTTTTACCCATAAAAATCATCCCGCCACAGCCAGGACGCGGGCAGTTTCCGATAATTTTCGGACCGGAATTTGCTGATTCCTCTTCATTAGCTGGTTTACGTTTTCTTGGCGCGGCAGGTTTATCGCTGGTTTTACGAGATGTACCTCCACCACTCCGACCTTTAGCCCCTGTATTCACAGATGGAGTTTCCCCTTCAAAAGAAGTTTTGGACGCCCGAGACTGCACACGAACCTTGTCCACGATCATGCAGGCAAATCTTTTTACATTCTCCATAAATTGTCCGTCCGACGCCGTTCCTCTGGATATCTCGTTCAAGCGACGTTCCCACTGGCCGGTCATTTCAGGTGAAGTCAACAGCTCGATGCCCGCTCCACGTATCAGTTCAATAGCCGTTCGTCCTTTTTGCGTGATGGCGATTTTTTTACCTTGCATTTCAATGTATCCGACATTCTTAAGCCGTTCAATAGTTGCAGCACGGGTGGCTGGAGTACCTAGCCCTGAATCCTTCATAGCATCCCGAAGCTCTTCGTCCTCAATCTGCTTTCCGGCACTTTCCATTGCTCTAAGCAGCGTGCCTTCCGTATAGTGTTTTGGCGGCTGTGTATCTTTCTCTTTAACGATAGCGTCACTACAGATCACCTCGTCTGCCGGAGCGATTGCGAACGGTTCATTCACTTCAATCTCTTCGTCTTCCTCATCATCCTTGTTTTTTCCCTTGGACGACTTTGCTTTGTCTTTTTTCTGGTCCGCGTAAATGACCTTCCAGCCGAGACTTAATAATTCCTTAACAGTAGTTTTGAACTTTTCGTCCTCTACATCAGTCATAACCGTATGCACTTTATATTCCGCAGCCGGATAGAACTGTGATAAAAAGCGCCGCACAATCAAATCATACAGCTTTCCCTCATCCGCACTAAGCCCTGTTGCTTTTCGATATGTAGGCAAAATCGCATGGTGATCCTCGACCTTCGAGGGATTGCAGATAAATTTATTTCCTTTATGAACGAGATTACGATTCGCGCCTTTCACCCATTCATCATAAGCCGTCCCTTGGAGCGCAGATAAAGTCTTATGCATCTCCGGAATATTCTGTTCTGTAACATAGTTAGAATTTGTCCGCGGATAGGAAATCACCTTATGCTTTTCATATAACGCTTGTGCGATATCGAGTGTTTTTTTAGCGGAAAAAGCGTACTTCCCATTCGCCTCCCGCTGCAACAGCGTCAAATCATACAGTTTATTCGGATACTCTTTCGTTTCCTTAACCTCATAAGAGTCAATTCGTCCCGGTTTTCCTTTGACCTTGGCAGCCAGCGCCTCCGCCTTCTCACCATCAGTGAGCCGGTCACCCTGCCACATACCTTTATAAGTCATTTCATTTTGTGTAAAATGGCCCTCTACCTCAAAAAACTTAAGAGATGAGAACGCCTCAATCGTCTTCTGGCGATCATAAATAAGTGCAAGTACTGGGGTCTGAACTCTCCCCACCGACAGCAGCACATTATGTTTCGTAGTAAATGCACGTGATCCGTTCATACCGATTAGCCAATCGGCTTCACTGCGCGCTTTTGCCGCTTTTGTTAGATTCTCGTACTCCGCCCCATCCTTTAGCTCTTGAAATCCTTTGCGGATTGTCTCTGGTGTCAAATCGGAAATCCACAGCCGTTTCACAGGATGTTCAAGCTTCAAATGCCGCTGAATGAGCGAAAATATATGCTGGCCTTCTCGCCCGGCGTCACAAGAATTTACTAGCAGATCGCTTCGTTTAGCCAGCTCTCCGATTACCTTCAGCTGATCAATGGTCCGCGCATTAGGAACCAGCTTGAATTGGTCCGGAATAATGGGAAGATCATTAATATTCCATTTTTTGTATTTTACATCATATGCATCCGGCTCAGCCAATCCTATTAGATGCCCTATTGCCCATGTAATAATGTACTGCTCCCCTTCAAGATAGGAACGGTAATTTTTAGCCTTTGGTTCTATTGCGGCGGCGATATTCCGCCCCATGTCCGGTTTCTCCGCAATAATAAGTGTCTTCAAAAACATTCGCTCCTTACCTTCTCGTTCTTAAGTCCAAAATAGGTCCAGTACTCTATTATAACATTAACCTCGGTTTTTTTTAATCGACCGGACTTTTCATAGTCTTTCGTTTGTTTTAAAATAAGTTGGTATAAGCGTATTCATGTATCGGAGGGAAACAAACCTTGTATGAGAATCACAGATTTACAGAACCTTTTTCTGATCGAAGCCTCTCTGCCCTGAAGGCGGATTGTGAGCAGTGCTTCGGCTTATGTTGTGCCGCATTACCTTTTGCTGCTTCCGTAGATTTCGCTAGAGACAAAGACGCTGGACAGCCGTGTCACAATCTACAGTCGGACTTTCGCTGTGGTGTACATACAGAGCTAAGAGAATTAGGCTACCGTGGTTGTACGGTCTATGACTGTTTTGGAGCTGGGCAAAAGATTTCTCAAGTCACTTATGCTGGAGAAGACTGGAGGAAAAAGCCGAAAACTGCGAAGCAGATGTTCGAGGTATTTCCGATTATGTGGCATTTGCACGAGCTGCTTTGGTATTTACATGAATCTTTGAACCTAGAAATAACCCGTACAATCCATACTGAGCTGCAAACAGCTCTCGATGAAACAGAACAGCTCACCTTACTCAATCCTGAAGCTCTTATAAAGGTGGATGTTTCCGCTCATCGAGCAAAAATCAATATGTTACTGTTGCAGGTCAGTGAAATTGTAAGAACTGACGCTCGTCGTAAACTAAAAAAATCCACGAAGAATTTCAGTCGAGGTGCCGACCTTATGGGAGCAAAGCTCAAAGGAGCTGATCTTAGAGGTGCCAACTTGAGAGGAGCCTATTTAATAGCCGCAGACCTTAGGGATGCTGATCTCAGAGGTGCAGACCTTATTGGAGCAGACTTTCGCGATACTGACCTCAAAGGTGCTAATTTAGCAGAAGCTCTCTTTCTCACCCAGGCACAGATCAATGCGGCAAAAGGCAATACTCTCACGAAATTACCAGCAGCACTCTTGTGCCCTGATCATTGGCACTCTCATTAGATTAAAAAGATCATTTATATCAGCGGTGAATAGAATTTTTTGATCCGAGACACAGCTTCCATAATTTCTAAGACTTCTTTCTCCGCTGTGTTTCGTTCCAGATACTCTACTCTTCCCTGAGATGCTTCCTTGCCAACAACTATTGATAAAGGTATCCCGATCAAGCTTGAATCTTTAAATTTCACGCCAGCGCGTTCATCCCTATCATCGATCAGCGTCTCAATGCCAAACTTGGTTAGTTGATCATAGAGACCTTCTGCAACCGTCCGCTGCTCACTATCCTTGACGGCCATTATCAAGATATGAACCTGATAAGGTGCCAATGCTGCTGGCCACATTAATCCATCCTCATCATGATGCTGTTCAGCAATAGCGGATAAAAGCCGTGAGATACCAATTCCGTAACAGCCCATAATCATAGGTTGACTTTTGCCTGAAGAATCTAAGTAAGAAGCGCCTAGCTTTTCACTGTATTTAGTACCTAATTTGAAAACATGACCCACTTCAATCCCTTGATGAAAATGCAAAACACCCTCCAAACAATGCGGACAAACTTCACCTTCTGCTACATTCCGTAGATCCCCCACATGCTCAAGCGCAAAATCTCTACCTGGTACTACGTTACGGAAGTGATAATCTTTTTCTCCCGCCCCTGTAATCCCTTGGGTCATATCTGCTACTGCTGCATCCACTAGGACAGTCAGCGTTAAACCCACAGGTCCTACAAATCCACTCTCTACACCGGCTAAGGATTTCACTGCCTCGTAGTCAGCAAGCTTAATCTCATTCATTCCTAAATATTTACTTACCTTAATTTCATTGACTTCATGATCTCCCCGGACCAGAACAGCAAAAATCTGTCCGTCACCTTCATAGATTAATGTTTTAATAATCTGCTCTGGCCGGATATCTAGCTCCTGCTCTAGTCGCTCAATTGTGCGCAAATCAGGAGTGAGGAACTTCTCTATCTCCGGTACTTGCATGACAACTTCATTTTTTGCAGGCCGCACGGACTCTGCCTGTTCCAGATTGGCCGCATAATCACAAACGGAGCATGCAGCAATCGTATCCTCCCCAATCTCAGCCAGCGCCATAAATTCATGACTGCCGCCCTCGCCTCCAATCGCACCGGAATCCGCATGGACAGCACGGAATTTCAATCCACATCGCTCAAATATCCGGTGATAAGCCTCGAACATTTGGATATATGATTTATCGAGACCTTCCATGTTTGTATCAAAAGAGTAAGCATCCTTCATCAAAAACTCTCTGCCTCTCAGCAGTCCAAAACGTGGTCGGCGTTCATCACGGAACTTGGTCTGAATCTGATATACGGTAATAGGAAGCTTACGATAAGAGCTGATCTCATTCCGTACGAGTGTGGTTACTACTTCCTCATGTGTAGGACCTAGTATGAATTCCCGCTCATGACGATCCCGAAGCGTCATCAACTCCTTACCGTATACCTCATATCGGCCTGATTCTTTCCAGAGCTCCGCAGGCTGCATAGATGGCATCAATACCTCCTGAGCCCCAGAGAAATCCATCTCATTCCGCACAATCGCTTCTATTTTCCGTAAAACACGTCTTCCAAGCGGTAAATAAGTGTACACACCCGCTGCTAATTGGCGAATATATCCCGCACGCAGCAGTAGCTGATGACTGCTTGTCTCCGCCTCTGTAGGTGCCTCACGCAGAGTTGTTAATAAAAGATTACTTTGACGCATATTTGTACCCTCCCTAAAAAATGAACGCTCTAAACGCAAAAAGACACATTCGTCAGGGACGAATGTGTCGTGATACCACCCTTATTTAACCGCCAACCCATACATAGTCTACATGGCGATCCTCGATCGAATAACGGCCGATTCCGGCAGCGGTTGTACGCTGCAGCTACCCAGGCAGGATACCATCCACACGTATTTGAGGAACCTTTCAGCCGGTGAGTTCCCTCTCTGTTCTAACGCTTCTAGGATCGTAAGTCCTTGGTCAATGCTTTTGTCATTTAAATATTGTATTAAATCTATATGAAAATAATATTTCCGTCAAGCGTCGGCTCCAAAAAAAAGCCGCTTCTCCAGCAGGTAAACTGCTTTTGAAACGGCTTCTTAAATTAAAGCCTAGACAAGAACGCTTGAGCCCATCAGATATTTATCCACTTCACGTGCAGCTTCGCGACCTTCGTTGATGGCCCAGACCACCAAACTTTGACCACGACGCATATCGCCAGCAGCAAACACCTTATCCACATTCGTGTTGAACTTGCCGTAACGTGCTTTCACATTGGTACGACGATCGGTCTCCAGTTTAAGCTCCTCAACAATATCTTGCTCTGGTCCATCGAAACCAATAGCGATAAGAGCGAGTTGAGCAGGATATACAGCTTCTGTTCCAGGAACGGGCTGATAGATTTTACGACCTGTCTCATCCACGATCCGGCGGATCTGCACGGTATGAAGCTCCTTCAAGTTCCCCTCTTCATCCCCAACAAATTTAGTGGTCATGATTGAGAATTCACGCGGATCATCACCAAAAATAGCTTTCGCCTCTTCTTGCGCATAATCCAAGCTGTACACATTCGGAAATTGCGGCCAAGGATTAGCAATCGGATCCCGTTGCAGAGGCGCTTTTTCATGTGTACCAAATTGAGTGATACTGCCGCAGCCATGACGAAGTGCTGTGGCAACACAGTCAGAACCTGTATCCCCTCCACCCAAGACGATTACATCTTTACCTTCAGCGGATACATAGTTACCATCCTCCAGATTCGAATTCAAGTAACTCTTGATCGTTCCATTTAAATAATCCATGGCATACATAACGCCCTTAAGCTCACTGCCTTCAATGTTGAAACGGCGTGCTTTAGTAGCTCCACCACACAGAACAACCGCATCATATTCATCAACAAGCTGCTGAGCCGGAATGTCTTTACCGATCTCAGTGTTCACCACGAAGTTAATTCCTTCAGCAGCCAGCAAATCTACACGACGTTGTACAACTTTTTTATCAAGCTTCATAGTAGGTATTCCATATGTCAGCAGTCCGCCAATGCGGTCACTGCGCTCAAATACAGTTACAGTGTGTCCAGCCTTGTTAAGCTGTGCTGCCGCGGCAAGTCCAGCAGGTCCAGAGCCTACAATTGCAATTTTTTTGCCAGTCCGTTTCTCAGGAGGATTAGGTACAACCCAGCCCTCTTCAAAACCCTTATCAACGATCGCAAGTTCAATTGTTTTGATGGTTACCGGCTGTCCGATCAGACCCACTGTGCAAGAGCCTTCACATGGGGCGGGACAAATACTGCCTGTGAATTCAGGAAAGTTGTTTGTCTTATGCAGACGTTCCAGTGCTTCTTTCCAGAGTCCACGATACACCAAGTTATTCCACTCCGGAATTAAATTGTGTACTGGACAACCTGAGGTCCCGCCAGCCATATCAATACCTGTATGGCAATAGGGGGTTCCGCAATCCATACAGCGTGCGCCCTGTGTCCGAAGCTCGTCCTCGGATAAATGATGGTGGAATTCTTCCCAGTCCTTTACCCGCTGCTCAGGATCCCGATCACCTGGGAGCTGCCGTTTATACTCCATAAAACCTGTAGGTGTAGACATGTTTACGTTTCCCCCATCCGTTCTCTTCGTGTTGAAGTATAGTACATTGTAGCATATTGCGGCTTCGTATGGTTGTCAGCAACGCAATGAAGTACCTGCACATTCTATTCTATACCTATACATAATCATTTCTAATTTTAATTATAGTAACATTCATCACTTTTGCACAGTAATGGATAAATCTACTGATTATTTGTACTATTTCACATGTTATGTCAGAGAAAACGTTTTATTGCTATTCCGTACGTTCATAAACAAGGAAACGGTAATCATACGGATTCTTCTCATCACGAATTCCCTTGATATTGGAGACCTCTTTCCACATCCTCCAGTCAATCTCAGGAAACCGGGTATCTCCTTCAAAATCCTGATCGATCTGCGTCAACATTAGCTTGTCAGCATACGGCAGCATCAAGCGATAAATTTCTGCACCACCGATCACCATCAGCTCATCTTCTTTTCTACCCTCGCTGAGAGCCTCTTCAAGCGTGTGTAGAACCACTGCACCTTCAGCTGAATAATCAGTATCCCTAGTTAGAATTAGGCTCGTTCTGCCCTTCAAGGGCTTGCCTCCGAGCGAATCCCATGTTTTGCGGCCCATTAGCATTCTTTTGCCCAATGTTTCTGCTTTGAAATAAGCAAAATCCAGCGGTAAATGCCAAGGCATATCGTTATCTTTTCCTATGACATGATTGGCACCCATTGCCCATATTAAGCTAATACTCATGAAGTTCCCTCCTTCCTTCATACTAAATTAAAAAACTACGCTGCCAGAAATTATATTTGCGAATCTTAATTTATAACAATTACGTTATACTGCGATCGGCGCTTTTATCGAAGGATGCGGATTGTACCCCTCAATGACCAGATCTTCCAGTTCAATATCAAAAATTGATTTCTTCTGTGAATTAATAACCAGGGTAGGCAATGCTCTTAATTCTCTTGATAATTGCTCTTTCACTTGCTCAACATGGTTTGAATAGATATGCGCATCACTAATGCTGTATACAAACTCACCTACTTCTAGACCACATTCATATGCAATTAAATGCGTAAGTAATGAGTAAGATGGAATATTGAAGTTTGCCCCGAGAAAGGAGTCAGCACTGCGTTGCAGCAAGTGGCAGCTTAGTTTACCATTTGCAACATAGAACTGGAACATAACGTGGCAGGGCGGTAACGCAGCTTTACTTCCTTTTGTTCCGGCATTTATAACATCTTCCGGGTTCCATGCGCTCACGATTAAACGCCGAGAATCAGGATTTGTTTTGATCTGATGAATAACGTCTTGTAATTGGTCAATTGATTCACCAGTAGAAGATGTCCAATTCCGCCATTGTTTACCGTAAACATTCCCTAGCTCACCATATTTCGCAGCAAACTCATCATCTTCTAAGACACGATCACAGAATGATTTCATCTCTGCTTGATACACTTGATTAAAATCTTCATCAACTAAACAACGATTCCCGAAGTCTGTCATATCTGGGCCAACATATTCGTCTGATT
This sequence comes from Paenibacillus sp. FSL L8-0494, assembly GCF_038003695.1. Lineage (NCBI taxonomy): Bacteria > Bacillati > Bacillota > Bacilli > Caryophanales > Paenibacillaceae > Paenibacillus > Paenibacillus sp. FSL L8-0494. Next base: position 3,906,177 of record NZ_JBBOPQ010000001.1, read on the forward strand.
CAACCCATCTTTTAAAAGCCCATTCATCCCAAATATGATTATTATTTTTCAATAAATAACGAATGTTGGTATCGCCTTTAATAAACCACAATAACTCACTTGCAATTAAGCGAAACGGTGTACGTTTTGTTGTAAACAGCGGGAACCCTTTTGATAAATCAAATCGCATTTGATAACCAAAAACACTAATTGTACCAGTTCCTGTACGATCTTCTTTTTTTACACCATGATCTAAAATATATCGTAAAAAATTCAAATAGGTTTGTTCTAACTCATTCGTCAATGTACTGCACCTCCGTAATATTACACCTCATATATTATATCTGAAAAATCCGAATTTTGTAGAAGGTAAGATAATTTTTAAATATATTTAATAATCGGGTTACATATTCAATTATAAAAGATTGGTTCAGCAAGTGTATCTCTACTCCGCTATCCTAAGCTCCACTCTGGCCCCATAAGCACGAACGTTTGCTTGTCCACCCACAGGAAAGGTAATCATCGGCGATGTATGTCCAAAGTCCACGTCTGCGATCACAGGAATATCAGATAATTCTTCTTTCGAGCGGATAATTGTAGTTAGCAGCTTCTTTGACATACGCGATTCTTTTTGGAATCTGCCGATCACCAACCCTTTAACCTCTTCAAACTCAGGCTGATGAATTAGGGATTGCAGATCTCGATCAAAGGTTGCAGGTGCTGACTCATAATCATCCTCGATGAACAAAATAGAATTCTTTAAACTAGGCATATACTCTGTTCCCTGCAAAAGATTTAAAGTGCATAAATTGCCACCAATAATCGTTCCTTTCGCTTCCCCATCATTGATAATGAATGGACCTTCATTTTTAATAAATATCCGGTTTTCCTGATCCAGATACCACTCATCATCACTCCAATGCTTGGAAGGCTGCACGAGAATTTCTTTATTGTCCATCATCAGCCTGCGGAAATATTCGATGGTATATTCATTATCGTAGAGCATCGCAAATGTGGAAAAATGCGGCCCGGAGTATGTAACTAATCCTGTTTGAGCATAAATCGCATTACTTAGTGCAGTAATATCCGAATAACCACATAAACGCTTTGGATTCCCCGCAATGATTGAATAATCTATATAACGCAGCAGCTGGTTACTATTGAAGCCTCCAATGGTCGTTAATATTCCTTTCACTTTGGGGTCTAAAAAGGCTTCGTGCAAATCCTCAATTCTCGAATCAATAGAAGAGGATACAAAATCATCCGTCTCAAAAGAATTTGTTGAAATGGATATCCGAAAACCTAACCGTTCAAGCTGCTCTTTGGCAATTTTTCTTTGCTGAGCATCGATTAATGACAAACTTCTGGAAGGAGAGATAATACGCAGCTCATCTCCAGGCTTTAATTTATCAGCTCTCATCATTGAACCTCCCTACATTCATGAATTACAGATTAGGTAATTACTCTTCCTTCCAGTATATCTCTTTTCAAAAAAGTGGAAAACACAAAAAAAGGCGGAACGCATTTGCGTCCGCCTTTCTGTTGCCTGCTAGAGCAATTTTGGAGAAAAATTATTTCATTACATGAATTGGGTGACCTTCAACCAATTCAGCAGCTTCCATGACGATTTCGCCAAGGGTTGGATGCGCGTGAATAGTCAAGGCGATATCTTCAAGCGTTGCGCCCATTTCGATTGCTAAACCAAGTTCAGCGATCAAGTTGGATGCTTCGATACCAACGATTTGAGCTCCCAGTACCAAATTGTTCTCGGAGTTAGCAACAATTTTGATGAAGCCCTCTGGGCTGTTCAAAGATACTGCGCGACCATTTCCTGCGAATGGGAATTTGCCGCTTTTCACTTTGTAGCCTTTGTCTTTTGCTTCTTTCTCAGTCAAACCAACGCTTGAGCACTCAGGATCTGTAAATACAACAGCTGGGATGACTTTGTAGTCAACAACAGATGTAAGTCCTGCGATTGCTTCTGCAGCGATTTTACCTTCGTAAGAAGCCTTGTGAGCCAAAGCAAGACCTGGAACAACATCGCCGATAGCGAAGATGGTAGGAATGCTTGTGCGTCCTTGGTGATCAACTTTGATCAATCCGCGCTCGTCGAGCTCAAGACCGATCAGGTCCAGACCAAGTTCACCGTCAGTGTTAGGACGACGACCTACAGTAACAAGCAAGTAATCTGCTGTAACTTCTTTGGACTCGCCACCAACAGAGTATTTCACGGTTACTTCTTTGTCGTTCTGAACAGCACTTTCAGCTTTAGCGTTAGTTACAATTTCGATGCCAGTTTTAGCCATGTTTTTCGCAACAAGACGAGTCATATCTTTATCGAAGCCTGGAAGTACAGTATCCAGACCTTCGATGATTGTTACTTTAGTGCCAAATTTAGAGTACATTTGACCAAGCTCGGCACCGATGTATCCACCACCGATTACGATCATGCTCTTCGGAATTTCTGGAAGTTCCAGAGCTTCAGTCGAAGACAGAATACGTCCGCCGAATGGGAAAGGTTTAAGTTCAATTGGACGGGAACCTGTAGCAATGATGCAGTGTTTGAAGCGGTAACGTGGAGATTCATGATCATTGAACACACGTGCTTCTGTGTCGCTGATAAACATGCACTCGCCGTTAAATACTTCAATTTTGTTGCCCTTCATCAAGCTAGTCACACCGCTAGTCATTTTTTTAACTACGCTGTTCTTGAACTCTTGAGTTTTGGCAAAATCCACTTTAACATTCTCAGCTGTAACGCCGAAAACTTCACCATGCTGTGCAGATTCAAATTGATGTGCAGCAGCGATCAAGGCTTTAGAAGGAATACATCCACGGTTCAAACATACACCGCCGAGTTCCGATTTATCCACGATGAGGACTTTTTGGCCGAGCTGGGCGGCACGAATTGCCGCCACATACCCACCAGGACCTGCACCAATGACCAATGTATCAATATCTAGTGAAGCGTCTCCTACTACCATAATTATACCTCCATAACCAGCAGCTCAGGATTATTGAGCAGCGATTTAATGTAGTTCATAAAGTTTTGAGCAGTCGCACCATCGATAATACGGTGGTCAAAGCTGAGTGACAACGCCATTACTGGAGCAACTACGATTTCACCATTTTTCACAACTGCTTTTTCACTGATACGGCCAGTTCCGAGGATAGCCACTTCAGGGAAGTTGATGATTGGAGTAAAGAACATACCGCCAGCAGAACCGATGTTACTGATGGAGATCGTGCTGCCCTTCATTTCGTTAGCAGACAATTTACCGTCACGGCCACGAACAGCCAAGTCAGTGATGCTGCTAGCGATCATCCAAATGCTCTTACGGTCAGCGTCTTTGATAACTGGAACGATCAAACCGTTTGGTGTATCAGTAGCGATACCGATATTGTAGTATTTCTTGTAGACAATTTCGCCTGCTTCTTCATCAATCATAGCATTAAGTGCTGGGAATTGACGGGAAGCTGCAACAAGAGCCTTAACGATGAATGGAAGGTAAGTAACCTTAACGCCTTTTTTCTCAGCAATAGGTTTCATACGCGTACGGAATGCTACCAGTTCAGTAACATCTACTTCATCCATGATGGTTACGTGCGGAGCAGTGTAAGCCGATTTAACCATTGCGTTGGAGATCGCCTTACGAATACCCTTGAATGGTACACGTTCTTCTTCAAGACTAACGTTACCGCTAGCTGCTGCAGGTGCTGCTTTAGCTTCGGTCTTAGCAGCCTTAGGAGCTTCAGACGCCGCTGCTGCTGCAGGAGCCGCAGGTGTAGAACCACCTTTCAAGAAGGCTTCTACGTCTTCACGAGTGATTTTGCCACCTTTTCCAGTTCCGTTCACTTTGGAAATATCCACTTTTTGCTCACGAGCAAATTTGCGAACGCTTGGTGTAGCCAATACATCGCGGTCAGGAGCTGGTGTTACACTTGCAGATCCGCCTTCTTTAGCATCAGCAGGGCTTGTTGCTGCAGGGGAAGAAGTAGTGTTTGCACTTCCTTTTGCTGCATCAGCTTCAGCAGATGCATGACCTTCTTGTTCAGGAACGTCGCCTTCAGCAGCGATAATAGCAACAACTTCGCCTACGCGGCAAACTTGGCCATCTTTAGTCAGAACTTCCAATACAGTACCATTCACTGGACATGGAACCTCAACTACCGCCTTGTCATTTTGAACTTCCATGATGATGTCATCATCCGTTACCTTGTCACCGGCTTTGATATGCATTTTGATGATTTCACCTTCATGCAGACCTTCACCCAACTCAGGGAAGCGATATTCAAAATTCGATGCTTTGTTAGATGCTGGAGCAGCTGGTGCAGCTGGCGCTTGAGCAGCAGGAGCTTCAGTAGCAGCACCCTCTTGATCAGGCACGTCACCTTCTGCTTCGATAATAGCCACTACTTCACCGACACGGCATACTTGACCGTCTTTAGTCAGAACTTCCAATACAGTACCGTTTACTGGGCAAGGCACCTCAACTACCGCCTTGTCATTTTGAACTTCCATTACGATATCATCATCCGTTACCTTGTCACCGGCTTTGATATGCATTTTGATGATTTCACCTTCATGCAGACCTTCACCTAGTTCAGGAAATCGGTATTCAAACTTTGCCACTTTGAAAACCTCCTCGTGAAATTGGGACTAACCTTATGATTTAAACTTTATAAGATGAAACAACGTTGTCATCCATATGGATGACAACTGTTTCTCGTAAAAATATTTAGAATTCCAAAACTTTCTTCACGCCTGCAATAATACGCGCAGGGTTTGGAAGCCATGTATCTTCAATTTGTGCAAATGGATATACAGTGTCAGGACCTGCGATACGAAGCACAGGAGCTTCTAAGTGCAGTAGAGCTTTTTCATTGATTTGTGCGATAACTTCAGCAGCTACACCCGCACTCTTTTGTGCTTCTTGCACCACGATAGCACGGTTAGTCTTCTTCACAGACGCTACAATAGTGTCGATGTCGATCGGACTTACAGTACGAAGGTCGATAATTTCAACATTAACGCCTTCTTTTTCGAGTTGCTCGGCTGCTTTGGTAGCTGTATGTACCATCAGCCCGTAAGTAATGATCGAAACGTCAGAACCTTCACGTACTACGTTCGCTTTACCAAGTTCAACTGTATATTCACCTTCTGGCACTTCAGCACGGAATGCATGATAAAGGTTCAAGTGCTCCATGAAGAATACAGGGTCATTGTCGCGGATAGACGCGATTAAAAGTCCCTTAGCATCATATGGGTTTGAAGGAATTACAACTTTAATCCCTGGGCTTTGTGCAATCAAACCTTCGAGTGAGTCAGTATGAAGCTCAGCAGCCTTAACTCCGCCACCAAAAGGAGTACGGAATACTACTGGAGCATTATATTTACCGCCAGAACGCCAGCGCAGACGTGCCGCTTGAACAACGATCTGATCCAGAGCTTCAAAGATAAAACCTACGAATTGAATTTCTGCAATTGGGCGGAAGCCTTGTACACCAAGACCAAATGCCAGACCGCCGATAGCGGACTCAGCTAGTGGTGTATCAAAAATACGATCTTCGCCAAATTCCTTTTGCAGACCTTCTGTTACACGGAAAACGCCACCTACATTACCAACATCCTCTCCGAAGATAAGAACGTTAGGGTCACGATTCAGTTCAACGCGCATCGCGTCGCGGATCGCTTCTTTCATATTCATTTGTGCCATTGCCTGATATCCCCCTTATTCAAAATCGGCTTTTTGCTCTTCCAGATGTTTAGGTGTTACTTCGAACATGCTGTCGATCAAGCCAGGTATTGTCATTTTTTCGGTTTGTTCAGCTTTTTTGATCTGCTCGTTAACAGTAGCTTTCGCTTCATCTTTCACGCGCAGTGTATCTTCTTCAGTCCAAAGACCTTTCTTCTCCAAATACTTGGCAAGACGGGCGATTGGATCCTTTTCACTCCACTGTCCTTCTTCTTCTTTCGAACGATATTTACTTGCATCGTCAGAAAGGGAGTGTGGACGGAAACGGTAAGTTACAGCTTCGATCAATGTAGCACCTTCGCCGTTGCGTGCACGTTCAGCAGCATCGCGTACAGCACTGATTACTGCAAAGATGTCCATACCGTCAACCTTAATCCCTGGAATACCAGCTGCAACCGCTTTGTGAGCGATCGATTTGGAAGCCGTTTGTTTAGCGAACGGAGTCGTAATCGCGTAACCATTGTTTTGAACAAAGAAGATTACAGGCAGTTTAAAACGACCAGCAAAGTTCAAGCCTTCGTAGAAGTCACCTTCTGAAGAACCGCCATCACCAGTGTAAGTAATTGCAACACTCTTTTGTTTTTTCAATTTGAAGCCCATAGCAATACCAGTAGCGTGCAGGATTTGCGCACCAATGATAATTTGTGGCATCAATACATTAACACCATCAGGAATAGCTCCACCATGTTGGTGACCACGGGAATATAAGAAAGCTTGGTACAATGGAAGTCCGTGCCATACTAGCTGCGGAATATCACGGTAGCCTGGGCATAAGAAGTCTTCTTTCTCCAAAGCGAACTCACTACCAATCATGGTAGCTTCTTGACCGGATACCGGTGCGTAGAAACCAAGACGACCTTGACGGCCAAGGTTTACTGCACGATCATCCCAAGTACGGGTAAATACCATACGATACATAATTTCTTTCAGTTGATCGTCAGTTAAATCTGGCATCTTATCCTTATTGATAATTTCTCCATCCGGGGAAAGTACCGATAGAGCCTCGACGTCCTCTGTATACACTTCATAAGGAACTTTACTCATTATCTTCACCTCAATAAAAAAATTTGAATATCAGCTGCCTCTGTTATAATATTATTATACACCTGTTTAGTTACTTTCGTCAAAGAAATACTTATAAAATTTATATTTCTTTAAATTTTGTATGTATAACAGGTGAGATAATTTAATATAACAGTTTAACACTTTTCCAACAAGTAAATGATTAATAACACAGTTACACATTTAATAATTTTAGCGTAACCCTGTGTGTATTGCAAAATTCGACAAGAAAGGTGACGTGACAACGATGAGCGATTCTGTTTTTCTGAAACGCACAATTGTAAAAGAAACGCTTTGGAGTGAACATCTGCAGGAGGAACGTAAATTACGTATCTATCTGCCCCCAGGCTACAATGAAGTTCTCAGTTACCCCGTGGTGTACTGCCAAGACGGAGAAGAATTTTTCAACTTTGGACGCATTGCTACACTTGCTGGACAACTTATTATAGAAGAAGATGTCGAGCCCTTCATTATCGTCGGTGTAGAAGTTAACGTCGCTGTTCGGACTCAAGAATACGCTCCGTTCGGCAGCCGATTCAAGCAGTACCTATCTTGCTTTTCCGAAGAGATTATTCCCTTCATTGAAAAAAATTATCCCGTACGCCGTACACCCGAAGAACGAATCTTAGCCGGCGATTCCCTTGGAGGCAGCGTCTCCCTCCATCTCGCACTTGCTTATCCAGCTATCTTCACACGTATCATCAGCCTATCCGGTGCATTCTATCCCGAATCACAAGCCATGCTGGCAAAAGAAGAAGATCTCGCCTGGCTTAACATTAATATGGTCGTCGGACTGCAGGAAACAGATTACCAGACTGATACAGGGACCTATGATTTTGTTCAGATGAACAGAGAAACAAAAGCGTTGCTTGAAGCACGTGGAGCTACCGTATCCTACCGTGAGAAAGACGGTCGTCATCTCTGGGGCTTTTGGCAAAAGGAACTCCCTGAATCTCTACTCTATTTTTTAAACACATAATGCCTTATTGATAGAAGCAAAAAATGAACATCTAAAGAACGTATGTAGATTTCAGCCGTGTTTGCGCTTACAGTTTAATCCAGCGAATTTCCTTAATTTACTTTAATACTAATCAGAGAGGGCTGGAACCCAACCGGGTTACAGCTTTTCTCTTATCACCATTTCAAGCAAAACGTCACAGCCTGCATTGATTAAATCATATACCTGCTCAAAATTCCCTGTAAAATAAGGGTCTGGCACTTCTCTCAATTCTTCCTCAGGCAATAAATCCATGAAGAACAAAAGCTTAGCCTCTTCCCCACCAGGAACCTTTCGAACATTCTCTCCATTAGACTTGTCCATACAAACGATATAATCAAACTTCTGAAAATCCTCGCTACTGACCAAACGCGCTGCCATATTTGCATAACTAATCATGTTTTGATCAAGTATACGTCTAGTCCCTTCATGCGGTTCCTTACCAATATGCCAATCTCCAGTTCCCGCACTGTCAACCAGAATCTTATGTGAAAGCTCTTGTTCATCAATCTTATGGCGCAGAACTGCCTCCGCCATTGGTGAGCGACAAATATTACCCAGACATACAAATAGCACGTTTACGATTTTATTCACCTCCCAATTGTTAAAACATAAGTAAATATGAATTTATGCACATAAAAAATCGCACACTATCATTTTAGCGTTGTCTTGGTCAATTGTGCAACTTTTCAATCTGCATTATACTGGGACAGGATAACCAACTAGAGTTTTAGAGGAGGAATGGATGTTATGCCATCCAAACGTGTCGTTATTTTTGCCGGTGGAGAACTATCTCCGGATTATTTCGCTCTATTAGATGAAGAAGATTTTATTATCGGTGCGGACCGGGGTGCATTATTCCTAATCTCACATGGATATATACCAGATATTGCAGTAGGTGATTTTGATTCTGTATCGCCTGAAGCTTTTCAGGATATTCAATCCAAAAGTAAAAAAACCATCACTTGTGATGCCGTAAACAAGGATTTAACCGACAGTGAGATGGCGCTCGATATTGCGATGAATCAGCAACCTGATTCTATTTTACTATTAGGAGTTACAGGCACTCGAATTGACCACTCCTTAGCCAGCATTCAAATGATGACAAGGGCTCTGCAACGTCAAATCAATTGCTACGTCATGGATTCTAATAACTATGTGACACTTACCGGATCCCAAACAGTCATTGAAGATTTGGGCTACACCTATGTATCTTTGCTTCCATTAACTCCTGAAGTAACAGGGATTACATTAGAAGGATTTCAATATCCTTTGAATGACGCCACTTTAAAGCTAGGCCAATCTCTAGGTGTAAGCAACAAACTGATTTCCTCCACTGGAACAGTTAGAATACGTAGTGGATTATTGCTGATTATCCAGAGCAAAGACTAAATACATAGTGATATAGAAACATCCTTGTAACTTTTGTTTTAAAATCAAAAAGCCGATAAATCCCTTATATATCAAGGGGTTTACGGCTTATTTTATTGTCCAAAATATCAAGTTATTAATTTTTTGTAACTTTTAATGAATTTTTAATAAAACGTTTACAACCCAGGCCCAGCCTCACTTTATTGCTGCTCTACCAAATTTTATGACATAGATAACCTGCTATACTACGAATCAGGCAAGCAAGACAAGACACAGCAAGACAGATTGATATACTAACTTTGGAGGTACTTACAACATGAATAAACAACAATGGATAAAAAAAGCGATTGTCATAGGAATGGTTACTACGATGGGCTTAGGAACAATGATGGCAACAGGCGTAGGCGCAACTAAAGTCGAAGCCGCTACGGTGTCCAAAGGACAAAGCGTTGTCAATTTCGGGAAAAACTATATGGGAACTCCATACAAATTCGGAGCATCTACTTCTACTACTAAGGTTTTTGATTGCTCTTCATTTATGAAACATATCTTTAAAAAGTATAATGTATCATTACCCCGTACAGCTGCAGCTCAATCAAAAGTAGGAACTTCTGTTTCCAAAGCAAACCTTCGTGTGGGCGATCTTGTATTCTTCTCTAGCGGCAGCAGAGCAACTGGTAAAAATGTAACTCACGTAGCTGTTTACGCCGGAAACGGTAAAATTCTGCACACTTACGGTAAACCAGGTGTTACGGTTTCTGATCTTAATTCTGGTACATGGAAAAAGACTTATCTAAAGGCTCGCCGCGTACTGTAAACAACAGCTCTATAGTAGAGTCTTTTCTATAAAAGAGAATAAGTCTCAGGATGTGGTGCTGCCTTCGGGCACCCTCATTACATATCCTGTTCCGCGAACAGTGTGAATTAACTTGTTCCGGTACCCTTTATCAATCTTTAAGCGGATATGCCTGATGTATACATCTACAACATTGGTATCTGCATGGAATTGATATCCCCATACTTGTTTGAGTATTTCCTCGCGGGAACATATAATCCCTCGATTCGCAGCGAGATAATATAGAAGATCGAATTCTTTATGCGTCATCTTAAGCTCGATCCCTTCACGGGTGACCAGCCTGCGGCTGGGATCGAGCATTAAACCATCCACCTTTAACAGATGTTTTAAATTTCGACGCCGACCCGTGAGGGTTAATAAATTTAGAATTCTACATTTGAATTCACCGGTATGTAGTGGTTTTGACATAAAATCATTCCCCCCGGCTAAAAAGGCCGCAACCGCTCCGTTACCCGATAACTCTTCGGAAATCACCATGACCGGAAGAATCATTCCCTCATCTCTTACTGCGGAAATGATTTTCCATCCTTCCCATGTTCCCACCTCGCCTAAATCAGCAAGCAGCAATACCGGTTCTACTTCAGAAATGGATAAGCGAAGATCTTCGGGATCTTCGCTTTTTGTTATTTGCAGACCGATATCATTAAACACTTTTTCTATAGCGATTCGCTCTTCTTCTCCTCTTTCGTTTCCCTCAGACATATACCATATCAGTTGCTCACTCACAAAGATCCCCCGTATCCATCAGACATGCATCAGCATCCCATTAATAGATATAGAATCCCCGGAAAGCAAAGAGACCATTCCTAGGAAATGGTCTGAAGATCAGTTTATCTTGCTTTTTAACCGAAATATCGATGATAAAAGCTACGGGCGGCGGCAATATCCTTCGTCCCATGAATCAATGCCCGGCCATCTGCGAAGATCACCATCCGGTAAGGACCTTCTTTAAAGGAAATTAGATAAGGATTGCTCTCTACCTCACCGTCTCCTAAACGAGACAAGCGGCTGGCTGTTTCCTGCAGGTTAAGGTTCTGCGGCCGGGCAGGGCGGATTTGTACGGTATCCCTACCACAAAGCACATCACTTCGTTCCGTATTCAAGGCTGTTAGATAAGGGTAGATCGGATGAGTCCCACAAGAAGGGCAATTCTCCTTTTTGGCACTTTTCACTCCAATTTCTTGATGTTCATTACGCCATACATCGAAAGTGAGCAGTTTATTTCTTAATTGGTCCTTACGGTTACCGAGAAGCTTTAACGCCTCAGCTGTAGCATTTGCAGTAACCAATTGCACGGCCTGTGGAAGAATACCCGCTGTATCACAGGTATCTCCCCCTAGTGGGACTGTACCTAAAAGACAATGAAGACATGGCGTTTCTCCAGGCAAAATCGTATATGTAATTCCATAGCTTCCTACACAAGCTCCATAAATCCAAGGGATATTATTCTTTTGGGCAATATCATTAATGATGAGACGTGTATCGAAATTATCGGTCCCATCCATAATCAGATCCACCCCTGAGATGAGTCCTTCCAGTTCTTCCTTCCGCACATCCATAACATGCGCTTCTATGACAACCTCAGAATTAATCTGCTGCAGTCTGTTCTGGGCTGCTATGGCTTTCGGAGCTCGCTCCTGTGCATCCATCTCGGTATACAGCTGTTGCCGCTGCAGGTTACTCCACTCTACATAATCGCGATCAACGATAAGGACATGCCCAACACCACAACGGACCAATGTCTCTGCAATCCCTGTACCTAACGCACCCGCACCAACCACAAGCACTTTTGATTTTGCGAGCCCTTGCTGTCCTTCAGTACCAAATGGCGCGAAACGTATCTGTCGTGAGTATCGATCTTCTCGCCCGGCGTAATGAAACATACATTATCTCCTCCCCATATCCAAAAAGCGGAGAACAGCAGGATGTCTGCTATTCTCCGGATTTATGATTATTCTATACTTGTACAGCTGACCACTGCTCAACATCCCAAATTTTCGTAACCCAATCTTCATAGAAATCAGGTTCATGGGATACAAGCAGGACTGTGCCTTTATATTCTTGCAAAGCGCGCTTCAGCTCTGCTTTAGCAATAACGTCAAGGTGATTGGTAGGTTCATCGAACAGTACCCAGTTGCTTTCACGCATCAAAAGCTTACAAAGACGCACCTTCGCTTGCTCCCCACCGCTCAGCATACTAAGCGGACGTGTAATATGTTCATTTTTTAGACCACAGCGAGCCAGATGCCCACGAACTTCGTTCTGAGTTAAACTGGAGAATTCATTCCAGACATCCTCAATAGGCGTAAGACTAGCTGCTTTCACTTCTTGTTGGAAATATGCAGGGTTCAGATAATCCCCAAGATAGGTTTTGCCGCTGTATGTTGGGATCACTCCCAGAATAGTCTTCAGCAGTGTAGATTTACCTACACCATTGCAGCCAACAATAGCAATCTTCTCCCCACGTTCAATGACCATATTTAGCTGTGGCAGCAGCGGACGATCATAACCAATCTCAAAATCAATTCCTTCGAAGACGGTTTTGCCGCTTGCCCGGCTCTCTTTAAACTTAAAGGTCGGCTTAGCAGCTTCTTCAGGACGATCAATTCGGTCCATACGATCAAGCTGCTTCTCACGGCTTTTTGCCCGGCCTGAGGTTGAAGCACGCGCTTTATTCCGTTGGATGAAGTCCTCTTGTTTTTTGATAAAATCTTGTTGTTTCTCATAGGCATCGATATGCTGGTTTTTGTTCATCTCCGCCATATCAAGGAATTTCTCATAGTTCGCCGTGTAACGGGTCAATTTACCGAACTCCAAGTGATAAACGACATTAACGACTTTATTCATGAACTCAGTGTCATGGGAAATCAATATAAATGCATATGGGTACTGTTTCAAATAGTTGGTCAGCCAATCGATATGCTCAACATCCAAATAGTTGGTAGGCTCATCAAGCAATAGTACATTGGGTTTCTCAAGCAAAAGCTTTGCCAGCAGTACTTTGGTTCTTTGACCACCGCTAAGAGAAGCTACATCACGATCAAGCCCAATCACGGACAGGCCTAAACCATTTGCCATTTCCTCCACTTTTACATCAATCAGATAGAAATCTCCGATGTCCAGTTGTTCCTGAATGTCCCCCATCTGCTCCAGTAGTACTTCTAGTTCCTCAGGCGAAGCATCACCCATCTGCTCTGTGATCTTCAGCATTTCCTGCTCTAACTCAAGCAGTGGCAGAAAAGCGTCCTTTAGAACATCGCGAATCGTTTTGCCTGGTGTAAGAATCGTATGTTGGTCCAAATAACCGTAACGCACCCGAGGGGTCCATTCTACTTTACCATTATCCTTCAAAAGCTTTCCTGTCAAAATATTCATTAGCGTCGATTTACCAACGCCATTTGCTCCAACAATTCCAACATGTTCTCCTGGTAACAACCGGAAAGACACGTTCTTGAACAACGTCCGATCCCCAAAATTGTGGGAAACGTCTTCTACAGTAAGTAAACTCATAAATTCTCCGCAAGCTCCTGTCTATACTTAAATAATGCGTAAATCAAATCACGTATAAATATATATTTTATCACACTTTAGCGGAACACTGAATTAAATGTTAGTCCCAATAGCCTATCTTAAGAAAAAACCACGGCGTTTTCCATCGTTTCGTTCGCCCTTAATGTCCCCTAATAGCTCAGCAATTACATCTGCCAACTTCCCTTTTTGTAAAAATGGATCTTGCTGACACGGTAAATTATAAACCCTATCTATACCTAAAGAATTTCGCAACAGTTCAACAGATTGCTGTTCAGCAAGTGGTAAACCCACTCTCCAATCCCGTTCAGGCTGCAGCCCCTTCCTCCTAATCCATAATAAAGTTTCCTCCAGTCGCCAATCTGCGCCAGAAGCAATTAGAATGGGAATATCGCTATGTTTGATTTCTTCCAGCGCTCCATCAAATCCACCCGTGCCCAGATCTAATACCACAAATTGATAAGCCCCTCTCATAAGCTCTGCTACGTCCCCATGGTGAGGTCGCTTCCAGTAATGAACCTTCCTCCAGGAAAATACAGACTCAGAGCTCTCAGCAGGAACTGAAGCACTCTGCACATCAAGCATATTGTGCATGCGATCATAAACCGATGAATCCGGTGATAGATCAACCCAAGCTGTTGAACCGATCTGTGCCAGATAATCACTAATCGCAAATGAAGTATGTGTTGTTCCAAGTCCCGGCCCTACCCCAAGTAAGGCGATCACTTTAGCTTTCCGTTTATCAACTGCTAGGGGTACAGACACTGCTGAATGATTACCTTCATCCATATCAGCCTCCACATGAACCAGTGCTTGAATAACAGCTGTTGCCTCCTGATATCTTTCCTCCGGATGTGGCCGTAATAAACGTCTAATTATCGGAATAAAAGCTGCGGGAACTTGGTCACGCAACTTATTTTCCATTCCTGACTCCCAGTGGCTGCATAATCCTCCGGTAGCCATATATAAAAGCAACGCACCAAGACCATATAAGTCAGAAACCGGTTGACTCTGCCCATTCCCATACTGCTCAGGAGCCGCGAATCCTACCGTACCAAGCTTCACCGTATCTTCAGCGATGCCTTTTCTAAAATTTCGAGCGATTCCGAAGTCGATTAACATTAATTCTTTTTGCTTAGTTAACATAAGATTGGAGGGCTTTAAATCACGATAAACAATGGGCGGATGATGACCATGCAAATATTGCAGGACTTCTAAAAGCTGTTTAGCAATTTGTAGGATGAATTCACAAGGCAAAGGTCCGGGATTATCCCTCATCAGCTGACTTAAAGTTATCCCTTCAATATAATCCATGACTAAATAAGAATACCCTTCTTTATCCGAAAGATAGTAATCAACAATACGTGGAAGCCGCGGGTGATCCAGCCCCATTAGCATCTCCGCTTCCGCTTCAATGTCCGAATACAGCGTTGCTGAGCTAACACTTTCTTTTACAGCCCAACGTTTCCCCTTTAAACGCAGATCCTCCGCAAGATAAACAATACTCATTCCACCTGTTCCAATCTGGTCAATAATTCTGTATCTGGCGTCCATTATCTGCCCTACCCCAAGCTTCGATGCAAAATTCACTGAACTTCCCCCTTTTTCACATAAAAAAAAGAGAAAGCTTCCGCCATTAACGTTGTTACCGCAGATTACGATAACGTTAATAACGGGATGCTTTCCCTTAAGATTTTTAAATTAGGATCTTACCTAGTATTTAATCATATAAAGCGTGATCTCGTCACGATTATGAAACAGCTGCTTAGCCCGCTGAATCTGCATACGTTCGCCCTCAAACATTGCAATGATCTCTTTGATCATCGCTAGAGGTTTCTTATGCATCAGCTTTACGGTCACAATCGCTGTTCCGCCTGGTGACAGGCTGTGCAGCAGCCCGGTTACAAGCTTTGCCATCAGCTTAGGACTCCAGCTCATATCACATACAAGCAGATCAAATTCATTATCGCGGAATTTCACTTCTCCGGCATTTTTGCGCAGGATCTTCAGACCCGGGTAATTACGCAGCGATTCATGCATCAAAGCAGGGTCAACCGCTGTTACCTTCATTCCACGCTCCAGCAAGAAAGAAGTCCAGCCCCCTGGAGAGGCACCAATATCAAGCGCATTACGGAAGCTGTAAAAAGGAATAGCGAACTCCTTCTCCGCTTCCATCAGCTTGAACTTAGCACGTGAGATTTGTCCGTCTTCCTTGCGGAAGCGGATTGCACCGCCATTCCAGCCGGATAGATTCTCTTCTGGTCTGGACACTCCTGCATATAAGGCATTCCCGTCTGCGTAGACAGAAATGACCCATGCCGGATCTTGTACTGTAAATTCTGCACCCAAGCTTTGCAATTGCTCCTGCAGCCATTCACGAAGTTCGCCCGGACTTTCCTGCCAGAAGGAAGGATCCCCTTTACGAACATTTAGGGATACTTTCTCCCCCTCTAGCTCACTGCGGCGGCTTAAATACACAGCCAAACGCTGTAGTGCTTCCATGGTTCCTTCATCCTGAAACTGCACAGGCTGTATATGACGAAGGAAAATGGGCAGATTCTGTGTGAGCAATCGTGATACTTCCTCGGGTTCAGACTGCAAGGTGGCGAGAAAGATTTCTCCCGGCAACAGCAGCGTACTCTTCACTGCGCCGAACAAGCGCCGAAGCTCTTCCTGAGCATATGGCGCAAAGCCGTGATTAGCTGTACAAATATATCGGGAGTACACTATTTCTTCCGGAGCAGTGGTCTGCTCTTCGTTATCATGTCTTAATTCGTTCAAATCGTTTTGCCTCCAGGTCTAATTTTAATCCAGGGACGACCGCTATCCCATTCTACATCAACAGGAATATCATAGGTGGCCAAGATCATTTCTTTGGTTAATACTTCTTCTTTCGGTCCGGAACCAGCTAGCTTACCGTCGCGAATTAAAGCAACATGTGTAAAAAGCGGGACAATTTCTTCCACATGATGAGTTACATAAACAACGGAGACATTACGTTGTCTCAGCTTATCTACTTCAGCCAGCATTTTTTCTCTTTCGTACAGATCAAGACCTGCACAAGGCTCGTCCATAATCAGTAGTTTGGGGTCAGCCATAAGACATCTTGCCAGCATTGCTTTTTTTCGCTCTCCCTGTGACAAGGTTCCAAAAGGATGAAGTGCCATATTGCCCAGATTCATATCCTCTAGCAGGCGGATTGCCTTCTCCTTCACTTCGTGTGGAATGCTCTCGTAGAAACGCAAATAAGCGTAAGCTCCTGTAGCGACAACCTCCCACACCGGATCATTTAAAGACATCTTCTCCATTAAGGAAGGACCAATATAACCAATTTCTTTACGAACCTCGCGTAAATCACATTGACCATATTTATTCCCCAATACCTCAACAGTTCCTTTGCTAGGGAATAAATAACCTGTCATAATCTCCAAAATTGTTGTTTTGCCAGAACCATTCCGTCCCAAAATGACCCAGTTTTCGCCTTCCTTAACTTCTAAGGACACATCGTCCAAGATTAGGCTTTCTTCTCTGCGCAGAGATAAATGTTGTAATGAAATGATCATGATATAACACTCCTTATGTATTCCAGAATCCGCTCAACTGAAACCATTGAATAATAAATATGCGGATCCTCTATCCGGTCAGCAGAAGCCACTAGTAGAGCAGGAACACTGGTAATACGGTATTGTTGTACCAGATTAGGCAACATGTTCACATTTCCAGCAACCATTTGGAGTTCAGCAGGCAACAGATGTGCCGCCACTTCCAACATGCGTTCTGTAGCCTTACAGGTACCACACAGCGGAGTATGCAAAAACACTACCAGCGGTTCTCCCGGTCTCGTGAGTATCTCCAGTAAATCCGCTTCATTCATTTCCTTCATTTTAGTCCCGTCTCCCCAGCGATATCATGAAGCTTATCAGAACTCAGGGGACCATTAAACAAGCGCATCCCCTCAGGTTTAGCTGCGTATAAGATTTCATACATTTCTTTTCTCCCTAAAACGCTGGAGGTGTGTAGATAGATTTCACAGGGGTACAGTCCTTCCAGAACAATCCGTCTAGCCACTTCCCCACCTGAATAATCATCCGGTCCCATATCATAATCTAACGATAAAATACCGACCTCACACTCACGCAGCATCAGAAGACATTCTTCTGTTGTCCGGGCTAAAGCAAATCCAAGCGGACCTTTACGGAGATCGTCCATATAGATATGAATCACTTTCTAGCCCCCCGCTTCAAACCAACTGCGAACAGTAGCTATTTCATTCCGATGACTGCCATCTGGACCCTTTTCAGTTTCCAAAACAACAGATGTTTTACGTAATGGATCAGAAGTTATTAAGCTTTCAAGACCCTTTTCGCCGATAAAACCTTTTCCTATTCCAGCATGCCGGTCCCGTCTTGAACCAAAGGGAAACTTAGAATCATTAAGATGAACAGCTACAAGATGCGGCCAAAATCCAAGCTGGTTTCCTCGTTCAAGCAAGTCTTCCGTATGCTCAGGATTCCAAATTCCTGCTGCAAAAGCATGACAGGTATCCAGACAAAATCCAATCTTCTCGGGAAACTGGCTAAGCTCACGAACCTTCACCAATTCTTCAAGTGTAATCCCTTCGGTACCATGGTTGCCCGCTTGATTCTCAATTAGCAGCTTGGCGTTACCTTCCCAGGACTGCAGCGTCTCATTCATACATTGTATAATATTTTGATAGCCTTGTAACGGCTCCATTCCAGCAAAATGTCCAAAATGAACAACAATACCTAAGGAACCGCAGGCTTCAGCAATTTCCAGATCATTAAGAAGGGAGTCTACATACACGTTTCGAGGGGTTGCGTCATCCCTATTCGCAGCCATATTGATTGCATAAGGGGTGTGGGCGATAGAGGTGATTCCTTTTTCTTGGCAAAAGAGTGCACAATCCCTTGTATCTCGAATATCAACCGTCTTTAGCTTCAGACTGCGCGGATTTTTCGGAAAATATTGAAAACTTGTTGCACCACTCTCCCAAGCAAATCGGGCAGCTCTCCCATATCCACCACGAATGCTGACATGAGCCCCTATTTTGGGTTTAGGCTTCATGTTGACAGTCTGGGCAATAAAATACTTTGCGTCCAGACAGCTCTGTTTTGATAATCGTTCCCCCATCGCGTAGGCAAGGCTCGCCCTCACGGTCATAGACTTTACATTGATCATTATAGGAACCCGTAACCATGTCACCTGTCATAAACGGCATTTCCATGTATCCGCCGATCTCTGTCGCATCAGTTAATACTTTTTGAATGCTTTGATACAGACGGGAAATGGCTTCAGGTGATAAATTTTGTACTAAAACTGAAGGCAGAAGCCCAGCGTCAAAAGCAATCTCATCCGCATAACAATTTCCAATACCCGCCATTACATGCTGATTCACTAACAGACTTTTTAACGCACCACGCCGCCCTTTTAATATTCCTGCAAAACGTTCCGGCGTCATCCGTCGATCCAGCAGCTCAGGTCCAAGCTTACCCATCGTTGCTTCGCTTTCCTTCACGGATACTAAATGTAAGAACCCTAACCGCAGGCCCATAAAATAAAGGATCTGATCACCAAATGCGATTTCTACTTGCGTATTACGATCCGGCCGCTCTTCTTCTGAACCATAAAAAAGCAATCCACCCAGCATTAAATGCAATAGTAATCTTCGTCCATCATGGAGATGAAACAAAATGTACTTGGCGCGCCGCTCTACAAAAACAACACGCGCACCGATCAAGGCATCAATGAAAGCTTCTGTTTCCATGTTAATTGTTTTTTCTCTGTTCACAATTACATTAGTTATCGGAACATTTATAATACGCTGGCTAAGCAGCTGTCTATAATTCTCCATTTCCGGCAATTCTGGCATACTCATCGTCCCCTCTAAGTTGGTGAAGTAATAAGACCCTAGCTATTATACACCGAGAAACATTTTAAGTTCAGCTAAATCGGCACATATTTCATCGGGAGTGATCCCTGTGATACTTTTATAGTGCTCCAGATTCTCTGTAGTGGTTAAACCGGTAAGAACAAGGATTGTACGACAGCCCGCATTAACACCGGCAGCGATATCCGTACGCATATTATCCCCAACAACAGCAGCATGTTCAGGTTGAATTTTCAGAAGATCTGTCGCATATTTGATCAGATGCGATTCAGGCTTACCGATCACTACTGGCTTCACACCACTGGCAGCCTCAATTGCTGCACCGATCGTACCCGCACCCGGCATAACCCCATCATCTGATGGTAACATTAAATCTGGATTGGTGAGCACAAACTTTGCCCCGCTCAAAATCCAACGCGAAGCTTGAGCTAACGAAGCATAATTAAAAGAACGATCGATACCTTGCACCACATAATCAGGGGATTCTGTGACGATTTGGAGCCCTGCCTCAATGCAAGCCATACGCAGTCCCTCTTCTCCAAGTATCGCCACTGTAGCCCCAGGTGATTCCTCAGCTATGTAACGTGCGGCTGCCATAGAAGAGGTACATACCTCCTCAGCTTTCGCCTCAATTCCCATTCCACTTAAGTGGGCAGCAACGTTAGCTGCCGTACGCGATGAGTTATTGGTAACAAATAAAAAAGGGATATCCGATTCACGAAGAGCCTTTATCAGCAGATCAGCACCGGGAATCATTTTATGCCCATGGTACAATGTACCGTCTAGATCAATCAATAATCCTTCAATTTGTTCCATCACTAACCCCTCAGTTTCCATAATAAATTTAATTAATATAATAAATAAATAATAGTATTAACAAACTCGCAGCCTTTGCCCTGCTTGGATTTACAGGCATACTCAAGCCCTTTAGGTGGAAGATATCACCTACTGATTTTCGGCAATATGTCCAGCCATTCGTTCGTCTTTTACTCCGTGATTACTTTAAATCTAACACACTTCGTCGAATGAAATCGAACAAGCGTCTCATCCAGCATTTTTTAGCATAGCACTGTCATTTCCTGCGCTTTCCCGGAAAATAATCATTCCCCCTATTGCCCATTTAGTCTGCGAGGTACCGGATATGCATTAAATTCCTCAGCTAATAATGTCTCAGGGAATATGAGTTCAGCTTCCTCAAGCAAAGGAATTAACTCTTCATGCGAGCTGTAACGAGAACTGAAATGAGTCAGCAACAGCTGTCCTGCTTTGGCTTCTTTTGCTAACTCTGCAGCCTGACGCGCTGTACTGTGATGATATTGATACGCCATGTCAGCCAGATCATGGGCGAAGGTTGCTTCATGAACAACAAGGTCTGCATTAAGAGAGAGTTCTAAGGCTCCCGAACAAGGTCTTGTATCCCCAAGGATAGTAACAATACGTCCTCGTTTAGGTTCCCTAACAACATCAGCAGCACAGATTCGTACACCTTCATCCGTAACAACATCTTCACCTTTTTTTAATTTCCCATAAATCGGTCCCGGTTTTAAACCATAACTCTTAAGCAATTCCGTATTGAGGCTTCCGGGACTATCCTTTTCCGTTACCCGGTAGCCATAGCTGTCAATGCGGTGCTCAAGTAATGCAGCTTCAACTTTAAAGCCATCATCCTCGAATATAGTTCCTCCTGTATGCTCCACAATCTCAATCTTATAAGGAATTCGGGATTGGCTCACAGCTAAGGAGATCTCTAGGTATGCTTTTAATCCAGGGGGGCCGTACACCGTTAACGGCGCTGTCCCTCCCTGATAACCACGACTTGATAATAGACCTGGAAGACCAAATAGGTGATCACCATGCAAGTGGGTAATGAATAGCTTTTCCAGCTTTCCTAGCCGAATCGGCGAACTAAGAACCTGATGTTGTGTACCTTCCCCACAATCGAACATCCAAATACTGCGACGTTCTTCCAGCAGTCTTAATGTAACGGACGTTACATTACGTTGTAGCGTTGGTACACCTGCATTAGTACCTAAAAAATATAAATCCATTCTTTTTCCTCCCTTCTACTTATTGGCTCAACCATCTCTTTTCAATTCTAAACGACCTTCTTCCAGCAAAAAACCCCCCAGTTACGGGAGGTTCCGCTGAAAGGGATACAATCCCCTACAGACCAGGTATATAAATGAAAGAATTACAGCTTCTCTACATTAAAATACTGCGCTTCTGGATGGGCAAATACCATAGCCGAAACGGAAGCTTCGGGCTCCATCATAAAGCCTTCTGTAAGGTGAACACCGATATCCTCCGGAGATAACAACTTAAACAGTGGACCTTGATCTTCTAAATCCGGGCATGCAGGATAACCAAATGAAACACGGATCCCTTGGTATCTTGCCCCATGTCTTTGCTTCATCGTCATATCCGCCGGATCTGGGAAACCCCAAGTATCGCGCATCATATGATGGACACGTTCTGCCAGTCCTTCTGCCACTTCAAGTGCAACCGACTGCAAGGCGTGTGAACGCAGATAATCTCCGCTTTCTTTCAGCTGAGTAGACAATTCACGTACACCGTGACCTGCTGTTACAACTAGGAATCCAACATAGTCCATAATACCACTGTCAACAGGTTTCAAGAAGTCCGCCAAGCACAGATGAGGCTCTACCCCTTGTCTTGGGAAAGTAAAGGTATGCAGGATCTCGGACGTATTCTGTGGATTATACACTATAATATCATTCCCTTGCGATTGTGCAGGGAAGAATTGATACATAGCATGTGGAGTAATGGTACCCTCTAGCATCGCTTGATGGAGAATATCGTCTACGGTACCCTTCAGTTCAACAGTCCGCTGATCTCCAGCAGCTAATTGGGCTTCTACAGAACCCCGTAACCCCAAATGATGACCCAGCAGCATTTGCATATTCACATAGGGGATAATATGCCCCAATGGATAGTTACGCAGTACGTGGCGTTCTAAATCCGGTGGAACAAAAACAGGTGCATCTGGAGATATTTTGGAACGCACTGCTCTGGTTAGTTTCGGCAGTTCTTGCTTAGGCGCAACGGCAACCGCTGCTTCTGCCTCCACACGAATTTCCTCGGCAATCTTCTCCCGTTCTTCAGGGTTCATAAGCCGATTGGCAATATCCAGCCCGTCCATAGCGTCCTTAGCATACAATACTAGGCCGTCATATTCTGGACGAATACGGGTCTTCGTAAATTTACGGGTCAAAGCTGCGCCGCCAACCATAATCGGAACATCGATCCCAGCTGTACGTAAATCCTGAGCGGTGAGCACCATCTGCTGAGCAGATTTTACAAGCAGCCCGGACAATCCTATCGCATCAGCTTTTTCTCGACGGAAGGCTTCGATAATGGTCTCTGGTGGTACTTTTATACCCAAATTAATGATCTGATAACCATTGTTGGAGAGGATGATCTCCACTAGATTCTTACCAATATCATGCACGTCCCCTTTTACGGTCGCCAGCATAATTTTTCCTTTAACCGCTGTCTCATCCTTCTGCATAAACTGCTCTAGGTGATTCACAGAAGCCTTCATCACTTCAGCGCTTTGCAGCACTTCAGCAACAATCAATTCATTATTGTTAAATAACCGGCCGACTTCCGACATCCCTGCCATCAGCGGTCCATTGATGATCTCCAGCGGACCAGATTTAGTCAATGCTTCATTTAGATCAGGAATGAGTCCTTCCTTCGTACCTTCAACCACATAGGAGGCTAAACGTTCTTCAAGTGACAGGTTGGAAATCTTCTCTTTTTTCTCTACTTTTTTACCACGGAAAGCAGCTACAAAAGCAGAAAGCGTCTCATCATTCGTATTATAAATCAGTTCCTCAGCAAGATGACGTTCTTCGGCAGGAATGGAAGCATACCGCTCCACTTTCTCTGTATTTACGATCGCATAATCTAATCCAGCTTTTGTACATTCATAAAGGAATACTGAGTTCAACACTTCACGTCCCGCTTCCGGCAATCCAAAGGAGACGTTGCTGATGCCCAAGATCGTATGAACACCTGGAAGTGCTTCCTTGATCAAACGAATGCCGTCAATCGTTTCTTTTGCTGAACCGATATATTGTTCATCTCCGGTTCCTACAGGGAACACCAGCGTGTCAAAAATAAGATCTTCTCCTGCTAAACCATACTTGTTCACTAGCAAGTCATAGGAGCGTTTAGCCACTTCCAGTTTATCTGTCGCCTTAATTGCTTGTCCCGTCTCATCGATGGTACCCACAACAATAGCTGCGCCATATTTATGAATGATCGGCGTCACCAGCTCGAATTTCTCTTCACCATCTTCAAGGTTAATAGAGTTAATTATCGCCTTACCTTGGCAGTACTGCAAAGCTAAATCAATAACCTTAGGATCGGTAGTATCGATCATCAGAGGTACTTTAACCTTTTTTACAACCAGTTCTAAGAAAAGCTTAATATCTTCAATCTCATCGCGGTCAGGGTCTTGTACACACACGTCAATAACCTGTGCCCCACTCTTTACCTGAGCTCGGGCAATTTCTGAGGCTTCCTCATATTTACCTTCGACGATAAGACGTTTGAATTTACGAGAGCCAAGTACATTCGTACGTTCACCAACCATGTAAGGACGGTTGTCGTTCTCAATATAGATAGGCTCAATACCTGAAAGTGCAGGTGGATGATTACCTGCCAGCGGGCGTGGAGGATATTCGGAAAGTGCTTCCTTCATCGCACGGATATGCTCTGGTGTCGTTCCACAGCAGCCCCCCGCAATATTCAGCCAGCCTTTTTCAGCAAAGGCTGCAATCTTGCGAGCTAAAGAATCTGGAGATTCATGATAATGTCCATTCTCATCCGGCAATCCTGCGTTTGGATAACAGCTCACGGCTGCCGAGGAGATCTCCGAAAGCGAACGAATATGATCCCGCATGAACTCTGGACCAGTCGCACAGTTGAGGCCCATAGAGATAGGCTTCAGATGTTCTAATGAGATATAAAATGCTTCAATATTCTGACCCGCCAGTGTAGTACCCATTGGTTCAATTGTTCCTGAAATCATAACCGGTAATGTGATGCCAGTCTTTTCAAAAGCATTACGAATACCAATACTTCCAGCTTTAACGTTAAGTGTATCTTGAGAGGTCTCCAGCAGCAAAACATCTACTTTACCGTCGATCAATGCCACTGCTTGTTCCTCATAGCTATCAACTAGCTCTTGGAAAGTAACGCCTCCAGTTACTGAGAGCGTTTTTGTTGTTGGACCCATAGCCCCCACGACGTATCGCGGACGGTCAGGTGTGTCATATTTGTCTACTGCTCTGCGGGCCAACTCTGCTGCCGCTAGATTGATCTCACGTGCGCGCTGAGGAATATCATATTCCGCCAGTACAACAGAGGTTGCACCAAATGTGTTAGTCTCAATGAGATCAGCCCCTGCTTCGAGATACTGCTCATGAATCGTCTGAATGACTTCTGGACGTGTTAATACCAGCATTTCATTACAGCCATCCAGCTCATCGCCACCAAAATCTTCTCCAGTAAGAGGCACCTGTTGGATCATTGTGCCCATTGCGCCATCAAGGATCAAAATCCTTTGTTGTAAGCTTTCCTCAAGTGTATATTTAGCCAACTAATAGTCCCCCCAGTAAAACATTAGAGTAAGTTTAGCAGAATAAAGGAATTTCGAAAAGCCTTCCTTTCCACTCTGCTTTATCTGTTATTGCTCAGCAACCGTTGTGAACCTTTGAATCATGGTTTCACAGACAGCTCTTTGCTAGGCATAGAGTGCTGTGTCCGGGCTGTCACATGTGAAGTGACATTATATTGTCCTTCCTTTTCAAGGGTCCCTTCTGCTTGATAGACTCCTTTACCTATTAGCTTTCCCTTAAGCTCTATTTTCTGTCCCTCATCATTTTTATTCACAATTTCGAACAGAACCTCTTTTGCATCATCTACTGCCTCGTTATCTTGGGTCACCACAGCTTCAAAGGTTACCTTTTGATTTACAACAACTTCTTCAGGACTCCATTGTAGTTCGACTTTGATAGGTTCCATAGACATGTTCATATTCATGTTATGTATTTCTGAATGCTTGGTTCCATTTGAAGAACATCCACCTAGTACTAGAAGTGTTGCACCTAATAATACAGCGACTAATTTCTTCGATCTCATCATTTGGAGCCCTCCCAATCATTATCGAATAATAAAAATCTACCAATTCATGTTATACATCTCCATCTATTATACACATTATTATTGGTTTTTCAGTATTTTGCATCAATTCCGCATTAGACTTGTGACTTAAATCATTTACTTAAAAATCTAATGAAATCCTTATGTTAGTATGTATGTACAGAAAAGCAGCGAGTTTCTTAGGATCTCAGAAACTCGCTGCTTTTATAAAGTCTTTATGTTGGAGCTAATAGCTCTGTATATCTTACAAGGATTGAACTAGTGGAAGAAGTTCCTCAAGGTGATTGATTTCATGATCCGGATGAATATCAAGACTAGGTGCTCTACCTTTTCTATTAATCCAGACCGTGGTCAACCCTGCTGCCAGCCCCCCACGGATATCCGTTGTAAGCTTATCGCCGACCATAACCGCTTGCTCAGGAGTTACATCAAGAAGCTCTAAAGCATGCAGGAAAATTTCCTTATCCGGTTTGCCTTTACCAAAGCTTCCGGAAATCACAATATGATCAAAGAAAGGAATTAACTCTGGCACACCATCTAGTTTTTCTTGTTGCAGTGCAGGACAGCCGTTCGTAAGTAGCAAAAGCTTCACTTGACCCCGTAACTGCTCCAGTACATGCATTGTTTCTTCATAGATGTATGGACGTTTTCTGCGCTCTGCTGCGAATTTAGTTGCCAAGGTCTCAGCTAGTGCTTCGTCTTCCACCCCTAAGGCTGCAAGTCCGCGACGCCAAGACTCTTTACGATATACCGGTGCAAGCTGCTCCAATTGACGGAATTCTGGTTGTTCACCTGCCGTAAAGTTAGCCCAGAGTGCTTCATATGGATTAATTCCGATCATCTTTGTAAATGGGAACGTCTCATAAGATTCATACAAGCTACTTGCTTCCTTACGAACTGCAACTTCTAGTTCTTGTGGATCAATCGTATCCCCGGCGGCTTCACAAGCAGAACGAAATGCTTCTTCGACGCTCCGATCATCCCACAGCAATGTATCATCAAGGTCAAATAGTACAGCAGAAATTGGCATTACAGGTCTCCCTCTCCCTTTAACTGGTCTAGTTCTATTCGTGAACTACTTCAATGTTGTGAGCTTTAGCAAATGCTTCTAATCGTGTACTCATCGCATTAGTATCATAGCGATTCATAAGTCTTGTGAAAATCCATTTCGTACGTTTCCCTTTGTGCTTAATGACTACAGCTCCACGCGAAAGGGTGATTTTCTCAATATCTGCAGCTGGAAGCCCGCGTTCGCGATTGAATTTAATAGTAGACAGTCTTGCTTTTTCCACCTTCAAGTACGGACGACGGAAGAACAATAGCGCTGCCAGCAAATAGTACAGTACTACTCCCAACCAATTAGCCAGCATGCCATTTCCTTTGGCCTGATCAATAGAACCAACTACCCAAAACATAGTGCCAAGTATCACTAACACTACCGGAAATGCAATGTTGCGACCTTTAAAGACTTCGGCATTCTGGGTAGGAGATTTAGAGGCATAAATCGTATCCTTGCCTTGTTTCTTTCTTTGCTTGTTGATTTGCTGTGTGTTGCGTTGAACCATTCTTTCCCAAGAACGGGCCATGTGCGTTCCCCCTAGTCATCCTGAAATATCTATGAAAAGGAACAGCGAGCTAATGTTTAAGCCCCTTGTTACCTTGTTCATGCTCATCGTTATCTACTACTTCAATAGTATTTAATTGTGCTCGGAAGTTATTGCGGATATTCCCCAGGTAAATTTCACGAAGCTTGGCGCGTTCCGCCACTTCCTCTTGATTAAGGCCTACGCTCTTCTGTTTGCGTGCCAATTCGTTAATTCGCGCGACCAACTCATCAATATTCAATACTTTCCCTCCCCCTATAAATTAATTCTAACTCTGCCATGAGAAAAAGAGCTTGTCAAGGTCTACTCCCTGCAAGCTCTAATGGTCATTCTATTATGTTCTCAGAAAATTAATAAATAGGTAAAGTAAGTATGTCTCCAGCGTTAATTTGACTACTCTTAATCCCACTTGAACGTTTAATTCCTTCTATATAAACAACTGTCTTCATATCAGCCGGTTTATTCTTAAGGGCAATACTCCATAGTGTATCTCCACGTTCAACCACAATCCGCTTCTCTTCCTTCATTATAGTCGTCGATCCTGCAAATACATTTCCCACTACTGTTAGGCCAGAAAATACTAGCACGATAATCAATATTAACTTAATAAAGAAGTCCTGACGGAACAACGAAATCATCCCTCCTAGCAAACGTTCCGTTATCTCTTTCACCTTAGCGGAATTACGGGCAACGTCATTATGTCCTAAAGATTCAACCACTGGGGCCTTATCGTAGATGCTGCGGTATGTACTGTATTTTAGCATAATTATCATCCTCCAAACACTTGTTCTTACTTTCGAATTCATAATAACACGAACATGTGTTTTGTTCAATACTATTTCAGAACAATTGTTCTCTTTTTTTCGAGAGACTCAAGTGGTACATTTTATTATCATTTGTCTACCATTTTTTAACTCTAGCAGATTAATATTTATAATAGTTAGAACTTATGTTTGTGCGAACGGTAGTTCTATGTTATAATTTTCCCAAACATTACTATATGGGGTTGATTCCAATGTCAAAGATTTCAAGTCGCCAGCTGGCGATCCTGGAATTTATACGAAGCGAAGTCCGCAGCAAGGGTTATCCACCTTCCGTCCGGGAAATTGGAGAAGCTGTTGGCCTTGCTTCCAGCTCCACAGTTCACGGTCATTTGGACCGGCTTGAGAAGAAGGGACTTATTCGTCGAGATCCAACGAAGCCACGTGCAATAGAATTACTAGGCCAAGAGGATTCAGAGAATGTTCACCAATTCGCCCAGACCATCTCACGGATTCCTGTCGTAGGTAAAGTTACCGCCGGGGTACCTATCACTGCTACAGAGAATATCGAGGACTACTTCCCACTTCCTACTCACTATGTAGGTGACAACAAAGTATTTATGCTGTCAGTTATGGGTGATAGTATGGTGGATGCTGGCATTATGAATGGTGATTATGTAATTGTTCGCCAACAACAAACAGCGGACAACGGAGATATCGTTGTAGCCATGACTGAAGAAGATGAAGCAACCGTTAAGACCTTTTACAAGGAACGTGATCATATACGGCTTCAGCCGGAGAATCCAGCTTATGAGCCTCTTCGCCTTAATCGCGTAACTATTCTCGGAAGAGTCATCGGATTGTTTCGAGATATCCACTAAGTATGCACTCCTACCATAAAAGGCTGTTCCGCAAATGCGGAACAGCCTTTTTTCTGTGTATTTTGCTTTCTCAACCACTAACGAACATTTGTTCTCGTTCGCTAAAATGGGCATTTTCTATGAATAACCGTTTAGGCGTTCTGCTCATATCCTAATTAGAAAGGAGTGTTGTGCATAATGCCAAATTACCGAATTATTGTAGATCTGACCCAACGAATGTTATATCTTCTGGACAATGATATTGTGATTAGAGGTTTCCCTGTCGGCATTGGTAAGATGTTAACCCAATCCCCAGTGGGAGAATTCACGATTATTAACAAACAACCCAATCCAGGCGGTCCCTTTGGTGCCTTTTGGATGGGACTGTCTAAACCACACTACGGGATTCATGGAACGAATGATCCTTCCTCCATTGGGAAAGAGGTATCCCACGGCTGTATCCGGATGTACAACGAGGATGTGTTAACACTCGCAGCTATCGTCCCTATAGGAACACGAGTAACGATAAGGAATTGAATTCGCTGAGGACGTCACAGCCCCCAAATCACCATATACAGAATGGGGGTCATTACATAAGTAAGTATTTTTTCATTAGCATACTAGGAGTTTGGTGATTATATGTCGAATATTGTTAACAGGATTGCAAATTGAAAAGGATGTGTTTAGTTTTGAATAACTCAAAAATTAGAACCCTCGTCGATTTTAAAGTCGATGCACTGGGTAAGCTGTCCGGTTTACTTTTAAATGATGAACAAGCTAGTGGAAAAAAAGTGAATTTGCTCACCTCTTTTGGCAGCATTCAGGGAATCGTCTCTCCAGCCGTCTCCAACAAAGAGGATGTATTTGATTTAAAATCTTTGATGGATGATGTAATAGTAGACGAATACATATCTTATTTGGGAGCAGAACACCCTGATAAAAATTTCAGCTATAACTTTGTTGTCCTCAATGACGTTACTGTAAGACCTTATGCTAGTTATGGGACTCCGATCGAATACAAACAGCTGATTGTTTATACCGATCATATCACTGCCTTCAATTTTCTATAGGTTACATACTTACCTTAAAAAGCACCCTTGCAGCAACCCCCAATTTTGCGCCATTTGCAGAATCGGCAGGTTTCTCCGGGTGCTTTTTTTGGGCTAATTCCGAAGCCGATCCTATAATTCCACGAATTTCCCTTTTAAAAGATACTAGTGGGGATCATTCAGGCATATCTTTCAATAAGCAACAATTTGAGTCTAATGAGATAACTGGGAGGTGATTATATGCTGATTATCTTAGTGTACTTATTTGCTATTTTAGGAGTTGTTTTAATTCTAAGTGCCGCCATTATAAAATTGAAAACGCTATCCACTTCATCTGATATTTCTATGCTAGTTAATGCGGCTGCATCCTTTAACATCATTTTCACCAAAACATTCATTCCCCCCAATCAATCTCACTTGATCGCACTTAACGAACCTAATAAAAAATTAGCAATAGGCACCAGAAATCCGAAGAACAACAAAAAAGCAGTAGCAAAGCTATACTCTTTCGATAATGTAATGGGATCCGAGATTGTGGTTAACGCACTTACCCTTTCAAAAGTCTCCAAAAGACAACAAAACAGCAAAACAACTGCAACTAGTGCAGATATTAACGTCCTTAAGGAAGCTGATGAAGAAGCTAATGTGATAGAAGAACTCACGCTTAAAATATATATGAACAGCAAAGAAACGCCTGTGTATTGTATTTCCTTCTTGCCGGGTTTATTGCCTATTCAACAATCCGACAACCAGTACAAGGAAGCTTACTCCCAAGTACAACAATTGCATGCACTCTTCAGGTCAATCGTATCTGAATAATTAAGTTGTTATCGCCATACCTCTCATTTGATTTCGAAATAGAAAGAACCTAAAATTGCACACTAAACCCATCAAACTGGTGAATACCCGTACCATGTGCCACTACTTTTTGCTCACGTAACTCACGAACTGCCTTTTTGACCTCTTGTAAAATAGATGGATCTAAACCCAGCGTATTATGAGAGCCATATACTTGGGTAACCCCTGGAATTTCTGTAATCTTCTCTAAGGATGCCACTAAATCAACCGGACTAGTCGAAGGGTAAAAAGCATAGATTGGAGTAACGTCATACAATAAATCACCTGTAAACAGATATCCGTTGGCATGATCAAATAGGCTGATATGACCTGGCGAATGACCTGGTGTGTGGTAAATTTCTATTTCGCGCCCACCTATGTCGAGCACATCCCCCTCTTGTAAAAGAGCCGTTGGTTTCCCTTGAAAAGGTATGTAGGTGTTAGGATCAAAGGTTTCAGGAACAGGAAGGGTGATGTCTCGACTCATATCCTTTCGAATCTGGGCAAGGGACAAGCCATTTATTCCGTTAATCAGCCAATCCTCATCCTCTTTATGAACATAGATTGTCTCGAATTGTCCGTGACTGCCAATATGATCTGCATGCACATGTGTAGTTATGACAGCGATAGGTAAATCCGTTAACTGATCCGTTATTCTTTTTATATTATCAATACCTAATCCCGTATCAATTAACGCGGCTTGTTTTTGCCCCAAGAGTAAAAAAGAATGCACCTTTTCCCAATGTCCATATTCACTGATTGCATAGGTGGTCGGATCAATTTCCGTTACTGTAAACCAACGATCTTTAATCAATTACGCTCCCCCATTCCATTTTTCCCTTACATGCTCTTCACCCTTATAATAATCCGCCTGTTCATCCGCTTGATAGATTTCTTGATAAGGCAAAATGTTGATTTTTCCAGAGTCTGGATATTCGCAAACATCTATTCCCTGATTCGTTCGGAGATCCAGATACCTGCATGGTGCATCCGTATGATTATAAAGCTGGTGCGCCCCTTCCGATCCCATTTCAAAAAATATTACATCCCCTTCCGTAACCTCCGTAAAACCCTCGGGTGTTCTTAACATCGCTTTTCCCGCTAAAATCACAAATATCTCTTCAGCATTTCTATGAAAATGATAAGGATAAGAATATTTATCAGGATCTAAAGATCTGATATCAAAAACTAAATGCTTGGAGCCCACCATTTCAGCTAATCTTTCACTCGTATGCCAAGCAAACTCTGGGATCGGGGACTGTTTTTGAGTAAATGAGACCGTATTTTCATTAAAAATCTTCACCATCTGCAACATTCCTCCTCCTTATATTTTGCGTTCAATTACAACAAATAAAGAATCCCAGCTATAGCTAATGAAATAAGACCACCTAAAGCAGACCCATTCGCTACTTTGTTTTTAGCTTTACGGTCTTGCTTAGATTCCGAATAAAAGTTACCTCTTTGTTGTGTACCTGTCGTGAAGGCTCCAACACATATACCTGAAATTATAAAAAAGCCCAAGCCTATGTAAATAAAAATTTGCATGAACTTACTCCTTTGCAGGTAAGAATTAGTTATCTATATATAAGATATTTTAACATTAAATCCCTTTACTACACGCCATGACTTTCGGACCCATATGACGCTATTTGCTTATTTTCAGGCTTTGGAGCATGGTTTCGGACTCCAGTGACGTTATTCCTAAGAATGAGGCTCATATTGAGTGTTTTTAATGCCAATAGCGACTATGGGGTCCTTTAGTATCCAAAATGTGGGATAAAGCTTCATATAAGGTCTGCTGGGTCCTATACCGGGCTCATACGCGAAATTTGCAACCTCAGCAAATGGAAATTGGCGTTCAAATGAAGTAAGGTACCAAAAAGAAGAAGAAGTGTGCCAACAACCATTTTTTGATTATGGTTATGGCACACTTCTTCTACTCCATACACCCCCTTCGGTTCTGTTTACACTTAATTCATTTCAAGTTCAAGTGTTGCCAGTGAAACCATCACCCAAGGTGCAAACTTATTCGACGAATCACCCTTAGGATTGTGTATCCGAAAAAGAAAAGCTTCCCCCGCCTGATTTTTCCAGACCATATAATCTTCTATCCCCTTATCACTGGTAGCCTGCAGATATAATTCTGCAAAACCTAGAGGATGTTCAATTAGTTCCCCGCTATGGTCGTTTGCTTTACCAATTGCAGAAAGCTCGGTTTGTCCCTGTTGCTTCAAAGCTGTGAGATCGTAACCGGCAGGCAAGTGTTCAATTTCGGCATAATAGGTTGGATCCTCAGTTAATGATAAACGACCAGACTGTGAGTCTAGTGTGAAACCCTGAAAAACATACAGGGAATATCCATCACCTTGCCCAAGTGTACCTTCTTGCCCTGAGACCCCTCCCTCCTGTTCACCAAATGCTTTGGTCTTTGGTCGATCGGATGCTAGAGGATCAGTGGCCTCCGGACTGGCGGACTCCTGCGCCTCCATAGAAGGAGTAGCAGAAGGTTCGGGAGTGGTTGTAGCTTCGACAACTGGCGTAGGCGCTGCACTTGACGCTGTAGGCTCTGCCTCGTTTGTTGTTTTATTGTTACTACATGCACCGAGAATTGAGGCAAACAGAAGAATACTAGTAGCTGTAGTTAATAATATTTTTTTCATTACGCACCTCCTTATTACTATAATAGTTATTACCCACATGACTAACGTATCCTCTTATTCTTCAAATCTTTTCTTCATTTTTATTGCTACGGATTGAAAAATTTCATTCAATCGACTCACTCTTATTGACAGCTATGGAGTTGTGCTCGAAATTCAAATTGTTCCCGGACGATTCGGGCACCTGCTATCTTAATAGGCAGACGACACATCAATTAAGTAAAAGACAAATTCCACGAAACACTTTACTTATAACATTTTCAGAAAAAAATAAAATAGCGACTCACAGCAAACGCGGGGTGGTTCTGTAAATCGCCATCCTTAATGATCTGTAACTCAGATTTGTGTCAACACTCTTTGATAAATCCTTTAAAAGTCAAAGCAATGCGAGAATATAAGCAATGTCTGTCATGACTATGTACACTCGTCTGAAGAGTTATTTTTTTGATTTATAACTTCTTACTAATAAACTTATACCTTTAAAAATCAAAACCACTAATATCCCGAAAATTATCAAAGTTAATATTAAGTTTGACCAAACTATATCCAAATTCACTCCTCCGTCTCTGCATTTAATTCTTCTATATCCCATGATATCCCATTATTTATGATAAATGAACAGCTTCTTACACGTTAAAATTGTTAATCAACAATATGCCAATTTTGATATTCACCTGTAAAACATCCTCGAATAACCTTAACCTCAGCTATTTGTGGGCATTTCGCGGGCATTTTTCGTAGACATATCATTGATGGTTACAAAACCACTATTTTGCCCAAACAAAAAAACCCTCAACACCAAAGGTGTCAAGGGTTTAAAGGTTCTAGTACAAAGTCATGTATTGGTTTCTTTCCCACTCGTGAACCTGAGTACGATAGATATCCCATTCGATTTCTTTCAGCTCGTAGAAGTGAGCCAGCGCATGTTCGCCGAGAGCTTCGGTAATTACATGGCTGCGGATCATTTCGCTTAGCGCTTCTTTCAAATCGGATGGCAAGCTCGGGATGCCTTCTTCAATACGCTCTTCCTCAGACATCACATAGATGTTACGGTCAATTGGGGCTGGAAGATCAAGCTTACGCTTAATTCCGTCTAGCCCTGCTTTCAACATAACAGCAAGTGCGAGGTATGGGTTAGCTGCCGGGTCCGGATTACGAACTTCAACACGTGTGCTAAGCCCTCTCGAAGCCGGGATACGAATCATCGGGCTACGGTTACTTGCAGACCAAGCTACGTAACAAGGTGCTTCATAACCAGGAACAAGACGTTTGTAAGAGTTCACTGTTGGGTTAGTAATCGCTGCAAAAGCACGAGCGTGCTTCAAAATACCAGCCATATAGTAACGTGCAGTTTTGCTCAGACCTAGCTTGTCACTTTCATCGTAGAACATGTTTTCTTTGCCATTAAACAAGGATTGGTGAGCGTGCATACCCGATCCGTTAATACCAAACAAAGGTTTAGGCATAAAAGTTGCATGCAAGCCGTGTTGACGGGCAACCGTCTTCACAACGAGCTTAAAGGTTTGAATTTGGTCAGCAGAAGTGATCGCGTCAGCATATTTGAAATCAATTTCATGCTGGCCGGAAGCCACTTCATGGTGGGATGCTTCGATTTCAAAGCCCATTTCTTCAAGGGTCAATACGATTTCACGACGGCAGTTTTCTCCTAAGTCCGTAGGAGCTAAGTCGAAATAACCACCTTGGTCGTTCAATTCTGTAGTTGGGTTACCTCTTTCGTCTGTTTTGAACAAGAAGAATTCAGGTTCAGGTCCAACATTCATCGCTGTAAAGCCCATTTCTTCGGCTTCCTTCAGACAACGCTTCAGGATACCACGTGGGTCTCCAGCAAATGGAGTACCATCAGGCATATACACGTCACAAATCAGACGTGCAACCCGGCTATCAGTCACCCAAGGGAAGATTACCCAAGTATCAAGGTCTGGGAAGAGATACATATCGGATTCTTCAATCCGTACATAACCTTCAATGGAGGAACCATCAAACATCATTTTGTTGTCGAGTGCTTTTTCCAATTGGCTAACCGGAATCTCTACATTCTTGATAGTACCTAACAGATCTGTAAATTGCAGACGAATGAAACGAACATTCTCTTCCTTGGCAATGCGTAAAATATCCTCTTTAGAAAAGCTCACGTGATCCTCTCCCTTTCAAAACTCTGTATATTATTATTTATTAAAAAACCGGGATAACTCACCTTGAATAAGCGATACCTGTCCCGGTCTTTTACCGGAAACTAGTTCTTGCTTCAGCAAACGGTGAAGCTGCGAATCTGATAGCTCTCTACGTCTAACCTCTGTGTCAGGGGTAATCACAGTAGCTTCTTCGGATTCCTTAGAGACTGGGTTCATTACTTGCTTGATGCCAGCAATGTTAACACCCTTTTCAATCAAGGCCTTAATTTCTAATAGGCGCTCAACATCATTAAAAGAGAACAAACGTTGATTCCCAGATGTACGTGCAGGTACGATTAGACTGTGCTGTTCATAATAACGAATTTGTCTTGCAGATAAATCAGTTAACTTCATTACAATTCCAATAGGAAATAATGCCATATTTCTGCGGATTTCATCACCCATGACTCATCCAACCTTCCAATGATCTTTTTCTGATCTCATTGTACATTTCCTAATACAGCGTGTCAATGGTGTGTAAGATTTTCTGACAGTAATTTTCGATCACGCATACTTTGGAGTGCCATCAAAACGCCATATTTGACATGGGAGTAGGTTAATCCCCCTTGCATATAGCCGATATAAGGCGCACGGATAGGCGCATCTGCCGATAACTCTAAGCTACCACCTTGTATAAACGTACCTGCCGCCATGATGACAGGATGTTCATATCCCGGCATATCCCATGGTTCTGGAACTACATGACTGTCTACCGCCGCAGCACGTTGAATTCCCTGCACGAAGGCAATTAAGTGATCCGGTCCATCAAAGGAAACCGCCTGAATCAAATCTGTACGAGGTTCATTCCACGCTGGTTTCGTCTCAAACCCGCAGCGCTGAAATACAGCTGCCGCAAAAATACTGCCTTTAAGGGCTTGTCCAACTGTATGCGGAGCCATGAACAGTCCTTGGTATAACCCGCGGGTAGTTCCTAACATTGCACCTACTTCGCCGCCGATACCAGGAGCTGTAAGACGGTACGCTGTAAGCTCTACTAGATCTCTGCGCCCACAGATGTATCCACCCGTCTCAGCAATTCCACCACCAGGATTTTTAATTAATGAACCCGCTACTAGATCCACTCCAACCTGTGGAGGCTCAAGCTCTTCAGTAAACTCACCATAGCAATTATCAACGAACACAATAACATCCGGTTTCAATGACTTCACTCTCGCTGTCATGTCACCTATTTCGGCTACTGTGAAGGAAGCACGCCAATCATAACCACGCGATCTTTGAATTCCAATTACTTTAGTCTTCTCATTGATAGAGAGAGTTACCTCTTCCCAATCAATCTTACCCTCTGCGGTAAGGGCAACCTCCCGATATGTAATTCCGAAGTCTGCGAGTGAGCCTGTCCCATCTCCTGCTTGGCCAATCACCTTGTGTAAGGTATCGTATGGACGACCTGTGATGTATAAAAGCTCGTCTCCTGGTCGCAGCACACCAAAGAGGGCTGTTGAAATGGTATGTGTTCCTGAAGCAAAATGCGGGCGCACCAAAGCTGATTCCGCACCAAAAACGTCAGCATAGACAAGATCCAGCA
Source organism: Paenibacillus sp. FSL L8-0494 (assembly GCF_038003695.1). NCBI lineage: Bacteria > Bacillati > Bacillota > Bacilli > Caryophanales > Paenibacillaceae > Paenibacillus > Paenibacillus sp. FSL L8-0494. Next base: position 3,943,332 of record NZ_JBBOPQ010000001.1, read on the forward strand.
CTTCGCGTCCACGGTCGTTGTAAGCATACCCCGTTGAACCCGCAAAATGATAATCACTGACCTGATGACGTTGAAACGCTTCTATAACCTTCCATTGATTCTTATCGACAATTCGATCAAGAGCTTTGACTGCACCTTCGATTTCAACTTCTGCGGACTCTGCCGCTCCTAAAATATCTTCTGCAAAAACTGCCATTAGTTCTTATTCGCTCCTTACATTTACTTGCCATCATAATGACAGAAAGCGACAGTTGCCTGACGCTTTTTGTCATTAGCTATTATTTTATACCTATACTACAAGCATTTCCACTTTAGGGGAACAAAGAAGATTACGGTTGGTCCACAAAATCAGCAAGCATGTAACCCCATTTATCATAATCCTCTTTATTAAGACGGACGTTATAGATAACATCGTTCTCGTCATAGGTGGTTTCCAGAACCTCACCTACTCTGTAAAGCAGGGAAGAAATATCGCCACGGTCTCCAGGAATTCGAAAATTCAGCGTATCTCCGGCCAATTCATCAGAGATAATTTCGATAATCCGGGTTAAATCCTCAGGGTTAAACGCACTGATCTTCAAAAACCCTGTGCCGGTTGGCAGCATTTCCAGTTGCTCAGGCTCACATAGATCGATTTTATTAAAAAGCACTATTTGCGGTTTGCTGGCTGCCCCTAAGTCCTGCAAAATAGTTTGCACAATCTCCATCTGCTCCTCACGCATTGGAGATGAGGCATCCACTACATGCAACACCAGATTGGCCTCATTGACTTCCTCCAGCGTTGCGCGGAAAGATGCCACAAGATCATGCGGAAGATTCTGAATGAAGCCTACAGTATCCGTAAGCACTACCTCTTTGCCACCCGTTAGCTGAAGCACACGTGAAGTAGGGTCAAGCGTAGCAAACAATTGATTTTCAATATAAACATCCGCATCCGTAAGCTGCTTAAGCAGCGTCGATTTACCAGCATTTGTGTAGCCGACTAGAGCAACCTGCACTGCCCCTGCCTTACGACGGCGTTCACGGTGCAACTCACGGGTCTTAACTACCTCATCCAACTGGCGTTTCAACTCCGTAATCCGATTGCGAATATGCCGGCGATCGGTCTCAAGCTTACTTTCACCTGGACCTCTGGTTCCTATCCCCCCGCCTAATCTGGATAAGTTTTTGCCTTGACCGGATAACCGCGGCAAAAGATAGGACAGCTGTGCCAGCTCTACTTGAATAATACCCTCTCTCGTTTTGGCCCGCCCAGCAAAAATATCCAAAATGAGCTGCGTCCGATCAATAATCTTCAGATCCAAAGACTCTTCAAGGTTCCGTACCTGCGCTCCAGATAATTCCTGATCAAAAATAGCCGTATTAGCTCCAAGACCATCAGCGGCCATGCGGAGCTCTTCTACCTTACCTTTCCCGATAAACCATTTTGAATCCGGTGTTTCCTTATTCTGACGCAACACATCCAGGACTTCAACACCTGCTGTTTCTGCTAACTGTACTAATTCCTGCAGAGAAAGCTCTGGGTCAATACCGGTACGTTTAATTTTATCTGTGACGAGAGTGACCAATATCGCCCGATCTTGAATATCCGTTTCTGTATCATGCGTAGTTATTGCCATTTATTCATGCTCCTTATGACGGTAATAGAATCTTTGTGTACCATTTAATCAGTTTTTCACTTCTTGCTGATGTTATACAGATGAAACTGTTCATTCACAGCACTTCAAAACATTTTATCATAAGTTTCATTGGTAATATAGGCTGATAATGGAACGGCTCACCATGCTGTCAGCATTTTCATTATGATAATCTTCAATCTTTTATAAAAGATAAACCGACTAAGCACGTATAAACTTAGCCGGTGTCAATTTATTTAAGAGATTATACTCTCCCCTTTTGGATAATCATCGACCGGAAGAACAAGGTCTCTCGGTAAGATCTCCATCAAAGATTGCTTGGATATTTTGACATGTCTGCTTATTAATCTAACCGCTTGATGGCGAATTGCCTGCTCGAGGATATTGCGTACATACCGCGCATTACTAAAATTTTCTTCAATAATTTTCTCATTAAGGATTAACTCTTTTAGTTTCCCGTTTGTTTCCGGAGTAATTATATAGTCTCTTTCAGCTGCCATTTTATGTGCAATCAATATCAGTTCATCTGTTGTATAGTCCTGAAAATCAAGTTGAATTGGAAAACGTGAGGGAAGTCCGGTATTAGCCTCCATGAACATCTCCATTTCATTTGGATAACCCGCTAAGATAATGATGAGATCATCATTCCTGTCCTCCATAACCTTTACAAGACAGTCGATTGCCTCTTTCCCAAAATCTTTATCTCCGCCTCTAGCCAAGCTATAAGCCTCGTCAATGAATAATACGCCACCCATAGCCTTCTTAACAAGGTCTCTGGTCTTTTGAGCTGTATGCCCTATGTATTCCCCCACTAAATCCGCTCTCTCTACTTCGATTAATTGACCTTTACTTAATATGCCCATATTCTTTAACAGCTTGGCAACGATTCTTGCTACAGTTGTTTTTCCAGTCCCGGGGTTGCCTTTAAACAGCATATGATAAACCTGATTAACTACATTTAACCCCAGTTCTTGTCTCATTTTTTCCACTTGGATAAGCGCATGAATTTCATATATAAGATCCTTCACCTTTTCAAGACCGATAAGCTCATGAAGCTCTTGCAGGATTTCTTTTGTAGATTCTAAATGATTATTTTGAGCCAGCGCGCTCTCCAATGTTTCATTCGTAATATTTGTTGGGTCTTGATTTTTGAAAGTTATATTCATTCTGGAATCATTAATGGTTATCTTTCTTAAATTTTCTTCACCCATTGTAATCACCTCGTTAGAGCATTATATGCAATAACTGAATGACATCATGCACTTGTTTTAAAGAATGGGGTTTCGACATTGGATTCCCTGCTATACCTCGCATCTTCTACGATGGTACACGAGGATAGAATGACCGAAATACATAAAAGCCATAAGCAAACGCTTATTTTTTTATCATTTTACACTCCCATTATTTTTGATATACAAATAACAAATAGCCCCCAGTTAGAGTTTAATCCATTTGGGGGCTGGCTTTTCTAATCAAGTCTCTTCCGGAATAGGAGGCGTTATTAGAAGATTCTGATATTCGGGAACAATTACAGGAACAACTGCTGGATTTTCCATTTCGTATAGGCTAGAATTTCACGCGACTTATGCCTTGTCATCGACAGAACAGTGGATTCTGTAAGTCCCAGTTCAGGATTCACATAACCGAGCTCGTCCGCGATTTCGTGTGAACGCCATCCATGATATGTATGCGTAATAATAATTGCTGAAGACAATCCCTCACTTGTCATAATTGCTTTGCTATACAGAAGATTCTCGTAAGTGCTGGTAGCTTTATTTTCAACAGAAATGGCGCTATCCGGAACTCCATGAGCTACTAAATAATTACGCATGCCTTGACCTTCGGTATATTTAAGATCAGGTTTATCCAAACCTCCAGAAACTATGAAATGCGAGAACATCCCCTCTTGATAAAGCTTAAGCCCGTAATCCAATCGTTCCTTCAATCCCGGGCTAGGTTCATCTCCCCACATCGACATGCCAAGAATGATCCCTGTATCGGCTTTGAGCATAGGATCTGTCGTTGCGGCTTTATTGATATTCCTCAATGCGTACGCACACCACAACAATCCAACTACAACAATAAGCATTAAAGCAATAAGCAACGTTCGTTTAGACCAAATTCGGCGTTTTTTGGGAACAATCCGAATCGGGGAAGAGTCTCTTCCATAAACGTACCATTCCATCTTTATTTCCTCCTGAATTCTCCATGATGAAATAATTCGGCACGATGTTTCAAAGAGAGAGAGAAATAAGGGAAAGCATGAGCATCGATGCCACGTAAAATAGTATGGGCAGTCTCCCAGGCTAGCTTATAATCGCTTTCTGAGATATCTTGCCTCTCCAGTGCTTCCTCCAGTTCATCCTCATCGAGCAAAAACACCTCGCCGTTCCAAAGTACTACCACGTCCAGATACAAATCGTCAAACCAAGGCACACCTTGGTCAGTGACGCCTTGCACCTTACAGGTGTCTATGTACCATTGAACAATATTTTGTTTTTCGTCGAACATAGCCGTCACAATATAGTGACTGTCTTTCGGAAAATATTGCAGCCAGGAATAACCTTTATCTGCAATACGATATGTATGTCGTCCATAGCTCTTCCACAGTGGTTCTTTCAGCCCGTAGATGGTATAAAGCGTAATATATCCGCTGAATTCCCGGCTCTCCACATAGCGGCAGGCAAAATGGCGACGCGTAATCCGGCGCCAGTTGGCCCGGTCTCCGAATTTACGTTTCATAGAAATTACCCTCTCCAGTATGGTCTATTCAGCTTAACACATTTAGAGGATACACTCAAAATATCCCGCAAAATACAAGAAATTTTTCTTCTAAACCTAACAAAAACGGCAGCCTAGCTTCGCTTTTTAAATAAAGCGAAGCTGGGCTGCCATGGATAAAGCTTATTATTTGAAATTCAAACTCGTTTATTGAGCGGAAGAATCTCCGTTCACAAACCCCGCCTCTGGATCAGGGTTTGTGGACACATTCCCGCTCTCATCGCCGGAACCTTCTCCACCGATAGTGGGTTCTGGAGTTGGAGTCGGCACTGGTGTTGGCGGTGGCGGGGTGATTTCAGGGATCGTCCCTGTACCTCCGTCATTTCCGCCACCCTCGTTGCCGCCTCCGTTATTGCCACCATTTCCATTCTCTCCGTTGTTGCCACCTTCCTCTGGGGTCGGGGTCGGAAGATTAGGATCTATGGTTGGTTCAGGGGTTGGCATTTCATCCTGCACGGATACACTAACCACATTGGATGGTTCGCTCTCCACTTTCAGCGCAGGGTCATAAGAAGTTACATAATACTCGTAAACCAAACCAGGCAGTGCACTAAAATCCCCTGCGCTGGTAGTCACTGTATTTAACAGTGAGCCAAACTCAGCTTCCGATGTCTCTCTACGATAAATACGATACTCAACTCCGGAAATAGGAACTGCCTCCCAATTGAGATTTACAGTCATCGTAGAAGGATCATATGCTGCTGATAGTCCAGTAACGGTCTGAGCTGTTTCTGGTGTTTCTGTAGGCTCAGGGGCAATCTCGTTATCGATCTGCGGGAAGGATTTCTTAGGAACATCCTTCAGCGCTTCCTCCATGACCTTACCCCAGAAAGCAGCGGCAAGCGGACTGCTGTTCTTAAGCAGATGCTTTTTACTTGGCTTGTCATAACCCATCCAGACTGCTGCTGTCCATTCCGGCGTGTAGCCTACAAACCACACATCACGGTTCGAGCTGATTCCAGAATATCCACTTTGCGTCGTACCGGTCTTACCGGCCACAGGACGGTCAATCCTAGCTTTTCTACCCGTACCGCTCTCCACGACCTTCTGCATCATCTCAGTCATTTGATAAGCCGTTTCCTTACTCATCACACGCTCAGGCGTTGTATTCGCTTTGTAGACCGTCTCACCACTGCTGTCAGAGATGGATTTAATGGAATAAGCCTCTCTTAGTTCGCCGCCATTTGCAAAAGCGCTGTAGGCTTGCGCCATTTCCAGCGTATTGGTTCCTTTGCTCATGCCTCCAAGAGCCAGCGAGAGGTTCTTATCCTCGTCTTCCAATCCAATGCCTAGTTTCTTGGCAAATTTAAATCCGGTATTCACACCAATTTCATTGAGCAGCCAAACAGCAGGAATATTCTCTGATTTCTGAATGGCATCACTCATGTTGATGCTCTTAGAATATCCGTGCAGGTTGGTTGGACAATAGTTCGCGAAACATTGCTTCTCATTGCTTAGCGTTGAATTCATGGTGAATTTCCCAGATTCCAGCGCTGGAGCATAAGAGACAATTGGTTTGAAAGCAGAACCTGGAGAACGACGGCTGCCAGTTACACGACTGTAGCCTTTTTTCTCATAATTCCGTCCGCCAAGGAGTGCGACAATGCTGCCATTCTCCTGATTCACAATCGTCATTGAGCCTTGTACCAGCTCTTCATCTACACTCTTTTCAAAATTATCACTATCTGCAAAAGCATCTTCAACCGTTTCTTGAGCATGCTTATCCATGGTAGTGTAAATTTTGTATCCGCCGATATTCAGATCATCTTCTGACAATCCAAATTTTTCTTCCGCCTCATCTACTGCAAAATCAATAAATGCTTGATAACGCTGTTTCTTTTCTGGCGGCTTATAGTTATAATCTACGGCTTTTGCTTCGTCTCTTTCCTGCTCCGTTATGTACCCTTGCTCATACATAAGCTGAAGCACTACTGCGCGCCGTTCCTTCGAAAGATCTGGGTTACGCAGCGGGTTGTAACGAGACGGGCCTTTTGGCATCGCCGCCAATGTCGCGATTTCCCAGACCTTAAGCTGACTCAAATCACTTTTACCAAAATATCTTACTGATGCTGCTTTAATTCCGTAAATTGTACCCCCGAAGTTAATCCGGTTCAGATACATCGTAATGATCTCTTCTTTAGATTTCTGATTCTCAAGGGCTACGGCAATAGACACTTCAGTTGCTTTACGGAAAAACGTCTTGTCCCGTGTCAGGAAGATGTTTTTGGCGAGCTGTTGAGTAATGGTACTACCGCCCTCTACCATACTTCGTGCGGCGATATCCTTTACTGCTGCCCGGCCAATCGACCATAAATCCACACCAGAATGTTCGAAGAAACGTTTATCCTCTGTGGCTACAAAAGCATTAACCAATAACGGTGGAATTTCTTCATACTCTACTGGATCACTTTTCTCCAGTGATAATTCGCCGATTAAATTAGCATTGCGGTCATATACCTTAGTAGTTTCATTCACTGTTAGCTTATCTTGGTTCTCAAGCAGAAGCTTTTGACCATTTAGCATAATGAACAGATATCCACCTAATGCACAAAAAATGGCTAATGCCGTAGCGAAGAACAAGCTCCACAGCACACGCTTCTTCGTCAAAAATTTCTTTTTCTTTTTTGGTTTTGATTTTGGTTTTGATTTGGAACTGGACGATCCTCTATCTCTATTGTGATTCGTCCTGGATGTATCGTCTCTAGACATAATGCCTCCTGACTCCCTTTCGGAAATAAACATAAATGGTCTGCCATGAATGAAAAGAACAACCTTCACAGGTTGCTCTCTCACACTCTATTCAAACGATTTATAAACAAGAAAGGTTTCAATTCATTTTTGATAAATATTATTCTTCACTACTGCTGTCTTGCATCAGTGATACACTACGCTGTGGTGTGAACGTGGAAATTGCGTGTTTATACACCATTTGCTGGCGTCCATCACTGTCAATGACGATTGTAAAATTGTCGAATGCTTTAATTATTCCCCGGATTTGAAAACCGTTGGTCAGATATACCGTAGCAGGGATATTTTCTTTGCGTAGTTGGTTCAAGAATGTATCTTGGATGTTAATGGACTTGTTCATATGACGTACCCCCAATGGTTCAATTAGATTGTTCAGAAGTATATTCAAGACCTGAGAGAAACTTTCCTGCTATTATACCACGTATTTTTGAGAAATTCTCAGAAAAGTTTTGTTCACCTTCGACATCGATCCACTCGATTTCCTTCATGTGGCGAAACCATGACAACTGTCTTTTGGCGAATCGGCGAGTATCGCGTTTAAGCAGTATCACAGCTTCTTCCAGCGTCAGTTCTCCCGCCAGGTAAGCGGCAATTTCCTTGTAACCCAATCCCTGCATGGACACAAGGCTTCTGCTGTAACCGTTATCCAGCAGTCCCTTCACCTCAGCAACGAGACCATCCGCCAGCATGCTATCAATTCGGTCCTCAATACGTTTATATAGTATTTTCCGGTCCATTGTCAAACCTATGAGACATAAGTCATAGGGTGATTCCTTCTTTTGAGCAGCATGAGAAGCGGAAAGTGTAGTGTTTGTCTGGTGTTGAATTTCCAGTGCACGGATAATTCTGCGACGGTCGTTAGGATGAAGTTTGGCTGCGCTGACTGGATCAACCGCCTCGAGTCTGGCATGCAGTGCAAGCGCTCCATATTCTTCCGCAAATTGATCCTGCTCTTTACGGAAAGCTTCATCAGCCACTGCTTCCGAGAACTGAAAGCCGTAACATAAAGACTCAATATACAGTCCAGTCCCCCCTACGATAAAGGGAAGCTTCCCTCTAGCGCTTATCTCCTCGATAAGTCTAGTGCCCTGCTCTTGAAATTCAGCGGCAGAATACGCATCCTGCGGATCATGAATATCGATCAGGTGATGGGGAATTCCCTTCATTTCAGCGGGTGTAATCTTAGCTGTACCAATATCCATACCACAATAAACCTGCATCGAATCGCCGGAAATAATCTCAGCGTTATAAGCTGCTGCCAGCTCCAGACTTAACCGGGTTTTGCCTACGGCAGTTGGTCCTAACAGCACTAGAACCTTATGCCTTTCTTTAGTTGTCAATGTGTATCACCCCGTACGATGTTTTGGAGTTGCTTCGGAGCAGCTCAGTAAACCCTAGGCGTTCAAATTCGCCACTCAAAGCCTTTTCTTTTAAAAGAACAGTCTTACGGGCGACCCTAACCGCCTCTGCTACACTCTCTGTCGATAAGGCTGCACGGTTAGCGAATTGCCGCAGCGGGGAAATCGAGGCAGAACCCGTCAGAGGCACGCGAAACATAGGATCGAAGTAGACAATATCCACACTTCGATCTGGTTGAGACCGTAAATAATCCAAATGTTCACTATGCACGACATTAACTCTGCGTAAAGCCTCATTGACCTTTACTTGCCCAGAGGTGTAATGAGACATCCCTTCACTGAGCAGTGCGTACAGCGGTAATGAGCTCTCCAAAGCGGTAACCTCCGAGGACTCACCACCATGCACAGCAAACAGTAAGGAGTCGGCTCCTAATCCGGCTGTACAATCCAATACGCTATCTCCGGGAAGCATTCGAGCAGCAACAAGCATCGGCTCGATCTCACCCTTTAGGATTCGTTTAGCGCGAACGAAGCCCATGCTTGGATGAAACTCCATAGGCTCCATTCCTAAGCGGTGTAGTCGAACAGCGTCCTGAGATAGAATCAGAATATCCTCATCTCCGTAATGTTCAACCATCCTTGTAATTGAGAGTTTCTCACGTGAAGCATAACTACAACCCGTTCTCTCCGCAAGGCTTTGCGCGCGTTCTACTATTTCCATTATCGGGCTATACCCCGTAGTTATAATCATGGTGCCTCCAGTCTTGCTCTCAACAAATTTCAAAAAATGTATAATTACATAACCCGCTTGAACAATTTCTCTAAATCATAGGATGAAAAAGAGATCACAATCGGCCGTCCATGTGGGCAAGTATACGGTTGCTTGCACTCTGCAAGTCGGGATAACAGAGCTTCCACTTCCTGTTCTGTTAGTTTATGGTTGGCCTTAATCGAGGCTTTACATGAACACAGAATCGATGACTTTTCTCGTAGCTTCGCAAGATCAATCATACGCTCACTTAAGACCCACTCCGCCATTTCTTCAACGACCGCCTTCTCATCCCCTTCAGGAAACCAATAGGGCAAGGAACGAACGAGAAAGGTCTGTCCGCCAAAGTGCTCAAGGTATACCCCGGCCTGCTGAAACCAATGTAGACGTTCACTAAGCTGGCGACTTTCAGAAGGCGTGAACTCCAGCGTAATCGGCAGTAGCAGCTCCTGTGAGGCATCCTCCGGCCGACCAAATTTCTCATAGAAGTATTCGTAATTAATTCGTTCATGTGCCGCATGCTGATCGATTAAATAAAGCCCTCCATCATTCTGAGCAATAATATACGTCCCATGATGCTGACCTATATAATTAAGCTCAGGAAAGGCCGGAAGTCCAGGCTCTTCTTGTTGTGGTGGAGCCCATAGCTTCTCAACCGAAAGGAGCTGCTTCTGCGACATTGAGGTTTCTTGCGGGCGATAGCTATTGGAATAACTAGTATTCGCACTAGTTTGGCGCCCCTGCGAAGATGAAGACGGATAGCCTGACCCGTAAGCTGGAGCCACCTCGCGAGCCACCTGATGATCCGCCTGACCTTCCTTGCTAAAATCACGGGAATTACGGTCAAGGCTCGATGACTGTAGTCCACTTAAGAAGTTGGCAGATCCCGTGGGAGCTGTATCCTTCACATCACCAGTCGAAGATGACGGTGGAACGGCCCCTTTGGAAAAAGCAAATTGCTCCTGGATAAAGGAGCTGCTGCCCTTGGGTCCGATTGTTTCCTTGCTTGGACGTGGAATCAGACTTTGCCCCAGCAGTATTTTGCGGATCTCCTGCTCAACAAAGGTGTAAAGCTCATTCTCTTTACTAAATCGAACCTCCAGTTTTGCTGGATGTACATTGACATCTACCAAAGAGGGGTGCATATCCAGTTCAAGAACTAATAGCGGATAACGGTTAATCGGAAGCAAGGTATGATAAGCGCGCATGATTGCTGCGTTCAGACCATTACTGCGAATATAACGTCCACCGACAATAGTAGTGATTGCATTTCGATTGGAACGAGTCCATTCTGGACGACTAATATATCCGGAAATCCGGTAATCCAAGTCTTCTGCCGTAATCGGCAGCATTGCTTTGGCGGCATTGGTTCCGTAAACAGCTGCGATGACCTGCAGCAGATCACCATTTCCGAGCGTATGCAGCAGCTGATTGCCATTATGATGCAAGGTAAAAGAGATCCCCGGATGAGCGAGCGCCATGCGGTACATGGCATCTGAGATATGGCCCAGCTCCGTCTGAATACTCTTCATATATTTCAGCCTTGCCGGCGTATTAAAAAATAATTCACGAACGGCAAGATCACTTCCCCGGCCGGAAGGAGCGTCCTCATTTCGTATGAGATTGCCACCCTCAATGTCTACTAGGCGCCCTTTGCCGTCATCGGCAGTTGCAGTTAGAAGCGATACCTTGGATACCGCGGCAATACTGGGAAGTGCCTCTCCGCGGAAGCCTAAGCTTGTGATTTGAAATAGATCACGGCCATTCAGAATTTTACTTGTAGCATGCCGGTAAAAGGCGGTCTCACAATCTTCAGGATCAATCCCAGAGCCATTATCTTTAACGCGGATGCTCTGCAAGCCCCCCTCTTCTACCGATACCTCAATTCTTGTACTGCCAGCGTCAATCGCATTCTCGACAAGCTCCTTTACAACAGAAGCTGGCCGCTCTACTACTTCACCCGCAGCAATCTGGTTGGCAATATGCTCGTCCAATATATGAATTTTGGCCATTTCATTCACCTCTTATTTAGGCAATCAATTATTATAAAATCTTTATTGCAGATCCTTAACCTTCATCTTCAGCTCGTTCAACAGACTCATCGCCTGCAGCGGCGTCATATTCATAAGATCAGCGTCACGCACAGAAGAAATGAACTCTTTTAGCGCGGGATTCTCATGGATTTCAGTTACCGCTACTTGATGTGCACTACCTTTGCGGTTCTTGCGTGGTTCTTCCTCACCAAAGATAGACAACTGAACAACCTCATTTTCTACAGGTGCCTCAGTGATGACACTTACGGCTTGCGCCACGGAAGATGTGCTAGCAACTTCTCTTACAGCCGCCTGTCTTTCGAGGCTTCCCCCGTAATGAAGTTCAGTACCACCAGGATGGGCTGCCTGCTCAATGCTCTGTAAGAGACCATAAGCTCGGTCAATAATCCCTTCAGGAAGACCCGCAAGACGTGCACAATAGATCCCATAGCTGCTGTCAGCCGCTCCAGGAACTAGCTTGCGCAGGAAGTTTACTTTATCGCCGCTCTCTTGAACAGCCATAGAGTAATTCCGAAGTCCTTTAAGACTCCCTTCCAAATGAGCCAATTCATGAAAATGCGTCGAAACTAGAGCTTTGCAAGAAATAACATCATGTACATATTCAATAACCGCCTGAGCGATGGCCATACCTTCACTGGTCGAGGTACCTCTTCCCAGCTCATCAATAATAATCAAGCTGCGAGCTGTTGCTTTCTCTGTCATAACCTGGATGTCAGCCATTTCCACCATAAATGTACTTTGACCACCGATCAAATCATCAGCTGCTCCAATACGAGTAAAGATCCGGTCTATAAGCGGAACTTCAGCACTGTTTGCTGGAACAAAACATCCAATCTGAGCCATGATGCAGATCAGCGCCACCTGACGCATGTAGGTGCTTTTGCCCGCCATATTAGGACCTGTAATTAGAAGAATGTTACCTGCTTCCTTACTCAGCGTGCTTCCATTTGCAATAAACGCGGAATCTTTAAGCACCGCCTCCACAACGGGATGACGGCCCCCTTCAAGCCGAAGATCATAACCATCCGAAAGGACTGGCTTCACAAAACGATGTTCGGCACTAACTGCCGCCAAGCATTGATACACATCAATCTCGGCAACCTTTTCTGCAAGATTTTGCAGGCGGGGGATTTGCCCGCTGATGCGATCACGCAGCTCGGTAAAGAGGCTGTATTCCAAATCCGTCATTTTATCCTGAGCTTCAAGAATTAGTGCTTCCTTCTCTTTAAGCTCAGGTGTGACAAAACGCTCTGCGTTAGCAAGCGTCTGTTTGCGTTCATAACGTCCTTCCGGCAATGCAGCCAGATTGGATTTGGTGATCTCTATGAAATAACCGAAGATTTTGTTATAGCCGATCTTCAGTGACTTAATGCCAGTGGCCTGTCTTTCCTTAGCCTCCAGTTCAGCGATCCAACGTTTACCGTTACTGCTAGCTTCCCTAAGCTCGTCCAAACGTTCATGATAACCGGAACGGATAATTCCACCGTCGCGCACAGACACCGGGGCATCCTCGACGATTGCACGGTCAATGTCCTCTCGCAGCTCGGCGCATTCATCCATGCTTGCACCGATCTCTCGTAAAGTAGCTGAACCGGAGGTCATACATAATTCCTTCAATGCAGGAATTTGCGCCAGCGATAATTTCAGGGCATTCATATCACGGCCATTGGCGCTGCCAAAAGCAATACGACCCACCAACCGCTCCAAATCATAAATTTCTTTAAGCGCTAAACGCAGGTCCTCGCGAACGATAAACTGATTGTACAAATAATCGACAGCCTCTAGGCGCCGTTCGATCGGAGCTCGCTGCAATAGCGGCTTATCAATTCTACGGCGCAACAGACGGGCGCCCATCGACGTTTCCGTTCGATCCAGCAGCCAGAGCAAGGATCCTTTTTTGGAGCGTTCGCGAACCGTTTCGGTTAGTTCAAGGTTCCGGCGTGTAAATGGATCTAGAATCATATAATTGCCTGGTTCATAAGGAGAAATCTGACTAAGCTGCCCTAACGAACGCCGCTGGGTCTCATTCAGATAAGAGATCAGAAGCGCCAGACATTGTCCACGTTCCTTCTCTAGACGTACCCATGCCGCTTCACCGAACTGACGACGTGCCAGCTCCTCCTCGCGTTTCTCCCAAGGGGTGTAAACTACAGGTTTGGCTAACAGCGGCGTTTCGCTTCGCAGAATCTCCAACAGTGCAGCGTCTCCGATGATCTCAGCCGGTTCATAGATGCCAATCTCATCACGCAGCCATTCGGCTCCAGATAATACCGAAGTAACATATAGCTCACCAGTTGTTAAATCGCAGGCAGCTAATGCCATCATTCCGTCACTTTCGGTAACGCAAACGAGGTAGTTGTTGCTCTTGTCAGCAATGATTTTTCCATCCATCACGGTTCCTGGTGTCACGACGCGTACAATATCCCGCTTCACCATGCCTTTCGTGACTGAAGCATCCTCTAACTGCTCACAAATGGCGACTTTATATCCTTTTTCTATCAGGCGTTGAATATATCCCTCGGCGGCGTGGTAAGGCACTCCACACATAGGGATTTTCTCCTCGCCCCCGCCTTCGCGGCCTGTCAACGTAATCTCAAGCTCCTTGGAAGCCAAAATGGCATCTTCAAAGAACATTTCATAGAAATCGCCCAGTCTAAAAAATAGGAAGGCATCCTTAGCCCCTTCCTTTACCTTTAAATATTGCTCTATCATCGGCGTATATTGTGCCATGGTCAACCTCCATGCCTATTTAATGCTGTCCCCCATTATAACAGAAAATTGGTGGACAAAGTTACCCTGAAACCTCACATTAGTACAACGAAAGACTAGAATACTTATCAGACAAACACTTACAGGAGGTATATTCTTCTGCTTTTAAATATTGTAAAATATTAACACAGAGCATCAGCCCATATGAAAATCAAAGGAGAATACAATATGATACGAAAGCTAACGAAGGATGATCAAGAGCTGCTGATGGCATTGCTGCGGAAAGAGCCGGCGCTTAATTTATTTATCATTGGCGATGTGGAGAATTTTGGGTTTGAACAGGATTTCATGGATTTGTGGGGAGAGATTGATCCAGCTGACGGGCGGATAAAAGCCGTTCTGCTGCGCTTCTATAGAAGCTACCTTCCTTATGCAGATGGCCCTTTTGATGTCGAGGGGTTCGCTGAGATTATCCGAAAGGATAATGACATGCATATGATCTCCGGAGCCTCAGAGGTGGTGAAGGCTTTTGACGGGGAAATTAATTTCAAACAAGTAAAACAGCTGTATTTTGCTGAATTAAAAGATATGAACAATAAAATAAGTGAGTCCTTCTCTTCAGCTGAGCCTATCAAAAAAGCTACAGTTCAGGATGTAGAAGCGATTTGCGCACTCACCGATACCATTGAAGAATTTGAAAGCAGCCGGAATGGTTCAAGAACCAGCCTGCGTAAAACGCTGGAAAGCAACACCGGCCGCACGTATTATATGGAACGGGAAGATAAGGTCATTGTCACAGCTTCAACATCAGCGGAAAATTCCATGTCAGCGATGATTGTCGGGGTTGCCACACATCAAGCATTCAGAGAGCAAGGCCTTGCTTCGCGCGTAATGGCACAGCTATGTGCAGACCTGCTTCATGAAGGAAAGTCATTATGCCTCTTTTATGACAACCCACATGCCGGAGTTATTTATAAACGACTTGGCTTTCAAGATATCGGTTCATGGACCATCGTTAACATGTAGACCAAATAGTAAAATATCACACTTTTACTTTGCTGCACCATAACTCACGTATATCACGCGACTCATCCCACGTCCGCTCAGCGGCAATATATTCGAATAAAGGCTCGATATAGGGGGCGGCAATCTCGTAGCCGCCTAGGGAACGCAGCTGCGCCAGCAATGGGGGGATTGCGGCGCGCAGCGGAGGTTTATCGCCGCTGTAGTAGGCGATATGCAGGTCTTCCCGGTCGAGCGGGCGTTGCGTCAGGTCCTCATAATGGCTCACGATTAGGTGGGCCAAATAGACCGCGCCTTTAGCGATGACCGGGGATACCAGGAAGCTCGGCAAGGTCCGGTACTCGAAGCCGCCATGCGGCTGAGTCCGGAAATCGCCGAGCACGCCGTATCGGGGACGACGCGCCCCTGCGCGGACGTCTTCGAGCAGAAGCATGGGCAGCGCGAGATAGTTATCGAGCGCGCGCAGCAGCGGCGCCGTCAGCGTCACGCCGCTGAAGTGCAGATGGCCGCCGAGGGCCCAGCCCGTCAGCGGCATGCCTCCCGCCCGCCAGCGCAGCGAGCGGTCGGCGATGAGCCGGTCCGCCAGCGCCGCGGCGGACATCAGCTGCGCCAGCAGTGCGCGCGGTTCCCCGCGCGGCTGAGGGCGCAGCTCGGCGACCGGGAACGCGCCGCGCGTTCCCGGAGGTCCGGCGTCGCAGCCAGCGACGCCGTCCGTGGGCAGGTACCGCGACGCAGGCACGACGCGGCCGGTGGATTCCCGGAGGATGATGAACTCCGGGTCCATACCCATCAGCAAGCCGCTGCGGCCCGGCTGCTCCAGAGCCAGCTCTCGTTCCAGCGCTAACGCTGCGGAACGATAAGGCTCGGGCAATCGTTGCCCGGAGGTCTTTACTAGTGGAGTGACTCCCTCCACCACATACCTCCGGTTCCCCATTGCCCTCAGCAGGACCTCACCGCTATCCAGCCCCAAGCTGTACAGCGTGCGGACAGCAATCCGCTGGAGCAATTTCATCACCCCGCGAAGCTCTCCCCGCACTCGGCCTCCCGTGGTATTGCTCTCGGCATTAGCAAAGCTCACAGCTTCGCTATAATTATCGGTGGCCGCACGCATTCCAAGACCCGCTCCAAGCAAAGAGATGTGGAGCACAGTCAAATGATAAACCAATATCTTATAACACTGCCTGTGCCCCTTCTCAGTAGCGTGTGAAGCATATGTATCGACAAAACGTTTTACAGATGGCGTCAGCGTTGCTTCAACTCCGCTTCTAAGCAATCTAGACTCTCTCTCTGCCACAGACAATTCTGAATACACCTTAAGACCTTCATTCATACTCTTTAGCGCCTCCATCCGAGCGTGAACCTTTTTTCATCCTAAAAATAAATAAAAAAAAGGAGGGCATTCGCCCTCTACGCCGCCGCACTCCCTACATATAATGGACCATAACCCATTGATACTCAGTTAACGGCGGCGTATCCTTCCTTACAGCTCATCATCCAGATTGTCAGGGTCCAGATCATCGTAATCGAAGCTATCACCTTCAAAATCATAATCCTTGTCTTCTGGATCATCACTTTGCTCAGTGACATACACACGGACTTTGGTCTCAGCCACCAACTCCACTTCGAATTCGCGCTCTACGCGAAGTGTCACACTGCCTCCGCCTGGCGATACGCCCGCTTCTACACAGTTGGGTTCCTGCGTTGCCTCCGCAGAGACCTCAACTGTTGAAGTGCGGTGTCTCGTGTCCAGGTAGGAAAGCGGGATGAGCTCCACATAAGAGACTGTTTCCTTTGCTACCTCGGTCTGCTTGTTCTTGTCGTACGAGTACCAGATGTTTACATCATAAGTACCAATTACTTCGATTCCGTTCCCGGCGGCAACCGCTTCGTATTGGTGGTTGATAATCCAAGCCCCCAAAATACTAGTCGGATGATGTGGCGGAGTCACGGTATGGGTTGCTGTAGAGAACTTACGACCTTTGCCGCAAATTGCCTTCGTAATGATCTCCCTTGTTTGACGTTTATGGCTTAATGACATCTTTGAACCTCCTCCATACAATCATTCACTATCAAGTGTATGCAGGTTCTAGGCATTTGTTGATTGTTAGACTATAAATAAATTTGAGTAAGCCCTCAAGAAGGCTTTTTCAGGAGACTCATAGTTCATTTTATTTCAAAATTTGTACATATATGAGTAGATTCCAAAAATGGTCCAACCTGTTCCAGAGCCATTCCTGACCCCTCAAAAAACCTTAAAACACCAGCTATTGCGGGATTACCCGCACAATTCCAAGCGATCTATGTTTGCTTAAGTCAATAAAATCCTCATCAATATTCACCAGTGGCCGCAAAGGGTCTGTAGCAAGAATCATAACAATTTTTCCTTTTCGCCCATCTGTCAATTCCACTTCGTTCCCTAGCATTGACTGCATTAACTTATTAATAAACACTCTGCAAATATAAGGGTCGAGCTTACCGAACACACTCTCCTCCATTTGCAGTAATACTTCGTATAAAGGAGCCGCTTTGCGATAAAAACGGTCGGAGGTCATCGCGTGAAACACATCAGCCACAGCAACGATTTTACTGAAATCAGTAATCCGGTTCCCAAGCACACCAAATGGATAACCACTGCCGTCCATTCTTTCATGATGCTGTAAGGCTACTAGCGCTTGGGTATGGTTTGTGCCTACCGTATCCCTGATCATCTCATACCCAAAGGTCGTATGCTTTTTCATCAGCTGAAACTCTTCGTCGGATAATGGACCGGGCTTGGTTAATATGTCATCCGGGATTCTCATTTTGCCGATATCATGAAGAGTCGCTGCAATGGTCAACATGCTCAAATCCTCAGACTTTAGCTTCAGCCATTTGCCTAGCAAGGTAGATATTATGCCCACGGCTACATTATGTCTGTATGTATAATCATCTTTGGTCTGCAAAGCAGCCAATACTCCGTAGAAGTCATTCTTTTCGCTTACCTGCTGGATAAACGGAATCACTTCATTTCTAACTTCCAGCATAGGAATTCTTTTATTTTTGTTATGACGAATCTGTTCAAAAATATTCTCAATCGCAGCTGTACAATCATCAATTGCAAGCTGGAAAAATTCCGCGCTATCCAGCTGGACGACGTCATGAGATTCCAGAGTGATCTTATGTTGTCGAATTAATCTAATATGTTCAGCACTCAATAAAGTCAATGCGGGTAAAACAAATACTCCTTTGTCATTAAAGAGGTTAGCTACAAGTTGTTTTCCGATAAATGATTCCATATCTTTGTCCATACGCCTCACCTGCCAATGCGGAAAATTCGTATATGAATTTCCTGCTTGAATTTGAACTCACCCTATAATTGTTAATCCCTTTCGGAGATCAACTTTTAGTTCATACATATTTTATCGTGATTTCAGGGGCGAATGTTAATACTTCACTTTATTAAAGCCTAATTTTAAGCTTTTTTCCGGGTGAGCAAACGTTTCTCAGGCTTATAGCTGACCGGTATTTTATGGCGTTTCGCAATTTTCAAATAAAGTGCCAATTCTCTGCAAAGCTGCAGAATCGCTGATCGCACTTCGAATTCCTCACGTGTCTCCGGCAAATCCATGCTTTCAAATTCTTGTTCAAGCTCTTCCAGCAAATGTTCCGTGCGGCCTGTATATTCTTCAGCCAAAACATCTCCGCTAAGCTGGTCGAACAATTCAGCTACCATCTCTCCATGCGGTAAATGGCGATATACTTGAGAAATCAGCTGCATCATGCTTTGAATCGATTCCAGCTGCTCCTTACGCATATAGAAATAGACATTCCAAGCTTCATCAGGATGAATCACATGATTCTCCATCTCACGAGTAGCGGCAGTCAGTCCCCGCTGCACTGCATTATCCGCATCAATTAATTCTTTGCCATCCCACATATACGCAGGTTCACGCAAAGTACGGGCCATCTGAGTAAAAATAACTGAAAAGTATCGATCCACTTCCTTGCGGATTCCATAAATAACTCCCCCGGTCTGTGGCATGTAAATCAAGTTAACCACCCCCGCTGAACCGAGACCTATGGCCAGAAGCTCTACTTGCTGCAACAACACATGAAGCGATAACTCAGCTTGTCCAAAAACACGAAACACAATAACAGAGCTAGTGACAATCCCTTCCTTGTAGCCAGACTTCACAATCATCGGAAAGCCAACCAGAACGTATAATCCAAGCACCCAGTAATGAAACCCTAATATCCAAAATAAAATACACCCAAAAAAGAGTCCCACGAGCGAGGCCAAAAAACGCGCCGTTATCGTCCGGAAACTCCTTTTCAAGGTAACCTCCACACCCAAAATGGCTAAAAGCCCTGCACTTTGTGCATTGGGTATGCCTACTGCAGACGCGAGAAGAACGGACATTAACGTCGCAGCAGCTGTTTTAATCACACGAAATCCCATAACCCTATCTCTCCTTAAAAGCACTAACCGTTAATAGGTAAAGATATAGACATGTTACAAGATTTTGTGTACGGACACAACGTTACATTAGACTTACCGCCGGTATAACAAGCGCTTCTCCAGATACACTACCAGTTGATACATTGCCGTTGCTACGGCTGCGATAATCAGCAGACTGGACATCACAAGCGTGAAATTAAACACCTGGAATCCATATATGATCAGGTACCCAAGACCGGATTTTGCTACTAGAAACTCTCCCACGATAACCCCGACCCATGACATACCCACATTCACCTTTAGGGTAGAGACAACCGTTGGAAAAGATGCCGGAAGAATCACTTTAAAAAACACCTGAACTTTAGAAGCTCCAAAAGAACGAACCACCTTCACAAGATTAGGATCCACACTACAAAAGCTATTGTAAACAACAAGTGTAGTAATGATCACCGTAATCGATAAGGTTGTTACAACGATAGCGGTGAAACCCGCCCCGAACATTACGATAAAAATCGGCCCCAAGGCCACCTTCGGCATACTGTTAAAGACAACCATAAACGGATCAAGCACCGCTGATAAAAACGGAGACCACCAAATAATCACTGCCAGCAGCGTTCCTAACAAGGTTCCCAGAACAAACCCTACCGCAGTCTCTCCTACCGTCATCCCCAAATGAGGCCACAAGCTTCCACTGATCATATCCTGCCAAATCTGCTTGAAGATTTTTGTCGGGTAGCTGAACAATAACTCATCAATCCAGCCCATTCTTGCTCCCGCTTCCCACAGCACAAAGAACAGCAGCAACAGACTGCTTCTTACAGCGATTACCTGATTACGCCGGCGCTGCTTTCTTTTTTTGAAATCCACATGCATTTGCTGCAGCCACAGTTCACGGGAAGCTAAAACTCCCGCTTGCTCTGTTCGTTTCATTAGCTTTCCCTCCCTGCGATCTCCATCTCTGTCCATACTTCATGAAAAAGCTCCGCAAACCCTGGCTGATCACGCGCATACAGCGGTGGGGCTGAGCGGATTAGCTCCGGAACAGGAAAAACTTTACGAATCTTCCCTGGATTTCGCTGCAATAAAATAACCCTACTGCTGACCGCAATCGCTTCTGACAGATCATGCGTGACCAAAATAGCCGTGGTTCCCCGGCTGCGTAAGGTCTCTGAGACTAAATCCTCCAGCTGAAGTTTGATCTGATAATCAAGTGCCGAGAACGGCTCGTCTAGCAGCAGCAGTCCTGGATTGGTAGCTAATGTTCGTACAAGAGCCACCCGTTGCCGCATCCCTCCGGATAGCTGAGAAGGATAGGCATGTTCTTTCCCTTCTAATCCCATCTCGCGCAGCAGCTCCAAAGTCCGTTTATGGCTCTCCTCGTTTAAGCTTCCGGTCAGCTCCAGTCCAAGCACAGCATTGTCAAGAATACTCCGCCAAGGAAAAAGATAATCCTGCTGCAGCATATATCCAACCTCAGGTGAAGGGCCTAGAATGGGTTGGCCATTTACGAATACTTCACCCTCAGAGGGCTGCAGCAGTCCGGCAATAATCGACAGGAGAGTCGTCTTGCCACAGCCACTTGGGCCTACTAAGCTGACGAACTCTCCTTGCTCGACATTAAGATTTAGATCCTCAACGGCCAGTGAAGCTTCCCGATCGCCGAGATAGGCATGCGTTACTCCCTTTAATTGCACTACTGGAAGCAAGGTCATCCCCTCCTTATAGTTAACAAAATCCATTTAGGATCTTATCTCTCTTATTTAGAGCCACTGCTCTTTATGGTCTTTTCAGCTTTTTCAGCAAAAGTATTGTTCACGATTTTTTCTGCTGGAACACGTTCTTTAAGTTCACCTGCGTTATCCATAACATCCAGCAGATTATTCCATTCTTCATTATCAACAATCGGATTAATGGCGTAGGTGTCCTGTTCCTTGTAGCGTTTTACAGCAGAAATCACAATGTCACGATCCGTTTTATCAAAATAAGTTATTATGGCATCCGTAATTTCTTCAGGACTATGTTCCTTCACCCAAAGCTGAGCACGCTGGATGGCATTAGTGAACTTTTGCACGGTGTCCCCATTTTTGCTTATATAGCTGTTCTTTGACATAAATACTGTGTAAGGTAAATAACCGCTCTCTACCCCAAACGATGCCACTACAGCTCCCCGGTCTTCTCGTTCGAAGATAGAGGCCTGCGGCTCAAACAGCTGCACATAATCACCAGTACCTGAAGCAAATGCACCGGCAATATTAGCAAAATCGATATTTTGGATCAAGGTAATATCCTTCGCAGGATCAATTCCTTTTTTAGATAAAGTAAACGCGCCTGCCATTTGTGGCATTCCGCCTTTTCTTTGACCAAGGAAGGTAGAGCCCTTCACTTTATCCCAATTAAAATCTCCATCAGCCTTCCGGGCGAACAGGAATGTTCCATCCCTTTGAGTCAGCTGTGCAAAATTAATGACCGGATCATCCGAGCCCTGCTGATACACGTAAATGGAGGTTTCTGAACCAACCAACGCCACATCAATAGCTCCTGAGAGCAATGCAGTCATCGTTTTATCGCCACCGGGAATCGTCTGCAGTTCTACATCCAGCCCTTCATCTTTGAAGAAACCTTGAGTCAAGGCAACATACTCGGGTGCATAAAAGACAGAGCGGGTAACCTCCCCAATCTTCACCTTTACCGTCTCTGACTTTCCGCCGCAACCGGCAAGTACTGAAAAGCATAAAGTAATGATCATGAGCGACAATGACAGCTTTTTCCGAATCTTCATTCTTCATTCTCCTTTCTTACCGGGTCCTTCGCCCTTGCTTAAAGCATATGCACATGCCTACTGAAAGGTTAAAATCCCGAATATCGTGGGGAATTAAAAGAATATCCATGATAATAGCGGTTTTTATTGAATTTATGGATAAATATCACTGGATTTGCTGTTTTTATATCTGTGCAAACGTTTTACCTGAGGATTTGATTACAGTACTATAAGAATTAAAGCGCTTACCATTTCCTTTATAGGAAAATTGCAGCAGAAGGGGTTATTTTATATGGATAAACGAGCAACACCTATCACCAAAAAACACACAATAAACGGACTTTTGGGTCTTAGCTTAACTGCCTTTCTGCTCTCCGGGTGTTCAGGAAATAATAACAATATCCCTTCCTCTGCCTCCTCTTCTCCGTCGCCAAAAGCAAATACAGCTCAAAATACTACTACACCTCCCGCTGCAAGAACGATAACTACTGACGAACAACCCTCAACGGTTTATTATGAGATTTTTGTTCGTTCATTCTATGACTCTGACGGGGATGGCATCGGTGACCTCAAAGGGATTACCAAAAAATTAGATTACTTAAATGACGGAAATCCTGACACCACAGACGATCTAGGGATCGGAGGGATTTGGCTTATGCCTATCAACCCTTCACCAAGCTATCATGGTTACGATGTGACTGATTATCGTGCAATCAATCCAGATTATGGGACGATTGAGGATTTACAGGAGCTCGTTATGGAGGCGCATAAACGTGGGATTAAAGTAATTATGGATTTGGTCGTGAATCACACCTCCAAAGAACATCCTTGGTTCGTAGATTCCGCTAAAAATAAGGACAGCAAATATCGCGACTGGTACATATGGGCTGAAGATCAAGGACGTCCTGCGAATGGAGCCAGTGCCGCTGGTAGTGGCAATGCATGGCACTCTTTACTGGGTAGTCATTATCTAGGTGGCTTTTGGGAAGGCATGCCTGATCTAAATTTTGATCATACGGAAGTTCGTAATGAAATGAAGGATATCGGCAAGTTTTGGCTGGAACAAGGGGTTGATGGATTCCGTTTAGACGCTGCTAAACATATTTACGAAGACCTTCTAACCGACAAAAGCCAAGCCACAACCCATAAAAATGTATTTTGGTGGCAGGATTTCCGCAAAGCGATGAATGAAGTGAATCCTCAAGCTTATATTGTTGGTGAAGTATGGGAGAATTCTGCAGTCACCGTAGGGGCTTATTTGGATCAAGCCTTTGACTCCAGCTTTAACTTTGGTTTAGCAGAGACTCTTATTAATTCCGTGAAAACTGAAAAAGACAGCGGGACTGCCTTTACGCTGGAACGTACGTATAATCTGTACTCCAAAATATCTGAGAGCCATTTTACCGATGCGATTTTTTTGACAAATCATGATCAAAACAGAGTCATGAGTCAATTAGACGGCAATCTGGATCATGCAAAAATGGCAGCAGCCCTGCTGTTAACCTTGCCTGGAAATCCTTTTATTTATTATGGTGAAGAAATAGGAATGCTTGGTGTAAAACCAGATGAAGGAATTCGTGAGCCCATGAGATGGATGACAGCGGATCAGGGTGAGGGGCAGACTACTTGGGAGGTCGGCAGCAATAACGCTGATGATGTTAGCATTAATGTCGAAAGCCAGACTAACGACAGCAGCTCACTGCTTAAAAGATACCGCGAACTCATTGCGTTAAGAAACGAAGTCCCTGCGCTCCGTGATGGCGGAATTCGAGACTACACTTCTGGCAATGTAGGGGTAATGGCCTACGAACGTATAACAACAAAGGATCAAGTCCTCGTTGTTCATAACCTAACTGGAGATGAACAAATCATTACGCTTCATCCAAATGTCGAAGGTATCTCTTACACCAAGATCCAAAAGACAACTGCTGACAAAGTGACCTTAAATTCAGATCAGCTTACTCTTCCTCCCTATTCAACGGTTATTGTGAAGTAGGAAAAGAGGAGGAATCTAATACCCACTCTGCCACTGAACTACATAATTGTGCTTTCGATATAGGAAGAGCTACAATCCAGTCTTGGGAAGGATCGCTGCTCATTCGCAGCAACCAGCCACTTGAATGATCGCTTATGAAGCTAGCATACTGAAACTTCCAGCCATTATCACTAGAAATGCAAAGTCGTAATTCTCCCTCTGCGTCGAAGCATTTCATCACTCGTGCAAGATGGTTGGAATGGACGTCATCCCCTGTCTCTGCAGCTAAACACTCTGAGAGTCTGTGAACCGTAGAGGAATCCGAGCCTTTTTTCAGCTCCTCAAACCTTTTTTTTGACATTAGCAACGCCGGAATCCCGTGAGCAAAGGGCTCCATCGCTCTCTCACATTCGAACAACTCGAGACAAAAGCTCTCTGTTTCATCTCTGCTCTTCAGCACACACGGAGGAGAGTCCGGTGTATTATTGCAGTAGGCTAGTATTTTATCCTTATGTATTTGCAAACACAGATCTTTAGTTTTCTCCTTCTCTCTATATTTGAATCTACCTATCCTTTCTGCTGTAGGCGCAGTATTTAACAATTCATTTAATACTACTTGGTCGGTTACCCGATCTGGAAATAAAAATTCCGTTAAATCCGTTAAATCCGTTCGTTCTTTCTCATTCACATTATTGTATCCTTCCTGTATTACATATAAATGTATATTAAACTAGCAATCTTTATGTTATCATAAGCTAATTTTAAGGTAAAATTAAGAAACAAGGGGTATGATCATTAACATGAAATACTTGTAGCGAGGTGATTTCAAAATGAGAATGCTCATCACATTTCAGAACAAACTTGTACCTGTGTATTTCACAACAGAAAATAAACAGCCCACTCAAAAAGTACTTAGATTACTTAACAGTACGCTGGAGCTCAAAATTCAAAAGGGCAAAAGTGCCCTCCAGAAATGCCTCAATTCTCTGATTAGTATCGAAATTAAAGGCTCTGAAGCTATATTGCACAGTTACAGTGAAAATGATTCATTGGCGCTATCCCTCTATTAATGGAGGGGTAGTTTTTTTGTCACAACATTGCAGTCCTACGCTTCTAATAAAGAGCGTCCTAAGCAACTAAGAATTGCTGCTTAGACTCGTTTTCTTTTTGAAGCTAAACTTGATCCAAAATGACACTCCGTTTGATTTAGATACCATTTGCGCATACATAGCTTCTACTATCAAAATCATCCTTGGTTCTGCTTGGTGCTATTTTGTACTGCTTTGTGCTATTTCATAGCACATTTTAGATTGCTGCTTGCCGGCCATCCCATAGCCGACTGCTATCGGACCCAGAAGACCTTAATCGCAGCTTTTTGACTCATTTGGAATCCTATTGGACCCCAGAGTCGCTATTGGTACGAAAAACACTAATTATCGACCTCAAAAAGCTGAATAGCTGCGCTGGAGTCCGAAACTCTGCTCTAATGCCCATAATTTCGCATATAACGGCATCTGAGTCCGTTGGTTGCGATGGATGTTTATTACTCGGTGGTGCAGATGTATGTATAACGGGTTACATGACATTCCAGGGAGTTGTCACTTAACACTATAATAGCCGCTGGGACTCTTGACCATTTTGGAGCTCCCTCTAGCATCTTGATCTAAACTCGAGCCATCATTTGTATTAGATACCATTTACACATACATAGCTTCTACTATTAAAGTATGCGACCTTAGTTCTGTCTGGTTCTGCTTGAGTTCTGCATGGTTTGCTTTGGTTCTACTTGGGACTGCTATATAGCAAAATTGAATTGCTGTTTACTGACTAGTCACATAGCTGACTGCTATCGGACTCATTGTTGGATGCTTTCGGACTCAGTTGACCTTAATCGCAGCTTTTTGGCTCATTTGGAATCCTATCGGACCCTAGAGTCACTATTGGCACGAAAAACACTAATTAACGACCTCAAAAAGCTAAATAGCTGCGCTGGAGTCCGAAACTCTGCTCTAATGCCCATAATTTCGCATATAACGTCATCTGAGTCCGTTGGCCGCTGAGGATAACTTGGAAGGTCACTTAGTGTGTAACTCGACAAATGACTTTGCATTTGTCAGCAGATTAGAGGTAGCGGGTTACCTGACGCTACAATGTCACTTGCCAAAGTAACGTTTGTGGTCGGTCAGCTTCCTTTGCTGATTCTAAGCTGAAACAATCTGCCCAAGACTAAAAACGCAGAGCAGTGATCCCCCCTTAACGGGAGGATCACTGCTCTGCTATATTTACGGACTTTTTTAACCCAAGGACTCTGTCTCATTCAGCGAAAAATCTACTATTAGGAAGAGCTAAGCAATTATCAGCTGATCTTGTAATTCTTCTGCTCTGCTTTTTCAGCTTTTTGGATTCGAAGTCTAAATAGCTTCACTAAATTCTGACGCGTATGCTCTTCGTGACAGCTGTCCAATTTTTTAATGATAAACCGATCGATGGACATGTCAATCGCTCCTTTTAGATCATTCTGGAACTTATAGAGACAGGAAATTATTTCCTGTTCTCTTGTATCTCCTATTAACCTTGTTTTCATTTTTTCAAACTCCTTGAGCGTAAACAAATTTCAATGACAAAAAAATAATTTACAAACAAAAGATTACATGCTATATTAAATATAGTTAATATTAAATACACACATGCAAGGGAGAAATCATAATGTCTAAAGTTCTATTTATTAAAGCAAACAACCGTCCAGCAGAACAATCCGTAAGTGTTAAGCTTTACAATGAATTCTTGGAGAGCTACAAACTCAACAACCCAGAAGATGAAATCACTGAGCTTGATCTGTTCGCAGAGCAACTTCCATACTACGACAATACCCTGATCACTGGTATGTATAAAGCCGCTCAAGGATACGAAGCAACACCTGAAGAAGCAGCTGGTGCCGCTATCGTTAATAAATATCTTAACCAGTTCATCGCTGCAGATAAGGTAGTATTCGGTTTCCCACTGTGGAATATGACTGTACCTGCTGTATTGCACACTTATGTAGATTACCTTTGCCAAGCTGGTAAAACATTCTCTTACACTGCTGAAGGTCCAGTTGGTCTTTTGACAGGTAAAAAAGCAATCGTTCTGAATGCAAGAGGCGGTATCTACTCTGAAGGTCCTGCAGCAAGTGCTGAAATGGCAGTAAACTTCATCGTTGGTAACCTTAACCTGTGGGGAATTAAAGATATTACACAAGTAATCATCGAAGGCCACAACCAACTTCCAGCACAATCTGCTGAAATCATTGAAAACGGATTGCAACTGGCTAAGGAAACTGCTGCATCCTTCTAAACCATAACCGTTTAGATTCAATTCAATAATTAAGGGCGCCCCTTAGCTGTCAAAAGCTAAGGGGCGCCTTTTTCCAATGTCTATGCCGTTATATCAATTCTTTTTAATATTCATCCAGCTCTTTACGCCATCCGTATCCTCTGGTTCTGGATGAACTCACTTTAGTGGAAGCTGCGCTTTTTCTCTTAAGCTTGGCTTCTTTATTATTTTGGTACAATACTTCTCGTTGTGTTTTTCGGTAGTTGAATAGTCTCTTCTCTTCCAGTTCACCTGTTTGGACTGCTTCAAGTACAGCACAGCCCTCTTCGCGTTCATGACTACAGTTACTAAACCGGCACTTAGTAGCTAGGCCGCTGATATCACTAAAGGCTAGATCAAGACCACCTTCATCTTCCCAGAGCTGCAGCTCCCGCATCCCCGGTGTATCTACGATAATCCCCCCATCCGGCAAAACAAACAGTTCACGGTGGGTAGTAGTATGACGTCCGCGGCTATCCCCTTCTCTAACATCCTGAGTAATCTGAAGGTTCTTCCCGCATAGCCAGTTGACCATTGTCGACTTCCCACAACCGGAGGAGCCCGTTAGAGCTACTGTTTGACCCTCACCAATGTATGGCAGCAGCTTCTCGCGCCCTTCATCTTGTATTGCACTAACAGCATGTACTGATACTCCGGGAGCCGCGCTCTCCATTTCAGCGATTTTACTGTCTGCATCCGGGCAAAGATCCGCTTTAGTGAGTAGAATAACTGGATTTGCCCCACTATTCCAAGCCATGATCAGATATCTCTCCATCCGGCGAACATTAAAATCATCATTCAACGCGCTGACCAGAAATAACGTGTCTACATTGGAGGCAACAATTTGCTCATCTTGTGTATTTCCTGCGACCTTGCGTGAGATCACACTCTGCCGGGGCAATACGCCATGTATAATTCCATGCTCGCCGCCATCTTGCATTGCTAATGCTACCCAGTCTCCAATGGCAGGAAAATCACCCGAGGCTACAAATGTGTGTCTCAGCTTCCCGGCAAGCTCTCCCCACGTCTCTCCTACATCAGTTAACACTTTGTACTTACTGCCGAAATCACCAACGATTCTCCCGGGTATAAATTGTTTATCCTCTGCATGACTCCACTTTTCATTCCATTTTGTACTCCAGTTTTCATTCCAACCATATTGCTTTATGCTATTCATTCATTTCCTCCTAAAAGATATGTTTATGTTTTTTCTTGCCCCTTGGCGTTTTCCGAGAACACAAAAAGCCGCCGGAAATAAAGACTCCGGCGGCGGTATATAGACATGTGGATTTATTACACCAAATCCAATCTTTCTACACACGCAAAAAAGCCACCGGACCCTATACGGTTCCCGGCGGCTCTAATAAGCGTAATTGAGCTTACCTGCTAAACTGCACGAATCAATTATTCGGCAGCAGCTGTTCCCGGAAGACACGTATCCACAACAGTTGAGTTCATTACATTTAAAACTGTCATAAAACATCGTCTCCTTCCGAAATTTAAGATGCTGTTATCATAATTGGTGCAGCAGTAAAATGTCAACCCCAAATTTTCCAGATTACAAAATAGCCTTTAATTCTTTCAGCTCACGGATCATTTTCCAAGGTTGGATGTCCAGCTGATCGTCCCAAGGATGTTTCCTTTGCAGCCAAATTCCTTCAAGGCCAGCCTTACCTGCACCCCAGATATCATTTACCGGATGATCCCCTATAAACAAGGTTTGATCCGCAGAGGCACCCAGCTTGTCTAGTGCCAATTGATAAATCGCAGGATCAGGCTTCGCAATGCCAACTTCTCCAGATATAACTATAGCCTTGAAGTACTCTCGCAGGCCGAGAATATCGATTTTGGTGTTCTGGATTTCTTTTTTACCGTTGGTGACCAGCCCCAAAGTATATCCACGCTCCACGCAATACTCCAGAACCTCCAAAGCATGCTCCATGACTGCACCATGATTGATGTAGCTCGCATCATAATACGCCCGGATATGTTCAGCCGTCACAGGCTTTTCCCAAGGCAGGATCTCACTAAGTTCTAAGAAAAATCCGTCTTTATCACGATAGCCATCAGCGTCTCTGTGGATCATATCCTCAATCACGGCCTGCGCTTCCGCAGGTTTCAGATGCCCAAGAAAATCCTGCACGAACTGAGTGCTAAAGCTGCGAAATGTATAGTCGCGATCCATTAAAGTATTGTCCAGATCAAATAAAATAGCTTGTACTTCCTTCATCAAGCGATTCCCCTTACATGCTGTTAATTTTCAAACCTAACCTACAGAATGTAATTGTACTATGCCTTAAGAGACAAAGAAAAGACTATTCAACAAAAAGGATTTATGGCTTCCCTTTTACTGAACAGTCTTTATGAAGATTCGTATCTGCGTCATTCCTTTACTCGAAATGCTCTGCCCGATGGGTCAGCATCATTTCTTCATCCGTAATATACAGCGGAAAAGGAGGTGTTTCTTTTAGATAACTTTCTGTAGATAACAATCGATAATGAACCTCTGGCAACCAGGTGTCTTCAAGCAACGGTAGCTTGCCTGTATCACTAATATAACTGTCTACAGCAGCCTGAACTAAATCCAGATAATACGGCACTAACTTGTCTTCTTCCTCGAAAATTTCATAGGTCTCTCGTGACATATAGAAATTCCGTTCGGGTATTCCACCCAAATAACGTTTCAGGCGACTCATATCGATTCTTTTGTCCTCTAAGATTAATGCTGTTCTATTAATAGGTCCAGGCATATCTTCTTCGAACTTTCGAATCGCCTGTTTCACTTGGGGTAATGTGACGGTTACATGATCTGATTTGGGTTGCTTTTTTGTGCGTTTAAATAACATAACGAAAGTCTCCTTTCTAAATATGTCTCAGATAACGCTTACAATTCCATTTTATTCGAAATTCGAATAATTAATCAGTACATTTCAAATCGACACAGAATGTTAATATTTAAAAGATCATTATTTGACATATTCCCACCGAGTCCATACTTCTCGAGGATTTAGTTCATACTTGTCCTTCTCACGATACATAAACTGATGCATGATGAATTCACGACGAATAGTGGCGAAATCTTCATGAAACTGCTTAATAAACTCATTGATTTCCTTTTCCGTATAAACAACTCCTGGCTCCAGCTTCTCAACCATGTATTGAAGCGCTATCAATTTCTTCTTGTATTGTGCTGGAATTTGCCGCAGCCGGCCATCTTTAGAGAAAAAATTACGAATTACAGTATCCTGAAGACTATTCTCAGGCAATTGCTCTTCCATATTCTCAGCTCCTTTCGAAAAAATAAACTGCAGTGAAGCCTCAGCACCATTATTGATAAACTCCGGATTCAACTTAAAATAAACTGTATTTTTGTCGCGTCTTTCTTTTATTAGAGCCGCTTCACGTAATTTAGCCGCATGATGAGTGACTGTAGGCTGCGATAAATTCAACTTCTCAGCCAGCGCTTGCCCGTGCATTTCTCCTTGGGACAGAAGCAACAATAAGCGAAGACGCGTTGGATCAGCTAAAGCTTTATGATAACTCACGATTTTCTCCAACTGCACTGGGTTCACGCTCCTAGAATTTCACAATAAATTGAAACATTAGATATATATCTAATTATATAATAATCAACGTTATTCTTGCAATGGTTATTATACTCAATCTGCTCTTATGGAAAAATTCATGAATTTAGGGTAGGATTTAAAGAAAAGATAGTAACAATCAGGAGGTAACCCGCTTTATGAAAGATGTCATTATTATCGGTGCAGGTCCTTGCGGCCTCTCGGCAGCTATCGAATGCCAACGCCAAGGCCTGTCCAGCCTTATCATTGAAAAAAGCTTTATTGTACACTCCATTTATTTGTATCCAACAAATATGCAATTTTTCAGTACGGCTCAGTTATTAGAAATCGGGGATGTTCCGTTCACTTCGACCAACGACAAACCTTACCGTCACGAAGCGCTTGTCTATTATCGCCGAGCCGCTGAGCAATATGGTCTAGAGATCGCCGCTTATGAAGAAGCTTTATCCATTGAGCCGCTTGAAGATGGAACCTTTGCCGTACATACGTCAAATATGCGTGGTGAGCATCAGAAACGTATCACTGCTAATGTAGTTATAGCAACAGGTTATTTTGATCAGCCGAATATGATTGGCATTCCAGGTGAAGAACTACCTAAAGTTACTCATTATTTCGGTGAAGCTCATCCTTACACGGGAATGAAGGTAACTGTAATTGGCGGCAGTAATTCCGCAGTAGATGCAGCGCTGGAGCTTATGCGTGTAGGAGCTACGGTAGATATGGTATATCGTGGTGAAAGCATCTCAGAGAATATTAAACCTTGGGTTCGGCCAATCTTTGAAGGCATGGTGCAAAAAGGGAAAATCACTCTGCACTTAGGCTCGCGTGTCACTGAAATTACTGCAAGCTCAGTAATTGTTACGGATCATAAGGGGGACAAGAAAGCATTGGATAATGATTTCGTTCTTGCCTTGACTGGCTTCCGTCCTAGCCGTACCCTCCTCACTTCAGCGGGTGTGATCATGGATGACGACATGGATAAGCCTGCTTTTAACACCTCTACCATGGAAAGTAATGTTCCAGGGTTGTATGTTGCTGGAGTAATCGCCTCCGGCCGCAATGCTAACGAAGTGTTTATTGAGACCGGAAGAGGGCATGGTAAGCTTATCGCAGATCACATTGTGTCAAAAGAAAGTTCTAATCCTAAGGAGTTGAAACATTAAGATGGACATGACCTCTTTGCTTTTGCTTGGACTTGCAGCGCTGGGAATTATCAGCAGCAATTCCCCTGTAACAATAGCAATGGTCGTCCTATTACTGCTAAGAGTACTTGGCCTGCAGCAAACCTTTCCTTGGCTAGAAAAATACGGTTTAACCATCGGGATTATCATCCTGACCATCGGGGTCATGACCCCATTAGCCAGCGGCAAAATATCGTTGCAGACAGTCGGTCAATCCTTCTTGCACTGGAAGTCCTTGCTTGCTATCGCTATCGGCATTCTCGTCGCTTTTCTTGGAGGCCGCGGTGCTACGCTCATGACCAACCAACCCACAGTTGTTGCGGGTCTGCTGATTGGCACAGTGATCGGGGTTGCATTATTTAAGGGCGTTCCGGTCGGTCCGCTGATCGCAGCCGGCATTTTATCACTTATGATCGGCAAAATGTAATAGAACAGCACAAAAAGACCGCTTTTGGCGGTCTTTTTTTATTGTGCCTTTTTTGAACCTTCTTCTTCATTATTCCTCCACCTGAGAAATGGACTGCGGAATTTGCTGTGCTGCTCTTTTTTCAACGACTAATAAATCTTCAACGCCATACTCTGTCTTAATTTTCTGCAACTGCTTCAAAGCCTCTTCTTCTGTATTAAAATATCCTGCTTCCACGAGATATAAGCCTTTCTGATCCTTTAACATCCGCATATCCTCTAACCCATATAACATTTCTTCAGCCATACCCAGCGCCTCACCAGAAGGCTGTGAGACCGTTCTTAAGGAATATACAGAGCCCCCTTTTGCTTCGTCTCCTTTCTCTTTTAACGTAATCACTACCTGTGCTGGCTCTTTATATTCTTTCACCTCATAAGCAACCGAGTCCGTAAGTGTGACATTGAACCGAATGGCCGAATCATCTAGTGTAATTAGTGGATAAGCATCCTGAACATATCGGCTTTGTTTTAATGTCTCCAGATCTTTGACTGCTGAGAATTTTCTGGCCCCACTTACTGTAATCGTCATTGTTGCCGGATTTTCCGTAAACTTTACGTTATATGAGCTTGCCATCTGTTGAGTTTCATCCGGATTTGCAAAATTCAAAATCAATTGATCACTATTCTTCAGTTGTTTGACCGAAATAAAATTCACATATACTCCATCCTGAATAGTTCCACCTCCTGCGCTTCCCTCCGTAAATTGCAGAACACTGACCAGCTTACCTAGAACCGGTATTTGATCCATACTACTCGCAAAAGCAGGAACCGTATTTACACCCACCGTAAAAGAAATCAATACAGCAGCAGCTACTGATCCTGTCCATTTCAAAGTACGTTTTGAAGAACTGTTTTTCTGTTTATAGATTTTCCCTCTTTCAATTCCTTTACGAGAAGCGAATGATAGTTCTTTAGGAATTTCAATCTCATTATAGGCTTCCTGTAGACGTTCTAGTTGCTTATCCAAAGTACTCACTCTCCTCCATACTTATTTTTAATTTTTCCAAACCTCTAAAAATAACGGTTTTGACGCTGCTCAGGGGCATATCGAGAACCTCTGCAATTTCCTTTATGGGCAAGTCCTCCAAATATCTCATCACAATCACCATTCTTGATTTTTCATCAAGACCGCTGAGCGCTTCATGCAAATCCATAACCTCTTCCCTAGATTTCGGAGCATAACTGCCTCCTAGCTCTTGATCTATATACACGATTTTTTTAGATTTACGGATAAAGTCCAGCGCACAGTTGACAGCGATCTTGGTGAGCCAAGTTTTAAAATATTGCGGTTGCTTCAATTTATGAATGGAGATATAGGCTTTGAAGACGGTCTCCTGCACAATCTCCAGCGCATCCTCTTGATTCCGCACATAGGAGTAGGCCATTCGGTATAAACGCTCCTGCATGCCGTCAATAAGCGCAGTAAAGCTGTCTTCATCACCTGCTATCGCCTTTTCCTCAAGCGTGGTTTTATTCACGTTCCTCACTTCCTTTCATGATGTTTATAAGCTTTAGACGCACATGATCTCCGAAAAGACTCAAATCCTGTGTAGAATTTTTGCCATAGTAAAAGTTACTGTGTGCCGCTAGCCTGATTGGAATTCAAAAAAAGTGGCCTTCTCTTTCGAGAGGACCACTAAGGTGTTTAATTATTTTCCAAAACATATTAAGCGTCTAAATGCTGTACGTTAAATAATCGCGCATAACTACCCTCTATCGCCATCAGCTGTTCATGCGTACCCCGTTCAGTAATTTCACCATTCTCAAGTACGACAATCTGATCTGCATGAGTAATCGTTGACAGTCTATGCGCTACAATTAGTGTAGTACGTTCCGAAGAAAGGGACTGCAGCGCTTGTTGAATTAAATGCTCCGATTCCAGATCCAGCGCCGAAGTAGCTTCGTCTAATATAAGAACCTTCGGATCCTTGAGAAATACCCTTGCGATAGCAACCCGCTGCTTCTGTCCTCCGGATAGCTTAACACCACGTTCTCCCACTTCTGTCTCATAACCCAGTGGCAGCTGCTCAATAAAATCATGCGCATTGGCAGCTTTTGCTGCTGAAATAACCTCCTCTTCCGTGGCGTTAGGATTACCGAATAAAATATTCTCACGCACAGATCCGCTGAATAAGAAATTATCTTGTAAGACCATACCGACAGACCTACGCAAGCTTTCCTGTGTTAATTCCTGTATATCATAACCATCCATTTGGAGGCTGCCTTTACTGATGTCATAGAATCTCGGGATCAAGCTTATAAGGGAGGACTTTCCTCCACCGCTCATTCCGACGAACGCAATGGTCTGTCCGGGCTGAATTCTCAAATTAATATCTTTTAAGACCCAATCATTCTCTTCGTTATATTTAAACCATACATTCTGAAAAGCAATCTCACCACGTGAATCCTTTAGCACTTTTGCTCCCGGCTTGTCTACAATATCATAAGGTTCATTCAGCAGCTCAAGCACCCGTTCAAGAGAAGCAGAGGCTTGTGTAAGCACCGTCGAGGAATTAATCAATCTCCGCAGCGGGGAATACATCCGGTCCAGATAGCCAAAGAAAGCTACAAAGGTACCTACTGTCAAATTGCCATGAATGACCTGATATCCACCATATCCGATGACCAAAAGAGGTGCTATATCTGTTAATGTATTAATAATTGCGAAGGTCATAGCGTTCCAGCGGGTTTGCGCCATCGCTTTTTTTAGAAAGTTACCGTTGATGTCTTCAAACTGCTTCTGATCCACTTTTTCCATCGTAAAGCTGCGGATGATTGATATCCCTTGAATCCGTTCATGGAGATAACCTTGGATGCCAGCCAGAGCCTGGGAACGATCTTTCGTTAACAGCTTAAGCCGCTTATACAATTTGTTAACAGCAATTGCGTAAAAAGGCAATACCGAGATAGACACGAGCGCCAGCACCGGATTTAAATAAAACATAAATCCCAAAGCAAAAACTAGCGTAAACGTGTCGAGCCATACATTCATCATGCCGACTTCGACCAAATTTTTGGTCTGCTCAACATCGTTAATAAATCTGGAGATGGCTTCTCCCACCTTGGTATTCTGATAATACCGCAGTGACAGCCGCTGTAAATGACTGTAAAGCTTATTTCGCATATCGAACAACACTTTACTTGTGATAAGCTGAGCAAAGTATTGGCGATAATACTCCACGGGTCCTCTTACGATAACAAATAAAATTAAGGCACCACCCAGAATAAGCATCAAATGTGATACCCGTTCCTCAATCCCCATGCTCGGGTTCATTAGGAGGTCATCAACCACGTATTTCAGAATCATTGGCAGTGTTAGCGGAATACTGAATTTGATCATGCCGATAAACAGCGTAAACACAATCAATTTCATATAAGGTCGTACAAAAGTAAAATATGATTTCCATTGCTTCACAGGAATATTCTTTCCCTTCTCTTTAGTGAGTTGCTAAGTACAGTTGACTTTTGCTCTCTACAGTGTTTTTATAATTTTAGATCATAAGTACAATTGCAGTACCGAACTTCAGGAGGATAACGATGTCTAGACAATTTGTGACGGAAGCCGTCATGATGGCGATTTACGGCCAGCTTCTCGTATCGAGCAGCCCTGTAGAATATATAGTGCCTTATACTACTGTGATGGAACTATACGAACTGCGAGACAGCGATGATCCGTTGATGAACCGTCCGGACGACGACAAGCATGTTAAGTTGAAGATTAGTGAGCTCATTGCTTATTTTGAAGAACCGCTCAACGCGAAGAAGATCAACCGCTGTTTAGCAGTGCCATGGGCGAAAAGCTCAGGTATTCTCCTTGGCGGGCAATCCAAAATCACCATCATTAACAGTATGGATACCGCTGTCTACGGTGAGATGTTCGATCCCATCGAAACAGAGCTTCTGCTGTCCTCACAACGTGAGAAAGTACCTATCCTAACGGATCAATTTGAATTGATTCAACGGATCATCGAGGGTGGAGTTCCAGTTCAGGTGTACGATATTGACGACTTCGACTTCGCTCTGGAGGAAGAAACCTCTCGCAATTTGCACTGATAACACCTATGTATTTCCAACTGGAATACCCTCATTTTTAAAGACAGCATTTGAAAAGCCCCTGCCTTTTGGCAAGGGCTTTTCCTGATTAAAATAAACAATCATTAAGACAACTATACCTGCACTTCGCCGGATACCGGCTTTGGTTCGTACTTATATTCAATGTCATCCTCTGACTCAGAGTATACGATAGATAGGTCATGACCTTCCATATACCACAAGTCCTGCTCCTCCATGTAGAACACAATATCATCCTGTTTGACCTGAATAGCTGGACGCCCAGGCGCTTCTGTAGCAATGCCCAGCGAAAAACCGGGGTGAAGTCCACCTCCCGAGCTATACCGGGGAAATAAACGAATATAGTCTCCATTCTTAAGGTCCAATTCTCTCTTAAACCAAGCTGCCGCTGCTTGACTAATTTCCATGTTCATTTCTCTCAGCTCCTTTGTATATTCTAATCATAACGAAAATAAGTCGATATTCAAACAACTTTATGCAATTAATGATTTCCCAATCCATTTAAAATTAAGTTTGACAAATTCGCGAACCGGATGATAAACTCTGAACATAACTAAACGTCTTCTAGTTATTACCAAATTAATGAAAGGGGTGAGCGCGGTGTTTACGAAGTTACAGCCATATTATTTTACTATTGTTGGAATTTTTACTCAACCGAATACCGAAGCAGCCCAAGTGATTAAGCCATCCTGAAGTTTTTGCGAGTCTTATGGACCGTATAACTTTAGTTCTTGAAGGTCTCTCACATGCTTGGTGCTGTAACGCACCGTGCGCATGATAGCTGTAAATTACAGGCATATCGTCCGTTTTCGGATGATATGCCTTTTTTGTTTGCTGAAGAGATAATCACTTGCGCTTTTATCAGCATCACAAGCAATCATTACAACCTGAAAGGAAGGGATTTACTTGTTCTCTGTTCTTCGCGATCTCGGCTGGTTTTTTCGCCGAGAAAAAAGGCGTTACCTGATTGGACTCATATTACTCATAGGTGTAGGCGTTCTTGAATTACTCCCTCCACGTCTGCTAGGCAATGCCATTGACGACATAGTACGCGGTTCGATTACTACAGCTTCGCTTGCCAAATATATCGGCATGATCTTTATTTTGCTGCTAGTTATTTATTGGATTACCTACATATGGATGCACAAACTTTTCGGAGGTTCCAACCTTGTTGAGCGCCTGCTGCGCTCCCGATTTATGAATCATCTTATGACTATGACACCCTCGTTCTTCGAAAAAAATAGAACTGGTGACCTCATGGCCCGGGCAACCAATGATATCAGAGCCGTCTCAGCTACCGTAGGATTCGGGATGCTTACACTGGTGGATTCTACAATCTACCTCACGGTTGTGTTGTTTGCGATGGGCTTTCTCGTGAGTTGGAAATTGACCCTTGCAGCAGTATTACCATTACCCCTAATTGCAATAGCTATGATTTTTTATGGTAAAGCTATTCATGATCGTTACAGCTTAGCGCAGGATGCATTCGGAGATATGAATGACCAAGTGCTCGAATCTGTCTCTGGTGTACGCGTAATCCGTGCTTATGTCCAAGAGCGTCTTGATGAAAAACGTTTCTCGGATATTACTGAAGATGTTTACAACAAAAATATGGCCGTAGCTCGTGTCGATGCTTTCTTCGAACCAACTATCCGCTTCTGCGTCGGACTCAGCTACATTATTGGTCTTACTTATGGGATTTACCTTGTATTCCGCAATCAGATCACACTGGGTGATCTAGTCTCCTTTAATATGTACCTCGGTATGATTGTATGGCCGATGTTCGCTATTGGAGAATTGATCAACATTATGCAGCGTGGTGGAGCTTCCCTCGAACGTATCGACGAGACGTTAAACTCCAAACCCGATGTTCAAAATGCTGCCCATCCTGTTCAAGTTCCCCACCCTACTCGAATCGAGCTTAACGATGTGACTTTCCGTTATCCTTCTTCGACGATAGACAATCTAGTCCATGTCAACTTAACCCTGAACCAAGGGCAGACATTAGGTGTAGTCGGGCGTACAGGAAGCGGGAAATCTACACTGCTCAAACAATTGC
Source organism: Paenibacillus sp. FSL L8-0494 (assembly GCF_038003695.1). NCBI lineage: Bacteria > Bacillati > Bacillota > Bacilli > Caryophanales > Paenibacillaceae > Paenibacillus > Paenibacillus sp. FSL L8-0494. The sequence continues at coordinate 3,982,293 of NZ_JBBOPQ010000001.1, forward strand.
TCCGCGAATATCCGACAGGTAATGGAGAGATCCTTATCTCTGGCGTGCCTATTCAACAGATTTCCCTGGATCAGCTGCATAGCTGGATGGGTTATGTTCCGCAAGAGCAAATTCTTTTCTCCAAATCCGTTCGGCAAAACATTCAGTTTGGTCTAGACAACGCCGATGACGATACGATTATGCAAGCCATTACAGCTGCCGCTTTCCAGAACGACCTGGGCACATTGTCCGATGGTCTGGATACTCTGGTGGGTGAACGTGGTGTATCTCTCTCCGGTGGACAAAAGCAACGTGTCTCTCTGTCCAGAGCTTTTATCGCTAATCCTGATATTCTTATTCTGGACGATGCCTTATCAGCCGTTGACGCTCGTACGGAAGCTCAGATTATCGACAATATCCGGAATGAACGTGCCGGAAAAACCACATTAATCTCTACTCACCGTCTCTCCGCCGTCCAACATGCCGATATGATTGTTGTACTGGATAACGGACAAATCGTTGAGCGAGGTACACATCAGGAGCTGTTGGATTTGAATGGCTGGTACCGTGAACAATATGATCGGCAGCAAGTCGAAAATAACTTATCGAATGATTAAACTACAACCATAAATAAAAGAGCTACGACTACGCAAAACATTTTAGGAGGTGTCACGGTTGACACAAAGCACAGGCAAACGCCTGCTGGAATATGCATTGACCGCAAAGAAAACCTTTATCGCAGCCCTTCTGCTGCTTTCAATCGGGGTAGCGGCAGAGCTGGCAGGTCCATTTATAGCCAAAAGCATGATCGACAATCACATGCTGGCCATCGAGAAGCCCTATTTCAGCACCACGTCTCCCGATAAGGCGGCTGAATATAACAATAGTTTATACAAACGCGGCGATCGCTTTGAGCCTGGTGAAACTAAAGGCCAAGAAATTCGTGTTCTTCAAGCAGGGAGAAGTTTTTATTTTATTAACGAAGCTGTAACACAGCCTGACGGTGAACGAAAGTTCATCGATGGAGAGATGCATATCACCCGTGGTGATAACGAAGTTATCTATCCGGCGGTTAAGCTATCGGCCGATGAGCTGTTCGCTTTTTACAAACCTGAGCTTCCTGGAATCTATCAGTTGGTCGGAATGTATGCTATTTTTCTTGTAATCTCCATCTTTGCTGAATTCGGAAAAACCTACTGGCTGCAATCTTCGGCGAATCAGGTAATCCGGAAGCTGCGGACAGATGTATACGCACATATCCAGCGACTACCCGTTCATTTTTTTGACAATTTGCCTGCTGGTAAGGTAGTGTCGCGGGTTACAAATGATACCGAGGCGATTAAGGATCTATTCATTGCCGTCCTTTCCAATTTCAGCACCGGTATTATCAATATAACTGGCGTATATATCGCTCTGTTCTTACTTGATGTCCGTCTGGGTCTGATCAGCTTGTTCATTGTACCTATTCTTGTGCTGTGGATCGTGCTCTATCGCAAAATTGCGACCAAATACAATACGATCATTCGCTCACGTCTAAGTGAAATTAACGCCATTATTAATGAATCGATTCAGGGGATGTCAATCGTCCGGATATTCCGCCGTCAGAAGCAGCTTAGTGCAGAATTTGAGAACCTGAACGATGATTACTTGAAATATCAGAATAAAATGTTAAATCTGAATGCTTTCACGTCCCACAATCTGGTGAACTCACTTCGTAGTCTCTCTTTTGTGATGGTGCTTTGGTATTTCGGACATGGCAGTATTACTGGTTCAACCTTTGTATCCTTAGGCGTTCTGTATGCCTTTGTCGATGTGCTCGGACGTTTGTTCCAACCTATCACAGGTATGGTGAACCAGTTGGCGAACCTGGATACTTCTATGGTATCTGCGGGACGTGTGTTTACGCTTATGGATGAACCTGGAGAGAATGTTACGGACGGCTCCATGCCACGCTACAAAGGAAAAGTGGAATTTAAGAATGTATCTTTTGCTTATAAAAAAGACTACGTCCTTCGCGATATCTCCTTTGAAGCACGCCCGGGTGAAACTGTCGCTCTTGTAGGTCATACGGGTTCCGGCAAAAGCTCAATCATCAATCTGCTGTTCCGGTTCTATGATCCACAAAAAGGCGATATTACGATTGACGGTCAAAAGGTTACGGATATTCCGAAGCAGTGGCTGCGGAATCACATGGGCATCGTGCTGCAGGATCCTTACCTCTTCACGGGCACCATTGCTTCGAACGTCAGCCTAGGGGATGAACGAATTTCACGTGAACGTGTAGAACGTGCATTGCGTGAGGTTGGTGCGGATAAGTTGCTCGCTCATCTTCCACAAGGATTTGATGAACCGGTAATTGAGAAAGGAAGTACTTTATCTGCGGGTCAGCGGCAATTGATTTCTTTTGCGAGAGCTCTCTCCTTTGACCCAGCTATTCTTATTCTAGATGAAGCTACCTCCAACATCGATACAGAAACGGAAAGCGTCATTCAGGATGCGCTGGAAGTTCTCAAAAAAGGACGCACCACTTTCATCATCGCTCACCGCTTATCCACGATTCGCAGTGCAGATCAGATTCTAGTCCTACATCACGGAGAGATCGTAGAACGCGGTAGCCACGATGAACTGATGGCGCTTGGCGGAAGATACTTCCGTATGTACCAGCTGCAAGTAGGTGCCGCTGCTAACAGCTCTGACGATAACGCTGGCGCAAGCAACCGTCCAGCACTCGGAAACTTGCAACCCTCTCTTGAGAAAATGTAATTTACAACCCTGAGTCACTTCATTGTGATTCAGGGTTTTTTCCTGCTTGATCTTAGAACAGATGTTCTGTATTATGGAAATTAATACATATCCTTGGAGGAGTAAACGATGCTTACTTATAATCTGACTAAGAAACAAGCCAGGCTTTTTCTGCTATCTCATCAAAAGTTAACTGCCGGAGCTATCCCTTCCGGAAAACTTAGTATTTATGACTATGTTCGTCACGTAGGCTGCATCCAATATGACCCCCTTAATATTGCCGGCCATAATCATGAGCTGGTCCTCCAGGCACGGATTCCGGGATTTACGCCAGAACTGGTCCAAGAGCTTCTGTATAAAGACAGGTTGCTCGTTGATGGCTGGGACAAGAACATGTCTATTTATTGTACAGAGGATTGGCCTTATTTTAAGCGGAGAAGAACAGCTGCTGCCTCCCACCATCAGGCTAATGAGCCTGTAATGGTCGCTGTAGCACAGGTTCGTGAAGAGCTTCAGAAGCGTGGTCCCCTCTCCTCTTTGGATTTAGACGGAAAGGAGAAAGTAGATTGGGCTTGGGCTCCGACAAGATTATCACGAGCTGCAATGGAAAGCATGTACTTTTGGGGAGAGATTGTTGTCCACCATCGTGTACATACTCGGCGATATTATGATTTCGTTGAACGTTTGTTACCCTCAGAGCTGCTGAGTTCAGCCGATCCAAATGTCACGGAAGAACAATTTCACGATTGGTATGTGTTACGTAGAATAGGAAGTATCGGCTTGTTATGGAATAAATCTGGAGACGGATGGCTGGGCATATCCGGACTGAAGAGCAAAGAGCGTGCGGCGGCGATTCAGAGATTGCTGGAGAAGGATAGTCTCAGAGAAGTTTGGGTCGAGGGGATTAAGGTTCCGCTTTATATCCGCAGTATAGATGCTCCAACCTTGGAGTCTGTGATGCTGCAAGAATCTGAAGAGATTGGGCTTCAACCACGTGATTCATTTGCGGCTGTTTTGGCTCCGCTGGATAATTTGTTGTGGGAACGCGAGCTGGTTCGGCAATTATTCGGATTTCATTACCGCTGGGAGGTCTATAAGCCGGCAATAGAACGAGAATATGGTTACTATGTACTGCCAATATTATATAATGATCGTTTTGTTGGCAGATTTGAACCGGTGATGGATAAGAAGAAGCAAACATTGAATATTAACAATTGGTGGTGGGAACCTGGAGAAAGCCTAACACCGGAGATGATTCCGGCATTAGGCGAAGCTTTAACTGCACTCTCTCGCTGTGTTAGAGCTTCTTCGGTTCATTTTAGACCAGAGGTTGTAACAGCTTGCGGCTTAGAAGGATTATTACAATAAGTTTTCCTCCTCTAATCCAAGCTTCGTGAACATTTCTGTGCAGTAGCCTTGCAGTTTAACTTCAAGTCTACTTGCTTTATTTTTAAAACGTTTCAGCTCCCGAATCATTTTAGCTCTTCCGGCAGGCGTAAAGGTTTCCTGTATACGCTCTTTAAAGTAATCATGAACGATGTAATTACGTTGTTTCCACACTTCCTCCAACTGAGCGGTTTCTTGCTCCGAGAAAGGAAAATGATGTTGGATTTCTTTGATGAGTTGGCCGAGTGAATTGCTGAGTTTTCGCTGATAAAGGTCTGTCAGATCTGCTTCTGTTGGCGTTTTTCCTTGTGATAGCTTAGTAAGCAATAGCAAGTTGGTAAGCTGCTGCTCGAGGGCCTGTCCATAATAAACTGCCAGTCCAAAATAGGCGAATAACTCTTTCGATTGTTCACTCTCAGGTACATATGTATCCTTCATCTTTTCCCCCACTTCTGTATCCTTGTTCCTTTTATCTATACAAGTTATGTTTTGTTGTAATCCCTCTGTCTTGATCTGTACAAATAAAAACCGATAAGCAGTGTTATATATACTAATGCTTGTGCAAAGGAACCTAACAACTCCGCTAATGACAATGTATCAGCTTTCATCATGGCCTCCATTACAGGAGTTACTGGCGGCAACAACCAGATCAAAAAATGAAATATACCAGGCAAACTTTCGCTGATTTGTGCTCCACCCAGTGATAATACAACGATAGCTAATAACATACCTGTTGCGTGACTGCCTTTTTGAATCCAAGAAGATTGAAAGAATAGGGCAATAGCCACACCAAGCATACCCAACAATCCATGTCCTATAAGCGCTAGAATTAACCGATATGCCCCAGGTGATTCTGCGAAATGACCTGTTACCCAAGGATAAAGCACAATCAATAGATCTATCAGCAACGTTAGAAATGCAAGCGTTAAGATACCACCTGCACTATGTTTTGCCGCACTTCGCATGTGAACAACTGCAATCTGCCGATGAACAGCGTGCTCATGATTCAAAAAACTAAGACTCATCCAAGCGCAGCTTATAAAGAGCATTACTGCTGTAGCGGCATAGCTATTCATAACTGGATTGGGCTTATAAGAATACAATATCAAGACTGCAATCACAATCCCTGCTAACGGGCCGAAATAACGCTGAGATCGAGTATAACTTCGCAGCATGTAAACGATAAACGGATACACGTAAGACCCCCTGTTCAACTTCTAGGATTCATCCATTTTTCTAAGTCATGCGATCCTCCGCGAGGTTCTACCGATTGTATTGAACCACCCGACTCCAAGATAACCCGCAAAAAAGCATCTGATTCTGAACTTGTTACTGTCAATGCCGTACGTTCTATGTTACAACTATCCTTAAACGTATTTATTGCAATGAAACCTGCCATTTCCTTCAATTGCTGCAGTTTCTGAATCGACAGATTAGACAATAGTATGTATGTAGAGGGTTTAAAGTTCAGCTTCTCTGACCCCTGAATTGACTTTACAATTTTCCCTTCATGTATCACATGAACCTGATCCGCAAGCAATTCAATCCATTGGGGTTCATGTACAGAGAAGACTATAGCAGTACCCTTATTTCTCAAACCGATGAGAAGCTCAGCTAACTTATTCATTGATGGGAGATCAAGGCCCGACATAGGTTCATCAAGAAGCAGCAATGAGGGACTTCCCAGCAAGCTTTGAATCAAATTAATTTTTTGCAGCATTCCTTTGGAGAAGTTTAGCATAGACTGCTTGCGAAAGTGCTCCAGCTTAAAAAGTTGAAATAACGTTGTTAGCTCCTGCTCGATCAGGACTGGCGCAAGGCCGCTAATCTGTCCCATACTTCGCAAGTACTGTTCTGGGGTCAGCTTCAACCCTGGAAACATCTCAGGTGCATAACCAATTCTCAGATTTGAATCCTTACAACTCAGCTTTCCAGAGGAAATATGGACCAGTCCAGCTAAGATTGACAACAGCGTACTTTTGCCGGATCCGTTCCGTCCGATCAGAGCAGTTGCAGTCCCCTTTTCAATAGTAAACGATACTTCTTCCAATACGGGTCGGCGTCCATACTGTTTACTGATCTGTTCTAATTCTATCAGGGGAATAGCAACATCTATACTACCGCTGGCAAAGTTACGATCTACTAAGTTCGCCACTTAACATTCTCCCTTCATATCTACTGTTAATTCTCCGGTTCCCTACGAATTTCCTCTTCTAGGAATCAAAAAAATGAAAGAACTGCTATAGCAGCCCTTTCTAAAACTTCCTTTCTATCCAGTATTCCTCCCCTTTTTTTCTACCAGTAGCATTAATCAAACAGACCTGAATATAAAAAACCAGACTATTGCTATATTTCTACAGCAACAGTCTGGCTATTAGTTCATATATGAGAGTTAGGCTATACGTTCTTACGCATATACCTCAACAGCATCGCTAATCAAACGGCATGCCTCTGCAGCTTTACGGCAGGCATTAATACATTCTTGGCAGTGATTATGTATATGCTTGCTGCTCTCATCTGCGCATGCTTCACAAATCTCCGCACATAGTTTTAGAATTCCAGATACAAACGGACTTTGACGGGTCATTGCTTGAATGGCATAAGAACAAATATCCGCACATTCACGATCGAGTCGCATGCTCTCACGAAGTGATGCAAGATCATATTCTTTTAGGCTTGAGACATAGCTGTAGTTACAGGCATTCATACTTTCGAGACAAGCGTCAATGCACTCCTGATATTGAATTCGGGTCATAGCCTTCAACCTCCTGCATTTTTAATGGGTATGCCTTACTATTAACCTACAAGATTAGGAATGAACCACAGCTTCTTCTGAAGCAGAACGGATTACAGGCTTCTTTTGATCGTGCCAGGCCGAACTAAAATACGTCCTTCCATCTCCAGCAGCTTCGTGCGTAACTCACTGGATGAGAAGTGTTCCCCGATAAATACAGCTACGTCTGGGACTTCGCCTTGAGGTGTGATTTTCATAAAATCAGCTTCACGGTAAGCATATTGAAAAAGAAAACGACTGGAGGTGTCATTAAAGGTCACAATGCCTTTAGCCCTATAAACATCACGCGGAAGCTCCTTGACGAACTGTTCAAAGGTCTCGCTGTTGACAGGTCGTTTGAAGTAATGTGTGTATGCCATCACGTGATCATGAGAAGCATGGGTGCCTCCTAAAGGTAGTTGAGCTTCCTCATGCACTTGGATTTCGCTGTCGCTCTCTTCAAGCAGTGTATCCGTAAGAACTCCACCTGCACTACGCAGGAGCTCCTCTGTGTCGATCTCACAACGCTCCGCTGGCATAATCGGTGCATAAGAATTCCATTTTCGCAGAACAGTTGTGATCTCTTCCGCTTCATCTGCTGAGACACGGTCAGTTTTATTCAGAATCAAAACAGATGCGCAGCGAATTTGCTCCTGCATCAGTCGATAGGTTGCCCCCTGCTGCGCACGGTACAATTCGAGCAGATGCGCGGCGTCAACGACGGTGATCAAGCTTTTTAGCTCGACTTTTTGATACAGTGAAGTTTCGGTTACACCATCTACAATTTCCAACGGGTTCGCCGCACCTGTGGCCTCAATAACAACCACATCAGGTGATTCCTTCTTGATAAGAGTAGTTAGCTCTGTGCTAAGATCCCCTCGGATAGAACAACAGATACAGCCGCCGAGCAGCTCTGCCATAGGAACGGTTTGCTCAACCAGCAGCCCATCCAGGTTCACTTCACCCAGCTCATTCATCACTACGGCCGGGCGCAAGCCCTGATCTTTCCAATGTTCCAGCAGGCGCTGCAGCAGGGTAGTTTTGCCGCTTCCCAGAAATCCTGACAATATATACACAGGTACAACCTGTTCCATGATTCATCGCTCCTTGCAAATTACGGGTATGGTAGCGAGTTTACTACATGATGCCAAAGCACGCAAGCGGCACACCTATAACCTCAAAAGAATAGCGATTGATAACAAAACTTGTCTTTGCCTTCCCCATACCCTATCATGAGAACATCTCTAATTTAGGAGCTGATCTCATTGTCATCCGTTGAAGAACATCGGAAGGAAGCACCACAATCCGTTTCCTGCTACATCATTACCGTCTCAGACACCAGAACTACTGAAACAGATACCGGTGGAGCATTAATCAAATCCATGCTCGAGGCTGCCGGGTATGAAGTTATTGGTCATACCATTATCAAAGACAACTATCAGGACATTCGTGAACTACTCTATAAAAACGCTGATCACACTGAAGTTGAGGCCGTGTTGCTGACAGGTGGAACAGGAATCTCTCCCCGTGATACCACCTACGAAGCAGTTTCATCCTTGCTTGATAAAACGCTACCGGGCTTCGGTGAGATTTTTCGAATGTTAAGCTACACAGAGGACATTGGTTCGGCGGCAATCCTTAGCCGGGCAATTGCAGGTACGATTGGCAACACAGCTGTTTTTTCTATGCCCGGCTCCACTGGAGCCGTTAAATTGGCTATGGAACGGCTCATTATCCCGGAGCTTCGTCATGTAATGCGAGAGATATACAAACAATAATCCCACCCATTTTTTTATAAACTAGACAAATAACCAAGCACGCCTTTGTTCTGTGCGTATAATACGGTAAGTTCACACACAAAGGAGCTGAAGGAAATGTCAGAAGGATGTCCAAAATGCCCGGCCCAAACTGTCACTGACCCACCTAAGGTGGTTTATCAAGATTACTACCACCCTCAAGTTGTGAATGTTATTCACCCGGTAGAAATCGTTAGACGCCATCACTGTGTCCCAGTTCCTCGTCATTGCTACACCTATTCTGTTAAAGATATCATGTGCGATAACTCCATGATGCCTAGAGGCAGAAGATAACTCTACTTCATAACTCTATCAAAAGAATCCTATAAGTGAGAGAAACATCCATGTCCATCGCATGGGGATGTGCTCTCGCTTTTTTCTGTATAAAAGATTTGACAAACTTGACCATTCCCCCTATAATTTTGAACACTTTACGCGAAAGTGGTTTTTGATTAACCAAACAGTTAATCGGAAAGGAAAAAGATGAGCTCACTCCAAACTTTAAATCGAAAGATCAAAACGGTCGTCAGTCCTTTTCATGAGTTATTATGCAGTCTGCATGTCTTCCATCAACCAGAACACCATCCAACAAGATTACAATGGGCTCTGGAGCTCAAGAAAAGGATGCCTCTTGCTCTACAGGAGAACATCCACACACTTGGGCAGTTGTCAGACCGTTGGATCGCTCTGCTAGATTTACCGGACCGTATGGGTGTCCCTATTTCTTGCAATCAAGGAATCACCCTACTCAAAAAACTTCCGGATGCAGAGCTAGTGTATCTATTTATGAATCAAGAAATTGCACTAAGTACCCTAGTCGAATGGCTGAATGAATCCGAAAGCAAGCGTTCGCTGATGAAGTTGAGTGGAAACGTGAAGTACCTGATAAACAATCTGGCTAGTGTTCGCAAGCTGTTAATCTCAACATTAATTACATACGAACATGATTATTTCGGGCAGGAATGGGACTATATTGAACCATTTATGAACATCTCAGCCGCTCAGTTTCAAGACTTAGCCAGTCGATCCCCGGAAAAGGCACTAAATACGCTCCACCCACGCCTCCTCGCAGAGAACGGGACTCTAACAGCTCAAAAGGCAGTAACGTATTACTTTTCTTATGAACAGCTTGGACAAGTGTACGTTTTTCCTTCTACTTTCATATTTCCGCATCTGCTTGTTGGCTGGTACGAAGATACTTTATTTTTACCACTCACGGTGGATGTTCCCGGTCTTGCCTTTAGTGAAGGACCGCCGAGTGACCTGTTGCGCCAACTCAAAGCTTTAAGTGATGATACGCGGATGCGAATTCTGAAACTACTGTGGAAAAATCCACATTGTACCAAGCAGCTTGCGCCAATATTGGGTATTTCTGAAGCTGCGGTCTCTAAACAGCTAAAACAACTAAGTGAAGCAGGATTTACCCAATCACAGCGAAAAGGGAATTATTTATTTTATTCAGTGAACAAAGAAGTCTTTGATAATCTTCTCGTTCTGCAAAGGCAGTACCTTGAACAATAAGGTTAATGAAAGGTGTGAGTACAGTTGTGGCATATCGCTATCGCAACTCTAAAAAGAAACCAAAAATCTAATCTTAGAGCCTTTCCCTGGACCTTTACATTCGGGCACATTATTGATGGAGTTTATCTAGTCATCATCTCTTATTTTTCTTATGTGTATCTAATCAATGGGGATATAGATTCAAAATTCGCTATCTATAGTGGCAGTGATGACTATCTGACCTATGTAATTATTGGAGGTATGCTCAGTATATTTTCCGTCAGTATGATGATGAATGTATCCAGGGCACTTATTACCGAATGGAGAGAAGGTACACTTGAGGCACTGTTGCTCTCCCCTTCAAGCCGGAGCGGTTATTTTCTAGGAAACGCAGTCCAGCAGTTGTATCGAAGCGGGGCGGAATTGCTGGTGGTTCTCTTCTTTGGCCTTTTGGCAGGACTTCGGCTCCCCTCTGTTCACTTTATATCTCTCCTCGTGGGAATTTTGCTGTTTTTACTATCATGTTATGCGATGGCGCTGGTGCTAGGAAGCATTATGCTTTATACAAGGGACACCTTCATTGTTCAAAATACTCTATTTACGATAACTGCTCTACTATGTGGATTTCAGTTTCCAAGGCAATACTTGCCTGACTACTTGCAGGCTATAGGTGAGATTTTCCCATTGACCTATGCGCTACAACTGCTACGAGGCACGCTGCTAACTGGAGAATCAATACGATTAATTGATGCATTGCCTATCATACTACTTAGTGTTGTATACATAACGGTTGGTCAATGGACAAATCGGCGCATAGAGCGCGGGTTGTTCGAACGTTTCTAAAACCTTGGAGGGTGAAAACCATTGATAAACATGCATGAAGTTACTAAAATTTACGAAAGCAAACATAGACTGGGCTGGTTCCGTTCGGAAAAAAGATCAGTGACTGCAGTGAAATCACTATCTTTAGATATCGCTGCGGGGGAAATCGTAGGTCTTCTCGGTCTAAATGGCGCTGGAAAAACCACTACAATACGTATGCTCTCTACTCTCCTAGAGCCAACCTCAGGCAGTATTGAAGTCGATGGAATGTCACTGCACAAGAATCGACAGGCCATTCAGCAAAAAGTAAATATGATCGCCGGAGGAGAACGAATGTTGTACTGGCGACTCACTGGTAGAGAGAATCTTCAATACTTCGGTAAACTCTATGGAATGAACAGCCCTCAAATCGCTAGAGAAGCAGAACGTCTTCTGGAGGAAGTAGGTTTGACCCAAGCTGCTGACCAACCCGTTGAGCAATATTCTAAAGGGATGAAGCAACGGCTGCAAATCGCCCGCGGACTTATCAACGATCCACAATACTTATTTCTAGATGAGCCCACACTTGGCCTTGATGCCCCCATTGCCAGGCAGCTTCGCGGTACGATAAGAAAGCTTGCACTGGACAGTGGAAAGGGTATCCTTCTGACCAGCCATTATTTGCAGGAGGTCGAAGAACTCTGTGACCGGGTTTATGTACTGAATCGAGGCGAGCTTCTGCTCTGTGACAAACCTGAGCGGATTGTCCATCAGGTTGCAGGCTCGCAAACCGCTCATTTAGAGGTTACAGGCTGGCATGAATCACTTCGTCCCAAGCTACTAGAGCATCTACGAACATATACTCAGCCTGCGGAATTAATGGGTGTCTGCGCAACAGAAAAACTTGAACTTCGAAATGATGGACTGCAGCGCATTTCTGTAAAGACACCTTCGGCTGATAGGATCATTACAGAGCTGCTGCCATGGACTACGGAGCATGGGCTTAGCATTAAAAGCTTCGCATCCGAAAAACCTAATTTGGAGGATGCGATTATCCTCCTTTCGGAAGGAAGGGTATCATGAACTTACATAGCTTATGGTTTACCCTTAGCGCGGAGATCACTAAGCAGCATCGAAATAGAGTTAAGGGACGCGCAGTGTTTTTTTCACTTCTACTCTGGCCGGCGCTCACCTTTTTAACCACCTACTTTACTATGCAGCCCTTTAGAACAGGAGCAGGATCAGCACTCTCAAAAGTAATACCAGATGGACGGATTCCCCTTTTTCTGCTGAGCGGATATCTCGTCTTTCAGTTATACTGGACGGTTGTGCAAGCCGCATGGTTATTCGAACAAGAACGCAAAGGGGGCACACTTGAGGTAGTGTTCCTAACCCCAGCGTCAAAAATGGCCTTCCTGTATGGACGTTCCATATATTCACTATTTCACGGAATATGGATGTTCGCTTGTTTCTCCATCCTGACTTTCATTTTTCTTGCGGATGCAACGACTGTTAACTGGGGCGCCTTATTGCCTGTATTAGTACTTATCATGATATCAGCGGTTATATGGGGAGCTTTGCTGTGTGCGATATCTCTATTCTCAAGGGATTCAGGGCTACTCTATTACATCTTTCAAGCACCAATGGAGCTGTTTGGTGGGGTTCGTATTCCACCAGCGGTATTCCCAGCATGGGCAACGGGCCTATCCCTTCTGTTTCCACTCACATATAGTCTGGTTCTCGTGCGCGGGGCGTTATACGATAATATCGGGATTAGCTGGTGGTGGGCTCTCGGCGCTTTAATCGTAGGTAGTTCTTGTCTTGTCATTTGTACCCGCTATCTTCTGGTTAGGGCAGAACAACATGCAAGAGTAAAAGGGAACTGGACTTTATTCTAATTGTAAATGACCAAGTCTTTAACACATAGGACCTAAATGACGTTATTTGCCGGTTCTTAGCTTTTTCAGAAGTTTCGCGGACTCCAGTGACACTATTCCTTCAAAAAGGGTTCATATTGGGAGTTTTTAGGGCAGATAACTGCTATGCAGTCCGTTAGAATTCCAAATGGGAAAGAAGACTGTGTTTAAGGTCAGTGGTGTCCGAAAACTGTTTCTTACGCGCAAATGCTCCCTAACCACAAAAAACCCGGCAGACAAATCTGCCGGGTTTTTTCATATTTTATATGCTGGAGATAAACACATCTTATAAGTCAGGATGTTCGTGTTTTGCCTTGAGACGATTCCAACGGCGCTCAACTTCTTCTTCGAAGCTGTGCAAAGCTGGCTCATTCTCAGGTTTCAACAAGTGACGAGTTTTACCCATTGTCTTCAGCCATGCTGAGAGCTCGACACGTTTGCCCTTGTCTTCGGGATTATATGTGATATTCGTAGAACCATGCTCTACTTCATATAACGGGAAGAAGCAAGACTCAACAGCTAATGAAACGATGTTAGTGCCTTCCTTATCATCAGACATCCAGTTTAGCGGACATGCGATCAGGATTTTACCATACACCAAACCTTCGTTTTGTGCGTACCACTGTGCTTTTGCCGCTTTTTTCACCAGATCCTGCGGATAAGCCTCCGAACCCGTGAAGACATAAGGAATGTTAGTAGCCGCCATAATTTGTGCTGTATCTTTATGCTGAGTCACTTTACCTTGCTGCTGCTTGCCGATACTGGAGGTTGAAGTACGGTGACCCAGTGGTGTCGAATAGGACTGCTGTGCTCCAGTATTCATGTAACCCTCGTTATCGTACTCTACAATAATCATTTTGTGACCACGCAGTGCAGCTCCAATTGCCGGTCCCATCCCGATGTCCATGCCGCCATCTCCGGTTACCATAACAAACGTAAAGTCCTCTTTAAGCCCTAGTCCATCCAGCTCACCGCGACGTTTGCGTTCCCAGAACATCTCTACGACACCGGACAAGGTAGCCGCTCCATTTTGGAAAAGATTATGGATAAACGTTGATTTATGGGAGGAATACGGGTACCCCGTAGTCGTTACCATGGCACAGCCTGTATGATAAAGTGCGACGATATCCCCTTCAATCCCTTTGAAGAAAGTCTCCAGTCCTGAGAAAATCCCACAACCCGGACACGCACCATGCCCTGGGGAGAGCCGTTTAGGTTTCTTCGTCAAGCTGCGTAGCGGCGGAATCCGTACGCTTAATTTGCCCGTTGCTTCATCCTGTTTCACAGTGATCAAGCCTGTCTTCAGTGAGTCAAAGTCCATTGGCTTCAGAAGACGTTGTGGAGCTTTATCTGGTGTACCCGGATTGTGGCCGTAATAATCAAATGGTATGTCTACTCGATCTGCAGCAACAGCATCAATTGCTAATTGGAAAAATGCATGACCATCTTCTGCGTAGAAGTCCTTACCACCCAAACCGTAAATACGGCTTATTACTTTAGTCGTAGTGTTGCCATATGTGAACAGGGCTGCCTTAATTTCATTGACCATGTTACCACCGTGTCCGCCAACAGAATCTGCGCGGTCACCAACGGTGATTGCTTTAACGTTTTTCAGCGCTTCAGCAATTTGCTTCTGCGGGAAAGGACGGATCATATTCGGCGAGATTGCACCGGCTTTGATTCCTTGCAAACGAAGCTGATCTACAACATCCTTAATAATCTCAGAGGCAGAATTCATCAAGAATACTGCTACTTCAGCATCTTCCATCCGATATTCCTCGATCATTGGATAATAACGTCCGGTTAACTCAGCAAATTCCTTCGCGATTTCTTCAAAAACTTCACCCGCATTGTACATAGCTACGGACTGTTGATAACGGTTGTTAATATAGTCAGGTTCGTTCATATAAGGGCCAACGGTTACCGGATTATTGCGGTCTAAAGTATCGGTGAAACCTGTTGGAGGTTGTGCTCCAACAAATTTATGAACATCCTCCCGATGAGTAAAGGCCTGTACGCGGCGCTTCTGGTGGGAAGTGAAATATCCATCTGAAGCCACCATTACCGGAAGACGAACTTTAGCATGTTCAGCAAGCTTCAATGCCATTAGGTTCATATCATAAACAGATTGTGGATCCCGGCACATTAAAATTGGCCAACCTGTATTCAGGGCAAAATACAAATCAGAATGATCCCCGTGAATATTCAGCGGTCCAGAGATCGAACGGCAGATTAGATTCATAACCATAGGCATACGCGTACCAGCTTGTACAGGCAATTGCTCAAGCATGAACATATAACCTTGGGCACTGGTAGCATTAAATACACGTCCGCCAGCCGTTGAAGCGCCATAACAGATTCCAGCAGAGCTATGCTCGCCATCTGACGGAATCAGCATAATATCATGCTGGCCGTTCGCTTTCATCGTATCAAGAAATTGCGCTACTTCTGTCGATGGAGAAATCGGAAAATACCCCATTACATGATAATTAATCTGATGAGCAGCGTAAGCTGCCATTTCATTGCCGGATTCATATAGGAATTTCTGCTCTACTTTAGCAGAGCCTATTTCTTTTTCATAATCTATAGCCACGTGTATTCCACCTTTCCTCCGTTAATTAGGCCTCAGTAACGAGATCAAAAATATGCCGGACCGTATGACTCTCTGCGTAGCCTTCTTCCTCACGTTCGCCAGACAAGGCAGTTGTAGGACAAGCTTCTACACATTTTAAACAGCCTTTACAGTATTGGTAATCAATACCTTGCAGGAACATTTGTGGACGCCCCTTCTTATCAGGCTGCTCATCCCAAACAAAACACAGATCAGGACACACCGTATCGCACTGCGCACAATGAATACAATCCTCCTGCTTAAAATGAGGCAGCAAACCGGAGCGAGAAATGCTCAAGTTCTTTAAAAAGCTGCTCCCAGGATTCGTAATGGTACCGCCGATAGGCTGTGTTTCATAACCCAATGCGGAAATATCAGACCGCACGAATTCAGGCATTGTCACGCCCGCAGGCAGTGGAAAATGCATAAACTTAACTTCATTAAATCCACGGTCGAAAGTAGTCAGCGCTGACTGTACTGCCTGTGGATACTTTTTGCCTAGTGATTTCTCTATAACGCCTTTCATAATTTCAGGGTCCAAGAAATCACACATCCGGAACAACGCGCCCAGCATCGCCATATTAACGCGGTTTTTCTCATCTAAGGCGATAGTTGTAGCATCAACGACTGCAATAGTTCCTGCCATCATATTCAGGGAGGATTTCAATTCCTCCGGCGATTTTGCTGAGTTTACCAATACTGTGCTATGTTCATAAATTCCGCTAATTACGTTAACTGTCTTTGCTAGTGCTTCGTGAAATACCCCAACAACATGCGGACGCTCAACCGGAGACGTGTCACGAATAGGTGTGTTCAAATCACAAAACCGGATATGCGCTTTTACCGCTGATCCCTTCTTCTCCGAACCATATGACGAAAAGCTGACCCCATTCATTCCAGCACCGACAACACCTGCTTCCGCAAGCATTTTACCAGCCAGGTTCGCACCCAACCCTCCAATTGACTCCAGACGAATCTCAAAAAATCCGAGCTCGTTCACTTTTGGTAACTGTACCACCGACATAGCCCCTTTCAGAATGTCATCTAGTATAATATCCTTTTGACTTTTTCAACGATTGTAACTTGATTTCGCAAGACGCGAAGTGACAAATCTTGCATTTTCCAAGTGTTGCCTAAGCTTATTTATCTACTTTCATTTAGCAATAAAATTAAAAATTAAGATGTTAAATTCATCACATTGTTCATGATAAATATCACACACCGATGAAAAATCACCTCTATTTCTACAAATGTGTATCATTTATACTTTTCAACTAGTCCATTTCAGGATAAACTGATTCTTGGTGTAATTTTTTGAACCTACTTAGGAGGCATTAAATGTGAAGTCAAACGAAGCATCATTACAGAAAAAATTGCTTCCACGGCATATCAGCTTTATGGCGATGGGCGGCGTAATCGGTACGGGGATTTTTAAAGGAAGCTCTGAGACGATAAGCATTGCTGGACCAGGGGTTGTTCTCTCCTATGTATTGGCAGGCTTGCTGCTACTAGTCGTTATGGGTGCAATTGCCGAAATGGCCACGGTATACCCGAACAAAAATATGAAGGAATTCATTCGCGAGGCTTTTGGAGAACGGCTTTCCTTTATCGTGGGTTGGCTCTATTGCTTCATGTGGTTGACTGTCTGCGTGATCGAAGTGCTGGCGGCAGGAAGCTTCTTGCAATACTGGTTACCGGATGTTCCGTTATGGCTACTGAGTCTAGCAAGTGGTGCTTTAATTATTGGCATCAATATGATGAGTGTAAGCGGTTATGGAGAGACGGAGTTTTGGTTAGCAGGAATCAAAATAGCTATGATTATCATCTTTATTATTCTGGGAGCTGCATTATTGTTTGGGCTATTGCCTATGTCTGAAGGGACACCCTATTTAAGTAATTTTACGGATTATGGCGGATTATTCCCACAAGGCTGGACACCTATCTTCTCTGCCCTTCTGGTCGTCATGTTCTCATATGGCGGATCTGAGCTGATTGGACTAACTTTAACAGAAACTCAAGATGCAGAAAAAGTGTTGCCTAGAGTTGTCAAAAGCTTCATTTTGCGCGTTATTCTGTTCTATACGATTCCAATTCTGATCATCTGTGGGTTAATTCCTTGGAATCAGCTTAACGAGCATACCAGCCCCTTTGTGCAGGTTTTAGCAGCTACAGGACTTAAGGGTGCTGACCATGTTATGAACTTCATACTGATTACAGCTGTGCTCTCTGCTGCTAACTCCGGTATCTATGGCGCCACACGGATGTTGCACTCTTTGGCTTCACAGGGTGAAGCTCCACGTAGCTTAGCAAAGACCTCAGCAAAAGGTGTGCCGATCAACAGTCTTAAACTTTGCGCTATAGTTCTTTTTGTTGGTTCTATGTTAGCGTACTTCGCACAGGATGGACTTTTCCGGCTGCTGATGGCTGTTCCCGGCTTCGTAGTAAGCTTGGTATGGATCAGCATCTGTCTATCACAGCTGAAGCTGCGGAAAACCTATCCTAAAGAGCCAAGCTTTAAAGTCTGGGGCTTTCCTTATATAACGATTTTGACACTTATCTGTTTGTCGGTTATTACGATTTCCTTCCTTTTCGACACTCAGAACCGGATCAGCATAGGCACATGTCTGGGCTTCCTGCTGATGCTTACCATCTGGTCATTCGCGAAATTCCGGAAGAAGAACTAAACTAAATTGCTCGCATTGACATGTAAAAAGGTGTATCCATTATTCTTCGCGATCGCGTAGAACGGGGATACACCTTTTCTTATGGGACCGTTGATTTGCCTACTCACACCGGATTCGCCACATTCTACGGGATTTATAACGTAGATTTGCTCACTCGCACCGGGTTCGGCTCATTGTACGGGATTTATACCGTTGATTCGCCCACTCGCACCGGATTCGCCACATTCTGCGGTATATATACCGTTGATTCGCCTACTCGCAACGGATTCGG
Organism: Paenibacillus sp. FSL L8-0494; assembly: GCF_038003695.1. NCBI lineage: Bacteria > Bacillati > Bacillota > Bacilli > Caryophanales > Paenibacillaceae > Paenibacillus > Paenibacillus sp. FSL L8-0494. Next base: position 4,000,752 of record NZ_JBBOPQ010000001.1, read on the forward strand.
CTCATTCTACGGGATTTATACCGTAGATTTGCCCACTCGTACCGGATTCGCCTCATTCTACGGGATTTATACCGTAGATTTGCCTACTCGCACCGGATGCGCTCCATTCTACGGGATTTATACCGTAGATTTGCCCAGTCACATCGGATGCGCCTCATTCTGCGGGATTTATACCGTTGATTTGCCTACTCACACCGGATTCGCCTCATTCTGCGGGATTTATACCGTTGATTTGCCTACTCACACCGGACGAGCCACATTCTACGGGATTTATACCGTTGATTCGCCTACTCGCACCGGATTCGCCTCATTCTACGGGATTTATACCGTAGATTTGCCTACTCGCACCGGATTCGCCTCATTCTGCGGTATATATACCGTTGATTTGCCTACTCGCAACGGATTCGCCACATTCTACGGGATTTATACCGTTGATTCGCCTACTCGCACCGGATTCGTCCCGTTCTGCGGTATATATACCGTTGATATGCCCACTCACACCGGATTCGGCTCATTCTACGGGATTTATACCGTTGATTTGCCTACTCACACGGATTCGCCACATTCTGCGGGAGATATACCGTAGATTTGCCTACTCACACCGGATTCGCCTCATTCTACGGGATTTATACCGTTGATTTGCCCACTCACACCGGATGCGCCTCATTCTGCGGGATTTATACCGTTGATTCGCCTACTCGCACCGGATGCGCCTCATTCTGCGGGATTTACTTATTCTTTTGGGTTTATGGTAATTTGTCGATATACTTTAACTAGTGTTCTGCTGCACAAAATGCAACGAAAGCCAAATCAGAGATACGCAGACAAGCTGGCTTAATATACTCTCAGAAAGTAAACTCGCGGCGTTCGAAGTTAACAAACGCAAGCTTCACCCAAACGTCGGCTTCACCCAAACGCAAAAAAGCACGGGAATCTAATCCTCCCATGCTTCTTTCCATCGAAACTACAAAATCTACTCGATCTCCGGCTGAATATGCTCCGCGATCAATTGTTGCTTGTTGGTCCAGACCTTCTCACTCAGATTCACCCGGTACACCTCAGGATTGAGCTTACGCAGATATTCCGGCCAGAACAGATCCTTCTGCTCCCGATGGTAACGGCGAACTTCATTCAGATCCGGCAAAGTATAGACCTGGAAGCCGTTCACATAGATCGGCTCAAGCATAGGCAGCGCTTCATAGCGCTCCACATACTTGTGCATGTATGGATGCAGCGGATTAAACAGCTTCACCCGACCGCCGTTGCGCGGAGCTTCCTCTTCCGGGAAGCAGATATAATCTGCTAGCGCTTTGCCATTTTTCCCGATAATCCGGAATACGTCCTTGCTGCCTGGCGTGGATACTTTTTCAGGGTTAGAAGAAATCTTGATCGTCGGTACCATTTCTCCCGTTGCGGACTCAATTTCTACCAGCTTATAGACCCCACCCAAAGAGGGTTGATCCGAAGCCGTAATCAATTGTGTGCCTACGCCCCACGTGTCGATGGCTGCACCTTGCAGCTTCAGATCCATGATTGTATTCTCATCCAAATCATTGGATGCCACAATCTTCACATAATCGAGCCCAGCTTCATCCAGCATGTTCCGCGCCTGCCGGGATAGATAGGCTAAGTCACCGCTGTCTAAGCGGATACCGATCATCTTTTTACCTTGAGCTTCAAGCTTTTTGGCGGTTCTAATCGCATTCGGCACACCACTGCGCAACGTATCGAAGGTATCAACTAATAGTGTAACTTCATCAGGCATCACCTTGGCATAAGCATCAAAAGCTTCCTGCTCGCTGCTGAAGCTCTGAACCCAAGAATGCGCATGTGTACCTTTGGTAGGGATGCCAAACATTTTACCTGCCAGCATGTTAGAGGTTGCATCAAAGCCGCCGATATAAGCCGCTCTAGCGCCCCAGACCGCCGCATCCGCTTCTTGTGCCCGTCGGGTACCAAACTCCAGCAGAATATCATTCGGAGCCACCTGCTTAATTCGGGAAGCCTTCGTAGCGATCAGCGTCTGGTAGTTCATGAAGTTCAGAATGGCGGTCTCCACCAGCTGCGCTTCCATGATCGTCCCTTCCACACGGATTAGTGGCTCATCCGGAAAAATCAACGCCCCTTCTTTCATCGAATAAACGTTGCCCTGAAAATGAAATTGCAGCAGTTCTTCCAAAAAAGCGGGAGCGTAATTTTCTTCTTGCTCCGACAAGTAACGGATATCATCTTCGGTGAAACGCAAACCGCCGATGTACCCAACGATACGCTCTAATCCTGCGAACACGGCATAGCCGTTTCCGAAAGGTAACTTGCGGAAATAAGCTTCAAATACAGCTTTTCGCTTATGGCTTCCATTCACCCAGTGAGCATACATCATATTGATCTGATATTTATCTGTATGTAGCGCAAGTTCTCTCTTCAAGTCCTCATCTCCTAATATCCACGTTGCTGTATGTGTATGTTTTTTATAGTATTATGCCTTAACAACGTCTGCTCCTAAACTTCCCCGGAAATGATTTAGTGCCCATTTATGTCCATCCGCGTTGAAGCTGGCGACCGCATCTTCGTGCACAGTAATAATAAAACCTTTGTTATATGCATCCACCGCAGTGTGCAAAACACATATATCTGTACAAACGCCAATCAAATGAAGGTCAGTAATGCCACGTTCCCGCAGCTTAATTTCCAGATCAGTTCCACTAAAAGCGCTATATCGAGTTTTGTCCATCCAATAGATGGAATCCTGGTCAGCTTCATAAACAGTTTTCAAACTTCCATAAAGCTCCCGCCCTCTAGTCCCTCGTACATTGTGAGGTGGAAACAGTTTACTCTCAGGATGATAAGGATCATTGTCTTCATGTAAATCTACAGCCATTACAACATAATCGCCATTTTGGACAAACTCAGATGTTAATTGGCTGATTCTTGGCTCGATGTCGATTGCAGGCTGCCCAACCGGTAAATTCCCATTGACAAAATCATTGGTAAAGTCAATTACTATTAGTGCTCTCATGAGAATCGTCCCTCCCCTGATTTAAGACACTACGTATAAATGGACAACAATGGCTCGTGATCTGTAAACATATACAGCTGAGCCGGGCGTTGTGAGTATTGATTGGAGCTGAGTGCATTGCCCTCTTCATCTCTCACTTCTTTTAATATACCCTGACGGCTGCGTGTTGACGTGATTTTACGAATAAAATTTGGCTCTTTAAATTCCGGCACTACTGTCTGAATCACCTGATAAAGCTCACTTAGCGTAAAATGCCTAGGCAAAAACTGTCTTGCTATCGTTGTCTGCAGCATTTGCTGTTGGATACGTACGTATGCATCCTTGATGATTTCATGGTGGTCAAAAGCGAGCTCCAGTTCTTCTAACGCTTCCTGCAACGTAAATAAACCCACTTCACCCGCATCGTCGGAAGCTTGTCTTTGTTCCAGCATCCACTCTTCTACTAAGGCGAAAAAGGCATGGCTGATTATCCATCCCCGAGGGTCGCGGCCAGGTGTACTATAAACTCCAAGATATTCTAAGTGACCTCCATCGACACCGGTCTCTTCTTTCAGCTCACGAGTTGCAGCATCATAAATAGACTCATCTTCCTGACAGAATCCGCCTGGTAGAGCCCACATGCCTGCACATGGCCATTTTTTCCGTCTAATTAACATTACCTTCAATTCACGTAAAGGCAGCGTCTTAGTGACCGTCTTCCGTTCGCGTTTGGTCAGTGTAAACATTACAATGTCGGCCGGAACACCATCCGGTGTACGATATTTTTTGGCGTTATAGGTTAATTCCCCATTGTCGCTCATAATTGCCCCATCCTTTTCCGAAGCTGTAGTTTTACTTATTCGTATCTTTAAATGTACCAAACATTTTCTTCATAAATCAACAGCTAAATTCCATTATTTTACATCATCCTACAAAAAAGACTATATGAGAAACGACGTTGTCGTTGAATTATAAGGATTATGTATATTCTTGAATCTTACTTCTACCTCTTATATTGAAATAAAGGGACGGATCTGCATCCGCCCCCTGAACTGAGTGTGGGTTATCCGCATGTGGTCGGAGGCGCTTCGGTGCCGGCTTCCACATTTATTTTTTCCGAAACGGTATCTCTAATCACGGAAATTACTAGCTGGAGCAAATAATTAATATCGCTCTGGCTTTGCTGAAATTCATTGACGACAGGAATACCGTCGATCTCATCTTGCAGCACTTCAATTTCACGTTCAATTTTGGCGACCATATCTTTATTATTGAAGCTTTCGAAGGCCACGATTTCTTTTTGTTTTTTCTTAATGGTTGCAATCAGTCCTTGCACACGCTCGTGATTAAGAATTTTTTGCTCCGCCTGCTGAAAATGGCGAACCTCTTCGCTGGTTGAGATTAATGACGCTAATTCTTTAGCTTTGCCCATAATATCCTCGCGAACGATCAGATCACGAGTATTATAAGTCTTCATTCCATATTTATTCAACCGTTGTTCTTCCGTACTCATTAGTCATCTCCCCATTCGTATGTGATTAATGAACAGCTGCGGCCTCAACCACAATATCCCCTTTAATGTACCATGTTTTGGTATCTGTAATTCTCACGTTTACAAATGTGCCGATAAGCTCCTTCGGACCTTCAAAATGGACCAGCTTGTTAGCTCGGGAACGGCCAGAAAGGACTTCGGAGTTATTCTTACTCTCCCCTTCAACCAGCACCTCTACAACTTCACCCAGCATCCGGTCATTAATGATCCGGCTGTTCTCTTTGATGAGATCATTTAATCTTTGCAGACGTTCACTCTTCACCGACATCGGTACGTTATCTTCCATCGCCGCTGCTGGTGTCCCTTCCCGTGGAGAATAAATGAACGTATATGCCATATCATACCCAACCTCACGCACAAGCGATAGGGTATCTTCAAATTGCTCATCAGTCTCCCCAGGGAAACCAACGATAATATCGGTACTTAATACAGCATTCGGCACACTTATCTTAATCTTGCGTACTAATTCCAGATAAGCTTCCCGGGTATATTTACGGCTCATTTTCTTAAGAACGGCAGTACTTCCCGATTGAACCGGCAGATGGATATGCTCCACCAAGTTGCCGCCTTTGCCTAAAACCTCAATCAATTTATCGTCAAAATCTCGCGGATGCGATGTCATAAAGCGAATGCGCGGAATATCAATCAGACGCATATCATCCATCAGGTTACCGAAAGTGTAATCAATGTCTGTAAAATCTTTACCGTAAGCATTTACGTTCTGCCCCAGCAACGTTACTTCCTTGAAGCCTTGGCGGGCAAGCTCTCTCACCTCAGCGATAACGTCCTCTGGACGACGACTGCGTTCTTTACCGCGTGTAAACGGTACGATGCAATACGTGCAGAACTTATCACAGCCATACATAATGTTCACCCAAGCGCGCATGCCTTCCCGCTTCTTCGGCAAGTTCTCAATAATGTCGCCTTCTTTAGACCATACCTCAACCACAAGCTCTTTACTAAATACCGCTTCTTTAATGAGGTGTGGCAATCTGTGAATATTATGCGTACCGAAGATCATATCCACGAAGCCATGCTTTGACATAATCCGGTTGACTACGCCTTCCTCTTGGGACATGCAACCGCATACCCCTAACAACAGACCCGGCTTCTCGATCTTCAGGTTCTTAAGATGTCCTAGCTCTCCAAATACCTTATCCTCGGCGTTCTCCCGAATCGCACAAGTATTCAGCAAAATGAGATCCGCGTCATTACGGTCAGCGACACTGCGGTAGCCCATCTGTTCCAATAGGCCCTTCATCGTTTCCGTGTCATGCTCATTCATTTGGCAGCCATAAGTCGTTATATGATAATATTTGCCCACTCCGAAATTCTGCATCTCTTCAGGAATCTCGAAATCATAATGCACTTCTATTTCTTCCTTGCCGCGCCGTTTTCCTTCTTTATAGTCAGGCTGGCTATTAATTTGCACATTTCTTCCTTTAATCCGGTAAGTAACCTTACCTTCTTCTTCACTAATTACCTTTGCATCACTAAAATCAAAATATTTCGAATAATCCTTAGAACCCTTGCCGGATTTTAAGTCCGGTGAGTTGTGGTTCCCCTTTGTCATGCTGTTTTCACGTCCTCTATTGTTCAACAATTATTTTTATACTTTGCTAATTTAAAATTATAACATAATGCTGGCCTAACATAGAAGTGCCCGATCTATTAATGATGTAAAGGAGCGTTGCATATCGACAAAAAAATACCCCGCCAACGTTTGGCAGGGTCAAGTTCTATCATATTAAGGGGGGTATGCTACTATTATAAGCAGATACACTACTCTTGAAACAGTTATACAACCTCTTACCTAAAAAAATAGTCATTGTATATTCTGCTAGTTTTAGTAAAGAGTATTCGTCGCTTCAGGAGTAAATGGGATGATTTCGTCTATCGCTCCGCTTTGTACTTTGGCAGGCCAAGCTGGATCGCTAATAAGCGCTCTGCCCACTGCTACCAAATCAAACTCCTCCCGAGCGAACCTTTCAGTTAACTCATCGATATTATCCGTAGGCTTCTGAGCTTTATCTTCTGCGAAGAAATCGCTTTGCAGGCCAATAGAGCCCACTGTAATACACGGCTTCCCGGTAAACTTCTTAGTCCACCCAGCTAAATTAAGATCAGAGCCAGCAAATTCAGGTTGACTGAAGCGTCGGGTCGAGCAATGAAAAATATCTACACCCGCTTCGCTAAGCGGTGCCAGGAAACTCGCAAGTTCTTCTGAAGTCTTCGCCAGCTTCTCATCATACGCCCCCAACTTCCACTGGGAAAAGCGCAGCACGATTGGGAAGTCTGGTCCAACCGCTTGACGGCATGCTTTAATGATCTCGACAGCGAATGTTGTTCTTCCTACCAAATCGCCACCGTAACGATCGGTACGTTTATTCGTTCTATCCCAGAAGAACTGGTCTATCAGATACCCATGAGCGCCATGCAGCTCGATGCCATCAAAGCCAACGCTTTTGGCATTTGCCGCCGCTTGAGCGAAGGCTGTTACTAAGCTTTCAACCTCTTCTGTGGTCAGCGGCTCTGTCACCGGCTCACCTGCTAAATTCAGACCCGAAGGGCCTACAGGAAGGGCTTCAACGTTAGGATACTCGCCGATTGTACGCGCCATCCCCACATGCCAAAGCTGCGGGATGATCTTGCCCCCAGCTGCGTGAACCTCTTCCACAACCTTCTTCCAGCCTTCTAAAGATGCTTCTTCATGTATATTAGGAATATCTTGGTGACTGACAGCCGCTGGATGATTTACCGCAGTACCCTCAGTAACAATTAATCCCACTCCACCCTCTGCACGTCTACGATAATAAGCGGCAACATTGCTTCCCGGCACACCATTCGGAGACTGCGCGCGTGTCATCGGCGCCATTACAAATCGGTTCGACAGCGAAAGATTCCCCACTTGAAAAGGTGAAAATAGTTGCTCTGTATTCATATGTTACCTCCAATTTATTAATTGATTACTTTAAGTAAGCTTATTATCTACCCAAAAGATGGGAAATGCAAATTTTAAGAAAAAGACAAAAAAAACCGGACCTCGCAGAATCTACGAATGCCCGGTTTTCACCAAATTATAATGACTCTCTAGACTTCAAGAATCCCCGCTTTAGGTGTAACTCCAAATGCTTTAGCTAAATCCCATAGCTGTTGGTCTGTGATCTTTTGTTTGATTTCTCTACCGCCAATCAAGTTGTAGATCGTCGCAGCCTTTTCAACCGTTTCTACTAGACCAAAGGTAGCATCCATGGTGGAGCCCGTGCCAAAAATCCCATGCTGCGGCCAGATGACTAAACGGTGATCCTTCATTTTCTTAGCGGTTTCGCGGCCGATCTCACTGCTGCCCGGAACAATCCACGGAATAACGCTGACCCCATCAGGGAAAACAACAAGGCACTCTGTGCACATTTCCCATAGTGTTTTGGTAAACTTCAGTTCGTCCAGATCATGCGTGAAGGTCATCGCGATAACATTTGTAGCATGTGTATGCAGCACGATACGGTGTGTGGGATCTACTTTCAAGCGTTCAATATGACTCATAAAATGCGAAGCGAGCTCACTCGTAGGAACTGCACCATTCCGCAATCCCCACAATACTTCCACACTTTCGCCATTGCCGCTAACCCTTAACACACCCAGATTCGCTTCAGGGTCTTTAATCACATTTCTGAAATATTTGCCCGAACCTGTTACGATAAAATACTTGCCTGCTAATTCTTTTACCGGAAAGGTGAGTTTGATCGTGCGCAACGGCTCCAGTACATTAATATACTTAGCCACCTCATTCTCATCCAGCAAATAGCTGACATTCCCACCATTCAGTTCATCCCAGCCAAGCTCCCACATATGACGGGTGATCTCTGACATTTCCTGAATAAATGGAGCTTCACTGCTGGCAATATAACCTTTTGACTCTAACAAGGAAGTACTCATAGTCTATTCTCTCCTTTGTATTTGCTACTCTCCGTATCCACTTTTATCTTAAAGACAAAACGTCCTGTTCATAATTTTTCACTTCAGTAAGCCATTGCTCACGCACCGGTGTACCTTGTGATGCACAGTAGTAATCCCAGACCGCTCCAAACGGATACGATTTGAACTCTTCTACCAGAGCAAGACGTGAAGTATAATCCCCGGACTGCTCGATTTGCTTAAGTTCTTCCACTGGTTCCAGCATCGCACGCAGCAACGCCTTAATAGTGTTGCGGGTGCCAATGACCCATGCCGCGAGATGATTGATACTGCCATCAAAGAAATCCAATCCAATATTCGTACGAGGAAGTAAGTCCCCACGAACTAATTCACGGGCGATTTCCAGCAGCTCATCATCCATCGTTACCACATGGTCACTGTCCCAGCGGACAGGTCTGCTAACATGCAGCAGCAGCTGCTCACTGAACATCAGAATCGAAGATAATTTATTCGAAATCACTTCTGTAGGATGAAAATGTCCCGCATCCAGACAGATTGCTTTTCCATTTGTTAAACCATAACCCATATAGAATTCATGAGAGCCAACCACATAACTTTCAGAGCCAATTCCAAACAGTTTACTTTCCAAGGCATCCATATTATAAAGCGGATCTATTTCCTGACTAAAAATCTCATCCAACGACTCTTTTAAACGTACTCTTGGAGCTAGCCGATCTACTGGCGTATCTTTATAACCGTCTGGAATCCAAAAATTCGTCACACAAGGCTGACCCAGCTCCCGCCCAAAATGCTCAGCGATCGTACGTGAAGCTTTACAGTGTCTGATCCAGAAATCCCGAATCTCCGCGTCCGAATGACTGAGAGTGAATCCATCGGCTGCTTTCGGATGTGAGAAACAAGTAGGGTTAAAATCAAGCCCTAAGCCCTGCTCCTTCGCCCAATCCACCCAGGATTGAAAATGTCGTGGCTCTAGTTCATCCAAATCTACAGGTTCATCTGTATCTGCGTAAATAGCATGCAGGTTAACCTTATGTTTACCAGGAATAAGAGATAACGCCTTTTCTAAATCTTGACGTAGTTCATCTGGTGTACCCGCCCGGCCCGGATAACTTCCCGTTACCGCAATGCCCCCGCTTAGTTCTTTTTCCTTAAAAAGAAAACCTTTTACATCATCACCCTGCCAGCAATGTATGGAAATTTTAATTTGCGCGAGTCGCTCCAGCACTTTATCCACATCAATACCGTGGGTGGCGTATAGTTTTTTGGCTTCGTTATAGCTAGTGATAATGCTCTGATCCATGCTGTTTATCCTCCTAAAATAGTGCAATGTCTGTTTCGCTTAGATAAGCTCATTCACTCTGGACAGATGAAGGCTTCTCCAGCGATTTAGAATGTTATCAAAATGCTTGATCGGCTGCGGAATGTATGATGTTATTTCAAAAGATTGTTCGATAATAGCTCTTGCCTCAGTTATGTCTGCAATGGAATCTGCGCTAATCATCTGCACTACTATATTTCCTAGAGCAGTCGCTTCCGTTGGTCCAGCCTTTACTTCCCTGCCAATAACGTCAGCTGTTAGTTGGCATAAAAGCCGGTTGTTCGCCCCTCCGCCGACAATTTGCAACCCCTCGATCCGACGTTCTGTCAGCTCCTCCAACTCTTCCAAATAAGTTAGATAGGATAAAGCCAAGCTGTCAAAAACACAACGTGCTAACTGTCCAGGTGTCTCCGGAACGGGCTGCCCACTCTCCATACAGGCACTGCGGATTTCTTCTATCATGTTGGATGGATTTAGAAACCTTGGTGCATTACAAGGGATGAGGCTACGAAACCCCTCTTCTCCCTGCGCAAGCTCTGCAAGCTCCGCAAAACTATAACAATTGTTCAGTAATCTGCGAACCTCTTGAATAAGCCATAAGCCCATTACATTTTTGAGGAATCTATAAGTTCCGTAGGCTCCCCACTCATTGGTGTAGTTGACCTGCATGGCTTGTAGAGAATTTAGAGGCTCCGTTCTTTCTACACCGAGTAAAGACCAAGTTCCACTGCTGATATAAGCTGAGCCTTCTTGAAGTGGAGCACCTAGCACTGCTGAGGCCGTATCATGGGAAGCCACACAGATCAGTTGGCATTCTGGCAGGTCATATTGTTGGATTAAAGCTTCGTCAAGAGGACCAACCACTACACCAGGCTCAGTTAATTTTGAAAATTGATCTTTCCTGATATTCAAGAATTCTAATAGGTCATCGTCAAAATCCCGGCTTTCCAGATTCAACAGCTGTGTTGTAGATGCAATAGTAACCTCATTGATCTTGCGGCCAGTCAGTCGGTAATATAGATAATCTGGTACAAGTAAAATTTGATCCGCTTGCGCTAACTCTTCTTCATTATGAACATATAACTGATTCAAGGTATTGATGGATAACTGCTGGATTCCTGTCTTTTCATAGACGGTTTGTGGTGAAAGCTGCTTTGCCACCAGATCCACAGCCAGATCCGTTCTGCGGTCCCGGTAGGCGTATACTTCCTGAACACGATTCCCGTCCGCATCTACCAGCACATAATCTACACCCCATGTATCAATACCGAGCGTACAGGTAGTAATTCCATCGGTTTTAGCCTTCTGAAGCCCGATCATAATCTGCTCTACTAAATAATCAATGTCCCAGAAACAGGAACCCTCTTGTTCCGTAAAGCTATTGCTAAAGCGATGAAGCTCTTCTAAGGAAAGAATACCTTCTTGCAATATTCCGCGCACCAATCGCCCACTTGAGGCACCGATGTCAACGGCGATGTGATTATTCATAAACAATCTCCTATGATAAGGGGTGATTTATAATATTTTTTTGAACAGTGTAATAACTTCTTTTTTAGTAGGAATAAAAGGGTTCCCTGGTGCACAAGCATCCTTCATCGAATTTTCAGCCAGAAGATCAAGATCTACTTCTTCTACACCAAGCTCGGATAATTTGGCTGGAATCCCTACTTCTTTAGACAACGCCTTGATCGACTCAATTACGAAATCCGCGCATTGTTTATCCGTTTGGTTCTCTACATTAAGTCCAATCGCTTTAGCAATGGATCTGAATTTCTCAGGCACATATTTGGCATTTTCTTCTTCCACAAAAGGCAGCAGCATCGCGTTACATACGCCGTGCGGCAGATCGTATACGCCGCCCAGCTGATGCGCCATCGCATGCACATAACCAAGCCCCGCATTATTGAAAGCCAATCCGCCAAGGAATATCGCGTATACCATCTGTTCACGCGCTTCGATATCATGGCCATTCTTCACAGTACGAGCCAGGTTAGCAAAAATTAGCTCCACTGCGGCTAGTGCCGTAGCATCAGTTACCGGATAAGCTCCTGGCGTCACCAACGCTTCAATCGCATGAGTCAGTGCATCCATACCCGTGGCCGCGGTAAGTGCAGCTGGTTTATCAACCATAAGCTCAGGATCGTTGACTGAAATCGTCGCAAGGCTGTTTTTATCTACCATAACCATCTTCACTTTGCGATCTTCGTCTGTGATTACATAGTTAATGGTCACTTCAGCCGAAGTACCAGCAGTGGTATTCACGGCGACAATCGGCAGTGATTTATGCTTAGACTTGTGTACACCTTCATATTCTTTGATATGACCGCCATTTGTGGCAATGATACCAATGGCTTTGGCAGTATCCTGTGGTGATCCACCGCCGATGGAAATCAGATAATCACAATTCTGCGACTTGAGATAATCAACGCCATCGTGGACATTTTTACAGGTCGGATTGGGTTTCACTTCATCATAGATGGCATATTCAATCCCCGCTTCGTCCAATACCGCCAGCAATTTACCAGCAATGCCACTTTTCATAAGGAATTTGTCCGTAACTACAAGCGCCTTTTTTAATTTAAGTTCTTGGATGTATGGACCAATCTCCTGCAAGCATCCCTTGCCCATAATATTGATCGATGGAACATAATACACATGCGTGCTCATTGCTTGACCAGCCTCCTAAAGTTAATTTATCAACACCAAAGTTTTACACACAACTCTGCAAGCTAGAGCGTAGTATTCCGGCTGCAGCGCCTCAGGCTGGCCTCTGAATCGCAACTGGGCCGGCTCTGGTATCTTTCAAATCTAATTACCACTACAGGACTTCTTTTCTCCTTCATCGTATGCCTGCGAATCTTTGTTGTCAACATTTTAAATATTATTTATGTTGTTTTTATTTGTTTTATATCCGTTTTGTGAATATTATTGGAAAACAAACATGATTCTACGTTGATTTTATTGCAAAACACAGATATTTGGAGCTATGATTAAGGAATATACAGATTTCGGAAAGGTGATCCCTATGCTTGCAGCTGAAAGACGCAAAAAAATAATAGATCTTGTTCATCAGGATAAACGAGTATTAGTCTCTGATCTAAGCCGGATGTTTGAAGTTACAGAAGAGACGATACGCAGAGATTTGGAGAAGCTGGAGAAGGATGGCATTCTGAGCCGAACCTATGGCGGGGCCATGCTGAATCGTCACACGAACGAGGATTTGCCTTTTGTTACACGCAATGCGCTGAATACAGATATCAAACGGGGAATCGCACTCAAGGCGCTCGATTTAATCAATGATGGAGATACGTTAATGGTGGATCCTAGCTCCACAGCCTTTGAGTTTCTAAAACTGCTTGGCAATAAAAACAATCTGACCATTATCACGAACTCGATTAATATTTTGCATGAGTTCTCGAATTCAGGGATGGATATCATCTCTACCGGTGGTTCTTTACGTTACCGATCCATGTCACTCGTGGGTCCTGTAGCACATGACACCATTCAAAGATACAATGTGGACACTGCGGTTATCAGTTGTAAAGGAATTGATATGGAGCGAGGCATCACAGATTCTAATGAACCGGAGTGTGAGCTCAAGAAATATATGCTACGTCAAGCTAACAAGGTCATACTCCTGGCCGATCACACCAAATTCGATAAGACCGCCTTTACGAAGCTGATCGAGCTTGGCCAAATCGACTTTTTGATCACAGACCGCCAGCCTTCTGAGGTTTGGTTGAAGCGCCTGAACAAAGAGAATATTGAGCTTCTCTATTGATCGGGCTCAAATGCCTTCGGTGCCCAATTAAAAATGCCGTTCCCCAATGAGTAATGGGTGACGGCATTTGTTGTATAAAGATGATTATCTTTTTGTATAAACCTGAGAGATTGGGACTACGTTGACTGTTGATTTGGGATTTTCGCGTTGCACTTGCGTTGTGGTTTTTTTCCTGCAAATATATACAAGCGCTGGTGGAAAATTCAGCAGCACCCACTTCGTGTGTAGGATCTCAAAATGCTGGCTCAACTCTGTTTTCATCCGCGGAAAATATTCATAGGTTATAAACCACCCTCCTTCTTTTAAAGAAGAAATGATCTGTTCCATAAACCTAGTGCGGTCTGGCTTCGAGAAATTCATCAAAGACAAACTACTCACGATACAATCCAGCTTCTCCAGACTGCTGTTATGAAGCGCAAGACGCAGCCGGAGACAATCGTTGTTGCAGAAACATCCGGGGAATTCCTCTCTTAATTGACTGCGAAAATCAGGATCTATTTCAAATAGAAGAACATTCATACCGGTCTTTTCTCCACGCGGAATAAACCTTGTGATTGCACCAGTCCCCGCACCTAACTCAGCCATAGAATGCACTTGGTTCCAAGGCACTGGATCAAGCAACGTCTGGGCCAGCCAATGTGAACTGGGAGTCACACTACCATATTGTCGGGGCGCATGCAGAAATTTATTTAGAAAATGAAGTCGCTCACGAATTCCACTTTGCATGAAATCTCCCCCTTGCTTCCTAACTTACCCTTCTACCCCTAAAATATGTAAACTGCATTAAATTCGTACTCCATCTATACTTCCCATTATCTATTCCCCTTAAAATAAAAAGCCCAAATTTCTCCGCAACATAAATTGCGGGAAATTCGAGCTTGTAAACACTCATTTCAGAGTCGGCCAATCTTATTTAGTTTCCACAGCGTGTCCACCGAATTCGTTCCGCAGTGCAGCTACTACTTTACCAGTAAATGTGTCAGTCTCTAGGGAACGGTAACGCATCAATAACGCCATTGCGATAACCGGAGTCGCCGCTTGTAGATCAAAGGCGGTTTCAAGCGTCCATCTGCCTTCACCAGACGAATGCATAATGCCCTTGATCTCATCTAGTTTAGCGTCCTTCGAGAAGGCGCGTTCCACAAGTTCCATCAGCCATGAACGGATTACAGAGCCGTGATTCCACACCCGAGCTACTTCCTCAAAGTTGTAGTCAAATTCACTCTTTTCCAGAACCTCAAAACCTTCACCGATCGCAGCCATCATGCCGTATTCGATACCGTTATGCACCATTTTTAGAAAATGGCCGCTACCTGCTTTACCAGCATATAAAAAGCCGCTTTCTACAGCTGTATCACGGAAAATCGGCTCCACAACTTCCCAAGCTTCGGGATCTCCGCCAACCATGTAACAAGCGCCATTACGCGCCCCTTCCATACCACCAGAGGTGCCTGCATCCATAAAGTGAATTCCGTGCTCCTTCAATTCCTCATACCGGCGAATAGATTCCTTGTAGTGCGAGTTTCCTGCTTCAATAACGATATCACCTTTAGACAATTGTGGAGTGAGTTCAGCGATTACAGAATCAACGACCTGATGCGGAACCATGATCCAAATGATTCTTGGCGTTTCCAATTGCTGCACCAATTCAGGAAGCGTAACTGCTCCACTAGCGCCTTTAGCTTTCATTTCTTCTACAGCAGGTGCATTCAGATCAAAAGCAACAACCTCATGTCCATGATCCAGCAAATTTTGACCCAAATTAAAACCCATTTTTCCTAACCCAACTAATCCTACTTTCATGTAAATTCCCTCCGATTTATAGATTCTTATGATGTATTTTAGCTAAATTGGCAAAAAAAACAGGCAGGGGCTTAAGCCCCTGGCCGTATAGATTCCTGCGCTGCTGCAACTTCTGCTTGAGCGTCGAGAACATCTGACTCCTGATCTGCATCATCAAACCACCAGCGGTCTTCACCCAAAAGCTCCATAGCCGCATTTGGACCATAAGAACCTGAAGCATAGGTATGAAGTGGCATTAGCCCCTCCTCCATAGCTTCCTGGATTGGTGTAACCCATTGCCATGACAGCTCGACTTCTTTCCAGTGAGCGAAGAAAGTGGCGTCACCACGAAGCGCATCAAAGATCAGATTTTCGTAAGCTTCTGGTACGTCTGAAGTTCCGGCTTCATAAGTAGCGAGGACAGGTTCAAGTTTCCCTTTCTGCAACTGATCCTTCGTATTCAACTGAAGCGTAATGGCTTCATTTGGACCGATCTCGATGATGAGTAGATTTGGAACGTCATTCCCTTTATTTTTGTTATTGTTATCATTAAACGGTTCTTTAAATTCTATAACAATTCTTGTTGATTTCTCTTTCATTCTCTTGCCGGTACGGATATAGAACGGAACTTCATTCCACAATGGATCATCTATAAACAAACGCGCTGCAATAAACGTCTCATTTTGTGAGGATTGGCTAATTCCTGGTTCATCTAAGTATCCTGCAACAGATTTACCTTTAATTTCACCTTCAGCATATTGTCCGCGGATAACGTATTGATTAACCTCGTCTTTACTTAACGGAATGAGGCGCTCCATGACATATCTTTTCTTCCCGCGGATCTCTTCAGGTGTACTGCCTTTTGGAAGCTGCATCGCCATCATCATGAGCAATTGCAGCATATGGTTCTGGAACATATCACGAAGTGCCCCAGCTTTATCATAATAGCCTGCCCGTTCTTCAACGCCGACAATCTCACTCGCCGTAATTTGCACATTTGCGATATAACGATTTTTCCACAGTGCTCTAAGTACAGGATTTGAATATTTTAGAACTTCCAGATTCTGAACCATTGGTTTACCCAAGAAATGGTCAATTCGGAAAATCTCTTCTTCTGCAAATACGGCATTCAAGCTGTCATTTAACTCTCTTGCTGTTTGCAAGTCTGTACCAAAAGGCTTCTCAATAATCAGACGCTTCCAGCCCTTCGTCGATCCCAGACCACTGGAGTGAATATTGGCGGCAATTTCCTTGAAAAACTCAGGACCCACCGATAAATAGAACATCCGATTCTCCGGAATGTTAAGCAATTGCTCACGACGTTTAACATGCTCCAGGAGCTTCAAATAATCCTCTGTATTACCTACATCTAGAACGCTATATTCAAAAGCTTCCAAGAAAACCTGCAACTGTGGAGATTCTACTGCCGGCTGTCTAGAAAATGTCTGCAAAGATTGCAGGACTTGCTTACGGAAAGCTTCAGTTGAAACTTCTCTTCTTCCTAATCCAATCACTGAGAGAGGACCTGAAATTTGACCATCTAAAAAGAGGTTATATAGTGCAGGATAGATTTTACGTTTTGCTAAATCTCCTGTAGCGCCAAAAAGCACAAATGTTGATGATTCCACTTTCATTCCTCCCGCTATTATATATTATTTATTAACTTACTTTTAATTACTAGCATACTCAGTAGAATCAATCATACGACTGATATTTTTATTCGTCAACCTCATTTCGACATTTACGAAAAGTTATTATTTTCACAAAGCTTCAAATTGGTAATTATGATTAATGTCACACCAATTATCTTATTGGATTATTCATATTAAATTACTAGGAAATAATCCGCGAGCAAGTTAACAACCCGCTCCCAGCATGGGTTTAGGTGCTCTAACTTTACACACTCTGATTTAAAATTCTTCATACAAAGCTGTTTATAACATGATCAAAATTCCCAGTCGCCTAAATGTGATCATCCTTCCACTGTGTTTCAAACTAACTTTAAGTAATTGACTGGATTGGTCTGGCGCGCCTCGAAGAAGACTATGCGATTTGATTCCAAGTTTGGGAATTAAGCATAAAAAGTGACTACTTCGAGGAATATTATCAGAGAATACTTCGAAGGAATTTTCACTCAGCATTTCGGAATGACTTGGAGTCTCCCAAGAGGACAATATGTTGTAAAGAGTACCTTTGGGAACGAGTTGAGGTTTGCTAGGTGAACCCTGTGAATGTCTTGAAGTTTGCTAGGTGTGCGCTTTGGGGGATCACTTTAAAGTTCGCATAGAGCGTCTTTAGTTTCTGCTTGGAGTAACATTTATGTTTGCCCGCATCTCCGACTGCTGCGAGATCGGACCTAACAGACCTTATTCGTCGATTCTCACTCGTCTGCGTTGGCTGCATGTCCACACCATGGAGGGGACGGACTCAGGTGGCCTCAAACGTCGATTCGTTCTCATCAACCGAGGCTGTAGGCCCACACTAACTATGGGTTCGGACTCAGGGTCATTATACGTCGATGCTTAATCGTCTGCGGAGGCTACATGTCCTCGCCATTGATGGTCCGGACTCAGGAGACGCTATTTCGCAGATTTAGCCCATTTCGCCATGCTATCGGACTCAGATGCAGCTATTCGACCAAATGTACGCCTCTTTGGAGCAAAAACTTGGCAATAAGAGCTATGCGGTCCGATACTCCTGAAAAATGCTCCAATAACACTAAATAGCTGCAATACAGTCCGTTACGGCGTGTATTATCGTCAATAGTGGCTAGTCGGACTTAGTTGACCTCAAACGTCGATTCGCACGCGTCTGCCGAGGCTTTATCTCCACACCATGTATGGTCCGGACTCAGGAGACGCTATTTCACAGATTTTGGTCATTTCGCCATACTATCGGACTCAGATGCAGCTATTCGACCAAATGTACGCCTCTTTGGAGCAAGAACTTGCCAATAAGAGCTATGCGGTCCGAAACTTCTGAAAAATGTTCCAATAACACTAAATAGCTGCAATACAGTCCGTTACGGTGTGTATTATCGTCAATCTTGGCTAGTCCGGACTCAGATGACCTCAAACGTCGATTCGTACTCGTCAGTTGAGGCTTTATGTCCACACTAACTATGGGTTCGGACTCAGATGACGCTATACGTCGATCTTAATCGTCTGCTGAGGCTACCGTCCTCGCCATCGAAAGTCCGGACTCAGGAGACGCTATTTCGCAGATTTAGCCCATTTCGCCATGCTATCGGACCCAGATGCAGCTATTCGACCAAATGTACCCCTCTTTGGAGCAAAAACTTGGCAATAAGAGCTATGCGGTCCGATACTCCTGAAAAATGCTCCAAAAACACCAAATAGCTGCAATACAGTCCGAACGATGATGTAGTATCGTCTATCTTGGCTAATCCGGACTCAGATGACGCTATATGTCGATTCTTAATCGTCTGCTGAGGCTACTCGTCCTCGCCATCGACGGTCCGGACTCAGGAGACGCTATTTCGCAGATTTAGGCCATGTCGCCCTGCTATCGGACTCGGATGCAGCTATTCGACCAAATCCACTCTTCTTTGGAGCAAAAACTTGGCAATAAGAGCTTTGCGGTCCGATACTTCTGAATAATGCTCCAAAAACACCAAATAGCTGCAATACAGTCCGTTACGGTGTGTATTATCGTCAATCTTGGCTAGTCCGGACTCAGATGACCTCAGACGTCGATACCACGTCATCCTCATAGAACAGCCGGACCCAGAAGTCCTTATATCGCAGATTCAAAACTACTCATGACGAACTAGTTACCTGCCAAGTTTACAATGCCATTTGTTTAGAGCCGGTACATTAAGTGTTATAGTTAATGAACATAAGAATTTTCATTCAGTTCACGAAAGGAAGGAGAATTTTCATGAATATGGAGCAATGGGAACGAATTCGGACGGGACAGGGATTTATAGCTGCCTTGGATCAAAGTGGTGGAAGTACACCTAAAGCGCTGCTGCAATATGGCGTTGCAGAGGGTAGTTACTCTAATGAAGATCAAATGTATGGGTTGGTTCACGAGATGAGAACGCGCATTATCAAGAGCCCTGCATTTGATTCTAAGCATATACTGGGTGCAATCTTATTTGAGAACACAATGGATCGTTCTATAGACGGTCAATATACTGCCGATTTTCTATGGGAGAAAAAAGGTATTGTGCCTTTCCTGAAAATCGATAAAGGGCTTGCCGACCCTGAGGACGGAGTACAACTAATGAAGCCTATTCCCGGCTTGAATGATCTTCTGAAGCGGGCCAACGAACGTAACATCTTCGGTACAAAAATGCGCTCGGTGATTAAAGAGGCTAACCCTGCCGGTATAAAAAAGGTGGTAGAACAGCAGTTTGAAATCGGCAAGCAGATTTTAGCAGCGGGACTCGTTCCTATTATCGAACCGGAAGTTGATATCCACACTGCTGATAAAACAGCTTCAGAGAAGCTGCTAAAAGAAGAACTATCGCCCCAATTGTCTACGCTGGGCAAAGACGTGAAGGTCATGCTTAAGCTCTCCATTCCAACGGAGAATAATTTCTACCGCGAATTAATGGATGATCCTCACGTTTTGCGAATTGTCGCTTTATCAGGCGGTTACACACAAGCGGAAGCAAACGATAAGCTCGCCCATAATCAAGGACTGATTGCCAGCTTCTCACGTGCGTTATCGCAGGGACTAAGCGCTGGACAATCAGAAGAAGAGTTTAACGCGCTCCTCTCCAAATCTGTAGAAGCGATTTATACAGCATCTATTAAATAAGATCCTCATTTAACCAGCACATAAAAAGAGCTGTTTCCCGACAGGTGATCCCTGCTGGGAAGCAGCTCTTTTTTATGATAAGGTTTTACTTTTAAAGTCTAAAACTTTCAGATTAAACGCTATTTCGTCTACTCTTTCAGCCCACACAAGCATGCAATAGGTTTGCTAAAGTCCCCCTTTCATCTTATCTAAAGGCCGCACCTTTACCTAAAACATATTAATCTACCACTTCTTTGCTGTTTCTTAGTACACCTATTCATAATTTCTGCATTTAAACCAGCGCATATCCTTTTCCAATAATTTCTTGATCTTACGCAAAAAAGGGCTCCACCACGCATGTATGCGAGTAGAAACCCTACTAAAGTCCATTACTTCTAAGTTATCTTAAATCGAAACCACGAGGATTAATGCAACTAAGGCTGGAAGACCTTGCATAAACAAAATAGACTTTTTCACCGTCAGTCCGCCATATAATGCCGCCACAATAACTGTTGCCAAGAAGAAGATTTCAATTTGATGGCCGAAATTTACATTCGGATGAACCAATCCCCAAATTAAACCTGCCGCCAAAAATCCATTGTATAACCCTTGATTCGCGGCCAGAGTTTTAGAAGCATCCGCAACTTCCTGTGTCATTCCAAAGACTCGAAGCCCTTTTGGCTTTGACCAAGCGAACATTTCTAAATAAACAATATAGATATGTATTAACGCAACAACACCGACCATAATATTAGCTACCCATACCATCAAAATAACCACCTTTATTTAATTTGTGTACAATTTAATTGTATCATACCAAAGTTAAAAAGTGTATACATAATCCCATAAACAATTCGAAACTAAAAAAGAATAGCCATAATCTTCAAAAAAAGACTATCGCTATTCCATACGTAATGTTTATGAAATTCTAAAATATTTTTGCAGCAATATAAACGGTCACGCTATTGTAAAAACCATAATGAGAGCCATTGCTCCAGACGAAATTGCTAGGATCTGAAATTGCTGTGTTTTGAGAAGGTTGATGTCCATGTTTCTCTGACCATAAACCTGAGCTATTTTGAAGCATGAAGTGGTAATCAACGTTATCCTCAGGAATATCGACTTTACCATTGCCATTTGAGTCGATCCACCCCACTCTAAGTGCAATTCGATGTTCATCGGAATTAATCGCTGCAGTTCGGCCCGGAAGTATCCGCCAACCCGGCTTAAAGTATAAAGGATTCGTATTGCCATCTTGAACTACAAGACCAGCAGTATAATACACATTAGTAAAATAGGCAGGATCTCTGACATTTGAGACCCCGTCTCCATCACCAGGATTGATTGCTCCTGGAAATCTTAAGGCATAACCATAACAGTTAATCCCATAACTATTTTCGGCTGTATACGGCCACGCATGACCATATGCGGAAGATAGAGTGGCTTGCGGAGAATCTGGTTCAAAAGTAGGTGTTATCAGCTCCGGTGCCAGCAATTCATTATTTATAAGATTGTCATCTGCCGGAGGTACAAAGCTTGAAGACTCTTTGAGTTCTCCAACAGTAGTAACATTTCCTTGTGTGTCCACAATAATCGTATCGTCGCCCTTCCATTCTCCAACCCAAGCCTTTTCCGGTCCAGAAGTTTGGACTTCTTTCAAATTACTCACGTCGACGTCGATGGATGCGGCCATTGCAGCAGAGGACAGGGCCAGATTCAGCAAGAGTGTGCAGGTTAGTGCGACTTTATAAGTCTTTTTCAAAATCACAAACATCCCTTTCTATGTAAGATAAGTAAAAATTAACATTTTATCCTAAAATAGAATATGAAGAATGTTATGGTTTTTTCGAACACCTATAAAGCTTTATATTCAAAATAGTCAAAATAAGCCGGCTTCGCTTGCTGATCCAAATCCTGAGCACATACCCCGACATAGGAACCGGTAAATCCGAGCTTACCGCCATATTCATCCGAAAGCGTGCCAAAATCTAAGGGAGTACAGACAGCTGTCCAATTCACCCCATCTGGAGAGGCATAAAACAACAGATCACGTCCATGAATTTCCGCCTTTAGATAATAACGATCCCAATTCTTCACAGATAGCTGCATAGAGGAAATCTCATCGTATTTGCCACCTCTACACAGCACAACGCCCAAACTAGTTCCACGGATCTCATCTGCGGTAACACGCAAATAATAGTAATCACTGTCATCATAATAGAGGACTAGTCCAGCCATTTGCAGGAAGCTATCCGGCTTGAATTCCAGACAGGTTGTAGCTGAGCATTCAAAATGTTGAATCGGCCGGGCAATTAAGCTCTGATCATGCAGTGAAGCTAACGACTCTCTACCGCGCAGACGAAGAAACCCTGGGCGTTCCTTCAAGCTAACCCAAGATTCATCAAAGGGCACACGCAAGCTTTGGTATGGAAATCCAAGAACCTCTCCATCAAAATCATCTCTGTTTGGCAGCTCCTCAAAAGTGAATACCGGCAGCTCAGGAGCCATTGTCTCCAATGCAGGCAGCTTCCCTCCGTGGGCCAATCGCAACCAGC
This sequence comes from Paenibacillus sp. FSL L8-0494, assembly GCF_038003695.1. Taxonomy (NCBI): domain Bacteria; kingdom Bacillati; phylum Bacillota; class Bacilli; order Caryophanales; family Paenibacillaceae; genus Paenibacillus; species Paenibacillus sp. FSL L8-0494. The sequence continues at coordinate 4,023,438 of NZ_JBBOPQ010000001.1, forward strand.
CATCCTCTGTCCATTCACAGCGTTGAATAGCAGTTTCCCGGCCTAACGGATTCATCGTTGACGTTCCCGGAATCGGACGTGTGCATAAATGCGCCATGTACCAGTCCCCATTCTGAGTCTCTACGAGCGATCCGTGACCTGCTTGCTGAAACGGGTAGGTCAGATCATGCGCCGTGGTCATAATCGGGAAATCCGGATCAGTCTCATAAGGACCTGTGAGGCTTCGGCTTCTAGCTAAGGTAACCATATGGTTGATGCCGGTGCCCCCTTCAGCTGTCAGTAAGTAATAGTACCCATCCTTCTGGTACAATTGCGGACCTTCGGTCACTCCGATAGGTGTCCCTTTATAAATTTCATGGATAGGTCCCGTTAATTTGCCAGTCTCCGGGTCATATTCCTGCATAATGATGCCAGAGAAGTTATTGTGATTTTTACGGAAATCCCAACGCATATTAAGCAGCCATTTGGTCCCGTCCAGATCATGGAACAAAAATGGATCAAACCCGCTGCCATTAAGTCTAACCGGCTCACTCCACGGACCCATGATATCAGTCGCTGTAATTAAATAGTTATGCAGATCTTTATATACACTTTTGCGAGATTTCACATCTGTAAATAGCAGATAGAACACGCCTTGATCATAAGAAAGCGCTGGTGCCCAAATGGAACCAGAACTTACGTTACCACGCAGATCTACTTGTGAGGCTTCTGTCAGAACACGTGAAATGGAATGCCAATGGACTAGATCCTTGGAATGATGGATTTCTACACCTGGAAACCATTCAAAAGTAGATGTTGCGATATAATAATCATCCCCTACTCTAATAAAAGACGGATCTGGATGAAAACCTGCCAACACCGGATTAACAATTTTTCGCGTCATAATGTTACCCTCCACTACCGGATTTTTCATAGTTTAACGTATTTATTGTATCGCTTTCATAATAATTAAAGTTATAATGGGATATAAGAAAATGTTTATATTTTGTCATCTTGGAGGGCCTATGAAGCAGCTGTTCGAACCTGTTGTTTTTGAAGAACACAAGACCTTGATTTGGGATTATAAAATATATACCGACGACTATTACAAAGGTTATTATCACTGGCATCAATGCTGCGAAGTCATGTTCGTGTATGGCGGACAGGGAAACGTTGTTGTGAATCAGCAGATGTACGATATTCGCAGGGGAATGTTATTCTTTTTCCAGCCCTATCAGCTGCACCGGATCTATTCTGAGGTTTCTCCCGAGTGTCCTTTTGAACGAACCATCTTCTACATTGATCCACATGTTGCTGAGCACCTGCTGGAGGGTTTTGCGAAAAGAAAGGCTTTATTCACAGCGCTTTGGCAAGGAAAAAATACACATTGTGCCTTTGATCTTAAGGACCACGTTGAGTCTGTGGAGTGGATTCTGGAGCATTATAATCACAATAAAAAAGTCAGTCTGACTGAGGATACCGAAGACATTTCACTGTTAATTCTTCAATTATTGAGCAGTATAGGAACTGAAGATCAGCATGTATTCCAATCAGGAGAACGGCGAACCTTGCGCTATTCTGAGAAAATCATGAGTTTTATCGAAGAGCATTATCATGAGGAGGTTAATCTGGATCAGTTGGCTGAGGAGATTCACTTGTCCAAATCCTATATCTCCAGAATCTTTCATCAGGAAACCGGAGGAAGGCTTGTTGATTATCTGACTGCCCGCCGGATCAAACAGGCCTGCCGCTTGTTAGGAACGACAGACCTGCCTGTGGAGCAAATCGGAATCACTGTTGGTTTTCCAAATGCCTCTTATTTCAATCAACTGTTCAAAAGAGTCCTAGGGACGACTCCATTAAAATATAGAAAAAGTAATTAGATCCAATTTACACAACCGTATTTTTTTCAGTAACGAAGAGTATATTTTTAGCAAAATGATTAATATCCATCAGCTCTGGGCGGGGGGCGTCCATCAGTTCACCATTGATCCTTAAATTGACAAAGGTCACATTTTCAACAGCTCTCTCTTCGTCATATCCATAAATTCGTGAAGGGTTCGCCCTCCCGCTATAGCTGATGTCTCGAAATGTAATGTCCCGGATGCTTGTCCCCGGCTCTGGATTGTAGTCCTTATTATAGACCACTCGCACATCAATTAGCTGCCCCTGCTCAATACGTTCCACACGTATATTTTCATATAGAACATTACACACCTTATTTCGATCCCCGGCATTAATCGCCAGTGCCCCCCAATAATTCTCTTGCGGTTCGTGATGATTCAAGATATCAATATTCGCAAAAACAATAGACTCAATTACGTCACCATTCCGTTCATGGTCACCATGAGTGCCAATCATCAATGGATGAGCAACATCCGCCCACAGAATAGAATCATGAACGCTAATATTGCGGGTATCCCCATAAAAATCCCATCTTGAGCCATAGATAGCAATACAATCATCAGAATTACGCATAAAAACATCCCGGATTCTAATCTCAGAACTAGACATGATATCAATGCCATCAGACCAACCGCGAGTGCTAAACGATTTGAAATTATCAATCACAATCTGCTCAGACTGCCCGATGAAAATGCTATAATGTGGCGGATCAATCACGGTAATACCTTCCACATTTATAGATCGTGAAAAAACAATTCGTATCCCTCGAAAGGCCGAGAATCGATGAAAATCCGCAAGATAAATTATACCGCGACCACGAATGGATACATCATGAACTCCCTCGAATACCAAGGAACCTACAAGCACAGAACCTCCGGCAAGATACACCGTGGTTTCCGAAGGGACCGGCAATACTGTTTCTTCTATATAATGTGTGCCCGGGGCGAAATAAAGCACCTTCCTCTTTTCACGAGGATCAGCAGCGGCATTTTCCAGCAGACGTAAAAGATCAGGTTTCCGGTGTATACCCGGTTGGACTACTAGGACATTAGCATCCTCTGGTTGAGGGGCATCCTTCTCCTTAGGGTTAGCAAATAAATGCAGATTCCGAAAAATATCACCGTTGATCTCAATCGATAACTTTTGCGGACCCGTTAGCTTAAACAAAATGGTATTTCCATGATGTTCGTAAGTGACCTCTCGCGAAGCCGGAGCAATGTTCACACAATCAATCTCCGTATAAAGACAGGTGACTTCAACTTCTACTGTACCTTCCAGATCAAAATAAGCCATGGATGCAGGACGTACCTCATGCATATCTACCTTAACCTCGTAAATAAACAAGCTATGCCATTCTCCTTCAGGCTGCCGTACTCTTACCTTATAATCCTCACGTCCCGGGAAATCTTTAGGTGCTTTATATACTTGTAAATCATCCACTTTACCATCCTCCTGTTCATTTAGATTGTATCGCTTCTAACACCGATAAAGTTTTAATGTGTTATGCAGAAATGTTTGTATTTTGTCAGTTATAGATTAAAAGCCTGTTACAACATGACAATAATCAAACATTTCCTTATATCAAAACACAACTTTCCTGAACTTTAGAAAGCTATACTCATAACATCCTAAATACACTGGAGGCAGTAACAATGACAAACCCTTATTGGCAAGAGATCATGGGTAGACTCGATACAAAAGTAGAACGTATGATAGAGCAGATAGGTGATAAGTGCCCGCATTTCGCCGGAAAAGATGGCAAATTTGATGATATCGGTTCAGACTGGTGGACTACAGGGTTCTGGCCTGGACTCCTCTGGATCATGCATGATATGACCGGAAAAGACCTTTACAAGGAGGCCGCTTGGCATTGGGACGGTACCTTGGAGGAATGGTTTATTAAACCAACGGTTGAGATGCATCACGATGTGGGATTCCAATTCCTACCGACAGCTGTAATCAAACATACAATTACAGGTGACGAAGATGCCCTGCGCAGAGGAATTGAAGCGGCGAATTTCCTCGCTGCCCGCTATAATCCTGTAGGCAAATTCATCCGCGCATGGAATGAAGATAAATACGGCTGGGTAATTATCGACTGTATGTTAAATATCTCCCTGCTGTTCTGGGCCAGCAAAGTGACAGGTGATCCCCGCTATAAGCATATTGCAATTAACCACGCCGAGACGACGATGCAATATGGCATACGTGAGGATGGATCCACCAAACATATTATTTCTTTTGATGCAGAGACAGGTGCTTATATTGAGAATTTTGGCGGTCAAGGCTACTCGGCTGAATCCTCTTGGAGCCGTGGAACGGCTTGGGGACTGTACGGCTTCATCAATACTTATCGCCACACTGGAGATGAACGTTTCCTGAACACTGCTAAACGGATCGCACATTATTTCATCTCTGCTTTACCCGAGGATCAAGTCCCTTTTTGGGATTTCCGCCTAGAGGATGACACACGGATGTTCCGAGATAGCTCCGCAGCCTCTATAGCCGCTTCAGGATTATTAGAGCTTGCAGATATCGTACCATTAGGCGAAAAAAGTCTATATGCAAATGCAGCGGAGCGAATTCTGCGCTCACTGACTGAAAATTACGCAACCTGGGAGCAGCCGGAGCATGAAGCGATTTTATTGCACGGAACTGGCAGTGGCGATTCCTTCATTGATGTATCCCTGATCTATGGAGACTACTATTATATTGAGGCTATCGCTAAATTAAATGGCTGGAAGCATCGAATCTTCTAATTGTAGATAGTTATTCAAACAACAAAAAGACACCTCTCTTGAGGTGTCTTTATATTTTATATGCTACTCGTTCGCCAGTGCCGCCGCACCCTCCAGCAGCATCAAGCCGCTGAGTTGAATGCTCAGCTGAACCGGAAGCTCCGGTTTCACTTCCCACGATGAACTGCACAGACCCAGTTGTTTATCCAGACCTTTTTCCCATAACTGCATTGCATTGGCCAATACGACCTCGCGAATACGGATATTTTCAGGAGATTCTTTACAGAGCTGAACCAAATAACGAATCAGAATACCCTTGAACAAACCCGTATCATCAATGCCTTCATCAGGCAGTATCAGATTAACCGGATCACATAACCGATCAATACAAGTATTAGCCGTTCGATTCGCATCTTCTAAGTAATGAACATTACCCGTATTCTTGTAAAGCTCTAGGCCAGCGCCTAGAAACACTCCCTGACAGTACGTAAACTCCCAATCGTAATCGATCTGGCCATCCCCGCGTCTATTCATCCCATCCCACACAAAACCAGTCGCAGAATCCACTAAATATGTCTTGTTCCATTCATAGATACGGAGTGCCCACTCCAGATCCTCTTGCTTATGAAAAAGTTCATATAGCCGGGCTGCAAGGTTAACGGCAGGTGCATTGGCAGGAGTGTTTTTATAATCGAGCTGATCCTTCTTCCACGCCAGACCTCCACCCAACTGTTCATTCCAAGCCGTCTTAATATCCTCCCATAGATCAAGCACAGCACTTAAATAGGCTTCATGTCCTGTAACCCGATAAGCACGCAGCAACGCCAATGCTGTCCATTCCATATCATCATAGTAATTATGCCTGAAAGTCCCCCCGTTATAAGCTTGCAGACTTTGACTTAGCTCCTTAATTCTCAAGGAATACACAGGATCTCCACTACGCTCATAACCATCTACTAAAATATCAATGACATGAGCCTGCCACCAATAATAAAAGTTTTCCCCCGCAACGTTGTACTCTCTGGGATACCATTGGTTCATGATACCAGTCTCAGCATTATAATAATTACGTAGTAGACATTGTTGGAACCACTCGGACTTTTCCTGCCAACTGACCGCTTCTATGGCTTCCTTTGCTTGTGTCATTAAGAACTCACCTCAAACCTGTTCCTTAGTTAATTCAGCCATCTTCTCCAGCAGCTTGATCGCACTAAGCTGGGAGCTGAGCTGAATTACACCAGCAGTGGACGAAGTCCAATCTGTGCCAAACAACACTGTGTCCTCTGACTTTCCTTGTTCCCAGAGACATTCTGCATTCGCACGCAGGAAATCAACAGCATCAACTGCTGCTGAATCAGCTTTAACCCATTCAGCTGTATAGCGAATCAGGATCCCTTTAAACAGTCCCGCATCACCATTCCCTTCATCTGGCAGCACACCTCCCTGAGAGTCAGCAAGTTCATGGGCTGCGGCGGCAAAGGTTAGGTGAGCATCCTCTAAATATTCTTGCTCTTTAGTAATACGGTACAGTTCAACTGCTGCGCCAATGAAGACGCCTTGATTGTAGGAGTATTTCCAATCCTTATCGATCTGGCCATTGCCAGTGCGATTCATGCCATCCCATACAAAACCCGTTGCCGGATCTACCAGATGCTCTTTTTGCCATCTGTATATTTTTAACGCCCATTCAAGATTGCTAGCTTCACCAAAAGCTTGATACAAGCGTGCCCCAAGTATAGCTGCCGGTGCGTTGGCTGGTGTATTTTTATAATCCAACTGTGACTTCTGCCAAGCAATCCCACCGCCCATATGCTCGTTCCAACCTGTCTGAATGTCATTCCATAAAAGAAGGGCTGTATCTTTATAACCTTCCACTCCTGTTGCTTGATATGCACGAAGCCACGCGAGAGCCATCCATTCCATATCATCATACAACTCATTTGGCCATACTCCACCATTTCGCTGAAGCAGACCTTCATGAAGTGCGGAAAGCCTTTCGGCATACCAGTTCTCTCTAGTCCGCTGTAGTCCATCTACCAATACATCCACAGCATGAGCCATCCACCAATAATGAAAAATCGTGTTGCATTCTCCATTTGGACAAGGTGTTTCTATATTGTACATTTTGATCGCTTCATTCCAGAATAATGAATCCAATGCAGCTTGTGCTTGATTCGCCCGTTCCTCCCAAATCCCTATCTCCAATTGGTTCATATAGACTCTCTCCCTGGTTCGATTTTTGTTGCATTAACCCTTAATACCACTAAAGGCTATTCCCTGTACAAAATAACGCTGAAGCGCTAAAAACAACACCAATATCGGCAAGATTGCTACTAGCGCACCAGCCATCATTGGACCGTAGTCTGTTTGAAAATTATAAGAAAAAGCTTGAAGTCCCATTTGAATCGTTGCTTTGTTGGGATCATTCAGCACAATCATTGGCCATAAGAAACTGTTCCAGCCCGCTTGGAAGGTAAAGATACTTAAAGTAGCCAACGCTGGTTTAGTCAACGGCAAATAAATCCGCCAAAATATTTTAAACTCTCCACAGCCTTCGATCCGGGCCATTTCCATCATGTCACTAGGCAAGGTGAGAAAGAATTGCCGCATAAAGAACACAGCAAAGGTTCCTGAAGCGCCCGGAAGAATAATCCCCCAGAATGAGTTCATCAGCCCGTTACCCCCGCTACCAAAAATATCATTGCCTCCAAAAAGAGGAATATGGCGCATAACATAAACCGTGGGGATCATCGTCACAATGCCTGGTATCATCATCGCCGCAAGCAGCACGCGGAATATTGGCTTATTGAGCTTAAAATTCAACTTTGCAAACGCGTATCCACTGATGGAACCAAAGAACAGATTCGCCAGTACACCCGCTACTGCAAGTACAAGCGAATTCCAGAAATAGAGCGCAAACGGAACCGTAGTAAATGCCTTACGATAGTGTTCTAAGGTCAAATGTGAAGGAAACCACCGGATGGGCATGGCGAATATCTCTTCGTCAGGCTTCAAGGATGTAAGAACACTCCAATAAAAAGGTAGAAACATTACGATGGCAATAACAATGCACACTATATAATAGATAGTTTTACTTAAGCTTCTTTTTAATAACGAACTTCCGCTAGTATCCATACCTCTATCCCCCTTCTGCATGGCAAGCCCGGCTTATACAATGGACTCCTCCGCCTTTGTGATCCGCATGTTTATAAGTGAGAATATGAGAATCGCCACAGCAAGCACAAATGCTTGTGCAGACGCATACCCCATTTGCAATTGATTAAAGCCCTGCTGATAGATCAGATAAACCGGGGTCTTTGTCATATTCGCCGGACCCCCCTGCGTCAGCACAAAAGCTTGGTCGAACAACTGCAACGCACCAATGATTGACATCGTACTGACAAGAAAGGTCGTTGGTCGCAGCTGCGGCCAAGTAATAAACCGGAAACAAGCCAGCTTATTAGCACCGTCCAGCCGTGCAGATTCGTACAAATAGTCAGGCACGCCTTGCAGACCTGCCAAGTAGATAATCATATTAGAACCTACTGACTGCCAGAGGGTAAGCATAATAATGGACAACATCGCTGTTCGTGTCTCGGATAACCAAGCCGGACCTGTAATCCCAACATAAGACAACAATCCGTTAACCAAACCAAATTCAGGATGCAAAAGCCAGATCCATACCGTAGCTGCAGCAACAGCGGATGTAAGGGTAGGCAGATAATTCAGTGTGCGGAACAACTTTACCCCACGCCAGGATCGACTAAGTAGAATCCCGAGGAGAAGCGAAATCAGAATATTAAATGGAACGAAAATGATGGAATACAGAAATACATTTCGGAATGTTTTCCATAACAAACTGTCCTCTATCAAACGGCGATAGTTATCAAAACCGATCCAATCGTTTCTACTAAGTACATCGTAGTTGGTAAAGCTTAAATATAGCGCCATTACCACGGGGATGACCGTGAAAACTGTAAACAGCAATACCGTGGGTGTAATAAACAGATAAGCCGTCCGCGCCTGATGTTTCTCTAGCTTTCTGATGGAAGCCATTTCAGCTACCCCCTCCTAAGCAAAAGGGAGGCGAAACCTCCCTTCACTTCAAATGTCTTACTTATTACTTCACTACTTCATTATCCTTCAGCATTTTGTCGCCCTCTTCTTGTGATTTCTTTAAGGTCTCATCAATGCTCATCTTGTTTTGCTGGTTAAGCTGCAAATTAGGGGCCAAAGCATCAGTCTCCATCACGGAATAACCAGGGTGGTTCGGACGAACCTTAGCGAACTCCAGCGTTTCCAGAAACGGCTGCCACTTTGGATCATCCTTGAAAAATGGATCTTCCATCGATGGCTTATAACCCGGCAGATTTAGACTCGTCTTAGCCCAGAGCAACGCGTTATCCTTGTTCGCTGTCCACCATTTGATGAACTCCCATGCCTCTTCTTTATGTTTGGAGCCTTCTGGAATCACTAGACCAAATCCACCCATGACACTGCCTTTATCACCATTTGGTCCGGCCGGAGGAGGAACGATTCCATAATCCAGATCTTTACCATATTTGTTATAGGTGCTGAGCATCCACGGACCGGAATACAGCATAGCCACTTTACCTGTGACAAAAGCATCTTGCCCTTCACCAAGTCCAAGTTCGAACCCTACTTTATATACCTTATCCTTGTTCATCAATCGATCCCAGAACTCAAGCACTTGCTTGCCCTGCTCATTATTAAAATTGGTCTTTCCATCTTCTGTAAGCATGGTGCCGCCAGCCTGTTGGAGATACATATTAAAAAGTCCCAAATCCCCCATAGAAAAACCTGCGGTCTCCAATTTATTTCCATTCCATTTGGTTAGCTTCGTAGCCGCTGCCTCTAGTTCATCCCAAGTTGTTGGAGGCTGAAGTCCAGCCTCTGCGAGCAGCTTCTTATTATAGAAAAGAGCACGTGCATCTACCGTAAGCGGCAGCCCATATAATTTGTCATCGTATGAAAGCTCCCGTAGCGATTCGCTGTAAAAATCATCTTCGGAAATGCCGTCACGCGTTAAGTATTCATCTACCGGATGCAGTACATTTTTCGGAGCATACAGCGAAGTTCTCCAACGGTCCCAAAACAGTACATCGGGAGTGCCACCATTGGTCGCAGAAGTTAGGAATTTGGTAATCATATCCTGTTGCAGCACATATTTTACGTGAATTTTATCCTGCGATTTATTAAAAGCATCCACCATGGTCTCGAATTGCTTCTGCCCCTCACCGCCCCAATCTCCCCAGAAGGTAAGCTCTGTCTTTTTCCCGGTACTGCTCCCAGCTTTGCTTGTGTTTCCGGTCTCTTTGTCCGCAGATCCGTTATTACCACCGCAGCCCGCAGCAAGTGTAGTAGTCATTACCAAAACAATGGAGGTAACCAGCCATTTTTTCATGTTCTCTATCCCCTTTAGAGTCGATTATAAAAACCTTGTTGGTCTCAACCGCGCTTAATTTGCCTACCACAGCGCATGAGTACAAGCTCACAGAACATCATGTTTGCCCAAGAGAACCATGGACGTGTAAATTCATCAGGATTATCCACATGAAACCCTTCATGCATAAATCCAGTTCCAGCATCCGTCTTCTCCAGCAGATGAAGTAAGACCTCCTGTTCCTCTATGCTGACAGATGTCATTCCCTGTATCGCTAAAGCTATGGGCCAGATATACCGATTTGGCGTATGCGGACTTCCAATGCCAGCAGCCTCTTTTCCTGCGAAAAAATAGGGATTAGTGCTACTTAAAATAAGTTCACGGGTATTCTTATAGATAGGATCATCAGCACTCACATAACCCAAATAGGGAATAGAGAGAAGACTCGGTACATTTGCATCATCCATAATATTCACCTGTCCCAGACCATCAACTTCATAGGCATAGACCGCCCCAAACTCTGGATGTTCTACAATTCCATACTCACTTATTCCCTTATTAAGCTGGTCAGATAGTTTCCTAGCTTTCTTTTCCAGCTCCTGATCACCTAAAATCTCACGGGCAATTTCACACACATATCGTAAAACAACCACCGCGAACATATTGGCTGGAACCAAATACCCATATTCACAGGCATCGTCACTAGGACGAAATCCAGACCAAGTCATTCCGGTATAAGCCGTCAACGTCCCTTTGCCTTCTCGAGCTAACGTATCCGTGGGCGGACAGTTCATCCGTTGAAAAAGATATTTTGAATCGCGCTCATGGTTCTGTTCGGTAGTCCATAATGTTATGATTCTTTCTATGCCCGTTACAAATGACTCATTAAACTGACTTGTGCGACCCGAATTCTTCCAGAGCAGATAACTCAGTTGGATTGGATAACATAACGAATCAATTTCATATTTTCTTTCCCAGACTCCCGGGCTCATCTCTGTCAGATCCTCTTGGTGACCATGCCCACTTTCTTCTTCATTGAATGCGTTAGCATAAGGATCAAGCTGGATGTAAGTAAATTGTCTACGTACAAGTCCCTCAATCATGTCTGCAATTTCTTCATCTTCGGAGGCAAGGATTAGGAAAGGTCTGACCTGTGCGGCGGAATCCCGTAGCCACATCGCTGGAATATCCCCGGTAATAACAAAAGTGCTTCCGTTTGGCATTCGTTTTAAGGTTGTGTTCCAGGTGTTAGCCATACATTTCTCGAACATGTCGGCTAATTTCGGACGATCACTCAGCTGTGCTTTTACGCTAGATGCCAGTTTTTGCATCGACTCGGGTATTTCTCTAGTTGCTTTCAGTTATAATACCCCCTTTTTCTTTTGAGCTTTGAAGCGCTTTCATTGATTAGTATATTGTCATGTAATTGGTATGTCAATATGTTTATTTATTATAATGATATATCAATACATCTATAAAGATAAATATATTTCTAAAATAAATAAAAAAACCCATCCATAAAGATAGGTTTTCATAACAACTAATATATGTTTAATTTGGATAATAACCCAAATTTCTATTTAGAGACGGATTGTTTAGCAGAGCTTGTTGATTCACCAGAAATCAACTCAGCTTCCAGCATTATCTTATTGGACACACTTTGCCCGTTCATAATTCGCAATACATTTTCTACTGCGAGTCGCCCCATCTCTTCTTCATTTTGCCGTAAATGGGTAAATGCATAACCCGAACCGAGTGGAGTTGGCGGACTATCAAAGCAAATGATCGAAATATCTTCTGGAATCCGTAGCCCAAGTCGTTGGACCGCAGTTCTAGCCAGCAGCGCAATATTATATTCCACAGCAAAAAGCGCTGTTATTGTTGGATTCTTTTGCAAATGAGAAATAAGCCGTGAAATGTCATGTTCAATATTCTCATCGTTGAAGGAATCCGGTAGTGTTGAGGTCAAATCGCTGACCCACAATCCCTTGTCTACAGCTATCCCCCGCTCCGCATGCGCTTGAATAAATCCTTCTACCCGCTCTTCAAGAGCTGTGGTATCCGCTGGAGGTGGAGAGAGAATGGAGATGTGAGTATGCCCGAGATCAAATAAATACTCCGTACCTTTGAGTGCAGCCTGCATATTATCAGTACTGATCGATGCTGCTGCCACTCCTTTTAAATGGCGATCTACCAGAACTAGCGGGAAGCGCCCTATCACCAATTTTAGAATCTCAGCATTAAAAAATTCGCCTTGAGCCGGAAAAATGATCAGACCATCTACACCTAAGCTGAGCAACTTCTGAATAGACTTCTCTTCGTTCTCCGGGACCCCAAAGGTTCTTCTTAAAACCAGAAAACAATCATTATCACGTGAAGCCTGCTCCATGCCATAAATCAAGCCTGTGCCATAGCTGTTGCCAAAGTCGGTAATAACCAGACCGATCGTCTTTTCCTCATGGTTAAAGGAATTGAAAACAGTTCCGTCGGAGACCGTCCCCGGAGATATCGCTGATTCCATGTAATCGACTGCTGGATCAGCCACAAATGAACCTCTTCCAGGTTTTCTCACAATTAATTGTTCCGCGGCGAGCATTTCCAGAGCTTTTTTACTCGTAATCCGACTAACATTATAGGCTTCAGCCAGTTCTTTCTCAGAGGGAACCCGTTCGCCTTGTCCATAAGATTTATTAAGGATAAGTTGCTTCACTTCATCAAATATTTTTTCATACATCGGTTTGGATGATGTTGTCTCACTCATGACTTTCGTTATCTCCTGACTCTAATTTTTTCATCTTATACATAATAATATATCATGATATATTAAGTTTGTCGACATTTGTGCTGGTGCTGTAAAAAAAGAGGGAGGAAGGATGTATGGTGTAAAGTGGAAAAATACAAATATTCATATATAAACAGAGATAACCCGTATTCAGCGAATGCGGGTTAAATAAAGGCTTAGTAATAGATAAGCTGTTGAAAGGCAACTGCTCCATGTTCAAATTCGTTCCCAATGATCCCTTTGGTCGGGAATCCTAATCCATCCCTGTAAAAAATCAAAGCCCTCTCCAGATCGTCCACACCTAGTGTTATTACTGTAATCCGGGGTTTCATCTATATCGAGCCTCCTATTTTCGCTTCATTACATTGTACGGATGCGCTCATAAATTGCATTTCTACTATATTCTTAGATAATATCAAACCGTATTTCATCTAACAAGTTTTTACACTTTTGTCCATTTGTTCTTTTTTTATTCAAAAACAGCTAACACAGGTCTATCGTAAATTGCTGTTCAGAATATATAATAGAGACTATCTGGTATAGAAAGGAAGTTGAATAGTTAATGAAATTTAATGATTATCGCTATGAGCGCCCGGATGTAGAGAAGTTCAAACAGGATTTTAACAACCTGCTTAAAGATCTCAATGACACCGAGCCATTAGAAGTGCAAAAGGCTTCCGTTACCGCTATTAACAAGCTTCGCAATGAGTTTGACACGCTGCAGACATTGGTTAGCGTTCGCCATTCGATCAATACAACAGATGAATTCTACAAGGCTGAACAGGAATTCATGGACGAAATTGGGCCTATCGTTCAAGAATACATAACGGACTATTACAAAGCACTCGTCAATTCCAAATACAGAGCCGAATTCGAACAAGAATGGGGCACACAGCTGCTTCAGCTTGCAGAAGTAGCTCTGCGTACTTTTAGTCCAGAAATCATCGAAGATTTACAATTGGAGAACAAACTCTCTACAGAATACGCTCAGCTTATCGCGTCCGCTAAGATTCCATTCGAAGGCGAAGAACGCACACTGACTCAGCTTACTCCTTTTGAATTGTCCACGGACCGTGATATGCGTAAACGTGCTTCACAAGCCAGATATGATTTTATGTCTGAACATGAAAGTGAATTTGATCGAATCTATGACGAGCTAGTTAAAGTCCGTGACCGCATTGCTAAAAAGCTTGGTTACAGCAACTTTGTGGAGCTAGGTTATGACCGGATGATGCGGACCGATTATAACGCCGACATGGTAGCCAACTTCCGCAAACAAGTTCTGGAGCATATCGTACCCGTCTCCCAACAGCTTAAGAAACGGCAGACTGAACGTCTAGGCCTGGATGCCTTGAAATTTTATGACGAGAACTTCAGCTTCAAGACTGGCAACGCCACTCCTAAAGGAGATCCTGACTGGATTGTAGCTAACGGATCAAAGATGTACAAAGAGCTCTCTCCGGAAACTGATGAATTCTTTACTTTTATGTTGGATAACAATCTAGTGGATTTAGTAAGTAAAAAAGGAAAGCAAGGCGGCGGCTATTGTACTTACTTCAGCCAATACCAGGCACCTTTTATTTTCTCGAATTTCAATGGAACCTCAGGGGATATTGATGTCTTGACCCATGAAGTGGGGCATGCCTTCCAGGTGTATGAAAGCCGAAATATTAATGTACCCGAATATGCTTTTCCTACTTATGAAGCCTGTGAGATCCATTCCATGAGCATGGAGTTTTTTGCTTGGCCATGGATGGAATTGTTCTTTGAAGAGGATGCAGACAAATACCGTTTCAATCATTTGGCAGATAGCCTTCAGTTTATTCCTTACGGAGTTACTGTAGATGAATTCCAGCATTTTGTTTACAGCAATCCTGAAGCAACCCCTGCTGAACGTAAGCAAGCATGGCGAGAAATCGAGAAAAAATATTTGCCGCACCGCAATTATGAAGGTAATGCTTATCTGGAACAGGGTGGATTTTGGCATAAGCAAGGCCATATCTTCGCTTCCCCGTTCTATTACATTGACTATACACTAGCACAGCTATGTGCCTTCCAGTTCTGGAAACGCTCAAATGAAGATTTCAAATCCGCTTGGAGTGATTATTTGGAGTTATGTCAAGCCGGAGGAAGCAAATCCTTTATCAAGCTAGTTGAACTTGCGGGCCTGACTTCACCTTTTGAAGATGGCTGCATTAGCTCGGTCATTGGGGAGATTGAAAGCTGGTTAAACAGCATTAATGATAAAGAACTTTAATAATACCTTGCAGTACCGATAAAAAAGCAATCCCTGCTTCTTAGCTGGAATTGCTTTTTTTTGCACATCGAGGTTATTTAGCGATAACGAATCAACAAGTCCAGTGGATAACGACCTGCATTACGGCCATACAAAGCTAGCCCGCCGTCCTCTGCTTGCAACTCCAAACGAAAAACACGATTGCGATCCAGCTTCGCTGCTAACTGCCCCGGTACACTTGCCTTGCATAGGTAGCCGTAAGATCCAGCCTCATCCAGCTTATTCGCTATTGGCTGATAATGCCAAGACAAAATCCCTCTGCTATCAGCCGGATCATCCGGTAAATAGAAAGAACCAATCCGCTGTTCATCCACCAGAACGTTCACTCGGGAAGGATGACGCTCTTCATCCGTCATATAATACGTATTCGGATTATATTCCACCCTCGCATCTGCCCCATGCATAAGATCAAGGCCCATATCATTAAGCTTCGTACCTTCAACATGCCGCGCCAGCAATCGTTTAGCACTTGCTTCGAACATGATCTCAATCTCACCAATCATCGATTTATCTGCTGCATCTGGCAGTGTAACCTCATATACATAATGACCTTGCCCAGCACCATTAATCTTAGATCCTTGGATAGCATCCCATTGATGCTTAAAGTTATGTTCGGTATAAGCTCCCACTGGAATTTTTATAAATTCTCCTTCACCTTTAAACAATGCAGTGTTATTACCGCCTCTTACATCGAAAGTAATGAAATTCCGCGTGATCACTTCACCCTTCTCATTAATCAGAGAAACAGCAAGTATTGCAGCCGCCTCCTGACCAGGCATTGTAATGTTCAAAGAAGGAAGTATAGTGTTTCCAAAGTTATCCCATTTCACAGACATATGTCCACTTTGCGCAGTGACCCGAGTCCCCAAATTGTCGTACCACAGTTCCCATTTCAGCTTCAAATTATGACCGTGATAGCTGTCCGCGAAGCTGGAACCTAGCAAAGGTACTTTAACACTCTGCCCTGCTTCTACTGTCTGGCATGGAGGAGCATCTATCACGATAAAATCTGGGGAATGCAGATCCGCAATCGTCATCCCGGGAACAAAATCCCCATATCCAAAATCCTTATCGCTCCCGTCTAGCCGGTAATAACCATTGAACTCATTCGTAACATCACGGAATTCTGTAAATACGAATCCACATAGCTTATCATGCCGCCGGAATTCATTCATCATATAGCGGTAATGCCATGCCAAATCACTGTCCCCTGCACCACCTTCGATCCCCCACACGTTGCCGCATTCGCTGTTCATTAGAGGTGCATCAGACTGTACGTTGCCGCCAATACAGTTAAACTCCGACCCTGGGAATGTTTTATCTACAACCTCATTCATGTGGGCTTGCAGCTGCTCGTAACCATTAATGTAAAAGTGCCATGTATTAATATCCGATTCCACATGATCATAATTACAAGGCGAGTTATCCTCAACAATTCTAGTCGGATCAAGCTGCTTCGCCCAGCGATATTTCTCCCGCACCCATTCCTGTGTCTCTTTAAGATAACTACTCTGCTGCTGTACATCACTTGTGAGGCCAGCCTCCTGAGCATCTGTCTCCAAACCCCAGGTCTCATTGAACATAACCCACGAAAAAATAGATGGATGATTATAATCTCGTTCAATCACCTCAAGGGCTTCACTCTCATAGGAGGCTCTGGCTTTGTCATCTGGATTACCCCAGAAACAAGGCATATCTTCCATAACAAGAATGCCAAGCTTATCCGCCCAATACAGCTTACGGGGTTCTTCGGGCTTGATATGAATTCGCACCATGTTTAGTCCCAAACGTTTCATTAGATAAATTTCATCCCGCATGTCTTCATCCGTTGGATAGGTGAAATAACCTGTCTTGTGATAGGACTGATCAAGAGTGCCGTTCAAATATATCGGCTTGCCATTTAAGGTGATCCACCGATAATCACGATCGTCAAAGCGGGCAGTCTGAATTTCGCGAATTCCAAAATAAGTGCTGACTGTATCTGTACCAAACGATCCACTAAGCTGCAGTTCACCTTCGTATAAATAAGGAGTTTCTGGACTCCACAAATGCGGATTGGGAATATCGATAGACAGCTTACATTCGTTCTCCCCTGCTATAAGCTGCAGCTTCTCTGTATGAACAACGGAATGATCAGCGAATTGCAGCGTAAAATCTGCCGAACCCGTTTCATGCGAAATTATTCTTGTAGTTACCTTCACCTGTCCATCTATACTGGTCACAAACTTTGCATCTTTCATATAAGTTTCGGGGCGTGCTTCAAGCCATACAGGCTGCCAAATTCCACGGATTTCTCCATATCCTTGTTTGCCCCGCGCTTGATAAGCATGATCGAAATCCTCAGCTCTTACGACAATATTATTCTCACTGTTAGCTGCCCAGTAAGGTGTAACATCAAATTCAAATGAACCATATCCACCTTGATGTGAACCTACATGTTCTCCATTTATCCACACATCACATGAATAATCTACTGCCCCAAAACGTAAAAACAATCGTGTTTGTTGGTCGATAGCCTGCCCATTCACGGTGCGTCGATACCAGCCGATTCCTTGTTGATCGCAGCCAATTCCGGATAAGGGACTTACCCAAGAAAAAGGTACAGTGATCATTGAATCGTAAGCGATTTCAGGATTGGAGTACCATAACGCCTTCATACCTTCGTTGTTCGGATCAAAGTTAAATGACCATTGCCCATTCAAATTCATCCATTCCTGACGTTGCCAATGTGGATGAGGGTGTTCAGATCGAGGAATCTCAAGTGTCTCAGAAGCTAATATAGAAGTTGTCATTTGGCGAGCACAGCCTTTCAAAATAAGAAGTTGAGCCCATTTTAGCACCAGTATATGATTTTCGCAATGTTTATTATGATTTTACAATATCCATTCTTCATTGTACAATAACCTCAACCCATCCTAAACGAAAAGGAACAAATATGATGAATGATATTTCACAAGAAACGATACGTTATCCCGCGTCACGCATTTTAGATGTAGCTAAAGCACTGTCTGGTGACGTCCGCGTCCGCATTCTTGAAGCCCTTGGCGAAAAGCCTATGAGTGTCAGTCAATTAGCTGAGACGTTAGGTGTAGCTCAGCCAACCATATCTATCAATGTGCAGACATTAGAACAGGTTAATCTTATCTCGTCTACGCAAGGAGCAAATCGCGAAAAAATCTGTGCGGTTACCTGTCGCTCTATTCATCTCGATCTCCCTTCGAAACTAGGGGATGGCCTGCATCAAACCGAGGAAATACATATGCCCATCGGCATGTTCTCCCGCTGCTCCATACAACCGTCCTGTGGGATGGCTGGAAAAGATGGTGGCGTCATTGGCTCCCAGGATGATCCAAGAGCATTCTACATGCCTGAACGAGTCGATGCCTCACTCTTATGGTTCGCGGAAGCGGGTTATGTCGAATACTATTTTGCCAACCCCCTGCCTCCAGGCGTCGAGTTGGATGAAATCCGCATTTCGGCAGAAGTATGCTCAGAAGCCCCTTCGTTCCGAGAGGATTGGGCCAGTGATATCAGCTTATCCATCAATGACCAGTTAGTCGGGACTTGGACTTGCCCCTCCGATTTCGGTAACCGCAAAGGGAAGCTGACCCCTGAACGTTGGAGAAGTGGAACTGAATATGGAGCTCTTACTACATGGAGTGTCTCTAAATCGGGCAGCAGCTGTAATGGTTCTCTCTCATCTTCCACTACAATCAGCTCTTTAAAGCTGGCGTTTAATGAACCTATTCGTGTACGTTTTGAAATTCGGGAGGATGCACTCAATAAAAGAGGATTAAATCTGTTCGGAAGTGGGTTTGGGGACTATGCCCAGGATATTATACTGGCATTCGTACGACGTCCGCAATGAGGATAGAAAGGCAAGAAGTGCCTCGTAAGAGGATCCAAATGTTCACTAGCTTCAAGAAGAAGATCAACAATGGATACACACTTCCAGCCCTAGCCAGACGTACAACTCTATTTCATACCAGTAGACGCCTTATTTTGCTTCAACTTTTTTTAGATTCTCAGAGACTCTGAAGGTTACAATCTTGCTAATTAATTCATAAGGCATAGGCTTATCAATGGGGAATTGAACGGAACCTTTAGCACCTTTATAGCCTGATAATTCATCTTTAAAAGCATTAATTCCACTTGGTGTGGGGTAGAATCCAATATGCTTGGGATAAGCAGCGAAATGCACCAAATTTCCGTGTAATGCAAAAGTAGGCATCTGATAGTTTATTTTTTCCTCTGCTTCCGGTGCCGCCTCTTTTATCACCTTTCTTAACGTATTAGGGATTTCCTGAACCTCAAGCGAAAACCCGGAAATATAGGCATCGATCGATTCATTGTGATTTTACTTTCATCCATGATATATCTCCTCTCTGGATCATCTCCACGATTTGCATAAATGAAGGGCTGCTAAAGCCTCAGCTTCAGTACTTTTGAACAACATCTTATCGCCTTGATTGCATTCGTAAATAAAATCATTCAGACTTTTGCTGTTATAGCTTGTAAATTCTCCTACGATAGCAACTCTCATCTGATAGTTTGTATATTTTTGAGCAATCTCACCAGCAATTCCAGACTTTAGCTCGAAAAAATCATCCGTAATCTGTTCCTTCCTCAGAAGCATTTTATCGCATCCTTGGTATTTCACATTCATCATTAAGTCTAAGGCATCCCTTACATTATTGATAATGATCTCTTCTCCAGAGATTATAGCTACCGTTGAATCATTCTTATCATCCACTGTGATTTTCATTCAAGACTACTCCTTTTCCGCGGAGAAATTCTGCAACATTATGATTACTCTGCTTAATCGCAACCGACCATACAGATTCACCACTTTTAATTTTAGCAGAAATGTCGGCGTCATGTTCGATTAACAACTCTATTAGTTCTACATTATCCGTATGAAAAGCAGCAGAATGTAGGGAAGTATATCCATCACTATCAAATATATTGGTCTTGGCCTGATGTTGCAAAAGAACCCGGATCACCTCCATATTTCGCTCAACAGCAATTGCCGCATGTAATGCTGTGTTGGATGGAATATAGCTGATTTGGGAATGTGACACTGCATCAATGTCAGCACCATAGTCTAACAAAACCTGAACAGCTTCCACTTTACCAAAATGCGCGGCATAACCAAGCGGTGTAAGACCCTCGTTATTCTCCATATTCGCAAGGTACGGATGAGCTTCCAGGATTTCTTTCAGCCGTTCTACATTGCCTGATTCTGCTGCCTGAAATACATCATTAATGAGTGGATTTATTTCCATAGATTTCGCCTCTTTTCTAATTATCGTATAAACGAGCTAAGTTATTTTTTCTGGATAACTAGCCATTCTCCTGCTTGGCTAACCATAAAAAGAAAAGAGGACTCGTTCAATGTTCTTTGAACGAATCCTCTGTCTTCATCACAATTCTGGAGCTTAGTAGATTAAATTAAATCCGACTTTTCAAGTAGCCGCTTCACGATCTCTGCAACCTCAGCTCTTGTCATATCATCTTTTGGAGCAAGCCCTTTACTGCTTCTTCCCATGATAATGCCTGCCTGCAAAGTGTCAGTAACTCCACTGATCGCCCAGTTAGAAACCTCACTACTATCTGTAAATGGAGCTAACAAAACGTCAGCCGATTGAACAGAAAGCTTAGTCTGTAGCGCTGTAATTTTCATCGCTTTGGCGATAATTAACATCGCTTGTTCGCGGGTAATATGTTCATCAGGGCGGAACATACCATCTTCAAAACCATTGATTAATTGATAAGCAAATGCTGTGTTGATCGCACTGTTATACCAATCCGTGGTCTTTACATCTGAGAATGGTGTTGCAGCTTGTTCCATCTCAAGTCCCAGACCGCGTACAACAATCGCCGCAAACTCTGCACGGGTAATGGCTTGATCCGGAGTAAATTGACCATTACCTGTTCCCTCAATGACTAATCGAGAGCCCATATCGTTCACTGCCTCTTTTGCCCAGTGATTAGCCACATCACTAAATTCAAGCGGATGCCAGATTACTGAGTAAGTACCTCCGCTTAAGCTGTTGATAGTAGCAAAATATTTGCCATCAATTACAACCACTTTAGTAGGTACATGGTGTACCGAACCTTCGGAATCAACATACACTCCAGTTGTAATCTTGTTCGGGTCCATCCCCTCAGGAATGGCTATGGTACGTTTAACATACGTATTGAATTGGGAAAGTTCAATACTCTTATCTCCGTAGATACCTCTGGCCGTAAAATTAACTGGCGCGGAAACTAATGAAAAGGATCCTTTTTGCGCAGCTGCTTCTAAAGCTTTAACTTTATCGGCTGTAGGGGCGCTAATTTCAATCTGTATCTTAATATCTTGCAAAGCTACCGACTTGCCGATTTGCTCGTTCAAAGCGTCAATATTAATTTGCTGAGCAGGCAGTGTAAATGTCGCATTTCCTGTTTTGATCTCAAGAATTGCCTGATTACCCTGCATATTTTTAACCATTTGTCCGTTTAGTTCGCCAACTATAACATCAGATTTACTATTTGCAGCGATAGAAACTACCGTACCTTTACCTTCAGTGGCGAGCTTGTCCTCTAGCTTCTTCTGATCTAACACAATGGTGGTTAACGTTTGCTCATTCCGTTTACCATTCGTTGCGGTTCCCACTGTTTCCGCTTTACCATTGATTAGGATGGAAGCATCATTTACCACAGGTGCCGGAGTTGCTGATGGGGTTGGTTGCCACGGAACAACAACATCACCACCAGATGAAGTGCTAGGAACAACTGCATTGGACTCAGCAGAGGATTCGCTGATGCCAGCTTTATTGATTGCCTGTATCGTGAAGGTATAGCTTGTTCCATTCGTCAAACCACTGATTGTCAGCGGACTTCCAGTTCCCGTAACCGTCAAACCTCCCGGATTAGCAGTTACAATATATCCTATGATTTCGCTGCCTCCATCGTTCACCGGCGGTATAAAGGTGATGATTGCTTGACCATTCTCTGCAGTTGCAGTTACAGATGTTGGAATTCCTGGTGCTGTAACTGGCTTAACAGGAGCCTTCACAGTGACGGTTGTAGAAGCCGTATAACTTCCATCTTTCGTCGTTACCGTAATGATGGCTGTTCCCTCACCAATCGGAGTTACTACTCCATAAACAACCTTAGCTACTGTCTCATCGCTGGAGCTCCAGATCACACCTTTATTTGTCGCATTAGCAGGTGCTACTGTAACTTGTAGATTACCGTCGCCTTCACCCACCGTTAAGTTAAGTTCTGTATGGTCTAAAGTCACCCCAGTTACGATAACGCTAGGTGGCTTAGGAGCGGCTACATTTACTGTGGTTGAAGCCTTAAAACTTCCATCTTTGGTCGTTACCGTAATAACTGCGGTACCCTCACCAACCGGAGTTACTACTCCGTTCACAACGGTCGCGACTGTCTCATCGCTAGAGCTCCAGATCACATCTTTATCCGTTGCATTGGCAGGCTCTATTGTTGCTTTTAGGAGTCCATCAGCTTCACCAGCTGTTAATTCCAGTGTCTCCTGATCTAGCTTCACTCCAGTTACGTCCACAACCGGCGGGATTGGAGCACTCACATTTACTGTGGTTGAAGCCTTAAAACTTCCATCTTTGGTCGTTACCGTAATAACTGCGGTACCCTCTCCAACCGGAGTTACTACTCCGTTCACAACGGTCGCGACTGTCTCATCGCTAGAGCTCCAGATCACGTCTTTATCCGTTGCATTGGCAGGCTCTATTGTTGCTTTTAGGAGTCCATCAGCTTCTCCAGCTGTTAAATTCAGTGTCTCCTGATCTAGCTTCACTCCAGTTACGTCCACAACGGGTGGGATTGGGGCACTCACATTTACTGTGGTTGAAGCCGTAAAACTTCCATCTTTCGTCGTTACCGTAATAACTGCGGTACCCTCTCCAACCGGAGTTACTACTCCGTTTACTACGGTCGCAACTGTCTCATCGCTGGAGCTCCAGATCACGTCTTTATCCGTTGCATTGGCAGGCTCTATTGTTGCTTTTAGAATTCCATTAGCTTCACCAGCTGTTAAATTCAGTGTCTCCTGATCTAGCTTCACTCCAGTTACGTCCACAACGGGTGGGATTGGGGCACTCACATTTACTGTGGTTGAAGCCTTAAAACTTCCATCTTTGGTCGTTACCGTAATAACTGCGGTACCCTCTCCAACCGGAGTTACTACTCCGTTCACAACGGTCGCGACTGTCTCATCGCTAGAGCTCCAGATCACGTCTTTATCCGTTGCATTGGCAGGCTCTATTGTTGCTTTTAGGAGTCCATCAGCTTCTCCAGTTGTTAAATTCAGTGTCTCCTGATCTAGCTTCACTCCAGTTACGTCCACAACGGGTGGGATGGGAGCACTCACATTTACTACAGACGAAGCAGTAAAACTTCCATCAGTAGTCGTTACCGTGATGATCGCTGTTCCAACGCCAACTGGAGTTACCACTCCGTTTACAACGGTTGCAACAGTTTCATCACTAGAGCTCCAATTTACTGTTTTGTTCGTGGCATCAGCAGGTGTTATTACGGCACTAAGTGTGTCCCCTGCTTCTCCTTGCGTTAAACTCAGTGATGGTTTATCCAAAGACACTCCGGTTACGATTACATCCCCCGTATTGTTTACGGTCACATTAAAAGTGTAGGTGTTGTTTAATGTTCCATCACTTACTTTGACTGAAATCACACTGGTGCCAAAAGCATTCGCTGCGGGTGTTATTTCTAAAGTTCGTTGCTCACCACTTCCACTTATTTTCAGTCCATTATTCGGAATTAAGAGCATATTCGAGGAAGTAGCTGATACTTGTAGGTCATCTCCATCCACATCGAGGACCTTAAAGGATCGTGAGACCGACTTGTTTTTATCGGTTGTAGTATTCCCCATAAAACCTGTGTCCTGCTTCCAGGTTGCCCCAGTAATTGTACCGTTCTTAAGGGGAAGACCAGAAGTATTAATAGCGACATTCCCATCATTGCTATTCGCTAATTTATAGTTTAAAGCCAGATTAGGCTCCGAGCCTGTCAAGTCGACATTCATTTCTCGAACAATATCACTTTGGGTCTTGGCTTTACTCCAGAACCTCACGTCTCTCATTCCACCGTTATAATCTCCGTCCTGTCTCCACGTGCTTTTTCCAAGCCAGTTATTCGGACGTGCAACGTTGCCTACAGTACTTAAATCCATAGCCCCTTCTGCCTTAAGTACACCATCCCAATAAATCCGTCCCTTTTTCTGACTGTGATCATAAACAATCGCGACATGAACCCATTTAGAAATCGGGAAATCCTCAGTGACATTAATATCTCCCTTATTAGTGTAGGCAGTGAAATTCATCCGTTTGCCGTTAAAACCCACAAAAATATTGTGGTTCTGCTCTGCGATCGATGATTCAAAAAATCTCATCCAGGTCTGAAAAGCATCTACCTTCAAAAATCCTTCAACTGTAAAAGAATTCCCATAAATCCGTTGATCCGGGAAGGTCACATAATCCCCGTTGCCGTCAAAACTAAGATAGTCCCCACCATTTAGTTCTGTCAGATAAGGTGCATCGTTCACTGGATTTACAGTAATTACGGCTATACCCGGATCTGAGCTGAACGCGGCAGATACTGTGGTATTCGCATTTTTTTGATAATTTTGATAACCTGATGCTGTCGTATCCCATAGCTTAAAGCTAATGGAAGCAGTTCCGTTCCAGTCTTTAGCCGGGACAAAACGGATTTTCTCCGATTTCAGCAGCAGAAAAGCATTACTGTTCGAAACCGGCTCGATATTATACCAAATTCTTCCCACCGTGTTGTAATACTGCCAGGCCCCTTTGGTATTATCTAAAGCTACTACAGCAATCCCTGTTAACTCTGGATCCGATACTTTTCCTGACAAAAAGCTGGCTACCTCAACACCTGCGTTGGAATAGTCATCTTCATTGATGGACGTTATTATAGCTGGGCTATTCTCGATCCAACCGAAACTAGCTTTTGCACTTATGATTGGAGTTTGCATAGGACCCACCCCCTGCACCACAAGTCCAGTACATAAAGAAATACTAATGCCTATTTTCATAAATGATGGCTTCAAACTCTATTTCCCCCTCTAGCATAAATCATGTCATTAATTCGACAATAATCGAGAGTATTATACAAAATTAAGATAAACAAAAAATAAACAAAAAAAGAACCCTCGATAACCATCCATTCGAAGGTTCCTTCCATTACAATAACTTCTGTTTCATTAACGCTTTGAGTTTAGGATCGGGTGTTGTTCCGAGCTCTTGCTGCAACATCTCTTCCAATTGGCCAAATTTCCGCTGTGCTTCATTCATTCTCCCTAATTCAATTAATAAGTTGATGATTTCATGATAGATGTCCTCTCGCAAGGAATCTAATTTTAATATTTCTCCAAAATAATGCAGTGCTTGATGCTGCTGATTCTGCTCTAAATGAAATCTTGCAGCCAGCTCCAGCAATCCTATATATTCATGCTCGAGTCTCCGGGTCCTGCTACTAGCCCATTCATAAGCTTTTCCTTTGAGTAATGCTCCTGAGTATAAAACTTCTGCTTGAATCATCCATTCAACATGTCTTTCAGAGGTTTGCCTGATTTGCTTTAACAATCGCTCAAATTCATACAGATCACAATAAATGCTGCTCTCTACTACATGAATTTCGTTCCTGCTTGCTTTTATATAATTGGCGCCGATTGCTTTTCGAATATAATACAGCGTCGAGTTCAGATTCTTCCATGCTTTTTCAGGCTCCAATCCGCTCCACAACGTGTCGATAATTTCCTCCCGGCTAACCGTTCCTTTACTAACCAGAAAAGCAAATAATTCTTCTGTTTTTGGACTTCTCAGCTTGATTAGCTCTCTGTTCTGCGTTCTGCGATACACTTTTAAACCATTAAATAAAAAAACTTCTAACGTAGGCTCAGCCGTTGTATTTCGATTCATTTTTTTGAGTTTCTCTAACGTCTTAGACAACCGCTCCGCAGTTACAGGCTTCAAAAGATAATCCACTGCACTTAGGTCAAAAGCCTGCAGCGCATACTCATCAAATCCGGTTACAAAAACCACATCTATCGATTCATCCAATTCATGCAAAAGGCTAGAAAGCTTCATCCCATTCGTCTCAGGCATAGAAATATCCAAAAAAGCTACATCTATCGGTTGGGCCTTCGCAAAAGCATAGGCTTCCGCTGGATCCAAAAACGTCTCATAGACTTCAATCTCTCCGCTCTGCGATAAGATCCGCTTCAGGCGTTTTACCGATAACTCCTCATCATCTACAATAATCGCTCGCAGCATGCCTTAACCTCCCATCCGCTTAAGCTGCTGTATTGGAATTTCAAAAGATACCGTTGTGCCTAATCCTTCAGCACTTTGAATATGAATATTTGTTCCATATAACAGCTTTATGCGCTGACTGATATTCCACAGCCCCACCCCTCTTTTATCTACATCTGACTTCATTACTTCTTTCAATTTATGCTCACTCATTCCAGATCCATTATCCTCCACAATAAAGCTAATCAGCGAATTCTCTAATTCCTTTACAGATATATTTACCGTGCCACCCCGCAAATTGGACATTAGGCCATGCCTTATTGCATTTTCGACCAAAGGCTGTAGAATCAGCGGAGGAATCCGGTAATCCGTATTTACTCTCACATCATATTCCACATTTAATCTGGCACCGAAGCGTGCTTTTTCAATATTGATATAAGCCTCTACCAGCTCAAGCTCATTCTCCAAACTCGTTAGTGAATCCAGTTGTTTGAAATCAAAGCTGCTTCGCAAATACTGTGACAGCTGCAGTGTCAACTCTTCGGCCTTCTCTGGTTCTTCCACACATAGTTCAGCAATTGAATTCAGAGCATTGTATAAGAAATGAGGTTTGATCTGGGATCGTAAAAAAGCAATTTCAGCGTCTTTGGCAGTCTTCACGGAAGCTCTCAATCGGGTCAGACTTTTAACACGTGCCATTAGCTCTTCAGCTTCAAAAGGTTTTCCCACATAGTCATTTGCACCGTTATCCATGGACATCTTCATATCGCTCACCCTGTTCTTGGCCGTCAACATTAACACAGGCAGCTCAAAAGGAGTAAATCTCTCTCTAATCTTTTGCAGAACCTCGTAACCCGAAATGTCCGGCATGGTAATATCCAGTACCACCAGAAAAAAATCTGTGTTTTTCGCTAGCTCCTCAAGTGCCATCTGTCCGCGATTAACAACCACAATAGAATATTTCTCTAGCTTAAACAGATTGATCATAGATTGCAGATTGGCAAAATCATCGTCCACTACTAAAATGGGCTCATCGATCTCGCCTTTGATATAAAGGGGATAACCACCATGGGAGAAACTTAATTCTTTATAAGAATGTACCGCCTTAAGGGTAGGTCTCGTGATTGGCTTAACCGCTTTATCCCACCGTGGAAGTGTAAAAATAAACACCGAACCTTTTCCCACTGTAGATTCCACAGCTATGTTCCCGCCATGCAGTTCTACTAGCTTCTTAGTAATACTTAATCCGAGCCCTGTTCCACCATGACTATGAATCTCCGCCTCATCCACCTGCTCAAAAGCTTTGAAAATACGCTCCTGCATTTCCGGTGAGATTCCCAAACCTGTGTCTGCCACACGTACTTCCACCCACTCCTGAATAACTCTGGCACTAATCTCTATTTCACCCTGTTCCGTAAATTTAATCGCATTATCAACCAAGTTGTGGAAAATTTGAATCAGGCGATTGCCATCTGCATTCACCATAGGGAAATTCGAAGCGACTCTGTTAACGAGCAGGATCGACTTTTCTCCGAGCAGAAAAGAATGAATGCCAATGACGGAATCAACAACGGCTTTCAAATCCAGTTTGCTTTTGTATAATGTGATGTCTCCGTACTTCATTTTGGAATAATCGAGTAGTTCATTTACCATATGTGTTAATCTTCTGCCGCTCCCGATTACGATCGCTAGATTCTGCGCTTGTTTTTCATTAACTGGACCCTCAACCCCATCCAGCAGCGTAGCTGTAATGTTCACTATGGCATTCAGAGGTGTTTTTAGTTCATGTGAGGTGTTGGAAAGGAATTCATCTTTAATTTTATCCAGCCCGATCAACTGGTTTTTCATCTCGTCTATGGTATGGTAGGCTTCAAAAAAACGTAGAACAATCAGCACGATCATGATGATATTAAAAGCCACAATGTAAAACTGTCCGAGCCAAAGGTTCTCTTTTATAGATAGAGCAAACAGAATAATATCTATGGAATATAGATTAATAGCTAGAATCGCCATAAACATCAGCAGCAATTTGATTCTATTTACTTCTGCGCTTCTGATATACAGGGTGGCCACTCTACATAACATCCAAATTAACATCAGCTCATATAAAATAATCACATACGGATAAATGACCGTGTAAGAACGAATCGGCAGGATGGCGACCAGAATTATAAAGCTGCCTAAAACAATCGTTATGGCTTGAGTGAATTTTAAAGATATTATGCTTTTGTGCATTTGGTAAAAAAATATTGCGAGCACAATAAAGCAGGAGATGGAGCTTATATCCTTTACTTTGTAGAGCATTATGAACGAAAGTTTAGGGAAAAAGAGTAAGAGTGAACGCTCACCGATCAACCCATGATATATCGCAAACAGCAAACAAATAGTCGCAAACACAAGTAAAGAGTAATCCTGCTTACGGTATAAGGACGCTGCCCCAAAGCAGATAAAAAAGATAAGGGCAAGTGTGCCTAAAATAGCAACGGTGCTAAATTCACGGGCCGTACTCTTCTGCTGAACCTCCATCATTGCTGCTTCCTCACCAAAGGATAAAGAAACCGGAATGCCCCCATTTACATAATCGAAGTTGGAGACTTGAATTATGATTTCTACATCTCCCTTATCAGACGAAAAAAGCCCAATCTGCGGGATATTCCCTGACCGATAATCAGCTTCATTAGCAGCAGGATTACCATCCTCAATAACTGACTGTCCATTAACAAAAATCCTGCTTGAAAAGCGGATATTTGTTTTTTTCAAGGCGAATACCCCACTTACGGGCAGGTTTTTTAGAACCATCCGATAGGTAGCAGAACCGAAGGCGGGTAAAGGGCTTCCATTAACGATGTTGCCGTTCCACCGGGAGGGCACCTCCATCCAAGCTGAAGAAGCAGGTATATCTGCGCTACCCGCCCTAAAATGCTCAGGAGTTAATAAGTGATTCCAATAAAACTCCCATTCACCGTCTAACTTGATAATCTTATCCTGTTCGTAATCCCAAGCTGCGAGATCCATGACTCCATGCTGCACTTGCAGGTGACTCCCTTGTTTATCGTGACCCATAAGAATGGATAGAGGAATCGCAGATAATAAAATTAAACCAATCAGATAGATAAGTAATGTCCTTTTGAGCATCGTATCGGCCCCTTTTATGGAAGAGTAAAGCTGCAGCAATCACCAGGGCCATCCTGCAACACGTGTTGAAGAGTAAAAAGTTTAGATGAACATAGATAATTCTATAAAATTTTCTAATTTCCTTCACAATTCGACAAAGTAATGGGCCTTTATTAGGATTTTTTTCTGAAAAAGCGGGACTTGTATGAAAAGATGGTCTGATATGACCATGATGAGTAGGATGACGGTGTGAGCACGATGAGTAGGACGACGGTATGAACATGATGAGTTTAATGACGAAATGAAAGGACCAGTTGGGCGACTTGTGCTACTTTGGCAACTCGAATGTATCTGCCGCGCGCATGCGGACTCAGGAGACCTTATTTGCTGAAAAATGAGGGTTTTGCCACGCTATCGGACTCAGTTGCAACAATTCGCTCATAACTACCCCATTTTGAGTCGATTTGCAGCTAATAAGAGCTATGCAGTCCGTAACTTTTGGAATACGAGCGAAAATGTACGAATAGCTGCAATACGGTCCGTTCATGCTGGAGTTACACGACTTTGGGACATGGAAGACATGGACACAATGATAATCTGACGACTTGGACTAGATAGACAATTCTGACGTCGTTGGGAACTCTGAATACTTACACCGCACGCATGCGGACTCAGGAGACCTTATTTGCTGAAAAATGAGGGTTTTGCCACGCTATCGGACTCAGTTGCAACTATTCGCTCATAACTACCCCATTTTGAGTCGATTTGCAGCTAATAAGAGCTATGCAGTCCGTAACTTTTGGAATACGAGCGAAAATGTACGAATAGCTGCAATACGGTCCGCAACGTTCGAAAATGAATAATGATATTGCGCAGAGCACGTAATCCATTTTTGCGGATCAGTAACCACATGATGATCGTCCTAGAAAAGCCATGCGGCCGCGCGGGGGAAGAATCCGCTTTTAGAGTAACTAGTAACTTCAGCAAATTCAGCTCGTTCACCATGCTAGCTTCCTTCAACTAAAACCTAATCAGATTCGTCATCTTTATACACAGTAACTCATTGAAGAAATCTTCAGCACTCGTTATAATAGCAACTATAGGTCGTGAAGAACACGCCGCTTTTATACAATCTCTATCCTGGGCTGAGCTCAGGAGGAATTGTATGGGAGCGGCTTTTTCTTTTTTCAAAAAAAATTACTTAAGGAGGATACACAAAATGTTCAGATTCGAACAGCAACTAGAGGAATGGTTACAGATCAACTTGGATAAGGAGAACAATCCCCGCAGACAGGAGCTTCTTGCAAAAGGGTTGGGCTATGGAACAGTCGAATTTCTACGTGCGGTATGGTTTCCTGCTGTAGGAAACTTCAACTACTTGTTCCCCGAATGGGAAGTGCGCGATTTCAACAATGGTTATCGTTATCTTGATCTGGCCTATATGCCAGGTGGAGCAAAGGGCGGAATTGAGATTCAAGGCTACGGTCCGCATGCTAGAGATCTTGATGTACGACGATTCAAAGATTTATGTAGACGCCATTCCTTATTATCGCTAGACGGTTGGACCTTCCTATCCATCGCCTATCCCTCAATCACGGACGAGCCTCAGCTATGTCAACAACTAGTACTCGCATTCATCGGCAAATTCATGGCTTCAGACGTGCCCTCTTCATTAACATGGTTAGAAGCTGAAACACTTCGTTTCGCAAGACGTCTTCTGCGTCCTTTCACACCTGTTGAACTCACCCATCATCTTAGAGTCACTAATCGTCATGCCCGACGTGTTTTACATGAGTTAGTTGAACAGCAGCTACTAGAGATCGTCGGTGGAAAAGAACGGAATCGAAGCTATCAGCTTAGAATGTGATGATTTGATTTGATTAGTTTGTTTTGATTAGTTTGGTTTGATTAACAAAGTTACGTTCGGACCGTATAGCTCTTATTTCCCAATTATCTTCGTTTTCGCCACGCTATCGGACTCAGTTGCAACTATATGCTCATAACCACCCCATTTTGAGTCGATTTGCAGCTAATAAGAGCTATGCAGTCCCTAACTTTTGGAATACGAGCGGAAATGTACGAATAGCTGCATTACGGTCCGTAATGGCAACTCTAAGGTCATACCAGCAAGGCTTATACAAAAAAATGATCATGAATCTAATCCGTTGCACCCCCGCATTGTCCTTCCAAAATCTATGTCTTTTTCAATACCACCCATTACTATTACTAATCATTATTTAGAAAAAAAGTGCTCTGCTTATCCCGTATTTTAATCGACGCTTGACCTTAGGTCTGACCTAAGGTTTATAGTTATTTTATCAAATAACTTACAGTTAGGAGCACCGCCCTTGAATCCGTACCTTACAATTGGAGAACTATCAAAACTTATGAATGTATCTATCCACCAGATTCGATATTTTGAAGAAAAAGAAATCCTGTTTCCATCCTATATAGACAATAATCAGTACCGGATGTACGGCATCGATGAGATCTATCAATTGGCACATATCCTGTTGCTCCGCAAATTAAACATCCCTGTCAGTACCATTAACCAAAGTATGAATAAATCCGCAACGAATGACTACCAACAGTTGTTAGAGAAATCGCTAAACAAAATCAACTCAGAAATAAACCAATTAATAATGCTGCAACAATTTATACAAAAGGTACTAAAAGAACATGCAGATTATGGCAACATGGAGGGGGATTATCAAATTAAACATGTGGACAATCGTTATCTGAAAAAGTGGTTGGTGCTAGAGGATAACGAAACACTAACTGCACGAAGTTTATATGAAAAAAGACCGCAGAACCATCATTTATTTGAAACAGATTTGCATTATGTATACGATTCTGAACAAGTAACCTTATGCTTTGAAACCATTGAAACCACTCCCGCCCCTGACATTTTTTTAGAAAAAGGGTGCTATCTCTATAAAGCATTTTTTGTAACAGACGATCAGGATGTAGATCATGAAATTGCCAAGCTGGAACACTTTTTAAATGGGCATCACTACATGGTATTGGGACCAATCATCATTCTGGAGAAATCGTACCTATCCATGTTTAACAACGACAAGCTTCATTATGAGCTTCAAATTCAAATCGAGCATGCCCTAGCTGATACTACTAAATGAGTACAAACGAGGTTATCATCGCCCATTACCAGGAACAAGATCGTGAGGCTGTAAGCAGGCTATTGGTAGATGCATTTCATGGGAAATTTCACTCTCTCCTCTCTCTCGAGGACAATGAAATTGCTGATCTACTTATAAGACTTTGGGAACAAGATTCTTCTTCCTTATCATCTAAACAAATAATCGCTTATGAAAACGGAGAAGTGGTTGGCACTATCTACTTAAAATGGCAGGATACGCTCTCCCTTAAAAAAGGATCAATTAAACCACTGAATCGGGCTCCCTTTTTGCAGCTATTCAAGAAATTTGGATACTTAAATGTTTGTAAGTTAATCCTTGGGTTATATTTTTTGGATTATCAACCTAGAGCAAAAGAGTGTTATGTGGCTCATTTGGCTGTTCGGTCCAGTCACCGTAATAAGGGAATTGGC
This sequence comes from Paenibacillus sp. FSL L8-0494, assembly GCF_038003695.1. NCBI lineage: Bacteria > Bacillati > Bacillota > Bacilli > Caryophanales > Paenibacillaceae > Paenibacillus > Paenibacillus sp. FSL L8-0494. The sequence continues at coordinate 4,056,536 of NZ_JBBOPQ010000001.1, forward strand.
AAAGAGTTGCTGGGTTGGGCGGCGGATTTTGTAAACAGTCATTCTGAGGTTGAAAAATTAACGCTACATGTTGCTAACAAGAATAAACGAGCCATTAATATGTACCAGCAGTTGAACTTTGAGATCCATAAATCTAACTATAGCGCGGTAAGACATTTACTTTTTAAAGAGCCTATTTGGCATTACATGACAAGAACAACATCGCTACAATCTGGGGGATCAATGAATGAAAAAGAAAATTAAGCTAACTGTCTGGATGATTACCATTTCGTTGTTAATTGCAGCGGTCTTGTTCGTACTACAGCAACATTCTTTCTCAATGACTGAGCAAAAAATTGAAATTGATACGCCTCAAGGTCAACTAACAGGAACCTTAGTTCTGCCCGAAAGCTACTCTGGAACCGTCGGACTGGTAGTTTTTGTTCATGGGGATGGCCCAGTTAATGATACTTACGATGATGGATATAAACCTTTGTGGGAAAAGCTCGCCTCTGCCGGATATGCTTCCTTATCTCTTAACAAACCAGGTATTGGGGGTTCCTCAGGGAACTGGCTAGAGCAAAGCATGGAGGATAGAGCACAAGATACTATATATGCGATTAACTGGGCTAAAGCCTTACCTATGATTGATGCTCAAGCTATTGGTTTGTGGGGAGCAAGTCAGGCGGGCTGGGTGATTCCCAAGATTGTTAAAAAAGTGCCTGATCTCGCCTTCAGTATTCTTGTATCCCCCGCCATTCAATGGATTTCTCAAGGACAATACAATACCAGACAAGAGATGATTTTAGAAGGTTTTTCGGAAAAGGAGATAAAAAAGAGAGAAGATTATAACGCGCAAATCCTACTGCTACTTAAGGAACAGGCGTCATATGAAAGTTACTTGCGAATTGCACAATCGGACGATTTAATTTCCAAAGAAAAATGGGGTTTTTTCTCTAAAAATTATCAGTCAGATGCGAGTGAGGATTTAAAAAACTTCACTACTCCTGTCCACTTAGTTCTTGGCGGGCAAGATATAAATGTAGATGTTGAGGAAACCGAACGTATTTACCGTGAAAAAATTCCTAAAAACCTACTCTCCGTCTTCTATCTTCCTGATGCTGATCACTCTATGCTCTCAAAAAAGAATGCCTCATCACCATTAAGAACATATTTGACCGCAGTCTTTTTCCCACGACATATTGTTGTTGAGCAATATTTAGATGATTTGGTTCACTTTGTAAGCCAGTTTTAATCTGTTTGCCATCCATTAATACACTCTCGCCAGTTGAACTCCCTACGTTCGGACCGTATAGCCCCTATTTGCCAATTATCTTCGATTTCACCACGCTATCGGACTCCGTTGCAGCTATTTACTCTAAAGCACCCCTCAGATCCACTTTTTCAGCTCATTAAGAGCTATGCAGTCCGAAACTCAGGGAAAATGAGCGAATTAGCTGAAATAGCTGCATTACGGTCCGTAACGGCAACCGCGGAAGGAATTACCCACAGCCAAGCCCGTGTGTTGGCTTTGATTTTTCCACAAACTAAGCATTTTGTAGAATACCTAAGTCTGTAACCACTCAACTCCCTATGTTCGGACTGCATAGCCCTTATTTGCCAATTATCCTCGTTTTCGCCACGCTATCGGACTCCGTTGCAGCTATTTACTCAAAAGCACCCCTCAGATACACTTTTTCAGCTCAATAAGAGCTATACAGTCCGAAACTCAGGGAAAATGAGCGAATTAGCTGAAATAGCTGCATTACGGTCCGTAACTCCAATGGCGGGCGTAATTTTCGCTCAAACGATCGCGGACTTCCACTGCGAACGTACTTATCGGCAGTTTCGGCGCCCGTAATCACCACGCCAGCGTGCTAACCACCAACACCAAGCTCCGAAAACTCCACATAAGTAGCAGAAGCAAAGGCATAAACCGGGTGTCATTAACTCAGATTCTCCCTCTCCTACTGCATAAACAGCGTTATATGGCGTATTGATTATAGCTGTACGCTTTAGTGATAACGTATAATTTCGGATGATCAAGCTTAGCTTTGGTCAAAATCGATCATATAAGGAGAGGTTTTAATCATTGAGAAAACAACAACGTTTGTTAGCCATGCTCGTAACCTTCCTGCTTTTGTGTTCCTCTTTTCCGTTATCGATGTTTGCAGAGGAAGCACCTGATCCTTATGAAGGAATGATTAACATTCAAAGTGAATGGCAAGGCAGCGTATTTGGTGATGTTGGGGGGCAAGACAAGATTACTGCAGCCAACTTTGGCATTACGGAGAACACGGATGGATCAGCTACACTGCGAAGCTCGAACGATAGAGGCAAAGTATCGGGCAGCACGGAAGGTATCGCTTATTACTTTATAGAGGTTGATCCAAGTGTTAATTTTGAGTTGAAGGCAACGGCTCACGTGGATGCTTGGACAGCCAATAACCAAGTTTCCTTCGGAATAATGCTGCGCGGCAATGTGTGGGATAACCAATCCGGAGCCTACTCTGGAGATTATGTCGCCGTGGGTGCTTTGGATCAAGAAATGAAAGCGTTTCACAAATTGCAAAATACAAGCCTACAGAAACTTGGGTACGTGTTTGATAACGTTAATCGCCCTGACCAAGGAGAGAATTACGAATTAAGCATCAAAAAGACCGGAAATCTGTATATTGTCCGCATCGGCAATGAAACCAAAACGATCGAAAGCTTTGACGGCTCCATTCAATATGCGGGCCTTTACACCGCTAGAAATACTACGGTTACGTTCCGTAATATTCATTTCAGTCAAGAAGGTCAAATCGAGTTAGGACCTTGGGGCTTCAGCGCCTTCGGAGGCAACACTAGTCCAACTAAGAACCCCGAGCCTATAATTGAAAGTCCAACCTCTGTAACGATGACGACTTACGGCGGCAAAATCTCCAGCAGCGATGAGGGAATATCTTTTTATTCGAAAGAGATTCCGGTGGATGCGAACTTTGAACTGAAAGCGACCGCTTCAGTGATTGCTTTTAATAGCAATAGCACTGTCAGCACACCTAACCAGAAATCCTTCGGTCTTATGCTCCGCGACAGTATTGGGACGAACGGAGATACAAGCACAACCACTTCTAACTATGCGGCGGTGGGTGCTTTGGATCAGGTAATGAAAGGTTTTTATAAAAAAGACACCCAAGTGAAGTTAAATCCTTTTAGCGATATCCAGGCCCCGTCCGCAGGAGCTGTATATTCGCTAAGTATTAAAAAATCAGGAGATACTTATCGATTAAGTGTGGGTGATCAGACCGAAATCATAACACTGGACGATACGTTCACAGATACTCTTTTTGCCGGAATCTATGTAGCTAGAGATGCAACTGTTACTTTCAGTGACATAGACATCCAGCTTGAATCCAAAATCGTAACCAGCTTAACCGCTGATACCAGCGCAATGACGAAAACCACTTATCTGGTTGGTGAATCCCTTGATTTGACTGGATTAGTCGTTAAGGCTATTTTTTCTGATGAGAGTGAGGCCGTTTTGTCTTCTACGGATTATATTGTTACAGGCTTTGATAGCAGCAAGGTTGGAGAAAATATCATAATCATTAACTACAACGGTGCTTTCGTGAGCATTCCTTTGCAAATCGTTCCATTATCTATGACCTCATTATCAGTGAAGTATTATCCAGCTAAAACCGTATATTATCCAGGGGATACCTTCGATCCAGAAGGTCTTGTTCTTGTTGCCAATTATAACGACGGCTTCCTGACCAAAGAACTGACCAGTGATCTTTATTCCCTCTCCATTAACGGACAACCGGTCAGCGATTTATTACCGTATCTATTTACGCAATCAGGCTCCACAGCGGTATCCGTTACTTCAACAGAGGCGCCGGCAATCACAACGACCTTTAATGTGGAAGTAAAAGCAGCGACGTTATCCGCTTTAGAAATTCGAAATGAACCTAAACAAACACTCTACTATATCGGTGACTCCCTCAAACTAGAAGGACTTGTGGTTTATGCTCATTACAGTGATGGTACACAGATTCGGCTGTTGAACAATGAATACAAAGTCTCTCCTCTCGACACCACGACATCTGGCGATAAAAAAATCACAATTGCGCATAAAGGCTTAATAACCTCTTTTCAAGTTAAGGTCAACGTTAAAAAACTAGTAGGCATCGAAGTCACCAGCTATCCTAAAACTACCTTTTTTATTAACGACAACTTTGACAGCAAAAATCTGCTCGTATCCAAAGTGTATGATAATTCAGATAGAGAGAAGCTAAACAGCTATACGCTCGACACTTCCAAGTTCGACAATCAGGCAGCTGGATTGTATGAAATTGGTATACTCCCTACCGATTCTTCTATTAAGCCCATTACGTATTCCGTTACAGTAAAAGAAAAGATGGATCCCATTTGGAAAAGCATTCAATTCGGTCAGTCCACTTCAGCTGCTAACAATCAGACGATTGTCAACGAGGATGGATCCGCCCAGCTGATCGCTTTGGAAGGCGGCGGTAAAGTCACCGAAGATCATGACGGCATTACCTTCTATTACACCGAGCTAGATGCTTCGGAAGATAATTTCGTGCTGTCTGCGGATGTCCAAGTGTTGGCTTTTGCAAAAAATCCATATGACGGGCAAGAATCTTTTGGCATTATGGCACGTGACGTCATCGGCACACAAGGAAATTCTAGCGTCTTTGCATCCAATATAGCTGCCCTCGGTGGTTATAGCGGCGGGACGAAAAGCGATCTGGGCACACAGCTTTTTGTCCGCACTGGAGTTGAAAAAACGGATGGGACTGGCAGTAAAGGGATTCAAACCATCATGCTTCAAAAAGAACGTCCGGCACCTGCCAATACTGTTCCTGCAGCACCTTACCATTTAACGTTAGCAAAGACGAATAGTGGTTTTACAGGACAGCTCAATAATGGCCAGCAAGCTATTCATTTCACACCAGACATTCTTAGCGTACAGGATTCAAAAATGTACGTCGGATTCTATGCCGCTCGTTTAGCCACAATTAATGTAAGCAATATTCAATTAACAGTCACTTCAGCAGCTACAGATTCTCCTAAAATAAAACCACCTGCGACTCCCGTCACACCTAGCTTAAATATACTTTCACTAAGTAAAACCTCAGATCCAGCTTACCAAATGATTGTGCGCTCTAATGTCAACGGAACGGTGACGTTGAAGCAAGGTTCTACGATCATCGCTCAGGATATCGAGGCAATAGCTGGTAAACGTCTTTCTATTCCCACGAAACTTCTTGATCAAGGAAATACGAACTTTAGCATTACTTTTTTACCAGATGATACTCAGTATTTGACCTCTTATGAGAAGATTATCAGCAACTTTACCGTCACCCTAAAAAGTTATAACGAAGATGATGAGATCTACGTATCGCCCACCGGATCAAGCTCCGGAGATGGAACGATCAATCTCCCACTTGATATCGATACTGCGATTGATTTCGTTAAACCAGGTCAGCATATTATTGTGCTTGAGGGTCGTTATGTGCGGAAATCACCACTTGAGATTAAAAAGTACAATGATGGTAAAGCCTCCGCCAAAAAGTATATAGAAGCAGCACCAGGAGCAAGACCTATCTTTGATTTTGACAAAAAAACAGAAGGCGTTCTCTTGAGCGGAAACTATTGGCATGTGAAGGGGCTTGATTTCACTCGCTCAGCTGGGAATACCAAAGGCTTTACGGTGGGAGGCAATTATAACATCGTTGAAAATAGCCGTTTCTATGCGAATGGTGACACTGGTCTACAAATCAGCCGAACTGATGGTACCGCGATAGAAATCAGTGAATGGCCTTCCTACAACTTAATTCTCAACAGTACCTCCTTCGACAACCGTGATCCATCCGACAATAATGCCGATGGCTTTGCGGCAAAATTGACTGCGGGTGTTGGTAATATTTTTAGAGGTTGTCTGGCGCATAACAATATCGACGATGGCTGGGACTTATATACGAAAGCAGGCTCAGGAGCGATAGGTTCAGTGCTGATTGAGCACAGCGCCGCCTTCAACAATGGGTTCTTAACAGACGGAACCGTAGGTGCCGGTGATAAAAATGGCTTCAAGCTTGGTGGCGAAGGCATTCATGTCACACATACCATTCGCGATTCCATCGCCTTTGGTAATGGCGCTTATGGTTTTACAAGCAATAGTAATCCAGGTGTGATCGCCATCAACAACATCGGATTTAACAATATGCGTGGTAATATAAGCTTCACCACTTATGATCACATTACTGCTGACTTTACGATTGACGGTTTCTTATCTTACCGAACTGCCAACATTGCAAAAGACCAATATCCAGCTTCTTTAGCTGCGGACAATAATTTCATGTTTGACGGTACGCGATCGGCGAATAAATCAGGTTTAGAACTGACCGATTCTAACTTTGTCAGCTTAAATCCTGTAGTCAATTACTCTCGGGATGCTGACGGGAATATAATCTGGGGCGATTTCTTGAAGTTCATTCCTTTTGATGGACCGGAACCAAGTCCGACGGCTTCTCCAAGTCCGACGGCTTCTCCGAGTCCGACCACTTCTCCGAGCCCGACGGCTTCTCCGAGTCCGACTGTTTCTCCGAGCCCGACGGCTTCTCCGAGTCCGACTGTTTCTCCGAGTCCGACGGCTTCTCCAAGTCCGACGGCTGCCCCTAGCTCAGGCAGTTCCGGATCATCGGTTGGAGATTCGGCCACTACTATACTCCATTTGGACGGTAGCGTAAGGATTGAGATACCTACTACTATGAATGGAGGAAAAACTAGTGCGATATTGACTGAATCTTCCTTACAAAAGATTATCGCTTTAGCCAAACCTAATTCTGCAGGCCATAAAATCCTAAGAATTCAGCTTGCAGAGGAACAATCGTCAGATGATAGCTCATTTGAAGTCACTCTCCCTGCCGCTGCATTTCTTGTTGGAACTTCCACATTGCAGCTTGAGATCAATACAACACTAGCTACCTTTGTACTTCCGGATAATCTATTCCCGGCGAAGACACTGGACAATGTGAAGACAGTTACTTTGCTCCTCAAATCTGTCGATACAACAGGAAGTTTAAAGAAGCGATTGGGTGAACGTTTGCTTATTGATTACGAGCTACTTTTGAATGGTACAACAGTTCAATTAGAGAGCTTAAATTCAGCCATACAAATTGGGCTTCCTTATCTAGAAGCTGTACCTCCATTGAACAACACCTTTATTGTAGTGTGGAACGTCAATGAGTACGGAGTCATCCAACCGGTATTAGGCGGGAATTATGATTCAGATAAGAAGCAAGCTATTTTCTCAACAACAAATTCATCTGGACAATACGCCGCCGTTTACAATCACAAAACGTTCAGGGATATAACAGATTCTCATTGGGCGAAGTTTATTGTAGAAGTACTAACATCAAAAGGTGTCATTAATGGTGTAACGGAAACAGAGTTTAGACCCGAACAGACTATTACACGTGCAGATTTCGCACTTTTATTAGTTAGAGCTTTAGGTCTATCCGCAGCAGAAGGAAATAGCTTTGCTGATGTGTCACCTAACGATTATTTTTATGAGGGACTTATGACTGCTCAGAAATTAGGGGTCGTTACGGGCCAAACCGACGGTCTTTACCACCCTCATGATTCCATCTCCAGACAAGAGATGTTTGTTATGGCAGCTAGGGCATTGAAGGCTGCAGAGGTATGGAAATCGAATACGACCTCTTCCTCTGCATTAGACGGCTACACTGACCATAATCAAATTTCTAATTATGCGGCAAATGATATTGCGGCGCTGGTATCAGCAGGTCTCATTAAAGGAGACTCTCAGCAGCAGCTTACACCAACTGCCCATTCCACACGTGCCGAAGCAGCCATGCTGATTTACAGAATTATGATGCAACAATAAAAAAAAGAAGAACTCCAAGACCACTATACTCGTGGTTTTGGAGTTCTTTTTATCCTCTTCCCTACCCTCTTAAAGTCTTCTAGTTCATTTTCTTATCAGGCGGATTGGAAACCCGATACCCTTTCGGCGATTGATGGGTGATTTTCTGAAAATTCCGATGAAATGACCGTAAGTTACTATAGCCGCAAAGGTTGGCAACTTCACCAATAGTCAGATTCGAGTTTTTTAATATATAACATGCTTGTGAGATACGATAGTGATTCAAGTAATCTGTGAAGGGCATTTTCATCAGCTGGACAAATAGCTTTGATAAATAAGGGTAATCATATTGCAGATGTTTTGCTACAGCTTTTAATGTGCAATCGGCAGAATAATTTTGTTCTACAAAAAGCAGGATTTTATAGAGCACCTTTGTTTGCGGGGACTGTTTGACTGGAGCAAATGATGTCTGACAGATCAACTGCGCGCATACACCATACAGGAAACTTTTCTGGCTATAAATTGAATCCAGCTTTGTACAATCAGGTTCATTCACAGCATGGAGAACATTGTCAGTTGGAATAAAGCTTTTATAATTCATGTGAAAATCACCTATCAATTCTGTGGAGAAGAGGATTACCATAATCTCCGAAAAATCAATCGTCTCAAATTCATGCATCTGATTAGGAAAAATAAAAACCAGATCATTTTTCTGCACCTGATAGCTTTTCCCATCAATGGTGATAGATAACTGCCCGTCGTTGACATAAATAATCTCAAATGCCCGATGAAAATGAAGTGGAAAATGATAGTTTTTCAAGGGAATGAGTTTAAAGTAATCTTTTTCGCCGACACCATGTTTTTCAAAAAAGGGCCACAAGTAGATTCTCCTTCACGAAAACACTAATTTTGTCTTAAAGTGTACTATATAAAGTATAGAACTAACAACGTTATTTCCTATAATATTGGATAAAGTCAACCAAGCGGAGGTTATAGGACAATGGAATATCACGTATCAAAAACTGGTTCAGATCAAGGTCAAGGTACTCAACATGATCCTTTTTTAACCATCAATAAAGCGGCTTCAGCAGCTGTGGCTGGGGACAAGATTATCGTTCATGAAGGGATATATCGCGAATGGGTAAAACCGAGATACAAAGGATTAAGCGAACAAAGAAGAATTATTTATCAAGCCGCTGAAGACGAGCAGGTTGTCATAAAAGGCTCTGAACATATACAAGATTGGCAGCAGGTTGAGAATCATATTTGGAAAGTGATCTTGCCGAACACGTTTTTTGGCAGCTTTAATCCGTATGTTGAGGAAGTGTCTGGCGATTGGCTCGTCACTATAGAGGAGACAAGACACTTAGGCGATGTATATCTAAATGGCATGTCTTTTTATGAGGTCAGTCAGTATGATCAACTGGCAGCTCCCGTCGAAAAGCTGGAGTTCAAGGATCTCTGGACACATGAGATGGTTCCGGTCCAAAATCCAAAACAGACGACCTATGTTTGGTTTGCCAAAGTAAGCCCTGACCACACCACGATTTACGCTAATTTCCAAGGTGCCAACCCGAACAAAGAACTGGTAGAAATCAATGTACGCAGATCTTGTTTCTACCCTGAAGAAACCGGGATTGATTATATTACTGTAAAAGGTTTTGAAATGGCGCATGCGGCAACACCTTGGGCACCTCCAACGGCAGACCAGCCCGGACTGCTGGGCACTAACTGGAGCAAAGGCTGGATTATTGAAAATAATATCATTCACGATGCCAAATGCAGCGCTATCAGTATCGGCAAAGAAGCTTCCACAGGCCATAATTACCGTACCATTCGAAAAGACAAACCCGGATATCAATATCAGCTTGAATCCGTCTTTACTGCTGAGCGTCAGGGCTGGAGCAAAGAATCGATCGGTTCACATCTTATCCGCCATAATACCATTTATGATTGCGGCCAAAATGCCATCGTCGGCCACTTAGGTTGTATTTTCAGCGAAATTCATCATAACCATATTTACAACATTGCGATAAAACGGGAATTCTGGGGCCACGAAATTGCCGGGATCAAGCTTCACGCACCGATCGATACTCACATCCACCATAACCGGATTCACGATTGTACTTTAGGTTTATGGCTGGATTGGCAGACCCAAGGGACAAGAATCAGTAAAAATCTGTTCTATCAAAATCACCGGGATTTGTTTATAGAAGTAAGCCATGGCCCCTACATTGTTGACCATAATATCTTGACAGCTAAACATGCTTTGGAGAATGTAGCCCAAGGTGGAGCCTATATCAACAATCTGATCGGCGGCAGGATGGTTCATCGTAAGGTACTAAATCGGTCCACGCAATATCATCTTCCGCATAGTACAAAAATTGCCGGTTTCTCACTTATTTATGGTGGGGACGATCGGTTCTACAACAATATCATTGTTGGAAAAGACGGATGGACAGGCGTGGGAACATCACATTTCAATAACTACACCACCTCTTTGGCGGAGTATATCGAGAATGTCCATAAGTTACACGGTGATCTTGAGGAGTTTGAACTCGTTGAACAGCCTATGTTCATTAATAACAACGCTTATTTAAACGGTGCTGAGCCTTTCGAAAGAGAGAATGTAAAGCTGGTTGAGGAAAGCTTTGGTCCAGACTTCTTTATTGTAGATCAAGGAGATGAAGGATTCCTTTCTATTGATCTGCCTGAAAGCTTCGTTAACTTCTTAGGTGAGGTACATTCAACTGAGACTTTGCCGCGGGTGCGCATCGTGGATGCCGAGTTTGAGAATCCGGATGGCAGCAATATAATCCTGGATACAGATTTTCTGGATAAAAAGAAAGAACATAAAAGCACTTTAGGACCTCTTACACTTTTGAATAAGGGCAAAAATTATATTAAAGTGTGGTGATCGGTAAAGCAGGTGGCAAGTCCACCTGCTTTTTCATTGCTATAATTGAGTCTGCTATTTAATATCCTTAATCTTTTGAATAGATACTTCGTTTTGTTCTATTAGGATCTGATATTCAACAATCTCTCCTGCTTTAAATTCTTCCTTAAATTCTTTACTGACCGAGTAATTATCTTTCGGATTGAGTGTAACCTTAAATAAATGCTTTCCATTATCTATGGGGAACTTTGCTACCCCACCATGCTTAATATTACTGTCGATCAAAGAGTTAATTTGAACGTTATTTCCTTCATCAACGGTAACAACTACACTTTTTAAAAATAACGGACTGTTATTCGTAATCAGCAAGTTATATTCTTGATCATCAGTTACATCTACATCTGTATTATTGGATATATCGGCATTGTTTTTTTCGCATCCCGATAACAGGACGATAAACAAAACGAATAAAGATACGTATTTTTTTCTAGACAAAATGTTCTCCTCTCCATTCCTATAATCTTTTCTTGTGAAAATCTTAACATGTTCTAGAAGTTTTATGGGAAATATTTGAAGGTTTTATCTAAAATGATACACTCTAATAAATAAGGGTAGCCCCGTTGGCTACTCCTTTCTGAATGGCCATTCACCTATATATTGTCGTAACCTTGGAATCGGTTTACTATTTTGCTGTTGACTTTGACCTTAGGGTAAGGTGTTAAGTAGAGCTAGAACCAAACATCGATGTTTTGGCTATGAAGCTTAATTCAAACGAAAAAAGGAGATGACTTTTTGCTGTCGATTGGAGAATTCTCGAAGATATGCGAAGTTTCTACGAAGACGCTTCGATATTATGATGAGATCGGATTAATTCATCCCGATGAGATTAACCCTGAGAACGGTTACAGGTATTACTCCATCAAACAACTTAAAAAAATGCTTTTTATCAATCGTCTAAAAGCTTATTATTTCTCGCTGGAAGAAATCAGAGACATTTTGCAATGGGAACAGGATCGTTCAGAAGAGAAGCTCTACTCAGCCCTTAATCTGAAGAAAAAAGAAATACAGGAGAAAATAAGTTCTTATGAATACACCTTAAAACAAATCAATAGTGATGTATTAAATTTGGAGAAAGGTATCCCCATGATGTCCTACCTGAATGAGATAAAAGTAGAGCTTGTTGAAACTCAGCCTATGAATATTCTTTTTACGCGTCAGATGTTGAGCAGTGATGACTATGCGCTAGGTTATGGACATTATTTTAGCGGGCTTTATGAAAAAATCGCCACTGAAAAACTCACTTTGCTCGGTACGCCAATAACAATTTATCACAGCCGTGAATATAATCCAGCCGGAAATGATACAGAGTTTGCTCTCCCCATAAAAGAGGTTGTAAAAGGTACAAGAGATTTGCCTGATGCTCTTTGTGCGAGATCTGTTCTTAAAGGCGCCTATTCAGAATTGACCTCGGTCTATGCAAAGCTGAGAGAATGGATAGAAAATGAAGGTTATGAAATGGTGAATTCGCCCTATGAAATATATGTAACGGACCCGATACAAGCCGCTGTGCCTGAGGATCTGGTTACCGAGGTCTATTTTCCAGTAAAGAAAAAAAATTCATAAAGGAGTTACTTTCATGCTCAAAAACAATTATCCAACTTCAGATTGGCAAATCTCAGCCCCCGCAAACTTGGGAATGGATGCTGATATGCTTTCAGAACTAGAATCAAGGATCAAATCCGAGTATAGCAATATCAACGGGATTGTTGTGATAAGAAGTGGAACTATCGCTTATGAAAAATATTATAATGGCGCTGGCCCGAATGACACACATCATGTGGCCTCTGTAACAAAAAGTATCATATCCGCGCTCATAGGCATTGCCATAGATGCTGGCTTTATTAACAATGCAGATCAAAAGGTACTGGAGTTTTTCCCGGACTATGTTCCAAACGCTGCTCAAGATCCGCAAAAACAAGAAATCACCTTGCACCATCTCCTTACGATGACCGCACCTTATGCTTTTGCAGATTGGCACGAACCGCTGGAGCAAATGTGTATGCAGCCTGACTGGGTAAAATATACGCTGGATATGCTAGGCCAACAAGGAATAATTGGGGATTTCAAATATTCTACCGCTGGAGCACATCTGCTTTCTGCCATCATCACGCGCAGCACTGGACAGAGTGCCCGTGAGTTCGCCAACGAACGTTTATTTAAACCTATCGGAATGAATGAAATCCCGGATTATGAGATGAGCTCATTTGGGTTCGATGATTTGTTTGGGGTAAATGTGAAGGGGTGGGTGGAAGACCCAAATCGTATCACCACAGGAGGATGGGGACTTACGTTGTCTCCACGCGATATGGCGCGTTTTGGTTTATTATATTTGAACCGTGGACAATGGGAGCAAAATCAGATCATTTCGGAGACATGGATTGAGGAATCAACAGCGATGAACCCTAATCATTACGGTTACTTGTGGTGGCTACGCGAAGAAGACGGGGTTTACACCTACTCAGCGTTAGGTGATGGTGGTAATGTCATTTGCTGCATTCCAGAAAAGGATCTTGTCGTAACCATCGCCTCAGAATTCACACTTCAGCCTCGTGACCGCTGGCCTCTGATTAAGGAGTGTATTATTCCGTCTGTAGTAGAGTAAAGAAGATAAAAAACATGCTGGTTGCCCCTTCATTCACAACTAGGAGAGCAACCAGCTGTCTACACTCTAAATCATATTGCTACAAGGAAAAATAATATCACCTTCGTTGCTGCTTACATCAAAAAATCCAACTTTATGTTTTATAGCCAACTCCCGCATCGCCGTATAAGCTTCGTCAGCTACGGAATACGCAAAAGCCGCATAGATGACGGATGAGCCAAGCGAGTAGTCAGTTAACCGGTTATCCGTTCCGGCTTCCTCCATCGCCTCAAAAATCTCGTCCTCTACATTCATATTAGGAAATTGCTCAGACAACTCACTATAAAAGCGTTGCAGCGCCTCCGATAAAACCGATGGATCGTTATAGGCATGGTCTTCCGACCACTGCACTTGCTGCTCATACCACTCCATAAACGCTGCTCTCTCTTGCGGTGCTTTAGACGTCTCAAATGCCATCAAATCATAGCTCATTTAAAATCCTCCTCTAACCCACCCTAATCGTGCATTTTCAGTTCCTATAAATTGTTGGGCTGTCTTGATTATATATTAAAAATCATCAGACCCGTACTATAGAATCATGATACTTACTCACCCGTTAAATATCATGTGAGCTCCGGTGTATCTACAAAAGTAACCACTGGCTCCATTACGCCATGTAGTTCGAATAAGATAAGCTCGTTATCACCTTGACGCAGAAGCGGCGCTGGTAAGTATAGTGTTTTAGTTGGACCCTGCTCCCAGTAGCGCCCTAAATTAAAGCCGTTTATGAAAACCTGACCTTTACTCCATCCGTCCAGCCGCAAAAAAGTATCCTCAGGCTTACTGACTTGAAAGCCCCCCCGGTAAAAAGTAGGCTGCTGACGTTGCTCGCAATCTATCGGTGTGAATGATAATCCCTTAAGATTGGTTAAAGGCAAAGAATGAATGGTCCAATCATGCAGGAATTGATAGCCGAGTCTAACGCCACAGGTTATGCCTTTTGGATCACAAAGCAGCGGGCCATAATTTACACGCCCCATATTCTCCACAAGGATGTCGATCTGCAGTCCCTCCGTTGGAACCTCTAATGGAATTCCTCGCGGATCCCAGCGTTCAACTGTACCGACAAAGGCCCCATTCGCGAATACAAGCGCACGATCACGTACTTCTTGAAGGACGAGCTCCGTACTGCTGCGGGGTCCACTGATCCTCGTCGAATATAAGATGAACCCATGATTCTGACCCAGTTTCTCCATTGGCTCGGGACATGCTCTATGTTCTGGGGTAGACAAAACGTCTAACTGAGTGAACAGTGGTGCTGCTTCTGTCATCAACACTTTACCATAAGCTTGTGACTTTAAAAACGGCGGTAATTCCAGTGGCGGTAACGTTACGTATTTCTCAATTATTTTTCGTGCTGCATAGAATTTTGCAGTTGGCTTACCGGATTCGTCCAGCAGCGTATCATAATCGTAGCTGGTTACGATGGGCTCATATTTGTCAAAAAGATTTGCCCCATTCATAAATCCAAAATTCGTCCCCCCATGGAACATATAGAAGTTAACAGAGGCTCCTAAAGCCAGCATTTCATCCAAAGTCTCCGCTACTTCAGATTCGGGGCGTGTATTATGCGGTTTCATCCAGTGGTCAAACCATCCATTCCAGAATTCCATACACATCAACGGTCCCGTAGGCTGATATTCACGTAGTTTAGCAAAGGCTTCCTTTGCCCGTGAACCAAAATTTACAGTGGCGAACACTCCGTCAATCATACCGCCTTGGAGCATATGATCTTCAGCTCCATCTGAAGTAAACAGCAGAACGTCCATGCCGCGGGCGATCATTCCTGCCTTTAGATCATTCAGGTAAGTCTTATCACTACCAAAGCTTCCATATTCGTTCTCTATTTGAAGGGCAAGCACAGGCCCACCGTTAGTGCTTAACAAGGGCCGCAGACGTGGAAGCAACTCATCGAAATAGGCATCCAACTTAGATAAATAGACGTTATCATTACAACGCAGTTGTATGTTATTGTCCGCAAGTAACCAAGCTGGCAATCCACCGAATTCCCATTCCGCACAAATATAAGGACTTGGCCGCAAAATCACGTGCAAACCAAGCTCTCCGGCAAGTCTAACGAAAGCCTCGATGTCAGCAAATCCAGCAAAATTGAAGTTCCCCTCCTCTGGTTCGTGTAAATTCCAAGGAATATAGGTTTCAACAGTATTCAATCCACAAGCCTTCAGCTTCAGCAAACGATCCTGCCAATATTCCGGAACGATCCGGAAATAATGAAGCGCACCAGAAAGCAACCGGATGGGTTGTTCGTCCAATATAAAATGATCCCCTGATATGGATAACTTCCGCATATAATTTCTCCTCCAACATTGAGATAGACTATTTAATTATAGGTAATAAAAATATCAACCCATATGGACGATTCTAATGAAATATATGGAGAATTCATTGGTTGCTAGGGGCTTTTGTGATGCTATACACTATATTCATAGGGGGTTATTACGGATGTCAAAAAGAACTCATATTTGGTTAATTACCACAGATCAAATGCGCGCGGACGCACTAGGTATCGAAAACGCTTCCGTACTGACACCTGAACTTGACCAGCTTGCTTCGGAAGGCACACTCTTCACTGGCGCTTACTGCGCTAGTCCCGTTTGCACGCCTTCACGTTCTTCCATTTTTACAGGCAGGTATCCGCATGTTCATGGTGCCTGGAACATCGGTACCACACTCAGAGAAGACGAACTTACCTTATGCGATCATTTAAAGAAAGCGGATTATGAAACCATCGGTATAGGAAAGATGCATTTCCGCCCTCAGATGAAGGGGAACTTTTCACAAGAATATGAAGAGCCTGCTTATCGTGACCGCGGAAGAGCTTCCGATGGAACGTACTACGGATTTGATGAACATCATATTACGGAAGATAATTGTATCGGGGAATATATGGAGTGGCTTAGACAGCGTAACCCTGAAGTGGCAGAGCGTTTCAGCAAGGACCATTACAGAGCTTCTAATGCTCAAAACGATGTGTGGGAGAGCGAACTCCCTCCGGAGCTGCATCAGACTTATTGGATTGCTGAACGGAGTATCGATGCTATCCTCGCCCACAAAACCGAGCAACCGCTATTTTTATGGACCAGTTTCGTCGATCCACATCACCCCTTTGACCCTCCAAAAGCTTACGCGGATATGTACGCTGACACTGACATTCCATCTCCAGCCAGAGAAGCAGATGACGTGCATCTTCGTCCTCCACATCTGCTGCGTCAGAGTCAGGGAGGATATTGGCCTGGTGGCGGTGAGGAGCATTCTCTTGATGAAGCGCATATGAAACGGCTCACCCGAAATTATTATGCGATGATTACCTTCATTGATGCGCAGATCGGACGTATTATAAAAGCTTGGCGTCAAAAAGAAATGTACGATGATGTAGTCATCCTCTTTACCAGCGATCATGGAGAACTGCTCGGTGACCATGGACTAATTTACAAGGGGCCGTGGTTTTATGAAGGGTTAACACGAATCCCGATGATCGTACGCGGTCCTGGGATTGCTTCCGGGCAACGGGTCCCTGCTTTGATGGAACATGTTGATATTGTCCCCACACTGCTTGCAGCCGCAGGTCTCAAAACTCCCTACGGAATTCAAGGTGTGTCACAGATGGAGGTGCTGGCTGGAAGAGAGTCCCATGTGCGCAATTCTGCCCTGACCGCTTATATTGCTCATGACCGCGGCATTAACGCTAAGTGTTTGCGTACAACACGTTATAAGCTGGTGATTTTCGCAGGTGAGACCTACGGCGAATTGTATGATTTGAAAGAGGATCCTCATGAAAACTCCAATCGTTTTGAAGATCCCGATTATAGTGATATTCGCCATTCGATGGTTGAATTGCTCGTCCATCGAATGATTCAAGATCAGGACCCTTTGCCTGAACGCCGGAGTAGCTGGTAAATTCACTAACCTTTCTTTATATCCGTAACAGACGTAGGGCAACCTGTGAGTTCTGGTTGCCCTATGTTATGATTATTTCCCCAATTGGGATGCCTTTAGAATATGAGATATTGGGCGTCCGGCAATCCATTCGCCGTTGTTTACAAACCCTTCCTCTCGTCCCTCCAGCTCGTGAATAAGACGCTCTCTCCACTCTTTTATACGCTCAAATTTATCAGTACAGCCTATCGCATTAATCTTCTCTGAGGGGTCTGCCGCTAGATCAAAATACTGCTCTTCCCCTGTCTGAGAATACCAAATAAATTTCTCTCTTCCATCCGTTAAGAAGTGGTGGGACTTTTCTCCATAGGCTTGTTCCCCATGAATATAAGATCGCCATAATGTCTGATCTCCCCTGCACAGCGGCAACACACTTTGCCCTTCTACTGGAACTGGTATTTGGACGCCAGCAGCTTCAAGAAATGTGGGCATAATATCGCGAAGCTCTACAATGGAATCAGGCCGGGAGCCTGCAAGAAGTCCAAGCGTTTCTCCCGGATCAAACACTATGAAAGGAATCTTAGCACTTCCTTCATAAGGAAGAGATTTGCGGAAGTAATGGTGATCCCCCATCATTTCACCATGATCAGAAGTAAATAGAATCAAAGTTTCATTTAAAACTCCATACTCCTGCAGCCCATTGATCAACCTCCCAATTTGGTCGTCAAGATGCGTAATTAGCGCGTAATACGCCGCACGGGCACGATCCAATCTGCGCTTTGGCAAATTAGTGAACGAAGAAGTTGGATCCTTAGCTCCGTTTAAGGCCGCACTCTCGTCCACCCAGTCTCCGATTGGAGGATCGGGAAATTCCAAGTCCTTGTACATATCTAGATAACATTGTGGCGGATCCAATGGGGAATGCGGGCGAACGAAGGAAGACCATAAGAAAAATGGTTTTCCAGGGTCCCTTCTTCGCAAAAAGTCTAGCGACTCGGTCACGCACCAATTCGTGGGATGCATCGCTTCCGGCAAGTGCCAGGGGCGGGCAACCGTTGAGGCGTTGCAATCAAGGCCTAAATCAGTGATATCCGAGTTAGCATTAGTTTGTCTTCGCAGCCACTGCAAATAATCATCCACTTGATCATAGTGTTCATCCTGTAACGTTTTGCTCTTATCCCGATTGTAGTGAAGATATCCATCATGAAGCACCACATTATGGAATCCACATAGATTACGTGCAGGATACACATGCATCTTGCCAACACACTGCGTATGATAACCAGCTTGAGCAAGCTCTCCGGCAATCGTATGGGCGTAATTCCATTCAACCCTATCCTGATAACCAACCCGCCCATGTGATCTCTGCCCCATTCCTGTCATGATAGCAGCCCTGGCGGGAATACAACTGGGGGTAGCCGAGTAAGCGTGCTCAAATAAGATCCCCCTTGATGCCAGAGCGTCCAGGTTGGGTGTCTCAACGACGGGATGTCCCATAATGCTCAGGCAATCAAAACGCATCTGATCTACGGTGATAAGCAAAAGGTTGGGCTGCTTTGTGCCCTTTTGATGGTCCAGATTAGTATCAATCATAACCTCACCCCCTCCTTAAACCCCAGCGATCACGGATGGTGTTGCAATCGTGTGCCATAAATTCGCACTTATCGTCCTGGGGTCGCCCTCGTCAACAAGACCGTCGAACGTCAGAAGCTCCTCTTCTAATTCAGTAATCTGCTCCACGTTCCCTTCGACATAACGATTGATTCGATGAATCGCCGTTCTGATTCTCTCAAGCATTCCTCCCATACGAAGATCAAAAACATCAAGACCAAATACCTTATTTTCCAGCTCCCATTGCACTCGATAGTCGTCCATGAATTGTCTGGCCAAATCAGATAATTGTGGCAAAGTCACCTTGGCAAAGTGAGCCAATTCCTCTAAATTCCCCCGATGATAAGCGTCGCGTATAGAAATCCCGATTTCGCTCTTTATTTCGAGCAAGCGACACAAGCTGGCTTGTACAGAGAATAAGGATTGCCAAGACGAATTGCGAGTGATCGCCTGTTCGAGCTTTTCTGCACTTTGCTGATAATGCTTCGAATACGCGTTAGGAATAACATGTCGATCAAACAAACCACACAAAATATCTTGATAAAGCAAGTATTTAGCCGGATTGATAGAACATCCCCCCGGAGCCGAATTACCCAGAACCAGGTTGGCCGCATCAAGTGCCATAAAGTCATCATAATTGCCTTGCACACAGCTGCTGAATCTTTCTTTGACATGGTTCTCCACGAAACATCCCGTGTAGCTCAGCTCCGCCCAAAGTTGAAGGGTAGGAAGAACCGAGAAAACGGAAGCTTCAGCGCCATTATCTCCCCATGCGGTAATCAACACTTCTTGAATTCCATGCTTAACACAGCTATCATGAGCCAGCAGACTGACATGGCGACTGAATTCATTGTTTGGCGCGAAGCCCATCCATTTCCAAGCACCACCTGCAAATCCAATATGATCATTCAGCTGCTTATGTTTGCTTAACATCCCGTCGTATTTCTCCTGCGTTTCCGAATAATAATCCCAGTAGATCAAGGTAACATCTTCAGGAATCAGCTTTACAATATCAGGGCTAATTGGACTTTCAGCATCGTAATATTCTCCGGAACTGGCCAGACGGAAAAACATGTCGCTCCACATCATCGTCTGGAAAGCATATTTTCTGGCGATCTCCATAACAGTGCTAAAGTGTTTTAACATTAATGAAGATCGATCCTGATACCCATGCTTATCCAGGTATTTACCAAGTCCCATCATATGAGCTTCGTCCATCCCGATATTTATGCGGCGACTGCTTACATGAGCCGACATAAAAGCAAACATTCGATCAATTAACTCATAAGTTCTGGGATCATCAATAAGGAGAATATCCTGGAAATCCACAAGCGGTGCATGTGCCTGCCATTTCAATGCTTGGCCGAGATGGGCCAGGGTCTGAATACAAGGAACCAGTTCTATGCCAAATAACGCGGCATACTGATCCAGCTCCCGAATTTGATCTCCAGTATATCGGCCTCGCAAATAGCCGAAATAAGGGTATCCCTCCAGTTCGTAGGTGTCTTCCGAATACAACTGAACCGTTGAATATCCCATAAGCGCTAAACGCCGGATCAATTCCTTATATCCTTGATAGTTAAGAACCGCATTTCGCGAACAGTCTACCATGAAGCCTAACTGTTCATAAACCGGCCGTTCATTAATTTCAACTCGTTCTCCACGGCGTACGTTCTCAAGAAATCGGCTGAGTGCCCGGATCAACTGATGTTCCTGTCCATACGCAATGGTGACTTGAGCCTCATCGTAAGATATTCGAAAGCCCTTCCCTTGCTTAATACAATTCACTGGTATCCCTGAGCGTTCCATTCGTATACTCAATATTCCCGCTACTTCTGAAACTGCTGCTAACTGTTTCTCGGTTAACCCGGTCAAGTGAATGCTAAGTTTCATAAACTTTACCCTCCCAATCTTATAAGTATGCGGTTAGTAGCGCCGCACAGTCTAAACCATACTTCAAATAATTAAACGGAAGATCCGGGCTACTTCCGCCCGGATCTTCTCTATCCATCCATTATTCAATACCTTGTTCCTTGGCCTTCTCATTTACTTCCTCTATCATTTTATCAAGGCCTTTAGCCTTATAATCGTTCACAATGCTATTCCAGTAACTCTCAACGGGTTCTTTAGAAAGCATGATCTTAAGCAAATCATCATGGTCAAGCACAGTAAATTTATCCTTTGTTGGGGTGGACATATAAGTTAACCGAATGTCGTATTCTGGCACCTTTGTATTGTTCTGAATCCAGTCGATGTAATCGACAGCTTCTTTGCGGATTCCTTCGTTAGCAATCGTCGGGTTATCCATGTTATAGCTATCTGAAGTTTCATAAGCTACCAAATTCTTCAGAAATCTGCTAGCTGGATACTTCTCATTTAACGAACCCTTTTCAATGACAACCTTCTGCCCATTTTCGAGCTTGTAATCTACACCTTCGATGCCATAAGTCAACAGATCCTTGCCTTCAGGAGACAACACATAATCATAGAGTGCCATGATGCGATCCATCTTTTTATCGTCAATCTTATTGCTGAAATAGCTTTCTGACCAGTATGTTTTAAAGATGGAATGTGAACGTTCACCATCAGGACCGATAAGCGGCTTGAGCGCCTTCACGCTCTCCGTCATATCCTTATCCGGATAAGCTGTTTTCCAGCGTTTTTCATACATATCGCTATTTAAATTTATGAAACCTCCACCGCTCAGGAGAGCAGCTGCTTTGCCTGCTACGAAATTGTCATAGGACTCTGCTGGTTTAACAAGCGCGATGTCTGGATCGATCAATCCTTTTTCGTACATATTCTTCATGTTTTGCAGCGCTGGCAGCGCATTTTTAGAGAATACAGCAGGGATAAACTTTCCATCCTCTTTGATCCATTTAAAATCACTGCCGCTTCCATCACTAGTAGCAACCGGGTTGCCATACAACCAGAAGAATCCGCCCAGCATCTTGGTAGTTGTCGTCGTAAGACCAGTAACATGCTTGCCTTCCGGATCCGACTTTACGATTGCATCAAGCATGGCTTCAAACTCTTGCCATGTCTCTGGTTCTTTGGTGATCCCAGCCTTTTGAGCAAGATCCCAACGATAGAAAACCATACGGTCCAGTGCACTCCAATCGACACTCGGGAACATCCGGCGAGGTACAGTATAATACTTTCCATCTACTCCTAATCCTTTAATATCTGGCGATTCGAAGTATTTTGCAAGATTCGGATACTTTGAAAGATCCGGGAGCGCTTTAACAACGCCTTGATTCACCCATTTGCGCTGATATTGTGTACCGACGGCGTCGATCGCGAAAATGTCTGGCAATTGGCCGGAGGCGGCCCACATTTGAATCTTCTGGGTATAGTCATCCCAAGACAAATTGACAGGTTTTAGTGTGATGTTGAATTTCTCCAACACTTGTTTAGCGATCGGGTCCTTTTCGAGGTTAGCAATCTCGGCATCCGCATCCCAAAACCCAAGAGAAATAGTCATTGGATCCTTGTAAGGATTATCAGTGGAGTTAGAAGAATTCGGAGATGTTTCACCGTTTGAACCAGCCTGCCCTTTGCCGTTATTGCCTCCACCGCAAGCCGTGAGTACTGAAGCCAACAAAGTTATACATAATGCCAATGTCATTATTTTCTTTCTATGCATGCTTGAAACCTCCCTTTATACTATTTTAGGATAGAATCAATCTATTTAAAATCTTTCTTATCCTTTTATTGAACCCACCATAATGCCTTTATTAAAATGCTTCTGCAGGAACGGATAAACAACAATAATCGGAATACTCGAAACTACAATCGCTGCCATTTGAAGTGCAGGTGTGTAGACCTTCCCCGTCTGCTCCTGCTCGGCCATCGTTTGTGCCATTTGGCTTAGCAAGGAATTCGAAGTAATAAGTGTCTCCCGTAGATAAATCTGAAGGGGTGCTTTTGCCGCGTCACTGATAAAAATTAATGCATACCACCATTCATTCCATCTTTCCACAGCATAGAACAAAGCAAAAGTCGCCATGAATGGAGCAGAAATTGGAATAATGATTTTGAAAAGAATGTACAGATCATTCGCCCCATCCAGCTTAGCCGATTCTTCCAAGCTTTCTGGAATGGTATTGAAATAGTTTTTCATAATGATTAGATAAAACGTATTGAGACCCGCAGGGATGATCATGACGAGTATATTGTTTACGAATCCTAGATCTTTAACGACTAAGTAAAAAGGAATTAAACCGCCATTGAAAAACATAGTGAACAAGATCAAGCTAAGCATTATGTTTCTGCCGGGCATACCCCGCTTGGATAATGCGTAAGCTCCCGCCACAGAGATTGTCATGCTGAACAACACGCCAACCACTGTTACGATGACAGAATTAAAGATGGAAGTCCAAAACTTCATATCCTGAAGCAAAAGCTTGTAAGCGGACAGGTCAAACGAAAGCGGAAAAATATAAAAGTCGCTTTTACTAATCGCTTCGAACTTTGCCACAGAGATAATAAGAACATTATAGAAGGGAAAAAATGTTACTATTGCTAGGAGCCCCAGCACCACGAATGCGACGATATCGAAAACACTCCACTTTTTTCTCTTTTTAACCGTTATGTCGGTCACTTGCTTCTCCCCTTTTCCTGCAGATTAATACAGTCCTTCCTCGCCCATCTTCTTAGCGAACGTATTGGCCGCCCATAAAAGGATTAGGCTGATAATGGACTTTACGACACCCACGGCGGTCATATATCCAAAGTCTCCTCCAATCGTGAATGAAGTCCGATAAATGTAAGTATCGATCGTGTCGGCAACCGAATATACCGGCGAACTATACAGGTTGAAAATTTGCTCGAAGCTCGAACCTTGGGTTAGTAGTTGTCCAACTTGAAGGATTAGCAGGACTGCGACTGTACTTTTCAAACCCGGCCATGCGATGTTTAGCAAACGGCGAAACCGGTTCGCTCCGTCTACTTCAGCCGCTTCAAACAGCTCAGGATTGATCCCTGCCAGAGCCGCCAGGTAAATGATTGAATCCCAACCGATCTCTCGCCACACATGCGTGATATACAGAACGGGTCTGAATGCACTTTCATCGACAAGAGGAGAATTCGGATCTCCACCAAACAGCATGATGATCTGGTTATAAATCCCGTCTTTGCTTAAAATATTGATAATAATCCCCGACAGTACAACCCACGATATAAAATGCGGGAACGTCAGGATCGTCTGAAAAAACCGCTTCATTTTTGTCCTGGAAAACTCATATAAAACAATCGCCAGGATAATGGGCATCGGGAAATGAGTGACCAGCTTCATCAAGCTGATAATGACCGTATTCCAAAACGCCTTGCGAAAATCGGGGTCGGTCAGCAGCGTTTGAAAATTCTCCAATCCAACCCAAGGACTGCCCAGAATCCCCTCACTGTAATTAAATGTTTTGAACGCTAGCGTTACACCGTACATGGGAGCATAGCTGAAGAGGGCGTACCAGATTAACACCGGTAGAACCATAAGGTAAAAATACTTGTACTGTAAAATCGTTTTCCCTAAACTTTGCTTTGGAGCAAGAGTTTTTAAGCTTCGCTTAGGCGTTCGAGCGGTTACAGAATCAGCCAATCTTCTCCCCACCTTTCTGTATGAGATTGTTATGCTTGTAAGCGATTTATATGGTAAATTATATCGGGAGTGTAAATTCTCTTGTATAGAGAATACAACTCCGGTCATGTGGATTTTTCACACCTTGGCGGGTGACCTTCCCGTGACTCGTAATATCGGACATAGTGAGCGTAAGATAGTCCATACCCCCCTTGGTCCACAATCGCTAGGATAAATCTAAGAGCTCTATAAAGAAAGGGGGATTCACTTATGCGTTCAGTGATTATTGCAGATGATGAGAAGTGGATTGTAGAAGGAATTAAAGCAGGAGTGAATTGGAAGAAATACGGCTTTGAAGTAATCGGCGATGCCGAAAACGGGCAAGAAGCCCTTCAATTAATTCAATCGCTTCGCCCCACCCTTGTTCTAACAGATATCAAGATGCCTGTTATGAATGGACTAGAGCTCATTCAACGTGGCAAGGCCATCGCAGCTGATACGATCTTTATCGTACTCAGCGGACATGCCGAGTTCGCTTATGCACAAAAAGCGATGAATTATGGTACTTTCGGATATTGTCTCAAACCCTTTGAAATCGAAGAAATTGAAGGAATGCTCAACCGAATAGCCCAGCAACACGATTCCAAGACAGTTAAAGAACAACCTATCCACGACTTCGAACTTTATGAAGCGGTTTGTTCCGGAGATCTTGAACGAATTAACTTATGGTTGGATGAGAAGAAAATACCCTTGTCGAAAGATACCCCTCATATCCCCATTGTTATCCAAGGGTTAAGTTCACCTGTAGATGTCGGGCAGTTCTCTTCCCTGGTCTTCCCAATGAGCCGCCGTAGGTATGGATACTTATTAGAAGAGTGCCAATACGAAGTCTTCCTCCAGGGTCTTGAACAAACAGAAGTTGTACAAGAGTGCGGAGTCGGGATCGGTCCTCCTATTTCGGATATACAACAATTGGATGCATCTTTAGAGTCCGCCTCTCATGCTGCTTTCAGTATGTTCACAACGGGGATGCCCGGATGTTACCGGGTGAATCCACAGCAGGAAATACCGATCGACGAGAAACTCAAAGAGATTTCCCGGATTCTTCATAATAAAGACCGGCTCGGTTTCATAGCAGCCATGGAATCGATAAAGAAATTATTCAAAGAGGGAACGTTCACCATTAAAGAAGCCTATTTGCTCTATACATCGATCCTCTACTTATTTCCTCGGGAAGGGACTCGGGTTAGCGGCCGTTTTTTTGAAGGATATGAACAGCTCTATTATCGGTACGGCACGGCTGAAGCTATGATCGATGATCTGATTCTTATGACACTTGATATTTTTATGAACAGAAACGAATCTGATATTTCACGAATCTCAAACCACAAAGTCAAAGAAATCATGTTATACATCCGCAACCATTTCAATCAAGAAATTTCGATCCAGCATTTAGCCAATCAGTTTTTTTTAAGTCCAAATTATTTATGCCAATTATTCAAAAAAGAGGTCGGCGAGACCATCATCGAACATATCAGTCGTTTACGAATTGAATACGCTTGTAAAACGCTGATCGAAACCAACCTTTCCATTTACCAAATCGGTGAGAAATGCGGTTTTCAGGATTATTTCTATTTCACACGAATTTTTAAACGGCATCTCAAAATGACACCTACACAATATAGGGAACAAAACAATGAAGACATTTAAGAGACTATCCATCCGAACTCAGGTTTTGCTATTCGGGTTATTTATTGTTGCCATTATCCCAATCATCGTTTCACGAGTCTACCAACTATCAAGCGAAACTATCATTAATCAAAATACGCAATACAATACAGAGCTGGTCTCCCTCCTCAAGCAACGGATTTCTGACAACTATGCCAACGTTTCTTCCATGATGATGAATGTGGGTTACGATTCGACCGTCCAAAAGTTCCTAGTCGAGAATGATAAGCTTCGAGTCTACGATCTATCCCAAAAAGTTGAAGGATTGTTGAGCATCGCCCGAAATATGAACACGGATATCTTAGATATTATTGTTATCGGCAGCTCAAACACACGTATTTCCTTAGCAGGAAGAACAAAATATGCTATCGATCTTATGAAAACAGCTGAGGAGGATGGAATCGTTCATTATCGCGGATACAGTCCTCCAGACAAAGTCATCGACAAGAGAAAACTGCTTTTCGGGATGAACATCTTCGCTTCAGGTGACACGTCCCTATATGGTGAAAAAATTGGCTATCTCGCAGTTATTGTAGATATGAAGGCCATTCAAACTGAAATTTCTGAGTATCCCCGATTGGTCGGAACCAGCTTTTTTATGATGGATGATAAAGGCATGATCTACTCTAATAGCAATGAGCCGGAGGATATGCTCCAGCAGTTTCAAACTCGGGCAACTGGAAGGGATGGAGAGTCCATCGTCGAGACCGTTCATGGAAAGAAATATGCAATTCAGTCCTTTAGCTTACCGGAGATCTCTGGAAAAATCATAACCGCTGTTCCTGTCCATAATTTAATGAAAGAACTGGAGAAATTGAAGAAGGTCAGCTATGCTCTTCTAGCCTTAATCTTGCTGGTCGTCTCTATCCCCTATTCTGTGCTTATGATGAATCTCTTAAGACCGTTGTCTAGGCTTATGCGCTATATGAATCAATTAAAGGGCGGAAGTCTGGGGATATTGAACAACAAGGTCGATTTAAAGGGCTATGCTGAGATTGAAATCATCTCTCGACAGTTCAACGATATGACCACACGGATCCACGATTTGACGGACCAATTAATCGATGCTTCAACTCAACTTTATCTGACCGATCTGGAAAAGCAGCGGGCGGAATATTCGTATTTACAAAGTCAAATTAATCCGCATTTCTTAAGCAATACTTTAGATACAATCAAGGGCGTTGCGATCGTAAAAGGAAATCGGGATATCTTCGAGATGACTACCGCCTTAAGCACAATGCTCAAGTACAGCATCAAAGGCAAAGAGGAGGTAACTCTTGGGGAAGAGCTGAAAATCGCGGAATCTTGTGTGAGGATTTACCAAGGCCGTTTCCCGGACAAATTTACTTACAAGCTGTTGTGTCCCCAGGAATGGTTACACATTCCCGTGCCTAAAATGATCCTTCAACCTATTGTTGAAAATGCGCTTGGTCATGGGCTTGAGGCACAAGGACAAGGAATTTTGCTGATCTCCGTAGAGAAAAACGAAGCGGGGCTGCTTGAAATCGTGGTAGAAGATAATGGTGTAGGCATCGATACAACAAGACTGGAACAACTTACGGAGTTGCTGGCTGGTAAGAATATAGAATCAGGAGATCATATCGGTCTCCTAAATGTCAATAATCGTCTAAATCTTAAGTATGGCGATCCTTGCGGCGTTCTGCTGTATAGTAAGGAGGGTAGCGGGACGAAGACCGTTTTGAGGCTTCCCGGATCTTTAATAGATCCACAAAAAGCGAGAACATAAATAGGGAGGTTGCCCATTCAGGGCAACCTCCATTTCATATGTCTTTCATTCGCCGCATTTACTAGGATATTATTAAGCATCCTATAAGGATGAGCTCAGATACTCTTTGGCATGGTAGGGTCCACCTTCCATAAGTACTGTCCATAATGGATCGATATCACAATCCATGGAGCCCATCATATTATCATGCCATTCATTCAACAGATAGACAGCCTCCATACAAACGTCTTTACGCACTTCGGCAAGATTATGTTGTTCATAAGGATCATGCTTCAAATCAAACAGCATTTCTTGCGGGAATCCATGGTGTCCGTCATGATAGGTACGTATATATAACCAATCCGCAAACCGAACGCTGCGTTGACACACATGCACACATTGTGAGATTACGAGATACTCACGCCCTCCCAAATCCCCCTCCAGAATGGTACCTGCATAACTTTCACCATCCCAAGAAGCAGCCGCTTTCAAATTCAAAAGGCTTGCTAATGTAGGTCCTAGATCAAGGTGATAATGTAGCCCCTCCTCCACGATTCCCTTCTTGCCCCCTGGCCAGCGAACAATCATCGGAATACGGCAAGTCGCCTCGTCTGCTGTGCCATGTTCGGAGTAAATTCCTAGTTCACCCAGACTCTCTCCATGATCCGCAGAGATCAAGATAGCCGTATCTTCCATCACGCCAAGTTCTCTCAGCTTAGAAAAAACTTTTCCGAGATGCTCGTCCAGATACTTAACTCCAGCATCATAGTTGTCAAAGATAACACGCAGGTCATCACGGTTCTCTATCTCCTGCTGATGCCTGAAATGCTGCTGATAATGCGATTTCGCGAGCGCATTCATATCTTCAATACTATGCTGCCCCTTCTTATTTCGGTGAAGCTCAAACACGTCTTCCGTGATCCAATCGGGTAAAGGCTCCTTCTCGAACGGATTACCGTAGCTTTCAGGTGTACGATAAGGTGTATGCGGATCCCAGAAATTCAGGTGCAGAAACCAATTTTCGGACTCCCCATTATCCTCAAGCCATTTAAGTGCCACTGGAAGCACCTGCTCTGCCGTCTCATGCCCTCTGCCACCAACATTAAACACTTCTTGGAACCCGGCGTTAAAGGTCCAAGCCGAGTGTCGTTCGGAGAAGGTGCTGATCGATGCAGTTTTCATCGCAGCTTGCCTTAATATAGCCGGAAGGCTCTCCATCCCCAACCGGTCATTGAATTCACGTTTTGCTCCTTCTCTACGCATATCAGCAGCGGTTCCGCCATGCCCTACAATCCCATTATGAATGCCAAATCGCCCGGACATTAAAGCAGAACGAGACGGCAGGCAAGGAGCATCTGAACAATAGTAGTTGGTAAAGGTGACACCTTCTTTTGCGATTGAATCGATATTCGGGGAGGTATTCCGATGATAGCCATAACATCCCAGATGGTCCGGGCGAAGCGAATCCAAATCCAAATACAAGATTCTCATGAGTTATTCCCTGCCTTTCCTTTTCATCGAAATGGTTACGCTCGATTCGGGCAGCTTAGAATGATCTGCTCATGCTCATAAGAGTAAATGAATATGGAAAGCTCCGCTATGGAGTAGCGATGTTTGTTTTTGTAAATTCGATACTTTTCCGGTACTCTGCCGGCCCCTTGCCGTATTCGCCACGAAATACCTTGCTGAAGTGTGAAGCATCATAATAACCACATCTCTGGGAGATATGCTCGATTGTAAAATCCGTATATTCCAGCATTTGTTTAGCTTGCTGCAGCCGCAATTTTCGCAGCATTTGCATGGGTGTCAGTTTATATATTTTCTGAAATGCCCGGCTAAAATAAACAGGATTCATATGATAGAGCTTGGAAAGCTCCTCTCTACTAATCTCCTGATCAAGCCTCTCCTCCATATATTGCAACGCTTCATTAAAGCGGTCCGTGATAAAGGGATCTCGTGAAGAACGTCGCCCGCCAAGCTTGGTACTCTCCATAATTTCATAAAGAAGAAAAAATGCCAATGAACCGACCTGAACATTCCTGAAATCATCTTCCTCCTGCAACCACAGGTTTCGCAACTCGTCAAACCTTCGCTCATATTCGCTTCGATCCCGGACCCGAATCACCTTGCCTAAAGGGAATAACTTAAAGAAGTCATCTCCGTCTTTAACTTTAGCGTTAATATTAAACAGATAATGTACGCCATCCGTTTTGGAGATCACATTAAAAGGCTCGTTAGGACGGTGGATCATCACATCTCCGGCAGAAGCAACATATTCTCCTTCGGAGGATGTCGTCAATACCTCACCTTTTTGGATATAAGAGACGGTATAACAAGACTGGACATAATCGAACAGGATCCGCTTCTGATATTGAATCTTTAGGACGTCCAGCACGTTGATGTCAAACTGACTATGGATGATAGAGGACAAGGAAGTTCCTCCTTCTTATGTAGTAGTCGTAAAAGTGCTTTAACTTGTATAATCAGCCGTGCATCGAAAGCCAATATTTCCGGCAGAGCTGTCTGGAGTATTTTTGCTTCTAGCCGCCACCCGATAACGGTTGCAGTAAGATTTATGGCACAAATATGATCCTCCGCGCATCGATCTTGCGACACCACTTACTGGACCTTTCGGATTCACGGATTCGGAAGATAAATGATAGTCCTTAGTAAACCAATCCGCGCACCATTCCCACACGTTTCCTGACATATTATAAAGACCATAGCCGTTAGGCAGATAGGAACTTACAGGTGCGGTACCTGCAAAACCATCGCTGGCATGATTTTTATCGGGAAACTTTCCCTGCCATATATTACAGCGATGCTCTCCTTCTGGTTTTAATTCATCCCCCCAAGGATACCGTTTCTGAACCAGTCCTCCTCGTGCGGCATACTCCCACTCCGCTTCCGTAGGCAGACGTTTACCAGCCCAGCGACAATATGCATCCGCATCATGCCATGATAGGTGAATAGCCGGATGATCAAGTCGTTCATCTACATGGGAATCCGGACCTTCAGGATGACACCAATCCGCTCCCTCCACCACCCACCACCAGGGGGTTTGAGTGGCTACTTGGGTCACCTTTTTCCCTGTCTCCATGGAAACAAAAGAATGAAACACGTAAGACCATCCAAAACGTTCCGCATCTGTAACATAGTTTGTTTCCTTGATAAAAGCAGCAAACTGCTTGTTCGTAACCGCCGTTACATCCATCAAAAAGGAAGATAAGGTAACCTTCC
The DNA here is from genome assembly GCF_038003695.1 of Paenibacillus sp. FSL L8-0494. Taxonomy (NCBI): domain Bacteria; kingdom Bacillati; phylum Bacillota; class Bacilli; order Caryophanales; family Paenibacillaceae; genus Paenibacillus; species Paenibacillus sp. FSL L8-0494. The sequence goes on from NZ_JBBOPQ010000001.1 coordinate 4,087,780, forward strand.
TAGTCGGCCCTTCTCCATCTGCGGGGAACCCTTCCTTATCATCCGTCCCCATAAGAAAAGTGCCTCCAGGGATAAGGATCATGTCCGAGAAATCTTTTTCCCCTGTTACTCCTTGAACCGTTGTGTTCTCCTTACAAACATCAATAGATTCTTGTTTCGCGACTTGATTTCGACTAGCTGAACAACATGCCCGTATATTCTCTGACATGATTTACCTCCAATCTGGAATCGTCCCGGCTCTGTCTAAAAAAAAGCTACCCCAAGAATGCCAGAAGCAACGATAATGGTGAGCGGATGCAGCTTATATTTCATTAAACCATAAAGTGCAGCGAATACAATGATCAACATGCCAAGGGTCTGCCAAGTAATAAAAGCATGTTCCACGCTATTTAAGCCAAAACGAATCGCAGCATAGGCAATCAAGCCTGTAATCACTGGCCGCAAACCATAAAATAACGTTTTAATCCATTGACTATCCCTCACCCGATAAAAGAAGACAGAAATAACAATGATGATTAAAAATGAGGGCAGAACCATGCCTAATGTTGACACAATCGCTCCTTCCATTCCGGCTATACGATATCCGATTAAGGTTGCACTGTTCGTCGCAACAGGACCAGGTGACATCCCTGCGATGGAAACTACCTCTTGAAATTCCCCTTCGGATAACCAACCCCCAGCCATGGCTTCATGCTGAATCATCGGAATGATGGCGTACCCTCCTCCAAAAGACAGAAGACCTATTTTTATAAAAGTGAAAAATAAATTCCAAATCACATCGCTTCCCCCTAGATGTAATACTCCGGATAATTCGATTCTTCATCAGAAGCTTTCAAGGACTCCTTCTCCGTTCGAACTTGGAGCCCTAAGAGCTGTTTAATTTGCAGATATACAAACCCAATACATAAACCAACTGCAATCACGTAAATGGGATTAATTCCGAAAACCAGTAAAACAACCGGTATAACTAACGCCGTAACTGCGGTAGTCTTGTCAATTATAGCGTTCTTGGCCATTCGATATGCAGCTACTAGGATCAAAGCAATAACTGCACCATTAATCCCTTTCATAGCGGCAATGACTTTTGGTTGGTCGGCCAGTTGGGAGTACACGGCGCTAAGCAAACAAACAATGATAAAGGTCGGAATCGTTATCCCTGCGATTGCAGCAATCGCCCCCGTCACACCAGCAAGACGATAACCAATGAATGCCGCTGCATTTACACCTACACCACCAGGTGCAGCACCAGCTAAAGATAGAATTTCATCCATCTCTTCTTCACCCAGCCATTTTCGTTTAGCGGAAATTTCCCGTTCGATCATAGGGATCATCGCATAACCTCCCCCGAAGGTTACTGGACCAATTCGAACAAATACCCAAAACAACTGAAACAGTAGACTTATCCTCAGGTCTGTATTCGGTATCATATTTGTTTTCATAGTTGTTCTCATGGAATCCACCCTTTTATAATCTGTCGTAATTTCATTATATCACTTTTTCCCAAAATGGAATTAAGTTTTTTGAACGGTAAAATACAACCAAGGGTTTATGAGTTATACTATATTCATGTTAATAAATACAAACTATATAAAAAACGATCTTACAAGTTCATCCTATATATAGCTTGGAGGTATATCGTGGAAAAGCGCTCGACACAAATTCCATCACCAAAAAAACTTCTATACGACCGAATCGCCGAACAAGGCACTGTTTCCAAGTTGGATCTTCTACAGACATTTTCACTTACCAAAAGCACAATGACCCGGATATTGGATGAGATGACGGAAGAAAGCTTGCTGATAGAAAGCGGATTTGGAGAATCTAGCGGAGGCAGAAGACCTATTTTATACCAGATCAATCCTTCCTACGGTTATATAATCGGTTTAGAGATTTCCAGGGTGTATTCTTCTCTTGGTTTATTTGATATGCAAATGAACCCAAAATCAATTGTTCACTGGCGAATGGATCAGGCATTCACACCTGAAAGATTTATAGATCATATCAGTAATCAAATACGCGCTTTCCTTCGGGACCATCAGTTAGTGGACAGTCAAATCATCGGGATAGGAATAGGGGCTGTGGGGCCACTTGATCGGGAACATGGCTTGATCCTAAAGCCGCTGCACTTCCCTTCTTCGGGCTGGAACAATCTTCCGATTTGCAAATTGGTGGAGGAACGGACGGGGTTCAAAGCTTGGTTGGACAACGGTGCCAATTCCGCATTGCTTGGGGAACGATGGTCTATCCGTCACGCAAACATTCAGCATATGCTTTATGTACATGCTGGAGCAGGACTCCGCTATGCGATGATGTCGCATGGAAGTATTGTTCATGGCACAATGGATATGGAAGATGCCATTGGTCAAATGATCATCCAGACAGATGGACCCCGATTAAATCATGACGGGAACTACGGGGCTCTGGAAGCATTTGTATCTGTGCAGGCCATAGAACAAAGTGCACGCTCGGAGGCGAAAATGGACAACGATCTGATCCTCCAAAGATATAAAGTGGCGCCTGAGAAGCTGACTTATGATGTATTGGTACAAGCCTTTAGAGACGGTAATCCACATGCGCGTGAATTATTTACCCAAGCTGCCAGCCATTTCGGGATCGGGCTCGCTAACGTTATCAACCTGTTTCATCCAGAGACCATCATTCTAGGCGGTGCGCTCATTCACTCTCACGAGTTGTTTTTCCAAACAGCGGTGGAGGTGGCACAGAGAAACACTTACCGTTATCCTGAATACCAACCTCACTTCTCCCTAGGTATATTAAAAGAAGAAGCTGTGGTGACTGGTGCGGCAATAATGGCGAGAAATCATATGGTTCTATAGCATAACAAAAAGGTTGTTCCCAATCCTTTGCATGACTGTTGGGACAACCTTATCTAGTCAAAGCTATAATGCCTGACAGCAATTTTTGAATTTCTTCCCGCTTCCGCAGAGACATGGATCATTTCGACCTGGAAGTGGTTTTGCACTTTTCCTGTACTCCAGCATCCGCTCCGATCTAAGTCGGTTCGCCAGTAATAACATGCGTTCATAGGCGTGTGAGTAGAACATTTTGTAACTATGGCAGAAATAATCAACCTCAGTCCGATCATTAACATCAAGCCAATTCCGGTTGCGCGGACATCCCCCATTGCAAAAGCTAAGGTACTCACACTTATAGCATGATTCATTCATATTGGGCTTCATTAACAAAAAATCATCATATACTGGGCTGGTTAGCAGCGCTTTCAGGTCAGTTTGGCCGATATTTCCTAACCTATGCTCTTCATCAATAAAGAAATCGCAAGGGTAGGCATCCCCGTTCGTTTCAAGCACCATCATCTTCGGGCAACATGAGTTGTGAACGCATAACTCTGCCTCACGATGCATGAATACAAGAAGCATATTCTCAAAAATACGAATAGGAAGCTCTGGATACCCACCGTTGTACCAAAGGTCAAATGTACGGCATAAAAAGACTCCGTATTGTTCAGGTGTAATTCGGAAACGTCCCGCTACATCACTTTTTTGAGAAACAAAATCCATGCAGGGGATAAACTGAATATTCGGAAAGGTATGTTCTAGATAAAATGCCATCAACTCCTCTGGTTTCGTCACGTTATCTTCATGAATCACCGTCAGAATACTATACTCCACACCCTCATTCTGTAAATGACGAATCCCACGCATAACTAGACTATAACTGCCTTTCCCCGAACCCGTTACACGATGAGCATCATGAATAGGCTCTGGGCCATCCAGACTAATCCCAACCAAAAAGTTATACCGTTTAAAAAATTTCGCCCATTTCTCATGGATAAGCGTTCCATTGGTCTGCAGTGCATTACTGATCATCGTATGAGGCGGAGCGTACTTAGCTTGAAATGAAATCACTTGTTCAAAATACGAAAGTCCGGCCAATAATGGCTCCCCACCCTGCCAAGAGAAAGTCGCTATCCCTGATGATCTTTTCATGTACTGAGCGATAAACCGCTCCAGAAGCTCCGTATCCATCACCCGGATCGGTTGCTGAGGATGTCCCCCGGCTGTACTGTAATAGCAATAATCACAGGCTAGATTACAATCCTCTGAGACGGTTTTCCACATGACATGAAGGGTCTCCTGCTTAGAGGTTCGTATACATGCAGTCATACGATTCTGCCCCTCCTATGTAATACTATCTTTGTAGAACCTAATTCCTATTTGTTCAATTAAATCATAGATCTGCAAGTCAACGATGAGTAAAACATCATAGCTGGTCGAATAACTGGGCATAAAAAAGCTGCACTCCCCATTGTCCGTTGGAACAAAGCAATAAGGGTGTGCAGTTTCTTTGTGGATGAGTCTAACTAACGGTAGTTAGAGACTAAGTCTTATTAATTACGGACGTATTCTCTATTTGCTGTTTCCAACATGGATTTCCAATCCGCAAACTTCGTCTCCCTAACAACATGACGATCAAAGAGTTCATCAGGTATGTCAGCAACATCTTCTTCTGTCTTTACTTGAAAGTTCCCTTTGGTTACAAACTCATCGAAACTTTTGTAATTGGAATACTTACTCATAAACGCTTCATTAAACAATTTCTCGAAAGAGATGTGATTGGGATCTTCTTGATACGTTTTCTGTCCTTGTAACTCATTCATCAATTCTTCCATGGTCATTGGTTTTTGTCTTCTCAAATTACCACTCCTAATTTTCTGTTATAGTTGTAGAATATCATGTTAATCCATAAATCACACGAATCCTAAGCTTACCATAATTTTGACGATTTCACCTTTCAAATTTCACTTAATATGCAAATAGTCTGCCTCTATACTTAAAATACAACAAAAAACCTTCCTTATTCATAAGGAAGGCTTCTTATTATTAGGACAATTTCACCAGGCTGTAGTTTTTCTTACCCTTACGGATAATGATAAAACGTCCGCCGATGGCTTCGCTGGCTGTAACTTCAAATGCTACATCGCTAACTTTTTCACCGTTCATGGAAATTGCGCCTTTGGTGATGTCTTCACGCGCTTGACGTTTGGATGGCTCAATTCCTAGATCTACCAGCCACTCCACGATATTTTTGGACTCCAATGTCGTTTCGTAGGTCGGCATTTCCTTGAAGCCTTGCTCGATCTCGTCAGCGGTCAGAGATTTAATATCTCCACTGAACAGAGCGGCAGTAATGCGTTTAGCCTGCTCCAGCAATTCCTCACCATGCACGAATCTGGTCATTTCTTCAGCCAGTGTTATTTGCGCTTCACGTTTATGCGGTTCGGTTTGCACCTTTTCTGCTAGTGCATCAATTTGCTCTTTAGAGAGGAATGTAAAGTACTTCAGGTATTTCACAACATCACGGTCATCTGTATTTGCCCAGAACTGGTAGAATTCAAAAGCTGTCGTTTTGTTCGGATCCAACCAAATGGCTCCACCAGCTGTTTTACCGAATTTTGTACCATCGGCTTTCAGCATAAGCGGGATGGTAAGTCCGAATGCCACCGCTTCAGAACCTTCTTTTTTACGAATCAGATCTAAGCCACTTGTGATGTTCCCCCATTGGTCAGAACCACCGATTTGCAGCTGCACATCTTCATGCTGGAACAGGTGCAGGTAGTCCAGGGATTGCAGGATTTGGTAGGAGAATTCCGTAAAGGAAATTCCGCTGTCCAATCTGCTCGCTACAACATCCTTGGCAAGCATCGAATTGATACTGAAGTTTTTACCATAGTCACGCAAAAATTCGATAACATTGATTTTATGCGTCCAATCGTAGTTGTTCACCATGCGGATTTGATTGTCGCCATCAGTCACGAACAATTTTTTCATTTGTGCTGTAAGTGCATCAACGTTGGCTTGGACTTGCTCCAGCGTTTGCAAAGAGCGCTCGGATTGACGTCCACTTGGATCACCGATCGTTCCCGTAGCCCCACCAATTAGAATAACCGGACGATGTCCTGCCAGCTGGAATCTTTTGAGCACCATGAACGGAATCAAGTGGCCAATATGCATACTGTCACCAGTTGGATCTACACCGCAGTACAGGGATACCGATTTTTGATTGGTCAGTTCTCTAAGCCCTTCGGCATCTGTTTGTTGATTGATGGCATCGCGCCATTCTAGTTCGTCGATAATATTCATTGCCTTACACCCCTCAAAATTAGTAGTTATCCTATAATGAAACATCAGTCCGCCAAGCGGAAACGGCTTTGCCCTCCTGATTAGGACGGTACCGTTTCAGCGAGAAATATAAGGATCATTGATGAAGTGAACCATATAAATCCTTATATTTAAAAACAAAAAAATCGTCCCCTTGTCTATTGTAGACATAGGGACGATTGAATAACCGTGTTACCACCCAGATTGCACCCATGAAACGCTTATGCTCAAGCATACCATTGATACCACTCTTGACGAGATATCGTTCGCCATTCCGCTCGGTGTTACCCGAGATACTCCAAAGTGTAATTCGCAAGCTTAGTGTGTACCGGGTTTCATCAACCCCCGGCTTTCTGGAACAGGGACTAAGTTACTACTGGGCTCCTTCAACGTATATCGTATATAAGATTACAGCCAGTATAGTGAAATAATTCTTTTATGTCAACTATCTTCAGCAGAGAATGCCGTCACACACTTCTACTGTAAAGCGCTACTAGGCATTCCCACTTTTTTTCTGATACAATTACGAAAAAAGAGGTGAACGAATCCGCATGCTAGATCCTATCGATAACCATATTTTGATGCGGCTGGCCCAAAACAGCAGAATTTCCTATACTGATCTAGCTAAAGAAGTCAGTTTATCAAGTGTCGCGGTGAAAGACCGTATTGATCGGCTAGTCAATCAAGGGATTATTGAACAGTTCTCGATTGTCATCAGTGCCGAAAAGTTAGGAAAGAAAATCTCCGCCTACCTGGAACTTGAAGTAGAGCCTGCTCATTTGAATCATATCGTCGACGTATTAAAAGAAAACGAACGTGTAGCTGTATTATACGAAATGACAGGACCTTGTATTCTGCATATTCACATCTTAGTTGAGAATCTTGAAGAGATGGAACGGTTTATGCATGAATCAATCTATTGTCTGGATGGACTGGTACGTGTAGAAAACCAAATTTTATTGAAACGCCACAAAAATCAAGACGGCTTAAATATATAAGAAAAAGAACCGCCTATAAAGACGGTTCTTTTCTCATCTAAATTTTTATTAGAATTATCAAATAATTGCTATTTCGTCCTACTCTGTCTTAGCCAGCTTAGCTTTATAAAAGTTCACGAAATATTCGCTGACCACAACCTGCCCGTTCACAACACTTAATGGGGCTACAAGCTTCACTGTCTCTCCGTTGTAAATTCCCGTTGTCGCTCCAACCTTCATCTCCAGTACATTGCCATTGTAGCTCAGCGTAACTGTCTTAGTGGCAGGCTGCCAGCCAACCTTTGCTCCATAGTTCTCAAAGCTGCTCCGTAAAACCACGGGCTTGCGCTCGGAATCGCCGAATTGACCTTTATCAATTAAGGCGTGAACGCCCCAGTTTCCATCCACCACTTGTGTAATTCCAAAATCAGCTGACACCGACATCAGAGAGTATGCTTCATCTTCGCTCAATTCCATTCCAGCCATTAAAAAATCTTTTGTTTTATGAGCGGCATCCTTCATTGCTTTGTCGATGGACGAGTTGTTGAAGATATCCGTCTGAGCACTAGCCCCCAGCTCCTCCAAATAATTAGCGTAGCTGAATCCATGCACGACCCACTCGTTCTCATTTTCAAGTAATGGGAAGTTTAAACCTTTCAGCTTGTTGTTAAGCGATGTTTTTTTATGAAGAATAACTTGTATATCCCCAGTGACCGATGTCTCAATCGCAGTACCGTTAATCTCCGAATCGCCTTGACCGGCATGCGGGTCACCGATCGACAGTAGTGCACCAGCTACGGATACAGGATAATACATCGTTGCACCTTCGGTAATCCGCCAATCATCTACGTTACCGCCGTTGTAAGAAGGTGGAACGGAGTCAACAACATCCGCTTCTTTCGGCGCCACACCCATTGTACCAAAGTGGAGACGCACCGGAATTTTCACACCTTTTAGCACATCGAAATTCTTATCAATCGTTTTATGGTCAACGATAACACCCGGGTAGTCAATTGTCGGGTGCACTTGACCATCCGGATCGGTTTGCACAGACCATTTGTAGTTATATACAGCTGTTGCATAATCTGTTCCACCCTCCGTATCCATCTCATAGATGGTTACTACCTCACGCTTTTTCGGCTCCTCCACCATATCTCCGTATAGATAACCCCAGTTCGCCGCGGCATTCACGCCATATGTTTTTCCAGCGTATTGTTCATTTCCATTAGGTCTCAGCTTCATGTCCAGAATCTTCACTTCCAGCACATCCCCTGGTTCAGCACCTTCTACTGCGATGGGACCCGTCATAATATGTACGCCTGGCCCGCGGAGCGCTTCGTTCTTCTCCCCTTCAATCCAGTGGAAAATATCCTCCACTCCCGCATCTCCTTTAATCATCCGCTCGTAATCATCACCAGAGTGATGTGTAATAGCCTCAACCGTTACGATGTCTCCCGAATGTACAGTCAGAGCTGGATCTCCCTTACCAATATTCCCCCATCGAACAGTCTCCGAATTGGCCTTCAGAACATGGGTTTTTGGCTTATACGCATCATTCGATGTGTTAGCATACATGACACCGGATAACGAATTCACCACTAAAAACATGGATAACGTGACGCCTACATTACGAATTATTTGTTTTTTCATACGAAAATCCTCCATTCCTTTAATTAGTGTTAGTTTTTATAACATTTGGTGTTTCAGAGTATAACAGATGACCTGAGGATTAACAATATAAATATTTTCACGAAGTTTGGTTTAAATAATAAATAGGAAGTAGTCTTTCTCTTGAATTATCCAAGTTAACTCCATAATAAAAAACGCCAACACATATTAGTCCATAGTGTTTGGCGTTTGAATATCCAGTCTAAAGTGATGCACTAATTTCATTTTTGATCAGTAATACTTCTTGTTGCCCGGGTTACAATCCGCTTTGTTTCCTTGGTACCCGATAGGTTCAACCAATCGTCACAAATTTGTTGTACCCATGCCGGATTGCTTTTGCTAGCATCATTTAACCAATTGCTTACAGAATCCTGGACGTATTTTGCCGGATCAGAGTTAAGCGGTTCTAATAGCGGAAGGGCAATCGCTGGATTTTCTTTGAGCGCTGTAATATGCTTTGCCCATACCCCATGTGGACGCGTCAATTCGACCGCAAATCTCCTAATATTCACGTCCTGATCATGAACCCAATCCTTTAACAATTCAATGGACGCTTCCAGCTCGGCAATGACTGATTCCCTCAAAGCCATCCAAGAAATCTCACGCACCCCAAAAACCATCCGCTGCAAAAGGACGGATTGCTGTTAGTTTTTGAACTAGACTCCATTGATGATTCTGGCCCACGATATAAGCAGCCCAGCAGCGAACACTATCGGAGTTATGATGAGCTAACACAGCAAATAGTCGGGAACGTTCCAGCTGTGATTTACAATCAAATAGAAGCTGCCACTCACGTGAAATCACCGGGATGAGCTTCATGATTTTCTTTTCCGATAACGCATTCAGCCTTTGTAAAATTGGTTTAGCTTCCTGTTCAAAACCTAGCTCATTCAGTACATTTTCCAGCAATATAAGATGATCCACAGCAAGCCATTCCGTTAAATTCACGCTCTGTAAATATCCTTTATTCAGCAGTTCTACAATCTCAACGGGAATTTCAGTAACCTTCCGAGCGCCCTTCCTGTGTTCCATGGAAATCGTCCCTTCACTATGATTTGAGAGCTTAAATCACCTTCATGTCATAGCTAGGATACCGTTGTTTCTAAAAATGAAGCTGTAATCTCGTTTACAACTCAATAGCTAAGTTATATTTCTTTCCAAGATCTTGTCTCGCTGGATATAGATAGTTCTGAACCCTGTCCGAATAACTTCAGCTTTCACCAATTCTTGTAGTGCCACTGTTACAGCCTCTCTGCTGGCCCCAATTAAATTAGCGATTTCTTGATGCGATAGAGGAACATTAATTTTGTAACAATTATCCTCATGCTCAACCCCATGCTGATCCGCCAGCTTTAAAAGAACGCACAATATTTTATCATGCAGATTTCCGATGGCTAGATTTTGCGTTAACTGACTCATACTTTTTATGCGGTCGCTCAATACTTGCAATAATAACATCATAAACCTAGGCCGGTGAGAGATGAATTCTTCAAACCTTCCAGGATCAATTGTGCAGATATGGCTTTCCTCAATCGTTTCAATATAATGTTCCTTCGTTCCAAAAGAAATCACACCCATTTCACCAAAAACATTGCCTTCATTAAGGATATCCGATGTAAATTGCTTACCGTTTGCATTTAATTGGTATAAACGAACCTTCCCTTTTTTCACAAAAAACAGTCCTTCAGAAAAGGTTGACGGTGTTTGGATATATGTATTTTTGGGGACTACTGTTATTCGCGTTAATTCTTCCATTTCAATTAGGTCTTCCAGTCCTAACGATTGAAGCAAATTGAATTGAGATAAATAATGAATTTTATCCATTGCCCCTCCTGTATAAAACGTTATTCATTTCTTCAGTATACCTTACAAAAAAAGCCACGTCCTAAGGACGCAGCTTACTAAATTACCGATTACTTGCTTCCCAGCGCGCTACTTCTTCCCGAACACGTGGGGCCACTTCGGTGCCAAGCAGTCTAATCGCCTGCATAACATCCTCATGAGGCATCGTGCCGTGCGGCACATGTAAAAAGAATCGCGTAATTCCCACATGCTTGCGCAGATGAATGATTTTATTAGCAACAGTTTCTGGATCACCTACGTAAAGGGCGCCATCTAAGCTGCACGCTGCATCATAATCTGCACGATGGTACGGAGGTGTTCCTTTTTCCTTCGCCCGCACATTGGTCCGGGCATGCGTTGAAGGGAAAAATTTCTCCAGCGCTAACTGATTAGTCTCCGCTATAAACCCGTGTGAATGCGAAGCGATTGGATATTTTGAAATATCACGCCCGGCTTCAGCAGCTGCTTTTTTGTAAAGCTGCACATGTGACGCATAATCCAGCGGTAGAACATTCCCTATAATCGCTAAAACAAAAGGCAAACCTAGTGATCCTGTGCGGATCGCAGACTCTGGACTTCCTGCACTCCCGATCCAAATCGGTAAAGGATCTTGAACCGGACGCGGGTAAATCCCCAAATTTTCTATAGCTGCTCGGTGTTTGCCTTTCCAGGTCACTTTTTCTGACTTTTGGATGGCTAATAACAATTCCAGCTTCTCATTGAACAGTTCTTCATAATCCTTCAGATCATATCCGAATAGAGGAAAAGACTCTGTAAACGAACCCCGGCCGATCATAATCTCCGCACGTCCGTTCGAAATTCCGTCCAGCGTTGCAAAGTCCTGAAACACACGCACCGGATCGGCTGAAGACAGGATCATTACAGCACTGCTCAACCGGATCTTAGTAGTCAACGAAGCAGCTGCAGCCAGTACAACCGCAGGTGAAGATGCCGCATAATCATGCCGATGATGCTCACCTACTCCGTATACATCTAATCCCACCTCTTCGGCAAGTACAATTTCCTCCACTACTTCACGTAGTCGTTCTGCATGACTTATTGTCTCACCCGTTTGGACATCCGGTGTGGTCTCGACAAATGTGCTTACTCCAAGTTCCACTATTCATTTCCTCCTAATATTCTGCACGATGCATTATTCTCTGGATGTAAAAAACCATAAAGGGACTACCTAATTATTCTAACTAATTTAGTTCCCTTCGACTATAATCGAAGTTCATCTAATTAGATCCCCCTCACTATAGATCGGACTGAGGAGCCGTTATTTTAATAATTTCATTCATTTTGCTAAATTATCGGACTTAGATGCAGCTATTCGTGTAAAGTAGCTTCCATAATGTGTGTTTTTATGGAAATAAGCGCAATACAGTCCGAAACTATCGTAAAATCAACTAAAAAGTGAAAATAGCTGCAATACGGTCCGAACAATCAAAACCTCGTGTGAACTGACTACAATACAACAATTATACTGGGACTTTGCCGCCAATGTGCCAGAGTGTAGCTAATGTTAGGTAACGACGAAGTTTGTTTAATTGTATTTTGTGCAACTATATACGCTTTGAAGGTAGCCTTTGTGAATTTAGTTGCACTCTGTACACTTAAATACGAGCAATTTCCTCAATATGGCGGGATTCCAAAATAATAGTTGTAAAATATACAATTAAACTGCCCCAAAGCTGCGAGCATAAGACTTAATTGTACTTTTTACAACTATTTTGCTTTTTTAATGAGAATTGAGAGGATGCTGCTAGTGCGATGTAATCGCGATGTAATTAGCGAAGGAATCGCAATTAACACAAAAACAAAAAAAGACCACTAATCACCTAAACACAGACGATTAGCGGCCGGTCAAATCCAAGCTAGTTTGCATTCCCAATACTCGGAGTTATCGGCTTATCCAGCGATTTCGGTGGTTTGCTTGGGTTTATCCCAACGCCGATCCGACCGAATACATACGCTCCGCCAGGAATTCGATTCGCTAAATTCATTATAAGTGCCGAGCCTACCACACAACCGACAAATTGCAGCAGAACACTAAATAGTCCAAGGTTTTGCAACCCAAATGAAGCTGGAAGCTTGACGAATATAGCCAATAGCAAAGGATGAAGCAAGTATATGCCAAAAGAGTATCTGCTGCTCCATTCCAGTACACGTGGCACTTTCTTCATTTTCGATGCCACGGAGAAGAGCAGCAAAATCATGCTTAAGGCGAATAGAAGCATATCAATTCTTTTGGAGCTATGCGCCGTTATCCAGCCTTGACTATTCACGAACAGCACAAGCGCACCTGTCAGAACCGGGAGCGTGTATACGGCTATGCGGAACTTTTTTAATTTTTCCCGGAACCACAGCTCATTTCGTCCCAAGTAATAGGCTACTGTAAAGTAAAAAATCCAACCAGGTGCGAAAATCCAGTACATTTTATCCCAGAAATAATGGGCGGCAGCCGTATCTGCGGGCGTAGTAAAGTTGAAGCAACCCAAATAGATAACGTTAATAAGGAACGATACGATTAGAATATTGCGGGGGTTAAGCCGCTTCGCATACGTCTGAAACCAGAGGAATAAAGCATAAAACTGAAAGATAATCAGTATAAAATAGCCATGGAAATCTCCAATCAGCAAATGACGCCAGAGGTAATACCAAAAAGCCTGCAGCAAAGGAATGCCGTCACTACCCGACATCTCCAATCCTTTTAGTCCTGCATACAAGGTCCCGAAAAAAAAGTAAGGCAATAAAATATACTTGATTCTTTTCTCCCAAAATCTCGCTGGAATTTCATTGGGATAGGCAAATGACAACACGAATTGGGAGATAAATACGAATACAGGTGTGCCAAACGTTAGCAGTAAACCCACCGATTCTACCCAAGGTGTATTTCCATCGTCATAAACCCGATAAAGAGCATGCAGCAGGGCTATACTTAAGCAGGCTACACTACGGAGAACGAACATTTCCGAGTTCATTTTGCGTTCCATGCGGAGTGCCCCTTTCAATGGGTGCTTTTAATGATCTACTGCGCTTCCTACACTTAAGCGGTCAGTTATTGTTTTTTCCAGCCCGGTATGAAAGGTATGGTTAGGGAACCAAGACAATAATTCCTGGGCTTTTTGATTGTTTAAATAGCTATGGAGAATATCCCCCGGACGAGGCTCCGCATAGGTTGTCAGGAAATCCCGACCCGTGATGTCCCCTAATATCCGAACCATCGTATTTATCGAGGTTGGTATTCCGCAGCTAATATTCATCGTCTCATTATTCACTCTGCCGTCGGTCTGAACCGCATCAACGAACGCTTGCGCCACATCCTCCACATAGACGAAATCTCTAGTCTGCTCACCGTCCCCATAGATAACAAGATCCTTCCCTTGCTTTATCCGATCCAGAAAAACGGAAACAACGCCAGCTTCTCCGTGCGAACTTTGCCTTGGCCCATATACATTAGCGAGACGCAGAATCGTATATTTCAGCCCATGTAAGCTGGCAAACATCCGAATATATGACTCTGGTACACTTTTGGATACACCATAGCAGGACTCGGGATTTAAGGGATGCTGCTCATCAATGCTCAAATATTCCGGGTTCCCATAAACCGCTGCCGATGAGGCATAAACTAGCTTTTGAACCTGATGGATCTCGCACATGCGCAGTACATTCAGCGTGCCAACAATATTCACATTCGCATCAAATAACGGGTTCCGCTGTGATTCTCTGACGTCGATCTGTGCAGCCAGATGAATGACTGCATTTGGCTTTTCAAGGTTAAACACCTCATGCAAAGTCTCATCCCGAATATCGTACTTATACAAAACCGCAGCAGAATTCATATAAGTCAGACCGGAGGCTCCGGATACATTATCTACAATCACAGTTTCTATGCCCTTTTTTATTAGCCGATCAACCACATGGGACCCAATAAAGCCTAACCCCCCAGTTACCAATACCTTCAAAATAAAAAACTCCTTTCGCCCGCTAAGAGTGATCTTTGTACCGTGCATTCCCCGAAAAATTCACATAAAATACAAAATCAAAGTATAAAGGAGTGAAGTATATGGCTACTGCCCCTATTCCAGACAGCTCGGTGACTACGTCCATCCTTTCTGATGGTGCGGTCACATCTATTAAATTAGACCCTGAGACTAACGGTTATGTGAACGTCCGATCGTACGGCGCTGTAGGAAACGGTATCAAGGACGATACAGTAGCGATTCAAAATGCTATCAATGCGGGAAACGCCAAAAACAAAGTAGTAATCTTTCCTCCTGGTGTATATAAGGTATCTTCGGGACGCATGCGTAACCCCTCCGTCCTCGACTGGTGGTGTCTTCGAATTCCGGCCAAAACGAATTTAAGCTTTGAAGCCGGCTCCAAACTTGTGCTTGCCCCGAATCCACCCTCAGACACTAGGGTTCTAGTCATCTTAAATGCCTCAAATATTACAATCGCGGGCACCCTTGAAATTGATGGAAATGCATCGACTGTTAAAACAGCCGTCAACGATCAACTTCACGGCTTGTTCATATCTTCTTCGCAAAATATAACGATAGAGTCAGTGTACTCTCACGATTGCTATGGAGATAATATCTTCATTGGGGGGACAGAAGAAATCCCCTCCGTTAATGTGCACATCGGATATGCACGCTGTGAGACTGCTGGACGAAAGAACTTTGTGGTCCATTTTGTAGACCAGCTTCATGTCAACAGAGCAGTCCTGAATAATAGCCGCGGTGGCGCACCGGGTTTTACTGGCGCTAACTCTCTCGATCTTGAACCCGACGTCTTTAAAGGAACGCGCAGCTTTTATCAGCGATTCGACTCCTTGACTACCATTGGTTTCGGTAACGATCTATCAGCAGGGCTTACAGATGCTATCGCTAAACTCTGGACACTCGACATCGGTTCACTAGATATGCGTGTAAGCGGATCGGTAAGTCCTGCCTTACTGTCCTATGGACTGACGCTGAAAATCAATCATTTGGCTATCCGCTCCACCGATCATAAAGCTAACTTCGGTCTACAGACGATCTATTCACAATTTATTGATATCGCTAGCGCCAAGTTCGATGGCATCGGAGGCCCTGCGATCTATGCAGCGTTTAATGCTGCCGGAGGTAAACCAAGGTTGCATATCGGTTCGTTAGGAATGTACGGCTCGGGTTCCACCTTAGCAAGTGGTGTCCGAATCGACGGGGGAGATCTTTATGTGGGGACGATGGATGCACAGGACTTAACGGGCAGTACTTTGCATTTATTCACAACGGAGTCTGACGTCATGGCTACTGTCGACAATATGATCGTCCGCAATAGCGGAACCAATCAGGTAGTGCTAGTCTCTTCTTACGGTGCAGCTAAACCATCTCTGCGCCTCAATAATGTAGCTGTGTTCGATACCCGGGCAGTGAAAGTAAAGCGAATTCTAGAATTCGAAACACTAATCGGTATGCAAGGCACATCACTAGGTACCTTGTATAATCCTTATTCGCTTCCTGAATGGTTCTCGACCTACGGTAACTTCAAACGGGCCATTCGCCTCACTGGCGGGGCAGTGTTGCCCGCGGTGTTCATAGTGGAGGGTTCGCCCGAGGGAGTCGTAACCGCCCCAGTTGGCAGTCTGGCCATGCGAACGGATGGCACGGCACAAGCCACTTTGTATGTGAAGGAAAGCGGATCAGCTGCCAGCGGATGGAAGGCTAAATAAGATGAATCAACGGTATTGGTTACATGTCTCTATCGCATAAATGACACGTTCCAAATCCTCATCCGATAAAGAGCTTCCAGAAGGCAGGCAGACACCTGTTGAAAATAAGTTATCTGATACACTGTATTCCTCACTGTAAGGATAGTAGTAATTGCTCTCGAACAAGGGTTGTAAATGCAGCGGTTTCCATACAGGCCTAGCTTCGATATTGTGCTGTTCCAGACATGACAGAAGTTGTCGTGAAGAGAACCCCGCCACTTCTTCATCGATGGTCAGCGCACTCAACCAGTGCGTGCTGCGACAATTGCGTGCTTCCGGCATAAAATGAAGACCCGGTATGGAACCTAAACGTTCCCTATATCGCCGGCCAATAGATCTGCGCCGTTCAACCCGCTCTTCAAGCAGTTCTAATTGACCGCGTCCTATAGCTGCCAACAGGTTGCTTAACCGATAGTTGTATCCCATTTCGGAATGTTGATAATGAGGGGCAGTGTCTCGGGCTTGCGTAGACCAGAAGCGCGCTTGCTCTAGGGCTTCGGTATCGTCGGATACGAGCATGCCCCCACCTGAGGTTGTAATAATCTTATTTCCGTTGAAAGAATAGATTCCGAATTGGCCCCAGGTTCCGCTGGCCTTGCCTTGATAGAAAGCACCTAATGATTCGGCAGCATCTTCAATCAAGGTAATTCCATATCGGTCAGCTATTTCTACAATGGGCTCCATATCTGCGCTTTGTCCGTATAAATTGACGACAACAGCCGCTTTTGGCAGCAGTCCTTTGTCATTCAAATCTTGGCAGGCCCGCTGAAAAGCCAGCGGACACATGTTCCAGGTCTCAGGCTCTGAATCGACAAATACGGGGGTGGCCCCCAAATATAAAATAGGATTGGCGCTAGCAACGAACGTGAGCGTTGAACAGATCACGTAATCTCCTTGTGTGACACCGGCTAGACGAAGTGCGAGATGAATCGCCGCCGTGCCAGAGCTTAACGCTAGTGCACCCTTTGATCCTGTGTAGGCGGCCATCTCCCGCTCGAACGCATCGACTTGCGGACCAATAGGAGCAATCCAACCAGAGTGTATCGCCTCCTCCATGTAGACCTGCTCACGTCCACTAATATGCGGCGGGGATAACAAGATTCGTGGCAGAATGCTTGTTTGACGAATGCTCATGCGAAGCTCCTTTCTCCATTTGGACCGATTTCTCCAGATGGAATACATATCATATCGAGATCTGGATGCCGATAGAGCGGAAAGTAACTTCCTGATACTCTAGTGTCACAAAAGGATATGATCCGCTCATACAACTCTGGAAAAAAAATTCGTTTACCTAAGTAATAGTCAAGGGGTTCCAGTTGTGTCGCGAATCTATGCTTGAATTGAAATAAGTCGTCATTCCCCTTATATCCCCCGCCAAGATGAAAACGTTCAAAGCCATTTTCCATCCCCCACTTGGCTGCTGCGTGAATTAGCAATTTGGTAGGTGACCACTGCAGATAGGCGCGATCCCAACCACATAGGTGATAATGCATCCACGGTCGTTCATGTAACACGATGCTGGTTGCCACCGTTTTCTCCCCAACCATAGCTTCGAATAGCTCTACTCTCCCCTCAAGTAGATAACTAGTATCTTCTATAAATTTTTTGGGGAAATAATAAAAAGAATCCGCCTGTAAATCATTTAGTGTTCCGTAATACAATTCACTGAAGGACTCAATACGATCTTTCAGATTGGAATTCCGAATTGTAAAGGGCGCAGACTTTATTTTGTGAATATTCCGTTTATGATTGCTGCCATAATTCCGGATAAGCTCTGCCTCCGAACCCACAGTCAAATCAATATAAATTGTATTTCTATTCCACTCGGTAGTAAGCCCGCTTTGATATTCCGTAGCGTTGCCTATTAAGGGATGAAATCTCACAAACTCAGTCATGATCTTTTTCTCTCTACAGTAATCCGTGAACGTTTCACTGAATTGCCGGTACAGCTCACTTCGTTCGGCTCCTGGAGGGAGATTCGATATCGGTCCCCCGTATCCATAAGGTGTACTAATGTCGTACCAATCACCTTCAAGCCCCAGTTGGATTACAGCAGGAAGATGGCTTATGGAACGAAGCAAGTAAGGATAAATGATGAGCTGGTCTCCCTGCTTGAATACAAACAGCTCTGCCTGCTGGTGCTCTCCGTCCTCAAACAGCCGAAAAAACGCTGAGGAGAAATAGATATCCTTCGTCTCTAACTGGTTCAAATAGGCATCCCATTCCTCTGAACTAGAGCTGCCTAGCACGATAAAGTTACTCATACAACACCTCTTGATTCTCCAATATTTTGATCATACGTATACTTTCAGTGCTTAAGATTAGCTCGGGGTCTCGCTCACGCAAATAAGCATCTGAAGAAAGCAACAGCAGCCTTTTCTCCCGGTCTAAATCCATTAATACGTCTGTCAAAAGATTGCAGCCACTCCACCCTCCACTTTGCAGCTGGATACGATAATACTGTTCACCTAACCGGCCCACTACTGAAGTCTCTTCCTTCGTTCTAATCTTAAGAGAAGAGAATCCATACTTTTGATGATGTGCTTCTGCCATCGGGTAATCATCTATGATGTACGCCAATGCTTCTCTATCCCTATCAATCGCTGGAGCCAAATCTCTTACATACCAGTAAGTCCGGCCTTCCTCTGCAAAACCAAGCCGCAAATACCAAGCATGAGCTTGCTCATTCCACGAAAATACATCAAGTGCCAGCTTCGAAATGCCATCCTTTTGGGCTAACGTCTCCCCGTAGGCCATAAGCTTGCCGCCGATGCCGTCTTTTCGATAAGCTGCGTCCACATTCAAGTTATTCAGAACCAGCATCTGCTCCATTCTTCTCCATTCAGCGAATCCAATAAGAAGATCTTCAGAATAGGCACCAATCAGCAGTGTTGCTGAATGGCTTCCGCATTTACATGCTGCTTTCAAATATTCGGGATAACCGCCACAGGCGAATATGGTTTGATTGTAGACCGACTCTGGCAAGTTGCTCTGTAAGAGCCGGCATGCAAGGTGAATATCATCTTCCTGAAGCGGACTAAACCGCAAATTCATGCCGACCCCTCCTTTTGGTTCATTCTGTACTCATCGAGCGGCAGACTATGCTCACCCGGATTGGCCACAACGTCATCTTGGCGGATCACCTTCAGCACAGTTTTACATAAGATCAACGCATCTAATCTAAAGCTCAGCTTCTCAACATAGGTAACGTCATAGGAGAGCCGCTGTTTCCATTCCGAAGTATTACGTCCAGATACCTGCGCCAATCCCGTGATTCCGGGTCTTACAGTGAATCGCAGCCGCTCCCGTTCAGAGTAATGCGGGCTGTAACGGATGAGCAAAGGTCTTGGTCCGATCAGACTCATTTCTCCCTTCACAACATTCACTAATTGCGGCAGCTCATCCAGACTCAGCTTTCGAATCAATCCGCCGAATTTGATATAACGCCGAGCATCCGATAACGGCTGGCCTTGCGCATCATACATTTCAGCCATGGTTCGAAACTTGTAGATGTAGAAGGGTCTTTCTCCCATGCCCGGCCGCTGCTGCTTGAACAAAATAGGACTTCCCAACTTTATCCGAATCAGCAACGCCACTACAGCCATGACCGGACTAAACACACCTAACATAAAGATCGCTCCCACCAAATCGAAGCCCCGCTTCATATGGCGATACATGGTAGTCATCCCCCCGCCTTTCTCTTATTCCGTAAAAAGACGTTCTGTGAGTGACTTTACCTCTTCCGAATTAGCACTCCAGTAATACACTTTAGTTCGGACGAGCGGATCTAGAGCAGAGCTGTTATGGCCAGGAATCTGTTCGTAAGCAAAATCCGCGGAATCCATTCCCTTGAATAGCCAAGCTAAGCTCATCAAATCACTGTCACTAAAACTCGTATCAATAATGTCTTTCTTTTCATGTAGTAGCAGTCCCGCTAAATCAGGAAGGTGTTCCGGACTTAATAGCTTTTTGGCTACAGCCCGAACGATATTGAACTGCTCCCGTTGGCGGCTAAAGTCACCCTCCGGAGTCGAGTAACGCTCCCTTGCTAAATAAAGCGTGTGGGCACCATCCAGATGCTGCTCACCTTTCTTGATGGTGATCTCCGGAGTGATGGTCACATCCTGATCAATTTGCATATCGATCCCGCCGATCGAATCGATGAAATCACGAACACCGGAGAAGTTCGTCTTGATGTAGTAATGAATAGGAATATTCATAAAATCACTAACGGCTTGAATCAGTGTCAGCGTACCCTGCTGATTCCCACCCTTTGTCTCACCAACGATATGTGCATGATTGATCTTGGTATAACCGACATTCTGCACATAAACCCGCGTGTCCCGCGGCACAGATACGATATTCACCTTCCGTTGATCCGGCATCACATGGGCAACCATGATCGTATCTGCCCGCGAGCTTTCTCCGCCCCAAGTGTCTGTTCCAATTAGCACTACATTAAAGGATGAGCTTTTCTTGTCTGCTGGGGATATCGCCGCAGCTGGAGTTTGTGTAGGCGTTGTTAGGATAAGCTCATCCGTTTGTGTTTGTGGGGCTGGTGTGCTGAGCGACTGTACCCTCTCTTCATTGTCCGTAACCACATTAGAGCTAGGGATCGTCAAGGGGTTAAGAATCGCCTTGTTAAAACGATGCTCTGGATTCAATATCCCTCCAATCCAGATCCCCCCAACTACAACCACAACAAGAATAACAATCAGGCTGTATCGTCCCACCCGCCGCATGCGTGAACGTTTACCTGTAATTGGCTTGTCGCGCTTGCCCCATAATCTTGTCATCCATGAATACTTAGTCGACTTCATAGGTCAGATTCCCGCATGAACTTCGGATTTAATGCGTTCAAGATCATGTGTGCCCACCTGCGTTTCTTCCTGAAAACCCGAATAGCTTGGAATTAGCTGCTTTAGCAGTTTTTTGATCTGATGACTGCTTGGCATCAGTTCATACCGTTTGCACAAGTTCTCCAGAACCCCCAACACCAAATTCAGTTCAGATCTGGAGACACTTTGCGGGCGGCTAATCATAATACGGTAGTTGTTAGTGACCAATAACCCTTCTTCTTCAGTCAAAAGCTCCTCAAACAATTTTTCTCCAGGACGAATGCCAGTGACCACAATGGGAATATCTTTGTCAGGCTCGAGACCCGACAAGCGGATTAAATCCCTCGCTAGATCGTATATACGAACTGGCTTACCCATATCCAGCACAAACACTTCTCCCCCTTGTGCCAGCACACTTGCTTGAATAACCAACTGTACCGCTTCGGGTATCGTCATGAAGTAACGCACCATATCCATATGTGTAACCGTCACCGGGCCGCCGTTTTCGATTTGTCTTTTGAATAACGGAATGACACTTCCCCTACTGCCCAGCACATTACCAAAACGTACAGCAGCAAAAACCGTCTTGCTTAAGGAATTCTGATCATTAATGATCATTTCCGCGGCTCGTTTCGTGGCCCCCATAACACTGGTAGGATTAACCGCCTTATCCGATGAGATGAGGATGAACCGTTTAGCACCATATTTAGCACTCGCTTCCGCTACATTCCTTGTGCCGATCACATTATTTTTAACTGCCTCTACTGGATTCATCTCCATAAGAGGAACATGCTTGTGAGCAGCGGCATGATACACAATGGAGGGGCGGAATTTTTGAAAAACGTTATCAATCCGCGATACATCCTGAATGTCCGCTATAATGGGATGAATGATCTGATCGGGATATAACTGCCGCAATTCTTGTTCAATAAGATAAATGCTATTTTCTCCATGCCCCAAAAGCAGCATTTCCTTCGGACGGTACGCAGCCAATTGCCGGCATAACTCCGAACCAATTGAACCGCCTGCACCGGTGATGAGAATACACTCGCTTCCCAAATTCTCACGAATCTCTTCCGTATTAATTTCTATTGGGCTTCTCCCCAGCAAATCATTTACGGATACTTCACGGATCATGTTAATGGCCATTTTCCCGTCCAAAATATCGGTCATACTAGGCATTAACTTGATCTGAGCTTTGGTAGATTTGCAGATTTCGATGATCTCCAGTAATTCCTTTTGTGGAGCCGTAGGCAAAGCGATGATAATGAACGAAATATCCAGCTGCTCGACTGCCTGGGGAATGAAGTTACGGTTACCGACAATCGGTAACCCCATAAGCTCCAGCTTGCGCTTTGAGATATCATCATCTATGAAAGCGACTGGGTTCATGAATTTAAATCTTGAATGCTTGATATCTTTGGTAACGAGGATGCCCGCTTTCCCTGCCCCTACGATTAGCAGATTGCCTTCGGATGAACCCTTTGTTCCCGGAGTTTCGAACCTATCGTTAATGAGGCGGTTAACTAAACGTAAGCCGGAAATGCCGAGAAATACGTATCCCGCTGCAAAATAAATCGAAATCGGCAATCGATAAGAAGGGACGAATACATGCGTAGATACATTGACAGCGACCACTCCACAGAGTGTTAAAGCACTCACTTTTAGCAGCTGCAATAACTCACCTATACCGGTGTATCGCCAGATATTGTTATACACCTTGAATCCAAATGAGAACGCTGCGTACACCATAATGTGAATGAGTATCGCCCACGGAAGCATCCACATGTACTGCTCAGGGATTTGAAAATCAAACCGAAGTAAAAACACAAGCCACACTGAAGCCGCTATAATTCCCGCATCCAACATGACTAAACGTACGATCCGCATTTTCATCACTTCTTTCTCCCTAATTAACTAATTATTCGTTTATTCGTATGTTGTCGTATATGCGAGAATGAATTATCTATCTGCTGTCAGACCCGGTTGTAATTCAGACTGAAATGGTTTTATCCCTGGTTCATTCAGCGCTTCTATATAAATCGAGTCCATTTCACAAAGCACCGCAGGCAATCCATAGCGAATAATCCTGTCCTTATTCGCTTTCCCCATTGCTGCGGTCAAAGCTGCGTCCGCTCGCAGTTGAACCAGTGCTTTTGCCGTAGCAGCAATATCATCTACTGGAACCAACATGCCCGTTGACTCATGCTCAATCAAATCGCGAATGCCCCGAATATGTGTGCCGATCACGGGTTTACCTGCTGCCATCGCCTCCATAATCGCCCGGGGTAACCCCTCGCGATAGGACACGAGTGCCGCAACATCACACGCTTGTAGCAAATCCGGTATATCTCTTCGAAACCCCAGAAAATGCACCTGATCCCTAACCCCTAACCGAGTAGCAAGTTCTACAAGAGTTTGCTCGAAAGGACCTGTACCTGCGAATGCTAGATGAATATCGCTTGCTTGATCACCCAAATGATGTAGTGCTTCGATCAACTGTTTTTGGTTCTTGTTAGCATTTAACTCAGCGACGCAGAGAACAACGAATGAAGGATTATCATTGTATCTCTTAGGTAAATCAAATAGCTGGCGACGACTTTCCCCCTTCATTTTTGCAACTTCATTATCCCTCTCACCGCTACCGTATACCTGAAGATCAAGCCCGACTCCACTCACATAAGTTACTTTTTTTCGGACAGGGAATTTTTGAGCGCGCTCATAATCTTCACTATTGATAGTGATCAGCACATCCGTCCAACGGGCCATCAAATACTCCAACGGATAATAAAGCATCCAGTTCAGAAGAGGAGCACCTTTAAAAAAATGAAAACCATGAGCTGTATACAATAGGCTGGGGACACCTGTTCTATGGGCTGCAATCCGTCCGAGAATCGAAGCCACTGGTGTATGTACATGGACGAACTGAAATTTTTCCGCTTGGAAGCTTTTAGTTAAGATCCGCAGAGCCGTCCAATTCTTCAACTGTAAAGGACTTCGTTGTATAGGTACGTCGTGACATACAATTCCCCGCTGTTCCAAGCGCTGTCTGGCTTCGCCCGGCTGAGCGTAAGCATGGACTTCACACCCTTTTTGCTGCAATAACGCCATGTAAGGTAAATGAAAACTCTCGAAATGCCCATATATTGAGGCTACAAAAGCAACCTTTGCTTGTAAGCCTTCCTCAGCTGGAACACTCCCGATGTCCTTAATTGAGCTTTTATTGAGGTTGCTCTGCTCGTTGTCGAAGCTTGCGCCCAGTTGGCCTTTCAACGTGTTGGGTTCGATAGGGCATCTCTCCTTTCAGGTTTTTGTCTGTTAACCGGATGCAAGCTCCGTTCATCGCCATCATGAACCACCAATACCGCTGGAATAACGCCTCAATGCCCATCGATAACCCAATCATCGCCGCATGGGACAGCAGCAATGCCATAATAATTGGTCTATGAATCGGATCTGCTGCACGATAAGAACGGATACCCACAATGAAGAACCAAATCATAAATCCGCCATATACAATCAAGCCCAATAAGCCGAATTCAGTCAAAAACCATATAGGGGTGTTGTGGATAATAATGCGCAGTTCGTAATTATAGGAACCAAGCCCAATGCCTAATAACGGACTTTGTGCGATCCAATCCACCGCTTTGTCAATGATGTCAAGACGCGACTGAATCTGGGAAGGTCTGCTGGACATAGACTCCAGCACATTTAGATAAGCGGTGCCTTTATACAGCAGCAGAGCTATAAATGCCACCCCAAACCCCATTCCGATCTTGATCAGTCTGGAAGGTTTGGTAATCAAAAGTGTAAGTAATACTAGGAACAGACCAATCCAAGACGAGCGCGAGAAAGTCATCATAATGCCCCCGGCTAAGCTTATTGTCGCTAGTATGCTGACCCATCCCCGCAGCAGCTTTATCTTCTCCCCACTCGTCATGATATGAATGGCAAAAGCCGTCACCAGCAATCCCCCGTATGCATTGGGATCAATTAACATGCCGGACAACCGCCCGTCTTGCACCATGAACGGAACCTTTACTCCGCTGAAAAAAGCGAATAGGGCAACACCATTTAAGAGCAGCACACTGATCAGGAAAAATCGGAGCATTTTATATAACCGTTCCCAGCTATCTGCTGCTTGCACAAGCATGATGTAGGTCAACAAAAGGAGAATAAATCCAATATCTTTTTGCAACAGGGCGTATTGAGTAATGAAGCCGTTGCGCCAAATGGATACAAAGGAAGCTAAAACAAAAATGAACAGCATGCCCCAATGCCATGAACTGAATATCCTCCGGTCCAATTTGAGATGGAATCCAGCGGCAAATAAACCTAACATCAAGAAGAGATCCGACGGGGCGATACGGAAGGCTCCCCCAAAATCAATCTGCGCCGGAAGGCATATGATGTACCCCATGACCGCAAACAGAAATAAATTGTGCATGGTGTAGGGCTTCCCTACAACAGATACAGATGTCATACAAGTCCCTACTTTCCTACTTTCCTATAAAACAAGAACTTATGCCGCCGCTTCCGATTGTTCCCGTTTTCTCACCTTTCCGATGACACGATACAGCACAACTACACTGCCAATCATCTGTACAAATAACGACGAACTAGCTCCCATCGCAGCACCTACTACCCCGTAATGAGGTACGAAGATCAGACAACACAAGCCATTAGTGAATGCTGTGCACAAAAACAATGGAATCTGGGCTTTGTACCTTCCGGTAGCCGTTATGGCGTACCACAGGTAGGATGAAATAAATACCAGCATGGTGGACGCCAGCAGCCAATGAAACAACCCTAACTCTCCTGCCACGTCTGAACTGAATAATACGGTTAACAGCTTGTGTCCAAACAACCACCCTATCAAACAAGCGACCGCACTAAAACCCAAACCCATCGCTATCATTCGGCTGAGTAAAGTGACAAACTCCTTGTGTCTCCCGCCTGCGTGCCACCTGGCAAGACGTGGTGTTATGGCTTCACCAAGTGCGGTGACGACAACATTGCAGGCAACAATCATATATGAGAGTGAAGCATAAATACCTAAGTCATGCTCCCCTTTAAAATAGGAAATCGCATATAATGGGATATTCGTATTTAACGACATCAACGCCAATACCAGGCCTAGCGGTGAACTGACGATCAGTAAACTCCATAGGCTTCTTTTGTTGAAGAGTGGCCTGAGAGAAGTGTATATTCTCGCTTTACGAGCATCATATCCAATCGTTATCGCTAACCATCCGATAATCATGACTAACAAGGCAAGAACAAGGCTCTGTGTAGGGATAAATACGAGGATGAAGATTAGAATGGAGAATAACCCTTTTGCCATTCTGGAGATTGAGATTTGATCTAATCTCTCCTCCTTTTGAACGATGCCTAATAAAATATCACTGATTGATTCAACGATTCTATACAGACCGATGAAGAAAATAACCAATACTGTATTCCAATCCAAACCACTTATTATGCAAAAACCTGCGGTAATCGTAAACGCAAGGGCGGTTGTTATCAGCCGTAAGCCCAGAAAGTCTCCAAAACTGTATTTCCCCGATGAATCAACGATTAATACGGAACGAAGATGTAGATGCGACAACATAAAGATCGGAGCAGTAACTGCAAGCCCTAGCGAATATTGCCCCACGATTGCCGATGACCCGAATTTATTCAGCAGGATCACAATCACAAACTGAGCACCAGCGTAAGTGATATTCCCGAGCAAATAACGAAGAGAAGCAAATGACATAGACGTCAGACCATTCCAGAAGAAGAGGCCCACTCGGCAAAATCTTCACCACGAATCTTGGAACGCCTGCTCTTTTTCCGATAATTCAATACGGCTCCCAGCAAATGTGCTCCCTGCTGCTCTAGCAAGTGCTTGGCAGAACTCGTGTGCTTTAAGAGCACTTTTCCGGATTTCACAACTAGCAATACCCCCTCAGTCATCGTTGCCAAAATAAGGGCATCCGAAAATGGCATTAATACAGAGGATGAGTCGATAACAATCGTATCAAAACGCACGCTCAGCTCTGCAAACAATCGCTTCATTCCTTCAGAGCCTAGTAATTCAGCGGGATTTGGTGAAATCGGACCAGAGGTCAATACAGACAAACCTTCTGCTTCCTCAATAGAAATAATGCAATCCTCTAAGCGGGTATGATCCACTAAGATACTGCTAAGCCCGATCCAATTAGGCAGATCAAATGCCTTATGCACCGTTGGCGTACGTAGATCCCCATCAATGAGTAGAACTGTCTTACCAGCTTCCGCCATGGCAATCGCCAGGTTTATGGCTACCGTTGATTTTCCTTCATCCGGAAGCGAGCTTGTGACTAATAAAGAGCGGATCTCTCCACCAACGCGGGTATAACGAATATTGGAGCGTATGCTTCGGAATTGATCTCCGCTAGATGACTTCGGTTGTTCCAGGCAATATAATTTTGGCGTTTTCTTCTTCATAACTGATGGCTCCTTCTGCTGATTTGGTTTTCGCTTTATTCCGCCGTTTGCGTGGCTTTAATTTGCCCACGGTTCCCAGAAGCGGAAGCTGCAAATCAAGCTGAATATCTTTGGCACTTCTCACGGGTTTCTCCATCAATTCCCGGAGGATAGAGATTGCAATCCCGGTAATCAGCGCCAATCCGAAGGCAACAGCCATATTGAAGACGGGCTTAGGTGAGACAGGATCAGAAGGAACCTTGGCACGGTCGAGAAATACAACATTCTCCACTCCCATAATCGATTGAATATTCGCATTAAAGGCCTCTCCGAAGCCATTCGCGATATCTGTTGCCCGTTGAGCTTTTGAATCAGTCACAATTACCGTTGTTACGAGTGACTCGCTATTGGTTCTTGTCTTAACATTTTTGAGTAACTCTTCTGCTGTCATTTTTAGCTGCAGCTTTCTGACGACCTCTTCCGCTATCCTGCTGCTTCGAATGATCTCCCCGTAAGTAGTGACCAGCTTTTGTCCGGCCATAATGTCATTAATTGCTTTCTGCTGCCTGTCCCCTTGAATAAGTATAGAAGCTGTCGCTTCGTATTTCGGCTGTAAAACGTAATAGCTAACACTACCAGCGAGCCCGACTGCAGCGATACATAATACAATAATGAACAGCAGCCTACGTTTTACTAGTTTCAAAATGCTGCCCAGTTCGAATTCCATCGATCATTTCTCCTAACTAGTTAATGTATTGTCGCCTCTTTAACAAGATTATTGTTGTATATTCATATTCTCTTTCTCTCAACATATGTCCAAGTCCGTACTTAAAATTTAAATGTCAAAATATTAAAGAGCTCATTTAGCTCACCTGTTAAAATCCAACAAAAAAAGGTATTCTCCAGCCAAATCTACTGGTAGAATACCTTACATATAATCTATCTAGTTCAGGAATGTACAAGTGTAGTCAACACCATCAGGAGATATCTTTACGGTTCAGAACATGATTAACATTGCTTAACATGCCGGACAGGATACCCGCAATTGGGAATACTGCCCAATTGATGTCCCAGCGCCCATAGACAAAACCCGTGAACAGAAAAATCGCCGTCGCCAAAGGCCATAACACAGCCCCAACAACTCCAACAAATCGGTTCTCTTCCTGCTTCTCTGCAATGATATTCGGCTCCTCCAGCAACTTCGTATAAGTACCCTGGATATTCCCGTAATAGATGAACAGAAACACCGCTACAGCCGCAATAAACAGAAAAGCAGCGACTCCATAGGGAGCATAGTCATCGTTGACATAGCTAGTGGTGAAGATAAAAGCCGGCGACAGCACACACAGGCAGACTCCTGTAATCAGAGAAAGACGGTAAGTCGGAGCATAAAGACTTTGGCTCCGTTGAAGCGCCATCTTTAGAGCGTAAGGCAGCTGAAAACCTTGCTCCAGACTCTTAAAGCGATCAAGCTTCATTCCGCTGTGTATAAACATCCCGACCGCGATAGCGACCAGCACGAACATTCCGACCAGCCCCAGCATAGAACCTTTATCACTCATAACAGCCTTATTTTCAAATATTGTATCCAGGGTGATCAAAAACGCCACTCCGCATGCGCAGAGAAAAACGCCGATACCCGTCCATAATCCAGCGCTTCGTCTGGCCGCCGCATAAGCGTAAACCTCTTCTTCCGTCAGCACCGGAATAGCCTGTTCCGGCGCAACTGGATCGATGCCAAGCTCCGCTGTCAGCTCTTCAATATTGCCGAATTCCGATATGACGATACCAATCGCCTCATTCTCCGACTTGCCAGCAAGCTTCAGCTCTAGGTACTTCTCCTCCATCCCGGATAGCAGCTCTTGCTTCAGATGTTCCAGTTCCTGACTCTTTGGCAGACCCGCAAACATATTATCCAGATATACTATGATCGTCTCCATGCTCTATCACCACTCCTTGATAAATTGGTTTACAACTTGCTGCGTAACCTTCCATTCCTCACATTTTTCTCGGTAATAGGCGAGACCCAACGAGGTAATCCGATAATACGTACGCCGCTTGCCAAGACTCTCATCCAGATAAAAGGATTCTATATACCCGTTTTTCTCCAGTCGGGTGAAGGCAGAATATAACGTTGTCTCTTTCATGACATATTTCTCCTGCGTCAACTGCCTGATATTTTTGGAAATCTCGTACCCGTAAGATTCCCCGTCCAGCAGCATGTAGAGGATCATCGTATCATTGTAGCCGCGTATAACATCACTGCTGATCAAGAATATCCCCCCATGATTACTTCATCTGTCGTAGTAGTTGCAGTATAACATAATTACTACGACAGATGAAGTAGTTAATGGAAAAATAGGCCAAAATAATTTGAGGACCGAACCTTCTTTGATTAAATCCAATTGCTTTCTGCGCATGACGTAGCTTCCAATACGGAGTTACGTGTACGAAGGTTCATGCCAGTAGTGTGTTTGCAACGTCGATGGTGTTTACTAGTAGGTTGTTTGCGAGGACGGGGGTGTTTACTAGTAGGCTATTTGCGAGGGCGAGGGTGTTTACCTCCCCTTACTTTGGCGGACGAGGTACTATCGGACTCAGTTGACCTTATTCGTAGAACTTCCCCACTTTTCTGATCCTATCGGACCTCAATGCACCTATTGGCGCACAAAACATCATATTTAGAACCCTTTCTAGGGAATAGCTGCACTGGAGTCCGAAACTGCGCTGGAACTGCGAAAAACATGCTAATAACGTCATTGGGGTCCGTTAGCCAGCCTTGCTTGCCCAAATTTTTGTTGAAGCAACCAACGCTGGTTTTTTGTCCTTTTTATTGAACCTTAATACAATAAGGTTGATTGCAAGAACATAGGTGTTTACCTCCCCTTACTTTGGCGGACGAGGTACTATCGGACTCAGTTGACCTTATTCGTAGAACTTCCCCACTTTGCTGATCCTATCGGACCCCAATGCACCTATTGGCGTACAAATCACCATATTTAGAACCCTTTCTAGGGAATAGCTGCACTGGAGTCCGAAACTGCGCTGGAACTGCGAAAAACATACTAATAACACCATTGGGGTCCGTTAGCCTTACTTGCCCAAATATCTATTGTAGCAACAAACCAACGCTGGTTTGTTTTCCTTTTTATTGAATCTTAATACATTAGTTAGTTAATTACCCTGGACGAGGTACTATCGGACTCAGTTGACCTTATTCGCAGAAATCCCCCACTTTTCTGATCCTATCGGACCTCAATGCACCTATTGGCGCACAAAACATCATATTTAGAACCCTTTCTAGGGAATAGCTGCACTGGAGTCCGAAACTACGCTGGAACTGCGAAAAACATACTAATAGCGTCATTGGGGTCCGTACCACAGTGGACGATTATGAGTCGGCGATGTGATTTAGATGTCGATTGGTAATTTTGTCGATGTTGTTGTTGTAGATGTTGGTGATGTTGGTGATGGTGATGTTGATGTTGTTGTTGGTGTTGGTGTTGGTGTTGGTGTTGGTGATGTTAGTGATGTTGATGTAAATTCAAGCGAACGGAGTCAAAGTCAGCAAGTCAAAACACAAAACAGCGGTTCTCCCATATTGGGGAGAACCGCTGTTTTGTTGTTTTTTTATAATTAAAATAGTTAATCATTGCTAAGGAATACACCAGCTTGAATACGTTGATCTATTAATGTCGCGTACGGAGCATGCGTCCAACAAAATAAAGCATTTGTTTACGTGTGAAAAAACGTGACATTTGAGCTGAAATATAGTTTGTAAATCCTGGGACAGCAAACACTTTTTTAGCTTGAAGCGAACGAATAGCCACTTGAACCACATTTTCTGGAGTATCTCGTTTCCCGACCGAAGCTTCATCGGCTCCTACAACATTAAAAAATTCTGTTTCCGTAGACCCCGGACATAACGCAAGAAATTGTACGCCCCGTTTCCGATTTTCCTCCCATAGCGCTTGTGTAAATGATAATACAAAAGCTTTTGTCGCTCCATATACAGCCATATTAGGGAGAGGTTGAAATGCTGCTGTTGATGCAACGTTTATAATCACTCCGCTTTTTCTTTTTAACATCTCTGGCAAAAACAAATGGGTCAGATCTACAACCGCCAATACATTTAGCATCACTTCTTCATGTTGTCTCGAACCAGATAGTTGTTCAAAAAGCCCATGCGTAGCAAAACCTGCATTATTAATAAGAATATCAACGTTCAAGCCACGTTCTACACATTGTTGATAGAGCCTGTCAGGGGAACCTTCTTGAGATAAATCAGCAACTAGAACCTCCGCTTGAATTTGAAATTTTCGTTGTAATTTTTCCGCTAAAGCAATCAATTTATCTTCAGAACGGGCGACTAAAATTAAGTGACTTCCTTTGGCTGCAAGTTCTCGAGCAAACGCTTCACCTATACCCGAAGAAGCTCCGGTAATCAACGTCCATTTATTTTGAATTGTAATCATTGTTATCATCTCTCCCTTTAATGACTATTCAGAAACAGTGTTTCAATATGAATCATTGTATCCAAGTGAGGTTTCGTTGTCAAATAAAGTTCTACACATTTAATTATTGGCTATTTCTCTTCTACATCAGTAAAATAAGGTTTAGAAATAACGGCTATCTAAAAAGCTAAAGTAAAGTTCTAAGGAAGTGAAACTACATGCAAAAATCGTCCGAAATATCTTCTATAGATGCTCAATCTGTTACAACCTACCCAAAAGCAAAACAACAGCATGCGGAAACATTAAGACTGAACATTATCGAAGCCGCTGCGGCCATCATGCATGAATCCGGACCCGAAGGTGTAACTATTCGCAAGGTTGCTGAAAAAATGGAATGTCCCACAAAGATCATTTATAACTTGTTTGGAAACAAGGAAGGTTTAGCGAA
This sequence comes from Paenibacillus sp. FSL L8-0494, assembly GCF_038003695.1. Classification (NCBI taxonomy): domain Bacteria; kingdom Bacillati; phylum Bacillota; class Bacilli; order Caryophanales; family Paenibacillaceae; genus Paenibacillus; species Paenibacillus sp. FSL L8-0494. Next base: position 4,120,352 of record NZ_JBBOPQ010000001.1, read on the forward strand.
GGAGCTTTTTTTGCAAGGGTGTAAATTATTAGCTGCTGCCTTTCAAGCGGTTCCAAAACAAGATAATCTAAATTTATATCTTCGCGGGCTTGGACAAGCTTATTGGGATTTCTCACGGAATCATACCAGCTATTATATGGTTATGTTCGGAGGGGCCTTTAGTGAATTCAAACCGGAGGAGGAAAGCTTACATGCTATCTTTACGGCACTACAACAAGTGATAGCCCTTATTACAGAAGCGATCGAACAAGGGTTTATTAATGAGAAAGACCCTCTCCTTGTTGTTAACCTGGTATGGGCGTCATTGCATGGCGTCATTCATCTGCATTTGGGTGGACATATTCAAAATGAGGAAACTGCTAAAATATTGTATGATAGATCGGTCTCCAATTTAATTCATACCTTCTTTAAAAAAGATAAGTAATTCTAAAAAGCCTCTTTGCAAGTCCCTCCTCAACAAATTTAAGCCGTAATCTTGGGATATCCTTTGATCACGGCTTTTTCAACATAATAAAAAACACAAAAAAAACGGCATTTCTGCCGTTTCTTCATCTCTAATTATGTCCGGCGCATATATGCACGCACAGTAATAGGTGCAAAAATCGCAACAATCACAGCGGCTCCGATAAGTGAGATAGCGAAATCCCAGCCTACGGTTCCAGAGTTAGCAAGCTGACGGACAGCTGACACAAGATGCGAGATTGGATTTACTTTGACAAACCATTGCAGCCAGTTAGGCATCGTATCTACAGGCACGAAGGCGTTGGATAGAAAAGTGAGTGGGAACAGCACAATCATTGATATCCCTTGTACGCTGGAAGCGGTTCGGGCAATCACACCAAAGAAAGCGAAAATCCAGCTAATCGACCAGGAGCAGACGATAACCAAAAGCGCAGCAATTGCGACATGCTCCAGACCGCCATCAGGTCGGTAACCCATAATATAGCCCATGACAAAAGTAAGCACAGTTGCGATCGTATATCGAATTGTATCTGCCAACAAAGCTCCGGCTAATGGGGCTATTCGGGCAATCGGCAATGACTTAAAGCGGTCAAACACCCCTTTATCCATGTCTTCCCGCAGTTGGACACCAGTGACGATGGAGGTCGTGATTACAGTCTGCACTAGAATACCAGGAATAATAACGGGTAAATAGCTCACTACATCTCCTGATATGGCTCCACCAAAAATATAAGTAAACATTAGTGTGAAAATAATTGGCTGCAGCGTTACGTCGAACAATTGCTCAGGTGTGCGACGGATTTTCAATATCCCGCGATAAGCCATCGTTAACGAGTTACGAACAGATTGTTTGAAGCTCGTATGGTTTTTCAATTGTCGGGTCGCACCTGGACTAATAGTAGATGTTCTCATACTCATGCTCTTGCTGCCTCCTTATTAATTGATTCTTGTGACGCTTGGGACGCCTCATCCGTAACTCCATGGCCAGTGATCGTCAAAAACACTTCATCAAGCGTCGGTTTCTGCACACTCATCTCCGCAAGTGGAATCCCCGCTTCGCGGAGTGCAATAAGCAAATCAGTGACTAAATCAGCGTTCGCCATCGGTGCAGTAATTTTCCCAGCCTCATTCGGCACTATAGACTGGATATGCAGCACATGTTCCACAATCCGGCGCGCTTGAGCGATATCTTTAAGATTTTGGACTTTTAAGTGCAGCGAGGTGGTGCCCACTGAAGCTTTTAGCTCATCCACGGTGCCTTCTGCAACGACATGGCCATGATCAATAACTGCAATGCGATCTGCCAGCTGATCGGCTTCTTCAAGATACTGTGTAGTTAACAGCACTGTTGATCCTGTGTTCACCAACCGACGAATGGTATCCCACATTTGCGAACGTGTCCGTGGGTCCAGGCCTGTTGTTGGTTCATCCAAAAAGATAAGCGGAGGCTGGGCAATCAGACTCGCTGCAAGATCCAGACGTCGGCGCATACCGCCAGAGAAATTTCGAAGTGGCCGTTTCGCCGCCTCCGTCAGACCAAACTCTTCTAACAACTCCGCTGCCTTTTGCCGCGCCTCTACCCGCCCTAACCCTAAAAGACGTGAAAAGATAATCAGATTCTCTGTAGCACTAAGTGACTCATCCACAGAAGCATATTGTCCCGTAACCCCTATCAATTGCCGAACAATCTGCGACTCCTTTACCACATCATGCCCGAAGATTCGCGCCGACCCCGCATCCGGACGAAGTAACGTAGCCAGCATCCGAATTACCGTCGTCTTTCCAGCCCCATTGGGACCAAGAACACCGTAAATTGTGCCTGCCTTAACGTTTAGATTTACTTCATCAACTGCGCGATTGTCACCAAACGTTTTGACGAGCCCACGCGCTTCGACGGCCCAATCTCCAGGGTTGGGCTCAATTATTTTTTTGCGTTCATTTACCATTACAATTCCTCCAACGTTTTAGTTTGTATTGTGATGGTAACTCCCTTTTATAAACTGAATTTAAACAACACAAAAAACCGGGGAGCGCGATCTCACGCCTCCCGGTTTATTACTTCTCCTCTGAGTCAGCCTCAACATATTCTTTAAGCGCAAACAATTTATTAGCCCAATAACCTTCAAAAAAGGCAAGCCAATCTTGCAGCTCCAGCAAAGGTTCTGGCTGAAGCTTATACCGGGTCTCCCGTCCGACTTTCTGACTGCTAACAAGCTGCGCATCGGACAATACCTGTAAATGCTTATTAACAGCGGTTCGGCTGATCGGGTAGCAATCCGTAATAGATGCTATAGACATTTCCTTATTAGCGAGCAGCTTTAGCAGACTGCGGCGGGTAGGATCTGCTATCGCCTGAAATACATCATGTCCTGCTTCAGCAACCGGCATATTAAGCCTCGATATAAGCAGGAAGTTTTTCTTGGACGATTTTTTCCCAGCCGCTGTTCATAAAGCCGCGTACGATTGGATGTGGTTGTCCAAATTCAGTAACTTTTTCAGGGTCCCATCCAGAATGAATCAAGGTAAATTCAGTTTTCCCTTCGATTTCTTTCAGTTCAAAAGCAAGATGCCAATCCTTCCCCCAATTAAAACCAACACGATTCGGAGGATCAACTTCGGTTACTTTACAAGGAGAATCTCCGAATTGTCCAGCATGCAGGATGAATTCATGCCCAACAACAGGCTCGAATGTACTAGGCATCCACCAGGCTGCCATTCCTTCTGCCGTGGCAACAGCTTTCCAAACCTTTTCTATTGGCGCATCTAGTAAAATCGTTTGACGAATTTCTTGCAAGGGTTCTTGAGTTTGCATAATAAATAACCTCCAGCATTCAATTAATATAACACCTTTTGGGTTCACTTTTGATTATAACACCTATAGGTGTTATGTCAATTTACAGAATTCCCTAATTCTCCGTTCGTTATTCAACGTCTCAATCCCTCTAAAAAAGCCCCTCCCTCGGTCATCCCGAAGAAAGGGCCTTCCTATTTCATCAGCTCTATGATCAGTTTCTTGGCTTGACAGTTACTGTGATTTTCTCACTAGATGTCTCGCCTGATGCATTGACTAATACTGCGTAATATTCATATACACCTGGTGCTTTATCTTTAAGTTTCGTAACTGTCATCTGAGCCGCAGGGGTAGCCGTGTTTAGTGTCTGGGTGTCGATCACTTCTCCATTCTCATACAAACGGTACTCAGTACCATTGGTTCCCCACCACATATTCATCATAACGTCATAAGTTCCATCCCCGCTCCAGTTGTCGTGGGATACTATAGGCTTACCCGGTGTTGCATCGGTAACAGTAAGGATAAGCGGATCGCATATCGTCGAGCCGAAGCTGTTGACCAGCTCGCAAGTGTACGTGTAGGTTCCATTTGTTTTGCCCACAATATCCGTACTCAATGTCTGCGCATTCGGTGAGCTGTCTGTCAGCATCTGGGTACTGATCAGCACATCGTTTTCATAGAGCTTAAATTCGGTACCGTTGTTCCCCCACCAAAGATTCATCGTGACGGCATAGTTGCCATCTCGAAGCCCGGTGTCATACCCATTATTGTCAGACAACACTGGCTTTCCAGGGGCTCCACCAGCAAGCGGAGTTGTAATCTGGAGCCATTGTGACCAACGGACTAGAACCTCTGCCTGCTCAGAAGTGAACACCTGATTGCTCTGGAAGTTCACTTCACTTTTAAAAGCTTCCAGCAAGCTGTGAACTCCTGCGCCAGCATGCTGCTCAGCTTTTTCTTTTGCGTTAGCCAGCTGCTGCTTAAGTGATTTGATTACGTTTTCTAAATCTGGAGCACCCGTCTCAGCTGCAAAAGTTTCGGTTAATGCCGACAAGCTGTCAAATGTCGCATATACACTAAACGAATGCTCTGCCAACCCGACATTGCCCGCCGCATCCTCGGCTTTCGCAGTTACACTATGAGTTCCTGGTTCCAGCGTATACGCCTTTACATCTGCGAGCGTTGAATCACATGGCGAATAAGTGATGCCTGATACAGTATCAGCTGCATTACAGGTGATGTTTAATGTCTGCTCTATGGTATAGGAAACCTCTCCGTTAATTACCACCTGTGGTGCGGTTCGATCAATCTTCACCACAGCAACCTTTTGCGGCTGTTCCACATTACCTTCCCGGTCAACGCTCCAATAAACTAACTTATGTGTTCCTTCATGGGACAAAATAACTGAATTCCCGGTTTGCTGCTCGCCATCGTTTACTGTGAAATAGGTTACCGCAACACCAGAGCCCGCATCTGTAGCTGTGAAGGTTACCAACGTATCCTTGTTAGTCCAACCTTGTGGCGCATCATCCATTGTCACCGGAGCTGTATGATCTGCCCCTTTTACTACACCATAAAAGCGTAATTCTGCCATGTTTCCAAACCAATTACTACTATTATAGATCCGGATATAACGATAGGCTTCTGCATTACTAATACTTAAGGTCTGCCAATCCATCGTTTTTCCTGCAGGAGAGGAGATTGTCGTCCAGCTTGTATTATCATTCGAACCCTGAACCACAGTCCCATTGATTCGTGTAAAATAATTATCTTGCCTGGAAAGCACCTCTGCCTTGGACAGCTGAACCCTATTCCCTTCTTTAAAATCAAACGTTATAAATCCTCCATATCCACTGCCATTTACCCGAAAATCCGTAATTGAGCCTGCATTTCCATCGAATAATGATCCCGCAACATTTCTGAGATCAGTGGATGTTCTCCCACTGGAATCACTTAAATTAGTAATCGCAAGCACATTACTAATCAACTCGGTCTCATCGGGAATGTACAGAGATGAACCATCTGTAGTTGATGTTTTTTCCGGCCCCTCGATTCCCTCCTTTGTCTTGTATTTAATACTAAAGTTCACAGGTCCAGGTTGTACGTTATTGCCCATCACCGCTTCAGCCGTCCAATTGATCTTATCGACAGTAGCAATGGTTGCGACTTGACCCTGAATATTGACATTCACTTGGTTTATTGCATCGCTTGCTTTAAAAGACAATTTCACCGTGTTCCCAGACACAATTCGTTTCTGGATACTTTGGTCGGAGCTAATGGACACCGCATCAAGCTTTGAATTGATTTTAACATCACCATACAAACGTAGTTCAGCCATGTTTCCATACCAGTTGTTTCCATTGGTGATGCGGATATAACGATAGGGTTCTGTGCTGTTAATCGTCAACGTCTGCCATTCCGGCGTATTCCAGGCTGCATTAGAGATCGTAGTCCACGTCACATTGTCGTTGGAGCCTTGCACCACTGTTCCATTAATTCTGCCCGCATAATTATCTTGCCTTCCGATTACTTCTACCCTAGACAGCAATGCCTGGCCACCTTCTTTAAAGTCAAAGGTTAGATAGGCACCATAACCACTGCCATTTAAACGAAAATCCGTGATAGAACCTAAATGATTATCAAATAAAACTTTTGCTGTTGCCAAAAGATCAGCCGGATTCCTTCCACTGGAATCGATTAGATTTGCTATCTCAAGCACATTAGCGACAAGCCCTGTCTGATCTGCAATGAATAAAGTAGAACCATCTGTTGTAAAAATAGTCTCTACAGCATCCTCTCCAGCTGCCGTTTTATAATTGATCTTAAATTTCACAGTACCTGATGGAACATTTTCATTCACCACAAGCTTAGCTGTCCAGTTGATATTGTCCACAGAACTGACTGCAACAGGTTGACCCTGTATATTGGCCGTGACATTATGGATCATTTCTGTAGACTTAAAGGATAATTGAATCGTATCCCCTGGAATAATCCGATTTTTTAAGCTTTGATCTGAGTGAATGGACACGGACTCTAATTGATTTACTGTCTCATACCGCTGGCCAAAGATTCTAAATTCAGCAATTTCCAGCATAGTACTCGAAGGCTTTATCATTTCCATTTTCAAAAATCGGAATTTTTCATGCTCCAGGCCTGCTTGAACCTCTAGTCTCTGCATCTCTTCAGTAACTGTTGTCAAACCGGGAGTTAAGCGGGTCCAATTTTCTTTGTCATTCGATCCGAACATTGCAACGCCGCCAATTCTCTCCGGAAAACTAGCTCTTACCTGAAGCTCAAAGCTTTCTGCTGATATTTGAAAATCCGGTCCTAAATCCATGTAATGCGCCCGATCCTGCGCTGTATAATACCCCACAAAACTATCATTTGTGTTGTCCAGCAGGTTCGGGACTGCATTACCAAAGGTTGAGCTGACAAACATATTCGTAAAATTAACACTTCCATCTTTCATTAAAGGCGTCAATTCTTTAAGACTTTGCACTGCAAGATTCAGGTCAAATAACTTCTGATAGAAGACCTCGTCAGTGACATTAGTAATTACATCCATTACCTCAGCATGCACTTGCTTATAGTGAGCTAACGTTGCCGAAATGTAAGGCACATCAGCATGATAAGGAGAAATGACGGCGTTGACGGCAGATTGCCGATCATTCGCTACTACAACAGTAACATCCTTGGTTGTAACCGAAGTTCCGTCTGAGGCACTCACTACAAAGGAATACGTTCCCGCATGTGCTCCAGACCAAGAGAACACACCTGAAGTTTCATTGAACAGTGCGCCCTCAGGTAATTGATCCGCTTGATAGGCAACAACATCCGTTGCACCTGCGTCTGTCGCAGAGAAATCAAATTGAATTGCCGCTGTAGAACCCTCATAGGTAAATAAAGATACCGGTGCCTTCCCTGATGTAAATACTGGAGGGGTAAGCTGTGCCCCGGCTTTTAAATTAATATGGTCAATATCGACTGTTGTCCCATTTCCTTTCACATTAAAATAGACAAGATCGCTGAAGCCTTGGAACTCATTGAACGCATACTGAATATACCTCCATTGCCCCTTTGTATCAGGCAGCGTAACGGTATCGCCAAACACCTCCATGGTTGCTATGCCAGTAGTCCGAATCTTAAAAGCAATGGTTCGTTCGCCGCTGCTTGCACCCACATAAGCAATTTTACTGCCCTCATCTGTTGCGGTAATCTCAACGTAAGTAGTGTCTCCTTCTTGTTTTGTGGTGGAGTGACTATCAAGCTTCGTATACCGGTCTTCTAGTTCTCTCAAATCTGGATTCGTTATCCCCTTCGGCAGATTGAGCGTACCCTCGCCCTCTGCTTCTTTAGGGATGTACAGCCAATAATCCCCGCCTCCATCCGGAGACTCCCAATAGAAAGGCAATCGCTTAGTAAACATCTCGCTAAAGTAAGGAGCTTCAACCTCCATATTTATTCCAGCTGAATATTTATAATAATAATAAAGGTCATAGACATTACCGCCAATTCTCCCCCTGTAACCGCCAGCCAAGTGTTTATAGATAATCATTGGATTTCCATTTACATCTGTATGTGCCGCCACTGGAATCCATGGTGTATCATAGCCAATCATATACTGCGCAAAGTAGTCGGCAGCTTTTAAAATCCGTTGATCTAGAAACTCATACGGACCCACCGCATTTGGCGTATTAGAAACAGTCCCCTCTACCGGATCTACCTTTGTTTCCTGAGCCAATAATAAACGTGATAAAATCTCTACATTCGTTATATCCCCAGCGCCATGCGCCTGATCTCTGCCCATTTCAACATGCTGAACTACGGGAGGATTAACTTTTTCCCCTGTTACAATATTTGTATCAACCCATCTGAATAATGCTTTTATCGCGCCATTTTGCCCCTGATCGACAGCGGTTTTATTGACGGTAAACCATTCAACTCCCTCATTGTACATATCTTTATTTCCTGTAAAAATATAACCTGACATAGCTCCAAGCAGCGGATAAAGATGCTGGTTCATAAAACGATCATTGGTGTGTTGGAATGTTTCAATAACCGGATTAATAAGATTATTCGCAAAATCAGCGACATCTTGTTCCGTCCATTTCAGCTCTTCAGTTTGAGTACTTGTGTACCTTAAGATTTCCGCCGCAGTAACCATTCGATTAAGCGGAATTCCTGTATGAATATGTGCATCATTAAAATACACGTATTTCTCAGGGTCCATCTGCGACCAAATCCGGATAATATGCATAGCATTGGCTCTGTAAACCTCATCACCCGATATTACATACAATAGAGCTTGTGTGTAAGCCTTCAACCCATCCGCTATAAATCTTGAATTAAAGCCTTGGCTATTAAAAGCATCGCTCGCTGGTTTCAACGGATCCGCACCACTCTGATTGTTGGAAGTGACCGTTCTTGAAGCTGCCGGAGAGAGAAGCATCTGATTATAATAAGTGATCCAGGGTTCTTTTTGCGCCCGTACCTGTGTCCTAATATTCTCAAGAATATCCTTGGTCAGGCCAACACCCGGATGTTTGAATCCGCTTTCATCTATAACCTCATTAATGGCAGGTTGGTAATCCGTAATTATCGACAGCTCTGTCGATTCTACTGCGGCTCCTTCTGCTGATAAAGGCACTAGCGTTACCAACAAACTTAAAGAAACTGTGATCCTAAAAATACGTTTAAGCGATTTTCCAAAGAGTAGCTCTTTAAATGAATTCATTGTTCTCCTCCATTCATTTACATCCTCTGATTTAATGCAAATAAATACCGCTGGCAAATTCATTCACTACAAAATGTTTGTTATTCAGGTCGACAATAACCTCTCCATTAATCTGGAGATTATAAAAATAAATGTCCTTCACACCTCTTTCCTCGTCATAGCCGAATATACGGGAAGGATGGGTATTCTTCCCATTGTAGTGGATATCGCTAAATTCAATATTTTCGATACAGCGTCCTGGCACCGGATTATAGGTTTTATTCCACACCACGCGGACATCAAACAGCTGACCTAGTTCGAAATCCTCCACCCGGATATTTTTGAAAGTAACCTTACGAATGGTATTGTTGTCCCCTGCACAAATTGCCATAACGCCCCAATAATTTTCCTGCGGCTCGTGATGTTCAAGCACATCGATATTTTCGAACCAAATATTTTCTATAAAATCGCCATTATGTTGGTGATCACCATGAATACCGACATGTATGGCATGAGCGACGTCCGCCCAGAGTATGGAATCTTTAACCGTGATATGGCGTGAGTCTCCGTAATACTCTCCACGACTGCCGTAAATGGCAATGCAATCATCAGAAGTTCTCAAGAACACATCTTTAATATCCACATTTGAGCTAGCCATCATATCAATTCCATCACACCAGCCGCGTGTACTAAAAGCTTTGAAGTTATGAATGCGAATATGCTTAGACGCTCCGATATATATACTGTAATGCGGAGGATCAAGCGTGATGATCCCTTCGATCTCAATCTGTTCAGAATGCTGGATTTGAACGCCTCTTAAATAAGTCGTTTTCTCCATATCCGCCAAATACAGAACACCTCTGCCGCGAACAACAACATTCTCAGCATGGTCAATCATTATGGATCCACAAAGGATCGCGCCTCCGGCAATATAAACGGTGGTCCCAGAAGGGATATGCAGCATTGGATTCTCGAATTGATGATAGCCGGGCATAAAATATATCGTCTGACGCTCCCCGTTAGCCCTTTCTGACAAACGCTGAACTTGTTCTGCGATAGCCGCAAATTGATGTATTCCTGGTTGGACAAGCACTACATTATCATCGTCATGTCTAGGAGGGGCTGTCTCCAAGGGGTTGGCAAAAAGATGCAAGTTACTAAAACGTTCTCCATTGATTTCAATGGAAAGCTTACACGGGTGCTCCAATGTGAACAAAAGGGTATTCTCTTCGATTTGAAAGGAGATTTGGGATGCCAAAGGGCGAATAACCGCTTGTTCAATCTGTTGTTTTTTACAATGAACAGAGACCTCCACCGTGCCATCCATATCAAAATAAACCATCGATGTCGACCGAACCTGATGCATATCCACCTTTGCTTCAAAAACAAACAGAGATTGCCATACCCCACCAGGCTCTCTTACGCTTACTGTAAAATCGTCTTTCCCCAGGGCTTCATTCGGCTGCTCATAAATAATTAATTCGCTCATTTCTACCTCCGTTATCTTAGAATCAACTCTCTTAAGGGTTTAATAAATAGGCTGGAGCAAGCTTTTGCTCCAGCCTATCATCCAGTACTAATCAGCGGGCAACCGCTCTATTTACGATCCGCCAACACTTTATTTACTTCATCCGTTACTTCCTGACCTCCGGCTTTTAGCCAGCTATCCTTGAAATTATCAAAATCTTTACCCGTGTTCGCTTCTCCTGTAATCGCCTTGATAACAAACGTATCTTGTAACGTCTTCAGATTGCCCCAATACTTGGGTTTGCTTGTCAATACCGCTGGGCCTAGTACATCAAGCAATGGTGTAACACCTGGAGTGATCTTGTCTCTCAAATCTAGCAATTCTTGTTTTACCGTATGTTTTTCCATTGAAGTGTCTGTGGAGCTAAGTGGATTATAGAAATTGCCCGCTCCCATCTTCGGAGCACTAACCTCTTCATCCGCTTTTGGAATGGCAAGGTCCCCTTCCATATCATAGCTCACCCCCAATTGACCGAAACCTGTCAGCAGAAAACCTTCGGAATCCGTAGACACATATTCAAGAATTTCCATAATTTTATGACGTTTTTTCTCATCCTTTTCGAGTTGAACACCGAACAATACTGGCGCCTGTCTTGCACCATACGCGAATGAATAAGCAACGCCATCTGGAGCTGTAAACGGCTTGCCAGGCACGAATATTTGACCTTTCTCTAGACCAGGTTTTGCGACAAACCCAGATTCTTTATAAAAATTGCCCCACTTCCCGTTATCCACCATACCCACTTTTTGATCAGCAAATTTAATATTGATTTCGTTATTATCACTAGTTATGAATTCAGGATCAATCAGACCCGCTTTGTACCATTTGCTCAATAACGCCAATGCTGATCGTGTCTCTTCTGTAACGCCTCCATAAACTACGTTCCCGGAAGCATCCTTCTTGAATTGATAAGGGGAAACAGCATAGGCTGAGAACACACTTGTGAACAATTGTTCTGGAAGCTTGCCGCGGCCGATTAAGCCGTAAGTATCTTTCTTCCCATTTTTGTCCGGATCTTCATTAACAAATTTGGTGAGTACATCTTCAAGCTCTTCCAATGTCTTGGGTGGTTCTGAGTAGCCAATATTTTTCAGCCAGGCTTCATTATAGCCCGGAATAAATCCATCAAGACCACCTGGCCAAATTTTCGGGATCCCCCAGTTTTTTTCGTTGTATAAGCCTACGCCCCATGCCCCGGAATCAACGGAATCCAATGCTGCTGCATATTTCGGCATCAGGGATTCAATTTCAGCCTTATCAATTGTCGCAATGATCCCTTGATCTGCCCATTGCACCATATCCGTTTCGTTTGCATCGACCGGGAAGATATCAGGAATATCTCCAGAAGCTAGAAGCACCGAAAATTGTTCTTTCCAAGTTCCACGTTCCAATTTAATATTTTTGATTTTTACATTAAATTTCTTCTCTAGCTCGGTTTGCACATAGTTACCGTCTTCTTCTGGCGTATTAAAGTTGTTCGCCCAAATAATTTCAATCGGAGCTTCAGCTGCTGATGTCCCCCCTTGACCTTGATTCGTCGGCTTAGCTTCGTTAGTGCTATTATTCGCCGCATTCCCGCCACAACCACTCATGACAAGTGAAGCCGATAGGGCTATCGCAGCAATTTCCAACCATTTCTTGGATGTATGCCTCATATTCTTTTATTTCCTCCCTTTTCTTGTTCATCTATATATTTAGACAGCTCGCGGATATAGCGGACTGTTTAAACCATTCTGAGTCTTCTAACCCTTAAGTGATCCAACCATAATTCCTTTGACGAAGAAACGTTGCAGGAATGGATAGATCATTAATATAGGCAGCGCTGTAAACATAATAATAGCTGCTTTGACCATTTCAGGAGCCTGCTCATTAGTAGGAAGTGGTAACATCGGATCTCCTTCGGCTGAAATAACAAGCCGTCTTAAGAAGAGCTGCAGTACAATCTTTGATTGATCCTGCATATATAACATTGCATCAAACCAAGCGTTCCAGTGCCCTACTGCAGTCCATAGGGCTAATGTTGCTAGAACAGGCTTCGACAGCGGAATAACAATCGTAAATAAGATCCGCATATCATTAGCCCCATCTATTTTAGCTGAATCCTCCAGTTCCTCCGGTATACCCATAAAGAAATTTCGCAGGAGCAGAAGATTAAACGTGCTGAGCAGGCCGGGGACAATATAAACCCATAACGAATTTATAAGTCCCAGACTTTTGATTAGCAGATAGGTAGGAATAAGCCCGCCGCCAAAAAACATCGTTACAACAATGAACATTGTATAAAATCCCCGGTGCGGCAAATATTTGCGAGACAGCGGATATGCTCCCAGTGACAGAAACACCAGTGTCAGAGCCGTTCCTACAACTGTGCGAAAAACCGTATTCCCCATCGTTTGCCAGACCGTATCAGTTGTCAGTACACGCTTCCAAGCAAAGAAGGAAACTTCTTTAGGATAGAAATGAATTCCCGGCCGAAGGGCTTCCGCAGGTGTGCTAAATGATATAGAGAGCACATGCAAGAAGGGATAAATCATCGTAATACAAAGAATGATTACAAATAGGATTAGAAAGACTTGGAATACTTTTTCACCAGTGGATAGCTTCAATTGTAGTTACTCCTTCCTTACATTCATTCATTAATAAAGACCTTCCTGCCCCATTTTTTTCGTTATGAAGTTTGCAAATAACACCAGGATAAGACCCACCACATTTTTAAATAATCCAACAGCCGTCGTTAGACTGAACTGAAAGTTTTGCAGACCTATCCGGTACACATAAGTATCTAACGTATCCGCCACTCCATATACTGCTGGTGAATAAAGTGTTAAGACTTGATCGAAGCCAGCATCCAGCACACTCCCTACCCGAAGAATAAGCAGAATAGCAATCACCGGCAGGATCGAAGGAATGGTGATAAATAACGTTTGTTTCCAGCGATTGGCTCCGTCCAGAACTGCAGCTTCGTACATTTGGGAATCAATGCTTGCTAATGCAGCTAAGTATATAATCGTTCCCCAGCCGATTTCCTTCCATATTCCTGACATAACGAGCGTAAAACGGAAATATTTCTCGCTGCCTAAAAAGTAAATGGGATCAAAGCCGAGCCACTGAATAATATAATTGACCACACCCGAATTCGGAGATAACAAAGTGATCAATATCCCTCCAATAACGATCCAGGATAAGAAATGGGGTAAATAGGATATCGTCTGTGCAACCTTCTTGAAGAAAGAAAACCTAAGTTCGTTAAATAACAGCGCCAATATAATCGGTGCAGGAAAACCAAAGATGATATGGTAAAAACTGATAATAAGCGTGTTCTTAATAATTTTCCAAAAGTCGGGTGAAGCTGTGAACAAATATTCGAAATGCTTAAAGCCGACCCAAGGACTTCCCCAAATTCCATCACGAATAAAATAATCTTTAAAAGCCAGTTGAATGCCATACATCGGGCCATAAGCAAATACGGTATACCAGATGATCACGGGAGCTAGTAATAAGAATAAATATTTGTTTTTTTTGTATTGGCGCCAAGTATGTGTCCACCTCGAGACTTTCGGCTTAAGATTCTCTCCCTGTTTTTGAATGCCAGCAGTGCTTGCCGGGTTCATAGTTGTTTTCTCCTTCCGAATACGATTTTGCGTTAAGACTGTGTCTGAACACCCCTTACGTTAGGGTATTGTAAGCGCTTTTTCTATTGTAAATTCATTAAAATCAGTAAATTATCTTCGTATTGGGGCTATAATTTTTCAAACAAAAGAAAAGACAATCGCGAGACGATTGCCTTTTCCACATGGATTGGAGAATTATGCACTTGAATGGCTCGAATGGTTTGCATTGCCTGCATTCCTATACTGGACCGGTGTAACTCCGTAACGTGTTTTGAATTTGTTGTGAAAATATTGCGGGTTACGATAACCCACCTGAGCAGAAATCTCAGCCACGGACAGCTGCTTTTTTTCTCTTAATAAATCAGCCGCCTTCTCCAACCGCACTCGGGTTACATATTCAGTGAATGATTCATTCATAACGGTTCCGAACAAGGTAGAAATATACGATGGCGCCAACGAAGCAACCTCAGATAATTTATTTAGCGATAAATCCTCTTGAATATTATCATCGATAAAGATTTTTAATTTATGAATGATCTCCGTATGTGCGTGATTACCTGACTCTTGAATATAAGCTGTAATTTGTGCTGATAAATCACGAATGGAATCAAGTGTTTCGGCCAACGTTTCCTTTTTGAACTCATCGAACAGACTGGAAGGCGAAACGATTTGTTGCAGATCAAGCTCAATAATGGTCTGATACAGAACCGTAACCAACTGAAGCAAGCCTAACTCAACCGTCTCCAATTGGACATCACCTTTCTCCAGGACCCTCTGGAAATCGTCCATAAACCTGTTCATCGTAACGTCATTGCCTGCCTTTAATGCATTTTTATAAAGATCAAAAGAGAATAAGTGTGGCGTAACATCGTTGAGCGGGATATGTGAAAACCGCACAATAGCTTCCGAACCATAGATAAACCGATAACGATAGGCATGTAAGGCATTTTGATACGAAAAGGGGATTTCTTCAGGTGCCTGAACCTTCGATCCAAGCGCTGCTCCAAAGTGTAGTTGCTCGGGTAACCCATTTTTTATAAGCTCCAGCTCCTTCAATAATAAAAGCTCCAGCTCTTCGGGATCCTTGTTCAACTCACTGAAATAGATAATCGCCGCTTCCTGCGTATTCAAGCTGACGAATTTATAAAAGCTATAGGCAGCATGCTGTTCATAAAAAGCCCTGAATTCCTCGCAATCTCCCTTGGTTATACGAATATAGCTAGTCATGTAATAACATTGCAAAGGTAAATAATCGTAGTAATCCGAGCCAACACCTGCACCTAATACCAGATTTTTTAGTTCATTCACTTTAGCTTTAGATTCTAAGGTTTCGATTTTTTGACCTAGCTTTGAGATTGTACTACCAATAATAGCAAACTCATTTTGCGAATAGTTTACGGTGCCTGGATGATAAAAGCTGCGAACATTGTTTACAAGCTTCTTCATAGGAACATATACACGTTTGGAGATCAAATAAGCGAATAGAAGCCCAATTAACAATACCAGGATACAGCTGATAAATATTTGACTCTTCAGCTGCTTTGATGAGGATACAAATGAATTCATAGGCCGTATTAATACGTATTTCCATTGATTATTCGAGGTTTGGTCATTTTTAAAAGACAACACATATTTGTCGCGTTTATTATAATGAATTTCCTTATTATTCCCCGCTGACTCCATCCATTGCTTAGCAGTCTTAAGCCCCTCTTCGACGTTCGAGCCCGTATGGATAATAGGGCTGCCCTTTTCATCAAAAGCATATAGCTTTTCCATCGGCGAGCTCATCGTGCTGGAAATCATTTTATTGATGTATTCTAAGCTAACGTCAATATACATGGTTCCGGTTGATGTTTTTGATAAAGCGCCATAGGGAAGGGCGATTGCGTAAGTCAACACCTCTTCTTTATCCGATAACGTTCTATAAGTCCAGCGGTTTAAGGCTGGTGTAACTGATGTTTTTAAGAAGGAAGCATCTGGAGAATTGTCCAGCTTCGAATAAAACTGGCTGTTATCGATGATATAATTACCTTTCTCGAAGTATGTGGATATTTTGTAAACGCCTTCATTAGTAAGCTTGAAAATTTCGAGATCCTTGCGAAAAGCTAATATTCTGCTCGTATTACCTTCCCATTCACTGTCCAGTAAATAATTCAGCATAGATTGATTCTCTAACGACAAGGTAGACACTGCTCGGTTGCGGATACTGTTTTCGTATTTTTGCAGCAGCGTATTTTCCACAAAATCACTTGAAGTCATCAGTCGTTGCTTGCTGTCTCTGGCAATCTCATCCACCATTAAGCGATTAGCCTGAACATACAGATAACTGCCCACAAGTCCGATTAAAACAACGGCTAATAATGTGAATGAAAAAATCAGATGGGTAAACAATGTGCCTCCATTTCTTAGTCTGCCGCCGATCTTCATCACAAGCCCCCCTTTAGTTCATAACCCTATCTCTGTAACTTTCTAAATTGAAAGCATTTATAATTAAAGATACTAAAATGCACCAACTTTAGCCATTATAAAATCTTCTGTTTAAAGATAACGCATCTTATAAAACCGAAAAAAACAGGCTTCCCCGAAATTAATCGCTGGAAACCTGTTTATTAACCTATACGAGATAAAAGTAACTTCAATGCCCCCGCTCCCTTTTTAAATATTCCTTCACCCATGCAATCCATTCTAACCTGTGCGTATACACAAGGATTACAAAGCTCCCAAGCCATACCCATAGGATAGGAGCAGACCACTTACTGATGCACAAATAGACAAAAAGGAGCAGCATTCCGCTAACCACTTGCACACCATCCGAGACAGGTGAATTTCCTCTGCTTTTGTACCCGCTGCCGAGCACTTTCAACACTGCCAGGATGACCGCTAACGCTAAAGAGGCTTTGAATCCTGTCAATGCACTCCATACCCCAAAGGTTACGGCAATCGCCTTCCCTCCTTTTCCTTTAAGAAATGGAGAGAAGGCATGACCGGCAATAGGAGCTAAGGCAAGCGGAATAATGAAATAACCCTGACTATAATGGCTTCCCATTACCCATAAAAGAGGCAGATATCCTTTTAAAAAATCCAACAACACCCCAAAAATTCCGAATTTATACCCAGATGACTTCCAGAGATTCAAAGCCCCCGGATTACCGTCGCCTATGACCTTTAAATTCTTTTTACGCGCCAGCCCAAGCCAATAGGAAAACATAAGAGATCCCGACAAAAATAAACCCGCGACCCACAATATGATCATTAGTCCCTATGGCCTCCCACCTGGATATGCCTTCCTTTCCAGCTTACATGCCTCAGAAAAACGACCTGATATATCGAATAAAGCATAATCAAGATAAAGAAAAGAGTAGCAACCACGTGAAATACTGGAATGACGATGCCAAAAACCCCTACATATTTAATAAAATAAAAGAGCTGGAACATATAAAGGAGATAACCAAAAAGTAACGGCAATCCCCAAGAAGTATTCGCAAAAATAAACACAGTTTCTGAGATGATGAGCCCGACCACCCAAAGTGCAATTGGAATAATCGTCCGCGGGCTTAACGTTGAGGTGCTTAAGACAGCCCCTTTACTGAAGCCTTCAATTTCACTTTTTATCCCCTTCGGATACATACGAAAAGATACTAAGCCATACCCGATAAAATTTCTAATGGGAACACCTGCCGCGATAAACTTCTCTCCTAAAGACAAATCATCCAGCACTTCAGATCTAATGCTTTGATGGCCATTAACCTTTTCATAATCCTGCCTTAAAGCTAGAATACACGAACCGTATAATCCTTTTTTGGTGTTATTCTTTTCAAAAACGGAGGTGAATGTGAAGATCCCCAGCATATTCATAATTAAGGCAAGTTTCTCAAACAGCTTTTCTGTATGATGAAAAGGAACTACCGAAATGACACCTTTCGATAGCTCCCTTGCTTTTAATAATGAGGCCAGAGCGTTAGACTTTAACCGGATATCTGCATCCAGAAAAGCAAAAATATCGCCCGAGGCTTGCAAATATCCATTCCATACTGCCCAGCTCTTGCCCGTCCATCCCTCAGGGAGACTGCTATTTGCAATAACCTTAACTCCATAGCTTTCGGCAATTTCCTTGGTCCGATCCTCCGAGAAGTCATCCACAACAATAATTTCATAGGGGGTAATGGTTTGGAGCTGGAGTGAGTCGAGCAGAAAACGCAAATTATATTCTTCATTCCTTGCGGGGATGATGATGGACAATTTCTCCGGTCCTTGAAAATATTCTTGATCAGCGGCCAATATATTCTTTCTAAACAATATAAAACCGGAGAGACATCCAACACCTATAATAATTAACAACCACATGTACAGCTCCCCCCTCCTATAGCTATATATATGAAGGGTTAGTCCGTAATATATTCAATTCAAATTTAACCGACATTTACTTTTGCTGAGTAATGATTAAGCTTTTCTGTACACAAGAGCATAACGATGGCAAAAAAAATGATCATCGCAGGAAAAATACCCAGCGTGAATTTCGAAGCTAATAAGCCGATAAAAGGCGGCATCAGCGTGGTGCCGGTATAAGCTGTTGCCATCTGAAAGCCCATAATTGACTGAGCATGTTTCTTCCCGAATCGTACAGGGGTTTCATGTAGCATACACGGAAAAATGGGGGCTAACCCTAAACCTATAATCATAAATCCTACAAGTGAAACTATAGTTGGAAGCGGCAATACTAACAGCACCGTACCGATTAAAGCAATGAGTTGACCATATCGAATTAGCTGTTTATTACTCATTTTAAAAGTAATGAAACCCGTCACCATTCTACCAAAGGTAATCCCTAGATAAAAAAACGATACCCATGTCGCTGCAGTTGATGCAGGAATATCTTTAATGTTTACAAGAAAGCTGCTCCCCCATAACCCCATACTCGTTTCTATGGCAGAATAAAATAAAAAGGTTAACATCGCTAGCTTTACCCCTCTTAATTTCCAAGGTTTTGTGTTCTCTCCGGCATGCTCTAGCTCCGGATGATTGAACTCGGGATCACTTTCAGCATTCGGGTGGTTATTACTCCCAGCCACTCTATCCCATAAAGGCAGTGTAACGAATAGAATAATGACTAAGCTCAATTGTATGTAAGCAACCGTAAGATAACCTTGCCGCCATAGACCTTCACCAGAGATAAAAGAGCCCATAATAATAGGACCCAGCGTGGCGCCCACTCCCCAGAAACAATGTAACCAACTCATATGATGGGCTTTATAGTGCGTAGCAACATAACTATTTAATCCGGCATCTACAGATCCCGCACCTAAACCGAGTGGAATCGCAGCAACAATTAACCACACTAACGAAGGTGACCATGCAAAACCAAGCAACGCTACAGCAGTCATGATGCAGCTAACAAGAGTCACTTTCCCCGTACCAAAACGTTTAAGGATAATGCCACTCATCAAACTGGACACTATTGTGCCTACTGCAATGACCATCGAAAGAATTCCAGCCGTACCTAATGAAGCATTTAAGTCCATTCTCATCACTGGCCAAGCGGATCCAAGCAATGAATCTGGCAAGCCTAAACTAATAAAGGCTAAATAAATAATAATAAGAAAAAAAGTTGCCATAGTTATCTCCTTAATTGTTCTCATCTATTTGTTGTGAAACTAATAATCCTAATCCAAGACTTTGTAATCCATTCAGATAATCACGCTTCAAGTTACTCACCGCTAACGCTGGAAGATGCTCCTTCGGAACGTATGTGGCACTTCGCTCAGCGATTTGATTAAGCATAGCTGGAGCTAATTCATCCTCACAAAAAATAATATAATGTGGATTCAAAATAGAAGTCATAGTAGCCACTAATCGACTAATCGCATCCACGCTTTGATTCGATTGCATATTTGATCCACCAGGATCTCCAGTTAATGCCTCTATGAAATTTCTATTGTCATACTGGGGCAAGAATTGAACTTCCCCTGAAAAAAACGTCTTTCCTCGCACAATTTCACCATTGACCGCGATCCCAGCTCCCGGACCATTTTTCCCTAAATACAGATACATTAGAGAAGTATTCTCTTTCAAATTTCGTTGCGTCATATAGCCGATTACAGCCGCATTCATATCATTTTCCACGATTGTCGGAATGGATAGTTGATCTTCTATGTGTTTTCTCAAATCTAAATTCTGATATTTCTCATAACCCGGAATCAGAAAAATCTGCCCATGATTCACCGCACCTGGAACTCCAATAGCCACAGAATGGATTTTAGGATTGTCCTTTTTTTCATCTTCAATAAGCGTGACCAGTTTACTAACATCTTCCTCAAGAATACTGGGTAAACTCCCTTCTTTGATTACCTCACCAATGCAATTATAGATGGTATAATTCGTTTCATTTTTTTCCAAAAAAATAGCCATGCCTAACCGATAATTCGGATTGTAGGCATATCTTATTGCCCTTCTTCCACCACTTGACTCATCCAGACCGCTGATCGTTATCTCCCCTGCCTCTTCCATCTGCATTAGAAATTTACTAATCGTCGGGAAACTATATTGTAATTTATGGCTTAACTCTGCCTTCGTTGCTCTTCCTAGTTCTAATAATGCTGTTCGAATATTTCGGATAATTTCAGATTTCATTTGCAGTGAAGGAAGTCGTTTCTCACTCGCCATGGCTCTCCCACCTATAGTCATACTGACTTATTAAACGCATTTAATAAGTCAGTATGACTATAGCAGCAATTAGATCTATCGACAAGTTAATTCTTGAATGAAGACCCTTCAGTAGGGGGTAGATTGAATCAAGGAGGGAGCGTCGACACAGCAAAAAAGAGGGGTAGCCCCCTCTTAGTATTTTTGCATATTCCGTTTCTACTTATTGAAACTATCTACTCTTATTTCTCATCTAACCACAAAATCGCTGTAACGCCACGCGGATAATATTTACTGCCCGTGATCTCACCGGAAATAATCTGATCGCTCCAGCTCCAAATCGACAACTCCGGATGGGTAAGCCAAGCTACGTGAGCACGATCCGCTGCCGCTCCCCGTTCCTCCCATTCCAATCCCAGAATGCTGCGGGCGATGAACTGGGAGAGATAGATTTTGCTGAGCCAGCTATTGTTGCTAGTTGAGGAGATTTTCCAACCTCCGTCTTCGAATAAGCATACTCCCGGCTGTAACACCGCATGCAGATGCTTGTCGAGTGCGCCAATATAGGCGGCGAACCGTCCATTACGATCAAGAGCTTCTTTGCAGCCTGTAAAGTAAGGGAACACAAGACCTTCGATAGCTGGAATGATCTTGGAGTCATTGCCTTCTCCAATGACAGCCGGAATATACCCGTCTGCTGTAACACTTGCCACCATTGTTGCGGCGCATTTTTCAGCCTGATCACCTGCTGTTTTGGACTGTTCCGCACGCCCATGCTCTGCAAATATTTTCTCCATAGCCAAGTAAGCAGCCCAGCATTTTCCTGCCAGATAAATATTGTTACGAGCCTGACCTAAAGACTCATCCAGACTGTCATACGTAGTAATTTCTGCTCCGCCCATCGTACGTGAGCTATCAAGCCCCATGACACCATTTCTTTGTTCAGGATCTGGATGATCGCGATTTACCATGCTATTCAGGCATTTCTCCATAATACTGAGATTACGTTCCATCCAGCCCCGGTCGCCTGTATGCTCTACATAAGTTGCTGCACTCAGCACCCAGTTAACCAATTGTTCATGTGTCATATGTGAGAAACAACCATCAATGCCATAGACCTCATAAGCAGAATATCCCGGACGTGAAACTACGTTGGCTACACCCATATCATGTGTGAAGCTAATTCCACCTGGATACTCTGTATCATCACCCGGGAAACGCACCGTATCTTCGTAGCTGAATCTTTCCACGAACATATCCAGTTCATTACGTACAGTCCAAGGATTCAAACGCAGCTCATAAAATAACTGATCGACGGTAAGATCAAAGGTATTCATCATCCGGTATTCGCCTTCGTTGACGATCCAAAATGGCTTATTCTTGTAGTCCAGCAATTGTGTGGAGCCATAATAACTACGAATCGCATGCGCTAACATAAAGGTTTGATCTGCGGATAGGTCATCATGAGTAAATCTATCGTTAGCTTGCTCCGCTTCTTGCTTAAGGATATCAAATCTAGCTAATGCATATGCAGCCACTGCCTCTATATTGTTGAAAAAATGATTATAATAATAGGAAGCATCAATTCCTGAGGTGACATAACCTGAACGGTGAAAACAGATAGCAAAGCGGTAAGTTTCTTTTACTCTGGCTGGAACATCCATGATCAAAGCACCGACTCGTCCCAGCCCAAAGGTCCAATTCTCCTGCAGCTCCTCCGTTAGAATATCCTCCATTGTGAAGTGCAGTGCGGACTTTGCAGTTCCTTTTTCCGCAGCAATTGCAATAAATCTTCCTTGGCCAACGCCAGTAATCTCCGATGATACATCATCCAGTCTTCTCATTCCGCTATACACATCTGTTCCCTGAAAACCAAAGAATGCACGGCGCGAGGTTGCGGATGAGGTGTTGTCCACTTCGAGTTCAACCAGCACTGCAGGCAGCAGTACATCCTTCATTTCTTCTATAGAGGCAGTTTCTGGATCGGGTACAGAACGAACGGGGGACAGAATCCGGAAGGTCAAATCACCCGCACTCCAGCTGTCTGTGGCTACATGAAAATCTCTAGAAATCTCACGCTCTTGAAAAGGGAACAGAATATTCTCCTTGTCAGGATTAGGATCCGGATTCTCGATATCATAGCGTTTGCTCTCGTCCTCTCCTCCGATCTCATGAAATGGCAGTGTGTCATATCCCTTCCCATCAGCACGTTCTAATCCTATGAATATATTTTGTCTAGGTGGTTTTCCAATCTCCAGATCGAAACCTCCACTAGCTCCTTTGAATCCTAAAGTGAAACTCGCAAATGCACCGATCGGTGAATGATGGGCATTAAAAAATTGATTATGCGACATTAATAATAACACTCCTTCCAGCATGGTCCCGGATACTACCGGGCTATATCTCCATGTTATCGATCTTTCCGGAAGTGCAACAGGGTTAAAGCCTTCTATTATTTGGGCAAATCAAACATCAACAAAAACCTATGTTATAATGAAGCCAAACTTTACAGTAAAAGAGGATTGAAATGATCTCGAATGATCCCGCTTTTCATAATTCTATTGATGGCCAGATGGCTCCAGACATTCAAGCGGCTTTCCATATCTTCGCCGCGCATTGGAGAAAAGTAAATCCGGATTGGCAATATCCCGTACACACTCATCCCATGTTTGAGATTAACGTTGTACTGCAGGGTGAGCAACATATGACGGTCGGCAATAAATCTTTTATCCAGCAAAGCGGTGATATTTTATTCATTCGTCCCGGTGTAGAACATAGCAGCCTCGGTTCGAATGCTAGTCGTGACATGACTTATTACTGCCTGCATTTTGATATTGATGATCTGATTTTACGGCGAGCATTATTAACAGCAGACGCTGTTAGTCTAAGTGGGAATACCCCGGAGCTGCGAGCCATTCGTTCCGCTCTAGATGTGATCATTAATTCTTCCATTCTGTCAGAGTCAAAGGACACACACAGAAATCGTCTGATTACATTGCATGCTTCGCTGCAACTTCTAACCGCACTCAGCGGCTGGGTACTTTCGGAAATGCCCCTTCTGGCAGATACAGAGGCTACGGAAAATACCGTCGCTCTAGCTAACGCGATCGAAGGACTGCTGCAAGAATCTGTCTCCACCGCTGCAAGCACAGGCGAAAGAGGCGGCGGTATTGAGCACATTGCGGCAAAGCTTGGATACAGTACAACTCACTGCAATCGTGTTTTTCACCAAATTTATGGCATGTCGCCAAGACAATATTTATCCCGCTTGATCATTCGTCACGCCAAACTGCTGCTAATGGACAATAACCTATCTGTCGAATCGGTCGCCCACCGGCTGGGGTACCGGGATGTGTCCCATTTCAGCAAGCAATTCAAACGCTGGACAGGTCTCCCGCCAATGGGCTACCGCCGTTTAACCGCGAATCCAAATACGCTTTAGTGATTGTTTCGCTTACAAAAAAAGGGATGTACCCCGCAGCCCACTAAGTGGTTACAGGATATATCCCTTTTATGAATTAACCCTTCGTTGCACCAGACGCAATCCCCTTAACAAAATACTTCTGCAAGGCGATAAACACAATCAGTACAGGTACAACCGACATTGCTGTTCCTGCAAAAATCATATCCCAACGTGAGGAGAATTCTCCGATATAACGGTAAATTTCCACGACCATAGTTTTAGCCTGTCCTGAAGGCAATACCAGCATCGGCATCAGGAAATCATTCCAGATTCCAAGTCCGTTTAAGACCACCATACTGGCTGTGACGGGTCCTAGCAGCGGGAAAACAATTTTCCAGAATATCGCATAACGAGAACATCCGTCGATCTCCGCCGCTTCTTCAATTTCTCTAGGAATGCCTTTGACAAAGCTTGTATACAGCAGGCATCCAAAGCCCACCGCACCGGCTACATAAATTAGAATTGGACCGGCAAGGCTGCCGTATAACCCCAGCATTCTAAGCTCTTTAAACAGAGGAATCATATACGCCTGAAAAGGGATCATCATTCCTGCTAAAAAGTAAACGAACATGAACCGAGTCCATCTGGCATTTCTGCGTTCAATTGCGTAGCCCGCCATCGGAATAATCAAGACCTGTGCCGCAATAGAAACTGCTGTCAAAATCAGACTATTCAGAATAGCCCGTGGAAACTCTGTTTCGGTTAACAGATATTTAAAGCTGTCCAGATAAAGGGTTTTCGGAAAAGCGATTGCATCCTTCATAATCTCTGCATTACTCTTGAAGGCTGACATTAAATTAAAGAAAATAGGAAAGAAAAAGATAATAGCCACTAATAATGTAACAATGAAAAGTGCGATTTGCCCAACTCTTTTGCGTGTCTGCATCGTCATCTTAGAGCTGCACCTCCCGCTTCTGGAGAACCTTCACTTGGAAGACTGTAATGATGAGTATGATTAAGAACAAGACCATCGCCAGTGCAGTACCAAAACCTTGTCTTAATTCACCAAACCCGACTTTATAAATAATATAAGTTAATGTCTCCGTCTCAAAGCCCGGACCACCATCGGTCATGACGGCAATCTGATCAAAAATCTTCAAGGCGCTGATCATCGATAATACCATACATACAGTCATTGACCCCGCAAGCAGCGGAAAGGTAATGTGCCGGAACTGTTGCCAGCCCCCTGCCCCATCAATACTGGCCGCCTCATTTAATTCCTGCGGAATGCCTTGCAATCCAGCGAGGTAAATGATCATATAATAACCCGCGCCTTTCCAAACGGTAGACAAAATAATCGACAGCATCGCATATTTAGGATTGCCCAACCAATCCACAATCCAGCTTCCGAGTCCAACAGACTCCAGGATCTGATTAAATACACCAAAGTTGTAATTCAGGATCATCGCCCAGACGAAACCCATTACGATCCCACTAAGCAACGTAGGGAAATAAAATACACTTCTGAATAAATTCCGGAACCAGCGTACCTTATCGACCATCATAGCCATTGCAATTGCTGCAATATTCTCTAGAACAACAAGTGAAATGGTCATGATCATCGTATTTTTCAGTGCGTTATGCACCCTTGGACTATTCCAAATTTCCACAAAGTTAGCGAAGCCGATATACCTTACGTTGTCGCTAATGCCATCCCATGAGGTGAAGCTTAAATAGACACTCCCTACCGTAGGGACGATAACGAACAAGGTGTACAAAATAAATGATGGCAATATGAACAGCAGAGCGTAGGACTGCCATTTTTTCTTTTTCTTTTTCTGCTGCTCAGTGCCTATCAATGACTTGTCAGCATTTACTGCGGATGTAGCCATGGCTACTCTCCCTCCCTTAAAGACCGCGCTTGTTAAAAAGAGAACCTCTGCAGCAGCAGAGGTTGCTCGATCAGGCGCTGCTCTTACATCTGATTAGCTTTCACTTGGTTGTCATACTCTGTATCCGCATCTTTCATGTACTTCGCTACATCTCCATCTTTTACCACGAGATCCTGCAACAGTTTGTAGTACCAGTTACGGAACTGTGGAGGGATTAGATTGTCTCCCCACCAGTTATTGATCGCCAAGGATTTCACTACATTCGGGTCAGCAATAAGATCTAAAGCCACTTGCATTTGTTCACTTGTGTCATAGGTTACTTTCTCTTTTGTTGAAGGAATCGCATTTATGGTTGCTAAATAATTCGAATACTGTTCTGGGGCGAAGAAGAAACGGATAAAGTCTTTAATGGCTTCTGTTTTGTCTGCATCCTTAGCGGCTTCAGCCGATAAAGACCAGCCTGCTGGTGACGGAAGACCAATGACATTGATTTTCCCTTCACGGTCAGGAAGAGCATAGAAGCCAAATTCAAAGTTCGGGTCCGCTTCAGCGATTTGTGTAAACATCCACGTACCGGAGTACAATTGTGCTGCTTTGCCAGAAACAAGAATCGAAGCGGTCTGATTGTCGCCCGTGCTGAGCCAACCTTTATCTACATAATTCTTGAACAATTCTTTGAAGTCCGTTATGCCTTGAACTACATTAGCATCTGTGAAGCTGACCGTTTTAGCGGTACGTTTGGAATTCCAATCTGCATCTTTCGAGTAGACCTCATCAATCAGGAATTTGTTAACCCAGAAACCCATATGGAAAATATCTTTTCCACCTACTACAATCGGAGTAATGCCCGATGTTTTCAATTTCTCTTGGATGGCGATGAATTCGTCATAGGTTTTTGGAAGCTCGGTGATCCCTGCATCCGCATATGCTTTTTTGCTGTAGATAATCCCTTGGGGAGCGTTCACTTGCAGCGGTGCGTTCCACACCTTACCATCCACTTGTGGTGGGGCTTCGAACAAATCTAGCAGATCGGAAGGCAGCTCTACAATCTTACCCGCATCGGCAAAAACTTCTGTATCACGCATTTCCACCAGGTCCGGGAATTCACCCACAGCATCCTTTGTTTTAAGCCAATCAAGATAGGCAGCGGATGAAGTTTCGCTCAAATCTTTAATAGTGACATTCGGATTAGCTGCTGTAAACTTTTTGACCGTATCTGAGATTGCTTTTTTGGTGGCCGGATCTCCGGAGGCGTAACCTATCGTAAAGCTAACCTCTTTTTTGGTCTCTTGTGGTGTATTTGAAGGCGTTTCGGATGCTGGCGTATCGGTTGCCTTACTCCCTGCATTATTATTATTTCCACCGCAAGCAGTCAAAACTGTTGTAGTGGCGAGTAACAATACGGATAGTTTCATCATTGTTTTTTTGTACATATCATAATAGCCTCC
This sequence comes from Paenibacillus sp. FSL L8-0494, assembly GCF_038003695.1. Lineage (NCBI taxonomy): Bacteria > Bacillati > Bacillota > Bacilli > Caryophanales > Paenibacillaceae > Paenibacillus > Paenibacillus sp. FSL L8-0494. The sequence continues at coordinate 4,147,839 of NZ_JBBOPQ010000001.1, forward strand.
CCTTTTTGTAAACCGTGGAAACTGAAGCAAGATGTGCGCATCATCTCTCGAAAGCGTTTCCGTTGCTAATAGAATAGCATTCCTTATAAATAGTTAGAATGAACTTTTTTAAGCGGGATATGCGGTGAATTTAAGAATAAGTAAAAAAAGAACGAAAGACCGCAGTCTTCCGTTCATCGTCCATCCTTTACGCATTCTCCGAATCTGAGATTTTATAAGGGTCCTCTACAATCGGAAGCAACAATAGAATCGATGTCCCAATATGCTCCCGACTGCTGATGGATAATCCGTATTCTGCACCGTACACTGTACGAATTCGTTCATGTACATTTTTTAGTCCAACATTTTTGCTAGGCGAACTAGGCTCTTCCAAGGTTTCAGTCAACTGCTGTACCTTTTCCTTGCTCATACCGATTCCATCATCATAGATCGTAACCAACAACATTTCATCTTTCTTTTCGATCGTCAATCCAACTGTCCCTCTGCCTTGACTGCGCAAGCCATGCTGGATAGCATTTTCAACTATCGGCTGAAGTGACAATTTCAGAATGTACCAGTTCAGATCCACTTCGGGTGAGAGATCGACTACAAGCTCAAATTTATTCTCATACCGCACAGAGATAATATAGAAATAATCCCGTAGATGCTCCAGCTCCTGTCGTATGCTTACCCTATCCTCTCCATAGTCGATTACATATTTCAACTGGTTAGAGAGCGATAAAATCATATCTGCGACCTCATCATTATCTTTATCCACCGCATTCATTCGAATGACTTCCAGGGTGTTGTATAAATAATGCGGACGAATCTGGCTTTTCAGAGCATTTAACTCCGTTTGCTTCTGCTTGATCTGGGCAACGTAAGCTTCATCGATATAGGCTTGTAAACGCTCGACCATTCGGTTAAAACCATGGCTAAGTCTACCCATTTCATCATTGCTGTTCACGACCATCTGGGTATCCAAATTACCGGATTCTACGATAGCCATTTGCTTAATTAAGTTCCGAATCGGAGCAGCCAGCCGCCTAGAGAACCAGACGCCCATGATGATCATTGCAATCGCACAAATAAACATCGCTATAAACACCGTCGTACGGGCTGAAAAAAGCTGATCGAATAAATTCGCCCGATGAATTCTGGCAGTCACCGTGCCTTTAAGAAAAGGAATCTCTTCACTGAGAACGATCATCTCCTCGTCCTTTTTAGCCCGAAAAGATTCTCCATTCGCTGACCTTGTCTCATTCGTGAAATATACATTTCCGTCGCCATCCAGCAGAAATAATTCATCCTGTCCCCCCAGATTTAATTCTCTGAAGAACTGATTAAATAACGAAACATCCACGTCCATAAACAAGGTCCCTACTATCTTGGGATCTTTGGTGACACGCCCAGAAATATCAATTAAAGTACGGCCGATAGTGAACACACTGCGCTTTGAACCTGTGTAATATTCTTCGGAATGGGTAGGGAAAATTGCCACTTGTGAAGGATTTGGAGCCATTTTAGTTAACCACTCTTGATAAGGCAGCAGATCAAAGTTGACCCCTCTGTTTTCTTTTTCCTGATAGTAGAGCTTATCGTCTGACTCCCTATGAAAATAAACACTGGTGATGTAGGAATCACTGTAGAGAACTGTTTTTAGAAAGGTTTCAATAGGAATCGTATTGATCTGCTCCAGCTCATTTACATTATAGGTTTGATTCTGTGAATAACTCTCGATAAAACCTTCATATCGTCCCGTATACATCAGCTTAGAGACCTCATTGTACTGATTGAAGGCAGAATTCAGATTATAGCTCATATATAGTACCATTTGCTGCAAATTACTTGTTGTGTAACGCTCGACATATCCGGAAAAAGTCTGCACAGAAATGTAACTAAGTGCAAAAAGCGGAATTAAGCCGACTAATAAAAAGGAAGCGGAGAATTTAACAAATATACTTTTGGATCTTCGGCCCCAGATAAACATGAATGAAGGCATCCCCTTTGCTATCCATCTGACTATTGGCTTTTGAAGGATTGCTTATATTCTTGTGGCAGCTTGCCATATTTCTTCTTAAACATATCGCTAAAATGCCGGGCATTGTTGTAGCCTACACTATCGGCAATCTCATAAACCATCATATCGCTTTGCAGCAATAAACGAAGGGCATGATTCATCCTCACCTCAGTGACATAATTCTTAAAGTTCTGTCCGGTATGTTTTTTGAAAAAGCTGCTGAAATAATAGGAATTCATAAACATCATCCCTGCCATAGATTCCAGTGTAATATTTTCTGGATAATGCTCCTCAATATAAGCCTTCACCTGGGAAAGCTGCTTCAGTTCCTTATTGCCCATGCGACTGGCAATTTGTCCAGACATTTTGCTCAAAAGCACACGGAAATCTTCCTCCACCTCTTGAAAGGTAGAATAATTAGCCAATCGTTCAAGAATCGGATTTGTATCCTGAAGTGATGGACCTGCCTCCACACCAAATTGAATAAGCTCCTGTTCAAGCTGCAAAAATGTATTGTATACGGTAGAAACGGCTTGGTTTCTATTTCCGTCTGCCATCTGCCGGATCGTCTGAAATAATCGCAGGCACTCCTGCTCAATTTGTTCTTTATGTTGTGATTTCATGGCAATCCCAAGGGCGGACTGGATTTCATGCAGCGGAGTTTGAATCAATGATTCACTCTCATACCTGCTCTCTTTAACAGAAATCACACGATTAGGCCCTGTAAAATATTTATAATTTAGCGCTTTCAAAGCTTGACGATAAGATTCATCAGCATCATCCATACCGTCAACAGGATTGCCTACTCCAAGGGTCACCTTTAATTTCAGAAAACTTGTGATTTTGTCATGGAGATCTATGGCAATTCCCGCTGGTTCCTCAGCATGCTCATGCTGGAGCAGGATACAAAAACGTTCCCCTTTACGGAACATATAACTATTATCGCTTTGCTCCACGGTTTCTTTAATAATGTTAGACAGTGCAAAATCAATCAGCTTACGTTCGCGTTCTTCCCATCTGGAAGGCTGCCCCGACGATTCGTCCGTCTCTACCAAACAGATACTGACGTAGCGACTTAGCGCAATAATCCCCATATCAAGCAAGGTGTCTGCTGTCCCCTTATTGCCGTCCGTCAGCTTGTCGAGCAATTCTTCGATCGTTAATCTGCGGTTTCTCTGTTCATAATGGTTTAGCTTCTCTTTGTTGCGCTCGCCTTCTGTTTCTTGACGAATAAGGGAAACGGCTTTGCTCACAACCTGTTCCAGCTGGTTTTTGTTCACGGGCTTCACCAAATAATCCAGCGCACCATATTGCAGTGCTTGACGGGCATACGTAAACTCTTGATAAGCGCTTATAAAAATAACCTTCACCGCTCTGCCAGCTTCATGAATCTCGCGGATGATATCAATCCCTGTATATCCTGGCATGCTTATATCACTAATAATCAGATCAGGATCACAATCCTCGATCTGTTGTTTCAGCTCTATTCCATCACTGGCCTCTCCAACAATGGTCAGTCCAAGCTTCTCCCATGAAATCAGTTTTTTTAGGCCTCGCAAAATCACCGGTTCATCATCTGCGAGCAGTACCCGGATACTCTTCATTATGCAGTCCTCCTACCTTCGAGAAATCATCCCACAGCTGTCCAATCATCTTAATCTTATGATAACAGACAAACAATCTTTGGTGCAGCTTCAAGCGGATGAACTTTCTTAAGAAGAAACCGCAGTTTCTTAAGATTAATTTATTTAAGCTTAAAAAGGTGGCGGGCGTAACTGCGGGGAATGTTTGGACTTCCGCCGTTACTGCTCACCTGTTATTTTTATCTAAAGTTCAATAAAACAAACTATCCTCTACTTTAATATTGTTGAAATAGAAACAAAAAATCAATATAATTTGTTAATGTAAGAGCGCTGGGAGGACAGGCCATGAATAAAGAAGAACAGGTCATGATGGGTTTCAGGGACGTATATAACAAGATGGTTTGGCTTAATAAGGATAAGATGGAAGACAGTCTTAAGGGTTATAAACCTTCTGAAGTACATTGCATCGAATACATTGAAAAAAATGCAGATTCCAACGTCACAAAACTTGCAGAGTCCTTTTATATGACTCGCGGTGCCATAAGTAAATTAACTAAGAAGCTCATCCAAAAGGGCCTCATCGAAAGCTACCAAAAATCGGATAACAAAAAAGAAATCTATTTTAGGCTTACTGAGCAAGGGAAAGTAATTTATAACGTCCATGAGGACTTGCACAAAGAGTTCCAAGAGCGGGATAAAGCCGTATTTGAGCAGGTAACTGAGGAGCAATTTGACAGTATGCTTAGCTTCGTAGAAAAGTATAGTAGACATTTGGATGCAGAAATAAAGAAACAGGGTATAGATTTTAATCCGAATAAATTCGAATAATGAAAATGAAACTCCATGCAGCCGGGCTCTTATGAGTAAGGCTGCATTTTTATGTACAATATTTTGTTGACACGGAAACAAAGACGTGATAAAAATGGTGATGTACCAAATTTGTTTCCAAGGAATCAAAACATCAACTTTTGAGGAGAGAATTTAATGTTCAAATTCAGATCACATAATAAACAGAACATAGATCAATCCGTAGATAAACACGCTCTAATCTTCGGTTTGATCTCTGTGTTTCTGTGCGGAATAGGCTTCAGTATCATCATGCCCGTTGTCCCCTTTTTAGTGCAGCCTTATATAAGCAATCCGGGAGAACAGGCTATAGTTGTCACACTGCTGACCTCTGTTTATGCAGTCTGCGTATTTTTTGCAGCCCCTGCACTTGGAGCTTTGAGTGACAAATACGGGCGTCGTCCATTACTTTTGGTATGCCTTTTAGGTTCCGCAATTGGGTACTTTGTTTTTGGGATAGGAGGAGCGTTATGGGTACTTTTTGTTGGACGCATAATAGAAGGTATAACAGGCGGAAGCATAGGTACTATCTTCGCCTATTTTGCTGATATCATTCCTCCAGAACAGAGAACTAAATACTTTGGCTGGGTGAGTGCGGTAGTAGGTGTAGGTACCGTCATTGGTCCAACGCTAGGCGGATTACTTGCCAAGTTTGGTTATTCTGTACCCATGTATTTTGGAGCCATAATAACCTTATTGAATGTTCTTTACGGATTCTTTTTTATGCCTGAGAGCCTTGACAAGAACAATAGACTGAAAGAAATTACCTTGGTAAGACTGAATCCATTTACACAGCTTGCAAGCATATTGTCCATAAAAAACTTAAAAAGGCTACTGGTCTCAGCATTCTTACTTTGGATACCCAACGGATCTTTACAGGCTGTTTTTTCACAATTCACAATGGATACTTTCAGCTGGAAGCCTGCACTAATCGGACTGATGTTTTCAATTATGGGCTTCCAAGACATCCTTTCACAGGGTTTCATCATGCCTAAGCTTTTGCTGAAACTTAGTGATAAACAGATCGCAATTCTTGGAATGGTTTCGGAGATTATAGGCTACAGTCTCATTGCGCTATCTGCTTTGTTCTCATACTATCCGCTTTTTATCGCTGGAATGTTTATATTTGGTTTTGGGGATTCGATTTTTGGGCCTTCATTCAATGGGATGCTCTCCAAGTCTGTCGATTCTAGTGAACAAGGAAGGATTCAAGGAGGTAGCCAATCTATTCAGGCTTTAGCCAGAATGATTGGACCTGTCATTGGAGGTCAAATTTATGTATCACTTGGTCATGCCGCACCCGCTTTTATGGGGATGATCCTGATAGCTGCGGCAATATCCGTTTTGTATAAGGATACGCGTGTAAATATGTAATCTTGCAATCTCATGTTACAATACAACCTGAACTTATATTTTTAGAAGGCGGTTGATACTGTTGATTTACATCATCAAATTTGTATACAGCTTTGTGCTTCCTCCCGGTCTGTTTATCGTGCTTCTGCTAGGTCTAGTCATTTGGTTATGGAAAAAAAACCGCCGGCCAGCACTAGTTCTACTCGGGGTTACACTATTAATGTATTTCTCCATGACACCCTTAGTCAGCGATGCGCTGATCGGCAGTCTAGAACGGAAATATCCGCAGCCGGATACTTTGCAAGGAGATGTCATCGTCGTACTCGGCGGGGGCGCCAGCTCTGGCACACCGGATATAGATGGCGAGGGCAATTTATACGGATCAGCAGCAAATCGCCTGCTTACTGCTGTTCGCCTCCATCGGCAGACAGGTCTGCCAATCTTATTTTCTGGCGGACAAGTATTCTCCGACAGTGGTAATGAAGCGGATATCGCGCAAAGACAACTACTGGGTCTCGGCATACCCGAAGAGGATATCCTGATCGAGAATCAATCCCTCAACACGGAGCAAAACGCTGTAAATACCGCAGCCATCCTGCAACAAACCGGACTTAAAAAACCTATACTAGTTACTTCAGGTTTTCATATGTCCCGAGCGATGTTGCACTTTAAGAATGCGGGGCTAACAGCGCAAGCCTATCCTACGGATTATATCGCCAGCGCTGATATTGCACTGCAGCCCGCCAAGTTCAGTCCCTCCCCAGGAGCGATCTCCACAACAGGGTTAGCATTGAAGGAATATTTAGGCCAGCTTGCTGCTCGGCTATTTGATTAGTTCTGTAAACTTCGCATGCACAACCTCAGCGAGTAACTGTGGGGCTACGTCCATTTGCTGGCCAATCTTCCCAGCGCTGACAGCCATCGTGTCCAGCCCTTCTGCACTGCTGTCAATGAACGTGGGGTACAGCTTTTTCATTCCAACAGGTGAACAACCACCGCGGATATAGCCTGTCCATTTCTGCAGATCCTTCACTGGCAGCATCTCAATTTTTTTCTCTCCGGCGGCTTTGGCCGCCTTTTTGAGATCCAGCTCTTCGGCAACCTGGATAACAAATACATAAAGATTCGCACCGCTATGAGCGACCAACGTTTTAAAAACCGTCTCTGCCGCCTTTCCAATCTTCTCAGCCACAGCCGTGCCATGGATGAGTCCATCTTCATTGTCATAAGCGAACACTTTATAGCCGATTTTTTTGGCATCCAGCATTCTCATTGCGTTGGTTTTGGTTACTTGCATTGTTGACCTACCTTTCAATATCCTCTATTCCTTAACTTTATGATCAAAGAGGCCCCAAAGCTAATATAGCTTTCAGGACCTCCTGTTGCTGCCGTGCCCATTAATCTCTGGGATAATTAACCTGCATGATATCCATAAAAGGAACTTTTATGATTTCTTCATGATTACTGAGGTGTACTTTCCCGGTTCGCGAATCCATTTCCACGATCATGCCGCGTACCTCTTCTTCTTTTCCCCATACGGTCAATAAAATCTCAGAACCTTCTTGCTTAGCTTCAACTAACTGATTACCTAACTCCTCAAGCACAAATTCATCTCTTGTGGGCCGCTTGGCCACCTTTGCTTTTGCCACACTAATCCTCCAATAAGCTATTACGGATATTAAGTATATTAAATACTAAGTATGAATGCTCTCATTTATTATACCATGTTTCAGATTAAGGCTCGAACCCCTTCTGGCTCAAGAATAGCTCCTCTTCGGAAAAAACTTGCTGAAGTCCTTCATACACTCTGCGATATGCTGCAGGATCATACCAATCTTCCAGTTGAAGCTCTTCATATAGGGAATAAATCCCTAATCTCCGTGTGCGTTTGCCGCCGCTGCCGTCGCCCATAAAATAGTCATCCACACAGACTCTATCCACCAGAGCCCTTAAGGTCGCTGGAAAAGCTGGACTGCTTGGCAGTACTGGCGCTATAGTAGCTTGAACAGGGATGCCAGCTTCACGTAGAAGCTGTAACGTCTTCAGTCTTGCCGCAATGGGTGGAGCGCTTGGTGTGAATTTTTGCTGAATATCTTCACGGTCTGTTTCTATAGTTATACTTACTCGAACCTTATCCTCTAAACGTATTAATAAATCTATATCTCTGCGAACCAGCGGACTACGGGTCTGCACGAATAGGAAATCGGGCGGGTCTTGTACCATAACCTCCAGTAAAGATCTCGTCACCTGTTCCTTGTGCTCTACCGGTTGATAGGGATCTGTGCTTGACGACATAAAAATAGAGACGGGACCTTTCGCCTTCGCTTTGTGCAGTTCTTTTTGTAAAATCACAGCCGCTTCTTGTTTAACATCTACCCACGTCCCCCACTCCTCTTTGCGGAACAGCGAGACAGGCATCTGGCGCACATAACAATAGGAACAGCCGTAAGTGCAGCCCGTATATGGATTTAAGGAATGACTGTAGCCTGACAGATAACCTGTTCCTTTATTCAGCAAGGTTTTTGGGGAGGTGTAATTGGACTCTATTTTCATATATCTGCTGTATACTCTCCTCTCTCCAATTGGAGTAGCTTGGTCTTCATATCCAAACCACCCCGGTATCCTGTTAATGTCCCATTCTTACCAATAACCCGGTGGCAGGGCACCGTAATCAGAATCGGATTCGCACCAATGGCAGTCCCTACCGCGCGCACCGCAGCTGGTTTTTGTATATGTGTGGCAATATCCGAATAGGACCAGGTTTGCCCATATGGAATTTCACATAACGCCTTCCATACCGCAAGCTGAAAAGGAGTACCCTGATAATCAAAAGGAATGCCGAAGCTCTGCCGGTTCCCTTGCAAATATTCACTAAGCTCCCTCACATAAGGCGCCATCTTCTCATCGTCCTGCACCAGTTCACTCCCCGGAAAACGACGTCTAACCCATTCACTTAATTCCTCAAAGGGTTGCTGCTGCGAACCCACATAACTTAACCCATTCTCTGTGGCAGCAATATAAAAACTCCAGTCCTTATCGGTTAATAATGTCCAGTATAGAATAGCATTTGTTTTATTCTCCATGATTCTTTCCCTCCAAAATAAAATCAGAAGCCAACGTTACTTTCTGTTTGTTAAGCTGACGAAACTGTGTAGGCGTATACCCCGTTTTTTTCTTATATAAAGTAATAAAATATGACGTATTGGGCAGACCCACGCGTAATGCAATCTCAGCAACTGCCTGCTCTGTAGTAAGCAAATACTCAGATGCCTTAGCGATTCTCTTTTGCTGTATATAATCCACAGGAGTGATTCCCTTTACTTTCTTAAAGGTTCGATGTAAATGATAAGGACTGCCATGACATACCTCAGCTAACGTTTCAAGGGTGAGGGGGGCCATATAATTATGATCAATGTATTCAGTCATCAAAGCTACCCATTCCTTATCAGGAAGACGCTCACCTGTCGGTTTACATCTTTTGCAAGGACGAAATCCGGCTGCCAGCGCTTGTTCAGCATTCTGAAAAATACACGCATTCTCCCGATTGGGTGCTTTGGATTTGCAGGAGGGTCGACAAAAAATTCCTGTAGTCTTCACCGCATAAAAAAATATGTCGTTATAAGCAACATCGTTTTGCAAAATAGCCTGCCATTGCTCCTCAGTCATTTGTTCCTCATCTTCAATCCTGTTCATCGCCTTCACCTCTAATGCAATTATACCCCTGAGCAGGCTCATCTGTACTCAATTTGGAATGGAAAAGCAAGATAGTGAAATCCAAAAGGGTGAGATTGCTCGTAATTACACTTTGTTTAGCGAATACGCACTACCTTTGTCAACCGTGCAGGGAGCCGCTGCTGGACAACGAATATTACTCATAACATGACTACGTGAACTGGAGGAATCGAAATGGATATTCTAAAAACAAAAGATGCCGCAGAGCTGATGTCAGTTAGTATAACAACAATTAAACGTTGGGCTGCCATGTTCCCTGATTTTTTTCCAAAAGACCGATTTGGCCATTATGTTTTCTCAGAGCAGCAAATCGACCTGCTCAATCATATTAAAGACCGTATTAATCACGGAGAAGCCTTGGAATGTATACAACTCACACTCACGAATGAGCAGCAAATTGCCACATCACAACAGGAAAATCCACTACAGCACACAGATGCTGAGCCTATGAAGGATATCTTGTCTCGCATCAACAATGTTGAACGTGCACTCGATCAAAAAGCCGACGAAGTAGTATTGATACAACTGCTACAGCAGCGTGAGGAGCTTGAGGATCTACGAATAATGATCAAGCAAATAGCGGCATCCATAGAACCGTTGCAAGTGTCTAACGGCAAACCGCTCACCTCTTATGAAAATTCCCAGTCCACTACCACTACCAGGCTAACGGCTCCGCCAAGAAAACGCGGCCTGTTACGTTCTTTATTTTTCTTTTAAGCCTGAAATGTAAAAAAAGAACCTACTTCAGACAATCCCGAAGTAGATTCATATAAGTAAAAACATATTTAGGATCTCCCCCTGTCACCCTAAACGGTGGCGGGGGGTTTGCTTTTTCCTAACAATAAGCTCGATCCTCCGGAACATTCTACTCTTTATGCAATAAAGCTGCTCCTGCAATCCCCGGATGTGTCATTTCGTAAGGATCCAGAATCAGATTAAGCTCTTCTTCGGTTAGCACATTATATTTAATGCACAATTCCCGTACAGATTCCCCAGTCAAAATCGCCTCTCTAGCAATCCGCGATACCACTTCATACCCCAGATGCGGGTTCACAGCCGTAATGATTCCGACACTCCGCTCCACGTCCCGCTCAAGCTTTTCCTTATTGGCTTCAATCCCAGCCAGACAGAAGTCTGTGAAGACTTGGAAGGAATTGTTCATGATACTGATGGACTGAATGAGATTGAACACAAGCACAGGCTCCATAACATTCAGCTCCAGTTGACCCGCTTGGGAAGCCAGACAGATCGTATGATCGTTCCCTATGACTTGAAAAGCCACCTGATTGATGACCTCTGCCATAACCGGGTTAACTTTACCCGGCATAATTGAAGATCCAGGCTGGCGTGCAGGCAATGAAATCTCATTAAACCCAGTCCGCGGACCGGAGGCCATCAACCGCAGATCATTAGCGATCTTGGACATGTTCATCATGCATACTTTTAGGGCAGCAGACACTTCTGTATAGGCGTCCGTATTTTGGGTGGCATCGACGAGATGATCTGCCGTTACGAGTGGCAATTCACTGATCTCAGCTAAGTGCTCTACCACCAATTCAATATAACGAGGATCAGCATTTAATCCTGTACCTACTGCTGTTGCCCCCATATTGACTTCATACAGATGATGGCGTGTATGTTCAATACGTTTGATATCTCTTTCCAGCACTCTGCGATAAGCCTCGAATTCTTGACCCAGACGAATCGGCACTGCATCTTGAAGATGTGTCCGGCCCATTTTTATCACAGGATCGAATTCATCCGCTTTTACCGCAAACACATCATGCATTCTGTGCATCGTTACAAGCAGCTGCTCCAGCAGTGAAAGTGTGGCAATATGAATTGCCGTCGGGAACGCATCATTTGTAGACTGCGCCATATTTACATGTGAATTGGGGCTTAAGTGACGATAGTCTCCTTTTTCATGGCCAAGCAGTTCTAAAGCACGGTTAGCAATAACCTCATTCGCATTCATATTTAACGAGGTACCCGCACCACCCTGAATAGGATCTACAATAAATTGCTCATGCCATTGACCCTCGATGATTTCTTCTGCTGCTTTCACTACAACCTCTCCAAGCCCTCGATAGAGACGGCCAACTTCCATATTTGCAAGCGCAGCGGCTTTTTTTACAATCCCCATCGCTTTGATTAACTCTTTGTGAACCCGATAGCCCGTAATAGGAAAGTTCTCGACTGCGCGTAGTGTCTGAATCCCATAATAAGCGTTCTTATCTACCTGTTTACTGCCTAGAAAGTCATTTTCTACACGAAATTCAGTTTCAATCACTGTTATATCCCTCGCATTCATTATGATTAGGTTTATTAGAAAATAAGTAAGCGCAATCATTTCTATCTCACTTAGATATTAACCTTTATTGTGACAAATGTCTCTCAGAAAAATAGGGTTTAATGTAATTAATTACTATTTAGTAACCTAACACCGCTATTCTAAAGGGAAATGTGCTTAGGGAGGATTGAATTACCAAATCGTTAGGTCTAGTTTATCCAGATAAATTGTCGCTCACCCCAATTATAAGTATTTTGGACAAAATCACGTTTACGGATACTTAGGTATCTATTGCGGGCTGTGCAATGGGGCATCACATCCTTTCATGTACCTCCTTATTAAAGAAGCCGGCCAAAAAGGCCGACTTGGATTACTATTTATCACAGCAATTGTGTATTTTTTATACTGAATAATGATCTAATGAGATCTGGATTCCATTAAGCTGAGCTTGCGGTAATTCTGACTCCCTACTAATACTCAGAACTAAGCTTTCACCATCCATGTTGGTATAATTCGCTGCTAATCCCTCTCCCACTTCGAAATTCCTTTCTTTATGAGCCATAGCTGCGGCAAAAGCCTCTAAACCAATAATACCACATTCAGCCGCTTTCTTAATGCCCAATGCTTCAACGATCACACCACCCGGCATCCCTGCGACTGATACCTCTATGAATCTAGACCGTTCCTGCAGCTGATAAGAGTGAGATAAATAAATAACAACATACGTCTCACCAACCTGCCCGTACAATGTGTTAGGCTCTTGTTTCCATTCCCCTTGGGGAAGTACACCGATGATCGTATTCTTTTCACCCTGGGGGATTGGGAATAGAGAAATGATGACATTCTTGTGATAGAGAACCTCCATATAACGGCTTTGATGGCGGGGATCTCCCTCATTGTAGCCTTGTCCCGGGTGGAAGAAATACAGCTGATTTGCGCCTCCCTCTCCACTCACAGGTAACGAAAAAGCCCAGCGAAGCTGCTCATTATCGAATTCCTCAACCCGCTCCCACATCCCGCCTGCTGCAAACTCTTCTGTAATATAAGCATAGGAATGAAGCAAAGGCTGCGGCTGTGGATCCGTTGGGACAACCTTCTGAGTAATCTTCCTTACTTCCACTGGTGACTGGTGATTCATGGCTGCGGCTAATATTTCATCGGATGCTTGATAGAATAATAAACCGGCATACTCCGTGCGCGGCATCATCTCAGGCAGCTGGAAATCTCCAAACTGAACATAATCATGAAGCACATTAGCATCGCCGGGAACATCATGCGGCCAGCCTCTAGAATGCGCACCAACCCAAGCGCCACGCAGATAGAATTCAGCTCGTACATTCCATAAATGGTCAAGCATTTCTTTAAGGCTTGTAGTAAGCTCCGTATCCTCAGGCGGGACAAGTTCCAACGCACAGGTGAATGCCTGCACCCAATGCCAAAACCACGGAAGACTGCCGTATTCCGGCATCCCTTTAGTACGAATATAAGCCAGTGTATCCTTCAGACTCTGCCGGCCATCCTCAAGCAATATTTCATCCGCAAACATGGTGCCAAAAATCAGCTTAACAGCTGTATATTTAGCTTCATGATGCCCAAAAGTAACCACCGGCTTACGGTAGAAATCACTGCGATAAATATGTCCAAACGCTGTATTCAGAACTATGCGAAGTTGAGCGTTTAATGCTCCTCCGTATCTTTTGCAAAAATACGCCAGCAGGTTGCCCATAAGCTCCACTGGTAACTCATGCGGTGACGCATCTCGCGGCACTGGATTTAATCCGAGTGGCCAATGGCCGTATAACTCCGTGCCAGGCTGCCGGTTCTGAAGCATTAAGATCTCCAGCAGCACATCCTGTGCTTTCTGTTTCGCTTGCTCACGATCAAAAGGCAGCTCAAAAGAATCATCAACAGCCGCTGCAAAAAGATACGAAGCATAATAAAAGTTATTTCGCACATCATCATGGAACCAGAGTCCACTTTCCAATAAAGAGCGTTGCTCCGCTTCCAGTGCTATATTAAAAATAATTTCTTTCTGACGTTCCTTATAAGTACTCTGGATATTTTTCAACCCCGGCATTACTTTTCAACCTCCATCATTTCAGTTTTATATCATCTTCCGGCATTCATGAAAATCGAGCATAATAGCTCTATTGTGCACACTTTCCGTTCATTTTGCAATTGGAAAAACCAATAAATAAACATAAATAAACGAAATAAAAAAGATTAGTACTTGTAAAATGAACATAAATGGACTAAAGTGTACCTATACGAACGATAATATGTACACAAAGGAGATTGAACATTCAATGGAAAGACGTTTCGCATCCCATCCTAATGAAGTAAAACAATTTGACACTGAGCGCCTCCGTAAGGAATTCCACATTCCCGTTATTTTTGCACCTGATGAGCTAAAGCTTGTCCTAACTCATGAAGATCGTATGATCGTTGGTGGAGCTAATCCTGTAAAAGAAGAGGTTGCGCTAACTACTGACCTTAAAGAACTTGGGGTTACTTATTTCTTGGAACGCCGTGAACTGGGCATCATCAATGTCGGTGGTAAAGGCTCCGTGGTTGTAGATGGCACAGAATATGAAGTAGATTTCAAAGAATGTCTTTATGTAGGTCAAGGCTCTAAAGATGTAGTCTTCAAAAGTGCAGACGCTTCCAAGCCTGCTAAATTCTATTTGAATTCTGCTCCTGCCCATCAGTCCTACCCTACTACCAAAACCACACTGGCCGATTCTGAATCCGGTGCAATGGGTGGTCTGGAGAACTCTAACGAGCGGACAATCCACCGCTTCATTCACACAAATGGTGTACAAAGTGCCCAACTGGTTATGGGTATGACCCAACTGAAACCAGGCAGCATGTGGAACACCATGCCAGCGCATACCCATCCACGCCGGATGGAAGCCTATTTCTATTTTGATCTTCCGGACGATTCCGTTGTGTTCCACCTGATGGGAGAACCTGACGAAACCCGCCATATCGTAATGCATAACGAACAAGCAGTTATTTCTCCAAGCTGGTCCATCCACAGTGGTGTCGGCACTCATAACTATACTTTTATCTGGAGTATGGCTGGCGATAATAAAAGATATGATGATATGGACCCCGTATCCATGAAAGAATTACAATAGAGATAAATCAATTACGGAAAGATGAGGCAGGCGGATGAACCCGATACGACGACACGAGATGATTATGGAAGTTATGCTGAACCAAAAAGATGTAACGGTGAATGAACTGAGCGATAAGCTTCAGGTTACTGGAAAAACAATACGCGAGGATTTAAGTAGGCTGGAGGAACAAGGACTGATCGTACGTGTACATGGCGGAGCTGTGCTGGCACAAAGCGACCAGTTTGGTATTTTGCCCTCCAAGGACCCGCTGGATAAATACTCTGACGAGAAGACGGAGATTGCCTTGCGTGCGCTTGCTCATATTGAACCGGACGATATTATCGCTCTTGACGGCGGTAGCACCACGCTTGAAATTGCTCGGCGTCTGGACAATATGCCACTAACGGTAGTCACCAATGATGTATACATCATCAGCGAACTGGTTCCCAAAGATAACATCCGTCTGGTCGTTCCCGGTGGTTATCGTGTCCGTAATATGTTGGCTGGTCCTGAAGCCGTCTCCTATGTACAAAAGCTTAATATTCAAAAAGCATTCCTTTCTTCGACTGCTATTCATATAGAGCATGGACTCTCCATTTATACAGGAGATTTAATTGAGTTCAAGCAAGCCCTTGTATCTACAGCCCGTAAGGTATTCGCGGTTGTAGATCATCATAAATTCGGCCATACTGCACTGCGTACCTTCGCTTCCCTACAAGAAGTTGACGTGATCCTGACGGACAAAGGGCTCTCCCCCGAAACGGCAGAACAGTTCCGCAGTGCAGGCGTTACAATTGAATGCGGGTAAACCCGGAATAACAATCCATCTACAATAAAGGGGCGTAATTTATATGTCATCATTATTCAGCTTGGCAGGTAAAACAGCTATTGTAACAGGCGCAGCTCAAGGTCTTGGACAAGGAATCGCGCTTGCATTTGCAGAAGCCGGTGCAGATGTTGCATCAGTCTCCCTTAATTCGAGTGAAGAAACTGTAAATGCAGCAAAAGCTTTTGGAGTAAAAGCAGTTAGTATCGAATCTGACTTAAGTGATCATAGCAAGCTGCAAAGCACTTTTGACCAAGCGCTAGAGCTGACCGGACATGTTGACATTCTCGTAAACTGCGCCGGAATGATCCGCCGTGCACCGGCAAAAGATCATAGTGAAAAAGACTGGTTTGATGTAATCAATTTGAACCTGAACACAGTGTTCCTTCTGTCGCAAATTGCAGGCCGCCACTTCCTGGAAAGAGGATCCGGCAAAATCATTAACATCGCCTCCATGCTCTCCTATCAAGGCGGAATCAATGTCCCTGGTTACACTGCGAGTAAACACGGGGTTGCTGGTCTTACTAAAGCTTTTGCCAATGAATGGGCAGGCTCCGGTCTGAACATCAATGCAATTGCACCAGGTTATATGGCTACTGAAAATACCGCTCCAATCCGTGCCGACCAAAGTCGTTCGGACTCTATCTTAGACCGTATCCCTGCAGCACGTTGGGGAACGCCTGATGATGTTAAAGGTCCTGCCGTATTCTTGGCTTCCGCAGCATCTGACTACCTGAACGGTCACGTTCTTAATGTGGATGGCGGATGGATGGCTAGATAATCCATACAAAAATGGGTGTCCCATAGGGGCACCCATTTTTGTGTGTGGATATGAAGCACTATCGGACTCAACTGACTGTTCTGCACACGCAATAGCTAAAAGACTCAACTGAGCGATCTGCACATGCAGCACCTAAAGGACTCAGCTGACCGATCTCCATACGCAGCAGTTAAAAGACTCAACTGAACAATCTGCACACGCAGCAGCTAAAGGACTCAACTAACCATCTGCATACGCAGCAGCTAAAGGACTCAGCTGACCTTATACACCGTTTTATCCGCTATTTGGATAGCTATCGGACCTCATAGCCGCTATTGGTGCAAAAAAAGCTAATTATAAGCTCCTTCCTGAGCTATAGCGACGCTGGAGTCCGAAAACCTGCTTAATAGGCGTTAAATTCGCAAATAGGGGCATCTGGGTCCGAAAATCTCAGTACCAGTGGTGGTTGATCCTTCTGCGTCATTTAAATAAGCTTGCAATGCAATTCACATCAAAATCACTAGTCATTCTAAAGTTTCCCGAACTGTATTTGTCCTTTTTATCAAGATTTGTTACATACAAGAAGTTAGTATCTGTAAGATTCATGCCAATTCTCAAGCTGTTATTCACAATAATACTTATCCAGTAGGTCTCCGTAGATTTGTCCAAAGCACTACTTCTTCTCAATTTTACATCTGAAAAAGCATAAATGATCTTTTCAATTTCCTTCGGATCTTCAATCACTACCTTTTCATCCACTGAGTATTTCTCAATCTCGATAGAGGTGATTTCTGTTTCGTCGATTTGATCCAACACTAAATTCTCAAATGAATTATAACTATGGTAGAGATTAATGATTACTGGGATTTCGATCAATAAAAAAATAAGTACGAGAAATACATAACGTTTCTTCATATTCATAATTATGAACACCCTATTTCTACAAACTCCTCTGGATGAGAGCGAATATATTCGCCAATTATTCTATGCGTATTTGGTGTCAGGTTCTTATATCGTTCGAATAACCCAGTAATTACTTCTAACAGCTGAGGGTCTCGATCCAAATCCGTGATGGCAGCATCCGCCCACTCTTTACCCAGTCGATGATTTCTTTCCTCGAGAAATGTCTTTGTTTCCTGAAGCAAAAGAATCATGGGTGAATCGTCAAAAAATCGTATGCCTCCTATCACCCCTGTCCAATACCCTGGCAGGTCTTGCATGTAGGAAATCCAAGCATAATACTCCCCTTCGGAATTACAGCTGTGACCATATAGCACTCTGAACATACATAATGCTTGTTGCCCCTCTGTGAGCTTCGAGATCACTTCTGATTTGGTCGATGGCGATTTTCCGCGAATCAGCTGAAAGGTAGGCTCCATACAGGCCCATCCTAACCTTTCATCACTTAAAGTGTCCAAGTCTTCCTGCTTCATGGCTACTAAATTCATTTAACTCCTCCTTTGATTAACATCCAAAAATATACATATCTTTCTTAACGATGTCAATAAAAATCACTTAGGCACATGAAGCAATTCGATCGTTTTTATGATAGGCTTTAGGTAGTAGATATTTTCACAAAGGAGCTTTTCTATGCATAATGAGATACTTACTATATTTGATGAAGGCGGTCACCGAATCGGTACAGCTCCACGGGAAGAAGTACACCGGTTAGGACATTGGCACGAGACCTTCCACTGCTGGTTTATAAACAAAACCCAAGAAATCCCCTATATTTATTTACAGCTTCGTAGTGAGCAGAAACAAGAATATGCAGGATTGCTGGACATCACGGCCGCTGGACATTTGCTGACACACGAAACGGTAGATGACGGGATTCGCGAGGTTCAAGAAGAACTCGGTTTGGAGCTAGCTTTTGATGAGCTGATTCCCTTAGGTACAATTCCTTACTGTATGATCAAAGAAAATCTAATCGATAAAGAACGAGCGCATGTTTTTGTTTATAACAGTCCTTATCCACTGGACGATTTTAAGCTGCAAGAAGAAGAGGTCGCAGGAATTGTTATCACAAAGTTTGCGGACTTCCGAAGCTTTTGGCAGGGAGAAATACATAGTCTACAAATCAATGGTTTCAAAGTCGATTCAAACGGGCAGAAAATCAACATTCAACAGAGTGTGGATCGGACTCATTTTGTGCCTCATGAAGCAGCTTATTTCACTCGGATCATTGAGGGCATCGAAGCAATAATTCTAACATCAACCATCGTCACGGAGGACATATGATCATTAATCCTCAAACATCTACAGTGAATGGAATCCAATACAGCATTAGATCTGCTGCCTCAAAAGACGCTAAGGTGTTGTCTGAATTAAGAGTACGTATCGATGGAGAGACTGAGAATTTAGATCGGGAACCAGGCGAAGCCTTTATTGACGAAGAAGGATTTGAACAGCTTATTCAAGCCGATTCAGAGAAAAATAATAACCTCTTTCTAGTCGCAGTAGTGGATGATCAAATCGTTGCGTTCTCCAGATGCGAAGGTTATCCCTTAAAAAGATTCGCTCATAAAGTAGAATTCGGAGTATGTGTGCTGCAGGAGTATTGGGGATATGGTATTGGAAAAAATCTTCTTGGCGAATCGATTGCCTGGGCTGACACTAACGGTATTCAAAAGATCACCCTAAATGTGCTGGAAACGAACACCAATGCTATTAAGCTTTATCAAAAGCTTGGCTTTGAAATCGAAGGGATTTTAAAGAAAGATAAACTTCTATCGGACGGCAAATTGTATAACACCATTATGATGGGAAGAGTTAAGAACTGATTCTATTCAAAAAAAAGGCAGAACCTGAAACTCAGGTCCTGCCTCTTTATTATACTAATGCTTTACGCTTCAACATCGCAAGTCCATTCACCGCTAGATTCAATAGGGCCGGAGCTGAAAGACCTGATTCCAAGTCTGTGTATTCCGCTCCATCCAGCTCTACCGTTTGCGGACTGCCGCTGAAATTTTGCACAAAAACATAATCACTTTCGCCATCTGTGCGAAGTTGTGCAGTCACACCTGCTGGAAGATCACTATCCATCGCACGGGTAATTCCTGCCTTAGATGTGATCGCTGCGTATAGCTCAACATAGAATGAAGTCTCTTTCACCCGGGTAGCAAGATGGTACGCATTTCCTTCACCGAAACGATTGACTGTAAGCGCTGGACGGCCTGCATAGAAATCGTTGCGATAATGCCCCAAAGCCTCTGCACCTTCCAAATGAATCAGCTCGGCAATCTCATGCGCATCGTAGTCACCGCTTAGCTTAAGTTTATTACCTGCCTCCATCACTAACCCGTTCAGATCACGGCTGTGCAGCCCTTCTGTCTCCTCTGCCCAAATCCCCAGTGTTCTGCGCAGTGGACCAGGGAATCCTCCCAGATGACATAAATCCGTTTCGTTAACTACTCCTGACCAATAGGTTGCGAGGAATGTGCCGCCTTGCTCCACATATTTCTCAATTCGCTTTCCATTCTCTTCACTAATCAGATATAACATAGGTGCAACAACCAGCTTGTAGGCAGACAAATCATCTCCAGAGCCTATAATATCAACTGGAATGCCCAGCTCCCAAAGTGCACGATAATGCTGCAGCACCGTCTCCTCATAACGTAATCCGGAATTACGGATGCCTTGCGCATCCTTTATCGCCCAGCGGTTGTCCCAATCGAAAATAATCGCCGTCTGCGCCGGAGTGGACGTACCCACTACTTCCGTCATTCCCGCCAGCGTCTTCCCTACTTCCGCTACATCTTGGAATACTCGAGTCTCGGAGTGGCCACTGTGGTCTACAACTGCACCGTGGAACTTCTCACTTGATCCGCGGCTTTTGCGCCATTGGAAATACTGCACAGAATCCGAACCATGCGCTACCGCTTGCAAGGAAGACAGCTTGTGCATTCCGGGACGTTTTAGCTTACTGACCGATTGCCAGTTCGTAAGGGATGGCGTGCTTTCCATCAGCAAGAACGGTTTCTTTTTAAAAGAGCGCATTAAGTCGTAGTGCATCGCCGTCCATGCTGCCAATCTAGTATCGTCACCGTCTTCGGTATAATGCCAGTCTGGATAAGCGTCCCATGAGACCACATCCAAGATTTTGGCCAGCTCGCGGTAATCAATACCATCGATCATATGCATATTCGTCGTAATAGGCAGCTCTAGATTGTACGGACGAACCGTATTGATCTCGTGCTGGCAGAAGTCAATCGTCCGTTCACTAACAAAACGCCGCCAGTCAAGATTCAAGCCGTGTACTTGTGTCTCACCATGTGGAGCTGGGGATTCAATCTGTGACCATGAAGTATAGGTATGGCTCCAAAAAGTAGCCCACCAAGCATGATTCACCTCATCCAAACTGTTATTATATTTCACCTTCAGCCATTCTCTAAAAGCATCCTGGCAGAGCTCACAGTGACACTCCCCACCGAACTCATTCGAAATATGCCACCCGATAATGGCTGGATGCTGGCTGTACCGTTCCGCTAGCTTTGCATTCAGAATTGCAGTTTTCTCACGGTACACTGGTGAGGTAAAGCAATGGTTATGACGGAAGCCATGCAAATTGTGAACACGGTTACGCTCCACTCTTAAGACTTCTGGATATTTTTGCGACATCCATGCTGGGCGGGCACCACTTGGCGTTGCCAAGATAGCGTAAATCCCATTCTCTGCAAAAGAATCAAGTACACCATCCAACCATTCGAAAGTGAACACACCCTCTTCTGGTTCAAGAGATACCCACGAGAAAATGCCTACGGACATGACATTGCAGCCCGCCAGCTTCATTAATCGGATATCCTCACGCAATACTTCCGGATATTTAAGCCATTGTTCAGGATTATAATCAGCACCGTGCAGCATAACTCCAGCTTTACTGCTTATCGGGGAATGTTTTTTATTCATTGTGTACGATCATCCTCTCAATTCTGCCCATTTATGGAATGGGACTATTCTCTGATGACAGGCTAGAAGCGTAAGCTATCTAATTCAGGAATCATCATTTATACTATTCATAATATAAGAAAAGTCATTTCAATCAGTAGGAATATAGTCTCGAAGTGATAGCACAAAATGAAGATGAGGTGATAAACCTGCTGCCTTTTTCTCTGATTGAATTACCACGCGACTCTGGAACGTTACCCCTATCCCCCTACTCTGTAGGTCGTCATATCCAATTCCATCATGTGCGCCCAGCAGGATTTCCTGTGTATCAAATCTTTTTGATCCGGACCGGAACCGGTTTATTTCGTGATCTGGAAAATGGCACAGAAATCATACTGGAACCGGGGATGGCTTTTGCCTTCCCGCCAGATCGAGGTCATGAATATTATCCTACCTCTCATGAACCGTGGCATGTTGGCTTTATCGGTTTTCAAGGCAGTCAAGCTCAAGGATTGCTGGAAGCGCTTGAACTGCTCCCTTCTGCTCCTTATCGACCGGAGCGTTTTGAACAATGCTGGGAAGAAATCGGCCAAATTTGGCATACGGTGAATTCTCCTGCCTCCAATCGGCAAGACGAGATGTGGATGCAGGAGTTGTCTATCACGCTCTATAGACTGCTCTTAATGCTGCGCCCTGCCAAGAGTTCACAAAGCTCCGCTAATCGTCTAGCCTTCGAGTCTGTCCGAAATGAAGCCCTAACTACAGCCGTCGGGCTGATCAACGAGCATTACACAGAACCGCTTCTGATCTCCAATCTTGCAGCAGCAGTCGGCTACTCCGTGCAGCATTTCCAGCGTTTATTCGTGCAGGAATACGGGGTCACTCCGCATAAGTATTTGCAGAATCTGCGGCTGGAGCGGGCGCTGCAATTAATGACGGAGGATGTGGAGATCCCCGTTCAAGATATTGCGCTTCAGCTGGGCATGGAGACTAATTATTTTATACGTGTCTTCCGAAAAAACTACGGCTGTACACCAGGCGTAATGAAAATACGTTTGCTACAAGGCGAGCAAATGAAGTAACGCTTCCAAGCCTAATGAAGATATTGTAAAATTAAGCAGATGATAGCTTGTGAATTGGGGGCACCACAGATGGCCTAACAGCTTGGAGTGGCACACCTCACGGCTTCGATGTATGTATCAGCTCAGATCTTCAGGAATGGTCCGGGCCCATTGCTGCCTTTCGTCCAGATCCTAATTTTTGGGCTGATCATCATTTCTGGGCACCAGAGGTTCACCGCTACAACGGAAAATATTATATGTTCGGTTCTTTTAAAAGACATGGGGTTCCACGGGGGACACAAATATTAAGCGCGGAAACACCTGAGGGTCCTTATCTCCCTATCAGCAATCATCCGATTACCCCTGCTTCTTGGGAGTGCCTTGACGGAACGTTATATGTAGATAAAGAAGACAAACCTTGGATGATCTTTTGCCGTGAATGGATTGAAGTGACGGATGGAGAAATGTATGCCGTTCGGCTGAAGGAGGATTTACGCGCTAGTATTGGTGAACCCGTGCTGCTTTTCCAGGCTTCACAAGCTCCTTGGACGGTAGGTGGCAAAGAAGGGCAGTACGTAACTGACGGTCCTTTTATGCATCAGACTAGCAGTGGTGAGCTGCTTATGTTGTGGTCTAGCAGTGGAGCCGGTGGTTATGCCATGGGTTTAGCCCGATCCATCAGCGGTGACATTAGTGGACCTTGGCAACATGATCCTGAGCCTCTTTATGCCAAAGATGGCGGACATGGGATGTTGTTTCGTGATTTGACGGGCAGACTTATGCTGGCTATTCATGCCCCAAATCTCAACCCACAAGAACGGCCGCTGCTTATTGAGATCCAGGAAAGCTCCAGAACGATTTCGATAAAATCATTGTAATGTAGAACGGAGTAGAACCCTTGGAACAAAAGATTAAGTCCTTATTTAATGACCAGATTGTAAGTGCCGCCTGTACGAAATATGGTATCCCCATAGATGAGCTAACGTTCATTGGCGGATTTCAAAATTTTGTTTATGAATACCAACTTAGTAACCATCAATATATTCTAAGATTTACTCATAGCTCGCTACGTAGTAAGGATTTGTTGGCGGCTGAACTTGAATGGATTCTATACATAGCAGATCATGGCGTTTCAGTATCAAGACCCGTAGGTTCTCTTCAGGGTAATTTAGTTGAGCAAATAGAGATCGGTGATTCGTGCTTTAGGGTATCTTCCTTTGAAAAAGCACAAGGGAAACGAATAGGTTACCCAGACTGCCTGAAAGATGTAGAGCTCTATGAGCAGTGTGGCATGATCACTGGACAAATGCACAGATTAGCAAAATCTTATAAACCACACACCAAAAGACATGCGTGGCATCAGAACTACTACCTGCAGAATGTAACCAGGTTTATTCCTTCATCCCAAAGTGGCGTTTTAGAAAGCTGTAAGGCGCTTATGGATCGGCTAAAGCATCTCGACGCTGATATAAATACCTATGGTCTCATCCATGGGGATATCAATGTAGGCAACTTTTTGGTCCACAATGGTAAGCTGACCTTGTTTGATTTTGATGAAGCTCAGTACAGCTGGTTTGTAGAAGATATCGCCATTCAACTGTATTATCTAGTCTACGTTTACGGGGATGATAGTATGGAGGACAGGCAGCTTCAATGTCAGCGTTTTATGGAGCATTTTCTTAAAGGCTACGTTAAAGAGAACAGTATTTCAGAAAATGAGCTGAAGCTAATTCCTCTTTTTCTTCGATTAAGAGAGATTATTGTTTATACAGGGATGTACCGGAGTTTTGATATGTCTAACCTAGATGATTGGACCAAAGATTATTTAACGCAGAGTAAGGCGAGAATTGAGAATAGTATTTCCATCATTGAGTCTTATTTCTGAACAAACATCCAAAGCGTTTCATATGATGTGTCTCTCTTACAAAACCCACAGCTATCACTGTGGGTTTTGTGTTCTCTAAACAAGTCCATTTTGCTTTTAAGAGGTTGATATGCCGTGACTCTATCCTAACTTGGACATATCGTATAAATGAGACTTTTCCCAAAAATGCATATGAGGGGTTGGTTAAATGAGTGCTGTACCTCACTACAAGGCGAACCAACAAGGTATTTCTATTATTACCTGTACCAATCGCCATAATTATTTAAACAACCTATTTCAAAATTACAGCAGACAAAGATATGCAAATAAAGAACTTATCATTATTATCAATAATAATAAAATTCCACTATCCCCCTACCTAACCTTAGCTAAAAAACACAAAAATATTAAGATATTTCGTAAACCTGAACATCAATCTCTCGGTTCATGCTTAAACTATGCCGTAACAAAATGCAAATATCATACCATCGCCAAATTTGATGACGACGATTATTATGCCCCTCATTATTTGACGGAAAGTAATCTGACCTTACAAAGAACTAAAGCTGATATCCTTGGAAAACGGGCTCACTATATGTATTTACTAGGTTCAAAGACTTTGATTCTTCGTTTTGCAAATGATGAACACCGGACGGTTACCCATCTCCCTGGCGCTACGCTCGTCTTCAAACGAAAAGTATTCGATCATGTGAAATTTCCTAATAAAAACGTAGGTGAGGATGATCTCTTTTGCAGCAGAAGCAAAAAGAAAGGTTATAAGGTTTATTCTGCGAGTAAAAATAACTTCGTTGCCATACGTAGAAAAAACTCTTCAAAACATACATGGATTATCAGTGATAGTACGTTAATAGCTAACCATAAGATCATCCGGAATATTAAAAACTACAGGAATTTTGTTGGACGCAGTCCAAAGATTCCGTTATGAAGTTAAATGCTGAATCTACTTCATCTGCTGTGTCTATTCTAACTTGTACGAAACGACTTGATTGTATTAAAACCATGTTTGATAACTATCAACGACAGAATTTCAAATCTAAAGAACTTATCGTCATCATAAATAATGATAGCTTGAGAATTGAAGATTATATACATGCTGCAAAAAAACATAAAAACGTACGGATCTATAAACTACCAGAATATCGTTCACTCGGGTTTTGTCTGAATTTTGGTGTGCACTTAGCGAATTATAGTTGTATCGCTAAATTTGATGACGACGATTATTACTCTGCCAACTATTTAACGGATAGTATGAAAATCCTCCATAAAACTAAAGCTGATATCGTTGGAAAACGAGCTCACTATATGTATTTAAATGATAAGAAGCTACTTTTGCTTCGTTATCTTCATATGGAAAATAAACAGGTAACCAATGTTCAGGGTGCCACCCTACTCGTAAAACGAAATGTCTTCCAGCAGATTTCTTTTCCAGATTGGAATAAAGGTGAATGTGTTAAGTTTTGTGCGGATTGCGCTGCACAGGGCTTTAAAATTTATGCAGGAAATAAGTATAACTTCGCTGCGGTTCGTAGAAAAAACTCCAAAGATCACACATGGATCGTTAGTGACAAGAAACTTCTAGCTCAAAATGTTAAAGTTCTAAAGGTAAAAAAATTCAAAAAATACGTAACTCGAGGCTGATTTAATCAAACTCATTCTAGCAGTTGCGACTTAGTAACCCAATAAAAAGACTGGACAGCAATTAGCTAAGCGGCTATTCGCATCCAGTCTTTCATATTTTTAAAAAGTATAATCGAAAAATTTCTCTGCATTCCTTAAGCTAGACCATATATCAGAACTTTCTCCACCTATATACCAATAAGCTACTCCAGCTAGTTTTTTAGTAACCGCTAAGTTGTATTTAGTTATTAATGAACGCCCATCCTCAATCCAAATCGTATGTTTTATAGCTTGTTTCGAGTAGCTCGCGACATATTGTCCCAGAGTAGGATTCCACACAGGTTTCGATGCATAGCTGCTGATGATCTGATTTTGCTCCGGAAGCGTAATATATTCAGAGGATAAAACCGTTCCCTTCTGGTTCAGTGTCCAATCCCGATTATATAAGGGCAATGCCAATATAACTTTTTGACTAGGTACAACTTTTAGGATTGTATTCACAGCCTTTTGATCATAAGAAAGCGAAGCATTGGACCCCGGAACTTGACTCCCGTCATAATGCTCATCATACCCCATCATCACCATGTAATTCACTTGCTTGCCTAGGGCAGCATAGTCAAAAGCTTCTGTCCAATCCGTTCCAAGATCAGGGGATACATCCATCGACAGAATAACATTGAGCGAATGCATTTTCTCGGCCAATAAAGTAATAAACGAAGTCAAATACACACGATCTTCGGCCGCTACATTTTCAAAATCTATATTTAGTCCATCTAATCCATATTTACTCACTAAAGCAGCTAATTGTTTGACTGCCGTATTCCTTGCGGTTGTACTCAACAGCATTTGATGCGTCGCTTCTTGATCCGATCGATTACCAACCATCGCCCAGACTTGCCTTTTATTCTTTTTTGCCCAAGTTACCAGCGAGACATCTGTCGAATCCGTTACTGTCCCTGTTTTTCCAACATAATACCAACGTGGTGAGAGTGTGTTGACGTTCGATTGCAAAACATGATTCTCAAATTGTGACGTCGTGAGACCATACTGCCAGCCTATAACAATACGTTTGTCCGGATCACTTTCCAGCTCTGCCGCCCAGCTTGTATGTTGCAGCACCCGATCCATCAGCACTGCCGTCTCTTGCCTGGTTATCGGGTCCGTGGGTCGAAAATTTCCGCTATTATCGCCCTTCATTAATCCGCGATCATTAACCTTGGCTACAGCAGCACTTGCCCAGCTAGCAATTTGTTGCCGATCTTTAAAATTGGTTTGTGCGGTAGTTGCAGTGTTTGTTTGCTTTAGCGCTTTGGCTATCCACACAGCCGCTTCCTGCCGAGTAACTGCTTTTGCGGGTGCAAAAGTAGTTGCCGAAGTGCCGTTCGCCAGTTCAAGCTGAATTGCTGCCTGTATCCAGCCGTAATACCAAGCGCTTTTGGCTACGTCGGTATAAGGAGATACCGGACTCAACGCTGGATCAAGCTTCAACAGACGATCAAGAACTGTAATAAATTCAGCTCTAGTAATCGATTGAGTAGGTGAAAATTTAGTATTCGAGGTGCCAGTTAATATATTCCGGTTATATAAATCTATGATTTCTTTTTTTGCATAACTAGTGTTTATATCCTCAAAAGGAACCCCGTTATCGGCCGATATATGCTGAATAAATACTCCGGCGTATAGCACGACAGCGAGGGTCATTATAGTAAATCTAGCAAATATATTCTTCACGGGTTAAGAGATTCCCCCTTGGTTATCAATCTTTGAATTATACCAAGGATACAATCCATAAACATCGCTAAAATATTGGTAGAATACGATAGGATCAGCTCTTCGGATTACGCAAAAAGAGACTAAGAACCACACCA
Organism: Paenibacillus sp. FSL L8-0494; assembly: GCF_038003695.1. Lineage (NCBI taxonomy): Bacteria > Bacillati > Bacillota > Bacilli > Caryophanales > Paenibacillaceae > Paenibacillus > Paenibacillus sp. FSL L8-0494. The sequence continues at coordinate 4,175,668 of NZ_JBBOPQ010000001.1, forward strand.
CACAGCGCCAAGCCCAATGAAACTAGGAACGTGTCGTGGAATCCTGCAACCATAGCCTCTAAAGGTAGCTTCTGATTTCCTTGACTCATTTGAGTAGCTATATTCGAAGTCAATAAGCCCGACATTATAGCGACAGCAAAAGAACCCACAATTTGTTGTGCAGAGGCAGTAAGTGGGGTCACACGGCTGATCAAATCCTTCGGAGCGGCCTTAAGCACATGTGTACCGAGCTGCATAGTAGTTAATCCTTGGCCAAGTCCCATAATGGCAAAATAACTGATCATAACGTATACACTTGTATCATTTTGTAAACGTGACAAGAGAAAGAGTCCGGTGGACAGCAGCACAAGTCCAGAGAACACAACGGGCCGAGCTCCATACTTATCAAATAATTTTCCTCCAATAATCATGCCAGCAAAGGATATTAAAGCTTGAGGAATAACTAAAAGTCCCGATTCAAAGGAAGAAAAACCTCTGACCTGCTGCAAAAAAATTGGAATTAACAGAATCGAACCAAATAAGGCGAACTGATTAATCCAGGTCAAAATCATACCTTTACTAAATTCTAGAGATCGAAAAGAGCGAAGTTCCAATAACGGTTCTTTTTGGCGCAATTCCACGAAAATAAACAAGGCTAAAGCAATGAAGCTGAACGCAAGAGATATAATCGTTATACGATCCCCCCAGCCGTCCACTCCCCCTCTATGCACCCCAAATACCAAGCTGGAGAAAGCGAGTGGTGATAAAATCACACCCCAAATATCCAATTTAGCTTTATTCCCCTTCTCTATTACCGGAAGAAATTTCACTCCAACAATCATTGCAATAATACCAATGGGGACATTAATCAGAAAAATCCAGTGCCAGCTTGCATATTCCAACAGCCATCCTGACAGTACAGGACCAAGAACAGGCGCAATTAACATCGGTAGTCCAAGCAATCCCATGATTGAACCTCTTTTATCGGGAGGTGCGATTTTGAATGACATAGCCATACCAATTGGAGCAATCATCCCTCCGCCTAATCCCTGCAAAATACGAAAGATTATCAGCTCTGTTGTGGATTGTGCCATTGAGCATAATAAAGAACCTATGGTAAACAATACGATCGAAGCTAAAAAAACACGTTTGGCAGTAAACTTATCCGAGAACCATCCGGCCAATGGGATAATTACGGATAAAGCCAGCGTATAACCCGTGATGGCCCACTGTATTGTTTTTAGGCTAGCATCAAAGGTTTTTTCAAGCTGCGGGATCGCTACATTCATAATTGTACTGTCGAGCATAACCAGCAACATTCCTGTTATAAGTGCCAGTATTACGGGAAGTATTGCTTTTATAGAAAATTCTTTGGTGACTGGTTGGGATTGTTCCACTTGTAGATTACTCATGGGTCTATACACATCCTTTTTAATTTTTACTAATAAAATAGCTAACCGCTGCCTCCTTTTTAAAAAATCGCACCGTTAAACTAACAGTGTAAGATTAATATAGCACCCGTTTATTTGCTTGTAAATAAAAATATCTAACAGTGTAAGATAAACCGGTAATCTAACGATGGTAGACCAGCCATCCATCTTCGCTTATGATAAAAGAAGACAGTAACAGGAGGTCGTTTCGATGAGAATCAAAAATCTGCAAATCACTGAACAAGATATAATAAAAGCTTCTTGGGAGCTGTTGGATGATATCGGCATAGAGGCATTTAGTATGCGTAAATTAGCAGAACTATTAAATATACAAGCCGCCTCTCTCTATTGGCATTTTAAGAGTAAACAGAGTATTTTCCAGACACTGGCTAATGAGATCGCCAAAGAAGCCCTCGAAACTGCGAATCTCGAAGGTGATTGGCAAGAACAGCTTTTTCATTTTGCAGATCGAATCCGCGGGGTTTTACATAAGTATCCTTGCTCGGCTCAGCTGATGATGAGAACCTTGCCTTCTGAACCTAATTATCTATCTTTACTGAATACTTTGCTTCAGATCGTGGATCATCTTCCTTTAAGCGATAGTGACAAATTCTCCTTAATTGCTTGCGTGTTAAACTATGTAATCTCTTTCGAATTGGACAAATATGAGCAGGATCGAATTGACTTAGCCATGAAAAATGAACCTAATGGAGATGCTAGAGAGGTATTTAAACAATCGCTTGAGCACTTATCCGGGGATGGACCTAATGTTATAAAACGAATGTACGAAAACAATATCTTTAATGAAATTGGCTCCGATAAGATGTTCTATACAGGTCTAAAAATAATGGTGAGTGGAATTGAACAGTTAGCTAATGAGCGACAGTAGAGCTTAGGGGATTTTTCACGAAAATAAATCTTGGCACAAATAAAGGGCATCCCAGCAGCCGATTTCGGCTTTTGGAATGCCCTTTTTTAAAGAGCCCGAAATAAAAGTTCTCCTTTGGACTGAATGTATCTATACATCACTCCACATGCCACAAATATCACCACACCAATACCTAACATAACGAGATTACCATTTAGATCGGATAAAAGAAAACTCAAACCAAATGGAATCAGCAAGCTGATAAATCCTATAATCATCGCTACAAGGACCGAAGCACTTTGTTTAATTACTGAGACTTCGTTAGTCCACTCCAGTTTAGGAAGCTTCAAGTTAACGATCACACCTACCATTGCAGTAAGACAAGCGTATAGGACGGGGATTATTAGCAATAACAAGCTCTCCATCCAGCCTGTGCCCAGAGAAATCATTAGAAGCACACTACTAACAATCACAATCGGTACTGTAATGGTGAGATTCACTACGATTTTACTTAATAATATGGTTTTTGTCGGAACGGGGGCGCTTTTTAAAATCCAAATATGGTTACCTTCAAGCGAAATCGAACTCGATGTCGTACAGCTTAATGCAACAAAGAGGGAAACAAATAGTGGCGCCAATCTGCTTAGATAGTTAGAGAGTTCTGGTATTTCCATAATTTGTCCTAATTGCTCTGAGCTAACAAACAGTAAGGTAATCGCCATGACAAGTAACATAACCATACCGATACTCGTATTTAGCACATATATAGAAGAACTGAAATAGCGGCGCAGCTCTTTTTTATACAATGTGTAAAGCGGTGAAGAGACTTCAAGTGACCTCATTTGATACTTATTCTTTGAGTAAGAAGTCGTAATGCCTGTGTGTATTGCTTTATATTTGCTGCCAAGAATAAGGGTAAACAACATAAAAGAAAGTAACGAAATCCCTATAAATAATAGTAAAGGAGCTACCTGATACGAGCAGACAGCATCTACATACATAACCGTCAAAGGATATAAGTTGAAGATTTGATCGGCAATTTGTGTGCTCATATCCGCAAGTAACTGCGGGTCATTCCCATTCATTTGGCCTGAACCCAAAATAATAACAATGATTACGGCAAAAGTCAGAATGAGACTTATTAAACGACTTCCTTTAAAACGTGAGGAAATCCAACTAATCAATGCCCCTATAATTGTTGCAGCAATGATCGGCACTAATGGGATAAATACCAGCGTTATCATGAAAAATAAATAATATACTACTGCCGGATTTACCTTTATAGCATAAACTACACCTGCTGGCACCATCACCATCAATGAGAACAGTATATTCAGCACATAGAGCTGAACTACACGGCTTGCTACGATATGGCTCGTTTTGATAGGCAACGACATTACGAGATCGTAATCTTTGGAGCCAAATAATACCCCACTCGCCTTATAGATCGTTGTAAAAAATCCAATCAAGCAAGTAACAGCCATCATAATCGCAAGCAGCAGCTCTGACCGGCCTATCTGTTCAAGGGTCTCTGCTATCATGAAGCTATATCCAAATGAAACTACTGCCATCATGACAATCCCTATTAAGATACCGATGCTCAGCAAAAGCATTTTTCGTCTTTCTTTCATATCCCTTGTATGCAAAGCTTTATTTAACCCAAAGGATGAGATCAGCTGAATTTTCGTCAATCGCCAGATATTAATCATGTTTAATCAACTCCAAAAACACATCTTCAAGGCTACTGTCACCTTTCACCTCTTCTGTTTTCCCATGAGTGATCAATTCACCCGCTTTGATAATGGCAATCTTATTGCAGAGCTTCTCGGCCACATCCAGTACATGCGTCGAAAAAAAGATCGCACTGCCCTGGCTGCAAATCTCCGCCATGATTCTCTTGAGCGTGTGTGCCGCTTTTGGATCAAGTCCCACAAAGGGTTCATCCAGAACGAGCAGCTTCGGTTTATGAATAAGCGAGGAGATAATCGCGAGTTTCTGTTTCATACCATGAGAATATGCGGAGATTAAATCCCCCAGATTAGAGGTAATCTCAAATTCATCGCTATACTTCTTTATCAATAACTCCCGATCCGCTTTCGATACACTAAAAAGATCACCAATAAAATTCAAGTACTGAATGCCCGTCAGATGATCGTATAGATCCGGATTATCTGGAATATACGCAGTAATCGCTTTGCAGGCTAAGGGATCTTTTTTAATGGAGTACCCACCAATCTCGATATCTCCCTCCTCAAAATCTAAAACTCCGACCACTGCTCGGATAGTTGTTGTTTTCCCCGCACCGTTATGACCGATAAAGCCATAGATGTCACCTTTTTCGACCACCAAATTCAGATCATTTACCGCCTTCTTGCCACCCTTGTAGCTCTTGGTAAAATGTTTGATTGTCAACATCTTGCCACTCCCCTTCCAATCTCATAACACTCTCGACAAGCCATATTTACTATAGCTTCGTCGTCTTCAATATACGTTTCTTATAATACGTTTAGCCCGTCCAGATAGTTCATTCATTCACAAATATTTTTATCGGAAATTCCCACCCTATAGCGCGCGAGGTGAATAGTAACCGGGTCCGTAAGGGTAAGCAATTTACTTTTGAACGCTAAACAATCGACTTCGTTGGTGCCACGGTGTATAGGACCGAGGCGCCCTTATTTCACAAAATCATGCCTTTTTCCACTCCGTTCGGACTCAGATGCAGCTATTGTGCCATATCCACTGCATTTTGCTGCAAAATCAGCCGAATAAGTGCTATGCAGTCCGTTACTTTGAAATAAGGCGCCAAAAACACTATTTAGCTGCAATACGGTCCGCAAGGGTAAACAAACTACTTTGCTGACGATGTGATAGCTACTTTGGAACGCTAAGCAAACGAATTTCTAAGCATTCTACACTGGAACAGAAGCAATCTACCTTTGGCGATGGCTGCCATTGCAACGTATTGGACCGAGGCGCCCTTATTTCGCAAAATCCCACCCTTTTCCACTCCGTTCGGACTCAGATGCAGCTATTGTGCCATTTCTGCTCCTTTTTGCTGCAAAATCAGCCGAATAAGTGCTATGCAGTCCGTTACTTTGAAATAAGGCGCCAAAAACACTATTTAGCTGCAATACGGTCCGCAAGGGTAAACAAACTACTTTGCTGACGATGTGATAGCTACTTTGGAACGCTAAGCAAATTACTTTGGGGACGGTGAGATAACTAACTTTGGAACGCTATCCAAACTACTTTGGGGACGATGAGCTAACTACTTTGAACGCTAAGCAAACTACTTTGGGGACGATGAGCTAACTACCTTGGCACGTAAGCGAACTACTTTCTAAGCATTCTACACTGGAACAGAAGCAATTTACCTTTGGCGATGGCTGCCATTCCTACGTATTGGACCGAGGCGCCCTAATTTCACAAAATCATGCCTTTTTCCACTTCGTTCGGACTCAGATGCAGCTATTGTGCCATATCCGCTCCTTTTTGCTGCAAAATCAGCCGAATAAGTGCTATGCAGTCCGTTACTTTGAAAAAAGGCGCCAAAAACACAATTTAGCTGCAATACGGTCCGCAAGGGTAAGGTAAGGTAAGGTAAGGTAAGGTAAGGTAAGGTAAGCCAAGCCAAGCCAAGCCAAGCTAAGCTAAGCTAAGCTTAGCCAAACTAACTATCCACCCGACAAAAAGAGCATTCACCCCCAAATTCGGGATTGAATGCTCTTTTTTCTAAATGCAAAGTCTACGCTGATGCGAACTGACTGTTATATAATCTGGCGTAATATCCACCGCTGGCTAGGAGTTGGTCATGCGTACCACTCTCCACAATGTCTCCGTCCTTCATGAAAAGAATGAGATCCGATTCTCGAATCGTTGACAAACGGTGGGCAATTACAAAGCTGGTCCGGCCTGCGATCATTTTTAGAAAAGCCTTCTGAATCCGTACCTCAGTCAGCGTATCAATACTGCTGGTGGCTTCATCCAAAATGAGCATAGGTGGATCTACGAGCATCACTCGTGCTATGGTTAGCAGCTGCTTTTGTCCTTGCGACAAATTATCTCCTGAGCCACTGATCTTCGTATCATATCCCTCAGGCAGGCGTTTAATGAAGCTATGAGCATTAGCAGCCTTTGCAGCAGCGATGACCTCTTCTTCGGTAGCCTCAGGTTTGCCGTAGGCAATATTTTCTCTAATTGTGCCGCCAAACAGCCAAGTGTCCTGCAACACCATCCCGAAATTACGCCGCAGACTGTCCCGGGTAATCGTCTTGATATCCACGCCGTCAATCTTGATGGAACCCCTATCCACATCATAAAAACGCATAAGCAGATTAACCAGTGTCGTCTTCCCCGCTCCCGTCTGCCCTACAATTGCAACCCGGGTACCTGGTTTCACTTCCAGACTGAAATCATTAATCAGAGGACGTTCAGGATTATAAGCAAAGGATACTTTTTCAAAGGTAATCGTTCCTTGACTTGTATTCATAATTTTGGCGTCTGTTGCATCAGCTGGTTCTGGCGATAGGTCTAGAATGGCGAAAATCCGCTGCGCTGATGCTGTTGCCGATTGAAGCTGCGTAATCACACCTGTAATTTCATTAAACGGCTTAGCGAACAAGTTGGAGAAGATCAAAAAGCTGGACAAATCCCCTACCGTCACAAGCCCGCGAATCACCATAACACTTCCGATCATCGCGATAACAGAGAAGGTAATATTATTTACTAACCTTGTTGTCGGATTGGACAAGGAACCGTAAAATTGTGATTTCACACCAGTCTGGTACAAAGTCTCGTTTCGTTCTTCAAACTGGGTCAGTGCACGGTCTTCATAATGATAAGCTGTGACCACTTTTTGTCCGCCAATCATTTCCTCCACATATCCGTTGAGACCGCCCAGAATTTTAGCCTGCTCCTTAAACATCTTCTGGGAGCGCATCGTAATGAATCTTGCCACAAAAAATGTAACGGGTGCTGACAGAAGAACAACTAAGGTCATTAAAGGACTAATGTACAACATGAGTACAATCGCCCCCACGATGGTGATGATCCCCGTGAGCAGTGTTGAGAAGCCTTGCAGCAGTCCATCAGAGACCGCATCCATATCATTAACAAACCGGCTGATGCTGTCCCCTTGCGGGTGGTTATCATGAAATTTCAGCGGCAAAACATTTAATTTATCAAAAAGCTCCCGCCGTAAGTCATATACAGTCCGGTAGGCAATTCGATTAGTCAGGTAGGTAAGAAGCCATCCGAAAAAGCTGCCGACAATATACACCCCTGCCAGAATCAAAAGCAGTCTAAGTACGGCGTCAAAATCAACCTCTCCCGGCCCGATCATAAAATCGATGGCGCTGCCGATAAGCAACGGGCCAATTAGACTGGCAATCACACTGAGTATTGCGCAGATTACTGCGCCTATAGCTATTTTTTTATAATGCCCTGTGTATACAATAAGTCTTTTCCAAATGTTGTTTTTGATCATTGGCCCGACTCCTCACTTGATAGCTGGGACAGGCAGATTTCTTTATACTCTTCACAACCCCGCATCAGCTCCTCATGGGTTCCGACACCGGCGATCCGCCCTTCCTCAAATACCATTATTTTATCCGCTTGTCTTACAGTGCTTACCCTCTGCGAGACAAGGAGCACGGTCATTTCCTGGCTGCTCTCTTTGAGAGCCTTACGAAGTGCCGCATCTGTGGAGAAATCCAGCGCACTGGAGGAGTCATCCAAAATAAGAATCGATGGCTTACCTACTACTGCACGAGCTATGGTTAAGCGCTGCTTTTGTCCACCGGATAAATTTAATCCACCACGAGATACTTGCGTATTCAAGCCTTCGGGTAATTTACGTATAAACTCCTCCGCTTGAGCGATAGAGGCTGCCTGCATGATTTCTTCCTCAGTTGCATCTTCCTTACCCCAACGTATATTCTCAGCGATTGTTCCTGTAAACAGCACAGCTTTTTGCGGTACAATCCCTATTTTCTCACGAAGCTGGTGCAGCTTGTAATCTCTGACATCCACACCATCCACTTTCACTTCACCTTGCACCACATCATAAAAACGAGGGATCAAATTCACAAAAGTAGACTTACCTGAACCCGTACTGCCAATCAGGCCCACGGTCTCTCCGCGATTAATTACTAAAGATATATCCTCTAATGCCGATTCACCTGTCGTATTATACCCAAAGGATACGTGATCGAATTGTATAGCAGGGGCAGCATGGTCAGGTTCTGCAATCAATGCATTTCCTTCCTCGGACACGGATACCTTAACACCAAGCACTTCATTCACACGATTCGCTGAGGATGAGGCTTTTGTAAAAATAATAACCAAGTTGGAGACTACTATCAGCGCCAGCAAGATCTGAGTGATGTAATTGATGAAGGCAATGATCTCCCCTTGAGACAATCGGCCCCCATCGATATGAATTCCGCCTACCCACAAAATAGCTATGATCGCCGCATTTACTACAAGTGTAGTCATCGGCCCAAGCAAAGCAGAAATCCGCGAAACCCGTATCGCTGTAGTAGTCAAATCATCGGATGAGGCATCAAAACGGTCTTTTTCTGTACGTCTTTTGGCAAAAGCACGAATCACTCGAATCCCCGATAAATTCTCACTCAGTACGAGCGCAAGGGCATCCAGCTTCTGCTGGTATTTTCGGTACAAAGGAGCACTGCGGGTGATAATAAAATATAAAATAATGCCAAAAACCGGTGTTGCCGCTATTAGAATCAGCGATAATCTAAAATCCAAAATCATGGACATTAGGATAGCCCCGATGCAGATAAACGGTGCACGAATAACTAGACGAATCAGCATGGCCACAGCAATTTGCAGCTGGTTTACGTCATTGGTAATCCGATTAATCAGTGTAGGCGTACCTAAGGTATCCAGTTCAGCATACGACAAGGATGTAATATGTCTAAACATCTTATTGCGTAGTGTCGTACCGAATCCCTGTGAAGCCCGGGCTGCATAATATTGGCATACCATGGAGCAGCCGAAGCCAAGCAGTGACATCAGCACCATTAGGCCACCCATGCGGTAAACATAGGCGCTGTCATGATTGCCAACCCCGTTGTTGATGATCAATGCGACAATGGTAGGCAAAATCAGCTCCAGAATCGCTTCCATCAGTTTGAAGATCGGTCCAATGATCGCTTCTTTTTTGTACGGCTTTAAATATACTGCAATTTTGAACAAATTTATCCACACCCAACATAAGAAGTATTTAACCACTTGAAATATGTATAAGAACAGTTATGATTATGGCATATCTACTCACATATTAATAATATTGGATTCGTATCGCTCCCATACGATTAGCATATCTCAAGTTCGGAGGATTTTTATATGGATATTAGACAGCTTAAATATTTTATGGCGATAGCTGAGGAAGGACAGATCACATCTGCAGCCAAAAAACTGCAAATGGCCCAGCCTCCGCTGAGCCAGCAGCTAAAGCTCCTGGAGGAAGAACTCGGTGTAAAGCTAGTGGAACGAGGTCCACGCAGCGTGCAGCTCACTGAAGCTGGAGCCATTTTGCGGGACCGTGCCCAACAAATTCTGGAGCTGGCAGATTCCACTGCCCGTGAGCTCACTGATTTTGTCAAAGGTTTAAAAGGAACCCTAGCCATTGGTACAGTTTCTTCCTCTGGAGCTACGTTGCTTCAAGATCGGCTATGTGAATTTCACAAAACCTATAAAGGTGTGAAGTTTGAGATTCATGAAGGAAATACCTTTAGAATCATTGACCTCTTGAATAAAGGCATTGTCGAAGTCGGAATTGTAAGGACACCCTTTAATGGTACAAATTTAGAGTGTCTTTACACACAAGCTGAACCTATGATTGCCGTAATGACACCTGAGTATGACTGGAAAACGGATGAAAACTTTATTGAGATCGGTGAGCTAAAGGATAAGCCGCTTATTATCTACCGCCGTTTTGAGCAGCTTATCCGGGAAACATGTCTTGAGAACGGCTTTGATCCGCTGATTTTCTGCATGAATGATGATGCTAGGACAACACTGCTCTGGGCAAACGCTGGTCTTGGCATCGGAATCATCCCCAAATCCGCTTTCGAATTAACGAGTAACAGTAATTTGATCTATAAAGAAATCAGTAGTGAATCACTACGCACGCGGGTCGCCGCCGTCTGGATTAAGGATAAATACTTGTCATCATTGGCTTCAAAGTTTATTGAGAGTTTCAAGAATGGATAATACCAGCTCTATTTATTCACTTGCTGTTGATCTAGCCTATCCTCTTCTTCTTTAATACGGCTAATATCAATTCGTTCAAACAATAATTGTAAATCAGTAACCTGTTGGTAAGGGGGCACCAAGCAAGGCTGCCAATTCGGTAGTTCTAACGACAGGAACCCCCTGATCTTGTCACAAGAGAACGGCAGAAACGGATGTAACAAATTCGCTAGGTTCGCAATAATCTGCACACATGTGTATATTGCAGAATCACAAGAAACCTGATCCTCTTTTATCTGTATCCATGGTTTTTGCAGGTCGAAATACTGGTTTGCCTTGCGCACATAAGAAAAAATATACTCCAGCGCATCTTTTATATTCCCAGCCTCAATAAGCCGCCCTGATTCGAGATACAAGAGGTCAATGTTGTCATTCCACCCCTTATCCAATTGCCCATTCGGCACTTTCCCTTCATAAAACTTATCTACAAAAGCCAATGAACGATTCACAAAGTTACCAAATGCTCCAAGCAGCTCTCCATTATGGCTATAAATAAACTCTCTCCAGGAAAAATCCGTGTCCCGCTTCTCGGGTCCATTGGCAATTAAGAAATAACGAATAGAATCTGGCTGATACCGCTCTAAAATATCAGGTACCCAGACCGCCCAGTTTCGGCTAGTGGAGAACTTCTGCCCTTCAAGGGTTAAATATTCGCTAGATATAATCCTGTCCGGTAAATGCAGACCTCCAGCTCCTAATAACACAGCCGGCCATATTAAAGTGTGAAAAGGAATATTGTCTTTACCATGCACATAATAAGCAGTAATCTCCCCTTTTTCCTCTAACCAAAAATCCTCCCAGCTTCCTCCGGACTGTGCAGCCCACTGCTTACTGGCTGATAAATAACCACTTACCGCCTCAATCCAAACATAAATCTTTTTATCTTCAAATCCAGCCACAGGAACATCTACACCCCAAGACAAGTCTCTTGTTACCGCGCGGTCCTGCAGCTCTTCTTGTAAATAACGTTTGGTCAGTTTTATAGCGTTATCTCTCCAAAGTTGTGCTTCCTCTACATATTCCGTTAATTCAGACTGAAAATTAGATAAGCTAAGATAATAATGTTCTGTCGGCCGTTCTGTTGGTGTACTCCCACATAATTTGCAGACTCTGTCTAACAAATCGGCAGGATCTAGAATGGTAGAACAATAATCACATTGATCCCCTCGCGCCCGCTGGCCACATACCGGACAAGTCCCTTCCACATATCTGTCTGGCAAAAAGCGCTGATCCACCTCGCAGTAACATTGCGCGATGGTTTTTTTATATAAATGACCATTCTCTAGCAGCTTTGTAAACAACTCTTGCACGACCTTATGATGCTGCTGTTGATCCGTTCGAGTATATAGATCATAACTAAATCCCAGCTGTTTAAAACACTTCAGAAACTCCTCATGATATCTGCTTGCAAAAGCTCCGGGTGTAATCCCTTCATTCGCAGCCTGAACCGCTACGGGTGTTCCATGGCAATCACTGCCTGATACATATAATACGTTATCCCCTTTGGAGCGAAAATATCGTGCCAGCACATCCCCAGGCAACACACTTGATAATCTCCCCAGATGTAAAGATCCATTCGCATACGGCCAAGCGCCACCTATAAACACATTACTCATTAACCTTCTCCTCCTTTTTTAGACAACAAAAAAACTCCCATCCACAAAGGACGAGAGTTCTACTCACGTGTTACCACCTAATTTTATAAATGCCTCATGACATTTACCTCTTCAGGTACGACGTTAATTAACGTTTATACCCTAGCACTGTAACGGATGCAGGTTCCGGCGCAGCCTACAACCCATAAGGTTTCGATGCGCAGCTCTGAGACCATATTCCCAAGGGTTTTCTTTACTCCTTTTCAGCGACCGGAGCTCTCTGTTGAAAGAATTGCCGTGGTACTCTTTCTCTTCTTTGCTTTTACATATTCAAGTTAGAGAAAATAATACTCAATTTGTTGTTTATTGTCAATGTGAAAAATCAAGCTCACTGTAACTTTTCCAGTTAATCTTCGTCTTTTATATAAATACGTTACAAGGAGGTCCCTCAGTGAAAAAGGTAAATTTGCTTACACTCTCTGTTCTTTTACTAGCAGGGGTATGGGGTTGCTCCGATAATCAAGTCAATTCTGTACCTAAAAGTGAGCCCTATACTTCCAAAGAAGCCATCAGTAGAGGGGATATTGTTTCTTGGGAAAAAGTGTACAACCTCGATAAATTCGAGCAATTTATAACGAATCTCTCCAGCAAAAAAGCAGACAATATACGCGTTACAAGTTACACAGATGAAGGCGATCCCATATTTAAGGATTTAAAATTTGACGGTAACGTGATTAATTACAGCTATGATACCTCTAATGATGCATTCGGTGGAAGCAACACAGGAGTCAGAACCGATACCTGCTCCGAAGTGACGAGTAAAAAAAGCACACAAGGTGAAATTATCTATTCGATCAGCGGTTGCACAAATAATGACTCTGAAATTGATTACTACCTTTTTCGCACAACAAAATGAAATGCTGAAATAAAAAAGACCACCCAATCATAATACAATTGGATGGTCTCGTTACTTCATATTATTTCATGATTTTGCAAATATCATTGGTGAATTGAACTGGATCACTAACCTGTAGACCTTCGATCAACAGGGCTTGGTTGTACAGCAGGTTCGTGTATAAACCGAGCTTTTCTTTGTCGTTCTCTGCTGCCGCCTTCAAGGACTGGAATACTTCGTGATGGATGTTGATTTCAAGTACCTTATCCGCTTGCACCTCTTGGCCATTCGGCATCGATTTCAGAATTTTCTCCATCTCGATCGTCAGCTCACCTTCTGCAGAGAGACATACCGGATGAGTCTTCAAACGTTTGGAAGCTTTAACATTTTTCACTTTGCCGGACAGGATGTCCTTCATCGCTTCAAAAAGCTCCTTGTTTTCGTTCTCTTCCGCTTCCGTTGGCTTGTCCGCTTCGTCGGCTTCGATCCCCAGATCTCCGCTGGATACGGATTTAAATTCTTTTTCCTTATAAGACTGAATCATCTTGATCGCAAATTCATCAATATCATCAGTGAAGTAGAGAATTTCATACCCTTTATCCGATACAAGCTCGGTTTGCGGGAGCTTTTCGATTCTGTCGATCGACTCTCCGGAAGCATAGTAGATATACTTCTGATCTTCTGGCATTCTTGAGACGTATTCGTCCAGTGTAACCAGCTTCTTCTCCTTGGAGGAGTAGAACATCAGCAAATCTTGAAGGGTGTCTTTGTGCATCCCATAATCGTTATAAACACCAAACTTAAGCTGTCTGCCAAAAGCATTATAGAACTGCTCATATTTCTCTCTTTCATCCTTCAGCAGGCTTTGCAGTTGGCTTTTCACTTTATTCTTAATATTCTTAGCGATCAAAGTCAGCTGACGGTCATGCTGGAGCATCTCTCTGGAAATGTTCAAGGAAAGATCCTCTGAGTCCACCATACCTTTTACAAAACTGAAGTAATCAGGCAGCAGATCCGCACATTTGTTCATGATCAACACACCGTTGGAATAGAGCTCAAGACCTTTTTCATATTCCTTTGTGTAATAGTCAAACGGTGTATTTTCTGGGATGAACAAAATCGCATTGTACACTACAGCACCATCAGCACTGATATGAATATGTTTAAGCGGCTTATCGAAGCCGTAACGTTTCTCTGCATAGAAGTTATCGTAATCTTCTGTAGTCAGCTCGCTTTTATTCTTGCGCCAGATTGGCACCATGCTGTTTACGGTTTGTTCTTGAACAACTTCTTCGAACTCGTTCTCCGTGCCTTCTTTTGGCTTTTGTTCCTTCACGTCCATTTTGATTGGGAAACGGATGAAGTCGGAGTATTTTTTAATGATGGATTTCAGGCGATATTCTTCCAAATATTCATCATATTGATCTTCTTCAGTATTCTCTTTAATCTTCAAAATCACATCAGTGCCGACAGAATCCTTCTCAACAGTCTCGATGGTATAGCCGTCAGCGCCCTTAGACTCCCATTTAAAGGCCTCGTCGCTGCCTAATGCCTTACTGATCACTATAACGTCATCAGCCACCATAAACGCAGCGTAGAAGCCCACCCCGAACTGTCCGATGATGTTGTGGCCATCTTTAGCTTCGTTCTCTTTCTTAAAAGCAAGAGATCCACTCTTCGCGATTGTACCTAAGTTATTCTCCAGCTCCTCTTGTGTCATCCCGATACCTGTATCGGAAATCGTCAAGGTTCTGTTCGCCTTATCGGCGGTCACTTTAATATAATAATCCTCTTTATTGAAGACCAGGCCTTCATCAGCTAAGGCTTTGTAATAGATCTTATCAATCGCATCACTTGCATTGGAAATCAGTTCACGCAGGAAAATTTCCCGTTGAGTATAAATGGAGTTAATCATCATTTCCAGCAATCTTTTCGATTCGGCTTTAAACTCTTTTTTGGCCATGAATAAATAAATCTCCTTTCAAAATAACCTTATTATTCATCATTCCGTGATTAGCACTCTTCTTAGATGAGTGCTAATTCTTCTTTTTATATAACATAAACTCATTTTCAATGTCAAATTTTTTGGCTACTTTCATATGAAAATATAACCATTTACAATTCCCTTGCAATCCTATTGATTGTATGATTTAAATAGATTAGATACATAATTTCCAAATAAAGGTTTATCCATTTCGGATTTGGGAGGTCTTTAAATGAATGAACAAGCAATGTCCGCTTTAAATTCCACAATAATAAGCCCCGTAAAGAACTTAATTGGCAGTGTATTCATTCCCGTACATGATATTGAAAAATCCCGTCGCTGGTATTGCCAAGTCCTGGGGCTTCCAGAGACAGATTGTAAGATCATGAACGGTCATTTATGCCCGCTGCCTATGCAGGGAAACACTGGAATCATACTGGATACCATGCCGTTGTGGGGCGGCTTAGAACCTGAAGGAACACCGCCCATTACAACACCAGCTTTTTTGTTACTGACCGATGATTTGCAAGCCTCTTTCAATTATGTGAAGGCTCTCGGTGTAGAGCTAGTAACTGAAATTCAAGATGAGCATTGGTTTGTTGTGAAAGATCCTGATGGGAATAAATTAATGATTTGCAAGCAACATTTGGATTAAAAATTGCAGCGGTTGTGATTTCCACTTCTTAGGGTGCATCAAAAGCTGCAGATCAAAGTGAATTTCGGGATGAATAAAGGACAGCTCCGCCAAGCTTCCTCGTTCAATTTCTTCCTCTGCCACGATTTTTGGTAACAAAGCAATTCCAAGGCCATTCATTACACAACGTTTGATGGCCTCCAGATTCGAAAGCTCAAAACCAATGCGGAATATGATCCCGTGCTCTTTTAACAAATTCTCGAACAGACTGCGGTAAATACAGCTTTCCTCCGAGACTATTAGCTCACAGTTATTCAAATCGTGTAGGGTTACCGTATCCATCTGGGCAAGCGGATGATGAATGGGGGCTATCAATACAAGCGGCTCATCTCTGACGATCGTACGCTCAAGGATGGAATCCGCAGTGGTGCGATCCAACATTAAGCCTAGATCTACTTCGCCATCTTTTATTTTGGCAAGAAGATTAGCTTCCTGCATCGTTTGCAGATGAATATCCAGCTTCGGAAATTTAGTCCTTAGCTGCTGCAGGTAAGGAGGTAAATAAAAGGCCGCTAAAGAATCTATCGTCCCAATAGTTATCGTTCCTCCGATTTGCTGGGCGATGGTTTCTTTTGAACGATCATACAAATCCAAAATCTCCACGAACAGCTTCAATAACTCTTCTCCTGGCGGGGTAAGCCGCAGCTGACGGCCATGCCTCTCTATTAAAGGTACTCCATATTCCTTCTCTATCTTCTGTATCTGCATCGTCACACTTGATTGTGCATATCCCAATTCTTCAGCAGCTCGCGTAAAGCTCTGACGTTTAGCCACCTCGCGGAAGGTTCGTAAATAGGTTAAATCCATTACCTCACCCTAACATCAATATTTTTGATGATCCATATCATTTATTATAGCTAACGACGATGCTACTTTCCATGGTAAAGTGTATGTAGAGGAATTAAAATATTTTGGAGGCCGATAATTTATGCTTACAGAACAACAGATTTATGGAGTTTATGTCCCCGTGGTCACCCCGTTCAATGCTGCTGGTGAAGTTGATTTGGATTCGTATCAGCGTTATGTAAAGAACATTATTAACAACAGCATACAAGGTCTGGTCGTTAATGGAACCACCGGAGAATCGCCCACTGTAACCGTAAATGAAATGCAGCTTCTAGTAAACACTTCCCGTGAGCTTCTACAATCCACATCAATCCCCTTAGTAGTTGGTACAGGTACCAATGATACAGCCTCTACGGTTGCACGCACGGAAATTGCTGCAAACCTTGGTGCTGATTGTGCACTAGTAGTCGTACCTTATTATAGTCGTCCTTCACAAGAGGGTATCATTGCCCATTTCCGCAAAGCAGCAGAAGTAGGCATACCTATCATGGCTTATGATATTCCAAGTCGTACAGGTACCGCCATGACGGTAGATACTGCACGTACAATCCTAGAAATGAATAATGTTGTCGGTTTAAAAGACTGCTCAGGCAGTACAAAAATGGTTACGGAGTTAGTCCGTACAGGTGCCAAACCTGTGCTTGGCGGCGATGATTCCCTCTTTTATGAAATGCTTAGCTGCGGAGCAGCTGGGGGTATGCTCGCTACTGCCAACGTTTATCCGGCAGAATGCCTTCGTATCTTTGAAGCCTTTGCATCTGGTCAAGTGGACTTCGCTAAAGAAAGCTTTGAACAACTACTGCCGATCATCCGCCTATTGTTCAAGGAATCGAATCCCGCTCCAATTAAATGGATGCTTAACCAAAACGGCCTACTATCCTCGGATACGCTTCGCCTCCCTATGACTTCCATCAGCACAGGACTTCAGCAAGAACTGAGCCCCTATGTTCAGGACAATACAATTGAAGCAACCGCATAAATGAAATAACAACAGCCGTTGTACAGTGAGGAACTGTTTAGCGGCTGTTTTTTGTTGTAAATCATCAGGACATAAAACATAAAAAACTGCACCTCCAAATGTTAGTTGTGTCTAACAATTGGGGTGCAGTTCAATTTACTCTGACGTTTTTTTATTTTGCTATAGAAACGATACGCATTCAAACTTACTTATCTGCTGCTCGTTTTTTGTCTTCCTTTTGTGAACCACTCGGACTTTGGCTTCAATGGAGGGTTAGACTTAGGTTTTGCTTTAGCTGGTTTGGATGCCGCTGATTTTGTTGCTGCCGGTTTTGTTGCCGCAGGTTTAGCAGTTGCTGGTTTGGAATTCGACGGTCTGGAAGACGATGGTCTCGAAGCTGCTGCTTTCGAACCTGACGGTTTCGCAGAACGATCTGTCTTCATTTGCGTTTTACGAGACATCGGATAAGGATGATCCTTAACTTCCGGAATCGATTTTCCAATCAATTTTTCAATATCTTTAAGGAAAGGAAGCTCTTCAGCTTCGCAAAAAGAAATTGCCGTTCCGCTCAATCCCGCTCTGCCTGTACGACCGATCCGGTGCACATAGGTTTCCGGAATGTTCGGTAGATTGAAGTTGATTACGTGAGACAGCTCATCAATATCAATTCCCCGGGCAGCTATATCCGTAGCTACGAGAACACGAGTCGCACCGCTTTTAAAATTCCGCAAGGCGTTCTGGCGATCATTTTGTGATTTATTGCCGTGTATGGCTTGAGCAGAAATGTTCACTTTAGCCAGATCGCGGGTAACACGGTCCGCACCACGTTTGGTACGAGTAAACACCAAAGCTGAGACGATGGATTTATCCTGTAACAGCAGGTTCAATTGGTTTTGCTTATTTCCGTTCTCTAATAAATAGATCGATTGATTGATTCTATCCGCAGTAGATGACACGGGTGTGATTTCTACCTTCACTGGATTCACAAGCAATGTTTTGATCAATTTAGAAATTTCAGTTGGCATCGTTGCCGAGAAAAACAGAGTTTGCTTCTTCGTAGGCATTTTGGCGATGATTCGTTTCACATCATGGATAAAGCCCATATCCAGCATCCGGTCAGCTTCATCCAGAACTAAAATTTGTACATATTGCAGATCTACACGTTTCTGATTGATCAGGTCGATAAGTCTACCAGGGGTAGCAATAAGAATATCGGCACCTTGATTCAGTGCACGTTCTTGCACTTTCTGTGACACACCGCCAACAATGGCAGCAGAGCGGATATCTGTATATTGGCTATACGCTTTTATGTTATCAGCAATTTGAATCGCTAGTTCTCTTGTCGGTGTTAAAATCAACGAGCGAATGCGTCGCACATTATTAGATTTGTTTGGGTTGGATTGTTCGCTTAACAATTGAATAATAGGCACGGAAAATGCAGCTGTTTTTCCTGTTCCCGTTTGCGCGCATCCAAGTAAATCTCTACCCGCTAATACAGCTGGAATCGACTGCTCCTGTATTGGTGTAGGTGATGTATAGTTTTCTTTGCTTAAAGCCTTCAAAATTGCAGGCACAATATTCAGTTCATTAAATGTCATTGGGTCTCCTTAATTTCTAATACATATATTCTTAACAATAAATCCTTTTGTCACGTCATAAACCATAATCATAACACAATAAGTTACATAATAATAGATTTTCTTTATCATCACACCAATTTTCATTAAAAATCCATTTCAGGATACTATTCGTTCTGCTCGTACAGAAATATTTTGCTAACCGTAAAATACTCCTCCTCAATTTATCCTGGGGCGTATCATTTGTTGATCCTGTTGATCCTGTTGATCCTGTTGATCCTGTTGATCCATCGGACTCAGACGCCCTTATTTTGAAGATTCATGGTTTTTGGCGATGCTATCGGACTCAGATGCACTTATTCACACCTTCGAAGCCCAATTCAGTACAAATATAAGGCAATAAGAGCTATGCGGTCCGATACCTTGGCAAAATAGATCAAAATGCTGAAATAGCTGCGATACAGTCCGATATGTACAAGCGGTCGGGTAAACCACGCAAACTTTACAGCACGCGGATCAGACACACAATCCTTACAGCACGCAGATCAGACACACAATCCTTACAGCACGCAGATCAGACACGCAATCCTTACAGCACGCGGATCAGACACGCAATCCTTACAGCACTCGGATCAGACACGCAATCCTTACAGCACGCGGATCAGACACGCAATCTTTACAGCACGCAGATCAGACACGCAATCCTTACAGCACGCGGATCAGACACGCAATCCTTACAGCACGCGGATCAGACACACAATCCTTACAGCACTCAGATCAGACACACAATCTTTACAGCACGCGGATCAGACACACAAACTTTACAGCACGCGGATCAGACACGCAAACTTTACAGCACGCGGATCAGACACGCAATCTTTACAGCATGCGGATCAGACACGCACAAAAAAGCGGAGGATTTCTCCCCCGCTCCTTATCTTTGCTATAACTATGATGACTATTCTACGATTTCAGCAGTATCGCCGTTGTTGGCACCTGCAGCGTTAGCTTCGTCAGTGTCAATATGCATATCCAGTTTAAAGCTGTCTGATACGCGTGCAATTACGTTCTCCAATACGAGACCACGATCGCCTCCGAGACGAACTTTAAGCAATTGCTTATCAGCAATGCCCCAAGCTTCAGCTTCAGAAGTATGGAAGTGAATGTGACGAGCGGCGATGATAACGCCTTGTTCCAATTCTACTTCGCCAGCAGGTCCTTTAAGCGTAATGCCAGGTGTTCCATCAATATTTCCAGATTCGCGAACTGGAGCTTTCACGCCAAGTGCGAAGGAGTCAGTACGGGAAATTTCTAATTGGGAAGCCGGACGAGCAGGTCCCAAAATTCTTACTTTGTCAAATTTACCTTTGCTGCCGATAACTGCTACTTGCTCATTTGCTGCAAACTGTCCTGGTTGAGAGAGGGGTTTGAACTCCGTTAGTTGATATCCTGGGCCAAACAAAGCCTCCACATGCTCTTGCGTAAGGTGAATATGTCTAGCCGACACACCTACGGGTACAGTCTTACTCATAGTAAAGTCACTCCTTGTATTTTCTCTAGTATCTGTACAAGCCATTAACCATTATACATCTTCTTAACCAAAAATAAAAAGCCCCACATCATAACGAGGGCCTTTTTTTCGACAATTCATACTTTTAGAACAGGATTGTCATGATTTAGACACCTGTGAAGGTAAGTTTGTACGCAAGTAGGAGACCGCATTCTCATATAACCAACCTTTAACGGAAGCTTCTGGATAGTAACGAAGCAGGTGCTCGGCAAGCTCAGGGTATTTTCCCGGATGTTCCATATTCTCTACCCAAGTGTCAATGCCGTCAAAGTCCGAACCAAACATCATATGTTTCTCCCCACCCAGACTACATACATGATCAATATGCTTAAACAAATCATCTATACGAGCTTTTCCATCATCACATACAAACCACGGATAAAAGGTCAGGCCCATTCTTCCGTCCATTGCAATTAATGCTTTAATCTGTTCATCATTTAAATTTCTAACATGCCCGCAGATCTTTGCGGCGTTCGAATGGGAAGCTATAAACGGACGTGTGCTTAAGTCGGCTAGCTCCCAAAAACCTGCTTGAGACAAATGTGACACATCAAGCAACATTCCACTGTCGTTGCACCATTCGATCAGCTTTCGCCCTTTTTCCGTAAATCCGCCGTTGCGCTGCTCCAATACTCCGTCCGCTGCCCAATTGGCATAATTCCAAGTGATCCCCAAAAACCGCACGCCAAGCTCAAAGCAGAGCTGTGCATAAAATAGGTTCCCTTCTAGACCGTCTACACCCTCCAGAGAGAGCATTCCCCATGGAGGTGCTCCAGCTGCTCGTTTACCTACCTCCTCCTTCCAACGCAGCCACTGAAGGCTCTCTGCGCCTAATATTTTTTGCCGGAACAAATCAATTTGTCCTAAAACATTCTCAAAGCTAGGTCTACCTCTACTTGCCGAAAGGTATATCGCAAAAATCTGCAATTCTACACCGCCCGCTACCAACCGCTCTCCGGTAACATCCAACCGGGGATCATTCTTAAAATCCATATCCGGTGATGCTTGCATTTTACACAGCACATCACAATGAAAATCCGCAACCTGTAGCTTATCGGTTCTCATCCCAAGCCCTCGCTTTCATGCAGCCCTATTCCAGATTCTATGCTTAAAAACGCCAGACTATATACCAAAAGCAAAAAACCTGTTTACATAAGTAAACAGGTTCATCCGTTCTATGCTTCTATTATCTGGGTTCTACAATCAATTTAATCGCGGTTCGATCCTCTCCATCAATCACAATGTCTGTAAATGCCGGAATGCAGATCAAATCTACTCCGCTTGGTGCAACAAATCCCCGGGCAATGGCAACTGCTTTGACTGCTTGATTCAGTGCTCCAGCTCCAATAGCTTGTAATTCGGCCGATCCACGTTCACGAAGAACACCTGCTAAAGCGCCGGCGACGGAATTTGGATTGGATTTAGCTGATACTTTTAATACATCCATAGTAAGTACCTCCCCTGGGAAAATAATGGTGTTCTTCCACTACTTTAGATGTTATTCGCGAGAGAAGAAATAATTCCTTCTTTTTGCGGACTACTCTGGAGAAAATGGTACAATAGATACTCTTTTTCGATATAATAAATATCACACTTTACCCTTATTCGGCGAAATTACCCAGAAAATCACTTATCTTATCCTACTACTAGCTCATTACCCATTCATCTTCACGTAGCCGTATTTTCTCCAGACGGGTAGCCGCGCCAGTATTCTCGTCTAATTCTGCAAATAAACCGTGAAGCTGCCATTTGCCTTCATCAACAACAAATCGTGCTGGAAGCTGTGTAGTGAACTTATAAAGTACTGCATCTCTTTCCATACCCAGAATCCCTTCGCTTGAACCAACCATACCCGCATCGGTCAAGTAAGCCGTTCCACCTGGCAAAATCACATCATCATTCGTCTGCACGTGAGTGTGGGTCCCAACTACAATTGATGCGCGACCATCCATGAAATAGCCCATGGCGATTTTTTCAGAGGTAACCTCTGCATGGAAATCAACGAGAATGCATTTATGATCTCTACGTAGCTCTTCCACAATTTCTTCACCCACACGGAAAGGGCAATCAATCGCAGGCAAAAATGTACGGCCTTGCAGGTTAACTATAGCCAGCTCTTTCCCGTTACCTTTAACAACCGTATATCCTCTTCCTGGTGTTCCTGGAGGAAAATTAGCAGGACGGATAATCCGGGCCTCATCGTCGATAAACTCGAAGATATCCTTGTTGTCCCATGTGTGATTACCCATGGTGATTCCGTGAACGCCCCAGTTAAAAAATTCATTTGCGATCGCTTTAGTAATCCCTCTACCGGCAGCAGAATTTTCACCGTTAACTATGATTATATGTGGTTGATATTTGCTTTTTAATGAGGGCAACATCTCCCGAAGTGCCTTCCTACCTACACTACCTACGATATCTCCAATGAATAGTACTTTAATGTTTCTCTCCTCCTAATCTTAACCTCTTCATCTAACGGATAAGTCTTCATATTTAAAAGAAAAAAGGCCCCGCTTAGGGGCCAATTTTCATCAAATATAAGAAAGTATAAGTTATATCTTATCCTTTAACCTTATATTCCTAGCAGAAACATGTACCAGGAAACGATCATAAATATCGTTATTTCCGAAGCGTATGTTATCTACTTATTGCCTATTTAGCGTATTCAACAGCCCGTGTCTCACGAATAACGGTAACCTTGATATGTCCTGGATAATCCAGTTCACTTTCAATCATCTTCGTAATATCGCGAGCAAGACGGAATGCCTCTGCATCGTCAATCTTCTCTGGCTGTACCATCACGCGCACCTCACGGCCCGCTTGAATAGCAAATGATTTCTCAACGCCTTCGAATGACTCTGAGATTTCTTCCAGTTTCTCTAGACGTTTAATATACGTTTCCAGTGTTTCACGGCGAGCACCAGGTCTAGCAGCCGACAATGCGTCAGCGGCGCCAACCAACATAGCAATAACCGAGGTAGCTTCGCAGTCTCCATGATGAGATGCGATACTGTTGATAACAACCGGATGTTCCTTATATTTCTTCGCTAGTTCAACGCCGATCTCAACGTGCGAACCTTCCACTTCATGATCCAGCGCTTTGCCGATATCATGAAGTAATCCTGCACGTTTTGCAAGCACGATGTCTTCCCCAAGCTCACCGGCCATCAGTCCTGTTAAATAAGCAACCTCCATGGAGTGCTTCAATACATTTTGACCATAGCTTGTACGGAATTTCAGACGCCCCAGAATCTTGATCAAATCTGGATGCAAACCGTGAACGCCCACTTCGAAAGTAGCTTGCTCACCATATTCCCGAATCCGTTCGTCCACTTCTTTGCGGGATTTCTCCACCATCTCTTCAATACGAGCGGGGTGAATACGTCCATCAGCCACCAATTTCTCAAGTGCCGTACGGGCCACTTCACGGCGGATTGGATCAAATCCCGACAAAATAACTGCTTCCGGCGTATCATCAATAATGAGGTCGATACCTGTAAGAGTTTCCAACGCACGAATATTACGGCCTTCACGACCGATAATCCGACCCTTCATCTCTTCATTCGGCAACGTAACAACTGAAACCGTTGTTTCCGCCACGTGATCAGCTGCACAGCGTTGGATAGCGAGTGTAATGATTTCACGGGATTTCTTATCCGCTTCTTCTTTCGCCTGCTGTTCAATTTCTTTGATCATTTGTGCCGTTTCATGGCGAACTTCTTGCTCAACATTGCTAAGAATGATACTTCTTGCATCTTCGATGCTTAAATTGGAGATACGTTCCAATTCAGTGACTTGGTTTTTGTAAATAACATCAATTTGCTGTTGGGTTTCATCAATTCGTTTCTCTTTGTTAGCTACTTGTTCTTCTTTTCTTTCAAGCGATTCCATTTTTTTATCCAGAGATTCTTCCTTTTGCAGCAAACGTCTCTCTTGCCGTTGGATTTCATTCCGACGTTCACGAGTTTCTTTCTCAGCTTCAGTACGGATTCTATGGACTTCGTCCTTAGCTTCCAATACTGTTTCTTTCTTCAGCGCCTCAGCGTCCTTCTTCGCATTCTCAACGATGACAACGGCTTCTCTTTCTGCGCTTTGGATTTTAGCTTCTGCAAGGGATTTACGAATAAAATAACCGAACCCAAAGAATATTGCAGCTACAACGAGAACGATAATGACCCAGATCCATGATTCCAGCATCTGTTCACCTCCTCGTTGGTTCCTCTCCAAGGTATATCCCTGGGAATTGTGCAGTTGTTTAACTATCCGTTCATCACCATACAAAAAACCGGTAAACAACCGATTGCCATACTGCACATGCTGCACATGCACACTGCCCGCCTTATCCGGCGATTACATTTCATATGAGTTGTACGTGAACCGTTTAAAACAGTCTCCTTTTTGGGAAGGAAAAAGGATTCTAATTTTATGCCGATTCATGTTATATTTTATTATTTATAAAAAGACATTGTCAAGAGAGTCGATATACGCATTAATGTCAAGAGAATCAGTGATTCTAGTAAAACTCCTCATCTTCACCTTCATAATTGTCTTCCGCAAGTAAAGTATTGATCACTTGGCGAACCATATCGCCCGAGAATCCACGGCGCATAAGGAAGGCTCCAGTCTTTCTTCGCTTATCTGAAGCGTCTCCACGGATGAGATTCCATTTCTTGCGCCCTGTTTCGAGTGCACTCTCCAGCTCTTGTTCAGGAGTAATATTCTCCAAAGCTTCCGATATAAGGGTTTTGTCAATCCCCTTCTCACGTAGCTCTTGTCGAATCCACATCTTCCCTTTCCGCTGGTTCGCTATTCGTTGCTCCGCCCATTGCTTAGCATATAAAGGGTCATCAAGAAATCTTTCCTGCTGCAGCCGCTGCACCACTTCCGCAATAATAGTCTCTCCTATTTCCTTCTGGCGTAAACGGCGAGTCATTTCCATAGCGGTGCGTGGTTTACGTTCAAGATAACGGAGGCCTTCCACATAAGCTCGTTGACGCTCATCAGCTACAACAATTTCTTCCAAATCAGCCTTCATAAAAGAATTACCAGTAATCATTCGATATTTAATCATGACGTCCTCGTGCACAGTCATGTTATATGCTCCGAAATGTATGATATAACGGTGGTCAGATTTCTTTTGACGTTCTACTTTAGTGATCTCTAAGAGTTCTCCTTCAGGAAAATCAGATAACACCTGCTCATCTTGTTCTTCTGCTTCAAAATCCAGTTGTATTACCATAGTTGTTTGTCACCTCATAGCAATAGATCAGTTATCGTCTTACTTTCAATACTTGTTAAGAAAAGACACCCTGCAACAATCAATCACAGGGCGTCCTATTGTTTAATATACTATTCGATTTCGAGGAGCAATTTTTCTTCTTCCTCTTGCTCTGCAACAATCTCATCATTATTCGGCGCAGCAACAATAGTGGATAAATTACTTGCTTCACGGATCTTATTCTCAATAATAAGGGCAATATCCTGATGTTCCTTCAAAAACTGCTTAGCATTCTCACGACCTTGGCCGAGACGCTCGCCTTCGTAGGAATACCATGCACCACTCTTATTCACGATATCCATTTCAGTACCGATATCTACAAGACTTCCCTCTTTGGAAATCCCTTCACCATACATGATATCAACATCAGCCTGTTTAAATGGAGGGGCTACTTTATTCTTCACAATCTTGATCTTAGTACGGTTACCAACCACATCGTTCCCCATCTTGATGCTCTCTACGCGACGTACATCTAAACGTACAGAGGAGTAGAATTTCAATGCACGACCACCCGGAGTTGTCTCAGGGTTACCGAACATAACACCGATCTTCTCACGAAGCTGGTTGATAAAGATAGCAATCGTATTCGATTTGCTAATGGCACCAGAAAGCTTACGAAGTGCTTGAGACATCAAACGAGCTTGCAGTCCGACGTGGGAATCACCCATATCGCCTTCAATTTCAGCCTTAGGTACCAAAGCAGCAACGGAGTCAACGACAATAATGTCAACGGCTCCACTACGAACAAGTGCTTCGGCGATTTCCAGCGCTTGTTCACCCGTATCTGGCTGAGAAAGCAGCAATTCATCGATGTTTACGCCCAAGTTACGTGCATATTTCGGATCAAGCGCATGCTCGGCATCGATAAAAGCAGCTTGTCCGCCTTGTCTTTGCACTTCTGCAATAGCATGAAGAGCAACTGTTGTTTTACCTGAAGATTCCGGTCCGTATACTTCAATAATACGTCCCTTTGGAAGTCCGCCTATACCTAACGCAATATCAAGTGCCAAAGATCCGCTAGGTACAACTTCCACTTGCATATGCGTGGATTCTCCCAGTTTCATTACCGAACCTTTACCAAATTGTTTTTCTATTTGACGAAGCGCCATATCAAGCGCTGCACGACGATCTGACAATCAGACCACTTCCTTCACTGTTTATAGTAATATAATAACGTGTTTTTAAGGTCTTGCCAAGCTTTTTTTCGAACATACATTCGTTTTTTTTGTCTTGGGCGTTATTTATCCCTTTTATTGTAAGCCTCCCTCCGGAGATAGAAGTTAATTAAATTCTCCACTTCACCGGACATCAACGACTTATGATCATGAGAAAGCATCGTGATCAAAATCTCTGCAAATATACAAAAAACCGCAGCAAAGAAATCTCAGTGCCACGGTTCTTCCGTATGTGTTTATTATAACTGGGCTAATCTCCCATTACAAGTCTGAACCCTCAAGAGGTGTCTCCACCTTGCGTTCCTCAAGTCTCCGCCAGAGACGATACAGCAAAGCCTTAACTGTTCGTAAGCGGATATTTTCCCGCGTACCTTTAAGATTAAGCTCATAAACCTCTGTCTTACGTCCCCGTTCAGCCAAGCCGATAAATACAAGTCCAACAGGCTTTCGTTCAGAATAACCCGGTCCAGCTACACCTGTAACAGATAAGCCGAAATCGCTGTCTGCAATCATTCTCACTTGGTCAGCCAACACCTCGGCAACTTCTCGGCTTACGGCTCCAGGGGCATTGTGTCCCTCCAAATAAGCACTTGGCACATTCAGCAGCTTTTTCTTTAAGTCATTTGAATAGCAGACGATTCCGCCGGCAAACATCGAAGCACTGCCTGGAATATTTGTTATACTCTCCATCAGCAAACCTCCGGTGCAGCTCTCTGCCGCACTTAAGGTCAGGCCGGCATCCGCCATCCAATCCACTATCAATTGCTCTAGCGGCACATCAATGTTCGCATACAAATGTTCCGGCAAAATCTCCTTGATTTGTTGTTCCAGTATCTCCAGCTTTTTTGTAGCTTCATGCTCAGAAGGGGCCTTTGTCGAAATACGAACAGTTACCTCTCCCTCTTTGGCATACGGAGCAATCGTTGGATCAGTCTGACTGCGAATCAGCTCAATGAGCTTGTCCTCCAGCAGTGATTCTCCGATGCCGGCAAATTTGAGCATTTTTGAATAAAGCGGTGTTTCGTTCGTCAAGGCGTGCTGCTGTAGCCACGGTACTGCTTTATCTACGAACATCGGTTTCATCTCACGAGGTGGACCTGGAAGCACAATATAATATTTCTTCTCATGCTCAAAAGCAATCCCAACCGCAAGACCGATTTCATTCGGCAACGGTGTAGTTCCTTCAATTATAAGTGCCTGTTTGCGGTTATTTTCGGTCATAACGATCTTACGATCATCAAAGAAACGTTGTACATGATCCATCGCCAAACGATCAATGTGGAGCGTTCTACCTAGCGATGCAGCCAGTGCGTCTTTAGTCAGATCATCCTCAGTGGGGCCAATTCCGCCTGTAAAGATAATAACGTCGGCCCGACTCTGAGCGATCTCGATGGCTTGCTGCAGGCGGCTGCTGTTATCACCGACAACAGTTTGAAAGTATACATCGATCCCGATGGCAGCTAGCTCTATAGACAAAAACTGGGCATTACTATTCACGATTTGACCGAGCAAAAGCTCTGTCCCTACTGCAATAATCTCCGCTTTCATACCTGGCTTTCGCCTCCTAGTTATAATGTAGGTACACTGCTTTTAGATTTCAAAAAAGGTAATAGGTGCTTCACCTATTACCTTTCCTTGTATGTCCAGCTTACATTCTTACGCATTATGCAGCTGTAGCAGATCCTTATTCTTCACAAAATAATCAATTCCAGAATAAATAGTGATCAGCGCTGCGGCCCAAATAGCAATATCGTCTACAGGAATACTGACAAATTGAAATGGGAAATTATTCAACAACAGCAGTGAGATCGCAACAATTTGTACAACCGTCTTTATCTTGCCCCATTTGCTGGCGGCAACCACTTTTCCCTCTAGCAATGCAATCTGGCGAAGTCCGGTGACTGCAAACTCACGACTGATGATTACAATAGCAATCCATGAATCGCATCTGCCCAGCTCCACAAGTGAAATCAGAACTGCAGATACCAGCAGTTTGTCCGCAAGTGGATCAAGGAGTTTACCGAGATTGGTGACCATATTATATTTCCTAGCAATGTAGCCGTCTATTCCATCCGTGCTGGCCGCAAGCAAAAAGATTACAGCTGCTACCAAATGATTAACAGATAGCTGAAACGAGCCCCAATGTATCGGTTCTGGATAAAAACTGAAATCCACCAGTAAAAAAAACATCATAATCGGGATCAGGCAAATACGAGCTAGCGTGATGCGGTTGGGCAAATTCACTGAAGTTTTCCTCCCCTAAATCGTTCATACAAATTGCCTAAATCAGGCTAATCCATTTCTACTTAAGCAAGTATATTATAGCAATAAATAGGTGTCAAAAAAACAGAAAGCACCCCGCGTTGTTAGTGCTAATAAGCACTGCGGGGCACAAAATTCTATTTCATGTTCATGAATTGTAGATCCAGCGGCAAATCAGCTTTACGCAAAATCTGAATAATCTGCTGCAAATCATCGCGGCTCTTGCCGGTTACACGAATTTGATCCCCTTGGATCTGGCTCTTCACCTTTAATTTTGAATCACGGATCAGAATATTAATCTTTTTCGCATTCTCCTGATCAATGCCTTGCTTAAGCCCTAAACGTTGACGTACAGATCCCAGGGAAGCCGGTTCTACTTTACCAAAGTCCAGATTCTTTAGGGTGATGCCTCTTTTCACCATCTTTGATTGTAAAATATCAATAACAGCGTTTAGCTTATATTCGTCTTCAGAGGCGATTATAAGTGCGTCTTTCTCCATCTTCAGACTGCTTTTGCTGTTCTTAAAATCAAAGCGGTTGTCGATCTCTTTCTCTGTTTGGTGAATAGCATTCGTTAACTCCTGCATATCCATTTTGGATACAATATCAAATGAACATTCTGAACTCATTAAACTCCACGTCCTTTATACAATTAGTCTGCTACTATTATAAGAGAATGGTACTATTAAGTCTAATTTTGGATAAATCATTATGTAGCTCACCCGACATAGAAAACAGCCCCACTAAGTGGAGCTTTTCCTTCGAGTGAGTTTGGTTCAAAGGGTAGAAACACGTCTCCACCGGAAGTACGCCGTTGGAGACGTTCATTTCTACAGCTTCTATCTGCTTCGGACCGGATTACGAAACATATCCAGAATTCCTAGCACAATATGTGCAATACCGAATCCGAGAATTCCGTATCCCCAAGCACCTGGTGTCAAATAGTATCCGATGAGACTGACAACAACCCCAAGGCCAGCTACAATCCAGCTAACTGTCATAAGATGTACACCTCACTTTGGCTAAAACTGAAAACAGTCTTATGTTCTCCCTAAAGCCAAAGTCTATACATCCTATTTGTTATTCGCCTGTCCCTTCACTTTGGGTACCTTCACTTCCAGAACCGTCGTCAAGATTAAGCAGGAGACGTGAAGAAGTCTTCTCATCCGTGATTACTTGACCATTTACGGTAATCTCAGTTGCTGGGGAATACCCAGACTTAATATACATGCCCTCACTACCAAGAACGAAGCTCATAGTTTCTCCTGCAGCTGTATTTCCGAAGGAGAGTTTTTCACCTTTAGAGTTCTCGCCTTTGTAAACTTCAAGCCAGCTTACTCCGGATGCAACAATCTCAACCTTAACTTCGCTTCCGGCAGGAGCTGTGACCTTAAATTTCGTTGTTTTGCCTGACTTCCCATCTGGTGTAACCGTGATAGATTGAGGAGTCGGCGTTGGTGTCGGTGTTGGCGTAGGCTCCGTAGTTGGCTCTGTAGTTGCTTCAGCACCTGCCGAGGAAGTAGGCGCTACAACACCGCCTCCTGATGCGGGTGGAGAAGTTTGTGCTGTATTAGGATCCTGCACATTATTGGTGATATTTGTTTGATCAACTTGATCAGGGTCTGCTTTGTTTAAACTAGAAGCATAAATGTAAATCACTACAATAATCAATATAGGGAATGTCCACATTAGCACCGTTGGCAGCCATTTTGCATTCCGTTCGGTTTCGGGTCTACGGCTGCGCTTTTGAATCACCGTCTCCATGGTCGTGTCTGCGGGTGGTGCAGGTACGTTCCCATGCTCCTCGAGCAGTTCGTCAGGACTCATGCCTACTGCTTCTGCATACGTTTTGATAAACGCCCTCACATAAAAACTTCCTGGAAGCACCTTGTAGTCTCCAGACTCGATGGCTTCCAAATACTTTTTGCGAATTTTTGTTACTTCCTGGACATCGTCAAGACTCATCCCTTTTTGCAGACGTGCCTCTTTCAATTGCCGGCCCAGTTCCGACATACCATCACCTCCTGTAAGTTCTATGAATGTAAACTTCCTTAACCAGCTTTATAAATAAACATGCTCGGAAGTGTATTCTTCATTGTTTGTGTTCTATAAATCATCACTGTAGCTCGTCGTAAACGACTCGTACAAGATTTCTTCAGTTGGATTATTCCGCAGCTCAATAATAATATCAAAGTCATCATAACTGTACTCAGATTCGCGTACGAAAATATCTGGATGCTCTATAACCTTTGTGCTTGGCATGCTCATAACATTTTGTAATAAATTATAATGTTTCTCATTAGAGCGGATCGTACTAACTATACCATCAATAATAAATACATTATGTGGGTTCATCTCATCTTCAGCCAATTGACTCCGCACCGTCTGCCGCAACAGTGTGGACGAGACAAATGTCCAGCGTTTCATAGCACAGACACTGCCAGCTATAATGGATTCCGTCTTTCCTACACGGGGCATACCACGCAGTCCTATAACCTGATTCCCATCTTTTTTAAACAGCTCACCGAGAAAATCAACCAATAGACCTAACTCATCACGGGTGAAACGAAACGTCTTCCGATCATCTGAATCCCGTTCAATATATCGCCCATGGCGCACAGCCAGCTTGTCCACGAGCCTAGGAGACCGCAGAGCTGAAACTGTAATATTATCAACTTTTTTGAGCATTTCGCCCATCAGCATAATTTTCTCATCATCATTGGTCTCCAGCAACATTCCGCGAGTTTTTCCTTCAACTCCATTAATCGTCAGAATGTTAACTTCCAGCATCCCTAACATTGAAGCGATATCACCAAGCAGACCGGGTCTGTTCTTGTGAATCTTGTATTCCATATACCACTGTTTATATTCCACTTGTACACCTCATAGATTCCTTTTCCCTACCCTTTGCCAATACAGCAAAAAAAGCTGCCCCGGCAAAGCGGTCTTTTACACGGGTCATGTTAATGATATATAAAATAAAAATGAAAGGCAAGGTCAGTCCTGTAATAATTGCAGAAAAGCTCCCACAG
The DNA here is from genome assembly GCF_038003695.1 of Paenibacillus sp. FSL L8-0494. Taxonomy (NCBI): domain Bacteria; kingdom Bacillati; phylum Bacillota; class Bacilli; order Caryophanales; family Paenibacillaceae; genus Paenibacillus; species Paenibacillus sp. FSL L8-0494. The sequence continues at coordinate 4,208,088 of NZ_JBBOPQ010000001.1, forward strand.
GGGGAGCTTTTCCGCAAGCTTAGGCGTTGTCTTTCGCCAACTTGACCATGAGTTTAGCAATCGTTTGCTTTTCTTCATCGTTGCCGACATCCCATAGCTCTTTGATCGCACGGTTTTGAGTGTTTGCTGGATCCACTTTTTCATCAAGGAATTCCCCGATTTCAAAAGCCAGCTTTGAGATTGTGTCTTGACTCATCCCAAGTTTCTCCGCCTGTACAACCCGTTTACCTAGGAATTTCTTCCAGGTGTCAAAATTTTTGATTACGCTATCGTCTTGTGTCATCTTAAATCCTCCTTCATGTTTACGGTCGAACACCTGCATACAGGCTGTAAGCCGCCTTACGAGAGATTAAAAAACAACACTTATAATATGTCTCAGACGATAGCTTCTTATGCTGGAGCTTTTCTCCAAGTTAAGCATTACGTAATCCAGCCACCGTTAGGGCTAATGATCTGCCCAGTAATATACCCGGATTCTGGCAGTGCCAAAAAGTAAATCAATGAAGAGATTTCGTTCGGAGTAGCCAAACGTCCCGCCGGAATCTCATCCTCCAGCATCCGGACTTCATCCTCCTGTAGGTTAGACAACATATTCGTATTAACCGCTCCTGGAGCTACCGCGTTCACAGTTACGCCAGAAGGTGCTAATTCTTTGGCTAACGCCTTAGTAAAAGCATTTACTCCGCCTTTACTGGCTGAATAAGCGACCTCACAAGAGGCTCCCGATATTCCCCACACGGAAGAAACGTTGATGATTCGGCCATAACGCTGGGATACCATGTACGGCATAAAAATCTGGCTGCACATAAAGGTACCTTTCAAGTTAATGGCCATAATATCGTCCCATTCCTCTTCACTCACATCAGCCAGCATCCCGTAATGAGATTTACCGGCATTGTTAACAAGAATATCTGGCTGCATTCCATTACTTTCAAGCTTCTCCGCCATTCGTACAATCTGACTGCGATCCTTCATATCCGCATTTACAGTCATTACCTTTGCTCCAAGGGCCATACAACGCCGAGCGACATCATTAGCAGCTTCATGTGAGTGCTTGTAGTGAATAACAATATTCATGCCTACAGAGGCAAACCGTTCAGCAATGGCGCCACCGATTCCCCCGCTGCCCCCTGTCACCAGAACTGTCATTTCTCCTAAAGGTTTGTTGCTCTCTCCCAAAAGCGCCATTTAAGGACTCACCACTAGTGAAACAGCGAGCTGCTCCCAATTTACATGGGCATGTAAACGCTCATTCACTTCAGCTAAAGTAATCGATTCGTAAATAGGCAGAACTTCAAACAGGTCACCACCGCGGAATTGGTAACGTGTAAATTCATGTGCGATACTTTCAGGGGAGTTCAGCATGCGCAAATATCCGCCTATTTTCTTTTTCCGTGCCCGCTCGAAATCCTTCTCAGCAAAGCCAGACTTTAAGATCTGATCTACTTCTTCTTTTATTCGTTTTAGAAGCAAATCAGGGTCCTTGGTATCTCCACCCATAGCTGAAAAAGCATATTGTTCTGAACTATTAAATTCATGACCAAAGCTGTCAGAGATCAGTTCTTCATCATAGAGCTTTTGGTACAACGCTGTGCTGCTGCCAACCAGCAAATCAAGCATAAGCTTAGTGGCCAGATCACGCTTAAGCGCAGCTTCACCTGTAAGACCATCAACTTTTTCCTTAAATCCAAACATAATCTTAGGCATCGAAACGGCGAGTTTACTTTCCAAGCGCTTCGTAGCGACTTGTTCCGGCTCCTCTTCAAAAATACGCTTAATCTCACCTTGTTTACCATAAGATTTACCCTGCTGATTGCTGCGAATCAAGGAGAATACCTTCTCCGGATCCACACCACCTACTACGAACAACAGCATATTGCTGGGATGATAAAAAGAGTTGTAACAAGTGTACAGTGTTTCTTTCGTAATCGTACTAATTGATTCTATAGTTCCGGCAATATCAATCCGAACCGGATGTTTCGAATACATCGCCTCAATAAGGCCAAAGTACACACGCCAGTCTGGATTATCTGCATACATATTGATTTCTTGACCAATGATCCCTTTTTCCTTTTCTACATTCTCATCCGTAAAATAAGGTCGTTGCACAAAATCAACGAGTGTACTAAGGTTGGTTTCTATGTTCTCTGTTGCCGAGAAAAGATAAACCGTCTGATCGAAACTTGTAAAAGCGTTAGCTGAAGCTCCATTTGAGGCAAAAGTGGCAAAAATATCGCCTTCTGGCTCTTCAAACATTTTGTGCTCCAAAAAGTGAGCTATACCATCAGGAACAGTGGTCTCTTCTCCACCTGCGACATGAAAATGGTTATCTACAGAACCGTATTTAGTTGCAAATGTGGCGTAAGTTTTTTTGAATGTTGGTTTTGGCAATACATAAACCTGAAGCCCATTATCCATCACCTCATGATAAAGGGTCTCTTGAAGTCTGTCGTATTGAATCTGTTCCATCTCTATTCCTCCTTCCCTGTCAAGAAATAAATCGTATCCAGCTGAAAGGTCTCCGCTGCGGCTTTTACTTCCCCTGCACCGATTTGTTCCACCTCTTCTAGCAGCTGATCCGCTGTCCGTTCTTTTCCTGACAACTGGCGGTTGAAGTCGTAAGAGATCATCTCAAAAGCAGAATCCGGAATCTCGGAAAGCTGATTGCGGATCATGGCTTTGGTCTGGCTTAACTCCAGATCACTGATGTTGCCAGCTTTCATCTCTTCCAATTGTTTCTCTATAATTTCAACAGCTTTGTTGTAATTTTGCGTTTCGATGCCTGATTGTATCGTTCCAATCCCCTTGTGACCGTCATAGCGTGAAGAAGCATAATATGCAAGACTGGCCTTCTCCCGTACATTGACGAAGAGTTTGGAGTGTGGATACCCTCCTAATATTCCGTTGTACATAAGTGCGGACGCATATGTATCGTCCTTATACGTAATTGATGTGCGCAGACCCATGTTCAACTTGCCCTGACTGACATCCAGCTTCTCCTCTACCGTCCTTACCTCGCTGACGGATACTGGAACAAACTTGGAGCTATATAAGCCCACCTCCGACTGAATGCGTCCGAAGTGATGCTGCACAAGCTTTTCAACTTCCTCAGTAGTCGTATCTCCCACTACATAGAGATCCAAAATAGCTCCATCCAGCCATGAATTATAGGATTCGTACAAACTTTTTGGGGTAATCCGGTCCAAATCCGCTCTTTGACCCAGTGGATGAAGACGATAGGGCTCGTTACGGCACATTTCTTCGATACAGCGCTCCGCTGCATAACGAATCTTATCATTTACGATAGATTCCAGCTTCTTGCGCACTGTTTCACGCTCTGTTGCAACATAGGAAGGACGGAAGCTTCCATCCTCGACCAATGGACGGGTCAGGACTTCTCCTAGAAAAGCAAAGGATTGTTCAAGCAAGCTCTCCTGACTCTGCACGAAGGAGTCATTAATGGTGTCCATGCGAAACTGAACAATCTGATAATCGCCTCTTTTATAAATATCAAAACCAAATCCAGCGCCATACAGCTCCTCCAAACGCTCGCGGAATTGAGTAGTCTCTGGGTAAGAAGCGGTACCTCTGCGGAGCACAAATGGAGCAAGTGCTGTAGGGGTGACCGTATCCTCATTAAGTGGGACGCCGGCATAAAGTGAGATGGCGTAGGTCTTGAACGCCTTGGTAGGCATCACGTGAATACGCATACCCGCAACGTTGCCATGCTGAAATACATTATTAGTCAAGTCCAAAACTCCTTTACCGCGTGGATAGTTGCTCATTAACATGTTTATGAATTAATAACCATTCTAAACCATTCCAAAGTAAGGAAGCAACCGGATGCCTCTTCCCGGTTGCTCTCTGGATTTACTTCTTTACTTATCTACATACAGAAAATATGCTGGCCGATAGTCTTGACCTGTGGACGAGTCCAAATCCATTTGGAGGTCGCCGTTTTAGGGTTGAAATAATACAAACATCCACCCGAAGGGTCCCAGCCATTCAGCGCTTGCTGCACTGCTTTTCGTGCCTGCTCATTTGGCTCCAAATAAATCTGCCCGTCAGCTACAGCTGTAAAAGCTCCCGGCTGAAAAATAACGCCAGACGGTGTATTAGGAAAGCTCGGAGATTTTACCCTGTTCAAGATTACTGCAGCAACAGCAACTTGACCTTCGAAAGGTTCGCCTCTCGACTCACCATAGACGGCATTAGCCATGATTTTGAGATCATTTTCTGATAATCCCATCGTATTCCCTGAAGACAGAGACGCTGAATCCGAATTATTGGTTGTATTTGTTTTGTTACCGGTGTTGTTGTTTGCTGTATTATTTCCGGTTGCTGAAGCAGACTCTGTCGGCTTCCAGTTCTTAGTTGCGTTATACAATTTCAGCTTAGTCTTAGCGCCTACGATGCCATCAGACTTCATTCCAAACTTCCATTGAAACCACGTTACTGAATTTTTCGTTTTCGGACCAAACTGACTGTCTATTTTCCCTTCATAAAAGCCCAGATGTTTTAAACGTCCTTGCAACTCATAAACATCCTGACCAGAAGAACCGAGTTTAATCGGAGTCGTGCTGAAGGCAGGCAAGGCCTCTTCTTCAGGATGATTTAGTTCATGGACAAATGACGCAGCAGCACTTTGCTTGGTCTGTACTATGCCATTACCCTGGAGCAACATTCCTGCAAACGGTGCGGCAGCAAGTGCAAGGGTTAAAGAAGCAAAGATCCACAACTTATGTTTCTTCATAGGGGTTCGCTCTACCTTTCTTTTGTGAGTTCTGCATGAATGGCTAAAGTTATTATGACGACTGTCAGGACATCCTATGCATTACTAAAAAAGAAGTAATAGCATTTCATTGTAATTGAGAATGATTATCAACTATAATCGAAATAAGAAAACGTTGGAGTTGATATTAATCATGAATTTAAAGGACCACATGTTATTGTGGAACCACGCATTAATAGAAATTATTGATATACGCCATACTTTTCAACGATCAGGTGATCTGAATTCACATTATCAGCTGCCCTCAAGTGCATTCTTGTTGATCATAAACGGCAAGGCCGAAATACTAATTGACGAGGTCCCGCACGAGATCAGCAACTTTCATATCCTTCATGGTGGAAAAGGAATGAACATTCAATTTTTACGCACGGAGGAACTACTGGAGTATTACTTAATTTTATATAAAGCAAACCTTTCACTCGCCTCACGCAACAATCTAAAAGCAATCATGGAACACAATAATCCCTTTAATCTCCAATATGGATTTACGCCTACTAGTCCACTGCCCTTATTTGATAAGATGGAGAACATGTTTACTGATTGGGGCAAAATAGGGCTTTTGGATCGGCTGCATGTCAAAACACTTTTTTATCAATGGATTTATGAGATGCTCAGGCAGCTGCATACGCTGGAAACACAGTTAATTCAACCTGATCCGCTAGATCAAGCAATTCGCTATATGCAGACTTATTATAAGGAAACCTTCTCTCTTGAAAAATTAGCTAAAGCGGTAAACAGCAGCCCTAGAACATTATCCAGATTATTCAGAACACAGCTGCAGACTAGCCCTGCTCAGTACTTAATCAACATCCGCATGGAAAAATCGAAAATATTGCTCCTGAACACAGAGGCCAGCTTGCATGACATCGCAATTGCAGTAGGTTATCCTGATGGCTATTATCTAGGAAAAATGTTTAAAAAATATTACGGAATCTCCCCTGTCCGATACAAAAATAAAGTTATCACCCAATCCAGTTGGCGTGATATGCCATCTCAAGGTGCACAAATTGACATTGCCCGAACACAACCTCTCCGTTATATTGATTATGATAATCATTATCAATATAACGGAGAAGGGGAATTACCAATGTTTAGAAATGCCAAACCATCATTACTGCTCACCCTGTTATTATGCTTTACCATAGTGTTAAGCGCTTGTTCCACGGGAACCACAAATTCAAATGCATCAAGCAATGGGAAACCCACCCCCTCAGCAGAAACAAGTACAGGGGCAAATACAGACAAAGCTGCTGTCGAAGCACAAACCCGGATAATTTCCACAGTTAAAGGAGACATTGCCGTTCCCGCTAGTCCACAAAGAGTTGTAGTTCTTTATTTGCTCGGTGATGTACTGGCTCTCGGCATTAAACCTATAGGTGTATCCGATGTATCCGAGGGTGCTGCATTTGAAGATGAGCTAAAAGATGTGCAAAAGCTTGGCACCTGGTTTGAGGCTAGCCCTGAAGCAATCCTTGCTCTAAATCCCGATCTTATCATCGTGCCGTCAGAGGAAACTTATGAAGCCCTTCACCAAATTACGCCAACAGTCTTAGTTCCGTATGAAAAAATGTCAACAGAAGAACGGGTGTCCTTTATTGGACAAGTCGTAGGCAAAGAAGATCAAGCAAAAGAATTATTTACTGATTTCCATAAAAAAGTTGAGGTCAGCAAACAAAAGCTGCAAGAAGCTGGTATTCTTGATCACACAATATCCATCATGGAAGGTGGAAAAGACAACAGCATGGCTGTTGTGGCGAGCAAACAATTCGGACGTGGTTCACAAATCATTTATGAATATTTAGGCATGAAGGCGCCGGACATCATTCAACAGAAAATAGATACGGCGACTGGTGCGGATGGGGAATCCGTATCCTTTGAAGTCCTTGGCAAATACAGTGGTGACTATATCTTCCGCTCCTCTTATGATGGTATGGCTGATCTGACCCAAAACCCAATTTGGAACAATATCCCTGCCGTGAAAGAAGGCCGTTTGATGGAGATCGATTTTGGCTTAGGTTATTACAGTGATATCTATTCTCTAAATGTGCAACTGGATTATATTGTTGAAGCTTTGCTTGCTGCGCCAAGAGTCAAATAAGTACTCAAGATACAAAAAAAGAGATGGTCCACTTCATAAAGTGGCCATCTCTTTTACTGTCTATTGAAGGTTTCGACGGGCTTCTCCAGCTTAGGAGCTGATCTTGTTATGCTGATATTGCTCAAGTGACATCAGCACCTCACGCGGCTTACTGCCCTCATAAGGACCGATGACCCCACGAGCCTCCATAGAGTCAATCAACCGGGCTGCACGGGTATAACCGACCCGCATACGACGCTGCAGCAGCGACACTGAAGCCTGCTTAGCCTCTAGTACAATTTGTACGGCTTGCTCGTATAATTCATCCTGTGGCTCCTGATCCTCAGTGATTGTATCATCCACTTCAGGAACGATGGACTCATCGTATTCGGCTTCACCTTGACTGCTGACATATTGAACAATAGTCTCTACTTCTTGGTCACTCATAAAAGCTCCCTGTACACGAATAGGCTTAGATGCGCCCATTGGTAAGAACAACATATCACCTCGGCCTAACAACTTCTCTGCACCGGGCATATCCAGAATGGTACGTGAATCCACATTGGACGATACGCCAAAAGCGATCCGGGATGGAATATTAGCTTTAATTAAACCTGTGATGACATCTACTGAAGGACGTTGTGTAGCGATAATTAGATGAATCCCTGCCGCCCGCGCCATTTGTGCAAGTCGGCAAATCGCATCCTCAACATCATTGGCTGCAACCATCATCAAATCCGCAAGCTCGTCCACAATAACAACGATATACGGTAGAATAGCCGCTGGATTCTCAGCCATTAGCTTATTATAACCTTCCATATTCCGTGTTCCCGATTTGGAGAATAGCTCATAACGCTTCTCCATTTCGACTACGATCTTCTTCAAGGCTAGGCTTGCCCGCTTTGGATCTGTGACAACCGGAGCCAAAAGATGGGGAATTCCGTTATACACATTCAGCTCGACCATCTTAGGATCGACCATGAGGAATTTGACCTCATCAGGTTTAGCTTTGTATAAGATGCTTGTTATAATCCCGTTGATACAGACTGATTTACCGGAGCCAGTTGCACCGGCCACCAATAAATGGGGCATCTTAGCCAGATTGCCGATAATGGTCTGGCCGGAAATATCACGGCCAAAAGCAATCGATAATCTGGATTCAGCCTCCTGAAAAATCTGTGTTTCCATAACTTCGCGCATGGTAACAATAGACACTTCAGAGTTCGGAACTTCTATCCCGATCGCAGATTTACCCGGAATCGGTGCTTCCATCCGAATGTCTTTGGCTGCAAGTGCAAGGGCAATGTCATCCGTCAGATTTACAATACGGCTAACCTTAACCCCAATATCCGGTTGTATCTCATATCTTGTAACAGCTGGGCCTCTTACTACCTCCAGCACTTTAGCTCGTACCCCAAAGCTTTCAAGTGTTGCTTCTAATTTACGGGCTGTCTGCATATAATCATTCTGATCTCCAGCTTTGCCACCATTGTTAGGTTTGGCTAAAAGACGGAACGATGGCAGCTTATATGGCTTCGGTGGCGGTGGTGCTGGAGGAGCGGGAATAATCTCTCCATCTGGAGAAGCACCTAGCAGGCCTTCCAAGTCAATACTTACATTCTCCTCAGACTCATCCGTAGGCTGCTGCTTAACGGCATTAGCTCCGGCTACAGCAGGTTTAGCTGCTTCACCACGAGCTGCGGGTGAGAATTCACTCCACTCTTCCCGATCTTCTTCGTTTAAACCTTCTGAACGGATATGTTCAAAGAAATCTCGAATAATAGGCGTCACAGGTTCAATATCCAGATCCGCATCGTCAAAATCATGATCGATATCCTCTAATGGAATTACACGGCTATCTGGTGTTAATCCCGAAATAATCGGACCGCTCGAAGCACTTGTCACAATTGGACCCTGATCGTCATCCTCAGGATCTGCTTCCACCTGTGAACGCGTGGAACCTGAGAACCAGCCAGATATTTTTTTCAAAAGGACAGGTTGTTTGCGATTAGGCAGATACCGATCGTCTTCGTCTTCTTCATCCTCGTCATCATAGACAGGCTGCTTCACCTGCCGAGCTTTAGCTGGAGCAGACGCTCTAGATGGTCTCGCCGCTACTGGGACCGCCTTCGGGCGATTTGCAGCATGGAGACGAATCCCCTCCACAAACTTAACCGAGCGCACTCGCAAAAGCGTAAAAATCTCTACATATGACAAGTTGGTAATTAGCATAAAGCTGATCGCCAGCATGACGATCATAAGCAGCTTAGCGCCCAGACTGCCAAAAAGCCATAACAGCGCTGCATACTCCAACCCGCCGATGTAACCTCCGCTTATATCCTTACCCAGCATATAGACATTGCTGTCGTTCGAGCCAGGTGAAAGTGATCCCGAAAGATCATTATGTATTTGTGTCATTACATTGCCAGGATGTAACAAAGACAACGGGCCAAGCTTCTGCTCCATTGCAGATATTGTGCTCATAAGGCACATTGACAACAGAAGCAGAAGCACGCCAGTATGCCTGCTGTTCCACGAGGAAGGCCATCTTCGATGGATCATAACCATGAGTCCATAAAAAATGCCGACAAGCGGCAACACAAAATAAAATCTCCCTAATAAGTAACCCGCCATACTTGAAAGTGAGCGCCCTACGGCTGCTTCACCAGACAGTGCAATGACGGAAATAGTTATTAATAAAATTCCATATATTTCATATTTTAAAACGCTGCCGAGCAGCGCTTTTTTCTTCTTCTTTTTTCGTTTAGCCACGCCAGCCACCCCCGGAACAACATTATACCATATAATGGCGTGGCGTACCTATGTTCTCTTTTGTCAGAAATTGAATCTTTATGTTAATGTAATTATCGAACCTGGAGAGAACGCCGGATCTAGATAACGGTTCAGTGGACAATCCAATAATCTCACGATCCGCGCACGCCCTTCCTCCATCGGTTCAACCTGCATCAGCATGCCCTGCACACTCACTTCTCGGGTTGTTGCATAATTGTTAAATGCCCCCTCCCACACCTGTTCCATTGCAACTACTGTGTACAGTGTCATTGCGTAATCCCTCCTGGAGTCGATGCAGAGAAATCCCCGCCGATCATTCGGTTGAGATGCGCTAGAGCCGCTCCGATCCCGCCGACCTCATCCATAAGGCCATATTTAACGGCATCCAAGCCCCCCACAGCCGTCCCGATATCACGATTGAGCTCACCTGTCTTAAACATGAGATCACGGAATTGTTCTTCAGAAATACGCGAATGGGAAGTCACAAATTTAACGACACGTTCCTGCATTTTCTCCATATACTCGAACGTTTGCGGCACTCCGATCACTAAACCATTCATACGAATCGGATGAATCGTCATCGTTGCACTTTCGGCAATAATCGAATAAGTGGAGGAAACCGCAATCGGCACCCCGATACTATGCCCGCCTCCAATGACCACGGTTACCGTTGGCTTGGAGAGGGATGCAATCATTTCCGCAATTGCTAATCCCGCTTCTACATCTCCACCTACCGTATTTAAAATGATAAGCAGACCTTTGATGTTTTTATTCTGCTCAGCAGCCACCAGCTGTGGAATGATATGCTCATACTTTGTTGTTTTGTTCTGTGGAGGCATTACAATATGTCCTTCAATCTGACCAATAATCGTTAAGCAAAAAATATCAGGCTCTCCACTTGGGACTACCGTTTGTCCAAGCTCCTTAATCGCTCCCATTGCAGTGGGCGGCATATTTTCATTAGGATTCGGATTAGTTTCTCCTGGGACAACTTCCTCATTTTTTGCTCCATTTGATCCTTCGATGTAGTTCATCTTCGCAGCTCTCCCTTGTCATATGCAGCTCTTAGTCTGCTGTTGCCTTACTAACAATCCTTAGTATGACATTTCAGGGTGCTGCCTTATGCAATTTTCAGCTTATGAAGTAATTATGACATGCAAAAACCCCTTCTCCCGAGGAAACCGTCCAATATTTCCGGGGAAAAGGGGCTCAGCCCTAGCTATATATTCATTGAAGGAGAAACTCTCCTTACACTTCCATGATAATTGGCAAAATCATCGGTCTGCGGCGCGTTTGTTCATATAAGAAACGGCCCAGCGAATCTTTTACGCTTGTTTTAAGGGAAGCCCACTCATTTACTTTTTCACTCATCAGGCGTTGCAATGTACTGGATACAATTCGGTTAGCTTCGTCGAGCAGTCCTTCGGACTCCCGAACATAAACGAAACCACGTGAAATGATGTCAGGTCCAGAAACAATGGCACCATTCTGTTTGCTAAGTGTAACCACGACAACCAAGATACCGTCTTGAGACAGCAGCTTACGGTCACGCAATACAATGTTACCCACATCGCCTACACCTAGTCCGTCAATCAATACGTTACCAGCCGTTACTTTACCAGCTTTACGAGCGGCACCGCCTTGGATCTCAACAATTTCACCGATTTCAGTGATGAAAATGTTCTGTGGATCTACGCCAACGGATTCTGCCAGCAAAGCATGTTTGCGTTGCATGCGGAATTCACCGTGGATCGGAATGAAGAATTTCGGCTTCATGAGGTTGAGCATAAGCTTAAGTTCTTCTTGGCTACCGTGACCGGATACGTGAACGCCGGAGTTGGAACCGCTGTAAATCACATCAGCGCCAAGACGGAACAATTCATCGATGGTACGGCCTACATATTTCTCATTACCTGGTACAGGTGTTGCCGCAATAATAACGGTATCGCCTGGCAGGATATCTACTTTACGATGACTGGAACGCGCCATACGTGTCAATGCAGACATTGGCTCGCCTTGGCTGCCTGTGCAAAGAACAACGACACGATTAGCTGCCATTCTATTCATTTCTTCCGGTTCGATCAGCATACCGTCAGGTACGTTCAGATACCCAAGCTCAGAAGCGATAGATACAACGTTAACCATACTACGGCCAATTACTGTAATCTTACGACCCGTGGATTCTGCTGCATTAACCACTTGCTGAATACGGTGCACATTGGAAGCAAAAGTTGCTACAACGACACGTTGCTCAGCTTTGCGGAAAATATCTTCCAGCACAATACCGACATTCTTCTCAGAAGGGGTAAAGCCTGGTTTCTCAGCATTCGTACTATCCGACAAAAGAGCAAGCACGCCCTTTTGGCCAATCTCTGCCATCCGATGCAGATTTGCAAATTGACCGTTGACTGGGGTGTGGTCAAATTTGAAATCGCCCGTATGAACAACATTTCCTTCCGGAGTCTCAATGCATACACCCACGGAATCAGGAATGCTGTGATTGGTTCTAAAGAAAGTTACCTTAAGTGAGTTCCCCAATTGAATTTCTGAATCTTCGTTGATCAGAATCCGTTTGGTGTCACCCAGCAGGTTCGCTTCCTTCAATTTGTTCTCTACAAGGCCTAAAGTTAATCTTGTTCCATAGACTGGAACATTCAAATTCTTCAGGACATAAGGCAGACCACCGATGTGATCCTCGTGTCCGTGAGTAAGCACAATACCTCTTACCTTGTCACGGTTCTCTGTCAAATACGAGATATCAGGAATTACGATGTCAATACCGAGCATATCCTCTTCCGGAAACTTGAGTCCCGAATCCACGACTACAATGTCAGCTCCGTATTGAATAACATACATGTTTTTCCCGATTTCTCCGACTCCGCCCAATGCGAAAATCGTCAATTTATCGTTGTTGTTTTTTTTGGACAAATGAATCTAACCCTCCTATGATGTTGGACGTCATACTTTTATTGGTAAATATCGAACTTCGATTATTTCAGCGGCGCTGAACACATTCTTCAAACAGCTAATAACTTCCAATCAACAAGGAAATTCCTGAAATCTGTAAAATGCGCAATGCGAAAGCTCCCGATTCCGGGCAGTAAAGTTCATATTGAAGCGGACAAACGCCGTCAAAATTCACCGTCGCGCCCCTCGCGCGAAGACATGTCATTTATTTAAACAGACTCATCTTGGGACCTATCCTGTCTCACAATGTATTACATTGACGGAAGATTACCGCATATTTAATTTTAACCGCACCCAGTCACTTAAGATCATTATACATGATTTTTTTGGCAAAAGACAAGTCATCCGCCTCGTATCCAAATTCTTTCCTTAAATTCGCCTCAATATTTCAGAAAAAAAATATAAATGCAAAAACCGGCTCCCCCAATAGAGTAGCCGGTTTAGAACGTTCATCATCAATGATTAATTCTTAGTGAAATAGTCCTTCAATAAAAGCCGCTTCCGCTTCCGTTGGCGAAATAAGTGGCAATCTGACTCCGCCCACAGGGATCCCCTTGAGTCCTAAAGCATATTTTACTGCTGATGGATTGGGCAGCGGTTGTGGGCATTCAAACATTCCTTTAAAAATCGGGAACAGCTGGCGATGAATCTCTCCAGCAAGCTGAACATTGCCGGAGGTATAAGCATAAATCATTTCTGACATCTGCGCACCAACCACATGGCTAGATACACTTATAATTCCGTATCCACCAACAGCCAGACTGGCAAGACCCGAGGCATCATCACCTGTATATACACGGAAATCATCTGAACAAGCAGAGGCAATAAGTGTTACCTGATCCACAGACGCGCATTCTTTCGTAGCAATGATGTTCGGAATCTCAGCAAGTCGCAGGGTAGTGGCCACGCTCATACTTACACCTGTTCGACCTGGAACATTATATAGAATCACTGGTAATGAAGTCTCTGAAGCAATCGTGGAAAAATGCTGATAAAGACCTTCCTGATTCGGTTTATTATAATAAGGAACGACCAAAAGCACTCCATCTACACCTATTTTCTCTGCTTCCTTCGTCAGATGAATGGAATGTTTCGTGTTATTGCTGCCAGTTCCAGCAATAACTTTACAACGTCCATTCGCCTTTTCCAGCACAAAAGAAAACAGCTGCAACTTTTCCTCATCGCTTAACGTAGGCGATTCCCCTGTCGTTCCGCAGACAACCAAAGCCTCTGATTTCTGTACCTCAATTAAATAATCGACAAGCTGTGAAGTTACATCCCAGTTGATTTCTCCATCCCCATCAAAAGGGGTTACCATGGCTGTTATTAATCTTCCGAAATCCACTTTGAATTCCTCCTTGTCAGCGGTGCAATTCAAACATAGCATGCAGCGAACGCAAGGACTGCACCATATCTTCTTTTTTCACAAGCACCCATATCGTTGTATTCGAATCTGCGGATTGTAGAATTTGAATGTTTTGCGAGCTAAGCGCCTCAACGATGCGCGCCATAATACCAGGCACACCGTTAATTCCTCCCCCGATAACAGAAACTTTGGCACAACCCGATAAACTCTTAGGTCGCAAACCCAGCTGTTGCAGAGCAGAAATAGCCTTCTCTGATTTGTCATCAAAAACCGTATAAAGAGCTTCCGTAGGTGTTACATTAATAAAATCAACGCTTATCCCGTTATCTGCCATACTCTTAAAGATTTGCAATTGCACTCCGGTTCCGTTACCGTCCGGGCATTCCACAGAAATCTGTGTAACGTTGCTGACATAAGCAATCCCTGTAACGAATCGATCCACAATACCCCCTGCTTGGATATCGTTAAATCCTTCTGGATTCGTAACCAGCGTACCTTCAGCTTCTGAAAAGGTTGAACGAACACGAACTGGAATCTGTGCCTGCATAGCAATCTCAACCGCACGTGGATGAATGACTTTTGCTCCCTGATGAGCCATATTGCAAATTTCTGTATAACTAACGTAAGTTAATGGCTTAGCATCTTCAACGATCCGTGGATCAGCTGTAAGTATCCCGTTAACATCCGTATAAATATCCACCATATCAGCATGAAGAGCAGCACCAAGTGCTGTGGCAGAGGTATCACTACCGCCACGGCCTAAAGTTGTTAAATCACCCGCTTCAGTCTGGCCCTGGAACCCGGTAACAATAACCACTTTATCCTCACGCAGCTCACGGAGAATGCGTTCCGGACGTACATCCAGAATTCTGGCATTGCCATAGTTGCTGTCTGTCAGAAATCCTGCCTGAGCTCCCGTTAATACTGTAGAAGCGATACCTTCATTCTCCAACAGCCCACATAGAGTAGTAGCTGAAATAATTTCACCGCAGCACATCAGGAGATCTTTTTCCCGGTCAGGAAGTGCATCTCCGTTCTGCACGGCCCAATCCAGCAAAGTGTCTGTTGCGTAAGGCTCTCCGCGACGGCCCATGGCCGATACAACAATAACAAGACTGTAGCCACTTGCCAGCTCTCTTTTGACATTGCGGATTACGTGTTCTCTAGCTTGCGGTGTGGATAGCGATGTTCCTCCGAATTTTTGTACCAGAATACCCATGTATAATTCCCCCATTATTATCAAAGCAAACACACTAATCATTCGTGAAAAGATTACGGTACGTGAGCTTATTCGTTAAGTAAGTTGTTAAATGGCTGTACCGCCCTCGAACCTGAGGACGGTAGCAATATTGCTTATATTTTTTTGATAGCAATGAACTTAGCTGTTTCCACTACGTTATCTTGGCACTTCTCATTGCTCATTTGGTGCATCTCCCCTTTTATTGTCCACAACAAAATCAGCCGAGCTCTGTTAATTTTCTATGCTGAATGAAACCGTTCGATGATCATCGGCTGTAGTTGTTTACCTTGCAAAGCGGCATAGCAAGCTTCCGGGATAAGATCCATGCGTGCCACGAGCGAGTTAGGTTTACCCTCAGGGTTATCTTGACCGAATGGTACAAAATAAATATGTTTAGCCACCAGAAGCTTAGCAATATTTGCGGCATTTAGGCCCAATCCATCATTTGTAGATATCGCTAGAACTAGTGGACGTCCGTTGCGCATCTGCGATTTAGCTGCCATTAGCACGGGACTATCCGTCATGGCATTAGCCAGTTTACTCGTTGTATTTCCTGTGCAAGGTGCTATTGTCAGCACATCCAGCAGCTTGGAAGGACCCAGCGGCTCCGCTTCAACAATTGTAGAAATGATATCATTCCCTGTTATATCTTTCAACTGTTTTAACCAATTTTGCGATGTCCCAAAGCGGGTGTCTGTTCCTAGTACAGATGCTGAAACTATAGGTACTACGTTTGCTCCCCCGTCTACGAAGCGCTGAATTTGTGGCATTACCTCAGCAAAAGTGCAATGAGATCCAGTGATCGCATACCCTACTGTTTTTCCGTGCCAATCCATTTTATTCGTCCCCCTTGATTAAAGCCTCGTCCGAAATCGACTGTACCAGCGCATTTGCCATAATAATCCCAGCGCTTTTTGGAGCTACAATGCCAGGGAGTCCTGGAGCCAGCATCGCCTTAATCCCACGTTTTTCAGCATAACGAAAGTCACAACCGCCTGGTGCAGATGCCAGATCAATAATTACGCAATGCGGCGCAAGCCGCGAGAGCACCTGAGCGGTGATGATCATACTTGGTATCGTATTAAATATAAGATCCACATCCGGTACGTGAAGCAGCAGCTCACTGGTCATAAAAGGCTTCCAGCCCATTTCCTCAGCACGTGCATAATGTTCTTGTTTTCTGACACCAACCTTTACACTAGCCCCCAGTCCCTGTAGACTTCGAGCCATTGTAAATCCAGTTCTACCTAAACCAAGCACCATTGATTTCGAGCTGTGAATCGTAAAATCCGTGTTCTGAATAGCCATTACCAACGCTCCCTCCGCTGTCGGGATAGAGTTGTAAATAGCCACATCATCACGATTAAGCAGTTCGATTAACTTTAGTGAGTGCTTGGTACACATCCCGCGCAAGTAACTTTTAGCCATACCGGTATACACTAAACAATCGGATGGCAGCGCAGTGAAATGCTCCTCCAGAATCGTTAAACGCTCAGAAGAAAATAGAGCACTAATATTCCCTTCATCATCACAGCCTACCGTAGGCAACACTAATACATCTGCATTACTTAGCAGCTCTACCGTCAATTGTTCCAGGCTCACCCCTGGGCTAGGGGTCTCCCACTTATCGAACCCGGCAGCGCTTACCGTCGCATCCAATTCCACACATTTCCGAATCACTTCAAGCTGTCTCGCGTCCCCGCCCAGGAACACGATCCTGACGCCAGTAAGCATAGGGATGACGCTCCTTTCAACATACACTATCGACTATAAAGCATCTTATGCTGGGCATAGTTAATGGGTGAAGAGCGGAAATGAAATCCCCGGCACGCATGGCTGATGGCTGATGAGCAGATGGCTTACGGCTGATGAGTTACGGACCGAGATGCAACTATTTGTGTATTTTTTGTCTTTTAGGAGGAGTTTCGGACTGGAGAGCTCTTATTCGACATAAACAGGTTCGATATCAGGTGTTTTTATCCAATAGTGACACTGGGGTCCGAAAACAGCCAAATTAAGAAGATTTGTTGTTAATAAGAGCGCTGAGGTCCGATAGGGGCTTCGTTTTTAATTTGACGGTAGGGTTAGAGTTGTGGCAGAGCGCCAATGAAAATGCTGAGTTTATTCGATGGGGAAATCGGATGTAGTTGGAGTAGCAGATAGCACTTTATAAAATGCTATCTGCATAACAATCGAAGAAAATAATGTTTAATGATAATTAACTCTGCATAACAAAAAAAGCTCACGAATCATGCCTTGGGCATGAATTCGTAAGCTTTTTAAATGAATTATATCAACAATCTTATTTGCCAGTATGACCAAAGCCTCCGGCTCCACGTTGTGTTTCGGACAACTCTTCCACTTCCACCAAATTAACCACTGGAACAGCTTGAAATACCATTTGGGCAATCCGCTCATTGCGAGCGATAGCAAACGGCTCCTGCCCCAGATTGATCAAGAGTACTTTGATCTCTCCGCGGTAATCAGCGTCTATAGTTCCAGGTGTATTCAAGCAGGTAATCCCGTGCTTCAAGGCCAGTCCACTACGCGGACGGATCTGCGCTTCAAGCCCCTCTGGCATAGCCAGTGAAATCCCTGTTGGAATTAAAGCACGCTCTCCTGGTGCAAGTACAATTTCACCCGCAACTGCAGCATAAAGATCATAACCGGAAGCTTGCTCCGACATTTTACAAGGAAGATTTACATCCTCGTTTCCAGTAAGTTTATTGATTTGTACGTAATAAGACAAGATCATCTCTCCTAACATTTGCAATAGCTTTATCTGATGAGCCTACCATCGCTAAAGAAAGCGGCTCCGCGAACATATGGTCCAGCACACTGTTGATATTGTCCATCGTCACTAGCTGAATTTTGGCGATCATATCGTCCAATGTATTATGTCTTCCGAGCATAAGTTCATTTTTTCCGATACGGTTCATTCGGCTGCTAGTGCTTTCGAGACTAAGAATGAGACTGCCTTTAAGCTGCTCCTTGCCTTTTCTCAGCTCATCTTCACTGAGGCCGTTGGTAGCAAGTTCGTACATCATTTCCTTGATTAACTCCATGACATCTTTTGTTTGCTTGGGCGCTGTACCGGCATAGACCGTAAACAGACCAGAATCTGCCTGGGAGCTGTGATAGGAATACACCGAATAAGCTAATCCGCGTTTTTCACGAATTTCCTGGAACATACGGGAGCTCATCCCTCCGCCTACGGCATTATTGATCAGCACCATAGCATATTGCAAGGGATCGCCAGAACGTACGCCAGGCAAGGAAAGACAGATGTGATTCTGCTCTGTTTTCTTGCGGTGAAATAAGAGTTCTCCATAGTAATCTGGTGGAGTCAGCGGTGCACTTGTACCATGATTATCAAAAGAACCAAAATGCTGTTCCAGCAGTTCGATCAATCCATCACTAATGTTGCCGGCTACACTTATAACCGTATTCTCAATCGTGTATTGTTCCTTCATATACGCCCGAAGATCATCCGGCTTCATCTCCATCAGCCGTTCCTTCAAGCCAAGGATGGAATACGCTAGCGGATGGTCCTTGTAGGCAGCAGCACACATCAAATCATGTACAAGATCATCCGGCGTGTCTTCGCACATGGAGATTTCCTCAAGGATGACATTCTTTTCTTTCTCCAGCTCTTCAGCGTCCATCCGTGAACGGAAGAACATATCCGCTAATACATCTACAGCGATGGGCAGATGCTCATCCAGTACTTTAGCATAATAACATGTATATTCCTTTGAGGTAAACGCATTTACATTGCCCCCGATGGCGTCAAACTGCTCAGCAATATCCTTGGCGCTGTACCGATCCGTACCTTTAAAAAGCATATGTTCTACAAAATGGGATATCCCGTTGTTTCCAGGGTGTTCATTCCGAGAGCCTGTCTTTACCCAGATTCCGAAAGAAACGGACCGGCCAGTCGGGATTTTCTCCATTACCACTCGTAAACCATTGGATAACACTATTTTTTCCACTTCAAGTCCTCCTGGCAAATAGCCATGTTCTATCTAATTTAATTACACGTGCCTATAATCCTACCAGAAATACAGCTCTCACTCAACATTAGAGGGGATCAGCCGCTCTGCTGAGAGCGTTTGACTAACTGTACCTAACTGCAACCCTTTTGCTTTGATTCCACGTATCATGGCCCTCAGAGCTTTGGAGGATGAGGCTGTGGGATGCATTAAGACTAGAGTGCCTGGTTCCGCTTTGCTTGTGATTTTGGCAACTACAGATTCAGGAGAAGGATTACGCCAATCCACGGTATCCACGGTCCATAGTACGGTTTTGAGCCCTAAGCTGCCTGCAATTTCTACCGTCTCCTGATCGAAATCACCAGAAGGGGGGGCGAACCATTTATTAGTGACTCCAAGCGATTCCTTTAACAGCTTTTGTGTCTTCTCAATTTCTACAGTAGCTCGTGCACGACTTAAAGTACTCATATTAGGGTGGGTATAAGCGTGATTCTCCATCTCATGACCACGTTTTAGCATTTCTTTAGCCAGCTCCGGGTTTTTACTCAGCCAGCTCCCATCCAGAAAAAACGTAACTTTAACGTTCTCTTCATCCAAAACATCCATCATTGGCACAATGTACTCATTTCCCCACGCCACATTAATCATCAGCGATACCATCGGTTTGGCCGGATTCCCACGATATATGGGTTCAGCTCCCAGTTGATTCAGTGATATCTGTGGTTCAATCTGCCGATACACAAATTTTATAGGTTCTTTTGGCGCCAAAAGAGCATTCCGATATGTACTCTCTACATCAATCTCAAGTCCGTTATAACCCGGAATCGCCTTCCATACCCGATCAACCACGGCATTCACTGGAGGGGCATTAAGTTTGGCTGCGGCGGTCTCAATCCGTGTCCGAAGATCATTGTTCTCCGGCTTAGAAATATCCTTCCACACAGCTAGGTCATCCTGCGGCTTCAATTGCGCAAGCATGTCCTTTACCGGTCCCTGAGTGCTGCCAATTCCTATCACGATCGCAATACAAGCAACCACTAAAGCCACTTTTTCCGTCTTCATGACGACTTCCTCCCCGGCAGAAACGACTTGTAGTCCGTTCCACACGAATACAAAGACACTTTGTCCCAATCTATGAGACAAGAGAGGAATTTATGTCATAAGAACAGAGGCAAGAGGCGTGATAGTGATGCACTTTACTTTATTTCATATAAAAAAAGAGCCAGAACGCAATCGCTTCTGTCTCCTTTTATTATGCTATTAGGTACTTTAGAAAAGGTACCTCTACAATTGAAACTTAAGCTTTAGCTCCAGTTTCCGAAGTCAATACCGCTTTACGCGACAGGTTAACCCGGCCTTGTTGGTCGATTTCGGTAACTTTAACGGTAATTGTATCCCCGACAGCTACAACATCTTCAACCTTAGCTACGCGCTCAGTGGACAATTGGGAAATGTGTACCAATCCGTCTTTACCCGGAATTAGTTCAACAAATGCTCCGAATTTCTCAATACGTCTAACTGTACCCACATAGATTTCTCCGACTTGTACTTCACGCACTAGTCCTTCGATAATCGAACGTGCCTTTTGGATCATTTCTTCATCTGAAGAACCGATAAAGACACGGCCATCTTGTTCGATGTCGATTTTTACGCCGGTTTCTTCAATAATTTTATTGATAATCTTACCACCAGCACCGATAACATCACGGATTTTGTCCGGATTGATGTTGATAATAATAATTTTCGGAGCATATTTGGACAGATTAGGTCTTGGCGCAGAGATCGCTTCATTCATTTTGTCCAAGATGAACAGACGGCCTTCTTTAGCCTGCTGAAGTGCATCCTGAAGAATGTTGCGGTCGATACCGGCAATCTTAATGTCCATTTGAATAGCTGTAACACCTTCTGCTGTACCAGCTACCTTGAAGTCCATATCTCCGAGGTGATCTTCCATCCCTTGAATATCCGTCAGGATGGAGACATGCTCTCCGTCTTTGATCAGACCCATTGCTACTCCGGCTACCGGTGCTTTGATTGGCACACCAGCGTCCATCATAGCCAGAATGCTGGCACAGATACTTGCCTGGGAAGTAGAACCGTTAGATTCAATCGCTTCTGATACTAGACGAATCGTGTACGGGAATTCAGTTTCACTAGGTATAACCTTGGATAATGCACGTTCTCCAAGTGCTCCATGACCGATTTCACGGCGTCCTGGTGCTCTAAGCGGACGAGCTTCCCCTACGCTGAACGGTGGGAAGTTGTAATGGTGCATGAAACGTTTCGTTTCAGTAGGATCGATTCCGTCGAGAATTTGCACATCACCTAGTGCTCCAAGGGTACAAACGCTAAGGATTTGTGTTTGTCCACGTGTAAACAGACCGGAACCGTGTGTACGCGGTAACAGACTTGTATCACATTCAATCGGACGGATTTCATCAAGTTTACGTCCATCTGGACGAACCTTATCATGTGTGATTAGACGTCTTACTTCATCCTTCACGATATCATGTAGGACTTCTTTAACATCTTTCAGAAGCTCCGGTGCTTCTATGTACTTCTCTACGAAATACGCAACCGCTTCATCATTAACGACATCAATCGCTTCCTGACGCGCATGTTTTTCAGCTATTTTAACGGCTTCCACCAGACGAGCCTCAGCAAATGCACGGACCTCAGTATTCACGTCAGCATTCACTGTATGCAGCTTCACAGCCATTTTTTCTTTACCAGCCACTTTAACCAGTTCTTCAATGGTTGCAACGATCTTGCGGATTTCATCATGACCGAACATAATCGCTTCGAGCATCACATCTTCCGTCACTTCGTTCGCTTCTGCTTCAACCATCATGATTGCATCCTTCGTTCCAGCAACCACTACATAAACATCACTGATTGCTTGCTGAGACATATCCGGATTGATCACAAACTCTCCATTAATCCGACCTACAGCAACGCCGCCGATGGGTCCATCAAAAGGCACATCGGAAATACTAAGTGCAGCTGAAGTACCGATCATAGCAGCAATATCTGGTGCGCAGTCCTGATCCACACTCATTACCATGTTCAATACCTGAACATCGTTACGAAATCCTTCAGGGAACAGTGGTCTGATTGGACGGTCTGTCAAACGGCTTGACAGAATCGCTTTCTCACTCGGTCTACCTTCCCGTTTAATAAATCCGCCAGGAATTTTACCTACCGCATATAATCTTTCCTCATAGTTGACTGTAAGCGGGAAAAAATCCAGATCCTTAGGCTCTTTCGAAGCCGTAACGGTACATAATACCGAAGTATCCCCGTAACGCACCATAACAGCTGCATTTGCTTGTTTAGCCAGGCGGCCCGTTTCCAGCACAAGGCGTCTTCCACCCAGCTGCATTTCTACACGTTTTTCCATAAATACCTCCTTGAATAGTAGTAGACCCGCAGTCTAAAATAGCAGGTTCACATATCGATCTAAATGAATTGGAAAGGCTTGTCCCAAAGGGAGGCTACCTATTCTGTATACATATAAGAAGAAACGGCTGGGCCTTACTGAAAAGTAAAGCCGCCGTTTTTGCGAATAATCTCATCGATCCTAATATTAAGTTTTCCCTAAATTTTCAAAAAGCAACCCAGCTGTCCCGCTGTCGCTCCGAGAAGGACATACGGTATACAACCAGGCTGCTTTAAGAGTAATCTTATGGAAAATTAACGACGCAATCCCAGTCTTTCGATCAGGGCGCTGTAACGTCTGATGTCTTTGTTTTTCAAATACGCCAGAAGTTTACGACGTTGTCCAACCATTTTCAACAATCCGCGACGGGAGTGATGATCTTTCTTGTGCGTACGCAAGTGGTCAGTCAAATTAACGATGTTCTCCGTTAGGATAGCAACTTGCACCTCAGGGGATCCAGTATCGGATTCGTGAGTTTTGTGCTCGTCGATCAATTGATGTTTACGTTCTTGAGTTAATGCCATCCTGTTCACCTCCTTCAATATAATCGCCACTAGCCTCGTCACCGTCGGTGAGAACGTGCAACCAAGCTAAGGTTATGATGCTGTAAGCCAGCAACGTTACTTAGTATAGCATCTCCATTAACAAAAGTAAACGGCTTGTCCGGGATGACTATAAATTATACTCCAGAATCTTCTTCGCGGTTTCTGCATCCTCGCCAATCTGAGTAATCAATGCCCCAATGGAGTCAAACTTCCGTTCTGGACGAATGTAAGATACCAATTCTACCTTAAGCTCTTGATCATACAGGTCACCCTCGAAGTCAAACAGATGTACCTCAAAGCTCGGAGTCAACACACCCTCATGAAAGGTTGGTTTAACGCCCACATTCATAACCCCGTACAGAACTTTATCCTTATAAAAGACACGAACCGCATATACACCTTTGGTCGGAATGACAAAATGATCACTGAGCTTCAAATTGGCAGTTGGAAAACCAATTGTGCGGCCTCTCTTCTCACCATGCCCCACTTCACCACGCAGATGATAGCAACGTCCGAACCAGGAGTTTGCCAGTCCCAGATCTCCATTTTGGAGACTTTTGCGAATGCCGGAGCTGCTAACCTTTTCGCCTTCAAGCAGAAAAGGAGGAGCAACTTCCACATTCATAACACCTTCACCCAGCTTACGAAGCATCTCAACATCGCCTTCACCTTGGTAGCCAAAGCGAAAGTCAAAGCCAACAACTGCAGTTACAATATGTAGCGGCAAAAGCATAACAGAGACAAAATTCTGTGGACTAACCCGGGAAAGCTGCTCATTAAATTCAATAACATACAGGATATCTACACCCATGCTGGCAAGAATCTCTTGCTTTTCAAAGGGTGGCGTCAAGTACCCTTCATAATCCCCCTTACCCATAACATCTTTGGGATGAGGATGAAATGTAAGGACTGCAGCCGGCACACCTTGTTTACGGGCTAAGGCCACAGCGGATGTAATAACACTGGCATGTCCACGATGCAGGCCGTCAAACTGCCCTAGAGCAGCCACTTGAGGTTGTGCCCATTCGGCAGCAGTCTCCGGCGACATCGGATAGGTTAACGTTACGGTTCTCACGCTGTTTCTCACCTACAATTCACTTGGTAAAATTGATTTAAGCTTGTGCAAACACTTTTACTGGGGCAATAGCACCTGTCTCTTCCAGCTCATAAATGCCAAGAAACAATCCCTGAAGATCGTATAGCCGAATTTGACCTGCTGTCTTCACTTCTGGAGCAATGAACCGCGAAGACAAACGTTGACCCTGCAGTGCTGCCTTCTTCTTCTCATCCATAACGGTATGCTTAGGCAAATGCGAAATTGCCTCATCAGCAGCGATTAAATGATCTTCTAATGTTCCGGCTTCCTTGTGCGCGGCAATATCCTCAAGGGATAAACAATGGCTGGCAGAAATTCCTGCCGACATTGTTCTCTCCAGCTTCACCATTACACCCGGCAGTCCAAGCGCACGACCGATATCAACACAAAGTGTTCGAATATACGTGCCTTTGGAGCATAATACCCGGAAAGTGATGTCGGGATGATTACCTTCCCAAGTCATATCCGTCATTTCGATTTCATAAATCTCTACTTCACGACTTTTTCGTTCAACGGTCTTGCCTTCTCTAGCCAATTCATAAAGACGTTTGCCATCCACTTTCACCGCAGAGTACATGGGAGGAACCTGAGAAATTACACCTTTGAAAGAGGCAAGCACTGCAAGAATCTCTTCCTCAGATACATGAACCTCATCTACAGTTTCCGTAATGGTTCCAGTTAAGTCTTCAGTATCACTGGACATCCCCAGTCTCAGTGTTGCCACATATTCTTTGGGCAGCTCCTGAATATACTCCACAACGCGAGTCGCACGTCCCAGACAAAGCGGCAATACACCAGTCACTTGGGGATCTAGTGTCCCCGTATGACCAATCCGTTTCATGCCGAGAATACGGCGTGCCTTGGCTACAACATCATGTGAAGTGAAGCCTGCCGGTTTATAAACCGCCAGAACACCTTCTAATTCACTCATAAATGACGTCTTACCTCCTCAAGCACCTGAGTTATTGCCTCTTCAAGCGTAGCTTCTATACGCGCACCTGCAGCACGGGTATGACCGCCGCCGCCAAACGTTTGCGCCAATGCAGCCACGTCTACTTTACCGGCAGAACGTAGGCTAACCTTGACCGCATGTTCATGAATAACTTTAAAAAGAATGCCTACTTCCACGCCCCGTATATTACGAGGGTAGTTTACGATCCCTTCCAAATCTTCATTAGCAGCAGCACATTCGATCATATGCTCGGGTGTAACATATAGCCAGGCAATATCCCCTTCAGGAGATAATTCCAGCGTATTTAAGGCTTTATTTAATATTTTAACCTGTGGCAGCGTCATTTCTTCAAGCAATGTCTCAGCGAGTTCAGGACCGTTAACTCCAAGGGATAATAGCTCAGATACAGCTGCCATTACTTTTGGTGATGTGTTGGTATAACGAAAACCACCGGTATCTGTTAACAGACCCGTATATATAGCTGTGGCGATATCAATATCCCATTCGATCTCGAATGTCTTCAGCAGGTCGAACAATATTTCCGCTGTCGCAGCTGCATCCGGTTTGATTAAATTAACGAATCCATAACCGTTATTTGTTGGATGGTGATCAATGTTCAGGATAAGAGCCTCATTCGCAAAATAGCGGTTTGTCAGCCCTACTCGCTGAAAATCCGCACAATCCACACAGATGACGTTGCTGTATTGACGGGGCGGTTCACTAGAGGCCATATTGATGATTTCATCCGAATGCCATAGGTATTCCATTCGCTTCGGGATCGGTCCTTCATTCAGCATAGTGTATTTTTTGCCCAGACATGAGAGAAGCCAGCCCACCGCAAGGGTGGAGCTGACTGCATCTCCGTCCGGCTGAACATGCGACACTACAAGGTAATCGTCGTGTTCCAGCAGAAACTCACGGGTCTGCTGGAGACTTTGTTCATAGCTCTGCATTCGCCGTCTCCTTTTTAAAGGTTGTTCAAAATAGCATAACGCTATTTTGAACCCCACTTTAATCACTTATTTCTAATCGTTCTTATGAAGCTCTCCGAGAAGCTTCTCAATATGACTGCCATAAGCGACAGATTCGTCGATCTTGAAGATCAGCTCCGGTGTATGCCGAAGGCGAATGGCCTTGCCAAGCTCTGAGCGAAGAAAACCATTGGCTTTCTCAATCGCTTTAAGCGAGTCTGCCTTCTGCTCTTCATCCCCGAACACGCTTAAGTATACCTTGGCTTGCGATAGATCGTTAGTCACATCTACGCCAGTTACAGTTACAAAACCGATTCGAGGGTCTTTCAGACCGCTTTGGATAAGTTGACTAAGCTCTTTCTTGATCTGCTCGCCCACTCGTCCTGCTCTAATTTTAGACATCTATATTCACCTCTTCGCTTAGCGCTCTACAGTTTCCATAAGAAACGCTTCGATAATGTCGCCCTCTTGGACGTCATTATAGCGTTCCAAAGTTATGCCACATTCATAACCTTGCGCCACTTCTTTGGCATCATCTTTGAAACGTTTCAAAGTATCAACCTTACCAGTGAACACTACGATTCCGCTACGGATCAAGCGCATTTCAGCATTACGGGTAATTTTACCGGAAGTAACCATACATCCTGCAATGGTACCCACTTTGCTGATTTTGAACACGCTGCGAACTTCGGCGTGACCGATAACATTCTCTTTATAGATAGGATCGAGCATACCTTTCATGGCACTTTCGATTTCTTCAATTACGTTGTAGATAATGTTGTGCAGACGAACATCTACTTTTTCTTGCTCAGCAGCTGCTTTGGTCTGTGCGTCTGGACGAACGTTAAAGCCGATAACGATAGCATTAGATGCTGCTGCAAGCGTAATATCGGATTCAGTAATCGCACCAGCACCGCTGTGAATGATCTTCACGCGTACGCCTTCTACTTCGATCTTAGCCAAGGATCCTTTAAGCGCCTCGACTGAACCTTGTACGTCAGCTTTGATAATCACGTTAAGGTCTTTGATCTCGCCATCTTTAATGTGCTGGAACAGATCATCCAAAGTTACACGGGTGTTCGTATTCAGCTCAGATTGACGTTGGGAAGTGGAACGTCTATCAGCAATCGCACGGGCTTTACGCTCGTCTTCGAATGCCATAAACGGATCGCCAGCTTGTGGCACCTCAGTCAAACCAGTAATTTCTACTGGAGTAGATGGTCCAGCTTCTTTAATCTTACGACCTTTATCATTGACCATCGCACGTACACGTCCGAAGCAGTTACCTGCTACAAAGGCATCGCCGACTTTCAACGTACCGTTCTGAACGAGTATACGAGCAACTGGTCCACGGGATTTATCAAGCTCAGCTTCTATAACAGTACCGCGTGCCCGTTTGTCAGGGTTCGCTTTGTACTCATTAACTTCAGCTACGAGCAGGATCATTTCCAGCAGTTCTTCCAAGTTAATACGTTGTTTCGCAGAGAGGTTAACGAAGATGGTATCTCCACCCCACTCTTCAGGAACAAGTTCATAACTTGTAAGCTCTTGCTTCACCTTATCAGGATCTGCGCCCGGCTTGTCGATTTTATTAACAGCGACAATAATCGGAAGTCCAGCAGCCTTAGCGTGTGCAATAGCTTCAACGGTCTGAGGCATAACACCGTCATCAGCAGCAACTACGATAATTGTCATATCCGTAACCTGTGCACCACGAGCACGCATAGCAGTAAATGCTTCGTGACCAGGTGTATCAAGGAACGTGATTTTCTTTTGATTAATTTCGACTTGATAAGCACCGATGTGCTGAGTGATTCCGCCGGCTTCGCCTAGAGTCACATTTGTCGAACGAATAGCATCAAGCAGTGTAGTTTTACCATGGTCAACGTGACCCATAATAGTAACTACTGGAGGACGAGTCTGAAGATCCTCTTCATTGTCATTCTCTTCCACTGTTTCGAAGCTGTCCTCATCAACAGGAATCTTCACTTCTACTTCTACGCCAAATTCAGCAGCGAGTAGCAAAATGGTGTCGATATCAAGTTCTTGGTTGATGGTAGCCATAACACCCATTGAAATCAGCTTTTTGATTACTTCAGAAGCATCCTTGTGAAGCAATTTCGCTGTTTCACCAACGGTCATGCTGCCACGAACGATGATTTTCTTAGGTGTGTTATCGATCTTCTCGCGGTGTACCATTGGTTGGTTCTTGCCACGACCATTCTTACCACCACGACCTCGGTAGTTACCACCTTTACCATCATCAAAACGTCTTTGATTATTATTCGGTCTGCCACCAGTTGTGTTCTTTTTAGGACCTCTGTCATCACCGCGTGTGAAACCTCCGCCTGTGCCAGATTGACCTTGTGGACGGCTGTCAGTGCGTGGTGCACTGTTTTGTCCTTGCGGACGGCTGCCACTTGTGTTGCTTCCTTGTGGACGGCTTCCACCAGTGTTGCTGCCTTGTGGGCGGCTACCACCAGTATTGCTGCCTTGCGGACGGCTGCCACTTGTGTTGCTTCCTTGTGGACGGTTGCCGCCAGTATTACTGCCTTGCGGACGGCTGCCACCGGTATTGCTACCTTGTGGGCGATTGCCGCCGGTAGTGCTGCTTTGCGGGCGGCTGCTACTAGTACTGCTAGTACTGTTAGTACGTGGAGCACCGCTTTGTTGCGGACGTGCATTCTGCGTTGAACCTGTTTGTGTTCTGCGGGAATCTTGTCCGCTTTGGGGCCTTGGGGACGTCGTCGATTGGTTGTTGTTTTGGTTACTGTTCATACCTACCTGCTTTTCCTGTTGATTTTTGTTGGCATTCTGAGCACTTTGAGGTTCGGCTGTTACCGCACCGGTTGTTACCGGCCGGCTGCTGGTGCCGGTATCCCGCTTGGCTGCAGCGTTTGATTTGATATCCTTAAAGAACTGTTCAACTTTGTTCACGGATCCATTCTCCATGACACTCATATGATTATTCACGGGGACATTCAAACGCTTCAGAATAGTAATAATTTCTTTACTGCTCATGTTTAGTGACTTTGCGTATTCGTACACGCGCAATTTATCTTTGTTCTCTTCTTTAGTCAATAAATCCACCTCCGACAGTATCTCCGAGTTGCTTGGAGATCATTTCCGCGAATCCTTTATCCGTAATGGCCAGTACTACACGCTGGTCTTTACCAATACTTGCACCGAGTTCATCCCGGTGAAATGCGATTACTAGTGGAATATCGTAAGTTCCGCATTTATCACGGAACTTTTTTTGGGTATTATCTGAAGCGTCACCTGCCAGAACGACCAGCTTCGCCTCTGAAGACCGTACAGCTTTGAGTACAGCCTCGTCACCGGTGACTATCTTGCCTGCTCTCATGGCAAGCCCTAAATAAGAAAGCGCCTTACTCATTATCCTCACTATCCTTTGCTGCTAGGAACTGCTCTTCCACGGATGTAAACTCCCGGGCTAGCTGGGCGTAGATTTCAGGACTCACTTGACATTTCAATGCACGGTCAAGTGCTTTGTTCTTTTGTGCCAGCTGAAAGCATTCAAGCTTGCCGCATATGTAAGCACCACGGCCTGACTTCTTACCCGTCAGATCAATCAGCACTTCACCTTCAGGCGTTCTTACCACACGAATCAGCTCTTTTTTAGGCATCATCTCTTGGGTAGCAACGCATTTCCGCAGCGGCACCTTTTTTTGTTTCATACCAAACGCCTCCCGTCAAGCAGGTTAATTAATCTATGGAGACGGAATCCTGATGCATTTCATCAATAGAAGATTTCGGTCTGCCGTATTCCTGCTCCGCTTGAGTTTCACTCTTGATATCAATTTTCCAGCCGGTAAGTTTAGCGGCAAGACGTGCATTTTGCCCTTTAATACCGATAGCCAGTGATAATTGATAGTCAGGAACGATAACTCTCGCCATCTTCTCCGCTTCAAAGACTTGAACTTCAAGAACCTTGGAAGGGCTTAGTGCATTCGCAACATATTCCTGCACCAGATCAGAATAACGGACGATATCGATCTTCTCACCGCGAAGCTCAGTAACGATGGTCTGAACGCGTGTGCCTCTTGGACCTACGCAAGAACCAACGGGATCTACTTCTGGATTGCGGGAATACACAGCAATCTTCGAGCGGAAGCCAGCTTCACGAGCTACAGAACGAATCTCAACTACACCGTCAAATATTTCAGGAACTTCAAGCTCGAACAGACGCTTCAGTAATCCAGGATGACTGCGGGAGAGCATAATCTGCGGACCTTTTGTTGTATTCTCAACTTTTGTGATATAAGCCTTGATGCGTTCGCTTTGTTTGAACTTTTCACCTGGCATCAATTCGCTAAGCGGAAGAACCGCTTCGATTTTACCAAGATCAATGTAAATGTTCCGCATATCTTGACGTTGAACTAGTCCAGTAACGATATCATCTTCTTTGTCGATAAAAGCATTATAGATAAGTCCACGCTCTGCTTCGCGAATCCGTTGAGTTACAACCTGCTTAGCAGTCTGTGCGGCAATACGTCCAAAATCACGCGGTGTCACTTCAAGCTCAGCGATATCTTCCAGCTGGAAATGCGGGTTAATTTCTCTGGCTGCCGGCAATGAGATTTCAGTCCTTGTATCCAGGACCTCCTCAACAATTAACTTGCGGGCAAACACTTTAATGACACCTGTATTGCGATTCATGTCAACACGCACGTTCTGTGCTGCATTGAAATTACGTTTATAACTAGAGATCAGCGCCGCTTCAATCGCTTCAAACAGCACATCTTTACTGATGCCTCTCTCCCTCTCCAGCTCATTCATTGCTTCAATAAACTCCATACTCATGAATTTCCGGCCCCCCTTTCAAGACGTTAAAAAATAATGGCCAATCTCGCACTTGCGACCTTGGCGTACGGTACTACATGTTCTTTTTTGCCCGCGGAGATGAGCAGTTCCTCGTTCTCGAACGAGAGCAAACGACCTTCAAATTCTTTGAGTCCTTGAATCGGCTCATAAACAGTCACATACACGTCCTTACCTACCGCTTTAGCTACATCCGCAGCTTTTTTGAGAGGACGCTCTGCTCCCGGCGAGGAAACCTCAAGGAAATATGCCTCAGGAATAGGATCATTCTCATCTAACTTCTGACTGAAATATTCGCTAATGATCCCGCAGTCATCAATATCAATGCCGCCTTCTTTATCTACGAATATACGCAGAAACCAATTGGAGCCTTCCTTCACGTATTCAACGTCCACCAGTTCGAAACCATTGTCGTCGAGATAGGGCCCGAGCATCTGCTCTACCGTTTGTTTAATTTTAGATTTGGGTGTGCTCAAAAGAAAATTACCTCCACGAACTTGTCTTTTGCTATATACCAAAGATAAAGAGTGGGTTTCCCCACTCTTTACACAACGGACTTATCTCATTATTACCAAAGAAATTATACCATAGGGAAACTGGACTGACAAGTGCTAGCCCTTGACTCCCCCTTTGGAGCACTCTTTTCTAGCCATGAAATAAGTGTTGTTAAAGCCTTTAAAATAGGGAAAGTTGATTGCTTTCCGGTAAGCCGCGGAAGCAGCCCATGCCAGTCAGCAGCTCAATAACCGTCTTACTTGCCTTTGATTTCTGCTGGAAATCTTCAATAGACAGGAACTCTCCAGCATCTTTCGCAGCAGCTATGTTGATAGCAGCATTCTCACCAATTCCCGCTAATGCGGAAAACGGAGGAATCAAACTCTTGTCATCAACAATAAACTTATTCGCTTCTGAGCGGTAAAGATCAATGTTTTTGAATGTAAACCCACGTGCCGTCATCTCCAAAGCCATCTCAAGGACAGGCAACATAGCCTTTTCCTTAGGCAAAGCTTGAAATCCTTTTTGCTCAATTTCTACGATCTGACGGCTGATGGCTTCATACCCCTTACAGCACAATTCAATATCAAAATCTGCCGCACGTACAGAGAAATAAGTCGCATAATATTCAATAGGATGATACAGCTTGAAGTAGGCGGTACGTACTGCAGAAATTACGTATGCAGCAGCATGCGCCTTCGGGAACATGTATTGAATCTTTAGACAAGAATCAATATACCATTGTGGGACCTTGCACTTTTTCATTTCCTCGATCCATTCGTCAGACAAACCTTTACCTTTACGAACACTCTCGGTAATTTTAAAGGCCAAGCTCGCATCCATTCCCGCTTTATAAATTAAAAAGAGCATGATGTCATCACGACAACCGATAACGGTCTTAATGTTACAAGTGTTATTCTTTATAAGCTCTTGAGCGTTACCAAGCCAAACTCCAGTACCATGAGACAAACCTGATATTTGCAGTAAGTCAGCAAAGCTGGACGGCTTCGACTCAATAAGCATTTGACGTACGAACTTGGTACCCATTTCGGGCACACCATAGGTCGCAACCGGTGATCTGATTTCGTCAGGTCTTACTCCAAGTGCATCTGTAGAGTTAAACATGCTCATTACTTTCGGATCATTCATCGGGATAGAAGTTGGATCAACACCTGTCAAATCCTGAAGCATCCGCATCATCGTCGGATCATCATGACCCAGAATATCAAGCTTCAGCAAATTCGCGTCAAAAGCGTGATAATCAAAGTGTGTGGTCTTCCATTCAGCATTGACATCATCTGCCGGGAATTGTACTGGCGTAATATCTTCTACCTCCATATAGTCTGGAACAACGACTATACCACCCGGATGCTGTCCCGTACTACGTTTAACGCCTGTACAGCCAGCCGCCAGACGGCCAACTTCAGCTCCACGCCAACGTTTCTGGTGCAGTTCTTCGTATTTTTTTGCAAATCCGAAGGCTGTCTTCTCAGCTACGGTACCAATCGTTCCGGCACGGAATACATTTTTCTCACCAAACATTTCTTTGGTAAAGTTATGTGCATTCGGCTGATATTCCCCTGAGAAGTTCAAGTCGATATCGGGAACTTTATCCCCTTTAAATCCAAGGAAGGTCTCGAACGGAATATCCTGGCCTTCACCTTTGAGCTTCTGACCGCAATCCGGGCAGACTTTATCTGGTAAATCGAATCCGCTCCGCACACTACCGTCCAGGAACCATTCACTATGACGACACTCGGGGTCTAGGCAAATATAATGCGCAGGCAAAGGATTAACTTCTGAAATCCCAAGAAATGTAGCGACTACAGAAGAGCCTACGGAACCCCGCGAGCCTACGAGATACCCATCCTGATTTGACTTTTTAACGAGACGTTCAGAAATCAAATAGTTGGCAGAGAATCCGTATTTAATAATCGGTGCAAGCTCTTTCTCCAAACGGGCAATAACTACCTCAGGCAGCTCTTCACCGTAAATGGATTTGGCAGTATTGTAGCAGGTCTCGCGAATTTCTTCGTCCGCCCCGTCAATAATTGGTGTAAATAGCTTATCTGGAAATAGCTCCAGTTCTTCAAAACGCTCCGCCAGCTCAACTGTATTTGTGACAACGACTTCCATCGCTTTTTCAGCACCGAGAAATTCGAATTCAGACAGCATTTCATCTGTTGTGCGGAAGTGTGCATCCGGTTTGCGTTGGTCTTTAAGCGGACTAAAGCCCGTGATCCCATTAATCGTAATATCACGATACAGCTTGTCCCGGGGTTCAAGATAATGCACATTCCCCGTTGCGATAACAGGTTTATTCAACTGTTCCCCTATTTCGCAAACCTTCCGGACTACATCGCGAAGCTCATCCGGGCCTGCTACAAAACCCTTGTCCACCAAGTGCATGTACATGGTCAATGGCTGAATCTCCAGCACATCATAAAAATGAGCAACCTCCATGGCTTCCTCAGTCGTTTTGTTGAGTACTGCTTCAAAAAACTCTCCACGTTCACAACCGGAAATCACTAGGAGTCCATCTCTATGCTCTTCCAGCTTAGATTTTGGAATACAAGGTACACGTTTGAAATATTCCGTATGTGACATGGAAATGAGCTTATAGAGATTTTTTTTGCCTATTTGATTAAGTGCATAAATATTACAGTGGAACGGTCTTGTGTTCGAAAGATCATTACCCACATAATCGTTTAGTCGATCAAGGCGGGTCATGCCCTTCATCTTTTCAGCATCTGCGAGCAATCCTGTTAATATACCGCCGAGTGCTATGGTATCATCAATCGCACGGTGATGGCTTTCCAGAAGAACTTTATATTTATCGGCTAATGTGTTCAGCCTGTGATTCTTCATGCTTGGATATAGTAAGCGAGCGAGCTCAAGCGTATCAAGAGATGGATTCGGAAGATCAGGTTCACCTATTTTACGTAACGAGGCCTGAATAAAACCCATATCAAACCTGGCGTTATGAGCTACAAGGATACTGTCACCCACAAATTCAACAAACTTACGCAGTACTGGTTCAAGATCAGGAGCATCCTTAACCATTTCATCCGTAATATTGGTCAATTGCTGAATATGATAAGGGATTTTCTCATGCGGATTAACAAAAGTAGAATAACGGTCTACTTCTTTGCCTTCGCACATTTTAATGGCCGCCAGCTCCGTAATATTATTGCGGGTAATCGATAAACCCGTGGTTTCTATATCAAACACTACATAGGTAGCTGTCTTCAAGTCCAAAGGCTGAGCATTCTCGACAATATTCACAGAGTCATTCACAACATTAGCTTCCACACCATAAATCATTTTTATCTTATGCTTATGAGCTGCATGGTTTGCATCAGGAAAAGCCTGAACGCCACCATGATCAGAAATAGCAATCGCAGGATGACCCCACTGGGCAGCTGTTTTGACATAGGTAGTGATCGGAGTGACCGCATCCATCGTACTCATCGTAGTGTGAAGGTGGAATTCCACCCGTTTCTTAGGAGCAGTATCTTTACGTGCAGGCGGTGCCTTAACTTCCGTTAAATCCGAAGGGATCATCACGAGCTCAGGAATCTGCATAAAACGGTCATATTCTACTTTTCCGCGTGCTCTTACCCATTTGCCATTAGCTAGCTGACTCATAACCTTCAGATCATCTTTAGTCTTCGCGAACATCTTCATTTGTAGAGAATCCGTAAAATCGGTCAGACTGTAAGTGAACAAGGTACTGCCATTGCGAAGCTCCTTACGATCCAGACCAAAAATGGTACCCTGAATTGTAATTTTCTTCTCTTCATCTTGAATTTCAAGAATCGGCACAGCCTGTTCCTTAATTTCATACCCCACTTGAAGCTTAATTACTTCATTAGGATCGCTATCATCAGCAGGAGCTTCTGTTTCAACAGCAGTCATCATCTGCTCAACAATCTCGCGTTGTTCTTGCTGAAGCTTTTGCTGAAATTCTTCGAATGCTTCAACATTATTATTTTCGTTCTCCGCCATTAGTAATTTAACTTTTAAGGAGAGACCGAAATACTTATCATAAAATTTAATAATTGCTCCATCGATGCCTTTTTTGCGAGCCAGCTCCATCGAAGTGGAATCACTCATCGTTAACATTAAAGTATCCTCTTTAAGCTCCTGTGAGGAGCGGGTCAGCCAGCCGTTTACCGATGGAATCTCCCGATGCACCCACTCCAGAAACAGTCCCCAATATTCTTGGACAAGCTCCGCTCTACTAACCTTCTCATCATATAGGAACAAAAAGCTTACTTTAGCTATATGCTGTAGCTTCTCCCGCATTCTAAGGCTAAATGTCCGATATACCTGTGCTGGAACCAGACTTTCTTTCGTAATAACGATTTGCCAGTCCCGGTTGCCGCGACTGATCTCAACACGTTCTATATACCCGTCTAAAAAGTAGGGATCCATGATTGCAGGCGGAATTTCACCCTGCTTCATCAAGAGCTCGAACCTTTTTCTTCTCTCCTGGTTTTGTTCCATGCTTTCCTCCCACCTTTAATAACCCAGTTAAAACTATCCATGATATACAGTGAAAGTACAATATGATAAGAAGAAACGATGTTGTCGCCTTTTAAAGACGATAACTGTTTCTCGTAAAAATATAAGGATAATTTATAGCGAATTCCTATAAATTCTTATATTTTAAAAAGCTTCTGGTTTCAAAAAGCATTGGGTTCTTACGGCCCGCCGACTCCTCTCTCCAGAAGCTAAATTAAAATACTACAAGACTGTTGATCGGTGCCTAAAGATTAATATGCCTTTGCAAAAACCACAGTATGCTTGGCTGGTTGGCCACAGCAAATGCAGACTTGCTTAGTCTCCGCTGGATCAAAAGGAATATTGCGGCTACCCGCACCTGTCTCTTCCTTAACTTTGGACTCGCATTCTTCGGAACCACACCATCCAGCTAGAGCAAATCCACGTTTTTCATCCATCGAAGCCTTCATTTCCTCCAAGGAATCCACAGAATAGAAGTGGTCCTCGCGGAATTTCAGGGCACGTTCGAACATTTCGTTGTGAACCTGTTCAAGCATTGTTTGAACCTCTTCTACGAGGTTCTCCTGTTGAATAACCTTCTTCTCACCGGTGACACGTGAGACGAGAACGCAGACGCCATTCTCCATGTCGCGTGGTCCAAGCTCCAAACGTACTGGCACTCCACGCATTTCATATTCATTAAACTTCCAGCCTGGAGTAACATCTGAACGATCATCCACACGTACACGAACGCCAGCATTCTTCAATTCCTTGAACAGCTCGTCCGTCCGCCCAATCACAGCTTCGCGGGTCTTAGGAGGTCCGATAGGAATCATAATAACTTGCGTTGGAGCTACCTTAGGCGGCAGAACAAGACCGCGGTCATCTCCATGTACCATAATCAAGGAGCCAATCAAGCGAGTGGTTGAGCCCCATGAAGTAGTGTGTACATACTCCAAATTATTGTCACGGCTTAAATATTGAATCTCAAAAGCTGTGGCAAACTTGGTGCCGAGGTAATGTGAAGTAGCAGCCTGAACAGCGCGTCCATCCTTCATCATCGCTTCAATAGAATACGTATCTACCGCACCGGCAAAACGCTCGGAAGGTGTCTTTTGTCCAGTAATAACCGGAATGGCAAGATAGGTCTCGACAAAATCACGGTAGTTATCCAGCATCCGCATAGTTTCTTCACGAGCTTCCGCTTCATTCTCATGCGCGGTATGCCCTTCTTGCCAAAGAAACTCAGTCGTGCGGATAAATGGTAATGTACGTTTCTCCCAACGAACCACGTTCGCCCATTGATTGATAAGTACAGGAAGGTCACGATAAGATTGAATCCATTTAGAGTACATGTGGCCGAACATGGTCTCTGAAGTAGGACGAACTGCGAGACGTTCCTCAAGTACGTCACCACCCGCTTCTGTTACCCATGGCAGCTCTGGATTAAAGCCTTCAATATGATCCTTTTCCTTCTGAAAGAAACTCTCTGGAATGAACACTGGAAAATAAGCGTTTCGATGCCCAGTTTCCTTGAGGCGACGGTTCATTTCCTCCTGAATATGCTCCCATATTTCATAGCCTTCTGGCTTAAATACAATACAGCCACGAACAGGAGAGTAATCCATCAAGTCTCCTTTTTTAATAACATCAATATACCAGCGTGAGAAATCCTCGCTTTGCGGCGTGATTTCCGTAACGAATTGTTTATCTTTAGCCATGTAATGGAATGCCTCCCGAAGAAAATTAGCCGCTGATCAAACGTAAAATATCATTATACGTAACAGCAATCATTAATAAAAATAGCAGTGCAAAACCTACAAAGTGAACCATGCCTTCACGACCCGGATCCACAGGTTTGCCACGCAGTGCCTCAACACCTAGGAATGCCAGACGGCTTCCATCGAGTGCCGGAATCGGCAAGAGGTTAAATATCCCCAGATATAGACTCAAAATAGCGGCCCAGTATGTAAGATACTGAATACCTTGTTGAGCAATTTGACCGGTTACCTCAAACGTACGAACCGGACCTCCAATATCATCCATATTGAATTTATTGATCAATTGTTTAAAGCCCAAAAAGATAGCTTCTGTCGTATCGACCATAGCTTTTCCTGAACCTGTTATCGTCTCGCCAAAACCAGCTTTACGAGTAGGTAGCTCAGGAGTGATGCCTATTTTACCGCCTTCTTGTCCTTCCATACTACGAGGAACTAGCTTAACGTTAAGGGTTTCTTCTCCCCGTTGCAGCGTCCAGTTCATTTCTTTACCTTTGGACTCCGAGGTCAAGCTAATCATTTTTTTGTAATCAGCACCGATTTTCTCACCATTGATGGAGACAATGATATCGCCCTTTTGGAGTCCTGCTTCTTGCGCCGGCATTCCTTCGGAGACGTCGCCAATCTTAACAAAAGTAGGATTTTCAACTTGAATCCCGACCATTTGCAAATGAATGGCGAAGAGTACAAAGGCTAACAGAAAGTTCATCACAGGACCCGCAACGATAGCCAACGCACGCTGACCCACGGTCTTGCTGCCGAATTGACGATCTTTAGGTGCAATTTGTGTCTGTTGCGTCCCTTTAATCATCATTGCTTGCGGATGAACATCATAAGTAGTAACTTCTCCGTCCACATCTAAGGTAATCTGCAATTTATCTTCGAGATCGGTACTCAGCGCCTCACCACGGATAACATTTCTACGGGTGTCTAGTGCATCCAGATAAATGTTTTTAACTTTATTGTCTTGTCCGAGCCTTACCGCAATGGTCTGTCCAGAACCAATCTCGACAATCTCAGGATCTTCACCAGCCATGCGGGCATAACCGCCAAAAGGCAGTAAGCGAAGAGTGAACTGAGTCTCATTCCGTTTATAAGAAAACAGTTTCGGACCGAAACCGATAGCAAATTCCCTCACGAGAATACCGGCGCGTTTGGCAAAATAATAGTGACCCCATTCGTGTACAGTCACAAGTACAAAAAACATGAGCACCGTTAAAAAAACGACCTGAACCATTTCCAAACGTATCATCCCCCTTTAGGTGTAAGACCGAAGTATGTCCTCTTAATTTATCATTATTCTCCGATCAGGCACAAGAGAATCAACTGTCCCAACCTATTTTTAGGGCAAAGTAAGTATTTCCAGTCAAGCAATAACGCCATCAGTGTTCCTTAAGGAGACGGTACGCGTTTACGCGAGAAATATAAGGATAATGTATAAAGTGAAACTTATACTTTCTTATATTTTTAAAAGGAGATCTTTCTACGTTCTACAGCGTAGCTGCCAGCTCTCGAACACGTCTATCACAGGATTCAATTTGTTCCAGATTCGGATTATGCTCGTTATTATGACAATCTAGCACTTCTCCGATAATCTCCTCAATACGCAGGAACGAGATCTCATGACTTAAGAATCGAGCAACTGCTATTTCGTTCGCAGCGTTGAAAGCAGTAGTCGCCGTTCCACCAGCTTTTCCGCAATCTATCGCTAGCTTCAGTGCAGGGTAACGTTCAAAGTCCATTTCACGGAAGGTCAAACGTCCTATCTCAGCTAACGACAAACGCTGTGCCGGAGATTCCCAACGATCTGGATAAGTAAGTGCATATTGAATCGGGACACGCATATCGGGATTGCCAAGCTGGGCAATAATACTGCTGTCACGGAATTCAACATAAGAGTGAATGATGCTCTCCGGGTGCAGCAGCACATTCACTTGTTCATACGGAAGACCGAATAACCAATGCGCTTCAATAACCTCTAAGCCCTTGTTCACCATTGTAGCAGAATCTATCGTTATTTTCGCGCCCATGCTCCAATTCGGATGACGAAGCGCATCTTCTACCGTCACATCCTTAAGCTGATCACGCGTAAAGTCACGGAATGAGCCGCCGGATGCTGTTAAAGTGATGTAGGCAATATCTGAGATATTCTCGCCATTGAGACATTGATAAATAGCTGAATGCTCACTATCAATCGGCAACAGCTTAACTCCCTTACGATTAGCAAGATCAGTGACCAAATGTCCGGCCGTTACTAATGTCTCCTTATTGGCGAGTCCAATATGTTTGCCAGCTTCAATTGCCGCTAGTGTTGATTGAAGCCCTACGCTTCCCATAACAGCCGTTACGACCATTTCGGCATCGCCGCCAGCCGCCACTTCAACAAGCCCTTCATTCCCGCTGTAAAGCTCTATACCAGAAGGTAGGCTGGATCTAATCTCATCTGCCAGCTCTTTCGTTGCCACAGAGACTCTACGCGGGTTAAAACGACGAACTTGTTCCAGTAATAATGCTGTATTTGTTCCGGCCGCCAAGCCATCTACTTCAAAAGAGTCTGGGTGCATTGCGATGACATCTAGAGTCTGAGTGCCGATCGAACCCGTCGAACCTAGAACACTTATTTTTTTCATAGTTATACTCTCTCTCCCTTCGTTTAATAGTAAGGCATAAGCATTACAATATGTACGAATGGAAATACGATAATCCAGCTGTCACATCGATCAAGAATACCGCCATGCCCTGGCAAAAGTGTACCTGAGTCTTTAATGCCATACGCACGTTTATAAGCTGACTGCACAAGATCTCCAAGCTGTCCTAATATCGCACAAGAAAGCCCAATAAGCAACGCTCGTCCTATCGTCAAGTGTTCAGGAGCAAGCAGCGCAAACACGATAGAAATAAGCATCGAGATCAGTACCCCGCCAACAGCACCTTCCACCGTTTTGTTAGGACTGATGGCCGGCCAGAGCTTGTTCTTGCCAAAGCTTCTGCCTACAAAATATGCCCCCGCATCACTGCCCCAAATGCAGAACAGGAGCAAAAAAGTCCAGAACAAACCATGTCCGTCATCCGATGCACGAGCCACGGCCATATAAGAGAAGCCCATTCCAATGTATACTATACCAGTAAACAGCAAGGCTGTTACTCGAATATCTAATTTATTTTTAGTAAAAACGGTGACCAGAAGGAACAATAACAGCAGAATCCAAATCCCTTGCTCCCAGGACAACGGCGCAGTAACACCAAGCAAATTCCATGGGATCATGAAGCTTAGAATAGCTGCGTAACCCAAAACAGTAGTACCGGAAAGCGTAGGAATACCTATCATTTTGACAAATTCATAAAAACCTATAAGAGCCATAGCAATAAGCAGAACCTGATACGGCCAGTTTCCCAGTACACATAACCCTAAAAATAATACTCCGGCAACAATTCCGGTAATCAATCGCTGCTTCAAAGGTTCCATCTCCTAACAAGCTACTTCAGTCCACCATAACGGCGTGTTCGTCGTTGATATTCAGCAACGGCCTGATGCAAATGCTCTTTGTCGAACTCAGGCCAGTACACATCAGTAAACCACAATTCACTATAGGCAATCTGCCATAACATAAAATTGCTAAGCCGAATTTCTCCACTTGTTCGTATCAACAAATCAGGATCGGGTAAACCAGCAGTTAATAGTCTGTTGTTAATCAACTCTGATGTAATTTCTTCTGGCGACAATATACCAGCTTGGATATCTTTCCCTAAACTGCGCATACAGCCTTCTATTTCATTGCGTCCACCATAGTTAAGAGCAAAATTTAAGATCAATCCAGTATTCTCTTTTGTTCGAGCTACCGCCTCTTCCATAGCCTTACGGGTATATGAAGGTAAAGCGTCAGCGTCACCCATCATGCGTACTTGAACATTCTTCTCGATTAGCTCATCAAGCTCAATCGCCAGAAACTCCCCAGGCAAACGCATCAAGTAATCGACTTCTTCTTTCGGGCGTATCCAGTTTTCTGTCGAGAACGCATACATCGTTAAGTATTTAATACCTAATTCGTCTGCAGCGATCGTAGCACGTTTGACAGCCTTCATGCCGTTCTGATGACCCATAACGCGCGGTAAGCCGCGCCGTTTAGCCCAGCGTCCATTACCATCCATAATCACAGCCACATGCCGGGGAATGTTATCCGGTGAAATCTCGACTGACTGTTGCCTGTCTTTACGGCTCAGCCACGCTTGAATCCGTTTGATCATTTCCGTTTCCTCCAAGCTCTTATCAGAAAGAGACAAACCCCACCATTAACGGAGGGGCCTTAAGTCTCTTGAATATCATTAAACTTCCATAATCTCTTTTTCTTTGGAGACAAGCACTTTGTCAACTTCGGCTATGAACTTATCCGTTGTTTTTTGAATGTCTTCCTGATGGCCACGGGACTCATCTTCAGAGATACCGTTTTTCTCCATCTTTTTAATATCATCGTTGGCATCACGGCGAATGTTGCGGATCGCTACTTTCGCTTCTTCACCAAACTTCTTAGTCAGCTTAACCAAGTCCGTCCGACGCTCTTCAGTCAGCGGAGGGATAGAAAGACGAATAATGGTGCCGTCATTGGCTGGCGTCAATCCGATATCGGATTTCATGATCGCCCGTTCAATATCAGACATCGATGTTTTGTCCCACGGCTGAATCAACAGTGTCCGGGAATCCGGAGTACTTATGTTGGCCAGCTGATTAATTGGAGTAGGTGCTCCGTAATATTCAACTTGAATACGATCGAGAAGCGATGTTGTTGCACGTCCTGCACGTAATGTTGCCAAGTCACGTTTCAGCGATGAAATCGCTTTGTCCATACGCTCTTCGGCATTTTTTTTGACCGATTGTGGCATTAATCTACACTCCCTTTAACAATCGTTCCGATCTTCTCACCGAGAACGACACGTTTGATATTGCCTTGTTCTGTAATGGCGAATACAATGAGCGGTATATTGTTATCCATGCATAAAGATGAAGCTGTTGAATCCATAACACCGAGGTTTTTATTCAGAACATCCATATAAGTAAGCTGTTCGAATTTCTCAGCTGTACTATCTTTGAACGGATCAGCAGAATATACTCCGTCAACCTTATTTTTCGCCATCAGAATAACTTCTGCTTCGATCTCTGCCGCTCTAAGTGCTGCAGTAGTATCTGTTGAGAAGAATGGGTTACCTGTGCCTGCTGCAAAAATAACAACCCGGCCCTTCTCCAAGTGGCGAATCGCACGACGACGAATATATGGTTCAGCAATTTGCTGCATCGAGATCGAAGTCTGCACTCTTGTTGGCACATCAATTTGCTCTAATGCGTCCTGAAGAGCAAGTGAGTTCATTACTGTTGCCAGCATGCCCATATAATCTGCAGTAGCGCGATCTATGCCGCTTGCGCTGCCCGCGATCCCGCGCCAAATGTTACCCCCGCCACAAACAATTGCAACCTGAACGCCAAGTTCTACAACTTCCTTGATCTGTTCAGCGATGGAAATAATCATGTCGGCATCAATACCATATCCGTTTTGTCCTGCCAAAGACTCTCCACTTACCTTAAGGACTACTCTCTTAAATACCGGCTGTTCCAAATGTATACCCTCACTTTCTGCAAAAGACGGAACACTACGTGTACGTGTTCCGCTCTTCTGATGCTTGCCTTTATTCAATTCTTCATATTTATGATGAAGCTATTATTGATTAACTTGTGCCATAACTTCTTCAACAAAGTTA
This sequence comes from Paenibacillus sp. FSL L8-0494, assembly GCF_038003695.1. Taxonomy (NCBI): domain Bacteria; kingdom Bacillati; phylum Bacillota; class Bacilli; order Caryophanales; family Paenibacillaceae; genus Paenibacillus; species Paenibacillus sp. FSL L8-0494. Next base: position 4,251,687 of record NZ_JBBOPQ010000001.1, read on the forward strand.
TCCACTTTCTTTTCCAAACCTTCGCCTAGTTCAAAACGAGCAAAACGACGGATCGAGATGTTTTCTCCGATTGTGCTGATTTTTTCATTCAACAATTGGGAGATTGTTTTGTCTGGGTCTTTAACGAAAGTTTGCTCAAGCAAGCAATATTCTTCGTAATATTTACCAATACGTCCTTCAACCATTTTTTCAATGATTTTCTCAGGCTTACCTTCGTTCAAAGCTTGAGCTTTCAGGATTTCTTTTTCTTTTTCAACATCTTCTTGTGGTACTTCTTCACGACGAACATAACGAGGGTTTGCTGCAGCGATTTGCATAGCGATATCGCGAGCAAATTCCTTGAAGGAATCTGTTTTACCAACAAAGTCAGTTTCGCAGTTGATTTCTACAAGTACACCAATGCGGCCGCCAGCGTGGATGTAAGATTCTACAACGCCTTCAGTAGCAATACGTCCTGCTTTGTTTGCTGCTGCGGACAGACCTTTTTCACGAAGCAATTCTGCTGCTTTAGTAATATCGTTATTAGCTTCTTCAAGCGCTTTTTTACAATCAAGCATACCAGCGCCTGTTCTTTCACGAAGTTCTTTTACTGCTTTTGCATCAACTGCCATTGTTTATTCCCTCCAGGTAATTGTCGTTTTCTTACATTATTCAAGGCCTTTATCCTAAAAAAAGGGCAGTGAGAGGTTATCCACCTGCCAACCACCCTTTTCATTTAAGTTCTTGTATGTGCTAGTCGCTACTTAAGCAGTAGTTGTGTCTTCGCCTTGGTGAGCTTCAACAACAGCGTCTGCCATTTTACCAGTCAACAATTTAACAGCGCGGATAGCGTCGTCGTTACCTGGAATTACGTAGTCGATTTCGTCTGGATCACAGTTAGTATCAACGATAGCTACGATTGGAATACCCAATTTGCGAGCTTCTGCAACTGCAATACGCTCTTTACGCGGGTCAATGATGAACAACGCGCTTGGAAGACCTTTCATGTTCTTGATACCGCCCAAGAATTTTTCAAGACGATCTTTCTCTTTGCGAAGAAGGATAACTTCTTTCTTAGGTAGTACTTCAAAAGTACCGTCTTCTTCCCAAGATTCCAATTTCTTCAAGCGATCAATACGCTTTTGGATAGTTTGGAAGTTAGTAAGCGTTCCGCCCAACCAACGTTGGTTAATGAAGAACATACCGGAACGTTCTGCTTCTTCTTTTACGGAATCTTGAGCTTGTTTCTTTGTTCCTACGAATAGGATTGTGCCGTTGTCACCAGCGACGCTTTTCACAAAGTTGTAAGCTTCCTCTACCTTTTTGACTGTTTTTTGCAAGTCAATAATGTAAATTCCGTTTCTTTCAGTGAAGATATAACGATCCATCTTTGGGTTCCAACGACGAGTCTGGTGACCGAAGTGTACCCCAGCTTCTAGAAGCTGTTTCATGGAGATTACTGCCATCTTCACACACCTCCTAAGTTTGGTTTATTGTGTGTCTCCTCCGCCATGCGTCATCTTTCAGCAAGACTTTCTTCAGAAGAAAGCACCCCTTGTCGAAATCAACCGGCGTGTGTTTTAACACCGTCAATTACTATACCATATTATCTCAGTGTATGCAACGATCACTTTAAAGTTATTAATTTCTCTATTATAGAGTCAATACTCTCTCCCTTATTAAAGCTATAAGAACCGGATTGAATTTTCGTATTAATCTTTCGTTTGTTTGCAGCCGCTAGAAAAGTAGACTTATCCTTAATGACTCCAGCCTTTGCCAAAATATCTGTTGTTGCTGTCAATGTGCTTCCAGATGGAATTCGAACGGAAACACTAGCATTTGCTGTGACTTTAGGCGTTACAGGAGCTACAGCGGTTGGAGCGGCACTGGCCTTTGGAGTGACCTGTGGCTGCTCAACCTTGCCGTCAGCAGGCGTAGATGGCTTCTTCGGCGCAACGGCTTTATCAGAGCTCTCAGGTACTGTAGGTGACACTACCGGCGTGGGGGAGGCTGCAGCAGCCGGCGCAGAGGGGCTGACGTTCTCCTTGCTTACTACTGTCGATCCCTCGGTCTCTGTGATTTCCTCTTTATTATCATTCTCAGCTTCCCCCGAGGCAGATTCTGAAGATTCATCGATGACTTTCATATTCAATTTTTCAGCACCCTGTAGAACTTGTTCTTTGGTAAGTGGAGCCGCTCCACCGGAGATCATTAACTGAAGTAATAAAGCGCCAGTAATTAGTCCTGTGCCTAGTCCGAACAAGAATGAACGGTTCTTAATCATACCGATTCCTCCTGTTTGGCAAGTTGCAGAATCAGTTGCACTTCCCCTCGCTGAAGTCCAGCCGTCTTGGCAATGGAGTCTATCGATTTGCCCTGCTCATGCAGTTCAAACAATCTTGGGTAACGTAATTTTATCGAACTAATAGGTTTCGCTTTCACATCTGGCGACACTGAACTCATCTCTGCTGGCAGAGACGTATCTTCGTTAACACCAACTTTAACCTTCGAACCTTGTTCAACCGTCACTGCAAGTTCTTTCAAACCCTTCTCTTCCTCGGCCACTCGTGCTTCTAGCTTTAAAGAGCTGTTCTGCAACTCTACCACTTGACTCTGTAATTCATTAACCTGTCCCTGCAGTAAATTATGATTAGTTTGCGATTGTTGTTTAATACTACTAACTAATTGTACCAGTTCCTCATTCTCGCGCTCTATGTCTGCCATATATAGCTCAAGCGCAGCCTCTGTTTCCTTGAGGCTTTGCTGATTAGCTTTTCCTTCCTTTACACGTGCGGGAAGTAAAAGGGCATAAAGAATAGCGGCGACACCTACTAGCACAATATAAACCCATGGTTGCAAGTGCCTTATCTCCTTTTGCATTTCAGATGTAGATTCATGTGGATTCTTATTAAAGACTTAGATCAATGCGTTGGCCTTTGTAAGGATGCTCGGCATCACGGGTTGCAGGCGAGTTCGAGTGTTTATCTGAAGAAGAATTTCCACCTGAATGTGGATTGCCTTTTCCACCGCCATCCCGTAAAGCTGATTCAGAAGACTCATCCACTTCAGTGCTCCGCATGGCCAATTCCTGACTTTGTTTTACATTTTGCCCAGCCAATTGATGTTGGTCGATAGCAGGACGTTGCTGAGATTCATTCTGAAGCTTGCCCGCCTCCGTGGTGCGAGGCAAAGCAATTTGCAGTTCCACCGGTTTTAGGCTCATCTTAACCCTTCTCTCACAAGTAATGGCCGGCCGCAAATGCTGCCCGCCCGATTAATTGTACGGCGTTAAAGATATATCCCCATCACTGTAAATAAACACAACCCGCTCCGTAGCATCCTTAACAAATCGGGTATATCTGCCGATCATGATCTTTGAACCGCCATAAATGGTTTTGATAACCTCAACTCTCGCTCTACCTGTATCTTCTAACATTCTTTCTATCTCTAGCACTCGTTCTTTAATTCTTTTTTCTTCACGTTGATGGGATTGTTTAGTAGCATTTAATTTGACGCGAAGCGCCACTTTATCCGCAGGGAGCTGACCGTTAGTAGCCAATTGATTTAATAGATACAAAGCTTTAGAGGTTTTATCCTCGTTCTCCAGCAGCTGCCGCAGCTCTTGACGAAGTTCGTTAATCTCATTTCTAAGCTCTGGAACCACGCCTACCTCAATCACAGTCGCAGTGGACATGGTGTTACCTATAGTTCGTGCTACAACTCTATCTCCAGACTGAACGATTCCACCCACAATCAAACCTTTAGAGCCGTTACAGATAACATCTCTACCAGCACGTATATTGGAGTGCATAATACTCTGAGAAACAATTACATCTTCCCCAGCGGTTACGTTTCCATCTTGAATGAAAGAAACCTTCACACTTTTTCCAGCGGTAACTTGGCCTTTGTTATATCCGATAATTCCACCAGTAATTTCAATGGAGCCCCCAGAGATTAACTCTGCACCTTCAACGCCGCCTACAACCCGAATATCACCGGCAGACTTTACCGTAAAGCCTGAAAGGACATTCCCACGTATGACGACTGTACCTACAAAATCAATATTTCCAGTGCCGTAATCGACATCACCATTCACTTCATATACAGGAAACACATTGATTTTCCCGTTATCAGTTAACGTGACCAGTCCATCAATCGCTGCGTACATCGAAGTGCCATCGTTATCAATGAGTACATTTTTCCCGATTTTAAAATGAGCTTCCTTTCCAGCCTTGAAAGCAAGCTCATCACCAGTTACAGTCATCCCTAGCTTTCCAGGCTGGGCAGGGATAATTTTAGCTATTAACTTTCCTTTAAGCACATTACGAAGCCGGACCAAGTCCTTGTAGTCGACCTTACCATCCGCTTTCTCAAGCGGTTTGCGGTCCTCTTCCAGATCAACTGTAAGCATAACTCGTCCATCCGTGCCATGCACAGCAGGATAACCTGCAGCAATCGGAACTTTACTCCAAAAAAACTCCTCAGGATGACTACTAATACGTTCGACAACATCACTCTTGATACCGTAGCGAATATTGTGACTGTGCAGGAAGGCTTCCAGTTCTGTAGATGAGCAGGAAAAATTCTCATCCTTTTTGGAGAACTGCAAATACGCGATTCCTTTGTCCTCCGAAAAAGTTATACTCAAGTACTGATTCAAAGCATATTGACCGATCAAATTTTGCTCCCCCTTGTCACCGCTAACGGTTAATCGTTCTGCATAAGGAGATCACGGTTCTTCTCGAGCGTTCCCCTCAGCCGCAAAATAGCTTTGGAATGCAACTGCGAAATTCTTGAAGGAGATAACGACATGACCTCAGCAATCTCACTTAAAGATAAATCTTCATAATATAAAAGGGACACAACGGTCCTTTCTTTCACCGTTAATTTCTCAATACCTTTGGTGAGCGCTTCGCGCAAGTAGAATTCATTTACCTTGCTATCCGGATTCTTAGCTTTATCGTCCACCAGTATGGACATTCGGGTCTCTGATTCCTCTTCACGAATCGGGTCTTCCAGTGAGCAAAGTGACATCACAGCCACATCCTGCAACATATTTTGAAATTCCAGTTCACTAATATTAAGGTATTGGCTCATTTCCTCGTCACTAACTGACCTTAAGTGCTTCTGCTCCAGCTGCTGATAAGCGTCCTCAATTTTTTTAGCTTTTTCCCTAACGGATCTAGGTACCCAATCACTTTGGCGTAATGAATCTAATATCGCACCACGCACACGCCAGGACGCATAGGTCTGAAATTGCAATCCTCGTTTGTAGTCGAATTTCTCAATCGCATCAATTAGTCCCATAACCCCATTGCTGGCTAAATCATCTTTGGATACATTTTTGGGTAATCCCACAGCCAAACGACTGGATACATAATCAACAATATGGAGATAACTCTCTATCAGCTTCTTTTTGGCATCAGGGTCTCTGTGTTCTTTCCACTGTTCCCATAGCTCGTCAGTTTCCAATTGAGAAGCTTTACGCTCGTTCAATAGCTTTCACCCTTCCCAAAGTTTAGTCAGCGAGCATTCGCGGCGAAATGTACCTTCCAATAAGATCACCGATTCCGCCTCAGCCCTCACTTATTCTTCTTTCAGGTGACGAACGGCCTTGGCCAATTCTTCAGGATCCTTCATCGAAACTAGCTTAGGAGGTGTAAGAGGCTTAAATCCCTCGCTATTTTCGTTTCCTTGTCCTGGCTTCGGTTTTAGTAGATTGATTAATTCTTCATCCTCATTAGGGGTGCTGATGTCCAGCTTCGCCCCAAGTTCTTCACCGCCAGTGTCCACTTCATCCGGAGGCGATGTTTGAATCATAATAAAACCCAATACCCATCTTAAGAGAAAAGCAAGCAGAAACCAGATGATAAATGCAATTAGGCTTCTTAATAAACTAGTACCCAATACATTGTTACTGTAGGTTACAAAAAAGGTAAATATGAAACCTACCAAACCCGACACCAAGTTTATCAAAATGTTTCCAATCATATTCATAATTATAGTTCCTTAGCGCCTTTTTGCACACTGCGAATAAACAATATACCAGTGTTGCAGGCTATTTCTATCGTACGGCCATAATTGCCGCCTGTGTCTTCTGCGATTAACGGAATTTTTAAATTTTCAAGTGCTAGTTTACAAGATTCAACATTACGAGGCCCGATCCTCATGGTGTCGCTCCCCCCGGCAAAGGCAAACATTTGTGAACCTCCGGCCATCTTGGCTACGATCCGGCTCCGAACCGCCCCAAGCTCTAGCAGACGGGATAAGAGCTCCGGCACTGCGGTATCTGCAAACTTAGCGATGTTTAACTGCCCTTCCCTAGCAATCTCAGATGATGGGAGCATCACATGCGCCATCCCTGCGAGCTTTTTTCCAGGGTCAAACAATGTTAATCCCACGCAGGAGCCAAGACCTGTGGTACGAATTAAACTATCTTGGCTGCCAACGTTAAGATCCGCCATCCCTACTTTAATAATGCTTTGTTCTTCAATCATTTTCAAAAGGAACTCCTAGCGATTTGAAGATTTTCGGGAATGATTCCGGATCGGGAATAAGGAAAAATTGCCCTTCAATTTCGTTTTTCCCCTCAAAGAAGGTAGTGTCGATCAACAATGCATCGTCCCCCATCTGCCCGAATTGCAGCAGACCGTAGCTAAGGATGGCGCCAGCCATGTCCATAGCAAGGGCCGGAACCGTTGGATACATAGAAAGTGAGGTGAAGTCTGCTAGAGAAGAAAGATACGAACCTGCCAAAATATTGCCAATTTCGCTTAGCGCAGAAAGTTCCATTTCTCCAAGCTCTTCATCACTCGACAGCTCAATGCCTGCAATACGACTAAGCAAGTTGATTGCCGCTTCTGGTGACAGAATGAAAAACAGGTTACCTGGAGCTTCACCCTCCACACGTAGAAACACCGCATATACTAGTTCTTCGGCTCCGCCAACTTTATCAGTAATTTCTTCAAAGTTAAGGAGCTGTACCTTAGGAACAGCCATATCTATCGGCTTGTTCAAGAGCTGTGATAATGCGGTGGCTGCATTTCCAGCTCCAATGTTCCCAACTTCCTTAAGCACATCCATTTTGAAATCCTTATAGTGCTTAAATAGTTCCACAGGTTAGCCCTCTAGGCTTTCTAATTGAACGATTTCGCTTTTGTTAAGCACTTCTGACAAGTTGAGCATAATCAGTAAGCGCTCGTCTCCAATCTTGGCCACCCCATCCAAATACTTCGCCTTGATGCCGCCAACAACATCAGGAGGTGTATCAATAGAATCTCTGTTCAGATCTATAACATCATTTGCAGAGTCTACAATGAAGCCTACTTCCATTTCATTAACAGATACGATGATGATTCTTGTCTGATCGGTGTGTTCAGCCTCTTCGATGCCGAAACGGCCCCGTAAATCAATTACAGGAATAACAACACCACGTAAATTAATTACACCTTTGATAAATGAATAGGTCTTAGGTACACGAGTAATGGGCATCATGCGCTCAATAGTTTGTACCTTCTCAACTTCAATTCCATATTCCTCTACGCCTAATTTGAACACTATCACTTTAATATCTTCAGCCATGGAATGAACCTCCCTGTTCTATCCTAGTTATTTAATAAAAGCGTTGGGATCAATAATAAGTGCTACTTGACCATCACCAAGAATGGTTGCGCCAGATATTCCTTGTACATCAGGCAAATATTTACCCAGATTCTTAATCACAACCTCGTTCTGGCCAATAAAATCCTGTACTGCTAAGGCAACTAATCTTTCTCCCTTGCGCACAACTACGATTTCTGTTTCTTCTTCGGTACTCTCATCATAATCTGGTACTGAAAAGAGACGACTTAGCGAAACCAGAGGAATATGTGAATCACGGAATTCTACCATTTTATTGCCATGGATTGTACGGATCTGAGATTGCTTCACGATTCCGGTTTCCACTATAGAGGTCAAAGGAATGGCATACTTCTCAGAACCTAAACGGATAAGCATTGCAGCAATGATAGATAGAGTTAGAGGCAGTTGTACTGAGAAATTTGTTCCTTTACCTGGAGCAGAATAAATCGTTACATTGCCGCCCAAAGAAGAAATCTTAGATTTCACAACATCTAGCCCTACCCCGCGCCCTGAAACATCAGAAATGACCTCTGCTGTACTGAAGCCTGGGGCAAATAACAACTGAAAAGCTTCGTCGTCTGACATACTGGCTGCCTGCTCTTGTGTTATAACACCCTTCTTCACAGCAGATTTCAGAACCTTCTCCGGATAAATCCCTGTTCCATCTTCTTCGATCTCAATGAAGACGTGATTACCACTGTGGAAAGCCCGCAAATAGACCGTTCCGGTCTCCGGCTTACCAGCAGCAACACGATCCGCAATGGATTCGATACCATGGTCAACTGCATTACGCAATAAATGCACCAGCGGATCCCCGATTTCGTCAATGACCGTTCGGTCTAGCTCAGTTTCTGCTCCTGTGATGATAAGATCTACTTTTTTGTCTAGTGACTTGGCTAGATCACGAATCATACGTGGGAATCGGTTAAATACTGTATCTACTGGAACCATCCGCAGCTTCATTACAATATTCTGGAGATCTCCGCTTACCCGGCCCATATGCTCAACCGTTTCTGTAAGATCACCATTTTGAACCTCAGAAGCCAGCTGTTCCAATCGGACACGGTCGATAAGAAGTTCACTGAATAAATTCATCAACACGTCCAAACGTTCAATATCTACACGAATGGTACGTGATGGTGCACCACCTGTTTTGTGAGCTGCCGGTTTGTTGCCCTCTTCTTTGGTTGGCAGGGGTTTAGCGGCAGAAGCCGCAGGTGCAGCTGGAGCCTCAGTAGTCGTGGCTGCCACTTCAGAGGCTGCTGCTGCTTCCTGACCCAGCTGTTGCAGAGAATCTTGATCCAATGCTACTGCCGATACCTTGTCAATCTCAGACAGATTTAGAATCATAGCCTGAATTTGATCAGCACTTTTTTGAGTTATGTAATAGAGAGAGAAGCTTTGATCAAATTTCTCTTGTTCAATATCCTGAACGGATGGGAAGGATTTAACCACTTCACCTGAACGCTCCAAAAGATCAAACACCATATATGCACGTACTGCCTTAAGCTGACAATCCTTGCGAATGGTTACGTCCACATATAATACTTGATGTCCTTCTTGAATCGACTGTTCTAGAACAGAAAATTGAAACTCATCTAAATGAATCGGGGTTTCAACCGCTTGTGCAGCAGGTCCTGAGACAGAAGCTGCCTCACCACCCGCAACAGGAATCTCTCCCCGGACTATAGCCTGTAAGGAGGAGACGATAGACGAAACATCCGCTTTACCCTCGCCTCCTCCCGTAATATCCTCAACCATAGACTCCAAGGCATCCAAACTTTTGAACAACGTATCAAAAATGAAATCCTGCATGCGCAGTTTGTTGTTGCGTACCAAATCAAGAACATTTTCCATTTGGTGTGTGAGTGAAGCCAAATCTTCAAAGCCCATAGTTGCTGCCATACCTTTTAAGGTATGCGCAGAGCGGAATATTACCTGTACAATACTAATGTCCTCAGGATTCGCTTCCAGCCCCATCATGCTCTCGTTCAATGACTGCAGATGATCGTTCGACTCATCAATAAACATGGATAAATATTGGTTCATGTCCATCAGTGAGCACCTCCCCTTTGAGTTCGCTTTTCTGTTATTTAACAGCTTGCACCAGCCTTGGAGCAATTTCTTGCAAAGGCAGTACGTGCTGGACGCACTGTAATTCCACCGCAGATCGCGGCATTCCATATACGACACAAGTTTCTTCGCTTTCAGCAAAGGTTGAGGTTACCCCAGAGTCGTATAAGGATTTCATCATTCTTGCCCCATCACTACCCATCCCTGTCATTAGTAACAAATGACGTTCTAACGATGTGAGCGGCAGCAATGATTCAAATAAAACATCCACAGAAGGTCGATGGCCATTACGCGCCTCCTCCTTTGTGAGTACAACCACATATTGCCCTCTAGAGGATGGGACAACTTGTAAATGATAGCCTCCAGGTGCTATATAAGCAGTTCCTTTTTGCAATATCATCCCCTGCTCAGCTTCAATCACTTCTAGCGGGCTAAAGGTATTCAGTCGCTGGGCTAGTGATTTGGTAAAGTTAGGCGGCATATGCTGCACGATAACAATAGGCGCTGGAAAATCCGCAGGAATCTTCTCCAGAAATACCTTTAGAGCACGTGGTCCACCTGTAGAGCACCCCACGGCAACCAACTTTTGCAGATCATTACTCCCATACTTCCGGACCTGAGGATTTGCAGGAGCGTCAGAAGACACTTCCACTTTAGGTTTAGGCAACGGTTTTGGTGGGGTAGCGTTATTCTCTACTCTTGACCTTGCATTACTCTTTTCTGATAAAGGTGGTGGAGTAGAGATTAATGGTTTGGCTGCTCTTTTAGGAACAGTATGATCTAACGGCTGCTTCACCCGCGGTTTTTTGATCACTTCATTTTTGAGTGAAGCTTTAGGTTCTACCTTGGGTTTGCCGGGCATCACTCTCGGTACAGTTGGCGGTGCGACTTCTACTGGCGGTATGTCTGGCAACTTAAATGCAGAAGCACGTGCTTCGCGCTGCTCCCGGGCCATCATAGCCTCTTTCATTTGTTCCCTTAAGGATTCTCCCACTCCCATGATATCCTGAGAGTTGGTAATCGAAGGTTTACGAATAAAGTCAAAAGCGCCCCATTCCAGTGCAAGAATGGTTTCCTTCATACCCTCTTCATTGATCCCTGACAGCATAATCACTGGCAGAGGGTCTGAGGCCATTATTATTTTCAGCGCTTCCAGGCCGTTCATTTCTGGCATTTCTACATCCATAGTAACCAGATCTGGACGAAGCTCATTGATTTTTTCGATAGCCTCACGACCGTTTTTTGCTGTTGCCGTCACCTGAAAGTCAGCGTCATTTTCAATTAAATCGGAAATGATCTTGCGCATAAATGCCGAATCATCAACAACCAATACTTTATATGGCTTCATATCATTTCCACCTCTGTCCCAAATTCAGAACAACTATTTACTCCGCTTTAACCATTTATGGATAAAGCCTTTAATCCCTTGGACTTTTGTGGTCTTTTTAGAATCAATGGTCAAATAACTTAGGGCAAGCCGATGTATATCTTTTGCAGCAATACTGTTTGGAAAAGCCAATGTGAATGGCGTTTGCCTTTTGACAGCTTGCACTACATGGGCATCTGAGCTTATATGACCAAGATAAGAAATATCTAATTGCAAAAAACGACTGGCGGCCATTCGGATCTTATCGCTTGTCGCTATGGCTTCCCTTTCATCACCTGCCTGGTTCACAATCAATTTAAAGGAAGTCTCAGGATAGGAACGATTCACAACCTTCATTAATGCGTATGCATCTGTGATAGCTGTTGGTTCTGGTGTAGTAACCACTAGGCAATCGTCGGCAGAAGTTATAAACTTCATCGTTTCCTTAGATAATCCAGCACCAGTATCGAACAAAATATAATCCATGCTGTCCGCGATAAGTGTTATCTGATTTGTGAAATAATCAAGATCAGACTCTGAAAGCGTGAATAGCTCATCCATTCCAGAGCCACCTGCTATAAAAGGGAGCGAATTCGGACCGTATTGAATAATCTGCTCGATATCCGCTTCTCTTTTTAACAAATGATAAAGATTATATCTCGCCGATACGCCCATCAACACATCTATATTAGCCATGCCGATATCTGCATCGAACAGCAAAACCCGTTTGCCCATAGCCTTTAAAGTTAGAGCGAAGTTAAGTGTAAAATTCGACTTACCAACGCCCCCTTTACCACTACACACCGTAATGATCCTGGCGGATGATCCCCCTCTTACAGCTACTTTAGAATCCTGACTGGATACAAGCTGTCTTAAGGATTGTGCCTGATCCATCATGTTTCACCTGTTCCAAGAAGCAACTCACTCAGCTGTCCTTTGGTAGCCATAAGCAGGTCATCAGGAACATTTTGACCATCCGTCATATAAGACAAGGTAAGCGGGAAGTCATTCAGGACATTAAAGAGCGGGCCGTAACTCCCCGTCTCATCCAGCTTTGTGAAAATAACCTTATCCAGCCTATATCTGCCGAAATGCTCTGCAATAAGTTTCATATCACGGCTTTTCGAGGTCAAGCTAAGCACAAGATAAGTTTCACTTCTCAATTCCTTCGCAAGCAAGCTTTGCAGTTCGGCTACTAGCATATCATTACGATAATTTCGGCCAGCTGTATCCATTAATACTAGATCACAACTCTCCAAGCGAAAGAGTGCTCTTTGCAAATCTCCTGGCGATTGGACAACCTCCAATGGAACATTGAGAATAGCAGCGTAGGTTCGCAACTGTTCCACAGCTGAGATTCTATACGTATCGGAGGTGATAAAACCTACCTTGCGTCCGTGCTTAAATAGCTGTTCTGCCGCAAGCTTAGCTATGGTTGTGGTCTTTCCAACTCCAGTGGGTCCGGCAATATATACAATTTGAGTATCCCGGGCAATTCCATCAGCAATTCGTCCCGTCAGGAAACCATCAATCTGTTCTTTAAGAGATCCCATAAATTTCTCTGGTCCCCAAGTACGCCCTTCATCCACCCAACGTTCCGAGATGTTACTGATCCATTCCTCAACAAGCACAGCATCCATTTCTTGCTCTAATAAAAGATCCCGTAGCTCCTGCAGACTGTCTGGCAGTTCTCTTCCACCTGAGGATTGTCTGGCAATTCGCTCCATCCAGAGCTTCATATCTCTAATCTCACGAAGAACATCATTTTCGAGAGCAGTGGCAACCTCTGGCGATTGTTCTAATCCTAATGATTCATACAACGCTGATATAGAAGGTGCATCTTCCAGATTTAATTCAGGAAGTTTTTGCTCAGGTTCTGGCTCCGGATGCTTGGCTATCGATTCTTGTACATTGATAGCTTCCGATAAGGCTGCAGCAATCTCTGCAAACGTCCGTGACTCTTCTGGCTTTTCTAATGAAACAGAAGGTACGAAAGGTATAGAAGGTGTAGTGGAAGCAGATGAAGCTTTTTGATAAGCCTGTGGTACTGCACTCCGTGGAATGTTCATCGCTGGCGCAGCCGGCTTTTTTGGAACATTATTCTTCTCTGCCTTTTCTACTGCTGCTACAACTTCTATTTTTTTCTTCTTAAATAACCCTAAAAATCCGCCGATTTTGATTTCCTTTGTACTTAAAATGACGGCCTCGCTCCCAAGCTCGTTGCGAATGGAAAGCATGGCGTCAGGCATCGAATCGACCACGTAACGCTTCACTCTCATAAATTCACCACTCCGACGCTTTGTATTTCAATGTTAGGCTCTAGCTCGCTATAAGACAGTACAGGAATATCCTGCATCGTTCGTTCAATCACCTGCCGCAAATACATACGAATGGTTGGTGATGTGAGCACTATTGGCTGTTGCCCTGTCTGCAGCAATCGATTAATCTGTTCACTTAACCGCTGATAGATCGTTTGTGTCGAAGTTGGATCTAGTGCCAAATAACTTCCCTGTTCAGATTGCTGCACACTCTCGGAAATTTTCTTTTCAAGATTAGGCCCCACCGTGATGACTTTCAGCGTCTCTCCTACTTGTGAGAATTGCTGGGTAATCTGTCTGGACAAGGACTGACGAACATATTCAGTGAGAATATCAGGATCCTTGGTGTATGTCCCATAATCCGCCAATGTCTCAAAAATCGTAACCAAATCTCTGATCGATATTTTTTCACGAAGCAGCTTAGCAAGAACCTTCTGCACATCCCCAATCGCCAATACGGAAGGAATAAGATCGTCGACGAGCACTGGATAATTATCCCTAAGGTTGTCCACCAGCATCTTAGTTTCTTGTCTTCCTATCAGCTCATGTCCATGACGTTTGATTAACTCCGTCAGATGTGTTGCGACAACAGATGGAGGGTCTACTACAGTATAGCCGGACAATTCAGCCCGCTCTTTAACCGATTCATCAATCCATAATGCTGGAAGCCCAAAGGATGGTTCGATGGTCTCAATACCGTTTATAGATTCATCATCATATCCTGGACTCATTGCAAGGTAATGATTAAGTAATAATTCACCACCGCCAACTGTATTTCCTTTAATTTTTATGACATATTCATTCGGTTTTAGTTGAATATTGTCGCGAATGCGAATAACAGGTACTACAAGACCCATTTCTAGGGCACATTGCCGTCGAATCATGATGATACGATCTAGCAGATCGCCTCCCTGACCTGTATCCGCCAAAGGAATAAGACCATAACCAAACTCGAATTCAATGGGATCAACTGACAACAAATTAATGACACTTTCCGGACTTCGTACCTCTTCAATCTGCTTCTCTTCAACAAGTTGCTCTTCGGCAATCTGTTTCTTATTTAAATTTTGTCCCATACGGTAAGCTGCAAAAGCCAGCAATCCGGCCAATGGGAGCGTTGTAATCATATGTATGGGTGTAAAGAGTCCAAGAAAAGCTACCGTAACTGCGACAATATACAACAATTTCGGATAGGACAACAACTGTCCTGTCAGCTCTTCTGCCAGATTACCTTCCGAAGAAGCTCTAGTAACAATCAAGCCGGCTGCTGTCGAAATAAGCAAAGCTGGAATTTGACTGACGAGACCGTCCCCGATGGTCAATACAGAATAAGTGGATAACGCAGTAGCAAAATCCATCCCGTGAACCATCATACCGATGATAAATCCACCGATCAGGTTGATCAGCAAGATGATAATACTCGCAATCGCGTCTCCTTTAACGAATTTACTTGCACCGTCCATGGCTCCGAAAAAATCCGCTTCGCGTTCTACGTTACGCCGGCGCTCACGTGCCTGGGTTTCGTTAATCATGCCTGCGTTAAGATCGGCATCAATACTCATTTGTTTACCGGGCATCGCATCCAAGGTAAATCTAGCGCCTACCTCAGCTACGCGCTCTGAACCTTTGGTAATAACAATAAACTGTACTACTACCAAAATCAGAAACACGATAAATCCAACCGCAATCTGTCCGCCAGCGATCCAGCTACCGAAAGTAGATACCACTGAACCGGCATCTCCGTAAGTCAGGATCAGTTTTGTAGTCGAGATGTTAAGTGACAGACGAAAAAGTGTGGTTACTAGGAGCAATGAAGGAAAAATTGAAAATTCGAGTGCATTTTTCGTATTCATAGCAACCAGAATGATAATTAATGCGATTGAGATGTTAATAACAAGCAAAACGTCCAATAGCCAGGACGGGATAGGCAGAATCATCATAAGCACGATCCCGATGATGCCTAGCAAAACTGTTAAATCTTTAGCTTTCAATGTCCTAACCCCCCCGCCTTATCTCCTCTTACCTTTAAGCTTATATACATATGCCAGCACTTCAGCCACAGCCTGGAACAGATCATTTGGAACGACATCTCCAATCTCTGCCCTTTGGAATAATGCCCGTGCCAGCGGTTTGTTTTCCATAGTCACGACGCCGTGCTCTTTAGCCAGCTCCCGGATGCGAAGTGCTACATAATCCTGACCCTTTGCTATAATCTGCGGCGCTTCCATCTTGGTACCGTCATATTTAAGCGCAACAGCAAAGTGCGTAGGATTCGTAATGATTACATCCGCATTTGGAACTTCCTGCATCATACGCTGCATGGCCATTCTACGTTGGCGTTCCCTGATCTTACCTTTGATTAGAGGGTCACCCTCCATTTTTTTGTATTCATCCTTGATATCCTGCTTGGACATTTTCAGGCTTTTTTCATGCTCGTACTTCTGATACATGTAGTCCAGAAAAGCCATAGCCAATAGGGCAGCCCCGATTTTCAAACCAAGACTCATCGTCAGCTTGGCCGCAAATTTAAAAATCCCCTCCGCACTGATATGCGACAGGGATGCAAAGTTCTTCTTTTCTCCCCATAAAGTGCTATATACCAGATAAGCGATAATTAGAAGCTTAAATATGGATTTCAGGAACTCGACAAACGAACGCATGGAGAAAATATTTTTGAACCCTTTTATCGGATTAAGCTTGCTGAATTTAGGGGTGATCCCCTCTCCAGTGGTCATAAAGCCCACCTGCGCCAGATTGCTTACCAGCGCCATAACAAAAACTATTCCAAGTAATGGAGCTAGCAAAATCAGTATTTGTAGTCCATATTGATTAAATAGCAGCGTTATATTCTCAGGAGTAACCTCCAGTGTCATTTGATTCTGAAATACATCCATATATAGCTTCATGAAGCGTTCTTTCATAAAACCACCAAACATCATCAAGCTAACTACTGCTGATAACAATACAACTGCACCGGATAGCTCAGCACTTTTGGCTACTTGACCCTTTTTACGAGCATCTTGCCGTTTCTTCGGGGTTGCTTTTTCCGTCTTTTCACCGGCGAATTGTTGAAGATCCAGTCTATACCGCTTCGTCTTAGGCATAATACGCTCCCCTTACGGTCACCTACGGACTCTTCCCCATGAGATTCAATAAATTCTCCATGGATTCGAACATGATATCGAAGAGATTCTGAAACAGCACAGCCAGACCAGGCATCAGCACTAAAAGCAGTGCAAGACCTATAATGATTTTGAGCGGAACCCCAATAACAAATACATTATATTGCGGAGCCGTTCTCGCCAAGAAAGCAAGGCCAACATCAGTCAGAAACAGCGCAGTTACTAAAGGAGCCGACATTTGAAAAGCGAGTACAAAGGACTGAGCAAATGTTCGAACCAGAAACTCTGATAAACTACCGTCAATCATGCCTAGAAATAAATCGTTATTCATAGGAACCCATTTATAACTGTACACAATAGCATCTAGCAGATGGTGATGACCATTCATGCTCAGAAACATTAGCAGGGCTATCATATATTTGAAATTACCAAGAATTGGTGCAGACGTTCCAGTCATAGGATCGATAACATTAGCAATACCGAAGCCAATCTGAATATCAATAAATGAACCTGCTGTCTGAATCGCCATAAACATCAAATATCCAACGAAACCTAGCAACAATCCTATTAATACCTCTCTGGCAATCAGCAAAATATAACTGAAATCCTGCGGGATCGTAAGCCCTGTTCCGTTAGCACTAAAGACAACCAATGCTACAAAAAAAGAAATGCCAATCTTAAAGGTTGTCGGGACTCCTTGTGAAGAAAATACAGGAACGACAACAAAAAAAGCGGTTATTCGACAAAAAATAAGCAAAAAGACGGGTAAACTTTGCAGTATGGTCTCCATGTTCATTGATTAACCAATATACATATAGAGATTACCCAAAATTTGGCTTGTAAAGTCAATCAGCTTCGTGATGATCCACGGACCAAATAGCAATAAAGCCAATAGCACTGCGACGATTTTGGGAACAAACGCTAGCGTCTGTTCCTGAATCTGTGTCGTAGCCTGAAAAATACTGATTATTAGCCCTACCACCAGACCAAGAATCAGCATGGGTGCGCTGACTTCCAGCACTAAATATACGGCTTGGCTTGCTAGCCCGATTATAAACTCCGTACTCATCCCTCATGCCTCCTCTTTAGGTCAGGTGTTAAAACTAAGAAGTAGTGATTTAATGACTAAGTACCAGCCGTCTACCAGTACAAAGAGCATTATTTTAAAAGGTAATGAAATCATAACCGGGGGAAGCATCATCATCCCCATGGCCATCAGTGTGCTCGCCACAACAATATCAATAATCAGGAATGGTATGAAAATTAAGAAGCCCATTGTAAAAGCCTTTTTCAATTCGCCAATTGCAAAAGCTGGCACCATCACCGTCAGTGGAATATCACTGTATGTAGCCGGTTTAGTAGATCCGGTATAACCGGTGTATTTCATAAATAACAGAAGATCTTTGGTGTTCGTCTGTTTAAACATAAATTCTTTCATCGGATCAGCAGCTTTGTCAAAAGCCTCAGTCTGGGAGATTGTCCCCTTCATATACGGCTGCAACGCATTTTCATTCACTGTGGCCAGCGTTGGTGACATAATGAACAGGGTCAGAAACAGAGCAAGTCCTACCAGCACCTGGTTTGGAGGCATAGCCTGAGTACCCAGCGAGGTTCTCACAAAACCTAATACGATTACAATTCTAGTAAAGCTAGTCATAAGAACCAGAAACGCCGGAGCAATACTCAGAACCGTAACAAGAAGAAGAATTGATATGGAACTGGTACCACTGCTTGAACCTTCATTACCGACCTGAATATTAACATTAGGTATAGGATCAGCATGTATCGGCGTCATCATAACCACACTGATAATACCGAACAGCAGAATAGCAAGAATTAGCTTCTTTTTCATATATTCCTCGACTCATCCTTAGTAACATCATCCCGAAGCAGCTCTTCCATTTTCTCTTTGCGCTCTGGTGCAGAACGAAGCTTGGATTGCAGAGTCTCGTAAAAAGATGATGTTTCACTAAGTTCAATTTCCTGAGATGGAACCTCCCCACGCAGCTTTACCTTTACCTTGGCAATAAGCGGTGCGAGGAAATTATTCTGGTTAGAGGACTGATCCTCAAATGCCGCAATGATCAATGCTACCTCATCCGGATCGGTGACTTTATCCAAAATGGATATATTTTCACCAATCCCGATTAAGTAAAGACTGCTTCCCAGTTCGATAACCTGCATCGACTTATTAGGTCCAAGCCCTATTGCACCAAGCGTTCTTATAGAACGGTTGCTCATAAAGGTCTGATTACGTCGTCCAAGAAAACGAATCAGTACCACTATAAGTACAATGATTATCGCCAGGACAATAATAACTTTAAACAAATTCAGCAGGGTGTTACTGCTTCCGAGCGTTTCGGAATATAACATGACTTTATCCTACACGCCCAACGTTTTGTTAATAGCTTCGATAACCCGGTCAGCTTGGAAAGGCTTCACTATAAAGTCTTTAGCTCCTGCTTGGATTGCATCGATAACCATAGCCTGCTGGCCCATGGCTGAACACATAATAACCTTTGCAGCCGGATCTACTTTTTTGATTTCTTTCAGGGCGGCGATTCCGTCCATCTCAGGCATAGTAATATCCATCGTGATGAGGTCCGGACGCAGTTCCTTGAATTTTTCTATCGCTTGAGAACCGTCCTGAGCTTCGCCCACTACTTCAAATCCGTTTTTCGACAAAATGTCACGGATCATCATTCTCATAAATGCTGCATCGTCCACGATTAGAATTCGGTTAGCCATTTTTACAAAATCCTCCCTAAGTATGCTTATTGTAATTTCTGAATTCGGTCCCACTGGCTGACGATATCCGTAACGCGTACGCCAAAGTTTTCGTCGATAACAACGACTTCACCTTTGGCAATAAGCTTGTTGTTAACCAAAATATCTACAGGCTCACCTGCGAGCTTGTCCAGCTCAATAATTGAGCCTTGTGACATTTCTAAAATATCTTTGATCTGCTTCTGGGTCCTTCCTAATTCTACGGTTACTCTAAGCGGTATGTCCATCAATAAATTTAAATTATTTTCATCAATATGACCAAAGGCCCCACCATTCAGATTTGCAAATTGCACAGGCTGTACATTTACATTGCGATTTGCCTCAGAATTAAGCGGTGGTGTCTGCCCATATGGCATCCCTTGCGGTGGCATACCGTATGGTGGCATCCCAGGCATTCCGTACGCTGGCATACCCGCTGGAGGATAATAATACCCGCCTTCTGGCATCCCTGGATACGCTGGCATACCCTGCGGTGGATATGGTGGTTGCGTTCCTCCTGCGGGCTGTGAGGGCGCCTGTTGCACCGGAGGTGCTGGAGGTGGTGTCTCCGCAGAATTAGTCATAGCAGGTGTTTCAGCCATTGTGACCGCTGCCTCCTCCTCTGCCGGACTAACATCACCAAGTAGCATGGATACCATATCTTTTGCGAACTGAACAGGCAAGAGCTGCATAATAGTAGAATCTATCAAATCACCAATTTTAAGCCGGAACGAAATACGAATTAGGGTTTCATCGTCTGGCAGACTGCCTACTCCTTCTCCGCTGGACATATTCAAAATGTCGATACCCGGAGGCGAGATATTAACAAAACGATTAAAAATCGTAGACATCGATGTAGCAGAAGAACCCATCATTTGATTCATAGCTTCTTGCACAGCGCTAATATGAATTTCATTCAACTCTTCATCCTTAGGTTCGCCGGCACCGCCAAGCATCAGATCGGCAATGACCTGTGCATCCCTAATCTTAATAACAAGTGAGTTAATCCCTTGAAACCCATCCACATATTGAACGTGAACAGCTACATGCGGTTTAGGAAAAGCAATTTCAAACTCCCCGCGTGTAATGATCGAAACTTGAGGGGTTGTAATATCTACTTTTTTCCCTAGTAAAGTGGAAAGTGCTGTTGCTGCACTGCCAAACGTTATATTACCAATTTCGCCCAAAGCATCCTGTTCAAACGGTGTTAGATAGTCATCTACCGTTTTCTCCGTAGGAGCTAATGAGCCCTCCGCAGATTGTCTCAGAAGGGCGTCGATTTCTTCTTGGGATAAATAATCTTTACTCGTCAAATTCTTCAACTCCTTCATTGACAATTTCGTCTATTTGCACGGCTACCCGATCTTTAACCATTCCGGGACTTCCGATGAACTTAAGCTTCTCCCCTACCTTAATTGACAGTCCAGAATCTACGTTTCTGTTGAGAGAAATCACGTCACCGACACTAAGCCCTAGGAATTCAGATATGGATAAGCTCGATTCTCCAAGTTCAGCAACAATCGGCAGCTTCGCTTTATGAACTCTAGCTCTAATGGCCAGTAGCTCATCTTCATCCCGCGTCTTCTTCTCTGTCACAAACCATTGGTGAACAGAAAGTCTGGACATGATAGGCTCTAGAACGACATGTGGTATACAAAGATTGATCATGCCTGTTGTATCTCCAATTTTGGTACTTAGAGAGATTAATGCAATGGTCTCATTGGGCGATACAATCTGCATGAACTGCGGGTTCGTCTCAAGAGCTTCCATCCGCGGATGAATATCCAGCACCGTTTTCCAAGCCTCCTGCAGACTCTCAAAACATCTACTAAAGATACGCTCCATAATCGTTGTTTCGATCTCAGTTAGAGCATTAATCTTAGAAGGTGCAGTTCCAAAGCCCCCAAGCAACCTGTCCAGCATAGCAAAAGCAATGTTTGGATGAACTTCCATTACCATGCGGCCCTCTAAAGGTTCAGCTTCAAAAATGTTCAATATCGTCATTTTCGGTATGGAGCGAATAAATTCATCATAAGGGAGCTGCTCTACTTGAACGACATTAATCTGAACGAAGGTGCGCAATTGGGCTGAAAAATACGTTGTAAGATAACGGGCGAAATTGTCATGTATCCGTGTAAGACTGCGGATATGATCTTTGGAAAAGCGGACAGCCCGTTTAAAGTCATAAGAGCGGATTTTCTTCTGAGTTTCTTCCTTTTTAAGTTCATCGGCGTCCATCTCACCTGAAGAAAGTGCAGCAAGTAGAGCATCAATTTCGTTTTGTGATAGTACATCAACCAATTCAATCACCCCCCTATCAAAGAATTATCAGGAATAAAGCTACACAGAAGCCAAAAGGAATTTGGTGATTTCGATCTGAGTAATTTGGCCCTCAGTCAATGTCTTATTGATCAGATTAATAAGCTTACTGCTAAGCTGATCTTTTCCATTCGCTCCATTAAGGTCCTCAGGTTTGGTATCTGCAAGCGTCTTGATAATTATTGGTTTGATTTTGATCTCTTTTATTTTTTCGAATTCTTCCTTTGATTTCGCAGAACTCAGTTGGAAGGCGAAATCTACTTGAAGGATAAAATCGGGATCAGCAAGATTTGTTTTGATATCAATGATCTCTGCCGTCAATTCGACGATTTCATCTGCAGTTAAATGTTTTGTTTCCACATTTTGAACAGCAGCACTTACCTCGTTCGTATCTTTCGGAAAGATCCTGTCCAATAGTAAAAATGCGGCGACCACGATCAGAGTAATCGCTAGTAATATCGTGATGAGCCACGGCATCATCTTTTTCATGTTAGCTCCTCCATTGACTGGATTTTAATGGTGGCAGCATATGTGCCTATGTCCCTGTTATAATCCCGGATCTTCGTAATAACCTCATCGGCTTTTTCGAGAACGATCAGTCTTTTTCCGGTTACGAGCGTAATGTATGTATCCGGGCTTTCTTCTACCATTTCGACCAGTAGGGCATTGATCCACATCGGTGTTCCATTTAATCTTGTTACCGATATCATAACAGGCCTCCTAACAAAATAGGGGGAGGAGTAACTCCCCCACGACTCCGCATGAACCATTTAAGAAAATATAGAATTTATTGATTAAATTAACGCTTCAGGTTTACTACTTCCTGCAGCACTTCATCAGAAGTTGTGATGATACGGGAATTCGCCTGGAATCCACGCTGTGATACGATCATTTCTGTAAATTCATTGGTAAGATCCACATTGGACATTTCCAGCTGTCCAGAGATGATTGCCCCGGTGCCATCTTCTGTATTGTTCGCTGTAGTCGGAACTAGTTCGCCTTCTGCATTCGCATTAAGTGTCATACGATACAGATTGCCTCCGATTTTCTCCAGACCAGATGGGTTAGTAACCTTGGCTACACCAATCTTCACCCCAGCTCCAGTCGTTCCATCTTCCATGGTCTGAACAATTGTTCCATCATTAGAGATAGAAAACGCCGTTACATCGTCACCTAATTGAATGATCCCACCGTCGGAATCTAAAACATGAAGTCCGTCAGCGGTAACAAGATTACGCGCAGCGTCAATGTGGAAATCTCCGGCGCGGGTCAAAAATGCAGTATCTTGATCCTCAGTAAGCTTAACCAGAAAAAAACCATCTCCATCGATACGTAAATCTGTTGGGTTGTTGGTGGTTTGAGCACTACCAGCCAAATGTAGGGTATCTATAGAAGCAATACTAACACCTAGTCCAACTTGTTTCGCATTTACCCCACCTTGACCATCCTCACCCGGTGCAGTAACACCAGAAACGGTTTGGCTCATAATATCCTTGAACATAACACGTCCGGATTTAAACCCGATAGTGTTGACGTTAGCAATATTATTACCGATTACATCAAGCTTAGTTTGAAAGCCTCTCATTCCTGAAACCCCTGAATACATTGATCTTAACATGTTTAATGTCCTCCCAGATTATAGAGTCCTAATAACTTTCCAAGTGAATTGGGACCGCGTCAGTCGGTCAGCGGCCGCCTCGGCTTTCCGTTAGGACCAGCCTATTATGAAATCACTATTGCACTATCGATTTGTGTAAATACATTATCTTTGATCGAGTTACCATCCATAGCAGTAACTACTGTGCGATTAGGAACGCTAACGATAAACGCCAAATCCTTCATTAATATCAAGGATTCTTTACTTCCTTTAGCAGCAGCTTTGTCCACAGCAGATGAAATTTGATCCAGCTGACCGCTTCCAAGCTCTATCCCTCTTTGTTCTAGGCGCTTAGCAGCATGATTGCTGAATTTTAATAGTTTCTGTTGCAGCAAACTCTCAAAAGAAGCTTCCCCCGCCACAGACTGCTTAGGCAGCGAAGATCGTTGTAACGTTGTAGAATGCAGGGACGCAGGATACAGCTGGCCTATAGTAAGCCTGTCACTCATATGCTCGCCCCGCTTCCTCCGCTATTCTCCGGAGTATTACTATCTGTACCAGAACCGCTTTCTGGCGTTGCTGCGGCATTCTGAATTTGTGTAATATCGGTTAAAGCAATTCTGTCTTTTCCCACAACCGCATATTGAATACCATTGCTAACAACGATAGATTCAACATTACCTGTCTTAGGCAGCTTTGTGGCGGTGTCTGTCCAAGTAATATCTTTACCAATCAACCCGGATACAGATCCAAGGGACTGATTCATAGCATTAAGCTGAGTAGAGATATTCATCAATTGCTCCACGGATGTAAACTGGGCCATTTGCGCAATAAATTCTTTATCTTCCATCGGTTGCATCGGATCTTGATTTTGCAGCTGAGTAATCAAAATCTTCAAAAACTGATCCTTACCTAAAGTAGAATTACCCGTTGTCCGTGCACTAGAGTCGGGAGTTGTATAATTCCACTGATCTTTAGTAGAGACCGGAACTGTTGTCGCCATAACCACTCACCTCTCTTTCGTTTGTTATTAGAGTTAAGCCTTAGCAGAAAAAGATCCACCTTGGGACTGATCTTCTTGTCCCGCATTTGAAACCCAGTCCTTCCATTCACCATTCAGCTCTGCGGCAAGAACGGCATCACTGGCTTCCTCTCTGCTTTCTTTGGAACGTCTACCCTGCTGTCCACTTCCGGAATTAGGTTGGCGTCCTTCCTGCCCCCATTGCGAATTAAGTGGGGTATTATTTTGCGTAACTTCCAGCTTCTCCACTTGAAGACCCTGAGATTGCAATGCAGCGCGAAGCTGGTTCATTTGTTGCTCCAGCATATCTTTAGCACCGGTATGTTCAGTCATGAACTGGGCAACTAAATGACCATTTTGCATTGTGATCTTAACATCAACTTGTCCGAGATTTTCTGGAAAAAGGGATATAGTCGCTTCAGCGATCCCACCTTTTTGCACAATCTCTAATTTGCCTGTAATGAAACCTGTCATTTCTTGAGCAAATTGCTGAACCGGAACAGGCGCTGCTGGCACTTCAGCCTTCAGCGGTGCTGTAATTCCTCCGCGCAGAGATAACTGACCCGCAGTAACAACCTCATGATCCCCTTCGTTAGCTGTAATTCCTAGCGTGGAATCTAGAGTGGATTCTGTTGACTTCGTTTCCCCGGTTACACCTGTCTTGATTAACGGCGTGTTCGCAGTCTCTGCTTCAGCTTCTTGCACAGTTCCTGAGGTCACTGGCGAGCTGACAACCGTATCATTTTTCACTACAACAGCTTCTCCGGAACGATTGCTCACATTCTGAAGTGTTTTATCCGTTGGATTATTTTTGCTTTCAGTGATAGCGGGCTGTTCTACGGAAGAAACAGAAGCAGCATTCACATTGCTCGTCTTTCCCTTCCCTTTATTAGTGTTAGAGGAGGACTCTTCTAAAAGCGCTGTGAAATTATTCAATAAACTGATTCCCTTAGTTGCTACTTCCTCATTGCCACTCACTGCAGCTTCCTGAATCATAGAAACTAAACTTTGCAGGTCGTCTTGAACTGCAAATCTCAATGTATCAGCATTCTGTGCCAATGGGGACAAGCTTCCAGCCACTTCTGCTTCCGTTGTAGCAGTGCCATCCTCTGCGGCATGGCTTCCAGATAAAAGTGCAGATACCTGAAGAATCCAAGCCTGTAAGGCTACCAACAGAGCAGGATCACTACTGATACTTTCATCCAGCTTCTCAACATCAGCAGCAAGTTTTTCAAGGAGATCACCCTTCTGAGTGTCTTGCCCTGCTTGCTCTTCTCCAGTCGGCTGCACTTCCTTTAACAGGCCTTGCAGCAAAGAAGCTAGATTTGCCAATAGGGGTTCAGCTGGAGTCGACGAGGTGTTGGCATTGCCTCCCAT
The DNA here is from genome assembly GCF_038003695.1 of Paenibacillus sp. FSL L8-0494. Classification (NCBI taxonomy): domain Bacteria; kingdom Bacillati; phylum Bacillota; class Bacilli; order Caryophanales; family Paenibacillaceae; genus Paenibacillus; species Paenibacillus sp. FSL L8-0494. Next base: position 4,277,245 of record NZ_JBBOPQ010000001.1, read on the forward strand.
GGTTTGTACCAGGGTTTGAGCAAATGGTGCAGCTGTCGTTGTTGTGCCCGTTGTAGTCGATGTACTCCCATTTACTGCAGTTGTGTTTGCACTCACAAGCGATTGAACGACTAAACTCATTTATTTTTCACCTCCTTTCCCTATCTATTTAGCACCCATCAGACGATTAACAATTTTCGCAGTTTGCGCGCTATCATTTTTAGTCATTTCTCCCAAAATAGATGAACGAACACTATCACTTACGGTATTCATAATCGTCACAACCTTATCAGGGCTAATCTTGTACATTTCTCCTAGTAACGTTGCTGCATTAGCAGGAGTCATTGAACTGAAGGTCTGATTCAACTTTTCCTTATCCAAATTCGTACTGGTTGTCGCAGTTGCTGTTGTACCGGCGTCTTTCTTCAATCTAGATTGAAGAGCTGCAATCGCCATGTCACTCGAAGATGTAGTTTCTTTTAACTTTATCGTTACATCTGCAGCTTTTTGCGGATCCATTTTTTCCAAAATCGCAGTTTTACTCGCTTTACTCATGACACTGAAGATCTGCACCATTTCTTCTGTAGTTAAATTCTCCATGATCGGTGCAGCCTTTGAAGCTTTCATGCCCGCATACAGCTTAGCCAAATCAGAAACCTGTTTCTGATAAGGATCCTCAGCTTCTTCTGTGCTTGCCTCTGCGGTTTCAGCTTCCTTCTTCATTCCTTCAATCTGTGACTCTAGCGCCTGAACCTTGGTATCCTGGGCAGTTTTTTCATCTGTAACCTTCTTCAGGTTTTCTTCCTGCTGGGCGAGCTGAGCTTTAAGCTCCTTAATCGTTGTCGCTGAGCTCACTTCCTGCTTTTTGCTTTCTTCCTTCGGTTTAGAAGGATCTGCAGGCGGATCAGGAACCCATTTTTCCAGGATAGGAATTTTATTCGCAACTTCAAGTACATTATTACGAATGTCCATATTAAAAAGCGTCAACAGTACTCCAAGCAGTACTAGCGTGAATATAATCGGTATCATTAAGAATAAGAACCGCTCAAATTTCCCCGCTGACCCTTCATTTTCAAGTTCCATATCATTATCAATATTAGCCACTAGCGGAAACCTCCCGGGTTAGAGGGATTTCATCGCGAAGCGGACGGTTGCCATCTCATCCAGTTCGTTTTGTTCCCGTAAAATCATACTTTGCTGAAACAATGTCTCAGCCTTGTCTTTTGCCTTCAACCATACTTTTTCATCTAAAACCTTAGTGCTTAACTGATCTTGTTTCTTCTGGACTTCTTGATGTGCACGGCTAATGTCCGTATGCTTACGGGCAATGCATTTATCCAGATATTCCACATACTCCTGCATTTCACGAATCTTAACCATAGGTGTCTTTTGCTCTGCGGCATTTTGTAAGGATAGCATGATAGCACTCCGCTGAAAGATGAGTTCATCCAGGCTTCTTTCCTGTGCCTGCAATTCTCCAAGCGCGCTTGAGAGCATCCATTCTGCCTGTGTCTTCTCATTGCCCTTCAAGTCAACGACTTTTTGAAAAGTATAATGAAACCTCATAATACCGAATCAACTCCTTGAGAACTGTGAAATTAAAGACTGTTGAACTTCAGCCAGCGTAACTTTTTCATTCACCTTTTGTTTGGTGAAATCCCATATACTGTCGATAAATTCCATCGACTCGTCGATTTGAGCATTAGAGCCTCTCTGATAAGCTCCAATATTAATCAAATCCTCTGAATCCTTGTAAACGGCCATAAGGCGCTTCACATTCTCCGCTGCTGCAATCTGTTCTTCTGGAGCAATATCCTTCATTACTCGACTTATGCTGGAAAGAACATCTATTGCTGGAAAGTGTCCTTTGTTAGCAATGTTTCGATTGAGTACGATATGTCCGTCAAGTATTCCTCTGACTGCATCTGCGATTGGCTCGTTCATGTCATCACCATCAACTAGTACCGTGTAGAAGGCTGTTATAGAGCCTGTAGGACCTGTACCAGCACGTTCCAGCAGTTTGGGTAAGCTTGCAAACACCGAAGGTGTATATCCCCGCATGGCTGGCGGCTCTCCAACTGCAAGTCCAACTTCACGTTGGGCCATAGCATAACGGGTGACCGAATCCATCATCAGCATTACATTAAGGCCGCGATCGCGGAAATACTCGGCAATCGTTGTAGCGATAAGCGCACCTTTTATGCGAATCAATGCAGGTTGGTCTGAGGTAGCAACAATTACTACGGATCGCTGCAAGCCCTCTGGTCCCAAATCTCGTTCAATGAAATCCAATACTTCTCTGCCACGCTCACCAATCAGAGCAATAACATTTACGTCAGCTGATGTATTCCGGGCAATCATCCCCATCAAAGTACTCTTGCCGACCCCCGAGCCAGCAAAAATACCGACCCGTTGTCCCTTGCCAATCGTTAGCAAACCGTCAATCGCTCTCACACCGATACTAATGGGCTCCTGCACCCGCGGTCTATTAAGTGGATTGGAAGGAATATTAAAGGTAGAGCTATGTGGCATTCGTGCTGGAATGAGAGAGCCATCAAGCGGCTGCCCCAGACCATCCAGTACTTTTCCTAATAATTCAGAACCTACTTGCACGCTAAGCGGCTTACCAGTGCCCACTACATCACAACCAGGTCCAATCGCCTGCAGTTCACCAAGTGGCATCAATAGTACCTTGTTATCACGGAAACCAACGACCTCAGCTTGCAGCGGTTTGTTTCCTTTAGAAGGGTAGATGTAGCATACATCACCTATACTTGCGTCAGGACCTTCCGATTCAACCATTAGACCGATTACCTGCGTCACTTTCCCATTGATCCTCACCGGATCGAGATTACGAAGTTGCTCCTTATAACGGTTGCTATTAAGCATCGTCTTCCCCATTTCTCTGCTCATCGGTGTCCAGCGCAATTCTTACCAGCTCTTTTTTGATCTCTGCGAGCTGAGTGTCGATTCGAGCATCTATGCTGCCAAAGGAAGAGCGGATAACACATCCTTGGTCTTTTACCGTTGAGTCGGGCAAGATTTGCAGTTCAGCCTGTGAATCAACAGCTAGTGATAATTCTTCCCGAGCAGCATTCACAAAAGCGAACTGCGCTGGGGATACACAAAGTGAGATCAAACCCTGTTCTCGCTTACGAGCCAGATTTTTGCGAATTAAGTCCATTGCGAATTGTGGCTCTACTGTTAATTGCTTGTCCACAATTTTTTCTGCAATATCACAGCTTAACTCTACTAAAAAAGGCTCCGCTTCCTGAATAATAACTTCTCTAGCTTTATAAGCCTCAGTCAAAACAGCACGCGCTTCTTCCATCATCTCTGCAATCTTATGCTTCATCTCTTCCTCAGCCTGAGAAACACCTTCCTCATAACCTTGCTGATGAGCTTCAGCTTTGATAGCTTCGATCAGATGTTCATCCTGCTCACGCCGTTGTTTCCACCACTCTTCAGCCTCCGCTTTCGAGGACTCTACAATCTGTTCCGCTTCAAGAGATGCATTCCGAACCTGCTCTTCAGCAAAATCCTGAGCGTCCTTAAGCATTTGCTTACGCGTCTCTTCTGCCTCTTCACGTGCGGGATCATGATAGTCAGTCTCGCTTAAAGTCTCCTCGGGAACGGGCTCCTCAGTTAGGCCCGCATATTGCCGGGCCTGTTCCAATCTTTTAAAGACATCAACCGGAACATACTGGGAGTGTTTGATCAGCTTAGACAATGATGTCATCTCCTCCGCCACGAGCGATGATAATTTCACCAGACTCTTCGAGTCTGCGGATCGTGCCTACAATACGAGTCTGTGCTTCTTCAACATCACGCAGCCGCACAGGACCCATGTATTCCATTTCTTCTCGGAACGTTTCTGCCATACGCTTGGACATATTTCTGAAAATAACATCCCGTACTTCTTCGCTGGCAACCTTGAGAGCAAGCTGTAGATCCGCATTATCAATATCACGAATAATGCGTTGGATCGAACGATTGTCCACATTGACAATATCTTCGAATACGAACATCCGTTTCTTGATCTCTTCGGCAAGTTCTGGATCTTGAATTTCGAGAGAATCCAGAATCGTACGTTCTGTCCCCCGGTCAACCCCATTCAAGATTTGTACAATCGATTCGATACCACCAGCATTTGTATAATCCTGAGTTACTGTAGCGGAAAGCTTCTGCTCCAGCACACGTTCAATTTGCGTAATTACCTCCGGAGAGGTGCTGTCCATAACAGCAATTCTTCTCGCCACCTCTGCCTGCTTCTCTTGAGGAAGCGAGGAGAGGATTGCGGCAGCTTGTTCAAATTGCAGATAAGACAATACAAGTGCAATAGTCTGTACATTTTCATTCTGGATAAAGTTGAGAATCTGATTAGGATCCGCTTTTCGTGCAAAATCGAAAGGTCTTACTTGCAATGTTGCAGTCAGACGATTAATGACCTCCATTGCTTTTGTTGACCCAAGCGCTTTCTCCAGAATTTCTTTAGCGTAGTTAATACCGCCTTGTGATATATATTCCTGGGCGAGGCATATCTGATGGAATTCAGACATGATCGACTCTTTTTCACTGCTGTCCACTTTGCGAACATTGGCAATTTCAAGAGTCAGCTGTTCAATTTCCTCGTCTCTTAAATGTTTGAAAATTTGCGCCGATACCTCGGGCCCTAGTGTGATAAGCAGGATCGCAGCTTTTTGACGGCCACTAAGTCCCTGCTGGCTAGCCTTTGCCATTAGTTCACCTCTGTTCGTCTGCAAGCCATGTACGCAGCAGATTTACGAATTCGTCTGGCTTCTTCTTGGCCAAACTTTCCAATTGCTTACGAACTTGACTTTCATTCGTCACGCTCTCCAAGTTAATAGAAGGAAATTCAGTAGGAACCTGCAATGGAATGTCTTCATCTTCCTCTTCCACAGTCTGTTTACGACTCCGGTAGATTAGATATCCTCCACCTGCTCCAACCAGCAATGCTGCTGCTCCGATAGCCCATATCATCCAAGAAGCGAGACCACCTTTAACGGTGTTGGCATCGGTGCCACCAAATTGTTGCGAGTAGACCGAAACCTTTTTGGTCAAATCAGCGTCTGTATATGTAGTACCTGAATCTGCAAGAGAAGCGCGAACAATATTCACCAAAATATTTTGAATTGCAGCTGATGTTGCATCATCTAAAGTTTTTTCTCCTGAAGGTGGTTCAACTGCAACATTTATGGTTAAGTCTTTAACAGTATACGGACTAGCAATAACATCTTTAGTAATTCGGTTAACTTCGTAGTTCCTCGTTTCAGAAGATTCCTCCGAGGTAGAAGTATCCGCACCCGCATCAGAAGGATAGCCCGTAACATCTTGAGAACCAGTGCCAGCCACTCCGCCAGTCGTGTTTCCTTGACCCGAATACGAATTACTAATTATCTGTGAACTGATCTCAATCCCCTTCATGTTCTCTGTATCCACAGGGGTAACAAGATCTTCCTTCCGGTTTTCCTTGTCAAAGTTCAACTTTGAGAACACAAGAACATCCACTTTATCAGGACCGGTAAGAGTGCTAAGGAATTGTTTCACATTTTTCTTTACTTCTTCTTCGAATTTTTTCTGAAGAGCGAAGTTTTCTTCAACTTGGTTTGTGACACCAGCCTGTCCACCTTTAGCTGTTGGCATTAATTCAATTTCATTATTTGCAATGGTAATGTTGTCAATTGGCAAATTGGGCACAGCAGTTTTCACAAGATTGAAATACCCGTCAATATTGTCTTGAGTAGGTCTAAATCCTGGATCAAATGAAAGCACAACGGATGCAGATGCCTGCTCCTGATCAGCCTGTGAGGCAAAAACTGTCTCTTTAGGCAAATTAATCAGCACTTTTGCATCTTTAATCCCTTGCATGCGTCTCATTAACTGTTCAACTTCACCGTTTAATGCATTATTGTACTTCACGTTAAACTCGCTATCTGTTGTACCAATCATCGATGAGTTTTCATCAAAGACTTTATATCCGATAGAACCACCTTGAACAATCCCCTGAGAACCGATATCCACCTTGACCCGAGCTGCTTCTGTACTTGGTACAGAAATACTCTTTCCATCTTGACTTAATCGGTATGAAACACCTGCTGAATCTAAGGCTTTCATTACTCCAGCCGAATCCGTACTGTCCAAATCTTGAAATGCTACTTCATATTCTGTTTTTGAAAGCTGCATGGTCATAACTACGATTATTATTAGAATGATAAACAATGTTGAAAAGAATAAAATCTTCTGTTTACCACTAAATCTGTTCCAATACAAGAGAACCTTCTCCCGATATTGGGCAAATCTTTCATTCACAGTGTCACCCCATCCGAAACTAAGCTAGGATTTATTATATTTGAGTTCTCATAATTTCTTGATAGGCTTCAATCACTTTGTTCCGGACTTGTGTAGTCAACTGTAAACTCAGTAGAGCCTGTTGGGAAGAAATCATCACTTCGTCAATGTTCACTTCTCCCAATACAAATTTATTACTCATATCCTTAGCTTGTTGTTCCTGATCAGCCACTTTATTGAGCGCATCCTCAAGATAAGAGCCAAAGCTCTCCATCGAATTAGCAGGAGTGGATGAAACTTCGGAAGATGTCGGTTTCATAGCAAGCTGCTGTACAGCCTGAACCCCATTAGATATATTCTGTATCAACTGTTTCCCCCCCTTAAGTTAATTAACATTCATTTATCTACCAATTTCGAGTGCCTTGCTTACCATAGCCTTGGATGCATTAAGCATCGTGACATTGGCATCATAAGAGCGAGATGCAGATAACATATCAACCATTTCTTTGGTAATGTCTACGTTTGGCATATAGACATATCCTTCAGCATCCGCATCAGGATGGCTCGGATTGTATACCGGCTTCAATGGTGAAGTATCTTCTATGATCGACTGCACCTTAACCCCTTCATTGCTATTGTTCATTTTCGAATTTAGTATATTCGAGAATTTATTACTTTCGTTCGTTTCCAAAACCACCAACTTACGTCGGTAAGGAACAGCCTTGCCATCAACCACGGATGCTCTTGTAGTTTCAGCGTTGGCTACGTTGGAAGAAATTACATCCATCCGCAACCGTTGAGCCGTTAATGCAGATGCGCTGATCCCAAAACTACTACCAAAGTTCATACTCTCTTATCCTCCTTGAATTACGGCTCGCATCATCGAAATCTGGCTGTTAATCTGTTCAACATAAGAACTATACCTAAGCTGGTTCTCTGCGCTTAACGCCATTTCGCGATCTACATCCACATTATTGTCGTTATTGTTCATAGAGGTAGTTTCATCAGTATTCTCAACAGCAGCGGGAACAATTGTGTTGCTGCCAAATTGATAATGCCGGGTATCCGAAACTTTCGCTCTAAGTGTAGATTGGATTCCACTTTCCTGTTGTTGCAGGATACTTTCGAATGAAACATCAGAACGTTTGAAATTGGGCGTATCTTGATTAGCCACGTTATTTGCTAGAGCACTTTGTCGTTTATAGGCAGCATCAATGCCTCCCTGCAATCGTTGAAAACTGACACTATTCAGCAATCCCAAGACAATTCCTCCTTTCAAAGCTATCATAATGAAAAGAATTCCACAACTTCCATCAAAAAACCTGCTTGCTTTCGACAAATAAAGAAGAAAAATACTCAAAATTTACGGTATTCCGTCGAACGCTGTCGCAATGAATAACATTTAGCATTTTCACATACATTGATTTTCATTTAATTTGTATATTATTACAATAAGAAATAAGCCCTATCTTTTTAGAAAAGACAGGGCTTTTAGCACTTTATTACTATTTATTTACATTTTTAACTCATTATTTTCTTTTTAATTGCATGTTTTGACATATTTTTACGTTTTCACGACACCAATTTGTAATTTATCTAATCCGTTATGCCCAAATTCAAAATACATAGATTTTTTGTTTTTTTGTCACTTTAAAGAATATACTGACTTAAATCACGATCCTGAGCTATACTTGCCAATTTCTCGCGCACATACTCCGGGGTAATAACCATTTTCTCCAAAGTCAGCTCAGGTGCTTCAAAAGAAAGATCCTCTAACAGCTTCTCCAAAATAGTATGAAGACGCCGTGCACCTATATTCTCCATATTTTGATTCACTGAAGCCGCTATTTTGGCAATCTCATGTATAGCATCCTTCTGGAATTCCACTTCTAAATTTTCTGTTTTAAGCAGATTCACATATTGTTTAGTTAAAGCATTCTCCGGTTCCGTCAAAATAGAAACGAAATCCTCTAACGTTAGACTGCTCAGCTCTACGCGAATCGGAAAACGGCCTTGAAGTTCTGGAATCAAATCTGAAGGCTTAGCAATATGGAAAGCTCCGGCAGCCATAAAGAGTACATAGTCCGTCTTCACAGGACCGTATTTCGTCATAATGGTTGAACCCTCTACAATCGGCAAAATATCCCGTTGCACGCCTTCACGCGACACATCCGGTCCAGACCCTTTTCCCTGACTTGCTACTTTATCGATTTCATCGATAAAAATAATGCCTGATTGTTCAGCCCGAGTCACGGATTCCTGGATCACATCATCCATATCAATCAGCTTGGCCGCCTCATCCTGAATGAGTACCTTGCGCGCTTCGCGAATAGGAAGCTTACGTTTCTTCGTCCGCTTAGGCAGCAAACTGCCGAACATCTCTTGCATATTCATACCCATTTGGTCGTTACCTTGACCTGCAAACATATCCATCATAGTTGGCGCTGTATCCTCAACATCAATTTCAATGATGTCATCTTCCAGCTGACCAGCTAACAGCTTAAATCTAACCCCACGGCGGCGTTCACTTAAACTTCCATCCTGCTCAGTGTCTTCTTTAGAGTCCTCTTGTGCAGAATTCCCTCCAAAAATCATCTCGAAAGGATTCTTTTGTGATTTATTTTTGGAAGAGGAAGGGACCAATATAGAAACGATCCGCTCATTAGCCAGTTCTTCCGCACGATCCTTAACCTTCTCCGTACGCTCAAGCTTGACCATACGAATAGAAGTCTCTACCAGATCACGAACCATAGATTCCACATCTCGACCTACATAACCGACCTCAGTGAATTTAGTAGCCTCCACTTTGATGAACGGTGCATTAACAAGCTTTGCTAGACGCCGGGCGATCTCTGTCTTACCCACACCTGTAGGTCCGATCATCAGGATGTTCTTAGGGACGACTTCATCACGCAGTTCCTCTGCTAGCAGACTGCGCCGATACCGATTACGGAGCGCAACAGCTACCGATTTCTTGGCTTGCTTCTGACCTACGATATATTTATCCAATTCGGCTACAATTTGACGGGGTGTAAGCGATTGATTCACCATCGTGAATTCCTCCTTGTCTCTATGGCACTGAGTCTATAATTGTTCAACAATAATGTTGGAATTAGTGTACACACAAATTTCAGATGCTACCTGAAGCGATTCTCTAGCAATATCCGCAGCGGAAAGATTGGGTGCATGACGTTTGAGTGCTCGACCTGAAGCCAGCGCAAAATTACCACCGGAACCAATCGCAAGAACGTCATCATCCGGTTCGATAATTTCACCATTTCCGGAGATCAGGAGCATTCCTTCCTTATCCATAACAATCATCAAAGCTTCAAGCTTCCGAAGAATACGATCTTGACGCCAGTCCTTCGCTAATTCAACTGCAGCCCGCTGCAGGTTCCCATGATGCTCCTCCAGCTTGCCCTCGAATTTTTCGAATAGGGTAATAGCATCCGCAACGGACCCCGCAAAACCTGCTATTACTTGTCCTCTGTACAGGCGACGGACTTTTCTGGCCGTCGTCTTCATAATAACACTCTCTCCGAATGTAACCTGTCCATCACCTGCTATAGCTGCCTGTCCGTTATGTCTTACAGCACAAATTGTAGTCGCATGAAAGCTGGGTACCATGATTGTAAGTTACCTCCTTAAGATGGGCTTTGTTCGCTATCGACAACCTCCGGCTCCGAATAAGCGAGTCCTGTACGGTTGGCATACTCGGCAAGACTGTCCAGAGCGCGATGAGCTAACATTTCATTCTTTTCCTTCTTATTGCGGATCTTCTTCTCTACCTTCGGCAACAGACCGAAATTGGCATTCATAGGCTGAAAATGCTCTGGATCGGCTGAAGTAATATAAGCTGGCATGCTGCCTAGAACAGTATCCTGCGGGAAGATCAGTCCTTCCTGACCGAGTGCTGCCCGTGCAGCATTAATGCCAGCTATGAGCCCGGAAGCAGCTGATTCAACATAACCTTCTACACCTGTCATCTGTCCAGCAAAAAAGAGTCTTTCCTTGCCTTTCATCTGATAAGTAGGGTGCAGAAGCTTAGGAGAATTAATAAATGTATTTCTGTGCATCACACCATAACGAACATATTCTGCATTCTCAAGACCTGGGATCAGTGAAAATACTCGCTTCTGCTCACCCCATTTCAAATGGGTCTGAAAACCAACAAGATTGTAAAGTGTACCGGCAGCATTATCCTGACGGAGTTGCACAACCGCGTAAGGAAGTTTACCTGTATGTGGATTGATAAGTCCTACTGGCTTCATTGGGCCAAATAACGCTGTTTGCTTACCGCGTTTCATCATGATTTCAATAGGCATACAGCCTTCAAAGTATATTTCTTTCTCAAAATCCTTGAGAGCTGCTGTTTCAGCAGAAATCAACGCATCATAAAACACGTCGAACTCCTCTTCTGTCATCGGACAGTTCAGATAAGCCGCTTCTCCCTTATCATAACGGGAAGCCAAATACACCTTGTTCATATCAATGGTGTCTTTCTCAACAATCGGTGCTGCTGCATCATAGAAGTAGAAATACTCTTCACCCAGCAGCCCTTTTATTTCAGCGGATAATGCCGGTGAAGTTAGGGGACCAGTTGCAATAACAACAATCCCCTCCTCCGGTATATGCGTAAGTTCTTCATTTATGACTTCAACGAGCGGATGATTATGCAAAGTATGGGTGATCTCACCTGAGAATCCGTCCCGATCTACGGCGAGTGCTCCTCCTGCGGGTACCGCGTGTCGGTCAGCAGCACCTAATACCAGAGAGTTCAAACGCCGCATTTCTTCCTTCAATACACCTACAGCATTTCCTAATCCATTCGCACGCAAGGAGTTGCTGCATACCAGTTCAGCAAATTGATTCGTGTGATGGGCTGGCGTCTTTACTACAGGTCTCATCTCATATAATCTTACCGGTACTCCTAGTGATGCTATTTGCCAAGCGGCTTCGCTTCCTGCGAGGCCCGCTCCAATTACTGTTACTTTTGCTGTATCTGACACTGTCTTTTTTCCTCCCATAGAGACTATTAATCTGCTAATTCTTCTTCGTTGTCTAGAACCGCCTCTGTATGATCACAAGACGTACATTGTAGCTTGGTTCCTTGCTTATTACGTTTCTCAATCATCCAAGATCCACATGATGGACATGGTTTTATAGAAGGTCTATCCCATGAAACGAAATCACAACCAGGGTACTGGTCGCAGCCATAGAAAACACGCCCTTTTTTGCTGCGTCGCTCCACAACCTTACCTTCATGACATTTAGGGCAAGTTACGCCAATATCCTTGATAATCGGTTTCGTGTTTCGGCAATCCGGAAAGCCAGAGCATGCTAGGAATTTCCCAAAGCGACCCAGCTTATACACGAGAGGTTTGCCGCATTTCTCACAGATCTCATCAGAGACTTCATCTTCAATCTCAATTTCTTTCATCTCTTCTTCCGCGAATACCAAACGCTTCTCAAACGATTCGTAAAACTCTGCAAGAACCTTTACCCAGTCTTCTGAGCCCTCTTCCACATGGTCAAGATCACCTTCCATGTTCGCGGTGAATTCAACGTTTAGGATTTCCGGGAAAAATTGCTCCATCTGCTCTATAACAAGCTCGCCAAGTTCGGTTGGCATGAATTTTTTCTCTTCAATAGCCACATACCCACGCTTCTGGATGGTTTCCAGCGTTGGGGCATATGTACTTGGACGGCCTATACCCAGCTCCTCAAGCGTCTTTACAAGTCTTGCTTCCGTATATCGTGGAGGCGGTTGTGTAAAGTGCTGCTTAGGCTCGATCTCCTGCTTATTTAAAGCATCTCCCGCTTGAAGCGGCGGCAAATACTTGTCTTCATCTGTAGTTCCGTCATCGTTGCCTTCTACATAAACCTTCATGAACCCGGGGAATGAAACCTTCGAACCAACAGCTCTGAATGTAGCAGTACCTGCAGCAATATCGACCGAAAGCGTATCCAGCAGGGCAGAAGACATCTGACTTGATACGAATCGCTCCCACACTAGCTTGTAGAGACGGAATTGATCACGGCTCAAGAACTCTTTGACCATTTCAGGTTCGCGTAATGCCGAGGTAGGACGAATCGCTTCATGCGCTTCCTGTGCTCCAGCTGCCTTTTTAGAATACTGCCGTGGGGATTCTGGCAAGAACTTCTCACCATACTTAGCTGTTATAAGCTCTTTAGCTTCATCCTGAGCGGTGACAGAGAGACGCGTGGAGTCTGTACGCATATAAGTGATCAAACCTACGGTACCTTCTTTACCGAGTTCCACACCTTCGTATAGCTGCTGTGCAACAGACATTGTCTTAGCGGCACGGAATCCAAGCTTACGGGCTGCTTCCTGTTGTAGGGAGCTGGTGGTAAAAGGAGCCGAAGGATGACGTTGTCTTTCCTTCTCCTTCACATCACTCACCTTAAAAGATGCGTTCTTAATGGCTTCAAGAACCTCCTGAACATCACTTTCCTGGTTCAGTTCTTTTTTCACACCATTCAGCTTATGAAACTTAGCTTCAAAGACGGAATCCCGGATTCCAAGCTTCGCTGTTATGCTCCAATATTCGGTGGGTACAAAAGCGGAGATTTCATTCTCACGATCCATAATGATCTTCACGGCAACGGATTGAACACGTCCAGCAGATAAACCTTTTTTGACTTTCTTCCATAATAGAGGACTAATCTTGTACCCTACCAGTCGATCCAGAATACGTCTAGCCTGCTGTGCATTCACGAGATCCATATTAATCTTACGCGGTGTCTTAAAAGCATCTTTTACCGCTTGTTTGGTGATCTCATTAAAAACAACTCTGCATTCTTGTGTATTATCTAAATCCAGCGCATGCGCCAAATGCCAAGCAATTGCTTCCCCTTCGCGGTCGGGGTCAGCTGCGAGATAAACTTTTTTAACTTTTTTACTAGCGTCTTTCAATTCCTTCAATATAGATCCTTTACCGCGGATAGTAATATATTTGGGACTGAAATCATTCTCCACCTCAACACCAATTTGACTCTTCGGTAGATCCCTAATATGTCCCATTGATGCCTTTACAATATATTTACTACCTAGATATTTGCCAATTGTCTTCGCTTTTGCAGGCGACTCGACAATAACTAATGCATCTGCCATAGACTCTTCCTCCTCGTTAACACTCGCACCTCTATATTAAATTACCTTATAAATAGCTCCTGGTAATTGTGTTACCGCTTTTTTTATGATTAAAGATAACAGAACTGAATGCAAATGTCCAAAATCCCATCCTGTTCTTACAAGCATATCGTCCAATATAAAAGGGCCTTGATGCAGTATATGGTATAGGTGAGACTCCTCATTTGTCAATTTCTTTTCAATCATAAAGTCGTCTGCTGTCTGTTCGGTAGTGCTATTATTCCCTGTTTTTATTACGTTTGTCGGCAAATAAGAAGTATATTCTTCTATAATATCTAATCCACTGGTTACCAGCTTTGCACCCTGTTTGATAAGCTCTAACGCCCCTCTGCTCTTAGGTGATGTGATAGGTCCGGGAACTGCGAAGACATCCCTTCCAGCTTCCAAGGCAGCATCGGCTGTAATAAGTGATCCACTGCGACTGTCAGCCTCCACGACCACTGTCCCCCGTGATAAACCTGCTATGATCCGATTACGCTGTGGAAATAATCCAGGATGACTTTTAGTTCCAAGAGGATACTCTGTGATGACAAGCCCTTCCTGAGAGATACGCCGCTCCAGTTCAATATTTTCAGTTGGATAGACTTTTTCCAATCCTGTTGCCACTACTGCTATGGTCCCTCCACCGCTTCTTAGCGCCGCTTCGTGACAAATGCTATCAATACCCCTCGCAAGTCCGCTAACCACCGTTAGACCTGCTGCACTAAGCTCCTCCGCGAGAATCCCTCCTACCTTTCGTCCATAAGCTGTTGGCACACGGGTGCCAACCATCGCCACACTAGGAGTTGATAACAGTTCCAAACGCCCCCGATAATAAAGGATCCACGGTGGCTGTGCCGTCTCCTTCAACAAAACAGGATAAGCCGCATCAAACACAGTGACCATCTTCACTGCACATTCTTCCATTAATAAGCGCCTTTTAGCGATCCACTCTAACGTATATATGGAAGCAAGATAATTCGACAGCTTTCTGTTCAATCCGATCGTTTCCCAATCTTTTGCACTACAGGAAAATGCTCGTTCTGACATTAAGCCTGCTCTGCGGATCTTGTCGATACTTTTCCAGCCAATCCCCTCCACTTCATTAAAACCAAACAGCAGATCTTTTTCTTCCATATAAGCTTACTCTCCTTTAATGGAAGGGTTAGCCTTCCCTATTTTGTAACATGAATTTGATGAATGCAATATTTTCTTTTAATTCAATATTTTTCTATGTTAAAAAACAAAAAAAGCAACCTTTCATCCCTTAGATAGGAACAAAAGGTTGCTTACCTCTGAAATAATTATACACGAAAGAAGCCCACTCGCGTAGAGTGAATTCCTTCAATTATATAAAATAATTAATGCGTTGTAAATGCGCTAAGAATACCGCGTTCTTCAAGCACACTCACAAGCGTTGAGCCCATTTCGGCAGGTGTAGGAGCGACCTTGATTCCGCACGATTCAAGTACGGCAATTTTCTCACTCGCTGTTCCTTTGCCTCCGGAAATAATAGCACCCGCATGCCCCATACGTTTGCCAGGAGGGGCAGTAGCACCGCCAATAAACCCTACAACCGGCTTAGTCATATGCTCACGAATCCACTCTGCTGCTTCTTCCTCTGCGGTTCCGCCAATTTCACCAATCATGATGACTGCCTTTGTACCCGGATCCTCATTAAAAAGCTTCAGAATATCAATAAACTCCGAGCCTTTAACAGGGTCTCCGCCAATACCTACAGCTGAAGATTGCCCGATTCCACGCGTGGTCAGCTGATGAACAGCCTCATAGGTTAGAGTTCCGCTGCGCGAGACAACACCTACATACCCTGGCATATGAATATAACCCGGCATAATTCCTATTTTGCATTCCCCAGGAGTGATAACTCCCGGACAGTTGGGTCCGATCAATACAGTAGAGCGCCCCTCCATATAACGGGACACCTTTACCATATCAAGCACTGGAATCCCTTCGGTAATACAAATCACCAAGTCGAGTTCTGCGTCCACGGCTTCCATTATGGAGTCTGCTGCGAATGCTGGCGGTACATAGATTACACTAGCGGTTGCGCCTGTAGCCGCCTTAGCAGCTACAACAGTATCGAATACCGGAAGGCTAACCTCACTGCCATTTTCAAGCGTGATATTGACAGATGTTCCACCTTTACCCGGTGTTACCCCTCCAACCATCTGTGTTCCATAATCAAGCGCACCTTTAGTATGGAACAAACCCGTTGATCCTGTAATTCCCTGCGTGATAACTTTCGTATTTTTATCTACAAGAATGCTCATGCCTTAAGTCACATCCCTACTTATATTGTCAAATACGATAACTGGCTTCCTAAATCAGGCCATTATTGCACAAGAGACACAATCTTACGGGCACCGTCCGCCATAGAATCAGCAGCAACAATATTAAGTCCCGATCCAGCCAAAATCTGCTTGCCTAATCCAACATTTGTTCCCTCAAGACGCACAACCAGCGGTTTGGTCAAACCCAGTTGACTAGCCGCTTCTACAACACCGTTAGCGATAACATCACAGCGCATAATACCGCCGAAAATATTAACAAAAATCCCGTTCACCTTTTCATCCGATAAAATGATTTTAAAGGCTTCTGTTACCTTCTCGGTCGTTGCACCGCCCCCTACATCCAGGAAGTTGGCGGGTTCGCCCCCATAATACTTAATAATATCCATAGTCGCCATCGCGAGACCTGCACCGTTTACCATGCACCCAATATTGCCATCAAGCGCAATATAGCTAAGGTCATACTTCGAGGCTTCGATTTCCTTTAAATCCTCTTCATCCAAATCCCGCAGCTCTAGAATATCCTTATGACGGAACAAGGCATTGGAATCAAAATTCAGTTTGGCATCCAGTGCCATCACATTCCCATCCGCAGTCACTACCAATGGGTTAATTTCGGCAATAGAGCAATCTTTATCCACGAAAGCTAAATATAGCGCTTGCATGAATTTCACAGTTTTGCCTACCAGCTCATTGGGAATAGAGATGCTGTAAGCCAGCTTGCGCGCCTGGAAAGTCTGCAAACCCACTGCCGGATCAATGATCTCTTTAAAAATTTTCTCCGGATGTGTTGCAGCTACTTCTTCAATCTCAGTACCGCCTTCTTCAGAAGCCATCATGACCACTCGGCCAGTTCCTCTGTCAACTACGATACCAATGTAATACTCCTTAACAATTTGACAACCCTCTTCAATGAGCAGTCTTTTTACTACCTTACCCTCCGGTCCAGTCTGGTGAGTTACTAGAGTCTTTCCAAGAATCTCAGTTGCGTAACTACGCACCTCATCGATATTCTTAGCAACCTTTACTCCTCCAGCTTTACCGCGTCCACCTGCGTGAATCTGAGCTTTAACTACAACAACTGGTGTGCTCAGTGACTCTGCGGCTTCTACCGCTTCCTCCACTGTATAAGCTACTTTTCCATTCGGTACGGCTACACCGTACTTCTTAAGCACTTCTTTTCCCTGATACTCGTGGATATTCATAGCGGTAGCCTCCTAAAGTAGCGTGGTGACTAAACAGGCAGCCTGTCGTCATCTCGCTTTCCGTTTTGATTGCCGCGGGGTTAGGGATAGGCTGATGTTATACATGCAGCACTATTCCGGAACCAGCAGAAACTGATCTACCACTCGTAAAAAGAATGGCACTATTTCTGCAAGAGACATTGTGTAAATCTATAAGACTAAGCTTATATTTACCTATATGCCATACAAAGGAACCCAGAATAGTGTAACATGTTTTTAAAACGCTTACCTTAAATATATTCATGATTTGTACACATTTTTTCGCTTGATTTCATGCCGAAATGCGAACGATCGCATTGACTCCTTACTACGCTTACTTTTTACTATCTTGGATATTAGCTTCGTGAACACGATTCAATAAGTCTTTAAACTGATCAAGTAGCTCTATGGATTCATTATTTGTCAGTGTCGTTTCTTCCATCATTTTGCCGGGAATACACACGGCATCACTTTGGAGTGCCCAGCCTTGCTTCGTTAGTGAGATTAATACTTTTCGCTCATCCTGCATCGAGCGTTCACGTATAATTAGGCCTGCGGCTTGCAAGCGCTTCAATAGCGGAGTCAGCGTTCCTGAATCCAAAAATAACGCCTCACCAATCTCTTTCACTGTACATTGCTGCCGTTCCCATAACACAAGCATTACTAGGTATTGGGAGTAAGTTAAACCGATCTTATCCAAATACGGTTGGTACAGCTTTGTAATCTCACGCGAGCAAGCATAAATGGTAAAACAGAGCTGATTCTCGATCAGCAGCTCTGGGGTTGTAGTCATTTTCTGCATATCTTCTTCACTCATTTTCATATTTATTCACCCGCCTTATCTCTTTATTTTATCATAATTCACTCACACATCATAATAATAGCAAAAAATTAATTTGACTTTTATATTAATTGTGATAAATTAGATTGTACACAAACTAATTAATGAATAGGAGAGATTTATTATGATGACAATTCAACAAAAGATGTATGAAACAACAGTTAAAGCGGTTGGGGGAAGAAACGGTTATATAGAATCAGAAAGTCCTAAACTCAACCTTACGATCAGTACACCACGCGAAATGGGTGGCGCCGGTGGTGAAGGTACTAATCCTGAACAATTATTTGCAGCTGGCTACTCCGCTTGTTTTGACAGTGCCCTAAACATGGTTGCTCGACTTGGCAAAGTGAAGATTGAAGGCAGCGAAGTTACGGCTACTGTTAGCTTTGGTAAAGTTGAAGATGGCGGGTTCGGCATTGCGGTTAAGCTTGACGTGCTGGTTAAAGGCGTTGACAGAGAAACCGCAACATCTTTGGTAGAAGCTGCCCATGGCGCATGTCCTTACTCCCGTGCTACTCGTGGCAATATCGAAGTAGAATTGAATGTACTGTAAGAAATTATAGAGAAAAATGTATGTGAAATTCACTAAACGATCTAACCTTCGTTTGAATACGTGGCATTTCGCATTCGAAGTAGCTAACGGACACAGTTGATCTTAAACGCAACTTAATCCCATATTTGGAATGCTATCGGACCTCATGGAAGCTATTGGAATGAAAATCACCCAATATAACCTTCTTCCGAAGGAATAGCGACTCCAGAGTCCGAACCTACGCTCCAAGGGCTAAAAACTTGCAAATAACGTCCTCTAGGTCCGTTCCGTAAACATCAGAGGATAATAATGATTCGGCGGTGTTCGTAACTAACGGTCCATAATATAGAGCAGCGAATCTCCCATAACGGGAATCGCTGCTCTTTTATCTTTATTCCTCCGCTATTACCTGCCGATCCAGATTACGGTATTGCACAGCTTCCGCGAGATGTGCAGAAGAAATATCCTGTGCACCCTCTAGATCAGCTATGGTACGGGATAGCTTAATAATCCGATCATGCGCTCGCATGCTTAGACCTAAATTCTCCAAAATGTCATACAGCATTTGAGCACTCTCTCGGTTTAGGCTCGCATATTTCCGAAGGGAAGCACCGGAAAGTTCACTGTTCCATGAAATCGCAAGTCGTTTGTAACGTTTAGCTTGGATGGCCTGAGCAGCCAACACCTCCGCACGCATATCTGCTGACGATAAAACATGCCCCTGCCGATCCCATTCCTTCGGGCGGGGAACATCAACCTGTAAGTCGATCCGATCCAATAAAGGACCAGATATTTTTGCCCGATATTGGGCAATCCTGGCAGGACTACAGGTACAATTTTGCTGGAAGATACCGCTTCCAAAAAAGCCGCAGCTGCACGGATTCATCGATGCAGCGAGCATGAATTTGGCAGGAAAAGTAAAGGAAGCTCGGGCACGACTTATAGTAACCACCCCATCTTCGAGGGGCTGTCGCAGCACTTCAAGTACATTCCGGGAGAATTCTGGCAATTCATCCAGAAACAGAATACCTCGATGTGCAAGACTTACCTCACCTGGCTTGGGAATACCGCCCCCTCCAATTAATCCGGCAGAAGATATCGTGTGGTGTGGAGAACGAAATGGACGACTTCGCAGCAAACCTTTGTGTGCATCCTTCAAATTTCCAGCCGCACTAAAAATTTTGGTTACCTCAAGCGCCTCACTGTCCGACAATTGCGGAAGGATACTGGGAAGGCGTTTAATCAGCATCGTTTTGCCTGTGCCAGGTGGACCAATAAGCATAATATTATGCATCCCTGCAGCCGCGATAGTTAGTGCTCTTTTCACATGTTGCTGTCCAAGCACATCACTGTAATCATCCATTATTTCATTCGCTTCGGAAGAAGCAGCCTCAGAATCAGAATATATAGGGTTATATTTGAGATGCTCTACAGAAAGAACAAGCACCGGAGGTTGTTCTTTTGCCCCCGCCCCCATACTCACGGATACAGGAAAAGGAAGTAGTGATCCTTCAGATTCTTCTATAGGAACTAGCTTATCTATAATCGGACCAAAGCTGGCCACAGGTTCAGCAGCATTCACTAACGCTTGCAAATGGTTGAGGGTGTAAACATTCATGCCACTGATTAAAGCAGCTTCTGCCGCATTGCCCTGCGGGAGCAGAACGGCTTTAAACCCGCTTTTACGCGCTGCTTCAACCATCGGCAGCACACCCGATACCGGACGCAGACTGCCGTCGAGCGCAAGCTCTCCAATTAAAAGCATCTCTTGAGCTGAAGGCATAATCAACTGGCCACTAGTTATCAGTATGCCTAAAGCAATCGCTAGATCAAAAGCGGAACCTTCTTTACGCAGGTCAGCTGGGGCAAGATTGATCGTAATACGCTGCTGTGGATAGCGGTAACCGCAATTTTTAACGGCAGCCCTAACTCGTTCAACAGCCTCGCGAATTGCTGAATCTGGTAAGCCAATGATATTCGTCTGCGGCAATCCATTTGCAAGATCGATTTCCACACCAATCATTACCCCTTCAATCCCATACAGACACGCGCTAAACATTTTCCCATACATAATAAAAACACCTCATCTCCTGAAATACACCCTAATTTGGGGTGTGATAGCTTCAAGAAAAAAGGTGCTTCCTTATTTTCCAAATACATAATAGCTGTTAAGTACATTATAAAAGTTGTGTCCTAACGCAATCTGTGAGCAATTTATCTTTAGAATAAGAAATTCAAGTTTTACATAAAAGCGAAAGAGCATCTCTAAAGACCTACTTCAATCTCCTTCACTAACTACGACCGTGTCCCTAATCTGCTCAAAAGTCAACGGTTTATAGTTCCAATGCTCTACACAAATGTTAAAATGATTGTTCCCCTCATATTTTTGTCCATGAATATGACCGTGCACATTTACGTAAGGCATATGTTTATTCATGTACATAGGCTCATGTGAGAGGAAAAAGAAATCCTTATAAATCAAAGGATATTCACTAACCTCATCAAAACCTGCCTCAAGCCACCAGCTTCGGCTGCGGCCGCGATCATGATTGCCAAGGATCAGGATTTTGTATCCATGCAGCCTGGCCACAATCGCACGAGTCGCCTCCTTATTAAAAAAAGAAAAGTCTCCCAAATGAAATACTTTATCGTCCGGATTCACTACCGAATTCCAACTTTCAATCATAACTTCATTCATTTGCTCTACATCGTTGAAGGGTCTGGATTCAAAATCAATGATCAACTTATGCCCAAAATGATGATCTGATGTGAAAAAAACCTTAGCCATTTGCACCCTCCCTTTGTTCCTATTCTAATGACAGTATGTATGAAAAAAGCTCCGACTACCCATAAACCCTAGGAAATTCGGAGCCCCGAGGACTTTTCCGCCTAATTTCTCACGAAATTATACGTATCATTCTATGTCATGAGGCGATGACGGAATACCTCTTTATTGTTAATGTTACTTTTCCCAGTCGCGCCGCTTACTCGAACGTTTATTAACATCACTCTGAATCAGTTCAGCTAAAGGAGGCGCCTCCTCATTGTCAATAAGCCAGCCACGCATCTCCTTGATCGCTTCCACCTGTCCATTGCCTTTGTCACGCCATGTAAGCAGTTCAATAACTCTAATTACAAGCGCTAAGAGACTACTATTGCTGTTTTGCGACTTTTCAGCCCGGATTTTTTGAAATAACGCTTCATTTTCCCAATCTATTAATATTTCCTCCGCTATAGTGGGCCGCATTACCGTGAAGGTCTTATTGCAATTATCGCAACAGACGACAGATATTGGCTCTGCTTTAAATTTCACTTCAATCTTCTGCTGGCAATATTGGCATGTAAAACTAACCTGCATTTCAGAAGGTTTATTCTTCACTAGACAGCCCTCCTCATGATGACATTAAAAAGTTACTCCTAATGTTTACCCATTTCTTTTGAGAAATGACCCACAGTGCGGAAGGTATGTAAAGACTTTTTTATCAGAACAGCAGTAAATTCATAAAGAATCGCATGAGAATATAGAGTTACTCTTAAAACGCCTCGCGAATATGACTAAGTGAAGCTAGGCTAAGATCGTCATTTAACAAGACGCTAATTACATCAAAAGAAACCCGCCGTTCCTCATAACCCTTCATATGCAAATAAACCTGTGTTGTATTCCGAACCTGGTTTATTTTGCGAGCATTCACCGATTCTTCTGGAGTTCCCTGAAGCAGCTCTCCACTGCGGCTACGAACTTCGACAACAACAATACAGTCTTCACGCTCCGCAATGATATCAAGCTCTCCAGTACGACAACGCCAATTCCGTTCCAATATCATATATCCACTAGAAGATAGGTACTGCACAGCTCCGTTCTCTGCAGCAGTTCCTTTCTCTTTGCGGTTATAGTGTTTTCTTACATATGGCTCTTTCATTCTTGTCCCCGTTCACCAGCAGAACGATCGCTTTGATACACAAAGCTGAGGATTTCCGCCACCAGCTGATAGAGCTCAGACGGAATCTGTTGGTCCAGATCAAGCTTTGAAAGAACCTCCACGAGGGCTGCATCTTCCTGAACAGCAACCCCGCTCTCCTTAGCCTTTTGCAGAATAAGGTCTGCTATCGCGCCTTGTCCCTTGGCTACTACGACAGGAGCCTCGTTTTGTCCGGGACTATATTTGAGAGCGACCGCTTTTTTGAGCCCTTGTGAAATTGGCTGTACAGGCTCATTCATATACGGTAATCCACTCCTTTGTAAGCCTCAGGAACATAATCAACAAACTTATTAGTATTGGAACCAGCAAGCTCTTTAGGTAAATTCAATTCTGGCAAGGGTTCGGTTCTTAAACCTGATAATTGATAACCGATGGATTCTACTGCAGTTTTTATATCATCACGCCGCGTCTCCAGCAGCTCAAGCACCCACGGATGATCATTATGAAGCTTAAGACTAACGATTCGATCTACAACCTGCACGTCTACCAATGTCTGCCCTAGCTGCTTCATGTCCAAATCGAACCATAATCGACAGTTAGCTGCATCCAACTCCCCTTTGCGGCCCCGCCTGGACTGGATATGAACCGATGCAGTTTCCTGCCCATCTGGACCTTGCAGCGGCAAGAACAGTGTAACCTGCGCGAAGGGAGCAGTCCGGTCTGTATTCAGCAGCAGCTGTTGGCCTGTCAGCTGCTGCACTAGCCCGCTCGCGGCATCTTTTACCGCGGGCGGCACCTCGCTGCTGCTCATAAGCTGCAGCAGCACGCCCTTCAACGTGTCGGCAGCTTGCTCCCCGCCGACACTGCCTAGCGCGGCTGCAGCTGTCCCCGCTGCCGCTCGCGCCGTCTCCGCGGCCGGCAAAACACCGCCGCGCACGGCCTGCTGCTCGTGCTCCGCACCGAGCAGCTTCAACACCCGCCCCACCCACGACTCCGCATCCGCGGGTGGGGCGGTGTCTGGCTGCACCGGCGAAGCCGCAGCAGCCGTGGTCTCCCCGCGCGGCGCTGCCGGCGCGGGGGCAGGATCTTGTCCCGCCGCGTCAGCGGGCGGAACGTTCGCGAGCTGCGGCATGCTGCCGCGCAGCTCGGTGAGCACGCTCTGCAGCTTCGCGAGCAGGGCAGCCCCGCTAGGCGCAGCAGCTTGGCTTGCTGCACCAGCTTGGTTTGCCGCAGCAGCTTGGCTATCTGCCCCAACTGATCCAGTGGCGCTTGTATTCGCGCCACTGACACTGCCCTGCGCTCTATCTTTATTTAGACTCATTTCATTGCCATGAGTTTCGCTCCCATTAGAACTATTTTGATTGTTTACAATCCCGTCCCCTTGCGTGTTAGCGGCACTACTCTGAGTCCCGGCAGCAATCGTAGAAGTTGTCTTCCCAGCCAAAGGTTCACCAGTATTTCCACTCTTCGAGAGCTGAACAACCTCACCAGCCTCTTCGGGCACCAGTGGCTTAGCAGTTACAATACCGGTTTCATTCTCAGGAGCTTCAGCTGTACTCGCAGCTGCACTTCCCGATATTTCTGATTTCACTGAATTCAAAGGAATTGCAGTTTCGTCAGAAATAACTCCGGCTCCCATTGCCCCTCCTGTTGCAGCAGCACTTCCGCTTGTAGTAGTAACACCAGTGCTACCTTCAGCAGGTTTACTTACAGGTTGTCCAGTCCCTTTAACCGCCACCTGGTCCATTTCCGCATCAGCATCACCTGCTGATACCGCTTCCCCGTTAATCACAGCGCCTGTACCTGTCGTTACAGGAGCATTCAGCTTTCCGGTTTGGGTACCCATTTCAGCTTTAGCTTCAGCTGTTGTTGTTTCTTCACCGGCGACTTGACCTGCCCAAATCGTAATCTGTTCTTCGAGCGCTGACAAAAGCTGATGAAGCTGCGGACCAAAAACCGCCTGCTGCAATCCTTTCACACTTTCAGGGGTAACCGGCAGGCCCCGCTTTACAGAAATGACAGCTGCATCAAGCCACTCTGAGGTCGGCACGCCCGCAGGTTTCGCACTCATTACAGCATCCAGAATCGCTGCTGTCTCTTTGGTAAGCGGAATACCACCCGACTGCATCGCCAACACAATTTCCCGACCCGCTTTGGAGTCAGTAAGCCCAAGCGATTCCAACGCCTCGCCCATGTTTTGCGGGGTAGCTAACACCGTTTCGCCGAGGGAGACCGGCTTCAATACGGGCAATCCGCCTTCTCCGGGTGCTCCAACCTGCAAGTTCAGGGTCTCTCCTGGCAGTAGTGGTGTTTCCAACTCCGCACGAACAGGTGTACCTTGAATCTGCACAACGGCTTCTTTTCCCGAATCCGATACAGACAAAACAACACCACGTACAACTTGCCCTTCTTTTAATTCCAAAGACTTGGCCGCTCCCGGTTTATTATCCCCGAGCAATCCGCGGATCAATGTTCCGATATTCATACCGTTTCTCCTCCCTCCATTTTCTCTCTTCTTACTATATCGGTATTAATCCGACTTTTTTGAGCGGTGAATTTATCCAAGCTTAAGCGCCTTTGGCGTCTTTTATATTCTGATATTTTAAAAAAGGGTTTGCTGTTCAGCAAGAATCTTCCCAATAAAGCTGCGCCGATGCATAGGTGTCGGACCTAACGCCGTAATTTGTTCCCTGTGAAGCTTGGTCGCATAACCTTTATGTATCGCAATCCCATAATCAGGGTATAATTCCTCCCACACCCCTTCACACAGTCTATCTCTTGTTACTTTAGCTATAATCGAAGCTGCCGCAATGGACTGGCTGTTAGCATCCCCTTTTATGATCGCCTGCTGCGGCAACGGAAGATCTACTTTTTCAGCATCGATTAACATATAGTCCGGGGTATGACTAAGACCTTCTACCGCTTTTTTCATCGCCAGACGAGAAGCCTGCTTAATATTAATTTCATCAATCATGCGGGAATCCACATAACCTACACCAATAGCTATCGCCTGCTCCATAATAATCTCGAATAAGGCATCTCTTTTTTTCGCTGTAAGCTTCTTAGAGTCGTTGACGCCATCAATAATAAGCCCTTCCGGCAAAATCACCGCTGCTGCAACAACATCCCCAAACAAACAACCTCTGCCTACTTCATCTACGCCGGCTATACGGCGATAAGACTGTTCCCAGCCCTCTTTTTCATAACTCAACATATCTATCGTACTCACGAATCTGTCACCGCCAATTATAATTTATTCTATAAACTACATAAGTCAGCTTACCATAGTAAAGCTCACATGGTCATGTACAAATAACCACTCCAATTTGATCCAAATCGGCAAAAAAAAGAGCCCCCGAAAAATTCCGGATGGCTCTTCCATACCCATTCATTTAAACGCCTTTAAGGTGTTTCCAGCGTAAAACGACCAAGCTTACCTGCCCGCAGCTCATGCAGCAAAGCACGTGAAGCTTTTTCCAGATCAACACGTCCACCGCTAATCAGACAACCGCGTTTGCGGCCCACGGCTTCCATAACTGCGACGATCTCATCAGGGTTCTCAAGATCCTCAGGAAGCTTCTCAATACCAAAGCGTTCTTGAAATCTGGAACCATAATCCTTCACCAAATACTTCACTGCATAAAAAGCAATGTCCTCAATGTTCAGGATTTCTTCTTTGATCGCACCCGTCACTGCCAAGCGGTAACCCACGTCTTGATCCTCAAACTTCGGCCATAAGATACCAGGAGTATCCAGAAGCTCCAGATTACCTCCTGTTTTAATCCACTGCTGGCCCTTAGTAACCCCCGGGCGGTCACCCGTAGCAGCGATACTCTTCCCAGCCATTCGATTAATCAGCGTTGATTTACCGACGTTAGGAATACCGACGATCAATGCGCGCATAGCTCGTGGGTTCATTCCTCTTGCGATCTGCCGATCAATTTTTTCCTTCAGCAGCAGCTTGACCTGCTCCGGAATCTCCTTGACGCCTGTTCCAGTAGATGCATCCACAGGATGGGCAACATGCCCTTGTTCCTTAAAGTAAGCCAGCCACTTCCGAGTAATTTCCGGATCCGCCAGATCCGCTTTGTTCAAAATAATTAATCTCGGCTTGTCCCGCAAAATATCGTCAATCATCGGATTGCGGCTGGAAAGCGGCAGACGGGAATCAAGCAACTCTATAACAACATCAATTAGCTTCAGCTTATCCTCGATTTGCCGCCTAGCCTTCGTCATATGACCAGGAAACCAATGAATGGCCATTGCCGTCACCTCCTTTGACTTCTGTCAACTTAATGGTTAATCAGTGTAATATCTTTTATCGGCCAGAAGATTAAATCTGCACGACCCACAATATCACCCAGCGGCACATAGCCAATCATCCGGCTGTCTGTACTATCCGAGCGATTATCCCCCATAACGAAAATATGTCCTTCTGGTACAGTACCATCCGTGAATTTTTCATTTGGGAAATCTTTATTATTATACAGAGCGTTGTTACTATGCGCAGCATCAATAGCGCCTTGGATGTAAGTCTCGTTAACAACCTCACCGTTAACTGTAACTACATCTCCTTCTACTTTCACAGTATCTCCAGCCACACCAATTACACGTTTAATAAAATCTCTGCCTTCAGATGGCACGTGGAATACAATAACCTCACCCCGCTGCGGTGATCTTATATCGTATAAAATTTCATTAACGATAACACGTTCTCCCGTATGGAAATTAGGCTGCATGGAAGGTCCATCTACAATAAAAGGCTTGAATAAAAGCCAGCGAATCAGTATAACCAGAACTAAAGCAATCGCAATGGCCTTGACCCATTCCAGCACTTCATTTTTCTGTTTACGTGGGTTCTGCTCGCTTGATTCCAAAGTTTCGCTTTGTTCCTGCTGCATAGTTCACCGTCCTCTCTTAATACTACTCTTACTATACAACACAAAAAAACTCCTGCCAAAAACCCCTCCACAGAAACTCCTTCAGGAGGCCTTTTCGGAGAAGCTTATCCCCAAGCGTATATGTCACACGCATTGTATACCAAGCTAAAACGCCCTCAGCGTCCTTTTAAGGACGGTAAGCGTTTATGCGAGAAATTTAAGAATAATGTATAACGTAAAACTTATGCTTTTCTTATATTTTCAAAAAAAAAATAAAGCGAAAGGGGCTTGAACTCAAGCCCCTCTCCTCTGTCACTATTCTAGCGACGAATTTCTTTAATTCTCGCTGCTTTACCACGTAGTTCACGAAGGTAATAAAGCTTAGCACGACGCACTTTACCACGACGAGCCACTTCGATTTTTTCGAGTTTAGGCGAGTTGATTGGGAATGTTCTTTCCACACCAACACCGTAAGAAATTTTACGAACCGTAAAAGTCTCACTGATTCCACCGCCACGACGTTTGATTACAACGCCTTCGAACAACTGGATACGCTCACGAGTTCCCTCGATAACTTTTACATGCACCTTCAAAGTGTCACCCGGACGAAAACTAGGGATATCTTTACGAAGTTGCTCTTGCGTAATAGCTTGTAGGATATTCATTAAGGACTTCCTCCTTCCGTACAGGTGTTCTTGCCTCTTCCGGAGAGATCTGAGCTCTCCCTCATTATCCGCAGCGGACCACCGTATTCCACACAACAGAGTTAATAATATCATAAAGGACGGGCTAATACAACTTATTTTTCTATTTTATAACGGCAACATATCTCTTTTTTTTGCCTTAGACTGGCAGTCTTTACACAAGCCGACCACGGTTCCGTTGTCTTGAGCATAGAAGATCAATTTTCCATTCTTCTTCTTGCAAGAAGAGCAAGGCTGCTCCCCTGGACTCTGTTTGGCTTTGCGATGACTGTCCATTGAGATCACATTACTGCTAGTGGTGCGCAAAGGATTGCTTGAGCTGCTTGTTTTCTTTTTCTGAGCTATATAATACACAACACCCAGCGCTAGCAAGGCAAGCAAAATAACTACATATTGCATCTGGCTCCCTCCGCTCTTCATGATTTAATTGAGGTAAGAAAATAAAAAGACCGCCCTGTGATGCAAGTAAGGCAACGGTCTATATCGTATTCGCAAACTAGCCCTAGCACATCTCACTTTAAAAAGCGCTTTTCAGTAGCTGCTGAAGATTATATATGAGAGCATCTTCGCTCTTTTTATATGTATCCTTACCCATTTTAATGTCAGCGTAAGATCTATATTACATTTTAGCACAATTGAAATTTGAAGTGTAGTGAACACTTTTTAAATACCTAGTCTTTGGTCCAGTATATTAACCCGTCTACAGCCGTTTTTACAATAAATCCCCGTAGGCTATACTTACAGAAGTACGTACATAACGTAGCGCTTAGGGAAAAACACATATACCCAAAAATAAGGAGGATTTTATTCTATGAAAAAGAGTAATACAACTAGCGTAATGGCAGCTGTAGCCGTCTTGTCCATCGTACTTCTGGCAGGATGCACAGAGTTACCGGGTAGGCAATCCGCTAATAACGAACTAGGAAAGAATATTACTGAAGATGTGCAGCAAAATATTGGTGAGGCTGTGAAGCAAGAGTTAGGTAAAGCCGCTGCAAGCGTGGAGCAAGCCGTTCAGGATACAGCTACCAAGGTGGTCGACGAAGTTAAAGCAAACAGCATTAGCAAAGAACTATCCTTATCAAAAGAGATCGGCTCTGCTTCAGTGCTTAGCATGAACAATGCAGTGGGAGAAATTGAAGTTACATCAACTACGGGTGATCAAATTAATGTAAGTGCAACAATCTTAGCTCATAACGGCTCTGCCCATAAAGCTGACCGTCAGAAAATCTTGGATGACGCTGAGATTTCAATAGACGTTAGTGGCGATACTTTGAAGGTATCTACAAATTCCAAATCAAATCCGAAGAAGGATTTATGGACTTGGGCTCAAGATAAATACGGCTATTCGGATTTTAGTATTAACTATACTATAGAGATCCCCACCAGTATGGATGAATATCAAATCACCAATAATGTCGGACAAATTCGTCTCCGCAATCTGGACGGAAACTACCGCATCGTCAGCAACGTTGGAGCTATTGATATCGAAGGAGCGAACATCACCGGTAAGTCCACTCTAGAGTCTAATACAGGAAGCATACGCATGGATATAGCCGGAATGAAGAGTGATAGCCGCCTTAAAGCGACAACAAATGTGGGTAGCCTCAATGCTGTTCTAGCCGATGGCGTGAAATGTAGCTTGGTGGCTAAAAGTGATCTAGGCCAGATCACCGGGGTTGAGGGTGGCAAACGTGATGTTAACGGAGGAGGTCCATTGTTGTCCTTAAGCTCTGATATAGGCGCAATTACAGTAGAGTAACCAACCACTAATAAACAGACCGTCCGGATGAGCGGACGGTCTGTTTTTGCATCATCATGATTAAATTAATGCAATAGCCAACAGCGTGAACAAGCTGAGAGTTAAAATATTGTCTGCAGCATAAGGGTAACCAAAAAATGCAGAAGTCTGCACAGGTCCATTTGATCCTGTTCTTAAGTAAACATTATATCTGTCCACATCTGTAATCACACCTTCATGCTGTCTGCCATCAGTAGTCAGGATACGTACCCTTCTATTCTTACAACGTAAGCAATTATAATAAGCCTCCACTAGTGTACTCCTCCTCATTCGTAATGATATACTCTATGGTGAGGAGTACAGGTCGGTAACGGCTAAGTTACATAGGTCATTTGTTTGCATCGATATTTACTTTCCGTTCTCTGCATTTTTTGTATTCCCAAAGGTTATATATAAGGAAAGACATATTTTCGGCTTGTTATCCGTACCATCCTATCCATTCAAGGAGGCCAATCGAATGAATGTAGCACGTAAACAGTTTATTAAGGAAGGCGTACTGCGTATTACCATCTTTATTATTTTATCATCGCTTACCTATACCGTTCGCAACTATGCATGGGCAGTTACTGTTCTCGTATGTTTTGCGCTTTACGCTCTACTTACAGGAGTATATCGCCTCTTTCGCAAAGAGTAGAATGCGCCTCCACGAATTTTTATAGTTAACCAAACACCCCCTTTCCAAAGAGTTTTTAATTTTCCTTGAAGAGGGGGTGTTTACATTCTGATCAGAGTCACAGGGTTTGACCTCTCTTAGCAGGAACAATAAAACCATTAGATGTAGTGAACTTTCGTTCGCTATACTCTAATGGTTTTATTGGACTTGCTTATTCATACTTAATTATTAATCTTATATGTTCAAGCTTTAAAGGGCGAATGGGAATTACGATTTGCGATTTGTATAATAATCGATAATATCATTCACGGTGCGGAGCGGCTCCGCTTCTTTGTGGATCGTGTCCACGCTAGGCTTGAATTCTTCACGCGTCTTCGTAGTCACTTCAGTTCATTCCTTTCAATAGTTAAGCTTGCTGCATCGTAAGCTGCATATAGTATTACGCCACCTCTATCTATTACCCCAAATAGAAGAGTTCAACGCACATATGCTCATTTGTTTTGGAAATTACGCAAAAAAAATACGAGATTATAGCCCTTCTTATATTTAAGTAAACATAACAAAAACGCCTCCTTAACGTAAGATACGTTAAAAAGACGTAAAATATGCCTGTTTTATTAAAATTTTACTCCGGCTTGATTTCATTTTTCAGACGTTCCAGTGTTTTCTTGTCTTTCAACGTTAGTTCTGCACTTTCGAGCAAATCAGGTCTACGTTCAAATGTACGCTGTAACGCTTGCTCTCTTCGCCATACTTCGATGTTGGCATGATGGCCACTCAGCAACATATCTGGTACCTTCCAGCCCCGAAATTCAGCTGGCCGAGTGTAGTGGGGATATTCCAACAGCCCTGTACTGAACGAATCCGTGATCGCAGAGGTTTCATTTCCAAGCGCTCCTGGCTGTAGCCGAACTACTGAATCAATAACCGTCAGTGCCGGTAGTTCTCCACCCGTTAACACGTAATCGCCAATCGACAGTTCATCTGTAACCAGATGCTCCCGTATCCGCTCATCGTAGCCCTCATAATGACCACATATAAAGATTAGATGCTGCTCTTGTGCCAGTTCCTCAGCAATCTTCTGATTATACGTCTTTCCTTGCGGGCACATAAGAATGATGCGCGGCTTCACAGAGGAAGGCGTCGGGACTGCAGATTCAGAACCATTCTCCAAAGGACTAGCCTCGATCCCCAATACATGTTCTACCGCTGCAAAGATCGGGTCAGGCTTCAGTACCATGCCCCCGCCCCCGCCATACGGTGTATCATCTACACTGTTGTGCTTATTTCCTGAGAAATCACGAAAGTTCACAGCATTCAAAGATACAATCCCTTTTTCGCGTGCCTTACCAAGAATGCTTGTGCTAAATACGCCTTCGCACATCTCCGGAAAGAGCGTTAGCACATCAATTCTGATCATGGCAATAGTCCTTCCATTAAGTGAACCGTAATTCGTTTGGCCTCAATGTCCACGTTCAGCACTACATCGTTAATTACAGGGATAAGGATGTCTTGCCCTTTAGCAGGCTTAACAACCCACACGTCATTTGCACCTGGCTGTAAAATTTCCGTAATTGTGCCAAGCGGTTCATTTCCAGCATCATCCGTATAAACTTCACAGCCAACGATTTGGTGGAAGTAATATTCGTTCTCTGGCAGATCAACCAGATCATTACTTGGTACCTTAAGCAAACTTCCCTTATACTTTTCCACTTCGTTAATATTGGTATATCCCTTAAGCTTAACGATAAACATACCCTTATGCTCTCGAGCGGATTCTACAGTCACTTCAAATTTTGCACTGCCATCCGCAGGGATGACGAACAGTTTCTTGTCTTTAGCGAAACGAACCTCAGGAAAATCGGTATGGGATAATACTTTAATCTCCCCGCGAATTCCATGCGTATTCACAAGCCGGCCTACGGTTAATTCTTCCGTCATATAACCCTCTCCTTTACAAGCTTCATCTATATATTTGAACAAAAAGGAGCCGGGATATACTATCCCTAGCCCCTCATTGTACGCATTATTTAAGATAAAATATCTACAGTTACGCGTTTATCGCTCTTGACTGCTGCAGATGTGACTACTGTACGGAGCGCCTTGGCGATCCTGCCTTGCTTGCCGATGACCTTTCCTACATCATCTGGATGTACGGACAGCTCATAGACAATCAAGTGTTCTTTCTCCACAGCCCGTACCGTCACATCTTCTGGATGATCCACTAAAGCCTTAGCAATTACTCCAACTAATTCTTCCATAGAGGACCCTCGCAATCAGTCATTATTTCTGTTGCTTAAGCTCATGAAACTTCTTCATCACGCCTGCTTTGGAAAGCAAGTTGCGGACGGTATCAGATGCTTGCGCACCTGTTTGAAGCCATTTAAGAGCTTTTTCCTCATCGATCTTAACTACTGCCGGTTGTTCAATCGGATTATAATAACCGATTTCCTCGATAAAACGACCGTCACGAGGGGACCGGGAATCGGAAACCACTACACGATAGAAAGGCGCTTTATGCGCTCCCATTCTTTTTAGACGAATACGTACTGCCACGAAAAATCACCTCCTTATAATAGTTTCCAACATTAGTTGGACAGACATTCAAGATCATTTAAAAGGGAATTTCAGCCCTTTTCCACCACCAAGACCTTTAAGCTGCTTCATGGCATTTTTCTTGGAGGCTTTGCCGCCTCCGCCCATCATGCCGGAGAATTGCTTCATCATCTTACGCATCTCATCAAATTGTTTGATGAGGCGGTTGACCTCAGCGACTGAGGTTCCGCTGCCGGTTGCGATACGCTTGCGGCGGTTATGGTTAATGATTTCAGGCTGTTGCTTCTCCGCCTTAGTCATAGAATGAACTATGGCTTCAACGCGTCCCATTTGCTTATCGTCGACCTTTAAATCTTTAATGCCTTTGGCTTTGTTCATACCCGGAAGCATATCAAGAATTTGATCGATGGGGCCTAGCTTCTTCACCTGATCCATTTGCTCAAGGAAATCATCGAACGTAAACTCTGCATTACGCATCTTACGTTCCATTTCTTTAGCCTTGTCAGTATCAATGTTCGCCTGGGCTTTCTCAATCAGCGACAGCATGTCGCCCATACCCAGAATCCGAGAAGCCATACGTTCCGGATGGAACGGCTCCAGCGCGTCGATCTTCTCCCCTAAAGCGGCGAATTTGATCGGGCAACCGGTAACAGCTTTTACTGACAGTGCAGCACCACCACGGCTGTCGCCGTCGAGTTTCGTCAATACGACCCCTGTAAGCTCAAGCTGCTTATTAAAGCTCTCGGCTACATTCACGGCGTCTTGACCCGTCATAGCATCTACTACAAGAAGTACTTCATCAGGATTTACAACATTGTGAATCTGCTTGAGTTCTTCCATTAGTTCTTCATCAATATGCAGGCGGCCTGCAGTATCGATAATAACATAATCCAGTCCGTTATCTTTCGCATGTTGTACAGCTTGTCTGGCAATTTCTACCGGACTAGTCTGATCACCCAGCGAGAATACCGGAACCTTAATCTGTTCTCCCAGCACTTGCAGCTGCTTGATAGCAGCAGGCCGGTAAATATCTCCCGCAACCAGGAGCGGACGATGATTGCCCTTCTGTAACAGCTTAGCTAGCTTACCCGAAGTGGTTGTCTTACCAGCCCCTTGTAGACCCGCCATCATAATGACGGTCGGTGGCTTGTTCGACTTGGCCAGCTTCGCTTGGCTTCCGCCCATCAGCTCGGTTAGTTCCTTGTTGACGATGTCGATAATTACCATGCCAGGCGTAAAGCTGTCCATGACTTCCTTGCCGATGGACTTTTCTTTCACCTTAGCCACGAATTCTTTAACTACCTTGAAGTTAACATCGGCTTCCAGAAGGGCTAACCGCACTTCACGCATAGCTTCGTTTACGTCTTCTTCGGATACTTTACCTTTCCCGCGTAGCTTGCTGAACACATTCTGCAATCTTCCGGTTAAACCTTCAAACGCCATATGCAGATTTCTCCCTTCATGCTACTCTAACCTCTGCAAGCGATCCACGATCTCCGCGAACCGAAGTTTATATTGCTCAGGCAGCATCCCATTCTCCGGCAGTCTGCGCAGCTCTTCTAAATATTTAGTACGACTCTCATGTTTCACTAATAATCCAAGTTTTTCTTCATAATTCTCAAGGACTTGCTCAGCCCGCTTAATATGCTCATAAACAGCTTGGCGGCTGATTTCAAATTCAGCGGCGATTTCTCCCAAGGAAAAATCATCGTGAAAATAATATTTAAGAAACGTTTGCTGCTTATCTGTAAGCAGTCGTTCATAGAAGGCAAAAAGCAAATTGATACGATTCGTTTTCTCGAGCCTATTCTCCTGACTCATTAAGGACAACCCCTTCGTCAAGGAAAAACACTTTACACCTTCACAACGTCCCTTATGATACCTAAAAGAAAGAGAGATGTCAAGCACTTTTGCTTGTCATCTCTTTCTTTATTAAAAGTCCATATTTTCCGCGATAAATCCGCTTGAAATTATTGGATTGGCAGTACATAAATCAATATGGCGAAGAAATGTGTGACACTGCCTGCAAGAACAAATACATGCCAGATCGCGTGATGGAACGGAAACCCTCTCCACACATAAAAAACTGTACCTAGAGTATAAAGCACTCCGCCAGCCATCAGCAGAATCATACCACCGTCCGCTACAACTGCCGAAAGAGGGTTCCAGGCGATAACAATCAGCCAACCCATAGCAATGTAGAATACCGTAGACATGAACAGAAACTTTTTAACAAAAAACGCTTTGAAGAAAACGCCAAATACTGCGATCCCCCAAATGACTCCAAATAAACTCCAGCCAAGTGTTCCCCGAATAGCTACTAGCAAAAAGGGGGTGTACGTGCCTGCGATAAACAGATAAATAGAGGAGTGATCGAAAAATTCGAACAAATCCTTCGCCTTGCCCTCTTTGAGACTATGCACAAGTGTTGAATTGAGATACAGAAGCAGCATTGTCGTTCCATAAATGGAGAAGCTGACCACATGCCATGCCGTTCCTTTCAGACTTGCAAAAACAACAAGCAGGACAAGTGCAGCGACGCTTAATACAGCTCCGATCCCGTGCGTAATCGCATTCGCGACTTCTTCTCTCCGGGTGTAGGTGTGAGTATTTGCCATATCCATATCCTTCCGTCTAAGCTTTCTTTCTATTATACCACGCGGACCTCACTGGATTACAGTTTGTAAATCTCCGTGTATTTCTCCTCCAAATAATCAGCCAGATAATCTGGACTGAGCGGCTCACCTGTTACTTGTTCGATAATTTGCGAAGGGGTCAGACTTTTTCCGAAACGGTAGATTTTTTCTGTTAACCATTCTTTAATCGGCAAAAGATTTCCCGCAGCAATCAATTCATCGTAGTTCGGCAGCTCCTTGCGGAGTGTATTCAAGATTTGGGCAGCATACATATTTCCCAAAGAGTAGGATGCAAAATATCCGAAGTCTCCACCGGACCAGTGCACGTCCTGCAATACACCAAGCGCATCATTAAGCGGTGTAATACCTAAATATTCTTGATATTTAGCATTCCATACCTGAGGCAGATCTTTGACAGATAGACCTTCATTAAAAATAAGCTTTTCGATCTCGTAACGCACAATAATGTGCAGATTGTATGTAAGCTCATCTGCTTCAATTCGGATGAATGAATTTTCCACACTGTTAATAGCCCGGTAGAAATCCTCTACATCTACATTAGCAAGCTGCTCTGGGAAATGCTGCTGCAAATCACCGTAATAACGTTGCCAGAACGCACGGCTGCGGCCGATCATATTCTCCCATAGTCTCGACTGAGATTCATGAATCCCCATCGATGCGCCTTGAGCCAGTGGTGTTCCCACTAAATCTTGGCTGATATTTTGTTCGTAAAGCGCATGTCCACCTTCATGCAGTGAGCTGAAGACGGCGCTAGTCACGTTATCAAGTAAATAAGCGGTCGTAATACGAACGTCACCTGGATTCAGCCCTGTAGCAAAAGGATGCACACTCTCATCCAAGCGGCCTGCGTCGAAGTCATAGCCCATTTGCTTCAGAATAAAGTTACCAAACTTTTGTTGCTGCTCTTTAGGGAAAATCTGCTGCAAGAAGCTGGTATCAGGTTTATTAGGTGAAGCAGCGATAGCTTCCACTAACGGAACCAAGCGGCTGCGGAGGCGACTGAACACTTCATCCACCTTCTCTACCGTGAGATCAGGCTCATACATATCTAGTAGCGTATCGTAACGTGTGCCATTTACCCCCCAATAATCGATGAACTCTTGTTTCAGAGCTACGATTTTGCTCAAATAAGGTTCAAATGTAGCAAAGTCATTGTTCTCCTTAGCTTCTTCCCAGATCGTTTGGGAATGAGCAGACAGGACAGCGTACTCTTCGAATCTTTTGGAAGGAATACTCTTACTGCGCTCATACTCTTTGCGGCAATCGTTGACGATCTTTTGTTGATTAGCTGTAAGCTGGCTCAACACTTCTGGACGGCTGAAAAATGCTGTAAAGTCACCCATCTCCTGTGAAATCTCAAGTCTGAACAATTCTCCACTCAGCATCCCAATCGTACCGGAACGAACTTCTACTCCCTTACGCGGTGCACCTGTGCGCAAATCCCAGTGCATTAATTCTATGGCCTCTGAATATCCACTAATTTTTGCCAATAACTCGCTGAATTGTTCCCATCGTTCCTTTACTTGTTGTTCCATTCTACTCCACCTGCTTTCTCTGTTTTACAGACTCCTCTTGATGATACTTTTTTGAATGAGTATAATCAACTTCAGAGATTACATCTCTAATTTTAAATATTTAATGAGTTACATAAGAAGCAGAGCATGCTTCGAACAAAAATCAAGGAGCGTGAACAGGGCTATGATGATTCAAGTTACACCTCTCGCAGAAAGGAAGTTGAAGGAAAGGCTTGGAGATCAGCCAGGATTTTTCAAGCTCTTTTATGATACGGTAGGCTGCGGGTGTGACGGAATTAATGTGTTACTGATTGTTTCAGAAGTGGAACAAGGCGATTCTAGGATAAAGACGAATTCTCTTCCCTTTATCGTAAGCCGGCAACAGGAAATCTTTTATGAAGACAAGATGCGACTCGATGCAGAGGAACGTTTCTCTTCCTATAAGCTGGACAGTGATTCTCAGATTTATGGCAACAATATCATGGTAAGAGATATGCGCAACGTAAGTACAATTCAAGGATTTTAAGGGAGGAAGCTAATATGAGCCACGTATCAGAAATTATTAACTTTAATAAAAGTTTTGTAGAGAATAAGGACTATGAAGCTTATTTAACCAGTCGTTATCCTGACAAAAAAATGCTGATCATCACCTGTATGGACACTAGACTCGTTGAATTATTGCCGAAAGCCATGAATTTCAAAAATGGTGATGTCAAAATTATCAAAAATGCTGGTGCGGTTATTTCTCAGCCTTTCGGTAGTGTTATGCGTAGTGTAATGGTAGCTCTATATGAACTAGATGCTGAAGAAGTAATCGTGGTTGGACACTATGAATGCGGTATGGCCTCCCTCAATGCAGACCATATGATCAATTCCATTAAAGAACGTGGCGTATCTGAAGAAGTGCTGTCTACACTGGAGAATTCCGGAATCAAACTAACAAAATGGCTGCGTGGGTTTGACAATGTCGAAGAAGGGGTAATTCAGACTGTGGACCTGATTAAACGTCATCCACTGCTTCCCCCTAATGTACCTATCCATGGCATGATCATCGATCCGGCAACCGGAGCGCTTGAGCTTGTCGCTGATGGGTATAAGTAACGAATGACGACTCTCTAACTGCTGTTTGCGTGGATCCTGGATCCACGCTTTTTTTGTGCATAAAAGTATAAATTATGATAAATAAAATTGAAACCTTGTGGGGCATGTCTGCGTATTACCGACCATACACAAAAATTCATGCTCACAGGAGGGTTTTCGTACTAAATGAAACCAATGAAACGCGTAATGATGATTCTAATGGCCTTCACTCTATTTTTTGCAGTGGCTGCTCCAGACTTTGCCGATGCACGTCGAGGTGGCGGCGGTTTCAAATCCGGCACTCGCAGCTATTCAACAACTCCAAAAAAATCAACAACAACAAATAACATCAAAAAAAGTGACAGCACTAAAAGCTCCACAGCAGGATCTGCCGCTAATACGAAACGTGGATTCTTCAGCGGCGGCAGCTTAATGAAGGGCATGATGATCGGTGGTTTGGCCGGATTATTATTCGGTGGAATGTTTGGTGGAATGGGAGCTTTTGGTGACTTCCTAGGCTTTGCCGTTAATATGCTAGCTATCTATGTACTGGTTATGCTCGTGATGTCCTTCTTCCGTCGTAGAAAAGAACGTCGCCGCTTAGAAGAACAGAATGGTCGTTACTAATGTCTACAATCGTTCTAAGCATGGATGAGATCATCAATGCCCTCTGTCTGCACATGGCGGAACGAAAGGCTGTTCGCCCAGAGGATGTTCAGGTGGAACTGAGCTGGGAAGAAGATACCGGTTACTCTGCAGAGGTTTGGGTACAGGGCCGCAGTCAATTTCTAGTGGAGTCCAATATGATTGAAGCGATCCTGCGTTACATGCTCAGCGAATATGGTGTTCGCGCCTATCGTGAAGATGTAAGACTGGACCTGGATGAGGAAATCACAGCGATTGTAAATACAGGGAACTAATGATAGTAAAAGGGACAACCCAAGGGGTTGTCCTTTTTGATATAACGCTATTCATAGAAATATTGCTTTACCGTCCCTACTCCATCTGCCACTTCAATTTCTGCATAAGCTCCATTAATAAAAGTAACCTGCGGCGGGACATGACCACAATCGATATCATAAACGATCGGTACCTTAAGCTCTTCAGAAAGTTCAGCATAGATATCCTCGGCAGTATAGTTATCCACAGGCCGATTAGCTGGACTTCTGCCAAACATAATCCCCGAACAATTCTCAAACCACCCTGCCAGCTTCATCTGCACTAAAGATCTGCGTAAATCCGCTGTGTTCAATTCACAATTTTCCAAATACCAAACTATAGGTTCGTCATGAATCATTTCTTGCTGAAAATGCTGGAGCTTTCCATAGGGCGTGCCGATTAAATGCCTAATTACATCTATACAACCACCCAACAGACGTCCTTTCATCGTTACAGCATCTGTAGTTAGAGACTTCCAATAGGTCTCCTCTGTCAAATGAAAAACGCATGGCGAAGGCACATCATGCTGCCATTCCCGCTGATATTTAAGAGATGAATGCTGGACAATGGACTCACCCACTGATGTCTCTAGAACCGCCTGCCAGAGGGCTGTAGTATCATCTGAATACTCTCCCCGTAAATCAATGAGATTCGCTCCGTGAGCAGTAGCCAGACCGGTTGTCAGCGTGACCGCAAGCAGCAAGACGCTTATATCTGAATATCCCACGATCCATTTGTCCTGCAAAGCATCAAAATCAATATATTCCAGAGCTTCAATTAACAATTCCCCGCCCCAAGGCGGAATAAGGGCATCGATTCCGTCATCATTGATCATCTCATTAAACTCATGACCACGAACATTGGCTGGTGCAGATTTAGCCTTATCTTGCTTCCATGCCGTTTCGCCGATAATGACATTAAATCCTTGCGACTTCAACCGGCTGGAGGCCAGTGTAAGAAGTTCTGCATTTTGAATGCCTACTCCAGATGAAGGTGCTGTAACGCCTATCGTCGCATTTTTTTTCAAAAAAGGGTATCTAATCATATGCCACCTCCCAGAGTTTGTACCCATTATATCCCTAAAGTGATAATGAGAACACCTCCTTCTAACACATACTTTACGCCTACAAAAAAAGGACCTGGCGGGATGCGTCAACGTATGACCACAAATCCTGCACATGTCCTTCTTCAATTAAACCCAAGCACTAGATTAAAGAGATAGCAAGCAGTTCAAACAACACAAGCGGTAAAATCACATTATTATTGTATGGGGGACCTGGATAAGGTCCTGGATATGGGCCAGGTCCCGGGCCCGGATGAGGATGATAAGGCTGATGAGGGTTGTAAAACCCGCGGGGCATTTGCCCATTAGCTGCAACATTCAGATACAAGTGTTTATTATCTACTCCGGCTATAACGCCTTCATGTACAAAGCCATCTATTGTCTGTACGTTCACCTTATGGTTAAGGTATGGCTTGCAAGATTGATGTAGGGAATCACGGACACCGTGCAGGTGCCGGATCACAGCAGGATCGGCCTGATAAATCACATTCTGTTGCTGCCCAGTGTTAAATGTCGACATGGATGTTCTGACCTCCGTAAATGGATTTGCTCCATTCTATGCAGAAGCCTAGATTACGGTGCCTATTAAATGGGCTATTCTTAGAATGGCAGAGCGACCTTCTCAACCTTAACATTTACGGAAACTAGAGACAGTCCCATCATATTTTCAACAGCATTTCTTACATTTTGCTGCAGCATATAGCAGACCTCTTGAATCACACATCCGTAATTAACTATGACCTGAAGATCGATGGCAACATCCACTTCTTTTACTTCAACGGACATTCCTTTTTTTACATTTTTACCGCTTAGACGTTTAGCCCAGTTGTCCGAGATACTGCTTCCTGACATGCCGGCAATACCCGGTGTGTCCAGAACCACTTGCCCGACGATCGAAGTCACCACATCATCTGAAATATGAATTAGTCCTTGCTCCGTTCCTTCATTCATAGAAATCCCTCCATAATGTTTTATTACCTTAAGAGATATCAGGACTCTCCTCTACCTCTATCTCTACCCGTCGTTGCTTGACAAACAAATAATAGGCCTTGGTCAAGACGATTTTAACAATCATATACAGCGGA
The DNA here is from genome assembly GCF_038003695.1 of Paenibacillus sp. FSL L8-0494. Taxonomy (NCBI): domain Bacteria; kingdom Bacillati; phylum Bacillota; class Bacilli; order Caryophanales; family Paenibacillaceae; genus Paenibacillus; species Paenibacillus sp. FSL L8-0494. Next base: position 4,318,403 of record NZ_JBBOPQ010000001.1, read on the forward strand.
ATAATCAGCAATATCGCTATGATCCCGCCTAAATCCCCGCCAACCAATACCAGGATAATCGTTGTCAGTGGATGAATATCGAGCTTTTTCCCAAAGATGTAGGGAGCGATTAAATTATCCTGTATCTGCTGCGCTACCAGAACAATGATGATGGACCAGACGGCTATAGACGGCGATTGAATGAATCCGATGATGAAAATAGGGATACTAGACAGTATCGCACCAATAAAAGGCACGAAGTTCATCACAACTGCGATTACAGTCAACAGCAATGCATATTGCAGGCCGATAATAAGGAAACCAATATACATCAGAACGCCTAAGGCTAAATTAACAAGCACCCGGCCCACGATAAAGCCACTAAGCGCACTGTCGATTTCAGTCATCATTGTAGTTCCTTCTTCACGATACTTCTTTGGGAAGAAACTTACAATCTTACGTCCGAATTTCCCACCTTCCTTAAGCATGTAGAATAACATAATCGGAAAGGTGAATAAAATGATCGCAAAATTCGAAACAAAAGAGAACAGTCCTGAAACGTAATTCGTTAACAGCGTAAACCCTTTATTCAAATAATCCGTCAATGTGGAGGCTGGATTCGCATCAGCAGGGATCAACGCAGACAGAAATTCATTATCTTCTAGTTTCAATAGCTGTTGATTCAAGGAGGCAATGAGATTCGGCATATTATCGACGAAATTAACTAATTGTGTGCGAAGTGAAGGCCAAACACCGATAATAAAAGCAAACAGAAGCACTAAAATAACTACATATACGATGATAATCGCCAAAGAACGATTCAGCTTATATTTCTCCAAGGTATCGATCAGTGGCCGCAGCAGGTAATAAAAGAAACCCGCCAGCATTAAAGGCACTATAATGACACTGAACAAAGACAGGATCGGTGTGAATAAAAAATCTACGCGTGAGCCTAAAAATACAATGCCTAACACTAAAAGGATCGCTAGACAAACTCTGATGAAATTGTTCAGTTTAGCCATAGTTTCTCTCCCGTCTTCTGATTTGGATGTCTTCCAGCTCGTTATTTCGGAATCCGGATGGTGAATACCGTAGGTTCCTTCTTTCGGCGACTGAGATGAAGCGTACCCCCCATTTTCTCTGTATTTTTCATAGCTATCGAGAGACCTAGCCCTGTTCCTCCCGAAGCTGTCCGCGCTTTATCTCCCCGAACAAACGGATCAAACATTGTGGACCACAGCTCTTCTGGAATACCCACTCCAGTATCAGCGATTTCAATCGTGACTTCTTTCTCCAAAGGGATCACCTCCACACGCAAATGTGTACCTGGAGGATTATAGATCAGTGCATTGGAGATCAAATTATGAACCACACTCGAGAGCAGCTCAGCATCAAAGTTCAAGAACACATCCTCTTCGGGAACATTTAGATGCAAAACAAAATTCTTTTGTTCAATCTCTCCGTAGGTATCTGCAATGATTTCACGAATAAATTCGCCCAGTTCTTGACGCTCCATTCGTAGCAAGAAATCCGGTGAATCTATTTTTAACAGCTCCAGCATGTTCTGAATCAGCTTAGTAACTTGTGAGGATTTATTATAAATATAGCTTAAATATCTTTTTTGGCGTTCTTCATCCTCGCCTCTACCCTCTACAAGCGCCTGTGCAAAGCCCTGTATACTCGTTATCGGCGTCTTCAGATCATGGGACAGATCAACCATCATCCGTTTCTTACTTTCCTCTGCCTGGCGTTTTTCTTTGGTCGTCTTTTCAATTACGTCTGCCATATAATTAAAAGTCTCTCCAATTTGCGAAAATTCCTTCTCTGCATATAAAGCGATTCGAGTATCATAATTCCCCTGAATCATCTGCTTCAGCCCAAGCGTGATGATACGCAGTGGTTTCCTGATTCGCCGCGCCACCCAATAGCTGTACACGATAATTAGCAAAAGAATCATTCCCACACCCAAAAAGACATAGTATGAAAGCGAATGATTAAAGTAGGCCACGAAGGGATCACTATTAATGGTGATGGTGATAGCTTCCCGCGGCAGCTTCAGCAGCAGCCACTCCGATTCGCTCTGAGCATTTACCGTGGTCAACGAGTAAAAGTAAGCTTGATCTTCTCCATTTTCCAAACTTTTTAAAAGCTGGTTACTGGTATATTGGGTTACACCGTCTTTTTTTTCTCCAACAACCTTGGTGACCTTCATGTCTTGATCCAAGACCTCGATCCATCCCCCGCTACGCAGAAGACGTTTGGTTTCTATCCCATGCTCCAGATTATCTCGATAAGCACTAGCTTCCACCTTCAAATCAGGATCAGCGATTTTATTTTTTTCAAAAATATGGGTCACATCAAGATTAATAAACAAATAATATACAATCACGAGAAAAAACAAAATACAGATAAACAACAAAAAATCCAGCGTCAGCGATGATTGTAAAGGTCGTTGATCTCTATTGCTCCATAGGCGCTTCAATTTTGTATCCCAGCCCTCTAATAGTCTTTAAATATACTGGCTTTTTGGAGTCTTCCTCAATTTTTTCCCGGATATTGCTGATATGTACCATGATACTATTATCTTCGTACACATAAAAATCTTCCCACACGGCCTCATATATTTTTTTGCGTGTAAATACTCGTCCAGGCTGCTTCATCATTAGTTCCAAAATTTTGTACTCGGTAGAAGTAAGCACCACAGGTTCACCAGAACGATAGAGCAGACACTGGCTTTGATCCAGCATTAATTCACCTAATACAATCTGTTCAGCTTCTTTTTCCTCAACGACTTGCGCATCGAAATGATGTACACGCCGCAGCAGTGCTCCAACACGGGCTACTATTTCTAATGGATTAAACGGTTTGGAAATATAATCGTCGGCTCCTAGTTCAAGACCCAGAATCTTGTCATGATGTTCGCTTTTGGCGGATAAAAATAACACTGGAAAATGATGCACCTCGCGGATCTTTTTCAATAATTGCAGTCCATCCAGACCCGGCATCATAATATCCAGAATTGCCAAATCAACTTTATGGTTCTGTACCTGCGTTAAGGCTTCAGTCCCACTGTTCGCTTCCAAAATGTTGTACTCTTTCTCTAAATATAATCTTAGCAATTCCACAATTTCTGCTTCATCATCAGCGATCAATATTGTATACATGATAATCCCCCCATCTAACTATATTCTGTAATTATTAACAGAGCCTAAACACAATCTAAAGAATAGCTAAATTATCACATAGTAATAAAATAAAAATCGCACACGGGAAAACGTCCCATGTACGATCGTAATTTGTCTGGATTGTGAGGATCACTATTTTAAAAAGCTACGCCAATTCCGCCCTCCCCAGCATAGGTTCCCATAACCGGACCCATGCTTGAGAGTAAGACTTCTTTGAAGGGATGCTTTAGTAAAATGCGTTCTTTAATCTCGAGTGCCAGCTTCTCACAATTACTGTGTACAATAGCGATAACCGCTTTCTCGTAATCATGCTGCTTCTCATCCAAATGCGCAAGCAGACGATTCAGTGCTTTTGGAAGACCCCGGGTCTTCTCCACTACTTCGACAGTGCCTTCTTCGCTGATTTTGAGCAGCAACTTTATATTGAGTACAGACGCTACGGCTCCCGAGAGCCGACTTAGACGTCCGCCTTTCATTACATTCTCCAGAGTGTCCAGCGTAAAATAAGCGTTAACTTCCTCTATCTGCTGAAGTACCTTTTCCTTGAGCTCTTGCAAGCTTGAACAAGTTAAGGACCACTGCGCCGCCAGGCCGACAATCAATGACAGCCCGCCTGAGAAGTTTTTGGAATCTATAACCTCTATTGCATTGGTATGTCCTTCATCCTTATACATTTCCATAGCAATCATAGCCGTCTGATAAGTGCTACTAATATTAGAGGACATACAAATGACCATAATGTCAGTTCCCTCCTCCACTTGCTTGAACTTCTCAAGGAATTCGTTGGGACTTGGACTAGCTGTGGTAGGCAGCTCCTTGGATTCGCGCATTTGAGCATAAAAGCTTTTCGTGTCCGTATCAGCCGGCATTAACTCATGCCCAAAATGAACCGGTAGGTGGATCACGGAAACATTATACTTCTCCATGTAGTCAAAGGGTAGGTCTGAACCGCTGTCTGTTATGATCTTGATTGCCATAATATAAGTACTCTCCTTTCAATATCAGTACTATTATAGCCACCATAAAATGAAATCTCCAGTAACCTTTATAACTTGAAAAATTCTTCGATCTGTGCTATGTCTTTCTTCCTTAACTTGTCCTTATATGATATGGTTTATGAATAAGCGTATAGAAATGGAGTGTATGTATGAGTAAGGGAAGAGTATGGAACAGAGGCAAACATGATGGTACAGGACTATCGAGAAAAAAAACCGTAGATCAAGAGGGTACAGCTTCTACTGAAACTGAATCCACAGAACCTTCGAAGGAACCTTCCAATTCAAGAATTGATACTGTAAAACCGATGAATCGCACGAATTGGGTGACCAGACCCACCCGAGTCATCAATAAAGATTCGAAAGACAAACGATAATTCATACATTCTGAGATTTGAGGACCCAGATAACGTTATTGGCAAATTCCCAGCCTTCTGAGCAGAGTTTCGGACTCCAGAGCCGTTATTCCGTTGAAAGAGATTCATATATGGTGTTTTTTGAAGCTAGAATAAAAAGTGGACAGTAGTTAACAGACTGGCGATAATGAGTCCACGGAGGTGTGTTCACATGGGAGAACATCGACAACGGTATAACGAAGAATTTAAAAAACAGACAGTGCAGTTCATTCAAGAGCAAACAAAGACAGTGGGCGACTTGGCGGAAGAGCTCAACATCCCAAAAAGTACCCTGCATCAATGGATGAGCCAGTATCGAGAACTAAAGAATGAACCGGCAGCTAGCGTGGATCGAGTACGGGAACTCGAGGCACAGTTGAAAGAAATGAGCCGTCAACTTCAAGAAAAAGATAACAAGATTGCCGATGTGGAAGAGGAATTAGCGATCGTAAAAAAAGCAGTGCACATCTTCAGCAAACCAAGGAACTGAGATTCCAGTTTATTGAAAAACATCGCTCCGAGTTTCTCTTGGAGAAGATGTGCATGACCCTACATGTGTCACGGAGCGGGTACTACAAGTGGCGGACAGAAAAAAACAGTACGCATATGCTTCGTAAGGCTGCGATAATGAAGCGAATTCAGTATCATTTTGCAGACCATCAAAAGCGGTATGGGAGTCCGAAGATCACCCGCCTGTTACATCAAGAAGGTCATACCGTTACCGAACGCACGGTGAGTGTGTACATGCGACATATGAAGCTTCGCTCCATTGTCTCCAAAACGTATCGCGTACAGACCACTGACTCCAATCATGACCATCCGATTGCCCCGAATACGCTGAACCAGCAATTTAAAATACTCAAACCCAATTCAGTATGGGTTACCGACATTACGTACATTCCTTGCCGGGGAGGGCGCTTGTACCTGGCTAGTGTGATGGACCTTTGCACGCGTGAAATCGTGGGGTGGCGCTTGGAGAACCATATGGAAACTAGCTTAATTTCGGGCGCCTTACAAGATGCTTACGAAGCTAAACAACCGGAAAAGGGTCTATTACATCACTCCGATAGAGGTTCTCAATATACTTCTCATGAATACACGAAGCAGTTGAAAGCGTATGGCATGGAGTCCAGCATGAGCCGCAGAGGTAACTGTTATGATAACGCCTGTATCGAGTCGTGGCACAGCATTTTGAAAAAGGAGCTCATTTATTGTAATCCACGATTCAAAACTAAGGAGCAAGCCTACCAGACACTTTTTCAATATATTGAGTTTTATTATAACCGCAAGCGAATGCATGGCGCGCTGGGGTATCTTTCTCCAGTTCGTTTTGCTGAGCAATTGACTAGAATGTCTGTTGCGTGACTGTCCACTTTCTTGACAGAGGTCCATTTCGTGCCATTAGTGACTATGCGGTCCGTTAGCATCCCAAATCTGGAATAAAACTGCGTTTAGAGTCATCTGTGTCCGATAGTTATCTTTGTACATGCAAAAGTAATGAAATCCAGCGAACAACAAAAAGGGTTGTCCCAGTAGCCATTTCATCATTTCATGGCTTATGGAACAACCCTCTTCTACTTTCTACGCCATATATCCTAACTCCGCTTCATCTCTGGAGGGGGCTTCGCCAATTAACTGCTTCAATAGTTTTTTCATCATTACCGAAGCTTTTACTTTGGTATGAAGACACGGAGAAACCTCTATTACATAGTTTCCTTGTTTGATAGCTTCCTTCAATTCTTCCACAGTTGAGCAGGAGTCTTGCAGACGATTCACAACACTGCCATACTGCAAACACTGATGACTGTCACTGCCAGCAATCACAGGCACACCCAGCTTCTCAGCAAACGGCGTGATCAAGTTTTTATAAGTCTCCACCCCCTGCATGTAAATATCCTTAGCGTTGAAATCAAAAGCGTCTAATCGCTGAAGCAATGCCGGATCCAGTTGATGTAAAGGCGTAGAAGTTCGGAAGGGGTGGGCTCCGATTTTCCAAAGATTATGTTCGTCGGCCATATCAAGCAACTGCTTAAAAGGTATGAAATTCCCCTCCTGTGTATGCTCATCTAGTAAAGCGCGGACAGCTAGAACATTCTCCTTTAGTCCGATCAACAGGATATGACCTGTCTCCGCGATATCCACTTCCATACCTGGAAACAGTTTAAGTCCGTTCACATCGTAATAATGCCCGTTATAGGGATAAGTCTGATCCAGCGCATCATACATCGCAAAGAAATTAGAAGTATTAAAATGCTCGGTCAATGCTATAGCCTGTAATCCATTTGCCTTGGCTTCGAACATCATCTCCGCAAAATATTCGGGGGAAAACGTAGATTTCTTAGATAATTTACCATGGGTATGCAGATCAATATTCATCATGTCTAATTCGTCTCCTTTGAGCTTGTAAGTTATGTTAATACACCAGTTCAGGGTAGAGATAACCAATACAGAATATCAAGATGACATAAGCAATGGATCCGGATAAAAAGTACCAGTCGGACCGCTTCATTTTCAAATAAGATAACTTGATCTTCTTCACTTTCTTATTATTAAGCCCGTAGCTAAATCCCCGAGTCTCAAGAGCTTCAATCGTTGTTCGAGAACGTTTAGCTGTGTTCAACATGAGCGGGTAAAATGCCAGAATCACGATTCGCAAATAATACGTTATTGTTCGCCAATAGAAAATTCCATGTTGAAGCGGTCGTTGCCCTCTCAATCTAAAGGAAAGTAGAATCTGATGGAATTCCTCCAGTAAAGTAGGCAAAATACGATAGCCATAAGATAAGCTGAACGCAAAGGTATCAGGGATTCCTAAAGACAGTAAGCCGTCACTAAGTCGTTCCGGATCAAGACTAGAGAAAACCGTTATACTCGCCAGCGAAATCACCGAAAGCTTAAGCGTCAGTGTCAGCATAGGCAGCAAGGATTCAATCCCCCCGCCGAAAAAGAGCGACAATATAAACATCCAGCCAATCTGGCTGATTAAGCCGAGACATAATATAAAAATAATATAAGGGCTGACCCGGGAGAGGACGGTCGTTAAAACCATAAGCACGAACATCCCTAACAGGATTGTCCGGTTATGTACAAACCAAGGCACGATGGCAAAAAAGAGATACCAGAGCAGCAGGGTTCGCGGGTCCAGCCTGCCCAGAAAAGTGCTGCTGCTGTTATATGCGGTTCCGAGTAACTCCAATTTGATTTGTTCTACAGATATACGGTCAAGTGCCCGTTTAACGGCTTCCATGGATTGCAGCTACCTCCTTCTTTTCCACTAAACTCACAAACTCTTCTAAGCTACTGCAAATTCTTGGGAGACCGAGCATACGACTTAGCTCCATCAATTGGGTCTGAGCCAGACCCGCACGCCGTAAAAGAAGCCCATCAGCGAAAATTTCATCCTTCGTTCCATCCGCGATTATCCGTCCTTGATGCATTACAATTATTCTGCTGGCCCATTCAGCGACAAGCTGCATATCATGAGTTGCGATGACTACCGTCTTCACATGATTACGAAGCGTCTCCAGCACATGTACCATTTCTTGTTTGGTCGAAATGTCCAGATTAGCTGTCGGTTCATCAAGCAGCATGATGGCGGGTTTAACCGCGGCACCAATCGCCAAGGATACCCGGCGCTGCTGCCCGCCACTTAGCAGTCGGGCATCCCGTTCAGCCAGCTCGCTTAAGCGAAACGCCTTTAGCATCTCATCCACTCTTTCATCCGTATCTGGTAATTTCCGCGCCTTCAGATAATAAGCGATTTCCTTACGCACAGAATCCTCGATAAACATTTCCTCCGGATTCTGGAATACGTAAGCTACCGTACCGGAGAGACGTTCAGGCGGCAACCCGTTCACCGTCATATCTTTAACCTTTACGGTTCCAGCTGTAGGTCTGACAATACCAGCAATCAGCTTCATTAATGAAGATTTACCTGCTCCGTTGTTGCCAATAAGAGCAATGGACTCTCCCTGCCGCAGTTCTAGCTGAATTCCATTCAGTACAGGATGCAGCACCTTATGAATCGTACGGTAAGAGAGGTGAACATTCTCCAGCTGAACGATAGAACTTTCTTCTTTTGCTGCTTTGGGGAGCTGCTCTTGAATTCGTCCGATTGGAAGTGTCTCCACATTAGCATCCTGACGAAGAATCATGCGGGTACTGCCTTCCTCAGCATTTAAGGGAAGCAGCTTTGTGTTCTGATCATCAGGCTGTAGCAGCCAAGCCGCCCGGGTCACATCCGGTGGGTAAATGCCCAGCTCTAGCAATTCTTCTACAGATGACAAAGCTTCACGAACAGGCTTCTGCCAGCGCATTTTACCCTGATCCATCAGGACAACATTTTTACAATAATCCGCAATGAATTCCGCATGATGCTCAATCACTACAATGGTCTTTCCATGCTCCTCATTTAAACGCTGCAAAATATCATAGATATGACGGGCATGCTGCGGATCAAGCTGGGCTACGGGTTCGTCGATCACCAGAATTTCCGGATCCATAGCTAGGGCTCCGGCCAGAGCGAGCAGATGTTTTTGCCCACCACTTAACTGCCAAATAAATTCATGCCTCAAATCACTAAGTCCGGTTAACGCCAGCGCACGCTCTCCCCGTTCCTTGTAATCCGTAAACCCATAATTCAGAGGTGTAAAAGACACATCATCAAGCACCGTCGGCCTTACCAATTGATTCTCGAAATCCTGATAAACATAACCGATACGTTTGGACAGCTCTGCTACACTTTTTCCATCCGCAGATTGGCCGCAAACTGTCACCTCTCCACTGAAATCACCAGTGTAATAATGAGGAATTAAGCCGTTAAAGCATTTGCAGAGAGTAGATTTCCCGGAGCCATTACTGCCGATGATCGCAATAAAATCTCCTTCTCCCAGTCGTAAGTCTACGTCTTGCAGTACTGGTTGTTCAGCTCCCGGATACGTAAAGTTAATTTTGTTCAATTCAAGAATTGTATTACGCATCTGCTTGACCCGCTTCCTGTCTTTTTCGTGCCGAACGCCGAAGCAGTGTAATAATCGCCGTTGCCGCTACTACAGCCGCTACCAACATACTGAGCCAAATCAAGGTCTTTTCATTCGATTCCGCTCCTGCAAGCTCAAAATCACCGAAGTTCCAGCCCGATTCCGATAACAATTCTGACCCCACCGCTACCATCACTAGAAAGGTTCCGGCAATGACCAGCTTAGGAGATAGCCACGCTCCTGTTGCATATTTCATATTCCGCTCACGTGGTTTCATGCCGAGCAAAGGTTCAATTTTCCCATATAAACGCGGAACCAGATACATGGTAGGAATCAGCGCGAACAAAATGCCGGAGAAGAGTACATCATTCAGGAACCCTACTCCCTCAATTACAACGATGCTTTCAGCCAGCCCTTTAACAGCCTCTAGCTCTTCTACCCCTACCCATACCTTCACAATATCTATAACGGAGCTAAAAAACTGGTGAATCGCCACGCCGGTAATCGCAGCCACTCCAACCTGTCTACGATTCTTCGGATCAGATACCATGCGGCCTGCGGTATACATCGCCAGTGAGAAGGTAATGAATTTCTCCAGCTCCCCTAAACCACCAAATTGGCCTAACATCAATTCCCCGAAGATTACCTCACCAACAGCTGCTCCGACCGCCGCATATAAGGGGTGAAACAACATACATAATGTCAAAGGAATGAAGGCGAAATATTCAATGGATAATTCAATCGGGCCCAGTTTGATCCCAGGCACTAGCTCGGTAAACATATTGGACAACCCGTAAAGCGACATCGACAGTACAAAAATCATCATTTTTTGTGACTGAGTCAGTGTGTAACGCGTTTTTATCGTGCTCATGAAATATTTGGCCTCCCAATAAGAATTTATCTTCATTATAAGAAGGCCATGTCATCACAGCTTTTTTCATTTGTTAAATGAGAGTAATATTTTTTTCAATATTTTTAACGTTGTAAAAATATTTACAACATATTCGCACGTTATATTCTATCTATCGCATCATCATAGGAGGATTGAGAGATTGTATAAAGATTGGAACCATCGCGCTTTTTCGCCTAATCAACGGATAATTGCCGACTTTATTCAGAAAAATGAGCAACGTGTGGTCTATATGACCGAACAAGAAATGGCAGACGAGCTGCATTTGAGCATTGCCTCCGTTTCACGGTTCTGGAAAGCTGCGGGGTATAAACATGCCAAAGATTTTAAAAACCGGCTCCGTTTCCGCTTTGAATCCACACCTTCTGTAAAAATGCGTGATGCCATGCAGCGATCAGACGATACCTCACTCCCTCAACTGCTGCTGGACAATTGTTCACATCATTTGCAAGAAACACGCCGCTATTTAAGTGACGATGTACTAAAGCGTGCAGTAGATGCAATATCAACAGCTCGGATTATTTATGTATACAGCCCTGGCCCTTGCGCCGGATTAGCCGAGCTAATGATCTATCGAATGGCGCGTTTTGGTCTTCAAATGAAAAAAATGGCCCCCAGCGGCCATGAGCTGCTAGAGACCTTAATGCATGCTGACAAACAAGATGTCTTGCTTGTCTTTGGATTTGTGCAAATACTGCCTGAGATTGAAGTCATACTGAACCATGCACGTGAAGTAAATTACCAGGTCATCCTGATCACAGATAGACTCGTCTACCCGCGATCGCAAGATGCAGATATCGTGCTTTATGCCGGGAGAGGTGAGGTTTGGGAGTTCCACTCCATGGTTGGCCCCACCTATATTATTGAGAATCTGATCCTTGGAGTGGGATTAGCAAACAGGGACAGTAGTCTAAGCAAGCTGGATAAATTGCAGCAATTGCGCGCGCAGTATGGGGGGAAGCTCCCGCGGAGTTAGGTTTAAATTTGACTGCAAGGTGAAGAAATATTTAATTCATTCCTAAAGCTTCTTTAATTTGTGGGATAGATAAACCGTTTGCTTTCATTTCTTTGATCCAAAGAATGCGCGCGACGGTTTCTTCTCTTTTATATCTGCGTGTTAAGTTCTCCTCTGCCTGTTCAAAGGGCAGCATGCCTTCTTCTGTGTAATGTTTGAGTGTACTATAACGAGCATTTGTGATTCTTACTAATTCCCCTATCGATACATATTCTGACGCCATAATATTCTCCATGGATCGTTGTCTAGACATTGATAACCAACTCCTTTACAGCGGGCGCTTCGGAATAAGACGCACACCTTGAATTGGCACTTTCATCATTACAAAATGTGGGATCGCATCGTAGAGCAAATTATCAATTTTAAGGGTCGCAATCGATCCTCTCTCCAGCACCTTAACTTCATGTCCATAGGACATTAATCTTGTAATAACTGCGTCTAACCTTTGATTAGAATTATCAAACCAAGACTCTGTTTCTATAAAGACAGCTCGTGATCGCTCTAGGGCAGGGAAGATAAGATTGAGACTACTGCCGATAAATGTCTTCGCAAACTTTGTCTTCAATGCTAAAAAACGTTTGATGCCTAACTCAATTCCATGGCGGATTTGTATAGGAAACAATGCCTTTGCCCATAAGTTACTTTGGTATAGATCATGTAGTTTGATATTCACCTGTTCTAATTCGTTCAGTGAGAAGAAATCTTGCATACATCCACATTCACGAAGTAGCCATAGCATACAAATGACCTCGTCCGTAACTGGGCCCTCTTCCAAAATCTCTGCGCGCATATTCTCTGTAATGCTCGTGTACGCCTCCATATTACTGCGATAGGCTCTAATTTCAACTTCAGCAGAATCAAAATACATGTCGCTCCCTATCAGGCTTGGTATATCTTCAAGCAAATTCATGGCTTGAAGATCATCTGAAATCGCGGTTTCGAACTTTTTTAATTGATGGTTAGACTTCCTCGAAGCCTTCTTTAACCACCAATTTAGGTCACCCGTTACCTCAGCACTATTATGAAGTATGGGTTGTAGAACAGTTTCTCTATAGGGTGTTGAATGAGATTGATCAAGTGCTTCCTTGTGCAAAGTTAACTTGTTCTCTGATGGTGTAAAACACCCCTCTAAGTAAAGCTCCAATATAACCGCTGCTGCCATGCAGCGCAAAGACACTTTCTTAACAGTAGTCATCTGAAGACTTCTCTGTGCATTAAGCGCGATCAATGAAAAACTTGGTGCTAATTTAAGATCCATCATAACCATCCACCCCTATCCATTAATTCGTATTTACAGGATGATATTTATTCCGTATGGTGAGCGTTTGATTTACTTACTACTTATACTTACTACTTATCACTTACAATACACCATCTTTACAATAATTGTCAATGGTCTGGAATAACGTAAAGAAGGCCCTGCCCATAATGGTCAGGCCCCGATTTTATAGACACTAAAAAAAGACCCTAGGCTATAAGCTGCTTCCGGTAATCAACCAGGGTAGCTTAGAAACAGGAGGATCAGTTCTAACGGGAATTTATGTAGCCAATGAAGCAATTGGAGCATCCGGCTGGTCTCAAAAAGAAGTCGACTTGTTAAGTTAAATAAAGAAGGCTGGCCATGTGAGCCTGCCTTCTTTATTCACTCGAATCACTCGGATCAATAAGTAAATTGGTTAACTCTAGATTTTCAACCTTGTCTTCTTTGACGACAAAGGCAAGGGAAGGATGATAGAATCCTTAGTCAAGCTTGGTACCGTTCACCCAATAGTTAACAACACCATCTACTTTCTTTTCGCTGCGGGATGCCTCAGGGATAGCTGCAATGATATCCTTTTCACTGCTTCCGATAACGATATTTTTATCCGTCCTAAGCGAAGAAAGAGAGCTAATCGGTATATCAACTACGCCTCCGACTGGCTTAATTTCTCACTACGGTAAAACTGATCGTCAAAATTATCTTTTTCATATAACCAGCGGATGTTAGGGGGTTCCCCCCACTTCCGTCATCCGTTTCGAATAAATTCCCGCTCCGCTTTTTTCAAATGCTTTAATGAATTTTCGAAAGAATATGGAAACTTAGTCCTAAGTTTAGAGAGTTTTTCAACATCTCCCATAGCGATAGCTTCCTTAATAGCAGGAACCAACTTCGCTTGAATAATGCCCCAACTTTCTGCCTGAAGAAGTTCGTCTATCAACATATGCGGTTTGGAATGATATTGTTCAATTTTTGTTCTCCTCTTCTCGATTTCTACCCTCTAATAGCTCTATCTTTATTTTTTCAAGACATAGCTTCTCCCTTAGAGTGTATAAGTTCATCCTTATGTTCTAATACTTCTATTATCATAGCAGCCCCCGTTCTGAATCCGAGAGTATAGGCGGAAGCGGATGAGATAGAGTTCTGCATGCCACTCAGATCCAAGGCTTGTTCAATCATAGTAAAGTCTTCTATAGATAACTTTGCTTTTAGGATGTCCATAAACTCTGAGATTAGCTTGGAGTTCTGTATATACTCGGGATCGCGTAAACACAAAAGTTCACTTGGACAGATTTTCCCGTAATATAAATCCTCCAAAAGACTCACCAGTCATCCCTCCCAAATCATCTCTTCAATCATCTTAGCGAATTTATCGCTAAAAATCAATAGCGAATAATTCGCTAAGATATGCTTGCCTTGGAGGTGTTTAGTATGTATCAACGTATCCGAGATTTACGTGAAGATAAAGATTTGACTCAAACCCAAATGGCAGAGTATTTGCAATGCAGCCAGAGGATTTATAGTAATTATGAACGCGGTGATGTTGATATTCCCACGGCCGTTCTGATTAAGCTAGCAGATTATCATAAGACGAGTACTGACTATTTACTAAACAGAACGAACCAAAAAACTCCTTACTCTAAAGTTAAATTAAAAGAATGAGTAGATATCGCAGTTTTCAAAGGATTTCATCCTTATGCTGATGAGCATTGTACACAGGAATCCGTAATTTACGCGCAGACAAAGATCTGACACAGCAACAAATAGAAGAGCTTTTACATATTACACAAGCCACCTACTCCCGCTATGAAAATGGAAATTTGGATGTTCCGAGCGCCGTTTTAATTACGCTAGCTAATTTCTATAAAGTAAGCATCGACTATATTTTAGGTCAGACAGATAATTCTAAATGCTATCCCAACAAATAATAATCCGCAGCACAAACAAGCTCCTGTGATAATCACAGGAGCTGTTCACGTTTAGGCTAAAAATAGCCTGAAATTAGGGGATCCTCTTAGATACCGCTCAGGCCAGCAAGGTACGGGCTACCTGATCCACAATGTAATTGATACCTGTCGGTCCGTAGCAGCCGATCCATGTAGCGGCATCTACCGGGTATATATACGGCCGCTCATCGGAATCCAACATCCCTCGCACGCTTTGCTCTGTCGCAGATATCCCCTCCTGCATCATCTCATTACTAAGTAAAAAATAATGGCTGGCATGCACAGCCGGCAGTCTATCAACTGTAATATGATAAGCCGTGTCGGAAGTGTCTGCGACAAATAGAGGAGCTGGCAGACCAAGATCCCGGTACAGCACGGCACCTGTGCGATGGGAGGCAGTATGCACCCGTACCAGCGACTCACGCGGACGGATCAAGGCCACGCTCTGACCCGCCAGCGCCGTTGAAAGCTGCTCAGACAGCAATGCTGTTCGGCGCAGGTAATCCGCAATAATACGCTCCACCTCTGTCCGCTTGTCCGTCAATTCACCGAACAGGCCCAGAATCGTCTGCCAGCTCTCATTCCGTTGAAACATTAGGGTTGGCGCAATCCGGCTTAACCGTTCATAATGCTGAGCATGCACCTCAGTACAGACAATCAAATCCGGCCGCAGCCGTTCGACAGCTTGCAGGTCCGGGTACTCATAAGTTCCGAGCATTTCCGTTGTCTTAAGCCTTTCCCTGATATATTGGGGGAATTTTAACGCTGCACTGCCCGTTCCTACACTCCCTGCCGGAGATATCCCAAGCGCAAGCAAATGGTCTGCATATTGAACGTCGAGTACGGCGATACGTCTCGGAGAAGCGGTGACGCAATATTCGCCTCGCATATGACAAATTACCGGGCCTTGCAGCGTCTCGTACGATGAGGCCAGGCGATCCGGCAGCCCAGAATATGCTGAGAGAGCACCGATCCCTGAAGCGGCAGTGCGCCTGTAGATCTGCGGGGGAACTCCATGATATTTCTTAAATGCCCTGCTAAAGTAATACATGTCGCGATAGCCCGTTTTTTCTGCAATTTCGCCGATGGGAGCATCCGTATGACGCAACATCCGCTCGGCACTCTCCATCCGCAGCTGGATTACATATTCCATCGGTCCTAGTAACTTCTCCTGTTTGAATCGCCGCTGTAACTGTCTTGTACTGCATCCGGCAAGCGCTGCCAGCTCCTTAAGCTCCAGCTCCTGACGATAATGCCCCGCTATATAGGCAGCGACAACATCCACCATATCCGCCTCTGTGCCTTTCTGACCACATTCATACTCCATAATAAGCTCGTAAAGCATTCCTTGCAGTAGCGCATTCGCATGGAAACGCTCCAGCCCTTCGCCCCGGCTCCATTTGGCTTCGATTTGTTCCGCAGTCTGATGCAGTTCAGCCAGGAGCACAGGACGGTGAACAAATGAAGTTCGTAATGGGTGATTGCGCTGCGGAAACAGAACATGGGCAGCCCCCAACATTGGAAAAGCCTTGTATATAATAACAGTATAATGAATGGTTTCTGATCCAGCAGTCAAAGTAAATGCTGATCCCTTGACTGCGTGACAAGCGAAATAGGCCTGGATATGGCAAATTTCGCCATTCATCACAAGCCTACCTTCCCCGCCGCCTGCCAGCAGCAACACATTGGCTGTTAATCCGGTTTCGCTCATAACGCCGCCGGGTGGCAAAGTACCGCTACGCACATCAAGCATTTTGATCGTTGTATCACTCCATAAACTTGCCTGTTCTTTCAGCGGCATTTCTCTCATCTCCTGACAATAGCATCCTCTGTTAAACGGGCGCACTCGAATAGGATTACATGCTTTAGTGAAAGCGCGTCCGCAACATAAGTGAGTGCGTTGCTGTTGTCATTTTAATTGAGATTCATTCTCATTGTCAATTTTCGGACATTTTCCGCAATATTCCGCCGACATCCTGTAATAAAAACAGCAGGTGATACGCTTGTTTTTTGCAACCGGAGCCAGGTCATTGTTCTCTGTGAACCGGGTAAACGGATTGCGTCTTGCGCCGAACAATTGTCCGGGAGCTATCCGGGTCAGGAAGGCAAAATCGGCTTGCATTCGTTGCCTCTCTTGCCCAAATTCACCTGTTCCAGGAGAATACAACGGGGCAATGCGTACCATAATATTCTCCCAAAGTACTGCCATGGAGACGGGACCAATTGCAGCAAGCGTGTGCAGCAGCGGCGCAAGACGTTCCGCGAAAATTTCCTCTACGATCTCTTCTCGCCACGCTTCCCTGTCTTCCGGTGCCGCCGTCGCTCGAAGCCCGTTCAGCGCAAGGAAAGGAAAACGCGTATCCCCTTTAAAAGCTGGGGAAGCCGGATGATAGAGGAAGCAGTTCTCCAGCGGGATGGAGACTTCCCGGTTATGAAGGGTCATAGCGGTCAGCATCGGCGCGATCCACAGATAACCGATCCGCTTGGCCAGCATGGAAGCGGCAACCTGCATATCAGGCGCACCGATATAACCTTTAAGCCAGCTTACATATTCGCGGCATGCAGCTTCTTCGTGCAACTGGCTAAGGGCAATTGTACGAACGTTGCCTTCAGGTAGTTCACCTACCCACAGACGGTATTCCTCCGCCATTTGCTTCCAGGTGGCAGACGACAGATAGTTGTCCATTTTAATGCGATCCCAACAGCGCTTCCGCGGTTTGATCTACAATAATATTGAGGGCAATTGGCCCATAATAAGCGATCCAGAGCGTTGAATTCACATTGTATACGCGGTTATTTTTAACGGCATCATGAGATTTCCAGACCGGACTGTTCGCCATTGCCTCTGCCTCTTTGGCAAACAATTCATCCGATAACAGGAAATAGTGATCTGCTCCAATATCAGCGATGGTCTCCATCGAAATTTCAACGGAGGTATCATCTTTGATCTCCTGAACGAATGCAGGGATATTCAATCCCAAATCCTCATAAAGAATGCTTCCGGTCCGATGTTCGGGACCGTGTACGCGAATACCTTCCGGTCTTGGGCGAATCAGAGCTACCGTTTCGTCGCCCAGCTTCGCCGACAGCTGCTCCCGCAGTCCGACGATTTTGTCCTCGTAGGCTTGACGCACTACCTTCGCCTCCGCCTGCTTGCCCGTTATCATACCGATGGTAGCCGATGTATCCCGCCAATCTTCATAGAAGTCGAGTACTATTGTGGGCGCAATTTTACTGACGCTGTCATACACCTGCTCCTGAAAATCGGTCATCAATATAAGATCCGGATTCATCGCTACAATAGCTTCAAGATTGGGCTCATCGCGTGTGCCCAGGACCTTCACATCACCCAATTGTTCACTTAAATATTCTGGAAACTTTGCATCTTTCGCTCCAGCTACAACGCTGCCTGCCGGATGCTCGCCTATCGCTAACAATTGATCGATGAATTTCACATCAAGCGCGGCGATGACCTTCGGCTTCTCAGTCAGCGTATATTCGCCCTTCATATGCGAGATGGTAACCGGGAAGGCTGCAGTCTGAGCCTGTGTCTCAGATGTAGGTGACGGCTCGGCTGAAGCAGATGGCAGTGCGGCAGTGCCCGCATTTGCTCCCCCTCCAGTACCGCAAGCCGTTAGCACAAGTACCAGCGCCATCATCCATATCATTAATAGTCCTGCTTTTTGGGCAGCATCTACCTTTCTACCGGTTGCTTGCCTCTTCTTTGTTCTTTTCATGCTGACTCCCCCTTATGTATGATAATGATTTTCATTATCAGATCAATAAAGTGAGTATAATCTATCTTCATACTCTATTTCCATGTACTTTTGCGACATTGCAGCAGGATTAATGCGACATTGCACACCATAGGAACGACTCAGGAGAATCGCGACTGACTACAAAAATTCCACACAAGCACCTAACTCCCTAATTTTAACAAAAATTTCTTTGCTCCAGTTCTACAAATAGCCAACACAGTCGATGGTAATCTCGCTCAATTCAAGCTTTTCCTTCTCCAGAAACTGATCATCGAGCAATCTGGCTACTTCAGAAATGGTTCTCCCATTGCACTCCCTGCTTTTTCCCAAAATGAAAAAAAGCATCTTTGTTTTACACAAAGATACCTTTTTTCATTAAAAGCTTATGGCTCAATCCCCCACACAAGCTGACCATTCATATACCCGGTGACCTGTTCATTGTTGATGAACTGACTGCTGGATGCCTTGAACGAATAATCATTAACCTGGTTGAAATTGGACCAGTCGGTTTTGGAGAAACGGGTTTGAATTTCTGCGCTCTGACCTGGATTAAGTGTTCCAGCCGAACTCGTGAAACCAATTTCCAAAACATAATCTGCACTGGCAACAGGAGTCGCCAGCTTAATGAAATTGCCGGTTAGATTCGCATTTCCGATGCTGGCCCAGTCGATCCAGAAACTCTGATCTTTCTCGCCATCAATCGTATAGTAATACCGGACCTTCACATCACTTAGTTGAATCGCTGAATCACCGGTATTGACTACTTTGATTTTGGGTGAAATCCCGTTAGTGGAGGCACTTGTGTTGCCATTAAAAGCTTGGACCGTCAAATCTCCAGTGGGTACTGGAACACTGCTATCCGTTACGTTCACTGTAAGAACAGCATTATTTCCTCCATTAAAATGAAAGGTTAGGGTATTCTGTCCCAGCGGAAGCGTGGAAAGATAGGATTTTTTCAGAACAACAGCAGCGCTTGATGCCGTATAATCCTGACTCGCTAAAAGTGTGAAATTTCCATTTGTGATACTTGCAAGCTGGTGTCCATTTAAGGTAAGGACTACGGAAATATCCTGGGTTAGATTCGCCGCTTTATCAAATGCAGCGCTCACGGGCGCAATGGATGCGCTTGGCGTGGTATCGACAATTTTCACTTTTAATACGGGATCTTGTCCTTTATTAAAATCAAAGATGATCGAATGCTCGCCAACCGGCAGTGTCGCCAGAAATGCTTTTTTGAGCATTAGCGTATTTCCACTCAAGGTATAATCCTGAGTCTCTATTAATGTATTTGCGCCTGCCCGGAGAGCGGTTAACGTATTGCCGTTTAAATTCACGGTGATGGCTTTGTCACTCTGATTGGAGGCATTTTTATCAAATTCGACGTTTGCAGGTGTGATAGACGCACTTGGAATTGGATTGTTAACCTTCAAATCAGGTAGCTCATCGAGCGTGATTACATAATTGCTTTGGTACAGCGTTGTTAAGGTAGCCGGATAATTAAAGGCGGAACTCATGAGATGCTCACCATACCACGGTAAGAAATAGAGCCAGCCCGATTTTTCCTCTGTCAGATTTTGAACGCTTGGAACGGTGTCGTTCTCCGTCATGGCTACCATTTTCGTACTGCCCGTTAAATCAACAAGCTGATAGAAAATCGAGGTAATCGCGTCCTCATTGGGCACACCAGACAAACCGTCATAGCGGTTATAGATCGTGTTGTATTTATCATAGCCTACAATATCCACCTGATCATCGCCGGGATACCATGCGGGAGAAGTGCTGTACACGTAGCTGTTGTAGGTCCAGATCAAATTGTGCAGACCGTACGTTTCTGTAAGTTCAGTATAGAGCAGGTCCCACAACTGCTTGTACACCTCCGAGCCTGCCGAAGCCCACCAGAACCATGCACCTTCTCCATTCAATCCACCGTTGCCCTCCGCCTCATGGAAGGGTCTGAAGATAACCGGCACATTGTTATTTTGCAGAATCTGCAGTTGCTCCGCCAAATCCCCAATGGCCAGTTGTACATATTGGTATTCTTTCGTACCTGGAACTACCGCATTGGCTGTATTAAAATTGGTTTCTGTCGGCTTGTAGGTAGCTTTCTTCCAATCTACAAATTCCCCGAGCTGATAGGCGGTGAAATCTCGGGGCACAGTGATATGCCAGCTGTTTGTCGCGATCCCGCCCCGGTTATTCACCCAATCGATCATCCGGGCGGTCGTACCATCCTCCCAGCCGTAAAGCGGATTGTAATTCATCAGATCAAATCCGCGGATCGCCGGATACTTTCCCGTTAAATTGTGAATCCAATCAAACTCCAGCTCGGAATTGCCGTCATTTCCGCCTCCGTAAATCTCCTGCTGGCCGGAGATCATATGATTGCCGTAAACCTCCGTTAAATAATTCATCAGAAGCTGAGTTTCCGGAGTCGCTTGAGTATCGCTGAGGACAGGTTGCACATCCAGGGGATCAAGATCGGCATAATCCACAGTGAAGGTATCAAAATAAGCGAAACCCCAGCCAGCCTTCAGTTGAATAGTGTTGCTGCCTTGATTCAGCTTGTGATAGCCAAAATCGAAATTCGACCATGTGGTCGTATAGGGCAGCATATACGAACCCTTCGTAACGCCGTTAACGGCTAAAGATTGAAGCCTGCCGTCAGCACTGAGCTCCTGCATATAACGTGTGGAGATCGTATATATGCCGGTTTCTGGGACAGTCACTGTGAAGGAAATTGTACCGGAATTCTGCATCCAGACAAATCCGCTTCCAGAGTATCCGGGTTAGGGCTGTCCGTAAATTTGGGTCGTCACTTGAAGATCGGAGGTGAGCTGAGCGTTTTCGCTTTCAATTGTGAAAAGTGCGTTGTCTGCATGAACGGGCGGCGCTGTCATCAATCCAAGTAGCAGAGTAAATGCCAGCATCATTGTGATTGCCTTCTTGAGCAAATTTTTCATTTTCACCTTTCCTCTCTATGTTAAATATGGTAAATAAAAGTTCAATATGCCATCTCTTGGATGCGCTTTCATAGATAAGATAGCATATATTCCATATTTTGTAAATCTACCAAATTGAGAAAATTTCCACATGCAAAAAAACTCCCACCAATATTTATTAGGAGGAGTTAAATAACATTGATTCATACAGACTACTCATCAATGACAGGTACGTGTGGGTCAATAAGTAGCTGTACCCAATGATAAGAAGACGGGCTTGTTGTCGCGCTTGGCGACTTCAAAAACCTCTTCCGGCCAGAGGAACCCTTTATCCAGGTTATGGGCGTGTTACAGCATGGCGGTGATAATTCCATCCAACTCTCTCCACACTATCTATCTTTCCATCATTTCTCTGCTCAACCTTCTAACTGGTCCAATTTGCTTTTCAAACATCAAATCCCAGATATCTAGACATTCCTGTGCAATATACTTCAGCTCAGAAAGCTTGCTTCCAGAAGTTTCATCATACAATCCGATGACTAACTTGGAGATTTCATCTTGAACTCCCCATAAACCTTCATATCTCTCAACTTGATTGTCAATTAGATGCCTACTCATTGACAAAATAATATCTTTGTATTTTATTATTGACTTCGATTGCTTCTCCAAATAGTAAACAAAAGCATGCAATATTCTACGATTTAGGTTAGAGTTCATAATCTCTATCAAAAAATCCTTATCTCTATCTAAATTTATCAAATTATCATAAAACAATCTTGAAATAGACATTTCTAAATCTAAAGTACTTGTTTTAAATCTACGTATAATATTTTTAGCTAACTGATTATATTGATCATTATTAAAATATAACATGACCATGTATAGAACCTTTTCAGCTTGTAATTTACTCATATTATCCACATCTTCCATTTCAACCTCGAAATTTTCTTTAAGAATAAACATTTCTGATAAACAATAGGCTCCTATCTGAATTAATTCCTTATCCTCAGAAGCATAACATTGCTTAATAATTTCTAATACTCTTTGACGATATTGAGGGTACAATAAAAAGAGCATATCTTTTGTACCATGAAATCCTGCTAAGCGATAATCTTGTTTTAATAAGTTTATAATCTTTTTAGATGCCCATTCTCTATCAATATTATATGATGGCCATAACGCAAATAAACTTGCCAATCTGACTGCTGGATTTTGATCCACCACCAATTTCTCAAGCACATCTTTAAACTCTCCAAAAAAACTACTATCTTTCCATAACAAATGTGCAATTGAGCGAGCTGCTTTTCCTCTAACACAATTTAATGCATTACTTTGTAACATATCGAAAGTACGCATATCTTTGTCTTCATTACTGGTAACATTTGGTTTGCCAATTTCCGGATTTTTATGTTTAATCGTAATATCTTTAAGAATATCTAATATCTCCTGTGACCAGTCCACTTCTTCCCGATTTTCAATAATAGTACAAATGTAACTTGCCCTATATGATGTATAGTCATATAAATATTTCAGTATCATTGCTTCTAACAATTTTAGAGGCACATTCACTAAGTTACTGCTATGTGCTACTCCACTAAATAATGAATCAATATAAATATCCATAATAATTTCGTCATGTGAAAGCATCAACTTTATCATTCTTACAGGTTCTTTAGAAACAGCATCACTAAAACTGCCTGAAAATGATTCAATCGAGTTTTCCAAAAAACCCCCTGAAACTTCTTTCCAATTATGATGTCCACGTTTATCATTTAGCTTCTGGTTAGTTAATATACCTAGCCATTTCTTATTACTTAGTGTTTTACCTGCTATGGAAGATGTTACCCATCCACTATGTCCATTCGAATACCTATATAAGGTTGTTTCATTATTAAATTTACGGTTTAAAACGCGAGCCAAATCTTTCGCTTTGTTACTCAGTCGATTGTATGGAAGAACCTCTAGAATTTCTTTTTGAAGGTCTCCCCAAAAACTCCAATAAAGTTTATAACCTTTATATTCTTGATTGTATTGAATTCTACGTTTATATATATCTGTCGCTCGTGGTGATATGTAACCAATCACCTTTTTTTCTAACATATCAAATACATCTTGTTTGCAATGTTCGGAATGTTTTTTCAAAACTTGTTTGGCTAAGAGCAATTCATCACCATTACCACTTGTTTTTTCGAAAATATTATTATCAAAGCTACTACATAAATATTCAATAATAAAATCACTGTATAAATACGGAAATTTATATAATGCATCTAATATTATCTCATTAAAGATTACTTTACCTGTTCCAATATATTCTTTGTATCGTTCTAGGAACACCTTCGGGCTCGCATTAATAATTGCTGCATTAGCTTTCTTAAGAATCTCAATACTTGTCCTTTCTAAACTTCTACTATGAGCACTTCTTCCAGACCAATCACCAAAAGATAAGATCTCATCATTTGAAACTGGAATATATGGTAACAATATATCAACTACCTCTTGTCCATTTTTTATGAACACTTCAGAATCTTCTTGCAAAAATTCCTCTGCATACCTATAGATACTTTGGCCATTTTTTCCAAGCTTGTTCTCCAATAAAAATGCAAACACTCTTATTGTTCTTATTTCACATTTTTCAAGCATTGCCTTAATATCAAGATATGTATCAGCCATTTGTGGATATTTGTTATAAAATTCCATACGCAATTCAAACATTTCATCACTATCTTGGTTAATATCATGTGAAAAACATCGAGAAAATTTATCATCATCTTCTTGAGATTGAAATGCATGCTTCAAAATAAATTCAACATCTTTTGTTTCATAATTTGGTGCTAAACTTATAAAAAGATTTATTGCAATATTCTTCTTCTGAGGAGTACTAAACCATTTCTCTAAAAAGCCGTAATCTCTAAGTAGTCTGATGTATTGTGGTCTTGAGTATACAACATTGTTTATTATATGCTCACCATATAATTCGTTTTCACAATTTTCTACTATGTAACTCTGGATATTTTCGTCTAGAATATCCAACTGATTTAATATTTCGAAAAAGACAAATTTCACACTGTATCTAATTTGATCAGAAGCCAACATTTTCTGACCTGCATTTAGAAAATCATCGCTATCAAGCTCAAGTAAATTTTGAAGGAGCATTTGCACCTGATATCTTCTTCCAGGAGTTTGCTTCTCTTTATTTCCAATAACCTCTAATATATCTCCAATTTCGTAATATTTAATTAGCATCTTTTCAACTAAAAAACAATCTAGTATAGATTGATGAGCGAATGAAACCTTATCATCTTGTACTACCAGGAAACCATTGGAAGACAAGAATTCAAGACATGAATTATTGACGTTTAAGATCTTTATGGGAACACATATCCGTCCGGATTTATCAAAATTATTTATTAAATCTTCCTTTGACCTATTCATATCTGTTTCACTTAGTCCTAACTCAAAACATTTCCTTGTTAACTGTCTCCACCATTCAGTAACTAAATGATTTGCAGTCGAACATTCATTATACGCGTTCCCCTTGTCTAATTTATCCCAAATATATATATTGCTTGGAATACGAAGTATTTCCTTTAATTTACCTGTTAAGTTTGCATATCCTGATCCTATAACAGCCCTTACTGTTTCATCATTTAATTCATTGACTTGAATTTTATTCCATTGAATAAGTTCGCTAATTTTTCCAGAAGTTTTAAACAAAGATTTAATATTATTATCATTTTCCAGATCATATGTTCTACATACAAAAACCACTGAAATTTTATTTTCTCTTTCAATATTTAATCGCTCAACTTGATTTATAACTTGAGCGCATACTAATAAAGCATCTTTAGAGTGTGCTTGAGTCCATCGTAGTGCATCTAATTGATCCAAAATAATTACTGCTTTTTCAGTTTTAGACACACTATGAATACAATGAACTATCGATGCGGGCAACCCTAAATCGTTCCCCCATTTTTCTGCATTTCCACTTGGAGTACGTTTATCTAATTTTATTGCTAAATATGGTATAGCATTTTCACGACAATAACTAATAACATCCTCCGTACACCCGCTTTTTCCTCTTCCAGCTTTTCCGTGTATCAATAATGAATTTCCTAATTTAATTTCATTTCTACATAGCAAAAATTCAGTTCTATCAATCATCTCATCCTTAAACGGAATAAATACTGAACTGAATTCTCTATTTAACTCTTCTATTCTAGGTAGAAGGCGGGAATCATTAGCAAGTTGCTTGAGTTTAATGCCTTTTTCGTTGAATAGTTTAAATAACACAAATTGGCTTATCTTACTCCCCCAAATATTACCTTCTACTATCCAAGAAACCAAAGTATCATATATTTCTTCTTCATTCCCAATGAATAATAAACTAATTTTAGATATAATTAATTCTTTAAGTTCTTTGTCCGGGAATTGACGATAAGTTATCCTTTTTAAGTAGGAAATACATTTAATAAGATCATTATCTTGTTCAGGGTTTAGATCCATCGCCCTGCAAAAGTTTCTGAAGAAACCTCTTACCTCTTTGCTAGCAGTAAGTATTTGATTATTATAAAAATCTTTAGGAATATCATTAGTTTTCATTGCTCCATCTATTGTGTCCTCTAACAAAGTGAACACTAAAGGAGATACTAGAGATACCGTATTTGTAATATCTCTGTCTAAATGAAATTTCCAATTTTTAAATATGCCCTTAGCATTTGCAGTTCCAAATTCCCAGTATTCCTTACTCCCACTTCTTCCTTTGCATTGTTGCCCTTCTCTAATACCATCCTTTCTACCAATCCATATATCAACGCCCTGCTCATCATCACCGAGGGCTTCTAGAATAAAGTAATCAATTTTTTCATCCAATACCTGAAGTATTTGGTATACTGCCCACCTAAATTCAAATCTATTGCCGAGTTTATCTCCCCTACCCCCGGATGGATATGGCATATATTAATACCCCCAAATTAAAATTTATGTATAATTCAAAATAAATTCTATATGACTAACCAATCATTCAAAAAATTACCATGCATCTATTCTACCATTTGAGATACAAATTTTAAAGAACGCTTGTTTGTATCTAAACCAAATCAATTCAATTCTTAATTATAACTTTGTACTCCCAATGATTAAGCCTCTGGGACTATTTCCAGAGGCACTCTTTTCAATCTATTAAATAACCCTAGTAAAGACGATTTCACCTATAACAAACCGTCAATTCTACCCGATTCCCTTCCCGATTATACACAATCCGCTCCACCAGCTTCTTCAAAGCTCGATTCTTCTCTTCACTTGTCACCGCAGCGCTCCACAACTCTCTATACTCACCTATCCGCTCATATATCTGCTCCACAGTTGGATAATTCCCTTCATCTACTACAACCTTCCGCAAATCCTTCAAATCTTCCTCCTGTTTCTGTATCTGCCTAGACCGGATAGCTTTACGTTCCAAAAATACCTGCTTCGTTATCATGTCCTCTTCATACGATTCATGCAGCTTGTCCAACGCTCGCTTCTGCTTCTTCAATTCCTGCGCTTTGACCTCGATGATCACTTGAGTATCATTATACCGACTGCCATGCATTTCAATCTCCCGCAAAATGTTTGGATCAACATGAATAATCCGATCATACAGAGCATTGAAAAAATCAGCATCCATTACCTTGCCACGCTGTTCACATTTGCTTCCATCTTTGTACTGGTGATAGCACAATGCACTCCAGTGCTGCCCCTGCTTCTTGTTCTCTCCCACCCGGAACCTCATCCGCGAACCGCATTTCTCACAATAAAGCAAGCCTGACAAAGGAAAAATGTTACGTCTTGAATTGGGATTCAACATGCGATTCTTAAGCAGCCGCTCCATAATCGCTTCATGTTCTTCCGGCGTTTTCAGCTTTTCATGTGTTCCCATGACTTTAATCCGCTCTTCTTCGGGTACAAGCTCCACCTGACCACGCTTGGAACGGGTTTTTCCATAAGTAATGTAACCCAAATGGATTTCGCTTGCCAGCAACCGTTGAACCGTAATATTTGACCAGCCCTTGTTCTTTCCATCCGGCTTAATGTTGTATGGCGTGGGTATCTTGTTATCCGTCAACCAAATGGCGATATGACCAAGGTTTGTTCCATTCAAATACTTTTCAACAATCGCTCGATAAATCGGACGCTTTGTTTCATCCACCAATACCGACCTTGTGTTCTTATCGTAGTAGTAAGGAAACGGTGGCTTTCCGTTTGTTCACATGCCTTTCTTGGCTCCAGCCTCTTTGCCCTGCTTCATTCTTCGCTTAATCGTTTTGTACTCTATTCGGGCAAAAATAGACATGAAATCAAATGATACATCGTCATTGTCTATTTCTAGATCGTATATCTTGTTTGGTGTGATAATGACCGTTTCTGAATTTAAGAATGTATCTTTAATGAGTGCCCAATCCTTGTTTTCTCCACGCCCTAAATGGTCAATATCCATGACCACTACCCCATCATAGAGCTGGTCTTCAACATGCCGAAGTAACTTCTGCAT
Organism: Paenibacillus sp. FSL L8-0494; assembly: GCF_038003695.1. NCBI lineage: Bacteria > Bacillati > Bacillota > Bacilli > Caryophanales > Paenibacillaceae > Paenibacillus > Paenibacillus sp. FSL L8-0494. Next base: position 4,346,294 of record NZ_JBBOPQ010000001.1, read on the forward strand.
TTCCTTACGGGAGTCTATCTTCTCACCAGAGGCCACTTCTTCATATAGCCTATAGGTCCAATTTCGATTCTCGACCAAGGTCAGAAGGGTATCCCTATGCTTCGAGAGAACGTCTTCAAACTCACCATCGTCCCGTGATTTTCTTAAATAAACGGCTACGTGTTTAATTGTTTTGCTTTCCATAATAGATTCTACTCCAAACTTGTTAAATTTTTGCCGCCATCCAAGTAGAATGTTGGGCATTTTTGATGACACATCATCGAATATGACAACTGTAAAATTTTGGAGGCACATACCAATGAAAAAATATGAATATGTAATCAAGGAAAGTAATCAGCCATCCGACAAAGCGTTGCGGCAATTTCACTATAGTCATATCTGTATGTATTTTCCTTTAAAGCTGTTATAAGATGTACTAGCGATTAATCTTACGATTTGATGATGAGAGGAAACTGAACAACATATGCCTTACATTGATCGAAATGGTATGAACATTTATTATGAATATCTTCACTCTAACTCTCTTAACCAACAAATAGACACTATCATGATTATCCACGGAGCGGGTATGAATTTACGTTCCTGGGATTTGATTGTTCCTTATTTGCAGCAACACTATCATATTCTACGCTATGATTTGCGTGGACATGGGTTAAGCGATAAAGGGCCAAACAAATTAACTTGGAGACTGCTATTCGAGGACACACTTTTTCTGTAGAACAGCTCAATATTTCTTCTTTTTTCGCCGTTGGTCATGGAGCAGGAAACATATGTGCCGTGCTGCTTGGAATTTTTAAACCGGAAATGGTTTTAGGTTGCAGCCTGCACTCTATTCCATTATTTTTCCCAAAAAGCACAGCCACTAAGTTCACAGAGCATCGAAGATCGTTAGTTCAAAATAATTCAATTGAGCTACTAGCCAATCATGTCATACCAAATATTACCCTTTATCCATCAGACAGTCCTGAGATTTTACAATTATATGAAGGCTTCTATACGGTTTCACTTGAAACCTATTTTGAGCTTTGGGAAGCTTTTGTAGACATTCATAATGAAATTTTTGTCCAGCTTAAAGGAAATACTAAACCTGTAGTCATCGTTTCAGGTGATCTTGACCCCATTTATCCGACCTATTTATCCGGTTTACAGACTAGTTATATTCTGAATTGGCAATGTATGACGGTTATCAATTCATCAAATATGACGTTTTATGACCAGCCTAAAGAAACCTACAAGCAGATCCACCACTTTTTTCAGAATGGCAATGGATCACCCAAAAGTGAAGATACGTTTCTTCAAGCACTCCATAGTGAACTATTCGTAATGTTGGATGAACAAAACCAAGTTATATCTGAGAACATATTAAGAGTCGATTTATTGAATCATTTTCAAGTATTCGTTAATGGAGAGCAAATTGTTGAAGGCTGGAATCAGCGTTACGCCAAGCAAATTCTCATCTATTTAGTCATGAACCCTTCTGTAACAAGAGAACAACTATGTGATGATCTATGGGGTGAGGTCGCAGCAGGAAAAGCACGACATAATTTACGAATGTATTTAACGCATCTCCGAAAGCTCATTAAGAATGATGAATATAATTTTCTGAGGTTGGATAAGGAAAATATCTACTTGAGTGGGAATATTAAATGTGACTTAACTGCATTTATTAAACTCCTGGATGAGGCTTGGATTGAACAGGATTCCATACATAAACAGCAACTTTGTACGCAATTGTTTGAGCAGCTTCATAAGAACTCATTTAGAACATTGGCCCATGATTGGATATTGAGAGAACGTGATAAATGGGAGGATAGACTATTTGTACTTAGTCAGTATATGTCTGAGCAATACTTAGAGTCAGGAGAACTAAGCAAAGCGATTAAGTACATGGAATGGGCGATTCATTTCCAACCGGAGAATGAGGAAGTTCTGAATCGGATTGGGGATTTGTATTTGAGGTATAGTCAATTGGTGCAGTTACAATGAATTAAGTCATTGAAAGCAACTTCCTTTTATCTAAAGGAATTGCGAAAACTCCCGTGCCATAGGCACGAGAGTAGATTTCATTATGTAGAAACACAGCTTACCATTTATTTCGCAGTACATAATTTCCATGTACACAAAGAATGCAAGTAATAACAAGACCATTAAACTTAAAATCTTGATGAATTATCGTTTTTCAACTTATTAATTAACGCATTAATATTATTTGTTTCAATTTCATTATTACTACTTCTCCAAGCCACTGTAGTATTAAACTTCTTCAGTAATTCAATTAATAGTGTAATATCTTTATATTCACCGTCAGTATAAGCATAAAGCTTTCTTAGTGTTTTATCTTGTGGTTTTTTTTGGATAGGCAATCTTATTGTACCGATTAAAATGGTTTTTTCAGCTTCATCTATTGCCCCTAATTCCCCAACTATAGCCCTATTCTCTCTTAAAATAACGATTTTATTTTCATTTGTAATCGAGGTAGGAATACTACTGTTTAGTTGACTAAGAAATTGCTCAAAGTTAAATACATTCCCTTTTTGATTTAATTGTAATTCTTCAGTCAATTTACTTTCTATTTCATTAGTTATATAAATATCAAACACACCTTCTTTGTGGTTGCCATACATTTTAATTCTCAATATATAGTTAATATTCCTTAAATAAATAAACAGTCTATCTTTCGTTTCCATATCTTCATCAGAAACGAACATCATAAATATAAATCTTCCTCTACCAATACTGATCTCAAAAATAAGAGTCTTTTCATCAGATGAAAATGCTTCCATGTATATACTCTTTAATTGATATAAATTAAATTTGCTATTCATTTTCTAGTCCTCTCTACTTAGCTCAAAATAACATTCTTAATTCCTACATTTACGAAACACGGGTTGTCTGGATTGCCAACCACTTTACCAAAATCTCTACTGAAAACCAATCAGCGATAGCCGAGAAATGAGAATATTATGTTATAAGTTGTTGAGGATTCATTAGAATTACTCCTCATCGTTATTTCTTTGTAAAATCAGCTCTATTAGGCCCTTACATTCACCTATATCTGTAAATCCAACTGCATTTAATTCACCTTCAATAGTCAAGTCATTCCCTAATAAGATATTTAATGCATCAATTTTCGCACTTTCAATCATGCTTTTTTTATCTTCAGTCACTACTATTTCCTGAATAAATAATACAAACCACCTTCCATCAGCCAGTGGCAAAGAAGCTATATGATTATACGGGGAACTAGCAGTGTCCGGTGCACTTAATAGAGGCTGAGTAATATAACATTCTATTTGAACTGCATGTCCAGTTCGAGGAAGTGGAAGCCATCTTACTTTTTTCAAGTTTTCTTCTATATTAATTTCCCTTAATTCACTTCTTGGAATGATAATTCTAAATATATGTTTTGCTTCACCTTCATTAACTATAGGTAGATTCCACTTGACAATATGTCTATCTCTGTTTCGAATTGGAGCGTTAGTGAATTTTGCAACTGAGTCAAAATTCCGGGACCATTGGCATTCACCAGATTCATGTAAACTGACTTTAGAATCCGAGCCTAACATCCTTGTTAAAATATATATATCGCTTTTATTTACCCAAACTTTCCATACCGATGATCTAATACTCTTTGGTTCTCCAATAGAAAATCTTAGTTCTTTCATTCCCTATCTGCCCCTTGAAATTCTTTTAGTTGCAACAGTCCCTGAAAGCTGTAGTTTTATAATGCCATAATACGGAAAATCATAAACCGCTACTGCTCTTCTTTTCAATGAAATTTATCGAATGGTAGAAGCTCCAAGAATTGATTCACACAAACTTCCCCTCAATGATAGAGAGTTACTGGATGAGCCAAACTGGATTAGGCTACGAATAAATAGATACCTCAAGTGTTACCTTGCAGAATTGTCCCAGTTTCATTGGGTCTAGATGTTAATAAAGATATATTGATTCTCTTCCGGAATTCAATTCTGGTCATTAGGGATATCATAGAGGTTATATTTCGTTATGTTTAAAGCTTCTATGTATTAAACCAACAGGTTCACAGCATGATAATGTGTTAGTCGGAATTATTGCCTTCTTTGAAAATCCCACCATAAACTGTTCTCTTACCAATTGGGTCTATGCCTTGGTTGAGTTAGTCTCCCTCTTTTATTTTTCGAGAATTTCACCCTACCGTTTCTGCATTCACGACACCTGGCGAGCGCTGGGCGTGTCCGGCAGAGGGGATATGCCCGATGCGTAAATATTATGTTAGACGAAGTTATCTTTGTCTTTGGATATTATTCAATTCAAGGAATTCCTTAAGATTTTCAGGGAAGATAGGCTCTCCAAACTCAGATGTTTCTTTAATTATTCTCCAGATCTTCGCGCTATTTTTATCATTTGAGTCATACCCTAAAACAGACTCTAACTTAGGTATGTTAAAATGTATCTTCTCAAAAGAGGCTTCTTTAATCAGATTCCAATTTGTAGTTATCATCCCCTTTTTAGTTCTTTCACTCAATGGCTCACCTTTTGAATTAAAAACTTTAATATTTTCTAGTTCAGTATTATAGATATCACTTTCTTTAAGTTCTCCGATTGTTTCAAAAGAGAGCTTTGCCACAAAATTTTCTTCGAAGTCAAAATCATTGATAGCAAAATAATTTATGCCTAAGTGCTTACATAACTTAATTAAAATTAAAGCAGTTACTTTCCCATGATGAGGAACTATAGCAATGTTATTAAAATTCAAATAGGTTTCTGAGTATTTATTATCCTCAGTGAGTTCCAATACTTTTCTTCTGATAATTTCTTTGTAAGTCATCAGATCATTAGGGCCTTCTACAAGTAAAACTTTTTTGCTGAATAATATTTTATTTAGGTTTGGCTCAATTAGCTTGATGTAATTATTATAATCATCAATTTCAGAAAGCAACTCATCAAAAATTTCTTCGTTCTCTTCGACTTCGAGAAACTCACTATTATGTTTGTTGTATTTAAGTACTGTTTGCTTAGTATCTTCATCAAATTCAAAACGAATCAATCCTCTAGTATCAAAGACATCCAACATTTTGTCAGAATGAGTAGTATAAATTACTTGGTGTCCTTTCTCAGCTAAGCCACAAAGAACAGTTTTGTAGAAATATTCTTGATGGTTCTCATGTAAAAAGCTTTCAGGTTCTTCGAATAAGAAAAGACACTTGTCTGTCTCATTGCTCTCTGCAATCGCTTGAATAATAGCCATGACAAACATAGAAATATAACCATCACCAAAATGGCTGATCGGTACAAGGTTTTTCATGTCACCATTAAGACCAACTTTGAACATCATTTCTAAGAATATATCCTCATACTCAGGCAATCCAAATTCAATATGACACTGATTTTGTCTCAAGTTAGTCGAATAATTAATTTGTATCCTATTTAAAAATTCATTCAAACTGGAATCAGCCATTACCTTATCAGTAGAGGACTTTACCTCTGCTTTGAATTGATCTTTTTTATCTGCCATAATACCATCTCTATCAACTATACTTTTGATATGTTTTGCTAAAAATGAAGATAAATTCCCCCAACTTGTTTTCTTTGTTGATATTTCTTTTTTAATTTCATGAAAATTTATGTAGAATATTTTAAAGTATTTAGCTGCACCAAATGAGGTATAGAGTTGTCTCTCTCGTTTCCCATCTTCGTAAGAGTTGATTCTGGCACTTTCTATTTCAGTTCCATCGAGTTCGATATCCAAATAATGATATCCTGTAAGATTTGCTATTTTACCTTCCACTTTATGTTCACTACTACTACTCATTTTTGTTGCAATTAGAGGTATATTATCATAGCTGCGATTATGAAAATCATTAATTGTAAAGCTATCTTTAGTAACATACTTTTCTGTTATTCCATATAAAATTGAATTCAAAAAATTCGTCTTTCCTGCGTTGTTGTACCCTACTATAGCTACTGGTTTTTTATAATCTTCTTTAGGAAAGTGAACTACAACTTTATCTCCAAAAGATCTATAATTTTTAATCATTATATCTTCTATACGAATATAGCTCATACGACTACGCTCCTTTAGTTCTTAAATAGATAATTTCGTCTAACATTATATTCACGAACTTTGTGAAGCTACAAACTTTATCTCAATATTCAAATATTATCCGGTAGAAAGTCTCGATGAATTATAATCTTATTATACTTCAAAATGGAAAAATATGACGAACATTTCCCCTGTATCCAATAGAAAAACTCCCACTAATACTATTAGCAGGAGTTTCTATAGAAATTGATTCACACTTACATCTCATCAATGACAAGTCAAATATCCCATACGGAGGGAAATTCGCTTGCTTATTTATTTATTTATTTATTTGTTTGTTTGTTTACTTAAATGCCCATAACTCCAAGCGTACCAAGGCTTCTTACAACTTAAAGTTTCGGAGCGGCTTTCCGTACCGTACCAAAACATGCCATAAGAGTTTTAATTCTTGAAGTACATCTTTTTCGGTTCCTCGGTCCCGCCATGCTGCAGGATCATGCTTTAAGTGCATAGCAGCAGATCCAATCATGCTCGCATCAATATAACCGTGATGAGCAATACGCTTAGCCAAGGAAGGCATCGTAGGCCCTCTAAAATCTGAAGGCACTTCGTCTACCCACATCGCGAATCCCATGTGCCAATAGAGTTGGATGGCATACTGTAAACATATTTGCTCCAGGATTTGCCCTGTTGGAGTGCCCTTGAATGAAGGATCGGCTACTAAGATTTCCACATCTTCCTTTAGACGGATATTTCCATGAACCTGCGCTTCAATATAGTGGTTAAGATTACGTTTAGCTTCACCCTTTGAAGGGTCTGTAAACGGCATTGTGAGGTTGACCCGAAGATGGTCGACTAATTTTTGTGATTGAAGATCTTTTTCCCCTAGAGCGGAATCTCTTAAGAAAATCTCCTCTAGTAATGCCGCCATCATATCATCAAATTCTGCATATGTCCCTTTCTGTACAGGGTTTTGATGCGAATCCATATAGGTGTATGTACTGCGATAAGAAACCTCAGGGGATAGGAGGAAATAGCAGGAGCCAAAGCGCGGAGCTGGCCCATCCGAATGACGCATCAAATCAAGAGCGCCATATTTAGGGCGTTCGCTATTCGAAGCACCCTCTTGTTGGTATGCCCCTCCAAATAGTCTTTCCTCCCACAAATCACGTTGACCGCCCGGATAGGCTGATACACTACCACTGGATAACAAGGTCTCAAATTGGCTCTTGTACACGCCTTGCTCCAATAGCGCCTCTGCAACACTTTTCTTTACCGGATCTAGTCGATCTGGATGGAAATGTAGAGCAATCTTCGCATGTGACTTTATTTTGACCACAGCATCTTCAAACTCTTCCCGATCCACATTAGACATTTGAAGAATTTCATGGATAGTCTGAACTGCTTCACTTTTTCGAGTTCGCGCGTAATTCGTAACATATTCTAAAGCCGATAATTGTGACTCCGATAGTTCCTCAGTGAACTGAGACTCTCTTATTTTATTGGCATTTGCATCGCCTTTCCACTCCATTGCTTATTCACTCCTTTCTAGACCCAGTCCATAAGAAAAGAGACTTGAGTTCTCCTCTCACTGTATCAAACGCTTCTTCACTTGAAACTTCATATCCTTACAATCGCGGAATCCGATAACTTTACGTGGATCTGGAATGATATAAATTCAAAATAGTAATCAACTCGATTTGCTCGTAAGGTGCTGTCAAATAGGGACTCAAAACAAATACCATTCAGTTAACCGTCAGTGTCACAACCACTCAACCATTATTAGAGCGTCTCAGCCAATTTCTGAATCTTTGAGTGGGAAATTAAATATACATTGCCTATAATGTCGATTTTGCTGTCCTTCACACGTACAGCACCATCTTTGTCTGCCGCCACATAAATATCCATTTTATTCGATAAAGGGAAACGCTCCTCAATCATCGCGGTGTTATCATGATCAAAATGAGCTTCAAAAGAAAAGTGATTAAGAGCCATACCTTCACAAACAGTGCATTCATCCACATATTCATCAGACATGTTCATCCCACCAGCACTTGTTCCCATTACAACAGCATTGCTTTTTTTAATCAAATCCGATAATTCATATTCCGTCAAAAGGTACTTTTGGTCGCGAGCGGTTCCACCACATAAAAAAACGACAGAGGCGTTTTGAATTAACCGCTGGGCATCTTCCTTCTGCGTGCGGTCATCAATGAAATGATATTCATCAAAATAAATGTTAGCCTGATTAAACCATGTCCTTTCAAAAACACTATCAATATTAACTTGTTCATCACTAAAATCAGACGATTCAGCGCTAATCATAACGAGCGATTTTCTGTCTGTTATATCCTCATGCAACACATTGACTAATTTCTCAGAAAAACCCTTATCATAAAACCAATCTAAGTAATAGTGAGTTTTCATCCGTAATTACCTCCATATGTAATATTTAAATTTATCCATTATGTTTATCAAAATCCATAGTGCCAAGCAAGAGAAATTATCTTCATTCCTTTTATACCATGGATATCGTACCATATAATGGAATTCAATAAATCTTACAAATTGATTAAAACAAAAAAATGCCAGCATCATTAGTACCTTCGGTGAATAGCAAAAAGACTTACTCGAGGTATCGATCCCTTCAAGTAAGTCTTTATTTCTAAAGTTATAAAGATACTAGTCCCTTAAACGAAAACATACTCCCCATCACCAATCCGAATCGTCTTCCCTTTCAGCTCTAACGAATCCGTTTCAAAAACCACCTGCTTGAATTGGTTCTCGTCTCCTTGTACGAAAACAAATGATCTATCGCCAATCTTAAGGCTGAAGGTATCATCCTCTGGCTTCGTAACAGGCAGTCCGAATATGGTTCCCCAATGGTTGGCTGCAGCTTCAGGATCGGAGACATGAAATACAGCACGGACGATTTCGACTTCTCCCGCAGGATGAGGCTTAATGACTCCAGATGATGTTAATCTTTCCACTCGCTCTGTATCCGTTCCGCTCCATTGAATAATGAACGGATAGACCAGTCCCCCAAAGTCACCAGCAATGGTCATCATCCGCCACTCTATTAATCTGCCCTCGTTATCTAGACGCTTACCATCGATAATTGGAGATAATGATAAGCCTGCTGCTTTCAGAGAAGCCGCTACTTCTTCAATATCATCCGTCCGGATAACTACTCTACTTAGAACTTCATGTTCTGGTAAAAGTTCAACTGCATCTTTCACCACTAGATTATGTTCAGTTGCCTTTGCCAGCTCAAGATTCTCAATGCCCAGAAACTCGAGATAGGTTAGCCCAAAGTAACTTAAGGCATTATAGGTTCCCCAATCTTTATGAGATCCTCCTTTAAAAGCAACCAATCCATGAGCTCCAAAGATCTCAACCGGTTTGGCCAAATCATTGACATAGTGAACTAAATGATCCCATTTCATCGTTGCCATGATTACTTCACTCCCAACTCAGTAGTACGTTTTACAGCTGCCAGAACACTTCTTTGCAGGCCCGCTGCGAAATCACTGTTGTTTAATTCGTACAAGCCATGCATGCCGACACCGCCAGGTGAATTATTAATATCCAGCAGCTGTCGTGGATGCAGCCCTGTCTGTTGCAGCATTGCTACCGATCCCATCATATTCTCCAATGCAACCTTCCAGGCTTGCTCACGCGGCAGTCCGGCAAGTACACCTGCATCCACGAGAGATTCAATGAAATAATAGATATAGTTAGGACCCGCCACACCAAATCCAGTGAAAACATCCATTAACGCCTCATCCAGATATTGTACTTTTCCAAAGCCAAGTAAGAAATGCTCCACTTGATCACGAGTAGCATAAGCATTTAACGCTACACCACTATATCCATATCCTGTATCGGTTAAAGTATTGGGGATAACCCGGATAATGGACCGTTCAGCTCCAAAATACCCAGCTAATTGATCATTCGTCACACCCGCCACAATCGATACGATAGCGGCAGAAGCTGTAGCGAATTGTTGTACGATTTGACCAAGTGTAGTTAAATCATCCTGTGGACGAACTGCCACTACTATTACATCTGCTGTAGACAGGTTATGCTCTTGTGAACTCTCCGTATCTACACCATATTTGGTATTCAAAAACTGCAGCCGCGCTTCATTAATATCCGATACACTAATTTGATTTACAGACAAGGTGTTATTCGCTATACATGCGCGGATGATCGCTTCCGCCATCTGTCCGCCACCAATAAAATGAATCTTTTCTTTGGTCACTCCGTTCACTTCCTTAATTAATTGTTGTCCCAAGCTTCAGGTAGAATGAAACCATCATATTTTTCTAATCCATGAATATATTCTTCAAACTCTTTGGATTCATAAGCAGCTTTCAAATCTTTAGCCCACTGTGAATTTTCATCCTTTTTATTAACCGATACGATAATTCTGTGTTCCATAGGTGTGTTTTCTATTTTCAAAGCATCCGTAATCTTTCTGTCCGAATTGGCAATATAATTACCGTTTACAACGCCATAATCAACATCTTGAAGGGAGACAAGGATTTGAGCGGGGTCCAGTATTTTAATATCAATATTATATTTATCCGGTTCCATACTATTAATATTGAAATCCGCTACGCCCGCCCCTTCTTTAATTTTGACCCAACCCAATTCTTCCAGAATACGTAGTGCACGCTCTTGGTTTACCGGATCGTTCGGAACAGCTACGGTTGTACCGTCTTTAACATCGTCTAGCGTGGTATGATTTACAGAATAAAGACCTTGTGGAGCACCTGGAACATAAGCAATTCCGACCATATCTGCATTGATTTCTTCGTTAATAGCCTCCATATAAGCTGTACTTTGGAATATGCTTGCGTCAATGGAGCCTTCCTTCATTGCTGGATTGACCTGCATGTTTTGCGAGAAGGTTTTAATGTCAACGGAATACCCTTGTTTCTCTAGAATCGGTAGAATCGATTGGCGGAATTGTTCCTCATAGGTTCCGACACCAAATCCAACGGTAAGTTTTTTCTTATCTCCAGAATCCCCCGCCTCTTTATTGCCACAAGCCGTCAACACTGCAAGAACACCTATCATCATCACTAACATTAACTTTTTCATACTTACTTCCCCTATTCCAATATAGATTTTTTAAATTGTGCCAACGCCTCATCCGTCACATTGAGTGGGATTGCGCAATTTGGAGATAGAATAAACGGCTGGTCTTTCATTAACTTTAATGCATCTTCAGCCTGCTGCTTGATTTGGGCAATATCGTTTACCGCAAACAACCCATGATCGACTCCCCCCACTTTAGTAGCTTTGAGATTTGCCTCTAACCCTGGATTCCCCTTGGCTATCGTATCCCAACTGATCCCGTCAATCCGATAATCGTTGAACTTCTCAGGCTGGGCGTAAGCTCCACAAGTATGAAGAATGTTTTTTCCATAGCTTGCTGCTTCTAACACAATAGAATCATAAGGTCTGGACAGCTCATCAAACATTGCTTCATCAAATAATCCTGGGTGAGCTGTGCCCGTCACTGCGTAGAACAAACCGTCAGAACCCGCTTGCTGTAACTCTTGTACATAATCGGCTAAAGTTAAGGAAATCGCATGTAGCGCATGGTGTGCTGCCGCTCGATGTTCTTTAAACAAGGATTCCAAAGTTACCGGGTGCTCAATACCAAACACCGTTTTAGTAACGTAAGCAGAACGTCCTACAATAAATAGCAGCACTGTTAATGGTGAAAATACCGTCTGGATTAGTGGGGTATCTGGTAACCCTTGGCGAATTTTTCTAACCGCATCTAAATGCTCTGCCAAAGGGGCTGACTGGACTGCCTTTTTAACATCGATATCCCACAGACTAGCCGCTGTTGGAATAGCCGTCGTTTGCTGTCTCGGAAATACGGTCTGATAATCCGTAAAATCGTATTGATTCCCCCAAGCTTCCGCCAGATAAGTCGCTCTTGGATTAATCTTGACCCAATCCCAATCATATTTTTTCGTAAAAGAAATCGTAGTTTCTGCTAAATCATCTGCAGTTTGTTCTTTGTCGATAAAATGGCGCCAACCACTTCCGATTGGACGATCCGCCCGTTCTCCTGATAATAATGCGTTAAAACGATCTTGCTTACTCCATTCACTCATCTGTCGAGTCCCTCCCAAAATATGTAGTAACTAGTAACGGCGAATTTTTCTTGCTAGCGTGTTGCCTAAAGATTGAATCCCTTGCACTAAAATAATGAGGATAATCACGGTGGCTACTACGACAACAGTGTCAAAGCGTTGGTATCCATATACGATCGCCAAGTCTCCCACGCCGCCTCCCCCTACCGTTCCAGCCATTGCAGTTGCACCTATCAGACCAATCGTCGCTGTTGTAAGAGACAGGATTAAGGATCCAACCGCCTCTGGCAATAAAAAGTACCAAATGACTTGAAAAGGAGTGGCTCCCATCGCCTCAGCGGCTTCAAGGATTCCCGGATTCACTTCAAGCAGTGAGTTCTCTACCAACCGCCCTATATAAGGTGCGATATAGATAATCAAGGGTACGATCGCTGCGCTTGTCCCAATTGAAGTATGAACAATCAATCGTGTGAAAGGCACAATCGCAACCAGTAAAATAATAAAAGGCAATGAGCGAATGATGTTGATAATCGGATTTAGTATGGCGTAAAGCGCTTTGTTCTCCAAAACCCCACCCGGACGAGTGATGACAAGCAATATCCCAAATGGGATCCCAATCAGGGAGCCAACAAACAAGGAGAACCCTACCATTTGAATTGTTTCTATAATCGCCTGCAGAAATTGATCACCTGTTACTGTGGTCGAAAACATTAGATTCTACCTCCTCTACACCGACTCCATTTCTTGTTAAGAAAGATAATGCATTGTTAATCTCTGCTGCCTCACCATCGAATTGAATGATCACTGTTCCCAGTGTTGTTTCTTGAATCTCCGTCGTATTCGCAAATAAAATATTGACCTTTATATCGCAGGAGCGAATCATTTCAAACAGGATAGGCTCAGAGGCACTTGCTCCCACAAAATTAAGCTTGTACAGCTGACTTCCGGGTTCTGTTTTGATAGATTTCCGCACGCTAGAGGTCATGCTATTTTGAATAACCGTCTTCACGAAATTTTGCGTGGTCAGATGTTTTGGACTTCCGAATACATCTAGAACACTTCCTTGCTCAATAATCCGGCCTTCTTCCATGACCGCTACCTTGTTACAAATCTCTTGAATCACAGACATTTCATGTGTAATGATCATCACGGTAATGTTGTATTCAGCATTGATTTTTTTTAATAGCTGTAAGATAGAATGTGTGGTCTGTGGATCTAAGGCAGAGGTCGCTTCGTCACATAAAAGGATAGACGGATTCGAGGCAAGCGCTCTAGCAATCCCGACACGTTGCTTCTGACCACCTGATAACTCACTCGGGTAACTCCCCGCTTTGTCACTTAATCCAACAAACTCTAGCAGCTCCATTACCCGCTGGCGGATTTCATTTTTATTCTTTTTTAGGAGAACTAGAGGGATCGCCACATTATCAAATACTTTTTTAGATTCTAGTAGATTAAAATGTTGAAATATCATTCCGATATTTTTCTTAGCGGTACGCAACTCTTTATCGTTGTATGTTCCCAAATCACGTCCAGCGACCATAACTTGTCCTTTGGTGGGTCTTTCCAAATAATTGACTAAACGAATTAATGTACTTTTCCCAGCACCGCTATAGCCGATAACCCCGAATATATCGCCTTTTTCGACCTTTAAATCGATTCCTTTAAGAGCATCAATAGTGATCCCTTTCCGAGTGAACGATTTGTAAACATTCTTTAATTCAATCATTTCCATTCCCCTCAATCATATATAGGATTAAGCTTCCTCTTGCAGCTTCACCAGCGCTTGTTCTGCCAATAAAGCGAAATACTTAGCAGCTGGTAATATCGCAGCTTCATCAACATCGAAACGAGGGTGATGTAAGGGATAGGCTGGACCTGATCCTATATTCACAAAAGCACCCGGTATCTGTTGTAAATAAAAAGAGAAATCTTCTCCACCCATCTGTGGAGGAATATCATGTACTTCATAGCCGAAATCTGAGGCGATCTCTTTGGTAAAGTCCGCCCATTCCCCATGATTTATCGTTGCGGGTGGACCTGGATACCAATGTAACTGTGCCTCTGCCCCAGCTCCCGCCGCAATTCCTTCGATAAGACGAGTCATTTGTATCGGAATATTGCGGCGAATCTCTTCATTATAAGTTCTTACTGTACCTTCTAATTCGACTTTTTCCGGCAATACATTCCATGTGAAGCCTCCATTAATTCGGGTAACACTTAGCACAACTGGTTCCGTGGTGCTGTTTTGACGACTTACGATGGTTTGTAGTGCGGTAATGATCTGAGCCGCAGTTACAATCGTATCCACACCTTTTTCAGGATAAGCAGCATGAGCGCCGACACCTTTTATTGTAATTTCAAACCGGTCAACACCGGCTGTTAAAGCTCCTGTTCTTGTTCCAAAAGCTCCCGTAGGCAAGTCAGGTGAATTATGGAGACCAAATATAGCCGCCACATCCTGGAGTCCTCCCGAGGCTAAGACACTTTCCGCCCCATGCCCTGTTTCTTCCGCGGGTTGAAACAATACTCTAACCTTTCCAGGTAATTCACTTTCACGAGCCTTTAATAATAATGCAGCACCTAAAATAGTAGCCGTGTGAAAATCGTGACCACAGGCATGCATTTTTCCTGGGATCTCTGAGGCAAAGGACAATTCAGTTTGTTCCTCTATGGGAAGTGCATCAATATCACAACGAATGGCCACTATGGGTCCGTGACCCTGCCCAATCTCTGCGATGAGTCCGGTTTGTAGAGGCAAGTCAAGGATGTGAATATTGGCTTGGGTCAGCCATTCCCGTAATTTTGTTGTGGTTTTAAACTCTTCATACGCTAATTCAGGCTCACGATGCAGGTTTCTGCGAACCTCTATTAATTGATTAGCTAAAGCTTGCTCAACCTCATTTAGTGGTTTCATAGGTGATGTACTCCCCTTTCGTTATGCTTCCAGCTTTTCTTCAATCCCTTTGATGCGATCAAGCGCAGTCGATAGACTGCTTAAAATATGATCTTGCATGGCTTTTTCAGCACCATCTTCATTTTTAGCAGCGATCATTTGTAAAATAAGATCATGTTCTTCATCCGCTTGTGTGTTCCAATCCCCATGCATAGAGACGAATCGACAATAACGAAGCGAATGATCTCTTAATTGATTCAGAACCTTCTCGAAGGTTTTTAGTTCGCTGATTTCTGATAAATAATCATGGAACTCAAATCCATATGTAACAAAATTCTGATTATCACCAAGCTGGAACGAGTGTTTCATTTTTGTAATCATCGTCGTTAAATTCACAATATCTTTCTCTGTGGCATGCTTAGCTGCACTTCTTGCAATATAGCCTTCAAGCATGCTGCGAATAAGAAATATTTCTTCAACCTCTTTAAGGGTTACTGAAGCTACCCGCAGTCTTCCATTTGGCTGTCGAACCAGAAAATCCTCGTTCTCCAATCTCTGTATCGCCTCTCTTAGAGGTGTGCGGCTGACTCCGAGCAAGGCCGCCAAATTTTCTTCATTTACAGGTTGATTCGGTTCAAACTCGCTATCAATAATTTTTTGTTTTAATTCATAGTAGGTATTATCCTTTGATAACCTTCGTGATCGTATCGCCATTTCTATACTGCTCCTCATCGATAATATGTGGGGTCCGAACCCCAATAATATATTTGTATAATTGTATACAATTATTAGTTAAGGATTGATTAGTTAGTTACATTCCCTTCCATACCGTTCAAGCTTTTTTATACTATATTCCAATTATTCCACCTAGTCAAGTAGGAATTAAAAATCAAGCTAATCCCCTCTTTTCAACACAAAAAAACCCTACAACCAACAAGGGTCGTAGAGCTATTTTTGGATAAATAAATTTCAGAATTAGAAGGAAATAATCCCCGAGGTATGGAGCAGCACTAGGAACACTAGGATCGGCGCCACATAACGGAGCATAAACAGCCAAACACGGAACCAGCGTGCCTGTAGTCCAGCGGCTTCCGCTGCACCTTTCCAGAAATAACCGGCGAAGATGGTAATCAGCAGACCTCCAAGTGGCAGCATAATGTTAGAGGTGATAAAATCCAGCCCATCAAATAGAGATTTGCCACCAATCGTTAGCTCCGGGAACATTCCCAGTGACATCGCTAAAGGAATACTAAGAAGGAAACAGATCAACGTCAAAATCCAAACCGAACGTTTCCGGCTCCAATTCCAGCGCTCCATTGTGAAGGATACTGGCACTTCAAGCAGCGATACAGCTGAGGTTAGAGCAGCAATCGCCAGCAAGATAAAGAACAAACCGCCGAAGAGCGCACCAAAAGGCATAGCCGAGAAAGCGGCTGGCAAAGCGATAAAAATCAGCGAAGGCCCCTGATCAGGAGCAATACCAAATGAGAACGTCGTCGGAAAAATAATCAAGCCTGCGATAAAAGCATATAACAAATCTCCCGCACCGATTGCGATGGCAGCGGTACCTAGCGATTGTTTTTTATCAACATAAGATCCGTATGTCAGGAGAATCCCCATCCCGAGCGATAATGAAAAGAAGGCATGTCCCAATGCAACTAGCGCAGATTCCGCTGTCAACACTGAAAAGTCCGGTTTTAGGAAAAAGGAAACCCCTGCGGATGCACCCGGTAAGGTTACCGCGCGAATCATTAACACTACAAGGAGTACGACCATACCAGGAATTAATACTTTGTTAAATTTCTCAATCCCGCCTGATACACCAAGGATGACTACACCCGCCGTAATCAGAATGGCTATCCCCTGCCAAACGATCGGCATATATCCGGAGACAAACGAATTGAATTCGCCTGCATAATCAGTAGTGCTGAATAGTTGTCCATTAAAAGCAATCATCGAATAGTTCAGCGTCCAGCCAGCAACAATAATATAAAAGGAGAGAATTAAAAACGGCGCAAGCACCTGCAACATTCCAGCTGCAAACCAACTCTTCCCGCCTCCAGCCCGCATAAAAGAGGTCGCCGCGCTACCACGCCCGCTGCGTCCGATAGCCAGTTCTGCCAACAGCACCGGTAACCCTATCAGCACTAAACAGACGATGAAAAGAAGGAAAAAAGCTGCCCCCCCATTTTCTCCTGTAATATAAGGAAACTTCCACATATTCCCTAGCCCAACCGAGCTGCCGATGGCGGCAAAAATAAAGCCCGCGGAAGAGAAACGTTCCTCCTTCTCCGAGAGAAGATTTTTGTTACCCTTAATTTGATTCATTATAACGCCCCGTTTTCTTTTTTAGACCTCATTATAGCTTAAGTAACAAAGCACGTCATATGGAAATTTTCTGACTATTCTTATAACTACTCAAATTTTCTGTTTGTAAACGCTTATATTGTTTATTCAGTCACTGAATCTTACGAAGAATTATACTACTAACTCCCCTTTCTCATTATATCCACTAATGTCGTGCCTCATTGCTTCAATGAAACGAATTGTCTATATCCTGACGATATCTTTTAACAAAAAAGGCTCCCACTAAGGGAGCCTTTTCTAAACATTATTTGCGGACAGAGAGAATGAACCTCTCAAGCTTAGCTGTATCGGTTATGCTCCGATTACATTCCTGATTATCCAAACATACGTATTGACCCACAGCAGAAATATTATCCGGCGAAACGTTCACATTCTTGGTCTTAACATAAAAGAATGCAAGCTCTTGATGCCGATTGCAGAACATGCAGTACCCTTTTTTGTGCGTTGGTGTAATTCTACCCTCTATACCAATGAACTGTCCTTCGTACGGATAGATAATGAATAATTTATTACTGGCAATATCTATCCAACTCAAATATGTTATGTTGCGATAGTCGATGAGTTGTAGATCAGGTACTTTCAGTTTCTTATTCTTAGGGAATAGCTTCTGAATCTGCTTCAGCGTAATCGTCGGATATGACTCTAGGTATGGTTCTAATTCACTAAGATATCTCTGGAAATCTTCTGCAGTTTCGAAGGTCGATATTTGTTCCAGCATCTGCTTGTGATTCTCCGTAAGAGAAGGAAATGCCTCAATAATGTTCGTAGCAGCACTATATCTTACAGTCTCCAAGACTCTGCGATCCGCAACGGTTCGCAGGGTATGCAGAACAAATTTCGTTTGTTTCTTAATTAAGTTATATTGATGGTTTCTAATAAATGGTGTACACATCGCTTTTCAGCCCCTTATTTATATTAAAAGTTCATAAGGTGCAAAGCCCATTTATAGAAACGATAAAATTAAGTTGGGCGATATAGTCATCCATCGCACCTCACGCAAAGTATCGCCCTATATTAGGCTTTGCGTGAGGAACTTCTAGCTAATGGGCATTTCAACATTAGCACTGTACCACCTCCGAGCATATTTCATGCCAAAAGTATAGCACCGTATTTTAGAAGGCGCAATTCATCTCGGGTGTCTAATTTGCATGCCATACCTACAAAAAAAGGGAGCTACATGGACTAGTCCAGTAACTCCCTCTTTTTTGACTATTCTTTTACAGCTCCGACTACGATCCCTGTTACAAAATACCGTTGCAGGAATGGATAAACTAACAATATCGGTAGCGCACTTATGAAAATCTGTGAAGCCCGTATAGTCCGTTGAGACAAGTTAGCTACGGCTGACGGATCAAGCTTAGACATATCTGCCTGAACGATAATGGTCTGCATAAACGTCGCCAGCGGCAGCTTATCCGAATCTCTGATATAGATTATACCGTCAAAATAAGAGTTCCAATGACCCACCATCATGAATAGAGAAACCGTTGCAATGACTGGTAAGGAGACTGGTAAATATATTTTCAAAAAGGTCTTAAAATGTCCTGCCCCATCAATAAAGGCTGCTTCCTCAAGGTCCTTAGGTACACCACGGAAGAAGTTCAGCAGCAAAATGATGTTAAATACGGCTACCAATCCAGGTAGGATAAGTGCCATCAAAGAATTCATCAGCCCGAGCTTTAGAATCAGGATATATCCCGGAATCAGACCCCCACTGAACAGCATGGTTACGACAAAATACCAAAGATAGATATTACGCGCCCGGAAAACTCTAGTTTCCTTAGAAAGAGCATAGGCTGCAACCGTATTTACTACCAGTGCAAGTGCTGTTCCTAGTATTGTCCGCTCTACCGACACCCACAGGGATGTAAGAAAATTAGTGTTGTTAAAAGTTTTTGCATAGGCCTCCAAAGTAAAGCCAATTGGCCAAAAGGTGACCAATCCAGCATTGGCTGGGGCGGACGCACTAAGAGATACCATGAGTAAGTGATACAATGGCAGCAAGCAGAGCACCGAAAGGATAGTTAGGAGCACATTGTTGAATATGCTAAATATTCGATATGGAAGGGTTTTATGGTACATTTGTTGTCATCCTTTCTAGAAAATTCTGTACCCTGCAAATCTATAGGCAAGTCGGTATGAAATAACGATTAGAATTAAACTAATTGCCGATTTAAAAAGATTAACTGCGGTCGCAAAGCTGAATTGTCCGCTCAGAAGACCTTCTCTGTACACAAAGGTATCAATGATATCCCCTTGTTGATAGATCAAAGGACTATATAGGTTAAATACCTGGTCAAAGTTGGCGTTCAATACATTGCCCAGTGCCAAGGTCGCAATTACAATAGCAATTGGAATAAGTGCTGGTATGGTAATATACATCGTTTGCTTCCAGCGACCTGCCCCATCCACTTCAGCAGCTTCATAAAGTGATGGATTAATGCCGGATAGCGCAGCTAGGAAAATGATCGTGTTGAAACCAAATTCTTTCCAAACATCACTGGCTATGATGGTAAATCGGAACCAGTTGCCGTCCCCTAGAAAAAAGATCGGTTTTATGCCGAAAACGGACGAAATAAACTGATTGACGATCCCTGTTTGTGCTAGGATATCGATCAGAATTCCTGAAAGGGTAACCCAAGACAAGAAATGCGGTAGATAGACGAGTGTTTGAATAGATCTTTTAAGACCCATATTCCTTACCTCATTGAGCAACAAGGCGAATATAAAAGGAATAATCAGGTTCAAAACAATTTTGGAGCAAGCAAAAAACAGTGTATTCCAAGTAATTTGCAGGAAATAATCGTTCTCCCACATGTACCTGAAATGCTTAAGTCCGACCCATTCGGAATCAAAAAATCCTAATGCAGGCTTATAATCCTGAAATGCCATGAGTATTCCTGACATGGGGATATAAGAAAAAATAAAAACCATAATTGCCGCCGGTAATACCATGAAGTGGAGCACCCATGGTTGTTTATAGCCTTTTTTTCTTTTACTTTTTATACTTGGTTTATTTTCCAGGCCTACCTGCTGTATTGAATTAGCCTCCATAGCTCTCTCCTGTTCCCAAAAAAAATATTTTGTGTGTGATGGGGATCTCTGCTATAAATAGTATCAGGCGTTTCTCAGGTTTGACTATATAACATTGTTAGGCTTGATATGGTTTTATTAGGACATCATCTGGAGGGTACATTTATGAATATTTGGAAGCGCTTTACATCCCTGAGAGAATTAACACAATCGCGGTTTAGTTTGTTTGCCAAAATAAACTGCCTGATCATACTCTTGTTCATCCCCATCATTATCATGTATACCTTTTCAAATAACGTCACCTACGATGTTGTGAGTAAAGAGCTGCAGGTGTCCAATACGAAGCAGCTCACTTTTCTGTCCAGTCAAATTGATTCACGTATTAATCAGATGATGGACTTCACCCTTATCCTTTCTAGAGATCCAAATGTCAGAGCCTTCAACGGATTAAACATTTGGGCTGATCGATATGATCAGATGCAAACCCGGTATGTCATTCAGGAAAAGATGGTGCTTCAATCCGGGGTTGCAGATATTTGGCCTGCCAGATATGCCGTACATTCACAGCAAAATAAAGATGTCATCTCCAACTACAATCGAGCATTTGGGTATGATGAGGATTACTTAAAAAGAAATATGAGTGGAAAATGGACGTATGGCGATCATAGCTTGGAATCTAAAGACGAGCTAAAATCCTTCTACTGGTTCTATACAGATTCCTTAGCTCAGCCGGGGATGTTGACGGGAAGCAACTTGGTGATTGAAGCCAGCTTCAGTTATGAGAATATTCAGAACATGCTGGATACGTACAAGGAGGGTGGACAAGGTGATCCTTTTCTCTATCATAAAGGGAACTCTCCGATTCTGAATCGCAGTGCGGACAAGCAGTTATCTGAAGAACTCATTCGTTACCTGGATAAACACTCACCTGAGAACACTACGCAGGATGTAGTCAAACTCAATGGCAAGAACTACCTGGTCAGCTCTGTGAAGTCCTCCTATTTGGATTGGAATTTAATAGATGTTGTCCCTCTATATCAAATCCTAAAACCCATTTCGCTCAGTCAGGATTTGTTCTATATCTCGATGATTTTGCTGTTTGTTATGGGAATTTCCGCTTCCATATTACTATACAGAAATGTTCAATATCCTATCAAAAAGCTAATTAAAGGCTTACGGCGCGTGCAGCGTGGAGATTATTCTGTACGTCTTCATAACGAGGGCCGGAACGAGTTTTCGTTTCTATTCCATCGCTTTAATGATATGTCCCATCAAATTCAAGACCTGATAGAGAATGTGTTCAATGAGAAAATCCGTGCCCGCGAAGCTACACTTAAGCAACTGCAGGCGCAAATCAATCCACATTTTCTCTATAACTGCCTTGGTTATATTATCAATATGGCCCAAATGAAGGATGAGGACGCTGTCGTCTCAATGGCTTATAATTTAAGTGCTTACTACCGTTATACTACCCGAATGGAACGGGAAACCGCGTCACTGGATGAAGAAATCAAGCTGCTCGTCAACTACTTGGATATTCAAAAACTGCGCAATGCCAGAATTGATTATCATATCGAAATCCCTGAGAACATGTTAAGCCAGTCTGTGCCACGTCTAATGCTACAACCTATTGTAGAGAATTCAGTCATTCACGGAGTGGCAAAATCGTATTCATCGGGTGAAATCAGCATTAGTGGTGAGATTTCGAACGGCTTCTGCAAGATCTACATTGATGACGACGGACCTGGCTTGAATCCGGAGCAGCTGGAAGCTTTGAATCGTAAAATGCAGGAGCCGTTGCAGGAAGAAATGGGCTGCGGGCTCTGGAATACGAATCAGCGGATCATGCACCTGTTCGGTAATCAATCCTGTCTAACCTTTAAACCATCCCCTCTTGGAGGTTTCCGAACAGAGATTATCTGGGAAATCCCTACTGAGGATGAATATTCTAAATTTAAGAATCATCAAGGAGAATAACAACATGCAAATGATTATAGTAGACGATGAAGCACACTGGGTAGATAATCTTGCCATGACTAAACCCTGGCATACGCTAGGAATTGAACAGGTGCATAAAGCGTATTCGGCACGTGAGGCGCTACAAATTATCGATACCAACCCGATTGATATTGTGATCTCGGATATCCAAATGCCCGAAATGACGGGAATTGAATTAATAGAGCGGATAAGAAAACGTGATAAAAAGATTAAATGCATTATTTTATCAGGCCATTCGGAGTTCGATTATGCCAAAAAAGCACTCCAGCATAATGCAGTCGATTATTTGCTTAAGCCACCTACCGATGATGAAATCATCGGTGCAGTCAAAACTGCCATCGAGCAATTGAACACAGAATGGGAACTTATCAGTTCGCTTAAACGAACCCAGTTTACCCTACGGGAAAATCTGCCGCTTTTACGTGGTCAACTGCTGCTTGATGCCTTGCAAGGTCATCAATTTCAAGCTGGCGAATGGGAACGGAAGCTCGTAAATTATGATTTGCCCTTCCATTCTGGCGATTGCGCTTTGATGCTTGTACGCATGGAAGAAGAATTTAGCCATTATAACAATAATGATCAAACCTTAATTGAATATGCCATCATCAATATGGCTGAAGAGATTATGGGTGAATTCATGCAGGTCTGGGGCGTTAAAGAAGAACATGGATATCTTGTGTTTCTGCTTCAGCTTAAAGAGAAAGGATCCGACATCGGCAAAGAAACCATTCTAGAAAAGCTTTCTTTACAGCTTCAGTATAAGGTTAAGCAATTTCTGAAAGGTTCCCTGTCCATAGTAATCACCGAGTGGTTCCAGTTTCCCGAGAAGGTGTCGAGCCGTTTCCGTCAGGCTACAGCTTATTTCCGGCAGATCGTGGGAGACGAGCGCGAATTCGTAATGCGGGTCAGCGAATTTGAACCTTCCACCACCCAAGGACCTTTGGATGCCCTTTACACCCCGCCGACACTAATTCACCTACTTGAAAGTGGGCATTGGGATGCTGCGGAAGAGAAACTACTCGCTGTCTGCGCGGAGCTGGATGAGAAATGGTCTGAATCGTGGGAGCATTGCATGGAGGCAGGTTTTTTAATCACTGCATCCTTCACGAATCTCGCACACCGAAATGGACATACTCTAGCTAACTTAGTGGGAGACGATCTCGGTTGGTTGCAAAGCGGTGAAGCGTTCTCGACCATCGGCAAACTTAGAAAATGGTCCCTCAGCATCCTGAGCAAATTGAAAGAAGGAACGTCTAACGAAATTAAGGACATCAGGTCTGAATATGTGAAAAAGATTCAAGATTTCACAGACAAAAACCTGCATTTAGATGTTTCATTACGGGTTCTGGCTGACCATGTAAACCTCCATCCGACTCATTTATCAAAAATTTATAAGATTGAAACGGGTGAAGGAATAAGCGATTATATCTCGCGCCTGCGCATGGATCGGGCCTGCCATAAGCTGAAAACCACTTCTAAAAAAGTCTATGAAATCAGCATGGAGATTGGCTATATGGACCCTGCTTATTTTATAAAAGTATTCAAACGACAGTTCGGAGTAACACCGCAGGAATATCGAGACAATAATAAATAGCATGATAGAGTCCTATCGAAACTAAAAATCTCATATAGATGCCATCCCCGACTAGTTGTTAAAGTTACACTTGTAAAGATCATACACAGTAGGGGGAATTAAAGAATGATCAAGTTCAAAAAAATGTGGTCGTTGTTAACGGTCACAGCACTTATCACACTCACAGCCTGTGGCAGTGGCGGCGGAAATAATGAAAACGCCAAACAAAACAATACCACATCGTCTGAGACTAGTTTATCTGAAGCAGATGCTGCTTTTGAAAAAGGTAAATACGATCCACCCATCGAGTTCAGTTCGGTATTGATGCCGAAGAAATATGTTCAAGGCGATACAAAAGAAAACAATGTTCACGATCGCTGGATGCTGGAAACACTGGGCATGAAGCATAAAGATACTTGGTATCCTGCCAATGACGATCAATACAGACAAAAGCTTCAGCTTGCCATTGCTTCTGGCGAAAAGCTGCCTGACTTCGTTTCTGTACCAACCAATGCAGTGTTGACCAATCAACTGATTGATTCCGGTCAGTTCATTGCTATCGATGAGCTGTTCGACAAATATGCTAATAAAATTCTAAAAGATCATGCTGCAGCACACCCAGAACTTTGGTATCCATTCACAAAAGACGGTAAGAAATACAATATGCCGATCCTTGAATATACCGATAATGACGATACCCTTCTCTGGTTACGGGAAGATTGGATGGAAAAGCTGAACCTTCAAGCTCCAAAAACAATCGCCGATCTTGAGATCATTATGGACAAATTCAAGAACGAAAACCCTGACGGTCTAGCACCTAAAGATGTTTTCCCACTTGCGATTTCTTTGAAAAATAATACAAATACCTGGATGGGCCAACTCGACTGGTTATTCGGTGCTTACGGTACAATTGAAGAACAATGGAATAAAGATGCCGACGGCAATCTAGAATACGGTTCCATTAACCCTGGTGCTAAACAAGCCCTTGCTAAGCTTAGTGAGTGGATGGAAAAAGGTTATATTCACACAGACTCCGCACTTTGGGATGAAGGTAAATCTGCTGAAAGCTGGACAAAAGGCGCCGCAGGTATTCTACCAGGGGCAAACTGGGTTCCAGACTGGCCGGCTCCCGATCTTATGAAAAATGTACCTGGAGCGAAGATCAAAGCTTATCCGGTTCCAGCAGGTCCAGACGGACTCATCGGTACCAAATGGCAGAACTCTGGGGTAAACGCTAGTATCATGATTAACAAAGATGCTAAGCACCCTGAAGCGATTTTCTTATACTACAACTACTTGCTTGATAACTTAGCTAATCCAGCAGCTGGTAGTGAATTTGAATACGGCTTTGCTAAAGGCTACGATTGGGACATGATTGATGGAAAACCTACTAGTGATAAAGAGAAGATTAAAGACTTCTCTAATGAGTTTCCTTTCTTAACTGGACCGGCTCGTATTCCTGATCTGTTCATGAAGACATTGGTTAAACTTGCTGATGGTGAAACACCTGTAACTCCTTATGAAAAACAAATGGCTGAGTTCCGTAAACCGGAAAACTGGGCCGCTGCAAAAGTTGTTATGTCGCAAATAGACATTCGTAGACAGAACTATTTCACTGGTGCTGCGACACCAACGATGGTATCCAAATGGAATCTGCTTCGTCAATCCGAAATGGAAACCTTCAACAAAATCATTTACGGCAAGCTTCCAGTAGATGCCTTTGACTCCTTTGTTTCCAACTGGAAAGCAAATGGTGGTGACCAAATCACCAAAGAAGTTAACGAATGGTTCAAATCTGTATCCACCAAATAGACTAAAGTAAATAAAAACAAGCCGGAGCGTGATCCTTTCGCTCCGGCTTGTTTTTTATGAATTCATCATTAACTTTCGCCCGCTAGAATCCCTTTCAAATACCCCGTCAACTCTTTTGCCGCTTGTTCATGAGCTAATGCTCCCGGATGACTTCTTGCCCCTATGGTCTCATCCGTCATATTTGGAAGCTGCAACACTGAAACCTGCTTGTCCCCTGTTTTCTTGCTATAAGCATCGACCGCTCGGTAGATCGCCGGCATCATGGGGATACCAAGCATCCCGTATGCCCATACGAGATGTGCATGTTGATTATTTTTTCTAAGCATCATCAGAAATTTCTCGACGGCATCGACAAAAGCTTGTATATCATCCTCATGATAGGTCCCGTCTTCATTTAAGCGTTGTTTATGGCTTTCCCCTGTTACCTCATCTTTCCATTCTGGCGAATGAAAAGCGCCCCCATCATTGGTTCCTAGATTAACTACCACAACATCTGGCTGCCAGGATTCAAAAGAATGTTCTTGAAAAGCTCCAAAAGCTTCGTTCTTTGCTCCAGTTAGAAGACCACAAACCTGTTCATAACCATCAGGGATATTACCGTGCGGATTATTATCCCAGCTAGTAAGGACACCCCAGCCACTTTGAGAAATAACTCTATATTCTGCATTTAAAGCATCTGCCGTCATACTAGTATAGTTGTTAATGGCGCTAAACCACATTGGAATCCAGTCTTCTTCAGCCTTGGCACCTATACTTCCTTCTCCGGATGTTATACTGTCACCTATGAACTCTATCTTGTGGGGTTTGTCCGCAACGGGCAGAAATTCCCCATCCATCTTCACCGCATGTATCTGCAAAGAGCAGCCAGAGTCTCCACTCATTGCCTGCACATCTTTTACAATACGGACATTTTTCACAACACGATCATTCATGCCTCTAAATACACAAATCCAATACCGGCCTGCTACTAACATTTGTCTGCTTACAGGAACGGAGTTGATCAGGATGCTAATCCAAGGTTCATAAACATCATAATCTGCTTCTACTTCAAGCCATAGCTCAGAACTTTTAACATTTAATTCGACCGCACTGCCTGTCCAAAATAACGTTAGTGGAGAAAGTAAACCTGTTGTTCTGCCGTGAATTTTCAGATGTTCGATATCAGCTAATGTATGTACCTTTAAGTTTGTATTCTGCTTCATAAAATCCCTCCTAAATTACTACTAGAATCCTAATCTACACTTCTACTTCACTACTTCTTCAATACTATCTTATAATCCTTTTCCAAATAGCATATAGCATATACTCTGCCTCTGGTACAATAGAATTAAATGAGGTCATGAACAAAGGTGGGATTGAAGTTGAAAGTTATACCTAACTGTATTACACTTGGCAGAATTATCTTGGCAATCATGCTGTTATTCTTCGAGCCCCTAAGTTCGCCCTTTCTTGCAATTTATATCCTTTGCGGAGTCACCGATCTGATAGATGGTCCAATTGCCCGAAAATCAGGCACAACAAGTCATCTCGGAGCAAAGCTGGATTCTGCTGCCGACACAATACTAATCGGGATCAGCTTATTTACTTTGTATCCGCTTCTAGGTCTCACACTCGAATTCATCCTATGGATCTTCTTGATCGCGGTCATCCGCTTAACAGCGATAGGGATTGCCCTTCGCAGATTCAAAACTTACGCAAGCATCCATACCTACGGCAATAAACTCACCGGGCTCCTCCTATTTGTAACTCCTATATGGCTTTCCCATAGTAACCACACCATTTGGACAACCATTGTCTGTATAGTTGCAACCTTATCCGCCGTGGAAGAATTGATCATTCAAATCACATCCACTCAATTACAGCTAGACAGAAAAGGATGGTTTTACAACCATCCTAATCAGGAATAATGAAAGACACCGTAGTTCCCACCCCAGGAATACTTTGAATCTTCAAGCCTTGTCCATATAATTGTGTTAATCTCCGATCGGTATTAAGGAGACCAATTCCTTGATCCTTAAGACTTTTTGGCTGTAATAACTTGCTGACTTGAGCTTCATCCATTCCAATCCCCGTATCTGCAATGATAAAATGAATAGCCTCCGCATGTGTCTCAATATGAATACGCAAGATTCCACCTTTTGCCCGACTTAATATCCCATGCCGGACGGCGTTCTCCACCAGTGGCTGAATCGTTAGCGGAGGAATTAGAAGCTGGAGATTCGCGTCTACTTCCCATTCAACTTGCAGCCTCTCCTCAAAACGTTGCTGCTGGATATATACATAATTCTCGACCAGCTCCAGCTCTTGCGACAGCGAAACAAGTTTGCCTGCATTTAAGAAGTCAAAGCTGATCCGCAGATAAGTAGTGAACGCATCTGAAAGATCTTTCATTTTGACAGTGTCAAAATCACTCAAGGACATAATCGAATTTAATGTATTAAAGAGAAAATGTGGATGGATCTGCGCTTGTAAATAAGCAGCCTCCATTCTCAAACGATCATTGACTGCTTGCTTCATAGAAGTGAGCGACGATGCGCGATACTTCAATTCCATTGCATCTACTGGCTTAGTAACATAGTCATTTGCTCCAGCCAAGAAACCTGCGTAGACATCCTCCTGCTCACTGCGAGCGGTCAGTAGAATAATAGGAAGTTCATACATCGTGAACCGCTCGCGTATCAATCTTGTCAATTCATAACCAGACATGCCCGGCATCATCACATCAGCGATAACCAAATCGAACTGCTCATGATGCAACATATCCAGCGCCTCACGGGCTGAAGTCGTTGTATCAATCCGATAAGCTCCATCTGATAAAATATTTTGCAAAACTTTTAAATTAACCGAATCATCATCAACTGCCAGCACATGTATGATATCAGCGTCTGTATCGAGCTTCGAGAGTGGCTCTACTTCCTTTGTATTATAGGTGGCAGCCACCATAGCTGATTTCTCAGCAGTTATCCACGTGCTGAATGGTGACAATGGATCCGAATCTTTTTCTGCATAGACATCCGGAATGGATGACTGCAAGCTCCCTTTGGCTACAGGTAATTTGAAGCTGAACTTACTTCCCTGACCCGGCTGCGATTGCAGCAATAATTCACTGCCATGCAGTTCGACCAGCTCCTTACAGATGCTTAGTCCCAGCCCAATGCCGCCTTGACCGTAAGCCCCTTGTTCATAGCGCATAAAAACACGCTTTTTCAAAGCTTCATCCATGCCTACTCCTGTATCCGTAACATGTATCCATACATCCCCACCCACTTGTTCTGCGGCCAGTTCAACACTTCCCTGTTCGGTGTACTTTAGTGCGTTATGAACTAAATTAATCAGAATCTGCACCAATCGCTCCTCATCCGCATAAACACGAGGCAGTTTCTCATCTATAGACATTCGAAGCTCTACCTTCGTCCCACCGGTTAAGAAGCGTAACATATCCAGTACACCTTCAGCCAATGACCTCACTTGCAAGACCTTTATATTCATCACAATCCGCTTATCCTGCAATCGCACAACATCAAGCAAGTCATTCAGCATAAGCGACATCCGGCGACTGACCATAATTAGCAATTCCATGTCACGCTGGCTCTCTTCATCCAGCACATGTTTTTTTCTTGTTAACACACTTTGGGCAATATTCATAATCCCATGCAGTGGAGTGCGCAGCTCATGTGACGTATTGGCTAGAAAACGGTCCTTTAATTTATTGGATTCCGCCAATTGAGCGTTCAGTAACACATTTTGATGGGATTGATGAAAATATCTCCTAAACCAATAGGCGGAAAATGCGGCAAGGGCAGCTATTAAATCTACGGGATAAAACATAAATTGTGAGCTACTGGCATAGTAGACAGCCCCCCACAACATATTATTTAGTACTGCTAACACTGAAAACAATAAAAATAGAGCACCTTCAGCTCGTAAGGATACCATCTTCCAAAAATAATATACCGTCCAACACACTGGAACGTAATACAGGATCATGTAATACCCTTTTCCGATGATATATAACACTGCCTCTTCAGGACCTACAATAATAAATAAAGTAAAAATGAGAACTGACAGGATGTAACTATAAAACGCCTTGCCTTTCCGTCGATTCCCCAATAGTTCTCTTCCCATCAATAAAAGGAATAGACAAAACCCTATATACGAAAGAACCTTTAACCTCAACATCCAGGCAAAATCAACATGAAGAAACCGGAACATTAGTCCATTATGTTCAACCCCAATGGATACAGCCGCAGCGACCATCATGAGGAAAAAAATAATCAGCTCTGTTTTTCGTACATCCATCAGATAGATAATCAATAAATACAACCCATGTAGAAGAAGCATGACCCCTACGACTAGCTGCAAGCCAATGGAATTCCAGTATATAGTGTCTACTTCATGTTGAATGCCAAACTCCACGGACCGAATTATGCCCCCTTTTAGTGGAGACTCATAGTTTGACGTCCGGACAAATAGATCCAGATGCTTCTGATCTGTAGGTGTATAACTGATTAAGAATGCTTTCGTCACATAAACATGCTCTTCCTTCTCGTCAGATAACACACCAAACCGTGCGAGCACTGTTCCATTGATCTCCACTTCAGAAGAAGTATAGATGGACTGGAACCAAAAGCTTAGCGGCTCAGACAAGGGTTGATCTAGCAAAATACGCATATGATAAGTTCCGTATCCATATGCCTTTTTTTGCTCTGAAGGATTAAATGCGGTACTCCAGTTACCCGGCACCTGAAGCATTTGGCCTTTTAAAACTCTATCCACATTGGCGGCATTCACCCATTGTTGAGGATAAAACTCCCATTCTCCATCCAATGGAAAAGAGCTTAGTGATTCAAGGTCTACTCCCCGCAAATCGAGCACACCTTGCTCCACTACAGGAGGATTAGACAGAGTAAAATGATTGTACCAGCTCCAGCGTATTGCAATCAGCAGGCAGATGAATACTACTATGTACAACATATGACTTAACTTAATTTTATTCTCCGAAGTTCTCATAGACTCCTCATTCGTCAATAGTATTTAATAGTGCTATATCCCTATCTCCAACTTTGAGCAATACAGTATGATTATACTATATTAAGAGGCCTATAGACGTATGTAATCCTATGTTTAGAGGAAAAAAATCAACTATCCCATAGAGCAGATAGTTGATTCCTTCCTTAACGCCTCTTCTAATGTAGAGTTCGATGTGTTTAGATTTCTAGCAATGAGAATACTTTATCGAAACCTGCTTTGGAACGGGAAAATAATTCAGATGAACTGTGTGCGGAGGCTGGTGCCAGCACTTCTTGGGCGATAACGCCGGTATACCCGATCTTTGTAAGGCTTCCCAGGAAGCCTGTAAGATCAATAGCCCCTTCCCCTGGATACAATCGATCAAAATCAAGCAATTCTTCTATGGGCAGAGGTTTAGCATCATTGATATGGACATACGCGATTTGATGCGGTTGTAATTTCAGCAGATCCTCACTTGTTAATCCATTTGTATGCCAATGATAGGAATCCAGCAACAAGCCGATATTTCTCACTTGAATGGTGTCTATCCAGTTCAACGTATCATGCATCGTCCAGATCAGCGGATTTGCCCATTGTGTACGTAAGTGATGAGGGCCAACGAACTCTAAGGCTAGCGAAATACCATAAGCGCCTAATATTTCTGCACATAGTCTTAAACGTCTAGTGGCTGCAATCATAAACGGTGCGACCGGAAGATCAGTCGAAGGTAAAATATATGTGCAGCATGTGGTGCACTTTAAGTCAGCAGCGGCCTCAGCCATCTGGGTAAGCGATTTCAGACTCTCCCTAAAGCTATCCTCTGTCGTGCGCCAATCTACCTCTAAACCAAAAGATCCTAGCATGACGCCATGACTTTCCAACAATTGAACTGCCCCATCCTTGCCATATTGCTGTACCAACTCTAATGGATTGACGTCTATGGACCGAAACCCGAATTGGCTCGCAAGTCTGATGTATTCTTCATTGGAACTAATCTCACCCAAACCTGCTGTTGTTAATCCTCTTATCATCGTAGATCTCCCCCTTTATGACCAATCAAACAGTACATCATTGTTCTGGGTACCCATTCCAAGTCTAGCGCATTTGGCACTCGAATAAAACACCTCAAAGGACATGTCATTCCTTTCATTTTTCTTCAAAGATCCTTATACTTGCTTGAAGAAGCATTTCAAGGGAGAATGAAAAGTATGGACATAAAAAAATTGCAATACTTTATCGCAGTAGCAGAGGAACTGCATTTTAACCGTGCAGCAGAGAAGCTAAATATGACACAGCCTCCCTTAAGCCAGCAAATTCAAGCTCTGGAGAATGAAATTGGTGTGAAACTATTAGAACGGAACAAAAGACAAGTTCGTCTCACGCCAGCGGGGGCGGTATTTCTAGAGGAGGCTAAATCCATTTTATCTCAACTGGAACGCTCTATTAAAACAACACAATTAGTCGATCAAGGAATTATCGGACATTTGAACATTGGATTTATAGATTCTGCAGCTGGTGGAGTATTGGTTAATATGTTAAAAATGTTTCGGGAACGTTATCCACAAGTACAACTCAGATTACATGAGATGACGTCTGCTCAGCAGTGGCAGGCTTTACATGAAGGAACGATTCACATTGGATTTGTACGTTATACAGAGTCGGGCAAACATATCGACCATCGTCCCTTAGTCAATGAATCGCTTATTGCCGTTTTGCCAGAGCAGCATCACCTATCTCAATTACCGGTGTTATCCATTCGCTCTTTAGCTTTAGAGCCGTTTATATCGTTCCCGCGTCATTTAGGAGCTCCTTTTCATGACCTCATTATGAGCTTCTGCGCCCAACACGACATGTATCCGAATGTTGTACAGGAAGCCATTCAGATGTACACCATTGTAAATTTGGTAGCTGCTAATCTTGGAGTTTCCATTGTGCCCTCTTCAGTTGCTATTTTTCAGCGTGAAGGTGTCGCATTTCGTCCCTTTGAAGAAAGCACACCATCGATTCCCCTTTATGCCGCTTGGAGAACCGATTGCGATCGTGCCTCCTTATCCGCGTTACTAGAGATCATAGGACAAATGAGTTCAGAAGCTATTAATGGTGAATAATATAATATTCAGCCCGTTTTTCTAGGATCACGTTCAACGAGTCCTTCTAGCACCCTATCGATTTCCAACATTACTTCCCTATCCAGACGAACTCCCGCAGCTCTGGCATTTTCTATAACCTGCTCAGGCTTGGATGCCCCAATAATTGCAGATGAGACTTGTGTATTTTGCAACACCCATGCTATAGCCAACTGCGGAAGCGTCAACCCAACTTCACTGGCGATGGAAGAGAGATTCGAGACCGCCTCAAGCACCTCAGTCCGAAGCCACTGACCCGCCAATTTATTCATAAATGGTGAGCCCGCAGCTGTTGAAGCACGAGAACCCTCTGGCAATGGTTGCCCTGGCATATATTTACCTGAAAGAATTCCTTGAGCAAGCGGTGACCAGACCACCTGTCCAATCCCTTCCCGCTCACAAGCTTGAACTACCTCCGTCTCCATCACGCGCCATAACATCGAATATTGAGGTTGACTAGCCACCAATGGCACCTTCAATTCCCTCGCCAAAATAGCACCTTCTGCTATCTGATCCGCCGTCCACTCACTTATCCCGACATAGAGAACCTTACCTTGACGCACCAGATCCGAAAAAGCCAAAAAGGTCTCTTCAAGGGATACTGTTGCGTCAAAGCGATGCGCATAATAGATATCAATATAATCGGTCTGTAATCTGTTCAGTGAAGCATGGCACGCCTCCAAAATATGCTTGCGAGACAGACCTCTTGCGTTACGTCCCGTCCCTGTGGGATGGCACACCTTGGTACACAATTCGATATCAGCTCTGTGCACTCCTTTTAATGCTTGGCCCAGCACCATCTCAGCTTTCGTATCGGAATATACATCTGCAGTATCAAATGTTGTGATCCCTACATCCAATGCAGCGCGAACACAAGCATGGGCAGTATCATTGTCCACTTGAGCACCATGTGTAATCCAATTACCATAAGCAATCTCACTTAGATGTAAGCCACTAGTTCCTAATTTGCGATAGTTCATTTTATACCCTCCTTTAGATAACAATCTGATTGTAACAAAGAGATATTAATACGAGAAATACTCTTTAATATGCAGTTTAATTCAAAATAGATATTACTGAGACACTTAAAGATAATAAAAAAACGCCCTTTAGGCGTTTTTTTCGGTAAATATTCTGTTTCGAAACTCTAACTTCGCCTATACTCCGGTGAGTATTAACCTCCAAGCCTTGTTACCGCACCACAACTAACAGTACAATAATTCCGAGCCAAAACAGCCAGCTTACTGGGTGACCGAAATTTAATCCCCAGCCGACTCCGAGCCTTTTCTTGACGATTAGGTTTGGATCTTTGCGATTGAAATAAACCATACCTAATAGCCATTTTTCATCATCATGGACAGGTCTGACATTGGAGCTATCGGCAGATCGCTCCAAGCGGCTTTCACCCTGACCAGCCCAGAACGTTAAGGCCAAGGCGTATAGGATGATAAGGGCTATTATGATTAGGATAATAGGGATAGCGAAATTCATGTTAAGCTGAGATATCATATTTAGTTGCACGACGGAAAACAGGATAACTATTAAGAAGCTTGCTGTAAGCATAAAATATGACCAAGTACGGCGGTAAGTTGCGTCTTGTCTGATGGAACGGTTAGGATCATTGGGTTGAAGCTGCTGCTTCACTCTGCGAATACTCCAATTCTCAAATATGAACAAAAGTGTTATGAACACTTGCATGATCGTAGGCATAAACACAGAACTATAAGATTTAGCTGCATAGCCGTCTACGTTCCAACTGCTGTTGTAATGGATCGGAATCTGATCAGGAATCAGATCGTAGTTGCGTAGCACATTTACAATAGTAACAACAATAATTAAAACATGAATGAGGAACCATTTATTAGACAAGCCAATGTTTCTTTTCCGAAATCCAGTGTCCACTGCCATGATCGATGGTTCCAGACCAATAGGCAGCATAGGTAGTAAACTTTTCATTTTGAAATAATAGCTAATGTTTATGACTAGGGAGATTACGACCATGGCGAGTGAATAAGTGACAATGATCCAACTTGGTTGCTTGGAATGTTCATCACCGTATATTAGACAGATGATACAAATAATGAATAGGATGGTATGTAAGGTAGCACTAATCCTAGCATATGACTTCCGCATCTGGCGCAGAGGCTCACTATGGAATTGTACAGGGCTGACGGTGACCCCAAAACTAATCGTCTCTCTTGTTAAATAAGGCATGCTTACCATGAGTACAATGGCAGGTACAAATACTAAGATCATTACTATAACAGGTATTATCGTCATATCATTCGCCTCCTCTTATACATAAGTGTGTATTTGAAAACTCTATAACCCTTATAGCATAGGCGATTCATCACTATGCCTTTTTGCGTATGATTATCCTATTAACTTAGGATAGGTAATCGGCTTGAACATAAATTTTATTATAATCGATTTTAGTAACTATAGAGGTGAAATTAACAATTTATCCAGTTTTTTTGCTACGCAGAGCTACTCATCTGACAACTGAATTATGTCAAGTACATCTGTTTGAAATTCTGTGTAGGTAAAGGACAGGTGTAACCAACAACATGAAAAGAAGGCAATGTTATTACTTTAGCTTCCAGAAAATCTCCTCCATTCAAAATAAGCAATACAATTTGATTATACTATTAAGTGGAAGAATAGCTCGATCTGCTTAAAGCACTTTACAATAAAAAAGCTTCCACCATACTCTGGTAGAAGCTTCTTATCGCAATTTAATCATTCAAAATTTCAATCATTTTTCTTGTCTTCGCTAGCTGCTCCACAGTAAAATCATGCTGAGCAGAAGCATATGCACTAAAGACAATATCGAGCACAAATAATTGCGCAAATCTTGAACTTGTTGCCGCACTGCGAAGCTGCGCTTCCGGCGCACGTGATGTAAATAAAGAAACATCAGCTAGCTGAGAAAGCTTGTTATTTCCAGGACGAGTGAGGCTGATTGTTTTTATCCCCTGTTCCTTAGCTCGTTTTAATAATTGAATAACCTCTCTCGTTTCACCGCTATACGAAATCCCCCAGAAGACAGCATTTTCTGATTTCGTAGCCATGGCTGCCGCCAATAAATGACGATCTGAAATCGCATATACATTTTTGCCTAGCCGAAGCCATTTTTGTGCTGCATCTTCTGCAATAATAAATGAGGCACCTATCCCATAAACATAAATTACTTCTGCCTGTTGTAACAGGTTCACTGCCTGCTCTATAGATTGCGCGTCCAGTTGACTGGCCGTATTCTGAAAGGTCAATATGGTGTTCGACAACATTTTATCAATGATAGAATGCACCGATTCATTCGATTCAACATCAAAGTAGCCAACATGCGGCGTGTTTTCTGCTTCCGCAGATAAACGGATTTTCAACGCGGGGAAACCGTCTATTCCTAGTGACCTGCAAAAACGAACAACCGCCGCACTGCTTGCATCCGCTTTCGTCGCTAATTCATGTATAGTCATATGCATCACTTCTTTAGCATTTGCAAGAATGTACTCAGCAACTTTTTTTTCGGATTCTGGCAGTTCATTTAATAATAGTTCAATTTGCGAAATCATACTCCCTACTACCAAGTCCTTATCTCCTCTGCTTAATCTATTTTCTTTATTGTAACAAAATAGAGGGGAGTAATCATTAAGTAGCAGATGTAAAGGAAAAACGGCTGCCTCCTTTTCTAACGTAGTCCAATAGAGGAATGTCTTCTTCTAAAACATGACCCACCACATTAACACCTTCATGTGCTGGCAGATCCGTTAATGTGATCTGTAACTCATGTTCATAGCGGCCATACAAATAATTATCAACCGTAATCGATCCTTTGAGTCGCTTGTTCGTATGCATAGGCGTAATATTTTTCGTCATTATAAAACGTTCTTCATCTGTTCGTGCAGTTTCTGAGCGAATCACATCACGAGCAGCGTCAAGGCGATTCCGATGAACAATATCCCATAAGGCATAAGGCAGTTCCTTGGTTACTCGCAAAAGAATAATTCCTTCTTGATAACTTTGAAATTGAAGCTGAGACCATTCTGAAAGTGTTAAGTCTCCCACAAAAATTTTGTCCACTGCACAATCCTTCTCTAATTCCAAGTAAGCTAGAAAAGAAGATTGATTCCGATGCTTCTCTAATGTGGACAAACGTCCAAATAATGGTTTTCTCTTCAGC
The DNA here is from genome assembly GCF_038003695.1 of Paenibacillus sp. FSL L8-0494. Lineage (NCBI taxonomy): Bacteria > Bacillati > Bacillota > Bacilli > Caryophanales > Paenibacillaceae > Paenibacillus > Paenibacillus sp. FSL L8-0494. The sequence continues at coordinate 4,383,433 of NZ_JBBOPQ010000001.1, forward strand.
CCGTCTCCAGGAATAAAAGCCATGGTCGTAATACCTTCCGCTTGCAACCATCTGTTCTTCTCAATAAATGTTTCTTTATCAAGCCCGGTTTCCGGGCGGGGATAATAATTATGCCAAGCCTCAATGTTCCCAAGACAGATATGATGATCTTTTAATGTAGCTAAGAACTCTGGTGTTAATGTGCTCGCGTTTAAGGCAATTTTCATTTTTTGCGAGTAGGCAGCAATATCATGGGCGCTAAATCCAAAATCCAACCGCAAACCTGTAACACCAGATTCCAATAAAAAGGGAAAAGAAAATTTCTCCAATGCTTTCCCGGAAATATCTGCCATCAAGTCCATTTCTAATTGTTTGGCCGCGTTTGCGATTTCCAGCAATTTCTCCTTCAATAGTTCTATATCATCTTCTGGCATATGAAGGGAGGTGAATATTTCTGTACAACCAGCTTCCTTCATTTTTTTCATATAGTTCACGTTTTCTTCTAACGTCCGGTCCGCTACATAAATTGAAATCCCCAGCATTGAAATCACCTCAGTATTTCTGATCAATTATTCCTGTTCTGCCATAGCCTCTTTTGGAGTACCGAATAAATAAGTAGCGATAAATCCACCAGCGTAAGCTGCAATTAACCCTAATACATATTTCAACCATAATCCATTAGCAATCAATGGAATCAATGCAACTCCAGATGGCCCAATAGCAATCGCTCCAACATTACCGAATAAACCAATGACCGCGCCCCCAATACCTCCGCCAATACAAGCTGTAATGAAAGGACGTCCTAACGGTAAAGTTACCCCATAAATCAATGGCTCACCGATTCCCAGAATACCAACTGGAAGCGCACCTTTAATCATGTTTGTTAATGATTTATTCTTTTTGCAACGAATCCATAAGGCAATGGATGCCCCTACTTGACCCGCACCAGCCATAGCAAGCATCGGAAGTAATAACGTCATCCCTGAACTATTGATCATCTCAATATGAATCGGCGTCAATACCTGATGCAGCCCTAACATAACAAGTGGTAAAAACGCTGTCCCTAATACAAAACCTGAGAATGCACCACCAACTTCTATCGTCCAGTTAATCGCTCCGATTAAGTTATTAGAAATAAATCCAGCGAATGGCATGATGAAAAATATAGTTATCAGGCCCACAACTAGCAAGGCTATTGTAGGTGTAACGATAATATCAATCGCATCCGGAATCACTTTACGCAAATATTTTTCAACGATTGATAAAATCCATACTGCGATTAGGACACCAATGACCCCGCCTTGCCCTGGTGTTAAAGGTGCGCCCGTAAATATATTATGAATGGGCAGTTCAGCTGTAACCCCTGTTAAAAGCGTTATCCCACCGATCACTCCGCCAAGAGCAGGAGTAGCTCCAAATTCTTTAGCTGCATTGATGCCGACATAAATCACTAAGTAACTAAAAATCGCATTTTTAATTACATTTAATATCGTCACATATTGCTGCCAAGTTGTGGCATCTAAGTTGCCTGCTGTAATATTGTTGGCTAGAATCGAGCCGATACCTGCAATTAAACCAGCTCCAACGAATGCAGGAATCAGGGGGATGAAAATATTACCTATTTTCCGCAAAAAGTTTTTGAAAGGTGTATCATTCTTCTTTTTAAGTTGTGCTTTCATTTCTGCGCCTTTAGCTTGTAATTGTTCAGCCGAAGCTGAACTTTTACCCTCTAAGACACTTTCTTCTAACACTTTGCCAAATTCTTCGGCTACTTTGGTCACGACCCCTGGTCCGAGAATGATTTGATAGGTTTCGTCATCCACTACCCCTAGAACCCCATCCATTTTTTTCAATTCCGCTTCAGCGATTTGACTGCGATCAACCACAGTTACACGAAGACGAGTCATGCAATGGGTATATTCGGATACATTTGAACTGCCACCAATAGCCCCTAATATTTTGACCGCTAAATCATGATATTTACTCATGTTTATACCCCCTTCTTACTTTCGTATTATTTTATTGCCTGACGGACAAACCCTTGTGATTCCTCCAAACGTTGTATAGCTTCTTCTTTAGAAAGCCCGGCAAGAATCATCACAATGGCAATTTTTGGTTTATGATCTGCTTTCTTCAGATAATCTTCTGCTGTTACAGCATCACAATCTGTCGCATCCATAACAATACGTTTAGCACGTTCTACAAGCTTTTCATTGGTTAACTGTACATCGACCATTAAATTTCCATATACTTTTCCCGTTCCAATCATCGAAGCTGTTGAAAGCATATTGCAAATTAATTTTTGAGAACTTCCAGCTTTTAAACGTGTTGATCCTGTTAACACTTCCGGTCCGTTTACAACTTCAATCGCAATCTTGGCAACTTTACCAATCGCTGAATCTTTGTTGCAACTCACGGCTACAGTAGGTGTTCCAATAGAATTGGCATATTCTAATCCGCCTATAACATAAGGCGTGCGTCCGCTAGCGGCAATTCCCACGACAACATCTTTGGCGGTCAGCTTAATATCTTGTAAATCTTGCACTCCTAATTGTTCATTGTCCTCCGCACCTTCAACCGCTTTAATAAACGCTCTTTCTCCACCAGCAATTAGCCCAACGACCTCTTCAGGTGCTGTTCCAAATGTAGGTGGACATTCAACAGCATCTAGCAAGCCGATACGTCCACTCGTTCCAGCTCCCATGTAAATTAAGCGCCCACCCTCTTTAATCGCCATTGTAATTACTTCTACTGCTTTGGCAATTTGCGGAATCTCTTGTTTAACAGCTTGTGCAACCTTCTGATCTTCTTCATTCATCACTTCCAGAAGCTCAAGTGGTGTTAATTCATCCAAGTTCATTGTCTTCTTATTGCGAGTCTCTGTTGTCAAATGTTCTAACATGATTTTCATCATCATCCTTTTCCGTATATGAAATCGCTTTCTAATTGAAGGATAACATTTCTGAAATATTATTTCAACATTATTTTATTTTTATTAAAACAAAGTGTCAAAACTCTGAAACTATCTCTACTCAAAATAAACGTCTTCAATGCCTGAAAAATATTAAGCGGTATCATAAGTATGAAGCGTGGTTTTTTTGCGAAAAATTTCAAAAGTACTTTATAATGTAGATACTGTTATGTTATGGAGGGAAATAAATGGCAAGTCGTAAATGGGTATTAATCATAGACGATGAAGATGATTTAGCGCGTCTAATGAAGGCTGTTTTACATAAAGAAGGTGTTCCAGACGTTGTAACTGCCGGGACCGTTGCAGAGGGTTGGGACAAGTTCCAGGAGTATAATCCTGAGCTTATATTGCTAGATATTATGCTCCCAGATGGAGAAGGATATGACTTATGCAGAAAAATTCGGGAAACATCAAATGCACCCATCTTATTTATGTCTGCAAAAGACGAGGAAATTAATAAGCTGTTAGGACTGGCGATAGGTGGCGATGATTATATTACTAAACCGTTCAGTCCGAAAGAAGTCGCTTATCGGGTAAAGGCACAACTGAGAAGAGCTGGCTTTACAGAAGAAAAAAAGGCTCCGAAAAGCTTACAAGCTGGCCCCTTTGAGCTTAGTGCCAATGAGACAGAATTAAAAAAGAATGGCGAGGTCCTCGTGCTAACCGCCAAAGAAGTCGGTTTAATGAGCTGTTTTATGCATCATCCCAATCAGATTCTAAGCAAAGAAACCTTGTTTGGACAGGTGTGGGGTGAAGATTTTTTTGGTTCCGATAATACAGTGATGGTACATATTCGGCGATTACGTGAAAAAATTGAGGCCGACCCTTCAAATCCTTCCTTTATTTTGACAGTTAAAGGGTTAGGTTATAAATTACATACCAAGGAGTGAGACTAGTTGAAATGGAAATTGACACTCCGCTTTTTAAGATCGGTTATGACTATTGTTGTGATCGTTGGTATTGTAAACGCGATTTTGTTCCTTTCCCTATTCTTTATAAAGGTAAATAATAATAACTTTGGCACTGAAGAAGCATCTGCAGAAACCTTTAGCCGAACCTTTTCACAATACGTAGAATTACAGGCTGGCAAACCTGTTGTGAACGAAGAAGGTCTCAAAAAACTACAAGAAATGAGCGCCTGGGTACAATTCTTGAATGACCAAGGGGAGCAAGCAGCAGCCTTTTATACCCCTGAAGAATTGAAAACAGAGTATTCTCCTATTGAAATTGTCCAAATGTATAAATATAAAGAATTAGATGCACGCACGACGGTTTTTGTCAGCGAAGCCCAAAATTTTAGTTACTTTTTAGGGGTTAATAATCCTAAAATAGGCCGGTATGTAATGACCTATGACTACGCTAAAATTTTCAAAGATGTTAATGTTTTTCTTTCCATTTTTTTAATCGTTGATGTGCTTATTGTAATCATCATTGGATTTCTATTTGGGAAAAAGTTAACTGCACCCCTTCATACATTAATAGAGGGTATTCAACAGCTCAGGGAACGACGTTTTAAGAAAATGCCTACTCCCAAAGGTGTTTATGAAGATGTTTTTCGTAATATGAATGAACTATCTGAAAAGCTCGATCGGCATGAAGAGGAGCGTAAACGTCTCGATCAAATGCGTGAGGAATGGATTAGCAATGTTTCACATGACATGAAAACACCACTTGCTTCTATTCAAGGTTATGCAGAATTTATTAACGACAGTGCCACAGATTTAACAGCCCAAGAATTACAGGAATACACGTCAATTATCAAAAGTAAATCGATGTATATGAAAGATCTGTTAGATGACCTCAATTTAACAACACGTTTACGTAATCACCAGCTATCCCTGCAATTTGAAGAGGCGAATCTCGTTCAGTTTCTACGAGAAATGACGATTGAACTTTTAAATGACCCGACCTTTGGTGAACGGCAGATAGAGTTTGAGGCGAATGTGGCTAAAGCAATGCATAAAGTAGATAAAAAGTTACTAAAACGAGCGATCCTTAACTTGATCTACAACGCGCTGGTGCATAACGATGAAAATGTCGTGGTGAAGATTCGAGTGGATACAGGTCCAGAATCTCATACCCAAATTTCGATTTCTGATAATGGCCAGGGTATTCCAACTAAAGATCTGGAACAGGTTTTCGAACGCTACTATCGGGGTACAAATACAACCAGCAAGCATGGTACTGGTTTAGGAATGGCCATCGCAAGAGACATTATTTGGGCTCATGAGGGGAAACTCGATATTACGAGCGCTGAAAATATTGGAACAACCATTACTATACTTTTATAATACAAATGCCTTACTTACTCATTAGGCAGAGAAAAGGGCTGTGCTCCATTACCATTATTGGAGACAGCCCTTCTTCAATTTATTAGTTTTTTATTGCTTTTAGCGGAATATCCTCTACTTTCACTTCATCATATGAGGAGACTTGATCACCTTTTTTTACATACATTTTTAAGTAGGCGCCTTTACGAAGATTTTTTTGTGCATTAAATTCCAGTGGAATTGTATTACCTTTAGCATTTGTAGCTTCTAGTGTATACGAATAGGAAGTCATCACTGTACCATCACTCAGTTTATATTCATGGGGTTCCCCATCCTCTGTAATTTGTAAATAGTAATTTTCGGCATTCATGCGATTGAAATCAATCTTTGCTAGAGCAAAGACACCTACAACCCCAATAACAAACAAAATACCCATAGTAATTAGAAATTTTTTCATCTCAATCATCCTTCTGTTCTATTATTTAGTGTGATAATACGATTGTATGAAGCTACGGTTAAGAAATAATACAACCCGTAAATTACGGTATAAGCAATCATCCAGAGCAACACTGGCTTTGCTAAATCTATCATCAGTAGACTAGAGAATGCTTTTAAAGCCACTACACTATGCAATAACCCTACTATAAGCGGTACAACAAAGATAACGAATACCTGTGACGCAATGGATTTCTGCATTTCTTTTGCACTGACACCCATTTTATGCAGCATATTGTACTGTGCTTTATCCTCTTCTGCCTCTGTTAAAACTTTAAAGTAAATGATACTGCCTGTTGCAGCCAGAAATACGAGCCCAAGGAAACTGCCTATAAAAAGTAGAGAACCCACACTTTCCAAGCTTGTTTGGTAATCTTGAGGCCTACTAGAAAATGGCGCTTCTTCAGGCAATTGGTTTGCAATTTTTGCAGATAAATCCACAGAGGCATCCTCTACCCCAAGAACACGATAGCGTAGCACTTCTCCATCATTCCGTAATACTTTATACTGTTCATCCGAGACTACAACTGTTATGCCTGCTGTGCCTGCATTCAATACGGTTTGAGTTTTAAAGCTTTGGAATGTGAGTGAATGGCCGTTGCCTGTTGTTATAGTTTTTCCTGTATACATAGGTGAGAACCTTTTGTCATATCCGATATCTAAAATAACCGTGTAGCCATCCTTTACATTTAATTTTTCTTTATGCTGTACATTTGCTAAGTTGTTGTATGTTTTTTCATCGATAACTGTATACCCTCTTTTATCAGAGCTATCGAACGAGGATGGCGAGTTTAATTCTTTCGTATGAAACGTAATGGATAGCGCTTCGATATTTTCATCGTATTTTGTAGCTGGCAGTACAGCACTTACTTGTTTATCCATTTCTGCATCTGTTGATTGATACATAAAGGTATTCGGATTAATCGTTTTTGCCGAGTCATTCGTATTGTAATACAGGCTATAGACCGCTCCACCGGCAGTTACTGTTGTAGCACTCAACACAGCAATCACAGTTAATGTACGTGCATTCCCACGGATACGATAGAGCAGTTGCGATATGGTTATTACATGAAGTCCTTTCCACAGCCACTTTTCATTTTTCTTAATCATTGCTAACACAAAGCCAGTCACACTGTGGAACAATAAAAATGTACCCACAATTACCGTTGTTAAAATAATTAATACGGTCATGAGAAATCCGATTTTTGCCCATACCTTAGAAGTGAACAGGTCCTGCATTGCAAGCCAATAGCCCAAGACAATAAGTAACACTCCAAGAACAGCTACTATCATAGATGGTTTAGGCGCCACTTCTCCCTTTTTGGAAGCATGAAATAAATCAATCAGCTTAAATTGATAGATCAAACGATAACCTTGAAACGATGTCACTAAGAATATAACTAGAAATACGATAGCCGTGTTCATCGCTGCCGCCAATGAAAATGTAAAGGGTGCTACAACGTCATAACCCATTAAATGAATCAAAATCGTCATAAATCCTTTTGAACAAAGGAAGCCAAATACAATCCCTACTATTAAAGAGAATAATCCTAATAATAAATTTTCAAAAAAGAGCATAAAACCGATTTGACGATTACGTACCCCCAGCAACGCATACAGTGCGACTTCTTTTTTACGTTTTTTCATAAAAAATGAATTGGAATAAGCTATAAATATAAACACGAAAAAGATAAGAATGACTGCCGCGCCACTCATTAGGGAACCCAGTTTTTGGGATGAAGCCGTCTGTTCTGCTATCGTATCACTATATTTTAAGGTCACAAATGTAAAGTAAATGATGATACTAAACACCATCGATGCAATGTATAAAAAATATTGCGAAAAGTTTCTGGCTATATTTTTTCTTGCTAGACTAAATAACGTCATCTACCTCACCCCCAATGGCCGCATGAACACCTAAGATCTCTTGGAAGAAGGCTTTGCGTGTCTGATCACGACGATAGATTTCTGTTGAAAATGAACCATCCTTGATGAAAATAATCCGGCGGCAGAAGCTTGCGGCAAAGGCATCATGGGTTACCATCATAATGGTCGAATTGTTATTTTCATTTAAAGTACTTAAGCTTTCCAATAAATCTGTTGCTGATTTAGAGTCAAGTGCACCTGTTGGTTCATCAGCCAAAATCAGTGCTGGCTCTGTCACGAGCGCTCTAGCCGCAGCGGTTCTTTGCTTTTGACCCCCAGAGATTTGGTAAGGATATTTCCCCAGTAAATCTTCAATCCCAAATACTTTAGAGATCTGAGTCACGAGGTGATTAATTTTCTTCGCTGGAATTTTAGCAATCGCCAGGGGAAGCAATATGTTCTCCTTTACCGTCAAGGAATCGAGTAAATTGTAATCTTGAAAGATGAACCCGAGATGTTCACGCCGGAAGTCTGACAAAGCTGCTTCCTTCAGATCATGAATACTCTTGTTCTTCATATATATCTTTCCTTCTGTTGGAGAATCTATGGTTGCTAACAAATTTAGCAAGGTTGATTTTCCCGCTCCGGAAGGTCCCATAATCCCTACAAACTCACCTTCATGAATGTCAAAAGACACGTTTTCCAACGCTGTGTAAGCAGCACTTAACTTCCCGTACACTTTTTTTACGTTTTCTACTTTTAATAATGGTTCCATTCATTTCACCTCATAATTTGCTGATACTTATACTATAGGCACCGAACCTTACAGCAAATTCATGCCAACCTTACAACAAGCTTAAATCTACAAAAAAAGGGATACCCTGTAGCCATTTAAGACTACGGAGTATCCCTTTGCTATTGAATAGCATTCATTTTTTTCTGGTTGTATATAAATCAGAAGCTTCATCAAAGTAAAAGCGGCGTTTTTGTTTGCCAAACACGACTAAGACAATATGGATGAACAACACGATCGTTAAAATAATGGAGGTCAATCCAGCACCTAGCGTTAAGAATATAGATGCCTTATAAAATGGAGAATCCATTGATAGTTCCACATTATTCAAAATATTCGCAATGACTGTTATGAAGTACATCGCGTAAATGGCACCAAAGCGTTTAAATAATCGCTTGTTAGTTTCCACTCGACTTATTTTACTGTCATAGCGATAACGCATTATTTTCGTACCGATTGTCGATCCATTCCAAATCATCGGAATAATAAAAAAGGTTACAGAAAGTGTAATTGTGCTCGCAATAAATTCACTAACCATATTAACGTTGGTCATACTCAACACAACTTTAACTACTAGGTTGCTGATAAATAGATCAATAATAACAGCCAGTAACACAGACATCCCTCTTACTTCATCAAGAGCTAATAATCTTTCTGCTTTCTCCTTAATTTTCTTTTTTGATGGGAATAACGCCAACACGGCTGGAGCAATAAAGAACCCCAGTACTCCGCCAGAAGTATTTAACAATAAATCATCCACATCAAAAATACGATAAGGGCAATTATAAATCCCGTAAATACCGGTTACCTGTGTTATCTCATAAAATAAAGTTAATAGGAACGTGAAGCCTAGAGCTTTCTTCCAATATTTTTTATCATGAAAAAAGTAACGCAGATAAACACCAAAAGGTAATAATAGCAAGAAATTAAAAAAAGCTTGATAGAATGAGGGTTGGCTAAATAACAGTCTATAAGTAGCTGGCTGTGATAACACGATGCCACTATTGCCAAAGGTGCCCACTATAAATTGAAATGGCATAAGTGAATAATGTTGTGTGCCCGGTTTTTGAAGAGAACAAGTATTACGTATTTCCGGCAACGGCAACAATACTAAAAATAACGCTGCTAGAAAGTAAAAGATAAACGAAAACGAAATTAACGTGGTAGAAAAGGGAAGGTAATTATATTTTCTATAGGTATAAATGAGCCATGGGATAAATAAGGCAAATGCTAAAACCACAAAAAAGATCGCTGCCACAAAGATCGGTTGAGTATATGCTGACATTTCTAGTTCACACCCCAAAATGATTTAGTATTCATATTAACCATAAAACTGATTCTAATTCAACTGGAGTTGGAACATTTTATCAAATTTAAGGATCCTGTAATGTTGGCATCAATTTAATGTAAGGTTCGCAACTTATACTAACTCCTAGGCAAATAAAAATATTTTCAAAGGAGCACTATTAATGAATCCCTCCATTTCGCAAAAAGAAAGAATCATTTCACTCGACATCATTCGCGGACTTGCTCTTTTCGGCATTCTGCTTATAAATGTTGGAGCCTTTAAAGTTATTATGGAAGGAGATCCCTTACCAGACTATAGTGGCATTAATGGAATCATCCATAGCTTGATAATCATCTTCGTACAAAAAAAGTTCTTTTCTATTTTTTCCTTTCTATTTGGTGTAGGTCTATACATTTTCGCCTCAAGAGCCGAAAGCCGGGGAGATAAACCCAGATGGCGTATGGCTAGACGTTTACTAATCCTTTTGCTGCTGGGAATCATTCATGTATTTATCTTTTGGGGAACCATTCTGCCCGCATATGCCATTATCGGATTGTTTCTGATCCCTTTTTATCACACAACGGTTTCTACACTTAAAAAGTGGCTTATGGGTATGACATCCATTTACATCATTTCCTTAGTGGTAAAAATATTCCTGCCTTCTCAAGGGGCAATCTCATCTATTCTTGATATTTTTTCTAATGACGCTATACAAATCTTTATTATGTTTTTAGCTGGTTTTTTAACCGCAAAGTCAGGTTGGCTGACACACATACAAGAATTAACAAGACCCATTAGATGGATTCAAATGGTATCATTTCTGTTGTTCATTGGTTTTTCACTATGGATTTGGAACGCTTCTCAAAATGGGAACAGCAATGTAGATTCAGTTACGGGCTTAGGATCTCTCCCAACCACTTTGTTCTACTTAACAACATTATTTCTACTATTAGAAAATAAACAAATGGTGAAATTCCTGAAACCCATATCACGGGTGGGTCAAATGGCGTTTACAAATTATGTAGCACAAAGCATTATAGGGACGGCAATCATTTCAATGATAGGTCTCGAAGTCGTTTCACCAAAAGATATTCTCTACATCGCAGTTCTGATTTATATGATTCAAATCATTTTTAGCACCATTTGGTTCAAGTTTTTTTCCATGGGCCCTTTAGAAAAGGTTTGGCGCTTGATGACCTATGGAACAAAGCCTGCAATCAAACGATAAAAGCTTCGCTTTCCTCGCCTCAATTCAAGTCGGAATTTCTTATCTAAACCCAAAAACCCCTTTTAAAAAGGGGTTCTCAAGTTTAAGCGCTTTAACTGTTAGGCGACAGATCACAACATGAACTTTAAGAATTAGAGAATTAAGTCCAAAGCATCCTGCGAAATCCACACTTTATCTTTAATCATTACTGTCAGCACATTTAGTTTCGTTGTTTTGCCATCCTGAATGGCGATATTTTTATCTATAGGCAGCTTGAGAACTTGGCCTGCTTTTTTCACTACAACCACCGGATTAGTCTTATCGGTCTTATCTAGGGTAATCGTAGCTCCTTTGGCCTTGAATTTATCACTGGATACGTACAGTGTATCCTGAAGCTGCGCCAGATTGAGTCCGGTTACTTCTTGAATATACTTATTCACATCCGTATTCTGGATTACACCGCTGTTCATGAAATCGGTCGGTTTAAAATTAGCCGGATGGTAGGCGAACAATCCAACTTCTTCCGATGTGTGATCATCCGTAGAGAAGGTTACACCTATTTTATCCCCCAAAATTTTACCGATGACTGGCGAAAGGTTATCCTGCATTCCCAATCTGACTTGATCCGCTTCTTCTTTGGTTAGATCACTAAGTCCATAATTATCCGCAAGGACCTTTTTGAAATTGCTCTCATTAATACTGCCTTCAATGTAATAACTGGTGTGCTTCGCTTTCTTCAGCACGGAGATTAGATCTTTGGTAGAATCATAGTTCGTCATATTGAGCCCGCCGGTAGCATGATCCGAAACCGATAAGACTGCTGTATTCCCGTCCTTTTCTGCAAAATCAACAGCGGCTTTGAAGGCTTTATCAAACGCTAAGGTCTCACTCATAATCCCCACTGGATCGTTATCATGACCATACCAGTCAATCTGGCTTGCTTCGACCATCAGAATAAAACCATTCTCGTTCTGTGACAACTTCTCTATCGCTACATTGGTCATTTCGGCAAGGCTCGGTTGCTTTTGCGGGTTCAGGTCAAAATCAGCATCCAGTGCTTCGGGGTTGAATAGTCCCCAGATTTTATTCGTTTTAGAATTCATTAAACCTGCTTTATCCGTTACGTATTCATACCCATTTGATTTCAGGATTTTGGTTAAATCTTCTCCGTCCTTGCGGTTAATGTCTTCTTTGCCGGGTACCAAATACCCGGAACCGCCCCCAAGTAGAACATCTACACCACTATAGACCATCTGTTCTGCAATAGACTGCGCATTGTCACGCGTGTATGCATGACTTAAAAATGTAGCCGGTGTCGCATCCGTTAATTCACAAGTGAATACCGTCCCTGTACTTTTCCCTGCCATTCTCGCTGCATCCATAAGGGTAGGCAAAGGTTTGTTCATGTCCTCTGGTTTAACTGCGCTTACGAAAGGCATCGTTATTCGGTCTGGAAGTATGGATACCGTCTCACTCTTAACCTTATGGCCTGTGGCATAAGCCGTAGCTCCCGCAGCGGAATCTGTGGTCAGTGAATCCGTAGAATAGGTTCTCACCAGCCCGCTGAAATACTTATCCATCGCAAGCGCCTGCCCTCCCTGATACCATCTGGCCAAGTTCACATCGGATAAGCTCATCCCATCCGTAATAAACAGGATTACGTTTTTGACCGATTTGTTGGTAGGAGCATCAGAGTTATTGGCGCCATCGGCGTAGGTCGTTCCGTTGCCTGCTGCAAGCAGACTGCAAATCATAACTGTACTGCAAATTCTCCCGATAACCTTTTTGCGCATTTGAATCCTCCTCTAGCAGATTTTGTTAAGTACGTTACTAGTTTAAAGGAGGATTGTTTGCGGGAGCAGCACCTATTCTCTTATTTTATATTAAATTCTATGCATATTTTGTCTTGACCTGTGCTACTGATATTTGTAAAAAAGGGGCGCCCTAGGGGCCCCCTTTGCATTATTATTGTCTTATTACGAGGACATCTCGAGGCGCTCTACCCGTGCTTTGAATTTGGGAAATTTCGGAGCTTGTAAGGATACGTCCTACCAATATCAACGAAGATGTGACATTGTTAAAGTTAAAATTATTCAAGTTCGCTACGTTTTGGCTGCCACGGAATACACGGAACGATCCCTGAAAGTTAATTCGCGAAAATAGTACAAGCGTTACTTGAGAGCTTTCCACAACATTTCTGAGACGGAAACTCGAGAGAACGTTGTTAAACCGAAACGCTCCAAGATCACGAACCGCAACTCCTCCACGTCTGAATCGAATCCGACGATTGGTAAAATTAGTACCCGACCAAAGAGTAAGACGTATATCACTGTTAGCCAACTAAATCAACTCCTTTTCTGAGATTGATATAGTTTATTACTAACTTCAAAGGACGGTACAAGACAAATACAGTTGTACAAATGTTTGTTTTTCAGATTTCCCTATGGTGGTATTATCCAAATAACCGTATCGAGCCTCGGATATGTTAGCAATTGAAGTGATTTTTACAGTTATATTATTCTAACTATTAGACACTTTCTTATACGTTAGGTGCGAATATGAAAAGAATAATTCAAGCATTCGGGTATTTAGGTAGTACAATTTTGGCTGCAGCTTTACTGTCATGGATCTGCGTATTTTTGATTCACGGCTTACCTGTTGTCTATGAATGGATGGCACTTAAATTTATCATCCCCATTCTAGGTTTCGTAGGACCCAACCCAAACCCTCTTGACTATCCTGGCAGAAGGACTGCCGTTATATTTTGAAGGTACCAATGCAGAGGTTATGCCGTTAAAAGGAACAAAAGTCACGCCAATGCGCAATGAATCATGATCTGGTAAAAAGTGAGGCTATCTTTCTGAGGAGTTACCGTAGGAGGAATGGACAGCTTCAACAACTAAAAAAAGGCGTTAACGGATGCCTAAGCTCCGTCAACGCCTCCTCTATCCTTTCATTGTATTCCTGCCTCTGCTGGAAGCGAGTTATTTCTTGTCCCCACTGCTTTAATAACGAAATTGTAGGCTTTAGCAGAATCTATGCCGTTTAATGTATAGCTGTAACTCGTCTGACCGCTTACCGTCGGTACATACACGCTCCAGTTTGTGCTGACTTTATCATTTTTCTCGTAAATCCGGTAACCTCGCACCGGCTCAGAACTATTTGCTGGCGCTTTCCAAGAAAGAACTGCACGGTTCCCTGACTGTCTTACTGCGCTTGGATTTTGGACAATGCCGGGTTTGACATCAGTCCGTTTAATACTGTAAGCATCATAGACGGCAAGGGGTTTATCTTTAACTGCTGTGTAGGATGTGAATTTCAGCACGTCGCTTGTAATGGAAACATCCACGAACATTTTCTTGTTGGGCTGATCGTTTTTTGCTGCAAAAAAAGTGTCTGCATCTGGATTAATAGCATAGAATTTCGAAGCTGCCGAGTTGCCCATTAGATATACGGTCCCTTTGGGATTCAGCACATTTCCTTGCTCATCGGTAATGACATTCTTAATCGGAACGTTGTTCAGCATTTGAAAAGACCTCATATACATATGATCATGACCTTCAAAAACCATGTCCACACCCAGCTCATCAAATACAGGAATCAGATATTTCCGGTAAAATTCTACCCGGTCGCTTTCTGCCGAAGCATTGTCCCCTGAAGAATACGCTCCCTTATGCATCGAGACGAATTTCCACTTTTTATCGGTCTTTGCCACCTGATTCCGCATCCATTCCAATTGTTTGGTGAACTGAATATCCGCTTTGTATGGCTTGACCTCCCCTTCGTACTGGGAATTGATCTGCATAAACAGGGCATCGCCGTATTCGAAAGCATATACCGAACCGTCATGAGCACCCGTCCCGACATCTTTCGGAAGATTAAAATGGTTATAGAAGTTGTTATTCGGATAATCTTCTATCTCATGGTTGCCGATAATCGGTGCAAATGGCACATTGGCAAATTCCTTTTTCGGCACACCCAAGAACCACTGCCACAGCTGCTCCAGATCACCGTCATCCGTTAGATCCCCTGTAAGAAGAACAAACTTGGGATCTACCGTTTTCTCAATAGCTCTCTTAAAAGTATCCTGCCACAGATCAAAATTCGATTTACTTGAGCCTTGGGTGTCGGTTACATAGAGGAAATGGAAATCCTGATTATCCGCCTTGTCCGTGGTAAAAGAACCCGCCTCGCTCCAGCCGTCCGCATCACCGTTACCGGCCCGGTAGATATATTGGGTTCCAGGCTTAAGACCGCTTGCAATAACCTTGTGGCTGGCGAACTTTTTATACTTTTTAGAACTTCTGTCTCCTGATATCATTAAGGTTTCAATAACTGTTGAGCTGCCCTCATAAGAAGCTGCCAGTTGTTCCGGAAACTCGCTTCCTCCCGCATTGGAGGCCTCCACTACTTGCACTACTGTACCTCTGACGGTTTCGGCTGTATACCAGTCAAAGGCGATACTTGTCTTTGGGTCCCCGTTAAAAGTCATGTTCAGCAGCGTTGGTGTTTTGATGCCGGTATCCGGAGACTTTGTCTTAAAGCTCCAGGTAATATCGTTCTCAGGTGTCCGGCCATCCGCAGTCCCCTTAACAAGCTCTTTAGGGACGGTCACGTTGTAAGTTTTGCCGGCAGTAAAATTAGGGTGGCTGACTCTGACTGTGTCTTGACCGAGGAGCGAAGCAGAAATGTTATTAAGAGGGAGATTGTTTTCCGTGATTACAACTTGATAACCACTGTCGAGACTGATCGCTTTGTTAAACTTCACTGTGATCTCTGCGTTAAGGGAAACATCTGCAGCCCCTGAAGCGGGAGTTTTGCTTACCTCAAGTGTGGGAGTGTCCCCAGGTTCGCCGCTGCTGCGTGTTCCTTTAATTATCACATCTTTGATTCTGCTTGAGCCTGAGCTGGACACCGTTCCCCCGCTTACACTTTTCGCAGAGTTTACCACCCAGCGGATATAGAGTACATCTTGATTGTTTGTTCCCGCAGGCAAAGCGAGGTTAGTTAATTTGCAGGAATTATTGGAACAATTAAAATTGTTCTGGGCTAAAACAAGGTTGCCGCCCGTAACATCTGTCCATTCCTGTTGATCTATACTGTATTGCACCTTAAAATCCCTGGGTCCTGTACTTGAAGAAGTTTGCTGTGAAGAGAGGAAGATACCTTCGAAACCTTTGGTAGAAAGCGTGGCAAGCCAGTATTTCAGGCCCGTTCCTTCATGCCACCCCTGGTTGCGTACGCTGTTCTCACCTGACTCATAGGTGTACGCATTCGTATTAGTTCCTACATCACGAATGGATGAAGCCGTCTGATATACCCCGCCTGTAGCCGGAAATACACCGTTCTCGCCTTTGTCTTTAAAAATCCACTGGGCAATCGTTTCCTGAACTGCAGTTGCTTCGCTTGCAAGATCTTCCTCATTTCCCTCTCTTCCTGCTGAGACAAACCCGGTCAACTCCATGGCAAGCAGCAAACCTATAACCATTAGACTGATTACCTTGTAAAATCTATTTTTGAGATAAGATTGGTTGTTATCCATTCAGCCCATCTCCCTCTTCCTTAATCTCACTTATCATCGAACCGCAGTCACCGAGAAGAACGGTGGTTCTACTGCCCTTACATTCCTGTTATTGGAGTTCCCAGTCGGTGACTTGAAGAATTGCCGAATCTGCACCTTTCAGGTCTGTCTCTCCCATGTTCAGCAAATTACTCCACTGCTTCACACGGTTCTTGCCGTTAGGCGGAGAGTTGTACTCATTAGTATCCACAATCTTGGTCCGTTCTTTATAAAATTTGGTCATGAAAGTCTTCTCATCCGTGCTACTTCCGGATTTACCCAAAAGCCCTTGGAGTGTCTCGGAGCCGCCGGTAGCTCCATGGTTCAGCGCTGCATCCACGAAGGAACCAATAGTTAATGCCGAGTTAAAGCCGCGTTTGCGGGCCTGCTCCACACTGTATTTAATATAGATATTGTAGAACGTTTTCCACATAGCCTCTCTCCACTCGGGATCATCTTGCAAATTGCCGATTTTTCTACAGAAGCTCTCTTCGCTTTCATTGATCTCGAGGATCTTCCCTTTCATCGAACCCTTAACACCGATCCGGGCCAATGCACCTTTAACAGAAGGATTACTCGCGCCTTTAGCAGCGTCATATGCCTTGAACAGATCCGGACCGTCAGGACCGGTATCATTTGAGCCGCCTGTAGTTGCACCAAATATTCCAATCGTATACCCGCGGTCATCATCAATATCTTCACAATATCCGTAAAAATCGATCCAGTTCAGATCGTCCTGCTCCGGTTTGTTGACAAGCATCATAATATTGTTCCACTGCTCACCATCCAGTCCTGTGTTGTCACGCAAGAATTGAAGTGTTGCCGGTGAAAAATTAGAATCAGGGTTCCCTGCCGCATAACTTTTCTGTTGAGATGTTTTGGACAGACAGCCATAAGAAAAAATCATTGAAAAACTGAGCACGATCAACAATGAAAATTTCATCTTCTTGGAAACCTTACTCTTCGTTGAATTTAGCACCGCAATCTCTCCTTTAATTGAATAGTTTAAGCGCTTTAACTTTTAGCAGCAGTGAACCTTATCCCCAACCCATCTGAGCATGACAGCCCTCCTTTTACCAACACTTGGTAATTCAGTTCAAGCTTATCTCAAAAAGTTTGTCCAAACAGCACGTATTTTCTTGTATTTATTAATTTTTATACATATGTTGCTACAAACCATAGATTAAGTCTACAATCCTCTTAGGAGGTGCTGAATGAAGCCGGTATTTTATGAGTCTACTCTTTTTGACATCAGCCGCAAGAAACAGGTATACACCAGCATGCCTGCAAGACACTATCATGATGCATATGAGATTCTGTATTTAATATCCGGGGATTTTTATTATTTTATAGGGGACAGAACCTATCAGGTTGCGGGCGGAACGCTGCTATTTATGGATATTCACGAAATGCACAAACTGGTCAATTCAGGCTGCAATATGTATGAGCGGGTAACACTCCTGTTTAAAAAAGAATTCCTGCAGCATTTCTGCACCGGCAGTCAATGTGAGGAACTGCTCGAATTGTTCAAAAGTGATTACCGCGCTTTGAAGATGACCGGGATGGATCAATATTTCATCGAACAGCTTTTTCAGAAAATGATCCAGGAGGGGAAGAAGCAAGCCCGCGGATATGAACAGTACCAACAAATATTATTGGTGGAGCTGCTCCTCTATCTTAATCGTAAACTATTTGACAGCCGCGTAGCTTCATTTGTAGAATCCAATCGTACACATAAGAAAGTCCTGGACATCGTTAATTATGTAAATCAACATTATATGGAACCGCTTAAGCTCTGTGAGATTTCACGGCAATTCGACATAAGCTCCTCCTACCTTTGCCGAACTTTTAAAGAATCCACCGGGTTCAGCTTCATTGAATATATCAATAATATCCGCATCAAAAAAGCGCGTGATTTGCTGGTTGGCTCTTCGTTTAATGTTACTGAAATTGCGGGAATGGTTGGGTTTGATAACACCTCCCATTTTGGACGAACCTTCAAATTAATAATGGGCATCTCGCCGCTCTGCTTCCGCAAACAATTTAAGTCTAAATAGCAACGTCAAGACATTTCATCAAGCCGGACAAATTGCAGGTTTCTTGCCTGTAGTTGGTTCAGCACTTCTTCTAAAGCTTGCAGCATAAAATAAGGAGCATGCCGGTCCGCGCCCGCAGTCTCTCCGCTATCGTGAAGTAAAACAACGGAGCCATCGGTGATTCCACCTAATAGAATGGCCTGCATCCGGGTTTGACAGGCCCGGATGTTCCAGTCACTCGCCTTCAGCGACCATAGAACAATTCGATACTGCTTGTGCCGAAAAAAATCAAATAGATTGATTAATCCCCAGGGTGGACGGTAATGATTGGGTCTGATTCCGACAATAGACTCTATAATATCAGCGGAGCGTTCCAGGTGTTCTCGCCTAATAGTACTGGGCAGCATCAGCCAATTAGAGGTATGGCAGTAATTATGGATGCCAATCTGATGGCCTTCCCGATCCATTCTTCTGATCAGATCTGGATACTGCTCCGCTCGCGCTCCAAGCACGAAAAAAGTAGCCTTCACTTGATGTAACTTCAATAAATCCAGCAATTCCGGCGTATATTTCGGATGTGGCCCATCATCAAAAGTGAATGCCACCTGTTTTTCTACCGTTCCTTTGCGAAAGACACCAAAGCCGCTCACTCGCGTAATCAAACTTGGAATAAACATGTAAAGAGTAGTCGCACATAGTATTCCTCCTATCAGATATGTAAGTATGATTACACCTCCTTATAACAAGCCTAAGTCCTATCCAGAGTAGTTCTGTCCGGGTGAGAATCGATTTTTCAGTGAGGCGCGTGAATGGATCAGTAACATCGGGACCAGTTGCTCTGTTCGCCGATTGATTCTTTGTCTCCCTTCAGGATGCATGGCAGACAGCAGCAATCGAAGATAGATGGTGGTGATGCGTTCGAAAACGCCGGACTTTATATTTTGTTGTTCAAAGCCAAGACCGTGTGTTAATCCCCGATGGAGCAGTGTAATCCCCAATAAAGCCTTGACCTGCCTGAACTCGGACTGCGATTCGAAGGCTTCGTTGATTTGCTGCATTGATTTGCGCAGCATGCGAGCCGTTTGCAGTGCGGCACGATCCGATCCTTCGGACCGGATCAACTTCAGGATTCTTTCATTGTCGAGGTGGAGTTCTCCCACCCACTCTCCCTGATTGATGACCGTGGCGTCTTGGCATACAATAGGCTGTCCCCGATGCTTTTTTAGCATCACGGTACATATTCCAAAGCGTGACTTATGCGATCCGCGAAAATGTGAAAGCAACGCAAAAGCTTTTTCCCACATCATCCAGACGGACTGCACCGTGTTTTTACGTATTTTGAAACCCAACTCATTCACCATCCTTAAAACGGTTATTGTCTCTCATTTCATACATTGTACCTAACGGAACTTTCTTTTTTTCTAACGTCTACTTATATTTGACGCTATACACCAGAATTTCTCTGCGAGTAAATCAAATTTTTATACAATTATTTTCATTAAGTCTAAATTTTTGGCATCCAACTACATAAAGAAAAACCCATGTCTCTTGGACATGAGTTTCGGAAGTTATCTTTTTGACTAAATCAATCTGGTTTCACTATCAATCCAAACTACCCAACTCCACCACATCTCCGCTAGTAGCCTTCACTGCAAAATCACAATCCAGCTTCCCGCACAGCACATACTTCTTCTGCCCAGGATTATACACATAGACGGGTGTTAATTCGAACCATCCCCTGAGCTTGTCATAAGCTTCGTCATGGCTCACAGCAATTTCCCCTTCGCTCTGGAACTCATCAAACGTATCGAGCATTAACTTGTTATCCATATAATCTATAACCTTATAATTTTTCGTATCGATAAACAGGAGGATCTTACGCTGAAAAATACGATTACTTGGCGCATTCCTCCTCAATGTCGCTTGAATATGTCCTCTTTCCCGATGTAAAGTCTTCAGTATCCATTGTCCGGATTCATCCGGATAGAGCTGGCTTAAACCAGCTTCGACTGCGGCTATACATTGGGCTTGTTCTACGTCTGTGATTGAAAATGAATCTGGATGCGGCTCACGTGCTACTGCCTGTTCGATTGTAACTACTTCTTGCAGACGGATCTCCGTCCTTGCGAACTGTTCCGTGTCCACTTGCTCCCAATGTATTACTTGATCAATATTCAGTCGTGCTCTCGTACCTGATATCATCTCAAATGGAATTGTGGTTGTTCCATCATTTGTAATGTAGATTTCTTCTATCCCATAGATCGGCAGGAGATGCTTCATCTCGTACACTGGATATTCGATAAGCTGTAGTTGTTTTTTCGCCAGTGGCTCTACCGCTTGAAGCGTGAGAGAATAATGCTCTTTGTGCACAAGGGAGCTAGAAGGAAACTGGCCATATACACTATAAAAAATAATCCTACCTTCCGCATCGAAGCGTAACTCCATTCGCCCGCCGGGGGAGATGGGGATACCGTCTATACATTCGGCAAAATGATATTCTCCTCTTTCTTCCTTCAATAGGTAGAATTGTTTACCATATTCAAGCCCTACTTCAGCTTCCATCCACTGAATAACGCCGTTTATTTCAATGTTTTGGAATGGTGTTCGATTTGCATAAGATTTCCCTCCAACAAAAATAACACTTTTATAGTTGCGGGATAGTAAGTCAAGCGTAATGACTGCAGTTCCTTCCGGATTATAATCCTCCTTCCATTCCTTAATGTGAGAAGGAAACCATTCCATACTAAGCAAATAGTCGGTTTCTCCCAGCATCGTAACTTCGCGATAAATTTCATTTGTATGTAAGTAATAGTTGTCCAATCCATAGGTTTGCTGTGTAGCATTAACTAGTTCTTTGATTCGGAAATCCATATCAGTGCACCCCACAAAATTGATGCCTATATCATATCATTACTAAGCAATGATTATGAAGCGCAACGAATCATATCTGCTACATATTCTAAGAGCTTATGTAATGGGTTTTTCTGGTGTTCAGAAAATGATCAGCAGCTTGGGGTTTAATAATGCAGAGTGTATCAATCTATTGTACCAAGTCAGGGAAATTCACCCTACTGACTCATAATCTTGCCAGAATACTAAACATGTATAGTGAACACATATTTTAATGGAGGTATATCATCATGATTGACATCATCGACGGAAATGCGGCATTAATACATTTTTTTCCACTTCCGGCGCATCTTTATTCTAAGAATATTGCTTGTATTGTTGCTGTGGCTCATGCAGAAGAACGGGGTCCAAATTTAACAGGCCTCATAAACGCTTTATACTCAAAGGGATATACAGACCTTGATCATCTATTAAATTCCACATGGAAAAAACTATACCAAGTTCCGAGGTTGGGCCAGCAAAGACTGGTGCTTCTACTTAGTTTACTAGAACGAATTTCTGCAGATCCCAAGACCATAGAAAACTATACAACTGTCCCTCCTGTTACCATCCACAGTAAAAAGGAAATGAAAGAATTAACTTTAAAGAGGATCATTAAGAAGTATAACGAAACATCTGTAGAGGTATTAACTGAAGACAGCGAAAAAGAAGCTCGTTTAAAGAAAATTAAAGATAGACTCCGAGAAATGGGGATGATCGTATAACAAAACCCCGCCAGTATAGTAAAGTGCACCCCTTAGAATAGACATTGGATAAACCCCTGGGTCAATCCGATTTCTATTCTAGGGGTGTGACATTCAATTCATTTAGTAATCGCGCGCTGCATCGAACCAGTGTTGAGCCATCTCCTCTGTGATAGGCTGGCCAATCAAGTGGTCAGACTGGCTAAGTTGCCATACCGCTTCACCAAGATCTTCTCGTTCGGTGGTTTCGATGCCCTTAAGATTGTTGAAGCGCACGGTGAAAGCGGTAATGGCGGCCTCTGCTTCAGCAAAGCTATGGGCCTCGGACAAGGTTACCTGTGCAACGTTGTAAGCTTCATTAGCCAGCTTGGCTAGACGTTTAGTCCAGGAGGAGAATGGGCGGCCAAACTCGGTCGTCCACCACTCTGGCTTTCGTAATTGGCTCACTGAAGCATGGTCGGTCCAAGGACGGGTTTCAGCGCGAGTTTTCATTTGCTTTTTTAGATGCTTGCCAGCGCTCTCTTCCACATTGTAGGCGATAAATCTGTCAAGCAACGGCCACGCGTTCAAGGTCGGCAAATCCTCCAGATCAGGCATGAAGCGCAGCTCCAGATTCGTTAACTCGGTATGATGAGCCAATAGATTCAAATCGCAGAAGTTTCCCCACAAACTCAGTGATTTAAGGTTTGGGTACCGGTTTAGACACTCTAGCGAGATGGGCTGTCCCAGCGGTGCGTTATGTAGCGTCAAGCTCGTTACCTGGTGCAGCTCCCCCATATCGGGCAGCAAAAAAGGGGAATCATTCTTACGTCGGCCGGTGCGAGGTGCTAGTGTAAGAGAAGATGGCATATCACCTGTGGCCGAGAAGCGTGATAGATCGCCGGACACACTCAGGCGGAAAGGCTGCTTCGGAAGTATTAGGCTAAGGGACCTCCCGGATGGTTCCAACTTGACATGCAAGCCATGCAAATTGGACTGACTGGCGTCCGCCACCGTGTCTGCAGACAGGATCGGAGTCCATGTCATCTCTTCAATGGGACGTTTCTGTGCCCAGTCAAAGAAGCCTGAATCACTGCCTGTATAATGCAGAAATCGCGGCCAGGGAGAGCCAGCCGGTGTGGCAAAGACATCGAATACGGTCCAATCGATAGGCGTATCAGACGCGACATGAAGGTCAACCTTTTTCCCCAATTGCGACGGACCCATGGATAGACTGCCCACACCGGGCTTAAGGACAAGAGTATGACTACGTGGACCTGTCAGGTTGATAGGATAACTACCAACTTCTCTAACAGAACCAGCTGAAGGACCAGCTTGGCTATCATTTGGCATTTCTATCATCCTTTTCTCTAATGCATATCAAGATCTAACTATTCACACCTGACTCTATCTTCTCAGTAATAAATTGTTTGAATCTTGTAAAATACCGCTCTGATGCTTCCCAGCGCCTAAGATCCAAATAGGGCATGTCCTGCTTGCCATATTGATCGGGCGGCTGATAATGCCGGGAAACATAAGTTCCATTGTCCACTGTATAAAAATAATACGCTTCATCTGGAGTCCTGATTTCAATCCGACCATGTAGGAGGTCTCCGTCCTCGTCCGTATGTGTTTGACGGAAGCTGTAACATTTGGAGCCGTCCCAGAACCCGCCATTTTCCTCCACTTCCGAATATAATTCCTGAATTACAGTGTGTTGCAAAATGTCTTGCACATACTGTACCTCAATGTTTCGTAAATAAAGCTCAGCCATATTAACGCAGGTCAGCAACATCGTCCAGCAATCGCTAATCTCTGCTAATTGTTCCTGAGACTCTTCTGTAATGTCCTCCCACTCAGACCCTTCTTCTATGGTTCTCTTCAATAAACCGACAGAATAATCTTGCTCCAGCCAAATATAATAGTGATGCCGGTTATCATTCATATAAACGCTAAGATCCCGCTCATCCCCATCAGCATCAATATGCTCCAGTTGAACTTTAAAAAAAACGTCTTGCTCGCGAAAATTAAAAGAAGGCTTGTCACTTGGCATTAAAATACACTGCGTCAACTTCAATATATTTTCTTCATTGATCGTGTTATGGGTGAAATATAAATGAACAGCTTGCTTGCTAGTGGGGGATTCATTTATTTTTTTTAGAGCAGAACGGCCTTCTTTAATTACGTTCACCAGTGTGCCAAAGGAAAAGTCCTCCTCATCCTCTTCCATATCCAAAAAAACTTCATCGATCAACACTTCATGAATGTCCACAGGAAGCTCCTGAAATACGCCGTCCCCCTCCCACACATTTACTAAGCAGGTGATCGATTTATGTCCGTCCACTTTGAAACTGTACTCGTCATCCTGAACTAAAACCGCAGCGCTGAGATCACCTTTAACAATCGTTTCCCCATGATTGTAGGAGCCGCATAATATTTCCTCAATAATCAGGTTGCCCGAAACATAAATCTCCTGACCGCCTACAGCTATATTTTTCGCACTCATATTACCGGTCACCAAAAGCCCTATGGCACCATCAGTTTCTTTATTATAAAGATTGTCTACAGTAAGATTCCCTTCTATAAAAATGATGATTACCTCTTTTTGTTGCGGGAAAGGTTGCTCCCAATCTAGATTAAGAGAAGGCAGCGTCAAATCCCCTTCATAGTAAGCGGCAAGTTGCTCGTCACTAAAATCTTGGTAAAACTTCGCCCACCAAGATCCTTCGGGAAATTTATCTGCTAGCTGGCTAATAGGAATGAATCGGAAAAGATTGCTCATACATTATTTTTCCCTTCATTTTAAATCCGAATATAGTAGACGGTTTCCGAAAGCGGATGCTTCTACTCCGCCGCTTCCGCCAACCATACTTGCATAGCCGAAGATTCTGCCCGATTCAAACGGAGGGCGATCTCAGTATTGATCTCATCCGGCGGCATGACTTCGACAAGGACGCATACTGACTCTCGCAGTTGATTCAAGGCAAACACACCTTCATCATCGAGCATTTTCATCGCCAGCTCCATGGCCTTCAGCCTCAAATCAAACTCACGATTTCCTTCGTCATTCTCAAGATCCGCAATGAAAGGACGCTCGGTAAATCGTTGTTTAACGTTATCGAAGTTCTCATCGCCGAAACAACAATAGGGCGAATCCGCATAAGACCATTTGATAAGTTCCGCAATCGTCGATGCCGGTGTGTCACTTTCCACTCCTTGCCTGGCTGCTTCCATCTCCAAAGCTTCCCACGACCAGGCGGAGATACTTGGCGCATGTCCCTCGCCAGTAGTGTATAGAGTACAGTAATAGTAACGTTCGCCATTTTCAAAAAGAGTGCGAAAAGACGTTCTAGCAGCATCGGCGATCTCTATCGCCAGCGTCTCTATTTCTTGCATCGGCTTCCTCCTTTCCGTTAGTGGATCCCCTCAGGCAGGATGTCTTCTATTAGCTCCAGCCTTCTACAAATGATATGGCGGCGCTTTTTCTACTACAAGGTTATCAGGATGAATATCAGTTGGCTCATAGTCATTCATACGGAGAAGGATATACTCAATCTCTTCTAATGGCATCTGCAATTTCTGGCTGACTTCATAAAGATCCATGTCTTGCGAAAGTAATTTCCGTGCTTGATTTAACTTTCCATTTAGCCAATTATTTTCGAGCATCCATTTTTTCACTAGGTCCAGTAGTTGATTTTGGGTTTTCTTATCTGCATGCTTATTATGTTTAGCAACTGACTCTGACAAATAGTTAAAAAGGTGAATACCTAATCCCTCACGTTGCTCATGCTTGGACATCCGTTGGTATTGCTCATAACTTATGCTGATATCTAATTCGAGGGTATGATCCCTGCTATCAAACCGTCTGGATGTTTTTCGACCATAACCTTCAGGTAAAACACGCAAAACAAAAAAGATATCATAGGGAAACTCCCATGTATTTGCTAATTCCTCTAAGGGCAGCAGTTCATCTCTCAATTGACCCACACACGTTCCATGTGTATCCAAAGTAAAAACTAGTTTCATGCCTACCTCCCTCTCCCATACGTAAGGAGCACCCAGATCAGCTGTTATTTTCTGAAATCGCTTCGCAGCCTTTCGACAAGAGCCACTGCTCCATATCGGCAAACGCCTGCCCCGTATCCTGTTCATAGAAGACGGCCACCTCTTGCTGGTAGGCATAATTCAATCGTACATAGCCTCCCAGCTGCCGGTAGAACAGGAAACAAGCATAGGCATTCTCATTAAACAAATCCGGCGGAAATTCATGTTGGCACAATCCAGCCAGTTCGGGTAGCGTAAGCTGGTCCTGCCCTTGTGGCAAACGCAAAAAGCGATGGCTACGAGTGCCCGTCCACGGTTCATAATAGACGCTCTCCCCTTGAATGATTCCATACACCTGACGATATATTTCGTCCAGCACCAAAGCGTACATCCCCTCGTCTTCCTGCTCCGGTGCTTGCAGGAAAATCGCCTTCACGTGCTCCGCATGCCGAGGTAGCCAGAGCAGCCCAGCTGTCTGTTGATACACTGCCAGAAAATCACCGTCAACCGTTGTACCTATAACGATACACTCCCCGATCTGTTGCTCAGTAATGGGGCTGTTTTCGTCATGCTCCCATAATCCGTACTCTGCAAAAGGTTTGAGCACCTCCGCATCCGGAAGCTGAACATTCAACCACCCTCTGTAAGTTCCTTCGCCGAATCGCCGCAAAAACCGGAGGTAGCCCGGTGGATAAACAGCGGCATCTTCCTTCGCAAGTGCTTGGTTTTGGTCATCAGACAGCGGTTTTGGCCGAGATACGATGTACATAAATACTCCTCCTGCTGCCCCCAACATGCAACTCTTCCAAATAAGAGAATTCTTTAAAATATTGCAGGTTGAGGAGCTTTTTTATCCAAGATAATACTGAAATTTTAGAGAGTGCAACATATCAATCCCCAATTTTTCCCTGAACTATTTTCCACCCATCACAAGCCCATATTTATTGAAAATCCACGATTTGCTCAAATCTTGCATCGCACCATGGCTTATACGCACAGAAGGCTTTTGCTCCTTCATAGCATCTGCATCATGCGCCGAGAAGCGAAGCGGCCTTGTCATTTTTTTAATAGCACCCGTTATTTCATCGAAAAACGTATATGTTAATGGCTTATGGTCCCGAATATCCTCATAGATATAATACTTCCCTTTTTCATCTTCCAAATCTATTTGAAAGCCTTTAGGAAATGATAGCAAGATACACGGCAGTTCATCCTCTGCCCATTGTCCGTAATATGGAAAATAGACACCTTCATTTCTCGCGAAAAATCCAGAGCTTTCATTATCAGACGCAACAGAAATAGAATAAACAAAGAAAGGGAGACCCTCATTCCTTTTTTCTTCTGCCGTAAAATAATGATAAAAGGTCTTATACGCCTCATACACCTGATTCAGATCATGCTCTGTCTGGGCATAATTGGTTAGATGAAATTGCGCTTGCTTATGTTCAAAAAGCTTCAAAACGCTTTCAAACTCTTCCGGCCTTATGAAGAATCTAAGCTTATAAAATCCGCTGTTCTTTAATCTATCCATTTCTTTTCGCTCACCGCCATGTACTAAAATGTCATCTCAGCTGTCCTTAGCCATTTGCTCGTGTATTTTCAAAATTCATATTTCACAAATCGTTTTCTGAGAGTTTCTTCGTACGGGATCCACTCCCAATCACTCCATAAAGACATACTTACGAGTTCTGACAGCTTATCTACGGCTTGTCCCGGACTCGTTATGTCAATGAAGTCGTCAAAATCCTTATTACGGATATCCAACGCTTTTCGCAGGTAGTCATCATTGAGACGCTCTTCCCGGAGTTGTTCATATTCATCCCTCGTCCACTGTTCACAAAAGATCTTTTCGGCTTGAATGTCTCCATTCTCGAACAACGACAACTCGAATATTTCCTCATTCATATATCCGGCGGTCATCACTGGCTCCCCGATAAGCTGGGACAACGTTTTGCCGGCCTCCTTCACCGTACCCCATACAAAGTAATCGTGGAGCACGCTGATCCAGTTCTCGTTGCTTTTGCTTACGTACATGACAACTTTGCTCTCTGGAGCCTCATGATTGGACTTGCCTAATACTTTGGCATGCCCTTCGCTTAGCTCTCTTAATGCTTCGACAGTCTTCTCAAGGTTGTTCGACTTGATATGCAAATTTGCGAATGATCTTCCCACGAGATGGCCTCCTCTAATCGCTTTTTTTACTCAGCCGGATTCTATTTATATCCTATTGATCGGTTCTATGAATGTCTCATATTTCCATTATAGTGATCGCTTGTCCTGAGTCTACCTACTTTTCACCTGAATTTTGGAAATAACCTTTGCATAGAAAGAGATATAACCTTGACCGTTCAGCACAATCTCTAGCTCCTTCCCTCCTTCTCGCTTCGCTCACTCATTAAAAAAGGAGGGTATCCCTACGTCAATTTATGACGTTTGGGACACCCTCTGTCGAACTATTCCACATCCTTATTACAGCACTCTCCAACTTTCCGCTCAAAAATTCCCTGTCGTCCCTAATGGTACGGATCAGCGCGCTGGCTGTAACGGCAAGTTGATATGAAAAAAAATCGCGATTGAGTGTCCTTTTCAACAATCTACTCCAGCTCCTTCGACCTGACACCTTTGAGTTGGCTTCATTTGTATTAATTTCATTCGCTTCATGAATGAACTGGCCATAGTTGAACGACAACATGCTGCGTTTGTGATAATCACCTTCACATTATTAATCGATCATTCTGCTGTGAATTGTTGAGTTGAATACATACCTTCATCCCAAATCTTGCCGTTAGACAGATAGTATTCTCTTTCCACTGAATCGTCTGTCTTGGTATAGCTGATCACAAAGACCTGGCCTGTTTCTATCAGCATCGGGTAGTTATCGTAAGGAAGATAATTCTCTACCAGTTGTAGGTCTTTGACATCTTCATAGGCGCCCTCCAATCGCCAAAATTCTCGATAGGCGTAATCCTTGAACCCGTTCAAATCCTGCTTTCCAAAATACGATGCCACATACTCCTTGCCCTGTAAGGTGATGTAATCTACTCTGGACGGGTCAATATCTTTAGCAATCCAGCTTAAGTTCTCAGAATAAATGTTGTCGCCATAATGTTTCTGTAATTGATTGGCCATACAAGGGATGGATTGGGTACTATAGTCCATTTCATCAAGCCCGGTATGTGCTGAACCGTAAATACCCATGACGCTCTCACTACTCAGCCTTTCAAATTCGCGGATAAAATTTTCGGTCATCTTGTTTTCCCGATATACGTTGTCATCTTTACTGCGATAAAAACGGCCTTGCTGGATCGCTTCTATTGTTAAAGTATACTCTTCCGTCTCTGTTAGATCGTTTGCCGCAAGATAAGATAAGAAGCGGTTCCCGGTAGTTTCATCTTGATGCCCGATGTCTGTGCCGTGGAAAATCGTCTCAGGACACTCGCCTTTTATTTTTTTGTAGAACGCCTTGGTATATGGATTGTGACTAGCTGTTCCCTCCCAATCATCATAAATCTCCTCCAGAATATCGTCATTGTCCGACTGCATCCATAGATTCAAATATTCGGCGGTAAAATAAGGCATCTCGACGAACAGATGTCTCATGCCCTCGTTATGGTAGAATTCAGACCATAATTCATATTCCTTGTCAATAATCTTGGCTACGCCATGTACTTCACCGTACAGATAAATGCTACCGGATGCTTGAGTTACCAGAGGTGCCTCTTTGGTCGGCTGCGCAGACTTGCTTGCTATCTTGTCAGTGGAGGAATTGCTGCAGGCTGCAAGTGCAATGATCAGGGCAAGCAGCAAAGGATGTACAAACATTATTTTCGCTTTGATTAAGCAGGTGAACTTGTTGTCATTCATAAGCAAGGATCAACCTTTCATGTTCATTTATTTTTCCAGAATTAGGTATTCTCTAGCTGATGAAAGATTTCCTGCCATTTACTTAGACGTTAAGAAGGGTTATTGATTTATTTAAACCAGCAGTCTCTTAAAGCTAATAGTAGTGAATGGGTAAATATGATTTGATAAAGACAAAAAAAGAGATAGTCTGATGCGTGCTATCAGATACCCGGTTCATTTATCCACTCAAGAACGAAGCGATAGTTTTCAAAGACGAAGCCGCAGTTTAGGATGGTGATGAAGTAATGCGAGTGGAAGAAGTAAGCGTATACCATAACTCAGAAGACCCATTCGCAGTTTTTGGGGCAAATAATAAGTTGATATCTGAAATTATTACCCGGAGGATTTCTTGAGAAGTAAACAACCGAAAGGAGAACAACTTAATTGCATTAAGCGAAAAAGAAAAGTGTACCGTGACCGCTATCATTCAGAAGCGCATGGACGAACATTTGAGGCGTTTCCCTTACGTCTGTTACCCGATAGAACCACTGAAGGAGTGGCACGTTCATATCCCCTATCAAAAAAGGTTGCCAATCCCTTCTGGGCGGCAACCTTCGATCATTTGTAGAAGTTGACTTCAATAAAATAATTAAAAACAACCTTGTGAGAGTTTTCTTTACCTACGACAACGCCAACATCGCGTTCATATCTTCCTCAGCAGTAGTAATTAGCTTCAATCCAAAAAGCTCTACCAACACATCCAGTACACCTGGCGAGATGAACTCGGGTGGCTTTGGTCCGATGCGGATGTCCTGAATGCCGAGACTGAACAAGCCTAGCAGAATGGCCACTGCTTTTTGCTCAAACCAAGACAGCACGATGCTGACAGGCAGCTCGTTCACCGTACACTCAAATGCCTCAGCCAGAGCCATGGCAATCTTCACTGTAGAACCGGAATTATTACATTGCCCAAGGTCAATGTAACGCGGAATACCGGTGTCTCCAACGGTGCCATAATCTACGTCATTAAAGCGGAACTTTCCGCAAGAAGTAGTTAAAATGACGGTATCGTTCGGTAAGGAAGTCGCCAACTCACGGTAGTAATTCCCGCCCGTACCTGGCGCATCACAGCCTGCAATGACGAAAAACCGGCGGATATGCCCGTCTTTGACTGCTTGAATGATCTCTGGTGCTAACCCGATTACAGTTTCATGATGATATCCGGTCGTGAGTACCAGATCTGACTCTACATCAGCCGCAGGTAGGGACAACGCTCGATTAATTAGTGGGGAGAAGTCGTCGCCCGTTATTTTCTCTACACCTTCCAGCCCCGCTACTTCATATGAGAAAAAGCGGTCTGCATAAGTGCCTTTAATCGGCATTACACAGTTTGTGGTAGCAAGAATTGCACCGGGAAACTGCTCAAACAATCTACGCTGATCATACCACGCTTTGCCGATGTTGCCTTTAAGATGCTTATACTTTTTGAGTGCAGGATATCCATGCGCAGGCAGCATTTCTGAGTGAGTATAAATGTTGATGCCTTTCCCCTCTGTCTGCCGCAGTAATTCCTCCAACGCATATAAATTATGTCCAGTCACAACAATACATTGACCTTCAATTTTGTTCTGACTGACTGTGATTGGTTGCGGAATGCCAAAGCGGTCCGTATGCGCACGATCCAGTACATCCATGATGCGCACCGCCGCATCTCCGACCTTCATCGCCATCTCCAAATGTTCCTGCGTATTAAAGTTGGAATTGGTCAACGTCATATACAAAGCTTCGTGGGTGATACGATCCACCTCGGGGTCGCTATATCCTAGCTGCCGGGCATGTGTCGCATAAGCTGCAATTCCTTTTAATGCAAAAATCATCGTATCTTGTAAACTCGCAATGGTTTCATTTTTGCCACATACCCCTACAACGGTGCATCCGCCATTCGGTGTCTGTTCACATTGGTAACAAAACATATCGTTATCCTCCATATCTAGATAATCATTCGTTACTTCCAACGTAACAGAACACCAAACCTTGAGTTGTGATTACACACACATTTTTTTAGATCAAGCAGATTTAAATGACCTTCTATTTATAACAACCATTAATACAATAACGCTTAAACAAATGAAAATATTAATCTCAAAAACCAATTTGAACGCCTGCAACTGACTCCCTTGTCCTGTCTCTCCACTCATCACACCAAGTCCAAGTGCTGAGCCAAAGACCATCCCCGCATTTCTTGTTAAAGCAATTAATCCGCCAATCGAACCCACGTATTCCCGAGGTGTCTGCTGCATAATGAAGCTATTATTAGGAGAGGCAATGAGCCCCATACCAAGGCCTATAAGAGATAGAATCGCCGCGATTCCATAAACCGGTATATGGTCTAAATACACCAGCAACAAGATAAACCCGCTTCCCATACAGCTCAGTCCCATAAGCATCAGACGATGAGAGCCATAACGGTCGGAACAGTAGCCTGCGAGAGGACCTGCAAACGCCAAGGCAATGGGATAAGCCGCCATAATATATCCTGTCGTAGATGACGAGAACGGAGCCGCCGCCCCCATCAAATAAAATGGAATAAGGACAAGCAATGTATTAGACAGAATAAAAGAGGCACAGCTAACGATCAAGCCTCCCGCTACAGTTGGAATTTTCAAAGCTTGTAAGGGTAGAAAAGGATTCTTTTGCTTCCGTTCCCAGAATAGAAAAGTAATCAGTAACAAGAACCCCCCCACCAAACTTGTCATCGTCCACACGGACACCCAGCCCCATTTGCTCCCATTTGTTATTACGAGAAGAACCAAGGTGATGAATGCCATAAACAAGCTGGCCCCCACGAAGCTGATAGCACCCGGTTTGCGCTCTTGCACACGGTTGGGTATGTACCGATATGCCATAATTGTAGCCACAATCGCCACAGGAACATGGATTAAAAATAACCATTTCCAGCTCAGCCACTCTGCAATCAAACCTCCCGCTATAGGTCCCGTCATCCCGCCCAGTGCGACAGCTGTACTTAAAATTCCGAGTGCACGTCCTCTTTGCTCTTTCGGCATATGAATGGTGATGAGCGCAATATTAGTTGCTTGGAACATCGCAGCTCCTACTCCCTGTATAACTCTGAGCGTTAGCAATATTGGTAAATTAGGTGAAAAAGCGACCAGGATGGAACCCACAGTAAAGATCACAAATCCAAGATTGTGAATCCGGCGAAAACCATAACGGTCGCCCAGTTTCCCCATAACAGGAAGAAGTGCCGTAATCACTAGCAGATACCCTGTTGTGATCCATAATCCCTTCCCAAGCTCTGTCTGAAAATAATTCACAATAAAAGGAAGCGACACATTCACAATTCCGGCTGTAAAATGGGAAATAAACGCCCCCAT
Source organism: Paenibacillus sp. FSL L8-0494 (assembly GCF_038003695.1). Lineage (NCBI taxonomy): Bacteria > Bacillati > Bacillota > Bacilli > Caryophanales > Paenibacillaceae > Paenibacillus > Paenibacillus sp. FSL L8-0494. The sequence continues at coordinate 4,416,752 of NZ_JBBOPQ010000001.1, forward strand.
ACAAATAGCCGCCATCATCCCCAGCCGCTGCCCGTGTCTGCTTTTAAACTCTATATCTTTTGCTGCTATCATGTTGATCCCGTCCCTACTCATATTGTTTAAGAATTACTAACAATTATAAGTAGATCCCTTGCAAGAACAATCCCATAAAGATGGGATGGAAATGGTTTAGGCGAATATGTCTATCAGAATAGGTGAGGAAAATCAGAGGTAATGCAAAACAGCAAAAAGCGGCACATTTAAGTGCCGCCTCTGAATTATTATCTATAAGAGTCATGCGTTGGGCGAAACAAATCTTCTTCGGAACTTCTGACCATAGAAAAATGTTCGACATTGTAGTGCCCATGTAATGTTTTATTGTGATGCTTGATGATTTGTTCTGCACTTAAAACATCATTGTCCGTTGTAGAATGACCATCTCCGACCAATGTAACATCCATGCCGCTAACCGTAGCCGTCCGAACCGCAGTATCGATGCAGTGTTGAGTTTTACATCCCATAATGACCACATGCTCAATCTGCTGATCTTTCAGATATTGTAGCAGTTCAGTTCCGTGAAAAGAATTCGTTGCCAGCTTATCAAAGATTTTGGCATTTACAGACCTATTGATTTCATTATGCACTTGAAAGCCTGCACCTGTTCCTTCAGCGACATCAAGATCCCTAACAAACACAACTTCGACATTGGCTTCTTTTGCTTGTTCAATCACTTTATTAATATTCCGGATAAGCTGCTCTTTATTGAATACCGCACTTTCCTTTTCGTTTCCATCCATTAATTCTTGTTGTGCATCGATGATTAATAATACCTGATTCAAATGATTTTCCCCTTTCGAATGGTGGGGAACGCTAACACGCTTGATCAGTTAAACGTTTTCCCCATATAATTTTGCAAGCTGACATTGTTTTTCATAATATCTACCTCCCAATAAAAATGGTATATAAACTTTAATCTTATAATTTAAGACTTTTTTAGTTTACCATATTTTTAAAATGTACTCTCTAAAAACTTTGATCGCTACATCCATTGATACATCATAAAAATGGAGGAAATCAGATTAGTCAGCCCGTGCAGGACCCAACCTGGAATGATCGAACCGCCGGATAACTTCTCATTCAATATTCCGATACTCCAACCCACAAGACCCGTAAGAAGCATTACAACAGCAGAATTCAAAAATCCGGCACTACTGTATAACAGCACAGCATGTACGACACCAAATAATAAAGCTTGAGCACAGTTTCCAATTCCGAATCCGAATTTCGAACTTAACCGTTTTCCAATGAAGCCGCGGAACAGAATCTCTTCGGACAAGCTAGTCTGCAACCAAGAATAAATCAATGCCGGAATCAAACCTTTAAGACCTGTACCATAAAACTGTGAGCTGGCCAAAGTATTCCTATCCAGCATGTAGATTGCTGTAAGCATTCCCAGACTGGTGAATATAGTCATCGTAAGTATAAAACATAGTATGAACTGCTTCCTAGAAATCAATTGGGGTTTCTTCCAGCCAATCCACATGGCAAAGGATGATGTTGTTCTGCTTGTAAAAAACCAGTATGTATAGGGAATGATGCTGAATAAGATGAGCTGAAGGACTGCACTGATGAGCAATGACAATGTCAACGGAATACCCTCCCTTTAATAAGAACAGCCTCAATATATCATGGACCGCTGCTTGCCCGCGGGAAGAGACCGTAACTTGCAGGTTAGGTGGAGTAGTTGGTTTCGGATTGCTACTCAGGCAGTGGTAATACCGCCAACATCATGAACTGCCCATTCTCATATCTGAAACTGACGCTTCCTTGAAGCTGTTGAACCGCATACTCAATGCTTTCGATTCCGAACCCTCTACTCCCAAAGTTCCGCTTGCTGGACAAAAAAGAGCCCTGCCCGTCCTCTGTAAGCAGAGATGCAGGATTCTTTAAAGAAATCACCAATAACCCTTCGGTATAAATTACTTCCAGCTCAATAACATTCTGCTCTGACTCTGGTAATCTCTGAACCCCTTCAATTGCATTATCTAATGCATTGCCTAGAATAATTGCAATATCAACCTCTTTGCCTGCAAGTGACAGGTCCTGCGGGATGCGAAAATGAGATTGCATTGTAACTTGATGTAGCTCAGCTTTTGCGAATTTCTCATTATAAATGGCATCAATAGCGATATTTCCAGAAGAAATAAACTTTTCTCCCGCCTCCTGTGTCGAAGCAACCTCTGCAATATATCGCTTGGCTTCTTCTAAAGCGCCTTCATCCAGCAGAGAATGAATAAGGATCAGCACATGATTCAGATCATGCCGCAAACGCTGTGCTTCCTGATTATCTTTCAGTTTACTCGTGTAATCCTTCACTTGCTGCTGAAGCACATGATTATGGAATTCGATCTGCATCCGTTTCATTAACTTTTGATATATAAACATTACAGCCACATTAATTACAAGAATCCCAAGCAGGATGAATACAAAATCAAGCGGAATATTAAAAGGTTTATCACTGGAATGTCTCAGATTCACAATAATAATAAGCAAAGAACCCGCCGAAACAAGATTCAACACAGCCCAATCCTGATTCGACAATAACGTAGTGGTGTCCACTTTGAATAACCGCAACAATAGCAGACATAACATGATGCTTAGCAAGATAACAAATAGGAAAGAAAAAGATAACCACAAAAAATTAGCTTCATTTATTCCACCGGTATTGAGCGGGATATGCTGAATCCCATACCATACCAGCATTTCAATAACAACCGTAAACACTGTATAGAAACTGCTAAAGAACAGCTTTTGTAGCACACTGCCGCGGAAATAAACAATAGTAATCAGACTATACACAATCAGGTGAAGGATGACCGAATCAACTAGAGATAAGCTAGCAGCAGTAAGCGATTTAACCATATAAAAGATAATAAGACAGCCTATAAATGACTTTTTGCTCCTGTTCAGGATTAGAAATTTCTTGAGAAAAATATAAAATGTGACCCCTTGCGGAACATATATAAGGATGAGCATAAATACACCAAAAAAGTAAGGACTAATCTCCCGGATGAAAGACATTTATCTTAAGAGCCTCTTTTCTATAAAGGCATGGTATGACCGTAAAGAATCAGAACTTTTACTGCGGCTGACTGGAAGTTCCACCCCGTTCTTCAGCTGAATAAGTTCCTTGCTTAAAGAACGAACATGCAGCCAATTTACTAGGAATCCCGTATGTACGCGACAGAAATCATGTGATCCCAGCTGTCCTTCCAACTCTCCCAGTTTGCCATAATACGAGTAAGTCTCTTGTTCAGTATAAAGGACCAACTTTTTACCTCGTTCTACCGTGATATACATAATATCATCTACCCTTAAATTATAGCTCATATGATGGATTGAGAATGTCAGCACATTGTTTCTTTGCAAGCATTGCTGAATGGCTTTGACTGTGGCGGTCTGCAGTTCATGTTCATCAATAGGTTTCAGCAAATAGCGAAAGGGATGAACCGCAAAGCTTCTTCTCATATAACTTGTATGGCTGGTGACATAAATAATTAATATCCTGGCATCTTTGAGCCGGATCTTCTCTGCAACTTCTATACCGTTATACTCGGGCATCTCCATATCCAGATAAACTATATCGTATGCGGTAGACGTCATTGTCTGAAGCAGGGTTTGGCCTGATTCATAAATCTCAATAGAGGCGGTCATCCCTTGCAGGCTAGTCATCTGCTTCTTGAGTAATTCTTCCAACCGCGAGGCATCTTGCCTCTGATCGTCACAGATAGCAATGTTAAGATTCATATTATGTATCCCTCCAAGTGAACGTAATTCTATCATATTATAATTTGGAAAAATATGAAGAACCGCCAAAAAGCCGATCCTCTCGGACCGGCCAATAAACTCTTTTCATAGGAAAGTTTTTACCCTAATCAATTCATCGGAATCGCGGACGCCAGCCGCCGAAACTGGATGAAAATAAACAGAGCGGTCAGCATCACCACAATTCCTGAACCGAGGAACCATAGCTGCACTCCGTATCGATCCACTACAGGTCCTGCCAACAGCAGTCCAATTGGCGAAGACAACATCATAATGCTGGTCACAAGTGAAATGACACGCCCAAGCATCTCGGGTTCAAAAGAACGCTGGATCATCGCCATGAAGGGACCATTGAAGAAGGGTGCCGCACTGCCCATGAAGAACGAGAGAATGGCAAAGATCACAAATGCATTCGGACCAATCAAACCACTGATCACACAGGTAAGACCGATGACTAGCAGACCTACGCTCATATAGCTAATGTCGCTCCATTTTGATGAGAACATCGACAATAGCAGACCACCTAAAATCATCCCGATGCTGAACACCGCTTCCACCAGGCTGGCACTGTATCCTCCACGGCCAAAATGAGACAAAGTCATATAAGGAAACAGTGTCGCCAGCGGCATAAATGCGATACTAAACACCGCAGTAGCCCCCGTAATCAACACAATGGGTTTCGCTTGAATGAGTGCGTTCCAGCCCAATCGGAATTCTTGAACGAAAGACGGCGCAGCTGTAGCCTGCACTTTAGGCTGATGGATCTTCACCATGAACAGCATCAGATTCGCAATCAAAGCCCCGGCCACATCGAGTAGCAATACCGCCCCAAGCGAAGTTGCCGAGTAAACCGCTATCCCAAGTGCAGGACCAATTACATTCGAGAAAGAGAACACCATCTGCTGCCAGCCCGCGACTCTTGTCAATTCTTCTTCAGGTGCAATCAACGGAACAGCCGCCTGAAAAGCCGGGGCATGAAAGGCCGAAGCCGCCGAACGCAAGCTCAGAATGACATACACAAAACCAAGTCCCGGTTCCCCCCACATGAAATAAATACCTAATATCAGACTGAAAAGCGCTATTGCGCTATCAGCAATAATCATTGTTATTTTACGATTCCAACGATCCAGCCAAACCCCTACGAAAGGACCCAAGACCGCTTGCGGCAAAAACGCTGCCAACCCAGCAATCATCAAAACTGCCGCTGACCCTGTCGATTCCGTCAAGTGCCAGATCACCGCGAATTGAACCATCGAACTCGTGAGAATCGAGAAAATCTGTCCGCTAAAAATAAGGGCGAAGGCTTTTTTCCATTGTATTTGCATAAGGTCATCTCCTTTGATTAAAAACTTAGATAAACTCATTCCATGAGCATAGGCACACTGAAACAGGCACATCACAAATAAACTCATTTCCTTATCTCAAAAAAATGAATGAGTCCACTTGTCTTGCACCACGGACTACCATAAACGAATGGAATGGGTCACAAGGAGCACCTCCTGAAAAAATTATGTTCATTATAACATCGCAACTCCTCCATGAGCCAGTTCCAATTGTTCATTTTGCGAAGAATTTGATCTATCTCTATCTTCCGAATAAATTCCTAAATAAGGGAGAAGATAAAAATCACACTTAACATCTAATTTATTTAAGGAGAATTGCATGCGGAAATTTTTTAACGCCAAGACGCCTCCGTCTAATCCTAAGGTGCCCCCTCAAATCGAAGCCGAAAATGAGCTTTCAATGAAGGATCTTTTTTCCCATGCTATCTCTGCGTCTCTCGAAGACAACTTGCAGATTATTAATGACTGTTTTGCCAATTGCTCAGACCTAAAGGTTATTCCATGGCATTATGGCCCGGATCTTAAGTATGAAGCCTCATCCGTCTATTTCAATACACTTACTAAGTCTGACCCTACAAATTATTTTAAAGATGTCTTGCAAAATATAGTTCCGCATGAGCTGGGGCCCACCTTGGACGTAACCGTTGAAGATGTCATCTCTTATTTTGAAAAAAATGGTGTTTCATCACCGCTGCTTGAATTAATGGACAATATCGGTCAAGCCATTAAGGGGATTCTTGATGGGAAAGTTGTCCTTTTCTTTACAGGTTGGCAAAAAGCCGTTGCCTATTATGCCTTTGATGTAGAACAGCGCCAAACCTCTGAGCCCATTTCAGAGCCTACTGTTCAAGGTCCCCACGTCAGCTTTATAGAAAGCTTAGAGCGTAATATAGGTGTTATTCGTAGTTTGCTGAAATCTACTAATCTTAAGTTCGAGTTCTTTACCTCTGGTAAGCAGGTTCAAAGAACGTTGTCCTATGGTTATCTGGATGGAGTGGTGAAACCAGAAGCATTAAATCAATTCAAACAACGTATAGCAAGTATTGATCAGGAAGAAATTCTTGACGTCTCCTATCTCGAAGAGTGGATCGGTGATTCTCTCTACTCACCATTTCCACAAGTCCGCTACACAGAACGACCGGATACAGCTATAACAGCTCTGCTAGACGGGAAGATTATTGCTATGGTTAACGGAAGTCCTTCCATTCTGATCTGTCCCGGGAATTTCATGGAGTTTTTTACGAATAGCGAAGATTATTACTACCGAACCATTTTTTCATCATTGATAAGATTGATTAGGGTCGCTGCCTTCATCATCGCCCTGCTGTTACCCAGTACCTATATTGCCTTATCCAACTTCCATTCCGAACTAATTCCCACGGTTCTGCTGCTTGCCATTCTAAACACACGCGAAGGAATCCCCTTTCCGGCTATGGTTGAAGCTTTGATCATGGAGTTTTTCTTTGAGCTTTTGAGAGAGGCGGGCATACGCTTACCCAGACCGATTGGATCGGCCGTCAGTATCGTTGGGGCATTGGTCATTGGACAAGCGGCTATTCAATCGCAGATTGCCTCTCCGGTCATGGTCATTGTCGTCGCTTTGACGGGCATTGCCTCATTTGCGCTACCTCAATACAATATGGCAATTGCGCTGCGGATTTTACGGTTTCCCTTAATGATTCTCGCGGCAACGTTCGGAGGACTTGGCATCATGGTCGGTTTTATTCTAATTTACCTCCATCTGGCTACCTTGCGCTCTTTAGGAGAACCGTATTTAGACTCGTTAGCTCCGCTAGATCTCAAAAGAGTACGTGATTCTATTTTTCTACTTCCGAGAAGACTGCTGCTTCATTCACCACGGAATCGACACCTATATAAAAAGACTTCAGGAAGGAAGTAGATATAGTGAAGCGACTTACTACCATACTAATTTCCCTTCTTGTACTCACTCTAACTAGCGGATGCTGGGATAATAAAGAATTGGACGAGTATGGGTATGTGCAGGCGGTCGCCATTGACCAAAGCGAAGACAATGGGATTGTGATCACGACACATTTCTATAATCCTTCCACCAAAATAGAAATGGGACAAGCAGGGGATCCAGCGTCGAAGGGAATTAATATTGTTACAAGTGGAGAAACCTTTTTTGAAGCAATAAGGGAGATCCCGGCAAAATTTGGTCGAAAAGCCAAATGGGATCATATGCGTGTCATATTAATCGGGGAGCAACTAGCCAGAACCTCGAACATCCGGGAGGTGCTTGATTTTTTCTCCAGAGATCAAGAACCGCGTGGTACCGTTCTTCCTCTCATCGCTGAGCAATCTGCGGCACCATTTTTAGATATCAACCCGTTTATCGAGCAGACCATTGGTCAACAGTATAAGAGAATGGAGACGAGCGGTGCTCTATATGCCGCAAAAACTTCCAAGATTCCTCTCTATGAGCTGGCTATACAAATGTGTAGCCCCTCCAATACTTCCATCATCCCTTACCTGCATAAGACCAGTTTGGATCATAAACCATTGATATCTGGGCTGGCTGTAATCCATGACGGGAAAATGATTGACATCCTAAAGGAAAAGGATACAGAAGCATTCATGATGCTGACGGATAGATATATCTATGGAGTACTAGAATTTCCTTGCCCGGATGAAACCGAAGAACCGCTGCGAAAAAAAGAAACGCTTGAAGTGCTTACCTTCAACAGTACGCTTACTCCAACCGTGAAAAATGGTTCTGTATCCGTCGGTGTAAAAATTGCTATTGAAGGGATGATCGGAGAATTACGTTGCTCACATTTAAAAAACAATAAGGACATGAAGCTTTTTGAGCAGCGTGTCATAACTCAGGTTGAACAACAGGTTGAGCATGCAACCAAGTTTTTGAAAACAAAAAAGATCGACGCACTCGGAATTGGCAATCAGATTTACCGGAAAAATCCGCAGCTGTGGAAACAACTAGAGCCTCAATGGAAGGATACATTCGCCCAGACTCAGTTCGATATCAACGTTGATGTCAAAGTGTTAAGCACTGGAATGAACTCAGGTACAATATTCGGAACAAAGGAGAAGTAGCTATGGTGGGAAAAATAATCTGCGTCCTCTTATTAGCTTCCGCTATGCTAGCCCATGACATTCCAAGGTTTAGGCAAGCCTCCATCCGCGATCGAGTAGTTTATGGAGTATTATTACTACCCGTACTTTATCTCGGATTTATCTTTATTGCAGCTAAGCCATGGCCCAATTTAGACTCCATCTTCAATTTACTTACGGCTCCAGCTGAGCACATCGTCCATTGGATCAACCCAACCATTTCATAAGCTTAAAGAATGAGGAGGAACGTATGAATAAGCAAGAACGTGTTAGCTCGATCCAAATGTCCATGCTGTTTCTCTTCTTTATGACCGGTTCCTCAATCGTCATCGTCCCTGCATCATTAACTAACTTTGCCGGCAACGGAGCCTGGATATCCCTCTTAATCGCCTCGGCCATAGGAATGCTTCTGCTTTCCGGCATTCTATATTTGAACCGACGAGCGCCAGATCTTTCGCTTGTGGAACAAAGCCGCTCCGTACTTGGAAACGGACTGACCCTTGTCCTCCTAATTCCTTTCACTTGTGTGCTGTTTTGGAATGTCGCAGGAATTGTAATTGAGATCGGAACCTTTTTCAAAAGTACGATGTTAAAAGAAACGCCCACTTACGCGGTAAATACCATGTTTTTTATAACGATTGCGATGACAGCTCTAGCTGGAATCGAAGTGATTGCCCGCATGGCAGCCGTCCTAATGTCACTAATGTTCGGATTTATCATCTTAGTCTGGATACTCGTAGCAGGGTTATATCATCCCGAATACCTACTGCCCATCATGCCTGATGGATTTAGGCCTATCCTAAGCGCTGCATATGTAGTCTATGGCTTTCCCTATTCCGAGCTTATCGTTTTTTCGATGATTTTACCGTTCGTGCGTAAAGAAGACAATTCTAAACTGGGAAAACAAATGTATCTTGCACTCATCATCAATGCCCTGACGTTAATTGCTTCTGTCATTAGCAGTATTATGGTACTGGGACCACTGTCCGGCAGCTTAAAATATTCATTATATCAGTTGGCGAGACTCATTTATTTTCAGGAAACCATTGAAAGAATCGAATCCGTGATTGGTTTTTCACTCATTATCGGCTTCTATTTCAAGGCTTCTATCCTGCTGCTTATTCTTATTAAAGTACTAAAGGAGCTTCTGAGATTGAAGGATGAACGTTTAATTGTTTTCCCTCTTGCTTTTGTTTGCCTGCTGTTATCTGTAACGACTTACACACAAGAGTCTGAGCTTGAGGAAATCGTGAATATTACATGGCCCTTGATCACTAACCTAGCTTACACCCTGCCATTTCTTCTGATTCTATTGGTCACTTTCATTCGTTATCATATAAAAAAACACAAAAAATAACCCGTTCTATACGGATTCAATATCCCCTATCTCATTTTGCAGACTTCAGAAAAGTAGGGATGCCCTACAGCCACTTTTAGCTTATTAGGACACCCCTGTTAAGTTTATTACTTTAATCGCACTAACCAATAAATTCTTGAACCCACTCGCTGTTATAGTAACCTATTCCAATTTCTGTGAAGCTGCTATTCAGGATGTTGGCACGATGACCAGGACTGTTCATCCATTGGTTCATTACTTCTTCTGCACTCGACTGACCTTTGGCGATGTTTTCCCCTGCTGAATTGTATGAGATTCCGAAGGCTTTCATCATATCAAACGGAGATCCATACGTAGGAGACTGATGGTCAAAATAATTGTTGTCATACATATCCTGCGCTTTAGCCAAAGCCATTTTCGAAAGTTCGCTATTTAAACTAAGGGGCTTCAAGCCTGCATTCGTTCTTTCTTTATTCACAAGATCCAATACTTGCTGTACTGATTGGGATGTATTGGCGGATGGTTGTGGATTTGCAGACTTCTGCGGGACAGCAGAATGTTGCGGATTTGCAGAATATTGTGGTTTGGCCGACTGCTGCGGATACGTTGTTTGGTCTGTTGTGCCTCCTGTAGGTGGATTGGTGCGGATGAACCCATCCAGCCATTTCGTTACATCGCCAGGAACTTGTTTAGTCTTAATTGTTGAATTCCCTGCATTCTCCGTGGAAATGGAAGATGCTTGCGTTAAAGTTGACGTTGAAGTAGTTTTACGAGCATGATTGTCAACCTTCGTTTGTTGAGTAGTCATTTGGTTGTTGGCCGAGTTATTACCCGAACAAGCAGTAACGAGTAATAGCGCTACTATAACGATAAATGGTTTAATAAGAACCCCTCCTGATTTGGCAAAGTAGTGACTTAATCGAATAAAGTTTTTGTAAAGTACCACTGATTTATTCATCCCTAATTCAAAAATATAAAAAGCAAAAAAGTCCACCCGCAACATGGTTGCTGTGGACTTAATTTTAGTGGATATATTAGATTCGTTGATTTTGTTACACTTTTAGGAATTTATAGAATTTTTTACTAATTAGTGTTATGCTTTATTAAGATAATAAACTATAACATCACAAATTTTTTTGGACAAACAAGCTTATAGAAATGAGCAGGCGTTGTTAGGTAAACAGATACTTTTAGATTACTTAATGTAATGTGATTGCAAAATTATTACAAGGGGTGATCATGCTATGTTAGAAGGTATCTCGATAAAACAAGTCTCCATTTATTGTCCTGAAAGAGTGATTAACAACCAATATTTTATTGACCATTTTCAAAAGCAAGGCATAGATATTAAGCGGATTCTTAAAAAGACAGGCAGAAAAAACCGCCATGTTATTGAAGGAACGAAGGAGAACTCGTTGACGATGGCGATTAATGCCGCTCAACAAGCAATTGATGGTGCTTCATTGAAATCTGCAGATATAGACCTGATTCTTTTTTCCAGCTCAACTCCGGAATATCTATCACCAACGAATTCATTGCTTATTCACAAAGCTATCAAAGGTAAAGATGATACGCTTTGCTATGACTTGAATGGGAATTGTATAGGAATGTTTATTGCGGTTGAACAGGCTGCTCGTACTTTATACGATGATCCTGATAGAGATAGAGCGTTGGTTATCGGTTCGGATTTTTTAAATTTATGGGCTGATCCATCACATCCAATAACATATTCAATTTTTGGCGATGCCGCCGTAGCCCTCATTTTAGAAAAAGACCATTCAGAGAGTGGATTAATTGACGTAAGGTATCTTTCGGACAGCCGTTTTACAGAAGAAATTGTGTACCCCGCTCAAGGATTGGCTAAGTCTTTGCGTGATGGGGCTGAACACCGCTACTTACACTGGGGGAGATTCAGCGGAATAGACAGTGTACGATTTGCGGAAACATCTATTGTTGAATTATTGAACAAACATCACCTAACATTCGAGGATATACAAGTTTTTTGTTTTTCACAATTTACATTGGCTAATATTAAATTACTTCAGGCTAAGCTGAACCTGGATCAGCATAAAATTATTTATGTAGCCGACGAATATGGCTATACTGGCACAAGCAGTCCCTTTCTGGCCTTATATTGTGCAATTGAACATGGTTTGATCAAACGTGGCGATAACTTGTTATTTTGGACATTGGGATCAGGTTATCAAGCCGGTTCAATGTTATGGCGTTATTGACATGAGGCTTCATTTATTCATCCTATCACTATCGAAACTCCACAATACACTAACAACAATCCCATCAGTATATTAAATTGACTTCTATATTTAGATATCATTTTTTTGAAAAGAGAACCACATAAACACCAACTAAAAGTGCCCATAAAACCTATGAGAGCTAAGACTATAGAGTAACTCCATAAGCTAAAATAGGAAGAATGAGAGGTAAGAATAAATGTAGATGTAACTGTGATTCCATATAATATCCCTTTTGGATTAATAAATTGTAAAAGCATACCCGCAATAAAGCTGTTGTGTTTATCGCCACTTCCATCATTTTCTTGATGTTTACTTGTAATAATTTTAAATGCTAAATAAAACATGTAGACTCCGCCTATCACAGCCATAATAGATTCAATCTTAGGGATAAAATTAATCAGAAGTATATTAAAATAGCAACATAACAATATGATCACGAAAAAACCTGTACCCACTCCTAAACAGAATCTCATTGTTTTTCGTAAACCAAACTGGTTAGCAAAAGTCATTGCCATAATGTTATTAGGTCCCGGAGTAAAGCTTGCAACAAATGCATATAAAAACAAAGAAACAATCACTAACTTATTTCTCCCCTTCCCTTTTTGTATGTTATAATGTATTTATCGAACGTTATAACGTCCTCATGTGCGTTTTATTGTATATTTTGGTCGTTATAAAGTAAATAGGGAGTGGAGAATTACCGTGGAAGAGATAAATCAAATCATTGCGGAGAATATAAAAAAGATTAGAAGAAGTAAAGATTTAAGCCTGGAAAAGGTGGCAGAATTAACAGGAGTAAGCAAAACAATGATTGGTCAAATCGAAAGAGGCGAATCAGCACCTACCATTACAACCATTTGGAAGATCGCTAATGGATTAAAAACTTCATTTTCTACGCTGATAGATTACCCAAAACCTGACACAAGAATAACATTAAGAAATGAGATTCAACCACTGCTTGAAGACAACGGAAAATATCGAGTGTATCCATCTTTCCCATTTGATGAAAGCAAACGATTTGAGGGTTATACAGTCGAGATAGACGAAGGTGGATACCTTGATGCCAATCCACATATGGAAGGAACTGAAGAATTAATCACTGTATTTGATGGTGAATTGTCTTTGCGTGTCAATGATAATGAATATCTATTAAAATCTGGTGATTCTATCACGTTTAACGCAGACAAACCCCATGTATATTATAATCCAGGACAATCATTGACCCGTTTAAGCATGATCTTATACTATTCTAGTTAGCAAAAAAACCAAGGTTCTTAAACCTTGGGATCAAATCTTACTATGATAACCTGCGGAGACGCCACTCAGCCTCCCCATTATGAACCGTCCAGCGTAAACTTATAAACCTTACCGTCTTGTACATATTCATTATTAAAAAGCAGGGCATCCCCTTCTCTTTTCAGGAACTTCAGGTTATCTCCAAAAAAAGGAAGGTCGTTTGTTTCGGCATATTTTTGCTGCTCTTCGTCAAGAAGTGCCTTGTACAATAATGTTTTGGCATCTGTTTTACGATCTATTATCATAAAGAAACCTTGTTGATTGGACCGAATCAGCAGAAAATCCTTGTCCATTCCTGGCGAATGACCATTCCATCCTTAATAATCATGGTATACCATTTATTATTGATATGTGGTTCTCCGTAAACATCTGTTACGGTTAGATAGATTAGACCTTTCGGCGTCTTCTGAAAATCGAATTGAACAGCATCGAATAACTGCGAACCAAGGTTCGTTAGCAAGCGAGTTTGTCCTGCGGAATCTGTTAGATATAAACCCCCTGTTTACTTCCAATACGAACGGCTATCTTTTTTCCCCATCCAGTAAACTCCGCTCTTTGATGCGATTTATCCCATACAACCTTCAACCCTGCCGCTTCCCAGTGACTAGCTGATACATAAGTAATCCCATCCTTTACTAGTGCAGCGCTCGTACCTTTCCCGCCTCCATCCATAATGAAAGTAAAATAAGCGATCAAAGTCTCTCCTTCTATTAATCCTCTCAATCTGCCTCTTTTTCTCTCATTTCGTGGTTCCCCCAAGAATCTGTGAAAGTTTTCTCATATATTGATAGGGAGGTTGGCGCCAAACCTTAAACAAAATAATTGAAAGAAGGCAATTACAATGGCTTTAGGTTGTGATACAGCTACAAATGTAACAGCAGCAAGATTAACTACACTTAAAAATAATAAATTCACATTCGTTTGCCGATATTTGAATCGCGTCGAAGGATATCAGGATGGTCTCACCTCAGCTGAGATTACACGGATTTCAGATGGGGGATTATATATCATATCCCTTTATCAAATCAGCAAATCGCTCGATCATTTTACGAAAGCCAATGGTGTTAAAGATGCTGAAACGGCTGTAGGCTTAGCAAGTGATTTGGGACAAACCAGCAGCACTCCGATTTATTTTGCCATAGACCGCGATATGACCTCTACCGAAATCACAAACAATATAGTACCTTATTTTCAAGGCATAAAATCAGTGCTAGACAGCAGTACTAAAAATTCCAAAGGCTATAAAATGGGTATCTACGGATCACGAGCAGTCTGCTCTCATATTCGAGGCACTAATTCCGCCACAACACGTTACACCTTCATCGTAGATAATGACTGGCAGGGAACCTTCGATGATTGGAACCTGCGACAATATAATTTCAACACTGAGGTAGGAACGAGCACTGGCAAAATCAACGTAGACTATGTAGAGTCCTCCTCACATAGCGGTGGAGGCTGGAAAAAGTAATTTATTCCTCTTTTATCGGTGACGAGGCGTTATACTAAAGCAGATGATGATAGATTCAAATAAAGTCTCGTTATTAAAAAAATAGTAAAAAGACAACCAGGCATTGACTATCCGATTATTGGAGAAGCTCTGCCTGGTGTTTTTGGTTTGTAGCGGAAGTTTAAGCAGATAATGATAAATCGTAGCTATCCGACTTTAAGGTCTTCTTTGGGCAACCCTCGGAGAAAAATCGCTGTAACTTTATGCAACCTATGAGATAACTGCACTCTATACACTTATTTCGTCTGTAAAAGGCTAACTTCTCACTTTAACTGTATTCTATACAATTAAAAACCACAGTTATCAGCTTTAGCGGCAAAAAACTAAAAAATAGGTGTACAAAATACAACTATCTTCAGGAGCGAGTTTTTCGAGCGAAAATAGCTGTACGAAATACAATTAAAAGCCACTACATATTAAAATCGTCAGCCCTCCATATAAAAAAGGGGCGGGATCTTTGTAGACCACCCCCTGCTCCACTTGCTCTTATTTAGAATCGCCCAATTGATCATATGCTGAATCATACGTCCACTTCAGGCCGTTGTCCTTACTCGACAGATAGATGGTACCTACAGTTTTGCCCTCTTTGCTGAGCAGAATAGGATACAATCCTTCTTTTCCATTAAAAATAGGTGAAAGCGGCGTTTTTTGATATTCATTAAAGGTTTCCGGTAGGGATACCACGAGCTTTTCCCATGACTTACCCTTATCTTTGGTCCAATAAATAACAGGCCCATTATCTTCATAATATCTGAACCCCAAGAATCCGATATCCTTGTTAGAAAACCCTGCCCCGGCTAAACTTTCCGCGTATAAATCGTTAGGATTTCCAAGCTCCGTCCATGTCTTCCCGCCGTCAGAGGTCTGGTATACATAATTTAGCGAACGTCCCACGCCTGCAGAACCTCCGGAGACGATCCAACCATTTTGCTTGTCAGTAAACCCGATGAACTTGGCATCATACCCCTTAGCACCTTCAATGTTGTAGTTATTCCACGATTTCCCCATGTCATCGCTGATTAATACATGTAGAGGGGATTCTTTACCATTCGCAAATCCATATACAATTGCAGTTTTGTCCTCGGAGATATAAAATCCGGTATCCGCTCTCCCCATCCCCATTTCTGTTCCAGTCGTATCAAGTTTTAAAGGTGTTGGCGCTTGGATCTCCCCTTTCCGATAGGAGACAGAGACATTACCATCCTCGTCCATGGAATACGCATTCCCAGCGTCATGCACAACAACTTGTTCTCCACTAGAGCTGTAGGAATAAATAGTACCTGGTTTGAGCGCCGTATCTGTAGATTGTCCGGTTAGGTTCGTACAGGCTGCTAGCACTGCTGTTACACCAACCACCATTAAGACCGCAAGAAATGCGCCTACTCCATTTCGTTTTTCTTTCATATTTAAAATACTGCCGAATCGCTGCTTCATCGAGTGTTTTCCTCCTGCAAAATTCGTTGATAAAGCTACATGCCGAGTAGCATTACTTTGCATAACCGATAAAATAGCTTCGCAGTATTTCTTTCGATATGCTGCATTTTGCTTACGTACAACGGTGTCATCACAATAAATTTCAATTTCGCGGACAGCTTCGCGTGCCATGAACCAAACCAATGGATTAAACCAATGCACTGCCTGCACAATCAGTAGCAACAGCTTATATATGATGTCATGCCTTTTGTAATGGACCAGCTCATGTTTTAAGATAAACTCCAGCTCTTCCTCACTATATTGATCATGCGGCAAGAATAGTGTTGGCTTGTAAAAACCCATTAGCATCGGATTCGGAACTTTACTGCTTATCAGAACCGGAATGGCGGGTGTTACATGCATTTCTTTAGCGACTTGTTTGAGCTTGGAGAACATATCCTCTCTCTGAAGAGGGCTGCTCCAACGTAATACCTGTTTTCTGAAAAAGAAATAACTAAGCAAATGATACCCTAAAAAAAGCATAGCTCCAGTAACCCAGATGTACGCTAAGATATTAGTTATAGAAGGGATATGGCTTACATCCCCTGTCTGGACCGGCTGAGAGATTACTGACGTATCCGCCTGCAAATTCTGGGACACTGAGCTTTGAAAGACAGTTGCTATGGCCTGACCTTCGGGTAGCTGAATCGCCACAGGAGGATTGGTAAAGGAAAAGTTGAATGGCAACAATAATCGCAGGGTTAGGATCAACCATATCCAATAGCTCAACTTAGCCGAATAATGTTTTCTTAACAAGGGAGTTAATGTGATTAAGCCGATAATAACTAAACTTATGGTCACAGAAATAACCAGAAAATCTGTAAAAAGACCTGTTATCATCAGGATTCCTCCTTATCTACTCTATCGAGCATTTCCCGCAACTCAGCAAGATCGCTTTTATCAATCGCCTTCCCGTTGTATAAGGACATTACCATATCCTGCACAGAGTTGCCAAAAAGCTTTTCAAGCGTAGACTTCCCTTCGCTCTCTTTATAATCTGTCTCAGAAATTGCAGCGAGATAACGGTTGCTCCGCCCTTCTTTTTCGCAAGATAGAAAGCCCTTTTCAACCAGCCGTGACAGCACTGTCATCAAAGTTGCAAGCGCCCACTTACGTTTATCCCCCAGTTGATTCAAAATGTAAGAGGAGCTAACCCAACTCTCGGCTCGCCAAATCACCAGCATAATTTCCAGTTCAGCATCTGGCAAGCGTTTGATTTTGTTATTCATCCCTATTTCTCCTTGTTATACATTTGTGTAATACAATAATTATACAAATGTATAATTAAAAAGCAAGCACATTATTTCTAAAAAATGTATACATTCTTAGACGTTTATTATTTTAATAAAGGTTTCACCAGTCCAGTAGCAAATAATAAATAGAACCCTAGGAACTTTTATAAGATTCCAACAATGAGATAACCAACGCACACTCAGCTGAAATTTATAACTATTTTGGAAACTAAGTGATTGGTCTGCATTATTCTTAAGTAAGGAGGTCGGTTATGAAAAAATTTAGTATTCTATCATTTTCACTGATAATTTTACTGATTTTATTATTTGTATTAGTCAGACCCACGCAAAAGATCGTTAGTGTCAATCTTGTATCCGAAACAACAGAAATCACTTATACTGACCGTGAAAGCCTTCAAATCTTCGAAGATGCTATAAGAACTGTAAAAAAAGTACGCGGGTCTGTTGATGTGGGTGAACCAACTTATCGAATGACTGTTACTTACGCTAATTCAAAGGTGGCCGGATTCAGCCTTTATATGGATTTTAAAACGAAAGATGGTTTCCTGATTAAAGCCAGCAATAGCGAAAAGATGCTGGATTTAAGAAATAAGAATTCGGTTGAGCTAGCTGATCTGTTAAGTAAAGAAAAGGAAGATTAAAATTTGGAAACTCAATCTAAAAATAGGCATGGTTTCATACAAATGCAAAAATAAGCCACCCTTTAGTACTAACTAAGGATGGCTTGTTCGTAATTATATTATTTTCCTGCGCTTCAAAAATACTGTCCCGCTCCGCTCAGAGCGCTGCAATTCTCTGCTCGATGCGTGGGAATAATGCAAAGGCATTCTCATAAAATACTTTCTCGTGGTGCTGCTCAGGCACAAGCCGGCGGACGAACTCCGCATACAGGTCTATAGGCGCGAGTGGCCAATCCGTACCGAACAGCATTTTCTCATAGTGATCAGAGTATACCAGCGCCCGGCGAAAATGATCCATAAACAGGGGTTCACTCATGAACCGCTGAAAATGAGGCCGATCACCAACAACGAGACCAGATAAATCGGCATAGACGTTCGGATTCTTGGCGACCACTTCGGCAGCATCCATCACCCATGGATCGCCTAAATGGCAGATCATAAAGTTCACGTCGCGCCGTTGGAACGCTAGTTCGTCCACAGTAAGCGGATGCGCATACTTAAGCAATCCATTCATCGAATACGTATCACCGGTATGAATAACCACAGGCGTGCCGTACTTGGCCGCCAGCTCATAGATCGGCGAGTAGATTTTGTCATAAACGTAATGATGATAGTACCCGGCATAAAGCTTAATACCAGCTACCTCAGGAGCTTGCAGCCGTGCCTCAATTCGGTCCAGCTCATCCAAAGCATCCTTTCCTCCGAGCATATTCGGATTAATACCCACGCATTCCATTAAGAATGGCGGCACACTATCTTCCAAATCGAGACCCATCGGATTGGGAGAGGCAGAGTCAGGAAAGGCACCCTTCGTCTGCTCCGTGACCCCCATTCCAATGCCGAGAACAACGTCGTTCTTGTCAAACTCCGCTTTGAGCCCAGCAGCTGTGTAATCAACTTTGGAGAGGTCCTGTGCTGTCTGATGAAAGCTATCGATGTCCGACAGATGTATGTGAATATCAATGATTGGCATTTATAGTCTCCTTTTTGTCAGAAGCACTAGCAAAGGTCACCTTCATAAGATTACGAATTACCTCTGGATCCAGAGCGAGCTCTCCCATGATCATGAAGGTCGGCTGTGTCCAAGCGGTTTCTCCGTTCAGAAGTAGTAGATGGTGATTCACACCATATGTGAATACCTTATTGTTCACGTAAGACATAGCTCTCTGATTAGGATAACTATGCACCACATGCAGCATGTCTTTACGCGAAGTTGCACCGATTCGGATAAGCCCCTTGGATTCCAGATGGGCTTCGACCTTCCCGATAGGGAAGTTGCCTTCCTCTGGGAGCTCCATCCAGCCTTCCGAATAGATTGGTGAAGGCTTAAAGTAACTATCCTCGGATAGCGAATAATGCGGCAGCGTCATTCCACTTTCATTGGTTACTGAAATCAACACACAGAGCACAGGAACTCCGGGCAGCATGAGGTAATGCTGATTGATCGTGATCCCCCGGTTTGCTTCCTGCTTCTCCATCGAAGTGGTCAGTCTCAAACCCTTCCAGACGTTGCCGTGATCATCCATCTGCTCCGTCCAAGCTGCGCTTCTTGGCTCCTGCAACCGGCTAAATCCGCCTATTCCAGAAATACCCACACCGAGTCCACCATGCCAAGGATTCCACCAGGAGCGTGGTTCTGCTTTCGGAAAGGTGCTGTCCAACCACTCTTCTCCTCGGTGCTTCAAGGAATGCACAACACTGCCGAAATCAGGAGCAGCTGCAATAGATAGAACTCCGTTGGTCACTGTGTAAATGGGACCCGCAGGTCCTTCTTCTATCCCACAAACAACGCTTGTTTCCGTTTGTGGAAACCAGAGGCCTGTTCGCTCTTGAATGCGGTCCTCACCGCGATAGACGACCCGGACCTTACGGCCAGATTCGTTGTGTTCTGGTGATTCTGTATCCTCAGTAGAGAGTTCAAAACCTGCGGAGTGCAAATTTTGTCCTCTTTGCAACTCCATCTCAGCGACACTTCGCTCCTCTTCTCCATCAGCCTGTACATACAATTCAAGGCTTCCATCAAGCGGTGTCATCTTTCGTTCGATTAGCTCGGCATGAAGTGCCCCTGCCGCAAACGGATTTCCACCGCCGAGCGTTAGCTCAAGATGGTCATCCAACACCGGTATGACCGAATTCTGCTGTTTTAGGGCAAAGGCGCGAAATTCCGACCACTTAAGGAAGGTGTTAAGAGCAAACATCATAGTTTTTGTCCGTACGACATCTCCAGCGGAGATTCGGCCAAGATTATGCTCCAGCCCAAGCGGGTATTCCGGGCGAAGTAATTTTAGCGAAGGATCCCAGCAGATTCCGCATGTGACGTTCTCTTCCTTGCAGAACAACCAGTTCTCCGTAATTTGTGCACTGTCCCAAAGACTTGGATCGCCTGAGTAAGCATCGCCCATGTCCACGTATTGGCCCTGATATGGCAAGATAAGCTGTTTACCGAAAAAGCCGAAATTCGTCAACAGATACATGTCTTCTTCCAGGATATCACTATTGGTATTGCAGACCTCGCTATAAAACTCAGCGATTCCGTTGGCAAATAGCTTAGCCACTCTTTTTATCTCAAGACCCGGAAATTCTTCCGACTCGTAAAGAGCTTCGAGAACCTGACTCTCCCCTTCAGAATAGATCTTTACTTCTTTGGCCTGTTTCTTAGAGAATTCTTCTGCGAATGGCTTGCCTAACTTCGGATGGGTCAACCAGAAATTATGGCTCGAGCCGGGATATTCAATCCACATTCCATTGTCGGTATTATTAAGATGAATAGAGTAGGCGCCATTCACCGCCACCCACTGATCCCCGTTTTCCCCGCCAAAGCGGCCATGCGTTCCCTTCATTAGAACGGATAGCTTGCTGATAAAGGTGACTGCCTTCTCTCCAACCGGAACGGCCGTTACCTCAATAGCCTGTGAATAAAGACCGTATGAATTTAGGGTAAAGGGTACTTGAATAGAAGCCTTACTCTTAGCTGGAACAGTAAAGCTTACTGTACGGTCCGCCCACATCAGGAATTCGTCTTCGGGCAAATCAAAAGAAAATTCTGCTTCTGCAGCAAAATTATTCTCCACATTAAGGTACAGTTCCGAAGGAAGACCCAGATACAATTCCCGGTGTGGCAGCGCTATCTTCATTTTGAGTGGAAATTTAGGAGCAACGCCAATGCGGAATTCCGCACGCTTGCCACCGATGATCCACTTGCTCATAACAACGGGGTGTGTCTTCTTATCGTTCTGTTCTTCCCGAACTGAATCAAGCTCAAAATCACCTTCCACGATAACCGTTTCACCTGGAGCGAGTATTCGCGCAGCAGATAGAGCAAAACGGATATTTTTATCGTTCTGGCCTTCGATCTCAATGGCCAGCTCAGACGTCGAACGATTCTTGATGCGATAGCGAATCTTGTAGGTCGAACCAAACACAAGATCATGATCATCAATTTCCGTAGAGATTTCATAGTCTGGTGTATCAAGAGCGGTCAGACCGCGGCCAGTCTTCTCGAATTCCGCCCGCAAGGAGAGTTCTCCCTTTTGCCAAGTATAATCAAAGAAATCAAAGCCACGCTCCTGGCGGCCATCTGGCTGGATGGGAAGTTCACGGGTACTGTCTGCATACCAATCCAGTTCTTCAAAATAAGGAGCAAGTGCTTCCGTTTGCAATACAGTTGGAATGAAGTTCATCAGATGGACGTAATCTTCATTTTTCTCCCAAAAAAATCCGCATTTCTTATACATCGGTACGGCTTTCGTATTACCTGCCCAAGTGAACAGATCAAGACGTGGCCAGCCCGCTTCTATTGTTTGGCGAACAGCGTTCAGAATCAGATTGCGGCCAACCTTGTATCCGTGATAATCGGGGCGCACATTTAATAGCGGGACATACAAAGCCCCTTCATCTTGACGGTAGTGGGCGAAGCTGCAGAAGCCGACTACCTCTTTGCCATCAACGGCAAGAAAGGCATTAAGATTGGACGAGATCTCCATCTCACGGCGCACACTGTCCTCAGTTCTCTGATTAGTGCCTCCGCCCCAGCTTTCGTTGCTGCGGTTCCACATTTCTGCGACCGCCCCAGCATAAGAAGAATCGTATTCGATAATGCGGATTTGTTCCGCTGTAGTTTTTACAGTCATGCTCTCATCTCCTTATTCCTCAAAAAAATATGAGTATGTATTCGCATAAAGTTATTGTGGATAAGCTCTCTACAACATATTGAAATAACTCCTACGAGTTCTTATTATACTATTAATTGGAAGCTCAATACGAGGTAAAAAACTCTTTCACCTTATTTTCTACATAAACTCACAGCCGGCAGAAAGCTACAAAAAAACTGCTCCTAAGAGCAGTTTGTTGATGTTAATCCACAGTCCCAACATTCTCCAAGTGTAATGAGCTTTCGGAGCTGACGCCTGCTTCCGTACTCAGAGTAGTAAGTGCTTGTTTTAGATCCTCTTTATTCACATAGACATACGGACTTTTCCAAAGAGATTCCACATGTAAGGAATTAATATGCTCTGGTTTAAGTTTAGGGAAGTTGAATAACCACTGCTGCAGATCTGCTTGAGGAATATCCGTCTTCACATTTTCACCAATGATATCCAATACATTTCCCCATTGGGACACGCCTTGGAAATTTCCTAGCTTATCCAGAATCTGCTTGATTACTTGCTGCTGCCGATCATTGCGCTGGAAATCGGAGGATTCAGCCGTTCCTTGATTCGATTTACGGTACCGTACAAAATCAAGAACTTGTTTGCCATCCAGCTTCTGCAAGCCTTTCTTTAAATCGATGTGTGTACCATCTGCCGTATCGGTATATTTCATATCCATATCGACATCTATAGTCAGTCCGCCAAGCAAATCCACGGTCTTCTGCAACACATCAAAATTCACCACAACCATGTGCTCAATCGGCAGACCGAGCAAATTGCTGAAGAACTCTTTTGTATTTGGAATAGCCTCTGTTTTGTCTTTTATGTAATGATAAGCATAATAATAATTGGCTTTGCGGGAAGGCAACGATTTAGGTTTTAGCAACAAATCCCGTGGTAAAGATAAGAAACTCGTCGACTTCGTGTCCGGATTGAAGCTGACAAGCATCAGAACATCGGTATTCATTACTCCACCACCGCCATCCCGACTATCTACCCCGGCTAGCAGAAAAATCATAGGTTCAACCGATACCGTCTCCTTTTTTTCCTCTGGAGCAGCTGTGGGCTGGATGGTGACTGGAGCTGCCATACGCTGTATCGCATCATCCGTCTTTTTATATAAATACCCTGCATATACTCCAATCCCTATAATAGCTGCGCCTAAGACAAGACCAATGCTCGTCAGAATTTTACGGGTTGTTGTCCACTTGCGTTTGTTAGACATAATTTCCTCCACTCAGTTCCAATAGCTAATTCAATCAGTGCTTTCATCCTTATGAACTTTAACACTTAACACCATGCCAATCGCAATCATATTAGTTAGCAATGAGCTGCCTCCATAACTAATAAAAGGCAATGAAATCCCCGTCAGGGGCAGCAACCCAATATGCATCCCAAGATTAACGGAAACTTGAAAGATGAACATGGCGATAAACCCGGTGACAATATAGGTACCCGCACGGTCCCTACTATCCAGCGCAATAAAGATCATTCGGTACACGAGCAGTAAATAAAGCATCAGCAGCACGGATGAACCTATAAAACCGTATTTCCCCCCGATGACTACATAGATCGAATCGGAATACGCATATGGAATATATCCTTTTCGCAAAAAAATACCTTCACTGCCCGATAATCCTCCGGAGCCAATGGCTATCATTGCGTTTTTTACATGCCAAGATTTATCAGGATCGCTTTGCGGGTCCAAAAAAGCTTGGATTCGTGACAATTGATGGGGTTCGACAATCTTGGATAACAAGTCGAAGTTGGCATAATACAGCCATAGTATCGTGCCGATCGAAATAATCACAACACCAAGGATCAGAATCATATATAGAGCACGGATGTTACCAATCCACAGCATACTAAGTAATATGCCAGCAAAAACGAGCGCTGTACCCAAATCGGGCTGATCCATTATTAAAATGAAAGGAATTAAAAAAACGAAACAAACCGGTACTAAATCTTGAAAAAACCGCAGCTGCTGGCCCTCTCGTGTACCTAATAGATGAGCAATGAGCAGCACCGTACATATTTTAGCCAACTCGGAGGGCTGAAGCTGAAAGCTCCCAATGCTTAACCAACGCACGGCACCATTGAGGTTTTCTCCAACCAGCTTGACTAGTACGAGTAAACCTATGCCCACGCCATAAAAGAGATACGCTAACCTGCCTAATAGAATCTTATAATCTACCAAAGCAATGAATAACATGGGTAGGCAAAATAAAGCAAATAAATACAAATAACTTATGTAAAGACCGTCTAACCGCGTATCCGTAGTCGCTTCATAAATAGCAACAGTGCCCACGCCAACTAAGCAGGTGGTGAGAAAAAGTACGGATCTGTCCAGCTTTGCAATTTTGGTAGAGATGAGCATAAAACAACCTCTATTTAATTTCTGTAGTTTTCTTGTTGTGCTGAGCACTTTTACTTCTTTTTTTCACATTGAAGCGCTACGGATGATTAGATTGAATGATTACCTCAGATCAAATTTGCCCTGATACGCTTTCTTCGATAACAGCTTCAGTTTATCTTCACTTAGCGTATAGATATCCAGACCATTCCCAGCCTCACCCAATGACCAGCCCAGCGCGAGCTCCTTATGGCCATCTTCATCAACATCAAAGAATCCGGCATAATCTAGACCATACCCAAACCCCTCAACCTCGGAAATCTTCTGCCAAGCTTCATTTTCCTGCCTCAACAACATTGCTTTTATAGTATATCCTTTGTTTTTACTGTACTCATACACAACCACAGCTTCGTCAATTCCGTCTCCATCCATATCGCCAAAAGAGATGGCATTATCCTCTTGTCCCTTCATCGGAGTTATCAATTGAGCTTTGTCTGGAAGCCACTTAATAAATTCCTGGCTCGTTTTGTCTCGCTCCAGGCTTGCTTCTGATGATGGAGGTTTAATCAGCTCTCCGGGTGTTGCCGGGACTCCGCATCCTCCGAGCAAAAATAAAGTTGTAAACAGGGTACCAATTTTTATGAATTTGCCCGGCATTTGGATCATCGACTCCTCGCTTGTCCGCATATATAGTATTTTATCTGTGAAAGAGATGAAAGTGGTTATGAAATAGTTAAATTTGAATTCTTATTCTATCGGTAAGTCAAATTGGACAATCGTTCCTTTGCCTAAAGTGCTGCTTATTCGCAGCTCTCCATGATGCAATTTAATGATCTGTTCCGAGATGGATAATCCCAAGCCGCTGCCCGAAGCCTGTTGATCCCCTTTGTAAAATTTTTGCCGCACATTCTCTAAATCCGTCTCTGCGATACCTGAGCCTGTATCCTCTACAGAAATCACGACTTTCCCTGGAACCGTTTGGGCGCTGATTAAAATCCGATCTGATGAACCAGTAAATTTGATTGAATTATCAATGAGATTAATCATGACTTGCTTCAAACGATTCTCGTCAGCTTGAATTACTGGCAGATGTTCTTCTATTTTCACTTCTAGTGAGATGCCTTGTCGGGTCGCTCTAGGGGTAAGTTGTCTGCCGATATGCTGCAGCAGTTCTGTTAGATCCACTGATGTGAAGTGAACGGCGATTCTTCCGTTATCCAACTTAGAGAAATCCAACAATTCATCCACCATATGAGTTAACCTGTCACTTTCGGATTCAATAATATCAAGCCCATCATAAAACAGAGGTTGATTACTCACCTCACTCGCCTTTAAGGTAATTGCCCAACCTTTGATCGAGGTCAAGGGTGTTCGCAGTTCATGGGATACGGAAGCAATAAAATCATTCTTAAGCTGTTCACTCTTGGAGATTCGGCTTGCCATCATATTTAACGTATCCGCCAATGAACCAAGCTCATCTTGATAGCGCTTATGCACTCTGATGCTGAAATCTCCTTCGGTCATCTGGTCTGCTGCCTGCTTCAGATCTTTAATTGATCTGGTTATGGTCCAAGACAGCAATAATCCAAGTAAGGTGACAATGCCAATGACGATGATCCCCACCCCGATCAGTAAAACCGTAATATGTTTAACTGTATGTATAGTTTCCGTTAAGGACGTGATAAATCTGACTCCCCCCACGATGTTTCCATTAGCCTGCAAGGGATAAGATACCGCGTAAATTGCTTCCTCTGTGTTAGGGTCCGCACCTTTCCAACTGCCGGGCTGCCCTTTTATTGCTGCTTGTACATCTATGTACTCAGTCATAGTTAGATCGCCTTGAAGTCCATTTGAGTCCTGCAACAGCCAGCCTTCAACATTAATAATCTGCACCTGTGCATCAGAATGACTCGCAAAACCCTTCAGTAACCTATCCGATTGTTCCTCCAGATCCTGGTCCCCAAAGTATTGCTGAAAAAAAGAAGCCGATAGCTCTGCTTGATTCATCAAGGTTTCCTCTATGTTATGAAAATAATAATATCGCACAGATACATTAAGAATGATTTCAAGAATGAGCACAGTAAGACAAATGAGTATACAATAGCTTCCTACTAATCTTTTCTGAATCCCCATTCTTCAACCATCCTTTCTAAAGCGGTAACCGAGCCCCCATACCGTCTCAAGCCAATGCGGATTAGAAGCATCAACCTCAATTTTCTCTCTTAACTTACGCACATGAACATCCACCGTTTTGGGATCTCCAATATAATCCTCTCCCCAGACAAGATTCATTAATTCATTTCTAGAGAGTGCTGTATCCGGATGCTCCAGAAAGGTTTTCATCAACTGAAATTCCTTCGGAGTTAATTCAATGCTGTCATCCTGCTTAAACATCTTGTTCGCGTTCAAATCCAGCCGGATCGGTCCAGCTTGAAGTATAGTTCTTTGCGGCTTTAGAGCGGATTCTGTACGGCGCAAAATAGCTTTAATACGTGCTACCAATTCTAATGGATTAAAAGGTTTAACAATGTAATCGTCAGCACCCATTTCAAGGCCATTGATTTTGTCCAAATCCTGTCCACGTGCGGTTAAGAAAATGATGATGACCCCAGCGTCTTTCTCTCTTAGCTTTCGGCATATTTCGAACCCATTAGAATCAGGCAACATGATATCCAGAACCATAACATCTGGACGGCTCACCTCAAAGCTCTGCAATGCTTCTTCTCCACAAGCAGCTTCACTAACCACAAACCCATTATTCGTTAAATTTATAGATATAAAACGTCTAATATTATCGTCATCTTCCACAATAAGCACATGATTGCGATCAACAGTATCCACGATTTCCACCCCTATTACCCAGAGTCTAGACAAGTAAAAAAACAAAAAAACTCTCCCGGTAAAGAGAGAGTCTTGTCTCGGATCCCTATAATTAAATCACAAGTGGATATTACTCTAAATCGCTATAGTTGTCAAAAATCTAATCCAGATACACAGCCTTGCCGGTCTGCGCCGATTCATAAATAGCTTCCAATATTTGCGAAACGACAAAAGCCTGTTCAGGAGTTACAACCGGGTCTTTATCCTGTTCAATCGCTTCAATCCACTTTCTTAATTCTATATCCGGAGCACTTTCAGCTTTTCCTTCATAATAGGCAACACCGCCTGCCCCAAGCTCAATTTTATTGGTGTACAGCTTGCTGAATTTCTCTCCGTTAATTCTAAGTCCGTCCTTCATATCTGCGCCTGCTTCCGTCCCACTTAAGCTGCATTTCGCTT
This sequence comes from Paenibacillus sp. FSL L8-0494, assembly GCF_038003695.1. NCBI lineage: Bacteria > Bacillati > Bacillota > Bacilli > Caryophanales > Paenibacillaceae > Paenibacillus > Paenibacillus sp. FSL L8-0494. The sequence goes on from NZ_JBBOPQ010000001.1 coordinate 4,444,572, forward strand.
CATGTATGTCTAGTGAATTCAGAGCCCAGCTCGCTTCCAGCATGATTGTTGCACCATTCTCCATTACGACCATTCCAAAGGCTGAATCCTCTACGGTGAACTTTTTAGGGTCCCACGGTCCCCATGCGTTGGCGGCTTCTTCTTTTTGTGAAAGTTCATGATATTTAGTGCCCAGCACAACTTTTGGTTTATAGTTATCCATCATCCAAAGGGTTAGATCCAGCGCATGGGTTCCGATATCGATAAGCGGACCGCCGCCTTGTTTCTCTTCATCAAGAAATACTCCCCAGGTCGGTACGGCTCTTCGTCTGATGGCATGTGCTTTTGCAAAATAAATATGACCAAGCTCTCCGGACTCACAAGCTTTTTTCAAATATAAGCTGTCTTCTCTGTACCGGTTGTCATATCCAATGGTCAGCTTCTTGCCTGTACGTTTCGCTGCTTCAACCATTCGTTTGGCATCTGCCGCCGTCTTAGCCATTGGTTTTTCGCACATCACATGTTTTCCGGCTTCTAGAGCAGCGATTGATATTTCCGCATGGACATCATTAGGCGTAAGCACATGAATAATATCAATGGATTGATCTTTTAATAGTTCAGTGTAATCCGTATAGACAGTAGCTTCATTATTTCCGTATTTCTCCGCTGCCTCATCAGCACGTTCTTTAATAATGTCACAGAAAGCCACGATCTCAACCTTACTTTGTCTGCTCAAGCTTGGAAGATGTTTGCCATTCGCAATACCACCACATCCAATAATCCCTACACGAAAAACCTTACTCATATCCTTCACCCTCACCTCTAATGGATTTGTTTGCTGTTTCGATAAGTTGCCGGTGTCATACCTAACCGCTTGCGGAAGACAATATGCAAATAGGTAGCATTGGTAAACCCTTCCGACTGTGCGATTTGTTCTATCGGATAATTGCTTTCTTCAAGCTTGCGGCAGACCGCTTGCAATCGAATATCCTCAAGCGCCCTACTGAATGATTGTTCTGCATTTACTTGCTTAAACACCCGCTGCAGCTGCCTTGAACTAATATTTAGCTTTTCCGCAACATTTTCTAAGGTAACCGTTCCTGAATAATTCGCTTCCATATATTGCATTGCGTATTGATACCGGTAAGTCAGCATATCTCTAACCGGCGCCTCCGTGCGGATCCCGCCTGAATCATACGCTCTAACGGCCTTTAGTAAAATACTGATCACAAGATGCTTAATTGAAGTATAATATCCGGTCAACTTCCCATCGCATGCTTCGTACGCTTCTCGAAAACACTTCATAGCCCCGTGATAGTCTTGTGCTGGAACCAAGGGTAAACACTTCAGCTTCTCCACACAGGTCTCAGCTTCCGCAACCTCCCAAAGATCAGCATCATCCCTGATCCTCTTCTTGATGTCAACATGCAGACATAGCTCTTCCATGGATTCATCAGCATCTGCCTCTTGACGATGCATAACACCTGGTCCGGTTAGATAGAACATTCCTTCTGAAAGAGGATATTTTTGATCCCCAAGAATGACTTCTCCCTTCCCGCGCGGAATGAAATGAAATTCAAATTCAGAATGATTATGGAACTCGACTACTCTGCCCGGTGGAAAAGATGTCAAATGAAATCTAAACACTGTAATCTCGTAATGTCCCCATAGAATCGTGATATCCAATCTTTCAAGCATATCCTGCTTCTCAAACATCATCTCATAGGGAAAGCTGCTCAACGTTAAGTCCTCCCAATCGGAATTACACAGCCTTCTTTAGCCGAGCGGTTCGCCGCCTCCATTAATCTGGTAAGCTCAACTGCCATTTCAACATTTTGAGTGCCAAGTGTATTATTTTGAATATGATCAACCCATTGATGGAAGGCGCTTTCACGATTGCTTTGCAGGGCTACTTCTTTCCAGCCTTCTTCTTTATCCGTGGATTTGTTCGTTCTAAGAAGAAGCTTATTCTCTGGTGTTCCGTAAAGCAGCGTTCCTTCAGTTCCATGCACCTCGATAGTAAACGGCGAATGACTATTCACGAAACCAGCCTCCACCACACCAATTGCTCCTGAATCCGTAAATAGTGTCACTACGGCATTATCTTCCACTTCTTTACCGGTTACATAACCAAAATTAGCACTTACCCCAGTCACATCTTGATCTAAGAAAAGCTTCGCCAAATACATGGGATGACAGCCAAGATCAATCAAAGCTCCGCCTCCACATTGCTCCAAGCTAAAGAAATGATCAGGAAGCCAGCTTTCCGTTGCTCCGTTATGGGATAAGCGAACTCTAACGTAAGTAATCTTGCCGAGCAGTTCCTGACTTAGAATCTCTTGAATAGTTAATGTATAGCCGTCATTTAAACGAGGCAAGGAGACCGTTAGCTTCACTTTGTTCTCGTTAACTTCTGCGATAATTGCGTTAACTTCTTTTAACGTTGGGGCAATAACTTTTTCTGTGAAGATATGTTTGCCCGCCTTGGCTGCAGCCACGATTACGTCTCTATGCATATTCGTTGGTGCATCCACGATAACGGCATCTATATCCTCTTGCGCAAGCAGATCATCCAGTGATTCAAAATAAGGAATATTCAAGCTTTCCGCAGCTTTGTTCCCACGCTCTACGTTTTCGTCCCAAACTGCAGCTAATACGGTATCTTCATGCTCCTGAGCTTGCTTGGTATAATCCCATGCATGCACATGCCAATAGCTGAGCTTACCAATTCTAATGGTCATTTACTTGTGCCTCCCGTATATATGTTATTCTGACATCTGCTATAAAAATAACACATAATAAACAGCTTTTTTAGTAGGAAAATGCGACAAAACATATATAATATTACGACACATAAAATCCGGAGTGAAATACGATCCAAAAAAAAGAAACCCTTGCTATGAAAGCTAAAGGTTTCTTTATACTTGGCTTAATGGGTAAGTGGCTTATTATATCCTTTGTCATCAAAGGGTTGCAATTTCTCGAACCACTTCTTTTTCAATAGTTTAAGCTCCCAGCGCACGTCGGTTAAGTCTTCTGACTCCTTCTGCTCTAATACCTCATAGCTGAAAGCTTCTGCTCCAAGTTCCTTCCAGTCCTTTTGCAGCTCTGCATTCGCAAATCTGCCCATATCTAATTGCATCTGTATAGTCATCCATTTATTCTTCAGGTTGGGATAGCTGTCAACGAATATTTTTCCGCTTATTTTGTTTGTAATTTGAATAGCACCCATGTAAGTCTTGAGCTGCTTATATTGCTCCTGAAGTTCTTTACGTTTGCTTTTGTCCATTATGATTCATGATTCTCCTTCCACAAACAATTCTGCTAAATTTCAGTACCCCATTTCTTTTAATAAACGGGACAATACCGAAAGTCGTTCTCCAATCATTTCACCATCATCACTAAGCGCCTGGGCGAACAGCTTAATATCATTATCAATCATGGGATTGTCTGCACAGACAGATACACTCATTGCATCTCCTTGCAGCCCAACACGATCAATCATAGGGCTCTCGGGATCATACATTTTTGGAAAACGATAGGCCTCTTGAAAATACAAACTACTTCTGCAAATCAAAATTGCCAGGTCAAGCACTCTGTGCATTGGCAGCTCTTCGGACTGTCTCGACCATTTGTCCCCTGTATGTCTCCATACCTTTGCTGAGATGTCGACCTTTCCTCTATCATTCCATTGAGCTAATCCTAGGGACAGACCTTTTGCATCTGTGTCCCCGGCGTAGCGGCCATCAACCTGCTCGTAATTTTCTGACACGATTACAGGTTTATGTTTTAGAGTTGTTGGAATTTTCATGATTAGTCACTCTCCATTTTATGATTTACTAATTTACTCATTTACTAAATTACTAATTTACTAAATCTAAGATTCATATTACCCGGCAAAAGATCATCTGTCAAACGACATTACACCCGTTTTATCCAACAAAACAAAAAATCCCTCTGCGCGCAGCAAAGGGACTGTTATTTTTATGAAAAATATATCTCTAGCTTAAATGATCACTCACATTACACAACCAAACCATATGTACGGAATCAGGTCCCCAATAGTCTTCCACTACTTTATAAGGTTTTCCAAATTTACGTTGCCACCTGACTTGTGCACGTTTATAACCGCTGTCCAGACAAAACCGCTCTACCCCTTGCTTTTTTAGAAATATCATCATTTCCTTAATTAAGGCTGAACCTACACCTTGACCCTGATAACTTGGCATGATGTATAGACTGCCCAATTCCCCTATTTCATCTAACTGATGATCCGTGCAGGTTTGAATATCTTTGCCACAAGCTCCAAAGGAAATCGTACCGACCACCTGCTCTTCTATTTTTGCAAGAAGGAAGTAAGGCTCCCCAGTCGTAGTATCCAGTGAAGTCATCACCATTTGCTTTTTATGATCTATTTCACTTTGGATATCGTCTTGTAAATGATCAAGCCCTTCTTTTTCAAAAGCATCTGGGATTGAAATTTCAAAAACAGAGCATGTGGATTCAAAATCATCTGGAGAAAGTGTGCTTATGGCCATTTGATTACTCTTATTCATTGATTCGTACACCTCTTCTATTCCCGGCCGGAATTCTTAAAAATCCTGCAATAATATACTATCAGCATTCAGACTGAAAGGTTTATATTCATAGAACTACTTTACTGGAGGTCATCATGAATATATTGTCCTTTCTGATCTATTGCGTTGTCGCTACATTTACACCCGGTCCTACCAATATTGTTATTCTTTCTTCCGTGCAACATTCCGGGGCTAAAAAATCAATGGGGTATGTATACGGATCCACGCTGGCTTTTGGCTTATTACTTATCCTTTCTACTCTGCTGAACCGTGTTCTAGTAGAAATCATCCCAAATATCCTGATCATTATGCAAGTCATTGGGAGTTTATATATGCTCTACCTTGCTTATAAAATCTTTAAAATGGGTTCAATGGAAGACCAGCCTGACCCCAATGCCAATTTCCGCTCAGGCGTGCTTATGCAGCTTGTGAATCCTAAAGTGCTAGTATTTACACTAACGGTCATTCCCAACTACGTAATGCCATTCTATACCTCTTCGCTTGCCTTGTTTATGTTTGTTATAATTATAACTGTGATCGGATTTTTTGCATTTACGACATGGGTTGTTTTTGGGACAATCTTCAGAACATTTATGAAAAATCATCAAAAAGTTCTAAATACCGTGATGGCACTGTTTTTAGTATACTCAGCCATTATGATATCGGGAATCCTATAAAGTCGCGGAGGTTAAGAACGTGGAGAGATTTAACTATAAAAAGTCAGCAGAGATCCTGTCCTTATCCGCCAGCCTTACTGATTTCACCTATAAAAAACATTGCCATGAGGAATATGCACTCGGTGTGACCCTTCGTGGCATTCAGCAATATAATCTTGACGGTAGTTTGCAATCCTCTCATAAAAATGGCGTAATGTTGTTTAATCCAGAACAAACGCATGATGGCAATGCGTATGATAAAGGTGGCATTGATTATGTCATGCTTTATATTAAGCCAACCCTAATGCGAGAGATACTAGATAAAAAAGAACTCCGCTTCGCCACTCCTATCTTATACGATGACAAATTGGCGCAGTGCATATTAGCCCTAAACCATGCCATCCAGAATGGCAAAGAGGAGTCTTTGTGCAGTGAACTGTTATTCACTCTGCTTCATTTAGTATCTAATACTGAAATAGTTACCGATCGTAGAACGAATAATAAATTTCTCAAAAAAGCAAAGGAAATGATGTACTGCAGTTTAGACCATGTGCTGAAGCTGGACGATCTCTGCACAGAATTTGGTCTGTCCAAATATCAGTTTATTCGCGAGTTTAAGACACATACAGGAATATCGCCCTATCAATTTTTCTTAAATTGCAAGGTAGAGCGTGCCAAGCAGTCCATTGAGAGAACCAAGGATATCTATGCAGCTGTTGTAGATTGCGGATTTGTGGATCTAACTCATCTGAACAGGCATTTTAAGAGCGTGTTCGGAATAACGGCACATGAATATCGGTCACAGCTGTAAGATTTGCCCTCCTACCATTGTCCAGAGCACTTTAAATTCATCATCCATGAGGACCAGGTCAGCATCTAAGCCAGTGATTATCGTCCCCTTTTGTTGAAGTTCAAGAATATTAGCAGGTGTAGTTGAAGCCATTTGTACGGCATCTGTCAGCGAAATTCCAGTTTCGACAGTATAACGTAAGGCTTCATTCATGGTAACTGTACTGGAGGCCAGCGTGCCATCTTCCAATCGCGCTATGCCCCCAGATACCGTAACCTGATGTCCTCCAAATATATAGTTCCCATCCCCTAACCCCATTGCTTGTAACGCATCTGTGATCAAGACCATTCCTTCTGGTCCTTTCATGGTATGCATCAATCGGATAATTGCAGGATGCAGATGGACATTATCCACAATAGCTTGCAGGCTTACATGTTTCTCTTCGAAAGCGGCAACCACAATCCCCGGATCTCGATGATGGATCGGCCGCATGCCATTAAAACAATGCGTAACATGACTTGCCCCAGCGGCAAAAGCTTGTTTGGCTTCCTCATATGTGGCATCCGAATGAGCAATTGCTATCACCACTCCCCGTTCCTTCAAAAAGGAAAGAAGCTCCATGCCTCCCGGCAGCTCAGGAGCAATCGTAACCATTTTAATGAGTGATCCAGCTTCTTGGAAAATGAGCTTCATTTCCTCTAAGTTAGGATGCCGCAGATACTTTTCATTTTGCATTCCTTTTCTCTTGGGGTTTAGATAAGGTCCCTCTAAGTGAATGCCTGCGATCTTTGCTCCCACTTCATGCCCAATTACACGTTTGACACTACGAATCATCTCTAAAAGATCTTCCATCGTAGAACTCACAGAGGTAGCCAGAAATGAGGTGCAACCAGATGCTGCGCAAGCCTTCGATACTTCTTGAATACTCTCTTCAGTACCGTCCATCATATCAAACCCGTTAGCACCATGAATATGCACATCTATCATTCCGGGCACTAACAAATGCCCTCCGCCATCAATCCGTTCATACTCACCCTCTGGGATAGAGGTATCTCCTGAGTCTATCCTCATCACTTTTCCTTCAGAAATCCATACATTGGCCGCTGAAACTATACTATTCTGAAGCACTACTTGTACATTTTGCAAAATATAAGTCATAAACGTTCTCCTCCATTTCGTTATCACTCTTGATTTCGAACCTCTTCAGCTTCATCTTGACACTCAATAACTGTGATGTTCTTCTGATCTAGAACTTCTCTGATCTCGATTGGAAGCTCTCGATTTGTAATTAAAATATCAATGAAGTCAAAGTCTAGCCGATAAAAGGATTTGGCATTAAATTTGGTGTGATCGGCTACTAAAATCACTTGATCAGATCTTCGAGCCATTTCTCTTTTTACCCGCGCATCTTCTTCATAAGGATAATAGAGCCCATCAGCACAGATCGCCGACGCTCCAATAAAGGCTTTATCCGCACGAATTTCACTAAGTTTATCGATAATGGAAGAACCATATAACAAGCGGTTTTTCACATTCAAGTAACCACCAAGTACATAAATTTGCAGATCCTCACGATGGGATAAAATCCCTACATTATCTATTGAATGCGTGACAACCGTAATATCCTGTGCACTAATTTGTTCAGCAACAAACTGTACAGTGGTCGATACGTCTAAAATCACAGTCTCACGATTTTGGATAAGCGCGGCTCCGATCTTCCCTATTCTCTGCTTACTCTCGGATTCATCGATCAAACGATCCTGGTAAGATAATAATTCTTTTTGTAATTCTGGTAACGCTAGACCGCCATGCGTCCGAACAACGACGCCCTCTTGTACTAACCTAACAATATCCCGTCGGGCAGTATCTCTTGAGACTTCAAATTGCGTACAGATATCTTGAACACTCATTGCTTGGTGTTGTTTCAAATATTCGAGTATTTTTAATAATCGTTCCTCTTGATACATAAGGTAATCCACCTCCTAAAGTCATCATAAGTCATTTAATAAGTATTTACAAGCGTTTATGAGTATATGATTAAGCATATGTAAGTATTAATGCGTAAAAAAAGACGAAAGCCAGATGAATGTGCATCCGCTAACGCCTTTTTAATTTTATTTTTTTAGGATTTACTTCACAATGTCACTTCACATTGCGGTTCCAGCTTTTTTGTATTTTTCGAATAAAAACAATCTGGCCCACATGATAAGCATTATGGGTTGTTACATTTCCGAGTACTTCCCACCATTTACTGTCTGGGAATCCTTGAACATCAGCTTCCAATTGTTCTTTCTTAATCAATTCCTGCCAATGTAAAAGAACCTCTAAAAGTTGTTTTTGCAACGCTTCGAACGTTTTCTCTTCTGCAACGACAAAGGTATTATTATTATCCACTGAAGGAACCGCATGAACACTGGCTTCTTTATACCTAGTTTGCCAAGTTTCATTCCAGTAAAGCAGATGCTGCACAATCTCAGCAATACTATTGCTTTCTTCCGTTACCTTCCAAAAAGCTTCTTCTTCACTTAAGTCTTTAACCGCCACTTCAAAGGGCACATACCAACTCGGATCATTTGCATTGGCCAGCAACTGGTTGGCTAGAACATCATAAGCATGAAACATTCTTCCTTCCCCCATTTTCCAGATAGATTATAAGCAATTTAAGTACCGCAGAATGTACGATATGGACATGCGGATTCCTCAGGAAGTGCCGAGTATTCCTCTTGTTCAGGGGAGTAGGCGTATGGGTTAGACAATGCTTGAAGTAACCTCTCCATCACATCGTAATCTTTCCGCTCTACCGCCGCCTCAAGCGCTTCTTCCACACGATGATTCCGCGGAATAATCGCAGGATTACTGGTACGCATCAGCTCCTGTGAAGAGGATTGTGATTCCTGCTGCCTGCTAAGGCGCGCCTGCCACAGCTCATTCCATTGCTTAAATTCAGGAGTGCCAAACAGATCAGCATCTTCCATTACGCCTAAAGTTAAAGACCGAAATGTATTAGTGTAGTCAGACCGATATTTTTGCATCAGTTCAAGGAGGGTATCAATCAGAGCAACATCCTCTAACTCTTCGTTAAAGATTCCCAGCTTCGCTCTCATTCCCGTTAGCCAATATTGATAGGACCGCTCCGAAAAATCTGAAATTGCCTCCTCAGCCAGCTTAATCGCCTGTGCCTGATCGTCAGCCAGCAATGGCAAGAGAGTCTCGGCAAATCTGGCGAGATTCCATGCGCCAATCCCGGGTTGATTGTGGTAGGCATAACGACCTTGCTGGTCTATGGAACTAAATACTGTCTCAGGATTGTACACATCCATGAAGGCACATGGACCATAATCAATCGTTTCTCCGCTAAGGGCCATATTATCGGTATTCATCACTCCGTGAATAAAACCTACAAGCTGCCATTTGGCAATTAGCGCTGCTTGACGTTCCATTACTTCCCGAAGCAGAACAAGATATGGATTATCTTCCACAGGAGCTTCTGGATAATGTCTTTGCAATGTGTAATCAGCCAGAATACGCAGATCCTCCACAGTCCCCCATGCAGCAGCATATTGGAAAGTTCCAACACGCAAATGACTCGCCGCGATCCGAGTCAAAACCGCCCCCGGCTGTTCCGTTTCCCGGATTAGCGACTCCCCTGTAGCTACCACCGCCAAGCTGCGAGTCGTAGGAATCCCGAGTCCATGCATAGCTTCACTGATGATATATTCGCGTAACATCGGTCCAAGCGCTGCCCGGCCATCGCCACCACGAGAGTATGGGGTTCTTCCCGCACCCTTCAACTGAATATCTACACGATCACCTTGAGGGGTGATCTGTTCGCCCAGCAGCACTGCTCGACCGTCTCCCAACATGGTAAAATGTCCGAATTGATGTCCAGCATAAGCTTGCGCAAGCGACACGGTACCTTCAGGAACTTCGTTGCCGGCAAGAATTCCAAGACCCTCCTTGCTCTGTAGTGCTGTGCTATTCAGCCCTAGAGTAGCAGCCAATGGTTCATTAAAAATAATCAGTTCCGGTTTACGCACAGGCGTTGGCTTAATTCTTGTAAACATTGATTCCGGCAGATGAATATAACTATTCGCAAAATTCCAGCCTATATCTATTTTCTCTGTCATATTATCTCCTTTTTATACCCTCAGTCTCTATGCCTTTATTAACTCAGAATAAGTTATGTTAAAATTTAATGCAAATCTTCTCGCAGACCTATGTTTTGCCGAAGTGTTACAAAGACCGCCCGGCTTCCTGCCATTTTATGCAGGAAACCGGGCGGTCTTAATTATGATGTTCTATCTTGTTTTCAACTTATTTGGAAGCTAATTCGCTCCGCCTTTGGAGAGCATAATATTGAGAATGGTCTTGTCAGTATCCGCCAGCCCTTCCTGAACCAAACGCTCCATGTTGCGGATGGTATCTTCCACCTCTTCGAAAATCACACCATCCTTGGTTGTAGGAGCAATGTTGTTCATAGCTAGTGTGGCTGCCTGGATCGCCGTATTGGTGGAGGTGGAAATCTTCAGCGCACAGGTAGAATTCGCACCGTCACAGATCATACCTGACAAAGAAGCAATCGTATTCTGTATCCCATGCTTGATCTGCTCAAGACTGCCGCCCATGAGATAAATGATCCCGCTATTTGCTCCTACTCCCCCTGCAATCCCTGAACCACATAATGGGGACAACCGCCCGATATAATGTTTGATGTGCACAGTGACCAGATTGCTCAGTGCAAGCGCCCGAGCTAGCATTTCTTCATCTTTGCCCAGCAATTCCGCCAGAGCTATAACGGGAAGCGTACAGGCGATGCCTTGATTACCACTGCCCGCAGTTGTCATCACAGGCATTGCACTGCCATCCATTCGAGCATCTGAAGCCGCTGCGGTAGCCGCGATAATTCTGTTCGCTACATCATTGCCGAACAGATTCACCGTAGATTGCTGATTCATTTTCTTGCCTACTTGCAAGCCATAATCACCTCGCAATCCCTCATCAGAGATCGCTTTGTTCATCCTCGCCCCTTCCAAGAGAAAGCCAAGCTCTGAAAAAGGAGCGGAACAGATAAACTCGAATATCTGATCAACTGAGCCCGCATACTCTTCCGTGTCGGAAAGACCAGGCTTGCCACAGTCGGCTTTTGAATTCCGGGGTGTTATTTTCTCCCCGTCCAGAGCCAAATATTCTATATGGGTGTGCTCTCTGGCAATAATGGCAGTCGCCGTATGGTTCTGCGTAAACAACTGGGCTTCAATATATAATTTCTCAGGAGTGTCCTTTATCTCCACTTTTAGCAGCTTTCTATCCAGCAGGTCATTTGCCATCTTCAACTCAGCCTGCGTCAGGCCTGACAGAATTTCCAGTTCCTTGTGAGAACGGCCGACCACCGCTCCAAGGGCTGCTGCGATAGGCAGGCCTGTCTGGCCTGTCCCGGGAATGCCCACTCCCATTGCATTTTTGATAATATTACCGCTGAGATGCAGCTGAATCCCCGTAATTTCTTCCTCGAGAAGCTCTGCCGCCAAGGAGACGGCATACGCAACTGCAATCGGCTCCGTACAGCCTTCTGCCGGTACGACTTCCTTGTGTAAAATTTCCAATAAGTTGCTCATGTATGCATTTCCCCCTTCTCTCTCCTGTTGGAGTTATTTATATATAGTAACTCAGAGAGAAGTTTCAGGGAATCCTTTTTCTTAGGAATCACTCCTTCATCCCCCTAATATAGTGTAGGAAAGAAAGGCGGGATGCACGTGAGTAAGAGGAATGAGCAAGAGCAAAGGGCGATCTTTCTAGCTGCAGTCTGCGGGCAGACCTATACACAATTTTCAAATATAGATGGATTTTTCGTCATTCCATTAGATTATCAGCTATGTCATCCCATTGAAGCACAATCCTTCAATAATGTATGGGAACGTTTCGGCTTTATTTTGGAGTCTCCACAAGAGATTATTATTGCCTTTCGGGGAACCAGTACGACGACCAATTGGATATCCAACGTCCTCGCTTCACAGGAACGGTTCAAATATCTTAAAGAAGACTCTCTCACCCATCGTGGCTTCACCAACATTTATTCTTCAGCTCGGGATGGCATCTTCTCTACGCTCTCCAAGCTATCTCCCGACAAGACCTTATACATTACGGGCCACAGCCTCGGTGGAGCGCTCGCCACCTTATGTACCTTAGATATTGCGGCAAATACCTCTTACACCACACCTAACCTCTATACTTATGGTTCCCCACGGGTAGGCGATCCGGACTTCGTTAATATTTTCAAACTATATGTGCGGAAGAGTTACCGGTATGCCAATCTTTTTGATGTTGTAACCTACGCACCTCCACATGTCTATAAGCTCCCCAAACGAGAAAAAAAGTATTATTACAATCATGTCCATACTTTTAACTCACTGTCTTTCCAGAATGGATCTACAAGTGGTAATCACGTAATCAGCAGCTATTTCACCGAGCTCTCCAAGCTCCAACCGGAATTCGCTCAAGAATTATGTATAACGAACCCAGGATTCTGTCCACTCGTGGCTACGAAAGCAGAAGTATAATGTGAACACAAAAAGGAGGTGCCCAACAAGCCATATGCTGGCTGCCGGAACACCTCTTTTCTTCGTATGATTCGATGCCATCAGCAGTTACAAAGTCACTAACGGACTCCATTGACACTAACAGCAGTATATTTCCACTTTAAGAATTCCATCGGACTCCATGGCCACTATTGGCATAAAAAACACCTAATATAAGTCACTTTCTAACGAATAGCTGCACTGGAGTCCGAAACGCTGCCCAAAAGGCGATTATTTAGCAATTAACGTCATCTGGGTCCGAAACCGGTACGAATGAAACTAGATCAGAATATAAAATAAACTAATACCACACCCAGGACTAACAGAATAAGTGAAACTATGTGCTGTTTCGTATGTTTTAGAAATTTCCAGTCGATGAACGACTGAAACCCTATTGCTACTACTATAACTACAATCCAAAACCATTTTATAACCGTACCCTCTGGGCCATCGGCAATTATGATCACAATCCCCGTAATTAATCCCGCAAGTGCAAGTATAAGCTTCCCTTTTATATTAAGCTCATAACCGTCTTCAGGAAGTTTTTCTTTGTCCGGGCCAACAATCCATATCCTTAGAAATAGGTTAGAAAAAGCAAGTATTATAAGTATAAGTCCAATTTTCACTTTCGTTCACCTCCACCCTTATATAGAATTCATTCGTATTTATTTCTGATCATTAGTTCTTTGATTTCTTTTAACTCATTTAATATTTCTTTTGATAGTTGCGTACTTCTAGAGTTATCGATGCCTACTTTAATCACAAATATTCCAAGCAACAAATAGATGATTAGCATTACGATGATCCCCAATTTACGTTCACTCCTCTTTTTTTGTATATTTCCTTAAAGATATTGTTAGCATTAGATTAATATTATTCCCATGATACCATAATAAGGATATCTAATTAACACTCAGGAGCTTGCCGTTGGCTTGACAAATGATCAGTATATTCGATAAAGTATATTATATCTTGATAATCAAGATAATTGATTTGCGAGATTTTTTCCATGAGGGAACGCGATTAATCTTAACTGAAAAGAGGGAACACAATGGCAGTACTTATTCTATACGCTACAAAATCTGGAGCAACAGAACAATGTGCAAAAGTATTATCAGAAGAGCTACCTCAGAGCAAAATTTGCAATATCGAACTAGAAAAGCCAGATATCGAGGCATTTGATAGCATTATTTTAGGGGCAGGAGTAAGAGATGAAAAAATATATAAAGCCATTCGTGACTTTATCAAAAAAAATAAAGATGAGTTACTGACTAAGAAGATGGGCTACTACATTTGCAACGAGAAACCCAAGAAAACCGAAGAATTAATAGAGAAAAATTTCCCTGATGATCTGAAAGAAGCTGCGATTTGTATTGAATCTTTTGGAGGTTATAAGGCCTATAAGGCTCCAAAGGAAGGTACTGATCAGCTCAAAGGGATATTGGTAGATAAAATAAAAGAATTCTCACAAAATTTCAAATAAAAAATCCTGTTACCAAGACGAAAATCTTGATAACAGGATTCTTTTTTTATATACGTTTATTGCGCCTTGAGGGTCACTTCAAACTTCGCACCGACATCACCTACAAATACAATTTTGCCGTTGCTAGGAAGTTTGACTTGCTTAAGACCGCTAATGGTAAAGTAATTCACACATACACCATTCTCATCATAGACGGCAAAGGAACTCTTGGTTGGCAGCTCTACTGTCATTATCTTACCTGTTGCCGTTTCAGGAACTCCATACCATCTAGCATATCCATCTGATTGGATCGTTACCATAGATTGCGGGCCTGCATAAATCGGTTTAACCGCATCTTGATGTATAAATAATTGATTGCCAATCTTTAAATACTCCACACCATTTTTATTTTCAAAAATAAGATCCGCAAGATCGCGCCCAGCGATGGTTGGGATTTGCACGGTCATTTCTGCTTTATTAGGTCCAGTTATTTTATTCGAGCCCATATAACCAGGTGCGTCAGGGAACATAGCGATTCCAGCTACCGGCATACTCATGTAATATTGGGAGCTGTACTTCTCGCTGACATCAAAATACAATTTCCCTTGACGCTGCTGCCATGCAGTAATGACCTCTTGAGATAGGGCATTAGGTTCAAGCTTCTCAGCTGCATATTGGGTAACGGCAGTTTCACCAAGTCCTGGAATTACCCCATACCCTTGACTCCAAAGATAGATACGGCCATTGCTCTCCTTCACAAAGCTAACTTTACTTGTACCCTCGGCATCTAAAAATTCACCGTTCGAATTATATGAAAATTTCTGTGCTGGCATTGTAGGAGCTATAATCGAAGATATACTCAATTCCCCAGCTATACTAACTTCTATCTTCATTAGTTGCGTAGAATCACCATAGACACCCGCATAGTTTACCAATTCTTGCGGCATATCCTCTTTGTTCGAAGCTTTAAAGGTAGGTGTAGCTTTCAGTTCCTTAATAACTCCCTTTTCCTGTAAGGCACTGAGTAAAATTTCGTTGGCAAGCATCTGGTCCGTTGTACTTGCTCCGCCAGAAGATATTACTGCTGCTGCCATCCGTTGTTCGGGCAATACAACTAATGAGGTATGATACAGACCCGTATCTCCCCCCTTTGTCAAAGCCTTGATTTCGTACTGGTTAAATGGATATAAGTTCACACTGTCCCAGCCTAATCCATAAGCTAACGAATTATCTGTTCCCTTAGGCCATATTCCACGCTTATATTCCTCTTGTTCCATCGCTTTCACAGACTTTTCTGACAAAATGCCAGTCGATTGGCCCGTAAAAATAGTTGCAAAGCGCACCAAGTCCTCTGCAGTGGAATAGATACCACCTGTTCCAATCACATTAATGGTTTCTTTGGGTAAAGCTGCTGAGTAGGTAGCATTGTAGACACTAGCCAGCTGAGAAGAAGCTACAGAATCTACAGGCGTTTTCGTATGTTCAAGCCCTAGAGGTTCTGTGAAATTTTGATGAATGAATGTGGTAAAGTCCGTGCCACTGACCTTTTCAACAATCAACTCAGCCAACGTAAATCCATCATTACAATATACTGAGTAGGCACCTGGATCGGCCTTCAGACGTTGTGTTGACAACGTTTCTAGTAAACTATCTTTTGCAATAGGATCAGAATCATTAAATAAGAAAGAATTGGATAAGTTCGAGCCAGCAAGACCTGAGGAATGATTCAACAGCATCCGTACAGTGATTTGCTTATAACGAGGATCTTCCATCGTAAAATTATTCAAATAAGATACGACTGAACCGTCCAAGTCTACTTTCCCTTGCTCAACAAGCTTCATAATAGAAGCTGTTGTATACATTTTACTCGTTGAGCCAATTCCATACATCGTTGTAGCGCTTGGTGCTGTCTTACTCTCCACATGACTATATCCAGATTGACCGCTCACAACGATATTATCGCCATCAATAAGAGCATATTGGAGACTAGTCGTTCCCAGCTTTTCCGTTAAGAATGCTGCCTTCTCTGCTGCCACCTTCTGAGTGTTCACATACGTTTGCCCTTTGCCGCTATCTGCTGCTAATGCACTCGTAGGGACATACATTACCAGTAGAAGCAATGCAACTAATAGGGATGCCAAATTCTTCTTCATACATAACCTCCCGATATGAAATCGTCATCCTTTAAAGGATAATTTATCCATGGAGTAATGTAAAGGAAGTTTGCAATATTGGGACCATGTATCTAATCTACTAATTCTACTTTATCTCCGATTCGAATTTGCCCAGTTTTGATTACTGAAGCATAAACTCCAAAATGCAAATCAAACTCTTTATGCAGTTTTTTCAAAAGTACTGGGTCCTTCTGGAGACTATCCGGGTCCATCGTAATCACAACACATCTCTCACAAAAACTATCTACCTGTAGCTGTGCGTCCCCAATGTTAAGCCGGCGTCCAATCCAATCTCCTTCAAAAAGAGAATCATCATTCAGCGCAATAACAAAATTCCCGCGAAAACGCCGTTGATCCAAGGAATGCCCCCAGGTTGCCTCCAGTTTTTTTAAGCTGGCATCCGTAATGAGTAGAATACTAGCGCCATCCACGGATAGGAGCTGCGGATGTTCTGGCTGAGGATGTGCAGCTTTTAAACCAGACATAGTGATTGGAGTTTTGGTTTGGCTTTGGATTTCTTCCAATAGATTATCATCCCATCCAAAGGTTCGCCCGTCTGATGCCGTTACATGGATTTGTCCATCTATAAATTGCGCTTGATAGGTAAGCATATTCGGAATATTTCTAGCGGTGATATATTTTCGCCAGCCCTCTTTTGACTCATCGTAAAAGGAGCAAAAACGGTCACCAAGCATTCCATACGGTTCAATTATACAGCTTTCTAAATTCTCACCCGCAAATGACTTGACCGGGTAACGATTAATTCCTTGAATTTCACCAACAACTGATAACATGATACAACGCCTCCACTTGTCTTAAAATGCAACGTATCTTCCCATTCTACCTGATTTTATTTAACTGTTGTATGAATATCTAATAACCCAGAAATTTTATATGTTTTATTGAGTTATATGTTTTATACTATGACTGTTGGATATATTGCATTTTGAGATAACACTCACTCCCCTATAAAGAAGAGAGGTAACCTGCTGTGCGGACAAATGATTTTCAAGGTTTTGACTTTGTTTTTACCCAAGCCGTGATGGGTATGGCCCTTATTTCGCTTGATGGAACGTTCCTAAAACTGAATTCAGCATTATGCGACCTCTTGGGGTATGATGAAAACGAGTTAACGACACCCTCTCCAACCGTCCGTACCCTTCTAGATCAGATTCATAAATTCATTTCATTAGGAAGCTCTCTTCCATCTACGAGTACTGATCCGCAGAGACTCGAATTAGATTATTTCCATCCAACCGGACACCGGTTATCTTTAAACGTCTCCTTATCTATCCTTTCGGATGACATTGGTAAACCTATATTTTATTTTACTCAATTCGAGAATAAGACCCTGATCAGGGAAATGGAGACTCAGCTTCAGGTTGTGAAGACCCATCTACTTGAAAAAGAGAGCTCTTTTCTACAGCTGCTGGAGGAACTGCCTCAGCCCGTGCTTATCACTAGGGGAGGGATTGTTCTATATGCAAATTCGGCAGGTTTACAATTAATCCATGCAGAAAGCCTAGATCAAGTACTTGGTCTATCGACTATGGATATTGTAGACTACTCTAATTATGAAATTCTCTCAGAACGAAGAAAGAAATTCAACACTGATAGAACAACAGGTTCTGTCTGCTACCTGATTAATTGTTTAAATAACCAGCAGAAATATGTGGATGGGATTACATTGCCAATCATTTATGAGGGAAACGAAGCGTACATTGGCATATTCAAAGATATATCCGAGCAAGTATTGGAAGATGAACGACTGATACAGTCCGAGAAATTATCTACAGCAGGACAGTTAGCCGCTGGAATCGCTCATGAAATACGGAATCCTCTTACAGCCATTAATGGCTTTATGAAGCTACTGCGCTCTTCCGAGCGGATGAATGATAAATATATTTCCATTATTGAGTCAGAATTGAAACGCATCGAGTTCATCGTCAACGAACTGCTTGTCTTATCTAAACCCCAAACCACTCATATTAGTAAACCAGTGGATTTATTGTCTTTGCTGGAACAAGTCACCACACTAATGAATGGACAAGCTGCCCTAAAAAATCTCAAGATCCTCCCTGTCTGTACTGATCAATCCATTTGGATTAATGGTGAGGCTTATCAGATGAAGCAGGTATTTATTAACTTACTTAAAAATGCGATGGAAGCAATGAATCATGGGGGAAACATCTATATTCATGTGCAAACCTATGACAGAGAAGCCCGAATCAGTGTGCAGGATGAAGGCTGTGGGATGACAGAGGAACAGATCAATGCCCTCGGCAAACCATTTTATACGACCAAAGAAACAGGAACAGGCTTAGGTTATATGATCACACAAAATATTATACATAATCATGGCGGAGCGATCTCTGTAGAAAGTACTCTGGAGCAAGGAACAACTTTTACTGTGAGTATTCCAACGATCATTACACCTGAGGAACCTATCATGTAGAAGATGTGGTATCGCAACATCATGCAAGAATGCCCCTAATTTTCACATTATAATGGTTATACATTATTGGAAAAGAAGGTGCAGCAATGACTCGTGAAGTTCGAACTGTAGTTTTCGATCATGACTTAAAATTTGAGGCGTATCGATTCGAAGGTATTATGCAGAAGTTTCCCAACCATTTTCATGACCATTATGTCATAGGTTTTATTGAACAAGGAAAGAGACATCTGCTCTGTAACCAAGAAGAGCATATTCTTAACAGCGGAGATGTGGTCATCTTTAATCCGGCGGATCCCCATGCCTGTGAACAGATAGACGGGAGAACGCTTGACTATCGCTGCATCAATATTCAGCCGGAAGTCATGCGTGAGTATGTGCTAGAAATTACCGGCATAGGCTACTTACCGCGGTTCACACACAACGTTCTCTACCAAAGTGAACTGTCGAACCCTTTACACGACCTGCACCAAATGATATTAGAGGATCAATCCGATTTTCAAAAAGAAGAATTGTTTCTATTTCTCCTGGAGCAGCTTCTGAGAGAATACACGGAGACAGAAACCCCCTATCCAGCTCAAGAGCCTACTTCTGAAATTAAAATCATTTGCGATTACATAGAGTTACATTATGCGCAGAACATTACGCTAAACCAGTTAAGTGAATTAAGCGGCTTAAGTAAATATCACTTGCTGCGTTTATTTACCAGACAGAAAGGAATATCACCTTACCGTTACTTGGAAACTATTCGCATCAACCATGCCAAAAAGCTTTTAGAACAAGGAATATTGCCAATAGAAGTGGCCTCTCTAACCGGATTCAGTGATCAGAGCCATTTCACAAATTTTTTCAAAAGACTCATAGGCTTAACCCCTAAGCAATATATGCGTATATTTGTTCAGCAAACGGGAGTAAAGTCATCAATGGAACTTACGAAATGATAAATCAACGCAAGATTAACACAGGACATCTGCTGGCATTACTTACGATTTTAATCTGGGGAACCACCTTTATCTCCACTAAAATACTGTTAAAAGACTTTACGCCTGTGGAAATTCTGTTCTTCCGTTTTCTTATTGGGTACTTTGTACTGTTACTGATCTATTCACGTCCAATCCGAACTACATCTTTTAAAGAGGAATTACTCTTTATCTCAGCAGGTCTTTGTGGGGTCACGTTATATTTTCTTATAGAAAATATTGCCCTAGTCTATACCCTTGCATCCAATGTAGGTGTGATTGTCTCCATCGCTCCATTTTTCACGGCGGTGATCGCTCATTTCTTTTTAGAAGAAGAGAAATTTCATAGGCAGTTTATTATAGGATTTTTGATAGCCTTGGCAGGAATTATATTAATTGGGCTGAACGGGAGTTTTCTTCTGCAGCTGAACCCCATCGGTGACTTGCTGGCATTGCTGGCACCTGTGGTTTGGGCAATTTATTCAGTGTTGATGAGAAAAATAAGCGTATTAATGGTTCATACTATAGGGGCTACCCGCAGAGTATTTTTCTATGGTCTGCTGTTTATGCTGCCTACTCTGTTTCTGTTTGATTTTCAGCTAGGTCCGAGTAGATTTAAAGAAATTTCAAATGTAGCTCACCTGCTTTTCTTAGGTCTGGGTGCCTCGGCACTGTGTTTTTTGACTTGGAATAAAGCTGTAGGGATTCTAGGGGCTGTAAAAACAAGTGTATATATCTATATTGTTCCTGTAATTACAGTGGCAGCTTCCGCCCTTGTTCTGAATGAAAAGATCACCTGGGCAATCCTAACGGGAACTTTTTTAACGCTTATCGGTTCTTATATTTCCGAACGCAAACCTAAATAAACAAAATATCTTTAACATTTAATAAAAAGAAGCCCCAGCAGCGTGATGCATACTGGAGCTTCTTTAAGTTTCATTCCATACTCAGAACAACGAGACAGGAATAAGCTTTCTTCCTCCCTTGATCAGGGTTGATTCCAGCATGTCCCCTTTGACGCCTCCAAAATAAAGCTGCCAATACACGCCAAAACGCACGCTGACATCATTCTTGACAAGCTCCGGCGGCGTAACAATCAGCCATTGGAATTTGAGTGCCTTGGAAATTTCGAAGACGGGGTCAAGCACGTTATTGGAGACCATTTCTCCGAAAGGATTGTCATATAAAAAGACCGTCCACCCTTTATTCTCACGATTCACCCGTTTATGCGTCATGATCATCATTGCGACCAGCAGCTGTACAGATTGACGTTGCCCCCCACTGCCGACAGCTTCATCCAGTGCGCCGCGATTAATAATCTCCCAGTCCGAATAATGATAATCTTCCGGTGCGGCGTAGAGGAAATAATTCTCCGTTACCGGTTTATACACCTGAAGAACTGGAAAGCGGTTCTGCAGCGCCGCATAGACAATTCGTCCGTCATTAATAACCTCTTTGATTACCAGTGCCGGCACTTGTTCTATCTTTGGATACTTTTTGAGCAATTCATTGATACATTGATTGAAGTAGTCACTCACCATCGGCTCTACCTCATCGCTTGTTCTTGGCACATTGATATTCTTGTAATTCAGACGTACCAGCGGGAAGGCATAATTATTCTCGTTATGAATAATCATCCGGCGTTCCATTCGCTTCATAATATCAATGATTTGTACCACTCGTAGAGAAGCCCGGCCTACCCACATCTTGCGGGAGAGATCCATGCCTTCCTTATCGCTTTGAATGCTCTCGATCTGATCACGCGAACTGCGTAGCATGGA
Source organism: Paenibacillus sp. FSL L8-0494 (assembly GCF_038003695.1). Taxonomy (NCBI): domain Bacteria; kingdom Bacillati; phylum Bacillota; class Bacilli; order Caryophanales; family Paenibacillaceae; genus Paenibacillus; species Paenibacillus sp. FSL L8-0494. Next base: position 4,465,977 of record NZ_JBBOPQ010000001.1, read on the forward strand.
ATCTAGGACTTGCAGTGCAATAGCGAAATTATCCCAATGGACCGTATTCAATCGATCTAGAATCTTGGTCTCCAGTTCGGAGTTCCGTTCATTTTTCGCAAGTTTTTCGGTTAATGAATTTTTCTCTTCCTTCACCTTTTTGGAGATCTCATCCTGTCTAATCCGGCTATCCTTAATGCGGAGAAGCCAGTCGGCTACTAAAGGCTCGCAGTTTTCTCTAACCCTCAGCGTTATTTCTTCTGGCACACTCCGTAGGTTGACGCGATCCTCAATATGCGCGTTCATTATTTTGATTTGATTGGATAAAGTCTGAAGGAGGACATCGATTCGGTCCAAGGATCTTTTACACTGATTAAGCATAAGCTCATTCGCTTGGCAGCGCTCCTGAATTTCTGTTTCCTTATCCTCTAGCGCCTCATTCCAAAGCTCCACGGCACGTTCATGTTTCTCTTTGATTCCCTTCTCTACTTTGCGCAACTCTTTCTGCAAGTTCTCCAATTCAGTCTGGCAGCGGATGTAACCGTCGTGAACAATCTGATAGTCTTCCTCCAACGAAGTAGTATCCGTCTTTTGGCGATTTCTTGCAGCCATAATGGACTCGGCCGACTCCGCAGGTTCAGTCGCCTTCCGCCAATTCACATCTACTTGATTCAGGCTGGATTCAAGCTCAGCCAGATTCTCGCTTGCTGCCTTAATCTGTGCAGCTCTTGTCCGAACTTCCAGCTCATTTTCGGTAAGTGATTGCTGCAGGCTTTCAACGGTACTGAGCTGCTGCAAGAGAAGATTCTGCTCTACAGGATCTACAGGTAGGACTTCTCCTTCATCAGAAAGCTGGCGATCTGTTGGGAAAACAATCTCAGGAAACCATCGTTGCAGTCTAGGGAACATCGCGTATTCGGTTTCTCTCGTCCATTTATTGCGTTGTCCGCTCAAGCTTTCCATTTGCACCTTTAGGTGTTCAAGCTGCTGATCTTTACCTGCTAACTCTTTGCTCACCAGATTCTTTCGTTCGATTATTTTTTGTTTTTCCTTATAATCTTGTTCCTGTTTCTTCGTCCGTTCAATCCAAGCTTGCAGAACCCCCGCTCTCTGCTCATGTTCCACACTTAGAACTTTGTTCTCCGCGAGCTCTCGTCCGATCCGAGTAAGCGTCCCCTCATTCTCATCCATCTCATTGCTCAGATTGATAATGCTCTGCTGAAGTTCAGCCTGCAGTTTAATAAGCGCATCATGCTTGGCTGTAAGCGTCATGGTATTCTCGACTTGAAATAAACGTTCATACTCCTGACGCACCGATTTCAACTTAGATAAATAGGCTTCAGAGTCCTGAAGGATCTGCTCCTGTTCCTTGAGCTTCCCCTGAATACTGCTCTTCCAATCCTGGAAACGATCCGGCTGCAAGACCATTTGCGGCCCTTGATTCGCAAAAAGCATGAAGGATGCTTGATTCGAAGCTGCCATCTCTTCACGAATAAAGATCGGCACCGCTGATTTCAGCAAGGTGTCCTTCATCAGTTCCGGCTGAATTTTATCAGCTTCGCGCCGGGTCAAAATCAAACTATATGGAAGTAACGGATATTGCTCCAGTTCTTCCTCACGTTCAAGATACGGACGGTCATTTAAGTAGGAACTACCTAGCGTTGATTGAATCTTTAACGAATCGAGTGTATCTTTGACCGTCAGAATATCTGAATTGGGTAGCCAGTAGGATTGGTTCTGAAGTTCCACATCCATGAGCTGATTATAGTAATCCCGTCTGGAACGTTTAGTCTGTTGCTCTATTTCATCTATTTTTCGGATAAAACGTGCCGGGATAACATCTTGTTCTTCAAAAAGGCCAGTAGCACCTAAACGATTGTGCTCTTCATACATTTCCAGCAGCACAACGAGCTGTGACCATAATTGGGATTCTTTCTGAGTCTGTGACTCAAGCAGAACTCCAAGCTCGTCCGCTTCACGCTCATAAGAACGCCGTTTCTCGCTCAGCTCAGCATGACTCTTATGCAGTGCCAGCTTCCGAATCTCTTCCTGCTTGCGCTGTTCTTCCAAGTCTCCAATGACTTGAAGAATCGTTTTGGCCGCTGAGACCGTACGCTGCAGCGCAGCTGCCGGAGAATGGGCGGCATCCTGCCCATATTGGGCTGCGAATGCTCCGAGTTCTTCCGTGTATTGCCGAATAGATAAGGTCAAATCATTGATCTGATTATCCAGCCCGGCCAGCTCTACCAAGAACCTTTCCCTTTCCTTGCGCAATTCCCTTTCTTCCGCCGTCAGGTCTTGCTGCGCTGTCTCAAACTCTCTAATCGTTTGCTGCCAGAGATTAAACACCACATCCCACTGTTTCCGCAGCTGTTCCTTGGCTGCCTGAATGACCTCTTGCTGTTCTTTCATCTCCAGAGAACCTTCGATAGCTTGAATTTCTTTTTGCCACTGCTCAATTTGCCGGGTATGGAGCAACCGTTTAGCCAGAAAATAAGCTACTTCAAGCTTCTTCTCTTGCGCTTTGGAATCCTCCAACCGACCACGCGCACGGCTCTGATCATCACTGAGCTTCTTAAACTCTTCTTGCTTCAGTTCCGTTTCTTCCTTGCTGCGTAAGTATTTAAGATTGTCTGTCTCAAAGCGCAGTTGCTTCGCATCCTGATAACGTCCAGCCAGTTCATCAGCAATCTTACTTCGCTCAACTTCTGCATTTCTCTGCTCTTCATAGATAACCGTATAGATTTGGCGTCCACGTAGTTCAGTTTCTTGTACTACGTTTTCCGCCTCCACGCCAAGTTTCACCAGCTCATAAAGCGGTGCAGCCATACCAAGAAACTCTGAATAGACCTGCTCCCGCTGTTCAAGCATCGGCAAGCGCTGAGCCACTGTTGCTGTATCGATAAACATCCGCTGCAGCGTATTGTCGTCTTCCTTTAATCCTTCATTCAGACTAGATCCGATTTCAGGAATAATCAGCTTTTCGAACAAGTTATGATTGGTGAAGGCATCATTCTTTTTAAAATAACCTTTGATACCGCCCTCTTCACCATTGATCCGCCGCATATTACGCCACTCGGCGATATGGATATCCCGGATAGCCAGGAAGTCATAATATCTTTTCAAATCCGAGCTATGGCTGCCAAAAGGTACAATCTCCCCCCGCCGATCGCGTACAAATTGCTGGATCGTTTCAAAACTCGTAGGTTCAGCAGTCACTTCGTCAAATAACGGCAACGTTGATAGCGTAAGTTCAGCCGCTTCACCGTAATCTGTAAGTGCGTACAGCAAGTAATCCACTTTGATATCCTGCTGATCAAGCGAATTATGTGCCGTCATAGCGATTCCCGTAGTCATATACTCATTGCGCTCATTGTTGTCGAGATGCCATTCGATAGCTACGTGAAAAGTGTACGGTTTAAGTTGTTTTTTATGATTATGAAAAAAAGCCTCAACCTGGTTCTCACTGTCTTTACCCCACGGTGTTTTGGGCATCAATAGCTGGAAAATGGATTGCAGCAGTACGCCCTTTCCACCGCCATTCATGAGCGTAATAAGCGTATTAGCCGGTCCCTCTTCGTTGCAGAGGTCCAGAATCATATCGTCGTATTTCTTGAGCATCTTCTCGTATTTAAGTCCTGTAATTCGTATGCGTTCAATCCGCGGCATAGGTAGCACCGTCTTTCTCAGCTAAAGTTCTTCCAATGAGGCTCTTTAATTCCTGGTATCGATCGACATCATGATATAAATAACGCATTCTCTCATACAGCTCTTCCCGAGGAAAGATACGCTTCTCTGTCTCAGAGATGAATACGAGCTTCTCCTCTTCCAGAAGTTTCATGCCTTCATGGATCAGTCCAATTCGTGAGCCTGCGCCTCTGGTCAGAAGATCGCTTTCTTCCTGACTCTTAGTCTGCATGTAGAGACTGGTCCATACCTTAAACATCGCTTGGATATCAAGCTGCCACTGCTGACTAAATCGCCCATCCTCATCCATCTGAATCCACGTCTGAAAGAGCGAGGACACCTGATCAGCAATTTGAATATAGGACATACTGTCCTGCCCCGACTTAAAATGAGTCTCATCCTGATCCATTTCGGCCAGAAAAACCAGAATAATAATATTGATAATATGTAAGTGAGTTTTACGCTCAACACGTGAATATTTGTTCTTTAACTGGGTGAAATTGGTTGCAAACACTGACCCCAGTGGATTAACCAGCAGATGGAGACGGTGCCCCGAATTCATCACCCGACAGCCCCCTTCTTTAGCAACATACTGAAGCGCATCATAAGTTCCTGCATCCTGAAGGCATTCTGCCGCTGCAGGGTCATCAAGAGGAATTACTTTTTTACGGAGCAATTCAAAAAATAGCCGTGAAGCTTGCTGTACCTGCTCTAATGTATAACTCATGTTAGTAACTTCTCACCTCTCCACGATCGTAATCATATATGGACTCATATCCAGACCAGGACACCGTACCCTTGAGGCTGGTTCTGGAGCAATGCTCGTCCGCAGCATTTTGCCGCGTAAACTCTCAAACAGAAGATCTTCTGCAAGTACATATTGGATTAGCTGTTGGCATTCATCAGAAACGCCGCCACCACCTTCTGGTGCCTGTTCCTGCACTAAAATCTCTGTATGAAAAAACTGCACCCACAGATCAACAGCATCCGGTGTATTTGCCCACCCTGTTAGTTCTTCGGCGGAAAAAGCCTCTGCAGTAAAGGTAAAGCTTCCCTGCTCAGCCAAGGCAGTAAAAACCGGCTTCCACAGATCCACTACTTTTGCCCATGGGATACCTTTAGGAATATATTGAACAGGCTCTGCGTCCACCTCATCTTCGAAATCATCCATCACTAAGTCGGGGATAAACCCTACCTCTTGTTCCTCCCAAGCCCAAGGAAGCGGATAAACGAAGTCCTGATTCGGAGCGAATAATCCGCTGAGCAGCAGTTCAAGACTGTCACCGCTTGGCAGACCCTCTTCTTTCACCCATTCCTCCCATACGTGAGTACGGAAGTTAAACCCGGCTGCTCCCCAGAATAATTCAGGAAAGTTCAATCTTAAATTGGTCTCCATCTCAAAAATATTCAACACTACCTCAGCCAGCTCATCGTGTACACGCCTAGAAAGCTCGACTCGTTCAGAGAGAATACGGATCTCATTGAAGTCGATTACGTCTTTCTCATCATTGGCCAGCCGGGCCAGAGAACGGTGAATACTGTCAAAATGTTTGCGTTCCTCCTCGAACTGATGATGAATCTCTTCGAGTCGCTGATGCCGAGCCACTCCGAATTCACTAAAAATATGCTTTGGATTGCGGCGTAACGCATTGCGGTATTCTTGCTGTTGCTGGGTCATCTTACGGACACGGGAGATCAGTTCATTAACATCCTGAAGAGCCCGAGTTACGCGCCCATGTTTAATATGCATTTGAATCTCGAGCAGTTTGATGCTGATCTGAAATTCATCAATAATCTCATGGCTCATAAAAATGAGCTCCATTGCATATTCGGAGAGACGATAGATGGTTCTGCCATTCTCTTCCCAACTGCTGCGGGTCGCATCCTCGTCCACCGTGAAATACTTATATTTCTGCACGGACATTTGCCGGGTCACATCATCATAGAAAAAGGATTCGAAATCTCCACCATTCCCGCTCCACAATAAACCGTCCACGAGACGCTCTACGGATTCGGTAGTCCCAAGATTGGCGATATTAAAACGTTCCAGTGCAGTCCAAGTAAGTTCTATAATATCCTCTTTGGATCTTCTCTCATTCGATTCTAGCTCCAGATAATAGACTTGCAGCAGAACGCTTAAAGACACCATTTCTTTGTACGGTTGGATTTCGCCAAGGTTCATGCCAGCCCCCAAATTCCACAGGGGATTCAATCGTTTGTTTCGTTCGCCAAAATCCGACCAATTCATCTTTCTGCTAACCTCGCCATCACTTCATAATTTAAAATTTCCTGCGGAACTCTCCGGTCCTCTTCTCCCTGTACGGACAACGCCATACTTATTCTCGATCACCCTCACTAAAAGAAATAAAACCCCTATACATCCTGTATAGGGTTCTGAAACACGGGAATATATGTTTCTATTATAACAATCCTTCGAAGCTTATGCTATTTTTGTTAAACAAAATAATAGATTCTAGCCGGATGACAAAAGATCGCGGAATTACAGGGAGAAATCCCCTGATTTTTCTCTTGAAGCTTCATTAACCCTTATGGACTAAGCAAAAAAAGGCTGCCCCAAAAACCATGAATTGGCTGAATGAGACGGCCCTTTTTTATTAACTACTCAGCAACTCCTTGCGTAAACGCCATACAATACTGCTCAAGTGGGCTATTAGGTAGAGGAATGACTTTAACCGTACGGAAATGATAATGCTCATAGATGGGCAAGTTGCTCGGCGTCTGTGTCTCTAACGTGCATAATGTATTGTTCACACGACATTCCGCGAGCAGCGGTGTCATGATTTTTGATACATATCCTTGGCCTCGATATTGTTCTTGCACTGCAAGCATATCCAAATGTTTATACTTCTGATCCCCAAACATTGATAACCATAAAGAACTCATACTACGCAAAATAGATAAACCACGTATAAATCCTCGCACCCCAATGATTCGGCAGATCGGTAATGACTTGATGATCGCAAGGACTATCTGTTTCATATACCTGACGTTCGAAATCAATGTCCCTGTCTGACGCTCCGAATGGAACACTAAAGCCACTGCTTCAAAGTTAGTAGAAGTCGTTAGTAAATCCGAATATGGATACAACATCTCAATGTAACGATGAAAAAAAATATTCAACACGCGTAATCTGGTTGATTCATCAGGCAAGATATGCTGATATAACGGATCATTTTTAGCAAATGCTTCGGCCAGAACACTGGCTGCTCTCGGAATATCATGCTGCTGAATTTTTAGTAATGTACTACAAATAGTTCCACCTCATTTAATAGTCTTACGAATTAGTATAACTCGTCCAATTGAATATGGCACGATGGTTCTATTGTCATTTCTTTATTGAATACGATATGATTGAAAAGATTACAAAAATACTGGGAGGTAAAATGGAAGATATTATACTGTGGCTTAAATACTTGTTTCTAGGGTTTGTTCAAGGGGCAACTGAGCCAATCCCCGTCTCTTCGAGCGGCCATTTGATCATCGCACAGAAATTGCTAGGCTTAAAACAAAATGGGCTATCATTTGAAATCTTAACAAATACGGCTTCACTAATCGCGATTTGTTTTATTTTCCGTAAAGATATCGGAAGATTGATCACTGGATTCGTTCAATTTATTCTGACCCGCAAAGAGGAATATAAGTCAGATTTCCTGTTCTCTTTGTACATCATCATCGGTACCTTGCCTGCGGTAATCGTTGCTTTACTCTTCAAGGATCAGATTGAGGATATCTTCTCGTCAGTTCATACCGTATCCATCGCCTTGCTGGTTACAGGGGTAGCTTTATGGTTGATCCGTAACCTTCGCGGCCGTAAACAAGATGGTGACTTAAAAGCGAAGGATGCAGTTATAGTCGGACTTGCCCAAGCAGTCGCCCTTATTCCTGGGATAAGCCGCTCTGGTGCAACTGTCATCTCTTCCATCGCTGTGGGAATGAAGCAAGAAACTGCTTTACGCTTTTCTTTTATGCTTTATATTCCTGTCAGTTTGGGCGGACTTGTTATGGGTGCATCTGATATTGCCCACGATCCTAACCGCTCGCAGCTAGCAATTCCATACTTGATTGCATTTATTACTACACTTATCGTTACTTATTTCTCCATGCGCTGGTTTATGGGGATTATGGCTAAAGGTAATTTGAAGTATTTCTCTTATTACTGCTTCTTAGCTGGGATACTTCTCCTCATCTTTATGTAAGACATAACTTCAATTAAAAAACCTCATGACAATCTCTGAAATTACAGAGAGAGCCTGAGGTTTTTTTATACTATTTCAACATGGATATTACTTCATCGCTCGACCGGATCTTACCTATACGAGGGAAGATAGTTTTGCATACATAATCATGCTCTTCTTTTACCATCGCGGTCATAGCGTCTTCTACAAAAACTTGATGATAACCAAGCTGATAAGCTTCTCTTGCAGTAGTATCCACACCAATCGAGGTAGAAATACCACATAATACGATCGTATCTATTCCGCGGCGCCGTAACTGCAAATCAAGATCTGTACCGAAAAATGCCCCCCACTGCCGTTTGGTAATCAGATGTGCATTTTTGATATTCGCTAATTCTGGCACGATGTTGTCCCAACCTTCTGGATAGGTGACAGAATTCATTTGTAAATCAGTTTTAGGTTTAAGCATATCTTGCCCATCTAGCCATGACACCCTCACTAGAACAACAAATCCTCCTTTCTCCGTAAAGGATTGAGCTAATTTGCAGGCATTCTCAACCACCTGAGCACTTGTATGCGGCCCCTGCTTTGGACTGAGGACAATTCCTTGTTGCAGGTCGATCACGACTAGCGCCGTTTTACTTGCCTCAATACTTTCAGATACTAAGCTTGTTAATTCTTCCATGGTCTTCTCTCCGATTACTATCAATTTTGTGTACATCTTAAAATAGACCCACTGTTAGTTAGTTTAATACAACAATTACCCTATATTACCCAATAGGTGTCCCATTAGGTAATTTAATATCTGGCTTCAAGAGAACCACATCCCCTTTATCCGGTATTCCTCCAAGAACTAATACTTCTGATAGGAAACCCGCTATATTTCGAGCAGGGAAGTTAACTACCCCAATGATTTGTTGCCCTACAATCTCTTCAGGCCTATATCGTTTAGTAATCTGTGCACTTGATGTTTTGCTTCCGATATCTGGTCCAAAATCAATTTGGAGTTTAATCGCAGGTATTTTTGCTTTTGCAAAAAACTCCGCTTTAATAATCGTTCCAACACGAACATCAAGTTTCAAAAAATCATCAATAGTTACCATTTTCCATCCCCCTATACATATTTCCGACTACTCATTTACTTATTTTGAATGTTGTACTTTAAAGATTTCGACCAAAAATACATTCCCATACCGAGTAAGGTTATTATGCCGCCTAAAAGCTGGAATAATGACATAGTTTCCCCTAATAATAGGTATGCAAGGACAATGGCAAGAACAGGCTCACCAATAATCCCAACCGAGACAGTAGTTGCTCCAATCGACTTTAACAAAAGGTTAAAGATGTATTGACCAAAAATAGTTGGAATTATTGCAAGAAGCAAAAAATAAATCCAATCTGATGAAGCATAATTAATTAATGAGACATTATCTATCAAATTGTACACGAGCATAACAGTACCACCAATAAAAAAGACGAAAATGCTGTATATATTTGCATTGATTTTGCCGCTTACTTTTTGCCCGGCCAACAGATAGGCTGAAGCGAAGAATGTACCAATTAACGATAAAGCATCACCGATTAGTGCATCTTTCGAAACCCATATGTCTCCCCATGCAATAACAATCGAACCTAAAAGAGCAACAATCAGGCAAAAAACGGTTAGCAGGTTAACATGTTCTTTGAATAAAAAGTAAGACCCTATCATAACAAATAGTGGCTGTAACGATAAGATCACCATGGAGCTTGCAACTGAAGTATAGACCAATGATTCCATCCAGAATAAAAAGTGTAACCCTAGAAATAGGCCGGATAAAATAACGATGACCCAATCTTCTTTATTCATCTCAGTAGAACGAGCCATTTTCCCGGATGTAAAACAGAGCATGATGATTACAGAAATAAACAGTCTATACATCCCAGCCACTGAAGTAGGTGTATCTGAAAGTTTAATCATAATTGAAGAGATAGAAACGGACAAAATACTGATAAATAACAGAATAAACGGATGAAATAGTATAGACGGTTTATTTGAACTAACCATAGTTCCTCCAAAATGTGTGACAATCCCTGTGCACAGAATTGTATGATAAGTCTAGGCTGGATATAATAATATCATCGTCAGGGTCTATATTGTGCAACTATATCTTTAATTTATATTGAAATATCGTCAAATAAGGAGAATAAGCACTTTGAAAAAGCAATTGCACGAAGCCATTCAATTTCCTGATGATGCATTTCCATACATCATGTACACTCATACCAATTATGAATCTATTCCTAATGGCAGAGGGGTTAACGATCTACATTGGCACCAAGAACTACAAATTACTTTAGTGACCAAAGGGAAACTAACCATACAAGTCAACGGAATCAATTATGATTTAGAAGCAGGTCAGGCCATCTTTATTAATAAGAGCGTACTTCATATTGTTACGTACCTTAACCAAGAGGGTGAATATGTTAGTTTTAACTTCCCAGAGAAGTTACTCGCTTTTTATTCTGAAAGTGCAATGGAAAAAAAGTATGTACTTCCGTATACCAATTCATTCTTGTTAAGTTTAGAAATCAAAGGAGATAAGGACTGGCATAATCAAATCCTACAAATTCTTTGGGATATGAAAAAAGAATTTGAATCGAAAAAAAAATGGGGATGGGAGTACGAAGTTTCTATCAAAACTGTCCAGTTATGGTTAATCCTTATATCAAATTTTTCTCTATCCTCTGAGGAATCGTCTAAATATAACAGACTCCAGCAAGAGAGACTACAATTAATGCTTAGTTTTATTCACAAAAACTATTCTAATAATTTGACATTGAAGGAAATAGCAGACACAGCACATCTAAGTGTATCGGAGTGCACTCGAGGTTTTAAGAAAAGTATCCATATGACTCCGTATTTCTACTTAATTAAATATCGCATTAATAAAAGCTGTGATTTGTTAATAGCAACTGACTACACGATAACTGAAATCGCACAGCGAGTTGGTTTCAATAACGCCAATCACTTTATCCAGTCTTTTAAAAAACACTTAAACATAACTCCTAAGGAGTTCAGAAAAATTAGAAATGAACGAACTTAAAAAACAACAAAAGCAGAGTCGATCGCTTTGTCTGACTGCCTAGTGTTAGCGTAATTTCGATGTCCTTCGTAAATCTCGAATATATTTCCAAGACACAAGCTTAATGTTTTTATTTTCTATTAGTCTATGATTCGAAATCGACATATAAACGATATCCCACTCTTTTCCAATAAAGTTACGTTTATATCTTCAACCTTTTCGTCCTGCATGAATTAGTGTTCAATTCTCCTATATGATAAACTTGCAAGAAGTTATCTGCTATTTATCTATTAATAAAGGAGCGGAAAAATGAGATGGGCAAAAAGAAAAAAACATTACCCGCCAATTTTGACGAGCTGGTTAAAACGAATGATATGTCTGCCTTAAAAGAGGTATTTGAGCTATGCGAATGGGATGCCCGTGGGGGTTACAGCAAAGGTACCGCCCTCAGCTTCCGGCAAATACCGGATGAAATGGTTTCCTGGCTTGTGGAGCAGGGTGCTGACATCAACGCTGCCGACAACTATAAGCGTACCCCTCTTCATGCTCAGGCTGCAACCTGGTCCGGAAATGTCCCCTTACTCCTTGAGCTAGGTGCAGATATGGAAGCCCTGGATTACCAGAATGAGACACCGCTGCACTCAGCAGCTGCTTCTTACAAAACAAAAGTAGTGCGGGATCTGGTGGTACGCGGCGCAAATGTCCATGCAGAAAATAACCGAAAAAACACACCTCTCGCCAAAGGATTATTACAATGCCGGAATATCGATATAGTTCACATGGCAGAAATCTCGCGTATTATGCTAGATGCAGGAGCAGTAATCACGCCGGAGATGAAGGAATCCGTGCGGCGTATCGGCAAGGATTTTGAATTCGTCAGAACAAATTACAATAAAGATCGACTGGATGAAACGGCAAATGCTCTCCTGGAGCTGTACCGGCAATTTGATGTCGAGCCTATAGCGAAACTGGTGAGACATGATGGAATTTCTCCCATCAAGGTAACGGCAGCCGCATGGCCCGCACAGCACCAAGAGCTGTGGGATTTTCTTGTCCCTGCTTCAGGACATGCGACAACGGTGCAGGGTGAGGTTATCCGCATCACAGGGCGGGTGTCTCATGAAATACTTAATAATGGCGGAGGAAACTGGGATGCCGATTACCGTAAAATGCTGGATGCACTGATACGGCATTTTAGCACGGGCACGCCTTTAACGCCCGCCCTTCTTCAAGAGGCAGCTGCACTCGCCAAGCGGTTCCGCAACATTGCTGGCAATGAGCAACCAGCCAGATTATGCGAGCTGGCGGTGCAATGGGTACTTGCCAATCCTCAGCCTATTTCTATGACACAACCCGATTATTCCCGTTAAGTCTATCCTGCTAAAGAAAACAAAGAAACGCCCCGAAGAAAAAAACTTCGGGGCGTCAATTTACATAAATTCTAGATCCAACAAGTTTTAAGGATAATGACGAGAAGAATGTAAAGCACAAGAATCGTACCCGTTGATGTCCAAGGATTAATACAAACTGGAGCCTTTTTTTGTTCTTGAACGCCCCCAACACAATTATATCCCATTTTAATCCCTCCCTAATTACTTTTTTTTAATTTCACAACAGCATATGACTATGTATCATCAAATGATTGGGCATTAAACAACTTTGTCGCTTGTATCTAAGCCTATGATTCTATTCATTTTCTTTAACTTGACAAGCATCAGTTACTGTATGCTAATATAGACAAATCAATAACGTTGATATATCATCTATTCTTCAATTAGGAGAGATTATATGGATTCCAAAGACCCGCTAGGTTTAGTGATTCGCGATTTACATTTGGAAATAGCAAATTATTTAACAAAATTGCTTGCCCCTGTTCGACTTGCGCCTGAACAACATCTACTTATGGCTTTGTTGCTTGAGAAAGAAGGTTTATCTCAGAACGAGATTGCTAATAAACTTGGGAAGGACAAAGCCAGTGTTGCCCGAATGATCGCCAGCTTAGAGAGCAAAGGTTATATACACAAAATAACAAGTACGCAGGATCGTCGTTCGGTAAATGTTTTTGTCACAGACGAGGGCAGAAAATTAGAGTCTACAATAAATGAGGTGACTATTAAATTAAACGAAGTTATCGCAACAGGACTATCTCCTGCGGATTATTCAACACTTAAGACTTTGTTAACTCGTGTGCAGGATAATGTAAGAGGTGCTTAGAGCATTTCTCTCCTCCTCATAGTTGATATATCATCTATCCAGCATAAATAATCCGAATCAAAATTCTGAAAAGAGGTTCATCATTATCATGGAATCAACATCAACTGTTCAAGTTAAACGTCCCGCCCTTATGGCCTTCTCGCTTATGTTAGGTGCATTCGTCGGGCTATTTAGTGAAACCGCCTTAAACATGGCTTTTACAAATTTAATGGATGAATTTTCAATCAACGCCTCAACGGTTCAATGGCTAACCACAGGATATTTACTTGTATTAGGAATCCTCGTTCCAATATCCGCCCTATTAATGCAATGGTTTACCACTAGACAATTATTCACAGCTTCCTTGCTATTATCTATCGTCGGTACATTAATTGCTGCCCTCTCCCCTAATTTCAGCTCATTATTAATTGCACGATTAGTGCAAGCCTTAGGGACAGGCTTATTGCTTCCATTAATGACCAATATTATTCTTATTATTTTCCCTGCATATAAACGCGGAACTGTCATGGGAATGATGGGGCTCGTTATTATGTGTGCACCGGCCCTTGGACCTACTCTATCTGGTTTAATTGTAGATCATTTTGGCTGGGAGTATATCTTTTGGATAAGCTTACCTTTATTGTTATTTACATTAGGTTTCGGATTAACATTCATCAAAAATGTAGCCAACATCACAAAACCTAAAATAGATATTTTATCCATCTTGCTTTCTACGCTTGGATTTGGTGGAATCGTCTTTGGTTTTAGTAACTTTGCTGATCATTCTTTGAGTGAAATCATTGTTTTGTTGCCTCTTATTATTGGTTTCATCAGCTTAATCTTGTTTGTATTACGGCAATTTAAATTGGAAACCCCAATGCTGAATTTACGGGTATTTAAATATCCCATGTTTACGATAGGTCTTATAATGCTCTTTTTAGGAATGATGATCATTTTATCTTCTGCAATTTTATTACCTTTATATTTAAAAGGAGGTTTGTTGTTATCGGCCACAATGGCTGGTTCTCTACTTCTTCCAGGCAGTGTTATTAATGGGGCTATGGCTCCAGTTACGGGTAGAGTATTCGATAAATACGGTCCGAAATTATTGCTGCCGCTTGGATTTTCCATCACAACCATTGCTGGTTTTCTATTTACAAGAAACTCAACTGAAACCAGTAGCCTAACCTTTATTTTAATACACTGCGCAATGTTTATCGGATTAGCAATGGTCATTATGCCCGCTCAAACCAATGGGTTAAATCAATTACCTGTGAAATACTATCCGGATGGGGCTGCTGTTATGAGTACACTTCAGCAAATTGCAGGTGCTCTTGGTACAACGTTCGCTGTTACGCTAATGTCTAGTGGACAAACACGATTCGCAATCACACACCCAACCGCTGCACAGCCTGAAATATTAACCGCTGGAATTACACATGCTTACTTATTTATCGCAGCAATTGCAGGTATAGGATTGATTATATCGTTATTTGTGAAGCGTATTCGAGTGTATTGATTTGTATGTTAAAAAGACAGTGGACATGAACTGCCCGCTGTCTTTTTTTTCAAGTATAATCCTAAGGCTTTAACTCATATGTTTTTCATAAAAAACTAATGTTAAGTTGTCATTTATTCTTTTGGTTTCCCCCGTGCTTCTATACCCTAACTTTTCATATAAATAGCAATTCCTTTGCTCTTGTATAATACTATCCAGCTCCCATTTCTTTGATACTGACCCGATAAGTTTTATTTTCCTTTTTAACGATGCGGACACCACCCACAACAATATCAAAACTCTTAATCATGTAATAATCTGCAAAAGACTGATTAATTCGATCCCTTATTTGTTCCACAGATTCATTGGCTGGGCTGGTTTCATAATCTTTATATTTTTCCAGCAATGGCATAAAGGCTTTGACTTGCATTTCATGAATAAACGCTGCGTCACTCGCGTCTGCTTTACATATAGAAATCTCCATAAAGTTATACCCCTCCGAAAGTTAGTAAATATATAAGCTGTCAGATATTCTTTTTATCCTCCGATTTAGAGGAATCTCTAAAAGAGCCCAAGATACCCGTAAACAGCCCAATTAATCCAATAAAAACGCCTATCCCGCGGCCACCCTCATAGGCTAATATCACAACTACTCCAAACAATGTAATGTGAAGCCCAAAAAGTTGAGTTTGCACTCCTGATTTCAAATAAAGACACTTGAGCCTCCCGGCTCCAGCGTCTCATCATGTGGATTTATGGTTTGTTTTTGGGAAGGATATAGAGTGTTCCGTCTTCTTTATATTCAGCATAGGCAATATCCTCAATGCAATTATAGCCCTGCTCTCTGACGCGTTCCTTAATCTGCTCCTTGTTCATCGATCTGCCACGCATAGACTCTTCCAGTACCCTGCCTTTATCAATAACTGTAACGGAAAAAGCAGAAGATTGCTCATCTTCAGACTTGCGCATTACCGATAGAGAACCGTTCGTTTCGAGCAGAGCATACCGTACTTCACTTAGGGAAAAGATATTTTGTTGCCTCAGCATGAACAGCAGTTGGGTATACTCAATATCATATTTCTCCAACAAATCCTGATTCACTTTGCCATCGTCAATTAGCAGCACTGTCCGGCCTTCCGCCATGTTCCCGAATTTCACAAAATGGGTAGTCACCTTTTCGAACAGATAAGATAATGCGGTCCAAATAAAAAGAGCAAACAGCAAATGCCAGATCTTCACCTCATCATCATATATCGTATTGCCGACAATTTCACTTAAAATCAATGAAGACAGAAAATCAAGTGGTGTCAATTGACTAAGCGTCTTGCGGCCGGTAATAAAGGTAATGATCCACAAACCAAAAAAGCTGATGACCAATTTGACGCCTATAGTTACAAATATCTCCATTGCTGCACCTCCAGATGGGACTCGCGCAGGCACGTTGCCCTTTTTACACGAAATCCATTCATGAAAGGTATTACACACTCCTAGTGGGGTATAAACAGCAAAAGATACTCTCTGCAACTTGCCTATGTTGGGATGGTTATAAGGAATGTTGTCCCTTTGCCTTTTTCACTATCGACTTCAATATTTCCTTTCACTTTATCGACGGTACTGTAGACCATAAGCATACCCAGCCCCGTCCCTTCTGCTTTAGTAGAATAATATGGTTTACCGAGTCGCGATATTTCATCTTTAGTCATGCCGACACCGTTATCTTTGATACTGATCATAATATTTTGCTTTTTTTCAAATATATCGATAAATAGCGTTCCGCCATCGGTTTCCTTCATCGCTTCTATACCGTTTTTATATAAATTAATTAGACACTGCTGAATCTGGTTCCGGTCATAACTTTTATTTAAGGAATTATTAAAATTGAATTGAACATCTACTTTGTGCATGGTGGCATAAGGCATTATGATATTTTTAGTATATTCTGATTCTGCCTTCATATTGGAGTAAACCATGTTTTCAGATTGTGGCTTGGCAAAGGAGAGATAATCACTTACAATTTTTTCTGCTCGCTGTAGCTCTTGTAGAGACAACTCTACAAATCCCTTTTCCTCTGGCGTCATTGTTTTAGATTTATTTAATAGCTGCAAAAAACCACTAGTCACAGTAAGTGGATTTCTGATTTCATGGGATACACTTGCCGCTAGCTCGCTGACGACATTTAATCTTTCCGATTGGACAATCCGTTCCCGATTTTTAATATTAGATATAATTTTTTCAATCAAAATCATAATGACACTCATCACCCCAACATGAGTCGTCAAAGCATTTAATGAAAGAATCCAAAATTGCCTGTCTAAAGAATCCTGAACCAAACCTAAAATAAACAGATAAACCCCCATAATTAGCAAAGCAATCAGATTTGCCGCAATCACACGACCTTTCGATGGTAATTTTAAAAATCTGTTTTTATATAACGGCACCAAAATCAGAATCGCCGTCGCAAATAGAAACGAATAAAATACGCCATCTCCACCCACATAGAATCTGTACGCATTCAAAATAATATATAGAGGAAAAACATTCCTATATCCTCCAAAGAGTGCCACAATAATAAACGGAATGTACCTTAAATCAAAAATATAGCCAATTTCTAGTCTGATAGGTTTAGCGATACAGAGACTCATGGTCACTGCTGACATAAAAACGAGAATCAATCTATTGTAGGAATAGGCCCGATTCTCAAAAAATATCAGAAATGTTAATACTGGAAAAAGCAAAAACAAAAAATTCAAAAGTAGGGTTTCAAACAAGAGATGACTTCCTTTCAGCCTTTTGCTGCGTAAATGAATATATTCAAGGTTATATTAAGGGTTTTAGATAATTACCTAAGCTAACATTATAAGTCACAGTATTGACTATACACTATGTATTTCTCAACCATTTTTCAAATAATCCCAAAAAATCATACTATAGAACCACAATTAGCAAAAAAATACAGACATCTGAAGTCTGTGTGGGGTCATCAATTTTCGTATTCCTGAATATCTACATTGTAAACTGTACCTTCGTAGTTTTTATGGCTGGAAATGAATCATTGAATTTGTTTTACACAGAAAACAGCCATCCCCTCAGGATGGCCGGTTTTTATTTCACTAAAATCCGTTAACTGTGATATGGAGCGGAGCCTAATTTAACTTCGCTCGGATCTCCACTTTTGATCATAGCAATGGAGACAGCTATAAGCAATATTTTCCGGTGAATAAATAAGTACTACAGCCTAAAAACAATTTGATCTCCTGTCTCATTGTTCTTGAAGGGTTTACCATATTTCCTGAACTCTAATGTAACGCCTGAAGGATCGTCAGAAAGCGGTGGAGAAATCACGTAATTATAAGAAGCTTGTCCGGTTGAACTTCCGCCATTCGTCATTCGACTATCATATTCTTCTCCTATAAACAGCTCGAAAAAGCTATGGCTATGAGAATTTGCTGGAAGCTCAGTTGTCATGTCCCAATCTATATTAAGGGTGACCACACTAGCATTACTGTATTGACGTATAGAGGTCAGTGTATAAAATAATTCATCTTTCTCAATTGATTTAAGAACTGCAATATGTTTTCTAAAATCAATTGGCTCAACCATCGGTTTAAAATGATCTTCACTTAGCAATGTCCCAAATACCGCTTTCAAAAAATCCTCATAGAGCTCATAATTTTCTGCCCATTTAGAGATAGATTCAAACGGTGGGAATCCTGGATTATTATTCGAGATTTCCTTTCGTTGCTTGATCAATGCACATATTTGCTCGTCGATATCCTTAATTTGCAGATCGTAATGTTCAGTTGGTCGTACAAACGGCATCCTTTTCATTTTGAACCTCCTTTTTGCACAAATGCAAAAGAAATCTCAGCTTCACATACCAGCTCACTATTTACTGTTGCGATGCCTTTGCCTTTTACAATCTCACCTTTCATCCGATTGACTTCGAATTCGAGAAGAAGCTGATCCCCAGGCGTTACTTGGCGCTTAAAACGGGCATTATCAATGCCAACTAATAACCCTATCTTGCCCATCAGCTTTTCGTTTTTGCACATTGTGATTCCTCCTACCTGGGCTAATGCCTCCACAATTAAAACACCTGGCATTACAGGATGCTCAGGAAAATGGCCGCTAAAAAACGGTTCATTAATGGATACTTTTTTTATACCTACTGCTCTCTTGTTCTCCTCCAACTCTATAATTCTGTCCACTAAAATAAACGGATACCGATGAGGAATAAGTTCTACAATCTGCTGTATATTTAGCATAATTCCCGTCTTAGCCTCCTAAAATACTTTTTGGGTAATTTTAACACCAGAAGAGATTTTGTACTACTCAAAAATACCAAAGCAACTGGCTTATAACATCACTTCTGGAGAACCTAAAAAACAACGGCAGCCCTGAACTAGTAAATAAAGTCCACGACTGCCGCTTTTTATTGATCTACTGTATCCTGTTAGCTTAAGATTCAAACTCAATTAACAAACACCTGTGTCTTTCTCCCTGCTTCAATTCGTTCAGTGAATTTTCCGCCAGTGTATTCCTCTATTACCTTTTTCCAAAAGCGTTGTGCGGGCTCATTATTATCTATTTGATAAACTTCCCATTGCCCCTTATGTAAATTAAAAATATCTTTTGCAACTAGTCTACCTAATCCTACTCTCCGATACTTTTTTATAATAAAAAACTCTGCAATGGAAAAGTATAAATCATCATCTCTATTTTTTAATTTGACTAAAACGAATCCAGCATTTTTCTCATTCAGAGTTAACAGATATGGGAAATTCGACTCTTCTGTCCAGTAATCGTTGAGAGGATAATCATTAAATTTTCCGTTTTCTTCAAGGTGCAAATCCATATACTCGGAGAAATCATACATATAAAATTGCATTAGGTTGTTGAGGATTTCTTTTTCTTCAAGGGTCGCCCTTTTAATTTGATAGTTCATTTAATAATCATCCCATATCTATATTTTATCTAATTAGTAAAGGAATCTTCTATTTTCTCGGATAAGTTTCTTCGCATCCTTTTGAAATAAAACAATTGTTGTTGTACGCTTCAATGGATTGATTCCCAAATTACTTTGCAGTTGCAGTAATATGTTACCACTCAAGAATACTCTCTTTCAACTTTACAAATTTTCACTTTGTAATTTTGGTACCAATCATTCTTCCCTTTCTCCTGAGCAACTTTGTGAGATTGATGCTGTTTCCAGTTACTAATCGCCTCTAAGCTCTCCCAATAAGAAATCGTAATACCCGCTCCTGAAGAATCCCGGACACTTTCCACTCCTAAAAACCCAGGTTGCCCGGACGCAAGCTGCTCCATTTTTTCAGCCATAATGTTATATCCGTTATCCCCCTCCGTACGTTGACTTGAAAATATGACTGCATAATAAGATCCGTTTGATTCATGAACCATTCCGCTCAAACTCCCCTTTAATCGTAGATGTTTTTATATAAAACAGATTATACTATTATAATTAAGATAAAAATAATGAATATTAATTATTAGTTTAATGAATTTTTTTCATATATTATTGAGGAGAGAAATCATTATGAATCTTTTAAAATATCAGATTTTCAGTAAGGTAGTTGAGATTGGCACTGTGAAAATAGGTACTTTCTCTAGTGTATCGATCCAATGGATGCCCCAAATCATTAAACAATTTCAAAATCAGTTTCCACATATTGAAATAAAACTACTTGATGGTAACTACTCTGAAATAGAAGAATGGATTGCCGATGGAACCGCTGACTTGGGATTTGTAAATCTGCCTAGTAAGTATACTCCCCGAAATGATTCTGTCACATCTCCCCGACAATGTATGTTATCGCCCATTAGAAGGAGAGCATTATCGTTCTATTGGCATTGCAGCCGCCTCCATTAAAAATGCCTCTCCAGCGGCAAAAAAACTAATTGAATTCATAACACAATGGATCACCCAACGTGCCCAGCCCTCCGCATTACCGTGATTTATGATATGACTCAACGCGCTGTCTGTAACGGCAAGCTTTAAGGTTATCCTTCGCAGAGTGGTCCTTTTTTGAATCTAGTATTAACGTCAGCGTCAGGGAAAAATGAACCTTGTCTATGTATCTTTTGCGTAATTCACTACTCCCGGAACACGAAAATTCGCATAACATAGAGAACAGCCTGCTGGCTGTTCTCTATCGCTGTCTGCCTTAGAAGCACGTGAACGAGCTAATCCGATTCAAATCAATGCCGAAGTACGACCAGAAAAAACCGTTCCATCTGAACCCTGCAATAGAATTACGTCCGACGAATACCGGAAAGAACCAGAATTGCTCGCCGTTGTTCAGCCAAATGTATGTGTTGCGGAACAGGCAGCGTCTGATCCCGCCGGGATCAATGGCAAATGTGGTAGACGTCATTTGCGGCACGAATTGCGGTGGAGGAGCCGTCGGCGCTTGAACGCCTCCTGGTGCACCCCCCGGAAATTGTCCGGGGGTTCCCGGAAACCCTGGTCCCCCGGGTCCGCCAGGTCCGCCCGGGAATCCTGGAAATCCTCCGCCGGCTCCCGGTGTTGGAAAAAATCCCATATGTGATCGCTCCTTTCAATGAGTAGGCATAATCATCATATGCATTCGTGGAAAGGGCGCTTGGGCGCAATGGGCGTTTTTTCAAAAAATGAAAATCAACAATAAGATCTAACATAGGCAATATCAAAAAACTAAACTTGCTCCTACTTATAGTACGGTTCAACGCATCATAAATAAACTAAGCCAATTACACTCATCAGCACCTGCTGAATTAATTCCGTCCACGTCACCTTGTTAAGTTTTCAACTTTAATGTTAAATCGTCACTGATGAGATGCAGATGCTTGGTCAGCCTTCACACAATCAATAGCGACAACGAACGCAATCATGAGCGTCTCCATCTCATCATTCAATATTTGAACCTTATAGCTATCACCCCAAGTGAACCACTCCTTGTTCACTTTACCGATGACTACACCATGCTGTAAAACCTGAAAATCCATGTCCCACCAGTTACCATGTACCTCAATGTCAGCAGCATCAATCGTATAACGTGCTTTAAAGAAAGAAAACTCCTTCTTAATCGTTAACACCTCTCGACCATCTACTTCAACAAAAAACTTTGGTAAAAAACTGAACACCTTTTTCGTAATTAGTGCGACTTCATCTCTTGTTGTATTCATAATAGAGAAAGTCTTGGGAATTTGCATAAAACTGCCCTCTACGTAATAGACATCTTGCTCCTGCTGATTCTTTACCGTGAATTTACCACTTAGACTGAATACCTTTTGTTTTATATAAAGTTGCTTCATTCTAAGCCTCCTATCGCTCCTTAGTTAACATCATTTTAGAGAAATGTTATAGTTGTTTTGTCATAATAAAGTCTATTTGTTCCTCATCACCCATATAAAAAGAATGAGTTCCTGTATGAACAAACTTCATTTTTTCATAAAAGCTAATGGCGTTCTTATTTTTTTCCCAAACCCCCAGCCAAATCTTCTCTTTATTACATTGTATCGCTATTTCTATAGCTTTATTTATTAGATATTGCCCAAGCCCCTGTTTATGAAATTTTTTCCTAATATAAATCCTCTCGATTTCAAGCGAATCATTGCCCATTACTTCAGATTGAGCATCATCGGTGTTAACCTTTAAATACCCAGCTATTTCTTCATTAAAATAAATAAAATAGAATTCTGATGAGCTATCCGACAATTCTTTTTCTAATTGCTTTAAGTTAAATGCTCTATCCAAGTAGGCTTTCATATTTTCAGGTGAATTCTGATTACTAAATGCCTCATTAAATGTTTCAACACTAATTCCTTGAAGTGAACCTAAATCTTCTAACGTGCACTTTTTTATATTTATAGCCATTGTGTTTTCTCCTTTTAAAATATCAATTTACAAATAAACTTTATTTTGAGCTCTATTTATATGGTGTTATGCAGATGTGACAGGAAAATAGTATACCATAATTGTTGTATTTGCAACAAAAACTAAGTGTTTTCCATTCATCCCACCTATTAGCGTATTGGCGTAATCAGTCTCTATGCGGCAGTCAGGACTCCAAAAGTGGAAGCGAACGAGGTTTTTGGGGTTCGATGATGGATGGCGGTTACTTTCGGACCCAGATGACGTTATTTGCGAATATTTCGGCTTTGGAGCAAGGGTTCGGACTCCAGTGCAGTTATTCCCCTGAAAAGGCTGCTTTCGGGGTGTTTTTCAGGCCAATAGCGACTATGCGGTCCGTTAGAATTCCAAAAATGGGATATGACGCGTCTAAGGGTCATCTGAGTCCGATAGATGCTTCCGGACGCGCAAATGTGATCGAAGAAAGTGTGACTTGGGAGTGTGATAGCGGAAGAGAACAAAATTTGAGGATTCGGTGATGGAGAATGTGAGCGAGGTTTGGGAAATCGGTGATAGCGGTAACAAACGAAGTATGAGAAATCGCGGATGGAGGAAGCGAACGACGTTTGGGGATTCGATGATGGATGACGGTTACTTTTCGGACCCAGATGACGTTATTTGCGAATATTTCGGCTTTGGAGCAAGGGTTCGGACTCCAGTGCAGTTATTCCCCCGAAAAGGCTGCTTTCGGGGTGTTTTTCAGGCCAATAGCGACTATGCGGTCCGTTAGAATTCCAAAAATGGGATATGACGCGTCTAAGGGTCATCTGAGTCCGATAGATGCTTCCGGACGCGCAAATGTGATCGAAGAAAGTGTGACTTGGGAGTGTGATAGCGGAAGAGAACAAAATTTGAGGATTCGGTGATGAAGAATGTGAGCGAGGTTTGGGGTTGAATGATGGAGAATGTGAGCGAGGTTTGGGGTTGAATGATGGAGAATGTGAGCGAGGTTTGGGAAATCGGTGATAGCGGTAACAAACGAAGTATGAGAAATCGCGGATGGAGGAAGCGAACGACGTTTCTGGATTCGCAGATAGAGGAAACGAGCGACGTTTGGGGTTCGATGATGGAGCAAAAAAAATGAGGTGCCCCAGTAGCCATTTTCGGCTTTTGGGACACCCATCCTCTCCGCAGTGCGCATATAGCGCGGTATGGTGGACTGGTCAGAGCCCGGTTAAAGCCATCTCATAAATCTTTTTTTAGATAGTTTAATCTGATTATGTTCGGCCCATGCGGTTAGTTCTTTCATTCCCTTGTATTCTTCGTCAAGAAAACTAAAACATAATCTATAGGGAGGAAATTTGTGATCTACAGGTTTAATGCCAATTACGGGTATGAAATAGCCCTTTACATAAATATTCTCAATTTGTTTCGCTTGAATTTCTTTGTTATCTACTAGTATAGAGTCTGGAAGAATCCGAACCTCAATGAACTTTCTAATCGTAATGATCCTATAGAGCAATATGATTACAACAATCAGACAGAAGGTCAACCATATATAACCAAAATAAAGTAATACTTTATACTCCATATTATTTCTGGCATTTAACAGTAGTATGCTACTTGAAAAAATCATAGAAAACAGAAGCGACATTAACGACGGACGACTCACCTTATAAGCTCCTATATTTTCCATAACCCCCTCACTTTCTCAGACTATTATAGCTTACTATATTTCATAAATTATGGATATGGCACCTCTTTTTAATCCACTGGAATCTCAATCACCTTGTTATATTCCTTCATATAATGTATTCCTTCTATCAGAATATTTTCAGGTTTCGTTTGTGTATCAAATAATAAGGTGCGTTCCTTCATGAGTTTACCGTTCGTTTGTTCTGACTCTTTTTGATTAATTGTTGTTTTTAAAGCCGTGTTTTCGCCAGCATTTTCTATAGACACACCATCCAGCATTACATCCTCATCTGTAGCAATAGTTACTTCAATCCCTTGAGCGGTATTGGACACATCCTTAATCCATAATTCTTTATCCCCCAGTAGAATCGGCTCATTACTATCAGCATTTAGAGGATACTTCTCTTCCAGCTTCTGATATCCAACAAACTCTTTAACAACCAGCTGCAATGAATGTAGTTCTTTTGGCAAGGTGTCATAACGAATATCAAATGATCTCCCACCCAGCGAGGTTTTATTGCTACTACCTAATATTTCTACAGGCTTTCCATTGGCAATTAATTGAATGCCTTCTAACCCTAATCTTATTCGATCGAAATTCTCGACATTCATACTCCCTTTAATCACAGTCATGGTTGGTGTGGCCGTGATCGATTTGAAGGTAATTGATCCTTTGTCGGCTTTGACCTTTTTATTAATCGATTGTTTGATCTGAGTCACCATCGCTTGATTTGGATTATAAGAAAACGTTATGCTCCCTTCACTCATCTGCCCTTTCTGTAGAGGTCCCCAGTAATGAAGTGTTAGTTTTTTCGAAAATGGGCTTACGCTATCAAATGTCATCGTGCCTTTTATTTCTGTATGTTCGTCATTGATTAAAGATAAACCACTTCTTATGTTGGAATTCGTGAGAAACCCTTCTATTTTAGAAGGACTAAAATGATCTCCCGTCTCCTCTAGTCCCTTAGGATTGTTTAACGTGTAATACACAATAAATTGATTGGCATCTGCCATAATTCCGTTAATCTTAAGTTCTGTTCCATCTGCTAACGTCGTCTTTTTGTCTATGCTTTGTCCCATTCCTTGTTCATTGAGTTGTTGTAAAGTTCCCTCTAACACCTCATCAAAACCAAATAACTTTTTTCCATAATAAGCGAAGGCATTATAGCTGTTTCCAGAAACCACTATCACTAATAAGATGACGACTGCAATCTTCCAGAGGGGGGAGCTTTCTCTTTTTATTCTTTTTGGGGGTGCCGAGTCTAAAGCATTTCTTAATCTCATTTCTAAACCCTCAGGTGCAGTTATGGACTCTAAATTCCTCTTCTCATCCACTAATCGTTGTTCGACGTTATCGTTCATCAACATCACCTCTGTAATGATTTTTTAGCGTTTGTAATCCATTGTAGATTCTTGATTTAACAGTTCCGATCGAGACCTGTGTAATGTCAGCTATCGTTTGATAATCGAGATCATGAAAATACTTTAATTGAATTGCTTCTCTTTGCTGCTCGTTCACATGTAACAATAACGCCTGCATATCCATTTGCTGTTCACTTTTATGATAAGGATCGCCTGGTGCAACATGGACGCTTTCCATCTTATCATTGGAGCTCCAATCCTCTAATAACACCAGTTTGCTTCGCTTATGAAGCTGCCTTTTGCAGCCATTTACCAAAATCGTTTTACTCCAGCTGTAAAAAGACTCCTCTTTCTTAAGTTGATCAATCTTCTCGTATAACGTAACTATCATTTCCTCCATGGCATCCATTGCATCTTGCGCATTTCCCATATAGCTGTACGCAAGCCTATAAAAAACATCTTTTTCAGACATAATTAATTGCAGCAAAACTTCTTTATTTCCTTTTTTGGCTTTTTTCACCAATCGTATAACATCCATGCCTTCACCTCTCTCCCCTATATGAGTCAGGAGCACTGTAAAAAGTTCATCTTCATAAAAAATTTTTATATATCGCGAACTATTCAATCCACCTAAACTGTAATATTCAGGAAAATTTCACTCAGACATACCCAAATCTAGTTGATTTTAAACGCTTCAATGTAATAGAATGAACTAATCTAAAAAGAAAAGGATGGGCATAAGCAATGCCGTTTAAAGAACCTCGTACCCTCAGTAAAAGATCCCTGCTATTCTTCTCTCTCATTATGCTTGTAAAAAGCTATTTTGCCTGGTATTTTCTATTTGAAGATGGCCCTACTTGGACCACTTGGCTTAAAGAAATCCCTTTTGTACTTCTAGTCTTTTGCTTGATTGAATGGTTCGCTACGAAACGAAAAATTGCAATTTACATGCTTGTCAATGTGTTGATTACTACTCTATTTTTCTCATTAATTGTATATCATAATCATTTTGGCATCATTGCTACTTCGCAAGTATTAGATCAGGTCAAACAAGTGGGAGCCGTAAAGAAAAGTATATTTTCGGTCCTTCGTCCTCAATATATGCTTATCTTTGTGGATATCATTGTCATCAGCTTGGTGATGTTTAGAAAACAGAAAGCACTGGATTGGAAAAAAGCCATGTCGCGCAAAAGTAACCGTAAAGCGGTGGCAGTCCTGTTCTGTATTTCCATCATCATTTGTGCAATGAATATTTTTCCAAACCGTGCCAGTATGAACGAAACGATTAAAGCGGAGCAAATGGGCATTCTTAATTATGAAGCCTACTCTCTGCTAGCTGATCAAGAGGAAGAACAAATTGACGTCTCTGAGATTACGCAATCCACTATTGATAAAACCAAAGGAATTCAAGCAATCTCTAACCCGGTTTTATTTGGAGCCGCCAAAGGAAAAAATCTAATCATTCTGCAAATGGAGTCTTTCCAGAACTTCTTAATCAATCTAAAGATTGATGGACAAGAAATCACACCAAATATGAACAAGCTTGCGGCCAGCAGCTTCTACTTCCCGCGTTTCTACCAGCAGGTTGGACAAGGCAACACTTCTGACGCAGAGTTTATTGTGAACACTTCTTTTTATGTACCACCTGATGGTCCAGCTACCCAAATGTACGCTCCTAAAGAGCTTCCAAGCTTACCCAAGCTGCTGCAAGCACAAGGTTACGATACGGCAACATTCCATACGAACGAAGTCGACTTTTGGAACCGTGGTGAGCTTTATAGTGCTTTGGGATTCAATCGTTATTATGATAAAACTTACTTCGGGGAAGAAGACACAGTATTTTATGGCGCTTCTGATGAAGTTTTGTATGAAAAAACCGCTGCAGAGCTGGCGAGAATGGATCAGGATGACCGGCCCTTCTACTCCCATGTAATTTCGATGTCATCTCATAACCCGTTCTCCATCCCAGAGGATAAATACAAAATGACACTTCCAGTGCGATTCGAAGGAACGCTTGTTGGCGATTATATTCGGGCTCAGAATTATGCTGATTATGCGCTAGGACTTTTTATCGATGAGCTCAAACAAAACGGAGTGTGGGATAACAGCTTGATCGTATTGTACGGGGATCATCGTGGGCTGCCTATCTTCTCTCTAAAAGAGGATGATCATCTCCTACTGGAAGAGATTCTCGGCCATGAATATTCGGAACGTGAATTGATTAATATTCCGTTGATCATGTCAGCGACAGGGATTACAACACCTAGTGTAAAAGAACAGCTGGGCGGGCAAGTGGATATTTTACCTACCGTATCTAATTTATTGGGTGTCTCTCTTACAGATCATATTCATTTCGGACAAGATCTCTTGAATCAATCAACATATAACTTACTTCCACAACGGTATTATTTGCCTACAGGATCTTTCGTAAATAACGAAGAGCTCTTCTTATCCGGCAGTGGCTTCGAGGATGGCCAGCATTATACTTTATCTGGTAACGGCGATCAACCTCTGCAATCCACAGAAGACGAATTCGAGCGTGCCTTACAGCTGCTCCATTTGTCAGACAGCTATGTTACACAGCTACCGGATAGAGTTATTGAAGAATAAGCTGCAATGTACAGCAAAAAAGACTGTGCTCGCCAAATCGGCGAGCGCAGTCTTTTTCTATAATGGTTATTATTTTGACTCTTTAACAACTAGTTTAAGCGGTGCCGCAATCAGCTTTTCTACGGTTTTGCCTTCTAATACATCCTTAGCGGCTTGAATGGCTAGCTGGCCAATTAATTCAGGCTGCTGAGCAACGGTTCCTGTTAATTTACCAGCTTCGATGGATTTAAGTGCATCTTCATTTCCATCAAAACCAATCACAGGGATATTCTTGCCTGAACTTTGAATGGCTTCAATGGCACCTAGCGCCATTTCATCATTATGAGCGAAAACTGCTTGTACGCCAGGATTTCCTTGTAGAAGGTTCTCCATAACGGTCAGGCCTTTCGTACGGTCGAAATCAGCCGTTTGCTTAGCAATGACATCTAGCTGGCTGTCCGCAATTTCATGGAATCCCTTACCGCGTTCCCGAGTCGCTGACGCTCCTGGGGATCCTTCTAGCTCGATGACCTTTGCACCTTTCCCAAGCTGCTCTACAATATATTCTGCCGCCATAGAGCCACCCTTTACATTGTCAGAGGCAACTAGAGCTTTGATATCCCCTTGATCTGCGGAACGGTCCAACGTAACGACGGGAATCTTTAAACTGTTAGCTGTTTGCACTACCGTCGAGATCGCTGATGAATCTACAGGATTGATCAATAACGCATTCACACCTTTTTGCATCAAATCTTCGACGTCATTACTTTGTTTAGCAGAATCATTTTGGGCATCAATGACAAGGACTTCCAAGCCTTGCTTCTTAGCCTCGGCCAAAACACCATCTTTAACGGATACAAAGAAGGGGTTATTCAATGTAGATATGGATAATCCAATCTTCATATTCTCCATGCTTCCACCACTGCTAGGCTTAGCCCACTCTGGAGGCTCCAAGGAACATCCTGTCATGAGAATTAATAGTAAGGAAGTAAGAATCAAAGTTAACTTTTTCATGTTGGAATCCCCCTTATACGGCTTTCTTACGGTCTATGAGTACGGCAATGGCAATAACGATTCCTTTGACCACCATCTGGTAAAAAGAGGATACGCCGAGCAAGTTCAAACCATTGTTCAAAATCCCGATAATCAGTGCACCAATCAATGTGCCTACGATACGTCCACGACCACCAGTTAAGCTCGTACCGCCTAATACTACAGCTGCGATAGCATCCAGCTCATAGGATGTGCCTGCTGTGGGTTGTGCTGAGTTCAATCTGGAAGTCAGGATAGCTCCTGCCAATGCGGACAACATACCGGTCAATGAATAGATCATAATTTTAATGCGGTCTACTTTAATCCCTGAAATAATTGATGCTTTTTCATTACCACCAATGGCATAGGTTTTACGACCAAATGGAGTTTTGTGCAATACAACCCATAAGACTGCGAAGACGATGAGCATTGTTATAGCAGGTACAGGTATTCCCAGTAAATATCCACGACCAAACAATTGGAAGGTCATGCTGTCTCCGAGACCTGTGATCGGATTTCCGTCTGTGTATACAAGTGTTAATCCCCGGAAAATCGTCATGGTCGCCAACGTAGCGATAAATGGCGCCATTTTACCTTTGGTAATCATCAGTCCGTTGACCATCCCCATCACACCACCCGCTAAACAACCTACAATAATAGCTAAGACAGGATCCCAACCTGACAACATCAGGTTAGCTGTGAAGGCACTGGATAGGGCTAGAATAGAACCCACCGATAAATCGATACCACCCGTTAGAATAACAAAGGTCATCCCAAAAGCGATAAGCGCATTTATGGCAACTTGTCTAAGCAAGTTCAGGATATTAAGGGGCTCCATAAAGCTTGGGTTCAACACCGTAACGATAACAATTAGAATAATCAGCCCTAGTAATGGACCTAGCTTCTGTGTAATTTGCCCGATTTGAAAACCTTTATTTTCTCTCTCACCTTTGATAGTTGTCATTACTATTGCCCCCCTGTAGCTAACGTCATGATTTTTTCTTGCGTAGCTTCTAGTTGTGATAGCTCTCCACTAATTTCCCCTTCATGAACCACTACGATCCGGTCGCTCATTCCTAAAACTTCAGGAAGCTCTGACGATACCATGATAATGGCGACTCCACGTTCCGTTAATTCGTTCATGAGCTGGTAGATCTCCCGTTTAGCTCCTACGTCCACTCCACGGGTAGGTTCATCGAGGATAAGCACACTTAAGC
Source organism: Paenibacillus sp. FSL L8-0494 (assembly GCF_038003695.1). Taxonomy (NCBI): domain Bacteria; kingdom Bacillati; phylum Bacillota; class Bacilli; order Caryophanales; family Paenibacillaceae; genus Paenibacillus; species Paenibacillus sp. FSL L8-0494. The sequence continues at coordinate 4,496,336 of NZ_JBBOPQ010000001.1, forward strand.
CAATCCCAATCCATTTAGCGATGACCACTTTTTGTTGATTCCCCCCGGATAAATTCCGGACTAAAGTGGAGGAAGACTGTGTCTTGATGTGCAGCCGTTTGATAAGTATGTCTACAAATTCTTGTTCTTTTTTATCAATGATTACACCCTTAGGAGCGAAGCTATATAAATTTGTAAGGACCATATTGTCTCGAATAGAGAAATCAAGCACTAACCCTTCATCTTTCCGATCCTCCGTAACGAATCCTATCCCCGCCTTCATCGCATCATTGGGATTTCGAATCGTGACCTTTTCTCCCCGTACCATAATCTCACCACGGTCTAACGATTCCAATCCGAATAAGGTTCTCATCATTTCTGTTCGTCCAGATCCCATTAATCCTGAGAAGCCTAAGATCTCACCAGAACGAACGGAGAAATTAACATCTTTAAATTGCCCTTTTTTCGTGGCATTTTTGACTTCAAGAACAACCTCTCCGGGTTTGGAGGTACGCTCAGGAAACCGGTCAGTTAATTCACGCCCTACCATCTTCCGAACTACATCATCGAAGTTAGTCTCTGGAATGGGCTTCGTGTCTACTGTTTTCCCATCTCGCATGACCGTTATTCGGTCACATATCGTAAAGATCTCTTCCATCCGGTGCGAAATATACACGATGGAGACGCCTTCCTTTTTAAGGGAAGTTATGACTTCGAACAATTTTTGGATTTCCCGTTCGGTTAATGCCGCTGTCGGTTCGTCCATGACGATAACTTTTGCATGAGTCATAAGCGCTTTTGCAATCTCAATCATCTGTTTCTCACCTACCGAACATTCCCCCGCCTCTTGATTTAAGGGAATCGTTACGGAGAGCTTACGAAATTGTTCATTTGCTAACGCTTTCATCTCTTTCATATTTAAGATCCCTAGTTTGGAGGTTCGTTCCTTACCAATAAACAGATTATCTAGAACCGTCATATCCGGCCACACGTTCAGCTCCTGATGGATAAAAGCGATCCCATAACGTTCAGCCTCTTTGGGATTATTAAAGTATGTTTCCTGACCATCTATAGTAATGGTCCCTTGATCACGCTGATGCAGTCCAATCAGAATGTTCATCAGAGTAGACTTGCCTGCGCCATTTTCTCCCATTAGGGCATGAACTTCGCCATCCTTCAGTTCAAAATCCACACCCGTCAACACACGGTTAGCCCCAAAAGATTTATAAATATCTTTCATCGTAATGTGCATACGCTTTGAACCCCCTTTTTATCAAAAATAGACCCCGGCTTGTAAAATACAATTTGCATAAGGCTTAGCTTCCCCCGTACGAATGATGACCTTCGCATGCTGGGTTAACCATTTAAATTGTTCATGTGAAATCGCCTCTATAGGTATTTCCTTAAATTTGTCATTCAAGTATTCAGAGGTATCTTTATTTTTTGCAGCTAATTCCTCTGCTACGATAACTTTCTCAATGACCATATCCTCTGAAATGATTTCGACAAGCTCTTGGAAGCTGGGAACTCCCAATTTAAGTGCTAAATCAATCTTTGGAACACCAGGTGGAACGGGTAATCCAATATCAGCAATGACAATCGTATCGGTGTGGCCTAAATCAGTAAGCACTTTGGAAATATGACTGTTTAAGATTCCTTGTTTTTTCATAATTAAAGACTCACCTCCACCTCTACTCTTGTTGGCATGCCACCTTGGGCACCAAATTTTGTGACGGATAAAGAAGCCGCGCGATTGGCAAACTTTACACTAGTTCGAATAGACTTGCCTTCAGCTAGAGCAACAGCAAATGCCGCATTAAAAGTATCTCCTGCTCCAGTGGTATCTATAGCATTCACTTTATAGGTGGGAACTAAAACTTCCTGTTTACCATCGTAATAACGCACACCATTGCTGCCCTCGGTAATAAATAACTTATTGGGATATTTGCGTAAAGCTTCAGCAGTACTCATCTCAGGAAATAATATTGCACATTCATGTTCATTGGGTGTTAAATAGGTGGCATTGTTTATAATCGTTTCACTGATAGGACGAGCAGGTGCTGGGTTAAGCAACATAGGCACATTGAATTTGTGGCAAATCTCACTTACAAAAGACACCGTTTCTTCCGGAATTTCTTGTTGGATTAATACCATGTCAGAGCCTTTAATATTCTCAAGTGCCCGTTCAACCAAAGCAGGAGTAACTAAATCATTGGCTCCTTTTACAACGATAATGCTATTATCACCTTCCGCTAAAATGATGTGGGCTGTGCCACTTTCGGCATGTGTAACCGGTTCCACATTGGCGGTAAAAACGCGATTCTTTTTCAGATTATCCATGATAGCGGTACCATAGAAATCATCACCTACACAACCAACCATCGTAACTTCTGCTCCAAGACGGGCAGCAGCGACTGCTTGGTTCGCGCCCTTACCGCCCGGAACGGTGGAGAATTGTTCTCCGAGCACAGTCTCACCCGCGTGAGGTCGCTTATTCGAAGTCACTACTAAATCCATTGAACAGCTGCCAATTACACAAATCTTAGCCATTTTCATCAACCTTTCTCATGTTGTCATCTATTCTTTACTTCTTGTAGTTTCCCGCTCCACAAAGCTAACGGGTAGTTGAATAATCTTCTCTTCCACCTTATCTTGCTCAATTAGCTTAATAAGTAAACCCGCCGCTTCTCTACCCATATCATGTGCCGGCTGGCGAATGGTGGATAAAGCAGGTGACAACAAGCTGCTAAGCGGGATATCATCGAATCCGATGATTTGCAGATCCTGCGGCACTCTTTTACCTAAACGATGTGCTTCATGAATGACTGCCGTCGCGACAATATCATTACTGGCAATTACGCCATCTGTATCTATATATTTATCAAATAACTCCACAGCCCATTGTTCTGCTACTGTATGGGAGAAGGATGAAGTTTGGATCACATTATAGCTGATTCCCATTTCATTAAGTACTTCAATCGCCCCAAGAAATCGATCTTGTGCAGGTTTGATATGCGCCGGTCCTTGTATTACTGTGATTTTTTTGCTTCCCCGTGCGATAATCTCTTGTGCTGCAAGACGTCCGCCCTTTTTGCCATCTGCGTATACGGAAGGGCTATCGTTAGAAGTACGGTCCAGAAATACGACCGGAATTTTCAAGTTAGAATAAACGTCGCTCTCAGGGAAGTTGGTTGACGATATCATGCCAATGACATTATTTTGGATAAAGGTTTGAATATAATCCATCTCTTTGTCCTCGTTCTCATCACTATTGCCAAAGATGATCCGATAACCTTGCTCCTGCATCCGATCCTCTATCCCCCGCGCTAACTGCGGGAAGAAGGGGTTGGTAATATCAGGCAAGAGCAGCCCGATTAATTTAGATTTCCGCTTGTACAATGATCTTGCAACCTCATTAGGGGTATAATTCATTTCTTTGATCGCTGCCTCAACCTTTTTGCGAGTATCGATATTCACATATCCAGATTCATTTATAACCCGTGAGACTGTTGCTACCGAAACTCCAGCTATTTTTGCGACATCTTTGATCGTCATCATTCTTTAATTCATCCCCCAATGTGTAACCGGTTACATGTATTACATAAATTAGATTATCACATAACCTTTTCATTTACAAATCTTTTTTTTGATCATAAAGCTAACAAAAGATACCAATTATATATCGATATCTTTTGTTATTTGAATTTATTTATCTGCAAAGCGATTTAATAATTTTATTGTATTGAAGTGCATACCTTCATGGTAAAGTGTGAAATTTATGAATTCACCGATTGAATTTAAGGTTAATCCACTTCCTGTTGTAAGAGGGGTTACTTGCTCACTTAAGCGATTGTGAAAAGCTTCCTGGATCCGTTTGGGTTGCTCCGTAAGCATCTCAAGTAAAACTTCAAGCGTTGGCGGTTCCTCATTCCACTCGGCTGGTTTAGTCCCTTTCGCAAATAAGCGTTCAAAGCTTGCCGGCAATTGCATAAGCTCCCTAGCAGAATGAAAGGCAAACTTCTCTTGCACCAAATAAATATGTCCCAAGTTCCAGCGGATATTGTTATTAAAACCTTCTGGAATACTATCTAAAATTTCCTCAGATAGTCCCTCGACAGCACGCACAGTAACACTACGCACAAACTTAAGTTGTTTGAATATGATTTGATCCATTATGACCCCTCCTAACTTTTATCCATAGTTTACCATAAGCTTATCTTTAATTTCCTAATATTATTTTAAACTTAATTGTTTCATAACGAGCGTAATAAACGACTGCATATAGCTTTCTTGAAGTTCCTTCTTTCTGTAACCCATCCATATCGAATGCTTGGAGACTACATTTTCTACTGCTACATTAGCTAATGTTCCCTGATCAAGATAAGGTTTCGCCAACAAAGCGGATACATAACTAATTCCATAACCGGCAATCACAGCTTGAATAACTTCATTCACTCCATTAAATTGAAGCCCAATCGTTGGCTGCTGTACACTTCTTTCTTCACACAACCGGACAAGCCGCTCTCTGGCTGCACTGCCCTCTTCTCTCATAATAAATGCTTCAGACATCACTTCTTCAAAGCTAACCTGCTGATTGGCAAAAGGGTGATGGGAAGAAACCACGAATACATACTCGTCCCTATATAACTCCCGATGTTCGAACACTCCTGTATTATGCGTAGGAAACTCCATATCACTGTAAATCGCTACGTCTGCTTCAAAATTATTCAATTTTTCCATGACTCCATGAGAATTAGTAGTAGTGATCTGAATGTTAACTTCCGGAAAAGATTGTTTGAATAATGACGCCCACCGGGGAATGAGGATGCTTGTCGCCAAATAATTACCTGCAATCCGCAGATTCCCCTCAGGAAATTTGTGATAGTCTTCAATGATTTGCTGGACTTGATCACCCATGGCAAAAAACTTCTCAAGAGGTTCGATTAACCTTTTTCCTAAAGGGGTGAGCACCATCCTCTTTCCTTTAATTTCAAATAACAAAATATGATTCTCCCGTTCAAACTTACGGATTTGCGCTGATATAGCGGGTTGACTGATATGCAAACGTTCAGAGGCTTTGGTCACACTACCTGTGATCGCAACGTAATAAAACAATTTTAATACATGATAGTTCATCATGATTTCTTCCTCACCTAATAAAATAATATCTCTAATCGCCGCTTATCTATCCTCAGCAATTTACTATAACTATACATTATGGATGTTAACTATTATATATTGTTTATTTATATTTTTTTCTCTTATACTTACAACTATTCATAAGGGAGGTTTTGTTAATGACAAAGACAGTATTATACTTAACCCGCCACGGGCAAACAGAATGGAATTTACAAAAACGAATGCAAGGGCATCAAAATTCTGCGCTTACAGCCTTGGGCGAACAGCAGGCCGAATGGTTAAGGGATCGTTTGCAAGTAGAAAACTTAGGCGTAATTTATTCTAGTACTAGTCCAAGAGCATTGCATACTGCGCAGATTTTACGGGGAAAGCGGAGTTTACCTATTCAACAGCAAGTTTCTTTAATGGAAATAAACATGGGGAGCTGGGAAGGAATGAATACGGATCAGATACAACTAGAATCCCCTTTACAATATTCCCATTTTTTCACCAGACCCGATCTATATATTCCTCTAACCTCAGGTGAGACTTATAAGCAGCTTGAAGAAAGAGTAGTGCCGACAATGGAGCGCATCATAAACGATAACGTAGGGCTAAAGGTGCTCATCGTCACCCATCGGATGACTTTAAAAGTCATTATGGCTTATTTTCTTAATAAATCATTGCAGGAAATAGGGGAGTTACCGGATATTCTCTCTACTGCATTATGTAAAGTAACCCTAACTGATAACAATACAACCATCGATCTGTATGGAGATACTTCACATTATCAATGACTATGTATTAAAAAAATAAAAAGGTAACTCCGATTAACGGGGCTACCTTTTTAGCGTTCAACTTTAAATATCCACACTTTTGATTATAAAACTGCGTACCTTCATCCATTTGCCTGAAATGAATTCATCAATCGTTTTCGTCTTTGGTCTAACGCAAAAACGGTGTTTTGCCCCTTTATCAAAGCCCACAGCTTCAAAAATTAGGCTGTCCCCTATTTGCTCCTTGAAGAACACTTGCTTTAATCCCAACCTATTTAACATTTCAAGCTTTACGCTCTCAATATATGTGCGCGAATACTCCTTAGACATATGTGTTCCTCCTAGTAGTGGTAGTAATATTATAAGTCAATAGGAAGAAAATCAACAATAGTTCATATATTCATCATCCACAAAAAAACAACCAGGCAGCAATTCTCCGTTATTGGAGGTTCGCTGACTGGTGTTTTGGGTCTGTTGTGATTTGCTTGATAGGTTATGAGCTAAGCTTAATCATTCGTAGCTTTCGGATAACCACTCCGTTGTAGCGCACTATCTTGATATATCTGTAAGATAACTGCATTCTATACACTTATTCGATATCCACAAGGGCTAATTCTAACTTTAAGTGTAGTGTATTCTATACAATTAAAAACTAGAGAAATAGCCTATAGAGTATTAAATCTGGAAAATAGATGTACAAAATACAGCTATTTTCATTGGCCGGGCGTTTTGAGCATTTTAGTTGTACAAAATACAGTTAAAACCATCTACTGTACACTTCAATGTTTCATACTCCATTACTTCATACTCCAATAATTCACTGCTTCAATACTCCATTACTTGTTACTTCAAGGCTTCCGTCGGCTCTCAAATGGTAACTAGATGGGGTGTAGTCCATTATGAGTCAGACCATTCATACTGATTCCTTTTTCCTGAACCTATCCGGATAATTCTATCTATATAGTTAGTCCTTCTACTTCTACCTAATCGAAATCATCACTAACTTATTTAACTTCAGTTGCCCCAGTCACTTTACCTTCAATCCCTGCAGTTGCTTTCACATCTTCGTTTGCGAAGTAAAGATTTCCATCAATAGTCGAAGTTTCATGCAGATTAAATCCGTTCGCTTCTACATAAACATCACCTTTAATGGTTCCGCCTTGAACTCGTAAATTTTCACTTTGTACAGTTAACTTAGGTACAGTGAGTGTGTAATTGGCAGTAACTTTGTGATCAGCGTCTTGGGCATAAAGAGCAATCTTACGGTAGATGTCGCCGTCTGCGGCCCCTTTATCATGGAATTCGCCTTCAACAACAACATCTTGGGCAATGGTCACATCATTTAGAATGGCAATAATCCAGTTTCCATCTTTACTTACAGCCTTGGTAAACGCATCTGCTTGATTTACGATTGAAGCTGTAGTAACTGCATCCGTTTGCTCTGTAGCTGGAGCCGTAGTAGCCGCTGAATTAGTTGCATTATTATTATTCGCACCACAACCAGACAAGACTGCAACCGAGACGCCTGCTACTAACATCATTTTAAATAACTTCATTTTAAATCCCCCTTGTTTTTGATTATAAATTAATTATATATTAAAATTTTTTTAATAAACAGGTGAAAAATTTCACAATATTGTGTCGTTATCTGAAGCGGTTTCACAAAGGTGATTAATTCCATACAAAAAGGACACTCCCAATAACTGCGGAAGTATCCTCATAGTCTTTATTACTATAATTTTTTAGATTAAATACCCTCTTGAAAAAGATATGGAACCATCATACTCTACACTTACTTTTTTAATGTTAGGTTTATGCAAAACATCAGCATAAAAATAATACAGCGGAAGGATGACCATTTGGTCAATGAGCATTTTTTCAGCTTTTGCATAAAGCTTGTTTCGTTCGCTAGTGTCTAATGTAAGCCTAGCTTGTTTAATATAACTATCATAAAGTGCACTGCTCCAGCCCGAATCATTATCGCTGCTCCAAGATGTGAAATAATCTAAAAAAGTCGATGGATCGTTATAGTCGGCTGCCCAAGCCGCTTTTGCCATTGTATAATTCAGCTTAAGACGATTATCAAGCAGATCTTCCCAGGGTTGAACCTCAAAGCCTACTGTAATGCCCAGATTTTTGTTCCAGCTGTTAATAACGGCTTCTGCAATTTCTTCATGCCCTTCATTTATAATAATCGAAAAACTAGGAAGCTGAGTTAAGCCCTCTTCCTTCAAACCTTCCTGAAGTAATTTCTTAGCCTGTATTACATCCTCTTTGAAATACCGTGTATCAATAATCTCTGATCTAAAATTCAACTTGGAACCACGAATACTCCGAGGAATAAAACCGTAAGCAGGTGTACCATAGCCGATAGATTCTCGGTTAGCTGCCATGGCTAATGCTTTACGTATCTTCAGATTTTTGAAAGGTGCTTTGCTTAGATTGAACTGATAATAATATGTAGAAGCATACGGCAATGCATATAACTCCTGAGGGAATACAGAATTTAAAGAAGCCTTATCTATCAGCTCATCTTTTGCCCCTACCCAGTCAACTTCATTGTTTAAGTAGGCCATAGTTGGCGAAGGTGTTCCAGCTTTAGGCCGAAGTAGATGCACCTCTGAGAAACGAATTTCTTGCGCCGCATAATAGTTTGGATTTTTAATTAGATGAATCGAATTTTCATCCCACTGTTGCAGTTTAAAAGGGCCATTAGTAACCATAGTTTTAATATTGTACGCCCAATTCTTATCTGCTTTCGCGACTTGCGCATTAATTGGCATGTAAATACTTTCCGCGAGAAGCTGCGGGAAATGTGAAGTTTTTTCATTCAAAGTCACTTGGAGTGTATCGTTATTTAACGCTTTCACACCCACTTTCGAAGACTCCTTTAGCTTCCCTTTATGATAATTCTCTGCGTTAGCAATTATGAACATTTTGAATGCATAGCTATTCATAGACTGAGGTGCAAGCGCTTGTTTCCATGCATACTCAAAATCTGAAGCCTTAACCTGCTGCTGATTACTCCATTTTGCGCTCGGCCGCAAGGAGAACGTGTATGTTTTCCCATCCTTGGAGACTGTCCACGACTTGGCTATCCCGGGAACCGCCTCTCCCGCATCATTCAAACGCACCAATCCCTCAAATATCCCTTTAATGACCGTAGTCGTACTACTATCTGTGGAAGAGGCAGGATCTAGATCTACAGGAATATAATCAAAACCAATACGCAACACCTGTTTAGCCTGTACAGCAGATGCAGTGTTCCCTTCACTTACATTTAAACCTATTAGTAATACTAAAACAAAGAGAACATGGAGCAATTTTTTCATCGACACTTCCCCTATTTCTATTATTTTTATTAACTAGAATAACATGGAATCTATTGATTCCGATAGATTAATTTCACCGCAATTCTTCCATTTCTAGAACCTAGCAGGGTCATCTAACTGCACACTCACTTCCCATTGACGCTTTGGGATCAGAATGTTAATCTTTAGAAAATATCACAAGGATAAGGGAGCTATTTACTGGTGAAAAAGACAACCATGAAGGACATCGCACTTCGTGCCAATGTCTCCGTCGCAACAGTGAGCTATGTTCTGAATCGTGTCGGCAACCAAACCATTCCTGAGAAAACGCGCCAGCAGATTCTTCAGCTTGCCGAGGAACTACACTACATACCCAATCTGGCGGCACGTTCACTTGCGAATCAGAAAACAGGATTGGTAGGTGTGCTCGTTAACACCTCAGCCCATACCCCACACTGGAAGCTCCATGCCCAGTTCTCATTTATACATGCCTTGGAACAACGGTTAACAAATGCTGGTTACCATACGCTGCTATATTCACTTGATGTTGACCAGCCTTCTTTGGATATTATCGTAGAAAGAAAGCTGGAGGCTGTATTTCTGATCGATGTGCGCGAGGAAGCCTTTTATTCGATCTCCAAGCATTTTGTAGAAGGAATTCCTTTGATTCTGATCGACAGCATGATTGAAGATAAACTCTTTAAGCAGGTCCTTTTCAACTATCGAGCAGCTCTACAAAAGGTAAAACCACAGGACCTTTCACAGGGATGTTTAATTATGGAGAGCTTCAATAACTCTTTCCTCACCCGCTTTATTCAGGACAGTATTCCATTACCTGAAGAAGCGATATTTACCGTTGTCAATTTGGAGGAATTAAATACATTCTTACAAGAGGGGGGCTATAAAGAGGCCATTGTCATTAATGAGTTTATTGGAAGTTACGTTGAAAAAAACGGGAGGTTCGAACAACTCTCTGTTCTTTGCACCTGCAATTGTCCGGAAATATTAGGCGATGACGTTCATAAATTCATTTTCACAGGGGATAAAGCGGCTACTGCATTTGAACTCATGGACAAATTATTGCATCATTCTGACTACTCCGCACAAGAAAATAATTGTTATTTTGTAGAATAATTTTTTTGTCTATTCACTTAAGCGTTTAAGTTGAAGGGAGCATAACTTATGCCTGATCCTGTATTAGTGAAACAAGTTCCCCCTGCTGTTCAAGCTCATCCCTCTCTTTGGGGAAATCGGAGATTCCTGCTGCTACTCAGTTCGTACTCCATTTCCTTATTCGGTAACACTTTTCATAGTATTGCTTTAAGTTTATGGGTACTGCAAACGACCGGCAGCGCCAAAATGATTGCCATCATCACGATAATCAATTTAGTGCTCAGTTCTTTACTTGGATCGATAGGGGGAACTTTTGCGGATAGGGTCAATCGTCGAACCCTCATGCTGATCACCGATCTGATAAGTTGCGGACTCGTAGTGACACTTGCTTTAGCCATTTCCCTGCCCTCTACATCGTTCATTATAGTCGCTATACTGACGGGTCTTACGACCGTTTCAGCTTTATTCCAGTCCCCGGCATACCAAGCTTCTATCACTACTGTTGTTGGTAAAGAACATCTACAAAAAGCGGTAGGATTGTTGAACTTGTCTGAAAACATCTGCCGTACTATTGGTTATTCAGCCGGTGGTATTTTCGTAGCGAGTTTTGGAGCAGCCGACGCTATTTTATTTGATGGAGCTACATTTTTCCTCTCCTTTCTGCTCGTTTTAGCAGTTCGCTCCCTTCCTTTGCCAACTCAATTAAATAACGCACCCAAGAAAGAACGGAAATTCACACAGGATCTGGTTGATGGAATTCGCTATATTTGGAGGTATCCTTTCGCACGCGCCGTTATGATTATGCTTCCTACCTTAACCTTATTTTTTGTCCCCTCCCTGATGTTGACGCAGGTTATGGCCGTCAAAGTGTGGGATTCCACTCCCTTTCAGTTTGGACTTATTGAAGCCTGTATTCCACTTGGTTATATGATCGGGTCCGGACTGATCTTGCTGCTTGGCTCCAAATTGAAAAACAGAGGTTTCCTTATTATGACTGGACTGCTATGTCTCGGTCCCCTGTACCTCCTGTTATCATTCGTCACTTCCGCTGCGATTGCCATTCCTATCATTCTTGTGATTGGCTTCATGTTCTCATTCTCCACGTTGCTGATTAATACAATCCTTAGGCTGGAAGTTTCAGAAGACATCCAGGGTAGGGTGTTCGGTGTATTAGGTTCTATCATGAGTGTAGCCCCATCCATTGGTCTTACTGCTGTCTCGTTCTTGTCTGATCTCTTCAGCCCTGGTCCTGTCATGGGTTCAATCGGAGTCTTACTGCTGCTGTTTGCCTTATCAACTATCACTAAATTAAAGGTAATTCGAAACTACAAGTAATTTCAGAATGTATCCTGTGTTCTTTATCGCCTTCTTTTTCTAATAACGCGTCTAAGATAAAGCTCAAACAGTAATAGAACAACCAGAAAAATCAATAACAGGAGACCCGCTATTCCAGTTGAAAACGGAAATAGGAGTGGGAAGAAAATACTAGGATAGGCCTTAGTAACATCTGAATAATATCCCATACCCATAAGGGAGGTACCGGAGAACTCGATTAGCTTGACACCTAAATGATTGATGCTTCTTTGCGCATAGCTGAGAACCTCTTCGTCTACTTCTCCGTTTTGTGCAATCGTGATGATTTTCCATTTTCTTGTTTCCATGGGTTGACTATCATCGGTCAGTCTTTGGACTATACTTACTTGTTCCTCACCAGTCTTTCGGTCCTTTACTGTGAGAATATCTATCCACGAAAAATATCTGCTGCCTCTGTCCCGATTGGATAGCCATATTTCATCAGGGGTGGAGATTTTTTGATCATTTAATAAGAACTGAACTTTGACAATATCACCAGGCGGGGCCTTCTCCTCTTCATCCCATGGAGTCATATCTGCTTTCCTGCCTGTTTTCACGTATATAGTTGAACAATGGGTTAAAAGAAATCGCCAGCAAAAATAGCGAGACGCCAGATATAACTATAAACTTCTTCATAAGTCCTCCTTTTTAACTTACAGTCAGTTTAAACTTTTGGCGTGAACCCCCTTCCGGTCCATCGGGAACATATTCCTGCAAAGGACTAAATCCAAATTTCCGATAAAACTCCCTGGCAGGTTGGCCTGCTAAATGATCCTCACCAAAGGTAGTGACGGTTATCTAAATCTCCCAACCATAATAAACATTGTGGAATAAAATCAGCGTAGTCGTGTACTGCATTAATCGTACGGATTACCTCACGAGTACCCAGCTCCCGTTCTGCGTCATCCGAGCTCTCCAGTCCTAGCGAACGTCTGATATTGTAAGCTAACCATTCTAATTTTCCCAAAAAGCCATAGTTGAGCACAACCTGCCAATCCGCATAAATCTCTCCGCCATGCTCCAGATAGCTGTTAATCAAATTTGAGAATGCCTTTTTGCTTAAATCTCCCGATTCAGAACCTGACCAATATAAAGCTACATCTATCAGCTCTACTGTCGGATGAATAGGTCCTGCTGCTTCCCAATCGATTATTATCGGAACTTTCTGCTCATCCCACAAGACATTTTTGGGGTCTAAATCCCGATGGCTGATAACATAATGATTCGTCAATAGACTCGCTGAAGAATAAATCAATGCCTCCCAATTCTCTATCTTATGCAGGTGATCTGCCAGCAAGCTTGACCATTCTGCACGCTGCTGCTCTCCTTTGAGAGCAAGCTCTTTCCAATTGGCAACTGGAGCATTAGACGCTATAAGCGTTTCAAAGTGATGATCATCCGTTCCCTGTGAGAAATCGATGATGTGGAGCTGCGCGAGAATTGCCCCAATCTTTTTACAACAATCTAAATCTATTTCATCTAAAGGTAATGCCTTCCCCTGAACCCATGGAAACAATAAATAAAATTGCCCCTCAACCTCGTGCATACTACTGCCATTAGATACGATTGCCGGAACAGCATGGATCCCCTTTTGATAAGCCAGATTCGCAACCATTTCAGAAAAAATATAATTGGACATAGCTGTATCTCGTTGCATAATTTGAGGATTTAAGGCCTTTACTGCGTATTGCGCTTTATCCGTTTGCAGGCGATACATTCTGTGCAAGAGTCCACCTGTTATCGGTTCAGGTTCATTCATCAACAGACCCAGATTATATTTGGCACAAAGTGTTGCGAATTTTAAATTATAGCTCATATTTTCCATGTTATGTATTCCTTTCCGTGTGAGTGAAGCCGTACTCATATAAAATGGTTCAAGTAAATTTAAAACATATTTTTATCTTTATGAAATATTATGTACTGTTCACTATGACATCCTGTGTAACCCTCGTGAACCAAATATGAAAAGGAGGCTTCGTTAATGAGTAAGCGGTTACATCAGTCAGGATATCTTGTAATCATTTGGTTTTTAGTCTTTACGTTAGGGACGGCAGCTTTTGGCTCTCTTTCCTCTGTGTCGGCAGCAGCTGCCCGGCAAGCGGAAAAGCTAAATCGGGGACTAGTAGCAGTAAAGGTATCCAGCGGTGTATTTGTGAGCTGGCGGCTACTCGGAACAGAAGAACTGTCGGTTTCTTTTAATTTATACCGCAATGGCACAAAAGTAAACGTTACCCCAATCACGGACAGCACAAATTATCAGGATAACGCCGGCACAGCTTCGTCTAGCTATACAGTTCGAGCAATCGTTGACGGTATTGAGCAATCTGATTCCCCAGCAGCAAATGTATGGGCCAACAATTATTTGGACGTTCCAATTCAGATTCCGGCTGGCGGCACTACGCCAGATGGCGTAAGTTATACCTATAGTGCCAATGATGCCAGCGTAGGCGACTTAGACGGTGACGGGGAATATGAAATCGTGTTGAAGTGGGATCCTTCCAATTCCAAAGACAACTCGCAAAGTGGCTATACAGGCAACGTCTATCTGGATGCCTATAAGCTGAATGGAACTCGGCTATGGCGAATTGATCTGGGTAAAAATATTCGGGCTGGCGCACATTATACTCAATTTCTAGTCTATGATTTCAATGGTGATGGTAAAGCCGAAGTAGTCTGCAAAACAGCAGACGGTACGGTTGACGGAGTTGGCGTAACCATTGGAAACGCAAGTGCAGATTATCGCAATTCCAGTGGATATATCCTGACCGGACCTGAATATCTGAGTGTATTTTCCGGACAAACGGGGAAAGCCTTAAGCACAATTGATTATGTTCCTGCCAGAGGAACGGTATCCAGTTGGGGTGACAATTACGGCAATCGAGTAGACCGCTTTTTAGCAGGAGTAGCCTATCTGGATGGAGTACATCCAAGCATCATTATGGCACGTGGTTATTATACACGCACAGTCGTTGTAGCTTTTGACTGGAATGGCAGTGCTTTGACTCGTAAATGGACCTTTGATAGCAATAGCTCCACCAATGCTGGAACCGCCGGTCAAGGTAATCATAGCTTAAGTGTAGCCGATGTGGATAACGATGGTAAGGATGAGATCATTTATGGTGCCTTAACCATTGATAATAACGGTGCGACCTTATACAATACAGGGCTGGGTCATGGAGACGCGCTGCATGTAGGCGATTTAAATCCGAACCGCCCCGGTCTCGAAGTTTTTAAAGTCATGGAAAATACTAGTTCTCCCTATGGCGCTGCGGTATGGGATGCTGCAAACGGGACGGTCTTATGGGGTGTATACACGGGAAAAGATACCGGCCGGGGGATGGCTGCCGATATTGATCCCAATTATCCCGGGGAAGAGGTATGGGCTCACGGCGTTGGCCTATACTCCATTACAGGCACCAAAATAAGCAGCACAATGCCTTCTGTGAATTTTGGAATCTGGTGGGATGGCGACTTGTCCCGCGAACTGCTGGATGGTGTCAAGATTGATAAATGGAACCCTGCAAGCAACTCCGTTACCAATTTATTAACCGGAGCGAGCGTAGCATCCAACAATAGTACCAAAGCAACGCCAAGCCTACAGGCCGACCTGCTTGGAGACTGGCGCGAAGAGGCTATCTGGAGAAAGTCCGATAACTCGGCTCTACGAATCTATACAACTACGAACATCACCACTAATAAAATATATACCTTAATGCATGATCCAGTATATCGGTTGAGCATTGCCTGGCAGAATACAGCTTACAATCAACCTCCGCACACAGGATTTTTCCTAGGCAACGGTATGCCCACTGTGTCTAAACCCAATATCTACGTAGTGCCGTAAGCTTTCTAAAGAATTAGTAAGTGAATAAAAAAGCAATTGCAGTTATCCGGATGTGCCGGGGCAATTGCTTTTTTGTTCGGTTTATATCAGCAATGATCGAGGTGCGTTAATAGTTTTTTTAATTGTTTAATGCCTTCGCATTGAGTGGTTATTATTGCATATAAAATAGGTTTTAGTGCTGGGCAGATATTAAACTGTAAAACGTTGTTTGACATTCGTACAGCGCTAGATCCCCAATCAGAATCCCAGCTTTAATAGCCAGGCCGCAAGCTTCTCCTCCCGCCTTTTCAATTCACCATCTACGCGATTATATTTTCCAAGCCGTTGCTCAGCTGCAATGCTGCCATCTAGTATATATAAGACACGCTCAGCTTGAGCAGCGACTTTGGCATCATGTGTGGCGATTATAAGCGTTGTTCCTGATTGATTAATATCTGCTAATATGTCCATGATTTCACTAGCTGCTTTTGAGTTAAGCGCCCCGGTTGGCTCATCGCCAAACAATATATCTGGCTGATTAATGAGTGCTCTGCAGATTGCTGCTCTTTGCAATTGTCCTCCTGACACCTGTGTAATATCACGTTCAGCCAGCGTAGCAATTCCTGTTTTGTTCATTAACTCGGCTGCTCTTTTATTGATAGTTCTACGGCTGCTGGTTCTCGCCCGATAAGCAGACAGGATGATATTGTCGCGGATATTCAAGTTTTTTAACAGATGCATTTGCTGAAAAATAAAGCCCATATGCTTTAAGCGCAGTCCGGCTAATTCGTTCTCTGAAACTCCGCTGATCTCCTGCCCTTTAAAAATAACACTTCCCGCTGTCAACTTATCCATCCCGCTGATCGTATACAGCAATGTTGATTTTCCTGAACCAGAAGGTCCCATGACAGCTATGAATTCCCCCTGTGACACCTGAAGCTGAACATCCTTTAATATCGACTGCGGAGTTCCTTGCCCTGTTGAATAACTTTTTTTTAACCCCTTCGTCTCTAATATGAACATTCTGCCACCTCCTATCATTCGACAATTAGTTTGGCTATACTGGATTTTCTCATTGAGATCGTGCTTGTTACGGTGGTGAGCGCTACAATCAGCATGAAAAGTAGCGGAAGAATAAGATAGGCTACCGCCGGATTGATTACAAACTGTATCTTAGAAGCACCCATAAAAGAGCCTAGCATTTGAGCAATTTTTTGCCCGAGAGTGTTAGCCGCAAAAGTACCAAGAATGACGCCCAGCCCTGATATTATCAGCATCCTTACCAGATACTGCCTACGAATATCTCCTAACGTAAAGCCAACACTTCTCAAAATAGCGGTTTGCGAAGAATCCTTGGCAAGCAGCATTTTCAGAAATAAAGAGGTAATCAATACCGAAATCGAAAATGCGATAACGATGGATAAGCCTGTAACTAGCTTCAATTGGCGAATTGTATTTCCTAATGTTTGAGCTAAATAGCTTTGCAGATGAGTGATTTTTGCTGGATAAAATAAATTGGTGTACTGATCCATTTTTGCCTGGACGGAAATTCCCGGGTTCACATCCAAAGCTACTACATACCAGAGAACCGTCTTCGGATCATATGGCAATTGCGCTTTTGCGGTTCGGCCACCATTAGTTATATCCTGATAGATCCCGCTAACAGTCAATTTTTTTGCCACCCCAGCAACCTCTAAAAGAACGGTATCCCCCACCTTTTTATTCAGTTCCTTGGCGTTCAGGTCAGAAAGAGCGATCTCACTTGCACTGCTAGGAGTTCCTCCATTAACATACGAGAGCGGAAAAATAGTAAAGTCACCGGTTTCAACATTTAGCGATTCCCATACACCATCACTACCTAATACCTTAAATCTAGAAGTAATCAGTGGAGATAATTTAGAGATGTCCGGGTCATTTTCAAGCTTGGTTATCATCTCATTAAAACGCTTCTCTATTTGGTTCGATTGCTGCAAATCTATACGAATATCGCTCTGACCGACGCCCATATAAGAAACAAACCGGGGAGACTGAAGGGTATTCAATATATTCACTGGCACTAGAACGATAAACAAACTGATCACAAATACGAAGAACAATAATCCGTACATGGTGAAGCGCCCGTAAACATCTTTTACCCCGAGAAAAGCATTCACGTTAACAAATTTACGCTTACTAAGTGAAAATCTGCTTGTGTTAATCCTTGCTTCACCCCTCGTACCTGACCGTAAAGCTTCTACAACCGTGATGCGATTAAAGCGTCTAAGAATCATCCGGCAAAAGAATACAACAACTCCAAAGATCAAACCTACCGCCAGGACAGGAACAAAATATTGAAGTATACTGGCAGGAGCAACGCCCAAATACAAAGTAATATTGGCTGTAAACAAACGCACCACACCTAAAGATAGTAAATATCCACATACAGAGGCGACGGCTGCCATCACGATATATTTTGCTAAATAAATGCTGCGAATATCTTGCTGCGTGATCCCAATCGCTTTCATGACACCTATCTCTCTGTAATCCTCTTCCAAGGTAGCGATCATCGTAAATCTGAGACATAAAATAGCAATCAGCATCAGCAGAACACTTACCAAAATAATAACAACTGCGATAATCCCATCCGTCAGTGCATTCAGCGTTTTAAATAAAGGATAGTCAATAGAGGGGCCTTTATTGGGCAGATTTGAGGATTGATACTCATTGCGGAAATCATTGAGCTTGGATAGATCCGTAAGCTGAAATTCAATCAGGTATTCAGGTTCGCCGAGCTTTTGTTTAAGCGCTGTAAAGTCAGCAGCGTTTACGACAAAACGTTTGGAGCTGACCATGGCTGGATTCATTTGGACATCCCTTACAAAATCAGTAATCACAAACTTTTTATCGAACTGTTCACCTAAAACGCTAACTACGTCGCCGATTTTCAGATTCTTTTGCTTCATATAATAAATGGGGACAGCGATTTCTCCTGCCGATACCTCAATCACCTTGTTCTCTAAATTCAGCAGCAAATCAAACGAAGGATTCTGCTCTACAAAGCCGATATCCATCACGCTGTTTGCTTCCGAGCCTTGGTTACTGCCTAGATAAACGTTAGATCCATCCAAGTTAAGCATCTCTACGGTTTGTTGATCTTTCACCAGTGGATTAGTAGCTGTAAAGCTCTCGATTGCTGAGCTGTCGATTTGTCCTGCGTGCATCTGCACGAAATGAGGGGCTTTGGATTTAATCAATAGCTGATTCAAGGACCCCGACAACTCCATAATCACTTGCGACGCAGAAGCAACAAGCAAAGCCGATAACATGATAAACACAAATAATCCGAAGGTAATGATTTTATTGCGTTGAAGGTCTCTTTTTACAATTCGTAGCAGCATTGACGGGCCTTCTCCTCTCTAATACAGAATTCAATTATCCACGTTCAAGGTTACGGATTGATTTCATTCGGGGGATCACAAATGCCATAATAATGATGAGCAAACCAGAGATGATAAATAATAAGCCGATTCCCCGTCCTTCCCCTGTGCCTATCACCTTACCTACTGATGAAGTAAGCAGACCTCCCTCTCGCAAAAGAGGATTAAACACTTGATCAGCCAATATGCCAGCAAAAGCATACGCAGCCACATAACCGAGTTGTGATAAAATGCCAATGATCCCCCATGCCCGCCCCTGTGTGTCATTTGGGATATGGTTGCGAATCATAACGTCAGCACTGGTATTAACAAAAGGCAACGTTGCAAAAAATAAAAAGCCAGCAGCTGTAATAAAAGCAACATTCGTGGTCAGACCCACCAATGAATAAAACAGTCCGGCGAATCCTAGGCCGAGCGCTAATACTTTAATATATTTACGATCGATGCTAAAAACTCCAATAATCAGACTGCCGAGCAACATCCCTATAGCACTTACAGACACTACCGTGCCTAGAGTTTTCGTATCCGTAAAGGGTAGAAGCATAGGCGTATATAAGGTTTGGAGAAAACCCACATAAATAGTAACGACAGACAAAATGATCGTAAGCTGCAGTACACCTTTCGTGTAAATAAGAGCATCCCAGCCCTCCTTCAAATCTTTTACAAACGACTGATTCGTTGGGACTCTGTGTTCAGTCTGTAGATTCCTGCGAACAGCCATCACTGCAAGAACTGTAACTAGAAAGGTTGAGATATCTATAAGCAGGATAGTTGTTATATCCATAAAGCTAAGCAAAATCCCGGCAAGGATAGGGGAAAGAAGATATTTTGAGGACGCAGCAAGCTGAACTAAACCACTAGCCTTGGCAAATTGCTCCTCTGTTAATAAATCTGTAATGGTAGCCTTGTAGGCAGGTTCAAGCAAGGATACAAAAATCGAACTAAACGTCACGCCTAGACAAATCTGCCATAAATGAGGTTCACCCAGCAGCATGATGATGAGAACATATACTAGTCCAAAAGCAGATAACAAATCCCCTGCTATCATCATCAATCGACGATCAAACCGATCCGCTAACACGCCGCCAAAAGGACTGAGCACAATGGAAGGGAGAAAAGCACATAAGGTTAAAAGTGCCACGCTAGAGGCAGTCTGCGTCATCTGGAACACATAAACCCCTAAGGTGAAAGCCGTCAACCCGCTGCCAATACTGGATATCCACTCCCCCATCCAAATGATCATAAAATTTCCGAAGGATTTGTTGTTCAGAATATTCCCTCTCCCCTACTCAAACATTTGAAACACATAGTCGAAGCTGCCCTTCTCCGCCCCCAGCGTAATTTCCATCGTATAGATAAAAGCTCTTATCTTCTGGATGATTTCCTCAGGCTGCCACTTGAATATACCTTCATCAAAAAGAAATTGAGAGGTGATCAATAGAAATTCCATCGTCTCCCGGGGATACGGATTGTGAAACAGTCCCTCCTCTATGCCCTGCTCAATGACCTCCGTCAAAACAGGAGTTAGCCGTAAAATGGTTTCCACCAAGCTTTTCTGGTGCAGCTGTGCATTATCAGCCTGATGGAACTGCTCAATCATTTGGCTTTTTCTGTCCGTATCCGGCTTTTGCGCCATAATGATTTGCAGCAGCTTTTCATGAACGGTCAGCTTAGGATCTGCAGCAATTTGCTTAGCGGTTGCTACACCAACATCAATAAATCGCAGCACTACAGCATCCATGACCTCTTCCTTCGATTTAAAATAATAGTAGAAGGTCCCCTTCGCAATACCTATAGCCTGCAAGACATCATTCACTGTCGTTTTGGTATACCCTTTCGTAAAAAACAGCATTTCTGCTGTATCCAATATTTCATTTCTACGTTCTTCCGCTTCTTTGGAAATTCTCATCTGAAACGTCCTCCATTCTATTGACCGACCGTCGGTCTATTCCAATTATATACAAATATCAGATCCTGTCAAGATTAATCCGGCATCACAAAAAGAGAGAATTCCAAAAGCTATGTTATAGCAGCTGGAACTCCCTCTTTTTTGGATATACTGTTTGGTTTTACTGTTTGGTCTTACTGCTGCGTTTTACTTTTAGCTTGCTCTTTGATCTGATCCGTTGAGCGAAACCTTTGCTCGTGTTGTAACACTAAACTTCGTTTGCTTATATCACATTTACACTTACGACATAGCCTATCGGACACAGCTGACCTTATATGCTGCATTATCCCCCATTTGGAATCCTAACGGACCGCATAGCCACTATTGACATGAAAAACACCACAAAAGACCCCTTCCTCAAGGAATAGCTGCACTGGAGTCCGAAAACCGGCTCAAAGGGCTATAAATCTGCAAATAGCGTCCTCTGGGTCCTTAAGCAACACGGGATAGGTATTCTATAGGTATTCAATAGGTATTAATTACCTAAGTACGGACTAAGTGGCTTCCGGCTGCAGATTTTGCCCCCAAACGGCTTCCCTGTATAGAATGCTGCTATTTCGCATGAGCTTCTGCAATCCCGTCTCAAAAAGATTATCTAATCCGCCGGATTGTACTAATGAAAATTTGCTGCCCAAGGAATAGGCTATATAATAATCCGCCCAACTGCTATAACGTTCTTGTAGCTGCCTTGCTGCTTCTATTTTGTATTCCCAGGCTTCTTCCTTCTTCAAATAATCCTCAACATAACCAATCCGGCTCAGATAAATTACCCAAGCTAACCCAAAAGCAGAAATGTCACCAGAAGGCAACTGATGTATTCCTGGTGCAACAACCTTCAGATTAACAAAATCCTCATGATCCTTATGTGCCTCAAGATATTTACTGCGTGAGGTTTCCGAAAGTGTGGCTAAACGAGCATGTAAAGATCTATATTCTGCACGGTTGCCATCTTCTAAAAGCCAGCGAATTTGGCGATGAAAGGAGTTAGCATCCTCGATATTCCATCTTTCACAAGCATTTTTGATTAATCCTCTTTTGAAGAAGACATTACTGAAATCAAACTCATAAACCACATAGTATCTCCCTAAGAGACCACGTATGCAGGTAGAGGAAAGACAGCGGAAATACATTTCCAATCGTTTTCTTTGCTTAACATTGTATTCCTTCAGCATGTAGAGCCTCCTGATATTAGTTCGAGAATAAGTATGCTGTTTTGCAAATGTTCCTGATTTTCCATAGAATAATAAGAATGAACACCGCATTGACAAGCGGGGGAAGCTCAGAAACTGAAAAATAACATATGGTATATACCAAAATATAGAACCAGCTTAATTTCAGGAAAACCAATAGATAGAATAATATAGGCCCTATAATGTTCTTTCCAATGGTTACTAGCGAAGAGATACGAAGACGTTGTGGATACAGTTTTTTGTTCTTCAACATGTACTTATTCGCAAGATAACGAAAATGAACGAACTCGTCTTTTTTAGGCTCATTTGTCTCCGTTTGTGTAAGAGCTTCCTCAATTTGAGAACGTGCAATCTTACATTCCAGAATTAAACATTGCACATCTCTATTTCCAGCATCCTCCTGCAACAGATATTCACAATCCTTCATCGCTTCCTCATAACGCTGCAAATAGTAGAGAAGCCGCCCTCTTAATAAGTAACCGTCTCTTTCGTTAGGCCACATAGTGGTTACTTGGTTTAAACACACCAGCGCTTCCATATAATCAGCAGTATCCAGACAATACTTAGCTCGCATTAATTGCAGATCCGGATCATTCTGAAACAGCTTATTTGCTTCGTCGAGCAGTTGACCAGCTTCAGTATGTTTATCCTCCATCAGCATGAATTGAGCGGATCGCCTCAAATTTAGATAGCGTTCTATGTCAAACTCAAGAGACGCCTGCAAAAGGAAACACTCATAACGCATCTCCAAACTTCCGTCGACCTGCCCTAGTATGTACTCGACTAACTTATTATCATAACGTTGAAGAAATATTTCCTTGTCCTCACGAAAATGAAAAAATGAATCCAAAGCCTCCCATACGGCATGAGGCAAATTCCGATGCTGATCAAGGAACAACATAAGCTTATCCCTTAGCCGATCACGATGCTCTATACTCCACATGAAATCTTCATTCAAAAGTGAATGCCACGAAGCTTGTTTAATCCGGCGCGAGAAATCCGCATACAGTTCCCTAATTTGTCTGTCAAAAATATCTGCTGGCTGTTCTTGAAGATCAGCATCAAGTTGGATGGGAAGAGGGCGAAACAGCGCCCACTCGTTTTCATGCGGTATAGAAGTTGCCCCTTCTACTTCTTCCTCGGTGTCTACCTCCTCAACTTCTTGTTCTTCCTCCTCGCTTTCTTCCTCCTCAGCTTCATCTACTCGTATTACTTTTTCTGCTTGTATCACCATTTTTTCTATTTCTTTTGATATTGCTTCTGCTATTTCTTTCTTATCCTCACCTACCAATGAAGGGACAGTGCTTGCTATACGCTGCCCGGAGCGGGCCCATTTCACAGCTGTATCATAAGCTTCTCTAAGCTGCTGGTATCCTTCAGGGTCATCTTCGGGGTGATGCGATTTCAGTTTCTTGGCATAGGCCTTTTTGATGATAGCTAGTTCATCTGTGGGTTCAATCTCCAACATACTCCAGATTGTCATGTGAAGTATGACCACCCTTCAATTTCCGCCAATTGCTCATTGAAAGCTTGTGCCGCTTTTTCAATCACTTTCTCGTTCTGAGTATATAAAGCATCTTCGAATACTTTCAGACATTGTGCGATAAATTTCCGTTGGTCCCCAAGCACCTCTTCATATAAACGCTCACCTCTAGCAAGCAGAAGCCGGTTCTCGGTACGCTCACGCGGATGAATTTTGATACTCCGCAGTTCCAGTAAACGAGCTTCAATTTGCTTTTTCGTCATTGCACCAGCATTTTGCTCGATGATCATCTGATGCTTCTGACCTGTTGAAACTGTTGTAACCTCCACCTCAAGAATCCCATTCACATCATATGTATATCTGACATCAATACTTTCTTCTCCCCGAGGTGCTTGCGGAATCTGAAACTCCATTTCTCCCAGGAAAAGATTATTTTCAACGCGAGGACTCTCCCCCTGATACACATCCACACTTATGATCTTTTGATTATCTGCAGCTGTATATAGACGTTCTACCCGGCTAACAGGAATCGGAGTATTACGTTCAATGATCGGAAAGTAATGTCCAGATGACGTTTGTCCACTTGAACCTCTACGCAGAACACTGGTCCCTAATGTATAGGGGCAAACGTCCGTCAAAATCATTTCGTCCAGCGCTTGATCACGCTGCTTCAGGGCCACCTGAACCGCAGCTCCCAGTGCGACTGTCTCATCTGGGCTGATATTCGCATAAGGCATTTTCCCGAACATACGGCTGATAATTTGCTTAATCAGAGGCATTTTAGTCGCCCCCCCAATCATCACAATCCCATCCAGATCGGAAGGCTGCAGAGAAGCATCCCGCAATGCTCTTTCTATCGGCTGCCTTAGACGTATTAATAATGGTTGTACCAATTGCTCAAGCTCTGAGCGATCTATAGTCAGAACGTATTCTTCCTCTTTAATAACTATCCGCATAGTCGCAGCAGACTCTGTACCAAGAATTCGTTTACTCTGCTCTGCCTGCTTATACAACATCGACCTCGTTATTGGTGTTAACGATTCCGCGTCCAGCTTATTCTTTTGGATAAAATAGGCCACTAGTATCTCCGTGAAATCTTCCCCGCCTAGATAGTTATCTCCGGCAATCGACTTAACATCCATTACCCCTTCGAAAAGCTCCAGAATTGACACATCAAAGGTTCCTCCACCCAGATCAAAAACAAGAAATGAAGTCTCCTGATTCTGATGCAGGCCATAAGCGAGTGCTGCCGCCGTAGGTTCACTAATAAGCCGCTCTACTTGTAAACCAGCCAGCTCAGCCGCTTTCTTAGTTGCTTTCCGCTGAACATCATTGAAATAAGCCGGAACACTGATTATAGCTTTCGTTACGGACTCACCTAGATGATTTTCCGCATCCTCTTTCAGGGACCGCAGAACGAAAGAAGATAACTCTTCAGGAGTAAAAGTCATCGAACCTAGCGTATATTTCTTTGCTGATCCCATAAAGCGCTTAAAAGTCGAGGCGGTTAACTGTGGATGTGTAATCAGTCGTTCCTGTGCGATTCTTCCAACTAATACTTCTCCCCCTGCATCTACACTAACAATCGAGGGTGTTACATGCTCCCCGAGTACATTGGGAATAATTACAGCCTGACTGCCGTCCCAATAAGCAGCAAGACTATAGGTCGTTCCTAAATCAATTCCGATTGTTCTCACTACTATCTCCACTCCTTTTATATACAATAATATACAAAGAAAAGAGTCCAAGAATCGAAATGTCACTAATTCAACATATTTACATCCAGAGCATAATAATGAAATTGCGCTTCTGCAATAGATATAAAAAAGGTATCTCAAAAGCCACACTGGCTAATGGGATACCTTCATTTTTTGGTGGAGGATATTTTTCTGTACATCATCTATAAAAAACAGTCTCATTCGCTCTTTGGACGTCCTAACATCTGATCTATCTTCTCTTTTGCACCTTCCCATGAGGTCAATAATGGAAAAGCATATTGTTCACGGGCCCGCAAATTCCATGGATGCGGAATACAAAGCACTTTTCTTCCCTCCTGCAATGCCGGAACCAGGTTATGCACCCCGTCATCGATCAATAGATCGTAGTTAATAAGATTTTTTCGCTTACAGGTAAAGAAATTTTCAATCGGAATAAACGGCATATGCTTCTGCAGCCAGTTCCATTTTTCCACCACCGACTGGGGTTGGGCTGCCGTAACAATAATTACATCATAAGCGTAATGCAGTTTCTCCATTTCTCCTACGACATGTTCGTCAAACAGTTCAAGCTCTTCATACAGACCGGGCCGCCCATAGAAAATCTCTTGTGTACAATCCGGATGACGTAAATGATCCGTATTCCAATCAAGCATTTCCTCATACCGCAGCAGATGCGTGGGAAAATCATTATTATTATGGTATATGGCTCGCTTCACTAGATGGCAAATTGTATCATCCATATCTACTGCAATTATTGGCTTCCTCATCTGCGCCTCCATTATTTTTTTAGATTACACTTTAATTATATACAATGAAATTACGGTATTCGTCGAGAGTTAATTAAAATCCCGGTTAATGTTTATTAAATGCTTCTACGCATTTTTGGCAGATACAAGCTTTCCCTCTCAGTTCTTCCGGGATCTGTTCCTGCAATTCGAGTGGAATTTCTGTATGGAAACACCAACAGTCACCGCTTTCAGCGCCACAACGATTCAATTCTTTACATAAAGGACAATGGCGTTCTTCAACCAGTATGTTCATCATATCCAAAATTTCTACTCCCCCAAAAATCACAAACTATTTTTCTTTGGAAAACCATATCAATAAAATAAATCCAACAAATGACAAAACGTCAGTAAGTAAAACAAACAACTCCCCGAATAGGTTTCCGCCATAACCACTTCTGAAGATCCCTAGTTTAGCATAAGCCCAGTTTCTCTATTATTCCTACACTTGTGAACTCGGTTCACTTGCATTAAGATAGTGAACATTACGAACTCAAATGGGAGAATAACAGATGAATGATAAGAAGATGAGCTTTTTAGAGTGGGTTCGGGAAAGAAACAGTCTCGTATTTATCCGCTTCAAACCTCCACTGCCATATTTTCATGTGTACCTCCAACAGTATTATTTCACTCTTCCAAGTGCTATCTTTCCTTCTATTAAATCTTTTCTTATTTCATGCAAAGCTTTAACTCCTTCATTCGTAAGTGCGACCTGATTATAGTTTAATCCAACACCCATCCTTTGCCTATCATCCAGAAGGGATGCAAATCAGTGGTCGTTAGTATCTCTTCACCTATATGGATATTCCAGTATCTGGATTATTGGACCAGACCATATCACCAACTTGAACCTGTTCAATCGGCTTGGCACCTTCTTGGTTATTCACCAGTGTGCCAGGTGAGAAGCAATTACACGGGTTGAATTTATAGATTTGCCTGAATATCCGTGCTACAAGAATAAGTTTCTGTCCACGAACAAGATATAAAATGGAGTTGAGTCCATCAGGACCCGCCCCAAGGATAGGAATAAATCCACCATACCCAATCAAACGTTGCAGGTTATCCATTGTAGACATATTGGGATCATAAACAAAAGTCTCGGTTGTCACCCAGAACGGTAATGGGTACAATTACTTGGTCTCGACTTGTTGTATCGACCGTAAGACAAACAAACCGCAATAATAGTTAAAAATGAATGAATTACGTATTAATTCAATAATTTGTGCCTTAGAAAAATCAAAG
Source organism: Paenibacillus sp. FSL L8-0494 (assembly GCF_038003695.1). Taxonomy (NCBI): domain Bacteria; kingdom Bacillati; phylum Bacillota; class Bacilli; order Caryophanales; family Paenibacillaceae; genus Paenibacillus; species Paenibacillus sp. FSL L8-0494. Next base: position 4,523,591 of record NZ_JBBOPQ010000001.1, read on the forward strand.
GTTTCTGCAATTTTAATAATATTTCCTGTTAGATCATAGTGAAAACAAGGTGGGTCGTCAGAATTAATGCATACTGTCACTTCGTTGTCTATTAATTTTTTGATTGGATATTTATCCCACGACGGATATACTTCTAAGCTTATATTAGAAGCTGGACATAGAGTAAGTAATATTTTTTTATCTGTCAACCATTCTAATAACTTTTCGTCCTCTACAGCACGAACACCATGATCTATTCTATCAAATGGTATCGATTGGATGGCATCCCAAATACCTTCTGGACCAACTTCTACACCAACATGACCCGTAATAAAGAATCCATTTTCTTTTGCAACAGCAAAAGCCTAAATAATATTTTGTTCTACCATTTCACGAGCACACTCAAAGACCATGTCAGCGAAGTCATTTTCTGTTTGAATTGAAGAGATCGCTGTTAACATCACAGTAATAAATTCATTAGCAATAATTCTCAGAATACTATTTCGCTTTAATCCAAATATTTTTTCTTTTTCTGGCCAGGTTAAATTATCCATATTTCTATTTGAAAGAATCTCAAAAGCCCTAATGAAATAAGTTCTCTCTATTAATTCTTTGCTTGAATTCAAACCGTATTCACAACTACAGTCAGGACAAAGAAAATACTGTTTAGAATGCAGCAAGTGTGATAAGTACGCCCTGCAGAAGACGAAGCAAGGATGTTGGGAGTTCTCTTGATACTAAAAGTGAATTAGGTTCATCGATATCTGGATGAAGAGAACTAACCACAATTACAGCGACTACGGGTACTGTTATTTTATAATCGGCTAACCCTAAGATCGAAATAGTAACTCCGGTACTTATGGCTAAGTGAGCTCTTCCCATCATAAGAATCAATAACCTTTCTTTAGCAAGGTAGTATGTGAATGATATCCTCTAATTTTCTTGAATATTGACACTTTGGGAGACTACGAATGACTCTTCCCCCATATCTCTTGGTTAAGATTCTGTTATCTAGAATGATAAAAGCGCCTTGGCACTTCATGGATCGATTTAAACGCCCAATCCTTGCTGAAGCTTTACCATCATTTTAGGGAACATATAATCAAAGAAACTGCTGCGCTTGGCTTAGAGTAGCACAAACCTCCGAAATTTCAATCTTGGTTGTCATAAGCTTGAAGGCAAGTAATCCTCCTTGATCATCTCTCATCTTCTTTCCTACTTGAGCGTACACTTCATCAATTTGCTGGTGAAAAGTTTGACGAAGCTGAGCAAGCTCGATTTGATTTCCATGATCGAGTTCCGAAAATGCACTTCGTTTGAAGATTGCTTCGTCAAAAATGACGGCATCATATGCTGGAAGAGTACCATTCCCCGTCTTCATTCTCATTTTTAGATCATTAAAGAAGTAAGCGAAATTTGTGACAATTATATGGGAGGTATACATCTTTCCTTTCAGGTCTTCTAACATGCAGTTGCTTGGTTTAGTATTGGCTGGACAATTGGAAGCACTAATCTTTTTTCACACATTGTCTTCAACATCGAATCCTAGAGCCGCACGATCCCCAACCCGTTCTTGTTTCACCATCTTTGAAATTTCACGTACAAGTTTAGCTTTAGAATCATTACTGCGTAACTTTTTCTTGCCAGAGAGCTTCTAATTTTGTATTACAAATATAATGATCTTTTTCTTTGACATGTTGGAACTTAAGTGATAACTTCTCCATCTTAAGAATGTTAACTACTCTTGGCAGCTCCACATTAACGATTTGATTCATTAAAGGGATCGTATGCGTACAGACAATAACTGTTTTCTTATTAACGACAGCCCATCGAGCTGCAGGAGTTAAATATCCAAGTGATTTACCAGTCCCGGTGCCGGCTTCGCAGATTAAATGCTGTGAATTTTCTAAAGATTCGCCAACCTTTTTCGTAATCATTATTTGGGGGGCTCGTGGGATATATCCATTTACTAACTTAGACAAATGCCCTTGAGCCCCGAAAGCCCGTTCAATAAATAATATATTGTAAATGCCTTTGTAGGAAGCTTGATAAATAAAATCTATGCTATCACTCTCATACTTATTTATTCATCTAAAATTTTGGAAGCATCTGATTCGTAAAAGTATTCATTTTGTCGATCTTTATACTCCTGCGGAATTTCCTTCCCCCAATATTTTGCATACGAATGTAATGTCCTCTTGTTCCCTCTACTTCCAGGTTTCCCAAAATAAAATTCGAGATAACTCTCGGGTTTGCTAATAGGATCAAAATCCCGATCACTAATATCTTCCACGATGGATTAGGCAACCCTCTAGCTTTTCTACTGACGGGTGGTCAAGTTATTCTTTTCCAGCGATTGAATTGCTTCAGGAGTTAGATATTATTGGAAGTCACATTCTTGGCGACAAAGCCTATGGCTCAGAAGCGATTCGGAACTGGATTACGACTAAACAGGCCACTTACACCATTCCACCTAAAACGAATAGTCAACATCCATGGAAGGTCGATTGGTATCGGTAGAAAGAACTCCACTTGGTTGAATGCTTTTTCAATAAAATCAAACACTTTCGCCGTGTGGCCACTCGTTACGATAAGTTGGCTAAGTCAATCCTCGCGTTTATATACATAGCTTCCATTTTTAAATTGACTCAATGATAGTTTTCAGACACGCCCTAAATGACAATATTAAAAAAAGTGGCGTAATGGCCTCCTCCTATGTAGGTGGGCTTAATAGTAGAGCCTTTATTCCGTTCCATGAAGATCACGGCATGATTAAAGCGGCTCAGCGGGGTACCCTTACACTAGAGAAGCTGGAATCTATGACCTTTGGTCGAATTTGGCGGCCTGCTCGGATATGCACCAGTTATAGCAGTAAACGGCTTCAACTGCGCGAACTTCGTTAATCGTGGCGGACGAATCCCAGCTCCAATTCATAGCTTTAAGAATTAATTGAAACCTCAAACAGCAAGTCCCTATTTCACTTCACTTAGGAGACTTGCTGTTTTTTTGTGTTAGTTAGTCAGTCGCAGAAAAAAACTTTAGCTGAATGAAGAGGCATATCATTTGATATACCCCTTTATCCATCTTATTGCAATTAAATCAAACCGTTTCCATTCTATTTGAACTGGAACCAAGTTAAATTTGCAACTGTGGTTGAATCTGACTTAACAAAAGTAACATATACCGTATGGGTTCCTACAGCTGTCCCGGCATTAAGCGAGATATTCTTGACTGACCATGTCTGCCATCCGCCTGTGGTTTCTGCCGTCCAATAACCCAGCATAGTGCCTGTAGGGCTGTCCAAGTGGAATTCTATTCTTCCGCCGGAATTAGCGGATGCAACCTTCAAATCAATACTTGTTTTAGCTGTACTACCAAAATCTACATTTTTAAATGCTATATAGTCGCCATTACTCCCTCCACCAACATCCAGCCCACCATCAGTGCTTGCCTCATAGGATATAACACCTGAACTAAGGTTATAGCCTTCCGCTTCAAATTTCAATGTGTTGAATTTTGGAGCTTCAGCATAGCTGTTAGTATCTGTTATTTTCAATTCTGTCAATGTAGTTGCCGCAACTCCACCGACGCGAACATTGTTTAATGTAACTCCGGAGACAGTAAATGTATCACTCCAACCCTTCATTACTGAAATTTCACCTAAAGCGCGTAAATTGATATTATTATAGACCACATTTTTTATCGGTCCGCTTTTTGCAGAAAGATCAAACCATCTGGAGTGAACACCGGATCTTGGCCAGAAGCCTTCTACATCTATATTGTCAAATATGATGTTTTGTGCTGGTGTAGTCCCATAAAGATGACCTACCGCTAAAGCGCGCCAGCACCTGTATACATAAGAGTTTTTAACAACAATGCCATCCTGAAGCTGTTTAACTCCATCTCCAACCTTAAATGCTCCACATCTGCTCCAAGCCAAAGCATCATCCACAACTACATTTGACTGGTTTTCAGGACTTCCCGGCCAGTTTGCAGCTATATCCGTAGTTGCTACATCCCATGTCTTAAATGAGTATGTGTCATCCTCCGATACTGCTACCGTGTGCTTTATTAGTACATTCTGGCTCTCTTGAATGTCTATTGCATCATTTTCATAATCAAGTTCATTGTTGTTGAAGTGCTTTGTATTCTGGAATGTGACGTTATTGGATCTTGTAACTATGGTAGCCCAGCCCCCGCTGTCTCTTATTGTTATGCCGTCAACCGTGAAGTTGCTGCACTGCAAGGGTACAAGAATATTGTTCAAATAATTCTTTGTATTTCTCATATAATGGCCATTGCCGTCAATAGTCCCCCTGCCGTATATCTTAATATTGTTTGCATTTGTTTCGGTGTAAATAAACCATGTTCCATCCTTACCCAGAGAATTCTTATGAAAATGGGTAGTGTAATCGCTCGGATTTCCTGAACCCCTTATAACAGAACCACCCTCCAGATAAACCGAAACATTGCTTTTTAAAACAAGGTTTCCGCACTTATAAACACCGGCTGGAACGTATACTATACCGCCACCTGCTGCGTTAGCCGCATTTATGGCGTTTTGTATTGCAGTTGTAGCCATAGCGGCACCGGTACTGTCGGCACCGTATTGAGTTTTAACATTGTATATACCTGTACCGGATGAAGCCGGAACATTGGTTTCAAGAGCATCTGCCGCAATAACCAGATCTTTCAGATTATTGATTTTAACTATAAGATATGTTGGTGATGAAAGTGTAAATGTAAGTGTATTTCCGCTCTTTGTTGCAGTAATTCCCAAAGCTTTGGGAGAAATATTATAGGTATTGATTGTCTCGCTTGCTGTTATTGTGATTGTAGTAGTACCTGAAAAAGAGAAATTACAATAATTATAGTTTACAAATATCGCCGAAGTGTCGATTACCGGTATATTTGTAGAGTCTGCTGTTACCGTGTATTGACTGGTCGTGGTATAGATCGACGGTAATGGATAGCTTACAATTGTATCCGCCGCTCTTGCTGTCAAAGGAACGACAGCTAAAAGACTGGCGAGCATACAAACAATTAAGCTTAATAATTTTAACTTTTTCAGCATAAATAAACACCTCTTTCATATTTTTAGGAAATACTCTGTCATCAGTGAATAATGATTTCACCAGTGATGCTCTATTACTCTTTTCATAAAATCGACATATTCCTGTTCAGCTTCGGAAGTGGCAGAGTAATACTAACCTTTTCTGCATCAGCAAAGTTTCCTTTTAAAATACGGTCCCGGTTTTGTTGCACTTGTGCAGGATTTCCTGCGTTGGTCGCTACTACTGAGCTGTATTGTTGCATTTTATGGATAATCTCCCCACGGTCGCTGTTGTTGATTTAGCATTGTTGCACTTCATGCACAAACTCCGCGCAAGCCGCTCCAATCATGGCACATGGCCCCACTGTTACTCCGCATTTCCGCCCTCAGCCTGCTTCCAATCTTATCTATGCTCCGGCTCCAGACAGAGTCGGAGCAGATCGTCCACATGGGCCGTTGCCAGACATTCTACCGTATCCGCAGAGCCATAATAGATCTTGACCTCGCCGTTATCCTCCAGAATCATCCCTCCCGGAAAAATCACATGATTGCGGAAGCCCCCGCCAATCTCATAGTCTGTCTCCGGTGCCAGCAGCGGCTGCCTGCTCATGCCGATCACCTTGCGGGGGTCCTCCAGATCCAGCAGCATAATTCCGGCGGTATAGCGCTTCTTCCAGGTGTCCTCCCAACCATGCTTGCCTCTGGCCGGGTCCACATCCACCGCATGGAAGGTGGTCAGCCAGCCCTTATCCGTCCGGACCGGAGGTGCGGCCGGACCGACCTTGTCATTGGCAAACGGCACCTGCTCGACGGCGAGCAGTAGGCTGGAGTTGCCCCAATGCTTCAGGTCCGGCGACTCGGAGATCCAGGCATCGAAGCGGTCCCTGCCGCCGCGGCTGTATACCGTGAAGGGACGCTCCAGCCGGACATACTTGCCGCCGATCAACTCGGGAAACAGTACCATATTGCGCAGGTCCGGTGTAGACAGGCTGAGCACCTCGAAGTGTTCCAGATCATCGGTAACGGCAATTCCGCCGCGGATGCCATGGTGCGTATCCACGGCAAAACACATATAACAACGGCCGCCGATCACGGTCAGGCGCGGGTCGTAGGCGCGGATAATTTCCTCGTCATGCATTTTGAACACTGGCTTCGGGCCTGCGGTCCAGCTCAGCCCGTCGTTACTGTAAGCAATGCCGAGATCCGTGGTGTGGTGCGGCTCAAGCGTCTGATCGGCCAGTGAGCCGTAATCATTGCGGAAGATCATCACATATTTGCCGTTAAATTTCGTTACACCGGCATTGAATACCAGTGCGGTGGGGTAAGGAATCTTCGCTGCAGCCAGCACCGGATTGCCCGGATACCGCCGGATGAACGGGGCAGATTGCAGAATCGCCGGAACGTGTTGAGTCATGGGGTGTACCTCCTTGAATGTTAAAGATGGATTATGGGTTGCGCAGGGCCGGACCGCTACCCTTTGAGGGAACCGGCCGTCATCTGCATGAAGGATTTGTTGGCGAACAGATAGGCCACGAGAATCGGCAGAATGGACAAGCAGGCGCCCGCCATCATATAGTGGGTCTGGGAAGCGGCTGAAATCCCGTATTTCAGGTTCGCCAGCCCGACAGTCAGCGTCTGCAGCTCCGGCTTCGTCATCGTGAACACGAGCGGCAGCAAATATTCATTCCACGCGCCGCGGAAGGTGAACAGCGCACCTACGCCGAGTCCGGGTCCGAGCAGTGGCAGAATAATTCGCCAGAAGGTGCGGCCAGGGGAGCTGCCGTCCATCAGCGCCGCCTCATCCAGCTCACGGGGAATCCCCTTCATGAAGCTGGACAGAATGAAGAAGATCGAAGCATGGGCGGAGATCAGAATCAATATGACCCCCCACAGGCTGCTGTGCAGATGAAGCTTGACCATCAGATCAAACTGCGGACGCAGCACGACCGCCCCTACTGCCACGAACATAGTGAAGGATTGCAGGCCGATATACAATTTCTTGCCTGCAAAATCCATCCGGTCCACCACATAAGCCGCCATGGATGATACCAGCAGCGTGCCAACCACCGCCGCCAGAGAGACAATCAGGCTGTTCAGCGTATATCTGGAGAAATTCGCCTGCGCCCAGGCTTCGGCATAGTTCGAGAAGTGCCAGCTATCCGGCAGGAAGGTGGCTCCCGCAGTCAGTTCGGCATTTGTCTTGAAGGAGCCGAGAATGGTGATAACGACCGGAATCAAGGTGATAAAAGCAAATGCCAGCAAAAAAATCCACAGGATGATATTGCCCAGTATGGTTCTTAGTCTCATAATATCCTCTCTCCTCAATCGGTCTGATTCATACGTCTGGATGCGTAGAAATAAATGAGCGATATGATCCCGACGATGACCGCAGACACGAAGGCGACCGCACTGCCGTATCCGAACTCTTGGACCTGGACCGCCGCGCTGCCTCCGCCGACAGGGAAAAATAATTTGTACAAATACAGGAACATCACCTCTGTCTTGCCTACGGGGCCGCCTTCGGTCAGCACCATAATGCTCTCGTAGCCCTTCAAAGCTGTAATGATCGCCAGCATAATGACCATCTGCATGACAGGCCCGAGCATTGGCAGGGTGACATAGCGGAACTGCTGGATTCTGCCTGCTCCGTCCAGGGAAGAGGCCTCATAAACATCCTCCGGGATATTCTGCAGACCGGCGAGGAAGAGCAGCATGTAATTGCCGACCGCCCCCCAGGCTGCAACCAGAATGACGGTGAGCATGGCATATTTCGGCCCCAGCCAGTCCACACCGGAATCGGAAAGGCCCGAACGGATCAGAAACTGGTTGAGAATCCCGTTATACGAGTTAAAGATCGTGAAGAAGACTACGGCCATTACGGCAGTACTGATGACGGTCGGCATGAAGAAAATCCCCCGCAGCAGCTGTCTGCCCCGCAGCCCTCGATTCAATATGGCGGCCAGCAGCAGAGCCAGCGGAATGGTGATCAGCAACTTGCCGCCTGCATAGACAAACGTGTTCACCACCGACTCCCAGAACTGGGTATCCTTCAGGATGCGTCTGAAATTGGCCAGCCCGGTAAACCGGGCCGTTCCGAACCCTTTGTAATCATAGAACATATAGCGGAACGCCCAGGCAATCGGATAAATCCCGAGGACCAACGTGAGCAAGGCACTTGGAAAGATAAAGCTGTATGAAAATAAGGCTTGTTTTGTTTTGTTCATCTGGTTTCTTCCGGCTCCTCTCCCTTGCGGCCAGAGCAGAGGGAGAGGAAAGCTGCTTCCCCATCCCTCTGCTTTGGCCTATATCTCTATCCCTAACCTTCTGTCTACTTGGCGAACTTGCCGCCCAGTGCGGCGGGGTCAAAGCCGGCATCCGGCTCGGCCTTCACGCCATCATTCGCAATCACGCTGTCCAGTGCAGTGTTATAGCGTTTGTTCAGATCGGCGATAATCGCCTTCAGATCGCCGCCGTTCAGCATATACTTGAAGAAGGCGTCATCCGATTTCATCCCTTCCGGTGCTACAGACGGATAGACCGGCCACACTCCATCGTGCTTGTTCGGCAGGAAGCCTTCAATGCCGTTCACATCCGGTGTCTTGGCTACTGCGCTGACGGATGGAACCATGGAGATGCCAAAGCCTTTTTCCTGATAATCCGTCAGCACCTGATCGCCGTACATGAACTCCATGAACTTCCAGGCTGCTCCTTTGTGCTCCGACTTCGAGCTCAGCGCCAGCCACTGGCCCCCGAGGAAGCCCGAAGCCCCCTTCACGGTGCCGTCGATGGTCGGAACCGGAGCGGCTGCCCAGTCAATCTTGGCCGGGAACTGATTCTTGTAGACGCCCGGCTCCGAGGAGTAGGACATATACATTCCGATTTTGCCCTCTGCAAACTGCGACCGCAGCGGATCAATATCCAGTGATTCCACACCCGGCAGCATGCTGCCGTTGTCCCGGATCTGCTTAAAGGCATTGATGATCGGCTCGAAGCCGCTGAAATCGTAGCGGGCCGTCTTGAAATCATACCCGAAGCCGCCGTAGCCGCTCATCTCCGCAATCACCCGCGCCGAACGCCCGAACGCGCTTCCGGGGCTTTTGAAGTTCTGGGCGAAGCCGTAAGCGCCATCCGCTTTACCGGCTTCTGTCAATTTTTTGGCGGTTTCCACCAGCTCCTGCAGGGTAGCCGGCGGATGCTCAACGCCTGCTTTGGCGAACAGATCCTTGTTGTATACAAGACGCATGGTTGTTCCATAATTCGGCAGACTGTAACGCTTGCCGTCGAATTCATTCAGATCCGGCATGGCCGGGAATTTCGTCTTCAGCTCATCGGTGAGGAACTCGTCAATGGGAGCGAGAAAGCCTTTTTTGTAGAAGGTCTGGATGGTATTCTCCTTCACCCGGATTACATCCGGCGCATCGGAGGTCTGGAAGGACAGATCGAGTGCGGTATCGAAGTCGTCGCCCTTGACGACCAGTTCCACCTCAATCCCGTCGGTATTGGTTGCGTTGAACTCGGCTACCTTGTCCTTCACGAAATCCGCATCATGACGGTCGCCGGTCCAGTAGCTGATTTTGGTCTTGTCCCCCGAGCCGCCTGTCTTCCCGTCTCCCTTACCTTCTGCAGCATTGCCGCCGTTACCGTTGCCGCAGGCTGTCAGGCCAAGTGCCAGGACCAGGCTCAGAGATGTTATTAGCATACGCTTCATCATTGGTAGTTCCCCCTTATATATCCCTGCTGTATTCGCTTACAACCTGATTATAGACGGATTGGCGCATCCGGATAAGGCGGGTAAGCCCACTTTAAGGGCAGATTTCTGCAGAAGCTTTATACAGTGAAGGGAGGCCACCTCCGCCCTGCGGACATGCCTCCCCTGCGCATTTTTATTCTTTTCCAAGATAATGCAGTTTGAACTCGGACGGGGTCATTCCGGTATATTTCTTAAACACCTCGCTGAAATAGCGCCTGTGCTCATACCCAAGATCCTGGGCGATCTCCTGAACCTGCCGTCCGCTGATCAGCATCGCCTTGGCCTTCTCCATCTTCTCGTGCATCACATACTGCTGAAACGAAATCCCCTGCACCTTCTTGAACAGGTTGGAGAAATACCCCTGGCTGAGGTTAATCTGCTTCGCTACCTGCTCCAGCGACAGTCCCGTATCCAGATGGCTATCGATATAAGCGGCGGCCTGGCGGATAATCCGCGTGGACTCCAGGGAACGGGTCTCTGTAACCAGCGCACAGGCCTCCCGGCACAGCCCGGACAGCAGGTCCCGGATATCCTGCAGGGAAGGATGCACCTGGTTCTTCATGACGGCAATCCTGCGCTCCAGCGGCTCCACCTGCCCGTAGGGGAACTGCTCCAGCAGGACCCGGCAGATCCTGTAGCCCAGCTCATAGCCGACGCTTTCCACATAACGCGGCTCAGGCAAAAGCCCGCTGTCCAGCAGCTCCGCGAATAGCTGATCGAGCATCTGCAGGCTTTTGGCAGAATTGCCAGAACGCAGGGCGAACAGCAGCTCCTGCTCGGCGGCGGCGGAGTAGCTGTGAAGTGCGAGCGGTTTATTCTCGATATTGCTGTAAATATAGACCCCGTTGCCTCCGGTGTAGAAATGATAACCCAGCGCGCTAATCGCCTGCCTGTACGCTGCGCTCAGCTCCTGAATCGCCGCTGCGCCCAGCCCCACGCCAATGGAAAGCGTATGCCGGGAGAACCGGCTTACATTCGTGCAGCAGGCCTCCGTAACCAGCGCGGCCGTATCCGGGTCCGAGCCGTTCATGATGCAGACATACCGGTCTGTCGCCTCCCGGATGATGACGCCGCGGGTCCAGGCGGAAATCGTCTCTTCGAGAATATTGTGCAGGCTGAACCGCAGCAGCTCGACCTCCTGCACAGGCTGGCCGCTCAGTTTCTCCGTGAAATGATCGATTTCGGCGACAAACACGAAGAAATCATGCTGGTCCAGAGGGATATCGAGATAGGCCCAGCGGGAACGTGCATCCGATTCTGTCGTCTGGTGGTGCAGCAGGAAGATGAGATATTCCTGGCGGAGAATAGGCAGACTTTCTCTGATTTTGGCCTCCATCACAGCAAGTCTGGTGGTCTCCTGACGCTCCTCCCTGCACAACTCCCTGGCCTTCAGCACAGCCTGCATAATCTCGTCCAGCGAAAAGGGCTTCTTGACGAAATCAAGCGCCCCTAGTCGGATGGCTTCCTGGGCATAAGAGAACTCCGAGTAGGCGCTGAGGATAATAATCTTGCAGTCCGGAAGCACCTCCAGAATCGCCCGGGTCATCTGCAGGCCGTCCATTCTTGGCATTCGGATATCCGTCAGCACAATGTCCGGCCGGGTCTCGCGGATAATCTGCAGCCCCGCATCACCGTCAAGCGCCGTACCGACGACCTCAATACCGTGCTCCTGCCACGGCGGCTTGCGCGAGACCATCTCCACCACACTTTTAATATCGTCGATTACACATAACTTGAACCTTTCCTGCTCCAGCTCCCAGTCCATCCTTCATCTCTCCTCCCCTAACGGAATCCACAGATCTGTCCGTGATCCCTTACATGGTTCGCCGCCAACGTCCATACGTGCTTCGGCCCCGTAATACAGCGCCAGCCGATGCCTGATGTTGAACAGGGCATAACCTTTCCTCGACTGCGGAGCCCTGACCATCCCCTGCTTGACCCGTGCAGCATCAAGACCCCGCCCGTTGTCGGTAATGCAAATATGCAGCAGTTCCTGCTCCCGGCTGACCGTGATGTCGATCCGGCCACCGGCGGTCCGGTCGCTGAACCCGTGCTGAATGCTGTTCTCCACCACCGGCTGCAGGATAATCTTGGGCAGCAGGCAGGACAGCAGGGCCTCGTCCTCAACAGTCACCGTGTATTCAAACAACCCTTCATAGCATTTCTGCTGAAGGGCGAAATACTGCTGCATGTGGGACAGCTCATCCTCAAGGGGAATCAGATCCTTGCCGCCGCTGAGCCCGATCTGAAACATCTGCGACAACGACAGGATCATCTCATTCACATCATCATTCTCGCCCATGACCGATTTGCAATAAATGGTATTCAGAGTATTGTACAGAAAGTGCGGCTCCATCTGCGCCGTAAGTGCGCGGATCTCTGCATGACGCTTGTCCTCCTCCTTGGCCTTCACATCTGCAATCAGCACCTTAATCTCCGACATCATCCGGTTGAACTGATAGCCGACCTGGGCAACCTCATCCTCATAACGGCTCTCATAAACTACGCTTAGCTGGTTCTCCTCGACTCTGCGCATCAGCCGCCGCAGCTTGAACAGCGGCTTAAGCAGCACAGACGTCAGCTGATTGGAGATCAGCCAGGTGGCCAGCAGGAAGAATGCGATGACATAGAGGGTGATGCGCTGCACCCGCTGCAGCTTGCCCAGCAGCTGGTCCCTCGACTGCATGCCGGAGATGATCCAGTCCGGCGATGCCGCTGAGCCTGTATAATTAACCAGATACTCCTTCCCGCCATAGCTGTAGTTGTAATCCTTGGGACCGGCTGCTGTCCCGGCTCCGGCAAGCATCGGCTTCCAGGGGAACCTGCCTTGGAAGGGCCAGTGGGACTCCACCACCGCCTCGCCTTCCCCGCTCACCAGGTAATAATCCCATCCCGCTTGTTGTCCCCCTTTATTCAGCAGCTCATTTATCCGGCTCTCCCTGATATTGACCACAATAAATACATTGCTGATCGGTGTGTAAGGGTATTCATAAATTCCCCGGACCACGAAGGAGACCACCCGCTGGCTGCCCGTGAATAACCGGTCATAATGTCCTTTGGCCCAGTAGCCGCCCGGCTTCCCCTTGCTCAGACCATATAATTCCGAGTCGTAGAATGAATGGTCCTGCGCCCGGGTCTGCGTGGTGGAATAGAAATCGCCTATCGGGGTAACGATCAGTACATTCTCAATGATCGGCTGATTGAACGTTGCCTGGGAGAGCACATATTGCAGATCCGACAGATGCACATAGTAATTCGACACATCATGGCTGAACACATCGAGCATCATCTTGCGGTACGCATCGCTCAGCATCAGGGACTGCACGGACAGCGCCACATCATTCAGGCGGGAATCCAGCAGCTGTGCCGTCTTGCTTACGGTCTCCTGGCTGCCCGCGTAGGCATTGTCCTCGATCTCCTGCGCGGCAATCCAATACGAGAAGCTGCCCATTGCACTGATGGACAGCGTGATCAGCACGATGAACGAGAACAGAATTCTCTGCTTGATGGATATCCGGTAATACCTGCTGACGATCTGCCGCCGGATCTGTCGGCCATAGGCTGTGAATTTATTCATAGTTCCCCCTTCTTGAGCATGTGTTTGTATGTTTGTATGTTCTTGTCACTTGTACCATACGGCTGCTCCAGCCCGGCGTCAAGACAGGGCATGACTATTTAGCTGATTCTGTCCCTTATTATCAATAGGCAGGGGGCCTCCGCTTAACATGGTGCGGATTCATTAATCATGGCTCAGGTTGACGGGAAGCTACGCGATTGAGTAATTATGCTTGTGACGGTCAGTCCATTCCGTTTGATGCCTTTCTGCGGCAAATGTTGAACGATCCAACAGTAGCAGAGCTCACTGATTTTGTTGCCTCATACGTAAAAAATAATACAATTAGCCAAACTGACAGTTTCAAGGGCGATTCTATGAAGCATGAAACAGAGATGGGGGGAACGTTGAGCGAAGTCCTGCCCCAACTGAATACTGGCGGCAACGCAGTGTTCACTTATTATGGCGGCAAGCAATCTGGTCCGCTTCATGTGGTATTCCATGTATAGGTCTGGGAACAATAAACTGCTTCCATTTGCTGCTTCGACACCTGGATGAATAAGGGCTGGGACCAGTTGTTGGCATTACGATTGCGGATGTAGAGCGCTATTGAGACCAGGAACATTGACGGATTGATCGAACGACTGGCTGACGACTATGCGGCCCGTCTTCTGGATACCGGACATCGTCAATTTCAGCTAATCGGCTAATGTTTGGGAGGACTGATCGCGGTTGAAACAGCTGGTCGTTTGTTGGAGGCAGGGACTGGAGGTTGTAGACTTGGTGCTGGTAGACAGCCATCCTGTTTTTCATTCCATTGAAGATGAATTAGCAATGGAAGCGCTATTAGTACCGAACCTTAATATTTCACTGGAGCAGACCGGTTTTGTCGGAGTTGCCTCGGGACAACTTATTCGCGACCTACAGACAGTTTTTCTGTGAAAATAAGGGGAACTAGACGAATGGACGAATTTTAGTTTTTGGAGTCGGCCTTCTAAGTAAGCTTCTTTGTTTTTCAGCATGCTATAGGCTATGACCAGTAGGGTTCGTGCCATAGCAATTGGCGTTAGCATGAAAGAAGTACAAGAATGGCTAGGTCACAGTGTCTATTCCACCACAGCCAACATCTATGCTCACTTGGAATTCAGTTTTAAGGTCACTTCCGCAAACCGAATGAATGAAGTAATAAAAATAGTCCACCAGATTTTTAATCTATTGAACTGCTCTTAGTAAAGGGCGAGAGGACTCGAACCTCCACGGTTTCCCACTCGATTTTGAGTCGCGACTGCTATTGAGAAGATAGCAGAAATTAAGTCCAAGAAGAGGAGTTTAAAGACCGCTAAAAATCCTTGTAGAATCAAGGTTTTTAGCGGTCTTTCTGGTCTTTTCCAAGCCCGTAAGGGTTCCCGGCATCTGGGCAAAATGAAGCTTTTTGGGACGTTGGAGAGAACTCGGGAAGAACTCAGAAAGAACAACAACAGAACGGCCCGCTCCCTACCATTGACAAAATAATGAAGCATCTGCGTAGGGCGTATCTGAAAACTATCATTGAGTCAATTTAAAAATGGAACTATGTATATAAACGCGAGGAATGACTTAGTCAACTTATCGTAACGAGTGGCCACACGGCGAAAGTGTTTGATTTTATTGAAAAAGCATTGAACCAAGTGGAGTTCTTTCTACCGATACCAATCGACCTTCCATGGATGTTGACTATTCGTTTTAGGCGGAATGGTGTAAGTGGCCTGTTTAGTCGTAATCCAGTTCCGAATCGCTTCTGAGCCATAGGCTTTGTCGCCAAGAATGTGACTTCCAATAATATCTAACTCCTGAAGCAATTCAATCGCTGGAAAAGAATAACTTGACCACCCGTCAGTAGAAAAGCTAGAGGGTTGCCTAATCCATCGACCATGGCATGAAGTTTGGTCGTCTTGCCGCCACGACTGACGCCGATGTGTTGGTTTACTTCGTGTCCATCTGCGTTTTTTTTGCACCGGCACTGTGTCGGTGGGCTTTGACCGATGTAGAATCGATGCTCAAGTTTTTAAAATCGGGTTCGATGTGAAGGGCTTGGAAGATGGCGATAAGGAGTCCGGAGTCTCTCCATTTGCAGAAACGACTGTAGGCCGTTTTCCATGAACCATAACGTTCTTCCGGCAAGTCTCGCCATGCCGCACCACTTCGGGCAATCAAGGAATGGCGTTAAACATCGTACGATTGCTTAATTTCGACGGTCTTCCTGTTTGATAGGGGGAACATGTCCTTTATTTGTTCCCACTGTTCATCGGTTATTTCGTACCGTCTTGGAATCATGCTTGTTTCTCCATTCGTTTTTCTCATATCATACCATAGGATTCTTTAGTTTTCAGACAAGACCTAGATAAAGCGTAAGCAAGATTGTATGCAGTGGTCGTTTTGCCTGTACCGCCTTTCTGATTGGCAATGGTAATAACCGTCGTTTTGGACATTTCAATTCCCTCCCTGAAAACAGTAGGCTATTAAAATGAGTAAAAAAGATTTTATATCGTTCTCCTTTAACTGTTTCGCTTCTCTTCAAAGTCAGTCAAAACTGGCTCGGGAAGTTTGCGTTTCAAATGTGCCAGTATATGCTCAAAGCAATATACCAATGATTCGCGGTTTAAGTTCGGTATCCGTCCTAGCAACTCCCACTCGGCATTAGTCAGATTCTCTTTACACTTCAGGCATTTATGGTTTGAAACCGCAAATGATTGTATTGGAGCGGCTCCATCCTCCACTCCTGCAGGTGGTCCACTCTGTTGTAAATGTGCAAGCGCTGGGTTCCCTGCCCAGTCCTCAAGCTTGTAGGGGGCGAGATCCTTCCATCCCATCTCATAAGTATCAATCGCGTCGATGAAAGCTTCATTGACTGCCTGATCGACCGCTGTACGTATTAACTTGGGCTCGGCAGCAGGATCTCCATTCATAATCGATACTCCGTATCCATCACGAGTATAGGGTCCAATACGGATCTGTACGATCGCCTTTACATAGCGATGTGGCACACTAATATCCAGCTACTTAATCTCCTTATCCCACTCACTGCCTGTTGCAGTCTCAATTCGATCTGTATAGACCTGATTGGGGATATAAACTCCCTTCTTATCTTTTCGTTGTGTTACTGTCCCTTCCGGAAAGCGCTGCTTCAGCGAAGCTATGATCTCCTGATAGTTATCCATCCTCTCATACCTTTCTATTAGTCATATTTTTTCATGATTTTAGAAAATCGTTCATAAACCTGGATGGCCATGTTTACTTCTATCCTACATAGTGACTTACTTGCTACCATGGAAGAAGTATATAATCCTTGCAGGTTTGATTACTCCGAACCAATTCTTGAACCGCAAAATGCGGAATACGGAGCATATATCTTTACCTTAAATGCGCTGGCCATTAGATTCCGGGTGGCTAAAATCACACCCACTAAAGTCGGGCAATTTGTGACACTATGGGAGCGAATTGGAGATCATCCCATCCAACCCTATGACATCTCAGATCCTGCTGATCTCTTCGTTATAAGTACACGAAATGGGAATCACTTTGGCCAATTTATTTTCCCAAAAGCTGTCCTAGGAGAACAAGATATTCTATCTGCTAAAGGTGAAGGTGGAAAAAGAGCTTTTCGAGTCTACCCGCCTTGGGACAATCCCACGAGTCGCCAAGCTCAAAAAACGCAAACATGGCAGTCGGAATATTTCTTGGATATCCCTGTAAATAAACCCGTAGACTACCTTCGTGCACAAGCACTTTACGGTTTACCTGTAAATCTTACGGTCTGACCTATCTCCTCCACATGTTCCTTATCGCCCTGCAAAATAAAATAATAGTATACATCATCTCCTATTTTCACCGCTTCGGGATATTTAATTATAAGCGCCGCTTGATGATTCCATTCCTCCCCTTGGTCAGCAGAAGGCATAATCAACTTTGCCTTCTCTTCCTCTTTTAACCTCTCTAATGTCAGTTCAGTGATTTGCGGATGGGAGCCATAAGGCTTCAGCTGATGGGAGGCAATAATTTCAGCTACTTCATCTATTGATTGTCCCTCTCCAGACATAGCGGATAATTGAAAATAACCATCCTCCCCCTGAACCTTCTCATCATCTGCTGAATCTACGACCCATTCCATTGGATACTTCAAAGAGACTCCATAAGCATCGGAAGTAAAGGTTGCAAGCCCAGTTTGCGTAAGCAGCATACCGATTACAGTACCTGCAAGTGCAATAACCACGATAACCAACACCCAAAGCCACCGTTTTTTGTATACATTTGTTTTCACGATATCCCCCTAAATCAATAATTAGTTGACATGTACAATATTAGGAAATAAGATATAAACAAACATATGAGCAATCATTCATATGTATTGGTAAGGAGGAAATCATAATGAGCGATCTTAAAAATATCCTATCTCTACTTCTTTTCTGCATCTTCCTAATTTCTTATCTATTAAAGCTCCTTATACTTTACAAGAAAAACCACATTAAAGGAAACGTTCTGGCTAAAGGCTCTAAACTATCTAAGATCCATTATATCGAGCTATTGGTAAAAACCTCTACTTTTTTATGGGGCGCAGCATGGTTTGTTTTTTCCGTAGCAGAGTCCTTTATGGTTACACTTGTAGGCAAACCGTTTGATATTCCTGTAATTCACTTTAGCGGTGTTGGTGTAGCTGCCCTCGGATGTTTTATTTTCATTCAAGCTATGATTGCTATGCGCACTTCATGGAGAGTTGGGATTGATAAGACTACTGTAACCAAACTCATCACACACGGTATTTATAAATATAGTAGAAACGCTGCATTTGTCGGGTTTGATCTCATGTTTCTGGGATTGTATCTGATGTACCCCAATCTGTTAACACTCCTAATATTCATTCTTAACATTGCCGCGATTCATTTACTAATTCTTCAAGAAGAGCAACATTTAAAGTCCGTATTCAGAGATGAATATATCCAATATTCCAATAATACACCTAGATATTTTCTATTTTAAAATCTTTTATCACAGCTCGGATAATTTATATTCGCTTTATCATTTTACATTTTTTACAAGACAAGAAAACATTCTCTTAATGTAACTACTATAATATGAGACTGTAAACATACATTAGGAGGGAAATTATGAAATCACCGAAAAAGCATGGCGTCAAAACAGCAATTGTAGCGACAGCGGCAACGGCTCTTTTTGTATCCAGCATAGTCACTACTCATGCACCTAATCAAGCAGACGCAGCATCTTCGAACACAAGAAATGTAATTCTGTTTATTGGAGACGGAATGGGTGCTGCTCAGCGTGATGCCATCCGGCTTGCCACCGTAGGTGAAAAAGGAAATCTAGCAATGGATTCGATGCCATACGTTGGATTAATTCATACAAGCTCCACTGTCCCTGTTACAGATTCGGCTGCTTCTGCTTCAGCCTATGCCAGCGGTGTGAAAACTTATAATGGAGCTATCGGAATGGATGCCGATAAAAAAAGTGTTAAAACCATTATGGAATATGCTAAAGATGCCGGAAAATCAACAGGTGTCGTTACTACTAGTCAGATTACAGACGCGACTGGCGCCGCATTTGGTGCTCACGTCGAAGACCGCTCAAAGCAAAGTGATATCGCCCTCCAGCTTCTGACTAAGAGCAAGGTTGATGTTCTGCTTGGTGGGGGTGAGGATTTCTGGTACCCTGCAGGCAATCCCGGGAAATTCCCAGATGAACCCGCTGAAGATCCTTCAGAGAAAAGCAAAGGAACACAAGGTAACCTTGTTGATAAAGCTAAACAATTGGGCTACACCTATGTAACGAACAAAGCGGATATGCAAAAAGCAAAAGACGGCAAGCTACTGGGAATATTCGCAAACGAGGAAATGTTCCAGCAAAATCCTGAGGGTGAAGGGGATATTTATAATCCGGTGGTATCGCTGCCCGAGATGACTAAGAAAGCTATAGATACGCTAGCAACAAATAAAAAGGGATTTTTCCTTATGGTGGAAGAAGAAGGCACTGACGAATTTGCACACCAAAACAACGCTAAAATGACGATTAGATCAGGTCAAGAACTGGACAAATCCGTGCAAGTAGCCAAAGACTTCGCCAAAAAGAATCCAGATACACTGGTTCTAGTTCTTGCCGATCATGAGACCGGCGGATTTTCTATTGAAGCAGTTGACGCAGATGATGAGTCCGGTGACGGCATATCCAAAGAAGACGGTCCATTCGCCATCGCCAATTCCAAACACAATTTTGTAGTGGACTGGACGACCTCAGGCCATACTGCGGTTGATATTCCAATCACAGCTATGGGCAAAAATGCACAATTATTTACTGGAATCTACGAAAACACCGAAGTATTCACCAAGCTTATGCAAGCATCAGGTTTTAAAGCCAAAAAATAAAGGCGAACAATAAAAGACTAGCCAAATTAAGGAGGATGCCCCCTGCTCTCTATTGAGCAGGGGGCATCCTCACTTCTGATTACCTCGGTTGATATTAGCATCAATTAAAGCATTTTTGTGCTTGTTATCTTCTTCTTCTTCTTCTGTTACAACTACGCTTTTCAAAAATAACGGACTGTTATTAGTAATCATCAAATTATACTCATTATCGTTTGCTACTTTTGTATCATACTTAAGTATTTCTTCACAGTCATAAGCTTGACTCTCCAATCTTATATTCTATTGTACCTCCTCATATTTTAAAAAATGATTGGTTCATAGGGTGCTAAACTGTTTCCTTATGCTTCTAATTTACGTGACAGCTCCTTAATTAACTCGATCTCTCGTAAAACCATACTTCGGGTGTAAAAATAGAGCTCCTCAGAGTAATCCATATCCTCACTATTGCCTACTACTTTGGATAACTGCTGTAAATGGTCCAGCTTTTCGTTCATATAAGTCTCTCTGTAATCAAGCAATCTTCTACGTGTCTCCTGATCCAAAAGCTCATAATAAGCAAGACGAATAGACCATTCATTATCAATTCGAATAGTCTCCAGCGTAAATTCTGTTAAGCAGGTGTTAAACCGCTCCTCACCCTCAGTAGTTATAGAATATACATAACGTTTAGGCCGGCGTTCCTGAATTTCCGTTTTTTTGATTACCCATTTTCGCTTTTCAAATAATTTCAGCTTTGGATAAAGCGAGTTATTGTTTACGATTTTATCATTGCCCATTACAAAAATAATGTTTTTTTTAATTTCATAACCATGTTTGGCCCCTTTCATTAATTGGGCCAGAATCAAAACTTCAATATCCATAATCATCCTCCGGGCTTCCGGAATACGTATCCGGTTCATCATTTTCTTATATTACCTCAATTACTACAATCCTGCCAAATCACTCGTGATTTTTTGCACATACTTTCAGCCCTCCCTTTCGCTAATATAGGTTAAAATAACCTATTTATTTTTAACCTATATGTAGAGAGGAAGTTATCATATGGAATTCACACATTTATTTAGCAAGGGCACAATCGGAAATATGGAGCTTAAGAACCGGGTCATTTTACCAGCGATGGGCACGAAAATGAATGCGCCGGGTGGATACGTCAGTGATCGTCTGATTGATTACCATGTAGCACGAGCTAAAGGCGGCAACGGCTTAAATACTGTAGAAGTAACAACTATTCACCCAACGGCGGCCTCCGATGATGCTCCTGCCCTTTATGATGATAAATTTATTCCAGGTATGGCTCAATTAGCATTAGCTATTCGAGAGGCAGGAGGCAAAAGCTGTCTACAGTTATGGCATGGAGGTAAAGTAACTCCCAACCTAATTCAGGTCTCCTCTTCACCTGTTCCATTTGAAGGCGTAAGTCATATACCACGTGAACTTGCGCATCATGAAGTCGGCGAGATGGTTCAAGCTTACGCAGATACAGCCTCACGTGCGAAGAAAGCCGGATTTGACAGCGTGGAATTCCATGCCGGCCATGGTTATTTGCCCCAACAATTTCTAAGTCCTGCAATGAATTTTCGTCAGGATGAATACGGCGGTTCTTGGGAGAATCGTTGCCGCTTCCCGTTGGCTTGTATCCGCGCTATCCGGGAAGCGGTTGGACCTGGGTTCCCTATCTTGATGAGAATTTCTGCAATTGAGGATCTACCGGGCGGACTTACGCTGGAAGATATGAAGCTCTTCTCGAAGCTCGCTGAAGAAGCTGGAATTGATGCTATTAATGTATCTCGTGGGGTCCCTGCTGGCGCTGCAATTAAATATGAAGTTCCGCCAATCGATTTACCTGTGGGCTTCAATGTAGATAACGCAGCACAAATTAAATCTGTGGTTAACATCCCTGTTATTGCCGTAGGCCGTATTAATGATCCAGCAATTGCAGACCGGATAATCGCGGAGGGTTTGGCTGATTTTGTAGCCATTGGGCGTGCGCAGCTGGCTGATCCGGAATTCTGCAATAAAGCTTTAGCCGGACGTGCAGACACCATCGTTAAATGTGTGGGTTGCGACCAAGGCTGCTTCGATGGATTCGTGAATCCTAATGTGCCATTTATCAGCTGTGTGTTTAATCCTGCAACCGGCCGTGAAAGTGAATATGAATTGCAGCAAACGAATATCCCCAAGAAAATACTTATTGCTGGTGGTGGCCCTGGTGGATTAGAAGCAGCTGTCACACTGAAACGACGTGGGCATCATCCAATATTATGCGAAAAAAATGACATTCTAGGCGGACAGCTTTATATTGCCGGCGCCGCACCACGTAAAGAGGAAATGGCTGCAGCCGCTCTGAATATGGGAGAAACCGCTAAACGTGAAGGTGTAGACATTCGATTGAATACAGAGGTTACACCTGAATTAATCCAAGAAATTGGTCCAGATGA
Source organism: Paenibacillus sp. FSL L8-0494 (assembly GCF_038003695.1). NCBI lineage: Bacteria > Bacillati > Bacillota > Bacilli > Caryophanales > Paenibacillaceae > Paenibacillus > Paenibacillus sp. FSL L8-0494. Next base: position 4,545,774 of record NZ_JBBOPQ010000001.1, read on the forward strand.
GGTCATTCTTGCAATCGGATCTTCTCCTATTATTCCGCCTGTGGAAGGCGTCGACAGTTCACATGTGGTCAATTCACATGATGTGTTGTGGGGAACGGTTCATCCAGAAGGAAGAGTCGTTATTATCGGTGGCGGTTTAGTGGGGCTTGAGGTCGCAGAGCTGCTTGTAGAACGCGGACATCAAATCACTGTAGTTGAAATGCAAGCCGATGTTGCTAATGATCTAGGACTTTTGCGTAAAATCTGTGTCATGGAAAGTCTATATGGACATGGCGTTGAATTAATAACCAACAGCAAATGTATGGCGATTCAAGGGGATAGCGTAATTGTTGAAAAAGACGGCGAATCTCACAGCCTACCTGCTGATTATGTAGTAATCGCCGTAGGTTCACGCGCCCTCAACAAACAACCTCTTCAGGATTTCTTGGAGGAAAGCTCCATCCCTTATCATGTAATTGGCGATGCGGTGCAAGCGCGTAGAGCGCTTAATGCGATTTGGGAAGGCGCTGAATTAGCTAGACGAATCTAATTAAGCTAGCTATAAGATTTATGAAACAAACCCGGCAGGTCGCCCTGCCGGGTTATTTTTTACTCAGAGTGCATTCGTGAGCGGTTATCCGGTAATCGGTATCCATTCAACCATTCACCCATTATGCCGTTCTGTCGTTCGGACTCAGGAGGCGCTATTGAGCTAAAAGTAGTCTTTTTACGAATCTATCGGACCCAGATGCCGCTATTCCGCAAAAACAGGGGGCAAAAGTGGTGCTGCGACGGGAATAACTGCATTGGAGTCCGAAAAGCTCAGCAAATCAGCATTTAGGAGCTAATAAGTGCACTGGTGTCCGTTAGCGTTAAAGGTGCGCACAAAAGTATGGTAAGAAAGATGAAAACGGTGAGAATGATGAGAATAGTGAAATACTCATATCAATGAACCACTCACATTCATTTTGAGTATCGGCAGCCCAATAAATGCCGCATATCGCTCAGCTTCTTTAAGTACCAACTTTTCCGTATCGCCCAGATCGGCAAAAGGATGGATCATAATCTCAATCCCCTTGGTCTTTAGGGTTCTTTTCCATGTACCCACAACCTGACCCTCCACAACAATCGTTGGAAGAAAAACACCATTATTCCCCGGAACTATCAAAGGAGCAACGTCGGGCTCTAGAACGGCACTTCGGTCTTTATAACCAAGAATGTACTCATCAAAACCCGGAAGCAGATGAACGCCCGAGTCCTCAGCAGTTGGCTCTAGCCGATGAGCAGACATCCAATACTCACTGCCATCAATAACCTCTGATTGCAGTTGACTTTTGGCCGCTTCCAGTCCTCGTCTGGCATCTGTAAGGGTTATGCCTGCCCACCAAGCAAAATCTTGAACAGTTGCTAAACCATGTCCAGTGAAATATCTCCGAGCGAGTTCATACAATGACTCTTCGTAAGTAAGATCGCGAAAATGAGGCACCCATTCCTCTAGCAAAACAATCGTTTGCTGCTTACCATTCATCGGCCCGAAACAAATCAGCCCTTGGTACGCAACATTCCACAACATATGATAACCACGCTGGTTCCCTGTGTGAATACCTTCTTCTTCTATTAGCTGAAGTAAAAGAGCACGATCTAGCTGCTTTCCACCTTGTAAAGCATTAACTATAATATGTCTACAACGTTCTAGTGTCTGATCATCTAGCCCAAGCTCTGCATTTCGTCGCTTTGTTTGTCCCGCTAAACGCGGCACAGATAGCTGATGCATCCACTTTACATCTTCCGGTGGGACAAAATGAAGCGTACCACGCAGCGTCCAATTCAGAATCATCTTGCGATCAACGATAGCACACTCTATATCAGCTAAATTCGAAGATGGAGTACGTAATCCGATCGCCCACATCGCCTGCATGTAATCCTGCGCCTGTATTGCCCCTAATTCTTTAACGACCTGTTCAGGCTTGATTAGCTTGGAATCAACGATCTTCTGGTTATATAAACGCTGAGCAGCTATCATTTTATTCGTCACACTTTACCTCCTTAAGTGAACCTTATCAAACCATCGTCTAACCTTATAGGAATGATTTTAATATAATTTTTTCCAATCTCATAGTTTTTCTTATTTCTTAGCTATATTATTGGATAGGATGAAGTTTCGATTCAATCTCTTCCCGGCGTTCTTCCAGAAAAGAAGGTAAGGTCAAATTCTCGCCCAGCGCATCAAAAGATTCATCAATCTCAAACCCTGGACCATCTGTAGCAAGCTCAAAAAGAATATGGTTCGGATCACGGAAATACAAGGAATGGAAGTAATAACGATCAATGACCCCTGTGTTCTTGAACCCTGCAGCTGTGATTTTAGCAGCCCATGCGGTTAACTCTTCCAGATCCTTCACTCTTATAGCCACATGATGAATACTGCCTTTTCCCGGTCTTTCCCGGTCTTGATCATTAACTTCTTTGAGCTGAAGTTCAGTGTACAAGCCGCCTTTAGCTGTTTCATAAATATCCACCATTACCTTCGGGTCACCCATGGATGGCACTCTACGAACTTGTGTATAGCCTAAAATATCCTCCAAAACAGCCTTTGTACGGCTAGCCTCACGGACAGTCAATTCAACGGGACCCAAACCAACAATGGCATATTGTGGTGGAATATCATCAGTAATCCAAGGTTCTACCAGCTGAGTCACATTATCTTTTTCTGCGGACACCAGATGAACCGTTAATTCATCACTATCCTGAAAAGTAAGCGAATTACGCTCCTCTATACTTACGATAGCTTCATGAGCGATTTCGAATGTATCTAATCTGTTAGCCCAATATACTAAGGCCTCATCGCTAGGAACGAGAAGAGAGATTGCAGAAATGCTGTTCGTTCCTTTCCGGGTCTGGCCTGCATTTGGCATTTCAAAAAAGGATACCTCGGTGCCTGGAGCGCCATTAGGGTTGCCATAGAATAAATGGTACATGGTTGGATCGTCCTGATTTACGGTTTTTTTGACAAGTCTTAGTCCCAGAACTTTTGTATAAAACCATAGGTTTTGTTTAGCGTCTTTAGTAATCATTGATACATGATGTTGTCCGGTTATTTGTTGTTGGCTCATTTTAATTTCCTCCTAATATGATTATGGTTTACTAGTAAACTGATGCTGAAAAAAGGAAGCTTTATTCAGAATAAAGCTTTAGCGCAACTACTGAGCTCCTCGTGGAATTCGATTCTCATTTTGGCTATGGCGGTGAATCTTCTTAAGCATGCTGTAAAATACCTTTTTCTCCTCGTCCGTCAGTGGATCGAATAACGAAGCTTGGAAATCCGATTGCAAAGGAAGAACTTTCTCGATAAGCGCCTGGCCCTTTTCAGTTAAAGAAATATACTTCACCTTCCAATCCTGCTTGCGTTCAATCCATCCTTCTTTTTCTAATCTGCCAAGCATATGTGATACTCCACCTTTAGTAATGGTTAAATGCTCGGCAATTTCCATCTGTGTCACAGGCTGATGTAATAGTATTTGTACTAACGCATCAAACTGGCTAACCGTTAAATCAAACTGCTTCAAGAACTCATTGGAAAGATCGTTACTATTGTCATAAACTCTTACCAGCCGCAGCCAGATCAACAAGCTTAGTTTGTTGTCTTCAGTGAATCCATTGTTTCGCATTATGCCACATCCATTGCTTTGGAATTGGATCTATTTGATTATCAGTTTACTAGTAATCTGATGTGGAGTCAAGTTTCGTATTAACTTAAGAAATAGAGAAGCACAGATAAACCATTACTAAACATGTGTGCACTTATTGGCACTAATATATTTTTTCTTTTCTCATATAGGTAGGCAAAGATTAATCCAGCAGTCATATAGGAGAAGATATTCCACATTTCGTTATAGTTACCCTGAAAAACCACGGCTCTATAGACATGCTGGAAGCCAAATAAAAAGGAAGATATCAGATAAGCCAGAAGACGACTTTTCCTGCGGATCGTTCTGTAAATGGTCGCCCGATACACTAATTCTTCAATCACGGGACCAATCCATACCACATTCACTGTAAAAATAAATGGATACGAAGACAACATTGCCCGTAAATCCACCTCATTAACAGACTTTGTAATGGGATGAAAGATAGAAATTAGTGTGGGAATCAACATACTTCCGATGATAATAATCAAACAAAGTCCCCAAACGATCCATACCATATTACGCACCCAGTGTTGTCTGAAATCATGAACAGCTTGTTTATAGAACCCTCTAATACCTATAATCACTCCTATGTAGATCAGACCATTCAACATTAAGGCCATTCGATTTTGTTGTTCTGGCTGCCAAATAAAAACATGGTTAAGAATCTCCATAATCGGCCGGATCAAGAGAATAGAGAACAATCCTAAAAAGTACATTACTGCTAATATAACGCCCAAGATCAATTGCCTTTTACTTAATTTCTCATCAATCATTATAATCTAATCCCCCATGTAAAATTGTTAATAGACTGAATATCAACCATTTTAGCATTGGGAAATTTCATATGACTTAATGTAATCTTACATAGACCTTAAATTTTCCAGTTCAGCCCAATTATAATTTCAAACTGGTTATCCTGCGTATTCAGCTGAACAGTCCCTCCATGAGCAGTTATTATTTTCTGAACAATGAGTAGCCCTAATCCAGAACCTGCCGGGTTCAAGGCTGATGATTGGCCGTAATTAATAAAAGTAAGCTTGGCTCCATCACTCACCTTTTCCAGCACAACTTGAAACGTAGAACCTTGCTCCTGATAAGCGATGGCATTATAAAGCAGGTTTGAGAATACTCGATTCATTCTTTTTTTATCAAACTGTAGAATTATTTCTTCAGGCTCGATTACAAAATCAGGGATCAGACCCGCAGCCTCAAGCTCGGGCAACATATGTATCATTTCTTCTCTCAAGTATTCTGAGAAATCATCTGTTGTAACATCCAAACGAAATTCGGGACTTTCCATTCTCGATAATTCAAACAAATCCTGAATCAATACATTGGCACGGATACTATTTTCGTATATTATTTTGGCAAATTCCAAATGTTCTATCCGACCGCTCACCTGTTCTTTTAGTTCAAGCTCTGCGTAACCCATAATACTTGTTAATGGATTTTTTAAATCATGGGATATATCCAATATTAGATTTTTTCGATTGATTTCACTCTGTTCTTTTAACGAGGTCTGGATCTGAATCACTTCTGCCATATGATTAAAAGCCTGCTCCAGTTGACTAAACTCCCGATTCCCGCCTACCTGTACTCTTGCTGAATATTCCCCATTCTTAACCTTTTCAACAGCAGCGGACAACTGGTCTAAGGGTTTAATGAAACTAACCGCTGTAATTCTCGCATAAATCATCGTGCTTAGAATCAAAATCAACAAATAACCTAACCCAATAAACCCAAGCATTTGAAGGGTATGATCCTGCATAGGTGAATCTGAATTCCAATGGAAACTGCCTGTCATTTTCACTTGTATAGGTAAAGAGACGATCAGCCAAAATTGTTCCTGCTCATTATATTCAACAGTGATCATATCTTTGTTAGCCCCAGTATTCATTAGAAAATCCGTAAATTCTTTGACACTAATCTGCTTGGACGTAAATGGATTGTTGCCAATGTAGTGTATGACTTCGTAATTGGAATTCACAACCTGTAAACTGCCCCCGACATCATTAATAACACTAGTGTCAATTCTTTGATAGTCATTTTGCATAAGCTTAGCAGCCGTTAACTGATTATAAATAATGTCCTTAGATCCCAGCCTGTTCATGCTAAACAAAGCAACAATCACCAATATCGTGATAACCGTTGTTATAAGAAAGATCGCGATATAGTTTTTTAACAATTGATAGGATATATTATATTTTCTCATCTTATTTACCTGGATTGTAGAATTTGTAACCTAGTCCACGCACTGTGACGATAAATTCGGGATGGTGTGGGTCCCGTTCGATCTTATTCCTTAGACGGCTGATGGTAACCATTATCGTATTATTATCACTATAGAAATCTTCTTCCCACGCTGCTGCATATAACTTTTTGGGCGTAAAAATTTGATTAGGACTCTGCATCAGACATTGTAATACCTTATATTCCTTGGCATTTAAAAGAACCGGACTTTCATTTATGTACAACATACATTCCTTTAAATTCAGCTTCAATTCTCTATGTTGGATTGTTTCTTCAGTTATCGATTGGCTAAGATCGTATACATTTCTTCGTCTCAGCTGCGCTTCAACCCTAGCCACAAGCTCTGAAGCACTAAATGGCTTCACCATATAATCGTCCGCTCCAAGACCTAAACCAACAACCTTATCAATTTCTTCACCGCGGGCAGTTAACAAGATAACCGGAATATGGCTTTTCTCTCTTATCTGTCGCAACAGATTAAGCCCATCAAGCTTGGGCATTACAATATCCAGAATGGCAAGATTTATTTCATGTTGATTAACAACCTCTAAAGCCTCAATGCCATCCTTGGCTTCGAATACTCGATAGGATCGATCTTCTAAATGTATTTTCACTAGTTTTCTTATATCAGTTTCATCTTCAGCAATCAGTATATTCATCGCTCAATTCCCCTAACTAATCTCAAATAGCTGAGTCTTTTCACTCAGTATAACTTGCCAAATACCACTTCGGTATATAAAGCCTAAAGAATAGATCTGGAACATCATGATTAAAATACCCATGGATTCGGCCCGATGCGAACTCTGGACTCGTTAGTGCACACCAAGAAATGCGATTAAATTCCTCCCAAGGATCACCATAATCAAATCTATTAAGATCAATAATTCCAAGTTCCCTCGACTTCGTAATGATCATATTCCCTACATGATAGTCGCCGTGTTGAAAAGTCTGCGGCCGCCCCTCCAATAAGTAACGATTCGCCTCCACAAACTCAATGACCTGCTCTGCTCCCTTTAGAACAATGCCGAATGTTTGATATTTCGTGAGTACTTATCGATCTTCCACCCCAAACTGAAGAGGTCATTTCACAACCTCCTTTTAATCAAACTGCTTCACAAAATAGAAAAATTTTCTTATTTATTTCTTAGAAGATTATTTTATTCAATTGATGTTGGAACAACAATAGTGTATGATGCATAGTATAGATCGAATACTGTATGACACATAGTAAGTATAAGCGGCTTCGACGTCCTCTCAAGGACAACAAGCGTTTAAACCAAAAATATAAGAACAATTTATAAGAGATTATAAATCCTTATATTTTAAATAATGAGGTGGGTGAATGAGTACTTTATTAAATTCTTTAATCACAGAGCTTAGAAGAGGTACGTTAACGCTAGCCGTTTTAAGTCAATTACGAACACCCCAGTATGGATATTCGCTCGTTCAATTGTTGGAGGAATCCAGCATCATCATCGATCAAAGCACCTTATATCCATTACTTCGCCGATTAGAGAAACAGGAATTAGTGACGAGCAGCTGGGACACATCCGAGAGCAGACCCCGTAAGTATTATGTTCTAAGTGACTATGGCGTAGAGATTTTTTTACAGCTAAAGGAAGAATGGCTTAAGAATTCGAAAGAACTCTACGGCCTATTACAAGGGGAGGATGACCATGAAGCTAATTGAGATTTACATTCATGAAGTTACTCGGAGGTTACCGGAACAAAATCGGGAAGACATCGCATTAGAATTACGATCAACCATCGAGGATATGTTACCGGATGATTATGACGAAAAAGAGGTAAAGGCCGTCCTTGAAAAATTGGGCAATCCAGCTATTTTAGCTAGTGAGTACCGCGATCAGCCCATGTATCTCATCGGCCCACGCTATTTCGATTTATATGTTACGTTATTAAAAATGATTATACCAATCGCTGTAGTTGTTTCTTTAATCGCTCTGGTTGCTGATTACTTGATTGGCTACAGCGGCGATAAAACAGTTGCGGATATTGTTACTGCAGTTATAAGTACAGGAATTGGAACCTTCCTTGAAGTAGGAATCCAAGTCTTTTTTTGGATAACTGTTGTGTTCGCTATTATCGAACGGGCGGATAAAGGAAAGGAAGGGCATCCGCTTACTACAAAATTAAGGAAATGGACTCCTGATGATTTGAAGGATATCGCGCTTGTCCATAAGAAAAAAGCAATTACAAGCTTCGAAGTGTTCGGAAGTTTACTGTGGACTGCCATTTGGGCTACTGTTTATTTTAATGCTGAACACCTGATCAGAGTCTATAGAGGCGGTGAAGGCGCACTTAACTTCGTAGCCCCAGCTTTTAATCAGCATGTGTTACTTGATTATTGGCCTATTATTCTTATTGTGATCGGATTAGAAGTCGCATTAACTATATATAAATTAATCAAGAGACAATGGACTAGAGAATTAGCATTATGTAATACGGTCCTCGAGCTCATTGTACTTATTGTATTCGCTGTTATCCTTATAAATCCGAATGTATTTAACCAAGAATTCATTAACTACATGTCTAATTTATTAACTACTACAGCTAACCAATTTGAAACGGGGCTAGTAGGTGGAGGTATCGCAGTCTTGATTTTAGTTGCGGTCCTCAATATATATGAAGGCTTCCGCAAGGCTCGCCTCTAGTATTCGCAGAGCGGTGATTCTCCTGTTATTTGGAGAATTGCCGCTTTGTTTTCTGACTCGTTGAATGCCTGCTTCAAATGCTTCAACAAATTCAACAGCTTCAACAGTTTTGTCACCCTCTAAGAGTTACGGACCCAGATGACGTAATTTGCACATTTTCTGCCTTTGGAACAGGGCTTCGGACTCCAATGACGTTATTCCCTAGAATCAGCTCCATATCGGGGGTGTTTCAAGGCAATAGCGGCTATGCGGTCCGTTGGCATCCCAAACGTGCGATATTTCTGGGTTTAGTGTCATCTGTGTCCGATAGGTGTTTCGTATGTGCAAATGTTAGCGAAGAATACGAAAAAAAGGAGTTGTCCCATAAGCCATGAATGGCTGCTAGGACAACTCCTTCTGATTTAATTAAATAGTTCAAGCTCGATAACCGTATCCATCTCATCAGGTAACATCGCGCCTTTTAATGTAATAAATGCTCCACCGTCAACATCCGAATATTCCTCAGCCATCCACGGCGCCTCCACCTTTAGCTCGGTACCATCACGTAGTAATCTGGCCTTTTTAATCTTCCCTTTCAAGCCTTGGAAATAGATCGGGCCAATTCCACGGTCGTAAACGTGCGCATATAACTTATTGCCCTTTTGCGTATAACGTCCCCACTCTGGCTTAGGTAACAAAGACTTCCCGCATCCATAAATACTGTCTCCATTAAGGCGCATCCACTCCCCAACTTCGTCAAGGATAACCAGTGATTCCCGTGTCATTTCACCTTTAGCATCTGGTCCAACATTGAGGAGCAGGTTACCATTCTTACTGATACATTCGACCATCGTACGGATGACTTGCTTGGTTGATTTATAATTCTTATCCTCGGAATGATAACCCCAGTTGTCATTAAGGGTAATGCAGGCTTCCCAAGGGATGGATTGGCCGTTTACGTCAACAATGCCGCCAGGTGGAATGATCTGCTCGGGGGAGAAGAAATCTCCAGCATATTCCTCAGGTTCTGCCGCACGAATATTGCCACCTAATCGATTGTCGATAATAATATCAGGTTGTATGGAACGAATCATCCGGATAAGCTCCGTCGCCTTCCACTTCTCCCCTGTCATATTATCGTAGGAGAAGTCAAACCACATAATGTCGATTTTACCGTAATTGGTGAGCAGTTCCTTTACTTGCCCATGCATATACTCCAAGTATCTATCGAAATCAATCGGCTTATCTTTAGCCGCTTCGTTATCCCGATCAGGATGTGCCTTATCTCCATATCCGGGATAATCCTCATGGTGCCAGTCTATGATAGAGTAATATAGACCTACTGCAATCCCTTCAGCCCGGAAAGCGTCTACATATTCCCGCACTAGATCACGCCCAGCGGGCGTATTAGTGGCTTTGAAATCAGTCAGCTTACTATCGAACAGACAGAACCCGTCATGATGTTTGGTCGTAAGAACAGCGTATTTCTGACCCGCAGCTTTTGCTGCACTTGCCCATTTCTTCGGATCATATCGAGAGGCGTCAAATTCATCGAAATACGTCATGTAATGCTCTCTACTCATCCGCTCGTTACCGCGTATCCATTCCCCTCTAGCAGGAATTGAATATAATCCCCAATGGATAAACATCCCGAACCTATCCTGTAAGAACCATTTCGTTCTTTCTTCTCTTGCACCCATCTCTCCAACTCCTCGTTAATGAAAGCTATAATCAATCTTTCACTCCACCTAAGCGGTATGAAATAATGCTGCGGCTCCAATTAAACCTACATCGTCTTTGAGAGCGGCAGGTTCAATTGTAAAAGTACCCTTATATGGATCCATGACAAATTGCTCCGTCTTCTCCACCAGTGCAGGGAATAACAAATCTCCAGCCTTACTCACGCCTCCACCGATCACGATCCGATCAGGATTGAACGTATGAACTGCATTGGCTAGACCTAGTGCCATATAATGAATACTGCGGTCAATAACCTCGACGGCCACGGCATCGTTAAGTGCCATGGCTTCAAATACGTGCCGCGAAGTAATTTTTTCTCCATTTATATTAGCCAGTTCCGTAATCATCGACGGTCTGCTCTCCATACTTCGCAGCGCCATATCCCGAATCGCTGTGCCCGAAGCGAAAACTTCCCAGCAGCCGAATCTTCCACAGCTACATTCCGTTCCGTTCGGGTCAATAATATTATGACCTAGTTCACCAGCAAATGAATTTTTGCCAAGAAGCAGCTTGCCGTCAATGACGATACCTGCTCCAATCCCTGTGCTAAAGGTAACATAAACCATGTTGTCTGCACCTTTGCCAGCTCCTCGGACATACTCACCCCAAGCCGCAGCGTTCGCATCATTCACTACCTTTACTTCAACGCCTAGCTCCGACTCCATCCAGTGCTTCAGCGGAACATTATCCCATTCCGGAAGATTGGTGCCGTGAATAACGATCCCGTCCTGGCTATTTACAGCTCCGGGAGAAGCCAGCCCCACTCCAGTGAGTGGTCGTCCTTCGGATACGGAGCGGATCATATCGATCATTCGCTGCACCACTTCTTTAGCGGTACGTGCCCCAGCCGTTTCCATCAGTTCCCGTTTCAACACGGTCCCCTTTGAATCGAACAATGCTGCGGCAATTTTTGTGCCTCCTAAATCGATTCCAACTACGTAGCTCTCAACCTTCTGCATAACCCATTCACCTTTTCACTATCTATTATTAGCCGTTAGAATGAATACTCTCTGCTAACGCCCGTAAGGCTGCTGGATCGATTGGCGACAAAGCGTCTTTATCATAACGAACAGCCGACCCAAAATGCACTTCTGTTACTCCAGTCTGATGTATAAATGAAGTAATACCTTCCGGCTTCAAACCGCTTCCAGCCAGTATACTTACCGTTTTACCTCTTGATTCCTCGACTAGCTTCCGCATAGCAGGAATAGCTTCTGGTGCCGGACCTGGCCCAGCAGAAGTGAGTACACGCGTAATTTGCGGATACTTACAAAGCGTTCGATAACCTTCTATTTGATCCTTCAACTCATCAAAAGCACGGTGGAAGGTTACTTGCAATCCATCGGTCAACGGCAATAATGTTTCAAGCGCTCGCTCGTCGATAGTCCCTTCCGGTGTTAACGCACCAATCACAATCCCCGCCGCTCCGCTGGCTGCAATTTGCTTTATCTCTGCTGCCATGGTCAAAATGTCATACTTTGAATAGCAAAAAGAACGGCTGTGCGGGCGAACCATAACAAACGCAGGAATGCTAACCGATTTAGCAACTTGTTGCACCAATCCTATCCCTGGTGTTAGACCGCCTTCCGTAATCGCAGTAATGAGCTCCAGGCGGTCAGCCCCGTTCGCTTCGGCTGTAAGAGCATCGTCCATACAGGTAGCGATGACTTCCAATCTCATAACTTTCCCCCACTCTTCCGGTTGTTATTGTTGTGCCTGTTTCATGACATAATCAGCGAGCAGTCGAGCACCATAGCCCGTTGCTCCAGCTTCTGAATACCCCACATCCTGCTTGTACTGAACCGTCCCAGCCATATCAATATGAACCCAGCTCAGCGATTCCGCTACAAAACGCCGTATAAAAAGCGCTGCTGTAATCGCACCTGCAAAAGGTGAAGTACTAACATTACGTAGATCAGCGTAATTGCTTCGAAGATCGACTTCATATTCATCCATAAGCGGCATGGGCCACAGTCGCTCACCATTGCGCTCACCGATTTCGACGAGGTTCTGCGTCATCTCTCCATCACCCCATATGCCGGCGATACCTAATCCTAGCGCTGCGCCAACATTTCCAGTAAGTGTTGCAATATCGATGACCTTAGTTGCCCCGATATTTGCTGCATGAATAAGCGCATCCGCGATAATAAGCCGCCCCTCGCCATCCGTATTTGCAACCTGAACCGTCAGCCCATTAGGATAGCGTATAACAGACGATGGCAGCATCGCTTCAGCATCTGGTACGTTATCAACAACTGGGATCAATACGGTCACATTTACATGAGCTTGATTCCGTAATAAAATATCCAGCGCCCCAATAACAGCTGCTGCGCCACCCATATCCATACGTGCATCGCTGATATCACTTGCGGTCTTAACATTCATCCCACCCAAATCGAAGGTAACACCTTTACCCACCAATGCCAGCATTGGCAATTCAGGGTTACTCTCATAGCGAATTTCAACGAGGGCCGGGGAGTGTTTACTGCCTGCTCCAACCGCCAGCAACCCATTCATCTGTAGGTCAACCAGCTCCTGCCCCCGGTAAACATGAACTTTCACTGCTGCGTTATCACGCTCGAAATATTCGACCATCCATTCTGCGAACCGATCCGGATTTAGAGTCCCGGGCACCTCATTCACCAGATCGCGAGCAACCACTGCTCCTTCAGCGCGTATGCGGCCAGTACTTAGTACAACTTCCAGTTCAAGCTTAGTCAGCTCAGGCCAATCGGCTGTCTGGAGCAGCAAATCAACTGAATTGTCTATTTTAGTAACGCCACGATAGGTTTGGAAACGATATAATCCGAGAAGCCAGCCTTCAATCCATGCTTGCAGCTCATCCGCAGCGGAAATATCACTTTCTGCTGTCCTACGAACAAATGAAGCGAAATTCAGCCCTTCTCTTAGAGCTAAGCGGGCGGCAGATCCCGCTGCTCGACGAATTTTCTCAAGCGTAAGAGCCTTGCGTTTTCCCATTCCAACAGCTAACACATCGGACTCTTCCTCAGAACGAGCATATAACCATGTCACACTACCACTCTGTTTGTGAGCTTCACCCAGCCGAAGAGGAAAAGGCTCCTCTTCATAGGCTAAGTAGATAAGCATATCCGCCCCATTAGCAGAATCGAACAAGATATTCATAGCTGTCCCTTCTTTTCCGTAAAGTGTACTCACATTTAAAATTATCGTTCTAGTTTCAACATTTCTTCATCAAACAGATGACAAGCGAGCTCATGACCTGGTTCAACTTCCCGGAATACAGGCACATGTTGCTTACAGATCTCCATACAGGAAGGGCATCTTGTATGAAAGCGACAGCCCGTCGGCGGATCAACGGGACTTGGAAGGTCACCTTTTAGAATAATGCGTTCCTTTTTCAAGCTTGGATCGGGCACGGGAACTGAAGATAGCAGCGCTTGGGTGTAAGGATGCAAGGGACGGTCATACAATGTATCCTTATCAGCCGTCTCCACAAGGGAACCCAGATACATGACCCCAATTCGATCACTAATATGCTCGACCACACTAAGATCATGAGAGATGAATAAATAGGTCAGGCCATATTCCTCCTGCAAGTCCTGTAACAGATTCAACACTTGGGACTGAATCGATACATCCAGTGCTGACACGGGTTCATCCGCCACGATTAGACTAGGGCGCACTGACAAAGCCCGGGCAATCCCAATCCGTTGCCGCTGTCCACCGCTGAACTCAAACGCAAATCGCTCAGCGTGCAAACTGTTCAATCCAACGGTCTCCAGCAGTTCGCAAGCTAGCTTATCCCGCTCTTTGGAGGACAGCTTTGTATGAATAAGCAGGGGTTCGGCGACAAGATCCTTCACCTTCATGCGTGGATTAAGTGAAGCGTAAGGGTCTTGAAACACCATCTGCATATCTTTGCGCAGAGGCCGCATTTGGTTATCTGAGATATGGCTAATATTTTGCCCCTTAAACCACACTTCTCCATGATTGGGTTCCAGTAAGCGAGTCACTAGTCTGCCCGTAGTCGATTTCCCACAGCCACTTTCACCTACAAGGCTGAACGTTTCTCCTTTACGAATGGCGAATGAAATCCCATCAACGGCGTGCAAATATTTAGTCGTTCCGAAGAAGCCCTTCTTCACAGAAAACAACTTCTTCAAACCCTTAACTTCAATTAGTGGAGTCTCTTTCATAAACATCCCGCTCCTTCCGTGTCCTCCTGCTGTGTAAGCCAACAACGGCTTTTGCGCTCTAGTCCCTCAATCGGAAGTAGCTCAGGTTCGTGCGACAGACAACGCTCCATGGCAAAGTCGCAGCGAGGCGCAAACTTACAGCCGGCAGGCATTTGTGAAAGGTCTGGCACATTCCCTTTTATTGACTCCAAGCGATGTACATTCTGGCGCAGCTTAGGTACCGATTGAATTAATCCCTTGGTATACGGATGCTGCGGTCTGGCAAACAGCTCCTGAACAGAGGCTTCCTCCACCACACGACCTGCATACATTACAACCACCCGGTCACATAATTCGGCAACTACTCCAAGATCATGGGTAATGAGCAGCATTCCCATATCCTGTTCATCTTTCAACTGCTTCATCAGATCAAGAATTTGCGCTTGAATCGTTACATCGAGTGCAGTCGTGGGTTCATCGGCAATCAACAGCTTAGGATGACAAGACATGGCCATTGCAATCATGACCCGCTGTCTCATCCCGCCGGATAGTTGATGCGGATATTCATCGATTAATTCCTCTGCGCGAGGGATACCTACAAGCCGCAACATATGAATCGCATGCTCACGAGCCTTCTTGCGTCCATAACCCAAATGCAGTCTAATCGGCTCTGTTAATTGCAGCCCAATCCGCAGCACTGGATTAAGAGAGGTCATCGGCTCCTGAAAAATCATTGCCAGATCATTTCCCCGGATTTGGCGCATCTCCTTCTCAGAAATCTTCGTCAAATCCTTTCCTTCAAAACGCACAGAACCTTCAGAAATTCTACCCGGCGTATCTTTAAGCAACCGCATGATCGATAATGAGGTTACACTTTTGCCACAACCAGATTCACCAACCAGGCCTAGCACTTCACCTTTCTTAATGGCAAAGTCTACCCCCGCAACCGCAGTAATACTTCCATCGCCGCGTTTGAACTCCGTTTTCAGCCCTTGTACATCCAGCAAATGTTGAGTCATGTCTTGTCCCTCCTTAGTTTTTCATTTTGGGATCAAGAGCATCACGCAGTCCGTCCCCGACCAGGTTAAATGCAAGTACTGTTAAAAAGATGGCTATCCCCGGAAAATAAACAATATGTGGAGCAATACTTAAATAATCACGTCCCATACTTAACATTGCGCCCCAATCAGGCTCCGTTGTTTTTGCACCCATTCCGAGAAAGCTTAGTGATGCAGCGGCCAAGATCGCTCCGCCAATCTTCATGGATAGATTAACGATAATGCTGGGCACGGTCTCAGGAAAAATATGACGCCAAATAATCCGGCGATGCTTCGCTCCCATGGAACGAGCAGCTTCCACAAACAATGTTTCTTTCGCAGACAGCGTTACGCTCCGAATAATTCGGGCGAACGATGGAGTACCAAAGACTGCAACTGCGATAACAACATTGGATAGACCCGGACCGAGGATGGCGACGATCCCAATGGCAAGCAGCAAGTCTGGAAATGAAAATAGTACATCACTGCCACGCATAATAATCCGATCTAGCCAACCGCCATAATATCCACTTAACAGACCTAGGATGGTTCCAAGTACGCCTGCGATGAAGACGGAACTGAGACTGACAGCTAAGGTTAAGCGAGTACCATCAATCAAACGGCTTAGAATATCACGGCCATATTCGTCTGTCCCGGCCCAATGTGCAGCAGAAGGACCCGCCATAAGGGCATCGTAGTTTGGTTCATCAGGATTATACGGGGTCAGAAATGGCCCGAAAATTGCAATTAGGAATAGCAATATAATAAAAAATGCGGCCACAAGGGGCATCTTTTGTTTACTGAACTTACGTAAAAAAACACCCATACGGCCTTTTGTTTTCTCCGGGGCCAGTACCTCTCCGGGTAATGGAGATTTTGCTCCCATCACCGCCGAATTGTCACTCATGATATCCCTCCTGATCCTAAATTCACCCTATAAATCTATTGAAATTCTGCTTCTTAGTCGCATTAGCTACTGAGAAAACCTTATTTTCGGATTAAGTACGCCATACAATAAATCTACTAATAGATTGATAAGAATAAATTGTGTAGCAAACAGAAGCAGTAAGGCTTGAATGACTGTATAATCCCGGAACAAAATGGAGTCTACTAGCAGCCTGCCAAGACCCGGAATACTGAATACCGTCTCAACCATTACAGAGCCGCCGAGCAGGAACCCAAACTGAAGTCCAGCTACGGTAACCACCTGAATCAAAGAGTTGCGCAGCGCATGCCTGCCGATAACAACATACTCGCGTAAGCCTTTAGCACGTCCTGTACGGATATAATCCTCCCGAAGGGTCTCCAGCATAGATGACCTAGAATAACGGGCCAACATAGACATAATTCCCATCCCAAGTGTAATGGAAGGAAGAATATAGGACTTCCAGGAATCAACACCACCTGTTGGAAACCAACCAAGCTCTACCGAGAAAATTTGAATGAGTACCAAGCCTAACCAAAATCCAGGAATAGACATCCCTGAAATAGCTGTCAACGTCCCTAAATGATCTGGCCACCGATTGCGATAAACGGCTGAAACCACGCCAATTAGAAGACCAATAATTAGAGCCCAGGCCATACTGAGAAAAGTCAGCCACAACGTTGGCATTACTCTGCTTTCTAGCATGTCGGTAACCGGGATCCCTGAACGGATCGAATTGCCCAGATTCCCACTTAGCAGATCACCCATGTAGTTTATGTATTGCTTCCACAAAGGCAGATTGAGACCCAGCTGCTCCTGAATTCCACGAATCTCTTCAAGTGTGGCATCTTTACCGGCAATAAGTCGGGCTGGATCGCCTGGGATTAAGTGAATAAACAAAAAGACAAGCACCGATACAATGAACAACAGCGGAATAACCCCGAGGAGTCTTTGTAAAGCATATCTACCCAACTCATAAGCCCCCTTCAGTATCGACAAATGATTTAGTGAGGCCGCTTCCCACCATACTACAGAAGCGGCCTCGTTCATTTCTTGGGATATTAAGTCTAACGTTTATTTGGCATTATTTCACTTCTGCATTCAGGACGTTAATGGAACCGTCCGGGAAGACCTTAACTCCTTCCAGATACGATCTTTTGCCTGAGATGATTTGGTCGACGCCCATGAATGCCCATGGAGCATCTTCCCAAATTGTTTTTTGAATATTGCCATAGATGGATTTAGCCGCTTCTGGATCAACTGATTTATTCGCCTCAGCGATCCATTTGTCTACATTTTCATTTTTGTAATAGGCTGTATTTGAGCCAGCAGGCGGGAACATTTCACTACTGAACAACCCTCTGGTTGCACCATCTGCATCACCTGAAGACGGAGACCAGCTGACATACCACATTTGAATTTTTGCTTCTTCTGGCGTCTTAGCAGAGTTAATTTGGTCGGACAATGTGCCGCCTTCCATGGATTTCACGTCTACCTTAATCCCTACAAGTGCTAGCTGTTGCTGAATAAATTGCATACCCTTCATAGTTTCGGATTCATTTTCACCCCAAATTTCGGTTTCGAATCCATCAGGATATCCTGCCTCAGCAAGCAATTGTTTAGCTTTCTCAATGTCATAGTCATAACCTGTTTGTGGGGAATAGTATTGTGTTTTGGAAGACATCGTGGAATCAAGCTTAGCGCCAAGACCCGATTTCACAACTTTGATATAAGCTTCTTTATTGATAGCATAGTTAATGGCTTGACGAACCTTCACATCATCAAAAGGTTTTTTCATCGTATTTAACGTTACATAACGAACAATTGTCGAATCGATGGTATCTACAGTAATTCCTTCAAGACCTTCAACCTCAGATACTTGCTCCGTTGGCATTGGATAAATGAAATCTGCCTCGCCGGTTTTTAGCATGGCTATCCGTGATCCATTCTCTGGAACAGGTCTAAAGGTCACACTATCCACTTTTGGCAACCCAGCTTGCCAGTAGTCAGGGTTCTTAACGACAACCAAGCGGTCGCCTTGCACCCATTCTTTGAACTTAAATGGTCCCGTTCCTACAGGATTTTTCGAAATATCGGCGCCATTTTCTTCTAAAGCTTTCGGACTAATAATAGGTGCCATAGCTACTTTATTTAAAAATGCGTTGTACGGCTCGCTGAGTGTAATAACCACGGTTTTAGCATCAGGAGTCTCCACTTTCGCTACCTTTGCGAAGCTTTTGCGCAGTCTTAGATTGTTCTTCTCATCTTGAATACGGGCAATGTTAACTTTAACCGCTTCAGCATTAAAGTCAGTACCGTCTTGGAATTTAACATTCTCTTGCAGCGTGAACGTGTAGACCAACCCGTCTTCACTTATGGAATGGCTTGCGGCAAGAACAGGAACTACGTTCATATTCTCATCAAAACCCATCAGACCTTCGTACATCGTTCTGGCAGCGCTGATTGAATGCGTATCGCTTGCGTTATGAGGGTCCAGCGTAATAAAGTTAGAATTGATGGCAATTACAATGTCTTTATCATTCTTTGTAGTTGGGGTGCTAGTTTCAGTTCCACCAGCAGTATTGCCTTTTTGTCCCTCGTTGCTCGCTTTGTTGCCGCACCCTGCAGTCACTACTACTGTAATAAGCAGCAGCATGAACATTGACCATACTTTTCCTTTTGCTTTCATTTTTTACACTCCCCTATTCAAACGATGTATTAGAAAAGCTTCTAGTCCGATTAATCACCAAACTTGAAGATTATTCTTGACCTTATGCTCTAGATCTCCCATTGAAATACAGCACGGCGTTCGCCGACCACAGTACCGCCATCATTAACAATCGTGTTAGGCACAAGTGCATATAAGCGATCAATTGTGTCTTGATTGCTGTAACCAATACGTTCTAGAATCGATGCGATAATACATGGCCAGACTTGTTCTGATCCGTCGGATACTTTCAGTGATATACCCATTCGTTCCTTACGGAGTCCGATACCGTATACCCCTTTTGCTCCACCTTTAGCTGTCAGATTGTCATCCTTCAGGAGCTCTGAGCATACAAATTTCGTGTCAGCAATCATAACCGGGTTATCGTTCATAAGTTTTGCAATGGCAGCGGCTGCCTTACGTATATCCGTATCCTCTATCAAATCGGGACACGCTAGCTTTAGATAGGAATAAGCGATTTTATGAAGCGGAAGTGCGAAGATAGGAAGTCCACAGCCATCAATACCTTGCGGGATGGACGCTTTGGGAACTTCAGCGATATAAGCCATCATCTCAAGAATCTCCTGTTGTACAGGATGGTTAGGATCGTAATAAGTGTCTATATCCCAACCCATATATTTGCTAAGGCCCATTAAACCTGCATGTTTGCCTGAGCAGTTATGAAAGATTTTACGAGTTGGCTCATTTGCCCGGTGACGTTCTGCTTTGGCTTCTTCATTCAGCGGGTATGTAGAGCAGCAATGAAGTGACTCTTCTTTTAATCCCATTTTCTGAAAAAGAGCTTCAAGCGCTTCAATATGGAAGGCTTCTCCCCGGTGTGAAGCGGTAAACAGCGATGCTTCTTTACTTGTCAAACCATATACTTCATCGATCCGGCGTTTCATTACCGGCAAAGCTTGGAATGGCTTAGCAGCAGAGCGAAGATAAGTCATATGCTCCGGATCACCTGCTTTGTACAAAATGCTGCCCTTCTCATCAACTACACTAACTGCACCATAATGCACATTCTCCAGCAGGTCACCACGATATTCTTCTACCAATGTTGTAAATCCCATCTGTACAACCTCCCCAGCAGTATTTAATTTAATCTAAGGCAAAAAATCGGTTCTGCGATAAAAGTCCCGATCCGATAATTACACCCTTCTCATTCAGCAACGAACGATGAATCGTAAAGGAACCCCGAAGCGGCTCCCATGTAAAGCGCGAGAGGTACAGCTGCTCAACTTCTTCGTATATATCCGGGAATTTGTCCACGAGTTCTCCACTCAAAATCACGCTGTCGGGGTTATACATGCATACGACATTATTAATGGTGATCGCCATATACATGAGTGCACGGTCGATCAAGTGAATCGCCCATTGTTCTCCTGCATGTTTTGCTGCGAATAACTCCTCAATCGTACGGATCGGGCGAATCCGATTAGCTTCAGATAATAAAGAACTGATATTTATATAAGTCTGTAAACAGCCCGCTTTGCCGCACTCACACATCATTCCGTTAGGATCCACTGTCGTATGCCCAATTTCACCCGCACTGTTCATCACCCCTCGGTAAATCTCTCCCTCGAGAATCATCGCAGAACCCACGCCTTGACCGAACCCCAATAATGCCGTACGGCTGGAGCCGACTGCGGCTCCTTTAAGATGTTCTGCAAGAGCCCTTACTTTCAGCTCATTGTCCACAGCGATTTCAAAACCTGTCAGTTCCTTCAAGCGTTTGGCTAACGGCACATTTTTCCATCCTAGCTGAACAGAGAAGACAACAATTCCTTCTTCGTTATTCACAATGCCGGGAAGTCCAACGCCAATACCCACGATACGTGTTCTGTCAATCACATGCAGCTGGAACAATTGTTCGATGGCATCCTTAATTCGCTCCAGCGTTCGATCTGGACTTTCGTCTGGTGTACGGGGAAATTGACTACTGCAGATAAGCTGTCCTTGTAAATCCACAATTCCAATAGACATAAGACTGCGATCCAGTTCAACGCCAACCGATAATACAGAAGCGTCCATCATACCTATTAACGTTGATTTCCTACCTAATCCTGATGATACCTGCTCTGAATCGAGTAAATATCCTTCCTCCGTCAACTCTCCGACAATTCGACTTACAGTCGTAGGACTCATACCAGTCTGCTTAGCAATAGAAGCGCGAGAAATCGGTTGTTGATTTTTTATAATTTCGAAAACCGTTAAACGATTTTGTCGCTTCATAAAATCCTGATCGTGCTTTTTCACGGGCATTCTCCTAATTATTTTCTCCAGTGCATTAATTGGATTAATAAACCACAAAAACAAGAAAATATTTGCAAATAAAGCGCTGATAATGTATTGTTTGATTTAAATTTTAATTTAGTTTCTCCAGTGATGGGATTAATAATAAAGGGTCATGGTTTATGTGTCAATATAAATGACATATTTTTTATTTAAAAATAAATGTAAGCGGTTAACGAAAGATAACCGACACAAAAACCACTAAATATATAACACAGACATAACACACATACCCATGAATTAGCATTTAATTTGAATCTTGATCCTATTAATTGGGATAGAAAGACTGAAAGAAGTATTTTGTTTGGATTAATGTGAGGTGTGTGAATCGAAAATACAATGGAGGTAACACTCGCATCAAAAGGAAGCTCTCTAAAGGGAGGTAACCTTTGATGCGAAGTGAGTTAGTTACATCGAGGGTGCTAAAAAATCATTGAAACTCAACGGTCTTAACGGCTGCGTCCTCTTGGATCATCGATAACAATTGCACTGGATTAAATGATTCAGGCAATCTTACAACGATTTCTACGTTTAATTCGGATTCTACACTGTTATTTTCAGCATGAAAACTTAGAACAGCAATTTTGTGTTCTTTAAGTAACTCTTGAATTCGGCCCATAGCGCCTTCTGTGTTAGCTAGACTTATAACGAGCTGTTGGGTTTTTGGTGCGGCCAGCCAGCTGTTACGACTGTGTAAGATCTTTTGCCCAAGTAAAATGATTATCGTTGCTCCTACGCCAAGAATATAAAGACCAGACCCTATAGCCATGCCCACTCCGGCTGTTGCCCAAATCCCTGCAGCAGTAGTGAGCCCTTTGACTGTGTGTCTTTGCATAAAAATCATCCCTGCTCCCAAAAAACCTACTCCGCTTACTACCTGAGCAGCTATCCGAGCGGGATCAAGAGAAAGATTAGGCCAATCCGCTTGGTCCTGAAACCCATATTTGGAGATGACCATCATGAGTGCAGCACCTAAGGCTACAACAAAATGTGTTCTAACTCCAGCTTCTTTCATCCGGCTTTTGCGTTCATATCCAACTAATACGCCACAAATTCCCGCGCCAATTACACGAAGCAAATACTCAAACTCCATACCTTCACCTTCTTTCATCATGATATGTATGTTGGATTAGTACCACGTAGGATAAATTCGATAATCTATTTATTGTATCACAAACAAAAAACCATAATACGTCCTCTCGCATTATGGTTAACTTGCTTTTATTAATTTTACACTTCTTAGTTCGTATCGGAAGCTAATAAAGTGCAAATCTCCGCATCTACAAATCTACCTTTTTCAAAAAAAGATTCGCGTAACAACCCCTCATACTTAAAGCCCGCTTTCAAAAGCGACTTCTTGGAGGCAATATTAGCCGGATCATAAAACGCCTCAATTCGATGGAGCTTCATATGCTCAAAGCCATACGCAATAATAGCTGTCAGAACTTCCGTCATCACACCCTGCCGCCAATAAAGTGGAGATAATTCATAGCCAATCTCTGCTTTGAAATTTCTGTGCGCCCAGTTATGATATCCGCATGAACCAATCATTATATTATCCTCACGCCTGGCTATTCCCCAGCGAATGCTTTGTTTGCCTTTGAAACGTTCATCCCATCTTTCGATAAGGTTGATCGCTTGCTGTATATCGGTGAAGCTATCCAGATCATAATACTGGGTCACTTCATCTTTTGAAAAATAATCATATATTTCTTTAGCATCATCCAGTGTAATTCTTCTCAAAATAAAGCGGTCAGTTTCGAGCACCGGAAATACTTCAATGTTATCATTCATATTTTCCTTAAGTCTCCTCTCATTTCTCTAGTAGTACAGTTCGTCGTGGAAAGTGAAACTTCCTTTAGGATATAATGTATTTATAAACTAGTGATTTTTTTCACCTTGTAATCATTTGTTCATATTGCGTTCTTAATTGCTTGATACACTTCAATCATAACGATAACTACAAAGGAGATATTCTTATGAAAAAATTGTATTACACGTCTTTTTTCTATGCAATTCTTGGTTTGATAGCCGGAGTGGCCTATCGCGAAATTACTAAAATGAATGATTTCACAGGAGATACTATATTAGTTGCGCTTCACACCCACATTCTAATCTTAGGATTCTTTTTCTTTATTATTGCTATGATCTTAGATAAGTTATTTAATATCCATGAGGCTAAATCTTTTGGTGCATGGTACATTGTCTATAACATTGGTCTTCTAATCACGATTGGTGCAATGGCTACACGTGGAATGCTGCAAATTAACGGCAGTGATATTAGCTTCCTGCCCCATATTGCGGGGCTTGGTCACGCCATTGTTGGGGCTGGAATCATCTGGCTGCTTGTGCTACTCGGTAAACGAATTAAATAATACAGAAAGAGCCGCCAGGATCACTCCAGCGGCTCTTTTAAATATCCCCTGCTTTCCGTTACGGAGCAATCCCCCATACGAGAGCATCACTTTGATAAAGCGTCACTTTATCCCAGTTAGTATAAGCAGTTTTTGTAGCATCAAAGGAGTAGTCATTGGCTTCGTTAAAATTAGTCCAATCGGATTTATATATTCTGAGCTGAATATCTCCGGACTGGCCTCCAGCTGGAATGGAACCAGCTGCAGAAGTAAACGAAAGCTCAACGTAAGTGTCTGCATTCGTGCCTGTGTAATCTGCAAAGGCGACTTGAATATTATTGTTGCCAACTTGTGCCCAGTCAATTGCGCTGTTTAACGTCTGATTACTATCTTTAGTGAAATAATAACGGATTTTAAGATCGCTTAAGTTCACTGCGGCTGTGCCGTTATTTTTAATATTAAAATAAGGTTTGATCTGATTGTCTGTCGCATTAGTATCTCCCGCCCGATACTGCAACGTCAGACTAGTTGCTGCCGGAACTTGTGGAACAGCACTCGCTTGTGCCGAATTCACACTCTCTCCCGCACTATTGGTTGCGCTTACAACGTAGTAATAGGTTGTTCCGTTCGTTAAGCCCGTGTTGATGTAGCTCGTTGCCGTTAGCCCTGTTGCTACAGTGGTGTACGGTCCTCCGCTTGTGGTTGCACTTTTCACAGTGTAACTCGTCGCACCACTGGATGCGCTCCAGCTCAGGCTCACTTTCGCATCTCCTGCTGTCGCTACCAAGTTAGTTGGTGCCACTGGAACAGTTGCCACCGCTGCTGGGATCGCACTTGCTTGTCCCGAATTCACACTCTCTCCTACACTATTGATTGCGCTTACAACATAGTAATAGGTTGTTCCGTTCGTTAGGCCCGTGTTGGTGTAGCTCGTTGCCGTTAGCCCTGTCGCTACAGTAGTGTACGGTCCTCCGCTTGTGGTTGCACTTTTCACAGTGTAACTAGTCGCTCCACTGGATGCGCTCCAGCTCAGGCTTACTTTCGCCTCACCTGCTGTCGCTACCAAATTGGTTGGTGCCGCGGGAAAAGTCGCCACTGCTGCTGGAGTCGCACTCGCTTGTGTAGAATCCGCACTCTCTCCCACACTATTGGTTGCGCTTACAACATAGTAATAAGTTGTTCCGTTCGTTAAGGCGGTGTCGGAGTAGCTCGTAGCTGTTAATCCTGTCGCTACTGTGGTATACGGCCCTCCGCTTGTGGTCGCTCGTTTTACTGTGTAACTAGTCGCACCACTGGATGCGCTCCAGCTCAGGCTTACCTTTGCATCTTCCCCTGTCGCTACCAAGTTAGTGGGTGCCGCTGGAACTACAGTGCCCCCTCCGTTACTTAGAGGAATTACAGGGTAAGCATTCTGTACCAGCTGAACAAATTGATCATGGAACCAGTGACCTGATACAGGCGCATTAGGTAATGCACCGGTCAGTGTGCCGCTTGAGCTGGTATAAGTCGGATCACACATTCTGTCAAAGCCCTTGCCTTCATTATTTGGAATGGCACTGCTGGAACCATCAGATTCTCCCGGAGGTTTCACCCAGACAAATGCGTCCAAATGTGAGGCTGCATAACCTGCAGGGGCTGCTTGTGGAACTTCTCCAATTCCAGCGCCGCTGGCATTACACCAATTGCCGCGATGGAGACGTTTATCAATCCGACCGGAATCTGCATAAGCGTTAACGGTTGTTCCGCTTGCACTAGTCGGACGATTAGGTCCACCCCACCCGTTACGGGAGGTATCAATAAGGAAGCCGATCGTGGAAGGCCAACCTTTTGCTACAAAACCTGAATACAAAGCTGCTGTGAAATCGGCTTCATCAAAATACGGATTCCATTCATAATAACTTGCGGAGCGAAGCTGCTGGCTGCCTATCGTAAGATTCGGATCTGGAAGATTAGGTTCTACTAGTGGAGTGGTATTGGCTGTATTCGTAATAAATCCATCGACACTAGCAAGTCCAGCTGTAGTGCCTGACACAACCGAAGTAAAGAGGTCGATAGCGGGGCCACGGTTAGTATCCCATCCGAGCCAGCCGGAGTGGCCAATATCCATGTAAGTATATACATTCGGAATGGCATGGAGAGCATTTAAAGTGTAACGCGTAGCATCACGGTAAATATTCGTGGAGTTAGCTTGAGCACACTGTGGTGTGCTGAGATTGGTGACTAGATTCGGAAGCGAGTCCGGCTCTACGATAGTCACTATACGAATGTCACTATATTTGGGCTTTGCAAAAATACTGGCGATTACGTCAACATAATCTGACTTATAGGTTGTAAGACCCGCAGCTGTCAGTGGCAGCTCGCCATTGGAGGCAAGAGCGTGGCAATCCCGACCAGGCATGTCATAAATTACGAACGTGGCTGTAATCGGCGTATTGGGTTGCTTTTGCGCGAGTACGGCATCTAAAGTCTGTTCCAGACTTTTTCTACCTCCATTGTCCTCTCCGCCATAAATTGCAGCAATTCGATCCAGCCATACGGCTGTCGGATATTTTTTTATGGTCTCCATCTTGGAAACTAAAGTACTATCGGTAACCTGAGCAATAGAGGTATCAATCAGTGCGGCATAATCAGGATTCACATATGCTGTAGCTCCTACAAACGGATTGTCAACATGTGCCTCACTGGCATACGTGGTAGAAGGAGCATATCCGGTGATAACTAAAGCCATGATCGTAAGCAATAACAACATTTGCTTCCTTAGTGCTTTTGTCATTTATTATTCTCCTTTCGACAATTAAATAAATTCGCAAATAATTTATTAATAGCCACGCGATGCTACAATTGCAGTATTCACTCCTTTAAAGAATTGTCACCTCCTCTATGCCTTACCCGCACTCACCATCACCTCCTCTCAGTGGTAAAGATCAAACACGAGCCCAAATAAACCCCAACTATTTAACATAAATATAATTTTATTTAATTTATAGAAAATTATCCCTTTTCTTGAATACTACCATATCCTATTTTTAATTAGAAGATAGTAGATGAAATAAAAGTTTAATAATGAGACTAAAAGTATATTTGTTTATAAACTGGTAAATGATACAATGTGGATGTGATAAGGTATTTTGAATTTTAAGAACTTTTGATGTGCCGCTAACAAACCTTTAAGGAGTGAAAAAAATGTCTATCGATGTTTATCTTAATTTCAACGGGAATTGTCGTGACGCAGCAGAGTTTTACGCAGAGGTGTTTGGCACTGAACGTCCACAAATCATGACCTTTGGTGAAACACCACCCGATCCCAATTTCACTCTTCCTGAGGAAGCTAAAGATTTGGTTATGCATACCCGCTTGAATATCGAAGGCAGTAATGTAATGTTTTCTGATGTTTTTCCAGGCATGCCTTTTATCGAAGGAAACAATATTAGTCTTTCCGTAGTTAGTAAGGATTTAGATAACATAAAGAAATATTTCAATAAACTTCAAGAGGGCGGTAAAGTAGTTATGGAACTGCAAGAAACCTTCT
Source organism: Paenibacillus sp. FSL L8-0494 (assembly GCF_038003695.1). Taxonomy (NCBI): domain Bacteria; kingdom Bacillati; phylum Bacillota; class Bacilli; order Caryophanales; family Paenibacillaceae; genus Paenibacillus; species Paenibacillus sp. FSL L8-0494. The sequence goes on from NZ_JBBOPQ010000001.1 coordinate 4,573,090, forward strand.
GGAGCTCTTGTTATGGTAGTCTAAAAGATAAATTCGGCATTGATTGGCAATTCAATTATGATGACGGACGAATGAATATGTAAAAAAAACAACGAGTATGGAGTAACAAACCTCCTGCTCGTTGTTTTTTTGTCTTTTGCTTAGTCCATAATCAAATCGTAAACACTAACCTTCCGAATTCGCCGGGCAACAAGCATAGACACCGCATAAGCGACTACTAGAATGGCTGCACACAATAGCAATACTTGTGGCAAACTAACCGCCAGTTGGACGTTATAAATCCCTAAACTCGAGAGCAATAGTACAAACGCAGAGTCCGAGAAAAAATAACCGCCTATACTCCCCAAAGCTACTCCCACCACAATCACCGGAAACAGACTAAAGGTAATCTGCGTCATCAGATTAAAAGTGGTATAACCCATTCCTTTAAGAATGCCGAACTCACGCTTCCGCTTCAGAATCAAAGTCTTAATCACTAAATATAAAATCAGGCTTACTACTATAATCGTCACCACAGTGATGACTGCTGTCATAGAAGATACTGCGGCAGTGAATGTACTGAGCGTACTATCAACCGTTTCTCGAATGTTAGTAATATTCCATTTTCCGGGGAAACGTGCTTCCAGATCCTTCACAAAAGCTTGCGCATCTCCCCCCTCTTTCAGATACACATTGATGGACAGAGGGGTGTACTCCGGTTGAAGTCTTCTCATTCCATCACCGGTCATACTCGCCACCATTCCAAGTTGGCTAATCTGCTGGCTTAAGCCAGTGACCAAATAATTCTCCGTCACACCATTAAAAGTGATAGGTACCTCGTCCCCTATTTCTGTATTTTTCAACTTTGCAATAACACCGGAAATCACAATTTCATTATCATAAATAGGCTCTCGCCCTTTGTATATGGTTTGTGTCTCCAGCTTGCTATAATCGTCAGATACCCGGAGCATAAAGCTGGTATTTTTAATCGAAGCGACCATGCTATCCAATACAGTCAACTTTTCAACCCCTGGCATGGCTTCTAATTCTGTAAACTTGCCCTGCTGTAGGTCACCGTTTTTCGGCAACAACAAAAAGTCGCTGCGTTCTATACCTACCAGTTTTATAACTGCTGAGGTGTCTCCCTTAAAGTTGAAATTCAATATAGAGCAAAAAATACTAGAAAAGGTTAATCCGGCAACGATCAATACGATCATCATATTCTGCTTCATTTGCCTTACTAAAGCTTTAAGGCTTAAGCTGAATTGCAGATTCATTCGGGATGTTTCGAGTGGAATTGGGTTCCGCTTAAAATTGTGAGTGAGGATTCCGCTCTGCAGAGCTGTAATCGGAGTAATGTTCCGAATTCGCCGGCTCGACAGATAGGTAACAAGTAGCACTAGTCCAGAGACAATAACCAAACTAAGTACTGCACTGACCCCTTCAAAGGATATTGGCCACAGAAGTCCGATTGAAGACGAAATCATATTCCCTACCAACGGCATAACCAGCCCAGATAACCCACCTCCCGGTATAGCTGCGATGATTGACACTGAGGTGAACTGTAGCAGAAGCGCGTTTTTAATCTGCCATGAAGTATAACCGTTGGCTTTTAAAATACCGATATTCGTCAAATTGTCTTCAATATGTCCCAATATTTGAAACCTGATGACAATAAGCGAGATTAGAACCATAATCAGGGCAAATACGATCAGAATGGCCGCTAAAAGATTAACAAAAACACGGTTCCCTTGGAGACCAACCTCTGCCCGCATGACTTGAAATTGATCCGTACTTCCTGAGGCAAAAATCCGCTCACTTAGCATTTGTTCCAGCTTTACATCCTTTGAAGGATCGGTTAAATCTGCTGATAGAAAGCTGTACTGAGCTTCTGTTCCAAGACGTTTCTCCAACTGCTTATAACCTTCATCATTCAAAAATACTTTTAAAGCTCCATTAGTTAACGTCCCTAGCAACGGCTCCTCAATAAAGCCACCTATGGTATAAGAGAATGGCTTATTATCGTATACAAAAGAAAAGGTATCGCCAAGGTTATACCCCGATCCAACATGGAACAAATAAGGCAAATAGATCATATCCGCATCCTTAGATCCTAGCGGAGTCGTTGTCTTGAATAGTCCCTTGGTCCGCGGTGTATCCATGTTAAGAATTATAAAAGCTACCGTAGTGTCCGTTTGTCCGTACTTCATTTTAGCGTCTGCTAACAGAATTGCTGCTTCATTCTCCCAGGTTTCTGTATATGAATAACTATCCACAAGCTCCTCATACTCTTCTAGATGATCATCTTTTGGGAAAAATGCACTTATTTCTGGAGTCCTTAATTCAGTCATTTTTTCTTGCTGAAAAGAATTTAGCTTTAAACTGACCGTAAGGCCAATGTTCAGCAGCAGCACAGCTATCATGATCAAAATGAAGAGTGTAAGCGTGGCGCTTTTTCTTTTACGAATATTTGACCAAGCTAGTTTTCCTATTAGGCTGCTCATCCCTACCACCCCAATTCGGTTAGAAAGGACTGTACTTGCTGCTGCCGTTCAGGTCCGTTATCTTCGCTATAAGGGGTAAGACGCAAATCACCAACGATGACTCCGTCCCGCAGATACAATATCCGATTACCACGCAACGCGGTTTTAAGATCATGTGTAACCATAATTATGCTTTGCCCTTGCCTATTCACCTCAGTGAGGACGCGCAATACACCTATTCCTGCTGAACTGTTTAACGCACCTGTCGGCTCATCAGCGAAAACCGCTTTTGGACTGTTGATCAATGCCCGGATAATACCCGCCCGCTGAGCTTCGCCACCTGAGATTTGCGCCGGAAACTTGCCCCAGACAGAGTCATCCAGACCTACATCTGAGAGTAGCTTTTTGGCTTTTTTCACAGCCCCTGCTCTATCCTTTTGTACAAGAAAAGCACTAGATAATACATTGTCGAGGACACTCATCGTATCCAGCAGATGAATCTGCTGAAACACGAACCCACAATTCTTCCGCCGGAATATCGCAAGCTGATCATTACTCATGGCTGTGATATCCTGACCTTCAAATAGAACCTCTCCAAGCGTTGGCTTATCCATACCCGAAATGGCATACAGCAGTGTTGATTTACCAGAACCAGAACTGCCCATGATAATCGTGAAATCACCATGATATAAGGTCAGATCCAGATTTTTCAAAACATGCTGCTGAGTTCCTCCATGGGAGAAGGTTTTTCCAAGCTTATTAGTCTGCATCAGCACTTTATTATTCACTTCGCTCATGTTGAACACTCCATTTACATTCATGCTCATTAATTGCGCTAAAAGAAAATCATTGCTCTACGCGAAATATAATGGCTGCAATCACAAGCTCATTCGTAATTGCAACCTTATCGTACGTTAAATGTTCTTAACATGTCTTTGTGCAATCCTTAGCTAATTCTTAATTCTGTCCTGCTAAAGGAATTAGCAGTTTGACTGTAAATCCATCCTCCCGATTGGAGCACACAATGTCGCCTTGCATTTTTTGCATCATATAACGGGAAATGTACAGGCCTAGACCCGCACCATTCTGGCTCACGGCCAGACTGCCCCGAAAAAATTTATTAAATACTAAAGGCAGCTCCTCCTCCGGAACCCCGGGGCCATAATCCAGAATATCTACCTCCAGATAATGATCCGTAATCTCGAACCTAATATCAATAGGTGTGTCTATGTAGGCATATTTGTAGGAATTATTCACAACATTATCAATCACCTGCTGCAGCCGCAAGGAGTCCACCGTAATGATACAGTCAGGCACTGCTGCTGCTGAAATCCGTTCATAGAAATTTACATTATTTATAATTTGGATCAGCAGGTGGCTTTGCTCCTCCGTTAAGCTGACTTTAAGTTCATTTAGTTCCTCTAAGGTCGAATGGAACATATCGGTCACCAGACGATCAATCTGATCCGCTTTGGAATACAAAGTGTTAAGCTGTCTGCTGGTCTTCTCATCCCTTGCGCTTAATAACATCAGTTCCGTAATCGCCTTTAACGAAGCAACTGGTGTTTTAATATCATGACTGAGACTAGCAACCAGTTCCTTTTTACTTTTATTCGCCAAATATTCGCTGTGTCTAGCCGCTGCAAGCTCTTCCCGCATCATATCAAAGCTTTCGGTAAAAGCACCAAACAGATGATTACGATCCATCTCCAGCGGAACTTCCAGATCACCTCTCGCGATATGCTTCGCGAATAGCTGCATTTTGCGAAACGGACGGAGAACCGATCGATTCAGGAACCAAATATAGAGAATGCCTAAAACCGTAAGCAGTAGCAGCATCACAATAGAAACTTGTATAAATTGTTTTTTCATATGTATAAAAATCGCACGGTAATCATTATTAATAATCACCTTACCCACCATCTTATCCTGAACAAAAACGTCCACTAGAGTATCCCGATTGTTGATGGCTTCGTTAACGGTAACGGAAATCGCATTTCCCGTCTGATATTTAAGTACTCCCGCGGTATCGATAATGGCAAATTCATAAGGACCTTCCTTGTACAGGTTCGGATCAAGCTTGTCCCAGTTCTGTTCCGTGAGCTTCACAATGGTATTGATAGCCACTCTATCTGTTCCTGTCTCCTCCTGCAAATTAAGAATTAGGAATGTGAGCGTTAAACTTGCGGCAAATATAGTAAGTAGAAGAGCCAACAGCAGTTTTTTAGTCATAACTATTTGTCCTCAAAAGCATAACCGATGCCCCATACTGTACGGATGTACTGAGGATCATTAGGATTCTGCTCAATCTTCTCGCGTAGATGGCGAATATGTACATTTAAGGTGCCATCCCCCGCAAAAACATCTCCCCATACCTCTGTAAATAACTCCTCTTTGGGGATTACCCTATTTTTATGCTGAATCAAATAGCTGAGCAGTTTATATTCCATCGTTTTCAGCTTGAGAGCTACGCCATTAAGGCTTGCCCTCCTAAGTTCAGGGTCTATCTGGATAGAGCCGGCTTGAAGGACCGCTGCCTCAGCTATAACTTCGTTATTGTGGCGTTTAAGCACCGCCTTCACTTTTGCGAGCAGCACTCTCAGGGTATACGGCTTATGAATATAGTCATCTCCTCCGATATCAAGAGCAATCAATACATCATCTTCACTGGAGCGGGCACTAATAAACAAGATAGGAATCCCCATCGTCTGACGCAGCTCTTTGCATAACTGGAAGCCGGATTCACCGCCTAAATTAATATCAAGCAGTAACATTGAGACCTGATGCTCACGCAAAAAGCTCCGACAGGCAGCAGCGCTTGTAACAAACGCGGTTTGAACATCAAACAAATTAAAATATTCGCAGGTGCTCTCCGCAAGTTCAGTTTCATCATCAATAATTAAACAATCATATCTCATGGATTTCTCTCCGCTTCAACAGAATTTAGTATTATGTTAGAATATGCCTTTAAGGAGGGGTTACCTGTGGATAAACAATCCCAGCGTCTGGAGCAATATTTAGAAAAATACGAACAAAGCTGGCCACTGAGCGGCACAGTCTTAATAGCTCAGCATGGAGAAATCAAGCTACAAAAAGCATACGGATATGCGAATCTTGAACATCAGGTTCCGAACACTATAGATACCAAATTCCGGATCTGGTCATTAACCAAGTCATTCACTGGCATGGCAATTCTGATGCTAAAAGAACAAAAACGTCTGCGACTGGAAGATCCGATCCTTAAGTATCTTCCTGAACAGCATGCATTCGAGGGGATTACCGTCCTTCATCTGCTGGGACATACCTCGGGTATAGCCAACTACACTTCTCTACCCGAATATAATCAAAAATTAAATAAGCTGAAGCTGACTCCACTGGAGATGTTACAGCTATTTGTGAGTCAACCGCCTGCATTTATGCCTGGCACATCGTTTTCCTATAATAATTCAGGTTATTATTTATTAGGAATGATTATTGAGAAGATTACAGGCATGACATTTGAAGATTATATCACTACTTTTATATTACAGCCTCTTGGCATGGTAAATACAGGAGTTTATAACAATCAGCAAATCATTTCAAAATTAGCCTCACCTTATCATTCCTCATGGGGTGAGTATACTCAGGGTGAATACATAAATATGAGCTCTATCCTATCAGCGGGTGCTATGTATTCGACGGCTGCTGATCTTTTCCTGTGGGATCAAGCGTTATACTCCGATCAATTAGTATCCCACGATACTTTGGAGATGGCTTTTCATTCAAGTAATCTCAAATATCGTTTTGGTTGGTTTTTGGACGAACGTTATGATCGCAAAAGAATGTATCACGGCGGCGCTTATCGTGGCTTCCGAAGTGAAATGCACAGATATCCAGAAGAGCAGACGACCGTCATCATGTTGACCAATTATGATTGTGTCCCCATTACCAAGTTAACGGAATCTCTATCTGGATTAGTATTCGGTGAGCCTGTCGAGATGCCGATATTCCCGCAAGCCTTCCCACTTGATGATAGCATGTATGCTGAATATATGGGGACCTATGAGGGATTTGGCTGCAAAGCGAGCGTAGAGCGTAGGGGCCAGGACTATTATTTTGTCTGGAATGATGAAGAGGTTACACCGTTCTATCCTATCTCAGAAACAAGATTCCATCATACCAAGCATGACAGTGAATTTGAATTCAAACGGAATGAACAGGGTGAGCTTTCATTTCTGGGGATGAAAAAAAACAAACGAGTGCCGCATAAGCCATGAAATGGCTGCTGGGGCACCCGCCTTTTTTTTCAGCTAAAGCCTAAGCCTTGGCCAAAATAATAAATTGTGTGAGCATCACGATTACCGCTGAAGACACCCCCAGCGAATTAATGATTGTTAAAGCATTTGGATAACTTTCTTTCCGAAACTGTGAGAACAAAGATACCGTCCATAACACGCTGAAAAATAACGACGACAACCCAGATACAGCTTCACTATCAATTCGTCTGCTCCGGAGAAACAATCCGGCAAGGGTGGCGACAGTATAAACAATATATATTACTAGCTCTATCGATGTGATAACGATCGCCTCGCCGGCAGAGAACAAACGCATTAACAAGTATTGAAAACCTAAACAGATAAACACAAGCTGGTTAAAAGATAGTCTCTTCACTCTCATAGCTTAGCTCCTTTAGGATATATTTTCACAAAAGACAACGCTTACATTGTACTAGTGATTGAATATATCTTCTGTGACTTTCCATACCCTGCCAAATATTAGTCAGATAATATCCTCACATACAAAAAAGGAAGTACACTTTGCGAAAAAGATCCGCAAGGCATACTTCCTTTTTTTACGATTCGATTGTAGATTTAGACGGAATGGGACATCTTAGTTCCAAAATAGAATGAACAGTGGATTTATAAGATGTTTTCTTAAAATTAGGAGGTCATTGCTGTGAGAAACAAACAATCCATTGTCTTCGTGACCATTCCATTATCCGAGATCAAGAAGTTCATCCTTATTGATATTGTTGCTGGATGGGTCTTTTATTTTGCTATAAAATTTCCCTTCCATTCCTTAATTGCCGCCTCTGCCGGAAGCATGTTTGGTCCTATCCTCATACGCCAATCCATGAAGTTAGTTCAAAATCGCGCCAAGGTTTAAGGTTTCAAGAACTGCTCAATCTGTTTTTTATGATGCTTATCATGTGGGATAAAACTTCTCAAATACTTGCGAACGCTGAATTTTTTGCGATCTCCGTCCTTATATTCCTGATTGAATTCATCTTCCTTTAACCCTGCAGCTGCATCTATGATTTTAGTTCTATAACGTACAAATTGTTCAATTAATGTTTGTTCAGATAATAATTTAGCATATTCTACAGCGTTAGCATTAAACTCGTTAAAATCCAAATGCTTAGTTGTGATCGGTTCCCGGAGAATTATTTTCTTAATCGCACCTTCATAAAAATATTTATCCCATAACATGAGATGACAGATGATATCCTTTACAGTCCATTTACCAGCTGCAATAGGCTGATTCCAATGTTTGTCTGATACTTCCCCTAAAGATTCTACGAACGGGATGAGGGACTTAAATTCGAGTAACATTTGCTCATTTGTTTTTGCAGCCAGAGAGATCAACCTCCACATGAAAAATAAAATAATTCAGTCACAACATCTATGCTGCGTCATCCGCAGAAGCTGCGGCCAGATCCATATCGGTAGAGTCAGGATTCAGCCAAATCTCAATCAACTCATGGGTACGCTTCACATCATTTTCGTCAAGCATATAATACCATTGATCCTTCCGTCTGCCTTCACCCTGCAACATATGGCTCGTGATCTCAGGAGTACCCCCCTCGAGAATTACTCTTTTCGCCAAATCAAGAATAAAGTCTGACTTCATATTGGTTTGGAAATTACTGCCTGCTATTTCGATGATTTTCTGTATATTAAGGATATTATCTACTCTCTTCATCCGTTCAAGCGCAGATTTCAAAAAGATCCGCTGCCGCTCCGTTCGTTTAAAATCAGAATCCTCACGGTATCTTACATACATTAATGCTTCAGCGCCAGAATAAATCGGTTTGTTCGGTTCAATTCTTAATTTCTCATGATCCGGGCTCTTGTTCTCAATCACCTTGGTAATCGGAAGTTCAACACCCCCTAGAGCATCTGTAACGCCCACAAGACCGTTGAAATTAATAGTAGCGTAATATTCGATAGGCGCGTTTAATAAATTTTTAACGGTGTCTACACTCATCTGAGGACCGCCATAGGAATGTGCTGCATTAATCTTGGTTTCTTTCCTAGCTCCTTTAACATTTTCCGCTCCGATAATTTCTGCATAGGAATCACGAGGGATCGACACGAACAATACTTTATGATCAACTGGCCGAATCACAGTATATATAATCGAATCAGAAAGCCCGTTCTCTTTTCCCCGCTGATCAGTACCCAATAGGAGGATAGAAAATGGACGATCCTTATTATCCGTCGTGGGTTGGAATCCAGGAGCTTCAGCATTTTCATTATTTTTTAAAGGAACGTATGACCCATCAAGCGTGTGTTCTATAGTTGGAGCCACAACATTATTAAATCCGAAAATCAGCAGTTCTTTACGAAAAACATAAGATCCTAGCCCAGCAATAAGTACGATAGCAAGCATAAATAGCCAGATCTTTTTTTTCCTGCTGGTCTTAGTTTTCTTCTTCACCTTCTTTTTCTCAATTCTACTTAAAGAAAAAGAAGAAGCTGAATGGGTAATCTGTTTATTTTTCATTCGGATCCTTAACCCTTCCTGATGACGGATTCTACCAGCCGGTAATAGGGAATCATGTAGGTTGTCTCAAAGCCTAATCTATGCGCTAAGTTGAAAGAACCTTCGTTATCCAGACGACACGCCCACACCGGCTCAAGCTGATGTTCTAGACAGTATTCGATTAAGGCTGAACAGACAGCGTAGGCATAGCCCTTCCCCCGATGTGCTTCTGAGGTTTCTATGCCAATTTCCAGTTGATACTCATTAACAAAACCCGAAAATGCCGTAGAGGCAATTTCCCCAGCATCAAGAATATTGAAGCCCAGCCCCTCAGCAAGAAATTGCTCTTCATTCCTCCAAAAATCCTTAGGATTGACACCTCCTGTTGCCGCCATAAACCGTTCTTTGTTCATTCGCACCACTTCAAGGTCTTGGTTAAGATAAGAAGCTTTCTGGTTCAGATATCTCTCGCGGTTAAAGCTGAAGTTGACCCTTGTATTTCTATGGAGCATTTCCTGTTCACTCCAATGAGCGATAACTTCCGGCCAACCTCCCGCTGGATCAGCCTGCAGCAACTCTTGATGATGCCGAATCATATTTTTATTGGTTATGTAATCAAAAAGGTCGCGCTTAAACTCTTCATTATCCGACTCACCAATTAATAAAGACATTCCACAAGGGTGTGCAATGTAAAAAGCACGCGGGTTAACGATATCGTCAACATATAAGCTGCCAGGTATGACTTGCTTCACCACTGACTCAGCGAACATCGTATTTATTTTCACTTTTCCTAAAGGCTCAATAGCTTTGTAATAATCTTTACTCTCTAGTCGTTTCATAATTTTCTCCTTAGATATCACGTAATGTTTTGATAGATAACCACCAGTATGTGAGGATATTTTTTGCTGGATGACACTGTTACCTAAAATATCCCATTATTATAGACGATCTTCGGGTCGATAAGTTTCTATTTATAAGAAATTTGTGAGACAAAAAAAGACCATATCCTATCAAGGATTGGTCTACCCTATTTATTAATGCTGATCTTAGATTTTTTTCACAATCATATCGATCTCGCTCTTCAGTAAAAGATATCTGACGACACTTCTCATGATCGGAACTTTAGTCAACTTATGCTGATCTACATAACTTTTCATTTGATCTTTAGACAGCCCAAGCAAGCTTCCCGCTTCAGATACCGTCAATACTTCCTTGTTACTTGTAGCGTTAAAGGTTTTCTTAACTTTTAAATTCCAGTCTTCAAACACCTGCATTTACATCCGCCACCTTTCTATAAAAAAATCCCCAAACGATACGTTTGGGGATTCATTTTACTACTTACAGTTTTACAACATTCTCAGCTTGTTGACCACGATTGCCTTGAACTACGTTAAATTCTACACGTTGTCCTTCATCCAGGGACTTAAATCCGTCACCAGTAATTGCACTGAAATGTACGAATACATCTTCTCCACCTTCAACCTCGATAAAACCAAAACCTTTGTCTGCGTTAAACCATTTCACTGTTCCTGTTTGCATAATATAATTACCACCTTATTTTTATTTACATGTTATTCTTATCCTCAAAAAATCTCTTACAAAATCTCTAAAAAAATAAAAATTCACATATGGTACAAGGTTATTAACGTCTAAAGAATAACCCTCTACGCTATGTGAATTCGCCAGGTAAATACTTTCGATAGATTGATTATAGCACAGCTAACACCAAATAGATACTCTTCTGCATTATGAACAAAATGGGAAGAAAGAAGGAGCTGTGTCATAAGTGATTCTACGAGTGGAGACTGACCTCCTCACTTTCAAAATCTTAAAATCAACAAAACAGCGATTCTTCTGTTCTCGAAGAATCGCTGTTCGGCGTTTTTTGGTCATTCGCGGTCTGCTTCAACTACACTTTCATTATCCTGCGGGGCTTTCGGACTCAGTTGACGTTATTTACATGTTTTTATCCTTTACAGCTAGAATTCGGACACCAGCGACGTTATTCCTTGGAAAGAGGCTCATATTAAGCATTTTTTGGGCCAATAGCTACACTGGAGTCCGATAACATTCCAAATATCGGATAATCCTACGTTTAAGGACCACTGTGTCCCTTAGCAGGTTACTAAGCGTATTTTCCAGTGACTAAGCATGTGCTTTCGACACAGCAGTCATTTTCATAGCTTAGGGGATAGCCCTTTTTCTAAAATTTGAAAAGGGAATTTAAATTTTAAAATAGGACAATTTATCCAACAGGTCTTGCACCATTGAGCTAAGTGACTCCGACGAAGCTGAGATCTCTTCCATAGAAGCAAGCTGCTCCTCTGAGGCTGCTGCCACACTTTGGGAGTCAGATGAAGCTTCCGAAGCAAGATCGGCTAATTGTTTAACTGTAACTGAAATTTGCTCCGTACCCGCGGTCATCTGCTGTGCAGCTGCTGACACCTCTTGGATTTGATCAGTCACCTGCGTCATCTCTGTCAGAATCGAAGTAAATAAAAGATCACTATCAGATACACTTTGCACACCAAGAATTACTTTTTCATTGCCGACAGCCATTGCTTGTGAAGCTTGATTAGTATCTTGCACCACATCTTCAACCAAAGCAGTAACTTGTTCGGCAGCTTTTTTAGTCTGATCTGCCAGCATACGAATTTCTGAGGCCACTACAGCAAAACCTCGGCCATGTTCACCCACTCTGGACGCCTCAATAGCCGCATTTAGTGCCAACAGATTGGTCTGTTTACTTATGTTCGAAATCAGGCCTATAATCCCGCTGATCTGAGCAGATCGTTCGCCTAAACGTTCGATTGCCAGACTCGTCTCATCCACAGACAGCTTTAACTCTGACATTTGGTTCACTGCCATTTGAAGCTGCGCACTGCCCTTTTTCGTCTGATCGGTAACTTCATCTGCAGACGCAGACACCGATGACGAAGAGTCAGCGATCCGTTGCACTCCAACATTCAGCTCGCTCATCGCCATTGAAGAATCACCCGCATAATCACTCTGCAGCTGCGCTCCTTCGGCTACTCGTCCAATTGCCACAGCAATTTGTTCAGCAGCTTTCCCAGTCTGCTCAGCGTTAGCTGTCAGCTCTTCAGAGGTAGCTCCCACAGACATTGATAAATCAGCGACAAGTCCAAACATTTCTCGAAGCTTATGGGTCATATGATTAAAATGTGTAGCCATCTTGCCGAATTCATCATCATTTCGAACCTGCAGGGTTTGAGTCAAATCACCCTGAGACATCAGCTGCAATTTATCAGATAACAAGCGAAGCGGTTTAACTACCATCAACCATAGCTGAAGACCAACAATAACAGCTAAAATCAAAATACCAATAATCATAATGATAAAAAATTCTGTTTTGGCTTGTTCATAATCAGCCATGATAACATCCTTAGAAATCGCTGTCTGTGTGTACCAGACCTGGTCACTTCCAGGCATTGGTATCGGAACAAAAGTCCGCAGCACGTCTTCTCCCTTGGAATTTATCGTGTATCCCAGTGTGGCCTCCCCATTCTTCACACGCTTCCACAGTAATGTTTTATCTTCTGTATCACCGAACTCTTTGAGTACACTTTGAGGATCATTTGGATTGGCTGCATATTTGCCATTACCAGTGATTAAAGAAACATAACCTCCCAGAGGTTTATAGTTAACAGCTTCTTCCTGCAATTGGGTTAACGAAACATCGAACCCTACAGTCCCAAGAAATGCACCCGTTTTATCCAAAATCGGCAGCATGACCGAAATCATCTCTATTGCTCCACCAGTCGTCTCATAGGAATAGGGTTCAATATAGACCGGTTTTTTCTCTTTTTTAGGTAAAAGGTAATAATCACCTGCACCTTCTACATCGTAATTTTTTAAGGGTTCAACCTTAATTGCACCTTGATTTCTAAAGACATAAGGAATAAAACGCCCCGTACCATCATCATATGGCATCTTATTTATATTAGCCTGATCGTTCTGATCAAAAGCATTGGGTTCCCATAATATGCTCATCCCAAAAATTTCTGGTCTGTGCTCAAGCATAGTTTTCATTGTAGAAACAACATCTTCACGGTCCAAGGTTTGACGTTCTCTTGATTCAATCAGTACCTCAGCGAGCGCTTCACCCGTCGACTGAATGTCTATCATTCTATTCTGAATGGTCTCCGCATAACTTTTCCCTGCGATCTCTGCCTGAAGTTCACCGTTGGATATGCTCACACTACGCAGATTAGCCAGGTTTGCGACTAAACTAAAGAAAAAGATCACAATAATTACTAAACTTACCACCATAACAAACTTAAACGTTAAAGAAAGCCTTCGATACAATGCCATCTGAACAACTCCACTCTAGGATAATATATCTTTAATCGACAAAATACGACCTCTATTCAATAGGACTTATTACCTATAATTCAAGGGATGAAAATTTAAAATTCTATCCATTCCAAAAGTATGTTTAAATAAAAGTAGCCTAATCAAAAAAACATAATACAAAGGAGTTCATGCCGATGGAAATATCCTCTTTTTTGTTGCCAAAAGATCAAGTTGCCTATATCACTAACTCACTATCCATGCTGGAAGCCTTAGAACAATTAGAACAGCACCATTACACGGCTATCCCTATTATTGATAATGAAGGAAAATATGTAGGAACACTTTCGGAGGGTGATCTATTGTGGAAGCTGAAAAACACAGCAGACTTAACCTTTGACAATATAGGGGAAGTTCCAGTAAGCGACATCCAAAAGCATGTTCATAACGAAAGTGTTCTCATTAATGCAGAAATGGAAGATATGCTGACGCTCGCTGCGGATCAGAATTTCGTTCCTGTGATTGATAATGAGGGTGTATTTGTTGGAATTATTAGGAGAAAAGATATCATTGAATATTACACTCGCAACATTACGGATTAATAAAAAATGACCAATCTCCATTACGGAGACTGGTCATTTTATTTTTCATCAAAATTACAGTTCAGTCAGGATAATCGTTCCTTGTGGGGTAATCGCTAAAGTATGCTCATATTGTGCTGACAATCCGCCGTCAATGGTACGCGCAGTCCAACCATCCGCATCAATTTTTGTTCTGTAACTGCCTGTGTTCAGCATGGGCTCAATGGTAAATACCATCCCCTCTTTAAGACGAGGCCCTCTCCCTGCTGGACCATAGTGAGGCACTTCCGGAGCTTCATGCATTTCTGAACCGATCCCGTGGCCAATAAAATCACGTACTACAGAAAATCCGTTAGACTCTGCATAAACTTGGATGGCATGCGCAACATCCCCGATACGGTTGCCTGCAACCGCCTGCTCGATTCCACGGAATAACGATTCCTTAGTAGTGTCTAGAAGTTTGGTCGCCTGTTCACTAATATTGCCAATGCCGTAAGACCAGGCCGAATCTGCCAACCAGCCGTTTAAGTTAACAACCATGTCAATGGTTACGATATCCCCGTCTTTTAGCGGCTCTTTTTTCGGGAATCCGTGGCATATTACATCATTTACAGATGCACAGGTTGCGTACGGGTACCCATTATATCCTTTTTGCTCAGGAGTAGCTCCTTGAGACAATATAAATTTTTCTGCAAATTCATCAATTTCCCAGGTCGTAATACCAGGCTGCAAAATTTGCGCAATTTGACGATGACATTCAGCGAGAATTTTTCCCGCCGCACGCATTTTTTCGATCTCTTCCATCGTTTTCATGATAATCATAATATCGCCTCTTCTGTACAGAACTCATCGCTCTCGGGCAACGGTTCTTCTTTTGTATTTAGTTTACCCTTTATATTATGAAAGAAAATCGCGAGAAATCCAAATCATTAGTCAAAAAAAATTATATTTTCCTTCCTGAATCTAAAAATAACATCATTTTTTTATGATAATGTTAGATGAAAGACGAGTGCCTGATCAGCACTTCGTCTTATTTTCTAATAAAACATAAAATTATTGTTATCGTTAAATTATTTATTATTCCTAAAAATTCCTTTATATGTTATATTCAAAATAACTGAGGAGGTGATACATGCCTGTAATTGAGTGCATTTACTGCAACCACCTGAAGGATACGCATAATCTAAGAAGCAACCCTATTTGATTAAGGAGGAAATGTTGATGAAATTCAGTAAGCATTTTTCGTTCCGGAAAATCAGTTTGTTAGTATTAATTAGTATCCTTACTCTTTCTATTTCTTTACCTCAACAGCAGGCAGCGGCAGCAAACACTTCTGTTAAGGGCTTTTATGTAAGCGGTACCACTTTGTATGATGCCACCGGCAGTCCTTTTGTAATGCGTGGGGTTAATCATGCACACACTTGGTACAAAAACGATCTGGCTACTGCAATACCGGCCATTGCAGCCACTGGCTCCAATACCGTCAGAATTGTACTTTCTAATGGCAGCAAGTGGTCTCTCGATACCTTGGCGGATGTCCAAAATATTCTTAAGCTTTGTGATCAGTATAAATTGATTGCCATGCTGGAAGTGCATGATGCTACTGGCTCAGACAACACATCTGATCTTAACGCTGCAGTCAACTATTGGATCAGCATCAAGGATGCTTTGATTGGTAAAGAAGATCGTGTCATTGTGAATATTGCTAATGAATGGTACGGTTCTTGGAACACTGCAACATGGGCCAGTGGTTACCAAGCGGCAATTCCGGCGTTAAGAAATGCGGGTATTAAGAACACTTTAGTTGTAGATGCAGCGGGATGGGGTCAATACCCACAATCCATTTTCACTAGTGGTCAGGCTGTATATAATTCAGATACCTTAAAAAATACTATTTTCTCGATTCATATGTACGAATATGCCGGAGGTAATGCTGCTACCGTTAAGAGCAATATCGACAGTGCCTTGGCCATTGGAGCCCCCGTGATTATCGGCGAATTCGGTGACAAGCACACGGGTGGAGATGTCGATGAAGCCACCATTATGAGCTACACTAAGGAAAAAAAGGTAGGATGGCTCGCCTGGTCCTGGTATGGTAATGGCGGAGGCGTCGAATATCTGGATCTAGCCAGCGGTCCAGCAGGAACACTCAGCAACTGGGGAAATACAGTCGTTAATGGAGCAAACGGAACCTTAGCAACCTCCGTGCTTAATAAAATTTATACAACGCCTGGTTACCAACCTGTGCCGGATGGTGGCACAACTCCTACACCTACACCTACACCTACACCTACACCTACACCTACACCTACACCTACACCTACACCTACACCTACACCTACACCAACACCAACACCAACGCCAACAGCTACGCCAACGCCAACGCCAACGCCAACAGCTACGCCAACAGCAACAGTAACACCTACAGCCACTCCTACCGGCTCGCCATCCAGTAATCTGGCACTTTACTACCGTGCAGCAGATACCAATGCTACAGATAACTCAATCAAACCTTACTTCAACATTTATAACAACGGAACAACGGCAGTCAATCTAAATGGACTGAAAATTCGTTATTACTTTACTAAAGATGGAAGCGCCTCCCTCAATGGTGTGATCGATTGGGCGCAGATCGGTGCTTCTAATATATCGGTTGCCCTTGGGTCCACTAGTGGAACGAACGCCGACTCTTACGTTGAGCTTACTTTCAACGCTAGCGCGGGCTCCATACCTGCTGGTGGACAGTCAGGAGAAATCCAATTACGAGTGCATAAAAGCGACTGGTCTAACTTCAATGAAGCAAATGACTATTCGTTCGACCCAACCAAAGTTTCCTTCAGCACTTGGAACAAAGTAACCTTGTATCAAAACGATGTACTGATCTCCGGCATCGCTCCTTAAAAACATAAACCAGCGAGCCTCCCAAGATTGGAGACTTGCTGGTTTTTAAAATTAGATCTGTTGTAGCGCAGATGTTAGGATAATGCTTACTTATAGTAGCTCAAAAGATGACTGTTGTTAGATTTGTCAGTCAACAGTGATTTACTGCTGTTAGTCTACTGCTGGATTAGTCTGCTGCTGGACTGTTACTACTTTGATGTTAGTTTACTATTGCTCGTCTATTGTTCCGCTAGTCGATTGCTGCTCTTTTGTTTGGCTATTCTGCGTACTACTCTACTGTTGCTCCTACTGATCTGATTTCACTCTTTCACACTATCTAATTCGACTCTTTCATTACTCTGACGTTAATCTACTATCGCTCATCTGCCGTTCATCTGCTGCTCATCTGCCGTTCTTTACTTTTTGAACACTCGGTTGTGGTTTTCGGACTCAGATGACGCTATTTGTGCGATTTAAGCCGTTTTGAGCAACTTTCGGACTGGAGAGACGCTATTCTTCTGAAAAAGGCCTGTTCCTGCCTCTTTTCATCCCCATAACGGCGCTGGGGTCCGAATACTCTGCAATTAGGCAAGATTTCAGGAAATAAGGGCTCCTGAGTCCGTCACCTTGTTAGTCTACTGCCGCTCTACTATCGAACATCTACTGCTTATCTGCTACTCATCTACTACTCGTATGCGCTTATCTGCTACTCATCTACTACTCGTATGCGCTTATCTGCTGCTTATCTGCTGCTCATTTACTCTTGTCTACCGTCTTTACCTCTAGAGCATTTTGTGTACGACACGACACCCCGCGCATCTAACTACGCCCAAACCACAAAAAATACCCCGGCAGCCATCAACTGGCCCCGGGACATTTTTAAATCTACTTTCATTTAGTCATGGAAATTAAGTCCAGAGGTAACGGCTTTAACATAATCTGCACGGATCACAAAATCTCCAAAATGCTCGCCTTGTTGACGTTCTTTGGCATATCGGTGAAGAATAGGTTCAAGCGTCTCTAGGATCTCCTTCTCATCTATGTTTTCTTTATACATTTTATTCAGGCGATCACCCGTAAAGCCTGCTCCTAAATACATATTATATCTGCCTGGAGCCTTGCCGATAAACGAGATTTCACCCAGCGCCGGTCTAGCACATCCATTAGGGCAGCCGGTCATCCGGATTACAATTTCCTCGTCGCGCAAACCAGCTTTATCTATAACAAGCTCCAGCTTATCTATCAACGAAGGCAGATAACGTTCCGCTTCAGCCATCGCAAGTCCGCAGGTTGGCAGTGCTACACAGGACATGGAGCTGCGCCGCAATGCAGAAAGATGTGCTCCATCTGTAAGTCCATGCTGTTTAGCCAGCTCAGCTACTTTTCGTTTTTTGGCAGTAGTGACGTTGGCAATCGTTAGATTCTGATTCGGCGTTAGCCGGAAATCTCCAGTATGGATTTTAGCAATCTCCCGCAAGCCAGTCATCAAGGTGTATCCTTCTTGGTCATGAATCCGTCCGCTTTGGATATAAAGTGTCAGATTCCATTTTCCATTGATACCCTTCACCCAGCCGTAACGGTCTCCGTTGTGATCAAAATGATAATCATGTGCCGCTTCAAGCTGCCATCCGAGTCTTTCATGCAGTTCGTCAACGAACCATTCCAGACCGTGGCGGTCAATCGTATATTTGAACCGTGCATTTTTGCGGACAGAGCGATTGCCATAATCCCGCTGGATCGTTACGGTCTTTTCTGCCACATCAATCAACTGTTCGGGACGGCAAAAACCAATAATACGTCCCAACTGAGGATAAGTACTGGTATCGCCATGAGTCATCCCCATACCGCCGCCTACAGAAACGTTAAAGCCGACTAGCTTCTCATTTTCCAGAATAGCGATAAAACCCAGATCTTGCGAGAATACATCCACATCATTAGAAGGTGGCACCGCTAAGCCAATCTTGAATTTACGCGGTAAATATACCGGACCATAGATTGGTTCTACTTCCGCACGTTCGCCTAAGCTATCTACTACCTTTTCACCGTCTAGCCAAATCTCATGGTAGGCGGGAGTACGTGGGGATAAGTGATCACTCACTTTGCGCGCCCATTCATAGACCTCTGCATGCACCTCTGACTGGTAAGGATTCGGATTACTCATTACGTTACGGTTAACATCGCCGCAAGCTGCCAGCGTCGTCATCAGCGTATCATTAATGCTGCGAATGGTTTTCTTAAGATTCCATTTGAGTACCCCATGCATTTGAAACGCCTGTCTGGTAGTCAGACGTAAGGTCCCATTACCGTATTTTTGTGCCAAATCATCCATCACTAGCCACTGCTCTGGTGTCGCTACCCCGCCTGGGGCAACTACACGAAGCATGAACTGAAATGCAGGCTCCAGCTTTTGCCGTTCACGCTCATTGCGTAAATCCCGATCGTCCTGCATATAACTTCCGTGAAATTTCAGCAGCCGATTATCATCTTCCGGCAAACCTCCGGTAATCGGATTGCTTAATGTCTCAACAAGCGCGCCCCGCAGATAGTTACTCTCTTGCTTAATGTGCTCAACATCACTTGGAGGCCCGCCGATCGGCTTAACCTTTTCATTGTTTGCCATTGTTGTTATCTCCCCCCGAAGTCATTCGATAACTTTCCTCTATCCATTAGTAAACATCACGTTGGTAGCGCTGCGCCTGCTGCATATTATCCAAATAAGCTGCTGCTTCTTCAGGACTCAGCCCACCCTCATGCTGGATGACAGTAATCAGAGCAGAATGAACATCATGTGCCATATGCTTCTCGTCACCGCAAATGTAAATATGAGCTCCCGCTTGCAGCCATTCGTAGACCTCGCGGCTCTTTTCCAGAATGCGATGCTGAACATATACTTTCTCTTCGGTATCACGGGAGAAAGCAACATCCAGCTTAGTTAACAAGCCGTCTTTTAGCATTCTCTGCCAGTCTGTCTGATAGAGGAAGTCCGTCACGAAATGCCGATCTCCGTAGAACAGCCATGATTTACCTTCCGCCCCAAGCTCGCCACGTTCCTCCAAGAAAGAGCGGAAGGGTGCAACGCCTGTCCCCGGTCCAATCATAATGATCGGCGCATCAGGATTTGTTGGAAGCTTAAAGTTAGGATTATGTTGAATGTAGATGGGCAACGTATCTCCCGGCTGGACTCTTTCAGCACAATGTACCGAGCAGACCCCATAACGCTCACGGCCATGTGCCTCATAACGTACAGCTCTAACCGTTAAATGAACCTCATCTGGATTAGCTTTATAGCTGCTAGCAATTGAATAGAGTCGTGCTGGAAGCTTGCGCAAAATAGTCACAAAGTTACTGGCTGAGCCTTCCCATGGAGAGAAATCCTGAACCAAATCGAGCAGATCGCGGCCTTGAATATATTCCTTAAGCTGTTGCGCACGTTCTGGCGCCAATAAATCCTTTAGTTTGTTAGAAGAAGATAACTTCGCCGCTTGCTCAAGCAACGGTTTGGTTAATACAGTGATTTCATAGTGGTGAAGAAGTGCCTCACGTAAGGAACCTTCTTCCCCTTTTTTATTAAATGGAACAATATCATTAGGATTCCAGCCCATAGTATGAATAATAGCGTCTACCAATTCAGGATGATTCTCCGGGTAGACACCCAGCGCATCCCCTGGCTCAAATTGTATGTTAGAGCCTTCTAGTGATAGCTCCAAATGGCGGGTCTCCCGGTCGGAACCGCGTCCGTTCAGATTTAGATTTTCTAATACTTCCGCTTTAAAAGGATTGTTGCGGGTATACAAAGGCTCCTGAGAATCTGTGTCTTCCGCAGCTTGAACCGCTTTTGCCGCAATGGCCGGAGCATTTAAATGTGCATTTAAGGCACCAATCACGCCTTCAAACCATTCGGTAACCGAATCATCATAATCAAGATCACAATCCACACGCGGACTTAACCGCTTGCCACCAAGTTCCTCAAGCCGCTGATCGAAGTCTTTGCCGGTCTGACAAAAGAATTCGTAAGAGGTATCCCCCAGTGCCAACACTGAGAACTTCAGATTCTCTAATTGAGGGGCTCTTTTGCTATAGAGAAATTCATGGAACATCCGTGCATTATCTGGCGGCTCGCCTTCACCGTGAGTACTGACCAGCAATAGGAGGTTCTCAACCTTCTTAAGTGCATTGGGCTTAAAGCTGTTCATCGCAGTGAGCGTGACCTGAAACCCTTGCTCCTCCAGCTTGCGGGACAAGCTCCCAGCCAGCCGTTGGCAATTCCCTGTCTGGGACCCAAACAACACGGTCACTTCACGTGAAGCTACAGGTTGACTAACTGCACTACCTTCCGCATTTCCTATCGCATTTGATTGCACTGCTTGAACCCCGGCACCTGCCGATGGTGCAGTAGTAAGGCCCATGGCCGACAAATAACCGCTAAGCCATATTTGCTGTGTCTCCGTTAAGGATGGTAGAAGACGATTGAGTAGCTCCACTTGGCTCTCGTTAAAAGGACTGTTCGTTACCTGTAGTTGCAACAATATCCACCTCTCCTAAACATGAAATCTTCTGATGATCCGTACCTCATGAAATCAGGCTATCACAATAATTGTAAACGATCAATGATGTCGATTTAACCTAATAATTGTAATTTATTGAAAAAGTATCTATATAGTACGTAAAAACCGATCAAAACAGTATGATTTAACCTGTTTTGATCGGTTTCATTATAAAAAGTGATACTATTTATAAAATATTGTGATAAATAAAAGCTATAATTTTTGCTTACTTTCGGGAAATAACACCTCGCCGATCCCCGTCTTAATCTTCACTATCTCCTCAAGCGTATTCGATAGCTCGCCGGGCGGATAAGGTTTAGTTAAATATTTTTGAATTACATCGTTTAATTGATTCTTATCCGATTGATCCAGAGCAGAAGAAATAACGATAGGGATATTTTCAGTTCTTGGATCTTCTTTAAGCATGCGGATCAAATCCCAGCCATCCAGCTCTTCACCCAACATCAAATCTACCACTATCGCCACAAATGGTGTTTTCAAGGCCTGATCAAAAGCTTGCTGTGGATGGTAATGATGGGTAACACGGAAGCCCTTCCCTTTAAGCTCTTCTGATAAAAGCAACGAAAGACTGTAATCATCTTCAACGATCATTACATTAGGCTTGAGCTCTTTATCGGTGCTCCATTTATTAAGCTCATCCTGTTGCCGGCTCGCTTCCGCATGGAGGATAGGGAGGCTAAACCAGACGGTAGTGCCTTCTCCTTCTACGGAATCTATACCGATATTTCCCTTTTGCTTCTCAATGATCTCCTTACAGATAGCAAGTCCAAGTCCTGTTCCTCCAATTCTTTTAGAGGCGCTATTATCCACTCTTCTGAATTTTTGGAATAGCTGTCCTATTTGATCCTTAGGAATGCCAAGACCATTATCCTGGATACGTACAATAATCCTATCCGACTCGTTATGCAGCAGTACTTTAACTTCATTGTTATCAGGCGAGAACTTAATCGCATTACTTAACAGATTCGTCAGAACTTGGACAATCTTATCCTTGTCCACATCAACATCCGCATTCAAAGCCTCATCCACTAGGAGCACATGATGGGTACTGCTCAGTTTATATTGATCAATTACGCCTAATACAATTTCACTGAGATTCAAATGCTCCGTGATATATTGCTGCTTACCTGACTCCATTCTCTGCAAATCAAGAAAATCATTTATGAGCTCCGTCAGTCGTTTAGCTTCTTTATGAATCGTCTCCAGATATTTAAGCTGCTTCTCAGGCTTCATGGTCTTAGACAATAGCAGTTCTGTGAAACCAAGCACACTCGATAGCGGTGTTCTTAGCTCATGACTTACCGTACTGACAAGATCAGATTTCATAAGGTCCAGCTCATATTCTCTAGTGATATCTCTGTAGACAAACAATGTACCAATACGCAGCTCGCGACGGAATACAGGGATCGCATACACATCAATATGCTTCATCGATTCAGTTCCAATGGAGTATTGCATGCTGCTGGATTCCAGAGCATCCTCAGCAATCGCTTTTTCAAAAAACATCCGAAGTTCATGGTTCTCATTCGAGTGCTCGATGAAATAATCCATCCATTTCTGTCGGGGAATCAAAGTTCCTTCTGTCCACTCATAATTAAAAATGTTGCTCAACGCTTTATTCATCTGCAGGAGCATACCTTCTGTATTCACAAATTGTATGCCCTCGTTCACATTATTTACGATGTCCCGATTCAGCTTTCGTCCATGTTCAATCTCTTCATACATGAATAAACGTTCAATCGCCAGCGCTACGCGGTTCATCATCCCCTGAACCTCATTAATCTCTTCTTTGCTGAAGGAATGACCAATCCGGCTGCCACAGAACACTGCAAGAATCTCATCCTCTGCGTTCACAACAGTAGTGTAGAAGTCGTAAACATAGACCTCACTCGCAGAAATACCTTGCTCTGGTTGTGTGGCCAAACGCTTGATTAGGTACGTTTTTTCCGCTTGCAAGCGATATAACATCTCATTGTTCTCATGATCAAGATAACGCTCCACATTCTCCTGCGGAATGCCTTTCACAGCCGCGATATTATCTTTCACAAGCAGGAAGAAACTCGAATCAAAGGCATACAGGCGATGCATAAACTCAATAAACTTATCGGCAAATTCATGCTTATCCAAGGTATAAGTAATATCATGATTCAGCTGATTATTAAGCTCAAGCATCATCTTGGTCTGTTCTGTATTTTTTAACGTTTCGGCTAGCTCCTGCTGCACGCTCTTCATTGAGGTGATATCGTTCGCAATAAGGATGTATTGATAAATCACACCCTCTTCATTCAGGTACGGCACAATCGTTAGTTGCAGCCAGATGGGCAATCCGTCTTTGGCTAGAATCTGCAGCTCATTGTTCCACACTCCGCCTGTATTTAATTTGTTAAAAATTTTCTGATAACCCTCGTCAGAGATATTATAAAGTTCAAATAACTTATAGGTGTAACCGATAATCTCAGACTTTTTATAGCGGGTATATCCACTTAAATTATCATTCGCGTAGGTAAAGACACCTTTAGCAGTAAGGATCCCGACCGCAGACGATTGATCCAAAGCTTTCATCATACTTTCAATTTCACTAAGCGAGCGTTGCAGCCTATATTGCTGATCCTGAAGTTCATCCTGCTGCGCATGCAGCTCTTCATTCTGCATCATCAATTCTTCTTCTTTATCTTGAATACTTCTAGCCATATTAAGAAAAGCATCATAAAGTCGGCCAATTTCATCTTGATTCTTAAGCTTGCCCAGAAGAATTTCTTCTCCTGCAGCCAGGGAATGGGTTGCCCCTTCCAGCTTCAGAATAGGATCTATAAGGTTCTTCAGAATCCGCCAGATCATAAAGGTGAAGATTAGCAGAATAATCGTGCTGAAAAAGAATGCGATAAAGGTAAATTCATTGGCACGTTTGATGTAATCCATAGCCATAGTATTTAATGCGGCATCGGATCGTTGCTTGTACTCTTTTGTATACATTAAAAAATCATTCACTGATTTCGTGTTCCCATCTGCGGATAGAGCTCTCAAAGACACATAATCATCTGCCTCGACAAACCGAATCGCTTCAGGTAAAACTTTAGTTTTGTACTGAACATAAAATGCTTTCAAACCATCTCTAAACAAGGCTTCTTCCGGAGATAAATTGAGATTAGAATAGGTATCCAGAATCTTATCAAAGTTAACAAGTCCTAAGTTTAGGAGATCTAATTCATTGGCACTCTTAAGTGCGCTGAATCCCCTCGCTCGGAAAAAAACCTCATTTAATGCAGTCGCCAATTCGTTAATCGTGTCCGCCTTATTCTGCAGAACTTCACGGTCTCTACTTAATTTGTTCTGCTCATTATTTATGAAAAATAAAAATACAGATCCCATAATAATGATTAACGAAAAAACCAAGGCAATGATACGAAAATATCTATTTTTAATACTGTGATTAGAGCTGCTTCCCTTTGTCACTTAGGATCCCCTCCACAATCTGCAAGAGTTCCATCGGACTAAAAGGTTTCGGCATAAAATAACGTGCGCCTGCATCTACCGCTCGAAGACGATCTACATCTTGGGCTTTGGCTGTTAACATTAAAATAGCTGTAGCCTTCTTTTTCTCATCATCCAGTTGGCCTAGGACTTCAATCCCTGTCATTTCAGGCATCATATAATCCAATATCACCAAATCATAATGATCCTGTGACAATTTTGAAAGCGCCTCTAATCCGTTCTCGGCAGTATGGATCTCCACGTCTTCCAAATCTTCTAAGGTGTCTACAATTAACATCCGTAATACTTCTTCATCATCCACTACCATTACCTTTTGCATAGCTGCCTAATTCCCTCCGCTTTAGATCTCTCCTGCTGCTCACAACATTTTCAGAACCCAATTAGAACAAAAATCTATGAGCCAACCGCTCTATTCTCGACAATAACTCAGGCATATGGACCGGTTTCACTACATAATCATCGGCACCCATCTGCAGGGCATGTACAATATCCGCCTGATTATTTCTTCCCGTCAGCATGATCACTAATATATTTACTTCCGGATACGTTTTGCGGATTCTTTCCAGAACTTCTACTCCATCCAGATCAGGCATCACACCATCCAGCAAAATAATATACTTCTCATCCACGGCATACCAATCCGATTGCAGAAAATCAAGCCCATTCGCATAGCTGCTAACCTTCACCTCAGCAATATTATCCGGCTCCCAAATGGCGAACTGACTGGTCACAATTCTACGAATTAGCGTATCATCATCTACAACAATCACATTCAGAACCGAATGCTTTTTAGTAGTGGATAAATGGTCCGAATAAAGCGTTGTCTGATTCCTTCCAGCATGCTTACTGGCATAAAGAGCCTGATCTGCTTCCTCAATCAATTTATCGGCTATATTCTCGGCATCTGTTACCTCAGAAATCCCGCTAGAGATGGTCACATGAAAGATTTCATTTTTCGCAAAAAAGTCAGTAGCCGCAAACCGCTCTTGAATACGCTGTATAACCAACATTGCAGATTCCGCATCCGTGTGAGGTAAGAACACTGCAAACTCTTCTCCCCCATAACGGCAAAAGGTATCCTCCAGACGGATGGAATTCTTCACAAGCTCGGAAAAGCCCTGCAGAACTTCGTCTCCAATTAGGTGACCATATGTATCATTAACGTTTTTAAAATAATCCAAATCAATCAGCGCTAACGAAAATACGCGGTTAGTCCGCTTAAAATCACCAATCAACTGCTTCATGACTTGATTAAAGTGTTTGCGATTGAATGCGCCGGTCAAATCATCCACGATGATGGACTCCTGCCATTCTCTCTTAAGCTGAAAGCGATTTTTGATCAATACCAGAAATAAATCAATATCTACAGGCTTCGGTAAAAAATCCATCACCCCCAGCGAATACGCATGCATTTGCGTCGCTTTGGAGTACTCCCCACTTATAATGATAATGGGAATTCGTTCTTTTTTAGCCTTGCCGATAATTTGGTTCAACACCTCAATCCCACTTTTATCCGGTAAAAGAATATCCAGCAGAATGAGATCTGGTTTCGTTTCATAAAAGATTTTGAGTCCCCGTTCAGCAGATAAGGCTATGCTTACATAGTAATTCTGCTTCTCCAATGACTCTTTCAGATAAGCAACTAACTCTACATCGTCGTCGATAAGAAGAATATCATTCTGCGTGAGCGTCTCAGCAGGTCCCTTTTTATCCAATGCTTTAACAGAGCTTGAAGCTGCCAATGAATGGACATTAAACAATGGAATCAGTGGATATAAATAATCCCCCCATTCCTCAACCGACCAACTCTTAAGACTGCTTTCCATGAAATAGGGCAGCGTATCCTCGGCAAATTGTTCGACATCTGGTAATCCGACAGTTCCAGCAGTGCCTTTTAAATTATGCAAAAAACGATAAATGTCCTTTTCCTTCACTTCCGCCTGTTCCGTCCATTCCTGGAGGGTCATCTTCGTTCTTTGCTCAACCATGTCTTTATATTTTTGTGTAGTCATATTTACTCCTTCAGACTATCATATCAAACTCTCAGTTCATCACATTTTTTATAGGCTGTCAAATGAATTTTCTATAATTTCAGCTGTCAAAATAAATATTTAATCAAACTGACAAAAAACCTTTGGTTGAAGCTTGTTTCATCATTTGCAATAATAGTTGGAATGGTTCATTCCGTATACACGGTGAAATCAATAAATACAAAGGGAGGCTGTATTCATGAAGGGAATTATTACTGTATTGGGAAAAGATAAAGTAGGGATTATTGCTAAAGTATGTACATATCTAGCCGAACACAATTTGAACATTCTGGATATTTCGCAGACGATCGTTCAGGATTATTTTAACATGATGATGATTGTAGACATTTCTAGCTCAACTAAAGCTTTTGAGAATATCGTAGAGGAATTACATTTGCTTGGCGAATCGATTGGCGTGGAAATCAAGCTTCAGCATGAGGATATTTTTAATATTATGCACCGAATCTAGGAGGATGGCTGACCATGATATCACTAGTGGAAGTACAAGAAACGAATAAGATGATTCGTGAAATGAATCTGGATGTGCGTACCATAACAATGGGGATCAGCCTCATGGATTGTGCCCACACGGATATGCGCACCTTTAATCAAAATGTATATGACAAAATCACCAGATCCGCTGAAAAGCTCGTAAAGACGGGTGAAGATCTGGAAAGACAATTTGGGGTTCCTATCGTTAACAAACGGATTTCTGTCACACCCATCGCTATTGCCGCTGGTGCGGTGAAGACAGATACCTATGTACCTGTTGCTGAAATCCTGGACAAGGCTGCAAAAGAGGTAGGCGTTAACTTTATTGGCGGCTTCTCTGCACTTGTACAAAAAGGTTGCACCAAAGGCGATCGTATTCTGATCGACAGTATTCCTGAAGCATTGGCAGTCACTGAAAGAGTCTGCTCCTCGGTCAATGTCGGTTCCTCCAGAAGTGGAATCAACATGGATGCTGTGAAATTAATGGGCGACATTATTATCCAAACTGCAGAACGCACCAAGGATCGGGATTCCATCGGCTGCGCCAAGCTGGTAGTCTTCTGTAATGCAGTCGAGGACAACCCTTTTATGGCCGGAGCATTTCACGGGGTTGGGGAGCGGGAATGTGTCATCAACGTTGGCGTCAGCGGTCCTGGTGTAATCAAACGTGCGCTTGAAGAGGTTCGAGGGCAGGATTTTGAAACCTTATGTGAAACCATTAAACGGACAGCCTTCAAAGTCACACGTGTCGGTCAGCTAGTTGCTCAAGAGGCTTCCAAACGGATGAATGTTCCTTTTGGGATTATCGATCTATCCTTAGCCCCTACTCCAGAAATCGGAGATTCCATTGCCGAAATCTTTCAAGTCATGGGTCTGGAGGAAGCTGGCGCACCGGGAACAACCGCTGCTCTGGCGATCCTAAATGACAATGTTAAAAAAGGTGGCGTGATGGCCTCCTCCTATGTAGGTGGCCTTAGTGGAGCCTTTATTCCAGTCAGTGAAGATCACGGCATGATTCAAGCCGTTCAGCGGGGTGCCCTTACACTAGAGAAACTGGAAGCTATGACCTGTGTTTGTTCCGTGGGACTGGATATGATAGCTATCCCAGGAAGCACCACCAAGGAGACCATTTCCGGTATCATCGCGGATGAAGCTGCAATTGGCATGGTGAATAACAAAACCACTGCGGTTCGCGTGATTCCAGTAATCGGCAAGGACGTAGGTGAAATGGTCGAATTTGGCGGCCTGCTCGGATATGCACCAGTCATGGCAGTGAACGGCTTCAACTGCGCGAACTTCATTAATCGTGGCGGACGAATCCCAGCTCCAATTCATAGCTTTAAGAATTAATAGAAACCTCAAACAGCAAGTCCCTATTTGTACTTAGGAGACTTGCTGTTTTTTATTAATCTGATGCTGAGAATGTTAGTTTACCTTGATTAAGCCCGTTGGATGCCAATATTAGGTGTTCCGCCAGTCAAATCGATAAATAATACATAATCATTTCCATCTGTGCCCTTCAGCACGAGACCAGTCTGACCTACAGCACCTACAGAAAAGTATCGAACTTGTTGCAGGCTGGTAGGAGCGCCTGGTGGCAATGTTGCTTGGTTCGTAGCGATCAACCGGGTTGCAGCTCTAATGGTGCCTGCCCCGCTAATTTCACCGGTTACCCCCAGATGACCAAGTATGGATTCACTGCCGTTCACATTTAGGCTTCCCATTATGGTCTGACTACCATTCAAATGAAGATTCGAATCGATAGTCTCATTTCCATTAACGTGCAGATCATTTTGAATGGTCTGACTTCCTGTAACTAGAACGTTATCGAAGGTTGGCAAGGCGATCATCCCTTTCAGGTTTTATAGCATATCTTATGTTAAACAAGCCAGCCCTGTCATAGATAGATATACAGCTTTCACTAAATCCGCTTTTTATCTTCAGGGCTCTGATTAATGGTCTTATACCTAAAGTCAAAATAACCCCCTACACATATAATGATTAGCAAGACTCGGTGCTAGAGCGGACGACTGGCTCCACAGAATACAGGAGGAATTATGAAGAAGACAGCTAATAGGCTCACTCCTGAAAGGCCTTCAAGTCACGAAGTCACCATCAGCCAAGTTAATCCATCGCAACACCATAACCTCATCCTTGAGATGAACTCTTATAGAGCAGAGCCGCTGCAACGGGAACTCAAGCAATTAAGAATATTGCTGCTGGTTCCTACAGAGGCCAGCGATAAAATGCCTAATGTACGACTTTTTAAAGATCAACTAAGGCATTTGGTCAAAGAAGTACTTGCTATTAAATTCCAGCATAATCTGGAGGAATATTTAGCCCATTTTCAACCTGATCTAATATTAGCTCTAGGATCGGAGACCCTATTTCCGGAGGAGAACCTCCCTGCTCTGAAAACTTCCAACGTTCCCAAAGCGGTATGGATGGCAGATGCAGCTTGTCTTACTCCAACAGAACGTAATCTGGCATTGTTATTCGATTATATTTTCACACAGAACATAGCTAATCTGATCTATTATCAGGGTTTATGGGGCAAACATTCCAGTTATCTCCCATATGCTGCGGATACGGATCTCTATTATCCAAGACGTGTGGAGGACTGTTATCAGAGTGACGTACTCATTCTCGGCGATTTTCAAATCGATAGTGTGCTTTACACGTTGGCGTATTCAGACCTGCTTCAAGGCCTTAAGGTAATGATCGCCGGGCGTGGTTGGGACCCCCCCAGAAATTTCCTGGATATCACCCATAGTAAAGATATGTCCAGTTATTATAATGGAGCAAAAATCGTCATCAATTGCACTGGTTCTATGCAGCAGATTATGGAGGTCACCGCTTGCGGTGTATTTCAGTTAGTGGAGGATCATCCCCATCTTCATAATTACCGAATTGCAGAAGAAGATCTCATTCGTTTCCAGAACTTCAAAGAGCTCTCCGAAAGCTTTAAGCACTATTTTTCACACAGTGAAGAAAGGAGAATTTCTGCCTCTCGTGCTCTAAAGGAACTTAAATATAACCATTCTTATATCCAGCAAGGAAAGTTACTGCTGAGAAAAATATTCAAGGAACCATAGGGGGTGGCATGACTTGAGATGCATTGCTTTTGTATTGCCTCAGTTTCATCAGATCACAGAGAACGATTCCTGGTGGGGTGAGGGTTTTACAGAATGGACAAATGTCAGGAAGGCTGCAGCCCTTTATCCTGAACATGATCAGCCCAAGAAGCCATTAAATAATAACTACTATGATTTAACGGATCCTAAAGTGAAACAATGGCAGGCAGAGACTGCAAGGGCTCATGGCATTTACGGTTTTTGTTATTATCACTATTGGTTTAATGGCAGGCGACTACTGGAACAACCGGTTCAGCAGATTCTTGCGAGCAAAGAGCCTGACTTCCCCTTTTGCCTTTCTTGGGCTAACGAACCATGGACACGTAGCTGGGATGGCACCGAAGAGGATGTACTGATGCCACAGGAATACGGAGAAGAACGGGATTGGCGAATGCACTTTTTTGCGTTGCTGGAAGCCTTCAAAGATGATCGTTATATCCGGGTAGAAGATAAGCCTGTCTTTATCATTTATAGATCTGCTAGTATCCCGCGCTGTGAAGAAATGCTTCAATATTGGCGCGAATTGGCTCTGCAGAACGGACTTAAAGGACTTCATCTGGTCCGGACACTAGGCGGTTTCCCCCTACAGAAAGAGCAAGGATTCGATGCCAGTCTGGAATTTGAGCCGCATTACACATTCGCACATGGCGGGGTTAAGCATTTATGGAGCTCAAAGCAGGTGGAGGATCAGAGGCATATCGTAATTGATTATGATGAGTTATGGGAATCCATGTTGGAGCGGACACCCCATAGGGACGGAGAAATCATATATCCGGGAGCCTTTGTCAACTGGGATAACACACCACGGAAAGGCCCTGCCGGACAAAGCACCTTAGGTGCTAATCCTCAAAAATTCGGCCAATACCTTTCACGACAAATTGAGCGCGCCAAAAAAATGTTCAAAAGTGAATATATTTATATCAACGCCTGGAATGAATGGGCTGAAGGCGCCTATCTGGAACCGGATGAGCGTTATCAATATCAATACTTGCAAGCCGTTAAGGAAGCCCTACAATTTCATCACAAAGAAGATCCTTCTTAGCCGTAGCGCCAGAAGGATCTTTTTCATTTTATGTTATCTTTCCGATGACTGCACTCTGGCGCTTCTTGCACTCACCAATCTCCAGCCAGTTAATAAAGCAGCCACTAGACATATGGATGCCGAGGTTACAAACACTACATGCATACCCTCGATAAATAACTCTGGCCGGCCGGGAACTAACCCTGTCACTCTATAGCCGGCTTCACTGCTCATCACTTGAAAAAGAATTGTAGTAGCAATTGTAATGCCGACAACCATACCGACATTACGAACTAACGAATTGACACTACCCGCAGAACCAAGCTGTGTTCTTGGTACCTTAGACATAACAAGCGAGTTGTTCGGCGATTGAAACAGGCCACTTCCTATACCCAGCATAGCGATCCACACACCTACCAGCACAACAGAACTTCCTACATGAAGCTGTGCTAATCCGAACTGTGCAATAACCATGACCACCAGCCCCGCAAAAGTCAAAAATTCAGAGCCTATTTTATCCGATAGCGCACCACTCATTGGAGCCACGACTACCATACATATCGGCAACAGCATTAACAAGAAGCCTGCATAGAATGGCGATAAATTAAGCATGTTCTGTGCATAAAACGGCGCGATAATATTGAAGCAGAAATTCGCTGTAAATACGAGAAAACCACATAATATACTTAAAGAAAACAACGGATTCTTAAATAATGACAGCTGCAACAACGGTTCTTTTCTACGAAGCTCCGTCCATATGAAAGCAATGAAGCTGACGACAGCAACAATTATTGATGTAACAATTAAGCTGTTACCATACCCTAGCTGTTGTCCTAGTAATAATCCTGCGAACAAAGTAATAATAAAAACAGCGAACAGTAAACTGCCCGGCACATCAATCGAAGATTTCACTCTCGTTAAATCCTTAGGCAATACCTTCCAGCCAAAAAATATAGCGATCAGACCAATAGGCACGTTAACCCAAAAGATATACTCCCAGCCTAAGGTGGAAACCATAATCCCGCCTAAACTTGGACCAGCTATACTTCCCAGAGACACGAATGTACCAATGAAACCAAGGGCTTTACCACGCTCCGTGGCAGGAAAGATATCCGTAACAATTCCCTGACTGTTCGCCATGGTCATCGAAGCACCCAAGGCTTGAATAACACGTGAAGCGATCAAGGCTGGTAAACTTACACTAAGCCCACACAGCATAGATCCAATAACAAATATAATGGTGCCAATCTTAAAGATTCGAATCTTTCCTACGATATCTCCAAGCTTGCCGAAGAAAAGTATCGCTGCACAGATCGCCATTAAATAACCTGTAGTTACCCATTCGATTTGCGCCATGGGCAACTTCAGTTGTTTGGATAGCTCAGGCAGAGCAATATTGACAATACTACCATCAAGGGTGGACATAAACGTAAATATATTCAGAACAATTAAAATCATCCAGCGCTTCTTCTGAATTTCTTTATCCTCCTGGTAGGTTGCACTTACAGAACTCATAACTAACACCTCATTAAATATTAATAATCACCGTTTAGTTGCGCACGCAACCAAACTCGCCATACCCAGTGTACAACAATTTAGTTGCGTGCGCAACGACTTTATTGTACACTTTATTTCAAGGCAAAAAATGAGCGAACTTATAACCCAAAGAGGTGTCTATATTGGCAAGAGAGCCTATCGGGAAGCTAATTTCCCATCTTCACCGTCAAAATCAAAAGAAACTGGTTAAGCAGTTTGTCCCTTATGGAATCGGTAGTGGTGGACAGCATAGCTTTCTTAAATTGATTCTTTCTCGGCCAGGCATTACTCAGGATCAGTTAACTGCCGAATTGAAGTTCGATAAAGCAACTACAGCACGTTCTGTGAAGCAATTAGAGAATTCGGGGTATATCGAGCGCAAAGACGATCCTAATGATCGACGCTCCCACCTTCTATATCCTACCCCGAAAGCCATCGATTTCTTCCCAGTTTTACAGTCCATCTTAGATGAATTTAATAAAAGCCTTGTGGGCCATTTAACCGATGAAGAAGTAGAGCAACTACATTTCCTGCTGCAAAAAATCAGTACAAACGAAGAATAGAACATAAGAAAAGGATGTCCCAAAGCCACTCGGCTGTTGAGGCATCCCACTTTTACGTTTACTTTTGCTTTACAATTTCAGCAACTTCTTCCGTAATCTCTTCCCCGCCCATACTCTTCCATTTAGCTACAAACACATCAAAATCACTAAGCGGTGAATCACCCACAATAATATTTAAGAACGTCTCATTCTCCAGATTCTGCAGTTCCGGCCACTTGGTCTTCATAAGTCGGGTGTTCCCATAAAAGACCCCACGCACTCCCTCTATAGCAGTTGAGGTTAACACAGCTACTCCATATTTATACGCATTCGCTGCTTTCCAGCCTTCAAGATCTTTTTTGGGCTGCTCTGTTTCCGCTACCCATTGATCATAAATGAGCCGGGTATCAGAATTTAATGTATCCGGGTCTATCTTTCCGTGCAAAGCCTGCTGGATATCAGCATAATGTTTCTCAATCGCATCCCTATAATCTATCAAAAGATCGAACGGATAATAAGCACGCAGCTGAATG
Source organism: Paenibacillus sp. FSL L8-0494 (assembly GCF_038003695.1). NCBI lineage: Bacteria > Bacillati > Bacillota > Bacilli > Caryophanales > Paenibacillaceae > Paenibacillus > Paenibacillus sp. FSL L8-0494. The sequence continues at coordinate 4,607,413 of NZ_JBBOPQ010000001.1, forward strand.
CCTGTCTGCGCAGAGAAATCACCCAGCTTTTTTACCTCCTCTTGATTAGGATCTTGTCTTCTTTCGAGTCTTGTAAACACGTTCAATTGCTTGATTACAGCCTCTGGATGTTCAAACCCTTTACGCACAACAAGATATCGATCTGTTACCGGAGCCAAATGAGCGACAAACTTACCGGAATCATCAACTGGAGCTGCATATGCTCTCCATTCTGCCTTCGTATCCAAAGCCACTGCCTCTGACAAAGGATAATAAGGCATCCACCAAGGACCAAAAAACATCCCTGATTTACCTGTAATAATAGGCTCCTGAGTTTCCTTATATAGTGCAAAGTCCGGATCCAGCAACCCGTGTTTATACCAATCAGCAAGTTTAGCAAGCGCTTGTTTGGTTTCTGGTGTAATGGAGCCATACACGATATTTCCGTTTTTATCCTTAATCCAATTCGTGGGGAAAGCATGAAATGCACTAAAAACAGCATCCAGACCATTAACTAATGGTTTAGTTCCATATACGATATTTTTGTAGCCGCTTAGACCGACGGTATCTCTTTTTCCATTCCCGTCAGGGTCTTTTTCAATAAAAGCTTTGGCAATTTTCTCGATGTCTTCAAAAGTTTGTGGAGGTCGCAGCTCCAGCTTCTCCAGCCAATCCTGACGTACCCAGAGCAGCACGGGAGAGTCTGCATCAATAGCTACATTCGGCAATCCATATAATTTACCGTCGCGGGAAGCGTCCTCTAATGCCTCTCCCTTTGTAGAATTGTACATATCCTTGATAAGTTCAGATCCATATATTTTATATGTCTCTGTCAAATCTTCAATCATGTCATTATCAATTAATTTCTTCAATTGATCCCGATCCACAACCATGGCATCAGGCAAATCGTTGCTATCAATGGCAAGCTGCACCTTTTGCGTAAAAGCATCCTCACCCTTCGCTTCCCAGGAGTGAACCACTTTGATATTCGTAATGCTCTCTAAATAACGGGTGATTGGATTGTTATCGTTGCTGTCACCTGTATTAAGTCGCGAGTCGGGAACCTTAAATCCCACCCGGATCACAATCGGATCCTCATATTTACTATAAGCGATAGAAGTATCTTCATCCCCTGCCTGAGGGCTTGCAACTGAATCTACTGTACCGATATTGTCACGACATGATGTCATTCCAATGACCATAAACACTAGGAGGATAGATTTCCAAAATTTCATATTTGGTTTTTCCCCTCCGCACGGAATTCACTTGGTAATTTACCAATACGTTCTCTAAACAATCTGCTGAAATAACGATCATCCTCAAAACCGGACCGCGAAGCAATCTCACAGACGGGAAGTGTAGTCTCCAGCAGCAGTGATTTGGCAAGCTCCAGCCGCATTCCCCGTAAACATTCACCAAATGTCTCTCCGGCAAAACGAGCGAAACACTGGCTGAAATAACCACGGCTCATATTAATGACGGCTGCTACGTCGCTCTGATTGATTTTGTCACCTGCATGGCACTGCATATAACGAACTGCGCGAATAAGACAGGACATAACCTCTTTAGTTAATCCAAGCTCCAGCATTCTTCGTCCCACATGATCAGAAAATCGCCGCAGCCAGTTCTTCCAATGACACCAGTTCAGATTATGGGAAATGTCCTTTTCCAGTTGAGCAGCATCTTCAGGCTTTAAAAGTAAAGAACTCCAACTTTGTATTAGAGAGTGTGCAAACGCCAGAAACTGATCAGAACGGGGTTTCTGCTGAAGTATGTTTGCTACAAATTTCTCCCACTCATTTCCATCAATTGTCCACTTCAAATTCTGTGCTTGCTCCAGCAAATTATCCGCCTCTTGTTTTGAATAGGGAGCCCCTGGTTCCTTCTTTATGTCTTCATATTTCAATGAGGTCAAATCCTCAGGTTCAGGATGATAAAATAGAATACGGCGTAATTTCGCAGTGAGCTGTTCCTCCAGTTCCTGCAACGGTTGATCTCTCAATCCACTGATCAGTGCGGTCTGCCATCGTCCGGATAGCTGGATCTTTAGTTCACGCTTGCTCTCATCTATTGAGAAACGATGCAATAAGGGCGACATCCACATCTCATGAAAAGTAATAAGCGGATTATTTTTCACACTGGACAGCTGAAATAATTCTTCTTCATTGCATTGATGATTTAATGGCAAATATAGCAGAGCCTTATCAGCAGCCATACGTTTACTCTCCCCACGAACCAGAGCATCCCGCGTATTGTCCTCCCATTTAATACGATCGACAAGACGTCTGATAGTTTCATCCGCATTTTCCATCTCAAGCAGTGTTTTTACAATATAGTCAACGGCACCTAAACGCATAGCCTCCTGAACATAGTCAAATTCATGATGACAAGTAAGGACAACACAGCGAATACCTGCGAACCGTTGTCTAACCATTTTAATAAGCTCGAAGCCTGAAATGCCAGGCATGGTCAAATCCACAAATAATAAATCTACTTCCTGCTGTTGAAGCAGCTCCAAAGCAGATTTACCATCACCTGCCTCCCCAACTATAACAATCCCTAAGGATGACCAATCAATCAGGGATATGAAGCCTTTTCGCACGAGTCTCTCGTCATCGACAACTACAGCCTTAATCATCGAAGTCCTCCTTACCTTTCCTCGGAATCACAATGGATACAACCGTACCTTCTCCTGGCTTACTGAACATCTCTAGCTTCATTTGTTCTCCATAATAGGTTCTAAGCATCCGGTTCACATATGAAAAACCAATTCCAAGTCCCCGTTTTTTCGCTCCATCATCAGACAACAGCTGATCTAATGTATCTGCATCCATCCCAGCTCCGTTATCTTTTACACATAACTGAACTTCTCCTTCACCATGTTTCATTATCTCAACATCTACCTTGCCATTATCGCTTAATCCATGATAAATCGAGTTCTCCACCAGAGGCTGAAGCAAAAATCTCGGGACAGCCACAGACAATACATCCTCATCAGCTTCAACGTTAAATTCAAATTCATAATCATAACGAATACGCTGCAGCTCCATATAATTTCGAATCGCTTCAATTTCCTCGCCAATGGTAACAATGATGCTTTGCTTGCCCAGATTATAATGCAGCACCTTTACAAGAAGAGTGACCAGCTTGTCGATCTCCTTCTGGCCGTTTAACCGGGCCATCCACTGTACCGTATTTAAGGTATTATGCAAAAAATGAGGATTGATCTGGCTGAGCAACTTCTCAATCTCAAATTGGCTTTTCTGCTTCTCATTATGGGCAACCGCAACAATCAGCTCATTCACCTGTTTTTTCATCTGCTGAAAGTTGGTAAGCACAAAATCAAATTCTTCCACATTCGTATAGGCTACCGGAGCGGTAACATTTTCCGCCATTCGGTTGATTTCAAGGTTGACCTTACGCAACGGACCATAAATTTTCCTCCAGATGATCCAAGCCAGAAATCCGGCAAAAAGAAGGGTGGAGAAGGCAAGTAAGATCATTTTATAAAACCAAGAATAAATTTCACTGTTGAATTCTGATTTTTTCACAACGGCAATAAGTTTCCAGCCCTGAGGACTCGCGTAACGAAACAGATGATATCCACTTAGCGTTTCATGGGTGAGATTGGAGTTGCTTCCCGCAGCTTTAATAATACTTAGCGGAAGTTTGCCGTCGATCACTTTTGTACTATTACCTTGCTGATTGACCAGCAGATGATTTACTTTCATCCCGTAGGACTCCTGATTGAAGATTTTGCGAAACAAACTATAATTCGTCTCCAAATAAATATAAAGCTTATGCTGGCCCGGCACACGGACAATCCGCTGTTCCGAGAACACGAGATTATCACCAACAGCGTACATAGTGGGATGTGGTCCATAATAATCAGCCCCGTTATATCGCATAAAAGACGGCAATGTACTGATATCAAAATTTCTGCGTGCGCTCATGTTGGTGAACAGAACGGGATCATCGCTGTCCGGCATAATGTAGGCTGTAAGTCCAATATAAGGGTTCGTAAAATTAACTAGATTGATCTTCTGGTTGATGGAATTCATCATTTGCGATTTGCGAAAAATTTGTTTTTCCTGAATAAATGAGGACATCTCCTGCACAATCTGCCCGTCCAGAGCAAACTGCTTGGAGGCAAAATCCATATTGTCGATGGCATTCTCCAGGCTTGAGGCTTCCTGTCTCAGACTAGCGCTGATCCCGTTGCCAATTTTACCTGAAAGGATGGAGTAAATAGAGGTGTAGGTTACGAATCCTACTAAGAGAAGCGGAAGTAGTGTTCCGATTACCAGATAGATAAATAAGGTATTGCGTAAGGATTTGACAGCTGGAGTATGACTCCGCAGGGGTACTCTTACCATCTGGATTATCCTCTTCTTTCTATCTGAAAGCGTTTTATATTAATGTGAGAATACCACATTTATCCTTAATTGAATAGAATAAGGCAGAACAGCCTCCACGCCGCCCCGCCTTATTTTATAGTTACTAGCCGTGTTTATTTAACGCTTTTACGGGCCTCGAACAATTCCTCAGCCTTTTTAATCGAGAAATCCATAACTTCGGAATAACCAAGACCATTTACCTTATCATGCATTTCTTTATTCAACTTATCATATTCCGCTTGATCTTTAGCAAAGACCATTTTCCAGGAAATCTGTTGAATAACCGTACCGATTTGTTTATTCTTTTGTTCCACTGTTTTATCCATGGTTAACGGCTCTTTGCCAGTGAAGCCTTGTGGTGCTACAGCCAATAGATTGTTTTTCTCAAAATACTCCTTAGGAGTCAGAACGCCCATCTTCGCTCTCCAGTCACTATCAAGCTTGGAAGGGTTACGTTCCAGGGTTGTTGTCCACAGATTATGATCGAATGGCTCACTATTCTCTGGATTCACCATCGCCGGAACCACAAACGAGAAGTTCATTTGATTGGAGCCATAGTAGTAGTCACCCCCGCCGTATTCAGCAGGAACTTGAGTATTCTGTTGATCAGTATAAGCTTTCCAACCAAAATCAGTCACTGCAGGTTTGCCGTTTGCATCAATATCCCAAGTCAGACCTTGAGGTCCGTTAGGTACTGCTGTACCACTTCCTGCAGAAATCATTGCACCTTCCGGTGTGTACATCCAGTTAATGAATTCCATAATTCTAGCAGGTTCCTTAGCTTTTGCGCCGATTGCAATAATACCGTTACCACCGTAAACATTGAAGCCTGTGGAATACATCAATTCATCTTTGAACGGAACTAGCGCAAAACCTTTACCTTCGGCTGTTCTTTCTGGTGTATTGTAGTTAGCAGCTCCTAGCCATGGGAACCAAGAGAACAATAGACGACCATCTTTGTATTTCGCTACAACATCGTCGAATTTTTGCGTCATAGAGTCCGGATCAACCAGCCCCATTTGGTTAGCTTCAAAATACAGTTTGAGCGATTTCATGTACCAGCTATCTTCGGATAAAAAGTCATAATACTTTTCTTCATCTGCCTTAACATACACAGCAGTATCAGGAATTTCGTCATAGCCCATCATGTTTGCGAACTGTTTAGCCAATGTCATTTTATAGTTGCCATCCCAATCAGACCACATCGAGAAAGCATAGGTTTTTTTGCCTTGTTCGTTCTTAGGCTCGAGCTCTTGCATTTTTTTCAGCACAGGCAGATAATCTTCAATCTTTGTAATTTCTGGCGCTCCAATTTGTTGGTAAAGATCAAAGCGCAGGTCTGGACCCCAAGTCATATCTTTTCCTTCAGAAGGTCCGGATGGGTTAGAAGCTACGCTGTTCCCCATACCAAAGACTGATGATCCACCGCCAAAAGCTACCTTTGCTTTCTCAATAGCTTTTGGGAAAGTGCTAGAAATGTCTTTTCCGTATTTGTCCAAAAGACCGTCCTGTGTCCAGTCCAAGAGCAGCTTTCCTTTGATGGCATTTGGATAGTGGTTCTTGTCGTCACCGAAAATAATGATATCTCCAAGATCACCGGAAGCCATCATTGCAGAGATTTTGGTATCTCCACCAGTCAGGTTTGAAGCTACAATGTCCATTTCAATGTTGAACTTATCCTTGATGATTTTTGCAAACCATCCGGTCTGTGGACCGGCATAGTTAGCGGTTGTTGAGAATACAGTCAGCTTCAGCGGCTTGGAATGATCAAGCGCTCCGTCATCCGGTGCTGCTGTCTCCTCCGCCGGGGCATTTGTGGCAGCCGACGTAGGTTTCTCTGTGCTCGTGTTTTTGCCCGAATTAGCCGTATTATTCCCCCCGCCACATGCTGCAAGAACGAAGACCAGGATTACGGATAGCATGACAAGCGATGCTCTTCTTAATCTCATTGCTTTATACCCTCCCTTTCATCTCTTCACTTATAGTTCAACTCTGCTTATAGCAGAGGAAAACCCAGTTCTGGTCCAGAGCGGCCACCCATCAGCCTTTAACCGCACCAATCATAATTCCTTTGACGAAAAAGCGTTGGAAGAACGGATATACGATCAAAATCGGCAATACGACGATCATCGTTACAGTCATCCGCACAGAGGTTGGAGTCTGCATATTCGCTGCACTAGCGGCCATATCTGGCGAATTACGAATTAAGGCCGCGAGCGAGCTGGATTCGTTCAAATAACGCCATAATAAGAACTGGAGCGTAAAGTATTTCGTATCTGTCATTAGAAACGCCGTATCAATAAAGGCATTCCACTGATTCACCGCTGAGAAAATCGTAATCGTAGCCAAGATAGGTGTTGTAAGAGGAACAATGATACTCCAGAACACCCGGAAGTACCCTGCTCCATCCATTGACGCCGACTCCTCAAGTGAGGGCGGAATAGCCTCGACGAAGGTTTTGACCAAAATGATATTAAAAGGAGTAATAATGGTTGGCAAAATATAAGCCAGGTAATTATTAGTCAGATGCAAGTTATGCATGGTGATATACCATGGGATCAGCCCTGCGCTGAAATACATCGTAACTACAACACTGCGGTACCAAATACTCCGGCCCCACATTTCCTTTTTGGTGAACAAGTACCCAAGGAATGCCGAAGACCCAACGGTGAGCAAAGTACCAACAACTGTTCTATAAATAGAGACTGTCGCCGCATGACCTAAACCACTGATTTTGAGTACCTTGACATAGTTATCAAAATGGATCTGCCTTGGATAAAATTTGATATACCCCGCTGCGCTAAGATCATTCGAACTGATCGTATTAATGAACAAATAGTAGAATGGATAAATGCATGACAGGGTGAACAATCCAAAGAGTGTGTAGATAATAATTTGAAAGATTAATTCTCCAGAAGTTAGTTTTTTCTTTCTCAAATGGGATCACCCCTGCCTTAAATGATAGATTCGTCACGCACCATCTTGGATAATGTATTTGCCGCGAACAGTAGAATTACACTGACAACCGACTTCAGCATACTGACAGCAGTGGCAAACGGAAAGTTGTTAGCGAACGCAATATTGTATACATAAAGATCCAGCACTTCTATGGAATCTTTATTCATCGCATTTTGAAAGGCAAAGTACTGCTCCATCCCATTATTGACTAGGTTACCTATGGAGAGCAGCAGTAGGACAAAGAAGGTTGGGACAAGACCCGGAATGGTAATATGCCAGATTTTACGGAACCGGCTTGCACCATCCACCTCAACGGCCTCGTACAACTCCTGATCAATGCCTGCGATTGCAGCAAGATAGAGAATGGCACCCCAGCCTAACGATTTCCACCAATACCAAATGATCATCGTGACCCAAATATTCGAGCTGGAGGCTAAAAAGTTATAACCTTCATCAACGATTCCAAGCTGCACTAAAATGTGCGTGATGACCCCGTTATCAACGGAGAACAACGAGAAAGCCAATGCATATACCAGAATCCAGCTGATAAAGTTCGGAATCGTGGTTAGCGTCTGCACCATCTTGCGATACCAGCCTGACTTAATCTCGGTCAGAAAAATCGCAAAGATCACTGGAAATATCGAGGTAATTAGTCCAAGTGAACTCATGGCAAGAGTGTTCTTCAGCACGCGCACAACCTCTGCGGTCTGTGTTGGATTGGATACAATCGTCTTGAACCATTTCAACCCGACATATGGCGTGTCAGACAACGGTATTCCGGGAATGAAATCATAAAATGCATAAATCCATCCGCTGATCGGCAGATAATAGAAAATAAAGGTGACAATAAGAAACGGAAAAGCCATGAAGAACAATTTATGTTTGTTCTTCATCTTCCAGCGGGATCGATGAACCGGATCGACGCTGGGAAGTAATTCACCAGAAGGTACCCCCATGTCGGAATCTCCTATACCCAGATTTTGATTACGTTTTCATAGTATCAGAACCTTTATGTATGGCGAGATAGAACACAGAACGGCCTCACTGGAGAACCGTCTGATGCTTGTGAACCAAATTCGCATATATTTCGACCATTTTCTACCTAATCACTGTGGGTCTAGTGATGGAGAGCCTACATGCCTTTTGGCTTATAAAAAGCGGCAGGATGACGGGAATTCCCCTCATCCTGCCGCTGAAAGAAATGGTTTCTAAGGGACGCTTGGGAGCTATGGGCAACTAGACCCTCCTCGTTCACTACATCAACTATGGTGCGTTTTGTCCTCTTCATCTGCTACATCAACTATGGTGCGCTTTGTCCTCTTCGTCCGATACATCAACTACGGTGCGCTTTGTCCTCTTCGTCCGCTCCATCAACTATGGTGCGCTTTGTCCTCTTCGTCCGCTACATCAACTATGGTGCGCTTTGTCCTCTTCATCCGTTATGGTCTTTCACACTTCATAGATCTCGCATCGGACCCAGATGCACTTATTTCCGAGATTCAGTGTTTTTCCTCGTGCTATCGGACTCAGGTGCAGCTATTCACACAAATATAGTCCAAATATGAGCAAATTCATGCCCATAAGAGCAATACAGTCCGAAACTACGGCAAAGTAGCTCAAAAATCAGCAATAGCGACTATACGGTCCGCAACACTCCACCCATCATTTTTAGCACACTTCTATCTAGAATCCATCACATTTTCTTGTACTATCGGACTCATTCTAGAATCCATCACATTCCCTCATGCTATCGGACCCAGATGCACTTATTTCCGGAATTCAGTGCTTTTCCTCGTGTTATCGGACTCAGGTGCAGCTATTCACACAAATATAGTCCAAATATGAGCAAATTCATGCCCATAAGAACAATACAGTCCGAAACTACCGCAAAGTAGCTTAAAAATCAGTAATAGCGACTATACGGTCCGCAACACTCCACGCATCATTTTTTGGCACACTTCTATCTAGAATCCATCACATTTTCTTGTACTATCGGACTCATTCTAGAATCCACCGCATTCCCTCATGCTAACGGACCCAAATGCACTTATTTCCGGGATACAGCGTTTTTCCTCGTGCTATCGGACTCAGGTGCAGCTATTCACACAAATATAGTCCAAATATGAGCAAATTCATGCCGATAAGAGCTATACAGTCCGAAACTACGGCAAAACAGCTCAATAATCAGCAATAGCGACTATACGGTCCGCAACACTCCATGCATCATTCTTAGACACACTTCTCTCGGAAATTCATCGCTTTCCCTCTTGCTGTCGGACTCATTCTTGAATCCATGACATTTGCTCATACAGTCTGACTCATTCTTGGATCCACCGCATTCCCTCCTGCTATCGGACTCATTCTTGGATTCATCGCATTCCCTCATGCCGTCGGATCCAGATGCACTTATTTCCAGGATTCATCGCATTTACTCATCCTTCAACGCAGCTCCCTTACTTCGAGGGTTCATGCTCATTTGTACTCCCAACCACACATAAAAAACCAGCCTCTCAAATGAGAAGCTGCTCCATCACTTTACAACCATAGTTTGTTTACACCAATCACTGCATTCCGTATAATACGCACTAATTTCCGCTCATTATTCGAATGCCCAACGTCTTCCGCCACAGCCTAATGCCCGGGCGTCTGAACTTCCCCCTCCGCGGAGGCATCCATTTTCTGACGCCCCATAAAAAAGGAAGCCAGCAAAGCTAATGCAGCTGGAATAACCGCCCAAGCGAAGGTGTTCGCAATGGAAGAGGAAAGTCCCTCTGTAATTTTGCTCAAAATTTCCGGTGGAATGAGTGCTCTAGTCTCAGGCGACAGCAGGGAATGCGGATCTTTAAAATCCATAACCCCAGCAGCCCCCGCAGAAGCAGCTCCTCCTCCATTTGCTGTGAGCAACTTAGTTAGACTGCCCGAGAAATAATGGCTTTGAATAATGCCAAATGTGGTAATTCCAATGGTCATGCCAAGCGAACGAATGAAATTCAGTGTTGCGCTGGCGGAGCCGCGTTGCTGCGCAGTCAGACCATGAATAGCTGCTGTGCTTAACACAGAGAAGGAAGCGCCGATGCCCAATCCGATTAAAATCATGTACAAGGTAACCAAGAGACGTGAAGCTTCCGGAGTAAGCGTTGCTACCAGTCCTGTGCCGATCACCAAAAGTATAAATGTAGGAATCAGCAGATTGCGGTAACTGGTTTTTGCCATCAGGAATCCTCCCGTTGTGGCGGTAATTACTGAGCCGACCATCATCGGCAGCAGGACAAGTCCTGAATTGGTAGCCGAACCCCCTAATACACCTTGGATAAAGATCGGGATATATACGGAAGCCACGATAAATGCAGCACCGCTAAATAGCGCGCACAGAATGCTGACGGCGTACAGTCTTTTTTTGAATAAAGCAAAGGAAATGATCGGCTCTTTCGCTCTCGTCTCTACAAAAAGGAACACTGCCGCCAATATAGCAAAAGCTGCAAATAAGCCGAGGATCATCGATGAGCCCCAAGCGTACTCTTTTCCACCCAGCTCCAACGCAAACATTAAGCAGATGACAGAGCCCAGCAGTGTGCCCGCACCCAGCCAATCAATAGGTTGTTTAGAATGCTCGTGTGATTCTTTATAAAAGAATACGACCATCACAAAAGCCAACAGTCCAAGCGGCAAGTTAATATAAAATATCCACTGCCAAGCAATATGATCGGTGATATACGCGCCTAGCAATGGACCAAAAATACTTGATAATCCAAACACCGCACCAAATGCACCGCCCAGCTTGCCCCGTGTCTCCAGTGGTACGGCGTCGAACATTATGGCAAAAGCAATCGGCACTAGCGCGCCGCCTCCAATTCCCTGAACCGCCCGATAAGCAGCCAACTGAGTAATTGTATCTGCCGTCCCGCAAAGCGCCGAACCTGCCATAAATACAATAATCCCAAAAATAAAAAACTTTTTACGCCCATACATATCAGACAGCTTGCCAAAGATAGGCATCCCCGCCATCTCAGCTACAAGATAAGCTGATGTTACCCAGACAAATTTGTCCATACCGCCTAGTTCCCCAACAATATTGCCCATTGCTGTAGCAACGATGGTGCTGTCCATGGAGGCCATCAGTATTCCTAACAGCAGACCTGCGATAACAATGCCCAGATTGGGCGCTTTGGCAGCACTCATTTATTCCACTCCCCATTGTCAAAAGATCTATAACTATGTGTTACAACTTCACTTGATGCCTCACTATTGCATTCTTGTGAATCTCCAAAACACTACGGTATTCCACAGTATCAATCTCACAGTCCACACCGATGATTACCCGATCTCCTCTGACAATATTTGCTTTTGTATTATTCAGCTCTATCGTATCGCCTTCAATGAGCCCAGCCTCAAAAAGCACTTTAGGATTCTGCTTCATCAAATGCAGGAATTTTCCGGTCTTGCTTTTTTTGATCGTTAAAGCACTGCCTCCAACCTCTTTCGCTCTACTTATTCCATATAAATTGATCTCCAGTTGCTCCGCACTTAGCAGTCCTGCCACATTGAGAGCGCCCGAAATACGCAGATGTTCACCTTCACAATCACCATTGACCTCCAAATTACCATTAAGATGAATATCGTCGATTTTTACGGAGGTTGCTTTAATTTCACCCTGACCCCGCAAGGAATCCCCTTCAAGATTACCCAAAAGTGTCATCTCACCGGTTATTTTCATTTTGGTCATTAGCAGGTTTCCATCTACTCTGGCATTTCCAGTCAGGCTCAGCTTCTCACAATCTACATCACCTGCAAAATGACCTTCCCCAGTAACTTTAATGTCCCGAAAGAAGCCTCCCGCTGAGGTCGTTGTGCCTATTATTTTCAAATTACTCCGAGTTGTTTCTTCACTCACCGATCTTCTCCACCTTTCCAACCTTTGCTTCTGGATGTACTGTGATCTGATCACGATACTCTATCCGTTCGATAGTACAGCCTGGCCCTACAATCACAATATTGCCCCTGATAACATCCGCTATTGTATACTCTAAATCAATAAAATCTCCTTCAATAGTCCGAGCCCGCAGCTCCGATCTTAATTTAGGGATGATTCCACTTAACATTTTGCTCCAGACTCCACTATTCGTTTGCCGGATCACTAGACTCTCCACACCAATTTCATGCGCCTTTCCCTGCCCTTGCAGTTTGAAGTCTACATGTCCTGCACTAAGTAAACCTCCGACACTAAAGCTTCCTTCCCCCGCAAAATCCTCAAGCTCACAATCACCCTTGATATTCAGCATTCCATGAAGAGTGCAACTTTCTCCCCGAAAGCTCTCACCGACAGTAATCATTCCATCCACCTTTAGGGAGTTAAAACGCAAATGTCCCAGCACTTTCATCGTCCCATTGCATTCCGCTTCTTCCGCCGAGAGATCATTCTTCAAATTCATATGCCCATTTCCTTTAAAAATTCGCGTCACGATGGGTCCCGTTACTTTGCCTACACCATCGATTTGCACACTGTTATAAGTACCTCCTGCCCCCCCGCTGACTCCGTTTATAATCAGATCCGGCAGCTGTCGTTTATCCATTACAGTAACCCCCTATTCAACAAGCTTAAAAGCAAGCTTACCTTTCAATTGTTCTATTACATCTGCACTGAGTATTTTACTGACCAGCTTTACCCCTTCATCGAACCATAACTCCGCTGGTGCCTGAGCCAGAATAAAGGATGACACCCCCATTTTGCGGATAAAAAACAACTCCCAGCTGTCACTCTCAAGATTGGAGGCTTTATTCATTAAGGTTCGAAACAGGAGCTCTGCTTCCTCCATATTCATCTCCCCTGCACTAAGCAGGCGGTCTACAGCCAATAAATAAGTGAGCTGATCGAAGCTATATCCATTCTTGACACCAAGCCTCTCTCCAAATTTCCCCAGTGTCACTGACGAAACAATGTTACGTTCTATAATTTCCGCAGCAGATACACTTACTCTGTCAAAAGAAGCCTTATCTGATAGCTTATCAGCCATTTCATCCAAAGAAAGTCCATCTTTCATATTCACAATATTATCGATACGGGACAAGATCATGTCTTTTGGAAAAAAAGTCTCCTGTCCAGTAAACGTAGATTTACGGATAAACCATTCCTCTGGAATCAACTGCTTCCGCTTCCAGCGGTACAATTGCCCATAGGATATACCGGTTAATTCCAATAGCTGCTTCTTCGAGATCAAATCCTCTTCCATGCTTATCACTCCTGAAGCCATCGTAACATAACACTGTTACGTTGTAAAACCAATAAAATAAACTCACCTCATACCTACCTACGCTAGTAACCATCGAGTCCTAACGTCTCCCCCAAAGATTTTAAAGCATACCTTAAGAGCAGACCTCCGTCTTGAGAAGGATTTAACGGTTATTCACTATTTTCCCCACAAAAAAAGACTGCCCCCGCCGCTTATAAATGGCAGCATGGAACAGCCTTCTCTTAGAATGATTTTTACGAACTGCTAATCTTACTGAACAAAAGTATAATGTGCTGAATCATATTGCGGGCCGGTTTTCTCATAAGTGAACCAGTACTCAATACTGCTGCCAGCGCTTAATCCACTCACCGTCTGCTTCCATGTTCCTGAGTTATTAGTCATCCGGTAATTAAGCTGGGAACCACCGCTAATCTTGTAATGTACATCTACATAAAGAGCACTGGTTACAGGTGTAATATAGATACTCGCCTCTGTAGCAGAAAGTCTCGTTACCCCTGCTGTAAAGTCAGCCGTCACATGATCACCGCCTCCGCTGCCTCCAGTGGAATTAGTAGTAACTGTTGCGGTATTACTAGCGGAGGATAAATTACCTGCTGCATCCGTAGCTTTTACTGTAAACGTATAGGCTGTGCTTGGAGTAAGTCCACTAACAGTAGCTGTAGTTCCCCCCACAGTGGACACCTGCTGTGTTCCGCGATAAACAATATAACCTGTAACGCCAACATTATCGGTAGAAGCGGACCAGGTTAAGCTAACTCCTGTATCCGTCTTACTGGTTACCGTTAGATTAGCGGGAGCGGTTGGCGCGGTTGTATCCCCAGTATTACCACCACCCGTCAAATATTGACCTGTGAATGGATTAAACCGGTGCAGGGACATTATTAACCAGCCTGTGCTGGAAACACAGTTTTGCTGCGCCATCACCCAATAACTGTTGCTGGACCCTTTCAGCGAGTAGGGAATACCCCCGAGCGAAGCACCGCTTGTGCCTTGTTTTTTAATAATCTCTGTATTAATGGCGTCTGCCTTTGAGGCATTGCCTTGCAGATAATAAGCGAGTGACATGAATGCGCTTCCTTCAAACCATACGTCAGCACCCGTATTGCCAATTTGATTTCCGTTATCGTCATACGCCGGCAATACTTCGTCTGTCCAGTCAAAATCGTATCCGGTTAGCGTATTCCCAGCATCATTGTAAGTAAGCGTCTGCTTGTAACGCGGATTTGCTAGTGTTCCCGGGGTGCCGGAGGCATTTTCCACATAGGTTAAGCTTGCGCCGTAGTTATGGGCCCCGGATACGCCTAAAGCTAACACTCCCCAAGGGTTCACGTCTAAAGGTATTTTGGGGTCGATCAGATTTGTATCGTTTTTCCAGCCCCCCTTGAAACGTTTGACAGTGTCATCCCACACATAATTATCCAGGAAGGTTTTGACTCCAGAAGCCGCACTGTTATAAGTGGCTGCCTTTGAGGAATCCACCGAAGCATAATACTGCAATACCCGGTAAATATCGATATTGTGCTCGGTTGAGCTCCAAGGCTCATCGGAATTACTCCAACCACTCCATCCTCCTGCAATACTGCCATTAGCCTTTTTATACTGTAAACTCCAATCGAGTGCTTTAAGTGCCATCGGACGATACCGTGTATCATTATATTGCTTCTCATAAGCCATAGCAGCCATTGCCATCCATACAACGGGTCCCACATGTTTACGGATTTCTTCTCCGAAGCCGTTGTTATACCAATAAGAATTCAGCCAGAAGCCGGAAGGATCTTGAATGTCCCGCATTTTGTTCAAAACTTGCTCTGCCCGCGTCCGTTCACCCTTTACAATAAAGGCGATAGCTGCAACCGCTTGATCATACGTGTATACAATCTGTTTGGGGTTGTTCGGTCCCCAGAAATCTTCAAAGCTATCTACCAGTCCCTCAAAAGCATACCCCGCTGTTGCATCCTGCTGGGCTTTCAACCAGATTAAAGCACGATTTGAAGCGTCACTTGCAGCATCTGCATTCGCTTTTCCACCAAAGGGTAGAGCTACCCCAAGCACCAGCAAACTTGTCATTAAAATCGAAAACAGCTTCCTCATCTTCATAACTTTCCTCCTCTTAATCATGATGAACTAGGCAATGAGAGTTCTTTGAAGCATAAAAACTAAAGCGTTTTCAAACAGCAACAACAGGGACTTTTGAATATTTCACCATGGTAATTGTCCTCATTTTCAGGCTTAGAAACCCGTTCGTCAACGATTTTATGTAAATTTTTAACTAAATGAGGCGAAACAACCAAAATTGCCATTTCAGAAACCATACGAAAGACCAGCATCTTTTTTATGAATTCATATTTATGAAGGCAAAACAAAAAGAGCAGACAGCTCCTTTATAAGGATTCTATCTGCTCTTTACTATTTATCTCTATACTATTCTGCTTTATCTTCGCCAGCAGTTTCAGCTGCAGCGGGTTCAGCAGTATCTTCTTCTGTTGGCTCTTGCGCTGCTGGAGGTGAAATACGGACAATCAAAGTGTCCTCAGGCGTCAATACTTCCCAGCCTTCATGCTTCGGCAAATCAGATACCAGCAATTGATCACCAATATCTAGTCCACTGATATCCACTTCAAAGGATGCAGCTATTTTATCTGGAAGTGTGCGAATATCCAGCTCATGCAATTCAATTTGTTGCACGCCGCCGCTCTTCACACCTACTGGTTCACCTGTAAAGTGGAACGCTACTTTTGTATCCAATTTGGCCTTCATATCAATCTGCTGAAAATCAATGTGCAGCAGTTGTTTAGAGATTGGCTGACGTTGGATTTCTTGAATAACCACGTTCTTTTTGCCCGAGTCTGGCAATTCCAAAGTAAGAACAGCCCGTGGGTTGCTGGCTAAAATACCTGAAATTGTCTTAGCATCCGCTGTAAAGGACTGGCTATCTGAACCTGCACCGTACACGACTACCGGTACAAAGCCTTTTCTGCGCTGTGAAGAAGTCGAGCCGGATCTTTCTGTCAAACGTACTGTTGTATTCACGATGATTCCTCCTAAGTAGGGATTTTATACTAGACCGATTAGATATGTACGCCTAACCTAACCACTCTCTAATTACCCCATTGACCTGGCTTTGAAACCTCTCAAGACTTTTGAGCCCAGGCAAAAATAAGGTCAAATTGTATTATTATACAATTCAACATTAATTATTCATGTCTTAGGAGTAAATCATTGCTATATTTGTGACAACTATCAAACTAAATGACAAGCTACAAAATGGTTACTGCCAACATCACGAAATACCGGGATTTCAGATCTGCAAACCTCTTGCGCAAAGGGACAACGGGTATGGAATTTACAGCCAGAAGGCGGGTTTACCGGACTCGGAATATCTCCCTTAAGTACAATCCTTTCCCTTTTCAGCTTTGGAATAGGAATCGGAACAGCCGACAGCAGCGCTTTGGTATACGGGTGGAGCGGATTCTTAAACAGTTCATCTCTTGATGCCGTCTCCATCATAGAGCCCAGGTACATGACACCGATTCTTGAACACAAATGCTCCACAACACTCAGGTCATGGGAGATAAACAAATACGTTAACCCTCGACTCTGCTGGAGCTTACTGAATAAATTAATAATCTGTGCTTGGATGGAAACATCCAGTGCTGAAACTGGTTCGTCTGCAATAATCAGCTCAGGATTCAAAACAAGCGCACGGGCGATCCCGATCCGCTGCCGCTGCCCCCCGGAGAATTCATGCGGAAAGCGATCAATATGATAAGAAGATAAACCGCAAGCCGCTAGCGCTTCAAGCACCAGATCTCGCACCTCGGACCTTGAGCATAAACCATGATCCAGTAAAGCTTCACCAATGGCATCACCTATACGAACCCGTGGGTTAAGAGAGCTATAAGGATCTTGGAAGATCAACTGCATTTGGGGTCTAATATTGCGCAATTCAGCGGGAGACAGGGAGTGAATGTCTATCCCTTTGAATTTGATCTCACCTGCCGTTTTATCCGTTAGCCGTAAAATCGTCCGTCCGACTGTACTTTTGCCGCTCCCAGATTCCCCTACAAGCCCAAACGTCTCCCCAGGTTGAAGTGTGATGCTAATATCATCAACAGCCTTCACATGCCCAACGGTTCGATTAAGCAGCCCCTTAGTAACAGGGAAATATTTCTTTAAATGATTGACCTCAAGCAGTGCTTCAGGCATGAACAACCGCCTCCTCATACAACCAGCAAGCTACCTTTTGTCTGCTGGCCACCTCTTTAAGCCGGGGCTGCTGGCTGACACATACAGGCATGCAATGCTCACAGCGGTCATGAAAATAACAAGAGGGCACCAGCTCAAGCGGATTTGGCACTTGACCTGGAATGGAATACAGCTCATCCTGTCGCTGATTGATTACCGGCTTCGATTTGAGCAGCCCTTTTGTATAGGGATGTTTGGGGTTGTTGAACAATTCAACAACCTCCCCCTCCTCCACAATCTTTCCGGAATACATAACAATCACATAATCGGCCATCTCTGCCACTACGCCAAGATCATGGGTGATTAGTAGAATGGACATGCCCGAGCTATCTTTAATTTCACGCAGCATATCCAGAATTTGCGCTTGAATCGTTACATCCAGCGCCGTGGTCGGTTCATCAGCAATCAATAGCTTTGGACTGCAGGCAATGGCAATAGCAATCATGATCCGCTGCAGCATACCTCCACTTAATTCATGCGGGTAACTATCAGCAATTTGCTCTGGTCGTGATATGCCTACCTGCTTAATCAGTTCAATCGCCCGGATACGCGCCTGTTTCTTGTTCATCTTCAGATGTACAATCAGCGGCTCCATGATTTGCTCACCGATCTTGATTACAGGATTAAGGGAGGACATGGGCTCCTGAAAGATCATCGCGATTTCATTCCCGCGGATGGTTCGCAGTGTGTTTTTGTCCATTTTCAACAAATCCTCACCCTGAAAATCAATTTTCCCTTGGGCTACCTTGCCCCCTGGTTCCTCGACAAGTCCCATGATGGACATCGCAGTCACGCTTTTGCCGCAGCCTGATTCTCCAACGATACATACCGTCTCTCCCTCGCGAACACGGAAGCTTACATCATCAACGGCTTTCACTTTTCCTTCTTCCGTGAAGAAGTATGTACTTAGACCGTCTATATTCATTAAATCACTCATCTGAGGGTCACCTACCTCTTCTGTTTAGGATCAAGCACGTCCCGGAGTCCGTCTCCAAAGATATTGATCGCGATCACTGTCGCAAAAATCGATAACCCTGGTGGAATCCACAGCCACGGCCGATCCTGAAAGTCGATCATATTATTCGCAGCATCAATCATATTGCCCCAGGTTGGAGTTGGCGGCATAACACCTAGCCCAAAAAAGCTAAGAACCGATTCACTCAATATAGCGCCACCGATGTTAAGTGTAGCCATAACGATCAGTAACGGAACGATATTCGGCAGCAAATGATTAAATAATTTACGTCGGTCACGGAGGCCTAATACTACCGCCGCCTGCATAAACTCACGTTCACGCAGGCTAAGCATTTGCCCCCGTACCATACGTGCCATACCCGGCCAGCTAACAATACTAAGCATCAGCATAACGATATACATCCGATAATCCGTTGGAATCTTCCACTCCGATAATAACGCACCAAAAATAAAGAGCAGTGGCAGACTCGGGACCGTCAATAAAAGATCCGCAATCCGCATAATGATTTGATCGGCAATACCGCGGTAATACCCAGCAATAGCCCCCAAAAGAGCACCGATGAACACCGAAAGAACCATTGATGCTAGTCCTACGGTCAGTGAAATGCGCCCCGCCTGCATTACCCGGGTCAGAATATCTCTGCCCAATGCATCAGTGCCCAGCCAATGCTTCATATTGGGTGCCTTGTTCATCATAGCCATATTAATTTTGTTATCCGTATAAGGTGAGAACAGCGGACCAATAAAACAAAGCGCAAACATAAAGATCACCACCACAAATCCGGATACCGCCAGCTTGTTCTTCAGCAACCTCCGCATAGATTGCCGGAATAAAGAGGATTTTCCTTTGGTGGTCTGCGGCTTCGCAATCCCAGCTACATTACTTTGAACTGCCACGTCAGCTTCCTCCTCTCTATAGCCGAACTCTAGGATCGGCAATCCGGTACAAAACATCCGAAAGCAACGTTCCTATGACGGTAAGTATGGCAATAAACATCGTAAAGCCCATCAGCAAAGGATAATCCCTTAGTCCGAAGGACTGCATATACAGTTGGCCAATCCCAGGCCAATTAAATATTTTCTCAATAATAAGTGATCCGCCAAATAGTGCTGGAAGCTCAAAACCAACCAGTGTAATTGCGGGCAGCAAGGCATTACGTAAGGCGTGTGTAAAGAGCACCTTGCGTTCTTTTAGGCCTTTGGCGCGTGCCGTACGGATATAATCCTGTTTTAAGACATCAATCATATTGCTGCGGAAATAACGGGTGAGCGAACCTAATCCCAGAAGGGTCATAACCACAACCGGCAGGGTCATATGCATTACGATCTCCTTAAAGTAAGCCAAACCCGTAGCATTACTCCCCGTAGTGATTATTCCACCTGGAGGCAGCCACTTGAGATCGACGGCCAGGATTTTGATCAGGAATAAGCCTATAAAAAATGACGGCAGCGACATTGCTGCAAATATAGCGATCATCACGAGTGTATCGAACCAGGAATATTGCTTATAGGCAGAGATGACGCCAATAATGACCGCAATCACCCACGTTAGAAACGTAGATACGGCAGCCAGCAAAAAGGAATTCCAAATATAATCATTAAAAAGCTGCAGCACAGGCTTTTGTTGGGCTAAGGAATACCCGAAATCACCATGCACCGCATTCTTCATCCAGATCCCATACCGTTCAAGCACAGGCTTGTTTAAGCCGTAGATTTCACGAAGCTCAGCTTTGCGTTCAGCGGTCAATTTAATATTTCCGGTTATGAAATCACCGGGAGTTGAAGCATACAGACAGAAGATCAATAATGATGCCGCAAATAAGATGATGACCATGTACAACAGTCTTTTCGATAAATAAGCGCTCATGACAGACTCCTTATGATTCGTCCCCTGCCCTTGAATCCAGTCAGGGCAGGGGACACTGGTTTATTTATTTCAGGCTCCAAGTTGGCAGACTGCCAGCAAGACCGATGAACGGGCTGACCGAGAGATTCTCAATACGTCCGTTATAGGCGTATACCGTCTTTTTGTAACTTGTGAAAATAATAGGCAGTTCATCATTGAAAAGCTGATACAGCTCTTTATATACCGCTTTGCGTGCCTCAATATCAGTAGTGGCCAAGGCTTTGTTGTACAGCTCTAGGAATTTCGGATTGTCATAATCCGTGATTTCTCCATCGAAGAATTGCATGAACCCGTCAGACGGATCAGTCAACATGCTTGTGGAGAAGGATACGAGATCGTAGTCCCCACCTTCTACTTTCGATACCAGTGAGTTAAAGTCTGCGAAAACCTCAGGCTGGAATTCGATACCCAGCGCTTCAAAATTCTCTTTAGCTACAGCAATGAAAATATCTGTGTTTTTACTCTTCGAACCGAGGTAATGGATGGACAGCGGTTTGCCATCTTTTTCACGGATCCCCCCCGCGCCTACCGTCCAGCCAGCTTCATCGAGCAATTGTTTTGCTTTTTCCGGATCATATTTGTAAGGATTAATACCTTCCTCAGTGTAAGACCAGGAAATCGGCGATGCCGGGATGTTAGCAATAGAACCTGCACCTTGTGCTGCATCCACATAAATACTCTGACGATCCAAACCGTACACAATAGCTTGACGTACAAGCTTATCCTTGAGCTGCTCATGCTTCAGGTTAACTTGCAAGTAACCATAGGTGCTTGGAGTGTATGGAATAATATTCACAAAACCAAGTGCTTTCAGCTTCTCGATATTCTCGTCTGTCGCACTAAAGGAAGCGTAGTCCACTTCACCAGTTTCTACGAACTGCCATACGTCGCCTTCCGTAGTTTTGTAGATGAAATGCTCCGTCTTTGGTTTACCTTTGAAATAATTCTCATTCGCTACAAAACGCACTTCTTGACCTGGAATAAATTTCTCCAGCTTGTAAGGTCCATCGCCAAGTGGCTTCTCATGCAGCTTTTTAATGTATTCAAGATTTCCAATTTTATAGTCCTTGCCATAGTAAGCTTTCGACAGTACATTCGAGCCGAGCTGTACCAGCGCCGTTGCGTTTGGTTGCTCAAGGGTTGCTGAGATCGTCTGTGGATCAATTACTTTAATGCCCTCAACTGTAGGGGATGTACCTTCCTTATAGGCTTTGCCGCCTTTAACATTTAGCGATGGAAGCTGGGAGCTACCGTCATACGATTTGTCGTATTGGATCGTCCATGTAAATGCCACATCATCCGCTGTTAACGGT
Organism: Paenibacillus sp. FSL L8-0494; assembly: GCF_038003695.1. Lineage (NCBI taxonomy): Bacteria > Bacillati > Bacillota > Bacilli > Caryophanales > Paenibacillaceae > Paenibacillus > Paenibacillus sp. FSL L8-0494. The sequence goes on from NZ_JBBOPQ010000001.1 coordinate 4,629,434, forward strand.
GAACCGTCGCTGAATTTCAAATCTTTTCTCAAGTGGAACGTGTATGTAAGCTGATCATCTGAAACATCCCAGCTCTCCGCAAGCTCCGGCGTTGGAACGCCTTTGTCATCAACAGTTACGAGAGAAGCGTATAGCAGTGAAGAGACATTGCCATCATAACCACTTTGTTGAAAATAAGGAGTGAACGCTCCGCTTGGGTCCGTAAGCCCGACGATAATGGTATCTGTACGTTTCTGGGCCACCGCTGGAAGTTTGGATAAATCCGTGGCAGTAAAAGGTTCGCTTAGAGCACCCGCAGGAACAATCTCTGGTGCAGTGGTTGCTTCCACGTTGGTTGAATTGGAGCCTGCAGCCGCATTGTTTGCGGATGAGGATTCGTTATTACTGTTGTTAGCGCAAGCAGAAAGTAACAGTGACCCCGTAAGCAGTAATGAAGTGATTACAATCGCATTTTTTCTCATGTACCTATCTCCCTTTTCTCTCTGATAGAATAATAACTATAATTCCTACCCGTTAAGTATGAATAACATCTGATGTTCATTATAGAAAGGTTTTCGAGTTCTGTAAAGAGAGAACTTCAAAAAAATTCTCCATAAACAGAATTAGGCGATAATTAAAACAAATAAAAAAGCCAAAACCCCTCTCTGCATAAGAGAAGCCCTGGCTTTCAGACGGTTATTTTTTTTCAAAATCATTATTTCAAATACTCGAATAGCTGCTCATTCATCCGATGAATACCTTCAAGACGCAGACTGTATCCGGTGACATTCTCTCCTTCAATATAGGCATGAAGCAAACCTGCACAACGAAGATTAAAAATATGATCATGCACAATCCCCTTCGAGATCCCCGCATGCTTAACAATTTCGGTAAACGTCTTACGGCCATCACTAAGGGCTTGGAGGATTTTTAGCCGGCTTTTTTCACTCAGACTACGGATCGCTCTGTACATAAAAGGGGAGATTTCCTCATTCTCCATCGATATCCACGCCGCATAATGGCAGATCGTTAATTCCCCATAGCAATAGATAATATTAGCAGGCTGAAAATGATACTGTGGAATCAGTACGAGCTTCTTAAGCCCATCCGTAGGCATGAAGTAAAATCCGTTGGTCGTCTTGTTCACGAAATCCGCAGTGTCCAGTTCATTAAGCTCCGTGTTCTTCGAATCCGCATGCTGCTGCAGTTTGCTCAAAATCGCAGGATTGCATTGGCTAAAGTACTGGCGGTTCCACTCGGAAAGTAAAAATACTACGCGGTTACGGTAATCCTCCATATGGCTTGGAAATACCTTTACATATTTTGATAAGGTCTCATATAACTCACCAACCGATAACCGTTCAATCCAGTTCAACACACTGTCTACATCATCCTTAAATGGACAACAGTAAATGAGCAGATTCAACATTTTCCACTCATTGTTTAGTTCGGTTTCTTTCAGACGGGATAACAGCTCTTCACTGAGCGTGCTTTCAATTTCATTAGCCCACGCTACCCCTAAATCAATCTTCTTATAGGATTTTTTGCAGAGATAAGTATGTAAGCTGTTCAACAATTCATAAATCGATCCAAATTCAACCTCAACCTTGTATTCCACAATGATTCCTCCTGCTAGCGGTTCTTTTCAGTAGTGAGATATTCTCTTAATCTTATTGTATTATCCTGAGAATACGCAAGCTACTCTATAAACGGGAGTGTATAAAAATTCATTAGCTGCTGTTTCAGCACCGAATTTTCTGCATTTCACGTTGATTTAGCTGTCATTTCCGCGAGCGTGGGCGCTATCGGACACAGCTGAGCTTGTGCTAATAGCGTCTGCCGTAGGCTTCAGCGCGAGTTCAGGACTCTGCGCTATCGGACACAGTTGACCTTATTCTAATAGCGTCTGCTCGATCCGCAGGCTTCAGCGGAAGATCAGGACTCTACGCTATCGGACTCAGTTGACCTTGTGCTAATAGCGTCTGCTGGGTCCGCAGGCTTCAGCGGGAGATCAGGACTCAGCTCTATCGGACTCAGTTGACCTAATTCGCAGTATTATCTCCTTTTCAGCATGCTATCGGACTCCATAGGCACTATGGGCATTAAAAATACCTATTTCGTGCCTATTCCAAAGGAATAGCTGCTCTGGTGTCCGAAAATTTACTCAAACGGCTAAATATGTGCAAATAGCGTCTGCTGGGTCCGAAAGCATCAGTGGGAAATTAGAACTCTGGTCCGAAAGGTTCTACGGAGGATTAGGATCCTACGCTATCGGAAACCTATCGGACACGTTGACCTTATTCGCAGTATTATCCTTTTTTTGCGTGCTATCGGACTCCATGGGTGCTATTGGCATAAAAAACACCTATTTCGTACCTATTCCAAAGGATTAGCTGCTATGATGTCCGAAAATTTACTCAAAAGACTAAAAATGTGCAAATAGCGTCAGCTGGGTCCGAAAGCATCAGTGAGGAATTAGGATTCTGGTCCGTAAGCTTCTGCGGAGAATTAGTATCCTACGCTATCGGACACAGTTGACGTTATTCGCAGTATTATCCCATTTTTTGTGTGCAATCGGACTCCATAGGCGCTATTGACACTATAAATGCCTATTTCGTGCCTATTCATAAGGAATAGCTGCACTGGGGTCCGAAACTTTGCTCAAACGGCTAAATATGTGCAAATAGCGTCTGCTGGGTCCGAAAGCATCAGTGAGGAATTAGGATTCTGGTCCGTAAGCTTCTGCGGAGAATTAGGATCCTACGCTATCGGACACAGTTGACGTTATTCGCAGTATTATCCCATTTTTTGTGTGCGATCGGACTCCATAGGCGCTATGGGCATTAAAAATGCCTATTTCGTGCCTATTCATAAGGAATAGCTGCACTGGGGTCCGAAAATTTACTTAAATTACTAAAAATGTGCAAATAGCTTCAAATGGGTCCGTTAGATTCCGCGGAGGAATAGGACAACCAAGGGTTCGGGGTTACGGGGTTACGGGGTTCTGGCATTTCGGGGTTCCGGGGGTTCCCAGCGTTCCCAGCGTTCCCAGCGTTCCCAGCGTTCCCAGTTTTCAGCTTACCAAAACAAATACTCGAGGTTAGTTAACTCTCACTTGCTATATTCTGCTTGACCAAGTTGCCCACATGAACAAAAAATACAGCGCAGCGATCCACGGGTAACAAGGAAAGCAACATTCAGCCCGAAGAACAATCAATCTGGTTCGTTCCTCGCTTTTTGCAATTCATGGTAGTAAAATATAGGCAATAACTAATTAGGAGTGAAGCCATAAGATGCAAATTCAAAATGAAAACGGACGTTTTTTTGTTGCTAATGACGGTAAGGACCTTGCCGAAATCACATACAGTTTGGATAAAGAAACCGGGGAATTGGTCATTGACCACACTCGTGTCTCCGAAGAACTGCGCGGGCAAGGTACTGGACAAAAGCTTGTACGTGCTGTTGTGGACAAGGCTCGGAATGAGAATTTAAAAATTGTACCCGTGTGCTCCTATGCTGCGCATCAATTTGAGAAGCACCCGGAGTACAAAGACGTGCTGAGCGGGAATACTGGCGGGAGAGCTTAAAACCTGCTCCCGTTTCCGCGAAGCTTTTTTAGTAACTATGCGAACTTATAATAGTTCAAATACACTTTAGGGGGAAACGGGTTTGACGACTGCCGACACTTTTAAGAATATTGAGGAATTGCAACAACGCTGTGAGCAATATGAAGGAATCTCATTAAAACTGAATTGGGATATGCTCCGCCAGCCATCAAGCGCAGGTGATACGGAATGGCTTGTGACTTATGAGGACGAATTACTGGTCGGTTTCTTGGGACTCTATGGTTTTGGAAGCGATATGGAGGTCTGTGGCATGGTTCGGCCAGGCTACCGTCGACGCGGAATCTTCACCTCTCTGTGGAACCGAGCACAAACCATAATCAAACGCAATAAAGTCTCTACTCTTCTTCTAAATGCACCCGCCGCTTCTTCATCTGGAACTGCTTTCCTGCAAACCTTGCCTCTACAGTTCAATCACGCTGAATATCAAATGAAATGGGATGGCAATTCCATGGTTTCTTCTGATGTTAGCTCAGCGACAGGGACTGTGGTCTTACGGCCAGCTCGTGAAGAAGAGGCACACATTCTGGTCGAACTGGATTGTGGAGGTTTTGATATGAAGACAGAAGATGCTGCCGAGCAGTATGAGTTGCACAAACAGGAAGGTATGCAAGAGAATATTATGATCGAGATGGATGGCAGGCCTGTTGGGAAAATGCGAGTGTGGACTGAAGATAATGAATCTTGGATCTATGGATTTACAGTCGACAAAAAGCTACGTGGGCTTGGCATTGGCCGCAGCGCCCTTCTTCAGACCATCGAACGAGAGCGCCAAAATTATAATGGTGTAAATCTGGAGGTCGCACTGGATAATCCCAATGCACTTAAGCTGTATGAGAGCTGCGGCTTTGTCATTCAGAATAAACAGGATTATTACCGATTTATCGGCTAATCCCCCGACCTAACTCTTGAGATTTTAATAAAGCAGTAACAATAAGACCTCCTTACTTGCTGGTGTTCTAACCTGCAGATAAGGAGGTCTATATTTATTATAGTAAATAATTCGCTTCGCCTCTCTCATTTCTACGATCGCTGCAGCTTAAGGAACCGTCAGCTAACACTTCACGCTCAAGAAATACGGATAACAAACGAACATAATCCAGTGACTCCATAAGCGAGATTGCCTCTCCAGCAAAGCAGTATTTACGTCCATCCAGCAGCGAGAAAACTTCCACGGTCTCCGCTGGCTCACCATAAGCATGATGGCAAAAAACATTGGCCATATGCATAAATCCAGTGATGATATCCTCATTGCCATTAACCATAAACTTCTGAATGTTCACGCTTCGGCCACTTAGTGAAGAGTTCCAAGCCAGTTGCGTAATCATCGATAACTCCAAATTCAACGCTGGAACTGGGACATGCCACTGTTCATATAACATCACTGGAATCTCCTGTAGATGATTGCTTGAAACGATACGCATAAGCTCATCAGCTACACTCGTTTTGATATCCCAATATTGCAAAAGGGAGGGAAAAGCATCTCCCCTAGGAGGCCACCGTCGCTCTAACAGAAATTGTATAGGTGTCTCTCTCCGCACTTCCGGCAGCAGACTATAGAAGTCATTAAGCGTATGCCCCACAGCATATTGAACCTGCTGGCGCCAACGTGGGAGACCCGTCGCTTGAGCTCCGCTAGCTAAATTCTCAGTCCCGCCCAGCATAATATGCTCCATGCGATAATCGTGCAGCCGTTTATACGGAGGGGTATGTACAGCCCTTGCTTTGTTAAACCAACTTCCCACTGGCCCCCCCATCTTAGGTTACCGCCATACAGGCTTCGATGAATTGACGTCCGAATTGACGGCAGGCTTCTTTTTCTACAGCATTAGGGCCATACTCAATCTTTAGGCTATCTTGCAAAATGACTGCTCCACGCTCCTTTAACTTCTCCTCGATAACATCCACTGCCCCACAATAAATGGCGTAGCCTGTATCCCCACTACCAAAAACTGCTGACTTCATGGCAGTCAAATCAAGTTCATCCATCTCCTCATAGAAATCAAGAGATTCATCCGGCAACTCTCCGTCTCCCCAAGTATATGCCCCTAGCAGAACGCCTTCATATGATTTTATCTCAATCGCATTACATTCAGTGACCGACTTCAAAACAGCCTCACCGCCTGCTTGGCGTATTCCTTCTACAATCAATTCAGCCATTTCTTCAGTGTTGCCAGTTAAACTAGCATATGCCACAAGCACTTTAGCCATAAACTCCTGTTCCTCCCCTACTAACACCTTAAATTTAAATCATATACGCTTCACCTCATTCTATTTGATAATGATTATCATTGTCAATAAATAAAGTTAAAAAAACGCAAACTCCCCGTTATTACACACGGTTGAAGTTTGCGCTCCGTCTCATTTTTCTTAAAAAGAAGCTTAATAAGCACCTTCCAGCAAGGTTATGTGATTCCCATCAGGATCACGAAAATTCATTTCTTTACCCCCATATTCCATCGTAACAGGTGGCTGACAATCCAGTCCCTTAGCTTTCAACTGCTCGTATGTCTCATCAAGATTATCACAGCCGAATACTAAATTAACAAAACCTGTCGTAAGATTTTCCCACTTTGCAGCATCCCAAATAATAATTCCCGGCTGTTTCTTGTCAAAACCAAGCTTTGCCCCGTCGAAATTACCGTAACCTTCGAAAGGCATAGGAATTCCTAGTACCTCCGTATAAAATTTAGCTGACGCCGCAGTATCTTTAGTGTAAATGTTAGTCCCTTCAAAAGACGAAATCATAACTTGTCCCCTCTCATTTTCATAATATGTCTCATTTCTTACATGGGTTTAGTCTAACAAGGTTAACACGCTTTGTATTGCAAAATTACGACATTCTTCGGCCTGCATAGACCAAGGCTTCAAGTGGGGTTCTTCCAGCATATTTTTTGAAATTATTGATAAAATGGGACTGGTGACTGTAACCATACGCGAAAATAAGATCCTGCATATTCTTTGTCTGCCCAGGTAAATGACACATCTCCCGCCATACATTCTGAAACCGCACGAGATCTGCTGTTTTTTTGGGCGATACACCTATATATTCTTGAAAAAGCCGTTCAAGTTGTCGTCTGCTTAAATTAGAACTGGTCTCCAAATCCTCAGCGGTCACAATCCCTTTTTGTTTAACCATAGTATAGACTGCATTCATCATCCGATCGTTAGTCCGCCCTCTACGCTCAAGACGACGAAGCAGATAGGCTTCAGCGGCTGCAATCCTTTCGTCCATCGAGTTTACTTTCTCCAATAGATGACCAAGCTCTTTTTTAAAAGTGCCAAAATATTGTTCTACATCGACATGTGCATTCAAGACATTCCGCAGATGATCATCTGCAAAAAAATGAACTGCCCAGAAATGAAATCGGATCCCAAAGGTTGAACTCCCCCCTGGCTTTCTGTCTGAAGAGACTTCAAATGGAGTGTCATTGATGCCGGAGAAAAAAGTATTTGTATTGCCTGATACCCTATCCAAATCCCAAATAATATCCATGCAGGTGTCCGGAATTATTGTCTCCGTCTCAGGTTGTTGTATAGACTCCACATCTACAGAACCCCAAAAACAGCGAATAAACGGCTGCAAGGCATGGCTGGGCAGAAACTCACTAGTGTGGTTGGGTTTTGCAGTTATAGGGAAATACAGCGGTGAGAGATTGAACATAGCTTTAGTTCTCCGATCGTAAATAGGGTAAGGATTCTACTATATGATCATACACAATCAAGTCTTGCGGCACCAGTTGAATAGCCGCATAAGCATGGAAATATTATACACCTCATTAGCATTGGACAAAATGATTGGTGAAGCTGGCTGAGGCGTAATTTGTTTGTAGCAATCAGGTGAAATGTTGTACAATAAAGGCTAAATGAATTTTTTTGAAGGATGGATTAAATCATGTATATAGCGAGCGATTGGAAAGACTATGAAGTAATTGATACAGGCGGTGGAGAAAAGCTCGAACGCTGGGGCGATATTATCTTGCGTCGTCCTGATCCACAGATTATTTGGCCTCTAAATAATGAGACCGCTAAATGGCGTGATGTGCACGGACATTATCACCGTTCCTCCGCTGGTGGCGGACAATGGGAAATGAAAAAAACCATTCCGGACGATTGGAAGATTAGCTATGGTAATTTAAAATTCCACTTACGTCCTACAAACTTCAAGCATACAGGACTATTCCCTGAACAAGCAGCCAACTGGAGCTGGATGATGGACAAGATTGCAGCGGCTAACCGTCCAATCTCAGTGCTGAATCTTTTTGCTTACACAGGTGGAGCTACTGTGGCAGCGGCGAGTGCCGGTGCGTCTGTCGTTCACGTGGATGCAGCCAAAGGTATGGTGCAGTGGGCGAAAGAAAACGTTCAACTGTCTGGTCTTGGAGAACGTCCAGTCCGCTTTATCACGGATGATGTATTCAAGTTCGTACAACGTGAACAACGCCGCGGAAGTAAATATGATGCGATTATTATGGACCCTCCTTCTTACGGAAGAGGACCTGGTGGAGAAATGTGGAAGCTTGAATCAAGCTTGTACCCTTTCCTTGAGAGCTGTATGGAGATTATGAGCGACAACCCTTTGTTCATGCTCATTAATTCCTACACCACTGGTATTTCTCCAACTGTACTGCGCAACATGTTGTCCATGACCATGGGCAAACGTTATGGCGGAAAGCTTACCTCCGGCGAAATCGGTCTTCCGATCACCTCCTCCGGCATGAACCTGCCATGTGGTATCCTGGGTCGCTGGGAGGCGTAAGCCATGACACAGCATAGTTCCGGCAACAATGAGGCTGTAAGCGGCGGATCACAACGCTTTGAAGTGTTGTACGAAGACAACCATCTTCTGGGGATTGTAAAACCCGTGAATATTCCTGTTCAGGAGGATGCAACAGGCGATCCTGACCTGCTGAACCTGCTGAAAGAAGATGTGAAGGAACGTTTCAACAAACCCGGCAACGTCTATATAGGTCTGGTCCACCGTTTGGACCGACCGGTTGGGGGAGCAATGATTTTTGCCAAGACTTCAAAAGCGGCTTCAAGACTATCCGAGAGTGTCCGTACTCACGGTTTTCATAAGGTGTATTTAACAGTCGTGCATGGTAAACCGCCAGCCACTCGTGGCCGTCTTACAGATACGCTGCTTAAAGACGCAAAGAGTAACACCGTCACCGTGGTTCGAAAAGGAACTCCCGGCAGCAAGGAAGCAATTCTGGATTACACAGTGCTTGACAGTGCAGAAGGATACAGCCTGCTTAAGATTGATTTACTTACAGGGCGTTCCCACCAAATTCGGGTGCAACTAAGTTCGATCGGCTGCCCATTATACGGTGATCAGAAGTACGGGGCTTCAGTGAACAAACCGGGGCAACAAATTGCGTTATGGTCAGCACTTGTAGGATTCCCTCACCCTGTTACTAAAGAAGAAGTGGAACTCATCTCTCTGCCCCCACAAACCCATCCTTGGGATCTGTGGCCGCGGGAAACACTAAAAAAAGGGCTGTTCTAAAGCAGCCGTTTCTAGGCATTGAAACGATCCCTGTTATTTAAAAACGAGGCAGTGATTCTCCGGTTAGTGGAGAATCACTGCCTCGTTTTTGGTTCTGCGTCTGCTACTTGAACAGACTATGGAAAGAGGGTCCACGCACGCTGAAGTGTTCTTCCTAGCTCCGCAGGATATGCTTAGTCCGATTATTCCAGCCGGGCATTGAATATCCCTTTGAGATTAAACATCATTTTGAGATTAAACATCATTTTGAGATTAAACATCTCTTCTACCTTCCAACCTGAACTTAGCCAACTGATCCACCGCTCTGTTTAGCAGTGGATCAGTAGTGGATCAGCAGTGGTTCAGCAGTGGTTCAGCAGTGGTTCCTAGATGGAATCTGAAATGAAAAGTAAGATAACTGCATTCTATACACTTATTCCGAATAAAAAAGCAGTAGATCGGATTTTAAGTGTACTTTTTACAATTAAAAATCAGGGAAACTGCAAAAAGAGAAGTAAATCAAGAAAATAGTTGTATAAAATACAGTTATATTTCATCAATCGAGTAATTAGCAAACAATAGCTGTACAAAATACAACTAAATGCATCTAGATGCATCTAGGTGCCTCTAATTGCTCTAAAACACTCTAAATGCTTCTACATACTCTAAATGCACTAGTGATACAGCAAAGCTATTTGCTTCAAGGTGTAGAACCCTCCGGTGTAGTTGTAACAACCATTTTGCCCATTAAGTAGAGCAGTAACTGTTGGTTATGAGAGGAGATCGGATCAAGCGCTTCCGCAAAAAAATCACTGCGGATCTTTAGACCACGTGCAGTTTCTTCCTTTCCAGTCTCCGTTATGCTCACCCATACAATCCGCCGGTCCGAAGCATCTCTTTCCCGCACAATAAGCTCATGCTTCTCCATCCGATCAAGTAACATCGTAACCGCTGCAGGACTGGTCGCCAAATGTGGAGCCAGATCAGAAGGCTTCATGGCGTCGCGTTCCTGAAGCAGTTCAAGTACAGTAAGTTGGGCATCCGTCAGCGTTGGAGCAAGATTACTGTCCATATGTAATTTATAATCTTTTAAAATCTTATGCCAAATTTTACTGAATTCAGAAGCATGCACACTTATTCCTTCCTTTCCTCGCGGTTCTATCCGGTATATCTACATTTTCGCGAAACAACTTCCATTTCCTGCAAAAGAAGAAAAAATAAATCTGCCGGACCTTCAGCATAAAAAAATAAAAAACGACGCTTAGTCAACCCTCCAAAAGAGCGGACTAAACGCCGTTATAAAATCACTTGTTAATCGCTAGTTTTAATGAACCGATGGGAAAAGATTTATGATCTCATCCTTTTTCTCCACAGCTACAATCTGTTTGCCTGTAGAACGACGCTCGCCCAGCGGCGCTGATTCAGAGGAGAACGTATGGTGGGCATTCTCACGAGTAACGGCATTCAGTTCTAATGGCTCCTTGCAATAGAAAGCCCCTGCTAACCTGCTGCCATTTGGACGTATTCGTTTGCCTTCCTTGAATTCGAAGGTTGGCATTCCTTTGCCACCACGGCTTTGTGATGGATAATCCACAAGTAATGAACGTTTCGCATAACCAATATCAGAAATAGCAAGGATTTCGCCTTCATCTTCGCTGACCCAGAAGCAGGAAATCACCTCGTCGCCCTCGCGCAGCTGAATTCCTCTTACACCAGATGCAACGCGACCCATAGGGTTAACCTCATTCTCATGGAATCGGATACTCATTCCCTCACGGGTAACCAGCACAATGTCCTTGTCATTCGTACTGGAAGCCACTGTAATGATCTCATCACCCTCGGCTACCTTACAGGCCGCTACAGCTCCAGAACGGCTTGTAGAGTATTCCTTGAGCTCTGTACGCTTCACCTGACCCCGACGGGTGACGAACACAAGACTTTGCTGCGGATCATCTAGATTATTAACCGGAATCACACTAACGATTCCATCTCCTTTAGACAATCCAATGACATTCACAATCGCTGTACCAGGCTCTTTCCATTTAAACTCCGGAATCTGGTGCACAGGAAGCAAGAAGTATTGCCCCTTGCGGGTAAATACCAGCAGACTGTCACGGGTATTCACATCCAGCAGCCTGACGATATGGTCGCCTTCTTTGACGCCTGAGGTATGACGCTCCCCACCTGAACGGGTGAAGGAAAGCATACCAGTCCGCTTAATATAACCATCTGCTGAAAGAGCAACTAGCACATCCTCCGCGTTGACCAGCGCTTCAAGGCTAACCTTGAGCTCCTCTACTTCGCCTTGGATCAGAGAACGGCGATCAATGCCGTATTTGTCGCGAATCTCCAGCAGTTCCTTACGGATTACAGAAACTAGCTTTTTGTCGCTTTCCAAAATGCCGCGCAGATGTGTAATCTTTGCCATCATTTCATCTAACTCTTTCTGGAGTGAAGTGATCTCCAGATTGGTCAGACGATACAATTGCAAAGTAAGGATCGAATCGGCTTGGCGTTCACTGAAGCCGAACATCCATACGAGATTGTTCTGAGCATCTTGACGGTTTTTCGAAGCTTTGATCGCAGCGATAACCTCATCCAGGATGTTCAGTGCTTTAACTAAGCCCTCTAAGACATGAGCACGGTCTTCTGCGCGTTCCAGATCGAACTGGGTGCGATGAGTCACAACTTCACGCTGATGCGCGATATAAGCTTCCAGGATGGCTTTTAGACCAAGCTGCTGAGGCGCTTTGTTAACAATAGCAACCATATTGAAGTTATAGGTGATTTGAAGATCGGTTTTTTTGAGCAGATACGCCAACACGCCTTGAGCATCAGCCTCTTTTTTGAGTTCGACTACAATCCGCAATCCCTCACGGCCGCTCTCATCACGAACCTCGGCAATGCCATCGATCTTTTTCTCCAGCCGAATATTCTCCATGGAAGTAACCAGCCGTGATTTTACAATCTGGAATGGAACTTCCGTAATCACGATTTGCTGCTTGCCGCCCCGCATATTCTCAATCTCTGTCTTGGAGCGCAGGTAAATACGGCCTTTACCTGTGCGGTAAGCATCCATGATGCCGTCTCCGCCCATGATCGTGCCGCCTGTAGGGAAATCCGGACCTTTCATAAAGGTCATAATTTCTTCCAGCTCAATATTTGGCTTCTGCATCACTGCGATACAAGCGTCAATTACTTCACGCAGATTATGTGGCGGAATTTCAGTAGCAAAACCCGCAGAAATCCCACTCGTGCCATTTACGAGCAGATTCGGATACCGGGAAGGAACCACAACAGGCTCTTTGGCGGTATTGTCAAAGTTATCTTTAAACAAGACGGTCCGCTTCTCGATATCACGCATCATCTCCATTGCAATGGGAGACAGCCGTGCTTCTGTATAACGCATTGCCGCAGCTGGGTCATCGTCCATGGAGCCCCAGTTGCCGTGACCGTCAACTAGCACATGCCCCATCTTCCAAGGCTGTGCCATACGTACCATACCATCGTAAATAGAGGAGTCACCATGTGGATGGTAATTACCCATTACATCTCCGACGGTTTTGGCTGACTTGCGGTATGGCTTGTCAGGTGTGTTGCCGGAGTCGTACATCGCGTAAAGAATCCGGCGCTGCACGGGTTTAAGTCCATCACGGACATCGGGGATTGCCCGGTCCTGAATAATATATTTTGAATACCGACCAAAGCGGTCACCGACGACCTCTTCCAGAAATGCCGGCAAAAATTGTTCTGATAAACTACTCACTTTGCTCACCTTCTGTTCCTCAAACTGCCCGTTTTAAAATAGTGTGGTGATTCTCGGGTACTTCAGGGATTTTTGGAATTCCGGGCACTATCGCTCCTACAGTTCCAAAAATCTTCTTGGTCCCATAAATCACCAAACTCTTAGAAAATCGGGATTATCGTCACTTGCAGCACTGACATTACTCTACAATTTCGGTGAAATCGACATTTTCAACAATCCAGCGTTTACGTGGATCGACTTTGTCACCCATAAGTGTTGAAACACGGCGCTCCGCCTTAGCGGCATCCTCAATCTGTACCTGAAGCAGCGTACGCGACTCTGGATTCATCGTTGTCTCCCACAGCTGATCAGGGTTCATCTCACCCAACCCTTTATAACGCTGAAGCTCGAAGTTTTTGCCGAATTCCTTTAAGTAATTTTGCAGCTCTTCATCACTCCAGGCATACCTTACGGTCTCCAGCTTACCCGTTTTGCGGGTCAACTTATAAAGTGGAGGCTGAGCGATAAAGACCTTGCCTGCATCTAATAAAGGCTTCATATAACGATAGAAAAATGTCAGCAGCAGCACCTGAATATGCGCTCCATCGGTATCGGCATCGGTCATAATGATAATTTTGGAATAATTGCTGTCTTCGACAGTGAAATCCGGACCAATTCCAGCGCCTATCGTAGAAATAATTGCTTTATACTCGTCGTTCTTCAGGATGTCCAGCAGCTTAGCCTTCTCCGGATTCATCGGTTTACCTTTTAGCGGCAATATCGCTTGAATCTTAGAGTCACGGCCTTGCTTAGCCGAACCACCCGCGGAATCACCTTCCACGATGAACAGCTCCGTACGTGTAACGTCCTTTGATTGTGCAGGAGACAGCTTACCGCCAAGATTCGAGCTTTCGCTGCGTTTCTTGCCTGTGCGGATCTCATCGCGGGCTTTACGTGCCGCTTCCCGGGCTTTCGACGCTTGAATCGATTTCTTCAGCAGGCTCTGCGCAACTTGTGGATTTTCTTCCAAGAAACGCGCCATATTTTCAGAAACAATATAATCTACTGCACTACGGGCGGAAGCACTGCCAAGCTGATCCTTCGTCTGTCCAACAAATTCAACCTCGGACATTTTTACACTGATGACAGCCATCATACCTTCCCGCAGATCATTACCTTCCAGGTTTTTATCCTTTTCTTTAAGCAATTGCGTGCGGCGGGCATATTCATTTAATACACGAGTGTACGCAGTTTTAAAGCCGGTCTCATGTGTGCCCCCGCTGCGAGTTGGAATGGAGTTTACGAAGGAAGCCAAGGTTTCTGTGTAGCCTCCGTTGTATTGAAGAGCTACTTCTACCTCGATATCATCCTTTTCTGCACTGAAATGAATAACATCATGGAGAACATCCTTACCTTCGTTGAGGAACTGCACAAATTGACTGGCACCACCTTCATAAAAGAACTCATCCTGACGGTTGCTCCGCTCATCTTGCAGTGTAATACGCAGACCGGAATTCAGAAAAGCAATCTCCTGAACCCGCTCTGCCAGCGTGTCATAATTCAGAGCAATTCCATTTGGGAAGACACGAATATCTGGCTTGAAAGTAATTTTCGAACCAGTTTTATTGGTGTTACCCAAGATTTCAAGACCAGTTACAGGTTCGCCGACATGCTCTTTGCCCTTCTTGTCCACCCAGTACTCAAACCGCTGACGATGGATTTTGCCCTCACGATAAATTTCTACTTCGAGCCATTCAGACAAAGCGTTTGTGACAGAAGCCCCTACGCCATGCAAACCGCCTGATTTTTTATAACCCGATCCACCGAACTTACCGCCCGCATGCAAAATTGTAAATACAACTTGCGGTGTAGGTACCCCTGTCTTATGCATTCCAGTCGGGATCCCCCGTCCATTATCGCTAACGGTTACCGAGCCATCCTTGCGAAGCAGTATGTCAATCTTTGTACAATACTTGGCTAAATGCTCATCTACGGCATTATCTACGATTTCCCATACTAAATGATGTAGTCCTGAAGAACTCGTACTGCCGATATACATGCCAGGTCGTTTGCGTACTGCAACCAGACCCTCGAGCACTTGAATGTCGTCAGCATCGTATCCAGTACGGCCATTCTCGCCGTTATTAGAAACTTCAGCAAACATATCGATCTGTTCGAGCATTCATGCTCCTCCTTCTTTTCTCTATACTAAGAAGAAACGGCTTGGCCGTCCTTTTTGTTAAGAACGGTATCCGTTACTGCCAAAAACCTAAGGATAGAATATAACGTGAAATTATACTCTCCTATATTTCTAAGAAATGCAAACAAACGTTTTGGTCACTTTGTTCATTCTAATTCAAAATATCCCTTTTCGTAAAGACGGCGAATGAAATGATCACCGAAGCGGCTCCCCATACAGCCAGCACAGCCATGGAAAATGACAAGGACATCCCTTCAATGGGGGCGGGAGTACCAGACAAATAGCTGGTCAGTCCAAGATTTACCATAAATAAATATTTCGCTGTTGTCCAGGCAGAGGCCATATTGGTCAGTATACTACCTGCAATCAACGCGGCCATCATAACTACTATACTCGCGGCAGTACTGCGAACAAGCACCGAGATCATGAATGCGAGCAGTGCAACCACTACGCTGACGAACCAAATCAAACCACCTTGCATAAGCATATATTTCCACTGAGGCACTGCATGTACAGTAGACATATCTAGCGAATCACCACTGATTTTAAAGCCTGTGAAAACAGGAATGTTAAAGCCTTTAAAACCAAAGGCGAGACCAGAGATAAAGTAGCTGATTGCAAATGTGGAAAGTACGATAAGCGAGACAAACATTAGCAGTGCTGTCATTTTGCTAAAAAGCACCTTCCAGCGCTTGACCGGCCTAGTCAACAGCATTTTGATAGTTCCAGTTGTCCTTTCGGCCGAGACCAAATCTGAGGCCACCGCCATAATAAGCAACGGAATAAATAATGTAACCGAATTATCCATAAATTCACGGGTAAAGGTAACCCCGCTAGGTTCATTCGGATTAACGTCATGGTGAAGATAATACTGAAGCTGTTGTACAAATATTCGCCGATAAGTCTTCCATTCCTCTGGAATCCGGTCACTTCCCAGTGAATTTTGATTATCGATAATCTGCTGCTGGATCTCAAGCCGCCAATCGGAATTAAACTTCTCCCGGCTCCGTTCGGCTGAACGCATCTGTGCATAGGTGAACATAGGCACCAGTACAATCAGAATCAGCAGTATAACATAAAACCGTTTCTTTTTTATAATCTTCAAGCACTCATTACGGATTAGCGGAAGCAAGTTACTCAACATTCTCACCCTCCGTTAGTTTCAAGAATAGCTGTTCCAGTGTCGGATTAATTTTATGCACAGCCCTCACCTCGATTTCAGCAGTAACCATTACGGCGACAATCTCGGGGATCAGATCCTGATCCATGATCGTTATTAAAGAATTTGGGCCCATCCCTGCAATAATTGAGTCATCTAATGTGACGTCTTCCAGTTTCTGAATCTGAATATCTGAACGATCAGCCAGCATTTCCCGAGCCTCAGCAAAAGGCTCCAGCTCCCAAAGTACATACGGTGAATTACGAGCGATCAGCTCATCTACCGCACCAACAGCCAATACACGCCCTTTACTAATTATCGCTACACGGTCGCAAAGAAGTTGAATTTCGCTTAGCAAATGGCTCGATACGAACACCGCCAGCCCTTCATCCGCCAGCTTGCGAATGAATTCTCGCAGCTCCTTAATACCTTTAGGGTCAAGTCCATTCGTCGGCTCGTCCAAAATAAGCAGCCGTGGACGTCCCAACAGTGCCTGCGCAATGCCTAATCGTTGTCTCATCCCAAGCGAGTATGTACTTACCTTATCATGTATCCGCTGATCTAATCGAACAATATCTACCACTTCGCTAATACGTTCATTGTCTACACCAGGCTGCATCCGGGCAAAATGCTGCAAATTCTCCCACCCGGTCAAATAGGTATATACCTCAGGATTCTCAACGATAGAGCCTACATATTGCAATGCTTTTTCCGGATTTCGGTTCACATTGTACCCACATACTGTAATCTTGCCCTCAGTAGGACGAATCAAATCCACAAGCATGCGGATCGTGGTCGTCTTCCCAGCGCCGTTAGGGCCGAGAAAGCCGAAAATCTCCCCTTTTCTCACATCGAAAGTAACATCATCTATTATCCATTTCCGTCCTATTTTTTTACGTACCCCGTCCACAGACAAGACGACTGTGCCGGAGTCTTCACTATTCGCTTTTGTCATATTTAATTTAGCTCCTTGTGACTGTCATTTTCTCGGTTTGTACTTGCTCAAAGGGCATTTACCTACATGATCTTACTGCAAAATTTAACACTCACCTATATACTACTGCACAGCCTGTATGAACCGTTCTCCGATTCGCTGATAGCCATCACCATTAGGATGAAAATGATCGGTGGATAGATACTTGTCCAAATGTCTGTTAAACAAGTCAAACGTAGGAACCAAGGTCATGTTGCTATGCTTATTAATAATATCCATTGCCGTATTATTCCACTTCGTTACCGCTTGATTGCCTGGTACCAGTAATTCTGGAATATCGCCAAAGGGATTATACAGCCCCATATAGTAAATTTGCGCATTTGGATTGATCTGTGAGATTTTATCGAGAATCTTCTCCAGTCTAGCTGCTGCCTCTGGCAGAGCGGCTAATAAAGACTCTGGAGTCAGCTCCTGCTCAGTGGTTGATGAAGTTGTGTTTCCTTGCTGCGCCCCATTATTCTCAAGAATATCCGAATCCTTAAACAGATCATTTCCTCCGACAGATAGCAAAACAACATTCGACATGCGCAAGGCATACTCCACACCATCTTCGTTCAGTTTGCTTAACAGCCCGGCAGTAGTCAACCCGTTAATCCCCATATTGCCTAAAAAGTCTACTGTGACACCTTTTGCAGATAAACCAGTAACCGTACGCTTAACAAACCCTTCTCCGGTGTTATCACCAGTCCCCTTGGTAAGCGAATCCCCGAGCGCAACAATTTTGAGGAGCTTGACAGTCTCCGTCACCGGTGCGGCTGTTTGCTGAGGCAAGCTGCTCTCGGTAACCTCTCCGACCGGATAGATAATATCTTTAACCGCATAAACTAAACCAACCATCAAAACTATAGTTGTTACTATGGAAATCAAGCTGACGCTGCGCCATGTCCATTTCGAATCCTTCAAAGCTATCCCTCCGTATGCCGTTCTATTATGTATTGTTCCACAATTTACAAAGATCTTAACTATGTTACATAAACATAATTCTTCCATAGAAGTTTTGCAAATGTCTAGCAAAGAAATAAATCCCGCTGTTACAGTGTTTATGCCGAGGAGCGAGTGTGGACTTTTTTGAAAATAAAAAAATACTGGCTTTTTAATTAATGCCATTATATAATATTTCCCGTTGACTCTTTAGACATTACGGGTTATTAGCTTAGCTGGTAGAGCAGCCGACTCTTAATCGGCAGGTCGCAGGTTCGACCCCTGCATAACCCATAGAGCTAGACAGAAGAAGTAAGGACAAGTTCCTTGCTTCTTTTTTTGTTGCATTTTTGATCTTCACCACACAAAAAAAACCGCTCCCCGACTTACATCGGAGAACGATTTCTTCCTGAAGCATCTACTCGTATTATTTACCAATAAACTCTTGAACCCAGTAATTATTATCATAACCTACACCGATATAATTGAAGTTAGCATTCAAAATATTAGCGCGGTGACCTGGACTATTCATCCATGCCTTCATAACTTCTTCTGGTGTTTTTTGTCCCATTGCGATGTTCTCGCCTGCGGCTTTATAAGTGATGCCAAAGGATTTCATCATATCAAATGGTGAACCATACGTAGGTGAAGTATGTGAAAAATAGTTATTCGAACGCATATCCGTAGCTTTTGTAGCGGCAACTTTGTGCAGGCTGTCCAATCCAGCTACAGGTGACAAACCAGCTGCTGCACGTTCTTTGTTTACCAGCGTTACGATTTGCTGAACATAGGTTCCTTTATTGCTCACAGCACCTGTTGTAGTTGTATTATCTGTCGGCTTAGTTACAGTAGTTGTGTCTGCTGGCTTTGTAACCGGTTTTGTAGTTGTAGTTGTGGTCGTGTTGTCTTTGTTTGGTACTGTTCCAGTTTGCGGCTTAGTCACCACGATTGTGCTATTCGAAAAAGGGAATCCCTCAAGATTAGCTTGTTTAAAATATTGTAATATTTGCTCATAACTTGTGCCTTTTATTGTTACTGTCGATTCATTCGATGCCGCATTTGCTTCCAATGGAAGAGAAATACTAAGTGCCATAACAGCTGCCACACTACCACCGATGATTGCTTTTAATGTCTTGTTCTTCAATCTGCCATCTCCTTTTTTCTTGCGTGTAATATATGCTTGTGCCTAGAGTGACCATCTACAAATGTTACAAAGTTGTAATTTGTTCCTCAGTCATTGTAGCATAAATCTCTCAAATGTGCGCTTCTAATTTTTTACATATAATAGTCTTGACTGTAAGATTTCTGATTCCTAGATACATTCGCTTTCTTTCGCTGTTTTCCTGCCTAAAAATACCAATTCATCTATTATTCGCGAAAGAAAGCACAAAAAAAGTCGCCCTCCCCGAAAGGACGGCAACTTCAGCAAACCTATGGATAGCTGTCAATTAATGAAACGACTGCCAGAACTCGCCCTCCGTAGAGATCAATCCCATGATCTCCGCATAAGGAATCCGGAAGGTTGGAAAACCTGCAGAATACGGAGCGATCTCATAAGGTGCGAAATACAGATACAACGCTTCATTATCCACAAAGAAGGGTTGATCCGAGGTAATTCCTTTATACGTATCCGGAAAAACATATGAATATTGTGGATCGTTCTCGATCTGTTTGCCCACAATTTTACTGAGCTTCTCCACATATCTGCTGCCCGGCTTGAACAAATCTCCCAGCTTATAGAACCTGCCGCTGCGCAAATTAATATGCGGATAGATTTTGGTAGGCATTCCATGTGCTGCTCCAAAAGGAAAACGATATCCGGTCAGCTCCAGCACCAGCAGGTTTTTACGGAAGAAAGAGACTGAAAAATCACCATTATAACTAAAGTCCTGGGAAACCCCTCCACTCCCAACGTCTTCAGCAAGGGATAGCTTGCGCAGCTTATCGTTAACCTCTCGCGAAACTTCCGCACTGGCAATCCCTTCAACGACCGGATAATACACCAGATAATCCCTGTTCGGTTTGTATTTCTTCTCCACTACGGAATAGGGAGGTCTCAGCGGAATGACTCCATTTTGGCGCCAAACCTGCTTTCCCTGCCGATCATAATAAGAGGTGCGTTGATCTACATCTGCTCTTATCAAACGTCCGCTAAGGGTGAGTGTTCCTGCACCTGGAATAACTGGAGGCTGGGCTGCCTTTTTTCCACTTCTATCGATAAAATAGGTATCTTTAGCATCAAATACAGACGCCAAGCCTTCCTGATAATTGTTCACGCCAAGCAGGGTGTGATTGCTCAGGACCGCTCCCGTTTCCGCATCTGCAATTACATAACGTGATCCGCGATAAGGCTGGCTGGGGAATACAGGCGTTCCTATGGCTACTCTGCCTTCACCTAGCTGCAATACTTCATAATATTTTGCCGGGATGATCATTTTCCCTTGTTTATCAATCAGCCCATAGGCGTTGCCATAATTCTCAGCGGTATTCACCACCGCACGTCCCTCTGAAAAAGGTAAAGCAGAGGTGAATTGCGGCTGAATAGCTACAGAACCATCCGTATTTAAATAGCCATATTTACCGTTTTCAGTCGCTTGATAGGCGAGTAAACCTTCTCCCGGACTTCCTACAAAAGGATGGTTATAAGTATGCAGGATGTTCCCAGCCGGATCGATGAGCGCATACTCTCCTTCTTTGATTTTAACCAAAGCCACGCCGTTCATAAAATCATTGGCATCCACATAAATCGCGGGCAGCACCTCTTTACCTTGCGCGTCCACATATCCATATAGCGATTGGCCACCGGTTGTATTTTGTTTTGAAAATAGTGCACGCCCCTCATGTAATGAGTTCAGATAATCATACCGGGCGGACGTCACTTCTTTGCCTTTTTCATCAATAAAAGTGTACCCCTTGGCATCCGACACTACCGCGCGCTCTTCCGAAAAAGGCGCAATAAAAGAATAGATCGGCTTCACTCGTTCTCTTCCAGTGCTGTCAATGAGCCCGCTGCTATTTTTTCGCTGAACTACGGCAAGACCGTTCTTTTGAAAATCCTCAGCATATTCGTACCGAGGTTCAATCTGAACACGGCCTTCGTCATTAATATATCCCCAAAGTGTGCCCTCTTTGAGATTAAACGGCGCCGGATGCAGACCCGTGGTCCGCAGATCGTCCCCCACCCACTCCGGCAATAAGTATGGCGCCTCAAAAGGCTTATTAGAGTAATCTACACGATATAATCCCGCTTCTGCCGGAATCGTGACAAATAACTCCTCTTCCGTGCGTATGAAATCCTCATCCTGCTGAGTAATATATTCGTTCCAGCCAATGCCATCCCATTTCCATACATCCGCCTGTATCAGACCATTGTCATTCCCTTTCCCCAGCTCATTCAACCTAATCCTTAACATCCAGTCGCTCCCCTTTAACAAAGGCATTTGCCTATAGAATATGGGAGAACGTTGGTTTATGTGCTTTTTGATCTTTGGGGTTGGGGGGAGAGGAGCTTTGGTGGGGAATCCGCAGAGGGGGTAGGCGTATTCTAGGGCATTTTTGCCTCTCTTTCCTCCTCTGTATATCATTTCAGCTAATTCTGCGGGATTTGTACCTTTCATTCGCCTCACGTAGCTCGTTTCAGCCAATTCTGCGGGATTTTTACCGTTCATTCGCCATACATAGCTCGTTTCAGCCAATTCTGCGGGATTTTTACCGTTCATTCGCCTCACATAGCTCGTTTCAGCCCATTCTGCGGGATTTTTACCGTTCATTCGCCTCACATAGCTCGTTTCAGCCAATTCTACGGGATTTTTACCGTTCATTCGCCACACGTAGCTCGTTTCAGCCAATTCTACGGGATTTATACCGTTCATTCGCCACACGTAGCTCGTTTCAGCCAATTCTACGGGATTTATACCGTTCATTCGCCTCACATAGCTCGTTTCAGTCAATTCTGCGGGATTTATACCGTTCTTTCGTCCCACATAGCTCGGTTCAGCCAATTCTACGGGATTTATACCGTTCTTTCGCCCCACGTAGCTCGTTTCAGCCAATTCTACGGGATTTTTACCGTTCTATCGTCCCACATAGCTCATTTCAGCCAATCCTACGGGATTTATACCGTTCTTTAGCCTCATGGTGCTTTTGTTCTGTTACTAATATTAGTTTGTTGATATTGTTGGGGAGCTATGATGAATATGATGTGTTTTCGTGGTGCTCCTGATGGCGATGGTCGTGTTATTGCTGCTGATATTGATTTGTGGGCGTGATTGCTGTGTTCATGCTGATAATATTGAGTGGAGTGTGATAGCCGTATTTGTGTTGATGACATTAATTGGTGATGGTAATGATGCTGTAGATGTTCCGTGGCGGTGAAGGTGCAACTATTGGGTCGAGTAAATCCTATTGGTGGAATATTAGATTTGATGGAGCAAGGGTGGCAATGTTGATTGAAGTTTGTGGTGGTAAATAATGTTGATGTTGATGTTGATGTTGATGTTGATGTTAGTGTTGCTGGCGCTGTTTAGTTGTGGTTACATTTTCGCGGGTAGTTTTTGTGGTGTGTTTGTTTCATGTTGGTAGTAGCCATTGTTGATCTGTGTGTTGGTGGTGACGACGCTATTTGGTCGTGGTCGCATCTTAGTGGGTAGTTTTGGTGTTGTGTGTAGTTGGTAGTACTGTAGTTAGTGGTGTTTTGGTTGACAGTGCTGTGGTTGGCAGTACCGTAGTTAGTAGTACTTTAGTTAGCAGCGCTGTAGTTAGCAGTGCTGCTAGTGGCATTATTGGTGTAGTTGGCATTATTGGTGTAATTGATATTATTGGCGTAGTTGATGGTGGTGCCAATGGTACTAGTGGGAGCGGAAGTGGTTTATCCCCAACTAATTAAACCAGTTTTTGTGGGTAGTTTTTCATACATAGTTATGGTGGGTAGTTTTCGTGCTCGTGCGTAGTTTTTCTATGCGAGGAGCAAGGGGGCGACGTTAAGTACTTGTGAATTGGTACTTGTGAATTGGTACTTGTGAAATTGTACTTTTAAATTGCTTTTTATGAATCGGTACTTTTAAATTACATCTTATGAATTGGTACTTTAAATTGGTTCATATGAATTGCATCTTATGAATTGCTTCTTATGAATTGCTTCTTATGAATTGCTTAATCTCAGCAAGCGAAATGGACAAACCAAAAAGCGTTTGCCATAAATAGCAAACGCTATGATCACCATACATCCAACACGCAACTATTTCTTCGAAGAATACTTCCGCATATCAAACGCGACGGCGGCAATGATGATTAGACCTTTGATAATCAACTGATAGTAAGGGCTGATGCCAATGAAGGTCAGGCCGTAGTTGATTAAGGTAAAGATAATAACACCGACCAGGACACCTGGCACCGTTCCGATACCACCGGTTGTAGACACCCCGCCCACTACACAAGCAGCAATCGCATCAAGCTCATACATGTTCCCGTAGTTATTGGTTGCGCCACCTGTTCTTGCAGCCTCTAGCACACCCGCCAGACCATAAAGGGCTCCAGCAATGGCATAGATATAGATCAAGTTCTTGGAAACATCGATGCCAGATACTTTAGCTGCCTGTATGTTACCGCCGATAGCGTACATGTTCTTACCCAGCTTGGTTTTATTGAACACCACCCATACGATGGCGGCGACACCCAAGGCTATCAGCACAATATACGGGATTGAATATTGCCCCTTGCCAATAAACCCGGAACCGATTGTAGTGAAATCTGGACGCAGACCGCCAATCGGCTGCGATTGGTTCGGATCCATGTCAAAGTACAAGGAATTCAAGCCGTAGACGATAACCATCGTACCCAGTGTTGCGATAAACGGCGGGACATTCAGCTTGGAGACGACAATACCATTGACGAGTCCGCAGAGAAGACCAGCGATGATAGCTATAAGGATCGGAAGCCACACTTGCACCTGCGGCAGATCAGGAAAAAACCGCCGGGAATAATCCGGAATTTGCAGCATCGAAGCAGAGATTACCGCCGTAAAACCAACCACACGTCCAGCAGACAAGTCCGTCCCAGCTGTGATAAGGATGAAGGCAACACCAAGCGCGATGATAATCCGTGTTGACGATTGAATAAGAATGTCCCGTAAAGTATTTACAGAGATAAAGGCCGGCTCATATAAGGCAATACCCATAATCAGAATTACCAAGACAATATAAATGGCATTTTGAGTAATAAAAGATTGGGCTCTTTTAGCGTTCATTAGTAGTGTTCCTCCTTAAAGTTACGCGAAGAGTAATTCTCTTCGTAAACCAATCTAGTTTCGCCCAGCAAAACTATCATTGAAATCCTATCCTAATGCTGTGCAGCGAGCCGCATAACTTCGGTTTCCGTAGCTTGCCCGCCTTCTAGTATTCCGGTAAGCTTACCTTCCGACATGACCATTACACGGTCAGACATTCCGAGCAGCTCCGGCATTTCTGAGGAGATCATAATGATGCTTTTCCCTTGCTGCGCCAAGTCGGCAATAATCGAATAAATCTCGAATTTAGCCCCTACGTCGATACCGCGAGTCGGCTCGTCCAGAAGCAGGATTTCGGGCTCGGTTAGAAGCCATCTGGCGAGCAGCACCTTTTGCTGATTACCACCAGAAAGATTCATGATCAGCGTTTTGGTTGTTGGAGTTTTGGTCCGTAATTTTTCAATCATTTTATCGACTTCTTCTTTTTTCTTTTTTCCATCTAGTAAAAGTAGTAGTTTCTGGTATCGATGCAGATTAGCGATTGCGCCATTTTCATGAACAGACAAGACTGGAAAAATACCAGTGACACGCCGTTCCTCGGTAAGCAAGGCCATTCCGTGTTTCTTAGCATCCTTGGGAGATTGGATATGAATGCGCTTACCATCGATAGAAATCGTCCCCGATTTAATAGCCCGCAGGCCGAATAATGCTTCAATAACCTCTGTTCTCTGAGCGCCTACCAGACCACCAATCCCTAAAACCTCACCTCGTCTTAATTCAAAAGAAACATCTTTAAACGATCTTTCCTCAGGGGAGGTTAATCCTTCCACTTTCATATATACTTCGCCAGGCACGTTAAAGCGTTCTGGGAATCGATTGGTCAAGTCGCGGCCGACCATTTTGGAAATGATAAGATCTGTAGTCAATTCCGCCGCTGGCCAGGTTCCGATTTTTTTACCGTCCCGCATAATGGTAACCTCGTCAGAAATTTCGAGAATCTCTTCCATTTTGTGAGATATATAAATAATAGCTACGCCTCTACTCCTAAGATCCCGTATGATCCGAAATAAATGCTCCACCTCCACACTGGTCAGGGAGGAAGTAGGTTCATCCATTACAATAACGCGGGAGTGAAAAGAGACAGCCTTCGCAATTTCAATGGATTGGATTTTGGATACAGACAGCTTACCCACTAATGTCTCGGGATTCAGATCGATATCCAGATCTTTAAACAAATTCTCCGTGTCAGTGTACATTTTCTTATGGTCAATAAACTGAAAAGGTCCAATCCCTTTGGTTGGGAAACGTCCTAACCAGATATTCTCCATCACACTTCGGAACGGCACGGGATGCAGCTCCTGGTGAATCATGGATATCCCATTTTTCAAAGCGTCATTTGAGCTTCCGATAGAGGTCTTCTCACCCTCCAAAAAAATCTCACCGGCATCCGGTGAATAAATACCAAAGAGACATTTCATTAAAGTGGACTTACCCGCACCATTCTCGCCCATAAGGGCATGCACCGAACCTGGTCTGACCTTTAAACTAACTGCATCCAGCGCTTTGACGCCGGGGAATTCTTTAGTAATGTCATTCATTTCTAGCAAAAACTCAGCTTTTTCCATGTTGTTACGCCCCCTACGCTTTTTTCTTTTTTCATGAGAGGCACAGCGGTTTCATCCTGTTCCCTGCCTGAAAGAAATCCGAGGAGCGAATATCCGCTCCCCGTTGCTGCTATATGATCATGAATTCCATCTAGATTAGAGCGTTATTATTTGGCGTCATCGATATTATCTTTGGTGATCTTTTTATAGGAAATCCACACGTATTGGTTGTCTGTGATATCAAAGCCTACGTTATCTTTTGTAGGTGTTTCTCCTTTAGCAAGCAGAGCAGCAACTGTGATCGCAGCTTTACCTTGGTTGTTCGCATCATTCAGCACGGTACCAAGCATCGTTCCATCTTGCAGCGCTTGAATCGCAGGAGCAGTAGCATCTACACCTACTACCGGCATAAATTTATCACCCGTGAAGTAACCTGAAGCTTTCAGAGCTTCGATTGCACCGAGAGCCATATCGTCGTTGTTCGCAAGCACAGCTTCAATTTTGTCGCCATGGGAGCCAAGGAAGGCTGCCATTTTTTCTTGCCCTTTTACGCGGTCCCACATCGCAGTATCTTCAGCCAGCTTTTCTACCTTGATGCCGGCATCTTCAATTGCTTGGATGGAGTACGTAGTACGAAGCTCAGCGTCTTGGTGCCCCGGTTCGCCTTTTAGCATTACGTATTGGAGGACACCGTCGCCGTTTTTATCCGCTTCAGGATGTGCCTTCCAGTAGTCCACGATCAGTTGACCGGACATAGTTCCGGATTCTTCCGCTTTAGCGCCTACATAATAAACCTTATCCCATTTCTTCATATCTTCTGGCAGCGGCTCGCGGTTCAGGAAGACCACCGGAATATTTGCCGCTTTTGCTTTTTCGATAATAACGCCAGCCGCAGTACGGTCAACCGGATTGATCAGCATGCCTTTATATTTTTTGGTGATGAACAAGTCAACTTTGTCATTTTGTGTGGGTTGAGAATTTTGGCTATCTACGATATCTACAGTAGCAATGCCTTTGGCAGCAGTGTCGATTGCGTTACGAACACCCGTCATGAAGGTATCGTCAAATTTGTAAATGGCTACCCCTACTTTTGGCGTTTCAGTGGAAGAACCCGCATTTTCAGTTTTTGGAGCATTGGTAGCTTTACCACTGTCTGCATTATTGTTGCTATTGCCACAGCCTGCCAGAGCTGCACCCAGTATTGCGCTTGCTAAAAGAACGGAAGTGATTTTTTTCATTATTCATTGACCTCCTGTTTATACTTCTTTTTTTTGGTTTAACCCCGAATTCTCTCGGGCACATCCATATTATGCCTTAGGTGAAAACGGTTTCGAATATAAAATCCTACTCACTTTTATAAAAATTCTACTGAACCCAAAAAACGAATACCTCCCATTTTAAGGATGGCATTCGTCTTTTCAAAAATAACCCGTCCACTATCTGACGAAGGGAAATAACAATTTTTGATTCTCAGGCCACAGCATATTGTCCAAATCAATGAGTTTAGTGCCCGTATCGACACGTTCAGGAACATCCATTCCTTCGATTACCTCAACGGCATGTTTTACGGCTAAATACCCGTTACTAAAAGGATTTTGGATTACGGTCGCTTGAACCGTCCCCTCCTGCAGCAACTCCATCATTGACGGGGAGCTGTCGAACGCAACCATTTTAATATTATGCAGCCCTCGGCTCTGGATAGCTTTTGCCGCCCCTTGTGAAGCTGTCTCATTCAAGCTGGCGATCCCGCGAAGATTTGGATGTTTCAGCAGCATTAACCGTGTCAGCTCTTCAGCATCACTAATACTCGAAGTGGTATAAGAAATCTCTACTACCTGTATGTTCGGATATCGGGCAGCGTAATTTAAAAATCCCTTTTCCCGTTCCTCTGCATCTCTTGCACCATATTCAATGCCGTTTGAAGACTCCTGCTCCGCCCCCAAAGATGAATTTGTGAAGTTAATGATGCCGACCTCCCCGTATCCATTTAGCAGTTGAATGAGTCTTTCTGCAGACTTTTGTCCCGCTTCATAGCCGTTTGAACCCACATAGGCTCTTACTCTGGCCGAACCGACTTCTGCATCCACAGACAATACGGGAATCTTGGAATATGCCGCCCGATCGACCACTTGTGCAAGTCCCATGTAGCTGCTGGCAGCTAAAATAATAACGTCCGCTTTTTCTTTAATGGAGTCCTCAACCATTCTGACCTGTTCCGCAATATCACTCTCCGCATTCGGAGCTTTGAACGTTAATTTCACATTAAATTCCTGTGCCGCGGCTTCTGCACCCAATCTAACTGTATTCCAATAGTCGCCTTTGTTCATTTTCACAATAAGATGAATATTGCGGGTTTTGTTTGTGTTGATATAATTAGGTGCCGAATTAAAACAAGACGTGATCGTGGTCCATAACACCACACATACCAGCAGGGTTAGCCAAAAACGAACGATTCTCATACCGATGTCTCATCCTCCTCATGTCCAGGCTTGCCCTCGCCTGCTGCGAGTGCCGGGAAGATAAGAGTAACCGTAGTGCCTTCTTCAATTTCACTTTCAAAAGAAAGACCATAATCACGCCCATAATACAACTCAATACGCTCGTTTACATTTCTAACGCCTACCCCGGAGCCATGCATACTCTTACTGCCGCCAGTTAAAAGAACCTTCATAGTCTCCTCGGACATACCCAGTCCATTATCACGAATGCGGATGATGACAAGATCATCCTTCAGCTCCGCTTGGATCGAAATAAAACCTTCATCAGGCATCATTTCAATCCCGTGATACAGGGCATTCTCCACAATAGGTTGTAAAATTAACTTAATAGTCTGACACTGCAGCACTTCATCCTGAGCCTCGATCTCGTAGCGGAACTTATTTTTGAACCGAAAGCTCTGAATCACAAGGTAATGACGAACATGATCAAGCTCTTCCTGCACGGTAATCATATTATTCCCTTTACTAAGGCTAATCCGGAAGAACTTCGATAAGGACTGAATCATCGTGACTACCTCCTCAGTCTTGCCACGTTCAGCGAGCCGGATCACAGAATTCAAGGTATTGTACAGAAAGTGCGGATTGATCTGGGATTGCAGCACTTCAAGCTCACCTTTACGTTTGGTTTCCTGTTCATAAATAATCTGATCCATCAGTTGGCGGATACGTTGCAGCATAAGGTTAAACCGTTTGGACAGCTGTTCCACCTCATACGCGCCGCTGACATCTATTCGGGTGTTGAGGTCCCCTTCGCCCACCTGCTGAAGCGTCCGTTCCAGCTTGCGGATAGGGCGGGCAATACGTGCAGACAAAAAGACAGATACAATAATTACACATAAAATGACTACCGCTAAAAACCAGGATAAAAAAGTGTTTAGATCACGTTTGGTGGTTACAATCTCATCATAATAAGCCACGCCCACAATCTTCCAGCCTGTCTGTTCCAGTGTTCTTACGGTGATAAACCGTTTTTCACCCGTAGACTCATCCAAATAGCTACGAAAAGCATATTCCAGTACTGGCTCCACATTCTCATATTTTAAGCCAGCGTAAATCAGCTGCTGCTGAGGATGGTACACAATATTTCCCAGCTGATCGAGGATGTAAGCGTATCCTCTTTTGCCAAGCTTAACCTGCTTGCTCAGCTCATCAATGGTTCGAAAGTTAAAATCCATCAGCAGGATGCCGGTTTTTAAGACTCCGTTCTCCTTATATTGAATTAATTTGCTGATAGACACGACCCAGATATATTGACCTTTGAATAAATTCTGAATATGAGGTGCGGAATAGGAGAGCTCTGATGTTCTTTGCGCCGTCGTAAACCAGCTCTGAGTCTCCAGCTGTGTGTTGCTGCGCAGCTTCTGACCGGGTGTACCCACGACATATTTCCCCTGTGGTGTAAAAACAGCCGCCGAGACCAGATCCTCTCTGCTCCCCATTAGCATAGCCATTCTTTCCGTCAATAAAGCGGAATCCACGGAAGGGCTATTCGTAATCTGCTCCTCCGCTGTCTCAAAAATATTGCGCATTCCCTTAACATAAAGACCCAGATTGTAATTCACTTGCTCAATGATCTGCTGCATATTCATATTGGCATTCTCTTCTGCGGTCTTGGCAAACTTGTTGTACAGCATAAGACTGACAACGACAGCTACCAGCACGGCAACAGATGTAAAAGTGAGTGTAATCGTAACTTGAATGCTTCGGAGCTTGGAGGACAACCGACGTTTTCCGCCTTTGGGATGCTGCGGTCTTAGATGAAAGGAATATGGTTTATCCTTCAGCATCTTTACCCTCCTCTGGAGCTGTTTTTATACTCTTTAGGAGATTGGCCATATTTTTTGCGGAAACAAAAGCTGAAATAGTTAGGATCGGCAAAACCTATTTTTTCTGCAATTTCAAAAGCCTTCAGCTCCGTGGATCGCAAAAGTTCCTTGGCTGCTTCTAACCTAATTTGCAAAAGATAACTAACGAACGTCATTTTCATTTCCTTCTTAAAAATACTGCTAAAATAGCCGGTACTTATATGTAAATGCTGACAAACCTTGCCGATGGAAATATCAGATTCAACATAGTGGCTGCGTATATATTCTTTAGCTTCATCAATAAGCAGCTTATAGGAAGATTGACGTTCTAATGCAATCGTATCCATTAAACCGCTACAGACTGCAATAATCCATTGCTTGGCTTCGGCCATACTATTAAATTTATTAATGGCAGTTAGCGACGAAATGCCAGAACCAATATACTTTGCAGCCTCACTGCCGGATTCTTTAGCCACTCGCAGGATAGATGTAAAAATCTCCAGCAAAAAAATCTGATAATCCTGTGTAGACACCTGCTCTGCGTCAAGACCAGCAAATAACTCCTCAACAACCTCTTTAAGTTCTTGCACCGTACCTAGTTTAATCGTCCGGATTAAGGATTGCTGGGTTAGTTCATCATAGGTTAGCAGTGTGCTGGAACGTGACTCAACGTCCTCAATCCAGATCACCCGGTTATTGCCGAGAATAAGCCGATAATCTAATGCCTGCATGGCATCCCCAAATGAATTAAATAACAAAGCAGGCGATGAACAGACCGTTCCGGAGCCTGCCGTTACCGTCAGCTTCAGAAAACGCTGTACGTTCTGGCGGATTTCTTCAAGAAGCTCAAAAGTCTTTCCAGTGATATCAGTTTCTTCCCCTTCTTCATGGATTGTGAGCAATACGACCTCATCACGATGAATAAACACCCTTCCAAAACCATGCTTCGAGCATATTTCTTCAGCAATATTCAGCACAGCGAATAGCTGTAAATTCTTTTCACCAGTGTCTCGTAAAGAAATTTGCCTGCCTGCTGCACCCCCAGCCGATTCCCGCTCAGGACGAATATAATCCACACTAATTACCGAAGCCTGAAACCACCGTCCCGTTAATTTTATGCCATATTCAGAGCTTTTCTCAGCAATTTCATCCGTACGCAATCTACGCGAAATAAGGGACGATAAAAATTGCTCCCTTAACACAGGCAGACTTTTCCGGTAATGCTCACTGAGTACAAATACATTTTCTTTTTCTGCAATTTCAGCCTCGATAGTGGCTCTAACCTTAAGCAATACTTCAATTAATTCCTGCGAAGAGAACGGTTTCAAAATATACTCATCAATTTGCAATTTTATCGCCTTCTGAGCATATTCAAATTCATCATACCCAGTCAAAATGATAATCTTAGTGTTAGGATGATGACTACGAATCCATTCAGCCAGCTGAAGTCCATTCATAAAAGGCATTTGGATATCGGTAACTACCACATCCGGCAGCAAACGATCTATGGCATCCGCAGCTTCCCGTCCATTCTCCGCCTGCTCAACAATCTCAAATCCGTAACGCTCCCAGTCAATCTGCCCGATAACGCCTTCCCTAACGTCTTCTTCATCTTCAGCAAGAACTAGCTTATACATGTCTCATCCCTCTTTGGAAACGTTTTAGATGTCATAAATTTTATTGTATATGATTCAAACCAATCCATCTATGGTTAAGTTATTTAAATAGTTTTAGGTATTAATATATTAAATACATATAAAAAAAGAGTTCCAGAGCAAAAAAAAACCATCCCGCCGTAGCTGGGATGGGGATGATCGGTAACCTATAAGTATTATAGCAACGCTTTGTTAAAGCGATAGCCTGCTGTCTTTTCGAAACCGATATGACGATAAAAAGCATGTGCCGGTGCGCGTTCTACGCGGTTGCCACTTCTGAGGAAAAGCTGACAGCAACCTTGCTCACGTGCCCATTCTTCTGCTGCGGCCACAAGTCTTTTACCGAGTCCGTTTCCTCTGAGTTCTTCTGATACGATAAGTGCAGTAATCTCTGTGATACAATCTGTCTGTTTGTAATACGAGCTTACCTGTCTAAGGCCGATCATACCCACAACTTCATTGTTCAGCTCTGCTACAAGTGTGCATTGGAGATTGCTGTTCTCCATGCTTTCCAGTCTCTCTTTCATCACGCTTAGCGTTGTTGGATAGCCGAATTCCCGCAGAAGCGCTGTAACTCTCTCCAGATCATTCAAGCCGCATTTGCGAATTTCCAGTACAGGTGCCATGGTACTACTGTTCATCCTCATATACCTCCACTTTTAGCATAGACGCCGCCTGCTTGGCTATCGTCCGCGCGATTTCCACATCTTCCGCCGCACTTAACGCTACTGCCATCCGCCGACCAGGACGAACTTCCGGTTTACCAAATACGCGAACCTGAGTCCTGGGCAGTTCCAAAGCTCCTCCAATTCCGGTCACAGCAAAGGCTCGTCCTTCTCCATCAGCCTTCAGCGTAGCTGAGGCACCAGGTGTCAGCAATTGTACTGACTGGACAGGAAAACCAAGAATAGCTCTGACATGCACTGCAAATTGAGATAAATCCTGCGTCGCCATCGTGACCATCCCCGTATCATGGGGTCTAGGTGACACTTCACTGAACAATACGCCTCGATCTGTCAAAAAAAGTTCCACTCCAAAAATACCGAAACCTCCGAGCTGATCCGTTACTGCTTTTGCAATAGATTGCGCTTCTTCAAGCAGCTCTGGCTTCATAAAGTGAGGCTGCCAGGATTCCACGTAATCTCCATCCTTCTGAATATGTCCAATAGGTGGACAAAATACCGTTCCAGATACAGAACGCACCGTCAAAAGAGTAATCTCGCTCTCAAAAGTAACAAAAGCCTCCACGATAACCCGTGTTCCTTTAGCTCTCGCTCCATCCAAAGCAGTGTTCCAGCAGTTTTCTGCATCCTCAGGGCTTTTGCATACGCTCTGACCCTTGCCAGAAGAACTCATAATCGGCTTAATGACACAAGGAGTGCCTAGCTCGGCTATAGCTTGTTGCAGCTCTTCCAGACTATCCGCAAAACGGTAATCAGCGGTTGGCAGTCTAAGGTCTTCAGCCGCAAGACGACGAATCCCTTCTCTGTCCATGGTCAGCCGAGCCGCCCGCGCCGTCGGAACAACGAAAAAGCCTTCTTCTTCAAGCTCTTGAAGAGCATGAGTGGCAATTGCCTCAATCTCCGGAACAATGACATCCGGTTTCTCAGAGCGAATCAGCGCTTTCAGCGCCTCTGCATCCAGCATATCAATTACATGTGAACGATGAGCTACACCCATCGCCGGTGCATCGGTATAACGGTCTACAGCTACGGTCTCTACGCCAAGGCGTTGAGCTTCAATTATGACTTCCTTACCCAGTTCCCCGCTGCCCAGCAGCAACAGCTTGCGGCTTTGAGCTGAAAAAGGAGCTCCCCACATTGTCGATTCCAACCTCTTTCGGCAAATTGACTGTCTCGTTTTTATGAATTTCAGAAAACGTAACAGTTTCATTGTATATTTTCAGGCTTCTTTATTTTCATCCATCATACGCCAGATTGCAAGTGTTCTTCGACATTTTCCTACAAACTTCACAGAACTTTGTCGACTTTATCAACGAAAGTTTGTTCTAGACGTGATAATTGGTGGCTTATTTGGCCCCAATGATCTGCAGTCTCACCCCCTTTAAGGAGATCTAACATCGCTTTCTCTTGCTCCGCAAGCCCTTCTTGCAGGCTTTCGGCAGCAGATTTTAATTCTCTGCTGATATTCTCGACGTAATGAGCAATTAATTTTTCCTTCTGCACTGCCGCTGCAAGATTAACCGCTTCTTTCAAAAGCGGCTCTGCCGCACCTTTGACCAATTCCCGCCCAGTTCCCTCAAAGAAATAACGCGGGGATTTGAAATGGCCCCATAAAGCGGACCACTGCACAGGCTGAAGCTGGCATTCCAGATCCTTAGGAGATGGCCAAGCCTGCTCCTCATTCTCCATAAGATGAAATTCCTCCGTGGAAAAGAGTAGTTCTGTAGCTGCCGCTTCAGCAGCTTCATGAACAAGCCTGCGTCCCGTGCTCTCTAGCCGCAGCGTTGTTGCCCATAGCTCTTGCTCAAGCTCGCGCTGAGTAGTACGCATTAGTTCGGCACCACAGGCAGAGAAAATGGCTTTTAAATTCCCTGCATCCTCACGCAGTAAGGAGGGATGAAAAGATTCCTGAAAATTTCTATTGAAGGAGAAGCTAATCCGCTGGCACACATGATAGATCAGTTCTTCACTTTCGTGAATAAGATCTCTGCTAGGACGTTCCTCAGTCTCCAAAAGAGACAACCGCTTCATGGCGAACTGACGCCGTTCCTGCAGTTCTTTTAACCCGGCTTCACGCTCGCCCGCCGCCTTGGAAGCCAGATTCTGCCATTCCTCAGCCCGGCGCCGAACCGATGCGATACTCTCAGCAGCTGCGTTAAGTGAAAGCTGAGGAAGCTCATCACCAGCAAAGCTGGATAATGCTTGCTCAAATTCATTGAAGCGGGAGGTTCCATAAAGATCGTGATTATGTTGAGTTTTAGCTTCTAGAGCAAGCAAGCTGGACAAAGCATAGATTCTCGGAGACCGCAAACCTCCGGCACGCAGATTTTGAACGACATGTGCTTTAACCTCATCTAGTTCTTCTTCGCTTGAAGCGAGATCAGAGGCATTAATAATAAAGAACATTTTATCGAGAGCAAAGCTGTCTTTAATGCGGCCCAGCTGGGCCAAGAGGCCGCGATCCGCCTTCGAAAAAGCGTGGTTATAATAGGTCACAAAACAGATCGCATCCGCATTTTTCATGTAACTAAAGGTTACGCCAGTGTGACGTGCATGCAGTGAATCTGCTCCTGGTGTATCTACGAGCACAATCCCGCTCTCAGTCAAAGGACAGGCATAATAGAGGTCAATCCCTTGCACAAAGCAAGCTCGGGTCTCTTCCGCAACTAGGTTTCGATATTCTTCCAAATCAACCGTCCGCACCGTTCCTAGCAACGGCTCCGCTTCAGCCCAACCGGATGCTGCGGCTCTTAGAAATCCTGCATGCGGCAGCGCAGAGGGGTGGATTCCCCGTGTTGGCAGGTTCGCAAGTACTGCTGTCCACGTATCCTGTTGCGGCTCTCCAAGCTGCAGCACGCTGAAGGAATGGCAGATGTCATCCCAGAAATCCGCCATGCTCTTCATCGTTACAACCGCGCTGGCATGGCGGAAGTCTCCTTCCGGCGCCAATATGCGGTTAACTGCGGCCGTGGCAGGGTGTGGCGACACGGGCAGCACTTCTTCGCCGAGTAAAGCGTTGGCGAAGGAAGATTTGCCTGCGCTGAACGCACCGAACAGCGCAAGGGTAAAGCGGCCGCCGGCGAGATCCTCCGCCCGTGCGGCCAGACTGCGCGCCGCCGATGCCATCGCTGGCTCGCGGCGCAGCAGCTCTGCCGCAGCCGCCAGCGCGTCAGCGGCTGCCGAGAGCCGGCGGCGTCCGCCCGCCGGCGAAGCCGTTCCCGCCGCCCAGCTTGCGGCGGCGGCACTTCCAGCCGCGGCGCGTTCGCGCGGCTGGGTCTCCCGCGGTGCGGCGCTCTGCGCAGCCGCACGCAGGGTGACCTTCACCTCCGGCAGGATGCCGGGGGTGAGGGTCCGGCGCGGCGGCAGCAGCGCCGCTAGCTCGTGCGCGCGGGCGTCAGCCGCGCGGTCCAGGGCGGCTAGCGCGCGGGCAGCGCTCGCCTGCCGCGTAAGGGCCTGTTCGCGGCGCTGGAGTTCCGCGCGCTGCTCCTCGATAAGCGATGGCAGCTTCGCCAGCAGCTCATCGCCAACTAACAGCGCAGCGCGGCGGAATTGGCTCTTCAGATCTGCCGCAAGTGTGCGGCAGAAATTGAGCAGCGCCTCGCCGCTATACCCCGTTCCCGGCTTAACTGCAGCCGCCAGCCATTCCTGGCTCACCGCCGGGAACCCTTGCTTCAGAGTCGTCTCTGCCTCCTCTGCCCACAGTCCGAGATTCTCCGCCCATTGACGTACCAGCTGAATCAGATGCCATTCCAGCTGAGCGGAAACCTCTCGGACCAGTAATCCTTGCCAGGCATCCAGTCGTTTGTCTTGTTCCTTCTCCCGCCGTCCGGCTGTAGAGAACAAACCTAAGCGGAAGCCTGGACTGACACTCTCCACATAGCTCCCTGCCGCCTCTCTAACATCCGCAGGCATTAAGTTAGCATTATTGAGTAAGGCATCAAGATCACTTCGCAGGCTCGCTCGTGATTGCTGAGGCAGCTCCTCAAGCAGTGCCTTCTCTTCCTCCAGCGATTTCAGCTCATCCATCACAACTGTAATCTCTGCACCCTCTAGCTCAGCTAAAAGAGTTTCCCGTTCCTCCTGCTGGTCTTCACGGAACGCGGTTAGCGAAGAATCTGCTGTATGATGAATGGAACGTGACAAGCTATATTGAAGCAATTGTTCCCTGTGCTCCAACAGCTCTGTTATAAGGTTCAGCAGATTATCCCAATGATTCAATGGGTGCTCTTTCATTTTGAGTGAGGTAAACAGAATCCCCGCACAATGAATCCCCCACTGCTCAAAAGCATTTTCAAGCTGGCGTTTATATTCTTCAATGGAAATTTCTTGTTCTCTGTGCTTGTCTATCTGATTAACAATAAGATAGAGCGGTTTGCCCCAGTCACTAAGATTTTTGGCAAATGCTAAATTATTCTCTGACTGTACATGGTTATAATCCATAACATAAAAGACGACATCAGCTAAATGCAGCGCGGAACGAGTGGCCGCCTGGTGGCCATCATCCGTCGAATCCACGCCAGGTGTATCCAATAGAACACCATGCTTCCCTAGAAGAGGAATCTCATTCCAGACTTCAATAGCGGAATATTCTCCGCCATTTCGACAATATTCCTGTAATCTTTCTGGTGTTGTCTCTACAGGGTCAGGTTCATTTTCACTTCCCTCAACCCTTGGATAGATAAGCACTCGTGGAGCCCCGCTGCGGATTGAAACAATATTGGCACTAGTCGGCACAGGTCCGGAGGGCAACACTGAGCTGCCGCATAAAAGATTAATCATGCTGGATTTCCCTGCCGAAAAATGCCCACAAAAAGCAAGGGTCAGTTCATTCCCACCCTCTTTATTTTGTAAATCTTCATATATTCGTTCAGCGCTCTCATCGCGCCAGTGGCGCATTAAATCTTTCAGTTGGGAAAGCAGCGATGCTGTTTCACTTAATGTCTCTCTCTGAATTCTAACCCGTTCCGCTCCCACAGACATTCCACCTCCACAGTTACCTTCTAATCATGCACTGATCTTAATCCATTCATGAATACTGATTTAAGCTCTTTTTTATGCAAAACTTATATAGGTGCAATTTCTGAAATTTAGCGCGGAACATTTTTATAAATAATAATTACAGTTTATCACCAGTTTGACACAAATTAAATACACACTACTTACAAAATAACCTATCATCTCCTACGAAATGATACAAAAAAAGAAGCGACGTTGTCGTCCTGTAAAGCCAACAGTCGTTTCTCGTAGAAATATAAGGATATTCAATAAAAAAAGGAGCCAGCCCCAAGGGCTGACTCCATTTCAGGTCACTTCTCAATTATGCAGTTTCCAAAACAGGCAACAGAATTTCGAATACTTTTCCGTGCTGCAGAATAGTCAATCCACGAGATTTGTCTCTCATTACGACAACCTCTGGTTTTACAGACATACGCTCCAGATAGTGCTCAGGCACATCACCGGAATGACTGATCGTAATGCCCTCTACTTCTTGCTCTTCATTTTCTTCCAGCGGGCTTTCCACTACGCGGTCAAAAATATCCGAGAATACCTCAAAATTATCTGTGTATACAGAAATGCATTTCATCTCTATCCCATCCTCTTCTTCAACTCTAACTTTTAACTTTTTGGCGTATGATCTTTAGCTTTCCTGACGACAGCCGTTTTCATACGTTTTTTGCCCTCTCGACATACATCAAGGAGCGGACAAACCTGACATTTTGGATTCTGAGCCTTACAGTGATATCGTCCAAAAAAGATTAGCCGGTGATGCGTGAGCGTCCATTCATCACGTGGCACAGCCTTCATCAGCTTTTTCTCCACTTCCAGCACAGAATCTTTCCAGCCTGCCAATGCAAGTCGTTTAGCAACCCGCTCCACATGAGTGTCCACAGCAATGGCAGGAACTCCAAATGCGTTGGACACTACTACGTTAGCGGTTTTACGACCTACTCCTGGCAACGTTACAAGTAAGTCATGTGCCTCAGGCACTTCTCCGCCATACTGTTCTATGAGTATAGAGCACAGGCTTTGGATATGCTTAGCTTTGTTACGATATAAGCCGATGCGCCGGATATCCCCCTCCAATTCCTCCAGCGGCACAGAAATATAATCGATGGGGGCTTTGTACTTTTGGAACAGGTCCTCGGTCACTTTGTTCACCGTTGCATCCGTACATTGGGCTGACAGCAGCACCGCTATTGTTAATTCAAAAGCGTTACTGTGATTCAGCTCGCAATGTGCATCCGGAAACAAATCTCCAATCGTATCCAAAATGTGGCGGACGTCTGCAGCTTTCATAGTGTCCCCTCCACGGAGCAAAAACGCTCAGAAAATTCTAACGAGCGTCTCACCTCAAATGTTAGAAATATAAGCAAAGTACGTATTATAACGTATGGATTCATACATTTCAACACATACGATACTGGCATTATATTTCAAGTATTAACGCCTTGATTGTCCTAATAAGAACAGTAAGCGTTTAAGAGAGAAATATAAGACATACAGTATAGGAGCAATACTTATACTTTCTTATATTTCAAAAAAAACGTCTTGACGCAGGTAAAGCCCCCTGTGTCAAGACGGTGATTCACTCAGAAATCCACCATTGCAACTATTGTTTCACAATTTCAACCAAAATATCATTATTGAAATACATTATAATATTATCATTTTCTTTCAAAGATTGCACGGATAAAGTCGAATCTCCCTGATGAATATAAACATTAGCAGGAACAAAGAATTGATATTTATCGTTCAAATTAGGTCTCTTCGTCACCAATGAGTTTGTTGCACTCTCATAACGTGAGAATGTTCTACTGAGCTGAGACATAATACGAATCGTTGTAGATCCATCCGGATCCTTGCGAATCTCTACTCTGTCCCCTGCCGTCAAGTTGCTAAGAGCAGTCGTTGTCGAGCCGTCACGAATGATTTTGACTCCTCCACTTACTGCTAAGGTCTGTGCAGCTCCAGCATAATCCTTCACGACTACGCTATTCCCAGCGGCATCTACAGAACTTACCTGGCCTGTTGTGAGCTTAACTGCTTGAATAGCCAGCGGTGAGCTACCATCAAAGGTCACATTAAGATAATCTCCCGCTTTTAAATCCGTTAGCTTAATGCTCTCACCAGCTTCATTGGTCAACGGGATTGCCAAAGTATTAATATCACTGGTTCCCCCATTCCATTTGATGCTCAAACGGTTGGTTCCGGAATTCACCGTTGCCGCTTCAACTTGCAGCACAGTCTTCACTTTCAATACCGCTATCAGATCCTGGCCTGTAGTCAGTGAGGCAGTTATATTGCTTCCAATAGGAACATCGCTTAGGGTTGGACTAGTCTTGCCAAAGAGATCAACAAGTTGCGGATAAGGCATCGTTAAACTTTGTCCATCATTAAGCTTCAGAACAAGAGTTTTCGACGTAGAATTAACAGCCGTTAAAGTTCCATCGTACTTTGTGACAATTTCCAAAGACAAAGCACGCTGTCCTATTGCCTTCAGATTAACTTTGCGGTTCTCGATAAGTTTCGCACCCATATTAGTTAAGTTAGGCAATGCACCTTCATAAATCAGCTTTGTTTTCTCATCCAACTGAACCACATGGGCTTTTTTGCTGCTATCCATAACTGTAAGGAGCTGTGTTTTGCTATTATAATCCACAATTGTTGCTCCACTATACTGCTCAATTTGGCGGCTTAACACTTCAATTTTGGTGACTTGATCGCTGCTGTTTAAGGTAACCTGAATCTTGTCCCCACCTACTGCATCAGCAATAAGATCATCAGCTACTGCTCCACTCATGTTCGGAATAACAATCGTCGGTTTAGTGCCAAGCAGTTTAACCTCACGATTTCCGTCTGCTTTTTTGTAAACAACTGTGGAACTAGTCAGCTCGGTAAGTACCCCGTCAACTGTCCGTTCAACACCTTCTGTCACTTCTACAGTGCGGATCACATTATCTTGAATCGTATATTTGACCGCATTACCTGTCTTCAAATCTGCAGGTTTCAGCACTGATGCTTGAGAGCTGAATAATGAAGTCCCATCTTCCCATTTAAAAGTTTCTACAGTACCCGCAGTATTTTTGAAAGTAATGCTTTTACCAGTAAGATCTACACTTTGAATAGTGCCTGTTGTTGTTTTGTTAACAACCCCTGAAGTCACTTGAACCTTTACTACTTTATGTGAACCACTATACGTTTCACGTTGCAGTGAAACTACACTATCTGTTACCAGCGAAGCAGGTTCAATTCCAGCTCCATTTACATCCACAAAGGAAGTAGTCTCATCGTAGTAGTATTCTGTGAACCCTGTTGGTGACTTTAACCAAAGCTTATTACCTGGAGCTACCATGGCGAAGTTTCCTGACAGAGTCTCTACTTGTTGTGTAGGGTCAGTCACTTCAACATAAGCCGCGTTATATGTCGCGCCAATTACAGTAACCTTAGTGTAGGGTTGGACATCACTTAGATTGATTCTGCTTTCAGAAGCACTTGTGTAATAAGCAGTGCTTGCTCCCAGGGTATATGTAGAAGTCTTTCCGTTGTTATAGACGGATAGTTTCCCATCTGCTAATTGACTGATCGTTCCTGATACCGTGTTGTCGTATTCAACCGTATTGTGAGCTTCAGCGCGACTGAAAAAAGTCGCCAATTGCGCACGTGTTACAGCGCCTTGCGGATCAAAACGATTGCCATCAAGTCCATTGGCTAGGCCTAAATCAACGGCAACGTTGATGTAACCACGTTTGTTGGCAGACACTTTGGTATCATCTGCAAAGCCAGTTGGCTCACTAGCAGCCCCTGCTGCATCTGCGCTTTTTCCAAGGGAGCGGATTAACAGCTCCGCAATCCATTCCCGGGATGCTTTACGCTCTCCCCAAGAAGTCTTCAGATTATCTGGAGCCATTTCGGTTGCTTTATCGAGTAATCCTTGTTGAAAAGCCAACACAACATAATCCTTGTAATAATTCGTAACCTTAAAATCGGTAGGCAATGCTACCGCAGAAGAAGCATCCACTTTATCCTGCAACTTCATAAACCGCAGGGCCATAAGCACTGCTTCCTGTTGAGTTACAGAATCTCCAGGACGGAACAATCCATTATTCCCAACCACAATTCCTTGTGAAGCGAGTTTGTAAATATGTTTTTCAGCCCAGAAGCCTGTCTTCACATCGCTAAAAATCCCTACAGATTGAGTAGTGGTTGATGTCGGTGTAGTGGCAGCTGTGTCTGCAAACACTGCACTTGCACCACCAAAAACCATAACACCAGCCATAACAGCCGACACTGCTTTATTAGAATAAGCCTTCAATGGACGTTTTGACCTTTTTTGCGCGGACAATAGATTATTCCCCTCTCTATGACTCAAATAAATAGTATGTTTAAAAATTCGTCAGCTAGATGCCTAATTCCTTTGTTGCATGACCAATTAAGAATTATCTCTAGTCATAGGATGCAATAGGTCCACATGGCCCATCAGACTTTCTACCTTTTCACCATCAACTAAAACTTCGATACTCTTTACTTCCGCAAATTGAAAATAAGTTTTGGCAAGTGAAGTAATGGCAAAGGATTCTCCACCCGCACCAAGCTGAGCTTCATCTGGTTTATGAATATCCATTACGATTTGACCTTCAACGAATTTCAGTGATTTGAGTTCAATTTTCCCCCATAAAGGTACAAGATCTGTATTCTCATTACTTTGCAGTGCTTTGAACGTCTCTGTATATTTCTCAGCATCGTCAGAGTAGTTAATCGTAGTCTTAGCAGGCACTAAATCCATAATTTGCGAATCTGTGTAATAAACTTCAATACTCTGGCTTTGCTTTTGTGTCTCATTTTCTACCGGCTTCGATGACGGCTGTGTTTCTGCATTAGTATTATCTGCTGTCGGTTGCGGAGTGCTAGCCACTTCGCTTTCCTGATCATCAGACGGAGCTGGGGTACTTTCTCCCGCACCACTTACAACGTTTGTAGTATCTTGCTCCACTCCATTAGCAGGAGCTGCAGTAGGCTTATCTCCACAGCCAGCAATCACTAGTAGAAGCAGCGCAGCAACCCCAACCATAGTCCATTTTTGTTTAAACATTAATAAACGCCTCCTCTAGATGAATACGGGCAGACAGGTACCGCAAAACCACTTCTTGCCTTTTTATAGATAAAAGCAGAAAGCTGACTTTGCGGCGCTCGTCTGCCACTGGTCTGTTATTTTATACCCAAATATTCCTTGATTCCACTCACTATTGAAGCAGCAACTTTGTTTTGTAATGCTTCCGTAAATAGCAATGTCTCATCCTTCTTATTGCTAAGGTATCCTACTTCAAGTAGAACAGCAGGCATTTTCGTTTCACGAATGACATGGAAATTCCCGTATCGTACACCGCGATCACTAAGCCCTGTAGCCTCAACTAGATACTTATGCATC
The DNA here is from genome assembly GCF_038003695.1 of Paenibacillus sp. FSL L8-0494. NCBI lineage: Bacteria > Bacillati > Bacillota > Bacilli > Caryophanales > Paenibacillaceae > Paenibacillus > Paenibacillus sp. FSL L8-0494. The sequence continues at coordinate 4,672,437 of NZ_JBBOPQ010000001.1, forward strand.
ACTTTCGCTAAGGCCTTACTGGCTTCCCGCTGATAATACGTTTCTGTCCCGCTTGCCGCAGAAGATGCGGAACTGTTGGCATGTACAGAAATGAATAGATCTGCTTTTAAATTATTAGCCATAGCCGCCCTATCCTTGAGCTCCAAGAATGTATCGTCACTGCGTGTCAGTACGACGTCGATATTACTTTCTTTTTTCAGCAATGCTGCTGTCTTAAGTACTATAGCTAAATTAAAATTCTTTTCGTATTTTCCTGTTACTCCTACTGCACCAGAATCTTTAGCTCCGTGCCCTGCATCCAGTACTACGAGCTTCTTGCCATCATTACCTGGCTGTGTTGAAGTATCATCCGTACTTTCTGCATTCAGGTCAATGATAACCAACTTAGAATCAGTTCCAGATACGCTGATGTTATAATTCTTAGGATAATTCAAATCAATTACAAAACGTACAGTATAAGGGTTGGAGCTATAAAGCGAATACCGGACGCCTGATACATCAGGATAATCCTTCACTTCCAGTTTGCCATTCAGATCAGGATCAAGAACTTGTCCCGTACCAAACAGATCTGAGAAAGTGGCATTAGGAAAATCAATAACTAACCGATCCGGCCCTGTCATTACACTTACTTTTGGCGCTGAATTACCTTCCATCGCAATGCTCAAACGATTCTCACTAAAGCTCAAACCATTTATCATGGTTAAATTCTTAGTAGGATCTACCGGCGGAACAACCTCAGATCCACCATTTCCAGAGTTTCCATCTGAACTTCCGTTTTCATTTGAGGATCCTGGGGTAATAAGGTACACGATCTTCTTTGCATTATCCCAAGTGACGGTGAGACCAAACTGCTCACTTATGAACCGTATAGGTACAAGTGTCGTATCACTCCGCAGGACAGGTGCAGTGGTAAGCTGTACTGTTTTGTCATCAACCGAAGCTGTCTTTTGATTAACAATAAGTTTGATGACCTTACCTTGCTGTTCAATCGTCACCGTTTTGCTTTTTTGATCCCAGCCCACGGTATAACCAAGACTCTCGGAGATCAATCTCAACGGTACCATGATAGTATCATTCACATTTTCAACCGGTACTTTTTGCCCTGCAGTAATCTCTTTGCCGTCCAGATAAATCTTGCTATTCGCGGCAGCAGCATGTCCATGCTCAGGCAAAACCAACACAAAGAGCAACAAAAACAACATCAAACTGAATTTCTTCATTCTTCACCTCTAAGAATCTAGTATTCGCCTGTGAATGGCGATCGTGGTGCCCTGTCTCCGTCAACCTCAGACCTCTATTAGACGCTGGTAATCTATAAAGGTTGCGAATATATTCCATAAAAATTGAGAAATCTCACCAACCTCAAATCTTAAAGACCCAGATATTCCTTAATTCCGGCAACAATTTCTCTCGCTAATTTCTCTTGAAGCTGCTCACTATACATCGCCGACTCATTCCCTGAATTTGTAAGATATCCTACCTCCAGCAAGACTGCCGGCATAGTAGTTTCTCGTGTAACATGTAGGCTTTTCGTACGAATCCCGTTGTCTTTAAAACCAGTAGCGGCTAATAAATGCTTATGCATAATCTGAGCAAGAGGCAGACTATCACTGCGAGAATAATAGGTTTCACTGCCATTTATTTTATCTCTATTTGGATATCCAACATCTAGCGAATTCGCGTGCACTGAAATAAAGAGATTCGCTTTAGCAGCCTCCGCAATTTTCACGCGATCCTGAAGCCCCAAGGTAGCATCATCCGTTCGAGTAAAGACCACGTCAACTAATGCTTCCTGCGTTAATAGCGTTTGTACTTTGCGGATGACGGCCAGATTGAAGTCTTTTTCCAGCTTGCCTGTGAGACTGACAGCTCCAGATTGAGTTCCGCCATGCCCCGCATCTAGAACTACAATGGGTTTACCTAACGTTCCATTAGCCCCTGGGGTGTTGCCTCCGCTGCTAGTTACATTCAAATCAATCGTAACCAGCCCGGTGCTTTCATCCGTACTAAGCTGGTACGGTTGATTTCCAACCGTTTGAATTACGAATCTGACAGTGGACGGACTCACACTGAACAGTGCATAACGGATCTCAGAAACGAGCGGGTAGCCGGCAACGTCCAGCTTACCTTGTGGACCGCCAGTGGTGGTAACACCCGTAAGACTTCCAATGAAATCCGGATCGAACGCAGCACCCGGAAAATCTACGACGATTCGATCAGGGTTGCTCATTTTTGTAACGTTTGGCTTAGTAGCCCCCGACACAGCGATAATAAGCCGATTCTCAGTGAATACTGCCCCGTTTACTAGAGGGCCTGTTGGAATTCCTGCTGTGCTTCCTGGTGCCGTAGTTGTTTGTGGAACTGGTGTCGGGCTGGGTGAAGTTACTACACTGCCAGCAGTTGTCCCGTTATCACTTCCCGGCGTAGCACTTGGAGTTGGGACAGGTGTATTAGTTGCTGTTGGATTGGTAGTATTCCCCTCAGGTGTCATTGCAGAATTGCTAACTTGTCCACCTGTCAAATAGACAGTTTTATCAACATTATCCCAGCCCACCTTTAAGCCGAACTGCTCGCTTACGAAACGAATTGGAACGAGTACTGTGCCGCCACTCTGCTTAGGAGCTGCATTTAAATCAAACGTCACCCCATCTGCATCAGCTGTTTTCCGTCCTACCGCCAGCTCAATGCTTTTACCATCCTGGTGAACGGTTACTTTCCGGGTCTGCTGCTCCCATAACACCTCGAATCCAAGATTCTCTACTACCACTCTGACCGGAATCATAACGCTACCATTTACGTTTTCGAGCTTAATTCCTTTTGGCAAAGCAAGTTCCTGATTGTCCATAATAATTCTGCCTGCGCTGCTACCAGCTGCGGCAGCTTCTTGTCCGGTGGATGATAATAATAATAATGGCAGTAACAAAAGCAGCAATATACGAAGCCCAGCTCTTCTCATTCTCATTTTCCGCTCCTTCTGCAAGTAATAGATCCTAGATAAGTATTTAGACGACAGAAATCACCAAATGTTTCCTTAATGACCAATGAATATATCGATTATAGCAAAAAAACTTCTATTTCCGACACCCGGAAATAGAAGTTTTGCGTATTTTTTGTAAAGTTTAAGAATCAGACCAGTTATATCCTCTTTTTAAGAGAATAGCTTGGCAGCATGACGCTCTTCATAAGCAGCAATTTCATCCGCATGTTGAAGGGTCAAACCGATATCATCCAAGCCTTGCAGCAGGAATTGACGACGGTGCTCATCCAGATCAAAGTTGATGCTCAGTCCGAATTCATCTTGTAAAGCGTTGTTCTCAAGATCAACTGTCAGCTTGTAGTCCTCATGCTCAGCTGTCCGTTTGAACAATTCATCCACTTGCTCTTCCGAAAGCTTAATCGGCAGAATGCCGTTCTTAAAGCAGTTATTGTAGAAGATATCCGCATAAGAAGGTGCAATTACAACTCTGAACCCGTAATCCATAATCGCCCATGGTGCATGCTCCCGAGAGGATCCACAACCAAAGTTAGCGCGTGAGATCAGAACAGAAGCCCCTTGATAACGTGGTTTATTCATTTCGAAGGCTGGATTATCGTTACCTTCTTCATCAAAACGCCATTCATAGAACAAAAACTGTCCAAATCCCGTCCGTTCAATCCGTTTCAAAAACTGTTTCGGAATAATCGCATCCGTATCTACATTTACCCGGTCAACTGGTGCAACAATTCCTGTTAATTTTTTAAAAGCATCCATAGTTTTATCCTCCCGTGTTCTCTCTAGTTCTATGAGCTGACGGCTTCCGTCTTATAATTCCAATCACGTACATCAGTGAAACGACCTTTGATCGCAGCTGCGGCTGCCATAGCTGGAGATACCAGATGTGTACGTCCTCCGCGTCCTTGGCGTCCTTCAAAGTTACGGTTCGAGGTAGATGCACAGCGTTGTCCAGGCTGCAGAACATCCGGGTTCATGGCCAAGCACATGCTGCATCCCGCTTCACGCCATTCAAAGCCAGCTTCAGTAAAGACTTTATCAAGTCCTTCTTTCTCAGCCTGCATCTTAACACGGCCCGAGCCTGGAACAACAATGGCAGTAACCTTTTCAGAAACCTTATGACCTTTAGCTACCACTGCTGCAGCTCTCAAATCTTCGATCCGTCCGTTAGTGCAGGAACCAATAAATACATAATCAATCGGAATTTCAGAAATAGGTGTTCCAGGAGTCAAATCCATATATTCAAGCGCTTTTTCAGCAGCTTTACGTTCATTTTCAGTGGTGAAGTCAGCCGGATTCGGTACGCTGGAGTTGATGTCAGTACCCATGCCCGGGCTAGTACCCCAGGTCACTTGTGGAATCAATGTTTCCACATCAAATTCAACAACCGTATCGTACTGAGCGCCCTCGTCGCTTACAAGACTCTTCCATGCTTCTACAGCAGCATCATAAGCCTCGCCTTGCGGTACGTATTGACGTCCACGCAGATAATTAAAAGTAGTTTCATCAGGGGCAATCAAGCCAGCTCTTGCTCCACCTTCGATCGACATATTGCAGACAGTCATACGTTCTTCCATCGACAATTCACGAATAGCTTCGCCTGTATACTCAATTACATAACCTGTGGCAAAATCAGTACCGTACTTAGCAATAACACCTAGGATCATATCTTTTGCTGTTACGCCAGGGTTACGTTTGCCTGTAAAGCGTACTTCCATTGTCTTAGCTTTGGATTGCTGCAAACATTGCGTAGCCATTACATGTTCAACTTCACTAGTTCCGATACCGAATGCCAGTGCGCCGAATGCACCATGCGTGGAGGTATGGCTGTCGCCGCAAACGATAGTTTTGCCAGGATGTGTCAAGCCGATTTCAGGACCCATTACGTGTACAACGCCTTGATCAATATCATTCAGATCGAACAGTCTTACACCAAAATCAGCACAGTTCTTAGAAAGGGTATCAATTTGTTGCTTGGAGATTGGATCTTTAATGTTAAAACGATCTTTAGTTGGTACGTTATGATCCATCGTTGCGAAGGTCAGCTCAGGACGGCGAACCTTCCGGTTGCTGAGACGAAGCCCTTCAAAAGCCTGTGGAGAAGTTACTTCATGAACCAAATGCAGATCAATATAAATAATGCTAGGTTTACCTTCCTCTTGATGAATAACGTGATTCTCCCAAATCTTCTCAAACATTGTCTTGTTGCTCATAATTTCACCTCATTAATAGAATCGTTCATTGGAAGAGAGCGTGGAGTCTCTCTTGAATGATCTAAATATAACACCCCTGTCTTTATAATTCCAAGATATGATATCTATAAAAGTGATAGCCTGAACCTATAAGCTAAGTTAGGGTATGTCGAGGCGCAATATGTAGGAGCGATGAGCAAGCGGGGTATGTAGCAGCATTGCGCAAGCGGGGTGTGTAGCAGCGATACGCAAGCGGGGTGTGTAGCAGCGATACGCAAGCGGGGTGTGTAGCAGCGATGCGCAAGCGTGATGTGTAGAAGCGATGCGCAAGTGTGATGTGTAGGTGCGATGCGCAAGCGTAGTGTGTAGAAGCGATGCGCAAGCGTAGTGTGTAGAAGCGATGCGCAAGCATAGTGTGTAGAAGCGATGCACAAGCATAGTGTGTAGAAGCGATGCGCAAGTGTGATGTGTAGGTGCGATGCGCAAGTGTGATGTGTAGGTGCGATGCGCAAGCGTAGTGTGTAGGTGCGTTTAGTTGTATTTTGTACAGCTATATTCCTGTGAATCATTCGTTAATGAATATAGCTGCATTTTGTACAGCTATTTTCATGATTTATCGCGTTATAGCTGGGAACTCTAGTTTTTAGTTGTATAGAATACACTTAAAACCAAAATGATCCCTTTTGCATACGAAATAGCTGTACAAAATACAGTTATTTCATAGATACTCTCAAGATCCGGCGCTAAAAATATACTGTTAGAGGATATCGGATACTTCGGTCAGTGTTGGAGGGTTAATCTCTTGAAATCAGGCCCGCAAATCCTGAGGAGCGATGAAGTGAAGGCTCTTTCGGGTTGCCTATACAAAACTATAATCCAATAGGATATACTTATAAGTAAATCATTTTCCTAAGGAGTTCATACATGGAACTGAGACAACTGCAGTATGTGCTGCAAATCGCAGCCGAAAAAAACTTCTCTCGTGCAGCGGACAAGCTGCATATTGCCCAGCCCTCGCTCAGCCAGCAGCTTTCCAAACTGGAAAAAGAGCTCGGCGTAATGCTGTTTCAGCGTAATACCAGCTCCGTTGAGCTGACCTACGCAGGTTCTAAATTCGTTGAACAAGCCCAGATTATCATTGACGCAGTGGAGCTGCTGCGGCAAGAAATGTCCGACATATCAGAACTGCGCACTGGACGTGTAGTTGTGGGCAGTATGCCGATAACAGGTGCACATCTTCTGCCGCATGTGCTTCCAGTTTTCAAACAAAATTATCCTGAGGTAGAAATTACGCTGCTCGAAGACTCGTCGATGAACCTAGAGAAACTCACGGCAAGTGGCCAGACCGATTTAAGCCTGCTCTCCTTACCCCTCGAAATTCCTGCTCTGGCTTATGAAGAGCTTGGAGAGGAAAGAATCGATCTCGCTGTTCCTCCTGAACATCCGCTCGCTAAACGAATCCTAGATGGAACACGGACCTCACTTGAAGAGCTTAAGGACGAACCCTTTATCGTACTTAAGGAAGGTCAGGGCTTCCGCAAAATGACAGTGGAACTGTGCCGGAAAGCCGGATTCGAGCCACGAATCGTTTTCGAGAGCAACAATATGGAAACCGTCCAGTCCCTAGTGGCAACAGGCATGGGCGTGACTCTTGTTCCTCGTTTTATCGCTCGTGCACCGCGGAGTGAATTTGTTCCAGTCTACTTACCGCTCGCTGATCCAGTGCCTAGTCGTACGCTAGTTGTAGCATATCGACGCGGACGATATTTATCCAAGGCCGCAAAGGCTTTTGTAGAGACATTCAAATCAACAGTGTCTGAATTAACGGAAGAATAGAATATATACAAATAAAGTGCCCCAGTAACCATTCGCGTGGTTGTCGGGGCACTTTTTCAGGTAAACCTCTTTTAACAGTACTAGATTATTTACGCAAATTACGCTGTGTAATCAGGCGGTTCTGATCATCCGACACATGTGCTTTACTTGAATCAGCCAATCCCTTATCAACTGGAGCCCCGGTGTGCTCTTCCACAAATTCACGAGTCACACTATTCTGAAGCTCTGCTACTTCGTTTGAATCTTGATTCTGTCCCTGCTCGGCATTGTTGTCTTTAGTCAATTTAATCCACCTCCTGGTAACAGATTATAAGTTCTTTACCCCTTCTCTTTGAGGTTAAACATAATATTTAGAGCTTTCTGCATGAAGAAATATATCCTACGTTTTCCCTTTGCAATGCAACGAGCTCCATGGTATTCTATTGAAAATAAGTGAAACGTGCAGACGGGACCAGTAAGAATGAGTCTAACCGCGCCTAGAGAGTAGATTCCGACAGGCTGAAAGAATTTACCGCGGTTTTCGTTCCGAATCCTACCCCCGAGCGGCCTGTGTCAAACAGGACGGATCCTCCCGTTATGAGAATGAAGTCGGATGATCCCTCATCAATGAAGGTGGTACCGCGGAAGTTTATAAGCTTTCGTCCTTTGCTAAGTCTAAGGATGGGGGCTTTTTGTTGTTTTCAGGACTTAATAAACGAAGAGGATGTGGACAGAAATGACGACGCGAATCGTGGTCAAAATAGGCAGCAGCTCGCTGACCGGACCCGAGGGCGGTTTGAATCGTGAAGCAGTCTCCTTTTTTGCCTCAGAGATTGCCGAGTTGAAGAAAAACGGCTGTGAGGTGTTGTTAGTAACCTCTGGTGCGGTAGCCGCCGGCTTCCGCAGTATCGGTTATCTAGCACGTCCGAAGCTGCTGCATGAGAAGCAGGCCGCTGCGGCTGTGGGTCAGGTACTGCTGATGCAAGCCTATCAGGAAGCTTTTGCCCAGCATGGAATTACTACCGCGCAAATATTGCTGACTCGCACCGATTTCTGCAGCCGCAGAGCCATGAATAACGCTATGATGACTGTAGAAGAGCTACTTCGCCAAGGAGCGGTGCCCGTATTTAACGAAAATGACACTGTCTCCGTAGATGAACTGAAATTTGGCGATAACGATACCCTCTCTGCGCTAGTAGCCAACCTGTTAAAAGCCTCTAGACTACTTGTCTTAACCGACATGGATGGTTTATACAGTGGAGATCCCCGCAAGCATCCGGATGCTGTCCGCTATCAGTTCGTAGATGACATTACACCGGAGATATATGCTATTGCTGGTGGAGCTGGCTCTAGTGTTGGAACAGGCGGTATGCGATCAAAAATCGATGCGGCCAAGATCGCTACTCGAGGTGGTGTTCCTGTCTTTGTCGGAAGAGCCACCGAACCTGGAGATTTACAGCTTGCTGCAACAGGAGAAGGTAGGGGCACTTATTTTGCAACGAAGCTATCCTCTCTCCCCGTCAAAAAGCAATGGCTTGGCTTTATGTCTACCCCTCTCGGCTCCCTATACGTGGACGAAGGGGCTGTAGAAGCTTTGCTTCATGGCGGTCACAGCCTGTTGCCTGTAGGCGTCAAACAGACAGAGGGTAGCTTTCACGCAGGAGATGTTGTAGAAGTACTTGGACCCGACTCCAAATTGCTTGGACGTGGGATTGTAAATTACGATGATGCTCAGCTGCGCAGCATTCAAGGTCTGCCAAGCCGTGAGATTGTACCAAAGCTGGGAGAAGTACACCGGCTTGAGGTCATTCACCGTGACGAATGGATTACACTGAGATAAACATTTTTTTCAATTCAAATATAGGGAGGAATCGTCATGAGTGAAGTAATTAATAAGAGTAAATTAGCCAAGGAGACTACAGGAGTTCTAGCAAGCTTAACAACTGGCCAGAAGAATGAAGCACTGCTGGTCATGGCCGATGCGCTTCGCCGCGAAGCTCCCGCCATTATCGCCGCCAACGCGGAGGATTTGGAACGAGGAAGACTTAATGGAACTCCGGAATCCATGCTCGACCGGTTGGCGTTAGATGTGGGTCGGATTAACAGCATTGCCGAAGGCCTGCAACAAATCGCTATATTACCGGATCCTATCGGTGACACGCTAGAAAGCATTGAACGTCCTAACGGCCTCAACATCCAGAAGCTGCGTGTTCCGCTTGGTGTGATCGGCATCATCTACGAGGCACGTCCCAATGTAACTGTTGATGCTGCAGGTCTATGTCTCAAAACCGGCAACGCTGTTGTGCTGCGCGGTGGCTCTTCTGCCCTGTCCTCCAACCGTAAAATTGTCGAGGTTCTGCACAATGCTCTTGCTGAAACCTCAATGCCGCCTAACGCGCTTCAGCTGATTGAAGACCCAAATCGTTCTTCAGTAGATGAAATGCTAAAGCTGAACGGACTTTTAGATGTGATCATCCCGCGCGGAGGCAGCTCTCTTATTCAAAATGTAGTCCTTAACGCAACCGTTCCCGTAATTGAAACTGGAGCAGGCATCTGCCATACTTATCTCGACACAACTGCCTTGCCAGAAATGGCACGGGACATTAGTTTAAATGCCAAAGCTCAGCGCCCTTCGGTATGTAACTCTATGGAAACACTACTCGTTCATCAGGATTACGCGAGCAAATATCTGTTATCCTTAGCCGAAGCATTCCGTGAGGTTCATGTAGAACTTCGCGGCTGTCAACAAACCATCTCTCTTGTCCCATGGGTATTACCTGCAACCGTAGAAGACTATGCTACAGAATACAACGATTATATCCTTAATATTAGAATCGTCAGTGATTTGGAAGAAGCTATGCAGCATATCGCCCAGTATGGTACGAAACATTCGGAATGTATCGTAACAGAAGATCAGGAGAACGCCACACGCTTTTTACAAGAAGTGGATGCTGCCGCTGTTTATCACAATGCCTCAACCCGCTTCACGGATGGCTTTGAATTTGGATTCGGTGCAGAGATTGGTATTAGTACCCAGAAACTCCACGCTCGTGGCCCGATGGGTCTGCCTGCTCTAACTTCAACCAAATATAAGATCTACGGAACGGGACAAATTCGGGGTTAGTATACACGTTTAAGTATTCTATCACACAACTTTTAGGAGGATTTTAGCCATGTGTCAGCAACCATCAGTTCCACTCATGAATCATAATATTGTTTTTTATGGCGCAGGCTCCATGGCAGAAGCTATCGTTCGCGGGATGATTAGCCGCAATATCGTGAAGTCCGATAATGTCATCATGCTCAATCGCAGCAGCAGTGAACGTCTGGCAGAACTAAAAAGCCGTTATGGTGTAATAGGCACAAATGATCCCGAACAAAAAATAGAATACTTACGGAACGCACCAGTAATAGTACTGGCAATGAAACCTAAAGATGCTGCAGAATCCTTACGCGGACTAGGTCCAATTCTTTCTCCGGATCAGATCGTAGTTTCTGTCATTGCAGGTCTATCTATTCGCACCATGCAAGGTCTACTTGGCAAAGCACAGCCTATTGTTCGCACAATGCCTAACACTTCCAGTTCCATCGGTCTGGGTGCCACTGGTCTAGCCTTCTCCAAAGAAGTAGACGAAAGAGGCCGTCGCCTTGCTCTTAATATCTTTGAGGCTGTCGGGCTTACAACAGTCATTGATGAGGAACGTATGGAAACCTTGACCGGAATTTCAGGCAGCGGGCCTGCGTATATCTATTACATGATGGAAGCCATGATCGCCGCTGGTATCCGTGGTGGGCTGCCACTTGATCAAAGCACCGAATTAACTGTTCAAACAGTGCTGGGTGCTGCCCGAATGGTACAACAGACGGGAGAAGAACCCGCAGCACTCCGTAAGAAGGTTACTTCCCCTAACGGTTCAACACAAGCAGCTATAGAAGTGCTTGAACGAGGGGAATTCTTTGAAACTGTGATTGCTGCAGTTAACCGATGTGCCGAGCGCTCACGTGAAATGGGTGCTGCCCTAGAGAAAGAGCTTCGTTCTTAACCAAAAAAAGATCGCAGCCCATCCCCTCATCGGGTGGGAAGCGATCTTTTTTTTATCTTGTTACAACATTTCCATAATTATCTCTTACGATTACCTTTAGATTTACAGGAGCCGCAATGGTCACGTTCAATGCATTCCTGGAGTTATCGAATACTAGATGTCTAGGTATGTCTCCTAAAATGACGTAAAATGTGTCTCCGACTTGTTTAGTTTGCAACAGCCGCTTCTCTTGCTCTTGCTTGAGTTGCCCTTCTGCCGTGGAATAACTCCCAAATACATTCAACTCGTTCCCAGCCGTTCGATCAACCATAATTCCATAAGGTTCAGCAGCCTGGATTATAAGTGTGCCTACACCCTGTGGAACATTCCCCTTCCATTCCGGCAAGGAATAATTCTCCTCCGTAGATGAGATCACATGTCTAAGTTCTTGTGTTAATCCTAAAGAGCTGACTCCTGCGAATACTAAACAGCACACTGCCAGAAATCCGACGAACAGAACACTTAGCACATCATAGTACATTTTCCCTTTACCACGGAACCATAAGGTGTAAATTACAATTTCTAAACCAAGTAAGATAAAAATGAGCGGCCACCAAGCAAGCGTTGTCTCGAACACATCCGCTCCTTTCCACTGCGAGACCATTATTAATGCCCCCAGAAATAAAAGGCTCAGTCCCATCGACAACGTACCTACACGCCAACTTCTAGATTTCCCTTCGTTCACTGGAAACTCGCTAGTTACCATGACTCCCGGCTCTACTTCTACTGGATTATTCAAGATTGACCCCCCGCCCCTTTTCTACTCTTATTATTCTTACTTCCAGTCATCAGCTTCACCCCACCACCAATCAATAACACGGAGACGACAATGGTCTTAAAATATTCATTTACGCGATATTCCAGCCGCCATTCTGGAAATCTGATATCGATGGCAGGAACTGCGACATTCACAACAATAAAGTATAATCCGAGACACATCAGGACTGCTCCGAGCCAGCCTTGATGATTTAAGAAACCTTCGATAACCGGCTTATCCTGCAAAGGTTCACGTCCATATCGGCTAACTAACTGTAAGCCATCGAATAAGCTATAGAACCAAATGACCGGGATAAGGAAAAAGAGCAATGTTAACCGCAATAGATCCATGACATAAATACTTCCTAAGAAAAGAAGCATGAGCTGGAGCCCTCTTTTTTGCAGTCCCAGATACATCTGTCCAGCACCAGGAAATGCGGATAGTAATGTCGCTAATACTTTGCTGCGTCGTCCTTCCTCACGTCCAGCCTCCATCTCTTCGAATAATGTGCGGTCAACAAGCATTTCTCCTGCTTGTTTACGATGGATCAACTGAACTGCATCAAACATGCAATACAGCCAAATTACTGGCAATACTCCAAACAGCAGCAAAAATGCATCACTCGAAGTAATTCCGGCCAAGAACAACATAACGGTCATGAATCCGAAAAAAGAAATCAGAAAGGATAGTCCACGCTGCATCAGCCCCATATGAAAATGACCCAATCCAGGAATGAAAGACAATAAGATGACATGCACACGTTCATTATCCTCCGTCTTTACGGGCATAGTAGAACTAAAATCCAGCATTGATCCATCAGGCGCTACAATTGGAGTGGGCATTTGCAGTAATTTAATTACCAGATGAATCATCGAAAGGATCCATAGAAGTAAGAATCCGATCACTCCCAATGCCAGAATTCCCTCATCCCCTTCAGCCATAGCGATTAAGAATGACATAAATAACACACCAAAGCTTAGCAAAAAATAAACAATCCCTTGTGGGCGTCTTCCCATATAATAATGACCTGCTCCAGGAATCATATTAAGAAAAAGACCCTTAATTTTATTACGCTGCTGTTGCATTGTTCATTTCTCCTCTCATTTCTGTCTTCCGTCCATAATCCGGCTCAACCATCCGCTGGTGGCTTGCATGAATTGTTCGCTATAAGATGGCGAATTATCTTTCTTAGGGACAATAAGCTCCATTTCACCCGTGAGTAACTTATCAAACATCCCGGAAGACATAATCAACAGCGTTAACGAAGCAGCAACGGCATAATGAAAGATTGTTTTTTCATACCAGCGATAACGCCGTGATCCTTCTTCTTGCCCCGCTACTTCTTCTATGACTACTGAAGATCTCACCGTAGCAACCCAATCTCCCATAACTCTCTCTGTAAAAGCAGACGAATTCTCCAATGAAGGCAGATCCTCCTTTAGCTCATCCAGCATCTCCATGTACGAAACAAATGTGTCTTCATCCTTGAGCAGCAATTGTTCCCATTCATCTCGCTCTATACTATCTTCTTGCCCTTCAAGATAAGCTTTTGCCTGCTCGCGGCGATTTAGGTTTTCTCCACTCTTCATCATAGCCATTCGTCCTCCTTCCAATGTTTTCGCATCCATTGTCTCGCCCTATATAGTCTGGACTCCACCGTCTTCAGAGTAATTTCATTTTCAGCAGCAATTTGCTCATATTTTTTATTTTCCAGATAATAAGCCACCATAATTTCCCGATGACCCTCCGGTAAATTGTTGATCTCACCCGACAGACGATTCATCCGGTCACGACGGACAACAGTGGCTAGTACATCCTCCTCATTAGAAGGTGTCTGGCTCAGCACAAGCTCATAGTCAACAGGTAACTCTCGTAGCCGATCACGTTTACGTTTGGCATCAATAGCCTTATTTAAGGCGATCCGCGTAATCCATGATTTTAAGCCTTGATAACGGTAGTCAGGGAGAGATTTATACATCTGGAGAAAAGCTTCCTGAGCAGCGTCTTCAGCCCCTTTGACTTCACGTAATACAGAATAGGTGATTTTGTATATATGCTGACTGTATGTATTTACAAACTGGCGAAACGCATCTTCGTCTCCTTGGCAAATCCGCTTGATTAATAGCTCTTCCTCAATGACTCTCCCCTCCTTCCCACAGCAATAGACGCTGAGTTCTTCGCCTACCCCTGCACTTATCTAAAAAAATAAAAAAAGAACCGTACAGACTCTAGCAATAGCTAAAGCAATACGGTTCTCTCCTAAACGATCTATCTTCCACCATTGCGGAATTTTTGTGTATACGTCTTAACATCCTGAGCGTTCTTGACCCGGTTACGGGCCCATTCCAGCAATATCCGGTCGATATAACGAAAATGAACCTTCCCCGCAAATACGGATTCCTTGAGTGCTAACAGAATCAGCTCCTCAGGATATCGGTCTTGATCCACCCAGCTGGAAATCGTCTCACATTCCATTGGAGACAGCGGGCGCCCGAATTCCTTCTCGAAAATACTGAATAGATTCCGGCTCTCCTCTTTATCTCCAAGTGAAGAAGGAGATGTGGGGGGAGTTCCGAATCCTCCACCTGACGCAGCAGCCCGGGGAGCTGATGTTCCATATGCTCCCTTGTCCTTATCTTGCTCATTTTCTTGTACAGCTGTCGCAAGATAAGCACCTAGCTTTCCATATAGCCCTGAGAAATTGTAGCGTTCATAATGGATATCTCTTAGCTCATCGTTGTCTCCATCGATGCTAATGAAACCTTCCTTCATGAGCTTCTGCAATTCTCCGGCGAGAACGGAAATGCTACGACCAGTTACAACCTGAAGCTCCTCCAGAGAAGGGAACTCAATCCCTTCTACTTGCCTGAAGGAGAGCAGATGAATCAGCAGCATGGCTTCACTTCCGCTTAAATTCAGCTTCCGGTAATACTTCAGTAAAGCGTAAGGTATGACGGCCATTCCGTTCTCCAGACCGAAGGAGACGCCTTCGCTCCAGGTACTCCATGTCTTGCCGTCCATGTGCTTCCCCCTTTGTTCAAATCCTAAGAACTTATGGGTAGAGGCGGTACAGTGTACGTGGGAATGGAATAGTCTCACGTACATGGTCAAGACCACAGATCCAAGCTACAGTACGCTCAAGCCCAAGTCCAAAACCGGAGTGAGGTACAGATCCGTAAGTACGCAGATCCATGTACCATTTATAAGAATCCATCGAAAGATTGTGCTCTTTATAACGCTCTTCAAGCAGCGCAGGATCATCGATCCGCTGTGAACCCCCAATAATCTCTCCATAACCTTCAGGAGCGATCATATCAGCACACAGTACGACTTCAGGACGATTTGGATCCGGCTTCATGTAGAACGCTTTGAATGAAGCAGGATAATGAGTAATAAATACAGGTTTATCGTATGCTTCAGCGATTGCTGTTTCATGAGGTGCACCGAAATCATCACCCCAAGCAATATCTTCAAAGCCTTTATCATTCAAGAACTTGATCGCATCGTCATAAGTAATGCGTGGGAATGGTGCTTTGATATTCTCCAGCTTGGAAATATCGCGGCCTACCGCTTCCAACTCCGCACGGCAATTCTTCAATACGGATTGCACTACGAAGCTAATAAACTCTTCCTGAACCTTCAAGCTTTCTTCATGATCTGTGAAGGCCATTTCCGGCTCGATCATCCAGAACTCGATCAAGTGGCGACGAGTCTTAGATTTCTCCGCACGGAAGGTTGGTCCAAAGGAATATACACGGCCCAGTGCCATAGCTGCAGCTTCCATGTATAACTGTCCGCTTTGGGTCAGGTAAGCATCCTCATCGAAGTATTTCGTGTGGAACAAGTTAGTAGTTCCCTCTGCTGACGTTGGCGTCAGAATCGGAGGATCCACCTTTGTAAATCCGCTCTCGTTGAAGAACTGTTGGATTGCCCGGATAATCTCCGCACGAATAACCAGAACAGCCCGCTGCTTCGAGGCACGGAGCCAGAGGTGACGGTGATCCATCAAGAAATCAACGCCATGCTCTTTCGGAGTAATTGGATAATTCTCTGTAAGGTGCAGAACTTCAATTCCGGTAACAGTCATTTCAAAACCGGATTGACTGCGAGGCTCCTCACGAATAATACCAGTCACATACAATGAGCTTTCCTGCGTGAGGCTCTTAGCTGCGTCCCATACCTCTTCAGGCACTTCTGATTTCACTACAACTCCCTGAATATAACCTGTACCATCGCGAAGCTGCAGGAACTGAATTTTACCACTGGAGCGCTTGTTGTTTACCCAACAACCGATAACAACACTTTCTCCAACATGTTCATTCACGTTCTTGATTACACTCTTGTTAGCCATGCCTTCAATCTCTCCTCTAATTTAGCCGTTAATTCCTTGCACAATACGGTTTGTATCACGTGCGATGACAAGTTCTTCGTTAGTCGGAACTACAAGCACCTGCACTTTGGAATCTACCGTAGAGATACGACGCGGGTCGCCGGAGCGAACTTTGTTAGCTTCAACATCCAACTCAATACCCAGGAACGTAAGGTTATTTAGCAGTTTCTCACGTAGCAATGAAGCATTTTCACCAACACCAGCAGTGAATACGATAGCATCTACACCGTTCATAGCAGCCGCATAAGAACCGATATACTTGCGCAAGCGGTACTCATACATTTCAAAAGCTAGCGTGGAATTAGGCTCACCTTTTTCCATACCCTCAATAATATCACGCATATCACTGCTTACGCCCGAAATTGCTAGGAGTCCACTATGTTTGTTCAACATGGAGTTAACTTCTCCTACGGACAATTCTTCCTTGTTCATCACGTAAGGAACAATTGCTGGATCAAGATCACCACTGCGAGTACCCATCATCAAACCTTCCAGAGGAGTCATACCCATGGAAGTATCCACAGACACTCCATCTTGAACTGCAGTTACGCTACCTCCGTTACCGATATGACAAGTAATGATCTTCAGATCTTCCAACGGACGCTCCAAGTACTCCGCAGCAGCTTTGCTTACGAAGTCGTGTGATGTACCGTGTGCGCCATACCGACGAACTTTATATTTATTGTACAGTACTCTAGGAATCGCGTACATATAAGCTTTTTCAGGCATTGTTTGGTGGAATGCAGTATCGAATACAACAACCTGCGGTACACCCGGCATATTTACTTCAGAAGCCGTAATCCCCATCATTGCTGCTGGGTTATGCAGTGGTGCAAGGTCAAACAATTGACGAATTTTAGTCTTGGCATCAGCGTCCACAAGTGCGGAAGCTTTGAAGAATTCACCACCATGTACTACACGGTGACCCACAGCATTGATTTCTTTAATGGATTCAATAACGCCATGCTCTTTATCCGTTAGGCAAGCTAGAACTTTACGAATCGCTGTGTTATGCTCCAAAATTTCACTTACTTCTGTTACTTCAGCTTTACCAGTAGGTTTATGGTTCAGAATGGAGGAATCCATCCCGATACGTTCCACCAAACCTTTAGCCAAAACGGATTCATCAGCCATATTGTACAATTGATATTTTAAAGAAGAACTACCGGAGTTAATTACTAGAATATTCATATACGGTCACCATCCTTGTCGTACTGGAAGAAGCCTTCGCCTGATTTCATACCCAATTGTCCTGCACGCACCATCTTCTTAAGGATCGTGGAAGGACGATATTTCAGCTCACCATATTCACGGAACATATTTTCAAGTGCAGCAAGAACCGAATCCAGACCGAATCTGTCAGCCATTTCAAGCGGTCCATATTGGAATTGATAACCAATACGCATAGCATCGTCAATATCCTGTGCGGAGGCAACGCCTTCTTGCAGCACGTGCATAGCTTCATTGATAAACAAGCAAATGAGGCGTGATGTTACAAATCCTGGGGATTCATAAATCATTACACCTTTTTTCTCAACAATTTCATCAACAAAGGATTTTGTATCTTCAAAAGTAGCATCTGAAGTTTTCAGACCGCGTACAATTTCAACAAGATCCACTTTAGCTACAGGGTATATGAAATGCATTCCGATCACGCGTTCCGGATACATTGTAGAACTTGCAAGTTCAGTCAAGCTAAGTGTTGACGTATTGCTGGCAAGAATAATGTGGTTTGGACATACTTGATCCAGTTGATTTAATATTTTTTTCTTTTCTTCTAAATCCTCAACGATTGTTTCGATAACCATGTCACAAGAGCTCAGCTCTGCGAAATGTGTCACTTTTTGAATGCGGCTAAGAATCAGCTTCTTCTCAGCTTGAGTGATCGCCCATTTCTCCAGTTGCTTATCTAGACTTGTCTCGATCATTTCGTAGGAGTAGTCCAGTTTCTCAGGGGTTTTCTCCACCAGCAATACATCCAGGCCCTTGGCTGCCAGCATTTCGGCAATCCCTTGTCCCATTGTGCCACCGCCGATGACACCAATTTTCTTGAAATTCATAAAAAAGTCTCCATCCTTTCAGGTATCTATACTTTTGTATTGTACCTTGTCTGTCGCAAAAATTTATAAAGCCCGACATATAATGATATCTTAGCATGCCTGAAAAGTAAAAAAAAATAACCAGCATAAATATTTATGCTGGTAAACGCACGCTGTCACGAAATTGACATCGAAATTGCTCTCCAGAGAGCACTTCTTCCTTCATTAAAATGTCAAGGGAGTAATCAAATACATTTCGTTGCTTTTCAAGGTGGTCGTGAGTACGAACCATCAGTTCATCCAAAATTTTACTGTTTTCCTTCATAAGCTCTTCAGTGGTAACCATTTCCAGCTTGGCGATACCCAACGAAGTCAATCCGGATTTCATCATGGTTTCGACAATATTCAGGGCCTGATCAAAATCGCCACGCGAACCTGTGCTTCGTCCGCCATAATACATTTCTTCTGCAGCCGCTCCACCAAGTGCAATCATAATCTGATCTTCGAGATAATCTTTGGTGTACAAATACTGCTCTTGCTGAGGATTGTGACGTACATAACCAAGGGCTTGCCCCCGCGGAGTCAGCGTAACCTGACTAACACTTCCCGGACGCAGCAGCTCTGCCATAATGGCATGTCCCAATTCGTGGATCGCCACCCGTTTTTTCTCTTCGTGATTAGTTTCTCTGTCCGTTTTTTCCCCCATCATAACCTTGTCAATCGCCATCGACAGATGCCGCTGCTCAACCTCTGTCAATTCCTCACGCATCATATAAATTGCTGCCTCATTCATAACACTTTCGAGCTGAGCACCGGAAAAACCATAGGCTTCTTCGGAAATTTTGTCGAGGTTCACATTTGCATGAAGCGGCTTATTTTTGGCATGCAATTCGAGAATCGATTTGCGGCCTTTTTTATCAGGCATGTCCACTTGAATATGACGGTCAAACCGGCCAGGACGCAGCAATGCTGAATCAAGCATTTCTTTACGGTTAGTGGCTGCTACCAGCAGAATGCGCGGCGTTTCGTTGTTATAGATCCCGTCCATCTCAGTCAACAGCTGATTCAAGGTCTGATCATATTCTCGCTGCTGTCCGCCTTCACGCTTACCGCCAATTACGTCAATTTCATCTATGAAAATAATAGCGCTTTGCTTGTTTTCCTTAAGGGCGCGGGTACGGGCATCCTTAAACAAATCGCGGATACGGCCGGCACCGACACCTACGTACATTTCTACAAACTCACTGCCTGATGCTGCCACAAATACAGAGTTCGTATAATGTGCTGCTGCTCTAGCCATAAGGGTCTTACCTGTTCCTGGAGGGCCTGTAAGCAGAATCCCTTTCAAAGGCCGAATCCCGAATTTGCTGATTTCCTCATGCCGGATCAAAAAATCCAACGCTTCACGAAGCTCCTGCTTTGCATTGTCTTGCCCGCCAATTTCTTCAAAAGTAAGCTTTGAAGGTCCATCCTTCTTGCGTTTCTTCCCGGCACCTGCATTTACCGCAAGTCCGCCTCTTAAATGAGCAATGATAAGTAAAGCCGTGAGCATCCCAGCAGCAATAACGATCGGGAATATATTAATGCCTAGAAAAGCCATAAAAATAAACAAGACAGGAACAAATCCGATTAGAATTTCTTTAAGGTATTTAGGCATTATTCCATACCCCCAATGTCGCAGGTTTGCGCGGCAAAATAATAAATTTGCTTTCTTTTCCATTACTCAAGCTTACATAGACATTATTGTCGTCAATTTCTGTTGAGGCTATCACATTTTTATATTGCGGATATTGCGCTTTGAGTCCATCAAGTTCTGTGGGTATAAGTGTATATTTACGGCTCTCCATGGCTTCAGCTACAGAGAACATCGCTTTATCCCAGTATTCATCCAGCAGTTCACTGGAGTTCTGTTCTACATCAAGTTTCAGTGTACGTCCATCAATCATCGATTTTCCTTCTTTAGAGACGTACTGAACCAGTTCACGTAATTTCGTGCCTGGCTGGAGATCAAGTTTCAAAGTGACCTCATTGCGGTTAATACTGATATGAGAATCATTGACGCCCTCATATTGAGATACAATCTTCTGAAGTGGTTCCTGCATTGCAAACTGACGATACAAAAAGAAGCCACCAAACAATAGAGTAGCCGACAGTAGAGACGTTATCAGCACAGGTACAAGACGTAATTTCAAGAAACGTCCTCCTCTCAAAGATGACAAAATATAAAGCTCAGTATAATAATTTATAGCTACTTGAGAGCTCATCAGAGAGACTGAAGTCTCTTATTGCTGTTCTAATTACAAGTAGTAGTATATCACAGGTGTATATACTAATTTCAAAATAAATGTGAATATATTTAAAATTTAATTTTTTAAATATTTCCATCAATACCAAATATATTCCTCGTTTTCGACAAAATCGGCCTTGATTTTTAATCAATCGGCCTATTTTTGTATGTGAATTTAAGAGAATATTCGGTGATAACCACCCATTCAGTATATCACTTAGTATATCACTTTTGTACATCAAATAAATGTAAACAAGCGAACTTATAATAAGTTCGCTTGTTTACATTGCCACCCTTAATTTCCTTATGTTCGGCTTAACTTTTAGGTAAACTGTAACCTTCACCCATTCGGGACCCATCCGAAAACCGATAAAATTGATAATAATACCGACCGCTCTG
This sequence comes from Paenibacillus sp. FSL L8-0494, assembly GCF_038003695.1. Taxonomy (NCBI): domain Bacteria; kingdom Bacillati; phylum Bacillota; class Bacilli; order Caryophanales; family Paenibacillaceae; genus Paenibacillus; species Paenibacillus sp. FSL L8-0494. The sequence continues at coordinate 4,693,390 of NZ_JBBOPQ010000001.1, forward strand.
TTTATAAAAAAGCTGCCAAGCATACTCTCCGTTATATACTCCCGGCAGCAAGCGTTCAATCGTTATGTCCGGAAGATCAGCTTTGATAATGCCGCGTATTTGGGCTTCTGAGGTTCCTTTACTTAGTTCCTCAGCAAACACTGCGTCGTCGCCTTCAGCATATTTTCCATCTACCGTAAAGCGGACCCAGACCATAAGAGCAGTCCCGGCTTCATTTTTTCCTGTTAAAACCCAGTACACTGCATTTTCATCCCAAACCGATTTTTGTGCTTTGGTTACCTCTGTTAGACCCGCTCTGGTTTTGGCAACATCCTTGGCGATATCCCGCTCGTTCCATTGATCTTTCATAATATAGGCATAGAACTGGATAAGTCCAAACCCCAGGAGCAGAATCAGAACTGACCCCAGGAGGATCCATTTTTTCCTTTTCTTCAAGGTACAGCTCCCTTTCTAGTAATATATCTTTTTTGATTATATAACACACCCGCGTGTTTATCCAAAATTTCATAATTTTCTAGCTTTCCCAGCCTTTAAAATGTACAAAAGGCCGCAACTTTTGCTAAAAGCAAAAAGTCGCAGCCTATTATTTATTCGTTATTATCCAGACTTAACGCTTCAATAAACCTTCGAAGGCTTCTTGCGCTTTACGCCGGATAGCTTCCTCATCCAGGGTTAAGCATTGTCCATGCTTGATGACCTGTTTACCATTCACCCACACATGCTCAACATCCTTAGCGCTAGCAGAGTAAACTGCATGAGACAACAGATCTGTGTGTGGCAGCAAATGCGGCTGATCTATATCAATTGCAATGAAATCAGCTTTCATCCCAACAGCAAGTCTACCTACATTATTTAAAAAGATGGACTGGGCGCCATATTCTGTAGCCATACGTAGAGCTTCTGGAGCTGGAACAGCCGTTGGATCACCGCTGACACCCTTATGAATGAGAGCTGCAAGCCGCATCTCTTCAAACATATCCAAGTTATTGTTGCTTGCCGCGCCATCCGTGCCAAGAGACACCTTCACACCAGCTTTTAGAAGATCAGTAACCCGAGCCACTCCGCTAGCCAGCTTCAAATTACTGCCCGGATTATGAGAGACACCCACATTATGGCGAGCCAAGATCTCAATCTCTTCATCATTTAAATGAACACCATGTGCAACTATCGAGGGACGTGTGAACATTCCAAGCTTCTCTAAGTGAGCTACAGGACGCAACCCGTAATCCGCCACATTTTGTTCCACTTCACGTTTCGTTTCGGACATATGCGTATGCATCGGTAAATCCAGATCATGCGCTGCCTGCACGAACTTAACCAGGAAGTCCGGAGGGCAAGTATAAGGGGCGTGCGGCGAGATCATAGTAGTAATTCTACCGTCCGCCTTTCCATGCCAGTTACGGGCAAAAGAAATCGCTTCCGCAAGCTTGTGATTCTGTACATCCTCTGGACATAACCCGATCACACCACGCATCAATACGGAACGGATACCTGATAACTCAGCTACCTCAGCTACTCGGTCCATATGATCATACATATCGAGGAAGGTCGTAGTTCCACCCTTCAGCATTTCCAATACAGATAAGGAGGTTCCCCAGTATACATCATCACCGGTGAACTTTTCCTCCATCGGCCACATTTTCTCCTGAAGCCACACTTGTAGCGCTAAATCATCTCCATATCCACGCAGCAAAGACATCGCCGCATGACCATGTGTGTTTACAAGTCCAGGCATGAACAGCAGACGACTGCCATCAACCACTTGCACTCCAGCTTCCATCTGAGGCTCTTCTTTTCCTATGTAAGTGATTAAATCATCTTCAATAGTCATATATCCACTCAGAACCGGCTCATCCGTTCCCGGAGTCAGAAAATACCCGCCCTTAATTATCGTTTTATTGCTGTTCATGTTCGCTTTCTTCCTTTCCATCCCGCAAGTAATAAGCAAGACTTTGCAGATCAGTTGTAAAATCAGCTGCATGCACCCGGATATTCGGTGGTGTCTTCAGAATCACAGGGGCAAAGTTCAAAATCGCTTCAATCCCAGAAGAAATGAGAATATCTGCTACATTTTGAGCTTCTGAATCAGGTACGGTAATAATGGCAATGCGAATACCTTGCTCACGAATCGTGCTGCCTAGTTCATCCATTGGTTGCACAGTAAGGGAGTTGATCTTACGTCCAACCTTAGGAGCGTACGAATCAAATATAGCGGTGATTTTCATTGTATCTTTAAGATATGCATTGTAATTAGACAAGGCATGTCCGAGATTACCTGCCCCTACTAAAGCTACATTAAGCTGTTGATCCAGCTTCAGAATATGACGGATTTTCTCAATAAGATACGTTACATCATAGCCGATACCTTTTCTGCCGAAGTCACCAAAATACGCTAAATCCTTACGAATCTGTGCGGGATTAAGATCCAGCTTTTGTCCAAGTTCCTGAGAGGAAACTGTTAATATTTCGCGATTCTGGAGATCATTCAAAAAACGCAAATACACAGGTAGTCTGCGAACAACGGCTTCTGATATTTTATCCGATTTCATATTTTTCCTCCTAAAAATAGTAATGTTCTTGTGAAAATCCATATTCAAACGTATACCTCTCCTTATTAAGGGCGGTACTGTAACTTACCGCCCTTAAGGATAAGGAGGAGCTAAACTGAAGACGAGCATTTTAAGAAGCGCCGCCATCCTCTAGCCATTCCGCTATGCGGGGGACCATTTGATCAGTCAGCATATGCTCCATTTTGGGACCAGGCAATGAATAAAGGAAATACTTCCCGTAATGAGATTCAATAACCCTTGTATCATAAACAATAACTATTCCGCGATCCTGCGCCGTGCGAACCAGTCTTCCGAATCCCTGCTTAAAGCGAATAACCGCTTGAGGAACAGACAATTTCATGAACGGATTCTTCTTCTGAGCCTGCAATAACTCCGACTTCGCTTCCGCCAACGGGTGATTCGGCGGTTGAAACGGAAGTCTCACGATGGCCAGGCAAGTCAGTGCTTCACCTGGAATATCTACACCTTCCCAGAAGCTGCTCGTCCCCAGCAGAACGGATGCTGCACTGTCCTGAAAGCGGCGGATCAGCTTGCTCCGGCTGCCACCTTCCACGCCTTGACCAAGCACCGTAATCTCTTGTGAGGCCAAAGCCTCTTTAAGCGGATCATATACCTGACGCAGCATTTTATAAGAAGTAAACAGAACCAGCATCCGCCCACGTGTTGTTTTGGCAGCTTCTGCTAACGACTGTACGAGTGTATCGACAAATCGAGCATCGCCCACACTGCCCTTCACACTAGGAAAATCACGCGGTATAACTAGCAGCGCCTGCTCGCGATACTTAAAGGGAGAAGGAAGGAGTGAAGTCATTAGACGTCCCTCTTCCGCAGCTTCGTTAAGTCCGAGATTATCAATCATAAACTGAAAAGATTTATCTACAGACAGCGTCGCCGAGGTAAGCACGATGCTTTTTTTCTTATCGAAGAACAACTCTTTAAGCTGGCTGCTAACATCCACAGGGACGGCATACATCTGCAGTGATTTGCTGCGGTAATTTCCATTTGCCTCCAGCCAATATACTACATTATCGTCATTCAGCCCCATAAAGAATCTTACTTGCTCACGTATGGAAGCCAAATCCTTAAATAAACCGCTAATATCAGTAACAAGACTGTCTGCTGAGGATTGGCTTTCCTGGTCACGCATCTCATTAAGCATTTTATCACCCTTACGGATGATGTCGCTTAACGTCAGATTCATAGTGTTCTCAAGCGCAACTAATTCATCCCAATCCTTCGGCTTACGGGCGGGAAGCAAACGCATAACCAGTTGTCCCGCTTCCCCTGCTGCTGCATCACTGCGTTCCGGCAAAAGGCTGAACAGCTTGTCGCTGAGTGCATCCCAGGTTTCTTTGACAGTAAGCAGATCCGGGTAGATCCGATCGATGACTCCGCTCCATTCTGAAGCCTCTTCACTGCCTGACGACTGTAAGATCTGGCGCAGAGCAGGAAGCTGTCCGTTTCGGCTATCTTTATACAGTCGCGATAACGTGTGTGCCACAGTGAAATGCTTCATATGCATGCCAAGATGTTTACCAGCCACATCTTCTAAATGATGTGCTTCATCAATTACAAGATGCTCGTAAGCTGGAAGCAGCTGGTGCCCAGCTTTAACATCTGCGAATAGCTTGGAGTGGTTCGTAATGACCACGTCAGCAATCCCAGCTTCATGCTTGGCCCTATGATAATAGCATTTGCGGAACCAAGGACAGGAACGTCCCAGACAGGAATCGGTATCGCTTGCCACCGTCTCCCAGAAATCACCGCCCCGGCCGCTTAAATTCAGCTCTTCATCATCCCCTGATTCACTTTGAGTGAGCCATACGATCATCTGAGCTGCAGTAAGCGCATCTTCCCTTGGGCTTATAAAGTCCTTTTTATTAATTTTATGCTCAAACTTACGCAGACACAAATAATGTCCTCTTCCCTTAAAAATAGCAGCTTTAAACGGAAAAGGAACTACCTGCGTTAACAAAGGGATATCCCGCTCGCGCAATTGGTCCTGCAGATTAATGGTATGAGTGCTGACCATGACTTTTTCATTGGTGCGAACGCTTTGATAAATGGCAGGCAACAAATAACCGAGCGATTTACCGGTTCCTGTGCCCGCTTCGATCAGTAGGTGTTTGTCTTCGGCAAGTGCCGTCATCACCTCATTGATCATAATATCCTGAGCTTCCCGGCTTTCATACTGCGGTAATGTGTCTTTAAGTCGTTTGGTTACTTCGTCCATATAATCAGTAAAAGATAAATTCGCTAGCGGATTCTCTACATGCTCATCTCTAGGTGGCGCTAACTCCGTCCAGTCTCCTACTGCAAGCGCTAATTGACGATAGAAAGTCAGATCACCTTCGGGCTGTAGCGTCTCCGCTTCCCGCTCTCGCAGCAGACCATCAAAGTACCAGCCCAGATCACTATCCTCTTCGGTAAACAGCTCACAGAGTCTCTGGATCGTAAGCAGCGGCAGCTCGTAGAGCTCCTCCAGACATTTCAACAGCACTAAAGCAGTCGCAAGTGCATCACTATCTGCCTGATGCGGACGATCATGTGTCACTCCAAAATGAGCACTGACAGAGCCTAGCTGATAAGATGTGAGCGAAGGAAAGCAAATTTTCAGAAAATCAATCGTATCCAAAATCCGCCCTTGAAATGGCAAATAACCACAACGATCTAAAGCATTTTGTAAAAAATGGAAGTCGAAAGCGACATTATGCCCTACAAGCACAACATCATCCAAGAGCGGAACAAGCTCCATCATCATCTCATCCAGCTCAGGCGCATCCTTCACATCATCATCGGTAATCCCCGTCAGACCTGTTATAAAAGGAGGAATCGGCGTTCCGGGCTTGACATAGGAACCATATACCCGGGAGATGGACCGGTCTTCTTCTATAATTGCAAGGCCAACCTGGATAATTTCACCCACGGATTGGGTTCCTGTTGTTTCAAAATCAAGCACGGCAAATTTCATTATAATTCTATTCCCTTTCAATTGAGACTCTTAATCAGCATAACAGAAGTTGCGAAAAAAGGCGATGCACACCACTGGTTCAGGGGATGCATCGCTTGAATAGAAATTTCCAAAACCGTTATTCTTTTACAAAAGGGAAACCAGCTGATTTCCAAAATGCAGCTTCCCTCCACGACGGCGGCATACCTCTAAGTTAACGTTTGGCTCCGGAAGCGCCGGGTCATGCTGCAAGGCAAGGTCAAACAATTCCTGCGCTTCATTAAAACGTTCCTGTGAGGCTCGTATGCAGCCTAAAGCATTATATACCATGGCTTTCAGCTTGGTTTCCCGTATCAAGCCCAGCATATGGTTCAGATGACTCCAAGCGGCTTCACCGTCACCTTCCTGCAGATAAGAGATGGCTAAATATAATCGAGCAGCCAAGCTATCCGGGTATTGCGCAATAACTTCTTTAAACTGATCAATACACTTTCCATACATCAGCAGCTTATAATATCCCTGACCTCTTACAAAGGAATCCATACACAGCTCTGGTGCTTCCTGTTCCGGCACTTCCTCTTCGACCACTGCTGTAAAATCCGCACTTTCGCGAAAGTGACTTAGCTTCTCAGCAAAAGCGAGCCATTCATCCATCACTTTATCGCTCAGTCTATGCAGCATATTATAATTGCATAAAAGCTCGTTCCGGCGGGCACCCTCCGCTGTAGGGTAATCTGTTACGATCTCCTGAAGCACCTTGTTCATTTCAGCAAACAAATGTTGAAACATGGGCTATCCCCCCTTACTGAAGATGAAATCAGTTCAGCTTGCCTGACTTCATTTTCTGCGAGATCGGGGTCTTTCATCCCTGCCATTCATTACATGGCGTAAGTCCATACATTAAGCGATTGTAGCATGCAATTCATGATCAGCCAGCTTCACTGGTTTGTTATTCTCATCCACGAATACCACCGTTGGCTTATGTGACTCCAGTTCTTCCGAGGACAACATCGCATACGAAATGATAATTACTGTATCGCCCGGCTGAACAAGACGAGCTGCGGCACCATTGAGACAGATCACTCCGCTTCCACGCGGTCCAGGAATTACATAGGTCTCCAGTCGCGAACCATTGTTGTTATCCACAATTTGAACTTTTTCATTCTCAAGAATGTCCGCGGCTTCCATCAAGCTCTCATCAATGGTAATACTGCCCACATAGTTCAAATTCGCTTCCGTTACTGTTGCGCGGTGAATTTTGGATTTCATCATATGTCTAAACAAGTGCAGCAACCTCCTTTGGAATAAATACATTATTATCAATCAAGCGTGTTCTGCCAAACTTCACGGCAAGCGCTATAATAATTTCCCCATCCACTTCTGATAAAAGAGCTTCATCCTCTAATCCTTCAAGATCAGGGAATGTTAGGATCTCCGCATAATCAATCACCGCTAGAGGTGAGCTGGAAATAACCGATGTCAACAATTCCCGCACTTCAGCAACGGTTGTTACTTTTCCTTCTTCAATAGACTGACGTGCTTCACGTAAGGAACGAGATAACACCAATGCCTGACTACGCTCCTCTGGAGACAAGAATACGTTACGTGAGCTTAGTGCGAGTCCATCCCCTTCACGAACGATCGGACAAGGAATAATTTCGACATTCATATTAAGATCGGACACCATTCGGCGAAGCACAGCAACTTGTTGAGCATCCTTCAGCCCAAAGAAAGCATAATCCGGCTGTACAATATTGAAGAATTTATTAACCACTGTGGTTACACCATCAAAATGCCCAGGGCGGGAAGCCCCACATAGCCGGGTAGTGAGCTCCGATACCGAGACAGTAGTCCGAGTAGGCTGCGGATACATTTCTTCCACACTGGGGATAAATACAATATCTACTCCCTCTCGTTCAGCGAGTTCCAAATCACGACGCTCGTCACGCGGATAGGAATCATAATCCTCGTTTGGCCCGAATTGCAAAGGATTCACAAAAATGCTCATTACCACTGTGTGGCTCATTTCTCCAGCCCGGCGAAGCAGACTGGCATGTCCGTCATGCAAGTATCCCATCGTAGGAACGAACCCAATCGGGGCGTGCCCGCCTTGTCTCATATACTCCAAAGCTTCGCGCAGCTGCTCAATGCTTCTGACGACTCTCATTTATTTCCCTTCCTTTCTGGCAGCGCCATATAAAGATTCCAAGACTGTTTCATCTGCATTAAAAACGTGGCCTTCATCTGGGAAGGAACGTTCCTTCACTTCCTTCACATACTGGCTGATGCCCTCACGGATCACATTACCCACATCCGCATAGGTTTTGACAAAACGTTTCTCACGATAAGGTGAGGCATAACGCAGCAAATCATGGAAAACCAATACCTGTCCATCACAGTAACGGCCTGCACCAATCCCAATGGTTGGGATGCTAAGCGCTTCAGAAATTGCCTGGGCTACTTCTTCCGTTACCAGCTCCAAAACGATTGCAAAAGCACCTGCTGCCTCAAGCGCCTTAGCTTCATCCATCAGGCGTTGGGCATCCTTGGCGTCTTTGCCTTGAATCCGGTAGCCACCAATCATATTCACGGATTGAGGAGTAAGCCCGATGTGTCCCAGCACAGGGACTCCCGCAGCCACAACCGTAGCTACAGTCTCACAAATCTCAAGTCCACCTTCCATTTTGACGGCATGAGCCCGCCCTTCCTGCATCAATCTGCGCACACCCCGCAGGGTTTCATCTATACTCCCGTGATACGTCATAAATGGCATATCAGCCACGATAAATGTACTTTGTGCTCCTCGAGTTACCGAGCGGGTATGGTACACCATATCTTCAATCGTTACCGGTAAAGTTGTATTGTATCCAAGGACTACATTCCCAAGAGAGTCACCAACCAAAATAAGGTCGATACCTGCTTCTTCTGCAAGAACTGCAGATGGATAATCATAAGCGGTCAGCATGCTCAGTGGCACACCTTCTGCTTTCATTTTTTTCATTTTTACAATATTTAGCGCTTGTTTGTTTGCCATTTCTCTTTTCGTCCTCCTTTTTTAAGTAACCTGCCCGTAAAAATCGCAACAAAAAAACCTTTTAGCAATCATTTGCTAAAAAGGTCCGAAGGGCAAAAAAGAGTCACTTGCGATCGTCCCTTCTGTCTCGGTCCTTACGGCTCAGAGCAGAATCCAACGTAACCGTCAAACGCAGTTATGAAGGTACTTTCAGTAATAAAAAATATAAAAAAGTTCTACAATTCAAGAGTACAGTTCGATAAACGATACCGCCTCCGACCCATAGTATATCAAAAAAAGCGCGGAATTACACGAAAAAAAATATGACAAGGGATGATACCCCTGTCATATAAATAAATCTTATAAGAGTTCAATTTCACCTGAGCATACGTTAGAGATCTCTCCTGAGCTGTTTTTAAGCAGTAGACCACCTATTTCATCCAAACCCACTACCACACCTTCAGAACGCCCCTGAGGGCTGTTCAGTGCGATCTGGCGCCCCAAAGTCACAGACATGGACTCCCAAAGCTCCTTTATAGGTTTAAAACCTTGCTTCATGTACAGATTGTAGTGCATATCCAGTTCGTCCAAAACCGCCCTTACCAGCTCAGAACGGTCAACTGGAGCACCCCCCCGCTCAATCCGAAGTGAAGTGGCGACCTCCTGCAGATGATCGGGATAATCTTCCTCTGTCATGTTCGCGGAAATGCCAATTCCAGCAATGCAATAATGAAGCTCCCCTTCTCTTAGAGAAGATTCGAGTAAAATCCCACAAATCTTACGACCGCCTGCGAGCAGATCATTCGGCCATTTGATGCCGGCATCTACACCGGTCACCCGTCGAATTGCCTTGCAGACGGCAACTCCAGCCAGCAATGTCAGCTGCGGAGTCTCCGACAAGGGTAATTGGGGCCGTAACACAATACTCATCCAAATGCCCTTGCCACGGGGAGAGAACCACTTTCTTCCCATTCGGCCTCGGGCACCCGTCTGTTCTTCTGCGATGACGGTTGTTCCTTCCGGCGCGCCGTTTTCCGCTAAAAACTTAGCTTCTTCTTGTGTGGACACCACAGATTCCAGCAACTGAACGTTGCCTATCCAATTCGAAGCGGAGGTCTCTCGCTTCAGCTCAGTTAGCGACAGCGCTTTATCATCGCTCATGTCCATCCATCCTTTTTGCTTCAAGCAGCAATAATTGTTTATCATTAGGTAAATCACCTGAAGCGACCACTTGCAGGAGTCCATTTAACATTTTGCCGAGCCATGGCCCCGGACGTTTGTCCAAAGACTCCAGCAGCTCATTGCCTGTAATCTCAAGCTCCGAAAGGCTGGTTAGCGGCATTTGCGCGATCCATTCTCTTGCCGCTTGTACATTTACAGCGGCAGGTGAGGTTGAGGCCTCTGACGATTCCACGACGGAAAAGACAGAAGAGGCCGCAGTGGGAAGAGTAGGTGCGGCGGCTGGCAGGATCGCCAGCAGCGAGAGCCACCCTTCGGCGGCTTCCACGCCGAAGGCCAGCACGGCGGCGATCCATTGCCGCCGCAGACCTTCCATGCCGCCCATATCCGGCGGCATGCCCTCTAGCGCAGCGGTCCAAGCTTCGCGGACCCGCAGCACCTGGACGACGCCGCTCCGCGTCGTCCCCGAGAACGTCCATGCCCGCAGCAGCACATCGGCCTCTTGGGCCGACTGCTTCAGGGCATGGAGGAGAAGCGCCCACCGCAGGCGGGCGCTCTCCAGTTCCCCGATCCCGGCCGTTAAGGTGGCAGCAGCCGCCATATCGGTTCCGGTCCAGGGGAACAGGGCTTTGCCGCGCGCCAGCAGCTCGCAGCGCGCTAGCATGCCTAGGCCGCGCAGAGGATGCGGCCCCTCGACGATGCGGTCCAGCTCCGCGCGGACACGCTCCACAGCAATATGCGCCAGCTTATCCCGCTGGCGCATCAGGCCCCTCCACGTGTTCTTCGCGATGGAGAAATCCAGCACCGATGCAAAACGAATGCAGCGAAGCATGCGAAGCGCATCTTCGTCAAACCGCTCCTCCGCATCGCCTACACAGCGAATCACCTGCAGCTGTAGATCCTTCTCACCTGCGAATGGATCAATAAGTTCCCCATTTAATCCACAGCAAATCGCGTTGATCGTGAAATCACGACGACGAAGATCCTCCTTCACATCGTTCACGAAAAAAACATGTTCAGGACGACGATGGTCTACATAACCACTTTCTGTCCGGTATGTCGTCACTTCAAACCCGCAACCATCCTGTATCACGGTGACCGTACCATGAGCTAATCCTGTTGGCACACTGCGCGCAAAGATAGCTATCACTTCCTCAGGCAGTGCTGAGGTTGTAATATCCATATCATGCACTGGCCTACCTAATAGCTCATCGCGAATACATCCTCCAACCCAATAAGCCTCGTGGCCATTTTGGGTTAACTCGGAAATTACAATCTCCGCTGCAATTGCCATCGCAGAAGGTGCCATTGTCCATTCCATATGTGACTCCTTACCCCCGAACTGGGTCCAGTCCAAGTACCTTGCGCCCCAGCACCCGGTAATAAATATCTTCATATTGTTTCGTTATCGAATCCTTACAGAAATCTTTGCAGGCTGTTTGTAAACAAGCTTCTCTGAACTGTTGCACCATACGTTCATCCGACAGGAGCTTAACTGCATATTTAGCCATAGCCGTTGTATCGCCAATCGGTGCAAGGAATCCAGTCTTTCCATGCTCTATAAGCTCAGGAATGCCTCCGGTTTGCGAGCCAATCGTCGGTACGCCGCAAGCCATTGCTTCCAGAGCAACCAGACCAAAGCTTTCCTTCTCGGAAGGAAGCAGAAGCAGATCAGCTAAAGAGATCACCTGAGCAATTTCATCCTGCCTTCCCAGAAACCGAACTTTATCTTCCAGACCCATTTCACTAATTTTGGCTTGGATTTTGGGAAGATCCGGACCTTCACCTACAAGCAGCAGGCGGGAAGGCAGTTCACGATTCACTTTGGCAAAAACGTCAACAACATCGCTGACTCTTTTTACAGGACGGAAGTTACTGATATGCATCAGAATCTTCTCATCAGGCGCTGCGAAATCTCCCCGCAGATCCGTTACATCACGCGGATAATAGACCCGATGATCCACGAAGTTATAAGTGAGATCAATGTCGCGGGTAATATCGAGTACGTCCCGTGTTTCTCTAATAAGATCCTGAGAGACCGCCGTAACGGCATCACTTTCATTAATCCCCAGACGAATCAAATCTTTAAGCGATTCATCCTGACCAAGCACCGTTATATCCGTGCCATGCAAAGTCGTTACAACCTTCATATCGTTCCCAAGCATTTGCTTTGCAAGGAAAGCACACACTGCGTGTGGCACTGCATAGTGAACATGGAGAAGATCCAGATTTTGCATTTTGGCAACCTGAGCCATCTTCGTAGCAAGCGCTAGATCGTACGGGGGATAGCGGAATACATAATAATCGTTTACTTCTACCTCATGGTAAAAAATATTTTTCTGAAACGTTCCCAACCGGAACGGGATACTATGTGTAATAAAATGAACTTCATGACCCTTCTCGGCCAAGAGTTTACCTAATTCAGTCGCAACTACGCCTGAACCGCCAAGAGACGGATAACAGGTAATTCCTATTTTCAGCATACGATCCATCTTCCTGTCTCCTTCTTCTCCAGTATTGATTCGTGTAATGAATCATCTATTGTTTGTCGGCCGCTTTCAAAAAAGCGAAGCGAACACCGTTTCTTTCAAAATCACAGGACTTCATTTCTCTAAGCTGTTCAAAAAAAGCTCTCAGGAGCGCAATGGCGTATTAATTCCAAGCACTCCTGGATCAATCATAATCAGCTTATTATATTATCATACAAACTTCGTTATATCCGTTCCTTAAGTAAACAATTCCACCGTATGAGGTACCTTGGTTGCAAACCCTTCTGCATAAGGAATCAGCCTGCGCTGGCCAAGCAGCATATCTCTCGAACGGACTCGTTCAATGTAGCCTTCCGTTAACGGTGTGGATACAGCATCCTCACCCGGAGGTTTGGTGAACTGGGAGCGATAGCAGGACAACGCCTGCTCCTTCAAGCCATATTGCTCAGTAACATCAACAATAAGATCGGTACGTCCTAAATCATTGATAAAATAGAAGTACAGCTGTGGAGCAGGAATTGCCGGCTTGTCCGGCATATATTTACGTAGCTTGGCATTAAAAACAGCCTCTTCCACCAGCTTGCTACAGGCGATATGATCGGGATGACGATCCTCCCAATAAGGAGCAAAAACTATCGTAGGAGAAAAGCGGCGAATTTCAGCAGTCACAGCCGCCACATGCTCTGCTGTAATAAAAAGCCCTCTATCTGGCAGACCCAGGTTTGTCCGCACGGATGCTCCGAGAAGGTCTGCAGCTTGCTGCGCTTCTTGCTTGCGAAGTTCTACTGTACCGTTCGATGACATTTCCGCGGCTGTTAAATCGCAAAGTCCCACCTTAAGTCCCGCAGCGGTATGTTTTGCAATTGTTCCTGCCATACCGATCTCCGCATCATCTGCATGCGCACCAAATACAAGAATGTCCAGCTTCATTCATCAACACCTGGTTTGTATTTATGAACCAGTGCACGCCAAGCAAAATCACCACGATCAATCGCCTTCACAAGAACCTCCGCTGTGGCAATATTCGTAGCTACCGGTATCCCGTATACGTCACATAGACGAAGTAGAGCTGAAATATCAGGTTCATGTGGCTGCGCCATTAATGGATCACGCATGAAAATAATAAGATCCAGTTCATCCTGTGCTACCATTGCACCGATTTGCTGATCTCCACCTAATGGACCAGACATGTAACGATGAATTTTTAAGTTAGTTACATCCATAATCCGTTGGCCAGTAGTCCCTGTAGAAAAAAGTTCATGACCTTCAAATACATGTTCATAAGCTAATACAAAATTTACGATTTCATCTTTTTTACGATCGTGGGCAATAAATGCGATCTTTAACATGGTGTTCTCTCCTGTCTATTCTATAAAGTGCTCGAATCCATAGATCAAGCCTGTATATCCCATTACCTTTTCAATACCCATCTTAACGCCTGGCATATATCCCGCACGCTCATAAGAATCATGGCGAATCTTCAAGGATTGTCCGAATCCGCCAAAAATCACTTCTTCTTGAGCAAACACACCAGGAAGACGGACACTATGTATCCGGAATCCGTTATAGTAACCACCACGGGCACCTTCAATGGTTTCTTCCTCTTTAGGATTACCTTGACGAAGTTCCTCACGAACTTCCGAAATCATCTCTGCGGTTTTGACCGCAGTTCCAGATGGAGCATCCAGTTTCTGGTCACCATGATACTCTATAATTTCCAGATGCGGGAAGTACTTTGAAGCTTGCGCCGCAAATTTCATCAATAGAATAGCCCCAATGGAGAAATTCGGAGCAATAAGTCCGCCTATCCCCTGTTCTTGACACTGCTTGTCCAGTTCCACCATCTGCTCCGGTGTGAATCCGGTTGTACCGATAACCGGACGCACTCCGTACTTAATAGCTAGCGCTGTATTCGTATACGCTGACTGTGGTGTAGTGAAATCCACAAGGACATCTCCGTTGCTTCCCGCGAGGGCGGCCTCAAGATCAGAAGTTACAATAACGCCTGAGTCTTCCAGACCTACCAGACGCCCTGCATCAATATCGCCCGAAGAACGATCTACTGCTGCTGCTAACTCCAGCTCTTCGTCCTGCAATACAAGTTTAACAACCTCTTTACCCATTCTTCCGCCTGCGCCGGATACAACGACCCTGATCTTGTTATTCATATTTTTTCCATCCTCGCTCTCACTAGTTATATAGTTATTGCATATACGATTGTATGGATTTCTGAAGGTCTCTCATCAATTCCCGCAAGCCAGAATCATCCGGATGTAACGAAATCACTTCTTTTAAGGCAGTCATAGCCTGTAAATGTTCATTCACTCGACTATGCGCGATAGCAAGCCATACATAAGCATCCCCATATAATGGATCAAGGGTAATCGCCTCTTTGAGCAGTGTAATCGGATGATAAGGGTTGCGAGTTTTGTTGTCTTCATCTTCTATCAACCGTTTGGCTTCCTGTACATGCATCATAGCCTGCAAATGCTGCAGATGCAGACTATACTCAGGTTTGCTGGTGTCCAGCTTTACAGCAGCCTGAGCATGAACTAAAGCTTTATCTAGCATACCACTGCGGGCATACGTTATGGAACAACGATATCTAACCTCGGCATCAGCAGGGCTTGCCGCAATTGCAGACTCGAAGCAAACAATAGCTTCGGCAAAGTCACTGCGCAATATCGAGCGGTAGGCCTCTCTTACATAATCCTTATGATCCATATACACACCATCCTCACGGCTAAATCCCGTTCGTTTGGTACAGCATATGTTATAGAGGCCTAATCGGTGTCTTTCGGTGTCCAACGTCCCGCATCACGGGTATTAAATTTATGCATTACCTTATTATGCGCTTCCGTCAGGTCTATCCCGAGAGAATTTGCAAAACAAACGGTAATAAACAGAATATCTCCCAGTTCAAGTTCAATGGAATTCTCAGCTTCATCAGACTTCTTAGGCTTCTCACCGAACTCATGATTGACCTCTCTAGCCAGTTCTCCGACTTCCTCGGACATGCGGGCCAGCATAGAGAGTGGACTGAAGTACCCTTCCTTAAACTGCGATATATAAGCGTCTACTTCACGCTGTATGTCACCAAGACTTTTGTCCATAAAATGTAACTTCTCCCCCTCTGTATATCTTGCCTTCTGTTTGCCCCTATGTTATCGTAAAGACGTTTTGAAGACAATCTTTTTTGAATATTTTAACACACGCAAGAAAAGGTATACTTATTATAGGAAAAGAAAAACTGCCTACAAAAGGCCTAACGAGGGATTTCATGAATTCAAAAAAGGTAATTACAATCAGCAAGACAGTCGCTCCCATCTTGCTCGGAGCCGCAGTATATGCCTTCGGGCTACTGTATTTCATCATTCCAAATCAGTTGATGGAAGGCGGCGTAACCGGGATCACACTTCTCCTTAATTATGCCTTTAGTATTCCCATCTTTTTATCCACACTGCTGATCAACCTTCCTTTGTTTCTGCTGGGCTGGAAAGTCCTAGGCGGGCGGCAAATTGTGTATACAGGTGTAGGGATCGGGGCGTTGACCTTTTTCCTGTGGGTTTTCGAACGAATGATTACTGCGGGATGGATTATCCCCTTCAGTACCGAACACGACTTTATTCTTGCGGCACTGTACGCAGGAGTAACGCTTGGAACAGGGCTTGGGCTAGTATTCCGTTTTGGGGGTACAACAGGTGGTGTTGATATTGTCGCAAGAATTCTGGGACGGAATTTTGGCTGGAGCATGGGGCAGATTATTTTGGCCATCGACATTATTATTATTGGCTCTTCCATCCTCTACATTCCTAAAGAAAAAATACTTTACACACTTGTCGCAGTTTTCATCTCATCACGAGTTATAGATTTTATCCAAGAAGGTGCCTATGCTGCCAAGGCATTTACAATTATCAGTGATGATGCACCGCAAATTGCCGATCTGATTACAGCGGAAATGGATCGTGGTGTAACCCTCATCCCTGCCATTGGTGCTTATTCCAAGCAAGCTAAATATATGGTGTACTGTGTAGTCTCAAGGCAAGAAATTCGCCGGCTAAGTCTGCTGGTCAAATCCGTTGATCCACGCGCCTTCGTAATTATTAGCGATGTACACGACGTACATGGAGAAGGCTTTCGAGAAACCTAATTAAAAAGGAGTGTAGGCCATTTCAAGCCCACACTCCTTTTTGCTGTTATAATTTCACCCTACGGAATCGGCTTCCAATTCTGATTCTGACCACGGTACTTGCGATAAGCTACATAGGCTAACGCAGCTATAATGAAGCTTGCTGCTAACCCTCCCCAAATCCCAAATTCTTGCGATGCCAGCGGCAAGGACAATGCGGGTTCATCCTTCTCTTTTCCGAACATCACTCTTACCGCATCCTGACCATAAGATACAATTTCAAGCAGGCGGGCACGTTCAACTTTTTGTGAGGACGAAGGAATGCCGGCCGCATATGAGAGCCAAGAATCAAAAGCACTCACAACTTCAGGCTGGCGGGAGACAATCACTGCCGGCCGGATGTTATCATACCTGCCCTGCAGTCTTTCCAGAGCTGTTTTCCAGCCCGCCAAATCATTTGCAACCGCACTTTGCTCCATCGCATTTAGATCCTCACGAATCAGCTTGTAGTACTGAAGCCAGATAGGCTGACGCGGATGATTAAGACTATTGGCAGCTAGACGTAGCTTGGCGGCTGCCGCTTCCCATTGCTGTGGATTTATTTTCGCGCCTGCCACGGTAGCCTTCAGGTCCATAATGACCCCTGACAACGCATTAATCCCCTCCACAGAGGTCATTCCCTCAAAGGATGTGGACACAAAGATCTTGGAGATCGCTTCGGTCTCCTGTCGAACCTTCATTACATCCCCTTCCAAAACATACCCATACAACGCCTCAGCGGCTTGTTCCAGCTGCTGTGCTCCAGTCTTTCCGCTCATTACTGCCAAACCGTTACCCGAACTAACGTCGGCGCTTTGCTTCGAAGCATTGCCAGACCCTTCGCCATCATCCCCTAGCGCTGCTGAAGCCTTTACAACATCCATACTGGTCAGTAGCCAGCAGAATACTAGCACAACCACTACATAATATCTCCCGCGGAGCATGAAACTCCCCTCCTACCCAAGAAGAAACGACGTTGTCGTCTTTTAAAGACGATATTCGTTTCTCGTAAAATTATAAGGATAAAGTATAGTATAAAACTTATACTTCTTATAATTCTAAATGTATGGCAGGGGGACAAGGGATAGAACTGCTTACTAACGTCTATTCTTGAACTGATAGATTGACTCTACCGGTCTTTGTCTTCTACTAAACAACCAAGCAGCTGCAACACTAAGCAGCGTAAGCGCCATAGTAAAGTACTGTACCTGAATTACATAATCGTTCAAAACAGAAGGTAACCACGGATAGATTCCGTAAGAATAATCCAGCATATCGTTGGCGAGTGTCCATAGTAAGGCTAATGGAATCATTTTGCGGAAAGAAAAAAACCTTGCATAAATCAACGCTTCAACTGCCATCCCCGTATGGGAGATTACCAGCATCCAATCTTTCCAAACCAAAACATCACCGTGATAACCCCCGGCAAAAATAATGCTCACTGCCCATATCCCGTACTTCACTGACGTAACGACCGCCAAAGCCTCAATAAGTTCCCTTACATTGTTTCCTGTGTAGCTTTTTGGAGGGAAGAGCATCAGCAACAGAGCTAAGGTAAAAAACAAACTTGCGGTTGGGCTATCCGGAACAAATGGAAGCAGCCAGTGTGGATAATTAGCCGCAGTGAACTCCAGTTGATTGCCATACCATATGTAGCCATAAATTGTGCCCAGGAAATTTACGATAAATAACAACCAAATAATTCCCCGGTTCTTAAACAGTTTGTTAAACCAATGAACTGGCATACAGATTATTAACCTCCCCAAGTAGTGGCACTTTACATTTAGACATACAAAAACCTGACCGCATGCACGATCAGGTTGCGTTATCATTATTTTACTGTTCGCTTTTTTGTTTGGCAAGCCAGCCGGCCAAGGTATCGATATCCGCTTCTGACAGACCTGCTCCCAACGCGGTATCGTACATTTTTGGCATCTGCCCTTGACCCTCTTTTATAATAGTAAGGATTGCTTCTTTGTCATGAGTGTCCCCAACTCCGCGAAGCGAAGGTCCGCCTGCCCCTTTCAAATCCGCTGCGTGACAGGTGATACAAGTAGCTTGTTTGTAGAGCCCCATAGCTGGATCATCCTTGTCCACAATCGCTACTTCTTTTGCCTTAACGGCGCTGGAGGTTGGAAGACCTTTTGCCCTGTTCTCCGCCGCCTTTTCTTCCCGTTGAACATCTTCAGGAATCTGACCCGTTTCAGCCATTTCATGTTTATATTCAGTCCAGGCTGTATTGGTCAAATAAACAATTGCTGCTAGGGACAAGAACATCAAAGATGAAGCAATCGGCCTACGGTAAAAGCGACGCTCTCTACCCGTATCCAAAAAAGGAGCCAACAGAAGTGAACCAAAAGCCACACCAGTAACTCCTAGTGTACCCAGAACGATATAATCGCCCGAAGCATAAGGGAGCTTCAAATACTGATAGAGAAACAAGAAATACCAGTCAGGAATCGGGATAACCGTAGCACTAGCATTTGCTGGAAACCCTAGCGGAGCTGGCTCTGAAATAGTAAGTACTAATATTCCTACAAGTACAACGACTCCGACCATCCATTCCTTCAATAGAAAGTTAGGGATAAAGGCTTCCGATTTGCCGGGGTAAGCCGTGTAGTCCGGAGGTGTGATAAATCCGTTCCCTTTGCGAACTCTGGAATCACCGACATATACAACCTTTTCCTTAGAATTGTTTCCATGCGCCATCCGTATTCCTCCTCTCTCAGATTAACTTACAACGGTCCGGAAATCCCTTGTCTGCGGATCATAATAAAGTGTCCTACGAGCAGACTAAGAAGCACCGCTGGGAGGAAGAATACATGTAGTGCGAAAAACCGAGTTAAGGTTTCGGCGCCAACAATCGTTCCGCCTTGCATCAGTTCCTTCAGCACCGGCCCCATTACTGGAACAGAATTGGCTATTTCGAGAGTTACTTTTGTTGCGAAATAAGCTTTATTATCCCAAGGCAACAAGTAACCTGTTAAACCAAGTCCCAACATTACGAAGAAAATCAGCATTCCAACTACCCAGTTCATCTCACGCGGCGCTTTGTAAGAGCCTGTAAAGAAGACGCGCATCGTATGAAGGAACATCATAACAATTACTAGACTTGCACCCCAGTGATGCATCCCGCGGACAATCTGTCCAAATGCAACACTTGTCTGTAAATACTCAACACTAGCATAAGCATTAATAATGTCCGGAACATAATACATCGTTAAGAACATACCTGATAAAATCTGAATGACTGTAATAAAAAAGGTCAGTCCGCCAAAGCAATACACGAACGCAGAGAAATGATGGGCCGGATTAACATGCTCAGGAACCTCGTGATCGGCCACGTCTCTCCAAATTGGCGTAACATCCAGACGTTCGTCAATCCAGTTATAGACATTTTTAAACATCAGAACTAAGCCTCCTCACGAGCTACTGTATTTGGCACAATGTCTCCCAAAAGCACCCACCCGTTATCGAATTTCGTTTTATACTGATCAAGCGGCTTAGGAGCAACCTCGAGATTTTTGCCAAGCTTTGTATAACGTGCACCATGGCAAGGGCAGTGATATTCGTCCGGATGAGCTTTATTGTTGTTCCACCCGACCGTACATCCCAAATGTTTACAAATCGGTGAAAGCGCATAAATATCACCCTTCGCGTCTTTCCGGATCCACGCAGTGAGTGTCGCTGTACTGTCGTACCATCCGTCCTTCTGTTTCAATTCAAAAGTAAATTCCTGGGGCTCTTCGGTGATTTTGCTTATCTCAGCAACCTTGATAAAATCTCCAGCACCCTTCTTATGTAATATCGGATCTACGACAAAACGGACCATTGGAAGAATTGTACCCGCCCCCATAAAAGCAGTGGCGCCACCAAGCGTGTAGGTCAAAAATTGCCTGCGCGACATCTCTTTACGGCTGGGTGGTTGTTCAGGCCATGTCTCCTGTTGTTCATTATGGCTGCTCATACTGTTATATAACCCCCTTCTCAAGATATAAGAAAGTATCTGTGGTGTCCGATCAGAGATGTCTCAATATAAATAATCCGTTTTCAAATCTTTTCAATGAAATACATCACATACCATTTGGATTCAACCTAATAATAGCTTAGGCTCCAAAACCCGTCAAGAATATTGTCTAATTTGTGACAGGCTAAAAAGCGGTTTCAACCTGTAATTGTTGAATTTCTGTCACATTTATAAGGAGTTCATCTCCGCCACATCTCTTGAATTTTGATACTAATTCCACTGTTATTCTTCCCTTCTGGAGAAGCCTCAATGATAGGCAGAGAGAGAACTAAATCGCTTTCATAGATTTGGCTTTCTTGGAGAGGTACATCCGCTGTCAACACCACAACATGCTGGAAACCACTGGATTTGACTTTTTGGCAAATCTCATTAATTAAATTCACATAACCCTCTCCAGCATACTGAATGGCTGGGTAAGTCACGATCCGCCCCTTGAACGGTATTTCCACCATATCCATGAAATTACGTAATCTTTCGAGTGCCTGAACGGTCTCAGGAGGACTCTCAAGTCCAGTTAATCCTGTAAAAGGTATGAGACATGTATCATAGAATTTTCGATTTTCTTCCCAAGTGTCCACTTCAAAATCGCTGAATTTCATTTCCATTCATCTCCCTATGTATAATTGTTAATCTTTTTGATCTTTCGCAGATCTTCCTGAAGTTATAGAACCCATTATATTGAAGGAGGAGGATGAACGTCCAGATTTAGATTTTTTATTTTCGTTCGTTTAAGCAAAGTGAGTAGATTATAAGCAAAAAAAGAAATGCGCTAAGCGCATTTCTTTATGCCAAACTTTTAAGTTCCTCAGTAAGATTTCGGAAAGCCATCTCATCTCCGGTAGCCAGCGCCGTGTCAATCTCACGGTGCAAGATGTCGGAGCGACGCTTTCGCAGCGCTTCATCCCACACCATTTCTGCCGCAAGTCCTAGCATCACTTCATACGTAGCCTTCATTTTGTCCATTCGATACACCTCCGCTGTTTAAGAGATCCTTTTTTCTTGTTATTTGATATTTTGATATCCATCAAGATGATTATGTTTTCGGTTTCAAGAGAAGCGGCACCTACTAAAGCATATTCATCAATCCTGTCTTCGTTCTACATATTTGCCCATTACGCTCAATACTTCCTCTATTGTACCCATCAGCAGCATTAACGGATTCCTACATCTGCGTATGTAATCCCCATAAGCCTTTTCGCATGCGCACCTCTACCGAAGATACTTAGGTACGGCTGTCTCTATCCCCCATGGCGTCATCATCACAGCGAGTCCACCAGAAGTCTCGCCCAATTTAAGCATCCCTAGGTGCACCATCATCCGTATTATTCGTTGCTCTAGAATAGAAGCAGCACTGTCATAATAAAACGGTTTAATTAGCCACCCCACACCATCCACTAAAGAAGGTACTGTCACCCAATTACCGGCGCTAATGCTTATCCAATACACAAGTGAAGGTAGATTTGGCACAGCCCCTTTATATAGTCTTAACCAAAAAGAGAATATCTGCATCAACGAATCACATTTTCCATCGTTTAACACAGCCTCACCGGTCGCAGTAAGCCTTAGCCGGAAGCCTTCCTCAGAGATCCAGCGGCGGTGACGAATATAGTCATACAAAAGCGCAAATCTTGGAGGATAATGCTCACAAGCTCTCCCATAACCAAACCTCCAACCGCCTTTGCTAAGAAGCTCCTCCGGAATATGAAGCGCGTTCATCACACCTTGCTGGTACCGCCTATACATTGCCCCTTCCTGATTCAGTTCTGGCTCATTGTCCTTAATATATCTCAGCAGCATTACCAGATCACTGATCATTAATTCTCCTTCACTGCGATACATAACAGGTTCAGGGCTAGTTGCGATGCTCTCTTTGATATGTGCACTCATCGTCTCCCGAAAACGTTCTTTTAAATCCTTGGGTACCTGGTACAAATATCTGGTCTGCTGTGAGGAACCACTAAAAAGCCAGCCTCCACTTTTGAAACGAGAGACCATCTCCCGGAAACCTCCAGTTTTCCCTTCAGGTGCATCAAAGGACGCTTGCCTTGCCACAGCCAACAAATCCTCAAGACTAAAGTATGTGCGTTCATCAAAAAGCAATGTATTCAAAAACCGTAAATCCTCCGGAGCGCATTCCCGGATATGAGACTCCATAAAACTTCTGCTTCCAAGCATAATCAAAATACTTTGGATCAAGTCGTGTTTGGAATTCTGTTTGCATTCACACCGGTAGCGGCCCGCTATGGCGGTCAGCTGTCCAATATCTGCATAAGTAAGCATATCCGCCAGATTCATGTTTTATCGCCTCACCGTTTTACTACCATTATGGGGAATACTGCCTATTTTATTCCCTTTATTGCAAAAAAAATAACCCGAAGCCCGGGTTAATGCTGATTTTGCAGGATATGGCGAGTACAATTATATAAAATAGGATTCCATTCCCGCTCTTTCTTCTCCAGAATCGTCAAGGATAGATTGCCAATTCGTTCAGAATACTTATCCTTGTAAAGAGCAGTATACAGCTGAGCAAGAAATCCTCCATGGGATATGACGAGTATATTCCGATTGGGATGCAGTGCAGAAATATCTTCCATAAAAGCAAGAGCCCGAGCCTGAAGCTGTTCGTCGGTTTCTTGACCGAGGGAGAGCTGGCTCCATTCCTTACCCCACTTCTCTTCACGTTCTGCGGCAGTAAGCCCTTCTACCTGCCCATAAGCACGTTCCCGGATACGCTGATCAGGTTCTAATAGCGGAATTCCTAACTTGTCAGCAATAATCTTACCGGTCTCAGCAGCGCGGGAAAGATTACTAGTAACGCAGTAGTCCCAGCTGTACGGTTCCTGTAATAAGCGGTCAGCAAGCATTGCAGCTTGCATCCGTCCTTCATCATTAAGTGGAATATCACTTTGTCCCTGTATTTTCCCTATCGCGTTCCAGTCCGTCAATCCATGGCGTATCAAGCCGATTAGCATGTTGCCTCCCCCTTTTCAGCAAAGTATTTGTCTCTTAATGTAACATGGATGAAATAAAAAGTCTTCTTTTTATGAGTTTTACAATGCAAAAAGCCCCTCATTACATTAAGTAAAGGGACTCCTTCAATGTTCTGAATATTATAAACAACGGAAGCAAAGACATACGTCTAATAACCTCTATGATCGGCGATAACGATTCAGCCTAGTTAATGAAAATACTGCAAAGCCTACACCTAACATCGATAACATCATCCAGTATTGAGGATGAGTGGGTCCCATACTTACTACAAGGGGTTCAATGATCCCACCTTCAGAGCCCAAAATTGGATACGTTGATTGCCATTCCATCGAGGATCCAGCGACACCTGTCTCCACAATTCCACTCTGAGCAACAACTGCATCACCTGGAGTTCTGAACATCGTAAAATAAAGAACGCTGGACAGAAATATTGCCAGAAAGCATGCGATCCATAAGCTAAGCCGATGGCGAACAATAGCAGAGGTCCCAGCAGATTTCCCGTCACCGGGCATCAACCATGGACTCTCTAAATAAATCCGCTCCATGACTTTAACATTTATGGCTTCAGCACGCTCTTCACTGATCTCTTCCCTCAAATCTTGCATAAGCAGGCTGCTCTCTTGCCATAGAGCCCATTCTGCAGCGCAGTAAGGACAAGTTTCAATATGTCTTTCAAGTAAAATCCGCCTAGGATGTGTGGGGGGAGCGTCCCACAAGAGCGGAATACATTCTTGCGCTTCCCTGCAATTCATTCGCCTTACACCCTCTCAACCTGCTCTTCAACTTCAGGCTCATTGAAATAGGATTCGAGTTGAAGCTTCACACTACTCCTGGCACGAAACAATAATGATTTCACTGAGCTTACACTCTGATCTAAAATTTCTGCGATTTCTTGATAGTCCATTTGATCATATTCACGTAGGATAAGTGCAGAGCGTTGTTTTTCGGGAAGATTATTTATCGCCTCACGGACCAAATTCATCCGTTCATTGCGCAATGCAGCCTGCTCGGGTGCAACTTCAAACGGTGCTACTGGTGTATATCCACTCTCTTCCAGAGATACATTACCGGCACGGTTCTTGCGAAGCTCACTTAGCACAGTGTTGCGGGCGATAGTGTACAGCCATGTTGAGAATGAAGCATCTACCTCTCGAAAGGAATGCAAACTACGAAATGCCTTGTAGAAGGTCTCCGAACAAAGGTCCTCTGCGATAAGCTCCATATGTGAATTTCTAAGCATATGATATACAAATGCTAGTATTTTACGTTGATAACGACGCATTAATTCTGAATATAATTCTGTGTTTCCTTGTTTGATTTGCTGGATCAACTGGGAATCCGTCATGGTGAGATTGGCCCTCCTCGCCCTTGCACGTCTTTTCCCATCCGGTCCGTACTTATTATACCGGTTTGGGCTTTAAAAGTTGCGGTGTTACTGCAAATATTTAGTTTTTTTATGAAATACACCTATGTATATTCAACTACCCGATAATTAAGGCATGATGTATATGAAGAAGACAAAAAGAAATAAGGCATACTTCTAATTTTACATAAATATAGAAACGAATCTAGAAACATACCTGCTCTATTGTACCACATATTCTCATAGGATGACATTAATAGACTTAAGATAGGTCCTCTCGCCAACAAGACCCGACATTGGATTTCTGACATAGATTCCGGCTTTAAAAATAACACATTTATCAATTTTTAAAAACTGTTGACAAAATGTAAACGTATACATATAATAAAAGTACAGTATGGTTTCTCTCCACTCCTATCCAATACTTAACGGTTCCAATTTATTGTGAACTGTAGCCGCTTACTTTGTAAGCGGTCTTTTTTTGTCCTGAAAGCGCTCTACCTTTTTTAGATGGTCAATATCAGATTATTTTACTATAGCGAGCGAATTAGCTTCCACAAATCCCCACAATCATCTATTACCCCGTCTGCGTCCACTTGAAGAGGTATATGCTCATTACGTTTCCAAATGCCTTGCAGCCCTGCGTTACGGCTCGCTTGTACGTCATTCATTGGATGATCACCTACAAATATAGCCTCCTCTGCGCTCACCCCATTGGTATCCTTCCTTTTGCAAAAATAAAGGATTAAACCGGGGACGGTGATAAGCTTACGGGCAGGTTCGTTACATAGACGTCAGATTTTGTTTAGCTGCGTGTGTTATCCACCCTCTAATCCTAATCGTATGGAAAAGAGTCAAAATAAACAATATACTAGCTATAAAGTTATTTATTGAGGTGAATTTGAAATGGATGAAATCGATGAATCAAAACAACTGGTACTACAAATCGGCGGTGCCTTGAAAAAGTACAGAAAAGAAAAAAACATGAGCTTAGATGACTTAGCGGAATTAACAGGCGTAAGCAAACTTACTCTGGGGAATATCGAACGTGGCGAGACAAATCCAACTTTGGCGATAATATGGAAAATTTCAAAAGGCATATCTTTGCCCCTATTAGCTTTGTTCAAATCTGAAGACCCTGTTAGTCTGTATCGAGCAGGTGAAGGTCTCCGGTTTTCTAATGATCAAAAGAATTGGATCATTGAACCCGTCTTTAAAAACGTAAGCAACGATATTGAAATGTGTCGGGCTTACTTACAGCCAAATAGTTCGTATCACCCTGAAGGTCATCATGTGAATACAACTGAAATTGCGACAGTAATGACTGGTTCCATTGAAATTCGAGTCGATGGAGAAATGTACACATTGAATCAATATGATACGATCAGTTTTCGTGCAGACCGCCCTCACTCTTATACCAATCATACAAATAGCGAAACAGTGCTCCATATCTCCTTAAAATATGGTTTCTAAAAGTCGAAAATTTCACCTATAAAATGCAACTCAGTATTCCATTCTATATGGAAACTCTGAGTTGTATTTTTTTAACTAATTTAAGCATTTCAAGATATAGGACAATCTCAATAAAGTAAACTTTAAAATACTTATTGTTAAATTTAATATATTATACTATACTTTCATTGTCCGCGCGGATATTAGTACGCATTAATTCTGGGAGGGAAAATGAAGAATGCCGAATAAAAAATTCGTACCATCATCTTTAGGGCTGCTACTACTCGGCATTATTATTATTGCCGCAAATTTACGTGCTCCCTTAACCTCGGTCGGTCCTTTAGTGGGTCTCATAAGGGGTGACGTTCATATTTCCAATACTTTAGCAGGCCTGATAACAACGGTACCTTTACTTACCTTTGCTTTAATATCGCCTCTAGTACCAAAACTAGGACGTAGGTATGGAGTAGAACTTTTAATTTTGTTTGCCCTGATCTTTTTGACTGTTGGTATTGTAATACGTTCTTTATCTGGGGCTGCAAATCTGTATATTGGAACTGCAATTCTTGGATTTGCAATTGCCGTTTGTAATGTATTAATGCCAAGTTTAATCAAACGTGATTTCCCTAATAAAATCGGTGCCATGACTGGTGTATTTGCAATTTCAATGAGTTTATCTGGAGCGATCGCCTCGGGAATCAGTGTACCGCTAGCTGCAAACGCAGGTTTAAAATGGCAGGGTGCATTGGGAATTTGGGGGATCCTAAGCTTTGTATCGATCCTTTGCTGGTTGCCTCAATTAAGGAAGCATACGAAGCAAACAGCCTCGACAAGTCAACAGATGGCCGGCAATGATGTGAATGTTTGGCGTTCCCCTCTTGCCTGGCAAGTAACCTTGTTTATGGGGATGCAGTCTATGATTTTCTATGTGCTGATCGCATGGTTGCCTGAAATTTTAAAACAGCAAGGCATTGACTCAAGCCAATCAGGATGGTACCTCTCAATAATGCAGTTAGCGCTGCTTCCATTTACCTTTATTGTCCCCGTTATTGCAGGGCGAATGTCAAATCAACGTTCGTTAGTGTTCATCACAACCATTTTGCTTTTGACGGGAACGCTCGGACTGCTTTACGGAAGCTCCAATATCATTCTGTTGTGGATTATCATACTCGGAATTGGTGGAGGCTGCGCCTTTAGCTTGTCCATGATGTTTTTCGGTTTACGTACTAAAAGTGCGCATCAAGCAGCGGAACTGTCTGGTATGGCGCAATCGATCGGATATCTGCTTGCCGCAATTGGTCCTGCCCTTATAGGATATTTGCATGACACGACAAATAGTTGGAACCTGCCACTTTTCATACTGCTTGGCGCTTCGGTCTTACTCTTTATTGTCGGTCTAGGAGCAGCAAGAAATCGTTTTGTAGGTAGCCAAGCTAGTTACGAGGAAACAAACTCAAGTACCAGAGAATTTCTTGGAAGAAATACTGATCGAAATGAAGAAAGCGAGTTTGGGAACAGTTGCAACAAACCAAACCTAAATTAGAGTCTTCGGGTATTAATCCGGAAGCATTTTGCGGCACTCCTTTCTTTTCTTCGTTGATCCAATAAACATTTAGCTTGTACGAAGACGCTATCGGACACAGTTGACCTTAAATACAGCATTAATCCACATTTGGGATGCTAACGGACCGCATAGCAGCTATTGGCACGAAAAACACCCAATATAAGCCTCTTCATATGAAATAGTGTCAGTGGAGTCCGAAAGACTGCTTCAAAGGCAAAAAACGAGCAAATAACGTCATTAGGGTCCGTAAGTACTAGGTGGTACTTATACTGGTACTTATACTGGTACTTATACTGGTACTTATAGTGGTACTTATACTGGTACTTATAGTGATGGCGATGGCGATACCGATGATGATACTGACGGCGGCATGTTGAACTAAGCAACCAACAAACCAACAAACAAAAAAAACAGCGATTCTCTATCAACATGAGAATCGCTGTTTTGCTGTTTATTACGATTTGAAAACGAACCTGAGCGAACCTTAATACTACACGTATACCGTATAATCATGATGCTGCAACAGGATCTTCGCCCGCTCCATATCGTTCTCCTGACGGAATGAGAGACGCATAATCCCCGGAACATCTTCACGGCTTTCGATAATTTGTACGTTGCTAAGGTTAATTCCTTGATCCCCCAGCTCTGTAGCAATACGACCGATAATCCCCGGATGATCCGGTACATCAATATGTAGGTCAAATAAAGGTGCTATCATACCTTTACGCCGTTCAGGCAATTGACTACGGAAGCCATTGGCTTCATGAAATGCCTCTTCAATCCCTACACCATCTTCACTTTCCAGCAAACGAACAAAAGAAGAAACTTCCTCGTTCCAATCCTTCAACAATCGAAGCATCACTGAACGATTGTTTAACAAGATATCACGCCAAATAATTGGATCACTGGACGCAATTCGTGTAATATCCCGAAAGCCCCCTGCAGCTAACGTACTATACAAGGAGTCAGTATCATCATAAGCTTTAATCTGATTTACCAGCGCAACCGCAATAATATGTGGCAAATGACTAATGGCACCTACAATCTCATCATGACGTTCTGGATTAAGGCGTACAATCTGCGCTCTAGTAAGGTGGAGTAAGGACTCCAACGCGTGATAAGCCTCGTCTGGCACTCCCGGTGGAGGCGTTAATACGTAATAGGCATTCTCAAACAACAGCGATGAAGCTGCCTCAACACCTGAACGCTCTGATCCTGCCATAGGGTGACCGCCGATAAAATGTACTCCAGGAATATCCAAAGAGACCGCGCATGCGGCAATACTAGCTTTCGTACTTCCAACATCTGTAATGATGCAGCCGGGCTTGAGCGGCAATTTGCTTAACTGCTGCAAATAATCCTCTAGCATACCCACCGGCACACATAAAAAAATGAAATCGGCATCGATTGCCGCTTCCTCCACAGACAATGTGGCACTATCGACCACACCTCTGCTAATATACTTACTCGCGGATTCAGGACGGTGGGCATGGCCAACGACGGTCAGGCCCTCCTTGCCTTTAAAGCAAAGGGCCAGTGAGCCTCCGATCAGACCGACACCGAATATTGCTATTTTTGTCGTCATGTTCTTTGAACTACCTGCCTTCTTTAGTCTTGACTTGCTGTTATTACTAGGCGCGTACTCCACTCTCTATAAGAGTTTGTTCCAGCGCGGTGATAAAAGCTGTATTCTGCTCAGCCGAGCCCACAGTAACCCGAATATAAGTCGGATAAACCTGATGACCCGCTCTTACGATGATTCCTTTACGCATCAAAGCATCAAAGACCTCTGTAGCAGGCTTACGAACATCTACCATGATGAAGTTCCCGTGTGCCGGGAAGGATTCTAGACCCAGACGTTTGAATTCACCTTGCAATTGGACAATACCCGCGCTATTAAGACGACGGCATTCCTGCACATAATCTTGGTCATTCAAAGCAGCAAGAGCTGCAGCTTGAGCAAGACGAGAGGTATTAAATGGCTCGCGTACCTTGTTGATCAACGAAATGATCTCAGGACTCGCAACACCGTATCCAATACGCAATGCAGCTAAGCCATAAATTTTGGAGAATGTGCGAAGCACAACCAAATTCTTGTAACGAGTCAGTAACTGGATGCCATTGGAGTATGAAAGATCTGTTACATACTCACAGTATGCCTCATCAAGGACAACCATTACATTGGAAGGCACAGCATCCAGGAAAGAAACCAAAGCTTCCTCTGGTACAATCGTACCTGTTGGGTTATTCGGATTACAGATCCAGATAACCTTAGTACGGTCTGTTATACGGGCCAGCATTCCATCCAGATCATGTGTCCCTTTTACAAGTGGCACCTCAATAGATACCGCACTTTCGATGTCTGCGTTACTCTTATACACGGAGAAGGTCTGGTCCGCCATGATGGTCTCATCACCTGGCAAGAAAAAGGCACGAGCAATAAGTGCAATAATCTCATCTGAGCCACAGCCAAAAATAATATTGTCGTTATTCACGCCAAGACGGCTGGACAGTGCTGAAGTCAATTCAACGGCTGAGCCGTCCGGATAAAGATAAAGATTCTCAAGTTCTGCTAGAATTGCTTCTTTTGCACTCGGTGAAGCTCCATACGGGTTCTCATTGGATGCAAGCTTAATAACCTCACTTAAGCCAAGCTCCTTCTTGACTTCGTCTATAGGTTTCCCTGGTTTGTAGACAGGGAGATTAACTATATTCGGTTTTGGATTCATTGAATAGTCCTCGCTCTCCATAGTTGATTACTCCACTATACACAGGTCAGAATGACACTGTTATGGTCTTTTTAATTGTGCCACAAATTCTCGAATTTGCAACAGTCCCTCATTCCGCGTAGCAGGATGATCGAGCAACGGAATTACCTCTTCTATTTTGCGGACAATGGCACTCCCTACTACAACACCATCGCAAATCTGAGCAAAACGGGCAACCTGTTCGCCAGTAGAGATCCCAAATCCTACAGCCACTGGCAGATCCGTAGCTTGACGAACGGAAGCAATAAAGGCTTCTACATCCGCATGGAAAGAGGATCTTTCTCCAGTCACCCCTAATGAAGATACACAATAGATAAACCCGCTCGCACCGGATACAATCTTTGCAATACGTTCGCTTGAGGTTGGTGCAACTAAAGGAATGAGGTTGACTCCAACTTCATCACTACGGCGCCGCATCTCCGCTGATTCCTCAACGGGAAGATCCGGGATAATAAGTCCGCTAATTTCATGCTTGTTCAGATCAGCAAAAAACGTATCAAGACCCATTTGCAGGATAGGATTGTAATAAGAAAACAAGATAAATGGCAAACTGCTGCCGGCTTGACGAGCCTTTAGCGCGGTCTCCATGCAAGTGCGCAGGTGAACTTCACCCCGCAGTGCCCGGGCAGATGCTCTCTGAATTACAGGGCCGTCTGCAAGCGGATCAGAGTAAGGTACTCCCAGCTCCAGAATATCTGCACCTGCTGTCTCCAGTTCAGTAATGATGGCAAGAGTAGTCTCCAAATCTGGATCTCCAACAGTCAGAAAAGGAATCAATGCGGTCCGGTTCTCAGCTTTAAGCTTCCGGAATACCAAATCCATCCGGTTTGTAGTTTGGGTTGTCATTCAGTTCCCTTCCCTTCTGTATACGCCATAATGGATTCTACATCTTTGTCTCCCCGGCCTGACAGGCAGATGACAACAATATCATCCTTGGTAAGGGTTGGACCCAATTTCACTACATGAGCTATCGCATGTGCTGATTCTAACGCTGGAATAATACCTTCCGTTACGCAAAGCAGCTTCAGTGCATCTAGCGCCTCTGCATCTGTAATCGGTACATATTTTGCGCGTTCGATATCTTTTAGATAGGAGTGTTCAGGACCCACACCAGGATAATCCAGGCCTGCGGAGATGGAATGTGCTTCTGTTACTTGTCCATGCTCATCCTGCAAGAGATAACTCATCGAACCCTGGAATACGCCATGAGTTCCTTTACTCATTGTTGCCGCATGAAAAGGGGTATCAATGCCTTTACCAGCCGCCTCTACACCAATCATACCGACACTTTCATCCTCAACGAATGGATAGAACATACCGATGGCATTACTGCCACCGCCTACAGCAGCTACGAGCAGATCCGGCAGCCTTCCTTCAGCCTCCAGAATCTGGCGCCGTGTTTCATCCCCAATAACCCGCTGAAAGTTACGGACCATCATCGGATAAGGATGCGGTCCTACAGCTGAACCCAATATATAGAAGGTATCGTCTACATTGCTAACCCAGTAGCGAAGCGCTTCGTTGCCGGCATCTTTTAAAGTGCGCGATCCGGAAGTAACGGGAATCACTTCTGCACCAAGCAGCTTCATCCGGAATACATTAAGGGCCTGGCGGCGCGTATCCTCTTCCCCCATAAACACCTTACATTCCATACCTAGCAGAGATGCAACTGTAGCTGTGGCTACACCATGTTGACCCGCGCCAGTCTCAGCGATTACCTTCGTTTTTCCCATCATTTTGGCCAAAATCCCTTGACCAATCGCGTTGTTAATCTTATGGGCACCTGTATGATTCAAATCTTCACGCTTCAAATATATTTTAGCTTCTCCCAGATGTTTGCTCAGACGTTCCGCATAATACAGCGGGGTCTCCCGTCCGGAATACTGTTTTAATAGATAATCTATTTCTTCCTGAAAAGCTGGATCTGCCGAAAACTTACGGTAGGCCTCCTCCAACTCAATCAATGCATTCATCAAAGTCTCGGGCACGAAGCGGCCTCCGAATGAACCGAAACGTCCATGCTGGTCCGGTACTTGTATCATGATTGCTTCACCCTTTCCACAAAAGCTGTCATTTTTTGAATATCCTTAATGCCGTCAGTCTCTACTCCACTCGATACGTCTACCCCATACGGGACATAGGTATCAAGCAATTCACCAACATTATCTGAATGAAGCCCTCCAGCCACAAACAAGGGCAAGCCATGTCGTACTGCAATTTCTTGGTACTCAGGTAATTTGTTCCATGCGAAGGTTCGGCCAGAGCCGCCGCTCTGCAATGGATCATAAGTATCTAATAAAACCGCATCTACTGCAGCTGCGTAATCTTCCAAGGTATATTCATTTTCAGCTTTATCCCGCTCTTGATCAGCAACGGACAGTGCCTTCCATACCTGAACCTGTGGATAAGCTTGGCGAACCTGCTGGCAAAAAGCCGGGCTCTCCTGTCCATGGAGCTGAATTACATCTAAATGCACCACAGACAACAATTCGTTCAACTCATCCAGCTCCGGATTAACAAAAACTCCTGCAGCCTTAGGAATTTCACCAGTCTTCCAATTTGGAAGTTCTGCAATCAGTTCGGCAGCACGCTCTATGGATACCTTCCGGCGGCTAGGTGCAAAAACAAATCCGATATAATCTAGTGGTAAGTGTAACATAGATTTTAGCACTTCAACGTCCTGAAGTCCACAGATTTTTACTAATGTCTCAGCCATGCCGGACACGGTCCTTTCCGTTAGGAAGCTCACCGAGCAAACCGTTAACCGCATCCTCTACGTTAGCTTGACGCATTAGATACTCCCCAACGAGCACTCCGTGAGCACCAGTAGTTCTTAGGTAGCCGATGTCTTTTGACCCGGAAATTCCACTTTCGCTGATCACTGGAACACCTTGCGGCACAAGAGCTGCCAGCTCGGCTGTTGTCTCCAAAGAGGTCTCGAAGGTACGTAGATTACGGTTATTAATTCCTAGCAGGACGTTAGGTTGGGTTATCTTTTCTGTGCTCAGTACAGCCGCCAGTTCATTTCGGTCATGCACCTCAATCAAGATATCCAATCCAAGCCCTGAAGCTATATCTATAAAATGAGACAGTTGTGCCGGTGTCAAAATAGCGACGATCAACAACACGGCATCCGCTCCGAGAAGACGTGCTTCGTAGATTTGCTTCTCATCGATAATAAAATCTTTGCGAAGCAGCGGCAGATTTACAGCTTCCTTCACTTGCTGCAGATAAGCTGCGCTGCCCTGGAAATATTCTGTGTCCGTCAGAACAGATAAACAATCAGCGCCTCCAGCTTCATATCCTTTTGCAATGGAAACAGGATCAAAATCTTCACGGATCAACCCTTTGGAAGGAGAAGCCTTCTTCACCTCAGCGATCAAGCCCATATCTCTGTTCTTCCCTTGGGTCAGAGCCTTACGAAAGCCTCTTGTTGCCGAAAGAAGCGCAATATCACGCTCTGCTTGTGCCAACGAAAAGTTTTTACTGAGCAATTCAACCTCTTTAATCTTAGTCGCGACAATTTTATCAAGATACATAATTAAGTTCCTCCGTCATAGCTACAAGCTGATTAAGCTTGGATAGTGCCTTGCCTGAATCCACTACATCTTTTGCTCTCTCTACGCCTCCGGCCATGGTATCTGCCAGACCAGCAACATATATACAGGCTCCGGCGTTAGCAAGAACGATATCACGATAAGGATTAATCTGCCCTTGAAGGACCGAGGTAATAATCGCCGCATTTTCAGCTGCATCTCCACCCAACACAGCTTCCAGTGGATGTCTGTTAAGACCTAATGCCTCTGGCGTTACCTCATACGTGGTTACGATGCCCTCTTTTAGCTCAGACACTAATGTAGGGGCCGAGATGCTGATTTCATCCAGACCATCCAAGCTGCTGACAACCATCGCACGCTTGGACCCCAGCTCCTTCAGTACATTAGCCACCGTCTCTGTCTTATTCCGATCATAAATCCCCAGCAGCTGACGGTCAGCACCCGCGGGATTCGTAAGCGGACCAAGCATATTAAAAATCGTCCGCACTCCAAGCTCTTTACGCGGTGCCGCCGCATGCCGCATCGAAGGATGATAGATTTGCGCGAATAAAAAACAAATGCCGATTCGATCCAAGCATTCCCGAGCCTGATCCGCATTCAGATGAATGTTGACGCCCAAAGCTTCAAGTACATCTGCACTTCCTGCTCTACCGGAAGCTGAGCGGTTGCCATGTTTGGCAACTCGTACAGAAGCCGCTGATGAAATAATCGCTGAGGCGGTAGAAATATTAAACTTATGGATGCCGGAACCGCCCGTACCACATGTATCTAGCAGACGCGCTTTTTCAGTAAGGACAGGTGTGCCGAAACCTCTCATGGCTTCCGCAAACCCCGTAATTTCCTCCACGGTCTCTCCCTTAATCCGTAAAGCGGTCAGCAGTGATCCGATTTGCGCCTGAGAAGCATCTCCCAGCATGATTGCACCCATTATATCCCGTGCTTCTCCACGTGTCAGACTTTTGCCTTCGATTAGTCCAGCGATTCCTGATTGTATCAATTTTGTTGCATCCATAATGTTCATCCTCCCAGCCTTAATGTAATCTTTTATATTAATCAAACCACCTGTTCAGGGGTATATGTGTACATGTAATCTTGATTGATGACTTGTTTCTCTTTTATCTCGGGTGGGAACATAGCCTCTGCCATACGAATAGCTTTTAGCATGCCCTTCGCTTTATTCACCGTCTCTTCATACTCTTTCTCCGGAACCGAGTCCCAAACGATACCCGCCCCAGCCTGCACATATGCTCTGCCCTTACGGAAGATGATTGTACGGATGGTGATACATGAATCCATATTTCCCGAGAATCCCAAATATCCAATCGCCCCCGCATAAGCACCACGGGCTTCTCGCTCCAATTCAGCAATAATCTCCATTGCCCGTAGCTTAGGTGCTCCTGAGACAGTACCGGCTGGCAGACAGGAGAGAAAGGCATCAAAGAAATCTTTATCCTCGCTAAGCGTGCCTGACACATTCGATACCATATGCATGACATGAGAGTATCTTTCAATTTCCATAAAGGAATCACATTTTACAGAACCGAATTTGGACACTCTTCCTAAATCATTACGACCTAGATCAACTAGCATCAAATGCTCTGCACGTTCTTTTTCATCCTCCAGCAGCTCCGCGGCGTAAGCACGATCCGAAGCTTCACTTTCACCTCTTGGTCTTGTTCCGGCAATCGGCCGTGTCTCCACACGGTTTCCATCTACCTTTACGAGCGCTTCCGGTGAGGTTCCAACAATAATCTCTTCATCCATTTTCAAATAATACATATATGGAGATGGGTTAAGCGTCCTGAGCATCCGGTATACATGCAGTGGAGAAACCTCCGTTTCAATATGCAGGCGCTGCGACAACACCACTTGAAAAATATCGCCAGCCCGAATGTATTCCTTCGCTTGTTCTACGTTGTTGATATATTGTTCTTTAGTCAGGTTGGAATGAATCTCACCCAGCTCAATATCCTGCGGAATGCTGCGGCGGTTCACATTTTCCTTTGGCCCTTCCTTTTGCAGCTCTTCGGCCATATCCTCAAGCTTACGACTTAAGCTTTCGTAATTAGATTTGATATCTGAGTCCGTATCACCGTCTTTAACATGCAGGTTGCCAACTAGGAGAATTTGTTGTTTCACATGATCAAAAACAATGATGCGATCACAGAACATAAACCGGATATCATCCATTTGGAGATCATCTACTGGATGCTCAGGCAGCTTCTCATAATATTGCAGCAGATCATATCCAAAAAATCCGATAGCTCCTCCAGTAAATGGCGGCATCTCATCCAGCTTAGGGCTACGGTATGAACGAAGCAGTGCTTTAAGCTCCTCAATCGGCTTTCCATGCAGCTGTTTTTTCTTACCGTCGATCTCTACGTTAATTGCACCCTTTTTTCCCGATATCATTAAAAAGGGATCGCTGCCGATGAACGAATACCGGGCCCATTGTTTGCCGCCCTCTACACTTTCTAGTAAGAACGCGCGGTCACGTTCAGCAAAACGTTGGAATAACCGGATAGGTGTTTCCATATCAGCCAGCAGCCGCTTCACAACAGGAATCAGATTATAATCCTGCGACAGCTTTACCACCTCTTGAACACTTGGATTCGTCATTTTTAGATGCCCCCTTAGTTATATAAATCTTTCCGAAACACAGAAAAACCCTCTACCAAAGTAGAGGATTTGTGTAAGTAAGTATATGTTTTTGAGCAATGATCAGCATCGTTATGTTGTGCCTACAGACTTATCTCTAAATAAGATACATCACGGATGTGAAATAACACTCCAGTACATATCAAAATAAAGACTCTGCGTACACAAAAACTGCTAATCAGGCATAAACGTCTTCAGCGTCCTTATAAGGACGGTAAGCGTATATGCGTGAAATATAAGAATGTATAGAACAAAGCTTATACTTTCTTATATTCGCAAAAATTTCTTGCACTCTGCTCAACTATACTCATCTCAACTCAACTAAACTCTTCTATACTCGGCTAATTACACTATACATGATGACAAGGGTCATTGACAACCCACAACTCAAATTTAAGACTTACTCTGCGACAAATCCGGACGAAGCTTCTGAGCTTCATTCAGATATACATGGCGGATCTCACGCTGTGATTTATCCGTATTAAACTGCACCATTAACCGGATACACATCGGCAGACTGCCTTTAACAGGGATCTCCGTTGAACACATAAGTGGCACCATTTCCCAGCCCTCAATCTCACGAATGGCTCTTGCCGGAAAAGTAGCATCCAGATCATTGGTCATCGTAATCCATACATTGCTAATATCCTCAGCTATAACATCATTACGTTCTACGATCTCCCGCAGCAGCACAACGGTTTCACGCAAAATCTCTGTTTCTTCGTTATTAATCACGGTAGTTGCTCCGCGAATCCCTCGATTTACCACGGTTTCCCCTCCTTTTTAAGCTCTGCGAGAACCTCTCGCACAAGCGATTCCTGTACATCGTTTACAATGCTTACGGCTCCTATGGCATCAGGCACAATAAAAGTCATACTGCCTTCTTTGAATTTCTTATCATGCATCATTGCTTCCATTAGCTCCTCTTCATCATATTCAGAAGGAAGCTGTATAGGCAATGAAAGTGCAGATAACATAGA
This sequence comes from Paenibacillus sp. FSL L8-0494, assembly GCF_038003695.1. Taxonomy (NCBI): domain Bacteria; kingdom Bacillati; phylum Bacillota; class Bacilli; order Caryophanales; family Paenibacillaceae; genus Paenibacillus; species Paenibacillus sp. FSL L8-0494. Next base: position 4,731,119 of record NZ_JBBOPQ010000001.1, read on the forward strand.
TACTGTATCCTCATAAATGGATCGATCATGTCCAAGCTTTACAGCCAGTAGCGCCGAACCCGCCATACCAATCGCAATCGCTTCACCGTGCAAAAATACGCCATATCCGCCAACCGCTTCAATAGCATGTCCGATCGTATGTCCTAAATTCAGAATCGCCCGAAGTCCATGCTCACGTTCATCGTTCGCTACGACATGAGCCTTGATTGCACAACCGCGCTCAAGGGCATAGCCGAGTGCTTCAGCATTCAGAGCAAGCAGCTCATCAGCATGTTCACGGCACCAATATGCGAATTCTTTGTCCATAATCAGACCATGCTTCACTACTTCAGCCAGGCCAGAAGAGACTTGGCGTGGCGGAAGCGTGCGAAGGGTATCCAAATCGTAAAGCACCAGCGAAGGTTGATAGAACGCACCAACCATATTTTTGGCTAGTGGATGATTGACAGCCACTTTGCCGCCTACGCTGCTGTCATGGGCTAGAATCGTCGTTGGAATTTGTAGAAATCCTATTCCGCGCATGTAGGTAGCTGCTACAAAACCAGCTAAATCACCAACAACCCCGCCACCTAAAGCCAACACAGCTGAGTTGCGATCCAGTCCCGCTTGAATCGCGGTCGTCATAACCTCTTCATACACGGTTAATGATTTGGATGCTTCCCCTGCCGGCATAATGTGGCTGACTACGGTATAGCCTTGCTGACGTAGAGCTTCTTCAAGCGACGGTAAATACAGTGGAGCTACTTCACTATCACTCACAACCAGTATTGGGCTGCGAGTGGACAGTCCAGCCTCAGCACAGTACTGGCCAATGTTCTGCAGCAGACCACTACCGATGTGAATTGGATAAGAACGATCTCCTAAATCTACATTGATCGTACGCATGATTAATAACTCTCCAATTGTGCAAGATAGTTTTCATAGTTCGCTTTAATTTCTTCGAGAGAATCCCCGCCGAATTTATCAAGAAAAGCTTTGGCAACTTCCCATGCCACTACGCTTTCCAGAACCACACATGCCGCTGGAACTGCACATGCATCCGAACGTTCTACTTGAGCTGTAAAAGGTTCTTTCGTATCGATATCTACACTTTGAAGTGGCTTATACAAGGTAGGAATAGGCTTCATAACACCACGAACCACTATCGGCATACCATTCGTCATCCCGCCTTCAAAACCGCCTAAACGATTGCTTGCGCGATAGTATCCTTTAGAAGCTTCATACATAATTTCATCATGGACTTGCGATCCACGCAATTTACCTGCTTCAAACCCAATGCCGATTTCAACGCCTTTGAAGGCATTAATCGACATCACTGCCCCAGCGATCGCCCCGTCCAGCTTCCGGTCTGACTGTACATAGCTGCCAAGTCCGAGGGGCAGTCCTTCGACGATACATTCAACGATTCCACCGATGGAGTCGCCCTCTTCCTTGATTTGATCTATGTAAGCCTCCATTTTCTGTTCCGTTTCTTTGTCGACAACTCTGACAGAGGACTGTTCTGTGCGTTCAATCAGCTCATCGATAGGCAGATCATTAGCAGGTGCCTCGATTTCACCAATACGAATGACTTGACCTGCTACTTTCACACCAAAAGCTGCCAGCAGCTGTCTGGCTACAGCGCCACATGCAACTCTGGCTGCTGTTTCGCGGGCACTGGAGCGCTCCAGAACATTGCGAAGATCCGTATGATTGTACTTCAATCCACCATTCAAATCTGCATGTCCAGGACGCGGCCGATTTACCCGGCGTTTTTCTTCATCACTGCCTGGAATAGGTTCAATATTCATTATGTTCTTCCAGTGAGTCCAATCCTTGTTCTCTACTACCAAGGCTACCGGAGCACCTGTAGTATAGCCGTGACGTACTCCACCGACTATTTGTGCCGTATCTTTCTCAATCTGCATGCGGCGTCCACGTCCGTATCCCTTTTGTCGACGATGCAATTGAAAGTTAAGCTCTTCAAAATCCAAAGTTAAATTACTTGGCAATCCCTCAATAATAGCCGTTAGCTGGGGGCCGTGCGTTTCCCCCGCTGTTAAATAGCGTAAACTCATGATGTCTTCCCCCTTTTATACTTTTAAACTGTAAACCGCTAAAATCCTATGATCTTTGCTCATTATAGTATAGGGAATCCGCTTTGACAAGAAAGGGCTCTCCCTAGAAACACTCTATGTATATCGAAATAAAAAGCGCCATCCATACCCTTAAGAGTATGAATGGCGCTCCTCGGCTGGGTCCTCAGCTTGTTAGCTGCCGAGCCGCTGACTTGGTGGAGGGAATGTAGACTTACGCTCTTCCAGCTGCAGAAGGCGCTCCAATTGCATTTCTTCCACACCGAGAATTTGCCCGCACTCACGAACGGTGATAAAGCCTCGTTTGTACGCGGCAATGACCTTGCTTTTGTCCATCGGTTTAACTTTCCTTTCACTTAGCGTACAGATTCTACTATCCAGTATCACTGAACTTTTGCGAAAGTATACCTTTGAAGTTAATGGCGAAGGAGCAAAAAATATTTATTTTTTACGATAGAAAAAAGTTTCCGTCGATTCAAAACCGTATTGAGCCGGTGTAAAGATTTGCTCTGTGCTGCCCACAAACAAATAACCACCCGGACGTAAGCTAGCCGAAAACTTATGATAGAGCTTGTTCTTCGCCTCTTCAGTAAAATAGATCATTACATTGCGACAAATAATAAGATCAAAACCTTCGTCGAACTTGTCCAAGAGCAGATTCTGTTTGCGGAAATCTATGTTTTTCTTAAGTGAATCGCTGACCTTGAAAACAGGGCCTTCCGGTGTAAAGTAACGTGCTGCCACGTCTTTCGGCACATCCTTTAAAGAACGTTCCAAATAAAGACCTTGCTTTGCTTTGGATAAAGCGCCATCATCAATGTCAGTGGCAAGAATGCCTGTCTGCGCCAATATATTCTTGTCCGACAAAATCATAGCCAGCGTGTAAGGCTCTTCGCCAGTGGAACACGCCGCGCTCCACAGCTTTAATTTGCGGCCCGACTGCTGGAGGTCAGGTAGGATAATATCCCGCAAAACTTCCCAGCGATTCGGATTCCGCCAGAACTCAGAGACATTGATCGTCATTCGATCTAAAAATTCATAAAATAAGTCCTTATTTTTCATCATCGCTGCAAAAAAATCACTGAAGGTATGATACCCATTCTTCATTCGAAGAGTCGTCAAACGCCGCTTCATCTGCGCTTCTTTATATTGAGCCAGATCAATTCCGGTGCTTTGTTTAACGTTGTGAATAAATCCGCTATAATCCGGATCTGTTGTTAATGCTGCAACATTACGATCAGACATGTTAATCCCCTGCCTCCCACCTGGACCTTACATCCAGACTGCGATGTCTTTGTTATACTGATTCAGTTCATCTGGAGCAAAGAAATTAGCAATTTCCCGTTCTGCACTTTCAGGCGAGTCTGATCCATGAATTAGATTAAGTGGTGTATGGCTGGCAAAGTCGCCACGAATCGTGCCTGGCAGAGCTTCTCCAACTTTTGTCTTGCCTATGAGTGTCCGGGATAACGTTACAACATCATCGCCTTCCCATACCATTGCAAACACTGGACCTGAAGTGATGAAAGAGACCAGCTCCGAAAAAAAGTCTTTGCCTGCATGCTCAGCATAATGTCTTTTCGCTTGATCCTCACTAACTGTAATCAGCTTAGCAGCGACCAATTTAAACCCCTTATCCTCAAAGCGGGTAACAATACGCCCTATTAATCCACGTTGAACTCCATCAGGCTTGACCATCAGATACGTCTTTTCCATAGAAGCACTCTCCATTTTCCCATTTGAAGGGTTGTTTTGACGCTATCTTAACAGAAACATTGCTTTCTGGAAACGTTTAATTTCAATCTCACCAGAAGATCAATAACTTCTTCCTGTTATAAAATAAGCAATATCACGCAGATTGCGCTTAGTCTTATTATTAGGCAATTGTTCCAGCGCCGCCAGCGCCTTGTCAATATAACGTGAAGCGAGCTCCTCAGAGCGGGCGATTCCGTCTCCGGAAAGTATAAGATCAATCGCACGTCCTACCGTGCTATGGCCCTCACGTATAGACTTCAGTTCCTCAAGCAATGACTCGCGCAGCCGCTCATCCTCAAGACTATAAATCACTGGAAGTGTAATGTTTCCTTGACGCATATCACTGCCCGGAGGTTTACCAATCTGTTTCTCTGTGCCTGAGAGATCCAGTAAATCATCACGAATCTGGAACGCCATACCCACGTTATATCCATAATTATAAAGCAGGCGAGCTACTTCTGGATCTGCCTCAGCAGCAAGTGCGCCGAGTTGGCAGCTAACTGCAATCAGCAGGGCTGTTTTGCGGCGGATACGCCGTAGATAATGACGTACACTTTGCTCACTGTTGAAAAAGTCACGAATCTGCTCCATCTCTCCGATCGACATTTCGATCATCGCCTTAGACAGAATTTGATGAATTCGTGGATTCTTCAGCTCCGTAGTCATAACCAGCGCTTTTGCATATATGTAGTCACCAGTGTACATGGCAATTTTATCGCCCCATTTTGCTTTTACGGTGAGTTCACCACGGCGCAATTCTGCATCGTCGATCACATCATCATGGACCAGTGAAGCGCTATGGATCAACTCTAACGGTATCGCTACCCGTTTCAGCTTTTCCAGATCATACTTACCGAATTTCCCGCCCATCAGGACAAATACGGGACGTAATCTTTTGCCGCCTGCCTTTAATAAATGCAGGGAGGTTTCTGTAAGCAGATCGTCATCCCCCTGTACACTGCGGTACAGCTCTTTTTCAATCTGATCCATATCTCTGTTCAGCAATCCGAATATTTGCAGTCGTTTCATTCTTTCACCCGTGTCAACAGTTTATGGCTCCAAATCTCCATCTTCACTTCCTGCGGCAGCAGGCCCATCTCATAGGCATAGCGGAAATAGAGGTTCAAACCTTGCTGCTGCCTTTCTCCAAAATCATAACATAAATTGCGGAAGTACCCTTCCCAATAAGACTTTGTTCCTCCAATGTTAGAACAAGCTGCTTGTACAATAGGATCTAAATCTCTCAATCCCCGCATTTTACTCTCGGCAAAAGCCTCTGCAATCTCAGAAATAGCCTCCGGTTTGTCCTCAGCAGCCTTTCGGTTCACTGCCCAGACCGCAAAGGTCATCCCTAAGCCCGTCCATTCCTTCCAAACCTCAGCTAGATCAGTAACGATATAACCTTGATCCTGCCATGAGGCTTTAATAGCATTATCACCAATTAATAAGCAGGCATCCGCTTCATGCATCATGGCATCCAAATCAGGATTAGCGCTAATATATTCCGGTTTATTGCCAAAAGCTTTTTCCATTAAAATTTTCAGCAAATTTACCGAGGTTGCAGAAGTATTCGTAACAGCAATCTTACCGCTACCAATCTGAGCAAATGGCACCCTGGAAAAAAGGAATATTGATCTCACAGGACCGTCCGCGCTAACCGATAAATCAGGTAGTAGTAATAATTTGTCACTGGCCTCAGCATAAGCAAAAGAGGATAAAGCACCTACATGAATAGTTCCACGGCTCATCCCCTGATTAAGAATGGCAGGTACCTCACTCACCATCTCTGCAGGATATTTTAATGCAGAGGGATGAAAATTGTGAAATACCGGCCATGAGTTGGTATAGCTGATTTTGCCGATGATGGTGTGGCTGTTATTGTCCATCCTTTCAATCCCCCCATCTTCGAAATAAATTGTGTTCAATATTAAAGCTGTCAAGCACTTTACCCACCATGAAATTAATCAGATCATCCATACTTTGCGGCCCAAAATAAAAAGCCGGCATTGCGGGAATCATCCGAACTCCCAGACGGGACAGCTTCAACATATTCTCTAGATGAATAGCATGCAGTGGAGTCTCACGAGGAACAAGCACCAGTGGGCGTCCTTCCTTGAGCATAACGTCAGCAGCACGTGTCATCAGATTATCAGAGGTCCCATTCGCTACCGCGGACAATGTTCCCATAGAGCAAGGCATAATAATCATCCCTTCCACACGAAACGAACCACTTGCAATGGATGCGCCGATATCCGCAACAGGATGATAAAGCAGAGAACCGGGATAGCCTTTGAACCTTTCGTTCAAAAAGCCCTCCCGGTCTGATGCGATATAGCCAAGTTCTTCTTTAAATACGCGCCAGCCCGCATTGCTAACTACCAAATGCACGGAGTAGCCTAGTGACAGCAAGGTTTCAGTTAGACGAACACCATATATCGCACCGCTTGCTCCTGTAATTCCAACCACGATGTTTTTCGGTTTAGTAAGCGTCATTAGTAGAACTGCACCACCAAGTCAATCAAAGTGAAAGAGAACACTACGATGCTCAATACGCCGTTCATAGTGAAAAAAGCAGTCTGCAGACGGCTCAGGTCACTCGGAGATACAATGTAATGCTCATAAAAGAGAATAATATATGCGATGATCATGCCTGCTACATACCACCAGCTTAAATCCGTCATAAACAGCAACGATACGAATCCAATCGCCGTGAGAATGTGAAATACGCGGGCAATAATGAGTGCACCTTGAACCCCGAACCGAACCGGAATGGACTTCAAGCCCTCTTTTAGATCAAACTCAACATCCTGACAAGAATAAATTACATCAAAACCTGCAGTCCAAAACACAATAGTGAAGTAAAATACCATTGAAGTCCAATTCACGCTACCGGTCACAGCTACCCAACCGCCTAAAGGTGCAAGCGCAATGGTCAGACCGAGGATAAGATGGCAAGCCCATGTAAAGCGCTTCGTAAATGAATAAATAACAAGAAGGAAAACTGCGATTGGCAAGAGCTTGGCCGACAAAGGATTCAGCTTAAAGGCTGCCCAAAAGAGTAAGAAAAACGAAATGCCGATAAAAATGACGACTTCACCGATCTTCAATAATCCTGCAGGAATAGCCCTTCCCGCTGTGCGAGGATTCTTAGCATCACTTATCCGGTCAATCAGTCGATTCAGCCCCATAGCAGCGCTCCGTGCCCCAAACATAGCCACTACGATCCAACCAATCTGGCTCCAGGAAGGTAGCGTGCCAGACATGACAACGGAACCAAGTAAAGCGCCCATAAAAGCAAAAGGTAAAGCAAATACCGTATGTTCAAACTTGATCATTTGTAAAAAGATACCGATTTTCTTAAACATTCCCGTTCTCCTTGAGCCCAATATGTAATGCCGCGATGCCTCCGGTCAAGGGGAAGGATTCCACTTTTTGCAGTCCGGTTTCACGGAAAATAGCAGCTAATTGCTCCCGGTCAGGGAACAGCGCCAGCGATTCTGGCAGCCATTTGTATTGCTCATACCTTTTAGCGAATAACTTGCCCAGCAATGGAAGTACACGCTGAAAATAAAAGAAATAGATACCTTTAAACGGTTGTTTCATCGGCTTGGAAAGCTCCAGGCAGACCACCATTCCTCCGGGTTTTACCACGCGTTTCATCTCGTTCAGCACTTGAACAAGATCCGGTACGTTGCGGAGTCCAAAACCAATCGTTGCATAATCGAATGCGTTGTCTTCAAAAGGCAACTCCATAGCATTGCCCTGTACGAGAGAGATCCGGTCCTGAAGCTTGCGCTCCTCCACCTTACGGCGCCCCACTTCAAGCATGCCAGCACTAAAGTCAAGTCCTATCACATTCCCTGTCTGTGTGGCTTCTGCCAAGGCAATGCTCCAATCGCAAGTGCCGCAGCATAAGTCTACAGCTGAATCCCCGCGCTTCATGCCCATCTTCTTCATCGTGAACTTGCGCCAAGCCTTATGGCGGCGAAAGCTTAAGATATCATTCATCAAATCATATTTACCTGCAATACTCTCAAACACCGAGTGCACAAACTGTTCCTTCGGCTTGCTGTTATCACCCACAGCAGTTGTAGTTTTGTCCATAGTCATCCACTAACCCTCCACGGCTGCTTGTCCTGAGACTTTCATCTGCAGGAGAATACGATCCAGCGCTATCTCAAGCTCTCTAAGCAGGCTTTCGTCTTTAACGCTTTGTAATAGTCCCTGAATCGACTGAATCGACTGATGGAGCTTGTCCGTCAGCAGAGAATCACATTTATATTTCATCTTCAGCATCTTCCAGTCCTTCTGATCAAGGTTCTGGTCTTGAAGCTGTTTGCGTTCTTCCTCTGTCGCTGACTCCAGCATCTTCCAGTAGCAATAACCATTGCTAGCATTCTCAAGGTTATCACAACGCTGAAGCTCTATGGCAACAGTTTCGCACTGACTGAATTCTGTCAATAACTTCTCCCACAACTCCACTAAGGAATTCTCGATCATGGGCGTAAAAGAAAGGAACAGCCGCATATTGAGCTGTACCATGTGCCGCAAGTATTGTTCAGCCGAAAGACGGATTCCTCTCATCTTCACATAGAGGTTCGCTTTCAAGACATTGAAATCAGCAATCGCCTTACTCAAGATTCCAACCATCTCAATTTGATCACTCTTTGCAAGCAGATGGTAAAACCAGCTACTGAAATAATCGCCAGCCAATACCTTTAATTGACGGGAACGCATAGGATCTCCACCGCGTCTATCATTCGAGCGGTCAATTACCTCATGTGTATCTAGTCCAAGTTGAATAAGTGCTGTTACGAGCGTATACAACTCACCAGCATTTCCTTTAACAGAAGATCCATGGTTTAGAAAAATATATAACAAATGACCCCGGCCATCAGAAAACGGCGGCAAATCCGTATGCTTCTGAATCATGTCGTAGTCGGTGTAGGGTTTTGCCAGTTGCGGTATGCAGTACGGTTTCATTTCAGCCTCCGAAGCCATTGACATTAATAATAATTCCTTTGTTCACAATCTTGTCTATTATATCACATGTTTTTTTGTCACGCACTGTGGTACGACTGAGTTTCTTTTATTCTTCTCAAGGATAAATGAACTGCTTCTTCCAGAGCTCAGTCTCACTAATACGGAAGCCCGTCTTGAGTCGCTCGGATATGGGGAGATTACCCGCAGACTGAAGTTCATTCTGGAGTTCAGCCGACCACTCCGTGCGTCTGATATCCCCTGCTAGCAGCAGCCGGCGGCTATCCAGCCATTTATCCATGACCACGATGCGCAGCAAAAGCTGATCCACATTCGAGGTTTCTTGAAAAGCAAAAGAAATAGCCTGCGCCATATTTCGATAAAGCTCCTGGGGTTCATGATCATTTCCGCTCACTTTTAAATCCAGTGACAGAACGTGATCCTCCCAGCCTACGCTATCAATGGATAAGGTCAATGGAAGTGCGCCAAGAACATCAACAAGATTATCGTTGTCTAGCACTGTGTTATGGCCGCCAGTAAAAGTCTCTACTGCACCATTGCGTTGCTGTAAGGTAGAATCCATATCTGCCACTTTGGGCAATATTACAGCAGAGGTTGCAGTCAAGAGTAATACGGCTCCGACCCACCAGGCCTTGTTCATGAACACGCCTCCTTATCCATAATTCCCACTCTTAGCTAATACGATCATTTATCTTTACTATATTTTGAAAAAAAGCAGGCTATGCCTGCTTTTCAGCTTTCACTTTCCAATTGTCCGTGCTTTGTCCATATTTCAGCCTTACCGCGAATCTTCATCGCTGAGGTATGATCAGTAAACTGGGCAATCAATACCTCGCCCTTATCCAGCTTCTCTGTATGATGAAAACGTGTATCTGTACCTCTGGTTAGCCCAATGACCTGAACGCCATTATCTTTAGCTTTAACCACAATATAGTCGCTGCCCGTTGGAAGCGGAGTAGTACCCGTATTTTTATCCATCATCACTCATCCTCCTCTAAACCTATTATACAGTTCATAATATTTCAAAAAACAAATGCCGCCTTGGAGGGCGGCATAGTTGTTCTTAAAAGACTATGGGATAGGTATGTAGAAATCTTTATTTGATTCCGTCTTTCAGCGCCTTACCGGGTTTGAATGCCGGTACCTTGCTTGCAGGAATTTCGATTTCTTCACCAGTTTGCGGGTTACGGCCTTTACGTGCAGAACGCTCACGCACTTCAAAGTTTCCGAATCCAACCAGTTGTACTTTATCACCGCTTTGCAGTGCTTCTGTAATTGCTTCGAAAACCGCATCTACAGCTTTAGTAGCATCCTTCTTGGGAAGTTCAGTTGCTTCTGTAACTACATTGATCAAATCTGATTTATTCATGTTTTCTCACCTCCCTGAGTAAATTCTCCGGTATCATACACTGTTTCCGTTTCAACGTAAAATATACGTGATAATCCCGTTTAAAACTTAACTTTGGCGCCCTTAGACCTTGAAGCGCAACAAACTTATAGTAATACAGCCCATCCATAAATTCAAGCTGTTACTCAAAAAAGGAGCAGAAATTATCATCTATCCGTGCATATTTATCTAAATTCGATCTAATTTGTTAGACCTATAGGAGCAGTTTAGGTCTTTATTTCATCAGAATAATTGAGTCAGATTCACCGTTATTATAGGAACTAGGAATCAAGTTTTAGGATATATACAAATAAAAAGAGCAGGATTTCTCCCACTCTTTGAATTTATTTATATTCAGCTTAGAGAATAATTGCAATAAGTCCGCCGGAACCCTCGTTAATAATGCGGCCAAGCGTTTCTTGCAGCTTGTAGCGTGCATTATCCGGCATCATAGCTATCTTGCCTTGAATGCCTTCTCTAACAATGGAGTGCAGGGAGCGGCCAAAAATATCGGATTCCCAAATCTTAATAGGATCATTCTCAAAGTCCTGCATCAGATAACGAACCAGCTCTTCGCTTTGCTTTTCCGTTCCGATGATTGGCGAGAATTCAGACTCCACATCCACCCGAATCATATGAATGGACGGTGCAGTAGCCTTTAAGCGAACCCCGAAGCGAGAGCCCTGACGTATCAGTTCTGGCTCGTCGAGCGCCATTTCGGCTAAGGATGGAGCCGCGATACCATAACCTGTAGTCTTGACCATTTCCAATGCTTCTGAGAATCGGTCGTATTCTCGTTTCGCATGCGAGAACTCCTGCATAAGCTGGAGCAAATGATCTTTACCGCGGATCTCAACCCCGACCACTTCCATCAGAACTTGATCGTACAGCTCTTCTGGAGCATACAGGTCGATCTCTGCTACGCCCTGACCCATGTTCATACCACTTAGGCCAGCTTTATCAATAAAGTCATATTCGGTGAACTGAGATACGAGGCGGTCAACATCCCGCAAGCGGCGAATGTCTTTTACCGTATCGCGAACGGAGTTCTCATAACTACTACGCAGCCAGTGGTTTTCTCCAAGCACCATAACCCAGCTTGGCAGGTTTACATTTACTTCATGCACTGGGAATTCATAAAGCACTTCCCGCAGCACACCAGTTACGTCATCTTCGCTCATGTTTGCGGCGCTTAGCGTCATAACTGGGATATCGTATTTGATGGCTAGCTCGTTACGGAGCTGCTGCGCTTCCTCACTGCGTGGCCGGGTGGAGTTAATGACAAGCACAAATGGCTTACCCACTTCCTTCAGCTCTGCAATGACGCGCTCTTCAGAGTCCACGTACGAGTTCCGCGGAATTTCTGCAATCGTACCATCTGTTGTTACCACTACACCTAGCGTTGAATGCTCCTGAATAACCTTACGTGTCCCGATTTCTGCCGCTTCCTGAAAAGGAATAGGCTCTTCAAACCAAGGTGTAGAGATCATTCGTGGTCCATTTTCATCCTCGTAGCCTTTTGCACCTTCTACAGCGTAACCCACACAGTCTACCAGACGAACATTAACCTCAAGCCCTTCCGCAACCTTGATTTGGACTGCGTTGTTAGGCACAAACTTCGGTTCTGTCGTCATAATCGTTTTGCCTGCTGCGCTTTGCGGAAGCTCATCCACAGCTCTTACTCGATCAGCCTCATTCGTGATGTTTGGCAGGACAATTGTTTCCATGAAGCGCTTGATAAATGTCGATTTCCCCGTGCGAACCGCGCCGACGACGCCAAGATAAATGTCTCCGCCGGTACGCTCGGCAATGTCCTTGAAAATATCCACTTTTTCCAAAAGAGATCCCCTCCTCATATTACTCCGAAGAAAAAATGCCTGAAGAGCATCGACTTCGCGTTCCGCCGGTAATCTGACCCTTGCAGGACATCAACCGGACTTATCGTATGCCCGCCCGAAGCCTAGCTGCTTTCGACCGGGACGTACTTGCCCCGCGCTAAACTCCGAATGCTCGGACATGCATTTGGACTAGTATCATCATATGTATCCGGAACGAATTTATGACCCGTATTCGCGCATTTCCCAATGTAATTTCAAAAAAGTTAAGTCTGCGCGCCGCAAGGCGTCTGACGCCCGGAAGCTTACTCATCCATCTTATGAGCTAGGATTCTTTGATAGAACTATTTTTAGTGGATGCTGAGATTACAGGACTTGGTGTAAAAGGATATAAACAAAAAAACGCCTAATACCCCGGATAAAACCGAAGCTTAGACGCTCTTAAACTTTCACTCTAACTTGGAGGCTGCGGGATTGGCTGATTGTTAATCCATAGATACGGCAAAGACTTCACGGGAACGTAATATGAAGCTTCCTCCAGATCCAGTCGCAAGTCCTGATTCTTATCGTGCTCTCCACCCTTCTTATCGACGGCAGCCATGATATCAAAAACATAATCTACGTAGACAGTTCCATCCTTATCCAGGATAAAATCAAGAACTTGACCGGAATAGACACTAGTTAACGTTATAGAGCTTGTACCCGCCTGCTTATGATTAATGGTATACAATCCGGGATATAGCTCATCAAGCACAGGCAGGTTGCCGCCATGAGCTGATTTATAGCGGTTAACCTGTCGTTGCACGTCATTCACCTTTTGAACCGTAACAAGGTCCATCACCTTCACCACAGGATCAATTTCCTCATTCAAAATAAGAAAATAAGCACTTCCACCCTGCTCAAAGGCGGTAGCCGGTATATCATCCAAATATCCCTTATTATTCAGCTTCCCCAGGTCGATACGGAACTTCTCATACCTTGGAGTAGTTTCATCCGCATTAAGAATGGGCAGTACCCCTTCCTCCTGTTGATAATCATCAACGGCTGCTTGTATCCGTTTAACACTTTCCCGATAATTAACACTAGCCCGCTTCTCTTCACCTGGGTATAGACAGCCCGAAAGCGTAAGCGCGAGCGATACCATCCCTAGCAAAATCTTGGCCCCTGCCTTCAGTTTCATTTTATATCCTATAAACTCCAACCGAGTCCCTCCCACGGTGACATTCTTACGCTACCACAGCTCATCTTCTTCCCCACGCCGCGCTGCTTCAAGCTTACGGCGCACCGCAGCCTTCAGTGGATCTTCCGGCACCTGAACGGTTACGTCGCTCCATACGGCAGCCTGACAGGCCAGACGCGTTCCTTCTTCTAAGGCCGATCCAAGCTTACGCCGCTCAATATCACCGGGAGGCCTTACTGCAGCAGCCTCTTCCTTCGCGACTGTAACCTTGCACATCAGACAGCCTGCTTTGCCTCCGCATCTAGTTGTTATTGGCACTCCTGCTTTACGAGCAGCCTCTAATAACGAAATGCCACGGTTCACAACAGCTTTACGGCCTTCTGGTTGAAATACAACGGTAACTCCTTTTTGAGATTTCATGATGTTACTTCCTTCCTCAACACTATGTAACTGCTTACATAATTGAAACAACTCCGCCCAATAGGCCCACTAACATGATGACAAAAGCAAGTATAGACAGTACAGCCTTAAGCAAGCCCTTGGTTTTGCTCCGAGCAAAAGTTATAAGAAATACTGATAATCCCATAATCAGCATCGCAATCAGGGATAACCACATTTTTATCATCGGATCCATGGTCAAAGCCCCCATTCGCCTGTAATTTATTAGGGACTATTATATCATGACCTTATCCTTTTCTGTAAAAAAACATCATTTTTTATGTATTATTTTAAATAAAATGCGCTTTATGAGAATTATCATAAATATAAAAAAAAGCAAAAGACGACGGAATCATTCTTTGATCCGTTTTCTTTTGCTCACCCAACATAAAGCTATTTTTTAAGCATCATTTTCATTAAAGACTCCATTGTGCTGGAACCTGCGCCGCCTTTTTTAACGGCATTGATAATCTCCTGCACAGTAGCTTCACTGACCGGCACTTTCGCCATTGATGACACCTGCTTAATTAACTGGCGGAGCTGGGCTTCATTCTGCGTAGTTCCTGGCTTTACCGTACTGGCTAGCTTTTTGACGGCACTTTCCGTAATGTTCTTGCCCGCCTTTTTATTAATGGCGTTCAATGCATCCTTGGAAAAATCTCTGCTCACTTTTCATCCCTCCTCCGTCAATCCCCATTACAACATATGAGAATTTGCGGAAAAAGGTGAACAGGATCAGGAATGCCACTGCTCCCAAGTTTCCTGGGAGATCGACTCAAGCTCAGGTTTACGATCACGACCCATCAAGGCTTCAACTGCACTGCGTGGGCTTCTTCCTTGAAAGAGCACATGATAAATCTGATCCGTAATCGGCATCTGCACACCCAGTTTGAGCGAAATTGCATAAGCTGCTTCGGTAGTACGAATACCTTCGACTACCATCCCCATGGATTCCAGCACCTCGGCCAGCGGCTTACCTTGACCAAGCATGGACCCAGCGCGCCAGTTACGGCTGTGCTGACTAGTAGCTGTCACAACAAGATCGCCAATTCCGGCAAGTCCGGCAAAGGTCAAAGGATTGGCTCCAAGCTCAACTCCCACCCGAGAGATCTCAGCGAGTCCACGGGTTAAAAGCGCTGCTTTAGCATTGTCCCCATATCCAAGGCCATCGGATAGGCCTGCACCAAGGGCAATAATATTCTTAAGAGCACCGGCAAGCTCTACTCCAACCTGATCACGATTCGTATATACACGGAAATCGTTGTTGATGAACAATTCCTGCGCTTCGGCGCTACGCTTGTCATCAGGTGAAGCAACTACAACTGTTGTAGGGCACAGACGTACAACTTCCTCTGCATGACTTGGACCGGAGAGCACAACGATCTGCCCTTCGTCACAGCCCAGTTCCTCTGCAATTACGATAGACATCCGCTTATTGCTTTCCGACTCAAAACCCTTCGTAGCATGGACACATAACATGTCATCCTTCCAGAATGGCTTCAGACTGCGAGCAACCTGCCGCATTCCTGAAGACGGAGCCACAATTACAACCGCCTTAGAACCGGACACTGCCGTTTCCATATCCGTAGTTGCAATAATGTTAGCTGGCAGAGCGATGCCAGGCAGATACTTATTATTCGTATGAGAGCCATTGATCTCGGCAGCTTGATCAGAGTTGCGTGTCCACAGATAAACTTCCGAGTGGTTTGCAGCCAGCACACTAGCCAGCGCAGTTCCCCAGCTCCCCGCTACAAGTACGGTAACTTTATCAGACAACACGATTCCCTCCTTTAACTTTTGAGCCTATCTTGTTCTCACGGCCTTCTACGATCTTTACAATATTCGTCCGGTGCCGCCAGAAGGCGAAGACCGCAATAATAATACTGGTCCAGAGCACAGGTTGTGTAAATCCTGTCAACAATAAAGCCACTGGTGTCAGTGCTACAAAAATTAATGAGCCAAGGGACACGTAACGTGTGATAAAGATAGACAGGATGGCGATGATACCGGCGAGCAGCGCTGGCCATAAACAAAGCGTAGCCATAACACCGATCGTAGTAGCAATGCCTTTCCCCCCACGAAAACGAAAATAGAGCGGCCAATTATGTCCGATGATGGCAGCGATTCCGCAAAGAGCCGGAACCCAGGTTCCCCATCCGCCGACCCAGGTTCCTAACCATACAGCGGCAACCCCTTTCAGCACATCCAGCAACAGCACTAATATTGCAGGACCTTTACCCAATACACGCAGTGTATTGGTAGCCCCCGCATTTCCGCTTCCGTATTGACGGATATCAATTCCCTTTAGCAACTTTGCAAGCAGTACACTAAAGCTGACAGAACCAAGCAAATAGCTTACAACGATAACCAGAAGTTCAAGCGCCACACTTCTTCTCCCCTAACCTTCGTTTTCGGATTTGCGCCGTGTAAAGAGACGGATTGGTGTTCCTTCGAAATTAAACGCTGCGCGAATTTTATTCTCCAGATAACGTTCATAGGAGAAGTGCATCAGCGATGGATCATTCACGAACACCACAATCGTAGGCGGCTTCACCGCAACCTGCGTTACGTAGTTAATACGCAAGCGACGGCCTTTGTCAGTTGGTGGAGGGTTAATCGCGATTGCATCAGATACAACGTCGTTCACCAAATGTGTAGTAATGCGCAGTGCGTGCTGTTGAGATACATGCTGTACAACAGGCAGCAGTTTTTGCAAACGCTGTTTGGTTAAGGCCGATAAAAAGACAACCGGTGCGTAACTCATAAACAAGAAATGGTCACGAATCTTAGTCTCAAAGTTTTGCATAGTCTTATCGTCTTTCACAATGGCATCCCATTTGTTCACAACAAAAATAGATGCTTTACCAGCTTCATGTGCATAACCAGCAATATGCTTGTCCTGATCGATGATGCCCTCTTCGCCGTTAATTACAACGAGGACCACATCAGCCCGTTCAATCGCACGCATAGCACGCATAACACTGTATTTCTCAATGTTCTCGTATACCTTGCCTTTTTTACGCATACCTGCCGTATCGATAAGCACATAACGTTGCCCATCACGTTCAAAAGGAGTATCGATAGCATCTCTTGTTGTCCCTGCAATATCACTGACGATAACACGTTCTTCGCCCAAAATCGCGTTGACCAAAGAGGATTTCCCTACATTCGGACGGCCAATCAAAGCTACACGAATGACATCCTCATCGTATTCATCATCTATTTTCTCAGGTAGGCGCTCAACTACAGCATCTAGCAAATCGCCGAGTCCGGTTCCGTGACTACCAGAAATTCCGATTGGATCGCCAAAACCAAGGCTATAGAACTCATAAATATCATCCGCACGCTTCATATTATCCACTTTGTTGATGGCAAGAACGACCGGTTTACCTGAACGGAACAGAATCTGAGCTACCTCTTCATCTGAATTCGTCACACCACTCTTTGCCTCACACATAAATACAATAACATCCGCTTCTTCAATCGCCAGCTCCGCTTGAACGCGGATTGATTTCAGAATTGTGTCTTCTCCATCAATTTCAATACCTCCGGTATCAATCACACTGAACGACTTACCGTTCCAATCTGAAATACCATAAATCCGGTCACGTGTAATCCCCGGTTTATCTTCTACAATGGCTAATCTATCGCCAATCAGCCGATTAAATATCGTCGATTTCCCGACGTTAGGCCTCCCAACGATTGCCACAACGGGTCTTGCCATATTCATTCCTCCTGTCATCCTTACGTTACTCATCATAGCAAAAAACATTTAAATTGGCTAACAATCATGTTAACTCTCATCAATCCTGCCGGTTCCGAAAAAAAGACAATCGGCGAACCCCCGTATCGAGGGCTCGCCGATTACTTTACCCGTATATTCAAAAGCTCGTTTAGGGATTAGTTATTACCCTTAAATTTGTCCAGCTTATCACCAAAACGTTCAGCAAGCGTAAAGCTAAGGCCTTCGTTGCTAAGGGAAACGTTAGGGTTGTTCAGAACTTCTTTAGGAGCTCTGTCTCTGCTATTGCTGCGTTCAGGTCTAGCAGATGGAGCTGGAGCTTCTTCAGTTTCTTTGATGCTCAGGCTAACACGTTTCTCGGATGGATTGAAGTCCAGAACTTTCACTTGAACTTCTTGTCCTTCTTTCAATACTTCGTGTGGAGTAGCGATGTGTTTGTGGGAGATTTGTGAGATGTGCACAAGACCTTCCACACCCGGAAGCAATTCTACGAACGCTCCGAAGTTCACAAGACGTTTTACAACGCCTGTTACAACATCACCGATGTTGATTTCGCCAGCAGCAGAGTCCCAAGGACCTGGAGCAGCAGCTTTGATGCTCAGGCTGATTTTTCCTTTTTCAGGATCAACCTTCAATACTTTAACACGTACTTTATCACCTTCAGATACTACATCAGAAGGTTTCTCTACGTGACTCCAAGCGATTTCAGATACGTGTACAAGACCGTCAACTCCGCCCACATCAACAAATGCGCCGAATTGAGTCAGACGTTGTACTGTACCTTCGATGATTTGGCCTTCAGATAGTTCAGCCATAATTTTCAGCTTGTTAGCTTCGAATTCTTCTTCAAGAACTTCTTTAGCAGACAAGATTACTTTGCTGTTCTCACGGTCAAGTTCTTTCACTTTAACGCGCAAGGTACGGCCTTTGTAATCGCTGAAATCTTCAACGAAGTGACGCTCTACCATGGAAGCTGGGATAAATCCACGAGCTCCAACATCAGCTACGAGGCCGCCTTTAACAACGTCAGCCACAGTAACTTCGAAAGCTTCTTGGGAAGCGAAGTATTTCTCAAGATCTTCCCATGATTTTTCACTATCAACTGCACGTTTGGAAAGAACAAGGCTTTCCTTGTTGTCGTTGATGCTGACAACTTTACATTCTACTTCCTGTCCAACTTCTACTGCTGCAGCAGCGTTGTCCAGTTGTACTGCGGACAATTCGCGAATTGGAATCACACCGTCGTATTTATATCCAATGCTTACATAAGCTTGGTTATCTTCGATTTTGACGATTGTTCCTTTCACGGTATCGCCTTTTTTCAGAGAAATGATTTCCAAGTCAGCTTGGTTAGTCACTTCTTCTTCGTTAACGGCAGCAACTTCTTCTACAGCTCCGTTATTTTCTGTCACAGCGGAATCCACCGCTTCTACGGATTCATTCTTTTCCGCAGCTTCCTGATTTTTAATTTCTTCAGACATGTGATTAGCCTCCTCGATTCAAAACCCCATTTATTTAAACCTGCGTATAGCAGAGTTCAAAACAAGCAATGCTTGATATTGCCACTTACACTTGATGATAGTATGTTCCAAAAAATAGCGGCTATGCCGTTATTTAATCAAAACATTGAGCAAAATTTATTGTTCTGCTCATCCCTTAACTAGCACTTGGTTTACCTGTCTCTTTCATCTCACGGATGCGATCCATAATGACATCGGTAACAGCCTCGAGAGATTCGCTCCCCGCACCGGCAAATTGACTAAGGTCTACAGGAGCACCGTAGACAACGACCATGCGTCGAAAGGGTTTATACTGGCCGATAATAGCCGCTGGAATAACTGCTGCGCCACTTCGAAGTGCAAAGCTAGCAGCACCCTTCTTGGCCACTCCGGCATCAGAGTTACGCGTACCCTCCGGGAAGATACCCATGACATTACCATTACGAAGTGTGTTAAGGGCCGTCTTTATGGATTCTTTGCTTACGCCGCCACGTTTCACCGGAAAAGCACCCAATTTATTAATGAGCCAGCCAAGCACCGGAACCTCAAACAGTTCAGCCTTAGCCATATACTTTACCTGACGGTCCAGCTTAATTCCAATAGTCATTGGATCAAGCAGACTAATGTGGTTAGCGCAGAGCAGTACCCCGCCCTCCTTTGGCACATTTTCTTTCCCCACAATCTTAAGCGGGAAAAGGATTGCGTAAATCAAGCGAAGCAATCCAACACAAATTGCATAAATCATAAATGATTTCTCTCCCCGTCAACATGAGATCTACAGTGGGATACAATGGCCTCCACAACTTGATCGATATTCATTAAGGTCGTATCCAGAAGAATAGCATCCTCTGCACGGCGCAGCGGTGAAATCTCCCGTCCTTCATCCAGACGGTCCCGCTTTGCAATATCGTGTTCAAGCTGCTGAAGCGTCACCGATTCCGCGTCTCTCAGTTCCTTATAACGACGGAGAGCTCGTTCTTCCACACTTGCCGTCATAAAAATCTTTACCTCGGCATCCGGCAGCACGGTTGTACCGATATCGCGGCCATCCATTACCACGCCTTTGCGAAGCGCCATCTGACGCTGCAATTGACTCAGTCTGGATCTTACATCCTCGATCTTCGCATACTGCGACACAAGGCCGCTAACCTGAAGGCTCCGAATATGTGGGGTCACGTCTTCCCCATTAATCAGCACCTTCTGAATGTCTCGTTCCGGAATAAGTTCAATCACCATGTCGTGAACCTTCTCGTTCACTCGCTGCTGATCTTCCGGTTCAATGCCTTCTTGGATCATATACCAGGTGATTGCCCGGTACATTGCACCAGTATCGACATAGATATAAGACAACTTCTGGGCTACCAATCGGGCTACAGTGCTCTTGCCTGCCCCGGCAGGTCCGTCGATGGCGACGTTTATTCTGTCATAAGTATGTGTACCCTGCCTATCCAACGGGGCATTCCTCCTCAAACACTCTTTCATAAAAAAGCATCTAGCGTTACGAAAACTATTCCTGCAATATCAAGGAGCACACATAAATTGTTATGCTTGATGATATTATCAAGAAAAAAGCAGGCATTGCCTGCGACTTATAAAATTATACCACAGTTTATACTTCAGTGCAAAATCAGACAGCTTAATAGAGCTGTTAAAAATGCTTATCTGTTGCGGAAATCAAACTGACGTTCGAAGCAATAACGGATAATTTTCTGGCGTTCCAAATCTGAAATAGCGACAAATTTCAACATGGCTAAAAGACGTCCATTCTCAAGCTTTTTAATGCGCACTACTTCACCTTCAAAATTGACATGCTCCGTGCTTCCGTTTCGATAAGGAACCAGTACCCAGCAGGACAATTTATTACCAACCTCCAGCTTTACTTGGTTATCCACCAAGAAGGAGATTCCTCCGCCACCAATATCATCTGTGCGAACCAGGAAGCGTTTGCCAAGGCTATCCTTCACAGCTAGCTCTAGATCAGCATTCACTCGGAAAAAGCTTCTTCTCTGGATCTTGAAAATCGAATCTGTCTCCGGCTTTTGAATCCTGACCATACGAATTACATCTTCTTTAAAGCCCAGCACATAAGTATTAAAGTAATTTTTAATGCCACCCTCAGTTAAAAAATAGACCGAAAGCTCGTCCCCCATAAAGAGCCTTTTTAGACGACCATTGCTCTCCTGCATAGGAATTTCAATCAGAAATGCGTCTTCTTCCGTCTCTGCAATTCTTGATCTATATTCAACTTCTGCTTCAGCAGCGTCACTGGAAGCAACCTGTATGTATAGATATTCGTTAATTTTAGGATACAAAGATGTCACCGCCACATCAGTTTAGTAATTATCACTAAGCCTGATTATAGCATGGGAATATCAGCCAGTCAGATATATTTTATAGATATTGCAAAAAAAAGGGACGCACCCAACTGCTGGATGCGCCCTCCCTTTTATTTTGCCTCAGACCCCGAAGAAGGTCTGATTTCTTCCACAGACTCTTCAATTCCATCCTCAGCGTTAATATAAATACGATACTTTGAGCCATTGACCCCTCCACCGAACTCGTAAGTCAAGACCTCGACGGAATCATCATTTTTAATCCAGGACAAGCGATTGTATTGCTCCCTGAAATCAGAATTCAGAAATTTTCTCGCCTCAGCAAGAGTAAGCTTTGGTTTTGGAAGCTGACGGTTGTCCTTATGCTCTTTAACATATTCGCTGGCCTCAAAACCGATGGTATCACCTGTATCCAGCCCCATACGAATAGTCATTTTTTCAGGATAAATCAATACATCATTCTGTTTGGTCACAAAGGTCAAATTCCCGATATTATCATAACGATCAGCACTGACTGCAGTCATATGGGGATATCCTTTTTTCTCAAGAAACTTCTCGGCTTTGGTAACTGCTTCTTTAATAGATACCTTGGCAGGTCCAATCTCACGGTTATCATAATAAGAGATCAGCAATCCGCCATTTTTTGTGAAATCCATACTGATGGTGTGCTTCTCATTCGAACCATTAACTGTTGCCGTATAGGATGGCCATTCGGTGTTCTTCCCATTTTCTTTAACATCGACTTTAGCGTTGGAGCCCGCATCCGCGAACTTCAATGCCTTACGTTTGATGTCTTCGGCAGTCACGGGGTTACCTCCGAGCATTTTGACGGAACGTTTATCGTAGATGCTTGCTACTGAAGGGCCCCAGTCTAGCTCAGGGTATGCGCCAACACGTTTATCCACCGTTTTGAAACCGTCAATAATCGTGTTGTCCTCCGCTTTATTTTCTGTTGCCAATGCCGTTTCAACATCCATCCAGCGCAGCCGGTTGCCAATGACTTTATTCTGTACCTCTTGCAAATCCTTAGAGATTTCTCCCGAGTTCTTATATAATGCTTTTAGATTACTCAATTCTCCATCTGTCAGAGGTTTTTTAGTGAAGTCACGAATCCCGGCTTTATAAGAAAAGTTGGAGATTTTGGACAGAAACTCCTCTGTTTTGCTAAATGGCAGCAAGGTCAGCGGCAGCTGATTAATCTCATTTTGGGCCTCACTGGTCATCCGCCACACATTGACGAGTCCTTTGCGGTGCATCCCGTTAGAAGCAGAATTAACCGCAAGCGTATTTCCAAGCTCACCATGAAGACGGTCCACATGATAGGACAAATCATGAAAGGCGCGTTGATATTGGTTTTCCGCCTTAATTAGTATTGAATTCTTCTCCTGGTTCTCCTGATAACCCCACACAAGCGCACCAATCAGCAGCAGCGCGGTCAGCGGGAACATTACAGCACTTAATCTTTTGTACATAGGGCTACAAGACTCCTTTCGATAGCTTATTGGCGTTAGTTTGACAATAAACTAGGAGTCTTATGCACTGAAGTTGCTACACCATGTGACTATAACGTCCGCTCATGCTCTTTCTTCAATCTCAAAGCCACTGCTATTACTGCAAAGGCATTGTTTAAAGCCGGTTTGAATGATACCATGCTCTTTAATCCCTCTTAATATGTAGGTCTCACCGCACTGTTTGCAAACGATACGTACTTTTATACGCAAAAAAAGACACCTCTCTCCTCTCTGGAATTCCTTACTAGGAACTGCCCTTCGAATATAAGTGTGTCCATCTCGATTATAGGTTAACCTCTTCTTCACGTTTCAGAAAGCGGAAAGGAGAACGGCTGTTGGCCCTAGCTACCTTTCCCATACCTCCATACCATAGGATAGCCATCAGAGGCACAATAAACCATATCCAATAGTTAGCTGTCGTACTCAAAATAAAGTCATATATCCCATGCCACATCCATGGCAACAGTAGCGAAAAAAACAGAATTCTCCGGGTCTTAACACCTTTTGAGAACTTCGCCCTCCCCATATGGTAGCCCATGATCACACCAAACATAGCGTGTCCAGAAACCGGAAGAAGTGCTCTCAGAAACATTGATCCGATTGAAGCGTTGCTATACCAAGCGTACATTACATTTTCTATTGTTGCGAAGCCGAGCGAAATCGCCACAGCGTATAGTATCCCATCATATGGCTCGTCAAATTCGGTATGATTGTAAATCATATGGTAAAGCACAAACCACTTTAGACATTCTTCCACGCCAGCGGATATGAGAAACGACTCCACATACGGACCGCCATTTAGTCCCAGCATCAGCCCTCTCTGAATGATCATGACAGGAAACACAATCAGAAGGCCGAGCAAGAATACTTTAATGACTACATGAAGCGGTTCTTGATCATACTTGTCTTTCAGATAAAAAAAGGTCAACAGAGCAAGTCCCGGCGCCACTGCCGACGAAATAACCGATAACACGAGCACCGAATAACCTCCCTACACCCCTAAACCCTATTACTGCCGTTACACAGCAAGGTAGATGATAACTTTGATACAAGAATGACCGACATATCACCAACAACAAGACTAGGGCTGATCGGCCTAAACAATGGTCATCAGCCCCTAGATCTTGCCTAATTACTCCTGACGCTTAAAATGAGTGCACAATAACTGGACCGCATTCTCCGGCATCACTGTTTTCCCATATTCATCGAGAACAGCTTCTGTGACCGGTGAGGAATCTCCAAACTCAGCTAGTACGCCAACAAGACCTGACAACGCCGTTTCTTCAAATTCCTTTGGATCGAAATACAGATACCATTTATTGTTATAAGAATACAGTTTCCCCTGGGAAGTAATATTACCGATGAGCACATGGGCCGCTTCAACCAGAACCTCGAAATCGCGGAATGCATATACAATGGAGTCGCTTTGTTCAAGAGTAACTTCCATTTCATAAATCTCTTCTGGCAATTCTTCTTCCCCGGACGCACCGTACTGATGGTGATCATATTTTCCTCGGGTCACTATAACGACCATACCTTGCGCGGGCAATGCGAAAACTTCTACGGCAAGCGGACCCGTGGCATCAAAACCTAGTTCACTATATGCTTGATCCATCATCTCCGTAAACAGGTCATGAACCTTAGGAACTTCCTGCCACATGTCTTCCTTCTGGATGCCCCGCTCGCTCAGGTCGTCAAAAGTGAGGAAAATCCGTATCTTATCTTGACTTAATCGCTCTATTCTCATGACAGGATCCTCCTTTTGCAAGCTCATTTATTATAATGTATGATGAGTCCCGAGTAATGAGCCAAAAATGGTTACTATGTAAGTATGTTATCATTTTGCCGAGATAAATGCACGTAAATAAATATATAAAATCCTCTCTATTGAATAAACCATTTTCAGAGCCCTGAATAATAAAAAAGAATCATTCTGCGGAATATTTCATCCCCAAAATGATTCTGATGGAGTCCTTTACGGTTACAATCCCGGTATGGTTGTATGCGTTTCTTTAAGAATCTGCTCTACTTCGCTCTTCACTTCAGGATTGCTGCGAATGAATTCCTTTAACAATTTAAGATTGGATTCCTTCGACTTCACTGGTGATTCAGTCTTATGCTCAGTGGTTCCGCTACTTGAACCGTTACTTTGAGCATTACTGCTTGAAACAGCAGTGTTACCAAAACCAGTCGTGGCCATACCGATTATTTTTTCTTTTGCTTTATCTGCAGCTCCACTCATGGAACCACCCGATTGCCCTAGCGAAGACATTAAAGAATTCCGCTTTTTGGACATAATCATACTGGCTGCGGCGCCCATCAGCACCCCGCATAAAAATGACGAAGTATTCATATTTCCAGCCTCCTTGTATGGTAAAATCATGTTTAGTGTTCGCGGAAAGATTCCGGCTCATACAACCTAATAACAAGAAAGCGAGTTGAAAAAAGTGGGTAAAATGACATCAGTGCTCCTATTGGCTACCTTGTTGCTTACTGCCTGTGGCAACAGCGGTGCAAATGGAAATACAGCTAAGGAAACAAATGCCTCAAACAATCCGCCCACGGCGGCAGCTACACAAAGCGCAGAAACTACGGCGCCATCACCTGAAGCAACAGCCAGTCCTACCCCTGAAGCAACAGCAGATGGAGGTACTACAGGAAATAGTACAGCCAGTAAGGGCGAAGCATCCGCTGAAATTCCACTGCTGTACCATATGAACAAAAATTACGATATCGTCCCTAATGAGGAAGCTACAAATAAAAAAGTGGTTTTGCTCACCTTTGACGACGGTCCTAAAGATGCGGCAATGATTAACCCTTTGATGGATGTTCTGGACAAACATCAAGCTAAAGCCATCTTTTTCGTGAATGGTTATCGTGTTAAGGAGCATCCTGAGCTTCTGGAGTTAATACATAACCGCGGTGGAATTATCGGCAACCACAGCTGGGATCATATTGTATTGAAAGACAAGTCCTATACTGAGGTTAAAAAGCAAATCGAAGATGTTCAAAATATTGTCAAAGAAACGCTGGGAGAAGCTCCTCACTTTTTCCGTCCGCCACATGGTGCTGGCGGGGATGTTGGCAAGAAGGTCGCTGCCGAGAATGGAATGTTATACATGACCTGGTCTGTAGGCTCTCTTGACTGGGAAATGAAAGAAAAAGAAACGGGTAAGACAGAAAAATTGATCAGCAATGTTACCGATCAGCTGCATTCTGGCAGTAATATCCTGATGCATGAGCTACCATGGACCGTTGAAGGTCTGGATACCCTGCTCACTACACTTGAGGGCAAAGGCTACAGCTTTGTTGATCCGCGCAGCATTGAGCTAAAAATGCGTTGATCTCATTATCCGTACATGTCCGATAATTGCTTCGTCAGTGCAAATGTTTCAAATCAAACGAAAAATAGAAGGGGGTTCCAAAAGCCATTTGCATGGCTTTGGACCCCCCTTTTTTTACGCTACCTATTTTTCTTACTGGAAAGAGCAAGCACTATTGGGTTGATTTACGCAGTGTCAGCACATGCATTTCAGCAGGACTGCCCCAGCGAATTGGCAGATGTGCTGTTCCAAACCCTCTGCTGATCAGCAGCAGCGCATTTTTTGCGGAACCGTCACCTCTTGGCCAACTAAACTTTCCAGCGTCATATTTATGATAGAAATGCTCAACATGTCTTTGACCCACAAACGGAAGGATCACCTGGCCCCCATGCGTATGACCTGCCAGAATCAGGTCCGCTGGCACACTTTGGCGCTTGGACAACCAAAGCGGATCATGTACAAGAATTATACGACAGGTATCTTCAGCAGAAGTGTTTGTGGCTAATTGCGGAAAAGGACGGTATGGAGTTTTGCCCCCATTTTTCGGAAAATCAATTCCGGTTAACCAAAGTTTAGCTCCCTCACGTTCAAAAGCCACATTTTCATCCATTAACAGTTTTGCACCACTGTCCTGAATAATCTCATCCACCCTTGTAATATTAGCCCGATAATCATGATTTCCATGCACTACATAGGTAGATGCAATAGAAGTAACTAGAGTCATATTATCGACAAGACGATTTAAAGGGCTATCTTTTTCCGTTAGATCTCCTCCCAGAAAGACAACATCTACTCCACCCTTTAATGGCATCAGAAGCGCGGACGGAAGGCGGCGGCGATGGATATCTGTTATAAACAAGATACGAAATCCATCGAACTCTTCAGGTAGCGAATCTAGCATTATTTCCTCGGTAATAATTCTGTTTCTAAACGCGTTGATCACCATGATTATAACAACAGCCGCAGCTATCAATAGAATGGCCAAGACCACTCCCCATGCCCATGTACTCACCATAATGTACTCAGCGGAGGCGCTCCTTCAATTCCCCACCAAAGCAGCCCTATTAGCAAAATAACAAAGATAAAAATCAAAGAGTTCACAAACATCTTGCTTAGACGAACTTTTTCTGAAGAATAAGTATCTGAACGAGAAGGAACAGATTCTTCGTCCTTCTCTTTACTTCCTGTGGAAGAGCGCTTTGCAGAACCTGCTGGGCGGCGAGCTTTTCTTGATAAAGTTGCCGTAGAGACCCGAGCGGTAGCATTTTTCTTTATAGGAGTAGACTTCTTTTCAGGAGTAGCCTTTTTTACAGCCTCCGAAGTCCGCTTCTCTTTTTTACTTTTGCCAGGATGTTTGCTTTCACTTTTGTGTTGTTTTTGTCGAGACTTTACCCGGCTTAATTCCTCACTCATGATTCCCTCCTATAGCGGATCACCAGACCTGAGATCAGGTCGATGAAGAAGTGACATAGTATAGGGGCCCAGAGGCTGCCCGATTGAATGTAAATATATCCAAGACCATAACTGCTTAAGAACACCCAGCCGGTAGGTACAAAGTGACGTAAATAACGGACATGAATAAGAGCAAATACTATACTCGTCCAATAAGGGCCAATGGAATATTGGATGGCACCGCGGAATAAGAGCTCCTCACATACCGATACAATTGCTGCTATGACGATAATATGAAACACAGGGCGATTTCGAAATAAAAGGTCGTTTATTCCACCATCATCCATGCTTTCCTCAGGGACAATATGTGTCAATAAATAGTCAACAATTAGCATTGCAGCAGCAAGTCCGAGGCCCCATGCCACAAAATGTACTTTTTCTGGAATAATTAATAGCTGAAAAGGATTTCTTTTCTGAAATAATATCCATATCAAACCGATAATTAATGTGAGCCCCTGAGTGATATAGAGATTGAGCAGCAGAAGACGGTCTGTCAACTGGCCTGGTTCTACCTTTTTAACCTTAATCTCGCCAAATTTGAATTTTTTCATCGTGACCTGCCTGTTCTTTATTTTTTTCGGGCAGCTCCGAGAGAGAAACCGTCCATAGTGTTGCTATCAATACATAATACATAGGATAATCCCCCCAGAAAAAGGAGCATTTATTATGAGCAAACGTAAGTCCCGCAATCAAATGTTATACACGCTAGTTTTTTTGTTTTTCCTAGTTTGCGCCTTCGCCGCATTTTTTACTGGCGTCAAGGTTGGCGCAGACAAAACTGAAGCCAAATATGACAATCAATCAAGTATGAATGGTTTAGTAGAATTCACGGGCTCTTATCAACAGCAGGATCTGGTTACTTTCTATCATAACGTATTTTTGCCCTATCGGGAATTCAAGCGGAATTGGAACATTCAAGTAGATAAGTTAGCGCGCAGCACAGATGCTCGTATGAATGCGGCAGTAATGAAGAATCTAAGTATTCTAGCAGACCAGCAATATGAGAGAGTTAATCAAGATTCTATTTTCACTAACTCTCCTCTATTACATCAGTCACAGGTCAATGTACTCAAAAGCTTAACTTTATTTTCTAAAGCCTCCGGCAAAGTCTCTACTAGTGCATCTGGTGCAGAGACCGCAAAGTTATTGAAAAATGATGAATTTACAACTGGCGCCGTGAAGTACGGTCTGTTAGCACAAAAGAACTTCTATGATTCTATGCTAAAATGGGGCTCTAAGACAAACCAGAAAATACCTTCTGCACCTGGCGAACTAAAAACGATGTCTTTCATTCAGTGGAAAAAAATGCCCCTTCTTTTGAAGAATGCTTCTATCGCTGACATGATGTTGAATCGCGGAATTTTTGCAGGTTATGATCCTCAGGACATCACTGCTAAAATAGACGATATGATTTACTCAGGCACTGCAAACTCATTAAATCTTTCGGATATCCAGTCCTCAGTAACCTTGTTGATTTCTACAGGTGCTGTGCAGGAACAGGATTTTATAAAATGGCGGGAACAGTATTATAACAGGGAGACACTACCTCAGCTTCCGTTCTTTTTTGAATAGAACCAGTTATTGAATCATAACGAAAAATGAAGTTCACTTCAAGAAACGCTACTTGTAAAGCCTATTGACACAACTTGCATACCGTGTTACATTATGAAAAAATTAATCATTCAAAACCGATGATGGAACAAAGATCCTGGAAGTCTTCAGAGAGCCGGTGGTTGGTGCAAACCGGTGACGAACAGCTATCTTTAGCGCTCCTGAGATATTGTATCGAACCTTAAAGTAGGTACAATCGGATCAACTCCGTTAACAGTGTGGCCTATGCAGGCCAATGAGGCTGCTTCTTCCAAGTTGCAGTGAATTAGGGTGGTACCACGAAGATAACTCTCGTCCCTTACTACGGCAGTAGTATGGGGTTGGGAGTTTTTTTAATTCCCTAATCCCCCATAAATACTACCTTATGCCCAAAGTTACCGATTTCGCGGTACTCTTGCACGCTGTTTCTTTTGTGCGACACCGCGTTGATCTACTATTATTACATGTTTTTCTCTACTAGTTCGTGAACCTTCTGGTATTGTGGACAGTCCATCAGGGCGTCCTCGACATATAAAGCTTTTCAACTTTAAGGGGGATAAGAAACCATGTTTAAAGTATTAGTATCGGATCCAATCAGTGATTTGGGCATTCAGCAATTGATGGACGCAACAGATGTAGTTGTAGACAAAAAAACAGGTCTCAGTGAAGATGAGCTCGTTGCAATCATCGGTGAATATGATGGTCTACTCGTCCGCAGTCAAACTACAGTAACTGAAAAAATTATCGAAGCTGGAAAAAACTTAAAGGTCATTGGTCGTGCAGGTGTGGGTGTAGATAATATCAAGCTGGAAGCTGCTACTCAACGTGGGGTTGTTGTTATCAACGCTCCTGATGGAAATACCATTACAACTTGTGAGCATGCTTTTGCAATGATGATGGCACTGGCCCGTCACATTCCACAAGCTTATGCAAAAACAATTGGTGGAACCTGGGATAGAAAAACCTTCGTGGGTGTAGAGCTTCGCGGCAAAACTTTAGGTGTACTGGGAATGGGCAGAATCGGTAGCGAAGTGGCTAAACGTGCCAAAGCTTTCGGCATGGAAATCCTTGCTTTTGATCCTTTCTTAACTGCTGAGCGTGCTGAGAAACTGGAAGTAAAATTAGCTTCCGTTGACGATGTAGTCCGCGGAGCAGACTTCATTACTGTGCACACTCCACTTACTCCGGAAACACGCCATATGATTTCCCGCCCGCAATTTGAAGTGATGAAAAAGGGAATGCGCATCATCAACTGTGCCCGTGGTGGTGTAATTGATGAAATGGCGTTAGTAGAAGCTATTGATAGCGGTATTGTTGCTGGCGCTGCATTTGACGTATTCGAAAAAGAGCCGCCACAAGCAGATCACCCATTCTTGTCGCATCCAAAAATTATCGTGACTCCTCACTTGGGCGCTTCTACAATTGAAGCTCAGGAGAATGTAGCGATCGATGTATCGGAACAAGTACTGCATATTCTGCGTAATGAACCGTTCATCAATGCTGTAAATATTCCTCCAGTTGCTCCAAGCGTAATGAACAAACTCCAGCCTTACTTCACACTTGGTGAGAAGCTGGGCAGCTTTGTTACCCAAATTACAGATAGTGCTATTCGTGAAATCCATGTTGAGTATGCGGGTGATCTGTCAGATGTCGATACCCAACCACTTACTCGTTATATTGTGAAAGGCGTGCTCTCCCGCCACTTCGCTGAGGATGTTAACATCGTTAACTCCATGCACTTGGCAAAAACACGCGACGTTAATGTAGTAATAACTAAAGCTTCCAAAACTAAAGGGTTCACTAATCTGATTACCGTGACCCTTAAAACAGATCACGACCAAGAACGTCTCGTAGCCGGAACATTGCTGCAAGGTTATGGAGAAAGAATTGTTCAAGTGAACAAGTTCCCAGTTGATATCGCTCCTGAAGGACATCAAATCGTCGTATCCCATAACGACAAACCAGGGATTATCGGACTTGTGGGCACATTGCTGGGTGAAAATGATGTCAATATCGCCTCCATGCAAGTGGGACGTAAAATCGTTGGTGGCGAAGCAATCATGCTGCTGACCGTTGATAAAGCTGTACCTACTCATGTGCTTGTGAAGCTTGCTGGCCTGCCAGAAATCAACACTGCCGAAGAAATCATTCTTCTGTAAGCAATAAGATAGAAATCAAACAACAGAGCAGCGACTCTCCCCTTATAGGAGTTTCGCTGCTTTTGTTGTTGATCGTCGACCTATTTCGGCTTCATTTACAACACCGAATCGAGTTCCCCTGGAGACTTACGGACCCAGATGGCCTTATAAGCAATAACTTCACCTTTGAAGCAGTGTTTCGGACTCCAGTGCCGCTATTCCTCAAAAAGAGAGCTAAATCAGGTGTTTTGCCTATCAATAGCGTCTATGGGGACCGATAGCGTCCTAAATATACGAAAATGCTGCATTTAAGATCAGCTCTGTCCTTTACTGCTTCGTACACAGAAATGGGATCAAACAGATCAAGTTTGCTGTTTAGACTAAGAATGCGGGAACAGTCCGCCCATCGATGTCGGTAAATCCATACTTTTCAGCGAGCTTAGCAACCTGCTGCGGTTGACCGGTCATAGACATAACCTCAGGATCGGTTGCGAGAGCAGCGGCTGCCCTACCGATATAGGTTGTGGATTCAGTCATCTGCAATTCTTCAACCTCATGCCAATGCTCCTCATCCGTGTTCATGCTCTCCAACACCGCCTCTGTCCTCATCCAGCCCGGAGTAAGAGGAATAACTGCAATGTTGTCCTCTTTAAGCTCAATCGATAACCCGTAGGCCATGCGCACAAGTGTATTTTTAGAAAGATCATAATAGAAGTTTCCGAGATATTTGTAATGATCCCAAAAGGTTGTGTGGATGATTAGACCGCCAGCTTTTGCCTCGCGCATTAAAGGTATTGCGTAATAATTTGTTACCAACTGTGCCCTCACACCCGCATTAAACATATTGTCCCAATGCGCTGTTGGAAGCTCCCAGAAAGACTTCTGCTCAATAAGTAAATCGTTGCCGCCCCATACATTGTTGACTAAAATATCAAGCCGCCCTTGCTCTGAAGCAATCTGGCGAATGACCGTCTCTGTCTCCTGATCTTTTGTATGATCACATCGTATGGCGCTGCCGGACCCTCCCTCCGCTTTTATTTCCCTAAGCACGTTATCAATGCTCCGCTTGCTTTGCCCTGTGCCAGAGGCCTCTGTCGTTCTGCCCGTAATATAAACGAATGCACCTTTCCTTGCCAGCTCCAATGCAATTCCTCTACCAGCACCTCTGCTGCCTCCGGTGACCAATGCTACTTTTCCTTTTAAAGTCATGTTCTCAATCCTTTCTACATTTGTTTTTCTCTAAATGTTCTATATTTAATCCTTACCTTATATAAGTATAATTCTTTAATATGACATCAACTGACATATATAATATAATAATTAATTAAGAACTGACTAACATTTATTAGGAGGAGGAATGTTCCCTTAATGAGAGCCGATCGTTTGTTATCCATCTTACTTTTGCTGCAAAATCGTGGAAAGATGACGTCCCGTGAGCTAGCCCAGACCTTAGAAGTGTCTGAACGAACTGTGTTTAGAGATATGGAAGCCTTATGTACAGCAGGAATACCGATTCTTGCCGAACGGGGACGCGAAGGGGGCTGGATGCTCACGGAAGGATACCGAACCTCGTTAACGGGTATGAAGCCCTCAGAGATTGCTACTCTGCTGCTGTCCGCAGACTCCTCGATTTTAAAAGATCTGGGTATACAAAACGACTTTTCTTCTGCCGTACTCAAGCTGGAGGCTGCTTCGCCATCTAGGACGAATAATCCAGCCAGTTACCTAAGCCAGCGCATCCATATTGATGGTGCCAGCTGGCACCCTTCCGACGAGACCTATCCGTTCCTATCTATCCTGCAGGAAGCTGTTTGGGAAGATCGTAAAGTAAAGATCACTTACCCACGGAATGACGAGACGAAGGAACGTTTTATTGAACCTCTTGGGTTAGTCGCAAAACGTGGAGTTTGGTATGTAGTGGCACGAACCGAGGGTGAAATGCGGACTTTTCGCGTGTCAAGATTAATACAAGCTGAAGCAACTAATGAATCATTTGTCAGACCTGAGACTTTTGATTTAAAAAGCTACTGGGAACAGTCGACTTTAGCTTTTAAAGCAGCTCTGCCAAAATATGTAGTGAAATTAAAGGTGAATGAGTCTATTCTTAAAGAATTACAACGTGAAAGATATGTAACTATAACTTTAGTAGAACCCTCTGCTAATACTGGGTGGATGAACGTAGAGGCCGAGTTTAATACTATAGAATCTGCCTGTCGTATCGTACTCTCTTTTTCTCCTTCAGTTATTGTTTTAGCTCCTACCGAACTAGTAGGGATGGTAAAGTCTGCTATTAAAACAATTTCCACAATATATGAGGAATTTTGACATGAATTCTAAATATCTACTACTTAAAGAAGATTTATGACACTTCTCTATAGACCAATGACCTATAAATCCCCTATAATAACACCATTACATAAAATTTAATAAGGGGGACATTTTACCAATGAGCTGGATGCACAAACTTCCGTTAAAACAAAGAATTGTTGCCGGATGTTACCTCGTTGCCGCACTGTTTGCTATTCCTGTCTTAGTTACGTTAATGATTCTAGGTCAATTTCTCGTAGGAATTATACTAGTAGTTGTTCTTGCAGGTCTGACTTTACCTGTTGCTCGCTTCGTGGAGAGAACGCTTACATCATCTTTTGATGATATTGCTAATGTATCTCACAGTATTTCGAAGGGGGATTTCACTAGCAGAGCGGACGAAAATGGTTCAATGGGTGACGTAAGCCGCTCCTTTAACACAATGATTGATAAGCTCAAGAAGATTCTGACCGATGCATCGCAGATCACCCGTCAAGTAATGGATGCAAGCCGCGGAATCGAAGATAAGAACCAGAACCTGAAAATTGTTATGGCACAAGTAGCCTCTTCTTCTACCGAGCTCGCTCTTGGTGCAAATGAAATATCTACGGATATCGCTGATATGACAGAATCCATTAAAGACATTGAGACCAAAGTATCCAATTATACGAACTCCACCAAAGAAATGAACAGACGTTCAATACATACCTTAGAACTTGTTGAGCAAGGGCGCCAATCCGTAGATACACAGGCTGAAGGCATGCGTAAAAACATAGAGGCTACACAAAAAGTGGCTGATACTATTGAAGCTCTCTCACAAAATGCCCGCGGGATTACGATGATCACCAAGACCATCACAGAGATCGCTGAGCAGACCAACCTGCTGTCACTCAATGCCTCCATCGAAGCTGCTCGTGCCGGAGAGCATGGTCGGGGTTTTGCCGTTGTCGCTCAAGAGGTTCGCAAGCTTGCTGAGGAATCTACGGCTTCCACAAAAGAAGTATTCGGTTTGGTCCGCAGCATTGAGTCAGATATTAAACAAGCCATCGATAATATCGCCATCAATGAAGAGGTTGTGCAGGTTCAGAATGAAATGATCACTCAATCTGCCCATATTTTCGCACAAATTGTACAAAGCGTGCAGTACATTACCGAGCAAATCTCTTCATTCTCTGCGGAGAGTGATCTTATGCTAGAAAGTGCCTTGAAAATTTCCAGTGCAATTGAGAATATCTCAGCAATCACCGAAGAAACCGCTGCAGGCACTGAAGAGGTATCGGCGGCTATGAATGAACAGATTAATGCCCTGCAGTCTGTTGCAGAAGAAACGGAAAAAATGACCCAGGCCGTATTTAATCTGCAAAAAACCATTCATATCTTTAAATTCTAGTTCAAAACTATCAACTGCCACCTAAGCTGAGTCTTAGGTGGCAGTTTTTTTCGCGAGGCAAAACTTCATCTCTTGGACAAGACTTTCGTCAAATTTCGAGTTTTTTTAGCGGATTATGTTGACAAAAATTAATGAGGAATATATTGTAAAGGAAAATTATTCTTATCAACTATAAATTAATATTGGCAAAATCCTCGAAAGAGGATGACGCAAAACCATGGATCTACAGCCTCATTTTTTCGTTTGAGGCCATGATTGCCAGGTTGCAGAGGAACCAGGACGGCTGAACTATTGTTCAGTCTTAGCGGCGCCTTATGCCACCAACCTGTGCTTACTATAGAGCACAGGTTTTTACTTTTTGAGTATATTGATCTATCGTATCTATTCGGTAGATTAATAACTAATATATATCAAAAAACTTGTGAGGTGTTTCTTTTGAAGACAGTCGCAGATTACATGGCGGAAGCACTACGTAACCTAGGAGTCACCCATTCTTTTGGGATCATTGGCAAATCGATTTGTCCAATAGTTCTAAAGATGGTCGATTACGGTATTGAATTTATTCCCGGCAGACATGAAGCAAGCTCCGGATTCGAAGCAGCAGGGTATGCGCTGAAAACAGGTAACCTAGGCGTAGCATTTGGTACTTCGGGTCCTGGGGGAACTAACCTGCTTACAGCAGCAGCACATGCGAAAGCTAACAACCTACCTGTCCTATTTATTACCGGCCACCAATCCATTACAGAGCTTGGAATTCCTCAATGTCAGGACTCCACCTCTTTTCTGGCTGATTTAGCTGATATGTTCAGACCTGCCACCTTGTTCAGTAAATTGGTTGAACGTGGGGATCACTTTGGTACTATTTTTAATCATGCGATTTCTGTGGCCCTCACCAAACGGGGTCCTGTTCATCTTTGTATTCCTTTTGATGTACAAACTGAAGTATTGGAAGAATGCAATATTGTAATCCCTGAAAGAGAGTCTCTAATTAGTCAAGCTAATATCGATAGAGTCATCGATGCTATTCAAGCTGCTAAGAATCCTTTGATTATTGCGGGTAAAGGAATTAACCGCTCCGGAGCACATAAAGAGCTTGTTCAACTCGCAGAAACTTTTAATATTCCTGTAGTAACATCTCCTGGTGGAAAAGGGGCTATAGTCTGGGATCACCCGCTCTATCATGGTCCTATTGGCGTTGGCGGTTCGACCCACGGGGATGATTTATTGAATAAAAGCGATCTGTTTATAGTGCTTGGATCACGTTTAAGTGATATGACCATCTGTAATCTTAAACGGGAGAATCATCCAGCAACTTTAATTCAATTTGATATTGATCCAACCTTTGTCGGAAAAATCCTATTGTCCAAAACGATACCGGTCACTGGGGACCTGCGCGATAATTTGGTGCACTGCCTAAATCATATTGACCCAAGCACAATCACCAAACGTGAGGCTTTGGCCAATGCTGATTATTCAGAAGAGCTTCCAACCCTCAAGAATCTTTCACTGGCTTCAGTAATGAGCACTTTAAGTGATTTGATCCCTTATAATAATTCAATTTTCGTTGATGATGGAAGCCATGGATTCCACGCTGCAAAATGGTACAAGGTTAAGAAACCGGGCAGCTTTGTTTTTGATGCTTATTTTGCTTGCATGGGTAATTCGATCGGCATGGCTATTGGTGCAAAAGTTGCAGCTCCTGAAGAAACTGTCCTCTGCATTACAGGTGATGGTTGTTTCATGATGCTCGGCGCTGAGATTAACACCGCTGTCTGCAAAGATATCCCTGTCATCTTTATCGTGGTTAATAATAAGCAACTAGATATGGCTCTTAAGGGTATGGAGAAAACCACAGGTCGTATCGATGGAACTCTATATGAAGTACCAATGGACGCCGTGAAATTCGCTGAATCTCTAGGTGCTAAAGGCTACAAATGTGAGACTGCGGATGAATTCACAGCTGCAATTAAAGATGCGGTAGCTCTAAACCATGTTGCCGTTATTGAACTACTAACAGACCGTGATGAAGTCCCTCCGACTGCACACCGTACTTTGAACCTAAACTAGGAGGCTAACCATGAAGGAAAATATCAACAGTGGTCTCAACCACTTCACGAATCTATCAGGAGACTATGGCGCAAAAGCACTAGCTCCAATTAAAGACCACTTCCCTGACTTGGCTGAATTTATTATGGGGAATGCCTATGGCGATATTTTTCAACGTAATACTATAGCCCCTGACTGGAAGGAAATTGCAGTCATTTCATCTTTAATTTCAATGGGTCAATTCGAACAGCTGGGTGTTCATTATGTCATGGCCCTTCGTGTTGGAGTCACCGTAGAACAGCTTAAAGGTATTCTATTACACTTAGTACCCGTTATAGGGGCACCTAGAATCATCACAGCTTTTAATATCCTGCTTGCAACCATAGAAGAAATCCAATAACCCAACAGTTCGACAACAATATACAAAATTCGACTTTATTATTGCATGCACTTGAAAAATATGCCTATAATAGAGTCGGAATATCCCAATACTTGCTGTATAGTGTCGAATTTTGACTTTTATAAAACAGCTAAGTGGATATATAAAGGGCTGGATATTGCAGTCGAACTGTTTTGGACAAATTCAATCTATGGGAGAGATTTAGGCATGGGAAGTTTCATTTTGAAGACAGACACTGCAAATAAGGTTATTAACATTGAGTTGGATGGAACATTTTCTGAAGAAGATGGTCTAAAATCTATTCAAGCTTATCAACAAACTATCAATCCAATTACTCCAGCTGACTATGAACTAAAAATCGACTGCAGAAAGCTAAATGTAACTGCACCAGATGTGGTACCTCTTTTAGAAAGCTGCTTTGTAATGTTTAAGAATGATGGGTTTGTAAAAGTAAATCTAACGCTTGAAAATAACCCGATCCTCAAAATGCAGCTTTCCCGTCTTGGCCGTAAAGCTGGACTCGATAACATCGAGATCATTTCTGCGGTTACAGTCTAGATCTTTTAATCTTAATATGTAGGCCACATTTTACTGCTTTCCTGGAGGCGTATTATGACCGGAATTCGTATTAAAGGCATTGATATCTATCATCCCAGCAATATAGTTGGTAACGACTTTTTCATTAAGCATTTTGACGAAAAAGGCATTGATATTCGAGGTCTATTATCCGCATTAGGTCGTATTACACGGTATAGTATTAAGGATGCGGATGAGAATTCCCTTACGATGGCTTTTGAGGCTGCCCGGAATGTTCTGGAGAAAAGTGGTCTCACAGGTGCCGATATCGACCTTATTGCCTATGCAAGTCAAACTCCTGAGTATATCTTTCCTACCAACTCATTAATGATTCACCGTTTGATCAAAGGCGCATCCCATACAATCTGCATTGACAGCAATGCTAATTGTGCGGGTATGACGGCTTCAGTGGAACAGGTTAGCCGTCAGATGCAAGCGAATCCTAGGATTAAACGAGCGTTGATAATCGGCTCCGATTATGTAACCCCTCATGCCGATAAGAATGATCCAGTCTACTACGCTAACTTCGGTGATGCAGCGGCGGCAGTCATTCTTGAACAAGCTGAGGATGTAGTCGGTTTCATTGACTCTATCTACCAAACGAATCCTTGTGTTTGCGATAATTCCAAGTTCCCGTGCGCAGGCCTGGCTAAACTGGGTAAACAAGGTGTAGCGGCTGGAGAGTTTAATGTGAAGTTTATTCCTTTTGATGATTCCATTTGCATAGATGCTGCTTCTGAGTCTATTCGTACTCTACTATCTAACAACAATATCGCGCCTGAAGCCATTAAAGCAGCCTGCTTCTCACAGTTTTCATTGCCTAATATCTTAGAGATGTGTGAGAAAGTCGGTATTGATCGCAATGTAGCGGTATACATAGGGGATGAATTCGGATATACCTCTACCAGCAGCCCATTTATTGCTCTACATAAAGCTGTAACTACTGGAAAGATCGAACGTGGTGATAAAGTCCTGTTCTGGACAGTGGGCGCCGGTTGGCAAAATGTAGCATTTGTTATTGAATATTAGGAGCTATATAACAAAAAGCGGCAAGCTAGGGATTCACCTAAGCTTGTCGCTTTTTGTTATAAATATGAACGCAACATCAGGACTTACTTGCAAAGGTGAGCCCCTTTTCCGCAAGAGCACTCCGCAGTAGAACGATCGCCTTTGGCCCCAATCCATGTAGCTGCAGAAGCTCTGCCTCCGTAAGCTTGCTGAATTGTTGAAGCTGAACATATCCAGCCCCATGCAGGGCTCGAAGCGCCGGCTTAGATAGTCCGCCCGGCAGATCAGATTCGGTTCCGTTAATCATAGACATATACAGCCCCTTTATCACTGATATCCTTCATGCTTCTCCCAACCCATGGTACGCGCTACAGCGTCCTTCCAGGCGTTGTAACGACCTTCCCGCTCAGTTATACCCATCTCAGGCGAGAAGACCCACTCAGCCTTGTTGAAGCTCTCTAGCTGGGCACGTGTCCAGACTCCGGACGTTAATCCGGCCAGAAGCGCTGCACCTAGCGCTGTTGTCTCCGCATATGTGGTTCTAGTAACCTCACTGCCCAGGATATCAGACTGGAATTGCATCAGCAAATCGTTACGCACAGCTCCGCCATCCACACGAAGGCCGGTCAATGGCATGCCTGCGTCTTTTTCCATAGCTCCTATTACATCTCTAGATTGAAAGGCTAAGGACTCCAATGTAGCTCGTACCAGATGTCCTGAGGTA
The DNA here is from genome assembly GCF_038003695.1 of Paenibacillus sp. FSL L8-0494. Taxonomy (NCBI): domain Bacteria; kingdom Bacillati; phylum Bacillota; class Bacilli; order Caryophanales; family Paenibacillaceae; genus Paenibacillus; species Paenibacillus sp. FSL L8-0494. The sequence goes on from NZ_JBBOPQ010000001.1 coordinate 4,770,829, forward strand.
GTGCCTCTAGTAAGGCCAAATATGGCTCCACGGGCATACATATCCCAATAGGGTGCCCCCAGTCCGGTAAACGCAGGCACAACGATAACCCCTTCACTGTCCTCTACTTCCCGTGCTTTATCTTCTGAGCCTGATGGCTCCTCTATAAGACCAAGCCCCTCCTGCAGCCACTGAACGGCCGCTCCGGCCACGAACACACTGCCCTCGAGAGCATAATAGAGTTCATCTCCCATACCCCAAGCTACAGTGGTCAACAAGCCATGGCTGGAGGCTACAGCTTCTGTGCCTGTGTTCATTAGAATAAAGCAGCCTGTACCATAGGTGTTTTTGGCACTGCCGGGTTCTAGACAAGTATGTCCAAACAATGCAGCCTGTTGATCTCCAAGTACAGAGCGAATTGGAATATCCGCCCCAAACCACTGTTTGTCTGCTATTCCAAATTCGCCGCCAGACATTCTTACTTCTGGCAGAATGGTACGCGGAATACGAAGCTCTTGCATTAGCTCTTCATCCCAGCACCGTTCATGAAGATTGAACAGCATCGTACGTGAGGCATTGGTAACATCAGTCGCATGTACAGCTCCGCAAGTAAGTCTCCAAATTAGCCAGCTGTCGATCGTACCTGCCAGAAGCTCCCCTCGATTCGCCCGCTCTCGGGCACCATCCACGTGATCCAGTATCCAGGAGATTTTGGTAGCTGAGAAATAAGCATCTACAACAAGGCCCGTCTTGCTCGCAATAACTTGCTCCAGCCCTTTACTTTTAAGTTCTTCACATTGCTCTGCAGTACGCCTGTCCTGCCACACGATCGCAGGGTATATCGGTTTGCCCGTTGTTTTATCCCAGATTAAAGCCGTTTCTCTCTGATTGGTTATTCCGATGGCAGAGATCTCCTCAACCGCTATGCCACCCCGCGCAATCGCGTCTCTTGCCGCTGCGAGCTGTGACTCCCAGATTTGCTCAGGGTCATGCTCTACCCAGCCTGGATGGGGGAAGGATTGCTTAACATCATATTGACCTTGTGAGACCCATTTAGCCTCCGTATCGAACAATATGGCTCGTGAGCTGGTAGTACCTTGGTCTAAAGATAAAATCATTCTATGCCCTCCCAAGCAAAACCTACAAGATATGTTCCACGATGAACAAGATTAATGTGTTTGTTTCAACAAAAAGCACCTCTGCTGTCAGAGGCGCTATCACACATTGTGTTTGGAATTACTGTTTTTCGACAGGAAGTCTTAGCGTAAAGGTTGTACTTTCGCCTAGTTTGCTTGAAGCGGAGATGGTCCCGTGATGCGACTCTACAATATTTTTAACAATCGCAAGCCCAAGTCCTGTTCCACCTGATTCTCCCCGTACACGCGCCTTATCAGCTTTGTAGAAGCGGTCGAATATATACGGCAGATCCTCTGGTGGAATTCCCACCCCTTCATCCTGAATTTTAATCTCAAGATAACGACGACCTTCTAATACACAAGTTCCTGTATGAACTGTGATTTTTTTGCCACCCTGTGTGTGGCGGAAAGCATTATCGAGTAAATTGGTTAGGACTTGTTCCAGTTTATCCTCATCCGCTGCCTTCAGAACAGCAATATCGCTCTGTTGCTGCAAGTGAAGATGGATATCGCGCTCTTTGGCACGTACAGAAAATTTACGGTAGACTCGTTCCAGCAGTTCATTCATGTCCACCTGAGCTTTCATCATATCCGTATGTCCGGCTTCCATTCGGGCAAGATCAAGCAAATCCTTAACCAGACGCCCCATACGCAGTGATTCGTCATGAATGACCTGGATCAGCTCACTGCTTTCTTCGGGGGATGAAGCCATCCCGTCCAATAAAGCCTCACTGTACCCTTGCATCATCGACAACGGAGTGCGTATTTCATGGGAGACGTTAGCAACGAAGTCTCTGCGCATCTTTTCCAGACGCACCTCTTCCGTCACATCCCGCAGTACAGCAACTACTCCCCGGATGCTGCCTTCAGAATATAATGGTGCCATATGAACAGACCAGACGCCCTGCCGCACATGTACATTGGAGCGGTCATCGCCACCTTGTTTCAGGGTGCTTAAAAATAAAGGACGCAGGGGAGGCGGAACACTGCTCTCAGACGTTTCGGGATGGAGCTCAGCATCACTCGCATGTTCCCACTGCAAATCGCTCCAGCTCTCTAGCAGAGCTTGGCCGTGCGGATTGGTCAAAATAATCTGCCCTTCAATATCAAAGGTGATCACAGCATCGCTCATACTGCGCAGTACGCTAGATAAATGCCCCTTCTCATGATGCAGACTGCGAATATTCTCTTCAAGCTCCTCAGCCATATGGTTAAAGGAAGTCGCCAACTGGCCAATTTCATCACTTGTGACAAGCGTAAGCCTTGTTCCGTATTCTCCCCGGCGAATGTTATTCGCAGCTTCAATGACACGCTGCATCGGCTGAGTGATTTTGGTAAACAAAAATAACGCAAAAAATGTAGTCAAAGAAAATCCGATCATACAAGTATACATAAATAAACGTTTGATATCTCCGGAATTGGCAAAGTTACTGTCTATGTAGGGAAGCAAAAATAACCCCAAGGTAATAAGTACGACAGCGACCAGGCAGATGATCGTAACCCACAGTTTGCCGACAAGACTTCTCCAGAAGTTCACTTATTTAGGTACCTCTAGTTTGTAGCCTACGCCCCATACGGTCGTAATCATCGCTGCGGATTCCGGTGATACTTTATTCAGTTTTTCACGAAGGCGTTTTACGTGAGTATCTACAGTACGCAAATCTCCGAAAAATTCATAATTCCAGACATCCTTAAGCAGTTCTTCACGAGAAAATACTTTATCCGGCGAAATAGCCAAATAATGCAGAAGTTCATATTCTTTAGGTGTCAAACTCACTTCTTCACCACCAGCAGTCACACGGTGAGCATCATGCTCAATAATAAGATGAGTAAATACAATGTTATTGCTGGAATTGCTCTCCTTGGACAAGAAAGCAGTTGCCGAAGAACGGCGCATAATAGCCTTCACCCGGTAAATGACTTCACGTGGACTGAAGGGCTTCACAACGTAATCGTCTGCGCCCATCTCAAAGCCCTGAACACGGTTGATCTCTTCGCCTTTAGCTGTAAGCATTAACACCGGTGTTGACTTCACTCCTCTGAGTCTTGTCAGCACTTCCATCCCATCGATGCCAGGTAGCATAACATCCAGCAATATTAGACCGTAGTCATTTGCTGTTGCTTTACGAAGAGCGATTTCTCCGTCTTCCGCTTCATCGATTTCATAACCTTCTTTTTCAAGATACATCTTTAGCAGGCGGCGAATACGTTCCTCATCATCCACTACCAGAATTCTGTTTAAATGATCTGCCATTTCACTACAACCCCTTCATCAATACAGTAGAACGTAATCTTTAAACCATTGTGCAACGTTAACAGGTAAACTATGCTCAGTCCGTCCCCGCGTAAGAATGAAGTCCGGCGATGACTAAATTAACGCCAACCAGAGTAAACATTACGACCAGGAAGCCAAGCACAGCCAGCCAGGCAGATTTTCTTCCTTGCCATCCACGAGCCAAACGTAAATGAAGATAAGCGCTATAGAAGAGCCAAGTGACAAGCGCCCAGACTTCCTTAGGATCCCATCCCCAGAATCTTCCCCAAGCGATTTGCGCCCATATCATTGCAAAGATCAAAGCGCCTAATGTGAAAATAGGAAAGCCAATGGCTATCGCCCTATACGTAATCTCATCTAGATCGCCCTCATCAATTCCGTCCATCACTGGGTGTAAAGCAGTGCCCAGCGGTTTACGTACGATCAAGCGAAGAACTCCGTAGAGGATTAATCCGGAAAGGAGTGACCAAATTACAGTATTAAACTTCCGTCCAGCATTTACACCATTCATCCAAGATGGTGCCTCAAAGAGTGGTTCTTTTATGCCAAGAAACGACTGGAAGCTCTCAATTTCGCTATTGTGAGGTGCCACAATCGGCGGCATTCGATAACTCACTTTCTCTATTGTACTATTTTCCTGCCCGGGGCTGTCAATCGTAACGTTCGGACGGACAAAAACAGTTTCGTAGCCTGCTCCGCGGAATGCAAAAACAGAACCCAGAAACCCAATTATAACAATGATTGAAAAGAGAGTAAATTCGACCAGCCTCTGTTGCTTGCGATCCGCCTTCTCTTTACTGGAAAAATTGACTGTTCGCAGCAGATACATCAGTCCCGCCGCAAACCCTACTGCGAAGAAGGATTCACCTAGTGCAGCCAGTGTTACGTGAATCTTTAAATAGTTCGATTGAAGAGATGGAATCAGCGGCTGTACTTCCTGTGGAAATACTGCGGCATAAGCCATCACAATAATACTGATTGGAACTGCAAAGAGACCCAAGATTACCTTACGATAAATAGCGTACATCACAGTAAAGGCAACCATGACCATCATCGATAAAAAAGTCATGAACTCGTACATGTTGCTGACCGGAATATGCCCTGAGCCCGCCCAACGTGTAAAGAAATAAATAAGATGAAAGATAAGACCTATTGAAGAGAAAATAAAAGCAATTTTGCCCCAACGTGCGGTATGTTCCTCCGGCTTGCGGCCTGACCACTTGCGACCCATGATGGCGATAGTGAATAACATAAACGAACCGCTGTATAATAAAAATGCGGCAATAAAGACAGCGCTGCTGATGTCGAGCAAGCTCATGAAAGGCCTCCTCCATTATCTAATGATTTTTCATCGACTACCAGATCTACTTTTTCTAAAATAGAAACGATCTCACGGCGGAAACCGAACCAGTTCTTGTTCGTATGTCCTCCGAGGATAAGCTCCCCGTTAGCAACGGTAAGCCAGATACGTCTATGCTGCCAGTAGAAGCCAAGCACTAAACCCAGCATCACGATTGCTGCACCTAGCCATACAAACGGCATTGCACGATCAATACGTATATTCAAGTAAGTAGTCGATTCCGAAAAATCAACGTCGCTCATGTTGTCCACTTCAAGCTCAAGAAATCTATTGCTCCCGCCAAGCTTATCGTTAATGGCAGCCTGTTGAAACTGCGTCTTATCCACCTGTTTAGGAAAATAGAAATACTGCTGCCCTTCCGCCGGGAGATCCGGACCTTGTATCAGGAACAAAAAAGCAGGTGCATTCGGATAAGGTGATTTGGAAATCGGCTGTCCATCCTCATTTAGACCAAAATCCATATACTTTTCTTTCAAAGTTAAAGTATAAGGACCCGCCTGAATTGCCCGCGGAGGATTCTTCATGTCCAGCTTAAATTTGCCGAACGCCTCGCCAGTGGTGGAATTCTTAAGCTCAGGCTGTACCGAACGCAGCACCGGGGTCAGATCATAATCAAACTGATACGCTTTCAATCCTTTATAATCCAAAGGTGAATTTACTTGGATATCATGTTTCGTCACCTCGGATAGCTGTGGTTCCTTCGAAGGGTCTCCACAATCCGCGGTGCATTCATAAAGCACAGCTTGGGTCTGGAATAGCTTTGGAAGTATTTTTTTGCCTCGAAATTCCTCAGGCATCTCTTCCTCCGTATAAAACTCCACGGTGAATTTCTCATTTTTCAAATAATAGGTGGTGTCCGGAATCTGTGTGATCTCCCCTTGCGGGAAAGCAAGATGCTGATCCATGTTCAGTCCCGGCAATCCTCTTGCTAATACAGCAAGTAAAAAAATAATTAAGCCAATATGTATTACATAAGGTCCCCAGCGGCTGAAGCGATGTTTCTCTGCCAGCAGAGCTCCTCCATCCGTCTTCACGCGATAGCCCTTTTTACGCATTGGCTGAATTACCCGGGCTACCCAAGCTTCTGGTTCCTCTTGTACTTCAGTTACTAACACAGCTTTTTGCCGAGTTAAGAACTGACGATGTTTCCGAATCTTCTGCCTGGTTAAGGCCTTATAGAGCGGAAGTACTCGGTCCAAGCTACAGATCACAAGTGAAGCGCCGATCATTACGAGTAGAGTTACAAACCACCAGGATTCGTATGTATGTGAAAGTCCAAGTTTGTGATAAATATATCCGGCTGTTCCGTACTCTTGCTTGTAATAAATTGAGGCATCGATATTAAGAAAAGTACTCTCCTGCGGGAAAATCGTCCCTAACATAGAGCCTATAAGTGTCAACACGATCAGATAGATCGCTATTTTGACGGAAGAGAAAAAGTTCCACACCCGATCAATAATCCCCGGGTTAACGCGCTGAGAACGGCGAGCTACGCCATCGTAACGCATTTCCAAATTCTCGCCCCAGTCTGATTCTTTACCCAACGGCTTCCCGCATGCTTCGCATAAAACAGTGCCTACAGGGTTCTGGTGGCCACATTCACATTTGGTATTGGTTATAAATGCCTCGCGTTCACTCATCAATCCACCAGCTTCCCAATTTGATCATCAAGTGAATTCAAATCAAGCTGGCCGATATGAATGTTGTCAATTTTACCCTTGGAATTAATGAATAAGGTAGTTGGCAGCGGAGAAATACCATAACTTCGTACAGCATCACGTCCAGTGTCCATCAAAATCGGAAAATCGATGTTTACTTGCTTCACAAAATTCTCGACAGTCATCCGGTCTTCGCCCACATTAATGCCTAAGACCACTACGTCCTTGTCCTTCCATTTCTCCCATTGCGCTTGGAGAGCCGGCATTTCTTTGACACAAGGTGCACACCAAGAGCCCCAGAAATTAAGCACAATAGTCTTGCCCTTATATTCGTCTAGGGTATGAGCCAGACCGTCAAGCCCAAGCAAATCAAAGGAAGGTGCTTTGCTCCCTTCCTCTGGTTTGCCGCTTCCCCCAAATACAGAGGAACCGATGGCATAACCGCCCACTATAACAATTAGAAACAGAATCACGATTTGAATTGGTTTTCTTGCTTTACCCACACGTAAAGCCCCCTTCTGTGACGCAACTCATACTTATGTTGTAAGGTGTGAACATCCTATGAACATTATAGCGAATTTCGTCACAGCTTTAGGGGGTTTAATTGTGAATATTCTGTGTCTTTATGACTCTTTACGTGGAGTTCTTTCTTTAAGCAATCCTGCTTTGGCAATTTGCTGCAGATGGTTAATTTCATCCTTGGTCAAATGACGGTATGAGCCACGTTTGAGATTTTGCAGCATAATATCCCCGAATGAAATCCGTTTCAGACGGAGTACGGGGTGTGAAATCGCATCAAACATGCGTCGTACCTGACGATTACGTCCTTCGTGAATCGTGATGCTGATTACCGCTTCTTTATTTGCTTCATCAATATCCTTGTACTCTACTTCCGCAGGCGCTGTCATGCCATCTTCCAGCTTAATGCCAGCTTTCAGCTTGTCCAATGCAGTACCATGCGGTATACCCTTGACCGTAGCATGATACGTCTTAGGTACATGGTGCTTCGGATGGGTTAGCAAGTTAGCAAAGTCCCCATCATTTGTCAGCAGCAGCAAACCTTCCGTATCGTAATCGAGCCGGCCTACAGGGTAAACCCGTTCAGTAATTCCTTTTAGGTAGTCAGTTACAACCTTACGACCCTTTGGATCGGAAGCGCTTGTGATAACTCCCTTAGGTTTGTTGAACATAATATAGATTTTGTTCTCGCCCCGGATCAGTCTACCGGAAACTTTAATAATATCTGTTGCGGGGTCCACCTTCGTGCCAAGCGTAGTTACGAGTTCCCCGTTGACTTCCACTTTACCGGCCAAAATCATTTCTTCACACTTACGTCTGGACGCCACACCGGCCTGCGCCAAAATTTTCTGTAATCTTTCCATATTCGACTAGTCACCTCAGATCAATGATAACCATCAGAGGGATAAATCACAAGTTCATTCCAAGGAAAAAATGCTCCTGGGCAGGAATTATTGTGGGGTTCGATGATTAAAGGGGAGATTTGGTAGCGTTCTACTAATTCTAAAACGAGTTTAGCCGTTGCAAAAAGCTGCTCCTTCCTTCCGGATATTGGAGGATCGCCCACTTCCTTACCAAAATCACCTTCCAAACAAATATGAATATACTCCGGATCTGTCAGTAGCGGTGCTGCATAAATTGCGCCATCCACTCCTACCCAGAAGTCAAAACCTTTACCGTTAATGGATGTACAGCTAGAATGATGCAGAATAAAACCTTTATAGTTCATTGCGGAATGCCCCCCTCCACATTGCTGCAATAGCATATGTTCAGGGGGGCAATGGGGTGACTATCCAAATAATAGCAGACACACAGCGATCGCAGCGACAAAGCCGACAACATCGGAGAACAGACCAACCTTAAGCGCATAACGGCCATTCCGTACGCCTACAGCTCCAAAGTAAACGGTCAAAACATAAAGCGTTGTATCTGTGCTCCCCTGTATGGTGGAAGCAATCATACCAATTAAAGAATCCGGGCCATGCACACGGATCAGATCCGTAGTGTAGGCAAGCGACCCAGTCCCCGTAAGCGGCCGCAGAAGACCAAGCGGCAATACTTCGGCAGGAACACCAAGCCCACGCAGGGCAGGGGAAATGAAACCCATGAAAAAGTCCAGCGCACCAGAAGCGCGAAAAACACTGATCGCAACCAGCATCCCCACAAGATGGGGAATAATCGCAATGGCCGTGCCAAACCCATCTTTCGCGCCTTCAACAAAGGATTCGTAGACTGGCACTTTGCGCGTAAAAGCATAGAGCGGGATGAACGTGATCATGACCGGAATCGCCCATGCCGATATGAGACTGATGAACTGGTACAAATCACGTTCACCCTTTCAATGAGGAATTAGGGAGTGTTGTCTTCGTCAAAGGAGGAACCCCAGACTTTGCTGAAGGGGGCTTCGGCGGTTTGCGCAGTAAAGTCAGCCTTCGGAAAAACCGGTCTGCCGCAATCGCTGCAAGTGTCGCCACGGCCGTTGCTGCAAGTGTTGTACCTACTATGCCTGCGGGATCGGCTGAACCATAGTTTAACCGGATGGCAATCAGTGTGGCTGGGATAAGCGTAATGCTTGCTGTGTTAAGTGCTAGAAGAGTACACATGGCTGGTGTGGCGGTCTCTTTATCAGGGTTAAGCTTTTGCAGCTCCTGCATCGCCTTGATGCCCATTGGCGTTGCGGCATTGCCTAGTCCCAGCAGATTAGCACTCATATTGGAGAGAATATATCCAATGGCAGGATGCCCTTTCGGCACATCAGGGAATAAAAAAGCTACGACAGGGCCAAGCACCTTGGCAATCTTTTTAAGCAAACCTGCATCTTCTGCTATCTTCATGATTCCAAGCCAGAACACAAGCACACTGATTAAGCCAAAACTAACCGTTACCCCACTCTTGGCTCCGTCGAATACGGCGGCTGTAAACTCATCCATTCTGCCGTTAACGGCGGCGAACAGAAAACCGATGATGATCATTCCTAGCCAAATCCCGTTAATCATGGATACGCCTCCTTCTTCATTCATCAGCCCATTTTCTTATTTCGAACTCGCTCCCATTTCAAATAGAGCTTTCAGCGCACTGCCCAGCGCCTGGAACCAATTGTTTGCCGGATAAGACTGGGCTAGTGTGGGACTATACTTTTTCATATAAGCAGATTGCTCAGGAGGCAGATTCTCAGGAGTATACACCGGCACGCGACCTATTTCTTTTCCGCCCAGCTCCAGCACAAGCGCCCCTTGCAATCCAAAATTTGCTCGCGTAGCTTCGGCTGAGACCGTTTCCTTCTGATTCAAAACAAGTTTCGTGATCACTCTATTTTGTTCACCTTGTCCAAGTGGATAAGCAAAGGTTTTGGAGGTTACAAAGTTATAGCCCGTCACGGCATCACCACGTTCGATCAGTGTTTTGAGCGGATAGTGATTAAACCCGAAGTTTAGCAGGGAAGCATGATCATTCCAGTCATCGCCGTCATTTATAGTAACTGCAACAAGCTGCTGGCCGTTTCTGGTGGCAGAGCTGACAAGGCAGCGCAGTGCTTTTTTGGTATAACCTGTCTTTACACCGTCCGCTCCCTCGTATAAATACAGCATCTTATTTTTGTTTCTCCATTTGTAATCCCATTTCTCATTTGGATTGTCTGCAGTTTTCTCCTGCGTCTTCACAATTTCTTTAAATACAGGATTATGAAGAGCATAAGCGGTCAGAACAGCCAAGTCGTTGGCACTTGAATAATGCCCTTCAGCGTCAAGACCATGGGGATTAGCAAAATGAGTATGGGTTAGCCCTAGCTCCTCAGCCTTAGCGTTCATCAGGTATACAAAACCTTCTTCAGAACCACCGATATGCTCTGCGATCGCCGTTGCTGCATCATTCCCTGAGCGCAGCATCAGGCCATACAGCATATTTTCCAGCGTCATCTCTTCTCCCTGCTGCAAGTAAATAGAAGAGCCTTCTTTCGCATAGGCATTTTTTCCTACTTTGACTTTAGAGGCTAAATCACCATTCTCAATGGCGACGAGGGCGGTCATAATTTTGGTCAAGCTGGCAATAAGCATAGGCTCATCCCCACGGCTGCTGTACAAAATACGCCCGGATTCCACATCAATCAGTGCCGCTGCTCTTGCATGTGTAGAGATAGAGCTGTTCTCGGCCTGAATTGAAGATAGCGGCGCCAGAAGCAGCAGCGAAAGGCACAATATTAAGGCGAATGGCCATTTACGGGTTATTGTCTTCATGTTCATCCTCCGGCTTCTTATCGGATCTTAAGTAAAAGTGTTTATGTTGTACAAGTGTATGCGGACCAGCCTTAGGGTATGTCCACTCCTTGGGATGTTCCACACAAAATATCCCCACAACGTGAGGCCTTGCTTCGATATTTTCTCAGGTAATTTGCGGAAACAAAATATCCTTTCTGATACGTCAAAAAAGGGACACCGCCTGATGTATGGCGATATCCCCGAGGCTATTTGTAGAATTATGTGTACCTAATGAGTTGAAGATTGAGATGTACTTGGATCGGTTTTAACAGGTGCTGCTGCTGGTGTGGCGGGTGTTGGCGGCGTTTGAGCTGCAGCATTGCTGGTTTGGAACATGGTTTGAATTTTGTCGATGAGCCCTGGTGTTGCATCGATGATTTTTTCGAACAGGTGAGTTTGATTGTCCAGAGGGACAATATTCACACCATCCTTACCTACCACTAAAAAAGCGATCGGTCGAATGGAGACGCCTCCCCCGCTACCTCCACCAAATGGAAGCATTTTGACTCCACCTTGGGAGCTTGAACCACTTATAGAATCTTCTACTCGATAATCACTACCACCAGCAGCAAATCCAAAGGCAACTTTACTGATAGGCAGGATGATGCTGCCGTCAGGGGTTTGTACTGGATCTCCGACAATGGTATTCACATCTACCATGCCCTTGATATTTTCCATCGCTGTTTGCATTAGGCCTTGAATAGGATGGTCGCTCATATTGTTTCCTCCTTTAATTGAGTACGATTTCTCTTTCTTCTACAGCGTATATCATCCCCACATCCGCCCATTTGTATGTAACTTTCATTTTAAACTTTCCCTTGTGGTTCCTGTCGCAACTGTTTCAGCAGATTTCTCCAATGGCCGATCCCGCCTTTTTCACGCAAGACACGCCGAGATAGCCGCATTAAGGCATACAAAGTATAGCCGACTGACATTTCCCCCTTACACACAAACTCCATTGCAAAACAAAGCTCATCTTCAAAAACAGGCTTAACAAAAATTCGAGGGTGCTGCTGCAATTTCACCCACTGTGAAATAAAACCAACAATACTCCACTTCAGGCCCCAAACCGCTCCCGATGCGGTCGCAGTATCTGCTGCATCACCAAGAGAGAAATCGGTGGACCAATCGAGCTTTGATATTTTCACATGAGCTACAGTCTCTTTTAACCATTCCTTCAACCCGCGTGTAGATTTTACAGCTTGGTTAACATTGTCGCGCCAGTGCATTACTCTTTCTTTATCGAATATCTCTTCTTTTACGGTATCTACACCTGTCGTCGCAGTCCCTGTCTCTTTAAACTTTCCCCACACACCCTGCTCCAATCCCTTAAAGACCAATTGGGGAAGTTCATAGTGAAGCTTTATCAGACCAAAAAGAGAGGTAATATCTAATTCGAGCAGGTCATTTTTTCCATGTTTATAACACCGTATGCGGAAATCGATAGATGAAGACAGGACCAGGATCATTGCCAGTACAAGCAAAACGAGGGGAATTGCAAGCCATAACGTCACGTATTTACCTCCAAGAAACCTTAATAATGGGAACCTTTGGTTTAGTATGGCAATTTAAGCTGGAAAAAATTCGGGGTTTGTATAAAAAATATAAGCTTAAATAAAAATAGGGACTGTCCCAAACCACATAAATGGTTTAAGGGCAGTCCCTTCAATACAATTATTAGCGTTCTCGTACGAACTAAGGCAGCTCGACATCCTCAAAAGTCATTTGAGTATCCAGCTTATTGAACAATAGCTGTGTCTCTTCTTCCAAATTATCCGTGGACTCAAAGTTTGTTGGTTCCGGCAGATCCTTTAGACTGGCAAGACCAAAGCTCTCCAAGAAGGATTTAGTCGTCCCGTACAGAATTGGCCGGCCTACCGCTTCCGCACGACCAACCTCATGAATCAAATCCTTGTTATTCAGCGTATGAATTGCGCGTTCCGACTTCACACCCCGGATTTCTTCAATCTCCACCCGCGTAATCGGTTGGCGATAAGCCACGATTGCGAGAGTCTCTAAGGCAGCCTGAGACAAGGTTGATCTGGATGGTGAATAGGCCAGACGCTCAAAATAGTGGGCATGATCAGGCAATGTAGCCAGCCGATAGTTCCCGGCAATTTGCACTACCTGTAAGCCCCGCTCCTGTGCTACATAATCTTCTTTCAGTTCCTCTAATGCTCCGGCCGCAAGCTCTGGGCGCTGTTCCGTAATTTCAGCCACTTGGCGTACAGAGATTCCTTCATCCCCTGATAGAAACAGCAGGCCCTCAATAATCGATTTCAGCGTTTTGTAATCCATTGAAGTGTTCTCCTCCTCTCCACTCCATTACGATGTCATCAAACAATTTCTCTTGGTAGCAAAAAATCGCCTTCATTTTCATCAGTTCCAGAATCGCAAGAAAAGTAACTACGATTTCGTGCCGTGCCATTTCATCGTGAAGCAGTGCGGAGAAATGCAGCTTACCGCCTGTTCCTCTGCGCTGCAGCGCATCTGATACATCACGTATACGATCTTTTACCGATATTTCATCCCGGGTGATCCGCTGGTAAGAAGACCTTCTGGCAGCCTTACTTAGCGCTTTACGAAAAGCGGCTATTAAGTCTGAGGTATGTAGTCCTTTTAGCGTTTGATCAATCTCTTCTGGCACGAATGGACCCAAATCCTCAGGCTCCTTCGTAAAAATCAAGCTCCGCTCGCTCTCCATATCCATTAGATGTACAGCAATACTCTTGAACTTACGATACTCAATCAGTCGCTGAACAAGTTCAGCTCGTGGATCAAATTCATCCTCTTCGTAATATTCAAAATCATCGATCTCAATGACCGGTGGTTTGGGCAGCAATAGCTTGCTCTTTATAGATAAAAGGGTAGCGGCCATCACGAGAAATTCACTCGTAATATCCAATTCAAGCTCCTGCATGCTACGCAGGTATTCCATATACTGTTCGGTGATCTCGGCGACCGGAATGTCCTGGATGTCGATTTCCGCCTTATCAATTAAATGCAAGAGCAGATCCAGCGGACCTTCAAACGTCTCCAGCTTGTACAATACAGTCACGAAGCATCCTCCCGCCAAAAAAAGTAAAGTGCAGCGCCCGTCTGGACGCTACACAAGTAGAAAGGGCTCTTATAATCCATGCTTTCTTCTTATACTATAAATAAGCACGAATTCGACTGATTCGTCAATAGCTGACTTACTTAAACAGTTTGTTAAGATTCGCCATTTCAATCGCAGCAGTCGCAGCATCCCAACCTTTATTGCCTGCTTTAGTTCCTGAACGCTCGATGGCCTGTTCAATATTTTCAGTAGTAACTACGCCAAAAATGGTCGGCACGCCGGTCTTAAGATTGATAGCGGCTACTCCTTTGGCAACTTCATTACATACATAATCATAGTGTGTAGTGGAACCACGGATAACCGTTCCTAAGGTAATTACAGCGTCGTATTTGCCGCTTTCAGCCATTTTTTGCGCGATCAATGGAATTTCAAATACCCCTGGAACCCAAGCAACATCCACTTCATCATCACCGACACCATGGCGTTTAAAGGCATCGAGTGCACCTGACAAAAGCTTGCTGGTAATAAATTCATTAAAACGTCCTACAACAACTCCGTATTTTAACCCCTCAGAAACTAAGTGTCCTTCTAAATATTTCGGCATATCCATCATCTACCCTTCGTTTTTTATAATGTATGGTTAAGCTTTCGAATCCTCATTTTGTTCAATATCGTCAAAAGACAGCATATGTCCAAGCTTCGCTTGCTTCGTGTGGAGATAGTTGGTGTTGTCCTTGTTCTCCGGCATTTGTATCGGCACGCGCTCAACGACTTCCAATCCATAACCCTCCAGCCCTTTGATCTTACGTGGGTTGTTCGTGAGCAGACGGATTTGGCGCACACCCAGATCCTTCAGAATCTGTGCTCCAATTCCATAGTCACGCAGATCTGCTGGAAAACCAAGCTTTAGATTCGCATCTACAGTGTCAAGTCCTTCCTCTTGCAGCTTGTAAGCCCGAAGCTTATTGATAAGGCCAATGCCTCTGCCTTCTTGGCGCATATAGAGTAACACGCCCCTTCCGGCAGTTTCGATCTGCCGCAGTGCAGCTTCAAATTGCGGGCCGCAATCACAGCGATGGGAGTGGAATACATCACCAGTCAGGCATTCGGAATGTACACGTACAAGCACTGGCTCATCGCCGGAAATATCGCCTTTTACCAAAGCTACATGCTCTTTATCATCGACTTCATTTGTATAAGCAATGGTCTGGAAATCCCCAAAATCGGTAGGAAGACGTACTGAAACCTCGCGAGTAACGAGTTGTTCTTTTTCATTGCGATAATGAATAAGATCCTTGATACTGATCAGCTTAAGATCATGCTTGCGGGCAATTTCGATTAGATCAGGTAAGCGGGCCATTGAGCCATCCTCCTTGATAATCTCGCAAATGACACTGGCTGGATAAGCGCCACACATCCGCGCTAGATCAACAGCAGCCTCCGTATGTCCGGAGCGGCGCAGAACGCCACCTTTTTTCGCAATCAGCGGGAACATATGCCCCGGTCTGCGGAAATCAGCAGGTTTTGCTTTTGGATCGATCATGGCCTTAACGGTCAAAGATCTTTCCCCCGCAGAGATCCCAGTGGTTGTATCAATATGGTCAACAGATACGGTAAAAGCCGTACCGTGATTATCGGTATTGTGGGTTACCATGGCTTGCAGTTCAAGTTCTGCCGCACGCTCCTGGGTAATAGGCATACAAACCAATCCACGTCCCTCAGTAATCATAAAATTGATGACCTCTGGTGTCGCCCGTTCAGCAAGGGCTATAAAATCCCCTTCATTCTCACGATCTTCATCATCCACTACAATGATGACTTTACCGCGCATTAAGTCATATATAGCATCTTCAATCGGATCCAAGACACTTTCCTTTTTCGATTGCTCGCTCATGATCCTATCCTCCTAAAAGCTTTACGAAAGATTATTCCCTTCTTCGTAAGCAAACTCTTTATTTAAACAAACCCGTTCGCCGCCAAAAAATCATGACTAATCCCGGAGCGGCTCTCGCCTTCTTCATCTTGGGCGGCTGAGCCATAATGCAACAGATGATCTACATATTTGCCAAGTACGTCACACTCGATATTTACACTATCCCCGGCCCGTTTGTGCGTCAGTACTGTTTCCCCTAACGTATGCGGAATAATGGACACTGCCAGCGATGAGGCCGTAGTCTTCACTACAGTTAAACTAATGCCGTCGATCGTGATCGATCCCTTAGGGATAATATATTTAAATAGTGATTTACGATCCGGTGCAATCTCGAATACGACAGCATTTTGATCACGTTTTACACTCTTAATAATGCCAGTGCCATCAACATGTCCTTGAACAATATGTCCTCCAAAACGCCCGCCAGCTGCCATCGCTCGTTCCAGATTCATCCGGCTGCCGGGCTTCAGTTCCTTCAGGTTGCTATTCCGGTAGGTCTGCGGCATTACATCCACTGTAAAGGAATGATCGCCCAAAGTTGTCGCCGTAAGGCAAACCCCATTGACGGACACACTGTCACCGATTTTTAGATCATCCATGATGACCGAAGCGGCAATATTCAGCACCATCATTTCCCCACCGGCGGAGACACTGCGCAAAACACCAACCTCTTCAATTAATCCGGTGAACATGATATCCCTCCTAAAAAGCATTACTTCCTCAAATTCACTTCTTGCATAGCTTTTGTTAGCGTACCGGAGTACCGCTGATACATACATTATCTCCTAGCACTTTTACTTCCAATCCTTCAAGTGAGATCGCATCCTTCATCAGCTCTACACCCGGGAATACGAAAGTCCCTTTCGCTTCTGTACCACCACCGACAATTTTTGGAGCGAAGAAGAGAATCACACGATCCACTAGCCCGCATTCCAGCATCGCACCGTTCAGCGTTCCCCCGCCTTCAAGCAAAATAGAGCCAATTTCCATTTCGCCAAGGGATATCATGGCCGCCTTCAGATCCACTCTTGGACCTGCTCCGCATACAACGATTTGAACACCTGCTTTCAGCAGTGCAGCCTTCTTAGCAGGATCTGCAGCATCGGTTGTTACAATAAGTGTAGGCGCTAGACCATCACATACAACTGCCGAATCCAGAGGAATACGTAGCCCGGAATCAATGATGATCCGCGTCGGGTTAATGCCAGGCACTTCTGTTCTTGTTGTCAGAGAGGGATTATCAGCAATCACTGTATTCACACCGACCATGATGCCCTGATGCCGATGCCGCAGCGTATGTACGATCTCCCGCGCTTCCCCATTCGAAATCCATTTACTGTCACCAGATTTGGTAGCCAGATTGCCATCAAGAGTGCTAGCACTCTTCAGCGTAACAAAAGGTTGTTTTGTCAAAATATATTTGATAAAACGCTCATTCAATCGAAGCGCGCGATCACGCAGCAAACCAACTTCGACCTCAATCCCTTGGTCACGCAGCATTTGGATTCCTCTTCCTGCCACCTGAGGATTCGGGTCTTCACAAGCAACTACAACCCTAGCTACCCCTTCATCGATCAGCCTTTGGCTGCAAGGTGGAGTTTTTCCATAATGGCTGCACGGTTCTAGTGTGACATATGCCGTACTGCCCTGTGCCTGCCCAGCTGCCATATTCAAAGCGTGCACCTCGGCATGCCCCGTACCGCGCTGCAAATGAGTTCCGAGTCCAATCATTGCTCCATTCTTCACCACAACGCAGCCAACAACAGGGTTAATTCCCGTTTGCCCTTGGGCACGTTCTGCCATATCCAATGCTAGCGACATATAAAACTCATCATTCATGTTGTCCATCTCTTCCTCCTATCCACTCTGTCAATTCTTAAGCTAAAAAAACAGAAAAACCCATCTCATTCTCCAGGAGGAGTTCAAGATGGGTTATGCGAGAGTTAATCGGCAGTCCAAATAAAAGTGTGCTTAAATAGCCGTCAATCGACGGGTATTGTGAAATATCGCACATGATTATATGAAAACACTGCGATCCGCCAGTCCATTGCAGACAAGCGGTCAACCTCTCCTTCTTCCATCCAGACTATACTGTCGGTCCCGGAATTTCACCAGGTCCACCGTTCGCGTCAACAACGCGAGCCGGGTAGCGGACTGAGCACTGTAGATGAACTTAATAAGTTACTTCTACAACAGCATCACCGCCGGTAGGGAATTACACCCTGCCCTGAAGGATTGATCCTTTATTTAATTGAGGTTCAAGTTTTCCTTACTAACAAAATTATCACTTACACCAGCGAAATGCAAGTGCGTTTATTATATTTACTTAAAATTTGTAACTAGATTATAGATTGTACTGAGTTTATAAAAGGAAACCAAGAAGCGCCAGGACAAGGACTCCTGGCGCTTCTTGGTTATATTTCATGATTACAAACCACGTTCTTGTTGTTTCAAAAGATCACGAATTTCCGTAAGCAGCACGATATCCTCTGCAGGTGCTGGAGTCTCCACCACTTCAACTTTAACGGCTTCTTTGCGCTGAAATTTATTGGCCAGCTTGATAACCAGAAAAATGGAAAATGAAATAATAAAGAAATCCACAACCGATTGTAAAAATAGTCCATAAGGTATTTTCAGGTCCGTACTGACTTCAAGCACCCGATCCTTCAAATCTATCCCACCAGTAAGCAAACCTGCAATTGGCATAATAATGTCATTTACTAATGAAGTTACAATCTTTCCAAATGCAGCTCCAATAATGACCGCAACCGCTAAATCAAGAACATTTCCTTTCAAGGCAAAAGCTTTAAATTCCTTCCACATATTCCAAATTACCCCCAACATATTTAATTTGAAATTATTATAGCATAGTAGCTTCCTAATTCTTAAGACTTGTTAAGAAACTATTAAGTTTCCCTTTACTTTTATCTGCCAGCGTTGTTAAGAAGTCTCCTGTTAAATAGAGTTTAAGCACTACAAGAAAGGAAGATTTCTATCATGACAACTCTTAAAAAAGATTCCAGAACTGCATGTTAGGGGCATGGCTGGGAATGTATTATCCACAGATCAAAACATGGATTGAGGCACAGCGATCAGAGCAAGCTAAAATAAAAAACAAACTGGCATAATGCTGTGGGGGATTTGGTCTTTTATTCCACTAATTTATTAGCTGCTATACAGTTCCTTTGCCTTCACTGGTCTTCAAATGAGGCTTCCAAACAAGAAAATGTTGTATACTTCTTATAGCAAGATTGCTTTACAAGCAAGAAAGGACGCTGAGAAATGCACAACGGAACGCTGCTATTGGTGGACGACGAAGCCGAGATTATTAAACTAATGCAGATCTATCTGGAGAACGAGGGCTATCGGCTGTTAACTGCCAGAGACGGGCTGGAAGCACTCGAAATTATCAATAGAGAGACTATAGACCTAATGGTTCTTGATATCATGATGCCTAATATGGACGGCATTGAGGCTTGTATTAAAATTCGTGAAACGCAAAAATTTCCGATCATCATGTTATCTGCTAAAGGGCAGGAACTTGATAAAATCACCGGACTTAGCGTAGGTGCAGATGATTATGTTACGAAACCTTTTAGTCCGCTGGAGTTAGTTGCCCGTGTTAAATCCCAGCTGCGCAGAACTCGAAATTACATGGCAGATCTAAACGCCAAACAGGATGAAATCATCATTGATGGCTTGGTTATTAATTCGGTTACGCATGAAGTTAGTGTGGATGATCAGCCAGTTAAACTTACCCCGCGAGAATTTGCGATTCTAGAGCTGCTCGCCCGTAATAGAGGACAAGTCCTAAGCATGGAGCAGATCTACGCCAAAGTATGGAAAGAACAATTCCTGGAAAGCACCAATACACTCATGGTGCATATTCGTAAAATCAGAGAAAAAATAGAAGAAAATCCGCGTAAACCACAATACTTAAAAACGGTATGGGGCGTTGGCTACAAACTGGAAAAAGGAGGTCCTTCTAGTTGAACTTTAAACGATTCGATACCCTATCCTGGAAAATAGTTGGCTTCAGCTTAACGAGCCTAGCACTCACCGCTTTAATCTTAATGGGCGGCTATTATGGCACTTCACTATTGCTGTGGTTAAATCCTTCACGCTCCTTTTGGGGAGTCAGACTCATTCTCTGGGTGATCAATACCATTGGATCAACGCCAGTTGTAATTCTTATAGGGATTCCTTTATTTATTTTTTTCATCCTAAAACTGTCCAGAAATACAACTAAGAATCTTCATAACATTACGAGCGGAGTTCAGGCCATTGCGGATGGCAATTTGTCTTTCAAGGTGCCGGTATCAGGTACGGATGAACTCGGAAAGCTCGCTGAAAATATGAACACAATGGCTGGCAAGCTAAAATCTGCTATAGAGGAAGAACGAGCCGCTGCAAAAGCCAAAAATGACCTAATCACAGGTGTGTCCCATGACCTCCGAACCCCACTAACCTCTGTTCTCGGATTCCTTGAATATGTGGAGAAGGATCGTTATAAAAACGAGGTTGAGCTGCGTTATTATGTGAATATTGCCTATGAGAAATCTCTGACTCTTAAAAAGCTAATCGACGATTTATTTGAATACACACGCGTCAGCAGCAGCGGATTACCGCTAAATATTGAGCCTGTAGATCTCGGCAAGCTGCTCGAACAGCTGATTGAGGAATTTGCACCCGTACTGGAACAAGCAGATATGATCTACCGCATTCATACGGATACAGCTCCTCTGATCATCAACGGAGATGCGGACGAGCTGGTGCGATTGTATGAGAACCTATTTACCAATGCCGTAAGATACGGAAAGGAAGGGAAAATTCTAGACATTTCTGTTGTTAGAAAAGACGGTAGAATAGTTGCTGTATGTACGAATTATGGTACTCCTATCCCTGCATCCGACCTCCCCCACTTATTTAAACGCTTTTATCGTGTCGATAAATCCCGCTCCCGAGAGACAGGCGGAAGTGGCTTAGGGCTCGCCATAGCCAAGAGTATTGCAGAACTTCACGGCGGAACCATTACAGCCAAAAGCACACGCAAACAAACTGAATTTGAAACCTCTTTCCCTGTGAGCGAATGATGCTTGCAGGGATTTTTTGTACAATCTCATCCATTAAGAAAATGATAAGATTTCATAACATAAAGCCTTAAGATCTCTGACTTATAGTGATTTCATACCAACTCTGCTATAAGTGAGGAATTCCTCTAATATTATTATCCATCTTATTTAACTATGCTAGGGGCCATTTCATTCATACCGCGAAGCTAAGCATCGCCGACCGCTACTGATCTTTAGCTTAAGCACGCCGAGAACACCGTTACTATGACTGTGGGCAGTGTCAAAGCACTCGTGAACGGGAAAGCTCTCACCATTGATGCTGCGCCGCTACTGCCAGGAGGAAAAGTTTTAGTCCCGGTACACTTAAGAATCAGCCATAAAATTTTCAAAAAAAGCACAAAAGCACCCGGCATTTATCATGCTGGGTGCTTTTGCATAAAATCTTAAATCACACTAATCTCAATCACTCCGTCTTACCCCTACGTCTAAATACTCGGTTCAAAACAAAGCCTATCGTTATCAACCCAATTCCCGACAGATACAGTGGCATTGGACTATTCTCACCTGTCTTCGGCAGCTGAGGAGCAACCGAAGTGCTATTGTTCACCGTACCCTTTGGTACTTCTTCATCGGCGATATCAACTTCTCCTAAAGGAATTTCATCTTCGGTTATCTCTTGCTCAGGAATTCCCTCATCGGTTGATGTCGCGGATCCTAGATCGGCGGCAATTCCAGGACCAGCAGGAACAGCTGGATCATTAATAATTACCCCTGGTACGGGCGAACTTGTAGACGTGGGTACCACCGAACCTCCAGATGTGCTGCTTGTAGGGATTGGTGTAGGTGCAGCAGTCGCTTCTGGTGATGGAGAAACCGTCGGTTCTGGCGTTGTTGATGGTGCAGGTGTTACGGTTGGCTCTGGTGTTGTTGTTGGAGCATCGGTTGGCTCTGGTGTTGCCGTAGGCGTTGGCTCCACTGCTTTTTGATTCGTAATCACCAGTTGAATCGCTGACGAGGAACGAATCTCCACTGGATGCTCGGATGTATCGAGCACGTAACCATTTGGAGCTGCTGTCTCCACCAATACATAGCTACCCAGC
The DNA here is from genome assembly GCF_038003695.1 of Paenibacillus sp. FSL L8-0494. Classification (NCBI taxonomy): domain Bacteria; kingdom Bacillati; phylum Bacillota; class Bacilli; order Caryophanales; family Paenibacillaceae; genus Paenibacillus; species Paenibacillus sp. FSL L8-0494. The sequence goes on from NZ_JBBOPQ010000001.1 coordinate 4,792,671, forward strand.
CATATTTTATTGAATATAGCTGTACCCTCTGCATCTGTAGTTAGACTGTTAATCAATACACGTTCCGCTCCATTTAGTCGATACAATGCAAAAGTCGCATCACCAAGCGCTTTTAAGTTATCTTCAGCATCTAGCTTCTTAATATTGAGGGTGCCTCTAACCCCGCTGCCTGTGCCAGAACCGCTGGAGACCCCGACAATAATTTCTTTGGAGGTCTCTTTACTTATTTCGCTGCCGTTAAAACCACTGAAATGTACAGTATTTATTACTTTGTCTCCAGTGTTAGCCACAATCAGGGATTGATATTCGAGAATGTAAGCCCTGCTGATTTCCTTGGCAAAGCTTAACTCAAAGGATTGTTTTCCATCGGCATCCGTTGTAATAACTACGCTATAATCAATACCCTGAATCAATTCAGGGCCGCTTTTCGTGATATCTCCGTTCACAGCTACAGCCGTAGGATATAGATGGAATGAATTCTGCAGCAAAATTTGATTAGCACTAGGAGTATCTTTGATTAAAGCATCCTTTACAGTAGACTGCCCCCGGTTAATTTGCAGGCTCCAGTCGATTTTATCCCCGTTTTGTGTGCCGTCCTTCAGCACATAATCCTCTCCAAAAGGAATTTTTACGGAGGCGGTCAAATCTTTGGAAACCACTTTTGTTCCATCATAGAGATTAGCTTTATTATCAATAGTAGTGCCTATTATTTGCCCTTCAAGACTTGTGTTAAATTCAATGTAGAAAGCGGAGTTAATCTTATCTGTAAAAATAACCTTTAATTCATTATCGCTATTTACGCTGTGGGTATATTTATTAGGATTCACTTCTGTACCCATGGTAGGGTCACCATTCTTTGCAATATTCATAGTGTAAACTTTAAGTGAACCAGGAACCAAGGTCTGGCCTGATTTTAAAATATCTGCAAGCGCCGGAGCTTCGAGGGTTTTGCCGTTATAATTGGCGCCTATCGTCCAAGTAATTTCTTTAGTTGAAGCATCGTAGGCTCCCCCTTTAAATCCATTGTTTTTCGCTTCAGGTCTAGGAATGAATAACCCTTCTGCTTCTATCGTGCGTAAGGCTTCAGTAGAGTCCATCCAGTCTAAGCGAACTTTGTTGTTGAAATTTTCAGTTTTAGCCCAAATCCAATCCTTGTTAAATTCTGTAGAATAGCTAATCGTGTAAAGTCCAGATATTGGTGAATTAAACACTACCTTGAAGCCTTTATTAGGCTCGACAGGTAAGTTGTATACTAGATTATAGTTATTCGGATTTAAAACATTTCCATTCAGATTTCTAATCACCAGTGATTCCGGAATAAACTTTAGGCCGCCAAATGGGAAGGATTCGGTAACTGCAACATGGCTCATCGGGTAATTGTCACTATTCAATGTGACCTTCCAGCCCAATGTTTTATTCTGATAATCTACGGTTGATAAAGTCTTATAAAGAATGGAAGACCGGATTAATCGGGTAGCCTGATTACTATACGTACTATCGGAGACTGTATTAGTTATGGTGACATCCTCAAACACGCGCTTTATCGCTTTTGTCTTATATTCGATTCGATATGGTGAAGTAACATCGTGTACAAATTGCAATACAAATCCAGCCTTATGAACGTCTGAGGTGGAAACAACCGTGTAGTCAACATCCTTTGTCAAAACCTTGGCTAACGTTGCACCACCGGAAGAATCCAGCTGCACAGCATATACTTTTAATGAATCGGCTACCAGCTCTTGAGAATCATCGAACAAATCTGTTAACACAGCGTTTCCTTGCGGGATGTTCTTTTCACTGTAGTTATATTCAATTGCCCAGGAAATGATCTGCTTGCCCCCATCATAGCTTGTGGAATACTTTTTCAAGCTTCCTCCACGTTCTACATTCACTGTGGCAGAGGAGCTGGCAGGCTCTTGCCCATCTCCTGAAAAAGTTGCAGTATTGGTGAAGCTTAGCTGATGGTCATTAGCAATCCCTGTGGAATATACAATACGGTAAGCCTCTTTAATCACAGGCTCCTTAAAACGGACAATCAGTGACCCTCCGGAGAGCTCTGCAGAGTATTTGCTTGTGTCGAGCAATGCTCCTTCCGTTACTGAACCATCCAATTGAATGCTCAGTTGATACACGCTCACAGTGACTGGAGTATTTAATGATAAGCCTGAAGGGATGGGGTCCGTCACAATGGCATTCCCCACGGCTTCCAAAGACTTATTGACATCAACAGTCCATAATATTTGGTTCGCATTGAAGCCTTCGGGAATACCTCTCTTCTCTATAGTCGATCCAACACTTGGTTTAAAATTCACTGTCACTGTCTGAATACCGCCGCTCACGGGAAATAAAATATTCTGAATAGTACTGCCCGAGATTTTCTGTTTATCGAATTTAGTATTTAACCGCAGCGTTCCCTGCACGTCATCATGCGTTTCTATGTAGTCATTAAAAGTCATTATCACTTCATGTGAAATTTGCCTGACTTCAAAGCTCCCTACATCTCCATCCTCAGAGACTAAGGGTCCGTTAAAATCATTAAATAGCTGGAACTGTTCTGGAAGCTGAAAAGTAAAAGTGTCACCTTGCTTGTAATTATGATTTTTAGGAAGAGACCAATTATAATCCAAGGTAACATTAGCATCTTGTTCGTATACGCTATTCGTGACTGTGATTCCATCTGGCCCGTAAACAGCCATCGAAACACTGGTGATGATATTTCTTTCGTCATCAATCGCAGCCGCTTTTACTTGCGGAGCAAATCCGATGCCATAGGCATATTGTGCCACAAGCATCAAAATAATGACCATTACACTTATTTTTTTCTTAAACATGTTCTTTTTGCCTCCATTTTCTTGTTCTAATTGTTTTCCACCCCTGTTTGTTCAAAAGCTTCATATGTAATTCCGCACCCAGCGCCCCATCTTATGTTAATATAATGAAAAGTCTTCCTTATGTGGTGGAGTTGACAGAACATATACATATATACCCAATTTATGGATATCTAGAATCAATATTATTAAAATTCTCAAACTTTATTTTTGATGGATGTTTTCACGTTCAAAGGAGGTATGTCTATGCAGCTTTCATCTTTTTTTGATCGCCAGCACGCGGAGGATTTCATCATGTTCTCATCTTCGCATTGGGTTGCGCTGTCTATCATTACGTTAAGTTGTCTACTGCTCTATAGCTTACGGTTTGAAATTCGTGCAGATTCAAGACTTCGGCAAAGTGTGCGTTTGCTGCTAATCATTCTACTTGTAGTCTCAGAAGCCGGGCTGCAAATGTGGTACATCTCTCAGAACTTCTGGCGCTCCAGCTCCTCATTACCGTTCGAGCTCTGTGGAATCACTCTACTGCTGTCTATTATCATGTTAATTTCACGCAGTCGAACCCTTTATTCCTTTCTCTACTTTGCCGGGATCGGCGGAGCATTTATTGCGTTGCTTACCCCTAACCTAGTTTATCCGTTCCCTCATTTCCGCTTTCTCCTGTTTTTTATAGCTCATGGTTCTATTATTCTGGCGTCTCTTTATATGACCTGGATTGAGGGCTACAAGCCGACTTGGAGATCGTTACTCATCACCATGCTTGGCCTCAATATTGTGGCTGCCTGCATCTGGACTGCTAATTACTTCCTAGGCTCAAACTACATGTTCCTATCCCAGAAGCCTAGCACCTATTCCGTATTGGATTATTTTGGACCTTATCCTTATTACCTGCTTGTTGAAGAGCTGTTTGCCTTCACTGTGTTTCTTGCCATGTATTTGATATTCTTCTGGCTGCCAGAACGGCGCAATTCGCGGCGTACACAGGTTAGGCGGATTCTTTAACAACACAAAAAAGCCAGCCCCGATATTCGGAGACTGGCTTTTTAACTATTAAATCTTAAGCTTCGATGATTTCTACCGAAGTCATTTTGTCGCGTCCTTTGAAAGCATCAACAAGATCCATGCCTTCTACTACTTTACCAAACACAGTGTGTACTCCATCCAAGTGTGGTTGTGGAGCGTAGCAGATGTAGAACTGGCTTCCGCCTGTGTTCTTACCCGCATGTGCCATAGCAAGTGTTCCGCGTTCGTGTTTGTTTGGGTTAATTTCGCAGTTGATTGTGTATCCTGGACCGCCAGATCCAGTTCCGTTAGGGCATCCGCCTTGAGCAACGAAACCAGGGATAACACGGTGGAATGTTAATCCGTTGTAGAAACCTTCTTTTGCCAGCTTTTCAAAGTTGGCTACAGTGTTAGGTGCATCTTGATCGAACAAGTCCAGCAGCACTACGCCGCCATTTTCTAGAGTGATTTTCGCTTGCTTTGCCATATGTAAATGACCCCTTTCAAAATTAACAAATTTAGAATACCTCAATTATATTACTATGAAACCACGCACAAAGCAAAGCAAGCAGGAGACTTTCCTGCTTGCTCTGTATGCTGCTCAACCTTACCCACCTTACAGCAGCAGGCTATTACTTAGCAACAACTGTCTGTTTGGCGATACGCTCTGGAACAATATCGTTGGCAATAAGATCAGTATAGCTTTCACGACGCACTACAAGATCGCTTTGTCCGTTCTGTACGAATACTAAAGCCGGACGGCGAAGACGGTTATAGTTGCTGGCCATGGAGTAATTGTACGCGCCTGTGCAGGCTACAGCCAACAAGTCGCCGCTTTCAGCCTTCGGCAGCTCTACATCCCAGATCAACATATCTCCGCTCTCGCAGCATTTACCAGCGATGGAGACAGTCTCAGTTGCGTCTTCGTTAGCACGGTTAGCAAGCAATGCCTCGTATTTAGACTGATACAAAGCAGGGCGTGGATTGTCGGTCATTCCACCATCAACAGCAACGTACTTACGCACGCCAGGAATGTCCTTGTTAGATCCTACAGTGTACAATGTAGTACCTGCATCTCCAACAATACTACGGCCCGGCTCCACCCAAATTTCCGGCAAAGCACTATAAATTCCCGCAAAATGAGTCTTCACTGCATCCGTAATCGCTGCAACATATTCAGAAACATGTAGTGGGGTATCTCCCTCAACATAACGAATGCCGAAACCTCCGCCAAGATTGACTACACGGAAGTCCACTTCCAAGCCTTCTTTAACACTGCGGGCAAAAGTTGCCACACGCTCAACAGCCAGCTGGAAACCATCGGTCTCAAAGATCTGCGAACCAATATGGGAATGCACACCAAGCAGCGTGATATTCTTTTTGCTGACTGCTGCTTTCACTGCTTCATAGGCCGATCCATTACCGATATCAAAACCGAATTTGGAATCCGTCTGGCCAGTTGCGGTATATTCATGAGTATGCGCTTCTACACCTGGTGTCACCCGCAATAAGATGTTCACATTAACTTCTTTACGTGCGGCAATGGACTGCAAAAGGTTAAGCTCTACCAGATTATCGACTACAAAGCAGCCGATTTTGGCATCAATCGCCATTTCAATCTCTTCAGATGTCTTATTGTTGCCATGAAAATGAATACGTTCTGCCGGGAAGCCAGCTTGCAAAGCTGTATATAGTTCGCCGTCAGATACAACATCCAGTGACAAACCTTCTTCATCAGCCAAACGAACCATTGCCATTACTGAAAACGCCTTGCTTGCGTAAGCTACTTGGAAACCAAGGCCGGAGGCTTTAAAAGCATCCATATATTCCCGGCAACGTTGTCTAACCAATTGCTCGTCCAATATATATAGCGGGGTTCCATATTCCGCTTTCAATTCAGTTACATCACATCCGCCGATCTCCAAATGCCCAGCATCGTTAATGCGGCTAGTACCGTGTAGAAACATTCTTTAGTCCTCCAATTTCTGTGGAATATCAAGGTTCCACCCTGTCTTAGTGTATTCAGTATAACAGACAGTGGGAACTCCATTGAATGGACTAATTTGCAGTAGTTTTGTATTTTCCTACGATTGTTACTCATTCTCTTGAGATGGCGGCATTCTGGTATTGTCTCTGGTTTTGTTAAAAGACGGTCTTTCCTTCGAACTTAGGACCGGTTTACGCAATAGAATTTCACTCATTGCCTTTGCATTAAAGGGTATAAACGGCCACATATATGAGGAGTTATAGGACCGATGAGTGGTTAAGAAGATAGTCAGCAACGTCGTGCCAATCATAAAGCCTGGTACCTGGAACGCCGCTACGGCAATTAATAACACAAGCCTGACTATACGATTCGCCAGACCCAGCTCATAACTCGGAGTCGCGAACATACCGATTGAGGCTACCGCCATATATAGTACTACTTCGTTTACAAACAGACCGCTCTGCACCGCTATATCACCAATCAATATGGCTGCAATCAAACCCATCGCTGAGCCTAAAGGTGTTGGGGTATGCACGGCGGCCATCCGCAGTAAATCAACCCCAAGCTCTACAATCAGAAACTGAGCGAGAATAGGAATTCTCGCTGTCTTTTGCGGCCCGATAAAATCCAGCATAGCAGGCTTTAACTCAGGATGGATAACAAGCAGCATCCATAACGGGAGCAGGAACATGGAGGCGAAGATGCCGATGAAACGGACCCACCGCAGATATGTCCCCATAAAAGGAGTCTGACGATTCTCCTCCGCATGCTGGCAAAGATCAAAAAAGGTGGTCGGAAGAACAATTACAATGGGTGAGGTATCCACGAATAATATGACCCGTCCCTCCAATAAATTGGAGGCAACAACGTCAGGGCGTTCAGAATAACGCACCATAGGATAAGGGTTCCACCCTCCGCCGATAATCGCTTCCTCCAATTGCTTATCCGCCAGTGGAATACCATCGATATCGATGCTGTTGATTTTATCGATGACAGACGTAACCTGTGTTTTATCAACGATATCATCGATGTAAGCCACACAGACATCTGTCCGTGTCCGCCGTCCCACTTGAAACATTTCAAGCTTCAGCCCCGGATCACGTATCCGTCTTCTTACAAGTGAAATATTACTAAGCAGGGTTTCTGTAAAACCATCACGCGCACCACGTACCACCCGATCAATCGAGGGTTCATCAGGACTTCGCATTGGGTAAGATCGAGTATCCATTAGGATAACTTTGTTCTCGCCCTCAATAAATAGTGCGCTCATTCCTTTTAATACTTTATCGAAACATTCACTTAATACACTACCCTCTTCAACTTGAATATGAGGGATGTATTCGTTCATAAAGCTACCTAACACACCTGCGGACAAATTTTCTGAAGAAAGGTAGGTTAGTCGTTTCAGAATTTCATCCGTTACATCTTCGTTGGTGAATCCGCTTAAACAGAGTAAAGCTGTCTTATGTCCCCCAAAGGACATTTCTCTAAACGTCACATCAAAACTTGATCC